>NZ_MCNV01000001.1 GCF_001718195.1 Paraburkholderia nodosa
CGGCGACGCGAGCGCACGCGGCGCAGCGGTCTATCGCGACAACTGCATGGCCTGCCACCGCAGCGACGGACGCGGCTACACGCGCGTGTTCCCGGCGCTCGGCGGCAACCCGGTCGTGCAGGGCAAGGACCCCACTTCGCTGATTCACGTGCTGCTCGCAGGCAGCGCGCTCGAAGGCACGCAATCCGCGCCCTCGTCGTTCACGATGCCGCCGTTCGGCTGGCGTCTGTCCGACCAGGAAGTGGCCGACGTGTCCACCTTCGTGCGTGCGAGCTGGGGCAACACCGGCGCGCCAGTGCGTGCCGAAGACGTCGCGAAGGTCCGCAAGACCATCACCGTGAGCACGCCGGAGCTGCCGCCGGGCGCCTCGCTCAAACACTAACGCTAACGCCAACGGGGTAACTCGCTGGCGCTTTCAATCGCGCTTTCGTCCAGCGCCTGCCGCGGGCCGACTCGGCCGTTCCACTTATGTAACGGTCCATTGTTAATTGTCGAGATAGCACATGATGAAAAAGCATCTGATTTCTACACCAATTCTCTTGTCGCTAGCAGGAACAGCGGCGGCGCAAAGCTCCGTCGCGCTCTACGGCATCGTCGATGCAGGTATTACCTACCGCAGCAACGAACGCACCGGCAGCACCGGCGCGGGCCAGGGCCATTCAAATGCGGCAGTGACGAGCGGGAATCTCTCAGGCAGCCGCTGGGGACTCAGGGGCAAGGAAGAACTCGGCAACGGGCTCGCCGCGATCTTCGTGCTCGAAGACGGTTTCGACATCACCAACGGCACCGAGGGTCAGGGCGGCCGCCTGTTTGGCCGTCAGGCGTTCGTTGGCCTCGCCGACACGCAGTACGGCTCGCTCACGATGGGCCGCCAGTACACCTCGCTCGACGACTTCGTCGGGCCGGTCGCTCCGGTCAGCGCGATCGGTGGCTTCGGCGCGCATCCGGGCGATATCGACGATCTCGACCAGACCACGCGCGTCGACAATTCGATCAAGTACACGAGCAAGAAGTATGCGGGCTTCACGTTCGGCGCGCTGTACGGCTTCGGCGGCCAGGCCGGCAGCCTCAAGAGCCAGAACACATGGAGCGTGGGCGGCAGCTATGCGCACGGCCCTCTGCAAGTGGGCGTGGGTTACGAGCACTCGGATAACAGCAAGACTGGCCCCAAAGACCCGACATCCGGCAAGTGGTAAGGCACCTATGACGGAACATTCAATTCGTCGATCAACGAAGGCTTCGCGAGCGCGCAGTCGCAGCAAGTCGTGGCTGCTGGCGCGACCTGGGACTTCGGCCCGGCGATCGTGGGCGCGAACTACAGCAACGTACAATACAAGGCCGGTGCGAACTCGCTCTATTCGGGAACTGCGACGTTCAATATTGCCGGCCTTTTCGGCATGTGGAAAGTGCAACCTCACATACATCTGTTCGCAGGCTATAGCTACACGCGCGGCGGCCATGTGGACGGCATCGAAGACGAGGCGCAATACCACAACGTCTCACTGGGCGCGCTGTATGACCTCTCGAAGCGCTCGACGGTGTATCTGCTAGCCGGCTACCAGCACGCTTCGGGCATGACGCTCGATGCACTCGGTAAACCAGTAGCGGCCACGGCTTCGGTCTCGGACAAGGGCGACGGCCACTCGGCGGCGACGCAGTCGCAGGCGATTGTGAGCTTTGGATTTCGTGAACGGTTCTAGGCGTTCGCATGTCCACCATGGGTGCCGGATGGACAATGAGTACGTTTGCGAAATCTCGCCGATTATCCCTAGCCGGCATCAGCGACGCAAGACGGCGGATTCAACCGGTCAACCCCACGCCTGGGATTGCCGCGATTGCCTTAGCTGCTTGATCGTTCTTCATCCACTCCCGAAGCCGCCGCTCGATCTGACCGATCTGCTTGTCGATCGCATCCAGACCTCTCCATTGCTCTCCCAGCGTGTCGATCAACATTGCGGGGAGGCGTCCTGACAACCTTTCCAGAATTGCGACTATTGCCTTGTCGAGCGCTACCCTACCGCATCCCATCACTTCGCCATACTTGCTCAACAGCCCGCGAAGACTGTTGATCTGCATCGTGCGGAATTTCACGAGTTGCTGACGCATACGATGCAGCGCAAGCACGGCCTGCTGGGCTTCGGTTTTTACGGCAACGGCCTTGCAGTCCACATGGGTGGCCATCCAGATCGCACGCGCGTCGGTATGCGCCATGACAGATCACCTTCGATTGGCCGAGTGAACCAGTATGATCAGCCTGAATCTCAGATCGATAGCTATTTGCTGCCAGCATCAAGCCGATCACGCGAGGCCTACGGCTAGGTGTGGGCGTTCATATCATTCAAATAGGCGAGCCGCTCTCAGATTGTCCCCGACCGTTCGCTTAGCCGGAACGCTTTCGCCTGCCGATGACACCGGCGACCACGGGTCCGCTATTGATGCCAATACGCAATTGGAGGCCCTAGCCATCATCTGGACTAATCTTTGGGCACACCCAAGTGGGACAAACCCGGAAAATTCACGCTAGATCTGATCCGGGAAACGCAAGCGGATCACTTACTTGAGGGTGTACGTCAACGTGCCGTACCCAAGTTGGTCGAAGCCGCCGCTGGTCGAGCCGTAGTCGCCACCGCCGCCTTCCGGACGCACCCGCTGCGCGTGTTCGGCAACGCCCGGCGCCTTGAGTTTCTTCAACACCACGTAGTGGTTGTAGAGCAACTCCCAGATTGGCCGCGTATTGCCTCTCGATGCAGGCGAAATCACGAGCTGTGTCGCGAGACTGTCGGAATACAGGGTGTAAGGCACTTCATGTCCCAGGTTGTATTGGGCAGCGTATTCGGCTCCCTTCAGCAGACGATCGTGGTCGTATCCGAACAGATCGTCTCCCTGATTCCAGGCCATCTGACAGAACGCGCCCGCCAATGCGATGTCGAGCATGGTGTGTCCCTGGTCGCGGCCGCTTTCCTGAACCTGACCGAGCCCGTTCGGATACAACTTCCAGACGAGGTGTTCGATGGAACCGTTGCCTGCGCCGTGCTTGAAATACTCGACCGCTTCGGAATAGATGTCCCGACGGTCGGTGAGCACGCCGATCGCCAGCATCGATGTCATGTTGGCAAGATCCCAGTTCGCCCAGTAGTGATCGACCTTCGTGCCGTTGTGACGGGTCAGGAAGTCCTGGTTCATCGGATAGAACACAGTAATCATCATCGACTGGAAGCGATGAAAATCTGCCGCTTGCCATTGCGGCGACGTGCGCAGGATTTCCGCGGCGTTAGCCAGTTCGTAGCCGTAGATCCCGGAGGCGAGGAACTTGTCCGAACTCCCCTCGATCTTCCTCAGGCTATGCGACCAGGCATTCAGGATGGCGATGGCCTTGCCGGCATAGGCATCGTCGCCCGAGACTTTCCAGCGCAGCGCGAGCGCATAGGCCGCTGCTGCATCGTTGAACAAAGACGAATAATTCTGCGCATGCTCGGGATCCTCGCCGCGATAGATCGCATCCTGGGGACTTGCCTTCCAGTCCAGCGACGCGTGACGATTGGCGATCAAGCGCTGCCAACCTTGCAGCCATGGCTGCTTTCCCTGCGCCACGTTGACTCGCATGCGCTGAAAGTCCTGTTCACTGTGCAGCAGGCCCGGATGTGCGAACGGCTTCGTCTCGATACCAGTCGTTGTTTGCACGGCCACCACAGTGTGCTTCGCGTCTCCGCTAGCGTCGTGGTTAACCGGTTGAGAGACGCAGGCCGCGAGGATGTTCATGGCGCCGATTGATGCGATGAGTATCGATTTTCTGGACATCAGCAGAGGAAGCTCAAGTCTTGAATGAATGGCTACCCCCGCTTTGTTGCGAAGGCTGAACCCGTACTCAATCAACGAGAATTCGAGAAAAGCGTTGACACTGTCGGAACACGAAGCACAAACAAGCGAGGCGTCACGACGTCCGGCCGTCGGGCAATCGATAATCCACGGGGCCGCGTGGCACGGCCTTACTGCGTTTGGATGCGCTCCAAAACGTTTGTGTTTCGCACACTGGACTGAGGTCAGTCGACGCATCGTTCCCAAGGCCTGCATGAGGTTGGAATTACAGGCAGCCTTGACGGTGCAGCCAGAGTCCCTCCTCTCCGATCCACATCTGAATCAGCACAGGTAAGAGAGGTCGGCTGACGCGGTAGCATGGGGAATCGCAAAGAACGCGGCACGCACATGCGTAACGCTGGATCGGAAAGTCAAGCCTTTGAACATACCGTTCCCCCGTCGTACGCGCCTCACCGTTTGTCCACGGCATGTTCACTGTCCTCGATGAGCCTGATTTATTCCTTCTTATTCCTTCGCCGCGCCACGTTCTCCGGCGATTCTATTGCTGTGCCAGGTCGAATATCCGGCTCATCGCGATCCACTTCTGTCCGGACGGCGTCCACGGTGTGGGCGCCTGAAACTGCCACATCAACGTCTCCCACCGCTGGACCACGGGGTTATTTTGAGCAGCAGTCGCCATCCTGGCAGCGTCATATATTGCGTCGTCTGTTTCCATCACCATGAGCAATCGGGTTCCCAGACGGTAAATCTCCATGTCCAGAACGCCTTGGTCTCGTATGTGCCGGATCACTTCCGGCCAAACCTGGCGGTGAAGTTCTTCATAACGGGTAATAAGCTCAGGATCTTCTTTCAGGTCCAGGGCGAAGCAGTAACGCACGATCACTCCTGTTTTAAGTGCCGCAGTCATTCAGCTGGGATCACGCCTTGCGTGGCTTGCTGCCGCATGGCGTTCCATGCATGCCGTCAAATGAATCGCTAACCTCATCTCTCACAGTCGCATTGCTAAGCGCTGCGCTAACGCCGAATCGCCGTAAGAGGTGAAGTCCATCTCCGCTCCCCGCATACCATACCCGGGCATCGCCCGTTACATGATCGCTCCCCGCAGCCAGGGAACGAACTCGCGATCACCGATTCCGTTTTCCTCGCTGCGCGTTCGCCTTCCCGATGCGACCTCCAGAATGAACTGGAACAGTTGCATCCCTGCTTCCTCGACGCTCAGACGACCGTCGACGATGTCGCCGCTGTTGAAGTCCATGTCCGGGCGCATTCGCTCGAACAGATGCGTAGTGGTTGCGATCTTGATGGTGGGAGCCGGCCTGGAACCGAAGACCGAGCCGCGTCCAGTCGTAAAGCAGATCAGGTTGGCCCCTCCCGCTATCTGCCCCGTAGCCGACACCGGGTCGTAGCCCGGCGTGTCCATGAATACGAGGCCGCTTTCAGATACCGGCTCTGCGTAGTCGTAGACCGCGTTCAGTACGGTGCCGCCTGCTTTCGAGACTGCTCCCAGTGACTTTTCAAGAATCGTTGTGATGCCACCTGCCTTGTTGCCGGGCGACGGGTTGTTGTTCATTTCGCCGCCATTTTCTGCCGCGTAGCGTTCCCACCACCGCAATTTTGCGAGCAGACGCGCGGCGACGTCATCCGACGCTGCCCGTGCCGTCAGCAGATGCTCTGCCCCGTAAATCTCCGGCGTCTCCGACAGGATCGCGGTGCCGCCATTGCGTGCGATCAGGTCGACCGCCACGCCGAGCGCGGGATTGGCGGTGATTCCCGAGTACCCGTCCGAACCGCCGCACTGCAGCCCGATTTTTAGCCGCGCCACAGGTACTGTTGTGCGCACGGCCCGATCTGCCAATTCGAGCAGTTCGTGTACGATCGCGGCTCCCCGCGTCACCGCCTCGCGGACACCGCCTGCGTCCTGGATGACGAGCGTTCTGATCGACCCGTCATGGCCCGCTCGCAACGATGCCGCGAGATCCTCGACCTGATTGACCTCACAACCCAGTCCGACAAACAGCACGGCCGCGAAATTGGGATTTCGCGCATAACCGGCCAGTGTCCGACGCAATATCGCGATTCCGTCACCGGAGGCCGACATCCCGCATCCGCTCTGGTGCGTAATCGCGACAACACCGTCCACGTTTCCGAAGGCCTCCATGGCTGCCCCCCGGAACGCATCCGCTATCGCATGACAAACACTGGCCGAGCAGTTGACGCTCGCGATAACGCCGATGTAATTGCGCGTTCCTACCTGACCGTCCGGCCGCACGAATCCCTGAAACGTGTCGGAGCGGTCGATCTCTGCAGCCCGAAGCGCCGTTTCGTGGCCCGACTGCCCACTCCCATGACGTTCAGGCATGGCGACGTTGTGTACGTGAACGTGTTCGCCCGCAGCGATGTCGCATAGCGCAACGCCAATCGTCTGCTGATACTTTGTCACGGACGCGCCGCGGGCGATGTGCCGTATCGCCACCTTGTGACCGGCTGGCACGGGCGTCAAGACCTGAACCTGCTGCCCATTCGTATCGATCTGCGTGCCTGCATCCAGCGCGCGAAGCGCAACTGCAACGTTGTCTTCACGGTGAAGCACCAGAAACGTCTCCGCGTTCATGATGCGTGCCTCCCTTCTATAGCGTCCAGGCGGTTCTGCGCGGCCAGCATGCTTCGCAAGCGCGGCTGTGTAGACGTAAGCGACAACGAATCCGCGAGTTCGATCAACGGCTTTATTCGCCGTCTGACCTTTTCTCCGTGATTGGTCGCAATGTCCGCGATACGATGAGCCAACCAGGGATTGAGCAGCCGGTCGCGCACATTTTCGATGTAGCGCGCCGCGGCACTGTGCAGGCCCAATGCGTCGAACACCGGCAAGACCTCCTCGTGCCAGACTCCCTCGATACCGTCCCGAAGTCGGGGATCGCTCATCGCCACCAGCACCGTTTCATTCGACGGGCGGCGCTCGTTGATCCACCGATCGGCGAGCCAGCTGTGGCCGAGATTGAGAAAGAAGAGCTTCAGACGCTCATGGGTACGCAGGTCGTCTGTCACGACAATCTGCTCGTGCACACATGGCAACTCCATGCCTGTACGCCGCTCGATGGCCCATAGCGCATACGGTTCCGCGATCGCGCCGACCGGGTCGATCGGCTCGGACACGATCCGGTCGACCAGTGAGTTTACCCAGACGCAGCTATGCTGCAGATACCCGATAAAGGTCGCCGGCATTCCCCATCGCCGTGCCACGCCGAGCACGATATCGCGAAGCGTGTTGCCATTGTTCTCGACAAGTTCGCAGGGAAAGATCGACACACCATCATCGGGACGCACCTGCCAACGTGCATGCAGGAGAACCATCAGCTTCACCGGAAAGCTGTGCGGCACCTGTTCGTCGCCAACAAGCATGTCCGCCGAATCCCGGTCGTCAAGCCGGTAACCGGCATCGCCCGTGTTCGAGACAATGACCCGCACCTCCTCGATCATGACGCGACGAATGTCTGCCCAGTCAAGATCGGCGACCCACGCCTTCTGGACGGCGTGGCAATCGACGACGCGATCGACCGCCACACTGCCTTCCCTGCCCCGAATGCGGACGGGATAACTGCGTGTATGCGCAAGTGCGGCAACTCGCGCTCGGCTCGACGGATTGCCCGTGGTCTGGACAACGGCGATTGCGCCAATCGCGTCGCCGCGCTCAAGGGCCTGCGATACGAAAAAAGCGACATGGGCCAGCAGAAACCGGCTGGTGCCAAACTGAAGAATGGGTGTGCTCATGCTGCCTGTCCTGATTGTTTCGCCGTGCAATTCAACATTCGACCAACGCCTTGACAACGGTCTGCCCGGGTTCCAGCAATCGCGGAAATGCGTCGGGCACCTCGTCAAGGCGCATGCGGTGCGTATTCAACGCCTGGTCAGGAATGCGGCCCGCACGCATCGCCTCCAGCACGGTTTCGAAGTCGCTGGCGGTAGCGTTGCGGCTTGCAAGCAACGTGG
Organism: Paraburkholderia nodosa; assembly: GCF_001718195.1. Taxonomy (GTDB): domain Bacteria; phylum Pseudomonadota; class Gammaproteobacteria; order Burkholderiales; family Burkholderiaceae; genus Paraburkholderia; species Paraburkholderia nodosa_A. Next base: position 7,804 of record NZ_MCNV01000001.1, read on the forward strand.
TCTCGCGCTTATGAAATTCCGGGTCGGAGAATGTCACCTGACCCGGCACGATCGAGATGAGGGTGTATTTCCCGCCATGCGCGACGAAGGCGAAGCCGCGGTTCATCGCGTCGATGTTGCCGGTCGCGTCAAAGACCACATCAAAAAACTCGCCATGCGTGAGCGATGCGAGTTGCGCCACGTCGTCCGGCCCCACCGCGACCGTTGCATCGACGCCCAGATGCGTCGTGCAGAATTCAAGGCGGTCCGCGCGCGTGTCCAGACAAACGACCGTGGCACCGCGCAGCCTGGCAAAGATCATCGCCGCCATGCCAATCGGGCCAGCCCCAACCACCAGCACCCGTTGACCGGGCGACACATCGGCACGCCGCACGGCATGTGCGCCGATGGCAAGAAATTCGAGCATGGCCGCCTGATCGAGCGACACCCCTTGCGCCTTGTGCACGAACTGCGCAGGCACGCTGAGATACTCGGTCAGTGCGCCATCGCGATGCACACCCAGCACCTGGATGTTGACGCAGCAGTTCGTCTTGCCTTGACGGCATGCGACGCAGTGTCCACACGACAGATAGGGCATGACGTAGACGCCGTCGCCAGCCGCGAACCCCGAGTCAGGTTCCGCCTCGACGACCACTGCGGACAGCTCATGACCCATTACGCGCGGGTATTGGAGGTAGGGTTGACTGCCGGTAAAAATATGCAGATCGGTACCGCAAATCCCGACACGGCTGACCCGCATCAGTACTTCGCCGTCACCCCGCGCGGGCAGATCACGCTCCTCGGCGCGCAGTACCCCGGGTGATTCGCAGATCACGCTAAGCATGTTGATATCCTCACGATCAGGTCAGGTATGGTGGCTCGGTGTGCACCGATAGATCGCATCCAGGTCGCGTGGAGGCCAGTGGCCGGCACGTGCTTTGTGCGTCGACGCGCGGCGTCATTGACGACTCCCGGGAACCGGCGCATCTGGGACGATCAGCCCTTCCTGGCCAAGCGCGCCCCAGAAGTCCGCCGGCACGGGTTGTTCGAGCCACGTGATGTTCTGCTGCAGCTGCGAAACACTACGCGCACCGATCACGCAGGAAACGACAGCGTCATGCGCGAATGGAAACTGCAGCGCCGCCGCAGGAAGTGGAACATTGAAGCGCTCACATAGAGCGGAAAGGCGACGCACCTTCCCGACGACTTCGGCTGGCGCATCCGAATAGTTGAACTTGCCGTTGCCAGCGAGTACGCCGGAATTGAATACCCCGCCCACGACGACGCCTGTGCCAACGCGGGCGCAGCGATCGAGCAGCGGCTCCAGCGCGCCCTGTTCGAGCAGGGTGTACCGGCCGGCCAGCAGAATGACGTCGAGCGGCGCTTCGTTCAAAGCATCAACGGCGACTTCCCACTCGTTGACGCCAAGGCCGACTGCGCGGACTTCGCCGCCTGCGCGTAGCTCCTCGAGCGCGCGAAACCCACCGCCGGCCGTAAGTTGGCTCCAGTAGTGCGTATGTCGATCGCCGTGAGTCAGACTGCCGATGTCATGGACATACAGGATATCGATTTGCGCGAGGCCGAGGCGTTGCTGGCTGTCTTCGTACGAGCGCATGATGCCCTCGTAGCTGTAGTCAAACACGGGACGAAACGGCAGCGGTTCGGCCCAGCCATCGTCACCGGGCTCGACACCGCCATCGGGGCGCATCAAACGGCCCACTTTCGTGCTCAATGTGAAAGCGTTGCGCTGACGCGCCGCGAGTGCCTGCCCGACGCGCCGTTCGGAGAGTGTATAGCCGTAATACGGCGCGGTATCGAAGTAGCGTAGGCCTGCGGACCAGGCGGCGTCGACCAATGCGTAGGCATCGGTGGCCGGCATGGCACGGTAGAGCCCGCCAAGCTGGGAGCAGCCAAGGCCAAGCCTGGTCAGTTCGAGGCCGCTGCGCGGTAAGGCGCGTTTTTCGGAAGCGTTCATAAACCGGGGAGGCAGGTGTCAGGGGAATACCGTGAAGGCTCCCTGCGACGGGCCAAATGGCTTCGTCGCAGATCGGCCACCATCAGTAGAGGACGTTCTTCGCTTCCTGAGAGTCGAGGTTCGGTTTGTCGACCATGACGACACCGGTATCGACCAGCTTCGCGACAGGCTTGTGTTCGATGACGCCGACCACCGTCTGGATTCCCTTGTTCCCCATCTGCCACGACCCCTGAACGGCAATCGCCTGGATGGTGCCGTCGCGAACGAAGCCTTGCAGATCCTCATTGCCATCGAAACCGACCGCCACCAGCTTGCCAGCCTTGCCTGCCTGCTTGAGCGCGCGTCCCATGCCGACCGCGGTCGGTTCGTTCGCGCCGAAGATGCCCTTCAGATCCGGATTCGCGGACAGCACATCGGTCGTCTGGTTCAGCGCTGTCGCCATCTGCGACTGCGAGTAGTAAGGTCCGACAATCTGCAGCTTCGAATGGGCCGCGATGTATCTACGGAAGCCGCCTACCCGGCCAACTTCCGATCCGGCGCCGGGCACGTACGACATGACTGCAATTTTGCCCGTCTGTCCTACGCGAGCGATCAATGCCTGGGCACATAGTTCGCCCGCCTTCTCGTTGTCGGTCGAGAGGAACGATTGGTAATACGGTTTGCCTGAGTCCGAGATTGCCGAGTCGATCAGCACCACCGGGATATGTGCTTCCCAGGCTTTCTTGATGGCAGGCACGAGAGCGTCAGGATCGGAAGGCGCCAGCACGATACCTGCCACGTGCCGGTTGACCGCGTTCTCGACCATGTTTACCTCGTCGGCGATGTCCGACTCGGCGGCCGGCCCCTGGAAGGTCATCGTATAGCCCTTCGTTTCGGCAAGCGCCGCGTTCGCACCCTTCTGCACGTTCTGCCAGTAGTTCGAGTTGACCGTCTTGACGATCACGGCGATCTCGCCGCCTGCAGCATATGCGCCGGTACTGAACGCTGCACACAACATCGCCGATACCGTCAGCAGGGAAAGCTTTCGCATGTCTCGCTCCTCTCTTGTGGTTGAACTTCGTATGGTGGTTGAACTACGTGTGATTACCGCTTGCGATTTCGCAACTGGTCGATCCAGACAGTGCCGAGAATGACGACGCCGATGATGATCTGCTGGATGAAACTCGATACGCCGTTCATGTTGAGTCCGTTGCGCAGGACACCGATGACGAACGACCCGATTGCCGTTCCCGAGATCGTCCCCACACCGCCCATCAGCGAAGTGCCGCCGATGACCGAACTGGCAATCGCGTCGAGCTCATACATGACACCCTCGTTGGGTTGCCCGGTGACGAGTCGGGACATCAACACACAGCCCGTCACCCCAGCCATGGCGCCGGAGAGGACGTACGTGAAAAGCGTCACGCCTTGAACGTTCACGCCGGAAAGCCGCGCTGCTTCCGCGTTCGAGCCCACCGCGTATATGTGGCGGCCAAGCGAGGTCTTTGACAGCAACACCGAGACTGCGACGAACAGGACGATCATGATGACGACTGGATAAGGGATACCCGGAAACGTTGTGTCCGGAAATCCGTCTGCGCCAATATGGGAGACGCGAAACAGCGCCCCGTTTCCGAGTGCTCCAAACGCGTCGCCCAGATCTGAAACCGGGCGCGCGCCGGTGATCTGCAGCGCCAGACCCCGCGCGACGAGCATCATGCCCAGTGTCGCAATGAACGGCGGCAACCCCATACGTGTCACGCAGATTCCGTTGACGGTCCCGCACAGCGCGCCGACCAGTACCCCGCACAGCATCGCAACCGGCACGGGCGCGCCAGACTTTGTCAGTAGTGCTGCGGAAACTCCCGCGAGCGCAAGAACGGAGCCGACCGAGAGGTCGATGCCGCCGGTGATGATGACACACGTAGCCGCAACGCCGAGGTAGGCGATGGACGTCACCTGCAGGCAGACGGTCATCAGATTGCCGACCGAGAAGAATGCCGAACTCGTTACAGAAAATGCCGCCAGGAGCACGATCAGGCTGCCCAATGCAGCAAACTTCTGGATAAGGTCGCGGCGCCGTTGCTGGGCGGTCTGCCTCGCGGCCTGGGTCGAGTCTGATGTCATTTCAAGCATGGGTGCGCCCCGAAGCGTAGTGCATGATTTCCTCCTGACTGGTATGTGCGGTATTGAGAACCGCAGTCATGCAGCCCTCATGGAAGACGGCAATCCGATCCGTCATGCCGAGCAGTTCGGGCAACTCGGAACTGATCAGCACGACCCCGACGCCCTCTGCGGCAAGCCGGTCCATCAACCCGTAAATGGCGAACTTCGCGCCAACGTCGATACCGCGTGTCGGCTCGTCGAAAAAGAGGATCTTTGAGCCACGATAGAGCCACTTGCCGATCACGACCTTTTGCTGGTTGCCGCCGGAAAGATTGCGCACGATCTGATTGACCGATGGTGTCCGGATCGCCAGTTCCTTGACGTATCGTTCGGCGACCTGGTGTTCCTCCCGAAAGCGCAGGAAGCCCGTGCGTGACGCAATGGCGCGCACATTTGCCAGCGTGATGTTCGCGGCAACCGGCATCATCAGGGCGAGGCCCTCCCTCTTCCGGTCTTCGGACAGATAGGCGAGCCCGTGCCGGATGGCCTCTCTCGGTGAGCGGATGCTCACCGGCTGACCATGAAGCGTGATCGTTCCACTATCCAGCCTGTCAGCGCCGAAGATTGCGCGCGCAACCTCGGTGCGGCCAGCGCCCATGAGGCCGGAAAATCCGAGAATCTCGCCTCTGCGCAGCTCGAAAGAAACAGGGCCGAACACACCGTTGCGGTGCAGATCCTTCACGCTCAGCAGCACCTCTTCGGCAGGAGAAGATTGTCTGGCCGGATAGGCGTCCTCGAGCGAGCGACCGACCATGCGCGCAACGATATCGTTGACGCTCAGCGCAGCGAAGTCATCGGTCGAGATGTGGCGGCCATCGCGCAGAACCGTGACGCGATCGACAATGTGCGCCATCTCGTCGAGCCGATGCGAGATGTAGAGAATCGCCACGCCTTCGGCGCGCAGTTCCTTGATGATCCGGAAAAGCTGGACTGTTTCCGATTCCGTGAGGGACGACGTGGGCTCGTCCATGATCAGTACCTGAGCGTTGAGCGAAAGCGCCTTGGCGATTTCGACCATCTGCTGCTGCGCGATCGAGAGCGTCCCGACCAGCGTCGTGGGCGCCACATCCAGCCCGATGCGTGCAAGACAACGCGTTGCATCCGCGTTGAGCCTGCGCGTGTCGACGAAGGGCCCGCGTTTAGGCTCCCGCGCCAGATAGAGGTTTTCCGCCACGCTCAGATGCGGCACCAGGTTCAGTTCCTGATGGATGATCGCGATGCCTGCGGTCTGCGCTTCGGAAGTCGAGAGGAACTGCACGGCCTCGCCGCGATAGCGGATCAGACCGACGTCCGGTCGGTATTGCCCGCTGATGATCTTCATCAACGTGGACTTGCCCGCCCCGTTTTCGCCGCAAATGGCGTGGACCTCTCCGCAGCGCAGATCGAGGTTGATGCCATCGAGCGCGATCACACCCGGGAAGCGCTTTCCGATCCCTTCGAGGCGAAGGATCTCGTCATTCGGTGGCTTATGGAGTTCTGCATCCAGGCTGGGCAGCCCGTTGGGCGCGCTCATCTCGTCTCCTTTGACACGGCCGACCTGGCTTCGCGCTGGTCAGTCCAATTGAGACGGATTAGACGGCAAACTCAGTTATTGGTCAAGCCAATATGATTTTTATTAACTGGCCTTACCCATAAGGAAAACCCTGGGACGGGCGCAAACGCTTGTCCCACGGTACTTCAGCCGAAATGCTAGACTCTATGAGCCGTTCAACTTGTCGGCAACTGGCAGGCACCGAACCTCATCGTGAAATCAACCGAACCCAAGCGGCTTTACCAATCCATTGCTACCCAGATCCTCACATTGATTCGTCAGGGTGAATTCCCGGCGGGCGAGCGCCTGCCGCCGGAGCGGGAACTCGCCATCAAGCTAGGCGTCTCGCGGCCCTCCCTACGTGAGGCGCTTATTGCGCTGGAGATCGGTGGAAAGGTCGAGATCCGTGTCGGATCCGGTGTCTACGTGCGTGAGACAGGTATCGATGATGAGAGCGCGGTGGGATCGCTCGGCGATAGCCCGTCCGAGTTGATGCAGGCGCGCGCTGCGATCGAAGGCAGCGTATCGGTGCTCGCCGCTGCGCGCATGACCGCCGCCACGCTCGATCGCCTGCGCCGCTCAATCGAGCGGATGCGCAGACTTGCAGCAGCGGGCAAATCCCCCGTTGAAGCGGACCGGCAATTCCACATGCTGATCGCGGAGGCGGCTGGTAACTCCGTACTGAGTCGTTTCGTCGGCGAACTCTTCGATAGCCGCCACGATCCGATCGCGGCCGCCATGCGCGGTCATACGGAAAGTCCTCAAACCTGGACCGAGGCAGTATGCGAGCACGAAGAAATCCTGAGGGCCCTGCAGGCCAGCGATCCCATCGCGGCGCAGACAGCGATGCGTGCTCATCTCAAGGCTTCCGGGGAGCGATGGATCAGCGGTGCGCTGAAAAAAGATTCCGGTACAGGGCAAGCAAGTGAAAATGCATGACGGGGCTCGGTACCCGCCAATTCGCTCGACTGCTCGACTTCACGCTGAAGATCGTCTGCATTAAGGGGAACCTGCGCAATGCCGTCGGCACCTACGGTCTCGCCATGACGCATGGCGCTGTCGAATATCGCGGAGGTCAATGACTCTTACGATCCGACGGGCAAATGTCGGTTCGTCAACCTCTGCCCAACCACCATCGAACGTTTCCTGAAGGGGCGCAGCCCGGTATTCGAGTAATCCGCGACCGCGTTCGGCCACCGCCACGAAGGTGCGCAGAAGTTCGAGATCCAGATTTTTCATTGCAGCGATGTCGCGCCAGACGCGCGCGTACGTGTGAGCGGAGGAAACGGTTCTTCACCGCACCAATGTCTCCAGCCCCTCGAACAGGATCCTGCGCCATGCCGAGCGGGCCGTGTCCTCGCGCCGGCGCGGACGCGGGCCGCCCACTTCAAAAATGCGGCTGGCAGGTCGTGTCCGTGCTCCACCGGCAGGCTCCAGCAAGACGATCCGATCGGCCAGATGCAGCGCCTCGTCGATATCGTGCGTGACGACGAGCGCGGCCGTTCGATGGGCATCCACGATGGCGAGCAGCAGGTCCTGAAGGCGCATACGCGTCATTGCGTCGACGGCGCTGAATGGTTCGTCGAGCAACAGCAGCTGCGGCTGCGTGAACAGGCCGCGTGCAATCGCCACGCGCTGGGCCATGCCTCCCGAGAGATGCTTCGGCCAGAGCGCACCGTCTTCGGGACGCAAGCCGACCTCTTCGAGCAGCGACTGCGCGCGTGCGAGCACGTCGCCGCGAGCGCGCTGCGGAAAGCACACGTTATCGCCCACGCGCAGCCATGGCAACAAGCGCGGCTCCTGAAAGATCACGCCCGCGAGCGGCGACGGCCCGCGTTGCACTTCGCCGTTGTACGAGACGGTGCCCGCGTAGTCGCGATCCAGCCCCGCCGCAATGCGCAGCAGCGTACTCTTGCCGCAGCCGCTCGGGCCGAGCAGCGCCACGATCTCGCCGGGCGCGAGCGTGAGCCGCAGGCTGTCGAGAATCGGCCGCTCGCCGTAGCGCTTCTGGCGGATGTCGATATCGACGAGGGGCGGATACGTCTCGCGCGCCGTGCTGGTCAACGAAGCCGCCATCATGTGCGCGCTCCCTCGACACTCGTGTCGCGCCAGGACAGCACGTGTGCCTCGAGCGCCTTCATTGCGCTGTCGGTCAACTTGCCGAGCAATCCCAGCAGGATGATGGCGCCAAACACGATATCGGGCCGGCCCGTCTCGCGCCCGTCGCTCAGGAGGTAGCCAAGCCCGCGCGTTGCGGCGATCAGCTCGGCCGCGACGACGAACATCCACGAGACCGCCAGCCCCGTGCGCAGCCCTGTGAAAATATGAGGCAGCGCGGCCGGGAGCAAAATGCGCACGAAGAAGCGCCACGAAGACAGCCGATAGACGGCACCGAGCTCGACGAGCTTGCGATCGACGTTTCGGACTCCAGAGAGCACGCTCAGATGCACCGGAAAGAATGCGCCAATCGCGACCAGCGTAATTTTTGGCGCCTCATCGATGCCCATCCAGAGCAGCAGCACGGGCACCCACGCAAGCGACGGAATCGCACGCAGCGCCTGAAAACTCGGATCGAGCAATGCGTCGAGCCGGCGGCTCAAGCCCATCGCCGCGCCGACGATTACCGCGAACAGCGCACCGCACGCGAACCCGGCCGCCACGCGCGCCGTGCTCTGCACGATGTGCTTCAACAGGGTTGCGCCGCCGAGCTGCCAGAGCGCCTGCGCGATCTCCGAAGGCGCGGGCACGAGATTGTCCGGCAGCACCTGCGCACGCACGAGCACTTCCACGACAAGCAGGAAGGCGACCGGCAGCAGCAAGCCCGCCATGCGCCAGGCGCGCGGCGCACGCTCTTGCGGGGCACCCGCTTCCCGCACCGGCGCGCTGGTGCGTTGCGTGTCGCCATACGCGGGAGCCTCAGTCCTTCGCCCCGCCGTAACCTCACCGGACTGCGCCAGCGAGCGTGCTGCCGCTTCTTCCACTGCCATGTCAGCCTGCCCGGTTATTAATGTTGCGCCGATGCCAGCGCCGGCTGCGCCGCCTGCGCGTCGATCAGCGATTCGATCACCTGGTTCAGATCGGTGCCCGACTTGACCAGTTGCTCCTGAACCAGGATCGGCGCGGCAGCTTCCAGCGCCTTGATCTGTTCCGCACCCGGCTGCGGGTGGCTGAAGTCGTTGCGGCTCAGTTGCAGCTTCGCGACCGCGAGCGACACCTTCGAGTCTTCGGAAACGATTTGCGCCGCCTCGTCGGGGTGCGCGCCAATCCATTCCCGCGCACGCTCATAGACCTTCAGCACGCGCGTGACGGTGTCCGGGTACTGTTTCAGGAACACTTCGCGCACGTTCAGGAAGCCCCACGTGTTGAAGCTGACATTGCGGTACAGCAGACGCGCGCCGTTGTCGACTTCCGCGGCGGCCATGTGGGGATCGAGCCCGGCCCACGCATCGACCTGACCGTTGATCAGCGCCGTGCGGCCATCCGGATGCTGAAGATTGACGATCTCGACGTCATCCTTCGTCAGGCCGACGGTATGCAGTGCGCGCAGCGTGAAGAGGTAGGGATCGGTGCCCTTCGTGGCGGCAATCTTCTTGCCCTTGAGGTCGGCGAGCGACTTCAGCGGCGAATCCTTGCGCACAACCAGCGCCGTCCACTCCGGGCGCGAGAAGATATACACGGTCTTGATCGGATTGCCGTTCGCCTTGCCGAGCACGGCCGCGAGGCCCGCGGTCGAGCCGATATCGATGGCGCCGCTGTTCAGATACTCCAGTGCGCGGTTGCTGCCGAGGCTCAGCACCCAGCGCACCTGCGTATGATCCGGCGCGAACTCCTGCTCGAGCCAGCCATTGCGTTTGATCACCAGACTTTCCGGCGAGTAGTACGCGTAGTCGATCTTGAGTTCCGCGGGTGCGGCGGCGGCCGCCCATGCCGGCGCGGCGATCATCGCGACCAGGCCGAGCAGCCACAGCGCGGCCGGCTTGCGCCAGGCGCGCAGCGACTGGCCGATATGCCGCCGCAGCGGCATCTTCGTCTTTTGATTCTGCATGTGCTTTCCCCTTTTTTAGCGTGTGGCGTGAGGGGCCGCGTGTGCCGCGGCATACTCATCGAACCTGCCAGCATAAAAAGCACTGCCGCGAAACGGAACCAAGAATCGGTCAGATCGAAAGAAGCGGAATGAATATCCCTGCGCGCCGCGCTGGACTGAGAAGGTCGGTTACTGATCGGCGGGAATCCAGCGAGCGCGCGCTGCGCGTCATCCGGACTCGCAACAAGGGCCGCGTACCGGTCATGCTGCTCGACGCATTCCCACGGAGCTCTCGTCGCTGCATCCGGATATGCCGCTAAATGCCGTCGTGCCGATCGAAGTCGACTCAACGGGGCGCTGGACCGCCGATGGTCCCCGCCCGGCTTGATTCATTGCGTCGACAGAGCAACCAGGGTCGTCGCGAACAGACGCGATGAGCCGTGTTCCCTGGCGGTTCTGCGCAATGCTGGTTGCGCGTGAGGCCGGAATCCGAACCGGCTGCCCGACAGCCCGCCTGAAGTCGCCTGAACGTTCGATTTGCCACCCTGGTTGTTCACTTCGCCGAGACCTGAATCGATGATCCCATACAGCATGACCGAGGTAGTCGTCAGATTGGCGTGGCGCGCAAACGCCTTTTTGGCCTGGCTACGGTTCGATCCTTTGGACTCGTCCCAGCGATCTGCGCCATTCGTACTAAGCACCGCAACATCCCCCTGATAACCTTAGCGGGATTTGTTCGTTTCCAGCGTCGTGTTGTTGTTTAAAGTCGTCGGATCGCTTCACCCGCTTCGACTCCACGACGACATGAAAAAAATCCATAGCAAACTGAGGCAGTTTCTTCCGGCACTCGTCACGCTTTCTCTTCTGGGGGCCGGTATCGGCGCACACGCGCAGGACGCGGCCGACAAGGACGTGCCGTCGCTGAAAGGCAAGCGGATCGGCATTACGGCAGCCGGCACGGATCACTACTGGGACCTGAAGGCCTATCAAGGTGCGGTCGACGAAGTCAAACGGCTGGGCGGTACGCCGATCGCACTCGATGCGGGCCGCAACGACAATCGGCAGATCGCGCAGATCCAGACACTGATCGCGCAGAAGCCCGACGCGATCGTCGAACAACTGGGCACGGCGAGCGTGCTGGAGCCTTGGTTGCAGAAAATCCGCCAAGCAGGCATCCCGCTCTTCACAATCGATACGGCCTCGCCGTCCAGCCTGAACGACACCACGTCGGATAATTTCTTCATCGGCGAACAGTTGGCGCTGAAACTCGTCAACGACATTCACGGCGAAGGCAACATTCTCGTGTTCAACGGTTTTTATGGCGTACCGGTGTGCGCAATCCGTTATGACCAGTTGAAAGCCGTGCTGAAGTACTACCCGAAGGTGCACATCATCCAGCCCGAACTGCGCGATGTGATTCCGAACACCGTACAAAGCGCGTACGCGCAGATCAGCCAGTTGCTGACCAAATATCCGAAGGGGCAGATCGCCGCGATCTGGGCCGCGTGGGACGTGCCGCAAGTCGGCGCGACGCAGGCTATCGACGCCGCGCACCGCACGGAAATCAAAACCTATGCGGTAGACGGCAGCCCGGACGTAGTCAACCTCGTCAAGGACCCGAATTCGAGCGCGGCCGCCGTGGTCGCGCAGCAACCCGCGCTGATCGGCAAAACCGCGGTCGACAACGTTGCGCGCTATCTCGCCGGCGAGAAGAATCTGGCGCCATACACCTACGTGCCGTCGATCCTTGTCACGAAAGATAACGCCGGCGCCATTCAGCAGACGCTCGGGCAAACGGTACCGAACGGCAGCATCGCATCGAAATGACGCAGTACATTCCCGCGCTCGCGCTGCGTGACGTCGTCAAGCAGTTCAACGGTGTGCCCGCGCTGCGCGCCGCATCGCTGGAAGTGCGGCGCGGCACCGTGCATGGCCTGATCGGTCAGAACGGCGCGGGAAAATCGACGCTGATCAAGATACTCGCCGGTATTCACCATGCCGACGACGGGACCATCGCGGTGGACGGCGTGGACCGGGGTCCGAACGGAAGCGCGTCACGTGAGCCGCTATCGCAGATCGGTTTCATTCATCAGGAACGGCTACTGCCCGCCACCTTCACGGTCGCCGAAGCCTTGCTAAGCGGCAACGAGCCGATTCTCGGCACGCGCCGCACGCGCTTCGATCGGCGCAGTTCTCCTCTGGGCATACTCGACGTCCGGCGCATGCAGCGTGAGGCGCGCGAAGCGGTCGCAACGCATTTCGGCATCGATCTCGCGCCCAACCGTCTGATCGCCGAGTTGAGCGTGGCCGAACAGCAGATCGTGCAGATCACCCGTGCGTTGATGCGCGAGCCGCGCATTCTGGTGTTCGACGAACCGACTGCCGCGCTCGTCAATCGCGAAGTCGAGCGTCTGCTTCAGACGATCGATCGCCTGCGGCAGCGCGGCCTGACAATCCTGTATGTGTCTCATCATCTGAACGAAATCGCGGCGATCTGCGATCGGGTCACGGTCTTGCGCGACGGCAAGGACGTCGCGCACGTCGACGCTCGCACAACCCCGACCGAAGCGTTGGTCAGCGCGATGATCGGCACCGACGCGACGCCCCGCACAGCGCGTGCGCCGCGAACCGCAAGCGCCCCGCTTCTGTCGGTGCACGAGCTCCACGCGGACAAGCGCTTCGAGCAGATTTCGTTCGAACTCGGGCGCGGCGAGATCGTCGGCGTGACCGGGCTGCTGGGCTCGGGCGGCAAGCAACTGGTGCGCAGCCTGTTCGGACTCGAACGCGAGGTTCGCGGCGCGATCACACTCGACGGCAAGCCCGTGCGACTGCGCCGCCCCGCCGACGCGGTGCGCGCCGGCATCGCCTTCGTGCCCGAAGATCGTCGCGCGCATGGTGTCGCGCCGTCGCTGAGCGTGCGCGAAAACCTCACGCTGTCGAGCCTCGCGCGTTTCAGCCGCTTCGGATTGCTGGCGCGACGCGACGAGCGCCAGGCCGTGCGGCAGGCGATCGACGCGTTCAGCATCCGCGCACCCGGCCCGGAAGCGCCGGTGCGTCATCTGTCGGGCGGCAATCAGCAGAAGGTCGCATTAGGCAAATGGCTGATTCGCGGCGCCGGACCGGGGTCGAGAATCTATCTGCTCGACGAACCCACTGTGGGCGTCGATATCGGTGCAAAGACCGAGATCTACCGGATGCTCGAGCGGCTCGCCAACGACGGCGCGGCCGTGCTGCTGTTTTCGAGCGACCTGATCGAACTGCTGGAAGTGACCGATCGCGTGCTGGTCATGACGCGAGGGCGCATCGTCAAGGAATTGATCTCGCGCGAAACCTCGAGTCAGGAGGTGCTTGCATGGGCCACTGGCGCTCGCACCGGATCCAACGGGGAGGCGACAGCCGAGCCGAGCCGCGCGCAGCGTACGGAGCGCGCCGCATGAGCAAGGTACTTGACGATACACGGGAGCGCCCACGCGTTGCGTTGCCGTCCGGATGGTTCGGCGCGCAGTTCTGGCTGCGCGGCTGCGCCGTGCTGGCGTTTGCGCTGGTGGCCGCGGTCTTCGCCGCGAGTTCTCCGCTATTCCTGAGCATAGCGAATCTGGCGAACGTATTGCAGCAATCGGTCGTGGTAGGCATTCTCGGCTTTGGGCTGACCGCCGTTCTGATCGGCGGCGGCGCGGATCCGATCAAGGGCGGACTCGATCTGTCGATCGCGGCGAACATGGGCTGGTGCGCGGCGGTCTATGCCGTGAGTTTGCGCGACGGTCTGCCGGAAGGCGCCGCGCTGGTTCTGACGCTCGCCGCAGGTGCCGCGATCGGCGCGTTGAACGCATTCGCGGTGATCGCGCTGGGCATCTTCCCGTTGCTCGCCACGTTGACGACGATGAATATCGCCGCAGGCCTCGAACTGGTGCTGACGCAGAATACGTCTGTCCCGGTCGCCTCGCCGCTGATGACGTTCCTGCTGGATAGCGGCCCGTTCGACGTGCCGCATCTCGCGTATGCGCTCATAGGCGTCGCCGTGCTGTTCACGCTGCTGATCCACTACACCGCATTCGGCTTGCGCCTGCGCGCGACCGGCGCGCATCGCGACGCCGCGCGCGCCGCGGGAATCCGCACAGACCGGTATGTTGCTTCGAGCTATGTGGTCAGCGGTCTCTCGGCCGCGCTGGCGGCCCTTGCATCCTCTGCGCTGCTGAGCGGAAGTTCGCCAGGCGCGGGCGAGAATCTGCTGGCGGTCATCGCGGCGGCACTATTGGGCGTCGTATTCTCACGGCGGCTCGTGCCGACCATTCCGGGCACCTTGCTTGCCGTGCTGTTTGTCGGCCTCGTCAACAATGGCTTCCAGCTCGACAATCTGTCGAGTTATTGGGTCAACGGTGTCGAGGGCGCGCTGATCCTGTTCGTCGTCGCCACCACCGCTGTGATGCGCCGACGCCACACCGGGAACCATGCAAATGACTAACCGGATCGCCCGGGTGCAGCGCTACGCGTTGATCGTCGCACTCTTCGCCGTGTTTGCATTTTTCTCGGCGGTCGCGCCCGGCTTCGCGCGCGCCGACAATCTGGCGAACGTGCTCCTAAACAACTTCGCGTTGCTCGCGATCGCGTCGCTGGGGATGACGCTGGCGTTGTCAATCGGTGCGATCGATCTATCGTTGGGCACGTCGATCGACGTTGCGAGCCTCGCGTTCGTGCTGCTCAGCGCGCATCAGACGGCGCTGCCGCTCGCCATACTGGGCGGATTCGTGGCAGCGCTGGCGGTCGGCGCGCTCAACAGCGTGTTGATCGCCGGCTTCGGCATCGCGCCGTTTCTCGCCACGCTTGGCACGCTGTTCATCGGACAAACCGTGCAGCAGTTGGCGACCGACGGCGGACAGCCAGTCTATTTGCTCAATGTCCCGCTGTCGGCGCTGTTCAGCGAGCTGGCACACGGCGCAATCGCCGGAATTCCTGTGCCGCTGTGGCTGGTCGCGATACTGGCTGGCGCGGTTCACGTGGCCTCGGCGCGCTCGGTGTTTGGACGGCAGGCCGCCGCGTTGGGCGCACAACCGGGCGTCGCACGCTACTCGGGGCTGCCCGTCGGCGCGATCGTGTCGTGGACGCTGATTGCCAGCGCGTTAATCTATGGCGTGGTCGGCGTGTTGCTGTCGTCGACGGTCAAGGCGTACGTCCCGCAGGCGGGCAATGGTTATCTGCTGAACGCGATCGGCGCAACCTTCATCGGCACCACGCTGTCGTCGAGCCGACGGCCAGGCGTGACCGGCACGCTGCTCGGCGTTCTGCTGATCAGCCTCGTGGCCAATGGCCTGTTGCTGATTGGCTGGAATTTCTATTGGCAGCAGGTCGCAACCGGCGTGCTGATCTTCGCCGTGCTGGCGCTGAGCTTCGCACCGCGCGGAGAGCAGCTGGCGTGATTGTTCTGGGGCTCGCCCCCCGTCAACGAGGTGTGACGTCGCAACACTCCCAGCACAACCATATGCATGTAATCGCTTTCATCATAAGCATCCGATGATCGAATGGTTCACCTCACAATTGAGGCGTGCCTACACTAAATCGCCCCAATTACCGAGTGGTTCGTCATGCGCCGCAAAGCAGGAAAACCCACTTCCGCACCGCCATCCAAACATGCACTCGCGTCGTCGAATGGCCATCACGCTCTGAAACGCCGCGCCTTCCTCCAGGGACTCGGGGCCGCCGCCGGCGCCACCGTACTGGCGTCAGCAATTGGCACGCCATCCGCCGCGTACGCGCAGCAAGTCGGCGGCAAACCATCCGGATCACCTGCGCCCAGGCGCGGCGGCCGCGTGACGCTGCTGGTCAATCCGGAACCGAACGTGCTGGTCAACTTCGCGACGACGGCAGGCGCGGAGGACAAGGCGAGTCCCAAGATAACGGATGGTCTGCTCGCTTACGACTTCGACGTGCAACCTCAACCGCAACTGGCGACGAAGTGGGAAATCAGCAGCGATGGCCTGCAATACACGTTTCATCTTCGTGAGAACGTGCGATGGCACGATGGCAAGCCGTTCACCTCGCAGGATGTCGCGCAGTCCATCAAGCTCCTGCAGACGTATCACCCGCGTGGCCGCGCCACCTTCGCGAACGTATCGGGTGTCGATACGCCGGATGCTCATACCGCCGTGCTGAGACTCTCCCGCCCTGCGCCCTATCTGCTCTATGCGCTGGCTGCGTCCGAGTCGCCGATCGTTCCGGCTCACCTCTATGCCGAGGGCGATCCGCTTAATAATCCTAACAATACGAAGCCAATCGGCACCGGGCCGTATTTGTTCAAGGAGTGGGTGCGCGGCAGTCATGTCCGTCTGGTGCGCAACCCCGACTACTGGGATGCACCGAAGCCGTATGTCGATGAACTCTGGTTGACGTTCATCCCGGATGCCGCCGCACGCGCTGCCGCGCTCGAAACCGGAGAGCTCGATCTTGCCGGCGAAAACCCCGTGCCGTTGACGGACATCGCCAGGCTCACGAAGGAGCCGCATCTGCAACTCGAAACGCGCGGCTACAGCTACGATGCCGCATTGACTCAACTGGTTTTCAACCTCGACAACCCGTATCTGAAAGATGTACGCATCCGCCACGCCATCGGTCATGCCATTGATCGCCAGGCGATCCTGCGATCCGTCTTCTATGGTTACGGCGTGCCCTCGCCGGCGGCGATCAGCCCTTTGCTGAGCCAGTTCTACGACCCCGCCGTAAAGTCCTATCCATACGATCCGGCACTCGCGGAGAAGCTGCTGGATGACGCGGGCTATCGGCGCAAGGGAGAGGGGCAGTCATTCCGTTTCCCGTTGACAATCGACTACAACCCGTACGATCCGTCGTTTCAGCTACTCGCACAGTTTCTCAGGCAATCGCTCAGACGTGTCGGTATCGACGCAACGGTTCGCTCGCAAGACTTCCCGACTTATGTAAAACGTGTGTTCACGGATCGTGCGTTCGATATCGACGCAAACTTCATGGGCAACACCTTCGACCCGACTGTGGGTGTCCAGCGCATCTACTGGTCGAAGAATTTCAAGCCCGGCGTGCCCTTCTCCAATGCCAGCCATTACGAGAACGCGGACGCGGACAGGCTTCTGGAAGCGGCCGCGGTGGCGGTCGACCGGAACAAGCGTATCGAGATCTTCAAGGAGTTTCAGTTGAAGGTGGCGGATGATCTGCCGGTCTACAACCTCATCACACTCAAGCAGGTCACGCTCTACAACAAGCGGGTGCATGGACACACGGTCACGGCGGACGGACTCTGCGGCAATCTGGCCGGGCTCTATGTAGACGCCTGATCGAGTGCGCAGCCCTCTCAATCCTGCGGCGCGAACAGCGATCGGCGAATCGGTCAAAGGTTGTCAGGTCACGGCGTTCGAATGTGGCGCACGTAATCCCCCATGCCGGCGTGCCCGCCATCGATCCCGACCAGCATCGCCTCGTCGTGCATGGCCTCGTGCGCGAGCCACGACTCTTCACGATGGACCGCCTCGTGCGCTTCCCGTCCGAGTCGCGCGTGCACTTTCTCGAATGCTCGGGCAACACCGGCAACGAATGGAACGGCCCCAGCGGGCTGCCCGTCCAGTTCACGCACGGCCTGCTATACATGCCCAACCGCGACGGCTTCGTGCCCGATCCGCGCCCCGGCGCGCTGTGATGCCTCGCGCCGTCCCGATCGAGACAGCGCCCTCACGGTCGATTCATTGCGGCCCGGGCATCCGAGGTGAAACCTGCGATGACGCTTCGCATCTACTGCGTCGAAAAACCTCCTTCCCCCTGAACCGGGCCTTGCGCCGCAGAAAAAGCTTGCCGCGCGGCCTCGACCGCGTGCCGATGCTGCTCTGCCCATTCCAGAATCGCGCGCAGATGTGGTTCGAGCGAGCGCCCCAGTTGCGAGATTTCGTAGGTCACGGCCACCGGAGCGGTACTGACGACCGTCCGCTTGATGAAGCCGTTAAATTCCAGGCGGCGCAGGCATTGCGTCAGCGACTTCTGCGTAATGCCTTCGTTCGCCCTGCGCAGCGCGTTGAATCGCATCGGGCCACTGCAGAGGCAATCGAGAACCAGCAGCGACCACTTGCTCGTGATCTCTTCAAGCACGAAGCGATTCAGTTCGAGGTCTTCATGGGATGACGCGGACATGGGATCCTCCGGGGTACCTGGTAGCGTTCAGGTGCGTAATTGCATTCAGGTTTCAAATCTATACCATGAATCACCTCTGATAACGAGGAGAGTGAACATGTCAGTCAATCCGGAAACCGGCGGCCCGGTCTCCAGGAACCCCGTGCTCGTGTTTGGCGCAACGGGACAACAGGGAGGAGCGGTCGCCTCTGCGCTCAGGGCGAATGGATGGGCAGTCAGGGCATTCGTCCGCGATCCTGCCAGCGCCAGAGCGAAGTCGCTGGCTTCGCTAGGCGCGGATATGGCGGTGGGCGACCTGGCGGACAGCGCGTCGATCCGACGCGCGATGAAAGACATTTATGGCGTCTTCAGCGTGCAGCCAAGCTCAGGGCAAGGCGCAGTGTACGGGGTGTCCGACGAGGAGGAAATCTGCTACGGCAAGGCCATTGCGGACATTGCGCTGGAATCGGGTGTCGAGCACCTGGTTTATACGTCGGTCAATGCGGCCGGCGAAGAAAAGACCGGAATGGGTCATTTCGACAGCAAATCGGAGATAGAAGCGCACATCCGTCGTCTTGATCTGAACAGCACAATTGTGCGTCCCGCCGGATTCATGGAGATGCTGATGCTGCCGGGCATGGGTCTAGACAAGGACATCTTCACGTTCTTCCTTCGCGAGGAGCAACGCGGACAGATCATTGCCGTGCAAGACATCGGCAAGATCGTCGCCACGATATTCTATGCGCCGGAACGCTACGTTGGACGGACCATCGAAATCGCGGGCGACGAACTCACCGCCGCGCGCCTGCGGGAAAGCCTTAGCCGCGCCGCAGGCACGCCGATCGCCTATCACCGCTTTGCGGACATTCTGCTGGAACAGGACCCGTTCCTTGGCCGACTGGCGAGCCTGATTGACGAAGATCGGCTCACCGGCCACGCGGATATCCGGGCACTCGACCGCGAATTCGGTCCGCTTCTTCGCTTCGACGAATGGCTGGCCGGCCCCGGCAAGCCGCTTCTTGAGGACGCGCGTCGCGCAAACGACGCGCCGATCGCGCTTCGCTGACAGTTCCCGAAGGCGCATCCGCGATGCGCCTTCTCGCCACCACGGCTTCTTCAATATGGTTGCACGAGCAACCACAAAATATATATCGAAGCCCCTCCTTTACGTTCGTGCAGATCGGCGTAAAAACATCCATATCAACACGCCTGCGTCGTCGCATCGCGCAATATCGACGAATACACCAATAAGCCATAAGCGCGCTCCTGTTCGTTCTTTATTTATACAAAAAAATAATTTCCAGTTCCGATTCGCGCGAACTTACACTCGACTTTCTCCAATTACGTCGTATACCTAATCAACAAACGACGCGCCAATTCCATCGATATGACAGACATCTCGACCAACGGGTCACGGGCGGACGCCTTCACGATCGCTCCGCTCGATGCACCGCTCGGCGCGCAAGTGAACGGCTTCGACGGGGCAAGTGCCGTGAGCGCGGCGCAGATCCTTGCGCTCAAGCAGGCGCTGCGCGACCATCACATTCTCATCTTCAAGAACCAGCAACTCGATGACACGGCCTTCAGACGGCTCGCGTCGTGGTTCGGCTCCGTCTACGTGCCGCCCCGCGATGCGCCCGTGCTCGGCTCGCATGACGACGGCACCGTCCCGGACATCGTGCTCGTCTCGAATGTCGACGACGGCGTGCTCGGCAACATCGAGCTACCCGCACATTCTGATCACCACTGGACGCCGCAACCTTCGTCGGGCTCGCTGCTCTATGCGCTCGAAGTGCCGGAGAACGGCGGCGACACGACCTGGTACAACCTCGCGGCGGCGTACGACGCGTTGCCCGCCGATCTTCGCTCGCAAATCAACTGCCTGCGGCTCATCACGTACAACCCGTTCCTTCGGCGCAAACACCCGCTGCCGGAAGGCATTCCGCTTTATCGGCATCCCGGCATCGAGCCGCTGCGTCCGTTCATCGATCACCCGCTCGTGCGTACGCACCCTGAAAGCGGCCGCCGCCTGATCTATCTGGGCGCGCGCACCGAAGTCGAGCTTGTCGACTACGAGCCGGGCGCAGGCGCGCAACTCATCGAGGCCTTGCGGGCCCATATCCTCTCGCCGCGATTCGCCTACCGGCACCGCTGGAGCGTTGGCGATATCGTGTTCTGGGACAACCAGGCCACCCTGCACGGCCGCGACGATTTCGACTCCGGCGAACGGCGCGTCCTCAAGCGCATCAGCCTTGCGGGGAGCCGTCCGTTTTGAGCAGCCCGGCTGAACCGCGTCACCTGCTGTTGAACGCGTTCGACATGAACGCGCCGGGTCATCTATCGCACGGACTCTGGACGCATCCCGACGACACCGCCCTGCGCTACACCGACGCCGCGTACTGGCTGCAACTTGCGCGCGTGCTCGAACAAGGCATGTTCGACGGGCTCTTTCTCGCGGATGCGCTCGGCGTGTACGACGTCTACGGCGGTGGCCCGGAGGCCGCGCTCGCACACGCCATTCAAACACCCGTGAACGATCCGGTTCCCGTCGTGAGTATGATGGCGGCCGTCACCGAGCATCTCTCGTTCGGCCTCACCGCGCAAACGGGAGTCGAGCCGCCCTATCTGCTGGCGCGGCGTTTCTCGACACTCGATCATCTGAGCCGCGGCCGCATTGGCTGGAACATCGTGACCGGCTTTCTCGACAGCGCGGCGCGCGCAAGCGGCGCCGGCGGGACAATCGGTCATGACGAGCGCTATGAACGCGCTGACGACTACCTGGCAGGCCTCTACCGGCTCTGGGAAACCAGTTGGGCCGACGACGCCGTGCTGCGCGATCGCGCCACCGGCCGCTTCGCCGATCCCGCGAAGATTCGCACCATCCGGCACGACGGCCCCTGGCATCCGTTCGAGGCCATCCATCTGAGCGAACCGTCACCTCAGCGCTCGCCCGTGCTGTATCAGGCTGGCGCGTCGGCGCGCGGCATGGACTTCGCCGTGCGCCACGCCGAGTGCATCTTCCTGCCCAATCACGGCCTCGACGCGACGGCCGCTCATGCGCGCGCGCTTGAGGCGCACCTGATGCGCCACGGACGCTCGCGCGAGGACGTGCGGCTTTTCACGAGCGTCGTC
Organism: Paraburkholderia nodosa; assembly: GCF_001718195.1. Lineage (GTDB taxonomy): Bacteria > Pseudomonadota > Gammaproteobacteria > Burkholderiales > Burkholderiaceae > Paraburkholderia > Paraburkholderia nodosa_A. The sequence goes on from NZ_MCNV01000001.1 coordinate 28,711, forward strand.
GTCGTGGTTGCGCAAACGCGCAGCGAGGCGCTCGAGCGCTACGCGTCCTACCGCCGCCACGCGCAGCCGCTGGCCGCACTCGTGCAGCTTGCGAGCGCGACCGGTATCGACTTTTCGCGCTACGGACTCGACGAACCCATTACCGCCGCCGCCGGCAACGGCATTCAATCGGCCGTTGCCGGTCTGTCACGCGCGGGCGAGCCCGTGACCGTGCGCGGCCTGCTTGCGCAAGCGCCGCTGGGCGGCCGCTTCGAGCCCATCGTGGGCGATCCGGCCGAGGTCGCGAACCGGCTGATCGATTTCGCGGATCGCGCCGGCATCGACGGATTCAATCTGGTGCGCACCGTCACGCCACAATGCTTTGCGGACATCGCACGGCTCGTGATTCCGGAACTGCAAACGCGCGGCCGCTTCAAGACAGCCTATGCGCCCGGCACGTACCGCGAAAAACTGTTTGGGCAAGGTCGCACGCGGCTGCCTGCCAATCATCCGGGCCGCGCGCACAGCGACGCCTGACGGTACGCTCATCTCGACATGGACTTCCTGTGACCACCGAAACGATTACCCGGCACGGCATCGCTGCGCACGCAACCGATGTCACCGTCATCGCCGGCGATACCGCCGCGCTCGAAGCGGCCCGGTGCTTTGCCGACTCGATCGCCGGCAGCGCGGCGGATCGCGACCGCGAGCGCGCGTTGCCGCACGAAGAAATCGAAGCCTTCGCGCGCACCGGCCTGTGGGGGATCACCGTGCCGCGCAGCCACGGCGGCGCGGCCGTCTCGCATGTCACGCTCGCCGAGGTGCTCGCCGTCGTGTCCGAAGCCGATCCCGCCATCGGACAGATCCCGCAAAATCACTATTGTCTCGTCGACGCGGTGCGCCTCATCGGCAACGATGCGCAGCAGGCGCTGTTCTTTCGCGAGGCCCTGGCCGGCAGGCGTTTCGGCAACGCCGTGTCCGAAACGGGCACCGCCAATTCGAAAACCATGCACACCCGCCTCGTGCGCAGCGGCGGCGCATGGCGCCTGAACGGGCGCAAGGCTTACTCCACAGGCGCGCTCTTCGCGCACTGGGTGCCTGTTGCCGCCGTCGACGACGAGGGCCATCAATGGCTCGCCTATGTGCCCAGGAACAGCCCGGGCCTGCAGGTGATCGACGACTGGGACGGCTTCGGCCAGCGCACGACGGCCAGCGGCACGGTACTTCTCGATGACGTTCACGTGGACGCGCTGCACGTGTTGCCGCGCGACCGTCTTTTTTCGCCCCCCACGATCCACGGGCCGTTCGCGCAGTTGCTGCATGCGGCCATCGATCTGGGCATCGCGCGCGCCGCGCTGCGAGACCTGCGCTTCTGGCTGCGCAACAAGGCGCGTCCGTGGGCCGATAGCGGCGCCGTACACGCGAGCGAAGATCCGCTCACGCTCAACAAGGTCGGCGCGCTGATCGTGCGCCTGCACGCGGCCGAAGGCCTGCTCACGCGCGCGGGCCAAGCCCTCGACGCCGCGCGCGACGCGCCGGCGGGCGAAGCCGCCGCCGTCTCCGCGGCCTCCATCGCCGTGGCCGAGGCCAAGATCATGACCACCGAACTCGCACTCGACGCATCGACCACCTTGATCGAGTTCGGCGGCAGTCAATCGACATTGCGCAGCTACGCGCTCGACCGGCACTGGCGCAACGCGCGCACGCATACCGTGCATGATCCGGTGCGCTGGAAATACAACGTCGTCGGCGCGCACTGGCTCAACGGCACCGAGCCCGCACGCCACGCTTCGGTCTGAGGTATCCACCGCATCACCTGCACGCTTCGCACGCGCCACGCGCGTGAAGCCCCTTCAAACGACGACAGCAAGACGAACATGACAACGCTCACCAGACGCCGCTTCCTGATCGGCACGGGCCTCGCCGCGGGCGCAGGATTCACCGGGCTCGCCGCCGCGCCCGCCAGCGCCGTGCCCACGTCCGTGCCCGCGCCGCAGCGCCGTGAAATTGTCCGCGTGCTCGCCGAGGGCATCGGCAATTCGCTCGACCCGCACGGCGACGGCGTTTCCCGCGAATCGCTCGGGCTTTTCACGAACATCTATGACCGCCTCGTCAGCTTCGATCGCAGATTGCTCGACTCCGCGAGCGCGCGCAAGCACGACGCCTGGCGCTACGACTACGACCACCTGAAGGGCGAACTGGCCGAATCGTTCCAGTCGACGCAAGACGGCCGCAGCCTCACGTTTCATTTGCGGCGTGACGCGACCTTCCACGATGGCCGCCCCGTCACCGCCGACGACGTCAAATGGTCGCTCGACCGCGCGGTGAGCCTGCCCGCGTCGAAGCGCCAGCTTGCAACCGGCTCGCTCACCGATCCCGCGCAGTTCGTCGTGGTCAACCCCCACACGCTGCGCATCGATCTGCCGCACGCAGACCGCTACGCGTTGCCCAACCTCGCGCTGACCTTCGCTTCGGTGCTGAACGCGACGGAGGTGAAGTCGCATGCCGAGACCGCCGATCCGTGGGGAACCAACTGGCTGCGCAGTCATCCGGCGGGCGGCGGTGCGTACCGGCTGGCCGCGTGGCAGAGTCAGCAGCAGGTCGCCTACGAGCGCTTCGACGGCTGGCGCAGCGGCGATTTGCCGTTCGTCCGGCGCGCCATCGTCCAGGCCGTACCCAGCGCTTCGAACCGGCTCGCCGCGCTGCAGCGTGGCGACGCGGACATCGTGCTGCAACTGCCCCCGCGTGAATTCGCCTCCCTGGAAGGGAAAGCCGGCGTCGCGGCACTGTCGATTCCGGTCACCAACACGTTCCGCTTCGTCGCGTTCAATACCCGGCTGGCCCCGTTCGACTCGGTAAAGGTGCGTCAGGCCATCGCCTACGCGCTGCCCTATGAATCGCTGTTCGACGGCGTCAATCACGGCAAGGGCGCACCGCTGTTCGGCGCGGCGGCGGGTACAGCGCCGTCGGCCGCGTGGCCGCAGCGCTACCCTTACGCGACGAATGTCGAACGCGCACGCGCGTTGCTCAAGGAAGCGGGCCACCCCGACGGCTTCCAGACCACGCTGAGCTACAACGCGACGGACGCCGCCATTGCCGAACCCGCTGCGCTGCTAATCCAGGACGCACTGAAGGCGATCGGCGTGCAGGTGGCGCTCGACAAATCGTCGGGCGCGCAATGGGGCGAGTTGCAAACCGACAAGCGGCTCGGTTTCTTCATCGATTCGTCGTCGGCCTGGTTCAACGCCCCCGACTACTACTACCGGATCTTCTTCGAAGGCGACTGGCGCTGGAACTTCGGATCGTTCGACAGCCCTGCGCTCGTGCGCCTCACCGACGCCGCGCGATGGGAAAGCGACACGAGCCGCTACGATCAGTTGATGCGCGACGCCGCGAAGCTTGTTACCGAACAGGTACCGCTGATACCGCTGTGGCAGCCCGCATTCGACGTCGCCACGCGCGACGACCTGCGCGGCTTCACCTACTACATCCACGGCCAGGTGGATTTCCGAACGCTCTCGCGCGCGTAGCGCCGCCGCACCATGTCCTTCGCTTTCTTCAAGCGCGTTTCGGTCCGCGTGGCGGCCACGGTACCGGTGGTATTGGCGGCGGCCGTCTTCACCTTCGTGCTCGTGCGCCTGCTGCCCGGCGATCCCGCCGCGCAGCTCGCCTCAGGCATGCAGTCCGACGCGCGCGGGCTCGCCGAAATCCGCCGCCATCTGGGCCTCGATGCCTCGATGCCCGGGCAGCTTTGGCACTGGCTGAACGGACTCGCGCACGGCGATTGGGGGCGCTCGTTCACGACGGGCGGCGCGGTGCTCGACGAACTGCTGGCGCGCCTGCCGGCAACGCTCGAATTGACCGTGAGCGGCTTCCTGCTGGCCATCTTCGCGGGCATCCCGCTTGGCGTCGCGGCGGCCTGCGCGCGCGACACGGCAATCGACCGCTTTGCCCGCGCCGTCTCGAGCGCCGGTAGCTGCCTGCCGACCTTCATCGTTGCATTGCTGCTCGTCTATGTGTTCTATTACCGCCTCGGCTGGGCGCCCGAGCCGACCGGCCGCCTCGACGCATTGCTCGCGCCGCCGCCCGAACGCACAGGCTTCGTCTTCGTCGATGCATGGCTGAGCGGCGACGTGCAAGCCGCCCTCGATGCGTTGCGCCGGCTCGTGTTGCCCGCGATCTCGATGGCCATCTTCGGCTTGCCGCCGCTCGTGCGCATCACACGCTCGGCGCTGCTCACAGGCCTCGCCGCCGACCCGGTGCGCAGCGCGCGCAGCCTCGGTCTCTCGCGGGCAAAGGTGCTGTGGACTTACGCGCTCGCGCCGGTCGCGGCGCCGATCATCACGGCGTCCGGCATGATGTTCTCGTACATGCTCGCGGCCAACGTGATCGTCGAAAAGATCTTTGCGTGGCCGGGCATCGGCTCCTACGCGCTCGACGCGCTGAACAACGCCGACTATGCACCGCTTCAAGGCTTCGTACTGTTCGTCGCGATCGCATTCGCGGTGCTGAATCTCATCGTCGATCTGCTGATTCAGTGGATCGACCCGCGCGCGAGGGTCGCCTGATGTTCGCCACGCTCGTTCGTCGCGCACCGGCGCGCATCGCCGTCAAGCTGAGCTTCCTCGCGCAGCGATGGAGCCACGCGGGTGGACGCAAACTGCGCGCGCTCGTGCCGCCCGCGGCCTTGCTCGCCGTCGCACTCGCGGGCCCCTCGTTCGTCGCCGATCCGACCGCGCCCCATGTCGCGCATATGCTCGCGCCGCCTTCGCTCGCACACTGGTTCGGCACCGATGCGATCGGCCGGGATCTGTTCGCACGGGTCGTGGTCGCCACGCGGCTCGATCTGTCGATCGCGCTCGGCGCCGTCGGCATTGCGGCGCTCGCGGGCAGCGTGCTTGGCGCCGCGTCCGGCCTCGCGGGCGGGCGCATCGACCGGCTGCTGCAGCGTGTGGTGGACGTGTTCATGGCGTTTCCCCTGTTCGTCGTCGCGCTAGCGCTCGTTGCCGTGCTCGGCAATTCGGTGAGCAGTGTGGTGCTCGCGACGGCGCTCATCAACATTCCGTTCTACGCCCGCCTCGCGCGCGCCGAGATCGCCGCACGCCGCGAGGCAAACTACGTGCACGCCGCCCGACTCTTCGGCTGGAGCGATACGAAGATCCTGCTGCGCGTCCTCCTGCCCGGCGCACTGCCTGCGCTATGCGCACAGATGACCGTGAACCTGGGCTGGGCGATGACCAATAGCGCGGGCCTCTCGTTTCTCGGCATGGGTGTGCGGCCGCCCGCGGCCGAATGGGGCGTGCTCGTCGGCGAAGGCGCGCCGTACATGATGACGGGTCAATGGTGGCTCGCCACGTTCCCGAGCCTCGCGCTCGCGCTGGCCGTGTTCTTGCTCAACGGCGCAGGCGACAGTTTGCGCGACGCTTTCGACCCTCGTTCACGATGACCGATCCATCAACCGTCACTGACTCTCTGCTGGAGATTCGCAACCTGCGGATTGAACTCGCCTCGCACGGTCGCACGCACGCGTTGATCGAAGGCATCGACCTGCGTATCGCGCGCGGCGAAGCCGTGGCGTTGATCGGCGAGAGCGGCTCGGGCAAGTCACTCACCGCGTTTGCCGTGATGAACCTGCTGCCGCCCGCGCTGCACGCGAGCGGTGGCGCGCTGCGATGGCATGAAATACGCGACGGTGCGCCAGCCGCAGCGATGGTGTTCCAGAATCCGCGCGCCGCGCTCAATCCCGTGCGGCGCATCGGGCAGCAATTCGACGACGTGTTGCGAACCATGCGCGTGCCCCGCCGGGCGCGCGCGCAGCGTGCGGTGCAACTGCTCGAACAGGTCGCGATGTCGCCCGCGCAACGCTATTTGCGTGCCTGGCCGCACGAGCTTTCGGGCGGCCTGTGCCAGCGCGTATCGCTTGCCCTCGCGCTCGCACGCGAGGCCGCGCTACTCGTCGCGGACGAACCGACCACCGGCCTCGACGCCGTGACGCAGTCCCAGGTGCTTACACTCATTGGCGAGTTGCGGCGCGCACGCCGCATGGCGCTGCTCCTGATCACGCACGATCTGGGTGCGGCGCTTCATCACAGCGATCGCGTCGCGGTCATGCACGCGGGTCAACTCGTTGAAGTGCTGCCGTCGCGCGACTTTTTGCGCAACGCGCGCCACCCCTACTCGCGCGCGCTCATCAGCGCAACGCCGGCGCTCGTCTCCACGCTCGGGAAATTGCGGGGCGTGCCGGGCGAGCTTCCCGAACTCGCACACATCGATCGGGCCACCTGTCGCTTTCACGCGCGCTGCGCGAATGCCACTCCGCAATGCGTCGAGGCGGCGCCGCCCGTCGTCGAAACGACCGGCGGCGGACACCTTCGATGCTGGCACCCTGCGTCGGCCGACGCGCTTTCCACCCTGCCCCTGACGGATTGCCATGCTTGAAGTTGCCGGCCTGACCAAACACTATCGATCGCAAGTGGCGGTCAAGCGCGTCTCGTTCGAACTTGCGCGCGGCGAAACGCTCGGCCTGATCGGGCAGTCGGGCAGCGGCAAGTCCACGCTCGCGAACCTGCTCGCGCGTCTCGACGATCCCGACGAAGGCACGATCCGCTTCGAGGGCGAGGACATCGCCGCGACGCCGGCGCGACGCAGCGCGCGCGCCGCATGGCGGCGGCGCATCCAGCTCGTGTTCCAGGATGCGCGAGACAGCATCGATCCGCGAGCCAGCGCCTTCGACGCCATCGTGGCAGCGTTGCCGCCACGCTTTGGCTCCCGTGCGGAGGTAAGCGAACGCGTTCTCGCGCTCGCGCACAGCGTGGAGTTGCCGCGTTCGCGGCTCGCGTTGCGCCCGCATCAGCTTTCGGGCGGCGAAGCCGCCCGCGTGGGCATCGCGCGCGCGATTGCGAGCGAGCCGGACCTGCTCATCCTCGACGAACCGACGGCCGCGCTCGATGTGTCGGTCCAGGCCGGCATCCTGCGCACGCTCGACCAGTTGCGAGAGCGCCACGGCATGGCCATGCTCTTCATTTCGCACGATCTCGACGTCGTGCGCATCCTCTGCGCACGAGCGCTCGTCATGTACGCCGGGGAGATCGTCGAAAACGCGAGCACGGACGCGCTATTCGCCGACCCACGGCATCACCATACGCGCGCACTGCTCGGCACGCGTCTTTCGTTACCTCTGGCGCTCAATGCGCACGCGCCAACAGCTCATAACTCGCGTCCTCGGCTGCCGTAGCCTGACGGCCGCGGCCCCATCCCACCGCGCGGCGATAGCTCCCCACCAGCGCCGGGTCCACGTTGAGTTCCGGGCACGGTGCAGGCTCCGGCGCGACGAAGAGCGCGTCTTCGGGGCAATAGAGCTCGCACATGAAACAGGTCTGGCAATCCTCCTGCCTCGCGATGCGCGGCACGCCATCCGGCACGGCATCGAACACATTGGTCGGGCACGCGCGCACGCAGATATTGCAGCCCGTGCAAAGCGACGAATCGACGATCTCGATCACGCGGCCACCCCCACGCTGGCTACACCATACACGCGCTCGACCCACACCTCGTCGAGCCCGCCGCTCAACAGCCGGTGACGCTGCGCCGGGTCGGCGGCGGCGTACTCGTGCCGCCGGTGCATGCCGCGCGTCTCCTTGCGCTGCAACGCGCTGCGATACATCCAACGCGAATTCGCCAGCATTGCCGCGGCTTCGCGCGCACGCACGGCCGCGCGCGCGCCAGGCGCCGCGCGGGCACCGCTCACGTGGCGCCATAGCGCGTCGAGCCGCGCGAGGGAGTCTTCGAGCAGATCGGCGCGGCGCGTCCAGTTGCGCTGCGTGGGAAAGACCTCCTGCTGGACCGCGCGGATCACGGCCTCGCTGTCGAAGGTGGCCGGGCTCGCGCCATCGCGCAATGCCACGGTTCCCGCCTCATAGAGTCGGCGTGCGGTGCGCGCCGACCTTTGCTCATGGGCGTAATCAGCAGCGCCGGCCCCGGCCCAGAATCCCGACGACATTGCCCATGCCGCGTTATGACTGCCGCCGCCCGTGAAGCCGCCGCAGATCAGCTCGCGGGTGGCCGCGTCGCCTGCCGCGTAAAGACCTTCCACCGACGTTGCGCACGTTTCGTCGACGAGATGCAGGCCGCCTGTGCCGCGCACCGTGCCCTCCAGCCGCAGGGTCACGGGAAAATGCTGAGTGAAGGGGTCGATGCCGCGCCGGTCGAACGGCAGAAAGAAGTTAGGCTGGGCACGACGCATCCATGCGCGGATATCTTCATCGGCTCGATCGAGGCACGCGTATACTGGCTGCGTTTCGAGCGTTTTCGCGATCACGCCGCGGCCATGCGAGGAGCCCGCGCCTTCGATCACGCTGCCCGCTTCGTCGTAGAACGTCGCCCACGTATAGAACAGCGATTTCGTCACCGACGCAAATGCGGGCCCCAGCCCATAGGCGTTCGAAAACTCCATGCCCGAAAACGATGCGCCCGCCTCGGCCGCCATCAACTGACCATCGCCCGTCAAGACGTTGCAGCCCAGCGCGTTGCTGAGGAACGCACAGCCGCCGGTCGCAATGATCACGCTGCCGGCTTTCACGATCCACGTTTCATCCGTTTGACGATGCACACCCTTCGCGCCCGCGACTACGCCGCGCTCGTCGATCAGCAGTTCGAGCGCGGGACTATGGTCGTGAATGCGCGCGCCGCTGGCTTTCACCCGCTTGCGCAGCAGCCGCATATATTCGGGGCCTTGCAAGGACGTGCGCTTCTCCAGCCCCGCGTTGTCGACAGGAAACGGATAGCCCCACTGCGCGAGTCGTTCGCAGTTGATCCACGTCTGTTCGAGCACGCGATCCATCCACGCCTGCTCGGCGAGTTCGCCGCCCAGCTTGAATCGGCTCGCCTTCGCGAACTCACGCGCGCTCTCCTCCGGCGCGACGTGCCACACACCGGTTCCGGACGGCGCGGTGGCGCCCGAGGTGCCGCAAAAGCCCTTGTCGACGAGCACCACCTTCGCGCCGCGCGCCGACGCGCCTATGGCCGCCCACGCGCCAGCCGGACCGCCGCCGATCACGAGAACGTCAGCGTCGTACCATGCCTGCGCGGACGACGCCGTTACCGCTCCGCTTCGATTCATCATTGCCCCATCCTTAACGAATACCTTGCCACGCTGTGAGGCGCCGTTCGACGAACACCACGGCGTGATTGAACGCGAGGCCGAGTACGGCGAGCGTGACGATGCCCGCGTACATCTTCGGAATCTCGAACGTGTATTGGGAGTAGTTCACGAGATAGCCCAATCCCGCCTTCGCGCCCACCATCTCGGCCGCAATCAGCACGAGTATCGAGTACGCGCCAGCCACGCGAATGCCCGTGAATACGGCAGGCACCGATGCGGGCAGCACGACCTTCACGAACAGACGAAGCGGGCCGAGCCCCATCGATCGCGCCGAGCGGATCAGCAATGCGTCGACGTTGCGCACGCCGCTCACCGTATTGAGCACGACGGGCCAGATGCAGGAATAGACCACCATCGAAATCTTCGACGTCTCGCCCATGCCGAGCACGAGCACGAACACCGGCAGCAGCGCGAGCGGCGCCGTGTTGCGAAAAATCTCCAGCAACGGGTTGAGCAGGTCCCCGAGCGTGCGATACCAGCCGATCAGGAGGCCCAACGGCACGCCGAGCGCCACGGCGATCGCGAAACCGCTTGCTGCACGCACGGCGCTCGCCAGCAGGTTCGCGCCCAGTTCGCCCGATACGGCCATTTCGAACAACGCATGCAGCACGGTCGAGAATGGCGGCAGGAAAACGGGGTCTACCCATCCCGCCCGCGGCAGCACTTCCCAGAGCGCGAGAAACGCGACCACGGCGACGCTGCCGCGCGCGGCCCGCCAGGCTGCCAGCCAAACGGTCGACGCTGACATGCCCCGCTTCGATTCAACGGACAACGTACTCATGGTGATTCTCCTCACGCCGCCTGTGCGACCTGCCATTGCGCGTTGCCGCGACGTTGCCGGATTAGTTGCCAGATTTCATGGCGCAGGCGCACGAATTCCGGCGTCGAACGGATGTCCTCCGAAAGATCGCCGCGAGGCACATGCACGGGCAGCGTGTGGGTGACGCGCCCGGGTCCAGCTGTCATCACGAGCACGCGCTGGCCCAGATAGATCGCTTCGTCGATCGAATGCGTGATAAAGACGACGGTCGTGCCCGTGCGCTGCCAGATGCGCAACAGTTCGTCCTGCAGGCTTTCGCGCGTTTGCGCATCGAGCGCCGCGAACGGCTCGTCCATTAGCAGCACGTCGGGTTCGTAGGACAGCGCACGTGCAATCGCCACGCGCTGCTTCATGCCGCCGGAGAGTTCATGGGGATAGCGGTCGGCGAACGCGCCGAGCCCGACGAGATCGAGAAAGCGCCTCGCGCGCTCGGTGCGCTCACGCCTCGCGATCCCTTTCGCTTCCAGGCCGAATTCGATATTGCCGAGCGCAGTTTTCCAGGGAAAGAGCGCGTACTGCTGAAAGACTATGCCGCGATCGAGTCCCGGCCCGTCGATCTCGCGTCCGCCTATCAGTATCTTGCCGCGATCGGCCTGAGTGAGTCCGCCGATCAGGTCGAGCAGCGTAGTCTTGCCACAGCCGCTCGGCCCCACCAGTGCGACGAACTCGCCAGCCGCTACCTCGAACGAAACATCGTCGAGCACGACGAAATGCCCGCGCCTGTTCAGATGAAACGCTTTAACCACGTTGCGCACGCTGATCGATGCACTCATTGCGCTTTCCTCGCGTGATGACGCCGCCTCACTGGCTCGCGACTCGCTGGTTGAACGGATTGAACTGATTCGAATAGATGTCGCCCGGCTTCACCTGCCCGGCCTTCAGCACGCCGTTGTTCACGTACCAGTCGATGTAGGTCGTGAAGTCGTCGGAGACAATCAGGCCGCCCTTGCCGCCCACGCCCGGCGACTTCCAGTAATTGACGATGGTGGCGTCTTCATTGCGATGGCGCGCCTCGATGATCTTGTGCAACCGCGCGACGACTTCCGCGCGCGGCGTGTTCCGCGTCCATTCGATGGCGCGCGCCGTGCCTTCGACGAATTTGCGCACTGTATTCGGGTTCTGCGCGATGAATCGATCCGTGAAGAGATAACTCGCATACCCGAACGAACCGAAGAGCTGGTAGTCAGTCGTGAGCAGGCGTGCCCCGCCCTGGGCGAGTTCCTTGTCCTTCAGGATATCTTCCAGAAACACGGCATCGAGCTGCTTCTGCTTGAGCAGTTGCGCGAGATTCACGGGCGGCGCCGCGACGAACACCACCTTGTCGATGTCGGCCTGCGAAACGCCGGCCTTCTGCAGATACGCGGTCACCGCATACTGCTCGTAAGCGCCGGGCGTGTTCACGCCAATGCGGCGCCCGATCAGGTCACGTGGCCCCTTGATCGGACTGTCGTCGAGCACGAACAGCCCGCCATTGGTTTCCTTGTCGGTGCCGACATACGAAATCACAGCTTTCACGGGCGCGTGCGCCGCAACCAGCTTGACGATCGAACCGTTAAACGCACCGCCGAAATCGACGTCGCCCGTCACAGCCGCCTGAATGTCCTGGGGTCCGCTCGTCGTGTTACCTACCCATTTGAGCTTGATGGGCGCGAGATAGCCGAGGTCCTCGGCCAGCTCGGGATACAGCACTTTGCTCGCCCAGCCCTGATAACGCAGCTCCTGCTTCTCCGGCGTCTGCGCGAACGATGGCGCCGACGCCGCAGCCGCCAGCATCGCTGCAATATGAAGGATGGCGAAACGTTTCATATAAGGGGAGAAACTGCGTTTCATGCGGGGGTTCCTTGCAGGCGCGGACCATGCTTCCTAGAAGACGCCGTCGTGCTCGAGCGTGACGCGATGAATGCGCCGCCGTGCCGATCCGTAGTCGCGCGCCGCGTAATGCTGCACCTGGCGGTTGTCCCAGATCGCGACATCGCCCTGCCGCCATTCGAAGCGCGCCTGGACTTCGGGCGTCTTGATGAGGTCGTACAGGTAATTCAGCAGACTCTGACTGGCCGTTTTTGAAACACCGAGCAAGTGACTCGTGTGGCCTTCGTTGACGAACACGAGCTTGCGGCCGTTCTCAGGGTGGGTCTTGATGACCGGCACTTCGATTGGCGGATACTTCTGCGCCGCGTCGCGCACGCGCGCAAGCCCCGCTTCCACGCTGTTTTCCTCGCTGCCTTCCGGAATGTCGTAGCCGCTCAGCAGTTCGGAGAGGGCGCCCTTCTTCGGCGAGGCGATAAAGGTATTCACCGCGGTCAGCTTCTCGAAGTAGCGGGCCAGATCGGCATCCAGCAAGTCGTAGACCGCCGCCGACGAGGACCAGATCGTGTCGCCGCCACCCCCTTCGGGAATTTCCTGGGCGTGGAGAACCGTGGCCTTGGGTGGCTGATGCTGCCAGGAAACATCGACGTGCCAGTTGTCCGTGCCGCCCGAGCGCGTCTTCTCGCTGTGTGCGATGACCTCGATCTCGGGAAAGCCCGCCACAGCAGGCAAATAGATGTTCTTGCGGATGGGATTGCCAAAAATGCGCGCGAGCGCCACATGCTGTTCGGGCGACAGCGTCTGCTCACGAAAAAAAATCACGCCGTGTTCGACGAGTGCCTGACGCAGCGTTTGCCGATTCGCTTCGCTCAACGGCCCGGAGAGATCGACATTCTCGATCACCGCGCCGATCAACGGCTTGTAGCGACGCACGCGCAGGTCCTGATGATCTCCGGCTTGCGATTGGGGCTGCTCCAGTACCGTGCTCATTGCGTCCTCCGTGGTCAAGGGTGGAGAACATCAAACCATCGGCACCACAACGCATGCAACGAAGGAATTGACGGACGCTCTTCAGCACGCACGTGGGTTGCATTGGCGAATCGATCATTTGGCGTGCTCGCAATCGGTTTCTATAGTCTAAAGTTCCGTTTCCGATGGGCGCGGCGTTCCATGCGACGGTGCTAAAGAATTTTGTTCCACTTGTCGACAGGAGTTCCGCCACGTACGCTATTAAACGTCAGCCGGGGGAAACTGCAGCGACGGGACTGGCAGGAAGCATCGGTGTATGGGGTATGACAAATGAAACTCTCACATAAACTACATTCGCGTACGGCGGCTCCGTTATGGGCCCTCGCCTTCGGCCTCCTGCTTTCGGTAACTGGCGTGGGCCTGTGGTGTCATGCGACGGCCGCGACGTCGGCAGGGCAGACGCGTCAGTCGCTTGCCGTCACCGCCATACTTCTGGGCGTGATTGCAGCGGTCTATGGGGTACACGAGCTTTCCCAGAGACGTCGCTAGGCAACGCCTTCGCGCGTAGAACGCCCGGTCGCTCGTCGGAAGGCGTGCCTTAGCACGCAATCGGCGAAGCAATGCGTGATCCGCCTTTGGACGAGGCGTCCAGCGTCCCTCATAATTGGAGATTTAGTCGCCACAGGGACCCTTATGGAGCCGCTATCGTCAGCGCCATTTCACGAGTTTTCCGGTGTCCAGTTTGTCTTCACCGACATGGACGAAACGCTGACATATCGTGGACGGCTGGCCGCACAAACCTATAACGCGCTCGAGCGGTTGCAGTCGGCAGGCATCCGTGTGATTCCGGTCACCGCGGCGCCCGCCGGATGGTGCGATCAGATGGCCCGCATGTGGCCCGTGGATGGCGTCATTGCGGAGAACGGCGGCATCTTCATGAGGCGCGAGGCAAACGGCCATGGCGTCGAGCGCTCATGGTGGGTTCACGCGGAGAGCGTGACGGCAATGCAATCGCAGCTCAGTTCCATCGCAAGAGGTATTGAAGCGGCCATCCCCGAGGCCCGCATCGCGGACGACCAGGCGTTCCGCCTTGCCAGCCTGGCCTGGCAACGCACGGGAACTTCGCTGGACGACCGGATCGTGGCGGCGCTGAAAGCCGCCGGCGCGGACGCAACAGTCAACAATCTATGGGTGCTGGGCTGGCTTGGCGGCTACGACAAGCTGTCGATGTCGCTGCGCGTTCTCGCCGGATCGTTCGGCACCACGCCGGAAGCCGCCACGAGGGTTGTTGCCTATTCCGGTGATTCGACAAACGACGCGCCGATGTTCGGTTTTTTCAGGCATACGGTGGGTGTCAGCACGGTGGTCGACTATCTGCCCGGGCTTCCGGTCGCGCCGCGATGGATAACACGTGGTCCCGGTGGTGCCGGGTTCGTCGAGTTCGCGGAGGCTATCCTGCGCGTGCGGTTGTGAGCTGCACAGCAGCCCGGCAGCACAAACGTCGTGCCTCGACTCCGCTACGCGCCACCGGCATATCACCGACGAGGCGGTAAATCACGGCCTTGCGGCGCGAAAATCCCCGCGACGTATCATCTAAATGTGTTGTATCGCCGCATCCACGCCATCGAGCAGTCTCTTGCGCGGCAACGCAGAATGTGCAGCACTGAATGCGGCCCCAGTTCAACAAGATACATGGACGCATGCGGAACGCGGCCCGGACGAGCAGCAGACGTGTCCGAGCCGCGCATTCACTGATTCAGCAGACGCGACCACCCTCGCTCAAGTCATACACAAAATCCGCATTCGCATTGCTGCACGGATAAATAACAGTATAAGAAATCGTTCGATAACGACGCTGTATTAGCCTTGACCACGGCTTCGACTACTCCGGAAAATGGTCCCCGTTGCGCGAATTACCTGCAACAAATATCTATTCAATCGCCTCAATTTACTAGTTCGCAGTCCATATCGACTCAATAAATCCCGCACCATTTTTGAAACGGCTCTCCAGCAGCTGTCGTGTATTGAAAAACTATTTACGATGAAAAAAATACTTCTCGCCCTGACTTCAATCGCACTGTCACCCCTTGCTGCCTATGCCCAGAGCAGCGTGACCCTCTACGGTATCGTCACCGGCAACGTGACTTACGTAAACAACGTTCAGACGGCCGCCACGCCGGCCGGTGGCAAACCAACCGGCGGCAGCCAGGTCGCCTTGCTTGATAGCGGCAGCTCGGGCCCGAGTTCGAGCCGCTGGGGCCTGAAAGGCACCGAGGACCTGGGCGGCGGCCTGAAGACGCTGTTCGTGATCGAAAGCGGCTTCAGCGTCGCCAACGGCACGCTCGGCCAGGGGGGCACGCTGTTCGGCCGTCAGGCCTGGATCGGGCTCAGCGCACCGAATTACGGCACCGCATCGCTCGGTCGCCAGTCCGACGCCGCGGTGGACTATGTGTCGCCGCTGCTCTACGCCTGGTACTTCGGCAATCTCGCGATCCATCCGGCCGACTACGACAACCTGAACTTCACGCACCGCATCAATAACGCGGTCAAATACAGCTCGGACGCATTCGGCGGCTTCCGGTTCGGCGCGCAGTACAGCTTCGGCGGCATCGCAGGCAACTTCACGCAGAACCAGTACTGGTCCGCAGGCTTCAGCTATACCGGACCGAGCATTGCGGTTGCCGCGTCGATTATCAACGCGCGCAATCCGAACAATTCGCTCTACGGCACGAACGCGAATGCGAGCGCCACCGGCAACAATCTCGGCTCCGCCGGTTCCGCCACCACACCGGAATCGAACCCGGCTATTTCGGGCTTCGCCTCTGCCCGCACCCAGCAGACGATCGCCGTGGCCTCCACCTGGACGATCGGCTCGGCCATCCTGGGTGTCGCCTGGTCCAAC
Organism: Paraburkholderia nodosa; assembly: GCF_001718195.1. Lineage (GTDB taxonomy): Bacteria > Pseudomonadota > Gammaproteobacteria > Burkholderiales > Burkholderiaceae > Paraburkholderia > Paraburkholderia nodosa_A. Next base: position 44,347 of record NZ_MCNV01000001.1, read on the forward strand.
ACGCAATACCGCGATCTTGGGGCAACCGCTTCGCTCAACACCCAAAACTACCGCGGCACGGCGTCGTTCAATACGGTCGGCGCGAGCGTTCGCTATCAGGTCACGCCGTTCCTGCGCGTCGGCACGTCATTCGATTACACGAACGGCGGCAACCTGAACGGTCTGGGCGGCGCGCGCTACGAGCAGTGGAACGTGGGCGCTGGCTACTCGCTGTCGAAGGCCACCGAACTGTATGCGACGGCGGCGTACCAGCACGCCAGCGGCGTCGACTCGTGGGGCCGCCACGCCGTCGCGGACATCGGCTATCTGTCACCCTCGACGACGTCGAATCAGGTCGCGGTCTCGGCCGGTATCAAGCACCTGTTCTAAGCAGCGACACGGGCCGCTGCCCTGTCAGTTCGAAGGCGGCAGCTCGATTACTTCGATGAATACATAGTGATCCTTATTATTTAGCGTTGTGAATCATTCCAGTGATGGCCCATTGGTTTAACGCTGCCTGCTGCGCGTTGAGCCCCGCGCGACGGAGCGGCCTTTCATCCGGTGTCCGGGCAAGGAGAAGCGCTATCGGATCCACCGAAGCGGGTGCGGTCCGTCTGCCTGACTGAGGCCCGTACGTGTTAAGCATTCATAGAAACCGCTCATATTGATCGCACGACACATGGGTTGTGTAGTGCCTTCAGCAAATCTAGCCTCTTTGTTTTCGGACTGTTCGCCGCGCATTCCGCCAGCGCCGCACGTGCCTTCGACAACCGAGGTCGTTGACGGGCAATTGCGCACCCGTACGCAGCGACGTCTCGGCACTGCCGCCGTAGACGTCGAGCAGGCGCAGGGCATACGCGATGAACAATGTGTCTAAGCCGCCTTCGTCGAGCAACTTTGCGAGGTCGGTCCAGTGGTCGACGTGCGTGTAGCGCCCGGTCTCGTCGTCGTCGGGATGTCGCCACAGACCGTAATTCAGATGCGACGCCGTGTTCATCGTGAACGCGTTCAGGATGATCGGCTCTGCCGTGATGCTTTCCAGTGCTGATGAATCGCGTTGGCAGGCGCCGCGGTCGGCGGCAAGCGTCCGGGCGCGCGGGGATGCGGACTATGCCTGCGCGACGCTCTGCGCCGCTTCGTCCGGGACGGCTTGCCGCGCGTGCGGAAGGCTGAAACGTTCCTCGGGCGGCGCCGCGTTCAGATGGAAGTTGCCGATTGCGGCTTCGCGCTGCCCCGCCGGATTGTGCGAGGCGATCGTGCGTGCATTGCGCCAATGGCGATCGAAGCGCCGGGCTTCGCTGGTCGCCGACGCACCGCCGACTTCGAACATCAGCGTGGTCGCCTCGAGCGTCTGCTCGATGACGATCTGCTGCGCCTCATACGCTTCGATGTCGAGCGCGATGTACTCGTCAGTGGTCGCCTCACCTTCTGCGCGACGTTCGTGCAGGCGTTCGAGCCCGTGCGCCACCGCATCGACGATGGCTCGCGTCGAGTAGCCGAGGCTGGCGAGCCTGCCGACCACACGATGCACCAGCGGGTTGTCGCGCGGGCTCGATTGTCCGGCCACGCCGAAGGTCCGCGTGCGTCCCTGCACGAACTCGACGCTGTCGCGCAAGACCGCCTGCACGATACCTGCCAGCGTGGCTAGATGAACGGTCTGATAGAACGCGGTGAGCGACGAGTTGCGGCGAGGCTCCGAAGCGCGATAGCGCGAAATGATCGCGTCCGGTGTAACCGGCACGCTCTCGAAACGCGTGGTGCCGCTCGCGGTGAGGCGCTGGCCGAAGCCATCCCAGTCGTCCAGCCGGCTCACGCCCGGGCTGTTCGCCGCAATGACGAGCGTGAGATCCGACTCGTCGTCGTGTGCCGCGACGCTCAGCCAGTCGGCATAAAGCGCCCCCGTGCTGTAATACTTCTCGCCATCGAGAAGCAACGCACCGGTCGAAGCGTCGCGCCGCAGCACCGCCGAGTTATGCGTCTTGTCCGTGCGCTCGGAAGTCGCCGCGCCCAGCGTCTCGCCGGCGGCGATGCGTTCGAACCAGCGCGCGCGCTGGGCTTCATCGCGATCTTCCAGGCGGTATTCGATGAAACCGAAATGCGCGCGCAGGATTTGCGGCAGATTCGAATCGGCCGCGCCCAGCTTGCTCAACTGGCGAAAGAATTGCGGCAGCGTGACACCGCCTCCGCCATAGCGGCGCGGCACGCGTAGCGCCGTGAAGCCCGCGTCCTTCAACCATCGCACGGGTTCATGGGCGAGCGCGCGTTGCTGTTCGCGTTCGATCGCGCCCTGCGCAATGCGGTCATAGATCGGCTCAAAGCGTTCGTCGAGTTGCTCGTCGGTCAGGAGTGGAGGCGTCATTGCATATTCGGTGATGAACAATCCTGACGAGGATACGGTCCCTGTCGTTGAGCTAGCAACGAATGAAAGGTGCTTTCTTTATCGCAGCTTACGCAATCGTGATGCATCGGAATATGCTCGCGTGTTACAGCGTCATTTCATGCGCCATAACAATTCACAGCGTGTAAGTCGCTCGCTCTCGTCGACGGCCGCGCCGTGAAGCGATCAGCGAGCCGGATCGTCACGGGTATCCGTACAGAATTGCTGATAAAGCACGGCCATGACAGCAAGCGCCTGCGCACTCGCTACCGTGTAAAAGATGTTCTTGCCATCGCGTCGAGCGCTCACGAGACCTTTCTCACGAAGCACCGCCAACTGCTGGGGCAGCGTCGGCTGACGGATGTTGAGTTGTGCCTCGAGTTCGCCAACGGCTAGCTCGCCTTGCGGGCGCGCGCTTCGATGGCGCAGCGCGTGGAGCGAGGCATCGAGTGCATGCCCGATGTACAAGTTCTCGGCTTCCTGGCGCAAATTGGGCGGCCCGAGGCGCATCGGGAAGAGCACGCCCTTGAGCGTGCCGACGATATCGGCGGGCGCCTCGAGAACCTTGGAGAATTCTCAAGCGCTGTCCAAAAACATTGCATCGCGCGGAGCCGACGATGCAGGTTCGCATACGTTCTCGCGTCGTGAGTCACAGCGCCGTAATACCGCCTTCCCGTGGCGCCGAAGCGTACCTATTTGGGCTGCGCGACCGTCCGCAGCCAGGGCTTCAGCGTCTTGAAGCCCTCTGGATATTTTTTCTTTGCATCCTCATCCGAGACGGAGGTGGGAATGATCACATCATCGCCCGGCTTCCAGTTCACCGGGGTGGCGACCGTATGCTTCGCGTTGAGCTGGAGGGCGTCGAGCAGCCGCAAAACCTCGTCGAAGTTGCGCCCGGCGCTCATCGGGTAGGTGAACGTCGCCTTGATCTTCTTGTCTGGTCCAACGATAAACACGGCGCGGATGGTCGCATTGTCGACCGCGGTGCGCGGGCCGCCGCTCGCGTTGGGATGGATCATGTCGTAGAGCTTTGCAACTGCGAGGTCCGCGTCGCCAATCATCGGATAGTTGACCGCGGTGCCCTGCGTCTCTTCGATATCCTTCGCCCATTTGTGGTGGTCGTCGACCGGATCGATACTGAGCCCGATCACCTTGGTCCCGCGCTTGTCGAACTCGGGCTTGAGCTTGGCCATATAGCCCAGCTCGGTTGTGCATACCGGCGTGAAATCTTTCGGGTGCGAAAACAGGATCGCCCACTGGCCTCCGATCCACTCGTGGAAGCGGATCGGTCCTTCAGTCGTTTGTGCAGTGAAATCGGGGGCTTCGTCGCCTATGCGGATGGACATGGCCTGGCTCCTTTGGGTGGGAGAATGCAAACGGCATCTTTCACTGTAGTAGTGTTTCCCCCGCCGAATTACAAAGAAGGGACAGGCCGGGCTATAGAAGAAATTCTGGGATGCTTAGCACAACGAGGAATGACGAAGCGCTGGTTAGCCTTCGTTCGCCGCCCGCAGGCCGTTTCCGCCGGACCATGCCTGCAGCGGCGGCAATTCCAGATTCGAGCGGAAGTCTTCGCCCACATAGTCGGCATCGATCAGTTCGCGCCGGCGCAACTCCGGCAGCAGCCCGTTGAGCAACAGGTCCTCCTGATCCGGCTGGCCAAGACCATGCAACGAGAGCACATCGACGAAGCCGGCACGATAGCGCTCTTCGATCGCGTCGGCGAGCTGTTCGGGCGTCCCGGCAACGAACCAGTGGCCGGTTTCCTGCGCGCGGATGATCAGCTCGCGCAAGCTGAGCCGCTGCCGCGCGTAAGCCAGGAAGATCGCAACCCGCCCTCGCCGCCGATGCACGCTGTCGATCGTTGGCAGCAAGGACTCCGGCAGCGGCTCGTCGAGCGGCAGATTGCGGAGATCGATGCCGCCGCCCAGCATGTCGGCGAGCTTGAGCCGTCCCTGCTCGTAGTCGATGCGCTCGTGCTTGTCGCGCAGCCGTCGCGCGACGTCCGCATCCGATTCGCCGATCACCGAATGAAATGAGTTCATCACGAACGGCAGCCGGTTCGCACGCCCAAAACCAATCGCCTGACGGCGCAGTTCGGTGACGAAAGCACGCGCATCGTCGAGCGTCGGTTGCGACGTGTAGACCACCTCGGCATAGCGCGCGCCGAGCGTGACGCCGCTCGCCGACTGACCCGCCTGAAACTGGACCGGAATGCGCTGGGGCGGAGGCGGAACGTTGAGCGGCCCCTCCACCTGGAAGTATTCTCCGCGATAGTGGATCGGACCCAGCCTGGCAGGATCGACAGCCACGCCGCCACTTGCCGAACGCCGCGTCGCCCCAGGATGGTTCGCATCGAACAGAGCCTGAACCACTTCGACGAATTCGGTGGCGCGCGCATAGCGGCGCTCGGGGTCGGGCAGCGCGCCATCGCCGAAATTTTCTTCGCCCACCGACGACGTCACGGCATTCCACGCCGCGCGGCCGCCGCTCACGTGATCGAGTGTGCCGATCAGCCGCGCGAGGTTGTAGGGATGATGGTAGGTCGTCGAGACCGTTGCGACGAGGCCGATCCGCGAGGTGGCCTGGCTCAATGCCGCGAGCGCGACGATCGGTTCCTGGCTGCCGGTGATGCCGGCGAGACCCGCCGCATCCGCCTGCAAGAGATCAGCCGTAAAGAGGCCTGTGACCTTGTGCGCTTCCGCCTTGCGTGCAAGCGCCGCCGCACGGCGTATGCCCTGTGCCGCGTCGGTATCGCCGCTCGCATACAGCACGCTCGCCGCGCCCACCAATGTCTTCAGCCGTCTACGCGCGCCGCTCATGATGCCGTCCTGTCTATCCGATCAATTGATGTTTTGCGCCGGCGTGACGACACCGATGTCCGTCACGCGGCAATCGGACATAGTGTGCAATCACCCCCCTCCAATCGAACAAATATTTTCGGCTTTCCATATTCCTCTTCATTGTTTGACCGTTCGGTTTGCGAAGAAAAATAATTTTGTGCACCGAAATTGACTGGGCGGCTGCGATCGATGCCCCCTCTCCCTCAGCATGACACTACCCACGAGCCACTCCGATCCTGCACAGCGCGAACCCGCTTTCCGCCTGAGCGTTCTCGACAAGAGCCCGATTGCGGCCGGCGAAACCGCCGCCGACGCGCTCGCGCGCAGCGTCTTTCTGGCACAAGCCGCCGAGGCGTGGGGCTATCACCGTTACTGGCTCGCCGAGCATCACAACTCCGCGGGACTTGCGTGCCCGTCGCCCGAAATCCTCGTGGCTTATGTGCTTGCGCAAACGCGCCGCATCCGCGTTGGATCGGGCGGCGTGATGCTGCAGCATTACAGCCCGTACAAGATCGCGGAAAATTTCAACCTGCTGGCTTCGCTTGCACCAGGCCGTGTCGACCTCGGCGTTGGCAAGGCGCCCGGTGGACTGCCCTTGTCGACGCGCGCACTGCAACACGCCTTCGATGCAGGCCGCCGCCCGGATTTCGCCGAACTTGCTTTCGAACTCAAGCGGTATCTGTTCGATGCCAAGGCACCGGCTTCGGGCGAAGCCGATGAGGCGAATGGCGAGAGCGACGAGAAAGCGCTGCGCGCGACGCCATTGCCGCCCGCTCCCGTGCAACCCTTCTTGCTCGGCGCGAGCGCCGAAAGCGCGACGCTCGCGGCTCGCCTTGGCTGGGACTTTGTCTACGCTGCGCATATCAACGCGGCGACCAGCGATCTCGAGCGCGCATTCGACGCTTACCGCTCGCTATCGGGCGGCCGTGCGCCGCTGCTCGCGATTTCGATCGTCGTGGCCGAAACGGCGGCCGACGCCGCGCGGCTCGCAAGCGGCTTCCGGCGTTTTCGCGTACAGGTTGGCGAGGGTCCCGCGGTCAACGTCACGAGCCTCGAGCAGGCGCACGCATTCGTGCGCCAATCGGGCGGCGGTGCGCACCGCATTGAACAACGCGAAACGCGCATCGTGCACGGCACGCGCGAGGACGTGCTGCGCGAACTCGACGCACTGCATCGCCGCCATGGCATTGACGAATTCGTCGTGGACACGCCGATCATCGACGCTACACGCCGCACAGCGTCGCTCGGACTGCTTGCAGACGGCAACATTCCTCTTCCACACGCGAGCCCATCCTCCGCCCCCGGCATTCACCCTTCGCTCGCCGTGACAGAACAATGACCGACAAGATCCGCATTGCGGGCCAGGACGATGTGCCGGCCCTCTACGACCTGCTACAGCAGGCCTACGCACCGCTTGCGCGCGAAGGCGTTCACTTCACGATCACGCGCTCACCGGTCGGGCGCGTGGCGCAGGCGGTCGCAAGCCAGACGACGTTCGTGCTCGAGCGCGAAGTGGTCGGCGGCGGCACAGCGCTTGCCGCGACGCTGACCGTGCGCTTTCCCTGGTCGCCCGAAGGCAACCGGCTCGCACCCTGGCCGTTCCTGCACTGGTTTGCCGTCGCGCCCGCGTTCAAGCGCCAGGGCCTTGGCAACGTGCTGCTCGATCATGTCGAAACGCAGTTTCTGCGCGCGCAGGTCAAGGCGCCCGCAACGTGGCTCGCGACCGCCGTCAATCACCCCTGGCTCGCCCCGTTTTACGAGCGTCACGGCTATGAGCCTTTTCATCGCTCGACCAACGCGCTCGGCACGCCGCTGGTCTGGCTGCGCAAGATCCTTATTCCCGAGCTTTACAGCGAGCCGGTTGCAGCCGGCGCACGCGATCCCCAAGCCGCATGATAGCCCGCGCGCAACCGCCTTCCCCTGATCGACCGACCCACTGCTCAAGGTACTCACCGATGACGTTTTCATTCCCGGCGCAAGCCTCTTGCACCTCGCGCCGAACCGCGGCGGCGGCGGTCCTGCTCGCCCTCGCGCTGCCGCATCCGACGCTCGCGGCAGGCCAACCGGTCACCGGCGGCACGCTGACGTGGGGCGTGGAAACCGAGCCGCGCACGCTCAATCCGCAACTGAACGGCCAGGACAAGGTCGTGCTGCTGCTGCGCAACGCTTACGAAAGCCTGCTGGCGCAAAAGCCCGACGGCAGCTTCGTGCCGTGGCTCGCCGCCGGCTACAAGGTCTCGCCCGACGGCAAGACTTATACCTTCACGCTGCGCGACGGTGTCAAGTTCACGGACGGCGCACCGTTCGACTCGAAGGCCGTGGCCCGCAACTTCCTCTATGCGCGCGACCTCTCCTACTCCGGCGGCAGCAACCTCGCGCGCCTGATTTCGCACGTTGCCGACGTCAAGACACCCGACGCGCACACGGTCGAGATCACGCTCGACGCGCCGTACGCGCCGTTCCTGACCTTTGCCGGCTCCCTCCCGCTCCTCTCGCCGAACGCGTTCGACAAGTCGAGCCTCAAGTCGGGCGGCACCGACATCGCAGGAACGGGCCCATTCATCCTGCGCCGCTACGTGAAGGGGCAGGAGATCGAGTTCGACAGGAATCCCGATTATCGCTGGGCGCCGACAACCAGCGGCCATCAGGGGCCGGCGTATCTTGACCGCGTGGTTTATCGCTTCCTGCCTGAATCGTCGGTTCGAACGGGCGCGCTGCTGTCCGGGCAGGTCGACGTGATCGAAGGCGTGTCGGGCAACGACGCGGGGCTGATCCGCAGCAATCCCGACCTCACGTATCAGCATGCGCTGAACACCGGGACGCCCTACTCGCTGTTCCTGAACGTCACCTACGGCGCGGCGCAGGACGCCAATGTGCGCCGCGCGTTGCTCGAAGGACTCGACGTAAGCGGCATCGTCCAGTCGGTCTACCGCGGCGAACGCACGCGCGCATGGGGCATCACCTCGCCGATCGATCCGCTCTACGACCACAGCATCGAAAAGAGCTACGGCAACAATCCGAAGCTCGCCAATGCGCTGCTGGACGCAGCGGGCTGGACCGCGCGCGACAGCGCCGGCTACCGCGCGAAAAACGGCGAGCGTCTCACCATCGCGGTAATCCAGGCACAGGCGACCGTGCGCGACCAGCGCGACGTGCTGCTGCAGGCGTTGCAGGCGCAGGCGCGTCAGCGGCTCGGCGTCGATCTGAAGGTGCAGTACGTCGACGACGGCACCTATGCGGATGCGCGCAAGAGCGGCAAGTTCGGGTCGATCGCGAACTCGAACACACCGCCGGACGGGATCGATATCGAAGGCCACTACCTGCCCGTCGATCACGGCGGCGCGCTCAATTACAGCCGCGCGTCGGCACCGGAACTGAGTCGCTGGCTGCAGGCCGCTGCGCAGACGCAGAACGCCACCGAGCGCAAGGCGCTGTACGGCCAGTTGCAGCACTTCGCGATCGACCAGCAGGCGTTCGCCGTGCCGCTCTACGAGCCGGAAGACCAGATCGCCGCCACGAAGACGGTCCAGGGCCTCGGCTTCCGCTCGTATGCGCAGATGCCCGAAAACCCCTATGACGTGTGGATCAAACGCTAACCATGACGATGTCGATGTCAACGCCTCTCGCCATGGCCAGGTCCGCGCGCTGGCGGCGCAGGGTCGCCGCCGGGGGAATCGCGCTTGCGGCAACGGCCACTGGCGGCGTCAGCGCCGCGCCCGCTTCCTGCGGCACGCTGACGTGGGGCATCGAGACCGAGCCGACGACCTTCAATCCGCAACTGAACGGACAGGCGAAAGCGGAACTGATCCTGCGCGCGAGCTTCGAGTCGCTGCTCGCGCGCAAGCCCGATGGCACCTATGTCCCATGGCTCGCGACTGGCTACACGGTCTCGCCGGACGGCAAGACGCTGACGTTTACACTGCGCGACGGCGTGAAGTTCACCGACGGCCAGCCGCTCGATGCCGCAGCGGTCGCGAAGAACTTTCTCGAGGTGCGCGACCCGTCTTACTGCGCCGGTTCGAGCTATTGCGGAATCGCGTCGCGCCTCGCCGGCGCGCGTGCCGTCGATGCGCGCACCGTCCAGCTCACGTTGAACGAACCCTACGTGCCGTTCCTCTCATTCGCCGCTGGGCTCAAGCTCATCTCGCCCGCCGCCTACGCCTCGCCGCAACTGAAATCGGGCGGACGCGAAGTCGCGGGCACCGGACCGTTTATTCTCACGGCCTGGCGCAAGGGACAGGAAGCCAATTTCGTTCGGAATCCCGATTATAAATGGCCGCCAGCTACGACGACCCATCAGGGCACGGCATACCTCGACCGAGTGGTCTACCGCTTCCTGCCCGAGTCGTCGGTGCGCACCGGCGCGCTGCTGTCCGGCCAGGCCGACGTGATCGAGGGCATTTCGGGCAACGACGCCACATTGCTCGAAAAGCAGCCGGACCTGCGCTACCTCCATGCGCTGAACACGGGCTCGCCGTACTCGCTCTATCTGAACGTGGCCTACGGCCCCACCCAGGACGCGCGGGTGCGCCGTGCGCTGTTGCAGGCGTTCGATCTCGACGCTCTCGTCGCTGCGATCTATCGCGGCAAGCGCACACGCGCCTGGGGCATCACCTCACCGGTCGATCCGCTGTATGACCGCAGCATCGAGCACAGCTACGGCAACAATCCGAAGCTTGCCAACGCGCTGCTCGACGAAGCGGGCTGGACCGGGCGCGACGCCGGCGGCTACCGCACGAAGGACGGACAGCGGCTGTCGATCGATGTCGTGCAGGCGATCGCCACCGTGCGCGACCAGCGCGATGTGCTGTTGCAGGGACTCCAGGCGCAGGCGCGCCAGCGGCTCGGCGTCGAGCTGAAAATCCGCTATGTCGACGCAGGCACCTATGCCGACGTGCGCAAGACCGGCAAGTTCGGCGCCATACCCAACTCGAACACCGATACCGACGGAATCGATACGGAAAACCACTACCTGCCCATCGACCGCGGCGGCGTGATCAATTACAGCCGCACGGCGGACCCGCGCCTGCTCGCGTGGCTGAACGAAGCCGCGCAGACGCGCGACGACGCGGCGCGCGCCCGCATCTACGCGCAACTGCAACACACGGTGATCGTCGACGAGGCCTACGCAATTCCGCTCTATCAACCCGAGGACGAGATCGCAGCCAGCACGCGCGTGCGCGGCCTGGCGTTCCGCAGCTTCAAGCAGATGCCGGAAGCGCCTTACGACGTCTGCCTCGATTCGCGCTGACGCGAGACGTGCGGCGCGCACCGGCTTCGCCAGCAGGAGAACTTTCGACCATGACCCACCCGACTCCCTTACCGCTGCCCGACGAGAGCGTACCCCGCCCGACGGCGCCGCTCACGCGCGTGCGCCGCACGTGGTTGCGCTCGCCGGTCGCGACGCGGCTCGTGACCGGCGTGCTGGTGCTGTGGGCCGCGATCACGCTGTCGTTCGTCGCCGTGCATCTCGCGCCCGGCGATATCGTCAGCATCCTGATCGGCGAGCAACTGAACACGCCCGAAATTGAAGCCGCGATCCGCAAGGAATGGGGCCTCGACGAGCCCGTATCCCTGCAATACCTGCACTACCTGTGGCGTGTGTTGCACGGCGACTTCGGCCGCTCGTACGTCCTGAACACCGACGTCGCCCCGCTCGTGATCGGCCAGCTCTGGCCCACGCTCAAGCTTACCAGCGCCGCGCTGGTCGTCGCGGTCGTGTTCGCCGTGGGGCTCGCGGTGCTGACTGCGGGGCGCCGCTTCGGCGCCCGCGCCGCCTCAGGCGTGGAGCTGCTGCTCGCTTCGACGCCCTCATTCTGGCTCGGCATCATGCTGCTGTTCGTGTTCAGTTTCACGCTCAAGCTCTTCCCCGTGGCCGGCGACCGCGGCTTCTCCTCGCTCGTGCTGCCGGCGCTCTCGCTGGGGCTCGCGCAAGGCGCGGTGATTGGCCGCATATTGCGCAAGGGCATCGAGCGCGCGCTCGACGAGCCGTACGCGCTGACCGTGCGCGCGTGGGGCATTGGCGGCTTCGCGCTGCGCCTGCGCCATGCGCTGCGGCACGCCGCGTTGCCGGCAGTCACGCTCGCCGGCTGGCTCGTGGGCGGCTTGTTGAGCGGCGCGGTCATCACCGAGCAGGTGTTCGGGCGCCCAGGGCTCGGCAAGGTGACCGTCGATGCCGTGCTCGCGAAGGACATGCCCGTGATCCTCGCGATCGCGATCCTCTCCGCAGCGATCTACGTCGTCCTGAGCACCGCCGTCGACCTGCTCTATCTCTTGATCGATCCGCGCCTGCGCGACCCGCGCGCGCGGCGCTGAACCGGAGGCTTCACGATGTCAGTTCCTCTCGACCTGCCATTGCGGGCGCGCCCGGGTTGGCGTGCCGCCAGCTGGATATGGCGTCATCCCGGCCTTGCGCTTGCGGCGCTCTGGCTCCTTCTCAACGTCATCGCCGTCGCCGCGCCCGAATGGCTGACCCGCTATGATCCGCTCGCGGCGGACCCAGTCTCCGCGCAGATCGGCGCCAGCGCCGAGCATTGGCTAGGCACCGACCAGCTGGGCCGCGACATCTTTGCGCGCGTCGTCTACGGCGCACGCTACTCGCTCTCGATCAGCGCGGCGGCGATCGCCATCGCGACGCTCGCAGGCACCGTGCTTGGGCTGATCGCCGGCCTCGCGCGCGGCTGGCTCGACGAACTGATCACGCGCTTTCTCGACGTGGTGTCCGCCCTTCCGGACCTCCTGCTTGCGCTCATGCTGATCTCGTTCACGGGCCCCGGCGCGGTCAATCTCGTCTTCGCGCTTGGCGTCGCCTCGATTCCGCGCTTCGCGCGCGTCGTGCGCGCGCAGACCTTCGTCGTCGCCGAATCGGGGTATGTGGAGCAGGCGCGCACGTTCGGTCTCGCGCCGGCCGTGCTGGTCTGGCGGCACGTGTTGCCGCACGCCATTGCCCAGGTGCCCGTGCTTGCCACGATCGGCCTGGGCACCACGATCATCGGCACATCGGGCCTGAGCTTTCTCGGCATGGGGCCGCAGCCGCCCACGGCCGAGTGGGGACTGATGCTCGCCGAGGGCCGCAACTATCTGTACAACGCATGGTGGATCGCGGTCTGGCCCGGCGTGGCGATCACGGCCGCCGTCATTGCTGTGAACGCGCTCGGCGGCTACTGGCAGGCGCGTTTCGAACGCCGGGAGGTCGCATGACAGCCGCCGCCACTGCCAATCTTGCCGCCCGCGTGCGCGTTGGGTCCGCCACGGAAGGCAGCCCCTCAGCGCCGGTCCCGCTACCCGCCGTGATTCATCCGTTCACCGCGCCGCCGGGCGAACCGCTCGTGCGTATCGAAAACCTTCGCATCGCGTTTCATGAGCGGCACGCCGCGCGCCCCGCCGTCGAATCACTGAGCCTGAGCGTGCATGCGGGCGAGTGCGTCGCGCTCGTCGGCGAATCGGGCTCCGGCAAATCCGTCACCGCACGCAGCCTCGTCGGACTGAACGGCCCGAAGGCGCAAACACAGGCCGAGCGCTTCGAGATCGCGGGCGAGGACGCACGCCGCTACCGCGAGCGCGACTGGCGCGGCATACGCGGCCGCCGCATCGGCTACGTGCTCCAGGACGCACTGGTCTCGCTCGATCCGCTATGGCGCGTGCGCAACCTCGTAGCCGAATCGCTGCATAGTGTGCGCTCGCGCGACATCCACCACCGCAGCGTCGAGATCCTGCGGGCGGTAGGCATTGACGAACCCGAGAGCCGGCTGCCGCAATACCCGCATCAACTGTCGGGCGGCTTGCGGCAGCGCGTACTGATCGGCACGGCCATCGCGGGCGGCGCTTCGCTGCTGATTGCCGACGAGCCCACCACGGCGCTCGACATGACCGTCCAGCGTCAAATCCTATCGCTGCTGAGCGCCCGCCGCGACGCCGGCGACGCGCTGCTCCTCATCAGCCACGACCTCGCCGTGGTCGCGGAACTGGCAGACCGCGTGCTCGTCATGCGTGCGGGCCGCATCGTCGAAGAAGGGCCGACGCGCGACGTGCTGGGGCGCCCAGCGCATCCTTATACGCGGCAGCTGCTCGCCGCGATTCCCGTGCCCGCGTCGCGCGGCTACCGGCTCTCGGGCGACGCGGGACCTGGCGCCGCCACGGCCGAGGCACGGGTTGCGCTGCCGGCGAAGCAGATTGTCGACGATGTCCGTGTGCTTTCAGTCGAAGCGGTCACGAAGCGCTACGGCGGCGACGACAGCGCGCCCCCCGCCGTCGACGACGTGTCGTTTTCGCTCGCCAAAGGCGAAACGCTCGGCATCGTCGGCGAATCCGGCTCGGGCAAGTCGACGGTCGCGCGCATCGTGCTGGGCCTGACCACTCCCGACAGCGGCCGCGTGACGCTCGACGGCCAGCCCTGGAGCGGCGTGCCCGAATCCGCTCGGCGACATCGGCGGGCCGGCCTGCAGCTCATTGCGCAGGACCCCTATAGCTCCTTCGACCCGCGTTATACGGTCGGCCAGCTCATCGGCGAGAGCCTCGACGCGGTCGGCATTCGCGGCGACGCGCGGCGACGCCGTGTGCTGCAACTGCTCGACGAGGTGCGGCTCGGGGCGGGCTGCTACGACCGCTACCCGCGCGAACTCTCCGGCGGCCAGCGCCAACGCGTGGCGATTGCGCGCGCATTCGCGCCGAACCCGGCGCTGCTCGTTGCCGACGAACCGGTGAGCGCGCTCGACGTATCGATCCAGGCGCAGGTGCTCGACCTGCTCGCCGACATGCAGTCTGAGCACGGCACGGCCATGCTGTTCATTTCGCACGACCTCGGCGTGGTTCATCACGTTGCCGACCGCGTGCTCGTGATGCAGCGCGGCCGCCTGGTCGAGAGCGGACCTGTCGAGCGGGTATTCACTGCGCCAACGCATCCCTATACCGCTTCGCTGCTCGATGCGCTGCTGAAGCTGCCCAAGTCGGCGCAGCAGGGCCAGCCGGCCACTTCCGCGTGACTTCCCACACGCCCTCTATCTTGCACACCATGAGCCAATCGACCACGAATCCCCAACGTCAGATTCACCTCGGCGCGATCATCCAGGGCGCTTCGGGCAACATGTCCGCATGGCGTCATCCCGATGCGATCGCCGATGCCAGCATCAACGTGGACTTCGTACGCGAGCTGGCGCGCGAGGCCGAGAACGCGAAATTCGATCTGCTGTTCGTCGCCGACGGGCTGCACATCAATGCGAAGTCGATCCCCCACTTCCTGAACCGCTTCGAGCCGCTCACGCTACTTTCGGCGCTCGCGTTCGCGACCACGCGCATCGGCCTCGTTGGCACGCTCTCGACTTCGTACAGCGATCCGTTCACCGTCGCGCGCCAGTTTTCGAGCCTCGATCACCTGAGCGACGGCCGCGCGGGCTGGAATGTGGTGACCTCGCCGCTGGAAGGCTCCGCGAAGAATTTCTCGCGTGACAAACACCCAGAACATGCACTGCGCTACCGGATCGCCTCCGAGTTTCTGGATGTGACGAAGGGGTTGTGGGATTCGTGGGAGGACGACGCCTTCGTTCGCGACAAGGCGAGCGGCGTGTTCTTCGATCCGGACAAACTGCATGCGCTCGATCACGCGGGCGAGTTCTTTTCGGTGGCCGGGCCGCTCAATATCGGCCGCTCGCGCCAGGGCCGCCCGATCCTGTTCCAGGCGGGCGCTTCCGACGACGGAAAGGCGGTTGCGGCGAGCCATGCGGACGCGATCTACACGCGCCAGGAAACGATCGGGCTTGCACAGGCCTTCTATGGCGACGTCCAGAAGCGGCTCGCCGCCCACGGCCGCGCAGCCGGCAGCCTGAAGAGCTTCCAGGGCATCAGCGTGATCGTGGCGGATTCGGCCGTGCAGGCCGAGGACCAGTATCGCGAAACCGCACGGCTCGTGACGATCGAGAATGCGCTCGACTACCTTGGCCGCTACTTCGATCACCACGATTTCTCGCAGTACCCGCTCGACGCTCCATTTCCCGACATCGGCAAACTGGGCAGCAACCAGTTCCGCAGCACGACCAACGCGATCAAGCGCAACGCGGCCGAGCGCCGGCTGACGCTGCGCGAGGTCGCGTTGGAAGCCGCAACGCCCAGGCCCAGCTTTCTCGGTACGCCCGAACAGGTCGCCGATGGCTTGCAGGCCTGGGTCGAAGCGCGCGCGACCGATGGCTTCATCGTGCGCGGCGGTACACCGCTCGCGTTCACCGAATTCGCGCGTAAGGTGGTGCCGATCCTGCAGGAGCGTGGTGCCTACCGGCGCGACTATGCAGGCACGACGCTGCGCGAGCATCTTGGGCTCGACTATCCCGTGAACCGCTATGCGCTGACCGCATGAATAACCATATGAAGTTTCATTCTTTTCCAAAAGCGCGCGTGGTGACTAGCGTGAAAGCATCATGAGCGACGTTTCCTCTTCTCTTCCTGCTTCGGTCGCATGGATTGCCGGGGTGGGCGCGAGCGCCGGCCTGGGCGCGGCGCTCGGGCGCCACTTCGCCCGAGCAGGTTACACGGTCGTGCTGACCGGACGCACGGCGCCGCGTGTGGAAGCGCTCGCCGCGGAAATACGCGCGCAAGGCGGCTGCGCCCACGCAGCACCCGGCGACGTGGCAAACGAGCAGGATCTCGCGCGCATCGCGCAACTTCTGACGAGTCACGGAATTCTGCGCAGCGCGATTTTCAACGCGGGCAACGCCGTACGCGCGCCAACGCTCGAACTCGAAGTCGCGCAGTTCGAGTCCGCATGGCGCACAAACGTGCTAGGTGGCTTCGTGTTTGCCCGCGCCGCCTTACCCCTTCTGCTGGACGCCCCGGACGCCGCGACGAACCCCTCGGGCGCCGGCAGCCTCATCTTTACCGGCGCGACCGCCTCGCTGCGCGGACGGCCGCCGTTCGCCGCGTTCGCAGCGGCGAAAGCGGGCCTGCGCTCGCTGGCCCAAAGTCTCGCGCGCGAATTCGGACCGCGAGGCGTGCACGTGGCGCACGTCGTGATCGACGGCGGCATCGACGGCGAACGGCTGCGAAGCGCCGCGCCCCAGCGCGCTCAAGACGCAGGGCCGGACGGTCTGCTGCAACCCGAAGCCATCGCCGAAAGCTATTGGCAGTTGCACCGCCAGGCCCGCAGCGCATGGACACAAGAGCTGGATCTGCGCCCGTGGCGCGAACCGTTTTGATCAGGATGACTTATGAGCACAGTGCTATCGGCCCCCTCGCCTCTTTCGCGAACGTCTGCCGTCGAGGCGGAACTCAACTATCTCGCGCCGGGCAACGCCCGGCCGGTCAACTACACGTTCGAGCCGCCGGAGGGAACGCCATGGAGTTCGGGCACGCTTGACCCGCGCCGCGTGACGATACGTAACGCGCGTCCGCTTGCAGAGGCCGGCGAAATCTCGCTCGACCGCAATGGCTTTCAGCTCGTTTCGCATCGGAGCGCAGTGAGCGACTACAACGACGAAAGCCTGATTCGCCTCGTGTATCGCCCCGAGGCCGAGGCGTTGCTGCGCGACATGACGGGAGCCGAAAAGGTCGTCATTTTCGACCACACGCTGCGTGATAGCGCGAGCGGTTCGCGCGGCAACGCCACACTTCGCGAGCCCGTGCGGCGCGTGCATAACGATCAGACTTTCGTGTCCGGACCGCGCCGGGTGCGCGATCATCTCGATGCCGAAGAAGCGCAACGGCGGCTGGGGCATCGCTTTGCGATCGTCAACCTGTGGCGGCCGCTCAGCGTGGTGGAACAACTGCCGCTCGCGCTGTGCGACGCGCGCTCGATCGCGGCCGGAGATCTCGTGCCGACCGACCTTCTCTACCGCGACAAGACCGGCGAGACCTATTCGTTTCTCGCGAACCCGCAGCATCGCTGGTACTTCTTTCCCCGTCTGCGCCCCGACGAAGTACTACTGCTGAAAATCTACGATTCTCTGGAGGACGGCACGGCGCGGCTCACCGCTCACACCGCATTCGAGGACCCCACCAGTCGTGCGGACGCGGCGGCGCGGCGCAGTATCGAATTGCGCGCGCTTCTGTTCTGGCCCGCGGGCTCAGACACGCATTGACGAATGGCGCTGCGAGTCGCGCCATTCGTCTGCGGCCACCGAAGACACGCGGCCGGCTCGCCACCCTCGCTAGTACCTATTGCAACGACACGCCGTCGAAACGGTGGCTGCCCAACGGCGAGAACACGAGCCCGTCAACGCGCTTCGAAGCTGGCAGCGAGACGATCGAGTGCGCGATCGGCGTAAATGGCACCTGTTCCTTGAAGACGACCTGGGCGCGCTCATAGAGCGCCGCACGCTCGCTCACATTCGCATCCGCACGAGCCTTCTCGATGAGCGAGTTGAACGACGGGTCGCACCACTTCGAGACGTTGCTGCCATGCACCGCATCGCAGCCGAGCAGCGCGCCTAGCCAATTGTCCGGGTCGCCGTTGTCACCTGACCAGCCGTAGAGCAACGCGTCGTGTTCGCCGTCCTGCTTGGCGCGGCGGTTGTACTCGCCCCACTCATAGCTCACGATCCGCGCATGAACGCCGATCTTCTCCCAGTCTTGCTGGATGAGCTGCGCCATCAGTTGGGCGTTCGGGTTATAGGGGCGCTGCACCGGCATGGCCCAAAGCGTAATCTCGAAGCCATTCGCCAGCCCTGCCTGCGCAAGCAGTGCGCGTGCCTTCGCAGGATCATACGGCGCGTCCTTGAGCGTATTGTTGTAGGACCATTGGGCAGGCGGCATCGGGTTCGTCGCAATCTTCGCATTGCCTGCGAACACGGCCTGAATAATGGCGGGCTTGTCGATCGCCATGTCGAGCGCCCTGCGCACTTCCACACGATCCAGTGGCGGATGCTGCGTGTTGTACGCCACAAAGCCCACGTTGAAGCCGACGCCGGAAACGACCTTGAGCGCCGGATTGCGCTTGACGACCTCCAGATCAGCCGGACGCGGAAACACCGATACCTGGCACTCGCCGCTCGCGAGCTTCTGGATGCGGGTCGCCGGATCGGGCGTGATGGCGAACACGAGGTGTGCGAGCTTGACGTCCCGCGTTCGCCAATAGTCGGGATTGGCGTCGTAGCGGATAAGTGCGTCCTTCTGGTACGAACGGAACGCGAACGGACCGGTCCCCACGGGCAACTGGTTGATATCGGCCTCGCGGTGCTGTCCACTCAGCTGGGTGGCGTACTCGGCTGAGAGGATCGACGCGAAGCTCATGGCAAGGTTGCGCACGAAGATCACGTCGGGCGTCTTGAGGTCGAAGCGCACTGTGTAATCATCGACTTTTTCGATGCGCGCGATATTCTTGTCGAACCCGAGATCGCTGAAATAGGGAAAACTCGTCGGATACGCCTTGCGAAACGGCAGCTGCGGATCGAGCATGCGCGTGAAGGTGAAAATCACATCATCCGCGTTGAAGTCCCGCGTGGGATGAAACCACGAGGTCGTCTGAAATTTCACACCCTGGCGCAAATGAAACGTGTAGGTGCGTTGATCCGCTGAACTCTCCCAGCTTGTTGCGAGCGCGGGCTCGAGATCGAGTGTGCCGTTGCGGAACTGCACCAGCTCGTTGTAGACCGTATTCGTGCTCGCATCGAAATCGGTGCTGGTGGTGTGCTGCCCCGGGTCGAATCCCGCCGGGCTGCCTTCGCTGCAGAAAACCAGTGTTCCTTTGGGCGTGGCTTGCGCCGCATGAGGCAAAAGGAGCAGCGCCGCGGCGTTGCAAAGCGATATGGCGAGAGCCAGCGCGTGGCGCCGCGTGCGCGAGGGGATGGCGGCAAAAAGACGAAGTGGCATGGTGTTGTGTTGTACGAACGCTGCTCAATGCACCCTGGGAAAGCCGTGCCGTTCGGCAAGCAGCGCGAGAATCCGGTTCGTGTCGGTCACGAAGTGACGGCCGTTCACCGTTTGCACGTCTTCGGGAACCGCATGCTCGTCGCCGAGCACGAGCACGGGCAGCCCCTGATGTGCCTCGTCGAGCACCTCGATCACCACCGCACGCGGGCGCGCGAACGGCAGCCGCTTTACGTCGATGCGCGCGACGCGCTCGGGGTCGCTCGCAAGCAATCCTTCTATTGGCGCGCCGTGCGGACAGATGAAACGCTCGCCGGGATGGGCAGGGTCGGTAAAGCCAGGTTGCAGCAACAGCAGCAAGTCTCGACTCATGGTGTACTTACGCTCCGCTTTTGAAAGGGAAAATGTCCAAGGGTTGTCGTGTTCGTCCGCGCGCGGCTGCCATCCATGAATCGAGCCAGCCGCGCCGTTGAGTCAGCGCGTCGAGGCGAGCGCGTAACGGCTAATCCGTCGCGGCAAGCCAAGGTGGTCTCGCAGCGTCTCCCCGCTCAGGCGCCGGCTGTATCGGCCACGTGCTTCGAGCACCGGAATCACGTGTCTGACAAAGTCGTCGAGGCCCTCCGCCTGCACCGGAAAACCGAGGATGAAGCCATCGGCGGCGCCGCCGTCCAGCCATCGGATCAGCTCGTCGGCAACCTGCTCGCCTGTGCCAAGGAAATGCGTCTTTGGCGTGGCGACGGCCAGCGCGACTTCGCGCAGCGTCGAGCCGTTGCGGCGCGCGTCGGCCTTGATGCGGTCCGTGGTCGAGCGAAAGCTGTTCTTGCCGAGGTCGCCAAGCTCCGGAAACGGCGCATCGAGCGGGTATTGCGTGAAGTCGTGATGATCGAAGTAGCGGCCAAGGTAGGCGAGCGCCTCGTCGACGCTCAGCAAGTCGCGGATCAGGCGGTACTTCTCTTCGGCTTCGTCGTGCGTCGTGGCGGCGATTGGGCCGATACCGGGAAAGATCTTCACATCGCTCGGGGCGCGCCCGTGGGCCACGGCGCTGCGGCGCACGCGCCCGGCGAACTCGCGTGTCTCTTCGAGCGAGGGCGAATGTGTG
This sequence comes from Paraburkholderia nodosa, assembly GCF_001718195.1. Taxonomy (GTDB): domain Bacteria; phylum Pseudomonadota; class Gammaproteobacteria; order Burkholderiales; family Burkholderiaceae; genus Paraburkholderia; species Paraburkholderia nodosa_A. Next base: position 64,433 of record NZ_MCNV01000001.1, read on the forward strand.
AACACGGCGTCGGCGTATTTGCCGGCGAGATCGATGCCGGCGTCCGACGAGCCGGCCTGAAAAATCACGGGCTGGCCCTGCGGCGAGCGCTGAATGTTGAGCGGCCCGGCCACTTCGAAGAAGCGGCCCTTGTGGTCGAGCGTGTGAAGTTTCTCGCGATCGAAAAAGCGCCCGGTTTCGCGCTCGCGCACGAATGCGTCGTCGTCCCAACTATCCCAGAGCCCCTGCACGACTTCCAGGTATTCGTCGGCAATCTCGTAGCGCAGCGCGTGATTGGGGTGATCGCCGCCGTAGTTCTTCGCCGAGCCCTCCAGCGGGGACGTCACCACATTCCAGCCCGCGCGGCCGCCGCTGATGAGGTCGAGCGAGGCGAGTTGCCGCGCCACCGTGAACGGATGGCTGTATGAAGTCGAGATCGTGCCTGCGAGCCCGATCTTCGAGGTCGCAGTCGCCAGCGCCGAAAGCACGGAGATCGGCTCGAAGCGGTTCAGAAAATGGGGGATCGACTTTTCGTTGATGTAGAGGCCATCTGCCACGAAGGCGAACGCCAGGCCGTTGGCCTCGGCCTTCTGGGCAATTCCGGTAATGAAGTCGAGGTTGACACTGGCATCCACCGGATTACTTGGGTGCTTCCATGCGTTCATGTGGCCGCCGGGGCCATGCAGCATGATGCCGAAGGTGAGATTACGCTGGGTCATAGTCGTGTCCGATCATCAGAGTGGCATGAAGCAGTCAGCACACGCGGCGTCGAACGAAGCGTGGCCGCCGCCCGCCGCGCAATCAACGATGCTCGCCTGGCGGTTCACGCGGGCGCAGGTCGTCGAGCGCATCCGTGGAAAACGGCTTCCGCAGGTCCTTGGCGAAGGGCAGACGCACGTGGACTTCTGGCGCAATCGAGCGATCGAACAAGGGGACGTAGCCTGAATCAATGTACAAGCCCCAGGCTTCCGGCTGCTTGAAGCCGGTGGTGAGATAAACACGGCGATACCCCTGGCTCAACGCGCGCGCCTCGAGTTCTTCGACGATGCGGCGTGCAAGACCCTGGCGGCGCTGGTCGGCGCGTGTCCAGACACGCTTGAACTCCGCTGTCTGAGCGTCGTAGCGCTTGAAGGCCCCGCCGCCAACGGTCTCGCCGTCGCGCACGAGCACGATGAAGGCACCCTCGGGCGGCGCGAACAGCGCGGCCGGATAACGCGCCAACTCCTGCGCGGCCGAAGCCTCGCTGTCGGCGCGGTGATCGCGGTAGCGTGTTGCATATTCCCATTGCAGGCCGTCGATCAGCGGCTTTGCAACGGCTTCGAGCGGCGAGGTATCGATAATGCGGTAGGTCATCGTTGCGGCGTTCCCGTGGGACGGCAGATCCGGCTGCCAGATTACCCCCACCGCATGCGCCATATAACCAAGCAATTCGAATATCGTTATCCAGATGAATTGCGTCTGTGAGGCATTTTCGTGCGTCCAGCACAGACCCGTGCGTCTCGCTTCTCCGCTTCACGGCTCGTCGGGCTCGGCCAGATGAAAGAGGCAATCGCCGCGCTGCACCGAGGCAACCGCCCGTTGACACACCACCTCGCCCGAGGCCGCGAACGCCACCGTCAGCGGCTCGCGCAGAGGCGTTTCGGGAAAGTGAATACGCGCCGCAGGCTGCCCCGCGTGCACGTGTTCGCCGAGGTCCACGAGCGGCTCGTACACGCCGCGTTCATACGCGTAGACATAGTGCTGCGCAGCCACGCGATAAAACCGCGTTTGGCCTGGCGGTTGCGGCGGCACGAGCGGCCCGGCCAGCACGCCAATCGCGCCAAGCAGGTGCAGCAGCCCTTGCCGCGCTTCGTGCAGGAGGCCCCGCTGAACGACGCCGGCACCACCAAGCTCGGTGACGATCGACACGGCACCCTGGCGGCGTGCAGCCGTCGCCGAATGGAGCGGATTGGGCGCGTGAAGAAAGGCGCGCGGCAAGCCAAATGCGCCAAGGAGTGCCCGCAACTGCCGGCCTTCTTCTTCGTCGCGCGGCTCGATCGCGAGCATATTCGCACCGTGATAGCGCAACGAACTACCGCCTGAATGCAGATCCACGAGATATTGCGCACGCGCGAGCAAGGTGTTCTCGATGTAGTCGGCGATCATCTCGGTCGGCGTACCTAGTGGATTGCCCGGGAACGTGCGGTTCAGGTTGCCGCCGTCTAGCGGCGACGTGCGTGTTCCAGCCTCGGCTGCTGGAAAGTTGGCCATCGGCAGGAAAATGAGTTGTCCATGTACCCATTGTGGGTCGATTTCGCGCAGCAATTGCGAAACGAGCACCTGTCCCTCGTACTCGTCCCCGTGATTGCCGGCCATGAGCAACACGACGGGCCCTTCGCCGTTGCGCACGGAACCGATTGGTATCGGAATCCAGCCGTACGCCGAGCGATGAACAGAATGCGGCAGTCGCAGATAGCCAACATGAAGGCCTTGCGCCTCGAGATCGATTTCGCTGCGAATCGGATTGACCATGCGTAATGCTCCGTGGCGCGTGGGCGAATGGACGTTATGGCGGCGACGACTTCACTCCGCGGAGGGCGGCAGATCCCGTCTCCCGTCAGGAAGCACCCTTACACACGGTCGCGCTGGGGTCGCGCTTTCGTGAAAGATGTCGTCGAGATATTGCAGCAATTCATCCGCAGCGATGAAGGCTGGGATCTGGATGTCGGCTCGGCGACGTTTGCCTTCCTCGCCAATATCAAAGACCGTCCACACCTCAGCTTTGCGTGCGACGGCAATAGCCCGGCCAAAGACATCGAAGCGATATTCCTCGGGCATGATGAAATCTGTCTCCAAAAGCAGCTGCGTTCGCCGGGTTCCCGCGGCCAGCTAACGGCACTTACCTGGCGATCGAGCAGCACACGGCGCAGGCGAGTCCGGCGGGGTCCTCGCGGCGGCGAGCGCGTGTGCAGGACACATCAGACTCGTCGAGTCTGACAGCATAGGAAACACAACCGCGATACGGAACCAAGAATCGCTCAGAACGTAAGAAGCGGAATAAATATTCTCGCGTTGCTCATTGGGACGTTATCTGCACAGTCGTCAAGCTGATTCGCGAGCCCGTTCAGACATGACCGACAGCTCGCCGCCCCGGACGCAGCGCAGCGACCTGTCGTAGTCCTCGCATGAATCGCATAGGGGTAGTTGGGAAACGTCTTCTGCGATTGTCCCTAATAGCGAATCCCCCGGATAGAAGGACGGTTACGTCGAGCGCGACGCACCGGTTCGATGCACGGTCGGTAGCCCCCCATCGGCTCACCTCCCCTGCGAGTCAGATAGGCCTCTCCGACCGCATCGCCGCGTCGCTCGACGGACGCTGAGCCCGCACATGCCTTCACCGCGACTGATCCCACGCATCGCCGACCCGGTGCTCGTGATCCACCATCTCATGGCTTGCGATTAACCGCAAGCGAACAAAGCGCTTTTCCATGGCGCCACTCTTTCAGCATTCCTCCATAATCGGAAACGAGAATCGAAAGGACGCTTGAAATGACGGATTCTTTTTAGCACGTTGCAGAACAGTGGTACGCTGCGGCTTTCATGCTATCGTTTATGAGCCGCAGACGGCGCGCCACGGCAACGGCGCTTCCGTCAACTGGCGTCAAGGCATGATCGCCGACGTACGCAGGGGGAATTCGAATTGCAATCCCGGCGGTAATCGGCATATTCCATTACTTGTCGGCCGGTTTGTCTCTGAAATCGCGGGATATAGACCGTGCCGGAGCAATGGAAATGAATGGAGACCCAAAGTGCACGACAAGATCGGGCTTTCGCCCAGTCCGGTTTTCGGATTAAAACATATTCAACAGACAACAATATTCCGTCATGGTTTCGAAACCAATTGAATCACTGAGCGTAGTTTCCGTAGGCAGCAAGATTCGCGGACTGCGCCAGAGACAGGGCCGTACGCTCGATGACATCGCCAGCGCTGCGCAGCTCTCAAAGCCGTTTCTCTCTCAGGTTGAACGCGATCGCGCCACCCCCTCGATCACCTCGCTCGTGAGCATCGCGAAGGCGCTGGGCGTGCCGGTAAGCTATTTCGTCGATGCGCCCACCGAAGCGGGCTGCGTGTGCCGTGGGCAGGATCTGAAATTTTTCGGCTTTGCCAATTCTGCCGACCTTTACGCACGCCTGACCAATCCGTCCGGCGGTCGCCAGCTCGAAGCCATTCTCGTGCGCATGCCGCCCGGCGAGCGCTCCAGCGAAGTCACCACGCACGCGGGTGAAGAATTCCTGCATGTGCTCTCCGGTGAAATGACCCTCTCGCTGGAAGGACAGACATTCGTGGTCCGCGCGGGCGACAGCGCGCACTACGAATCGACAGTGCCGCACGCCTGGAGCAATACGTCTGATCAGGAAACCGTACTGCTCTGGGTGGGAACGCCGCGTCTGTTCTGATTTCCGCCCACCCGCGCATTGGACCATCCGCCTGCTGCGCGGCGGCCAATCAGCCATAGGGGCATGGGGGGTCAGGGCGCCTCCGTTTCGGCCTCTTTAGCCTGCGCTGTGTGCTCGCTTCGGCGCCGCGGTACCCGATGCACAGGTTTCGCCGCCACCCGCGATACCACCGCGTAGTAGAGCAATGGTGTGAACACGATTCCAAGCAGCGTCGCCGCAATCACGCCGCCCAGGACTCCCGTACCGATGGCGTGCCGGCCTTGCGCGCCGCCGCCCCGCGAGAACGCGAGCGGCAGCACGCCGAGCACGAACGCCGCAGAAGTCATCACGATAGGCCGCAGCCGTTCGACGCTCGCGCCCACAACTGCGGCGCGCAGCGGCAACCCGCCCGTGCGGCGCACGCTCGCGGCCTGCACGATCAGGATGGCGTTCTTCGCCGCAAGGCCGATTACGGTCACCATTCCGACCTTGAAGTAAATGTCGTTGGGCAGCCCGCGCAGGAGCATCGCGCTCACTGCGCCGAGCGCACCGAGCGGAACGACCAGCAGCACGGAAAGCGGCGTGATCCAACTCTCGTAGAGCGCCGCCAGCACCATGAACACCGCTAGCAGCGAGAGGCCGATGAGGAGCGGAGTCTGGCGAGCCGCCTGGACTTCTTCGAACGCGGCGTCGGTCCATTCGCCATACACGCCTTCGGGCAGAGCGAGCGCGAGCCGCGCCATTTCGGCCATCGCTTCACCCGAGCTATGGCCCGGCGCCGCGCGCCCCGTCACGTCGAGCGACGGATAACCGTTGTAGCGGCTCAGCATCACGGGGCCGACCGTCCAGTGCGTGGCCGCGATCGACGACATCGCCACGGACCCGCCGAATGTATTTTGCACAGGCAGGTCGAGCAGCTGGCTGGCGTTCATGCGCGTAGGTGCGTCGGCGGCGACGATGACGCGGCGCATGCGCCCCCCTGCTGGAAAGTCGTCGACATAAGTGGAGCCGAACGTGCTGCCCAGCACGTCCGCGATGCGGTCGAACGATACGCCATATGCGTAGGCCTTCTCGCGGTCGACTTCGAGTTCCACGCGCGGCCCGTCAGGCAGGTCCTCCGAGTGGACCTGCGCCACCATGCGGCTCTTGCCGGCCGCGTCGATCAGTTGGTCACGCGCGGCCTTCAATCCGTCCGTGCCGACGCCCCCGCGATCCTCCAGCCGGTACGTAAAGCCCTCGGAGTGGCCGATGCCCGGCACCGCGGAAGGCAGCATAGCCTGCACGTCGCCGTCGAGGATGGTGCCGAATTGCTCGTTTAGCGTGTCGCGCACAGCCTGCGCGTCTATCTCGTCCTTGCCGCGCCGACCCCACGGCTTGAGTTCGACGAACGCCATCGCCACGTTCTGCCCGCTGCCTGCGAAGCTCCAGCCCACCACGCTCGTTACGTTGCCGACGGCCTGCTGCTTGCCGAGGATCGATTCCACGCGCTTTACCACGTCGAGCGTGCGGGCCTGCGTGGCGCCCGCGGGCAACTGAATCATCACCTGCAACTGCCCCTCGTCCTCACTCGGCAGGAAGCCCTGCGGCAGCTTCCAGTACAACAGCGCCCCAACCGCGCACAGCACCACGTAGATCGCTAGCACACGCGGGCCGCGCCGCAGTAGCGCAGCCACGACCGCCCGGTAGCCGCGCGAGGCCCGCGCCGCTTGCGCCGTCAAACCGCGCTCGGGCTTCGGCGTTCGCTTCGGCACCGTTAGCAGACTCGCACAAAGGGCCGGCGTTAGCGTGAGCGCCATGAACGACGAACACAGCATCGACGCGATCATCGTCACTGCGAACTGCCGGTAGATGCCGCCTACGTTGCCGTTGAAGAACAGCATCGGCACGAATACGGCGGTGAGCACCGCCGTCACACCGACGATCGCACCGCCAATGCGCTTCATCGCGGCGCGCGTGGCTTCGCGCGGTGCAAGCCCGCGCTCGTGCATCATGCGTTGCACGCTCTCCACGACAACGATCGCATCGTCCACGAGTATGCCGATAGCGAGCACGAGGCCGAACATGGTGAACACGTTGATCGACATCCCGGCCCAATACAGCGCCACGAATGCGCCCATGAGCGTGACGGGGATCACCACCGTGGGCACGAGCGTGGAGCGCAGGTCGCGCAGGAATAGCCACATCACCGCGAATACCAGCACTACGGCTTCGATGAGCGTGATCACCACTTCGTGAATCGCCACGCGCACGAAGTATGCCGTATCGAATGGAATTTCGATCGCTACGCCCGGAGGAAGACGTCTGGACAGCTCCGCGAGACGCGCACGAATCCTGTTCGAAGTTTCCAGCGCGTTGCCGCGTGGGCCGAGATGGATGCCCACGGTCGCCGCCGATCTGCCGTTCAGGCGCGAGTAGAACGAGTAGTCGGCGCGGCCCAGTTCCACGCGCGCGATGTCGCGTAAGCGCACGAGCGAGCCATCCGGCTTGGCCTTCAGCACGATTTGTCCGAACTCGTCGGGCGTTTCGAGTTGCCCCTTCACGCTCACCGACTCGGTGATTTGCTGCCCGTTCACGAACGGCGCGTTCCCGAGCGTGCCCGCTGTCACCGGCGAGTTCTGCGCGGCAATGGCCGCGTTGACCTCGGCCGCCGTGAGGCCGTATTCGCGCAGCTTCACCGGATCGAGCCAGACGCGCATGGCCTCGTCGGCGTCCCAGAGCTCCGCCGCGCCAACGCCCGGTGCACGCTTGAGGTCGCGAAGGATGAAGCGGTTCAGGTAGTCACTGAGTTGCGCGGAATCGCGCGTGCCGTCGGTGGACGTGAGCGCGACGAGCATCAGGAACGTATTCGACGCCTTCTCCACGTCGATGCCCTGCTGCACCACTTGCTGCGGCAACCGCGCCTCGACCTGCTTCAGACGGTTCTGCACGTCCACGAGCGCGATGTCGGGATTGGTATCCGACGTGAAGGTCACGTCGATTTCCAGGTCCCCCAGCGCATCGCTCGTCGTTTCGTAATACTGCAGGCCTTCGGCGCCATCGAGGCTCTCCTCGATCACGCTCGCGACGTTGTTGCCCACCTCCTCCGCCGACGCACCCGGATATTCCGCGCTGATGACGATGCGCGGCGGCGAGAGCTGCGGATACTGTGCGACCGGCAACATGGGAATCGCGAGCACGCCCGCGACCATTATCGCGAGCGCGATGACCCATGCGAAGACCGGCCTGTCGATAAAAAAGAAGGGCACGCGCTCGCCGGTACGGTTAGGGGAACAAGGGGGAAGCGAACGGTGGTGCTTCCGCGTAGCGCGCCATATGAAGCGTATCGGCAAGTACGCCGGCGCGCATTGCGGCACCGCGCGAGCGGCCCTCTACGACGAAGCCGAACTTGCGATAGAGCGCGATCGCGGCTTCATTGTCGGCGAACACTTCGAGTTCGAGCCTGCGCAGGCCCAGCGAATGGTCGGCACAGGCGACGATCGCCGCCATCAGCGCGCTGCCCACGCCACGACGCTGCCAGGCGTCGTGCACGCCGAAGCCCACGCAAGCGCAGTGTGCGCGGCGCGCCTTCGCGACATCGAGCTGCGATTGTCCCACCACGCGTCCGTCGATATCGGCGCAAATCGTGATGCAGCCGGGCGCCCGGCTCTCATACCACGCACGCAAGGATTCGGGGGTGCGCCACCCGCTCAATAGCGTGCCGTGGCGCACACCTGGCTGATTCATCAAGTCGGCGATCGCCTCGAAATCGGCGGGCTCGCAGGTGCGCACGCGGATAGTACCGGGTGACGCGAACGCGGGCGATGGTGTCGGGACGTGCATGGGGATCACTCCGGGGTGAGGGGCAGCGGATCGTGCAGGCGCGCCATCAAGAAGAAGTCGGCGAGTATTCCTTCGCGCAATACTGCGCCGCGCAAACGCGCCTCGACTTCGAAACCGCACTTTCGGTAGAGCGCGATCGCGGCAGCATTGTCGGTGTAGACGTGAAGTTGGAGCCGCCGTAGGCCCAGCCAGTTGTCGGCGAAGTCGAGGATTTGCTCCATGAGGAACGTTCCGACGCCCCGACGCTGCCAATCGTCGTGTACGTTTATGCCGATCTCGCCGACGTGCGCGCGGCGCAACTTTTGCGGATGCAGTTCAGCTTCGCCCACGATAGTCTCGCCCACCAACGCGCCGATGATGACGGCCGGCGATACCACGTTCGCGATCCACTCACGGGTCTGTGCGACCGAACTATACGGTGGCTCTGCATTGCCCCGCACTATTGACGGGCTGTGCCCCAGCGCATGCAACGCTTCGGCATCGCCGGGGCGCAATGCGCGCACGACGAGCCCCTCGGGTAAGCGCGACTGCATTGTTGTTTCCTTCTTGTTTGAGACGTCAGGGACGGTCAGGCAGGCTACAGCGTCAGTTCAAACGACTTCACCAGCACCCCGGGAAGCTGCATGCCGCCTGTCGCGCGTTGACCCCAAGTGTCTTCGGACAGGCGCAGTTCGGGCTGCGCACCGAGACGCTCGAGGCGCTCGCCCAGCAGGCCGTAGAGACTGTCGTCGAAGCGCATCGCGTCTACCGGCGCAACGACACGCCCCTCCTCCACCCAGAACGTCGCAAAACGCGTCATGCCGGTCAGGCGGCAGCCCATGCGATCCGAGAAGTTCACGTACCAGAGGTTGCCGACGTACAGACCCGTGCCCAGCGCCGCGAGCACATCCGCATCCGCGAGGTCGCCGCCCGGCATCGAAAGCGACGACGGCGCCTCGCTCGCCAGTGCACCGTTAGGGAGCAGGCCATACTCGCGCGCCGTCCGGGCGTTTGTCAATTGCGCGACGCTCCTCCCCTCACGCACGAGCGGCACGCTTACGCGCAAATAGCCGTCTTCGTTGAAGGCAGGGGTAATACCAAGTCCGAGCTCTTCAGTGATCGAGACGCGCGCGTCGAGTGAAAGCTCGCCGCCGTGCAGCCGGTAAAGCGGGCTCTGCGACGTCGCCTGCGCGCGCGCCGAAAAGCCGCCCCACGCAGCAACGCCCAGCAGTTCTTCGAGCGCCGCTGGCGCGAGCCATGCACGGTACCGGCCCGGCCCGAGCGCTCGCGGCGCGAGCGCTAGCACGGGCAGGCGTGCCGCCGCCTCCTGCACCTTGCTGGCAAACTTCGCATCGTCCCAGTTCTCGCCCGCATAGGTCGTCTTGATGGCGCGGCCGCCCGGATGATAGAGCGACCAGCTGAAGCAGAAGTTTTCGACTTCGTGCCAGCCACGGCTGCCGCAACTGGAGGCGAAGCCGCGCGCGAGCATGCCGCCCGCGTAGAAGCCAACGAAGTCGAGCCCGCGCGCGCATTCGGCCACCACATGGATGAGGGCATGCGGATCGCGCAGCCGTCCCGTGCGCCGTGTCGAACGGTGCCACGCTGTCGTGTCGTAGAGCAGATGGGGATCATCAGGTGCATCACGCAGGTCCGAGCGAAGCGTTTGCAACGTCGCGCCCACATCGCGCAGATCCTGATCAGCGTTGCCGCAGATGTCGAGCGTGGAATACGCCTGGCGCGCGCCATCGATCATCCGAAGCGTGAGCTTGCCTTGGGAGACGAGTCCCATTTGCCGGACTTTGCCGCCGTTGAAGCGAATGAAGTCCGACTGCTCTGCGGCAAAAGACGTGAGCGCCGTTTCACCGGCCAGCAACAACCCGTCGATCGCATCGGCGAGCATCATGAAATGCGAGTGCCAGTCTACCGCCACACGCTCGCTTGCAAAGAGTACGTCGCTCATCAGGCGCCTCCAAAAACGTCTACGTTGCTGAAGACGCACGCCGGTGACGCGTGCCCCACACGAATGACCTGCGCGGGCTCTCCCTTGCCGCAATAAGGCGTGCCGTAGACCTCTCGGGTGCTCGCGTCGCCTACGGCGACGAGACTGCGCCAGAAGCTCGCCGAAATGCCGCGATAATTAGGCCGCTTGACGACCTGCGTGAGCTTGCCGTTCTCGATGAGCCGGCCATATTCGCAACCGAACTGGAACTTGTTGCGATGGTCGTCAATCGACCAGGACGTATTCGAAGTCATCAGAATGCCGTTGTCGATGCTTGCGATCATCGCGGCGAGGGTTTCGGTACCGGGCTCGATGTTCAGGTTCGCCATGCGGTCGATAGGCGGGCGATTCCAGTTGGCCGCGCGCGAGTTCGCGACCCCCGGCAGCCCGGCGCGCTGCTGCGAGAGTGCCCCACCGAGCGGCCGCTCCAGCACCCCGTTGCGGATCAGGTATTGCTTGCTCGCCGAACTGCCTTCGTCGTCGAACGCGTAGGTAGCGGCTTCTTCGCGCAGCTCCGGATCGAACGTCACATTCAGCAACGGTGAGCCGTACTGATAGCTGCCGAACATCTCCGGCTTCACGAAGCTCCAGCCAGCGAAGTTGCGCTCGTCGCCGAGAATCCGGTCCAGTTCGAGTGGATGACCGATCGATTCGTGAATCTGCAACATCATCTGGTCCGGCATCAGCAGCAGGTCGCGCGTGCCCGACGGGCAATTCGGCGCCGCGAGCAGTTGCAGCGCCTCGTTCGCCACACGGGCGCCAGCGCCATTGAAGCCGTGCCGTGCGAGTATCTCCAGACCTCCCTGCCCGAGCGCGCCGTGGTCGCCGGCAAGTGTTCGCACCTGCGTGTCGCCGTTCGCATGCGCGGCCACGCTCAGCCCAGGCATGAGGTAGCGAAAGCGCTGCTCGATGCTCACACCGTCGCTCGTGAGATAGAGTTGATCCGTGTGCGCGACGTGCATGCTCGCCACGCGCTCGACGATGCGCGAGTCGAGGTTCGCCGACGCGCATTCGTGCGCGAGTTGGCTGAGCCACTCACGGCGGGTGGGGAGCGGCGTGTCGATGTTCGGCGAAGCATAGCTGCCGCTCGCAACGGGCCGGGCAATGCGGCGGTAATCGATCAACGAGACTTGCGCACATGCGAACGCCCGCGCCGTGGCGATGTCGAGCGCACGCTGGAGCCCCTCTGCACTGAGGTCGGCCGTCGCCGCATAGCCGGCACCGGCGCCGGTCCAGGCCGTCAGCATTGCGCCCCGCTCGCGCACCACACGCAGCGGCTGCGCGACGTCGTTGCGCACCACGTGGTCCTCGACAACTTCGCCCGTCATGCGCAGCGACCAGAAATCGGCGCTGCTCTTCAGCGTGCGCGCGCCCTGCAGCCAACGCTCTTCGATCATGCGAACTTCTCCTGTAGCACCGCCGGCTCGTCCAGCATCGACGACGCCAGCAGCGATTGCGTGTAAGGATGAGACGGCGCGTGCAGCACGTCGAGCGTGTCACCCTGCTCGACGATGCGGCCCGCTTTCATCACGATCACACGATGCGCCATCGCGCGCATGACGGCCAGATCATGCGTGATGAACAAATAACTCAGCTTGTACTTCTTCTGCAAGTTCGTCAGCAGCGCGAGCACCTGTTTTTGAATCGAGACGTCTAGCGCGCTGGTTGGCTCATCGAGAACGATCAGTTCCGGTTCCACCGCCAGTGCACGGGCAATGGCGATACGCTGGCGCTGTCCGCCAGAAAATTCGTGGGGGTACCGCTGCATCGAATCGGCGGGCAGGCCCACTTCCTCGAGCAGTGATGCGATACGCATACGTCGCGCCGGTCCGTCAACCTCCGGTCTGTGCACGGCCAGGCCCTCTCCGACTATCTGCTCGATGGTCATGCGCGGAGAAAGCGACCCGAATGGATCCTGAAACACCACCTGCATGCGCGAGTACAGTGCGCGGCGGGCCCTCGCCTTGCGTTGCGCCGAGAGCGCGACCCCGTCGATGCGGATCTCGCCCGCTGCCGCGCTTTTCAGGCCGAGCACGGTGGCCGCGAGCGTCGATTTGCCCGAGCCAGACTCGCCGACGATACCGAGCGTTTCGCCGCGCCGCAGCGTCAGGTTCGCTTCGTGCAAGGCACGGAAAGTCGAACTGCCGAACACCGAGCGCCAGCCTTTGACCGCTGTGCGGTAATCCACGGCGAGGCCTTTCACGTCGAGGATGGGCAGCGCATCCACCGCGACCGGCGCCACCTCGCGACGCGGCTCGCTATCGAGCAGGCGCTGCGTGTAGGGATGCTGCGGGTTCGAGAAAAGCGCCGCGGTCGTGTTCGTTTCGACGAGGACGCCCTTTTCCATTACCGCCACGCGCTGCGCAAAGCGCCGCACGAGGTTCAGGTCATGCGTGATGAGCAATATGGCCATGCCACGGGCTGCGGCCTCCTGCTTCTGGAGGTCGATCAGCAGATCGACGATCTGCTGGCGGACGGTCACGTCCAGCGCCGTGGTGGGCTCATCGGCGAGCAAGAGGCGCGGGCGGCACGCGAGCGCCATCGCGATCATCGCACGCTGGCGCTGTCCGCCGGACAGCTGATGCGGAAAGCTGTCGATGCGGCGCTCCGGTTCGGGAATGCCGGTCCGCCGCAGCAACTCGATGCCGCGCTCACGCGCCGCGCCGGCGCTGAGCCCCTCGTGCAGACGCAGGCTTTCGGCAATTTGCTTGCCGATCGTGTACAGCGGATTCAGGGCGGTCATCGGCTCCTGAAAGATCATGGCGATATCGGCTCCGCGAATGCCGCGCATCTCCTGCTCGGTTTTCTGCACCAGATCCTCGCCGTCGAACTGCATGCGCCCAGTGAATCTTGCATGCTCGACGAGGCCGAGGATCGACAGCGCCGTCACGCTCTTGCCCGAGCCCGACTCGCCGACGAGCGCCACGCGTTCGCCGCGCTCAATCGAGAGACTCAGTTCGCGCACCGCCTGTTTCTCGCCGAAGCGCACGCTGAAGCGCTCGATTTCCAGCAAAGGACGATTCATTATTTACCTCCGCCGAACGCCGAGCCACGCCTGCGCGTATCGAGTGCGTTACGCAGTGCATCGCCCATGAACGTGAGCAGCAGCAGCGTAATGACGAGCGCCGCAAAAGCCGAGAGCGAGATCCACCATGCCTCGAGATTGTTCTTGCCCTCCTGGAGTAGCTCGCCAAGGCTTGGCGTGGGCGGCGGCACACCGAGCCCGAGGAAGTCCAGACTGGTGAGCGAGAGAATGGCCGCACTCATGCGAAAAGGCAGGAACGTGATGACCGGCGTCAGGCTGTTGGGCAGCACGTGGCGCCACATGATCTGCCAGTTCGAGAGACCCATCGTGCGCGCCGCCTTCACGTAGTCGAGCGAGCGGTTGCGCAGGAATTCAGCGCGCACGTAATCGGAAAGCACCAGCCATCCAAACATGGAGAGCAGGATAAACAGCAGCCAAAGCGTAGGCTCGAAGATCGAGGCGAAGATGATGAGCAGGTAGAGGTCCGGCATCGAACTCCAGATTTCGATGAGCCGCTGCCCGATGAGATCGGTGCGTCCTCCATAGAAGCCCTGCACCGCACCCGTCAACACGCCCAATGCGACGCCGGATACCGTTAGCGCCAGAGCCATCAGCACGGAAAGCCGGAAGCCGTAGAGCAACCGCGAAAGCACGTCGCGACCGAACTGATCGGTGCCGAGCCAATTCGTGGCCGAGGGCGCGGACGGATACGGTCGCGCCGCGAAGTAGTCGATCGTATCGTAATGAAAATGATTGGGCGGATAGATCGCGAAATTGCCGTTCGATTCGAGGCGCTGCCGGATATACGGGTCGAGGTAGTTGGTCCTCGCCGGAAAGTCGCCACCGAAGATCGTCTCCGGATAATCCTTCACGATCGGGAAATAGTACTGACCGTCGTAACGCACGACGAGCGGCCGGTCATTTGCGAGCACCTCGCCGAGCATGCTGATCGCAAACAGCGTGACGAAGATGACAAGGCTCCAATAGCCGAGCGGCTGCGCGCGAAAGCGCTGCCACGTGCGGCGCCAGGGCGAGACCGACGGCGCGTGGGCAACGGCGGCGGTTTCAGCCGTCCAGGCGTTGGAACTGGATGCGGGGGTCGACGAGGACATAGCAGACGTCAGCAATGAGTTTGGTTACGAGGCCAATCAGCGTGAATAGAAACAGCGAGCCAAGCACGACGGGGTAATCGCGGCGGATAACCGAGTCGTAAGAGAGCTGGCCCATGCCGTCCAGTGAGAACAGCGTTTCGATCAGCAGATTGCCGTTGAGAAAAGCGCCAATGAACGCGGCGGGCAAGCCCGTGACGAGCGGAATGGCCGCGTTGCGCAATACGTGCTTCCACAGCACATCGCGCTCGGGCGCGCCTTTTGCCCGCGCGGTCAGCACATACTGGCGGCCGATCTCTTCGAGGAACGTGTTCTTCGTGAGAATCGTGACGATCGCGAAGTTGCCGACCACGGAGGCCGTTACCGGCAGGACGATGTGCCACAGGTAGTCGAGCACCTTGCCCGCGAGGCTCAGGTCAGCGAAGTCATCGGACGTGAGACCCCGCATGGGGAACACCTGCCAGAACGAGCCGCCACCGAACAGCATCAGCAGCAGCACGCCGAGCACGAAACCCGGCACCGCATAGCCGGAGAGCACGAGTACGCTGGTCACGGTGTCGAATCGCGACCCGTTGCGCACCGCCTTTGCGATGCCGAGCGGCACGGATATCACGTAAGTTAGCAGTACTGTCCACAGGCCAAGCGTGATCGAAACGGGCAACTTCGAGCGGATCACGTTCCAGACGCTGTCGTGCTGGTAGTACGACTGACCAAGATCGAACGTGGCGTAGTCCTTGAGCATGAGGAAATAGCGCGTGAGCGGAGGCTTGTCGAAGCCGAACTCCTTCTTGATCTGCTCGATCTGTTGCGGATCCACGCCCTGGCTGCCGTGATAGCCGCCTCCTCCAGCGCCGGTCTCGCCGCCGCGCGTCGCATTGCCATGGCGCAGTTGCGCCATGATCTGCTCGACCGGGCCGCCGGGCACGAACTGCGTGACGACGAACGTGAGCGTGACGACGCCGATCAGCGTCGGCACCATCAGCAATAGACGTCGAAAAATGTAGGCGAACATGGTGGTCCTCAGTGGGCGGTCGCTTGCGCGGTCCGGGCGACCTGCGCGTTTTGCGGCTTGCGATACCAGTAGTCGATGATCCAGTCCTGAGACCCGAACGATACGGGCACGACTGACGGATAACCGAGCGACGTCTTGTATGCGATGCGCGCGTTAGGTGGGTAGTACTCCGTCACGAGGTAGTACTCGTTCAGCAACACACGATCGAGGGCACGCGTTGCCGCTTCGAGATCGTCGAGCGTGTTCGCGGCTTGCACCGCCTTCACGAGCGCGTCGACGGCCGGCGAGCGCACGCCCGGATAGTTCTCCGAGCCCACCTGCGAGGCAGCCGCGCTGCCAAAGCGGCGTTCAAGCTCCGCGCCGGGAATCGTCACCGGGCTGTAGAGCCAAGTGGTCATGTCGTAGTCGAAATTGTCCAGGCGCTTCTGGTACAGCGCACTGTCGATTTCGCGCAGATGCGCACTGATGCCGAGCGTCGCGAGGGCCTGCGTGTAGGGGAGGATCACGCGGTCCATGCCCGGCTGGTCGTCCAGGATTTCGATGTTCATGGGCTCGCCCGCGGCATTGCGCAGCGCGCCGTCACGATAATGCCAACCCGCCTGCGCAAGGAGATCGCGCGCCTCACGCAGATTGCCGCGCAGCGAATCGGGCGGCAGCGTCGTTGGCTGCTTGATCATCGGCCCGAACACTTCCGGCGGCAGGCTCGCGCGCCACGGTTCGAGCAGCTTCAACTCCTTCTCGCCCGGCGTGCCGGTCGCGCCGAACGGGCTCGCCTCGAAATAGCTGTGCAGGCGCAGGTACTGACCGTAGAACATCATGCGGTTCATCCAGTCGTAGTCGAACGCGAGAGAAAGCGCATGGCGCACGCGTACGTCCTGGAACATCGGCTTGCGCAGATTGAATAGCATGCCCTGCATCTGTGCGGGACCGTCCGGGAAATTGGTCTGCTTGAGTATGCCGTTACGGAAGTTCTTGCCCACGTACTTGCGCGCCCATTGGGTCGCGCTGTCTTCCACGTGCACATCGGCATCGCCGGCCTTGAACGCCTCGAGTTGCGTGTACAGGTCGAGGTAGAGTTTGAACGTGATGCGCTCGAAGTGGTGCATGCCGCGGCGCGTGGGCAGATTGACCGCCCAATACGCGGGATTGCGGCGATACGCAATCTGCTTGTCGTTCTTGCGTTCGGCGATCAGATACGCGCCGCTCGCAATGGGCGGTTCGTTCGACAACTGGTCGAACGGAACGCGCGTGCCGTCCGGCTTCATCCCCCACTTGGGCGAGAAGATAGGCAAGTCGCCTGCAATGAGCGGCGCGTCACGCTCCGCTCGACGGAACTCGAAACGGATTGTCGAGGCGCTCACCACGACCGCCTTCTTGATCACCGAAAACTGCGCAT
Organism: Paraburkholderia nodosa; assembly: GCF_001718195.1. GTDB lineage: Bacteria > Pseudomonadota > Gammaproteobacteria > Burkholderiales > Burkholderiaceae > Paraburkholderia > Paraburkholderia nodosa_A. The sequence goes on from NZ_MCNV01000001.1 coordinate 81,167, forward strand.
TGAAGAGCGGCGAAGCCTGAGGGCTCGTGAGCGTATCGAACGAGTATTTGACATCGGTGGCCGTTATTGGATCGCCGTTCGAGAAGCGCGCAGCCGGGTTGATATGGAACGTCGCCGAAGCCAGGTCGGCCGCGACGTCAACGCGATCGGCGATCAGCGGATATTCGGACGCCAGTTCGTCCCAACTGCGCTGCATCAGCGTGTCGAACATCAGATTCTGGATGTCCGGCGCGGGTGCGCCTCGCACGAGGAAAGGATTCAGCGAATCGTAACTTTGGTACTCATTGTAGTTTTCGAAACTCAGGACGCCGTTCGACGGCGCATCGGGGTCCGCGTAGTCAAAATGGGTGAAGCCGGCGGGATACTTCGGCTGATCGTACTGCGCGAGCGCCGTAGCCGCTCGTGCCGGCACCCCGGCAAGCGCACCCACTCCCACTGCCATGACCAGTGCGCAAACCGCACCTGACCAATGCGGCGACAATCGTGACAAGCTCAACTTCTTCAATCTCATCGTCTGTCTGCATGAGGACGCACACCGGCGTCTGGCCGATGCACGGTTCGTCTGTCCGACGGGGCAGGGGTTTGCCGCCGTCGCTCGCCACTACAGGAAACATTCGAGGCCGGCGGCCTTGGCCGCCGGCCTCATCGACTACTCACTCCGTTGCACCGATCGCTCAGAACTTGTACGTCGCTCCGATCTGCGCGAAACGGCCGATATAGTTGTACAGCGACGTGTCGTAGCCCGTCTGGTCGAGCGCGCTGCTGGCAAAGATCGGATCGAACGGAGGCGTGCGGTTGAAGATGTTGTTGATGCCGCCGTAGATCGTCCAGTGCTTGATGCCCGTGTAGGTGACCATCAGGTTGAACTGGCTATACGAACCTACCTTGTCGGCAACCGGCGTGGGCGCAGCCACCGAAAGCGTCTGCGCGTACGGTCCCGTGTACATCCACGTGAGCGCCGCATTCCAGCCGTGATAGGCCCAGTCGAGCGTCGTATTGCCCTTCCATCGCGGGAAGCTGCCGCCGAACGGCTGCGTGATCGTGAAGTTGTTGCCCGCACCGTTGATGGGACCCGTGGACTGCCCGAGCGTGAAGTCCTTCACGTACGCCCAGTCCGCCGTCAGCGTGAACGTGCCCGCCTTCGTCGGCAACGCCTGGCGGAAGGTGCCTTCGAAGCCGTTCGTGTCGAGGTAGCCGAGGTTCTCGTACGGGAACACTTCATAAACCACCTGGCCTTGCGCATTCGTCACGACCTGCGACGGCGAAGCCGCCTCGCCGATGACGTGATCGACGCGGATCTTGTACCAGTCGAAGCCGAAATCGGTCGTGCGCGTGGGCGAAGTCTGGAAGCCGAGGTTGATGTTGCGCGTGCGTTCAGGCTGCAGGTTCGGATTGCCCTCGGTGATCGTGGTGACCGTGCCGGTGGCCGACTGCTGGATACCGAGCGTCTGCGAAGTGCTGTTTTCGACGAATGTCGGCGCGCGGAAGCCGCGGTTATAGGAGCCGTACATCGTCAGCTCCTTGACGGGCTGATAGCGCAGGGCGAAGCGCGGCGAGAACGCGCCCCCGAAGTCGCTGTAGTGGTCGTAGCGGCCCGACTGACTGAACGTCAGGTTGTGGACGATGGGCACGTCGACCTGGTAGTACACCGCCGCGACATTGCGCTGGCCGTTGACGGTCTGCAGCATCGGGTTCGCCACGAGGCCCTGGGAAAACTCCGCGCCCGGGTTGATGACTTCGCTCTGGTGCAGGAACTGGGCGCCGAAGCCGACACCGATATCGCCCGTTGGCAGATGGTACAGATTCGGCGTGGCGAGCGTTGCGTCAACCGTATCGAGCTTCGAGATGCCCTGGTTGTTCGCATCCATGTACAGGCCGTTCAGGCCGTTCGGCGTCGACGACGGATTGGCAAAGTTGAATGTGCCGTTCTGGTAGATGTTATTGAGCGTCGCAGCGTTGAGCTGATTCGTGTAGGTGTTCGAAACGTTGCTCTGCGAGTGGCTATAAGCAGTCGACCAGTCCCAGTCCCCATACTTCGGCACCGAGAACGAACCGCGAATGCCCGTGGACGCACGCCAGAAGTTCGCGTACGTCTCTTCTGCCACGGTACGCGGAAACGAATAGGTGAGCGGCGTGTCCACGCCATACGGGTTGTACGGGTTGCTTGCGGGAACGACGTTGTTGAACGGCGTCAGACCGACGCCCGGAGTATAGGTGAGCGTCGGCGTTTGCGGGCTGCCGACGATGTTGTTCCAGAGACCGTCGTTCGTGGTCGTCTGGGTGTAGCTTTCCCACAGATCGGCAAAGGCGGTGGTCGTGTCGTCGACCTTGAAGTCGGCGTGGACCTTTGCGCTCGCGCGCGTCGTCTCCGGCGCGATCGACATGCCGTTGGCGGTGTTGAACGCGCACACCGTGCCGCCCAGCCCAGCAGCCGCGCCCAGGAAATTGCTGCCGGCAGGATGGACGGAGCCGCCGTATGGGCACCCGCTCAACGCCTGTGCGGTGTTGGGCCCCGTTTGCCAATAGGACGGCGCGAGCAGCGAGAGGCCGCCCGGCTTGTTCGTGAAGTCCTGCGCCGCCGTGGAATCGCGGTCGGCCAGCGTCGAGCCCGCCGAATGATAGACACTCGCCGATGCGGTGACGTTGAAGCGGTCCGCATTGAGGTCGCCGAAGCCCGCCAGAACGCCGAACTTCGTCGTGCCGTTGCCGCCACCGTCGCTCACCGAACTGCCGTAGCTGCCGTCGAGTTGAAGGCCGCGGAAATCGTGCTTCGTGATGATGTTGACCACGCCCGCAATGGCGTCCGAGCCGTACTGCGACACAGCGCCGGTTTTCACGATCTCGATGCGATCGATGGCGTTGAGCGGGATGGTATTGAGGTCGAAGAAATTGTCGGTGCTGTTCGAATAGAAGGCGAACGGCGCAACGCGCTGGCCGTCGACGAGCACGAGGGTGTACTTCTCGCTCAAGCCGCGCAGCGCGATACCCGCCGCGCCGGCCGCGAAGTTGCCCGCCTGGCCTTCGCTCCAGCTATTGGCCGAGTTGGCCGAAACCGAGCGCAGATAGTCGGCCACGGTCGTCGCGCCGCTATTCTGAATGTCCTTCGTGGTGATCGTTTGCACCTGCTGGAAGCCCGTCTTGTCCGATTGCCGGATCAGCGAACCGGTCACTTCGAACTTCTTCAGCTGCTTGACGGTGGCTTTGTCACCAGTCGTGGCGGCTGCGCCGCCCGTGCTGTCGGCACCCGTCTGCGCGCTCGTGCCCGACTGCTGCGCGGACGCTGGAGCGGTTGCATTATCCGCCGCGATCGCCGCGCCGCCGTTGGTCACGGGCTGGCTCTGCGCGAACGCCGGTACCGCAAACGCCGCTGAAAACGCCAATTCCGCCCACATTATTCTTCGAATGGCAACAGCCAATGCTCTTTGTTTCACAGTTTCCCCCTTCTCTCTCGTCGGTCACGTCTACTTCGTTATGCGAAGCAAGGTCTCGTGAACCCCCGCATTAGATTTGACGACGCTGTCGCATCGCGCCACTTTTTACCTGGATTCGCCCTCCCCAGGGCTCTTCCATTTACAGCCGACCACTTGCCCCCAAAACCTCGTGCTGCTTCACTTCTGTCACATCCACCCCTGCCGAGCCAAACCGGGCCACGCCACTCCTTCTTTCTTACGTATACCTAATTAACTACCGAACTTTGATGCGTTGTTGCGGTTCGCTCAACCACTCACGGCTTCGATGCCACCAGCACCCAGAGCTGCGCCAGATCGGCGCTGCCATCGTTGCCCCGTACTGCATTGAAAGCCTGGATGGCTCGCGCTTTCTGCCCCGCGGCAAAATAAGCCTCGCCGAGGCGCAGTCGCGCTAGATCCTGGTGATCAAGGCCGCCCTTCACAATGAGCGATTCCATGGTCGCGAGACCCTGCTTCGCCTGCCCCGCATACACCTGATTGAATGCCGCATCGAACGGTGCGACGGGATTGGCCGGGTCGGGCGCAGCATTGGCGCGCTTTGCCGCTAGTGCCTGCAGGCGACGTTCGCGATCGGCTCCAGCATCGTGACCCAGCACGCCAGACGCAAAGCCCTGATCGATGATCTGCTTGCCTTCGGCCGTGGACCCGGCAACGATCGCCAGTTGCGTCATCTCCATGTAGTCATCGGCGCTGGAAAGCGAGCCCGTCGCGCGGCGCAGGCGATACGTGTCCAGATCCAGTGCGCCGAGATAGCCGGGCTTGCTGCGAATCGCGTGCAGCAGGTCGTCCCAATATGACTGCTTTGGGTGATAAGCCACGAGCTTTTCGAGCGCACTGCGATAAGCTTCCTGGTCGTTCGCATGCTGAGCGCAGGTACCGAGCAACTGCAGTTGCGCCTCCTCCGGCGTATGACCGCCGCGCACCTGGGCTTCGACGCTCGCATTCAGCAGACGCGTCGCGCTGGCGTAGTCGCCGGAGAGGTAGTACGACTCGACCAGCAGCGTGGCCATCTGGGGATCGCCGCCGCCAGCCTTCTGGTAGCGCTGCGCGACCTTGATCGCCTGGGCATAGTTCTTCTGCTGGAAGTAGATGCCCGCAAGCGCCGCCGTCGTGCGCTGGGCGTCCTCGCCCTTGAGCTGCCCACTCGCGAGCAGCGATTCATACGCCTGCGCGGCAACGCCGTTCTGGCCCGCCGCCATGGCGGCGGCGCCGCGCATCTCCTCGACCATGTACGTTTCGTACGGCGTCTTGTTCGATACGGCCGCGGCCTGCGCAATCTTGTTGAGCGCGTCCTCGTAGTGGTGCGCGCGGTACAGGTTCTGCGCATCGTTCAGCGGCTTCGCCACGTCGGGACGTAGCGTGTCCGCCGCCCGCGCCGCTGTCGGCACCATGGCCAGCGTCGACAATGCGCTCACCGCGAGCGCAAGCGCCGTCCTCTTGAATCGATAAGAAATGCTCATCGCTTTCGAATGCCTCACTGCATGTACTGTTCGTTGCCGATCAAGCCGATCTTCGTTGCGCCTTCGCGCTGGGCCGCGGCCATCACTTCGGCCACGTCCTTGTATGGCGCGAGCCGGTTCGGACGCAAATGAATTTCTGCCTGTTCCGGTTCGGCCGCGACCTGCGCGAACCTGCGCTCCAGCGTCTCCTGATCGGGCACCGGTGTGCCGTTCCAGGTCATGGCGCCGTCGAAGTCGATGTCGATTTGCACCACCTCCGGCTGCACGGCCGGCGGCGGCGGATTGCCCACCGGCAAGTTCATCTTCACCGCGTGCATCTGGATCGGAATGGTGATGATCAGCATGATCAGCAACACCAGCATCACGTCGATCAGCGGCGTCGTGTTGATGTCCACCATCACTTCTGGTTCGCTTGCTCCACCACCCGACGATACGTTCATGCCCATAACCGCCCCTTAACCGCCGCGCGCCGGCGGCTCCGTAATGAATGACACCTTGGCGATTCCCGCCCGCTCGCACGACGTGATCACGCGCCCGATGGCCTCATAGCGCGTCGCCTGGTCGCCGCGGATATGCACTTCCGGCTGCGGCGTCTGCACGGACACTGTCTTCAGCCGTGCCAGCAGCGTCGGCGCATCGACGTGCTGCTCGTACCAGAAGAAGTCGCCATCGCGATTGACCGCGATCTCGACGCTCTTCGGCTGCGTCTGCAGCGGCGTCACCGTCTGCTTCGGTAGCTGGAGCTGCACTGTATGCGTCACCACGGGAATCGTGATCAGAAAGATGATCAGCAATACCAGCATCACATCGACGAGCGGCGTCGTGTTAATGGACGAGATGACCTCGTCGTCATCGCCCTCGCCTCCAACGCTCATGGCCATGGCGTACTCCTCGCTCAGTCGGCCATGACGGCGGCGCGCGGCGCGGAGCGCGCGACGCGCTTGCCGCCAGCCAGCAGAACCGTATGCAGTTGCGCGCCGAAGCCGCGGACACGCTCCATCACAGCCTTGTTGCGTCGCACGAGGAAGTTGTAGCCGAGCACCGCCGGCACGGCCACGCCAAGACCGATGGCGGTCATGATGAGCGCCTCACCGACCGGACCCGCGACCTTGTCGATCGAAGCTTGACCTGCAATACCGATGGCCGTCAGCGCGTGATAGATGCCCCACACCGTACCGAACAGGCCGACGAACGGCGCGGTCGAGCCCACTGTGCCGAGGAATGCCAGGCCGTCCTGCAGGCGATTCGACACGCTGGTGATGGCGCGCTCGACCGAAACGTCGATCCACGTGTTTCGATCGACGGCCTCGAGCAGCGCTTCGTCGTGATGCTCGCCGGCCTCGATCGCGGTTTCCGCGATGAACCGGAACGGCGACGACTCCTCGAGCTGCTTTGCGCCTTCTGCTAGCGACGGCGCGCTCCAGAGCTGCTCGTCAGCGCTCTTCGCACGACGGTTTGCGCGGAACTGCTCGAAGAACTTGGTGATCATGATGTACCAGCTGCCCATCGACATCACCACGAGCAGCAACAGGACGAAGCGCGCGACGAAGTCGCCGTTCTTCCAGAGCGCGCCGAGACCGTATGGGTTCGTGACCGTCTCCGAGGTGGCCGGTGCGGGGGGCGGCGCCGGCTGGTCCGCGCTCGCGGCGGGTGACGGTGCGGCGACGGCTGCGGTGGCGGGCGCCGACGCGACTGCCGCAGGGACGCTAGCCTGCGCGTTGGCAAGCTGCGGCGCGACAAAGGTATCGACCGTGGCTACCGCGATCAACATGCTTGCCGCGAGTGCGGCGTAGGAACGCTTTTTCATGCCTGCTCCAATTCATCCGTTGAACATCTAAAAATCCGGGTAATGAGTCGCCACCCGATACATGCAGCCCGAGCGTCAGTTGAGACTGAACGAGAACGGAACCTGCACGCGTACCGGCTGGCCTTGCGAAATGCAGTTGAACTTCTTGACTGCGTTGAATGCAGCGGCATCCAGACTGTCGTCATTGGCCGACTGCGCCACTCGCTCATTCGTAACATGACCTTGCGGATCCACCACGAATTCGATGAGCACGTCGCCGGTCACACCGTTGTCCTGTGCCTCTTTCGGATAGCGGATCGACGAACGGATCTCATCCGAGTTTGGACACACGACGCCCACTTCGTGGCTCACCGGCTTCTGCACGGGTGCAGGCGGCGCGGGTGGTGCAGGCGGTGCGGTGACAGGCGCGCTGACCACGGGCGTAGCCTGATGCACGATCGACTGCTGCGGTGGCGCCTGCACCGGCACTTCGGGAGGCGGCACGAAAGGCGGCGGCGGAGGCGCGAACTTCGGCGGCGGCAGCTGCACGGTAGGCAGCGGGGGCGGCGGCGGCGGTGCTACGGGCTGGATGATCTTCGTTTCAATCGGATGCTGAATCACCTGCACGACCTTGTTTGCAAGACCATTGACCAACGCGTAGATGAGCACAATGTGCAATACGATTACCGCGCCAATTCCTCCGTAGCGGCGCACAGGGTTCTGCTGCCTACGCCCGAATTCGCGTGGGCGGCCTGGTCCGCCCGAGCGCACGCCTTCGGCTGGCGCTCCCATTTGCACTTTCATCACCACCTTCGCTCCCTCGGCGCAGTACGCCCCAATCCTGCCGCAGAAAACCCTCGTCACGCCATGACCACAAGTCGCGCGTGGCAGAAACCGACTTGTGCGTAATTACATTCGCACTACGAATTAGCAAATGCAGCCCACGCGGCAATTTCCTGGCCGCTCATGAACCCGCAATGCTTTGCTTATCGACAATCGATAGTTGTACTAACCCAATACATTTCGCTTCGGCACCAACGCGGCCGACTATCCGTCATTTGCCCTCCGCCTGGACGCCATCAGGGGTCTCGGACCGCCAGATCTATGTGTCAGTTTTGTTGAAGCGAATCGAAGATAGCAAAAAAAAATGCCAGTGAGAAAACTTTTTTTGATGGAGCAATATCATGTTTAAGTATTTGCTCTCTAATTGAGAATTCCGGCACCAACGTGGTTCAAGCGCTTTCTGTCGATCATCGCAATGGTGCAAATATCCATTAATTACAAAATCATTATTTAATCATTTCACGTTTACAGCGTTAATTCAGGCGGCTCTGATCGCGGCACATGCGAGCGTTTCGTGAGAGTGTGCCGATGTTGTCGCTCGCAATTTCCGCTAGCGGCGTCCACGGGAGCGGACGAGATCGGGGGGAGTCGACCGCAACGACTACACTGTTCTTGAGCCGCTGGGGAGAGACGGTCATGGAACTGCATTGGAAAATCTATCTGGAGCGCCAAGGAACGGGAGAAAGGGTCACTGTTGGCGCTGTGCGACGACCGGTTGAAGGCGCGACGATTGCGGATTTCGGCTTATCCCTGGCGGAAGGCCGTCGACTTCCGAGGGCCCTGCAACAGCTCGCTGCACAGGATCAGATCCGCGCTTTAGTCCCGAGAGTGATTTCCTGCTTGTGCACACCCGAGCCGTTGGACGACAACGATGACTCCACCGACGTTGAGCGATGCCGACGCGCTACTTGCGTTCGAGGTCGAAAACCGGGCCTACTTCGAGCAATGGATTAACGCTCGCCCTTGCGACTACTACAGCGCTTCCGCGGTTCGCGAAGCGATAAGAGCAGCAACTAGCGATAGAGTCGGAGATCGAGCCTATCAGTACCTCGTTTGGCTCGACGATACGATCGTCGGTAGAGTCAATCTTGTCAGCGTAACTCGCCCATCCATGGCGAGTGGCATCACCTCCTCTATTTCGAATGCCATCTCGACGAGCCGGAAGCGCCGCCTGCAACAGGTCCAGCGAACGTTGCATTGACTTCCCAATCGAACTAGTCGTTTTGGGAGGGGTGGTAAGCAAAAGCACCCATTTCGCCGCAGCTGAATGGCTCTCGCGCGAGGACGCGACAATCCTCTCTACGTTTCTATAGGACCGCTGCGGGTCGACTATGCCTGTTGCATCAGGCGCGTCCCAGACGACTGGTGCACTCGGTCGTTCAATTCCGGCATCAGTATCCCTCTCTTATTTCCGATTGCGGCGATCAAGGTTTCATCCAGAAAACTGAAGATCCTCGATCGCCCAGCGAGCGTTTTGGAATAGAGTCTGCAGGTTGATTTTGAGAACGATTGGTTCTAATATCTACTCCATGACTACCTTCGACAGTTCCCGAACTCGCGCTCGCTCCCGCCCCGGACGTTCTGCGGAACGCGGCCGACCGCGGGAATTCGATGTCGACCAGGCGATCGACGCTGCTGCCCGAATATTTTGGGCGCATGGTTATCACGCGACGCCTGTCGAGGCGCTGTGCGACGCTACAGGCGTGTTCCGCGGCAGTCTTTACCGGACCTTCGGCGACAAGCACGGTTTGCTTGTCGCGGCGTTCGATCGCTATGCGGAAGGTGCAGTCGCGCGGCTGAAGGAGCGGCTGGCCGCCGACATGCCGCCGGCTGACGCGTTGCGCGCGGCGCTGCTGCATTACACGTTGGTCAGCGCGAATCTGCTCGATCGGCACGGCTGCTTAATCACCAATGCGGCGATCGAGTTGCTACCGGACGACCAGGACATGCGTTCCCACATCGAATCGACGCTGCACCGCATCGCGACGCAGTTCAGTCTTGCGATCGCGCGCGGCCAGCAGGCTGGCCAATTCGATAAACGCTTGGACGCAGAGGAGGTTGGTCGGTTTCTGCTCTGCATCGTTCAGGGGATGCGAGTGCTCGGCAAGACCGACTTGGACAAATCCGCGCTCACGTCGATTGTGGACATGACGATGCGAGCGCTGGTCTGAGATGAACGTTTCCATCGGCACGAGTCGGTGATTGTTGGGATGTCGGCGGCCGCTGGCATTTTTTTAACCTATTTTGAGAACGATCAGTCATGAAATCAATCTCAGCTTCATCTGCATCTTCGATACGTTACTGGAAGGGCGTTGCACTGTGCCTGGTGGGTACGGTGCTGATGGGCGCGATGTTTCCCATAATGACTGACGCGTTGACACACGTCGATCCATTCACGTTTACGTCCCTGCGCTATCTGATAGCCGGGGTCGCTTTCGCTATGCTGCTACGGTATCGCGAAGGTGCTGGCGCGTTTGCCGCCCACGGCCACTCGCTCGGGACTGCGTGGTTGCTCGGCTCTGTCGGCTTTTGCGGCTTCGGCTCGTTCGTTTTTCTCGGGCAGCAACTTGCCGGGCCGGACGGCGCGCTCGATGCGTCGATCATGATGGCAACGCAACCGATGATGGGTTTGCTTCTTAGCTCGTGGCTACGACGCAGCGCACCACCAGTGCTCTCGCTTCTGTTCGTCGCGGCATCGTTCTCAGGCGTGTCGCTGGTGATTACGAACGGCGATTTGCTGGCCGCCATTCACGGCCCCCAGCACTACGCTGCCAGCGGGCTGATGGTGATCGGAGCGTTTTGTTGGGTGGTATACACGTTCGGCTCGGCGCGGTTCGCACGCTGGTCAGCATTGAAGTACACAACGATGACGACCTGGCTAGGTCTTACCACGATCGTTACCGTCAACGCGATCTTGATTGCACTGCACGCGGTGCCCGCGCCGACGTTGTCGATGCTGCGTTCCATTGCGCCGCATCTGCTCTACATGGGGCCTGTCGCTGGCTTCGGCGCGATCTTGTTCTGGGTCTCCGGAAACCGGATCCTGGGTCCGATGAACGGCGTGCTGTTCATGGACGTCGTACCGATCACCGCATTCGTCGTGTCCGCGCTGACCGGAGTAGTGCCGATGTCGGCCCAGATCGGGGGCGCAACATTGACTGCCGTCGCGCTAATCATGAACAACGTTTATTTGCGTCACCGCTCGTTGAGGATGACGGCGTCGGCTGCAGCATGATCGGATACTCCACGATGCACATGGCGACGGCAGAACGGATCAATGGCGTATTTAGCTGGTACTGCGTCTGGAACAGCCTCGGCGGCCCTGTCGGGCAAAGTGACTGCAAGTGAAGAGGCGAGAGAGTGACTGAACAGGCCAGAATGGATAGCTACGCCTGGTCCTGACCGCTTTCAAGAGGCCGCCACTTTGAGATCTGACCATCTACGGGTGGAAGTAGCGTTGACGAATCGGCGCTACCGGCCGGGCCATCCGATCCGCTGTGCCCGGTCGAGCGAGGCTCGCACGACGAGGCGGTGGAAAGGAGCGATAAGGCCGAGATAGGCCCGACCCAGCAAACGATTGTAGAAGACAAGCGTAGTGACTATCAGCCGCTGGGGCCGGCCCTCAGATGCAGGCTGCACGAGCACCGACACACGGAAATCAAGATGCATGTCGTTCTCGCCCAGAATGATCTCGTCTTTGTGCCGTTCGAACACGCGGAAAATACTAAGCCGGTCTCCCTTCGCGATTTTCAGATCGACCGTTCTTTTAAGTCCGAATGGCCATACGGCAATGTCGCGAACTCCCTGCAGCGTCGCGATCCACTCGGGTTGCTCGGCAAAGATGTGTCGAGCGAGAGACTCTGCGTCGTTGCAGGCAGTCCCTGGCAAGTCCACCGAAAATGCGTCGGCAAAATCAGCCTTGCCGTACGACCGGCTCAGCCGTGAGGTCGCCGGGAGGCCGACCTGTTCGGCCTTCTTCGAATTCGTCTGCATGGCCATTCTCCAGGCGTTCAAATTGCCCCGGCTGCCGCTGCACGTCCCAAGCGAACACAGTCGAGAGAATTGGCACGGCATATGCCTGCTTAAGCCGAAGCCAAACCGGTTGTGCGGTCCGGCAATGGACAATGCCAAGACGTTCCTGCGGTGGCTGCTCGTCTGCGAACGGACATTGGCGAAAGACCGACGGTCTTCACAGAATGCTCGGTGCCGATTTCGTCCGACCGAGAACACTGGACCGGATCACCCCTCCGGCCCAGCCCACCTTTGGGCACTGACCTCTGCCAGCGCCTCGAATATAGCCGGCGTGCGTTCAAGGCGGGCGATCGTCCGCGCGCCTTCGAGGGCTGCAACCAATGCGGCTGCCGTAGCGGACGCGCGCTCGGGAGCGAAGCCGCATCCCCTGAAATGCTCCGCAATAAGCCCAGTCGACTCAGCAAATCCGCGCGCTACCCGTTTGGTCAGGTCAGCGTCGAGCGCGGGCAGCTCATTCGCCAGATTTTGCATTAGACATCCGTACTGGAAATCAGAGGCGACCATTTCGGCCGCAAAGGTCCTGAAAATCTGATGAACAAAATTCAGGGCATCACCCGTCGTATTCGCCGAGATGTCCCGTAATACAGCAATTCGATTCGCAACGTACTCATCGATTGCTTCTTCCGCGAGTTGTGCCTTGCCGCGTGGAAAGTGAAAGTAGAACGATCCTTTAGGCGCACCGCTTTCTTCAAGGAGCTGGGTCAATCCCGTCGCAGTGTAGCCCTGGATGCGAAACAGTCGTTGGGCCGTGGCAATCGCACGGGCGCGGGCGTCAGTCTTACGTGGCATGCCGAGAACATAGCACGTTTCGCTTGCTGATTCTATGGTGATTGCCATACTATGGCGATCACCATACCAGGAGTTGCCGATGCCTCCCGACCCAATCGCAAGTCAAGAAGGCTCGTTCAATCATGCGCCGCCTGCCCAGATTGCGGCGGCGCGCTCGCTGGAACTGAACCCAGCGCTTGCATGCGGACGGGGCGTTCCGTCATGAGTCATCCACGTGGCTTTATGCCTTCCCGACGAGCTGTCCTGGCGATGGGCGCGGTCAGCCTGGCGGCCTCTTTAATTCGACCCGCCCGCGCAAACCCCATTGGAGGAATTGACTTGTCCACATCGACATATGCCGAGGGAACGCTCCCGAAGACGGTCCGCTCGCGCATGATCCACGGGGTAAATGGCCTCGATGTCCATATTCTCGAGGCCGGTTACGACAAACCCGGCCGGCCGCTCGCACTGCTTCTGCACGGTTTTCCTGATCTGGCTTACGGCTGGCGACACCTGATTCCAATTCTGGCTGACGCCGGCTACCACGTCGTAGCGCCTGACCAGCGAGGCTTTGGCCGCACCACCGGTTGGGTGAACGAGTACGACGCCCAGCTAGCGCCCTTCAGCCTTCTGAATATGACTCGCGACGCCCTCGGACTGGTTTTGGCATTGGGATATCGGCGTACGGCAATGCTTGTCGGGCACGACCTCGGCTCGCCCGTGGCGGCCTATTGTGCGCTAGCCAGACCTGACGTTTTTCCCTCAGTGGCGCTGATGAGCGCACCGTTCCCCGGCCCGCCGGCGCTTCCGTTCGACATTGCGGAAAGCGAGGTATCGCCGGTTCAACCGAACACGGCCAATCAAAAGTTAGCAGCCGCGCTGGCGGCACTCGACCCGCCGAGAGAGCATTACCAGCAATACCTGAGTTCACGAGAGGCGAACCATGACATGTGGCACCCCCCTCAGGGCTTACACGCGTTTCTTCGAGCATTTTTCTACGTCAAAAGCGCCGACTGGCCGGGAAACAAGCCGCATCCGTTGAAGGCGCTAACCGCCACAGAACTTGCACAGTTGCCCACCTATTACGTCATGGATCTCGGCAAGACGATGCCCGAGACCGTCGCTCCATTCCAACCTTCCTCCGCCGATGTCATGGCCTGCAAATGGCTCACCGAGCCGGAACTTGGGGTGTACACGGAGGAGTATGGCCGCACGGGATTTCAAGGCGCCCTGCAGGCCTATCGCGTCTTTTCCGACCCTGACCTGAACGCTGAGTTGCGCCTGTTCTCGGGCAAGACGATCGATGTCCCGTCGGTTTTCATTGGCGGGAAGAGCGATTGGGGCACCTATTCAGCGCCTGGCGCGCTCGATCTCATGAGGACGAGGGCGGCGACGAGAATGGGGGGCATCGAGTTGATCGACGGCGCCGGTCATTGGATCCAACAGGAGCAGCCGGTTCGGCTCAGCGAGCTCCTCCTTGCCTTCATCAAGGAAGTGGTCGAGCCAGGTCACATCAGCGATTAGGTTGGGGAATGGCTACCGCCTGGGCCCTTTGCGCACCGCGGTCGCGGGTCGCCCATTTGCTTGCCGACAGTCGGTCGGCGAACTGCCGCAGCCGAGAACGGCAGTTCGCCATCAACCTATAGATCGTTGACGGTCAATGAGATCGTCATTGCAACAGCCCGTCGCGAGCGTCTGCTCTAATTGGAAGGTTGATCAAAAACGCGGACAATCGCTTTGCTGCCTAGTCGGCACGCGCGCCGCCCGCTGGGCCTGAAAACACCTGTCTTCCCTCTATGCCGCTACCGCTGATTTTTCTCCCCGCTATGCCGTGCGACGGGCGTATGTACGCCGAACAGGTCCACGGACTGAAGGATCTTGTATCAGCGTCTGTTTGCGTACTCACGCAATCGACTTTTGCCGAAAGTGCGGAGAGCCTTTTGGCTTCCACAAAAGGCCCATTCATCCTAGCTGGCACAGCCTATGGTGGGTGCCTTGCAATGGAGGTGCTGGCACGGTGTCCAGATCGTGTCCACGGAATCTGGCTAATGAACTGCCAACCAGGCGTTCACCCGAATCCGGATGTGGCTCGTGCAACAAGCCAGAGAATTCGTTCCGGCGAACATGAGCGCGTAATCGCAGAGTTCGCCGAGCATGCGATTCCTTCTCAGGACGTTGTTTCGAGGGCTGCGTTCGTTCAGATGGCCCGCGACACGGGGGCCGAAGTATTCGCACGCCAGTCGGATGCTACGTTGACTCGTTCAGATCATTGGCCGACGCTTGCAGCGAGCAGGATACCAACACTGCTCGTATGGGGGGATGCTGACCGTTTCGTTCCAGTCAGCGTGGGCCGTCGCATTGCCACGTTGATTCCGCACGCCCGCTTTGTGTCGCTCGAAGGTTGCGGACACTTCCCAACCCTCGAGCGGCCGTCGCTCTGCACCGAGCTTGCACGTCGTTGGCTGGTCGAGTCAGCCCTCGGCTGAATTCCATATTGCTCAGGCAGCCGGGCGTCGCCCAGCGTGCTTCGTTAGGTCATCGGCCAAATGAATCCACGGCACCGCTTCTCTCTCCGCGCTGCGTGAGCGGTTGAAGTTTTCTCGAAGAAATCGAAGCGGAATCGATCTATGATGGTAGGTATTCCTATTAAAACCGTGTGTGCTCTTTTGGGGTCGTCCTTGCGCCACGCTCCAATTTATCGAGATGATCGGCCCAAGCCTGCATCATTTTCCGACGTGCGGGCAGGTATTCAGCAAAGTTGTAAGCGCTCCGAACCTCGTCGCGTTCACCGTGTGACCCCCACCAACCAGCGGAAGTCAACGGACCAAGCCAGCAAACAGCGGAACAGCCGACGGCCTGAGAAGCCCACCCAGTAAGGGTTTCGGCTACTCCATCGGAATATGTTGGAGTTCTATGGAATAGCGAATGGTGGGCCGGGTGGGGTTCGAACCCACGACGTCCTTTCGGAGGCGGATTATGAGTCCGCTGCCTGCAACCAACACGGCGTCCGGCCCACGAAGCTACGAAGCGTAGCGACAAACGAAACAACGATGACGTGTCAACAAAAAAGCCCGGTCTACCCAAAGGCCGGGCTTTTCGACGACAGGCCGACATACTACACGAAAGCGGGTCGGCCTGGCCATCTTGCACATGACTTCTGTGCATTAAAACCAACCAATCTCAATTCCCTTCAAGGAACGACTTGAGCTTGTCCGAACGGCTCGGGTGGCGCAGCTTGCGCAGCGCCTTCGCTTCGATCTGGCGAATGCGCTCGCGCGTCACGTCGAACTGCTTGCCCACTTCTTCGAGCGTGTGATCGGTGCTCATTTCGATGCCGAAGCGCATGCGCAGCACCTTCGCCTCGCGCGGCGTAAGCGAGTCGAGCACGTCCTTCACGACATCGCGCATCGAGGCATGCAGCGCGGCGTCGGCAGGCGCCACCGTGTTGTTGTCCTCGATGAAGTCGCCCAGATGCGAATCGTCGTCGTCGCCGATCGGCGTTTCCATGGAAATCGGCTCCTTCGCGATCTTCATGATCTTGCGGATCTTGTCCTCCGGCATTTCCATCTTCTCGGCGAGCGTTGCCGGATCCGGCTCGAGACCGGTTTCCTGCAGGATCTGCCGCGAAATGCGGTTCATCTTGTTGATCGTTTCGATCATGTGAACCGGAATGCGGATCGTGCGCGCCTGGTCCGCGATCGAGCGCGTGATGGCCTGACGGATCCACCACGTCGCGTAGGTCGAGAACTTGTAGCCGCGACGATATTCGAACTTGTCCACCGCCTTCATCAGGCCGATGTTGCCTTCCTGGATCAGGTCGAGGAACTGCAGGCCACGGTTCGTGTACTTCTTCGCAATCGAGATCACGAGACGCAGGTTCGCCTCGGTCATCTCGCGCTTCGCCTGGCGCGCCTTGAGTTCGCCGGCCGCCATCTGGCGGTTGGTTTCCTTCAGGTCCTTGAGCGGCAGCACCACGCGCGCCTGCAGATCGAGCAGGCGCTGCTGCTGTTCGCGGATGGCCGGAATGTTGCGCGAAAGGATGCCGCTATACGCATGGCTCTCGCCGACGATCTTCTCCGACCACTCGAGGTCGGTTTCATTGCCCGGGAAACGCGCGATGAACTCCGAGCGCGGCATGCCGCACTTGTCCACGACCGTGTGAAGAATCTGGCGTTCGACCTGGCGCACTTCGTCCACCTGCGCACGCAGCGTGTCGCACAGACGCTCGACGGTACGCGCCGTGAAGCGGATCGACATCAGCTCGTTCTGGATGGTTTCCTGCGCCTTGAGGTAGGACTTCGACTTGTAGCCTTCCTTCTCGAACGCGCGACGCATCTTGTCGAACCATTCGCTGATGAGCGCGAACTTTTCGAGCGAGGCACGCTTGAGGGCTTCGAGCTGCGCCGCGTTGGCCGTCGCCTGCGCTGCGCCGTCGTCCTCTTCCTCCTCCTCTTCTTCTTCCTCTTCGGCTTCTTCCTCTTCGTCCTCGTTTTCGATCTCTTCCGCTTCCTTCGCGTTGAAGCCGTCGGTGTCTTCGGCGTTCGGATCGATCAGGCCGTCGACGAGCTCGTCCACGCGAATCTCGTCGTTCGCCACGCGCTCGGCCATGGCGAGGATGTCGGCAATGGTGGTCGGGCAGGCGGAGATCGCCATGACCATGTGCTTGAGGCCGTCTTCAATGCGCTTGGCGATCTCGATTTCGCCCTCGCGCGTGAGGAGCTCGACCGTGCCCATTTCGCGCATGTACATACGCACCGGGTCGGTCGTGCGGCCAAATTCGGAGTCGACGGTGGAAAGCGCGACTTCCGCTTCCTCTTCCACTTCGTCGTCCGAAGAAGCGTTGGGCGCGTTGTCGTTGAGCAGCAGCGTTTCGGCGTCGGGGGCCTGCTCGTAGACGGCCACGCCCATGTCGTTGAACGTGCTGATGATGCCTTCGATCGCCTCGGTTTCCGTGAAGTTGTCCGGGAGGTGATCGTTGATTTCCGCATAGGTGAGGAAGCCGCGTTCCTTGCCGAGCTTGATGAGCGCACGCAGCTTCGTGCGGCGCTCCTCGAGCTCCTCGACGGTGCCGGGCTGCGACGACGCGAACGCGTCTTTCAGCAGCGCCTTCTCTTTCGCTCGCCGGTCGCGCGCACGGGTGGTCTTTTCGACCTTGCCCGCGGCGGGGGTGCTGTCTTCGCTCTGGTTTGCGTCGTCATCGACGGGTACTTCATTCAGCTTTTTCGTCATGGAGTTCGCCGTACCGGCTAGTGTCTCGACTCGCGGCTGCTGGACAACAGCCTCTTGAACCGTGGATGCTTGAGCCTCGCGCTCTGCCGCATCGTCCTCGACGGCAGGCACTTCCCTTGCACTTCTCGAACCGGACCGCTTCGTTGCCGGCTGCGTAGCGGCTTTCGCCGCACGGACAGGCGCTGCTCGCGCAGCCGAAACAGTCATCGACCTCTTCCGGGTAGCCGGTTCAGAACGGTTGGTGGACCCACTGCCCGACGACCGGGCGGAAGAACTGGCAACTGTGGCCGTTGTGACCTTGCTGGTCGGCTCCGTCGAGCCCTTGCCTGTTGCCTTTTTTCCGCCTGTAGTCTTTGCCATTGCCATTCCGCCCCTTGCTGGAAAACTGGACATTCACGGATTACCCCAACCCATTATGCCCACCCGGAAAAAACAAAAACAAACCGCTGAAAACCTGTTATTTTAGCACGCAGGGCAATAATCCCCCTGTGCGGTCCTTCCCTTACAAACCGAGCTGACGTTTCATGTCAGCCCGCGTCTGATTCAGTGACATCAATTCGGCAAGTTCCTCAGGCGTATGTCGCGACTGCCGCGAAAGCGCGTCCAGGCGATCGCAACAGGCGTCGTACCGCATTTTCAGGATTGCCGCCGTCAATTCTTCGCTCACGAGCCGCTCCTGCTCGCGGCGCTCCTCCACTGCAGCGCCATCTTCCGGATTTTTCATCAGCAAATCCCGAACGTTTTCATCATAGTCCAGAATTTCGCGAAAAATCTCCTCGAAGGTTGGAGCATTGGCCCCATTTCTCAGCAGGTCCGAAAGGAGCTGAAATTCCGCCGACTCGCCCAGCGCCCGCGCGTGAGTGGTTACTTCCTCGAACAGCTCGCCGTGGCGCGTCAGTCCGATCAACGCCTTTTCGGCCTCTTCCTCCAGTTGCAGCACGATGCGCGGGTGCATCACGAGGTTGCGCAGCGCCTTGCGCTCGATCCCGGTCACGAGGTGCCGGTCCTTGCGTGCGGGCGCCTGGCGCGCCGCCCGGGCAATGCGCGCGTCGACTTCGCACAGCGCCGCCACTTCTTCGAACGGCACGTCGAGGCGGTCCGCGAACATGTGCATGATCTGCGCCCGCAGGGCGTTCGCCGGCAGCTGCTGCAGCAGCGGCTTCGCGTCGAACAGCGCCCGGGCGCGCCCTTCCGGCTGGTCCAGTTCCTTGTCCGCCAGCACCTCGTTGAGCATGAACTGGGACAGCGGCATGGCCCGCTCGACCTGCTCCGAGAACGCCTCGGTGCCGAATTCGCGCACGTAGCTGTCCGGGTCGTGCTCCTGGGGCAGGAACAGGAAGCGGATCGTGCGATTGTCGGCCGCGTGCGGCAGGCAAGCGTCGAGCGCACGGCGCGCCGCGCGGCGGCCCGCCGAGTCGCCGTCGAAGCTGAAAATCACCGTGTCGGTCTGACGCATGAGCTTCTGCACGTGGATCGGCGTGCACGCGGTGCCAAGCGTCGCCACGGCATTCTGGAAACCCAGCTGAGCGAGCGCGACGACATCCATATACCCCTCGACCACCAGAACGTAGCGCTGTTCCCGGATCGCGAGGCGGGCCTCGAACAACCCGTACAGTTCGCTGCCCTTGTTAAATAGCGGCGTTTCCGGGGAATTCAAATATTTGGGCTCGCCGCCATCCAGCACACGGCCGCCAAAGCCGATGACCTGACCCTTCACGTTGCGGATCGGGAACATCACGCGGTCGCGGAAACGGTCGTAGCGGCGCGACTGGCCTTGCGCGTCCTGCTTTTCGCTGACGATGACGAGACCCGCCTCGACCAGCGCATCGTCGCGATAGTTGGTAAACGCAGATTCGAGGTTCTGCCATCCATCGGGCGCGTAGCCGAGGCCGAAGCGCGCGGCGATTTCGCCGGTGAGGCCGCGCTTCTTGAGGTACTGGATGGCGTTGGTCGCGCTGCGCAGCTGCTTGCGGTAGTAGTCGCAGGCAGTCTGCATGACGTCGGAAAGCGCGGTGGTGACGGCCTTCGAGGCTGCCGGAGCATAGCCGCCCGCCGCGCCAGCCCCACCGCCGCCGCCACGCATGGGCGAAGGCTCTTGCGGCACGGTCAGGCCGACCGACTGGGCGAGTTGCTCGACGGCTTCAGGGAACGTCAGTCCCGCGTGCTCCATGAGGAAGCCGATGGCGGTGCCGTGCGCGCCACATCCGAAGCAGTGATAAAACTGCTTGGTTGGACTAACCGTGAACGAAGGGCTCTTCTCGTTGTGGAACGGACACAAGCCCATGAAGTTCGCGCCGCCCTTCTTGAGCTGCACGTAGCGACCCACCACGTCGACAATATCGACGCGGTTCAGCAGGTCTTGCAGGAACGAATGCGGAATCATCGAAGCGAGCGCGCTTGGGCAGCCGGGGCTCGCGCGGCCCTATACGTGACATACGCGCGGCATACGCGTGACGTACGGGCCTCGCGGCGTCGCCCTTGGGCCGGGCCGGCGCCGCGTGCGAGCCGGTTGCGCTTACTTCGAGAGCGCGGCTTTGACGAGCCCGGAAACGGCCGTCATGTCGGCGCGCCCGGCCAGCTTCGGCTTGAGCACACCCATCACCTTGCCCATGTCCTGCGGGCCGGCTGCGCCCACCTGGGCGACGGCGGCCTGCACTTCGGCGGCGATCTCGGCGTCCGAGAGCTGCGCGGGCATGTAGGCGGTCAGGACGACCAGCTCGGCGGCTTCCTTCTCGACGAGATCGGTGCGGCCCGCGGCCTCGAACTGGCTGATCGAGTCCTTGCGCTGCTTGATCATCTTGTCGATGACGGCCGTGATGCCCGCGTCGTCGAGCGTCACGCGATCGTCGACTTCACGTTGCTTGATAGCGGCGAGCAGCAGACGAATCGTGGCGAGGCGCTCGCTTTCGCGCGCGCGCATCGCGGTTTTCATGTCGTCGTTGATCTGGTCTTTGAGACTCATCACTCACCTGAAATACGTTGGGGTTGCTGGAATGCAAAAACCCGCCTGGAAACGCTTCCAGGCGGGTTGGCGCAAATTCGACATGGTTGCGACCACACCAGAGGACAGCGGCGGCCGCGTTGCGCGATGAAACCAGAGACCGCGGACCGGCTGTCCACGTCGCCGTGACATTGATGCGAGGCCCACGCTGGAACTGCGCGGCCACGCGTCACGGCTACGCCGGAATCAGTACAGCTTTTTCGGCAACATCTGGCTGCGCAGACGCTTGAAGTGGCGCTTCACCGCCGCCGCCTTCTTGCGCTTGCGTTCAGCCGTAGGCTTCTCGTAGAACTCGCGCGCGCGAAGCTCGGTCAAGAGACCGTTCTTCTCGATCGTGCGCTTGAAGCGGCGCATGGCAACTTCAAAGGGTTCGTTTTCTTTTACGCGGATGGTCGTCATTTTCCAATAACGGATCGGGGGTAAAGAAAATTGAGTATAGCAGTTCCGGGTTTGGGCATCGCGTGCCGGTTTGGGGGGAAACCCCAATTCCGGCAGCCGGCCCGATCGCCCCCGGAGCCTTCCCCGGCGGGGCTGCGCAGCATCATCAGGCAGCGCCCGGCCCGACCAGCAGCAACGGCACATGCGTGATCTCGATGGCGCGCTGAGTGACGCTGCCAAGCAGCCAGCGCGCGACGCCACGCCGGCCCTGCGTGCCGAGCGCGACGAGATCGGCTTGCCAATCCTGCGCGTCGCGCAAAACGGTGTGGGCGATGTCATCGCGCATGCGCCCGGTGGCGACCAGCGCCGTTTCGTAAGCACGTCCTGACACGTCGAGCTGCGTGTGTGCGCTGGCCAGCGCCTTGCGCCCGAGGTCGGCAAGCGCATCTTCCAGCACCGAGCCCGGCACCGGGTCGCCGGCCACGCTGCTGCGGTCCACGACATAAACCGCGCGCAAGGTGGTTTGCGGTTCGGCCAGCCGCAGCGCTGCGTCGATCGCCTGCGCCGAGGCCGGACTCCCGTCCGTCGCCAGCAGGATGCGGGCGAGTGGCGCGTGACCGTTCGCTTCCTCGTACTCCACGGGCACGACCAGCAGCGGACAGGGCGCGCAAACCGCGAGCGCGCCCGAAACCGAACCGTCGACCCAGCGCTTCATGCGCCCCTGGTGCCGCGTGCCGACCACCAGCATGTCGGCCTCCCAGTCACGCGCCGCGTCGGCGAGCGCAGGCACGACAGTGCCTGCTTCGCCGGAAAGACCGACCACCTGCCCTTCGACCAGCGCGACCTGGCCGTTGAACGCCGACATCGCGTGCTCGAGCGTACGCTCGGCGGCGTGGAGAGAATCGCCGCGCGCCGCGTTGAGCGCGCCCGTCATCCACGCATCGCCCGCGCTGTACGCGCCGCCCGCATTCCACGCGCCCGGCTGTTCGGCTGCGCAGACGATACGCACCCGGGCGTCGCGCGGCACCACGCGCGACGCGAAACGCAGTGCCTGCGTCGATGCCTTCGAATCGTCCACGGCAATCATGATTCGCCGCAGTGGCCCGCGCATTTGCCCGCTGTGCTGCTGTTCCTCTCGATTCACGTTTCGTACCTTTTCCTCGTGGTCAGGCATTCAAGCGTGAACCTCGGGCGCCCAGCCAACAATGACAGGGGTCAACCGCGAGAGATTCGGCAGTGCGTATCGGTCAGGAAATCAGCCCGCGCCCAGTGAATATTCGGCGGCAGCCTCGCCGGCCGCGACGCCCGAGGCCCACGCCCACTGGAAGTTGTAGCCGCCAAGCCAGCCCGTCACGTCCACGGCTTCGCCTATGAAATAGAGGCCAGGCACGCGCTGGCTCATCATCGTCGCCGAGGAAAGCTCGCGTGTGTCCACGCCGCCGCGCGTGACTTCGGCCTTCTTGTAGCCTTCGGTACCCGTGGGAGTAAGCGTCCACTGGGCCAGCCCCTCGCCGATCTTGCGCAGCGTTTTATCGGGCAGATCGGCAATACGCGCGTCGGCCTTCACCTGATGCGCCTCCAGCCATACATGCGCGAGGCGTGCCGGCACCCACTCGGCGAGCAGGTTGCCGATCTGACGTTTCGTCGCGCCCTTGGCGTCGATCAGCGCCGCCGCCGGATCGTGCTCGGGCAGCAGGTTCACGCGGATCGGCTGGCCGGGCTGCCAGAAGCTCGAAATCTGCAGGACGCCGGGGCCGGAAAGGCCGCGATGCGTGAAGAGCAGGTCTTCGTCGAACGCGCCCCCGGTCCTGCGCTCGCCGGTCGCCACGTGGACTTCGAGCGATACGCCCGCGAGCGGCACATAGGGCGCCCACTCGTCCTGCGCGAACGTGAGCGGCACGAGCGCCGGACGCGTGTCGATGAGCTTGTGGCCGAACTGCTTCGCGACGCGATAGGCGAAGTCGGTTGCGCCGATCTTCGGGATCGACAGGCCGCCCGTCGCAATCACGAGCGCTTTCGCGCGTATCTCGCCCTGCGGCGTGCCGAGCGTGAAGCCCGCGCCGTCGGCGTGGCTCACCGCTTCGACGGGCAGCGGCCGGCGCCACGCCACGTGGCCCGCGTCGCACTCGGCGCGCAGGACGTCGATGATCGCGTCGCTCGACTGGTCGCAAAAAAGCTGGCCCTTGTGCTTTTCGTGCCAGGTCACGCGATGCTGGCGCAGCAGCGCGAGGAAGTCGCGCGGCGTGTAACGCGCCAGCGCCGAACGGCAGAAATGCGGGTTGTGCGAGAGATAGTTGGCCGGGCTCGCGTGCAGGTTCGTGAAGTTGCAGCGCCCCCCGCCCGAGATGCGGATTTTTTCCGCGAGGCGCGGCGCGTGGTCGATCAGCGCCACGCGGCGGCCCTGCTGGCCCGCCACCGCCGCGCACATCATGCCGGCCGCCCCTGCGCCGATCACGGCGATGTCGAAAGATTCCATGGCGCGCATTCTACCTGCGCGGCGGCGGGGCTTGTCCGGGAGGGACACCGCTTGCCGCGCTCAACCGGCTTCGACGCGCGCTGCTATACTTTTATGTTCTGTTAATTCTTGATTTAGCGGCGGTTTTTGGCGGCTCGTGCCGCGCAATGCCGTCGCCCTGCCTCCCACCATGCTCGTTCTCGGCATCGAAAGCTCCTGCGACGAAACCGGCCTCGCGCTCTACGACAGCGAGCGCGGCCTGCTCGCGCACGCGCTGCATTCGCAGATCGCCATGCACCGCGAGTACGGCGGCGTCGTGCCGGAGCTTGCCTCGCGCGACCATATCCGCCGTGCGCTGCCGCTGCTCGAAGAAGTGCTCGCGAAGAGCGGCGCGACGAAAAGCGACATCGACGCCATCGCCTTCACGCAGGGCCCCGGCCTCGCGGGCGCGCTGCTCGTGGGCGCGAGCATCGCCAATGCGCTCGCCATGGCCTGGAATCGGCCGACCGTGGGGATTCACCACCTCGAAGGGCACCTGCTTTCGCCGCTGCTGGTCGATGCGCCGCCGCCGTTTCCGTTCGTCGCGCTGCTCGTGTCGGGCGGCCATACGCAACTGATGCGTGTGACCGACGTGGGCGTCTACGAAACCCTCGGCGAGACGCTCGACGACGCCGCCGGCGAAGCCTTCGACAAAACGGCCAAGCTGCTCGGCCTCGGCTATCCGGGCGGCCCGGAAGTCTCGCGCCTCGCGGAGTTCGGCACGCCAGGCGCGGTCGAACTGCCGCGTCCGATGCTTCATTCGGGCGATCTCGACTTCAGCTTCAGCGGCCTTAAAACGGCCGTGCTCACGCAGGTGAAGAAGCTCGGCACGAACATCTGCGAGCAGGGCAAGGCCGACATCGCACGCGGTTTCGTCGACGCAGCCGTCGAGGTGCTGGCCGCGAAATCGCTCGCCGCGCTCAAGCGCACGAAGATGAAGCGCCTTGTGGTGGCTGGCGGCGTGGGGGCCAACAAGCAGTTGCGCGAGACGCTTTCGGCGGCGGCGCAAAAGCGCGGCTTCGAGGTGCATTACCCGGACCTGTCGCTGTGCACCGACAACGGCGCGATGATCGCGCTCGCGGGGGCGCTGCGCCTCGCGCGCTGGCCCGAGCAGGCCACGCGCGATTATGCGTTCACGGTAAAGCCGCGCTGGGATCTGACGTCGCTCGCGCAGCACTAATCCGTTCGCCACTGAAGAAGCCGCCCAAGGGCCACGCCCTTCGGCGGCTTTTTTATTGACGGTGCAACCAGGCGGCCGGCGTTACGCCGCGCGCTTGTCGTGCTCGATCACGGCGTAGGCGCTGTGATTGTGGATCGACTCGAAGTTTTCGGCTTCGAGCGTATAGGCGATCACGCGCGCATCGGCATTCAGTCGCACGGCCACGTCGCGCACGAGGTCTTCGACGAACTTGGGGTTCTCATACGCGCGCTCGGTCACGAACTTCTCGTCCGGACGCTTGAGCAGGCCCCACAGCTCGCACGACGCCTCTTGTTCGGCGATGCGAACGAGGTCTTCCACCGGCAGATCGCCATCGAACTCGACATTCATCGTCACGTGCGAGCGCTGGTTGTGCGCGCCGTATTGCGAGATCTTCTTCGAGCACGGGCACAGGCTCGTCACGGGCACGAGCACCTTGAGGAACAGGCGCGTTTGCCCGTTGCGCACGTCGCCCGTGAGCGTCACTTCGTAGTCCAGCAGACTTTCCACGCCCGACACCGGCGCCACTTTCTTCACGAAGTACGGGAACGTCACTTCGATACGTCCCGCCTGCGATTCGAGCTTCGCGAGCATCGCGGCCAGCATCGCGCGGAACGTGGCGGGTTCCAGCGGCGCCTTGTTCTCTTCGAGCAGCGCGACGAAGCGCGACATGTGCGTGCCCTTCTGGTCGGCCGGCAGATGAACGTCGAGATTCCACGTGCCGACGCTCGGCTGGACGTCGCCCGCGCCCGTCTTCACCGTGAGCGGATGGCGCACGGCCTTCACGCCGACGCGCTGGATCACGATCTGACGGGTATCGACGGAGCTTTGGACGTCCGGCATCACGAAGGCCGGGTTCATCTGATTCATGTTCTTATCCTCAAGCCGCGCCATACGCGGCGCGCAAATAACAAACGCCGGCATGAGCCGGCGTTTGCTGGCGGAAAGCCGGGTAGGAACCCGCCCGCCAGTTCAAATGTGAATTGGGCTGCCGCGAGGGCGACGCACCAATCAAACTATCGCGATCTCAATCGACCTCAGGCAACGCGCATCACCGACTTGCCGGACACTGCCTTGTCGAGAAAGCGCTCGCGAATCGACTTCGCGATCCCTGCTGCGTCGAGCCCACAGCCCGCCAGCAGCTTCGCCGGGTCGCCGTGGTCGATGAAGCGGTCGGGGAGGCCCAATTGTAGTACGGGCTTGATAACCCCACTTTCAAGGAGGGCTTCCACGCAGGCCGAACCGGCGCCGCCCATGATGCAGCCTTCCTCGACGGTCACGAGGTAGTCGTGCGTTTCGGCGAGCTGCTTCACGAGGTCCGCGTCGAGCGGCTTCACGAAGCGCATGTTCGCCACGGTGGCGTCCAGTTCCTCGGCGGCCTTGAGCGACGGCGCAACCATCGTACCGAACGCAAGGATCGCGATGCGGCTGCCTGCCGGCGCGTTGCTCTCGCGGCGGACTTCGCCCTTGCCCACCGGCAGCGCGGCCATCTGCTTGACGGTCGCCACGCCCGTGCCCGCACCGCGCGGGTAGCGCACGGCCGTCGGGCAGTCCTGCTGGAGCGCCGTGTAAAGCATCTGGCGGCATTCGTTTTCGTCCGACGCCGCCATGATCATCATGTTCGGAATGCAGCGCATGAACGCGAGATCGTACGCGCCCGCGTGCGTTGCGCCGTCCGCGCCGACGAGGCCCGCGCGGTCGATCGCGAACACGACGGGCAGGTTCTGCAGGGCCACGTCGTGGATCAGCTGGTCGTACGCGCGCTGCAGGAAGGTCGAGTAGATCGCGACCACGGGCTTCAGGCCTTCTGCCGCGATGCCGCCCGCGAACGTGACTGCGTGCTGCTCGGCGATGCCGACGTCGTAGTAGCGGTCCGGGAAGCGCTTTTCGAACTCGACGAGGCCCGAGCCTTCGCGCATTGCAGGCGTAATGCCGATCACGCGCGAATCGAGTTCAGCCGCGTCGCACAGCCATTCGCCGAACACCTGCGTGTAGGTCTTCTTGGCGGGCGTTGTCGACGGCTTGATGCCTTCGGCCGGGTTGAACTTGCCGGGACCGTGGTACAGGACCGGGTCAGCTTCGGCGAGCTTGTAGCCCTGGCCTTTCTTCGTCACGACGTGCAGGAATTGCGGGCCGCGCAGTTCCTTGATGTTCTGCAGCGTCGGGATCAGCGAATCCAGATCGTGGCCGTCGATCGGCCCGATGTAGTTGAAGCCGAATTCCTCGAACAGCGTAGCCGGCACGATCATGCCCTTCGCGTGCTCTTCGAGCTTGCGCGCGAGGTCGAGCACCGGCGGCGCATGGCGCAGCACGCGCTCCACGCCCGCGCGTGCGGCGGCGTAGAAGCGGCCCGACATGAGGCGCGCGAGATGGCGATTGAGCGCGCCAACCGGCGGCGAAATCGACATGTCGTTGTCGTTGAGGATGACGAGCAGCGGCACGTCGTCTTCCACGCCGCCGTTGTTCAGTGCCTCGAAGGCCATGCCGGCCGTCATCGCGCCATCGCCGATCACGGCGATGCCCATGGCATTGTCGCCCTTGAGCTTGCTCGCCACCGCCATGCCGAGCGCCGCCGAAATCGACGTGCTCGAGTGCGCGGTGCCGAACGTGTCGTACGGCGACTCGTCGCGTTTCGGGAAACCCGAAATGCCGCCGAGTTGACGCAGCGTCGACATCTGATCGCGGCGGCCCGTCAGGATCTTGTGCGGATAGGTCTGATGGCCCACGTCCCAGACGATGCGGTCGCGCGGCGTGTCGAACACGTAGTGCAGCGCGATCGTCAGTTCGACCGTACCGAGGTTGGACGACAGGTGGCCGCCCGTCTGCGAGACGCTCTCGAGAACGAAGGCACGCAGTTCGTCGGCAAGCGGTTGCAACTGGCGGCGATCAAGGCGGCGCAAATCCGCCGGGTCGTCAATGGTTTTCAGCAAGTCGTACATCGTCGTTCCATTGTAGGAAAACTGGCGCTCCCGCACTTTTTCTGCGCATTACTTCCATTTCATGCGCGTGGGCGGGTTGCGCGGTCAGCTCACCCGGTTCACCACCAGGTCAGCGAGTTCGGCGAGGCGCTGAGCGCGCGCGCCGAACGGTTCGAGCGCCGCGTGCGCGTCGGCGCGCAACTGCTGCGCGAGCGCACGCGAGGCATCAAGACCGATAATCGACACGTAGGTCGGCTTGCCGTCCTTCGCGTCCTTGCCAGCGGTCTTGCCGAGCGTTGCGGAGTCGGCGGTGACGTCGAGAATATCGTCCACCACCTGGAACGCGAGGCCCACGGCCGCCGCGTATTTGTCGAGTGCGGCGAGGTTTTCCGCCGAAGGCGTCTCGCCCGCCAGCGCGCCCATGCGGACCGCGGCGCGCAAGAGCGCGCCGGTCTTCAGACGGTGCATCGTTTCGAGCTGCTCGCGGGTGAGCGAATGGCCCACGCTCGCGAGGTCGATGGCCTGGCCGCCGGCCATGCCGATCGAGCCGCTGGCCAGCGCGAGTTCGCGCACGAGCGATGCCTGGTGCTGGGCACCGAGCACATCGGAGGTCAGCGTGACGAAGGCTTGCGACTGCAGCGCATCGCCCACCAGCAGCGCCGTCGGTTCGTCATATTTGACGTGTACGGTGGGTTTGCCGCGACGCATGTCGTCGTCGTCCATGCACGGCATGTCGTCGTGCACGAGCGAGTAGACGTGGATCATTTCGAGCGCGCAGGCCGCCGCGTCGAGCGCTTGCGGCGTGGCGTTGGTGAGTTCGCCCGCCGCGTGGCACAGGAGCGGACGTACCCGCTTGCCGCCGCCCATTACGGCATAACGCATGGCGTCATGCAGCGGCGCCGGCAATACGTCGGCAGCCGGCAAATAGTGATCGAGCGCGCTTTCGACCCGGTCGAGTACGTGCCGGGTCCATTGGTCAAATGTCATAGATCGTCGTCTCCGCCCGCTGCGGAGTCTGTCGTATTGAGGGGCACGGGCCGCAGCGTCTCGCCGTCGAGCACGCGCACCTGTTGTTCAACCTTTTCGAGCTGCTGCTGGCAGAAGCGCACGAGCGCCGCGCCACGGCGGTAGGCTGCAAGCGATTCTTCCAGACTCAGGCTGCCGCCTTCCATGCGTGCAACGAGCCCGTCGAGCTCCGCAAGCGCCACCTCGTAGCTCTCTGGCAGGCCTTCGCCCTCGGGCAGCCCGGCTTCGCTTTCGCCCGCGCCAGCGCGGTCTTTCGTTGCGGATTTCGCCATGAGTCGTCGCCAGAATGAAACAAGGCGGACATTCTACGGCAAAAGGTCCCGTTCGACCCGCTCCCCGGCTTGTGTACCCTCTCGACCACATGTTCGGGGCCAGTACAAATCGGTTCCAGAAGGCCCGATTACCCGTGCATTTGTCTCATACTTCCTGAATTCCTGCCGTCTTTCCGGTGTAATTTTGGCAAAAATCAGTCACTTAGCTACCCCACGAGGGGGTAACCGGGTATAATCGCCGGCTCCCTAAATCGAATCTTCGATGGTTGGGTTGTTCACTGCTTTCACGTCTTCATCGGGAGTGGGAATGTCCAATCTGAGCAATGCATTGCAGCTGAAGTCTATTCACAGCCAGCTGCCAGTCACCGCTTATTTTGACGAAGCGCTACTCAAGCGCGAAATCGACACGCTTTTCCAGAAGGGTCCTCGCTACGTCGGCCACGAACTCATGGTGCCCGAGGCGGGAAACTATTTTGCGCTGCCCGGCGAAAAAGAAGGCCGCGTGCTCGTTCGCAACAAGAGCAACGAAATCGAGCTGCTCTCGAACGTGTGCCGGCATCGCCAGGCCATCATGCTAAACGGTCGCGGCACGGCAGACAACATTGTATGTCCGCTGCATCGCTGGACCTATGACCTCAAGGGCGAATTGCTCGGCGCACCGCACTTCGCGGACAAGCCGTGTCTGAACCTGAACAGCTCGCCGCTCCAGAAGTGGAACGGGCTGCTGTTCGAATCCGCGGGCCGCGACGTCGCGCGCGATCTCGCACGCCTTGGGCCGGCGAAACACCTCGACTTTACGGACTACATGTTCGATCACGTCGAGGTTCACGAGTGCAACTACAACTGGAAGACCTTCATCGAGGTCTATCTGGAAGACTATCACGTCGTGCCGTTCCACCCGGGACTCGGCAACTTCGTCTCGTGCGACGATCTCCAGTGGGAGTTCGGCGAGTGGTATAGCGTGCAGACGGTCGGCGTGCACAAGCACCTCGGCAAGCCGGGCAGCCCGACGTACCGCAAGTGGCACGACGAAGTCCTGCGCTTCCGTAACGGTGAGCCACCGGAGTTCGGCGCGATCTGGATGGTGTACTACCCGAATCTCATGATCGAGTGGTATCCGCACGTGCTCGTGGTCTCGTGGCTGATCCCCGAAGGCACGCAGAAGACGAAGAACATCGTCGAGTTCTATTACCCCGAGGAAATCACGCTCTTCGAGCGCGAGTTCGTCGAGGCCGAGCGCGCCGCCTATATGGAAACCGCCGTCGAAGACGACGAGATTGCCGAGCGCATGGACGCCGGCCGCAGGGCGCTGTTCGAGCGTGGCGTTTCCGAGGTCGGCCCGTACCAGAGCCCGATGGAAGACGGCATGCAGCACTTCCACGAGTTTCTGCGCCGCGAGTTGGGACCGATCTGACGCACGGCCTGGCGCGGGCGTCGGGCAACTCGAACGCATCACGGAAAGACGGGCTTCGGCCCGTCTTTTTGTTTAGACTGACGGCACCGGGCCGTCGCATCGCGAGAGAGGGCGGCCTTGCACGATTCAAGGAGCCGTCATGCCCCACACGCACTACACCACGCTGATCTCGGCCGCCAATCTGCACGAACGCCTGACCGCCGCGCCGGGCAGCGTGCTGGTTTTCGACTGCCGCTTCGATCTCGCCAATCCCGCCGCGGGTGAGAACGCCTATGCGCTCGGCCATCTGCCCGGCGCCCAATACCTGCATCTGGACCGCGACCTCTCGGGCCCGAAAACCGGCAAGAACGGCCGCCATCCGCTGCCCGACCGCTCGGCGCTCGTTGCCACACTCCTGCTGCGCGGGCTCAACGAAGGCCAGCAGGTCGTGGCGTACGACGCGCAAGGCGGCGCCTACGCCGCCCGCCTGTGGTGGCTCCTGCGCTGGCTCGGCCACGACTCGGTGGCCGTGCTCGACGGCGGCCTCAAGGCGTGGGAAGCCGCGGGCTTCCCGCTCGTGCGCGACGTGCCGACACCCGCGCGCGGCACCTTCAAGGCCGGCGCGCCGCTGCAGGTGACGGTGGACGCGCAGGCCATCGTCCGCAATCTCGCCACGCACGAACTCACGGTCGTCGACGCGCGCGCCGCCGACCGCTATCGCGGCGAGAACGAAACGATCGACCCGGTGGGCGGCCATATTCCTGGCGCGCGCAATCGGTTTTATCAGGACAATCTCACGCCGGACGGCCGCTTCAAGTCGGCGCATGCGCTGCGCGAAGATTTTACGGCGGTGCTGCCGGGCATCACGCCCGAACACGTGGTCCTGCAATGCGGCTCGGGCGTGACCGCCTGCCACAATGCGCTCGCGATGGAGATTGCCGGCCTGCACGGCGCGGCGCTCTATCCCGGTTCGTGGAGCGAATGGAGCGCCGACGCGTCGCGGCCGGTCGCGACTGGCCCCAACCCCTGAGCCGGGTATCCGGAGCCGGGCACGGCGTCACACCACGCCGTGCTCCTTGAACCAGGCAATCGCGCGCTTCCAGCCATCCTCCGCATCGGCCTTGCGATAGCTCGGCCGGTAGTCCGCGAAGAACGCGTGGCCCGCATCGTTGTACACGACGATTTGCGAGCCGCGCCCATCCTGCGGACCCTGCGCGATGGCGGCCTTCATCTGCTCGAGCGTGTTCTGCGGAATGCTGTTGTCCTGCAAGCCATACATGCCGAGTACCGGCACCTGCAGATTGCCCGCGAGATCGAGCGGATTCTGCGGCGAATTTTCCGTGTGTGCGCCCGCCACGCGGCCATACCAGGAAACCGCCGCCTTGATGCGCGGATTGTGCTCGGCATAGAGCCACGTGTAGACCCCGCCCCAACAGAAGCCATTGACGCCCACGCGCTTCAGATCGCCACCGTTCTCGCCAGCCCAGACAAGCGCCGCATCGATGTCGCCGAGCACCTGTGCATCGGGCACCTTGCTCGCGATGTTCTCGCTGATTTGCTGCACTGTCGGGTACGCCGAGGCATCCCCCTGACGCACGAAGAAGTCCGGCGCGATGGCCAGATAGCCGAGCTTCGCAAAGCGGCGGCACACATCGGCGATATGCTCGTGCACGCCGAAGATCTCGTGGATCACGATGATCACCGGCAAGTGCGTCTTGCCGCGCGGCTGCGCGCGATACGCCGGGATGAGCGTGCCGCCGGACTGGAAGCCGATCTCGCCGGCTTCGAGGCCTTCGCTGTCGGTGTGGATGGTTTGCGCCGAGACGGGCAGCACGGCAGCGGCGAATCCGCTGCCGAGCGCCGCCTTGATGAAGGTGCGCCGATCGAACGGCACGTGCGGGACGAGGCTATCGACTTCGGGTTTCAGCATGCAGCGCTCCTTGAAGATAGATCAAACAGCGGAAACAGGCAGAATAGCGCCGCCCCGGACACAAGCGCCGCACGGTGCAGCCGCTCAGTGCAGCTTCACGCGCGGCAACGTCGTGCGGCGCAGCCAGTGCGCGAAGGTGTCGAGCACCATGCGCGCGTAGCCGTGCAGCGCCGCGATGTGCAGCCGGTACAGCGACATGTACATGAAACGGGCAAACAACCCTTCGATCAACATATTCCCGCCGATCAGCCCGCCCATCAGGTTGCCGACCGCGCTGAAGTGCCCGAGCGACACCAGCGAGCCGAAGTCGCGATAGGTGAACTCTTCCAGCGGCTTGCCGGCGAGCAGATTGCCCAGCGACTTGAACAGGAAAGTGGCCTGCTGGTGTGCGGCTTGCGCGCGCGGCGGCACACCGCGTTCGTGGCCCGGCCATTCGCAGGCCGCGCAGTCGCCGAGCGCGAAGATGTTGTCGTCGAGTTCCGTTTGCAGCGTACGGCGCACGATCAGTTGGCCGAGCTTGTTGACGGTGAGACCGTCGAGCCGCGAGAGCACAGCCGGCGCGGTAATGCCAGCGGCCCAGACCGTGAGGTCCGCGCGCAGGTTCTTGCCGCTCGCGGTGCGCACGACGCCAGGCGCCACTTCGATCACGCGTTCGCTCGTCAGCAGCTTCACGCCGAGCTTGTTCAGCAGCTCGCCTGTCGCCGAAGAAACGCGCTCCGGCAGCGCGGGCAGGATGCGCGGGCCGGCCTCGATCAGCACGATGCCCACGTCGTTGCGCGGATCGAGCTTGTGCAGTCCATAGGCCGACAGCACCTGCGCGGTGTTGCGCAGCTCGGCGGAAAGCTCGACGCCCGTCGCGCCCGCGCCGATGATCGCCACCTGCACGCGCGGCTCGGCGCCGGCGTCCATGGCCGGCGCGAGGTCGTCCGCCGTCACCTCCACCGCGACTTTTTCGGGCGCTTGATGTTCGGCGCGCATGCACGCGGCGATCAAACGCTTGCGAAACCGCTCGGCCTGCTCGACGGTGTCGAGCGCGATGGAATTCTCGGCCGCGCCCGGCACGCCGAAAAAATGCGTCGTGCTTCCGATTGCGAGCACGAGCGTGTCGTATTCGAGCACGCGCTCGGGCAGCATTTCCGCGCCGTCTTCGTCGAGCACGCGCCCGAGCGTGATGCGCTTTGCCGCGCGGTCGAGCCCGGTCAGCTCGCCCTGCTGGAACTCGAAGCCATGCCAGCGCGCCTGCGCCGGATATTCGAGCTGATGCGTGAATGGGTCCATGCTGCCCGCCGCGACTTCGTGCAGGAGCGGTTTCCAGATATGCGTTGGATTGCGGTCGACCAGCGTGATCGATGCCGCTTGCGGCTTGCCCCGCTTCGCGCGCGCCTCGCCGTAACGATCGCCGAGCCGTGTTGCCAGCTCCAGCCCGCCTGCGCCTCCTCCCACAACGATAAAGCGATGCATAGACTCTCCGTGCATGTCGAAAGGCGATAGAAAGGCCGATGCGTCGACAACGTGACGTGCGAGGCACCGGCCTTCAATCAAATCATTGTCGGCTGACGGAGCGCGCGGCGGCAACCCTTGCGGCGCGCATTCGCGACATCACGCACGCGAGGCTTGCCTTATCGCGCGCGGGCAGTTACGTCCTGGTTACGGCTTTTGCGGCGGCACTTCGCATTCAGTATGTACTTAGTAGAGCTTCACTAAGCACTACAACGCCTTCAGTGCGCCTCTTCCCAGTTCTCGCCCACGCCCACTTCGGCGACGAGCGGCACCTTGAGCTGCGCCACCGAGCACATCAGCTCGGGCAAGCGCTTGCGCACTTCGGCGAGTTCGTCGCCCGGCACTTCGAGCACGAGTTCATCGTGCACCTGCATGATCATCTTCGTGCCGATCTTGCGTTCGTCGAGCCACTTCTGCACCGCGACCATGGAAAGCTTGATGAGGTCGGCGGCCGTGCCTTGCATGGGCGCGTTGATGGCGGCGCGCTCGGCGGCCTGGCGGCGCGGGCCGTTGCCGCCGTTGATCTCGGGCAGCCACAGGCGGCGCCCGAAGACGGTCTCGACATAGCCGCGCGACTTCGCGTCCATGCGCGTTTCGTCCATATAGCGCGCCACGCCCGGATAGCGCGCGAAATAGCGGTCGATATAAAGCTTCGCCGCGTCGCGCGTAATGCCGAGATTCGATGCGAGGCCGAACGCGCTCATGCCGTAAATCAGGCCGAAATTGATGACCTTGGCGATGCGCCGCTGGTCCGCGCTCACTTCGAGCGGCGTGACGCTGAACACCTCGGAAGCCGTGGCGCGGTGAATGTCGTCGCCGCGCGCGAACGCCGCGAGCAGCGACTCGTCGCCCGAGATATGCGCCATGATGCGCAGTTCGATCTGCGAATAGTCGGCGGAAACGATCTTGTGCCCCGGCGGCGCGATGAACGCCTCGCGAATGCGCCGGCCTTCGCCTGTGCGCACGGGAATGTTCTGCAGATTCGGATCGTTCGACGCAAGACGGCCCGTGACCGCCACCGCCTGCGCGTAGTTCGTGTGCACGCGGCCCGTTTGCGCATTCACCATGCGCGGCAGCTTGTCGGTGTACGTGGACTTGAGCTTCGCAAGCCCGCGATGCTCGAGCAGGATCTTGGGCAGCGGGTAATCTTCGGCGAGCTTTTGCAGCACTTCTTCGTCGGTGGAAGGCGCGCCGCTCGGCGTTTTCTTCACGACCGGCAGCTGCAGCTTCTCGAAGAAGATCTGGCCGATCTGCTTGGGCGAGCCCAGATTGAATTCGCCGCCCGCGAGCGCATACGCTTCCTCTTCGAGCGCGATGAGCCGCACGGCAATTTCCGCGCTCTGCTTTTCGAGCCTCTCGGAGTCGATCAGCACACCGTTGCGCTCGATCTTGCGCAGCACGCGCGATGTGGGCAGTTCGATGTTGCGATACACGTGATCGAGGCCCTTCTCGGGCGCGATCTGCGGATAGAGCGCGCGATGCAGTTGCAGCGTGACATCGGCGTCTTCGGCAGCGTATTCGGCGGCCCTTTCGAGCGAGACGTCGTCGAAGCCGATCTGCTGCGCGCCCTTGCCCGCTACCTCTTCGTACTTGATCGTCTTGATGCCCAGATGGCGCAGCGCGAGGCTGTCCATGTCGTGGCTGCGATGCGATTCGAGCACATACGATTCGAGCAGCGTGTCATGCTCCACCCCATTGAGCTCGATACCGTAGTTCGCGAGCACCTGCTCGTCGTACTTCATGTGCTGGCCGACTTTCTTGTGCTTCCCGCTTTCGAGCCAGGGCTTCAGGCGCGCAAGCACTTCGTCCTGCGGCAGTTGATCGGGCGCGTCCGGGCCGCGATGTGCGAGCGGCACATAGGCGGCCACACCGGGTTCCGTCGAGAACGAGATGCCGACGAGCTTCGCGACCATCGGGTCGAGCGCCGTGGTCTCGGTGTCGAACGCGGTGAGTTCGGCGGCTTCGATGCGCCTGAGCCACGTGTCGAACTGCGGCCACGTCTGGATCGTTTCGTAATGGCGCGGGGCATCGACGAACAGCGCGGGCTGCACGATCGCATCTTTTTCGGGCACGTCGCCCTGGGTCGCGGCGGGCACCGTCTCGCTCTGCTGACTCGCTTCGGTGACTTCGCGCAGCCAGGTCTTGAAGCCGTGGCGCGCGAAAATATCGCGCAGCTCTTCGCGCGCTTCGGCTCGCGTGGCGAGCGACGCTTCGATCGACTCGAGATGCGGCGTGAGATCGCAAGCCGTTTCCACCGTGACGAGCTTTCTCGCCATCGGCAGGAAGTCGAGCGCGTCGCGCAGATAGCCGCCCACTGCACCCTTGATTTCATCCGCATGCGCGATCACGCCGTCGAGCGAGTCGTATTGCGTGAGCCACTTGACCGCCGTTTTCGGGCCGCACTTGTTCACGCCCGGCACGTTGTCGACGGTGTCGCCGATGAGCGAGAGATAATCGATGATGCGCTCCGGCGGCACGCCGAACTTGGCGATCACGCCTTCGCGATCGAGCGTTT
This sequence comes from Paraburkholderia nodosa, assembly GCF_001718195.1. Lineage (GTDB taxonomy): Bacteria > Pseudomonadota > Gammaproteobacteria > Burkholderiales > Burkholderiaceae > Paraburkholderia > Paraburkholderia nodosa_A. The sequence goes on from NZ_MCNV01000001.1 coordinate 117,380, forward strand.
CATTCGTCATCGTGTTGATGAGCGTGACGTGGTCTGTCACGAGCTGCGCGAGGTCCTTGTCGCCGGTGGAAACGATGACCTTCATGCCGAGCTTCTCGGCCTGATGCGCGAGCGTGCCGATCACGTCGTCGGCCTCCACGCCTTCGATCATCAGCAGCGGCCAGCCGAGCGCGCGCACGGCCGTGTGAATGGGCTCGATTTGTGCAGCGAGCGGCTCGGGCATGGAAGGCCGGTTGGCCTTGTACTCGGGGTACCAGTCGTCGCGGAACGTCTTGCCCTTTGCATCGAACACGCACGCGCTATACTCTGCCGTAACGTCCTTGCGCATGCGACGCAGCATGTTGATGATGCCGTATAGCGCGCCCGTGGGTTCGCCGTCAGGACCGCGCAGATCCGGCATCGCATGGAAGGCCCGATAGAGGTAGCTAGAACCGTCGACCAGCAGCAGGGTCTTACCTTCCAGCCCGTTTTGTAGCTTCAGCTTTGTATCCACGCGTAGTTCTTCAGGCATTATGGACAAGAGAAAAGTGATTCCGAGTCTGCGTTCACTCGCAGATCAAGAGCGCGCGACGGCCAAGAAGGCGCGCGCATCGTGGCAGATGTTCACGATTATGGCAGAGTTTATCGAGGCGACCGAGTACCTGTCCGAGATCCGGCCGGCGGTCAGCATCTACGGTTCCGCCCGCCTGAAACCGGAGTCGGAGTACTTTCAGCTCGCCACCACCATCGCGCGCAAGGTGTCCGATGCGGGCTTCGCCGTGATCTCCGGCGGCGGCCCCGGCATCATGGAAGCCGCGAACCAGGGCGCGCATGCGGGCAAGTCGCCTTCCGTCGGCCTGAACATCGAATTGCCGCACGAGCAGTCGGGCAACCAGTGGCAGGACATCTCGCTGCGCTTCCGCCATTTCTTCACGCGCAAGGTCACGTTCGTGAAGAACTCGGACGCCGTGATCGTCATGCCCGGCGGCTTCGGCACGCTCGACGAACTGGCCGAAGTGCTCACGCTCATCCAGACGAAAAAGTCGCGTCACGTGCCCATCATTCTGGTGGGCGCCGACTTCTGGAAGGGCCTGCTCGACTGGTTCCGCTCGGCGCTCGTGCCCATGGGTCTCATCAATCCCGAAGACTTGGACCTGATGCAGGTGATCGACGACCCGGACCAGGTGCTCGAAGCCGTTCTCAAGTTCTACGAAGATGCGGACACCGCCGAAGATACCGGCAAGGAGCATCCGGCGCGCAGCGACCGCGACTCCGACGAAGACCGGATGTTCTATCTCTGATGCACCGCTTGCGGCGCAGCGTGCGGATGGCCTGCAGATAACGTTTCCGTAGGCCTTCGCACCGCTCGCGCCTCAGCGCATCACTCGCCTCATGCTTTCTCCGCGCTTGCGGGCACGCCCGATGCACCGAGCGGCGCCCGCGCGCTCGCCTGCTCCTCCAGCCAGCGGCAAAACTGCAAGACGAGCGGCGCTTGTGCCACCTCGCGGCGCGCCACCCACCAGTAGCCGCGCGCGTCGAGATGCGGCCCCGCGAGCGGCGTGACGAGACGCCCCGACGCGAGTTCGTCGTCGAGCAGCGGCAGCGGGCCGAGTGCAACGCCCAGACCATCCACGGCAGCCTGCAAAGCCAGATAGAAGTGGTCGAACGACTGCTTCTTGCGGCATTTGGCTTTCACGCCTGCGGCCGCAAGCCAGGTGCGCCACGCATCGGGCCGCGTGTCCGAATGTAGCAGCACGTGACGCGCAAGATCGCTCGCCTGATGAATCGGCGCGCGCTTGAGCAGCGCTGGACTGCATACCGGCAATTCCATCTCGTCGAGAAAATGACCGGCCTCGCAGTCGGGCCAGTGGGCCGGACCGCGCCGCACGGCCACGTCGAAGCCTTCGAGCGTCTCGACCGGCGCGTTCGAAGTCGACAGGCGCAACTCGACGTTCGGCGCGAGGCGCTGAAACTGCGAGAGCCGCGGCAGCAGCCATTTCATCGCGAAGGTAGGCAGCGCGCTCACGCGCAGCACGTGCACCACGCCCGTGTCGCGCAGCTGAGTGGTTGCGCGCGCGATGTCGTCGAATGCCGACTGCACGGCGGCGAGGTAGCGCCGCCCGTCCTCGGTCAGCGCGACCCGCTTGCCGTGCCGGTGAAACACCTGCACGCCGACCCACGCTTCGAGCGCGGCCACCTGCCGGCTAATGGCACCGTGAGTCACATTGAGCTCGCCCGCCGCAGCGGAAAAGCTGTTGTGCCGTGCAGCGGCTTCGAACGCGCGCAGCGCGGGAAAGGGAGGAAGGGAGCGTGCCATGCTTGTGAGTGTAGATCACAAGAGCGCGCCATAGAAATCGTTTTGCCGCGCGCGCGATTGGGCTTAATCTCCGAACTTGCCTCAGAGGTCCCTTCCATTCATGAAACAACCCATTTCATCGCCCGCCGCAGCCGGACATGGCGCGGACGACGGCCTGCACACGCCGTCGGTACGCGATCTGTTCCTCGGCTTTCTCGGGCTCGGCTTCACGTCGTTTGGCGGTGCGCTGCCGTTGGCGCGCCGCACCATCGTCGAGCAGCGCCGCTGGCTCACCGCCGGCGAGTTCACCGATCTGCTCGGCCTCTGCCAGTTTTTGCCGGGCGGCAACGTCATCAATCTCTCGGTCGCGCTCGGCATGCGCTTTCAGGGATGGCGCGGCGCGCTCGCCGGCATCCTCGGCCTGATCGCGGGTCCGTCGCTCGTCGTGATCGGGCTCGGCGTGCTCTACGAGCGCACGCAAGACGACCCGCACGTGCGGCATCTGTTCGTGGGGCTCGCCGCGGCCGCCGCCGGGCTGCTCGTTTCGATGGCCCTGAAAATCGTGCTGCCGCTGCGGCGCGATCCGGCCGCGGCCGTCGTCGCTACGTTCGGCTTCGTAGCCATTGCCGTGCTGCGCACGCCGCTCTTGCCCACCATGCTCGTGCTCACGCCAATCGGCATCGCGCTCGCGGCACGCGCGGCGCGCAAGGAAGGAGGCTCGCGATGAGCGCCACACTCGTTGCGCTCGCCGCGATCTTCGGCCAGCTCTCGCTGCTCGCTTTCGGCGGCGGCAACACGATCCTGCCCGAGATGCAGCGTCAGGTCGTCGAGGTCCACCACTGGATGCCGGCGAGCGAGTTCAGCGCGCTATTCGCGCTTGCCCAGGCCGCCCCGGGCCCGAACATGATGGTCGTGACGCTGGTGGGCTGGCACGTGGCCGGCTGGGCAGGCATGCTGGTCACGTCGATTGCGAAGTTCGGGCCGTCGTCGCTCGTCACGATCGCCGCGCTGCATGCATGGGATCGCTTCAAGGACCGCCCGTGGCGGCGCATCGCGCAAAAGGGCCTCGTGCCGGTGACGGCGGGTCTCGTGGCCGCGAGCGCCGTGCTGATCGCGCGGGCCTCCGATCCATCGTGGATCGCCTGGGCGATTACCGGCGTGTGCGCCGTGCTCGCGTTTCGCACGAAGATTCATCCGCTGTGGCTGCTTGGCGCGGGAAGTTTGATTGGGCTGACGGGGTTCGGGCAGTAAGCGACGCCGAATGATTCGGCATCCGAATTGATAAAAGGCAACAGCGCAATTCGACAGACTGGCCGGCGCTCACCGCGCGCCGGCCAGCCATCAAGCGGCTACTGGAACGCCACCTCGGCGAAGCTGCGCAATTTCCGGCTATGGAGCTTGTGCAAGCCGTTCGTGCGCAGGATCTCCATCGCCTTCACGCCGATCTGCAGATGCTGATCGACTTGCGCGCGATAGAACGAATCGGCCATGCCCGGCAGCTTGAGTTCGCCGTGCAGCGGCTTGTCGGACACGCACAGCAAGGTGCCATACGGCACGCGAAAGCGGAATCCGTTCGCGGCAATGGTTGCGCTTTCCATGTCGAGCGCGATCGCGCGGCTTTGCGAGAGGCGTTGCACCGGCTCGCGATGATCGCGCAGCTCCCAGTTGCGGTTGTCGACGCTCGCCACCGTCCCCGTGCGCATCACGCGCTTGAGTTCCACACCGTCGAGCTTCGTGACCTCCGCGACCGCGCGCTCGAGCGCGAGTTGCACTTCGGCGAGCGCCGGAATCGGCACCCACAGCGGCAAGTCGGCGTCGAGCACGTGATCCTCGCGCACATAGCCGTGCGCGAGCACGTAGTCGCCCAGACGCTGCGTGTTGCGCAAGCCCGCGCAGTGGCCAAGCATGATCCACGCATGCGGACGCAGCACGGCAATGTGGTCGGTGATCGTCTTCGCGTTCGAAGGTCCCACACCGATGTTGATCATCGTGATACCGCTGCCGTCCGCACGCTTGAGGTGGTAGGCCGGCATTTGCGGCAGGCGCGCGGGCGCCGTGCCTTCGTCGTCCTGTTCGCCCAGGTTCGCGTTGTAGGTGACCACGTCGCCGGGCTCGACGAACGAGGTGTATTCGCTGCGATAGTTGCGCAGGTCCGCGTCGTCGGTATGCGCCATCATCGCGCGGCCGAGCTTCACGAACTCGTCGATATAGAACTGGTAGTTCGTGTAGAGCACGTAGTTCTGCACGTGCGTGGGCGACGTGGCCGTGTAGTGCCTGAGCCGATGCAGCGAAAAGTCCACGCGCGGCGCGGTGAAGAGCGCAAGCGGATGCGGCTCGCCGGGCTCCGGCTCGAAGGTGCCGTTCACGATGCGGTCGTCGAGCTGCGCGAGATCGGGCGTATCGAACACGTCGCGCATGGCGAAGAGGCGCTCGCGGTCGAGATCGCCTTCGAGGTGGATGCCTTCGGCGAACGCGAAGTGCACGGGAATCGGCTGATCCGACACGCCCACTTCGATGCCCACATGATGGTTCTTCGCCAGCAGACGCAACTGCTCGCGGTAGTAATTGCCGAAAAGATCGGGCCGCGTCACCGTGGTCTCGAACACGCCGGGGCCCGCCACGAAACCGTACGAGCGGCGCGAGTCGATATGCGTGTTGACGTTGGTGCGGATGCGCACGAACGGGTAGCACGCGCGCACACGGCGCTCGAATGCCTCGCCGCGGCGATAGCGCGCAAACGCATCGCGCAGGAACGACGTATTCGCTTCGTAGATGCTCGAGAGGCGCGCCACGGCGTCGGCGGCGTCTTCGAAAAACTCGTCCGGGAAGTCGTGCGCCGGCGTCATGAGGGGCCGCAGGTAGCTATCGTTGTTCATCTTCGTTCGCCTCTCCGTTTGATGGGTCCACATTACCACGGAAGGTGCGACTTTCTGGCGACGGACCTGGCCGCGCCGAGGGCTTTTGGAGCACCCGCCGCGACAGCGCTGCGAGCGCCGCGCACCGCCCGCCGGGCGCGGGCCGCAGCGCTTGAGCGACATGGGGCAAAGCGCCCGGATTTGCTAGAATTGGGGCATCCCATCGGAGAATGACCATGAAGTCGCACCTTCTTGCCGCCGTCGCGGTGACGCTCGCTTTCAGCGGGGTCGCCATGGCCGCGCCGGCCGACGACGCAAAGACCGCCGTCGAGGCACAATCCGCGCAATCGGAGAACGAACGCGCGGGCCTGCCCGATCTGGCTGCGATCAACAACAAGCCGGCCGCACGCGTCACCTCGAAGGTCGACATCAACGACGTGCCGCGCGTGCCCAGCTATCACGAAGTGAGCCCGAACGGCACCGAAATCACCGAGTTCCGCGACAAGGGCAAGCCCGTCGAGATCAACGTGCATTCGAACTTCGGCACGCGCTACACGATGAGCGCGAACCCCGACACCTCGCCGCAAGTGCGCAACAACGGCCAGGCCAGCACGCGCCTGCCGTCGATCAACCTGCATTACTGAGCCATCCGGGCGCGCGCATGCCTTTGTTGGGCATGCCCGCGCCAACGCCATGTGCGCCGCCCCATGAGCCGGGCCGCGGCCATCGCGCCTGAGCCGGACACGCCTGCAAGCCCCTCGGGCAGCACCTCGCAGCGTTCGCCGACCCGCCATTACCAATCAACCGACCTTCTTGCATGGCCGTCTTCACCGCTGTCACCGACCAAGAGCTTGCCCAATGGCTGCGCGACTACGATCTCGGCGATGTCGTCGAATTTCGCGGCATCCAGTCCGGCATTGAGAACAGCAACTTCTTCCTGACGACGACGCGCGGCGAATACGTCCTGACGATCTTCGAAAAGCTGACGGCCGAACAACTGCCGTTCTACCTCGACCTGATGCGGCACCTCGCCTCGCATCGGGTGCCGGTACCCGACCCCATGCCGCGCAAGGACGGCGCGCTCTTCGGCCTGCTGCACGGCAAGCCCGCGGCCATCGTCTCGAAGCTCGAAGGCAAGCCCGAACTCGCGCCCGGCGTGGAGCACTGCGCGGAAGTGGGCCAGATGCTCGCGCGTATGCACCTGGCGGGCCGCGACTACCGCGGCGACCAGCCGAATCTGCGCAGCCTTTCATGGTGGGAAGAAACGGTGCCGACGGTGCTGCCGTTTCTGGACGACGCCCAGCGCACCCTCCTCACGAGCGAACTCGACCATCAGCGCGCATTCTTCGGCTCGGCCGACTACGCGGCGCTGCCGGGCGGTCCGTGCCACTGCGACCTGTTCCGCGACAACGCGATGTTCGCGCACTCGCACCCGGCGCCGGGCCACGAAGTTCGGCTGGGCGGCTTCTTCGACTTCTATTTCGCCGGCTGCGACAAGTGGCTCTTCGACGTGGCCGTGACCGTGAACGACTGGTGCGTCGACCTCGCCACCGGCAAGCTCGACGCGGCGCGCGCCGACGCGCTCCTGCGCGCCTACCAGACCGTGCGCCCATTCACGCCCGAGGAAACGCGGCACTGGATGGACATGCTGCGCGCAGGCGCGTACCGCTTTTGGGTCTCGCGCCTGTATGATTTCCACCTGCCGCGCTCGGCCGAACTGCTCAAGCCGCACGATCCCGGCCACTTCGAGCGCATCCTGCGCGAGCGCCTCGCCGGCAGCGAGGCGGGTTCCCATCACGCCTTGCCCCATCGCCCATGCAACTAATTGAAGTCCCCGCGAAGACGGGCTACATCTGGTTCCGCCAGGGTATCTGGCTGTTCCGCCGCAATCCGCTCGCGTTTCTCACGCTGTTTTTCGCCTATTTGCTGGCGATGACGCTGATTTCCGCCATTCCCGTGATCGGCGGCGTGCTGCCACTGCTGTTCGTGCCCGGCGTGGCCGTCGGCTTCATGGCGGCGTGCCGCAACACGATCGCGGGCAAACCGGTGTTCCCGACCATTCTGATCGACGGCTTTCGTTCGTACGGCAGCAACGTGGCGAAGCAACTGCTGGTGCTCGGGGCGATTTACGTGGGGGCGATGTTGCTGGTGCTGGCCGCGTCTGCGTTCGTGGACGGCGGCGCGCTATTGCGGCTGATGACGATCGGCGGCGACCTCGACGCGCAAGCGCTCGCCAACAGCGACGTGCCGCTCGCGGTGCTTGCTTCGCTGCTCTGCTACGTGCCGGTGTCGATGCTGTTCTGGTTTGCGCCCGTGCTCACGGCGTGGCACGACGTGCCGCCCGTGAAGGCCCTGTTCTTCAGCATCGTGAGCTGCTGGCGCAACAAGGGCGCGTTCATGGTGTATGGGGCGCTGTGGTTCGCCGTCTCGACGGTCGTATCGATCGGCCTGTCGACGCTGCTGCGCGCGCTCGGCGCCGGCGACTTCACGGTGGCGATCCTGATGCCCGCGCTCATCATCGTGACGACGATGCTCTATTGCTCGTTCTACGCGACCTATCGCGGCTGCTTTGGCGTGCAGGAAAAGCAGGCCGCGGAAATGCCGGACTCGGGACGCTGACCGGCGGCGCGGTAGTCCTTCAAAGTCAAAACGCAAAAACGGCGCCTTTTGGCGCCGTTTTCATTTTGCCCCGTTAGCGGGGGCTGCATTCCTGCTTAGCCGTAATGGTTCATCCACGACGGGTGGCGCGTGGCCTTCTCGCGATCCATCTTGCGCATGCGGAACTCGAGATCGTAGATATCGACGGACTGCGCGAGGTACGCTTCCTCGCGCTGCTGGCGGCGAGCTTCTGCAGTTTCGGAGAGGAAAAGGAAAAGACGGCTGAGCAGGTACATGATTTGACCCTTCTTTGACGGGCACGTGCCCGCGAATCGAATGAAGCCATTATAGGGTAAACCCTGTTAAGGGTAAACACCTAAATTACCCGTAGTCGCTTTTAACCAACGTCCTGTGTCAATTCGGCGTCGTAGGCCTCGTCGAAGGCCTCCCGGCGATGAACCTCGAAAAAGTCCCAGATCAACGTGCTCGCGTCCGGTCCCGTCGAGGAGTGGAACGGTACGGTGTCGTCGCCGCCGCTCCAGGCGTGGTCGAGGCCCGCCACGCGGCACAGTCGCACGACACTCGCGCCGTCGAGCTCGTAATCCTGCTCGCGATAACCGTCCTTGAAGGTCTCGCGCGACACGACGCCTTGACGCACGCCGCGCGTATCCGCAAGACCGTTCAAACGCAACAGTTGCAGCGCGAGCTGTTCCGCGTTGACGGGCGCGACGACGGCGTCCACCTCGCCCTGCACGACGATCGCGGGCATGCCCGGATGGATGCGCTCGCCCAATTGGGTATCGACGAGCGCCACTGGATCGTGGTGCACGCCGCGCCGCATCACATCGAGCGCCGTCACGCCCGAGCGCGCCTCACCGAAAGCGGGGCCGGAATGCAGCGCGATGGCGGCGAAACGGCTGGGTGAGCGCACCGCGAGCAGCATCGCGAGCCCTGCTCCCGCTGACAAACCGGCCAGATAGACGCGCGAGCGGTCGAAGCCATGCTCCTCGACGAGCGCATCGACCAGCGAAACGACGGATGCCGCCTCGCCGCCGCCCGCCGCGTCGCGCGAGTCGTACCAATGCCAGCATTGATGCGGATGCGCGCGTTCCGACTGCTCGGGATACACCACCGCGAAGCCATGACGGTCGGCGAGCAGATTCATGCGGGTGCCTTCGGCGAAGGAATCCATCGACTGCTTGCAGCCGTGCAGCATCACGACGAGCGGCATGCCCCGCGTCTTGCGCGCCGTCGGCAGGTACAGCCCGTAAGGCAGGGAACGTCCGGCATGCAGGTCGTTCGCCGGTACAAGGTGATCCGCGCGGCGCCATTCGCCCGCGGCCCAGGCGGCCGCACGCGGACCCACGCGCGACTCGCGCACCGGCGCGCCGCTGTGCGCCTGCCCCGGCGTCACTCGGCTGGCCGCCTGCTCGGCCGCGGCCTGAGCGGCGCGCCAGATTGCCTGCGGCTTGGGTGCATCGATCCCCGCGCCTTTCAGGGCGTCGCGGGTCGCCCGGGTCTGGATGGCGAGCAGACGTCGCATGCCACCTGCCCATAGCTTCGTCAGATTTTTCGTCATCTATGGCCTCGTAAAAGGGTCCGACACATCGTGGCGTTTTGCCGCGATCCGTCGTTGTGCAACGCACAATAACACCATTTGGATGACGCTGCAGATCGGACAGGCTGGGTTCTGTCCGCGCGTTCGTTCGTCGAGGCACGCCTTCGTCTATGCGAGGCAGCTATACTGGATGCGTGTCTCACGCGCGTGTCGGCCAGCCAGGCGGCTCGCGCGTTAAGTCGCTATGAAGTAGCGGTTAAGCACCTGCAACCCCAGGATCCTCTTCAGCCAGCCGGCAGCGCGGACCATGCCAGATTTGCCCCTTCACCTTTGGTACTCGATTACCAACCTCGGCGGCGCCGGCCTCACCCTGCCGCTGGCGTTGGCTATCGCGCTGTGGCTGATAGTCGGCTACTCGTGGCGCATGGCGGCGAGCTGGGTGTTTGTGCTCGGTCTTGCAATCGGCCTGGTGACGCTCACCAAGATCGCGTTTCTCGGCTGGGGCGTGGGGGTAAGAGAACTGGATTTCACGGGGATCAGCGGCCATGCCATGTTGTCCACGGCCGTCTATCCCGTCGCGTTTTTCCTGATGCTGCAAGGCGCGCCGTCCTTCGTACGCGCCACGGGCGTGACCATAGGCCTCGCGGTGGGACTCGCAGTCGCGCTCTCGCGCGTCGTGCTCGACGCTCACTCGCCTTCCGAGGCTGTCACGGGCTGCGTGGTCGGGGCGCTCACCGCGCTCGTGTTCGCGCGCTACTGGTGGCAGGCGCAAGCCCGGCGAATTTCAGCGGCGGCCGTCGCGCTGAGCCTCGCGGCGCTGACTGTCGCGTTGCACAACGTGCATGTGCCCACGCATCGCTGGGTCACGCACATCGCGCTCACGGTTTCGGGTCACGACCGGCCCTACGTGCGTGCCAAATGGAAGGCCAACCGCGCCAACCGCGCGCCGGTCGCTCCCGTCTCGCAAACCCGCAACGGGCTCACGCCGCCCGCCCAGCGCCACGCCTGAACCCGCCTGATTGGCGGCGCCCCGTTCGACGCCGCTCAACCGGCCACGCCTAGCAGCACGCTCGAAGCCTTGAACACGGCCGTCGCCGCTTGCCCTGCGACGAATCCCAGCGCGTCCACGCTCGCTTCGGTCACGATCGCGGCGATCACGGTGCCGCCCGGCAGGGCGAGTGTCACTTCGGCGTTCACGGCGCCACGTTGCACAACCTCGATCGTCCCGCTGAGCCGGTTGCGCGCCGAAAGCCGCTCCGCGTCTGCCGCGCTTGCGACCAGCACGACCGACGTCGCCTTCACGAGCGCCACCACGGGCGCGCCTGCGGCAAGGCCGAGCGCTTCGGCGCTCTCGTGGGTGATCGTGGCGACGATGCCCTCGCCGCCGGGCAGCGCGATCGACACCTCGTCGTTCACCGCACCACGCACGATCCCCGAGACGGTGCCAAAGAGCTGATTGCGCGCGCTCGTGCGCATGGCGAAGCGGCCGAGCACGGCGAGGTCGCGCGCGAACCCGCCAGCGTGCGCATCGCCGCCTTCGCCCGAAACGGCCCCAAGCGCGTGCGCCGCACGCTCGATAAAGCGCTGGTGCTCCCGCTCGATAGCGCGAAACGTCTCGACGAGCCGCAGCGCCCGCGGCGTGAGCGTCGTCCCGCCGCCGCCCTTGCCGCCCGTCGCGCGCACCACGAGCGCCTCGCCCGCGAGATTGTTCATGACGTCGACGGCGTCCCAGGCGCCCTTGTAGCTCATGCCGACCGCTTTCGCGGCGCCTGTGATCGAACCGGTTGCATGGATGGCTTCCAGCAGCGCAATGCGCGCCGCGCCGCCAAGCATCTGCTGGCCGGACTGAAACCAGACCGAGCCGCCCAGACCCAGTTCCGGCGCCTCGGTGGGTGTCGATGTATCAGTGGAGAAGGCGTCGGCTTGGCCGGCTCCGGCGGATGGCGAGTTCAGGTCAGTGGGATTCATCATGCGCAACATAAGCGAAAACGAGACGAACGAACGATGGTTCGGCGCGGCTCGCCAAACCGCCAATCCGCGCCAGCGATTATAGAGACGCACGTCAGGCGCCGCGCGCCACCTTCGGCGCACCCAGTTCGCGTAACAGGCGTTCGCCCTCCTTCGCGGTATAGCGCTTGACGGCCTCGCACCAGCCGCGTGCGAACCCAAGCTGATACGGCTCGGCGTCCATGCGCTCGAGATAGCGCAGGGCCACCGCGGCGTCGTTGCCGTCGCCGAGCACGCTCTGCAGCCGTGCTAGCGCGCGCGCCACCTCCATGCGCGTGCGGCGCGACGTGAGCGTGGCGAAGAATTCGATCGTGTAGCGCAAATACTTCGCATTGATGCGCGCGCGATGACGGCTCGCCTCGTCGATGGCCGTGAGCTTTTGCGTGCTCGCGAGCTGCTCGTAGTAGCGCCGCACGCGCTTCTTCGCGTGGCGATGCAGCGAAAACCCGGCGCTGCCGGCGTCGTGCGCGCGTCGCGCGCGCAAGTCGAGCCACTGGAGCCACGCCAGCGCCGCGAGCGCATAGCGCTGCGAGGCCAGCGCCTCGCGCAGCCGCGCGCGCGCGGCGAGCCGCTGCGCGTTTGCCGCGTCGCGAATCGCGTCCCAGCGCCCCGGCTCGACGTCGGCGGCAGCGAGCGCAGGCAGCGTCGATTCGACGAAGACATCGCGGTCGCGCGCATCGCCGAGCAGGCCGCCGAGCCATTTGAGCTCCGGCTCGATGCGCGTCTCCCACGCCTCGTCGCACCAGCGCGAGAAAATGCGCATGGCGGTGCGCAGCCGCCGCTGCGAGACGCGCATCTGATGGATGAACTCGCCGTTCGTGCTGTCGCGCACGCCCGCGTCATTGCCGAACCACTGCACGCTGATGTTGCGCCCGATCGCCACGAGCGCGGCCTCGGCGGTGGCCGCGCCGGCCAGATCCACGGCTTCGGCCTTGATGGCTTCGGCGTCGCCGGTCACGCTGCCGGCGCTGGCGCGCTCGAGCGCGTCGGTCAGCCGCACGAATGCGGGGAGCGCCCCGATCAGGTCGCCGGCACAGGCAAACAGCGCATCGACGATAGGCCGCTCGTCCTCGCCTTCGGGCCAGGGCGCGCTCACGCGCAACTCGTGCAAGGCGGCCAAGTCGGGCGGGGGCGCCGCATCCGCGCCGTGAGTGTCCCGAGCCACCATTTCTTGCTGCGCTGCCGACGGCTCGTGCAAGTCTTCGTCGAGCGTAAGCAATACGTCGATGCCATCGCGCGGCCACTGCCAGCGGCTGCGCATCGCCACGAGGGTGGCCGATGGAGCGAGATCGTCCGCGCTGCCCAGCGCCTCGCGAAACGGCTCGGGCGCGGCGTCGAAGAGCGCATGCGCGATGCCGTTCGCATCGAGCGCCGCCTCGAAGATCGGTGCGACCACGGTAACCCCAGGCGTATGAACGCGTCGGCTCGACACGACAACGTGCTGCGTGTCGCCGCGCGATTCGACCGCCACGCGCCAGCCGAGCCCCCGAAGGACCCCGCCGCGGTCGAAGGCGACCGTCGTCACGCGCTCGCGCGCGTCGGGCAGCGCCACGAGCATCGGCAATGCCGCGCCGAGGCTGGCGGCCCGCTCCGAAGGTTTCGGGCTGGCGTGCGCCCTGGACGCCGCTCCCGTGGCGGCGACGGCTTTTGCGTTTTTTCTATCCGGCGCTGCCGGGATCACGACATCCAGCACGATTTCCAGAACGCGATCCATGAACGCTCCAGGGTTCTGTCGGGCGACGGCTTGGAACAGTGCAAGCGGATGGAGAACCAGGAACTGCGACGACGCGATCGATGGTACACGCGAGCGCGCCCCGATGCCCCAGGTAACGTCCCTGACCCTTCGGGCAATCGGAGTCTGATGATGGTCAAGACTGCCACGACCAGACGGTGGAAAAATAACGACCTGCCAATTTCTCCCATTTTGCCTGTCTGTAAGGAGTGTTGAGTGTTCCCTGAGTACAGAGATTTGATTTCGCGCCTCAAGATCCAGGACGACCATTTCGCCCGGATTTTTCATCGTCACAACGAACTCGACCAGCAGATCAAGAACATGGAAGCGGGTGTCGTGGCTTCGCACGGCATGGAAGTCGAGCAGCTAAAAAAGGAAAAGCTTCAACTGAAGGACTCGCTCTACCTCATCCTCAAAAAGGCGGCAAACGCCTGAGCCAGCCGGCGTCCGGCACTGGCCGTTAGCTGGACAAGCGGGCCGGTGGCCAGCGGCGCGCAGGCTTTTGCCTCGGCGCCGCCCTGCCAATCAAGCCCCGACGACTTCCCTGCGTGCCATTGCCGCGCGCGCCTTCGATGCATCCGCGTTGAATGCGAGTCACTCCGCATGCACTCCCATCCCCGCATCCGCCGACACCATGCCCAAATCCATTCCCTACCCCGCTTCCGACGCCGCCAGCCCCGCGGCACGACTGCCGCTCGTCACGCCCCACAGTGCCGAATTGCGCACCGTCGACAGTGGCGTCGAATCCGCGAGCGAGACGATCGCAGGCGCTGTCCATGATCTCGTCGCGCGCACTCGCGCCGGGCACAATCCGCCCGCCATGCTGCTCGAGTCGATCGCAGCATTGATGCAAGGCATGTCGCCCGACGAAGCCGCCCAGTTGCGCAGTCTGATCCTCGAAGGCAACCCTGCCGACTGGCGCAACTCGCGCTCGCGCCACCCCGACGAGGAACTCGCCTCCGGCTGGCGCGAAGGCGGCTATCCGTATCGCAACCTGATGTCGCGCCGCGCCTACGAGCGCCAGAAGTACCGGCTGCAGGTCGAACTGCTCAAGCTCCAGGCGTGGGTGCGCGAAACCGGTCAGCGCGTCGTGATCCTGTTCGAGGGCCGCGACGCGGCCGGCAAGGGCGGGACGATCAAGCGCTTCATGGAGCATATGAACCCGCGCGGCGCGCGCGTCGTCGCGCTTGAAAAGCCCACCGAAGTCGAGCGCGGCCAATGGTATTTCCAGCGCTATGTGCAGCATCTGCCTTCAGCCGGAGAGATCGTGCTGTTCGATCGGTCCTGGTACAACCGCGCGGGCGTCGAGCATGTCATGGGCTTCTGCTCGCCGGAGGAATATGCCGATTTCATGCAGCAGGTGCCGGAGTTCGAACGGCAATTGATCCGAAGCGGCATCCACCTGATCAAGTTCTGGTTTTCCGTGAGCCGTGCCGAGCAGCGGCGACGCTTCAAGGAACGCAAGGTGCATCCGCTCAAGCAATGGAAGCTGAGTCCCGTCGATCTCGCTTCGCTCGACAAGTGGGAGGCGTACACCCTGGCGAAAGAGGCCATGTTCTCGCAGACGGACACCGCCGATGCGCCGTGGACGGTCGTTCGCTCCGATTGCAAGAAGCGCGCGCGGCTCAATGCCATGCGATTCGTGCTGCACAAGCTGCCCTATGCGAGCCGGGACGCAGAGGCGATCGGGGTGGTCGATCCGTTGCTGGTGAGTCGGGCGCCGTAGGCGGCCTTGCCGATTCACGGGTCTGCGCGCTTCCCCCAGATCAAAGCCTCGGGGTGGCGTTCGAGATAATCGGATAAGGCGTTCAGGCTGGCCAGCGTACGCCGCAACGCGGCCAACGCCTGATGAGCGTCGCTCTGCAACGGCGAATCCTGGTCGAGCATCGCTTGCGCGGAACGAAACGCCCGTTGCGCCGATTCGAGCGTCGAACGCGCACGCGGTACGAGCTCCGTATCGAGCCGCGCAAAGAGGACATTCGACTGCTGCAACGACGCGTCCAGGTTGCGCCCGATCGCCTGAAGCGGCATGCGGTCGAGCCGGCGCACGATATTCGACACCTGGTCCTGAAGCTCCTCGAGTGAGTTGGGCACCGTCGGCAATTCGACCGGCGAGCGCTCCGTGTCGACGCGCGCCGCGGGTGCGTGCGGGAAGATGTCGAGTGCGACGTACTTCTGCCCCGTCAATAGACTTCCCGTGCGTAGCTGGCCGCGCAGTCCCTGAGCGACGAGCTGGTGCAGCAGGCTCTTGCCTGCCGTTCCCGCACCGTCGCCGAGCGCGTCGCGGTAGTTGCGGCCGAGCCGGGAGGGATACAGGCTCAGCGTGACCAGCATGTCGAAACGTCCGCTTTCGGGTTGGAGGTCGATAGCGACTGCCGTGACCGTGCCCAACCCAACGCCGCGGAATTCGACTGGCGCGCCAACGGACAGCCCTCGCACCGACTGCGCGAAGCGCATGCGCACCACGGCAGGCGGACCTTCGTTCGCGCGCATCGCGTCAGTGCGGCTTTCCGCGAGCCGGAAATCCTCGACGCTCGTGGCGGACACTGGGCGCACGCTCCCACGCGGCGTATCGAATGCGAGGCCGCCCGCGAGCAGCGCCGCGGCCGGCGGCGTTTCCAGCCGCATGCCGCTGGAATCGAGCTTGAGTTCGACGCCGCTCGATTGCCACCAGCGCGTATCGGACGTGACCAGACGATCGAACGGTCTCCTGACGAAAACGCCGATACGGACGTTATCGCCACTGGTCACCAGCGAATAGCCGAGCACCTCCCCGACCTGCACACCGCGAAAATAAACGGGCGAGCCGGCATTCAGCGAGCCGAGCGTTGGGGCGCGAATCACGAAACGCGTGCCCTCTGCGTCGCTGGTGATGGCCGGCGGCGTGTCGAAGCCCGTGAATGTGTAGCACGCCCTGGGCGAATGAATGTCGATATCGACGTCGATCCAGGTTCCCGATACGGCGGTCAGGAGCCCGGAGATGTTCTTCACGTCGATGCGCGGACGCACGACCCAGAATTTCGTGCCGCACATGGCGATGTGTGGTCCGGCCGCATCGAGCCTCAGTTCGGCATCCACGCGCTGACCATCCGCGGACAAACGCAGATGCTCGAGCCGGCCAACGACCACGCCGCGATATCGCACCGGCGTTTTGCCGGCGACGAGCCCGGCGCCCGACACGAAGCTCACGGTTACACGGGTGCTGCGTTGCGACAGCGCTTGAGCGAGCATCAGGCCGCCAGCCAGGTTCGCCAAAACCCACGCGGCCCAGACTGCGGCATGCAACCACCGCCGGTCACTCACAACTTCCCCACGACGACATGCCACACGCGCCTCGCAAATCGGGATGCAAAGGCGAGCGCATGGCCAACCGCGCATGCAAAGAAGCTGAAGAGACTCACGGTGCGTTGAAGATCTGGCGAGAAAGTCGATGGGGTTCGGACCGGCGGCGCCCTTTGCGCTCAGGCGGCTTCGCCGTTAGCGCAACTGCTCGACGAGCGCATCGGCGCCCTTGTCGATGCCGGTTTCGGCCGCGCTCAGGGAGCCGAAGGCAGCGGGCAGATTCATCGCGTTCGGGTATTGCTTTGTCACGTAGGCGCGAAGCAGACGCCCCGACGCACTGTCGTACACCTCCACGGCATACGACACCGAGCCGCTAAACGCTCCTTTGCCGCCCCGGATCGCCTGAACGCCGTTGTAGAGATTGCCCGCGATGTCGAAATGCATCGCCTGGCCGATCAGGGCAGTCGTTTTCTCCGCGCCGGTCAACGTGAGTTTCACGCGCAGCGTCGCGGGCGACGGCTGGGTCGCCAGGTCGAAACGCTTCGATAGCGTGTCGGCAAACGTCTTGTGCATGTAGGCGGCGAGCACGTCCTTGTCCGAGTCCGACAGGTCGCCGAACTGATTGTCGGCGCCTTGATACACCGCGACCGGATCGACGATGACCTGCGAGTAGCGCGACCAGAGCACCGGCGCCGCATAGCGGAATGGCGTCTGCGCGGCGTCGTGATCCCGGTTCTCCTTGAGCTGGGAAGACGAGGCGAGGCTGTTATAGGCCACGGGCTGCACGCCCGCACACGCCGACAACATCAGGAGTACTACGCAAGCCGACGACATGTGAAGAAAACGGTTGTTGAGCACGAAGGCATCCTTTTAAAAGTTGCCGGATACCGCCTGGCATCCGGCCGAGTCCACGACGAGACGAAGCGTAGCATCGGTCTCGGAGGATGTAAACCGTCTATCCGGTTTGTTTGTGGAACGATGCAGGGGTACAATCGCGCCCATGGATAACCAGACACGTTCCGAGATTTCCCGCAGAAAGGCGATTGACGCGGCGCTTGCGATCCTGACCCGCGACGGGGTCGGCGGACTGACATTCGATGCGCTCGCGCGCGAAAGCGGCATCAGCAAAGGCGGATTGCTACACCAGTTCCGTAACAAACTGGGCGTGCTGCGCGCGCTGCTGGATCGTCAGCGGGAACAATTCGAGCAGATCGCGCAAGATCACCTGGCGGCGGGCGGCCAGGCCCGGGCAGAACCGGTCCTTTCGGCGCAGATCGCGATTTTCAGGGAGTCGATCAACCAGCCGGACTCCGTCGCGCGCGCCGTGCTCGCGGCCCTGGTCGAAAGCCCGGCGCTGCTCGAAGACCTGAAGGCCCAGGACGCGGCCAAGATGGAACAGCTGCAGGTCGAGGCCCGCGACCTCGAACTCTCGTTGCTACGCTACTTCGCCGCGAGCGGCATCGCGTTCAGCACGCTGCTCGGGCTGTCGGCCGTGCCCGACGCGCTGCGGGAACGGCTGTTCGACCGCCTGCTCGACGAGAAGAAGTGGTGACGTGGCTGCCGCGCGGGAGCAATCGCGCGGCCGGCTGACGGCTGCGTCAGGCAGCACGCTCCGCGCTCAGGTCGCGTACTGCGCCACCCCGTTGCCGAACGACCAGTTCTCCCGCGCGACATCCACGAGATTCACGAACACGTCCTCGCGCCTCACTCCCGGATCGCGCGCGAGGTTTTCGGCAATCTGTGCAAACAGCGCCTTCTTCTGATCCTGCCCGCGCGTGTTGTTCACGGCGATCTGAATCATCACCAGATCGTCGCTGCGCTCGATCCCGAGATAGTGCCGGCCGAACACGAAGTTATCGGCATCGTGCTCGGTGATGATCATGAAGATGTCGTCTTCGGGCGCCTTGAACACCTCCATCAGCGCTTGGTGAATGCCCTGCGTGAGCGCCTTGCGATACGTGGCGGGCTTGCCTGCGCGAACCGCGATACGAGTGAACGGCATGTCGATCTCCTGCTTCGGTGGGTTTGACATGACATCAGCTTAGGTGCGATCTATCATAATAAACAGGCATAGATAGATATTTCATCCATTTTCATCTGAAATGAAACCACTGGATCTCGACGCCGTGCGCGCCTTCGTGCTCGTCGCCGAGCTGCGCAGCTTCACGCGTGCCGCCGACGCCCTCGACACCACGCAATCGGCGGTGAGCCTCAAGCTCAAGCGCCTCGAGGCGCATCTGGGCAAGCAGTTGCTCGAACGCACGCCGCGCGTCGTGCGGCTTTCGGCGGATGGCCTCACGTTCCTCGCCGCCGCGCGCGACCTGCTGGGCGCGCATGAGCGCGCGCTCGGGGCGCTTGCGGGCGACGAGCGGCGGCTCGCGCTCGGCCTGAGCGAGCATGTTGCGGACGCCAACCTCGCCCGCCAGCTCGCCCAGCTTCGCGTCCATGATCCGGGACTCGTGATCGAGCTGCATCTGGGGCTCTCGGCGCATCTGCTCGCGCAGTTCGACGAGCGGCGGCTCAATGCCGTCATCGTCCGTCAGGAGGAAGAGGAGGCGCCGCGCGGCGATGCCCGTCGGCTCTTCGCGGAGCCGCTCGTCTGGCTCGCCGCGCCGCAATGGCAGTGGCAGCCCGGCACGGCGCTGCCACTCGCGCTGCTCGCCGCGCCATGCGCGGTGCGGGCCGCAGCGATTCGCGCGCTCGACGCCGCGGGCGTGGCGTGGACCGAAGTGTTCGTGGGCGGCGGCGTCGCCGCGGTAGGCGCGGCGCTGGCCGCTGGTCTCGCGGTTTCGCCGCTGGCGCGCCGGGTCGCGCCGCGCGAACTGATCGACGTCGGCGCTCGGCTCGGTTTGCCCGCGCTGCCGGTTTCGCAGGTCCTGCTTCACTCGCGGGTGCACGAGCCGCGAACCGCGGCGACGCTGCAACTGTTCGCGTCGGGGCTCGGCACGGGCTAGATAGCGTTCAGCTCAGGATGGGCGGCAGCGCGTGCGGCATGGGAATCGCACTTTTGGACGCGGGCGCCGCGCCGGAAGCGGGATGATGCACGCGGGCTGCCGCGTGGGCCTCGCCGGGCGTGAGCCATCAATACGCCTGCCCGCACCTCGCCTCTCCCCAAAGCCGTCCCAATGTCCGGCGAGGATTATACCGAGTCAAAACTTGCAATAATCCATATATGGACTAATATCTACTAAAAGTTCAATTCAGGACTCGACCACCATGTCACCCGCCACTGCTTCCGTCACACCGTCGCGACGCCCCCGCGCCGAACCCTCGCTCACCGAAATGTCGGCGGCGGGGCTCAGGGCGTTCTTCAACATTGCGCGCGACTGGGACCTGAGCGCCGAAGAGCAGATTATTCTGCTCGGCTCGCCGGGCCGATCCACGTTCTTCAAGTGGAAGCAGTCCCCGCACACCGCCCGGCTGGGCCGCGACACACTCGAACGCCTTTCGCTGCTGCTCGGCATCTACAAGGCGTTGCAGATTCTCCTGCCCCAACCCACCTCCGCCGACACCTGGATCAAGCGCCCCAACAGCGCACCGCCCTTTGGCGGACGGCGCGCGCTCGACCGCATGCTGGCCGGCAACGTCAGCGACCTCGTGGCGGTGCGCCAGTATCTCGACGCAATGCGAGGCGGCTGGGCGTGACGCAAACGAACTGGCAAGACCGCTGGCGCAGCGCGCATCTCACCTGGTCACCCGCGTTCAGGGTGATTCCCACCCGGTTTCCAGCCGTGAACCTGTTCGACCGCGTGGCTTCCGCGGACGACTTCGAGGCGCTCTACGCGCTCGAAGCGCTCACCAACGACCGGCTGCGCACCGAAACCGGCGACCTCGACCTCGTGCCGCGCGAGGAGCGCCGCTTCGGCCCCGGCTACGGGCCGATCATGGCGGCTTTCACGCATCTGAATCCGCAGGGCAGCCGTTTTTCCGACGGCACCTACGGCGTGTTCTACTGCGCGCGCTCGCGCGCCACCGCCGTGGCGGAAACGCGCTATCACTCGGGGCTTTTTCTCGCGGCCACGAACGAGCCGCCCATCCGCCAGCAAATGCGGCTCTATACGGTGATCGCACATGGCGAGGTGATCGATCTGCGCGACGACCCCGCGCTCGACCCGGGCGTGCTCTCGCCCGACGACTACACGGCCGGCCAGGCGCTAGGCCGCGCCGCCCGCGAGGCGCGTGCGCCGGGCATTGCGTATCCCTCGGTTCGCGACGAGGACGGCCAATGTCTCGCCGCCTTCAGCACGACGCTGCTGCGCGCGTGCCATCACGCGGCGTATCTGGAATACAACTGGAATGGGCACACCATCGACATGGTGTTCGAGTTGAACCGCATCGTATGAGCCGAGCGGCCAACGGGAGACCGGCAGGCGCGAGGCCTCAGGGAAGCACGATCGCGGCCGCGCCGTGCGCGAGCGCCTCGACCTGCGAGACCGACAAGATGCGCGATGTGAGCGCCTCGACCATGGTGAGGCGTCCTTCGGTGATGAACGCTCCGGTGTCGATGAACACCTGCGAGCCGATCTGCCGCACTTCACGCACCGGCGTATGCCCGCAGAACGTGAG
The DNA here is from genome assembly GCF_001718195.1 of Paraburkholderia nodosa. GTDB lineage: Bacteria > Pseudomonadota > Gammaproteobacteria > Burkholderiales > Burkholderiaceae > Paraburkholderia > Paraburkholderia nodosa_A. The sequence goes on from NZ_MCNV01000001.1 coordinate 138,253, forward strand.
CGAGAGCGCATGGCGCGCCGGATCGCCCGTGCCGAGCACGAGATCGCGGCCCCAAAGCATGCGTTCGCGCACGTCGGAATCGAACTGGCCGCTGTCGAGCGCGGCGTCGTCGCCGAAAAATTCCGCGTGAATGATATTGAATCGCTTTTCGCCCTCGCCCACCACGCGCGCGAGCGGCAATTGGCGTAGCCGTTGCGCGTAGTGCACGAGTTCGGCGTCGGGCACGCTCTGCGCCCAGCCGCCGCCGATGCCATACCAGCGGTTGCGCGGCATCTTCCCTTCGGCTACGGCGCACAGTGCGTCTTCGTGATTGCCGAGCACGGCGTAGAACCACGGTTTGTCGAGCAGCGCGAGCGCCTGTTCGCACTGCTCGCGCTCGCCGCGGTCAACGAGATCGCCCACAGAAAACAGCCGGTCACGCGCGGTGTCGAACTCGACTTCGCGCAAAAGATAGCGCAACGCCTCCACGCAACCATGCAAATCGCCTACTACGAAGTCGCGACCTGCAAGATTGGCGGCATGGTGCTGCACGAGAGCGTCGGGTGTATGCGTCATCACTTCATCATAGCGCTGTGTGAGTGGGCCATATGAGCGCCAAATATCGTATCGGTTGCGATTGCGACAGGCGCGTCACAAAGCACACAACACGCAAGCGGCGTGCCTGCGTTCACAGCATACGCGTTTGCGGTTATCAGTGCCGCCGCGAGCGCGGCGCAAAGCCCCGGCGTTACGGTGAGTTACTGGGGCTGGGCACGCAGCTCCGCGACCTCGCCGGCCGTGAGCGTGGCCCGCAGATCGCCGAACTGCGTCGTCACGTAGTTGGAAATGGCTGCCACCTGTTCGTTGCTCAATGCATCGCCGAATGCCGGCATCAGCACGTCGCTGTCCTTCGTCTGGCGCCGCACACCGTGCAGGATCACCATCGCGAGGTTGTCCGGGCTCGGCGCGCCTGAAACGCTGTTATGAATGAGCGATGGATACGCGCCCGGCGCGCTTCCCCCCACGCCGCCGCCTGTCCAGTGGTGGCAACTCGCGCAGTTCGCCACGAAAAGCTGCAAGCCGTTCACGGTCGTGATCGTCGTGCCGCGCAGCGCGGTGATGTCGTTCACAGCGGGCTTGCCCCAGGCATCGCGCGGCCGCGTCACGCCGCCCGAAACCGGCGGCAGCGCGCGCAGATACGCCACGATCGAACGCAGGTCCTCATGCGTCAGATATTGCGTCGAGTGCTGGACCACGTCGGCCATCGGACCGGCTGCGCTCGCATGACCCGCGGCAATGCCCGTGGAGAGATAGGCGATCAGCGCGTCGTCGCTCCAGTTGCCAATGCCGCTCGTGCGGTCGGGCGTGATGTTGTAAGCCTGCCAGCCTGCTTGCGTCGCGCCCGAGAAACGCTCCGTCGTCTTGAGACCCTGCATGAAGTTGCGCGGCGTGTGGCATTCCTCGCAATGCGCGAGGCCTTCGACGAGATAGGCGCCGCGGTTGAATTCGGCGCTTTGCTTCGGGTCCGGCACGAAGCGGCCTTCGTTGAAGTTGAAGAGATTCCACAAGATCATCAGCCAGCGCTGGTTGAATGGAAAGCGCAGTTCGTTCGCGGGCGGCGTGTAATGCACCGGCGCGACCGTATTCAGATAGGCGCGGATCGCGAGCATGTCCTGCTCTGTCATGCGCGTGAATTCGACGTAAGGAAATGCGGGATACAGCCGCTTGCCGCCCTTGCCGATGCCTTCATGCAACGCGCGTATGAAGTCGGTATCGCTCCACTGGCCGATGCCGGTATCGGGGTCCGGCGTGATGTTCGGCGTGTAGATTTTTCCAAGCGGCGTGCTGATGGGCAGGCCGCCCGCAAACGGCCGGCCTGGATCGGCGGTATGGCACGCAACGCAGTCGCCAATGCGCGCTAGATGGGCGCCGCGCTTGATGAGCTCGGGCTTGTCGGCGTCCGCAATGGGCGTCGACGTGTCGTCGCCGCGCGCCGTGGACATCGGCAGTTCGTCGACGGGACGCGAGTTCGACTCGTGCGAGGCGTGCCACGCGATATAGAGCGCGAAGGCACAGAAAAGCGCGGCCGCGAGAGCGGCACGCGCGCGTCGCTCTCGCTCGTGATTCGTGGTGGCCGCTGTGGAGGACTTCGCTGTTTTCATCGTCTGGCTCGTATCAAAGCTCGTGGCGCAGCTTGTCGGCCAGCTTCAGCGACAGCGCGGCAATCGTCAGCGTGCAGTTCACCGAGGCGGCCGAGGGCATCACCGCGCTGCTGGCGACGAACAGATTCGCATGATCGTGCGTGCGGCAATCGGCATCGACGACCGAATCGGCGGCGTTCGCGCCCATGATCGTCGTGCCCATGATGTGATTGTTGGGCGCGAAGGTATCGTCGAATGCGATGTCCGTGCCGCCGAAAAGCTGCGCGATCTGCGCATAGAGTTCATGCGTGTTCGCCGCGCTCTTCTTGACGTAATCGTTGATCGAGTAATAGATCTCGGGCTGTGGAATGCCGAGTCCGTCCTTGTGTTCGCTCGAGGGCAGCACGCGGTTCTGCGACTCGGGCAAATGCTCGTGGAAACTGTTGATGGTGAGCGTGCGCGACGTGCGCTCGCGTATCTCCCGGTCCAGTTCCGCGCCGGTCAAGCCATTCGCGATGAGCGCGGCCGTCACGGCCATGGTGGGCACCCCGTTCGACAGATGCAGTTTCTTCGCGGCATACGCGGAGCGGAACGCACCGTCGCGGAAGTTCACGACCGAGGTCATTTCCATGGGCCCGCGCCCCGGCCACAGTGGTTCGTTGGCCATGAACGTGATGCCCGTGCCCGGATGATCCATGAGATTGCGGCCCACCTGCCCGGAGCTATTGCCAATGCCGTGCGCAAACGCGTCGCTCTTCGACATCAGCATGAGCTTGGGCGTCTCGATGCCGTTCGCGGCGAGCACGAAGAGCTTGCCGGTCACACGCGTGCTTCTGCCGCCTGGATCCTTGTACTGGACGGCGGTAACGAGCCCTTTGTTGTCGGCCTCGATGCGATAGACCACGGCCTGCGGCACGAGCTTCGCGCCCGCGCGCTCGGCCTTGTCCGCGTGAACCACGCCGTTGTACATCGCACCGATCGGGCAAATCGGCATGCAGTTGTTGTTGCCGCAGCAGGTGGGCCGCGCATCGAACGGGCGGCTATTGCGCGCGACCGGCTCGGGCACCACGTGAAAGCCATTCGCATTCAGTACTTGCGAGAAGCGCTGATCCATCCAGGAAAGCGGCAGCATGCTCATTGGATACGGCTTTGCCCGCGGCGAGCCGAGATCGTACGTCGCGTCCGGTCCGGACACGCCCAGTTCCTCTTCCGCGAGCTGATACCACGGCTCCAGCGTCTCGTAGGGATAGGGCCAGTCGCGACCCACGCCGTACTGCGTTTTCAAACGAAAGTCCGCCGGCAGCAAGCGCCACGCCGCGGCGGCCCAGTGCCACGTGGTTCCGCCCACGAGACGCAAATATTGTGAGTTGTACGGATAATCGCCCTTCTGCACGAGATACTCGTTGGGCGGCGCGTATTCGGGATGCGGCGCGTAGCTCGCAGACGGATACGGCGTGGCGAAATCGGCCTTGGCGGGCGAATTGCGGAAGTTCTCCACGATCTGCCAGCGCGCAACGCGCGGCCCCGCTTCGAGCAGCACCACGCAAGCGCCGGCCCGGGCGAGCTGGTGCGCCACCAGACTGCCCGCCACGCCGGAACCGACGACGACCACGTCGGCGCAACGTCCTGTCGCCATTGTCGACCTCATCCTTTGGCTTTCGTTGTGGGGGCCTGGCGCGGCCGTGATGTATGTGCCGGTTGCTCCGCTATTCGCCTGCGGGTTTGTGCTTCCAGTGGAACGGCACGTCGCGGCAATACGAGGGAATCGTGAGCACGTCGTTGACGGGGTCGAACATCAACGCCTTTTCGAAGGCCACCACCTGCACCTTCGGCATCTCGCCCACGAGACCGAGATACCACGCGCGCATGATGTCGCCCACCATCGATGCGAGTTCCGGCTGATCGGGCTTGAGCGCAGCGGTCACGGTATCGGAGGGCACGCCGCCATGACCTTGAATCCAGGTGTTGAGCGTGGCGACATTCGCGTCGAACTGACTGCTCGCGTGGCCGAGCGCGGCATAGACGCGCTTGCCGAGCACGGCGTCGAAGCTCGTGCGGCCAGTGAGGCGCTGCGATAGCTCGATGAAGGCGTCATAGCCGGTACCGGATGCGCTCGCCGAGGTGACCGCGAAAGCGCGGCCCACGCCGAAAGGCGCGCGCGAGCGCCCGGCAGCCGCGAAGGCGAGCAGCGCCGCTGCGCACGTTCCCGAGACGAAACGCCTGCGGCCAGGACGGCCGAGGCCCTCAAATACAGCAGGAAGATCGTGCGGCGCCTGAGACATCCCGTGTTGTGTCACCTCTGTCATGGGCACTCCAGATGACGTCGATCCCGCCAGGTTCCCCTTGGCTGGGGGCGAAACACGCTTGCCGCCGGCGCGGGCGGCGCCTGAAAACAGGCCATACGAAAAACGTTTGCTATCGTCATTCAACGCGGATCAATGCATATGCACCGTCGTTGCGCTGACTGCGAGAGCGCGCTTGCGCGTTGCGCAAGCAATATAGCCCCTTATGGCCCGATAAGACAAACCGAAAGCTTGCATGCCCGGCATAACAGTGAACAGCGCGTCACTCCGGCGGACCGCGCACGGTAGAATCGCCGCAATTGATTGCTAACCCGCGCGACCCCGGGCCACGCCATGAACTTCATACCGCTGGTACTGCGCAACCGGCCGCACTTGATGATCGCCATCGCCGTGGGCGTTGTGCTCGGCTTGCTCTCGCCCGCCTCGATCCATACTTCCGCGCGCGTCCTGCTCGGCTGGGACGCCACGGTATGGACCTACCTCGTGCTGATCTGGCTACACATGGTGTTAGCAAACGAAGAGAGCGTGCGCGCGAACGCCCGCCGCGAAGACGAAAACGCGGGGACCGTGCTGTTTCTCATCTGCATCGCAACGGTGGCGAGCATCGTCGCCATCGTCATCGAGCTGGGTACGACGAAGGATCTCGGCACGGCCTCGAAAGTGCTGCATTCGCTGCTCACGGGGCTCACGCTCATCGGGGCGTGGTTCCTCATTCCCACTATCTTCACGCTGCATTACGCGCGCCTCTACTACGGTTCCGATCCCAACGAGCCCGCTCTCGCGTTTCCCGACAAAAAGCTCACGCCGAATTACTGGGACTTTCTGTACTTCTCGTTCACCATCGCCTGCGCGTCGCAAACCGCCGATATCGGCCTGCGCGGGCGCAGCGCGCGGCGCGGCGTGCTCGCGCAATCGATTTTGTCGTTCTATTTCAACGTTTCTGTGCTAGGCCTGTGCGTGAACATCGCCGCGAGCATGGTCGGTAGCTGATCCGCTTTTCTCCGCTGCAACCGATACCGGCAATCGCCGCCGGGTTCTCCGCTCGATTCGGCCGCCTTTGCGCCCAGGCTTTGCGAACATGCGCCTTGCACGCGGCGCCGCGCGCCTGTGTCGCTCATGGGCATGTGCCTTGCTCGACTCCCCCGCAAGTCGCCACGCGGCGCAAGCGGTTTGGTTCCGGCCTGCTCTTGCACTACTCTGAACAGGTGCCTGTCCACCACGCGCAGCGCGGCACGCTCCGGCAGCCCCCGGGCGGCGCGATCGCATTTCGGCTAACCCCGACTTGCATCCCCTTCGCCTGACGTACCTGGAATACGACCGATGGAACCCCCCCACGCCTATGCGCCGCGGATCTACTTCGTCCATTCCGTCCTGGCAGGACCACTCGACGCGTGGCCGGCGCACATCGCCCGCGCGGCGTCGCTTGGCTTCGATCACGTCCTGATCGGCGCGCTGTTCGCCTCGGGCGCGTCGGGCGACGACCGCATTGTCGCCGATCACGCGCGCCTGAACGCAGCCTTCGGCAGCCAGCTCTCCGCCGACGACGCCGTGCGCGAACTCGCGCTCGCGGCGCAATCGCGCGGCGTCACGCTGCTCGCCGATCTCGTGCTCGACCGCAGCGCCGCTGACGGCGTGCTCTACGCTGCGCATCCCGAATGGTTCCATCCCTTCGAGCCCGAAGACGCGCGCCTCGACCCACGCCACGGCCATAGCGAAGCCAACGTGGCCTATGCCGATTTCGAGCGCGCGAGCGCGCCGCTCATCGCATGGTGGACGGCGCGCGCCATCGCGCTCGTCGAAGCGGGCATCGGCGGCTTTCGCGTGGACTCGCCGCACCGCACGCCGCCCCACGTGCTACGCGCGATCTTCGATGCCGTACGCGCACGCTTTCCGCAAGCGCGCTGGCTCGCCGCGACACCAGGCCTGCCGCGCGAAGCGATCACGCACCTCGAAGGTGCGGGCTTCGACGCCGCCTTCTCCTCGCTGCGCTGGTGGGACTTCTCGTCGAGCTGGATGGTCGAGGAGCATGCCGCATTGCGCCGCGTAGGCTCACCGATAACGTTTCCAGAAGCGCCCTATGGTGCGCGCTACGCGCACGATCAGGAAGGCGCCGCCGATGCGCGCGCGGTCGAGCGCGCCTATCGCCGCATGCTGCGCGCGGCAGCGGCACTCGGCACCGGCTGGCTCATGCCGATGGGTTTCGAATATGGCGTGGACGAAGCGACCTCGCACAGCGGCAACAGCACGCAGACGTGGGAAGCAGCGAAAGCCCGCGCGCCCTTCGATCTGAGCGCCGATGTCGCGCACGCCAACGCGCTGCAACGCGAAACGTGGGCGCTGCAGACCAACGGTGAACTGCGCGCACTCAGTGGCCCTGGCGCCAGCGTCGCGGCGCTCTTGCGCGGCGACCGCGCGGACCTGCGCGACGCGCAAGACGCCATCCTCACGCTCATCAATCCCGCGCTCGCCGCGCCTGTGCGCGTGGATCTCGCGCGCCTGCTCGACGGTGTGCCCGGCGGCTTCACGCGCTTCGCGCCGCTCGACGCCGAAACGCTGCGCGGCGCACGCCTGCCCGCGCCGCGCGACGCGAGCGCTATTCCCGATGCGTTCACGCTGCCCGCGGGTGCATGCTGGATGTTCCGCGCGCTCGCGAGTCCGCTCGTAGTGCTCGCGCCGCCCGAAGATCGCGGCAAGACCGACACGAGTGGACACAAGAGCGTGCTCGAAGCGATCGCCGCGCCGCGTATTGCCATCGAGAGCGCGCAGCCCTCGGTCGATCACGGCCGCTTCGCCGCGAAGCGCACCGTCGGCGAGCGCTGCGAAGTGCGCGCGGCCATCTTCGCCGAGGGCCACGACCGCATCGACGCCGCCGTGCTCTGGCGCGCCGCCGACGAAACCGCCTGGCACGAGTCGCCGATGACGCCCGTGCCGCCCGCGGGCACCGACCTGTGGGCGGGCCACATTCCGCTCGATCGCATCGGACGCTACGAATACGTCGTGATTGCCTGGCGCGACGACTTCGCCTCGCTTGCGGAACATCTGCACAAGAAGCGCGCGGCGAGCCAGCCCGTCGATCTTGAACTGGAAGAAGCGAGCCGCCTGTTCGCGCTCGTGCTCGCCACTGCGGAAACATCGGGCTCGGGCGACGACGACCAGAAGCGCAACAACGAAACGCTCGACGCCATCGTCAAGCGCTTCATTGCTGCGGACACCGAAACACGCTGCGCGATCATCGCCGCGCCTGCGACCGCTGCGGCCGTGCGCGCCGCGCGCCACCGCCCGTTTCTCTCGCGCGACACAATCGTCAATCGCGTGGATGCGGAGCGCGGCGCCGCACACTTCGCGAGCTGGTACGAGATCTTCCCGCGCTCGATGAGCGACGACGAATCGCGCCACGGCACCTTCGACGACGTGATCGCGAAGATGCCGCGCATCCGCGAAATGGGCTTCGACGTGCTGTACTTCCCGCCGATCCACCCCATCGGCCTCGCCAACCGCAAGGGGCGCAACAACACGCTCAATGCGCAGCCCGGCGACGTGGGCAGCCCCTACGCGATCGGCGCGGCCGAAGGCGGCCATACCGCGGTGCATCCGCAACTGGGCACGCTCGAGGACTTCTGCCGCATGCTCGCCGCGGCGCGCGAACAAGGCCTCGAAATCGCGCTCGACTTCGCGATTCAATGCTCGCCCGACCACCCGTGGCTGAAGGCGCATCCCACCTGGTTCGCATGGCGGCCCGACGGCACGCTGCGCTACGCCGAAAATCCGCCGAAGAAGTACCAGGACATCGTGAACCCCGAGTTCTACGCGCACGACGCGAAGCCTGGTTTGTGGCTCGCGCTGCGCGACGCGATCCTGTTCTGGGTGGACACGGGCGTGCGCATTTTCCGCGTGGACAATCCGCACACGAAGCCGTTGCCGTTCTGGGAATGGATGATCGCCGATGTGCGCGCGCGCCACCCCGACGTGATCTTCCTCTCCGAAGCCTTCACGCGGCCGCGCCTCATGTACCGGCTCGCCAAGCTCGGCTTCTCGCAGTCATACACGTATTTCACGTGGCGCGAATCGAAACGCGATTTCACCGAGTACCTCACGGAACTCACACAAACCGAGGTGCGCGACTTCTATCGGCCTAACTTCTTCGTCAACACGCCCGACATCAATCCGCGCCATCTGCAGACTGGCGCGCGTTCGAGCTTCCTGATCCGCGCCGCGCTGGCTGCGACGCTTTCCGGGCTGTGGGGCGTTTACTGCGGCTTCGAGCTGTGCGAAGGGCGCGCCATGCCCAATTCGGAGGAATATCTGGACTCCGAAAAATATCAACTGCGCGCATGGGACTGGCATCGCCCCGGCAACATCGTCGCGGAGATCGCCACGCTCAACCGCATCCGGCGCGCCAACCCGGCGCTGCACACGCATCTCGGCATCACGTTCCTCGACGCGCGCAACGACTCGCTGCTCTGCTTCGAGAAGGCCACGCCCGCGCGCGACAACGTGCTCGTCGTGGCCATCAACCTCGATGCCTTCAACGAGCAGGGCGCCGACTTCGAACTTTCGTGGGCGACGTTCCAGCGCTGGCACCTCGACGACCACGCCCCCCTCAATGTGATCGACGAAACGACGGGCGAGCGCTTCGAGTGGCGTGGGCGCTGGCAGCACGTGCGGCTCGACCCGCATGCGCGCCCGTTCGCGATCTGGCGCATCGAGCCCGCGACGGGCCTGCCGCGCGAAGAACCGCTGCCTGAACACGCCGATGAGCACATCGAGGGCCATCCCGAACTGGACGCGGACTTCCCGCCCGGAGGAGCGACATGAAACGCGACCCCGCTACCCACGAGCCTGTCGCAACGAACGTGCAGACCGTCACGCGAGACTCGACCGCACACGATCCACACCATGAGGAACGCGGCACGCAACGGCGCGGCAAGGCGTCGATGCTGTCCGACGACCCGCTCTGGTACAAGGACGCGATCATCTATCAGGTGCACGTGAAATCGTTCTTCGACGCGAACAATGATGGCGTGGGCGACTTCCCTGGCCTGCTCGCGAAACTCGATTACATTGCCAGCCTCGGCGTCACGGCGATCTGGCTGCTGCCGTTCTACCCCTCGCCGCGCCGCGACGACGGCTACGACATCGCCGACTATCGCAACGTGCACCCCGACTACGGCCAGCTCGCCGACGTGCGCCGCTTCATTCAGGAAGCGCATGCGCGCGGCATGCGCGTGATCACCGAACTGGTCATCAACCATACCTCTGACCAGCACCCGTGGTTCCAGCGCGCGCGGCGCGCCAAGCCCGGCTCGAATCATCGCAACTACTACGTGTGGTCCGACACCGACCAGAAGTACCTGGGCACGCGCATCATCTTCATCGACACGGAGCCGTCCAACTGGACGCACGACCCCGTGGCCGGCGCGTACTACTGGCACCGCTTCTATTCGCACCAGCCCGACCTGAACTTCGACAATCCGGCCGTGCTGCGCGAAGTGCTGCAGGTCATGCGCTTCTGGCTCGACATGGGTATCGACGGGCTGCGTCTGGACGCCGTGCCCTATCTCGTGGAGCGCGAAGGCACGAACAACGAGAACCTGCCCGAAACGCACGGCATTCTCAAACGGATCCGCGCGGCCATCGACGAGCACTACCCGAACCGCATGCTGCTGGCCGAAGCGAACCAGTGGCCGGAAGATGTGCAGGAGTACTTCGGTAACGAAGACGAATGCCACATGGCGTTCCACTTCCCGCTCATGCCGCGCCTCTACATGGCGATTGCGAGCGAGGACCGCTTCCCGATTCTCGACATCATGAAGCAGACGCCGGACTTGCTGCCGAGCTGCCAGTGGGCGATCTTCCTGCGCAATCACGACGAACTCACGCTCGAAATGGTGACGGACTCCGAGCGCGATTACCTCTGGAACACCTACGCGAGCGACCGGCGCGCGCGCCTGAACCTCGGCATTCGCCGGCGTCTCGCGCCGCTCATGGAGCGCGACCGCCGCCGCATCGAACTCATCAACTCGCTGCTGCTCTCCATGCCCGGCACGCCCGTGATCTATTACGGCGACGAACTCGGCATGGGCGACAACATCCACCTGGGCGACCGCGACGGCGTGCGCACGCCGATGCAGTGGTCGTCGGACCGCAATGGCGGCTTCTCGCGCGCCGACCCCGAACAGCTCGTGTTGCCGCCGCTCATGGGCTCGCTCTATGGGTACGACGCCATCAACGTCGAAGCGCAAAGCCGCGATCCGCATTCGCTGCTCAACTGGACGCGTCGCATGCTCGCCACGCGCCGCGCAAAGCAGGCGTTCGGGCGCGGCACGATCCGCTTCCTGCGGCCCGCGAACCGCAAGATTCTCGCGTACCTGCGCGAGATGCCCGGCGAAGCGCCGATCCTCTGTGTGGCGAACCTCTCACGCGCGCCACAGGCGGTGGAACTCGATCTTTCCGAATTCGCGGGCATGTCCCCCGTCGAAATGACGGCCGACTCCGTGTTTCCGGCCATCGGGCAACTGCCTTATCTGCTGACTTTCCCGCCCTACGGCTTCCTGTGGTTCCTCCTGAGCGCCGGCGATCAGCGGCCTTCGTGGAGCCAGCCGACTTCGGAGCAATTGCCCGAGTTCGTGACCGTGGTGATCCGCGAAGGGCAAACCGGTGCGACGCCCGAAAACGTGCGGCTGCTCGAATCGGAAGTGCTGCCTTCGTGGCTCTCGCGTCGCCGCTGGTTCGCCTCCAAGGACAAGCCGCTGCGCTCCGTGCGCCTCGCGGCGCTCACGACGATTTACGGCGCGGGCTTCGCGTTCACAGAAATCGAGGCCGAGCTGGCGGACGGCACGAGCGAGCGCTACGTCCTGCCGATCGCGATTACCTGGGGCACCGAAATCACCACGCCGCTGCATATTCAGCTCGCGCTCTCGCGCGTGCGGCGCGGCCGCACGGTGGGCTATCTCACGGATGCGTTCTCGCTGCCGTGGTTCGCCTATGGCGTGCTGCGCAAGCTGCGCGAGCGCGCCACGGTACCCACCGTGCAGCAGAGCACGATCCGCTTCGAGCCGACCGAGCGACTCGACGAACTCGACCTTGGCGAGACGCCGGAGGTGCGCTGGCTCGCCGCTGAGCAGAGCAACAGCTCGCTCGTGATCGCGGAAACCCTCGTGCTCAAGATCGTGCGCCGGCTGATGGCGGGCGTGCACCCCGAAGCGGAAATGAGCCGCTACCTCACGAAGCTCGGCTACGCGAACACGGCGCCGCTCTATGGCGAAGTGGTGCGTGTCGATCCCGCGGGCGTACCGCATACGCTCATCATCGTGCAGGGTTTCATCGACAATCAGGGCAATGCGTGGGACTGGGCGCTCGACTATCTGCGCCGCACGATCGACGAACTCGCGCTCGCCGTGGACGACGACACGAGCGTCGACCAGGCGCACGAGGAGGAAGCCGTGCACGGCTACTGCGCGGTGATCGGTGCCATCGGCAAGCGCCTGGGCGAGTTGCACGCGATGCTCTCCCAACCCAGCGACGACGAAGCCTTCGCGCCCGTTGCCGCCACCCCCGACGACGTGCGCAACTGGATTGCCGACACCAAGACCATGCTCAACGAAGCACTCGACATCGTCGCGCAGCATACGGGCGAAGACGAGCAAACGCTCGACGAAGACGCGCGCGACCTCGCGCGCAGCCTTATCGATCGCCGCAAGGCGCTCGTCGCGAAGATCGACGAACTCGTGCCCGACGACACCAAGGCCGCGCGCATCCGCATCCACGGCGATTTCCACCTGGGCCAGGTCCTGCTTTCCCAGGGCGACGCGTATTTGATCGACTTCGAAGGCGAGCCCGCGCGAGCGCTCGACTACCGGCGCGCCAAGACCTCGCCGCTGCGCGACGTGGCGGGCCTGTTGCGCTCGCTCTCGTATGCGGGCGCCGCCGCGCAATCGACGCTCGAAAACGCGCCGCAGCAAGTCGTCGATCGCAAGCGCGCCCTGTTCGAGCGCTTCCGCGGCTATGCGGCCGAAGCATTCCTGAGCCAGTACCGCGCGGCCGTGGCAGAAGGACCGCTCACGCTCGTCAGCGCTTCGCACGAGCAGGCGCTGCTCGACCTGTTCCTGATCGAGAAAGCGGCTTACGAGATCCGCTACGAGGCGGCCAACCGCCCCACCTGGCTCGCGTTGCCGGTACGCGGTCTCGCGGCGCTGGCGGCACGCGTGCTCGGACTCACCCCTACGCAGTCCACGCAATCGCATTCCGGCGGAGGTGGCCATGGTTGAGCGCGCGGCCCAAGCCGGGCTGAATCTCCACGACGCCGACGCACTCGCCGGCGCGTACCACTCCGATCCTTTCTCCGTGCTCGGGCTGCACTGGGTGGACGGCGCCCCTTACGTGCGCGCATGGCTGCCGAACGCCTCAGGCGCAAGCGTGGTGGCGCGCGACCGCGCCCACACGCTCGGCGAACTCTCGCTCGTGCATCCGGCAGGCCTCTATGCGGGACCACTCGCGGAAGCGGTGCCCTACCGGCTCGTGGTCGACTGGCATGGCGTGAGCCAGGAAATCGAAGATACCTATTCATTCGGCCCGCAGCTATCGCACGAAGCGCTGGTGCGTCTCGCAGACGGGGACCCCTACGCGGTGCTCGAATGCCTTGGCGCGCGGCCCTTGACCTGCGACGGCATCCCCGGCGTGCGCTTCGCGGTCTGGGCGCCGAATGCGAAGCGCGTCTCCGTGGTGGGCGACTTCAACGCGTGGGACGGGCGGCGTCACCCCATGCGGCTGCGCCACGAAGCCGGCGTATGGGAGCTGTTCATTCCGCGTGTGGCGGCCGGTGCGCGTTACAAGTACGAGATACTCGGCGCGCGCGGCGCGGTCCTGCCGCTCAAGGCCGATCCCTGTGCGCTGCAGACGGAGTGCCCGCCGGGCACGGCTTCGATCGTGGCGCCCGTCGAGGCGATCGACCACTACGCGTGGCGCGATCACGAGTGGCTGCAAATGCGCGCCGAACGGCAGAACGCACGCGCGGCCATGTCGGTCTACGAGGTCCATGCGCCTTCATGGCTGCCCACGCAAGGCGCCGATGCCCCCGCGCCCGACTGGGGCGCGCTCGCCGAGCGCCTGATCCCCTACGCGCAGGGCATGGGCTTCACGCACATCGAATTGCTGCCCGTGGCGGAACACCCGTTTGGCGGCTCGTGGGGCTATCAGCCGCTCTCGCAGTTCGCGCCCACTGCGCGCCTTGGCGCGCCGGTGGACTTCGCGGCGTTCGTCGACCGCGCGCACGAAGCGGGGCTGGGCGTGATTCTCGACTGGGTGCCCGCGCATTTCCCGAACGACGCGCACGGTCTAATCGATTTCGACGGCACGGCGCTCTACGAGCATGCCGACCCGCGCGAGGGCTATCACCCCGACTGGAACACGATGATCTACAACCTGGGACGCCGCGAGGTGAGCGCGTTCCTCGTCGCTTCGGGCCTTGCGTGGCTCATGCGCTATCACGTAGATGCGCTGCGCGTGGACGCGGTCGCCTCGATGCTCTACCGCGACTATTCGCGTGCGCAAGGCGAATGGGTACCCAACATCTACGGCGGTCGCGAAAATCTCGAATCGATTGCGTTTCTCAAGCGCCTCAATCACGAAACGCAATATGTTCCGCAACGCCCCGGCGTCATCACCATTGCTGAGGAATCCACAGCATGGCCGGGCGTCACGGCGCGCCCCGAGGATGGCGGCCTCGGCTTCCAGTTCAAGTGGAACATGGGCTGGATGCACGACACGCTGCACTATATGCACGAAGACCCTGTCTATCGCCGCTATCACCATCACCTGATGACGTTCGCGATGGTCTACGCGTGGTCCGAACGCTTCGTGCTGCCGCTGTCGCACGACGAAGTGGTGCACGGCAAGGGGTCGCTGCTCGGCAAGATGCCGGGCGACCGCTGGCAGAAGTTCGCGAACCTGCGCGCGTATTTCGGCTTCATGTGGGCGCACCCCGGCAAGAAGCTGTTGTTCATGGGCGGCGAGTTCGGGCAGATGGCCGAATTCGATCACGACGGCACGCCGCACTGGAACCTGCTCGACGATCCGCTGCACCGCGGCGTGCAAACGCTCGTGCGCGACCTGAACCACCTCTACGCGAGCGAGCCCGCGCTCTACACGCTCGACTCGGAACCCGGCGGCTTCGAATGGCTGGTGTCCGACGACAGCGAAAACAGCGTGCTCGCGTGGCGCCGCGTGGACGGATCGGGCCGCGAGATCGTGGTGATCTGCAACTTCACGCCGGTGCCGCGCCACGGCTACCGCATCGGCATGCCGCAGCCGGGACAGTGGGAAGAGGCGCTCAACACCGACGCCGAAGTGTACGGCGGCTCGAACATAGGCAACGGGGGCCTCGTCAGCACGGAGAGCGTGGTGAGCCACGGCAAGCCGCAGTCGGCCGCACTCGTCCTGCCGCCGCTCGGCACGCTAATCCTGCGCCTGCGCCGCTAAGGCGGCGCAGCGGCGGGATTTGATCAGGAACCCGATGCAAAACGAAGAACAACAGATGGAGCATCGTCATGGCAAACGGTCCGCCTGAGCGCCTGCTGCCCGGCTCCCCCTGGCCGCTCGGGGCGACGTGGGACGGACTCGGCACAAATTTCGCCGTGTTCTCGGCCCACGCGTGGCGCATCGAGCTGTGCCTCTTCGACCCCACCGGCCGCAAGGAGCGCATTCGCTACACCTTGCCCGAATGCACCGATGAGGTGTGGCACGGCTATCTGCCGGGCGCGCATCCCGGCACCGTCTATGGCCTGCGCGCGCATGGTCCCTATCAGCCGCATCTGGGGCACCGCTTCAATCCGCACAAGCTGCTGCTGGACCCTTACGCGAAGCAGCTCATCGGGCAGTTCCGCTGGTCGGACACGCTCTATGGCTACCGCGCGCATTCGAACCGCGTGGACCTCTCGATCGACCGGCGCGATTCCGCGCCGGCCATGCCCAAGTGCGTGGTCGTGAACGACAACTTCGACTGGTCGCGCGACCGGCGGCCCAACACACCGTGGGGCGACACCATCATCTACGAGGCGCATCTGCGCGGTCTGTCGATGCAGCGTTACGATTTGCGCACGCACATGCGGGGCACCTTTGCCGGGCTGGCCGCGCCGCGTTTCATCGACCATCTGCACAACCTCGGCGTGACGGCCATCGAGATCCTGCCGGTACACGCGTTTCTCTCCGAGCGCTTTCTGATCGACCGCGGATTGCGCAACTACTGGGGATACAACTCGGCCGCGTTCTTCGCGCCCGAGCCCAGCTACCTCGTGGGCTATGACACCGACGAAATGCGCATTGCCGTGCGCCAGCTTCATGCGGCGGGTATCGAAGTCATTCTCGACGTGGTCTACAACCACACCTGCGAAGGCGGCGAAATGGGCCCCACCGTCTCGTGGCGCGGCCTCGACAACGCCAGCTATTACCGCTGCGTGCCTGGCGACGAGCGCCACTTCATCAACGACACGGGCTGCGGCAACACGCTCGACTTTTCGCATCCGCGCGTGCTGCAGATGGTCGCCGATTCGTTGCGCCACTGGGTCACGTCATATGGCATCGACGGCTTTCGCTTCGACCTGGGCGTCACGCTCGGGCGCGAGCCCGCGGGCTTCGACCCGAACGGCGGCTTTTTCGACGTGCTGCGCCAGGACCCCGTGCTTTCGCAATGCAAGCTGATTTCCGAGCCGTGGGACGTGGGCCCGGGCGGCTATCAGCTTGGCAACCACCCGCCCGGCTTTTCCGAATGGAACGATCGCTTTCGCGACAGCGTGCGGCGCTACTGGCGCGGCGCGCCGGGCCAGCGCGCCGACCTCGCGGCGCGGCTGACCGGCAGCGCGGATCTGTTCGACAAACGCAAGCGCCGGCCCTGGGCGTCGATCAATTTCGTCACCTCGCACGACGGCTTCACGCTCGCCGATCTCGTTTCGTACGAGCGCAAGCACAACGAAGCGAACGGCGAAGAGAACCGCGACGGCCACAATGAAAACTGGAGCGCGAACTGGGGTGTGGAAGGCCCGACCGACGACCCCGCAATCCTCGCCACGCGCGCACGCGTGGGCCGCTCGATGATGGCCACACTCCTCATCGCGCTCGGCACACCCATGCTGCTCGCGGGCGACGAGGCTTGCCGCACCCAACGCGGCAACAACAACGCGTACTGCCAGGACAACGACATTTCGTGGTTCGACTGGGCGCTCGCCGAAACGCCCCAGGGCAAGGCCATGACGCGTTTCGCCGCGCGCGTGATCGCGCTGCGCCGCGAACATCCGCTGCTGCACGAAACGCGCTTTCTGTTCGGCGAGCGCGAGCTGATGCCCGGCGTGCACGACATCGACTGGTTCGACGAACGCGGCGAGCCGCTCTCGCCCGAGGCCTGGCACGACCCGGAAGCGAGCGCGTTCACCATGCGACGCGCCGGAGCGGGACTCCACGGCCAAATGGAAGTATTGTTAATGATGCTGAACGCCTCGCAGGGCGCGGTGACGTTCATCGCGCCCGCTCCGCGCATGGCATGGGAGGTGCTGCTCGATACCGCGCGGCCCGACGCAGTGCCCTACGCGCTGCCCGACACGACGTACGAACTGGCCGCGCGCGCGCTCGCCGTGCTCTGCGCCCGTCCGGCGCGTGCCGACACGCACCGGCCAGCGGGCACGCGCGGCGACGCGGCCACGCCGGACCCGCGCCGCACGCCGGGCGCCTCCGGGTCGGGCGCCCCCGCGGGCCCGGACCAAGCCGCCGCTGGATAGGAACAGGACGCAACCAGGAATCCACCATGTCCCCGCTTTCGCACGATCCGCACGCCCGCCAGTACATGCATTGCCTGCCGTTCGGCGCGCAGCTGATCGGCGCGGCGCACTCGCAGCCGCATACGCGCTTTCGTTTCTGGGCGCCGTCGTGTCAAACGGTGCAGGTCGTGTTCGAGAACGTGAGAGACGCGCCGCCGCTCGACATGACGCCGACCGGTAACGGCTGGTTCGAAGCGCAGGCGTCGTGCGGGCCGGGCACGCTGTACCGCTACTGCCTCGACGGCCAGCAACGCGTACCCGACCCCGCATCGCGCTTCCAGCCGCAGGGCGTGCATGGGCCGAGCGAAGTGCTGGACCCGCGCGCGTACGCCTGGCAGCATGCGCACTGGCAAGGACGCCCCTGGGAAGAGACCGTGATCTACGAGCTGCACGTGGGCGCGCTGGGCGGCTATCAGGGTGTAATGAAACGTCTGCCCGCGCTGGCGGCGCTCGGCGTGACGGCCGTCGAACTCATGCCGCTCAACGACTATCCGGGCGAGCGCGGCTGGGGCTACGACGTCGTGCTGCCTTACGCGCCGCACGCGGCCTATGGCAGTCCTGACGAACTGAAAGCGCTCGTCGATGCCGCGCATGGGCTGGGACTGCAGATGTTCATCGACGTCGTGTATAACCACTTCGGCCCCGACGGGAACTGGCTCGGCCTCTACGCCAAACCGTTTTTCCGCCAGGACGTGAAGACGCCGTGGGGCGAAGCGCTCGACTTCGACCGCTTCGAAGTGCGCGACTTCTACTGCGACAACGCGCTCTATTGGCTCACGGAATATCGCTTCGACGGTCTGCGCATCGACGCTGCACATGCGATCGGCAACACCGACTGGTTGCGCGAGCTGGCCGACCACGTGAAGGCGCGTGTCGAGTCCGGCCGCCATGTGCACCTGGTGCTCGAAAACGAGCACAACGAAGCCAATCTGCTCGAATCGCACTTCAGCGCGCAATGGAACGACGACGCGCATCACTGCTTTCACGTGCTGCTCACCGGCGAGTCGGAAGGCTACTATCGCGCCTTCGAGGATTCGCCCATCGGCAAACTCGCGCGCGTGCTCGGCGAAGGTTTCGTGTACCAGGGCGACCCGTCGCCCGTGCACGGGGGCAAGCCGCGCGGCGAACCGAGTGCGCACCTGCCGCCCACCGCGTTCGTGATGTTCCTGCAGAACCACGACCAGATCGGCAACCGCGCAATGGGCGACCGGCTGCGCACGCTGGCCGACGACGACGCCCTGCGCGCGGCCACGGCAATGCTGCTGCTTTCGCCGCAAATTCCGCTGCTCTTCATGGAGGAGGAATACGGCTCGACGCAGCCGTTCCAGTTTTTCACCGCCTTCACCGGCCAGTTGGCCGATGCGGTACGCGAAGGCCGCCGCAGCGAATTCAAGGCATTCAGCGCGTTCAACGACGAAGCGAGCCGGGCGCGCATTCCCGATCCGAACGATCTGCAGACCTTCGTGAATTCGTCGCCGCTGGCCGACGCGCCGCTCGACGGCGAACGGCTCGAATGGATGCACTTCTATAAGTCGGCGCTATGCGTGCGGGCGCACCTGCTCATGCCGCGCTTGCGCCACGCGCGCGCGCTCGGCGCAACCGTGCTCGCCGACGACGCTGCGAACGGTCTCGCCGCGCTCGTCGCGCGCTGGCGCCTCGACGATGGCGAAACGCTCACGATCGCGCTGAACCTGGGCCGCGACGGCGTCCCGCTCGAGCCGCGGCCCGAAGGCATGGTGATATTCGAAACGCCGCCACGTGCGCGCGACCTTGCCGGCAATGGCCTGCTGCCCGAGAGCGCGTGCGTTGCATGGCTCACCGGCAACGTGCCCGAGTACTCGAGCGAACACGACGCGCGCATCGTGCATCGCGAGGAGCCCAACGCATGAGCACGGCGCGCCGCAGCGACACGCTCGCGACACTCGCCGCACGCGCGGGCTTCGAGGTCGAATGGACCGACGCACACGGCGCCGTGCAGCGCGTGCCCGACAGCACGCTCTCCGCTCTGCTGGAATGCGCGGGCCTGCCTTGCGCCAACGCCACGCAAATCCGGCAGAGCACCTCCGCACTCAATGCGGAACAGTCGACGCGGCGACTGCCGCCGCTCATCACCGCCGAATACGACAGCGCGATCGAACTGCCGCCTTCTGCCGTACGCGCGGGGAGCCACTATCGGATCGACCTCGAAAGCGGCGAGCATATCGAGGGCCGCTTCACCTCGCCGCGCGGCGAGAGCGCGTTGCTCGCGCCGCTTGCGGAGCCGGGCTATCACACGCTCACCGTCAATGACCATCGCCTGACGATCGCGGTCGCGCCGCCGCACTGCCATACCGTCGCCGACGCCTGGCGCGCACGTCACGGCGACAGCGGCTCAGTGCCGCCGCTGTGGGGCCTCGCCGCGCAATTGTACGGACTCCGACGCAACGGCGACGGCGGCATCGGCGACTACAGCGCGCTCGCCGCGCTCGCCGCGCAAAGCGCGCGGCGCGGCGCGCAGGCGCTCGCGGTGAGCCCGACCCACGCAATGTTCAGCGCCGAGCCGGGTCACTTCAGCCCCTATTCGCCGTCGTCGCGCCTGTGGGTCAATGTCGCGCACATCGACCCCGCTGCGGAATTCGGCGCCAAGGCCGCGCACGACGCGAGCGCGGCCGCGAATGCGCTCGACGCGTGGCGCGAACTCGAAGCCGCGCCGCTCGTGGACTGGCAGCGTGCGTTGCCGCTCAAGCTCAAGGTGCTGCGCGCGCTGTTCGAGCGCTTCGACGCCGACGAGCGCGCGAGCGGCTCGCCGCGTGCCGCCGCCTTCGCCGCGTTCTGTGCGCAGGGCGGCGAGGCGCTCGAAGACCACGCGCGTTTCGAGGCGCTGCAGGAAGCCATGCTGCATGGTCCCGGCGGCGAGCGCCACTGGCGCGACTGGCCCGAGCCGCTGCGCGACCCGCGCAGCGCCGACGTGGCGACGTTTGCGCAGGAGCACCGGCGCGAAGTCGACTTTCACCGCTTCCTGCAATGGCTCGCAGCGCTCGGGCTCTCGGGCGCGCAGCGCAGCGCGCACGAGGCCGGCATGGCGATCGGCCTCGTCGCCGATCTCGCCGTGGGCTGCGACGGCGCGGGCTCGCACGCGTGGTCGCTGCCGCAGGACATGCTGCAACGCGTTTCGGTCGGCGCGCCGCCCGACATCTTCAACCAGGCCGGGCAAAGCTGGGGGCTCACGACGTTCTCGCCGCGCGCCATGCACAACAACGGCTTCCGCGCGTTCATCGACATGCTGCGCGCGGCCTTCGCCCATGCGGGCGGTGTGCGCATCGACCATATTCTCGGGCTGCGCAGGCTCTGGCTCGTGCCCGAAGGCGAAAGCGCGCGCCACGGCGCGTATCTGCGCTATCCGTTCGACGACCTCGTGCGGCTCATCGCGCTCGAATCGTGGCGGCATCGCGCGATCGTGATCGGCGAAGACCTCGGCACCGTGCCGCCGGGGCTGCGCGAGCGGCTCGCCGCGCACGGCCTGTATGGCATTCGCGTGCTGTGGTTCGAGCACGACGGCAAGGGCTTTCTCGCGCCCGCGCGCTGGGACCCGCATGGCGTCGCGACGACCACCACGCACGATCTGCCGACCGTCGCGGGCTGGTGGAGCGGCGCGGACATCGACTGGCGCAACCGCATCGGCCAGACGCTCCCGCGTGCCGACGGACGCGACCCCGTCGCGCTCGACCGCGCGCGGCGCGCGACGGATCGCGTCGCGCTCTGGCATGCGTTGCAGCACAGCGGGCTCGCGCCGCGCGACACCGAACCGCCGCCGGCCGACGAGCCGCCCGTGAATGCCGCGCTCGCCTATGTCGCGGCAACGCACAGCCCGCTCGTCACCTGCCCGCTCGAAGACCTGCTCGCGTTGTCCGACCAGCCGAATCTGCCCGGCTCGATCGACGAGCATCCGAACTGGCGCCGCCGCCTGCCGCTGCCCGTCGAGACGCTGTTCGCCGATCCGGCCGTCGCCGCGCGCGTCGAAGCCGTCGTACGCGCACGCGAGGCCGTTGCGCGCACGCGCGCCGAGCCGAGCGCCGGTGCAGGCGCGAGCGACGCCAACTCAACCGCGAACTCAACCGCCAGCTCGGCGCCAGGTGCGACCGAAAAGAAGCCGACGCCATGACACACCCTCGCGCGACGCTGCGCCTGCAGCTCCATCACGGCTTCACGTTCGCCGACGCGCTCGCGCAGCTCGACTACTTCGCCGCGCTCGGCGTGAGCCATCTCTACCTTTCCCCCGTCACGACCGCGCAGCCCGGCTCGATGCACGGCTACGACACCGTCGACTACGGCACGGTGAGCGCGGAATTGGGCGGCGAAGGCGCGCTGCGCCGCTTCGCCGCGAAAGTGCACGAGCGCGGCATGGGCATCATCGCCGACTTCGTGCCGAATCACATGGGCGTGGGCGGCGGCCACAACGCCTGGTGGCTCGACATCCTCGAATGGGGACGTCACAGCGCGTACGCGCGCCACTTCGACGTGGACTGGCACTCGCCCGACCCCGCCCTGCGCGGCAAGGTGCTGATGCCGTTTCTCGGCGCCCAGTACGGCGAAGAACTCGCCGCAGGCCGCATCGAGCTGAAGTTCGATCCCGCCGCCGCGCGCTTTTATGTGCAGTACGGGCCGCACGTGTGCCCGATCTGCCCGACCGATTACGCGACGCTCCTGCAGTCCGCGAACCGCGCCGATCTCAACACGCTCGCCGGACCATTCCAGGGCCTCACGACCCAGCCCGACGACCAGGCGCGCGCCAGCGCCGGTCGCGACGCGCTGCGCGCGTTCGTCGAGCGGGTCGGCACGGACCCCATCGACTTCGTTCTGGAATCCTATGCAAGCGGCGACCCGGTGCCGCGCGAGCGGCTGCACCGCCTGCTGGAGCGCCAGCACTTCCGGCTCGCGTGGTGGCGCACGGCCACCGACGAGATCAACTGGCGGCGCTTCTTCGACATCACCGCGCTCGCCGGCGTGCGCGTGGAACGTCACGACGTGTTCGAGGCCGTGCACAAGCTCGTGTTTCGCCTTTACGCCGACGGCGTGATCGACGGCCTGCGCATCGACCATATCGACGGGCTCGCGGACCCGCGCGAGTACTGCGAACGCCTGCGGCAGCGGCTCGCCTCGCTGCGCGCCACGCCGCCCTACATCGTGGTCGAGAAGATCCTCGCGCAAGGCGAAACGCTGCGCGACGACTGGCCCGTGCAAGGCACGACCGGCTACGACTTCATGAACGACGTGGGCGCCTTGCTGCACGATCCTGCAGGCGCAGCGCCGCTCGCCGAGGCGTGGGCCGCCATCTCCGGCGACGACCGGCCGTTCGCGGCCTACGCGCTGGACGCGCGCCGCGAGATGCTGGCCGCCTATCTGCCCGCGGAACTCGACCACGTGACGCGTGCGCTGCACCGCATCGCGCGCGAACTCCCGGGCACGCGCGACACCACCTATGCGTCGGTGCATCGCGTGGCTGCCCATCTGGCCATGTACTTCCCGATCTACCGGATCTATCCGGCGAACGGTTTGCGCAGCGCGCTCGACAACCGTTATTTCGACGTTGCGCTCGACGCCGCGCGCCGTGCACTGCCGCGCGCGAGCCTCGCGGCGCTCGACCTCGTCGACGGCTGGCTCGGCGGTCGCGCCCCCGAACCTGCCGCGAACAACGCCAGCGGCGGCGGCGGCAACAGTGGAGGCAGCGCCGCCAGGACGCCACGCGCCGCGCCAGCCGGGGCGAACGCGGGTGCGGGCGGCAACCAGGGGAATACGCCGCTCAGCCACGCGCTCATCGCGCAGCGCACAGCGCTCGCGCTGTTCTCCCAGCTCACCGCGCCGCTCGCGGCGAAGGCCACGGAGGACACGGCGCTCTATCGCTACGGCCGCCTGCTCTCGCGTAACGAAGTGGGCGCGGACCCCGACGATTTCGCGCGCACGCTGCATGACTTTCACGCGACGAACCGGCTGCGCCAGCGTCGTCCTTATGGGCTGCTCGCCACGGCCACGCACGACCACAAGCGCGGCGAGGACGTGCGGGCGCGGCTCGCCGTATTGAGCGAGATAGCGCTCGACTGGAGTGCCACGCTGCGCGCCTGGTCGACGCTGAACCAGACGCATCGCCGCAACGAAGGGACGGCCGGCGCGGCATGGTCGCCGGGACCGGCCGCCGAGGCGATGCTGTATCAAACGCTGGTGGGCTGCTGGCCGCCCAAACTGGACCCGGGCGACGAAGCGGGCGTGCATGCGCTGGCGGAGCGCGTCTCGACGTGGCTGCTCAAGGCGTTGCGCGAAGCGAAGCTGCGCACGAACTGGCTCTCGCCCGACGAAACCTATGAGTCGGAGTGCCAGGCATTTCTCTTCGATATCCTCGCACCGCAACGGCGCGACGGCTTTCTGCAGGCGCTGGCCGAATTCGTCGCGCGTGTGGCGCCCGCTGGCGCACTCAATACGCTGCTGCAAACGGTACTGCGGCTCACCTCGCCGGGCGTGCCCGACCTCTATCAGGGCACCGAACTCTGGGACTTCAGCCTCGTCGATCCGGATAACCGGCGGCCCGTCGATTACGCCGCCCGCGCGGCCGCGCTCGATGAGCAGGCGCCCGCCGCGAAGCTGAAGGACTGGCGCAACGCCCAGGTGAAGCTGGCCACCGTGCACCGCCTGCTCGCGCTGCGAGCGCGCGCACCCGAACTGCTGCGCGAAGGCGACTATCTGCCGCTTACGGTGAGCGGCGCGCAGGCCTCGCATGTGATCGCTTTCGCGCGCCATCACGGCGACGCGTGGGCCATCGTGATCGGCACACGCTTCGCGGCGGGCTTGCTGGATGGCGACACCCCGCTCGTCGCGCCCGAACGCTGGGAAGATACGACCGTCGAGTTGCCCAAAGGATGCGCGCCAGCCACGCTGCACGACTGGCTCAGCGACGCCACGCACACGGTGCGCGAAGGCGGGACGCTCGCACTGCGCGACATCCTGGGCGCAATGCCCGTCGCGGTGCTCGCCACACTCGCGCGCAGCTAGGCTGCACGCGAGGCGCGCTCAGCCGCCCTCGTCCTCGAGATCTTTCGGATACACGCGCACGAGCACGATGCGCGGCCCCTTCATTTTCTTCACGACGATATCGAAGCGGTCGAACCCGACGCGCTGCCCTTCGGTGGGCAGGTCGTTGAGCGCATGAATCACGAGGCCGCCCACCGACTCCGCGCGCCCTTCGTCGATATCGATGCCGAGCGCCTGCTCCAGCGACACCACCGGCAGGCTGCCGCGGCCCATCAGCGTGCCGTCGTCCATGCGGGTCCAGTCGGTGTCGGCCTGGTGAAACTCGTCGTGAATCTGGCCCACGAGCGCGCCGAGCAGGTTGTCGAGCGTGAGAAAGCCGACGGGGCGCGCGTTCTTGTGCCCCACCAGCGCGAAATGCGGCGCGCCCTTGCGAAAGCGGCGAAACAATGCCAGTGCGGGCGTCTCGGGCCGCACGTATTGCACGGGGCGCACGAACTTGCCGAGATCGCTGAGGGCGTTGCCCGCCTCTCGGGCGAGCAGCAGGTCCTTCAGGTGGATGAGGCCTGCCACGCGCTCGCCCGCGGCGTCTTCGAACAGCGGGTAGCGGCTGAAACGATGGCGCGCCACGATCTGCATGTTCTCGCGCAGCGACAGGTCGCGGCGCAGGCCCACCATCTCGTGCGTCGGCCGCATGAGGTCGGAAATGGTGAGGCGCGAGAAGTCGAGCGAATGGGCAAGCGTGTTCCATTCGTCGGCGCTATAGGCGTTCGCGGCGGGTGCGGGCAGCAGCGGCACCGCGCCGTTTGCACTCTTTGCGCCGCGCGGCTCGTGCGTCGCGTCATGCGCCTCGGCCTCGGCCTGGGCGGCGGCGCGGCGGCTGCGCAGGATCAGCTTGAGTTCGTCGGTCGAATAGTGCGTGTCGTGGCCGTGCTCCGACGACAGGCCCGCGAGACGCAGCACCGCGTTCGCGCTCGTATTGAGCACCCAGATCGCGGGATACATGGTCCAGTAGAAGCCGTAGAGCGGCATGGCCGTCCACAGCGAAATCTTCTCGGACTGGCGGATGGCGAGCGATTTCGGCGCAAGCTCGCCCACCACGATGTGCAGGAACGAAATGACCGTGAACGCGAACACCAGCGAGATGGCGTGCACGAGTTCCGCCGATTGCACGCCGAGCAGTTCGAACACCGGCGCGAGCAACTGCGCGAACGCCGGCTCGCCGATCCAGCCGAGGCCGAGCGAAGCGAGCGTGATGCCGAGCTGGCACGCGGAAAGATAGGCATCGAGCTGGCCGTGAACCTTGGCGAGCAGGCGGCCGCGCAAGCCGTGCTGCTGAGCGAGGGCCTGCACGCGCGTGGCGCGCAGCTTGACGAGGCCGAACTCGGCCGCGACGAAGAAACCGTTGAGGGCAACGAGCAGGAACGCCCCGATGAGGGCGAGAAGCTGGATCAAGACACAAGGCTCCGAGGGACGAAGCGCTCAGTATAAGGGTGCAAGGTTGATGAAAGATGCGGCGGGCTCAATCCGGCCCGACGCTCACGCGGCAGTCGGTCAGGTGCGATCCGGCTCGACCCTGCTCACGCGCCGCTCAGCGGCACATTCAGTACGAGCACCATCTCCTCGCCCTCGCCCACGAGAGCCGGCGCCTCGAAGCGTCCGCCATGCGCCTCGGCCACGCGATGGCACAGCGCCAGCACCCAGGCGTAGCGACCCGCTTCCTGCTGCTCGCTCGCCTGGGCGCGCGCGAACGGTTCCAGCACGTGCGCCAGCGCGCCGTCGGTGAGCGCCGCACGCGTGGCGCGCCATTGCACTTCGAGTTGGGCGGCAGTGGCGCTCGCGCTCGCCGCGAGCGTCACGCTGGCTCCCTGAGCACTCGTTTCCGCCGCGAACACCAGCATCAGCCACAGCGCCTGCGCAATGCGCTCCCGGTCGCCGTCGAGCGTCGCCGCGCCTGTCGCGTCCTGCACGGCGAATGTCACGCCGCGCGCATCGCCGAGCGCGGCGCGGGCGTCATCCGCGGCTTCGCCGAGCAGCGCCGCGACGGCGAACGGCGCGCGCTCGATACGCAGCTTGCGCGTCTGCGCGCGCGTGGTATCGACGAGCGTTTCGAGCAGCCGGACCTGCTGCTCCACGCCCGTGCGAATGCCGCCGAGCGCACGTTGCGCGGAGGCGTCGGCGTTGTCGATCTTGCGTTCGAGCACGTAAGCCCAGCTATGAATTGCATTGAGCGGACTGCGCAGATCATGCGAGACGCGCGAGAGCACGTGGTCGCGCATGAACAGCGCTGCTTCGGCGCACAGGCGCGCCGTGCGCTCGGTACGGTTTTGCGAAGTCGACATCTGATTCCTCGTGTTTCGCCACAAGCCGGGCGAGCGGTCCCCATTATAGGCAGCGCGTAGTGAGCAACCGGCGTGCCCGACGAGCCGCCGCCCGCCCGGCCCTGCAAAGCGCCTACAATAACGGGTCCAACCTATCCGAATCAGGAGTTTTTCCATGTCTATCGTGACCACCGAATCCGGCCTCAAGTACGAGGACCTGACCGAAGGCACCGGCGCCGAAGCCAAGGCCGGCCAGACCGTCAGCGTGCACTACACCGGCTGGCTGACGGACGGCCAGAAGTTCGATTCGAGCAAGGACCGCAACGACCCGTTCGCGTTCGTGCTGGGCGGCGGCATGGTCATCAAGGGCTGGGACGAAGGCGTGCAGGGCATGAAGGTGGGCGGCGTGCGCAAGCTGACGATTCCGCCGCAACTGGGCTACGGCGTGCGCGGCGCGGGCGGCGTGATTCCGCCGAACGCGACGCTCGTGTTCGAAGTCGAACTGCTCGACGTCTGATGCCCGCTTGACGCTTCACGGCGCTCGCCTTATTTGCAATCGCAACCGGTCATCATGAATCCGCATCACCACGCTCCCGTCACCGCGCCCGGCGTCGAACTGCGCCGCTACGGCGCGATCGAGGAAACCGATCTGCACGATTTTCACCAGATCGTGCTCGGTCTCGACGGCGAAATGGAGATGACCGTGAACGGCCGGGGCGAGCGCATCGACAGTTGTTCCGCGTGGCTCATTCCGGCGGGCGCTCGGCATGACTACATGGGTATTGGCGATAACCGCCAGCTCGTGCTCGACCTGCCCGCGGCAACGCTCGCGGTGCCCGAACGGCTGTTCGACACCGCGCGCGCCGTGCGCCTCGACCCCGCGCTCACGCAGCTCGTGAATCAGATCGCGCAGCGCGCCGCCGCAGCCACGCCGCCGCGCGACAGTGCCGACCTGCGCGCGCGCCGCTTTCACTGGGACGCCTCGGCGCGTCTGTGCGCGGCTTTCATTGCACAAACCGGCGTGGCAGCCAGCGCCCAGTTCAGCGCGGCTGCCGGGCTGGACTTCGCGCGCATCGACCGGTGGCTGCGCGCGCATCTCGCCCAGCCGCTGCGTATTGCCGATCTCGCCGCGCATTGCGGCTTCGGCATGCGGCGCTTTCATCAGCTTTTTATCGAAGCGTTCGGCGAGACGCCGCATCGCTATTTACAGCGGCTGCGGCTCGACACGGCGCTCACGCTGCTCGCCGACCCGCGCGCCTCGCTCACCGACATCGCGCTCGAAGTCGGCTTCGGCGACCAAAGCGCGTTCACGCACGCATTCACGCGCCGCTTTGGGCTCGCGCCCGGTCAGTGGCGCGCGCTGCCGTCACACTGAGCGCGCAAGCGCCCCTCAATCGTCGAAGCGGTATTCCCACTCGGCGCGTGCGCCCACCGTCACGTGCTTGCCCGCGCCCGTCACGACCATCGCGTTCTGGCCGAATGTGAGGCCGCCGTCCACGCGCGGATCGGCGCGGAACACGGCCAGCGTGTCGAGCGGTTCGGTGGGCCATTGCGCGTCGCGCTCGCCCGATAGCTGATCGATCGTCGTGATCGGGCAGCGCGCGCAGGGCTTCACGAAACGCAGCACGACCTCTTCGCCGCCTGTAGCCGATTCGATGGTGAGCGTGTCGATGAAGTCTTCCTCGAATGCGTCGCCAATGTCACCGACGACGATGTTCGGACGAAAGCGCGCCATCGGCACGGGCGGCGCACCCTTCGCCGCGAGGCGCTCGTTGAGTTGCGCGAGCGACGCCTCGCTCGTCACGAGAATCGGAAAGCCGTCGGCGAATTGCGTGGGCGCGTCTTCGCCGTTCGTCCACTTCTTGCTCGCGAGACGCGTCACGTCATGCGCGAAGCGCAGCAGCCGCACCGGCACGCCTATCGCCTGCGTGAACCACTGCGCCGCGTGATCGCCTTCGTCGAGCGCCTCGAAATCGTCGTCCCAGACCGTCGCCGGCACGCGCGCCTCGCCGCCGCGCTGCGCGAACGGCAGATGGAGCGCTTCGCTCATGCCTTCCATGGTGAGGCGCACGCCGTCTTCGACGAACGCGGGCACGATGCGCGCCATGGCGGCGTACTGGCGCTGCGTGACGAACCGGCCGTTCTCGTCGGCGACCATCCAATGGCGGTCCCACTCGATGCCCTTCAGGCCGAGCTGCGCATCGTCGAGCGCGATCGCGCCGCATGACTTCACGGGATAGACGAACAACGCACGGACAATGGGCATGGTGAACTCACGGGAAAGAAAAAAGGAAATGGGCCGGGCAGCGCCCGACCCACGATGATACAACCCCTGCTTAAAACTACTTACTGCGCCGCATCGAGCCCGCGTGCGAGATCGTCCGCGAGCCAAGGTGTCGTCGATGTTCGTGTTCTCCGTGTGCTGAACAATCAGGCTTCGATCCTGCACGCGCAGGCGCAAAAAAGCCCGCTTTTGCGTCGGCAGAAAGCGGGCTTTCGGAATCGGCGCAAACGCGAGCCTCACGCTCGCGTTTGCCGAAGGGATCACTCCACCGAGAGCTGCAGGTGCAATTGCGAGCGGGAGCCGCCGTCCATCGCGTCGCTCGCGGCGTCGCGGTCCGATTGCGCCTGGGGCGCGAGGCGCGCGGTCTCGATGTTGTCGAGGTAAGTGCTGGTGATGTCGCCGGTGATGTAGTCGCCGTCGAAGCACGAAGCCTCGAACTGCTTCAACTCCGGATTGATGTCGCGCACTGCCTGCTTGAGCGAGTCCACGTCCTGATACACGAGGTAATCGGCGCCGATGATGCGCGCCACTTCGTCATCGGTGCGGCCGTGCGCTACGAGCTCGCCGCGCGTGGGCATGTCGATGCCGTAGACGTTCGGGTACTTCACGGGCGGCGCCGCCGAAGCGAAGATCACCTTGGTCGCGCCGGCGTCACGCGCCATCTGCACGATTTCCTGAGAGGTGGTGCCGCGCACGATCGAGTCGTCGATGATCAGCACGTTCTTGCCCTTGAACTCGATGCCCATGGCGTTGAGCTTCTGGCGCACCGACTTCTTGCGCATGGCCTGGCCCGGCATGATGAAGGTGCGGCCCACGTAGCGGTTCTTGAAGAAGCCTTCGCGATATTCCACGCCGAGCTTGTTCGCGACCTGCATGGCCGCAGGGCGCGACGAATCGGGAATCGGCATCACCACGTCGATCTTCACGTCGGGCAGCTCGCGCTTGATCTTCTCGGCGAGATAGTCGCCCATGCGCAGACGCGCGTTGTACACGGGCACGCCGTCGAGGACCGAGTCCGGACGCGCGAGATACACGAGTTCGAAGATGCAGGGGTTGAGCGTCGGCGCCGTGGCGCATTGCTGCGAGTAGAGGTTGCCGTCGAAGTCGATGAACACCGCTTCGCCCGGGCGAACGTCGCGCACGAACTCGAAACCGATGCCTTCGAGCGCCACCGATTCCGATGCGAGCATCCATTCGGTGCCTTCCGGCGTTTCCATCTTGCCGATGCACAGCGGGCGAATGCCGAACGGGTCGCGGAACGCGAGCAGGCCGTAGCCGGAGATCAGCGAGACGATCGCGTACGAGCCACGCAGGCGGCGGTGCACACCCGCAACCGCCTTGAAGAGCGCGGCCGGGTCGAGCTCGAGGCCCGAGGTCGCGAGCTGCACTTCGTGCGCGAGCACGTTGAGCAGCACTTCGGTGTCGGAATGCGTGTTGATGTGGCGGCGATCCACACGGAACATCTCTTCCTTCAACTGTTGCCAGTTCGTGAGATTGCCGTTGTGAGCGAGGACGATGCCGAACGGCGCGTTCACGTAGAACGGCTGGGCTTCTTCTTCGCTCGACGCCGAGCCGGCCGTCGGGTAGCGCACCTGGCCGATGCCGCTGGTGCCGGGGAGGCTGCGCATGTTGCGCGTGCGGAACACGTCGCGCACCATGCCGTTGGCCTTGTGCATGTGGAACGTGCTGCCGTTCGCGGTGGCAATGCCGGCCGCGTCCTGACCGCGGTGCTGCAGCAGCAGCAGCGCGTCATAGAGGAGCTGGTTGACGGGAGAGCGGGAAACTACGCCTACGATGCCGCACATGGCAGGTCCTTCAAAAAAGCGAAATCGGTCGCGGGTCACCCGGCTTCATTCACACCGGTCGATCGCCGCAAATGGGCAGTGTTGCCGGGAAGCTGCGCCTCGCATCGCGTCCGATCAGTTTCTGATCAGACGTGAACGTAGGCCGCGAGCGCCTCGGGCAACAACGGTTTCAGTTCGAGCACGCCCTGCACGGCATAAGGCCGAAGCAGCGCGTGGCGCCAGAAGTCCTGCTGGGGCAGCTCGGTCAGCCCGCCGAGGACGACGAGGATCAGCACCAGCACGACGCCTCGCACGAGGCCGAACATCATCCCGAGCGAACGGTCCACGCCGGACAATCCGCTCACCTGCACCAGACGGCCGATCAATGCGTTGCCCACGCCGGCCACGAGCACCACGGCAATGACGATCAGCGCGAAGGCGATCAGCCACTGGGTCAGCGCCCCGCCCGGCCAGTTCGCCGGAATCCAGGGCACTACGTGATCCACGTAGCGGCAGGCCACGAGCAACGCCGCGATCCAGCCAATCAATCCAAAAATCTCGCCGATCAAGCCCCGCCATGCGCCGCGCAGCGCCGACAGGCCCATCACCGCCATTACAGCGTAGTCGAATGCGGTGAACATCGACGGCTTATTCCGCGTTGGCGTTCGAGCCCGCCATCAGGCCGGCGCCACGCACCTTGGCAATCGCCGCCGTGGCCGAGGCGCGGTCCGGGAACGGGCCCGCGCGCAGCAGCGTGCGCGTCGTGCCGTCTGCTTCCTTACGCTGTTCGGTATATGCGGGTACTCCCGCCGCTTTCAACTTCGTTACCCAATTGTTCGCCGTCGTGCCGTTCGAGAACGCGCCGAGCTGCACCGCGAAACGCGCGCCCGGGGGCGTCGCCGGGGCGCTGGACTCGGCCTTCGCGTCATTTGCGCCGCCGGTGTCGGCGGCGTCGTTTGCGGCAGTCGTTGGCTTGCTGTTCGCGGCGACGGTCGCGCTGGCCGACGCGGCCGGCTTGGCAGCGGGCTTTTGCGTTTGGGCGGTTTGCGTCGACTGGGCCGGAGCGGCTGCCGCCTGTGCGGGCCTTTTGGCAGCCGGTGCCGGCGTGTTGACCGTGCTTTGGGCGCTCTGCGTGGCCGCGGCGCCCGAAGCGGCCGCGAGGCCCGACGCACCTGGCGTCGCTTCAGCGGCTGCGGGATTGTCGGGCGCGACGCCGGCCTGCGTGTCTTCGGCGTCGTTCTGGCGCGCGGCGGCCTTGTCGACCGGGCGACTTGGAATGTCGATGGCGATGTCGTCGGTGACGGGCTTCGGGTGCGAATCGAGCACCATCGGCAGGATCACGATGGCCGCGAGCACGAGCGCGATCGCGCCGACGAGACGCCGGCGCGCGCGTTGCTTTTCAGGGAGTGTGGGGTCGAGCAGCATCGCCTCGGCGTCGCCCGACCGGTCCGGCCGGCGGCTGCGCCGTTCCACGCGCGTGCTCTGGTTGCTGCGCCGGCTGGAGCCGGACTCGGTGCCGCGCCGGCGGGGCGCGTCAGCGTCATCTTTCTTGCCGAACGAGAAAATTCCCATGTATGGCTTGCTGTTGGCCTACCTGGCCTGTCTTACGTGGGCGGCGTGCGGGTGCCGGGCGGTCAGTGTTGCTGCGACTTTCGCCAGGCCATCACCCCGGCAACCGTCAGAAAACTTCCGAAAACAATAATTCTATCATTTTCGGTTGCACGTTTTAGCGCATCTTGGAAGGCGGCAGCGGGATTTTCATAGCGTGTGACGCTGCTGTCGGCGCCGTCCGTCACGCCCGCATCGCGCAGCACTTCTTCGAGCTGTTCGGCCGTGGCCGCCCGCGGCAGCGGCAGGTCGGTGACACACCAGTGGTCGATCTCGCCCTTCAGGTGCTCGATCACGCCCGCAATGTCCTTGTCGCGCATCGCGCCGAACACCGCGTAGGTGTACGGGAAATAGCCCATGCTGCCGAGGTTTTGCGCGAGCACGGCCGCCGCGTGCGGGTTGTGGCCGACGTCGAGGATGATCGAAGGCTTGCCTGGCAGCACCTGGAAGCGCCCAGGCAGTTCGACGTTGGCGAGGCCGAGGCGGATGTCCTGCGCGGAAACCGGCAGGCGGTCGCGCAGCGACTCGAGGCCCGCGAGCGCGGCCGAGGTGTTGATCAGCTGGTTCGCGCCGCGCAGCGCCGGATAGGCGAGCGCCGAGCGCCGCATCGTCGGGCCCACGTAGCTCCACTGCTGGCGCTCGTTGCCGGGCTGCCCTTCGTAGCGGAAATCGCGGCCGAAGAGCCAAAGTTCGGCATCGATCGCCTCGGCATGGTCGATGAGCGACTGCGGCGCCATCGGATCGGCGCAGATCGCAGGCTTGCCCGCACGGAAGATGCCGGCCTTCTCGAACGCGATCTTCTCGCGCGTGTCGCCCAGGTATTCGGTGTGATCGAGGTCGATGCTCGTGATGATCGCGCAGTCGGTGTCGAGCACGTTGACGGCGTCCAGACGCCCGCCCAGACCCACCTCGAAGATCACGGCGTCGAGCCCGCGCGAGGCGAACAGATGCATGATCGCGAGCGTCGTGAACTCGAAGTACGTGAGCGTAACGGGCGTGGCGAGCGAATTGCGCGCCGCTTCCACGGCCTCGAAGTGCGGCAGCAGCTCGGCGTCGCTGGCCTGCTGGCCGTCCACGCGCGCTCGCTCGTTGAACTCGAGCAGATGCGGCGAGGTGTGGCAGCCCACGTGATAGCCCGCCTTGAGCAGGATCGTTTCGAGAATCGCGCAGGTCGAGCCCTTCCCGTTCGTGCCGCCCACCGTGATGATCGGGCAGTCGAACTTGAGGTCCAGCGCGTCCTTCACCTGACGGATGCGGTCCAGCCCCATGTCGATGCCGACCGGATGCGCAGTTTCGAGGTGCGTGAGCCACGCGTCGAGGGTGGGAAAGGTACTCATCAGGATAGAAATTGCCAGGTGCTGCGCGTGAGACGCCGCCAACGGCGGAGGGTTCACGCGAATGATCCGCTTCGAAAGAACGGCATTATCGCGGAAATGACAACGCGCCGCTTGCTTTCGCTCGCGGCGCGTCGGGTAAAGCGTTGCGGCTTGCGGCGCACGCAGCGCCGCAGATCGCTCAAAGCCGGGTTCAAGCCACCGCGTCGGCAGGCTGACGCTGCAGCAGCGCCAGCATTTGCGCGATTTCGTCGCGCAGCTTGCGGCGGTCCAGGATCATGTCGATCGCGCCCTTCTGCAGCAGGAATTCCGCGCGCTGGAAGCCTTCCGGAAGCTTTTCGCGCACGGTCTGCTCGATCACGCGCGGACCGGCAAAGCCGATCAGCGCCTTCGGCTCGGCGATGACCACGTCGCCAAGGAACGCGAAGCTCGCCGAAACGCCGCCCATCGTCGGGTCGGTCAGCACGGAGATGAACGGCAGTTTGGCTTCGGCCAGCCTGGTCAGCATGGCCGTGGTCTTGGCCATTTGCATGAGCGAAAGCAGGCTTTCCTGCATGCGCGCGCCGCCTGAAGCCGTGAAGCAGATGAACGGCACTTGCTGCTCGAGCGCGTTTTGCGCGCCGCGCGCGAAGCGCTCGCCCACCACCGAACCCATCGAGCCGCCCATGAACGAGAACTCGAAGCAGGCCACCACCACGGGCAGCGTGCGGATCGCGCCGCCCATCACCACCATGGCGTCGGTTTCGCCGGTTTCGTCCATCGCCTCTTTCAGGCGGTCCGGGTACTTGCGGCTGTCCTTGAACTTGAGCGCGTCGACCGGCAGGATCTCCTGGCCAATCTCGTAGCGGCCTTCCGGATCGAGCAGGCCGTCAAGACGCTCGCGCGCATTGATGCGCATGTGGTGATCGCATTTCGGGCAAACGTGGAGATTTGCCTCGACATCGTTGCGGTACAGAACCGCTTCGCACGACGGGCACTTGATCCACAACCCTTCCGGAATGCTCTTGCGGCTCTTCGGATCGGTTTGCTTGATCTTGGGCGGCAGCAGTTTATCGAGCCAGCTCATTGATGTTCCTTCCTTGACCTTCGTGATGCGCGGGCGCGGCGGACCGTTTCATCGCCCGATCGGTAAAACCGACCGGGTTCCGACCCCGACCGCGCATGGCGAAAAGTGGATTTTACAGCAGTCTCGAATCTAGCCAACTACGCTAGCCTGCCAGCTCTACCCGGCGGAGCCTTCGTCCAGCGCCGACCGAATGCCCGTGATGAACTCCGTGAGGGTATCGGCGGCCGTCTCCGGCGCGGCCTGTTCGAGCAGTTGAACGATTCGGCTGCCGATCACCACGGCGTCCGAAACCTGCGCGACGGCAGCGGCCGTTTGCGCGTCGCGAATGCCGAAGCCCACGCCCACGGGCAGCGAGACATGCTTCTTGATCGCCGGGATTTTACCCGCGATGCTCGAAACGTCCAGATTCGCGGCGCCCGTCACGCCCTTGAGCGAGACGTAGTAAACATAGCCGCTCGCGGCGCGCCCTACTTCGGCGATGCGCTCATCGGTCGAAGTCGGCGCGAGCAGGAAAATCGGATCGATGTCGGCGGCCTTCATCTTCGCCGCGAACTCGACCGACTCCTCGGGCGGGTAGTCCACCACGAGCACGCCGTCCACCCCCGCTTCCTTCGCGGCCTGCGCGAACGCATCGGCGCCCATGCGCTCGATGGGGTTCGCGTAGCCCATCAGCACGACGGGCGTCTTGTCGTCGGTTTCGCGGAAGCGCTTTACGTCGGCGAATACGCTCTTGAGCGTCACGCCCTTCTCGAGCGCGCGCTCGGAAGATTGCTGGATCACGGGGCCGTCGGCCATCGGGTCGGAAAACGGCACGCCCAGCTCGATGACGTCGGCGCCGCCTGCGGCCAGCGCATGCATGAACTCGACGGTGCGCGCGGGGTCGGGGTCGCCGGCCGTCATGAACGGGATCAGGCCTTTGCGGCCATGGGCGGCAAGCGCCTCGAACGTGGTCTTGATACGGGACATTTCAGGGTCCTCAGCTTTTAGGCGTTACTGCGCGTGGGTCCGGCGGCGGCGCATCAGGCGCCGGCCGCAACGGCGCTTGCGGCGGCCGCGCTGACGCGTTCGCGCGCGATCGCGCAGTAACTTTCGTTAATTTCATAGCCGACGAATTCGCGCTGCTGACGTGCGCAAGCGACTGCCGTGGTGCCGCTGCCCATGAACGGGTCGAGCACGCGGCCGCCCGGCGGGCAGCTCGCGAGCACCATGCGCTCGACGATCTCCAGGGGCTTCTGGGTGGGATGATCCACGCGCTCCGCGTGCTGGCGATGCAGCCGCGAGACGGACCAGACGTCCTTGGGGTTATAGCCGAGCTCCAGCCACCTGCTACCTTCGAATATTTTCCGCGAACGCGCCTTCTTCGTGGCGGCATCATACGGGATGCGGACAGGATCGAGATCGAAGTAGTAATTCTTCGACACCGCGAAGAAACCGATGTTGTCGTGCACCGAGGTAAAGCGGCGCGTCGTGCCACCCATGCTGGGTACGCGACGATCCCAGACGATCTCGTTGATCATCGTGAGTTTCGACTTGAGATAGACGAAGATCTCGGGCGCGTACTGCCACGTGCAGAACACGTAGAGCGAGCCCGTGGGCTTGAGCTTCGGAATCGCCAGGTCGAGCCATTCATACGTCCAGGCGAGGAAGTTCTCGCCCGAGCGCATGTCGGAGTCGTTGCCGTAGTCCTTGCCAAGCCCATAGGGCGGGTCGGCGACGATCAGATCGATCGAGGCGTCGGGCAGGTTGGCTGCATCGGTCAGAAAATCGCGGTTCAGGAGCCGGATGGTCTCCGGCACCGTGGCGAGTATGGGTAACTCGGCGGCCGCGTTGGCGACCGCCTCTGCGGCCTCCAGAGCAGCCGCTTCGGCGTTCACCTCGCCCACGGGCGCCGGCATCTGCGGCTCGTCGAACTCGTCACGCATCGCTTGCGTCGCTCCGGGCGCTCAGAACTGGATGCCCGATCGCTCAGCGACCGTGTGCATGTCCTTGTCGCCGCGGCCCGACAGGTTCACCAGCAGGATTTTCTCCTTCGGCAACGTCGGTGCGAGCTTCGCCGCGTACGCGAGCGCGTGGCTCGATTCGAGCGCGGGGATGATGCCTTCGATGCGGCAGCAGTCGTGGAAGCCCTTGAGCGCTTCCTCGTCGTCGATGGTGACATACTGCGCGCGGCCGCTGTCCTTGAGCCACGCGTGCTCAGGACCGACGCCCGGGTAGTCGAGGCCCGCCGAAACCGAATGCGTCTCGATGATCTGCCCGTTCTCGTCTTGCAGCAGGTACGTGCGGTTGCCGTGCAGCACGCCCACGGTGCCCGCCGCGAGCGAGGCGGCGTGACGGCCCGTGTCCATGCCGTCGCCGGCAGGCTCGACGCCGATCAACTGCACCGAAGTGTCGTCGATATACGGGTAAAAGATCCCCATCGCGTTCGATCCGCCGCCCACGCAGGCGATCACGGAGTCGGGCTGGCGGCCCGTCATTTCGGGCATCTGCACGCGGCATTCGTCCCCGATCACGCGCTGGAAGTCGCGCACCATCATCGGGTACGGGTGCGGGCCCGCCACGGTGCCGATGATGTAGAAGGTGTTTTCGACGTTGGTGACCCAGTCGCGCATGCCTTCGTTGAGCGCGTCCTTGAGCGTACGCGAGCCCGACTCGACCGGCACCACAGTGGCGCCCAGCAGCTTCATGCGATAGACGTTGGCGGCCTGACGGCGCACGTCCTCGGCGCCCATATAGACCACGCACTCCATGCCGAAGCGCGCCGCGATCGTTGCGGTGGCCACGCCGTGCTGGCCTGCACCGGTTTCGGCGATCACGCGCGGCTTGCCCATGCGCCTGGCGAGCAGCGCCTGGCCGATCACGTTGTTCACCTTGTGCGCGCCGGTGTGATTCAGGTCTTCGCGCTTGAGATAGATCTGCGCGCCGCCCAGCAGCTCGCTCCACCGCTGTGCGTGATAAATCGGCGACGGACGGCCGACAAAATGCTTCAACTCGCGCTCATATTCGGCACGGAAGTCGGGATCGTCCTTGAATTTCGCGTAGGCGTCGCGCAGTTCGTCGATCGCCTGCATGAGGGTTTCGGCAGCGAATACGCCACCATAAGGGCCGAAGTGGCCGCGTTCATCTGGCAAATTGTACATAAGTCACTCGCTCGGCCGGGCTTGGAAGGACCCGCGTTGCGCGGGCCGTCCCGGCCAAAGGGGCATGCGCCCCGGATTTCATCCCGCGTCCGCTTCGCGCACCGCGCGTACGAACGCCGCCATGCGGGCGTGATCCTTCACGCCCTTTGCGCCCGGCACTTCGATGCCACTGGAGACATCGACAGCGAACGGACGCACCTGGCGTATCGCATCACTGACGTTTTGCGCGTTCAAGCCACCACTCAAAACGGCCCGACGCGCGAGCCCTGCGGGAATAAGTGACCAATCGAAGACCTTTCCGCCGCCGCCGTAACCTTCGACATGGGTGTCGAACAACAGGCCGCTGGCTGATGAATAACGATTAGCCGATTCTATCAAATCGGCCTGCCGAGTATCGGCCGCGACTCGCAGCGCGCGCAACCAGGGCAAACCGGCAACGGAAGCCAGCGACTCGCACTGCTCGGGCGTTTCGTCGCCGTGGAACTGCAGCATGGTGAGCGAGACATTGCTGGCCACTTCGCTCATCCACTGCGGCGTGGCGTTCACGAAGAGGCCCACGACCGAGACGAACGGCGGCAGGTCGCGCGTGAGCTCGACCGCCTGCGCCACGCTCACCGAACGCGGGCTGGGCGGATAGAACACGAAACCGACGGCGTCGGCGCCCAGGTCGATGGCGTGCGCAACCGCCTCGGGCGTCGAAAGTCCGCACAGCTTGATGCGGGTGCGGTGCGCGGGGGCGAGTTGCTCGGCTGACGTCATGGTTCTGGATGCGGTGTTGGTCTCGATGCTTCGATCGCAACGTGATTGACTGGGGCGATTCGCGGTGCGGGCCGCTTCAGGCACGGCCTTCGGGCGCGTCGCTCCAGACCGCGCTCCACGGCACGCTCGCAGTATGCGGCGCGGGTACCGCGAACTCATCAGGATAGCCTACCTGGGCGAGATAGAGGCCATCGGGCATGAAAGTCGGCGCGGCGACGGTGCGGTCGCGGCCCGCCAGCACCTCGGCCATCCACGCGGCCGGATAGCGCCCTCGCCCTACGGCCACGAGGCAACCCATGAGGTTGCGCACCATATGGTGCAGGAACGCGTTGGCGCGAAAGCGGAAGTGGATGAAGTCGCCCTGCGGCCGGATGTCGATCTGGTACAGATGCTTGACCGGCGTCTTCGCCTGGCATTCCGACGAGCGGAACGACGAAAAATCGTGCTCGCCGATGAGGCATGCCGCCGCCTCCCGCATGGCATCGACGTCGAGCGACGCATGGATCCAGCCCGCGCGGGCCGCCAGCATCGGCGATCGCACCGGGTTCACGTAGAGCACGTAGTAGTAGGTGCGCTCGAACGCCGCGAAGCGCGCGTGGAATGCGTCGGGCATCGGCTTGGCCCACTGCACCGCCACCGTGGAGGGCAGGAACGCGTTGGTGCCGCGCACCCAGGAGAACGGGGTGCGGTCGAGGTCGGTGTCGAAGTGCACCACCTGGCCGAGGCCGTGCACGCCGGTGTCGGTGCGGCCCGCGACGATGGTGGACAGCGGCACGGTGGCGAACTCGCGCAGTGCGCGTTCGAGCGCGTCCTGCACCGTCTTGCCGTGCGGCTGCGACTGCCAGCCGCAGAACGCGGCGCCGTCGTACTGGATTCCTAGCGCGATACGCATACGGCTTGCAGCAGCGTCACGAAAGCGGAGCGAGCGTCGACAGCAGCGCCTGCGCGTCGCTGCGCGTGGCGGGGTCGTTCGACTCGATCACTTCGTTGATGAGCGAGCGGGCGCCGGACACG
Source organism: Paraburkholderia nodosa (assembly GCF_001718195.1). Taxonomy (GTDB): domain Bacteria; phylum Pseudomonadota; class Gammaproteobacteria; order Burkholderiales; family Burkholderiaceae; genus Paraburkholderia; species Paraburkholderia nodosa_A. Next base: position 177,782 of record NZ_MCNV01000001.1, read on the forward strand.
TCGCCAAGCGCGATGTACTCGTGCGCGAGGTCGAGCTTGTTGCGCGCGATGCGTGCGAGCTGCTCGGGTGTGAAGACCGGCAGCGGCTCGGCCGAATCGGGCGGCAGGTTCAGGTCGAAGTCGAGCGTGAGCGCGCCAAAGCGCGGCGCGCCGAGGCCCGCGAGCGCGCCTGCGCCCGCCGTACCCGCTTCGATGGCCTGGCCCGCCAGCGGCGGAGGCGGGTCGAAGAACGGCGAAGAAAGACGCGCCGACGCCTCGGGTGTGGCGGCCGGCTCGGTCGAGAGCGGCGCCGTGGGCATGACCGGCTCCCCGATACGCGGCGGCAGGGGCAGGTCGAGGCCACCCAGCGCGTCTACTGCATCTTGCGGGAACGCGATCGGGACTTCGGCGTAGCTCATGTCCTTCGCGGTGACTGCGGGTGCTGACGGGATTTCAGGTGCGGTAAGCGGCGCCGGCGGGCGCTCGAAGGCTTCGGTGATGGGCGGTGTCGCGACGGGCGATTCGGCCTGCGGCGCCTGCGCGGCTTGCTGCGGTTGCGCGGCTTGCGGTGCGCCGTCGCCGAAGTCGAGCGCGAGATCGGGCGTAGCAGGCTTTTGGGCGTGCGCCGGTTCCTCCAGCGTGCGCGCCAGCGCTTCGGCGTCTTCGGCTGTGCGCGGCGCGCCGAGACTTTCGGGCGGCAGCGCATCCGCGCCCAACTCCGCCGCTGCGGCGAGGCTGGCCGCGTTGGTCGCGTCGGCAAGCGTCTGCGGCTCCGCCGGTTCGACGTCGTGCGGCAGTTCGGGGGCCGCGTGAGCTTCCTGCGCTGCCGAAGGCGCTTGCGCAGGGGCCGGGTGCAGTGTGTCGGTGAGCGTCGGCGGCAGCGCTTCGTCGTGTTCGAGCGGCGCGGCAGTCACGGCTGGGGTGGGCACCGGCGTGATCGCGACTTCGTTCGCAGCGGGTTCAGCCGGCGCAACCGGCGGCACAAACTCCGCTTCCTCGAGAGGCGCGACTTCGTTCACGCCCGGTTCATCCCCGGCGTGCGAAATCGGCTCGCGCAATACCGGTGGCTCTTCGGCCTCAGGTGCGGCGGCAACGGCGGCGGCAGCCGACCCAGACGGTGTCGGCTCGTGCGCTTCGGGCGAAACCTCAGGCGCCTGCTCAGGCGGTTTCTTGCGTTTGCGCGTAAGCAGGCGCACGAACAACGCCAGCAGCGCGACGACGATCGCCGCCACGGCACCCATGGCGATCGGCGAGACTTCCGGTTGACCGCCGGCCGGGCCGGCGTTCGCCGCACCGTTCTGCACAGGCGCGCCGCCTTGGGTAGCAGGCGCACCCGCGGACGCGCCGCCCGCCGTTTGCGCCGGCTTGCCGATGCCGTGCTGCTGCAACGCCATCAGCACGCGGTTCTTCAGTGCGAGGAGCTGCTGCAGGCTGGAGACGGTCACGGGCGCCTTCGCGCCTTGTGCCGATGCGCTGCTGGCCGGGGCCTGCTGAACCGCACCGCTCCATACGTGCGAGTCGCTGCCCGCCGACGCCGGCGCCGCGGCGCTGGCGCCCATGGCAGCGGCACCAGAAGCGCCTGGCGCCGGCGCTTCGGGGCCGCTCGCTGCGACTGCCGAGGCAGCCCCCGCAGTCGTCGCGGCAGCACTTGCCGAACTCGCGCCGCCCGTTGCGGCAGCAGCCGCCGACGATGCAGCCGCTACCGCCTCGGCAGCGCCGCTCGAAGCAGCGGCCGGGGTGCTGGCAGGTGCAGCAGGTGCGGCCGCCGTGGCGGCAGCGCTGGCGGCAGCCGAAGCTGCAGCCCCACCCGATGCCGCCGTCATGCCCTGCGGCGCACTCGAAACGTCCGGCGTGGCCGGCACGTTCAGCGTCGCACCCACGCGCATGCGACTGGGATCCTGCTTGATGAACGCACTGGGGTTCGCATCGAAGAGCGCGTGGCTCATGCGTGCGAGCGTGCCCTTGTCGTGCGACTGCGTGAGGTCGACGGCCACGTCATGCAACGACTGTCCGGGACGAACGGTGTATTGCCCCGCGATGCTCACCGCCGCCGCGGTGGACGATGCAGCACTGGGGGCACTGGCACCTGCCGCGCCTTGCGCCGCACTCGCGCCGCCCTGCGCAGCGGCGAGGCCGCAGAACAGGAAGCTCGCCGCCGCCACGGTGGCGCGGATGGCGCGCCGCCCTTGGGCGCGCTTCGCGCGAGGCGCGGCGGAAACAGAATCAAATCGAACGATCATCAGTTGCCCTGGCATACCGCTCTTGCGGCTGTCGATCAAATAGGTGTGTGCTTCGGGGCGATTGCATCGATGCATGCAATAAAAAGCATGCAACAAAAAAAAGCGCCGCGACTGGCGCGGCGCTTTTCACCCTGTCTACGCGTCATTAGCCGCGTAGTTTAATTCATTCACTTGTCGAGCAGAATGCGCAGCATGCGGCGCAGCGGTTCAGCCGCGCCCCACAGCAGCTGGTCGCCCACCGTGAAGGCCGACAGATACTCGCCGCCCATGGCCAGCTTGCGCAGACGGCCAACCGGCACCGACAGCGTGCCCGTCACCACGGCCGGCGACAGATCGCGCATCGACGCCTCGCGCTGATTCGGCACGACCTTGACCCAGTCGTTGGCCGAAGCGAGGATGCCGTCGATCTCGTCGAGCGGCACGTCCTTCTTCAGCTTGATCGTGAGCGCCTGCGAGTGGCAGCGCATCGCGCCGATACGCACGCACAGGCCGTCGACCGGAATCGAGCCCGGCTGGCCCATGGCCGGCTTGCCGAGAATCTTGTTGGTTTCCGCGCCGCCCTTCCACTCTTCCTTCGACATGCCGTTGCCGAGATCCTTGTCGATCCACGGGATCAGCGAGCCCGCGAGCGGCACGCCGAAGTGTTCGGTCGGCATGGCATCGCTGTTCATGGTGGCCAGCACCTTGCGGTCGATGTCGAGGATCGCCGACGACGGATTCGCCAGATCGCCCGCAACCGATGCGTTGAGCGCGCCCATCTGCGAGAGCAGTTCGCGCATGTTCTGCGCGCCCGCGCCCGAAGCGGCCTGGTACGTCATGGCCGTCATCCAGTCGACGAGGTTCTCGCGGAACAGGCCGCCCAGCGCCATCAGCATGAGGCTGACCGTGCAGTTGCCGCCGACGAAGTCCTTCTGACCCTTGACCAGCGCGTCCTTGATGACATCGAGGTTGACCGGGTCGAGGATGATGACGGCGTCGTCCTTCATGCGCAGCGCCGAGGCCGCGTCGATCCAGTAGCCGTTCCAGCCTGCCGCGCGCAGCTTCGGATACACCTCGTTGGTGTAGTCGCCGCCTTGGGCAGTGATGATGATGTCGCACTTCTTGAGCTCGTCGACGCTGTTCGCGTCCTTGAGCTTCGTCTCGTTTTTGGCGAACGACGGAGCCGCGCCGCCTGCGTTGCTGGTGCTGAAAAACACCGGTTCGATCAGGTCGAAATCGCGTTCTTCCTGCATGCGCTGCATCAGCACGCTGCCGACCATGCCGCGCCAACCTACGAGACCTACGTTCATGACTAACCCTTGAGATGGACACTTCCCCGCTTCGCTCGCCCGGCGTGGCCGCGCGGGGAAGATGAGCGGGCACGACGAGCGATCAACGAATGGTGATCGTTTTGATAATCGTCGTTTTCGTGGTGATGGCGAGCGAAATCGCACGGGCTTTCATGCCGTGGATGTTCGTAACAGTCGTGATCTGGGAGATCTTCGCCATCGAAGCAATATACACGAAACAGTTAATTTGCGCGGAAAAACCATGCTTTCCGCTATTTGGACGCCCGTTCAGGCGCGCGAAACAAAAAAGGGCACGCCTGAAACGGCATGCCCTTCGTGCGGCTTTACAGCGCTGCGATCACCGCATCGCCCATTGCCACCGTGCCGACCTGCTTGCAGTCCGGCGTGACGATGTCGGCGGTGCGATAGCCTTGTTCCAGCACCTTCTTCACCGCGCTCTCGATGCGGTCCGCCTGTTCCGGGCGGCCCAGCGAGTAACGCAGCATCATGGCAGCCGAAAGGATCGTGGCGAGCGGATTGGCGATGCCCTTGCCCGCGATATCCGGTGCCGAACCGTGCGACGGCTCGTACAGACCCTTGTTGTTCTTGTCGAGCGAGGCCGAGGGCAGCATGCCGATCGAGCCCGTGAGCATCGCGGCTTCGTCCGAGAGAATGTCGCCGAACATGTTGCCGGTCACCACCACGTCGAACGCCTTCGGCGCCTTCACGAGCTGCATGGCCGCGTTGTCGACGTACATATGCGACAGCTCGACGTCCGGATATTCCTTCGAGACATCGATCATGATGTCCTTCCAGAACTGCGACGTTTCGAGCACGTTGGCCTTGTCGACAGAAGTGAGCTTCTTCTGGCGCTTTTGCGCCGCCTGGAACGCCACGTGAGCGATGCGGCGCACTTCGGGCTCTGCATAGCGCATCGTGTCGAAGCCTTCGCGCGCGCCCTTGAAGTTGCCGTCCGGCGCTTCGCGCGTACCGCGCGGCTGGCCGAAATAGATGTCGCCGTTCAGTTCGCGCACGATCAGGATGTCGAGGCCCGAAACGATTTCCGGCTTCAGCGACGACGCTCCCGTGAGCTGCGGATAGCAGATCGCCGGGCGGAAGTTCGCGAACAGTTCCAGATGCTTGCGCAGGCCGAGAATGGCCTGCTCGGGACGCAGCGCGCGCTCGAGCTTGTCGTACTTCCAGTCGCCCACGGCGCCGAACAGGATCGCGTCGGCCGACTTCGCCAGCGCGAGCGTTGCCTCGGGCAGCGGATGGCCGCTAGCCTCGTAGCCCGCGCCGCCAACCGGCGCCTCTTCCAGCTCGAACTTTTCGCCGAGTGCATTGAGCACCTTGACGGCTTCCTTGACGATCTCGGGACCGATGCCGTCGCCCGGCAGCACTGCAATCTTCATCCTGTGATTCCTCGCTGTTTGTTCAGTGTGCGTATGTGCAGTTATCAGAGCACGCGGTTGTTCAGCCACGGCTGGCGCGCGAGGCGCTCGGCTTCGTACTGGCGGATCTTGTCGGCGTGACGCAGCGTGAGGCCGATGTCGTCGAAGCCGTTCAGCAGACAGTAGCGGCGGAACGCGGCCACTTCGAACGGATATTCCTTCGAGCCGTCCGTCGTGCGCACGACCTGCTTGTCCAGATCGACCGTGAGCTGGAAGCCGTTGAACGCATACGTCTCGTTGAACAGGTGATCCACATCCGCTTCGGAAAGCACGATCGGCAGCAGGCCGTTCTTGAAGCAGTTGTTATAGAAGATGTCCGCGAAGCTCGGCGCGATGATCGCGCGGAAGCCGTACTGGTCGAGCGCCCACGGCGCGTGTTCGCGCGAGCTGCCGCAGCCGAAGTTCTTGCGCGTGAGCAGCACCGAGGCGCCCTGATAACGCGGCTGGTTCAGCACGAAGTCGGGGTTGAGCGGGCGCTTCGAGTTGTCCTGGCCAGGCTCGCCGTGGTCGAGGTAACGCCATTCGTCGAAGGCGTTCGGGCCGAAGCCGGTGCGCTTGATCGACTTGAGGAACTGCTTGGGAATGATCGCGTCGGTATCGACATTCTCGCGATCGAGCGGCGCCACGACGCCGGTGTGTACGATGAATTTTTCCATGATCCGTGTAGCCTCAGCTCAGCCCAGCTTGCGAATGTCGACGAAATGGCCTTCGATTGCCGCGGCGGCTGCCATGGCCGGGCTCACGAGGTGCGTGCGACCGCCCGCGCCCTGACGGCCTTCGAAGTTGCGGTTCGACGTGGACGCGCAGCGCTCGCCCGGCTCCAGCCGGTCGGCGTTCATCGCGAGACACATCGAGCAGCCCGGCTCGCGCCATTCGAAACCGGCTTCGGTGAACACCTTGTCGAGGCCTTCGCGCTCGGCTTGCGCCTTCACGAGACCCGAGCCCGGCACGACCATCGCGAGGCGGATGTTCGGCGCCACGCGGCGGCCGAGCTTCTTCACGACGTAAGCGGCGGAGCGCAGGTCTTCGATGCGTGCGTTCGTGCACGAGCCGATGAAAATCTTGTCCGGCTTGATCGACTCGATCGGCGTATTCGGTTCGAGAGCCATGTACTGCAGTGCGCGTTCCATCGCGTCGCGCTTGACCGGGTCCTTCTCGCGCTCGGGGTCCGGCACACGGCTGTCGACTGCCGTGACCATTTCCGGCGACGTGCCCCACGTGACCTGCGGCACGATGTCGGCCGCGCTCAGTTCGACCACGCGGTCGAAGTGCGCGCCTTCGTCGGTGCGGAAGTTCTTCCAGTACTCGACGGCCTGATCCCACTCCGCGCCTTGCGGCGAGTACGGACGGCCCTTGAGGTATTCGATCGTGGTGTCGTCCACGGCGACCATGCCGGCGCGCGCGCCGCCTTCGATCGCCATGTTGCACACGGTCATGCGGCCTTCCATCGTGAGGCTGCGGATCATCGAGCCGCCGAACTCCATGGCGTAGCCCGTGCCGCCCGCCGTGCCGATCTTGCCGATGATGGCGAGCACGATGTCCTTCGCGGTGCAACCGCGCGGCAGCTGGCCCTCGACCTTCACGAGCATGTTCTTGCTCTTCTTTTGCAGGAGCGTTTGCGTGGCCAGCACGTGCTCGACTTCGGACGTGCCGATGCCGTGCGCGAGCGCACCGAACGCGCCGTGCGTGGACGTGTGCGAGTCGCCGCAGACGATGGTCATGCCGGGCAGCGTTGCGCCCTGCTCCGGACCGACGATGTGCACGATGCCCTGACGCTGGTCGGCCATCTTGAACTGCGTGATGCCGAAGGCGTCGCAGTTCGAATCGAGCGTGTCCACCTGCAGCTTCGAGACCGGATCGGCAATGCCGTGGCTGCGGTCCGTGGTCGGCACGTTGTGGTCGGAAACGGCCAGGTTCGCGCTGATGCGCCACACCGGGCGCTCGTGCAGTTTCAGGCCTTCGAAAGCCTGCGGACTGGTGACTTCGTGCAACAGATGACGGTCGATGTAGAGAATCGTCGTGCCATCGTCTTCCGTGTGGACCACATGGGTGTCCCACAATTTGTCGTAGAGCGTCTTTGCCATGATGTGCGGGGAAATGTTTGACTGCGGGGCAATACAGTGTGAATCGATTATGCCACGCGAAACCCGCTCACCACAGGACCCTTCCGAAAAAAAGCGATAAAAAACAGGGAGTTGGGTGGTAGTCGCGATACCTGTATCAGCGTTACCCGGCGCGCGCGTCGTCGGCGCGCAGGGGCGCCACGCCGTAGCGGGCGCCGCTCGGCCGTGCGTCAAAAGGGTTCGGGATACAAAAAAGAGGATGCGCCGGCCCGACCACGACCGGCGCAAGTTGGTGACCGCTGTGAGAACGGTGCAACATGGGCTTCGGGTTCCGCGACACAGGGGGGCCGCATCGCCGAGGTCCATAGCTGTCTAACGGCAAATCGGCGCCAAGGTTTAATCGGGTGATTGCGGCGCTCCAGAACGGTGCGTGGAGCTTTCGCAATTCAATTAGGTTTCCTGATTATCAAGACTCGTTTCACGCTTTCGACGGCCATCGCCACCGGGGGGCGCGGCGAGTCGCCGGGGCGGACGCCGCCCGGTCATGGACAAGCCAGGCACGAGGTTTGCTCGACGAGCCCGGCCGCGCGGAGTTCCATTGTGAGTGCGTCGCACTCAACGAACGACGCCGCGGCTCACCAGGCAAACCCGGAGGCTTCATGCCACTCGCAATCCGCACTGCGCAACAACGAAAAAACAGAATAAAACCATCGGCGCCGCGCCGCTCGCGGGCCACGCAGCGTGTGTCTCTCGCCGCTGCGGCATGCGCTCTCGCCGCGCTCGCCCCGCGTGCCGAGGCGCAGACCCCCTCGCCGCTCGGCGAATGGCAATATTCCGCGGGCATTCCGCTGGAAAAGATGTTTCAGCCGAACCGTCCCGACTTCGAGGCGCGGCTCGGCGTGGGCGCCACCTTCGAACCGCGCTACGACGGCTCGGACCGCTATCACACGCTGGTCGGGCCGAGCATCGATCTGCGCTACAAGGACATCTTGTTCGGTTCGACGGGCGAAGGCTTCGGCGTCAACGTTCTGCAGGGCCCGAACTGGCGCGTGAGCGTCGCCGGGGCCTACGACCTCGGACGTCGCGGCCAGGACGACCCGACGCGGCTGCACGGCATGGGCAACATCAACCCGGCGCCCGAATTGAAGATCGCCGGCGAGTACGTGATTTCGAAGGACTTTCCGCTCGTGTTCCGCACCGCCTTCACGCGCAGTTTCGGCGGTTCGAACGGCTGGACCGCGGATCTCGGCGCCTATATGCCGCTGCCCGGCAGCAACCAGAACTTCTACTGGTTCGCCGGCCCCTCGGTCACATTCGCCGACTCGAACTACATGCAGAGCTGGTTTGGCGTGACGCCGCAGCAGGCGGCCGCGTCGGGTTACCGCCAGTACGACGCGAGCGCGGGCCTCAAGTCGGCCGGCTTCGGCATCACGATGGTCTACTTCGTCAACAAACATTGGTTCGTGAGCGCGGACGGCGCCATCAAGCGCCTGCTCGGCAGCGCCTCGCACAGCCCGATCATCCAGTCGAAGACGGGCGGCGTTTGCGACGTCTCGATCAATTACCAGTTCTAGTGTGGCCGGCCGCCTGACCGGCGTCAGGCCGCCCCGCTCCTCATTCTTCGCTCATTTTGCTCTGTCAGGATGGTTTCCATCGAGGCCGCACTGCCCTTCAGTCAAGACGGCACGGGCCTCGATGACCTGTCACTCATCACGGAGCGCATCATGAAATGCCCCAACTGCCCTGACGTCACCCTCTCGCTCACTGAGCGTCAGGGCGTCGAACTCGACTACTGCCCGCAGTGTCGCGGCGTCTGGCTCGATCGCGGCGAACTCGACAAGCTGATCGAACGCAGCGGCAACCGGCACTATCGCAACGAAGGCGATGCACAGGCATTCCGCCAGCACGGCTCGAAGCACAGCGCGCAACACGGCGACTATGCCCCGCGCCGCGCTCACGAAAGCTACCGCGGCAACAGCCACCGTCGCAAGTCGTGGCTGCAGGACATCTTCGACTGAGCCGCTGCTGCGCCTGCCGTTTTATCGACATCACGTTTGAAGAGGATTCCTGACCATGCGTACCTATACCTGCAACAGCCCGCAAGCCGCGGGCCGGATCGTCGCCGTCGCGCTGCTCGCAGACGGCCACCTGAGCAGCGAGGAGCTTGCAGCCGTCCATCGCGCGCGCCTGGCCGACCGGCTCGGCCTTGCGCCCGGCGAATTCGGCGACATACTCAAGGGCCTCTGCGAAGACTTGCAGACCACTTCGCACCTGAACTGGAGCGATGCGTGCAAGCTCGACTCCGACGTGATACAGCAGGTGATGCGCGAGCTCGACGATCCCGCGCTGCGTGCCGAAGTGCTGAATCTGTGCCATGTGGCCGTGTATTCGGACCGGCACGTGGCCGAAAGCGAAGCCGCGCTGCTCGCCTCGCTTAGCCGTGCGTGGCAGAAGGAACCCTGGCAGCGCCTGCTGGCGTAAGTTCGAGCGCGATGCGTGACCTTCCCCCGCGCATCGCGCCACGCGGCGAGCCCCGCGCCCGCCGCGGTTTTTACAGCGCGCAGCTTTTTGCGCGCTTTTTTCTTCGATTGCGCCGACGCTCACACGCACACGGCCCAGCCGAGCCCGCGCACATTGCGGATCACCGCGTGGCCGAACTTGCGGCGCACGCTGTAGATTACGGCGTCGACCGCGTTGCTTTCCACTTCCTCACCCCAGCCATAGAGCCGCTCCTCGATTTGCTGTCGCGACAGAATCGCGCCCGGCCGCTCGAGCAACGCGAGCATGAGCGCGTATTCGCGCGCGGAGAGATCGTCGGACTGACCGTCGAACGTGAGGCGGCGCGCGTTCATGTCGAGTGTGACGCGGCCGCTGCCCATGGTCGGCGAGGCAAAGCCCGACTTGCGTCGCACCACGGCGCGGATGCGCGCGAGCAACTCCTTGCTCTCGAATGGCTTCACGAGATAGTCGTCGGCGCCGAGATCGAGGCCTTCCACGCGCGTGTCCACGTCGTCGCGCGCGGTGATGATGAGCACGGGCGTGGCGTCCTGCGACTCGCGCAGCGTGCGCAGCACGTCGAGCCCGCTCATATCGCCGAGACCGAGGTCGAGCAGCACCGCCGTATACGAGCCGTCGCGAATGGCGCCGCGACCGCTCTCGCCCGTGCGCACCCAGTCGACGCTGTATGACGCGTCCTTCAACGCGCGCAGCAACGCTGGGCCGATCAGCAGATCGTCTTCGATCAGCAGAATGCGCATCGTGTCTGTCCCTTGTTTCGCATGCTTCCCCGGATTTGCCTGACCTGTGCTCGCTAGATCGACGCGGTGCTCACGCGCGCGGCAACTCGCGCGGTAATTCGATACGCGCGACGATTCCGCTTTGCCCATCGCGCCGGTTCGCGAGCGTCACGCACCCGCGATAGCTGCGCGCTACCGCCTGCGCGATGGCGAGACCAAGGCCGCTGCCGTGCGAGTCGTGCTTACCACGCGGGTCACCCCGATGACCACCCGCGCGAAAAAACCGGTCGAACACGCGCGGCAAATCGGCCTCGGCGATGCCGGGTCCGTTGTCGATCACGTCGATGACGACACTTTTGTCCTCGCGACGCACCGCCACGTCAACGTTCGCGCCTGCGTGGCTATAGCGAATCGCGTTGTCCACGAGATTGCGCACGAGCACGCGCATGTCTGTTTCGGTTGCGCGCATCGTCACGTCGTCGAGGCGCGTCACGCCCAGATCGACGCCGCGCGCGTCGGCGAGCGGCAGCAGGTCGGCCAGCACGTCAGTGACGACTTGCGCGAGCGGCACCTCCGCCAGCACGCGTTGCGTGCTGCCGATTTCGGCGCGCGCGAGACCGAGCAGCTGCGAAACGAGCGCCCCGGTGCGCACGATGCCGCGGCGCAGTTCCTCGAAGCGCTCCGGGTACTGTTCGGGCGGCGCGTTGTGCAGGTTGTCGATCTGCAACTGCATGGCGGAGATCGGCGAGCGCAGTTCGTGCGCGGCATCGGCGATGAACATGCGCTCGGCATTCACGAGCACGGAAAGGCGCTCGATCATGCGATTGATCGACTCGACGAAGGGCCGCAGCTCGACGGGTGCCTGCCCCACTTCGAGCGGCTTGAGATCGTGCAGATCGACCTTCGCCGCGCGCCGACCGACGCGCTCCAGCGGCCGCAGTGAAACGCGCACCGTCACCGCGATCGTGAGCGCGAGCAGTGGCAGCAGCGCGAGCACCGGCAACAGACTCCAGAACGCCACGCGCAAGGCGTTGCGATTGCGCATGCTGCGCGATTCGGCCACCTGAATGTATTCGTCGCCGGCGGCGAGTGCGAACACGTCCCATGACTCGCCGTCGTATTCGACCGACGAGAAGCCGCTTGGCGCGCGCGGCAGCGCGACACGCGCGTTGCTCGTACGGCTCGGGCCTTCGCCGTCGTCGGCGGACCAGATCTGCACGACGAAATTGTCGGCGGCGTCGCTGTCGCCGCGCGGCTCGATCGCGCGATGCGGCACGCCGGTCTGCACGTGCGCGGCAGCATCGCGCAGCGTCGTGTTGAACTCGGCGGCGAGACTGCGCACGACGAGGAAGGTGCCGAGCGCACCCAGCACGCCGACGAGGATCGCGAGCGTGCCGATCGCAATGCTCAGGCGGCGATGCAGGGAATGCGCGGCAAAAAACATGGAGCGTCTCGGGTGGGAAGGCGCGCACCATCATAAAGGATTCGCCGTAGCGCAAATCAGGCCGTGCGGTATGTTTCAGCGATGCGAGCCGCCATGCATGCCACCCGCCCCGCTCCAGACGCCGCCGTGACCACCGTGGAAACCGCCATGAAATCCGCCGTGCATGCCTGGCCCCGGATGCATATGCGGCCCGCCCGGAAAGACGTGATCCATGTGATGAAAGTGATGGAAGTGATCGACGAACACGAACGAGCCGCCCACGAACACCGGCGGCCACCAGCCGTACCATGGACCGGCGTACCAGGTCGTCGCGTCGGTCCATGCCACCGGGTAGACCAGCGTGCCGTCGTTACCCTGTACGATCTGCCAGGTGCCGTCGGGCTGCAGGCAGGCGAGACCGCTGATCACCTGCGGCGCGCCGTCGATCTCGGCAGTGCCGGTGACGGTGCGGCAGTCGGGCGGCGGGTAAGACGACGCGTCCGCAGGCTGCTGTGACGTGGCCGGTGTCGTGCAGGCGCCCAGACAGGCCAGCGCTGTGAAGACGAGAAGTTTGCGCATGATGTCGCCTCTCTCGACGGACCGGCCTCGCAGCGCACGGGCTGTGCGCCTCGGCCGTGAAGACTCCATCGGTACGCCTGGCACGCGGCGCGTGAGCGGGCTCGCGCCGGCCGCATGTCAACTGCAAAACGAGGGGCGCGGGGGCGCTATTCCTTTGCGCCCGGCGCGAGCGGCCAGGCCCTGATTACGACTTGTATCCGCGACGTGGTTCCGCTAACTGACCGTGTCACGTTTCATGCCTGCCACCGCTTGACGAACTCCCGGATATCGTCGTTCACACGCGCGGCGTGGTTGAAGTACATGCCGTGCGTGCCGCCCTCATAGACCTTCAGCGTCGCGTGCTCGAGCGCGGCCGCCGTGGGACGTCCGGTTATCTCGAGCGGCGCCGAGGCATCGCAGTCGCCGTGCAGCACGAGCGCCGGCACGTCGATCGCGGCCAGTTCGCGGCGAAAGTCGGTGACCATCTGCACGCGCGACAGCTGCGCCGCGCCGTACAGCGACGCGTTCAGCATCATGTCGGCCGTCCACTGAATGACCGCGTGCGATGTACCGGGGCTGAAGTAAGCCTCGGCGCGCCGCGAGATCCAGTCGGGAAACGACGTGAGCATCTCTTCGATGGACGCTTCGAAAAGACTCGCATCGAGGCCGCCAGGATTGTCAGCAGTCTTGAGCAAGCACGGCGTCGACGCCGGCGAAAGCAGCACAATGCCTGCCACGCGGCGCGAGCCGTAGCGGCTCAAATAGCGCACGATCTCGCCGCTCGCGAACGAATGGCCGACCAGCGTGGCGCGTTCCAGACCTCGGGCGGCAAGGACAGCTTCGAGATCGTCGGCGAGCGTGTCGTAGTCGTAGCCGCGGCCCGGGTCGCTCGAGCGGCCATGCCCGCGGCGGTCGTAGGTCACGCAGCGAAACCCCGCGGCCGCGAGCGGCGCGCACTGGTAGTTCCACATGTCGGCGTTGAGCGTCCAGCCCGAGAGGAACACGAGCGGTGCGCCGTCGCCCCAGTCGCGATAGTGCAGCGCGGTATCGTCGTCGATGCGGATGTAGCCGGGTTGGCGGGCGTTGAGAGTTGCCATGGTCGTCGCTCCTTGCGGGTGGGGTGTGCCGATGAGCGACATCGTCGTCGATGCCGTGCGAGCTGACGATTACGTGGGAGGTAAAGGCCGGGCGTGAGCGCGCTGCGCGCAATCGCACCACGCTGGTGCTAGATTCGTCACACGTACTGCCTGGGAGACAAGCATGAGCAACATCTCGCCGCGTCCGGCCTTCGGGTCTGCCATCTACTATCGCGATCCGTTCGCCGCGCTCGACTGGCTCGAAAAGGCGTTCGGCTTTACGCGCCAGTTCGTCGTCACGTCGCCGGACGGGAAGCTCGGTCACTCGGAAATGCGCTTTGGCGACGGCTACGTGATGATTTGCGGCGGCTGGCCCGGCATGCCCTACACGAGCCCCGCCGAACTGGAAGGCAGGAACACGCAGTCGGTCCACGTGCAGCTGAAAAGCGGCCTCGACGCGCATTGCGAACGCGCCCGCGCCGCCGGGGCAAAGATCATCCGCGAGCCGGCGGACCAGTTCTACGGCGACCGCGTCTATGTGGCGTGCGACCCCGAAGGCCACGTATGGAGCTTCGGCGAGACGGTGCGCGAGGTCACGCGCGAGGAGGCGGAAGCGGCGAGCGGGCTGAAGATCGACGGCTGGATTTGAGCGCGGCCGCGGCCTCAAATAGAAAACGCCCCGACGGGCGATAACCCGTCGGGGCGTTTGCATGAGAGCTCGCACGCGGCGCGCCATCGAGCGCGCGGCGTGGCAAAGCGAAACTGCTTAGCGTTGCGAGATCGGCTTCGCTTCGCGCGGCGTTTCGCCGATGAACAGCTGACGCGGACGGCCGATCTTCTGCTCGGGGTCGGCGATCATTTCGTTCCACTGCGCAATCCAGCCCACCGTACGTGCCATCGCGAAGATACACGTGAACATCGAGGTCGGGATGCCCAGTGCGCGCTGCACGATACCCGAGTAGAAGTCGACGTTCGGGTACAGCTTGCGCGACACGAAGTATTCGTCTTCCAGCGCGATCTTTTCGAGCTGCATGGCGAGCTTGAAGAGCGGATCGTCGTGCAGGCCCAGTTCGTTGAGCACTTCGTAGCACGTTTCGCGCATGAGCTTCGCACGCGGGTCGTAGTTCTTGTACACGCGGTGGCCGAAACCCATCAGCTTCACGCCCGAGTTCTTGTCCTTCACCTGCTTGATGAACTCAGGAATCTTGTCCGGCGAGCCGATTTCTTCCAGCATGTTCAGTGCGGCTTCGTTCGCACCACCGTGCGCCGGGCCCCACAGACAGGCGATACCCGCAGCGATACACGCGAACGGATTCGCACCCGACGAACCGGCCAGACGTACGGTAGACGTCGAAGCGTTCTGCTCGTGGTCGGCGTGAAGGATGAGGATACGGTCGAGGGCGCGCACGAGCACGTCGTTGACCTTGTACTCTTCGCACGGGTTCGAGAACATCATGCGCATGAAGTTCGCGCTGTACGACAGATTGTTCTGCGGATACACGAACGGCTGGCCGATCGAGTACTTGTACGCCATGGCGACGAGCGTCGGCAGCTTCGCGATCATACGGATCGCCGAAACTTCACGATGCTTCGGGTTATTGATGTCGAGCGAGTCGTGATAGAACGCCGACAGCGCGCCGACTGCGGCGACCAGAATCGCCATCGGGTGCGCGTCGCGACGGAAGCCGCGGAAGAAGAACTGCATTTGCTCGTGAACCATCGTGTGCTGCGTGACGGTCCTCACGAACTCTTCCTTCTGCGCCGCGTTCGGCAGTTCGCCGCGGTACAGCAGGTAGCAGGTTTCGAGGAAGTCGGCGTTTTGCGCGAGGTTGTCGATCGGGTAGCCGCGGTAAAGCAGCTCGCCCTTGTCCCCGTCGATGTACGTGATCGCCGAGTTGCACGAGGCCGTCGACATGAAGCCCGGGTCATACGTGAACTTGCCGGTCTGACCGTACAGTTTGCGGATGTCGATCACATCCGGGCCCATCGTGCCCTTGTAGATCGGCAGTTCGACGCTCGGCGAATTGTCGCTGAACGATAGCGTGGCTTTTACATCAGACGGGGTCATAGCACATCCTCAATCGAAGATAAACACGGGATTCGATAGTTTTGTACGTCGGGCGCGGCGCCTCCATATTGCCGCCGCGCTCAGACGTTCCGAAGCAGCTCCAGCACCCGCTTCACGTCCGGGTCGGCAAGGTCGCCTTCTGGTTCCTTGCGCGCGAGCAGCAAGTCCATCAGGTCGTTATCGCTCAGCTCGAGCAGGCGCGTGAGAGCGCCCACGTCGGCGTCGCTGAGTTCATGCTCATAGCGCTCGAAAAACCGCTCAAAAATCAGATCGTTTTCGAGCAGGCCGCGCCGCGCGCGCCAGCGAAGGCGCGCGCGGCGATGGGGGTCAGACTGGTGCGATTCCATTTCAGAACAACAACATCAAACCGCGCGGCGGAACATCAGTTCCTTGATCTTGCCGATCGCCTTCGTCGGGTTCAGGCCCTTCGGGCAAACGTCGACGCAGTTCATGATCGTATGGCAGCGGAACAGACGGTACGGGTCCTCGAGGTTGTCGAGGCGCTCGCCGGTCGCTTCGTCGCGGCTGTCCGCGATGAAGCGGTAAGCCTGCAGCAGACCTGCCGGGCCGACGAACTTGTCCGGGTTCCACCAGAAGCTCGGGCACGAAGTCGAGCAGCTTGCGCACAGAATACACTCGTACAGGCCATCGAGTTCGTCACGCTGCTCAGGCGACTGCAGACGCTCCTTCTCGGGCGGCGGCGTGTCGTTGATCAGGTACGGCTTGATCGAGTGGTACTGGTTGAAGAACTGCGTGAAGTCGCAGATCAGATCGCGCACGACGGGCAGGCCCGGCAGCGGACGCAGCACGATCTTCGCCGGCAGGTCGTTCAGGTTCGTGAGGCACGCGAGACCGTTCTTGCCGTTGATGTTCATGGCGTCCGAACCGCACACGCCTTCACGGCACGAACGGCGGAACGACAGCGTCTCGTCCAGTTCCTTGAGCTTGACCAGCGCGTCGAGCAGCATGCGCTCGTGCGTGAGTTCCAGCTCGTACGTTTGCATGCGCGGCGCCGCGTCCTTGTCCGGGTCGTAGCGATAGACTTCAAAAATGCGTTTGGCCATTTCCAATTCCTTTTGACTGGCGTGTGCCTTAGAACGTACGCGCCTTCGGCGGCACGGACTCGACGGTCAGCGGTTGCATGTGGACCGGCTTGTAATCGAGTCGGTCGCCTTCGCTGAACCAGAGCGTATGGCGCAGCCAGTTTTCGTCGTCGCGGTGTTCGAAGTCGCTCTGTGCGTGTGCACCACGGCTTTCCTTACGGGCTTCAGCCGAAACCATCGTTGCGCGTGCAACTTCGATAAGGTTCGCCACTTCGAGCGCTTCCACGCGCGCCGTGTTGAACACCTTCGACTTGTCCTTCAGGTGAATGTGCTTCGCGCGCTCAGCGATCTCCGCGATGTCCTTCACGCCGTCTGCCAGCAGCTTCGACGTGCGGAACACGCCTGCGTGCTTCTGCATCGAGCCGCGGATGTCGTTCGCGACGCTTTGCGCGTACTCGCCCGAGGTCGACTTGTCGAGCTCGGCAAGGCGCGAGAGCGCGAAGTCGGCGGCGTCGGCCGGCAGCGGCTTGTGGTCCTTGAGCTCCTTGACATGCTTGACGATGTGGTTGCCAGCCGCACGGCCAAACACCACGAGGTCGAGCAGCGAGTTCGTGCCGAGACGGTTTGCGCCGTGCACCGAGACGCACGAGCATTCGCCCACGGCGTAGAAGCCGTTGACGACTTCTTCGTGACCCTTGGGCGTGCCAACGACCTGGCCGTTGATGTTCGTCGGAATACCGCCCATCTGGTAGTGGATGGTCGGCACGACCGGGATCGGCTCCTTGATACAGTCCACGTTCGCGAACTTGAGCGCGATTTCGCGGATCGACGGCAGACGCTTCATGATCGTCTCGGCGCCGATGTGCGAAAGGTCGAGCAGCACGTGGTCCTTGTGCGGACCCACGCCGCGGCCTTCCTTGATTTCCTGGTCCATCGAACGCGAAACGAAGTCGCGCGGCGCCAGGTCCTTCAGGGTCGGCGCGTAACGCTCCATGAAGCGCTCGCCGTTCGAGTTACGCAGAATGCCGCCTTCGCCGCGCACGCCTTCCGTGATCAGCACGCCCGCGCCGGCCACGCCGGTCGGGTGGAACTGCCAGAACTCCATGTCCTGCAGCGCGATGCCCGAACGGGCCGCCATGCCGAGGCCGTCACCGGTATTGATGAACGCGTTGGTCGATGCCGCGAAGATCCGGCCCGCGCCGCCCGTGGCGAACAGCGTGGTCTTGCCTTCGAGGATGTAGACGTCGCCCGTTTCCATTTCGAGCGCGGTCACGCCGAGCACGTCGCCGTCGGCGTCGCGGATCAGGTCGAGCGCCATCCATTCGACGAAGAACGTGGTCTTCGCCGCGACGTTCTGCTGGTACAGCGTGTGCAGCAGCGCGTGGCCGGTACGGTCAGCAGCAGCACAGGCGCGCTGAACCGGCTTCTCGCCGTAGTTGGCCGTGTGGCCGCCGAACGGGCGCTGGTAGATCGTGCCGTCGGCGTTACGGTCGAACGGCATGCCCATGTGTTCGAGCTCGTACACGGCGTTCGGCGCTTCACGGCACATGAACTCGATCGCGTCCTGGTCGCCGAGCCAGTCGGAACCCTTGATCGTGTCGTAGAAGTGGTAGTGCCAGTTGTCTTCGCTCATGTTGCCGAGCGAGGCGCCGATGCCGCCCTGTGCCGCCACCGTGTGCGAACGCGTGGGGAATACCTTCGAGAGCACACAAACCGACAGGCCAGCGCGCGCGAGTTGCAGCGAAGCGCGCATCCCCGAGCCGCCAGCACCGACGATGACCACGTCGAACTTGCGACGCGGCAATGAATTCTTGATTGCAGCCATTCTTTTACACTCTCCAGAGAATCTGAGCGGCGTAGCCGAGGCTGCCCAGCAGCCATGCGATCGTGAGGACGTCCAGCGTGATGCGCAGGCCGACCGGCTTGATGTAGTCCATCCAGATGTCACGCACACCGACCCACGCGTGCAGGAACAGCGCGATCAGGGTGACGAACGTCGCGAGCTTCATCCACTGCGCGGCGAAGATCGAGGCCCAGCCGTCATACGAGAAGTCGTGCGCGCCGAAGAACAGCACGAGCAGCACGATCGTGTAGATCGCCATGATCACGGCGGTGGCGCGTTGCGCGATCCAGTCGCGAATGCCGTAGTGAGCGCCGACGACAAGGCGCTTCGGACCGATACCGTTATTAGCCGACATTTTTTAGAACGCTCCGAAGAGTTTTGCCGCAAAGGCGATCGTGAGGACCGTGGAGATGATCACGACGACGAGGGAGGTCGACTTGCCTTTTTCCTTGCTCACGAGGCCATGGTTGAAGTCCATGCACAGGTGACGCACGCCAGCGCAGAAGTGAAACAGGAACGCCCACCCGAGGACCAGCACGATGAGCTTGACGATGATATTGGAGAGGAAGCCCTTGAATACCTCGAAGCTAAGCTCCGAAGTGAGGCTCTGGTCCAACAGGAACAAGATGAAAGGCAGGAACAGGAACAACAACGCACCGCTGACGCGGTGGCCGATCGACACACGACCGGCCAGAGGCAGGCGGTATGCGAACAATATCTGCCCAAGCCCGATGTTCCGGTATTCCGGCCTCGGTTTTTTTGCGGCTTCTGCCATGCTAGACCCCTACTATGTGTTAACACTAATTCGCAATTTTAGCGCCTTTTCATATCGCGCTGCAGCGAAATCCACGTCGGGTACGGCTGGTGGTGCGCGCAAGCAAAGGCACTCTGGGGAAGGCTCCGCGCCTTTTGCGCGGTCGCCCGTCAACTCAAATCGTTCTGATAGTAGTACCCGGTTGTGACATACCATCCGCGGCGCACCTCGACCGGCCGGTCTCCATAGGTATAGGACACGCGCTCGACCGACAGCAAAGGAAAACCTGCGGGCACCTTGAGAAGATCGGCCACCGAGGGCTCCGCGGCCACGGCGCGGATCTTCTCGGTTGCACGAATCATGCGCGTGCCGAATTCCGCCTCGAACATGGCGTAGAGCGGGCCTTTGTACTCGGCGAGGCGCTCGCTCGTGAGCCCGCGGAACACCCCGCCGGGCAGCCAGATTTCGTCGAGCACGGTGCTCTCGCCGTCGAACTGCAAGAGACGCCGGATCAGTACAACTGGGTCCGAGGGCTTGAGGTCGAGCTGGCGAGCGATCTCAGCCGAAGCGCGCAAGCGCCGGCACTCGAGCAGCTTGCTCACGTGCGGGTGCTCCGCGCCGTCATCGGCGAGTAATCTAAGAAAGCGAAACTGGGCGCGCTCTTCGTTGTGCGTTGCAACAAACGTGCCCTTGCCCTGGCGGCGCACCAGCAGATTGTCGGCAGCCAGCTCGTCGATCGCCTTGCGCACGGTCCCCTGGCTCACCTTGTAACGGGCGGCCAGTTCGACTTCGCTGGGGATGATTTCGCCGGGCTTCCATTCGCCGGACTCGAGGCTCTGGGTAATGAGCCCCTTGATCTGCTGGTACAGCGGACTGAAGGTCGGGGACGGCGGAACCGCGGGCGCAGACACTTGAGCCCCGCTCTCGGGAGCGGTGGAATTCGCGTTGCTGGCCGGGTTTGCACTCATGGCGCGCATTTCAACATAAAGCCCCCTACGCATCAAGCATTTTGCCTGCAATAGTTATGTCTTATATAAGACATAAGATACTGTTGACTTTGACCCTGACGACTCCTACACTCCCGATCGAGCAAGGGTTTGCGGGCGGCCTGCATGCTAATTTCAGGACATGAAAACGGCATGACGAAGAGGCGCCGCCGGCTGCATCCACCTCGTGGCGAATGCGCCGCGAGCCGCCTTGCACGATGCTGTTCCCTCACGCAGTAAACGCAGTAAAGGTTTCGATCCGCCCAGCCGGCACGCGTGAGTCGTTGCGCGCCGCGCGTCTGTGGGAGAGCCCGAGCGAGCTGTTGCAGGAGTCGGCACACGCGAAGCGGCCAGCGTCTGGCGTCCCTCGAAGGGCGCCCCGTTCACCTCTTGCCATGTTGCACAGGTTACCGGCACGGCGGTCCGTGCCGGCGGCGCACGCTTCACGGCTTGTCAGTCATGGTCGTTCCAGTGAAGCGCGCACGCCGGCGATCAAGACCGCCTGTTTCACCTACGCTTCGTGTATCGCGCATATAGAATGGCGTTTTACCCTGGCGTCTAACGCATCTTCCTGGAGATTTTCAATGGCTAAGCCCGCAAAGCGCGTTGCCGTCACCGGCGCCGCAGGTCAGATCGCTTACTCCCTGCTGTTCCGCATTGCGAATGGCGACCTGCTCGGCAAGGATCAGCCCGTCATCCTGCAACTGCTCGACCTGCCGCAAGCGCAAGCCGCCGTCAAGGGCGTCGTGATGGAACTGGACGACTGCGCATTCCCGCTGCTCGCGGGCGTGGTCATCACCGACGACCCGAAGGTCGCGTTCAAGGACGCCGACGTCGCCCTGCTGGTCGGCGCACGTCCGCGCTCGAAGGGCATGGAGCGTAAGGACCTGCTCTCGGCCAACGCGGAAATCTTCACGGTTCAGGGCAAGGCGCTGAACGACGTCGCCAGCCGCGACGTGAAGGTGCTGGTCGTCGGCAACCCGGCCAACACGAACGCCTACATCGCCATGAAGTCGGCTCCGGACCTGCCGAAGAAGAACTTCACCGCCATGCTGCGTCTGGACCACAACCGCGCGCTCTCGCAACTGGCCGCCAAGTCGGGCAAGCCGGTCGCTTCGATCGAGAAGCTCGCCGTGTGGGGCAACCACTCGCCGACGATGTACCCCGACTTCCGTGTCGCAACGGCGGAAGGCCAGTCGCTGACCAAGCTGATCAACGACGACGAATGGAACCGCAACACGTTCATCCCGACGGTCGGCAAGCGCGGCGCGGCGATCATCGAAGCGCGCGGCCTCTCGTCGGCAGCTTCGGCCGCCAACGCTGCAATCGACCACGTGCGTGACTGGGTCCTCGGCACGAACGGCAAGTGGGTCACGATGGGTATCCCGTCGGACGGCTCGTACGGCATCCCCGAAGACATCATCTACGGCGTGCCGGTGACCTGCGAAAACGGCGAATACAAGCGCGTGGAAGGCCTCGAAATCGACGCGTTCTCGCGCGAGAAGATGGACGGCACGCTGGCTGAGCTGCTCGAAGAGCGCGAAGGCGTCGCTCACCTGCTCGGCAAGTAAGCCAGCTGGACGAACGGAACGCGCGTTTGACGCCCGTTCCGTTCTGCTTTATGGCACGCGGGGCAGCCTCCGCGGCCCGCCTCGACCCGATCCGCATGCGCCTTGCCGGCAGGGCGCATGCGGATCCGGTATCTCCTACAAAACTCGACTCCCGACGCCGAAGATGCGCGCCATTCTGCCAGCCGAAGTGCTGTTTGACGGCGAAGCGCCGCCCGCCATCCTGCCCGCATGCGACCACTACGCGGGCAGTGAGAAGCTGATGCTCAAATCGCTCGCGCTGCAGCAGCAGTTGGGCCCGGTATTCGACATCACGCTCGATTGCGAAGACGGCGCGCAGGTGGGCCGCGAAGCCGAACACGCCGAACTCGTGGCGTCGTTCATCGGCGGCGAACACGACCGCTTCGGCCGCGTCGGCGTGCGCATCCACGATTTCCATCACCCGCACTGGCGCGACGACGTGCGCATGATCCTGCGCGCCGCGAAGCGCGCGCCGGCCTTCATCACCGTGCCGAAGATCCGCGCCGTGGGCGACGCCGCCGAAATGACGGCGTTCATCGAGGCCACGCGCGTCGAGATGGGCATCGACAGGCCCATACCCGTTCAATTGCTCGTCGAAACGCACGGCGCACTCGCGCGCGTGTTCGACCTCGCCGCGCTGCGCGGGGTCGAGTCGCTGAGCTTCGGGCTGATGGATTTCGTCTCCGCGCACGACGGCGCGATTCCCGATACGGCCATGCGCTCGCCCGGCCAGTTCGACCACCCGCTCGTACGCCGCGCAAAGCTTGAAATAGCGGCCGCGTGCCACGCGTTCGGCCGCGTGCCCTCGCACAATGTCAGTACGGAAGTGCGCGACATGGACGTGGTGGCGAACGACGCGCGCCGCGCACGCAACGAGTTCGGCTACACGCGCATGTGGAGCATTCACCCGGCGCAGATTCCCGCAATCGTGGCCGCTTTCGCGCCGCGCGACGAAGAAATCGCGCTGGCCGCCGAAATCCTGCTGGCCGCGCAGCACGCACAATGGGGTCCGACACGCCACGGCGACACGCTGCACGACCGCGCGAGCTATCGCTATTACTGGTCCGTGCTGCGCCGCGCGCGCGCCACGGGCCGCGCCGTGCCGGCCGAAGCGGCGCCGCTGTTCGCGAGCGGGGAGCCGACGCGGGAGTCGGCATGAATGCGCGCCGGGAAGACGCAGAAAACGTTTTCAACATACTGCGCCAAGGCAAACAGGCGCATCGCGCGCCACCTGGCGCAGCGACGGCAGTCACGGACAGTTACAGGCAGTTACTTGCGAACCACGGCGCAAACAACACCGGGCCGGAGAAATTGAAGTTCATGGCGATAAATAGGTGAAAATAGCGTCCGCTGCGCGCTTTCGGGGCGCGCGCAGTGCAAACGGCGGTTGCCTGTTCAACCGCGCACTGATCAACCGCTTTTAGATAGATAAAGGTTTGACACTCATGAAGAAACTGCTGATCGCCGCTGTCATCGGCACGCTGTCCTCGACGCTGATGCTGGCTGCCACCGACGCCGCCGCACAAGGCACGTCGACCACGACCGCCAAGAAGCCGGCTCCGAAGCATCGCATCATCAAGCGCAAGGCCAACCCGGCCAAGGAAGCGAAGATGGATCCGGTCCCGGAAGGCTCGGAGCACTGGAGTTGCGCTGAAGGCGCACAATTCGACCTGAAGGGCGACATGGCGCGTGACCAGATCGTCACCGTTCACTGGGCGAACAAGAACTACAACCTGCCGCGTCAGGTCACGACCACGGGCGCCGACCGCTTCCACGACGCCGCTACCGGCCTCGACCTCGTCGTGATCCCGACGAAGGCCATGCTGTTCTCGGACAAGGACAGCTCGCGTCTGGCCGACGAGTGCAAGACTGTTGCAATGCAGCAGGGCGCAATGGCGCCGACCCAGGCTCAAGCGCTGAACCCGGCTAACCGCGCTCCGGCAGCCGCCAGCGGCGCCGCGGGCCAGTAAGGACCGCAGGATCGCCTCGATGTCCGCCCTGATCTCCAACGTCAGGCCGCAGCCGGACCAGGTACTGGTCGATATCGTCGACTACGTGCTGGGCGGGTTTGCCAAAGGCGGGGTTGACAGCGCGCTCGCGCTGACGACGGCCCGGCATTGCCTGATCGATACCCTCGGCTGCGGACTCGAGGCGCTCTCCTACCCCGCCTGCACCAAGTTGCTGGGACCGATCGTGCCGGGCACGATCGTCCCGCACGGTGCGAAAGTGCCCGGCACGCCATTCCAGCTCGATCCGGTTCAGGCCGCGTTCAACATCGGCGCGATGATCCGCTGGCTCGACTTCAACGACACCTGGCTCGCCGCCGAATGGGGCCATCCGTCGGATAACCTGGGCGGCATCCTCGCGACCGCCGACTGGCTCTCGCGCACCGCCGTCGCCCAGGGCAAGTCGCCGCTCACCATGCAGCATGTGCTCGAAGGCATGGTGAAGGCGCACGAGATCCAGGGCTGCATTGCGCTGGAAAACTCGTTCAACCAGGTCGGTCTCGACCATGTGCTACTGGTGAAGCTCGCCTCCACCGCCGTGGTCGGACAAATGCTCGGGCTCACGCGCGACGAGCTGATCAACGCCGTTTCGCTCGCGATGGTCGACGGCCAGTCGCTGCGCACCTACCGCCACGCGCCCAATACGGGCTCGCGCAAGTCGTGGGCCGCAGGCGACGCCACCTCGCGCGCCGTGCGCCTAGCGCTCATGGCGAAAACGGGCGAGATGGGCTATCCCTCGGCGCTCACGGCAAAAACGTGGGGCTTCTACGACGTCTCGTTCAAGGGACAGCCGTTCAGGTTTCAGCGCCCCTACGGCACGTATGTCATGGAAAACGTGCTGTTCAAGATTTCGTTCCCCGCCGAATTCCACGCGCAGACCGCTGCCGAAGCCGCGATGACGCTGCACGGCATGCTGGCGCAACGCGGCAAGACGGCTGGGGACATCAAACGCATCACCATCCGCACGCATGAAGCGGCCATCCGCATCATCGACAAGAGCGGCCCGCTTGCCAACCCGGCCGATCGCGACCACTGTATCCAGTACATGGTCGCCGTGCCGCTGATCTTCGGCCGCCTCACCGCCTCCGACTACGAAGACGACGTCGCGAGCGACCCGCGCATCGACGCGCTGCGCGCGAAGACGGTATGCGTGGAAGACCCGCAATTTACGAAGGATTATCACGATCCGGACAAGCGCTCGATCGCGAATGCGCTCACCATAGAGCTCATCGACGGCACGACGCTCGACGAGGTCGTAGTCGAGTACCCGATCGGCCACAAGCGGCGCCGCGAAGAAGGCATTCCGCTGCTGATCGAGAAGTTTCGAATCAACCTCGCGCGCCGCTTCCCCGCGAAGCAGCAGCAGGCGATTCTCGATGTCTCGCTCGACGAGGCGCGGCTTTGCGCCCTGCCCGTCAACGAGTACGTCGACATGTATGTGATCTGAGCAATCAGGCAGGTATCAGTGACAGCAGCAAACGAGCAGTAAGCGTTATTTCCGCGATTAAACGAAGGAAAACACTATGGCCCACAATCTCCACAAAACGCTAAAAGAATTCGACAGCGGTTCCGGCAAAGGCAAGTTCTACTCGCTGCCGCAACTCGGCAAGCAGCTTGGCGTGAAGATCAATCGTCTGCCGGTCTCGATTCGTCTGGTGCTCGAGTCTGTGCTGCGTAACTACGACGGCAAGAAGATCGCGGAAGAGCACATCGAGCAACTCGCGAACTGGAAGCCGAACGCCACGCGCGTCGACGAGATCCCGTTCGTGGTCGCCCGCGTCGTGTTGCAGGACTTCACCGGCGTGCCGCTGCTCGCCGACATCGCCGCCATGCGCGGCGTGGCCAAGCAGGTCGGAAAGGACCCGAAGGTCATCGAGCCGCTCGTGCCGGTGGATCTCGTCGTCGACCACTCGGTCCAGATCGACTACTTCCGCCAGAAAGACGCGCTCGACCTGAACATGAAACTGGAATTCCAGCGCAACAACGAGCGTTACCAGTTCATGAAGTGGGGCATGCAGGCGTTCGACACGTTCAAGGTCGTGCCGCCGGGCATCGGCATCGTCCACCAGGTGAACCTGGAATACCTCGCGCGCGGCGTGCACAAGAAGGCCGAAGGCGGCGATACCGTCTACTACCCGGACACGCTCGTCGGCACCGACAGCCACACCACGATGATCAACGGCATCGGCGTGGTGGGCTGGGGCGTGGGCGGCATCGAAGCGGAAGCCGGCATGCTCGGCCAGCCGGTGTACTTCCTCACGCCTGATGTGGTGGGCGTCGAGCTCAAGGGCAAGCTGCGCGAAGGCTGCACGGCAACCGACCTCGTGCTGACCATCACCGAAATGCTGCGCAAGGAGAAGGTCGTCGGCAAGTTCGTCGAGTTCTTCGGCGAAGGCACGGCGTCGATCGGCGTGCCCGACCGCGCGACGATCGGCAACATGGCGCCGGAGTACGGCGCGACGATGGGCTTCTTCCCCGTCGACGAAAAGACGATCGACTACTTCAAGGGCACGGGCCGCACGCAAGCCGAAATCGAGGCGTTCGCGAACTACTTCAAGGCGCAGGACCTCTTCGGCGTGCCGAAGGCCGGCGACATCGACTACACGAAGACGCTCGTCCTCGACCTCGGCACGGTCGCACCGTCGCTGGCCGGTCCGAAGCGCCCGCAAGACCGCATCGAAATCGGCAACGTGAAGTCGACCTTCACGGACCTGTTTTCGAAGCCGGTCGCGGAAAACGGCTTCAACAAGAAGGCCGCCGACCTCTCCGCCGAATACGCGGCGGGCGACAAGGTCAAGCTGCACAACGGCGACGTGCTGATCGCCGCGATCACGTCGTGCACGAACACGTCGAACCCGAGCGTGCTGCTGGCCGCCGGTCTGCTCGCGAAGAAGGCCGTGGAAGCGGGCCTGACGGTCGCGCCGCACATCAAGACGTCGCTCGCGCCGGGATCGCGCATCGTCACCGAATACCTGACGAAAACGGGCCTGCTGCCATACCTCTCGAAGCTCGGCTTCGAACTCGCGGCATACGGCTGCACGACCTGTATCGGCAACGCCGGCGACCTGACGCCCGAACTGAACGAATCGATCGTCAAGAACGACGTCGTCGCGGCTGCGGTGCTCTCGGGCAACCGTAACTTCGAAGCGCGTATCCACCCGAACATCCGCGCGAACTTCCTGGCCTCGCCGCCGCTGGTGGTCGCATACGCGATCGCGGGCAACATCACGCGCGACCTGATGACGGAACCGGTGGGCAAGGGCAACGGCGGCCGTGACATCTACCTCGGCGACATCTGGCCGACGAGCGACGAAGTCAACGCGCTGCTCAAGTTCGCGCTCGATCCGGACGCGTTCCAGAAGAACTACAGCCAGCTCACGAAGAAGGGCGACCTGTGGAGCAAGATCGAAGGCGAAGAAGGTCAGGTCTACGACTGGCCGAAGTCGACCTACATCGCCGAGCCGCCGTTCTTCGGCAGCGATTTTTCGATGACGCCGTCCTCGGGCGTGCCCGAAATCAAGGGCGCGCGCGCACTGGGCATCTTCGGTGATTCGGTCACGACCGACCACATCAGCCCGGCTGGCTCGATCAAGGAAGACTCGCCCGCAGGCAAGTGGCTGAAGGAAAACGGCGTGCAGAAGGCCGACTTCAACAGCTACGGCTCGCGCCGCGGCAACCACGACGTGATGATGCGCGGCACCTTCGCGAACGTGCGTATCAAGAACCTGATGATCCCGGCGAAGGCCGACGGCACGCGCGTGGAAGGCGGCCTGACGATCCATCAGCCGAGCGGCGAACAGCTCTCGATCTATGACGCAGCGATGAAGTACATCGACGCCGGCACGCCGACCATGGTGTTCGCAGGCGAAGAGTACGGTACGGGTTCGTCGCGTGACTGGGCAGCCAAGGGCACGCAGCTGCTGGGCGTGAAGGCCGTGGTCGCACGCAGCTTCGAGCGTATCCACCGCTCGAACCTCGTTGGCATGGGCGTTCTGCCGCTGCAGTTCAAGGGTTCGGACAGCGTTCAGTCGCTCGGCCTGACCGGCGAAGAAACGTTCGACATCGAAGGCCTGACGGACGACTTCAAGCCGCAACAGGACCTGACGCTCGTGATCCACCACAAGGACGGCAAGGACCAGCGCGTGCAGGTGCTGCTGCGCATCGACACGCCGATCGAAGTCGACTACTACAAGCACGGCGGTATTCTGCCGTTCGTGCTGCGCTCGCTGCTCGCGGCGTAAGTACGCAGTTTTTTGCAGGTGCCGCGCCCGGCAACGGGTGCGGTCACACTTGGAGCCCGACGCAAGTCGGGCTTTTTTTTCGACTGGGCTCCGGGTCGAGCTATTCGATCAGCTTGTTCAACGTCGCAAACTCGATCAGCGCCGCAAGCGACGACACGCCGAGCTTGTCCAGTACGCGGGTCTTGTAGGTGCTGACGGTTTTATCGGAAAGCCCAAGCCGTGCCGCGATACCCTTGTTGCTCAAACCGCGCGCTAGATACTGCAGGACTTCGACTTCGCGAGGCGACAGCCCGTTGAGCGCGACGTCGCGTCCGCCGCCGCAGCTACCCGCCGGGAAGCAGTCGTAGCCGAGCAAGACCGCCTTGACCACACCGCACAGTTCCTCCACACCGCGATTCTTGTTGACATAGCCGTTCGCGCCCGCGACGCGCGTGTGATTGGCCATGACCAGCTCGGGCTTCGCAGAGAGCACGAGAATGCGTGCGCCGGGCTGCGTCGTGCGAACGCCGCGGATCACGGAAAGGCCGTCGAGCTTCGGCAACTCGAGGTCGAGAATGACCAGATCGGGATGCAGTTGCTGGACGAGGCGCAGGCCCGCTTCGCCGTCGCTGCACTCGCCGACCAGTTCGTACTCCGTATTGAGCACGTTGGCGAGCATCTTCAGCACGATCGGATGGTCGTCGATGACGACGACGCGTTTCATTTTTTGTTCCATGGTGGCGTATTCGTTTGACCCTTCAGCGTGAATCTCACAGCCTGAACGACATGCCGGCAATTGTGTATAGGAAAGTTCTGAAAGAACCCGCAAGAAACTGTCGCAGGGTTAACCCATTGCTCTCATAGTTTGAATTTAACTAACGCGTGAATTAAAGTAGAACGATGATCACGCGCACCCGCACCGCTGCTGCTGCGGCCCGCCCGCGAGGCCGGCGCCCCGCCGCCGCCGACCTCGACATGCGCGAGCGGCTGCTCGCCAGCGCCACGCAACTGTTCGGCGAGCAAGGCATCGCGGCCACCACCATGGCGCAGATCGCCGAGGCCGCCGGCGTGACGTCCGCGATGGTTCACTACTACTTCACGAATCGCGAAAAGCTGCTCGACGCCGTGGTCGAGGAGCGCATCGCGCGCTCCATTGCCTTCGTGTGGGAGAGTGTGGATAGCGCTGACAGTGATCTCTCGCAAGATCCTCACGCGCTCGTGGAAGAACTAGTCGCGCGGCTCTTCGACGTCACCGCGCGCATGCCCTGGCTGCCGCCGCTCTGGCTGCGCGAAATCGTCAACGAAGGCGGCCTGCTGCGCGAGCGCATGCTCAAGCGTCTGCCCACCGAGCAGTTGCAACGTTTTGCCGCGCGCGTCAACGAGGCGCAGCGCGATGGCAGCGTCAACGCCGAACTGGAAGCTCCGCTGCTGTTCATCTCGATTCTCGCGCTCGTCATGCTGCCGCTCGCCACTTCGAAGCTCTGGCAAAGTGTGCGCGGCTTTCCGAAGATCGAGCGCGAGGCACTGCATCGCCATGTGAGCGCGCTGTTGAGCGCGGCCTTGCGGCCCGCGCCGCAGACCACGCGCGCGCGCCGCACGACGGGCTCGACGGGGAGCCGCAAGGGGGACGCGTCATGAAGCGCCTCATTGCCGTCATATGCACCGCGTTGCTCGTGCTCGCCGCGTGTTCCAGGCACGGACCGGCTGGCTGGCAGGGCTATGCCGAAGGCGAGTACGTCTATCTCGCTTCTTCGCAGCCGGGCACGCTCACACACCTCGAAGTGCAACGCGGGCAGACTGTCGCCGCCAATGCGCCCGCCTTCGCGCTCGACTCCGTCGAGGAAGCGGCTGCGCGCGACGAGGCGCAGCATCGGCTGACGGCCGCACAGCAGCAGCTCGCCGACCTCCAGACGGGCAAGCGTCCGCCCGAAGTGCGCGTGACCGAGGCACAGCTCGCGCAGGCCGAGGCGAACGCGCGCAAGGCCGCGCTCCAGCTCACTCGCGACGAAACACAGCTTCGCGCGGGCGGTATTGCGCAGGCGCAGCTCGACGATTCGCGCGCGCAGGCTGCCTCCACGGCCGCCCAGGTGCGCGAGTTGCAAAACCAGGTGCGCGTGGCGAATCTGCCGGGACGTAGCGCGCAAATCGCCGCCCAGGCAGCCGACGTCGAGGCCGCGCGCGCCTCGCTCGCACAGGCGCAGTGGCGGCTCGACCAGAAGCGCGTGAGTGTGCCGAGCGGCGGCCTCGTCTACGACACGCTATTTCGTGTAGGCGAGTGGGTGCAGGCGGGCAACCCCGTCGTGCAGATGTTGCCGCCTCAGAACGTGAAGGTGCGCTTCTTCGTGCCGGAAACGATCGTCGGATCGCTCGCGCCCGGTCGCAAGGTGAACGTGCGCTGCGACGGCTGCGCCGCCCTGGTGCCCGCCACCATCACGTGGATATCGAACGCCGCCGAATATACGCCGCCCGTCATCTACAGCAACGAGAACCGCGCGAAGCTCGTTTTCATGATCGAGGCGCGGCCTTCCGCAGAAGACGCCGTGAAGCTGCATCCGGGCCAGCCGGTCGAGGTGACGCTTCAATGAGCACACCTGATCGATCCGCCGGCGACTACGCCATCGACGTGCGCAATCTCAACAAGCGTTTCGGCAGCAAGCATGTCGTCAACGACGTGTCGCTGCGTGTGGCGCGCGGCGAGATCTTCGGCTTTCTCGGCCCGAACGGCAGCGGCAAAACCACGTCGATCCGGCTCATGTGCGGGCTGCTCACGCCCGACTCGGGTTCGGGCACCTGCCTTGGCTACGACATCCTGCGCGAGAGCGCGCAAATCAAACGTCACGTCGGCTACATGACGCAGCGATTCTCGTACTGGGAAGACCTGACGATCCGCGAGAACCTCGACTTCGTCGCGCGCATCTACGAGATGCCGAACCGGCGCGAAGCCGTCGACCGCGCACTCGAATCGCTCGGGCTCGCCAGCCGCGCGAGCCAGCTCACGGGTGCGCTTTCGGGCGGCTGGAAGCAGCGGCTCGCGCTCGCGGCCTGCATGCTGCACGAGCCCGAATTGCTGCTGCTCGACGAACCGACAGCGGGCGTCGATCCCACCGCACGCCGCGACTTCTGGGAGGAGTTGCACCGGCTCGCCGCGCGGGGCATTTCGGTGCTCGTGAGCACGCATTACATGGACGAAGCCGAGCGCTGCCACAAGCTCGCCTATATCGCCTACGGCAAGCTGCTCACGCAAGGCACCGCGGCCGAGGTGATCGCTGAACAGAACCTCGAAACGTGGGCGATTCATGGCGAGCGGCTCAGCGCACTCGCCGCGCAGTTGCGCGACGCGCCGGGAATCGACCAGACGGTGGTGTTCGGCTCCGCGCTGCATGCGAGCGGACGCGATCACGCAGCGCTCGCCAAGGCGGTCGAGCGTGCCGTAGAAGGCCAGCCGCTGCGCGCGGAACGCATCGACACCGGTCTCGAAGATGTCTTCATCTACCTGATGAGCCATGCTCAGGACAATTACGGGGTCACGTCGTGAGCGCCTCGTTCCCGTTTTCCGTGGCGCGCTGGTGGAGCATCGTGCTCAAGGAGTTCCTGCAGCTCAAGCGCGACCGCATCACGTTCGCGATGATCGTGGGCCTGCCGATCATCCAGCTCACGCTGTTCGGCTATGCGATCAACACCGACCCCAAGCACCTGCCCACGGCCATCGTCGTGCGCGAAGACAGCGTGTTCGCGCGCAGCTTCGTCGCCGGCATGCGTAACTCCGCCTATTTCGACGTGATCGAAACGCTGCCTGACGAAGCCTCGGCGCGTCATGCGCTCGCGCGCGGCACGGTGCAGTTCGTGCTCAGCATTCCCGTCGATTTCTCGCGGCGCCTGCTGCGTGGCGAACGACCCTCGCTGCTCGTCGAAGCCGACGCGAGCGATCCCACCGCCATCACCACCGCGCTCGCCGCGCTGCCCGGGCTTGTCGCGCCGGTGGCTGCGAAGGACCTCACCGGCCCGCTCGCGCATCTGAACGGCACGCCCGCCGCGTTCGACGTGCAGGTGCACCGGCTCTACAACCCCGAGGGCATCACGCAATACAACGTCGTGCCCGGGCTCATGGGCGTGATCCTCACGATGACAATGGTGATGATGACGGGCCTCGCCATCACGCGAGAGCGCGAGCGCGGCACGATGGAGAACCTGCTCGCGACGCCTGTGCTGCCCATCGAGGTGATGACGGGCAAGATCATTCCGTACGTGGCGATCGGGCTGATCCAGGCGACCATCATTGTGCTCGCCGCGCGCTACGTCTTTCACGTGCCGTTCGCGGGCGGTCTCGTCACGCTCTATCTTTCGGCGCTGCTGTTCATCGCCGCGAATCTCACGGTGGGCATCACGCTGTCGTCGCTCGCGCAAAACCAGTTGCAGGCCATGCAGCTGACGATGTTCTATTTTCTGCCAAGCCTGCTGCTCTCCGGCTTCATGTTCCCGTTCGGCGGCATGCCGCGCTGGGCGCAATGGCTCGGCAATCTGCTGCCGCTCACGTATTTCAACCGGCTCGTGCGCGGCATCCTGCTCAAGGGCAACGGCTGGACCGACTTGTGGCCGGCGGTTTGGCCGCTCGCCGTCTTTACGGTCGCGGTCATGGCGATCGCCGTGCGCTTTTACCGGCGCACGCTCGACTAGCGCGAGGCACACGACCATGACGCGCGACGCCACCGTTGCCCTCCTGCTTGTGCTCATGCTCGCGGGCTGCACCGTTGGCCCCGATTTCCACCCGCCTGCCGCGCCCGATGCCACGGGCTGGACGCGCGAGCCCGTGCCGGCATCCACCGCCAGCGCCACCGGCCCCGGCGGCGGCGCGCAGACCTTCACGGCCGCGGAACACGCCTCAAACGATTGGTGGAAACAATATGGCAGCGCGCAGTTGAATGAACTCGTCGATCAGGCCTTGCGCGCGAGTCCCACGCTCGACTCGGCGCGCGCCAGGCTCGTGGAAGTGCGCGAAAACTACAACGCGCAGGCAGGCGCGACGAACTTTCCCTCTGTCGATCTGAAACTTTCCGGCACGCGCCAGAAAGTCGATCTCGCCGCTTTCGGCATTACGCAAGTGCCGAATCCGCCGCCGTTTACGCTCTACAACGCTTCGGTCAGCGTCTCGTACGTATTCGACTTGTTCGGCGCCAACCGTCGCGCGCTGGAATCCACGTTCGCGCAGGTCGATTATCAGGCGTACGAAATGGAGGCTGCGCGACTTTCGGTGGCCGCCAACGTGGTGTCCACCGCCATCCGCCGCGCATCGCTGCAACGCCAGATCGATCTCACCACGCAACTCGCGCAGACGCAGGCGCGCCAGCTCGCGATCATGCAGGCACGCTACGCGGCCGGCGGTGTGGCGCAGATCGACCTGCGCAGCCAGCGCACCCTGCTCGCGCAAACGCGCGCCTCGCTGCCGCCGCTCGAAACGCAGCGCGCGGCTGCCGAGCATCAGCTCGCCACCCTGCTGGGCGTCGCGCCCGCGCGGTTCGCCGCGCCGCTCGATGCCCTTTCTCTCGATACGCTGCATCTGCCCGATACGGTTTCGCTCACTGTGCCTTCCACGCTGGCCCGCGAGCGTCCCGACATACGCGCCGCCGAGGCGCTGCTGCATCAGGCCGGCGCGAACGTGGGCGTAGCGACGGCGAATCTTTTTCCGCAGATCTCGCTCTCGGCCAGTATCGGGTCGGAGCGCACGCGTATCGAGGACGTCATCAGCGGACTGAACATCTGGAACGTCGGGCTCGGCCTCACGCAGCCGCTGTTCCATGGCGGCGAATTGCGCGCGAAGAAACGCGCGTCAGAAGCCGCCTATGAAGCCGCTTTCGCCGACTATCGGCAGACCGTTCTGCAGGCGCTGCAGCAGGTCGCCGACTCGCTGCAGGCGCTCCAGAACGATGCGACCGAACTGCAGGCGCGCGACGACGCCGCTCGCGAGGCCCAGGCCAACGCGGCGATCGCACAAACGCGCTACAACGCAGGCGGCGTGAGCGAGTTTTCGCTGATCGATGCGCAACGCCAGGCACTCCAGACCACGCTCGACCGCTCGCGCGTTCATGCGGATCGCCTGACCGACACCGCGGCGCTCTATCAAGCCCTCGGTGGCGCCCCGCTCCCCGGCACCGCGCCGCCAGGGCAAGGCAACGACACATCGGCGCCTGCCGCGACCGTCCGGTAACCTGGCCGCCCCACGCGGCAACCATCAACTCGCGGCGGCAACCATTCGTTTCCTTTCGCTTGCACCGCGCCTGCGCGACAATGACCCTCCCCCTGCTCCATCCGCAAACGAGAGACACGTATGAACCAGGCATCGCTGTCCCCCGCAAGTCTGTCCCCCAACGATCTCGTCGCGGCCGACGCGCTTGAGCTTTCGGAATGGATACGCCTGCGCAAGGTGTCCTGCCGCGAAGTGATGACGGCGTTTCTCGACCATATCGAGCGCGTGAATACGCCGGCGAACGCCATCGTCTCGCTACGCGAGCGCGCCACATTGCTCTCTGAAGCAGGCGAACGCGACGCCCAGCTCGCGCGAGGCGAGTACCTTGGCTGGATGCACGGCATGCCGCAAGCGCCGAAGGATCTCACGCCTACGGCCGGCATCCCGTACACGCAAGGCTCGCCGTTGTTCCGCAACGAAGTGCCCGCAGCGGATTCCCTGATGGCCGCGCGCATGCGCGCACAGGGCGCAATTTTCATCGGCAAGACGAATACGCCGGAGTTCGGCCTGGGCTCGAACACCTACAACACGGTCTTCGGTGCCACGCGCAATGCTTACGATCCCACGCGCAGCGCGGGCGGCAGCAGCGGCGGCACGGCCGTGGCGTTGGCGCTGCGCATGCTGCCCGTGGCGGACGGCAGCGACATGATGGGGTCGCTGCGCAATCCCGCGGGCTGGAATAACGTGTTCGGCTTTCGTCCGTCGCAGGGCCGCGTGCCCTCCGTGCCGGCGCACGAGCTGTTCTTTCACCAGCTCGGCTACGCGGGACCGATGGCCCGCAATGTGCCCGACCTCGCGAGGCTGCTTTCTACCCAGGCGGGCTACGACGCGCGCGCGCCGCTTTCCATTGCCGAAGATCCCGCGCAGTTCGCGGGCTCGCTCGAGCGCGACTTTGGTTGCGCGCGCATCGGTTGGCTCGGCGATTACGACGGCTATCTGCCCATGGAAGACGGCGTGCTCGCACTCTGCGAAACGGCGCTCAAGGACTTCGAATCGTTAGGCTGCAAGGTCGAAGCCGCCCGCCCCGACTTCGCCATGGAGCGCGTGTGGCAGACGTGGCTCACGCTGCGCCATTTCTCGTGCGCGGGCACGCTGGGCGCGCTCTATCGCGACCCGGAAAAGCGCGCGCTGCTCAAACCGGAAGCGCAATGGGAAGTCGAGGGCGGCCTGAAGCTCTCGGGCGAAGACGTGTGGAACGCCTCGGTCACGCGCAGCCAGTGGTACAACGCGCTGCTAGCGCTGTTCGAGCGTTACGACTATCTCGTGCTGCCCAGCGCCCAACTCTTCCCGATCGACGCGAGCGAGCATTGGCCGAAGTCGATCGGGGGCCACACGATGGATACCTATCACCGCTGGATGGAAGTCGTGATCGGCGGCAGTCTCGCGGGGCTGCCTGTCATTAGCGTGCCCGCGGGCTTCAATGCGCAAGGCCTGCCGATGGGGCTGCAGGTGATCGGCAAGCCGCAGGCGGACCTCTCGGTGCTGCAACTCGCCCACGCGTACGATCAGGCCACGCAGTGGGTCAAGCGGCGTGTGCCGCCGCTGCTGCAGGCGTAGTGCGCAGAGGCAAAAAAAGGCAGCGCCACGGCGCTGCCTTTTTTTCATCGACATCTCAAGCCATCACGCCTTCACCGCGCGCGCTGCATTCCTGCCGCGCAGCCATTCGAGCGCGAGCAGCAGACACGTGGAGAACACGATCAGGATCGTGGCAAGCGCAGCGATCGTCGGGCTGATGTTCTCGCGGATGCCCGTGAACATCTGACGCGGCAAGGTGGTCTGGTCGGCGCCCGCGAGGAAGAGCGTCACGACGACTTCGTCGAACGACGTGGCGAACGCGAACAGCGCGCCCGAAATTACGCCCGGCGCGATGACGGGCAGCGTGATGCGGAAGAACGTCGTGACCGGATTGGCCCCGAGCGAAAGGCTCGCACGCACGAGATTGTGATTGAACCCCTGCAGCGTTGCCGCCACCGTCGTCACGACGAACGGCACGCCCAGCGACGCGTGCGCGAGGATCAGGCCGAGATACGTATTGGCGAGGCCGAGCGGCGCGAAGAACAGATACATGCCCACGCCCACCACCACCACGGGCACGATCATCGGCGAAATGAGCACGGCCATGAGCAGTGTCTTGCCGCGGAAATCGGCCTTGGTGATGCCGATGGCCGCGAGTGTGCCGAGCACGGTCGCCACGACTGTGGCGGCGGGGCCCACGATGAAGCTGTTTTTCGCGGCCATGCGCCATTCGTCGGACATCACGAGGTTTTCATACCAGCGCAGCGACCAGCCCGGAATCGGGTAGACGAGGAACGTGCTCGACGAAAACGACAGCGGCACGATCGCGAGCACGGGCAGGATCAGATACAGCAGCGTGAGCACGACGAGCGCGCGCAGCGCGAAGTACCACACGCGTTCGACGGCCGACGTATGCGGCGCAAACAGCGGCTTGGCAAATTTCATGATCGCGCCTCCCTTAGCCAAGACTCAGTTGCGTGCGCGTGAAGCGCCCGTAGACGAAATAGAGCACCGTGGTCGCCGCGAGCAGCAGCGCGCCGAGCGCGCAGGCCATGCCCCAGTTGATCGACACGTTGGTGAAGTACGCCACGTAGTAGCTGACCATCTGGTCGCCCGGGCCGCCGAGCAGCGCCGGCGTGATGTAGTAGCCGATCGAGAGAATGAACACGAGCAGCACGCCCGCGCCCACGCCGGGGTACGTCTGCGGCACATACACGCGCCAGAAGGCCGCGAACGGATGGCTGCCGAGCGACACGGCCGCGCGCTGGTAAGTCGGCGGAATCGACTTCATCACGCTGTAGAGCGGCAGCACCATGAACGGTAGCAGGATGTGCGTCATCGAAATGTAGACGCCCACGCGGTTGAACAGCAGCGCGAGCGGATGCGAAATGAGGCCCGAGCCAATCAGCGCCTTGTTGACGAGGCCCTCGCCCTGCAAGATCACGATCCACGCCGCCACGCGCACGAGAATCGACGTCCAGAACGGAATCAGCACGAGGATCATCACGAGATTCGCGCGGCGCTCGGAGAGCGTCGAGATCCAGTAAGCGAGCGGGTAACCGAGCAGCAGCGCGAACACCGTGACGAACACGCTGATGACGAAGGTGCGCGCGAACACGTCGAGATAGATCTGCTGCTCGGGATCGGCGGCCACGATGCGGCCGAACGCATCCTGACGATGATCGAGCGAGGCGAGCAGATAGAACGGCGAGATGCGCGAGCTGTTCTTCGCAATGGCTTGCCAGTAGGTCACGTCGCCCCAGCGGTCGTCGAGTTCGACGATCTTGGCGCGCGTTTGCGCGGGAGTGAGCGTAAGCGGTTTGCCGTCGTCGTCGGCGAGCGGCATGGCGCGCGCCGTCTTCGCGACGAGCGAGCGGAAGCCCGCGATTTCCACGTTCAGGCGGCGCGCCAGCGCGCCCATCGCATCACCTTCCTTTACGACGGTTAGGTCCTGCGCAAGCGCAGCGTAAGCCGCGTCGGGTGGCGCGCTCTTGCGGTCCCAGCCGCGCAGCGCCGCGATGGTATGCGGCAGCGCTGTCGCCACTTCGGGGTTCTGCACCGCACGCGTGAGCAGTGCCGCGATCGGCACCACGAAAATCAGCAGCAGAAAGATCGCGAGCGGCGCGATCAGCATGAGCGCCATCGTGCGCTTCTTCGCTTGCGCCACGCGCAGTTCGCGCTTCAGCCGCGCGGTCTCCTCGCGTGCCGCGCCGGCAACGTTGGTCACGGTCGTCATCGTAGTCACACCTGGTCTCCCCCTGCCATGCTACAAAACGCTCCGGCGCTCGCACGCCGGAGCGTCTAGTCCACCCTTACTTCGCGGCCCACGAGGAGAAACGCTGCTCCAGTTCGTCGCCGTGGTCGGTCCAGAACGTGAGGTTCTCCTGGATGGCGTTCTTGCCGTTGGCCGGCGAATTCGGCAGGTTGGCGAGCGTCTTCGCATCGAGCGCCTTGATCGCGTTCGCGTTCACCGGGCCATACGCGATGTGCTGCGCATACTCCTGCTGCGGTTTCGGCGAAAGCGTGTAAGCGATGTACTGCTCGGCCAGCGCCTTGTTCGGCGCGCCCTTCGGGATCGCCCAGTAGTCGAGGTCGTAGATGCTGCCGGTCCACACTACCTTGAGGTTCTTGCCTTCGCGCTGCGCGGCGTCGATACGGCCGTTGTACGCCGTGGACATCACCACGTCGCCCGCGACCAGGAACTGCGGTGGCTGCGCGCCGGCTTCCCACCACTGGATGTTCGGCTTCAGCTCATCGAGCTTCTTGAACGCGCGGTCCTGACCGGCCTTCGTCGAGAGCACCTTGTAGACGTCCTGCGGCGCCACGCCGTCGGCCATCAGGGCGAATTCCATGTTGTACCGTGCGCCCTTGCGCATGCCGCGCTTGCCCGGGAATTTCTTCACGTCCCAGAAGTCGGCCCAGTTCGTGGGCGCGGTCTTGAGCTTGTCGGCGTTATAGGCGAGCGCCGTGGACCACACGAAGAAGCCTGCGCCGCAGGGCTGCTGCGCGGCCTTCATGAAGTCGCCCTTGTTGCCGAGCTTGGCCCAGTCGAGCTTCTCGTAGAGACCTTCGTCGCAACCGCGCGCGATGTCGCCGGTTTCGACTTCCACCACGTCCCAGTCCACGTGCTTCGCGTCGACCATGGCCTTCACCTTGGCCTGCTCGCCGTTGTACTCGACGGCGGTGATCTTGTTGCCCGTCTGCGACTGGAACGGCTCGTTGAACGCCGCCTTCTGCGCATTGCCATTGGCGCCGCCAAAGTTCACGACGGTGAGCTCCGCGGCATCCGCCACGCCGAATGAGAGTGCGAGCGCGGCCGCGACCGCTGCAACGCGCATGTTGCCGATCTGCTTCATGGTTGAGTCCCTTCTCCTTGGTGGTTTGTCTTGCCGGGCCCTTCGATGCGAGAAACGTGGCCCGATCGTCGAGACGCCTGCTTCGCGAGGCGACGGCGCGCGAGATTGCGCGCCGCGCCCGCACGCCTCAAGCGAACACGCGCAGATGCTCCGGCGCGAATTCGAGTGCGACCGGCTGACCGGGCGCGAAACCGTCGAGCGCCTCGGTGCCGAGCGGCACCTTCACGAAGCACTCGTCCTGCTGGGGCAAGCCACAGCGCATGCGCACGTGGTCGCCGAAATAGATCAGGCCGCGCGCTTCGCCCGCCAGCGCGTTCGCACCGTTACCCCTCGAGCCGTTCGCGAGCTTCATGCGCTCGGGGCGAATGCAGGCGATGGCTGAGGCGCCCGCCTGCGCACCCGCCACATTGCGGCCCTTCAGGCGCGTGCCGTCGGCGAGATGCATTTCGCAGTACTCGCCATCCACGGCGGCAATGGTGCCGCGCAGCCGGTTGCTGTCGCCGATGAAGTTCGCCACGAACTCGTTGCACGGCGACTCGTAGAGCCGGTCCACGCTGTCAAGCTGCTGCACGATGCCCTTGTCGAACACCGCCACGCGGTCCGACATCGTGAGCGCCTCGCCCTGATCGTGCGTGACGTAGACGAATGTGACGCCAAGCTTCTCGTGCAGCGACTTCAGTTCGTACTGCATATGTTCACGCAACTGCTTGTCGAGTGCGCCGAGCGGTTCGTCCATCAGCACGAGCTTGGGCTGGAAGACGAGCGCGCGGGCAAGCGCGATGCGCTGCTGCTGGCCGCCCGAGAGCTGCGCGGGATAGCGCCTGGCGAAACCTTCCATGCGCACCATCTTGAGCGCGTCGTTCACGCGCTGCGCCCGCTCGGCGGTCGGCACCTTGCGCACGCCCAGCGGATAGGCCACGTTCTGCTCGACCGTGAGATGCGGGAAGAGCGCGTAGTTCTGGAACACCATGCCGATGTCGCGCTTGTGCGGCGGCACGTTGTTGAGCAGTTTGCCTTCGAGACGGATCTCGCCGCCGGTGGGAAACTCGAAGCCGGCGAGCATCATCAGGCAGGTGGTCTTGCCGGAGCCGGACGGCCCGAGCAGCGTCAGAAACTCTCCCTGGTAGATATCAAGGTCAAGTTGTTTGACGACCAGTGTTTCGCCGTCGTAGGTCTTGCGCACGCCGCGAAAGCTGACGATCACATCCGAGGTCTTCATTCGCCCTGTCTCCTTTGCTTGCTCTTTTCCCGGCCGGCCTTCTGACGCGATTAAATAAATACGTCACAGGCATTAACCGAACCTGACGTGCGAATTACTATAGATGGTCCCGGCTCTATTCAATGGAGCCATTTCATTATTATCGATGGAACCACTTGGCCATGGTCATCCTGTCCGAATGGCTCGCTGCGCAACTCGACAAGGAAAGCGCCGAGCCCGCCTACCGTCAGCTGCTCCAGCTCATGCAGCAGGCCATCCTGACGGGTCGGCTCGCGCCCGGCACCAAGCTGCCCAGCTCGCGCACGCTCGCGGTCGACCTCGGCGTGGCGCGCAACACCGTGCTGCACGTCTACGACCAGCTGAGCGCCGAGGGCTACGTGATCTCGACCACGGGCAGCGGCACCTATGTCGCCGACACGCGCCCCGACTCGGCCGCCGTGAGCACGCCGACGCCAGCGGCCGCCCCCGCCGACGAGGACGACGAGGAGAACGGCGCCTCCCCGCGCGGCGACATGTCGATGCGCGGCCAACGGCTCATCGACGAGGCGGGCGTGTCCGCCAGGCAGTGGGGCGCCTTCATGCCGGGCGTGCCCGACGTGGCCGAGTTTCCGGCGCGCACGTGGAGCCGCCTGCAGGCCCGCCTGTGGAAATCGGCGAATCATGGTTTGCTTACCTACGCTCCCGGCGGCGGCTACCGTCCGCTGCGGCGCGCGCTTTCGGACTACCTGCGCGTGGCACGCTCGGTGCGCTGCACGCCGGACCAGATCATCATCACTACGGGTATTCACCAATCCATCGATCTCGCTGTGAGGCTGCTCGCCGACCACGGCGACACGGCGTGGGTCGAAGAACCGTGCTACTGGGGCGCGCGCAGTGTGCTGCAGTCCTCGGGACTGAAGCTCGCACCGATTCCCGTCGACGACGAAGGGCTCAATCCGCGTGAGCAGGACCTGCGCGACCCGCCGCGCATCGCGCTCGTCACGCCTTCGCATCAATATCCGCTCGGCATGGTCATGAGCCTCGCGCGCCGCCGCACGCTGCTCGAATACGCGCGCCAGCACAAGGTGTGGATCATCGAGGACGACTACGACAGCGAGTTCCGCTACGGCAGCCGGCCGCTCGCCTCGTTGCAGGGTCTCGACGAATCGGACCGCGTGATCTACGTGGGCAGCCTTGGCAAGCTGCTGTTTCCCGGCCTGCGCATCGGCTACATGGTCGTGCCCGAGCGGCTCGCCGCCACATTCCGCACGGGCGTGGCGGAGCTGTATCGCGAAGGCCAGCTCATGCAGCAGGCCGTGCTCGCCGAGTTCATCATGGATGGCTATCTCACTTCGCACGTGCGCCGCATGCGCACGCTCTATGGCGAGCGGCGCCAGTTGCTGATCGACGCGGTCACGCGCCACTTCGGCGATGCGCTGCCCGTTATGGGCGACGAAGCGGGCCTGCACTTCGTGCTCGGCCTGCCCGACCATGCCGACGACCGCGCCGTCGCTGCGGCCGCCTACGACGCAGGCGTGATCGTGCGGCCGCTTGCGGCCTACTATAGCGTGCGCCAGGACCGCAAAGGATTGCTAACGGGTTATGCGTGCGTGCCGCACGAGGAGATCGCGCCGGCCTTTGCGACGCTCGCGCAGGTCATCGAGGAACACGCGTTCGCGAGCCCGAAAAAGCTGCGGCGCGCCGGTTAGACCGAAACGCGCCGCTGCATCGAATCGCCAAACCACGGCTTATTTCAGCCCGAAATCCACGCGCGTCGTCGCGCCCTTGTCGTCGATGCCCTTGGCGTCCAGCTTCGGCGCCACGATGAACACGCGGCTCGGATCGACCTTGCCTTCGAAGTACTGCTGCACCGCCTGCGCACGATCCTGAGCGAGATTGCGCAAGGTGGCGTCGTCAACGGGTGCGTGGTCGGCCAGCGCCTGCTTCATGTCGTCCACGGGCAGCGTCTTCGTGAGGCCGATCATGTTGTGCGGCTTCTTGAAGTCCGCATCCTTATAGGCCTTGGCGAGGTACTTCTCGTACTCCTTGTCGTCCACCTTGACCTGCGAGGTATCGACGCTCTCGCCGTTGCCCACCGTGTCCTTCACCTTCTGGAGCCGCACGAGGCGATCCACGTATTGCTCGCGCAGTGCGGGCGTGTCCACGGCCGGATCGACGCGGCCGATCAGATCGATCTTGATCGAAGGCTTGTCGTCGAGCGCCTTCACGATCGTGTCGAGCTTCTTCTGGTCGGCATCGGTGAGCGTTGCCGTGCCGGCCGCGAACTCGACATAGCCCAGGTCTTCGCCGCCACCCCCGAACGCATTGGCGAGCAGCGTGAACGGCGCGGTCACCGCCTTCGCGATGAGGTTGAGCACCGCCTTCCAGATCAGGCCGCCCAGGCTGAACTCAGGGTTGGAGAGCGAGCCTGACACCGGGATGTTCACATCGATTTCGCCCCTGCGGTTCTTGAGCAGCGAAATCGCGAGCCGCACCGGCAGCTTGGTGGCCGTGTCGTTGTCGATGTGATCGCCGAACGTGAGCTGGTCGATGAAGATATGGTTGTTCGCCGTGAGCTCGTCGTTCGCGAGCTGGTAGTGCAGATCGACGTTGAGCTTGCCCTTCGTGATCGGGTAGCCCGCGTACTTCGCCGAATACGGCGTGAGGTTCGTGAGCTCGATATCGTGCGCGCTGGCCGTGAGGTCGAGCGACGGCTTGTCGATGAGCGGATTCACCGTGCCCTTGATCGAGAGCGGACCGTTCGCCGCGAGCTTCGCGGAGACATCCACGGGCGCAGGCGTGGTCGACTGCGTGCCGAACGCGCCCACCGTGCCGTGGATCTGCACGAGATCGGCGGAGTAGTTCGGCTTGATGAAGTTGTCGGTATAGTTCACGCGGCCGTCCTGCAGCACGAGCTCACCGAAGTGCAGGCGCACGGGGTTCTTCGGCGGCTGCGCGGCCACGACCGTTGCCGGCGCGGAAGCCGACGCCGGTGCGGAAGCCGTCTGCACGGGCGCGCTCGCCGCCTGCGGCGTGAGCGGCACCGGCTCGCGCTCGCCAGGCTTGCCGCTCTTGTCCTGCGTGAGCGACTGCGCGGCGCCCGTTTGATGCGCGACTACGTCCTTGAGATTGAGCTTGCCTTGCGCGTCGAGCAGCACGCGGCCATAGAAGCCTGCGAACGTCACGCGGCTCGCGTCCACGTCGGTGCCGCGCGCGTCGTCGTAGTTCGCCTTCAGGTTCGTGAGCGCGAGCGAGCGCCAGCCCGCGAACGGGCCGGATGTGGCCTTGTCGAGCATGCGCACGTCCACGAGCGCCGCATCGCCGCGATAGTTCGCCTTGAGCGCCTTGCCCTGCTCCACAGAAAGTTGCCCGTTCATGTTGAGCAGCGCGCTCGCGATCACCGCGTTGAGCTGATTGCCGAAATAAGGCTCGAACGCGGCGGCGTCGAGCCGGTTCGCGTCGATTTTCAGCTGCGCCGTGAGCGGCGTCGGGTTGATCTTGCCGCTCAGCGCGAGTGTGCCCTTACGGTTGACGGTCGCCTTCAGGTCGATCGGCAGCGGGTGCCTCAGGTCGTCGCTGATCTGCTGGATCTTCAGGTCGAACGGCGTAATGGCGAGCTTTACCGGCCGCGGCGTCGAATTGTCCGTAAAGTTGATCGTGCCGTTGTTCAGCGTGAAAGCGTCGATCGTGTAGCGCCAGGCCGGCCCTTCCTGCACCGACTTCTGCGCGGCGCGAATCGCCGTGCGCTCGGGCACCGCCTGCTGCGTGGAGGCGAGTTGCGCCAGGTCGACCTTGCCGTCCTTCTGGCGCTCGGCGTTCACCACGAGGCCGGTCACGTCGACCGATGCAATCTGCGCCTTGCGCGCATTGAGGTCGATGCCGCTTACCTGCACCGTGCCGCGGTCGAGCGCGATGGCAGGCGCCTTCGCGCCGCGCGCAGCGAGCTTGAGCGATTCGAGGCCGAGCGTGCTCTGGCCGACCTGCACGACGGC
Source organism: Paraburkholderia nodosa (assembly GCF_001718195.1). Lineage (GTDB taxonomy): Bacteria > Pseudomonadota > Gammaproteobacteria > Burkholderiales > Burkholderiaceae > Paraburkholderia > Paraburkholderia nodosa_A. The sequence continues at coordinate 221,887 of NZ_MCNV01000001.1, forward strand.
AGGCTGCTGCGCCCAGTCGGCCTTGAGCGTGGACGCGAGATTGAGCCTGCCGTCCAGAATCTGCGCGCTGCTGAGGTTGTCGATATACGGCTGCGCTTGCGGCAGACCCACGCGCTCGAGCGCGATGTTGGCTTCGGCGTTCTTGCCCGCGAGGCTCACCGTGCCCGACGCCTTGATCGTGCCGCCGTCGGTCGCATTCGTCGCAAACGTGAACGGCGCGCCGGCTTTGTCAGTCGTCGAGAAGTTCGTAAGCGTGGTGGAAAGCTGCGTGAGTTCGACGTTCACCGGCCGCGCGGGCAGATCGTCGGCAATGTGCACGGTGCCGTTCGTGAGCGCGAACTGGCGGATCGAGACATCGAGCGGCGCGGGCTTCGCTTCCTCGGGCGCCGCCTGCGCGCTCTGGGCACCCGAGGCGCCCGAGGCCGGCGCGGCGCTCGCGGCCTTGTTCGCGGCCTCGTTCGCGGCCGGCGCGTTTTGCGCGGCCGGCGCGCCCATCAGCTTCTCGATGCTCAGCACGCCTTGCTTGTCACGTGCGACCCACATGGTGGGCGCGTCGAGATGGATGTCGTCGAAACGATAGACGTTGCTGAACGGTTCGAGCGAGGCTGCCCCCACGTGCAGACTGCGCGCGCCGAAGAACGGCGCATTGGCGTTGTCGGTCGAGTCGAAGTCGTTCAGGTCGGTCGTGCCCGCCACACGCAGCGTGGGCTTCTCGCCCGACATCACGAAATCGAGCTTGAGGTTGGTCGAGAGTTTGCCGCTCTTCACTGTGACAGGCAGCTTCGTCGGCGCGTAGGTGAGGAGCTTCGGCACATCGAGGTCGGTCAGGCGCACCTCCACTTCCGACTCGCGCGTCGCGGAAAAGGGCTTGGTTCTGCCGTCGATGGCAAGCGTGCTCGCCCCGTCGATGCGCGCGCGCAGCATCGGCTGAACGAAGATATCGGTCTTGGAAGGCAGCGTGGCGATGAACGGAATGCCGAGCGACCAGCGGTCGATCACGTGCTTTTCGTTGAGCAGGCGATCGTCGAAGGTGATCTGGCCGTTCTCGATGCGGATGTTTGAAACCGAAAACTGCGTCGGCTTGCTGCCGGGTTTCGAGGGCGTCGAGAACTTCTCGATGAGGTCCGAGAAGTTGAAGTGCTGCGCGTCGAGCCGCACGATCGTGGCGCGCGGCGAGTCGAGCCGCAGTTCGTCGACGATGGGAGCCGCGCGAAAGATCGACGACCACGACGCCTGCACGACGGCGCGCGAGACATCGAAGAAGTCGCCGTTGCCGCCGCGCTCGCCGATATGCACACGGTCCGCTTCGAGGCGCAGCGTGTACGGATTGAGCGCGATGCGGCCGATCGTGACCGGCCGGTCGAGCTGCTTGCTCAACTGCTGCTCGGCAACATGGCGAATGATCGGCGGCGCGGCAAAGAAGCCGACCAGACCGAACACAATCAGAAAGATGACGACACCCGTGAGGATGTGCCGGGTGCGGGGCGCACGCGCGACCGCGCGCACCGACTGCAAGGAAGAGTTGAGCGACGCTTTGTTGAGGCTTGCCATGCTTGCTTGCGGATGAGGCGGCAACAGGCCCGCCGCGGGATGTGGGTCTGATGTCGGAAATCCGGGGATGCCGACAGCCGGAAGTATAGGTCCGATAGAAGATCGGACGACGGGAAAACGCCGCCCGCGGCGCAGGTATTGCGCAACAAGAAGTAACAGCGCAAAGGCGATGGCCCGGCGATTGCGCAATGTGCGCCGCGCGTATTGCGCGATGCATGAAAACGCGGGCGGAAAAGCCGGGCGTGGCGCGCTCGAACGGGCTTATACGGCGCAAAAAAAAACGTTGGCGGGACCGTGCCCCGCCAACGCTTCGTTCAGGCCGGTTCAGCGATTACTGCCGCTCGACGGCGGGCGGCTGCCAGCTGCCGTCGGTCGCTTGCGGCTTCGCGGCGTAGAGGCGCATCACGAGCCGGAAGTCGCCATGCGGCGCCGGCACCCAGTTCGCGCCGCCGCGCGGCCGCTCGGCGCTCACCTGCACGTCGAGCGAGCCGTCGCGGTTGCGCCGTGCGCCGCTGCGGTCGCCGAACGCTACGCGCACGGGCGCGTCGGCGTCGAGCGCGCCGTCGGTGGTATAGGCCGTGATCGACCAGAAGCCGCGCACCGGCGGCAGCTGCTTCGCCGTGAAGTGAATCGTGTAGCGGTTCGCGCCGTTGAGCGCATGCCCGTCGCTGTCCTGGCTCACGCGGGCGCGCACTTCGTCGCGGGTCGTCGGCAGACCCGGCGACGTGTACGCCGCGTAGGCGCGCAGCGAGTAGTCGGGGCCGTAGTTGCCTGCGTCGTCGCCCACCCAGAGCCAGCCGTTGCCCGCCAGCAGGTTGGACGGCGGCGTCGCGGCGCGCGTGCGGCCATCGGCGAGACCCGCCTTGATGACCGCGGCGTCCTTCGCGCCCGAGGGCAACTGCGCCGGGTCGCCCGGGTGCACGCCAATGTCGCCGAGAATCTTGAGCGCGTGCGCGTCGTCTGCCGTGGGCGGGTTGTCTTCCAGCGCCAGGGCGAGCCGGTCGAAGAAACCGTGCGCGTCGAGCGCCGCGACCTGGGCGGACGGTGTGCCCGGCGCCACCGGATCGCCGCTCTGCGTGGCGCCGGTCGGCTCGTTGCCGCGGCCGCCGCGAGCGCCGGCCTTGCCGCGCGCGCCGCGCTCGTCCCACCCGGAAAGCGCTGTGACCTGCAGCCCGTGCTGCAGCCGCCGCACGGCCGCGATGTCGGCGCCGCCGCGTGTCTGGATGCGCGCGAGGAACCACACGTAGCGCGTCGACACGTCGACGCGCTTCACGCGCGCGGGCAGCGTGCCCTTCCAGCCGGCCGGAACAAATGCAATCGTTTGCGCTTTCAGTCCGCTGACACGTTCACCCGACTGCGCGCCGGCGGTCGACCAGACGACGTTCGTCCACATGTCGAGCGCGCGTGCGTCCATGTAGCGGCCGTGCGTGTCGGGCAGCGTGACGAGCACCGGCTCGCTCGATACGTCGAGCCAGCCGCTGGAAGTCAGCGTGTCGAGGTTGGGTTCGAGCGGGCTCGAGGCCCCGACGGGCGGCAGCGACTGCGCGTGGCGCAGCGTGTTCGGCGCGGCCTGGCCGGGCCCGCTGCCGGTGGCGGATTCGCGCGCCACGTCCATCAGCACGAGCGGATAGCCAAACACATAGGAGTCGGAGACTTCGTCCTTCATCCAGCCGTTGCTCTTCGGCGCAACGTCGCCCGGCGCCGAGGCGCATCCGGCAATGAGGGCAAGGCAGGCGAGCGCGGAGCAGCTACGGTACGTAGAGAATGCTCGATGTATTGTTGTCATTTGTTGGTTGTATTCGGTGCGGGCGGTCCATGAAGTGACGTCGACCGGCTGGCCACTCCGCGCGGCCCCCCCAGGGCCGTAGTGAAATGCACGCGGCAAGGCGCCAATGCCGCCGGTTGGTATCGTATCGCTCGCGCATGGGCCTGAAAAGACTGTGGCGTGGAATATTGCCTTACAGGCAGAGAGCTTGCGCTCAGGACTTCCCTCTGAAACGAAAGGGGCGTAGTGTCGCGCCCCTTGACCTTCCCATGATGGGAACGTAGATACTGCGTAACATCGATGACAGCCAGTGCTCGCACCCCATCATGAATGAACCCCTCGTAGCAGAACGCACCGATACCGCCGTGGCCGAACTCGAAGTCCACGGCATGACGTGCGCCTCGTGCGCCATGCGCGTCGAGAAAGCGCTTGCCAAGGTGCCGGGCGTCACGCGCGCCTCGGTCAACCTCGCCACGGAAAAGGCCACCGTCGAGGCCAGCGGCGGCGTCGCGCCCGCCGCGCTCGTCGCCGCCGTCGAAAAGGCCGGCTATGAAGCCGTGCCCGTCGCCACGGAAGCCACGACGCTCGCCATCGGCGGGATGACTTGCGCGTCGTGCGCGAACCGCGTCGAGAAGGCACTCGCGCGCGTGCCCGGCGTGGCTGGCGTAAGCGTGAACCTCGCCACCGAGCAGGCCACCGTCAACACCCGCTCGCCGCTCACGGGCGAATTGCAGGACCTGCTCGTCGCCGCCGTCAAAAAGGCCGGCTATGAAGCCACGCCACTCGCCGCCGACGAAGGCGCCGCCGCCCCGCAGAAAGGCGCCGCCGCCAGCGACGAAGCGCGCCGCGAATGGCGCGCCGTGCTGATTTCGGCCGTGCTCACGGCCCCGCTCGTGCTGCCGATGTTCGGCCACTGGCTCGGCCTCGACTGGATGCTGCCCGCCGCGGCACAGCTGGCGCTGGCGAGCGTCGTCCAGTTCGTGTTCGGCGCGCGCTTCTACCGCGCCGCGTGGAAGGCCGTGCGCGCCGGTGCGGGCAACATGGATCTGCTGGTCGCGCTCGGCACATCGGCCGCGTATGGCGTGAGCGTCTATGCGATGCTCGCGCACCCCGGCGACATGGCCCATCTGTATTTCGAGGCCTCGGCGGTGGTCATCACGCTGGTGCGCTTCGGCAAGTGGCTCGAAGCGCGCGCGAAGCGCCAGACCACCGACGCAATCCGCGCGCTCAATGCGCTGCGGCCCGATCGCGCGCGCATCCGCGTCGATGGCGCAAATGGCGCCAACGCAGAGGAGCGCGAAGTCCCGCTCGCCCAGGTTCGCGTGGGCACCGTGGTGGTCGTGCGCCCCGGCGAGCGTGTGCCCGTGGACGGGGTCGTGCTAGAAGGCCGCAGCCACATCGACGAATCGCTCATCACGGGCGAAAGCCTGCCCGTGCCGAAAGCGCCCGACGATCCCGTCACAGCCGGCTCGATCAACGGCGAAGGCGCGATCGCCGTGCGCACCACGGCCATCGGCGCGGAAACCACGCTTGCACGCATCATTCGCCTCGTGGAAAGCGCGCAGGCCGAAAAGGCGCCGATCCAGCGTCTCGTCGACCGCGTGAGCGCCGTGTTCGTGCCGGCGATTCTCGTGATCGCGGCCATCACGCTGGGCGGCTGGCTGTTCGCGGGCGCGAGCGCCGAAACGGCGATCCTCAACGCTGTAGCCGTGCTCGTGATCGCCTGCCCGTGCGCGCTCGGCCTCGCCACGCCCGCCGCGATCATGGCCGGGACCGGCGTGGCCGCGCGCCACGGCGTGCTCATCAAGGACGCCGAAGCATTGGAGACCGCCCACAACGTGAGCGTGGTCGCCTTCGACAAGACCGGCACGCTCACGCTCGGCCAGCCCTCGCTCACCGCGTTCGATGCGGCCGAAGGCCTCGAGCATGGCGAGGCGCTCGCGCTCGCCGCCGCCGTGCAGCGGCACAGCGATCACCCGCTCGCGAAGGCCGTGGTGCAGGCGTATGACGCCCAAGCCGAAGCCCAGGCGTCAGCCGCTTTGGCTGTCGCCGCCCATGCGCGCGCGGTGCCGGGGCGCGGCGTGGAGGCCGAAGTGAACGGCCGGCGCCTCGCCATCGGCAGCGGCCGCTGGCTCGACGAACTGGCGCTCGCCGTACCGCCCGCGCTCGCGGACCGCGCGCGTTCGCTCGAAGAGGCGGGCAATACGGTGTCGTGGCTCTTCGAGCCGCACGGCGGGGTGCTCGCCCTGCTCGCTTTCGGCGACACCGTGAAGCCCACGGCGCGCGAAGCCATTGCGAGCCTCGAGGCGATGGGCATCCGCAGCGTGCTCGTGACCGGCGACAACGCGGGCAGCGCGGCGGCCGTGGCCGCGCAGCTCGGTATCCGCGAAGTCCATGCGCAGGTGCTGCCCGACGACAAGGCGCGCACGATCCGCGACCTCAAGATCAGGAGCGGCGGTATCGTCGCGATGGCCGGCGACGGCATCAACGACGCGCCGGCGCTCGCCGCCGCCGACATCGGCATCGCCATGGCCACGGGCACCGACGTCGCCATGCACGCGGCAGGCATCACGCTGATGCGCGGCGACCCCGCGCTCGTTGCCGCCGCAATCGATATTTCGCGGCGCACGTGGCGCAAGATCCAGCAGAACCTGTTCTGGGCGTTCTTCTACAACCTGATCGGGATTCCGCTCGCCGCCTTCGGCCTGCTCAACCCCATGCTCGCGGGCGCGGCCATGGCGTTTTCCAGCGTGAGCGTCGTGACCAACGCGCTCTTGCTCAGAACGTGGCGAGCCCGCCGCTGACGGCCGCGCAGAGGATTGCACAGCGCGAGCGACGTATCGCGCGAAACATAACGAAAGGGCGCTTCATGCGCCCTTTCCTTGTGGCGACGTTATTTTGGGTTCCGAAATATCCCACAATCTGCACACCGAAAATGGCGTAATCCATCGGTAATCTTTACGCGATTGTAAGGTTTTTCGGTTCTAGCCCTAAAGGATCGCGCGCGCGCGCCGTAATGCGTCATGCCAGCGCCTCGAAGGCGCAGGTTCCTTCTTTACAAGCTCTTTCCGGAACCGAATCCATGCTTTCACGCTTATCAAGCCGCGCGAGTGTCGGCGTGCGCCTCGCCTTGCTATCGTGCGTGCTCGTCGCAGCCATATTTGCCGCCTTCACGTGGGCGATCACGCATTCGGCGGCGACGCAGGTCGGCCACCAGGTGCGCTCGCGCATTGCCGAAAAGGATCAGGCGGTCGCCTCGTCGATCTCGCTCATCAACGGCGCGCTCGAAACCGAAGTCGACCGTGCCATGCAGCTCTTCGAGAGCTTCCTGCCCGGCGCCTTCACGCTCGACCCCACGCAAACGGTCGACATTGCCGGCAAGGCCACGCCGGTCTTCAAGTCCGGCGATCACGTGCTGAATCTGGACTTCACGATCCCCGACCAGTTTCTCGCGCGCAGCGGCGAAATCGCCACCGTTTTCGCGCGCAGCGGCGACGACTTCGTGCGCGTGACCACGTCGCTCAAGAAGCAGGACGGCTCGCGCGCGATCGGCACGCTGCTCGACCGCAAGGGCCCGGCGTATGGCCCGGTGATGGCCAACCGCACCTTTACCGGCCTCGCCCAATTGTTCGGCAAGCAGTACATCACGCAGTACAAGCCGATTCTCGACGCCAGCGGCCACGTGATCGGCGCGCTGTTCGTCGGCGTGGATGTGGGCGCGCAGATCGATGCGCTCAAGAGCGAGATCGCCAAGCTCAAGATCGGCGAGAGCGGCTACTACTTCGTGATGGACGCTTCGAACGGCCCGACGCGCGGTACCTTCCTCGTCCACCCGCGCGCCGTCGGCAAACACTACGACGACGCCGACGCGCCTTGGTCGCGCATGCTCGAAACGCGCGAAGGCACGCTCGACTACACCTCCGCCGACTCGACGCGAGGTGAAGGCGACGCGCGCGCCAAGTTCGTCTCGTTCGTGAGCGTGCCGCAGTGGCAATGGCTCGTGGGCGGCGTCGCCGTGCGCGACGAAATCATGGCCGACGTGAACGCCACGCGCGACCGCTTCGCGGCCATCGGCCTCGTGCTGGTCGCGCTGTTCGCCGCGCTGTCGATCTACGCGGCGCGCCGCCTCGTGAGCCGGCCGCTCGACGCCGCCGCGCACGCCGCCGGCCAGCTCGCCGCGGGCGACCTCACGGTGCGCATCGGCAATGACAGCCGTAACGGCATCGGACAAGGCGATGCAGCGCACGCGCAAGGCACGGCGGGTGCCGACGAGATCGGCCGCCTCACGCGCGCCATCGACGGCATCGGCGTGGGCCTCGCGCAGATCGTCGCGCAGGTGCGCAGCGCCACCGCGCAGATGAGCGAGGACACCTCGCGCATCGCGCAAGGCAGCGGCGAGATCGCTTCGCGCATCGCGAGCCAGGCGAGCAGCCTGGAGGAGACGGCGGCGAGCATGGAAGAGCTCACGTCCACCGTGCAGCAGAATGCCGATCACGCGACGCGCGCCAACACTGTGGTGACGAGCGCAGCCGAAGCCGCGCTCGACGGCGGGCGCGCCGTGAGCCGCGTCGTGGAAACGATGAACGACATCAGCCGCGCATCGCAGAAGATTGCCGAGATCACGGGTGTGATCGACGGCATCGCGTTCCAGACCAACATCCTCGCGCTCAACGCGGCCGTGGAAGCCGCGCGTGCGGGCGAGCACGGCAAGGGCTTCGCGGTGGTCGCGAGCGAAGTGCGCGCGCTCGCGCAGCGCAGCGCGGCGGCCGCGAAGGAAATCTCGGCGCTGATCACCGAATCGTCGTCGACGGTCGAAACGGGCTACCGGATCGCCGGCGAAGCGAGCACGACCATGCGCGGCATCGTCGCGCGCGTGGATGAAGTGCGCTCGATCATCGGCGAGATCAGCGTGGCCTCTCGCGAACAATCGGGCGGTATCGAGCAGGTCAATATCGCGGTTTCGCAGATCGGCGCGGCGACGCAGCAGAGCGCCGCGCTGGTGGGCGACGCCGAGCGCGCCGCCGCCGCGCTCAACGATCATGCAGCGGCGCTCGCCGAACTCGTCTCCGTGTTCAAGGTGCGCGAGTAACGCACGCGTATGCTTCGGCGCGGTCTGTAACGCGGCTCAATGCGTTCGACCGCGCTCGAATAGATACCTGACCCCAATGCGCGCTGAGTCGGCGGAAATCGTTGAGCCCGGTTTCCACTGGATATGCTCGTTACCGAACACACCCCCCATCCCCAGGGCAGATACCCTTGCGAGCACAAGCGATAAGAAAATCGCAAGGGGAACGAGTCATGCAGGGTACCCAGCCGGGATCGAGATACGCCACGCTAGATGGCCTGCGCGGCGCTGCTGCGCTGCTTGTCGTCTTCGTACACTTTCCAATGCTGTGCCACGTGCGTGCCATCGAGCACGGCTATCTGGCGGTCGATCTCTTTTTCATCATGAGCGGCTTTGTCATTGGGAGTGCTTACGACTGTAAACTCGCGTCGGGCGCCTTGAGTTGCCGTCAATACACTCAGCTGCGACTGGTTCGCCTGTACCCGCTTTACGGCGCCGGCCTCGTGCTCGGTCTCGTTGCCATGGGGCTGCGTCTGCCCGTATCGAACTGGAGCGAGATCGCTTCGGCGCTGCCGGCAAGCGTGCTGATGCTGCCGTCACACGTCGGCTTGCCTACGTTCTATCCCGGGCCGACGGTCTGGAATTTTATTTACCCGCTCGACTTTCCGGCCTGGTCGCTGTTCTTCGAGTTGGTGGCGAGCCTTGCCTACGGTGTGTTCTTTCGCGATCTGACGACGCGCACGCTCGTCGCCATCATGTGCGTATCCGGCCTCTGTCTCGTGTACCTGGCCTGCACGTCCTCCATCAGCGGCGGAGTGGCCTGGGACACCTTCGATTCGGGCTTCGCCCGCCTTGGCTACGCCTTTCCCGCTGGCTTGCTGCTCTATCGATTCGGCCGCCCCGTGCGCGAGCGCAGACATCCTGCGGCGCTCGCGGTCATCGTGCTGGCGATCGCACTGCTCTGCATCCCCTGGCCAGCAGCGCATCAAAACGCGATCGATCTGTTTCTCTCGCTGGGGGTCCTTCCTGGAATCGTCTGGGTGGCGTCCCGCGTGGAGCCGCCGGCGCGCCTGCTGCCGCTTGTCGCCTTTTCCGGCCTCGTTTCCTACGGCATCTATGTTCTTCATGTGCCGCTCGGATTCATCGTTCAGGACCTCGTGTCGCGCATTCACACACTGAGCCATCCGTCTCGGGTCATCGCCGCCGTGCTCGTACCGGGCATCGTGCTGCTTGCGTGGGTCGCCAGTCGCTACTACGACGCGCCCGTGCGCCGGGCGCTGCTCACTCACCTGCGCGCCCGGCACGCGGCGCGCCCTGTCGCTACCGGCGCGGGAGAAGCGCGCGCGACTCGCTGAGCCGGCCGCGCGACGCCCCGCTCATTGCCCCTGCTGCGGCTGGGCCACGGGCGGCGTGTAGCTCGCGCTCGCGCCCGGCGTGTCAGGGTCCGCCTCGTCGGGCGTCGGGGTCGGTGCGAGCGCCGGCGCCTGCGCCGGATACGAAGGCTGCGGGGCCTGCGCCGCCGGCGCGCTCGACGGCCCGATGATCGGTGGCAGGCCCATGATGGCGCGCGCGGCGGATTCGGCGGCCGCCGCCGAAGCAGCAGACGGCGCCGATGCCTCCGCTGGCACCGATGCGCCCGCCTCGGAAGCCGCAGCCGGCACGGATGCAGGTGCCGGCGCGCTCACGCGCGGCGGCGGCGCATGCCGCACCGGCGGGGCGGGAGGCGGCGCTTCGTGCTTGCCGAACAGTTTGTCCATCCACGCCCGCAGGTTCTCGCGGAAGGTTTCGAACGCGCCCGGCGTCACCTCGGTGTTGAAGCGCGCACGCGGATCGACGAGGCGCGAGCGCAGCGCACGCTGAAAGAAGTCGCCGACGATCGGCAGTGCGCTGCGTGCGCCCTGCCCCCAGTAGTCGTCAAGCGTCACGCGGCCGTCGTCGAAGCCCACCCACGCGCCCGCCACGAGTTGCGGGTCCATCAGGATGAACCAGCCGTCCGTGTTGCCCTGGGTCGTGCCGGTCTTGCCTGCCACGTCGCCGCGTATGCCGAAGCGCGTGCGGATGGCCGAGCCCGTGCCGCGGTTCACGACGTCGCGCATCGTGTCGAGCAGCGTGCGGTCCGCCTCTGCCGAAAGCGCCCGCTCGGGCGAAGCGCTCTCGAACTGCGCGAGCACGTTGCCCTTGTGGTCCTCGATACTCGTGACCATGCGCGGTTCGAGGTACTCGCCGTCGTTGGCGATGGTGCTGTACGCGGAGACCATCTCCTTCAACGTGACCGGGCTCGTGCCGAGCGCGAGCGACGGCACCGGGGCGAGCTGGCTGTCGCGCACGCCCATCGCGCGCGCGAGCCGCGCGACCTTGTCCGGGCCCACCGTCTGCATGAGCTGCGCGGTGATGCGGTTGCGCGAGAACGCGATCGCGTCGCGCAGCGTCATCGGACGATTGCTCGGCGGCACGTCGTCGGTCGGCTTCCAGATTTCGCCTCCCGCCAGCGGGATTTCCACCGGCTGATCGATGAACGTGTCGCTCGGCTTTGCGCCCGCCGCGTAGGCCGCGCCGTATACGAACGGCTTGAACGTCGAGCCCGGCTGACGGCGTGCCTGCTGCACGTGGTCGAACGGTTCGTCGGTAAAGTCGCGGCTGCCCACCCACGCCTTGATCTGCCCGTTGCGCGGGTCGATGGCGAGGAAGCCCGCCTCCACCGCGGTCTTGCTCTTGCAGAGGTTGCGCATGAAGGTGCGGTCGCCAGCGAGCCGCTTGAGCGCGTCGGCGTCGTTCGCACCGGCGTCGCGTGCGCTCTTGTAGTCCTGCGTTTCGCGCATGAAGGTCGCGAACAGGTCGTTGCCGGCCACGCAGCCGTTGCGTCCGCTCCATGCGCCGTTGGCGATGCCCTGGAGCTGGTTCGTGTGCTGGCGCAGCGCGGCGGTGGCCATTTGCTGGAGGCGCGAATCGATCGTGGTGCGCACCACGAGGCCATCCGAATAGATGTTGTAGTCGTTGCGGTCGGCCCACGAAATCAGCCACTTGCGCAGTTGCAGCGCAAAGTGCGGCGCGGGGCCGGGCGGCTCGGTCTGACGCTCGAAGTCGAGGCGCAGCGGCTTCTTCGAAAGCGTGGCGTACTGCGCCTCGCTGAGCTTGCCGTACTTCACCATCTGGCCGAGCACGGTGTTGCGCCGCGCGAGCGCGCGCTCGGGGTTGATCACCGGGTTGTAGTAGGCGTTGCCCTTGAGCATGCCGGTGAGCGTCGCGGCTTGCAGGATGTCGAGCTGATCCGCCGAAACGCCGAAGTAGGTGCGCGCCGCCATCTCGATGCCATAGGCGTTGTAGAGGAACGGCACCGTGTTCAGATACGTCTCGAGAATCTGCTGCTTGCTGTACACCGCCTCGATCTTGAACGCCGTGATCGCTTCCTTGATCTTGCGCGTGAGCGTGGGCGCGCGGCCGATTTCATCGGGATAGAGATTGCGCGCGAGCTGCTGCGTAATGGTCGAGCCGCCCTGGCGCTCGCCCGAGAACGTGTGCAGCGCCGCGCCCGCCGTGCGCTTGAAGTCGATGCCGTGGTGCTCGTAGAAGCGGTGATCCTCGGTGGAAATCAGCGCATCGACCATGTGCGGCGAGATCTGTGCGAGCGGCACCCATTCGCGATTCGAGGGCTTGAACTCGGCGAGCACCTTGCCGTCGGCGGACAGAATCTGGGCCGGTTCGTCCACCCGCGCCTTGCGGATGTCGCCAATGCCCGGCGTGAACGGAATCAGCACGAGCACGTAGAGCACGACGAGCGCCGGCAACGCGCCAATCGTCATGAGCACACCGCGCCGCGTGGGATGCCGCACATGGTGGAGCGCACGCGCGAATGCGGGACGGACAAACCCGCCCAGCCGCGCGGCGGCAGGCCTCAGGCGGGACAACGACATCGCGATTCGATCGCGGATCAACGGTACGTAACGCTTCACGCGGCAGGTAGGGTCGGCTGGCAAAGCGTGAATCGTACCAAACTCGCAAGGCCGCTCCTGCTTCGGGCCGGGCGCAAGCCAAGGATCGCCCAAGTCGATGCCCGAGTCGATTTATGACAGAGAGATGAAATCATCCTTCCAGATCGAGGAAGAATCCTCTCCAGTCACAGCCGGTTTTTCCGGCGCCTTTCCCTCCCTACACTCCTGTCGCTGTTGCAAACCCGCTTTTGCATACGCCGCGAAACAACAACGCTACAGGAACCTCGAATGAAGAACACCCTCTCGCTCACCACCGCTGCCGCCGTGATCGGCGCCCTCGGCACGCTCGCCGCGCCCGCCGTCCACGCGCAAAGCTCGGTCACGCTCTACGGCCTGATCGACGCCGGCATCATGTACACGAACAACGTCGCGAGCGGCAAGTCGGGCGGCGCGCTCTGGCAGGCAACGAGCGGCAACGTGAACGGCAGCCGCTTCGGCGTGCGCGGCAGCGAGGACCTGGGCGGCGGCCTGCATGCGGTCTTCGTGCTCGAAAACGGCTTCAACGTGCAGAACGGCAAGCTCGGCCAGGACGGCCGCATGTTCGGCCGTCAGGCCTACGTGGGCCTCGCGAGCGACCAGTTCGGCTCGCTCACGCTCGGCCGCCAGTACGACTCGCTCGTCGACTTCGTCGCGCCGCTCTCGGCCACGGCGGGCACCTTCGGCGATACGGGCTTCGCGCATCCGTTCGACAACGACAACCTGAACCACTCGCTGCGCATGAGCAACGCCGTCAAGTTCACGAGCAACACGTATAGCGGCCTGAAATTCGGCGCGTTGTACGCGTTCTCGAACCAGACCGACTTTGCCGTGAACCGCGCCTACAGCTTCGGCGCCAGCTACACCAACGGGCCGCTCGCCATCGCGGCCGGTTATCTGCAGCTGAACGGCACCCAGGGCGCAACGGCAAGCAGCCCGGGCGCGGTGGATCTCGCGGAATCGACGGCCAACGGCAAGGGCGGCTTCGCGCTCGGCGCCGACCGCCTGCGTTCGTTCGGCGGCGGTATCAACTACACGTTCGGGCCGGCGACGGCGGGCTTCGTCTTCACGCGCAGCGAGTATGCGGGCACCAGCTCGTTCGGCTCGCAGGGCGGCGACATGAGCTTCAACAACTACGAAGTGAACGGGAAGTATCAGTTGAACCCCGCGTGGAGTCTCGGTCTCGCCTACACCTTCACGGACGGCCACGTGAGCAACACGACGACCTACGGCGCCGATCCGAAATGGAACCAGGTGGACGCACAGGTCGTGTACCGCCTCTCGAAGCGCACCGACCTCTACGGCGAGGCCATGTACCAGCACGCCTCGGGACACAACTATGTGGCGTTCATCAACACGGCGGGCGGCGCGTCGACGACGGCCAATCAAGTGGTGGGCACGGTGGGGTTGCGCGCCCGCTTCTGATCGCGCTTCTCGTCACAACACGAGCGAAAGCGCGATCGACACCCACACGGCAGCCGCGCCGCAGAGAAAGGCGCGGCGCGCCATCAGAAAGCGCGACTCGTCGTTGGGCTTCGCGGGCGAGGTGGCGAGCCAGGGCACGCTGCCGAGGCACGCGAAGCCCGCGAGCGCGATGCCGACGACCACCCGGTCGCCGATGCGCCAGGCCGACGGCTCGTGCAGCCCCCAGTAGCCCAGTGCGATCAAGCCGATCGAAAACATCGTCGAGGCGGCAGAACTGAGCGCCACCACCGATCCCGTCGGAGATTGCATGGATTGCCTCCCTGCGCGCTTCGCGCTGTCGGGCCATTATCGGCGGGCGGGCAGCACGCGGCAACGCCGCGCCCCGTTCATCCGGAAGCGCACGCCCGCAGCGGCTTACGCGCTCGGCCGCACCATCTGGAACATCTCGCCGATCTGCGCATAGTCGGCGCGATAGCCCGCGCGCATCACGGGCTGGGCCGCTTGCGTATCGAACAGGCCGTCCTTCAGGAATTCCTCGCGAATGTGCACACCCACCACCTGCCCCAGCGCGAGCCAGTTGTCCATGGGCGCGCCGTCCAGCGTGTTGAGCCGCACGACCTTCAGCAGCTTGCATTCGAGCGCGGCAGGCGACTCGGCCACATGCGGCACCGCCACGCTGCGGCCCGGCGCGGCCGTGAGGCCCGCGAGCGCGAATTCGTCGACGTCGGCGGCGACCGGCGCGGAGGTGCGGTTCATCTGCGGCGCCAGCGCCTTCGACGTGAGATTCCAGACGAACTCACCGGTCTCTTCGATGTTGCTGATGCTGTCCTTGCGGCCTTCGCTGCAGAACCCGATGATCGGCGGAAACGTGGCGAACGCGCCGAAGAAGCTGTAGGGCGCGAGATTGAGCGCGCCGCTTTTTGCGCGGCTGGAAATCCAGCCGATCACGCGCGGCGCGACGATCGCCTTGAATGGATCGTGCGGCAGGCCATGGCCCTGGGCGGGGTCGTAGAAGTAGGTATTGGACATGATGAGGCTTGGCGATTTCGAAGCGGCACCACTATGACACGAGCCGCGCGCGGCTGCCGACAAGCCAGTGGCTTGCAGCCGCCCCAAAACGCAGCAAGGCCGGCTCTCTTGCGAGAGCCGGCCTTGCTGAAGACCTGGCGGTCTGACCGGAGAAACGCGTTGGACGGCGCGCGCCGCCCGAAGCGTTTCAGCTTCGATCAGTCACGCGGCATGCCAAACGGCATGTAGTGCGAACGGCGAACGCGCTCGGCTTCGCGGTGGCGCGCTTCGTACGAGTATTCCGAATCCATCGGCAGATACGGCGACGCGAAGAGGTCGCTTACCTTTTGGAACAGGGCAAAGATGAAGCTCATGGCGACTCCCAGTTAGGCTGCGGTTCAGGGTTTTCCCTAAGACAGAACGAATTATAGGGTTTTCCCTAGGGCAACGCTAGTGCAGCGCAGCAAAAAAACTGCGACGCGCCGTCGCACGGGGTCGAGCGCAATCGATGCGTTGCAGCAATACAACGCATCGAGATTTCAGGTACAGGGGCAGGATCGCGGGGCGAAGCCGGTCAGCGCGTGGCTTTCTGGGCGCTTTTCGCGTGAGGCGTACGTGTGGAATGGGCCGCTGCGCGGTGCGCGGGCGCGGGCGAGGCCTTGGCGGACACCGCTCTGGACGACACACGTGCGGGCGGCGGCGCCGGGGTTTCCGCGGCGGTGGCCGCAGCAGCCGCGGCGGCGGCGGTTTGCGCGGCCATGCGCTGCGACAGGTCGTCGAGCGTGGACTGCTGCTTCAGGATGAATTGCTCGAGGCGCGCCTCGTCGGCGCGGGATTCGTTTGCGAGGCTGTCGAGCCGCACCGACTGAGCGATCCCGAACCCGACCGATGCGAGCACCGCCACCGACGCGGCGGTAAGCACCCACTTTTGTTGCCGCGACGAGGCGACCGCCATACGGCGCTGCTCGGCGAGCGCGCCCTGGAGCGCGTCGAGGCGCTGCGTCAGCGCGTCCGGCTCGGGGGCCGCGTGAGCCGCTTCGGACGCGAACCCAATGGGCTCCACACGCTCGGCAGGGCCGGCGGCAGACGACGGCTCGGCGACAAAGGCTGCGGGAGCCGGTTCCTGCACCACTCCAATGCCCGGCTCCACCGCTTCGGCCACGGCAGGAGCAGCAACTCGTTTCGCCCGCGGCGCGCGGCGCGCAGTCGTTGCAGCCGCAACAGGGCTCGTCGCGCCAGCTTCGTCGACGGGCATTGTCACCGCTTGAGCCGACTCCGGGCTTTCGAAGCCGCTCAGCGTGCCCTGACGCACGGCGGCATCCGCTTCGGCAACGGCCGCGAGCCCGTCGACGGCAAGCGCGTGCGGAGCATCGGATTCGACAGCAAGCGGGGATTCAGTCACGTCGGACGGCGCGGACGTCGCGTGGGGCTGCCACGGCGCGTTGCGTTCGGGATGCGAAGAGCTCAAGGATGCGGTATCTGCGTAATCAGCCATGTGTCAGCGATGCGGTTCGCGTCGCGCGCCGGCCGGTCACGGCCGCTTGGCGACGTCCTCGTGTTCTGGTTCGAACGCGCATTGTCGCATGCCGGAACGCACGGCCAAGGGCTCTTCCCCGACTTACCCAGCCGGCATCGACCGACACCCCGCGCAGGTCAGCCAGGTGCGCAGTCGTGGGCGAGCGTGCTGCGCCGCCTGGAATGTCCCGCGCAGTTTGCGAATGCGTACAATCGCCGGCATTGCTCTTTCGATGCGACGCGCTTCGCCGCAACTTTTCGCCATGAACACACCTACGAGCGCAGCCAGCCTGCGCGAGCATTTCGACCGCGTCGTCCTGCCGATGTGGCGCGGCCCCGGCTTCAATGCCGAACTGCGCCTGCCCTACGAGGCGCTCGATGCGGCCGGCGCGACCCCGCTGCCCGTCACGCGCTACCGCGCGATGGCGTGTGCCCGCCAGCTCTTCGTTTTCTCCCAGGCCGGCGACGCCGCGCACGCGCAAACGCTCTTCGAAACGCTGCGCCACACATATCGGGACCCGCAGCACGGCGGATGGTTCTATAGCGTCGACGCAGCCGGCGCGCCGCTCGACACCACCAAGGACCTCTACACGCACGCCTTCGTGGTGTTCGCCACTGCGGCCTACGGCCAGCGCTTCGGCGCGACCGAGGCGCTCGACGTCGCGCGCGAAACGTCCTCGCTGATCGTCGACCGCTTCGCGGCCCGCGACGGCCTGCTCAACGCGGCGCTCGACGCGTCCTTCGCGAGCGTTACCGGCGGCCCGCTGCAGAATCCGCTCATGCACCTCACCGAGGCCTGGCTCGCGGCGAGCGAGGCGACCGGCGACAGCGCGTTCGACACGGCGATCACGCGGCTCGTCGAGGCCCTCGCGCGCGGCTTCCTGCACGCGCCGACGGGCTGCATCGCCGAATTGCCGGTCGGCGCGGCAGACAACCGCCTCGAGCCCGGTCATCAGTTCGAATGGTTCTGGCTGGCTTCGCGTGCGGGCGCCCGGTTGGGCGCGTCGGGACTGGACGAAGCGCTCGCGCGCGCCTTCGTCTTTGCACAGAAGCACGGCGTCGACCCGGAAACGGGCGCCGTGGCGGCCGCGCTCGACGAGCAGGGCCGGGTGATCGATGCTACGCAGCGTATCTGGGCGCAAACGGAATACTTGCGCGCGCTCGCCACGCACGGCGACGCCGCGATGCGCGCCGCGCTCGCGCCGCAGATCGGCCGCTTCGCGCCGCGCTTTCTCACGCCGCAGGGCTGGGTGGAATGCCGTAGCGCAAACGGCGACGTGGCGCGCGCGGACATGCCGTCCACGACGCCGTATCACCTCTTGACGGCCTATCAGGGCATGGGCGTTTGAGGCACAACCATGCGAAACGCCGAGGCAGACGGGCGCAAGCCCGCCGCCAAGGCGCCCAGACCGCTCGAGTCGCTTAGGCCGCCAGCACCGCCGGCGAAATCTCGAACGCCGCCACGGCCTCGGAAAGCTGGCGCGTCTGTTGATGCAGCGAAGCCGCGGCAGCCGCGGCCTCCTCCACGAGCGCCGCATTCTGCTGGGTCATCTGGTCCATCTGCGAGACGGCCTGATTCACCTGATCGATGCCCGTGCTCTGCTCGAGCGACGAGGCGCTGATACCCGCCATCATCTGCGTGGCGCGCGAAATCGAGTTCGACACCTCGCGCATCGACTCGCCCGCGCGCTCCACCAGCTCCGAGCCGCCGCGGATCTGCGAAACCGACTCGCTGATCAGCGTCTTGATCTCCTTGGCCGACTGCGCGCTGCGCTGCGCGAGCCCGCGCACCTCGCCCGCCACGACCGCGAAACCGCGGCCCTGCTCGCCTGCCCGCGCCGCTTCCACGGCCGCGTTGAGCGCGAGAATGTTGGTCTGGAACGCGATGCCGTCGATCACGCCGATGATTTCCGCGATCTTGTCCGAGCTTTGCGCGATGCCGCGCATGCGCTCGACCACCTCGCCCACCACGGCGCCGCCGCGTGCGGTCGCGTCGAGCGCCGCCTCGGCCAGCGCGTTCGCCTCGCGCGCGTTGTCGGCCGTGTTGCGCACCGTGCCCGTCAGTTCCTCCATGCTCGCCGCCGTCTGCTCCAGCGACGCCGCCTGCGATTCGGTGCGCGCCGAAAGATCGGCGTTGCCGGTGGCGATCTCGTCGGCGCCCACGTTGATCGAGCCCGCCGTTTCGCGCACGGTGTGGACCGTGCGCGCCAGGCTCGACTGCATCAGCGCAAGGCCCTGGAACAGCCGGCCGATCTCGTTCTCGCCGCGCGCGGCGATGCGCTCGTCGAGGCGCCCGCGCGCGATGCGCTCGAAATGGCGGCCCGCTTCCTCGAGCGGCTCCACTACGCCGCGGCGCAGCGCGAGGTGCACGCCGGTCGCGAGTGCGATCAGCAGGACCAGGATGACGATGCCGACGATCTGGAAGAGCGCGAGGCGCGCGTCGATCGAATCGAGCGACGCGCGGCTCGCCGCGGCGTTGAACTGCGCAAAGGCGTGCAGTTCGGCGAGATAGGCGTCCTGGTACGACTGCGTCGGCTGGTCGAGGAAGGCCTGCAGATTGTTGCCGTTGAGGTCGTCGATCAGCTCGCCGAGCGCCTTGCGGTACACCTGATAGCGCTCGCCGAGCGCGGCGACGCGCGCGCGATTGTCGTCGTTGATCGGCGGGACGGCCATGAGCGCCGCGAACGTGGTGTCGGCGGCGGCCAGCTGGTCGCGCGCGTGATTGACCATATCGGTCGGCACCGTGCCGCCGCGGACCATGCGCGTGCCCGCGCGCGAGAGATTGATACGGGCGTCCATCAACTGCTGGGTGATGACGTTGGCGGCGCTCGCCTGCCGCAACGCCACCTTCGAGAGGTCGGCCACGTCGTCGTGCGTGCGCGTAAGCGACCAGTAACCAAGTCCTGCGGTCACGAGCTGCAGTACACAGAACGCGACGAGGACACACAACAGGCCGGATGCGACCTTGATCTTGCTGAACATCGGGACACCTGGATGGCAGTGAATGAGTGAGGCGCGAGCATGTGATCGCTCGGGCCCGCACTGCGTTTACGGCCACGCAAACCCGATTTTTGAGCCCTAAACCGTGAAAAAATGCCCCAAAATGCGCAACGGATCATTTCGGCAATGGTTACACGGTCATTCCCTGCATTTCTCGCAACAATAGAATGCCGGCTGGACACTTACGGCATATCGGATGAGGCCGCCGTGCTGCATGCCGACAAAACCTGCCCGGCGACAACTTTCAAGGCGCTGAAGCAGATGAAGCCTTCTCGGCAAATGGAGGCTGTCGAGCTCATGTGTGGGCAGGGAAACTTCACGGCGGCCTTTGCGCGGGCGATTGTTGCTGCCACTCCGCCGGAGCAACTCGAAATTGATGCTGGTACTCGTGGGAAACCGGGCAACGAAGTGTCAGAGCAGCTCGCTCATCTCGACCGTGAACTCGCAACGCTTCAAACTGGTGTAGCACAGACCGATGAACGCCATGGCATCGAGCAGCTACATCTCACGGTGTCAGCCGCTTATATTGCAACACTCCTCAGCAATGAGGGCGTGAGCCGTTGGCTATATGAGCATCATCGCGACTTTGCTGCGCAATCGAAACCATCAGCCTGGAAGCTCGGAATGAACGCTTCAGGTCGGAATCGAGCGGACCACGGTCGAAAAATTTTCGCCGTATCGGAGAAAAGCGACCTGGTGTTTCCTCGCAAAGGTAACTTGCATCGCTGTGTTAGCGCCAGTCGTTCGGCGTGAGTCGAGCGACTGGGCTACTCTCTGGCCGCAATTCACTTGGGGCAGTGCGAGGCACGTACCCAGCCAAGTCACCTCTTTGGACGATTAGTACCACGGACGGGCGACGCAACCAGAGAATTATCAGGACTCGGAGACGGAGCTGACGTCCTTGACGCTTTAACGGTCCGCCCTCGAAGACGCTTTCCCTTGCCCCTCCGTAGAGCACTACAACTGCTTACAAATCTCACACTGGCCCGGTGCACCGCTGTGTCGATTGCGGCGTTCTTGCTGACACACCTCAACGGAGCGCGACATGAGCACCAATCTGAATTCCGGTTCACCGCAGCGTAGTCGCATTCATCCTTTGGTTGCCGGCGCAGCCGTGGCAGTCATCCTGGCCAGCGCTACAGGTATCGCGGCGATGACAGGCGTGCTTCCGGCATCCCGAGCTGTGACCGCTCCTCCGACGCAAGCTATTCCGGTCGCTGCACAAGTCGCGAGCACACCGGTCGCTTCACCGCAATCGAGCGCGGAGCAGCGCGTGACCAGGGAGGAAGCGCCCGCCCAGCCGCGCGTCCATCATCACCATAGCGTGCCAGTTGAGCAGCCCCCGCGGTATGCGAACAACGACACATATCAATCGTCGGCACAACCGGCTCCGAGACCAGTCGCCGTTGACCCGAACGCCGGAGAAGTCGTCGCCGTCAATACGGTCCAGGAACCCGAGCCGACAACGGGTCTCGGGGCCGTAGGCGGAGCGGTCGCCGGCGGTCTGTTGGGAAATCAGGTCGGCGGAGGGCGCGGTCGCGTTCTGGCAACGATTGCCGGCGCCGTCGGCGGTGGCCTTGCAGGCAATGGCATTGAGCATGCTGTTCGCAAGGCGACGAGTTACCAGGTGCAGGTCAGAATGCAGGACGGTAGCTACCGGAACTTCAACTATTCAACGCAGCCGCCGGTCCAGGTCGGCGAGCGCGTTCATGTCTCAGGTGACTCCCTGAGCGCGTCGTAATCAGCCTGTGTTAGCCTGGCGACCTGCGATTACCTGCTCAAGGATTGCATTCAGGGCGAGCACAACCAGATGGACGAACGGAAACGCGAAAGCATAGTGGCCTATCTTCGGCGCAGGATGGCTGAGCTCGAAATCGACCCAGAGGATGTCGCCGCTTCTATCGCCGCGGACCAAGAACGACTGCGCGCGGCAAAGTACCGCGACGCCTTTGGAAATACCTGGGACGGCAAGGGCAATACCCCTCAGTGGGTCGTGCAGGCGACGAGCGCGGGCCAATCGCTCGAGCATTTTGCAATCCGTGTGCCAGCAGAACCACAATCGGGCAAGCGCGCTGACGTGGACTGGCGACGGGACCCGTTTGCTGGTACCAGACTGGCCACGGTCCGGCCCGAGCCACTTCACGCGTAAGAACTGTGCGTAGCGTCTCGTGCGAGGTGGCTTCGGAGCACGCTCATCGTTCAGAGAGGAAATCGGTGGTCTCGAAGAGCTCTTCCAGCTTCCTCTTGAGTGGACGCTCACGCATCCAAACTTCATTGGTCGCGATCTGCACGGAGTGTTTCACTGTCGACCCGTTGGCTATTCGACGTTGACGACGTCTGAGCAGCGATGGGAGCCCGGCGTAATAGCGATGTGCTTCGCAATGGTCGAGGATTGCCCGCAGAGGTCGGTCACCTTGAGCTTGGAAAGGTCGAAGACGAACTTTTTCCCCTTCCTTGTCACCAGAATCTCGCCAGCGCTCGTGGAGAAAGACTGAACGCCCGGTGCAGTGTCAGACACCGTCGCTACATTGGAGTCGACAGAGCACGAGTTGATGCTCTCCTCGGCCGGAGTGCCTGCCGTGTAGCTGAACTTGCTCACCTTCTCGTCGTCGACGGTCACATGCAGGTAATGGCTAACGATATTCCGGTCCGCCGTGCATCGGTACGTGACAGGTTTGGCCTGGCTCGTGCCAACGGCGGACGCAAGTGCCGGGACCGCCACGGCGAGGGTCGAGACAGTCCTCTGTATCAGGATTCGGGTCATTTTTGAATCGCTTCCCGCTCGCGCGTGGGCGGGGTGTCTGCGATTTCACGCAGTCAGCAGGCGAATAATCTTCCGTTGATTTGCTGACGCGCCCGGAAATCTACTTCCGTACGCAGCGTGCCCTTGCTGACTGAACTCACCTAGACCTCAGGCTTTACGTTCGAACTCCCACAGCGCCGGCTGTGGTCGGTACGCGCCATTCCGGTCGGGTGCGAAGACATCCGGCATCGCATCCCCCTGATTTACCAGCACACCAGGTACGTTGTGGCCTTGTGCTTTCCAAACGCCGGTTTCCGGACACGTCTGCCCCGTTCGTACCGTCATTGGTCCACTATCCCGGCGTATTGGCGCGCCGTCTTCCGCTGCATCGAAGTTGCGCGCGAAATCAGCGAGGTCCTTCGGATACAGCAGATGGTCGCGGAAAGAGCTGTCGTCCAGCTGCAGCAGAAATGCGACCGCTGCCGCCTCAACTGCCCAGTAGCCGACGTAGGTACCCTTGCCATTCTTCTGGGCTTCCAGATGTCCGTCGTGCCATGGAGCTGCGGCCATTCCCGGATACCAGGCTTCGAGGTATTCCGTCATGTCGTCGACAGATTCCTTCTTCGTCTCGCGATAGAGACTGAACACGAGGGGCCGATACGGCACGTCGTGATACCAGCTATCTACGTTGATTCGACCATCGAGTTCGTAAGCCAGCAGGTCCTCATACAACGTGTCCTTCCCCCGATAGGAGGGGTCAAACATCTCGACGATGCGCGGCAGCAGGTCACGTCGATGCAGCAGGTAGCAAAAGCCGATGAGCTGCATCGCCGTTTCATATTCGCCAATTTCTTCAAAGACCAATGGCGGTTCGCCGGCATCCTGTCGATTCAGCCGTTGAGCTTTCGCGTACCGTTCAAAGGCCTCGAGAACCGGCTCAAGTTCACCACGCAGCAGCTTGAGGTCCGCTCCACCTGTATACAGGAGTAGGAAGCGTCGATAGACATCGGAAACGAGGTAGCGCTGCGTCAGCGCCTTCCGCTCGTTCTCATTGCTGCCGGTTGGCGCAGTATTTTCGGACCAGTACGCGATGCCGTCATCAAGGAGGTCCAAACGCCACTTGAAGTAGTCCTCGCCAAGAAAGCGTTGCCGCCGTGTCGAATCGAAGTCTTCGTTCATATCCATAATCTCTTAGCCCTAGGCTATCTTATCCTGCTCGCTTTCAGCTTGACCGCTTCTTCAACCTCTCCCTCCTTGTAGTGATGGGTGAAGGGAAGGTCGTGGTCAGCATGGTCGTGTTCAGCGCCCGTCGTGAGCGCTTCGACGTGTTGCACGGCGGACGGAAGGTAGAACGGGACGTACAGCAGATGTCGCGAGTACCCGGACCTCAAAATCGTGTTGACCAGGCCTTGGTCCGAAACGGCTCCGGAGAGTTTGGCTTCAATCCACTCGTGACTCATCTGGACCCGGGCGATTTTTGCACTGCTCGGTGCGGTCGCGGTGGTCTTGTCCTTCGGCGTTGTGTCCGCTGTCGACGGTGCAGCGTCGGCTTGCTGCTTTCTCGCAGGACTGCTCTCATTTGCGGAGCCACCCAGTGTTGGTTTTCCACCGCCAGATGCGGGCTTACCGCCGCCAGGCTTGCCGCCACCTTTGGTCGGCAACGCTGGTCCCGCGTCGTCCGGCGGCTCAAGCAGGTCCTGAGCAGGAGGGCGCACCGCCTCCTTAATCGTTCCGAGTTTGCTGGCGATATTGTGCTTCGCGTTCGGGTCTTGCAGCTTTCGCGTTGTCGTCGACGATTTCATTTCGACGATGGCGAAGTCCTTCATCTGGTTGCTAAACGGGGCGGCACGCCAAACACCGTCGATGCCGTGACCACGTGCCTTGAGGTCAAAGAGCTTGTTCAGCTTGCCCTTATCGTTGAGCTTGCCCATAACCCGCAGCCCTGGCTGCTCACTCCACTTGCCGCTCAGGCCCTTGTCGTGGTCCTTCCAGCCATTTCCCCATTTAAGCTTTTCATAGCAGTAGTAGTCGCCGATGTGCTCACCCAGAATGCCCGTGATATTCGTTGTGATGTCGGTGACGGCGAGCTTGGCATTGACGACGCCGCGCGAGGGCGTCGGCACAGGTCGGTCCTGGCCTGCTTTGGCTTCTTGGCCCTTTGCACCTGGCTTGTCAGTCGTTCGGTGCTCCTCGAGCGTGCTGATGGCTGACGAGTTCGGCTGCTTCTTGCGCCAGTGAAGCAGCTTGCGCTGGACGAACTGCGCGAGCCAGTATGGCAGATTCATTTCGACGAAGCCCAGCGCCTGCATGAACGTGGTTTGAACACTCGTAGGCATCTCGCGATACAGCCAGGACTTCTGAATATGTTCACGAGCCTCCGTGAGGTACGTCTTGACGCCCGTTGCATCGAACAGCTTGTCGATGAGCGCATCCGGGCTGGTCTGGATGTGCGCACGCTGAAGCACCAGACGCAGAATGTCGAACAGCAGCGGGCCATATATTTCGGACTTGTGGTTGACCAGTCGAAACGTCCGCTTGACTCCGGCGCCGACGACAGGAACCCAGCCCACGACGGCGAATACCAGGTCGATGCCGGCCTCGATTTTCGTTATCTCGTCCACACTTTCGCGAGCGTTCCAGACGGTCCAGACGCTTTCCGTCGTGTCGTAGACGTTCTGCGCGACGTAGAAAAGCGGGAAGGCGTTAGACGCCATCGACAGCCCAATCTCCTTGGCCGCATCTTCGATTGCCTGCTGGTCGTCTGCGTTCATGTCACGTCCGGTCGGCCAGAGAATTTGTTGAACAGGCTGAAGAGGTTTTCGTCCGTGATGCCGTCATGGCCGCCTGCGTGGAGTTCCTTGAGGATGTCTTTCTGCTCAAGCGCCTTCGCAGCCTGCACGGGCTGCGGCGTGAAGGGTCGCGCATCTTCTCCGAAAAAGACCTTGGCCGGCCCGTCGGGCACGTCCCGAAGCAGGGCATGCCCGTTGCCGTCGAGCTTGCCCGCCATCGTCGTGCCGTTTTCGAACGCCACCTTGTAGGGCGCATTGGGCACCGCCTTCAGGTTGTCGTCCATCAGGTTGAGCTCGAGCTTGTTGTGGAGGTCGCCCTTCGGCAATGTGGGCAGGTCGTAGGGACTGCTCGTGGGGCCGTTGAACGCATGCTGCGCACCCTTGATGTCTATCTGCCCGGGAGCATGAATCTCGATGTTGCCATCGTGGATGCGGATGTACGCGCCCCCGGCGGTCAGCAGGACGCCCTGGCTCGCAGCCACTTCCACGTTTTCGGAGGCCGACAGCACCTTCACTGTCTTCTGCGCGGTCAGCTCGATGTTGTCCGAGTGCGCGCGAATTTCGACCTTGCCCTTCGCGGCAAAGAGCTTCATTCCGGCGTTCTGGACGAAGAGGCTGATTTTGTCGGTCACGCTCGCAAGCAGCGACTTGCCAGTGGCGATGTGCGTGCTTTGACCGCTGACCAGGGTGAGCTGCTCGTCCGCGCTCATGTGCAATGATTGCTGCGTCGAGACGCCGATTCCCGCTGGGCTCGCCGCCAGGAGAATGGGCTCCTTGAACGCATTGGCCGAACCAGTGCCGCCGCCGGCTGTGCGCCCGCTGCTTGCCTGGCCCTGGGCGCTATCAGTCGACGCTGCGGTGAAGGCTTTGAGCGCGTCCTGGCCTGCTTGCAGGCTTTCGGCCTGATGCGTCGTGTTCGCGCTGTTGAGCGAATCGAGAAGGTTGCCCGCACCTGACAACTGCCCTCGTGCGGCGCTTACGTCAAGTTGCTGCGCGTTCGTGCCTGCGGCTGTGTGAGTCGAGAGGAACAGCCCGCGGTTCGCGCGCAGCGCGCCGTACGCGTCAGTGCGCAACTCGAATCCGCTGCCGAGATAGCTGCCGCGCGTGTTGCCGTCCTGGGCGATGAGGTAGCCCATGTGGAGCATGGAGTTGCCAGGGGACGACAGCAATTGCAGCCGATTCTGCGCGGTCGCGTCGTCCATCACGAGCTGGTTGAAGCCGCCCGCGCCACCGTATTCGCGCGACCGAAAGCCGGAGAGGATGCCATTCGAGTGCCAATGCGGCTGCGTCGCGCCGTTATAGACGCGCCCTGTCGCGAGGGGCCGGTCGCAATCACCGCCGACCCAGTCGATGGTCACTTCTTCGCCGATGCGGGGCACGTGGACGCTACCATAGCCGCTTCCCGTGTCCGAGAACGCGGCGCGCACCCAGCACGTCGCGGCGGACGCCTCACGTCGGTCCCAGTGCATGCGCACGAGGATGCGGTTGAGCGAATCGGTGTAGACCTCTTCGTTCTCCGGGCCCGTCACCGTTGCCGTCTGAAGGTGCATGACCGGCTTGCGGTGTTCGAACGGGCTGCGAAACGGAACCTTCAGTCGCTGCGCCTCGACCTCGACGAGAAAGAAGCCATCGCTGCCATCGCCGACGGAATCTTCGACCGAGAACGCAGCTGCGCACTGCTCATACGTAGCGCGAACCGCCGCCAGACGTTCAGAGAGGCTATGCGGGAACGCGTGAGTCTCGCTAACCGGGATATTGTTCCGGATATACCACGAGGCTTCAATGACCGCGAACTTCCGGTCCTCGCCGTCGTCCTGTTCGTGCGCGGGATGGTTGTCCAGCGAGAACCAGCGGCCGACGTCGATGCTGCGCAGGCCTCCGACGCCAAAAAAGCGCTTCGCGCGCGACTCCCACTCTTCCAGCTTGAGCTTGGTGAGCTTGTCGCCACGGTCGCTTTCCTGCCAGCTATAGGCGCCTGTGTATTCGTAGACCTCCGCCTGTTCCGGCAGGTCGCCTTGATTCGCGACAGTCGGAAACGAAGTCTCCTTGGTGGTACCAGGATTCTTGTAGTCAAAGGTGCGCGAGCTGTAGCTCGTGCTTTGAAGCGTGCGCGTGCCGGACCACTGCACAAGCGCTTCCGTCTGGCTGGGGCTGCCGGCACGGTAGAAGTCGACCTCCTGGGGCGACATGGCCTTGAGCGAATAGAGGTCATCGGTCACGACAAGCGTGTGCGACTTACCATCGTCGGCATGCTCGAAGTAGTAGAACCAGCCTTCGGACTCGAGCAACCGGTGCACGAAAGTCCAGTCGTCCTCGTACTGAACGCAGAATGACCGAACCGGCGATGCATTTTGAATGTCAAACCGGAACGCCCCGGCCGCCTGCGGATGCATCTGAAAAACAGATTCGAGGATAGCCTCTACTGACTTGTCCTGGAAAATCTGCGCGTCCTTGCGGAACTTGAGGAAATGCAGCCATGAGGAGTAGCCCAGTTGGTAACTCGTCAGCTCCCCGTCGGCGCCAAGCCGCCGCGCGGTATGGACGTAGCCATGCTGCGGGCGATAGGACTTGTCGGCACGCTGAAGCCAGAGCGTGACCGGTTGCGCAACAAGGGACTTCAGCTCAAGCGAACCGTTCGTCGATACAGCGTCGATGACGTATTCGAAGTTGCGGCCAAGCCGTGAGGTACCCATCACGGTCTGCGGCAATAGCGCATTCGCCCCCGCCGGGGAATCGAGTTTTACGAGCCGGTCAGTCTGAAATAATGCAGACTGCATAAATGAGATAATGTCCTGCGCTCCCATTTAGATTTTCCTTGTCGGGGCATCCCTTAAAGTCGACCGAAATCATAAGGGGATTTTTCCGGCTCGACAATTCCGTCTGATTGAAGCCCTCGACATTTAACATTCCCTGATGAAAACGTCATGACTGCCGTGCTCACTCTGGGTGCCACGCGATGACTGGCGGCCCTGAGCGGCCTTGGCGTTCTCCTTTTGATATTCCTCAGCAGTCGAGTTGGGGCATACGGCGGTACGCCGGCGTATCGGTCCTCGTGAAAAAAATCGCCACTGGCGAGTCGTTTGATGACGCATCTCGCGGGCGTTTCAGAAAATCTATGATGAGCAATTTCGTCATTAGCGGCCGCCTCTCTTGAATAATCGCGCGGAGGCGCAACTATCTCCGTACTTTGCAAGTCCATCACACAGCCATAATCTAACTCCCAGGAACTGGACCGTGCGCCTGATTTTCCGAATTGGCCTAATCTTGCTGTCAGTACTCGCCGCGCTAGTTGTTGCGGGAACAGGCTACGAAGCGCTCCAGCGGTACCTCGCGGCGAAGAACCATCAACCGCCGGGTGAGATGGTGAACATCGGCGACCGGCGCATACAGCTCAACTGCACTGGCAATGGCTCTCCGACGGTGGTGTTCGAATCCGGCTTGGGCATTAGCGGTTCGCTGGACTGGTCGGCCGTCCAGCCATCCGTTTCGAAGGTCACCCGCGCCTGCCTGTTCATATAGTCGCGCAGGAATCATGTGGAGCGACCGCAGCTCAGAAGCACAAGATGCCAAATCGGTTGCTGAAGATTTGCATCGCGCATTGCAGGTCGCTGGGGAACGCGCCCCCTTCGTGCTAGTCGGTCAATCGCTCGGTAGCGCTTACATCATGACTTATACAAGGAGCTATCGCGTTGCAGAGAACGTTGGACGTTCCACACGGAAGACGTTAATCTGGAAGCACTTCATGAACAGTCTGACCACCGTCAAGGAGCTGGCACATGGAAGTGAGCACCGAAGCGCTTGTTGAGATGCTGTGTGAAGTCGAGGCAGAAGACCCAATCGACTATGCGGACCTACCGTTCGGCGAACAGGAGCTACGACGCCTTGTCATGTGCTCGCTGGTAGAACGGCACCACGTTGTAGAGGCGGCGATGTCGGACTCGGACCTCCATGCGATGTACCTGCTGAGCACCGCGAAGCTTGTTCTCGAGAACACGGTGCTCCACGCTCGTCTGCTTTTGCTTCAGGGACAACAGGTCGACATTCAGTCGCTCCTCGCTCCGTTCACCCTCAAGGGCAAAAAATAACGAGGCGGAATGCGTACCGAGAGAAGAGCTCGTTTTGTCTCCTCCTCAGTACGCAGCCAAGGCACCGCCTTCGCAAACCTAGCTGTGCAGAAACCGGTGCACGGCCCGTCAAACGCAGTATGCGAAGCCTGCCGCGAATACGCTAGTCCGAGGTCGTCTCTTGAGCCCTGAGTTCAATCCATGTTGGCTGGTGCCTGACGCTCGCAAGAAACACGGCGAGGTCACCACGGGCTATAGATGCCGTCACATCGCTTTCCCGCGGCGCGAGACCTGGATAAAAAATGGCCCACCGGTAGTGGGCCTAGTCCATTCCACGTGATACATGGAGGAGACGCTTGAAAAGCGAGTATCGCCAGCGTACGCATCTCCTACACGCGAACGCCTGCTGACCAGCTGACGTTTAAGTCAGCCACTGTTTGATGTTGGCCGCCATGACATTTGTCGAAATGCCATAGCGGTCGTGGAGCGTCGGCAGTGCACCGGCGTCGAGAAACTCGTCGGGCAGCGCGACCTGTTTGAACGTACACGAAACGCCGGCGCTCAAGAGCGTGGTTGCGACAGCTTCACCCAAACCGCCTATAACCGTATGGTTCTCAGCGACGACGACCATGCGCCCCGTCCGCTTCGACTCGCGGATGATGGTCTCCGTGTCGAGCGGCTTGATGGTCGGAACGTGCAGCACTGCAACGTCCACCTTGTCCGACGCCAGCGCTTTCGCAGTTTCCAGCGCACGCATTGTCATGATGCCCGACGAGATGATGAGGACGTCGTTGCCATCGCGCAGCATCTTGGCTTTGCCGAGTTCGAACTTATAGTTGTACTCGTCGAGCACCGCGGGCACGTTGCCACGCAGAAGGCGCGCATAGACCGGACCCTTATGCGCCGCGATGGCCGGTACCATCTGTTCAATGTCGAGCGCATCGCACGGGTCAATTACCGTCATGTTTGGCATTGCGCGCATGAGCGCAAGGTCTTCAGCGGCCTGGTGGCTCGGGCCGTACCCGGTCGTCAGGCCTGGCAGCGCGCAGATGATTTTGACGTCGAGGTTGTCCTCGGCGATGGTCTGATGAATAAAATCATACGCTCGACGCGTCGCGAACACGGCGTAGGTGGTGACGAACGGCTGCGCTCCTTCGTGGGCGAAGCCGGCGGCAGCGCCCATCAGAAGCTGTTCCGCCATGCCCATCTGGTAGTACCGGTCCGGGAACTCTTTTGCGAAGACATGGAGGTCGGTGTACTTGCCCAGGTCGGCCGTCATGCCAATGACATTCGTCTTCGCGCGAGCCAATTCGACAAGTGCATGCCCGAACGGCGCAGAGCGTGTCACCTGGCCTTCGCCGGCGATGGACGCAATCATCGCCGAGGTCTTCAGACGAGGCTTTTTATCGACGACCGAGTTCATGCTTTGCTCCCTGCAAAAGTTTCATCAAGTGCATCCAGCGCCAGCTTCCATTCATGAGCGTCCACCCGGATGAAATGGTTCTTCTCCCGTTGCTCGAGGAACGGTACGCCGCAGCCCATCTTCGTGTCGCACACGACGATTCGCGGCTTTGCCTCCTTCAGGTTTCGAGCGTTGTCGAATGCCGCCTTCACGGCATTGATGTCGTTCCCGTTCACGCGTTGCACGTACCAGCCGAACGCTTCGAGCTTCGGAACGAGCGGCTCGAAGGCCATGATTTGCGTCGACGGGCCGTCGGCCTGCTGGTTATTGACGTCGACCATCGCAATCAGGTTGTCCAGCTTCCAGTGCGCTGCCGAGAGGAGACCTTCCCAGATGGCTCCTTCGTCAAGTTCGCCGTCGGAGAAGAGCGTGTACACGAACGATTTAGAGCCTTTGCGCTTGAGTCCGAGACACCGGCCCACGGCAATCGTTAGCCCCTGGCCGAGCGACCCACCGGACATCTCCATCCCCGGGGTGTAGCTCGCCATTCCGGACATGGGCAGACGGCTGTCGTCGCTGCCGTAGGTCTCCAGTTCTTCTTCGGGAAGAATGCCCGCTTCGAACAATGCAGCGTAGAGCGCGATTGCGTAATGACCATTCGACAACAGGAATCGGTCCCGGTCCTCCCAGTCTGGCTCCGCCGCGCGGTAGTTCATCGCGCCGAAATATGAAACGGCCAGAACGTCAGCGATGTCGAGCGCTTGGCCGATATAACCCTGGCCCTGTACTTCGCCCATTAGCAAAGCGTTACGGCGGATGCGGTATGCGCGCTCAGCGAGCGACACATCCTCGATGACGGTTGTACTCATTTACTCGTCTCCTGGAAAGAGTGCGTTCAGCGATTGACAGTCTTTGCGGGCACGAAGAACACCAGAACCGCGCCCAGAACGACAGCCGTCGAAATGAAGATGAGGCCTGCTGTCGCGTGGCCGGTGAAGTCATTTAGCCATCCGACAATGGCGGGCGAGAAAAAGCCGGCCAGATTCGCGAAACAGTTGACCGCGGCAATTCCGGCCGCAGCGGACATACCGCTGAGAACAGCAGTAGGAAGCGCCCAAAACAATGACGACGACGCGAGGATGCCGGCAGCAGCGATGCTCACGCAGATAATCGAGGGACCCACGCTTCCGAGCATCGGCAGTGTGGCGAAAGCGGCGGCAGAAACCAGCATCGGAATCGCCAGATGCAAACGGCGTTCGCGGCGCTTATCGGCGCTACTTCCGAGTAACGGCAACGCGATGATGGCGCAAATGTACGGAATCGCGGTCAGGACACCAACCCACAGCGGGTCCGCGACACCTGTGCGACGGATGATTGTCGGCAGCCAGAAGGTGAGGCCGTATTGACCGAGAACTACACAGAAGTAGATTCCAGCCATTAGCCAGAGACGACGGTCGCGGACAAACGCACGGATGGACACGTGCTCGGTGGCCGCCGTACGGTCGCTTTCCACGTTGCGCTTGAGAAGTGCCTTTTCGTCATCGGACAGCCATTTCGCACTGGCGATTCCGTTGTCGAGATACAGAAAAATTGCGATGCCAAGGAGCAACGACGGGAGTGCCTCCAGCATGAAAAGCCATTTCCATCCTGCAAGTCCCTGGGCTCCCTGGAAGGAATGCATAATCCAGCCGGAAAGCGGGCCACCGAGGATGCCAGCCATTGGAATCGCCATGAAAAACATCGAGAGCGCTTTTGCGCGCCGGGCGGCCGGGAACCAGTAGGTCATGTACAGAATCACGCCCGGCGCGAACCCCGCTTCCGCGACGCCGAGCAGGAAGCGCAGTACATAAAACGTGGTCGGCGTCTTCACAAACAAAAAGCTTGCGGAAATCACCGCCCAGGTCAGCATGATGCGCGCGAGCCAATTTCGCGCGCCGACTTTGTGCAGAATGAGATTGCTCGGGACTTCGAAGAGGAAGTAGCCCAGAAAGAAAATGCCTGCACCGATGCCATAAATGGTTTCAGAGAAGCGCAGGTCGTTGAGCATCTGCAGCTTTGCAAAGCCCACGTTCACCCGGTCGAGATACGCGCCGAGGTAACAAAGCATCAGAAAGGGAATGAGGCGACGGGCGACTCTTGCGTAAGTTCGCGCCTCAAAGTCTGATGAGTCGCTCGAAGCCGAGAGGTCTGCACCGATTCCCGGTGTGGCCAGTCTGGATTTCATGGGTTGTCTCCTGTCATCTGAGCTCGTCACGGTGACGGGCTCAGCGCCATGTCTCTGTGCCGCTTTGGCGGCAAGACGCCCCGGCTAGGCCAAGTGCGTCGTATGTTTATGCAATGTCGGAAGCGAAAGAGGGCACGTCACTTCAATGAATCAGCATGCCGCCGTTGACGTCGAGAGTGATGCCGGTCAGATAGGTGGAGAGGTCGCTTGCCAGGAACAGGCAGGCATTGGCGATGTCGTTTGCCTCGCCGAGACGCCCCAGTGGGATGCCCTTGATGATGTCTGCGCGCATCTCAGGGGTCAGCTTGTCGCCCGTGATGTCCGTCTGGATAAGGCCGGGCGTAATGGAATTGACGCGGATATGGTCGCCACCGAATTCACGAGCCATCGCCTTGGCAAGCCCGAGAACGCCAGCTTTCGCTGCGCTGTAGTGCGGGCCGCCGAAAATGCCGCCGCCGCGTTGCGCGGAAACGGAAGACATGCAAACGATGCTGCCACGCTGCTGCTTCTTCATGTGCGGGATGACGGCCTGTGACATATACAGCGTCCCCAGCAGGCTCACGCCGACGACTGCGTCGAAGTTGTTCTTCGAGATTTCGAGTGTCTTGATGGGCTGCGTAATCCCGGCGTTGTTTATCAACGCGTCGATTCGGCCGTATTTAGCAGCGACTGCATCTGCTGCGGCGACGCAGGCTTCCTTGTCGGTGACGTCGCACGCCAGACCGAGATGACCTTCCCCGAGGTCACGCGCAGCGCTTTCCGCGTCCGCCAGGTTCAGGTCCAGAATTGCAATGCGCGCGCCGTGTGCTGCCATCGCCTTTGCCGTCGCTTTACCGATGCCGCGTGCCGATGCCGCGCCCGTGACGATAACGACTTGATTCCCGAGCAACATGTGGGTGTCTCCATTGATGAACTAGGTGTAGGCGAAGTTTGTCCGCCGGCGAACCTTGCATCAACGCAGTTCCCCTCAACCATAGCTGAGAAATTTTCAGCCCCCAGGGTTATCCCTGCGAGCCCACCTTGCAGCGTTCAATTTCCTCTTCAATCCAGGTCAAAAATTTTGCAACTCGGGGCAATTCGGCGTTCTGGCTAGGGTAAACGAGATGATGTGCGCCAACCTCGACCGAATGGCTATTGTCGAAGACCTGCACAAGTGCGCCGTCCTTTATCTTTTGCGAAGCCATCATCACGCTTTCCAGAGCAATTCCGAGCCCTAGCGAAGCTGTCTCGATGGACATGTAGGAACGGTCGAACGAGAAGTCGAACGTCTTGTTCGCACCAGCAACCCCGGCCCGCCCAAACCATTGCCGCCACTGAACGAGAGGCGTCTCCGAATAGACCAGCCGCTGGGCCAGCAGGTCATCTGGAGTCTTCACCGGATGCCGCTCGAGATAGGCCGGCGACGCCAGCGGGGCAATGAATTCGCCCCGGACCGTGCGCACTTCAAGGTTGCTCCATTCTCCATAGCCATGACGAATGTCGATGTCGTAATACCCGTTCGAAAACGATACGTTCTCGTATGAGCAGGCGACGTTCAACTGAACGTCGCCATTTGCTTCCTGAAACGAGGATAGCCGCGGCAATAGCCACATCAGGCCGAAACTCGGGCTCGAATGCACGCGCAGGATGTCGACTTCCTTCTGGCTCGAGGCACGCTCAGTTGCCCGGCTGAGGTCTGCCAGCGACCCCGTCACATCGGCAAGATATCGCTCCCCGGTCGGTGTCAGGACGAGACCACGACCTGTCCGTTGAAACAGGGATTGGCCAATCATTGATTCGAGGTTGCTTAACTGATGGCTGACGGCCGACGCCGTAAGGTCAAGCTCTTCCGCTGCCCGGTTGACGCTCTTCGTGCGTGCAATGCTCTCGAAAGCAATGATGGCCTTCAACGGAGGAATTCGCATGGTCAAATTTTTTTCAGTCGCGATTGAACAAAACTGCATTGCCTTCGGACGGTGGTCGCTGCCATCCTCGACATCAACGATACGGACAGGAAAACAGTTGAAATGTTACCCCGTGTCAGGTCACCCAGTGGCCTAAAACATTGCCTCATATAAATATGGCGCGGTGCAGCAACCGCACAGGAGACGTAGATGAATACCCTGAATTCCCCTCCCAGCGAGCGATGCGTCTGTCGCTACGTGGTCGCCCCCAGCTAAGGAGCGCGACCGGCACTGAGTTCGGCTCGCTGCATTTGTAGCCACTCAGTTAAGCCTCCGAAATTTGTCACTCACTGCAGGCGGC
Source organism: Paraburkholderia nodosa (assembly GCF_001718195.1). GTDB lineage: Bacteria > Pseudomonadota > Gammaproteobacteria > Burkholderiales > Burkholderiaceae > Paraburkholderia > Paraburkholderia nodosa_A. The sequence continues at coordinate 256,647 of NZ_MCNV01000001.1, forward strand.
TCTCGCAACCTGCGGTTGGAGCCGTTCGTTCGCTGTTTTCGCGACGGAGATGCGCAATGTCCGAACAACCTACGTTGTTGCTAGCGAAGTCAATCGTCAAAAGCTTCGGGGCTACCAGCGTCCTCAAGCGCTTCGACCTGTCTGTCCGTCCAGGAGAGGTACACGCGTTCCTTGGTGGGAACGGAGCCGGGAAGTCGACGTTCATCAAGATTATCTCTGGCCAGCATCAACGGGACGGGGGCACGCTTCAATTCGCCGGACGCGACCTCGGTGGTTCCTCAGCATCGCCCGCTGACACAGGGGAGATTGCGGTTGTGAACCAGGAGCTGGCACTGCTGCCGCATCTGTCGGTCGCGGAAAATATCGCCATGCCCCGGATGCAACGCGCGCTCGGGACCTATAGCGAGCGAGCATCACGTGCTCTCGCGATTGATGCTCTATCGCTGATTGACCCGCAGTTCGCACGGGAATCGGTTAGCCGTCTGGTGGGTGAGCTATCGCTTCACGAGCGACAGCTCGTCGAAATCGCTCGAGCACTCCGCTCTGGCGCGAGGCTGCTACTGCTTGACGAGCCGACAGCGAACCTCACTGCTGCCGAGACTGGGCGTCTTTTTGCGGTCATTCGAAGGCTGGTAGCGGAGACAAGTCTTGCCGTCCTGTTCGTATCTCATCGCATGCGCGAGATACGTCAGATTGCTGACGTTTGCACCATCATTCGCGACGGAAAAACAGCCGTCGACCGTGCGCCTCTAAATGCCATCACGGACCGCGAAATCGTCGACTATATGGGGCAATCCGTCGAGCCTGACCAACAAACCGAGGTCAGCCTGGAAGTTGCATCGGATTTGCGGGAAGGTCACGACACAAGTCACGACAACCGTGGCACCGCGCAAAGGCCCATCATTGTCCGCCTCGACGATATCGAGCTCGAAATACGTCCGGGGGCCATTGTGGGACTCGCGGGCGCTCCGACCGGTCCTCTGGCGCTCATTGAGGCCCTAACGGGACTCGGCCCAAAATCTCGATGGGATATCGAGCGCGCTGGCAAACCGGTCAAGCATCGCGGGCCGTCAGGCGCGGCTCGCGCCGGGGTCGGCTATATATCTGGCGACCGCGCAAATAAGGGCATTCTCGCAACGCTTCCAATCATCGACAACCTGATGGCAGCGCGGCGCATCGTCGAGCGAAAAAAGATAGCTCGTGACGAAGAGCTTCGGCAGGGGCAAGCCCTCCTCGACGCGCTCAAGATACGTGCTGGTTCCCTATGGCACCTCCCTTCAACTTTGAGCGGTGGCACGCAGCAAAAAATCCTCGTTGCGCGCTGGCTGAATCTGAAACCGAAACTGCTGGTGCTCGAGGAACCCACGCGCGGAGTCGACATTCGGACAAAGCGGGAAATCTACGCACTCGTTCGCAAGCTCGCCAGACAGGGCACGGCAGTCGTCTGGTGGTCGACTGAGTACCTGGAACTGGTCGAACTTTGTGACACGGTGCTCGCATTTGACCTTTCCGGGCGGCCGACCGGCATTCTTCGTCACACAGACGTTAGTGAAGAGAGCCTTGCTAGCGCTACAGGAATGGCCGCCTGAAACATTGAACGTTTCGGACATCGAAGATTAAGTCAGGAGACAAAACATGAAAGCAGTGACGCATTCAATACGGAGCGGCTCGAAGGATTCTGGCGGTGGTATCCGGCGCATATTGTCGACCTATCGTACCGAAATTGCTATCGCGATTGCCATTGTTGTCATCGAACTTGCTGTCGGCATGGTCGTTCCGGCTGCGCTATCGATGGGAAACTTAGCGAACGTTACCCAGGCTGCGGCACCGCTCGTCATCATGGCGTTCGGTGTACTCCTCGTGATTATCACGGGTGGTATCGACCTGTCAGTCGGCTCAGTCTTTTCCCTGACAGGCATGGTCACCGGTCTCGCGATGTCACATGGCTATGGCGCCGTCGTCAGCAGCATCGCAGGCCTGGCTGTCGGTTTCATCATCGGTTCGATTAATGGCGCACTCGTGACCTTCGTAGGTCTCGCGCCATTCGTCGTAACGCTTAGTACGTATGCCATCGCTGGAAGTCTGTCGTTCATCGTCACCGACGGCCACTCGCTTCCTATCAACGACCCGAACTATTGGATTCTCAATTCTGGGACGTTGATTCCTGGCGTCATGAATTACGTGCTGTGGTGCGCGCTGCTGCTGATTGCTATTGAGTTCTGCCTGCGCAAGGTTGTAGCAGGGAGATGGCTCTATGCGGTGGGTAGCAGCAGCTCTTCCGCTCGTGTCATCGGTATCCCTGTCAACCGCGTTCGTCTGTCCGCCTACGTAATTTCTGGGTTGCTTGCGTCTTTCGCGGGCATCGTGAGCATCTCGTATATCAGCAATGCAGAGGCAACGGCGGGGTCCGCCCTGATGCTTCAGGCAATCGCGGCGGTGGTCATCGGGGGCGCAAGCCTCTTCGGTGGCACCGGGTCCGCAATCGGTGCACTCCTCGGCGCGCTGATGATAACGATTATCCAGAACGGCGCGAATCTCATTGGCGTGAACAGTTTCTGGCAAGGCACCGTGACAGGTGTCGTGATTCTCATCGCGGTGCTTGTCGACCGCGTCACCAAAGCACGGCGATAAGCCGGCGGCACAACACTCAGCAAGGAGACAATGATGAACGTCTTTCGACTCGCCAAATTTCACCACCTTGGGAAGCCGTTGACCACGATGGCTGTCTGTAGCGCGCTGGCTTGCGTCGCGATGGCATCACAGTCGGCGCTCGCGCAGGCCAAACAGACGGTTGCGTACATCGCACCGTCCTTGGACATTTCGTACTGGCAATGGGTCGCGTACGGAGTGAAAGAGCGCGCGAAAGAACTGGGCATGAACTACGTGGAATTCACCTCCGAGAATTCTCCTGCCAAGCAGATGGACAACGTAAAGACGGCGCTGACGCGAGGCGTCTCCGCTATTGTCATGGGGCCCGTCAGTTCGACGAGCACGCCTCCGGTATTGAGGCTGCTAAAGGAAAAGTCTGTCCCCATCGCGTTTGCTGGCATCGGTCCACAGGCTGGACAGACCGACTATACGTCGGCGGTCACCGCCAATAATTATGAAACCGGCAAGGCACAGGGCTCGTATGTCTGCAAGCTGGCGAAGGAGCGCGGCGGTAACAAAATTGCGATGCTGTCGCTTCCGCAAGACCGCGAGAACGCGCAAAAATATATGAAGGGCGCAAAGGAATCGTTTGCTGCGGACGGTTGCGACCTGGTTCAGGTCCTTGAGACCCACGGTCTGACCGTCAACGAGGCTGTTTCGCAGGCGAACGACATTCTGACCGCCCACCCCGACGTTAGGGCCATCTACGGGATGTACGATGAGGCGGCGACGGGCGCGGCCAAAGCGCTTCAAACGCGGGGACTCACAGGTAAGGTTGCCGTTGTGACGGCGGATGGAAGCCCGACCACCATCAAGCTGTTGCGTGATGGTGCCGTCCAGGGAATTTTCCTGCAGGAAGCCGTTGGCCAGGGTATCGACGCCACCACTCAGGTGAACAACGCTTTAAACAAGAAGCCAACGACTCAGGAGCTGGCGCTTAAAGAGCCGCTCGTTACGAAGGAAACGATTGACCAGCCCACCACCCAGGCTACTGTGAAGCGCGTGTATCCGCCGTCGGCCGGCAGCTACTAAGCGCATTTGCTCGTGCGACAGCCGCCTGTGGACGAACGGGCGGCCACGTGCCTTGATTCAAACGTATTCGGAGACATTGTGGACAACCTTCCCATCATTGACCCGCATCATCATCTTTACGACTTGAAGAACGGCGACTATCCGTGGCTTCAGGGGCCCATGCTTGAGCGCGTTTTCGGTGATTACTCGGCGATTCGTGAGGACTATCTGATTGGAAACTTTCTGGCCGACATCAAGAACCAGAATGTCGTCAAGACGGTCCACCTGCAGGTCGAATATGACCATAATGACCCGGTGGCGGAAACGCGGTGGCTCCAGGGCGTGGCAGACAAGCACGGTTATCCGCACGGAATCGTCGCCTTTGCAGACTTGTCGTCACCGAAGGTCCAGGAGGTCATGGAGGCACATCTCGAATATCCGAACGTGCGCGGAATCCGACAGTGTCTTAACTTCCATCGTGACCCAGTCAAGACGTTCATTGACAGTCCGCACCTCATGAGCGACCCGCAATGGCGAGCGGGCTACTCCCTCTTGCGACGCTACAACCTGTCCTTCGATTTGCAACTGTACTGCACGCAGATGGAAGAAGCGACGGCGCTGGCCCAGGCTTATCCCGATACTCCTGTCATTCTCAACCATACTGGCATGCCGGTGGACCGTATGCCCGCCGAAGTCGAAGGCTGGAGAAAAGGGATGAGGATGCTGGCATCCGCGCCAAACGTTTCGTGCAAGATTTCGGGGCTCGGGATGGCGGACTGGAAGTGGACAGTCGACAGCATTCGGCCGTTTGTTCTCGATGCAATCGATGCATTCGGCGTCGAGCGATGCATGTTCGCGAGTAACTTTCCTGTCGACAAGTTGTTCAGCAGTTACGATGCGGTCTTTGATGCCTTCAAGGCAATTACGAAGGACTTCTCTGAATCCGAGCGTCGTGCACTGTTCCACGACAATGCAGAGCGCGTCTATCGACTCTGATGGGCTACCGAGCATCTTTGGGGCGCGGTTTGCTGGCTCGCTGTCCTGGCACAGCCATCCGAGTCATCATGACCGGGTTTATGGTCGGCACCGCAGCAATAGTTTCGTGCCATGCTTCGCGCCCCAGTATATGCAAGACCAAAATAGGTGCGTGACGCGAAGAGCGCATGCAGTTCACGCGGTCGACGAGCTTGTGGACACCTAGACTCGTGGCAGCAGACTTTAACCGCAAGCTGTGCAACTGCAGGCGTGAGCCCGGCCGTTTTGTCCAAATAGTGTAAGTTTGTGTAATTGACGGCGGCAAGCCATTTAAATGAAGCTCGTGTCCTGAGCAAGGTGAGAAACGCTCTCCGACCGAGCGTTCATCGTGTCGAAGACGCGTACCCCGGGCGGGATATGCTTGCGCGGGCACCAAACCGAGGAACACAAACGGCCCAGCGAACCAGCGCAGCGGCGAAGACTGCGTTCATACGGGGGGAACCAGGACGCAAATGTTTCTCAACGTCGTCAAGTGCAAGTTTTAGAATTAAATCCCTAATAGTTGTTCACGCAACTACATCGGTTGCACGCGCGACGTAATACACTCTGACTATTGTTCAAGACACTTTCGCAATCAGTTTTGGAAGAGTTCGGATTGAGCAGAACGGACTTCCGTGGCCTTCTCCTCGCGGTCCGCTTGCGGGGGTGCCTGCACTGGCGGCACAAACAGGTATTTTCCGCAGACGGTCCACAGAACTAGAGCCGTCCAGCATGGTGCCCCGTAAAGTTTCGCCGTTCCTGGCCGATAAATGGATTCGTGAGGCAGCAAGGCGTCTTGCTTAACGTGCCTTCCTAACATGCACATGGGCGCCGCGCATCCATCCGGGATGCAAGCGAAGACCAAGAATACAGAGAGATAAAGATGGGGAATTCGGCTGCTCGCCGCTCGCCCGATTTGCGAGCAGATTCGCGGTCGTCAAGTCTTGCCAGCCACCCTGCGGACGTCTGGCACCTATTGCTAGCGTTCATGGTAACAACGCTCACCTGTCTCGCCAGCGGAGCGCTCAAAACCATGGCGGGAGAAATCGCGCCAATATGGCTAACCAACGCGGTGCTGCTGTCACAACTGATGGTTGCACCGCCTCGGCGACGGTATTCGGTTTTCGCCGGCGGTGTGCTTGGCAATCTGGCTGCCAATCTTTACGTGGGCGAGAGTTTCGGCGTATCTGCGTCCTATTCGTCTGCCGACATCGTTGAGGTACTTATCGCCCTTGCCTTTGCACCACGCATCTCGACCGTTTCCGAGATGGTTCGGGCGAGGCCGCTGACGAGATTTGTGGCGGGCGGCGTACTGTTTGCGCCTGCGGTGTCGGGCGTCCTTGCGATGACGCTACTGCATGGACGACTAAGTGGGCGGCTGCTGCCTGACCTCGCCAACTGGTTTATTTCGGATGCCCTGAGTCTCGCCATCTTCACGCCTGCCGCGCTTGTTTTCTGGACTGGTGACGTGGCTCATTTGCTGCGCGCCGACCAGCGCCGCAAGACTGCGTTCCTGTTACTGGTGGTTTGCATTGCCACGGTAGGCGTGTTCGGCCAAAGCCGTTTTCCGCTCCTGTATTGGGCGCTCCCGCCCATTGTCCTGCTCGCATTTCAGGCAGACCTCGCAGGTGTCATGGTTGGCCTGCTTCTGTGCCTCGCAATCGCCGTCTCTTTCACCCTGCGCGGAACGGGCCCACTATGGGTCTTCCCCTATGAAACGATGCAAGGTCGTATCTTCGGCCTGCAGCTTTTCCTCGTCGCCGCATTGGGCATCGCTTTGCCCATCACCGCCACCCAGGCCCAGCGCAACCGGCTCTTCATGATGCTGCGTGACGGCGAACGTCGATATCGGGTGCTCGCCGAAAACGCGACTGATATCGTCATGAGTCTCGGGTTGGACGGCAGGCTGACCTACGTGTCCCCGCGTATCACCTCATTGTTGGGGCACTCGCCCGAGCACCTCACCGGTACACACCTGACCGACCTGGCGTTAGCCGATGACCGCGATGCGCTCGCAGCGGCCATAGCGAAAGTAGCCTCGGGTGAGGTCGAAGCTTCTGAAACCAGTCGCCTCCGACACATGAACGGTAGCGTTCTATGGATGGAGGCCCACCTGCGCTGCGTAATCGAACCGTTCTCGGGAAAGCCCGATTCTCTGACCGCTACGGTCAGAGACATCACTGAACGAACGCTATTGGAGAAACGTGCCGCTGAAGAAAGAGCCGAGTTACGCGGCCTCGCCTTCCGGGATGGACTGACTGGACTGTTCAATCGGCGCCATTTCGACCGCGAGCTGGCGCATCACTGGCAACAGGAGTCGCGTGCCGACAAGCGGGGATATCTGGCCGTCATCATGACGGACGTTGACGCGTACAAGAGCTATAACGACTTCTACGGCCATCAACGCGGCGATGAATGCCTGCGCATCGTTGCCGGAACAATTGCATCGTCGGCCGCGCGCTTTACTGACACCGTAGCGCGATATGGCGGCGAAGAATTTGCGTTGATATTGCGCGACACCGACCGGGATGGCGCACTAGTCGTAGCCGAGCGAATCCGACAGGCGGTAGAAAGCCTCCGTCTTCCGCACCGGGGGAGCAATTCCGGGATTGTTACCATCAGCCTCGGTGTCGCCGTCCTCCACACGAGCGATGGTCACGACCCGACGCTCCTGGTGGCTGCAGCGGACCGGGCGCTCTATGCCGCCAAACGACAAGGTCGCAATTGCACATGCGTGGCAGATGGAGTTGACGAGGCGTCGGTAGACATCTAGCTTGCTCGAATACGCAGACAATCGTTTGCACGCGTGTTTGAAGTCCTGCGAACGCGCGACGACGTGGATTGGGGGCGGATGGTATGCCGAGCTGCGCAGCGTGACAGCCGGTGCTGAAGGTTCTCATACAATCGGCGTTGGGTTACCACGTCGGGCGAGGCCGTTTGCACATGGAGCAGGAAGAGTACAAAGGTTACGTGCTATGGGGGCACGCCATCGCGCAACAGAACTCCTTGCCCCGGTGCGTTATGCCGCAAGCGGCCCGATTACTCGGGAGCACAGACCGGTCGAGGCTTCCGTCATACTTGGCATCTTCGGCACGCCAGACGACGCGCAGGTGGCGGGACTGGCTTAGGCTCGCGCGTGGGTGGACTCGCACGGGTAGCGTGTGCCCGTGCAGACAAGCGCTTGCGGCGCTCAAAAGAACGTTTCGCGGCGTATAGCGGCGACGCTCGCGCCTAGGCGCAACAGGCTCGTGGACTGCTGCGCCGGGTCAGGCGCCAGCTTGATGACGGTACCCTTGCGCAGCACGACCCCGTCGGGCTCTGCACGAGGGGCGGTCGTCACGCGCATGACTTCGCCCTGCGCGCTGAGCTGCACGAGCCCGGCACCGCGAAGCGCAGGCAGTGGACGCGGTGCGTCCGGTGGCGGCTGGCCGACATCCTGCGCAGATAGCCAGGCTGCGACGGTTATCGATTCGCTGAGACGCAGAAGTTGAAAAAGCCCGACGCCGCGCGTAACCGGGACCTTAGCCCATCGCGGGCGCGTCGGCGTCAGGTCGCGGTGCCGTGCGCGTCCAGTAGCCGGCCGATGACATGAAGCAGGCGCCCTATCGGCGTGTGCTTCATCAAGAGGACGTCCCATAGGTTGCCTGTCGGACAGGGCGGTAGCGCAGCCGACAGCATCACAACGGGAATGGTTGCCGTCGCAGGGTCGGCCTTCAGCCACCGGCAGAAGGCAACGCCATCGACCGCCGGCATCATCCAGTCGGTGACGATGACGTCCGGGCGTCCGGCTGCCGTGACAGGCATGGCCGCGAGGCCGTTCAGCGCCGTGAGCACACGATAGCCCTCCGCCTCGAGGAGTATCCGAAGCGGAGGAAGGATGTTCGGGTCGTCATCAACCAGGATGAATCGAGGCCATTGCACAATGGAAGCAGAGGATACTGATACTCTTGAATTGTCTGCGCAAACGGTCTGCCGCCCGCCGCGGCGCACAAGCGCGACAGCGGAGCGACAGGGTTCCCGTGCCGGGCATGCCAGCGAGCCGGCGTCTGGCCGCTCTACGAGCAAGTCTTCCGAATCTTCGTCAACGCTATCCGGGCCGCTGTCAGCAGTCCGCGATGGAGCGGGGGCAGCCACTATGCGCGCCAATGGGAGGGCATGGCACTCGCCCACTCGACGGTCTCGCAGTTGCATGCCGCTAGTATGCTCAGTGTCGGTAAGGCGCCCCGTCCTCGATGGACGATGATGGGCTGTCGCTCGGACCTCCCGCAAACAATCTTGCACCTAAGCCTTGAGTGCGGAAGCCAAGACACAGCACATAGGAATTCGAAGTTCCCCGGCATCGCGCCGATACGTCTGTCGACCATCGCGACCGAGAAATCCACGCCGGCGACGTCCGCACCACGGCGCCTGGCTGCGGCAGCGAGGTAGCCAGGCCCGCATGCGACGTCGAGAAAGCGCGTGCCACGCCCCACGCCAAGCGTCTCGAGCATCGCGCGGTTCGACTGGGCAGTCAAATCGCCGAAATACGTGTGATAGGCCTGCGCGACACGTTCCCAACCTTCGTGCTCGAATGCGCCGAAGTCGGCTGGTCCCATTTTTGTCTCCACTCTTTCAACACCTTAGCGCGTTGGGGCGCAGGGCTTCATGTTCCTCGCAAGGAGGATGGCAGCGCTTGAGCTGACGGGCTGACGGCCTGACGACCAGCGAAAATCACGCCGTGTTTGCAAAGAATTGACGACCAAGATGGGAAAATGGCGCCAAATGGGCTAGTTCCGTATACATTTTGCAATCAAATGCTTGCTGACAGGGGAGTCGTTCATATACGTAATTGAGCCCTTTTTGTATACGCAACTAATGTAAGTTGGCAGCTCGATTCGATTCACCTTGACTCGACGCTAAGGCTTCCTAGAGTGGTTAGGAAACCACTCGGGGATAGACCCAGGGAATGCGACGATGACAGATCTTGTGGACCGCGCACGCGGCGCTTTGCATGCCCAACCGTTCAGCGTGCTGCTCGGAACGGAACTGACACACGTGGGCGCGGACGAGCTGACCCTGCGCCTGCCGGTACGCGACGACCTCAAGCAGCAGCACGGCTACGTGCATGGCGGCGTGATCAGCTATCTCGCCGACAACGCGCTGACCTTTGCCGGCGCGCTGGCCCTTGGGCCACGGGTGGTGACGGGGGAATACAAGATCAACTATCTGCGCCCGGCGCTCAAGGGCACGCTGATGGCGCGCGCCCGTGTAGTGCACGCGGGGCGCCACCAGGCCACCTGCCAGTGCAGCGTGTACGTGATGGAAAACGGCGACGAAAAGCTCGTGGCGCTGGCGCAGGGGACGGTGAACCGGCTCGCGGAAGGCAGCGGGCCGGAAGACAAAAGTCCGACGAACTGAAAAGTCTGCGCCGCAAACAAAGCGCGCGAGGTGAAGCGGGTTTGTCCCGCCTCCCCTCGCGCGCTTTTTCGTGCGTCAGGCGCGCTTACTCTGCCGCGCGCGTTTTCTGCTGCTGCTCGCCCAGGCCCTCGATGCCAAGGCGCACCGTCTGCCCCGCCTTCAGGAACACGGGATTCGGCTTCACGCCCATGCCCACGCCCGGCGGCGTGCCGGTGGAGATCACGTCGCCCAGCTGCAGGCTCATGCACTCCGAGAGATAGGAAACCAGCTTCGCGACCGTGAAGATCATCGTGCGCGTGCTGCCGTTCTGGTAGCGATGGCCGTCGACTTCGAGCCACATGGAGAGGTTCTGCGGATCGGCCACTTCGTCGCGCGTGACGAGCCACGGGCCGGTCGGGCCGAAGGTGTCGAAGCCCTTGCCCTTGTCCCACTGGCCGCCGCGCTCGATCTGCCATTCGCGCTCGGACACGTCGTTGATCACGCAGTAGCCCGCCACGTAGTTGAGCGCATCGGCCTCGCTCACGTTCTTCGCGTGCTTGCCGATCACCACGCCCAGTTCCACTTCCCAGTCGGTCTTCTTCGAGCCGCGCGGGATCTCGATGTCGTCGTTCGGGCCGACGATGGCGCTCGTCCACTTGTTGAAGACAACCGGCTCGCTCGGCACCGGCATGCCCGACTCGGCGGCGTGATCGGCATAGTTCAGACCGATGCAGACCATCTTGCCGATGTGGCCCACGCAGGGCCCGATACGCGGATTGCCTTCGACGAGCGGCAGCGTTTCCGGGTCGATCGTGCGCAGTTGCGCGAGGCCGGCGTCCGAGAGCACGTCGCCCGCAATGTCGGCCACGTTGCCCGAGAGCGCGCGAATGCGGCCTTCGACGTCGAGCAGGCCCGGTTTCTCGTGGCCCTTCGGGCCGTAGCGAAGCAGTTTCATCGTCTGTGTTCCTCGTGTGTCTGTGCGTTGCAGTCGGTCAGAATCGCCTGGGGCGATGGTTCGGGCTAACTAGTTCGACCATCCGCCGTCGATCACATGCGCCTGGCCGGTCGTGAATCCGGATTCGTCGGAAGCGAGGTAGAGCGCGAGCGCCGCGATTTCCTCGGGCTTGCCCACGCGCCCCATCGGCTGGCGCGCGACGAACGCGGCGCGCGCCGCGTCCACGCTCGTGCCCTGCGCCGCCGCCTGCGCGGCGATGCGCTCCTCCAGCGACGGCGACGACACCGTGCCCGGGCAAATCGCATTGCAGCGGACGCCGCGCGTCACGAAGTCCGCGGCCACAGCCTTCGTCAACCCTATCACAGCGGCTTTCGAGGCGCCGTACACGAAGCGGTTGGGCACGCCCTTCACGCTCGACGCCGCCGACGACATGTTGATGATCGACCCGCCGCCCTTCGCCAGCATGCCCGGCAGGAAGGCGCGGATGGTCCGGTACATCGCCTTCGCGTTCAGATCGAACGCGAAGTCCCAGTCTTCTTCGCTCGCTTCCAGGATCGAGCCCGCGTGCACGAAACCCGCGCAGTTGAACAGCACGTCGATCGCGCCCAGTTCCTGCGCGAGCGCCGTGATGGCCGCGCCGTCGAGCACGTCGAGCTTGCGCGCCTCGACCGGCAGCGCTGCCAGTGCGTCGATGCGCAGATCGGTGGCGATCACGCGTGCGCCTTCGCGCGCGAACAGTTCGGCGGCCGCGTAGCCGATGCCCTGGCCCGCCGCGGTGATCAGGGCCGTTTTGCCGGCCAGTCTTTGTACCATCTGCCACTCCAGTTGGAAGCGCGGCACGGCGATACCCCGTATTGCAGCAGGCGCCCATGCCGCGATCGAGCGAAGAAATCGCGGGAAGAAGTTGGGATGACGCAAACGGCCATTATGGCGACGCAGGCGCGCCTCGTGGCGTTCGGCGGACCTTTTCTAACCGGCTGGATGGTCGCGGAGCCCGGATTCAAGCCGATAAAAAGCCGCAGCGTTGCCGCCGAAAACGGCGGCGCGCTCGTCTGCGGAAAGTGCTTGTGTAAGCTGCTGCGCACTCGCGTACCAGCGTGCGTAATCGCCATTGAGGTTCAGCACCGGCCAGTCGCTGCCCCACATGAGGCGTTGCGGCCCGAACTCGGCAAGCAGATGCGCGACCCACGGCGCCAGCGTAGCGTCGTCCCAGCCGGGCGCGGCTTCGGTCGCGAGCCCCGACAGCTTGCAGTGCACCTGCGCAAACTGCGCGAAGCGCGTGATGGCGTGCGCCCACGCCGCAAAGCCGCTCTCGCCGCCCGCCGCGATCGGCGGCTTCGCGCCGTGATCGATCACCACGCGCAGCGCGGGATGCCGCGCGAGGAACGTCGCGAGCGCATCCGCGTGGCGCGTGAACACGAGCGCGTCGAAAGCGAGATCGTGCGCGATGAGCGCTTGCACGCCGCGCGCGGTATCGGCTTTCGCGATCCAGTCGTCGTCGGGCAGGTCCTGCAGCATCGGGCGCACGCCGCGCAGCTTGGGCTCGCGCGCGAGTTCGGCGATCAGCGTGGCGACGTGCGGATCGTCCAGCGGCACCCAGCCCACCACGCCCGCAATCGACGGCTCGTTGCGTGCAAGATCGAGCAGCCAGCGTGTTTCTTCGATAGTCGGCGCGGCCTGCACGACCACCGTGCGCGCCACGCCGCACGACGCGCGCAGCGGCGCGAGATCGGCGGGTCCGAACGCGCGATACAGCGCGGTCATCGAAGGCGTGAGCCAGCCGTAGTCGCCGCGTGCCGGGTCCCAATAGTGCTGATGGGCGTCGATCCGTTCGATCGTAGAGATGGTAGTCATGGCTCAAGCCTGCGGAAGCGGCGCGCGCGGATCGAGGAGACCTTTGTCGCGCAGCGCGAGCCACAACTCGCGGGGCAAATTCGTCTCGAACGAGGCGACGTTCTCGCGCACCTCCTGCGGGCTGCGTGCGCCGTTGAGCACCGTCGCCACGGCCGGGTGCGCATAGGGAAACTGCAGCGCCGCCGCCGCGAGCGGGGCGTCGTAGGTCCGGCAGATCGTATCGAGCCGCGCCACGCGTTCGACCACGTCCTGCGGCGCGTCGGCGTAGTTGAATTTGAGTTCGCCGAGCAGTCCGTGCGCGAGAATGCCCGAGTTGAACGCGCCGCCCAGCAGAATGCTCACGCCCTTCTTCTCGCACTCGGGCAGCAGGTCGTCGAGCGGAGCCTGTTCGAGCAGCGTATAGCGGCCCGCCAGCAAAGCGCAGTCGATGTCGAATTCCTGCATCGCCTCGCGTATCACTTCGCGCTCGTTCACGCCGAAGCCGATCGCCTTGATCGCGCCCGCCTTGCGCAATTCGTCGAGCGCCTTGAAGCCGCTGTCGCGCAGTTGCCGCCAGTAGTGCTCGTTGCGCTCGCCGTGCGTGTAGCGGCCGATATCGTGCACGAGCAGGACATCGATATCGACTAAGCCGAGCCGCTGCTGGCTGTCCTCGAACGAACGCAGAATGCCGTCGCGCGTGTAGTCGAAAATCGCTTCGAAGGGCAGTGGGTTTTGCCAGCCCTCGCTGCCGTCGTACTCGTGCGTGCGCGGCACGAAATGGCGGCCCACTTTCGTGGAAATCACGTACTCGTTGCGCGGATAGCGCCGCAGCGACGCGCCCAGCCGGTGCTCGGCCTTGGTGTGGCCGTAGTGCGGCGCGGTATCGAAAAAGCGGATGCCGGCTTCCCACGCGGCGTCGACGGTGGCTTGCGCCTCTTCTTCGGACAGGTCGCGATACAGGCCGCCGAGCGGCGCGGTGCCTAGACCCAATGCGCTGACTTCGAGCGCCGTGCGGCCGATACGGCGCCTGTGCGCCACCTTGGGATGCTGTTCTTGCGCCATGGCTCGTCTCCTCCTGGAGATGGTTGTTTCCACAACGAAATCATCCGACTGTGAGTTTCAGTTCGCGGCTTCGACGATCGGCACGCGCGCACTGGCGGGCAGGCATGCGGGGCCGACGGGCTCGAAGCGCTTGTACGTGAGGATAAACTCCTGGTGCCCGAGCGTTTCCGACTTCGAACGCTCGCCGCCCGCTACGGCCAGCGTGCGGTCGAACACTTCGCGCCCCACTTCGTCGAGCGTCGCGCGCCCTTCGAGAATGCGGCCCGCGTCCACGTCCATGTCGCCGGCGAGGTTGCGGTAGGTCAGCGGGTTCGCGCACACCTTGATGACCGGCGCAAGCGCAGAGCCCACCACCGACCCGCGCCCTGTCGTAAACAGGATCAGGTGCGCGCCGCACGCGATCAGCTCCGCGATTTCCGCATTGTCGCTGATATTCGGAAAGCCGAAGCGCGGCTCGCCATCGGGCACCACGTCGAGCAGATAGAGACCGCCCGTGGGCGGCACGTCGCCCGGCTTCACGATGCCGACGATCGGCGAGGCGCCGCTTTTTGCATACGCGCCGAGCGACTTCTCTTCCTGCGTGGTGAGGCCGCCGTCCGCGTTGCCGACGGCGAACGAACCGTGGCCCAGAATCGAGTAATAGCGCGCCGCCTTGGCCACGCACGCGACGATCGCCTCGCCCAGTTCAGGTCTTGCGGAACGGCTTTTCATGTGGAATTCGCAGCCCACCAGCTCGCCGGTTTCCTCAAAAATGCAGGCCGAACCCGCTGCGATCAGCTGATCGAAGGCGCGGCCCACAGCCGGGTTGGCGGTGATCCCGCTCGTGCCGTCCGAGCCGCCGCAAATCGTGCCGACCACGAGTTCATCGAGGCGCATCGGCACTTTCTGTTGCGCGGCGAGTTGCGCACGCGCTTCGCGCACCCAGTCGAGACCGTACTGAATCGTGCTGCGCGTGCCGCCCTTTTCCTGGATCGTCAGGACTTCTACCGGACGGCCGCTCGCGCGCACCTGCTCCACGAGATAGTGCTTGTTCATGCTTTCGCAGCCGAGCGAAACGAACAGCACCGCGCCCACGTTCGGATGCGTGGTGAGCTGCTTCATCATCTTCTCGGCGTAGCTGTTGGGGAAACAGCCCGGAAAACCGATCAGATGCACCGGCGGCGCTTCTGGCTGCTGCAGCGCGGGCGGATCGTCGAACGCGCCAAGGGGCTCGCGGAACTGCGCGACGATTTCCTGCGCCACGTGGTGCGCGCATTCCACGAGATAGGCCACCGCAACCACGTTGCGTATGCCCTTGCGTCCGTCGTTGCGCAGCCAGCCTTGGAGCATGGGCGCGGCGGCTCGTGAAGGGGTGACGTTGCTATCGCTCATAACATGAATCCTGCTCGCGGCGCGTGCCGCATCATGGTGGCGTTACTTGTGCGGCACGAATTCGTGCCCCGCGTCGTGCGTGTAGGTCGGCAAGTAATCGCTTTCCAGGTTGTGCGTGTGCAGATGCTCGCCGCGCGCCACCGGCTCGCTTACGTGGCCGATGCGCGCGCCATAGCGCAGCACCTTCTCGTCTTGTGCGAGCGCGCGGCGCGCCACCTTGTGACCGAGTTCGATCGTCCTGGCGAGCGTCACACGCTCGCCTTCTATCTCTACCGTTTCGCCCGCTGCCAGACGCGCTGCCGCGATCAGGCAGTTGTCCTCGGGCGCGAGCAGAATCAGGCGTGCGTCGGTATGGGGTGCGTTGCCGTTCACAGATCGTCTCCGCGTTTAATCCTGCGCCCTTGTCGCCATCGAGCGAAATGCCGCCGCGCCCGCGACCTGTTGCAACTGCCTTTTCCGAACCTGACGACGCTGGCCTTTATTCACCAGTGAATGCATTATTCATATACGCACATCCCAAGGTCAAGCGATGTGCAGCGCAGCATGGGTCCGTGATTTCCCTGGGGACGATCGAATGGAAAAGAACACGAAGAAGAGTCAGATGGACAACGTGCCCGAGGAAGCCGACGAGAAAGACGACGCCGATCGCTATCGCGCGCCCGCGCTGGACAAGGGACTCGACATCCTCGAACTGCTTGCGGAGCAGCGCGCCGGCCTCACGCGCGCCGAGATCACGAAGGCGCTGGGACGCAACGCGAGCGAGATCTACCGCATGCTGGAGCGGCTCGTGGCGCGGCAATACGTTATCCGTTCGGAAGGCGGCGACCGCTATGCGCTGAGCCTGAAACTCTTCGCGCTCGCGCATCGTCACCCGCCCATGGAGCGCCTGATCTCGGAAGCGCTGCCGCTCATGCAGCGCTTCGCCGACGAAGCCGAACAGTCGTGCCATCTCACCGTCTACGACCGCGGCAACCTGCTCGTGATCGCCCAGGTGGACGGGCCGGGCACATGGGGCATCGCGGTGCGGCTGGGTTCGCGCGTGGGTCTCGTCGACACGAGTTCGGGCCGCACGCTGCTCGCCTGGCAAACGCCGGAGCAGCGCGCGCACATGCTCGCGGAGCATACGAAGGTGAAGGGCGAGGTGGCGATCGATCACGCGGCGCTCGAAGCCGCGTGCGAGCAGGTGCGCGAGGCGGGCTTCTCGCGCAAGGACAGTCAGCAGATTTTCGGCGTGACCGACGTGACGTTTCCGGTGCTCGGGCCTTCGGGTCAGGCGATCGCGGCGCTCACCTGCCCGTTCCTCAAGCGCATCGACGACTATGTCGCGCCCTCGCTCGACGAGGCGACGCAAATGCTGAGCGCGACCGTGCAGACCTTGTCGATGTTCCGCGAGGACGGCGCAGCCTGACGCCCGGTGGACTCAAGCCGGCCACGCAAAACGGTTAGAATGGCGGCCCTCTCAAAAAAACCTGTGCGCCGCGCGCGCTGCCGCAAACCGGCGGGCAAGCGGCTCACGCGCATTCGAAACCCATGGCGAAACTCCTGACCGATCAAGAATTCCAGCGCTTTTCCGAGCTTCAGCAGAAACAGGCGAGCTTCACGATCTCGGCTGACGAAGCCGACGAGTTGCGCGATATCGTCGCGCGCGCGCAGAAAAAGCGCGACGACCGCGCCGACGCGATGAAGACCGTCGAAACCGCCATCGCGCAATTCGAGATCGCTCCCGAGGAGCTGTTCACGGCCGAGCAGATCGCCGAAGCCGCGCGCAATTTCGGCCTGATTCCGGCCACGCGCAAGGAGCGCGTGCTGCCGCCGTCGCTCACCTTCAACGGCAAGACGCATCAGTGGACCACGCGCGCGCTGCCCGACGAAATCCGCATGCCGCTGTTCGAGGCGTTCCAGGGCGGCCAGTCAGTGAAGGCGTTCATCGCCACGCCCAAGGACGCCGCGCGCTGCGCTGCGACCATCGCGCGGCTGGAGAAGGAAACCGGCGCGCAGTACGGCGAGGCTTGGCTCGAAGAGCTCGCACTCACGCGCGGCCAGATCGACGACGCGCTCGCGAAGCTGGCCGCCTAAGCAGCGAGGTGCGCCGGCTCAGTCGAGCGGCATGCGAAAGCCGACCACCCCCGGGTCTTCCGTGGGCGTGACGGTGAAGCCGCAGGCGCGCGCGAGGCCGATCATCGGCGCGTTCTCGCGCAGCGCCTCGCCGAGCAGCCAGTGCGTGCCGCGCGAGCGCACGTACTCGATGATGCGCGACATCAGCAAGCGGCCAAGGCCCCCGCGCTTGAGATTCGACAGAATCGCGACCGCGAACTCGGCGGTCTCGTTGTCCGGATCGGCCACGGCGCGCACCACGCCCAGCGTGCGCGGCTGGCCGTCCTCGCCATGCACCACCGCAATCAGCGCCATCTCGCGGTCGTAGTCGATTTGCGTCATGCGTGCGAGTTGCGTGTGATCGAAGCTGCGCACCGCCGAGAAGAAGCGCAGGCGCAAGTCGTCGGGTGTCATCGACTCGACGAACGTGCGGTGCATCTCCTCGTCTTCGGGACGGATCGGGCGGATCGTGAGGCACTCGCCGTGCCAGTCGATGGTTTCTTCCAGCCGCCGCGGATACGGCATGATCGCGAAGCGGCTGCGCTTTTCCGCGAGCTGCAGGCAGGGCGCGACGACCACGACCGCCTCGGGCAGCACACGCAGCGTCAGACGCAAGCCCACGATTTCCCGCACCTCGCACACGAACTGCGATAGCTCGGTGAGCGCGGCCAGCGTCGGCTCGGGCGCCGCGTAGCGCGCATAGGGCGAGTGCGCGACGATGTCGCGCGAGAGCACGGGGTTCAGTGGCGGCAGGCTGTACACGCGCAGCGGCGGCGAAAAGTCGTCCGGCGAAGGCGCGGCGAAACGGAACACCGGGCCGAAGTTGTCGTCGTCGCGAAACTCGACCGACACATCCACCACGGGCTTCACACCCGGTTCGTCCTGCGCCTGCGTGACAAGCCCGAACAAGGCCAGCAGTCTGCCCGCCTCCTCCCCTTTCAGTTCCGTGCGCCCGGCCGCCAGCGCCGCGCGCGCTTCGCCCTGCGCGGCCTCGATCGCGGCCGGGCCCTGCGCGGGCATGGTCTCCGGCGTCTGCATCAAGAGCTCGCGGCCCAGCCGGTAATCGACGAGACGGGCAAACGCGCGCGCGAGGCGCCGCGGCGTGGTGTGTACCGGAATGCCGTGCGCGTGCAGTTCGTCGCGCGTGGTTTCGTCCACCCCGCCGAAGAAGCACGCGAGCATGCCGCGATACGCGAAACGCTGTTGCTCGATCAGCGTGCGCGCCACCGCGTCCACCGGCGCGCTGTGGGTGGGCGCGTGCACGACGAACGCCGTGCCGCTCGAGCGGTGCGTGGCGAGCGTTTGCAGCGCGAGGCCGAAGTGCTCGGGCTTCGCGGTGTCGCCGAGCACGAGCGGATTGCCGGCCTGCGCGTGCGGCAGCGCGGCCTGGACGGCCGCCAGCGCTTCGTCGTTCCAGCGGGCGAGCGTGTCGCCGGCTTTCATGAAGGCGTCGCGCGCAAGTGTCGCCACGCCGCGGTCGCTCGTGATGAGCGTGGCCGTGTCGCTCGCGGCCACGCGGCCCACGCCGAGCGTTTCGATTTCGTCGAGCAGGTCGTCGAGCGTGTCGACGCGCACGAGACCCGCGCGCCGGAACGCCGCCGTGTAGAGCGCATCGCCCTTGTCGTCGCGGCCGCTTCTCAGCGCGAGCACAGGTTTGTTGCGCGCCGCCGCGCGCGCCGCCGACATGAACTTGCGCGCCGCGCGGATCGTGTCTACTTCGAGCAGGATCGCGCGCGTGCTCGGGTCGCTCGCGAGGTAGTCGAGCACGTCGCCCACGTCGACGTCGGCTTCGTCGCCGAGCGCGATCACGTGCGAAAAGCCCAGGCCGCGCGGCGCGGCCCAGCGCAGCACCGCGTTGGTGAGCGCGTTGGACTGCGACACCCAGGCCACGCCGCCCTTGCGCGCAATCGACGCTGCCGCGCCCAGCTGCGCGTTGAGCGCGGGCGTGAGCGCGCCGAGACTGCCGGGGCCGACGATGCGCAGCAGATGCGGGCGCGCCGCCGCCAGTGCGTGGCGCAGGTCGGCCTGGTCGGCCTCGTCGCTCGCCTCGCCGACGAT
Organism: Paraburkholderia nodosa; assembly: GCF_001718195.1. Classification (GTDB taxonomy): domain Bacteria; phylum Pseudomonadota; class Gammaproteobacteria; order Burkholderiales; family Burkholderiaceae; genus Paraburkholderia; species Paraburkholderia nodosa_A. Next base: position 276,070 of record NZ_MCNV01000001.1, read on the forward strand.
GATCGCCGCGCGCGTGCCCATGCCGCCCAAGCGATGCACGAGCGCGGGCCACGTGGCGGGCCGCGTGCAGATGATCGCGACGCCGGGCGCCTCGGGCAGGTCGCTTGCGTCGGCGAGCACGGGCCGGCCGTCGAAGGCTTCGAAGTCGCCCGCATGGCGCGGATTGACGGCCCACAGCGGGCTCGTGAAGCCGCCTTCGATCAGCCGCCGCCATACCATGCTGCCGATGCTGCCGGGGCGCTGCGAAGCGCCGATCACGGCCACGGATTTCGGCTGGAACACTGCATCGAGATTGCGTACGGTCACAGGCACTCCTCGTCGGTCGGACAGGCGCTTGCCATAGAGGCGAACGCCGGTTTGTCGTCTTTTACCGTTACGAGAAGAGGATAGGGCAAGCGCGCAGGCGCTGCGCGTATTTCGCCCGGCGCCTACGAGCGCAGACGCGGCGGCATGGCGCCGCACGCCGCCCTGGGCGTGTGGCACCACGATGCGCGAGAAGGACTTTGCCTGGTTTGTGAACGCGGCGCGAGCGCGCCGTGTGTGTTACATCGACTTGCGGAACGGCGCGCCCGAATGCTCGCGCAGCTCGTTGAACACGATCTTCGGCCAGGCCTTTTGCGCGACCTCGATTTCGGAGACGTGCGAGGCGAGATAGGTCGGCGCGTTCGACGCGTCGTAGGCCATGCGGGCCTCGTACGAATCGGTGAAGCGGCGCAGCTCGGCGGGATCGTCGCAGGTCACCCAGCGCGAGAGGCGATAGCGCGCGGGCATCAGGCGCACGGCAACCTTGTACTCGGCCGCGAGGCGGTGCGACACCACTTCGAACTGCAGCTGGCCGACCGCGCCCAGGATCGTCGCGCCGCCGTGGATCGGGCGGAACACCTGGATCGCGCCCTCTTCGCCAAGCTGCTTGAGCGCTTCGCCCAGTTGCTTCGCGCGCATCGGATCGACCACTTCGATGGTCTGGAAGATTTCCGGCGCGAAGAACGGCAGACCCGTGAATTGCAGGTCTTCGCCTTCGGTGAGCGTGTCGCCGAGGCTCAGCGTGCCGTGGTTAGGAATACCGATGATGTCGCCAGGGTACGCCTCGGCCACGGTCTCGCGGCGCTGCGACAGGAAGCTCACCACGTTGTTCGCGCGGAAGGTCTTGTTGTTGCGCGTGACCTTCAGCTGCATGCCGCGCTCGAAATGGCCCGAACACACGCGGATGAACGCCACGCGGTCGCGGTGCGCGAGGTCCATGTTGGCCTGCACCTTGAACACGACGCCCGTGAACTTCGGCTCTTCTGGCGAGACCGGTCGCTGCACGGCCATCCGCGGCGACGGCGGCGGCGCGAGATCGACCAGCGCGTCGAGAATTTCCTTCACGCCGAAGTTGTTGATCGCCGAGCCGAACAGCACCGGCGACTGCTCGCCCGCGAGGAAGGCGTCGCGATCGAAGGTGGGCGTCGCGCCCGTGATCAGCTCGACTTCTTCCTTGGTGCGCTTCCAGTGATAGCCGAAGCGCGCTTCGCCATCGGCGTCGCTGATGTGCTGCAGCGTTTCCACCGCGCCGCCCAGCGACTCCTGACCCGCGCGGAACACGCGTACCTGGTCGCGCTGGATGTCGTACACGCCCTGGAACTCCTTGCCCATGCCGATGGGCCAGGTGAACGGCACGGCGGCCACGCCCAGGTGCTGCTCGATTTCGTCGAGCAGGTCGAGCGGCTCGCGCACTTCGCGGTCGAGCTTGTTGATGAACGTGAGAATGGGCGTCTTGCGGCTGCGGCAGACTTCGAGCAGCTTGAGCGTTTGCGCTTCCACGCCGTTCGCGCCGTCGATCACCATCACGGCGGCGTCGACCGCCGTGAGCACGCGGTACGTGTCTTCCGAGAAGTCCTCGTGGCCCGGCGTGTCGAGCAGATTGATGACCGCGTCGCCGTACTCGAACTGCATGACCGAACTGGCGACCGAGATGCCACGCTGCTTTTCGATCTCCATCCAGTCGGAGGTCGCGAAGCGGCCGCTCTTCTTGCCTTTCACGGTGCCCGCGATCTGGATCGCGCCCGAAAACAGCAGCAGCTTTTCGGTGAGCGTGGTCTTGCCCGCGTCCGGGTGAGAAATGACCGCGAACGTGCGGCGGCGTCTGAGTTCGGCTACTGACATGGATAGGGCGGGTATCACAGATGAATTCGGGCAACCGGGCCGCGCGGCGGGGGTTGCGGCGAGCGCGGCGGCGCTTGCGGGCGCGTTTTCAAGCAACGCTTACGGCGCGTGCGGCGAGCAGTGCGCTGCCTGCGACGCACGGCAAATAGCACGAGCGATCGGGAATGTCCCGCGGATGCCCGCGCAAAAAAGCGAAAAGGCGCCGGGACCGAATGATACACGGCATTCGCCCCGCCGACTAAAGGTTTGATGGGGTTCGAACGGGTTGGACGCGCTGGTTCGCGCCGCGTTGGCAAAGGTGAGCTTTTACAGGACCTCGATGCGAGCGCACCGTCGACAGCTTCGTGCACCCGCCGCGCTCGCGAGACGCCCCCGTTTTCACGAGAATTTCCTTTCGCCACAGACATGCAAGCGCTGCGTGAGCGTCCTGGTCCCGCTCGTTGCGGCATGCCGCTGCGCGCCGCGCGGGACCTGAGGTGAGCTTTTTCGGGACTCAATACGGTGCGGCCGTCACGGCGGGTGCTGCGCACCCCTGGTGCAACGGCCTGGCAGGAATTGGCCCGTTATTCCTTGATGAGGAAGCGTTCGCGGTTCTTGCCCGCCAGCCAGCCCGGCGCGCGGCCACGGCCGCTCCAGGTCTCGCCGGTTTTCGGGTTCATGTAGCGGGCCGGCAGCGCCTTCTTGCGCGCGGGGCCTGCACGTCGGCTCGTGAAGCCCAGTTCTTCCGCGGTGATGTCGTACTCCGCGATTTTTTCCTTGATCTCGGCGATCGCCTGGTCAATTTCCTTTTCACGCGCCGCAGCCACTTCCTTGTGAAGCTTCTCCAGCTGGGCGGTCAGTTGCTTGTAGCTCGGCATGAAAACGCATCTCCAGTTCGGTCAAGAGAGTGCCATTGTGACCGGTTTGGAGCCCGTGCGACGATGCAGGCGCGCATTTTTACAACGCTATCGCAAACGTTGGCGTTACCGTTCGCGTTGCCCAAGCGATTCGTGCGACAGACGGCTTTCGAGCGCGCGCAGCGCTTCGTTGAGCCGCTTCACGCGCTGCACCTGCGAAGGCACGAGGTTCTCGCCGGAAACCGACTCGAGCCGGCCGCGCCAATAAGAGAGCGGAATACGGTCGCGCCCCGAGAGCCGCCCGATGATATGTTCGAGATGCTCAATGTCCTTTTCGAGTTGGTGATGATTCATCGCTGCCCCCGGTAATGACAAGTTTTATCGAGCGCGCACAAATAGCGCGCACTCACTTTCGTCGCATCGCCGCTTTTCCGCACGCTGCGGATAATCGGTCGGTTTGGTAATCGCGCCGGCAGACCGTGCTAAATGCACGCCGCAGCGGATTGACTGCTTTTGTTCGTACTGTCAGACCAGAATAAAGCCAGCGCGACCGGCTATCCGTTGGATACCGCACGGAATTCCAGAGGCAGCTCGTCCACGCTCGCGGTTGTATCCGCATCCATATCGAAAGGCAGATTAACGGGGGCTATTGCGCCTGTATATTCCTCAATTGTGGAACGCTATGCGGAGCGCATTTTGCTGCCATCGGTCTTTCACAATACGAACAACGAGAATGGCGTGAAAACAAACGAATCACAATACGATCGCCTGCTGCACCTTATTTACGACACACTCGATAATCCTTGCGCCTGGAAGGATTTTTGCGCGCAATTGCGCGAAGCGACTGGGGTGGCGTCAGTTCATCTGTATGCCTTTGACCGGCAGCGCGATCTATTTTCCTGGAGCGACGGTTTCGCACTCACCGGCGCGGAACCGCTGGAGCGCATCCGGCCGCTGTACCGCGACGATGTGCGCCTGGCATGGCTGCGCGCTTACCCGCCGGGCAAGTGGCTCCATTGCGGCATCGAGCTCGACTGCGCGGACGGCGACTGCTCAGCCGGGTTCGAGCTCTGCCCGCTCGAGGCAGGCCATCGCTACGCGGCGCTGTGCAAGCTGATCGAACAGAACGGGCTCGCCGTTATGCTCGCGTGCCGCGTGGACGCCCAGGCCGGGCCGCTTCCGGGCGAGCACCGCGAACTGCTCGAGCGGCTCACGCCGCACCTCGTGCGCGCGGTGCGCCTGTACCTGCGCCGCTTTGCCTTGAACGCCGACACGCTTGCAAACCGCTCACGTCCGCCAGCCATGCTCGTGAGCGCGCTGGGCGAGGTGCTCCATAGCAACGAGGCCGCACAGCGGCTCCTGAAGGCGACCTCGCTCGTGCGGGTGCGCGGTCGGCGCATCACGCTCGCGGCGCCCTATCACGCGCGCCTGCTCGAGGACATCGCCGTGAGCGAGGCGCGCCTGCGCAACCGCATGAGCGGCGCGCGGGCTGCGGCGGCGCGCTTTCGCGCGCTGCGTATCGTAGGGGCCGCCGACGGCACGCTCGCGCCGGATGCGCCCGATGCTGCGGCCGCAACGGACCCGCACGGCCAAACCCATGATGGGCGGGGCCGCGCGCAGGCCTCGGCGAGCCAGCAGGAGGTGCTCTACGCGTTCTACAACGTGGTGACGGCCGACGACGCCTCGGCCCCGGAATTGCGCGCTTTCGCGGCGCTGACCTTCTATCACCCGCGCTCCGCGCCGCTGGTCGACGAGCAGGTGCTCGCGACGGCCTTCGATCTCTCGCCGGCCGAATGCCGTATCGCGCTGCTGCTTGCGGAAGGTCTCACGCAAAAGGAAATCGCCGCGCACGTCGGCGTGAAGCACGACACCGTGCGCAAACAATTGCAATCGATCTTTCAGAAGACGGCGACGCGCCGCCAGCCCGACCTGCTGCGCCTTTTGCTGAACCTGCCGGCGCGCGGACCGAGCGCCGCCGCCGAGGGCTGAGCGGGGCGCGAGAGGCTTATTGGGCCTTGCGGCAGGCGAACACGAGCGTGTAGTTGCCGTTGTCGGTCGAGGTCGCGACGGTGTCGTAGCCTGCGCCGGCGCAACGGGCACGCGCCTGCTGCGCGCAGGAATCGCGATCGCCCGACGCCGGGCATTGCACCTGGATCGTCGGACGGCCGTCCGACAGGAACAGCGGCGGGCCGCTGCTGCACGCAGCCAGCCCTGCGATCAAGGTCAACGCACACGCCGCGAACGGCAATCTGTGCAAACGGAACAACGACGAACCAGGACGAGTCATTTGGAGCACCCCAACGGGCTTCTAGTTTTTCGACGTTGCGATTGTGCCACGCCGCGAGCCATGTGCGATGCATCGCCGCGTGCAAGCGCTCAGGGCGCGGTCGAGAGCGTCTTGTACGGCAGCGCGCCCTGCGGGTCCGAACTCACGCGCACGAAGACCTGCTCGACGTCGGGAATCGCGGCGAGCCTGCGCTCGAGCGCCGCGCTGTCGAAGCCCGGGCCCGCGCAGCCCTCCGCGTAGACGAAACGGCGCTGCACCGTGATCCAGATGCTCGTGCCCGCAAACAGGGCATCGCCTTGCAGTTGCTGGCGAATCGCCGCTGCAATGTCCGCATCGTAAAGATACGAGTTCGGCTTCGAGCACTTGTGCGCGAGCCAGCAGGTCGTGCCGCGCTCCACGCGATAGTGGGCGTCGTCGTCGGCTTCGGCTTTCGTCATCCGCGGGCCGAGCGGCTGCGGACAGGCGCTGATCGCGTTCGACAGCGCGAAGAACGGGTCGTTGTACCAGTTCTTGCGCTGGGTATCCGGCGCGTTCGTCGTGTTCTCGGCCTTTGAGCCGGGCGCGGAAGCGCCGGCTTGCGATTGTGCGAACGCTGCGCCCGCCCAAATGCCCGCAAAAGCGCCCACGCAAACAAGCGCCGCCGCAAGCCGCGCTGTCTGCACCGCCCGCACGCGCCACGCACCTGGCCCGCCATTACCGATTGCACTCATTGACTGGCACCTCTGCGGCTCGCTCTTCTGCGCAACGATAGGACCGAGCGGCCACGCTCGCAATAACGAGATAAATCCTTTCGTTACAATCGCTGCGACGCACCACGGCCTCGCCGCACGAAAGGACGCAGCGAAAGCCATCACACACGCAGCAAGCTGAATCGCGCAACGCGATCGATCCGCAGGAGACTCCATGTCGTTTGTTATCGTTCTCGCCGCCCTCGCGTTCCTCATGCTTGCCGCGTACCGCGGCTACAGCGTGATTCTCTTCGCGCCCATCGCCGCGCTCGCCGCGGTCCTCCTCACCGAACCCGCCGCTGTTGCACCCGTCTTCTCGGGCATCTTCATGGAAAAGATGGTGGGCTTCGTGAAGCTCTACTTTCCTGTGTTCCTGCTCGGCGCGGTATTTGGCAAGGTGATCGAACTATCGGGATTTTCCGAAGCGATCGTGCACGCCGCCATCCGTTATATCGGCAGTTCGCGCGCCAACGCCGTAATCGTCGCGGTGTGCGCGCTGCTCACTTACGGCGGCGTTTCGCTCTTCGTAGTGGTGTTCGCCGTCTACCCGTTCGCAGCCGAACTCTATCGCCAGAGCGATATTCCGAAGCGCCTCATGCCGGGCGCCATCGCGCTCGGCGCCTTTTCGTTCACGATGGATTCGCTGCCCGGCACGCCGCAGATCCAGAACATCATTCCCACCACGTTCTTCAAGACCACCTCGTGGGCCGCGCCTGCGCTCGGCGTGACCGGTTCGCTCTTCATCATCGTGGTGGGCCTCTCTTACCTCGAATGGCGCCGCCGCAGCGCGATGTCGAAAGGCGAAGGCTACGGCACCTCGCTCGTGAACGAGCCGGAACACGTGAAAACCGAGCACCTGCCCAACCCGCTGCTCGCCGTCGCGCCGCTCGTGCTGGTGGGCGTGGCGAACTTCCTGCTCACGCACTGGATTCCCGTCTGGTACGGCGACACCGTGACCGTGCCGCCCGAAGTGCTGCCCGGCATTCATACGCCGGTCACGGCCACCGTCAAGCAGGTCGTGGCGATCTGGGCGGTTCAGGGCGCGTTGCTCGCGGGTATCGTGCTCGTGATCGTCACGGCGTTCGGCCGCGTGAAAGACCGCTTCGCGAACGGCACGAAGGCGGCCGTGGCCGGGGCGCTGCTGGCTTCGATGAATACCGCCTCGGAATACGGCTTCGGCGGTGTGATTGCGGCGCTGCCCGGGTTCATCGTCGTGAGCGATGCGCTCAAGAGCATTCCGAACCCGCTCGTGAACGCCGCCGTTTCGGTGAGCGCGCTCGCGGGTATCACGGGGTCGGCATCGGGCGGCATGAGCATCGCGCTCGCGGCCATGTCGGATCTCTTCATCAAAAACGCACAGGCAGCGCATATTCCGATGGAAGTGCTGCACCGCGTGGTGGCCATGGCGAGCGGCGGCATGGACACGCTGCCGCACAATGGCGCGGTCATCACGCTGCTCGCGGTTACGGGGCTCACGCACCGCGAGTCGTATCGGGACATTTTTGCGGTGACGGTGATCAAGACGTTGGCGGTCTTCTTCGTGATCGCCGTGTACTATGCGACGGGGATTGTTTGAATTTCTTTCTCCGGAAACTCAAGTTGCAGCGTGTCCATATCATCCGAAACAAGGGCGGCAAACCCGTGCCGCCCTGCCCGACCCGATTTCATTCAGAAAAGTCCTCCGGAATCTCCTTTGCCGCGCTCTGATAAAGAATCATCACGAGAGGAATTCTGGGCTCTGCCGTGGCGTCGGTTCGTCGTCCCGTCACCTCGCCCGTGACTTCGGTCGTATACTCCGCGACCACTTCGCCAAAGGTATTGCGCTGGATTGCCACTTTCTGGCCCGCGTTGACCTTGTCATTGACTTTGACCAGCAGTTCGACGAATCCACCGTGCGTCGACATGACTGAGTGGCCGCTGTTGCCGACGAAGGTCCCGACGTCTCGCCCAGTGCGCCCCATCGGACCCGATACGATGTTGTAGCGCTTGAGCACGTTCATCGTGCCTTCGACGAACGACGGAATCATGTCGAAATCGAAAACGCGCGCGGAACCGATCTCGGGCGTGATTGCGGGAATCCCCACGTTGATGAATGCATTGGCAAGCAGCGTGGGATAGGCGGGGTTGTCGAAGATCTGCTTGATCGGAAAAAGCTCCGCCATGGCTCGCGCCTCCGGCAATTCCATTCTGGCCAGATTGAAGGACGTCAAATCCATGCCGGTGGTGGCCGTATGAAAATCGAGTGCGTAGTCGGTGTTCGGCCTCAACAGCCGGTTGAACAGCAGTCCCGCATGCCGGCTCGGCGCGCTGCCGCCATTCTCGTTGCCCGGCCATTCGCGGTTGATGTCGATGAGGCCGATTCCAAGTGCGGAATTGGGCCATCTGCGCTCCATGGCCTCGAGCGCGGGGCGCGATACGTCGAGCACCGCCAGCACGGTGCCTGACATCTGCGCGGGGTCGAGCTGGCTTATCACGCTGTGGATGGTATGCACGGGGCTCATTTCATCGCCATGCACCCCGCTGATCAGCGCGACGCGCTTGCCCGGCTTCGCACCGTGGACAACGATCACCGACACATACCAGTTCTGCCCCGTCGGCATTTGCACGCCCTGAAAGTAGAACTTGTGTGTCTTGCCGCGCTCTAGGTCGCCGACGTCGAGCGCGCTGATGACCTTCTTTGCCTGGATCACATCGCCGGTATAAACCGTCCCGGTCCCTTGCGGGCCCCCGGCGGTCGGCGCATTGGCGCCTTGGGCATTTGCGGCCTCGCTTTGCGAGACCAATGCGGATGTTGCGCCGACCAGCGCAACGGCCTTCTTCATGAAGTCGCGACGAGCGACAACATCTTCCGATTCGTCTTGCATGATGGCGAGGTCCTGACGTAGTGGGAGAGATCAGTCAACGGCGCCTCACGGATTACCGGTTACCGCGAATGGCATTGCGACAATGCCGGCTACGCTGGCGGCCGCCTAGGCACTCTGTGGGGACTCGTGCCGCCGCCGAGTACGGCGACTGTCGGTCAGTTCAGAACATCTGCTAACGTCTGCATTCGTTTCCGGCTAGTGACTTCGAACAGGCCTCCTGCTCAGCCTTTCGAAGCTCGCCGCCAAAACCGCGCTCCCGCCTTTCGCACGTCTGCGAGGGCGCGTCGACATGCATTCTCCCCCGAAGCGCGAAAGCTTGCTTCCCCCATGCGAAAGCCCCCCTTCAGAGCAGTTCAGCTGACCCGCCGGGGCCCCTGCGGCCCACTTCAGCACGGCCGCCCCTGTCGTACGTGCGCCTTCGTACATTCCTGACCTCGCAATCCGGAACGCAGAAGCTATATTTGTAGACCTGATGTTCGGCACGCGCATCGCACGCGATGCCGCATCGGCTGAGTTAACGCACCGGGACAATAATCAGGATAGCGAACAAATATTCCGTGGATAGCGACTGAATTGCGTGTGAGGAGCCGGCGATGTCCAAAACGATAGTCTTTTGCGCGGACGGCACGTGGAACGGCCCCGAAGATCCGGCAGGAAAAGGCGACGGTGCCGCGCCTGACGCCGCGGCAGGGTGCCAGCCGGGACTGACCAATGTATGCAAGCTTTTCGCGTGGCTCGATGGAAACCTGCTGCCCGAAGGAAGCAACTGGGGTGGCCTCGAGATGGAAAAGGCCCTTGCAGACGCCAACGGCACACCCGTACAGATCGCGAAATACATTCACGGGGTCGGAAATTCCCAGCAACTGCTCGATAAAGTCGCTGGCGGCGCTTTCGGGGTCGGCGTCGTCGCTCGAATCGCGCGCGGCTATACGTATATTTCGCGCAATTTCGAGCCCGGCGACAGCATCGTGATCGTCGGTTTCAGCCGCGGCGCGTACACCGCGCGAGCCCTTGCGGGACTGATTGCGGGACAGGGTCTGCTTCGGCCGGATCTCGCCGCGATCGACGATCAGAAACGTTACGACACCGCGGTGGCAGCGTGGTATCGATGGAGACACGGCCACGAAACGACGTTCCAGAAAATCGCAGACGGCCTGACGGAGTTCTTGACGATCCATCGCGCCTTCTCCAACCCGAAGCCTTTGGATGCCAACTCGTTCGTGAACGCAAAAGTCACCGCCGTGGCGGTTTGGGATACGGTCGGTTCACTCGGCATTCCCATCTACTACGAGGGTTCCGCCATCGATCTGTTCCGGTTCTGCGATCTGACGCTGAACCCGGACATTGGCCTCGGCGTGCACGCGGTTTCGCTCGACGAGCAACGCAGACCGTTCGAACCGACCTTGTGGAATCCCAACCCGAACGTGACGCAAGCGCTCTTTCCCGGCGGTCATTGCGATGTCGGCGGCGGCTACCCCGATCACGGCCTCTCCGACGGCCCGCTAGTCTGGATCGTCGACAGGTTGCAGCACACTGACGTCGGATTGAAGTTCGCCCTTCATCCGCCCGTTGCCGTCCAGTCCAACCCCTTGGGGCCGCGACACCGCGAATGGGTAGAGGACCGTGCCTGGCTGGCCGCCGGAGTGGGACCGCGGGCGTTCCCGGCAGGCATGGTCGTCAACGACAACATACGGCAGCGGATGAACGGTCAACCCGAAGATCTTTTTGGGGCCAACGGCCAGCAGCCCAACTACTCACCGGGTAACTTGCCCGCACGCTAAGCGCAATGTCTTCCGCAGACCGAACGCTCGCAGCGCGCCCTACACTTCGAGCCATTCCTGGCGAACGCGCACATCGGCCTTTAACTGCTGCGGCGTCCCCTCGAACACGATCTGGCCGTGCCCCATGACGTACACGCGCTGCGAGATATCGAGCGCGATGGCCTGCTTCTGCTCGACGAGCAGCACCGAAATGCCGCGCGCCTTCAGCGTCTTCAGGTACTCGCCCACCTGCGCGACGACGAGTGGCGCGAGCCCTTCGGTCGGCTCGTCGATGATGATGAGGTCGGGGTCGCCCATGAGCGTGCGGCACAGCGTCAGCATCTGCTGCTCGCCGCCGGACAGCAAGCCCGCTGGCGTGTCCTCGCGCTCCTTCAGGCGCGGGAACATCCGGTACATGTCGTCGAACTGCCAGCGCGGCTTCTGGCGCGAACGGATGCGCTTTTCGCCGAGCATCAGGTTCTGCCGCACGGTGAGCGTCGGGAAGATATCGCGGTTCTCCGGCACGTAGCCGATGCCCCGGTGCGCAACCTCGAAGGTGCGCAGTCCGCGCACTTCCTCGCCGCGCAGCAGAATCTGCCCCTCGCACCGCACGAGCCCCATGATGGCTTTGGCGAGCGTCGAGCGGCCCACGCCGTTGCGTCCGAGCAAGGCGACGATCTCGCCCTCGCCCACCTGCATCTCGACGCCGTGCAGGATATGGCTCTTGCCGTAGTACGCATGCAGGTCGCGCACCTGAAGCATGGAATTCGCGGTCGCCATCAATGTGCACCTGCGGGTTCGTCCAGCGTGGTGCCCAGATAGGCTTCCTTCACGCGGCGGTTGTTACGGATGGCTTGTGGCGTGTCCGTGGCGATCACCTCGCCGTACACGAGCACCGAGATGCGGTCGGCGAGGCCGAAGACGACGCTCATGTCGTGCTCGACCATCACCAGCGTCTTGCCGACGGTGACCCGGCGAATCAGCTCCACCGCATGATCCGACTCCGAGCGGCTCATGCCCGCCGTGGGTTCGTCGAGCAGGATGACTTCGGCGCCGCCCGCGATCGTGATGCCGATTTCGAGGGCGCGCTGCTCGGCGTAGGTCAGCAGTCCGGCAAGCGTGTCGTGGCGGCCCTGCAGGCCGATCAGTTCGAGCACTTCTTCGGCGCGCTTGCGCGCGTCGCGCAATTGCTCGAGCCGATGCCAGAACGAATACCGGTAGCCGAGCGACCACAACACGGAGCAGCGCACATTCTCGAACACCGAAAGGCGATGAAAAATGTTCGTCACCTGAAAGCTGCGCGAGAGCCCCATGCGGTTGATCTTGTACGGCGGCAGCCCGCCGATCTCGACGCCGTTGAGTTTGACCGTGCCTGAACTCGGCGCCATGCGCCCCGAAATCAGGTTGAACGTGGTCGACTTGCCCGCGCCGTTGGGACCGATCAGCGCATGACGCTCGCCCTGCGCGATACTCAGGTCGACGCCGCGAATGATCTCGGTGCGCCCGAAATTCTTGCGCACGTCACGCAATTCCAGTGCGGCCGTCATACGTTGCTCCCCGCGATTTCCCGTTGCACGCCGTCCCACGCGTCGCGCACCCGCGCGCCCGCGAGGCGTCCCGCCTGTGCGCCCACGGCCCACAGCACCGCGGCGACAGCCCAGGGCTTCCACGACGCCGCATCGAAGTTCAGGCCGAAGAACGCCATGGCCGTGCCGTTGTCGCTATCGATCTGCACCTTGTAGACGAGTTCGACCGTCAGCACGAGCGCCGCAAGCAGAATCATCCCGGCGCCCAGCGCCGCCGCATAGGACGGCAGCATGCGATGCAGCTTGCGAGCCGCAATGAGAGGGACCTGCTTCATCAGCAGGCTCGACACGCCGCCCGGCACGTACATGACCACCAGCACGAAGAAAAGGCCGAGGTACAGCAACCATGCCGGCGTGAGATTGGATAACGCGACCGCGAACAGCACGAACAGGATCGAACCGATGATCGGCCCGAAGAAGAACGCCCCGCCGCCGATGAACGTCGCGAGCAGCACGCCGCCGGACTGTGCGGCGCCGACATTCTCCGCCGTCACGATTTCGAAGTCGATCACCGAGAGGCCGCCCGCAATGCCGGCGAAGAACGCCGAGAGGACCATCACGAAAAAACGTACGCGCTGCGTGTTGTAGCCGACGAATTCCGCACGCTCGGGATTGTCGCGCACGGCGTTGGCGATGCGGCCGAGCGGGGTCTGCGTCCATGCGTACATGGCGATCATCGACACGAGACACCACACCGCGATCAGGTAGTACACCTGGATCGCCGGGCCGTACGTGATGCCGAGCACCGCATGGCCAACCGTGCGATTGGTCGGCACCCCGCCTTCGCCGCCGAAGAAGCCGGGAAACATGAGCGAACTCGCCGCCACCATTTCGCCGATGCCGAGCGTGATCATCGCGAAGGTGGTGCCCGACTTGCGCGTGGTCACGTAGCCGAACAGCACGCCGAACAGCATGCCGCCGAGTCCGCCGACCAGCGGCAACATCGAAACGGGCAACGGGAAATGGTTCGCGCCGATCTGGTTGAGCACATGCGCCGCCACGAATGCGCCGAGCCCGGAGTACACCGCGTGCCCGAACGAGAGCATGCCGGTCTGCCCGAGCAGCATGTTGTACGAGAGCGCGAAGATGATCATGATGCCCATCTGCGAGAGCAATGCGATCGCAAAGCCGCTGGAAAACACGAGCGGCAGCACCAGCATGATGAGCACCGTGGCGCCCCAGATGATCCAGCGCAGCGAATGCGCGGACTGCAGCCATCCGTGGCGTTGCATGGCCGAACCGGCGCTGGCCTCAATGAGCGGTTTCATCGGTCAGCCCTCCCGCTTGCCGAGCAACCCGCGCGGTCGCAGGATCATCATGAGCACCATGAGCAGATAAGGCAGAATCGGCGCGACCTGCGAGACCGGCATGCGCAACAGCGACGAGAGCGTCGTGCTGTCCGTGACCGTCACGCCGACGAGTGAGAACAGATCGGAGAGCGAGGCATCGATCGTGACGGCGAAGGTCTGCATGATGCCGATCAGCAGCGAGGCGATGAACGCGCCCGGCAGCGAGCCCATGCCACCCACCACGGCGATCACGAATACGATGGTGCCGACCGACTCGGCCATCGAAGGCGACGTGACGAACGCGTTGCCGCCGATCACGCCGGCGAGGCCCGCCAGCGCGGCGCCGCCGCCGAACACCAGCATGAACACGCGCTGCACGTTGTGCCCGAGCGCCTCGACCATTTCCGGGTGCGTGAGCGACGCCTGAATGACGAGGCCGATGCGCGTGCGCGTCAGTACCAGATACAGCGCCACGAGCATGGCGATCGAGATGAGCATCATGAAGGCGCGATACTTCGGAAACTCCGACGTGTACACCTTGAACAGCGCCCCGTTCAGTTCAGGCGGAATGGCGTACGGCACCGCGGCCAGCCCCCAGACCAGCTTGACGCCCTCCACGATCAGATACGACAGGCCGAAGGTGAACAGCAATTCCGCCACGTGCCCGTACTTGTGCACGGTGCGCAAGCCGAAACGCTCGACGAGCGCGCCGACACACGCCACGAGCACCGGCGCCGCCACGAGCGCGGGCCAGAAACCGATCTTGCTGGCAATGGTGTAGGCGAAGTAGGCCCCGAGCATGTAAAAGCTGGCGTGCGCGAAATTGAGCACGCCCATCATGCTGAAGATCAAGGTGAGGCCCGAGGAAAGCATGAACAGCAGCAGCCCGTAGCCGATGCCGTTCAACAGAGAGATGGTCAGGAATTCCACTGCCCGATGATCCTTGTGAAGTGTCGTAGCGAGAGCACGTTCAGCCCGGGCGCTTCATCTGGCAAGTGGTCGGCTGCGTTGCCGCGGTCGGCCCAAGCTGGACGTCGGTGCGCCAGCCATAGCCGGTGTTCTCCTGGTCGTACTTTACCGTTTTGCCGTCCGCCTTGGTCCATGTCGCGATCACGAGCGATTGCTGCGCCTGGTGATCGGCGGCGCGCATCGCGACCGGACCGTTCATGCCGTCGACCGTCATGCCCTCCATGGCCTTGGCCACCTTGACGGGATCGGTCGACTTTGTCGCGTTGATCGCCTTGCTCAGCATTTCGATTCCGGCATAGGCCGTCGCCAGGTAATAGTCGTCGTTGTACTTCTTCTTGTAGCCCTCGATGATCTGCCCAACCACCGGCGGATTGTTCGCCGTGTTCGGGCCGAACACGCCCACGTACTTCACGTGGTCGGCGCCGGACGCGCCCATGGCGGTCGGCACGCCGGTCGTGCCCGCGTAGTAGGTGTAGAAGTTGGCCGTCACGCCCGCGTCCTTGCTCGCCTTCACGAGCAATGCGAGGTCGCTGCCCCAGTTGCCCGTGATCACCGTGTCCGCGCCGGACGCCTTGATCTTGGTAGCGTAAGGCGAGAAGTCCTTCACGCGCGCGAGCGGATGAAAATCATCGCCGACGATCACGATATCCGGGCGCTTGCTCTTCAGGTCCTCGCGCGCCACGCGCGAGACGTCGTGGCCAAACGAGTAGTCCTGATCGATGAGGTAGACCTTCTTGATGTCCTTGTCGCGCGCGAGGAACGTGGTGAGCGCATCCATCTTCATGTCGGCGTTGGCGTCGAAGCGGAAGTGCCAATAGTCGCACTTCGCGTTGGTCATGGCCGGGTCCACCGCCGCGTAGTTCAGGTAGACGATTTCCTTGCCCGGATTGCGCGAGTTGTACTTGGCGACCGCATCCTCCAGCGCGAGGCCCACCGACGAGCCGTTGCCCTGCACGATATAGCGGATGCCCTGGTCGGCGGCCTGGTTGAGCAGGGTCAGGCTCTCCTGCGGCGAGAGCTTGTTGTCGAATCCGAGCACCTCGAACTTCGTGCCGTTTGCCCAGTTGTGCTCGTTGGCGTATTCGGCCGTGTATTGCCAGCTATGCAGCTGATTCGTTCCGAGCGACGCCATCAAGCCTGACAGCGGATCGATGAAGGCAATCTTGACCGTTTGCGCTTGCGCGGCCCCCGCTAACAACGCCGACGATACCACCGCACCAACCAGCAACGAGCGCAACATCCTCATGGACTGTCTCCTTTGTTTGGGCATTGCTTATCGAGCGTGAATTTTCTGTCCGACCGTGCGATTTTTCGCTATATCACCACATTCCAGACGCTAATGACAGCACTCCAGGGAAATCGCTGACGCGAGCCGGCATAGCGAGTCATTGCGACTGGCTTGCGGTTAGCCTGGGTCCGTTGGCGATCGCCCAAGCGCGCGTTCGGGACCTCAGGCCCGGCGCAACCGGGGCTTGCCGCCCGCCATCCGCCGCGCAGGCTCGAGAGAAGGCGAGCGCTCGGTCAGCGCCGGCGCAGCATGATCGTCGTCGAGCTTTGCGCCCTTGAATTGCTGTCGATAGGCCACGGGCGTCAACGCTTTCGTGGCCTTGAACTGCCGGTTGAAATTCGCGGCGTTGGGAAACCCCGAGCGGGTGGCGATCACCGAGATGGGCATCTGCGTGTCGGTCAACAGCCGGCAGGCATGGCCGATTCGCACCCGCGCGATGTACTGCCCCACGCTTTCGCCCGTGTGCTGCACGAAATGCCTCGTCAGCGTGCGTTCAGAGAGACCCGCGGCTTTGGCGAGCGTCGACAGCCGCAAGGGTTGCGCGAACTGCGTTTCGATCAGCGCAAGCACCCGGTTCAGCTGCTCGGGCTCGTAGCCCGACGACGCGCCAACGCGGCCTTCGAACGCGCTGGGCGTCGCCAGCTGGGTGGCAGGCACGTCGGTCAGCCAGACGAGGATCTCCAGCACAGCAGCCAGACGCCCGCGCGGGTCCGCAGACAAAAGACGGTCCAGATAGCCGCGCATCTGCGCGCCGGCGCCTTCTTCGAAGACCAGTCCGCAGGCCGCGCGGCGCAGCAGGTTGCGCAGGTTCGCGTATTCCGGGCAAACGTCGGCGAGGCGCTGCACCCAGCCGCCTTCGAACCAGATGACGATGGCAACCTGCGAGTCCGCCGGGTCGATCGAGCGATTGGACGACCAGGTGTGCGGCATGTCCGGCGGGACCAGGACGAGATCGTCGGCGCCATAAACGGTGACCGAGTCGCCGATATAGCGCTTGCCCTGGCTGTTCATCGTCAGCGTGAGTTCGTATTCCGGGTGGTGATGCCACTCGAATGGAATGCGCGGCAAGCGCCGGTGGTAAACCCGCACCGAACAGCGGCTACCAAAGTCGACGTGCTCGTACGCTGCTTTCATGGCCGAATCTACAAAAACATTGACTTGATAATATCACCGGCCAAGGCTGCGCCGGCGTACGCTCCCATCATTCGAAATCACCAGGGTGGAGACAACGACATGGCTTTGCATATCGACGACCTGCCCGCGGCTATCCGCCAGGCCAAGCAGGAACTGCGGGAAAAGCTGCCCAACTATCAGGCCGTGTTCGCGGAGGTAGAATCGGCCATGCACGAAGAGGCGCATCGCATCGCCCAGCTTCGCGATCGGGGTGAGCCGGTCATCCCCGAAATCGCGTTCGCGGACATCGCCGGCAACCGCGTGAGCGCGGAGCAGATCGCGCACGTGAAAGCGCGCGGCGCGTGCGTCATTCGCAAGGTCTTCGACCGCTCGCTCGTGGAGCGGTGGGACAACGACATTGCCGACTACGTCGCGCGCAACGATCTCGACCGCAAGCTGCTGCATCGCGCCGAAGACAAATACTTCGGCCAGTTGGCCTCGAGCAAGCCGCAGATCTACGGCGTCTACTGGTCGAAGCCGCAAGTGCTGGCGCGCCAGTCGCCGGAACTCACGCAGGCGCGCGTGTTCCTGAACCGGCTGTGGCGTACCGAGAGCGAAGGCCGCGTGCATTTCGACCCGGATCACGTGCCGGTTTATGCAGACCGGCTGCGCCGCCGGCCGCCCGGCTCCGGGTCGCTGGGACTTTCCGCGCACTGCGACGGCGGCTCAGTCGAGCGCTGGATCGAAGCGAACTTCCGCAAGGTCTACCGCCACGTGTTCACCGGAAACTGGCGCGACTATGACGCGTTCGATGCGGCGTGGCGCACCGCGGTCGAGGAGATTCCGTCACCCGCTGTTTGTTCGATGTTCCGTACGTTTCAGGGCTGGACGGCGCTCACGCAGCAGGGGCCCGGCGACGGCACGCTGCAACTCGTGCCCATCGCGAACGCGATGGTCTACATCCTGCTGCGCGCCCTGCAGGACGACATCCCCGACGACGACCTGTGCGGCGCGATGCCGGGCCGTGCGCTCTCGATCAAGCCGGAGTATCATGCGCCGCTTTTCCACGCGCTTTCTTCGATTCCCTTGATGCAACCGGGCGACACCGTGTTCTGGCATAGCGACGTGATTCATGCCGTGGAGGACGCGCACCGCGGCAAGGGCTACAGCAACGTGATGTACATCGCTTCGGCGCCGTCCTGCGCCAAGAACGACGCGTATCTCGCGCGGCAGCTACCGAACTTCCTCGAAGGCAAGAGCCCGCCGGATTTCCCGACGGATCACTTCGAAGTCGATTTCGTCGGGCGTGCAACGGTGGCAGACCTGACGCCGCTCGGACGCGCGCAGATCGGGCTGAAGCCCTGACCATGGGTCAATCGGTCTTGTTCAGCGCATTGCGTACCGCAACGGCAAGCTCGTCGTATCGATAGGGCTTGCTGATGAGCGCGACACCTTCGTCGAGCTTGCCGTCGTGGAAAATCACGTCGCGCGTATAGCCGGAGGCAAACAGGACTTCGGCGTAATACGGCGGCCCGCTCGCGATACGAGCTAATTCGCTGCTTCGCACCGTGCCCGGCGTCACGACATCCGTGAACAGCAGGTCGAAGCGCTGGCCGCTCTGGATCAGCTTGAGCGCGCTTTCGCCGTCTTGCGCGGAGACCACCTTGTAGCCGAGCTGGGCCAGCATTTCGATCGCGGCAATGCGAACGTCGGCATCGTCTTCGACGACGAGAATCGTCTCGCCGCCTCGCTCCTGTCTCGCAACGGTCGGCTTGTAAGCGTCGTATTCCGCTTCCAGGCTTCGCGGGAAATAGAGGTTGACGGTCGTGCCCTGGCCTTCTTCGCTTTCGATGAAGACGTGGCCGGAACTCTGCGCCACGAATCCGTGCACCATGCTCAAGCCCAGTCCCGTTCCCTGGCCCTCGGCCTTCGTGGTGAAGAACGGCTCGAACACGCGCGCTTTCACGTGGTCGGGCATACCGCTTCCCGAGTCGGAGACTTGCAGGCGTACATATTCGCCCGCCGGGACGCCATCGCGCAGCGCCAGTTCGTCGTTGCCCGCATCGATGTTCGCGAGACAAACGCAGATGCGTCCGGGTCCGTCGATCGCATCGCGCGAGTTGATGACCAGATTCAACAGCGCACTTTCCAGCTGGCTTCGGTCGGCGCAGATATTCCAGCTTTCCTGCGCAGGCACGATGGCGAGTTCGATCGTCTCCGGCAACGTACGGTGAAGCATCTCGGCGATGCCTTCGACCAGCCGGACGGGATTCAGAACGGCCGGCGCGAGCGGTTGTCTGCGTGCAAAGGCCAGCAGTTGCGCGCCGAGTTTCGCGCCGCGCGACACTGCGTTGCTGACCGCCGCCACGCGCCGCTCGAGCGCGGCGTTGCCGCGCGTCGAAAGCTCGATGAGCTGCAGATTGGCGGAGATGACCTGCAGGACGTTGTTGAAGTCGTGCGCCACGCCGCCCGTGAGACTGCCGATCGCCTCCAGCTTTTGCGCCTGACGCAGCCGCTCCTCCATTGCCACGCGCGCCCCCACTTCCTCGGCGACGCGCTGCTCGAGTGTCTGGGTCAGTTGCAGCAGCGCGTCTTCGGCCACCTTGCGCTGCCTCTCCGCCAGGATTTTCGCGGTCGTTTCGAACACGATGGCAATGACGCCGGCCGGCCGCTCGTCATCTTCGAAAACCGGGCTGTAGCTCAGGTCCATCCAGACGTCTTCGGCGTGCCCCTCGCGATACAGCACGAGCTGCTTGTCCTGGAAGGCCAGCGTTCCGCCGGCGAGGCACGTATCGACGACATTGCGGTTGAACGCCGCCACCTCTGGCCAGCCGGTTTCGACCGGTTTGCCGAGCAGGAACGGATGCCGGCTGCCCGCGAAAACCGCGTAGGCGTCGTTATAGACCATCGTGCCTTCGTGTCCCCAAAGCATGACGAGCGGAGAAGGCGAGGCGAGGAGCATATTGATCGCGGCGACGAGGCTCGCCGACCACGTTTCGCGAGGGCCGAGCGCCGTGTCGCTCCAGTCGAATGCGGCGATGCGCTCGGCCATTTCGCCCGGCCAGCGGTTCGAGGGGCGCGCGATCGGCGGTGGAACTTCCTTGTTCATGACGCGACTCGGCTCCCAGGAGACGCTGGTGGAGATCGGAACTGCGAGGCTCGTGGAAATTCGAGGCTGCGCACGAGTCAGACGCTGCGCGCAATTATTGTTCCGGCTCCCGACGGGAGCCTGGACCGCCACAAAGGGTAGCCGGCGCCAAAGCGGCAGTCGGTCAGAGCGGCGTCACAGGCAGGCCAGCAAGTCTTCGAGCCGCACCGGTTTCGTCAGACATTTTTCGAAACCGGCTGCCGCCGCCCTGGCCGTGATATCCGGGTCGACGTGTCCCGATAGCAGAACGTACCGGGTATGTGACAGAGCGGGGTTGAGCCGAAGCTGCCCCACCAGTTCGCCGCCGCTCATGTCGGGAAGCTTCCAGTCCACGAGAGCGAGCTCGGGAAGGAACGACCCGGCAACGAGCAGGGCCTCTTGTCCATCGGCGGCGCATCGGGCTTGATGACCTTCGAACTCGACGAGCGCCGCGAGCGCATCTGCGACGTCGCGGTTGTCATCGACCAGCAAGATTCGTTTTGGCATCGGGCACAAAAAAATGGCAGGAGAGTGAGCGCGACACAGGCGGAACCCGCAGCGCGGTTCGCCTTCGAGTGTACCCGGATTCCGCCTATGACAAGCGCCCGCGCCATCTCACGCCAGGGTCGGAGTCCCGCATGCTCCATCACGCGAATTTCCTCGTTGTACTGAACAATGTGCTTTGCTCCGCGACAACGCGGCAAGTGCTTAACTCGTTGTTACCAATCTCGCAGCGCCGTTGCACCTGTGTCAGAGGGCGGCGCCTAGACTCGGAACCGTGCTCATCAAAAAACGCACGCAGCGTGCGAAGGAGTGGCGATATGAAGAGGACGATTCTCGGCCTGGTCCTGGGCGCAACGGCGTTGGCGGCCTCTACCGCTGCATTGGCCCACGTGGATGTGGCCGTGGGCGTTGGCGTGCCAGGCGCGGCCTATGCGGCGGCTCCCGTCCAGACCGACTGGCGGGGCGACGACGACTGGCGCGCGCGGCGTTGGCGGGAACACGAATGGCGCGAGCATGAACGTCGTGAGCACGAATGGCGCGAGCGGCAGTGGCGCGAACGCGAATGGCACGACCGCGACCGTTGGAACTACTGACGCCGGTCAGCGCAGGGCGTCCAGCAGCGCCTGAACGGGATGGCGCAGCTGGCGCCCGCGCAAGCGCTTCACCTGGCAGCGGCACGAATAACCCGTCGCGAGCAGTTCTTGCGCGCCCTGCGTCGCCGTCGACGCCGCATCGACATGCCGCGCCCACGATTGCTCGAAGATCGTTTCCGAGGTCGCGCGATTGCGCGCCTCGTGGCCGTAGGTGCCCGACATGCCGCAGCAGCCGCTGGCCGGCGTCGCGAGCGCGAGGCCTGCCGCCGCGAAGACGTCTTTCCATAGGAGCGTAGCGGCGCTCGCGTTGGTGCGCTCAGTGCAATGCGGCAGCAGTCTGAACGAGCCGGACACTCGCGGCGTTGTTGCGCACGAGCGCAATGCGCCGATCAGCCATTCCTGCGGCAACTGAACGTCGGGCACAGTTTCGATGCCTTCCACCTTGCGGTACTCCTGGCGGTACACGAGCGTCATCGCAGGATCGATGCCCACCAGCGGCACACCCGATCTGGCAAGCGCGGTCAGTTGCGCCGCATTGCGCTGCGCTGCCCGGCGAAACTGCGGCAGAAACCCCTGCACGTGCAACGGCTTGCCGTTCGGCAGATAAGGCGCGACGAAGACCTTGAACCCGAGCCGCGCGGCGAGTTCCAGAAACGCGGCGGCGACCGGCGTTTCAAAGTAGCGCGTGAACGCGTCCTGCACCACGATCACGCTGCGCTGGCGCTCGGCAACGGCGAGCTTCGAGAGGCGTTCGGCGGTTGCGACCTCCGCTCCCGAGCGGCGCAGCGCGCCACGCCATGACACCGGGCTCAACAACGGGCTATCGACAAGGCCAAGACAGCGCGCAAGCAACGACTTGACGGGACCCGCGCCCATCACCGCGTTGTAGACGGGTCTCGCTCCAGGCACCGCCGCTACGCGCGGCACCGTGAATTCGAGCGCGCCGATCAAATAGTCGCGCAGCGGCCGCCAATAGCGCGTGTGATACAGCTCCAGAAAGCGAGCGCGGAACTCGGGCACGCTCACTTTCACAGGGCACTGCCCCGCGCATGACTTGCACGCGAGGCAACCCGCCATGGCGTCATACACCTCATGCGAAAAGTCCTGCTCACCCTGGCGTTTGCGCAGGCTATTGAACATGCGCACGGGCAACGCGGCCGCGGCCGGCACCGCCGTGAGATCCGCTCCGGCATCCTGTTGCCGACGCAGCCATTCACGCATCAGCGAAGCCCGGCCCTTCGGCGAATGCACGCGCTCGCGTGTGGCTTTCCACGACGGACACATGGCGTCGTTCGGGTCGAAGTTGTAGCAGGCGCCGTTGCCGTTGCAGTGAACGGCGTCGGCATTGGCCTGCCAGACGCGCTCGTCTATGCGCCGGTCCAGTTCGCCGCGCAGCGTCGTCGCGTCGATCTTCAACAGCGCCGCACTCGCCCCCGCCGGCGTGGCGATCTTGCCGGGATTGAGCTGATTGTGCGTATCGAATGCCGCCTTGAGACGCTGCAGAGCAGGATACAAAGGCCCGAAATACTCCGGCACGTACTCCGAGCGCACGCCCTTGCCATGCTCGCCCCACAGCAGGCCGCCATACTTCATCGTCAAGGCGGTCACCGCATCCGAAATGGGGCGCACGAGTGCGACCTCGTCGGGATTGCGCATGTCGAGTGCAGGGCGCACATGGAGCACGCCGGCATCGACGTGGCCGAACATGCCGTAACGCAAACCAAAACCGTCTAGCAGTGCCCGAAACTCCGCAATGTAGTCGGCGAGATTTTCGGGCGGCACGGCCGTGTCTTCCACGAAGGGCTGCGGGCGGCTCGCGCCGCGGGCGTTGCCCAGCAGGCCCACCGCACGCTTGCGCATCGTATAGACGCGCTGGATCGCCGCTTCGCCCTCGGCGATCGTATGTCCCAGGCGCTTGACGCTCGCGTCGGCGCCCAGGTGCTCGGCGAACGCGGCCACGCGCGCGCGCAATTCGTCCACATCGTCGCCGCTGAATTCGACCATGTTGATACCGCTCGCCCCGCCTTCGATGCCTTCGTCGTCGGGGAAGAATTCGGCCACGCTTTGCCAGACGCTATCTTCGCGCGCCAGCCGCAGCACCGTGGAGTCCACGGTTTCGATCGAGAGCGGACGATGGGCCATCAACGCGCGTGCGTCGCGCAGGGCGTCCATGAAACCTTCATAGCGGATATTGACGAGCGCGGCGTGCGTCGGAACCGGCAGCGCGTTCAGCGTCGCCTCGACGATAAAGCCGAGCGTGCCCTCCGAGCCGCACAGCACGCTATTGATGTCGAAGCGCTCTTCGCCGTCACGCAAATGGGCGAGGTCGTAACCCGTCAGGCAGCGGTTCAGCTTGGGAAAGCGCTCGCGTATCAGGTCAGCTTCGCGCTCGCTGATGTCTCGCGCGGTGCGGAACACTTCGCCGACCTTGTCTTTGCGCGCACAGAGCGCCACGAGCGTGGCCTCATCGACCGGCGCGCTCGACAGGCGCTCACCGCCGACCAGGACCGTTTCCAGCGCGAGCACGTGGTCGCGCGTTTTCCCATAGGTGCAGCTGCCCTGCCCGCTCGCGTCCGTGCTGATCATGCCGCCGATGGTCGCGCGGTTCGACGTCGACAGTTCCGGCGCGAAAAAGAGTCCGTGCCGTTTCAGTTCGGCATTGAGCTGATCCTTGACGACACCCGCTTCCACTCTGGCCGTGCGCGCAACCGGATCGATGTCGAGGATCCGGTTCATATGGCGCGACATATCGACCACGATGCCTTCGGTCAGCGACTGCCCGTTCGTGCCCGTGCCGCCGCCGCGCGCCGCGACCGCCACGCCGCGAAACGCCTCGCGTCCGAGCAGGCTCGCGAGGCGTGCGACGTCATCCGCGTGGCGCGGAAACACCGCCGCTTGCGGATAGCGCTGATAGATCGAATTGTCCGTGGCCAGCACCGTGCGCGTCGCGTGAGTCGCATCCACCTCGCCTTCGAAACCCGACCTCTCCAATTCATGCAAAAATTGACGGATCAGCGGATGGTTGAATTCGCCGATGGGAAGCGGGGCAATTGTCATATCGTTCTCGAAGTCTCGCCTGGGGCGCACTATTCCCTTTCTGGCAGGTATTGTCGCGCCCCGCCCGGCACCGGGCAAACGTATATTCGTTGGGTTGATCATGAGGTTTATGAATGAATTTCCGCAAGCTCACGCCGTCCATGTCGCTGCTGCTCGCGTTCGAGGCATCCGCGCGACATGAGAGCTTCACGCGTGCCGCCGAGGAGCTGTCGCTCACGCAGAGCGCCGTGAGCCGCCAGGTTCAGGCGCTCGAAGCGATGCTCGATCTCGCGCTCTTCACGCGCGAGGGCAAGCGCATCATCCCGACGGACATCGGCCGCGCCTATATGGCCGAGATCTCGCACGCGCTCACGCTGATCCGCAGCGCGACGCTGCAGGCGCTCACCTCGAACGCGCCAAAAACGCAGTTGCGCGTGGCGACCCTGCCGACATTCGGCGCCAAGTGGCTGCTGCCGCGCCTGCACCGCTTCTATCAGGCGCACCCCGATCTGCAGATCGACCTCGACTCGCGCATCGAGGCCGCCGATTTTTCGACCCAGGACCTCGACGCCGCCATCGTGGTGGGCGACGGCCGCTGGCCTGGGGTGACGGCACACCGGCTCTACGCGGAAGAGCTGGTGCTGGTCGGCAACCTTGCCGCGTTGCCCCTCGCGCGAAAACCGAGGCGCAGGGCCGCCGCGCCAACCATCGAATCCCTCGAAGGACTCACGCTGCTGCGCGTGCGCAGCTTTCCCGACGCATGGCGCGAATGGTGCGCGCATTTCGGTTTGCCTCACGACGCGCTGCGGCCGGGCCCGAGTTTCGAACTGACCTCGCATCTGATCCAGGCAGTCGTGGCCGGTATCGGCGTAGGCCTCGTACCGCGCATGCTGGTGGAAGACGAATTGAAGGAAAGCCGGCTTTTCAGCCCGTTCGAAGCGGTGCCGAGCTCACGCTCGTATTACCTCGTCTACCCAGAGCGTGCTCAGCGCCACCCCGTGCTGGTGGCGTTTCGCGACTGGCTGCTGGAGGAGCTTTCCAGGCAGTCGTGACGTCAAGGTTGCATCGGGGCCGCTGCATACGCGTGCCGATGCTGCTGGGCGGACGCTCGGCCGGGCGCACCGCCGACGTTTTCAACGCGCAAGTGTATGAGTTCAGCGACCGGCCTTCACCGCCGGCACGCCCGCGACCAGCGCCGCGCCGCTCGCTACCAGCAACGCCGCGAGCAGATACAGCGCGTTATCCATGCTGCCCGTATGCGTCTTGATGAGCCCGATTGCCCACGGGCTCACGATGCCGCTCGTAATGCCGATACTGCTGATGAGCGCGATGCCCGCAGCGGCGGCCTTGCCCGTGAGATACGCCGAAGGGACTGCCCAGAAGATCGGCAATGCGGCAAAGATCAGCACCGCAGCGATCGAAAGAATCGCCATCATCGCGGCGAAGCTCGCGAGGTGCAGCGTGAGCAGCGCCAAGGCAATGCCGCCGCCTATCGTGCAAGCCGCGAAGTGCCAGCGCCGTTCGCCACGCCGGTCCGAGCGGCGCGCGATCCCCATGAGGCCCACCGCGCCCACCGCATTCGGAATGACGGTGTAGAGGCTGATCGCCAGCACGTCATGCACCCCGAAGTCGCGAATCATGAGCGGCATCCAGAAATTCAGCGTGAGCGACGCACAGGTCAGCGAGAAATAGATGAACGCGAACAGATAGACGCGCGGGTTGCGAAGCGCCGCCCCGAACGAACGCGTGGAATGCGCGTGATCGCCTTCGCCGTCGCGTTGCGCGAGGAGGTGGGCCTTTTCTGCATCGGTCAGCCAGCGCGCCTTCTCAGGCCCGTCCACGAGCCAGAACGCAGCCATGAGGCCGAGCAGCACGGCCGGCAGCCCTTCGATCAGGAACATCCAGCGCCAGCCGGCAAGGCCCGCCACGCCGGCCATGTCGCGCATGATCCAGCCCGAGATGAGGCCGCCCAGCACGCCCGCCACCGCCACGCCCGCGAAGAAGATCGAAAACACGGCCGCGCGGCGGCGCGCCGGATACCAGTACGTGAGATAGAGCACGATGCCGGGAAAGAAGCCCGCCTCGAATACGCCCAGCAAGAAGCGCAGCGCATAGAACTGCGTGGGGCTCGACACGAACATCATGCTGGTGGAGGCAATGCCCCACAGCAGCATGATGCGCATGAACGCGCGACGCGCGCCGAAGCGCGCAAGCAGCATGTTGCTCGGCACTTCGCACAGCACGTAGCCCACGTAGAACACGGCGGCGCCGAGGCCGTACATCGCGTCGCTGAACCCCAGGTCATGCTTCATCTGCAACTGCGCGAAGCCGATGTTGATGCGGTCGAGGAACGAGACGACGTAGCAAACGAACAGGAACGGAATGACGCGCGCGGAGACTTTCCGATAGAGCGCGTCGTCCTGCTGCGAGGGATTCTGCGCGGACGTAGCGTACGCGCGCGCGGCTTCGGACCGGCGGTCCGGGGCAATCGATTGGGGCATCTGCCTGTCTCCAAACATGACTCCGGTTCACCTGGGCGGGCCCGGGTAGACCGTTGATGCGCGGCGTCTTGCGCGCCTTGCGCGGCTCGCCCGGACACGTGGTTCGCGAATTTCCAGGCAGTGACGCCGATCATAGGTGGGGCAGGTTTAATTTGTCAATGGCGAATCGGTTCGTTTTACGCTAATGCGGGTTTGTCTTTACATGACACGGTTGATGGCGCATCGGCTCACGCTTTCGTCACACAAAAGCCGGTTCGAAACGCAATGTGCGCGCGCCAATAAAAAAGCGGCACACCGCGAGGTGCGCCGCTTCGTTACCGCGAGGGCTTGCGTGCCTTAGTGCTTCAGGAAATCGATCACCATGCGGTTGAAGGCTTCCGCATGCTCCCATTGCGCCCAGTGGCCGCACCGGTTGAACACGTGCAGTTGCGCGTTCTGCATGCCCCCGAGCAAACGCAAGCCGATGTCCATCGGCACGAAACGGTCGTCGCGGCCCCAGATCACGAGCGTGGGCGCGGCGATTTCGCCAAGGCGCGGGCCGTAGTCGCTGAACTGCTTCGGGAAGGCCGCGAGGCTCTTTACGAAGTTTTCCAGGTGGTCGCGGCGCGCGAGCATGTTGTCGAGGCGCGTTTGCATCAGCTCGTCGGTGAGCGCGCTCGCGTCGTACACGAACACGTTCATCATGCGCTTGAGGTTCTCGATCGTCGGATCGCGATAGAGACCTTGCAGCAGCTTGATGCCTTCGGTGGGCATCGGCATGAAGCTGCTCGGGCCGCCGGTGCCGCCGCCCATCAGCACGAGCTTGCCCACGCGTTGCGGGTTCGCCAGTGCGAACGCAACGGCGCTATGGCCGCCCATCGAATTGCCGAGAATATGCACGCGCTCGATGTCGAGCACGTCGAGCAGGCCCTTGAGCACGCGGCCGTTCAGGTCCGAGCGCGAGCTCGTGCAGACGATCGGGTCGCTCTTGCTCCAGCCCGGGCAGTCCATCAGGATCACGCGGTAGCCGGCCGCGACGAGCGGTTCGACGTTGCGGTTGAAGTTGGCCCAGCCGCTCGCGCCCGGACCCGAGCCGTGCAGCATCACGACGGTTTCGGCGCCAGCGCCTGCGTCGTTGTAGTGAATCTGGAACTCGACCTCGCCGTCCTTCACGCGCGCGAACCTGCTCGTCGAGGCTTCGGTGATTGCTTGTGCCGTATCCGTCATGATGACCATCCTTTAAAACGTATTAACCCATGCGGAAGAAGGCGCATGCCTTCTCCCCTTCACATTCATGCGCCCTGTGCGCCCAACGCGCTGCGCTGCCTGAAAGCACCCACCACGCTGAGCGCGGCAAGCGCCGCGATCACGACGAGCGGAATGCTCGAGCCCACCAGCATCGACGGGCTCTGGCCGAGTGCAAACAGCTGACCCGCCACGAGCGGCCCGAGAATCGACCCCAGACGCCCCACGGCCACTGCCGCGCCCACACCCGTGCCGCGCACTTCAGTGGGGTACGCATGGCCCGCGAGTGCGTACAGCACCGACTGGCCGCCCACGATAAAGAAGCCGCACAGCAGGCCGCCTACGGCCGTCGAGCTTGCGCCGCCCGCGCTTGCGAGCACCGTGAGCGCCACCACGATGCCGATGTACATGCCGATCACCGTGCCGCGGCGGCCGAAGCGATCCATGATCGTTGCGATCGCAACGGCGCCGATGCCACCGCCGATGTTGAACAGCATCAGCACGAGATTTGACTGCACGCGCGTGAGGCCGCGTGCGAGCACCATCGAGGGCAGCCAGTTCATCAGGAAGTACAGCACGATCAAGGTGCCGAGGTAGCTGATCCACAGCGCAATCGTGGTACGCGCGCGGCCTTCTTGCCAGAGCGCTTGGGACACGCTCGGCGCGCCTTCCTGCACGACCTTCGAAGCCTGCGCGGCGACGAACTGCTGCGACTCGCGCAGGAACACGCCAAGCAGCGGCACCATCACGATCGGGCCGAGACCGCCAACGTAGAACACATGGCGCCAGCTCGCGTCCCCCGTACCGAGCATGCCGATGACGGCGGCAATCGCCGCGCCGAACGGCATGCCGCAGTACATCGCGCCCACTGCCGTGCTGCGCTGCCGCTCGCCCGCTGCCTCCGAGCACAGCGCGATCAGGTTCGGCATGGCCGCACCGAGACCGAGACCCGTGAGCAGACGCGCGACGAGCAGGCTCTCGAAATTCCACACCATGGTCGTGGCGAGCGAGAAAAGCCCGAACAGCGCCACCGACCACATGAGCACGCGCTTGCGGCCAAGGCGGTCGGCAAGCCGCCCGCCCAGCGCCGCGCCCGGCAGCAGGCCGATCGCGCCCGCGCTGAACGCCCAGCCCATTTGCGCGACGGCGAGATGAAACTCTTTCGCCATGCGCGGCCCGGCTACGCCCGCCGATTGCAGGTCCAACCCTTCGAGCAGCGCAATCGCCAGACACAGGGCGATGGTTGCCTTGCTGCTCGTTCCACTTCCTCCAGCACTACTGTTTCGCGACGTCATAAAAAGTCTCCATAGGTATATGCGAGCCACTCTTTCCGGCGGCTATAAGTGGCAACGCCGCGCACCACCCGAAGGCGATGCGCGGCGTGCTTGATCAGGACTGCAATGCTTGCTGGCGCTTCTTCAGATCGAGCGCCACGTCGACGATCATGTCTTCCTGGCCGCCCACCATCCGGCGCTTGCCCAGTTCGACGAGAATATCCACCGTCTTCAGGTCGTACTTCTTCGCGGCCACTTCCGAGTGGCGCAGGAAGCTCGAATACACGCCTGCATAGCCGAGCGCGAGCGTTTCGCGGTCCACGCGAACCGGGCGGTCCTGCAGCGGGCGCACGATGTCGTCGGCGGCATCCATCAGCGTGTAGAGGTCGGTGCCGTGGTTCCAGCCCATGCGTTCCGCAGCGCCAATGAACACTTCGAGCGGCGCGTTGCCTGCACCTGCGCCCATGCCCGCGAGCGAGGCATCGACGCGGTCGCAGCCTTCCTCCACCGCCACGATCGAGTTCGCCACGCCCAGCGAGAGATTGTGGTGCGCGTGCATGCCCGTTTGCGTTTCGGGCTTGAGCACGGCCTTCACTGCGCGGAAACGGTCTCGCACGTCGTTCATCGTGAGTGCGCCGCCCGAATCCACCACGTAGATGCAGGTCGCGCCGTAGCTTTCCATCTTCTTCGCTTCGACGGCGAGGTTTTCCGGCGTGGTCATATGGCTCATCATCAGGAAGCCAACCGTGTCCATTCCCAGTTCGCGTGCGTATTCGATGTGCTGCTTCGAAATGTCGGCTTCCGTGCAGTGCGTGGCCACGCGCACGATGCGCGCGCCCGCGTTGTACGCGGCCTTCAGGTCGTGAATCGTGCCGATGCCGGGCAGGAGCAGCGTGGCGATCTGCGCGTGCGTGACGACGTCGGCCACCGCCTCGATCCATTCCAGGTCGCTGTGCGCGCCGAAGCCGTAGTTGAAGCTGGAGCCTTGCAGGCCGTCGCCGTGCGCGACTTCGATGCTGTCCACTTTCGCCTTGTCCAGCGCGCGGGCGATGTCCTGCACGTTCTGGATCGAGTACTGATGGCGGATGGCGTGGCTGCCGTCGCGCAGCGTCACGTCGGAGATATAGAGTTTCTTGCTCATGGTCTTATCCCTCCACGCTCAGAAGCGTCTGCGCCATGCGTTCGGCGGTGGCGAGCGCGGCGGAAGTCATGATGTCGAGATTGCCTGCGTATGCGGGCAGATAATGCGCGGCGCCTTCCACTTCGAGGAACACCGAGGTCTTCAGACCGCTGAACCTGCCGAGGCCCGGAATATTCAGGGGCGCGTTCGCGGGAATCTCGTCGAACTGCACCTTCTGCTTCAGGCGATAGCCCGGCACGTACGCGTGCACCTTCGCGACCATCTCTTCGATGGACTGCTCGACCTTCTCGCGGTCGGCCATCTCGGAGAGGGTATAAACGGTGTCGCGCATCATGACGGGCGGCTCGGCCGGATTCAGCACGATGATGGCCTTGCCCTTCGCCGCACCGCCCACCACTTCGATCGCCTTCGACGTCGTCTCGGTGAATTCGTCGATGTTGGCCCGCGTGCCGGGGCCCGCCGACTTGCTGCTGATCGAGGCGACGATTTCCGCGTAGTGGACCTTCGCGACGCGCGACACGGCCGCAACCATCGGAATCGTGGCCTGGCCGCCGCACGTCACCATGTTGACGTTCGTCGCTTCGATGTGTGCGTCGAGGTTCACGACCGGCACGCAGTACGGGCCAATGGCTGCGGGCGTCAGGTCGATGATGCGGATCGACGGCTTGAGCGTGCGCAGCAGCGCGTCGTTCTTCACATGCGCGCCGGCGGAAGTCGCATCGAACACGAAGTCGATGTCGTTGAACACCGGCAGGCGCGTAAGGCCTTCGACACCTTCATGCGTGGTCGCGACGCCAAGCCGCGCGGCGCGCGCGAGACCATCGGAGTTCGGGTCGATGCCGACCATCGCCGCCATCTCCAGATGCTTGCTGTTGCGCATGATCTTGATCATCAGATCCGTGCCTATGTTGCCGGAGCCGATGATCGCAACCTTGAGTTTTTCGGAAGCCATATGAATTCCTGTATCAGGCGGAAAAAGTCGCGCGAACGCTGCCGAGGCCTTCGATCTGCGCGGTGTACGTGCCGGGTTCCTTCACGGCGACCATGGGTCCGAGTGCACCCGTAAGCACCACGTCGCCCGCACGCAGCGGCGTGCCGAGCTGCACCATGCGGTCGGCAAGCCACACGGCGGCGTTGAGCGGGTTGCCGAGACAGGCGGCGCCGTTGCCGCGCGAGAGCACTTCGCCGTCGCGCGAGAGTTCCATCGCGCACCCTGTCAAGTCGATCTGCGAGAGCGGCACCGGGCGGCTGCCCACCACGAAGCGCGCGCTCGAGGCGTTGTCGGCCACCGTATCGACGAAGCGGATGTCCCAGTTCTGGATGCGGCTGTCCACCACTTCGATGGCTGCGAGCGCATAGGCGCTGGCGCGCAGGATATCGACGAAGGTGTGCTTTTCGAACGTGAGGTCGTGCTCCAGCACGAGCGCGATTTCCGCTTCCACCTTCGGCTGGATCAGTTGCGAGAGCGGAATCGCTTGCGCGTCGCCGTAAGCCATCGACGCGAACAGCGCGCCGAAGTCAGGCTGATCGACACCCAGCTGCTTTTGCACCGCAAGCGACGTGAGACCGATCTTGCGGCCCACGATGCGCTCGCCGGTCGCCACTCGCAGATCGACGTTGGCTTGCTGGACAGCGTAGGCGGTGGCGATATCGTCCAGGGCGATCTCGCCGCGCACCGGCTCGATCACCTTGCGCGAGGCTTCGGCTTCGTAGAGGCGCGCGGCAAGCGCCGCGACGAGTTTCGGTTCTGACATGTTGATTCTCCGGAGTCCGTACTGTCCTATCAAGCCGCGTCGGGCGTGGCATGCATGGTGGCGAAACCCGCAATCCACTCGGGAATTTCGCGGTAGTAGTCGAGCGAAGCGCGATACGGGCCGTAAGCGGCCAGCACGCCGAATGCCGCGACCCACGTGCGAATCTCGTGCGCCGACTTGCCGCCGTCACGCGTGATAGCCGCGTTCGTCATGCCGTCCACGGAAGTCAACTCGCCCGATGCAAGGCGCGCGAGGAACGCGCGGTCCCATTCGGGATTGAGCGGATGCAGATGGCTGTCGCCCGCCGTGAACGATTTCGCCGCGGCCACAGTGCGCGCCTGACGTGCCGCGCGCGAATCCGCCGAGGGATTGCGGCCCGCGATCAAACGTTCGGCCACTTCCGGCGTCGCGCCGAACAGCTCCGGCACCGGCGGCTCGTGCGAAATGCCGCCCGAGCCCACCACGAGCACGCGCGTGTCGCTTCGCGAGAAGAAGCGGCCAATCGCGTCGCCGAGCAGTCGTGCGCGGCGCAGCGTCGCCATGGGCGGCGCCACGGAGTTGATGAACACCGGAATCACCGGATAACGGTCGAGAGCGCCCGTGAGCACTTCCAGCGCCTGCGCGCAGCCGTGATCGACCTGCATGCGGTACGAGAGCGCCACGTCGATATCGGCGGCGAGCACGCTTTCGGCGAGCTTGTGCGCAAGTGCTTCGGGCACCGGCAGCGTTCCGGCCATGCTCTTGAAGTCGCCGATCGCATCCGCGCGCGCGCCGATGCAGAACGGCGGCATCACGTCGTAGAAGAAACCGTTGAAGTGATCCGGTGCGAACGCAACGATCACGTCCGGGTTGAAGGCTTCCACGCGTTCGCGCGCGGCGCGGCCGACCCGTTCGACTTCCGCCACCACGTCAGGCAGCGGATCGAAATAGCCATGCAACGGCGTATGCGACAGACATTCGAGGTGAATCGGCATGCTCATGCTCCTGCTGTGCGCGCAACGGCCACGCCGCGCACGGGACGGTTTTGCGGGGCAGCGGCGCTCGCCCCATGCAAGGCGGCTTCGGCCATGCCGAGCTTGCCCGCGAGTTCGACGATCGCGTCCGAGACCTGCTGCGGTGTGCACACCCCCGCGACGAAGCGGTCCGGGCGCAGCAGCACGACGGATTCGGGCAGACGGCTGAACCACTCTTTCAGGCGGCCCTGCACGTCGCCGAGCGCGAGCACGCCCTCGGGCACGTCGTCGGCGTATTCGAGCTGCACGTCGGGCTTCGCAAAGATGAAGCGGGCGCCCAGGCGCTCCCACAATGCGCGGGCTTGCGGCGTGAGGCCGAAGGTCGGGTCCGCGCCCCAGGCCAGCACGGCGAAGCCGTTGCCGATCGCGTCGTCGAGGCGCACCACGCGGCCATCGGCAAGACGCACGCGCGGCTGGATGAACATGCGGCCCACGGGCGACGCCGCGAGCGGATCGCGGCCATACGCGAGGCGGCCGATCAGCGAGTCGCGCTTCTGACTCATCAGGCCGAGCAGGCGGCCCGGCGCCGAGTTGCCCGAGCGCTCCAGCAGGCTGGCGAACCAGCCGCCCGTCTTTTGCGGCGGCGGCAGCAGCACGATGCCCGCTTCGTAGCGCGGCATCGGCTTGAAACGCATTTCCACGAAGTAACGCTTCACCGAAGGGAACACGTTCATGTAGCGCACGAACGTGTCGCGAAAGCGCGCGCCAAAGCGCGTGGTGGGCGCGAAGATATCGCCCGCCACTTCGGAGAGGTGGATCATCGAGCGCGCGTGGGCGCGACGCTCCACCGTATAGCTGTCGAGCAGGCGGCCATCAGCATGGCCCTTCGCGACCATCGCGAGCTTCCAGCCCAGGTTGTTCGCGTCGCGAATGCCGCTGTTGTAACCTTGGCCCTGCCACACCGGCATGATGTGCGCCGCGTCGCCAGCGAGCAGCACGCGGTCCACGCGGAACGTTTCGGCGAGACGCGCGTTGTGCGTGTACACACGCTTGCGGATGTAGTCGACCTTGTCGGGGTCCGCCACCACCTTGCGGATCAGCGCGGCCATGTTCTCGGGCTTCGAGAGTTCTTCTTCCGTCTCGCCCGGCATCACCATGAATTCGAAGCGGCGAATGCCGTGCGGCAGCGCAGCCGACACATACGGGCGCTGATGATCGCAATGCATATAGATATGCGGCGAGCCGATGGGGTCGTTGCGCACGTCCACCACGATCCATTGATTCGGCTTCGTCCGGCCTTCGAAGGGCACGTTCAGCGCACGGCGCACGAAGCTGTTGCCGCCGTCTGCGCCCACCAGGTACGCTGCGCGGATCGTGCGGCGCTCACCGTTCGCGTCGCTCACGTCGATCGTCACACCCTGCGTGTCCTGCTCGAATGCGTTGACCGTGTGGCCGAACAACACGTCCACGTGCTCGAAGCGCGCGAGCCCTTCATACAGCACGCGATCGGCGAGCGGCTGAATGAACGCGTTGCGGCGCGGCCAGCCGAATTCGTCGGTGCGCGGCTCGATCGAGGCGAAGCAATGGCCGTCTTTCGTGACGAAGCGCATCCAGTGGTCGGGCGTGGTATGCGGCAGCAGCGCATCGGCAAGGCCGATGGACTGGAACACGCGCAATGCTTCGTCATCCAGACCAATGGCGCGCGGGTAGTCGATGATCTGGTCGAGCTTCTCGACGAGCGTGACACTCACGCCTTGCAGGCCGAGAATATTGGCGATCATGAGGCCGACCGGACCCGCGCCGATGATGGCGACGTCGGTGGCAATCTGGCGAGGGCGGACGGTATCCGCCTCGTGGGCGAGGGGGGTGTTCATGTGTCTCCTTCTCGCGCGGCTTATGGAGCCGCTGCGGATGCTGACAGGTGGTGCCTGAAAACGGATCACCCGGGTGGACGTTTTGTCACAGCGCGGTGAATGGAAGCGAGTCTAGGTTCCGCCCGATGCGCGCTCAACATTTTTAGAGAAATGTGCATAGAATGCACACACTTGATTTTTAAGGCGTTTTTGATGACGAAGTATGCAAACGTGCGGGGACTGGCGCGCGGCCTGCAGGTCCTCCAGGCGCTCAACGCCATGGAGAACGGGCGCGCCACGAGCCAGCAGTTGAGCGAGGCAACGGGCCTGCATCGCACGACGGTGAGGCGCCTGCTGGAAACCCTGGTAGAGGAAAAGTTCGTGCGCCGCAGCGCTTCCGACGACAGCTTTCGTCTGACGATGAACGTGCGCGGCCTGAGCGAAGGCTTCACCGACGACGAGCTCATCGCGACCATCGCGCCGCCGATCATGGCGCAAATGCTCCAGCGCACCGTGTGGCCATCGGATCTCACGACGCCCGACGGCGACTCCATGGTGATCCGCGAGACCACGCACCGCTTCAGCCCGCTTTCGTTTCACCGCGCGATGGTGGGCCGCCGCCTGCCGATCCTGCTCACGGCGGCTGGCCGCGTGTACTTTGCGATGTGTCCCGAGGCCGAGCGCGAGGACATTCTCGAACTATTGCGCGCGGGGGCGGGCGGCGAGCAGCAGCAAAAACTCGCCGGCGACGCGGCCTATATCCGCAATCTCGTGCGCCAGACGCGCGCCGACGGCTTCGGCTCGAACCACGGCGACTGGGCCGACCAGCGCAAGATCGGTGCGCTCGCAACGGCCATCGAGGCGCATGGGCGCGTGCTCGCGAGCCTGAACGTGATCTACCTCGAGCAGGCCATCAATCCGGCAGAGGCCGTGCGCCGCTTCGTGCCCGAGTTGCAGCGCGCCGCGCAGGAAATGGTGACGGCACTGGAGGCGCAGGAGGACCACACGAAGCGTTAAGCTTCGTTCTCGCGCACGAGTTCGAACAACGCTTCGAGCTCCGCGGCATGCGGTTCTTTGCGCGACACCATCAGCAAGTCAATGGTGGGCGGCTCGCCTTCCAGCGGGCGCGTGCAGATCGCGCTGCTCGTGAGCGACGAGACATACGCGGGCAGGAGCGCATAGCCTAGCCCCATCCCCACGAGATTCAGATTGAGCAGAATATTGGTCGCGACCTGAGCCACCTTGCGCTCGATTCCGTGCGCCTCGCAATACGCCTCGACCACACTGTGCACCTGCCCCGAGAACTGCGGATGCGTGCTGATGAACGGCTCGCCGCTCAGCTGCGCCGGTGCGATGCGCGCTTGCTTCGCGAGCGGATGGCCGCTCGGCAGCACCACCACGAGCGGCTCGGTGAGCACGACTTCGCTGCGCAATTCAGGCGACAAAACGGGCCGCCGCATGAACGCCACGTCGATATCGCCGCGCAGCAGCGCGTCTTCCTGCTCGGCCGTCGGCAGGCTGCGCAACTCGACATTGACCTCGGGAAAGCGCAATCGCAAACGCGGCAAAATCACCGGGAAAACCCGGATCTCCGCGGCGGGCACGAAACCGATCGTCACCGTCACGCGCCCCTGCCCCACCTGGCGTGCACGCGCCACTGCCCGGTCGGCCTGCGCCACCACGAGACGCGCCTCGGCGAGAAACACCTTGCCCGCGTCGGTCAATTCCACCTTGCGGCGCGTGCGCTCGAAGAGCGGCGTGCCCACTTCGTCTTCCAGATTGCGGATCTGCTGGCTCAGCGATGGCTGCGCCGTATGCAGGCGCTGCGCCGCGCGCGTGAAGCTCAGCTCGTCGGCAACGGCAATGAAGTAGCGCAGGTGTCTCAGTTCCATGCTCGATTTATCGTTTTGAAGTCTTAGTGGCAACAAACAAAATATTTCACATCGGCAAAGCGAGCAACGATCATCCGTCTGCGTTCTCCGCCAAAAGGAGAATGCTGCCACGGAGGAGACTCGCATGTCCGCAATCATCGACATCGATGCACTCGTCGACGCGCAAAATGGCCGCGTCACGTCGTCGATCTATACCGACCCCGACATTTACGCGCTCGAACTCGAGCGCATTTTCGGCCGCTGTTGGCTCTTTCTCGCCCACGTCAGTCAAATACCGAAAGCGGGCGACTTTTTCAATACCTACATGGGCGAAGACCCCATCGTCGTGGTGCGCCAGAAGGACGGCTCGATCAAGGCCTTCCTCAATCAGTGCCGCCATCGCTCGATGCGCGTGAGCCATGCCGATTGCGGCAACACACGCGCGTTCACGTGTCCGTATCACGGCTGGTCGTACGGCGTGGACGGCGCGCTCATCGACGTGCCGCTCGAATCGCGCGCCTATCCGCAGGGCCTGTGCAAGGAGCAATGGGGCTTGCAGGAAGTCACGCGCGTGGCCGTGTACAAGGGCCTCGTGTTCGGCAACTGGGACGCGAAGGCGCCCGACCTCGAAACCTATATGGGCGACATCGCCTGGTATCTCGACGGCGTGCTCGACCGACGCGAAGGCGGCACCGAAATCGTGGGCGGCGTGCACAAGTGGGTGATCGACTGCAACTGGAAATTCCCGGCCGAGCAGTTTGCGAGCGATCAGTATCACGCACTCTTCACACACGCGTCCGCCATTGAAGTGCTCGGCGCGAAGGAAGGCGCGGCCGACAAGGCGCTGGGCGCGGGTCAAACGGCGCGCCCCGTGTGGGAGACCGCGAAAGACGCGCTGCAGTATGGCCAGGCGGGCCATGGCAGCGGATTCTTCTTCACCGAGCAGCCCGACGCGAACGTGTGGGTGGACGGCGAAGTCTCGCAGTACTTCCGCGACACCTATGCCGAAGCCGAAGCGCGCCTGGGCAAGGTGCGCGCGATGCGTCTGGCGGGCCACAACAACATGTTCCCGACGCTTTCGTGGCTCAACGGCACGGCCACGCTGCGCGTCTGGCACCCGCGCGGGCCGAACCAGGTGGAAGTGTGGGCGTTCTGTATTGCCGACAAGGCAGCGTCCGATGAAGTCAAGGCCGCCTTCGAGCGCAGCGCGACGCGCGCGTTCGGGCCCGCAGGCTTTCTCGAACAGGACGACTCGGAAAACTGGGCCGAAGTGCAGAAGGTGCTGCGCGGCAGCCGCGCACGCAAAACGAAGCTATGCCTCGAAATGGGCCTCGGCAACGAGCGCGTACGCGAAGACGGCATACCTGGTATGACGAACTACATTTTTTCGGAGACGGCGGCGCGCGGCATGTACCGGCGCTGGGCGGACCTGCTGATGGCCGAAACGTGGGACGAAGTGAACCAGCGCACCGCGCGCTACGAAGCGGAGGTGCTCAAATGAGCGAAGTCGCCGAACCGGTTTTCACGCCCGCGCGCGTGGGTCTCGAACTGCATCACGAAATCGAGCAATTCCTCTTTGACGAAGCGGCGCTGCTCGACGGCTGGCGCTTTCGCGCATGGCTCGATCTCATGGCGAAGGACATTCGCTACACCATGCGCACGACCGTCAACGCGCAAACGCGCGACCGCCGGCGCGGCGTGCAGCCGCCCACCACGTGGATCTTCAACGACACGCATTTCCAGCTCGAGCGCCGCGTGGCGCGTCTCGAAACCGGCATGGCGTGGGCGGAAGAACCGCCTTCGCGCACCCGCCATCTCGTGACGAACCTGCGAGCGTTCACCACCGAAACGCCCGGCGAATACGAGGCAC
Organism: Paraburkholderia nodosa; assembly: GCF_001718195.1. Lineage (GTDB taxonomy): Bacteria > Pseudomonadota > Gammaproteobacteria > Burkholderiales > Burkholderiaceae > Paraburkholderia > Paraburkholderia nodosa_A. The sequence goes on from NZ_MCNV01000001.1 coordinate 314,636, forward strand.
ACGTGAACTACGCGCTCTACCGCTCGCAGAAGGAACGCGACGAGACGTTCTACGTGGGCCGCCGCACCGACCGCGTGCGCCGCGTGGAGGGCGCGCCAGGCTGGCAGGTGTCCAACCGTGACATCACGCTGGACCAGGCGGTGCTCACTTCCCATAACCTGAGTGTGCTTTTCTGATCATGGCCCGTATTTTTGTCTGCCAGGACGACGCGTTGTCCGATGGCGAAGCGATCAAGGTGGACGGCCCGTCCGCCGCGATCGCCGTATTCAAGGTGAACGGCGAGCTTTTCGCGCTGAACGACCGCTGCTCGCACGGCAATGCTTCGATGTCCGAAGGCTATATCGAAGACGACGGCACCGTCGAATGTCCGCTGCATGCCGCACGCTTTTGTCTGAAGACCGGCACGGCCCTGTGCCAGCCTGCGACCGAAGCGCTCAAGACGTTCCCCGTCACGTGCGTTGACGGCGCGGTTTTCGTCGACGTTCCGGAGGCCGCGTAATGGGTTGGCTCGATAACGAAGTCGCGCTGATCACGGGCGGTGGCTCGGGACTCGGCCTTGCACTCCTCGAACGCTTTCTCGACGAAGGCGCGCGCGTGGCGGTGCTCGAACGTTCGGCAGAGAAAGTCGCGGCGCTGCAAGCGCGCTTCAGTGCGCAAAACGTCGTCGCCGTGCAGGGCGACGTGACCTCGTACGCCGACAACGAGCGCGCCGTGAGCGCCGCCGTCGAAGCGTTCGGCAAGCTCGACATCTTCATCGGCAACGCAGCGATCTGGGATCATGCTTCGAGCCTCGTCGATCTCTCGCCGGCGCAGCTCGACAGCGGTTATGAAGAGCTTTTCTCGATCAATGTGAAGGGCTATTTGCTCGGCGCGAAAGCGGCAGCGCGCGCGCTCATCGCGAGCGAAGGCAGCATGATCTTCACACTCTCGAACTCTTCGTTCTATCCGGGCGGCGGCGGTCCCCTGTACACGGCGAGCAAGCATGCGGCCGTGGGCATCATCCGCCAGCTGGCCTACGAACTCGCGCCCAAGGTGCGTGTGAACGGCGTCGGCCCTTGCGGTATGGCGAGCGATTTGCGCGGCCCCGCTTCGCTCGGCCAGCAGGACTTGCGCATCATGGATTCGCGTTCGCCCGAAGCGATTGCGGGGATCCTGCCGCTGCAGTTCTTCCCGCAGCCTGCGGATTTCACCGGGCCCTACGTGATGCTCGCTTCGCGCGCGAACAATCGCGTGCTGAGCGGTGTGATGATCAATGCGGACGCCGGCCTCGGCATTCGCGGCATCCGTCACGCGGCGGGCGGCCTGCATCTGTAACGGGAAACAGATCATGAACGTCTCGACTATCGTCATCGTCGGTGCGGGCCAGGCGGGCGCGCTCGCCGCCGCCGAATTGCGCCAGCAAGGCTATGCGGGCCGCGTCGTACTGATCGGCGAGGAAGCGCACGCGCCTTATGAACGGCCGCCGCTTTCGAAGGACGTGCTGCTGCAACCGCAAACGGCGCGCTGCGCGATTCACGGCGAGGGCTACTACGCGGAGCGGAACATCGAGTTGAAGCTCGGCGTGGCCGTGACCGAGTTCGACGCGCAGGCGCGCATCGTCACGCTCGCGAACGGCGAATCGATCGCCTTCGACGAACTGCTGCTCGCCACGGGCGCGCGCGTGCGGCGCTTGCCGATGCTCGACGCGCTGGGCGAGAACGTCTACACGCTGCGCACGCTGGAGGACGCGCAACGCCTTATACCCGTGCTTCAAGCGCGCAAGCGCGTGCTGCTGGTGGGCGCGGGCGTGATCGGTCTCGAACTCGCTTCGAGCGCGGTCGATCTCGGCGCGGAAGTCACCGTGATCGAACAGGCGCCGCGTGCGATGGCGCGTTGCGCTCCGCCGCTGCTCACCGAGCATCTGTGCGACGTGCATCGCGCGCGGGGGGTGACACTGCATCTGGGCTCGCCGCTCGCGTCAGCCACTCGCGAGAACGGCGAACTCGTGCTGACGCTCGAAAGCGGCACGCGCATTACCGGCGACGCGGTGATCTACGGCATCGGCGTCGAACCCGAAACCACGCTCGCTCGCAAAGCAGGCCTGCAAATCGACAACGGCATCGTGATCGACGCGCGGTGTCGCACCTCGCACGCGCACATCTACGCAGCCGGCGACGCCGCCAGCCAGTGGGACGAGGCAAGCGGCCACCACCAGCGCCGCGAAACGTGGGAGAACGCGAACCGTCAGGCGCAAACGGCGGCGCGCGCGATGCTCGGCCTCGAACCCGAAGCCTGGGAAGCGGCCTGGTTCTGGACTGATCAATGCGGCCTCAACATCCAGTTCGCGGGCGACATGACTGCGCCTGAATGGCTCACGCGTGGTTCGCTGCAAGCGCCGCCCTGCGTTCTGTTCGGCCTCGACGGCGAAGGCGCGCTGGTTGGCGCGATCACCGTGAATCAGGGTCGCGACATGCGCAGCGCCAAAGCGCTGATCGGCAAGCGCGCGCGCATCGCCCGCGAAACGCTCGCCGATCCCACGCATAACTTGCGCAACCTGGCGCGCGAATTCGCCTAGGCGCACACCCGAAAACACGGCGTTTCACCCGATTCGAGAAAAGCGCTTGCAAGCGCGCGCGAGTGTCTCTATAATTCGCGCCTCGACAGGCTCGTAGCTCAGTTGGTTAGAGCACCACCTTGACATGGTGGGGGTCGTTGGTTCGAATCCAATCGAGCCTACCAACGAACATGCAGTAAAGAAGCTGTACCTTGCAGCATCTTGTGAATGACGCATTCCCTCGCGGGTCTGCGTCATTTTCTTTTGGTGCGCGCTAATCACACACGCAGCTATCCATAGCGCACTAACGCTCGCATAGCTTTGCAGAAATCGTCAGTTCTTCTCGCGGCGCAAGCCTGCTTGAATGGACGTTCCACGTCCAGCCGAGGAGACTTTCGATGTCCGACGTTCGCACGCAGCGCCCCGCCGTTTCCGTTCCGTCTGCGCATCTGCATTCCTCCACGCAGCAACACGCCAGTACCACGCTAGACCTCCATCAGGTCGCGGGCCGCATCGGCGCGCGCATCGACGGTGTGCGTCTTCATGCCGATCTCGACAGCGCCACGTTCGACGCGATCAACGCCGCCCTGCTGCGCCACAAGGTGCTGTTCTTCCGTGGCCAGCAGCATCTCGACGATACCGCGCAGGAAGCCTTCGCGCGGCGCTTCGGCGAAACGGTCGCGCACCCTACGGTGCCCTCGGTGGAAGGCGGCAGCCTGCTGGAACTCGATTCGCTGCACGGCGCGCGCGCCAACTCGTGGCACACCGACGTCACCTTCGTCGACGCCTACCCGAAGGTCTCGATCCTGCGCGCCGTGGTGATTCCGCCGTTTGGCGGCGACACGGTGTGGGCCAATACGGCCACCGCGTACGCGCAACTGCCCGAGCCGCTGCGCGCGCTCGCCGATACGCTCTGGGCGCTCCACACCAACGCCTACGACTACGCGTCCACGCACACGAACGCGGACAGCGCGCAGCTCAAGCGTTACCGCGAAGTCTTCACGTCGAAGGTGTACGAAACCGAACATCCCGTGGTGCGCGTGCATCCGGAAACGGGCGAACGCACGCTCGTGCTCGGCCACTTCGTGCAGCGGCTCAAAGGTCTCTCGTCGTCCGATTCGGCGCATCTGCTGCAGGTGTTCCACGAGCATGTCACGCGGCTCGAAAACACGGTGCGCTGGAACTGGCAGGAAGGCGACGTCGCGATCTGGGACAACCGCGCCACGCAACACTACGCGATCAACGACTACGGCGACGCGCGCCGCATCGTCCGGCGCGCGACCGTGCGCGGCGAAGTGCCGGTGAGCATCGACGGACGCACGAGCGTGGTCGTGCGCGAGGAAGGCGCGACGCTGCAGTAGCGCCGCGTTGGCGAATCAGCGAGCCAGATCAGCGGCCCGGCGCGAAGGCGTCGCCGTCGATCGGCAACTCGCGCTCCGCCAGCAGATCGGCGAGCAGTTGCGCGCTGCCGAGCGCGAGCGTGAAGCCGAGCGCGCCGTGCCCCGTGTTGAGCCACAGGTTGCGAAAGTGCGTGGCGCCGATCACCGGCTTGCTGTCCGGCGTGGCGGGACGCATGCCGGTCCACGTCTGCATGGCGTCGTAGTCGCCGGCGTCGGGGAAGGTTTCGCGCGCCTGGCGAGTGAGCAGCGCGATGCGGGCGTCGTCGGCGTGCGGGTTCATGCCTGTGAGATCGACCATGCCTGCAATGCGCAGTCGCTCGCCAAGCGGAGCGTAGACGACCTTGTGATGCGCATCCGTGACCGAGACGCGCGGCGCGCCCTGCGCATTCGCATTGGGGAGCGTGAGGCTGTAGCCCTTGAGCGGATACACGGGCACGTGCACGCCGAGCGAGGCGAGCATCGGCTGGCTCTGAAAACCCAGGCACACCACGAAAGCGTCGGCTTCGATGTCGCCCTGCGAGGTCTGCGCGGCGACCACCCGCAGCCCTTTCGTTCGCAGTCCGGAAAACTCGGTGGCCAGTTGCAGGTTGACGCCGTCGCGCTGCGCCGCGCGTGCAAGGCCACGTGTGAACTGATCGCAGTCGGCGGCCTCTTCGCCTGGCGTTTGAATGCCGCCCACGATCTCCGCGCCGATATGCGCGAGCGCGGGTTCGAGCGCGACGCACGCCGCGCCGTCGAGTGCGTGCTGCACGCAGCCCAGCGTCGACTGGTATTGCGCCTGGCGGCGCGCAAGCGCAAACCCTTGCTCGTCGCGATACACCACGAGCTTGCCGTTGCGCACCCAGTCGAATGACAGCGCTTCGCGCTCGACCACCTCGTGCATGAGTCGCTGGCTCAAAAAGCCGAGGCCGAGCAATTCGGCCGTGGTCGCGCGACTGCGTGCGCGCGTGCACGCACGCAGGAACGCGGCGCACCAGCGCCATTGGTGCGGATCGAGCCGCGGCACGAAACGCAGTGCGGCGTCGCGCGAGAAGAGCCATTGCGGCAGCTTGGGCAGCACGGAGGGGTCCGCGAGCGGCGCGACGTAGCTGTAACTGAGCTGCCCGCCATTGGCGTGGCTCGTTTCGCGCGCCACATCGGCATGGCGCTCGACCAGCGTGACTTCGTGCCCATCGCGAGCGAGCGCGTACGCCGTGCTTACGCCAATCACCCCACCGCCTAAAACGCAAACTCGCATGATCCCTTGTTCTCTTTCGCTGACGACCAAACCCTGGCTGCCTATGCCGCCAGTCTCGCCGGGAACGATGGGGAACTCAATTGCGAATTGCGCGCGGGGTATAACCTCAGGTTAAAGCGGCCGGAGGTTGTCCTTGCAACGGCAAGGACAACCCGCCACGGCTGGCTCAGGCCAGCGCCGGCGTACTCCCGCGGGCCGCGCGCGCGTCCGCCGCAGCGGCTTGCGCCGGACGCGTACCGGCCTGCCCCGCGCCGCCCAGACTGAACACGGCCACGGCCTCGCGCAGCAGATCGGCCTGCGATTCGAGCGACTGCGCGGCCGCCGCCGCTTCCTCCACGAGCGCCGCGTTACGCTGCGTGACCTCGTCGATCTGCGCAATCGCGCGGTTCACCTGTTCGATGCCGTCGCTCTGCTCGTGCGTCGCGGTTTCGATCTCGCTCATGATCCCGCTCACGCGCGCCACCGCACTGCGCGCCTCCTCCATGGTGCGGCGCGCGTCTTCCACGAGGCGCGCGCCCGCGCCGACGGTCGCCGCCGAGGCCGCGATCAGCTCCTTGATCTCCTTGGCCGCCGTGCCCGAGCGCTGCGCGAGGCTGCGCACCTCGCTCGCCACGACCGCGAAGCCGCGGCCCTGCTCGCCCGCGCGCGCCGCCTCCACCGCCGCATTGAGCGCGAGGATGTTGGTCTGGAACGCGATGCCCTCGATGATGCCGGTGATCTCCTCCACCTTCTGAGACGAGGCCGTGATGTCGTTCATCGTCGCGTTCACGCGGGCCACCACGTCGGCGCCGCGCGTGACCGTTTCGAGCGCGGTCTGGGCGAGCCCGCTCGCTTCCTTCGCGCCGTCCGTGTTCTGGCGCACCGCCGCCGAAAGCTCCTCGATGCTCGCCGCCGTTTCTTCGAGCGCCGCCGCCTGCTGCGCCGTGCGATCCGAGAGATCGACGTTGCCCGACGCGATCTGCTTCGCGCCCTGGGTGATTTCGTGCGTGCTGCCGCGCACGCGCGAGACGGTGCCCACGAGGCCGTCGCGCATGGTCTGCAGCGCGCCCAGCAGCTGGCCCATTTCGTTCTTCGAGCGCACCCGCACGTCCACCGTGAGGTCGCCCGCGGCGATGCGCTCGAAATGGCGGATCGCATGGTTCACCGGCTTGACCACGGCGGCGGCGAGCCCCACGCGCGCGAACACGCCAATCGCCACGCCCACCACGCCGATCACGCCGAACACGATGAGCGACAGGCGAAAGCGCTGCGCGGCGGTATCGGCGTCGTGCTGCTGGCGCGTGGCCTGCCAGGTCTCGAGCGCGTCGATCGCCTTCGCGTAGGCGCCGTAGTAGCGGTCGGCGGTTTCGCCCTGGATCGTGCGGAAGGTATTGAAATCGTTGTCGACGAGCGACTTGTACTCGGGCTCGAGCGCTTGCGAGACGAGCGCCTCGCGCGCGCTGCTCACGGCCTGGGCGAGGCGCGCCTCTTCGGGGTCGTCGAACGGGCCGGCGCTGTAGCGCGCGAATTCCTTGTTCGAATTCACGAGCACCTGGTGCGCCTTGTCGAGCAAGCCGTCCGTGGCCTTGCCGACGCTGAAGAGCGTCTCGTAGCCGCCGAGCGCGAGACGCACCTGGAGCAGGCGTTCCGAACTGCTCTTGAGGGCGTCGAGCGACTGCGCGCCGCGCTGGGCGTCGTGCAGGCTGTCGTTGGTGATCTTGAGCGCGCCATACGACACGCCGATCACCGTCAGCAGAAACGCGACGAAGATACCGATGACGAGCGTTAGCCCACGGCGAATGGTGATATTTCCCAGCATGAGGTCTCCGTTGCGTTTCTTTTATCTTCCAGCCAGTGCGACTTTGCGCGGCCCACGCGTCTTCGCACCTCGTCTCGCCTAACGGCAGACGGCGCGCGGCGCTGCATAGGGGAAATCCATGATGGGCGCAGGGCTTCGCGGGATTTGGCGCAGGTTCGTCCCAATGTCTGGGAAAGCCCCGTCTGGACGGGGTTTGTGGCGATGTCTCATGGCCCAACGCGAGTCGCGAAAAGCCGCCCCGGGGGCTCGGCCAGACCGATTTGCGATTCGTGCTATCGTTTTGCTTTCATCGATTGATTTTCCTGGCGGCTTTCCGGGCTGCCCTCGCTCCCATGTCCGACCTCTCCACGCCGCTCGCGCGCGCGCCGCGCCGACTCGACTCCATCAATCCCAGGCCGCTAGGCATCGCGCTGTTGCTCGTCGCGCTCGGCGCGGTATATCTCGCGCAGACGGTGAGCGGGCGTCAGGCGGCGCTCTACGTGGTCGGCGCGCTACTCGGTATGACGCTCTATCACGCGGCGTTCGGCTTCACCTCGGCATGGCGCGTATTCATCGCCGATGGGCGCGGCGCCGGCCTGCGCGCGCAGATGGTCATGCTCGCCATCGGCGTGCTGCTGTTCTTCCCCGCGCTCGCGGCAGGTTCGCTCTTCGGCCATCCGGTCACGGGCCTCGTTTCGCCCGCGGGCACATCGGTCATCGTCGGCGCGTTCATGTTCGGTGTCGGCATGCAGCTGGGGGGCGGCTGTGCCTCGGGCACGCTCTACACCGTGGGTGGCGGCAGCACGCGCATGGTCGTGACGCTCATCGCCTTTATCGTGGGCTCCGTGGTCGCCACGGCGCACATGCCGTTCTGGACGTCGATGCCGCAATTGAAGCCGTTCTCGCTCGTGAACGCGTTCGGCGCCGCGCCGGCTATTGCGCTCAACCTCGTCGTGTTTGCGCTCATCGCCGCGCTCACCGTGCTCGTCGAGAAGCGCCGCCACGGCCGCCTCGTCAACGAACCGCGCGCGCCGCACAGCTCGCCGTGGCTGCATGGCCCGTGGCCGCTGCTCGCCGGCGCGGTCGCGCTCGCGATCCTGAATTTCGCGACGCTCGCGCTCTCGGGCCGCCCCTGGGGCGTGACCTCGGCATTCGCGCTGTGGGGCGCGAAGGGCTTCGCCACGCTCGGCATCGACGTGGCGAGCTGGAAGTACTGGATGGCCGGCTCGAACGCCGCCGCGCTCGCCGCCCCGGCAAGCCACGACGTCACCACGGTCATGGACATCGGCATCGTGCTCGGTGCAATGGCAGCGGCTTCGCTCGCGGGCCGCTACGCGCCGGTGTGGCGCATTCCGCTGCGCTCGCTCGTGGCGGCCGTGATCGGTGGGCTGCTGCTTGGCTATGGTGCGCGCCTCGCCTACGGCTGCAATATCGGCGCGTATTTCAGCGGCATCGTATCGGGCAGCCTGCACGGCTGGCTGTGGCTCGTGTGCGCGTTCGCGGGCAATGTGCTCGGCACGAAGCTGCGCCCGTGGTTCGGCCTCGAAGTCGAGCGTGTGAAGAATACGGGCTGCTGAGTGACGTACGCGGTGACGTACGCGGCGGCGCCAGTTCGAGCCGCGCAGAAATGACGAAGGGCAAGGCTTGAGCGCCTTGCCCTTTTTTACATGATCCGGCGCTTTTTACCGGTGCGCGCCTTGTCAGATATTCAGACGCGTGACCTTGGTGCCCGCCAGCGAGACGTCGGCCATCAGGCCCGCGTTGGTCAGCACGAAGGCTTCGACCGGGTGCGTGGCCGTGTTGGTGTCGACGACACCGTTCGCGCCCACGGTCACGAGCGCGACCGAAGCGTCGGCCCCCGCCGCCCAACCGTCCGTCGCGCGGAATTTGTCGAGTGCGTCCTGCGTCATGAAGGCGAAGATGAGCGCCTTCGACTGAGCGCCGGCCTGCAGGCCGAACGAGCCCGACACGGTGCTGTAGTAGCCGACCGTGGCGCCGCCCACTCGCAACGCACCCTCGCCATACTGCGCGCCGACGATGAAGCCGGCCTGCAGCACTTCGGGGAACACCAGCACGCCGCGCGACTTCGCGAGGAGTTCGTGCGAGCCTTTCACGGTCGAATACAGCCGCGAGAGGGTGCCGTCCACAGACGCGTCGATCGACTGCCGCTTGGACATGTTCTGCGACGCCGTGGAATTCGAATTCGTCGTGGTGGTGCAGCCCGCGAGCGTGAGACCGCCCGAGGCAAGGGTCACCGCCGCCGTCAGCATGAAGTTGCGTCGTTGCATTTGGTTATCTCCACACGAATGAGAGTGCGGGAAAGATTGAGCAAGCTACATGCCCGACCTCTCCGCTTCGGTTGGCCAAAGCCCGCATCGGGCGACAGCCACGTCGCCGTGGCTTGATTGTGCCCGAATTCCGTGTGAGGCGTCCGTTGGAGAACAAACCTGGACATCATGCCCACCGACGGACCGCGGATCGCCAATCAGGGTTTAGTGGCCTGCCAGGACGAGTCGGGATCGAATGCCTTGATCGCCGTTGCCGTATGCGCGCCGTTCGGCCCGAGGTTCTTCTGATAAAGCTGGCCGTCCTGGTTGATGATGAAGCTCATCACACCGGTTTTGCCGTATTGCGCCGGCCAGGCCACGAGCGCAAAACCGCCGCTCAGATCCCCGTTGTCGAGATAGCTGCGCGCGCCGCCACTGGCGTGCGGTCCCTGCGCGGTGAGAATGCGAAAGTGATAGCCGTGATACCCCTCGGTCGGCGTGATCTTCGCGTTGCCCGGCATGGCTGCCGCGAGCGGCCCAAGCGGACTTTCGGTCTCGCCCGGTTCGACCGGCCAGTACAAACCGTCGTGCGTGCCCGGCGTGCTCACGAGGCGCTGCGCATAGTGCTGCGTGAGCTTGCGATAGTCGTTCTGCGCGTCGACGTAGGCGAGCGAGGTGAGCATGGCAGCACGCTCGTTGCGGCCGATGCGGCGCGTGAGAATTTCGCTCGCGCCTTCACGCGGGTCGAAGTGCCAGCCCGTGCCCGACTGCACGATGGGGATGGGCAGCGTCCAGCCGCTGTCGCCCACCTCGACGTGAGCGCTCGCCTTGCCGGCAACCGGCGTGGCATCAGGGACGACGCGATGACCCTTCGCCCAGGCGCCAAGGTAGTCGTCGATATCGTCCTGACCGATGTTTTGCGTGGGGATGAACTCGGTGAAATCGTTGCCGAGCACACGCTTCATGGCGCCCTGGTCGTTGGTCGCGAGTGCATCGGTGAACGCGTTCGCCGCGGCTTCGGGTGTGGAGAAGACGGCCTGTGCGTAGACGGCGGCGCCGCCGAACTGGGCGGGCAGCAGTGCGGGCGCGCCAAAGAGGGCGAGTGCCGTACCGAGCGCGAGCGCGTAGTCGTGTGGCAGGCGGCGTGCGGAAATGCGGATCATTGCGAGGCTCCTCATGATATTCAACGTTATCGACGGCCGAAGTGACGTCCGCCACCCCCGCCGCCACCGCCGAACCCGCCACCACCACCATGGAAGCCGCCACCGCCTCCGCCGCCGTCGAAGCCGCCATGGCTCTGGAGCGCTTCACGGCTTTGCTGGCCGCGTTGTTGTTCGAGGCGCGCATTGGAGCCATCGCCCGCGCCGCGTAACGCGTTGTCGCGATTCATGCTCTGCGCGCGGTTGTTGAGGTCGTTCGCGCGGTTCGCGTTTTGCGCGCCGTTCTGCCCGCGGTTACCCAGTTCATTGCCGCGGTTGGCGTTTTGCGCGCCGTTTTGCGCGCGGTTGTTGAGCCCGTTGCCGCCGTTGGCATTCGGCCGGCCGCCTTCCTGGATGCCCTGGAGTCTTTGCTGGGCATTGCCGCTCATGTTCTGGCCGGTGCGGTTCTGCAGGGTCTCCATAGCCTGCGAGCGCGACTGGTCGTAGCCCCGGTACTGGTTGCGCTGGCCGTTCAGGTTCGCGTTGTTGTAGTTCTGGCGGCGCTCGACATTGGCGTTGCGATTCCAGTTCGCCGTGCCGTTGTTCGAGTTGATGCGGTTGTTGACGTTGATGTTGTTGTAGCGATTGACGTTGATGTTCACGTCGTGGTTGTTCCAGTTGAAGCCGCCCCACAACGAATTCGCGACCGCGATGCCGGCACCGAACGCGAGCCCGCCGACGAACCCCGACGCAATGGCGTAGCCCGGAGGCGGTGGCATATACACGGGCGGATAGGCCGGATACGGCCATACGCCAAAAACCACCGTGGGGTTATAGGTCGGCACGTACACCACCTGCGGATTCGCAGGCTCGATCACGATGGTCTGCGTGGTCGAAGTGCTCGAGGCCGGCTGGACCACGACCTTTTGCTGCTCATTGGACTTGAGGTTGCCCGCCTTCTGCGCCTGCACGCGCAGGCGCTGCACCGAGTCCATCACGTCGTTGGGCTGCGCGAGAAACGCCTTGCCGATCTGCTGGACCCAGTCGGGCTTCGAAGCCATGGTTTCGAGCACCTGCGGGAACGCTACGAGCGATTGCACGCTCGGGTCCCACGGCTGCGAGGCGACGGCCTTCACTGCGTCGTCGCCCTTGAGGTTCGGGTTGGACTTTGTCCACGCGGCGGCAGCGGACACGTCTTGCGGGAACGTGGCGGCCATGAGGACCTGCGCGAGCAACGCGTCGGGATAGAGCGCGATGGGCGCGGTGAGGGAATCGAGCTGCTGATTCGAAAGATGCGCCGCGTTCTGCGCAAGCGCGGCAGTGGGCCCGAGCGGCCCCACGAAGAGCGGCGCGCCCGCGAGTGTGGCACACACGAGCCAGGCAAGACGCTGGCTTGCACCGGATGTTTTCACGTTATGGTCCTCCCGGTTACGAGCAATGGTTCTGATACGCGCAGGGATCGAACATTCGCAAACCTCAAGCGATCCTTACTGTCTCGACGCCGCGACGGCGTGGCTACAAAAAATAAAGGCGCGAGACTCGCAGTGTCAACCGAAGATCTGTTGCAACACGGCGATTAAGCGACGTGCATCAACGAGAAGGAAACTACGTTGGGCGTAACAATATCGTGAATACGAATTAGACCGCGCTGGAGTGCGATTGCGACTCGCCGGCATTCAAGTGCATACGTACGAAACCCACGTGTTCGCGCAACACGTAAAACGCATCGGCGAACGCGAGCGGCATGCGCAGCGTATTGAGGGATCGCTCGATCTCGTCGAGTTCTTCGATCAGCGCGCGCCGCTGTTCTTCGTTCGTATGCATGCGCGCGTCGCGCTCGATGGCGATGAGCGCGCCATAGTAGCGATAAATGCGCGAGCGCACGCGCCAGCGATACAGCGCCGGTATCGTGCGCAACGCGGGAATCACGAGCACGGCCAACGGCAGCAGCAGCACTAGCAGACGGTCCGTGACGCTCGCGAGCCAGAACGGCAGCGCGCGATAGAGAAAGCTCTTGCCCGACTTGTAGTAGCGCGTGGCGTCCTCGCTCACGCGAAAGTCGTGCACCGCCGGGCTCGGAAACTGGCCCTCGCGCTGCAGGATGCCGGGCGCGCCGTTCACCTCGCCTGCCGCTTCGATGAGCAGATCGGACAGCGCGGGATGCAGCGTATCGCGCGCGACGAGTTCGACGGTCGGGCCGATCAGATGCACCGTTTCGCGTGGCTGGCGCCTGCGCAGATCGAGCACGCCGGGCGGCAGGTCGACGTTCTCCAGATACGGAAAGAGCCGCGTATAAGCGGCCGCTTCATCGAAGCTCATCACCGAGATGCCGGGAATATCGAGCAAACGCAGCATGAGCGCGCGCGTGGTCGAGTCGCCGCTCAGCATCGCGGCCTCCACGCGTCCGGAGACGAGCGCCGTGGCCGCATCCATGCCGTCGAGCGGCAGGAACGTGGAGTCGCCGCCGGGATCGATGCCGTTCGCGGAGAGCAGCTTGAGCGCCAGCTCGCGCGTGCCGCTGCCCACGCGGCCAATGGCGATGCGCTTGCCGTCGAGTTCGGAGAGCCGCGTGAGGCCCGAGCCGCGATAGAAAACGACGATAGGCAAATAGGCCACGCTGCCGAGTGACATCAGCGAGCGTGTGTCGATACCGTCGGCGACACCGCCCTGCACGAACGCGAGATCCAAATGCTGCTGCGGATCGAGCAGGCGCTGCAGGTTCTGCACCGAGCCGTCCGATTCGAGGATGTTGAGCGTCACGCCATTGCGCGCGAGGATCGCGCGGTAGGCTTGCGCCATCTGCATGAAGGAGCTGTCGGCGGGGCCCGCGCTAATCGTGATCGTGCGCGGCGGCGCGGGATCGACGAGCCAGAAGACGAGGCCGACGACCATCGCGCAGAACAGGGCCACGGGCAGCGTAGTCAACGCGATATCGCGCCAGGCTGGATGCGCGTGGTCACGCAGAAAGTTGGGCGGCGGTCGATATCGTCTCATGAGAACCCGGCGGCAGAGCGTCAGACTCCTGGAATTCTCATGATGCCATTTTCGCGCCAGATCTGATTGCTGGCGTGGCCGCCTTCCCTCAAGGGCTTACGAAACGCGTGCGCGCGTAACTGGTGTGTCAGCCCGACGCAGCCTTCGTCAGGGCAAACAGCTCGGTGCGCAGCGCCTTCGCGCGGTCGCGCTTCATGTGCTGCTCGAACTCGGCCTGCGCGTCGAGCCACAACGCATGCGCCTTGTCGTAGCGACGCAAGCCCGCAGCCGAAAGCCGGTAGACCAGCGTGCGGGTGTCGTGCTCGGCCGCCGCCGTGAGCACGAGGCCGTCGCGCTGCAACGGCTTGAGCGCCCGCACGAGCGTCGTGCGGTCCATCACGAGGTCGTCGGAGAGTTCGGCGGCCGTGGCGTCGGGCCGGCCCGCGAGGCGAGAGAGGATGGTGAACTGCGCGGCCGTCACGTCGGCCTGCGAGAGGTGCCGCTCGTAAAGCTGCGTGACGAAACGCGCGGCCTGCCGCAGCGCAAAACAGTTGCATTCCTCGCGTGTGATCCGCTTCGTCATCGTGTTCCCCGCCTGTTTCCCAGTTCGTATCTCAGCCCCACGCGCCTCACGTGGCCCGGCCATCATACTTTCTCGAGCGCGAGCGCGATACCCTGGCCACCGCCGATGCAAAGCGGCACGACGCCGCGACGCAACCCGTCGCGCTGCATCGACCATGCGAGGCGCGTGGTGAGAATCGCGCCCGTCGCGCCGATGGGGTGGCCGTGCGCGATCGCGCCGCCTTCCACGTTCACGATGTCCTCGGGAATGCCGAGTTGCTTCATGACCGCGAGCGGCACCGCCGCGAATGCCTCGTTGATCTCGAAGCGTTCGACGTCGGCCAGCGACCAGCCGGCGCGCCCCAACGCGAGTTGCACGGCGGGCACGGGGCCAAGACCGAACATGCCCGGCTCCACCGCCGCGACGCCCCACGCCACGAGCTTGACCATCGGCGAGAGCCCCTCGGCTTCGGCAAAGCCGCGCTCGGCCACGAGCATGGCGCTCGCCGCGCTGTTCAGGCCGGGCGCGTTGCCCGCCGTGATCGTGCCGTCCGGTCGAAACGCGGGACGCAGTTTCGCGAGCCCTTCGAGCGTCGTGTCGGGGCGCGGCGCTTCGTCGGTATCGATGCGCTCCATGCCCTTCTTGCCCTTGATCTCCACCGCGACGATTTCTTCCTTGAAGCGCCCCGCCGCTTGTGCGGCAGCAAAGCGTTGCTGCGAACGCGCGGCCCAGTTGTCCTGTTCAGCACGCGTGAGCCCGGCCCGCGTCACGAGGTCTTCCGTATGCCAGCCCGAATGCTGGCCCGAAAACGCATCGACGAGGCCGTCGCGCAGCATGCTGTCGTGAATCTCGGCGTTGCCCATGCGATAGCCCCACCGCCCGCCGTCCAGCAAGTACGGCGCGCGGTCCATGTTCTCCATGCCGCCCGCGAGCGCGACGTCGGCAAGACCCAGCATCACTTCCTGCGCGGCGCTCGCAACGGCTTGCGCACCGGAGCCGCATACGCGGTTCACCGTGAGCGCGGGCACCTGAACCGGCACGCCGCCGCCAAGCTCGGCCTGACGCGCGGGATTCATCCTGTTGCCCGCCTGGACCACGTTGCCGAGCACCACGGAGCCGAGCCGCGCCGGGTCGAGCTTCGCGCGCGCGAGCGTTTCGCGCACCGCCGCCGCGCCTAGCTCCGTAGCCGGCACGCCCTTGAACGCACCGTTGAATCCGCCAATTGCCGTACGCACCGGCTGGCACAAAACGATCTCGCGTGTACTCATGGTCGACTCTCCTTTCATATGCGCTGTTCCACTACCATTCTATGTATGCATATGCACACTATCAAACGATTTTGTGGAACAAGCGCTCGCGTGCGCTGGCACGATTGATGTCGTGTCCAGCGCACGCGGGGTGGTAAAACCGTTGCCGCTACGTTACGGTGCGGCCGGGAAATCGAGCGTCGTATCGTTGACGCGGTTCACGAGGTTCGTGAACGTGATCGACGTCACGGCGAGCGCGATTTCCACGATCTGGCGTTCGGTATAACCGGCTTCGCGAATCGCGCTAACTTCCGCTTCGGGCACCGTGCCGTGCGTCTTCACCAACAGGCGGACGAAGTGCACGAGCGCGTCACGCTTCGCGTCGCCGGTGGCTTCGCCTGCGCGGACCGCCTTCATCGTTTCCGGCGCGAGCCCGGCGAACTTGCCCGCCAGCGTGTGCGCGGCGAGACAGTAATCACAACCCGCCACTTCGCTCACCGCGAGCTTGATCGCTTCGATGTCGGGCTTCGACAGCGTGCCGGCGGAGATCACGGCCTCCATGTTGAGCAGCGCGCCGAGCGCTTCGGGGCTATGCGTGCCGATGGTGGCGTAGGCGTTGGGCACCTTTCCCACGGCCTTGCGGATCTTTGCAAAGATTTCAGCGGCGGCGCCGGTGGCGGCTTCGGGCTTGATGGCGGAAAGACGGGACATGTTTTGCTCCTTTAACGTTGCGGGTCGCGAGCGGGTGTCTGTGTCGCGCTGCCATCGTCGATGGCATGGATGCAGTGTAGTCGCGCACCGTCGCGCTTTTAATGCCAGAATGGCGCGACTTCATGCTCGATCGTCTCACTCGCCCACCATGGATCTGCTGAGCCGCCTTCTCGCGCTGATGCCCGTTGCCGGCCGCCTCGACGTGCGCTGCCATTTCGGCGCGCCCTGGCGCATCGACGATCCCGCTGCGAAGGAGCGTGAAATCCGCTATCACGTGCTGCTTGCGGGGCGCGCCATCGTCGAGGATGCGCACGGCGCGCCCGTCGCGCTCCATGCGGGCGACATCGTGCTGTTTCCCTCGGGCAGCGCGCACGTGCTGCACGACGGCAGCGGCACGGCGCCCGCCGTAGTTGCCAGGCGGATGGAAAACGGCGTGAGCATCGAAACGAATGTGGGCGATGGCGCCATCGCCGACGTCCTGTGCGGCCGCTTCCTGCTGCCTGCCGTGCCGCAGCGCCTGCTGCGAGAGAATCTGCCGGCGCGCCTCGTCGTGCATAGCGCGCGCGACGGCACGCAGGCGCCCGAACGTCTCGTGCGCCTGATCGCGCTGTTGCGCGACGAAGCGTATGAGGCGGCGCCGGGCAGCGAGTCGCTCGTGAACCATCTTTCGGGCGCGCTCTTCGGGCTCACACTGCGCTACGCGAGCGCCGGCGACGCCCCGCCGCGCGGCCTGCTCGCGCTCGCGCAGCGGCCGCGCCTGCAACCCGCCATCGACGCCATGTTCGAAGCGCCCAGCAAGCCCTGGACGCTGCCCGAGCTTGCCGAGCTTTGCCACATGTCGCGCGCGACCTTCGCGCGGCACTTCGACGAGGCCATCGGCCGCTCGGCCGCCGACGTGCTCACCGATATCCGCATGACACTCGCGGGCCGCATGCTCGCGCAGAGCAACGACAGCGTGGCGGAGATCGGCGAATTCGTCGGCTACCAGTCGGACGCCGCGTTCCAGCGCGGCTTCAAGCGCCACGTGGGCATGACGCCGGCGCAGTGGCGCTCGCTGGCGCGCGAGGCGGCTTCCAGCGCTTGAGCGCAAAGTCATGGCTTCTGGCCGTGCCGTCTAGCCGCCGTGCGCGGGCGTTTCCTGCGCGAGCACCACGTCGCCGCTCTGGCTCCAGCCGCCGCCCAGCGACCGGTAGAGCGCCACCGCCGCTTGCGCGCGCTCGCGCTGCGCGTCGTTGAGCAGGTCCTGATCGGCGAGCAAGGTTTGCTGCGCGCTCAGCACATCGAGAAAGTCCGTGGCGCCGCCCTTGTAGAGCTGGTTAGCGAGCTTGAGCGATTGCGCCGACGAAGCCAGCGCGTCGTTCAACTGCTGCGTCTGGCTCGCCGTGCTCACGAGATCGCTGCGGCTGTCTTCCACTTCGCGCAGAGCCTGCAGCATGGTCTCCTGCAGATTCAGTTGCGACTCGCGCATGCGGCTCTCGCTCTGGTCGATGTCGGCCGTGATGCGCCCCGCGTTGAAGATCGGACTCGTCGCGCCGATCGCCGCACTAAAGAGGTTATCCGTGAGCGTGGGCATGCCGAGGTAGGACGCCGCGAGAATGCCGTCCGTGAGATTGAGCGTGAACTTCGGATAACGCTCGGCGCGCGCCACGCCCACTTCCGCCGCGCGCTGCTGCACGGTGGCGTAGGCGGCCTGCACGTCGGGGCGGCGCAGCAGCGCTTCGGAAGGCAGCATCTGCGGCACGCTCGCGGGCACGCCGGGAATGGGCGCCGTTTGCGCGAGCGCGAGCTGCGCCACCGACTCCGGCGTGCGTCCCGTGTACACCGCGATCAGGTTCAACTGATGATCGATGCTCGCCTGCGCCCGCGGAATGCGCGCCTGCAGTTCGCTTAGCTGCGTTTGTGCGCGTGCCACGTCCAGTTGCGTGGAAAGGCCGTATTTCAGGCGGTCTTGCGTGAGCAGCAAGGTGTGTTTGCGAATCTCCAGGTTATCCTGAAGGATCTTCAGTTCCGCCTGCGCATAGCGCAGATCGACGTACGCCGAGGCCGTATTCGCCGCCAGCGCGAGACGCACGGCATCGAGCGCATGCTTCTGGCCCACGAGGTTCGCTTGCGCCGCGAGCAGGTCGAGCCGCTCGCCGCCGAACACGTCGGGCGACCAGCTCAGCGCGAGACCCGCGCCCGCCTGCTTCACATAGCCGAGCGGCGGCGGCGTGTTCTGCCGCGTATAAGCGCCATGCGCGGTGAAGTCCAGTTGCGGCAGCAGCGCCGCGTGCTTTTGCGTCGTGATCGATTGCGCCTGCTTCACGCGTTCGGCGGCGGCCTGCAAATCGAGATTGCCTTCGAGCACCGTGGCGAGCAGCGTATCGAGCGTCGGGTCGCCGAATTGCGCCCACCAGGCGCGCGCTTCGATGGCGTCCTGCGGCGCGTCGATCCGCCATGCCACCGGCGCCGTTTCGTGCACCGTGGCGGGCAAGTCGGGATGCTGCGCGGGCTGCACCGCGCATGCGGCGAGCACGGCGGCCGAAAGCAGCGAGAGTACGAGACGCATGGGAGTCGATGAGCGTTCAGGGGTTTTCATGGGGCACCTCAATGGGCGTCGGGCGGCGGGCCACCCAGCGAAATCGGCTTGGAGAACGCCACGCTCGCAATGGCGACCAGGAAGCAAAGCGAGAGCACGAAGAACGTATCGGAGAACGTCATCACGAGCGCTTCGCGCAGAACCAGTGCGTGCAGTTGCGCGAGGCCCGCTTCGGCGGCATCGAGTGCATTGCCCGCCACAGACGACCAGTACGCGGTACGGCCCGCCAGCAGCAACTGCACCTGCGGTGCGCCGCCGGTCACGCTCTCGTTCAGGCGCAGATAGTGAAAGTTGAGCCGGTCGTTGAGCATCGTCGCGCTCACGGCAATGCCGATCGCGCCGCCCAGGTTGCGCATGAGATTGAAGAGACCGCTGGCCGACTTGAGCCGCGAAGGCGGCAGCGATCCGAGCGACATCGTGACGATAGGCGGAATGGCGAACTGCTGGCCAATGCCGCGCAGCGCCTGCGGCACCAGGAACTGCTGCCAGCCCCAGTCGTGCGTGAGCGGCACATACAGGTAGCAGCCAAACCCGAAGCAGATCAGCCCGAACAGCATCAGCGCGCGCATGCTGAAATAGCGCGTGGCGAAGGCGTAGACGCCCAGCGCGAGCAACTGGAACACGCCCACCGAAAGCAGCGACAAGCCGATCTGCAGTGAACTGTAGCCGCGCACTTCCGCGAGAAAGAGCGGCGTGAGATAAACGGCCACGAAAATGCCGATGCCCGTGACAAACGAAAGCAGACTGCCAATGCCGAAGTTGCGTACGAGCAGCGCGCGCAGGTCGACGATGGGGTCCTTCGCCGTGAGCGCGTGAACGATGAAGAGAAAGCCGCAGATCGCGGAGATCCACGTACAGGCAACGATCACGTCGTCGCCGAACCAGTTCTTGCGCGGGCCTTCTTCGAGCACGTATTCGAGGCAGCCGAGAAAGCCGCACATGAGCACGATGCCGAGATAGTCGCCCCGCTTGAGCAGCGAAAGATCAGGCTTGTCGATGTTCACGTACTTCGGCACGAGCGCAGCCACCGCAATACCCGGCACGAGGTTCAGATAGAACAGCCAATGCCACGACCATTGATCGGTGATCCAGCCGCCGATCACGGGCCCGAGCGTGGGCGCGAGCGAGGCGAGCGCGCCAATGGTCGTGGAGGCGACGAGACGCTGCTTGCCGGGAAAGAGCACGAAGGCCGTGGTGAACACGGTGGGGATCATCGCCGCGCCGAGTGCGCCTTGCAGGCCGCGGAACACGATCATCGAGTTGATGTCCCAGGCGAGGCCGCACAGCATGCTCGTGATGGTGAAGCCCACCGCGGAGGCCACGAAAAGCCAGCGCGTGGAGAACACCTTCGAGAGCCAGCCCGACATGGGGATCACCATGATCTCGGCAATCAGATAAGCCGTTTGCACCCATGACAGCTCGTCCTGGCTCGCGGAAAGACCGCCGCCGATGTCGCGCAACGACGAAGCGACGATCTGGATGTCGAGCGTGGCCATGAAGAAGCCGATGCACATCAGCGCGAACGCGAAGGCGCGTTGCGCCATCGGCTGCAGATGCGGAGCGAGTGTCGGGTCGGCGCTGGTCGTGGCGTTCATCGTCGTGGCCCCTTCAATGCGCTTGCGTGAGATGCACTTTCACGGTCGCCGAAAGACCGGGCCGCAGCGCGGCTTGCAGGTCCGCCGGCGCATTCGCGTCGACGCGGATGCGCACCGGCACGCGCTGCACGATCTTCGTGAAGTTGCCCGTGGCGTTCTCGGGCGGCAGCACGCTGAAGGTCGCACCGGTGGCGGGCGCGAGGCTCTCCACGGTGCCGTGCAGCGTGCCGCTGGCTGCGTCGAGCGTCACGTCGGCGCGGTCGCCCGCGTGCATCTTCTTCAACTGGTCTTCCTTGAAGTTGGCGTCCACCCACAGGCCGGTGGCGGGCACCACCGTAAGCAGCGGCGCGCCCACGTTGGCAAGCGTGCCCACCCGCGCCGTGCGATTGCCGATGTAGCCATCCACGGGCGCGGTCAAGGTCGTGTATTCGACGTTCAGTTGCGCGAGGCGCTGGTTGGCCTCGGCCGTTGCGACACGCGCCTGGGCGTCGTTAATTTGCGCGGCCAGCACGTCGAGCTGGCGTTGCGCCGCCAGCACCGCCGCGCCGCTTTGCGCAACCGACGCCTGGGCCTTCGCGTAGTCGGAATCCGCGCGCTCGACCAGCTGGTTCGAGACCGCGTCGTCCTTCACCAGTTCGCGGTAGCGCGTCTGGTCCTGACCGCTGCGCGTGAGTTCCGCATTCGAGGCGCGCACTTCGGCCTGGTGCTGGTTGATCACCGCTTCCTGCAACGTGCGCCTCGCCTGCAACTCGTCGACCGCGGCGCGCGCGCTCGCCAGCTCCGCGTTGGCCTGGGCGAGCTTCGCGTCATAGTCGCGCGAATCGAGACGCAGCAGCACCTGGCCTGCGTGCACGCGCTGGTTGTCCTGCACGGGAATCTCGGCGACGAAGCCGCTCACGCGCGGCGCCATCACGGTGACATTGCCGCCGACGTAGGCGTCGTCGGTGGTCTCGACGAAGCGCAGCACAAAGAACCAATAGCCGGCGGCAGCCGCCAGCACGAGAGCGACCGCGCCCAGCGCGAGACGCATGCGCGAGATGCGCGTACGCTCTCTCGCTTGCGTGGGCTCGACCACGACGGAAGTGGAAGGACTCGACATGACGTTTACCTGTGCATATACACTACTAAAGATGAAAAAAACGCCGCGATGGGAACAAGCGCGACGCAACCCACAAATCCAACCGAAAACGTTAAACCGCCCGTGTGATGCGAAACAGCTCGCGCCGCAGCCACGCGGCGCGTCGTGCGCCAAAACGGCGCTCGAATTCGTCCTGCGCCGCGCGCCAGTGGTCGTGCGCCGCTTCGAGGCGCGTGCGGCCCGCTTGCGTGAGCGCGAGACGGCGGCGTCGTTCGCCGCCGTCCGGCGCATCGGCCACGAGCGCGCCTCGCAGGAGCGGCCGCAAGGCGCGCACGAGCGTGGTGCGCTCCATCACCATCGAGCGCCCGAGTTCCGCCATCGTGAGACTCGACGCACGGCCCAGCGCGCCGAGAATGCTGAACTGCGTGGGCGTGAGTCCTGCCGCGCTCAAGTGCCGCTCGTAAAGCTGCGACAGATGCCGCGCGGCCTGGCGTACGGCAAAACAATCGTCGTGCTCGGGTGACTGGTAAATGTGCATATGCACAGAGTAGGCGGCAATCAGGCCCCGAACAAGCCTTACGCACGGCATCACATTATGGCCGCGGCGACAATAATCGCGGCCATGCTTTCAATTAGCCTTCACCTCCAGGGCCGCGTCGTGCGTCACGTCATCGAAAAACGCCGTGGCGTGGTCGATGAACGCGCGCACCTTCGCCGGCAGCAGCGTGCGCGTGGTATACGCGAGGCGAATCTCGATCTGCATGTCGACGAGCGGGAAGTCGTCGAGTACCGTCACGAGCTTGCCCGCCTCCAGTTCCTCCCCGACGAGCGCGGTGGGGAGAATGCCGATGCCGAAGCCTTGCAGCACCATCGCGCGGTTGAACTCGGGATTGTTCGAGGCGATTTCGTGGTGCAACGGCACGACGACTTCCTCGTCGCCCACGCGAAACGCGATCGCGGGCTTGCGCATGGAAGGCGGCATCGGCACGAACACGTGGTTGGCGAGGTCGGCAGGATGCTTCGGCATGCCATGCGCTTCGAGATACGCGGGCGTCGTGACGAGCGCGAGCGGAATGCGCTCGAGCAGGCGCGTGACGGTCGATTCGTTGTTGAGCATGAACGGCAGCACGAGGCCGAGATCGTAGCCGTCCGCGATGAGATCGACGGGGCGCTCGGTGAGGATCACGTCGAGCGTCACCTTGGGATGCGCGCGCTTGAAGCTGGCGATGAGCGGCACGAGGCGATTGACCGTGGCCGTGGTGTGCGCGACCAGGCGCAGCACGCCGCTCGCTTCGCGCGTTTGCACGGTGGCGTCGGCCTCCAGCGCATCGAGATCGTCGAGCACGCGGCAGCAGCCTTCGTAGAAGCGCTCGGCCGCCTCGGTGAGCGACACCGCGCGCGTGCTGCGATGAAAGAGCCGGCTGCCAAGGCGCTTTTCGAGGCGCGCGATGGCGCGCGAGACGACAGGCGTGGTGAGGCTGTGCATGTCCGCGGCGCGCGTGAAGCTGCGCGCCTCGACGACGGAGCGGAAGATCCGCAGGCTGTCGATGTAATCCATGGTCGTGAGGGGAATGGTGTTGGCGTAGCTTAATGCGTTTCAGTCGCCCTCGCCGAACACCTCCGCACAAAACGCCCGCCCCTCGTCCGACAAACTCGCCGTGCCGCTCCCATCTTCGGCCTGCGTCGTCACCACGAGGCCGCCGTCTACGAGCGCCGTCAATTGTCTGCGCAATCCGCTCATCGGCACGCCGGCCTGCTTCGAGAGTTTCGCGAGCGACCATGCGCGCCCCTGCCGCTCGTGCTTCTCGCATTCCGCGCGCCACAACTGCTCGAGCACGGCAATCAGCACCGGGTCGACGCCCAACTCGTCAGCGTCGCCGTCTTCGCGTTCTTTATCTGCGTTCATCGTCTGCCTCCTCATGCCATCTTCGCGGCCATTTCGCCTAGCGTCTTCAGCGCTGCTTCGGTCTGCGCGTTCCATGGGTAGCTGTAGTTCAGCCGGATGTAGTGGTGATACTCGTTGCGCATCGAGAACATGTAGCCTGGCCCGATGGTGATGCCCTGCGCGAGCGCCGCCTGATAGAGCCGCATCGAATCGACGCGCGGCGGCAGTTCCACCCACAGCACGTAGCCGCCCTGCGGCTCCGAGGTGCGCGTGCCCGCCGGAAAGAAGCGCTCGACCATCGCCCGCATGAGCCGCGCCTGTTGCCGGTAGAAACGCCGCACGCGGCGCAGATGCCGGTCGTAGCCATCGTGGCGCAAGTAGTCGGCGAGCGCCACCTGGGGAACCGAGGGTGTCGTGAGCGTGTTGAGGAACTTGAGCTTTTCGACCTGCGCGCGGTAGCGCCCCGGCAGCGCCCAGCCGATGCGGTACGAGGCGGAAAGGCTCTTCGAAAACGAGGCGCAATGCAGCACGAGGCCGCGCATGTCGAACTGCTTGAGCGTGGAAGGACGCGTCTGCCCGAAGTACAGCTCCTGATAGACGTCGTTCTCGATCACGGGCAAGTCGTGCGCCTCGGCAAGCGCCACGAGCCGCGCCTTGTTTGCGTCGGGCATGCGAAAGCCGAGCGGATTCTGGAAGTTCGGCATCACCATGCAGGCCGCGACCTTCTGGCGCGCCAGCACGCGCTCCAGCGCGTCGAGGTCGATGCCGGTATCCGCGTGCGTGCTCACTTCGATCGCGCGCATGCCCAGACGCTCGATGGCGTGCAGCATGGCGTAGTAGGTGGGCGATTCGACGGCCACCGTGTCGCCCGGCCTGGCCACGGCTTGCAGGCTCAGGTTGATCGCCTCGGTAGCGCCCACGGTGATGACGATTTCCTCGGGATCGACGCTCACGCCGTTTTCGGCATAGCGCCGCGCGATCTGGCGGATCAGTTCGGGGTTGCCGGGCGGCAGGTCGTCGATCAGGTTCCAGCTCGCATGGCGGCGCGCAATCGCGTTGGCGTACTGGTTGATGCGCCGCCAGGGGAACAGCGCCGGGTCCGGGTACGGCGAGCCCAGCGGTACGGCGTCCTGCGCGCCGATGCTGCGCAGCGTGGAAAGCACGAGCCGGCTCACATCCACGTTGGCGGGCACGGGCTGCCTCGGCGCGCTGGCGCGGCGCGGCTTGCCCGGCGAGACGGCGTCCTTGCCCTGTGCGCCCTGTGCGCCCTGTGCGCCCGCCGCGCCGCGCCCTTGCGGTGCGCCCACGCGCGCGCGCACGAAATACCCCGATTGCGGTCGCGACTCGATCACGCTGCGGCTTTCCAGCAGCGCATAGGCGCGCAGCACCGTCTTGATGCTCACGCCGTGCTGCTGGCTCGCGCGCCGCACGGAGAGAATGCGCTCGCCGGGGCCGAACACGCCGCGGCGCACGGCGGCTTCGATATCGTCGGCGAGTTGCTCGTAGCGGGTCACGTTCGGGTTGCGTTCGATCAAGCGAAAGGGGGAGGCCACGCGCGCGAGGCCGATCCCGGCAAGTCTATGACAAAACACCGCAACTGTACCCCTTGTTTTTTGGTTTTTCTGTGATCTCCGGGAGCACAGGAACACAGTAGCCTTGAGTCATCGGGCAGACCGCCCTGGAAGACGAAAAGCCAACCGCATCATGAAGAAGCCGCAAGGTCGCATCGAGCCGTATCATCATCCCGCCGCCGGCTGGGGCGCGCTCAAGCAGGTCGCCATCAACCTGATCAAGGAGAAGGTGACGGGCGGCAATTACCGCACGCTGCTCAAGCAGAACCAGCCCGACGGCTTCGACTGCCCCGGCTGCGCGTGGCCCGACCGCGAGCACGCTTCCACGTTCGAATTCTGTGAGAACGGCGTGAAGGCCGTGGCGGCGGAGGCGACCAGCAAGCGCGTGACGCCGCAGTTTTTCCAGGAGCACACCGTTAGCGAACTGATGGCGCAGTCGGACTACGAACTGGAGCAGCACGGCCGCCTGACCGATCCGCTCGTCTACGACGCGCTCCAGGACCGCTACGTGCCGATCGAGTGGGACGACGCGTTCAAGCTGATCGCGAAGCACCTCAACGCGCTCGACGACCCGAACCGCGCCGCGTTCTACACCTCGGGCCGCGCGAGCAACGAGGCCGCGTTCCTCTACCAGCTCTTCGTGCGCATGTACGGCACGAACAATTTCCCCGACTGCTCGAACATGTGCCACGAGGCCACGAGCCGCGGCCTGCCGGGCACGGTGGGCATCGGCAAGGGCACGGTCACGCTCGACGACTTCGAGCACGCCGACACGCTGCTCATCTTCGGCCAGAACCCGGCAACGAACCATCCGCGCATGCTCGGCGAGTTGCGCGAATGCGCGAAGCGCGGCGCGACCATCGTCTCGATCAATCCGCTGAAGGAGCGCGGGCTGGAGCGTTTCGCGAGCCCGCAGCACACGCTCGACATGCTCTCGCCCAAGGGCGTGCAGATCAGCTCAGTGTTCATCCGTCCGCGCGTGGGCGGCGACTTCGCGCTCATCAAGGGCGTGGCCAAGCGCGTGATCGAACTCGACGACGAAGCGCTCGCGCAAGGCACGGAGCGCGTGCTCGACGTCGATTTCATCGCCGAACACTGCGTGGGCTTCGACGCATTCGCCGCCGACCTGCGCGCCGAATCGTGGAACACGATCGTCGCCGAAGCGGGCGTGCCGATCGACGAGGTGCTCAAGCTCGCCGACATCTACGTGAAGGGCAAAGCCGTCATCTCGACATGGGGCATGGGCCTCACGCAGCACAAGAATTCGGTGGCGACGATCCAGTTGCTTTCGAACCTCATGATGATGCGCGGCAATATCGGCCGCCGCGGCGCGGGCCTATGCCCCGTGCGAGGCCATTCGAACGTGCAGGGCGACCGCACGGTGGGCATCGAGGAAAAACCCACGCAGGCGTTCCTCGACCGTCTCGGCAAGGCCTACGACTTCGAGCCGCCGCGCGAGCACGGCTACGACGTCGTGGAAACGATTCACGCGATGCTCGAAGGCCACGTGAAGGTGTTCATCGGCCTGGGCGGCAACTTCTCGATCGCCACGCCCGACACGCCGCGCACGTGGGAGGCCATGCGCGCGTGCGCGCTCACGGTGCACGTGACGACGAAGCTCAACCGCAGCCACCTCGTTCACGGCCGCGACGCGCTCATTCTGCCCACGCTCGGCCGCACCGAGATCGACCTGCAGAACGGCGTGCCGCAAGGCGTGAGCGTCGAGGACTCGATGAGCATGGTGCACATCTCCTACGGCATGAACCGGCCCGCTTCGACGAATCTGCTTTCGGAAATCGCGATCGTCGCGCGCATGGCGCACGCCACGCTCGGCAGCGACAAGGTGGACTGGCTCGACCTCGCCGCCGACTACGCGAAGATCCGCGACGGCATCGAAAAAGTGTTCGACGGTTTCGAGAACTACAACGAACGCCTGAAGCACCCGGGCGGCTTCCACCTGGGTGTGGCCTCGCGCGAGCGCGTGTGGAAAACGCCGAGCGCCAAGGCACAGTTCGTCGTGCACGCCATCGCGCTCGATACGCCCATTCATCGCGCGCGCGCCGAGCACGGTCCGCGCCTCATGACGCTCATGACCACGCGCTCGCACGATCAGTACAACACGACGATCTACGGTCTCGACGACCGCTATCGCGGCGTGTACGGCCTGCGCCGCGTGCTGTTCGCGAACCGCGAAGACATGACGATGCTCGGCTTCGAGCCGGGCCAGCACGTGGACATCACGAGCGTGTGGGACGACGGCGTCGAGCGCCACGTCGAGGACTTCATGCTGGTGGAGTACGACATTCCACGCGGCTGCCTCGGCGCGTACTATCCCGAGACCAATCCGCTCGTGCCGCTTTCGTCCATCGCCGATGGCGCGGGCACGCCGACTTCGAAGTCGATTCCGGTCCTGCTGACCCCGGCGAAGGCTATCGATCACGCCATCGCGGCGTGATGTCTGATCCCAAAGCCCCGGCAATGGCGCCGGGGCGTTTTTGCATGCGCTGCGCTTAGCTTGCGAGCTTGCGGAACGTTTCCAGCACCGCTTCGCCCTTGAACGGCTTCACGATCCAGCCGCGCACGCCAGCCGCCTTGCCGCGCTCCTTCATGGCCGGGCTGCTTTCCGTGGTCAGCATGACCACGTTCACGGCCGTATTCGCGAGTTCGCTGCGAATCTTCTCGACCATCGTGAGGCCGTCCATGTTCGGCATGTTCACGTCGCTCACCACGAGCTTCACGCCGGGGTTCGAGCGCAGCTTCGCCAGGCCGTCCTTGCCGTCCACGGCCGTGTCCACGTCCAGACCGTTCTTGCGCAGAAAGCCGGCCACTTCGTCGCGCACCGTGCTCGAATCGTCCACCACCAGAATCTTTGCCATGCTGTCCCTCTCTGTTGCGCCGCGTTGGGCGCGCATTTGATCAAAATAATTCGAGTTCGCCGCTGGCCTGCTCTTCCACGGCAGCGGCGGCGGCCTGAGCGGCCGTCTCGTCAAACCCTTCGCGCGACCAGCCGAGGCTGAACACGAACCGCTGGTCGATCACCACTTCGCGGCCCGTATCCGGGCACGTGAGCCGGTACTTGATGCACAGCTGCGGGTTGTCGGAGCCAAACGACAAATAGCGCCGCCGATGATTGATGAGCAGCGGCACCTGCACCTGCGCGCGGCCCCAACCCGCCTCGCCGGCTGCGTGTGCGTTACCCAGATAACGGTTACGGAACGCACCCCACACGAGATTCGTGAGTTCGGCGAGCACGCCGTTCACGTCGCGGAAGTCGCTCGCTTCATCGCGGCCCGCGCGCGGCGGCAGGAGTTCGATCAGCGGCGCCTCCTCGGTCTGCATGAGAAGCCAGCCGCGGCACCATGCGGTCTCGATCGGAATCAGCGTCAACACCTCGCCGAAGATGATGCGGTCGCGCACGATGCTCGGCGTGTCCCAGTTCACCTCGAGTCCGGCAAAGAGGCCACGCAGGCGCCCGAGCGTCATGTCGGTGATGCCGTCCACGAGCGGGTCCGGATAATCGTGCGAGAACACGTGCGCTTCGAGCGCCGCGATCAACGTTTCGGTATCGCTTTCGTGCCAGCTCGCGCACGGCAGGCGGCGCAACGGCTCGGGCAACGCATCGCTGTGCCCGTTCGCTGCGCGGCGCAGCACGACGGGCAGTTCGGGGCGTTCCGCTTCCAGCGCAACGGCCACCGCCGCCGCGGCTTCGAGCGAGCCGCCGAAGTCCTCGCCGAGCAGCACGCCGCCCAGGTCGTAGTGCGTCTTCAGCGCCGCAGAGAGCGCATCGCGTCGCACCGACACGCACACGCAATCGTGTGCGGCTGCGGTTTGCGCGATCGCCTCGGCGCGCGCCGTATCGCTTTCCAGCAGCAACAGCTTGCTGACTGGCTTGTTCGTGTTCATGTTTCCTTTCTCTGCCTTCAAAACAACTCGAGTTCGCCCGCGCTGTCGTGCACTTCGACTGCGGCGGTGCTCGCCACGAAATCGAGCGGCGCCTGCGTGCAGACGCACAGCGTGGCGCCAAGCCGGACGTCGTGATCGATCGTGAGCGCGTACGACTGCACGTAATCCGGCTTCAGTTCGCGCAGATACGGCAGACATCCACTGCTGAGCGCATAGGGCGTGGACATGCCGAGGTCGGGGAAATGCTCGACCAGCCGCTGGTTCATGGCCCCGCAGCACAGATTGCCGAACTCCATGAAGCACTCGGTGAGCGCACGCGCGGCGTCGCCCACGTAGTAGCGCCGCGTGCGCTCGTCATCTTCGAAGTGCAGCAGCAACAGCAGGCGGAACTGCATCGACGAAATCGTGAGCACGACCAGGTGCTCGCCCTGGGGCGCGTCGCCCGCACGAGGCTCGATTTCACAGCTGTGCTGCGCGTCGGTCACGAGACGCATGCGCGCCGCCGCGAAAAAAATCCGCTCGATGCTGTCTTTCGCTTGCGTGCCGATCATGCGTGCGCCCCGGCGCGCGTCGCTTCGAGCTGGTGATGCAGCTGCTGCGTCGACGCTTCCACGCTCGCGAGCGTCGCCGCGATCATCTTGCCGCCCGCCTGAATGTCCTGGAACGTCGCGGCCGTGATGAGGTCGTTGCGGTTCAGGCTGTCGCGGTAGCTCTTCGAGAGTTCCTGCGAACGCGTGGCGAGCGAGCGCACTTCACCCGCCACGATCGAGAAGCCACGGCCGGCCGCGCCCGCGCGCGCCGCTTCGATCGAAGCGTTGAGCGAGACGATGAGCACATGGCTCACGATCGACGACAGCTCCTGGTTCTTCTTGTGCATGTCGTTGTTCTGCGCCATCAGCGAGATCATCTGCTCGTGCCAGCGCTCGAACGTCGACGACATGAGCTTCAGGCGCGCAGCCTCGCTCGCGATGCGCGCCGCGTGCTGCATGGCGTCGTCACGCTGTGCGCGCTCGCTGGCGAGCGCCGCTTCGAGTGCGTCGGCCACGGACCTGCGCTGCGCGAGTTCCGCGCGCAGCGACTCGATCTGCGCAGCCAGCGACTCGTGTTCGCGTGCGGCGTCTTCCTGCTGCGCCGTGTGGTGCGCTTGAGCCTGTGCAAGCGTGGCTGCGTGCGCGGCATCCTGCGCGCGCGCTGCCTCACGTGCGTGCGTTTGCGCACGCTTGCCCCACAGGACAGCCGCGCCGGCCGCCAGCGCGATAAGCGCTGCACCTTCGATCAAATACGGTAAGACCACTTCCACCCCCGCCATGCGCTAGCCCGCCAGCGCTTCCTCTTGCTTTGCCTGCGTTGCATTCGCCACCTTGACGGCCCACTCCTGCGGCAAACGCACCACGGTCTGGAAATGCCGGTAATCGGCGCCCGCGCGATCATCGGTGAAACGCAGTTCGATGGCGCCATCCTCGCGTTCGAGGAAATCGCGCACCGCGTCCATGCCCACGCCGCGGCCGGAGACTTCGGTCACGCTCGTCGCCGTCGAAAAGCCGGGGCGGAAAATGAACGCCGCGATCACGTCGTCGCTCACCGCTTCATAGGCCTGCAGCCAGCCGCGCTCCACCGCGATGCCGCGAATGCGCGCGAGCGCAAGGCCGCGGCCGTCGTCGGCGAGCGTCAGTTGCAGCGCACCGTCGTGCACGTTCACGTCGATGTCGATGTGACCCGACTCGTCCTTGCCGATGGCGCGGCGCTGCGCCGGCATCTCAATGCCGTGGTCGAGCGAGTTGCGCAGCAGGTGCATGAACACGTTCTTCACCGTGCCGGCGGCCTCGCTGCGCAGGCGATAGCCGTTGTCCGCGATCCGCACCACCGGTTCCACCTTGCCGAGTTCCTGGGCGAGCGAGGGCAGCGAGCCGGTCACGCCCGCGAGCGCATCGGCCACGCGCTCGGTGCCGATGGCGCGCAGCGTAGCGCGCAGTTCGGCGCGCATCGCACGCAGGGCCGGCAGGTCGTTGTCGTCAGTGCGATCGACGATGCGCAGCGTCTCTTCGATCGCTTCGCGCGTGACCGTGAGGCTCGCCGCGCCGTTTTGCGCGCCAGCCGCACGCGGGCCGCGCCCGAGGCTCACTTCGTTGATGCTCGAATAGTGCTCGAGCGCCGTCTTCACGCGCTCCAGATCGGCGATCAGCGCCTGCTGGTCCCACGCGTGGCTCGTGTCCTCGCGGCGCAACGCGTCATAGCGCTGCTCGACTTCGTGCACCACGCCCGTGAGATGCTGCAGGCTGTACGTGCGCGCATTGCCCTTGATCGTATGCATGTTGCGGAACAGCGCGGCAATCGCGCTCGTGTCCGCGCAGTCGTGCTGGCGAATGATGTGCTCGTTCTCGTGAATGAAGCTCGTCGAGCTTTCCACGAAGTGATGGAACTTCTCTTCGCTCACCGCGAGAATTTCGCCGATCATTTCGAGGCGGCGCTTCTGCTCGCCCGCTTCGGCCGCGAGTTCGCGCAACTCCGTCACGTCGCGCACGCACAGCATGAGGCGCACGACCACGTCGTTTTCGTCGGTGATGGCCGACCAGCTCAGGTCGAGCACCTTCGCGCGGCCATCGGGCAGCATGCGCGTGATTTCGTTCACGAGCAGATGCTGGTTGAAGGCGAAGTTCACGTCGTCTTCGCCAAGGCACGCGTGCACGGCGGCGTCGATTTGCGCGAGGGTGTCGGCGTCGAGATCCGTGTGCGAGAACACGAGGTCCATCAGCGAGCGGCCCGCAATCTCGTTCGTTTCGAAGATTGCTTCTAGATACGCCGAATATTCGTTGTGGATCGTCGCGCCTTCGACCACCGTGAGAATGCCCTGCTGCATGTTCTGCAGCATCGCCTGAATGTCGGCGGTCTTGCGCTTGAGCTGCGCGGAGCTTTGCTGGATCTTCTCGATCATGCCGTTGAAGGCGACGATCGAATGACCGATTTCGTCCATGCGGCCCACGGGCACGCGGCGCGTGAAGTCCTGGCTGGACGCGATCTCGCTCATCATAGCCTGCATGCGCGAAAGCGGTCGCGTGATCTGGCGGTAGAGCAGCGCGCCGATGAGCGTGAGCAGCAGCACCGCGCCGCCCGTCACGCCTGCGATCGCGCTCGTCGTGGTGTCGAGCGTGCCGTTGAGCGTGCGGATTGCGTCGTCCTTCTGGCGGTTCTTTTCCACGCGCATCGTCGTCACGATGCCTTCGAGTTCGTCGCGGTACTGCGCGACGTTCGCGAAGAGATAGGCCTGCGCGAGGTCGTTCTTGCCGCTCGCCTTCATCTTCGCGGTGTCGTCGATCGCGGAGAAGTAGTTCGCGAGGCTTTCCTGCGCCTGCGAAACGAGGCCTTCCTGCGCATGGCTGGCTGCCGCCTTGCGCTGCACGTCGAGCGCGGCGCGCAACGCGGCTTCCTTGTCCTTGAGTTCGTTTTGCGCGAGCGACGCGACCGTGGCGTCGGGTGCGTAGACGAGCGTCATGGTCGCGAGCTGCACGTCTTTCACGAGCGACACGAGGTCGGATGAAGCGAGAGCGCTCGGCACGACGCCCTGGGTAACCTGGCGGACGTCGGTGGCGCTGCGGCGGGCCTGCAAGGCCGCGTAGCCGCCGATGGCGGACAGCGCGACGAACATCAGGACGATGAGTAGCGTGATGCGGTGACGAATGGTCATGTCGAAATCCCCGGGCCTTCGTCGCGCCGGCTGCGCTATGGTTGCGCAGCTCGGGACACGTCGGCCAATTATTCGCGGTGGATTATCGACGTTCAGGTATGACGAAATGATGACTACGCATAATTCGCCCGAGCGCACTGTGCGTTACGCCACACTTGACGTTCGCTCTGCGTTGCGCATTGTCCGGCCGCGCCGCGGCGCTCAGTCGGGAACGGCCGGGTCGTCGAGAAAGAGCACCATCAGTTCGTCGTCGGCGTACTCGCCGTCGAGGTACAGGCCGCGGGGCTCGACTCCGTAGCGCACGAAGCCGCACGAGCGGTAGAACGCCTGGGCGCGGGGGTTCAGCACGCTCACCACCAGTTGCACCTGGAGCAAGCCTAGCGCACGAGCGTGAGCGATGACGCCCTCCATCAATTGCCTCGCAATGCCCGCGCCTCGCCATGCAGGATCGACAAAGACGCCCCAAATGAGCCCCTTGTGTGCCAGCTTGCGGCGCGGCTCGCGCATGAGGCCGGTGATGCCGACTAGCGTGTCGTCCACGAATGCGCCGAATACGACCTGGTTCTCCGTGGCACGCACCCGGGCGCGGCTTTCTTCGGGCGTGCGCTTCGATTCCTCTTCATAGGTCGGGACGATGCCGGCGGGATTATTTCTGGTCGCGTACAAACGCATGGCGTGAAACGCCTCGGCGTCCTGCTCGGTCAGCGGGCGAATCGCTGTAAGCGTTGGCTTCGTCGGCTTCGTTTCGTTCATGTGCAGCGCCTGGCATGGAAAGGGAATGACCCCTGCGATTCGAACAAGCCTATCACGTCCCGCCTGCCTGCTCGCGTTGCGCTAAGATGGACCACCTGCGTCGCTCGATGCGCGCAGCATCACTCCGGGGTCTCCCATGCCGCAAGCCACGACGTCCGACGCACAACCTTACTTCTGGCGCGACGCTGACCTGCCGTTCATCGAGGTGCGCGCGATCGCCGACGGCCGCAAGGTCCGCTACGGCCGTCACGCACACGGCACGTTCTCGATCGGCGCGGTCACGGGCGGGCGCAGCACCTACCTGAACGGGAGCACGCTCTCGCATATCAGCGCGGGCGCGGTGGTGGTCATCAACCCGGAAGTCGTGCACGCCTGTAACCCGGCCGCCGACGAGCCCTGGGCCTACCGCATGTTCTATCTCGACACGGCGTGGCTCGCGAATCTGCAGCACGACCTGGGCTTCGGCGCGCACGAGGCCTTTCGCCCGTTCGAACAGACCTTGAGCTGGGAGCGCGATTTGTTCGACGGGCTCAACGCGCTTTACGAGCTGCTCGTCGATACGAATGAGTCGGCGCTGCGCAAGGAATGCGCCGTCGTAGCCTATTTCTCGAGGCTCCAGCAGTCCCTGAATCCGGCACCGGTCAGCGCACGCGAACCGAACGAGCGCCTCGCGCGCGCAGCAGAATTCATCGACGGCAACTACACGCGCACGCTCAAACTCGAAGAAATCTGCGCCGCCGCCGATCTTTCGCCCTCGTACCTCATTCGCGCGTTTCGCGAGCAATACGGCATGACGCCGCACGCGTATGTCGTGAACCGGCGTATCGAGTTCAGCCGCGCGCAACTGCGTCAAGGGCACGCCATTGCCGATGTTGCGGCGCAAGCGGGTTTCGCCGATCAGGCGCACCTGCAGCGCGCGTTCCGCCAGTTCGTTGCCGCAACGCCGGGCCAGTATCGCGGCTAACGTCGCCGCCGCGCGCTCAGGCAAGCACGAGCCAAACCGCACTGCCCGCCAGCAACAACGCCATCGCGCGGTTCACGAAACGCACGCGCGACGGTTCGCGCAAGGCCTGGCGCAGAGACGCACCTGCCCACGCCCAGCACGCAATCGACACGTAGCACACCACGAAATAGATCGCGGCGAACTGCCAGACGAGCGCATTTTCGCCGGAAGCCGCATATAAGCCCATGCCCGCCACCGAGGCAAGCCACGCCTTGGGGTTGAGCCATTGCATCGTGGCGCCCACCATCAGCGAGGGACCGCGCGCCGCGTTCGGAGAGTCGATGCGGCCGTCGTCGGTCGCGAGCCGGTAGGCGACGTACAGTAGAAAAGCCACGCCCGCCCATTCGAGCGCGCGCGTGAGAAACGGCAGGCGCGCCAGCAGCTCCTGCATGCCGAGACCGATCAGCAGCAGCAGCAACGTGAAGCCCACGGTCGCGCCGGTGACGTGGCGCAGGCTCGCGCGCAGCCCGTAGCGCGCGCCCGCGCTCAGCGCAACGATATTGACGGGTCCAGGGGTGATGGAAGTGGCCAGCGCGAAGGCGGCCATCGACAAGGCAGTGCTCACGGTTTTCCTCGCTACGCTCATGGGCGATCAATATGCGTCGAGGGTAGACGCGCGCGCCGCCGGCGTATTGAAGAAAATTGCCCTGCCGGCGAGCGCGGCACCGCGCCGAACCCGCGCTATCATTGCGCCGCACCGACGACTCCCATTCCGGAACTGCAACGTGAAAAAGATCCTCATCATCGGCATCGGCGCGGGCGATCCGAAGTACCTGACCGTGCAGGCAATCGAAGCGCTCAACGCAGCCGACGTGTTCTTCGTGATGGACAAGGGCGCGGCCAAGGACAAGCTCGTCGCGCTGCGCAAGGAAATCTGCGCTCGCTTCATCAAGGACCACGACTATCGCATCGTGGAGGCCACGAGCCCCGAGCGGCGCCGCGACGAAGGTCTCGATTACAAGGCCGCCGTGGACGAGCTCAACCGCGACAAACAGCGCGTATTCGAGCGCCTGATCGAAGAGGAATTGACCGACGGCCAATGCGGCGCGTTTCTCGTCTGGGGCGACCCGTCGCTCTACGACAGCACGATCCGCATTCTCGATTCGATCCTGGCCGATGGCCGGCTCGCGTTCGACTTCGAGGTGATCCCCGGCATCAGCAGCGTGCAGGCGCTCGCGGCGAAGCACCGCGTGCCGCTCAACTTCATCGGCAAGCCGGTGAGCATCACGACGGGAAGGCGGCTCGCGGAGGGCGGTTTTCCGCACGACGTGGACAGCGCGGTGGTCATGCTCGACGCGCAGAACGCGTACGCGCAGATCGCGGGCGAAGCACTCGATATCTACTGGGGCGCCTATGTCGGCACCCCGGACGAGATCCTGATGGCGGGCCGGCTGGAAGACGTGAAAGACGAGATCGTCCGTGTTCGCGGCCAGGCGCGCGAAGCGAACGGATGGATCATGGACACGTACTTGCTGCGCAAGCGCGGCGTGAAAGACTGAAAGAAGAACGGGGCGCGAACATCGACGTTCGCGCCCGTTGCCGGGTTCACACGTTGAGGCTTACGCCAGGCCCACGCATACCGCCACGATAATCGAGCCGAACAACAGCACGGCACCCAACGTCTTGCGCTTGTTGAGCTCAGTCCACAGCAGCACGCCCGTAAGCGAAAGCAGAATGAGCGCCCCGGCGAAGCTGTCGATGAACAGCACCCAGCCGACGCTCATCCCCGTTCCCTTGTGCAGATTCGTGATCGTCGAGACGAGCGAGTTGTCGTTGCGCTTGAGCGTGAGCTTGTCGTTGCCCAGCCAGTACTCGACCATCACGCTCTCGCCGGGCGATGTGAACATGATCTGCCAGTGCTCGGGCTGCACGACCTGGCGATCGCCCCAGGCCACGTTGTGCTCGGGCTCCTTCTGCACGCGGCCCATGCGCGCGGGCAGTTTCAGATCCGGTTGAGAGCGCAACCATTTCACCATCTCGCGCGGCGTTTCGGGCGCGGGGTCGGGCACGGCAATCTGCACCGTCGAGACTTGCGGCGCGCCCGGCGAAATGCGCAGCGGCTCAGCGCGATGGTTGAGCACGAATCCCGTTGCGCCGAACAGCAGGCCGAGCGCAGCGCCCCACAGGCCCACCCAGCCGTGCACCTTGCGCAACCACTTGATGAAGGTCGCACGGCGCGAGCGCTTCGCGCGCTCGTCGCGCCGTTCGGCGTCGAGACGTGCGCGCGGCGTTGCCGGCGCGTCGATCTCGGCGGTATCGGAAAAGCTCATGTTTCACTCCAGAGTCGCAACGTACAGCAGGAAGGCCACTCCCGCCCACTCGAGCGCGCGCGTGAGAAACGGCAGGCGCGCCAGCAGTCCTGCATGCCGAGACCGATCAACAGCAGCAGCAATGTGAAGCCAGGTTCGCCGCCGTCGCATTCGTCGGCGACGAGAGAAAGAGCGTGCAGGAAACGTCGGCGCGCAGTTTTCACGGCGTTGGGCAGCACACGCACTGCACCATCCACGGGACTGCCGGACGTCATGCCGCCTTCGCAGCGGTTCAAGAGCAGCGCATAGACCTGGTTGGGGCTGGGGAGGGTTCCACGGTAATGAGAATCGATATCATTCCATATTTTGTATTTTCTTTCAAATGGAATTGGCTTTTAGCGACACCGCTGGCGACATCGATTTTCTTCATGCTGGAAAAGCTCGGCGCAGTCGTCGGGACTTCGAACCTTCACATCTACGCGGCCATGCGTGGCGGCCGTGCGCTTGCGGCCGCCGCATTGAAAACCTGCGATCAGTCGAGCGCGCGATCGTTCGGATGCGCAAACAGCGCCCGATTCTCGTTGGACAACGGATAGTTCAGGTTCATCCCCTTGGGCGGCACGGGCTGCGTGAACCACTTCGTGTACAGCCGCTGCGCTTCACCCGAAGTCTGCATGCGAGCGATCACGCCATCGGCCAGCTTCTTGAAGACGGGATCGTCCTTGCGCACCATGCAGCCATAAACCTCCGAGAGCGGCGGCGTACCGGTGATCACGTAGTCCTGCTGGTCCGCCTCCTTGGCCCGCGCCCCGTACAACAGCGGCTCGTCCATCACGAACGCGACCGCGCGCCCCGTCTTCACGTTGAGAAACGACTCCGCGTGGTCCTTGGCGGCGATGAGTTGCATGCCCATCTTCTTGTCGTTGTTCATCTCGCGCAGCAGCCGGTCCTCCGACGTGCCCGCCGTGGTCACGACCGTCTTGCCTGCGAGATCGGGGAAATCCTTGATGCCGGAATCCTTTTTCGCAATCAGGCACACGCCGTACTGAAAGAAGCTGTTCGTGAACGCGACCTGGTTGTCGCGATCCTTCGTGTGCGTGGTCGAACCGCACTCGATATCGATCGTGCCATTCTGCACGAGCGTAATGCGGTTCTGCGAAGTGATCGGAATTTCCTTGACCGTGAGCTTGTCGAGCTTCAGCTCCTTTTTCACCTCGTCGACGATCTTCAGCGCGATGTCCTGCGCATAGCCGATCGTGTGTTGCTCGCTGTCGTAGTAGGAGAACGGCACTGACGATTCCCGCACGCCCAGGGCAATCACGCCTGTATCGCGGATTTTTTTCAGAGTAGCGCTCGTGGCGTCCTGCGCCTGAGCCGGCCCGAGATACGTGCATCCCATGACGACTGCTGCGAGCGTTGCAACTTTTTTCATTTAGTCTCCTCCGGATGGTCCGTCGGCGCTTCGTGCGCCGCACCCGAGTATTCATGCCTTGCAGCGAGGCGGCAATTGAAATCGGTTACGACGACATAACTCAAGGTTAAGTCGCCGGTGAGGCGCGTCGTTCGAAGCGCGCCGTCGAGGCCGGTTTCGTTGGCAACACGAACCGTTCCGCACGCCATGACTTGTCCACACATTTTGTTGGCAGCCCTGTGCGTAACCGTTGGAAGACCGCATCAAGTCCTTGATGCGCTTCGGTTAACCCACGGCGGTCCCAAGCGCGGCAACACCGTCTCGCAGCGCCTCGAAACGCACCCGTCTTTTCCACAGATTTTGTTGGCAGCCCTGTGCACAACTTCTGGACAGCGAACCTAAGTCCCTGATCGCAAACGTCAATGCGCCAGGCGACAGAGAAGTTGCACGTTTTGGAGGCACTGGACTTGTCCACAGTTAACGGGGAAAAGTCTGTGCATACACCCCCCAACATCCGCGCCAATCCATTGATAGCACAACGGATTTTCTCGCTGCGCGCGGATCGGACCAGACCTGCCTCACGCGCGCATACCCCTAAAGTTTGTAAGGGAAATGCCGTTATGCCTGGCTGTGTTGTTGGGTCTCAAGCGGCCCCATCGAAGGAATCTCATGCGCAACAATCAACCCGTCACGCAGCAGGAATTCGACTATCCCGCTTCGCAGATGCTCGTCTCGGCCACCGATCTCAAGGGCCGCATTCAGTACTGCAATCCTGCGTTCGTCGCGGTGTCGGGCTTTACGAAAGAAGAGCTGATCGGCAAGGCACATAACATCATTCGTCATCCCGACATGCCGGCCGAAGCGTTCGCCGACTTGTGGGAGACCGTGCGCGATGGCCATCCCTGGACCGCGATCGTCAAGAACCGCCGCAAGTCCGGCGACCACTACTGGGTGCGCGCGAACGTAACGCCCGTCTCCGAGCAGGGCACGGTGGTCGGTTATCTGAGCGTGCGCGTGAAGCCCACGCGCGAGGAAATCCGCACGGCAGAAGCCTTCTACACGCAAATGCGCGAGGGCCGTCTGCAAGGCGTGCGGCTGCGCCACGGCTCCGTGGTGCGCACAGGCCTCGTGGGCGCATTGCAGTCAGTCCTGCGCGTGCCCATCGCCACGCGTATCGCCTTCGGCTATGGCGCCGTGCCCGCCGTGTTCGCCGCGGCCGGCTTCGCCGCCTGGCAGGGCCTGCCGCCGCTGCCGTTCTGGGGTGCATTCGGCGCGGCCTGCCTGTGTGCGTTCGGCGCCTGGCGTCTGACCACGCGCCACCTCGGCGCACCGCTCGCGCAGATGACCACGGCCTCCACGCGCATGGCCGCGGGCGACCTCACGGCCACGCTCGCGGTCGCCACAAACGACGATCTCGGCGACGTGCTCCAGGCGCTCAATCAGCTGCAGGCCAATCTCACGGCGATCGTGTTCGACGTGCGCTCGCAGATCGACGGCATGCTCGACGCCGCGCACGAAATCTCGAGCGGCAATCTCGATCTCTCGCGCCGCACCGAAATGCAGGCGGCATCGCTCGAAGAAACCGCGGCCACGATGGATCAGCTCACGACCACCGTGCAGGCCAACGCCGAAGCCAGCGCCCGCGCGCTCGATCTCGCACGCGACGCGCAGTCCGCCGCCGCCGAGGGCGGCTCGATCGCCGCGCAGATGGAGCGCACGATGACGGGCATCACCGACGCATCGCGCCGGATCAGCGACATCACCGGCGTGATCGACGGCATCGCGTTCCAGACCAACATCCTCGCGCTCAACGCCGCTGTCGAAGCCGCGCGCGCGGGCGAGGCCGGCCGCTCGTTCGCCGTGGTGGCGGGCGAGGTGCGCATGCTCGCGCAGCGCTGCGCGGCATCGGCCAAGGAGATCAAGCAGGTCGTGGACGCCAGCGTCAACGAGATCGCCGAGGGCACGCGTCTCGTCGGCAACACGACGGCGCAGATGCGCTCGATCGACGAAGCCGTGAGCCGCGTCTCGTCGATCATCACCGAGGTCGCGAACGCCAGCGGCGAGCAGGCCGAAGGCATCCGCCAGGTCAATCAGGCCGTCGCGCATCTGGACAGCGCCACGCAGCAGAACGCCGCGCTCGTCGAGCAGGCCGCCGCCACGGCGCAGCGGCTCGCCGAGCAGGCCGACGTGCTCGACGAGGCCGTGCGCCTCTTCACCGTGGCAGGCGCCGAAGCGGAAAAGCGCGCAAAGCCCGCCCGCACCCCGGCGCGCCGCCAGAGCGTCAATCTTGCCGAAGCGGCCGAGGAGATCGCAGCGTAACGACCGGCTCGCACGCCGCGCCGCAAACGCAGTCGGGTGGCTCCGTCTATTGGTCTGAGAGATCGGCGTTAGTCCCATCTCGACAGTGCGGCGCGCGGGCGGCACCATGAAAACCGTCAGCAAGCCGTACCCCGGTTTGCTGATCCGAGTAACAACGGCGTTTCAACGGCTCGCCCGGCCTGCCCGGGTGGGCCGTTTTTTCTGTTGCGCACGCCTGGCGCCTGGCATCGCTTTGCTTCGCAACCATGACAGCGGTGCAACGCGCAACGCATTTCGCATGGCCCGTTGCAGGGCGCGCAAAAACGGGCGTTGCGCCGGCGAGTCGCGTTACACTGGCTGGCCAGGGTCGCGGCACAGCGATCTCGCTGTGTGTGTCTGCGCTCACTTGCATGAACACGCCGCGCAGCCGACCCCGTACAATGGCTCGACCACCCAACGCACGAGGACAACATCAATGCGCACGACCGGGTCTTCCGGAAACATGACCCTGCTCACCGAGCATGACGACGCGACCGGACGCGAACTGCGTTCACTGCGCCTCGAATCGGCGGCCGACGGCAAAAGCCTCTTGCTGGTCGAAGTCGACGAGCGCAAGCCGGGCATCCATCGCGAAGTGCGTTACGAAATCACGCCGGCCGAGCTGATCGCGGCCATTCGCGCACAAGGCGCCGAGCTGCCCGGGGAATCACACACGCGCTAAGCGCACCGAAACTGACGACACGAACGCGGCACGCGCAGTCTCGTGTGCCGCGTACTGTCGCTTTCCACTCATCGGGCGCCTCTCGCGAACACCTCGCGTTTCTCTCTTTTAATCCGGCGCTTTTTTCATATGCCTGCCCTACTCGGCAGGCATTCTCACGCGCGTGCAGGGGGTCGCTTGCACGCGTTCGAAATACGTCCATAATCTTTACGTTACCCTTCTATCTTTCCCGTTCCTCGCCTGACGGCGCAACGGAAGTAAGCCGATGCTACATGACCTCGTCGCGCAATACGGGCCTGCGCTGGTGTTCATCAATGTGCTCGCCGGATCGCTTGGGCTGCCCGTGCCCGCGATGCCCGCGCTCGTGTTGTTCGGCGCGATGGCGGCCATGCATCCCGGTTCGATCGGCCAGCAGGTCGCACCGGTGCTCGGGCTCGCCATCTTCGCCATGCTGATTGGCGACAGCGTCTGGTTCATGGCCGGGCGCCTCTACGGCGGCAACACGCTCAAGACGCTCTGCAAGCTCTCGCTCTCGCGCGACACCTGCGTGAAAAAAACCGAGCGCTTTTTCGGCCGCTGGGGCGTGCGCGTGCTCGCCGTCGCCAAGTTCGTGCCGGGGCTGTCGCTCGTGTCCGTGCCGATGGCCGGCGCGATGGGCGTGCCCTACCGCCAGTTCGTCGGCTTCGACGGCATCGGCGCGGCGCTGTGGTCCGGCACCGGCCTGCTCGTCGGCGTAATGTTCGCGCCGCAGATCGACATGCTGATGAGCGGCGCAAGCCGCCTTGGCCGCTTCGCCCTCGTCGTGGTGGCCGTGCTGCTGGTGCTTTACGCGACCTACCGTTGGCAGCGCCGCCGCCAGCTCATCAAAAAGCTCGCGAACGCGCGCATCACGGTGGAAGACCTTTACCGCGCGATGGGCGCCAAGCCGCCGCCGGTCGTGTTCGACATTCGTTCAGAAGAAAAGCGCAAGCTCGATCCGTACATCATTCCGGGCGCGTTGTTCGCCGACGAGCGCAAGCTCGACGAGATCGTCGGCAAGTACCCGAACGACCAGAAACTCGT
This sequence comes from Paraburkholderia nodosa, assembly GCF_001718195.1. GTDB lineage: Bacteria > Pseudomonadota > Gammaproteobacteria > Burkholderiales > Burkholderiaceae > Paraburkholderia > Paraburkholderia nodosa_A. The sequence continues at coordinate 356,271 of NZ_MCNV01000001.1, forward strand.
GATCTACTGCTCGTGCCCCAATGAAATTTCCGCGGCCTGGATGGCGAAGAAGCTAGCCGAGGCCGGCTTTACCGATGTGGTGCCGCTGCTGGGCGGTCTCGACGCGTGGCGCGACGCCGGCCGCACGCTCGAGTCCCTCCAGATGCACGCCCACACCGAAGTCCCGGTCAACATCACGCCTAAAGCTGTCTGATCCGGGCGGCCCGCTCCCGAGCCGCCCGCACGAGGAGAACCGCCAGATGGGCACGATCACCGAAGCTGAGGTTCCCGAATCCGAGGAACTTCCTTCCGCGAGCCGCCACTCCGACACGCAGCCGCAACCCGCCGAAGCGCCGTTCTCGACGCTCTCCACGCGGCGCCATCAGATGTTCCCCCAGCTCACCGACGACGAAATCGCGCGCCTCGCGCGCTTCGGCGAAGAGCGCCACTGGTCGGCAGGGGAGCTGCTCTTTCGTACGGGCGAAACCGGCCCCGGCATGTTCGTGCTGCTCTCCGGTTCGGTCAAAGTTTTCCAGCGCGACGGGCTGGGCCGCGAGCGCCTCATCGTCGAGCATGGGCGCGGGCATTTCCTCGCCGAAGTGGGCCAGCTCTCGGGCGGCCCGGCGCTCGTGGACGGCATGGCGCTCGAACCCGTCGATGCGATCCTGATTCCGCCCGAGCGGCTGCGCGCGGCCATCGTCGCCGAAGCCGAACTCGGGGAGCGCATCGTGCGCGCGCTGATCCTGCGCCGCGTCTCGCTGATCGAAAAGGGCGCGGGCGGCCCGATTCTCGTCGGCAAGCACGACGATCCCACGCTCGTTTCGCTGCAAGGCTTCCTTTCGCGCAACGGCCATCCGTATTCCGTGCTCGACGAGCGCGACGAAGGCATGCTTTGCGGCGTGATCGAGCGTTTCGCCGCGCGCTGTGAGGACCTGCCGCTCGTGATCTGCCCCGACGGGTCGGTGCTGCGCCGTCCCAGCGCGCCCGAACTGGCCACGTGCCTCGGCATCCTGCCCGAGCTCGACGGCGAGCGCGTCTACGACGTCGCCGTGGTGGGCGCGGGCCCGGCCGGTCTCGCCACGGCGGTCTACGCCGCTTCGGAAGGCCTTTCGGTGATCGTGCTCGACTCGCGCGCGCCCGGCGGCCAGGCGGGCGCCAGCTCGCGTATCGAAAACTATCTGGGCTTTCCCACCGGTATCTCCGGCCAGGCGCTCGCCGGCCGCGCGTTCGTGCAGGCGCAGAAGTTCGGCGCACACGTGGCCATTCCGGTCTCGGTGCGCAAGCTGATCTGCGATGAAGAACCGCGGCGGCTCGAAACCTGCAGCGGCGATGTGCGCGCGCATACAGTCGTGATCGCGAGCGGCGCCGTGTACCGCAAGCCCGCGATCGAGGGCATCGATCGCTATACGGGGCGCGGCATTTACTACTGGGCCTCGCCGGTCGAGGCGAAGCTTTGCAAGCACGAGAACATCGTGCTCGTGGGCGGCGGCAATTCCGCTGGCCAGGCGATCGTCTACCTCTCCACGCACGCGCGCCAGATCGACGTGCTGATCCGCAAGGCCGGTTTCGAATCGACGATGTCGCGCTATCTGATCGACCGTATCGCTTCGCTCTCGAACGTGCACGTGCATGGGCACAGCGAGATCGGCGGCCTGGACGAAGACACGAGCGGCCTCGCCTCGGTGCGCCTGAAGATGCCGTGCCCGGAGGGCGTCGACCATTTCGATTCGCGCCATCTGTTCCTCTTCACGGGCGCGGACCCGAACACCGGCTGGCTGCGAGCATGCGGCGTGAAGCTCGACCCGCACGGCTTCGTGCTGACCGGCGACAACGAGTCGTGCAGCCTCGCGACCTCGGTGGAAGGCGTCTACGCGATCGGCGACGCGCGAGCGGGCTCGACCAAGCGCGTGGCCGCGGCGGTGGGCGAAGGCGCGGCCGTGGTCGCGCAGATCCATCAACGGCTCGCTGCGCTGCGGCCGGTGACGGTGGTCGCAGGCGTTCATGCGTGAGCGCGCTGTGGAGGTTGCAGAAGCGCCAACGGTTGCCGAAGCCGGTTCCTCGCTAGTTCTGCCGCTCGCGGCGGCTCGCACGCTGCACCTCGCGGCGCAAGGGCTGCTCACGCCGCCGCGCCGCAAGGCTACGCAAGAAGACGTGCTCGATGCGATCCGCCGCATGGCGCAGCTGCAGATCGACACGATCCACGTGGTCGCGCGCAGTCCCTATTTCGTGCTGTTCAGCCGCATTGGCGCGTTCGAGCCGGCCTGGCTCGACGCGCATCTCGCGCAGGGGCGCCTGTTCGAATACTGGGCGCACGAGGCCTGCTTCCTGCCGATCGAGGACTACGGGCTGCTGCGCCATCGCATGCTCGACCCTGCCGGCATGGGCTGGAAATACGCAGCCGAGTGGCATGACCAATACCGTGACGAGATCGACGCCCTGCTCGAGCGCATCCGCGCCGAGGGCGCCGTGCGTTCCGCCGACTTCGCGCGCGCCGAGGGCGACAAAGGCAGCGGCTGGTGGGACTGGAAGCCGGAGAAGCGGCATCTGGAAGTACTGTTCGCAACCGGCGCGCTGATGGTGGCGCAGCGGCACAACTTCCAGCGTGTGTACGACGTGGCCGAGCGCGTACTGCCGCACTGGAACGATGCGCGCGACCTGCCGCCACGCGCCGAAGCGGAGCGCGAGCTGCTCCTGCGCTCCTGCCGCGCGCTCGGCGTGATCCGCGCGGACTGGGCCGCCGACTACTTCCGCCTGCCGCGCCGCCCGTATGCCGATGCCCTCCACGCACTCGCCGACGCGGGCGAGCTGCTGCCCGTGCGGGTAGAAGGCTGGAAACACGATGCGTTCGTGCATCGCGAGCACGCGGCCCTCATCGGCGAAGCGGCGAGCGGCAAGCTCGCCTCCACGGTCACGACCCTGCTCTCGCCCTTCGATCCGGTGGTGTGGGATCGCAAGCGAGCGCTCGCGCTATTCGATTTCGATTACGCCATGGAATGCTATGTGCCGGCCGCGAAGCGCAAATACGGTTACTTCGCACTACCGATCTTGAATCGCGGACGGCTGATCGGGCGCATCGACGCAAAGGCGCATCGGGCGCAGCAGGTGTTCGAGGTGAAATCGCTGCATCTGGAGCCCGGCGTACGCGCGAGCGGCCGTCTGGTGGCCGACTTGCGCCGGGCGCTGCAGCGTTGCGCGGACTGGCACGGCACGCCGGAGCTACGCATCGGCGCAGCACCGGACGGCCTCGCAGCCGCCCTGCTGGCTGCGTGAGCGTGCGACTGCTGACCCGGCAGAGCCGCCGCACGCGTTGAGAACGATTAGTGCTCCAGCTTGGCGCGCAGTTCGCGCGCGGCTTCGAGCAAGCCTTCGTAGCCCGAACGCGCGTGTTGCGGCAGGTCGGGGTCGCCCACCAGCGCGCCCAGCGTTTCGACGAGGCTGAAGACGAGGCCCTTGGCCGCGCCCGCCGCGATCTTGCCGGACTTCACGCCTTCGTCGACGTGGCTGAAGGCGGCGTTCAGGCTCTCCAGATCCGGTTGCGATGAACCGGCGCCAGGCTTTTGAGCGTCCTGCTTTTGCTTGTCGTCGCTCGTCATGATGAACTCGATCTCCCTTGGTGAGCAGTAGTCAAAAGAATCACGCACTTTTTTAATGTTATATACCCATCGGGTGCGGGCGTCCATTCGAGGCCCGGCAGCGCGAGGAGCAACGCAAAGCGCACTCCCGAATCTTCTCACCTTTGCCGCCCACGCGCAGAAGCCGCGAGCGCGACGGCTTGTCGCTTCGTCACGCCCGGCGACTAAAAAACGCCTTGAAATCAGGGCTAATGTGGATTTCGCACGATGGATCGGCAGGTGCCTCGCCTCGCTTCACACGAGCGCCGATGGCGCGTTACGACCTCTCCCGCAAACGCTCACCATTGCGCTTCGAAACGTGGATTCTCGCCGCTTCGAGTGCGTCTGCCGATCGGTTCTCGCTCACCGCACCCCACGCCGGATTTGCATTTCACCCTTGTTTTCAAGGTACTTCTGCTCATGGCGGCACGTCCCGCGCGCTCGCGCCACTCCGTTCAAGGTGCGTGACCGGTTGGCAACCTGCTCACTCCCGAAAAGCCTCACCTCTCGCGCGACTGTCCATTTGGGGCGTCCATTGCGAAGCCTGAACGTTGCCGCGCGATGCGGTATCGTATGTGGATGTCTGCAGATGCCAATACGAGGAATCACACGATGAGCTACGCCACGAACGCGCCCGCCCGCAAGGAAATCGACTCGCTCAGCGGGGCCGCCGTCGTCGAATTCGGCACCGACTGGTGCGGCTATTGTCAGGGTGCGCAACCGCTGATCGGCGCGGCGTTCGAGCGTAATCCGCAGGTGCGTCGCCTGAAAGTGGAAGACGGACCGGGCCGCGCGCTCGGCCGCTCGTTTCGCGTGAAGCTCTGGCCCACACTCATTTTCCTGCGCGACGGTGCGGAGGTCGCGCGCGTGGTGCGTCCACAAAACGCCGCCGAACTCGACGAGGCGTTCGCTTCGCTCGCGTAGTCGCGCCACGCCCTCCTACGCGGTCCGAACGATCGGCGCAGACCGCTCCCGAAAAGCTTCACCTTTGCCCGCGGGCGCGCCCGAAAGCGCCCGCCGCGCTCACGCCTCCAGGCCGGCGAGCAGATCGTCGATCGCGCGATACACACGCTCGACCACCTCCGGCCCCACCTCCGCTTCCAGCGCCTTGTAGCGCGCCTCCAATTCGTTCGAAATCGCTTTCACGAGTTGATGGCTCTTCTTCGTGAGCGAGACGAGCACGCGCCGCTGGTCGTCGGCGAAACGCTCCTTCGTTACGAGGCCGAGCGTCTCCATACGTGCGAGCACGCCCGCCATGCTCGGGCTGGAGATCGTGCACAGGTCGGAAATCTGCCGCGGCTCGAGCGGTCCACTTTCATTGAGCGCGCGGATCACGCGCCACTGCTGCTCAGTGAGGCCGTGCGACGTGATGAGCGGGCGAAAGCGTTCCATCATCTTTTCGCGCGCGCGCAGCAGCAGCATGGGCAGGTTGCGGTGCGCAACGCGAGTGGTCGGACGCGAAGTATCGGACATGGCGGTTTCAGCTAAACGAAGAATTCGACGAACAGGCCCAGGAGAAACCCGAAAAGTTCTCATCGACGATTGACGACGGATCATAGCAAGCGCACTATTACTCACATATTAGTGTTTCCGTGAAGCCAATCCAAGCCATGTTTTCCGTTGCCGATCATCTGCTGCACGTCGAAGGCGAGGCCTTGCCGCGCGACGTCAGCGCCGCTGCCGTGCGCGGGCTGCTCGCCACAGGTGTGCGTTGCCGGGCGCCGGTGAGCGGCGCTGTCTACGGCACGCTGCTCAACGACCGCCACGCGCTCGAAGCGCTGGGCGACGCCGTGAACGCGCCCCCTTACAAGGCGCCGCCGCGCGCGCCCATTCTCTACCTGAAGCCGCGCAACACGCTCGCAGGCCACCGCGCGCGCGTGGCCGTGCCCGGCGGCGAGGGCGTCCAGGTGGGCGCATCGCTCGGCGTCGTGATCGGGCGCACCGCCGCGCGCGTCGCCGCACCTGAAGCGTTCGATTACATCGCGGGGTATACGCTCGTGGCCGATCTGAGCGTGCCGCATGCGAGCGTCTATCGCCCCTCGGTGCGGTTTCGCGCACGCGACAACTTCTGCGTAATCGGCCCCGCCGTGGTCGCGCGCCGGCATGTGGCCGATCCGGATGAACTTGCCGTTGCGGTCAACGTCGAAGGCGGCGCGGCCTTCCATGCAACGACGGCCACGAGCGTTCGTGGCGTAGCCCAATTGCTCGCTGACATCACCGACTTCATGACGCTCGCCCCCGGCGACGTCATCACGCTCGGCGTGCCGCACGGCGCACCCGTGGTTCAGGCCGGTGCGCGTGCAGCGATCTCCATTGGAGACTGGGCGCCACTCGAAATCGAATTCGTCGCGGCAGACGTGGCGCTGGGAGCACAAGCATGATGCGCGCACGCGTTGCCTATGCAGGCGCCATCCACGAAGCCACGCCCGAAGGAGACCGCGTGCGGCTCGCCGACGGCCGCGTGCGCGAGGAACATGAAGTCGTCTGGCTCGCGCCGTTCGAGCCCGGCACGATCTTCGCACTCGGGCTCAATTACGCCGAGCACGCCAAAGAACTGCAGTTCTCGAAGCAGGAAGAGCCGCTCGTGTTCCTCAAGGGGCCGGGCAGCGTGATCGGCCATCGCGGCACCACGCGCCGCCCCGCCGACGTCACGTTCATGCACTACGAGTGCGAGCTCGCCGTCGTGATCGGCCGCACCGCGCAGCACGTGAAACGCGAGGACGCCATGCAGTACGTGGCCGGCTACACGATCGCGAACGACTACGCGATCCGCGACTATCTGGAGAACTACTACCGCCCGAACCTGCGCGTGAAAAACCGTGACGGCGGCACCGTGCTCGGCCCCTGGTTCGTCGATGCCGCCGATGTCGCCGACGTCAACGCGCTCGGCCTGCGCACTTACGTGAACGGCGAACTCAAGCAGAACGGCAACACGCGCGATTTCGTCACCGGCATCGCGGAACTCATCGAGTATTTGAGCGGCTTCATGACGCTCGCCCCCGGCGACGTCGTTCTGACCGGCACGCCCGAAGGCGTCGTCAACGTGAATGCAGGCGACGAAGTCGTCTGCGAGATCGACGGTCTGGGCCGTCTCGTCAACACCGTCGCGAGCGACGTCGACTACGGGCGCTGATCCGCCAACGAATCGAACACGGACTACGTTAGACATGCGAATCGACCATCTGATCAACGGCCGCGCACACAGCGGACGCGACTACTTCGAAACCGTGAATCCCGCGAACCAGGACGTGCTCGCGGAAGTGGCGCGCGGCGGCGCAGAGGAAGTCGATCTCGCGGTGCGCGCCGCGAAAGACGCCTTTCCCGCCTGGGCGGCAACGCCCGCCGCGGAGCGCGCGAAGGCGATCCGCAAGCTCGGCGAGCTGATCGCGAAGAACGTGCCCGAAATCGCGCAGACCGAAACGAAGGACACCGGCCAGACCATTTCGCAAACCGGCAAGCAACTCGTGCCGCGCGCCGCCGACAACTTCAGCTACTTCGCCGAAGTCTGCACCGCCGTGGACGGCCACACCTACCCCACGGCCACGCATCTGAACTACACGCTGTTTCATCCCGTGGGCGTGTGCGCGCTCATCTCGCCCTGGAACGTGCCGTTCATGACCGCCACGTGGAAGGTCGCGCCCTGCCTCGCGTTCGGCAATACCGCCGTGCTGAAGATGAGCGAGCTATCGCCGCTCACGGCCTCGATGCTCGGCCAGCTCGCGCTCGATGCCGGAATTCCGGCGGGCGTGCTCAATGTCGTGCACGGCTATGGCAAGGAAGCGGGCGAGCCGCTCGTCGCGCACCCCGACGTGCGCGCCGTTTCGTTCACGGGCTCGACGGCTACGGGCAACCGCATCGTGCAGGCCGCGGGCCTCAAGAAGTTCTCGATGGAGCTGGGCGGCAAATCCCCGTTCGTGATCTTCGACGACGCCGATTTCGAACGCGCGCTCGACGCCGCCGTGTTCATGATCTTCTCGAACAACGGCGAGCGCTGCACGGCGGGCTCGCGCATTCTCGTGCAGCGTTCGATCTACGCGAAGTTCGCCGAGCGCTTCGTCGAGCGTGCGAAGCGCATCAGCGTAGGCGATCCGCTCGACGAGACAACCATCGTCGGCCCGATGATCAGCCAGGGCCATCTCGCGAAGGTCCGCAGCTATATCGAGCTCGGACCGAAGGAAGGCGCGACGCTCGCTTGCGGCGGCCTCGACGCGCCGGCGCTGCCCGACGCGGTGAAGAACGGAAACTTCGTTATGCCGACCGTGTTCGTCGATGTCGATAACCGCATGCGCATTGCGCAGGAAGAAATTTTCGGCCCGGTGGCGTGCCTGATTCCCTTCGACGACGAGGCTCATGCGATCCGCCTTGCCAACGACATCGCCTATGGTCTGTCCAGCTATGTGTGGACCGAGAACACCGGCCGCGCGCTGCGCGTGGCCGCCGCCGTCGAAGCGGGCATGTGCTTCGTGAATAGCCAGAACGTACGCGACCTGCGCCAGCCGTTCGGCGGCACGAAGGCTTCTGGCGTCGGCCGCGAAGGCGGCACATGGAGCTACGAAGTGTTCCTCGAGCCGAAGAACGTGTGTGTTTCGCTCGGCTCGCATCACATTCCGCACTGGGGCGTGTAATGGGCAAACTCGCGCTGGCGGCCAAGGTCACGCACGTGCCTTCGCTGTACCTCTCCGAACTGGACGGCCCCCACAAAGGCTGCCGCCAGGCGGCCATCGACGGCCATCACGAGATCGGCCGCCGCTGCCGCGAACTGGGCGTCGATACGATCGTCGTGTTCGATGTGCACTGGCTCGTGAACAGCGAGTATCACATCAACTGTGCGCCGCGCTTCGAAGGCGTCTACACGAGCAACGAGCTGCCGCATTTCATCAAGAACATGCCGTATGCGTACCCCGGCAATCCGCAGCTTGGCCATCTGATTGCCGATGTCGCGAACGAAATGGGCGTCAAGACGCGCGCCCATAGCGAAACGACGCTCGACCTCGAATACGGCACGCTCGTCCCCATGCGCTACATGAACGGCGACGAACATTTCCGCACGGTTTCGGTGGCGGGCTGGTGCATGTGGCACGACCTCGCCACCAGCGCGCGCTTTGGCCTGGCCGTGCGCCGCGCGATCGAAGAGCGCTACGACGGCACGGTGGCGATACTCGCGAGCGGGTCGCTGAGCCACCACTTCGCCAACAACGGCACGGCCGAAGCCTTCATGCACAAGGTCTGGGACCCGTTTCTCGAAGCGACCGATCGCAACGTCGTGGCGATGTGGGAGCGTGGCGACTGGAAAACCTTCTGCGACATGCTGCCGATGTACAACGAAAAGTGCTGGGGTGAAGGCGGTATGCACGACACGGCCATGCTGCTCGGCGCGCTCGGGTGGGACCGCTATGAAGGTCGGGCGGAAGTCGTCACGCCGTATTTCGGCAGCTCCGGCACAGGGCAGATCAACGCCATCCTGCCGGTCATGCCGCTACCGGCTTAAGCGGCTCAAACACGGGAGAACGCCATGCCCCATCTCACCCTCGAATACAGCGCGAATCTCGCGGATGCGAACAGCATGGGTCAGCTATGCGAATCGCTTGCGCACGTGCTCGATGCACAACGCGACGAGAACGGCGCGCGCGTGTATCCACGCGGCGGCATTCGCACCCGTGCGCTGCGCTGCGAGCAGTACTTCATTGCCGACGGCAACCCCGGGAACGCCTTTCTGCACGGCTGCCTGAAGATCGGCGCAGGCCGCTCCCAGGCCGTGCGACGGGCGACGGGCGATGCGCTCTTCGAGGCGATCAAGCAGCACTTCGAACAAGCCTTCGCGTCGCACGGCCTCGCGCTCTCGCTCGAAATCGTCGAGTTCAGCGAGGAAGGCGCGTGGAAGCACAACAACCTGCACGCCCGGCTCAAAAACGCGAGTTCATGATGCTAGATCAGCAAACCATCTGCGAGCTGGCCGCACGGCTCGACGAAGCCGAACGCACGCGCACGCAGCTGCGGCATTTTTCGCGGTTGCATCCGGAGATGACAATCGACGACGGCTACGCGATCCAGCGCGAGTGGGTCAAACTCAAGCTCGCCGCGGGCCACACGATCAAGGGCCGCAAAATCGGCCTGACGTCGCGCGCCATGCAGCGCGCGTCGCAGATCGACGAGCCCGACTACGCGCCGCTGCTCGACAGCATGTTCATCCCCGCAGGCAGCGAGATTCGCGCGGACCGCTTCATCGCGCCGCGTGTGGAAGTGGAATTGGCGTTCGTGCTGAACCGGCCACTGCAAGGGCCCGACGTCAAGCTCTTCGATGTGCTCGACGCAACGGCCTATGTGACGCCGGCCATCGAGATCATCGACGCGCGCATCGAGCAGTTCGACCGCGAAACCCACGCGCCGCGCAAGGTGTTCGACACGATTTCCGACTTCGCCGCCAACGCGGGCGTCGTGCTGGGCGGCCGCCCGGTGAAGCCGCTCGACGTGGACCTGCGCTGGGTCGGCGCGCTGCTCTACAGGAACGGAGCCGTGGAGGAAAGCGGCCTGGCCGCCGCGGTGCTCGACCATCCGGCAACCGGCGTTGCCTGGCTCGCCAACAAGATCGCGCGCCACGACGAGCGCCTGGAAGCCGGCGACGTGATCCTGAGCGGCTCGTTCACGGCGCCGATTCCGGCACGCGCGGGCGATACGTTCCATGCCGATTACGGCCCGCTGGGCGGCATCGGCTTCCATTTCATCTGATCAGGATGCCGTCATCATGGCCGTACCCGCCAACCCGTTCAAGCGCGCGCTCGCGCAAGGCCGCCCGCAAATCGGCCTGTGGGCCGCACTCGCCGACTCGTACGTAACCGAACTGCTTGCGAACACGGGCTTCGACTGGCTGCTGATCGACGGCGAGCACGCGCCCAATGATTTGCGCAGCACGCTCGCGCAACTGCAGGCCGTCGCACCCTACCCCACGCACGCGATTGTGCGGCCCGTGCGCAACGACGCGGCCATCATCAAGCAACTGCTCGACATCGGCACGCAAACCCTGCTCGTGCCGATGATCGAGAACGCCGAGGAGGCACGCGCCGCCGTCGCCGCGACGCGCTATCCGCCGCACGGCGTGCGCGGCGTGGGCAGCGCGCTTGCGCGTGCCTCGCGCTGGAACGGCTCTGCGGATTATCTGCATCATGCAGCGGAAGAACTGTGCGTGCTGGTCCAGGTGGAAACGGCGAGCGCGCTCGCGCAGCTCGAAGCCATCGCGCAGGCAGGAGGTGTGGACGGCGTGTTCTTCGGGCCCGCGGACCTGAGCGCTTCGATGGGCCTGCTGGGCCAGCCAGGCTCGCCGCAGGTGCGCGAGGCGATCTACAACGGCATTCGCACTGTGCGCGCGCAAGGCAAAGGCGCGGGCGTGCTCGCGGCCGATCCGGTCATTGCGAACGAATATCTGGAAGCTGGCGCGACGTTCGTCGCCGTGGGCAGCGACGTGTCGTTGCTTGCACGCAGCGCAAGCGAACTGGCCGCGAAATTCCGCCAGCCTGCGGCGCGCGGCTAACGCGCGTTCATCCCGCGTTCATCGCGTCGCGCGCGGGGCGCGCTTCATTCGCCCGCTTCCCCGCTCTGTATGAGCTTGGCCAGCACGCTTGCCAGCACTTCGCGCTCGTGCTCGCTCAGCGTGGCGAGAATCGCGTCGTTCGTCGCCTTCGAGATCGCCGTGGCGCGCCGGTAGGTGCTGCGTCCCTGCGCCGTGAGCGCCACGAGCACGCCGCGCCCGTCCGCCTCGTTCGAGGTCTTGGCGAGCAGGCCCTTGCGTTCGAGCACGTCGGTGGCGCGGCTCGCCTGGCTGCGGTCGAGATTCGATACGCGCCCGAGATCCGACACCGACAACGATCCGAACGCGCCCACGCTGAGCAGCAGCCGCGCCTCCGTGAGCGACAGGGAGAGCGCTGCCTCGAACGCGTCGCTCATCGTGCGATCGGTCTGCTTCTTGAGCACATGGAGCCGATAGGTGAACAGCTCCGCGATGTTGTACTTCCCCGTCATGGATCTTCCCGCCTGGTTTTCACCGGCCGCGAAATGCGGCCACGCCGTCAGGATAGCATCGATGAAAGCGCTGTTCTGCAGGCATTTCATGGAAAGTTTGATGCTTGCACACGCATTTATTTGCGCGTAGGATCGGCGTGATCAGAGCCCGCCACGAGGAGACTTTCATGAATGAAAACATCCAGCGCACGCGCCCCGAATGGTGCGACCCCACGGAATGGGCGGTGCGCGTGCAACTCGCCGCTGTGTATCGCGTGTTTCATCTCATGGGTTGGACCGAGCTGATCTTCAATCACATTACGCTGCGCGTGCCCGGGCCGCACAAGCATTTCCTCATCAACCCGTTCGGGCTCACGTATGACGAAATCAAGGCCTCGAATCTCGTCAAGATCGATCTCGAGGGCAATATCCTGAGTCCGAGCGAGTATCCGATCAACCCGGCCGGCTTCGTGGTTCACAGCGCGATACATGCAAACGTGGCAGACGCGCATTGCGTGATGCATACGCACACTACGGCAGGGCTCGCGGTGGCGTGCATGGAAGGCGGCCTCGCGTATACGAACTTCTATTCGGCGCAACTGCACGACATGGTCGCGTATCACGACTTCGAAGGCATCACCGTGCACGCCGAAGAAAAATCGCGCATTCTGAAGTCGATGGGCGACAAGCGGCTGCTCATTCTGCGCAACCACGGGCTGCTTTCGCATGGTGTGACCCTCGCGCACGCTTTTGCGCTGCTCTGGACGCTCAATCGCGCGTGCGAGGTGCAGGTCGTGACCGATTCGATGCGCGGTCAGACGCTGCCGATCTCGCCCGCCATTACCGAACGCTCGACGCGCGACGCCTTGCAGTTCTCGCCCGAACACGGCGCGGGCCAGAACGTGCTCGACGCGCTGATCCGTCGTGTCACGCGCATCGACCCGTCTTATCAGGAGTGAAAGTATGAACACCCCGAACCGGAAGATCACCGTCATCGGCGGCGGTGCGATCGGCGGCCTGCTCGCGGCGCGTCTGGCGCGCGCGGGCATCGCCGTGAACCTGCTCGCACGCGGTGCGCATCTGGAAGCGATTCGCCGCGACGGTCTGACGATCGTCGAAGGCGACACGCGCTACACGCAAGCCGTCAACGCCACGAACGACGCCGCATCGCTCGGCGCGCAAGACATCGTCTTCGTTTGCCTGAAGGGTCAGGCGCTCGCCCAGTCGGCCGCTTCGCTCGCACCGCTCGTGGGCCCGCACACGCATATCGTCTCGGCGATGAACGGCGTGCCCTGGTGGTTTCTCCACGGCTTCGGCGGCACGCATGCGAATGGCCCGCTCGAAGCGGTCGATCCCGGTGGTGTCGTCTCGAAGGCGCTGCCGCCCGCGCAGGCTTCGGGCTGTGTCGTGCATCTGTCGTCGTCGATTGCGGGGCCGGGCGTGATCCGCAAGGGCGGCGGCAATCATCTGATCGTCGGCGAGGGCTCGGCGCACATGGCCGCGCACGCGCAGGAAGCGCGCGACCTGCTGGCGCGGGCCGGCTTCGAGGTCACGAAGGCCGCGCCGATGCAGGCCGATATCTGGGCGAAGCTCTGGGGCAACATGACGATGAACCCCATCAGTGCGCTCACGCGCTCGACCGCCGACGTGATTCTCGACGACCCGCTCACGGCGCAGCTCGTGAGCGCGGTCATGGCCGAGGCGCGTGCGATCGGCGAAGCGCTCGGCATTCGCCTCGCGATGACCATCGAGGAGCGCAACGCGATCACGCGCAAGCTAGGCGCGTTCAAGACCTCGATGCTGCAAGACGTGGAAGCGGGCCGCTCGCTCGAAGTCGAAGCACTTCTTGGCGCGCCCTATGAACTGGCACAGCGTGTGGGCGTCGCGGCGCCCTCGCTCGGCATGCTCTACGGTCTGGCGCGGCAGCTCGACGCGAATCTCGAAGCGGCGCGCCAGAAAGGCTAACCGTCAATCCTCGAGCGGCTTGCCCGTAAGGTCGCGAATAAACGGCAACGCGAGGCACGAGATCGCCACGCACGCCATCACGTACCACGCGGGCGCGAGCAGATTGCCCGTGCTCTTCACGAGCCAGGTGGCAACGGTCTGCGCGAAGCCGCCGAAAATCGCCACGCCGATGCCGTAGACGATCGCCATGCCTGTCGCGCGTACGGCGCGCGGGAACATCTCGGGCAGCATCGTGATGGAGGGCGCGGCCTGCAGCCCAAGCAGCACGCTCAGGCCGCCTACGGTGATCAAAAGACGCGCGGCATCCGGGCCGCTCGCGAGCCACAGGAACGCCGGGTAGATCAACAGCAAGACACCCACGCGCGGCCAGAAGATCAGCGCGCGGCGGCTGAACCGGTCGCAGAGCAGGCCCGATACGGGCGCCACCAGAAAGGTCACGACGCCGGAAACGAGCCCCGCCAGCAAGGCCGTGGGCGCGGGCACCTTCAGTTCGTGAATCGCATACGTCGGCATATAGAACGTGACGACATAGGCCGTGACCGTGGAGCCGATCGTCAGCAGGATGCCGAGCGCCGAGCGCCGCCAGTGATCGCGCAGCACGGCGAGCACCGGCATGCGCACCACGCTCGCCTGCGGCGGCAACTGCTCGTCAAGACGCCGGCGAATCCACATACCGAGCGGCGCGATCGCTACGCCCATGAGGAAAGGCACGCGCCAGCCCCAGGCGAGCAGCGTGTCGGCGGCGAGGAAAGTCGTCAGGAGTCCGGCCGTTAATGCGCCGAGCGAAACGCCCATCCCCTGGCTCGCGAACTGCCAGCTGCCGAGCAGGCCGCGATTGACGGGCGTGCCTGCCTCGATCAGCAGCGTGGTGGATGCGCCCACTTCGCCGCCCGCGGAAAATCCCTGCAGCAAGCGCGCGAACACGATCAGGACCGGCGCGGCCACCCCGATCTGCGCGTAGGTGGGGGCGAGGCCGATCAGCATGCAGCCTAGCGCCATCATGAAGATGGTGAGCGTCATGGCGGGCTTGCGTCCGGCGCGGTCGGCATACGCGCCGATCACCACGCCACCCAGCGGCCGCATGACGAAGCCCACGCCGAAGGTCGCCACCGAGGCCAGCAACTGCCCGTAGCTCGACATGGTGGGAAAGAACAGCTTGCCGATGGTCAGCGCGAAGAAGCTGTAGACGGTGAAATCGAAGAATTCGAGCGCATTGCCGATTGTCGCGGCGACGATCAACTGCGTGCGGCTCAGTTTGCCCTTGCGCACTCCGGTCATGCTGACGCTGTTCATGGCTCTCCTCGTCGGCCTCTGGCGGGCCTGAATGTTGACCGTGCAACGGTAGCATTCGCCCGGGCGCACGCGCCACTGATCAAAACCCGCGTACGCCACGAACCGCGTATGGCAATGAAACGTCCCTTTTATCGGCGCCCGGCATGCGCGTCTCATCCGCGTTCGTAAGGTAAAAGAGGCATACTCCCGGCATAGTCAGCACTCACGTTTCGCGCGGCGCGCCATTTTTTGGCGGTTCCGCAAACGCCCTGCGGGCCACCCACGCACAAAGTGGGCACCGAAATTGCGGCAGCGCGTCGAACGTTCCGACGAATCGGGCGCCGGCAGGCTATGCGCCGCGCCAACGCGCTTCCAGCCGCGCGTTTGGTCCCGCTGTCTTTTCCTCCGCCGCCACTGAAGGGTCGCCGCAGTCGCGACCCGTAAGCCCATGACAAGGATGTCCCTTTCTTCTGCCTTTCGGTTCCCGCGCGCGTCGCGCCTGCAAGCTCTCGTTGCCGTCCTCGCCGTTTCAGCCGGCCTGACGCTCGCGCTCGGCGCGTCGCGTGCAGCGGCGGCGACACCGGCCACCGTCGCCGAAGCGTTCAAGCCCGGCGCGAGCCCAGCGCATCCCGCGCAGCCTGCCGCGCCCGCCGCTAATGCCAACGCGGCCAACCCGGCCGCCCCCGTGGCGCTCACGCCCACCCAGGCGCAAGCCGCCCTGCAGGTTCTCGACGATCCCGTGCAGCGCGGCCACATGGAAGACACGCTGCGCGCCATCGCCGCCGCTGGCGCGCTGGCCGCGCCCGCCTCGGCGAGCGCGGCGGCCAGTGCGCCCGCCGCGGCCTCCGGCGCGGCGGCATCCACAGCCGCTTCGGCGCCGCTCGCGGGCGCATTGCGCTCCAACGGTCTGGTCGTGCAGATCGCCGATCACGCGGCGCACGGCGCGCGCACGATGGGCCAGCATCTGAGCCATACGTTCGCGACGCTGCTCGGCCTCTGGTCCACGCGCAACTGGTGGCAGGACCATCTGAACACGCCGGAAGGCCACGCGCTGATGCTCGCGCTGCTGCGCGTGCTGCTGCTCACGCTCGTGCCCGCGCTCGCGCTCGCCACGCTGCTGCGCCGCGTCGTCGCCACGCCGGAGCGCGCCATTGCCGCGCATCAGGCCGCGAAACAGCGCGAGGACGCCGGCCCTGCGCAAGGCGGCACGCCGACGCCGCAGCCACAAACACCTGAAGCGACGGGCACGAGCCTCGCGCTCGCCGCGCAGGCGAAAGCCGCCGATGCGAAGGCCGACGCGCAACAAGACGCCCTGCGCGAAGCCGCAGGCATGGAGCCGGCCGAGGGCAAGAGCGGCCAGGACGAAAAGGACAGCGACCCGAACGCCGGCCCCCGCGCGAACGCGGGCGCCAACGCGGCAGCGCGCGCCACCGTGGTCGCGGCGCAAGCCGAGGACAACGCCAGCGCCTCGCCAAAAACCGCCGCCGACCGCGCGAAAGAGGCGTACCACGCGCTGCGCGGCGCGCATCACTGGCGCCTCTTGCAGCGTCTGCCGGGCGCGTTGCTCGTGATGCTGCTCGAAGTCGTGCCCGTGATCGCCTTCGGCCTGTGCGCCGCGGGCGTGCTGTCGCTCTTCGGCCCCGACGACGCCGCGCCCGCCGAAGCCGTGGGCCAGATCGTCGATACGTATGTGATCTGCCGCGTGATCGTGATGTTCGGCAAGCTGCTGTTCGCGCCCGACGCCGCCGCGCTGCGCCTCGTGCCGCTACCCGACGACTGGGCCGCTTACGCGCAGCGCTGGCTCGTGCGCGTCGTCGTGATCGGCGGCGTGGGCGGAGCGATTGGCGGCGCGGTGCCGCTCGGCATGACCGAGGACGCGCATCTCGCACTCGTGAAGGTCGTCACGCTGGTCGGCCACCTCGCGCTTGCCGTGATGATCCTGCAGCTGCGCCGCCCCGTGGCCGACGCCATGCGCGCCGCCGCCGCACGCCATGGCTCGTATGCCTGGTTCATGCAATGGTTCGCCGACATCTGGGTGGGCGTGGCGCTCTTCGTCGTCCTCGCGCTCTGGTTCGTCTGGGCGCTCGATCTGCGCGGCGGCTACGCGGCGCTGCTGCGCGCGGGCGGACTCTCGCTCGTCGTGCTGCTCGCCGCGCGCGTGAGCGCCATCGTGCTGCTCGGGGCGTTGAGCCGCGCGTTCGGCTTGCGCGACGATCAGGAGAAGATGAGCTTCGGCCAGCGCCGTGCGTATCGCTATTACCCGGCACTGCGGCGCATCGTCGTCGTGGCGATCTGGATCGTCTCGCTCGACCTGCTGCTGCACGTCTGGGGCCTGCGTCCCGCACGCATTCTCGCGCTCGCGCCGATGGGGCATCTGCTGGGCTCTGCACTCCTCACTATCGTGATCGCCGTCATTGCCGCCGTCGCGATCTGGGAGTTCGCGAACGGCGCGGCCGAGCGGCGCCTGAACGCATGGACCGACGCGGGCGACTTCGTACGCGCCGCGCGACTGCGCACGCTCTTGCCGATGTTCCGCACGACGCTGCTCGTTTCGATCCTCGTCGTGGTCGGGCTCACCGCGCTCTCGCAGCTCGGCGTGAACACCGCGCCGCTAATCGCGGGAGCGAGTATTTTTGGCGTGGCGCTCGGCTTTGGCTCGCAAAAGCTCGTGCAGGACTTCATCACCGGCATCTTCCTGTTGACGGAAAACGCCATGCAGGTGGGCGACTGGGTGACGGTGGCGGGCGTCTCGGGCACGGTCGAGTTTCTCTCGATCCGCACCGTGCGCCTGCGCGGCGGCGACGGTTCGCTCTACACCGTGCCGTTCAGCTCGGTGACGACGGTGAACAACACGAATCGCGGCATCGGCAACGCGGCGGTGAAGGTGCAGATCGCGCATGGCGCGGATCTGCAGCGCGCCATCGACACGCTCAAGGACATCGGCGCCGAGATCCGCAAGGAAGACGCGTTCAAGAACGGCATTCTCAGCGACTTCGCATACTGGGGGGTCGATCAGGTGGATGGCGCGGCCGTCACGCTTGTCGGGCAGATTCAGTGTAAGGACTCGGCGCGCTGGGGTGTGCAGCGCGAGTTCAACAAGCGCGTGTTGCTGCGCTTCACGGAGCGCGGCATCGAGCTGGCGAATCCGCAGCGCAACTTCCTCGTGGGCATGGCGCGCGGTGACGATGTCGAAGGGCATACGCACGGCGACGATCACGACGACGACGCCACCGACAACGATCGCGCGCGGGCGCAGGCGCACGGCGCTTCGAAGACGGGCGCGCAAGGCGGCAAGCCGCGCGCCGGCCGCGCCGGTGCGTCGGGCGACGGTAACGGGTCGTCGAGCGGCAAGCCGAATTGATGCGTGGACATCATGGCCGGTGCGCGGCTCGCGCGCGCCGGCCTCACCCGTCGCTTCGCCCGATCGATCTCCCGAAAAGTCTCACCGATACGGGGCGAGCAACGTCGCGGCGCAACGCTGGCAGGGTAAAGTTCTCCGTCTAATCAAGGGTCTGCGAGCGGTGGCATGAGGCGCTGCACGCGCGGCGCGGTGAGTCCCGAAGAAGCTCACCTTTCCTCTGCTTGCGCGGCGCGCCCGATATAATCGATTTGCCATTCAACGAGGACATCTCATGAAATCACTGATTGCCCTGGTCGCCGCTGCCACCGTTGCAACGACCGCGTTCGCCGCCAACCCCATCGACAAGTTGCCGTCGGGCGTCGTCGTCGAACACATCAAGCAAGGCACCGGTCCGCAGCCCACCGCCACCGACGTCGTGCGCGTGAACTATCGCGGCACGCTCGCGAACGGCACCGAATTCGACAGCTCCGACAAGCACGGCGGCCCGGCGACCTTCCCGCTCAATCGCGTGATTCCGTGCTGGACGCAAGGCGTGCAGAAGATGAAGGTCGGCGGCAAGGCGAAGCTGACCTGCCCGGCGGCGACCGCTTATGGCGATCGCGCGGTCGGCCCGATTCCGCCGAACAGCGATCTCACGTTCGAAATCGAGCTGATCGGGATCGGCCAGTAAGGCCAGCAGATTCTGCAGGCAAAAAAACGGGCGGTTGAGGTGTCACCCTCGCCGCCCGTTCTTGTTTTTGCAGGGACGCAGGCCTTACGCCTCGACGTCCTCGAAACTGAAGATTTCCGACTGGTCGTTGTACGAAAAGACCTCGCCGTAACGCGCCCACTCGATCACGGTATCGAGCGTTTCTTCGGCGTCGACATCGGAAAGCACGTCCTCCAGCTCCTGCTCGAAGCGCACGCGCGGCGCGCGATGGCCCGGGCGCTCGTCGAGCACCTTCTTGATGCGCGCCGCGAGCGGCACGTTGCGCAGCAGGTGATCGGCGAACATGAGCTTGCGCGCCTGCGTGCCCATCTCCGCAAACACGCGGGCGGGCGGCGTGAGCAGCACATCGCCTTCGCGCACGTCGGCGAAGCCGAGCTGCTGCAGCATTTCCACGATCGGGAACAGGTCGTCGACTTCCAGATGCAGCGAGCGCGCGATTTCCGGCATGTCGGCGCGGCCGTGATACGGTGCGGCCGCCAGCGTTTCGATCAGACCGGCCATGATGTTGGTCGACACGTCCGGCAGGCGGCTGCCCACTTCGAGACGGCGAGTCGTGGCCTCGGCGGCTTCGCGCGCCGTCATCTTCGCGTAGATGTCGTCGACGAGCTTGCGGAACGCCGGGTCGAGCCGGTTGCGCGGATGCTTGAACGGCACCTTGATCTCTGCCGACACGCGCCCAGGGTTCGACGACAACACGAGAATGCGGTCGCACATGAACACCGCTTCCTCGATGTTGTGCGTGACGATCAGCACGGACTTGATCGGCAGACGCCCTTGCGTCCACAGGTCGAGCAAATCGGTACGCAGCGTTTCGGCCGTGAGCACGTCGAGCGCGGAGAACGGCTCGTCCATGAGCAGGAGCGTCGGGTCGACCACGAGCGCGCGCGCGAAGCCCACGCGCTGGCGCATGCCGCCCGAAAGCTCACGCGGATAGGCGTTTTCGAAGCCGTCCAGACCGATCAGGTCGATGGCCGCCAGCGCCCGCTCGCGGCGCTCGCGCGCGCCCACGCCCTGCGCTTCGAGGCCCGCTTCCACGTTCTGCAGCACCGTGAGCCACGGGAACAGCGCGAAGGTCTGGAACACCATCGACACGCCTTCGGCCGGCCCTTCGAGCGGCTTGCCGAGCCAGTTCACCTCGCCTTCGGTCGGCTCGATGAGCCCGGAGATGATGCGCAGCAGCGTGGACTTGCCCGAGCCGGAACGGCCCAGCAAGCCGACGATCTCGCCCTCGCGCAGCGTGAGGTTCACGTCGTCGAGCACGAGGCGCTCGTCCTCTTTCTTCGCGAAGCCGCGCGAAACATGCTTGACGGCGAGCACTTCCTGGCCGGGAGCGGGCCGCATCGGCAGCAGGTCGGAAGAGACGATTTTCGGATTCAGCATGATGTCACTCCATCTCAATCGAGGCGCAGCCGGGACTCGGCGTAGGTGTACAGCGGACGCCAGAGCACGCGATTGAACAACGTAACGAACAGGGACATCATCGCGATGCCCAGAATGATCTTCGGGAAGTCGCCGGCGGCGGTCGTTTGGGCGATGTACGAGCCGAGGCCATGCGCGACGACTTTCGTGTCGCCCCACTGCACGAACTCGGAGACGATGCTCGCGTTCCATGCGCCGCCGGAAGCCGTGATCGCGCCCGTGATGTAGTACGGGAAAATGCCCGGCAGCATGGCCTTCTTCCACCATTGCCAGCCGCGAATGCGGAAGTTCGTGGCCGCTTCCTTGTAGTCGTTCGGATAGGCGCTGGCACCCGCGATCACGTTGAAGAGGATGTACCACTGCGTGCCGAGCACGATGAGCGGCGAGAGCCAGATGTCCGGGTTCAGGTGAAAGCGCACGATCACGATCACGAACACGGGGAACAGCAGGTTGGCCGGGAACGCGGCGAGGAACTGCGCGAGCGGCTGAACCTTCTCGGCAATCGCCGGACGCAGGCCGATCAGCACGCCGAGCGGCACCCAGATCACCGAAGCGATAGCGATCAAGAGCAGCACGCGAAAGAGCGTGATGAGGCCGAGCACGAACACGTGCCAGACTTCATCGAGCGTGACGCCCGTGCGCACATAGGCCACGACGCGCCACACCACGAACACAGTCAGCGCGATCACGAACGCGGCCCAGACGATGTCGCCGATACGCGAGCGCTTGCTGATCGTGGTGACGACGGGCAGCGACTTCGGCAGTTGCACGCGCAACGGAATGCGCGCGAGCGTGGCGAGCAGGAAGCCCATCGGCACGAGCAGACGGTGAATGAGACGCGTGCGGCGAATCAGGTCGAGCAGCCACGATTCGGGCGCGTCGCCCGAGCTCGTGTTCTCCATGCGGAACTTGTCGGCCCACGCGACGAGCGGGCGGAACAGGAACTGGTCGTACGCGAGAATCACGACGACCATCGCGAGGATCACCCAGCCCACGGCGTGCAGGTTCTTTTCCGCGATCGCCTGGGCCAGATACGCGCCGACACCCGGCAGCGTGATCGTGTTGTTGCCCACCGTGATCGCTTCGGAGGCCACCACGAAGAACCAGCCGCCCGACATCGACATCATCATGTTCCAGATGAGGCCCGGCATCGAGAACGGCACTTCGAGCTTCCAGAAGCGCTGCCAGCCCGTGAGATGGAAACCTCGCGAGACTTCATCCAGATCGCGCGGCACCGTGCGCAGCGACTGGTAGAAGCTGAAGGTCATGTTCCACGCCTGGCTCGTGAAGATCGCGAAGATCGCCGCGAGCTCGGCCCCCAGCACGCGCGAGGGAAAGAGCGCGAGAAAGAACGTGACCGTAAACGAGATGTAGCCGAGCACCGGCACCGACTGCAGGATGTCGAGAATCGGCACGAGCACCTGGCCCGCGCGGCGGCTCTTCGCCGCGAGCGTGCCGTACACGAGCGTGAAGATGAGCGAGGCCACCATCGCCGCAAGCATGCGCAGCGTGGTGCGCATGGCGTACTCGGGCAGGTTCGCGGGATCGAGCGAGATGGGCTGCGCCTTCAACGTGGCAATGGGCGCCATCGTTTCGTGAAAGCCCACGGCCGCCATTGCGATCAGGCCGATCATCAGCGGGAACGCCACGAAGTCCCAGCGGTTCGGCAGCACGCGCCACGCCGAGGCGTTGGCCGTGCGGTTCAGGTTGAAGCTGAACTCCATTAGCGGCCTCCGTTAGCGAGTACTGGCGTGGGCACGAGCACGCCGGCGCAGGCGCGCGCTGCGCGGCGGGTCGTTCGCAATGTGTGGTTGAACTGGTTCATGTCGAAGCACCGGCGATGGGTTATTGCGCGAATCCCTCGCGCGGCGCGTAGGGCCGGCCTGGCCGGCAGGGCATACGCGCGGGGATCCGTTACTGCTTGTCTGATTCAGACCCGAAACACGCGCGCTCGCAGGTCTCGCCAGCGCGCGGCGAGTCGCGATTCCCGGCAGGGCGGCGGGGCGCTCGCGCGCTCACGCGCGCCGAGCAGATCGGGATGGAAGGTGTGCTGCGTTTGCTGCAGTTGCGACAGATGCGGCAAAAGAAGGCCGAAGTTCATACTGGTTCTCCTGGCGTCGCGGGGGACGCGTTGGGGAGGAAAGCCAGCAGACCCGGCAGGGCGCAATCTTTCAGCGCGCGGCGGCTCGCGTCTGCCCGCTTTCCTCAGTGCAATTCGAAAGGAAGCGGCATAACGGATAACTGTCACTGTCAGACATCGGAACTCCTTATCGTCACGGCGGCTGAGCCCAGGGCTTGCATCGAGTCGGTAGCTCGAACGCGAAGCGGCTTCAAGGGCTTCAAAGCGCGCATGTGTCGATCCGCGCGTCGCGCTCAGGGCGCAACGAACGAACCGTGCCGCAAGCGCGCATCGATCAGGGCGGGCTTACGGCGCGATGTCGGCCATCCGCGGCGCTCGATACGGTCAAGGCGCTGCGGCGTCGGTCGACGCTATTCAAGAGTGCACGAGGATTTACTGCTGGACGCGCACCATCTGCCTGGCTGGCAAGACGGCGGCTGGAAGAAAAGGAGCGCGGACGTCCTGCCGGTCAGGCAGCGAAACTGTTCGAAGATCGACAACTGCTACTGTCCAAGGCGTCAGCCCCTTTTGTTAAGACGGGCGAATTTTAGGCGCGCCACCTGTCCGAAGTCAACACGATTCGCATCCCGCGTCAAATCTCGTGCCAATGTCACCACAGCGCGCACCGGCGGCCCGCTCGGGCACGCGCCCGGTTCGCCACAGCGCATCCCTGGCTCGATCGGCGCGGCCATGCATTTTTTGGGGATGCATCCCCCGCCGGCGGCCTTCCGTCTGTCGCCTCGATCCGGCTTGTCTTTCAAAGAGGGATCGTTCACTTCACCATACTGCCTGCTACCCACTGCGTCTGTGCGGCGACGGTCATTCAACCCCGGCCGCAAGGTGCGTACCCGGCGTCGCGCGCGTCACGCGCTCTTGCGCAATGCGTGCTGGCTGGCATCGCCTGCGCCCATGCGCTCGAGCCGCTCGCTTGCCTCGGTCAGCGCCCACAGCGGCGCGCCTTGCAACTGGCGGTCGTACACATTCACGAGTTGCGCAACAGCCTCGAATCCCGCATCGTCCAGCTGCCAGCCGCCGCCCGTGTTGCCGCTCTCGAAACAGGCGATCAGCGCGGCATCCGCCGCTCGCACCTGTTCCGGCTCGAGCGCGCCATATCCGGCCTCCGCAATCGATTGCGCGAGCACGTGAGCATGGAGCAACGCGCGTGCGTCGTCGCCGGTGCCGCCGCGGCG
This sequence comes from Paraburkholderia nodosa, assembly GCF_001718195.1. GTDB lineage: Bacteria > Pseudomonadota > Gammaproteobacteria > Burkholderiales > Burkholderiaceae > Paraburkholderia > Paraburkholderia nodosa_A. The sequence continues at coordinate 379,888 of NZ_MCNV01000001.1, forward strand.
CAGCGCGGCGAGCGCGAGATGCACCTGCAGCGCGAGTTCGTTGGCGACCGCGCGCGGGATCGGCAGCAGCATCGACTTGCTGCGTCGGGGGCGACCGGCTTGCGAGCGCTGCGGAAAAGGGATGGTCCTGGCCATGGAAGGGCAAGTAAGAGTCTGTTCCGTGCAATAACGGCACGGCGCGCCGAAGGTTAAGCGCCGACCCTCAAATCGAATGTAACTATCAGTGACAGACATGCGCCGCGCATCGCCTGACAGGCGGGCAAGCGGCTGGCGGCGGCCGGCTCAGCGCGGTTCGCGCTCGCCCCCGCCGTCGGCGCGTCGCGCGGCCATGAACGCCTCGATGTGCGCGATGGCCCGCTCGCACTGCTCGAGGCTCAGAAGGTGGATCGACGGATTGGGCAGGTCGAAGCCCAGTTCGTCCCCGAGCCAGCGGATGGCCTTGCCCCGTGCCTCGAAGGCGTTGACCTTGTCGCGCCGCATCTTCGCGGCCACCAGCGGTTCGAGCGCGTCGTGCAGGCGGCTCTTGGCGTCGCGCAGGGCGGCGTTGGCAAGCCGGCCGAGCGGCACGTTGCGCGTGCTGCGCGCGGGCACGCCGATCCAGGCCTCGCAGGGCGTGCAGACCCATAGCGGGCCGTGATCGTCGCGATACGGGTAGGCCTCGTCGGCGAAGCGCGCGAGCACCGCTTTCGCGCCGCAGTAATCGCACAGCGGCTGCGGCAGCGCCTTGACGGGGCGGCCTACGCGCATGCGGCGCTCCTCGGGACGATGGTCGATGGATGCATGACTTGATGGGTGGATGAGAAAAACGGGGGTCCGCTACCTCCGCTGCTGCGAGCGGGCCCTCGCGAAAGGATAACGGCAAACCCCGGCGCACGGCAGCGGTGAAACGGGGCGCCGCGGGTTGCCGCATGCGCGATCAGTTCGCGCTGGCGGTGGCGTGCGCCTCTTCGCGCTCGAGCGAGCGCGTGTCGCGCAGGGCCGGAAAGAGCCGCATCCACAGCAGCGCGACGCAGATCGTCGCCACGCCGCCCACCAGCACGGCGCGCTGCGCGCCCCACCAGCCAGCGGTGAGGCCCGACTCGAACTCGCCAAGCTGGTTCGACGTGCCAATGAACAGCGAATTGACCGCGCTCACGCGGCCGAGTTTTTCGTCGGGCGTGCGCAGCTGCACGAGCGACGTGCGCACGACCACGCTCACGACGTCGGAAGCGCCCAGCACCGCCAGCGCCATCAGCGACACGACGATGTTATGCGACAGCCCGAACGCGATCGTCGCGCAGCCGAACACGATCACGCCGCCGAACATCGCGAGACCCGGGCGGCGCCGAAGCGGAAAATGCGCGAGCCAGATCGAGCCCGCCAGCGCGCCCGCGGCCGTCGCCGAGCGCAACAGACCGAGCGCGATGGGCCCGGCGTGCAGGATGTCGCGGGCGAACACGGGCAAGAGTGCCGTCGCGCCGCCGAACAGCACCGCGAACAGATCGAGCGACAGCGCGCCGAGAATGACGGGCTGCGAACGGATGAACGCGATGCCCGAGAACACCGATTCGAGCGTGACGGGGGCGCGCGCGGGCGGTTTGGCGCGCAGCGGGATCGTGCCCGAGAGCGTAGCGGCCGCCGCGAACGCGAGCGAGCAGGCCGCGTAGGCCGGCGTCGCGCCGATGCCGTACAGCAGGCCGCCCAGCGCCGGGCCGACGATGTTCGCGGTCTGGTTCGCCGAGGTCGACCACGCGGTCGCGTTCGGCAGCTGCGAGCGCGGCACGACACCCGGCAGCAAGGACGAAATGGCGGGCGACTCGAATGCGCGCGCTGCGCCCACGCACGCGGCGAGCGCGTAGATGACCGGCGCGCTCAGCCAGCCGCCGACCGTGCCGGCCGCGAAGGTCAGGGCGGCGGCGCATTCGATGAGCTGGCAGACGGAGGCGATGCGTCTGCGGTCGTAGCGGTCCGCCACGTGGCCGACGACGAGCGTGAGGCAGAACATCGGCAGGAACTGCGCGAGGCCGACGAGACCGAGCGCGAACGCACTATGCGTGAGCGCGTAGATGTGCCAGCCCATGGCGACGGCGAGCATCTGGAACGCGAGCGACGACAGCACGCGCGCGCCATAGAAGCGCTGGAAACCGCGATTGCGCGAAAGGCTGGGCGGGTCGTCGGATGCCGCCTCCGGAGAAGGTGTGGTCATTGAACAGCGGGAAAAGCGAAAAATCGGGTGCGCGCGCAACGAGGCAATAAGCGAGGCGCAAAGCGGTAATTTTAGTTCATGCGGCGTGGCGCCACAGGAACACGGGCGCCGCGCGATTCATGCGCTCCGTCTCCGAATCGATGTATCCTATAGAATACATCGAACGACAATCCAGCAGACGGAGGCAGGAATTGGCGAGTAGTCGGCGCCTCGTAAGCGCAACAACGGCAATATCGATACCGCAGGTGCGTCGCGTACCCGCGCCGGCCGGTGCGAACGGCTTCGCGGCCACGATCACCACGCTGCGCCCCGCGTCGGGGCACGAGCGCGCGGAGCTGATCCGCGACCTGATCGACGCGTTCCGGCGGCTGCGCAACAGCATCGAGCGCTTCGAGCGCATGCTCGCGCGTGGGGACGGCGCTGGCAGTGGCGGCATGGCTGACGCGCACGCATCGCCAGCCGGGGTGTCGCTGCAGCCGCTCCTCGTCGCGCTCTCGCGACGCATCGATCTGGCCCGCTTCGCCCGTCAGCGCGAACTCAAGCGCGCGATTCGCGACGCGCGCCGCCTCGACAAGACGCGCGATGCGCTTTTCAGCGACGCGTTCTGTCTCGACACCGAAGCGCTGCGCCGCACCGTGGCCGAACTGGAGCGGCTCGATGCGGCCTTCGTCGGGCTCGGCGTCGAACATGTGCTTGCGCAGCACGCGAACGCGGCCGAAGCGCAATTCGAAGCGCGCTGCGAAGCGCAATCGTCCGGGGCGGCCGCAGGCTGGTCAGTGGCCAATGCCGTCACCGTCACCGGCATCGCAACGACGCTCATGCGCGAAACCGCCACCTGAACCGCGTCCCCCGGCCGTTATCCGGCCTTCGTTATATTCCATGGTATATTGCGCTCTCGACGCGCAGCCAGCCGGGGGCGCCCAGCCGGCGGCGCCCAGCCGGGGCGCCCAGCCGGGTCGAGGCGCAGTCGCCGCTCACGCCATGCACAGCCCCGCGTTCCGCAGTGGATCAGAGGTCACCATGCACGCACCGCCGTTCCGCCTCGCCCGCACGCCGGGCGGCACATCTGCCGAAGAGACCGCGCTGCGCGCGATGGCGAGCGCAGACTGCTGCGGCCCTTCGCAAGCCGAACTCGCCCGCGCGCGTCAGCGCACGCGCCTCGTCGAACTCGACGCCCATCTGCATTGCTCCATCATCGGCACCTGCCTGAGCACGCACGAGCTGCGCAAGCTCGTCCCGAAATTCACCCGGCTCGACGCCCAGCGCGCGAGCGATCTCGAGATCCATCACGCCGCGGTCGAACTGGCGATCGAAGGCGGCGCAGGCGGCAAGGCATTGCAAAAGGCTCTCGACAGCCGCTATGCAGGCGCGGTGCGCCGATTCGCCAGTGCGCGCGACACGCAGGCCGTGCTCGCGCTCTGGAACGACGCGCTCGCGAACGGCGACATCCCGCCCGCGTACTGGGCGGTGATGACACATCCGGCCACGACGATGGAAGTGCGCCAGGCCGCGTTCGGCGAGCTGCACATGCTCTCGCACCTGGTTGGCGCGGCCAATCGCGCGGACTTGCGCCGCCTCGTGGCGCTGGAAGCGGAAAACGCCGAACTCCGGGCCAAGATCGAGCGTCAGCAGGCGCGCCTGCACGAGATGAGCCGTGAGCGCGACGCCGCGCGCAACGCCCTCGATGCGCAAACCGCACAGCTGACGGCGCAGCGCGAAAACACCCCGCAGCACGCGCAGCTCGAGGCGCTGCAGGAAGCGCTCGCGGCACGCGACGCGCGGGTCGCGCTGCACACGAGCCGCCGCGAGATCGCGGAGCAGCGCGCGAATGCCGATGCCGCCGCACTCCACACGCTACGCGCGCAGCTCGACGAAGCCCACGCGCTGATCGACGCCTTGCGCGCCGAAGTTCACGCGGTGGAGCAGACCACGCACGCGCACGAAGACCCGCAAGCCCAACGCACGCTTCCCGAGGATGCGTTAAAGGGCCGCCGGATCGTCTACGTGGGTGGCAGGCCGGGTTCGAATCACGCGCTCAGGCGCTGGGTGGAGTCGGCGGGAGGCGAGCTGACCGTGCACGACGGCGGTGTGGAAGATCGCAAGGGCCTGCTCGCCGCAGCCCTCGCCAACGCGGATCTCGCGGTGTTTCCCGTCGACTGCATCGACCACGATTCGATGAGCACGCTCAGGCGCGTGTGCGAACGGCATCAGGTCACGTGGCACCCATTGCGAACGGCGAGTCTCGCCAGCTTCGTCGAGTTGATGATGCGGCTCCATGCGAACGCGCCGCCCACGCTCGCGGCGGTGCCCGTCTCGCGTTTCTGCCTGCGCCACGGCTAGGCGCCTGGCGTTGGCGGCAGTGCGCCGCCGCGGCACGTCACGTCACATCGCGTCAGGATTTCACGAGTTTGACGAGGGCTTCGATCTCGGCCTCGCAGACCGCCGCCGCACGCGCCTCGATGCTGCGATACAGGCGCACGATCTCTTCGCCCACCGGCGTCAGCATGCTACCGCCGCCGCTCTGCCCGCCATGCTCCGAAACCGTGGCCGGCGACTCCAGCGCGCGGTTGAGTTCATCCATCAGCAGCCACGCGCGGCGGTACGACATGTTCATGCTGCGCGCCGCAGCCGAGATCGAGCCATGTTCGCGGACGGCTTCGAGCAGCGACACCTTGCCTGGACCGAGCGCGATCGTGCCATCCTGAAGGATGCGCATGCGAAAACGCACCTCGGGTCGGCCCGGTTTCTGCGCCTGGGCGGGCGCGGGAGCGTCTGCGCGCGGTTGATCGTTGGGGGACTTGGTCATGCGCGCAAGCATACACGATGCGTGCTACGCGCCGTTCCCCTCTACATGGCTAACGTCCGGCGGGAAAGCAGAAGCCGAAGTCCTCGCAGCCGGGGCAACCGGGCGCAGGGCCTGGCGTGGCGCCCGACGCCAGCGCGAGTTCACGCGCCAGCAGCTTCTTCCAGCGCAAGCCTTCCACGTTGCGCGCCACGACCTCGGGAAAGAAGCGCTCCAGCATGCCTGTCACGTCATCGCGGCCACGCAGGCCGAGATCGCGCCACAGATGATCGGGACGCAGGCACGCGTGGGCAACGATCGCGGCGAGGCAACGCACGTCGTCGGGGTCGGCTTGCGGCGCGGCAAGCGCAACGAGAAAGTCATGCATTGCGGTGGCGAATGCAGCATGCGACGCATCGGCCATCCCGTGCGTGTGCAGCGCTTCACTCGTCACCGCACACACGAAGTGCCGCGCACCGAGCGCGTCGAACTGCGCGCGCGTTAGACCGAGCAACGGCAATTCGCCGCGCACCTCGCGCGCCGCAACGAGCCGCGCGAAGAGCCAGGCGTCGGGCGTGCGCGGCGCCTCCGGCGCCCCCGTCAGAGTGTCGCAGCGCGCGACGGCCAGCGCATCGACATCGCGCGGCGGCGCGCCGGAGTCCTGTCTACCGTGTGTCATGGCATTCACGCGAGTTTGGAGCGCATCAACCGTCTACGCCGACGATCACGCTCGATGCCTTGAAAAGCGCCGCAGCCTGCTTGCCCGCCGCGAGGCCGAGACGATCGACGCTGTCGTTCGTTACGATGGCCGCGATCTGCGCACCGCCCGGGGCCGCGAGCACGACTTCGGCGTTCACCGCGCCCTTCGTGACCGACGAAACCGTGCCCGCCACCACATTGCGCGTGGACACCTTGCTCGCATCGCCGTCGACCATGAGGATCACCGACGATGCCTTCACAAGCGCGAAGGCCGGCTTGCCAGCGGCGAGACCCAGCGAAGCGGCGCTGCCATGCGTAATGATCGCAACGATCTCGAGGCCGCCGTCGGCGCGCAGCGTGACTTCGTCGTTGACAGCGCCGGCCTTGACCGCGCTGATCTGGCCGGAGAAATGGTTGCGGGCGCTGGTACGCATAAGGACCTCCACAATTGAACAGAACAATGAAACGGCAAAGAACCGGAGCCTCAGTTTAGCCGTGTCACTGTGACGCGCACGGGCATGGATCGCCAAAATAGCGAATGTCGCAAGCACATGAATACAGCAGTCCATCGTAATATATGGGCCTTTATAACGAACGGGGTGTCGAACATGTTTATCCGCAAGCTGGCGGCCTCAGTCGTCGTGATGAGCGGTGTGATGGGCGCGATGGGTGCGAGCGCCAACGCATTCGCCGACGAATCCGATGTCAACGTGCTCTATGCAGGCTCGCTCGTGAACCTCATGGAAAAGAGCGTGGGCCCCGCGTTCGAAAAGGAAACGGGCCTGCATTTCAAGGGCTACGCAGCCGGCTCGAACAAGATCGCCAATGAGATCAAGGGCAAGCTGCGCCGCGGCGATGTGTTCATCAGCGCGAGCCCGAAGGTCAACACGAGCCTCATGGGCGAGGCCAGCGGCAATCACGTCACGTGGTACGTGAATTTCGCCGAATCGCCGCTCCTGATCGGCTACAACCCAAAGAGCCGTTTCGCCGCCGACTTCAAGACGAAGCAGTGGGATCAGGTCCTGCAGGAACCGGGCATCCGCCTCGGCCGCACTGATCCGAAGCTCGACCCGAAGGGCGCGTTCACCGTCGAACTCATGACGAAGGCCGCGCAGGCGTACAACCAGCCTGATCTCGTGCAGAAAACACTTGGCACGCCGGAGAATCCCGAGCAGGTGCTGCCGGAAGAAACGCTCGTTGGCCGTCTGCAATCGGGTCAGCTCGACGCTGGCTTCTTCTACTCGACCGAAACGTCCGACCTGAAGATTCCGGCGATCCACCCCGCGCCTGAACTGAAGATCAAGGCGAACTACACGCTCACGATTCTCAACGACGCTCCCAACAGCGCCGGCGCCGCGCGCTTCGTGAACTTCCTGCTTTCGGCGGAAGGCCGCAAGCTGCTCGCCGAGCACGGCGTGGATGTGACCAGGCCTGCCGTCAACGGTCAGATCCAGGCGATCCCGCCGTCGGTGCAAGCCGTAATCGACGCCGCACAGCAATGACACAAGCCGCGCAACGTGCCGAACAGGTTGCCGTGAAACGCTCCCAGCCGCTCTGGTGGCTCGGCGCGCTGCTCGCGGTCTACCTGTGCGCGCCGTTCGTTGCGAGCATTCCGCAGATCGGGCAGGCGGACTGGGCCGGCGTCGACTGGCACGCCACCTGGTCGGCGGTCGGCGTGTCGGTCGCGAGCGCGAGCGTGGCCGCACTCGTCATCCTGGTGGGCGGCGTGCCGCTCGGCTATTGGCTCGCGCGTTCGCGCGCGCGCGGCATTGCCTTGCTCGGCTTCGTCGTGCAGTTGCCGCTCGCGTTGCCGCCGCTCACGAGCGGTGTGCTGCTGCTGTTTCTCATCGGGCCGTATAGCGGCATTGGCCAGCTCTTCGGCGGCTCGCTCACCGACTCTTTCACGGGCATCGTGCTCGCCGAGACCTTCGTGGCGGCGCCCTTCCTGATCGTCGCGGCACGCTCGGCGTTCAGCGCCGTCGATCCCGTCTACGACGACGTTGCCGCCACGCTCGGCCATCACGCCGCCAGCCGTTTCTTTCGTGTCACGCTGCCCATTGCGTGGCCCGCTATCCGCGCGGGGCTCGCGCTCGCCTGGCTGCGCGCGTTCGGCGAATTCGGCGCGACCGTGATGGTCGCGTATCACCCGTATTCGCTGCCTGTGTATACCTACGTCGTGTTCGGCGGCCAGGGCTTGCCCGCGATGATGCCGCTCCTGCTGCCCACGCTCGGCATTGCGATCATCTGCGCGGTGCTCTCCGTCTATAGCCGCGGCGCACGCCCGACGCCGGCGGTGAGCCTGGACAACGGCGACGAACTCACCAGTATCACGCCGGCCGCCACCGCGGCCGAAAACGCCGGCCTGCGTCTTGCCTTCGCGGCGCGCCGGCATCTCGGCGCGTTCACGCTCGATGTGGCGTGGCAGCCGCAAACGCGCCGGCTCGCGATCATCGGCCCTTCGGGCTCGGGCAAGTCGCTCGCGCTGCGCATCATCGCCGGGCTCGAGCGCAACGACGCGGGCTCTGTCACGCTCGGGGCAACCGACCTCGGCGCGCTACCGCCCGAGCGCCGCCAGATCGGCTACATGCCGCAGGATTACGGGCTCTTCCCGCACATGACCGTGGCGCAGCAACTCGCGTTTCCTGTCGATGCCGACGCGGCCAGCGCCCGCTACTGGCTCGCGCACCTCGGCCTCGACACGCTCACCGAACGCCTGCCGCGGCAGCTCTCGTTCGGCCAGCGCCAGCGCGTGGCGCTCGCGCGCGCGCTCACGCGGCACACGCAACTGCTGCTGTTCGACGAACCGTTCGCTGCGCTCGACACGCCGCGCCGCCGCCGTCTACAGCAGTCGTTGCGGGCGCTGCAACGCGAAGTAGGCGCAGTGACGGTGATCGTCACGCACGACCCCGACGAGGCGGCGCTGCTCGCCGACGAAGTGCTCGTGATCGAACAGGGCTGCGTGCTGCAGGCGGGCGCCGTGGCCGACGTGTTCCGGCGGCCCGCCACGCTGCGCGTGGCCGAACTGCTCGGCCTGCACAACGTCGGCGAGGGGATCGTGCGTGCCGGTGGCACGATCGAAACGCCGGCGGGACTGCGCCTGCCCTGCGCCGATCCATCGCTTGCGGTGGGCACGCGCGTGATGTGGCGGGTCTCGCCGCGCGCGCTCGTCGCGACGCAGGAAGGCGCGTGGCAAGGGCGTATTGCCGGCACGTCGCTGCGTCACGGAGACCGCTACGTTACCGTCGAGATCGCCGGAGAAACCTTCGATATCGCCGCAGAAGATGCGCCGGCATCGCATGCCAGCGAGCTGCGCTTCTCGATCGACGCGAACGGCGTGCTCGCCTGGCCGGCGTCGCAGGGCGCCTGATTCACCACTCCTGAAAACACTCACCTTTCGCGGCGACATACCAGCAGCGGTGTCGCCGCTGATGACAAAATAGCCCCTGTTAAAGGGGCTTTTTGCATAAGCGGTTAGCGATCCGATGCGCCATTTCGCACCGTTGCTCACGGTTCCCGAAAACGCTCACCTTTCGGCGTCTCGCGCTCGGACACGCAAGGTTTCGACTGCCAACACCTGGTAGTCGGCAATATTCGCATCCCTTAACCTGGGACTACCAGGAAAATCTTGCGCGCCGGAACCAGGTTCTCCTGTCCATCGGGATCACGAAACTTCCGCTGCCGATCACGCGCGACGGTGATTTCGGCACGCTTCGTTCACGAACCGTCGCAATGCCACGCGCGCGGCTCCCGGATCTTCTCACCTATGACCGCGACGCCACGCTCAGATCATGAAGCGGCTGTCTTCCACGAGCACACGCGGCAACGGTTGCAGGTCGGTGCGCGCGAAGCGCACCAGAGAGAAGGCGCGCAGACCTTGCGGGCTCGACGGCAGCCGCGCGAGCGGGAACGTGATCGAGGCGCTGTTGCCCGGGCCGCCGTTTGCGAGCAGGACATTCATCGGACTCAGGCAGATCTCGCGCATTTCGACGTTCGTGTATTGCGCGGGATTCGCGAGCACCCTGCAGATTACCGTGAGCTGGTGTTCGAGCGCTTCGCTCTTGAGGCCGAGTGCGGCAATCTCGCTCTCGTTCTGCGCAATCTGCGCCTCGACCTTCGCCACTTCGGCGACGTTTGGCACGGCGTGCTCGCCGAGCATGCGTTGCGTCCCCGCGCCGTGGCGCGTGAGCAGTTGCAGGCGCGTCCTGAGCAGCGCACGCTCCTGTTCCAGCACGTCGCGGCGCGACTCGTCGGCGCCGATCTGCTCGAGGCCTTCCAGGGCGATCTGCTCGACCACGCGCTGCACGATCTGCTCGCGAAGGTCGCTCTCGGTTTCGCCGCATACACGCACCTGATGGTCGTCGAAGCTCAGCGTCGTCTGCATGACATCGGTGTGCACCTCGTCGCCATGCTGCTCGGCACCGAAGGCATGCCGCTCGTTCAGGGCCATGCCGAGCACCGCGTAAGTCTCGCGCGCAAGTGGATGAGCCTCGAACCAGGCATGCAGTTCAGGCGAGCGGCTCAGCACATGGCCGACCTCGTCGGGCGCAGCGAAAAACGCGTGGATATAGGGGTCGCTCGACCAGGTGGCGGCGCTCGCTTCGCGCGCGGGTGGCATGCGGTCCACCACCTCGCGCACGTACGCGACCGATTGCGCGAGCGCGGGGGCGAGCCGCTCGCGCCACTCGGGCACGAGCTTGAGCGTAGGGCTGAGCACGAGCAGACGCTCGATCAGCGTCTGGATTTGCGGCGATTGCGGCGCCTGCTTCGCGCGGGCGCGCGGCCAAAGCCTTTCCAGGATACCCATCGATAACTCCGTTGCAGACCGCTCGGACGCGGCGGCGGTGAAGCGCAGGGCGCACAACGAGGCCTCTTGTCGCGAATGACTATACCGCGAATCACGACCCGGCCGCGGCGATACTGCCGCAACGCAGCAACGCCTCACGTTGCGTTCATGTTCCCGGAAACACTCACCTTTGAGTTGCGTGACGTGCACCACATGGACCTGAACCTGGCCGCCGATATGCGCAACGGTGCAGCGAAAACCCGTGCGGCGCACACCGCAGTGAACTTGCGCTCCCGCACACGCTCACCTTTGGTTTTCTTTGGAGCGCCCACCTTGCTACGCAGGTTTGTGCAGTGCTTCATCCCGGCCGTTCCCGTATGCACTCACCGTCGAGCATGGCGGCGCGATGACGGCTCCCGAATATCCTCACCATCAGACAGCACGCGCATCTTAATCTGCAATCCGAATCAATTGTCTCGCTAACGTGATCCCATCCTCAGCTTTCCTCTGCCTTTCAGGGACCGTCGCGGACGCAACGAATCGCGATGACATGTCAACGAGGCGTTTCAGGCACGCCAATTGCGCAGGGGCCCACGGCGCGTGCACGACGGCCTCGGGAAAAACCCCGCTTGCTGGGTGCGCAAACCGCGAAGCATCAAGCAAGAGCGACCTCGTCACGCGTTTTAGACGGTTCGTTCAATTGACAGTGGCCAATGTCATGATCCAATCTTCTGCGCATAAATACGACACAGGGAGGCAGACAAATCATGGAGAGCATTGTCCGCAGCAGCTTGATGCTGGCCGCGGCCGCGACCCCTTTGCTGGTCGCCTGCGGCGGAGGTACCGCCAGCAATCCGGCACCCATCACCCCGGCGCAATGCTCGGGTTCGTCATGCGCGAACCAGGGTCCGCCCAGCAGCGCACCGACCGCCACGGCGTTGTGTCCCGCCGCGGCGGACATCGCGGCGAACACGTATCTGGGCGGTGCAGGCAGTGGCGAGGTCGTGAGCCTGAACATCGACCCGACGAAGATGACGTACAAGCTCACGTTCCTCGCCTCGCCCATTCCCGTGGCCGCGAGTTCGGTGCAGAACACGCGTGCGGGTCTCACCATCACGGGCGCCGTGCAGCATCCGCCCGCGGGCTCGCTGCCGACCGCCGCGCAGATCACGTGTGCGTTCCAGCTTCAGGCGGGCACGGGCACGATCAACGGCAGCACCTACACAACGGCGTACAACGCCAACAATCCGCCCACGATCTATGTTGGCTTTGGCGTGGCGGGCGGCGGCATTCCGGGCGCGACCGTGAACATCGACGGCGACACCACTGCAAATCTGCTCTTCAGCGGGGTGGCGCCGCGCACGTTCGACTTCTATCCGTTCATCGGCTTTTCGTCGGTCAGCACGAGCCTCGCCGATCTCAAAGGCTCGTATAACGCGCTGCTCTATCACATCCTGCCTTCCAGCAGTTTCGCGCCGGCGGCGAAGGTGACGCAGGAGCAGTACGACGCAAGCGGCAATTGCAGCGTGCCGGCTGGCGCGACCAACACGAGTTGCGCAACCGCTGCGAACGCATGGACGGCGAGCACGAGCGGCAGCTATTTCGACAGTACCGACGCACCGCAGATCGAGACGCCCACACCGTTGCCGTTCCCCTTGAACCTCGGCAACAACGTCATCGTCAGCCGCCAGGGCGGCGCCGGGCACCTCATCCTCGGCAAGCTCAATGGGGCCATCGTGCCCGTGGTCGTACGCACCGGCTACGTGAACGAAACCATCAGCCTGAGCAATCAGATCGCCGTGGACGACGAGTCCGGCATCGCCCTGCTCGCGCCCGCGACGACGCTCACGTCGGGCGCGTTCGACGGTAGCTACATTGGCGCGGACTCGAATTTCGCCTACACGGCAACGCTCATCAACGGCCAGCAAGCCGGCTTCCTCAAGCCCTCGACGATGACGACGCAGAGCCAGTTCACGCTCGATTACACGCAGACGCACCCCGGCCTGATCGGCGTAACCGATACCCAGGGCAAAGCGGGCAATCTGATTGCGGTGGGCGGTCTTTACGGCATCTTCATCAACGGCGAGGAGAACGGCGGCGTCACGGCCAGCTCGGCGAATAGCGCCACGCCCAATCAGCCTTACTTCGGCGTCGGTGCACTGATCCAGCCACAGTAGTTCATCAGGCGGTCGCGGCATCCTGATCGTTGACGACCGCCTTAATTTCGCACTGCGAATGACTGTCAGTCGCTCTCGCCAACAACAAGACTCTGGAGACGCGGTATGAAATGGAAACTTTTTGCGGCGCTCTCGATTGCCGCACCGACGATCGCAGCGCTCAGTGCATGCGGTGGCGGCAACGGCAGCAGCAGTAGCCCTCCGCTCGTGGAAGCAGCGCTTTGCCCCACCTCGCTCGATTACAACACGGTGTACACCGGCGGCGGCGGCGACGGCGAACTCGTCAAGCTGCAGCTCGACACGGCCAAAATGACCTGGCAGATCACTTATGTCGAGTCGCCGATCCCGCAGACCACCGGCACCGTGACGCCCACGCGCAAAGGCCAGGTCGCCACCGGCACGCTGACGGCGGAAACCGGGCTGCCCACGGCGAAGCTCAACCAGTGCGCGTTCCGCCTGAATGGCGCGAGTCTCGACCCCAACCGCCCGGCGCGCGTCTTCATCGGCGAAGGCGTGGCCGGCGGCACGATTCCGGGCGCCGAGATCGCGTACAAGGGCTCCGGCGGTATTGGCGTCGTGCCGGACACGACGTTCCCGTACTACCCGTTCATCGGCTTCTCCGCGATCGAAACGAATCTCGCGAATGTCGCCGGCACGTACAGCCAGCTCGGCTATCACCAGGTGCCTTCGCAAAATTTCCAGCCCGCAGCGGTCGACGCAAAGATCACGATCAACGCCAACGGCACCTGGACCGAATGCGACAACACGGGCGTGAACGCCGGCAAATGCCAGCAGCCCGGCACGAATTTCGCGCAGTCGGCCGATGGCAGCGGCGCGTTCGAAACCGATCACTTCCAGGGGCAGGTGAAGCCGACGCTCGTCACCACGGAGCCGGCCGGCAAGGGCTTCATGATCGTCGGCAAGTTGCGCGGCCAGCTCGTGCCCGTGCTCGTCCGCACCGGCGTGGCGTATCCGCAGGTTGGCGTCGATCCGCAAAGCGGCGCCACGGGCCCGGTGGCCGACGACGAATCGGGCATCTCCGTGCTCGCGCCGCAAACGGCTATCGCGCAGGGCTCGCAGAACGGCGAATACATCGGCGTGGACAGCCAGTTCGACTATCGCACGCTCGCGCTGGAAGGCACGCAGGCCACGCTGCTCGATCCGTTCAACGCCTCGCAGGCCGCGCTCGCCACTGCCCTCGATCTGAACTTCACCCAGACCGTACCGGGCACGGTGACGACCACGCATGTGGGCGCCTCCACCGGCTCGACACCCACCGGCAAGATGATCTTCACGGGCGGCGTGTTCGGCTACCTCGACATGACGACGCCGTCGGACCCGTACTTCACGGCTGGCGCGTTCGTTCAGTAAGGATGACGAAGTAACGTATCGAACAATAACCGGCGCGGCAAACCGCGCCATTCACGAGGTGGCCACTCCCGGCCGTCGCGCAATGCGGCGGCGGCCGGGCCACAAAGGCGCGCGCAGCAAAGGCGGACGACGCATGCCGGACATCCCGAAGCATGCATCGAGCCGTCCCGCGCGCGGGTAAGGCGCACCCGTTCCTGGGAGGGACATGATGAAACGCATTGCAGTGGCGGCGCTGACCGCCGGGCTGACGGCGAGTGCGTATGCACAGCACGCCGGCGACAACGTCGTCGCACTCGGCTGGTTTCACGTCACGACGCAGCATTCGAGCACGCCGCTCACCACGGACGTCGCGCCCGTGCCGATCAACACGCCGCTGCGGCTGCCCAGTTCGTTCACTTCGGCGGGCACGGGGCTTTCGGCATCGAATGCGGATACGGTCGGCCTCGTCATCAGCCACTTCTTCACGGACCATATCGCGCTTACCTCGGTGGCGGGCGTGCCGCCCACGTTCAAGCTCTATGGTCACGGCACGATCAAGCCGCCAGGCCCGGCGGGCGCGCTCGGTAGCCAGAATCTCAGCGATCCGGCGACGAACCCCATCGTCGGCAGCGTGCGCCAATGGAGCCCGGCGCTGATCTTCCAGTATTACTTTCGCGACGCCGATGCAAAATTCCGCCCGTTCCTCGGCATCGGCGTGTCGTACAACTGGTTCTCGGACATCCAGCTCAACCCGAACTTCGTGAAGGCCACCCAGGACGATCTCGGCTCCGTGCTCGCGGCCGGCGCCGGCAAGTCGGGGCAAACGCAGATCAGCGCGAAGGCGTCGTCGTCGTGGTCGCCGGTTTTCAATCTCGGGGCCACCTACAACGTCACGAAGCATCTGGGGATCGTTGCGTCGGTCACCTATATTCCGCTGAAGACGACGTCCTCGGTGATCGTCAAGGCAGCGGACGGCAGCGAGCTCGGCGTGAGCCGGGCCGACCTCAAGGCCGATCCGATCATCTCGTTCCTCGCGCTTTCTTACCGCTTCTAAGGGCGCGTCGTGCCGGCGCAACGGCGAGGAGGCGCATGCGCGTAAGGGCGAGAACGCCCGCGCCAGAGCATGCACCCTCCCGTGCGCTCGCGTGGGCGGGGCCGCTCGCGCTAAAATCGCGGCATGCCGAAAACGCCCAAAGCCCCCGTGACCGATTCCGCGCCCGAGCGTGTTACCGACAGCGAATACACCGTCGACGAACTCGCTCGCGTGGCGGGCACGACGGTGCGCAACGTGCGCGCCTATCAGGACCGCGACCTGCTCATGCCGCCCGAGAAGCGCGGGCGCGTCGGCATTTATAACGATTCGCACGTTGCGCGGCTCAAGCTGATCAACCACCTGCTGGCGCGCGGCTACACGCTCGCCAACATTCAGGATCTCATCCTGGCGATCGACGACGGCGGCGACCTGCGCTCGATCCTCGGCCTGGAGAATGCGATCGGCGGTCCGTGGTCGCACGCGCGGCCAAAAACGTATTCGCTGCCGCAGCTCATCAAGCTGTTCGGGCCGCAGGCGCCGAGCAGTCTTTCGCGTCTCGCGGACCTCGGGCTGCTCGAACGCCAGGGACTGTCGTTCGTCTCGCGCAATCCGGGCATGCTCGACGCCGCGGCCGCCACCGTGCGCGAGGGCATTCCCGCACGCGAACTGCTCGACGTGCTCGAAGAAACGCGTCCGCATTTCGACGCCATCGCGCGCGTGCTGGTGGAAATGGTCGTGCGCCATCTGGATCGCTACGATCAGGGCGCGCTGCCGCCCGCCACGGACATGCCCGCGCTCGTCGACGCGATCTGGCGGCTGCGCCCGCTTTCCACGGTGTTCGTCGAGCACGAGATCCTGCGCGCGCTCGAAGCGCAGTCGAGCGACTACCTCGGCGGCCGGGTCGCGACGATCCTCGACAAGACGCTCGGCCGCGAGCGTGCAAGCGAGGCCGCGCCTTCGCCCGCTTCCGCGCCTGCCAGCGCCGCGAAGCAGCGCGCGCCCAAAGCCGCGCCTCGCAAGAGCGCCGCGCGCGCGCCGGCTGCCGCAAAACCGGCTCGCCCCGCGAAGAAAACCGCGCTCAAGAAGCGTTAAACGCGCGCGTCGTCTCTCCTCGTTTCTGCTTCCCCGAGCGCGTGAAAGGCCCCGCCAGGCGGCCTTTCACGCGCTGGCGTCCCCTTGCGCCCCTACTGTTGTTGATGTGTTAGAGCGCTGAATCTAGCCCCTTGCGCATTGGCGTCGATCGCACTATGTTTACATCCATCAATGTCACAGTCATAGATGGATCGACAACAGGGAGACGCTCCGGATGAACGCACCCGCCCGTACCGGCGACGCGATCGACATCGCCATCATCGGCACTGGTTTTGCCGGCCTGGGCATGGCGATCCGCCTGCTGCAAAGCGGCAACCAGGACTTCGCGGTGTTCGAGAAGGCTGACTCCGTGGGCGGCACCTGGCGCGACAACCATTACCCCGGTTGCGCCTGCGACGTGCAATCGCACGTGTACTCGTTTTCGTTCGCACCCAATCCGCGCTGGACCCGCATGTTCGCGCCGCAGCCCGAGATTCGCGCCTATCTGAATCGCTGCGTCGATCGCTTCCGGCTTTTCCCGTGGCTCAACTTCGGGCACGAACTCACGAACGCGACATGGGACGAAGCCGCGCACTGCTGGCGCCTTGCGTTCGCCAATGGCCGGCGCCTCACCGCGCGCGTGCTGATTTCGGGCATGGGCGGCCTTTCGCGCCCCGCGTTGCCGGCGATTGCGGGACTCGACACCTTCGAAGGCAAGGCCTTCCACTCGCAGCACTGGGACCACGACTATGCGCTCGAAGGCAAGCGCGTCGCCGTGATCGGCACGGGGGCAAGCGCTATTCAGTTCGTGCCGCAGATCGCGCCGCGCGTGGCGCAACTCTCGCTCTTCCAGCGCACGCCGCCGTGGATCATGCCCAAGCCCGACCGCGCCATTTCGGGCTTCGAACAATGGCTGTTCCGCACGCTGCCCATCACGCAGGCGCTCGCTCGCGCGGGCCTTTACTGGATGCTCGAAACGCGCGTGCTCGGCTTCGCGGTGCATCCCGCGCTCATGAAGAACGTGCAGAAGCTGGCGTTGCGCCATATCCGCCACCAGGTGCCCGATCCTGAACTGCGCGCGGCCGTGACGCCCGACTACACGATCGGCTGCAAGCGCGTGCTCATATCGAACGACTACTATCCGGCGCTCTCACGCAAGAACGTGCAGGTGGTGACGAACGCGATCGTGCGCGTGGACCGCACCGGCGTCGTTACCGCCGACGGCGTGCATCACGAGGTCGATTGCCTGATCTACGGCACCGGCTTTCAGGTGGCCGATCCATTCCCGCCGGGCACGATCGTGGGCCGCGGCGGCATCGATATCGTCGAGACCTGGCGCAACGGCGCACATGCCTACCTCGGCACGAGTCTGCCTGGTTATCCGAACTTTTTCATGCTGGTCGGCCCGAACACCGGCCTCGGCCACAACTCGATGGTGTTCATGATCGAATCGCAGATCGAGTATGTGCTTGGCGCGCTCGCCGCCATGAAGCGCGACGGCGCCGATTCGATCGATGTGCGGCCCTATGTGGAAGCGCGCTACAACGAGCGCATCCAGAACAAGCTTGGCCGCGCGATCTGGTCGGTGGGCGGCTGCAAGAGCTGGTACCTCGACCCGCGCAACGGCAGGAACACGACACTGTGGCCCGGTTTCACCTGGCGCTTTCGCCGCGCCACCGCGCACTTCTCCCTCGCCGATTACCAGGTCTATCGCGCGCCGCATGCCGCACAGCACGAAGCGCCGCTCGCCGTGGCCACGCAACCCACCGAGGCCGCCTGAACAGGCGCAATCGTCCCACCCGGAGCCGCCCATGAAACGCTTTGACAACAAGGTCGCCGCCATCACCGGAGCGGGCTCGGGCATGGGCCGCGCGCTCGCGCTCCAGCTTGCCGGCGCCGGCTGCCATCTCGCGCTCGCCGACCGGAACGCCCCGGCGCTCGAGGAGACCGCTCGCATCGTGGGCGCGCTTGCCCCTTCAGTACGCGTGAGCACGCGCGCGCTCGACGTGAGCGAGCGCGACGCCGTATTCGCGTGGGCCGACGAAACAGTTGCCACGCACGGCGGCATCAACCTCGTCTTCAACAACGCGGGCGTCGCGCTGTCGAGCACCATCGAAGGCATGGCGTACAGCGACCTCGAGTGGATCGTGAATATCAACTTCTGGGGCGTCGTGCATGGCACGAAGGCATTTCTGCCGCATCTGAAGGCGAGCGGCGACGGACACATCGTCAATACGTCGAGCGTGTTCGGTCTTTTCGCACAACCAGGCATGAGCGGCTACAACGCGACCAAATATGCCGTGCGCGGCTTTACCGAAGCGCTGCGCCAGGAACTCGACATGATGCGCTGCGGCGTGTCCGCGACCTGCGTGCATCCGGGCGGGATTCGCACGAACATCGCGCAATCGAGCCGCGTGGCGCACAACATGGTCGGCTTTATGGTGGCGAGCGAGCAGCAAGGCAAAGACGACTTCGAGAAGTTCTTCATCACCACTGCCGACGACGCTGCCCGCATCATCCTCAACGGCGTGAGGCGCAACGCGCGGCGCGTGCTGATTGGCCGCGACGCGCGCGCAGCCGACTGGCTCGCGCGCACGTTGCCCGCCGCGTACCAGGCGCTGGTCGTGATGAGCGCGCGGCGCGAAGCCACGAAGGCGCGCCGCCGCGCCGCGCGCGGGTCCGCCGCCACGCAATGAATAACAGCAGGCACACAACAGGGAGCCATAACATGATGCCGATACGGCGCGACATCCGCTTCGCATTACCGCCCGAAAGGGCCTGTGACTGGCACGTCCAGGGCGTGCCGGTCACCCACTTCTTCAACGCGCTTTCGCTGCTTTTTCCCGCGGGCGAGCGCTTCTTCATGGATTCGGTGCGGCACTATCGCGACCGCATCGAGGACCCCGAACTCAAGAAGCAGGTCATGGGCTTCATCGGCCAGGAAGCGATGCACACGCGCGAACATGTCGAATACAACGACTTGCTGCAGGCGGCGGGCTTGCCTGCGCACAAGCTCGACAAGCGGTTGTGGGCCATCCTCAACTTCGCGCGCAAGGTGTTGCCGCCTTCGCTGCAACTCGCGCAAACCGTGGCGCTCGAACACTACACGGCCATGCTCGCCGACCTGCTGCTCGCCGATACGGGCACGCGCATCGAAGGCTCGGTGGCGGGCTACAAGCAGATGTGGCTCTGGCACGCGCTGGAGGAAACCGAGCACAAGTCGGTCTCGTTCGATGTCTGGAATCTCGTGATCGAGCCAGGCGTCAAGCGCTATTTCATGCGAACCGGTACGATGCTCGCCACCACGGTTCTCTTCTGGCTCATCGTGTTCGACTATCATCTGGCGCTTTTGCGCGCGCACCGCCGACGCCAAGGCAAGGTGCGCGGCACATGGAAGCTCGTGAAGTTTCTCTACGGGCCGCGTCACGGCGTGTTTCCCGGCATCGCGCTCGAATGGCTGCGCTTTTTCAAGCCCGGCTTTCATCCGTGGGATCACGACAACCGGCAGCATCTCGCGCGCATCGACGGCCTCGTTGCACAGATCGACGAGACCAACGCGCAGTACGCCTCGCGCGCCGCCCCGCGCCGTGTGCCGCTGCATCCGGCGGCGACGCCGCGCGCGGTGTGAGCCACGTCATGCGCGGCGCGCCCGAACCCGTGTTCGTCCAGTCCGACGACGTGCGCCTCGCGGCCTACGTCAGCGGGCCCAACGATGCGCCGCCCGTCGTGCTCGTGCACGGCTACCCGGACTCGGCGCGCATCTGGAGCGCGCTGCGCAGCGAACTGGAGACGCGCTTTCGCGTGATCGCCTACGACGTGCGCGGCATGGGGGCCTCCGAAGCGCCGCGTGCGCAGTCTGGCTACGCGCTCGCGCAACTCGCGCGCGATCTGTTTGCAGTCGCCAATGCCACCTGCGGCGCGCAGCCGTTTCATCTGCTGGCGCACGACTGGGGATCGATCCAGTGCTGGGAGGCCGTGACCGATCCGGCGAACGCTTCGCGCATTGCTTCGTACACCTCGATATCCGGCCCGTGTCTCGACCATGTTTTTCTCAAGCCGCGCGTCCCGGCGCAGTTGCTGAAGTCGTGGTACATCGCGTTCTTTCATCTGCCGCTCGTGCCCGAACTCGCCTGGCGGCTTGGCGGCGCGGCGTTGTGGCCGTGGTGGCTGCGCAAGACCGAGCGCGTGCGCGTCGAGCCTGATCCCCGGCAGTTGCGCAACGCGCTCAACGGGCTGCAACTCTATCGCGCGAATTTTCTTGCCTGTGCGCGGCGCCCGCGCGAGCGCAGCACGCGTATTCCGGTACAGTTCATCGTGCCGCGTTTCGACCGCTATGTGACGCCGGCCATGTCCGAAGGCATCGAGCGCTGGCTTGGACAACATCAGCGCGAGATTATCGCCGCGCCGCATTGGGCGGTGGTGAGCGAGGCGCGGCAGATCGCGGCGCGCTTCACGCGTTTTGCCACTTGCGCTTCGTCACGCGCACAAGGCTTCGAACCCAACCTGCCCCCAGAGGACCGCCAGTGAACCCACTTGCCCTGCCTGCCGCGGTCGTTGCAGCCGGCGCTGCACTCGCCGCGCTCGCCGCATTCACGCGACGCGCCACGCGCCGCATCGAAGCCGCCGTGCCGATGGACGGTCAATTGGTCGACATCGACGGCGACCGGATTCATTACGTCGAGTTCGGCAGTGGGCCGCCCATCGTGTTCATTCACGGCCTGAGCGGACAAATGCGCAACTTCGCGTGGCTGCCCATGCAGGCGCTCGCGCGAGAACATCGCGTGATACTCATCGATCGCCCGGGTTCCGGCTACTCCACACGCGGGCCGCACGCATCGGCGACCATCCGCGCGCAGGCGCGCACGGTCGCGCGCTTCATCGAAGCGCTGGGTCTCGAATCGCCGGTGCTCGTCGGGCATTCGCTCGGCGGCGCGATCGCGCTGGCCGTAGCGCTCGATCATCCGCACGCCGTTTCGCGGCTCGCGCTGATCGCGCCGCTCACGCACGTGCAGACCGAGGTGCCCAAGGCCTTTCGCGCGCTCGTGCTGCGCTCGAACGCCGTGCGCCGCTTCGTGGCGTGCACGTTCGCTACGCCCATCGGCCTCGCGACCAGTTCCGCGGTCCTCAAGCAGGTGTTCGCGCCCGAGGCCGTACCGGGCGATTTCCGCACACGCGGCGGCGGACTCCTGAGCTTGCGGCCCAGCGGCTTCTACAACGCCTCCGCCGATCTCGTCGCGATTGAAGACGCCGATGATCTCGTGCAGATGGAACAACGCTACGCAGAACTGAGCGTTCCCGCTGATGTTCTGTTTGGCCGTGACGACGTCGTGCTCGACTGGACCCGACACGGCGAGGCGCTCAGCCGCCTCACGAGCCAGGTGACGCTCAAGGTGATGAGCGGCGGCCATATGCTGCCCGTCACCGCGCCGTCCACGACCTACGACTGGCTGCTCTCCGCGCTCTCGGGCACAGTGCACGCGAGCCACGAGCGCGCGATCGAGGCGGATGAGTCGCGCACGGACATCGGTTCGCCGGCACCGGGCGTGTTGGGCAATCCGTCTGTGACTTAGCCGGCCTCGCCACACGGCGTGCGCTGCGTGAAGAGGAAATCGCGAAGCCGAAAAATGCGTCGGCCCGCGTGCGAACGCGCGGGCCGCAAGCATTCATCAAGGGAGACAGGAAATGAAAATTCAGAAAGCGCGGACGTTCATCGCGTGTGCGGCGCTTGCGCTCGCCAGTAGCACGGCATTCGCGCAAGGCAACGGCGCGCAAACAAGCGACGCATCGCAAAGCGCAACGTCCGCCGCCGAAGTCGCGAAACTGAGCGTCGATCAACAGGTGCGCTGGCTGCAGCGCGCACAGAAGAACGACACGCTCACGAAGATGGACGATGCGCAACTGACCGCGCTCTTCGAGGCGTTCGATCCGCTCGTCGTGCCCACGCTCATCAAGCTCGGCCCGGCGGGCTATCCCTCATACGAATTCGTGCTGTCGCGCTGGGAGCGCCTGAACGGCAAGTGGCCCGCGAAGCCCGCGCACATGCTAGTGAAGCTCGAGCACGAGCCGCTGCGCATCTACGCGAAATGGCTGCCTGACGGCGATCATTCGGGCGAGGAGGTGATCTACGACGCCTCGAAGCGCAGCGACGAAATGTACGGACACCTGGGCGGCCTGCTCGGCGTGATGCCGATGTGGACCGCACTCGACGGCACGCTCGCGCGCTCGCAATCGAATCACAAGATCACGGATCTCGGCACCGAATTCATCGTGAGCCAGTTCATGACCGACGCGAAGAAGTACGTCGAAGTGGGCGCGTCCTACAAGCCGCAAGTCGAGGTGAAAACGATAGACGGCGTGCGTGTGGTGGCGCTGACCTACGTTTCGCCGAGCGGCAAGCCGCAGTTCTACGCGAAGAAGCAGACGCTGGGGCTGGACCTGCGGCATCCGTATTTCCGCACCGTCGAAGCCTATGGCGACGACGGACAGATGTTCGAGAAAATCGTCATCGACAGCATCACGCCGAAGTCCTTCGACGACGAAGCATTCGATCCGAAGAATCCCGATTACAAGTTCTGAAACCTGGGCTGCGAGAACAAAGGTGAGGCTTTTCGGGAGGAGCGCACGACATTCGACTCCTGGAACTCCTCACCTATCGTTGTATCGGTGAACTCACGATGCGGTGAATGACTCACCGCCGCGCGCGCTCAACGATACTTCTGCAACTCGGCATCGGTGATCGGTTGCGCCGGCAGATTCAGCATGCCCGGCAAGTCGTCCAGCTTCGGCAAGCCGCTGACATTGGCCCAGCGTCCGCCCGAGCCTTGATAAACAAGCGTAGGCGTACCGTCGAAACCGAGGTCCTGAAAGAGCTTGATGTTGTCGTCGAGCTTGTTCTTGTCGGCGGCGGAGATGTGCGCGAGCGGAGCGATGCCGCCCGATTCGTCCTTCTCCGAGTAATGCGTTTCCAGTTCTTTGAGCAGCGCGGCGCCGTCTTTCGCCTCCAGCAGCGCAGCCGCCTTGCCCGCCGAATCGGGCTTCAGAAAGCCCATAGGAATCCAATGCACCTGCAGGCCGACCGCTTCATACGGTTGCAGTGCTTTCCACACTAAGTGACAGTAAATACAGTTTGGGTCCATAAAGACATAAAGCGTCGACTTCACGTTCGGCCCATTCGCGCCTTCGACGATCGTACTCGCATTCTGCAGGCTTGCAGCCGCCGTTGCGGGCAACCAGGTGGGCTCAGCGGCCGCGGCGGCCGTAGCGCCAGCGCTCATTGCCAGCGCGCCTGCAGCGATCAGCATGCGTGTGAACTTCTTCATTCTTTCCCTCTGACTGGATAGCGCGTCACGTCGCGCGTCTGTGAAGCGAAGGCTCGTATCTTAGGGTCGGGCCGTGGCACGTCACTGACGCCAATATGGCAAAGGCGTCAGGTGAGCAGCAAAGGTGAGAGTTTGCGGGAGGACGTTGGACCCTAGAACTTGAACCGCAACTGAAACCCGATGGTAAACGGCAGATCGTCAGACGGTATCGGCGGAATGACGATGAAGTTCACGCCCACGCGCTTGTACGCGACCATCACGATAGGCGCGACCACGGGCCCGATCGTATGGTCGTGGCCGAGGCCCCAATTGCCATAGTTGTAGCCGGAGATGATGCCGCCCATCGCCGCGAGCCGCACGAAGCCCCAGTGCAGAAACTCCGGCGCCCACACTGCGCCGCCATAATAAGAGGGCCGGCGCAACGAGTTGCGAAAACCGCCTGCCGTAAGGGCCCACGTGTCGCCGGGCCAGCATTCGATGCCGAGGCCCGGATTGAATTGTTCGAAGTCCTTGTCGGGATGGATGTGGTACGAGCCCACCATCGCATCGACCCACAGGCCCGAACTACACCAGTTCGCCGCGTGCGCCGGCTGCGCCGTGCCGAACAACAGCACCGGCAGGAGCGACAGGGCGGCAGCCGCGCCGCGTTTCGTTTTCCTCGCCAGTTTTGTCGCTGCCGTTGTCGTTATCGTTGCTGCGTCACCTTGCTTGTGCCAAAACCGCATGGGCTCTCCGTCCTTTCTTGCGCCGATCCGCTTGAGGATCGTCAGTTTTCTGATTGCTGGTTCGCGGTGAATGACGAACTGTACCGCAACCCGAAGCGTGCGCAATGGAGTCGAGGCTCGGATCGGGCAACTCGCTCGCCGCCGGCATGGTGCCAGCGTAGCGAGTCGTCCCGATGAAAGCGAAGCGTCAGAGGCCGAGGTCGGAGAGGCCCGGATGATCGTCGGGACGGCGCCCGAGCGGCCAGTGATAGAGACGATCCGCCTCGCGGATCGGCAGGTCGTTGATCGATGCGTGACGGCGCGCCATCAGGCCGTTCGCGTCGAATTCCCAGTTTTCGTTGCCATACGAGCGGAACCAGCTGCCCGAATCGTCGTGCCACTCATAGGCGAATCGCACCGCGATGCGATTGTCCGTGTACGCCCATAGCTCCTTGATCAGGCGATAGTCGAGTTCGCGCGCCCACTTGCGCGTGAGAAGTTCGACGATGGCCCCGCGGCCCGTCACGAACTCGGCGCGATTGCGCCACACGCTTTGCGGCGTGTATGCAAGCGAAACGCGTTGCGGGTCGCGCGTGTTCCAGCCGTCTTCCGCTGCGCGCACTTTCTGTATGGCGCTCTCGCGCGTGAACGGCGGCAGCGGCGGACGCACTTCGGGCGAATCACTCATGGTCTTGCTCCTTGCGTTGGGCGGCGCGCCGTAGCGGTGCGCGCGATGGGGATCGGTTTTGGGATTGGCTTGGGGAATCGGAACCGCTTTTCGGTGCGAGGGCGTCGAGCAACGATCGGCCTGCCGCGCGTGCGTCGAGCGCCGCATCGGCGTCGCCGCTGACGAGCGCGACGCCGATCGCGCCATCGATCAGGATCAGCCATTGCCGCGCGAGACGGGCAGCGATCCGGCGATCGACGCCGACGATCGCGGCCCACGCCTCGCTCTGTTCGCGCACGAAGTCGAGCAGACGCTCCTTGTGTTCGCGCGCGACCACGCGCACGGGGTCGGCAGGCGACGCGATCTCGCCGGCGGCGTTGAGAAACGCGCAACCGTGAAAGCCTTCGGACGTGAACCACTCGCGCAATACGTCGAACATGCCGACAAGACGTGCCTGCGGCGTGCGTCCACGCGCGAGCGTGCCGGCGACGAACCAGCGCATCCAGCGCTCGTCGCGCCGCGAAAGCGCAGCCGCGACGAGCGCGTCCTTCGATTCGAAATACGTGTAGAAGCTCTTGCGCGCCGCCCCCGCCGCGCGAACGATCGCATCGACGCCCGTTGCGTGAATGCCGCCCGCGTAGATCAGCGCCTCAGCGGCTTCGAGCAGGCGCTCGCGCGCATCGGCCTGCGGCGCGTCTGCGTTCGCTTCGGTGTTCGTTACGGCGGGCGGGCTCATGGCTAGTCTCGTTGGGCGCGATTGCGGCGGGATTGCGAAGATCAGCGGGAGAATGATCGTTCTCCCAGTCCGCAATGTAGAACGATCATTCTCCCAAGTCAAGACACTTTGCTGTCGCGCGCGCTGCGCTGCGCCCTAACGCGATCCCACAGCCCGCGTCCTGAGACCGCGAACACGGCGACCACGACCAGCGTGAGGCCGAGCACGCGCGTGAGCGTAAGCGGCTCGCCGAGCAGCACCGTGGCCAGCGCCACGCTCGACACCGGCGCCACCGCGGTAAAGACTGCGGCCTCGCCGCCCGGCACGCGCGCCGCGCCCGCATACCAGAGCCAGAATCCGGCCACCGTCGGCACGAGCGCGTAATACGCCACGCCGAGCAAGGCGTTCAACTGCACGGTGTGAGCCGCGCCAAACCAGCCGGGCAGCGCGCACAAGCCCGCTACGACGAAGCCGATGCCCGTCATCGCGCTCGCCTGCGCAAGGGGCGGCCACGGTTGCGACAGCCGTTTGTTCAGCAGGACGAACAGGCTTTCGCACACGACGGCGCCAAGGATCATCGCGTCGCCCGTGAGCGAGCGAGCGCCATCGCGATGCTCGCCGGGCGCGAGTGTGATCATCGCCACGCCGAGGCTCGCGATCGTCACCGAAACGAGCGTCCTTGCGCGCAGCCGCTCTCCGAGCACCAGCGCCGCCGTCAACGCGCAGACCGCCGGTAGCGTGCCGAGGATGATGCCGGCATCGCTCGCCGAAGTACGCTGCGTGCCCGCGATCAGCAAGACCGTATATCCGACGCTGCCGATCGCAGCCTGTGAGACGAGCAACAGCGCGTCGCGCAGGCCGGGACGCGGAAACGCCGTACCGGTCAGACGCATGAGCAGCAGAAAGACCGGCAACGCCATCCCGAAGCGCAGCGCGGTGGCCGGCAGCGGATCGAGCCCGGCGCCGATGGCCTTGCTCGCAATGACCGTGCTGCCCACGGTGAGCATGGCCGCCGTCAATTGCGCCTGCGCGACGGATCGGGGGGAGAGGGTCAAGCGCCGCGCGTTTTCGCGCGACGGCAATCGGTTCGACATGGAGCGCTCCTCGTGGTGATACGCCTGTATAGGCTCACGACGGCGCGCCGTCTTGGATCGTTGTGCGTCAGCGGATGATGCGCGTGCGACTCATGCCGCGCGCAAGCCGGTAACGCCCCGGCGATACGCCGAACTGCCGCGCGAACGCGCGGTTCAAGTGGCTCTGGTCGCAAAAACCGGCGGCCAGCGCGGTCTGCGCCGGGGCATGGCCCGCCTTGAGCAGGCGCCGCGCGAGCGCCACGCGGCGATGCAGGATGTAGCCGTGCGGCGCGACACCGAACGCACGCAAAAAGCCGCGATGGAGCTGGAAGCGGCTCAGCCCCGCCGCCTGCGCGAGTTCGGCGAGTAAGAACGGTTGGGCCGGGTCGGTGTCGATCATGTCGCGCACGCGCGCGAGCGACGCCGGTGAGCACTGCGCGAGCACGCGCCGGTGGCCGAGCGCCTCGACGAGCCGGGTCATCATCTCGAGCGCGGCGGCGTCGAAGGCCATCTGCGAGAGGTCATGGCCTGGGTCGGTGACATGAGTGAAAGCCGCATCGAACAGCGCGCGCAAACGCGGCTCGCTGATCACCGGCGCGTGGAGCGCAAAAGTGGCGTCCTCACCTTGCGTGATGTCGGCTTGCAGCGCGTCGACCCAGCGCGGCTCGAAATACAACATGCGCCACGTGCGCCCGGCGGCGTCGAGCGGGCGGCCGTCGTGCACCTCGCCCGGATTGACGAGGATGAGGTCGCCCGGCACGGCCTCGACCTGGCCCGCATCGCTGAGCGAGACATGGCCGCCGCGATCGATCACGCCAATGCCGTACTGGTCGTGCGTGTGACGCCCGAACGCGCGCGCCGTGGCGGCCGTCATCGCGTCGACGTCGCGCACGAGCGTGGCGTGAAAACGCACGGCGTGGTTCGTGGCTGGCATAGTCGGCTCTCCGCTCGTTCGGACTCCAATCGGCGTATGAGACCCGAGTTTCGCGCGGCGCGCAATGTGCGCGTGACCTGGACGAGAAACTGCGCGGGTCGCCGCGATCCGGCCCCGTCGCGTTATGCTTCGCGAACCGGATGGAAGAAACGCACGTCGCCAAACGTCCTTACGGGTGTCGACGAGTCAAAGGGAGATGAGATGAAAGACCGGCAGCTGGTATCGCTTGCGCCCCTCGTTCGCGGCTCGCGCCGCGCCTTCTGCGTGGCGCTCTGCGCAGCGAGTCTCGCCGCGTGTACGCCGCTGCGCGTGGTCACGCACAGCGTGAGCCGCACGGAAGCCGACGTGCCGGCGGGACACTACGTGATGGATGCGCATCACTGGAGCGTCGTGTTCGACGTCGATCACTTCCACTACACGCGCTTCGTCATGCGCTTCGACCGCGCGCAGGCGACGCTCGACTGGCAGGCAGGCGGCCTCGAAGCGGCCGCGGTCGACGCAACCATCGACGCCACGAGCCTCGACACCAATGTCAGTGCGCTCGACACCATGGTCAAAGGACCGCAGATGCTCGATGTA
This sequence comes from Paraburkholderia nodosa, assembly GCF_001718195.1. Classification (GTDB taxonomy): domain Bacteria; phylum Pseudomonadota; class Gammaproteobacteria; order Burkholderiales; family Burkholderiaceae; genus Paraburkholderia; species Paraburkholderia nodosa_A. Next base: position 407,959 of record NZ_MCNV01000001.1, read on the forward strand.
GCACGCTATGCGCAGATCCGCTTCACGAGCACGCACTTCGAGCGCACGGGCGAAGGGCGCGGCACGCTCACCGGTAATCTCACGATACGCGGCGTAACGCAACCGGTCACGCTCGACGTCACCTTGAACGGCTACGCGCCGAATCCGCTCACGAAGCAGCCTACGTTAGGCTTCACCGCATCGGGCCATTTCAAGCGCTCGGCGTTCGGGTTGACGAGCTGGTATCCCGCCGTGGGCGACGAGATCGACGTGCGCATCGAGGCCGAATTCGAACAGCCGGCGCCGGGCGGAGCGCCGTAACAGCTTCACCAAATCGATTCGCGTTCAGGCCGTGGTCCAGTCGAGAATCACCTTGCCGCTCTCGCCCGAGAGCATGGCCGCAAAGCCCTTCTCGTAGTCGTCCACCCCGAAGCGGTGCGTGATGATGGGCGAGAGATCGAGCCCGCTCTGCAGCATCGCGACCATCTTGTACCAGGTCTCGAACATCTCGCGGCCGTAAATGCCCTTGATTTCCAGCCCCTTGAAGATGACCTGATTCCAGTCGATGGCGGTTTGCGCGGGCGGAATGCCGAGCAGCGCCACCTTGCCGCCGTGGTTCATCGACTCGAGCAACGCCGTAAACGCGCTCGGCACGCCCGACATTTCGAGGCCCACGTCGAAGCCTTCGGCCATGTGCAGTTCGTTCATCACGTCGCGCAGCGACTCGCGCGAAACGTTCACGGCGCGCGTTGCGCCCATCCTGCGCGCAAGCTCGAGCCGGTAGTCGTTGACGTCCGTGATGACGACGTTGCGCGCCCCCACGTGCTTCGCGATCGCCACCGCCATGATGCCGATCGGCCCCGCGCCCGTAATCAGCACGTCCTCGCCCACGAGGTTGAACGAAAGCGCCGTGTGCGTGGCATTGCCGAACGGATCGAAGATCGCGGCGAGATCGTCGGAGATCTCGGGCGGAATCTTGAACGCGTTGAAGGCCGGAATCACGAGGTATTCGGCGAACGCGCCTTCGCGGTTCACGCCGACGCCCGTGGTGTTGCGGCACAGGTGACGCCGCCCCGCGCGGCAATTGCGGCAAAAGCCGCAGGTGATATGCCCTTCGCCCGATACGCGATCGCCAATCTGGAAGCCGCGCACCTCCTGGCCCATTTCGACGATCTCGCCCACGTATTCGTGGCCCACGTGCATCGGTACCGGAATGGTCTTCTGCGCCCAGTCGTCCCATTTCCAGATGTGGATGTCCGTGCCACAGATCGCGGTCTTGCGGATCTTGATCATCACGTCGTTGTGGCCGACTTCGGGCTTCTTCACGCGCGTGAGCGTGAGTCCGGGCGCGCGTTCGAGTTTGGCGAGTACTTTCATTTGATTCGCAATCCTTGTTAAATCACGCCGAGCTGCCGCCCGACCCGCGCAAACGCCTCGACGGCGCGGCCGATCTGTGCGGACGTGTGCGCGGCGCTCATCTGCGTGCGAATGCGCGCGCGGCCCTTCGGCACGACGGGATACGAAAAGCCGATGACGTAGACGCCCTCGTGCAGCAGCGCGTCGGCCATTTTCGAGGCGACCTGGGCGTCGCCCAGCATCACCGGAATGATCGGGTGCTCGCCGGGCACGAGCGTGAAGCCGAGCGCGCTCATTTCGCGACGGAACTGTGCGCCGTTCTCGCGTACCTGGCGGCGCAGTTGTGCGCCCTCGTCGCTCTCAATCAACTCGAGCACCGCAAGCGTGGCGGCCGCGATGCTCGGCGTCAGCGTGTTCGAGAAAAGATAGGGGCGCGAGCGCTGGCGCAGCAAGTCGACGACTTCCTGCTTCGCCGCGATATAGCCACCCGACGCGCCACCCAGCGCCTTGCCGAGTGTGCCGGTGATGATGTCCACGCGCTGCAGGACGCCGCAGTGCTCCGGCGTGCCGCGCCCATGCTCGCCGATGAAGCCGACCGCGTGCGAGTCGTCGACCATCACGAGCGCGTCGTAGCGGTCCGCGAGATCGCAGATGCCCTTGAGGTCGGCGATGATGCCGTCCATCGAAAACACGCCGTCGGTGGCGATGAGCTTGTAGCGCGCGCCGGCTTCGTCCGCTTCTTTCAGCTTTGCTTCGAGATCCGAAAGATCGTTGTTCTTGTAGCGATAGCGGCGCGCCTTTGAAAGGCGCACGCCGTCGATGATGCTTGCGTGATTGAGTTCGTCGCTGATGATGGCGTCTTCTTCGCCGAGCAGCGTTTCGAAGAGACCGCCGTTCGCGTCGAAACAGCTGGAATAGAGAATGCAGTCTTCGGTTTGCAAAAACGTGGCGAGCGCGCTTTCGAGCTGCTTGTGCACGCTTTGCGTGCCGCAGATGAAACGCACCGACGCCATGCCGAAACCATCGCGCTCGAGCCCGTCCTTTGCGGCGGCGATGAGACGCGCGTCGTTGGCGAGGCCGAGGTAGTTGTTTGCGCAGAAGTTGAGCACGTCGCTGCCGTCTGCGAGCCGGATGTCGGCCGACTGCGGCGTGGCGATCACGCGCTCGTTCTTGTAGAAGCCATCGGCGCGAATCTGGTCGAGCGTCGCGCGCAAGTGGTCGAGATACGGGGTACGCATGAATCGTGCTCCTCACATCGCTGCGGCCTGCCGCAGTTTTGCTGCGACAGGCCTGCGGTTTGTCTGCAGTTTGCTATAGTCGCCGTCAGCCGTTGGCGAAAATTTCCTTTATTTCGAACCCGAGTTCGATATGTCGAACGCACTCTAATCGATGAGGCCGTGAATGGCAAGCACCCGCAAACCGCGATCCGCCCCGGCGGGCGCCGTTCCTGACGCCCCTGCGTCGGCCGCAACTCACGTACTACCTGCTTCCGCCATGCCGGCCATCGCGCCGCCGCGCGTGGGCGAGCAGATCCAGCGGCTGCGCACCGAGCGCAAGATGACGCTCGACGACCTCTCGCGCGCCGCGGGCGTCTCAAAATCCATGCTATCGGAAATCGAGCGCGACAAGGCGAACCCGACCATTGCCGTGGCATGGCGGCTCACGAACGCGCTGGGCGTCAAACTCGATTCGCTGTTCGCCGCCCCGAAGGCGCCCGAGGCGATCGCGGTGGCCGGGCCGCACGACATCCCAACGCTGCACGGCCACGACGCGGGTTACCAGTTGCGCGTGTGGGGACCCATTGAGCTGGCCGGCCACTTCGAATGGTATGAGCTAACGCTCAAGCCCGGCGGGGCGCTGGTTTCGGCCGCGCACGAACCCGGCACGCGCGAGCATCTCACTGTGCTGCAGGGAAGCATCGAGGTGGAGGCGGCCGGCGCGACGCAGCGTCTGAAGGCCGCGGACACGGCGCGCTACATTGCCGATCAGGCGCATGCGATCCGCAACGCCGGCAAGGGTGAAGCACGCGCGCTGCTGGTGGTGATTCACGGCTGACGGCCCGCCTCACGGCTGGCGCTGACCGAACGGACGAGGCTGCGCGATCGGTCCGACTACTGTATATTTATACAGTGAAAGTCCGACTGGAGCCGTCGATGTCCCTCCCAACCGAACTACCGCGTGAGCCCGCTCTGGCGGCCTTGCGCTTTCAGGCCGCCGCACGCGACCTCGAACACATCGTTCGCAACATCGCGCAGCGTTATATCGCGCGGCAGGTGCCGCTAACGTGGCGCCTGCTGCATGCCATCGAGGCCGAAGCCCTCGCGGATCTCGGCTTTGCCAGCCGCCACGACGCCTTGATGCTTGGCCTCTTTCAGCGGCCGGGCGACCTCGCCTGGCCAGAAACCGACGAGGCCGTCGACTTCGGACACTCCAACGCGTTGCCGGCGGTATTTGCATTCGCGGTGTCGGCCTACGAACGCGCCGCACAAGGCGCGGAAGAGTCGCGCCGGCAGGCAAGACGCCACGACGCGGTACGGCGTGCGAGGGCTTGGGGTGGCTGATCATCGAGCTATCGCTATAATGTTCGTGTAACGCAACTAACGGAATGATAGAGATGGCGTCTTCGACTTCCTCACGCGACCTCTTCGACCAGCAACGCCAGGACTGGCAGCGCGACCCCGTCGCGGCGTTCGACGCCTGGCTCGCCTCGCAGGACTTGCGCCGTTCGTCCGCCGAGGTCTATCGCGTGCAATGGGGACGCTTCCTCGAATGGCTCGCGCTCAAGCGCAAGACGATCATGACCGTCGATACGGGCACGATCGCCGAATTCGTCGCTAGCCTCGATATAAAAAAACCGCAGCGGCTTCGCTACCTGCGGCTCATCGAGCGCGTGCTCGATCACGTGCGCGAAATCGAACTCGCCTCCACGAATCCGGCGCGCTTCATCGCCCAGGACGGCGAAGCCGCATGGCGCAACGCGCGCGAAAACGAGCCGACCGGCTTCCTGACGCCCGCCGAGCGCGCCGCGATCATCGGCCAATTGTTCTCGCCGCTCGTCGAGCCATCGGCTGCGAAACGATGGCGCGAGCGCCGCGACCGTGCGCTCGTTGCCATCTTCCTGGGCGGCGGATTGAAAACGGGAGACGCCATCGCGCTCACGCTCGATTGTGTGGCGATCGGCTCGGAGTGGGTCACGATTGAAGCCGCCAATCCGGCGTTTACGCGCGTCACGCGACTGACGCCATTTGCCGTCGACGTGCTCGGCGCCTGGCTCGAAGCGCGCCGCCTGGCCGGACTGCCCGGGCAGTTGGTGTTTCCGGGTTCGCCCTCAGGGCGCCCCATGCACAAGGCCACAGTGCTGCGCGCCATCGACGCATTGATGGAAGCGGCGGGCGTGGCGAAAACGCGCGCCGAACGCGCGAGTCCGCAGACCTTGCGTAACTCGTTCGCGGCAGACCTGTTCGAGCGCGGCGTGGATATCGATCAGGTAGGGCAGTGGCTCGGCTTTCTGCAGCCGATCTCTGCGGGGAGGCTCCATCGTGCATGGAAGACGTGGGCGGAACGCGAGGCGCCGCAGCACGTATCGGCGCAAAACGACGAGGCATGAAACGTCGCGTCGGCCGGCGATTGAACGTTTGAGAGGCGTGTGCGCGCCTCCCGTAAAAGCTCACGTCAAGCCTGTTCGTGTGAATGCTTGCCGGCCATGAAGCGCGCGTACGCCGCAAGCTTCGTCGCGCCCGTGCCCGAGGTGTGCTCGCACTCCGGGCAAGTGAATTCGAAACCATCGTCCACTTCGGACAACTCTGGTTCCCCTTCGTGACAGTTAGGACAACGCGCCGGCAAGGCGACTTGACCGTCGACCACGGTGCCGAGACTCGCCAGTTCGGCTGCGCCCAGCCGGCCCGCGGCAGCGAGTGAACACAGCAACGACGCGACCGAGGTATCGAGTCCCTGCTGCCCGCGTAATGCGGTGACCTGCCGGGTAAGCACGTCCACTTCGTCGGACCGTTCGCGCAGCACGGCGTCGAGCCGGTCGGCGCGGGCCTTCGCCGTCGCCAACTGCTGGATGAAATCGAATTCCTTCTTGCTGGCATCGCGCTGGGCCGCCTGCCACGTCGACGACATGGTGCGCAGCGAATCGAGTTCGACCAGCATGGGCTTCACGCGCCGTTCGGCCTCGGCGAGCGCGTCCTTGATCTGCTGCGCGTAGTGCTCGGTGCTCTTGCGCATTTCCTCGTGCAAGCCGTCGATGCGGTCGCGCAGCCCCGCGTTGGTGGTCTGCTCCGCCTCGATCCGCTTGCGCAGGGCGTCGTTTTCCATCTCCAGACGCTGTACCAGCACTTCCCGATTGCCATGCGCTGCGACGCCCTGCGCGGACGCCGCGGCGAGCTGGCTTTCGAGTTCGCGCACCCGCTCATAGGCCGCTTCCACGCGCGCTTCGCTGCGCTGCAGCATCTCATCGGCGGCTGAACGACGGGCCTCGGCCTCCCGGGTCGCCTGCTCGGCATCGAGGCGGCCGGCTTCGAATTCCGTACGTTCCGCCTGCAGGGCTTCGCCCGCGAGCGCGAGCGCTTCCTCGAAAAGCGCGCCCAGCAGCTCGCCGGCGCGCTCTTCCAGTGCGGGCGGAATTGCCCCGGCGCCGACACGCACTTTGGAGGTCGCGCGAATGCGCTGCCAGAAAAGCTCTATATCCTTGGGGATGTCGCTGGCGCTTCCGGTTTGGGTCAGCTCGCGGACGGCAGCCATCGACGGCTTGATCTCGAAATCGAAGAACAAGCGTTTGCAGGCGTGTAAGGACAGTTCCTGCCTGCGTGCTCCGTTTTTTCGCAAATCCTCGATTTCTTCGCGGATTGCCTGTCGGTCCTGGTCTCGCATATTCGTCTTCTCGGCGGTGGAGTGGACGAATAATAACAAATTACGTTCTATTTGCTACGTTTTTGAGTCCTGAGCTTGCCAGCGGTAGGGTGATGGCCGTCAAGGGGCCATCTAGCTCGTCACGAGAAGAGATCAGCGCGGGTTTTCCGTGAAACAAATCGAACTTTGTTTCATAAGCCCTTGTAAACGCGTGAATTTCTCGCCTGATTCTACTGCGATCCGTTGTTTCACGCGAGCCGCCTCGGGGAGGTGGCGCGGTGGTGGGTTAGGAATGTGGATATCTCGGGTAGCTCGCGGGAGGATTCTTGCTTGAGAGATATAAAAGTAAACACCCTTGATACCGGTTAAAAACGTTAACGCCACGGCAAATCCTTGCCTGGCGGGGGTTTCCGGCCGATCAGGTGAAGCTTTACGGGACCTTGGGTGAGCCCCTGCGGGACAGTTCGGTGGCGGGCTTCGGGAACGCCGGTGAGCCACTGCAGGAGAGGACGTGAGCGGGTTCAGGAGCGGGGGGATTCTTGACTTCCCGGCAAGGGTGAGGCGATACGGGAGGCCACGGACGGGCATATCACGCACGGCCGGGCCCGGCTCCGATGTTACGGAAAATGCAACGGTGAGGGGATTCGGGAGCGGTGATTCGCGCCATTTTTTGCCTAAATCGAGGGGCTGAAATGCGTGCGGTGAGAAGAATCGGGAAAAAATGCAGTTCGAAGGTGAAGTTTTTCGGGAGCCAACGCCCGAAATCGGGCGAAATGGGCGCTTTCAGGGCCCAGAGGTGAGCTTTTTCGGGGGCTGCCATCGAGCCGCACGAATCTTCCGGCTGCGCGAAGGACGTTCCCGAAGACTTCACGCGACAGAGGGTGAGGATTTTCGGGAGATTGCCGCAGTGCCGCGAAAGTCTCAGGATCCGCCGACGCTCTTTAGCTAAGGTGAGGTTTTTCGGGAGCATTTTTTGGCATATTTCCTGCCGAAGGTGAGCAGTTTCGGGAGAAAGTTGGCGTTCACTGCGCTGCAGACGCCGAGAATACGGGCTCGCGGAGGGTGTTACTCCCGGTTGTCATCCGGTATGGGTGAGAATATTCAGGAGGTTTTTCTCGGCAAACTCGCATATGCCTGAATCTCGTGTCTCGATCTGAGGTGAGGGAATGCGGGAACCGATATCGCCTTCCCCCGCCTGCCACACATGTGGATAAGTTACGGAATCCATTGATTTTTTCTTTGCGGCGCAATGAGCGGTGAGGATTTCCGGGAGGCGCCACGACGGTGCAGCGCAACCGGACCGGGATGCAAAAGGTGAGATTTTTCGGGAGCAATTCCGGCGTAACAGCCGCAGCGTCGGCTTTCGGGAGCGCGCCAATAACTTTGGCCCGCACGACGACAGGTGAGGATTTTCGGGATACCTGGGGCACTCCCTCGTAACGCGCTGATGATTTGGCGCTTCGATCGCCGTGTCGGACAGCTTTTGCCGCCACAAGTGGGACTTTCCGATCGTTTTGTCCGTGCGGCGGGCCACGCTTTGTTGCAGTGCGATCGCACCGTTGTGGATTTTTTAGCCGGCAACCGGTTGGTTGCCAGGATTTCGCGACCATCGACGGACTTTTTTCACCGTCAGCACGAAAATATTTAAGGTGAGCGAATACGGGAGCCGATGGCAACCTTTGGTACTCAGGCAGAAATGCGGGATCCGGCCGGAGCGTGCATGACGCAAAGCGCCCCACTGGATGGGCATCTGACCAAAGGTGAGGCGATACGGGAGGGTGCCGCGGTGAGCGGCGCGCGCGAGATGCGCATCACCGGCAATGGTGAGGGAGGCCCTATAGACGCCTATCACCACAGACGGTATCCTTTCGCGAAATTCTCTTCTCGACCCGACGCATGGCCACGAAGCGCGTGAAAAAGACCGATGTGGTAAGCCCCAGCTCGGCGGAATTGCGCAAGGCCGTCGAGGCGATCGCGATCCAGCCGAAGAGCGGCAAGATCACCCTGCTGACCCGCAAGCTGTTCAATGTCCTGTTGGCCGTCGCCCAGCAGGCCGACGAGTCTGGCGATACCTACCGTGCGCTACTGTCCGACATCGTCGCCAACTCGGCGTTCGATTCGAACGATACGGCGCTCGTAAAGGAGCACCTGCGCCGCATGGTGTCGGTGCAGGTCGAATGGAGCCAGGGCACGTCGAGCCAGAAGCCCGGCCGCAAGTGGGGCATCTCCACGCTGATTGCGGACGCGGAAATTCTCGAGGATCCGCAAACTCGTCGCGTCTGGGTGGAGTTCTCGTTCGCGCCGAAGATCAAAAAGAAGCTGCTGGATCCGGTCCAGTACGCCCGCCTGAGCCTGCAGTTCCAGAGTCAGTTGCGCAGCAGCGCGGGGCTGGCGCTCTACGAGATCTGCGTGCGCTATCTGACCAACCCCAGCCATCTGACGATGCGCGAGACCTGGGAGTGGTGGCGCCCAATCCTTTCCGGTACCCCGGACACCGAAGCCGGCGACGAAGCCAAACGCGAGTACAAGTATTTCAAGCGCGATTATCTGCGGCCCGCAATTGCCGAAGTCAACGCGGTGACGAACATCTTCGTCGAGTTGATCGAGCATCGCGAAGGGCGCCGTGTCGCCGAGATCCAGTTTCGCGTGACCGAGCGCAAACAGCCGATGCTCGCGCTCGACGAGCATCCGAATGTGTTCGACAGCACGCTCGTCGACCGCATGGTCAAGATCGGGATTCCGCTCAAGGAAGCGCAGTCGCTTTACGCCGACAGCGAGGAAAACCGCATTCGCGCAGCGTTGCAGCTGACCGAACAGCGCATGCGCAGTACGAGCTTGCCGCCGGTACGCAGCGCCGCGGCGCTGTTCAAGGACGCGTTGAAGAAGGGCTATGCGCCGCCGGTCGAGACCGCGGCAGGCGCCACACCGGCCGTTGGCCGCGGTGCGGCGGCAGCGGTCTCAGCCGACGATCCGAAGGCGCGGCTGCTCGATGAGTACGCGGCGTATCGGCGCAAGGAAGCGCGCTCGCTCTATGAGGAGCAGGGCGACATGGAGCGTGAACTGGCGCGTCAGTCGTTTGAGACGGATGAACTGCCGGGACTGGGATCGCATTTGCGCGACGACTGGCGTCGTCGCGGGCTGGAATCGAAACTGGCCGATACGGCGTTCTTCGACTGGCTCGCGCGCAAGACCTGGGGCGAACCGACCGACGGCGATCTGCTCGCGTTCACGCTGAGCCAAACGCGCGCTGCCTGAGCATCAGTTATGGCCGGCCCGTGCAATGCGGGGCGGTGAGGGTGTGACCGTTCGGGCGATTGTGAGGCATGAAACGATCGTGCCTCAATCGTCGACGGTCCGCCAGTGCGTGGCAGCCGTCGACACATTTTCCAAGGTTATTTCGTTTTCAGGATCTGTTCGATCTGCTGAAGAATCGCGTCCCGTCGATCTTTGGTGAGTCCCTTCAGGCGCAACTCGAGCCGGTCGTCGCCATAAGACTTCAAGTCGCCCACGGCGACACCGTCCAGCTTGATCTCCAGCCGTTGTGCGTAGCGTTGCCGCCCAGCCGGTTTCGGGCTTTCCTGCGCGCTCGCCCGGCCTTTCACGATATCCGCTACCTGACGCGTGCTGAGGTCGTCGGCCACGATGCGGTTGATGAGACGCAGCGTGGCATCGGTGCCGCGCGCGCCGTGATAGCGCCCGACCTGATAGGCCATGTTCGAGCCGAAGCGGTCCGGGCGTGCCACCATTTCCTGCATGACCGATTCCGGCAACTTGCCGATCGATAGCGCAACCGCCACCGTCGATTCGTCGAGGCCGAGGTGGTCGGCAAGTTCACGTTGACTCAGAAAATGCTTTTCGTCGATGAATCGCTTCCACACCACCGCGTTATCGAAAACGGTCTGCGAATCGCGCTGGACGTTCAGGTCGTAACCGAGTTTGTAGCTCTGAATGCCGATCGGCAGGTCGACGACGATTGCCTTGACGACTTCCTTGTTCGCTTCTTTCAGTGCCCGCACGCGACGGCCGCCATCGCTCACGTAGTAGCTGCCCGGCGCCGCATAGTCGGGAATGACATGGATCGCCTGCTGTTGCCCTTGCTTCGCAAGATTGACAGCGAGTTCAGCGATCGATGCCTTCAGATAGAAGTGACGCGGATTGAAGGGGCTCGGCTTGATGTCCTTGAGCGGCAACTCGATGATCTGCCCCGGACGGTAGCCTTGAGCGATGCGCCAGGTGCGGTATTCAACCGATTCATTTTCGAGGCCAGGCGCATCGTCGAGAATCGGCTCGACGGCAGGTTCAAGGCCGGTCACAAGCGCAGGCTGACTCGAGCGCCCAGCAACTTCGCGCGTTTTTGGCTTGTCCTGGACGAGGCCGTCGATGGCGTTGAGACGGTCGAGCGCAGTGCGCTTCTCGCTGCTCGTCGTATCCGGACGAGCCTGAAAGCCTTTGGCGAATTGGGAGGGTTTCATTCAGGGTCCTTTATGCGCATAAAGTCAGGGGAGCATGGCCGCGATCTCGTCGGCGCATGCGCGCACTTCCACCGCGGCGAGGCGAGCGCCGCGATCGTTCATTTGCAGAACGGTCTGGCCCAAGGCCATCGCCTGCTTGTACGCCTCACGTGTGGGAATCTGCGTTCTGAGCAGAGGGAAACCAAGCTCTTCGAGGGCGCGCTTCAGCTCGCGGGTGAGCATGCGCTTCTCCTCGGTCTTGTTCAGCAGGAATACCGCGCGCAGATCTTCGTTCATGACCTGAGCCTGCTGGATGAGCTTCACGAGACCAACACTCGACCAGTAGTCAGCCGGAGAAGACGAAGTCGGAATGACGGCGACGGTCGCAGCGAGCAACACCACACCCGAGACCTTTTCCGTGATCGACGGCGGGCAGTCCACCACGATCACGTCGTAGTCGTTGACGAACTTCTTGATCTCCCGATGGATCTGGCCACCGGCTTCGGAAAGATTGACGACCGGGAACGGGATGCCGGTGTCACCATCGGCTGACGCACTGGCCCAATGGACCAGCGTGTTTTGGCCGTCGGCATCCACGACGAGAACCCGCTTCCCCTTTTCGTGAAAGGCCGCGCCGAGATGCATCGCGATCGTGCTTTTGCCGACCCCGCCCTTTTGCTGCGTGACTGCGATTATCTCTGCTGCCAATTGGTATTCTCCTTTTTGCTATTAGCTTGGGATTTTACCTGGAATGTTTTTCAGTTCAATGATTTTTGGCGTAATTTGCAGTCGAATTAGCCATTCGGACAAGGTTTATGCGCATAAAGCTCGGACAGGGGCGTGGGAACGTCGCTAGCGTTCGCGCGCGGCACTGAAATCTGCCTCGGCAATGCCTTCGATGCATGGCGTCGATCTGCTAACGGGCACACCGGACGATGATATCGGCGCACCTCACGGCTTTATGCGCATAAAGTCCGCGCCTCACTCCATCGCTTCCCCGTCGCACACAAAGCGCGACCGGAAAATCTCACCGCGAATCCACATGACGCCCCCATGGCAGCAAACCTCGGCACCAAGAGTCAGGAATGGTCCGCGGAAGCGGCCTACGCGTGCCAGCGCGCCCCCGGTAAAATCGCAGCGAGGCCCCAGTCTCACCGAGGCTCACCCACCACCACTCTTCTCTCGCAATTGCGACGTCATGATCACGATCTACCACAACCCCCGCTGCTCCAAGTCCCGCGCGGCTTATGAACTGGTATCCACTGCAACGACAAACGAGTCAGTCGAGGTGATTGAATACCTGACACAACCGCTCACCGTCGACCGACTCAAAGCGCTGCACGCGATGCTGGGCTGCCCGCTGCTCGACATGATTCGCACCGGCGAAACCGAGTACGCAGAACTCGGCCTCGATGCGCCTGGCGTTACAGATGATCAGCTCTACGAAGCAATTGTGCGGCATCCGATTCTGCTGCAGCGACCCATCGTCGTGCGCAATGGCCGCGCCGTGATCGGGCGCCCGACCGAAAACATTGCCGCACTGTTTGGCTGACATCGCCGGGATGCATGCGTTGGGGTACTCAGGCGCCAAAAGCGAGCGAATCGCGAGCGCGAGCGCCCGCGTGCATGGACGAGGTGCAATCCCTGCCATGCACGCATGGAAATTGCATCTTTGCTAACCTGCAGACGAATCCGACGCGAGGCCCGTGTTCATCGGCTCTTCGCGCAAGTTGTCCACAAGCTTATGCCCAAAATCTGTGGATAAATTCGCGTTACCCACGGTTATCCACAACGCCTCGCCGATCCCGATATCGGGCTGACCCGAGCGAGCGTCTGCGCATCGCCGGAAGGCGCATACGTCTATGATGACGTTTCCTTCCATTGCGCTTCGCGCGCGCTTCCGAGGAAACCGAAATGGCCTACAAGATCGCAGTGGTAGTCGGCAGTCTGCGCAAGGATTCATTCAACCGGCAACTCGCACACGCGGTGACTTCGCTCGCACCCGCCGATTTTACTTTCGAGTATCTCGACATCGGCGTGCTGCCGCTCTACAGCCAGGATTACGACGCCGACTATCCCGAGGTGGCGCGCCGCTTCAAGCAACAGATCGAAGCGGTCGACGCCCTGCTGTTCGTCACGCCCGAATACAACCGCTCGATTCCGGGCGGGTTGAAAAACGCACTCGACTGGGGTTCGCGGCCGTGGGGCACGAATTCGTGGCGCGGCAAGCCGGGCGCGGTGCTCGGCACGTCGGTGGGGGCAACGGGCACAGCGCTCTCGCAGCAACATCTGCGTAACGTGCTCGCCTATCTCGACGTCCCGCTGCTCGGTCAGCCCGAGATGTTCATCAAGCACGACCCGAGCCGCGTTAACGAGAAAGGCGAGATCGTCAACGAGGACACCCGCAAGTTCCTGCAGGGCTTCGTCGATACGTACGTGGCCTGGGTCAAGCGCCAGCTCGGCCGCTGACGCCTGAAACGCAACCCACGCGGCATTTGCGCGAGGGGCTTCAGTGCAACGTTCGGCGCTGCCCCGGCATGTCCTTGTGGTGCTCGGGCGTATCTTCCTCGTATTCGAGGAATTCGTCCGGAATTTGCGGCGCGACGCCTGCTGCGGGTCGCGTCGCTTCGGGTGCGCCAGGAACGTCCACATGATGCGCGCCCATCACCGCACCAGCGCCCGGTGCACTGGCCGATGTGAGCACGGTCGCTTCGGCCTCGCTCGTCGGCCGCATCGGTTCGACAGTGGGTTCGACGGTCGGGTCAACGGAGGATTGTTCGCGCGCGGCATCGGTCTGCGCGGCACGGCGGCGCATGGCATCGGCGAATTCGGAGAGACCCAGTTCGTCGAGCGCCGAGTGCTCGCGCGCGACCGGACGGTCCGTCGCGGGCCATGCCCACGGCGTGCCGCGTAGCGCGACTTCCGTCGCATGCTCTTCGCGCAGCGTCTCGTACGCGAGGTTGGCGTGTGCCTCGTCGCTCACATGCACGCCGATGCGCACCGCTTCGCCCGGCGGCGGCGTCATGCCCGTCTGGGCCTCGGTGGTGCGACGCGCATCGCCCGTCGACGAGAAAAAACTTCCCACGAGCCGCTCGATGCCGGCCAGCACACCCTCGGTGCGCGCCGGCAGGTCGATGTCGCCCGCCGCGAAGCCGCGCTGCAGCAGCGCGTCCTGCGCGTGGCGTGCTTCCTCGTAGGTTTGGAAAACGCCGGTCACGGTCTGTTTCATGGCAGCCTCCTTCGCCAGATGGCGACGCCTGCTTACATCATGCGCCGATTGTGCTTTGCTCGTGCATCGGTTGGCGCATGCTGCGCGCGACGTCTAACCGCCTGATTCTGCGGGTCGTGCTGGCTGTCGCAAGCCTCGTGCCGCGAAGCGTGTTCCTGCGACTTGTCATGCTCGCGGGCTCGGGAGCGTCGCATCGTGTTCGCGCTTCGCGCGCGCCTGGCGGTCCTCGCGAATCGCCTCGAGCATCTTCTCCAGCAGCGCGATGTCGAACGGCTTCGATAGCACACGCACATCGGCATTGCGCGTGCGCTCGAGCTCCTCCGCATAGCCTGTCACGAGGATCACGGGCAGGTCCGGCTCGAGCCCCTGCAGCGCCTCGGCCAGATCGATGCCGTTCATCGTCCCCGGCATGTGGATGTCGGAAAGCACGAGGTCGAAGCGCGGCGTGGGCTCGCCCTCGGCAGGCGGCGCTTCGACCCGTTCCAGCGCACTCGCCGCGTCGCTCGCGCAGGTCACGCGGTGGCCCATCATCTGCAGGAGCGCCTCGGTGCCGGCCGCGACTTCGTCGTTGTCCTCCACGAGCAGCACGTTCAGCCCATGCTGCACCTCGGCGCTCTCCTCGCGCGGCTCGCTCGGACGCGGCGCGGGCGGCTCGGCGAGCGAGCGCGGCAGATACAGATGCACCGTCGTGCCCGCGCCGATCGCACTGTCGATCGCGGCGAGTCCGCCGGTGCGCTCGCAGAACGCAAACACCTGCGGCAGTCCGAGACCGGTGCCCGTGCCCTTCGACTTGGTCGTGTAGAGCGGCTCGAACGCGCGCGCGAGCACGTCCGGCGGCATGCCCGTGCCGGTGTCTTCGAGGGTGACGTGCACGAAGTCGCCGTCGAGCGGGAAGCCTTCGTCGGGCCGGAAGCTGATGTTGCGCGCGCGCACCGTGAAGCGGCCGCCGTTGGGCATCGCGTCGCGCGCGTTCACCGCGAGATTGATGAGCGCGAGCTCGAATTCGGCCACATCGACGAGCACGGGCCACACGTCGTCGTCGACTTCGACGATGAGCGACACCTTCGCGCCCAGCGACGCGCGCAGCAGTTCGCGGGCCGCCGGCAGCCAGCGCCCGACGTGGATCGTCTCGTTGCGCAGCGGCTGCTTGCGCGCCACGCCTAGCAGTTGGCGCGTGAGCGACTGGCCGCTCTTGAGCGCGCGCTCGACCGCCGAGAGTTCGCGCTCCAAACCCGCCGCGCCGCGCCGCCGCGCGATCTGCACGTTGGCCGAGACGATCATCAGCAGGTTGTTGAAGTCGTGCGCGACGCTGCCCACGAGGTTGCCGAGCGCTTCCATCTTGCGCGACTGCCGGTAGGCGGATTCGATCGAGCGGCGCATCGAGGCTTCTGCCTGCCAGCGCTCCCACGCCTCCTCTTCGGCGGCGAGGCGCCGCAGCGACAGCCAGATCACGCACCAGAGGGCAATCGACGGCGTGAACATCGAGATGATGAGCACGCTCAGGTGCCGGTACCACGCCGCCCAGATCGCCGGCGTGCGATACGCGCAGGTCACGTAGACGGGGTACGCGCCCACGCGCCGGAACGCGAGGATCACGTTGCTGCCGAGCAGCGCGGAATGCATGCGCACGACACCCGACTCCGTGCCGCGCTGGAGCGCGGCGCCCAGCGGCGAGTGCGGCGTGATCGTGGGCCCGTCCACGCGCGGCGGCGGATCGAAGGCGAGGATCGTGCCGTCGCTGCGCACGAGGCCGAGCGACATCGGCGAGCCGGGGCCGAGCAGGTCGCGGTAGAACGAGCTGAAATAGCCGGGGCGCAAGGCGACCGAGACGAGACCCGCGAATCCGCCGGCTTCGTCGAGGCGCGCCACGCCCATGTTGAACACGGTCTCGCCGCTCACCTGGCCCTGCATCACACGCGAGACGTGGTCGAGCACGCGGCCGTCGCGGATGCCGGCGAAGTCGTCGCGCGAGGCGATCGAGATGGTCGGCGGCGGCGAATAGCGGCTGCTCGCGAGCAGGTCGCCGTTAGTGCCGAAAATCGACACCGCGGCCACTTGCGGATAACCGCCGCCGATGGCATCGAGTTTCTCGTGGATCTGCGGCTCGCTGGCGCGGATGCCGTCGTCGTTCAGATCGCGCACGAGGTCGACTACGCGAGCATCGAGCGCCTCGTTCATGTCGAACACCTTGAGCGCGTGCTCTTCGGCCACGCGCACGGTGCGCAGCGTGGTGTCGGTGGCGTCGGCTTCGCGCGCGCGCAAGTCGTTGTACGCCATGGCGGCGACGTAGAGGCACGGCAGCACGATCGCCGCGACGAGCAGCGCGAGCAGCGTGCGCCGGCGTACCGTGAAGTCGTGGCCCGGCGCGGCCGGAAACGGCGCGTCGTCGGCAGGGGGTGGCTGGGGTATGCGTTCGTCTGGCCGCTCGGGCCGGTCAGCAATCATCGTACGGAAAAGCAGGGAAAAGGCGGCGGGCAGTCGACATGATAAACGACCGCGATGACGCCCCGACGGCCAGCGCATACCCGGTGCGCCGCAAGCATCGCCGGTCAGGCAGGCCGCCAGGGGTTTTCTCTCGCTGAATGCCGAATTCGCGAAAATCGGCGAAGCGCAAACGTACCACAAAGGGATAATCAACGTTCTTTATTTAAGGGATGGATAATTTATTTCCATAAATTAGCCAGAATGAGTCGATTTTGTTCGTCGAATGATTAACGGCGAGTTGCATTTGATTCAATTTGATTCGAGAATCCCGGACACGATAAATAACGCATTCGCATGAACGCCACGCTCGCCATTACGGCGGATGGCCATGCTACGGGGTGGCTGCAGGCATGCAGACGAGGGCCTTCACACCGGCGCACGGGTTGCCGGTAGCCATTGGGCAACGGCGCAGCCATGCGCGTTGCGTCGGCGCGCCAGCGCGCGGGTCCGTTTATGCGTTACGAATTATTCGGCCCGGTTCGCATTTTTCTTTGAAGTCTCCCTAAAGTAATTGCCCGCTCCGCCGTTAATCCGTCGAAACGCACTCCGTCCAACGCACACTCATTCAGCATATCCATGTCCTTGCCCATCGTGATCGCCGATGACTCGCTGTTAGCCCGCAAGGTGCTCACGAAGGCGCTGCCCGAGGACTGGGACGTGGCGATTTCGTACGCGTCGAACGGACACGAAGCGCTTGCCCATTACCGCGCCGGTCGTGCGGCTGTGATGTTCCTCGACCTCACGATGCCCGACCTGACGGGCTTCCAGGTCCTCGAAGCGTTGCAGCACGAAGACCTGAACACGTTCGTGATCGTCGTTTCCGCGGACGTCCAGCCTCGTGCCCGCGAGCGCGTGCAGGCACTCGGCGCGGCGGCGTTCGTCGCAAAGCCGGTAACCCAGGAGGCGCTGCTGCCCATCCTGAAGGAGTACGGGTTGTATGCCTGATCGAGTGTTCACGGAACTCCAGCGCGACGCGCTGCAGGAGATCGCCAATCTCGGCATGGGGCAGGCCGCGACGCGTCTGTCGGCGCTGCTCAACGCCTTCATCGAGTTGTCGGTGCCGCGCGTGCGCGTGGTCGCCGTCTCCGAGGCCGCGGCGGCGCTACGCGAGATGACCGGTATCGACGGCCCGGTTGCGGCCGTGCGCCAGGGCTTTCGCTCGGAAATCAAGGGCGAGGCGCTGGTGATCTGCCGAAGCGGCGAGATCGCCGAACTTGGCAGCCTGGTCGGCGGACCTTACGCGACGATCGGCGACGATGCCCTCACCGAGGAAGAGCTGATGTTCGACGTCGCCAACGCGCTCACGGGCGCGTGCGTGTCGTCGATGCTCGACCAGCTCGGGCGCATGCCAGTGTTTTCGCAGCCGGGCCTGCTCGGTGAGGCGATCATGCTCGACGAGGTGTTCCAGCCGGGCCTGCTCGCCTGGGACGTCGCGCTACTCGTCGAAGTCAATTTCGCGCTGGAAGACCAGCGCTTTCGCGCCCACCTCGTCATGCTGATGGCCGAGGAGTCGATCCATGTCGTGAGCCGGGCCATCGACGCGTTGTTACATAGCCTATGAACGAGCCAGCCGGGTTGCCAACACTAGCGGACCTCGTTGTCGAACGGGTGGGCTTCGGCATATTCGTGGTCGATCGCGACATGAACGTGCTGAGCTGGAACCGCTTCATGCAGGATCACAGCGGCGTGACCGCCGAGGACGTGATCGGCCGCTCGATCTTCGAACGCTTCCCGGACCTGCCGCGCGCGTGGCTCACGCGCAAGGTGGAAAGCGTGTTCCAGCTGGGCAGCTTTGCGTTCAGCTCGTGGGAGCAGCGCCCGTATCTGTTCCAGTTCGACCATGACCGGCCGATCACGGGCGGTGTGGACTACATGCAGCAAGACTGCACCTTCATGCCGCTCATGCGCGGGCGCGACGTAGTAGCCGTGTGCGTGACCATCTCCGATGTCACCCACGTGAGCGTCATGCAGCGCGAGCGCGAGGACGCCGTGGCGAAGCTGCGCGAATACGCCGACCGCGACGGTCTCACCGGCATCGCGAACCGGCGCTTTTTCGAAACGCGCCTCGCCGACGAATTCCTGCGCTGGCAGCGTTACGGCGGCGAGCTGTCGATGCTGCTGTTCGACCTCGACCACTTCAAGCGCATCAACGACGAATTCGGCCATGTGGCCGGCGACACGGTGCTGCGCTCGATGGCGCAGCGCGTGTCGGGCGTGGTGCGCAAGCAGGATGTGTTCGGCCGCTTCGGCGGCGAGGAATTCGCGCTGCTCCTGCCGTGCACGCCGCTCGACGACGCGCTCTACGTCGCGGAGAAGATCCGCCGCACGATCGCCGACGAGCCGATCGAGGTGCAAGGCGTGATCGTGCCCGTGACGGCCAGCGTCGGCGCCGCGACGGCGCGCACGGGTGCGCCCGACTACGAAGGCATGATCAACGAGGCGGACGCCGCCCTCTACACGGCGAAGCGCCAGGGGCGCAACCGCTCGGTCGCGCTCGCCTGATCCGAGTCGGGCGCAAACGGCTCCCGCCTCAATCCGGCTCATCGCCCCATGCTCCGGGGCTGCGCGGCCATGCCTCCACTGCGGTCCCCAGGCGCTGACGGCCCTGCGCGGGTTGCCCAAAGGTTGATATACTTTTGCCCGTTTCCGGCCTTGCACGCCTCCCGGCAAGCAATTTAAGGGTCGGGTGCCTCGCGCGTGTCCGCGCGCGCGGGCGACCCGCGGCAATGCGGGCCCGAATAGAGTCGAACGCCCGGTGAGGGCGCCCCCAGCGGAGATCGTCTTGGCTGTTTCCAATCTCGTCGTCGACGATACACAACAAACCGACGCTGCCGCCGCTTCGTCGGGCAGCTCGTTTTATCTGGCGATGCGGATCCTGCCCCCTGCGCAGCGCGACGCCATGTATCAGGTCTACGCCTTCTGCCGCGCTGTCGACGACATCGCCGACAGCGACCTGCCCCGCGCCGAGCGCGCGGCGGGGCTCGACCAATGGCGCGCCGACATCGACGCGTGCTATGCGGGCACGCCGCGCGCCTCGCTCGCGGCGCTCACGCGCCATATCCATACGTTCGGGCTGCAGCGCGCAGATTTTCACGCGATGATCGACGGCATGGCCATGGACGCCGCCGAGGACATCTGCGCCCCCGACGAGGACACGCTCGACCTGTATTGCGACCGCGTGGCGAGCGCCGCAGGCCGGCTGTCGGTGAGAATTTTCGGGATGCAGGAGGAGCCGGGCCGCTTGCTGTCGCACCATCTGGGGCGCGCGCTGCAGCTCACCAACATTCTGCGCGACATCGACGAAGACGCGGACATCAACCGCTGCTATCTGCCGCGCGAACTGCTCGCGCGCGAAGGGATCGCGGCGGGCAATCCGCACACGATCGCCGCCGACCCGTCGCTGCCGCGTGTGTGCGAGACGCTCGTGCAGCGCGCCCGCGCGCACTTCGCGCAGGCCGACGCGATCATGGACGCCGCGCCGCGCGCGCAGGTGAAAGCGCCGCGCATCATGTCGGGCGTCTACCGCGTGCTGCTCGAGCGCACCGTGGATCGCGGCTTCGACCTGCCGCGCACGAAAGTCAGCAAGCCGCGCGCACGGCTCATGTGGATCGTCGCGCGTTACGCGCTGTTCTGATGCCTCGGCTAGTCCACGTCATCGGCGCTGGGCTTGCGGGCCTCGCGACGGCCGTGCGGCTTCAGCGGCGCGGCGTGCAGGTGGCGCTCTACGAGGCCGCCAGCCAGGCAGGTGGACGCTGCCGCTCGTACTACGACCGCACGCTTTCGGCGACGCTCGACACGGGCAATCATCTGGTGCTGGCGGGACATGCGCGCACGCTGGAGTACGTGCGCACGATCGGCGCCGGCGACGCGCTCTCCGGCCCCACCGAGCCGGGCTTCGCGTTCATGGATATCGCCGCGGGCTCGCGCTGGACGGTGCGCTTCTCGCGTTCGCGCATGCCGTTCTGGATCGGCGACTCGCGCTCGCGAGTACCGGGTACGCGCGCCGCGGACTATCTGGGGCTGCTGCCGCTTCTGTTCGCCAAGCCGGGCCGCACGATGGCGCAGACCATGCGCTGCGAAGGCGTGCTGTGGGACCGGCTGCTGCACCCGTTCTTTCTCACGGCGCTCAATGTCGAGCCGCGCGTGGGCAGCGCGGAGCTGGCGGGCGCGATGCTGCGCGAGTCGCTCGCGGCGGGTGGCGAGTCGTTCCGGCCACTGGCGGCGCGCGGGGGCCTTTCCAGCGCATTCGTCGATCCGGCCTTGCGCATGCTTCAGCACGGCGGCGCGGCGATCCGCCTCGACTCGCCGCTCAGGGAGATTGAGTACGACGACGCGGCGGGCCGCGTCTCCGCACTCGATTTTCCAGACGGGCGCATCACGCTCGCAGCCGACGAGGCGGTGGTGCTGGCCGTGCCCGGCGCGGCCGCCGCGGCGCTCGTGCCGGCGCTGCAGGCGCCGCAGCGCCACAATGCGATCGTCACCGTGCACTACGCGGTGCCGGCGCCGCCGGGCCTCGTGACGCCGATGGCGCTCGTCAACGGCACGGCCCACTGGCTGTGCACGGCCGAGGGGCGCCTGTCGGCGACGATCCACGACGCGCACGGCGTGCTCGACCTCGACCCCGAGGAGATCGCGCGCCGCGTGTGGACCGACGTGGCCGAGGCGGCCTCGCTGCCGCTCGAGCCGATGCCTGCCTGGCGCGTGTGCGCCGACGCGCGCGCGACCTTCGCCGCGGTGCCCGACGAGGAATGGCGCCGGCCCGCGACGCGCACGCGCTGGAACAATCTGATGCTTGCAGGCGACTGGACGGCTACCGGTCTGCCCGCGACGATCGAAGGAGCGATCCGCTCGGGCCGCAAGGCCGCCGAGCTGCTCCTGACCGAAAATTTGGAACGTAGATGAACGATTTATCCCAGGACACGCTCGGCGTCGCCACGCCGGGCGTGGCGATGCCCACTCCCACGTTTGCCGAAGAGACGGCCGCACCGCTCGCCATGCTCGACGCCGCCGTCGTGCGCGCGACCGATGCGATCCTCGCCGACCAGCGCGCCGATGGCCATTGGGTCTACGAACTCGAAGCGGACGCCACGATCCCGGCCGAATACGTGCTGCTCGTGCATTACCTGGGCGAAACCGCGAACCTCGAACTCGAACAGAAGATCGCGCGCTACTTGCGCCGCATCCAGCTGCCGGACGGCGGCTGGCCGCTCTTCACCGACGGCGCGATGGACGTGAGCGCAAGCGTGAAGGCTTACTTCGCACTCAAGATGATCGGCGACGCCGAAGACGCCGAACACATGGTGCGGGCGCGCGAGGCGATTCTCGCGGCGGGCGGCGCGGAGCAGGTCAACGTGTTCACGCGCATCCTGCTCGCGCTGTTTGGCGTGGTGACGTGGTACGCAGTCCCGATGATGCCCGTCGAGATCACGTTGCTGCCGCAGTGGTTCCCGTTCCATCTGTCGAAGGTGTCGTACTGGGCGCGCACGGTGATCGTGCCGCTGCTCGTGCTGGGCGCGAAGCGTCCGGTGGCGCGCAACCCGCGTGGCGTGCGCATCGACGAGCTGTTCCGCGGCGCGCCGGTGAGCGTAGGCCTGAACGCCCGCTCCCCGCATCAGAGCAAGGGCTGGTTCGGTTTCTTCCGCGCCGTGGACGGCGTGCTGCGCGTGACCGATCCGCTCTTTCCGACCTACCTGCGCCAGCGCGCGATCGACGCCGCGGTGGCGTTCGTCGACGAGCGCCTGAACGGCGAGGACGGTCTGGGCGCGATCTTCCCGGCCATGGCCAACGCCGTGATGATGTACGACGTGCTGGGCTATCCCGCCGATCATCCGCACCGCGCGATCGCACGCCAGTCGCTCGAAAAGCTGGTGACGGTCCACACGGAGGAAGCGTACGTCCAGCCCTGCCTGTCCCCGGTGTGGGATACGTCGCTGGCGGCGCACGCCCTGCTGGAGACCGGCGACGCGCGCGCCGCGGATGCCGCGCGCCGCGGTCTCGAATGGCTGCGTCCGCTGCAGATTCTCGACGTGCGCGGCGACTGGATCTCGCGCCGCGAGGCCGTGCGTCCGGGCGGCTGGGCGTTCCAGTACGCGAACCCGCACTACCCCGATGTCGACGACACGGCCGTGGTCGTGGCCGCGATGGACCGCGTGGACAAGCTCGACAACACGAATGCCTACGACGCCCCGATCGCCCGCGCGCGCGAATGGGTGGTCGGCATGCAAAGCAGCAACGGCGGCTGGGGCGCGTTCGAGCCGGAGAACACGCAGTACTACCTGAACAACATCCCGTTCTCGGACCACGGCGCACTGCTCGATCCGCCGACCGCCGACGTCTCGGGCCGCTGCCTCTCGATGCTCGCGCAGCTCGGCGAGCTGCCGGCCGCGAGCGAGCACGCGCGCCGCGCGTACAACTATCTGCTCGAAGAGCAGGAAGCCGATGGCAGCTGGTACGGTCGCTGGGGCATGAACTACATCTACGGCACGTGGACGGCGCTGTGCGCGCTCAACGCGGCCGGTCTCAGTCACGACGACCCGCGCATGAAGCGCGCGGTGCAATGGCTCGTGCAGATCCAGAACGACGACGGCGGCTGGGGCGAAGACGGCACGAGCTACAAGCTCGAATACCGCGGCTATGAGCGCGCCACTAGCACGGCTTCGCAAACGGCCTGGGCGCTGCTCGGCCTGATGGCGGCGGGCGCGGTCGATCATCCGGCGGTGGCACGCGGCATCGAGTTTCTGCAGACAACGCAGCAGGAACATGGCCTCTGGGACGAAACGCGCTTCACGGCCACGGGCTTTCCGCGCGTGTTCTATCTGCGCTACCACGGCTATCGCAAGTTCTTCCCGTTGTGGGCGCTCGCGCGCTACCGCAACCTCAAGCGCGCGGGCATGACGCGCGTCACGGTCGGTCTGTGAGCGCGGCGGCCGGGATCAAGGCGCGCGCCCTGCCCGTGATCGCAGTAACGGGCATGGCCTTCGAGGCGAGCATTGCCGCGGGCAAAGGCCAGGATGGCGTACGCGCCGTCTATGCCGCGCGCGCCGATCTGCTGCAGAGCGCGCTTGCGGCGGCGCTCGAGGACGGCGCGGCGGGCATCGTCAGCTTCGGCACGGCGGGCGGACTTGCACCCGATCTCGAGCCTGGCACGCTGGTGATCGCGCAAGCGATCGAAGGGCCGTTCGGGCGCGTCGCGACCGACGCCGCCTGGAGCGCACGCATGGCCGACGCGCTGACGGCCTCGCCGCTCGCCGCGAAAACCCGGCGCGGCGTGGAGGCAGCCGTTGCCGCGCCGCTCACCGGTGCGGCGGACAAGGCCGCGCTGTTCAGCGCGTGCGGAGCGCTCGCCGTCGATATGGAATCGCACCTGGCCGCCGCCGCCGCGGCCGCGCATGGCGTGCCGTTCGCAGTGTGCCGCGCGATCGTCGATCCGGCGTGGCGCAGCCTGCCGAAAGCGGCCATGGCCGGCTTGCGCGATGACGGCACGACGGCGGTGCTCCCGGTCCTGCGCGAACTGGCGCGCGACCCGGCCCAACTGGGCGGCCTGCTGCGCGTGGCGGCGGACGCGAAAGCGGCACGCCAGTCGCTGAGCGCCGCGCGGCAGGTGTTGACGGCCACCGGCGCTTTTTTCCCGAAATGACCCTGCCGGGTTATTGAAATGCTAGGGTAAACCCCTATCTCTGGTAACATCTCGGTGTTAACCCTAGGTTCGTTCCGGCGAGCTGGGGACAAATCACATATCGGGGAGTGGCCAGCCATGAATTTTCATACTCGCAAGTGGGTCAAGCCTGAAGACCTGAATCCGAACGGCACGCTGTTCGGCGGCAGCCTGCTGCGCTGGATCGACGAAGAAGCGGCGATCTACGCGATCTGCCAGCTCGACAATCAACGCGTGGTGACCAAGTTCATGTCGGAGATCAACTTCGTGAGCTCGGCGCGTCAGGGCGACATCATCGAGCTCGGCATCACGGCCACGGATTTCGGCCGGACGTCGATCACGCTGCGCGCCGAAGTGCGCAACAAGATCACGCGCAAGAGCATCCTGACGATCGAAAAGATGGTGTTCGTGAACCTCGGCGCCGACGGCGTGCCGGCCCCGCACGGCCGCGAGCGTATCCGTTACGCCGACGAAGCCTACGAGCGCTATCGCCAGACCGTGCAGACGACGGCGGATGCCACGGCGCTGGCGGCGGCGAACGAGGCCGAACGCCAGGCCGAGAGCGAGGACGCTTCGGTGCATTGAGCGGTGCTCGCGACACGATAAAAAACCCGGCAACCTCGAAAGGTTGCCGGGTTTTTTGCATTGATACGCCGCCCGCCCGCAAACGGGGGGCCCTTTGTTGCGTTCAGGGCGCCGATGCGGGCTTCACAGGCGCTGCCGTCGCACCCGAAGCCGCGACAGGCGCCGATGCGCCCGCCGGTGCGGAAGCGGCCGCCGCGGCTACACCCGCCGTGCCGGCCGCCGCAGCAGCACCCGGACCCGCGCCAGCCGCGGCCGCACCCGTCGTAGCAGCCCCGGTAGCGCCCGTCGCGCTCCCCTCGCCAGGATCCTCGTAATTCGGCAGACCATTGTTCGAAGCGCCGGGGGCCGCCGTGCCACCTGCACCGCCCGACTCGCCCGGGTCTTCGTAATGGGGTGCCCCGTTCTCGTTCGGTGCGGCCTCGCCGCCCGGCTCGCCGTAATCGGGCAGCGGCGCATTGTTGCCCCGCGAGCCGCGGATCAGCGATTCGCGCTGCTGGCGGTAGGCGTCGCGCACGAACGAATACGGGTCGAGTGCCGCCTGCTTGAGCAGGTCGGTTGCGCCGAGCAGGTCCGCACGCGCGCTGATGAACTGCGCGAGATACATCGGGTTGCGCACCGCCGGCTCGAAGTAGTTGATGACGTTGAACTTCACGTCCACGGCCATGCCGATGCCGTCGCGCACCGAACTGGGCCCGAACAGCGGCAGCACGAGATACGGGCCGGCCGGCATGCCGTAGTGGCCCATCGTGAGGCCGAAGTCCTGATGGTGCTTGGGCAGCCCCGCCAAAGTCGCGAAGTCGATCAGGCCGCCCAGACCGAAGGTCGTGTTCATCGCGATGCGCATCAGATCCTGGACGGCGTCGGTGATCTTCAGCTGCAGCACGTTGTTTGCGAAGTTGTCGACGTCCCCGATGTTCGAGAAGAAGTTCGTGATCGCCTGACGCAGCGGCTGCGGCGTCACCTTCTGGTAGCCCTTGGCAACCGGCTGCGCGACGTAGGTATCGAGTTTGTCGTTGAACGTGAAAATTGCGCGATTCGCGGGCTCGAACGGATCGCCCGGTTTGCGGTCGGGGCCCGTGGCGCAACCCGACGTCACGAGGAGCGCCAGGCTCGCCGCCGCCATGGTGAGCGCGGCTTGATTCTTCTTCATTGGTCGATCCCCTGAGTTTCCGATCTCGCGCGTTTTGCGCGCGGCTTGCCCATCAGCACCGGCTGGAAGACCACGGCGCCTATCAGCGTACAGAACAAGGACAGTGCGAGCAGCTTGCCCATGCTCGACGTGCCCGGATGATGCGATAGCCACAGGCTCCCGAACGCCGTGGCGGTGGTCGCGGCGGAAAAAAGCACCGCGTGTGTGAGGCTCGAATGCAGGAGGCCGGTCTGCCCCGCGCGCCAGGCCATCACGAAGTAGATTTTGAACGCGACGCCGACGCCGAGCATCAGGGGAAGCGCGATGATGTTGGCGAAATTTAGCTGAATTCCGAAGACGACGCACAATTCGAGCGTAACGAGCGCCGATACCAGCAGAGGAATGATCGTGCGCAGCACGTCGCCGAAATTGCGCAACGTGATCCAGAGCAGCGCCGTGATGAGCAGCACCGACCACCCCGCTGCCTGGAAGAACGCGAGGATGATCACGTTCGCCGAGTGCAGGATCGAGATCGGGCCGCCGATCGCGTTCGGCTCCGCCGCCTTCACCGCGTGTGCGAAGCGCGCGAGCATCACATCGTCGTTGGGATCGACGCCCGGCGGCACGCGCGGCGCGACGTCCACGATCGCCTGGCCGGTCGGCGCCACCCAGTCGCGCGCCATCTCGGGCGGCAGGTTTTCCCGCGTGATCTCCGAGGGCTGCAACAGGCGCGCGAGCTGCGCGAAGGCGAGCCTGAGCGTGAGGCTGAAGGCGGTTTCCGCGCGGTCGCGCGTGGCCGGGCTCGCGTTCGCGAGTTTGTTGAGCGAGTCGGACAGATGCTTCGCCTCGGCCGCGCCCGGCCCCGGGTGGTCGCTCGCGGCGAGCGAAAGTTGGTTGGCCGCGCGCTTGAGCGTCTGTACGCGCACTTCGTCGGTCACGGGAGAGGACGGCTGCTGCGTGAGCGCGGGCAGAAGCTGCTGCGCGGCGCTCGAGATCAGCATGAGCTTTTGCTGCTGATCGTCGGGAATCAGCGAACTGAGCGTGGTGGCGCGAGCGACTTCGGGCAGCTTCGAGAGCCGCGCGGCGATCTTGTCGGCTTCTTCGAGCGACGGCGCGAGCACGCTTACATCGTTGATCGAGATGACGGGCGAGTTCTTGAGCGCCAGCAGCGTCGCCATCGACTCGGTATGCGGATCCTTAAGATGCAACGGATTGAAGTCGAAGCGCAGATGCAGCAGCAACGGCGTCGCGCCCACCACGATAATGAGCGTGGTGATCAGCACGGGCTTGCGATGCTCGGCGAGCCATTTGTCGACGGGCGCGAGGAACGCGAAGCCCGGCGAGGCGCGCTCGCCCCTGGGATTGAACACGCGGATGAGCGCCGGCAGCACCGTCATGTTGCACACGTATGCCACGAACATGCCCACGCCCGCGATCTGCCCGAGTTCCGAGAGGCCCTTGTAGGCGGTCGGCAGGAAGGAAAAGAAACTTTCGGCCACGGCGATCGCCGCGAGCGTGAGCGGCACGCCGATGGTCCGCGCGGTCTTGAGGAGCGCGGCGTCGAGCCGCTCGTCCTGGAAGCGCTCCTCGCGATACTTCACGCCGAACTGCACGCCGAAGTCGACGCCTAGCCCCACGAACAGCACCATGAAGGCGACCGAGAGCATGTTGAACGAGCCGATCATCATGAGGCCGAGCGCGGCCGTGATGACCAGACCGACCACGAGTGTGATGAGCGTTGCGCCGATCAGCTTGCCCGAGCGCAGCGCGAGCCACAGGATGGCGAGCACGACGATGATCGTGATCACGCCGTTGAGCGCGGCGCCGTCCTGCACCGAGGCGAATTCGTCGTCGGCGAGCGGCTGTTCGCCCGTGAGGCGCACGCGCGCGCCGAATTCGCTGTCGAGATGAAGCGAGGCGGCGGTCGCGCGGATCGCTTCCGACGCGTTTGCGCCTGCCTTGAGCGCGCCGAAGTTAAGCACCGGCTGCACGGTGATGAAGGCGAACGCCGGCTTCGTCGCCGCGTCCTTGTCGACGAGCGCGCGCCACGAGAACGCCGCGGGCTTGCCGGCGAGCACCTCGTCGACGACGGTGGCGGCGCTGCCGAGCAGATTCGCCATTTGCGGCAACTTGATCTGGCCGATCGTGAGCGGCAGTTGCAGCGTGGTCGTGAGCGTGCCGGCCAGACCCGCGAGACTCGGATCCTTCGCGAGCTGGTTCACGAGCGGGCGCGCCTGCACGAGCTGGCCCGTGGTCGAGAGCACCGTGGCCGTGGACGGGAACAGCAGGCCGTTGTGCTGGAAGAACGGGCCGCCCGCGGGCTGCGAGACGGCGCTGAATTCGCGCGAGTCGGCCTTGAGCGCTTGCGCGAGCTTGTCGGCGGCGGCGTCGGCGAGTTCGGGCGCGTCGGCTTCGACGACCACGAGCAGCGAGCTCGCGCGCTGCGGGAACGCCTTGTCCTTGGCTTCGCTCAACGCGGCCCATTCGGCCGTGTTTTCGACGAGACCGCTGACGTCGGTATTGATCTTGAAATGCCTCGCGACGTACACGCCGGAGAGCACGGCAAGCACGATCGCAAGTGTGATCACCCACGCCGCGCGGCGCACCGACCAGGCGACGAGGCTAATGATGAATGGCTTCAGCATACAGGCGAGGGGGCCCTGTCAATTAGGTTCTTTGACGCGAAACGCACAAGTATACCGGCCCCGCCCGTCCCGGCGCGGGTCTTGCACACCTGGGCTCGAGGCGGCGCCCCGGCAGCGCATCTGCCAAAGCCGTTATACTGGCTCAGCCGGCGGCGCGAAGGTTACGTGATTGCACTTGCACTTAACCGCACGCACTGAGTCGCACTGTACCGGCGCCTGAATTTCACTGTTCCAGAAGAGCGTATGAAACGTTACCTGACCGCATTTTTCGTCGCCGCCTGTTTCACGGGCGTTTCGGGCGCCGCGCTCGCGCAGACCTCGCCGGACGCCATCGTCAAGGCCGCCGTGGAAGGCACCGTGAAGGCGATGCAGGCCGACCCGCAGGCCCGCGGCGGCGACATGAACAAGATCACCCAGGTGGTCGAGACCCATTTCGTTCCCGCCACCGACTTCAAACGCACCACGCGGATCGCCGTTGGCAAACCCTGGGCGACGGCCACGCCCGAACAGCAGCAGAAGCTGTATGAGCAATTTCAACTCCTGCTCGTGAAGACGTATGCCTCGTCGCTCTCGCAACTTCGTGATACCCAGGTGACCTTCAAGTTCGCACCGTCGAACACGGGTGCCGGCGCGAAAGACACCGTGGTGCAGTCGCACGTGATCAGCAACGGCGGCGACGACGCCATCGACTACCGTCTCACGCAAACACCCAACGGCTGGAAGATTTACGACATCAACATGATGGGCGCCTGGCTGATCCAGGTCTACCAGACGCAATTTGCCGACCAGATCGCCAAGGGCGGCATCGACGGCCTCATCAAGTTCCTCGTCGACCACAACGCGCGCAGCTGATCGTCGATCGGTGGTTGTACACGCATTGCGCATTGACGGGCACTCCGGGTAAGCCGGAGCGCCCGTTTCACTTTCTGCGGTGCTCCACCGCGAACTTGATCAACTCCGCCTGCCCTTCGATCTCCAGCTTGCGCTTGAGGTTGAGCCGGTGCGTTTCCACCGTGCGCACCGAAAGTCCCTCGCGCTGCGCGATCTGCTTGCTCGAGAGTCCTTGCGCGAGCGCGTCGAGAATGTCCCGCTCGCGTGGCGTGAGACGCTCGACGGGTGTGCTGCGCGCCGACGCCTGGATCATGCGCGCACTCAGGCCCGCGCTGAAATACGTACGCCCGGCCAGCACCGCCTCGATCGCGCGGATGATCTCGGTGGCCGGCGAATCCTTGAGCACGTAGCCGCTTGCGCCCGCGCGCACCGCCTCGGTCACGTATTCGACGTTGTCGTGCATCGACAGCATCAACACGCGGATGGCCGGAAAGCGCTCGTGGAAAATGCCCGCGAGCGCAATGCCGTTCACGCCGGCCATGCCCACGTCCATCAGCACGAGATCGGGTTCGAGCGACGCGGCGAGCGCGATGGCCTCATCGGCGTTGCCGGCTTCGCCCGCCACCTCGAATCCCGGCACGGCCTCGAGCCGTGCGCGCAGGCCGTCGCGCACGAGAGGATGGTCGTCCACGAGGACGAGCCGCGCGGGTTTGGCGCCCGGGCTGGTCGAATGGTTCACGTTTGCATTCGTCATCGTCATTTCGGTGTTCCTGATACAGCGGCTTTGGATGCTGCATTGGACGCTGCATTGGACGCAATAGGCACCCACGCGGTGACGAGCGTATGGCCGGGCTGCGAGGTGATGTCGAGGCGCCCGCCGAGCGACTCGAGGCGCTCGCGCATGTTGCGCAGGCCCAGACCCGCGCGCGGGTCGGCCAGCGCGTGCGCCACGTCGAAGCCGCGGCCGTTGTCGGCAATGCCGAGTGTCACGCCGCTCGCGGCGACCTCCAGCGTGAGCGCGGCGCGCGCCGCTTGCGCATGCCGCACGATGTTGGTGAGCGCCTCCTGAGCAATGCGAAAGAGCACGGTGTTGACGGCGTCCGGCAGCGCGGGAACTTGCGCCTTTTTGCTCGCCGGTTTCGGCGCGGTTTGCGTGAAGGCGATCTCGATGCCCGTTTGCTCGGCCATCTCGCGCGTGAGTTGCTCCAGTGCGGCGGCGAGGCCCAGGTCGTCGAGCATCGAGGGGCGCAGGGCGTGCGAGATGCTGCGCACTTCACGCAGCGTGTCGGACAGCCGTGAGAGGCCGGTGGCGAGTGACGCTTCGGCGGCGGGCACGCGCGTTTCGCCGCGCTCGAAGCGAGCCAGCGCCGACTCCAGCAGCAGCTTCACCGAAACGAGCATCTGGCTGATGCCATCGTGCAGTTCGCGCGAAAGCCGCGCCCGCTCCTGCTCCTGAGACTCGACCACCTGTTGCGCAAGGCGCTTGAGTTTGGCGTCGGTGCTGCGGTGCTCGCTCACGTTGAGCACGAGCGCACCGAGCGCGATCACGAGCACGCCCGCGAGTGCGATCGCGCCGAGCCACTGAATGGTGTGCTCGATATTCGCGGAGGCGCGCTCGTCGATGTGCGCGAGCGTCGAATCGACGTCGTCGAGATAGATGCCCGTGCCGATCATCCAGCCCCAGCGCGGCAGCGGCACGACATAGCCGAGCTTGGGCGCGAGCCTGCCCGTGGACGGCCGGTGCCACATATAGCGCACATAGCCGCCGCCGCGCTGGGCCGCGGCAATCAGTTGCTGGATCGTGAGCGCGCCCTGCGGGTCGCGCAGATTCCAGAGATCCTGCCCGACGAGCGCGGGCTCGCGCGGATGCATGAGCGAGCGCCCGTGCATGTCGTAGACAAAGAAATAGCCATCAGGGCCGAAGTCCATCTTCTGCAGCACGGCTAGCGCGGCCAGCTGGCGGTCGGCTTCGCTATCGGGTGCGGGCAACGCGTCGCTGGCGCTTTCCTCGGGCGCATAGAGCGGCGCGATGGCGCTCGTGGCCAGCTCCACGTAGTGGCGCAGCTCGATTTCCTTGCTCGACATATACGCGCTCTGCATCGTCGCGTGCTGCGTTTGCGCGAGCTGCGTGGCCTGCTGGCGCACACCGATCCCGATGCCGGCAATCGCTGCGAGGAACGGCACGACGGCGAGCAGGAAGATTTTCGTCTTCAGGCGGCGGTCGGCAAAGAAAAATGGGGCGGGCATGACGGTGTTCGGAAGCTGAGTCTGCAAGCATAACCGGGCGCGCGCGGCGCAGGCGCCAAATTCACGCGCCGCGCGAGAGAGTGTCCTTGCGCGACACCCTGCGCGGCGGTCCGCGATTATCGTTGCGCGCGCAACGAATTGTTGCCTTCCCTACGTAGTTCTACGTAGCGCGCTTACGTAGTTGTCCGGTTGTGGCTGACGGTCTGAAAGCGAATACTACCGCCCACGACATGGCGCAATGCGTCATGCATGCGCCGCCATCGCCACGATGCTGTGGACGGCGCGCAAGGGTCCGGTTCCGATGCCGGACACAAAGCTAAAAACATAACGGAGACACCGCATGAGTCGGACATCCAGTTTTGTCGTCTGGACGCTGGTCGCGCTGCTTGGCGCGTTCGCGTTCGGTACCATCGCGCTCGCGCACGGCGAGCGAATCAGCGCACTGTGGATCGTGATCTGCGCCGTGTGCGTCTATCTGATCGCGTATCGCTTCTATAGCCGCTTCATCGCCACGCAGGTCCTGCAGCTCGACGGCCTGCGCATGACGCCGGCTGTGCGCCACAACGACGGGCTCGACTACGTGCCCACCAACAAGTTCGTACTGTTCGGCCATCACTTCGCGGCGATCGCGGGCGCGGGTCCGCTCGTGGGCCCGGTGCTGGCCGCGCAGATGGGCTACATGCCCGGCATGCTGTGGATTCTCGCGGGCGTGGTGTTCGCGGGCGCCGTGCAGGACTTCGTGGTGCTGTTCCTCTCCACGCGCCGCGACGGCCGCTCGCTCGGCGACCTCGTGAAGATGGAACTCGGTCCGGTGCCCGGTGTGATCGCGCTGTTCGGCACCTTCCTCATCATGATCATCATTCTCGCGGTGCTCGCGCTGATCGTGGTGAAGGCGCTCACGAACTCGCCGTGGGGCACGTTCACGGTGGCCGCGACGATTCCCATCGCGATCTTCATGGGCCTGTACGTGCGTTACATCCGTCCGGGCAAGATCGGCGAGATCTCGATCATCGGTTTCGTCCTGCTGATGGCTTCCATCGCCTTCGGCCAGCACGTGCACGATTCGCCCACGCTCGCCGCCTGGTTCACGTTCACGGGCACGCAGCTCACCTGGATCCTGATCGGCTATGGCTTCGTCGCTTCGGTGCTGCCGGTGTGGCTGCTGCTCGCGCCGCGCGACTACCTTTCGACATTCCTCAAGATCGGTACGATTCTCGCGCTTGCGATCGGCATTCTGATCGTCGCGCCGGAACTGAAGATGCCGGCCTTCACGAAGTTCATCGACGGCACGGGCCCGGTCTGGTCGGGCAACCTGTTCC
Source organism: Paraburkholderia nodosa (assembly GCF_001718195.1). Lineage (GTDB taxonomy): Bacteria > Pseudomonadota > Gammaproteobacteria > Burkholderiales > Burkholderiaceae > Paraburkholderia > Paraburkholderia nodosa_A. Next base: position 440,722 of record NZ_MCNV01000001.1, read on the forward strand.
CGTTCCTCTTCATCACGATCGCGTGCGGCTCGGTGTCGGGCTTCCATGCGCTGATCTCGTCGGGCACGACGCCCAAGCTGCTCGATAACGAAACCAACGCGCGCTTCATTGGTTACGGCGCGATGCTGATGGAATCGTTCGTCGCCATCATGGCGCTCGTGGCCGCTTCGGTGATCGAGCCGGGTGTGTACTTCGCGATGAACGCGCCGCTCGCCGTGCTCGGCACGACGCCGGACGCGGTCGCGCAAACCGTGGGCCACTGGGGCTTCATGCTCACGCCGGAGATGCTCACGCACACCGCGCAGGCCGTGGGCGAAACGACCATCGTCGCGCGCGCCGGAGGCGCCCCGACGCTGGCCGTGGGCATGGCGCAGATCCTGCACCAGGTGGTGGGCGGCGAGGCGATGATGGCGTTCTGGTATCACTTCGCCATCCTCTTCGAGGCGCTCTTCATCCTGACCGCCGTCGACGCGGGCACGCGCGCGGGCCGCTTCATGCTGCAAGACCTGCTCGGCACATTCCACCCGTCGCTCAAGCGCACGGAATCGCTGCCGGCCAACCTGATCGCCACGGGCTTGTGTGTGGCCGCATGGGGCTACTTCCTCTATCAAGGCGTGGTCGATCCGCTCGGCGGCATCAATACGCTGTGGCCGCTCTTCGGTATCTCGAACCAGATGCTCGCCGGTATCGCGCTCACGCTCGCCACCGTCGTGCTCTTCAAGATGAAGCGCGAGAAGTTCGCATGGGTCACGGCACTGCCCACGGTGTGGCTCCTCATCTGCACGCTCACGGCGGGCTGGCAAAAGATTTTCGACAGCAACCCGAAGGTGAGCTTCGTCGCGCACGCACAGAAGCTGTCGGCGGCGATCGCGGATGGCAAGATCGTCGCGCCCGCGAAGTCGCTCGAGCAGATGCAGCGCATGGTCTTCAACGACTACGTCGATGCCGCGCTTTCGGGCCTGTTCATCTTCGTCGTGGTGAGCATCGTCGTGTATGGCCTGATCGCGATTGCGCGTGCTCGCCGCATCGACCGTCCTACCGTGCAGGAAACGCCGTATCAGGCGATGCCGGCTGGCGGCGCGGCGGCCGTGACGAATCGCGTGCATTGAATCGACGTTATTGAACGGAGCACATCATGTTCTCGGGACTTCGCGACAACGTACAGACCGCCGGGCGCTATCTCGGCCAGGCCATGCGTTTGATGGTCGGTTTGCCGGACTACGAGGGCTACGTCGCGCATGCGCGCGAGACGCATCCCGAGCGCCCGGTCATGACCTACGAGGAGTTTTTCCGCGAGCGGCAAAATGCCCGCTATGGGTCGGGCGCGGGGAAGTGCTGCTGACTCCCGACTGAGCGGATACGTTCGGCAAGAAGCGCGACGGCGAAGGCCGTCGCGCTTTTTTTACGCCTGTAATCTTCGCGGCTCGGCGCGCGCTCAAAAAAAACACTCAATTCCCGCAGTGTGGCTGCCGTTAACTCTGACGAAGTTCCACACCAATTCGACGCATGACGCCGCGCGCGGCGGCGCGCACGGATTCGAATCGTCGGGAATCGGCCTGCGGGCTTGCCCCGTGGGCAACACGGCATTTTCAACAATCGCACCGTAAGGTGTGCGAATCAAAGAATCTTTCATGATCTTGCATCGAATCGGCGCAGCCTGGCTGGCGGCCGCTCTCACCGCAACGGTTACGCCCGTTTGCGAAGCGCAATCCTCCACCGACTGGATTGCGAACACCTACGGCGCCAACGCGACGCACGTGGGCAATGTGGCCCGCTCGATGTGGGTCGCGCCCGAAGGCGTCATCTATACCTCGTCGATGTGGGATGAAAACGAAGGCGGCGTGGCGATCTACCAGAACGGCCAGAGTCTCGGCTCGATCGGCGGGCATGGCGACTTCCAGGGCGGCGCGATCACGGGCAACACGACTTCGCTGTTCGTCGCGATGCAGTACAACGCCACGTATGGCAGCGGCAACGTCGGGCGCTACAACCGCACGAGCGGCGCGCGCGACCTGCTGATCCCCGTGAGCGCCGATACGACCGAAAAGCTCGCCGATGTCATCACCGGACTCGCGACCTCGGGCTCGCTGCTCTACGTGAGCGATTTCCCCGGCAACCGCGTGCGCGTGTACACCACGGACGGCGTCTGGCAACGCGATATCAGCGTGGCGTGCCCGGGCGCGCTGACGCTCGACGCGGGCGGCAACCTCTGGGTCGCCCAGAAGAGCGCGGGCGCGGTGCTCGAATTCAGTGCCGGCGGTCAGCTGCTGAATACCATCCAGCTGGCGTCCACGGCGCGGCCGTCGTCGCTGTATTTCGATGCGCAGACCTCGCAGTTGATGATCGGCGACTCGGGTCCCGACATGAACATCAAGACCTTCAGCGTAGCGGGCACGCCTTCGCAAACCGGCACGTTCGGCGTGCTGGGCGGCTATCTCGACACGACCACGGGCGTCAAGGGCCAGGTGGGCGACAAGCGCTTTACGCGCGTGGTCGGTATCGGCAAGGATTCCGCGGGCATGCTGTACGTGCTGAACAATCCGTGGGGCGGCTCGTGGGACCTCGGCCGCAACGGCGGCACCGATCTGCAGGCTTACGACGGCACCGGCACGCTGCGCTGGAAGCTCCAGTCGCTCAACTTCGAAGGCAATGCGGCGCCGGATCCGGGCACCGACGGCGCGCTGTTCTACGGCGGCATGAATATCTATTCGGGCACGGCCGGCGGCACCTTTGTGGCCAACACGATCGACCCGATAACGTATCCGTCCGATCCGCGCATCAATCTCGCCGATGCCGGTCGCGGCGACCATTTCGCGCAGGTGGCGAGCGTGAGCGGCAAGCGCATTCTCGTGGCGGCCGGCCAGAACCCCGATACGTTCTACTTCTTCCACTTCAATGCGGCGAGCGGCTATATCGCCATTCCGGATTACACGCTGCCGGGGGCGGCGTTCAGTACGACGGCCCCGGTGCGCAACGGCTTTTGTCTCGACAGCAAGGGCGACCTGTGGGTCGGCCTCGACAAGACCAACGTCATTTCCCACCACCCGCTGACCGGCTTCGACTCGACCGGCAAGCCGACCTGGGGCGCCGCGATCACCACGCCGATTCCTGCCACGATCTCGCGGCTCACCCGCATCGCCTACCTGCCCGAAAGCGACACGATGATCCTCACGGGCGAGGACGCGAGCGTGACCGACTGGACGGCGGTCGGCACGCGCGTCGAGGTGTATCGCGGCTGGCTCGCCGGCAATACGAGCGCGCCGAATCCGGTGATCACGCTCACGAGCGCGAATCCCAAATCGATAGCGGCCGCCGGAAACTATCTGTTCGTGGGCTACGTGCACACCGTGCCGAACATCGATGCGTTCAACCTCACCACGGGCGCGATCGACACGACGCTCATCAACAGCAACCCGAACGCGGTGTACGTGGGCAACGACGTGGATTCGATGTACGGTCTGCGCGCGTATCTGCGCTCGACGGGTGAGTATGTCGTGACGAAGGATAACTACAACGCTTCGAGCGCGGTGGTGTACCGGTGGACGCCGGCAGCGGCGAGCACGGCCACAGCGAATGCGACGGTGTCGCCGTTCAGTGCGAAGTGACAAAAAAGACAAAGGGCGCAACGGCTAGAACCGTTGCGCCCTTTTTGCGTTTCATCCGCCCTTGGCGGAAACCGCTTTAGCTAGCTGCGACCGTAACCGGCTTCTTGGTCTTGGCCGAGTTCTTGATCTCTTCGAGCTTGATCTCGACGTGACGCGAGAACACGTATTCAGCCGGACGTGCGCCTTCGAGCGGGATGTCCTTCGCAAACGCGCCCGTCGTGCGCGGGCCCGAGAGGGCGATGCGCGCGGCCTTGAGCGGATGTGCGACCGTGTCCATCACGGCGGTGGCCTCGAAGCCGCAGTGGACCATGCAGTCCGCGCACTTCTCGTACTTGCCCGTGCCGTATTTGTCCCAGTCGGTCGTTTCCATCAACTCCTTGAAGGTCTTCACGTAACCTTCGCCGACCAGATAGCACGGCTTTTGCCAGCCGAACACCGTACGCGCCGGGTTGCCCCACGGCGTGCACTGGTAGCTCTGGTTGCCGGCCAGGAAGTCGAGGAACAGGCTCGACTGGCTGAACGACCACTTCTTGCCGTTGTTGCCGCGCTTGAAGATTTCGCGGAACAGGTTCTTGGTCTTGTCGCGATTCAGGAAGTGCTGCTGGTCCGGCGCGCGCTCATACGCATAGCCCGGCGACACCGTGATGCCGTCCACGCCGATCTCGCCGACCGTGTCGAAGAACTTCGCCACGCGCTCGGGCACGGCGTCGTTGAACAGCGTGCAGTTGATGTTCACGCGGAAGCCGCGGCGCTTGGCTTCCTTGATGGCCGCGACGGCCTTGTCGTACACGCCTTCCTGCGAGACCGAGTGATCGTGCGCTTCGCGGTCGCCGTCGAGGTGCACCGACCAGACGAAGTACGGGTTCGGCTGGTAGTCGTCCATCTTCTTTTCCATGAGCAGCGCGTTCGTGCAGAGATACACGAACTTCTTGCGCGCCATGATGCCCTTCACGATCTGCGGCATTTCCTTGTGCAGCAGCGGTTCGCCGCCTGCGATGGAAACGACCGGCGCGCCGCACTCGTCGACGGCTTCGAGGCATTCCTCCAGCGACAGGCGCTGGTTCAGGATGGGATCCGGATAGTCGATCTTGCCGCAGCCATTGCAGGCGAGATTGCAGCGGAACAGCGGCTCGAGCATGAGCGCGAGCGGGTAGCGCTTGTTGCCGCTGAAATGCTGGCGGAAGATGTACGAGCCAACGCGGACTTTTTGTAGCAGCGGAATAGACAAAGCGTGTCCTCCTTAAACTTCGCGCGCGACGAGCGGTTGCAAGAGCTTCGACGGCAACTTGAATTCGACTTTTTCTTCACGGCCCGCCATCGTCGACACCTCGACAGGCCCCAACGCGCGCAGCGCGTCAATGACGTTCTCAACCATTTCTTCAGGCGCCGATGCGCCGGCCGTGATGCCGACCGTTTGCACATTGGCGAACCACTCGGCCTTCACTTCCGAACCGTCGGCGACGAGGTAGCTCGGCACCCCCGTTTCGCTGCCGATCTCGCGCAGACGATTCGAGTTCGAGCTGTTCGTCGCACCAACGACGAGCAGAACGTCCACCTGATCCGACAGTTCGCGCACCGCTGCCTGGCGGTTCTGCGTTGCGTAGCAGATGTCGCGCGTGTCCGGACCGACGATGTCGGAGAACCGCGCGAGCAGCGCGTCGATGATGCCGCGCGTGTCGTCCACCGAAAGGGTGGTTTGCGTCACGTACGCGAGCGGTGCATCGAGCGGCAGATCGAGCTTCGAAACATCGGCTTCGCTCTGCACGAGCAGCACGGTGCCGGGAATCTGGCCGATCGTGCCTTCCACTTCCGGGTGACCGGCATGGCCGATCAGGATCAGCGTGCGGCCCGCCGCGACGTACTGGCGGCCCTGTACATGAACCTTGGTGACGAGCGGGCAGGTGGCGTCGAGCACGTCGAGGTCGCGTTCCTCGGCGGCGCGTTCCACGGTCTTGGCCACACCGTGGGCGCTGAAAATCGCCACGGCGCCTTCCGGCACTTCGTCGAGCTCTTCCACGAAACGCGCGCCCTTGTTGCGCAGGTTTTCGACCACGTGACGGTTGTGGACGATTTCATGGCGCACATAGACCGGCGCGCCGTGCTTCTGCAGTGCGCGATCGACGATTTCGATAGCGCGGACAACCCCCGCGCAAAAGCCGCGGGGTTGGGCAAGGATCACTCGCATAGGGTGGCGAACTCCGACTGCCGCATAAGACGAGCAAGTCGGTAAAAATGACCTGATCGCCGGCGGCTGTCTATTATTAAAGATGCAAAAATCCGCCAAAGGAGTGACGGAGTCAAAACCAGACGCGCATTTTAACCCCTTCGCCTTTCGTTTGCTGTGTGCAGCGCGCGCAGTGCGGCGTGCACGCGACGCCGGACCCCGGTCAGCCACCCATTTTTCTCAAAAAGCCCGCCGCGTGGCGCTCCCACGGCCTGTGCAAGGCGCTTCGTGCACGCGATGCAGGAGGGGCTGTGGAACGGCCGCTGCCTCGTTGCGCGGTGCAACATACCCCGGGAACGCTTAAAATATCGCGTCCCGCGGGTCGCCTGGATGGCGCGTCGGGATACGACCCCATTCTGGACGCCTTGATGGAACCCGACCACTACGACGATTTTCCGGTAGCGCGCGTATTGCTGCCGAAGGCGCTGCGGGCGCCTGTCGGCGTGATCTACCACGTCGCGCGCACGCTCGACGACATCGCGGACGAAGGCGACTGGAGCCCCGAGCAACGCCACACGCGTCTCGCCGATTTTCGCGAAGGCCTGAACGCGGTGGCCGAAGGCCGCCCGGCGCGCGTGCACCCCATGCTGTTCGCGAAGCTCGCGGACGTGGTGCGCGAGTGCCGCCTGCCGCTCGCGCCGTTTTACGACCTCGTCGCGGCGTTCGATCAGGATATCGACACGACGCGCTATGCCGATCGCTTCGAGCTGCTGGATTATTGCCGGCGCTCGGCGAACCCGGTCGGCCATCTGATGCTGCATCTGATTCACGCGGCGACGCCCGAGAATCTGGCCGATTCCGACGCGATCTGCACCGCCTTGCAGCTCATCACCTTCTTGCAGGACGTGAGCGCCGATTGGGCGCGCGGCCGCATTTACCTGCCGCTCGCCGAGCGCGAACGCTTTGGCGTCACCGAAGCGCAGATCGCCGCGGGCAAGGTGGACGACGCCTGGCGCGCGCTGATGGCGCACGAGGTGGCGCGCGCGCGGGCGCTGATGGTGAGCGGCGCGCCGCTCGCGCTGCGCGTGCCGGGGCGCTTCGGCCTCGAGCTGTGCAGTGTCGTGCATGGCGGACTGCGCGTGCTCGAAATCATCGAGCGCGGCGGCTACGATGTGTTCCGCGCGCGGCCTGCGCTGCGCGCGCCCGACTGGGCCGTGGTGCTCCTGCGCACGGCGGCTATGTGGCTGTCGCGCCGCGTGGGCGTGCGCGCCCCTTCGATCGAGAGTAACAACGTATGACTACGACCATTCTCTTTGCCGTCTCCTGTCTCTCGCTGCTCATCTGGCTCGTGCTGCTGTTCGGGCGCGGCGGATTCTGGCGCGCGCGCCCGGCCGCGCCGCTGCCGATCGTCGAGCCCGCGGCCGGCTGGCCTGCCGCGTGTGCCGTCGTGCCGGCGCGCAACGAGGCCGACGCGATCGGCGAGGCCGTGACCTCGCTGCTCCAGCAGGACTACGGCGGCGAGTTTCACGTGATCGTGATCGACGACCACAGCACCGACGGCACCGCGGAAGCCGCGCGCGCCGCCGCGCTCGCGCTGCAGTGCCCGGAAAAGCTCAGCGTGATAACGGCCAAGCCGCTGCCGGCGGGCTGGTCGGGCAAGGTGTGGGCGCAGTCGCAGGGCATCGAGGCGGTGCGCACGCTCAAGCTGCCCGCCGACTACCTGCTCCTAACCGACGCCGACATCGGCCATCCGCCCGAGGCGCTCGCGCAGCTCGTCGTGCGCGCGCAGGCCGAAGGCCGCGACCTCGTCTCGCTGATGGTGCGGCTGCGCTGTGACTCCTTCTGGGAAAAGGCGCTGATCCCGGCGTTCGTGTTCTTCTTCGCGAAGCTCTATCCGTTCTCGTGGGTCAACAACCCGAAGAACCGCACGGCGGCCGCGGCCGGCGGCTGCATGCTGGTGCGCCGCCAGGCGCTCGAAGAGGCGGGCGGCATCGAATCGATCCGCGCCGAGCTGATCGACGACTGCAGCCTCGCCGCGCGCATCAAGCATCGCGGCGAAGGGCATCACCCGATCCGGCTCGACGTTGCCGCGAAGAGCGTGTCGCTGCGCCCGTACGATTCGTGGAAGGACATCTGGAACATGATCGCGCGCACGGCGTTCACACAGTTGCACTATTCGGCGTGGCAGCTCGCGGGCACGCTGCTCGGCATGACGATCATCTATCTCGCGCCGCCCGTGGTCGCGCTCGTGCTCGGGCCGCACGGCTGGCCCGCGTGGATCGCCTGGGCGCTGATGTGCTGCGCCTACTCGCCCATGCTTGCCTACTACCGGCGTTCGCCGCTGTGGGCGCCGTTCCTGCCGCTCGTCGCGCTGTTCTACGTGGGCGCGACGTTCGCTTCGGCGTGGCGCTTCTGGCGCGGCAAGGGCGGTCAGTGGAAGGCGCGCGTGCAGGCGCCGGCGCAGGGGCGATAAAGCGCTTCGTGCGAGAAGCTGCCAATGAAAAAAGCCGTCGGTTTCGACGGCTTTTTTTCGATCCCCGCGCGCGTTAGCGCTGCGTGAGCATCATGTACATCTGCACGACGATGTCGGGCGAGAACGTGAACGGCACCCAGCCGTGGCCCGTGTGGCGCAGCACCAGCAGGCGGTCGCCGTTGGACTGTTTCTGCACGGCCATCATCGGATTCTTCGTCGACGCGAAACGCCAGCCTTGCGGAATGCCGGGCGGCGGTTCGGGCTGCATCGAGGCGCGTGCGTTCGACAGCTCCTCGATCATCTGGCCGACTTGCAGCGCGTTGAGCGTCACCGTCTGGCCGCCGATCGTCAGTGTGATCTCGTTTTGCGACGGGCGCGCCACGTGCAGTTCGGGCTGCGCAGGCGCGGCGCGGGCCGTTTCGGCAGCGGGTTCGATGGCTTCGGCAGTGTCGGTCACGGTTGCATTGGCGGCTTCAACGGGTTCTGCGGTGGCGACCGCACCGGCAGCCTCCGCGGCCGTATCGACGGCAACGGCGTGCGGCTGCTCAGCGACGGCTTGCTCCGCTTCGCTGCTTGCAACGGGAGTGTCCTGCTGGGGAACTGCGGCGGCGCGTTCATCGGCGCGCGGTGCGTGCGCGGCGGCGGCGGCCTGAAGGAGCTGATCGACGCCCGCTTCGAGCACGCCAATCTGGTCTTGAAGATTCATGCGAGCTTCTCAGGTAAGACCCGCGATTCTACCCGCAGCTTGCGCGCATTGCCCTTCAGGCGTTGTACGCATGTCGCAAGAAAAGTTGTAACAGTTTCCTCAGCTTGCCTCATCTGGCGTTCAGATAGCCGGCCTCGCGGAACCATGCGAGCGCATCTTTCAAGCCCTCGCGATACGGCCGCGCGCGATAACCCAGTTCGCGCTCCGCTTTCGCCGACGTGAAATACATCTTGTTCTTCGACATCTTGAGCGCATCGACAGTTACGAATGGCTCGCGCTTCGTGAAGCGCGCCACGGCTTCCGCGCCCATCGCAAGCGGATAGAGCGGCCAGCGCGGCAGCGCGATCGTGGGCGGCTTGCGGCCGACCATGCCGGCGATGTCGGTGAGCATCTGCTGCAGCGGCAAATTCTCGCCGCCGAGGATGTAGCGCTCGCCGATGCGTCCGCGCTCCAGCGCGAGGAAGTGGCCGTTCGCCACGTCGTCCACGTGCGCAAGGTTCAGGCCGGTGTCGACGAACGCGGGGATCTTGCCGGTGGCCGCTTCGACGATGATGCGGCCCGTGGGCGTGGGCTTCACGTCGCGCGGACCGATCGGCGTCGACGGATTGACGATCACCGCGGGCAGCCCGTCGCGCTCGATCATGCGTTCCACGGCGCGCTCGGACAGCACCTTGCTGCGCTTGTATACGCCAATGGCCTGCTCGGGCGTGAGCGGCGAGGTTTCGTCGGCTGAGTTGCCCGAACTCGTGACCTTGAGCGTGGCCACGCTGCTCGTGTAGACGATGCGCTCCACGCCCGCGTCGAGTGCCGCGCGCATGGTGGCTTCGGCGCCTTCGAGGTTGGCGCGCTCGATCTCGTGCGGATCGGGCGCCCACAGGCGGTAGTCGGCGGCCACGTGGAAGAGATAGCGCACGCCGTCGAGCGCACGGCGCATCGAGGCGGCGTCGCGCATGTCGCCGGTGACGACTTCGGCGTCGAGCGCTTCGAGGTTCTTGCGCGGGCTCGTCTCGCGCACCAGCAGGCGCACCGCATAGCCCTTTTCCTGCGCGATGCGGGCGACGGCCGAGCCGACGAAGCCGGACGCGCCGGTGATCAGCACGAGATCGCGGTTGGCTCGGGAGGTGTCGGTCATTGCAGGGTCGTTTCCATGTTCGGTATTGGCGCGGCGGCGTGGCACGGATTGTACGTGGCGCGGGCCCGGCGCGTGCGCGCGTTGGCGTCTACAATGCCGACCGTAAAGCCTGCATGGAGAAAGGAACAATGAGCGAACCGGATCTGGATACGCGCCTCGAAACGTACTACGTGCGCGTGCACGGGACGGTGCAGGGCGTGGGTTTTCGTCACGCGACGGTGCGCCAGGCGCACGCGCTGCGCATTCGCGGCTACGTCGCGAACATGGAGGACGGCTCGGTCGAAGCCGTGATCCAGGGCACGGCGAACCAGGTGGACCGCATGCTCTCGTGGCTGCGCCACGGGCCGCCGGCCGCGCGCGTCAGTTCGGTGGAAAGCGAGGAACGCCTGACCGAAAAACGTTACGAGCGCTTCGAGCAGCATTGAGCGTCGCCCGATAAAAAAGCGGTGCGCCAGGCACATTGGCGCACCGCTTTTTCGTTTCGGACGCCGCTTACTTCACGGCTAGCAGGCTCTCCGCGAATCCCCAATCCTTTTCGACCCACTGACGCGTGCATTCGAAGCCCGCGTCGGCGGCGATCGCCGGGATTTCGTCGGCGTGATACTTGTGGCTGCTCTCGGTCCAGATCGTCTCGCCTGCGCCGATGTCGACGGTGAGATGCGCCGAGCGCACTTCGGCATGCACGTCGCGCTTCGCGCGCAGATGCATCTCGATGCTGCGCACGTCCGGATTGAAGCGCGCGACGTGCTCGAAGTCGTGCAGGTCGAAGTCGGCTTCCAGTTCGCGGTTGATGCGCGACAGCAGGTTCAGGTTGAATGCGGCCGTGGCGCCGATGGCGTCGTCGTAGGCGGCGATCAGCGTATCCACGGGCTTCACGAGGTCGGTGCCGAGCAGCAGCGTGTCGCCGGGGCGCAGCATCGCGCGGATGTCACGCAGGAAACGCGTGGCCGCGAGGCGCGCGAAGTTGCCGATCGTGCTGCCGAGAAAGAGCACGAGCAGTTGCTCGCCCTCTTTGCGCTGGCGGCTCACTTCGGACAGTCCGGCGAGATAGTCACGCTCGTAGCCGACGATCGAAATGCGCTCGATGTCGGCCAGTTCACGCCGGCACAGTTGCAGCGCGGTGCGCGAAATCTCGATCGGGCAGTACGACGTCGGGCGCTTGCGGCAGAGCGCTTCGAGAATGCGGCGCGTCTTGCGGCCGCTGCCGCTGCCGAGTTCGGCGACTTTCACGTCGGAGGGCAGCGCTTCGACGATCTCGGTCGCGTAGCGCGTGAGCAGGCGCTCCTCGCTGCGCGTGACGCCGTATTCGGGCAGCACGGTGATGACCTCGAAGAGGGCCGAGCCGACTTCGTCATACAAATATTTCGACGGCAGTTCCTTTTGCGGCGAGCGCATCAAACCGGCGCGCACTTCGGCGGCGAATGCGCTGGCGGCGGGGGAAAGGGCGAATGCACCGGCGAGGTCGGCAACGGCGGGGCGGGGCGCAGAAGATGGCATGCGGGCTCCAGGGGGCGTTGGACGTTGGGGACGGCGTCGTGAATCACGGCGGCGGGCGCTGGCGTGGCGCTCCGGGATAAGCCGGGCTGCGGCTCCAGCGGCCCCGGTGAAATCTCGCTCGTCGAAGCGAATTCCAGCCGCGAGTTCCAGCCGCGGATTGCAGCCGGTTAAGGCGACGGCGGGCTGGCGTGGCGAGACTTACGTTCTAGTCCATCGTGGCGTGATCTGCCGGACAAAATTGCTCGGCCTGCACCAGGGCGCGAAGCGCGCACGGCGTGTGCCCGCCTTGTCCGGCGCAGGTTTGCGCCGCCTGCCGCCGCCCAAACGCGACTAGAATGCGGTCTCCCCGACGCCAACGCCCGCCCCCGCCTTATTCAATAGCCAATTCAAATGACAACGTTTTTACCCGCGCGTGCGAAAACTACGCACGGCGCCGTTCGCGATCCCGCTGTTAGCGCTTTCTGTCACCGCGTGTCCCGATGAACCAGTACGAACCCGGGCGCGGCATTGCGCTTTCCGTGGGCGCTTCGGCGCTGTTCGCGCTGATGTCGGCCTATACGCTCCTGCTCGCGCCGCTCGGCGGCCTCGACATTTTTGCGTGGCGCGTGATCTGGACCGCGCCCGGTGCGCTGGCCCTGCTGGTGCTGCGCAAGCGCGCGCCGCAATTGCGCGCGCTCGTCGCGCGCATGATGAAGGAGCCGCGCACCGCGCTCGCCCTGGTGGCGAGCGCCGCGCTGCTGGGCTCGCAGCTATGGGTGTTTCTGTGGGCGCCGCTGCACGGGCGCATGCTGGAAGTGTCGCTCGGCTATTTCCTGCTGCCGCTCATCATGGTGCTGGTGGGACGTTTTTACTATCACGAGCGCCTCGAGCCGCTGCAATGGCTCGCCGTGGCGTGTGCCGCCGTGGGCGTGGCGCACGAGCTGTGGGCGACGCACGCGTTCTCGTGGCCCACGCTGCTCGTCGCGTTCGGCTATCCGCCGTACTTCGTGCTGCGCCGCAAGATCCACGCGGATTCACTCGTCACCTTCGCCGTAGAGATGCTGCTGCTCGTGCCGGTGGCGGTGATCGAAGTGCGTGCGGGCGGCTCGCTCGCGCTGCTCGACGCGCACAAGTTCCTCGCTTTCGCGCTGCTGCCGGGGCTCGGCGTGCTCAGCACCGTTGCGCTCGCGTCGTACCTGAAGGCGAGCCGGCTGCTGCCGATGGCGCTCTTCGGCATCCTCGGCTATGTCGAGCCGGTGCTGCTCGTGATCGTCTCCGTCACGCTGCTGGGGGAGCACCTGGGCATGCGGCAGCTCGGGACTTACGTGCCGATCTGGCTCGCCGTCGCGCTCACGGCCGTGCACGCGGCGCGGCTCATTCGGTTCGAACGCTGAGGACCTTGCAGCGGCCACTTACTGCCGCGCTGCCTGAGCACGCGGCGGATTGATGCGTGTAGGCCCCACCTTCGCCTCGATCGCCGCGCGCAGCTCAGGACGCCAGCCGATGCTGAACAGCGCTTCGGCGAGCACGAAGAGCGGGCCGATCATGAGGCCGATGAGATCGTCGACGAAGGCCGGCTTGCGATGCTCCCACGCGATGTGACCGACGAACTGGAAGATCCAGCCGACCACGAACAGCCCCACGCCGCCGCCCAGCCACGCGGCGGTGCCTTGCTGCGCGAGCCAGGCGCCGAAGGCCACGCACGCGACGGAAACGACCGCCATCATGAGGCCGAGCGGCACGTCCAGTACGAGGTAGTAGATCGTCGCGGCGCCGAACAGGAGCCACGCCGGCGAGACCGGAACCGGCATCCCGAGTGCGATCACCGGACGCGAAAGCAGGACCGCAAGCGCGAGCACGATGAGCGGAATGCCGACGAAATGGGTGCCGATGTTGCGCACGTCGCGGTGATAGGCCGCGTACTGGGTGAGCTGCCCGGTCAGGTTTCTCATGGGTGTCTCTCTGTCTCCAAAATCATTATGATCGTCGGGCTGACGAGCGCAAACCTTCGGCTAGCCGACAATTGCGCCGCTTTGTGACTCGCCTCGCCCCGCTTGCCCTGTCCCGATGCCCTCACGTTCCGTCCCGCCCGTCATCGCCAGTTCGCCGTCCGCCGCCGCGCTCGAGCGCAGCGCATGGTTTCGCGGCGCGCCCGCACCGTTGCGCGACGCGCTGCGCGCGGCGGGGCGCGTGCGCACGCTGCAGGCGGGCGAGCGCCTTTTCATGCGCGGCGACGCCGACGACGGTCTCTACTGCGTGCTGGAAGGCGTGGTGCGCGTGGGGGCGGCGAGCGTCGCGGGCCGCGAGGTGCTGCTCGCCGTGGTCGGGCCGGCGCACTGGTTCGGCGAGATCGCGCTTTTCGACGGCGGCGCACGTACGCACGACGCCTACGCCGAGCGCGACTCCACGCTCTTTCACGTGCCGCGCGCGGCGCTGGTGGCGCTGCTCGACGCAACGCCTGCGTACTGGCATGCGTTTGGTCTGCTGCTCGCGCAAAAGCTGCGACTCGCGTTCGACGCGATCGAGGAGACCGCGCTGCTGGGTGCTTCCGCGCGCGTGGCGCGCCGGTTGCTGCTGCTCTCGAACGAGTACGGCGAGGCGGCAGGCACGCAAGGCGGGCAGCGCGCGCGCCGTGTGATCAACGTGCCGCAGGAGGATCTCGCGCTGATGCTCGCACTCTCGCGGCAAACGGTGAACCAGATCCTGCGCCAGTTCGAGCGCGAAGGGTTGCTCGCATTGCGCTACGGCGAAATCGAGATCGTCGATGCCGCGGGTCTGGCGTCTAACGCGCAATGACGCTAATGCATCGGCATCGATGCGAGTCCATATCGATACATGTTGACGAATTGCGTCAACATCTCGGGCGCGCTTGGGCTGCGTTGCAGCTGCATCGCGTTTGCGCCGACAATGACGCCCGTTCGGCGCGCCCAGCCGCGTCGCCTTTCCCTTCCACGCCAGGCCCATACCGTTTCATGAACGACCGCGTCGTCGCCGCATTCGACTTTGATGGCACCATCACCACGTCCGACAGCTTTCGCGCGTTCATGCTCGACGCCGCCGGCCCCGCCCGCTTCGCCGCCGCCGCGCTGCGCTGCCTGCCCTCGCTCATCGGCGTCCCGCTAGGCTGGTCGCCGCGCGGGCCGACCAAGGCGCGCTTCCTGTACGCCGCGATGGGAGCCGTGCGGCGCGAGGTGCTCGAAGCCGCCGCGCAGCGCTTCGTCGAGCGCCGTCTCCCCGCGCTGCTGCGCCCCGAGATGCTCGCGCGCGTGGCCGAGCACCAGGCGCTCGGCCATGAGGTCGTGCTCGTGAGCGCGTCGCCGTCGATCTATCTGCGCATGTGGGCCACGACGGTCGGCATCGGCACCGTGCTTTCGAGCGAACTCGAATGGCGCGATGGCATATACACGGGCCATCTGGCGGGCAACAACTGCTGGGGGCCGGAGAAGGTCGCGCGGCTGCGCGCGTGGTGGGGGACGAACGCGCCCGCCACGCTATACGCTTATGGCGACAGCCGCGGCGACAAGGAAATGGCCGAGCTGGCGCAGTACGCATGGATACGCGGCGAGTCGGCGCTGCCGCCGCTCGCGGCGGCGGGCGGCTTCGGCGCGGCGTGAATGGTGCGACGCGCTGCAGCGGCGCGCGATCGACGCTAATCTACGGCAGCTAAACCAGACCGAAGAGAGGAGACAGCCCCGATGAACGGACAATGGACCCAGGTGAAGTCGCACGACGGCGGCGAATTCCGCGCCTACACGGCGCTGCCGCCCGAGGGCAGCGGCCCCGGCCTCGTGCTGCTGCAGGAGATCTTCGGCGTGAACGGCTACATGCGCGCGCTCGCCGACCGCTATGCCGAGGAAGGCTACGTCGTGATGGTGCCGGACCTGTTCTGGCGTCTGGAGCCGAACGTCGATCTTGGCTACGAAGGCGCCGACGCGCAGAAGGCGTTCTCGCTCTACGAGCGCTTCGACGTCGACCTCGCGATGCAGGACGTGGCGCAAACGCTCGCCGCGCTGCGCGCGCACCCGCAACATCGCGGCAAAGTCGGCGTGGTGGGTTTCTGCCTGGGCGGCAAGCTCGCGTACCTGAGCGCGACGCGCACCGATGTCGATTGCGCGATCGGCTATTACGCCGTGGGCCTCGAAAACGATCTGGACGAAGCCTCGCGCATCACGTGTCCGCTGATGCTGCACTTCGGCGCCGACGACGCCCACTGCGACGCCGCCACGCGCGAGCGCATCGCGCAGGCGCTGGCGGGCAAGCCTGGCGTCGAGCTGTATACGTACCCTGGCTGCGATCACGCGTTCGCTTCGTCTTCCCGCTCGACGTACGACAAGCCCGCCACGATGATGGCCTACTCGCGCACGCTCGCCATGCTGCGCCGGGTGCTCGGCCCGATCTACGACTTCAACGCGCTGTGGGAAGAGCACTGCTACCACGAGTTCGTCGCGCGCAACCCGAGCGACGTGATGCCGACCATGGTCGCGCAGCCCTACGTCAACCACATTCCGACGATGACGGGCGGCGTGGGCCACGACGAGCTCAAGCGCTTCTACACGCACCATTTCGTGCATTCGAACCCGGAGGACACGCGCCTGATCCCGATCTCGCGCACGATCGGCTCGGACCGCGTGGTGGACGAGTTCATCTTCTGCTGCACCCACGACCGCGAGATCGACTGGCTGCTGCCGGGCCTCGCGCCCACGGGCAAGTACTTCGAGGTGCCGATGCTCGCCGTGATCTGCTTTCGCGGCAACAAGCTCTATAACGAGCACATCTACTGGGATCAGGCGTCGGTGCTCGCGCAGATCGGCGCGATCGATCCCACCGGCCTGCCGATCGCGGGGGCACAGAGCGCGAAGAAGCTGCTCGACGAAACGCTGCCCTCGAACACGCTCATGGCGCGCGCCTGGAGCGAGAGCGAAGGCAAGCCGTTCTAAAGCGTGCGCTTCGCGTGGGCCTGATCAGTTGAACGGATTGTCGACGACCCCGGGCTTCCGGTCCGGCTCGTCGGCGACCTTCGCGGGCAGGTGCGGATCGGCCTGCAGTGTCTTCACGACGTCGTCGAGCGCCGCCTTCAGCGCCAGCGCAGCGGCGAGCCCGCGCTTGTCGCGCGTGAGTTCCAGCGTGCCGGCGAGTGTCACGCGCGTCGTGCCGTTCGTGAGCGTGAGCGCGTCGCCTTGCACGTTGAGCACGTCGTTGTCGTTTGCGTATGCGTCGAACACTTTGTGATCCTCCTTATGCGTAATGGGGGGCGCGCCTACCAGCCCCATTTGCTCACGGCAAAGCCGCGGCCATTGAACGAAACTTTTTCCTTCGCCGCGACATTCGCCGGAATTCCGGGGAATGAAATGCCGCTCTGCGCTTCGAGATCGCGCACCGAGCGCACGTCGTAACGATCGACAGCCGTATTGTCCGCGACGATCGCGAACGCGAGCTGCTGCGAAGGCACGTACACGACCTTGAAGATCTGCGTCGGCACGAGCACGCGCGTCGCGCCGATCGTCTGGAGCTGTGCGCCTGTGAACAGCGGACCGGTCACGACATAGGCTTCGCCATACTTCGACGCGAGCTTGCGCACGGCGCTTTCGATATGGGCCCAAAGGCGCTGGTTGTTGTCGCGATTCTGCGGAACGATATTGGCGAGTGAAAACGATTCCGCCATCGCCTGTGCATTCCAGCGGTTGCCTGCGGGGCTCATGTGGCCGCGGTCGAAGCCGCTGCGCTTGTAGTCGGCGAGCGTCGCGCCTTCGCCTTCGGGCAGGCGGTCGTCCTCGAAGAAGCGGTTCGTGCGCGTCATGTCCTTCGCGGCTTCGAGGTGGTCGCGCGTGAGATGCTCGGCGGACCACAACGGCCCGTGCGTGACGCCCGAATGCAGCACGGCAAAATCCGAATAGCAGAGCATGCGCGTTTTCGGCGCCATGCGCTGATTCGTGAGCGTTGGGAACTGGCCGTCGGGCACGAATTGCGAACAGGCCGGTGCGGCGATTGCATGACTCGCGGCGGCGAGCAGCAGGGAGGCAACAAGCGAGGCAAACAGCTTCTTCATCGAAAGGACAGGCTGGACTGGGGTAGGATCAAGCGGGCTGAAAGTATAGCGGGCGCATGACGCGCGTGGAGGCGGAAGAAAAAATGCAGGCGCAAAAAAACGCGCGCCCGCTCAAGGGCGGGCGCAAGCGAGAGGTGACGCACAAACAGCTGCAATGAGCGCGGCAGCGTTGCGTTGCTGCGCGAGGAGCGAGGCGGCAAATGATGCCGCCTGCATTCAATCGGTCAGATCATCAACAACGACTCAGCCTGCAAAAAGCGAATGCTCGGCGCGGACCATCTGGCGGTCCACAGCCTGGAGTCGCCATTGGCCCTCCATCGGCGAGTGCGAGGTTTCGCACGACCATGTCGCGTCGCCGTGTGCTGAACTGATTTCCTGGCGGCGGTTTACATGCAGGCCGCGTAACGTGCACAGCGGCTCGTTTTCGAGCGGTGCGCACAGCGACGTGACACCATTCACGTCGCGCAATTCACCCCATTCTGGCAGGTCGATCCCTTCGTGAGACTCGCGGGACCAGCGTTGCTGGTCGGTATCGAGCCAGAGCACTGCATAGTCGTGATTGACGGTCGGATCGGAACCGTTGATCAAGATTGTAAGTCGCATGGCATCTCCGCAAAATTGATCGGGCGCGTCGGCAATTTCCAAGTCTAGGACGACTCCGCGCGCGCGCAAAGTGAAGAGTGCAGGACAGTTCGTCGCGCGCACGGCGCGTGCCTGAACCCGCCCCCTTTCCGCGCATTTCGGCTCGCGTAAACCCCGCTACGCTATCGCCGGGATTGAAATTCACAATTGGGAACGCAAACGCCACAACCTAGATTAATAGTGCGGCGAAGTCGCCCACGCATGCTGCATTGCACGAGGCGAATGGCGTCGCGTCCCCACATTTCAGGCGAACGATGGAGGCACAGATGGCACAGCTAAAGGGCTCGAAGACGGAACAGAACCTCAAGGATGCATTTGCCGGCGAATCACAGGCCAACCGCCGTTATCTGTATTTCGCAGCCAAGGCCGACGTAGAAGGACAAAACGATGTCGCGGCGCTGTTTCGCTCGACCGCTGAAGGCGAAACCGGCCACGCGCACGGCCACCTCGAATATCTGGAAGCGGTAGGCGACCCGGCCACCGGGCTGCCGTTCGGCACCTCGCGTCTGAATCTGCAGGCGGCCATTGCGGGCGAAACGCACGAATACACCGATATGTACCCCGGCATGGCCAAGGTCGCGCGCGACGAAGGCTTCGACGAAATCGCGAACTGGTTCGAGACACTGGCCAAGGCGGAGCGCAGCCATGCCAACCGCTATACGAAGGCGCTGGACGTGCTGGCGGACTGAGGCGCATTGGGCATCGCCGCGTGCCTGACGGCACGCGCCCATGACGCGCGCGCTTTTGTTTCGCGTGCCGGGCAAGCACCGGCGCGCGTTCGCGCGCGCCCACCTAGCCGTGTATTGGGCTGATAAATAAAAGAAGGAGACGTCATGCCCCACAAGGAAGGCAGTCTCGAAGCGCCGACCCGCCATCCGCTCGACTGGCGCTCCGACGCTTTTTACGACCAGGGCCAGCTCGATACGGAACTCGCGCGCGTGTTCGATATCTGTGCGGGCTGCCGGCGCTGTGTGTCGCTATGCGGCGCGTTTCCCACGCTGTTCGATCTCGTCGATGAAACCGATAGCGGCGAAGCGCACGACGTCGACAAGGCGGCGTTCGACAAGGTCGTCGACCAGTGTTACCTGTGCGATCTCTGCTACATGACGAAGTGCCCCTACGTGCCGCCGCATCCGTGGAATGTGGACTTTCCGCATCTGATGCTGCGTGCCAAGGCCGTGCATTACCGCAAGGGCGAAGTGAAGCTGCGCGACCGCGTGCTCTCGAATACCGACGCGCTCGGCCAGATCGCCGGCATTCCCGTCGTGACGCAAACGGTCAACGCGATCAATCACACGAAAGCGATGCGCGGCGCGATGGAAGAGATGCTGGGCGTCGATCGCAAGGCGTGGCTGCCCGATTTCGCTACACACAAGTTTCGTAACGTTGCTAAACGCGCGGGCTCGAGCGACGTGCGCGACGGCGAGCGCACGCCGGGCAAGGTCGCCATTTACGCGACGTGTTACGTGAACTTCAACGAGCCCGGCATCGGCCACGATCTGCTCGCGGTGCTCGACCACAACGAGATTCCCTACGAGCTAGTGAAGAGCGAATGGTGCTGCGGCATGCCGCTGCTGGAGCAGGGCAATCTGGAGGGCGTGGCGCACAAGCAGGCGCAGAACATGCCGATGCTCGCGCGTTACGCGCGCGAAGGTTATGCGCTGATCGGCGCGGTGCCGAGTTGCGTCCTCATGTACAAGCATGAGCTGCCGCTGATGTTTCCCGACGATGCCAACACGAAAGCCGTGAGCGACGCGTTCTGGGACCCGTTCGAGTATCTCGTGGCGCGTCATCGCGACGGCCTGCTCAAGACCGATTTCCGTGCGCCGCTTGGCAACGTGTCGTATCACGTGCCGTGTCATGCGCGCGTGCAGAACATCGGCCGCAAGACGTTCGATCTGCTTTCGCTCGTGCCCGAAACAAAAGTGACCGTAGTCGAGCGCTGTTCGGGCCACGCGGGCACGTTCGGCGTGAAGAAGGAATTCCACGCCATGTCGATGAAGATCGGCACGCCCGTGTTCAAGCAGATGGGGCAGGCCGAACCGAATTTCATCTCGTCCGATTGCCAGCTTGCGGGGCATCACATTGCGCAGGGCATCGAAGAGAACCAGCTAGGCGAGCCGCCGCTCGCTCACCCCATTACCTTGCTGCGCCGCGCCTACGGCATCTAGGCCCCGACGCCAACCCGCAACATTCACGAGGCACGACTCATGACGATCGCGAGAAATTCGCTGTTGACGCTGGAAGCCTACGCCAGGGTGCGGGGCGACATGCGCAAACGCATCATCGAGCACAAAAAGCAGCGCGTGGTATCGCTCGGCAATCACCTCACGTTCCTGTTCGAGGACGAGACGACGATCCGCTACCAGATTCAGGAGATGCTGCACATCGAAAAGATCTTCGACGAAGACGGCATTCAGGGCGAACTCGCAGCCTATCTGCCGCTCGTGCCCGACGGCGGCAACCTGAAGGCGACCATGCAGCTCGAATACGAGAGTGAAGTCGAGCGGCGCGCGGCGCTGGCGCGGCTGATCGGCATCGAGGACAAGGTGTTCGTCCAGGTGGATGGCGAGCCGCCCGTCTACGCGATTGCCGACGAGGACCTCGAACGCGAGAACGCCGAAAAGACTTCGGCGGTGCATTTCGTTCGCTTCGAACTCACGCCGCAGATGAAAACGCGCTTGCGCGAAGGCGCCGCGCTCACGATAGGCTGCGATCATCCGAATTACCGCGTGCCGACCCAGACCATCGACGGCGAGGTGCGTGCCTCGTTGCTCAAGGATCTCGCCTGAGGCGCTTCGGACGCCCCATCAAACGTCCTTGCGGTACATGACGAAGCCAGGCTTCACGGCCACGTCGTCGTAAAGCCGCATGGCCGTGTGATTCGTCTCGTGCGTGTGCCAGTACACGCGCGCCGAATTCGACGCCTTCGCGTGCGCATACACGGCCTCGATCAGCGCGCGGCCCACGCCCTGGCCGCGCGCGTCTTCCACGGTGAAGAGATCCTGCAAATAGCAGATCGGCCCTTCCAGAATCGTGTTGCGGTGATAGATGAAGTGCACGAGGCCGAGCACGCGTTCGCCGCGCACGGCGATGAACGCGTGCATGGGCTCGTAGCCGTCGAAGAAACGCGACCAGGTCGTGCGCGTGATGTGCTCCGGCAGCGCGGTGGCGTCGAAGCGGCCGTAAAAGCGGTTGTAGCCGTCCCAGAGCGGCAGCCATGCAGCGAAATCGTCGGGTGCGACGGCGCGGACCACAAGCGTCGTGTCGGTCATGTGTTGTCTCCTTCTCCTTGTTCACAGGCTTTCCCGGACTCCCAAGCGTAAGCGACTTGTGGCACCATTGTTAGTCCCACCGAAACTAAAAACAATGGAGCCACGGGTTTGGACTACGCGTTGATGATGACGGCCTATGCGAAGCGCGCCGTGCGCAAGCTCACGCAGCAGGACCTGCTTTACGAGAGCCTGCGCCGCGCGATCCTCGACGGCGATATTGGCCGCGGCACGCGCCTCGCGTCGAGCCGCGCGCTCGCGGAGCAGCTAGGCATCGCGCGCAACTCGGTGCTCTATGCGTATGAGCGGCTCGTGGAAGAGGGCTTCGTCAGCGCGACGCGCCACGGTTCGGTCGTCAACGCGGTCAGCGCCGGTGCAGTCGCAACCCCGGCCCAGACCACGCAGCGCGAAGAACCCGTGCCTGCGCTTGCGCGCCGCGTGCGCGAACTGCCGCCGCGCCGCGCGGGCCGCGACGGCTCGAAGGCGCTGCGCCCAGGCGTGCCCGCGCTCGACGCGTTTCCTTACGCGCAATGGCGCACGGCGGTCGAACGCGCGCTGCGCGAGTTGCGCGCGCACGATCTCGGCTATGGCGACAGCGCGGGCATGCCCGCACTGCGTCAGGCAATCGCGCAATACGTACGCGTGTCGCGCGGCGTGCGCTGCCAGCCCGACCAGGTGTTCGTCACGGACGGCACGCAGTCGAGCCTCGACCTGTGTGCGCGTCTCTTCGCGGACGAGGGCGAACGCGCGTGGATCGAAAATCCGGGCTACCTCGGCGCGCGCGTGGCGTTCACGGCCGCGGGGCTGCAACTCGTGCCGATGAGTGTGGATGCGGCGGGCATGTCGACGCGCCCCGAGGACTGGCGCGAGAGGCCGCCGCGACTCGTCTATCTCACGCCGTCGCACCAGTATCCGCTGGGCTGCGTGCTGAGCCTCGAGCGGCGGCTCGCGCTGATCGAGCAGGCGCGCGCGTGCGGCGCGTGGATCGTCGAGGACGACTATGACAGCGAGCTGCGCCACGACGGGCCGCCGCTGCCGTCGATCCAGGGCCTCGCCGACGACGCGCCCGTGATCTATCTCGGCACCTTCAGCAAGACGCTGTTTCCGGCGCTGCGCATCGGCTTCATGATCGTGCCGCGGCGTGTGGCCGCGCAGTTCGCGCAGGCGCACCACACACTCGTGCGCCAGGGGCGCGTGGCGGAACAACTGGCGCTCGCGGAATTCATCGAAAGCGGGCGTTACGCGCGCCATTTGCGGCGCATGCGCAAGCTCTACGAAGAGCGCCGCGACGGTCTGGTCGCCGCCATCGACAAACATCTGGCCGGCGTGATGACGGTGTCGGCGGACGCGGGCGGCATGCATTTGAGCGTACGCCTCGACGCGCCGCTCGCCGACGCCGATGTGAGCGAAGCCGCGCGCGCACACGGCCTGCATCTATCGCCGTTGAGCGCGTATTGCGTCGATGCCCCGGACGCCGCGCGCTACAACGGCTTCCTGCTCGGCTATGCGGAAACGCCGCCGCAGGTCGCCGACGCGCTCATGCAGACGCTCGCGCGCATCGTGCGCGAACGTCTGCCAGCGGCTCCATCGCTTATTGGTGGCCCGCAATCACATGCGGCAGATACGGCGCTTCGAGTGTCTTGATCTCTTCGTCCGAGAGCTTGAGCGAAAGCGCCGCCACAGCGTCTTCGATGTGCTGTGGCTTCGACGCGCCGATGATCGGCGACGTGATGGCGGGCTTGTGCAGCAGCCACGCGAGCGCGACCTGCGCACGCGGGACGTCGTGAGCCCGCGCGATGGTGGCGACCGCATCGATGATAGCCTTGTCCGCATCGGCGCCATAGAGCGTCTTGCCGAACTTGTCGGTGGCCTCGCGCTCGCTCGTCTCGTTCCAGTCGCGCGTGAGGCGGCCGCGCGCGAGCGGGCTCCATGGCATGACGGCAATGCCCTGGTCGGCGCACAGCGGCAGCATTTCACGCTCTTCCTCGCGATACAGCAGGTTCACGTGGTCCTGCATGCTGATGAATTCGGTCCAGCCGTTCAGGCGCGAGGTGTAGAGCGCCTTGCTGAACTGCCACGCGTGCATGGAAGAAGCGCCGATATAGCGCGCCTTGCCGGCCTTCACGACATCGTGCAGCGCTTCGAGCGTTTCTTCGATGGGCGTGTTGTAGTCCCAGCGATGGATCTGGTAGAGATCGACGTAATCGGTGCCGAGGCGCTTGAGGCTATGGTCGATTTCCGTGAGGATGGCCTTGCGCGACAGGCCCTGGCCGTTCGGGCCGGGCCGCATGCGGTTGTACACCTTCGTGGCGAGCACGATGTCGTCGCGCTTGACGAAGTCGCGCAGCGCGCGCCCGACGATCTCCTCCGAGGTGCCGTCCGAATAGGTGTTCGCGGTGTCGAAGAAGTTGATGCCGGCGTCGAGCGCCTGGCGGATGAGCGGGCGGCTGGCGTCCTCGCCGAGCGTCCACGGGTGCGCGCCGCGTTCGGCCACGCCGTAGGTCATGCAACCGAGACAAAGACGCGAAACCTGCAGCCCTGTCGAGCCGAACCTGACGTAATCCATTGCTGGTGCTCCTTGCGAATAGGCGTTTCAAGCAGAGGAAGTGCGTGCGCCGCGCGAGCGCGGCGGACTTTCGCAAGGGTATAACAGGCCGGCGGAACGTGCAGGGCGTGCCGCGTCAGAACATTTCCATCACACGGTGGTAGAGCATGCCGATTTCGAGCGCAGGCCGCCGCCACGCGGGGCCGCCGGGGAAGCGCGCGTGCCGCAGCTGCGCGAACAGATCGAACGAGGCGCGCTCGCCGACGATGGCCTGCGCAACGAGACGCCCCGCCATGCCCGTGAGCGCCACGCCGTGCCCCGAAAAGCCTTGCACATAGTAATAATTCGGGTCGATCACGCCGAAGTCGGGCGCGCGGTTGCGCGTGACATCGACGAAGCCGCCCCATGCGTATTCCACGCGCGCACCGGCGAGCTGCGGGAAGGTATCGCTCATGCGCGTTTGCATGGCCGCTGTAAGGCGCTCGGGCGCGGCACCGGTCGAATCGGCGCGGCCGCCGAACAGCATGCGGTTGTCCGCCGAGACCCGGAAGTAGTCGAGAAAGAAGTTGTTGTCACATACGGCTGAACGTTGCGCGATCAACGAGTCGGCCAGCTCGCGCCCCAGCGGCTCGGTCGCGATGATGTACGAGGCGATGGGCGCGATACGCGCGGCCACGCTGCCGGGCAGCACGCCGCCCGGCGCGGCGTTGCAGCACGACACCACGAAGCTGCAGCGTACTTCGCCGTGCGTCGTTCTGACCACGGGCCGCGCGCCGCGTACGACTTCGAGCGCACGCGTATGCGCGAAGAGTTGCGCGCCTTCGCGGCGCGCTGCGTCGGCGAGGCCAAGACAGTACTTGAGTGGATGCAGATGCCCCGAAACGGGATCGTAGACCCCCGCGATATAACGCTTTGACGCCACGCGTGCGCGCGTGGCGTCGGTGTCGAGCCATTCGAGTCGATCGTAGCCCCAGCGCGTGCGTGCGGCGTCCATCCATGCGCGTAGATCGGGCACGCGCTTCGTTTTCGTCGCAACGGTCAGATAGCCCGGCGTGAAGTCGCAATCGATGCCATAGCGGGCGATGCGCTCGCGCACGAGGTTCACGCCCTCGATGGAGAGCGCCCACGCCGCACGTATGCCTTGCGCGCCGAGTTGCTTTTCGAGCACTTCGTCTTTCGCAAAGCCCACGAGCGTCTGCCCGCCGTTGCGGCCCGAGGCGCCCCAGCCGGGACGATGGGCGTCGAGCACCACGACCGAAAGGCCGCGTGCGCGGCACTCCAGCGCGACCGAGAGTCCGGCGAAGCCCGCGCCGATCACACAGACGTCGGCGTCGAGCGTGCCTTCGAGCACGGGGTCGTCGTCGGCGGGGCGCGTGGCGGTGGCTTCGTAGTACGAGTGGCGGGCGAGGGCGTCCGCCTGGGCGTCGAGGTCGAGTGTCATCAAAGCAGGTCCTTCATCCGATACCACGCCATCGCGAGCACGAGGGCAGGGGTTCGCAGTGTAGCGCCGCCCGGGAAATCGCGGTGACGGACCTTGCCGAACAGGTCGAAGCGCGCGGCCTGGCCGTGGATCGCCTCGGCGATCAGCGTGCCAGCGAGTCCCGTGACGTTCACGCCGTGACCCGAGAAGCCCTGCGCGAAGTACACGGTGGGCGAGAGGCGGCCGAAGTGCGGCGCGCGGTTCATCGTGATGTCCACGTAGCCGCCCCACGCGTAATCCACCTTTACGTCGGCGAGTTGCGGAAACGTCTTCAGCATGTCGCGACGCATGGCTTCGCCCAGATTGGGCGGTGCGAAGGTGGAATAGCTCACCTTGCCGCCCCAGAGCAGGCGCGTGTCCGCGGCGGGACGGAAGTAGTCGAGTACGAAGCGGCTGTCGCATACGGCAGCCTGGGCGGGCATCAGCGCATTCATGCGTTCGGCGCCGAGTTTTTCGGTGGCGATCACATAAGTGCCCACGGGCATGATCTTGCGCGCGAGCGCGGGAGCGAGATCGCCCAGATACGTATTGCATGCGAGCACGACGAACTTCGCGCGCACGCTGCCACGCGCGGTTTCGACCACATGCGCACCGTTTTCTTCGCGCAGTCGCGTGACAGGGCTGTTTTCGTACACGCGCACGCCCGCTTCGATCGCCGCGCGCGCGAGCCCGAGTGTGTAGTTGAGCGGATGCAGATGCCCGCTATCGGGATCGTAGAGGCCGCCCGGATAGCGCGACGACGCGACGTAGCGTCCGACACCGTCGCCGTCTACATACTGGAACCGGTCGTAGCCGAAGCGCTGCGCCGCCTCGTCACGCCAGCGCTTGAGCGCATCCACGTCGCGCGCCTTGTTTGCGGCGGTGAAATAGCCTTCCGTGAGCGCGCAGTCGATGTTGTGCTGCTTGACGCGCCGCTTCACGATGTCGAGCGTCTCCAGGCCCATGTCCCAGATCTGCCGGACCTCCGCTTCGGGCATGAACTGCGCGAACGTGTCGATATCGCAGGCAAAACCGCCAATCAACTGCCCGCCGTTTCGCCCGCTTGCCGCCCACCCCACTCGCGAGGCTTCCACGAGCGCGACGCGGTGGCCGCGTTCGGCGAGATTCAGCGCGGCGGAAACACCCGTGAGGCCCGCGCCGACCACGCAGACATCGGCATCGAGCACGCCTTCGAGCGCGGGGTGCGTGGTCGAGTCGTGGGCGGTGGCCGCGTACCAGGACGGGGCATGAGGCTGATTGGCGAATTTGAGCATAGCGGAAAGCGAATCAGGAAACAGCGGGCGACAGCACGAGGCCGCCGCCCGCCGCGACTTCATCAGAACGAGTAGATGAACTGCGCGCCCAGCAAGTCGTTGCTCTTGCTGTACGAGCCGTCGCTGTTCAGGAACACGCGCTGCGTGGCCCAGTCGTGGCGATATTCCACCTTCACCTGGATCTGCTGCGTCGGGAAGAACAGCAGGTCGAGCGCGACGTCCTGACGGGTTGCACCCTTGCACTCGAAGCCGAAGCCGCCGCCGGCCTTCGAGTTTGCCAGGCAGTCCGCACCAATGCCGAAGCCGTTGGCCGTATCCATGCCGTTCGAGTTGAGCACGATGCCGCCGCCACCACCGCCGTTCTTGCCGTTCGCGAGCAGGTCGTAGCGCGCCGTCACGCCCATGCGGCCCACCACCGGTGCGAAGAACTTGCGGTGCGCGAGCAGTGAGAAGCCGTACCACTGCGCGTTGCCGCCGTTGAATGCCGCGCGCTGCTGCTGGCCGTAATCGACTTCGGCGTTGTACTGGATGTCCGCGAGCGTGTAGCTTGCGTCCACTTCGCCGAAGAAGAAGTAGCCGCCCGAGCTCGATGCCTGGCCACCCACGCCGTACACGGCCTGACCCGTCGTCGAATCGAACGCGCTCGGCAGCGTCTGGCGGCCGATGTTGAACGAGCCGCCGATGTCGAGTGCGCTAGACCACGTGTAGTCGGCTCGCGCCGTGAACGTCGGGATCCTGTTGCTCGTGGTGATCGGGTCGCCCAGCGCGTTCTGGCCCGTCTGCACGACCGCGCCATTGGTGCGGTACTGCTCGTTGCCGATCATGAACTTGAACGCCCACTGGCTGCCGCTCGGTGTGTAGTTCCAGCCGATACCCACATAGCTGCCCGGATCGGAGAAGTCGTAGAGCAGGTTATGCGTGAGCGTGAGCATCTGGTTGGACTGCTGCACCTCGTAGCCGCCAAAACTCGGCATGAGACCGGCGACGAACGTGCCCGTGGCAGTCACCGGCACAGTAACGACTGCCGTGTTCAGGATGTTGTTGCCAATTTCGCCGTGCTCGTTCTGCAGCAGCGTGATGCCGTTGCCGCGGTTGGGCATGAGCGTGATTTCGGCCGAAGGCGCCATCGGGCCCACGCCGAAGGTCTTCTTGATGTCGAGATAGACATCGCCGAACGTGCTGTTGAAGTAGTTATACGAACCCGTGTGGTTCGCGAACAGGAACGACGAGGTGCCCGGTGCACGGTTGTAGATGTACGTCGGGTCGATGTAGCCGGTGATCGACAAGCCCGCGAGCGGACCGGTGTTGGCGGCGTCGGTGAGCGAATCGACCTTGAGCTGCTGGTTCGCGATCTGCTGCTTCATCGCATCGACCTGGTCGTTGGTCAGGTTCGCCTGCGCCTTGCCGTAGTCGGGCGAGCTGATGTCGACCGGCGCTGCTGCGGCTACGGGTGTCACCGGTGCTGCGGCTACCACCTTGCCGCTGCTCTTCGACTGTGCCAGCTCGGTCTTCAGGGACTTGACCTCTTTTTGCAGGGCGTTGAGCTGCTCCTGCAGGGCCTTGATCTGTTCGCTGGTCGAGTCGGCAAAAGCGAGCCCTGGCAACGCCCCGGCCACCAGCAGACAGATTAACTTCTTCTTCATTGGAATTCTCCTTGTTGGTCGTTAATACAGATACTTCGGCGTGTGGCTGGGGCGCGGCGGGCGGCGCGCACCGCCACCCGCACGGGTCGCATAGGCTTCTTATGGATTGCTCGTCACGCCGCGCGCCGTCCGATCGGCGCACCCACCGCGCCGGCAGGGGCGGCGGCTGGCGTGACGGCTTCGGCGGCATCGGGCTGGACGAAGGCGAGCTGCATGTCGCGCATACGCTTCTTCTCGCGTGCGCTCATCAGCTGGTTCACGGCGATCACGCCGATCGTCACCGCGCTGATGAAGAGCGTGGCGAGCGCGTTCATCTCCGGGTTCAGGCCGAGACGTACGCGCGAGAACACGACGAGCGGCAGCGTGGTCGAGCCCGGTCCGGAAAGGAACGCGGACAGCACGAGGTCGTCGATCGAAAGCGTGAACGAGAGCAGCCAGCCCGAGAGCAGGGCCTGCGAGATGAGCGGCAGCGTGATGACGAAGAACACCTTGAGCGGCGTGGCGCCGAGATCGAGCGCGGCTTCCTCGAGCGACTTGTTCATCTCCTTCACGCGCGACTGCACGATGATCGCGACATACGACACGCACAGCATCACGTGGCCGATCCACATGGTCAGTACGCCACGTCCCTTTGGCCAGCCGAGCAACTGCTCCATTGCAACGAAGAGGAGCAGCAGCGAGATGCCTTGAATGACCTCGGGAATTACGAGCGGCGCGTTGATCATGCCCGCGAAGAACGCGAAGCCCCTGAAGCGGCCCATGCGGGCGAGCACGTAGCCGGCCCATGTGCCGATCGCGACAGAGGCGAACGCCGTCATCAGACCGATTTTCAGCGACAGCCACGCGGCGCTGAGCAGTTCGTCGTCCTGCAGCAGGGCGGCGTACCACTTCAGCGAGAAGCCCGACCAGACGGTGACAAGCTTGGACTCATTGAACGAATAAACGACGAGGCTGACGATCGGGATATACAGGAACAGCATGCCGAGCGTGAGCACCCCTGCGGAGAGTGCGCGATTGGGCTTGATCATTTGCGGTCCTCCAGTTCCTTGACCTGGTTGTGCTGGAAGAGAGCCATCGGCACGAGCAGCAGCAGCACCATCGCGACGGTGACGGCGGACGCCATAGGCCAGTCCATGTTGTTGAAGAACTCGTCCCACATCACGCGGCCGATCATGAGCGTGTCGGCGCCGCCGAGCAGTTCGGGAATCACGTACTCGCCCACGGCGGGAATGAACACGAGCAGGCTGCCCGCGATGATTCCGTTCTTCGAGAGCGGCAGCGTGATCCGCGTGAAGGCCACCCAGGGCTTCGCGCCCAGGTCGTAGGCGGCTTCGAGCAGCGTGAGGTCCATCTTCACGAGGTGCGCGTAGAGTGGCATCACCATGAAGGGCAGGTACGAATAGACCATGCCGATGTAGACGCCCGCGTCGCTGTGATAGAGACGCAGCGGAGAGTGGATCAGGCCGACGGCCATGAGCGCGTGGTTGAGCAGGCCGTCGTCCTTGAGAATGCCGATCCACGCGTACACGCGGATCAGGAACGAAGTCCAGAACGGCAGCATCACGGCCATCATGAGCAGGTTGCGTGTGGCCGGGTTCGAGCGCGCGATGTAGTAGGCGATGGGGTAGCCGATCAAGAGGCAGAAGATCGTCGAGACTGCCGCCATCTTCAGCGAGCTGATGTACGTGGCGACGTACAGGCTGTCCTGCAGCAGGAACGCGTAGTGGCCCAGTTGCAGCGCGAAGTGCACCACGCCGTCCTTCATCTCGACGAGATTCGAGTAGGGCGGTACGGCCATCACCTGGTCGGCGAAGCTGATCTTCAGCACGAGCACGAACGGCAGCGCGAAGAACAGCGTGAGCCAGATGAACGGCACGCCGATCACGGCGGTGCGGCCCGAGGGCACGAAGCGCGAGAAGAAGCGCGCGAGCGCGCCCCGGCGAGCGTCTGCGGCGGCGCGGCCTGAGCCGGGCGTGGCGGGAATGGTGGTACTCATGATGGAGGTCTCCTTACTGCGTGAGCACGACGCCGCTGGCCGGCGACCAGGACACGTAGACATCGTCGTTCCAGGCGGGCGCGCCATCGTTCATGAGATGCGAACTGGAGAGGTTCGAGACGACCACCTTGCCGCCCGGCAGACGCACGTGATAAAGCGAATAGCTGCCCATGTAGGCGACATCCGTGACCACGCCGCGCGCCCAGTTGTGCGGCGTGCCGGGCTTCTCGCGCGTCACGCGCACGCGCTCCGGCCGCACCGAAATACCCACGGGCATGCCGAGCGGGCCGGTCACGCCGTGGCTCACGTACATGCGCGTTTCGAGGTCATCGCTTTCCACGAAGATGTGATCGGGCTCGTCCTCGACGACCTTGCCTTCGAACAGGTTGGTCGAGCCGATGAACTCGGCCGAGAAGCGGCTGTTGGGGAATTCGTAGACTTCGCCGGGCGAGCCGATCTGGACGATGCGGCCTTCGCTCATCACGGCGAGGCGGTTGGCCATGGTCATCGCCTCTTCCTGATCGTGCGTGACCATCACACAGGTGACATCGACTTTCTCGATGATGTTCACGAGTTCGAGCTGGGTCTTCTGGCGGATCTTCTTGTCGAGCGCCGACATCGGTTCGTCGAGCAGCAGGAGCTTGGGGCGCTTCACGAGCGAGCGCGCAAGCGCCACGCGCTGCTGCTGGCCGCCCGAAAGCTGATGCGGTTTGCGCTTGGCGTAGCGGCCCATCTGCACGAGGTTGAGCGCGTCGGCCACGCGCTCGCGAATTTCGTTCTTCGGCACGCCTTCCTGCTTGAGGCCGAACGCGACGTTCGACTCCACGCTCATGTGCGGGAAGAGCGCATACGACTGGAACATCATGTTGACGGGGCGGCGGTACGGCGGCAGCGACGCGAGATCTTCGCCATCGACGAAGATGCGGCCCGACGTGGCCGTTTCGAGGCCCGCGAGCATGCGCAGCAGGGTGGACTTGCCGCAGCCCGAGCTGCCGAGCAGCGCAAAAAGCTCGTTCTTGGCGATGTTCAGGTTCACGTTGTCCACGGCAGTGCTATCGCCGAACTTCTTGACGACGTTTTCGATACGCACGAACGCATCGTTCGTTGCCGGGGTCGCGTTGGCGCGCGAAGCTTCTGGGGCGTTGACTTTGGACGTCGAATTCATGATCTGACCTTGGTTCCTTTCTGATCGCAGTACACGTTTTTCAGGCGCGAGCCGGCCTGCACGGGGCGCTGACGCGACTCGCGATTAGTACTGCGAACGGAGCTCGGAAAAGGCTCGCGCGCGTCGTCAAAGCAGGGGGGCGGCGCTGCGCGGCCTGACTTCGGAATTGCGTACTTCAGGCGGAGAGGGGTCGAGCGATCCCTCTTCCGCGTCGTCTCCTTCTTGTTTCCTTCAGGGGGGAATCAACGCGTCAGTGGCCGGTCTTCAACTGGGCCCACAGACGGTTTTCAAGGCGCAGGATGTCGGCCGGCATCGGCTTCATCAGCGTCATCTTCTTGAGCACGTCTTCCGACGGGTACACCGTCGCGTCCTGCGCGACTGCCGGCGTGACGAACTGGCGTGCGGCCTTGTTCGCCGTCGGGTAGAACACTTCGTTGGTGATCTGCGCGTTGACCTTCGGATCCGAGATGTAGTTGATCCACTTCATCGCGTTTTCGGGGTGCGGTGCGTCCTTGGGTATGACCATCACGTCGAACCACAGCAGACCGCCTTCCTTCACGTTCGAGAATTTGACGTCGTACGAGCGCTTGGCTTCTTCGGCGCGGCGGTGCGCGATGCCGACGTCGCCCGACCATGCCACGGCAACGCAGATATCGTTGTTCACGAGGTCGTTGATATAGCCCGACGAATTGAACTGGGTGATATACGGGCGGACTTTCTTCAGCACTTCGAATGCGGCTTGATAGTCCGCGGGGTTCGTGCTGTTGGGGTCCTTGTGCATGTATTGCAGCGTCGCGGCGAACACGTCCACGGCCTGGTCGAGGAACGACACGCCGCAGCCCTTGAGCTTCGAGAGATTTTGCGGATCGAACACGAGCGCCCAGCTATCGACCGGCGCGTTCGGCCCGAGCGCCTTTTCCACGGCCTGCTTGTTGTAGCCGATGCCATCGGTGCCGAACGCCCAGGGCACGCCGTACTGGTTGCCCGGGTCCGCGTCTGAGATCATGTGCATGAGCACGGGATCGAGGTTCGCGAGGTTGGGGATCTTCGATTTGTCGAGCTTCTGGTAGACACCCGCCTGAATCTGCTTGGCCATGTAATTCGAGGTGGGCACGACGATGTCATAGCCCGAGCTGCCGGCCAGCAGCTTGGCCTGGAGCGTGTCGTCGCTGTCGTAGTTGTCGTATTTGACCTTGATGCCCGCTTCTTTTTCGAAGTTCGGGATCGTGTCTTTCGCAATGTAGTCGGACCAGTTGTAGACGTTCAGATCGCCGTCTGCCGCGTGCGCTGGCGCGCTGGGAATGGCCGTGAGGCCTGCACACGCTGCGAGGGCCGCGATCGCGACCGCATGACGAAGATGACTAACACTCATGTTGCTTTCCCCTGAAGATGAAGATCGGCGGGAGGCCCAGCACCCCGTTGCGCCGCCCGCCGTGGACAAGTCGCGTTAAGAAAGACCCAGTTGTTGCGCGGTTTGGTCGATGGCCTTCTTCGCCTTCGACACGATTTCATCGATTTCGCCGCGCGTGACGACGAGCGGCGGCGAGAGCAGCATGCGGTCGCCCGTGGCACGCATGATGAGGTTGCCGTTGAAGCAGAAGTCGCGGCACAGCGTGCCCACGTCGCCGCCATTCGCGAAGCGCTTGCGCGCCTTCGGATCTTCGGCGAGCTGCAGGCCCGCCACGAGACCTGCGCCCGAGATGTCACCGATGATCGGATGATTGGCGAACGTCTCGCGCAGGCGTTGCTGGAAGTACGGGCCGGTGTCGTTCTTCACGCGCGTGACGATGCCTTCGTCGCGCAGCAGCTTGAGGTTCGCCACGGCCACGGCGGCGGCGACCGGATGCCCCGAGTACGTGAGGCCATGATTGAACTCGCCGTTCTCGATGAGCGCCTTCGCAATGCGGTCGTGAATGCCCACGGCGCCCATCGGCACGTAGCCGCTCGTGAGGCCCTTGGCCATCGTGATGAGGTCGGGCTCGAAGCCGAAGTGCTGATGCGCGAACCACTCGCCGGTGCGGCCGAAGCCACCGATGACTTCGTCGGCGCACAGCAAGATGTCGTACTTGCGGCAAATGCGCTGTATTTCCGGCCAGTAGGTCGAGGGCGGGAAGATTACACCGCCCGCGCCCTGAAACGGCTCGCCGATGAAGGCGGCCACGTTCTCCGCGCCCACTTCGAGAATCTTCGCTTCGAGCTGCTGCGCACGCGCGAGGCCGAATTCCTCGGGCGACATGTTGCCTTGCGCTTCGCCATAGAAGTACGGCTGGTCGATGTGCACGATGTTCTCGACCTTCGAGGGCATCTGCTCGTGCATGTAACCCATGCCGCCCAGCGTGCCGCCCGCGATGGTCGAGCCGTGGTACGCATTCCGGCGCGAGATGACGATCTTCTTCGAGGACTTGCCTTGCGTGAGCCAGTACTGATGCACGATGCGCAGCACCGTGTCGTTGCCTTCGGAGCCGCTGTTGCAATAGAAGAAGTGGTTGAACGGCTCGGGCGAAAGCTGCGCGAGCAGCGCCGACAATTCGATGACCGGAGGGTGCGTGGTCTTGAAGAAGGTGTTGTAGAAGGGCAGTTCCAGCATTTGTTCGTAGGCGGCGTCGGCCAGTTCCTTGCGGCCATAGCCCACGTTCACGCACCAGAGTCCGGCCATGCCGTCGATGATCTGGTTGCCTTCCGAGTCCCACAGGTATACGCCTTTCGCCTTCACGATCACGCGGCTGCCCGTCTGGTTGAGCGAGCCCATATCCGAAAACGGGTGAATGTGATGCGCGGCGTCCAGCGCGCGGTACTCGCTCGTCGAGCGCGCCGTTCGGCTGGATTGCGCGCGTAGCGTCGTCGGCACTTCCTGCAGCGCGCTGGCCGGGGCGTCGATTCGATAGCTCATTGCTGTATCTCCTTTCGTTTTTACACGTGCAGCAGCAGGTGCTTGCGTTCCCACGAACTGATCACGCGGAAATAGGCTTCGTATTCGGTTTCCTTGAGCGCGAGGTAGGCGCGCACGAACTTCTCGCCGAGGATGTCCTTGAGCGGCTCGCACGAGCCCATCAGCGTGAGGCCTTCCTCGAGATTGCGCGGCAGCTGGTAGGGCAGCGAGTAGCCGTCGCTTACGAGCGGTTCGGTGGGCTTGAGATGCTGCGTCATCCCCAGATAGCCCGCGGCCAGCGTGCCGGCGATCGCGAGGTACGGGTTGGTGTCCACGCCGGGAATGCGGTTTTCCACGCGGCGCGCAGCCGGCGACGAGTACGGCACGCGGAAGCCCACGGTACGGTTGTCGTAGCCCCATGCCACGTTGATCGGCGCGGCCATGAAACGCGAAAGGCGGCGATACGAGTTGATGTACGGCGCGAAGATCGGCATGAGCGCTGGCGTGTACTTCTGCATGCCAGCGATATACGCGTAGAACATGTCCGTGGGCTTGCCGTCCGAACCCGTGAAGAGGTTCTGACCGCTTTCCTCCGAAACGAGGCTCTGATGCACGTGCATAGCCGAGCCCGGTTCGTTCTCCATGGGCTTGGCCATGAACGTGGCGTACATGTGATGGCGCAGCGCGGCTTCACGCACCGTGCGCTTGAAAAGGAACACGCGGTCGGCGAGGTTGAGCGGATCGCCGTGCAGGAAGTTGATCTCCATCTGCGCCGCGCCCACTTCGTGAATCAGCGTATCGACTTCGAGATCCTGAATATCGCAGTACTCGTAGATGTCTTCGAACAGCGGATCGAACTCGTTCACCGCTTCGATCGAATACGCCTGGCGGCCCGTTTCCGGACGGCCTGTACGGCCGATGGGCGGCGCGAGCGGAATATCCGGATCCTTGTTCATATCGACGAGATAGAACTCGAGTTCCGGCGCGATCACCGGCTTCCAGCCCTTCGCGGCATACAGGTCGAGCACGCGGCGCAGCACGCGGCGCGGCGAGATCTCGACAGGCGTGCCGTCGAAATGCACGCAGTCGTGAATCACTTGCGCGGTGGGATCGACAGCCCATGGAATGATGCGGATCGTCGAAGGGTCGGGCACACACACCATGTCGGGGTCGGTGACGCCGGTGAGGCTTCCGTCCTCGGGGTAGTCGCCCGTTACGGTCTGGATCATCACGGCTTGCGGCAGGCGCATCGCCTCGCCCGATTCGAACTTGCTGCGCGGGATGATCTTGCCGCGCGCAATCCCCGCCATGTCGGGGATGATGGCTTCGATTTCGGTGATGTGGTGCTTCTTCAGGAATTCGTCGATTTCATGCATGATCTTTCTCTCTGTTCTGTATGGGCCGGCATCAGGCGTGGGCGGCGCGCGGCGCATGCGCCACGTCGTGTCCGGCCCCGCCCGGTATTCGGGCCAGCATGTGGTTGCGGCAGGCTTCGCCGAACGTGCGGAAGATAGCGGTGGACAGCGCGTCGTCGGCGTACTTCCATTCGGGGTGCCACTGCACGCCAAGCGCAAAACCGGGTGCGTTCGCAACGCTCACGGCTTCGATAAGGCCGTCGGGTGCGAATGCCTCGGCCACGAGGCCCGCGCCCAGCCGTTCGATGCCCTGACCGTGCAGCGAATTCACGCGTGCTTCGCGCGCGCCGCCCGCAAGCTGTTGCAGCACACCGCCTTCCACGAGCTTCAACGCGTGCGCCGGACCGTATTGCGTGTCGAGCGGATCGTCCTTGTTCTCGCGATGGTCGTCGTAGCGCGCAACGTTGTGCACCTGCTGATGCAGCGTGCCGCCGAACACCACGTTCATCTCCTGGAAGCCGCGGCAGATCGCGAGCACCGGCACGCCGGCCTCGATCGCGGCGCGCAGGAGCGGCAGCGTGGTGGCGTCGCGAGCGGGGTCGTGCAGCGTGCCGCTCTCGCTTGCCGGGCCGCCGTAACGATGCGGCTCGACGTTCGAATAGCTGCCGGTGAAAAGCAGTCCGTCCACGGCTTCGAGAATGTCTGCCGCAGTCTGCCGCTCGCCCAGGGCGGGCAGCACGAGTGCGAGCGCGCCTGCTCCATCCACAGCCGCGGCGATGTACTTCTCGCCGGCAACATGTGACGCGTGCGCTCCCATCATCGTGCGGTCGGCCGTGACGCCAACTAATGGTCTGGTTCGCATGACTAATGATTCGGTTGCTTGCCCGTGCGTAGTGTGTCGGCGCTACGGGCGTGACATGACCTTGCAGCCTTGCGGGACGCAAAACTACAAACCCTGTGTGCTCCGCGCAGCGGCGCTAACGGATGGCGCTGCGCGTGGAGATCATGTAGGCGGTTCGTTTCTTGCCGTTGTGAGGCGCAACGGTGTTCAGGCGTGCGCAGCCACATCGCGAAGGCGCGACAGGACACTTCGCGAACCAACGACGGCGAAGAAAACGAACAGCGCGGGAAGGAGAGGCGCTAGGGCAGAAGCGACGCGACTTCGTCCGTGTGGACGGCAATGAAGGCGCGTGCAGAGACCGAGTTGTGACGCCGAACAGAGCGGCGGGAAAGGATCGTGAAGACGGACAGGAACAGGCGAGAGGCAAGCCTGCCGCTACTGCCGTCGGCGATGGCGGTGCAGTCACTGCGAAGACACCTCGCATGACTACGATCCCACCTCACCAGAGGGCCACGGACTCTCACAATAACACTCGACTGGTTGCGTTGAAAAAGGCGTTTGGTTCAAGCATTCGAGGTCGTCAAATTCAGCGATGCATCAAACATTGAACGACATCGATGTATTGCTTTCCAAACTCAGCCGACTTGCTATGTTCCTCGCATAAAACGCGGTTTTTGCGTTGCAACGCGATAGAAACGATGCAGTGTTCGACCTGTAGTTCAGCATATACGAGTCAAAAAGGGCGTCAATTATTTTTTCAAGTTTTTGATGTCAGCACTTTCCCCGAGCGCCCTTTGAAATAGCTCGCTCTGCGAAATATCGGCTCCTGCACTTATATTTCGAATAACTTACAGGGGTTTGTACTGACGCAAAATAAAGCAAACTGATTAGAATATTCAACACGTCCACCGCGCCCTCTCCTCGCGCGTTCACTGCCAACGGTCCTTCATCGTGTCCGAGTCCGCCTCTGTGTCATCCGAAGTCGCCACGCGTCTACGTTATGTCCGCAAACGCTATGGTTTGTCGCAGCGCGAGCTCGCCAAGCGCGCAGGCGTGACCAATGGCGCGATCTCGCTGATCGAGCAAAGTCGCGTCAGTCCCTCGGTGGGGTCGCTCAAGAAGCTGCTCGAATGCATACCAATGAGCCTCGCTGAATTCTTCACATTTGACCTGACCGAAGGGACAGAAGTCGTGTCGCGGCGCGGCGAAATGCCGAACCTCGGCAACGAATCGATCGAGTTCTATCTGGCCGGCGCGAACGTGAAGGACCGCAACATGGGCATCATGCGCGAGGTCTATCAGCCGCTGGCCGATACCGGCCCTGAAATGCTGGTGCATGCGGGGCACGAAGGGGGCGTGGTGGTCGCCGGACAACTCGAGCTGACCGTGGAGGGCACGACCTGGCTGCTCGACCCCGGAGACAGCTACTATTTCGAAAGCCGCTTCCCGCACCGGTTTCGCAATCCCAGCGCGAACGAAGTCTGCGAAGTGGTGTCGGCGAACTCGCCGCCCACCTTCTGACTCCCTGATCGCGCGAACCCGTTTCACCTGACGCCGCGTTGCAGCGTGCAAGGTGGATCGCAAATCATTGAGGCATCCTGATGGAAAAGAAAACATTCGCTTACTGGCAGGACAGGGCCGCGACGCTTCCGATCGAAGGTCGCGCATTCATCGACGGCGCGTATCGCGATGCATATTCGGGCCGCACGTTCGATTGCGTGAGCCCGATCGACGGCCGCGTGCTCGCGAGCGTGGCCGATTGCGGCGCAGCCGATGTCGATGCCGCGGTCGGCGCTGCCCGCCGCGCGTTCGACGAAGGCGTCTGGGCTGGCCTGAATCCGCGTGCGCGCAAGGCCGTTCTGCTGCGCTGGGCCGCGCTCATGCGCGAGCATCTCGACGAACTCGCGCTGCTCGAAACGCTCGACGCAGGCAAGCCGATTGGCGACACGACGACCGTAGATGTGCCAGGCGCGGCTTATTGTGTGGAATGGTTCGCGGAGGCCATCGACAAGGTGGGTGGCGAAGTCGTGCCCGCCGATCATCATCTGGTGGGCCTCGTCACGCGCGAGCCCATTGGCGTGGTCGCCGCCGTCGTGCCGTGGAATTTCCCGATCCTGATGGCCTCGTGGAAGTTCGGGCCCGCGCTCGCGGCGGGCAACAGTGTCGTGCTCAAGCCTTCGGAGAAGTCGCCGCTCACGGCCATTCGCGTGGCGCAGCTTGCGCACGAGGCCGGCATTCCGGCCGGCGTATTCAACGTGCTGCCCGGTGGCGGGGAGCCCGGGAAGCTGCTCGGCCTGCATCGCGACGTGGACTGCATTGCGTTCACGGGCTCGACGAACGTGGGCAAGCAGATCATGCAGTACGCGGGGCAGTCGAATCTCAAGCGCGTGTGGCTGGAGCTTGGCGGCAAGTCGCCCAATATCGTGCTGCACGACTGCCCGGACCTCGACCGTGCGGCGAACGCGGCGGCGGGCGCGATCTTCTACAACATGGGTGAAATGTGTACGGCGGGATCGCGCCTGCTCGTCCATCACGAGATCAAGGACGTATTCCTCGCGAAGCTCGTCGAGGCGGCGAAGGCCTATAAGCCAGGCAATCCTCTCGATCCGGATGTGTCGATGGGCGCGATCATCGACAAGATTCAGCTGGAGCGGGTGCTGAGCTATATCGAAGCCGGTCGCAAGGACTCGAAGCTGCTGACAGGCGGTGAACGCGTGAATGCCGAGGGTGGGGGCTTCTACGTGCAGCCCACGGTGTTCGATACGCATCACGACACGAAGATCGCGCGCGAGGAAATCTTCGGGCCGGTGCTGTCGGTCATTACCTTCAGCACGATCGACGAAGCGGTGCGCATTGCCAACGACAGTGACTACGGGCTCGCGGCTGCGGTCTGGACGGCGAACCTCACGCACGCGCATGAAATTTCGCGCAGGCTCCGTGCGGGCACGGTGTGGGTGAACTGCTACGACGAAGGCGGGGACATGAACTTCCCGTTCGGCGGCTTCAAGGAATCCGGCAACGGTCGCGACAAGTCGTTGCACGCGCTCGAGAAGTACACGGAACTCAAGTCCACGCTCGTGCGGCTGCGATAACGCGAGTTATCGCTCGGAGTTACCGTTCCACCAGCGCGCCGAGATTGGCGCGCACCCGCTGAAGCATCGCGCCGAACTGCTCAGCTTCTTCAGGCGTGAAGCCCGCCAGGGCTTCCGCCTGGACTTCGTCACCTACGCGGCGCGCGCCCGTGAGCACGCCTTGTGCCCTGGGCGTCAGGCTAACCAGCAATTCGCGGCGGTCGTCCGGGTTGGGCGTGCGCACGACCCAGCCGCCTTCTTCCATGCGCTCGAGCAGCCGCCCCGCGGAAATGGGCGCCACTTCCAGCAGTTCGGCGAGGCGCGCCTGGTTCATGTCGCCGTAGTGCGCGAGGTACGCGATCATGCGGCACTGCGCGCGCGTGAGTTCGAGCGACGACTTCGCAAGCTCGTCGTAACGTTTGCCATAGAGCCGGCCCACGTCGACGACCAGGAAGCCAAAGCGCTTTTCGAGGTCGGTAGTCATCGCGCGATTATACGGGCGGGCGGCTCGCGCCTTCGCACGAGCGTCCCTGGCGATACCGATTGCGTCAGCAGGTGCGAGTCGTATAATAAGCAGGCTTATTAATTCGACGCGCTCCGCCCCCCAATCAAGATAGCCGCCAGACACCCGCACGATGACCGCAGTCATGCAGGACGGCACCGCCGCGCAGCATCGGGCGAAGCCGGTCAAGGAAGCCCCGCTCAATCGCGGCATGATCACGCTCTCGATCATGCTCGCCACGCTGATGCAGACGCTGGACAGCACGATCGCCAATGTCGCGCTGCCGCACATGCAGGGCACGCTGTCTGCCTCCCAGGACGAGATCACCTGGGTGCTCACCTCGTATATCGTCGCCGCCGCCATCGCCACGCCGCTCACGGGCTGGCTCGCCGACCGTTACGGCGTCAAGCGGCTCCTTGGCATGGCGATTGCCGGCTTCACCGTGGCCTCGGCGCTGTGCGGGCTTTCCGAAACGCTCGGCGAGATCGTCGCGTCGCGGCTGTTGCAGGGCGTGTTCGGCGCATCGCTCGTGCCGCTCTCGCAGTCCATTCTTCTCGACATCAATCCGCGCGAGCGCCAGGGGCAGGCCATGGCGGTCTGGGGCATGGGCGTGATGGTCGGTCCCGTGCTGGGGCCCACGCTGGGCGGCTGGCTCACGGATAGCTACAACTGGCGCTGGGTGTTCTTCATCAACGTGCCGGTGGGCCTGTTCGCGTTTTTCGGCGTCTCGACTTTCATGCCCGCGCGCGCGCCTGGCCGCACGCAGCGCTTCGACGTGTTCGGCTTCGCCACGCTCGCGCTTGCCATCGGCGCGTTGCAGGCCTTGCTCGACCGCGGCGAGCAGCTCGACTGGTTCGGCTCGCTGGAGATCCGCATCGAGGCGCTGGTGGCGGTCATTGCCTTCGCGTTCTTCGTCGTGCATACGGCCACCTCGGGGCCCGGCACGTTCTTTCGCTACCAGCTCCTCAAGGACCGCAACTTCGCTACGGGCACGCTCTTCATCTTCGTGATCGGCGCAGTGCTCTACGCCACGCGCGCGCTGCTGCCGCCCATGCTGCAGAACCTCATGGGCTATCCGGTCGCCACTACGGGGCTCGTGACCGCGCCGAGCGGCGCGGGCACCATGGTCGCCATGCTGATAGCCGGACGCATACTGAAACGCGTGGACGCGCGCATTATGCTGCTGTTCGGCTTTGTGGTCTCCGCCTACGCGCTCTGGCAGATGATGCAGTACACGCTCGTGCTTTCGCCCTCGGATATCGTGTGGCCGGGCGTGGTGCAG
The DNA here is from genome assembly GCF_001718195.1 of Paraburkholderia nodosa. GTDB lineage: Bacteria > Pseudomonadota > Gammaproteobacteria > Burkholderiales > Burkholderiaceae > Paraburkholderia > Paraburkholderia nodosa_A. The sequence goes on from NZ_MCNV01000001.1 coordinate 482,240, forward strand.
GGCTTTGGCCTCGGCTTCGTGTTCGTGCCGCTTTCCGCGCTGACGTTCTCGACGCTGACACCGCAACTGCGCGCGGACGGCACGGCCACCTATAGCTTGATGCGCAACATCGGTAGCAGTATCGGCATTTCGATCGTGCAGACCTTCGTCACGCGCGGCACGCAGATCGCGCATTTGGACCTCGCCGCGAACATCACGCCGTTCAATCCGGCGGTTCAGCAGATGCTCGAAAGCGGTTCGCGGTACGATCTCGCCGTGCTCAACCAGTCGATCACGCAGCAGGCCCAGATGATCGCGTATCTGAACGACTTCAAGATGATGTTCGTGGCGACGCTGCTCGTGATTCCGCTGCTCTTTCTGATCCGCACCGGCCCGAGCGCCGCCACCGTCGATACGAGTCACGCGGCGATGGATTAGCGAACCTGCTCGTCTTCCGTTTCACCCTGGCGCGCGGCACGTCCGCGCGCTTTGCATTCAAGAATCCCGATGCTTTCTGCCGTTTCCATTCTCCTGCCGGTTTTCGGTCTCATTTTCGCGGGCTTCGCCTGCCGTCGCACGAATGTCCTCGGGGCCGCCGCGGCTTCCGAGCTGAACCGCTTTGTCGTGTGGCTCGCACTTCCGGCGCTGCTCTTCGATATCCTTGCGCACGCAACGTGGCACGAGCTCTATCAGCCGGCGTTCGTCGCCGCCTTCGGTCTTGCCGGTCTCGCCGTGTTCGTCGCCGTGGTGGGGGCGCGCGTGTTCCTCGGCCGCCCACTCGCCGATGCGAGCATCGACGGGCTTGCCGCCGCGTATCCGAATACCGGTTACGTGGGTTTCCCGCTGTGCATGATCGCCTTCGGGCCGTCGAGCCTCACGCCCACGACCATCGCGACGATCCTCGTGGTCTGCGTGCTGTTCGCCATCGCCATCGTGTTGATCGAAACGGGACTGCAAAGCGAGCGGCGTCCGCACCGGCTCGCCATCAAGGTGGTGCGCTCGCTGCTGCGCAATCCGCTGCTGGTGGCGCCGGCGCTGGGGGCGGTCGTTTCGGCCGCGCATGTCACGCTGCCCGCTAGCGCGGAAACGTTTCTCAAGCTCCTGGGCGGCGCGGCGAGCCCGTGCGCGCTTGTGAGCCTCGGGCTGTTTCTCGCCGAGCGTCGCGCGAGCGGCGAGGCGCCGCGCGAGTCGTCGTGGTGGCTCACGCTCTGCAAGCTCGTCGGGCAGCCGCTGCTCACGTGGTGGCTGGCCGATCGCGTATTCGGGTTGCCTGACCCGCTCGTGGAAATCGCGGTGTTGCTAGCGGCGCTGCCCACGGGCACCGGCCCGTTCATGCTCGCCGAGTACTACCGGCGCGAGGCGCACGTGACGTCGCGTACCATTTTGCATTCCACACTCGGTTCACTCGTCACGCTCACGCTGATCCTGCTGCATCTGCACCACGGCTGAAAGCCGGCGCGGCACGATGCTTGCTGGCATAAAAGCCAGGACCATCGATCAGGAGAATCGGCGATGAACTGGCTACGACGCTCGAGCGCCGCGCGCGCCTCACTCGTCATCACCGTCGTGCTCACCGCAGCGGGCACGGGAGCCTGCACGCTGGGCGGCGCCGCCGCGGGCGGCTACGTTGGCAACCGGGCCACCAACGGCAGCGCAGTAGGCACCGTGGGCGGCGCCGTGGCCGGCGGCGTGATCGGCCATGAATTGAGCAAGTAGGCGCGAGACTTCCTGTTACTTCACGGCGCCTAGTGCGAGTCCCTTCACCATGTAGCGCTGCAGCCAGGCGAACACCACGGAAACCGGCAGCGTGGCCGCGAGCGTGGCCGCCATGACGAGCTGCCATTCCACGGTGTACTTGCCGGCCACCATGTCGGTGACCTGCACCGTGAGCGTCTTGTTCTCGGGCGAGCGGATCAGCGTGTAGACCACGGCGAACTCATTCCACGCGCTGATGAACGTGAAGATCGCCGTGACCACCACGGCCGGCACCGCGAGCGGCAGGAACACGCGGAACACGGCACCCGTGCGGCTGCAGCCTTCGAGCCACGCCGATTCTTCGAGATCGCGCGGCACGGTCTGGAAATACGACGAGAGCATCCACACGGCAAACGCGATATTGAACGCCGCATAAGAGACGATCACGCCGATCTTCGAATCGACGAGATTGCCGTCGCCGTACGGAATCATCGCGGCGAGCCGGAACAGGCCGACCACGAGCAGGATCGGCGAGAGCATCTGCGTGACGAGCAGGAACTGGCGGTACAGGCCGCGCCCGCGGAACGGAAAGCGCGCGAGCGCATAGGCGGCCGGGAGGCTCACGGCGAGCGCGAGCGCGGTGGAAAGACAGCTCACCACGATGCTGTTGCGCAGCGCGACGCCGAAGTTTGCGGCCTGCCACATGTCGACGTAGTTCTGCCAGCGCCACTGCATCGGCAGCCAGCGCGCCGGATAGACGAACACTTCCGAAGCCGGCTTGAACGAGGTGAAGAACATCACCGCGAACGGGAACAGCACGGCCACGACGAGCGGCGAGAGCACGAGCCAGCACCAGATCGAGCGTTTGAGCTTGCGGTTCATGCCAGGTCTCCTTCGGCGCTGCCGCGTTTTGCCTGCAGGCGCAGGTAGACCACCGAGAAGGCGAACAGGATGACGAGCATGATGAGCGAGACGGCGGCCGCTTCGCCAGGTCGTCCTAACCGGAAGCCGAGTTCGTAAAGGTAAGTGACGAGAATATGCGTGCTGTCGTCGGGTCCGCCTTGCGTCATCACCCAGATGATCGGGAACGAGTTGAACACGTAGATCACGTTCAGCAGGACCGCCATGTTGATGAACGGCTTGAGCAGCGGCAGCGTGAGCTTGCGGAACTGTTGCCAGGCGCTCGCACCGTCAATGCGCGCGGCTTCGTAAATATCGCCCGGCACCGAGGAAAGGCCGCCCAGCAGGATCGTGGTCGTGAAGGGGATCGACACGAGTATGCCCACGCAGATTTCCACCGGGAACGCATACTCGGGCGTCGCGAGCCAGTGGATCGGCCCCGTAGTGAGCCCGAGGCGCTGCAGCGTGACATTGACCATGCCGTAGTCGTCGTTGAACGCCCAGCGCCAGACCACGGCCGTCATCGTGAGCGAGACGGACCACGGCAGCATGACGATCGTGCGCGCAATGCCGCGGCCGTAAAAGTCCTGATTGAGCACGAGCGCGACCGGCACGGAAATCCCCACCGTCCCCACCACGACGAAGAATGTCCAGATCAGCGTGTTCCTCAGGGCGCTCATGAACACCGGGTCGCCGAATACGTTATAGAAGTTCTGCAGGCCGCTGAAGTCGCGAATCTGCCCGAAGCGCGACACCTCGTGCAGCGACTGATACACGATGTTGAAGATCGGATAGCTGATGATGAAGAGCGCGAGCACGAGACTCGGCACGATCAGGAGCCAGGGCGCGCGGGGCGCGGAAACGGCGCGGGGTAGTCGGCTCATGCGGGTTCGTGCGCGTGATCGGTCGGGGGCATCGCCGGCCGGTGCTGTGGCGGGCGAGGGCTTCAGGGGACCCGTAGTCATGTCGAATCGTCAGTGCTTCGAAACGTCGGTTCTCAGGCGCTCCGGCGCGCGCCGGAAACTTCAGGCGCGCGCCGGTGTTGCCATCAGGGCTTGTTTGCCAGACTTACTTGCCGAGCGACTTGTTCGCTTCGGTGGCCGCCTGGTTCAGCGCATCGGCGGGCTTGGCCTTGCCAAGGTAGACCGACTGCATCGCGTTGGTCACGGCCTTGGCGGTGTCTTCCCAGCCCGTCACGGTGGGCGCGAACTTCGCATGCGGCAGCAGCGCGATGAAGGCTTGCGTGTCCGGATTCTGGAAAGCCGGGTCGCTCGCTTCAGCCTTCGTGGTCGGCAGGAAGCCTTCCGTGCTCGTGAACTGCACGCGCGGTTCCTTCGTGAACAGGAAGTCCAGGAACTTCCAGGCGCTCTGCTTCACCTTGGAGTTCTTGAACATCATGATCGAGTCGGTCACCGCGTAGGTGGCGGGCGTCGTGGCTACCGGGATCGGGTCGATGCCGTACTTGATGTTCGGTGCTTCCTTCTGCAACTGCTTGGCGAGGAACGGCGCCGAGATCATCATCGCCACGCGGCCCTGCTTGAAGAGGTTCTGCACGTCTTCACGGCTGTAGCCCGTCACGCCCGGCTGCGTGAGACCTTCGTCGATCATGGACTTGTAGAGCGTTGCGGCCTTCACGCCAGCCGGCGAGTTGAATGCCGCCTTGCCGTCCTTGCCCACCACTTCGCCGCCGTGGGTCCACAACGCGTAGTAGAAATACACGTCGGTTTCAATTTCCTTGCCCTGCAGACCGAAGCCCGCAATGCCCTTCGCCTTGAGCTTCTTCGACGCGTCGATCACGTCGTTCCACGTCTTCGGGCCTTGCGGATAGCCAACCGAAGCGAGCATGTCCTTGTTGTAGTACAGCGCGCGCGCCGAAGCGGCGATCGGCAGGCCGTAGGTCTTGCCGTTGATCTGACCCGGGGCCAGGAACGGACCGATGAAGCGGCCCTTGAAGTTCGCGTCCATGTACGGGTCGAGCGGCTCGGCAATGTCGTCCTTCACGAAGTCGAGGAGCCACCGCGTGCCGATGATCGCGAGGTCGGCGTTCGCGCCGCCGGAGATGTCCGTTTGCAGCTTCTGTTGCAGCGAGTCCCAGTTCACGTCTTCGATCTTGATCGTGATGCCTGGATTGGCGGCCTCGAACTGCTTGGCCATTTTCTCGAAGTACGGCGCGGTGGCGTCGCTGTAGTGGGCGACGGTCACGCGGACCGTATCGGCGTGCGCCGCGGCGGTGATGCCGGCGAACGCTAGCGCGACGGCGAGCTTGCCGAGCATGGTGGTTGCACGTGCCTGAAACGACATTCTCTTTCTCCTAAGTGGTTGTTCCTGCTTATGTCGCCGCCGTGACCCGGCTGCTGGGTTGCGTTGTTTGAAAAAATCCTACAGGATGAAAAAAGCGTTGTCACCTGGTAAACTCGATATTGTTTCGAGCGCCGGAATTTGCATAACATGCTGTAAAACAGGGGAAATTCATGCGCTGCAGCAGCGGCGTGCGCTCGGTATAAACCCGCATACGGACCATTGTCCATATTCGTATGTAGGAAATTTTCAGGCTCTCCGGCAAGGCTGGCGAGCCGCACGGAGAGTCGACATGAGCCGGGTGGTCCTGGTGACGGGCGCGAGCGGCGGCATAGGCCGCGCGCTATGCAAACGGTTTCTGGAAGCGGGCGACACGGTGCTCGCGCTCGACCGCGACGCGGCGGGCGTGCAACAGCTCGCGGCCGAATTCGGCGAAGCGGGCGCGGCGCGCCTCGAACCGCTCGGCGCCGACGTGAGCGATCAAGCCGCCGTGACCGCAGCCGTGGCGCGCGGCGTGGCGGCGCGTGGCCCGGTCGACGTGGCCGTGGCGAACGCGGGCGGCGCGCTCGGCACGACGCTCGCGCATACCGACGCCGCGAGCTGGCGGCGCGACATCGACCTGAACCTGAACGGGACCTACTACACGGTCGAAGCCGTGCGCGCCTCGATGATCGAGCGCCGGCGCGGCGCGCTGGTGCTGATCGGCTCGGTGAACGGCCTGTCGGCACTCGGCCACCCCGCGTATAGCGCGGCGAAGGCGGGCCTCGTGAGCTACACGAAGGCGCTTGCCATGGAGCTGGGCCCGCACGGCATACGCGCGAACATCGTTTGCCCCGGCACGGTGAAGACGCCCGCGTGGCGCGCGCGCATCGAGCAGCATCCAAAGATATTCGAAGAACTGAGCAAGTGGTATCCGCTAGGCGACGTGGCTACGCCCGAGGATATCGCCGACGCCGTGCAGTTTCTCGCCTCGCCGCAAGCACGCGTGATCACGGGCGTGGCGCTGCCCGTGGATGCGGGCCTCATGGCGGGCAACCGGATGATGGCGAACGAGCTGACGCTCGATCCGTTCTGAGGCGCGCACGCGGCGAATTGATCTGAGCGACCTGACAAGACTTCACGCAAACGAGGACAGCATGGCAGCGGTACAACTGAACGGCATCTACAAGCGTTATGGCGACACCCAGGTCGTGCACGGCGTCGACCTCGACATCGAAGACGGCGAATTCGTCGTGCTCGTCGGTCCCTCGGGTTGCGGCAAGACCACGGTGATGCGCATGATCGCCGGCCTCGAAGACATCTCCGGCGGCGACCTCACCATCGGCGGCACGCGCGCGAACGCATTGCCGCCGCAGCAGCGCAATATCTCGATGGTGTTCCAGAGCTACGCGCTGTACCCGCATCTGTCGGTGTACGACAACATCGCGTTCGGTCCGCGCATTCGCAAGGAGCGCGAGAATGGTTTCAAGCCGCGCATCGAAGCCGCCGCGAAAATGCTCAACCTGTCGAGCTACCTGGAGCGCCTGCCGCGCGCGCTCTCGGGCGGCCAGCGCCAGCGCGTCGCCATGGGCCGCGCCGTGGTGCGCGAGCCCGCGCTGTTCCTGTTCGACGAGCCGCTTTCGAACCTCGACGCCAAGCTGCGCGTGCAGATGCGCACCGAGATCAAGGCGCTGCACCAGCGTCTGCGCAACACGGTGGTGTACGTCACGCACGACCAGATCGAGGCGATGACGATGGCCGACCGCATCGTCGTGATGAACGCGGGGCGCATCGAACAGATCGGCCGCCCGCTCGACCTCTACGACAAACCGGGCAACCTGTTCGTGGCGAGCTTCCTCGGCTCGCCTTCGATGAACTTCGCCGAGGGCACGGTGATGAGCGACGCGCGCGGCACGGCGCTCGTGCTCGAAGACGGCGTGCGTATTGCGCTGCCGGAAGGCAAGGCCCAGGCGGGGGCGCGCGTGACGCTCGGCGTGCGGCCCGAGCACATCGAGGCGGGCGGCGACGTGCCATTCACCGTCGATGTGATCGAGCCGACTGGCGCGGAGACCCACTTGTACGGGAAAATAGGCGCGACCACATGGTGCGTCACCACGCGCGCGCGCCCGGACGTTTCTCCGGGCCAGCGCATGACGCTAGGTTTGCCTTTGGCGCACCTGCATCTGTTCGATACTGAAAGCGGCAAGCGGCTCGATTGAAGCGGAAGCACGCATCGAAACTGGATAGCGGGCCCTCATGTGAGCAGAACCTGGTATCTTCCACGGGAAAAACAGCTTGCCGGTCTCCAACCTGATCCATCACATCCGCAATGTCGCGGAGTCGCTGCGTCCCGCCGAGCGCAAGGTCGCGGAGATGGTGCTCGCCGACATCGACTTCGCCATGCGCGGGAGCATCACCGAACTCGCGTTGCGCGCGGACGTGTCCGAGCCCTCCGTCACGCGCTTTTGCCGCGCGGTGGGCGCGCACGGCCTGCGCGACTTCAAGATGCGGCTCGCGCAGAGCGCGGCGGGCAACGTGCCCTTCGCGCTCGCCACCGAGATGACGGGCGGCGAGGCAAGCGGCGCCGGGTGGGCCGGCGAAGTCGGCACCCTGCTCGACAAGGTGACGGAGTCGGTCGTGCAGGGCGTGACCCACGCGCGCGCTTCACTCGATACGGCGGTGTTCGAGGCTGCCGTCGCGGCGCTCTCCAGCGCGCGTCGCGTGTACTTTTTCGGCGTGGGCGCGGGTTCTGGGCTCGTTGCGCAAGACGCGGCGCTGCGCCTGCTACGGCTCGACATCGCCGCGAGCGCGTTCACGGATGCGCATCTGCAGCGCCTTTACGCGGCGCTGCTCGAACCTGGCGACGTGGCGTTCGCGATCTCCCAGTCGGGGCGCAGCGTGGAAGTGAACGAGAGCATTCAGATCGCCAAGGAGCGCGGCGCGACGACCATCGCGCTCACGAGTGCGGGTTCGCGTCTCGCGTGGGTGGTCGATATTCCACTCTTGCTGCGCGTGCCCGCCGCGAGCGATGCACACGCGCCCGCCGTGGTGCGCATCGCGCATCTCGCGGTGCTCGATGCGCTCGCGCTAGGCGTGTCGCTCGGGCTCGGGCCCAAGGCGCTTGCCAAGATGCGCGACGCGCAGGCGCGCAGCGATGGCGCGCCCGACGATGCTTCCACGGTCGGCACACCCGAAGACGGGCGTTGACGCGTTGAAGCTTACGCAGCCGCAGCGCCTTCGCGCGGCTTGAGCTTCACCGGCATCGTATCCGGCACCATCGTAAACGCCTGCACTTCCTGAATCTTTGCGGGATCGATCGCCAGTTCGATCGTGAACGACTTCATCAGCATCGAGAGCGCGAGGCGCATTTCCACCGTCGCGAGATGGCGGCCAGGGCACACGCGCGGCCCGGCGCCGAACTGCAGATACGCGCGCACGTCATGGGCTTTTCCATCGTCGGCTTCGCGTTCGCCGCGCCTCATCCAGCGCCACGGATCGTAGCGCAGCGGATCGGCGAAATGCTTCGCGTCGAGCATGGCGGGACGCGCGACGAAGAACATGCGCGTGCCCTTGGGCAACGCCACGTTGTCCACCACGACATCTTCGAGCGGCTCGAACGAATGCACCGACGCCACCGGACGCAGACGCGTGGCTTCGATACAGATCGCCTCGAAAATATCGAGGTCTTTCAACGTGGCGTAGTCGGGACAGACCGTCGAATTGCCGAGCACGCGTGAGGCTTCGTCGCCGAGATGCCGCTGCAAGGCCGGATCCGTGGCGAGGTAGGGCAGCGTCCACGCGATAGAGTCAGCGGTCGTGTCTTCGCCCGCGATCAGGAGCGTGAGCACGTTTGCGTGGATCTGCGCGTCGCTGATGGTCGTCTCGCCGCCCGGCGCCTGCTGTTGCGAGAGCATCGCTTCGAGCAGATTGCGCGGCGCATCCGACGGCTCGTCGCGCATGCGCTCGCGGGCGCGCGCCATCATCGCGTTGACGTAGCGGTGCACTTCCTCGAGCGAGCGCTCGAGCTTGCGGTCCGCCGGCAGTTTGACATATCGCCAGTACGGAAAGAGCGCGTTGGTGCGCCTCATCACGCCCGGCAGGATGCGCTCCAGGTGCTCCTGAATCACGCCGTGATCGCGCTCGAGCGTGCGCGGATCTTCGCCGAACGCGAGCGCGCTCGTTACGTCCACGGTGTAGCGCTTGAGGTCGTCGGTCATCTCGACGGTTTCGCCGCGCTCGGCCGCGCGTTGCCAGCGGGTGTGAAGACGCTGCGTGATATCGGCCAGCGTGGGGTAGAACGCCTTGATGTTGGGTATCGAGAGCGCCTGCATCACGAGCTTGCGTTGCGGTTCCCACGCAACGCCTTCTGCCGAGAAAAGGCCGTTGAAGCCCATCTCCTCGAACACCGCTTCGATGGGCTGATAGCGGCGGAAGCGATGCGGACGCTCGCGCATGATCTGCTGGATCAATTCGGTATCGGTCCAGATCGTGATGGGGATGCCGCCCACCTGGAAGCGGTAGGGCGCGCCGAGTTCGGCGGCCCATTGCTCGAGGATCAAATGCAGACGCGGTGGCGAAAGCTGCAGCAGATTGCCGACGAGCGGCAGGCCGCGCGGGCAGGGCAGGTCGGCGATCTGGCGCAATGCTTGTCCGGTGGATGCCGTGCTCATGGGGTGGTTCTCATCATGTGGTCGTTTTTATATCGCGTGCGAAAGGCGCTCATAGCGGCGCGGCCGCCGCGCCTTCCATGTAACCGAAGCGCCGCGAGAGGCGTTCCGCGGCGGCGATCAGCAGTTGCGTTGCCGTGCCTTCGCGTGCGATGTCGAGGCTGCCGGAAGGGCCCATCACCGCGAGCACGAGGCACACGCTGCCGGTGTGGTCGAACACGGGCGCGGTCACGGTGCTGATGCCGGGAATGGGTTTGTCGAGCGCCGTGTCCACGCCCTCGGCGCGAATCGCGGCGAGCCGCGCGAGGTAGGCGGGCGTGGCGCCTTCGCGCGGCTTCGCGCCAGCGAGCCGCAGTTCGTCCTGGGCGAGGAAGGCTGCGCGCACATCGTCGTCGACCCACGCGGCGAACACGCGACCGATCGACGTGTTCACGAGCGACATCACCGTGCCGGGGCGCAGGCTCACGTGCAGCGGCAGCGCCGATTCTTCGAGGCGCACGACGGTCGGGCCGAGCGGCCCCGGCACCGCGAGCGCGACGCTCATCGCGGTGGCGGCGGCGAGGCCCACCAGCTCGGCATCGGCTTCGCGAACCGGCGAAAGACGCGCAAGGCCGATCAGGCCAAGTTCGAGACTGAGCGGTCCCGCTTCGTAGCGGCCAGCCGCGTCGCGCGCGAGCAGGCCGATCTTCTGCAGGCTCACGAGGTGCGGGAAAGCCTTGGCGGGCGCCATCCCCGCGGCGGCGGCGAGGTCGCGCAGCGGCAAGGGCGTGCCCGCCGCGACGAGCGCGGCGAGCAGCTCGCCCGTGACATCGAGTGACTGGATGCCGCGTTGCGGTTTGTCGGCGGCTTCGGCTGCCATGCCGGTTGCGGCGTCTTCGCCGGCGGCTTGCGTTGCGTCGTCGCGCGCAGGCCTGGAGCTTACTCGGGGCATGTCGGTGTCGATGAAAAAGCGGCGGCGGTGATTTCGGCAGCGGCGTCGCGCAGCGCGCGCACGACCGCGCCGTTCGCGCGCACGTCGATCACGCCGGTCGCGCCGATAGCGGTGAGGGTGAGGCTCAGTTCTTGTCCAGGGCCGAGCACGGGCACGCACACGCTGCTGACGCCGGGGCTGGGCGCGTCGATGGCGAGTTCGTAGCCGCGTGCACGGATGCCGTCGAGCGAGGCGAGGAAGGCGGCATCCGGCGTGCTTTCCGGGGGCGCGCCGGCGGCACTGGCCACGTGGCTGGTGCCGCGCCACACCGGCTGCGCGGTTTGCGTGGCCCATGCGGCTTCGAGCGCCTCGGGCGCGAGGAACGCACAGAACATGCGGCCCGTGGCCGTGGCCCGCAGCGACATCACCGTGCCGACGTGCAGGTTCACGTGCAGCGGCAGGCTCGCATGCTCGTAGCGCACGATAGTCGGCCCTTGCGGCCCGGCAATGCATAGCGCGACGCTGCAGTTGAGCGCCTGCGCGAGCGCGGCGGCGCGCGGCACGGCCTCGCGCAGCGCCGGTTGCTGCGCCAGATGCAGCAGGCCGAGGCGCAGCGCGAGCGGGCCGGGTTCATAGCGCCCCGAAAGCGCGTCGCGCTTGATGAGCCCGAGGCGCGTCAGGCTCACGAGATAGGCATGCGCCTGGCTCGACGGAATGTCGCCGCTCGCCGCGAGTTCGGTGGCGCCAAGCGGCGCGCGCGCGTCGGCGAGGGCGCGCAGCAGGCGTCCGCCTACTTCCACGCTCTGGATGCCGCGCTGCGTGCGGGCGGCCGTCGCGCTGCTTTCCGGCGCGGACGCAGCGCTTTCATTGCGACGTCTCATTGCGCTTTTCTCTGGCTGAAAAAGGGTCCATGTTAACTGAACGGCGGCAGGCGTACGGACTGCAGCGTGCTTTGGTCGGAAATTAGCATATAGCGATGTAATTCGCTATTGACAAATAAAAACGGGAAGACCATGATGGCCTCACCCCGGCACAACAGCGGTCCAATTCAATTTCAAACGGGGCGAGACAACCCGGGCTGGCGCCCAACGCGCCCGGCCCGGGCGCGCTTCGCCCCGCCCCGGCTTCAAGAGCCCCTCGATACGGAGACTCAACATGGCAAAGGCGTTCGCATCCCAGGCCGACCTCGAAGAAAAGAAGGTCACCTTCACGCAGCTCTCGGAAAACGCATACGCGTACACCACGGAAGGCGACCCCAACTCGGGCGTCATCATCGGCGACGACGGCGTGCTGATCGTCGACACCACGGCCACGCCCGCCATGGCGCAGGACCTCATCGCGAAGATTCGCACCGTCACCGACAAGCCCATCAAATACGTCGTGCTCTCGCACTATCACGCGGTGCGCGTCCTGGGCGCTTCGGCGTACTTCAAGGAAGGCGCGCAGCAGATCATCGCGAGCCGCGGCACGTATGAAATGATCGTCGAGCGCGGCGAAGCCGACATGAAGTCGGAAATCGAGCGCTTTCCGCGCTTGTTCGCGGGCGTCGAAACGGTGCCGGGCCTCACATGGCCCACGCTCGTGTTCGAGAAGGAAATCACGCTGTTCCTCGGCAAGCTCGAAGTGAAGATCGCGCACCTCGGCTCGGGTCACACGAAGGGCGACACGGTCGTATGGCTGCCGCAGCAGAAGGTGCTGTTCTCGGGCGACCTCGTCGAATACGACGCTGCGTGCTATTGCGGCGACGCTCAACTCGCCGAGTGGCCCGCCACGCTGGAAGCGCTGCGCTCGCTTGGCGCTGAAAAGCTCGTGCCGGGCCGCGGCCCCGCGCTGCTCAATCCTGCGGAAGTCAACAAGGGTCTCGATTACACGAAGGACTTCGTGACTACGCTGCTCGCGCAAGGCCGCGCCGCCGTGGCGCAGAAGCTCGACCTGAAAGGTGCGATGTCGCTCACGCGCGAGGCAATGGACCCGAAGTTCGGCCACGTGTTCATCTACGAGCATTGCCTGCCGTTCGATGTGACGCGCGCATATGACGAGGCGAGCGGCATTACGCATCCGCGCATCTGGACGGCGCAGCGCGACAAGGAGATGTGGGACGCGCTGCAGGACTGAAGCGACAAACGTCTGGAATACGTGGCAGGAGACAAGAATGATCGACTATCAGACGCTGACCTTCGACTACGCGCGATGCAGCGAACAAACTCCGGACGCCGCCGTGTGCGTGCGTCCGGTCGTGGTGGTCGGCGCGGGGCCAGTGGGTCTCGCGACGGCCATCGACCTCGCGCGGCAAGGTGTACCGGTGGTGCTAGTCGACGACGACTGCACGCTTTCCACGGGCTCGCGCGCCATCTGCTTTTCCAAGCGCTCGCTCGATATCTTCGACCGCCTCGGCTGCGGCGACCGCATGGTCGAAAAGGGCGTGAGCTGGAACGTCGGCAAGGTGTTCCGCAAGGACGAACTCGTCTACACGTTCAACCTGCTGCCCGAAAGCGGCCATCATCGGCCGGCTTTCGTGAATCTTCAGCAGTACTATGTGGAAGGCTACCTGCTCGAACGTGCGCAGGCGTTGCCGAACCTCGAAATCCGCTGGAAAAACAAGGTGACGGGCGTCGCGCAGCATGGCACGCCGGGCGCCGCCGATGCGCACGTCGCGCTCGAAATCGAAACGCCCGACGGCCCATACACGCTGCTCGCGCGCTACGTCGTGGCCGCCGACGGCTCGCGCAGCCCGCTGCGCAAACTGCTCGGCCTCGACAGCCACGGCCGCACCTTCAAGGACCGCTTCCTGATCGCCGACGTGAAGATGGAAGCGGACTTCCCCACCGAACGCTGGTTCTGGTTCGATCCGCCGTTCCATCCGAACCAGTCGGTGCTGCTGCATCGCCAGCCCGACAACGTCTGGCGCATCGACTTCCAGCTCGGCTGGGACGCCGACCCGGTGCTCGAAAAAACGCCCGAGCGCGTGATTCCGCGCGTGCGCGCGCTGCTCGGGCCCGACGTGAAGTTCGAGCTGGAGTGGGTGAGCATCTACACGTTCTCGTGTCTGCGCATGGACAGCTTCCGCCAGGGCAACGTGCTGTTCGCGGGCGACTCGGCGCATCTGGTTTCGCCGTTCGGCGCGCGCGGTGCGAATAGCGGCTTCCAGGACGGCGAGAACCTCGCATGGAAGCTCGCGATGGTGCTGGAGAACCACGCGCCCGACGCGCTGCTCGACACCTACGCGAGCGAGCGCGAATATGCAGCCGACGAAAACATCCGCAACTCCACGCGCTCGACCGACTTCATCACGCCCAAGAGCGCGGTGAGCCGCGTGTTCCGCGACGCCGTGCTCACGCTCGCCCGCGAGCATGCGTTTGCGCGGCAACTCGTGAACAGCGGCCGGCTTTCCGTGCCGGCGGTGTTGCGCGAATCGACCTTGAACACGCCCGACGAAGAGACGTTCGACGGCCAGATGGAGCCAGGCGCTTCGTGCGTAGACGCGCCGGTGCAAAACGCAGCGGGCGGCGAAAGCTGGCTGCTCGCGCATCTGGGCGACCAGTTCGCGGGCCTCGTGTTCAGCCGCGCGGGCTCGGCCTTCGATACCGCGACGCTCGACACGCTGCAGGCGCTCTCGCGTTCCGCGGTGCCGCTCAAGTTCGTGGTGATGCTCGAAGGCAACGCGGCTGTGCCCGCGGGTCTGCCTGCATCGACCGCGGTGCTGCGCGACGTGCACGGGCTGGCGGCGCAGCGCTACGGCGCGCAGGACGGCGCGTTCTATCTGATTCGTCCGGACCAGCACGTGAGCGCGCGCTGGCGGCGCGCCGATGCGGCGCGCGTGCAGAGCGCGCTCAAGCGGGCGCTGTGCGTGCAAGGCACGGCATAGAGGAACGAGGAGGCAACCATGCTGAACACCCAACCGAATCTGGCAAGACCGGACGACTTTTATGAAGCGCTGATCGACATGCATCGCGATCTCGACGAGGCGCAGAGTCAATCTGTCAATGCGCAGTTGATCCTGCTGCTCGCGAACCACATCGGCGAGCACGAAACGCTGATGCAAGCGCTTCGCTTCGCGCGCGCAGGCGTGAGCGCGCCGGCGAGCAACGGCGACACGGGAAAACTTGCGGCGTGAAAGCCTGAAAGAGACGGATAGCGTTGACACATGCGGCCAGTGCGAACTGGCCGCATTTATTTACGTCACGCAATTCACAGCCCATTTGCAGCACTTCTCGCGCAAGCAATCGTTTGCGCTTGCAATGCGCGCATGACACACCGGCGCACAGGCTTGCGCTAACGCCTTTCGGCTCGCTTTCCACGCGTGCCATCTATGCAAGCTGATTCAAGAACACCTTGGGAAACGCCGTAAACGCGGCACATAGCACTCACTTCGCAAACGCATAGATAGTCAGACAAATGCGGGCGATGAAATCGTTTTCCGGGGATACAACTTGAATCGCAGCAGTCAAACATGGTCGCGTACGGCGGCGCCGGGCGAGATCATTTATTCGGAAGGCTTTGCAGGCGAACGGTTGATCTTCGTGATCGCCGACGGCAAGGTCGAAATCTCCACCCGTTGCGATGACAAGAAAGTCGTCATGGCCACGCTCGGACGCGGCGAATTTTTCGGCGAGACGGCGCTGCTCGGTGCGGAACCACGATCGAACACGGCGAAAGCGCTGAGCTTTTGCCAGCTGACCGTCGTGCCGGCGACTCTAATCGAAGAGGAACTCGAACGCGTCACGCCGATGCTGCGCCATGTGGTGCGCACGCTCACGCGGCGCGTCAAGGCGAAGGACGATCTGCTCGCCACCTACACCCATGCCGACTTCATGCCGGGCGTACTGTCGTACGCGCATGTGCTCGCGCTGATCGCAGGGGCGAGCGATCGCGCCGAAGGCGGCGATACCTGGTCGCGACAGGGCGCGAGTGGTGCCGAAGTGAGCGTGCCGCTCGCCGACGTCGTGCAGAAATGCCGTGCCGTGGCCGGCCATTCTCGTCCGCATGTGATGGCCATGCTCCGGCGCATGGAGAAGCTCAATCTCGTCGCGATGCAAAGCGGGCAGGCCACGCATCTCGCCAACAATGCGGCAGCGGCAGAAGGCGCGTTGGGCCGCCAGCTGGTGACGTTCGACCCCGTACGCATCGTGGAGCGCGCGACGCAGGTCGCAGACAGCGATCTCGATGTGTCGATCAACAGCGAACTCGAACTGATCGAGCTGGGCGATCTCGAAGCGCTGATCGGCGTGGAGCGCAAGGTCATTCTCAACAAGCTCTCGCACGCCGAAATCGCCGATGAGGTCTTCGCGTTCCGCAAGTCGAAGGTGCTGAACTTCGTCGAGCAAAAGGGCGTGGCGTATTTCTCGAAGCGCACGGGGCGAGGCTCGGGCGAACTCAAGTCGCTCGACGATCTGTTGTTCGTCGATCAACGCACGCTGTTCGAAGCCGTGAGCGCACTCGATACCTACGATCTCGCGAAACTGCTCGCCTCGATCGAAGATCAGGCCGTATCCGAGCGCCTGCTCTCGGTAATGGCGGACGCACGCAAGAATGAAGTGTCGTGGGTCATGCGCCGCGACATCAAGATCGATCCCGTGGAAGTCGAAGATATCGAGCAGCGCCTGCTTGAAGCGGTGCGTGCACTCAAGTCGCCTGGCGGACGCCAGGCAGATCGCTGAGTTGGGAGACACGCATGGATCTGCTTACCCTGATCGGTATCGCCATTGGCGCGCTCGCTGTGGTCGCGGGCTTCTCGCTCGAAGGCGGCCATTTCGTCACGCTGCTCCAGCCCGAGGCGCTGGCCATCGTGCTGGGCGGCACGCTCGGCGCCGTGATGATCCAGAACACGTGGGCGCGCTTCTTCGACGCCATCAAGCATTTGCGCATGGCGTTCGTGAAAGCGCCGCGCGTCGATGAAGCGAGCCTCGCCGCCGTGCTGGAGTGGGGCGATCAGGCCAAGCTCAACGGACTGCTCGCATTCGAGTCGATGGACCTGCAGGGCATTCATCCGTACGCGCGGCGTGGGCTCGAACTGCTTGCGAGCGGTGTTTCGACCGCCGTGCTCGAAGATGCGCTCCAGCGCGAACTCGAAGCCTCCGGGCGCAAGCACATGGCGGCGGCGCGCGTGTGGCAGCAGGCGGGCGGCTATGCGCCCACGTTTGGCATTCTCGGCTCGGTGCTCGGCCTCATTCAGGTCACGGGGCATCTGATCGAGCCTGCCGAACTCGGGCCCGGCATTGCCGTGGCCTTCATCGCCACGCTGTACGGACTTGCTTTCGCGAACCTCGTTTTTCTGCCGCTGTATGGCAAGATACGCGCGCATATCGAAAGCGAACTGCGCCTGCGCAAGCTCTATCTCGACGGCCTGCTCGCCATTTCGCGCAAGGAGTCGCCGCACACGATCGCCACGCGTCTCGCTGGCGAGGTGGGCGGCAAGAGCGGCGGTTTGCAGGGCGAAGCGAACGTATGGGCGCTGGACACCACGCACGCGAGCTGACCGCCCATGCTTTCCGATAAAGACTTGCCGCTCACGGCACAGTTCGATCACGACGAGGACGAGGGCGGCGAATCGAGTTCCGGCCGCTGGCTCATTTCCTACGCGGACCTGATCACGACGCTGATGGTGCTGTTCCTCGCGCTCTACGCGATGCAGCTGGCGAAGCATAAGGAATCCGAAATACGATCGGCAGCGCAATCGACGAGCACGGCGGCAGCGGCCGTGAAAATGCCCGCCGTCGATCAGGCATTGCTCGCCGCGCTCGAAACGCTGCGCCAGCGCGGCGAAATCACGATCGTGCCGGCGGCGCGCGGCGTGGAGATCGGCATCAACGCGAAGATCCTGTTCAACGCGGGCGATGCCACGCTGCTGCCCGAATCGCTTGGCGTGCTGGGCCGTATCGCCGAGGTGTTGCGCGCGGCGCCGGCGGGCAACATCCTCGTGGAAGGGCACACCGACAGCACGCCGATCTCGAACGCGAAATTCGCGTCGAACTGGGAACTCTCATCGGCGCGTGCGGGCGCGGTGGTGCGCTATCTGGTCGAGCGCGGCATCGAACCTCACCGGCTCGCTGCGATTGGCCGCGCCGACAACTTCCCGCTCGTGGCAGGCAACGACCCCGCGAGCCGCGCGCTGAACCGGCGCGTGACGCTGATCGTGCAGCGCTGAAGCTCATGCCCTACGCGTGATCGCCAAAGCAAACGCGCGTCACACTTGCATGGACGGCACGTCCTTCATGCAGCGCAAGGCGAACATCGACCGGCTGTGGCGAATGCTCGAGATGCGATAGAGCTTCTCGCGCAGGAAGCGTTCGTAGCCGGCGGTGCCATCGACCGCCACCTTGATCCAGTAGTCGTACTCGCCGGAGACGAGATAGGCCTCCAGCACTTCGGGCAGCGCCGCGAGTTCTGCGCCGAAGCGCGCGAGTGCGTCGTCTTCGTGACGGTCGAGCGTCACTTCCAGAATCACGATGTCGGCGTAGCCCAGCTTTTGCTGGTTCACGAGCGCGACATAGCCGTCGATATAGCCATCGGCTTCGAGCTGGCGCGTGCGGTTCCAGCACGCGGTGGTGGACATGCCCACTTGCTCGGCCAGTTCGGCGTTCGAAAGTCGGGCGTTCTTTTGCAGGGCGCTGAGGATCTTGCGGTCCTGGTTGTCGAGCGCTTTGGGCGGGCGTTCACGAGGGCTCATGGCGAAAAAGAATCTTGTCCAGGTTGTGGCAATTTTAACGGAAGAAGATTCCGTCAATTGGCCAATTCTGCCTGAAAACCGGAAGCCTATACACGCTATTCCCCGGTATATTTTCCGCATGCCTTCTTGCCTGGCACGACCCACGCGGCCACCTCCCCGCAGTGGGAAGCGCCGTCGCAGCCACGAGCCGCGGCGGTCCGTCAGGGCCGTTTCCGTTGCATTCTGCGGCGGCTACCGGGCGTTGCGTGCGTTCACCGCGCTGCCAGCAATGTCCGGTCAGGCAGATGGCATTTGAAAACCGCGCTTTCGCGCGGTTTTTTGTTGCCCGTTTTCGATACCCGTTTTTAATAACCCCGGCGACCCCGAGCGCCGTTCGTCATCCGTCTTCGCCAGCACGCCCCGCAATGTCGATCCAGCTGTATCTCTCTTTTCTCGCCGCCGCGCTCGTCCTTGTCTACACGCCCGGTCCCGTCAACGTGCTCACCATGAGCCAGGCGCTCCATGCCGGCTGGCGTCACGCGCTGCCCTGCGTCTGGGGCGGCACGCTCGCGGTGCTCCTCCAGCTCGCTGTGACGGCGCTGTGTCTCAATTCGCTGCTGCTCATTAGTGAGCATTCACTTACGGTCTTGCGATGGCTGGGCGCGGCCTATCTGGTCTGGCTCGGCTGCAAGCAGTGGCGCAGCCGCTCCTTGACGGGCACGGATGCCCCTGCCGAAGCCGATGGCGCGAGCCGTCGCGATTTGTTCTGGCGCGGATTCGCGACTTCCGGGCTGAACCCGAAGACCTTGCTGTTCTTCCCGTCGTTTTTCCCGCAGTTCATGAGCGCCGATGCGCCCTGGAGCGCCAATCGTCAATATATGCTGCTGGCGGCGACGTTCGCGCTGCTGTTTGCGGGCGGCGTGGCTTCGATGGCGCTCTTTTCGCACCGGCTGCGCCACGTGCTGCAGCGGCCGAGGCGCATGCGCGCCGTGAATCGCCTGATGGGCAGCCTGCTCGTGGGTATGGGCGCGATGATGGCCGGCTTGCGCTGAGCGCGCAGGCGGCGGATGGCTCGCGCGGGCGCGCGAACCGGGTGGCGTGACGCGGGTTTGGCGCGCGGCGATGCTTAAGGCGAGGTGGTCGATGCGGCCGGCGCTGCGGTCGGCATGGCCGCTGAGGGTGTTGCCGATTCCGCTGGCACGCTCTGGGTGCCGGAGATCGTCGAGGCCGAGGCGAGCGTTTGTGCCGTCGCTACGCTAGCCGACGCCGCCACGGGCGTCGCGGCATTGTGAGTGGTCACACTCGTCGCGAGCGCCGCAGATTGCGGGTTTGCCGCAACCGGCGCCGGCACACCCATGATCGCCGCCGCGGTTGCGGCGCCGTGGTCGACCGGTGCGGATGCACCCGGCGCAGAAGCGGCAGGCGCGGGCGCCGCCGTGGCAGGCGCCGGCGTTGGCGCGGGCGCAGCCGGTGGCGCTGTCACAACCGGCGCGGCCGGCAGCGCGTTGCTGTGCAACACCGCCGCACCCGTCGCGGCAGCCGCAGCGGCGGCCGCCGGTGCGGCCGACCCCACCGTGGTCGCGGCGGGTGCGGCGCTTGCCGTGACCGGCTCGATCGGCGGCGGCAACGGCGAAATCTTGATCGCGCCGCCGCCCGGCACAGGCTCGCTGCGTGCCGAAGCGCTCAAATAGCGCCCCACCAGATCGAAGAAGCGCGAGTAAAACGGGCCCGACTGGATCGTCTCGCTCGAAATCTTGACCATCTCGTCGCTGTTCGAGCGAATCGGCAGCGAAACCGACCCCAGAATCGAGAGCCCCACGCTCGCCGATGTATCGCTCTTCTTGAGCGCGTAGCCGTTCTGCACGGCGTTCACGTACACCATGCTCGTATTGCTCGCGTCGCCCGGCGTGCAGACCACGTGCACCTCCACGACGATGTGCTGATCCAACGTCGGCTGGAAGTTCTTCGTGGCGTCGACGGTGTCGTCGCGCGTCATCGTCGTCATGTAGCCCTGACTCAGCAGTGCGCGGCGCGACGATTCGCAGGCGTCAGTGCTCGCGTAGTTGAAGCTGCGCGAGAACTGGCTGGGCGCGGTGCTCAGCAGCTGATCTTCCTGGAACTTGGGCTTGGGCGAGGAGCACGCGCCGAGCGCAGCAGCCAGCGTCACCGTGATGACGGCGAGAGCGGCGCTGCGAAGCGGGACGGGCAAACGAGGGAAAACTTTTAAAAAACGGGACATATTCGGGGCAAACAGGGCAGCAATGCGGCATTGCATCGGACGGCATGCATTGTAGTTCGGTTCCGCTGCGCACGACCGAACGCTCGTTTTTTCGAGGCATTTCGAAAGCCGGACGAAGGCGTCTCGAAGCTTACATCCCACATGACAAAAAAAACGGGCTTCCGTCCAACGCGAAAGCCCGTATCAAGCCGGCGCCCGGGACAGCGAGCGGAGAAGAGAACCCGCTGGCGTGCGCCGCAGCCGGGTACCGCCGGCTGTTCTGTGCGCGATGCGCCAAATCGTCCGAGCCACACTTGGCGCCGCGCCCGCAACGCGGCGTGAGTGGGGGCTCACTTCATCGGTTCACTTCGTCGACTTACTTCGTGCCGACCGTCGTGAGCGGCTGCCACTTGCCGTTCACGACCTTGTAGACCGTCACGCCGCCGTATTTGAGGTCGCCGTACTGGTCGTAGGCCAGCTCGTTCGTGGTCACGCCCTTCATGTTCGTCGTCTTGAGCGAGGCGAGGTAGAGGTGCGGATCGGTCGAATTCGCCTTCTTCATGGCGGCGAACACGGCGCGCGTGCCGTCATACGCGTACGGCGAATACAGCTCGACCGGCTTGTTGAAGCGCTTGGTGTAGCGCTCGACATAGCTCTTGCCACCCGGCATCTGGTCGAGCGGGCTGCCGCCTGACGAAGCGAGCGCGCCATCGGCGGACGCTCGCCGTTTTTCTTGAAGCAGACTTGAGTGTGCAGCGCTGCGCTTACACCGCCATTTCGGGCGGCGCCTGGCGGAAGCACCGCGTGATCCAGCCGAGGTACACGAGGCCGAGCACGAACCAGATCACGCCGAGCACGATGGCGGTCTTTTCGAGGCTGCACAGCAGCCAGATGTCGGTCACGGCGCCGATCAGCGGGAACACCAGACCGCCGAGCAACCCAAAGCCACGCGTGCCCGCCGCGCCGCTGAAGTACTGGCGGATCACGCACAGATTCACCGAAGTGAACGCGAGGAACGCGCCGAAGTTGATGAACGAGGTGGACGTGGCCACGTCGAGCTTCAGCGCGATCAAACCGACGATACCGGCAATCGCGACGTTGATCGCAGGCGTGCGAAAGCGCGGGTGGATGTAGCCGAAGATCGACTTCGGCAGCACTTCATCGCGGCCCATCGCGTAGAGCAGACGTCCCACGCTGGCCTGCGCCGAGATGCCCGAGGCGAACTGCGCGAGGATCAGGCCCGCGAGGAAAATCGTCACGAAGATATCGCCGCCCACTTTGCGAGCGATTTCGAACGCGGCCGAATCGGGGTCCTTGAACACGGCGCCCGGGTGCGCGAGCTGCAGCGTGTACGCGGCGATCACGAAGATCGCGCCGCCCACCAGCGCGATCAGCACGATGGCGCGCGGGATGGTCTTTTCGGGCTCGATGGTTTCTTCGGTGAGCGTGGAAACGGCGTCGAAGCCGAGGTACGAATACGCGGCGATCGCAGCGCCCGCCATCGTGGCCGAGAGCGGCACGTGCGGCTGGAAGAACGGCTGCGCCGTGATGAGCCCGCCCGGGCCTGCGGCCGCGGAGGCGTAGTGCAAACACAGGACAACGAACATTGCTGCGATGCCGAGCTGCACGATCATCAGCACGATGTTGAAACGCGCGGCGAGTTCGATGCCGATGACGTTCAGCACACTCGTGAGCACGATGAACGCGACGATCCAGATCCACGTGGGCACGCTCGGAAACGCCGCGCCAAGATACGCCGCGCCGATCAGCCAGATCACCATCGGCAGGAAGAAGTAATCGAGCAGTGTGGCCCAGCCGATCATGAAGCCCAGGTGCGAATTGAAGCTCTTGCGCGTGTACGTGTAGGCCGAACCCGCCACCGGGAAAAGACGCGCGAGCTTGCCGTAGCTGAGCGCCGTGAAGACGATGGCGACTAGCGCGATGAGATACGCGAGGGCGGCGGTGTCCTGGCTCGCGCCTGCGAGCACGCCGTAGGTGCCGTAGACGATCAGCGGCGCCATATAGGCGAGGCCGAACAGGAGCACGGACGGCAGGCCGAGCGTGCGCTTCAGGTGAGGTTCTTGAGTGCCGCGTTCATGCGACGGCGAGGCAGGCTTCATGATGCAGTTGTCTCCTGGGTGCTGCGGTTCTGGCAGGCATGGGCGAGCCTGGCGAGCCGCGCAGGGCGGCTTGCCGGATCGCTGGTTGCCGGGCTTGTTACCGGGTACTAGTGCTACGCGTCTTTAACGCGTGCGCGGACGGATGTTGAGCGAGCGACGGCCTTGCGCGTCGTTCTCGTCCGCGAGATTGAGCGCAATGCGTGCGTCGTGCAGATAGCTGTAGTGTTCGCGGCTTTGCGCGAGCAGCGCGCGATCCACTTTCGCGTGCAGCACCGCGTCTTCGTTCTTCAACTCGCAGAGCACGTCGCCGAACGGGCTCACGAGCGCTGTTTCGCCGGGGAACGTGAGGTTGTCGTCGCCGTCGCCGGTGCGGTTCACGAGCGCGGCGAACATCTGGTTCTCCATTGCGCGCGCAACGATCGCGCGGCGATGCACGGGGCCGAACGGATCCATATTGCCGTTCGTGACGACGAGCATTTCCGCGCCGAGCGAGGCCACGGCGCGCGCCGTTTCGGGAAACTCGATGTCGTAGCAAATCAGGAGACCCACGGTCATGCCCTTGAATTCGCACACCTCGAAGCGGTCGCCGGGCGTGAATACGCCCACGTCCGTGGCCCACAGATGCGTCTTGCGGTAGCGCAGCGCGATGTCGCCGCGTTCGTCGATCAGGACGGTCGTGTTGTAGAAGCGGTCGCCGTCGCGCTCGGCAAGGCCGACCGCCACGCCGATCTTCGCGGCGCGAGCGGCGTCACGGACTTTGCTCAAAGACGGACCTTCGAGCGATTCGGCTACGTCGCGCACGTTTTCGCGGGTGGGAAAGCCCGTGAGCGTGGCTTCGGGGAAGACGATGAGATCGCTGCCTTCATGGCTTTTGGCCATAGCGTCGAGTACGCGGGCGAGGTTGGGAGCGACTGCGCCATCCACGATCGGGATCTGCGCGAGTTCGAGTTGCATGCCTGTCTCCTTCCTTATGTATTACGTAAAGCACCGCGCGGGCGTCTGGAGCGGCTATTATCTCCACGATATTTTTGTCGAGAAATTACCCTGCAGGGGTACCCTGATCGGAGGACCCATGGAGCCCCTCATGGAACTGGACTGGCAGGACCGTGCGTTCCATCACCATATCGCGACGCTGATCGACGCCCTCGACGGCCCCGACTTCTGGACCCGCATGACGCGTGTGATCGAGCGCTTCGTCGCGTTCGACAACTGGGTTGCGCTCGTCTTCCGGCGCGATCGCGCGCCGCTCGTATGCGCCGAGTCGCCCATGCCCGACGGCACCGTGGATCTCTTGTTCCGCGCGTATCTGGAGGGGATGTACCTGCTCGATCCGTTCTATCTGAACGCCAGCGAAAAGCCGCGCGCAGGACTCGTCACGCTGGCCGAAGTCGCGCCCGATAATTTCCGCATGACGGATTACTATCAGCGCTACTTCAAGAGCAACATCATCGGCGACGAAGTGCAGTTCAACGTGCCTCTCGACGAAGCGCGCACGCTGATTTTCTCGCTAGGCGCAAAGCACCATTACACGGAGCGCGATATTGCGTTGTTCGCGATGTTCGCGCCGTGGGTGATCGCGCTCATGAAGCAGCGGCTTGCGTATGAGACGTTTGCCGAGGGTGTTGCCGAGGCAGTCGCGTCTGACGTATCTGAAGCCGACAGCGCGGCGCAGCAGGGGCAGTTGAGCGAGGCGGGCTTTGCGAGTCGCATCGAGGCGGTCACGCAGCAAAGCGGTCGCGTGCCGCTCACCGCGCGCGAGATCGAAGTGGTGCGTTTGAGCCTGAGCGGTTTTTCCACGCGCGCGATTGCGGAGCGGCTCGCCATTTCGTTCGAGACCGTGCGCGCGCACAAGAAGCATATTTACGCGAAGCTCGGCGTGAGTTCGCAGTCGGAGTTGTTTGCGCTTTTCTACGAGCCGCTCGGGCGCGCGGGCGTATGAGCGCCGCGCGCCTTCGACGGCGCGCGTCAGAACACGAGCGCGAAGTCTTCCTTGCCCACGTCACAGAGCGGGCAGCGCCAGTCGTCGGGCACATCGGCCCAGCGGGTGCCGGGAGCGAGGCCGTCGTCGGGGGCGCCTGCCGCTTCGTCATACACCCAGCCGCAGATCACACAGACCCATTGCTTGAGCCCGTCGTCGGCGCTGGCCGCAGCCGTCGAGGCGCTTGAGGAGGCCTCGGGCGTGGCGCCTTCGGGCGGGGTGTCGAGCGCGACGACGAGCGGCGCTGCGGTGCTCTCGCGTTCAGCGAGCTTGCTTTGCAGCGTGGCGAGCAGCGCGGCCGCTTCGTCGGCGGTGAGGTCGATCCAGTATGGGTCGCCTGCGCCGTCATTCAGGCGTTCAGGAGAGAACTGGATTTCGAGGGCGACGCCTTTCTTGTACATAAGCGAAAACGGTTGGCTTGATGCCCCGGACGCGCTGCGCTTACAGGAAGTAGCGGAACAGCAGCGAGGCCGCGATGCCGCCAGCGCCGATCAGCGCGAGCATTTGCAGGAGCGTGATGGACTTGCTGGACTTGGCGTTCGAAGCCGTGGGACGGGTGGTGGTGTTCATAGGGTGAATTTGCGGCGGCGTGGGTTGCGATTTCGATTGCGCCCCGAAAAGTCGCCATCATCGGCATGACGGCGGCAGAGCGCGGCGGGGGAGTTTCGCACGATTTCGCATCGGCGGGGGCATTTGCGGGGCGACTGTGCGCACGCGCCGCAGATTTCGCCGCGGCAACCTGCGCCGCACAGCGGCATCGATTATCGCCGCTAATCTGGGCCGGATTCCTGAGCGCGCGGAGATGGTTTATTTCGCAGGCGTTGAGAGAAGCGGCTCACAACTGCAGCCAGCGCCGTTCGACATACGAGAACAGCCAGCTGACCGGCACCGCGCACGCCATGCCGATGGCGACCTGCGCCACGCGAAAGAGCGCGACGTCCCACACTGGTCCGTTAATGGGCACGAGCAGCACGATCGTGGTGGTGATCGCGCCCAGTCGCGCGGCGGTGCTCACGCTCAGGCACCAGCAGCCGATGATCACCACGCTCACGGCGACGAGGTAGGCCGCGAGATTTTCCGGGCCGAACGCCGCCGTCGCGAGCCCCACCGCGCCGCCCGCAATCGCGCCGATGAACTGGTCGCGCGACTGCGCAAGCGTATCGGCGTAATCGTGCTGGGTGACGGCAATCGCCGTGATCGCGGCCCAGAACGCTTGTTCGGTGTGGAGCGCGCGGCCGATGCTGTATGCAAGGCCTGCCGCGCACACGGCGCGCATCGCCATGAGCGTGCCTTGCGCGGCGCGACTCTTGAGCGGCAGGCGCTTGAGCGTGCCCAGCGCCGATTGCTGGAGCGAAGTCAGGTAGGCGTAGAGGTTGTCTTGTGGGTCGTGCATTGCGCGTGATCGGTCGTAAGGAGAACGTGAGGCTGGGCGGGCGCGTTGCCAAGCATATCAAGCCGTGTTTGCAATATGCGGATCGTCGGGCAGGCGATGCATGCGCAACGGCGTCGCCGCGTGGCGCAGGAGCGAGACAAAAAAAGGCGCGATGCCAACCGGCATCGCGCCTTTCTACAGCCGAAAAACCGTGCGTTACTTCCTGTCGATCGAGATCGCGCCCGGACCCGTTACCGCGAGTGCGAGCAGTCCGCCGGCGATGCTGATGTTCTTGTAGAAGTTGATCATGTTCGCCATTTGATCGGCGCCCGTCATGGTCCAGAAGTGATGGCCGATGAAGGCCGTCGCAACGGTATAGATCGCGAGCAGCACGGCGAGCGGCCGCGTGTAGAAACCCACGAGCAGCAGGATGCCGACCGCGAACTCCATGATCACGGCGATGACGGCCGACAGCATCGGCACGGGCGCGCCCACGTGCGCCATGTAGTCGACGGTGCCCGAAAAGCCGGTGATTTTGGACCAGCCGAACAGGATGAACAGGGAAGTCAGCAGAATGCGTGAGACCAGCAGCACGACGTCGTTGCCCGGCCCGAACAGGTTGTATCGCATGGTTTTCTCCGAATAAGTTTTAAGCAGTTCACTACGTATCAGTTCGCGCTTTGCCGGGCGGCGGCCCACTTTGAGTGAATGGACCGCCGCGCGCCGGTCTGCGCAAGCATAACCTCAGGCGCAACGCCGAAGTCAGGACCACAGCTCCGACACTTCGATATTACGCAGATCGAACACGAGGACCTCTGCATCGTGTCCGTCGCTGAAGCTCAACTCGCGCTCGGCGCGGATGCGCGCGCCGTCGCCCTCGCCCAGTTCCACGCCGTTCAGCTTCACGCTGCCGCGCGCCACGTGAACGTAAGCGTAGCGGTCGGCGCCCACTCCGATCTTCGCCGTTTCCGCGCCGTCGAGGCGGCCTGCATAGACGCGTGTGTCCTGGCGCAGCAGCAGCGAGTCGTCGGCGCCGTCCGGCGAGAGGATCAGGCGGAACTTGCCGCGCTTTTCCTCATCGGCGATGTTCTTCTGCTGGTAGCGCGGCTGCGCACCCTTCACGTTCGGCGCAATCCAGATCTGCAGGAAGTGCACCCCTTCGTCGGCCGAGTGGTTGAACTCGCTGTGCGCGACACCGGTGCCGGCGCTCATCAGCTGCACGTCGCCGGGGACGATCACCGAGCCCGTGCCCATCGAGTCCTTGTGCTCCAGCGCGCCTTCCAGCACGTACGAGAAGATTTCCATGTCGCGGTGCGGGTGCTTGCCGAAGCCGCGCGCCGGGGCCACGCGGTCGTCGTTGATCACGAGCAGGTCCGAGAAGCCCACTTGCTTCGGATCGTAGTAGTTGGCAAACGAAAACGTGTGGCGCGAGCTGAGCCAGCCATGTTCACCGCGGCCGCGTTGGTCTGCCTTGCGAAGTTCGATCATTTTCGTCTCTCCTGTCGGGCAGAGTTGGCGCTTTAGCGCCTTACCCTGGCCCCATTGGGTTGATGGGATTCGATTGATTGGTTGCGATGGAAGAATTTTAGGTCAATCAAATCGACTGGAATCACCGTAAAATACGACTCACTGTCACGATGAAGTGGACAATCGAAATGCAACTCGACGACATGCGGATCTTCGTGACCACCGTGGATGCGGGCAATTTCACGGCGGCGGCCCATCGGCTGCGGCTTTCCAAGCAGTTCGTGAGCCGGCGCGTGGCGGCGCTGGAGGGCGATCTGGGCGCGCGCCTGCTGGTGCGCAACACGCGCAAACTGGCGGTCACGGACCTCGGCCAGGACTTCTACGAGCGCGCGAAGCGCATCCTTTCGGACGTCTCGGAGGCCGAGCAGGCCATGTCGGACCGGCGCAGCGAGCCGCGCGGCTTGCTGAAAGTGAGCGCGCCGATGTCGTTCGGCATGGCGCACCTCTCGCCGCTCGTCGCCGAATTTCTGCGTGAGCATCCGGACGTGCGCTTTGACATGGATCTGAGCGACCGCACCGTCGACGTGATCGGCGAGGGTTTCGACATGGCGCTGCGGATCGGCCGGCTGGCGGATTCCACGCTGGTCGCGCAAAAGCTCATCGACGTGCGCATGATCGCCTGCTGCAGTCCCGGCTACCGGCGCCGCCGGCGCGCGCCCCAAACGCCTGCCGATCTCGCGCAGCACGCCTGCCTGCCGTACGGGCAGCAGGGCCGCGCGCCGTGGGAATTCATCGTTGATGGCGTGCGCACGCCTTTCGACGTGCATGGGCCGCTGCGCGCGAACAACGGCGAAGTGATCCGCGACGCGGCCATTGCCGGGCTCGGCATCTGCTACCTCCCGGACTTCATCGTGGCGGGATCGGTTGATGCGGGGCTGCTGGTGGAGGTGTTGGAGCCGTTCATGCCGCCGCCCAACGCGCTCCATGCGCTGTACCCGCAGCATCGTGAAGCTTCCGTGACGATTCGCGCATTCACGCAATACCTGCGCGAGCGGCTCGCGGCGCGTGCGGCAACCGCGCGTGGCGGGGCGCTTTGACGCAGCAAGCGTGCGGCCCTTGCAGAAGGGCCGTTGCGCCTGCATCTAACGCATAAAGCTTCGTGAACGCAACATGACAGCGCGGCCGCGTGAGGCGCCTTGTCGCAGTTTCGTTGTATGCTCACCGCCCCGAGGGTTGCTCGGGCCGCGCGATGCAGGCGCGGAACCCCATACTGGCGGGCTTTGACGGACGCTATGGGGTCCGATAGGCAGGGTTAATACCCGCGATCAAAGCAACCAATTTTTCAAACGGACGCGGTTCCCGTAATCTTCGTCCATACCTTTTCCCAACCCAGAGCGAGGAAACAACGCATGTCTCTCATCAACACGCAAGTCAAGCCGTTCAAGGCAACCGCATACCACAACGGTAAGTTCGTTCCGGTCTCTGAGGAAAACCTCAAGGGCAAGTGGTCGGTCGTCGTGTTCTATCCGGCCGACTTCACTTTCGTGTGCCCGACCGAACTCGGCGACCTGGCTGACCAGTACGCGGAATTCCAGAAGCTGGGCGTCGAAGTCTACGGTGTGTCGACCGACACGCACTTCACGCACAAGGCATGGCACGACACGTCGGACACGATCGCCAAGATCCAGTACCCGCTGGTCGGCGACCCGACGGGCGCAATCACGCGCAACTTCGACGTCATGATCGAAGAAGAAGGTCTGGCACTGCGCGGCACGTTCGTGATCAACCCGGAAGGCGAGATCAAGCTGTGCGAAATCCATGACAACGGCATCGGCCGTGACGCCAAGGAACTGCTGCGCAAGGTGCAAGCTGCTCAGTACGTGGCAGCACACCCGGGTGAAGTCTGCCCCGCCAAGTGGACGCCGGGCGCTGAAACGCTCAAGCCGTCGCTCGACCTCGTCGGCAAGATCTAAGCGTCGCTGTTCAAATGCGATCGCCCTGATCGCATGACGCCGAAGTCTCACTAGCTGTATCCCCGGGCCGCGCCCACTCGGCCGCGGTCCGGGTGCCTGTTCGCCTCTTGACGCCATAAGCGGAACGGCGAAATTGCCAGGCAATACTTAGAATTTCCCCGCTTCTTCTCTAGCCGGAAAAAAAGCCATGCTCGACGCCAACCTCAAAGATCAACTCAAAAGCTACCTCGAAAAAGTCACGCAGTCGATCGAGATCGTTGCGTACCTGGACGA
Organism: Paraburkholderia nodosa; assembly: GCF_001718195.1. Lineage (GTDB taxonomy): Bacteria > Pseudomonadota > Gammaproteobacteria > Burkholderiales > Burkholderiaceae > Paraburkholderia > Paraburkholderia nodosa_A. The sequence continues at coordinate 511,714 of NZ_MCNV01000001.1, forward strand.
TGGCGAGAAGTCGCAAGAACTGCAGCAATTGCTGCAGGACATCGCATCGCTCTCGAATCGCATCTCCTACGAAGCACGCCGTGGCGCCGCAGCCGGCGACGCGCGTACCCCTTCGTTCGATATCAAGCGCGCGAACTCCGACGTGAAAGTCACGTTCGCGGGCATTCCGATGGGCCACGAATTCACGTCGCTCGTGCTGGCGCTGCTGCAGGTGGGCGGCCACCCGGTCAAGCTCGAGAACGACACCATCGAACAGGTGAAGGCGCTCGACGGCGCGTTCTCGTTCGAAGTCTATATGTCGCTGTCGTGCCAGAACTGCCCGGAAGTCGTGCAGTCGATCAACGCGATGGCTTCGCTCAACCCGAACGTGCAGATCGTCACGATCGACGGCGCGCTGTATCAGGACGAAGTCGAGAAGCGCCAGATCATGGCCGTGCCGACCATCTACCTGAACGGCGAAGTGTTCGGCCAGGGCCGCATGGGCGTGGAAGAGATTCTCGCGAAGCTCGATACCGGCGCATCGTCGCGTGCTGCCGAGAAGCTGAACCAGAAGGATGTTTTCGACATGCTCATCGTCGGCGGCGGCCCCGCTGGCGCTGCGGCTGCGATCTACGCGGCGCGCAAGGGCATCAAGACCGGCGTGCTTGCCGAGCGCTTCGGCGGCCAGGTGCTCGACACGATGGCCATCGAGAACTTCGTCTCGGTCACGGAAACGGAAGGGCCGAAGTTCGCCACGGCGCTGGAGCAGCACGTGCGCGCCTATGACGTCGACATCATGAATCTGCAGCGCGCCGAAGCGCTCGTGCCCTCGGGCAACGGCTTCGAAGTGCGTACGCAAAGCGGCGCGACGCTGCGTGCGAAGAGCGTGGTGCTCGCCACCGGTGCGCGCTGGCGCAATGTCGACGTGCCGGGCGAGCAGCAGTACAAGAACAAGGGCGTGGCTTACTGCCCGCACTGCGACGGCCCGCTCTTCAAGGGCAAGCGCGTGGCGGTGATCGGCGGCGGTAACTCGGGCGTGGAAGCGGCAATCGACCTGGCCGGTATCGTGAGCCATGTCACGTTGCTCGAATTCGGCGCGCAACTGCGTGCGGACGAAGTGCTGCAACGCAAGCTGCGCAGCCTGCCGAACGTCACGGTGCACCTGAACGCGCAAACCACGGAGATTTCCGGCGACGGCCAGAAGGTCACGGGTCTCGCTTTTCTCGAACGCACGTCGGGCGAGAAGCGTCATCTCGAACTCGAAGGCGTGTTCGTGCAGATCGGCCTCGTGCCGAACACCGAGTTCCTCAAGGGCACGGTGGCGCTGTCGAAGCACGGCGAGATCGAAGTGGACGCGAAGGGCCAGACGTCGGTGCCGGGCGTGTTCGCCGCGGGCGACGTGACGACCGTGCCGTTCAAGCAGATCGTGATCGCCGTGGGCGAAGGCGCGAAGGCATCGCTGGGCGCATTCGACTACCTGATCCGCTCCTCCGTGGAGCAGGAAGAGGATGCGAAGGCGGCGCCCGTGGTCGCCTAAGCAGTTTGTAGCAGTCTCTCTTTACGCCGGCTCACGCCGGCGTTTTTTTATGGTTTCGCGCAAGAAGACGGCTCAGTCCTGGACGAGCGGGCTGCCTTTTACAGAATATGTGAAATTAAATGAACAGCGTCTCGGTGTGCGTGCCAAACTGGCTGCTGGTCGACACCGTCGATCGAGGAGACGAAACATGCAGCGCGAAACATTCATCCGCAGCCTGGCCGAGGAGGGCTTTCCGGAGCCCGTTGTCGTGACGCGCGAAGCCGGCGTCATGGAGGTCCATTCGCATCCGTTCGAAGCGAAGGCGCTGGTCATCGAGGGCGAACTGCACATCCGCGTAGGCGACGAAGAGCGACACTACAAGGTCGGCGACGTGTTTCATCTCGCCGCCAACCTGCCGCACGCCGAGCGCTATGGGCCGCAGGGCGTGCAGTACCTGGTGGGGAGGAAGTGAGGGGGAGGCGCCTATGCCGCGAGGGGCCGAAGCTCCGAGCGGATTCAACGGGTCGATGCAGCACTCCACAACCTGCGTGAGCAGCCGAGGTGTTGCAAATGAAACAGCGACCGAGGATCCATTGCTCCGATAGCCAGCGAAGACTAACGTGGGAGCGCTGGCGCTAAGGCGACTCGCTCCCTCACCCCCGCGCCGCGATTTCCTTCTTCCACCCCGCGATGATCTTCCCGGCGAGCGCATTGTAGTCGCCGTCGAAGTGGTGATCGCCGTTCGTCTTCACGACGTCGATGCCGGTATTCGCGAGCGCCGGGCACAGCGTGTCTTTCTCGCCCGCGCCATACACACATTGCACGATAGAAGGCGGCACCTTCGCGAGTTCCGGGCGCACCTGCAGTGCCTTGTCGCTGGCGGGCATGCCGAGCCAGCCCGTCACGCGAATCTGGAAGTCGGCGTCCGGCGCGAAGCCGAGCAGCGACATGTACGAAACCTTCGCGCGCAACGTGTCGGGCAGACGGTTGTAGGCGAACGGCATCACGTCCGCGCCGAACGAGTAGCCCACCAGCGCGATGTGCTGCGCATGCCAGCGCGAGCCGTAAGTCTTCAGCACGCGGGCGAGATCGTGGCTCGTTTGCTCGGGCGTCCTTTCGCTCCAGAAGTAGCGCAGCGCGTCCCAGCCGATCACCGAAATGCCCTGCTTTTGCAGCGCTTCTGCAATCGTCTTGTCGAGATCGCGCCAGCCGCCGTCGCCCGAGATCACCACCGCGAGCATGTCGGTGGGGTGCGCCGCGGGCAGTTCGACGAGCGGCAGGTCCGACACGTCCTCTTCGCTCTCCGTCACGACGCGCAGGTGATTCGATGTGAGCGCAACGATCTTGTCGGCGTCGGCAACGCTGGGGGCGAAGGCGCGCGGAGCGCCGGAAGTGGCTGCGTGCACATCTTTCGTCGTCACACCCTGCTCGAAGAAGCCGGGCAGGCCATTGCCGCGCGAGAGCGTGGGGTCGGCCGGGCAGGGCGCGAAGCGCGCGTCGAGCTTTGCGGCCGGATCGAGCGACACGGCGCCCGCCATCGTGTTCGCCGGCGCCTGCGAGAGCATGCGCTGTGCGATGAGCGCACCTTCGCCGCTGCCGATCGCGATCGGCGCGTAGTACTCGCTGGAGCCTAGCTGGCGTTCGAGTTGGTGGCTCAGCGCTTCGGCGTCGCTGTAGAGCTTATGGCAGGTCTCGTTCTTCACGGCGGCGAGGTTCTGCGCATAGCGCTCCGTTTCAACACCCACGACGAGCGCGCCATGCTGCGCGAGCGCGTCGGCGCGCGTCTGGTCGGCGGCGCTCCAGTGCTTGTCCGCCGAGAACAGCACGGTGAAGCCGCGCATGGCGACACTCGGTTTCGTCACCGCGACTTCGCCGTAACGGCCGCCCGAAACGTGCATCGTCGCGGCGGAGGCGGGCGTCGAGACGGGCGTCGAAGCCGCGTTGGCGTGAACCGCGCAAAACGCCAGCGCAGCGGCGCCCGCTGCCGTGCCTGCAATGCGCGGCAGCCTGGGAATACGGAATGTCATGAGCGCCAGCCTCCTGCCAGCAGCGATAGATCAGCGAGAGTGATGAACACGCTGATCGAGCCAGAGGCGGCCAGATAGCGTGGTTCCCAGCGCGGCGCGAACTTGTTCTTGAAGCCGCGCAGCCCCCGGAAGTTATAGAAGCGGCCGCCGAAGCGCCAGATGAAACCCGCGAGCCGGTGCCAGGACGACGCGAGCGGCGAAGGGCCCATGCCCGAGAGCGGCGCCATGCCGAGCGAGAGCGACTGGTAGCCTGCGGCCTTCAGATGCAGCGCGAGCTGCGTGAACAGATATTCCATCGCGTAGGGCGAGGCGCCCGGCATATGGCGCATGACGCCCACCGTCGCGTCGGTGTTCAGATCGGTCGTCATGAAGGTGACGAAGGCGAGCGGCTCGCCGTTCTGACGGATGAGCAAGACGGACTGCGCGGCGAGATAGTCGTCGTCGAACGCGGCCACCGAGAAGCTTTTCTCGCGCGCTTCGCGGTCCTGCAGCCACGCGTCGGAGATCGCGCGCAGCACCGGCAGGCTCGCGCCCATCTGCGTGGGCTCGATATGTTCGATCGAAAAGCCGTCGCGTTCGCCGCGCTTGAGCGCGTAGCGCAGATGCGCGCGCTGCGGACCCTTGAGGTCGAATTCCTGCAGCATCACGCGCGCTTCCTCGCCGAGCTTCATCAGCGTGAGGCCGGCGTCGAGATAGAGCGGCAGCGCGTCGGCGCGCACCTGGTAGAACGCCGCGCGGCCGTTGTGTGCGTGCGCGAGCGTGACGAATTCGCGGATCAGCGCGGGCCACTCTTCGCGCGGGCCAACCGGATCGTGCAGCGCCGCCCACGTGCGGCCGCGCTTCGCGTACATCAGGAAAGCCTTGCGCGAGGTGGAGAAGAGGAAGCTCTTGTCGCCCATCAGCGCGAGGCCCGCGTCGCTGCGTTCCTGCGCCCGCACGATACGCGCGGCCTCTTCGAGGTCTTCGCTCGGGGGCATCACGAAGCGGCCGGCGGCGGGGCGCAGCAATTGCCACAGTGCGAGCGCGGCGGCGAACACGCCGGCGCCGAGCGTGGCGCGCAGCGCGCGCGGGGCGCGGCTGTGGAAGGCGAATTGCCACCAGAGGCTTTGCGAGTACTGCACATCGCGGAACGCGAACAGCAGCACCCACACGGCGAGCGCGATCACGCAGCCGACCGAGGCGAGCCAGGCCGGCGTGAATCGCTCGCTGAACATCGACGAGTGGCGATTGAAGCGCTTGCGCGTACCAAGCAGCAGCACGATCAGCACGCACAGCACGCCCGCTTCGACGAAGGCGAGGCCCTTGGCGAGCGAGAGCGCGAGGTTGGCCACGGCGATCACGAGCGCGAGCCACCAGGCGGCGTCCAGACGCCGCAGCAGACCGCGCGCGACGAACAGGAGCAACACGCCGAAGAGACTGCCCATCAGCTGCGAGCTTTCGAGCACCCAGAGCGGCACGATGGTTTGGAGCAGCGCGATGCGCTTGGAGAACGCGGGTGTGGCGCCCGAGATCACGAGCATGCTGCCGGTCACGAACGTCACGATGGCGAGGAAGAGCGGCGCGAGTTGCGAGACGCCATCGGCGCCGCGCTTCGCAAAGCGGGCGCTGAGCGGTGTCTTGAGCGCGCGGCCCTCGAATACGGCGAGCACCGCGGCGGCGAGCGCGAGCGGCGCGCCGAAGTAGATCGCGCGATAGGCGAGCAGCGCGGCAAGCACCTTCGAGGTCGGCACGCTCGGCCCGAGCGCGTAGACCATCGCGGCTTCGAACACGCCGATGCCGCCGGGCGTGTGGCCGATCAGGCCGAGCAGCATGGCGGCGCAATACACGGTGAGGAAGTCGGTGAAGCCGAGAAGCGCATGCGGCATGACCGACCAGAGCGCGAGCCCGGCGCCGACCACGTCGAGCGCGGCCAGCAGCAGTTGCGCGACGAGGTCGCGCCGCGCCGGCACCGAAAAGCGCAGCCATGCGCGGCCGAACGGCTCGATCTCGCGCGCGCTTGCGGGGCAAACGATGACCATCACCGCGCCGCAGCCGAGCACCACGCCGCCGATCAGGCGCAGTTCGTCGGGCGAGAGGTGCAGCAGACCGGAGAGCGTGCTTGCGGCGCCCACCATGCCGAGCGCGGTCATGAACACGAGTGCGAGGGCGAGCGTGACGCTCGTGAACACCGTCATGCGGCCGATCTGCGCGGCGGTGACGCCCGCGCCGCCATACACGCGGCAGCGCACTGCGCCGCCCGTGAGCGCGCCGAAGCCGGTCACGTTGCCGAGCGCCGAGCCGGCGATCGCGCCGGCCCACAACGCGCCGCGCGAGACGCGCGCGCCCAGGTAGCGCAGGCCCACGGCGTCGCGACCGACCAGCGCGACGAAGCTCACGGCCGTGGCGGCGAGGGCGCCGACCCATTGCGCGGGCGTGAGCGTCCAGAGCTGGCGGATCACCGAGTGGTAGTCGACCGTGCGAGAGAGGTGCTGGAACACGACCAGCAGCAGCGCGCAGATACCGAGCGCGAACACCGGCGCGACAAAGCGCTGCAGGTGCAGGGCACCGGCACGGCGGCGCAGCGCCCCGAGGGCGCGCGCCGCGCGCGAAGAATGCGATTGGGACATGGATCGGTCTGGTGGCTCTCTGCGATGTCGCCGTATCGACTGTTACAGCTTCCCCGGCGGTGACATCGTGTTTATTCGCGTTTTGCGCTTACGTTCTTTCGAGGCCGGGTCTCGCGCATCATGCGCGCGAACCGGAAATTCGAGCCGAATCGTAATCGTTCGGAAAGGACTAGTTAAGCTCAGCAAACGCATGGGACTACCCGCCGGTTGACGCCCCGGTGCAAGAAACCGCTATTGGGTGCAGATCAATTCGACGCGATGACGCGTCGTAACTAGTGGATTTAATTAGGGAATAATCTTTTTGCGATTGATGTTTGCAGGGCCAGATTAACAGGCGGCCAGAACGGCAAGGTAATCGTTAACTTGTGAGTAATGGGCGGGCGCAGATCGCGTGCTGAAACGCGCGCCGAGTGGGCTGGTTCGCCGAAAGCCTTGCGTGGCGGGCGTTGCAGGCACTCCTGGTTGGCAGCCGGAGATGATGTTTTGGGTGTTAACCAGGCACTTTCTGAAATCGCTGTCACTAATTCGAGACAGCTCGTTTAATCCTTTTACAATGCTCGACGGGCGAGTTAGTCTGCTTTGGTCAAGAGTTGTTTTACCGTGCCGGGAGAATGACGTGAAAAGACTAGCCTTGACTTCCCTTTCACTGGCCGCGCTCGGGGTTGTTGGCACGGCTCAGGCACAGACTAGCGTGACGCTGTACGGCACCATCGACACCTCGATTACCTACGTCAACCACGCCGACGGCAGCAAGAACCTCTGGACGCTCGGCAACAGCAGCTTCGGCAATCTCTCCGGCTCGCGATGGGGTTTGAAGGGCGCTGAAGATCTCGGTGGCGGCCTCAAGGCGATTTTCCAGTTGGAAAGCGGCTTCAACCCGTCCACAGGCGCGCTTGCGCAGGGCGGCAGGCTGTTCGGCCGACAGGCATACGTGGGCTTGACGGCCGAGCAGTACGGGTCGCTCACGCTCGGGCGGCAGTATGACCCGCTCATCGACCTCGTGCAGGGCATCACGGCCGACAACTATTTCGGCTCCGTGTTCGCAACGCCCGGCGACGTGGATAACTACGACAACAGCTTCCGCGTCAACAACGCCGTCAAGTACACCACGCCCGTATGGAGCGGCCTCCAGGCTGCGGCGATGTACTCGTTTGGTGGCATCGCGGGTTCGACAGGCGCCGAGCAGTCGTACTCGGCGGCGGTCAACTACACCAACGGTCCGCTCGCGCTGGCAGGCGGCTACTTCTACGCGGCGAACAGCCAGGCCGTCAACGGCATTCGCACCGGCGGCTGGACGAGCACCTCGGACGGCACCTTCGACGGCCCGATCAACTCCGGCTACGCTACGGCACACTCGCTCACCATTGCGCGCGCGGCGGCGCAGTACCAGCTCGGCCAGTTCACCTTCGGCCTCGGCTACAGCAACGCGCGCTACTCGCCCGATGCGAGTTCGGTGTTCCGCGAGACGCAAAAGTACAACACCGGCCAGGGCTTCATGAACTATCAGCTGAACCCGGCGCTGCTGCTCGGCATTGGCTACAGCTACACGCATGCCAACGGCGATACGTCGGCGAATTACAACCAGGTGTCGCTCGGCGCGGATTACAGCCTCTCGAAGCGCACGGACCTTTACATGACGGCGGCCTGGCAGCATGCGAGCGGCGATACCGGCAACGGCACGGGCGGCTCGATGCCGGCCGAGGCTTCGGTCGGCTCGTACGGTTACTCGGGCACCTCGAACCAGACCATCGTGAACTTCGGGTTGCGGCACAAGTTCTGAGCGACGGCCTCGATCGACAACGCCGGATGCGCCAACTGGGCGGCGCATCCGGCGTTTTGGCGTGTGCGGCCCTGGGTTCGGCTCAAGGCGCGTCAAGCGTCAGGGCATCGCGCGTCACGCCTCGCGCGAACGCCGGAGCGTGAGCAGCGCAAGCCAGGCGGCGAGGCGCTCCATACCGCGCCGCACGCCCGCGAACGGCGGCTGCCATGCGCTCGTGATGCTCACGCGTGCCGGCAAGGCGGCCTCAGTGCTGAGCCAGATACGTTCGCCACGCTCGAGCCGAAGCGTCTCGCCCGGTTGCACCCAGTGGTCGTAGGGCGAGCGGGCGCGCGTGACCCATACCTGGGCTACCTGAACACGCAGCGTGGCTGATGCGCTCACGCGCCAGGTGACAGTGCGCATGGGCGGCACGGCGAAATGGACCGACTGGATGGGCAACGGATCGTCGAGCCGGTCGGTTGCGTCCGCAACGGCGTGCGGCGCGGATTGCGAGGCGGGCTGTAAAGCGGGTTGCGAAGCGGTCAGTGAAGCTGCCTGAAAAGCGTCATCCATCGTTTTCTCCAGTTTTTGGAGCCGACGGACGGAGCGCTATCACCCAGAAAAACAAAAAGCCCCGTCGATGCCGGCGGGGCTTGTGATTTGCGTGACGACAGACTGCTAGTACGCACACCATCCCCGTGGGTTACCCGTATGGGTTTTCCACGGATGATTCATCGTGTTTGCGATGACGAGGCGGGTGGAGGACGTGTGCATGGCTTGAGTGTGCGGGGTGCCTTGCAGCGCTGTCAACCGGAAATGCTTAAATGGGCTTTGGCAGCCGCAGTTTGTGTTGCGTGCGAGTCTCGTTCGCACCTTTGCATGACGCGATCGTGCCCTTCGATGGCATATCCTCTTGCGGGCAGCACCGTTTTCTCACTAGGATTGGTTGTTTTTATTGATATCCGTCGAACCGTCCCACAATGTGGGGGCGTACTCCCTGATACGCCTCGCGGCATCGACGTGTTGTGTGGAAACGACTGCATCTGATATATCACATACAGAATATTGCTTTTTGTGGCGACGCAACATATGATTGAGTTATTCGATTACTCAATCATGCGGAGCTTCAAATGGATTTCGTTTCTCTCGCACTGTTCGGTGCAGCGGTCGTGGGTCTGGGTGCAGCTGCTACGGTCATGATCGCCAGGTGGCTGCCGCAGTCCGCCATTGAGCAGGCTGCGCAGCATGGCCGGTACGCTGGTTTGGGCGAAGCACCGCGCGCCAGGGCCGTTCGTCGTGCACAATTCGGTCCGCGAATCCGTCCGCAGGTCGGAAAAGAGGTAATCAATGTCGTCAGAACAAACTGAAGTTGTAGCAAGCCGGGAAGCGGCGCCGCTCAAGCTGGCGCTGCAGCCCATCAACGCCACACTGAGCCTGCGCGATCAGGCTTATGCCATGCTGCGCCAGGCCATTGCCGACGCCGATATCTACCAGTCGCGCGAGGAAATCCGGCTCGACGAGCGCGTGCTGAGCGAATCGCTCGGCGTGAGCCGCACGCCGGTTCGCGAGGCCATGACGCTGCTCGAGCAGGAGGGCTTCCTGCGCATGGTGCCGCGCCGCGGCATCTATATCGTGCGCAAGAGCAAGCGCGAGATCGTCGAGATGATCCAGATGTGGGCCGCGCTCGAAAGCATGGCCGCGCGTCTCGCCACGATCCACGCCACCGACGAGGAAATCGCGCGGCTGCGCCACATGTTCGACGACTTCCGCGACAGCACGCCCGCCGAACACATCGCCGAGTACTCTGACGCCAACATCGCGTTCCACCAGGCGATCGTCGAGCTTTCCCGCTCGCAGATCATCCTCGACACCATCAAGAACATCTTCGTGCACGTGCGTGCCATCCGCCGCATGACGATTTCGCAGAGCGACCGGGCTTCGCGCTCGATCGTCGATCATCTGCGCATCATCGAGGCGCTAGAGAAGCGTGACACCGAGCTGGCGGAAAAGCTCGTGCGCCAGCATTCGCTCGATCTCGCGGCTTATGTCGAGAAGAACTGCGATTTTCTGGATTGACGCAGGCGGCTGACGCCGCCTCTAGGCAAAACGGGAGACCTTCGGGTCTCCCGTTTTGCGTTTACGTTCCTTCGCGTCCCATCATGCTCATTCATCACGCGTCGGCAGAACGGCCTCCGACAGCCGACTTTATGCGCATCAACCCCTGGCAGCCCTGACCAAATCCCGGTGCGGGACAGCCATCCTTCACACGGAATCTGGCATATCAGATGCGGCAAATGTTCGGGGTTTTCCCTCGTGTGCACCGCGTCAATGCCAACGAACTTGCACCAAAGCCATGGTGGATAAGGCTTCGACGCGATTCTAATGGCATTCCCGATGGGCAATTCTCCTCTTGCTTCGTTCTGATATATCACATACCGTATTGCTCAAGGACGCAGATGACGCGCCATCGCGCGAAACGCCTCTGCCCACGCAACCCCACCGATTTTCGAAAACTCGCCCGGCCACGATTAGATAAGGAGACATGACATGGGCAAGGCATTGAACGGCGTGCGCATCCTCGATTTCACGCACGTGCAGTCGGGACCCACCTGCACACAACTGCTCGCCTGGTTCGGCGCGGACGTGATCAAGGTAGAGCGCGTAGGCGCAGGCGACATCACGCGGGAGCAGCTGCGCGACCTGCCGGACGCGGACAGCCTCTACTTCACGATGCTCAACGGCAACAAGCGTTCGCTCACGCTCGACACGAAGAACCCGCAAGGCAAGCGCGTGCTGGAGCGGCTCATTCGCGATTGCGACGTGCTGGTCGAAAACTTCGCGCCGGGCGCGCTCGAGCGCATGGGTTTCAGCTGGGAACGTATACAGACGCTGAACCCGCGCATGATCGTCGCCTCGGTGAAGGGCTTCGGCCCCGGCCCGTACGAGGACTGCAAGGTCTACGAGAACGTCGCGCAGTGCGTGGGCGGTGCGGCGTCGACGACAGGCTTCGACGACGGCCCGCCGGTCGTCTCCGGCGCGCAGATCGGCGACAGCGGCACGGGCCTGCATCTCGCGCTCGGCATCGTGACCGCGCTCTATCAGCGCACGCACACGGGGCGCGGCCAGAAGGTGCTTGCGGCCATGCAGGACGGCGTGCTCAACCTGTGCCGCGTGAAGCTGCGCGACCAGCAGCGGCTCGAGCGCACCGGCGTCATGAAAGAGTACCCGCAGTATCCCAACGACGGCTTCGGCGAGGCCGTGCCGCGCGCCGGCAATGCGTCGGGCGGCGGGCAGCCGGGCTGGATTCTCAAGTGCAAGGGGTGGGAGACCGATCCGAACGCCTATATCTATTTCATCGCGCAGGCACCCGTGTGGGACCGCATCTGCAAGCTCATCGGGCGCGAGGAGTGGATCGACGATCCGGACTACGCCACGCCGAATGCGCGCCTGCCGCGCCTGAAGGCGATCTTCGACGAGATCGAGCACTGGACCATGCATCGCACGAAGTTCGACGCAATGGCCGTGCTCAACCGCTACGACATTCCGTGCGGCCCGATTCTCTCGATGAAGGAGATCGCCAGCGACGAATCGCTGCGCGCGAGCGGCACGATCGTCGAGGTGGATCACCCGGTGCGCGGCAAGTACCTCACGGTGGGCAACCCGATCAAGCTCTCGGATAGCCCGACCGAAGTCACGCGTTCGCCGATGCTGGGCGAACACACCGACGAAGTGCTCGCCGAATTCGGCTACACGAAGGACGAGATCCACTCGCTGCGCGCGTCTGGCGCCGTTTGAAACCGAGGAGCGAAACATGGAAACGTGGATGCGTTTGATGGCGAGCGACGGCAGCATCGTGTTCGGCCGCGTCGAGAACGGTTACCTGCACGAATACGAAGGGCTCGATCAGCCGGTGCCCACTGGCGCAGTGCTGTCGCTGCGCGCGCTTACGCCGCTCGCGCCCTGTGCACCCGGCAAGATCGTTGCGCTGTGGAACAATTTTCACGCGCTCGCCGCGAAACTCGAAAAGCCGGTGCCATCGCACCCGCTCTTTCTCATCAAGCCGCCGGCTTCGGTGATCGGCTCTTCTGAATTGATTCGGCGTCCTGCTCACTATGCGGGAAAAATCGTCTTCGAAGGCGAACTCGGCATCGTGATCGGCAAGCGCTGCCGCGATGCGAGCGTGAAGGAAGCCGAGTCGGCGATCTTCGGCTACACGATCGTCAACGACGTCACGGCAGCGGGCCTCATCACCGAGAATCCGCACTTCCCGCAATGGTGCCGCGCCAAAGGTTTCGATACGTTCTGTTGTCTGGGTCCGGCGATCGTTTCCGGGTTCGACTGGCAGCGCGCACGCGTCGTCACGAAACTCGATGGCGTGGAGCGGCAGAATTATCCGCTCGACGACATGGTGTTTTCGCCGGCGCAGCAGGTGAGTCTTATTTCTCAGGATCTGACGCTCGAACCCGGCGACGTGATTGCGTGCGGCACCTCACTCGGCGTAGGCTCGATCGTTGATGGCGCAACGGTCGAGGTCACCATCGAAGGGATCGGTACGTTGAGCAATGCGCTGGGCGCCGCGTCGGCGCAAATCGAGTCGGTCGCCGCCGTAGAGGGCGCGGCTTGACGGCCTGAAACCAAAGACGCGCGCGGCAGCGATGCCGCGCGAGGAGGAGAAATGCCGGAGCAACTGGCTGGCGACCTGGCGTGGCTGGGCGCTGGCGCGCTGTTCGCATGGCTTGGCTGTGCATTTGCACAATTGGCGGCGCTCGCGCCGGTGCGTGCGTGGCCGTTGTCGCGTTCCCGCTCCACGCCGTCCTGCGCCAGGCGCGCTGGTGCGCCGCGCAGGCATCGGCTCGCCTTCGCCATTTCGTTCGCATTGCTACTGACCGTGCCGCCCGGCGTGATCGCTGCGGGCTGGATGCATGGGCCCGACGCGACCGTCGCGGTCGAAGCCGGCGTGCTGGGCGGTTTGTGCCTCGCGGGCCGGCGCGACCACACGCCCGGCGCGCGGACGGCGGCGCTGCTGGGGGGTGTATCGGGCGCGAGTGTCTTGATCGGCGCGTTCGTTGGTTACGTGTTGCAGCCTGAGCGGAGTGCTGGCGAGCGTGTAGCGCTATTCGTCGCGGCGGCGACCGGCGCATTGCTGACAGGCTGCGCGCTGCGTTTGCTCAGCCGTGGCGCGCAAGCGAGCGGCTCGGTCCGCAGGCGCGTGCCGTTCGGCCGCGGCGACCGTGTCATGCAGGTCATCGCGCTGCTGCTGGGCGCTGCGCTCGGCTACGAATTCCTGAGCGCGCGAGCTTCGCCCGATTTCGAGATCTCCGTGCTGGTCGCGGCGAGCGTGCTGTGCGCGGCGCTGGGCGTGCGGCTCATGAGCGGCGCGCGGCGGCCGCGGCTCGCCCGCACGGGCGCCGTCGAGGCGTCACCGCCACGCGAGCCCTTCAGCGCAACATTCCATGCAAGTTTTGCGGGTGTGCCGGATGAACTGCTGGTCGCGGCCTGCGGCAGCGGCGCGTTCGAACCCGCCTGGCTGGCCGCGAGCGACACGCCGCACGGAAGCGGAGGGCGCGCGGGTCATCACGCGTCACAGGATTTGCCACGGCGGCGACGCAGCCGGGGCGGTGCGCTGCGTCAGCGGCAAGGACCGCACTGACGTCTATCTGCGGGAGCAGGGGAAAACAACAGAACGCGCAATATGACGCGAATGATTAGTCATGCATGATGGTTTCTTGGCTATCCATTAAATCTTACTTATGCAAGCTCGCTTCTGACACTTTCGTAATGTTCTCGATGAGCGGCGCGCCTTCCTCCATGAGGAAGCGCTTGAACGCGAGCGCGACGGGCGGCAGGCGCTTGTTTTTCCGGTGCACGACGTACCAGTTGAGCATGACCGGGAAGCCTTCGACGTCGAGCACGGTGAGGTGACCGACCTGCAGTTCGAGGCTGATGGTGTGCGCCGAAAGAAAGGCGATGCCCATGCCCGCGATCACGGCCTGCTTGATCGTCTCGGTGCTCTGGATCTCCATGGCGATCTTGAGGTTCGTGATCTTCCCCGCGAAGCCTTCTTCCATCGAGTTCCACGTATCCGAGCCGCGCTCGCGCACGATGAACGCCTCGTTGGCGAGCGTGCTGAGCTTGATGGCGCGCTTGTTGGCGAGCGGATGCGTGGGCGCCGCAACGATCACGTACGGGTGAGGCGCAAACGGCTCGTTGATGGCGTCAGTCGCGTGGGGCGGACGCACCATCACGGCGAGATCGGTCTGATTGGTGGCGAGCTGCTGGAGCAGCTGCTCGCGGTTGTGCACGGAGAGATTGAGCGCGACGCCCTTGTAGCGGCGCGTGAACTCGGCCAGCAGGCGCGGAAAGAAGTAATCGCCGGCGCTAATGACGGCGACGTTGAGCTTGCCGCCCGAGACGCCCTTTAGCTGGCTCATCGCCTCGTCCACTTCGTGGAACTGCTGCATGATCGCGCGGCTGTAGTGGAGCATCTCCGTGCCCGCGGGCGTGAGATAGATCTTCTTGCCGAGCTGCTCGAAGAGCGGCAGGCCCGCGTGATCTTCGAGCTGCCGAACCTGCGTGGAAACGGCCGGCTGGGTGAGATGCAGCTCTTCCGCAGCACGCGAAAAACTGAGGTGGCGCGCCACGGTCTCGAAGACCTTGAGCTGGCGCAGCGTGGCGTTTCGCATCGTCATGGCCGAACCATAAAGGATACTGAATCCACATAATAACAAACTTTAATTGTGAGTAATTCAGCAATCACCCTAGCATAAGTTGAAAGGAGTCCGAATGCCGTGCAAAGCGCTCGAAGCCAGGTTCGGGTTAACGCTCGGAATTACGATTTCATAAGGGACAACACTGAGAAAAGCCCTTGTTTCACGATGTTTTCAGGGTCTGACGTAATGCCAGGGTGAATGAGGATTGACGACTATTCAATCGGATTCTTGATTCAGCCGGCGAATAAAAAACACAGCGTGGCGAAGTGAAAAGCTAAAACCATAAGCCTTGATTTATGCAGACCCGTAATCATGCAGGCTGCAATGAATAGATAGCGGAGACAAGCGATATGAATGCAATCGGTCAGAGGAGCGAGAGCGGTCCGTTCTGGACGAACCGCTGGTTTCAACTGGTGGTGGGCATGCTATGCATGGCGCTCGTTGCCAATCTGCAATACGCATGGACGCTGTTCGTCGCGCCGATGAATTCGCGCCACCACTGGGGCCAGGCGGAGATTCAACTGGCGTTCTCGATTTTCATTCTGACCGAGACCTGGCTCGTGCCGGTGGAAGGCTGGCTCGTCGACAAGTTCGGACCGCGTCCGGTCGTGGCGGGCGGCGCGGTTTGCGCAGGCCTCGCCTGGGTGATCAACTCCTACGTCACGACGCTGCCGATGCTCTACGTGTCGGCCGTGATCGCGGGTATCGGCGCGGGCGGCGTGTATGGCACCTGCGTGGGCAACGCGCTCAAGTGGTTCCCGGACCGCCGCGGTCTCGCCGCGGGCCTCACGGCCGCGGGCTTCGGCGCCGGCGCCGCCGTGACGGTGATTCCGATTGCGAACATGATCACGCGCTCCGGCTACGAGCACACGTTCTTCTTCTTCGGCGTGCTGCAGGGCGTGTCGATTCTCGTGCTCTCGCTCGTACTCGTGAAGCCGGTGACGCGCCCCGTCGCCGCGGCGGGCCGCCGTCTCGTCTCGCGCGTTGACTACACGCCGGGCCAGATGGTCAAGCAGCCGGTATTCTGGGTGATCTATATCTGCTTCGTCGCGGTGGCCGCCGGCGGCCTGATGGCAACGGCGCAGATCGGGCCGATCGCCAAGGACTGGGGCCTCGCCCGCATTCCGATGACGGTGTTCGGCATGACGCTGCCGCTCCTCACGCTCACGCTGTCGATCGACAACATCTGCAACGGCTTTACGCGTCCGCTGTGCGGCTTCATCTCCGACAAGATCGGCCGTGAGAACGCGATGTTCCTGATCTTCGTGGGTGAAGGGCTCGCGCTGCTCGGCATGATGCAGTTCGGCACGAACCCGTATGCGTTCATGACCTTCGCCGCGCTCATCTTCCTGTTCTGGGGCGAGATCTTCTCGATCTTCCCGGCCATCTGCGCGGACACGTTCGGCAGCAAGTTCGCCGCATCGAATGCCGGCACGCTGTACACCGCCAAGGGCACGGCAGCGCTGCTCGTGCCGGTGGCCTCGGTGTTGTCTGCTACGGGCGGCTGGAGCGCGGTGTTCATCGCGGCTGCGGTCATCACGATCGCGGCGGGCGTGAGCGCCAAGTTCTTCCTCGCGCCGATGCGCAAGCGTCTGATCGAACAGAGCAGCGAAGCCAGCGCTGACGCGAGCAACGAGCCCAACGTCACGCTGGCCACGAATACGGGCGCGGGGTTGCCGCACTGGTCCAACCAAAGCGGCGAATGAGGCGCGCTGGCCCGCCATGTCGATGAACGTATCGCTCCAGCAGCTCAAGGTGTTCGTCGCGGTGGCGCGGGCGCGCAGCTTCACGCGCGCCGCGCGCGAGTTCGGGCTCACGCAGTCGGCGGTGAGCCGCTGCGTGCGCGAACTCGAGGAAGCGATCGAACTCAAGCTCTTCGACCGCACCACGCGCCAGGTCGAGCTCACGCTCGCGGGCAGCGGCTTCGAGCGACGCATCGGCCGCCTGCTCGACGAGATCGAGATGGCGCTCAACGAGGGCCGCGACGCGCACCAGGCGCACAGCGGCGTCGTGCTCGTGGCGAGCAACCCGGTGCTCTCGTCGACCTGGGTGCCCGCTGCGCTCGCGCGCTGTGCAGCGGCTTTTCCTTCGCTCACGCTGCAGTTGCAGGACTTGCCGCAGGCGGCCGTGCTGCAGGCGGTCGAGCAGGGCGAGGCCGATTTCGGCGTGATCGCGGAAAGCGTGCCGTTCGCGAGCGGCAACCTCGATGTGCAACCGCTCTCGGCCACGCCGCTTTGCGCGCTCTTGCCTGCCCACCATCCGCTTGCGCTACAGGGGGCGCTGCGATGGGACGATCTCGCGCGCGAACCGCTCGTCACGCTCAATCGTGACGCTGGCTGCCGCGGCGCGGTGATGCGTGCGCTGGACGGTCTGCGGCCTGAGGGGAGGCCGCTGCAGGAGTTCGCGCACGTGGCGGGCGTGGCGCGCATGGCGCAGCTCGGCATGGGCATCGGCGTGTTGCCGGTGTGCACGGATGGCGCGCGCGGGGGGCACGCGCAGCGTGCGGGCGACGTTGCGCACGCAACGTGTCACTGGCCCGTGCCTGCGGGGCCGTTCGTCACGCGTTTGCTGCATCCGGTCGTCAACGTGACGACGATGCTCGTGCGGCGTCGCCATCGTTCGCTACGGCCTTGTGCTCAGGCGGCGTGGTCGCAGTTCATGCAGGACGGGCCAGTCGCGGACGGTTCGGACCCGGAGACCTCATCGCCGGATAGCGAGGCGTTGCCGCAAACGTCCATCGACGGCTCGCCGATGCGTGGCTCGAACGGCACGCCGATGCGCGTCGCGTTGCGCGGCGCCGATACGCCGCCGCCGCTTCGGGTGACCCGCACCCACGCCCGCATCGAATAGCGCGCGTTTCTTCTTCTGCAAAGCAAAACGGATCGCTCGAAGCGATCCGTTTTTGTTTTTCCAGCACCAGAACCGAGGCGCAAAAAAAAGCGGCGCTCGCGCCGCCCTTCGCCGCGACTTACGTTACGCTGGCTGCATCGCCATCCGCTCACGCTGCTTGACCAATGCGAGCACGGTGTCGATGGCCGGCGTCGGCTCGCCAACCAGGCTACCCATTTCCTGCACGACGGTAATCAGCGGATCGATCTCCATCGGCCGGCCGGTTTCGAGGTCGACGAGCATCGAGGTCTTGTGCGCGCCTACTGCGCCCGCACCGTCGATGCGACGCTCGACGTCCACACGGAAGTTCACGCCGAAGCGCTCGGCAATGCGCTTGCCTTCGAGCATCATCGTGCGCGCTACGGCGCGCGTGGCCGGGTCGCTGGTGATGACGTCGAGCGTGGCGTGCGTGAGTGCGCTGATCGGGTTGAAGCAGAGATTGCCCCACAGCTTGAGCCAGATTTCGTCGCGGATGTTCTCGCGGATCGGCGCATCGAACCCGGCGGCCTCCATGGCTTCATGAAGCTGGACGATGCGCGGCGTGCGCTCGCCCGAAGGCTCGCCGATCGGAAACTTCTTGCCGTAGACGTGGCGAATCACGCCAGGCGCGTCGATTTCGGCCGCCGGATAAAGCACGCAGCCAATCGCGCGCTCGGGCGTGAGACGGTTCCATTGCGCGCCGTCCGGATCGATGCTTTCGAGGCGGGTGCCCGCGAACTTGCCGCCATGCTGGTAGAAGTACCAGTAGGGAATGCCGTTGGTGCCCGTGACGATGGCCGTGTGCTTGCCGAGGAGCGGCTGCATCGCGTCGATCACGCCCGCCACCGAATGCGCCTTGAGCGTAATGATGACGACGTCCTGCACGCCCAGTTCGCGCGGATCGGACGTGCAGCGCACCTTCGCCACGTACTCTTCACCGTCCATCAGCAGGCGTGCGCCGTTCTCGCGCATGGCGGCCAGATGCGGGCCGCGGGCGACGAAGCTCACGTCGGCGCCTGCACGGGCGAGTTGCACGCCCATCATGCCTCCGATAGCGCCCGCTCCAAAGATGCAGATCTTCATGTTGAAACCCCAATGACGTTGAAAACCGCTTGTCCGCAGGGCGTTTCGCGAGCGATGGGGAAGCTGCCCGCTCGCCGCGCCCCCGGACGATGGTTTGAGCATAGGGGGTGCTGTCGATTAACGACAGTTAAAGTTTCTCGCGAAAATCATCAAGAGAAGCTTATGGACGAAGGGGCGCGTGACGAGGCTGTTCAGGCGCGCCGCACGAGCAGAAAACTCACGCCGATCAGACCGAGAAATGCACCGCAGGTGCGATTGAACCAGCGGCGCACGGTGGTGCGGGTGAGCCAGCGGCCGAGGTACATGCCGGCGAGCGAGTAGAGCGCGATGGCCACGCATTCGAGCACGAGAAAGCTCGCGCCGAGCACGCCGAACTGCGGGGCGATGGGCCTGGCGACATCGACGAATTGCGGCAGGAAAGCCGTGAAAACGAGAATCGCTTTGGGGTTGCCCGCCGCCACGAGGCATTCGCGCCATGCGAGACGCGCGAGCGAGGCGTCGCCATCCATGCTTTCGCCGATGGGGTTGGCGTCGCTGCGCCAGAGCTGTACGGCGAGCCACACGAGGTAAGCGGCGCCCGCAAGCTTGATGACGAAGAAGACCGCCTCGGAAGCGCGCAGCACCACGGCCAGACCCGTGGCTGCGAGCGCGATCATGGCGGCGAACGAAACGAGCCGGCCCGTGCCGCCGAGGAAGGCGCGCAGAAAACCGTGCCGCGCGGCCACATTGATCGAGAGGAGATTGTTCGGGCCTGGCGCCATATTCAGGGCGAAGCAGGCGGGCAGGAAGAAGAGCCAGGCGGTGAGGGACATGATGACGCTCGAAGAACGTTAGCGCCGTGCGCGGCGCGCCGTGAATCGGCACATTCTAGCGCGCCTCGCGCGGGCCACCAGGCCGCTCAATGGAAAATCGGCAGCATGAGAAAGAGCTTGATGGTGATGGCGTTGGCAATGTCGATGAAGAACGCGGCCACCATCGGCACCACGAGAAACGCCAGATGGGAATGGCCGAAGCGCGCCGTGACCGCCTGCATGTTCGCAATCGCCGTGGGCGTTGCACCGAGGCCGAAGCCGCAGTGCCCCGCCGTAAGCACGACAGCGTCGTAGTTCGCGCCCATCGCGCGGAACGTCACGAAGATCGCGTAGACCACCATGAGCAGTGTTTGCGCGGCGAGGATCGTGAACACCGGCAGCGCGAGCGCGGCGAGGTCCCACAGGCGCAGCGTCATGAGCGCCATGGCGAGAAAGAGCGCGAGGCTCACGTTGCCGATCAGCGCGATGGCATGCTCGGCCACGGGCCGCCCGATGAGCGCGAGCCCGTTGGCGAGCAGCACGCCGACGAACAGCACGCACACGAAGGTCGGCAATTCGAACGCGGTGCCTGCGATCAGCCCGGAAAGCGCTTCGCCCACGGCGAGGCTGATGGCGATGAGCGTGAGCGTGTTGATGAACGCGCCCGGCGTGGTGGGCTGCTCGGCTTTCGGCTCCTCGAATGCGTAGGGATCGGGCGTTGCCGCGCCGCCGGCGCCAGGCGTATCGGCGCCCGCCTGTGCGCCGATGCGTTTCATGAGGTGCTGCGCAACGGGTCCGCCAAGAATGCCGCCCATGACCAGCCCGAAGGTGGCGCACGCAATCGCCGCTTCGGTCGCGGACTGCAGCCCGTGATGCTCGGTGAACACCGCACCCCATGCGGCGCCCGTGCCATGGCCGCCCGCGAGCGAGACCGAGCCGCCCAGCAGCCCGAACAGCGGATCGACGCCGAACGCCATGGCGAGTGCGATGCCCAACACGTTTTGCAGCACGAGCAGGGCGACCACGACGGCAAGAAAGCGCACGAGTACCGGGCCGCCCTGTTTCAGGTTGGCGAGATTCGCATTGAGGCCGATCGTGGCGAAGAACGCTTGCATGAGCGGCACCTGCAGCGAGGTGTCGAAGACCACGTCCGTGTGCGCGAAGCTGTGCAGGCCGAACACGATCAGCGCGGCGACGATGCCGCCTGCCACGGGTTCCGGTATCGTCCATTTGCGCAGGATCGGCACCGCGGCGACGAGCCACTGGCCGATCAGCAGCACGAGCGATGCGACGACGAGCGTTCCGTAGACTTTGACGTTCATGGCGAGTGTCCGGCGGGGCGATGAGAGGGCCAGGCTGGCGGCGCATCTTTCGCGCACGGTACACCAGGCGCCTGCGCATTGCGCGCATGGTGCGCAGCCAGGTGCCGGTTCTGGCCGCGTTGCTTGCACGAAACGGGGCCCCACGCTTAAATTGGCAGGCATTCACAGGCGCAAAGCCGCCGCCCATGCAGGACGAATACCCCCGCATTTCCCCGTTTGCCACGATGGCGCGAGACCGTACAAGAATCGGAGAAGGTCATGAATGGGAGTACCGTTGCTGAACGCGAGGCGGCCGGGCGTGCCGCGCGCGAGCGCTCGAAACGTTCGAGCCACAAGGAAACCGGCACCATCAAGCGCGATCCGCTCGCCTTGCTGCGCGCGAGCAGCGAAGGCCGCGTGCCGAACCTCGTGCAACTGCGCTACGGGCGCATGATCGTCTCGCCCTTCACCTTCTTCCGCGGCAGCGCGATCCTCCAGGCGCACGACCTCGCGGGTGTGCCTAACACCGGCATGACGATGGAGATTTGCGGCGACGCGCATCTGCTGAACTTCGGCGCCTTCGCTACGCCCGAGCGCCAGCTCGTCTTCGATCTCAACGACTTCGACGAGGTCGCGCCCGGCCCCTGGGAGTGGGACGTGAAGCGGCTCGTGGCGAGCTTCGTCGTGGCGGCGCGGCACATGCGCTACTCGCGCGGCGTGGCCGAGGAGCTGGTGATGACGGCGGTGACCAGCTATCGCGACCGGCTGCGCCAGTACGCGGAGTACGGCGCACTCGATCTCTGGTACGACAAAATCACCTTCGACCGCATGGTCGAAACCGCGCTCACGCCCGAAGGCCGTCGCCTGATCCGGCGCGGCATGGAGAAGGCCGCGAACCGCACGCACGAGAATCTGCTCGAAAAGCTCGCGGAGCGCGATGGCGACCACTGGACGATTCACGACGCACCGCCCGCGCTCTTTCACGTGCACGGCGTCAACACGCTGTTCGAACCCGAAGACGACTGGTTCGCGCTTGGCGACTGGCGCACGCTGATCGAGCCCATGTACGAGGCTTACGCGAAGACGCTCGCACCGGACCGGCGCGAACTGCTCGATCACTTCGCGATTCAGGACCTCGTGTTCAAGGTGGTGGGCGTGGGCAGCGTGGGCACGCGCTGCCTCGTGATGCTGCTCGTCGATCATCACGAGAAGCCACTCTTCCTGCAGGTGAAAGAGGCGCGCCGCTCGGTCGTTTCGCAGTACTTCAAGTCGCCTTCGATCAAGCACGAAGGCGCGCGCGTCGTGCACGGCCAGCGGCTGCTGCAGGCGGCGAGCGATATCTTCCTCGGCTGGACCACGGGGCCCAACGGACGTCATTTCTACGTGCGCCAGTTGCGCGACATGAAGCTCTCGGTCGATCTGCAGCTGCTCGACAGTCCCCTGCTCTGCGGCTATGCGCGTCTGTGCGGCTGGGCGCTCGCGCGTGCGCACGCGAAGTCGGGCAGCGCCGCCATCGAAATCTCTTCGTACATCGGCCGCAGCGACCAGTTCGCGGAGGCGCTCACGGGCTACGCATTCAGCTATGCAGACCAGGTGGAGCGCGATTACGACGTGTTCCTCAAGGCCGCGCGCAGCGGCGCCATCGTCGCGCGCAGCGACGACGACATGGCCGCCGATTTCCGCGTATGAGCAAAGGCTGAGTCGAACCTGCAGGCCAAGGCCCAAGCGTGCTGCGGAACGCGCTATCCTTGCGCTTTTCTTTCATCGCGCCGCGCATGAGCTTCGTACGCATGCACGGCACGCGCCCCATGCGTCTACGTCATATCGAAGTCTTTCACGCGATCATGCGCACCGGCTCGCTGTCCAAGGCGGCTGAGCTGCTTTGCGTTTCGCAGCCCGCGGTCAGCAAGGTGCTCGCGCATGCGGAGCGCAGTGCGGGCCTCAAGCTCTTCAGCCGCGCGCACGGCCGCCTGCAGCCCACGCGCGAGGCCGAGTTGCTGTTCGCCGAAACGCAGAAGCTGCAATCGAACCTCGACAGCATTCGCGATCTCGCGCGCAATCTTGTGTTGCGTCCGCAAGGGCTGTTGCGCATCGGCTGTCTGCCGAGCCTCGGCATGAGCCTGATCCCTGCTGCCGTGCAGACGTTTCGCGCGGGCTATCCCGAGGTGTCGCTCAGGATCCAGACGCGCCACACCGCGGAACTGCTCAACGCGCTGCTCACACGCGAACTCGATCTGGGCGTCGCGCTCAATCCACCCACGCGGCCGGGCATTGCCGCGGTCGAACTGGCGCGCACGGCCGTGGTCTGCGTCGCGCCGCCCGACGACCCGACGCCGGAACACATGCCGCTCGCGTTGCGCGATCTGGTCGATGGCGAGTGGATCAGCATCGGCAACGTCGATCCGCTTGGCGAGGCGATCGGCAACCTGCTCGAAGCCGAAGGCGTGGACGACCGGCTCGCGGCCGTCGAGGCGCAGACGTGGCACGTCGCGCGCGCACTCGCGGCGCGCGGCATCGGCCGCGTGCTGCTCGACGAACTCAGCGCGCGCGGGGCGGGCGATCCGGTGTCGATCCGGCGCGTCGAACCGGCACTCACGGTCGGCGTGTTCGCGATGTGGCGCGAAGGCGGCATGGACTCGCAGGCAGGCAATGCGTTCGTGGAGGTGCTGCGCGGCTGTCTCGCCGCTACGTGCGCCGCGTGAGCGCCCGGACACGGGAGCCAAGGCCGCAAGACGCGAGCCGGCACGGGCGCCGGTACAATCGCGCGCAGAGGGGAGCGTTGCTGTGCGTGCGCTTCATGCGAACGAACGAGAGATCCGGGGGAGACACGGTTGAAGCGCGAGTCGAAGCCGTTGGGTATCGTCAGAAGGCTGTGCGGCCACATGCGCTACGTCGCGCTCGCGAGCGCCTGCGCGTTTGCAGGCGCGGTGCATGCCGATGAACTGGAAAGCCCCACGCTGCGCAAGATTCGCGACACCGGGACGATCGTCGTCGGCGTGCGCGAGGCCACCGTGCCGTTTTCCTATATGGCCGGCGGCGAGCACGCAACGGGCTACTCGTACGAGATCACTCAGCGCATCGTGGAGAACGTGCGCGAGACGCTCAAGCTCCCCGAACTCCGCGTGCGCGAACTCGTCGTCACGCCGCAGAACCGCATCACGCTCGTGCAGAACGGCACGATCGACCTCGAGTGCAGCACCACGACGCATACGCGCGAGCGCGAGAACGACGTCGCGTTCTCCAACAGCATCTTCGAGTACGGCGTGCGCATGCTCGTGAAGCGCGGCTCGCCGGTCAAGGACTTCGGCGATCTCGCGGGCCGTACGGTGGTCACGACGGCGGGCACGTCGGAAGAGCGCCTGCTGCGCCGCTGGAACGTGGACCGCGCGATGAACATGCGCATCGTCGTCGCGAAGACTCACGGCGACTGCGTCGAAGCCGTGCGCTCGGGACGCGCCGTTGCCTTCGTGATGGACGAGCCGCTGCTGCACGCCGCGCTCGCGACCGGCTACGTGGCGAGCGAAACGCCGGGCGCGCCGGTCGAGCAAAGCGCGCGTATCCGGAACGACGCGCACGCTTTCGCGATCGTCGGCAGGCCGGCCAGGTCGGAGGTGTACGGCTGCATGTTCCGGCGCGGCGACACGGCCTTCAAGCGCATTGCCGACGACACCATCGCGAAGATGGAGCGCTCGGGCGAGGCGCTCGTACTTTACCGACGCTGGTTCGAGTCGCCCATTCCGCCCGCGGGCGTGAACCTCGACTATCCGATCTCGGAGCCGATGAAGGCGCTTTTCGCGAATCCTAACGACCAGCCGCTCGATTGAAGGCTCAACCGAAAGAAAGAGGCAACGATGAGTGATACGCAACAACGCAAGATCGCACTGGTGACGGGCGCGGGCAGCGGCATTGGCCGCGCGTGCGCGCAAAAGCTGCTGGCCAGCGGCTTCGCCGTCGTTTTGGCAGGCCGGCGGGCCGCGCCGCTCGAAGCGCTCGAGGGCGAGGCCCGCGCGCGCGGCGAAGAAGCGCTGGCGGCGCCTTGCGACGTGACCGACGCGGCGGCCGTCGAGGCGCTCTTCGAGACGATCCGCACGCGCTACGGCCGGCTCGATCTGCTCTTCAACAACGCGGGCCGCAACGCGCCGGCCGTGGACATCGACGAGCTTTCCGTGGACGACTGGCGCGCCGTGATCGATACGAACCTCACCGGTGTGTTCCTGTGCACGCGCGCGGCGTTCGGGCTCATGAAGCGGCAGACGCCGCGCGGCGGGCGCATCATCAACAACGGTTCGATTTCGGCGCACGCACCGCGGCCGTTCAGTGCCGCCTACACGGCGACCAAGCACGCCATCACGGGCCTCACGAAAACCGTTTCGCTCGATGGCCGGCGCTACGACATCGCGTGCGGGCAGATCGACATCGGCAACGCGGCGACCGAGATGGCCGAGCGCATGGCGCGCGGTGTGCCGCAGGCGAACGGCGAAATCGCCGTCGAACCGCTGATGGACGTGGAACTCGTGGCCGACGCGCTGCTGCACATGGCGCAACTGCCGCTCGAAGCGAACGTCCAGTTCATGACGATCATGGCGACGAAGATGCCGTTCGTAGGGCGCGGCTGAGCGCGCAGGCCGGGCGGGCGCTGTCGCACGCTCGGCCGCCGCGTCCCGTATACTGGCTGCTGAACCACCACGACGCCCGAGCGCCCATGTCTTTGCCCCCGCGTCCGGACGACGATCCGCGCCCCCAGCCGCCCGTATGCCCCGATAACGACGACTGCTGCCATAGCGGCTGCGACCCCTGCATCTTCGATCTGTACGACGAGGAGTTCGGCCGCTACCGCGCCGCGCTGGCCGCGTGGGAAGCGCGCGAAGCGGAACGGCAGGCGCAGGCGAAAGCCCCGCGCAAGCATCCCGCAAAACCGGCTCCGCCAACGACCGCGCCGTCGGGCGGCAAGCCCTCGCGCTGAACTGCATTGCTGCCTGCCGCCATGACCGAATCCATCCTCGTTCCCAACGCTCCCGTCCTCGACGCCGCCGCCCTCGACGCGCTGCAGGCGTTCGTCGAGCGCCATCCGCGCCTGTTCGTGCTGACGGGCGCGGGCATCAGCACAGATTCGGGCATTCCGGGCTACCGCGACGAGAACGGCGCCTGGAAGCGCTCGCCGCCCATCACGCTGCAGGAATTCCTCGGCTCCGAGAGCATGCGGCGCCGCTACTGGGCGCGCAGCCTGATCGGCTGGCCCACGGTGGGTCTCGCGCAGCCCAATGGCGCGCACCACGCGCTCGCGCGCCTCGGTGCGGCGGGCTACGCGCGCACGCTCGTCACGCAGAACGTGGACGGCCTGCATCAGCGCGCGGGCAGCCGCGACGTGATCGAGCTGCACGGCAGCATCGCGCACGTGCATTGCGTCGACTGCGGCGCGCAGTATACGCGCGCCTCGATCCAGCCGGAACTCGAGGCGCGCAACCCGGCCATCGTGGGCGCGAGCGCGGAACCCGCCGCCGACGGCGACGCCCATCTCGACTTCGACGGCGCGAACGCCTTCCACGTGCCCGCGTGCGCCGCGTGCGGCGGCATGCTCAAGCCTTCGGTGGTGTTCTTCGGCGAGAACGTGCCGCGCGAGCGCGTGGCGAGCGCCTCGAACGCGCTCGACGGGGCCGACGCCGTGCTCGTAGTCGGCTCCTCGCTGATGGTGTATTCGGGCTACCGCTTCTGCGCCTGGGCGCAGCAGCGCGGCAAACCCGTGGCCGCGATCAACATGGGCAAGACGCGCGCCGACCCGCTCCTCGCCCTCAAACTCGAAGCCCCCTGCGCCGCCGTGCTCGACGCGCTGGGCGCGCGCCTCGTCCCCTGACACTCCACGACCTCACGGAACCGACGACATGCTGACCACGCTAGCCGAACTCGAAGCGCACTACGGCACGCCGCACGAACGCGCGTTGCGCAAGGAAATCGATCACGTCAACGTGGATTACCGGCGCTTCATCGAAAGCTCGCCGTTCGTCGTGCTCGCCACGGGCGGCCCGGATGGCCTCGACTGCTCGCCGCGCGGCGATGCACCCGGCTTCGTGCGCATTCTCGACGAGCACACGCTCGCGTTGCCCGACCGGCCCGGCAACAATCGCGTGGACAGTCTGCGCAACGTGGTCGCTTCGTCGCAGGTGGGGCTGCTGTTCATGGTGCCGGGCGTGGGCGAGATGCTGCGCGTGAACGGGCGTGGCCGCGTGAGTACCGACCCCGCGCTCCTCGCGAGCTTCGCCGTGGATGGCAAGCCGCCGCGCTCGGTGCTCGTGATCGACGTGGAAAGCGTGTACTTCCATTGCTCCAAGGCCATCGTGCGCTCGAAGCTGTGGGACCCGTCGCACCACGTCGAACGCTCGCACCTGCCGAGCGCGGGCGAGATGCTACGCCGCGTGAATGAGGAGCAATATGGCGAGACGTTCGACGCCGAGACTTACGAAGCCGGTCTCGCCGAGCGCATCAAGACCACGCTGTACTGAGTGAACGCCGACTGAACTTCAACCAAACGCCGAAAGACCGCAAGACGATGAACGAACCGCAAGCCGTCCAACGCCTATCCGCGCCCGCCGCCGAGCGCAACGCCGCGCCGATCCTGGAGGTGCTGCGCGGCGCGCTGCCTGCGCGGGGCACCGTGCTCGAAATCGCGAGCGGCACCGGCCAGCATGCCGTCCACTTCGCGGCCGCGTTTCCTGACCTCGCGTGGCAGCCGAGCGACGCCGACGCGCGCGCCCGCGCCTCGATCGAGGCCTGGCGCGAGCACTCGGGTCTCGCCAACCTGCGTGCGCCGCTCGATCTCGACGTGTGCCGCGAGCCCTGGCCGATCGACGGTGTGGACGCCATCGTCTGCATCAACATGATTCACATCGCGCCGTGGGAAGCGGCGCAGGCGCTCATGAAAGGCGCGGGCGCGCGCGTTGCTACGGGCGGAGCGCTCGTGCTCTACGGGCCGTACCGGCGCGAAGGCGCGCACACGGCGCCGAGCAACGAGGCCTTCGACGCCGACTTGCGCGCGCGCGACCCGTCCTGGGGCGTGCGCGACATGGAGGAAGTGGAGGCGCTGGCGCAGGCGCGAGGCTTCGCGTGCGAAGCGCGCGTGCCGATGCCCGCGAACAATTTCAGCCTGGTGTTCCGAAAACAGTAAGCGAGGTCGGCAAACGTCCGGCGCGCATGCGCGCGTTCGCGCAGCGCCGCTACGTTTCCCTTATGCTTGCACGGTTGGCGCCCCGTTGCGGCGCCGTCAATGAATGAAGTGGAGAAACAACATGAGCAAACAGCCAATCGGCGTTGTAGGTCTGGCCGTGATGGGTAGCAATCTGGCGCTCAACATCGAAAGCCGCGGCCACGCGGTCTCGGTGTTCAATCGCAGCCGCGCCCGAACCGACGAGCTGATCGCCGAGTATGCGGATCGCAAGCTCGTGCCGGCGTACACGCTCGAAGAGTTCGTGGATTCGCTGGAAAAGCCGCGCCGCATTCTGATGATGGTGAAGGCCGGCGCGCCCACCGACGACACCATCGCCGCGCTCAAGCCGCTGCTGGAGAAGGGCGACATCCTGATCGACGGCGGCAATACGCACTTCACCGACACTATCCGCCGCAACCAGGAACTCGCGAAGTCGGGCCTGCACTTCATCGGCACGGGCGTGTCGGGCGGCGAGGAAGGCGCGCTCAAGGGTCCGTCGATCATGCCGGGCGGCCAGCGCGATGCTTACGATCTGGTTGCACCGATCCTCACTGAAATCGCCGCGAAGGCGCCGACGGACGGCGAGCCGTGCGTGGCCTACATGGGCCCGGACGGCGCGGGCCATTTCGTGAAGATGGTGCACAACGGCATCGAATACGGCGACATGCAGCTGATCGCCGAAAGCTACGCGGTGCTCAAGCAGGTGCTCGGCCTTTCGAACGAAGAACTGGGCAAGGTCTACACCGAATGGAATGAAGGCGAGCTCGACAGCTATCTGATCGAGATCACCTCGAAGATCTTCGGCAAGAAGGACGAGGAAACCGGCAAGGATCTCGTCGACGTGATTCTCGACCGCGCCGCACAAAAGGGCACCGGCAAGTGGACGAGCCAAAATGCGCTGGATATCGGCGCGCCGCTGCCGCTCATCACCGAAGCCGTGTTCGCGCGCGTGCTCTCGTCGCTCAAGACGCAGCGCGTGGCCGCGAGCAAGGTGCTTTCGGGCCCGGACGCGAAGCCGTTCTCGGGCGAGCGCAAGGCGTTCATCGAGTCGGTGCGCCGCGCGCTGTATTTCTCGAAGGTGATTTCGTACGCGCAAGGCTTCTCGCAACTGCGCATGGCTTCCGACGAGTACAAGTGGGACCTGCAATACGGCACGATCGCCAAGATCTTCCGCGCGGGCTGCATCATCCGCGCGCGCTTCCTGCAGAAGATCACGGACGCCTACGCGAAGGACCCTCAGCTCGATAACCTTCTGCTCGATCCCTATTTCCGTGACATCGCGGCCAACTATCAGTCGGCGCTGCGCGACGTGGTGATCCAGGCGGTAAACGCGGGCGTGCCGGTGCCGGCGTTCTCGTCGGCCATTGCGTACTTCGACGGCTACCGCTCGGAGCGCGTGCCCGCCAACCTCGTGCAGGCACAGCGCGACTTCTTCGGCGCACACACGTTCGAGCGCATCGACAAGCCGGGCAGCTTCCACGCGGACTGGTCGTAAGGTCGCAAGACAGAAGGCCGCATTGTCGTTGCGGTCTTTGTTGGAATCGTAAGGTGAGTCCGCAGGGCTCACCTTTTTTTATTACCGAAATCGCAATGGTGTTTTGACGAATTAGGGTTTTCCCTAGCGTGATCGGACGCCTACACTGTAATCAATCGCTGACGAACACGGTGTTCTGAAGCGGAAATAAAACAGATGGAGGTCCGATCATGAACAAGCTTATCCCCGCAGTCGTCGTTGCCGCCGCGCTTGCCATGCCGGCAATCTCGTTCGCCCAGTCGAGCGAACAAGGCCTGACCCGCGCCCAGGTGCGTGCGGAACTGGTTCAACTCGAGCACGCTGGCTACAACCCGTCGGCTGACCATGTGAACTACCCGGAAAACCTGCAGGCCGCGCAAGCGCGCGTGACCCAGGAAAAGCTCGCCGCCGGCGACACCAGCGGCTACGGCGCTCCGGCGGTCGGCACGTCGCAGTCGGGTGCCGCGGTGCAACCGGCGCAAGTCGCCCCGAACCAGCGCATTTACTTCGGCCACTAAGCCCTGACCGAACGGAACCGCTTCAGGCGGTTCCGGCAAGCTACCCCCTGTAGTGAGTTGTCGCTGTACGCAGTCAGTTGTTGCAGCAGAAGTAAGCAGTGAGTGCACTAGAAGTTGCAGTTGCAAGACGCAGTGAGTGGTTGCAGTAGAAGGTGCAGTTCGCAGTGTGCAGTTGCAGTACGCAGTACGCAGTAGGTGAGTTGTTGCAGTCAGGAAGTACGCAGAGAGCAGAAGGTAGTTGAAGTTGGCTGGCGCAGTGAGAGGTGCAGCCGTGCAGTAGCAGAACGCAGTAGGCAGTACGTTGTTGCAACAGGCAGTCCAGCACGGGCCGGTTCTCCACCGGCCCGTACTTTTTTGTGGCGCGCTTTGTCCATATCTAAGGACGCCATACCGAACATTGACGGGTCCGAACGTCACTCCTATGATCGGGCGGCAGTTTCCCTGAAGTTGCCCCGCTACAGGAGACGCCCCGCCATGACCCGCTCCCCCCGCAAGCCCTTGCGCAGTCAGGCCTGGTTCGGCAAAGCCGACAAGGACGGCTTCATCCACCGCTCGTGGATGAAGAATCAGGGCATCCCACACGACGCGTTCGACGGCCGCCCCGTCATCGGCATTTGCAATACGTGGTCGGAACTCACGCCGTGCAACGCGCATTTTCGCGAACTCGCGGAGTACGTGAAAAAAGGCGTGTACGAAGCCGGCGGTCTGCCACTCGAGTTTCCCGTGATGTCGCTCGGCGAATCGAACTTGCGGCCCACCGCAATGCTGTTTCGCAACCTCGCCTCTATGGACGTCGAGGAGTCGATTCGCGGGAATCCGATCGACGGCACGATTTTGCTCGTCGGCTGCGACAAGACCACGCCGGCCTTGCTGATGGGCGCAGCGTCGTGCAACTTGCCCGCGCTCGCCGTCTCCGGCGGCCCAATGCTCAACGGGCGTTTCCGGGGCCATGAGATCGGCTCGGGCACGGGGGTGTGGCAAATGTCGGAGGAAGTGCGCGCGGGAACAATGTCGCAGGCCGAATTCGTCGAGGCGGAGTCGTGCATGAACCGCTCGCGCGGCCACTGCATGACCATGGGCACGGCGTCCACGATGGCCTCGATGGTCGAATCGCTGGGTATGGGGCTGCCGCACAATGCGGCCATTCCCGCTGTCGATGCGCGCCGCCAGGTGCTCGCGCAACTCGCCGGGCGGCGCATCGTCGAGATGGTGCGCGAGGACCTCACGATGTCGAAGATCCTCACCCGCGCGGCGTTCGAAAACGCGATCCGCACCAACGCGGCCATCGGCGGCTCGACCAACGCCGTCGTGCATCTGATCGCGCTCGCGCGGCGCATTGGCGTGCCGCTTTCGCTCGATGACTGGGAACTCGGCTCCGATGTTCCGTGCCTCGTGAATCTGCAGCCTTCCGGCCATCATCTGATGGAGGACTTTTATTACGCGGGCGGTCTGCCCGCGGTGCTGCGGCAACTGGGCGAGCAAGGGCTGCTGCATCGGGACGCGTTGACGGTCAACGGTAAAACCCTCTGGGAAAACGTGGCCGACGCGCCGAACTACAACCCCGAAGTCATCACCTCGTTTGCGCAGCCGTTCAAGCCCAAAGCCGGCATCGCCGTGCTCAAGGGCAACCTCGCGCCCGACGGCGCCGTCATCAAGCCTTCGGCCGCCACGCCGGCGCTGTTGCGGCATCGCGGCCGCGCGGTGGTGTTCGAGAACGTCGAGGAACTGCACGCGAAGGTCGACGACGCATCGCTCGATATCGACGAGCACTGCGTCATGGTCCTCAAAGGCGCCGGACCCAAGGGCTATCCGGGCTTCGCCGAGGTCGGCAATATGCCGCTGCCGAAGAAGGTGCTGCAAAAGGGCATTACCGACATGGTGCGCATTTCGGACGGCCGCATGAGCGGCACGGCGTATGGTGCGGTCGTGCTGCACGTGTCGCCCGAAGCGGCTGCGGGCGGCCCGCTCGCGCTCGTGCGCACGGGCGACATGATCGAGCTGGACGTCGCGGCGCGGCGCCTGCATCTGGAAGTCTCCGACGCAGAACTCGCGCGCCGCAAGACCGAGTGGACGGCGCCCGAGCTGCCCGAGCGCGGCTATTACCGGCTTTACGTCGAGCACGTGCTGCAGGCCGACAAGGGCGCGGATCTGGACTTTCTGGTCGGCGCGAGCGGCGCGGCCGTGCCGCGCGACTCCCACTGATCGCGCAGGAGCACACGATGAGCGCGCCAGCCAAATCCGCCGGTGCGATCGCCGGCATCTACCCGATCCTCTATGCGTACTTCGATCGCGATAACCGCCTCGACCGCGCCGCCATGCGACGCCAGGTCGAAGCGGCCGTGCGCGGCGGCGCGCCGGGCATTGCGGTGCTCGGGCTCGCGACCGAGGTCGACAAGCTTTCGCGCGCCGAACGCGAGCAGGTGATCGGCTGGGCGCAGGAGGACAGCGGCGGCGCGCTGCCGCTCGCCGTCACGGTGAGCGGTCCCACGGTTCAGGCGCAGCGCGAATTCGCGCAACACGCGATCGAACGCGGCGCGGCATGGCTAATCCTCCAGCCTCCCGTGCGCGCTCAAGGCGAGCCTGCGCAATCCGAATCGTTCTATTTCGACTTCTTCGCTGACGTGATGGCAGGGCTCGACGTGACGGTCGGCATACAGAACGCGCCAGAGTATCTGGGCGTCGGGCTCTCGCCGGGCAGTTTGCGCGCGCTTGCCGCGCAATGCCCGAACTTCCGCGTGCTCAAGGGCGAAGGCCCGGCGGTGACGATCGCCGAAACGATCGCGCAGATCGGCGACCTGATGCCCGTGCTCAACGGCCGCGGCGGCCTGGAATTGCTCGACAACCTGCGCGCCGGCTGTGCGGGGATGATCGTCGCACCGGACTGCTTCGACTGGCAGCGGCAGGTCTACGCCGCGTATTGCGCAGGCGATCTCGAGCGCGCGCAAGCCCTGTACCAGCAGGTGCTGCCCGCCATCGTCTTCGTCATGCAGTCGCTCGATACGCTGATTTGCTACGGCAAGCGCATTGCGGCGTGGCGCATGGGCATCGACGTCGACTATGAGCGCGACGTGAAGCTGGCGCCGAGTAGTTTCGGCCTCGAAGCCGCCCGGCGATTCGCGCGGCAGCTCGGCCCGCTCGCGTGATCAGCGCGCATGCAGATGGGGCACGCCCTCGCTCGTCGCGACCTTGAGCTGATGCAGCGCCCGGTGCGCCTTGTTCAACTGGGCCTGCGCGGCAATGCGCTGCGCCTCCAGCTGAGCGACGTCCTTTCGTATCTGGTGCTGGCGGCCCGTCACCGTCTGCTCTTGTTCCGCGTGGCGCTGCAGATCCACGCGCAGGCGTTCGGCCTGGGCTTCCGACTCCTCGATCTGCCGTGTGAGCTCCGCATTTTGCGCGACGAGTTGCACGCGGCGCGTTTCGCCGTCGGCGAGGCGCGTGGCTTGCTCCTGCATCAGGTGAAATGCCGAGCCGGCCGCGTCGAGGTCGTTGGCTTTCAGCGCGCGCCACAGTACGCTTTCTTGATGGAGCGCGACGAAGTAGCCGAGCGTGGGCGGATGGAAGAAGAGGCTGACCGTATAGGCGAAGCAGCGATAGACGCGGAAGGTCAGGAGCTCGTCGGCAGCGTGGAGCGCTTCGAATGCGGCGCCGTCGGCGATCTGCACGGGGCGGCCATTGAGGTGCGCGGGCATGACCGGCACCGGATGGAGTGTGGACACTGGCCGAGGCCCGCCGGCGCCTTCGGGCTGCACGGCTGCGCCTGCGGAAGGCTCCCCGCGCGACTCGACCTCGACGGGAGCCTCGGGCGGCGTAACGGTGGGTTCGGGCGCGGATTGCGAGACGCGGCTCGCGGCTTCGCTTGCGACGGCGCGCTGCGTGGCGGCATCATGGGCGACGGCCAGGATTCGTGATGGCGCGCCAGAGAGCGCGGTGTTACGGCGGTTCAGAATGGATTTCACGGCGGTTCCCCCAGTTTGGCGCGCCAAAAACAAGGCGCTCCGCGCGCGGCAGCGTGGCACACGGGCGCCGGCGCGCAGGCAAATGGGGCGGGCGATGCGGGTAGGGCGCCGTCCGCTCCGGGTTCGCGTACTAGTGAAGCAGGCGAGGCCGGCGTGCGATGTCGTCGAAGAGCGCACGGCCGGGCTCGAGCGCGAAAAGCCAGGTTTCGTCATAGCCGCTCAGCGTATCGAGCGCGTCGCGCAAGCGCTCGATGACTACGGCGGGAATTTCCACGGACGCCTCGGTGGCGCCGGAAAGCCGTGCGATGCTGGCGTGCTGGACCAGTTCGTCGGCGGCTTCGGCCACGTCGGCCGCAAAGACGAGATGGTTGTTCAACAATTCGACGAGGCCCGGCGACGACGTGACATCTTCGACGTTGAGCTGCAGCGAAAGAAAGGTGGCTTTGTTCATTCTCGGATCCCTCAGGGCCATGGGACTGCAGCGAGAGGCCTTTCATCTGATTATCGGGTGACGCGTGAACCAGTATAGGCGTAGACCCGCGCAAACGCAGGCCGGGCGAGCATGCCGGCGAAAAAAGGCGGCTGGAGCATGAACGATATAATGGGGGACGTTCGCCATTTCCGGCTTATTCCGGCTTCATTCGCGCGGAAGGTGGCGCGCAAGCGAACGCCTGCGGCCCGCCGCGCACTCCACATGCGTATTTTTTCGTCATACGCGAGGACCAAGCGAGGAACAGCAAGATGAATCGACAACGGCGAAACCCGGGCGCGTCTGCGGCGCTCGCCGCCCTCACGCTCGTCTGCAGCGCCTGTAGCAGCACCTTCGCGCCATGGGAATCCCAGAGCGCCCCCCCAATGTCCACGAGCGGCGTGCCCGCGGGCTACTACCGCGTCAATCCGGGCGACACGCTCTCGCGCGTCGCCGGGGCCTTCGGCCAGCGTCCCCAGGACATCGCGAGCTGGAACCAGCTGCCTTCCGCCAACGCCCAGATCCTGCCAGGCCAGGTGCTGCGCGTCGCGCCCCCGCCCAACTACGCAACGGCTGCGCCGCAGGCGCAGATGCCTGGCGGCGCACCGGCCGCCGCTGGCGTAGCCATGCCCGCACCCGTTGCGCCGGGCATCGCGCTCGCGTGGCCCGCGCGCGGGCCGATCCTGCAGCGCTTCGTGCCGGGCAAGTCCACTGGCATCGTGATCGGCGGCTCGCCCGGCGAGGAGGTCAAGGCCGCCGCCGCCGGCCGCGTGGTCTACGCGGGTACGGGTATCGAGGCCTATGGGCCGCTCGTGATCATCAAGCACAACGACCAGGTCGTGACGGCCTATGGCCGCAACGGCAAGCTGCTCGTGAAGGAAGACGACGCCGTGTCGCAAGGCCAGCCGATCGCGGAAATGGGCACCGGCGGCGTTCAGTTCGAAGTCCGTAGCGACGGCAAGCCCGTCGATCCGCTGCCGCTGCTCGCGCACTAGCCACGGCGAAAGCGCGCTCCGTGCCCGGCCCGGCATTGCGCTGGGCCGCCGTTTGAAAATACACTCGATGGTTCCACGCCGCACGGGCGCGCGCCCGACCAGGCGCGCGCCCGTGCGTCCCGCGCGTGCTTCAACCACGAGGATTTCATCGCAATGATCGACCTGCGCAGCGACACCGTCACCCGTCCGAGCGAGGCCATGCTCGCCGCCATGACCCGCGCCGAAACCGGCGACGACGTATGGGGCGACGACCCGACCGTGCTGCGCCTGCAGGCGCGCGTGGCGCAAGAGGCGGGCAAGGAGGCGGGACTCTTCTTCCCGAGCGGCACGCAGAGCAACCTCGCCGCGCTGATGGCGCATTGCGCGCGCGGCGACGAGTACATCGTCGGCCAGGCGGCCCACACCTATAAGTACGAAGGCGGTGGCGCGGCCGTGCTGGGCAGCATCCAGCCGCAGCCGCTCGACAACGCCGAAGACGGCTCGATCCCGCTCGAGCGCATCGCTGCAGCGATCAAGCCGTTCGACGACCATTTCGCGCGCACGCGTCTGCTCGCGCTCGAAAACACCATCGGCGGCAAGGTCCTGCCGGCGGATTACGTCGCGAAGGCCACGCAGCTTGCGCATGAGCGCGGCCTCGCCACGCACCTTGACGGTGCGCGCGTGTACAACGCGACGGTCGCCTCGGGCCAGCCGCTCGAGGCGCTCACGGCGGGCTTCGACTCGGTGTCGATCTGTTTTTCGAAGGGGTTGGGCACGCCGGTGGGATCGGTGCTGGTCGGCAGCCGCGCGCTCATCGACGCTGCGCATCGCTGGCGCAAGGTGCTGGGCGGCGGTATGCGCCAGTCGGGCGTGCTCGCGGCCGCGTGCCTTTACGCGCTCGATCACAACGTCGCGCGTCTCGCCGACGACCATGCGAACGCCGCGCGTCTCGCAGCCGGTCTCGCGCAGATCGATCAGGTGAAGGTGATGTCGCAGGCGACGAACATGGTGTTCGTGCAGTTCCCGCAGGAGCACTGCGCGCCGCTGGAGGCATATCTCAAGGAGCGCGGCATCCTCACGCAGATGCTGTACGCGTCGCGCTTCGTCACGCACCTCGACGTGACGGCCGCCGATATCGACACGTTCGTGGCGGCGGTGAAGGGCTACTTCGCGCGATAAGCCGGTAGACGGGCTGGCGAAGGCGCGCTTTTCCCGCGTGCCTTTGCGTCAGACTTCAGCCGTCCGCACGGACCGCATCAATCGCATCACCCGCGCTGCACCGCCCGGTGCGACGGCGCGAAAAGCCGCAGCCCGCTCGCAATGGCCGCCGCGCCCGCAAAGGCGCAGCCAAGGCTTAAGGCGAGCGTCGGGCCGTGCCGGCCCACGATCTGGAAGCACAGCGCCACCAACGCAGCGCCCGTAGTCTGCCCGAGCAGACGCGAGACCGCGACGGTGCCGCTCGCGCCACCGCTGCGCTCGGGCGGCGCGCTCGCCATGATCGCCCGCAGGTTCGGCGACTGGAAAAAGCCGAAGCCCGCGCCGCAGATCGCCATCCGCACGACAATGTCAGTCACCGTGGGGTGCGCGGGCAGCAGCGCCAGCGACGCCATGCCGGCCGAGAGAATGGCGAGCCCGATCGCACCGAGCAGGCCCGGCGGATAGCGGTCGGAGAGGCGCCCCGCAATGGGCGCGGCGGCGGCCACGACCACGGGCCAGGGCGTCATCAGGAAGCCGGTCTCCACCTGGCTGCGCATCAGCACGGTTTCGAAATAGAACGGCAGGGAGACGAACGCGAGGCCCTGCGCCGCGAATGAGCAGATCGCGGTGACCGACGAAAGCGCGAAAACCGGCCGGCGGAACAGATCCACGGGCAGCATGGGCGCGGGATGGCCGGCTTCGCGCCGGATCAGCAGCGCGCCGAACACCAGCGCCACGACGGCCGCAATGCCCACTTCGATGCCGGGCGCGCGCTGCGCGGCCTCGCCGAGCGCGAAGATCAGCGCCGCGAACGTAATCACATTGAGCACCGCCGCGACGGGATCGAAGGCGTGCTTGCCGCGCGCCGTCTGCGGCAGCGCGGGCAGCGCGAACACGAGCGCGAGCACGCCGAGCGGCACGTTGATCGCGAAGAGCCACGGCCAGGTGCCCGCGGAGAGGATCAGCGAGGCCATGGTCGGACCCACGGCGAACGAAACGCCCACGATCAGCGCGTTCATGCCGAGCCCGCGCCCGAGCCGGTGCGGCGGGTAGAGAAAGCGGATCAGCGCCGTGTTCACGCTCATGATGGCGCTCGCGCCGAGCCCCTGCAGCACGCGCGCCCCGGCGAGCGCGGTCAGCGTGGGTGCGAGCGCGCAGGCGAGCGAAGCGACCGTGAAGATCGCGAGGCCGCTGATATAGATACGCCGGTGGCCGATGATGTCGCCGAGCGCGGCGAGCGGCAGCAGCGTGGCGACCATCGCGAGCTGGTATGCGTTGATGATCCACACCGAGGCGGCGGGGGCCGCGTGCAGGTCGGTGGCGATGGCCGGCAGCGCGGTGTTGGCGATGGCGGTGTCGAGCGTGGCGAGCGCAACGGCGAGCATCACCGCGCCCATGGCGCGGCGGTTCTTCGCGGACATGGGCGCGTCGGGCGGCTCGATATCGCTGGTGTTGCGGGTTTCGCGCGCCGCGGAAAAGGTTTCGGACAAGACAGTCTCGGGCGGATGGACGATGAAGGCTGCGGCGCGGGCCGCGCGGACGAATTTTGCGATTGTTACAGAGCCCGCCCGGTTCTGCAGGGGAAGCCTCAGGGCGTGGGTGACTGTAAGGCCTTGGGTAGCACTCGATCGTTCATCACGGCTCAGCAATCGCAACTAACCGCCAAGCCCGTCACGCGCAGACGTGACGCCGCGCTGCGCGCGCGCAACCCACCGCATGGCAAGGGATCGAGGCGGACGGCGGGTTCCGCGTGGCCGGCGGCCGGGCTCCGTGCCCGGCTGGCGCGCCGCCGCACGCCATTTGAAAATGCACTACTCTGCAAATTGATCTGCGCTCGCTGGCGAGCGGTGCCGGCCTTTTGCGCCGCGGCGCCGACGCGTCATTGTCCCGTTCCGTCACGTGCGGCGCAGGCCCAGAACAACCGCGCGCCCTACACCTTTTATGGGCGCGCCGCCATTTCCGGCGCATTGCATGGGACCGCACCAGGCGCTCGTTGCCAGGTGCGGTCGACAGGAGTCAGTAGATGACAGCCATCGGTCTCGAGTTCGATCAGTTGCAAAGCAGCGTCGAAGCGCTGCGTCGTTCCCTCTCCAATCGCCTGATGTACGGTGTCGGCAAGGACGCCGTGACAGCCCGTCCGCAGGACTGGCTGCATGCTGCGGCGCTCGCCGTGCGCGACCGGCTCGTCGAGCGCTGGATGATCACCACGCGCCGCCAGTACGACCAGGACGTCAAACGCGTCTATTACCTGTCGATGGAATTTCTCATCGGCCGCACATTCTCGAACGCGCTGATCGCGCTCGGCATCCACGACCAGATGAAAGAGGCGCTGGCGAGCGTGGGCGTCGACATGGACACGGTGCTCGACTACGAGCCCGACGCGGCGCTCGGCAACGGCGGTCTCGGCCGGCTCGCGGCGTGCTTTCTCGATTCGATGGCGACGCTCGGCATTCCGGGTTTCGGCTATGGCATTCGCTATGACTACGGCATGTTTCGCCAGCAGGTCGTGAACGGCGAACAGGTCGAAGCGCCCGACTACTGGCTGCGCTATGGCAATCCGTGGGAGTTTCCGCGGCCCGAGGTCCAGTATCCCGTGCGCTTCGGCGGGCGCACCATGCAGCGCAACGGCCATGTGGAATGGGTCGACGCGCAGCATGTGAACGCCATGGCCTACGACACGGTCATTCCCGGCTACGCCACTAGCGCGACCAACACGCTGCGGCTGTGGTCCGCGCGCGCGGATGAAGAACTCGATCTCTCGGCGTTCAACCAGGGCGACTATCAGCGCGCGGTGGAAGCGCGCAACATCTCCGAGAACGTCTCGCGGCTGCTCTATCCCGACGACTCGACGATGGCCGGGCGCGAACTGCGTCTGCGCCAGGAATACTTTTTCGTCTCCGCGACGATGCAGGACCTGATTCGCCGCTACCTGCGCACGCACAGCACGTTCGGGCGCTTCTCCGAAAAGGTCGCGGTGCACCTGAACGACACGCACCCGGTGCTGGCCATTCCCGAGCTGATCCGCCTGCTCGTGGACGTGCATCATCTGCCGTGGGACGAGGCGATGGGCCACGTGCGCCGTGTGTTCTCGTACACCAACCACACGCTGATGCCCGAAGCGCTGGAAACCTGGGACGTCGAACTATTGGCGCGCCTCTTGCCGCGCCACCTCGAAATCATCTTCGACATCAACGCCGCGTTCCTGCGCGAAGCGAGCGACCGCGGCGCGCACGACCTCGACCTGATCCGCCGCATCTCGCTCGTGGACGAATACGGTCAGCGCCGCGTGCGTATGGCCTATCTCGCGATCGTGGCGAGCCACAAGGTGAACGGTGT
Source organism: Paraburkholderia nodosa (assembly GCF_001718195.1). GTDB lineage: Bacteria > Pseudomonadota > Gammaproteobacteria > Burkholderiales > Burkholderiaceae > Paraburkholderia > Paraburkholderia nodosa_A. Next base: position 551,515 of record NZ_MCNV01000001.1, read on the forward strand.
CTCGAAGCTGCACTCGCAACTGATGACGCGCGATATCTTCGCCGACTTCGCGCGTCTCTTTCCCGACCGCTTCACGAACGTGACTAATGGCATCACGCCGCGCCGCTGGCTCGCGCAGGCGAGCGCGCCGCTCGCGCGCCTCGTGGACGAAGCGATCGGGCCGCGCTGGCGCAGCGATCTCTTCGAGCTGGGCGCGCTGCGCAAACTGCGCGGCGACGCGTCGTTCGAAGCCGCCTTCCGTGCGGCCAAGCGCAGCAACAAGGTGCGCCTCGCACATCGCGCCCTGCAGCGCACGGGCATCGTCTTCAATCCCGACGCGCTGTTCGACATGCAGGTCAAGCGCATTCACGAGTACAAGCGCCAGTTGCTCAACGTGCTGCACGTGATCACGCGCTACAACCGCATTCTCGAAGCGCCGGAGCGTGACTGGGTGCCACGCGTCGTGCTGTTCGCGGGCAAGGCCGCGTCGGCGTACCGCATGGCGAAGATGATCATCCACCTCATCAACGACGTGGCCACGAAGATCAACAACGATCCCGCAGTGGGCGATCGGCTCAAGGTGGTGTTCGTGCCGAACTACGGCGTGAGCGTGGCCGAGGCGCTGATTCCCGCGGCGGACCTGTCCGAGCAGATCTCGACGGCGGGCACCGAAGCGTCGGGCACCGGCAACATGAAGCTCGCGCTCAACGGCGCGCTCACCATGGGCACGCTCGACGGCGCGAACATCGAGATCGGCGAGGCCGTGGGGCAGGACAACATTTTCATCTTCGGCCACACGTCCGACCAGGTCGATCAGCTGCGTTGCGCGGGCTACCGGCCGCGCCAGGTCTACGAGGAAAACGCCGAGCTGCGCCGCGCGCTCGACCAGATCCGTATGGGCTTCTTTTCACCGCACGATTCGGCACGCTACACGGACATCTTCCACACGCTCGTGGACTGGGGCGACCACTACCTCGTGCTGGCCGACTACTCGGCCTTCATCGAGGCCCAGGACGCCGCCGACCAGCGTTTCATGGACGTCCCCGCGTGGACCGCGAGCGCGATCGAAAACGTGGCAGGGATGGGGAAATTTTCGTCGGACCGTGCGATCGCGGAATACGCCCGCGATATCTGGCACGTGAAGTCGATCGAGATGGAGTGAGGGGCGAGCGCCCGCGGTGCTTCCGGCAGTACTTCCGGCAGTACTTCCGGCGGTATCAGGGCGCTGAGGGCCGCGTCGTGCCGCCTTCGGCCTGCGCCGCTTGCGCGGCCTTGGCGATGCGCACCGCTTCCTGCACACGTTCGAGGAATGCCGGGTCGAGGCTCGTGACCGCCTCGCGCGATTCTCCGCCCGTCACGACATAGAGCCGGTGCACGGCTTCCTGCCAGAGCCACGCGAGCCAGCCCACCACGATCACCATCACGCCGCACGCGAGACCGGACGCCGAGCCGAGCACACCACCCACGACAGCGCCGGCGGCGCCGACCAGGCTGATCGCGATCGGCACCACGCGGCTGCGCCGCCCGATGACGATACGCACGTCCTCGATGTCGCGCATGGGGAAGACCTGGCCGGCTGCGGAAAGCGCGTTGCGCGTCACCGAGACGGCGGCTTCGTTGAAAGGGAGTTCCATCGGTTCGATCGCTGCGAGGTGAGAGAGCGCAGCGTACCAGAAGCGGGGCCAGGGCGGGGTCGCAGCGGACATAACGTCGCAGGCCGCACGCATGGCGGGGTGGGCCGTCTGCCGGAGCCGCTATACTTGCGCGCTTTTAATGCCCCCGTCGGCACCAGGGATTCTCCATGAGCGCACTGCCACGCTGTCCGAAATGCAATTCCGAGTTCACCTACGAAGACGGTGACGTCTACATCTGCCCGGAGTGTGCACATGAATGGTCGGCGCTAGCCACCGCGCCGGCTGAAACAGCGGGCAAGGTGTATCGCGATTCGGCCGGCAATGTCCTCCAGGACGGGGATACCGTCACGGTCATCAAGGACCTGAAACTCAAGGGTTCGGGTGGCGTGATCAAGATGGGCACCAAAGTAAAGAATATCCGGCTGGTGGACAGCGACCACGATATCGATTGCAAGATCGACGGCTTCGGCGCCATGAGCCTCAAATCGGAATTCGTCAGGAAGGCGTGACGAAGGGTGTCGTCGTGCATCGACTGCGATGAACCAAAAAAAAGCGGGGCATCCCAAGGGATGCCCCGTCCGGTAAGGCGCGGCGTGCAGCGCGAGCTGCGGCGCGCCGAGCAGAGCCGGCGCTATGAGTCGCCGGCCGCCGCTGTTGCGCGAGTCACGCTGCTTAGAACTTGTGGCGGATACCGACGCGAACCGCGACTTGATCCTGCGAACCCGTGCCCGACGGCTGGTAGATGCTCGAGCTCGAGTCGCCGATCTGCGCCTGTACCTTCTGGCCGTTCGCGAGCGTGCCCGATGCGTCCTGGTACGACACGAGGCCGTAGACGTCGGTGCGCTTGCTGAGCGCGTAGTCGAGCGATGCGTTGACCTGGTTCCAGTGAGCCGTCTGGCTGCCCGAGGTGCGCGAGTACGTGTAGCCAAGGCCAGCCGCGAGAGCCGGCGTGAAGGCGTACTTGCCGCCTGCTTCGTACGCGTTGTAGAGCGTCGAGGAACCGGCGATCGGCGAAAGCAGCGTGTTGGTCCACAGGGCCCACAGCGTTGCCGGGCCGACGATGTAGCGGCCACCGACACCGAACGAACGCGTGTCGCGCAGCGTGCCCTGTGCAACGTTGGCGATCGTGGTCGTCGTCGACGGCGTGGTCTGGCCCGGGTACGTCTGGTTGAAGTAGGCAGCGCCGATGCTGAACGGGCCGTAGCCGTAGTTCGCGCCGAAGCTGTACGCGCGCGACGAGCCGGCGATCGGGCTGGCCGCCGGACCCGTTGCCGGTGCGCCGGCGAACGAGGTCGAGTTCGAGAAGCCGTACAACGCGCCGAACGTGAAGCCCGAGAAGTTCACGCTCTGGAACTTGACCGCGTTGTTGATGCGGCTCGACGTCAGCTGGTCGATGTCGTTGAAGTGGTACGCCCAGTTACCCGAAACCGTGTTGCCACCGGTCGAGTACTGCGCGCCGAGAATGTCCGTGTTGAGCGAGTATTGACGGCCGAACGTCAGCGAACCGATGTTCGACTGCGTCAGACCGACGAAAGCTTGACGGCCGAACATCGCGCCGCCCTGGCCTGCCGTGCCGTTACCGCTGTTGAAGCCGTTTTCGAGCACGAAGATCGCCTTCAGGCCGCCGCCCAGGTCTTCCGTGCCGCGCAGGCCCCAACGGCTGCCCTGCGCCACGCCGTCACCGTACGAGAACTGATGCGAACTGCCGTTCGTACCGTTCGAGTTCTTCACGTTGCTGATGTAATTCACACCCGCGTCGATCACGCCGTACAGCGTTACGCTGCTTTGTGCGTGGGCAACGCCTGCGATCGAGGCCAGAATAGCGGTGGTCAGAATTTTCTTATTCAACTGTTTCTCCGGGTAAAGGACGAGATGACTACTCCGGCCTCTTATGGGCCGGTCAATGCGACGGGCTGCAATTTAAGGGTCGATAACGAAAGGAATGTGACAGTAAGACTTTGTAGGCAAAATGTCGCCATTCTGTTGTGTGGAAGCGACACACGGGTTGCACCCGCGGAGAGCGGCGCCCGAAGCCCGTCGTTATTGGCTTCGCGGGCAATTTTCCTGTCAATTTGAAAGACTGGACTGCGGCAATCGGCCTTATAAGAATTTTTCCTAAGCTTTCTTCTATTTGCCGGGTTAAGCCATCTTTTGAACCTGACTTCAAGCTGAGTTTGATTCATTTCAAGGGCGCATTAACGGCCCGATCAATGCGCGCTTTACACGTCTGATTGCCATCGATTCATCGAAGCAGAAAATTAGTTAACCGAAATAATTGAAATAACCGGGAAACGCCTATAAAAAAGGCTCGCACCTATGGCGCGAGCCCTTTTACGACAAGGCGTTGCAGGTTACAGCGAAAGAAGCGAGCCGCTGCGAATGGGCTTTTCGCCGGCAATGCGTGCGACTTCCATGCCGGCCGTGGCGAAGCGCGCGCTATGGCGTGCATACATCACGCCGCTCACGCCCGCGTGCAGCGTCGTCACGGTGTCGGCGAGCGGGTCGATGACATCGGCAATGGCCGCGCCGCGTTCCACCCACGTGCCGCAATCCACGCGAAACACGAGCACGCCGCTGGCAGGCGCCACGATCGGCTCCGTGCCCGCGAGCGGCGTGGCTGCATGGGCGAGTGGCGGCAGCGGCGCGGCCGTGCCTTCGATGACGCCGCGCCCGATCAGATAGTCGACGATGGCCTGGGCGTCGTGCTCTGCGAGCTCGTGCGAGACGTCGCGCTGGCCGCGCAGCTCGACCGTTACCGAAATCGAGCCGTACGGGATGGGGAAGCGCGTGCCGAATTGCTCGCGCAGCTCCGACCAGCAGAAGCTGTGAATCTCGTCGAACGGGTTGCCGATCGAGTTGAGCGCGAGGAGCGACGCCTTGGCGTCGAGATAGCGCGCGAGCGGCTCGACGTCGGACCACAGCTCGGGGTTCGTGTAGATGTGCATGGCGGCTTCCCAGTCGCAATGCAGATCGAGCACGATGTCTGCATCGTACGAAAGGTGCTGGAGCGCGAGGCGCATCGAATCGAGTTCGGTTTTCGGCTTCTGAGCGGCCAGCGCTTCGCCCATGGCCGCACGGATGGCCGTGCGGTTCGCGGCTTCGTCGGGCCCGAGACGCGCCTCGATGCTGGGCAGCACGAGCGCGGTGAGCTCGTGGAAATTGCGGTTGAAGTTCTGCGCCGTGTTCGATTCGAAGCGGCCGATCATATGCCCGAGCCAGTGCTGATTCAGGCCCACGGGGTTCGGCACCGGCACGATCACGATCTCGCCGCGAAGGCGGCCCGCAGCTTCCAGCTCCGCGAGCTTGCGGCGCAGCGCCCACGAGACGAGCATGCCCGGCAGTTCGTCGGCGTGGAGCGAGGACTGGATGTAGACCTTGGGACCGCCGGCCTTGCCGTAGTGGAAACTGGCAAGTTCCCGCGCGGTACCGAGGGCGGGCGCGATCAACGGGTGGTTTCGGGTTTGCATGATGGATGCGCGAGGCGCGGCGGCCCGCAAAGGTGTTGGAGTGAACGATGGCCCCGTAAGCACATGCAGGGGGCCGTATACCGATCTTAGCCGATTCGACGCGCCGCCGGAACCGGCGCGCGCTCACGCGCCTGCGGCATCGTCTGAAAATACGGAATCCGAAATAAAAATCCGGAAATGAAAAAGCCCGGACACAAAGCCCGGGCTTCGTGCGCCGTGATGCAGCGCCGGCGCGATGCGGTGCTTAGCCGCCGTACACGTCGAAGTCGAAGTACCTGGATTCGATCTTTTTATAGGTACCGTCCTTGATCATGTCGGCGATGGCCTTGTCGATCTTGCCCTTCAGGTCGGCGTCTTCCTTGCGCAGGCCGATGGCGGCAGCGCCCGTCGGGATTTCCTTGCCGGCGAACTGGAAGCCAGCGCCGCGCGGCGTCTTCAGGAAGCCCAGATCCGCCTGCACTTCATCCTGCAGCGCAGCGTCCAGACGGCCCGAGATCAGGTCGGCGTAGACCTGGTCCTGGTTCTGGTAAGGAACGACGTTCACGCCCTTCGGTGCCCAGTTTTCCTTCGCGTAGGTTTCCTGGATCGTGCCTTGCTCGACGCCAACCGACTTGCCCTTGAGCGAGTCGGCCGTCGGGGCGAGGCTCGAGCCCTTCTTGGCGACGAGGCGCGTCGGCGTGTTGAACAGCTTCGCCGAGAAGGCGATCTGCTGCTCGCGCTGCGGGGTGATCGTCATCGACGAGAGCACGCCGTCGAACTTCTTGGCCTTCAGGCCCGGGATCATGCCGTCGAAATCTTGCTCGACCCACACGCACTTGGCGTTCAGGCGCTTGCAGATTTCGTTGCCGAGGTCGATGTCGAAGCCGACCAGCTTGCCATCGGGTGCTTTGGATTCGAACGGTGCGTAGCTGGCGTCAACGCCGAAACGCACGGTGGACCAGTCCTTCGCATGGGCGACGCCGGCCGAGACGGCGAGCACGGCAACCGTGAGGGTGGCAAGCAGTTTCTTCACTATGGGTACTCCTCGAGATGGTTCAGGGCGCGCCGCGTGCGGTTGTGCCGCCATGGCGCACTTCCCGGCGCGGCTCGCGCCGGATTATTGTTGGACCTGCCAGCCTGCGGCCAGCGAAGCGCGCGCAAGCTTACCAGGTCAAAATTGCTGCGTCGCTAGTGTAATACCGGATAGCGGGAAAGGGTGCCGGTAAGTGTACGCCCGTGCGCTTGTACGATTTAACGCAAAGCCTTGTCGGGCAAGGCGAACGGGCCAATGGGGACAGGCCAATGCGGGGGCTTGGGAGGGGCTGCGCGATGCTCTGCCGCAACAGTCGGAAGAATGCGATGCCGCGCGGTCGCGGCATCGTCAGCAATCTGAATGGAAATTGAAATCGATTCGACGGCGCGCCGTTGGTTTTCGGCCCGAATAGGGCCAGACAACGCGCCGTTTTTTGTCGCGGTGCAGCAACGAATCGGCTGCACCGCGTGGACGACGTCAGACTATGCGCACGCCCGCGCGCCACGTCGCGCGCGGCACGGGCAGCGAATCGAGCATCGTCACCCGCACGAAGTCCGCGCGCAGGCCCGGCTCGATCGCGCCGCGATCGTGCAGGCCCGACTTGCTGGCGGGTTCCCACGAGACCGTAGCGAGCGCGCGCGGCAGCGTCCAGTCGGCCTTGGTCACGAGGTCGAATGCGGCGGTCAGGAGGCTCGACGGCACGTAGTCGGACGAGAGGATGTCGAGCAAACCGGCCTGGGCCAGCTCCAGCGCCGAGACGTTGCCCGAGTGCGAGCCCCCGCGCACCACGTTCGGCGCACCCATGATCGTCGCAATGCCGCGCTTTTTCGCTTCCTCGGCGGCCACGCGCGTGGTCGGGAATTCGGCGAGCACGATGCCTTCGGCCGCGGCCTGCTCGACGTGCTCCACGAGCGTGTCGTCGTGGCTCGCGAGCGGGATGTTGCGCGTGCGGCAACGCTGCACGATTTCGAGGCGGTGCGCGTCGGCGTAGCGTTCCTGCTCCGTGGCCATTTCGGTGAGCATCGTGTTGGTCTGCTCGTCGGTCCACTTGCCGTGGCGCTCCTGAAATTTGCGCCATTGCTCGCGGTCGTGCCACTGGCGCTGGCCCGGCGTGTGGTCCATTACCGAGGCGAGGCGCAGCAGCGGGTGGTCGCTCAGCATGTCGAACAGCTCGATCACGTCTTCGGTGGCGATTTCGCAGCGCAAGTGCAGGAAGTGCTCGGCGCGCAGCAGGTTGCGCTCGGAAAAGCGCGTGAGCGCCTTGGCGCTAGCGAGCTGCACGTCGCGGCCGCGCACGCCCACGGCCAGGCGCGTGCCGATGGCCAGCGCGTCGAATACCGTGGTGATGCCGGCGGCGGCGATCTGCGCGTCGTGAATCACGAATGCGGCGTCGGTGTTCCAGTGCACGCCGGGGCGCGGCGCGAGGTGCTTTTCCAGGTTGTCGGTGTGCAATTCGACGAGACCGGGCAGCAGGAAGTCGCCCTCCCAGTCTTCGGCTTCGGGCGCGGCGGTCGAGCCGCGCGAGATGTCGCGGATCTTGCCGTCTGCCACGCTTAGCGTGCCGGTGAAAACTTCGTCTCGCGTCACGATGCGAGCGTTCTTGATCAACATCGTCAGGCTCCGTATCAGATATCGGTTTGCGCCGTTCAGGCGGGTTTCAGGCTGCGGCGCTGAGCGGCGCTTGCGCGCGCGGCGCGCTGAGTTCGAGTACGCGGGTGGCGACGCGCTGGCGCGTGTCCTCGTCGTGGAATACGCCGACAATCGCCGCGCCGCGCTCGCGCGCTTCGCCAATCAGGCTCGCGACGACTTCGCGGTTTTCTGCGTCGAGCGAGGCCGTGGGTTCGTCCAGCAACAGCACGCGGTGCTGCGCGATCAGGCCCCGGGCGATGTTCACGCGCTGCTGCTCGCCGCCCGAAAACGTGGCGGGCGCGAGCGGCCAGAGGCGCTGCGGCACGTTCAGGCGTGCCAGCAGCGTTTGCGCGCGCTCGCGTGCTTCGTCTTCCTCCACGCCGCGCGAAACGAGCGGCGCGGCCACGATGTCGAGCGCGCTCACGCGCGGAATCACGCGCAGAAACTGGCTCACGTAGCCCACGACGTTGCGGCGCAGGCGCAGGATGTCGTGGGGCGCTGCGCCCGTGATCTCCAGATGCTCGAGCGGCGCGCCCTCGTCCCGGATCGCAATCGAGCCGCCGCTGGCGAGGTAGTTGCCGTACAGGCAGCGCAAGAAAGTGCTCTTGCCCGCGCCCGAGGGGCCGACCAGCACGATGCATTCGCCGCGCTCCACGTCGAGCGAAACGCCCGCAAGCGCCTCGATGCCGATGCCGCCCTGGCCGTGCAGCGTGAAAGTCTTGCGCACGTCTTCGGCGCGCAGCATGAGCGCCGGTCGTTCGAGGAACGCGCGCGTGCCCGGTGATGAGTTCAGAGTCATGTCTTTCATCCTAGACCGGCAGCACGGATGCCACCAGCGTCTGCGTATAGGGATGTTGCGGGTCGTCCAGCACCTGGTCGGTCAGGCCCGATTCGACCACCGTGCCGCCTTGCATCACCATCAAGCGGTGCGCGAGCAGCCGCGCCACGCCGATGTCGTGCGTGACGATCAACACCGAAAGATGCAGGTTGGTCGTGAGCGTGCGCAGGAGGTCGAGCAGGCGCGCCTGCACGGACACGTCGAGACCCGCTGTGGGTTCGTCCATGAAGACGAGGCGTGGCCCCGTGACGAGATTGCGCGCGATTTGCAGGCGCTGCTGCATGCCGCCCGAAAACGCCGACGGCAATTCGTCGATGCGCTGCGCGTCCAGCTCCACGCGCTGCATCCACTGCTGCGCCGTGTTGCGGATTTGCCCGTAGTGACGTGCGCCGACGGCCATCAGCGGCTCGCCGATATTGGCCCCGGCCGAGACGCCCGCGCGCAGCCCGTCACGCGGATTCTGCTGCACGAAGCCCCATTCGGTGCGCGCAAGCAGGCGCCGGCGCGGCTCGGAAAGCGTGCGCAGGTCGAGCGTTTCGCCGTTCGCGCTCGTGTAGTGCAGCGCGCCCGAGTCGGATTCGGTGCGCAGTGCGAGCGTGTTGAGCAGCGTGGTCTTGCCCGAGCCCGATTCGCCGACGATGCACAACACCTCGCCGGGATACAGGTCGAAGCTCACGTCGCGGCAGCCGTTGCGGCCGCCGTACTGCTTCGTGAGCGATCTTGCGCTTAACAGCGGCGTCATGCTTTCTCTCCTGCTTCATTCGTTGCGTGCGCATCGATCTGCTCGCGGCGGTCGTGGCAGTAGTCGCTGTCCGAGCAGATGAACATGCGTTTGCCCGAGTCGTCGACGATCATCTCGTCGAGGAAACTCTCGCGCGAGCCGCACAGGGCGCACGCATGCTCCCAGCGCTGCACTTCGAACGGGTGGTCGTCGAAGTCGAGGCTCTTCACCGGCGTGTACGGCGGAATCGCGTAGATGCGGCGCTCGCGACCCGCGCCGAACAACTGCAGCGCGGCGTTCATATGCAGCTTGGGGTTGTCGAACTTCGGAATCGGCGAGGGCGACGTGAGATAACGGCCGTTCACGGTCACCGGGTAGTCGTACGTCGTGGCGATGCTGCCGTGCTGCACGATGTCCTCATAAAGCTTCACGCTGATCAGGCCATAGTCGGCCAGTGCATGGAGCTTCTTGCATTCGGCCACGCGCGGCTCGAGCCGGAACAGCGGCTCGGGCATCGGCACCTGATACACGAGAATCTGCTTGTCCGTGAGCGGCGTTTCTGGAATTCGGTGCCGCGTCTGCACGATCGACGCCTCGCTCGTGCGGCGCGTGGTGGCCACCCCCGTGGTGCGCGCGAAAAAGCGACGGATATTCACGGCGTTCGTGGTGTCGTCCGAGCCCTGGTCGATCACCTTGAGCGTGTCCTTCGCGCCGATGATCGCCGCCGTCACCTGGATGCCGCCCGTGCCCCAGCCATACGGCAGCGGCATTTCGCGCGAGGCGAACGGCACCTGGTAGCCCGGCACGGCCACGGCCTTGAGGAGGGCGCGGCGCAGCATCCGCTTGGTCTGCTCGTCGAGGTACGCGAAGTTGTAACCCGAGACGGCCTGAGTTTCGTGCGAGGCGACTTCGGCTGCGGTGGATTGCAAGGTATCGGGGGCGTTCATGCAGCCTCCTTGTTGTGCTCGTCGGCATTCGCGTCGCTGTCGCTTTCGTGCTGCGCGCGCAGCTTGCGCACGAGTTCCAGCTCAGCCTGGAAGTCCACGTAGTGCGGCAGCTTCAGGTGTTGAACGAAGCCCGAGGCTTCCACGTTATCGCTGTGCGAGAGCATGAATTCGATGTCCTGAGTCGGCGAGGCGATCGTCTCGCCCAGCTCCTCGGCGCGCAGCGCACGATCCACCAGCGCCATCGCCATGGCCTTACGTTCCGCGTGGCCGAACGCGAGACCGTAGCCTTGCGTGAATTGCGGCGGCACGTCTTTCGCGCCCGCAAACTGGTTGATCATCTGGCACTCGGTCAAGTCGATCTCGCCGATTTCCACGGCTTCATCGAGTTCGTCCAGCATCATTTCTACGCAGACCGAACCAAAGCGGATCTCGCCCGCGAACGGGTGCGAATGCGCGTAGCCGCGCTGCGTGGCATAGCCCATCGCGAGCAGGAAGCCTTCGTCGCCGCGTGCGAGATTTTGCAGGCGCACGGTGCGATCGGCAGGGAACGCAAGCGGCTCACGCGAGAGGTCGCCGGGCTCGCGTGCTTGCGTCGAGCGCGTTTCCTGCTCGATCAGGCCTTCCTTGTCGAGCAGGGAGACCACGCGCGGCATCGCTTCTTCGGGCGGGGTGGCTCGCGGCGCGCGAGGCGTGGCGCTCGCGGCATCGTCGCCTTCGGCGAGCAGCGCGAAGTCGAGCAGGCGCTGCGTGTAATCGTAGGTCGCGCCAAGCACCTGGCCGCCGGGCACGTCCTTGAAGGTCGCGGAAATGCGGCGCTCCACCACCATGTTTTCCGTTTCGACCGGTTGTGTGTAACCAAAACGCGGCAGCGTGGTGCGATAGGCGCGCAGCAAAAAGATCGCTTCGACGAGATCGCCAGCGGCCTGCTTGATGGCGAGCGCGGCAAGTTCTTCGTCGTAGACCGAACCTTCGGCCATCACACGCGCCACGGCCAGACGCATCTGTTCGCGGATCTGCGCGACGCTCAGCTCGGGCACGCGCGTATCGCCGCGGCGAGCCTCGTCGAGCAGACGCCACGACGCTTCGATCGCGCGCTCTCCTCCTTTGACGGCGACGTACATCAGTGCATCTCCACGAGAGTGGTGCGCGGCAGGCCCATCAGGCGGTCGCCGCACACGAGATAGAAGTCGATGCCGCACGGGAAGTGCGGCGCGAGGGCGGCGCGTTCGCGCCAGAAGCGCTCGGGCAGACCGACGGGCGCGATGCTGCAGGTCGTTTCGATGCCGGGGCCGCGCAGCGTGAGCGGTGCGCCGCCGGTGAGGGAATCGACACGCGCGAACACCGTGGCCGACTGCTCCGGCGACTCGGGCGTGCCGCTCGCGAAGTCGTCGAGCGGCGGCAGGGCGGCGGCGTCGTGCACATAGGCGAACGCGGCTTCGCGCGCCTGCTGTGCAAGCGGCGCGCCTGCATGAAAGCGCAGCGCGGCCGCGAGTGCGGCGTCGGGCTGGGCGAGCCACACCGGCGTGGCGTAGTCTGCGAGTGCGAGCAGCGAGGCGAAGGCAGCGAGGCCGGCGCGCGCGGGGGACGCATCCGCCGCCGTGGGCGCCGGCAGCGGCGTTTCGATCACGCCGATCGTGCCGGGTCGCGCGAGCGCGTCGAGCAGCGTGCGGAACACCGTCTGCGTGTCGTGAACCGGATCGCCGAAGCCGGGCGCGAGCGCCGCGAGCAGATCGGGCGTCATGGCATTGCGTTGGTCGCTCATGCGTCACCTCGAACCATCGTGAAGAACTCGACCCGCGTGCTGGCGGCGTCGGCGCGGCGCGCGTCGCGTTGTGCGGCGAGACGCGCGGCGAGCGGCTCGATCAACCGGGCGTGCAACTGGTCGTGGCGCGCGGGGAGTTGCAGCAGCGCGTCGGCGAGGGCGGCCAGCTCGGCGCGGCGCTTGTCGCGGCCCAGATGGCAGGCCACGCCGACCGGGCCGGACTGGCCGGCATCGCCGCCTGCGGTGCGCTCAATGCTCGAGGCGCGCAGGCGCAGCGTGGCGCGCGTGACGGTGGCTTCGCCCAGATTGAAGGCGTCGCCGGTGCCGCCAACGCGCCCACGTACCATGGCCAGTCCGGTTTGTGGCGGACGCAGCCAGTCGAAAGCGGGCTCGGGCGCATCGGCGAGCGCGGCGCTCAGCGCCGCTTCAAGCTCAGCGCGCGGGGTATGCGCGAGAACGGCCATCCATGCGCGCCGGGTCGCCGACGCGGAGGATGGGGTGGAGGAAGCGTTCATCGGAGTTCCTGTGTCGTGAACGGGGGAGAACGGACATGGCAACTGCGCCTTTCGAACAGCCTTGCCTGGACCTCGATTGAACCATCTATTCATCTAAACGTCTAGACGTTTAGTAGTGCAGTCGTCCAAGGCGGACGCAATGAAGGTTTTCATATTTCCATCACGCCCTGCGCACTACAATGCACAAAACGCTATTGGAACCGAGAGGAATGACAGCACCATGACATCGAACGACGAGGCGCCGTCCAGCCTGCTTGAGCGCGGCGCGGGTGTGGCGGTGTGGCGGCAGATCGAGCAGATCCTCGCGGCCGAGATCGCCGCGAAGGGCTTCGGCGAAGACGGCCGGCTGCCTAGCGAAGGCGAGCTTGCGCGCCGCTTCGACGTGAACCGCCACACGGTGCGGCGCGCGATGCTGGGCCTCGCGGCGCTGGGGCTCGTGAGCGTGGAACAGGGGCGCGGCACTTTCGTGCAGCCCGGGGCGATCGACTACACCATCGGCAAGCGCACGCGCTTTACCGAGAACCTGAAGCGCCATCAGCATTCGGCGGCGGGCAAGCTGCTGTCGTCGTCGCGTGGCAAGGCGGACCCCACGGTCGCCAAGGCCCTGGGGCTGCGCGCGGGCGCGCTCGTCTACCGGCTCGAAACGCTGCACGAGTCGGACGGCGTGCCGCTCACTTACGCGCGCAGCTGGTACCCCGCCGCGCGCTTCGCCGATCTGCCCGGGGTCATGGAGCGCGTCGACAGCACCTCGAAGGCCCTCGCCGAATACGGCGTGACCGACTATCTGCGCAAGTGGAGCCGTATCGGCAGCGTGCTGCCCGAGGCCGAGGTGGCGCGGCGCCTGAACATCAACCGGCAGCAGCCGGTGCTGTGGGTGGAAAACGTCGACGTCGACCTTGATGGCGTGCCGATCAAGTACGGTATCACGCACTTCGCCGCCGACCGCGTGCAGTTGATGGTGGAGCACGACATATGAGCGTGCTGCACGAAGACTGGAACGAAGCCGCGCGCTTCGCGCTTTACTATGCGCCGCCGCGCGAGTCGGCGTGGTGGCAGGCGGGCTGCGCGTGGCTTGGCCGCGATCCGGAGACGGGCGACACGCTCGCGCCGCCGCCGTGGCTCGCAGGCCTGCCGCAGCCGCTGGAAACGCTCACGGTCGCGCCACGTCGCTATGGCTGGCACGGCACCCTCGTGCCGCCGTTTCGTCTCGCGCCGGGCATGACGCCCGCGGCGCTCCTCGCCGCCGCGCAGCAGTGGGCGCAAGGGCAGGCGCGCTTCGACGCCAATGTCGAGGCGGCGCTGCTCGGCCGCTTCGTGGCGCTGCGCCCCGCCGACGATGCCGGCGAAACCGCCCTGCGCGAACTGGCTGCCAACGCACTGCGCGCGCTCGGTTCGCTGCGCGCCCCGCAAACGCCCGCCGAACTCGCGAAGCGCCTCGACGCGCCGCTCACGCAGCGTCAGCGCGCTTACGTCGAAGCGTGGGGCTATCCGTACGTGTTCGAAGAATTCCGCTTTCACATGACGCTATCCGATTCGCTGAACGACGCGCAAACGTGCGCGCAACTCGTCGATGCCTGGAACACGCAGATGCAGGGTGCCAACCCGCTGCCGGTGGAGGGCGCGGCGCTCTTCGTCGAGCCCGAGCCGGGCGCGCCTTTCGCGCTGTGGCGCCGCTTGCCGTTCGCGGGGGCCCGCGCATGAAGGGCGGCCTGATCTACGTAATGGGGCCTTCGGGTGCGGGCAAGGACACGTTGCTGCGTTACGCGCGCGAGCGCCTCTCCGGTGAAGACGTCGTCTTCGCGCATCGCTACATCACGCGCGAAGACAGCGGCGGCGAGAACCACATCGCGCTCACCGAGGCCGAATTCGAGGCGCGCTCGCAGCGCGGCCTCTTCGCGTTGCAATGGCGCAGCCACGCGCTGCGCTACGGCGTGGGCGTGGAGATCGACCAATGGATGGCGCTCGGCTGCACCGTCGTGGTGAACGGTTCGCGCGCCTACGCGGGCGAGGCGTTCGAGCGCTACCCGCGCATGACGCTCGTGCACATCGAGGCCGCGCAGCACGTACTCGCCGCGCGCCTCGCTTCCCGGGCGCGTGAAACGCCCGAGCAGGTCGCGTTGCGTCTTGCGCGGCGCGCGCCGTTCGAGGTGCCGTCGGGCGCCGCGTTTGCGCGCATCGACAACTCCGGGCACCTGGAGGAGGCGGGCGGGGCGTTCGTCAAGCTCGTGCTGCAGGTGGCGGCCGGATAGTCTCCGCGCCGTCCTCGAGCGCCGCTTAACAGTCGCTTAAGGGCTCGAATGGGCGGGGGGATTTTTGGTTGGGCGTGGTTGCCGTGAGAAGATGCAGGCGACCCGAGAACTCAACGAGAATGCCCTTGGACCGTTTCCAGGAGATGCAAATTTTCACGCGCATCGTCGACCGCCGCAGCTTCACGCAGGCGGCCGAGGACCTGAACCTGCCGCGCGCGACGGTCACCAACTCGATCAAGCGTCTCGAAGCGCGCCTAGGCGTGCGTCTGCTCGAACGCACCACGCGCCAGGTCAAGCCGACGCTCGATGGCGATGCCTACTACCAGCGCTGCATGCGCCTGCTCGCCGACCTCGAGGAAACCGAGGAGGCGTTTCGCGACACCGATCCGCAGGGGCGTTTGCGGGTGAACATGCAGGGCACGCTCACGCAGTATTTCGTGATGCCGCGCCTGCCCGACTTTCTCGCGCGCTATCCGCGCGTCGAGCTCTTCATCGGCTCGGGCGATCACTTCGTCGATCTCGTGCGCGAGGGCGTGGACTGCGTGCTGCGCGCGGGCGAGCTGGCCGACTCTTCGATGATCGCGCGGCGCGTGGCGCTGCTCGAGCAGGTGACCTGCGCGAGCCCCGCGTATCTGGAACGGCACGGCGACCCGGAGTCGATCGAGGCGCTCGCCGGCACGCATATGGACAATCCTGGCCGGCCCGGCCATCGGGCCGTGAACTATGTGTCGCCGGCCACGGGCCGCGCGCTTCCGCTCGAATTCACGACCGCCGACGGTATCGCCCGCGTGACGCTGCCGGGCCCGGTGGCCGTGAACGGCGCGGAACTCTATACGGCGGGCGCGCTGGCGGGGCTCGGCATCGTGCAGGTGCCGCGCTACCGCGTGCGCGACCTGCTCGCCAACGGCGAGCTGTGCGTCGTGCTGCCCGCGCATCCGCCGCCGCCCTTGCCGGTCTCGGTGCTTTACCCGCAGAACCGCCAGTTGTCGCTGCGCGTGCGCGCTTTCGCCGACTGGCTCGTGCAGGTGTTCGGCGAAGTTGCCTGAAATGGCTCGAGCGCAGCCGGGGCGGCTTGCCCAGGCGCGCCCGCTTGCGATCCGTTGTTTTTACGTGCGCCGCGCGACCATGCCGGACACACGCGCCGCGGCTTGCTGAAGCGGATCGAGGAAGGTCTTGACCATCTGCCTGGCGGACGTGCGCTGCGCGTTGCCGCTGATGTTCATCGCGGCGATCACGCGGCCCTGCCGGTTGCGGATAGGGGCGGAGATCGAGATGAGTCCGCCTTCCAGTTCCTGATCGACGATGGCCCAGCCCTGCTGGCGCACCTGGGCGATGATCTTCTTGAGTTCGCCGACGTCGGTGACCGTGCGCCCCGTATGCGCATAGAGCGGCGAGGAGCCGAGCGTTTCGTCGAGCGCGGCTTCGTCGAGCGAGGCCAGCAGCACGCGCCCCATGGAGGTGCAGTACGCGGGCAGACGGCTGCCGATCGAGAGGTTGATCGTCATGATCTTGTGCGTGGGCACGCGCAGCACATAGACGATCTCGGTGCGGTCGAGCACGGCCGCCGAGCAGCTCTCGTGCACTTCCTGCGACAGCTCCTCCATCACCGGCTCGGCGAGGTTCCAGAACGGCATCGACGTGAGGTACGCGAAGCCCAGGTCGAGAATGCGCGGGGTGAGGCGAAAGAGCCGCCCTTCGGCTTCGACGTAGCCGAGCGTCTGCAGCGTGAGCAGAATGCGGCGCGCCCCGGCGCGCGTGAGGCCCGTGGCGGCGGCGACGTCGGTGAGGGTCTGCTCGGGATGCTCCGCGTTGAATGCGCGGATCACCGAAAGCCCGCGCGCGAACGACTGCACATAGGAGTCGCCCGGTTTTTCGGGAATCTCGTGCTGGTCGGCGGAGCGGTCTGGCGAGGCACTGGAAGCGGAATTCATGGGCGTGGCGTTCGGTCTTGCTGCGGCGCTTGGAGAACCTATCAAGATAACCCAAGGGATCGGTTTCGCCAACAAGCGGCGAGGTCGGGCGGCCGCTCACTGTCGGGGCATGGCGCCTGCGTCAACATCGATAGTGCGGCGTCGCGTGACATGCGTCAAATGCGCACATCAGATCATTTGGCCGTCAGTTATTTGATTTCAGTCAATTGGATTTTGTCGAAAAATGATTGATTTGTGAGCCGATTGTTTATGTCTGAATATCGGCAATTCCTGAAATTAAAACGAGATAAGAGTCATGTCGAAATTCGAATGAATCGGCACACTTTCTGACGATTCTTCGACCGCGCCGCGCGTGTCGCCGGTGCCCATCCTCGCTTGCCCGCGCACTGGGGAATCACGCTGAAACCACTGTGCGGCGGGCGTTTGCGAGATGAAAGCTATTGGAAAGATATTTGCGGCTTTCCGTCGCGCTTGCCTGGGCGTGCTTTGTCCCGCTGGCCAATCCTTAGCAAAGATCAAATTTTGAGATTGGGGTTTCCGTAGAATCGCGCTGAATACGATACGGGTGCATTTTTGCGTGGCGAATTTGCGATGCAAATGTGTTGGTGTTACGCGTTTTGGTGGACAACGGAAGAACAGGCAAACATGAAAGACAGAAAAGCCTTTAAAAGGTGGTTAATCCCCCTCGGCAGCGGGCTGCTCGTTTCTCTTGCGGGGTGCAGCGGCAATTTTGCCGTGCTGGACCCGAAGGGCAGCGTGGGCGCGGCCGAGAAGTCGCTCATCCTCACGGCCACATGGGCCATGCTGCTGGTCGTGGTGCCCGTCATCATCCTGACGCTCCTGTTCGCGTGGCGCTACCGCGCCTCGAACCGCAACGCGACCTACGCGCCGAAGTGGGCCCACTCCACGGCAATCGAAGTGGTGGTCTGGGCCATTCCGGCCGCGATCATCCTGTTCCTCGCCATCCTCACGTGGCGCACCTCGCACGAACTCGACCCGTACAAGCCGCTGGAGTCGAGCGTGAAGCCCATCAACGTCGAAGTCGTCGCGCTCGACTGGAAGTGGCTCTTCATCTACCCCGACCTCGGCATTGCTTCGGTGAACCAGCTCGCCGTGCCGGTGGGGACGCCGGTCAACTTCCGCATCACGTCGGACGCTGTGATGAACTCGTTCTTCATCCCGCAGCTGGGCACCCAGGTCTACGCGATGGCGGGCATGCAAACGCGTCTGCACCTGATCGCCGACGAAGCGGGCGATTTCGACGGGCTCTCGTCCAACTACAGCGGCAAGGGTTTCTCGGACATGAAGTTCCGCACGCTCGCCACGAGCCAGCAGGACTTCGACGCGTGGGTGCAGAAGGTGAAGACGTCGTCCACCCAGCTTTCGATGGACGAGTACGCAACGGTCGCGAAGCCGCGGGAGAAGGCGCCGGTGCAGTACTTCTCGACCGTCGACCCGAAGCTCTTCAATAACATCATCGCGAAGTACAACAACGGGCACGTCACGAATTTCGACCCGTCCTGCGTGACCAAGGGGTAAGCAGCATGTTCGGAAAACTCACATTAGAGGCGATCCCGTTCGATCAGCCCATCATCATGGGCGCGGCGGCGTTCATGGCGCTGATCGTCGTTGGCGTGCTCGGTCTCGTCACCGTGACCGGCAAGTGGAAGTACATCTGGACCGAGTGGCTCACGAGCGTGGACCACAAACGCATCGGCGTGATGTACATGATCGTGGCGGTGCTCATGCTCGTGCGCGGCTTCGCCGACGCGGTCATGATGCGTATCCAGCAGGCCATGGCGTTCGACTCGCCCGGCTATCTCCCGCCGCATCACTTCGACCAGATCTTCACGGCGCACGGCGTCATCATGATCTTCTTCATGGCGATGGCGCTCATGGTCGGCTTCTTCAACCTCGTCGTGCCCCTGCAGATCGGCGCGCGCGACGTGGCGTTCCCGTTCCTGAACTCGCTCTCGTTCTGGATGACGGCGATCAGCGCGATCCTCGTCAACATTTCGCTCGTGGTCGGCGAGTTCGCGAAGGTGGGCTGGCTCGCGTATCCGCCGCTCTCTGAACTGCAGTTCAGTCCAGACGTGGGGGTGGACTACTACATCTGGGCAGTGCAGCTTTCCGGTGTCGGCACGCTGATCACGGCCGTGAACTTCTTCGTCACGATCGTCAAGATGCGCGCGCCCGGCATGACGCTCATGAAGATGCCAGTGTTCACGTGGACCGCGCTGTGCTCGAACGTGCTCATCATGGCCACGTTCCCGATCCTCACGATCGCGGTGGCGCTGCTCGGCCTCGACCGCTACGTGGGCACGCACTTCTTCACGAACGAGCTGGGCGGCAACGCCATGCTGTATCTGAACCTGATCTGGGCGTGGGGCCACCCCGAGGTGTACATCCTCGTGCTGCCTGCGTTCGGCATCTATTCGGAAGTGATGGCCACGTTCTGCAAGAAGCCGCTGTTCGGCTACAAGACGATGGTCTACGCCTCGTGCGCGATCATGGTGCTGGCGTTCCTCGTGTGGGCGCACCACTTCTTCACGATGGGTGCGGGCGCCGACGTCAACGCGTTCTTCGGTATCGCGACGATGATCATCGCCATTCCCACCGGCGTGAAGATCTTCAACTGGCTCTTCACGATGTATCGCGGCCGTGTGCACTTCACCGCGCCCGTGCTCTGGACCGTCGGCTTCATGGTGACGTTCTCGATCGCCGGCATGACCGGCGTGATGCTCGCGATTCCGGGCGCGGACTTCGTGCTCCACAACTCGCTCTTCCTGGTCGCTCACTTCCACAACGCGATTATCGGCGGCGTGGTGTTCGGCTACCTCGCGGGCCTGCAGTACTGGTTCCCGAAGGTGTTCGGCCTGAAGCCCAGCGAAAAGCTCGGCAAGGCGTCGTTCTGGTGCTGGTTCGTCGGCTTCTACGTGGCCTTCGTGCCGCTCTACGTGCTCGGCTTCATGGGCGCAACGCGTCGTACCAACCACTACGATGTGCCCGAATGGCATCCGTACTTCGTGGTCGCCGCGATTGGCTCTGCGATCATCGCGGTCGGCGTCGTGTTCCAGGTCCTGCTGTGGGTCATGGCCTTCGTGAACCGCAACAAGGCCGAATGCAAGGACGTGACCGGCGATCCGTGGGACGGCCGCACGCTCGAATGGGCAACGTCGTCGCCGCCAGCGGTCTATAACTTCGCGGTCATTCCGCACGTGGACGACATCGACGCTTTCGCGCACATGAAGGAAGCGGGCCGCGCTCCGGGCCTCGCCGCGAAATACAGCGACATCCACATGCCGTCGAACACGTCGGCGGGCCTCTTCATCGGCATGTTCAGCCTCGTGCTGGGTTTCGCGGCCGTGTGGCACATCACGTGGCTTGCGGTGCTCGGGTTCATCGGCGTCGTGCTGACGGTCATCCTCAAGAGCTTTGGCAACAACGACGGTTACTACATTCCGGCCGCGAAGGTCCGCGAGATCGAAGAAAGCCGCTTTGGCACCGGCGCCGCCGTGGCCAAGCGCGACCTGGTCGCCGAGGAGGCAGTCTGATGTTACAGAAAACCAATGCGGCAACCCTTGCCGAACTCGATCAGCACGATCACCCGCAGTCGCACTCGGTATTCGGCTTCTGGGTCTACCTGATGACCGACTGCCTGCTGTTCGCGGCGCTGTTCGCCACGTTCGGCGTGTTGAGCCAGCAGTTTGCGGGCGGCCCCACGGGCAAGGACCTGTTCGATATTCAGGGCGTGGCGCTCGAAACGGCCGTGCTGCTGTTTTCGAGCATCACGTACGGGTTCGCGATGCTCGGCGCGCATCAGCGCAAGAACGGCGTGGTGCTCGGCTGGCTCGCCGTCACCTTCATTCTGGGTGCGTCGTTCCTCGTGCTCGAACTGCGCGAGTTTTCGCACCTGATCGCAGAAGGCGCCGGCCCGCAGCGCAGCGCGTTCCTGTCGTCGTTCTTCACGCTGGTCGCCACGCACGGACTGCACGTGTTCTTCGGCCTGCTGTGGATGCTCGTGATGATGATCCAGGTGGTTCGCGCACGGGAGCTGGGCGAGCAGGAAATCCGCCGCCTCACGTGCCTGAGCCTCTTCTGGCACTTTCTCGACGTGGTGTGGATCTGCGTGTTTACTTTCGTCTATCTCGGGAGCGTGCTCTAAATGGCTCAATCTCATGCAGAGTCGCACGGCAGCCTCGGCAGCTATGTGGCGGGCTTCATTCTTTCGGTGCTGCTTACCGCGGGTGCATTCGGCGTTGTCCTGCACGGCACGCTCGATGCCTCCGCGGCCTTGATCGTGATCGCGGTGCTCGCCTTCGTGCAGGTGGTCGTGCACCTCGTGTTCTTCCTGCATTTGAACACGTCGCCGGGGCAGGGCTGGAACGTCCTGTCGCTGGCGTACACGGTGCTGGCCGCCGCGTTCCTGATCTTCGGCACGATCTGGGTCATGCACAATGTCGGCGCGCTCATGATGTCGCGTTAAGCGTTCGCCTCACTGGCTGGCGCCTCGCGCCCGCCTGAACTCGCAAAAGCCGCACGGGCCAACCGTCCTGTGCGGCTTTTTCGTTTTTGGAGCCAGGTCCGCGTGCTTGACACTCGTCCCAGGACGCGCCTATTATGGCCGTCAAATTGTTCGATTAACGATCATCGGTTCGGCACTCGAACAAATCGCACGAGGACGTGCGCGCTCGATCTCCCATTTTCGCCCGCGCAGTCCGTCAATCTCAATCATCTTGCATGGGATCGCATCAAGTGCGTGCGATCGAAAGGAGACTCACATGACGGAAGCATTCATCTGCGACGCGGTTCGCACACCTATCGGCCGCTACGCGGGCGCCCTTGCCCAGGTTCGCGCCGACGACCTCGGCGCCGTGCCGCTCAAGGCGCTGATGGAGCGCAACAAGGACGTGGACTGGACGGCGATCGATGACGTCATCTACGGCTGCGCGAACCAGGCGGGCGAGGACAACCGTAACGTCGCGCGCATGTCCTCGCTGCTGGCGGGCTTGCCGCAGGCCGTGCCGGGCTCGACGGTGAACCGCCTGTGCGGCTCCGGCATGGACGCCGTGGGCATTGCCGCGCGCGCGCTCAAGTCGGGCGAAACGGGGCTGATGATTGCGGGCGGTGTGGAAAGCATGAGCCGCGCGCCGTTCGTCATGGGCAAGTCGACGAGTGCCTTCGCTCGCGACGCCGCGATTTACGACACGACGATTGGCTGGCGCTTCGTCAATCCGCTGATGAAGCAGCAGTACGGTGTGGATTCGATGCCGGAAACGGGCGAAAACGTCGCGGTCGACTACAACGTGAGCCGCGCCGATCAGGATGCGTTCGCGGTTCGCAGCCAGCAGAAGGCGGCTCGCGCACAGGCGGATGGCACGCTTGCGCAGGAGATCGTCGCGGTGACGATTGCCCAGAAGAAGGGTGATCCGATTGTTTTCTCGCGCGACGAGCATCCGCGTGAAACGAGCCTCGAAGCGCTGGCCAAGCTCAAGGGCGTCGTGCGCCCGGATGGCTCGGTGACGGCAGGCAATGCTTCGGGCGTGAATGACGGGGCTTGCGCGCTGCTCCTCGCCAACGAGGAAAACGCGAAGCGTTTCGGGCTCGTGCCGCGTGCGCGCGTGCTCGGTATCGCAACGGCTGGCGTCGCGCCGCGCGTGATGGGTATCGGTCCCGCGCCCGCTACGCAGAAGCTCCTCGCGCGTCTGAACATGACCATCGACCAGTTCGATGTGATCGAGTTGAACGAAGCGTTTGCTTCGCAAGGCCTCGCCGTGCTGCGCATGCTCGGCGTCGCCGATGATGATCCTCGCGTCAACCCGAACGGCGGCGCGATCGCGCTTGGGCATCCGCTCGGGATGAGCGGCGCACGTCTCGTGACGACCGCCACGTATCAGCTCCATCGCACGCAAGGGCGCTTTGCGCTTTGCACGATGTGTATCGGCGTGGGGCAGGGGATTGCGATCGCTATCGAGCGCGTCTGATTTTTCGTCGCCCTGAATTGAAAGCCGCGGGTCGATTTGATCCGCGGCTTTTTCGTTAGAAATTTCGCGCTGCGCAACAATTGCGCGATCCATTTCACCCCGTAATCGCACGGGAATTTGAGCCTCAGCAAACCCCTCGGCAATTAGCCGTATTGGGTTGCGGTAAGTTGACCCGCTTCCGGGCAGGCAACGTCCGCGTTCTAAAAGCCGCGCGTAGAATCGGCCGCACTTCGGCACCACACGCCG
Source organism: Paraburkholderia nodosa (assembly GCF_001718195.1). Taxonomy (GTDB): domain Bacteria; phylum Pseudomonadota; class Gammaproteobacteria; order Burkholderiales; family Burkholderiaceae; genus Paraburkholderia; species Paraburkholderia nodosa_A. Next base: position 574,429 of record NZ_MCNV01000001.1, read on the forward strand.
ATGCGAATACGGCAATCATTTCAAACCCGTTTGACGAGGAGAATGTGAATGACGAAGGCAGCGATTCTGGCGGCGGCATGGGTGGTGGGCGTTGGCCTCTCGCAGGGGGCGTTTGCGCAAAACGACGCGGCGGCTTCGGCGCCGCAGGGGCAAAGCGCGCTCGCCAGCGCGGCGCAGCAAGCGATTGCCAACGCGGAGCCGGTGCATATCCACGCGAAGATCGTCGGCATCGATCGCGCTGCGCGCGTCGTCACGTTGCGCGGGCCGCGCGGCAATGACGTCGATATCGCGCTTAGCCCGCAGGTCAGCAACTTCGACCAGCTCCACGTGGGCGACACTGTCGACGCGCTCTACAAGAACGCGCTCCTCATGACGGCCGACAAAGTAACGGGAAAGGACAAGGATATTCGCAAGCGTGTGGATACGAATGTCTATCTGCCCGCGTCGTCGGGCTACGACGCCGCGCGCCAGGTCGAAGTTCAGGCCACGGTGCAGCACATCAACGCGAAGAAGCGCGAAGTGACGCTGCGCGGCGCTTATCAGACCGTCACGCTGCAAGCTACCCCCGATATCGACCTCAAGACCCTGAAGGTCGGCGACACGGTTCACGCCGTGTTCGTTTCCGCTTATGCGACGCAGGTGACGCCGGTTGCCGCCACGCAGTAAGCATGTAAAAAAGCCGGCGCATTGCGGCGCCGGCTTCCTTTTGCGATCCGAACGGGCGCCTCGGAAGGCGCCCGTTTTCGCTGGTCGTTACATGCCCGCCATGCACATGTACTTGATCACCACGTAGTCGTCCACGCCGTAGTGCGAGCCTTCGCGGCCGAGGCCTGACTGCTTCACGCCGCCAAACGGCGCGACTTCATTCGAGATCAGGCCAGTGTTGATGCCCACCATGCCGTATTCGAGCGCTTCGGCCACGCGCCACACGCGGCCGATGTCGCGGCTGTAGAAGTAAGCGGCGAGACCGAATTCGGTATCGTTCGCCATCCTGATCACTTCGTCATCGGACGAGAAGCGGAACAGCGGTGCGAGCGGCCCGAAGGTTTCGTCGCGCGCGACCTTCATCGCGGGCGTGACGCCGGTGAGGATGGTCGGCTCGAAAAAGCCGTGGCCGAGTGCGTGGCGCTTGCCGCCCGTGGTCACCTGAGCGCCTTTCGCGAGCGCATCTTCGATATGCGATTCCACCTTCAGCACGGCCGCTTCGTTGATGAGCGGGCCTTGCGTCACGCCGGCCTCCGTGCCGAGGCCGACCTTGAGTTTTTCCACCGCGTCGCGCAGTTTGGCCGCGAACGCGTCGTACACGGCGTCGTGCACGTAGAAGCGGTTCGTGCATACGCAGGTCTGGCCGCTGTTGCGATACTTCGAGGCGATGGCGCCGGCGACGGCCGCATCGAGATCGGCGTCTTCGAACACGATGAACGGCGCGTTGCCGCCCAGTTCCAGCGAGACCTTCTTGACCGTCGAGGCGCACTGGCTCATGAGCAGGCGGCCAACCGGCGTCGAGCCCGTGAAGGAGAGCTTGCGCACGGTCGGGTTGCTCGTGAGCTCGCCGCCGATCGCCTTCGGGTCGCCCGTCACGACGCTGAACACGCCGCGCGGGACGCCCGCACGCTCGGCCAGCACAGCCAGCGCGAGTGCCGAGAACGGCGTGGCTTCGGCGGGCTTGAGCACGATCGGGCAGCCTGCCGCGAGCGCGGGGCCGACCTTGCGGGTGATCATCGCGGCGGGGAAATTCCACGGCGTGATCGCGGCGCACACGCCTACGGGTTCCTTCGTCACGACGATGCGCTTGTCGTTGGCGGGCGTGGGGATCGTGTCGCCATAAATACGCTTGCCTTCCTCCGCGAACCATTCGAGGAACGACGCGGCATAGCCGATCTCGCCCTTCGCCTCGGCGAGCGGCTTGCCTTGTTCCGTGGTGAGGATGAGCGCCAGGTCGTCGGCGTTTTCCATCATCAGGTCGTGCCACTTGCGCAGGATGACACTGCGCTCCTTCGCGGTCTTCGCGCGCCATGCGGGCCATGCGGCGTTCGCGGCGGAAATCGCGCGGCGCGTTTCGGCGGCGCCCATGCGCGGCACCGTGCCGATCACCGTGCCGGTAGCGGGGTTCTTGACTTCGAACGTGGCGCCGTCTTCGGCGCCTTGCCATTCGCCGTTGATAAAGGCGCTGGTTTGCAGCAGCGATGCGTCTTTCAGATTCATGCTTGCACTCCGGACTGACTTCGATTCATTTAGAACGACGAACGGCACAGCGGCAAGCGCCGGTGTGCCGTTTCGCGGATGGCCCGCTGCTCGCGGGCCAGCATGTGGTGGAGGCTTACGCTGGCACGCCCACGGCTTCCTTGACCGACTCTTCGAGGATCGCGAGCGCTTCGTCGAACACGGCGTCCTGGATCGTCAGCGGGAACAGGAAACGCACGACGTTCGAATACACACCGCACACGAGCAGCAGCAGACCGCGATTCAGGGCTGCCGTTTGCACGCGCTTCGTGAAGTCGGCGTCGGCTTCGCTCGTGCCCGGCTTGCAGAACTCAACGGCGTTCATCGCGCCGGGGCCGCGCACGTCGGCGATCTGCGGCACGTCGGCCTTCATCGCGTTGAGTCTGGCCTTGAGCTTGTCGCCGAGTTTCGTCGCGCGCTCGCAGAGCTTTTCCTCTTCGATGATCTCGATCACCGCGTGCGCCGATGCCACAGCCAGCGGGTTGCCCGCGTACGTGCCGCCGAGGCCGCCAGGCGCCGCCGCGTCCATCACTTCCGCGCGGCCCACCACGCCCGAGAGGGGCATGCCGCCTGCCAGGCTCTTGGCGATCGTCATGAGGTCCGGCGTGACGTCGTAGTGTTCCATCGCGAACAGCTTGCCGGTGCGCGCGAAGCCCGTTTGCACTTCGTCGGCGATCAGCAGGATGCCGTGCGTGTCGCAGATCTTGCGCAGCCCGCGCACGAAATCGGCCGGCGCCTGATAGAAGCCCCCTTCGCCCTGCACCGGTTCGAAGATGATCGCGGCGACGCGCTTCGGATCGATGTCGGCCTTGAACAGCATCTCGATGTGCTTGAGCGAGTCGGCCGTGCTGATGCCGTGGACCGAGTTCGGGTAGGGGGCGTGGTACACGTCGGCCGGGAACGGGCCGAACGCGAGCTTGTAAGGGGCGACCTTGCCCGTGAGCGCCATGCCCATCATCGTGCGGCCGTGGAAGCCGCCCGCGAAGGCGATCACGCCCGGACGGCCCGTATGGGCACGTGCGATCTTGACGGCGTTTTCGACGGCTTCGGCGCCCGTCGTGAAGAAGGCGGCCTTCTTGGCGAAGCTGCCCGGCGCGCGCTGGGCGACCTTTTCGGCCAGCGAGACGTACGACTCGTACGGCACGATTTGGTAAGCCGTGTGCGTGAACTGGTCGAGCTGCGCCTTGATGGCGGCGACGATCTTCGGATGGCGGTGGCCCGTGTTGCACACGGCGATACCGGCGGCAAAGTCGATGAAGCGGCGGCCTTCCACGTCCCACAGCTCGGCGTTTTCGGCGCGCTCGGCGTAGAAGTCGCACATCACGCCCACGCCGCGCGGGGTAATGGCGTTCTTGCGGCTTTGCAGATCGGCGTTCTTGCTCACGTTCATCTCCTGTGGAATCGGTGTCAGTTCTGAAGTTGGTTGGCGGACCGGCAAGCAGTCCATGTCGCGACTATACTCACGTTTGGCTCTAAATTTCAGAGCCATTCAGTGCAATCTTTAGGAGCCAATTTCGATGCGTGCGAGTGTTCTGTCCGATTGGCTCGCGCAACGGCTCGACCGCGGAAGCGCCCAGCCGGTGTACCGGCAGCTGCACAAGCTGCTGCAGCAGGCGATCCTCTCGCGCGAACTGCCGGCCGGGGCGCGGGTGCCGTCGTCGCGGCTGCTGGCGGCCGAGCTGGGAATTGCACGCAATACCGTGACGCAGGTCTACGAACAATTGGTGCTCGAAGGCTATGTCACATCGGCGACCGGGCGCGGCACTTTCGTGGCGGACACGTCGCCCGACGAAATCGTGGGGGCGACTGAAATTGGCTCTATGCAGACGCGGACAAATGGAGGCGCTTCAGGAGCCGCGCTACCTGCGGGGAAAGTCGCAACTAACAGCGAGAGCGCCGCGGCGGCGCCCGGAGCCGCGTCGACAAGCGGAATGGAAGCCGCCACTCAGACGCAACGGTCCACGGCGCGCGCCCTCTCGGCACGCGGCACGCGCCTGATTACCAGCGCGGGCGTCTCGAAGCGCCAGGGCGGCGCGTTCATGCCCGGCGTGCCCGATGTCTCCCGCTTCCCGGCGCGCGTATGGACGCGTCTGCACAACAAGTACTGGCGCAGTCTGCGCCCGGACCTGCTGACCTACGCACCCGGCGGCGGCCTCGCGCTGCTTCGCCACGTACTGGCCGACTACCTGCGCACTTCGCGCTCGGTGCGCTGCTCGCCGGAGCAGATCATCATCACGACGGGTATTCATCAGTCCATCGACCTGGCCGTGCGTCTGCTCTCCGATCCCGGCGACACCATCTGGACCGAAGACCCGTGCTACTGGGGCGTACGCAGCGTGCTGCATGTCTCGGGCCTCAACACGCGGCCGATCGCCGTGGACAGCGAAGGGCTCAACCCGTCGGCCGGCGACTTCGCCGCGCCGCCGCCGCGGCTCATGCTCGTCACGCCTTCGCACCAGTACCCGCTCGGCATGGTGATGAGCCTCGCACGCCGGCGCATGTTGCTCGAGTACGCGCGCCAGCATCAGTGCTGGATCATCGAGGACGACTACGACAGCGAGTTCCGTTACGGCAGCCGTCCGCTTGCGTCGTTGCAGGGGCTCGATACGGCGGGGCAGGTGATCTACGTGGGCAGCTTCGGCAAGACGCTGTTTCCGGGCCTGCGCGTGGGTTATCTCGTTGCGCCGGAAGCGCTGGCGGAAAGCTTCGCGACCGCGAGCGCCGAACTGTATCGCGAGGGGCAATTGCTGCAGCAGGCTGTGCTCGCAGAGTTCATCGCCGAAGGCCATTTCACCTCGCATATCCGCAAGATGCGCGCGCTTTACGGCCAGCGCCGCCAGGTGCTGCTGGACGCCGTTGCGCGCCGCTACGGCGACGCGTTGCCCGCGATGGGCGGCGACGCGGGCCTGCACGTCGTGATGCAGTTGCCCGAAGGCAGCGACGACCGCGCCGTGGCCGAAGCCGCGCTCGCGCGCAATATCGTGGTGCGGCCGCTTTCGGGGTATTACTCGTCGCGCGAGCGTGCGAATCCGGGCTTGCTGATCGGCTACGCCTGCGTGCCCGACGAGGAGATTGCACCGGCGTTCGACACGCTCGCCGAGGCGATCGATACGACGTTGCCCGCGTTCGTATGAGCGAAGCGGTCGCTGCGGCGCAGGCCAATCACAGCCGGATCAGCACCGCCCCGCAAGTCACGAGCGCGAGCCACCATGCGGCGCGCCGTGAGCTTCTCGTTCATGAAGAGCCAGCCGATCAGCACGGCGAAGCGCGGGTCGTTGCGGCCGCAATCGTGTGATTATTCCAGCGTAGGCGTATGGCCGCCAGAAATAGGGAAAAGCCGCACGAGCCGTCGTTGTGTTTCTATTCGGCTCGCGCGGCTTTCGAGGGAGCGCGTCAGGTCACGCGCGCACGCAGTCTTGCGGAGATCAGATCGATGGCCGTGACCACGACGATCACCATGATGAGCACGGCGCTGGTCTGCTGATAATCGAACGAGCGGATTTCCTCATACAGCACGACGCCGATGCCGCCCGCGCCCACCATGCCCACCACCATCGCCGAGCGCACATTCGACTCGAAGCGGTAGAGCGCATACGAGATCCACAGCGGCATGACCTGGGGCAGCACGCCGTAGATGATCTCGTCGAGCGGCGAGGCGCCCGTCGCGCGCACGCCTTCCACGGGGCGTGGGTCGATGGCTTCCACCGCTTCCGCGAAGAGCTTCGCGAGCACGCCTGTCGTGTGCACCCACAAGGCGAGCACACCGGCGAACGGCCCGAGGCCCACGGCTACGATGAAGAGCATCGCGAACACCATCTCGTTGATGGCGCGGCACGCGTCCATCAAACGGCGCACGGGATGCAGCACCCACGCGGGCGCGAGATTGTGCGCCGACATGAGCCCGAACGGCACTGCGCAGACGATGGCGAGTGCCGTGCCCCACAGCGCCACCGCGATCGTGACCCACATCTCCTGGGCATACGTGCGCCATTCCGTAAAGTCCGGCGGGAAGAAGCCGCGCGCGAACGTGCTCATATTCGCTGAGTCGGAGAAGAGGTCGAGCGGGCGCATGTCGGCGCCGCGCCACGCCACGCCGAGGAGCACGAACACGATGGCCCAAAGCGCGAGCGAGGACCAGCTGCGCTTGCCTGTGAGGCCGCGCGCCGCCAGGGCGGCCGCTTGCGGCGCGGCGGCGACGTTCGGCGTCGCCGCCGGCCCGGCAGCGGGCCTTGCGACTTCTGCCTGCGGCACGGCGCGTGAGCTGTCGAAATCCATCGCGCCCATTACTGCTTCGCAGGTGCGGCGAGCGCGCCGATCTTCGCGTCGATGGCCGCGATCTGGCTCTTGCGGTCGTCGTCGGAGAGATGCGTGTCGGCGGCGATCTTCTCTTTCTGCTGGAACAGCGCGACCTGGCGGATCGGCAGGAGCTGCGCGTCGGTGGCGGGCGCGAAGCCTGCGTAGCCGGTGATATCGGCCATGATCTTCTGCTCGCGCGGATCGGTCTTGGCGTAGTGGTAGAAGAAGTCGCGCAGCTTCTGCTTGGTGGCCTCAGGCAGATCCTTGCGATACACGAGCGGATCGGACGGAATGAGCGGCGAGGTCCACAGCACGCGCACCTGGGCAAAGCGGTCCGGGTGCTTCTGTTGCAGCGTGGAAAGCTCGATGGTGTTGTTGGTGGCGATGTCCACCTTGTTGTTCACCACGGCGAGCAGGTTCGCTTCGTGGCTCGAAGGCAGCACGGTCTTGAAGTTCGTCGCGTTCACCGAAACGCCGTGCTTCGCGAAGAGGTAATAGCCCGGAATCAGCGTGCCCGAAGTCGAATTGGGGTCGCCCCAGCCGAGCGTCAGATCCTTGGTATTCTTGAACACATCGTCGATCGACTTCACACGGCTGTTCACGTTGGTGATGAGCACCGACTTGTAGCCGGCATCGCCGTTCGCGTAGAGCACCTTCGCGAAGATCTCGCCATTCGAGCGGTCCACGGCTTCCATGGCCGAAGCGTTGCCGAAGTAGCCGATCTGCACCTTGTTGAAGCGCATGGCTTCGATGATGCCCGAGTAGTCCGTAGCAAAGAACGCATTCACGTGCAGGCCGGTCTGCTTGTTCAGGTCGTCGATGAACGGTTGCCAGCGTTGCTTGAGCACCGCCGACGAGTCGGTCGAGATGATGCCGAAGCTGAGATCTTCCGCGTGAGCGGCCGCGCTGCCGAGCGAGGCACACGCGACGGCGCCGGCGGCGCACCAGGAGAGCATGGAGCGGAACAGGTTCATTGGGGCGGTCCGTGGTGAGTAAAAACGTTGCGGGTTGGAAAAAGGTTGAGTTGCGTGATCAGGCCGCGCGAGGCTGCGCGCCGAAGCACGTTGCCGCGGACGGCGCAGCATCGGGTTCGAGCAACTCGCGCGCGGCGTTGCCATAAAGCTGTTGCAGCAGCGCGGGCGTGAGCGCCGACGATGCGCCGTCGTACACCACGCGCCCGTCGCGCAGCGCGATGGTGCGCGGGCAGTACTCCATGGCGATATCCACCTGATGCAGCGAGACGACCACCGTCAAGCCGTGATCGCGATTGAGCATGCGCATCATGTCCATCACGCGGCGCGACGATGCGGGGTCGAGCGAGGCGATGGGTTCGTCGGCGAGAATCAGGCGCGCGCGCTGCACGAGTGCGCGGGCGAGCGCCGCGCGCTGCTGCTGGCCGCCCGAGAGGTTCGAAGCGCGCTCGGCGGCCTTGTGTGCGATGCCGACCTCGCCGAGCGCGGCCAGCATCAGCTCGCGTTCGGCGCGCGGAAAGCGGCCCGTGAGGCGTCGCCACAACGGCAGCCGCGACAGCGCGCCGATCAGCACATTCGTTTCGACCGTGAGGCGATGCACGAGATTGAACTGCTGAAACACGAAGCCGATATCGCGGCGAATGCGGCGCACTTCGCGCACGATGCGGCCGTCCTGCTGAATAGGACGACCAAGAATCTCGATGCGCGAAGGCTGCGGGTCGGAAGCCGTGAAGCCCGCAATATGGCGGAGCAGGGTCGATTTGCCCGAGCCCGATGCGCCGATCAGCGCGACCATTTCGCCAACGCCTACGCGCAGGTTGATTTCGTCGAGTGCCTTGCGGCCGCTGTCGAAGCTTTTCGAGAGGCGTTCGATGCGTATGGCGTCCATAACAATCCGTCGCTGTGTAGTCGAGGGCTCATTCTAGGAAGGGACTGTGACGGTTGAGTGAAGGTGTCGCGACGTCTAGACGACTACATGTCTTGCGGCCTTCTAGCCGCGAAAAAATCGCGAGGGATGTGACAGGGACATGACGCCAAACATCTGTCACGCTCAATACCGCGGGAAGCGGCTATATTGATGGGCAACGTACGTGCTGTCCCTGGTTTTACTGACTTATTGCTGACTCATTGTCGACAGGGGCGGCACTCGGAAGGCCAGTTGTAGACAAAGCGGCCGCACGCGGCGGCGCGACCTGGGCGGCCCTACCTGGGCGGCCCCACCTAGGCGGCCCCATCCAAACAAGCGACGAAACCCGGCGCCATATGCAGGCACTGAGCTTCCTACCCGACAGCTTCGAGGAATACGAGGATCTCAAGATGATCCTCGATGCCGGCGCACGCTGGCTCGACATTCGCAGCGAGGGCGAAGTCGAGGTGCGCGGCCGCACGTTTCCTCTCTACGTGGCGGCCATCGGCTCGCGCGACCCGGCCGCGCCCGGCATTGGTTTTTTCGGGGGCATCCATGGGCTCGAGCGCATTGGCTCGCAGCTCGTGCTCGACTACATGCGCGCGCTCGTGGGGCGTCTTGCCTGGGACGAACTGCTCCTGCGCCAACTCGAGTCCGTGCGCATCGTCTTCGCGCCGATTCTCAATCCCGGCGGCATGTGGCTCGCCACGCGTGCAAATCCGAACGGCGTCGACCTCATGCGCAACGCGCCGCAGGACGCCGACGAGCGCGTGCCCTTTCTCGCGGGCGGCCAGCGCGTCGGCTCGTGGCTGCCGTGGTATCGGGGGCGGCGCGGCGCGGCCATGGAGATCGAGGCGCAGGCGCTCCTGAAGATCGTCGACGAAGAACTCACGCGGCGCCCGCTTTCCTTCGCGCTCGACTGCCATTCCGGTTACGGCTGGACCGACAGCATCTGGTTTCCGTACGCACGTACGCGCCGTCTCATCCGCCATCTGCCCGAAATGTACGTACTCAAGACGATGTTCGAGCGCGCGCATCCGCATCACGGCTACACCTTCGAGCCGCAGAGTCACCAGTATTTGCTGCACGGCGACTTGTGGGATTGCGCATACGATCGCGCGCCCGACAGCAACATCTTCCTGCCGCTCACGCTTGAATTGGGCTCGTGGTTGTGGATCAAGAAGAACCCGCGTCAGATCTTTTCGCGCCAGGGCATGTTCAATCCGCTCTTGCAGCATCGCACCGCGCGTGTGTTGCGGCGCCACGCGAATCTGTTCGAGTTTCTCACGCGCGCCGCGTATTCCTCGCAGCGCTGGCTGCCCGAGGGTGTGATCCGCGATGAGGTGCTGAAAAGCGCGATCGGGCACTGGTATCGCAAGCCGGGCACATGAGCGAACCGTGGATCCTGCTGCGCGGCCTCACGCGCGAATCGCGCCACTGGGGCGCGTTCGCCACGCTGCTTGCGGCTCGCGACGGCGTGCTGCCCATCGACCTGCCGGGCAACGGCACGGCGGTGCACGAACGCTCGCCGCTCGCGGTGGACGACTACGTGGACACGCTGCGCGCCCAGGCGCAGCGGTACGGGGCGCGCCCGCCATACCGCGTGCTGGCGATGTCGCTGGGCGGCATGGTGGCGACGGCGTGGGCGCTGCGCTACCCCGACGAAATTGGGCGGCTCGTGCTCGTGAACACGAGCATGCGGCCGTTCAGCCGCGTAGACGAGCGCTTGCGGCCGTCGGCGTGGGCCGCACTCGTGCGCGTGGCGCAGCATTGGGATGGCGGCGACACCGGCGGCATTGCCGAGACGCTGATCTACGGGCTCACCTGTGCGCGCCGCGACACGCTCGCTGCCGACCTCGAAACGTGGCGCGCGATCCGCGCAAGCGCCCAAGTGAGCCGCGCGAACGCGCTGCGCCAGCTGGCCGCCGCCGCACGCTTCAAGGCGCGCGCCGTGCCGCGCTGCGCGGTGCTGGTGGTGTCGTCGCGCGGCGACCGGCTCGTGAACCCCGTTTGCTCCGCGCGGCTCGCGCGGGCCTGGGGCGCGCCGCACGTGCCGCATCCCTGGGCGGGGCACGATCTGCCGCACGACGATCCGCAATGGCTCGTCGATACGCTCCACGCGGGCGACGTCGCCGGGAACGCGGCGGGCCAGGCCGCCGGGCGCGGCTGAGCGGTGCCGCGGCGCGTGCGCCGCCCGCATCGCCAGTCCGGCGATTGCCCCATAATACGAAAACTCATCCGGCACTTTCAGGACGATTTCCAGACATGAACGACAAACCCGCCATTGGCGCCGCCGTGCCGCGCCTCACGAGCCTTTCGCACGGCGGCGGCTGCGGCTGCAAGATCGCGCCGGGCGTGCTTTCCGCGCTGCTCGCCCGCAGCACGCCGCTCACCACCGCGTTTCCGAACCTGCTGGTCGGCACCGAGACCGCCGACGACGCCGCCGTCTACAAGCTCAACGACGAGCAGGCCATCGTCGCGACGACGGACTTTTTCATGCCGATCGTCGACGATCCGTACGACTTCGGCCGCATCGCCGCGACCAATGCGCTTTCGGATGTCTACGCCATGGGCGGCAAGCCGATCCTCGCGCTGGCACTCGTGGGTATGCCGATCAACGTGCTGCCGCACGATGTGATCGCGCAGGTGCTGCGCGGAGGCGAGGATGTGTGCGCGGCGGCGGGCATTCCCGTGGCGGGCGGCCATTCGATCGACTCCGTGGAGCCCATTTACGGCCTCGCGGCGCTCGGCGTCGTGCATCCCTCGCGCGTGAAGCGCAACGCATCGGCAAAAGCTGGCGACGTCCTCGTGCTCGGCAAGCCGCTCGGCGTGGGCGTACTTTCCGCCGCGCTCAAGAAGGAAATTCTCGGCGACGCGGGCTACAAGGCGATGGTCGCCGCCGCGACCCTGCTCAACAAGCCGGGCGCAACGCTGGCGGAACTACCGGGCGTGCACGCCATGACCGACGTGACGGGCTTCGGCCTGCTCGGCCACACGCTCGAGATCGCGCGCGGCGCGAATCTCACCGCGCGCGTGCACTACGCCGACCTGCCGTGGCTGCCGGGCGTGCAGAAGTTCGTCGACGACGGCGTGTACACGGGCGCGTCGGGCCGCAACTGGGCCTCGTACGGCGACGCCGTCACGCTCGCGCCCAGCCTGCCCGAAAGCGCGCGCACGCTGCTCACCGACCCGCAAACCTCGGGCGGCCTGCTCGTGGCCTGCGCGCCGGAAAACGTGGACGACGTGCTGGCGATCTTCCGCACGGAAGGCTTTGGCGACGCTCGTGTGATCGGCGAACTGAGCGAAGGCCCGGCGCGCGTGGACGTCGCATGAGGACCGTATGAGCGGAGAATCGCCTAAAGCCATCTTCTACGCGCTCGCTGCGAACTTCGGCATAGCGGTCTGCAAGTACGCTGCCGCGGCGTTCACGGGCTCGGGATCGATGTTCGCGGAGGCGATTCACTCCACGGCCGACTGCGGCAATCAACTGCTTTTGCTGATCGGCCTGCGCCAGTCGCGCGAGCCGCCCACGCCGCTGCATCCCATGGGCACGGGCCGCGCGATCAACTTCTATTCGCTGCTCGTGGCGCTGCTGCTGTTTTTCGTGGGCGGCGCGTTCTCGGTCTACGAGGGCGTGCATCGGCTGATCGCGCGCGAGCCGTTGCGATTCGTCTATGTGGCGCTCGTCGTGCTCGGCATTTCCGTGGTGCTCGAAGCGTTTTCGCTTTATGGCGCGATGCGTGAAATTCGCAAGGGCGCGCCCACGAAATCGCTGTGGCGCTGGGCGCGCGAAACGCGCGATTCCGACCTGCTCGTCGTGGCGGGTGAAGACATCGCGGCGCTGGCGGGTCTCGCCATTGCGTTCGCCGCCGTGCTGCTCACGGTCATCACGGGCAATCCGGTATGGGATGCGTGCGGCTCGATCGGCGTGGGCATTTTGCTCATGCTGATTGCGTGGTTCATCGCGCGTGAAGTGAAGTCGATGATCGTCGGCGAATCGGCCGGCCCGGAAATGCGGCGCGATATCGAATCGTTCCTGCGCGCGCGGCCCGAAATTCAAAGCATCATCAGCCTCATTACCCTGCAATGGGGCAAGGAGGTGATGGTGGCGGTGCAGTGCGAAATGCTCGAGTACGACCACAGCCGCACCATGGTCGAGGCGATCAACGAGATCGAAGCCGACCTGCAGGCGCGCTTTCCTCTTGTGCGCTGGGTGTTTTTCGAGCCGGATTTCGTGAACCGGTAATGCAAGGGCCCGGCGGTTGCAAAACCGCCGGGCCCTTGCACACGAGTCACATCTTCACGCGCGCTTTACATTTCAGTGCCGAAACGGCGTCCACACGGGCGTGGTGTTGTCCCACTGCTCGAGTTCGGAAGGTACGGTCGGATTCATATTGGACTCCTACGTTTTTTGTCTTGCAATCGAAATGCCGGTGCGTCTTGCGGGCTTATTCGCCCGCCTGCGCGACGCGCTGGGCGCGGTTCGCGCGGCTTTCCTGCAGCGCGATGCGTTGCGCTTGCGTGCGGCCGATCAGGCTTTGCTCGGGATAGCTCGTCTTGTTAAGCGAGGGCAGCGTGCCGTCGCGATACGCGGCGGCAATTTCCGCCTTCACTTCAGCGCGGGTTTTCGGCGCGCTGTTGTCCTGGGCGAAGACCGAGGCGCTTGCGGCGAGCGAGAGGACGAGCGTGGCGCCAATGGCAGTTGCGAGAGTGCGTTTCATGATCTGCTCCTTTTGTACCGGTGCCACGTGGGTCGCGGCGACAGGAGCAAATGTAGTTGCGCAGCCGTTTGCGATAAACGGCCGGAACGCGAAAGCAATTGTCGAAAATCCGGAACAATCGCTGCGCCGCGCCCGCGAAAGCCTCTGCGGGCGCGGCTTCGAGGGTTGGCGCAGCGCGACGGCGTTACGCCGCTGAGCTTATGCGGCCCATTCCGAAATGACAGGCGTTTCGAGCGCTGGCGCGTTTTCGCGCTCTTCGAGCGTGCGCATCGTGCAGGCCTTGTCGAGCGAGGCGCGGCCGCTCAGCAGCGGGCAGCGGTCGAACACCTCGGCGATCCAGTCCACGAACACGCGCACTTTGGGTGACAGATGGCGGCTGTGCGGATAGACGGCCGAAATCGGCATGGGCAGCGGCTTGTAATCGGGCAGGACCTCGACGAGCGCACCCGACTTCAGGTGCGGCAGCACCATGTAGCGCGGCCCCTGGATCAGGCCGAAGCCTTCGATGCCGCAGGTCACATAAGCGTCCGCGTCGTTTACCGAGACCATGCTCTTGAGCTTGACCTCCACTTCCTTGCCGTCGACGAGAAACGCCCAGTCCATCACGCGCCCCGTACGCGACGAGAAGTAATTCACGGCGCGATGCTCGGCCAGTTCTTCGAGCGTCTGCGGCATGCCGTGGCGCTCCAGATACGACGGCGCCGCGCACGACACGCCTTCGAAAATGCCGATGCGCCGCGCGACCAGCGACGAATCCTGCAGCGCGCCCACGCGCACCACGCAGTCCACGCCTTCCTGCAGCAAGTCCACGGGGCGATCGGATAGCCCGAGTTGCAGGTCGATGTCCGGATAGCGCCCGTGGAATTCGCACAGCGACGGAATCACGATGAGCCGCCCGATCGAGCCGGGCATGTCGATGCGCAGCTTGCCGTGCGGTTTGCGGTTGCGATCCTGGAATGTGGTTTCCGTTTCCTCGACGTCCGCGAGAATGCGCACGCAGCGCTCGTAGTACGCGGCGCCATCGGGCGTGAGCGACAGACGGCGCGTGGTGCGGTGCATGAGGCGCACGCCGAGAAACGCTTCGAGATTCTGAATGATCGTCGTGACCGACGCGCGCGGCATGTCGAGCGTTTCGGCAGCACGCGTGAAGCTGTTGGTATCGACGACGCGGGTGAACACCTGCATGGCCTGAAGGCGGTCCATTGCCACTCTCCAAAAAGCTTCGGTCGCACGGCGCGCGGCGTTCGAAACTAACGCCCGCGCAGAAAGAGGAGACAGATTGTTCAGGTGCGCCGAATTGTGTTGCCGGATTATAGGCATTTATTTGCAAGTCTGCCGAACCCACAATTCGCCTCATTCGAATCTACTCTCGCGCATTGCGCCGATTTGACATGGATGTCTTTAAACGCCCAACGTCTTGGACCTCCGCGGAGGAAGCGCCGCTGGCCGAAGTGCCCGCGGCCTTGCCTGCTACCGCGTCCGCCAAGCCTGGCAAGGTGCGCGCGGTGCTCACGACCGACGTGGCAATCGAAGGCTACGCCCAGCAGATTCCGCTGCGGCTGTACCGTCCCGAAGCCGCGAATGGTCTGCCGGTGTTGCTGTATTTCCACGGCGGCGGCTTTGTGCGCGGGTCCATCGAGGAAGCGGATGCGGTGGGGCGGTTTCTCGCAGAACGCTTACCAGCGCTCGTGGTGAGCGTCGGGTATTCGCTCGCGCCCAGGCACCCGTTTCCCGCCGCCCCCGAAGATGCGCATCGCGCGGCGCTGTGGGCGCTTACGCGGGCCCGCGCGTTCGGCGGCAACCCGAAGCGCGTGATCGCGGCGGGCCACGACGCGGGCGGCCAGATCGCCAACGTGCTCGCCTTCATGGGCCGCGATCGCGGCGACGTGAAACTCGCGGCGCAGGCATTGTTTGCGCCGATGCTCGATCCGAGCCTCACGCGTCTTGGCGACGAGGCGCGCCTGGGCTCCGATATCACGGCAAGCGAATGCGCGGCGTGTTATCGCGCGTATCTGCCCGATGCGACGCAGCGCATGCATCCGTACGCGGCGCCGCTCGAATCGCTGCGTCTTGGCGGCTTGCCGCCCACGCTCATCGTGACCGCACAGAACGACGTGCTGCACATCGAAGCGGAGAAGTACGCGAGCCGCCTGATCGACGCGGGCG
Source organism: Paraburkholderia nodosa (assembly GCF_001718195.1). Taxonomy (GTDB): domain Bacteria; phylum Pseudomonadota; class Gammaproteobacteria; order Burkholderiales; family Burkholderiaceae; genus Paraburkholderia; species Paraburkholderia nodosa_A. The sequence goes on from NZ_MCNV01000001.1 coordinate 589,713, forward strand.
TGCGCACCCAGGTGGTGCGCTACCCGAGCGTCTCGCACGCGAATCTCGCGGCGCATCCGGCCGCGCTCAGCGAAGCCGTACGGTTTTTCCAATGTTGCTTCGACGCGGGGGCGTCATAGACGAAGCACCCTTGCGGCGGTGCTGCCGAACCAGTGAAGAACAATCAACCATTATTTCTGGAGTCCGACATGTCACTTTTTTCGCAATCCCGAACCCGTATCGCGCTAGCGGTCATTGGCGTGCTGGTGGTCGCGGGCCTCGGCACCCTCGGTGCCATCCGCCTCGACTCGCACCCTGCCGTTGCCGCTGAAGCGCCGCCCGCACCCGAGGTCGACGTCGCACCCGTGCTCAATCGCACGATCACCGACTGGCAGACCTACTCGGGCCGCATGGCCGCCGTCGAGAAAGTGGAGATACGTCCGCAGGTTTCCGGCACGATCGTCTCCGTGAACTTCCGTGACGGCGCGCTCGTGAAGCAGGGCGAGACCCTGTTCGTGATCGACCCGCGCCCGTACCAGGCGGCCGTCGATCAGGCCGCTGCGCAGCTTGCCGCCGCGCAGGCGCGCACGGGCTACGCGCAAAGCGACTGGGAGCGCGCTCAGCGTCTGATTGGCGATAACGCCATCGCCAAGCGCGATTACGACGAGAAGCAGAACGCCTCGCGCGAAGCGAACGCGAATCTCAAGGCCGCGCAGGCCGCCCTCGAAGCCGCGCAGATCAACCTGGGTTACACGCGCATCGTCGCGCCGGTTGCCGGACGTGTGTCGCGCGCCGAGATCACGGTGGGCAACGTCGTATCGGCAGGGGCAAGCGCCGCGCCGCTCACGACGCTCGTTTCCGTTTCGCCCATCTACGCCGAATTCGACGCCGACGAGCAGACCTATCTCGACTACATCAGCCACATGAAGAACGGCTCGAAGGTGCCTGTGGAACTGGGTCTGGCGAACGAATCGGGCTATTCGCGCACGGGCACGATCGAGTCGGTGGACAACCGTCTCGACACCACGTCGGGCACCATCCGCGTGCGCGCGCGCTTCGACAACGCCGACGGCGCGCTGGTGCCGGGGCTTTACGCACGCATCAAGGTGAGCGGCAGCGCCCCGCACCCGGCGCTGCTCGTGGACGACGCCGCCATCGGCACCGACCAGGACAAGAAGTTTGTTTACGTCGTCGATAACAGCGGCAAGATCGCCTACCGCACGGTGCAAACGGGCGGCCAGCAGGGCAACCTGCGCGTGATTCTGGGCGGCCTGAAGGCGGGCGACCACGTGGTGGTGAACGGCACGCAGCGCGTGCGCCCCGGTGAAGCCGTGCGCTCGCACATGGTGCCGATGAATGGCGACCCCGACGCCGATTCGTCCAGCACGGCAGCGAACCCCGGCGCCAAGGCAGCGAAAACGTCCTGACGAGCGGCGGGCGTAGGCAATCGCGGCCTGCGCCTGTGCTTCCGTCAGGATGACTAAGCAGGAAGCTTCGCGTCAAATTGAGCGTCATGAACAAGAGCAACCCATGAACATATCGAAATTCTTCATCGACCGGCCGATCTTCGCGGGCGTGCTGTCCGTGCTGATCCTGCTGGCCGGCGTGATCGCGCTGTTCCAGTTGCCGATCTCCGAGTATCCCGAGGTCGTGCCGCCTTCGGTGGTGGTCCACGCGCAGTATCCGGGTGCGAACCCGAAGGTGATCGCCGAGGCCGTCGCCGCGCCGCTCGAAGAGCAGATCAACGGCGTCGAGAACATGCTGTACATGCAGTCGCAAGCCAATAGCGACGGCAATCTCACGCTCACGGTCACGTTTCGCCTCGGCACCGACCCGGACAAGGCCACGCAGCTCGTGCAGAACCGCGTGAACCAGGCGCTGCCGCGCCTGCCGGAAGACGTGCAGCGCCTCGGCATCACGACCATCAAGAGCTCCCCCACGCTCACGATGGTGGTGCACCTGATCTCGCCGGACAACCGGTACGACATGACGTACCTGCGCAACTACGCGCTGCTCAACGTGAAGGACCGACTCTCGAACATCCAGGGCGTGGGCGAGGTGCAGCTGTGGGGCTCGGGCGACTACGCCATGCGCATCTGGCTCGATCCGCAGAAGGTGGCACAGCGCAATCTCACCGCGAACGACGTGGTCAACGCGATTCGCGAGCAGAACGTGCAGGTGGCGGCCGGCGTGATCGGCGCCTCGCCTAGCGTGCCTGGCACGCCGTTCCAGCTCAACGTGAATGCCCAGGGCCGTCTGCGCACGGAAAGCGAGTTCGGCAACATCATCGTCAAGACGAATCCCGATGGCGGCGTGACGTACCTGCGCGATATCGCGCGTATCGAACTGGCGGCCTCCGAATATGGCCTGCGTTCGCTGCTCGACAACAAGCCGGCCGTAGCGCTCGCCATCAACCAGGCGCCGGGGGCGAACTCGCTCGCGATTTCGGACCAGGTGCGCGCGGCGATGAAGGAGCTCAAGCAGGACATGCCCGCGGGCGTGGATTACAAGATTGTCTACGACCCCACGCAGTTCGTGCGCTCCAGTATCGAAGCCGTCGTACATACGCTGCTCGAAGCGATCGCGCTCGTGGTGATCGTGGTGATCGTGTTCCTGCAAACGTGGCGTGCCTCGATCATTCCGTTGATCGCAGTGCCGGTCTCGATCGTCGGGACGTTCTCCTTGCTGCTTGCGTTTGGGTTCTCGATCAACGCGCTATCGCTGTTCGGGATGGTGCTCGCCATCGGCATCGTGGTTGACGACGCGATCGTGGTCGTCGAAAACGTGGAGCGCAATATCGCCAGTGGGTTATCCGCGCGCGATGCGACCTACAAGGCCATGCAGGAAGTGAGCGGGCCGATCATCGCCATTGCGCTCACGCTCGTGGCCGTGTTCGTGCCGCTCGCGTTCATGAGTGGTCTCACGGGCCAGTTCTACAAGCAGTTCGCGATGACCATCGCGATTTCCACGGTGATCTCGGCGTTCAACTCGCTCACGCTTTCGCCCGCACTTTCGGCGCTGCTGCTGCGTGGTCACGGCGAGAAGGAAGACTGGCTCACGCGTAGCATGAACCTCGTGCTGGGCGGCTTTTTCCGCCGCTTCAACCGGGTGTTTCATCGCGGCTCGGAAAGCTATGGGCGCGGCGTGAACGGCGTGCTGCGCCACAAGGGCGCGATGCTCGCGGTCTATGTGGTGCTGATCGCCGCCACGGTGCTGATGGCGCGTATCGTGCCGGGCGGCTTCGTGCCCGCGCAGGACAAGGAGTATCTGATCGCGTTCGCGCAACTGCCCAACGGCGCCGCGCTCGACCGCACCGAGAACGTGATTCGCGACATGAGCGCCATTGCGCTCAAACAGCCCGGCGTGGAAAGCGCCGTGGCGTTCCCCGGCCTGTCGGTGAACGGCTTCACGAATAGTTCGAGCGCGGGCATTGTGTTCGTCACGCTCAAGCCGTTCAAGGACCGCAAGGGCAAGGCGCTGTCGGCCGGTGCGATTGCGGGTGCGCTGAACCAGCAGTACGCCAGCATCAAGGATTCGTTCATCGCCGTGTTCCCGCCGCCGCCGGTGCTCGGCCTCGGTACGCTGGGCGGCTTCAAGTTGCAGCTGGAGGACCATGGTGCGCTCGGCTATGAGGCGCTCAACCGCGCGACCCAGGACTTCGTCAAGCGCGCGGCGCAAACGCCGGAGCTGGGCCCGACGTTCACGAACTATCAGATCAACGTACCGCAGCTGAACGTCGATCTCGACCGCACGAAGGCGAAGCAGCTCGGCGTTCCGGTCACCGACGTGTTCGACACGATGCAGATCTATCTGGGTTCGCTCTACGTGAACGACTTCAACCGCTTCGGACGCGTGTATCAGGTGCGCGTGCAGGCCGATGCGCCGTTCCGCCAGCGCGCCGACGATATTCTGCAACTGAAGACGCGCAACGCCGCGGGCGAGATGGTGCCGCTCTCGTCGCTCGTCACGGTGACGCCCACGTACGGCCCCGAGATGGTGGTGCGCTACAACGGCTACACCGCTGCCGACATCAACGGCGGCCCGGCGCCCGGTTATTCGTCGGGCCAGGCACAGGCGGCGGCGGAACGCATTGCGGCTGAAGTGCTGCCGCGCGGCGTGAAGTTCGAATGGACCGACCTCACCTACCAGCAGGTGCTGGCGGGCAATGCGGGCATCTGGGTGTTCCCGATCAGCGTGCTGCTCGTGTTCCTCGTGCTGGCGGCGCTCTATGAGAGCCTGACACTGCCGCTCGCGGTGATCCTGATCGTGCCGATGAGCGTGCTGTGTGCACTCACGGGCGTGTGGCTCACGCAGGGCGACAACAACATCTTCACGCAGATCGGCCTGATGGTGCTGGTGGGACTCGCTTCGAAGAACGCGATTCTGATCGTCGAGTTTGCGCGCGAGCTGGAGCATGACGGACACACGCCGCTTACCGCTGCCATCGAGGCGAGCCGCTTGCGTCTGCGCCCGATCCTGATGACGTCCATCGCGTTCATCATGGGCGTGGTGCCGCTCGTGCTCTCCAGCGGCGCGGGTTCGGAAATGCGTCACGCGATGGGCGTGGCCGTGTTCTTCGGCATGCTCGGCGTGACCGCATTCGGCCTGTTGCTGACGCCGGTGTTCTACGTGGTGCTGCGCACACTCGCGGGCGGCAAGATTCACGTCGCGCAGAAGGACAATGCGCGCAAGCCGCAATCGATGGTCGACGCGTAAGGCGACAAGGGAAAATGAACAACATGACTAACGAATCCATCTTGCGCTATCGCGCGAATGCCGCGCCGGGAGGCGGGCATCTCGCGCGTATCACACGAATCGCGGCGAGCGTCGCGCTCTTTGCCTGGCTCGCGGCATGCTCGGTCGAGCCGACCTACAAGGTGCCCGACGCTGCCGTGCCCGCGGCCTACAAGGAAGCGCCGCAGCAAACGCAGAGCACGAATCCGCACGATGTGGGCACGTGGACGCCGGCGCAGCCCGCCGACGGCACCCATCGCGGCGAATGGTGGACGGTGTTCGGCGACCCGACACTCGACAAGCTCGAGCAGCAGGCGCTGGAAGCGAACCAGGACCTCAAGGCGGCGGCCGCGCGCGTGCAGCAGGCGCGCGCCGTGACACAGGCTGCGCGCGCCTCGTGGTTCCCGTCGATCGATGCGGGCTTCGGCCCGACGTATCAGCGCGCCTCGCCGGCTTCGCTGTATTACCCGCAAAATTACAATGTGCCCGCTCAAACGCTGTGGCGCGCACAGGCTACGGCAAGCTATGAAGTCGACTTGTTCGGCCGTGTGAGTTCGAACGTTCACGCGGCGCAGGCGGACGCCCAGCAAAGCGAAGCCCTGTTCCTCTCGGTGCAGCTCGCCTTGCAGGCCGATGTCGCGCAGAACTACTTCCAGCTGCGCCAGTTCGACTCCGACGTCGATCTGTACCGTCGCACGGTGGCGCTGCGCGAAGACGCGCTCAAGCTCGTCGATCGCCGCTTCAAGGAAGGCGACATCAGCGCGCTGGACGTGGCTCAGGCGCGCAACGAACTCGCGAGCGCACGCGCCGACGCGGTGGGCGTCGCGCGTCAGCGCGCGGCTTCGGAGCACAGCCTCGCGATCCTGCTCGGCAAGGCGCCCGCGGACTTCACGTTCCCCGAAACGCCGCTCGCACCGGTCGTCGTGCAGGTGCCGCCGGGTTTGCCCTCCACGCTGCTGGAGCGCCGCCCCGACGTGGCCGCCGCCGAGCGCGCCATGGCGGCCGCGAACGCACGCGTGGGGCTCGCGAAGTCGGCGTTCTTCCCGCAGCTCAACATCACGGGTGCAGCGGGCTTCGAGTCGGCCACGCTCGGCGACCTGTTCATGTGGTCGAGCCGCGCGTTCCTGCTCGGGCCGCTCGCGGGTACGGCGCTCACGCTGCCGCTGTTCGACGGCGGCCGGCGCAAGGCGAATCTCGCCCAGTCGCGCGGCAAGTATGAAGAAGATGTTGCGCAATACCGCCAGCAGGTGCTCGTGGCCTTCCGCGAGGTCGAGGACAATCTCTCCGACCTGCGCCTGCTCGACGACCAGATCCGCGAGCAGAACGACGCGGTGAGCGCTTCGCGGCAGTCGGCGCAGCTTTCGCGCACGCAGTACGAGGAAGGCGAGGTCAGCTATCTGAACGTGATCGACAGCGAACGGACGGTGCTCGTGTCGCAGTTGCAGGCCAGCCATCTGCAGGGTTCGCAGGCCGTGGCGACGGTCAACCTGATCCGCGCGCTCGGCGGCGGCTGGGGCGACGCGAAGCCCGGCGACGGTACGCCGCCTCCGCCGGCGCCGCTCGCGGCGCGTTAAGCCGCGCCTTACCCCCCGCATAATTAGCCGCAACGCTCGCCGCCTGTGCATATCGCAGGCGGCGATTTCCTTTGCGCAATCGCTTCGTAGACCCGGCCCCGCCGCCCCCCTATCATCGTCTGGACCCATCTGGAGCCAACGCGATGGGCCCTCATCGCGTCGCTCCTCACTGAACGAAGTCCAACTTCCATCGAGGAACGCGATGATCCGTGCCGTGCGCGCCGTGGGGCGCCCTTCCTTTTTCCAGCGCTTCGGCCTGCTGACGGCAATCGCCGTGTCGCTTGCGGCGGCGGCGCTCGACGCGCACGCCGACACCGCTACGCTCAAAATCGGCATTGCCACCACGCCACAAACGCCCGCGCTCCAGGAAGCGGCGCGCGAGGCGAAGGCGCAGGGCGTGGACGTGAAGATCATCGAATTCACCGACTGGAACACGCCCAACGCCGCGCTGGCGAACAAGGATATCGACGCCAACTACTTCCAGCACAAGCCGTTTCTGGAAAACGCCGAACAGCAGGGCGGCTACAAGTTCGTCGCCATCGCGCCGGGCACGATCATGAAGATCGGCCTGTATTCGAAGAAGGTGAAACGCTTCGAAGACCTGAAGGATGGCGCGACGGTCGCGATCGCGAACGATCCCGTGAACGGCGGCCGCGGCCTCCTGCTGCTGCAGCGCGCGGGCCTCATCAAGCTCAAGCCGGGCGTGGACTATCGCGCCACGACGCTCGACATCGTCTCGAATCCCAAACACCTCAAGATCGTGCAACTCGAAGCGTCGCAACTCGCGCGCTCGCTCGACGACGTCGATCTCGCACAGGGCTACCCGAGCTTCATCAAGCTCGCGGGCACTACCGATCCGAACAGTGCGCTGCTCTTCGACGGCGTGGAGAACAAGGCGTTTGCGATCCAGTTCGTCGTGCGGCCCGAGAGCGTGAACGATCCGCGCATTCGCAAGTTCATCGACATCTACCAGCATTCGCCGGCCGTGCGCAAGGAGCTCGACAAAGCCTTCGGCAACCTCTACGCGGTCGCCTGGTAAAGCGCGCGCAATCTACGCACGAGGAGAGCAGCGATGATGAAATGGTTCGGAGCGGCGCGCTTTATCGAGGCGGGGCCCGCGGCGGGTGAGGCGCAGGGCAATGCCGATGCATCGCTGCCTGCGGTGGTGTTCGAAAACGTGGGCAAGACCTACGCGCCAGGCGCGCCGGCGGCGCTCGCGGGCGTCGACTTGCAGGTGGCGCGCGGCGAAGTGTTCGGCATCATCGGGCGCAGCGGCGCGGGCAAGTCCACGCTGCTGCGGCTCGTGAACGGTCTCGAAAAGCCCACGAGCGGCGGCGTGCGAGTGAACGGCGTCGACGTGGGCGCACTCGACGAGCGCGCCCTGGTGGCGCTACGGCGGCGCATCGGCATGGTGTTCCAGCACTTCAATCTGCTTTCCGCCAAGACCGTGCACGACAACATCGCACTGCCGCTGAAAATTGCGGGTGTGCCGAAGGCCGACATCGAGGCGCGCGTGAACGTGCTGCTCGATCTCGTCGGCTTGAGCGAACGACGCGACGCGTGGCCCGCGCGCCTTTCCGGCGGCCAGAAGCAGCGCGTGGGTATTGCACGCGCGCTCGTGCACGAGCCCGACATCCTGCTCTGCGACGAGGCGACTTCGGCGCTCGACCCGGAAACCACGCGCGCCATTCTTGCGCTGCTGCGCGATATCAACCGGCGGCTCGGCGTCACCATCGTGCTCATTACGCACGAGATGGAGGTGATCCGCGACGTTTGCGACACGGTCGCGGTGATCGAGCGCGGCGAGGTGGTGGAACAGGGGCCCGTGTGGCGCGTGTTCGGCGATCCGCGGCACGAAGCGACGCGCGCGCTCCTGCACACGCCCGGCCACGAGTTGCCCGACGACCTGGCGGCGCGTATCCACGCTGCGCCGCAAGTGGGCGCGCACGCGCTGTTCGACGTGCGCTTCACCGGCGACGAGGCGCAAGAGCCCGACCTCGCCACGCTCGCGCAGGCGTTCGGCGCGCAGGGCGTGCGCTTCGTGCATGGCGGTATCGAGCGTATCCAGGGGCGTGCGCAAGGGCGGCTAGTCGTTTCCGCGCCGGTGCACAACGCCGCCGAGGCCGCGTCGCTCGCTGAGCGGGCGCGTGGTCATGCGAGCCGCGTGGAGGTGCTGGGCTATGTCTGACGTGTGGATCACCGAGCTCCTCGAAGGCATACGCGACACGTTGCTGATGGTCGGCGTTTCGGCGATATTCGCACTCCTGATCGGTATTCCGATCGCGCTGCTGCTCGTCACGACCGCGCGCGGCGGCATTCTGGAGCGACCCGCGCTCAACACCACGCTGGGCGCGCTCGTCAATGCGTTCCGCTCCACGCCTTTCATCATCCTGCTAGTCGCGCTGCTGCCGCTTACGCGCTTCCTTGTGGGTACGACCATCGGCGTGTGGGCCGCCGTGGTGCCGCTTTCCATCGCCGCCATTCCGTTCTTCGCGCGCGTGGCCGAAGTGAGCTTGCGCGAAGTCGATCGCGGTTTGATCGAGGCGGCCCAGGCCATGGGCGCACAGCGCCGCCACATCGTATGGCATGTGCTGCTGCCCGAGGCGCTGCCCGGCATGCTCGGCGGCTTCACGATCACCGTGGTGGCCATGATCGGCTCCTCGGCGATGGCGGGCGCCGTCGGCGCGGGTGGTCTCGGCGATCTCGCGATACGCTACGGCTATCAGCGCTTCGACACGACGGTCATGGTCACCGTGATCGTGCTGCTGATCGCGATCGTCGCGGCGGTGCAGTTCACGGGCGACGCGCTGGTGCGGCGTCTTTTGCGGCGAAACTGAGCGGCGCAAGCCGTTCGACATGACGCGCGCAGCGCCCTTGCTGCGCGCTTCGTTTTTCGGGCATCACATTCGGGAACTATGGGTATGAACGAGGCACAGCGCCCACGCGGGCAGGAACAGGACGCGCGTTTCGCCGCGCTGCTCGAAGCGCTGCGCGCGAACGCCGCGCAACGCGATCTCGCAGGCGGTCACGCAGCCGCCGAAAAGCAGCGCATTGCCGACGCCGGGCTGCTCACGCTCGCTGTGCCGCGCGAATTCGGCGGGCAGTTCGGCCAGGACGGCGTGCGCTGGAGCGACATCTACGCGGCGATCCGCGCGCTCGCGCGCGTCGACAGCGCGCTTGCGCATCTGCTCGGGTTCCAGTGTTTGCAAATAGCGAGCGTCGCATTGTGGGGCAGCGCCGCGCAGCGCACGAACTGGCTGCAAGGCACCGTCGAGCATCGCTGGTGGTGGGGCAATGCCGTGAATCCCATCGACACACGGCTCGTCGCGCAACCGGACAGGGAAGGCGGCTGGCGTCTGCATGGCAGGAAAGGATTCTGCTCGGGCACCTACGGTTCGCAGATGATGACCGTGAGCGCGCACGATCCCGCCACGGGCAGTCCGGTGTTCGCGGTCGTGCCCACCACGCGCGCCGGGATCACGGTGCACGACGACTGGGACCCGATCGGCCAGCGTCAGACCGATAGCGGCACCGTGTCTTTCGAGAACGTGGAGGTCCGCGCCGCCGAAGTATTGCAGCGCCCCGACACACCGCGCGCCACGCTGCGCACACTGGTCTCGCAAGGCGTGCTGACGAATCTCTTCGTGGGGCTCGCCGAAGGCGCGCTCGAAGAGGCGCGCGCCTACGTGCTCGCGAACGGCCGCCCGTGGGTCAATTCGGGCGTGCAGCACGTGTCCGACGACCCGTTCCTGCAGCAGCGCTTCGGCGAAATGCGCGTGCAGTCGCTCGCGGCGGCGGTGCTGGCCGATCGTGCGGGCGCGCTGCTCGACGCCGCGTGGGACGAAGGCGAGGCGTTGAGCGCGGCCACGCGCGCCGGCGTCTCGCTGGCGATTTCGGAGGCGAAGATCGTCGCGCACCGCGCCGCGCTCCAGGGCGGCGAGCAGCTTTTCGAGGCGTGCGGCGCACGCGCCACGGGCGCGGCGCTCGCGCTCGACCGTTTCTGGCGCAATGCGCGCGTGCATACGCTGCACGATCCGCTCGACTACCGTCTGCGCGACGTGGGTCGCTATACGCTCTTGAGAGAAGTGCCGCAGCCGACGCTGTACACTTGAGGGCTCGATCGCGGCACGTGCCGCGACGCGTCAACCCTTGAGGATCGAACCGTTGGAGTTCCGACTACCGACCACGGCAACGGCGCCGTTTTGCCCTTCCGAAGTGCAGGGCAGTATCGAGGTTTCGCCGCGCGCGCCGTTCTGGAAGAAGTTCTGGCAATTCGCCGGTCCTGGCCTGCTGGTGTCGATCGGCTACATGGACCCGGGCAACTGGGCCACCGACATCGAGGCGGGCTCGCGCTTCGGTTACAGCCTGTTGTTCGTGGTCGTCCTCTCGAGCCTCGCGGCGATCGCGCTGCAATGCCTTTCCATGCGTCTTGGCATCGTCACGCAACGCGATCTCGCGGAGCTTTCGCGCGAGCGCTATTCAAGGCCCGTGGCGCTCGGCCAGTGGGTGCTCGCCGAGCTTTCGATCATCGCCTGCGATCTCGCCGAGGTGCTGGGCGGCGCGCTCGCGTTCCACCTGCTGCTGGGCTGCTCGCTGATGGTGGGCGTGGTGCTCACGGCGTTCGACACGCTCATCGTGCTGGGCTTGAAGGGCAAGAACTTCCGCTCGCTCGAGGCGATCATGGCCGGGCTCATCGCCACGATAGGCTTGGGCTACGTGATCCAGCTCGCGCTCGTGAAGCCGCACTGGCCGTCGGTATTCGCGGGCGCGGTGCCGTCGTGGCACGCGATTTCCTCGGCGGAGCCGCTGTATCTGGCGATCGGCATTCTCGGCGCGACCATCATGCCGCACAACCTCTACCTGCATTCGTCGATCGTGCAGACGCGCGCCGTCAAGCGCGACCGTGCGAGCCTCGCTCAGGCCATCGGCCTGTCGCGCCTCGACACGATCGTCTCGCTGCTGATCGCGCTACTCATCAACGCGGCCATCCTGATTCTGGCCGCGGCAGCCTTTCACGCCAACGGGCACACCCAGGTCACCGATATCGAACAGGCCTACAAGCTGCTCGCACCGATCGTCGGTACGGGCGCGGCGGCGGTGCTGTTCGCGATCACGCTGCTTGCCTCCGGGCAAAGCTCGACGTTCACGGGCACCGTGGCGGGCCAGGTCATCATGGAAGGCTTCCTGCGAATGAAAATTCCGTGCTACCAGCGGCGGCTCATTACGCGCGTGCTCGCGTTGATCCCCGCCTTAGCGGGCGTCGCGCTGCTCGGCAACGGCGCGGTGGGCAAGCTGCTGGTCGCAAGCCAGGTGGTGCTGAGTCTGCAACTGCCGTTCGCGCTCTGGCCGCTCATTCGCATGACGAACGATCGTGCGCTGATGGGCGAGTTCGTGAACCGGCTCCCCACGCGGTTGCTGGCGTGGTTCCTGTTCGTCGTGATCTCGGCGGCGAACCTGTGGCTCGTCTGGCAGACGTTCAGCGGAAACTAAAGAAGGGAAAGGTGTAACAGGCGCGCGCCATAGAGGCGGCAAGCAGAGGCGGCAAGCAAAAGCGGCAATCGGAAAGCGCTTCGCCGTCCGGTGCGCTCAGGCACCGGACGGGTTCGCGTCTTGGTCTCGCGTCCGGTTAGTCCGGATCTGCTCTCCTACGCTTACGCAGCCTCGGCAATGCCATCCGACGTTACCACTGCCGGAAGGTCGCTCTCGGTCTGCTCGGCGCCCCGTCGCGCTGCAGCCGCCTTTTTCGTCTTGCCGGCTCGCGAAGGAGGCTGGCATGCGCCGCACACGACGTTGTGCTGAAGGTCGTGGCGATGCGCGACGAATTTACCGCCGCAACGGCAGCAAGGCGTCAACTGCAGAATATCGGCATCGAAAAACCGCACCAGGGTCCACGCACGCGTGAGGTCGAGCGCCGGCTCGGCCCCGCTGTGGCGGCAGTGTTCCAGATACAGCCGGAACCCCTTGGTGAGCGCGTCGAGATGCGAGCAACGCGCTTCGTTCTTGAGGAACAGGTACGTGTTATAGAACAGCGAGGCGTGGATGTTGGCCAGCCACGTCATGTACCAGTCCGCCGAGAACGGCAGCATACCTTTGGGCGGCGATACGCCACGGATCTCGCGATACAGGCGGATCATGCGGTCGCGCGAGAGCGTGAGTTCGCTTTCGAGCACCTGCATGCGCGCGCCCAGCTCGATCAGTGCGATCGCGCGGAATACTTCCTGAGCGTCTTCGGTGAGGCTGCGCCGCGTAGTCATGGACGTCACCCTCAGGCGAATTGACCAGCCGGCTGTCCCGCAAGCAGGATGGCCGCATGGGTAGCCGCCACGTCGGCATGCTTCGAAGTCTGCGTGAGCGCGGACAACATTGCATGATCGTCGAAGCGGAAAAAACAGAGAAGTTGGTCGGAAGAGGCCAACCTGACGATCTGCGCGAGCGACAGAGCGCCAAGCAGATCGGCCAGTTCCGACGACAGTCCCAGTCGGAACATGCCGACTGGTTTGTCCTCGCGCAGCATGCGCTGTGCGAGCATCAGATACGACAAATTAATTTCGCGGATAGATTCCAGCGTCTCGCTGCTACGGTCCATTTCTCTAGTTTCCGAAGCCCCGAATTTAACCCCCCGGCTTTTTCGCCGTTGTATCTTTTCTGATCTTGTGGTCGATCTTCGCTCGTTGGCTCGATCTGACTCTTTGATACAGGTTGTTACATCTCGTAACAACCTTGGAGGGAATTGTATGAGGGCTTATCTCAGAAATCAATCCCTCGGATCAAAAATAATCGTACTGTTGTAAATTATTTTCGGTAAGTTTTGCTGCAATTTGAAAGCCGGGTGGCGACAAGCCGTCGTGACACTGATCGGGGTGCCAAAACTGGCCGTAGCACCTTGGTTTATCAGGGTTTTCGCCAACGCGCCGCTGCGTGCGCAACGAATCATCGAAGGACAAAAATCGGCCGCCCGGTGGAATAAACGTTTAGAAAGGAGTTGGGTTGACAGGTAAAAAATACGGCTCTTTCGATTAATACCTATGACTATTGAGTTTGTAACAGATGTTTCGACCCCGGCGACCTGTAACAGGGCAATGTGTAACCAGGATGTTACGAGTGCAGACGGTGGGATGCACCGTTGGTTTCCGGAATATATGCAGACTGGATATTGCGCGAAGATCGCACTTGTGAAACGTTTGCGATCGACGGTCGACGCGCAATCCGGGTGGGGCGGTTCTTTTGCCGCTTCAGGTCAGCCAGGGCCCTGCTTCGTTGAGGGCGCGGGGCAGTAACAGACCGACCCGACCGACCCGCGCGCCGACGATACGCGGGCGACGAGCGGCCCGGCGATTTCAAAGTCGTTGTCGATAACCATCGCGCCTCCTATACCGTATACAACGACTGTCGATGTGCTGGTTATATCATAACGTGATATAACTAAAAATAAATAAAGCGGCATTGCGGGTACGGCGCGTTCGCCCGCCCGGCACCGGGAATCATCGGGGGAGGGATCATGGCCTCGTTCAACAGGATTCTGCTGTGTTACGACGCAACGCGCGAAGGCCGCCGGGCTTTGCGTGAGGGTGCCGACCTTGCACGCGAATGCCACGCGCAAACGCATTTGCTGGCCGTGCTCGACCAGGCGCCGCTGCAATGGGGGACGGACATCGCGTCCGCCGTGCCGTTCGAAGCCGCGGAAGAAGCGGCGCGCGAGATTCTGCGTGACGGGGTGGCGTGCCTGGAGGACAAGGGGCTCGTGGCGACGGGGCACTTCGTGGTGGGCCGGCCGATAGACGTGATCGCAAGCTACTGCGAGGAACTCCAGCCCGATCTCATCGTGGTGGCGCACCACCGGCGCGGGCCGCTCAAGCGCTGGTGGGATGGGCGCGACGACCGCCTGCTGCTCGACCGCGTGTCGTGTAGCGTGCTGGTCGTTACCGCGGCGGACCCGGAGCCCGCGAAAGCGGCGGCCTGAGCCGCCGCCGCCACGCCCTCCCGCGCCGGACGTGCTATCGGGGGCACCCGGCGCAGCCGCCGACCGCGCGTCACGGCGCCCGGTCGCGCAATGCCTGAGCGGTCTGCGGATCGGCGGGAAAGAACGCTTCGATCGCTAGCTCGGATAGCGTGATGTCGACCGGCGTGCCGAACACGGTGGTCGTGCTATAGAACGCCAGTTCCCCAAGCACGGTGCGCACGCGCAGCGGCACGGCAATGTGATGCGCGAACGGCTCGGCGCTCACGTTCGCGACGCCCGGCGGCGGCGGATACGCCGCGAGTTCCTCGTGCAGCGCGGCGAGCGCGGGGTCGCCGCTCGCGTCGATCTGACGTTGCAGGCGCGTGAGCAGATGCGTTCGCCACGCGTGCCAGTTGACGATGCGCGGCGCCATGCCCTCGGGATGCAGCGATAGACGCAGCGCGTTGATGGGCGCAGCGAGCAGCGCAGGCGAAGCGTCGCCGATGAGCGGCGCGAGCGCGCCGTTCGTCGCGACGATATTCCAGTGGCGGTCCACGGCCACGGCGGGATACGGTTCGTGACCGCGCAGCACCAGATCGACTGCCTCGCGCGCGGCGGCGAGTTGCGGGTCGTCGAGCGCGCGCTCGCGATAGAGCGGCGCATAGCCCGCCGCCACGAGCAGCGCATTGCGCTCGCGCAGCGGCACATCGAGCTGCTCGGCCAGATGCATGACCATCTCGCGGCTCGGCAGCGCGCGGCCCGATTCGACGAAGCTCAGATGGCGCGTCGAAATCTCGGCTTCGGTCGCGAGCAGCAACTGGCTCATGCGCCGGCGCGTGCGCCAGTCGCGCAGCATCTCGCCGACGCTGGGGCGCCCGGCGCCGGACGGCGCGGCGGGGAGGAGGGAAGCGAGTGTGTTCATGCTGCCGATTCTAGCCAAACGCGAGAACAAGGCGATTACGTCTGAGGTAAAGAAGCGGCCGGCAACGGATATATGAAAACCTCGGGTTTACGCCCCTGCTGCATTCGTGGACGACGTTTACCGTGCGCCGCGCTATCGCCTAGAATAAAAATTCTCACGGACTGTGGCGTCGCGCAGAGGAGACTGCCATGAGGGAAACCGTTGCTGCTTATCTGCTCGGACCAGGCGTCATGTTGCTGGTATGTGCGGCTATGTGGGCCGTGTCGCGCCGCAGCAGAGGCACGCTCGAAGCGCGCCTGACTCGCTGGCTCGACGCGCATCGGCCGCACGGCATGCATCACAAGCATTGAGCGTGCCAGCGCCGCGTCGGTTTGCGCGTTTGCCCGGCGTTTGCCCGAGTACATCGCGTACGGATCGCGGCAAGGCGCGGCGGGCAAATTCCATAGCATTCCGAATCAACTCCCGAGTTAGTTCGTTTCGCTCCGGCACGCAGTGCGGCCTTTGCGCGTGCCGGCTCGTCTGCCATTGCCGCCTCATGTCGAGGGAACTGAGCGTGCGCTCCGCGGTCATTCCGATACTGCATACCGGAGCCCTCCATGACCCGTCCCGCCGATTCCTTCATCATCTTCATCGCCCGCATCGCGCTCGCCATTCTGTTTCTCTGGGGCGGTGCCATGAAGCTGCTGGGATACGCGGGGTTTGTCGGCTACCTGCATTCGAAGGGCGTGCCGTATGCCTCGTATGGCGCGATCGCGGCAACCGCCGTCGAACTGCTCGGCGGCATTGCGATCGTGCTGGGCGTGCGCACGCGCGCGGTTGCGTTCCTGCTGGCCGTGTACGCTATCGTGACGGCGATACTCGGCCACGACTTCTGGAACATGACTGAGGCCGCGGCGCAACAGGACGCGGTCATTCATTTCTGGAAGAACGTGGCGATCGCGGGCGGTTTCCTGCTGCTGGCCGTGACGGGCGCGGGACGTGCTTCCATTGATGGTCTGCGCGCGCCGCGCGGCGGCGGCCTGCGAGGCTGACGCCCTCGCGTGGCGAAGCGCGAGTGTCGAATTGCAACCACCGGGCAACCGGGTGTAGAGGGAGCAGGCCTTGATACAGAACTTCGACTTCAACGTGGCAGGCAAGACCGGGCAGTTCTGCGCGAGCCTTGCGGAAGACGGCACGCGGCGCGTGTTCATCAGTGAGGCGGATACCGCGAAGACGCTGGTGATTCTCGACGCCACCGGCCTCATCGGCGCGCTCAAGGCTGAGCTCGAGGAGCCCGACCAGCTGATCGCTCACGCCATCCGTAAGGCGCAGAACGATGGTTTGATCGCCCGCGCGATCGACTCCGGTGCGATCCAGGAGGCGTCGCTGTAGTTCGGCACGCCAGTTCGCTGTCGAATCAGCGAGATTCCGGTTCGTTCACGCGCGCCGGCGCGATGCGGCGCACGTCCGCATGCGCCGGTTCGGTTCTCACGAACCAGGCCAACCCGGCCGCCGTGAGCAGGAGCGCCGTCGAGACCGCGGTTTCCGCACGCAGGCCGGCCACCACCTGCGCCGCGCCCGCCCCGCCCGCAAGCGCGCCGAACGCCGCCACCCCCACTGCACCGCCCGCCTGACGCGCCGTATTGAGCAGCGCCGAGGCCGTCCCCGCACGCGCCGGCTCCACCGAGGAGAGCACGGCCGTGGTCATCGCCGGCACGGCGAGGCCCATGCCGGAAGGAATCAGCAGGAAGGCGAGCAACATGAAGGCGAGCGGCGTCGCGGCATCCACGCTGACCAGCAATGCGTAGCCGGCACCCGCAATCAGCGCGCCGATGATCATCGGCCGGCGCGTGCCGTAATGCGCTACCACATGGCCGCTCACGATGTTCGAGAGCAGGAAGCCGGCGGTGAGCGGAATGAACGCGAGTCCCGCCTGCAACGGCGTCTCGCCCCGCGCATGCTGCAGATAGAGCGCGAGCACGAACACGGTGCCGTAATAGGTGAGATTCACGCAGATACCGAACAGCACCGCCGCGCTGAACGTGCGGTTGCGCAGCATGGCGAGCGGCACCATGGGGTCGTGTGCGCGCGTTTCGAGCGAGACGAACGCTAGACCCGCCACGAGCGCGAGCGCAAAGCCGCCCGCCACGGCCCAGTGCGTGAAGCCGAGCGGCCGCCATTCGATCACGGCGCCGGTAAAGGCCGTGAGCGCCACGATGGCGAGCAGCTGGCCGCGCACGTCGAGGCTGCGCACGGCGGGCGCGCCGGCAGCGCTGGCATCGTGCGTATGACGGCGCGGCGCGGGAATCCAGGCGAACGTGGCCCAGAGGCCGGCCGCGCACAGCGGCAGGTTCACGAGGAAAATGCTGCGCCAGCCGAACGCCGCGATCAGCAGGCCGCCCGCCACCGGGCCGGCGGCGATCGAGATGGCGCCGGCGGCGGTCCAGAAACCCACTGCACGCGCCCTGAGCGCCCGGTCGTGGCGGCACGCTTCGTTGAGCAGCGCGAGCGAATTGGGCAGCATGGCCGCCGCGCCCGCGCCCTGCAGCGCGCGGGCGGCAATCAGCATGACCGGATTGGCCGCGAGCCCGCAGGCCAGCGAGGCGAGGGCGAACACCACGAGCCCGATGGCGTAGAGGCGGCGTGCGCCGTAGCGGTCGCCCAGCACGCCGCCCGAGAGCATCAGCACGGCGAAGGCGAGCGTATAGGCGTCGACGATCCATTGCAGGCCCGCGACGTTCGCATGGAGATCGGTTGCGATGCGCGCGAGCGCAATATTGACGATGGTCACGTCGAGCTGCGTGACGACGAACCCGACGCTGACGGTCGCGACGATACGCGTGAGCGCGGGCGTGAAGTGGACTGGGGTGGGGTGTGAGGTATTCATGCGCCCATGGTAGGGCGCTCGCAGGCTTCGACGTTTCAGCGCGAGGTGAATCGTCGAAGCCTGCGAAAAAATGGTGTCTGATCAAGGGCGGCCGCCCAGTGCGCAGTAAGTGCACACTGGGGCGCACTTACTGCTCCTGATGCGCGTCCTTGAAGAACAGCGTCGTGATCGCACCGAGCACGCAGATCGCGGCCACGTAGTAGGTGGGCGCGAGCGGCGCGGACTTCATCAGCAGCGCGACGACGATCGGCGTGAGGCCGCCGAACACGGCGTACGCCACGTTGTACGAGAACGAGATGCCCGAGAAGCGCACCACTGGCGGAAACGCGTTCACCATCACATAGGGCACCGCGCCGATCGTGCCGACCAGCAGCCCGCAAAGCGCATAGAGCGGCATGAGCATCGAGCTGTCCACGGCGATCTGGCGGAACATCGTGTAGTAGGCGATCGCGAGAGCGATGCCGCCGATGGCCAGCACGCGGCGCGCGCCGAAGCGGTCCGCGAGCGCGCCCGCGCTCACGCAGCCCACCGTGAGGAAGAGCGTCGCCAGGCAGTTCGCGAGCAGCGACGTGGTGGCGTCGAGATGGAACTGCTTCTGCAGGAGCGGCGGCGTCATCAGGATCACGACGACGATGGCGGCCGAAAGCATCCACGTGAGCAGCATCGAGACGATCACGGCGCGGCCGTGGTCGCGCAGCACGGCCTTGAGCGGGATTTCGTCGGCGAGCGACTTGCGCGCCTTCATCTCCGCGAACACCGGCGTTTCGTGCAGCCACTGGCGCAGATACACCGAGAACATGCCGAACAGCCCGCCAATCAGGAACGGAATGCGCCAGGCATACGCGGCGATGTCGCCCGGGGCGTAGTGATGATTGACCGCCGCGGCGATCAGCGAGCCGAGCAGGATGCCGAACGTGAGGCCCGCCGTGAGCGTGCCGCATGCATAGCCGATATGGCGGCGCGGCACGTGCTCGGAGACGAACACCCACGCGCCCGGCACCTCGCCGCCCACGGCCGCGCCTTGCAGCACGCGCAGCGCGAGCAGCAGCACGGGAGCGAGCACGCCGATCGTCGCGTAGGTGGGCAGGCAGCCCATGGCGAGCGTGGGCAGCGCCATCAGCAGCACGGAGAGCGTGAACATGCGCTTGCGGCCGAGCAGGTCGCCGAAGTGCGCCATGACGATGCCGCCGAGCGGCCGCGCCAAGTAGCCCGCCGCGAAGATGCCGAAAGTCTGCAACTGGCGCAGCCAGTCCGGAATCGTTGCGGGGAAGAACAACTGGCCGATAGCCGGCGCGAAGAATACGAAGATGATGAAGTCGTAGAACTCGAGGGCGCCGCCGAGTGCGGCGAGCCCGAGCGTCTTGTAGTCGCTGCGGGTGAGCGCGCGCGCAGCGGCAGGCGTGCGCACGCCAATTTCTGTTGCTTGCATTTCCGAAAAACCAGGGTGTTGTTATGTACGACGTTGTATGTAGCGCGTGCGGAACGCGTGGACGTCGGGGATGGCCAGAATTTGCCTGGTGCGCGCGTGGCGCGGGGGCGGCGGTCGTCGGATAGGCGGGCGCAGGGGTGGGGCACGGCAACAGCGCGTCCGCGAGGGTGGGCGGACGTGCGACGACTTCAGGCCAGTGCGCGATTCTACAGGAAGCCTGGGAGCTGCCCGATGCGCGGCCCGTCAGGACGCTCCCGCGCCGCTGTGGGAAAACGGCGAAGCGTTCTGGAATTCGGACTCGTCCGATGGGCAGATTTTGCACATATCCACAAAATTGCCCGGTTTCATCATCGATCCATCAGGGGCCCCCACCATGCGCATCGCGATCCTCCAGCTCGACGCTGACCATCGCCAGCAGCTCGAGCGCGTGCTGACGCAATGCGGTCACGCCTGCGTTGCGTCCAGCGACGCACTCCTGCTTGCCAGGACCTTGGCCGCATCGACGGTCGATATGCTCCTGCTCGACTGGCAGGGCTCGCAGATCGCCGGCGCCGAGCTGCTGAGAACCTTGCGGGCCGTGAACGGCAGCCAGCTTCCGGTGCTGTTCGTCTCGGAGGACGCCTCCGACGAGAACGTGGTGCGAGCGTTTTCTATCGGCGCCGACGACTACGTGTGCCTGCCGGTTTGCCCTTCGGTACTGCGCGCTCGCGTGAACGCGCTCCTGCGCCGCGCGTTTCCCGACCGGTTCGAGAACCTGACGATCGACGCCGGCCCCTATCGCTTCGACTTGCGGCATCAGGCGGTCAGCGTGCACGGCAAGCCTGTGCTGCTTTCGACCACGCAATACCGGCTGGCTGCGCTGTTCTTCTCGAATATCGGGCGCATGCTCTCGCGCGATCACATTTACGCGATGGTGTGGGGGCGCGAGTTGCAGACCTTGACCCGCACGATCGACAGCCACGTGTCGCGGCTGCGTCTGGTGCTGGAGATCGACACGCCGAACGGGTTTCGGCTGCAGCCGGTGTACAAGAGCGGCTACCGGCTGTTGTGCCTGCAGGATGAAAGTGAGGCGCTCGCCGCCGAAGGCGCGGGGCTCGAGTCGGCTTGAGGGGTAGCGCGGCGAATCATTCTGTCGTTCGATAAAAAAAGACGGCGGCACGCATGGCGTGCCGCCGTCTTTTTTGGCTGGTGCGTTACGCGCCAGCGCGCGGCAACCTCAGCGCGCGAGGCCGAGTCCTTGCAGCACAGCGTTGCCTTCCTTCGTCAGGCGGATGCGCGGGTCACCGGCGTCGTCCTGGACCTGCTCGACGAGGCCGGCTTCCTTGAGCATCGGAATCTCCGGTTTGGCGTGCGCGTCGATCGGCGCATGCAGCAGCAACAGGAGGGTCGCAAGCTCGTGGTGGCTCAGCAACCGGCGCAACAAGGTGCGGCGAGCGGGCTTCGCGCCGGGCGCGGCCTCGCTGTCGACCTGGTTTGTCGCCTGGATTTGCGGGTCTTGCTGTTTCACGGAACCTCCTGCAGCGCTCGTTTCTTTTGGGTGAAGCGATGATGCGGACGAAGACTTAAGCGATTCTTAAAACGCCCGGCGAAAATGTGTCATCGCGCTACACGGCGCGTAGCGATGTAAAAGGCTGTAATTGAAAGGGCGCGAAGGCGCGGCGAAGCGCCGCGCAAAGCGACCCGGCAAAAACGGCCTGTCAAATGTTCAAGGCGCGCAGGTTTTACTCGCGCCTTCGATCCACAGGTTCGAGGCGTGGCGTTTGCCGGCGTAATAACGGTAGGTCGTCGCGCCGTTATCGGTGCGAACCTTGATGACGTTCGAGTCGCCGAACTCGAGCATCTGGCCTTGCGGCAGCGGCGAGGTGGTGAAGCTGGCGCCGTGACGCGAGGCTTCGACGGTCAGGCACGAGATGACGTCCTGGACCGACCGGTTGGTTGTGGAATCGATGACCGGCTGACCGGCGTCCGGGTTGCTCTGAAACCACGCGCACGCGCCGAGCGCGAGCGAAAGGGCAAGGGGCACGGCAAGCTTCTTCATATTTCCCGGTATCCAACGAAGTAGCCAATCATTATATCGGGAGCATGTCCCGTGCCACGGCGTGGGCGCAACATGCCGCAAAACTGTCACGCGCCGGGCATCCGTGTTGCGGCAGTGCGACGTGCGTGCGAAGCCCTACATACTGGCGCGCAAGAACCTACGGAGCGAGATAGACTATTTAAGGGGTGCCGTCTGGAAATCTGACGTGACGTCAGGAGAATACGCATGAACCGCCCATCGGTACGCTTTCCTGTTCGCGCCGCTGGCGCTGGCTCACTCTTCAGGTGGGTCAAGTGGGGATTCGTCGTCGCGTTTCTGGCCGCCCTCGTCATCATCGCGCGCATCGTTCAGATCGAAATCGACACGTCGCGCCTGCAGGCGCGCTATCTCTCCGAACTCACGCGCGACATCGGCTTTACGGTCGAGAACGGGCCGAGCCACAACATCCGCTTTCCCACCACGAACGGGCCGTACGACGTGCGGCTCGGTTATGCGCAGCTGCCCACCTTCGAGAACCGGCTTGCGGAACGCGGTTTCGCGATCGCCGCGCAGGCGCGCGATTCAGATCGCATGATCGCCGTCGCCGACCAGGGGCTTTTCCTGCCATTCGAAGAAAAGGACCAGGCCGGCATCGTGCTGCGCGACGCTTCCGGTGCGACGCTTTTCCATACGCGTTATCCGCAGCGCGCGTACGAGAATTTCGACGCGGTGCCGGCCGTGGTGCGCGACTCGCTGCTTTTCATCGAAGACAAATACCTGCTCGCCCAGGACCAGCCGAACCGCAACCCAGCCATCGACTGGGGGCGCTTTAGCCGGGCGCTCGTCGACCAGGGTGCGCGCCTCGTGAACCAGCATCAGCAAACGCCGGGCGGCAGCACGCTCGCCACGCAGATCGAGAAGTTCCGGCACTCGACGGGCGGTCGCACCTCCACGCCGCCGGAGAAGCTGCGCCAGATCGCGTCCGCTTCGCTGCGCGCGTATCTGGACGGCCCGCAGACGATGCCCGCGCGCCAGCAGATTCTCGTGCGCTACCTGAATTCGGTGCCGCTCTCCGCCAAGCCGGGCGTGGGCGAAGTCAACGGTCTCGGCGACGGCCTCGCCGCCTGGTATGGCCGCGACTTCCGCGAAGTCAATCGCATCCTGCGCGCGCCGCTGACGCCTGAGACGCTCGACGCGCAGGCGCTGGCGTTCCGCCAGGTGCTCTCGCTGCTGATCGCCCAGCGCGCGCCTTCGTATTTCCTGCAAAAGAACAACGAGGCGCTCGCGAAGCTGACCGACAGCTATATCCGCCTGCTCGGCGCCGGCGGCGTGATTACGCCGGCGCTGCGCGACGCCGCGCTCGGCACGCAGCTTACGCTCGACCGCTCGAAGCCGTCGCAGCGTGTGCCGGTTTCCTTCGTGGAGCGCAAGGCGGTGCTGACGCTGCGCACCCAGCTCATGCAGGCGCTGGGGCTGAAGACGCTTTACGACCTCGACCGCCTCGATCTGACCGCCACGGCCACGCTCGTCGACAGCGTGCAGCAGGCCGTGAGCGACCGCCTCGCCGACGCCGCGACGAAGGACGGCGCGCGCCAGGCGGGTCTGGTCGGCTTCGAGATGCTGCGCCCGTCCGACGATCCTTCGAAGATCGCCTATAGCTTCACGCTGTTCGAGCGCAGCAGCGGTGAGAACCTCGTGCGCGTGCAAACGGACAGCGTGAACCAGCCGTTCGACATCAATTCGGGCGCGCGCCTGAATCTGGGGTCGACGGCGAAGCTGCGCACGCTCGTGACGTATCTGCAGATCGTGAGCGCGCTGCACGCGCGCTACGCGGCCGACGACACAAAGTCGTTGCGCGCGATGCTGCCGCAAGTCGATCCGAGCGACGCGCTCACGCGCTGGGCGATCGACTATCTCTCGAAGACCTCCGACCGCTCGCTGCATTCCATGCTGGAAGCGGCCGTTGAGCGCAAGTACTCGGCCAGTCCCGGCGAGACGTTCTACACCGGCGGCGGCGCGCAGAGCTTCAACAATTTCGAGTCGAGCGACAACGCGCAGATTCTGACTGTGCATCGCGCGTTCCAGCATTCCGTGAATCTGGTGTTCGTGCGGCTCATGCGCGACATCGTTCACTACGAGATGATCCAGACTTCGGGGCCGCCCGCGCAATGGCTCGACGATCCTGTCGTGCGCACGCGTTTTCTCACGCAGTTTGCCGATGGTGAGAGCCAGGTCTACATGAAGCGCTTCTACACGCGCTACGCGGGCAAGAGCAACGACGAAGCGCTCGCGATCTTGCTGCAGCACACGCGCAAGGGCCCGGCGCGCATTGCGACCGTGCTGCGCAGCGTGAAACCCGACGGCAAACTGCCGTGGTTCGATGCACAGATGCGCGCGCAACTCAAGAACACGAAGTTCCAATGGCTCGATGACGAAGACCTTGCGCGCTACTACGACAAGTACGCCGTCGACAAATTCAACCTCAACGACCGCGGCTATATCGCGGGCATTCATCCGCTCGAATTGTGGCTGCTGAATTACATGCGCCTGCACCCGGATGCAACGCTTGCGCAGGTCCAGCAGGAGAGCCGCGACACGCGCCTTTACACCTACAGCTGGCTCTTCAAGACGAAGTATCACGCGACCCAGAACCGGCGCATTCGCCACATGATCGAGCTGCGCGCGTATGACGCGATCGGCAAGTCCTGGCGCGCGGTCGGTTATCCGTTCGACAACATTACGCCTTCTTATGGCGCGGCAATCGGTGCTTCGGGCGACCGCCCCGCAGCGCTCGCGCAGCTTATCGGCCTGATTTCGAGCAATGGCGAAAAGCTGCCGACGCATAGCTTCGAATCGCTCGACTTCGCGCGCGGCACGCCTTACGAGACGCACTTCGTTCATGCGTCCGCGCAGCCGCAAGCGCTGATCTCACCGGAAATTTCTCAAGTGGTGCGCGAGTTGCTGACGTCCGTGGTGGAGGGCGGCACGGCCAAGCGCCTCGCCGACGGTATGTCGCTCCCCGACGGCAAGACGCTGCCGGTCTACGGCAAGACGGGAACCGGCGACCAGCGCTTCAACGTGTACGCGCCGGGCGCGCGGCTCATCGAATCGCGCAAGGTGAACCGGAGCGCGACCTTCGTGTTCGTGATCGGCAACCGCTTCTACGGCACGCTTACGGCATGGGTGCATGAGCCGTACGCGGCGCGCTATACGTTCACGAGTGCGCTGTCCGTGCAACTGCTGAAGTCGCTCGCGCCGGTGTTGCAGCCGCTGCTCGAATCCAGCTCGGCGACGGACCGCCGTGAGAAGCCCGATCCCGTCCACGCCGCGCAGCAGATGACGCTCATCGACCCGCAGTCGGGCGAAATGCGCCGTGTGGTGTGGAACGGCAACGCGCTCGAATTCGACGACGCGCACTGATTCAGCTTATTCGGAATCCAAAGCAAAACGCGAGGCTGGCGCAATTGCGTCAGCCTCGCGTTCTTCCTAATGCGGTCTATATCCGCTTCAGTATCCGCTCGGCGGCGGAGGCGGCGACCCCGGCGGGGGCGGCGGCAAATAACGCGGTTGCGGCGCTGTCTGGAACTGCTGCTGAGGCGCCTGGAACTGCTGAGGCTGCGACATCGTCATGTTGCCGGGCGCCGGGATGCGGTTGCCGGTGGCGTACATGCATTGCAGATAAGCGTAGTCGTAGCGGCGCTGCACGTCCCATGCGGAACCCTGTGCGTTGCCCATGCCCACCGCGCTGCCCGCGAGCAGGCCCGCGCCCGCGCCGATGGCCGCGCCGTGGCCGCCGCCAAATGCGGCGCCCGCGGCAGCGCCGAGCGCCGTACCGACCACGGCGCTGCCCACGCCGGCACCGGTTGCCGCCTGGTTCGATGTGACGCCGCCTACCTGCTGGAAAGCGAACTGGCGGCAGTTCGCGTCGTCGGCACGGAACTGATCGAAAGTCTTGCCCGTGCCAGGCAGGGCCATCACGCTCGGCCCCGTGGGCGTCACGGCGCATGCGCTCAGCAGCCCCGCTGTGGCGAGTAGCGCGAGATACGTGTATTTCATGTGCGGCTCGATATTTTCAAGGTTTTTAGTTCGACGGCGCCGGCTGGGCGGGAACCGCGCGCCAGCCCGACGAACACTGCTTTACATACGGATAGTAGGTTTTCGACTCGTCGCAGTAATACCAGGTGTCGGCGTTCGCCTGCTGGTCGCCCGCTGCATCGCCAGGCGCGGCGTTGACGGGGCCTTGCTGCGGGTCCATCGCGGGGGCCTGCCCCTGCTCGATGTAATCGGGCGCCTGCGGCGGCGGCGCGACGATGACGGGCGCCGGCGCGTAATAGTAGGGCGCGGGCGCGACCGGGTAGTAATACGGCACGCCGGCGCCGAAATACACGCCGACACGCGCCGCCTGTGCTACGCCGCACACGCTGAGAAGCGCGGCCGCAGCGGCCCCGAGAAACAGTTTCGACCTTCTCACACACGATCTCCAGAAACGGGCAGGCCGGAGCAACGGCGCGCGCCAGCCGATTATCGAACGCTAAGACATTGCGGGAACCAATGCAATTACGCGAGTTGCACCGATTTTTCGAGTTGTTACAGAAGGCTCGGGGCTGATGGGGCGCGAAGGGTGGCCGTAGTGCGTACGGCGCGCAACGGCTCGCATCGCGCTCCATATTTCACAGAAAAGCGTGCAATGAGGCGCGAGCGCGCGTCGACGGGCTGTAATAATTGGATAGATCGATATCGACTCTTCGCACTTCGCCGTTATCGCACGCCGCCGTGGTCTCGCAATTAATAAGGAATCCGACATGAATAGACATTTTGCTGTCATGTCGCGACTTCGCTGCTCGTGTCGTGGGCCGCGACCTGACGCTGGCGGCTATGCACCGCCGGGCAAGGGCACGCTGATGCTGCTCGACCCCGCTTCGCTCTGCGCGCGCGTGGCCGAGGGGGCGACCGTCTGATCGACCGCCAGGGCGCGCCGCCTAGCGCGCGGCGCGTTCGCGCTCGAGCCGGCGCACGGCTTCGCCCACGTCCTGGCTGAACTGCGCGAGCGCGGCGAGTTCGAGGTTGGGCGGCTGCAGCGCGGACCAGAGTGCGTCTACGAGGCGTTCTGCCGTAGCGTCGATGTCCGTGCGGCGGTTGGCGAGCGTCGCGTCCCACAGCACATGCTCCATGGGCCCGAATACCAGCGAACGCAGTAGCCGCAGCGGCAGGTCGTTGCGGATCTGTCCGCTTTCCTGGCCGCGCGCCAGCACGCGCATGAGCGGCGCCGTGTAGCGGCGCTGCATTTCCACGAGCGCTTCGCTCAGATCGTGGTGCCGCGTGCGGCCTTCCGAGAGCACCAGTTCGCAGATACCGGTGCCGCTCTCCAGCATCAACTGCAGATGCATGCGCACGATGAATGCAAACTGCTGGCGCACGGTGCCGTCGCGCGGCAGGCCGCCTTCGATCGCGGCGATCGATTCGTCATACCAGTCGCCGATCACGCGCGCGCACAGCTCCCGTTTGCCCCGGAAGTAGCTGAACACCGTCGCCTCGGACACACCAAGGCGCTGGGCGATCTCGGCCGTGGTGGCGCGTGCGTACCCTTTTTCCGAGAACACTTCGCGCCCCGCCTGCAGGATCTCGCGCACACGCTGCTGCGACTTGCGCCCCGCCGGCTGGCGGCGCGACGCGGGCAGGACGGCTTTCCGGGCAACGGCTTCCATATTGAGCTTGATTCAATTTACGTCAGGATGGAATCGATTATCCGCGAAAAAAACGCCGCCAGACAGGGAAATTTCGTCGCCATGAAAACTTGAGCGTCACTCAGAAATATCTATTGACGTTAACGTAAATCTGGCGTGAAATGTGCGTCCATGGGGCGAAGCTACGCCCGGTTCGAGATTCCCTGGAGACACACATGAGCAACGTACCCGGTTTGCAGTTCCCGCTTGGCGAGGAAGTCGAAATGCTGCGCGACAGCATCGCTGGCTTCGCGGCGAAGGAAATCGCGCCGCGCGCGGGCGAAATCGACCGCACCGACCAGTTCCCAATGGACCTCTGGCGCAAGTTCGGCGACCTGGGCGTGCTCGGCATGACGGTTTCCGAGGAATACGGCGGCGCGAATATGGGCTACACGGCGCACATGGTCGCGATGGAGGAAATCTCGCGCGCGTCCGCATCGGTCGGCCTTTCGTACGGCGCGCATTCGAACCTGTGCGTGAACCAGATCCACCGCAACGGCACCGAGGCGCAAAAGCGCAAATATCTGCCGAAGCTCGTTTCCGGCGAGCACGTCGGCGCACTCGCCATGAGCGAGCCCAACGCCGGCTCGGACGTCGTGAGCATGAGGCTGCGCGCCGAAAAGAAGGGCGACCGCTACGTGCTCAACGGCACGAAGATGTGGATCACCAACGGCCCGGATTGCGACACGCTGGTCGTCTACGCGAAAACCGATCCTGAAGCGGGTTCGCGCGGCATTACGGCGTTCATCGTCGAGAAGGGCATGAAGGGCTTTTCGGTTGCGCAGAAGCTCGACAAGCTCGGCATGCGCGGTTCACACACTGGCGAACTGGTGTTCCAGGACGTGGAAGTGCCGGAAGAGAACATCCTCGGCCAGCTCAACGGCGGCGTGAAAGTGCTGATGAGCGGCCTCGACTACGAGCGCGCCGTGCTGGCGGGCGGCCCCACCGGCATCATGGCCGCGGTCATGGACGCGGTCGTGCCGTACATCCACGATCGCAAGCAGTTCGGTCAGGCCATCGGCGAATTCCAGCTCATCCAGGGCAAGGTCGCAGACCTCTATACGACCTACCAGGCGTGCCGCGCCTATCTCTACGCGGTGGGCCGCCAGCTCGACACGCTTGGCCGGGACCACGTGCGCCAGGTGCGCAAGGACTGCGCGGGCGTGATTCTCTACACCGCAGAAAAGGCAACGTGGATGGCCGGCGAAGCGATCCAGATTCTGGGCGGCAATGGCTATATCAACGAGTATCCGGTCGGACGTCTCTGGCGCGACGCGAAGCTCTACGAAATCGGCGCGGGCACGAGCGAGATTCGCCGCATGTTGATCGGCCGCGAGCTGTTCGCGGAAACCATGTAATCCTAAGCAACTCACGGTAACGAAGGGAGGACGGGATGCCGGTCATCGAATCGAAGCTCAATCCGCGTTCGGACGACTTCAAGGCCAATACCGCGGCACTCGAAGCGCTCGTCGCGGACCTGCGCGAGAAGATCCAGAAGCTTGCGCTGGGCGGCGGCGAGGCCGCGCGCGACAAGCACCTCTCGCGCGGCAAGCTGCTGCCGCGCGATCGCATCGCGCAACTGGTCGATCCGGGCACGCCGTTTCTGGAGTTCTCGCAGCTCGCGGCCTACGGCATGTACAACGACGACGCGCCGGGCGCGGGCATCATCACGGGCATCGGGCGCATTGCGGGGCAGGAATGCGTGATTGTCTGCAACGACGCCACGGTAAAGGGCGGCACGTACTATCCGGTCACGGTGAAGAAGCACGTGCGCGCGCAGGAAATCGCCCAGGAAAACAACCTGCCCTGCGTGTATCTCGTCGATTCGGGCGGGGCGAACCTGCCGAATCAGGACGAGGTGTTTCCGGACCGCGATCACTTCGGCCGCATCTTTTACAACCAGGCGAATCTATCTGCGCAGGGTATTCCGCAGATTGCGGTGGTGATGGGCTCGTGCACGGCGGGCGGCGCGTATGTGCCGGCCATGAGCGACGAGTCGATCATCGTGAAGAACCAGGGCACGATTTTCCTCGGCGGCCCGCCGCTCGTGAAGGCGGCGACGGGCGAGGAAGTGAGCGCCGAAGACCTGGGCGGCGGCGATGTCCATACGCGCCTTTCCGGCGTGGTCGACCATCTCGCGCAGAACGATGCGCATGCGTTGGCCATTGCGCGTTCGATCGTCGGCAATCTGAACCGCACGAAAACGCCGCCCGTGGTGCTGCGCGAGCCGCTGCCGCCGCGCTTCGACGCGAAAAGCCTCTACGGCGTGATTCCCGTGGATACGCGCAAGCCCTTCGACGTGCGCGAGGTGATCGCCCGCATCGTCGACGACTCGGCTTTCGACGAATTCAAGGCGCGCTACGGCACCACGCTCGTGACGGGCTTTGCGCACATCTGGGGCCACCCGGTCGGCATCATCGCGAACAACGGCATTCTGTTTTCCGAATCGGCACTGAAGGGCACGCACTTCATCGAGCTGTGCTGCCAGCGCAAGATTCCGCTGGTGTTCCTGCAGAACATCACGGGCTTCATGGTGGGCCGCAAGTACGAAAACGAGGGCATTGCGCGCAACGGCGCGAAGATGGTGACGGCAGTGGCCACGGCCAAGGTGCCGAAATTCACGGTCATCATTGGCGGTTCGTTCGGCGCGGGCAACTACGGCATGTGCGGCCGCGCGTATTCGCCGCGCTTCCTGTGGATGTGGCCGAACGCGCGCATTTCGGTGATGGGCGGCGAGCAGGCCGCATCGGTGCTCGCCACGGTGCGCCGCGACGGCATCGAAGCGAAGGGCGGCACGTGGAGCGCCGAAGAGGAAAATGCGTTCAAGCAGCCGATTCGCGACCAGTACGAACTGCAGGGCCATCCGTATTACGCGAGCGCACGCCTGTGGGACGACGGTGTGATCGACCCGGCGCAAACGCGCGACGTGCTCGGCCTGGGCCTTTCCGCCACGATGAACGCGCCGATCGAAGAGACGCGCTTCGGCGTGTTCCGCATGTGATGCATTGAGGACCAGACAATGCAATACGAAACGCTCACCGTAGAAGTCGTCGGACACGTGGCGACTGTCACGCTCAATCGTCCTGAGGTGCGCAACGCGTTCAACGAAGCGATGATCGCGGACGTCACGGCTGCGTTCACCGCGCTCGGCGCGCGCGACGATGTGCGCGCGATCGTGCTCGCCGGCAACGGCAAGGCCTTTTGCGCAGGCGCGGACCTGAACTGGATGCGCAAGATGGCCGGCTACTCCGACGCGGAGAATCGCGCGGACGCCATGCGTCTCGCGCAGATGCTCTCGGCTGTCTACCGCTGCCCGAAGCCGGTCGTCGCACGCGTGCATGGCGACGCCTACGCGGGCGGCATGGGCCTCGTGTGTGCGGCGGACATCGTGGTGGCCGTGGAGACCGCGCACTTCTGCCTTTCCGAAGCGCGCCTCGGCCTGATGCCCGCCACGATCGCGCCTTATGTGATCCGCGCGCTGGGCGAGCAGGCTTCGCGCCGCTACTTCGTCACGGCCGAAGCCTTCGACTGCGCCACCGCGCAGCGGCTCGGCCTCGTGAGCGAGGCCGTGAGCGCCGAAGCCCTCGACGCCACCGTGCAACGCATCACCGAAACGCTCTGTGCGAACAGCCCGAATGCCGTGCGCGAGTGCAAGCAGCTCGTGCAGGACATCGCCGGCCAGACGATCGACGACGCCCTGATCGAAGACACCGCCGTTCGCATCGCGCGTATTCGCGCGAGCGAGGAGGGGCGCGACGGCGTGTCGGCGTTCCTTGAAAAGCGCACGCCGCGCTGGCGCGATCAATAAGGCAAGAAGCAGGAAACGAAGCGAGGACAGCACATGTTCAACAAAATCCTGATCGCCAACCGCGGCGAAATTGCGTGCCGGGTTGCGGCGACGTGCAGGCGGCTTGGCATAAAGAGCGTGGCCGTGTACTCGGACGCCGACGCGAACGCCAAGCACGTCGCGGCCTGCGACGAAGCCGTGCATATCGGCGAAGCGGCCGCGGCACAAAGCTATTTGCGCTATGAGCGCATCATCGACGCCGCGCGCGCCACGGGTGCGCAAGCGATTCACCCCGGCTACGGTTTTCTTTCGGAGAACGAAGACTTTGCCCGCGCGTGCGAAGCGGCCGGCATCGTCTTTATCGGGCCGCCGGTCGAGGCGATCGCCGCCATGGGCTCGAAAGCGGCCGCGAAGGCGCTGATGCATGCGGCGGCCGTGCCGCTCGTGCCGGGCTACCACGGCGACGACCAGGACCCCGCGCTCCTCCAGCGCGAAGCCGATGCAATGGGCTACCCCGTGCTGCTCAAGGCGAGCGCGGGCGGCGGCGGCAAGGGCATGCGTGTGGTCGAGCGCAGCGAGGACTTCGCGGCGGCGCTCGCCTCGTGCAAGCGCGAGGCGGCCAGCAGCTTCGGCAACGACCGCGTGCTGATCGAGAAGTACCTCACGCGGCCGCGTCACGTCGAAGTTCAGGTGTTCGCCGACAAACATGGCGGCGCCGTCTACCTGTTCGACCGCGACTGCTCAGTGCAGCGCCGTCACCAGAAAGTGCTTGAAGAGGCGCCCGCGCCGGGTCTCGAAGACGGCGTGCGCCGCGCCATGGGCGAGGCGGCCGTGGCCGCGGCGCGCGCAGTGCATTACGAAGGCGCGGGCACCGTCGAATTCATTATGACGGGCGCCGACTTCTACTTCATGGAG
Source organism: Paraburkholderia nodosa (assembly GCF_001718195.1). Lineage (GTDB taxonomy): Bacteria > Pseudomonadota > Gammaproteobacteria > Burkholderiales > Burkholderiaceae > Paraburkholderia > Paraburkholderia nodosa_A. The sequence goes on from NZ_MCNV01000001.1 coordinate 621,598, forward strand.
ATGAATACGCGCCTGCAGGTCGAGCACCCCGTAACGGAGATGATCACGGGCCTCGATCTCGTCGAATGGCAGTTGCGCGTGGCGGCGGGCGAGCCGCTGCCGCTCGGGCAGTCGCAGCTTTCGATCACGGGCCACGCACTCGAAGCGCGCATTTACGCGGAAAATCCGGCGCGCGGCTTCCTGCCGTCCACGGGCACGCTCAAGCATCTGCGCATGCCGGAGGGCGTCGAGTTCCGGCTCGGCGACGCGGGCCAGCGCGCGAGCGTGCGCATCGACAGCGGCGTGCGCGAAGGCGACACCATCACGCCGTTCTACGATCCGATGGTCGCGAAGCTGATCGTACACGGCGCCACGCGCGAGGACGCGCTTGCGCGTATGAAGCGTGCGCTCGAAGCGTGCGAGGTGGTGGGGCCGCATACGAACGTCGAGTTTCTGCAGCGGCTCGTGACCTGTGAGCCATTCGCAAGCGCCGATCTCGACACAGGCCTGATCGAGCGTAACCATGACGCGTTGTTCTCGCCGCAGCAGAAGCCGGTTCGCGAAGCGCTCGCGCTCGCGTGTGCGGCGCTGCTGGGCCGTGAGGGCGGCGCGGCGCATGGCGCGTCACCGTGGCACGCGCTTTCGCACTGGCGCCTGAATAGCGGTTTTGCGCAATCGCTCTCCTGGCGCGACGTCGAAAGCGATACCGCATTCACGGTGGCCCATACGCATGACGGTGGCGAGGAAACCCTCGCCTATGCGGGGCACGCGGCGCGCTACACGTGGTGGCGCGGCGAGGGCGTGGACGAATACGGGGCGACCATCGGCGACAAGCGCGTGACGGGTCGCGTATTCATCGACGGCGATGTGTTTCATGTGTTCTGTCTCGGCACGGCGATGGCGTTCGAGTGGCAGAACCTGCTCGCGCATGCGGCCGACGCGGAGCACGGCGAGGGCCGTCTGACCGCACCCATGCCGGGCAAGGTGATCGCCGTGCTGGTGGAACCGGGCGCCGTCGTCGAGAAGGGCGCACCGCTCATCGTCATGGAGGCGATGAAGATGGAACACACCATCGGCGCCCCTGCGGCTGGCAAGGTCACCGAAGTCTTGTATGGCGTAGGCGACCAGGTGGCCGACGGCGCGCAATTGCTCGTGCTCGAGGCTGCTTGATGCCGCTTTAACCCGCTTTAACCCGCTTGAAGCGGTTTGACTTGCAGGGCCAGGCAGTTCCTTCCGGCCTCCCCTGTAGCCGCAGGACGATGTGAGAGTTTTGCCCTGGGGCGCTCTGCTAAAGCGGAGCGCCCTTTTTTTCGCGCATTGCGGACGAGAACCGCTCAGTGTTCCTTCGCATGAGCGGCGAGCAGCTCTCGATGTCGCGCTTCGGTGGCGTCGTCGGCGGGGAACATGCATTCGAGGCGCAATTCCTGGGCGGCGATGTTTTGCGGCGTGCCCACGCTCGTCACCATCGAGAAATAGCGCAGCACACTGCCGTCGTCGATGAAACTGAGCGGAATGACCGGCATGGTGGGCGTGCCGCCCGATCCATGATGCGCTTTCCAGTCGCCCGGCACGCCGGGGAACGCGAGCAATTCGTCCAGCAGCGTGCGTGTTTCGTCGTCGATCACGCGGCCGACCGCTTCGCGATACACGCGTTGCAGAAGGCTTCGCGAAACGTTCTCCCAATCCGCGAGGAATGGGCGCATGCCCCGAGGATCGAACATCAAACGCAGCAAGTTGCGTGGGGCTGGGTGCGCGGCCATATCGAAGAAGTGGCCGAAGAAGCGCGGCGCGGCGTCGTTGGACATCAGCACGTTCCAGTGCCGGTCCATGACGATGGCCGGAAACGGATCGTGTTGGCGAATGACCCGCTCGAGCGCCCGCACGACATGCTGCATTTCCTGCGCATTCCACGGCGCATCCGAATAGACGGGCGCGTAGCCGGCGGCGAGCAACAAGGCGTTGCGTTCGCGCAAAGGCACGTCGAGCGTCTGCGCAAGGGTCAGCAGCGTGTCGCGGCCCGGTACGCTGCGTCCGCTTTCAATGAAACTGATTTGCCGCTGGGAGATCCCCGCGTCCAGCGACAAATCGAGTTGGCTCATGCCGCGCGCATCCCGCCAATAGCGCAGCAGGGTGCCGAGTTCGCTTTGCGGTGCGTTCAGGTCGGGGCGCGTGGGGTTCATCGGTTCTCCCAGGTTGGATGCGGACTCGATCATCAGTGGAGGATAGGCGCTCATGCGCGACTCACCAATTACATGCGATGTAATCGCCGAGTTGCGCAGGCAGTGCACGCGCCGCGTGCGGCCGCCTTCACTCGCGCGCACTTCGCGCAAAAACAGTGCGATGATTAGGTTATCTCTTCGGCCGACCTTTCAGGCCGAACCCTGGGAACGCGTCGCGGAGCGGATTCGCTACATGGTGGGATCCGGGGTCGGAAGGCAAATCCCGCTCCCTTCACCATGGCCGTACCGCCCCTCTACCAGACAGGTGAGGTCATCATGCTTGGTGTTCGTAAAGCTGTGTTCCCGGTGGCCGGAATCGATACGAGCTTTCTGCCGGCAACGAAGGCGAGCCCGAAGGAAATGCTGCCGGTCATCGACAAACCGCTCATTCAATATGCCGTTGAAGAGGCCATCGGTGCAGGCATTACCGAGCTTATCTTTGTGACGGGCCGCGGAAAGCGCGTCATCGAAGATCACTTCGACAGGTCCTACGAGGTCGAACACGTGCTTAGGGCGCGCGGCCGGCAGAATCTCGTCGAACTCGTGCAGAGCATCAAGCCGGCCAATGTGGAGTGCGTCTATGTCCGGCAAGCCGAACCGCTCGGTCTCGGGCACGCCGTGCTTTGCGCGGAAAAGCTGATTGGCGACGAACCGTTTGCGGTCGTGCTCGCCGACGATCTGCTCGACGGCAAGCCTCCGGTTCTCGCGCAAATGGTCCATATCTTCAGCCATTACGATTCCTCGGTTCTTGCGGTGGAAGAATTCGAGTCGTGGGAGTCGACGAGTCATGGCGTGATCGACGGCCGGCATTGGGACGAGCGCGTGATCAGCGTGAGCCGCATCATTGAAAAGCCGACGCCCGAACTGGCGCCGTCGAGCTTCGGCGTGGCCGGACGTTACGTGCTCATGCCGAGCATCTTCCACTATTTGCGCGCGCTGAAACCCGATGCCAACGGCGAGATCGAGCTCACGCCCGCCATTCACTCGATGCGTGAAGAGGAGCAGGTGCTGGCCTATGAGTTCGTTGGCAAGCGCTACGACTGCGGCACCAAGCTCGGCTATGTGCAGGCGACGGTGGACTTCGCCCTGCGGCATGCGGAATTGCAGGAAACCTTCGATGCGTGGCTGCGCGAGCGCATGGGCGCGGCGCAACTGGGCGCGTGGGCAGCGGGTTCGATGCTGAGCCAACCGGCGCCGGTCGCGCCCGGGCTCGCACATTGAAGCCATGCCGTTTGCGTAGGAGAGTTGAACGTTACCCGTGAACGGGCAGCCTCGATAGCATGACATCGCTTTGACCGGGCGGGTTCTAACGATGCCACCCTTTTCAAGGCGATGCAAGGAAAGGATTGGTAAGAAACCGTGCAAGGTTCCGCCCGTCGCACTGCTTTAAAATCGCGGCATGAACCCCAGCGTCCTCATTGTCGACGACGATCCCGTCGTGCGCGATCTGCTGAGCCGCTTCTTGCGCTCGCATAACTTCGATACCGCCGTGCTGCACGACGGCGTCCACCTCCAGCGCCGCCTCGAGCGCGAACGACCGTCCATTGTGGTGCTGGACATCATGATGCCGGAGACCGACGGCCTCGAAGCCATTGCCGCCTTGCGCGCGGCCGGCGACGACATTCCCGTCATTTTCGTCACTGCGCGCGGCGCCGTGAGCGATCGCATTCGCGGGCTCTCGCTGGGGGCGGACGACTATTTGCCGAAGCCCTTCGATCCGCACGAACTGCTCGTGCGGATCCAGAACATCCTGCGGCGGCGCGGCCCGTCCACCGCGAGCGCGCCTGAGGCACGCCGGCGCTACCGGTTCGGCGACTTCGAACTCGACTTCACGATGCGCACGCTCTCCTGCGGCGACACGCAAATCCCGCTGAGGGAGAGCGAATTCGCGTTGCTGAAGGTATTCGCCACACATCCCTACAAAGTGCTTTCGCGCACGCTGATCCACGATATCGTGCATCGCGACGAGCGCGAATTCCACGAACGCAGCCTCGACGTACCGATCTGGCGCCTGCGCCGCGTGATCGAGGCCGATCCGTCGAATCCGCGTCATATCCAGACAGTGCGCGGCAAGGGCTATGTATTCGTGCCGGATCCGGCGAATTATTCGGAGGCGCACGGCGCAGCAATTCAGTGAGAAGTCCGTTGAATACGCTGTTCGGGCGCATGGCATTGCTCTCGGCCGCGGTTTTGCTTTCCATGCAGCTGGGCTGGTTTTTGCTGCTTGCCCGCCAGCCGCCGCGCCATGAAGTCGATGGCTTTGCGCGTGGCGTCCTGCTCGCGCTACGCGTGGCGAGCGAAGAGCACGTCGGGGGCGGCACGGTGCCGCCCCCGGTGCATCTCGGCAGTTCGCTCGAGCCGCCGAAGGACCGCGATCTGAGCGACGTGTTGCGCGTGCACCGCGTGCCGGTGTGGAACGTGCCCAAGGACGTTCACTTGCACGAACCGACGCGCAGGCCGCTGGTCGACTTGACGCGCCATCTGCGCGAACAATTGCCGCCCGGCACGCAGTTCGCCGTGGATGACGGGCGCCCGCCGCAGCTGTGGGTGCGCTTTCCGGGCAGCACGTCCTGGGTCGTTGTGCCGGTCGATATTCCGCCGCCGCCGCGCTTTGTCATCGAAGGGATTTCGATGCTGCTGGCGGCGCTCACGCTGTCGTTCCTCGCTGCCTGGCAGATCCAGAAGCCGCTCGCGAGCCTCGCCCAGGCGGCGCGCCGGTTCGGCACGGGCGAGCGCATCGCGCCGCTCGAAGGCAAGGGGCCGCGCGAACTGCGCGACGTGAGCGCGTCGTTCAACGACATGATGCGCTGCGTGAACGAGGCCGAAGACGATCGCGTGGTGATGCTGAGCGGCATCGCGCACGATCTGAAGACGCCACTCACGCGGCTCAAGCTGCGCGCGACCCTGATGGCAGAGGAGGCGGAGCGCAACGGCATGCTGCGCGACGTCGATTCGCTCACCCACATCGTCCAGCAGTTTCTGGAGTTCGCACAGCAGTCGCCCGACGCGGGCAGGCTATTGAGCGTCGATGGTTTTCTGCAAAGCCAGTTTGGCAATCCTGACGAAATCGAGGGCGGCAACGGGCCGCTGTTCGTGCTCGATCTGCGTGCCGGTTCGCGGTTCAAGCTGCCCCAGGTCTCGCTGGACCGGCTCGTCACGAATCTCGTCGATAACGCACTCGAGTATGGCGCGCCGCCAATCGAAATCTCGACGGCGATCGAAGACGGATCGTTCCTGATACGCGTACGCGATCACGGCGCCGGCATCGAGCCCGAGCGCATTCCCGCCGCGATGAGGCCGTTCGTACGCCTGAATGCGGCGCGCGGCGGCGAAGGCCACTGCGGCCTCGGGCTGGCCATCGTCGCGCGGCTCGTGCGCGATAGCGGCGGCCAATGCGACGTCAAAAACCACCCCGATGGCGGCCTGCTCGTGCAGCTCAGCTTTCCTGTCGCTCACGGCTGATACGCCACAACAAAAAACGCGCCGAGCCCTCGCGGACCGGCGCGCAAACGTGCCGACGCTTGAAAGAGCGGGCGCTCGTGGACGTCGTGGTCAGGCCGTCGTGCTGACGAACAGGCCGCTCGCGGCGCCCGAGCCCTGCTGCTGCAGGTTGCTCGCGAGCGTCGTGAAGAATTGCTGAAGCTCGGACGTCGAGCCGCTCGACGAACTGCTCGATGAGGCGCCCATTGCCGTCAAAAGGTTCTGGAAGTCAGACGTCAATTCGCTGTCCGAACTGCTGCTGCTCGACGAACTGCTTGCCGTGCTCGAATCGGAGGACGTGCTGCTCGAAGCCGACGAGAGCGACTGCGCGAGGTTCGAGATCGCCGAAGCGAGATCGCTGCCGTAACCGCCTGCCGACGAGGGCGGCGGAGGCGGCGGCGGGGGCATCATCGCTGCGGCAGTGGTCGTCGTGCTCGAATCGCTCGATGTGGACGACGTGCTGGAGTTGGAAGCCGTAGTCGCAGACGTTGCGCTTGCCGACGAAACCGCGCTGCTGCTGTCGCTGCTATCGCCCGTGGCCGTCGTGGTGACGCCGCTCTGTTGCGCGGCGACCTGAAACAGCGCGCCGAGGAATTGCTGGAGCGCGGCGGCAAGCGCATCGGGCGACGTGGACGATGTGCTCGACGTCGAACCGGTGGAACTGGACGAGGAATCAGAACCGGTGCCGCTCGCGGACGCGGTGGCCGTGCTGTCCGTGGTGAAGCCGAGCGACGAGAGCGCCGAGGCGATGGCGGCGGCAAGCGGATTGACGTTGTTCGAGTCCGACGAGGCGTCCGAAGCCATGGGCATGCCCGACATCTGGCTGGTGCTCGTGGATTGCCCTTCCGCCTGGTAAGCAGCCCAGGTCGAATACAGTGAGTTTGAGCTGGATAACGCGCTTATCGACATGTTTAACCCCCCGGTGAATGTGCGATATGGTCGATGCCCGACCGAGACGGCTGGTCAGGCCACTCAGTCGGCGCAATCGTATGTCGTCTTTCGCCGCGGGGGGCGGCTTTGTAATTCGAGGAAAGAGTTCAGGTAAGGAATTAGTGCCATCCTTACTTTTCCTTTCCTCAGGCTGCTGCGTCGCGCACCGGCGGCGCGAAGCGCAGCGCTACCGCAATGCGGTTCCACGCATTGATATTCGCCACGGCGGCGGTCAAGAATGCCATCTGCTCGCCGGGAAACTGGCGCGCCACGTCCTCGTAGAGCACGTCGCTCACACCGTCATGGAGCTTCGCGGTCAGCGCTTCCGTGTAAGCCAGCGCGGCGCGTTCACGTTCACTGAAGTATTCCGGCGCCTCGTGCCATGCGGCCACGAGATCGAGCTTGACGCGCGGCACGGCTTTCTCGCGCGCAATGTTGAGGTGGTACTGAATGCAGAACGCACAGCCGTTGATTTGCGAGGCGCGGATTTTCAGCAGCTCGGTGAGCGGCTTTTCGAGCCCCGAGGCATCGACCGCCTTGCTCATGGCGGAGAGCGCGGCGGCCACCGGCGCGGCGTCGCGCGCGAAGGTTTCGTAAGCAATGCGGATAGACGTGCTGGACATGACTGGACCTCGCGAAGTCTGGGCGTTAATATCAGAGCACGAACATCATATTCGAACTCTGACATCATGCGCAAGACAGTGAAGAAAGACCCGGTTTCGGAAAGGGGCGAACCCACGAGCGCTATTCCGGCGGTCGGCGAGGGCAAGCGCGGCGAGGCGGGCTATTTCGGCTACCTGCTGCGCCAGGCGGGCGCGGCGCACCGTTTGCGCATGGAACGCGCACTCGACGATCTCGGCATTACGCCGCCGCAATTCGTCGTGTTGACCATGCTGGCCGCCTACCCCGGCGTTTCGGGCGCCGATCTCGCAAGGCTCGCGGCGCTCACGCCGCAAACGGTGAGCGTGATCGTCGCGAATCTGGAGCGCGGTGGCGCGATCGTGCGTCGCCCGCACGCTGTGCATGGGCGCATTCAGCAGATCGACGTGACCGATGAGGGCGAAGCGCTGCTCAGGCAGTGCCGCACGCGCGTGAAGAAGCTGGAGGCGCGCATGGCCGCGGGCTTCACGGCCGAAGAAGAACAGGTGATACGCCGCTGGCTGGTGAGCGTCGCGCGCGAGGATGACGTGGGCTGAATGCAGCCGCGCTCCACCGCGCGTTACTGCGAAGCACTCTTCGCTTGCGCGAGGCTGCACGAATGGTCGAGCAGGCCTTCCGCCGTGCCGGTCCCGCCACCGACATCGAGCCCGCTGTTCACGACGAGCCAGCCGTCGTGCTTTGCATCGGGGCCGGCGCCCGTCACGAGTATCGTCTGCACGGCCATGGTCTGTTGCGGGCCGAGATCGCGCTCGACCACGCGAAAAGGATTGTTGTTGTCCGAGAGGCTCGTCACACGCGTGACGCGGTAGCGCGATCCGTCGAGCGTGGTCCAGCGCCACGTGCCCGGCGCGATGTCGGCATACGGCGCGAGCGCTTTGGTGATGTCGGGGCGCATGCAATCGACGTGGATATGCAGTTGGTTCTGCGTGCGGCGCTCCGAGGAGTTGATCTCGAGGCCGAGCTGGTTGCCGGCGAGCGGCATGCCGAGCTTCGCTTCCACGAAACGTCCCGCGCCCCATGCGCCGACCCAGTACTCAGGCGCGCCGCCGTAGAGAATCTCGGGGCTCTCGATGCCGGCCACGCGGTCGGTGGGAATCACCAGATACTGCGCACGCCCTGCGATGTCCTTGAGCACGGCATAGCGCTTCTGGAAGTCGACGGTGGTGCAGGGGCCGGGCTTGCCCTTGTCGCGCATATTCGGCACGCACTGGCCGCCGACGACTTGCCAGAGACCGTTGGAGTCGACCGCGGAGAGGCGCACGCACGCGCCGGTGGCGGCGAGCGCAACGACCGCCGCCGTGGCGACGGCAAGCCGGGACATCCGCATGAAAGGGGCTAGGCGCAGGGATCGCATCGGCACGAAGTGTCTGGGTTGAGTCGATCAAACGCGCCGCGCTGCGAAGTCTGCACGCGTTGCGGCGCAACGGCTGCGCGCAGTGTAGCGCAATGCCCGTGACAGTCGCTTGTGCGCGGTTGCCGAGCCTTATTTGCGGCGCGGATGAAACGTGACCGGTTGCGCGTTCGAGGCGTCCGTTGCCGCAGGCGTCGGTCCGCACGTGCCGCAGGTGCCGCAGCCGCCGCCGCAATCGCCGGTTGCGCCTTTGGGCTGCACGAAACGCCCGAGGCGCTGCGCGAATGCATTACGTTGCGGGCGCAACAGTTTTGCGGTCACCGCGGCCTGCACGCGCGTGGTCGTTTTCGGTGCAAGCTTGCGCAGCGTATAGACGAAGCTCGCGGTCACGAGCAGCGCGATCACCGCATATTGCGCGACGAGTCCGGTGCTCATACGAAGTGCCTCGCGACCTGATACGTGACGAACGAGGCCGCATAGGCCACGACGAACATGTAGCCGAACGAGACCACGACGGCGCGCCACGAGCGCGTTTCGCGGCGAATCACGGCGAGCGTGGACATGCATTGCGGCGCGAATGCGAACCACACCATCAGCGAGAGGGCGCTGGCGAGCGAGAAGTTCTGCGCGAGCGTGTGGCCGAGCGCGGCGGTGTCCGCGTCGCCGCCCGCCACGGAGTACACGGTGGCGAGCGCGGCCACCGCCGTTTCGCGCGCGGCGAACGCGGGGATCAGCGAAAGGCTCATTTGCCAGTTGAAGCCGAGCGGCGCGAACGGCCATTGCAGCGCGCGGCCAAGATAGCCGGCGATGGAGTAATCGATGGCGGGCAGTGTTGCGCCGGCGGGCGGCGAGGGGAACGTGGAGATGAACCACATCAGCACCGTGAGCGCGAGGATGATGCCCGTCAGGCGCTTGAGGAAGATCGCGCCGCGCTCCCACAGGCCGATGGCGACGTCGCGTGGGCGCGGCAGCCGGTACGAGGGCAACTCCATCAGCAGCGCGTGTTCACGGTGGTCGCGGCGGAGTTTCTTCATGACCCAGCCCACCGCCATCGCGCCGGCAATGCCGGCGGCGTAAAGCGCGAAGAGCACCAGGCCCTGCATGTTGAATACGCCGAACATCATGCGGTGCGGAATGAAGGCGCCGATCAGCAGCGCATACACTGGCAAGCGCGCCGAGCACGTCATGAGCGGCGCGACGAGGATCGTGGCGAGCCGGTCGCGCGGGTCGGAGATGCTGCGCGTGCCCATCACGCCGGGAATCGCGCACGCGAAGCTCGACAGTAGCGGAATGAACGAGCGCCCGGTGAGCCCCACCGCTACCATCATGCGATCGAGCAGGAAGGCCGCGCGCGGCAGATAGCCCGACTCCTCCAGTACGAGGATGAAGAAGAACAGCACCAGGATCTCGGGCAAAAAGCCGAGCACGGTGCCGACGCCGCCGAACAGCGCGTCCGTCACGAGGCTGCGCAGCGGGCCGTCGGGCAGTGCCGTACCGGCGGCCGCGCCGAGCCAGGTGAAGCCGTCGCCGATGGCATCGGTGAGCGGCTTGCCGAGCGAATACACGGCCTGGAACACGAGGAACATCACGAACGAGAGGATCAGCGGGCCGAGCACGGGGTGCAGTGCGAAGCGGTCGATGGCGTCGTCGCGCGCGTCGGTGGCGCGCGGCATCGTCACGGCGCTCGCGAGGATGGCGCGCACCGTGCCGTGCAGGTCGTCGGCCGCCGCTGCTGCTTGCGCCTGCGGTTTTTCAGGCGTCGTGTGGTCGATCAGCTCGATGAGCGCTTGCGCGCCGCCGCGCCGCACGGCCACGGTTTCGACCACGGGCATGCCGAGCTGGCGCGCAAGCTCGCCCACATTTACCTCGACGCCGCGGCGCTTTGCGGCGTCCATCATGTTCAGCGCCAGCACCATCGGGCGCCCCATGCGCTGTACTTCAAGCACGAAGCGCAGATGCAGGCGCAGATTCGTCGCATCGGCCACGCAGACGATGAGATCCGGCGCGGCCTCGCCCGGGTAGCGGCCGAGCAGCACGTCGTGCGTCACGCGCTCGTCGGGGCTTGTCGAGTCGAGGCTGTAAGCGCCCGGCAGATCGAGCAGTTGCACCTTGCGGCCCGAGGGCGTGGCGAAGCGCCCTTCCTTGCGCTCGACCGTCACGCCCGCGTAATTGGCGACCTTCTGGCGCGCGCCGGTCAGCAGATTGAAGAGCGCGGTCTTGCCGCAGTTGGGATTGCCGACGAGCGCCACGCGCAGCGGCGTAACCGGAGCCAGGCTCATTGCGCGGCCTCCCCGTCCGTCGTCACGCTCACGCGCTGCGCTTCGGCGCGGCGCAATGCAAAGCGGGTCGAGCCGATCTGCACGAGCAGCGGGTCCGCGCCCCAGGGTGCGCGTGCAACCACGCGCACGGGCTCGCCGGGAACAAAGCCGAGGTCGCGCAGACGCTTCGCGATCGGGTCGGGGGCACGGATATCCTCGACACGCTCCACGAGGGCGGTCGCTCCTTTGGACAGGTCGGTCAGACGCATAGTTGGGGGGGCTTGCTTATAACGAATGAGAACCGTTCTCATTGTAGCGCAGCGCCGGCATTGTGGCGGTAAATGCGCCTCGGCTCCGTCGATGCGGGCGGGGAACCCGCGGCCGAGGCGGGGTAGCGGTGCCGTGTGCGCTCAAATTTCCGGCGCAGGCAGCGTCCCGAGAATCGCTTCGAATGCGAGACCGATCGCGAGCAGCCTGCGGTCGCCGCCGACCGGTCCGTCGAGTTCGAGCCCGACGGGCAAGCGCGCGTCGACAAGACCCACGGGCAGCGCGAGACCTGGAATGCCGGCATTGCTCGCGGGATCGGTGTTGCGCAGATACGCCTCCATCTCGTCGATCGGCGCCGCGCCGTCGATCGACACGCGAGACGATCCATTCAGCTCGTCGATCGGCACGGCGGCGAGCCGCGTCGTAGGAAAGAGCAGCGCGTCGAGTCCGCTGGCCGCGAAAGTCTGCGCATAGAGCTGCTGCAGACGCGGCCGCCACACCGTCATTGCGCTGTGATAGTCGCCGCCGCGCGCGTCGGCGAGCACGGCGTCGTAGGCCGCGCGCACATCGGGACTCGCAATGCGCACGGCGACTTCGGCCACGGTTTGTGCCGGTGCGTGGTTCGCAACGAGCCATGCTGTGAGATCGTCGATGGGCTCGTGCAGCGCGATCGCATAGCTCACGCGGTCGTTCAGCGCGAGCAGCTCGCTCATTTCGACCGGTACGAACGTGACGCCTGCGGCTTCGAGCTTCGCGAGCGCGGCGCGCGCCACGTCTTCGAGCGCGGCTTCGAGGCCTTCCCACAGCGGCGCGGGCAGGCCAATGCGCAGATTCGTCACGGCGGCCGGCGAGAGCGGCCCGTGCCCGGTAATCACGGCGTCGAGCAGCGCGACATCGGCAACCGTGCGCCCCATCGGCCCGACCGTATCGCGCGTATGGCTGATCGGCACGACGGCCTGCGGGTCGTGATAGCGGCGTTGCGTGCCGCCGTCGCCCACGCTCGGGCGCAGGCCGACAATGCCGCATAGCGCGGCCGGTATGCGCGTGGAGCCGCCGGTGTCGGTGCCGAGTCCGGCGGGCACGATGCGTGCCGCAATGGCGGCCGCCGTGCCGCCGGAGGAGCCGCCGGGAATTCGTTCGGGGTCCCAGGGGTTGCGTACGGGCCCCGCATGCGGCGCGAGATTCGTGCTGGTGATGCCGAACGCCAGCTCGTGCATGTTGGCCTTGCCGAGCAGGATCGCGCCGGCATCGACGAGGCGCTGCACCGAAGGCGCGTGACGCGCGGGCACGAAGCCTTCGAGCGCTGGCGTGCCCGCCGAGGTCTGCAGGCCGCGCGTATTGATGTTGTCCTTGACGACTACGGGCAGCCCGGCGAGCGGCAGACGAGCGCGCTCGCTGGCGCCGAGCGAGTCGATGCGCTGCGCGGTGGCGAGCGCGCCTTCCACGTCGAGCACGGTTAGGGCGTTGAGGTTGGAGAGCGCCTGCGCGCGCGCCAGCAGCGTGGCGACGTAGTCGGCGGCCTTCAGTTGTCCGGCCTGGATGGCCTCGACGGCTTGCGTTGCGCTCAGTTCCAGTTGCTGGTCGACAGTCCAGGTCATGCAGCGTTCTCCTCGTGCGGCTATACAGCCATGCTAACAACGCGTGCGTTTTACGTTGCGGCGCGACTTCTTCAAGAGGCGCAGCGCGAAGCGTGCGAGCGTGGGCACGAGCGTCGGCCGCAAGAGGCGCGCGTCGTAGCCGCTCATGCGCGCGTCGTTTTCTTCGAGGCAGAGTTCGATCATCTCGCGCGGTTCGAGCGCGTCGCCCAGTACCTCGCGGTTCGCGGGCAGAAAATTCGAGTCGCGCGTATTGCCGCTGGCGTCGATGCCTCGTGCGATCGCGAGCCGCTCCCATACCAGCATGAACCAGATGGCGGCGACGCGCACGGTGTGCCACGGCCTGCGCCACGAGGGCATGGTCTCGCGATACCACGCCACCCAGTTGACGAAGAAGAGGATGTGGCGCGCCTCTTCCTGGATCACCGGTTCGAAGGTTTCGACGAGGTCTGGCGGGAAAAAGCCCGAGCGCTGCGCCGAGCGAAACAGGCCGAACGCGAAGAAGCTGTCGATGCACTCGCTATAGCCGGTGAACATCCACGCCCATTCCGCCTTTTTGGGCGGCAGGTATTCGGGTTCAGGCGCAAGTTCGATGCCGTAGGCCTGCACGAGATTCGAGAGTACGACCTTGTGGCGCGCTTCCTCGGCCGCGTCCATTTCGATTGCTTCGCGCAGTAGCGGGTCGCTGAGGGTTTGCGCGTAAGTCAGCACGCGGATCGAGGCGCGGCCTTCGGTCTGCACCGCCATGTCCCAGATCGGCAGCGATGTGAGGCGGCCGAGCGCATCGGGCTCGAGCTTCGGCCAGTCGAGCACGGCGGGGCGGTAGGGGTCGTGGGTGTCGAGCAGCATGCGGCAGAACATCTTGCGATGTTCGTCCGATCCGATCTTGATGGGCCCTGGCGTGCCGTGAGTCCAGCGCCGCAGCGCGGCGTCCTGCTCGGAGATGAAGGCTGCGCCTTCGTCCGGATGCGTCAGGGTTTCGGACATGAGCATCTAACGGGAAGGGGTATGACTCCTATTCTGTCACAACCGTAAGGAAGCATGCGCCCTCACGCGCAGCGGCGCTGCTGCTCGATCCACATGCGCGCCCAGCGGCAGGCGTAGGCGAGCGCGTGCCTTTCGTCGAAGAAGTAATCGAGTTCGTCGAACGAATGCTGCGCGCCCGGCTGCGTGCCAATGGTGAGATTGGCGGCGAAAAGGCCGTTCGGGAGCTGCCGCGCGCTGGGGGCGACGACGTAGCCTTTGTAGCGTAATGAAGTGTTCATGGCCGCGCTTCCTGCTGATCTTCTGCTGATTTGCTCGGGTTCTCGTTTTCAGTGGCGCGTGTGTTTTGCTGTCCACTCACGGTACCGACACGGACCAGCGTATGAGCCGCCGTATGTCGATGGAACCATTCATTCGTCGCAAGCAAATCACGTGTGGCCTGGAGGGTCAGCAGGATGATCCGGATGAGGCGAGGGGTGAATCCGGCTTCAATGTGGACCGGACGAAATGCAGCGTCTGTGGGATGGCGCACGTGATCTGCGCCGCGCGACGCCGGCAATGTGGGTTAGGGAACGTTTCCCGCCCCGCACGTTCGACGCGCGGGCGGGCGGCCAGGCGGCAGAGGTCGGGCAGCGTGTCAGACCGCGAGGCTCAGACGTTTTTCGGTGCGCGGCGCGTTGGCGGCCTGCGCGCCGCCGACGCTGTTCAACGCGCTCGCCGGCGGCGCCGCACGATGTTCCTGGCCGCCGAACGCGAGCGCGAACTGCGCCGCCTGGCGGCCGACCGTTGCGAGCTGTTCGGCGACCTTGGCGTCGGAGCACTGCTGCGCGCTCTCGAAGCGTGTCTCCAGCGTGTTGATGCCCGCGCCGAACGGTGTCGGCCAGCCGCGCAGCGCGTGCACGATCGAGCGCAGCGAGGTCAGCACCGAGCCCGCGGCCTGCCAGCCATAGGCCGTGACGATGCAGCCCACTGCGCGGCCGTCCAGGTATGGGCGGTTGTCGGCACGCAGTTCTTCGAGCGTGTCGAGCGCGTTCTTCACGAGCCCGGATACGCCGCCGTGATAGCCGGGCGTCGCGATGATGACGGCATCGGCGGCGCGCACGGCTTCGATCAGCTCGAGCTGGGCGTCGGTTCGCACGGGGTCTTCGGGCGCGTAGTGCGGCAGCGTGTGCAGGAACGTGCCGCCGAACAACTGCGTGCGCGCGCCGGCGTCTTCGGCGCCGCGCAGCGCGAAAGCGAGCGCGCGCTCGGTCGACGAGGCGGCGCGCGTCGTGCCGCCGATGCCCACCACGAGCGGGCGGCGTTGCGAATCGGAAATGCTCAAGGGGGGCTCCCTGAAATGCGATGAGACCTGGCTCGTGGGTGATCGGGTGACGCCGCCACGAAGCCTGCAGGCCTGGAAAGGGTCATCTTAGAGATCGCGCCGAGCGGCGCGAAACGACTTTTTGTTCTATCCATATGCCGGCGGCGCTACGTTGCGCGGCGCCATGCGCCCGAAATGCATATGCGAAACCATTGGTTGGACGCGCAGCGGGCCGTGGCTAAGATGAAGCCGTCTCCTCCATGACATCTCCTTGACATGGGATTCGGCCCCGCACTTCTCCGGTGACGGGGCTGTTTTTTTTCTGGAGACGGGAACGGGCGGCGCTTCGAGGTCTTCGAGGCCACGATCGCGGCAGCTGCGTGCCGCACTGTAGGTCGTGTTTTGCGCCGCTGACTGCGGCTACGCGCTAGCTCAAACCGTGAGGACGTTGCCGTCGGGGCCGATTTGCGGCGGAATTTCCGGCAGGGTCCCGTTGCCCGGCGCGGTGCGCGCGGGGGTGCCCGGCGTGGCCGGCAGCGTGGGCGCGGGAGCGCGCACGGCCGGTTCGGCGACCTTGCGAGTGGTGAGTTTGTCGGTGGAGGCCAGCTTGTGCTTCGTGCCGTGATGCGCCTTCTTGCCGGCATTGCTCGCATGCGCCGAGGGCGTGCGCGCTTCCGGCGGATTCCAGATCTCGATGTAGTGTTCCCCGGCGATCGCGGTGGACGCGAGGACGCCCAGCAAGGTCCCCGTGATGAAGAATCGCACGTCGTGTTCTCCGTTTCGATGTACAGGCCGGGGCCGCGCCATGCGCCGGGGCGCGATGGGGCGGCGTAACCCGGTACGGCGACCGGGCGGCACGAACGGCCGGCTGCCACGCACTGTACATTCATACAGGCGCTTATGCAAACGTTTCACGACGTGCTGCGGGCGATGTGTTGCATGGGCGCGCCGCGGCCTTACGAGGCTTGCGCCGGCGCTCAGTCTGGCGTTTGCGGGCGGTTCAGGCGTCGAGCGCCGCCCGGTTTCGTGCGATCGCTCGCTCCGCGGCCGGCCCGTGGACGCCGAGCCAGCGCCCGTAGCTGCGCGGCGAGAACGCGAGCGTGAGCACGATCATCGCGCTGATCGATACGGCGAGCATGATCCACGCGCCCGTAAAGCCGCCCGTGAGGTCGCGCACGCGGCCGGCCACGATGGGGGCGAGCGCGGCGATCACGAAGCCCAGACCCTGGACGAAGGCGACGAGGCGCGCGGCAAGGCGGTGATCCGCGCAATGGT
This sequence comes from Paraburkholderia nodosa, assembly GCF_001718195.1. Lineage (GTDB taxonomy): Bacteria > Pseudomonadota > Gammaproteobacteria > Burkholderiales > Burkholderiaceae > Paraburkholderia > Paraburkholderia nodosa_A. The sequence goes on from NZ_MCNV01000001.1 coordinate 637,899, forward strand.
CGAGCGCCGTGACGAGCGTGACCGAGAACGTGCCGCCGAGCCCCGCGCCCGCCGCCGCGACCCACAGCAGCGGCGCGGCCTCGGGCCACGCGGCGAGGCCGATCACACCGACGAGCTGGCCGCACAGGCCCAGAACGAGCCACGGACGCCTGTCCGTGAACGCCGCCGCGGCGAGCGGCAGGAGCAGCGCGCTGGCGGCCTGGAACACCGTCATCGCCGCGAGCAGCGAGCCGCTCGCTTCGACGCTCGCGCCGTGCTGCTGATAGTCGGCGGGCAGCCACGCGACGAGACTCGTATAACCCCCGTTGACGAGCCCGAAATGCAGCCCGAGCGTCCACGCCCGGCGCTTGCGCCAGACTGGCGCCGTTGCCGTGTCGGCATGCGCCTGCGAGGGTGCGGTGGCGGCGTGCTGCGCGTGCCGACCTGCTCCGGACCCGCCGTTCAACACGCCCCAGATCGCGAGCGCGGCCAGCGCCGGCAATGCCCAGACGGCAAGTCCCACATGCCACGAACCGCTGAGGCGTGCGACGAGCGGGCTCAGGCTCGCGCCCAGCCCGCCGCCGCCCATGATCGACGCCGAGAACAGTCCCATTGCGAGCGGCACCCGCGCGGCGAAGCGTTGCTTCATGACGGCAGGCAGCAGCGCCTGGATGGCCGCGACGCCCGCGCCGGCCGCGGCCGCCGTGAGCATGAGCGCGCCGCCGCTGGCGGCGAACGCGCGGGCCGCGCATGCCGCCGCAATCGCCACGAGCCCGAGCGCGACGCCGCGCGTCTCGCCGAGGCGGCGCGCGAGCAGGCCTGCGCCGAACGCGCCGAGGCCCATCGCGACGACAGGCAGGCTCGTGAGCAGCGAAGCGCCGTAGAAGCTCAGGCCGGTGTCGTTGCGAATGGTCGTCATGAGCGGGCTAATCGAGGTGAGCAGCGGCCGCAGATTCAGGCCGATCGCGACGATCGCGGCATACCACGCAAGCACGCTGGCCGACTCGCCGGAGCGCATCCGCGATTGATTGGAGCGGGTTTGAGGGTTCAATGCGGTCAACCTTTTTGCACCTGAACGGTTGACCATTATACACAATAATTGTCAACAATCTGGCTCGACCCGCTATGCCCGGCATGGGCGATCGAGTATGGGCGCAGGTCTGTATCGCCTCGCCATGCCGCTCGCTACAATGCGACCTGACCCATCGACCCGACCCAGCTAGCGCGCCTGCCCATGGCTCAATCCTCCCGCCACGTTCCGCCCCGCGATACCGACGAACCGTCCGATATCGAAGCGCGTGTCTATGCGTCGATTTCTTCCGCGTTGCTCGAAGGCAAGCTCGCGCCGGGCCAGCAACTGGTGGAGCGCGAACTCGCGGCGGCGTTCGGCTGCACGCGCGGCGCGTTGCGCAAAGTGCTGGCGCGCCTCGGCTACGAGGGCAAGCTCGTGCTCGAACCCAATCGCGGCGCGTTCGTGCCGTCGCCCTCGGAGGACGACATCCGCGCGGTGTACCGCGCGCGCCAGGTGGCCGAAGCGGGCGTGATGGTGAGTCTGTGCGGCACGCTCGACGCCGCGATGCGGCGCAAGCTCGCGGCTCACGTGCGCAGCGAGAAGAAGGCGTTGCGCGAGGCGCGCGTGGACGAAGCGGTACGCCTTGCGGGGCAGTTCCATCTGCTGCTGTCCGAGCAGGCGGGCGGCGCCGCGCTCGTCGAAGCGCTGGCGCAACTGGTCGCGAAAACGGAGCTTTACAAGGCCCTGTTCGATCCGTCGAAGGCGTCGATGTGCGCACCCGACGAGCACGCGCAGATCATCGAGGCGCTCGAGGCGGGGGACCTCGCGGCCGCGCTCGCCACGATGCGTGCGCATCTGGGCGAGTTGGAGGAGCGGGTGGTGCAGCAGGCACGTGCGCGCGCCGGACGCGATCTCAAGACGGTGTTCGCGGATCTCACGAACGGCTGAAAGCAAGGGGCAAACGTCAGCCCTGGTCTACGCGTCGGCGCAACTCCTTCGAAGCCGCGAGCGGAATGCGCGCATCGTCCCACGTGGCGAGCCATTCAATCTCTTTCGCGGCGAATACCTGGCCATGATTGCGCAGCGCGTACTGCAACGAGTCGATAACGTGGTTGCGGATGATTTCGGGCGTATGCGGGTCGTCGAGGACGATGCGCAAGGCTTCGAGCGTGGCCATGGTGCGGCTCCGGCGAATGTGGCGACCGCAACGTTATCGCACGACAAAAAAACGCTTGCCGGGCGAGAAAAAATGCCCGGTAAAGCGCGCCTCAGTGCCGCGTGCGCTTGAATATCTCGTACTCTTCGGCGAAGGCTCTCGCAACGGCGGGCCGCTCGCGCACGCGTTGCGCGTAGGTCGCGACGGCCTCCCATTGCGATACATCGATGCCCACGTACGGCGCCCAGTTCAGCACGGTCACGAGATAGGCGTCCGCCACGCTGAATTCGTCGAGCAGGAAGGTGCGCGATTCGAGATGCTGCGCGAGCAAGTCAAAGCGGCGCGGGATCTTGCCGCGCGCGTATTCCTTGACGGCCTCGTCCACGTCCTTGCCGAGCAGCGGCACGAACACGGCCTTGTGCAGTTCGGTGCCGATGAAGCCTAGCCATTGTTGCAGGCGCGCGCGCTCGCGTGTGCCCGCTGGCGGTGCGAGCCGCGCTTCGGGAAAACGGTCGGCCACCCACGGCAGCACCGCCGAGTTTTCGGTGAGCGTCCAGCCGTCGTCCTCGCGCAGCACCGGCACCTGACCGAGTGCGTTGACGGCGAAGAAGTCACCGCCTTCGGCGAGCTGCTTCGTGAGCGTATCGACCTGGATGTAGCGGGCCTGCGCGCCTGCCTCGTAGAGCGCGATGCGCGTGGCGAGCGAGCACGCCAGCGGGGCGAAATACAGTTCCATCGTCTTCCTCCTTTGCGGGCTTCGGGCTTTTTTGAATTTTTGTACTATAGTGAACAAAAATCGCCGATCCAATATTTCTATGCAATCCAGTACAAAAAAAGATAGCCGCCCGCGCGGGCGGCCGCGCGCCTACGATCCGCACGAGGCGCTCGCCCGCGCGCGCGATACGTTCTGGCGCAACGGCTACGCAGGCACTTCGCTCGACGACTTGAGCGAGGCGACCGGCATGAACCGGCCGAGCCTCTATGGCGCATTCGGCGACAAGCACGCGCTCTATCTGCAGACTATGGAGCGTTACGTGGAAGCGGGGCGCACGGCGATGGAGTCCGCGCTTGACAGCGCAGTGCCGCTGCGCGAGGCGCTGATGCGCGTATTCGACGGCGCGCTCGGCTGGTATTTGCCTGCGCACGACGCGGCGCGCGGCTGCCTGCTGATCGGCACGGCGGCGGTGGAAGCCGTCAACGACGAGGCGGTGCGCGAGCGTCTTGCCGCTGGATTGCGCACATTCGATAAGGCCTTCGAGCGGCGCCTGCGGGGGGCGCTCGCGCAAGGCGAACTGCCGCCCGACGCCAGCGCGCCGATGCTCGCGCGCCTCGCCTCGGCGTTCTTGCATAGCATGGCGCTGCGCGCGCGGGCCGGCGATTCGCGGGCCTCGCTGCGCGCCATGGCGGTGGCGGGCGTCGCGCTGATCTGCGGCGAAGCGCCGACGGCGGCCGATGCGCGTGCGGCGCGGCGCCGCGCGAAGTGATGTCACGCTGAACGTTGCCGGCGTCCTCCAGACGGGTCCGCACGCCGCTTTCCCTTGCTACACTGGCGCAGTCGCGCAGGGACGGCTTGCGCACTCGAAGAGGGGAACACGATGGTGCGCTACAGGCACTACAAGGGTGGCATTTACGAACTGGTTTGCGAGGCGACGCTCGAATCGGATCCTTCCGTCACGATGATCGTGTATCGCGCGGCGAACGGTACGATCTGGACGCGACCCTCCACCGTGTTCTTCGAACTCGTCGAGTATGAAGGCGGACTCGTGCCGCGCTTCGCGCCCGTCAACTGATTCTTTTCACACTCGTCTCTTCCACGCTCTTGAGGGTTTCGCCGAATGCGTTTACTGATTGCGCTGATTCTGCCCTGGCTCCTGTTCTTCACCATTGGGCGTCCGATTGCGGGCATCGTCTGCCTGATCCTGCAGGTCACGCTGATCGGCTGGATTCCGGCCGCGATCTGGGCCGTGTATTCACTCAGCCAGTTCAAGACCGACCGGAAAATAGAGGACGCGCTCGGCCGCCGCGGTTAAATCCCTGAGCGGGCGTCTACGCGCCGTTCGGAGGCGCGTTGCGCGTTACAACGCTAACGCGTGCTCACAATTCAATAAGAACTTAACGCTGATTTTTCTTTCTTACAAATAGAAAGGAGAGTCAGCTATGTTCAAGTTCGTTCTCACGGTGGGCGCCATCGCGCTCCTCGCCGGGTGTGCGGTGGCCCCGGGCTACGACTATGGTTACGGCGGCTATGGCCAGCCGTACTCCACCGGCTATTACAGCGGCTACGCGCCGGGCTATGCGCCCACATATGGCAGCGTGAATATCGGCGTCTGGGACGGTGGCGGCGGTCGCGATTATCACGGCGGCGACTGGCACGGCGGCGGCGGTGGTTGGCACGGGGGCGGCCCGGTTGGTCACGGTGGCGGTCACGGCGGACCTTGGGGGCCGCCGGGCGGTAGTCATGGAGGCGGCCCCGGCGGCGGTCATGGTGGCGGAGGCCACGGCGGTGGCGGTCACGGTGGCGGCGGACCGGGCGGCCGTTGATCCACGCCGAGTCGGAAAATCGCTTCAAAACGAATCAGGCCCGCCACTCTCACGAGGGCGGGCCTGATGCTTTGCACGAGAACCCGGCGTCACAGCCGGGGTTGTCGCGAAACTTACTGGCTCGACTGGGACGTTCCGTTCGTCGAAGGGCCGTAAGCCGTCGCGCGCTGCGCTGCGACCTTGGCTTCGGCAGCCTGAATGTTTTCCGGATAGTGCATCCAGTCGCTCGGATCGTAGCCGGCGGCGCGCAGTTGCGCGAGATCGGCGCGAACTTCGGCGCGGGTCACGGGTTGTTGCTGGGGTTGTGCCTGCGCGAACGCAGCGGCGGGCACGGCGACGATGGCGGCAAGCACAGCTGCCTTCAGAAACGAATTCATGACTAACCTCCGATGTTTTTGTGGGGAGCCATCGCATCGGCGGGGCCCATCTGGTCAATCTATGTGGTCGGAGGGTAAGGGTAAATACCTGGAAAGCGAATTCAGTGTTCTTCTGGCGGCAACAATCGGGTTCGGAATCTCCTGAAGGTTGCGCGACGTGCTTGCAATAAGGCCGGACGGCCGCGGATTATCCGGCCCTGAAATCTCGCCGGATTATTGCGAAATCCGTAATTCCAATTCGCCCGAAACGGTCTGTATCCGGCTGTGGCGCTTGCCTAGAATCCACTCACAGCCAGCCGATGCGGCGAATCGCAGCGAGCCGGCCGAGCACGACAGGGTATGCACCGTCGTTGCGCATCGATGCTAAATAATTCCGGAGGTTGTCATCATGAAGTCGCTTCTCAAGGCTGTTGCCCTTACCGTTGCAATGGCTGCTCCGCTGGCCGCTTTTGCCCAGGCCGATCAAGGTCTGACCCGCGAGCAAGTGCGCCAGCAACTCGTCGAATTCCAGCAAACGAGCCGCAATCAGGCGGCAGTCGCCCCGCAGGCGGCCGCGCCAGTCGCCCAGACCGACGGCTCGTTCGGCGGCGTGAGCAACTCGACGTCGGTTGCCGGCGCTCGCTATGTGTCGGAAGCGGCTCGCACCGGTCCGCAATCGGTCTACTTCGGCGGCCAGTAAGTCTTTCGGCAGTCAGCAGATAAAAACGGCCCGCGAATTCGCTTCGCGGGCCGTTTCGCATTTGGGCGCGGCGTTTTGTTGCCGCTACATGGCTTCCGCCTCCGGCACGTCGAGCACGAGATCCGTGCGCGCGACGGCCACGCAGGTCAGCACATAGCCCTCGGCTTTTTCCTCGCGGCTCAATCCGGGCCACTCGATCGTGAAGCTCACGTCGCCGCTCACTACGCGACACAGGCAGGCGCGGCAGGTGCCGTTGCGGCACATGCGCGGCAAACGGATGCCTTCGAACGCCGCCGCTTCCAGCAAGGTCAGCTCGGGCGGCGCTTCGAAGCTGCGCCCGAGCGGCTCCACGCGGACCACGGGCACGTGCGGCGGGCCCTCCTGCAAGCTTTCGCGGTTCACGTCGCTCATGAAAGCGACACTCCGAGCAGCCGCCCCGCGCCGGCCGTGAACGCCGCCGCGGCGAGTCCGATCACGATCTGCCGGAACGCCGAAAACGTCGCGCTGCGCCCGTTGAAGAGCGACGTGAACACGCCGACGAGGGCGAGCCCGCACGCGCTCAGCGCCACCGACTGCGCGATGGCCGTGACGCCGTGCGCCCACAGGAAAGGGGCAGTTGGAAACGCCGCGCCGAGCGAGAAGAGGCAAAACGAGACGGCGGCGGCCGACCACGGATTGCCGCCCAACTCCTTCGGATCGATGCCAAGCTCCTCACGCGCCAACGTATTGAGCGCCTCGTCCTTGTTGCGCATGATCTGGGCGGCCACGCGGCGCGCTTCTTCAGGATCGACGCCCTTCGCCTGATAGATGAGCGCAAGCTCGTGACGCTCGGCGTCCGGCGTGTGTTCGAGTTCGTCGGCTTCCTTCGCAAGCTGCGTGCGCGCAAGCTCGCGCGCGTTGGTCACCGAGAGCCATTCGCCGAGCGCCATCGAGCAGGCGCCCGCCACGAGGCCCGCCAGCCCCGTGAGCAAAATCGTGCGATTGACGCTGCCCGCGCCCGCCACGCCCATGATCAGGCAGAAGTTCGAGACGAGCCCGTCGTTCGCCCCCAGCACCGCCGCACGCAGGTCGTTGCCCGCCATCGCGCCCTTGTGCCACGACTCGGCCGCGCCGATCGCTTCGCCGTGGCCGTGTTCGGGCTCGCGCTTCTTCGCGGCAATCGCCTGCACGATGGCCGCGTGCTGCTGCTCCTGGGCCGAAAGCTTCTCGGCGCCGGGCTCGTGCGCGTAGCGGTCGCGGTCGGCGTACTCGGCAGCGGCGACGGTGGGCAGCACGAGTGAAGGGCCGAACGTGCGCGTGAGCGTTTGCAGCAGGCGGGTTTTCGCGCTGCGCCGATGCGGCCGGGGCGTGACGCCGTTGGCCGCGAGCTTCTCGCGCCAGACGCTCGCGTGCTCGCGCTCGGAGGCCGCGAGATCGGCGAAGATGCGGCGGCGCTCGTCGTCTTTCTCGACCGCGGATAGCGTGTCGTAGACGGCGGCGCTGTCGAGTTCGTCGGCGAGATTGCGCCGGAAGCGGTTGATTTCCTGAGCGGAGGCCATGGCGCGCGGTGCGGGAAGTTATCTGCCAAGCTTACCCTGGCGCGGCAACGGCCAGAAGCCGCGCGTCGACGCCCGCCTTGCTCCTGTCGGGCCGGTACGCTCAGCGGCGCTGACGCAGATGCCGGTAGACCGTGTTGCGCGCGAGCCCGAGTTCGCGAGCCGCCGCCGATACATTGCCGCTGTGGCGCGCGAGGGTCTCCTCGATGAGCCGCGACTGCCAGACGGAGAGGCGCGCGGGCTCGCGTTCCGTGTCGCTCGCCTGGTCTTCCGTCGAGGCATCGGCGCACGGCTGCGCGCAGTCACTCGCGGGATCGCAATCGTGCATGAGGTCTTCGGGCAGATGCTCCATGTCGATGGCGTCTTCGCCTTCGGCCATGATCGCCGCCGTGCGCAGCGCGCTCGCGAGCTGACGCAGATTGCCCGGCCAGCGGCAGCGCGCGAAGCACGCCCGAACGGCCGGTGTCAGACGCGCGGGCGCGCCCGGCACCTCGCGCCGCACAATCTCGAGCATGCGGGCGACAAGCGGGTCGAGGTCGGTGCGCTCGGCCAGCGCCGGCAGCGTGACGACGAGGCCGTTGATGCGGTAGTAGAGATCCTCGCGGAACGTGCCTTCGGCGATCATCGCGCGCAGGTCGCGGTGCGTCGCGCAGACGATGCGCAAATCCACCGGCACCGCGCGCGTACCGCCGAGCGGCACGACGGCGCGCTCCTGCAACACGCGCATGAGCCGCACCTGTTGCGCGAGCGGCATGTCGCCGATCTCGTCGAGAAAGAGGGTGCCGCCATGCGCCTGCGCGATCTTGCCGGCGCTACCGCGGCGCTTCGCTCCCGTGAACGCGCCGTCCTCGTAGCCGAACAGCTCCGCTTCGATCAGCGTGTCGGGCAGGGCGGCGCAGTTGAGCGCGACGAACGGCCCGTCGCGGCGCGGCGAATCGCGATGCAGCGCCCGCGCGAGCCATTCCTTGCCGGTGCCCGTGCGGCCGAGCACGAGCACCGGAATGTCGCGGCCGCGCACGCGCGCCACGCGCTGCAGGGCGGCGGCGAGCCGCGCGTCGCCGGTGTCGAGGTCGGCGAGCGTGGGCTGCGGCGCGGAGTCGGCGGCGTTGGGCGCTTTCGCCTGGGAGGGCGCGGGCGTGAAGGGCGAGCGGGACGTGTCGGCTGCGGCGCTGCGCGCGAACGTAGGGACGCCCGACATGGCCGCGCCGGGCGTGGCGCGCGCGATCACGCGCACGCCGCTTGGCAGTGCGAGCGCGAGCGGCTCGCCGCTCGCGCGCATGATCTGCTGCATGAACGCCGCGAACGGCTGACCGAAGAGCGCCGCGAACTCGCGCTGCTGCAGTTCGGCGAGCGGTGCGCCGAACTGGAACAGGGCGCTGCGGTTCGCGCAGAGCAGCGTGCCGTCGGCCGAGAATGCGGCCAATCCTTCGTAGAGCGTACCAATGAATTCGGCGCGCGCATGAAACTGGAGCCGGATGGCATCGGCGAATTCGGTGTTGAACAGATGGTTCTCGATCATCTGCGCCGACATGCGCACGAGCGCGAGCGTGTGCTTGTGAAAACCGCGCGACTCGCCGCTCACGTCGAGCGCGCCAAGCGTGCGCCCATACGGATCCGCGATCGGCGCACACGAGCAGGTGAGGATGTGATTGGCGCGCAGAAAGTGCTCGCCCGCATGCACCGTGGTCGGTTGGCCTTCGACGAGCGCCGTGCCGATGGCATTCGTGCCGCGATGCTGCTCGGCCCACGAAACGCCCGGGCGCAGCGCGACGCGCTGTGCTTTCTCGACGAAGTCGCTGTCGGCGCAGCTATGGAGGATCACGCCGTTGCGATCGGTAAGCAGCACCATGCTCTGCGTATCGACGATCTGCGCGTGCAAGGCGTCCATGACGGGACGCGCCTGGTGATAGAGCGTGCGGTTCGTGTCGATCAGTTCGCGCAGGTCGGCGGCGGCGAGCGCGTCGAAGTCGGGCGCTTCAGTGGCGCGCAGTCCGAGTGCGCGCGAGCGCGCGTGAGCCTGCGCGATGGCGTCCGCGCGGGCCGCGTCGTGCGGCGTGACGGGGCGTCGGGTCACTCGTGTCTCCAGTCGTTTTGGGCGCTACGCTGCGACGCAACATGGGTGCGCGAGCGGGGCCTCTGGGGCAGTTCATGGTACAGGAAACGCGGCGGCTGCCAATTCGGGTTGAAGCCGGGTTGAAGGCAGCGGTTTCAGCCGCGCGGGCGCCGCCTCAACTGCGTCTTGAGTTTACTGGCGCGAGTGCCATGATGAAGGTGAGGGCGCATTTGCGTCGCGCCCCCGCTGAATAGCGGAGTTCGTCATGGTGCACGGCGAATTGAGGATCGTGGTGGCGGTGCTCGCCACGTTCGTTGCGCTCTTTGGCCTCGGGTATGCGATTGACGGATTGATCTTCGACGAAGACAACGTCGTGCTCTCCGGAATGGTGACCGTGGCTCTTGGGGTCGTCGCGTTCGTGGTGATGCTCACCCTGCACCCGAAAGACCTCGAATCTCTCGAACAGCACCGGCATCGCGAATCCTGACGCGCCCGGGTGGCGCGCATGGTGCGATGCGGCAACCGGCGCAGCGCGTTGGCGCAGGGCCGGGAGGAGAGTATCTTTGCGCGCAACGGCGCACGCGCTTGCCGCACCCGCGAAAACAGGGCTCGGACGCCGCCGCCGCCGGCTATTTCAGGCATGTGACAACGTCGACCTTGCGGGCGGCAGGAAGTCGTCTAAAGTGAATCAAATCAACCTGCGCGAACGTGTAGTTTGCAAGGGTTGGTGTTGATCCGCGCGAGCCGGATCGGGTGTTCTCAGGCACCAGGTTGGGGCAGCCCGAAGGCGGTTGAACGCGGCCTTTTCACCCTCCACCAAAGGCGACCCCCATGCAGATCATGTTTCCGAAAGAGGTGCCCGAGTACTCGGGCCCAGACCTGACCTTGGCGTTTCCGGCGATGATCGATGGCGAGCGGGTGGAGTGTCTGATCACGGCGGCGGCGCTGGAAGATCACTTCGGGGCGGCTTCGCCGCGCGCCGAAGACATGCTCAGCGCGTTCGACCATCATCGCGACCGCATCGAGGCCTGCGCGCGCCGTTTGCTCTCCGAAACACGTGCGCAGTGTCTCGTGCTGCGCAGCGGCTACGTGCGTTTCGTGCAGGCGCACGCCAACGCGTAGTCGAGAAAAAAGCGCCCGCAGGACGCGGGCGCTTTCCGTTCAGCTGAGTTTGCTTGCCGCGCCCGTTGGGGCGCGGCGTTCGTTTACGCGGTTGCCGCGTTGCCGCTAGAAGATGGCGGGTTTCGTGTAGCGTTCGGATGCGGCGGAGTACGTTGCCACGCGGCGGCTCCTGTGTGCAGGGAATCTGACGATAGCTCCCTATGATAAGAAGCACGTGCCGTGCGGGGCAGTGATGCGGCTGGGAAGTTTGATGCTGAGGGGGCGGCAGCGGCGTATCAAGACAAAAAGGGTGGCGCGAAGCCACCCTTTTGCTTTTACGCGTTGCCGAGATAGAAGAACCGGAACAGGAACACGGCGGCGATGATCCACACGATCAGTTTCACGTCGCGCACACGGCCCGTGAGGAGCTTCAGGCCCGCATACGAGATGAAGCCGAACGCCACGCCGTTGGCGATCGAGTAGGTGAACGGCATGGCAAGCGCCGTGAGAGCGGCGGGCACGACTTCGGTGGCGTCGTCCCAGGGCAGATCGGCGAGTTCGCGCAGCATCAGGCACGAGACGTAGAGTAGCGCCGGCGCCGTGGCGTAGCCCGGCACGACGCCCGCGAGCGGCGCGACGAACAGGCACGCGAGGAACAGCACGGCCACGGTGAGTGCGGTCATGCCGGTGCGGCCACCCGCCTGCACGCCCGAGGCGCTTTCGATATACGCCGTGGTCGACGAGGTGCCGAGAACCGAGCCCGCGAGAATCGCGGTGCTATCCGCGAGCAGCGCGCGGTTCAGGCGGTGCATCTTGCCGTGCACGAGCAGGCCAGCGCGGTTGGCCACGCCCATCAGCGTGCCGGTCGCATCGAACAGCTCGACGAGGAAGAACACGAGCACCACGTTGAGCACGCCCGTGGAGAGCGCCGCCTTGATGTCGAGCTGTGCGAAAGTCGGCATGATCGACGGCGGCGGCGAGAAGATGCCGTGGAACTGGTTGCCGCCGAAGAAGAACGAGAGAATCGTGACGCCCACGATGCCGATCAGGATCGCACCGCGCACCTTCAGCACGTCGAGCGTGACGATCGCGAAGAAGCCGATGATCGCGAGGATCGTGTGCGGATCGTGCAGGTTGCCGAGCTCGACGAGTGTGGCCGGGCTGCCGACCACCACGCCCGAGGTCTTCAGCGAGATGATCGCGAGGAACAGACCGATACCCGCCGTGATCGACACGCGGATCGAATGCGGAATGCCATTGACGATGGCCTCGCGTACGCGCAGCAGCGTGACGATGAAGAACAGGCACCCGGAGATGAACACCGCGCCGAGCGCGGCCTGCCACGTGAAGCCCATGCCCTTCACGACCGTATAGGCGAAATACGCGTTCAGGCCCATGCCGGGCGCGAGCGCGATCGGGTAGTTCGCGTAGAGGCCCATGACGAGCGAGGCGAGCGCCGCGACGAGGCAGGTCGCGACGAATACGCTTTCCTTCGGCATGCCGGCGTCGCCGAGAATGGCCGGATTCACGAAAATGATGTAAGCCATCGTGAGGAAAGTCGTGATACCGGCGAGCACTTCGGTGCGCAGGTTGGTGCCTGCTTCTTCGAAACCGAAATAGCGTTTGATGGCGTCCATGAAGATCGGGCCCTTGAGAGTCGAGCGGGTTGTTCGCTGCTTGTTGGTGTGGTGTCTTGCGTGTAGTCGGCGCAGGCAGGTCCTTGACGTGCCCATGCACACGCGCGCATGCCGCAGCGCGCGGCTACGGGCGCGATTGTAAACAATTGTCCGTCGAGCGCAGAAAAGCCGTCGTGAGCGTGGAACGGGTACAACAGCGCGCGTTGCGGTAGCAAGCGTGAGAAGGCGCGGCGAATCGCGCCCGTGGCGGGAGGAAATGGACACGACCGCTCACAGGCGCCGGGCGTTGCTTCGCCTGGTGCCGGGTTACTGCGGCCTGTCCTGCAATCAAGCGATTACTGCTGCATTTGACCGGCGGGAGCGCCATATCCGGCGCCGCCGCGCGCCGCACGCCGTTGCGCGACGATCGCGCCCGCGCGTTGCGCGTTTTCCGGGTAGTCGATCCAGTCGAGCGGATCGTAGCCCGCCTGCCGCCATTCGATCAGATCCGCCCGGACCTGGGCGCGAGTCAGCGGTTGCGAGGGATCGTACGGTTGGGCCACCGCCGCAGCCGACGCGAAGCAGCACGCTGCGGCGAGGACGCCGAGCGTCACACGCGGAAGGGAGTTCATGGCAAGGCCTTTCGTATTAGGGATAACCCTAAAAGTATAGGCGCTATCTCATTAACTCAAAGGGGGATCGAGGGCTACCCGCGGTGCTTCGAAGCGTCTTGGCGGTTGCTTGCCGTGCGGTAGTCGGTCGGGCGCTGTCCGGTCCATTTGCGGAACGCCCGATGGAACGCGCTCGGCTCCGCGAACCCCACAGCGGCGGCGACATCGGCGACCGGGCGGCCCGGCTCCTGCAGCGCCGCGATCGCCAGGTCGCGGCGCAATTCGTCCTTGATCGACTGGCAGCTGTGGCCTTCCTGGCTCAGCCGCCGGCGCAGCGTGGCGGGCGCCACGTTCAGCTGCTGCGCGATGGCGTCGGCATCGGGCCACGCGGCGACGGGCAGGGCGCGCAGCGCGCGTCGCACGCGCGCCGCGAACGAGCCCGGATTTCGATACTTCACGACGAAGTTGCCGGGCGCGTTGCGCAGAAACGCCCGCGCCGAGCTGGCGGTCTGGATCACGGGCAGTTCGAGAAAACCGGGCGCGAATTCGAACCATGTGGCCGGCTGATCGAATGCCATGTCGTCGCAGAGCATGAGCTGGTATTCGTGCGCGGCGGCGGGCTGCGGGCAGCGAAAGCGCGCCGCGAGAAGCGGAATGCGCCGCCCCACGAGCCAGCACACGAGCCCGTAGACGAGGATGAACCAGGTCGCGTACGCGAACAGGGTGGGCGTGGGTTTGCCCGCGCGGTGCGAGAGCGTGACGCGCACGCGCGTGGCGTCGAAGTCGATCTCGCCCGACAGATCGTCGAGCACGAGCCGCATGAAGTGCACGGCGCGCTGCAGCGCCTGGCGGCCCGTGCTGGCGCCGAGCGCCGAGTGCGTCATGGCGATGAAGCTGCCGCTTTTCATCGCGTGCGAATCCTGGCCGAAGAATTCGTCGTCGAGCGCGCGCGCGATGCCCGACCACAACTGGCCGTATTGCGCCGCACTCACGCGCGCGCCGGGCGCGAGCAGCACGGCCGGCGCGATGCCGGCGGCATCCGTGAGTGGTGCGGTTTCGAGGCCGCCCGCGCGCGCCAGCGCCAGCGTCTCGTTCACGAGGCTCATCGAGATCGTGCCTTTTTCGCTCAGTGTCTGGGTTCTCGCCGGTTGCATAGAACCGCCTCCCAAGGGGTTGATCGCAGTCGACATGGTAAATCCGATCAGCGAGTTTGAGCGTGGCGGGCATCGAATACGGCCGCTCGCGTGCCTACACTTTTCGTAAGCCTTGCCGCCGGGGCCGCATCGCGCCAAAGTGGAAGGCAAGCGCAAGAGACACAGGAAGGGGACACACATGGACGAGTTCTATACCGACGATCAGCGCATGATTCGCGACGCCGCGCGCGACTTTGCGAGCGGGCAATTGGCGCCGAATGCGGCGCAATGGGATCGCGACGGCAAGCTGCCCGACGAGGTCGTCAAGCAACTGGGTGAACTGGGCTTTCTCGGCATGATCGTGCCGCAGGAGCAGGGCGGCTCGTACACCGATTACGTGGCCTACGCGCTCGCCATGGAAGAGATCGCGGCCGGCTGCGCCTCGTGCGCGACGCTCGTGAGCGTGCACAACTCGGTGGGCTGCGGGCCGATCCTGCAGTTCGGCACCGACGCGCAGAAGGACCGCTGGCTCGGCAAGCTCGCGAGCGGCGAGCTGATCGGCGCGTTTTGCCTCACCGAGCCGCAGGCAGGCTCCGAGGCGAGCAACCTGCGCACGCGCGCCGAGCTGCGCGACGGCAAGTGGGTGCTCAACGGCAACAAGCAGTTCGTGACCAACGGCTCGCGCGCGAACATTGCCATCGTGTTCGCCGTGACCGATCCCGACGCCGGCAAGCGCGGCATTTCCGCGTTCATCGTGCCGACCGAAACGCCGGGCTTCAACGTCGGGCCGCTCGAGAAAAAGATGGGCATCCGCGCGTCGGACACGTGCCCGATCTCGCTCGTCGACTGTGCGATTCCCGAAGCGAACCTGCTTGGCCAGCGCGGCGAAGGGCTGAAGATCGCGCTTGCGAACCTCGAAGGCGGACGCATTGGCATTGCGGCGCAGGCGCTGGGGATCGCGCGCGCGGCCTTCGATGCGGCGCGTGCCTATGCGCACGAACGCGTGCAGTTCGGCGAGCCCATCATCAAGCATCAGAGCGTGGCCAACCTGCTTGCTGACATGCATACGCGCATCAACGCCGCGCGTCATCTCGTGCATCATGCAGCGCGGCTGCGTACGCTTGGCAAGCCGTGTCTTTCCGAGGCATCACAGGCCAAGCTTTATGCTTCCGAAATGGCCGAGGAAGTGTGCTCGCACGCGATTCAGATTCACGGTGGCTACGGCTTCCTGAACGACTATCCGGTGGAGCGTCACTACCGCGATGCACGCATCACGCAGATTTACGAAGGCACGAGCGAAGTGCAGAGGATGGTGATTGCACGGCAGCTTTGAAGTGAAGTGAGGAAGACGAAGCAATAAAAAGCGAGCGCTTATGCGCCATAGCTATGCATGGGACCGGAGTAAGTGCTTTGCACCAACTCCGGCTCGACAGGAGACGACGATGACCGGGTTCACCCCTTCCGCGCAGGCCTTCATCGACGCACGCGAGCTGCTGCTGCGTCATCGCACCGACTACGCACGCGCGTACGACGAATTCGCGTGGCCGAAGCTCGACACGTTCAACTGGGCGCTCGACTACTTCGACGTGATGGCGCGCGGCAACGACAACCCGGCGCTCTGGATCGTCGACGACCTCGCGGACGGCGGCACGCGTTATTCGTTCGCGCAGATGTCGGAGCGTTCGTCGCGCATGGCGAATTTTTTGCGCGAGCAGGGTGTGACGCGAGGCGACCGCTTGCTGTTGATGCTGCCCAATCGCGTCGAACTCTGGGACGTGATGCTGGCGGCGATGAAGCTGGGCGCCATCGTGCTGCCTGCCACGACGCAGCTCTCGCCCGACGACGTGCGCGAACGCGTGGAAACGGGCGGCGCGCGCTGCGTCGTCGTGGACGCCGCCGAACTCGGCAAATTCGATGCGCTCGACCCGAGCGTGAAGCGCATTGCGGTAGGCGCGGCGCCCGGTGCGTGCGAAGGCTGGATCGACCTTTCGCGCGCGTACGAAGCGAGCCCCGCGTTCGAACCCGACGGCCCGACGCGCGCCGCCGACCCGCTGCTGCTCTATTTCACCTCGGGCACGACCTCGAAGCCCAAGCTCGTCGAACACACGCATGAGAGCTACCCCGTAGGCCACCTTTCGACGATGTACTGGATCGGCCTCATGCCCGGCGACATCCACTGGAACATCAGTTCGCCGGGCTGGGCCAAGCATGCGTGGAGTTGCTTCTTCGCACCGTGGAACGCGCAGGCCTGCGTGTTCGTCTACAACTACGCGCGCTTCGTGCCGAAAGACACGCTCGCCGCCATCGTGCAATGCGGTGTGACCACGCTGTGCGCGCCGCCCACGGTGTGGCGCATGCTCGTGCAGGAGCCGCTCGCAACCTATGCAGTGAAGCTGCGCGAGATCGTGGGCGCGGGCGAGCCGCTCAATCCCGAGATCATCGAGCGCGTGCGCCACGCGTGGGGCATTACGATCCGCGACGGCTACGGCCAGACCGAAACGACCTGCCAGATCGGCAATTCGCCGGGCCAGCCCGTGGTGGCGGGCTCGATGGGACGGCCGCTGCCGGGCTACCGCGTGGAACTCGTCGATGCCGACGATCAGCCCGCAAGCGAGGGCGAAATCGCGCTGCCGATTGGGCGAGATTCGGCGCAGCGTCCGCTCGGCTTAATGACGGGCTACGCGAACAACGCAAAGGCGAGCGAATACGCCATGCGCAACGGCTACTACCACACGTCCGATGTCGCTTTGCTTCGCGACGACGGCTATTACGTCTACGTGGGCCGCGCCGACGACGTGTTCAAGTCGTCCGACTACCGCCTGAGCCCGTTCGAACTGGAGAGCGTGCTGATCGAGCACGAGGCGATTGCCGAGGCCGCGGTCGTGCCGAGTCCGGACGAGCTGCGCCTGTCCGTGCCGAAGGCCTTCGTCATCGTGCGTCAGGGCTTTGAGGCAGGCCCCGAACTCGCACGCGAGGTGTTCCGCTTCTCGCGTGAAAAGCTCGCGCCGTACAAGCGCATTCGCCGCCTGCAATTCAGTGACCTGCCCAAGACCATCTCGGGCAAGATCCGCCGCGTCGAGCTGCGCCGGCGCGAAATGGAGCGCAGCGCCGAACCGGCGCGTCAGCCCGACGAGTATTGGGAAGAAGATTTCCCCGAGCTGCGCTGATATCCACACGGAGTCCGAAATGATCGAATTCGAGTACGCGCATGAGGGCGCGGTGGCCCTGCTCACGCTTTCGCGGCCGCCCGCGAATGCCTTTACAGTCGACGGCTTGCGTCAGCTGCAGCAGGTCATCGAGGCGTTCGACCGCGAGCCGCAGGTGCGCGCGGTCGTCATCACCGGCAGCGGTCCGAAGTTCTTCAGCGCGGGCGCCGACCTCAATGCCTTCGCCAGTGGCGATCGCGAGGTCGCACGCACGGCGGCGAGCGCGTTCGGCGCGGCATTCGAGGCGCTGCAGAAGGCGCGGCCCGTGGTCATCGCGGCGATCAACGGCTATGCCATGGGCGGCGGCCTGGAGTGCGCGCTTGCGTGCGATATCCGCATTGCCGAAGAGCATGCGCAACTCGCGCTGCCCGAGCCTGCCGTGGGGCTGCTGCCCTCCGGCTGCGGCACGCAGACCTTGCCCTGGCTCGTGGGCGAAGGCTGGGCCAAGCGCATCATCCTCACGGGCGAACGCGTGGACGCGCAAACGGCCCTGCGCATCGGTCTCGTGGAAGAAGTCGTCGCAACCGGCGGCGCCCGCGAGGCCGCGCTCGCCATGGCCGCGCGCGTGGCGGGCTTGAGCCCGCAGGCGGTCACCTTCAGCAAATCGCTGATCCATCAGGCGCGCAACGGCGTGCCGCGCAGCGCTGCGCTCGCCGTCGAGCGCGAGCGCTTCGTCGATCTGTTCGATTCGCCCAACCAGCGCGAGGGCGTCAACGCGTTTCTGGAGAAGCGCAAGCCACGCTGGCATATTGAAACGGAGAACTAGGCAATGAATGCAACACCCGCTTCCGCCCAGGCTGCAACGGAAGCCGAACAGGACGTGCTGTTTCGCGTGGTCAATCGCGTGGCGATCGTCACGCTCAACCGGCCCGCTGCGCTCAATGCGCTTTCGCACGCCATGGTGCGCGAGCTGGCTGTGCTGCTGGAACGCGTGCGCACAGACGACGGCATCGTCGCGCTCGTGCTGGAAGGTGCGGGCCCGAAAGGTTTTTGCGCGGGCGGCGACGTGCGCGCGATCTATCGGCTCGCACGCGAGAAAGCGCGCGAAGGCGCGAATGGCTGGCAACGATTCTTCGTCGACGAATATCGCCTCGACTACGCGTTGCACACGTTTTCCAAGCCGCTCGTCGCGCTGCTCGACGGCGTGACGATGGGCGGCGGCATGGGTCAGGCCAGGCGGCGGCGCTGCGGGTGGCGACTTCGCGCACGAAGATCGCGATGCCGGAAACGCGCATCGGGCTCTTGCCCGATGTGGGCGCGACGCACTTCCTCGCGAAGATGCCGGTGGAAATGGCGCTATACGTGGGCCTGACCGGCGCAATGCTCAGCGGCGCGGACGCGCTGCATTGCGGCCTTGCGGATGCCTGTGTGCCGGGCGAATGGCTCGATGGCTACGAGGCGCGTCTGCTCGCCGCGCAATGGTCGGGCGATGTGCATGCTTCGTTGCGCGAAGTATTCGTCGCGCCGTGTCACGAGGCTAACGATGGTGCGCTCGCTTCCTTCACGCCGCTCATCGTGCGGCACTTCGACCGCCGTCTGCGTGTCGAGCAGATCGTCGCATCGCTGCGCGCCGACCTCGAACGCGAACACGCGCAAGCCGAACGAGCGTGGCTCGAAGCCACACTCGAAGCGCTCACGCACTATTCGCCGACGATGCTCGAAGTCACGCGCGAAGCGCTGTTGCGAGGCCGCCAGATGACGCTCGCCGAGTGCTTCCGCATGGAGCTTGGCATCGTTGGCCGTGCGATCGAGGAAGGCGACTTCTGCGAAGGCGTGCGCGCGCATCTCGTCGACAAGGATCGCAAGCCGCGCTGGGCGCCCGCCACGCTCGTCGAGGTGCGGCCTGAACGCGTGCAGCATTTTCTTGCGTCGCCGTGGCGCGGCGAGGCGCATCCGCTGGCGGACCTCGGCGCATAACGGTTCAGTCGGAAGACTCGCGCGCCGAAGGCTCGCGCAGGGCGGCGAGGCGCAGTTCACGTTCGGCGCCAACTGCTGGCGTGCCGTGGGAGGGGCCCTGCGCACGCGTCAGCAGCCGCAGCGTGGCGACCGAACCTGCCACGGCGAGCAGCAGCGGGATCGCGAGATCGTGATTCGCGTGCGTGAATTCGAGAATCAGCACGGTCGCGGTGACGGGCATCTGCATCGAGGACGCGAGAAACGCACCCGCGCCGACGATCGCAAATGCACCCGGCGATAGACCCGGCCAAACATGGTTCACCAGCCCGGCGATCACGATGGCGAGCAACGCGCCGTTCGCGAGCCCTGGCGTGAGCAGGCCGCCCTTGGCGCCTGCGCGCAACGTGGTCGTCGTGATGAAGACGCGCAGCACGAGCAGCGTCGCCGCGAGGCCAATGCCGAGATTGTCGTCGAAGCTCAGGCCGGCCGCGCCCTTGCCGTTGCCGGGCAACTGCGGAAACCAGATGGCCAGCAGGCCAATGCCCGCGAAATTGACGAGAGTGTAGAGCGGCAGCCGCCAGTCTTTGGGCGAGGCGTCGCGCGCGCGGCTCGTCAGGCGCGCGAAACCGTGCGCGGCTGCGCCGAACACCGGCCCGCAGAGCACCGACCACACCACGAGCTGCGCATTGATGCCGTAGGCGGGCACGTGGTATTGCTGCGCGTCGCCGAGACCGATCCATGCGATCACGGCCGCAATGGCCGAGGTGCTGATCGCCGGCACCGCCACCGACCAGCCGAACGTGCCGAGCAGCACTTCGAGTACGAACATCGCGCCGCCCAGCGGCACGTTGTAGACAGCCGCGAGCCCCGCGCCCGCGCCGCACGCGATCATCACGCGGCGCTCCGCGGCGGTGAGGCCGGTGCGCTTCGCGAGCCAGCTCGCAAACGCGGCGCCGATCTCGCGCGGCGCGACTTCGCGCCCGAGCGGCGAACCCATCGCGACGGTCACGATCTGCAGCAGCGCGTGCACGGTGGTCGCAAAAATGGGCATGCGCTTGCCGCCCGGCTTGATCGCTGCGCTGATGCTCACGAGCGGGCGCGCGTAGCGATAGAGCGCCCACCATCCCCCTCCGGCGATCAGCCCGCACGCCACGAGTACCGCCACGCGCCGCGAGGGCGCGGTATCGGTCACACCCTGCAGAAAGCTCTCCTCGCCGATGATGTGCCCCGCGCCGTAGCCGTAGGCGACGTGCTGGATCGCATGCAGCAGCAGCGCGAGCAGCATGCCGGAGAGACCCGCGCCGATGCCGGTGAGCACGGTCACCATCGCCAGCGTGACGAGCGGGCTGCGTGGCGGCGGACGAACGGCGGTGGCGCGCGGGCGCGGCGCGGGTTGGGGCGCGGGTTGGTGCGGGAAGGATGACACGGCGGCAAGACAGGCGTGGGAGTCGCCAGGCGACGGGCTGGTGCCCATTGTAGCGAGGGCATGGGGGCGGCGCGTCGAGCACGTTCAGCGCGCCCGGCACGTCCCCCCCAAGGTTCGGCAAAAGCGAAAACGCCCGCCGCGCGTCACGCGGCGGGCGTTCGAATCGATGCAGCGCTTACAGGTAGCTGCAAACGTAGTCGAGCGTCTCGACCACTTCGATGTCGAAACGGCTCTTGCCCGGCACGGAGAAAGACTCGCCGGCGCCGTAGGTCTTCCACTCGTCGGTGCCTTTGAGGCGGATGCGGCACTGGCCGGCCTGCACTTCCATCAGTTCGGCGGCGTCGGTGCCGAAGTTCAGCGTGCCCGGCAGGATCACGCCGAGCGTCTTGCGTGAGCCGTCGGCGAACAGCACGGTGTGCGACACGCACTTGCCGTCGAAGTAGACGTTGGCGCGTTTGATTACGGAAACCTGGTCGAATTGTGCTGCTGCCGTCATGGCGGTCTTCCTCTGTCTTCGTGAATGGAACCGGGCGCCGGGACGACTTCTCGTCCGGGGCGAGGCCGCCATCATACCGGCAGTCGGGCGCGGCGGGCGGATGGCATCGCCGTACAGCCATTCGGTTTGCGAATTGGATATTTACAAACAAATGACCAGTTATTACAATCGCTATCACAAATGAGAATCATGCGCATTTGCAACTACGATAATTCGCCGACCAACTCGCCTACTCATGTCCGTCCATTTCCCGACGCGGATGCGCGCCATCGCCTCCGTCGCTGCGCTCTATTGCTCCGGTTTCTTCGCATCGCCGCTCGTTCACGCGCAAACCGCGCCCGCCGCCGATAGTCCTCCCGCCGCGAGTGCAGCGGCAGCACCGCCCGCATCGTCTACTGCGGCCACGGAAAGCACGCTGCCCGCCGTGAAGGTCGTTTCGGCGCCTTCCGAGATGCAGACCAAAACGCTCGGGTCGTACAAGTTCACCGCGCCGCTCATCGACACGCCGCGCTCCATCACGGTGATTCCTGAAGAGGTGCTCAAGCAGAAGAACGTCACGACGTTCCAGGACGCGCTGCGCACGGTGCCCGGCATCACGTTCCTGGGCGGCGACGCGGCGGCGAATCCGTCCGCGGACCGGCCCGTGATTCGCGGCTTCGAGTCGCGCAACTCGATCTTCGTGGACGGCATGCGCGACTCGGGCGTGCAGAACCGCGAAACCTTCGATGTGCAGAACATCAGCGTCATCAAGGGTCCGGACTCGGTGTATGCCGGGCGCGGGTCGGTAGGCGGCAGCATCGACATCACGACGAAAACGCCGCAGGCCGACAACTTCATCAACGGCAGCGTGGGCCTTGGCACCGATAGCTACAGGCGCGCCACCATCGACTGGAACCAGACGCTCAACGACACCACGGCGTTCCGCCTGAACGCCATGGGCCACGACGCCGACCAGGCCGGTCGCACCGACGTGTACAGCAAGCGCTGGGGCGTGGCGCCCTCGATCGCGTTCGGCCTGAATACGCCGACCACGGTCACGGTGAGCTACTACCACCTGAACACCTACGACATGCCCGACTTCAGCGTGCCGTTCCGCTCGACGGGCGGCACGCCGGTGTCGTCCAACCGCGGCCAGTTCTACGGCCTGAACTCGCGCGACTACCGCTACGGCCAGACCGACACGGGTGAAGTGAAGGTGGAGCACCGCATCAACGACGCGTGGAAGATCCAGAACACCACGATGTTCGGCCGCTCGACGCTCGACTACGTGGCGACCAATCCGCAGTTGACGAACGCGACCTCGAACATCCTCAGCCTGCAGGCCAAGAGCGGCAAGTACGCGACCAACAGCGTCGCGAACCAGACCGAGGCGAACGGCAAGTTCGATCTCTACGGCATGCGCCACACGTTCACGGCGGGCGTGGAATTCAGCCACGAGCAGGACCTGTACGAGGGCTATCTCGTGACCGATTCGGCGGGCAACAACATCCGCTCGGGCGGCCCGTGCTCGGTTGCGTACAACTGCGCGTCGATCAACAACTGGAACCCGAATAACCCGTGGACGGGCAGCATCGTCCTCAATGGCGACAAGAGCTTCCCGGGACCTGCCACGCATACGCAGACGAATATCGCTTCGGCGTACATGTTCGACAGCGTGCAGCTTTCCGAGCGCTGGATCTTCAACGCGGGCTTGCGTTTCGACCGCTACGACGTGAGCGCGCAGCAGGCGGGCGTGGCCGATCTGTCGAACACGTCGAATCTCTTCAGCTACCAGTTCGGCCTCGTGTTCAAGCCGGTGCCGACCTTGAGCCTTTATGCGTCGTACGGCACCTCGGCGAATCCGCCGGGCTCGAATTCGGGTCTCGGGGGCGGCACGGACCAGATCACGGCTACGAACAAGGACCTCGCGCCCGAGCGCTCGCGCAATATCGAAGTGGGCGCGAAGTGGGACGTGCTCGATCAGCGCCTCTCGCTCACCACCGCGTTGTTCCAGACCGACAAGACGAACGCGCGCGTGAGCGACGGCCTGGGCGGCACGATCAACGCGGGCTCGCAACGCGTGCGCGGCTTCGAGTTCGGTTTCGCGGGCAACGTGACGAACAAGTGGTCCGTGTTCGGCGGCTATTCGTATCTCGATGCGATCACGACCGATGCCGGCCCGGCGAGCCCCACGCTCTCCGGCTTGCCGATGGTGATGGTGCCCAAGCACAACTTCACGCTGTGGACGAGCTACGACGTGCTGCCAAAGCTCACGGTGGGTGCGGGCGCAACGGTTTCGAGCCTGACGTATGCATCGGTTTCGGCGACGTCGCGCAAGTGGACGCCGGGCTATGCGCGCTTCGATGCTGCGGCGACGTGGCGTGTGTCGAAGAAAATCGATCTGCAGCTCAACGTGAACAACATCTTCGACAAGGCGTACTACCAGAGCGCATATCCGATCTACGCAACCTGGGCGCCGGGCCGCTCGGCGGTGGTGACGGTGAACTTCTATCAGTGATCGCGCGCGCCGCTAACGTCGCTTTCGGCGAGGCATGAAAAAAGGGGCGCTCGCGAGGAGACGCCCCTTTTTCGTGGCCTGCGAGAATCAGCGCAGGCTCACTCCGGCTTCACCGCCACCGAAGCCTCGGAGGTCAGCATCATGAACGTGAAACTCTCCTGCAGATACAGCTTCACGCTCTTGTCGTCATGCGACGAATACCCAATCGACACGTCCTGCCCGAGGTGGAACGCGAAATCGCCGCCACGCGTGCTCAGGATCGCGCCGCCCTCGATGGCCGGCGCCCAGATGATCTCGCCATTCACGAGGCGGCGAATGTGCTCGAGAATCGGATAACCCTGGTCGCTCGCTTCGCTCACCGCCGTGTACGCATCGGAGCCGAGCAGCACCGCATACGGGCCGTCCACGCCTTGCAGGCGCAACTGTTCGAGCGCCTTGGCGATGACCGTGGGGTAATCGGCGATATCGGCGGGCATCGGCAGGATCGGGTTCGACGAGCCTTCGCGGATGCCGGTGATCTGCGCGGCCTTGTAGCCGTCGAAAATCGCACGGTCTTCCGCGAACGCGAGGCGCGTGGCCGCGTCCTTGGCCGGCTGCCAGTCGGAGTCTTCGGCGCCGCGCTCCACGGCGTCGATGGCTTCGCGCGAAAGCTCGAACGGCACGCGCAGTTCCACGATCGCCTTCACTTCGCGCTGGCGCGCGCGGATGCCTTCGAGCGGCGCTTCGATGCCGTTCTGGTGGCCGGTGCCGACCGCCGCGAGCGCGGGGCCGCCGGGGCCCTCGACGTCCACGACGCGGCGGCCCGCGAGCGAGCGCTTGAAGGTGCGCGCAACTTCTTCTTCGATTTGCGACCACGCGGCCGTGGAAATGGGCGCCAGCTCGCGATGGAGGTTATTCATACCGGGGTGCTCCTTTGAGGGATCCGATGGCGAGCGAGCCGTCCGCGCTGGGCGCGGCGGCAGACTCGGTTTCTGTTTCTGATGTGTTGGCGGCGCTCACCTCGATGGTGGGCGCGGCGCCCGGGTCGACTTCGGCGAGCGCTTCGAGCAGCGTCTGCGACGGCACGAAGAAGAGCCCCCCTGTGACGGCGCGGCTGAAGTCGAGCAGCCGGTCGTAGTTGCCGGGCGGCAGGCCGACGAACATGTTTTCGAGCATCTGTTCGATCGGCTCGGGCGAGCGCGCGTAGCCGATGAAGTAGGTGCCGAATTCGGCCGAACCGGGCCGGCCGAACGGCATGTTGTCGCGCAAGATCTTGATCTCGTTGCCCGCGTCGTCTTCGAGCGTGGTGAGCGAGCTGTGCGACCAGCTCGGCTTCACGGCTTCGTCCAGTTCGATGTCCTGGAGCTTGGTGCGGCCGATGATGTGCTCCTGCGCCTCCACGGAAAGCGCGTTCCAGCCTTTCATGTCGTGCATGTACTTCTGCACGAGCACGTAGCTGCCGCCGCAGAATTCGGGATCTTCGTTTTCGCCGATCACCGTGAAATGGACGGCTTCGTTGCCGGTCGGATTCTCGGTGCCGTCGACGAAGCCGATCATTGCGCGCATGTCGAAGTTGCGAAAGCCGTGCACTTCGTCCACGGTCGTGACCGCGCCTTCCAGGCGCGTCATGAGCTGGGTGGCCAGCTCGAAGCACAGGTCGGTTTCGTCGGCGCGAATATGCAGCAGGATGTCGCCGGGCGTGGCGATGGCCTTGCGCTCGCCCGTGCCGAATTCGCGGAACGGGTGCAGCCCGGCCGGGCGCGGCTCGCCGAACAGCTTGTCCCATGCGTCGGACGAAAAGCCGACCACGCACGACAGATTGCCGGCGGGCACGCGCTTGCCGACCGCGCGCACGAGGTTGGCGACGTCGGCGCACCAGGCGCGTACGGTGGCGCGGCTCGCGGCGTCGTCGTTGACGGTCGCGACGATGAAGAAGGCATTGCGCGTGACGGCGCTGGAGACGGACTGCGGTTCCTGCGTGAGAGAGGCCGGCGTCATGATGTGGGGTATCGCTCGTGAGTCCAGAGTCGGTTCGGGTTTTGCTGCGCCCGCATAGTTTAGCCAAACTCGGGGAAAACGGCCGTTTGCAGGCGAGTGGGTGCCGTGCGAGGATATTCACGGTGATATCGACGTGCCCTGATGGGCAGGCCGGAGTAAGCGCTGAAGCACTAACTCCGGGTCGACAGCTTTGCATGGGACCGGAGTAAGCGCTAAAGCGCTAACTCCGGATCGACAGGAGACACAGCATGTGGGACCACACCGAGCATGAAGGCTTCGAGATCTGGGTGCTGCCGATTCCGGCGTTCGGGCCGCGCGCGCCCGAGCCGCTGTTCCACTACAGCGGCTACATCTGCCGCCACGGCGCGGACGCCCATGTCGAAGGGCGCAGCGTGCGCTTTCACGACATGATGCGCAACTACACCGGTCCCGACGCCGCGCTCGACGCAGCCTACGCCGACGCCCGCAAGCGCATCGACCGCTTCCACGCGACGGGGAGCTGGGCCGAGAGCACGGCCTGAGCCTTCAATTTCCCTTTCAGCGGCCGCCCTGCACGATCAGCTTCACAGGCCGCCCTTCGCAGCTCACCTCGCCCGGCAGCGCGAGCGTACGCCAGCCCGCCGGCTGGCCGGGGGCGCTGAGTTCAGCGACGTCGTCGGGATAGGTCGTGACCACGTTGAACGGCCACGACCCGCGCCGCAGCCGCTCATGGACAAGCGAGCCGACCCAGATCGGCGTGGGCTCCCCGTCGCTCGCATGGCCATCGTCAGTGCCGTTTCCATTGCGCCGCGGCGCGAGCGCATAGCCCGAAGGCCAGAAACGCAGCACGTCGCGGCGGCTGCCCGGCTCGCCCGCGTCGTTCGGCTTCCCGTCGAGGCGCGCGCGGGCGAACACGAGCGGCGAGGGCAGGCCGTTGTTCAGCTTCGGCAGCAGCGGCAGCGACATCACATCCACGTTCGGTGCGACGAGCGATAGCACGCTCCTCACCGAGATTTGCGGACCTTCGGCCCAGCCGGCGTCACGCAGCGCCGTGCGCAGATCGTCGGCGCTCGCTGCCCACTGGATCGTCATCGGCTCGCGGCGCGCGCCTTTCATGTCGAAGCGATAGCACGCAAACGTCCTCCACAGCGAATCGCTCCACTGCATTTGCGAGAGGACGACAGGCGGCGCCGCAGCGGTCGTGGGCGGCGCGGGCGTGCGCCTGGCCGGCACCGTCTGCAGCAGGACGGCGCCGACCAGCACGAGCAGCACGATGGGCGGCACATAGGTGCGCTGCGGCGGCCGCTTGGGGTAGCGCCAGAGCGAGGTGAGCACCACGATCGCCACCCAGATGGCGGCGAAGGCCGCGCCGCCGATGGCATCCGAGAACAGGAAGCGGTCGAAATAGAGCCCCGCGAACGCCACCGCCACGATGATCCCGTTGCCGAGCGCGGCGACGAGCGCGGCCTCCAGCATGCTCGCGCGGCGCACGAGCAGGAACATCACGAAGCCGTAGACGATCACCATCGACGACACGCGGTCGCTCGGGAACACATAGGCCTCGACGGCCTGGCCGCCGCCCGGCGACGTATGGTGGATCACGAAGCGCAGGATGAGGATGAGCAACTGCGAAACGGCCGCGGCAATCATCCAGTAAGCGATGGTGCGCCAACGTCGCTCCAGCACCATCCAGATGCCCACCGTCGCGATGAGCGCCGCGAGCGTCCAGGTGCTGCCGAGCGTTTCGACGCGCGCGAGGGCCGCGTCGGCCCACGTGGTGCGGATCGACTGCAGGAACTGGCGCACGGACTGATCGATCTGCACGAGCGGCGCGCCGCGCAGCAAGTTGCCGAGCACATAGGAAAACACGGCCGCGCACACCGGCACGAGGCCCGTGATCACGATGACGGGGCCGAGCGCGGGCTGCGCCGGGTCGAGCAGGCGGGCGATGCGCTTCGAGGCGCGCCCGGGATGCTGCGCTGCCCACTGCGCCGCGCTGCGGCGCGACGCGCCGGCCCAGTTGTCGATGTGCAGTAGCAGCATGCGCACGAAGCGCCAGATGAGCCAGACCGCGAGCGCGACGATGCCGATGACGACCACCAGCCGGAACGACACCGCGCCCGCGAGCTGGAGCGAGGCGCCGAACACGACGCCCGGCACGATATGCGCGGGCGCCCAGACGAGCGCGGAAATCACGTTCATCATGAAGAAGCGCATGGGCTTCATGCCGGCCATGCCCGCGACGATCGGCACCACGGCGCGCAGCGGCGCGATGAAGCGCGCGAGGATCACGCTGCGCGTGCCGTGGCTCACGAAGTAGGCGTGTGCGCGCTCGAGAATGGCGGGGTGGCGGCTGAACGGCCACATCTGGGCCAGCGAGCCGCGGTAGCGATGGCCGATCCAGAAGCTGACGCCGTCGCCGGCCACGGCGCCCACAATCGCGCAGACGAAGAGCCAGCCGAGGTTGATCGTGCCGGTGGCGGCGAACGCGCCGGCAATGAACATCGCCGTGCTGCCGGGAATGAACGTGCCGATGAACGCGAGCGATTCGAGGAAAGCGGCGACCACGACAAAGGCGAGCGTCCACGTCGCGTGCGCGGCGAGCAGGTGCAGCAGATGATCGTAGGCGTGCTCCATGAGCGGGGCGGGTTCGTTTGCTGGGGCTCGCGGGACGGGCGCGAGATCGGGCGGGTGGCGGTCCGCACCGGCCGTGCGCAACTAGCCGCAAGCGGCGTGCGGAACCATCAGGCGCAATATAACCGGGCGCGCGCAACTACGTGCGACACGAGGCCGGGCGGGGCGAAGCGAGGGGGCGAAGGCGGCGGCCGCGTCGCGCGGCGGCGACGCGGAAGGGGGCGCGGCGTATAGCAGGCTGCGCCAGCGAGTCCGGGTACGGCCGTGACGAGGTTCAGATAACGCCCTTCTCCTTCAACGCGGCCAGTTGTTCCGCCGAATAACCGAGCATCGAGTGCAAGACCTCCTGCGTGCCTTCGCCCAGTTGCGGAGGCGCATGCCGCACGGGCAGGCGCTCGCCGTCGAAGCGCCACGGCGGCGCGAGTACCGGCGTCGTGCCGCTTTCGGTATGCGGATGCGGCTGGTGCGTGACGAGCCCGCCAAGCGTTGCGCGTGGCGACAGCAGCGCCTCGCGCAAGCCCGCCACTTCGCCGCACGGGATGCCCGCGCCCGCGAGCCGTTCGAGCAGGAGCTTGCGCGGACGGCTGCCCAGTTCGCGCGTGAGTTCGGGTACGAGCGTCTCGCGGTTCTGTCCGCGCAGGATGTTGGTCTTGTAGCGCGCGTCGTCGGCGAGGTCTGCGCGCTCGATCACCTCGCGGCAAAAGCGCTCGAACTGCGCGTTATTGCCCACGGTGATGACGAGCGGACCATCGGCTGCATCGAACACGCCATACGGCACGATCGATGGGTGCGCATTGCCGTAACGCGGCGGGTCCTCGCCGATCAGCAGCGCTTCGAGGCCGTAGTAAGCGGTAATCATGAGGCCGCAGTCGAACAGCGCCATCTCGATGTGGCGCCCGCGACCCGTGCGCTCGCGCTCGTAGAGCGCGGCGAGCATCGCCTGTGCGGAATACATGCCCGTGAAAAGATCCACGGCCGCTACACCGAATTTGAGCGGCGGCTGGTGGGCTTCGCCGTTCATCGCCATGAGGCCCGTTTCGCCCTGCACGACGAGGTCGTAGCCGGGGCGTGTCGCTTCGGGTCCCGTGCGGTCGTAACCCGAAATCGAGCAATAGATGAGACGCGGATTCTCGGCGCTCAACTGCTCATAGCCGAGCCCGAGCTTTTCCGCGCCGCCGAACTTGAAGTTCTGCACGACGATGTCGCTGGTTTTCGCCAGCTCGCGCACGATCTGCTGGCCTTCGGGCGTTTGCAGATCGAGCGTGATCGAACGCTTGTTGCGATTCACGCTGTTGAAGTACGCAGTCTCCGTCTTGCCGACGCGCACGCCCCAGTCGCGCGTGTCGTCGCCGCGGTCGGGATGCTCGATCTTGACGACTTCCGCGCCGAGATCGCCGAGCACCATTGCGCTCCACGGCCCGGCCAGCACGCGCGAAAGATCGAGCACGCGCACGCCCGCCAGGGGCAAGCTGCTTTTGTCCGTCTGCATCAACAGGTACTCCTGGTTCGTTGTCGGGGCGACTGTATGCAGTCGCCCCCTCATGGCTCACGCCGCCTCACGCCCCAATGCGATGTAGCGCGCGAGATGATGATCCTCGTCGCCAAGCTGATGATCGATCATCACGAGCCGCTTTGCATAGTGCGCGAGCGGCAATTCCCACGTCATGCCGATGCCGCCGTGCAGCTGGATCGCTTCTTCGGCCACGCGCGCGCCAATACGCCCGATCGTGTACTTGGCGGCCGAAAGCGCACGTTCGCGCTGCGCGCGCGGCGCGTCGATCGCCGCTGCCGCGTTGATGACCGCCGAACGCGCCTGCTCGATTTCGAGCAGCACGTCCGCCATGCGATGCTGCAGCGCCTGGAAGCTGCCGATGGGCAAACCGAACTGCTTGCGCGTGCGCAGGTAGTCGAGCGTGAAGTCACGCGCGATCTCCATTGCGCCCACGGCTTCCGATGCGAGCGCGACGATGCCGTAACCGCGCGCATGCTCGAGCGTCGCGAAGCCGCTGTCTTGCGCGCCGACGAGCGCATCGGCATGCACCTTCACGTTGTCGAGCGCCACTTCCGCTGCGCGGCCGCCGTCGATCTTGCGGTAGCCACGCAGGCTCACACCCGCTGCGTCGCGCGGCACGAGGAAGAGGGAGATGCCTGCTTCGGCGAATGCATCGCCGGAAGTACGCGCCGAAACGAGCAGCACGTCGGCATGTTCGGCGACCTGCACGACGCCCTTCGCGCCCTGCAGCACCCAGCCATCGCCGTTTTTCTCCGCGCGCGTCGCCACGCGTGCGTCCTCGTAATGCGAACCCGGCTCGTCGTGCGCGAGCGCGGCGATTTGCGAGCCATCGATGAACGATGCGATGCGCGCGCGCTGCGCCTCGCTGCCCGCGTGGGCGAGCGCGCGGCCGACGATCAGCGTGTCGAGGAACGGCTCGACCACGAGTCCGCGCCCGAGCGCTTCGAACACCACCGCGACATCGAAGCCCGCGCCGCCAAAGCCGCCATCGGCCTCGTCGAACAGCGCGCCGATCACGCCGAGTTCGGCGAAGCGCTGCCACATGTCTGCGCTAAAGCCTTCTTCGGAGCGCGCGATTGTATCGCGGGTATTGAAATCGTATTGCTCCGTGATGAAACGATTGAGCGTATCCGCGAGCATGCGGCGGTCTTCTGTGTGCTGGAAGTCCATGGCGTGCCTCTCAAAGATCTCAAAGACCGAGAATCATCTTGGAGATGATGTTCTTCTGAATTTCGTTGGAGCCGCCAAAGATCGACAGCTTGCGGTTGTTGAAGTACTGCGCGGCGGCGCTGGCGGCCTCAATGGGCCCGATTGCCTCGCCCGCATACCCTTCTTCGAGCGCTTCTTCGACGAACGGCGCCGCATACGGCCCCATCGCGCGGCGCAGCAGCGAGGAAATCTCCTGGCGGATCTCGGTGCCGCGAATCTTGAGCATCGAGCTTTCCGCACCGGGCACGCCGCCGCCCGCCACGGCAGCGATCACGCGCAGGTTGGTCGTCTTCATGTTCTCCAGATCGATCTCGACCTTTGCGATGCGCGCCGCAAACTGCGGATCTTCTGCAAGCGGCTTGCCGTTGCGCGTGATCTTCTGCGCGGCGCGCTTCAGGCGAGCGAGCGCCGCCACCGAAAAGCCCACGCCGGCGATATTCGTGCGCTCGTAAGTGAGCAGATATTTCGCGTAGGTCCAGCCGCGGTTTTCTTCTCCAACGAGGTTCGCCACCGGCACGCGCACGTCGGTGAAGAACACTTCGTTAACCTCATGTTCGCCGTCGAGCGTGACGATGGGGCGAACCTCGATGCCCGGCGTGTTCATGTCGATCAGCACGAAGCTGATGCCTTCCTGCTTGCGCACGTCGGCGGCGGTGCGCACGAGGCAGAAAATCATGTTCGCGTAGTGGCCGAGCGTGGTCCACGTCTTCTGGCCGTTCACCACGTAATGGTCGCCGTCGCGAACGGCGGTCGTGCGCAGCGAGGCGAGGTCCGAGCCCGCGCCCGGTTCGGAATAGCCCTGGCACCACCAGTCCGACCCGTCGAGAATGCGCGGCAGCCAGTAGCGTTGTTGCGCTTCGCTGCCGTACTTGATGAGCACGGGCCCGAGCATATTCACGCCGAACGGCACGATGCGCGGCGCGCCCGCAATCGCGCATTCGTTCTCGAAGATGAACTTCTGCACGGCGCTCCAGCCGGGGCCGCCGTATTCCCGCGGCCAGTGATTCGCGAGCCAGCCTTTTTCGTTTAGGATGGCGTGCCATTGCGCCATGTCGTCGCGCGTGAGGTGCCGCCCATTGCTCACCTTGCTGGCGAGGCGCTGTGGCAGGCGCTCGCTCAGGAATGCGAGCACTTCGCTGCGAAACGCCTCTTCTTCGGCGGTGAATTTCAGGTCCATGTGTGAAAAGCTCCTTCAGGGCACATTCAGGCCGATTGATTGAGGCTCGCGAAATTCTCGCCGCGCTCGACCAGTTCGACGAGCAGCGGCGAAGGACGCCAGAACAGCGGATCTGCCTTCGCATACTCGCGGATATCGGCGAGCACGTTGGCGAGGCCCACGGTATCGGCGTACTTCATCGGGCCGCCGCGATAGCGCGGGAAGCCGTAGCCGTAAAGCAGCGTGACATCGACATCGAGCGGGCGCAGGGCGATCTTTTCATGCACGACGTTCGCGCCTTCGTTGATCATCGCCGCCATGTAGCGGCGCATGATGGCTTCGTCGCTGAAGCTGCGCGGTTCGATGCCGGCGCGCTCGCGCTCGGCGCGGATGATGGACTCGACTTCGGGATCGGGCGTGCCCGTGCGTGCGCCTTCGGGGTAGAGATAGAAGCCGCGGCCCGTCTTCTGACCGAACCAGCCGCGCTCGCAGATGCGGTCGGCGATCTGCACGTAGCGCGCCTTCGGGTCGCGCGTGGCGGCGCGGCGCTTGCGCGTGGCCCAGCCGATGTCGCCGCCCGCGAGATCGACCACCTGGTACGGGCCCATCGGAAAACCGAAGTCGCGCACTGCCTTGTCGATCTGATAGGGCGAAGCGCCGTCTTCCATCAGATGATCCGCAGCCGTGCGGAACACCGCGAGAATGCGGTTGCCGATGAAGCCGTCGCACACGCCGGCGCGCACCGGCACCTTGCGCAGCTTCTTCGCCAGCTCGAACGCGGTGGCCACGACATCGGCGCTCACCTGCTTCGGCACCACGATTTCCAGCAGCTTCATGATGTTGGCGGGCGAGAAGAAGTGCAGGCCCACCACGTCCTGCGGGCGTTCGATGCTGGCCGCAATGGCGTCGATGTCGAGATACGAGGTGTTGGTCGCGAGCACGGCGCCGGACTTGCACACGCGGTCGAGTTCGGCGAACACGGCCTGCTTGACGGCCATGTCCTCGAACACGGCTTCGATGACGAGATCGGTGTTCCCGAGCGCGTCGTACGAGGTGCTGCCGCTAAGGCGCGCGAGGATCTGCGCTTTCGCTTCGCGCTTCATGCGGCCCTTGGCGATGAGGCCGTCGTAGACCTTTTCCACATGGGCGCGGCCGCGCGCGAGCGAGGCGTCGTCGCGCTCGATCATCGTCACGGGCAGGCCCGCGTCGAGCACGGCCACGGCAATGCCCGCGCCCATCGTGCCGCCGCCGATCACGCCGACGGTGTCGATCGCGCGCGGCTTCGCGCTCTTCGTTTCTGGGGCCTTCTGCACTTCGCGCTCCGCGAAGAATGCGTGCACGAGACCCGCGCGCTGGGGGCTTTCGAGGCATTCGAGGAACTGCTTGCGCTCGAAGCGCAGCCCTTCGTCGAACGACAGATCGAGCGCGGCCTGCACGCAATCGACGATCTTCAGCGGCGAGAACAGGCCACGCGACTTCTTCGCGGTTTCGGCGCGGGCGGCGTCGATTGCGGCTTGCGCCTGGGCGCGATCGGCGAGCGCCTGGGCGTCGCGCGTGCGTCGCACCGGCGCGTGACCCGCGAGCAGTTCCTGCGCGTAGGCGAGGCCTTCGGCGAGTATGTCGTCGCTCGCGCCCACGCGGTCGACGAGGCCCAGCTTGTGCGCTTCCTGCGCGCTCGCGTGACGGCCGCTCAGCATCAGCGAGAGCGCCGCTTCGGCGCCGATCAGGCGCGGCGTGCGTTGCGTGCCGCCGGCACCAGGCAGCAGGCCCAGCTGCACCTCGGGCAGGCCGAGCTTCGCGCCCGCCACGGCGAGCCGGTAGTGCGCCGCGAGCGCCACTTCGAGGCCGCCGCCGAGCGCCGCGCCGTGAATGGCGGCGATCACCGGCTTGTGGCAGGCCTCGATGCGGTTGCACACGTCGGGCAGCGCGGGCGGCTGCGGCGGCTTGCCGAACTCGCGGATGTCCGCGCCGGCAATGAAATTGCGCCCCGCGCCGACGATCAGCACGGCCTGCACGGCGTCGTTTGCCTCGGCATGCTCGATGGCGGCGGCGAGGCCGCGGCGCACGTCCACGCCCAGCGCGTTGACGGGCGGATTGTCCACGGTGACGAGCAGCACCTTGCCGCGCAGTTCATGAGTGACGGGGGAGGCGTTCACGGGATCGGATGCCATGGCGATGCTGTCTCCATAATGAGGGCCGGACTGGCGGGCCAGACGGCAATGTTTCATGTTCGCGTCGATTCTCGGCGTGACAGGGGCAATTGACAATCCCATCGCTCGTTGACAGACTGTCAAGGTATTTTTGACAGTGGATGTGCCATGGACGTCAATGCGCTAACCCTGCTCGTCGAAATTCTCGACGCGGGCAACCTCAGCGAGGCGGCGCGCCGGCTCAAGATGAGCCGCGCGAACGTCAGCTACCACCTCAACCATCTGGAGAAGTCGATCGGCCTGCAGCTCGTGCGTCGCACCACGCGCCGTGTCGAGCCGACCGAAATCGGCTTGAAGCTCTACGAGCACGGCCGCGCGATCCAGAACGCGCTGCTCGCCGCGCGCGAATCGGTTTCCACCCTCGGCCAGAGCCTGCAGGGGCGCGTGCGGCTTTCGGTGCCGAGCGGCTACGGGCAGCTCGTGATGTCGGACTGGCTCATCCAGTTCAAGCGGATGTACCCCGGCATCGTGCTCGACGTGATGTTCGAAAACCGCGTGGAAGACCTGCTGCGCGACGAAGTCGATATTGCCGTGCGCGTGATGCACGAGCCGCCGCAGAATCTCGTGGCGCGCGACATGGGGCCGGTGAAGTACATCGCATGTGCCTGTACGGCGTGGGCCGAACAGCACGGCATGCCGCAAACGCTCGAGGATCTGGCGCGTGCGCCCGTCATCACGGCAACGGTGGTGGGGCGGCAATTGCGCCTTGCGGGTTATCTAAACGAGGACCGGCACGAAGTGCTGCTCGAACCCTCGATCATTTCGGAAAACTTTCTATTTCTGCGCCAGTCGATTCTCGCGGGACTCGGCGTGGGCATCGTGCCCGACTACGTGATGCACGACGACATTCGCCAGGGCGCTGCCGTCACGTCGCTCGACGCGTGGCGTTTGAGCATATTCGGCACGCATATGTACATGCTCTATATGCCGAACCGCCACCACACGCGGGCGGCGGCCACCTTCATCGATTACGTGCTGGGCGAGGCCCGCAAAACCGGGCGCGGCGCGGCCGCGTGAGCGGCGCAGGCAGCACGCCGCCACTCGCCGCGCCGGGTGCATGCGCAACCGACTACTGGCCCGTGAGCGTGTTGCTGTACTCCACGGCGGGCTGCGAGGTGTTGCCGCCTTGCGCGACGAGCAGATGAATCTGGCCCGGCAGGAGCTGCGAGAGCGTACCCGAGATCGGCACGGTCGTAATGAGCCAGTCCGCATTGTTCGCGAGGTTGAAAGAGGACGACTCGTAGATCGCCGTCTTGCTGCCCGCTGCCGTGACGATCGCCACGTAGTTGCCGCCGTTCATATAGATCGAGTCCTGTCCGCTTGCGGGCACGGCGTTCTTGTAGCCCACGGCCGGCAAGGTCGGCTGCACGGCGTTGATATCCGTGCCGGGCGCAACGATGTAGATGTCGAGATTCTGCGCATTGACGGTGGCGTTGAACGCGCGCAGGCGTGCGCTGCTGGAAAGCAGGCCCTTGTCGAACGGATCGTCGATCAGGCCGATGTCGCCGCCCGTGAGCGCGGGCAACGCGAGCACGGTGTACTCGTGACCCTTCGCCACGTCGGCGAAGGCGCCGCTTGCAATCGGCGTGGTCGTGCCCGTGCTTGCATACGAGACGTTGGTGTTGCCGGTGTTGATGTTGGCGAAGTTCGTGACCTGCTTGTACGCGATGTTCGTCTGCAGGGCGCTGCCATTCACCAGAAAATCGACATTCGGGCCGCCGGGGAGCGCATGCACGAAATGTATCTCGGGGTTCTGCACGCCGATTTCCTTGCCGACGTCGTTGCTGCTGCTGCCGCCGCCGCATGCCGTGAGCAGGGCTGCCGCGCTCGCAAACGCGAGCAGGGTGCGTATCGTCTTCATTGTTGACCTCATTCGTTTCGTTCGAGCTGCACGGTGTACGGCCTCGATTGCGGCCGCGCGTTGTTATCGCGCCCCTGCGCGAGCCGGGACGCCGGCGCGATGCTGCATAGGGGCGATCACGATCAGCAATTGGTGTGCCGTGCGTGGGGATTCGACGCGATGCATGCGCGCGCAACGGGATGAGGAGAGGAGAGCGATGGGGGCGGCGCGCGGATGAAGCGTGGCGCGCCCGACTTTTGCGACGTTCGATGGCAGCTTTTACCGGCGGCGCGAAGATCCGCGCCGATATTCAAGCGTCCTGCGCAGAATTGTTGTCCGGGTTCGCGTCTTGCTTGCCGACTGCACTTGCGCCGGCGGCATCCGGCCGTCCGCGTGTGACGGACGAAACGGCGACGCGTTGCTGAATCCCGGCCTTGGAGAGCATATGTGCGCTGATGGGCGCGGTGAGAAACAGGAACGCCGGAATCAGCACTTCGTGCAGGCTCGCGAAATTGTTGTGCGTACTGAAGTACACAACGGAAGCGAGCACGACGCCGCCTACGCCGAGCGTGGTCGATTTGGTCGGCCCGTGCAGGCGCATGTAGAAGTCGGGCAGGCGTGCGA
The DNA here is from genome assembly GCF_001718195.1 of Paraburkholderia nodosa. Classification (GTDB taxonomy): domain Bacteria; phylum Pseudomonadota; class Gammaproteobacteria; order Burkholderiales; family Burkholderiaceae; genus Paraburkholderia; species Paraburkholderia nodosa_A. The sequence goes on from NZ_MCNV01000001.1 coordinate 674,355, forward strand.
GGCCGATCGCGCCGATCAACGTGAATGCGCTGCCGAGCAGGAGCAGCAAGCAGACAATCGCTTCGATGACGGTTTGCATGGCGAAGCCCTAGTTCAGTTCGATGATGTCGCCGCGCTGCAGGTACTTCGTGAACGCGACGGTTGCCACGAACCCCATGACCGCGATGAGCAGCGCGATTTCGAAGAAGACCGTCGAACGCAGCATGATGCCGTAGACGACGATGAGCGCGATCGCGTTGATATTGAGCGTGTCGAGCGCAACGAGCCGGTCGGGCAGCGAAGGCCCGCGCACGAGGCGCACGAGCGTGAGCAGGAACGCGAGCCCGAGGATCGCGAACGAAACCGGAATGACGATGGCTAGCATGCGAAGATCTCCATGAGGGGCGCTTCGTAACGGGACTTGATCAAGGCGACGAGCGCGGCTTCGTCTTCGAGATCGAGCACGTGCACGACGAGGCGCCTGCGGTCGTCGGAAAGCTCGGCGCACAGCGTGCCGGGGCTCAGCGAGACGATGCTGATGAGCGCCGAGAGCGCGATTTCGTGGGTGCTGTCGAGCGGCACGTCGATGAAGGCGGGGCGCAGGCGCTTCGTGGGGCCAAGCACGAGCAATGCGACTTCGAGATTCGCCACGAGGATGTCGTAGAGCACATGCCCGAAGAGCCGTACGAGCAGCCACGGTCTGCCGAAGCGCACGGGCGCGAGCCACAGCCCTTCGCCCACGCGGTAGGCGATGGCGGTCCCGAGCACGAAGCCAAGGAGCAGGTTGCCCGGCGACACGTCGTTCATCAGCAAGACCCAGCATACGAGCAGCACGACGGTGAGCCAGGGGTGTGGAAAGAGCCTCTTGAGCATGTCAGCTTCCTGCGCCCTGTGACGTTTGCGCGGCCTGTGCGGGCAGGATCGCGTGAACGTAGGCTGTGCGGTCGAGCAACTGCGCGGCGGCGGCGTCGAGATACTGCTTGAGGGGGCCGGCAAACACCGTTGCCGCCACCACGCCCGCGAGCAGCAGCGCACACGCGGCGAGCTTTGCGCGGCTGCCGCGCGGCGCGGTGGCGGGTGCGCCGTCGTAGGCGCGTGCAGCGGGTATCGCCCACAACAGGCGTGTGCCTGTACGGCTGAGCGCGACGATCGACAGCAGCCCCGCGACCAGCACGGCGGGCCAGAGCACGACGGCCTGCGCAAGCGGCGTGGCGGCGAGCACCATGGCCTTGCCGAGAAAACCCGAGAGCGGCGGCAGGCCGACGGCGCCAACGGCTGCCGCGAGATAGAGCACACCGGCGAGGTTCGAAGGCCAGGGCTTCGGGGCTTTTTCAGGGGCCGTTGCCTTGGGAGCCGTTGCGATCGGCTCGCTGTCTGCTTCGGGTGGGATGGCGGGCGCGGTGGCGTCGTCGAGCGATTCCAGCGAGGCGGGCTCGCGTGTTTCGGTTGCAGCGGGCACGGCCGCCGGATCGCCTGGCTCGGACTCCAGGGTATCGGCGAGCATGAACAGCGCACCCGTGCATAGCGTCGTGCTGATGAGGTAGTACAGCAGCGCGCTCCAGGCGAGCACGGTCTGCAGCGTGACAGCCGCAATCAGCAGGCCGACCGAGACCAGCACGAGAAAACCGGTCGTGGTCTTGAGGCTCGATACCGCGAGCGCGCCGAGCGCGCCATAGACGATCGTCGCAATGGCGAGCCACCACGCCCATTGATGCAGGAACGCGTCGAGTACGCCGCCCGCCGCGCCGAACACGAGCGCGTCGCAGCGAAGCATCGCGTAGATGCCCACCTTGGTCATGATCGCGAACAGCGCGGCCACGGGCCCGATTGCGCTTCGATACGCCTGTGGCAACCAGAACGACATGGGGAAGACGGCGGCCTTCAGGCCGAATACGAGCATGAGCGTCGCGCCCGCGAACTGCGCGAGGGGCAGCGACGCGGGGTCCAGATGCGCAAGCCGCTCGCCCGCATCGGCCATGTTGAGCGTGCCCGTGAGGCCGTACAGCACGCCCAGTGCGATCAGGAAGAACGACGAGCCCACGAGGTTCAACAGCATGTAGTGCAGGCCATTGCGCACGCGGCGGCGGCCGCCGCCATGCAGCAGCAGCGCGTAGGAGGCGATCAGCAGCAGCTCGAAGAAGACGAACAGGTTGAAGAGATCGCCGGCGAGAAACGCGCCGTTCAGGCCCATCAGCTCGAACTGCACGAGCGCGCGATAGTAGCGCCCGCGCCGGACATCGGCGCTCGTGGTGCCGAGCAGGCAGCAACACGCGAGCAGCGCGGTCAGCACGAGCATGAGTGCGCCGAGCCGGTCGATCTGCAACACGATGCCGAACGGCGCGGGCCACGCGCCGAGTGCATAGCCGGCAATCTGTCCTTGCGCCGCGAATTCGGCGAGCGCCGCCGCGATGGGCAGCAGCGCGAGCGTGGCAAACACGTTGATCGCACGCTGCAGGCGCTTCGCGCGCAGCGGCAGCGCGACGATCGCGCCGGCCGCGAACAGCGGAATCAGGATGGGAAGGATGAGAGCGTGATTCATTCGCTGCGCATCTCCAGGCGGCTGCGCTGCGGGTTGTCGCCGTCCACGTGGTCGGTGCCGTCGATCGCGAGCGCGCGCAGCGCGAGCACGACCGTGAAGGCCGTCATGGCGAAGCCGATCACGATCGCAGTGAGCACGAGTGCCTGCGGCACCGGGTCCGCGTACTGTGCCCCCGGCGTGATCACGGGCGGCTTGCCGGTGGAGAGCCGGCCCATCGCGAGCAGGAACAGGTTGATCGCATACGAGAACAGCGTGATGCCGAGGATCACCGGCAGCACGCGCGCGCACAGCAGCAGGTAGAGGCCGCTCGCGCAGAGCACGCCGAGCGTAATGGCGAAGGCGGCTTCCATCAGCTTTTCTCCACGGATTGCATGTCCTTGTCGCGCACGCCGAGGTGCGAGACGATCGTGAGCGTCGTGCCGACCACGGCGCCGAGCACGCCGAGGTCGAACAGCATGGCCGTACTTAGTTCGATTTCGCCGATCAGCGGCACGTGCAGATGGCCGAACGCGCTGGTGAGGAACGGGTGGCCGAGCACGATCGCGCCTACGCCCGTCGCGGCCGCGACGAGAATGCCGAGGCCCGCGAGCCCGCGGTAGTTGATGCGGATGCGCGACTCGGTCCACAGCACGCCGCTCGCCACGTATTGCAGCAGCAGCGCAATGGAGATCACGAGCGAGGCGATGAAGCCGCCGCCTGGCAGATTGTGGCCACGCAGAAAGATGAACACGGCAACGAGCAGGGTGAGCGGCAGCATGAGGCGCGCGAGAATGGCGAGCAGCAGCGGATGCGACTGCGAAGACCACGGCAGGCCGCCCGGGCCCGTATCGGGCGATTTCAGGCGCAGGCCGCGCAGCAGCGCCTTGACGGCGAGCCCTGCCACCACCAGCACGCTGATCTCGACCATCGTGTCGAAGCCGCGGAAATCCACGAGGATCACGTTCACGACGTTGTGGCCGCCGCTGCCCGGCAGCGCGTTCGCGAGAAAGAACTGGCCGACGCCACCGATGGGGGCGCGCGTCATCACGGCATACGCCACGGCGCCGATCAGCGCGCCGCCCGCGAGTGCGAGCACCGCGTTGCGGGTACGTGCGGCTGGAGGCTCCTGCGCGCGCTGCACGACAGGCAAAAAGTAGATGGCGAGCACGAGAAGCAGCACCGTGACCACTTCCACTGAAATTTGCGTGAGCGCGAGGTCTGGCGCGGAAAAACGCACGAACGCGAGCGTGACGAGCAACCCGCAGGTGCTCAGCATCACGAGCGCATAGAGCGTATTGGCGCGCACGAGCACGACGCCTGCCGCCATCAACGCCATCAGCACGAGGCCGACGAGCGTCATCGCATCGAGCGGCGCCGAGCGGTATGCGCCGTCCAGCGAGGTAAGCGCGAGGAGCGCCGAGCCCGGCACGATCAGCATCGCCGCGATCATCCACGCGAGATACGCCGGCAGCGAGCGCGTTTCGAAGAGATCGACCACGATGCCCGCGGCTTTTTCGAGCTGCTGCACGAAGCGGTCGAAGCCTTCGCTCGCGTTCATTTCGGAGAGCACCGAACGATGATGGCGGAACGCGTCGCGGCGATAGAAGAACAGCAGCGCGCCGCCCACGAACGACACGCAGCTCATCAGGAGCGGCAGATTGATGCCGTGCCACAAGCTCAGGCTGTACGTGGGCACGCTGCCGCCCAGCGCGAACCATGCCGCGGACTCGAGCATCCTGCCGATGGTCTGCTCCGGCACGAGGCCCACGAGCAGACAGATGACGACGAGAATCTCGACGGGCAGCTTCATGAAACGCGGCGGTTCGTGCGGCGGGTAGTGTGGAAGGTCGTGCGGGGTTTCTCCGTCGAAGAACACGCCCCACACGAAGCGCAGCGAATACGCGACCGAGAGCCCCGCCGCGATGACGGCGAGCGCGGGGATGATCCAGTTGAAGTCGCCGAGGAGTCCTTGTGCGAGCGTTTCGCCGAAGAACATCTCCTTCGAGAGGAAGCCGTTGAGCAGCGGAACGCCCGCCATGGCGAGCGATGCCACGGCGGCTAGCGCGGCGGTATGCGGCATGAAGCGGCGCAAGCCACGCAGGCGGCCCAGGTCGCGCGTGCCCGTCTCATGGTCGATGATGCCCGCCGCCATGAAGAGCGAAGCCTTGAACACCGCGTGATTGAAGGTGTGAAAGAGCGCGGCGACGGTGGAGAGCTGCGTGTCGAGGCCGAACAGCAGCACGATGAGCCCGAGATGGCTGATGGTGGAATACGCGAGCAGTCCCTTGAGATCGCGCTGCACGAGCGCCATGGCCGCACCGCCCGTGAGCGTGACGAGGCCGATCAGGCTCGTCACGTAGAAGAACCAGTCGGTGCCTTCGAGCACGGGGTAAAAGCGCGCGATGAGGAAGATGCCCGCCTTCACCATGGTCGCCGAATGCAGGTATGCGGAAACGGGCGTGGGTGCCGACATCGCATGCGGCAGCCAGAAGTGGAACGGGAACTGCGCCGACTTCGTGCAGGCCGCGAAAAGCACGAGCAGGAGAATTGCGGGATACAGCGGATTGCGCTGTACGAGACCCGCATGCGCGAGCACGACATCGAGGTCGTAGCTGCCGCAGACATGGCCAAGCAGCAGCACGGCGGCCAGCAGCGCGAGACCGCCCGCGCCCGTGATGGTGAGCGCCATGCGCGCGCCGCGCCGTGCTTCGGGGCGCGAAGGCCAGAAGCCGATCAGCAGGAACGACACGATGCTCGTGAGTTCCCAGAAGATCACGAGCAGCAGCAGGTTGTCCGACAGCACCACGCCGAGCATCGCGCCCATGAAGAGCAGCAGCAGCGCGTAAAGGCGCGGCAGCGATTCGCTGCCCGCGAGGTAGTAGCGTGCGTAGATAAAAACGAGCAGGCCGATTGCGAGCACGAGCAGCGCAAACATGAACGAAAGACCGTCCAGGCGCAGCGCGAACGAGAGGCCGAGCTGCGGGATCCAGTCGGCCTGCCAGTGCAGTACGCCATGGGTGGCCATGCCTACACGTTCGCTGCCCAGCAGTCCCAGGCCGAAGAGCGCGGCCGCGAATGCGATCCACGTGCCGCAGGGGGACGCCCAGCGTCCGGCGAGCGGCCCCGCGAACGCGACGAGCGCTGCGGCGACGAACGGTAATACGACGAGCCACCCCATTGCCATTCGACACTCCCCGTGGGTCCGACAGGGCGCCGAGTCGCCGCGCCGCAGTTCACGATCATAGCCGCAAACGGGGACGGAGTTCATTCATGTGGCATCGAGGCGGCCACGGGGTGCCACAGGAAATGACCGTGCGTCAGGTCCTCCGGCCTCGGGGCTCGTCGACGATCTTCACGGGCACGTTCGTCGCCCGCGCGCGCGGGCGACGGCCCTCATCACTTTGTTACGGCGCGTTGCACCGCCAACTCCGCCATCACTGCGGAATCATGCCGGTCAGCACATACGCCTGAATCAGCGTCACCACGCCCACGACAGCCGCGAAGAACAGGCTATGACGCACGGTGAAGCGGAACAGCGACGATTCCTTGCCGACGAGGCCGGTTGCCGCGCAGGCCACCGCGATCGACTGCGGCGAAATCATCTTGCCGCTCACGCCGCCCGAGGTGTTGGCCGCGACGAGCAGCGTGTCCGAAACGTTGATCTGGTGCGCCGTGGTGTGCTGCAGCGAGCAGAACAGCGCGTTCGACGACGTATCGGAGCCCGTGAGGAACACGCCGAGCCAGCCAAGGAACGGCGAGAAGAACGGGAAGGCGGCGCCCGTGCCCGCAAGCGCGAGCGCCAGCGTGGACGACATGCCCGAGTAGTTCGCGACGAATGCGAAGGCGAGCACGAGACCGATGGACAGCACGGGGCGGCGCAGTTCACCGAGGGTCTCGAAGAACGCGGCCACGGCGGTGCGCGGCTTCATGCGCAGCAGGATCGCGGAGAGGATCGCGGTGATCATGATCGCGGTGCCTACGGCCGAGAGCCAGTCGAGCTTGAACACGGCTTCGTACGGCTTGGGCGACGCGACGATCGGCGCCGTGCGCACCACGAGCTGATCGAGGCCCGGTACGTGCAGGCTCAGAATCGTGCCCGCGAGCGGGCCTTTCGCTGCGAAGAGCGCCTTGAACGGCTTGACGCTCCACACGGTCACGATGACCGTGAGCAGAATGAACGGCGACCACGCGCGCACGGTCTGCGCGATGCTGTACGGCGACGCCTTGCGGCTCGAAGCCGCCGCACGCGAACCGCCGCCGCCGAAACCGCCCAGCGCAGCGGCGCCGCCGCTCACCTTCACGCTCGTGCCTTGCGTTGCCCGGCGCGGTTGCCACACGTTGAGGAACGCGGCGAGCGCGACGAGGCTCACGAGCGCCGAAGTGATGTCCGGCAACTCGGGCCCGATGTGGTTCGACGTGAAGTACTGCGTAACAGCGAAGCTGCCGCCGGCCACGAGCGCGGCGGGCCACGTTTCCTTCACGCCGCGCTTGCCGTCCATGATGAAGACGAGCCAGAACGGCACGAAGAGCGAGAGCAGCGGCAACTGGCGGCCCGCCATTGCGCCGATCAGGAACGGATCGATGCCCGTCACCTGGCCTGCGACGATGATGGGAATCCCCATCGCGCCGAACGCGACCGGAGCGGTATTGGCGATGAGGCACAGGCCCGCGGCGTAGAGCGGCTCGAAGCCGAGGCCGACGAGCAGCGCCGAGGTGATCGCCACCGGCGCGCCGAAGCCTGCCGCACCTTCGAGGAACGCGCCGAACGAGAAGCCGATCAGCAGCAGCTGCAGTCGCTGGTCGTCGGTGATCGAGAGCACCGAGGCGCGGATGATCTCGAACTGTCCCGTCTTCACGACAATCTTGTAGAGGAACACCGCCGTGACGATGATCCACGCGATCGGCCAGATGCCGTAGGCAAAGCCGAAGCCCGCGGAAATGAGCGCCTGGCGCACGGGCATGCCGTATTCGAAGATCGCCACGGCGAGCGCGAGCAGCAGGGTGATCGCCGCGGCGACATGGCCCTTCATGCGCAGGCCGGCGAGCGCGACGAAGAAGAACAGAATGGGAATGGCGGCCACGAGGGCGGACAGCCACAGACTGCCGAGCGGTGTGTAGATCTGGTACCAGGGTTGCACTACGGTCTCCTCCGATGATGCGGGTAGAAAATTTATGTGATCTCGTCAGGCTTGCTATGAGCGTTATTTCGCAGGCCTGACGACATGAGCGCTATTGCGGCTGATCGCGTTCGCGCAGCAGGTCGTGCAGGCTGCGCGGCGCGGGCTTGAGCGGTGTGCGATGCTGCGTCCAGCCCATTTGCTGCGAGGGCGCGAGGCCGCGTAGACGCGTCACGGCCCAGCGTAGCGCACGGTAGGCGCGCGGATGCGCGAACGCGCCGCTCCAGAAGCGCCAGATGAACTGCTCGCTCCTGCTGTGATTCGCGCCCTGGCCGCGCAACGGATGCGCAACGCTCTCCTCGGGGTCGCGGTTCGCCTCGGTGCGAAGGCGCACGAGCAGCTGCGGAATCGGAATGCGCACCGGGCAGACTTCGCCGCATGCGCCGCACAGGCTCGACGCGGTGGGCAGCTCCGCTGTCGCGTCGAGCCCGAGCAGATGCGGCGAAATGATCTTGCCGATCGGCCCCGGATACGTCGTGCCGTACGCATGCCCGCCGATGCGCGTGTACACCGGGCAGTGGTTCATGCACGCGCCGCAGCGGATGCATTGCAGCGTGGCGCGCAATTGCTCGTCGGCGTAGGCCTGGCTGCGGCCGTTGTCGAGCAGGACGAGATGCACCTCGCGCGGGCCGTCTTTCTCGCCTTTGCGGCGCGGGCTGCTGATCAGGTTGAAATACGTCGTGATGGGCTGGCCCGTGGCCGAGCGCGTGAGCAGGCTCGAAAGCGGCACGACGTGCTCGAGCTTTGCCACCACCTTTTCCATGCCCATGATCGCGATATGCACGTCGGGCACCGTGGTGGAAAGGCGGCCGTTGCCTTCGTTTTCCACGAGCCAGAGCGTGCCCGTGTCGGCGGCGGCGAAGTTCACGCCGGAGAGGCCGATCTGCGCATCCACGAAGGCGCGGCGCAGCGCGCGGCGGCCCGTTTGAATGAGCGTGTCCACGTCTTCCGTAAAGGGCGTATCGGGAATGTGCGTTTCGAACAGGTGCCCGATATCCCCCTTCGTCTTGTGGATGGCGGGCATCACGATGTGCGAGGGCTTTTCGCCCGCGAGCTGCACGATGTACTCGCCCATGTCCGACTCGATGCAGTCGACGCCGCGCTCGGCGAGGTAATGGTTGAGCTCGATTTCCTCGCTCGCCATCGACTTGCCCTTGATCACGCGTGTGGCCGCGTGACGCTGCGCGATGGCGTGGACGATGCGGTTCGCCTCGTCGGCGGTCTCGGCCCAATGCACCTGAATGCCGTTCGCGCGCAGCTTCGTTTCCAGTTGCTCGAGGAGTTCGGGCAGGCGCGCGAGCGCATGCTGGCGCACGGCTTCGCCGAGGTCGCGCAGGGCTTCGAGTTCGTCCGCCTCGGGGAACTGCGCGGCGCGCTTGCCTTGCAGGAAGTCCATCGCGCCGCGAAAGCTCTTGCGCAGTTGCGGGTCGTCGAGCGCCGTGCGCGCGCGCTGGCGGAATTCCGCAGTCGGGACGAAATGGAGCGTGTTTTCCTGAGAGTTCTGCGTGCTCGTGCTCATTCGGCGGCTCCGTGCTGCGTGCCCGTTGCGCGATCCTCATCGGTCACGAGGACGACCCATAGAGCGCGGGGACCATGCGCGCCATAGGCGGTGGTCTGCTGGATATCCGAGGTCTTCGAAGGACCCGAGATCATCACGAGATTGGTGGGCATGCCGTCACGCCAGCGCTCCGCGGCCACGGCGGCGTGCAGGTCGGCGTGCAGCCTGTTCGCGTGGATCAGCGCGACGTGCAGCGGCGGTACGAGCGAGACCGTGCGCGGCGCGTTCGCGTCGGGGACGACCACGAGCGTGCCCGTCGCCGCGAGACCCGAGCGCGCGACAGTGAAGCCCGCGTCGACGGTGTCGAAGAGTTCGGCCTTCCACTGCTCGATCGGCTGCGCGTAACTGCGCGCCTGCACGGCGGACGGGAGTGCCGCCTCGAGCGCCTGGCCTTCGGCGCAGGCGGTGTCGAGCAGCAGGCTGCGCACGCCCGCCGCCGCGAGGCGGTCGGCGAGATCGTCGGCCCACGTTGCGGCGCTCGCGCAGATCACTTCTGCGTGCGCGGCTTCGAGCATGCGCTGGAACTGCGCGATGCGTTCGTTCAAGGCAAGCGGGGCGAGCGCCCGGCGCCCGGTGAAATGCGCGTCGATGCGCGCGTCGAGCGCTTCGAGCGTGGGGGAGGGTGCTGCAGGGGCATGGCCACGCAGGCGTTGCAGCATGCGCGCACGCGCGCTCATCGTATCGACGTTCATGCGGCCTCCCCGCCCGTGCGGCGCCAGAGGAACGAGGCGAGGTGCTCCACGGCGAGCGGCGCGCCCTTGTGCGCCGCCGCGTGGCCGATGTTGAGCAGGCAGCCGCAGTCGGCGGAAACCAGGCGCTCGCAGCCCGTGGCGCAGGCGGAGGCGATCTTGTCGGCGACCATCGCGCCGGAAATGTCCGGGTGCTTGAGCGAGAACGTGCCGCCGAAGCCGCAGCATTCCGATTCGCGTTCGTGCTCGATGCGTGTGACGCCCGGCAGCGCATCGACGACTTCGACGCCGTGCACGCGCGTGCCCATCTCGCGCCGCGCGCCGCACGAGGTGTGCAGTACGACGCGCTCGTCGGGCTGGCGGACGGCACCCTGTGCGCCATACGCGTCGAAGTCGACGTTCAGCACGCGCACGAGGAATTCCGTGAGTTCGTACACGCGCTCCGAGAGTCCCTCGGCGCGCGCGCCGTTGGCCGCGTCGCCTTCGAACAACGCGGGCCAGTGATGGCGCATCATGCCCGCGCACGAACCCGAAGGGACGATCACGGGCCAGGGTTTTTCGAAGAGTCCGAGTTGCGCGAGCGCGACCTCGCGCGCCTGGCGCGGGTTGCCGCTGCTGTATGCAGGCTGGCCGCAACAGCTCTGGCTGCGCGGGAAATGGACCGTCAGGCCCTCGCGTTCGAGCAGCTTCACCGCGTCGAGGCCGGCTTGCGGCACGAACAGGTCGACGAGGCAGGTGGCGAACAGATAGACGTCGGTGGGGCGCTCGGTGGGGTATTGCCGTGGCTTCATGTCTCGCTCGGTGTCTTGGCGCGCTTTCGTGCTCCTTCCCCGCGGACCCGAGGCCGGGCGGGTTGAGGACGAGCGCTGGTTTGGGCGCATAATTCCCGCTCCGGGCGAACGGTTCAAACTGGTTGGACCACTTGCCACAAGATAAAACGAGATTCGGGTATGACAATGAGGGACAGGGCAGTCGCGCGCGGGCGCGTGGAGACCGTGATGCGTCAGATGGAGACGTCGCTGCTCGACGGCACCTGGCGCGCGGGAGCGAAGCTGCCTTCCGAGCGCGTGCTCGCGATGGAATACGACGTGGCGCGCAACACCGTGCGCGAGGCGATCCAGCGCCTGGCCGCGCGCGGCCTCGTGCAGAGCCGGCCGGGCGCGGGCGTATTCGTCACTGACCAGTTGCGCACGGGCTTTGCTTCGCCGTGGGGGCAGCTCGTGGCCGATCATCCGGCCTTGCGTGAAGACATCCTCGAATTTCGCCGCGTGCTGGAAGGCGCGACGGCGTATTTTGCGGCGCTGCGCGCGAGCGACGAGGATCTCGAGCGTATTCGCGCGCTCATGCAGGAACTGGAGCGCACGCGCGAAGTGGACGACAAAGCCGCCGAAGCCGATACCGATGCGAAGCTGCACGAAGTGATCGCGCAGGCCTCGCACAACGCGATGTTTCTGCACTTGCACACGAGCGTGCTGGGCGTGCTGCGCGAGCACATCACGATCAACGGCACGGGGCTGCGCGTGCAGAACGAAGACGCGCCGGACCAGTTGCTGCTGCAGCACCGCACGCTGTGCGACGCGATCGTTGCGCGGCGTCCCGAGGAGGCGCGCACGGCGATGCAGACGCACATCGACTTCGTGCGCACGCGGGTGGGAGAGGAGATCGGCTGGCAGGAAATTGGTCCAACCAGTGACGATGCGCCGCGCGCCGCGCCAGCGGCTGCGCAGGCGGCCAAGCCGGCGCGCAAAGCCGCGCGCAAGGTGGCGGGCGGCAGGGAGAAAACGCCAGTGGGCCGTGCCGGGCGCGCGAACGCTGCTAAAGTCGGCTGATCGGGCCGACGGGCCTCATTCCGGGCCGCAGGCAGTCCCTGGCCGCATGAGCAGGAGGAGCAGATGAACGAACGCGCCGCGCAAATCGTAGCGTTGAGCGCCGTGACGCTGACCGTCAGCGACATCGCGCGGTCGGTGCCCTTTTACGAGGCACTCGGCTTCGAGCGGAGAGACGGGCCGGCGGTGCCGGGCTTCGCGTCGTTCGAACTGGGCGGCGCGGCCGGCGTTTGCTATCTGAACCTGCTGGAGGGACCGCACGGCGCCGTGAACGGCTGGGGCCGCGTGGTCCTCCACGTCGCCGACGTGGACGCGTTCTATGCCCATGCACTGGCCGCGGGCGCGAAGCCCGAATTCGCACCGCGCGACGCCCCATGGGGCGAGCGCTATTTCCATCTCGTCGATCCGGACGGCCACGAGCTGAGCTTCGCCAGGCCGCTCACCTGAGCCGCCGCAATGCATTTGAAATATTCGTGACACTCGCTGCGCCGATAGTGGCGCGAGTTGACAGCATATCGACCAAGGAGAGAGTCGCCATGAATGAACTGGACCGCACGATGGATGCCGAACAACGGGATGCGCAAGAGCAGGAGGCCGAACTGCATCGTCGTCGGCGTCTGGATGAAGAGCTCATCGACGCCTATGACGAAGAGCTCGAGATGGAGGTCGACGACCGGCTGCAGGAAAGCGGTCTGCAGATCAGCGACGAGGCGCGTGCGCTGCGCCGCGTCTATTTCCGCGAGCTGATCCGCCTGCAGGGCGAACTCGTGAAGATGCAGGACTGGATCGTGAGCACGGGGCACCGGCTCGTCGTGATCTTCGAGGGACGCGACGCGGCGGGCAAGGGCGGTGTCATCAAGCGCATCACGCAGCGGCTGAACCCGCGCATGTGCCGCGTGGCGGCGCTGCCTGCGCCGAACAACCGCGAGCGCACGCAATGGTATTTCCAGCGCTACGCGCAGCATCTGCCCGCGGGCGGCGAGATGGTGCTGTTCGATCGCAGCTGGTACAACCGCGCGGGCGTGGAACGCGTGATGAACTTCTGCACCGACGACGAATACGAAGAATTCTTTCGCTCCGTGCCCGAGTTCGAAAAGATGCTCGTGAGGAGTGGCATCCAGATCGTCAAGTACTGGTTCTCGATCACCGACGACGAGCAGGAAGTGCGCTTCCAGAGCCGCATCGACGATCCGCTCAAGCAGTGGAAGCTCTCGCCGATGGACCTCGAAAGCCGCCGCCGCTGGGAGGCCTACACGCACGTGAAGGAAGTGATGCTGCAGCGCTCGCACATTCCCGAGGCGCCGTGGTGGGTCGTGCAGGGCGTGGACAAGAAGCGCGCGCGCCTGAACTGTATTCACCACTTGCTGAGCCAGGTGCCGTATCACGAGATCGAGCACCCGCAAGTCACGCTGCCGGCGCGCGTGCATCATCCGGATTACATTCGCCAGCCAGTGCCGCAGGACATGATCATTCCGGAAATTTATTGAGCGGTTGGCCGCTTTCGATCTGATCGAGGGCAAGCGCGACGATTTTGGGATGCCCCTGGCGCAGTAACAGCGTGCGGCAAGACGCTGAAAATCTCGATCGTCTGAACGAAGGCGCACGACGCAACAAAAAGCCGCGCTCCCCTCGCAGGGAGCGCGGCTTTTCTCTGGCCTTTCGTACTCAGAACACGTGCTTGAACACCCAATAGAGCGCGCCAGCCAGCACGATCGAAGCGGGCAGCGTGAGCACCCATGCCATCACGAGGCTGCGCACCGTATTCCATTGCAGGCCCGAGCCGTTCGCGGCCATCGTGCCCGCCACGCCCGAGGAGAGCACGTGCGTGGTCGAGACCGGCAGACCGTACACGTCCGCCGCGCCGATCGTGACCATCGCCACGACCTCCGCGCAGCCGCCCTGGCCGTAGGTCAGGTGCTGTTTGCCGATGCGCTCGCCCACCGTCACCACGATGCGCTTCCAGCCCACCATCGTGCCGAGCCCCAGCGCGATCGCCACGGCCACCTTCACCCATGTCGGGATGAATTTCGTCGCGTGGTCGATCTGGCTGCGGAAGTTGTTGATGGACTTCAGGTCGTCGGCCGAGAAGGGCACCGCCTTCTGTTTGTCGAGCAGGCGGATCGCCTCGGAAATCACGTACATGTTGTTGCGCACGTTATCGACGACCGATTGCGGCACTGCCGCGAGCGAGCCGTAACCGCGCACCTGTTCGGTCACCTGGTTCGACAGCGCGGCAAGCGCGGGCACCGTCGTGCTCGACAGGGCGCGGCGGCCGATGAAGCGTTCCACTTCGGCGCGCGGATCGGCGGGCGCGGCCACGCCGTTCGTATAGCGCTCGAGCGCGCGCGTGGCGTCGTGCGCGACGGCGATGAAAGTCTGCGTCTGTTCGGCCGTGACGGCGCGGTTCAGCGCGTAGGCCGTGGGCACCGTGCCGATCAGGATCAGCATGATGAGGCCCATGCCCTTCTGGCCGTCGTTGGAGCCGTGCGCGAACGACACGCCCGTGCACGTGAGGATCAGCAGCGCGCGGATCCAGAACGGCGGCGGCTCCTTGCCCTTCGGCTCCGCGTAGAGCTCGGGCACGCGCACGACGGCCTTGAGGATGAGCAGCAGCAGGCCGGCCAGCAAAAAGCCGACGATCGGCGAAAACAGCAGCGACTTGCCCACGCCGAGCGCCTGGCTCCAGTCCACGCCGCTCGTGCCATTCGCGCCGTGCATGAGCTGGTTCATGAGGCCCACGCCGATGATCGAGCCGATCAGCGTATGCGAGCTCGACGAAGGCAGGCCGAAGTACCACGTGCCCAGGTTCCAGATGATCGCGGCAATGAGCAGAGCGAACACCATGGCGAAGCCCGCGCTGCTGCCCACCTGCAGGATCAGCTCTACGGGCAGCAGTTGCAGGATGCCGAAGGCCACCGCGCCGGTGGAGGTGAGCACGCCGAGGAAATTCCACGCGCCCGACCACATCACGGCGATATTGGGCGAAAGCGAGTGCGTATAGATGACGGTTGCGACCGCATTCGCGGTATCGTGGAAGCCGTTCACGAACTCGAAGCCGAGCGCGATCAGGAGCGCGATGCCGAGCAGGATCCAGGGCATCGCCGAGCTTTCGCGCACCGGCGAGAGGTCGTCGGCGAGATGCATCCCCACGTACACGGCGCCTGCGGCGATGACGACGAGGAAGGCGAGCAGGCTGGCGTTGCGCCCGCGTGCGGGGGCGGTGCCCGGTTGCGGTGACAGGGAAAATTCTGGCATGGCAGGCGGGCTCCTGGGGGAGGGAGTGGGCAAAGGTTTCGCCTCCGATCGTGAACTGCCCAGGTGTCCGTTTGATGACGGATTCGTGCCAGCCATGCCCGATGCATGCCCGACAGACCGGCGCTCCTTCGAATCGCGCCGTCAGCAGTCAGCAAGAGGATTGCGCAGATGCCAAAACGGGTTCTTTCGCTGCGTCTTCTGGTGCACCGCTGGGCCCACGGGCGGGCGAAGGCGGCGACGCGCCTGATCGGCAACTATCCCTTCTTCGCGGGGCTTTCCGGCACGCTCGTCGCGACGGTGATGGCGATCCTCACCTACGCGGCGCTCTACGAGGGCCGTGCCGAGGAGTTGCGCCACGCGCAGGAGAATTCGCGCAACCTCGTGCAGCTCATCAGCAACGACATTGCGCGCAACGTCGAGATCTACGACCTGTCGCTACAGGCCGTGGTCCAGGCGGCGCAGCAGCCGCAGACCTGGAGCATGCCCGAGGCGCTGCGCCAGCGCGTGCTGTTCGACCGGGCGACGGCGGCGTCGAGGCTGGGCGGCGCCTATGTGATCGACGCCAAGGGCCATGTGATAGCCTCGCACAGCAACGCCTTCGACGTTTCACCCGCCGGCATTTCGTTCGCCGACCGCGATTACTTCATCGCGCAACAGCGCGACCCGCATGCGGGCCTGTTCTTTTCGAAGCCGTTCCATTCCCGCCTGCGCGGCGGCGCGCTCACGATCGGCCTCACGCGCCGCATCAACGCGCCCGACGGCTCGTTCGCGGGCGTCGCGCTGCTCGGTGTGCGCCTCGACTATCTCGAGCAACTGCTCGAGCACATCGACCTGGGCCCCGGCGGCCATCTCTTCATTCTGATGCGCGACGGCACGTTGCTCGCGAGCAAGCCGCCCTCGATGCGCGGCGCCGGCTGGAGCTACGCGGACCTGCCGAATTTCGCGTTCTTTTCGCGTCGCGACGCCGGCACCTACACGTCGCACTCGGCAATCGACGGGGTCGAGCGCATCTACACCTTTGCGCATGTAGGCAACTCGCCGTTCATCGTCGTCGTGGCGCCCGCCGTGGGGGACGTGCTCGCCGGCTGGCGGCGGCGCAGCTATATCGCCCTCGTGATGACGACGGTGTTCGGCGGCGCGTGGGTCGCGGTGTCGTGGATGCTCGCCTTCGCGCTGCGCGACAAGGTGGTGGCCGAGGGCAAGCTCGTGCGTCTCGCGGTGACCGACCCGCTCACGGGTCTTGCGAACCGCCGCGCGCTCGACAGCCGTCTCGCGGAGGAATGGCATCACGCGGTGCGCGAACGCACGCCGCTTTCCGTGCTGTTTTTCGACATCGACCACTTCAAGCTCTTCAACGACACCTACGGGCACGCCGCCGGCGACGAGGTGCTGGTGTTCGTGGCCGGGCGCATCGCTGCAGGATCGCGGCGCGCAACCGATCTCGCCGCACGCTTTGGCGGCGAAGAGTTCGCGGTGGTGCTGCCGGGCACGGCGCTCGACGCCGCGACGCGCATGGCGGAAAAGATCCGCAAACGCATCGAGTCGGACAATCTCACGCTGAGTGGTACGCACCATGGGTGCGTGACGGTGAGCGCGGGGTGTGCGAGCTGCAATCCGCCGGAGGGCGGCAGCGGCGCGAAGCTGCTGGCCGCCGCCGACCGCCTGCTCTACGAGGCCAAGGAAGCGGGCCGCAATCAGGTCAGGTCGCAGCAATGGACGGGCGATGGGGCACAGCCGCTGGTGGATTCCGAAGCCGGAAGCCGAGGCCGCGATGCACCCGCAACGCGAGGCTGAGGCGCGCCGGCTTTCGTGCGGCGCGCGACGCCCGCCATGCCGTTCAGCGCGCGGACTTCGACAGCCGGTG
Source organism: Paraburkholderia nodosa (assembly GCF_001718195.1). Classification (GTDB taxonomy): domain Bacteria; phylum Pseudomonadota; class Gammaproteobacteria; order Burkholderiales; family Burkholderiaceae; genus Paraburkholderia; species Paraburkholderia nodosa_A. The sequence continues at coordinate 691,221 of NZ_MCNV01000001.1, forward strand.
GCCGAGGCCGAGGTTCGAGACGATCTGCCAGGTATAGACGCGCGAATAGTGCACGCCGAACTGGCGGCCGATCAGCTCGCGCACGCGGCTGTTGGTCCACGCATCGCTCGCAAAGCCGTGCTCTCGCGCGGAGCCATGCAGGGCGCTCGCGATCCAGCCTAGCGCGGCCTGATCGAGCACTGAAGGCCGGCCGCCCACGCTCATCTGCTGGAGCGCTGCCAGGCCGCCGTCCTCGACGATGGACTTGTAGCGCCTCACCGTCTGGGCGGAAAGGTGGAGTGAGTCGGCGACGCTATTCACGGTCGCGCCTTCCATCAACATCTGGCCGGCGGCCATTCTTCTCGCGACGCTCGGCAGGTTCTCGGTTCGGGTAAGCATGTGTTCACTCGTCGACGAAAGATTCCGGACACGCGGCATTGCGGATGTGCCGCTCCTGTAACCCTTCCTGCAAGCGGGTCTTGTCGCTTGCCATGGACCCGGCGCCGGTGCGGTGACGCGGGGGTCATGACGGACGGCGAAATCGACGCCCGGTGAAGGGCGCTTGTTGCGAAACGCCTCGGTGTTCCGCAGCGGATATTAATAATTGTTTTTGTAGGGAATGTGTATAGCTAGCGGAAAAATAGTCTGCTTGACTTGTGGATAATCCTGAACTAATGGAAAAAACAACCGACTCGCGTGTGTCAACAATGGGTGCCGCCATTTCGCACGGACTCCGCAATGCGAAGTTTGCTCCCATTGCAGCCAGTTAACCTGACTTAATTGCTCAAACATTGGAAAGCAACACTTTTCCTTGTTTTGTATGACTAAATCGGTATTCAGCATATATTGAGTTGAAACGGTTTTATCCAAAATGAATTAATAGCGACGATCGCACCTTTAGATGTTTGTTAGCGTTTTTGAGGTGCGCGGCAAAAAATGGCATGGTCCAGCGCGGGTGATGACGGCTATGGGGCAATTTCAGGGAGTGATTTCGCTTTTTTGTGCAGAATGGTTTTCGCAAACATTTCGAATCGATTGCAATGCAGATTGGATTCGAATGAACGAATGCAGAATGCCGGATTCGCCGCGCAGCGTATCGCGTGGCGAAACGGGTCCCTGAATCCCTCGGGCCGCCAAATGCGTCCGTGCGTTTCGTCAAACGACGCGCGGCCTGGGCGGCGGCCCGCTTTCTGGCCGCTGCGGATGAACCAAGAACTCGACGAAAAGGTAGGTCGTTTGTTGCGCCGCGCTGCGAGCCGGCGCTCGCTCGTGCCGTACGGTGCGTTTCATGCCCTGTTCGCGGGCGACGTGCCGTTGCGGGTGCGTTACGAAAAGCTCGAGGCGGCCGCGGCCGCGTTGTGCGCGCCGCACGAGGCCGACTATGCCTCGCTGCTCTCGACCGATTCGGGCCTGCCCGGCCCGGACTTCTATACGCGCTTCAAGCGCTTGCATACCGAGCGCTATTACGAAACGCTCGGCGCGGACCGGCACCGCATGCTGCGGCTTGCCGAAAAGCGCCAGCTCGCCAACGAGGAACGTGAGCGTGTGTATGCCCATTACCTGCGCTGTGCGGCGGAAGAAGCCTGCATGAACAGCGCTTGATGCGTGCGAGCGGCGCCATGCCGCTCTCTTGCATTCACGATCCACACAAGGAGGCTTCATGTCCACGCGCTACCATTCGTCCGCGCCGCTGCTCGGCGCCATACTCGTGCTTGCCCTCGGCGTGTCGCCGCATGTACCGCTGTTTGCGCAGACGGCGTCCGATGCCGCGCCCGGGAGTGCGCCCAACGCGGCGCTGCAGATCGGCGAGGTGCAGACCACGGCGACCGTCGTGAGCATCGACGCGGCCACCAACTCGGTCACGCTGCGTGGCGCGCGCCGCAACCTGGTGACGGTCGCCGTCGATCCCGCAGTCGGCGATGTGAGCAAGCTCAAGCCCGGCGATCATGTGAACATCCTCTACAAGGAGGCGTTGCTGCTGCGTGCCGAAAAGCTGGCTACGAGGGGCATCCGCTCGCGCGTCGATACGGTCGCGACCACGCCCGCTTCCGGTGGCATGACGGCGACGGCGCGTAGCGTGCAGGTGATCGCGACGGTGGAGAAGATCGACCGCAAGAGCCGCAAGGTCGCGCTGCGCGGACCGAACCGCACGGTCGTGGTGGTGGCGCCGCCGGACGTGCCGCTCGAATCGATCAAGGTGGGCGACAGCATTCGCGCCGACTACGTGGGCGCGACCGCCGTGCATGTCACGCGCGACGGCCAGAACCTGCAGTGAGGCAGCGACGCCGGGCGGCGTGCGTTAGTCGGCGCGATTGCGGTCGCGCACGAGGATCGACACGTAGATCGCCGTGCAGACGATGATGACGGCCACGCCGGCAATCACCTTCCGGTGGTCGAAGTTGATGAGGCCGACCACCGCGATGGCGATGCCGGCGGCAGAGCCGAGCGTGCCCATTGCGGCCACGAAAATGCGCACCTTGCTCCAGACGCGATGGCGCCGCTCGGGACCTGCGCCTTCCATAAACCGATGCAGTCGATCAAACATGGCGGCTCTTCCGGGTTGGGTAGAAGACGGTCATGCGGGCGCGAATGACTGCGCGGCGCGGACCAGATCAAGTATAGCCAGCCGATTATTACGCGTTCTTTCCATTGCCTGCGCGCTCACGCGCCGGAATTCCCGATCGTTTTTTGCGCGCGTTTAAGTTTGTCTTAATTTTGGCTCGCCATGATGGAGCGGTCGGGTCGATTCGATAGTTCGATTCGCGGTTGTTCTTCACGTCCCCTGTTGGCCGCCGATTCACTCGGCGGCCTTTTTTTTCGTCTGCTGTCGACGTTTGCTAGCGTCGATCACGGCGTATTCAAGCCTTATTTGTGATTCGTCGCGAGGGCGCCCGCGCTGTTTGCACCGCCAAAGAGCTGTGTCAGATATTGCTGGTTGTTGTTCATGATCGACATGAGGTTATTGAGCGCGGTGAACTGGCGGTTGAATTTCGCCGTGAGCTGGGTTGCGCGCACATCGAGCATCGACGACTGCTTTTTGATGTCGTCGAGTTCCTTGTTGATGGCCGTGCTGCGCCGCTCGATGATGCCGCTCGACTGCACGTAAGGCGTAATGGCGCTGTTGAGCTTCGTGGTCAGGCCGCCGCTGCCGAACAGCGCCGCAATCGCACTGTTGCCCGGTTGCAGCGCCTTCTTGAACGTCTCGTCGTCGATCTCGAGCTTCCCGCTCTTGTCGAGCTTGATGCCGATCTCGCCCAGCGAATGGGTCACGCCGTCGCTGCCCTTCACGCCCGCCGAAACGAGCGCCGGCAGACTCGCCGCGAGGGTGCGCGCGATCGAGTCGCCGAGCAGCGCGCCTGCTTGCGCGCTCGTCGAACCGGTTGCGGCCGTATAGGAGGTCAGCCCGTTCAGGGCATCGACGTAACTGTTGTACGCCTTCACGAAGTCGCGGATGGATGTGCCCGTCGCTTCGGTGTCGGGAGCGACGGTGAGCGTTTGCTTCGTGCCCACCGAGGCGCTTGCAAGCTTGATCGTGATGTCGCTTACCACGCCCTCGAGCGTGTTGCTCGCACTCGTGACGCGCGTGCCGTCGATGCGCAGTTCGGCGTCGCCGGCTGCCTCGACTTCGCGCATCTGCGAGGAAGCGAGCCGCGTGTCGACGCCCGCGCCCGCCTGCACGTCGATCGCGTTGGCCGCGCCGGTCTTGTTCGCGGTCAGCACGAGGTGCTGGCCGTCGGCGCCGTTGACGATCGACGCCGTGACGCCTGGGTTGTCCTTCGCCCGGTTGATCGCCGCGACGACGTCGGTGAGCTTGTTGCTGCCCGCAGCGATCGTCAGATGCATGGACTTGCCGCCCATCGCGATGTCGAGGCTGCCTTCCCCGAGCGTCTCGCCCGTGTCGAAGCTGTCCGAGGCGAGCTTATGCGCTGTCGCGAGGCGATCGACTTCGACCGTGAAGCTGCTCGCCACGGCGTCCTTGCCGGCCACCGCGCTCAAGCCCTTGTCCTTCTCGCTCGTCGTGACGGTGAAGCGCTGCAGCGCGGCGCCATCCTTGAACGGCTCGAGTGCGGTCTGGAGCGAAGCGAGCGCCGACTTCAGCGTGCCGAGCGCCGATAGCGTCGTGTTGCTGGCGGTCTGCTTCGCACTGAGGATGGCGCTCGGCCCCGCGATCTTCGCGTTGACGAGCGCCTTGACGAGCTGGTTGACGTCAAGTGCGGAGTTGGTCGCGCCGCTGATGATCGACTGGGCGGCGTCGCTCAGCGCGCTGTTCGCGCTGGCGGTCGTGGTGTTCGTGATCGTGCTTGCCATGAAAGAAGTCCGTTCGTTCTGGTGCGTCGAGTCGACGGAACGCGCGAATGCGCGGCCATGCTTTCATTACGGCAAGCTTTCATGAAACTTTATGAAAGAAATGAAAAGATTTTGAAAAGTGCGCGATCGGCATTGCGGCGGCAGCCAGCCGCCCGCCTCAGACGGGCTCGGGGAAGCCCGAGCGGCCTTGCGTGAGATCGGTGAGCGTGGTGCGCGCGGCGTCCACGGCGGTGGCGGGCAACTGGATCGTGAGGCGGACCGTCATGGTGTACTGGCTTTCCACGAGCGTGAACTGCTCCTGGTCGATCCAGTGGCGCACGCGGGTTTCGTCGGGATAGCCGAGTTCGACGGTGAGGCGCGCCTGCGCAATGCGCTCGACGCGCTCGGCCCCCTGCAGGGCGCTGGCAATGGCGTCGGTATAGGCGCGCACGAGGCCGCCCGCGCCGAGCTTCACGCCGCCGTAATAGCGCACCACGGCGGCGAGTACGCCGTCCAGGTCGTGATGGCGCAGCACTTCGAGGATCGGGCGGCCGGCGGTGCCGGAGGGTTCGCCATCGTCGGACATGCCGGACTGGCCGCCCGCAAGCAGCGCCCAGCAAACGTGCGTGGCGGTGGGGTGTTCGTCGCGCAGACGGCGGATTTCGGCCATGGCCGCTTCGCGGTCGGCAACGGGAATGGCGTGCGCGATGAAGCGGCTCTTGCGGACATCGAGTGCCGCGGTGACGGGATGGGCGAGGGTGAAAGTTGGCACAAGCGGGGTGGCACTGCTGGCGAAACCCCCATGTTAACCGATGCTCATGGGCCGGCTTTCGACGTCCGTCCCCATATCTTGCCAATTTGCGTAATGGTTCTTTGCGCCGGATGCTAGTGACGCCCCGGCCTTCAGCCCGGATAATGCACGGCATGACGGATCTAGCTCTGGCTGGAGCGAAGCCGAACTCCTCATTCGGTGATCCGTCATCGTTCCTTCTCTCGCGGCGCCGCTGCATGTCCCGGCAGACGCGATTCTCCAAAGCACAGAAGCCAAAAAAATCCCCGGTCGGACTGTGTCACGACCGGGGGTCACAAGGCTCGCCTGTTCTCAAGAGGCAATCCCACCTTACGTCCGCAAAATTGCGGCCGCAATCGGAAAAAAAACCTGGTGCGCGTGACACCCAAAGGGCGCTAGTGTTCTCATTCGCGCGCAAAAAAATCCCGGCCATCGCTGGCCGGGCAATGAGAATACACCGTGCGCTCCGGGGAACGAAACGCCCATCAACGTTACCCGCGCGCCGTGCGGCCGGCAACACTTCCGCATTACCTGCAATTACTGACATCTGCCTTTCCGGCCGCAGCCGGCGCGCGGCACGGCAGGCCGGATACGCCGTGTGGCGGGCATCGTGCTCACATTGTTACGCATGCCGAACGATATCCATGCGCTCGCACGCGCGTGCTGAAGTAAGGCGCCGAAATGCGCCGAGGCCGGTCTCCCTTGAGGGAAGACCGGCCTCGGTGTGCCGCTTCAGGGGCCTCCACAGAGGGCGGCCCCTGGATCACGCGCGCATCACGCGCATCAGTAACGCGGCGGGGGCGGCGGACGATGGTCGTCCTCGCGGTAGCGCGGGGGACCCGGATCGTGCGGGTGATGGTGCATCCACTCGTCGTGTTCCCAATAGCGGTGGCCGTCGTAATAACGGTTCTCGTGCCAGCCGATCGAGACGTGCGCGTCCACCGGCATCATGTGCGGTTGACCGTATTGCGGCGCCGATTCGGCACGCAGCCCATACGGTGCGGATTGAGCGAAGGCGCTCGATGCGCCCATCAATGCGCCGCCGGCGATCAGTGCTGCGGCGATGGCGCGGGCGGGGGTCTTCCAGCTCTTCGTGTTCATGAGTTACCTCCTCGTTGGTTGCGTCGTCAGTCACGCGGCATCGGGATGCCTTTGTGTTGCGACCACGGTTCAAAGCTTATCGGCCCGAAGCGGAGGAAAACGTGACCACTTGTAAGCTTTCGTTTCATACGATTCTTCATGCGAGAAAGGCTGCTTTGACAGTTGAGCCTTGATGCAGAAAGGATTAAGCGACGCACCTGACAATCGCGACCGAGCCACAGGGGGGCGGGGTGTCAACTGACGTTACATTCAGGCCGCGCGGGCCGCCTGAATGCGTCACGTCTACCGGCCAGCAGGCCCCGATGTCGTTCTTACCGAGGTGTTTTCGGCGCGGGTGTTGCACCAGCCACGTCGATCGCGCTTTGCGAACCTAGTTGTGCGCGCAACTCATATTTCTGGATCTTGCCCGTGGCCGTGCGGGGCAGTTCGCCGAATCGCACGGCGCGCGGCACCTTGAAGTGCGCGAGAAAGAGCCGGCAGTGCGCGATGATTTCCTCGGCCGTGGCGCTCGCGCCGGGCCGCAGTTCGACGAACGCGCAAGGCACTTCGCCCCACTTCGGGTCGGGCATCGCCACGACGGCGGCGAGCGCCACTGCCGGATGGCGATACAGCGTGTCTTCCACCTCGATGCTCGAAATGTTCTCGCCGCCCGAGATGATGATGTCCTTGCTGCGGTCGGTAATGCGCACGTAGCCGTCGGGCGTCATCACGCCGAGGTCGCCCGTGTGGAACCAGCCGCCGCGGAACGCTTCTTCCGTCGCGCGCTCGTTCTTCAAATAGCCCTTCATGCAGATGTTGCCGCGGAACATGATCTCGCCGAGCGTTTCGCCGTCGGCGGGTACGGGCTCCATCGTCTGCGCATTGCGCACGCTGACGCCGCTTTGGAGGTGATAGCGCACGCCCTGGCGTGCGGCGAGGCGCGCCTGCTCCTCGTCGGGCAGCGTCTGCCAGCCCGCCTGCACCGCGCACACGGCAGCGGGGCCGTACACCTCGGTCAGACCATAGACATGCGTGAGTTCGATGCCGATCGCCTTCATCTTCGCGATCACGGCCGGCGCGGGCGGCGCGCCTGCCACCATCGTGCACACCGTGTGAGCGATGCCTTCGCGGTACTCTGCGGGTGCGTCGGCGAGCGCGCCCTGCACGATGGGCGCGCCGCAATAGTGCGTGACGCGCTCGCTGCGAATGAGGTCGAACACGAGCTTCGCGTCGAACTTGCGCAGGCACACGTTCACGCCCGCGCGCGCGGCGACGGTCCACGCAAAGCACCAGCCGTTGCAATGAAAGAGCGGCAGCGTCCAGAGATACACGGCGTGCTTGGGCATGTCCCATTCGAGGATATTGCTCACCGCGTTGAGATACGCGCCGCGATGGTGATAGACCACGCCCTTGGGGTCGCCCGTCGTGCCCGACGTGTAATTCAGCGCAATGGCGTCCCATTCGTTGCGCGGCGGCTCCCAGGCGAACTCGGGATCGCCTTGCTCGAGGAACGCCTCGTAGTCGGTGGCGCGCGGGAAGTACTCGGGGTCCGCGGGCGCGATGTCGGCCACGCTGATGATCCTGAGGTTGGGGAATTCGAGCGCCGCGCGCTGCGCGAGCGCCGCGAATTCGGTATCGACGATCAACGCCTTCGCTTCGCCATGGCGCAGCATGAACAGCATGGTTGCGACATCGAGTCGCGTGTTGAGCGTGTTGAGCACCGCGCCGAGCATGGGCACGCCGAAGTGCGCCTCGACCATCGCGGGGATGTTGGGCAGCAGCACCGCCACGGTGTCGCCGCGGCCGATGCCCGCCTGCCCGAGCGCGCTTGCGAGCCGCCGCGTGCGCGCATAGGTTTCGCGCCAGTTGCGGCGGACGTCGCCGTGGACCACAGCCAGGCGCTCGCCATAGACCTCAGCGGCGCGGGCGATGAAATCGACCGGCGTGAGCGGCACATAATTGGCTTCGCGTTGCGCGAGCCCTTCTTCGTAGGGGTGCAACATGGCGGTGTCTCCGAACGGTTATTGGTGTGTCGATAGGATTCGCGCTACCGTAGCAGGGCCGCGCACGCCAGTCTGTCGCCGGCGCGACAGAGCGGGTCGCGACGCACGGTCCGCCCGACAAGATCGACCCAAAGATTGACCTAACCCAGGGAAGCGCGATGTCGCAATCCATTATGCCCCCGGACGGGACACCGGCCGCCCGCGATTCTTGGCGCGAAGGCGAGCGCATCGACGCCGCCAACGCCGCGCGTCTTGCCTCGCTGTTCGAGCGCTACGCGTGGTTCCGCGGGCTCGCGCCCGAGCATCGCGAGTGGGTGCTGGCGTCGTCGCATGCGCAGGGCTATGCCGCGGGCGCGATCGTCGCCGCGCGCGAAGCGCCCTCCGACTGGTGGCTCGGCGTGAGTTCCGGCCTCGTGAAGCTGGCGATCTTCAATGCATCGGGGCGCGGCTGCACGTTTTCGGGCGTGCCGCACGGCGGCTGGTTCGGCGAGGGGAGCGTGATCAAGCGCGAGCCGCGCAAATACGACGTGATCGCGCTGCAGCCGTCGCTCGTCATGGCCGTCGCCACCGAGACGTTCCACCGGCTCATGGATTGCAGCCTGCCGTTCAACCGCTTCGTGATCCATCAGCTCAACAACCGCATGGGCGAGTTCATCGCGTTGATCCAGAACAGCCGCTTGCTCGACGTCGATGCGCGCGTCGCGCAGTCGCACGCGCAGATGTTCAATCCCGATCTTTATCCCGAGACGGGGCGGGCGCTCGACATCTCGCAGGAGGAGATCGGCATGCTGGCGGGCGCGTCGCGTCAACGGATCAATCAGGCCCTGCAGACGCTCGAGCGCCAGGGGCTCGTCGCGCTCTCGTATAACCGTGTGGACGTGCTCGATCTCGACGGGCTGCGCGCATTTGGCCGCGACCAGATCTGAGGACCGCAGAACTCCTTATCAATCTTGCGAGGAATGGAAGACTCTCTCCCTCGCTAGCCGGTTTTTGTGCGTGGCCGCGCTGCGTAGACTTTGCTCATCGAATTCATACGGAGAGCATGGTGAAAAACGCAATGCTGCGCGCGGCGCTGGTGTCGATGATGGCGATCGTTCCGGCGGTCTCGTTCGGTCAATCCACCGGCACGCACAACGGTCCGGTGACGCGGGCCCAGGTGCTGCAGGAATTGGTCGATCTGGAGTCGGTGGGCTACAACCCGGCTTCGGCGAACGATGCCACGTATCCGGAAGATGTGCAGAGCGCCATGCGCCGGCTCGCCGAAAAGCGCGCCAACGAAGCGCGTCTGGCGCAGGAGCAGGTCGCGCAATCGGGTTACGGCGCGCCGCCCGCACCCAATGCAGAAGCGGGGGTGCCCGCCGTGTCGGGCAGCGAGCCGCCGCCCGCGTATCGCCACCATTGATTGCGGCGCTAACCGCGCCCTGAGCCGGCCCGGGTGCCGCTGGCACCCTTGGCGCTCTCGGGGCCGGCCGCGACATCGGGCGGCACGCCGAGCAACTGGAGTGTGCCGGCCGTCACACCCGAAAATACCGGCCCCGCAACCGTGCCGCCATAAAATGCCTTGCCCGCCGGATCGTCGATCATGACCGCGACGATCACGCGCGGCGCGCTCATCGGCGCCATGCCGACGAACAGCGCCCGATAGCGGTTCTTCGCATAGCCCGCGCCGATCTGCTTGCGCGCTGTGCCGGTCTTGCCGCCCACCCGATAGCCTTCCACATTCGCGGCGCGCCCCGTGCCGCCGTCGCTCGTCGCCATCTCCAGCATCTTGCGCATGGCGGCGGCCGTGGCCGGCGTCGTGACCGCGCGCGCCGCCGACGCGGAGGCACCGCCCGCGCCGGCCGGCGCTTCGCGCAGGAGGGCGGCCGGATGCAGCGTGCCGTCGCCGGCGTAGGCCGTGTAGATCTGCGCCATCTGCAATAGCGATGTGGACAGGCCGTAGCCATATGCCATCGTCGCCTGTTCGATGGGGCGCCAGCGCGCCCACGGCCGCACGCGGCCAGGCGCCGCGCCCGGGAACGTGACGCCGGGCCGCTGCCCGAGCCCGTACTCCTGATACTTGTCCCAGATCGTTTGCGCGGGAAGATTCAGCGCGAGCTTGGCGAGCGCGATGTTGCTCGACTTCTGGATCGCCTCCGCCACAGTCATGCGGCCATGATTCGAGGTGTCGTGAATCGTCGCGGGGCCGATGCGGTACGTGCCCGGCGAGGTGTCGATGAGCGTGTTCGCGTTGACCTTGTGCAGGTCCATCGCCAGCGAAACGACCACGGGCTTGATGGTCGAGCCGGGCTCGAACGTGTCGACCACGGCGCGGTTGCGCAGCTGCTTGCCCGTGAGCCGCGCGCGGTCGTTCGGATCGAACGACGGCCAGTTCGCGAGCGCGAGGATTTCGCCGTTCTGCGCGTCGAGGACGACGACGCTGCCCGCTTCCGCATGATTCTTCGCCACGGCGGCCTTGAGCTGCGTGTACGCGAGCTGCTGCACGCGGCGGTCGATGGTGAGCTGCACGGTGTCGCCGTTGCGTGGCTGCACGCGCTCGCTCGGCTCCGAAACGACGCGCCCGAGCCGGTCGCGGATCACCTCGCGCTGGCCCGGCGTGCCGCGCAGGCGCGCGTTCGCGGCGAGTTCCACGCCTTCCTGGCCGGCGTCTTCGATATCGGTGAAGCCCACCACGTGCGCCGCCGATTCACCTTCGGGGTAATAGCGCTTCGAGTCGGCGATCAGGGTGATGCCGCCCATGCCCATCTCGTCGATGTGCGCGGCGGTGTCGGCGTCCACCTGGCGCTTGAGCAGCACGAAGGAGCGGTCGCCGGCAACGCGCCGGTCCAGTTCCGCGAGCGGCATGTCGAGCAGGCGCGCGAGCGGCGCGTGCGCGGCGGCATCGAGAAGCCGCGGATTCACCCAGACTTCGAAAGTCGCAAGGCTCACGGCCAGCAGCGCGCCGTTGCGGTCGACGATGCGCCCGCGCATCGCGTCGAGCTCCAGCGTGCGCTGGTAGCGCTTTTGGCCCTGCTTCACGTAAAAGCCGTGATTGGCGACCTGAATCCAGAACGCGCGCCCGGCCAGCGCTGCAAAGGCCGCGAAGGTGATGAACACGATGAACTTCGAGCGCCACGCGGGCAGGCGCGGCGCAAGCATCGGGTGACGGGTCGCGGTGGCGTGCGGGTCGCGCGGCGGTTTCCTGGAACGGATCATCGGCAAGGCGGGGTGGAAGGCAGAATAACATTGTAAACATGATGTAATTGAATTGAAATGATGGGTGCGCACGGCCGCGAGGCAATTGGGCGCGCGAGCGGTGCAGGGGAGCGGGGGAGGCGCAAAGCGAACCGGGCCGCGAATGCGGCCCGGCGGGTAGACATGCGTACCGGCGGCGAACCGGCGGCGAACCGGCGGCGAGCCGGCGTGGCGACAGCGTTACGCGTGCGCGGGCAAGCGGAAGCTCGCGATCGACTCGCGCAGCACGCTCACCTGATCCTTGAGCGAATGGGCGGCGGCTGCGGCCTGTTCCACGAGCGCCGCGTTTTGCTGCGTCACCTGATCCATCTCGCCCACGGCGCGGTTGACCTGCTCGATGCCGGCGCTCTGCTCGCGCGAAGCGTTGCTGATCTCTTCGAGGATCTCGTGCACGCGTCGCACCGACTGCACGATCTCGGTCATCGTCGCGCCCGCGTTGGTCACGAGATGCTGGCCTTCGATCACGGTGCCGGTCGACTTTTCGATCAGCGCCTTGATCTCCTTGGCAGCGGTGGCGGAGCGCTGCGCGAGGCTGCGCACTTCGGCGGCCACCACCGCGAAGCCGCGGCCTTGCTCGCCCGCGCGCGCCGCTTCCACAGCGGCGTTCAGGGCGAGGATGTTGGTCTGGAACGCAATGCCGTCGATCACGCCGATGATGTCGCCGATCTGCTGCGAGCTCGTCGTGATGTCGCCCATCGTGCGCACGACGTCGTCGACTACGGCGCTGCCGCGCGTCGCGACGTCGGCGGCCTGGCTCGCGAGCGACGCCGCATGCTGGGCGCTGTCCGCGTTCTGGCGCACGTTCGCCGTCATCTGATCCATGCTCGACGCGGTCTGCACGAGCGCCGCCGCCTGTTCCTCGGTGCGTTGCGAGAGATCCGTGTTGCCAGCCGCAATCTCGTTCGCGCCCACGTTGATGTTTTCGGCGCCGCTGCGCACGCGCGAGACGGTTTGCACGAGCGCCGTCTGCATCGTCGCGAGCGCGCGCATCAGGCTGGTCTCGTTCGTGCCCTGCACCTGCAGGCGCAAGGTGAGGTCGCCCTCGGCGATGCGATTGGCCGCGTCCACCGCGCCTTCCAGTTCACCGCCGATGCTGCTGCGCACGCTGCGCACCACGAGCACCATCACGGCCGTGGCGGCCCCGCCCAGCAGGAAGGTCACGGCGAGCCAGCGCAGCAGGCTGTCGTAGAACTCGGCGCGCACGTCGTCCATGTACATGCCCGTCACGATCACCCAGTCCCACGGCACGAAGCGGCGTCCGAAGCTCAGCTTGGGAACGGGCTCGCTGTGGCCGGGCTTGGCCCAGAGGTAGTCGAGGAAGCCGCCGTTCGGGCCGCTCGCGGCGTTCACGAGCCCGGTGAACACATGGGTGCCCGCGGGGTCGGTGAAGTCGCTCAGGTTCTTGCCGTCGAGCTCGGGCTTGATCGGATGCATCAGCATGACCGACTGCGAGTTGTTGATGCTCAGATAGCCGTCGGTGCTGTAGCGGATCGAGCCGATCACGGTCAGTGCCTGCTTCTGGGCGTCGGCTTCGGGCATGACGTTGCGCTGCGAGAGCCCGTAGTAGTAGTTGGCGATGCTCGTCGCTTCGTCGACGAGCGTGGTGAGCTGCGCGCGCCGCTCGCGGATCATCGCTTCGCGGCTTTGCCAGGCGCCAAAGGCGACGATCAACAGCAGGCCGATCCAGAGGATCGCGATCATCGAGCGGAGCTTTTTGTTGAGGGTCATGTTCTGCATGGTCGGTCGGATATTTCACAGGGCAGGAGCGGTGCGACTGGCGATGCGTTGCCGCCAGACTGTGTTTACGGCCCACGCAAACGTGCGCGAGACCCAGGGGGAACCCTGCTTAGGCAGCTTTTTCTTCATACAAATCAACGTCCTTGATCTGGCGCATATGACGCGCTGCTGAAACGCCTGCGAACGCGCCGACAAAAGCCACAAATTTCACAGCAACTCCATGATTTGCCACTCTTTGCAGGGATCGACTGCGGATAGGAATCATTTCCGATATAGTCGCGACTTTGCCCCCGGCCAGCCTGACTTCGAGGCTTGCGATCAAGCCGGGATGAAGGACCTTTACCAACGATGCGACGCACACGGCGCAACCCCGCTGCGGCCCGCATGACGTCCACTGGAGCAACAAGAATGAACGCACGCGAACCCGCCCTGGTCCCCGCCGCTCTTGCCACATCGCGCAGCGCGCGGCTGCGCCAGATGCTGACCAGCAACGAACTCGAATTCCTGATGGAAGCGCACAACGGCCTTTCCGCACGCATCGCGCGCGAGGCGGGCTTCAAGGCGATCTGGGGCTCGGGCCTCTCGATCTCCGCGCAGTTCGGCGTGCGCGACAACAACGAGGCGAGCTGGACCCAGGTGGTCGACAACCTCGAGTTCATGGCCGACGCGAGCGACCTGCCCATCCTGCTCGACGGCGACACCGGCTACGGCAACTTCAACAACGTGCGCCGTCTCGTGCGCAAGCTGGAGCAGCGCGGTATTGCGGGCGTGTGCATCGAAGACAAGGTGTTCCCGAAGACCAACAGTTTCATCGGCGGCGAAGCGCAACCGCTTGCCGACATCGACGAGTTCTGCGGCAAGATCAAGGCCGGCAAGGATTCGCAGACCGACGAGCACTTTTCGATCGTCGCGCGCATCGAGGCGCTGATCGCGGGCTGGGGCATGGACGAAGCGCTCAAGCGCGCCGAAGCGTATCGCCAGGCCGGCGCAGACGCGATCCTCATCCACAGCAAGCTTTCGAAAGCTGACGAGATCCTCACGTTCGCGCGCGAGTGGGCGGGCCGCGGCCCGCTCGTGATCGTGCCGACCAAGTACTACAGCACGCCGACCGAGGTGTTCCGCAAGGCGGGCATCAGCACGGTGATCTGGGCGAACCATCAGATCCGCGCGGCCGTTTCGGCCATGCAGGCCGTCACCAAAACGATTTACGACACGCAAACGCTCGTCGATATCGAAGACCGCATTGCTACGGTCAACGAAATTTTTCGCTTGCAGGACGCCGACGAATACTCGGAAGCCGAAGACCGCTACCTTAGCGCCACGTCGCGCGGCGCGGGCTCGGCGATCGTGCTGGCCGCGAGCCGCGGCTCGGGTCTCGACGCCTACACGGAAGACAAGCCCAAGGTCATGCTGCCGGTCGCGGGCAAGCCGCTCCTGCGCTGGCTCGTCGACGCGTTCAAGAAGCAGTCGGTCAACGACATCACCGTGGTGGGCGGCTACAAGGCCGAAGCCATCGACACGGCGGGCATCAAGCTCGTGCGCAACGAGCGTTTCGCTCAGACGAACGAACTCGCTTCGCTCGCGTGCGCGGTCGGTGCGCTCGACAACGACACGGTGATTTCGTACGGCGACCTTGTGTTCCGCAGCTACATCCTGCGCGATCTAGTAGAAAGCGAAGCGGACTTCAGCGTGGTGGTGGACTCGTCGCCCGAGTCGGAGAACAGCAGCACGCGCGACTTCGCATGGTGCTCGGCCGCCGACGAGCGCGATCTGTTCGGCAGCAAGGTGATCCTCGAGCGTGTGGCGAGCGACCCGGCCGCGAACGGCGCGGCCCCGCACGGCCGCTGGATCGGCCTCGTGAACGTGCGAGGCGCGGGCCGTGCGAAGCTCGCGAAGAAGCTCGCGCAGCTGCAGACGTGCGCCGACTTTGACACGCTCGACATGCCGGCGCTGCTCAACGCACTGATCGCAGACGGGGAGAAAATCGAAGTGCAGTACGTGCACGGCCACTGGCGCGGCGTGAACGACCTCGAAGACTTCCGCCGCGCGGGAGATTTCGCTCAGGGCGTCTATACGCACGCGCAAACGCCGCTGGGCGCGGCGGGCCAGGCATGATCGAAGCCGCACAATTCGTCGAAGCGGCGCGCTCGCGCGGCTTCGAGTGGTACGCCGGCGTGCCGTGCTCGTACCTCACGCCGTTCATCAACTACGTGCTGCAGGACGACTCGCTGCACTACGTGAGCGCGGCCAACGAAGGCGACGCGGTTGCGGTCATCGCGGGCGTGGCGCTCGCGGGCAAGCGCGGCGTCACGATGATGCAGAACTCGGGCCTCGGCAACGCCGTGAGCCCGCTCACTTCGCTGACATGGACGTTTCGTCTGCCGCAACTGCTGATCGTGACGTGGCGCGGCCAGCCGGGCGTGCCCGACGAGCCGCAGCACGCGCTGATGGGCCCGGTTACGCCGCAGATGCTGGAAACGATGGAAATTCCGTGGGAGACGTTCCCCACGGAAGCCGACCAGATCACGGCGGCGCTCGATCGCGCCATCAAGCACATGGACGCAACGGGCCGCCCGTATGCGCTCGTCATGCAGAAGGGCAGCGTGGCGCCGTACGAACTCGAGGGCGGCGGCGCGATGCCGGCGAAGCACGCGCTGCCGGTCGCACAGGTCAAATGGACCGGGCGGACGCCTGATCAACTGCCCACGCGCCAGCAGGCGCTCGAGCGCGTGATCGCGGCGACGCCTGCCGAGTCGACGGTGGTCGTCGCCTCGACGGGTTTCTGCGGCCGCGAACTCTACGCACTCGACGACCGCTCGAACCAGCTCTACATGGTGGGCTCGATGGGCTGCGTCACGCCGTTCGCGCTCGGTCTCGCGCTTGCGCGGCCCGACCTCAACGTGGTCGCGCTCGACGGCGACGGCGCGGCGCTCATGCGCATGGGCGTTTTCGCCACGCTCGGCGCCTATGGCCCCGCGAACCTCACGCACGTGCTGCTCGACAACGGCGCGCACGATTCGACGGGTGGCCAGGCCACCGTGTCGGGACAGGTGTCGTTCGCGAACGTGGCCGCCGCGTGCGGTTACGCCGACGCCGTGGAAGGCGACGATCTCGCCATGCTCGACAGCGTGCTCACCGCCGCGCGCGAACGTGCGAAGCGCGCTTCGGGTGTCGAAGGCACGCGCTTCGTACGCCTGGCGATTCGCCGCGGTACGCCCGATGGCCTGCCGCGCCCCACGATCACGCCGCCCGATGTCAAGACGCGCCTCATGCGCCACATCGGCGCCGCTGTCGTCACGTCCGCTGAATAAGGAACTACCGATGCTGCTGCTCAATCCCGGCCCGGTCACGCTCACCGAACGCGTGCGCCAGAGCCTCCTCCAGGAAGACCTGTGCCATCGCGAAAGCGAGTTCTTCGACGTGCAGGAAGAGGCGCGCACGCGTCTCGTGGGCGTCTACGATCTCGACCCCGCACAATGGCAAGCCGTGCTCATAACGGGCTCCGGCACGGCTGCGGTCGAAAGCATGATCTCGACGCTCGTGCCCGCGAACGGCAAGCTGCTGATCGTCGAGAACGGTGTGTATGGCGAGCGCATCACCGCGATCGCGAAGCAGTATGGCATCGCGCATGAAGTGGTTAAGCACGACTGGATGCAGGCGCCGGATCTCGCGCGCATCACGGCCGCGCTCGACGCCGACAAGTCGGTCACGCACGTCGCGATCATTCATCATGAAACGACCACGGGGCGCCTGAACGATCTGCGCACACTGGGCGAAGCGTGTTGCGCGCGCGGCGTGCAGATGCTCGTGGACGGCGTGAGCAGCTTCGGTTCCGAAGCGATCGATTTCGGCGACGCGAGCATCGCGGCGGTGGCGGCCACGGCGAACAAGTGCCTGCACGGCGTGCCGGGCGCGGCCTTCGTCGTGGTGCGGCGCGCCGCGCTCGCGCAAGCGCATAGCCGCACGTACTATCTCGATCTCAAGCGTCTTGCCACGCTGCAGGACCAGCGCAATACGCCGTTCACGCCTTCGGTGCACGCGTACTACGCGCTCGTCGAGGCGCTGCGCGAACTCGCTGACGAAGGCGGCTGGCAGTCGCGTCACGCGCGCTATGCGGCGCTTTCCGAGCAGGTGCGCGCGGGGCTCGCTGCGCGCGGCATGGAAAGCGTGCTGCCGAAGGACGAATCGTCGGTGGTGCTGCGCGCGTTCCGCTTGCCCGCGGGCGTCGATTATCCCGCGCTGCATGACGCGCTCAAGGCGCGCGGTTTCGTGATCTATGCGGGGCAGGGCGGCTTGTCGGCGGAACTGTTCCGCATCTCGACGATGGGCGACATTCACGCCGCCGATGTCGAGCGCTTGCTGGCGGCGTTCGATGAAGTGACGCGTTAAGGGCGTATTTCGCAAGCGACTAACGGGCGGCTTCGGCCGCCCGTTTGCTTTTTTGGTCGAGCTTCAATATCCCGTGACTACCGCAAGCGCAAGGGTCGCAGAAGACAGCACGAGCAGCACGAGAAAGAGCGGCAGAATGAAGCGTATCCACTCGCCGAAGCCCACGCGCGCCGTGGCGAGATACGCGAGCAGCATGCCGGAGGTGGGCGTGACCATGTTCGTGAGGCCGCCGCCCAGCACGAATGCGAGCACCGAGGCCTGCCCGCTCACGCCCGAAAGCTGTGCGATAGGCCCGATGATCGGCATGCTCACCGCGGCCTTGCCCGACACCGAGGGAATGAACACGTCGAGCAGCATCTGCACGGCCATGAGTCCGTTGGCGACCCAGACGCTCGAGCGTCCGTGCGCGAGGCGCGTGAAGTAGTCGATCAGCGTGTCGAGCACGAAGCTGTTCTGGAGGATCAATTCGACCGATGCCGCAAGCCCGATCAGGAGACCCGCGAGCACCATGCCCTTCATGCCGTCGACGAAGGCCTCGGACGCGCTGCGCGAATCGAGCCGCCCGACGAGCGCTGTCACGATGCTGATCGCCACATAGAATGCGGAAAGCTCGACGTTGCCCCAGTTCAGTTCGCGCGTGCCGAACACGAGTGCAGCGGCCGCAAAAGCGAGGATGACGAGCGTCGCCTTGTGGCGGCGCGAGAGCGGCGTAGGCGCATGCAGCGCCTCGACGGCGGCCTCGCGCCGATAGCCGCTGCGACGCACATAGAGCAGCAGATACGCGACGCCGATCGTCAGAAACACCACGAACACGCCGAGCCGCAGCGCCAGCCCGCTGAAGAGCGGCACGCCGACGATAGGCTGCGCCACCGCGAGAGAAAGCGGATTCGTAACCGACGCGATATAGCCGATCTTCGCCGCGATCGCGACGAGCGCCACTGCGAACAGATTCGAGAGGCCCAGCCGCTTCGCGAGCAGCATCACCATCGGGATGATGACCAGGTACTCGGAAATGAATCCGAGCAGGGTGCTGCCAAGCCCGATCAGGATCATGAGCAGCGGCGCGAGCACGTAGACGTTGCCGGCGGTGAGCTGGAGCAGGCGGTCGATGCCGGCGTCCACTACGCCCGTGCGTTTCATGACGCCGAACATGCCGCCCACGAACATCACCATGACGATGAGCGGCGCGTTCTTGATGAGCCCGTTCGGGATGGCGACGAACACGGAGACGAGGCTCGCGGGCGCCGCATGATCCAGCGTGCTCTTTGTCACTGACGGCGCGACCAGCGTGGCGAGATCGCTGCTTTTCGGCACCACGTGGTAGGTGCCCGGAATCACCAGCTTGTCGTGGCGCTCGAAGCGGCCCGCGTCGACGAACCAGGTCATCGCCAATGCGGCGGCGAGTACCCAGAGCATCATGACGACTGGGTGCAGCATCTTGCCGTGCGGCCTGGTTTCCGGTTTTGCGTCTTCGGTGGGCGTCGTGTCTTCGCGCGGGGAAGAGGGCGGAGCGGCGATCATGATAAGGATTCCTCTGTGCGTACTCAGGCGGAAAGCGCCGCGGCGCGCGCGCCCGCATAGCCGAGTTCGGCGGAGATCGCATCGGCGCAGGCTTGAAGACGTTCGAGGTAGTCGGGAATCTCGGCGCGGCCGATGCGCATTTCCGGCCCTGAAATGGCGACGGCCGCCACCGTCGCGCCCGACATATCGCGCACCGGCGCGGAGATCGCCACTGCGCCGGCCGTCACTTCGCCGAGACTCACGGCGTAGCCCTTGCGCGCGATCGCATCGAGTTCCTCGACAAGCGCGATCAGGTCCGGCGCCTCGGGCATCTTCTTCATGCGCGCGAGATAGTCGGTGCGCACGGCACCGGGTGCGAACGCGAGCAACACCTTGCCCGAAGCGCCGTGGTTGATCGACCGGCGGTTGCCCACCGCGCCTACTGCTCGCACCTGGTGCGTGGTCTCGCATCGCGCGACGCAAACCGTCTCGAGGCCCTCGCGCACCCGCAGCACGATCGTCTCGTTGATGGCCTGGTTGAGCGCGAGCATGTGGCGCGAGGCGGAGCGCACGAGCGTGTTCTGCTGCGTGGCTGCCACGCCAAGTACGAAGGCTTGCGGGCCGAGCGCGTAGGTGGAGGTTTGTGCGTCCTGTACGACATAGCGGTGCAGCTCCAGCGTGCAGAGCATGCGATAGGTGCGCGATTTGTTGATACCCAACTGCGTGGACAGTTCCGTTACGCCAAGGCCGGGATGCTCGGCCACATAGCTGAGCAGTTTGAGCGCGTTGTCGACGGCATCGACGATATAGGTCATGGCTATGCTCACTTTGCGTTGAGTCGCGCGCGCGCCCAGTCGGCGAGGGCGTCGGCGAAGGCGTCGAGGTCGCGCTTGAGCGTGTCGAAACCCGCATGCTTCGAACACGTCGCCTCATCCATGTAGAGCGCGCGGTTCAGTTCGATCTGGATGCTGTGCCGGTTGCGCGCCGGATCGCTCACGGCGCGCAGCAGGTCGCCGCCCTGGTAAGGCTCGTTGATCTGCACGCGATAGCCGGCGGCCGCAAAGTGCTCGGCGACCCATTGCGTGAAGGCCGGATCCGACGTCGTGCCGCGCCGGTCGCTGATGACGAAATCGGGGCGCGCCTCGCCCGAGTCGACGTTCATTTCGTTGCCGCGCGATTTCATGGAGTGACAATCCACGTGCCATAGCGCGCCGTGTTGTGCGTAAGCCGTTTCGGCCGCCTGAGCGAGCGCCGCGCGGTAGGGGCGGTAATACGCGTCGATGCGGTGCCGGACTTCATCGACAGAAAGCTTGCGATCGTAGAGCGGCATGCCGGGCAGCGCGTAGCGGCGGATCAGTCCCATGCCGCGTCGCGTGTACGGCTCGGGCGCGAGCGGCTCGGGCCAGGGCTCGGCGAGCAGTTCGGCGTCGATGTCGGTGATGGCGCGGTTCGGGTCGATATAGGCGCGCGGAAAACGTGCGCCGATCAGCACGCCGCCGCGCGCGGGAACGCCGCCCCACAGTTCGTCGACGAACGCGTCCCACGAGGTGAGGATCGCCTCGCGCGGCGCGACGGTGCCGAAGTCGTCCGGCAGCGTAATGCCGCTATGCGGGGAGTCGAACACGATAGGCAGCGGCGCAGCCTGTGCCGCAACGGTGAAACAGGGCGCGTGTTCGTCTGCCTGGGGGGAAAGAAGGCTGGTGTTCGTCATCGCTAGTCAGTCACTTATCGCGTGTTTTAATGAATAAAACAGCGTTTTAATTTCAAGAGACAGCGTAACGCGCGGCAAAAATTGGGCCGATTGGGGTTTCCCCTGGAATGGCTCGGTAAAAACGGTGAAACGAACCAACTGGAGAGAATTACAGCGATTTTGACGGACGCCGCGACGCCGTGCGTCGTGTCGCGGGTTTTTGACAGCTTCTTGACGGGACGGAAAGCCGGCCCGAATAATTAATAATACGCTGTTTTAAACAATAAAACAAGCGGGTGAGGCAAGCATCGCTAACGGGGACTACGAGCAGGCAACCGTCGCTCTGCGCTGCACAGCGATGCCGTTTCATCAGGACTGCAAAAGATAGATCGCACCTCGCGGCGCGCATCTGGAGATCAACGTCAATTCACGGCACATCGAATGCCAGAAGGAGAAAAACGCATGTTTCACGCATCCCGGCACACCCTCGCACTCGTCATCGGCGGTCTCGGTCTCGCGGCCTCGCACGCTAACGCGCAGTCGAGCGTCACGCTCTACGGCATCGCCGACGGCGGCTTCACCTACACGAGCAACCAGGGCGGCAAGTCGAACTTCCAGGCGACGGCCGGCAGCGAGCAGGGCTCGCGCTGGGGCCTGCTCGGCAGCGAAGATCTGGGCGGCGGCAATCGCGCGATCTTCCGCCTCGAGAACGGCTTCAACCTGCAGACCGGCACCGCGAGTGCGAACGGTCGCATCTTCGGCCGCCAGGCGTGGGTGGGCCTCGCGAGCGACCGCTGGGGCTCGCTCACGTTCGGCCGCCAGTACAACGCGGCGCAGGACTCGCTCGAACCGCTGCAGATGGCCGTGGAGACGTCGCAATACGGTACGCACCCGTTCGATACCGACGACCTGAACAACACGTTCCGCACCGACAACTCGGTCAAGTACGTCACGCCCAAGTTCCACGGCCTGACGATCAACTCGATGTACGGTTTCAGCAACAACGCGGGCAACTTCGGGACGAACCGTTCATGGAGCGTAGGCGCGAGCTATGCGGGCGGGCCGCTGCAGTTCGGCGCAGCGTATGTACAGCTCGATCATCCGGCCACGGACACGACCGGCGCGATTCCTTCGGACAACTACTTCACGTTCCTGAAGGGCATTACGCAGCAGCGCATCTGGGGCGCGGGCGGTGTGTACACCTTCGGCAATCTCGGCGTGGGTGCGATGTACACGAACGTCGCGTTCGAGCTGACGCCGCAAAGTCAATACCAGCACTATCAGAACGCGGAAGTCAGCCTGCGCTATGCGATCACGCCGTCCATTCATGCCGCGATCGGCGAAACCTGGACGGGCGTGAATGCGAACGGCCAGAAGGATAGCTGGCACTACTGGCAGACGACCAGCGCGCTGCAATACTTCCTCTCGAAGCGCACGGATGTCTATCTCGACCTCATCTATCAGCGCGCAACGAACGCCGTGGCGCAGATCGACGGGACGTCTGGCGCATCGAGCAACGGCAACCAGTTCCTCGCGGTGACGGGGATCCGCCACAAGTTCTGAGTGGCTGACCCGGGCGGTCAGTTCGCGGCGCGCTCGCGCGTGCCGATCGTGCTGGCCGCCTTCGCCTGCTTCGCGGGCTTGCGCCGCGCACGCGCTTTCTTGAGCCAGATGAGCACGCCGGTCACGCTGAGCATCGCGACGACAACGCCGGTAATGCTGATGGCGATACGTCCCGGCAGCCCGGCAATGCGGCCCGAGTGCAACGGAAACTGCGCCTGCATGAAGATATCGCCTGCGCTGCCGCGGCCCGGAATCTGCCTGCCGAGCACCTGGCCCGTGCGCGCGTTCATGATGAGCCAGGCATTGCCGAGGCCCGCGTCGCCGTGATCGTTGCCCGCCTCGAAGTAGCCCACGCCATACACGCCGGAGGTGGGCAGCCCGAAGAGTCCCCCCGGCGGCGCTGTGATGCCTTCCCGGCGGCCCATCCCGGCGGCTTCCGCCACGATGCGTTCGCGCGCGGCGGTGGCTTCAGCGGGCGTGAGCGCGGGGCTCGGCGCGACGATGCGGAACGGGTCCGGCGCGAGCGTCGAGAACACCGACACCACGGGGCGCACGACCTGCGTGCCGAGGTTCATCGAAATCGATGTCACGGCCACCACGATCAGGAGTCCCCAGAGCCACACGCCGCCCGAGCGGTGCAGATCGAACGTGAGCGCATACCCGCCGCGCTTCACGCGAAAGGCGAGCGACTTGCGCCAGCTTTTCAGGTTCGGGAACGCGAGGACGATCGCGATGAAGCCGTCGAGCAGCCATACCATCCCCACCACACCCATCGTCCACACGCCGAAGTCGATGCCCATCTTCGTCGGCATGAATAGCGTGTAGTGGAGCTGGTAGAGGAAGGGGATCAGGTTCTGGCGTGCAAGCGAAGCCTTGCCCCACATGCGGCGGCCTTGCTCCTCGCCCGTGACGGGGTCGAGCGCGACCTGGTTGAAGTCGAGCGCGTAGGGCGCCTGGCTCGCGGGGTTCAGGCGCGGCGCGACTTGCGCGATCCAGGTATGGCCAGGCTCGACGGAAAGCGGCATGAAGGTTACGACCGCATGCGGTTCTTCGGCCTCGAGACGCTTCGCGAGTTCGAGCGCAGGCAGCGGGGTGCCCGGCGTCGCGCTACGGAAGAACGTTGGATTGAGCAGCGCGTCGAGTTCGTGGTCCCACGCGATCACCGCGCCGGTCAGTCCGGCGAGGAACAGGAAGGCTGCGGTGGCAAGACCGAACCAGCGGTGCAGGCGGACCAGCATCGGTCTCATGCAAAACCTCGGCTCGCCGGCCGGCGCGCGGGGGCGAACGCAATCACGATTGGGCTCACGGCAATCTTGAAAAATACTGCAAATAGGAATCGTTTGCATTCTACGGATCGACCGTCGAAGGCGCAAGCTTTGCGAAAGGCGAGGATATGGGGGTGGAAGAAGCGCGGAGCGCGCAGAAGCGGACGCGGCGCTTGCGAGATGTCGTCGCGAGCGCCGCTACGACCATGAGACACGATGCCCGGCCGCGGCGACCGGGCGTGCGATCACACGGGGTCCTTGTCCGGCGGCCCCTCGGGCTGCTGCGGTTCGTCCTTGTGATGGCCCGGTGCCGGTGGGGTGAGCGGGTCGCGTTCGGGGTCCCGTGTCGGATCGGCGAGTGGATCGGGAAGCGGATTCGTGTGCGAGCAGATCATCGCGAGGTCCTCTTGCGCTAAAGCGTGCGGACGTGTGGTGCGTGTCACCCTATAGCGTAGGCGATCGATTGCATGCCTGGCACTCGCAATTGAACAATCGCCGCGCGCGAGTGCGTGCGAATCAGAGCCCGTCGAGGTCGGCCGGCGTGTCGACGTCGCGCAGAATGCCCGGATCGTCGACTTCGATGCGTGTGAGCGGGTGGGTGCTCAGCAGGGCGCGTGCGCCCGCGTCGCCGTCGAGCGCGACGAGCGCTGCGCGATGCGCGTAGCCGAAGCCCACCGGATGTCCGCGCTGCCCGCGATAGAACGGCGCGACGAGCGACGCGCCGCCATCCAGTGTGCGCGCCACGGCTTCGATCGATTCGACGGCAATGCAGGGCATGTCGGCCAGCGCGACGATCCAGCTTTCCGCTTCATGATCGGTTTCCACGCCCGCAGCGAGGCTCGCGCCCATGCCGCGCGCGGCGTCGGGGGCGAACACCACCTCGCAGCCCGCGTCGTTGAGCACATGCGCGAGTGTTTCCGCCCCGGGACGGACAACGGCGATCACTTTGGGTACGACGCGTAGCAGCCGTTGCGCGGATTCGCGCGCGACGCATGTGCCTTCAGGGAGGGGAGCGAGGAGCTTGTTGCGCAGTCCGTTGGGATCGAAGCGCGAACCGGTGCCGGCGGCGAGCAACACGCCGGTGGCGAACGAAGCATAGGCCATGGCTGTGATACGCCGCGAAGAGGGTGAGCAGTGATTGTGCGGCGCAAGCGCGCGTGAGGCAAGCCCCGCGCGCGGCATAGGCCTTGCTCTGTCCTGCATTTGCCGACTGCGCATGCACTATGCGGGTGCAGACCGGTGCCGGTCACACAAGCGAATTCATCTGTGGAACGACCTTGTCGAGCGTAATCGGCAAATCGCGTACGCGCACGCCCGTGGCGTGATACACGGCATTCGCAATCGCCGCCGGCACGCCGGTAATGCCGATCTCGCCGATGCCGCGCACGCCAAGCGGATTGAAGCGCAGATCGGGTTCGCCGACGAACAGCACGTCCAGCTCGCCGATGTCCGCGTTCACGGGCACGTGATATTCCGCGAGATTGTTGTTGGCAATGCGGCCCACGCGCGTGTCGAAGAGGCCCTCTTCGTGCAGGGCCGTGCCCACGCCCCATACCATGCCGCCCATCAACTGGCTGCGTGCCGTTTTTTCGTTGAGCACGCGTCCCACGTCGTACGCGCCGACGATGTGCGCCACGCGCATCGTGCCGGTATCGGCATCGACGTGCACTTCGGCGAATACCGCGCCGAATGAGTGAAACGCATACTGCTGCTTCTCGGCGCCTGGCTTCGTCGCGACCTGCGCCTCGAGCGGCTGGCCGCCCGCGCGTGCGATGACGGCGGCGGCCGGGTCGCGTCGCGAGCTGTCGCTGCGGCTTACGACCCAGCCGTCCTGCACGGTCACGTCGTCGGCAGCGAGTCCGTAGACGGGCGAGCCGCGATCGGCGCGCGCGAGCGCAATGAGCTTGTCGCGCACGGCCATGCACGCGGCCTGCACGGCGGGCGAGACACTCGCCGCCGACTGCGAGCCGCCCGAAACCGGCGCGATCGGCAAGGTCGAATCGCCCAGCGCGAAGCGGATGCGGTTGGGCGGGAAGCCCAGCGCGTCGGCGGCCACCTGGGTCATCACCGTGTAGGTGCCGGTGCCGATGTCCTGGGTGCCCGACGCGACTATCGCGTTGCCGTCGGGCAGGATGCGCGCCACGGCGGCGGCTTCGCTGCGGTTCGCGGGATAGGTCGCGCTCGCCATGCCGAGGCCGATGAGCGTGTTCCCGTTGCGCATGGCGCGCGGCGTGGCGATGCGCCGTGACCAGTCGAAGCGTTGAGCGCCCGCCTCGTAACACTGGCGCAGCGCTTTCGACGACCACGGCTTGCCGTCCTGCGGCTCGCTTTCCGCATAGTTTTTCAGGCGCAGCGCAACCGGGTCCATTTTCAGTTGCCACGCCAGCTCGTCCATGGCCGATTCGAGCGCGAACGAGCCGGTGGTTTCACCGGGCGCGCGCATGAAGGTCGGTGTGCCGACATTCAGGGGTACGACACGATGACTCGTGCTGCAATTGGGCACCGCGTACATCACGCGCGTGACGAGGCCGCACATCTCGAGCCAGTCTTCGAAGGTGGACGTGTGGGCCAGCGTGTCGTGGCGCAGGCCCGTGAGCGTGCCGTCCGGGCGCGCGGCGAGCGACAGATGCTGCTCCGTGTGCGGGCGCGAGCCGACGGGGCCGAACATCTGCGGCCGCGCGAGCGCGAGCCTCACGGGGCGTCCCGTCTGCTTCGCGGCCATTGCGCACAGGCTCACGTGCGACCACGACGAACCCTTGCAGCCGAAGCCGCCGCCGAGGAACGGCGAAATCACGCGCACGTTGTCCGGCGCGATGCCGAACACGGCCGCCACCGCGTCGCGCGCGCCGCTCACGCCCTGGGTGGCGTCGTAGAGCGTGAGATCCGGGCCGTCCCAGTGCGCCATCGTCGCGTGCGGCTCCATCGGGTTATGGAATTGCGTGGGCGTGGTGTAGACGGCATCGAAGCGCACCGCGCCTTCCTGCAACCCGGCTTCGACATTGCCGCGCGTCGATTCGACCGGGCGCCCCATTGGGCTGGGCGGCGCGTGCGCGTCGCCTTTCGCGCGATTGAAGTCGAGCGTGGCCTGTGTCGGCGCGTAGGCGATGTCGACGTGACGCGCGGCATCGGTGGCGTGTTCCAGCGTGTCGGCAACCACGACTGCAACGGGCTCGTTGCTGTAGCGCACGACGTTGTCCTGTAGCAGCGTGAGGTGCCGTCCCGCTGGTGGTTTGAGCGGCGAGCGCCCGCCGTTGGGCAGCCGCATCGCGCTCTGGTACGTCATGACGAGCAGCACGCCGGGCATGGACTGGGCGCGGCTCGAGTCGATCGACGTGATCGTGCCGCTCGCAATCGTGCTGGTCACGAGCACGGCATGGGCGAGCCGCGTTTCCGGGAAATCGCTCGCGTAGAGCGCGCCGCCCGTGACCTTGAGCATGCCGTCGATGCGGTCCATCGGTTGTCCGGTCAGCGTGCTCATGCGAAATCTCCGGTGTTGTCGGCTTGCGTGCCGGTGGCGGCGAGCAGCGTCGAGCGGATGATCGCGCGTTGCGCGAGTCCGACCTTGAACGCATTGCCGCTCAGCGGCTTCGCCTGCGCAAGTTCCGCCGCGGCGGCCTCGCGTAGCGTCGACGCGCTGAGCGTCTTTCCGGCGAGATGCTGTTCCGCCACGCTCGCGCGCCACGGTCGGTGCGCCACGCCGCCCAGCGCGATGTGCGCCGCGCGGATGCGGTGGCCGTCGAGTTGCAGCGCGCTCGCGACCGAGACGAGCGCGAACGCATAGCTCGCGCGGTCGCGGATCTTGAGGTAGTGCGCGTGCTCGCTGAACAACGGCGGCGGCAGGTCGACCGAGGTAATCAGTTCACCTGATTGAAGTGTCGTGTCGAGATCGGGCCTGTCGCCGGGCAGGCGATGAAACGAGGCGAACGGGATGGTGCGTGCGCCGCCCGGTCCGCTCACTTGCACGGTGGCGTCGAGCGCCGCGAGCGCAACGCTCATATCGGACGGATTGACGGCCACGCATTGCGCGCTTGCGCCGAGGATCGCATGCATGCGGTTAAAGCCCTCAATCGCTGCACAGCCGCTGCCGGGCGCACGCTTGTTGCATTGGGTGAACGCGGTGTCGTAAAAGTACGGGCAGCGTGTGCGTTGCATGAGATTGCCGCCCACGGTGGCCATGTTGCGCAGCTGCGGCGACGCGCCGGCGAGCAGCGCCTGCGAGAGCAGCGGGTAACGCGTGCGCACGAGCGTGTGATTGGCCGCGTCGCTGTTGCTCACGAGCGCGCCGATGCGCAGGCCGCCGTTGGGCAGCGTTTGAACTTGATCGAGCGCCTCGATGCGCGTGATATCGATGAGCGTCACCGGATGCGCGATGCCGCCTTTCATGAGATCGAGCAGATTCGTGCCGCCGCCGATGAACGCCGCACCGGGACGCTGCGCGGCGGCAATCGCGCCGTTCACATCGGCGGCGCGCTGGTACGAGATGGCATCCATTTGTGTGCCTCCGTACTCAGGCGCTGGCCGTGTGCGCGTCGCGCACGGCGGCCACGATGTTGACATAGGCGCCGCAGCGGCAGATGTTGCCGCTCATGCGCTCGCGTATTTCGGCATCGCTCAGTCGGGCGGGGCGCGTGCGCACGTCGGGCGTAGCGGCGCTCGCTGCGCCTGCCGCGAATTCGCTCAGGCATGCCGTGGCCGAACACAATTGGCCTGGCGTACAGAAGCCGCACTGGAAGGCGTCGTGCTCGATAAACGCACGCTGCACGGGACTGAGCGTGGCCACGCCCGCGAGCCCTTCGACCGTGGTGATGCGCTGGCCTTCGTGCATGACAGCGAGCGTGAGGCAACTGTTGATGCGCCGTCCTTCGACGAGCACCGTGCAAGCGCCGCACTGGCCGCGATCGCAGCCCTTCTTCGTGCCGGTGAGTCCCGCGTAGTCGCGCAGCGCATCGAGCAGCGTGACGCGCGGTTCGATATGCAGCGTGTAGGCGCGGCCGTTGATGTCGAGCCTGACCGGCTGCGCGGGCGCGGGCGGCGGCGCTTCAGTTGTGGCGCTGGCCGGCGGTGCATTCTGGGCATGCAGATGAGGCGTCGCGCTCAACGCGGCAGCGGCGGCCGCCGATTGCAGGAAGCGGCGGCGGGTGACGTCGGCGGGCGCGCGGGAGGGGGAAACTTGGGAGGCGTCGTCGCAATCGCACGGCGCATGGAGGGGACGTTCGTTGGACATGGCGATCTGCGGACTCCAGGATGAAGACAGTACATAATCCGGGACTTCAGGCGCTGGCCGCGCGGGGGCTTCGTCGCGCAGCGGCGCGCCTCTTTCGTGCAGCAATTCCGATGCCGCGGTGGCTCGACCGGGCACTGCAGAACTGCAAAGTGCACTTCTCGAACACGAAAGTAAAGCGCTTACGTGTGAATTTTTCGCTGCATATTGCTTGATGGCGCAACGCTGTCGCATGGCTGGCGCCATTCCGGCGCGAAGCTGGCGCCATGGACAGAAATGCAATGCCGCAGGCGGGAAAAGGGTATTGAAAGATGATTGCGCGACGAGTCGGTCCGCGCAACGCCTACGCTATGCGCGGTCTTCCTGAAAGTTGAGGTGTCGGCCTGGCTATCTGGTGCTTCACGCTCGACCACAATGGTACGGAGTCCTTCCGACACGCCGTAGACCGCAGCGGCGGTGCGCTTGCAGACATTCGCCTTATCGATCGACTGAGGAATTGCGCACGAGTCAATCGAGAGGATCGCTAACCATGCCGGCGGTGCTCAGCGCAGCCACGGCCTCGCGCAGCCACACGAGCGCCGGATCGGCGTGATTGCGTGGGTGCCATGCCGCATGCATCGAAAAGCCGCGTGCCTCGAACGGCAGCTCGAACAGATCCACGCGGTCCTGGTAGCGTGCGGCGAGCCGATAAGGCAGCGTTGCCACGTAGTCTGTGCGAGTGAGCACCTCGGGCACGAGCGTGAAGTGCTGTACTGAGTGCGCCACGCGGCGGTGTCGGCCGAGCGCTTCGAGATGTTCGTCCATGAAGCCGAAGAAGCTCGCGCCGCTGGTCGAGACGAGCACGTGCTCGAGCGCGCAATAGCTGTCCAGGTCGAACGGGGCTGCGCCGCGCGGGTGCCCTTTGCGCTGCGCCACGACGAAGTGTTCGTCGTAGAGCTTTCTGGCCTTGAGCGTTGGCGGCACCTGTTGCGCGGAGCCGAGCAGCAAATCGATTTCGCCGCGCTCGAAGCGCTCCGCGAGCGAGCCGGATTCAATCGCGATGAACGCCAGCTGCAGCCCCGGGCCAGCCAGACGCGGCCACGCGATCATCAGCGGCAGGCCGAGCACGGCCACGCACTGGTCGCTCGCGGCGACCACGAAGCGCCGCGTGCCCGTGAACGGATCGAAGGCGCTCTCGCGGCGCACCACCGTTTCGAGCGTCTTGAGCGCCGCATGCAGCGGCTCCGTCAGTTCGAGCGCGCGCGCCGTGGGCGTCATGCCGCGGCCATTGGCGGCGGGAAGGAGCAGCGGATCGTCGAAGAGTTGGCGCAGCCGGGCAAGCTGCGCCGAAACAGCCGGCTGCGTGAGATTCAAGCGCGCGGCGGCGTGCGTCACGTTCAACTCGGCGAGCAGGGCGTCGAGTGATACGAGCAGGTTGAGGTCGATACCGGAGAGATCAATCACGGTGATGGGTGGAATGTCGGCAATTGATTTCAAGAATACGTCTCGCTCGCCTAGAGTTCAATCCGTCAGATGAACACCTTTCCACTAGGAGAAGCCATGAAAGCCTGGATGCTCGATCAACCCGGTCAACCGCTCGCACTGCGCGACGTGCCGCAACCCGAACCGCGCCGCGGCGCGCTGCTGGTGCGCGTGGAGGCCGTGCCGCTCCTGAGCTATACGCGCCAGTACGTGCAGGGCAAGCTGCCCTACGGCTACCCGCAGGGGCCGTTTTCGCCGGGGACCAACGGCATCGGTCGGGTGCTCGCGGTCGGTGAAGGCGTGTACGGCTATCGCGTCGGCCAGCGCGTCGCGCTGAGCCCCTACTGGATCGCCGACGAAGCGCTGCGCGAGCCCGCCCAGGCGCTGCTCGGGCTCACGGCGATCAGCCCGGACAGCGGGCCGATGCTCGGCGATTATCCGCACGGCACGCTGCGCGAGGCGGTCGAGTTTCCGGCCTCGACGGTATTTCCGCTCGATGGCCTCGATCATGTTCCTTCGGCGCAGCTCGCGGCGCTCGGCAAGCTCGTGGTGCCGTTCGGCGGCCTGCGGCGCGGCCGGCTCGCGGCAGGCGAAACCGTGGTGGTGAACGGCGCGGCCGGCGCGTTCGGCTCGGCGGCTGTGCTCGATGCGCTCGCACTCGGCGCAGGCCGTGTGGTGGCGCTCGGACGGCGCGCGGCGGCGCTGGCGCCGCTCGCGAAGTTCGGCGGCGGGCGTGTGGTCACCGTCGCGCTCAGCGGTGAGATGGCGCGCGACGTGGAGGCCATCCGCGCGGCCGCGAACGGCGGCGCCGATCTCGCCTTCGACATGGTGGGCCACGCCACCGACCCGGGCGCTACGCTCGCTGCGCTGCGCAGCCTGCGCCGCAACGGCCGCATGGTGCTGATGGGCAGCATGGAGGTGGATCTGCCGATCAAGTATGGCGAGATGCTCATCAACAACTGGGAGTTGATGGGCCACTTCATGTACAGCGGAGCCGACTACCGTGCGCTGATCGCGCTCGTGCAGTCCGGGCAACTGCCGCTCGATGCGATCGAAGTCCAGCGTCACCCGTTCGATGCGCTGGAGACCGCGATCGACGCGGCGGAAAAGGCGGAAGGGCTGACCTGCGTGACGGTCTGCACGTCGCAAGGCGCTTGAGCGCGCCATAAACAAATCGGCCCGCAAGCGCGATTGACGCTTGCGGGCCGATGACGTTGCGAGTGCAGCGAGGTTCAGTCGATGCCGTGGAACACGGCGTCGTCCGGGCCGAGGTAGGCAGGCGGACGCCAGACAGCGTCGCGCATCGAGTGCTGCACGAGATTTTCCACGCCCAGCAGCACCGCGAAGATCGCCATGCGCACCGGAATGCCGTTGTCGGTCTGGCGGAAGATCGCGAGGCGCGGATCGTGGTTCAGATCGGTCGAGAGATCGTTGGCGCCCGGGCGGCTATCGCGCGGCAGCGGGTGCATCACGAGCGTTTCAGCGCTGCAGCACTCGTCCATCGTTGCCTGGTTGATCTGGAATTCGGGCGTGTAGCCTTCGAACGACTCGTCGGCGAAGCGCTCCTTCTGGATGCGGGTGGCGTACACCACATCCGCACCGCGCAGACCCGCGCGCAGGTCGTGCGTCTGCTCGACGACGTGGCCGTTGGTCGAGATCTTGTCGACGATGTACGCCGGCATTTCGAGCTGCGGCGGCGAAATGAGCGTGAACTTGATGCCGCGATACAGCGCGAGCAGCTTCACGAGCGAGTGCACCGTGCGGCCGTACTTGAGGTCGCCCACGAGCGCGATATGCGCGCCGTCGACGATCTTGCCCAGACGCGAGAACTCGCGCTGGATCGTGTAGAGATCGAGCAGCGCCTGGCTCGGGTGCTCGCCGGGACCGTCGCCGCCATTGATCACGGGGATGTTCACGGCGCGCGCGAATTCGGCCACCGAGCCTTGATCAGGATGCCGAATCACCATCGCATCCACGTAGCCGGCCATCACGCGGCTCGTGTCGTAGATCGATTCGCCCTTGGCCATCGAGGAGAACGTGAAGCCGGTCGTGTCGCACACCGAACCGCCCAGGCGGCAGAACGCGGCGCCAAAGCTCACGCGTGTACGCGTGCTGGCTTCGAAGAACAGGTTGCCGAGCACCGCGCCTTCGAGCACGCGCGAGATTTTCCGGCGGCGCGCGATGGGCTGCATGATGTCGGCGACGCGGAACAAGGCCTCGACGGAGTCGCGCGAGAACTGGTCGACGGAGAGCAGTTGCGGCTTGCCCTCGAACTGCATCTGGCTGGCGAGCGAGCGCGCCGAGTCTACGCTTTGCGTATAGTCTTCGCGCGGCTCGCCGTTGCCGACGATTTCCGAAACGAAGCGCTCGACGATCTCCGGCATGGCGCGCGATTCCTGCGACTCCTCGGGCAGCAGCCACGTGTCGAGCGCACGACGCGACACGCCGATGCGGCTCGCAAATGCGTCGCGGGTCATGTTCAGACGCCGCATGGCGTCACGGAGGAAGGCTTGTTGCGGAACGCTCATGCTGGCACCCGTGATTTCTGGTTAATGTACGCGGTGCGTATATTAGTTCGGTGGTGTGAGAAGTCAAGTTCTTTTGTCGGAGGAGCGCTCGAGAAACCGTTCTGCGCGCGTGAGACCGTACCGCTCGCGCAGCCCGCCGCTTGCTGGCACCCGCCCGCAACTGCGCGATCTCGGGTTAAACTGCGCGACATGCTACGTAACCCGCTCCGCCACGACCTGCCGAATCTCACCGCCGCCACGCGCGCGGTGTCGTCGCTCGCGCAGGCCACTTCGGTGTGGGTGAAAGCCAAAGCCAAAAAACAGCCGCTCATCTGACCGGAGTCTGCTGTTCCGTCAGATGTGCGACGGAATAGCCAGTCGAAGGCGCCCTGCCTTCCGCCTCACTCCCGGCTTGCTTCCCTCCTGCGCACCGCTGAACGGACCTTCCATACGGTCGAGTTCAAGGGAAAGTCATGTCTGAGTTTTCGGGTATCTGGATTCCGCTCATCACGCCGTTCAACGCCGGTGCAATCGATCATGCGTCGCTCGACGCGCTCGTGCGCCACTACGTCGAGGCCGGCGTGGCCGGCTTCGTCGCGCTCGGCACGACCGGCGAGCCCGCCGCGCTGAGCGACGCGGAAGCGGACGACGTGCTCGCCACCGTGCTGGCGTCGGCGGGCGGCCTGCCGGTCGTGGCGGGCGTGAGCGGCAATCACACGGCGGCCGTCTGCGAGCGGATCGCGGCGCTCAACGAGCAGCCCGTCGCGGGCGTGCTGGCGGCCGCGCCTTACTACATCCGCCCATCGCAGGCGGGTGTGATCGGCCACTTCGCGGCGCTCGCCGATGCAAGCCGCAAGCCCCTGATCGTCTACGACATTCCCGCGCGCACGGGCGTGCGCATCGAGTTGCCGAGCCTGCTCGAACTCGCCGCGCACGAGCGCATCGTCGCGGTGAAGGACTGCGGCGGCTCGCTCGACAAGACGCTCGCGCTGATTCTCGACGGCCGTTTGCAGGTGCTCTGCGGCGAGGACATCGACATGTTCGGCGCGATGTGCGCGGGCGCGAGCGGGGCAATTGCGGCGTCGGCGCATTGGCGGCCGGAGCGTTTCGTGGGGATGGCGCGCGCGTTGCAGGAAGGGCGTCTCGCCGATGCGCGCGCGATCTGGCACACACTCGTGCCGCTCGTGCGTGCGGCGTTCGCGGAGCCGAATCCGGGCCCGGTGAAGGCGGGGCTCGCTGCGTGCGGGCGGATCCGCAATGAACTGCGCGCGCCGATGACACGTGTGAGCGATGAGCTGGAGGCGTCGCTGGCGCGCCTCGTGGTTTGACGCTGCCCGTGCGGGAAGGGTGCGTGGTGGGATGAGATGCTGGGACGGGTGCGGCGTGCGCCGGTTCTTGTGCGCCGCCCGGAAGCGGCGCGTCTAGCGCGCCGCGCGTGCGTTTGCGGCGCTGGACGCGCGGCGGCGGCGCGAGCGAGGGCGTTCGACTGCAGCGGGTTCGCCGTTCAGCAGAATGCGGCGGCCGGGCACGTGCTGCGCAACGAGGCGGGCGATATCGAGCGCCGTGCTCTCGGCGGGCACGACCTGACGGCGGGCGCTGTCATCGAGCGGCGTCGTCCATTCGACGAGCCGGTAAGCGCGGCCCCACGGATGCTGGAGCGGCGTGGACACCCGGCACGACGCGACCGTCGAAGCGGCGCCGTCGCGCAGCAGGGACTGCAGGTGCACTAGTACATCGTCTTCAACCATGACCTCGCTCCTCCTAAGCTTGCCGCGCAAAAAAACGCCGCCGATGTTCCGGCGGCTCAACAGGGGTTGAGCCTATGTTTGCAGCAAAGAATTAAACCAACCTTAAGAGAGGGGCTTGGGCGCCGGCAGCCCGAGTGTGACCGGCACGGCCGATGGCGGCAGCGGTGCGAGCCCTATGCGGGCGCGCACCAGCCAGAAAAATGCTGTGGGGCGGAGCGGCCGGCCTGCGTGTGGCCGGCGCAAAGACAAGCTGACAGACGGCGATTAGTGCGGTTTCGTGCCATTTTGCCGCAGCGTCGCACGCGTCTTGCGGGCGGCGAAAAGCGGCAGATAGTCCTGGATGCGCGCTTGCGCTCGATATTCATTGAGCGTGTCGGCGTAGATGCGCGCGACCGTTTCCTCCGGCGTGTTGGTTTCTTCGGCGATGGTATGGACGATCTCGGAAGCATCGGCGGTCTTCGGCATGACTTGGCTCCGGTCAGCGACGTGGGGTTGGCAGGCGGGTTTCAATTCAAGGACATCCGGGCGCGGGATACCAATTGAATCCACCTATCGCGCAAAACCGCCATACGCGCATCACAAGCGTGAACTGTCTGAGCATTGACGCTCGCTTGCGCGAGCCCTGTATTTTCGGGGCTTCCAGCGCAAAAAACGACCACGGCGAGACAGAATGTCTGCGCCGTGGCCGCCTGATGGCATGCGGCCATGGGCCGCACGCGTTCCGCTTATGTCACCTTACGCCGCGGTTTCGAGCGACGGGTAGTCCGTGTACCCCGTTTCGCCGCGCGCGTAATACGTCGAAGGATTCGGCGCGTTGAGTGGCGCGTTCAATTCGAAACGGCGCGGCAGGTCGGGGTTGGCGATGAAGAGCTGACCCCACGCGACCGCGTCGGCTTCGCCTGCCGCGAGCACCGCTTGCGCCGATTCGAGCGAGAACTTTTCGTTCGCGATGAACGGACCGCCGAATTCGGCCTTCAGCTGCGGCCCGAGACGGTTGTCGCCAAGCGATTCGCGCGCGAACAGGAACGCGATCTTGCGCTTGCCGAGCTCGCGCGCCACATACCCGAACGTCGCCGCCGGATTCGAATCGCCCATCGTGTGAGCGTCGCCGCGCGGTGCGATGTGCATGCCTACGCGATCCGCGCCCCACACATCGATACACGCGTCGGTGATTTCAAGCAGCAGGCGCGCGCGATTTTCGATCGAGCCGCCATAGGCGTCCGTGCGCTGGTTGGTGGTGTCCTGCAGGAACTGGTCGAGCAGGTAGCCGTTCGCGCCGTGAATTTCCACGCCGTCGAAACCGGCCGCTTTCGCGTTGATCGCGCCCTGGCGGAACGCGGCGATCACGCCGGCGATCTCTTCGGTTGCGAGCGCGCGCGGCGTGACGAAGCCGCGTTGCGGACGCACGAGGCTCACGTTGCCTTGCGGCGCAATGGCGCTGGGCGCCACCGGCAGTTCGCCGTTCAGGAACACAGGGTCGGACACGCGACCGACGTGCCACAGTTGCAAGAAGATGCGGCCGCCCGCGGCATGCACCGCATCGGTCACGATCTTCCAGCCTTCCACTTGCTCCTGCGACCAGATGCCCGGCGTTTCGGCATAGCCGACGCCTTGCGGCGTCACCGAGGTCGCCTCGCTGATGATGAGGCCGGCCGTGGCGCGTTCTGCGTAGTACTTCGCCATGAGTTCGTTGGGCACGCGCACTTCGCCGGCGCGTTGACGCGTGAGCGGGGCCATGATGATGCGGTTCGGCAGCGTGAGGTCGCCGATCTGGATGGGGTCGAAAAGCGTTGCCATGTAGGGTCACCTTGTCTGCGGGCGCGGCCCGCGGGCTGAAAAGCGATACAGGAATCGAAACGGACGATGCGTATTCAGCAGATGTTTCGTCGCTGAAGCATCACAACTGCGCGTTCATATGGGCGATAAACGCCTCGATGACCGGCTCGTTGCGCTTGAAGAACACCCACTGCCCCACGCGTTTGGACGTGACGAGTCCCGCCTTCTGCAAAACGGCCAGATGCGCGGACACCGTCGATTGCGAAAGCTCGCAATGCGCGTCGATCTTGCCCGCGCAAACGCCGTTTTCGAGCGGCAGCTCCTGGTCGCCAAAGTGCACCTGCGGCTCGCGCAGGCACGCAAGAATCTCGCGGCGCACCGGATTGGAGAGCGCCTTGCAGATCGCGTCGACGTCTAGAGCGGGAGTGGTAGGGGAATTCTTCATCGAGGCCGCATCGTAACTGTCCGAATCATATATCGGATTTCTACGATATGGGCGATGGCACTGATTTCAATAGGGTTGTCGGTACATCTCGCGTTCGCTCCCCGCTTTCGCGTGGTCTAGCGCGATGCAAAACACCGGGAAACAACGCCTGGCAGTCGGTAAATTCGCCGGCCCGAGCCCATTGCATCGCGTGGATCACCGCTGCGTTAGCAGCGACCCACACGCATTCGATTCAAGCCGTCGCCTGCTGCGCAACCCTGGTCGTGACGCGCACGCGGCTCACATACGCCAGCGCGGACAAACTGATCATGGCGGTCGCAATCAGCCAGTAACTCGGCGCGCTCTTCTCGCCGGTGGCGCTCAGCATCCACGTGACGATGGCTGGGGTAAAGCCGCCGAACACGGTCACGCCGATGTTGTAGCCGATCGACATGCCGGTGGCGCGCGTCGCGGCCGGGAAGATCTCGGCCATGAGCGCGGGCAGGGCGCCGAAATAGATCGACTTCAGCAGCGCGAGCCACGCAATCAGCACGAAGAGCGCAACCGCACTCGTACGGCCGGTCGCCCAGGCGAAGCCCGGGTACGCGCTCGCGAGGAAGAGCAGCGCGACACAAGTCATCTGCGTGCGCCGCCCGATGCGGTCGGACAGATGCCCCGCGAACGGCGTGACGACGGTGAGGATCACGCCGCCCGCCATCGTCGCCGCGAAGCCGGTTGCCGCAGGCAGATGCAACTGGCGGATCGCGAACGTGGGAATGTATTGCAGCAGATAGTTGACCGCCGTCGAGACAGTCATCAGGCCGATCGCCGTGAGCACGAGCCGCTTTTGCTGGCCCAGCACTTCGCGCACGGGCGTTTCGGTACGCGCGCTGCGTTTGAAGTCCTCGGCGTCTTCAATGAAGCGGCGCAGATAGAGGCCCACCGGACCAATCAGTAATCCGAAAAAAAACGGCAGACGCCAGCCCCAGGCGGCGAGGTCGGCGGGCGCCATGAGGCGGGCGAGTCCATAGCCGAACGAGGCCGCGAGCAGCGTGGCGAGGCCTTGCGTCGCGAACTGCCAGCTCGCGAGAAAACCGCGACGGTGCGGCGCATGCTCGATCAGCATGGCCGTGGACGCACCGAACTCGCCGCCCGCCGAAAAGCCCTGGATGAGCCGCGCGGCGAACACCGCGAGCGGCGCGGCAAGGCCTATCGTCGCGTAGTCGGGAATCAGCGCGATGATCGCCGTGCCGACCATCATGAGGCTGACCGAGAGCATCAGCGCGGCCTTGCGTCCGCTACGGTCGGCATAGGCGCCCAGTACTGCGCCGCCGAGCGGCCGCACGAGATACGATGCGCCGAAGGTGCCGAACGTGAGCAGCATCGAAACGGTCTCGTTGACCGCCGGAAAGAAGTGCTTGCCGATGTACACCGCGAAGAACCCGTAAATGGCGATGTCGAACCATTCGAGCGCGTTGCCGGCGGAGGTGGCGATGACGAGCCTCGCAAGGCTCACGGGTTGTTTTGCGGACATGGCGGCATGCACCTTTATTGGGTCGTCAGGCGAAGGCGTCGGCGGGTTGCGTCGCGCGTGCTTGCGCTTGCGCCGATGCGCGGCTTGCGGCGAGACGCGCGGCGTCGTCGCCGAGGTCCCACCAGAGTCCGGCCATCACGGCGAGCGCCTCGCGTGCGACGGAGCCGAGCAGGTGTTCGTTCGGCGCGTGCTGCGCGCAGGCCGGATACGAGTGCGGAACCCAGAGCGTCGGCAGGCCGAGCGTGTACGCGAATACGTCGTTCGGCACCGTGCCGCCGAGGTTCGGCAACAGCGCCGGCTTCTTTCCGGTCGACGCGCGCAGCGAATCGAGCGCCCAGTGCACCCAGGCATCGTCGGGGTCGAGCCGCGTCGCGGCGGACGTCTGCGTGACGCGCACCTGCACATCGTCAAAGCCGAGCCGCGCGAAGTGCGCTTCGAGATGCTCGCCCACGCGCGCGGCGTCCGTGCCCACCACGAAGCGCAACTGGCAAGTGGCCTTGGCCGTGGGCGGGATCGCGTTGACGGGCGCGTCGGGGTTGCCGGTCTTGAACGCGAGCACTTCGAGTGTGTTCCAGGCGATCACGCGCTCGGTGGGCGTGAGGCCGGGCTCGCCCCACTCGGGATCGATCGCGGGGGCGTCGTCGTCGCCGCCGAGCACGATGTCGGCAAGCGCCTCGCGCACGCTTGCGGACACGGGCGGCGGACGCAGCCCGTCCACGGCGATGGCGCCGCGCCGGTCGACGAGGCTCGCGATCGCGTGCGACAGCACGATGGCTGGATTGCGCAGCGCGCCGCCCCAGTTGCCCGAGTGATGCGCACCGCGGCGCAGATCGACGAGCAGTTCGAACGTCACGCCGCCGCGCGAGCCGAGGAACAACGTGGGGCGTTCGGCCAGCACGCGGGGGCCGTCGGAGGCGATGAACACGTCCGCCGCAAGTGTGTCGCGATGGGCGGCGCACACGGCGTCGAGGCCCGGCGAGCCGATTTCCTCGCCGGTTTCGAAGATCACCTTCACGTTGTAGCCGAGCTTGCCGCCGCGCGCGTCCATCACCGCGGCGAGCGCGGCGAAGTTCACGGAGTGCTGGCCCTTGTTGTCGGCGGTGCCGCGGCCATACCAGCGGTCGCCTTCCACGGTGACGGTCCAGGGCGCGAGACCCTCGCGCCACTGCTCGTCGTAGCCGCGCACGACGTCGCCGTGGCCGTAGGTCAGCACACTCGGAAGCGCGGGGTCTTCGATGCGCTCGGCGATCAGAAACGGCGCGCGCGCGCCTGCGGGATTCTCGACCACGCGGCACGTGAAGCCGAGCGACGAGAGGGAGGGCATCACCTCGTCGGCGAGATAGGCGACGAGCGCGCGGGCCTGCTCGGGATTCTGGCTTTCGGTGCGAAAGCCCACGCGGCGCTGGAGGTCGGCGAAGAAAGCGCCGGAATCATAGACGCGCACGGCGCGGTCGATGGCGGTTTGTCGGGTCTCGTTCAAAAGGGCTCCTCTCATGCCTGGGTGCAGGGAATGAAAGCAGTCTAGGAATGCCAAAAATTCGCAACAATTTCAAAATTTGCGGATAGCATTGCCGAAACGGCAACACAAACAACGCCCACTGAGCGCCCACTGAACGGATAAGCCGATGCTTCATGGAATCGCCTTGCGCTACTTCGTCGAGGTCGCGCGCACCGGGTCGCTAGCCGCGGCCTCGGAGAACCTGCACGTCGCCGTCTCGGCGATCAGCCGGCAAATCAGCAAGCTGGAGGAGGACGTGGGGACGGCGCTCTTCGAGCGCATGCCGCGTGGGATGGTGCTGACCGAATCGGGCGAGCGGCTGGCCGAGCACGCGCGGCGCGCGCTGCTGGAGGGTGACGCGGTGCTCGCCGAAATCGCCACGGCCAAGGCGCTCGGGCACGGCATCGTCCGAATCGGCTGCACGGAGGGCTTTACGCGCTCGTTTCTGCCCCACGTGCTCGCGCAGCATCACGCCGCCGCGCCGCACGTGCATTTCAATCTGCGCTCGGGTACGCCTTCGCAGGTCGAGCAGTGGGTGGCCACGGGCGAGGCGGACCTGGGGCTGGCGTTTTCGAGCGGAGACCCCGCGAAGGTCTACGTGCAGTACAGCGCACAGGCGCCGGTCTGCGCACTGCTCGATCCGGGGCATCCGCTGGCGCAGCGCCGCTCGCTCACGCTCGCGGACCTGCGCGACTATCCCGTCGCGCTGCTCGAACGCGGCAACACGGCGCGCCAGCTATTCGACGAATGCTGCGCGCGGCACGGCATCAAGCTCGAACCCCTTCTCACGAGCAACAATTCGAGCGCGCTGCACGCGTTCGCTGCGCTGGCGGGCGCGATCACACTCGGCAGCCGGCTCTCGCTGTCGGGACTCGCGGACGATCTTTCGCTGGTGGCGAAGCGCTTCGACGAACCGACGCTCAACCAGCGCAACCTGTGTGTGATGACGATGCGCGACCGGCGGCTTTCACGCCCCATCGAAGGGGTACTGAGGGCGCTGATCGGTGCAATCGAACGAGCGTTGTGACGGCCCGGCGCCTCAGCGCTTGCCCGCGCGCCCCGTCATGCGTCCCAGGATGTCCACGCGCTGCACCAGTTGATGGTAGATCACCGCGAGCACGTGCCCGGCGATCAGTACGTACGTCAGGTACGCCAGCCAATAGTGGATCTTCGAGCCGAGATGGCCGAGCGCCTTGTCTGCCGGCACGACGGCGGGGACCTGATACAGCCAGAACCAGTTCACCGGATGGCCGCCGCCATACGAGTTGATATATCCACTGATCGGCATGGCAAAGAGAATCAGATACAGCAGGCCATGGCCGATATGCGCGAGCTTCTGCTCGAACGCTGGAATGCGTTGCGGCAGCGGCGGCGCATTGCCCGCAAGCCGCGTCACCACGCGGATCAGCGTGAGCAGCAGGACGGTCAGGCCAATCGATTTGTGGAAATTCACCCAACTGCCGTGCGACGGGTCATGACGGTCCATCGTCGTCATGTACCACGCCACCGGGATCACTACGAACATGCATAGCGCGCTCAGCCAGTGCAGCACGCGCAGCGTCAAGCCATAGGTGGGACGTGCGAACGACAACGCAGAAACGGATTGCGGGCTTCGGGACATGGTAGAGGGCCTTTTCGCGATCGAATTGACCTAGCCTGCCACAAAAACAGCACTGCGGAACATCCCCGGGCGATGCAGTTTTGTTAGGTCCCGTTACAACGGCTGGCGTCAAAATGACATTGGATGATAAGTCAACCATAATTCCTCAATGGATTTCCCTTATCTAGCTGCCGGTACGCCTGCCGATAACTGCGTAATGTGATTCGGCCTGTCTGCCTCACTCTGGCCATAAGTTGCATTGTCAATCAGGAGTCGAGAATTCCATGCCCAGCAATTTCGCAGAAGCCCCGTTTGGCGAGGCCTACGCCCCAGCCAATGCCGCTCGACGGGTAGCGGCCGTCGAAAGCCCGCTCATGAACGCGCGCAAACGAGCCGACAGGGCTTGCGCGCTGGTCAACTGGATTCTTCTGGCGGGCGCCTTGGGGATCGGCTTGCACTTCGACGCGCTCACGCCCGTGCTCGTCGTCGGGTTGCCGCTAGCGCTCGTTTCCACGGCGCTCGCGCTTGCGTTGCCGGGGCTCAAGATCACCAGAATGGGTTCCGCGCTCACCTTCATGGGCGGCGCGGCCCTACTGATCGACGTGGGAGGCGGGCAGGACGAGTT
Source organism: Paraburkholderia nodosa (assembly GCF_001718195.1). Taxonomy (GTDB): domain Bacteria; phylum Pseudomonadota; class Gammaproteobacteria; order Burkholderiales; family Burkholderiaceae; genus Paraburkholderia; species Paraburkholderia nodosa_A. The sequence goes on from NZ_MCNV01000001.1 coordinate 733,132, forward strand.
TCACTTCGTCGTGTTCATCCTGCTCTCGCTGCTGCTCGCCTATCGCGACGTGCAGGTGGTGCTGCTCGCTACCGGCTTCATCTCCATCCAGCAACTCGCGTTCAACTATTTTCAGGCTTGGGGCTGGCCGGTCAGGGTCTATTCGCAGACGGGCTTCGACGTCGTGGCGCAGCACTGGGCGTTTCTCTGGCTGCAAACCTTGTTCATCGCGGCGATTTCGGCGCGCCAGGAGCGCGACGCAAACATCGCGGGCGAACTCGCGGCCATGTCGGAGGGGATCGGCCAGGCCTCGGGTTACATCACGCTGGGCGAGCAAACGAGCCGGCCCGCGAGCGATGTGGCCGGGGCATTCCACGCCACGCTCGCTGCCGTGCGTAAAACGCTGCTGCAGGTGCGCGACAGCGTGAGTGAAGTTTCGGAGTCCGTAGCAGGAACCAGCGCGCGTAACGCCGTCCTTTCCGAGCGGACCGAGCAACAGCGCCATTCTCTGGAAGGCATGGTCGCGGCGATGGAGCAGCTCAAGCAAAGCGTGCATGAGAGCGTCGATCACGCAATGGCGGCGAGCGAGCTGGCGGGCTCCGCGAGCGAAGTCGCGACCCAGGGGCGCGGGGCGATCAAGGCGGTGATCGATACGATGGGCGACATTTATCGTTCGTGCGAACGCATTACCGACATCATCGGCGTGATCGACGGCATCGCGTTCCAGACCAACATTCTCGCGCTCAACGCGTCGGTCGAGGCCGCGCGCGCGGGCGATCAGGGGCGGGGATTCGGCGTGGTGGCGGAGGAGGTCCGCACGCTGGCCCAGCGCAGCGCCTCGGCTGCGAAGGAGATCCGGGCGCTGATCGGGGAGTCGGTCGAGCGCGCACGGACGGGCAACGGTCTCGTCGAAAGCGCGGGCAATACGGTGGGCGAGGTGCTCGAAAGCGTCACGCGTCTGTCGGCCATCGTTCACGAAATGGCGACGGCCACCGGCGCTCAGCGCGCGGGCATCGACCAGCTGGGCGAGAACATCGCCCACATCGACGCGGCGATACGAGAAAACGCGGCGCATGTCGCCGACACGGTGGAGCAGGTCGAGCAGCAGCATCGCCAGACGGCCTTGCTCGCCAGCGCGGTCAAGGTGTTCAGACTGGATTGAGCGGCGTCGCGACGCGTTTTCGGGGCGCGACCCGAAGAAGACCATTTTGTTACACCTCTTACGGCGCTTGGCCTCCGGCGTTACAAAGCCCTTTCACGTTGGCCGCTATACTCGGTTCCGTCTCAAAAACGTAAGAGAACAACTATGTCGAAGAAAATCATCCAGATGGTTGCCGTTGCTGCGCTGACTGCTGCAGCCTCGCTGCCGGCGCTCGCCGGCGATATGAACAACGCACTGGGTGGCGCGCTGGGCGGCGTCGCCGGCGCGGCTCTGGGCGGCGCCGTGGGCGGCAGCACCGGCGCGGTGATCGGCGGCGCGGTGGGCGGCGGCGCGGGTGGCGCAGTCACCTCGAATCGTCGCGAACGCACGGGCGCCATCATCGGCGGCGCGCTCGGCGGCGGCGCTGGCACTGCCGCGGGCAATGCCATGGGCGGCCGCACCGGCGGCCTGATCGGCGCGGCCGTGGGCGGCGGCGCGGGTTCGGCGCTCGGCGGCAATGTCTCGCGATCGAACTCGTACGCCGACGACTATTCGCGCGGCTATCACGGCAAGCACCACAAGCACCGTCACTACGACTAAGCACAGCTTGCCGGGCGCAACGGCTAAGCGCCGCTGCGCCTCGTCATTTCGCGCCGCTGTATCCCGCGGCGCTCGCCGGGCCGTTCTGGCCCGCGCGCAACTCCCTCCCTGCTTATGCTAGATCGCATCCGGGTGCCTGGCCGCGTTGGCTTCGTGCTGTTTGATTCGGTATGGCAGGCGATTTCCCCGGTATCGGTGAACGTCAATCCTGTCGCGGTTTGCGGCGCCACGAGCCATGTGGCAGTTCCTTGTGTCGCTCGGCCGCGGTGAGCGCGGCGCGCAGTTGCGTCTGGTTAAGCGGAATGCAATAGGCCGGTTTCGCGCGCTCGAAACGCCAGCTGTCGGCAAGCGAACCTGCGTCGAGCACATCGAAATCGAGCTGTGCGTGCAGCGCGGCCACGAGCGCCTTCGCCGCTTCGTCGTCTGCCGCGACGGGTAGCGCGCGCCGTCCGCCTTCAACAGGCGGCCGCTCTTCGCGCGGCAGGTCGTACGCAAGAATCGCACTGAACGCCTTGACCACCCGTGCGCCATTCAACTGCTGCGCAACGCGTTCGCTCGTCGCCTCGCGGTGTTCGTCGAACGCGGCAATGGCACCGTCGCGGGCCGGATAGTAATTCATGGTGTCGATGACGACTTTGCCGGCGAGCGATTTGACCGGTATCTCGCCAAGCGCGGCCAGAGGCAGCGCCGCGATCACGATTTCGCCGAACGCCGCGGCTTGCTCCAGCGTGCCGATTTCGCAGCCCAGCGCCGCCGCCTCTGCCGCGCGCACCTTCGGATCACGCGACGAGAGCATCACTTCATGCCCCGCCTGTGCGAGCAGTTTGCCCAGCGTCGAGCCGATCTCGCCCGCGCCGAGAATGCCGACAGCCAATCGATGTTCGTTCATGGGAAGCCCCGTGGTTTGCAATGGAGCCTCCAGCGTAGCGCCGAAACTGTCATGCGATAATCGGACACCCGGGTGAAACACTTGAAACGTGGGATTTCCAATCGTGGACAAATTGACCAGCATGACCGTGTTCGTGAAGACCGCCGAATCCGGATCGTTCACGGCGGCGGCACGCATGCTCGCGATGACGCCGCAGATGGCGGGCAAGCACGTCGACGCGCTGGAAAAGACGCTAGGCGTGCGGCTGCTGCAGCGCTCGACGCGCAAGCACGCGCTCACAGAGGCCGGCCGCGCCTATTTCGAAGCCTGCCGCCGTGTGCTCGAAGAGGCGGCCGCCGCGGAGGCCGTCGCGCTCGCGCAGACCGGCCACCCGCAAGGCACGCTGCGCGTGACGGCGCCCGTCTCGTTCGGCGCTTTCCGGCTTGCGCATGAAATCAAGGCTTTTCTCTCGGATTGCCCGGACGTGAAAGTCGATCTCGTGCTGAGCGATCGGCAATTCGACCTCTTGCAAGATGGTTTCGATGTCGCGTTTCGTATCGGCGCGCTGCCCGACTCGCAACTGGTCGCGCGGCCGCTCGCGCCCTATCGGCTCGTGCCGTGTGCCGCGCCGGCCTATCTCGCCGCGCACGGAACGCCGGCGCATCCGCGCGAACTCGCGCAGCACGTGTGCCTCGATTACGCATTCGACAGCTTTCCGGCGCCCCAAACGTGGATCTTCAAGGACGGCGACACGCAGATCGAAGTCGAGCCGCGCGGCCAACTGCGCAGCAACGACACCCGCGCGTTGGTCTCGGCGGCGGAGGCGGGAGTGGGATCGTGCTGGCGGGCGAGCCGAACCTCGCGCCTTCGGTGGCGGCGGGGCGGCTCGTGCCGCTGCTCGAGGCGTATGCCGCGCCGGTACGGCCCATGCATCTGCTTTACGCGGATCGCCGCGCGCAGGCTCCCAAGCAGCGCGCGTTCGTGGCGTGGGCGCTGGCGTGCTTTGGCGAAGCGGGCAGCGTCGCCGGCGCGCGGGCGCCCGCGTCCCCGCTCGTTCGTCGTTCGGCGCGCAAGCCGCGCACCGAACGCACATAGCGTGATTAGCTCTCGCTACGGAAGACGGCATTGAGCGTCGCGCCGGGGGCCGCGCCTTCGAAGCCGTCGAAACGCCCTTCGGTGAGCCGTTGCGCCGCGTGCATGAAGCCGCCCCATGCGGTGCGGGCGAGCGCGCCGCCCACGCTCACACGGCGCACGCCCAGCGCGGCGAGATCGTCGAGCGTGAAGGCCGACTTCGCGCCGATCAGCACGTTCACCGGCTTCGGCGCGACAGCGGTGACGACGGCCACGATCTGCTCGCGTGTCTGGATGCCGGGCGCATAGAGGCAATCCGCGCCTGCCTGCGCGTACGCCCGCAGGCGAGCGATGGCGTCGTCGAGATCGGGCACGCCCGCCACGAAGTTCTCCGCGCGGCCGACGAGGACGGTGTCGCCGCCGCGCGCGTCGATGGCGCGCCGCGCCGCCCGCATGCGCTCGACGGCGATCTCGATCGGCAGCAGCGGCGCTGCGTCGTCGCCAGTCGAATCTTCCACGGAAAGCCCGGCGACGCCGGTCTCGACGGCGAGGCCGACGCTTGCTTCGGCGCCTGCGGGATCGGCGCCAAAGCCGCTTTCGAAGTCGGCGTTCACGGGCAGGTCGGTTGCCGCGACGATCTCACGCAGGTGCGCGAGGATCGCGTCGCGCGGCAAGGTGTTGTCGGCGTGGCCGCGCGACCAGGCGAACCCGGAACTTGTAGTCGCGAGCGCCTTGAAGCCGAGACTCTGGAGATAACGCGCGCTGCCCACGTCCCACGGGTTCGGCAGCACGAAGCAACCGGCGGCGTGCAGCGCACGAAACTCGGCGCGTTTCTCGGCGATGGTGCGGGCGGGTCCTGACATGGCAAGTTTCCTCCTGGCTCGTGGGTGGGCGGCGGGGTGTCTGCGCAGGCGTGCGTATTCTCTGGCGCCCGTCACCGATTGTGACCGAATTCCTGGATTCCCGAATCGAACGGCGTTCGCCTGCGCCGCGATTTCGGTGAAGATAAGGATGGCGAATTAAATGAACGCCTACGAAGGCGATGGCATGCAAAGGCGCGAAACGAGGAAAAGAAGGGCGCAGCCGTTATGATATGCGTTCTTTTTATTTTGCCGCCCAGCCGCGATGTCCAAAACCAGCGCTCCGAGAGCCACGCCGCCCCGCATGTCCGATGTCGCCCGTCTCGCGGGCGTTTCGAAGATGACGGTGTCCCGCGTGATGGCAGGGCGCAGCGCGTCGGAGGCGACCCGCGAGCGCGTGCAGCGCGCCATCGACGAGCTGGGCTACGTGGCCGACGCGGCCGCCGGCGCGCTTTCCTCGGGACGCTCGTCGTTCGTCGCCGTGCTCGTGCCGTCGCTTTCCAGCTCCAACTTCTCGGACACTGTGAGCGGCCTGACCGCCGTGCTCGAACCGCAAGGGCTCGAACTGCTGATCGGCGACACCGACTACTTCCTCGATCGCGAGGAGCGTCTCGTACGCCAGATGCTGCGCCATCAGCCGCGCTGCATCGCGCTCACGGGCGCGCAGCATACGGACGCCACGCGCACGCTGCTGCAGCGCTCGGGCGTACCGGTCGTCGAAATGTGGGACCTGCCGACGGAGCCGATCGACATGGCCGTGGGCTTTTCCAACGTGAGCGCCGCGCGCGAGATGGTGCGCTATCTCGCGGACAAAGGTCATCGCCGCATCGGCTTTCTTGGCGGCGCGGGCGACCTGGACCGGCGCGGCCTCGACCGGCTCAAGGGCTTTCAGATGGAGATGAAGGCGCTCGGGCTCGAAAGGCACCGCGTCGTGCAACTCGGCGACTCCCCGGTCACGATGAGCCACGGCGCACCCGCCATGGCGGAACTGCTCGAGCGCTGGCCCGACACACAGGCCGTGATGTGCGTGAGCGACATGTCGGCGTTCGGCGCGATCATGGAGTGCCAGCGGCGCGGCCTCAGCGTGCCCCGCGATATGGCGGTTGCCGGCTTCGGTAACTTCGAGATCGCGGCGTGCTGCCATCCGGCGATCACCACGATCTCGGTCGATGCCTACGGCATTGGTCAGCGCACCGGCGAGGCGATTGTCGCGGCCCTCGCGGCAGCGGACGGCTCGAGTGCGCCGCATCCCTTGAAGACACGCATCCAGTACGCCGTCATGCCGCGCGAGAGCGCTTGAGCACGCGACGCGAGCGTGCTCAAGCGCTCGCGTCGTTAAAGTCCCTTGGCGATGCGCTGCGCCATCTCGACCACCGCGATGGCGAGCCGTTTTTCGCGCCGCGCGTCCAGCCGCTCCAGCGGCAGGCTCGCGCTGACCGCCACACGCTTGCCGAGCGCCGTCACGCCGACGAACGCCGCGAAGCACGCGATGCCCGCCGTCACTTCTTCCCGCTCGTGCGCGAGGCCCGAGCGCCGTATCGCCGCGAGCGCCGCAATGAGGTCCTGCTTGCGCGTGATGGTGTTGGCCGTTACAGCGGGCAGCTGGCGCGGCAGGATGGCGTTGACCTCATCATCGGAAAGACTGGCGAGCAGCGCCTTGCCCAGCGCGCTGCAGTGCGCGGGCAGCCGCGAGCCGAGATCGGAGACGAGACGCACGGGTCGCGCGGGGTCCTCGCGCGCGAGATACACGACCTCCGCGCCGTCCAGCACCGCAAGCTGAACCACTTCGTTATGCGTCGCGACGAAAACGGTCGCTTCCTGGCGGAATACTTCCTGGAGCCGATCGTGCCGCACGTAAGCGCTACCCAGCTCGAACAACGTGAGACCGACGATATAGCCGTCGGCGCGCTTTTCGATCCAGCGGCGGCGCTCGAGCGAGTCGAGCATCAGGTAGAGCGTGCTGCGCGAGAGGCCGGTGGCCTGCGCGATTGCCGCCGCGCGCATCGGGCCTTGAGCGTGCGCGAGCACGTCGAGAATATCGTGTATGCGCCGGAGCGCCGGGACTTCGTAGGGTGAGGACATGGAGCTGCGTGCCGGGTTTGCCGGCAAAAGGTCATCCAACAGGCTGGAAATACTAACACCACGTTGGATGCGCGCATGAGCGCATCGACATTTCTCAGCGGCATCGTTCCTTGGTATCGTTGCACACACGCATCAACGGGAACGGTTTGAACGCCATGGCGCGCGAGGCGCGCCGCATGTTCGGGAGAGTTGCGAAAGATGAAGTATTCGAATCTGGTCGAGCGGTTGCAGGGCCGTCGCACGACAGCGTGGGAGATCCATCACGCGGCGGTGCAGGCCGCTGCGCGTGGCGAGGACGTGATCGTGCTGAGCGTGGGCGACCCCGACTTCGGCACGCCCGCGCCCATCGTCGAGCGCGCCGTGGCCGCGCTGCGCGAAGGCGATACGCACTACTCGGCCATCATGGGCCGCGAGCCGCTGCGCGAAGCAATTGCTCGCGAGCATACGCAGCAAAGCGGGCGCGTGGTCGGGGCGCACAACGTGATTCTCTGCGCGGGCGCGCAGAACGGCTTGTTCGCATCGTCGCTCTGTTTGCTGGAGGTCGGCGACGAAGTGCTCGTGCCCGAGCCGATGTACCTGACCTACGAGGCCGCGATCCGCGCGTCGGGCGCAACGCTCGTGCCGGTGCCCGTCGATCCCGAAAACGGTTTTCATCTCGACTGTGACGCGCTCGATGCAGCCGTCACGCCGCGCACGCGCGCGATCTTCTTCGCGACGCCGTGCAACCCCACCGGCGCGGTGATGCCGCGCGCGCACCTCGAACGCGTCGCGCAACTGGCGAAGCGGCACGACCTGTGGGTGCTCTCCGACGAGGTCTACGCCGACCTCACGTTCGAGCGCGAGCACGTCAGCATCGCCGCGCTCGACGGCATGGCGGAGCGCACGGTCACGCTCGGCAGTCTCTCGAAGTCGCATGCCATGCCGGGCTGGCGCCTCGGCTGGGTGATCGCGCCGGAAACGATGATTGCGCATCTGGCGCGGCTCGCGCTCTGCATGCTCTACGGGTTGCCCGGTTTCATCCAGGAGGCGGCGATCACGGCGCTCGACAACCGCGCGCAGATCGTCGCCGAAATGCGCGAGATCTATCGCCGCCGGCGCGACATCGTCTACTCGCGGCTGGCGGGCGTGCCGGGGCTCGAGTGCCTGTTGCCGGAAGCGGGCATGTTCATGATGATCGACATCCGCGGCACAGGCCTCGACACGCACGCGTTCACCTGGCAGCTGTTCGAAGCGCAGAAGGTTTCCGTGCTCGACGCGAGCGCGTTCGGAGAGACTGCAAACGGCTATGTGCGGCTGGGTTTCGTCGTGGACGAAGCGAGGCTCGTCGAGGCCTGCGAGCGGATCGCGGCGTTTGTCCGGGAGCTCGCCGCAGCCGCGACGCGCTAGCGGGTCTTTCGCCGGGCGCGCAGCAAACGCGGGCAAGCTCAGCGTTCGCCGTCGAAAAGATCGTTGAGCATCTCGTCGAAAGCGGCCTGGGCGTCTTCCAGTTCCTGGAGCGCCATGTCGAAGGTCTGCAGTGCGAACTGCGACGGCTTGCCGTCGCCTTCCGGCGGAAACTGCGATTGCAGCGAGGTGAACGCCGACTTGACGCGCTGGGTCGCGGTCAGGACGCGCTCCATGGCGGCGGCTTCTTCGGCTCGTGCCTGTTCTGGGGTCATCGAAAGCTCCGTTATTGCGTGAATGGGTTGGGTGCGTTCAGGGCAGGGGCAGTCCGCCCTCGGCCTTCACTTCGCGCAGCGACAGCGCCGATTCGACCGAGGTGACACCGGGCAAGCTGCGCAGCTGGTCGCGCATGAAGGTGCCATAGTCGTCGAGATCGCGGGCCACCACCTGCAAAATATAGTCCGCCGTGCCGGATACGTTGTGGCACGACAGAATGCGCTCGATCGCCAGCACCTCGCGCTCGAAGCGGTCGGCGAGCGCGCGGTCGTGCACGGCGAAGCGCACCGAGACGAATCCCACCACGCCATAGCCGAGCGCGCGGCGCGACAGCACGGCCCGGTAACGCTCGATATAGCCCTCCTGCTCGAGGCGTTTGAGGCGCCGCGCGCACGGCGTTTCGCTCAGGCCCACCGTTTCGGCGAGGCGTGCGTTCGGCATGCGCCCATCGGTTTGCAGCGCGCCGAGGATCGCCCGGTCGAGTTTGTCGAGGTCGCTCATGATGGCTGGGGAATTCTGGTGCAGATTCCGAAATCTTAGCGCATTCCACCAATATTTGGCGAAAGTGGTATGAAAATCGCCAGAAATCGCTCTGCGTGTAGCGGCAAGATAGAGCCTCTTTCACGCGAGCCCACCATGATTTCCGCCCACCTCCTGTTGATGTTCATTCTCGCGCTGATTATCGTCTGCGCGCTGCCCGGCGCCGACATGGCGCTCGTGATGCAGACCAGCATGAGCCGCGGCACGCGCAGCGGCTTCGCGGCGGCCTGCGGCCTGGGGCTCGCGCGCGCGACCCACGTGACCCTGTCGGCCTGCGGGCTCGCGGCCTTGCTACGCAACGCGCCGTGGCTTTATGAAGTCGTGCGCTACGTGGGGGCAGCGTATCTCACGTGGATCGCCGTGCAGATCTTCCGCGCGCCGGCATTCGCGATGCCCGAACACGAGGGCGGGGCGGTGGCGCGGCCGCGCCGCGCCGATTTCGCCAAGGGCCTGCTCACGAACCTGCTGAACCCCAAGGCGTTACTGTTCTGCTCGGTGCTGCTGCCGCAGTTCATCCGACCGGAGGCGGGCTCGGTCTGGCTGCAGGTGTCGGTGCTGGGCGTGCTGCTGGTTGCCGTGTGCGCGCTCTTCGACGTGATCTATGTGCTGGGCGCCGCGCGCATCGCGGTGTGGCTGCGCGGCAATCCGCTCGCGCAGACGGTCCAGAAGTGGGCGTTTTCGTCCGCGTTGATCGGCTTCGCGCTGCGGCTTTCGCTCGATTGAAGCCGCCGCCGGCAAAGGCGGTTGCAAGAAGGCGTGCGGCGCGCGAGGCGCCGCACGCTTTTTTTATTGCTCGTGTTTCGCGGCGCGCGTTAGCGCCCGCCAAGATAGTCGAGCTTGCCGAGTTCCACGCCGTTGTGACGCAGGATGTCGTAGGCCGTGGTGACATGGAAGAAGAAGTTGGGCAGCACGAAGCCCAGCAGATAGCTCTGGCCCGTGAACTCGATCGGGCCACTGCGCATCTTGAGCGTAATGCTGCGCGCTTCCGTGCCGTCGATCTGCTCCGGCTTGAACGTGTTCAGATACTCGATGGTCTTCTGGATACGGGCGTGCAATTCGTCGAAGGTGACCTCGACGTCCTCGAATTTCGGGGCCTCCACACCGGCGAGGCGCGCCGCGCAGCCCTTTGCGGTGTCGGTGGCGATGTGGATCTGACGCATGAGCGGCAGCATGTCGGGGAAGAGCCGCGCGCCCGTCAGCACGGAGGGGTCGATCTGCTTTTCCGCCGCGTGCGCCTGCGCCTTGCCGATGATGTTTTGCAGATTGGTGAGGCCGCGGACGAGCACGGGCACCGATGCTTGATACATGGAAATGGACATGGGGTTTCCTCGTTTCTTCGAATGCGCGCGATACGCTCCGCTTTGGAGCTGACCGGGCGGCCCATTATGCGCTATCGCGTCGCGCGCTGCCATCGGCCAAATGGCCAGCATGAGCGCGACGGCCAGGCATCTGGGCGGGCGCATGGATTACCTGGGATTACAGAGCAAAAATTCCTTGTCAAACCTCGAGGTTGCGAGCGCTTTCGGCGAGGCGCTGGGGGCTGGCGCGCGATGTGCGGAACAGCATGCCCACGGGCCGATGTGCGCAATTGCCCTGACAATATTTGATTGTGGTTTAATAGCCCGGCACCAACCATCCATTGCGCATCGTGCTGCACGATGCGATCAACCATGAACGCAGAAAAGGCAGCAATACGCCGCATCGCGCGCCGCATGGCAGAAGGCAGTGTTTGTCGCACTGGCGTGTCGCACTGGCGCGCGCGAGTGTTGCGTGTCTCGCTGCTGGCGCTCGCGACTGGCAGCGCGGCACAGTCCGCATTCGCGCAGGATCCTCGGCTACTCGATACGCGCGTCACACAGGAATCGGTGACGGACACGATCTGCCGTCCGGGCTACGCCGACACCGTGGCGCCGCCGTTCGACGAGACCATGGCACTGAAGGATCGCATGCTCGCGGCGCGCGGCATCGACGCCGACGACGGTGTGGGCTACGCGCTCGACCGGCACGTGCCGATCGTCCTCGGCGGGTCGCCGGACGCCACCGCCAACTTCGACCTCATCCCATGGGGCGGCCACGCCGGCGAGCGCCGCAAGTCGCTGCTCACGGTGCGCCTGAAGCGTTGCGTGTGCGCGGGGCGCATGACGCTGGCCCAGGCGCAGGCCGCGATCACCGGCAACTGGGTGCACCAGTACGATCGCCTCACCCGCATGGACTGCGGCGGGTCGGCAGACGAAACGACCTCGGCAAGCCGCGACGACGGGTCCTGAAGCGCAGTTTCGCGCGCACTTTTCCTCCCTCGGGCACGCTGATTGCGGCCAGAGCACACATGGGCAGCAGACAATCGGGCGGCAACGGTTAGCCATCTGGCGCCAGACAATATGCCGCAGCGCACCGCTCAGCAAATGCGACTATGCTGACATTCATCAACAACAGGGAGTCACAACAATGCTTACGTCCAGCCTTTTATTGCTTGGCGTCGCTGCCGTGCTGGGCCAGGTGGCGTGGACCCGTGCTCGCGCTCGTGCGAGCCTGCAGCCCGTGCGCGTACGCGCGACGCAACCGCGCCGGTTCCGCTAAACGCTGCACGTCGGGTCCGAAAATCCCGCGAGGTAGGCCGTCATGCATCTGACCGTCTGGAATGTTCCCGAAACCTGCAGCGAGCAGGACGTGCGCAGCTTTTTCGAGCGCGAACTCGGCAAGTACGCCAAGGGCATTACCGTTTATGACGCGGGCACGCCCAACGCGCACGCGGACGTCGAACTCGATTCCGAAGTGCCCTACGTGGCCGATGCCGTGGCGCGCGAGCTTCAATCCCGTCGCCTCGCAGGCGTTGCGCTGAGGGTGAGCGCGCCGCCGTTCGAAGACGAAGAGCCGCCGCAACGCAACTGAGCCGTTCGCGCCGCGCTTCAGCGGCCGTCGTCGGCGCGGTCGTACGGTGTATAGGGCAACGCCCGCTTGTGGCGCGTCGACTCGTAAAAGCGAAAGATCGTCTCGTACGTGCGTTCGCTCACCGGTTTACCTTCCAGAAAGTCGTCGATCTCGTCGTAGCCGATCCCGTAGGCGTCTTCGTCAGGATGCAGCGGGCGCAACGTTTCCAGATCCGCAGTTGGCGTTTTCTCCACCAGCGTGGCCGGGACGCCCAGCGCCCGCGCGAGCGCGCGCACGCGGCGCTTGTTCAGGCCCGCGAGCGGCAGCACGTCGGCGCCGCCGTCGCCGAACTTCGTGAAAAAGCCCATTAGCGATTCCGCCGCGTGATCCGTGCCGATCACCAGTCCCGCTCGCGCGCCGGCCACCGCGTACTGCGCGATCATCCGCTCGCGCGCCTTGATGTTGCCGTGGAGCTTGTCCTGCTCGCTTCCGTCGGCGAAGGCGAGGCCGCTTGCCGCGAGCGAGGCGAGCATCGCGTCGGCGGCGGGGCGCATGTCGACGGTCAGAATTTCGTCCGCCGCGATGAAGGCGAGCGCGGCGGCGGCGTCCGCTTCGTCGCGCTGGGTGCCGTAGGGCAGACGCATCGCGATGAAACGTGCCGACGTCTGGCCCTGCGCGCGCAGGCTTTCCACGCTCAGTTGCGCGAGGCGCCCCGCCGTCGCGGAGTCGATGCCGCCGCTGATGCCCAGCACGAGCGTGTGCAGCCCGCTCGCCAGGAGGCGCTGCCCGAGAAAGCACACGCGCTGCTCGATTTCGGCATGTGCGTCGAAGTGTGCGGCGACGTTCAGCTCGGCGATGATGCGGTGCTGGCGGGCGAGGCGATCGGCTTCCGGGTTGGCGTCCGATTGGGGGAGCATGAGCGGTTCCTCAAATTGGCTGCGCACGCGACATACGCGCGCAGTCTGCGTTGTCTGGTCTAATGTCGGGTGGTCGTGGCGCTGTCAGCGACGCCGCATGGCACGGCGCCCGACGTATCCGACTTCAGACAAGACGCACAATCGGCCGGACTCACGATGAACGACAATTTTTCGCGGCGCATGGGCGCTCGCGTACGCGGTGGCGTCCGGGGCGACGCCCCGAAACTTCCCCATCATAGAACGCGGTGGTTGGGCGCGCCGGCGCGCCGCGCAATAGCGACCGTACTCTGCACCTTGTCTTGGGCTTCGTGGGCGGCAAGCGCCGCTTACGCCTCCGATGCCGAGACGGCTTCCGGCGCTCACGTTACCTCTGGCACCGTGCGCAGCGCGCCGGCGCAGTCGGCGTCGAAGCCGGCCGCTTCGGGCGCATCCGTTGCATCGGCTGCTTCGGGCGCGCCGGCGGCTCGGCCGGTTGCCACAGCGGCGTCGGCAGCTTCCGCTGCTTCCACGCCCGAGCCTGTTTCGGCGGCCTCGGGCGTTTCGAGTGCGTCTGCCGCTTCGTCGGCACAGCCGGCTTCCGCGGCCTCGGCCGCGTTGGCCGCTTCCGCGCCTCCCGCGCTGGTGCTGCCCGTTCACCGGATGCTCACGCCGGAGGAAGCCGCAGAGGAAACCCGCGGCGCGCTCGAAATGCGCAAGCGCTTCGCGCGCGACGTCAACCGGCGGCTGCATGTGCCGCTGGCCGAGCAGCGCGCCTACGGCCAGCGCCTGCAGGCTGCGCTCGATGAGAAGAACCTCGGCGCGCTGGCGGGCGAGTTCGTCATCCTCGTCGATCGCAGCGCGAATGTGCAGGCGCTCTTCATCTACTTCCGCGCGATGCCCGACGAGCCGTGGCTCATGATCGGCGCGTCGCCGGTCGCGACGGGACGCCCCGGCGAGTACGACCACTTCCTCACGCCGCTCGGCGTGTTCGAGCACACGCCGCTGAACATGGACTTCCGCGCGGAAGGCACCATGAACCAGAACAACATCCGCGGCTATGGCCGGCGCGACATGCGCATCTATGACTTCGGCTGGGTGGACGGCGAACGCGGCTGGGGCAAGGGCGGTTATTCGCAGATGCGCTTCCAGATGCACGCCACCGACCCCGACCGCCTCGAGCCGCTGCTCGGCATCCGCCACTCGAAGGGCTGCGTGCGGATACCCGCGACGCTCAACGCGTTCATCGACCACTACGGCATCATCGACGCCGAATACCAGGCGCTGGTCGATGCGGGCAAGTCGCTCTGGGTGCTCCACTCGGACCGCGAGATCACACCGTGGGCGGGACGCTTCGTCGTCGTGGTCGATTCGGAGCGCAAGACGCGTCCGGCGTGGTCGCCCGCACCCGGCGGCAAGGCGCGTGCGAAGGTGCCGGCCGGCGCCGACACCGCTGACTAAGCGTGTCATCCGGGCGGTCGCGCCAGCGCATGCGCTACGCGCGCCGCGCGAGCAGCACGCCCGCTAGCGCGACGCCGAAGCCCGCCATTTGCACGGGCGTGAGCGTTTCGCCGAACAGCAGCCAGCTTTCGAGCGCCGCAAGCGGCGGCGCGAGAAAGAGCAGCGCCGTGGCGCGGGCGGCGTCGCCGTGGCGCACCATCCATACGAGCAGCGTCACGCCCACGCCCGAGAGCATCGCGATGCCCCACGCCAGCGAGAACCACAGGGTCGGCGTGGCGATCCAGCGCGTCTCGCCGAGCACGAGCGCGAGCACGGCGGCGACGATCGCCGCGCCCAGATTCTGCACGGCGCTCGCGCTGCGGATGTCGGCTTGCGCGAGCGACGTCTTCTGATAGAGCGTTCCCGCCGTGATCGATCCGACCGATACCACCGCGACCACCACCACGAGCAGCGGATTCGCATGAGCGTGCATGGGCGCGGTCGCGGCAGCGGCGTCCGCGATCGCGCCGCCGCCTGCGTGCATCGCGGCATACAGCTTCGGGCTCAGCACGAGCACGACGCCGGCGAGGCCGAGCGACATGCCGGTCCAGCGCAGCGGCGGCAGGCGCTCGCCGAACGTGCGTGCCGCGATGGCGGCCGTCAGGAGCGGCTGGAGCGCGCCGAGGAGCGCCATCACGCCCGCGCTCAAACCTTGCGCGACCGCCCAGTAGCCCGCGCCCAGATAGACGCCCTGCAGGAGCGCGCCGGCGAAGAGATGCTTGCCGATTTCGCGTCCGCGCGGCCAGGGCGCGCGCATGACCAGCGCGACGATCGTGAACAGCGCCGCCGTGCCTGTGAAGCGCGCGAGCAGGAACAGGTTGGGATCGGCGTAGGGCGCAATGGCGCGCGCGACGACGAAACCCGTCGACCACAGGAAGACGAAAAGGGTGGGTGCGAAGGTGGCGAGCATCGGTGTCGAAGTGGACGCGCGCTGACGCTGCGCGCGCAGAGAAACACGAAAGGCTCGGAGTATCGCGCAACGTGCGGGTGGCGGTCTTGTTCAGGACTGCACTGGCCCGGGCTGGCGCCGCTAGATGATTAGAATGCAACTAACTGCCTAGCCCGTGCCACGCCAGCCAATGCAAACGACGTCAAGGCGGAAACCCTAGCGGCCGCTAGCTTCCAAACAATACCGCGGTCACGCCGATCAAGCCGCCGCAGACCGCACAGGCGAGCAGCAGCGCGCGCGTGCGCCGATGCTCGCGGCGCCAGGCATCGAGCAAGGCGGCCTGCTGCGCGGCCTGTCCCGCGGCGGGACCGTGTCCGCCCTTCGCTTGATGCTCGAGGAAGCGGAACACCATCTGCGGCACGCGCGGGGCGATTTGCGCAAGATGGGGCAATTCCTGCGAGAGTCGCCGGATCCAGCCCTGGTGGCCGAGATCTCGCCGCGCGATGTCGGCGAGCGTGTGCCGTGCGATGCCCCACGCGTCGACGCCCGGATGAATCGAGCGGGCCAGCTGCTCGGCCTGGCCGAACGCGCGCTGCGCTGCCACGAGGCGCGGCGAGACTTCGCCTCCGAACGGCTGCACCGAATGCAGCAGGTGATGGAACAGCGCACCCGCGCTGCGCTCGTCGGTGTCGCTCGCGAAATGCGCTTCGCTGCGCGTGCGCAATTCGGCCTCGATCTGCTCGGTGCGTGCATGCGTGGGCACATGACCGGCCACGTGATGCAGCGTGGCGAGCCGGCCGTAGTCCTGTTCGAACAACGCGGTCGCACCGTGCACGAAGAATTCGCGTTCAGGCGAAGAAAGGCTCGTCATCAACGCCGCACCCGCGAGCACGAGGCGGCCGCGCGTCTCGGGTTCGACGCTCACCGCGACCCGGCTGGCGTCGAGGGCCGCATGGAAGAACCCGTGCTCGAACGCCTGGCGCGTGACCACTTCGATCAGATGGGCCGCCACCTGCGTGACTTTGATGTGGTGTTCGGCAAGCCCGGCGATGTCGGTCGCGCGCACGGTGTCGATGTGCTGCACCGCGATCGTCTGGGGGGTGCAGAGGTCCCAGATCACGTCCGGCACGACGATGCGCGGATCGTCGCCAAGCTGGTGGCCGCTCTGGCTCAGGTTCGCGGCCTGGGCGCGCAGGTCGAAGCGGTGCTGCAGGTCGTTGCGCAGCGCCTGCGCGAGCGTGTGCAACTGCAGCTTGCGCGCGGCGCGCGAAAAGCGCTCTATCCAGCGGGCCACGGCGCCCAGGAGCGCGGCGTCGTCGTCGACTTCCTGAACCTGTTTGGCGCGCAGCACGCGCAGCGTGATCGTCTGGTGGCCGTTCACCGGCAGCGCGAGCCGCGCGATGTGCGTCTGCTCGCACCAGCCGTTATGGGCCGGCTTGGGGTCGATCCACGTGAACACCGTTTGGGGCGGCTTGCCGAGCGCGGCGCGCAGCGTGGTATCGAGCGCCTCGCCCGCGAGGGGCTCTTCGAAATGCTCGATGGCGTCGATCGCGTCGTGCAAGGTCGCGCCCGCGAGTTCGGGGCGTGTGGCGAGCGTTTGCGCGAAGGCCGCGGCAAGCGGCGCGAGACGCGGCAGCGAACCGTGCAGGCGCGAGGCAAGGCGCGGGTCGCCGTGCAGGTTCGAGGCGAGCGTGAGGAACCAGTGCAGCTTGTGATGCTCGGGCGCGGCGAGCCAGATCAGCCTGAAGCCATAACGCAGTGCACAAAACAGCAGACGCAATTGACGAAGTCGTGAACGCATGAATTTCAAGGGTCATCGCGTGAGCGCGCGGTCCCCACGAGATTAGCAGGGATGGGGACGCGATGGCAGGGCAGTCTCGTTCTGCGCATGCGTAATACAATACGGCGGCTTTTCCGCATTCACGTCGGACTCACATCATTCCCAGCGTTATTTTCACGCACTACCCGCGCCCACCGAGATGCTCGCAGAACAACGTCACCAATACATCCTCTCGCAAGTGAACCGGACAGGCGCGCTTTCCGTGGCGGATCTCGTGCGCGAACTGCGCGTCTCGCGCGAGACGATCCGGCGCGACCTCAATACGCTCGCAGAGCGAGGGCTGCTCGTCACGACCCACGGCGGCGCGCTCTCGAGCGACCGCCGGGAGCCCGATCTCGACGTGCGCGAAGCCGCCAACGCGAGCGCCAAGCGCGCAATCGGCGAACGTGCGGCGGAGTTCGTGCCCGACGGCGCCTCGGTCATCATCGATTCGGGCAGCACCACGCATGCGCTCGCGCGCGCGCTCACGGACCGCCATCGGCTCACGGTGTATACCAACGACTGGCGCATCGCGCTGTTGCTCGGCCGCCGCAACGAGAACCGCGTCACGCTGCTGGGCGGCGAGCTGTCCGACCACGAGGAAGCCACCTTCGGCCTCGACACCGTGCAGCAGCTTGCCCAATACCACGCCGATTTCGCGTTCGTCGGCGCGGGCGGCATCACCGCCGACGGCTGGCTCACCGACTACTCGCGCATGGTCGCCGAGGTACGCAGCCGCATGCTCGCGGCCACGGCCTGCGCGATCGTCGTCGCCGACCATTCGAAATTCGGGCGCGTCACGCCCGTGCGCATCAACGGCTTCGAGCAGGCGCGCTACGTCATCACCGAGCTTGCGCCCGAAAAGAGCATCGCGCGCGCGATTACGGCGCGTGGGCCCGAACTCGTCATCGCCTGACTCTCCCTGCGGCGCGGCGCGGCGCGCGCTGCGCTTGCCCGTCTACACGCCTGCATGGCTGCCGTCAGCACCTTCCCGGCAAAATCAGCACGCCTATGTGGCTTGTCGAATATTGGCGAATTGTGGAATTTTTTGACAAACGCCACAATCGTCATGCGCGTGTCATCAAAACCTGTGATTCTTGCGGGGCCCGTCCAGATGGGCCGGTCAGCGAGGCGAGCGGCAATTCCGCGGCTTCGCCCGGCCGGTCGGTTCAGGTGGAAAGTGTCGGATTGTAGACAATCTGCAATCCGCGATACGAGACCACCGCGGGGCGGGCAATGACAGGCGGCGCAGTCCGCCGAAGTTCGGATTGTTCAGCTCAGTTCGATCCATTCAACAAACGCATCGGGTATCCCGAGCACCTGGTTTTGCCTTCGGAGAGTGACATGAACCACACGAATTCCCATCGCGCGGGTTTTGCACGCAAGCTGCTGCCGATCGCGGCCGCCGCGGCGCTTCTGGGCGCAGCCGCGAGCGCGCATGCCGCCGACGCCGTCGTGCTGTACACGGCCGACGGCCTCGAAAATCTCTACAAGGACGTGCTGCCGGCCTTCGAGAAGAAGGAAGGCGTCAAGGTCAACATCGTCACGGCGGGCAGCGGCGAAGTGGTGAACCGCGCGAACGTCGAGAAGGACTCGCCGAAGGCCGACGTGATCGTCACGCTGCCGCCGTTCATCCAGACGGCGCAGCAGGGCGGCCTGCTCCAGCCGTACCAGAGCGTGAACTACAAGAACGTGCCGACGATCGCGAAGGCGACCGACGGTTCGTGGGCGACGTTCGTGAACAACTACTTCTCGTTCGCGATCAATCCCGATGTCGTGAAGAACGAGCCGAAGACGTTTGCTGACCTGCTGCACCCGGACTACTCGGGCAAGGTCGCGTACTCGAACCCGGCCACGGCTGGCGACGGCATGGCCGTGATCATCCTCACGACCTCGCTGATGGGCGAAGACAAGGCGTTCGACTACCTCAAGAAGCTCGAGCAGAGCGCGAAGTTCCACACCAAGGGCACGGGCTACCTCGACGTGCTGCTCTCGCGCAACGAAATCGCGGTGGCCAACGGCGACCTGCAGATGGATCTCGACGACGCAGCCAACGGCGGCCTCTCGCTCAAGCCGATTTTCCTCTCGGCCGACGCTGGCGGTCATCCCACGACGTTCCAGCTGCCGTACGCCATCGGCCTGATCAAGAACGGCCCGAACCAGGCTGAAGGCAAGAAGCTGATCGACTACCTGATGTCGACGGACGTGCAGTCGAAGGTGCCGGACATCTTCGGTATTCCGGGCCGCACCGACGTGGCGCTCACGGGCAAGAACGGCGAAGCCGTCAAGCAGGCCATCCAGGGCGTGAAGCTGATCCCGGTGGACTGGAATCAGGTGATGGCGAAGAAGGCCGACTGGACGACGCGCTGGAAGACCGAAGTGATCGGCTCGTCGGGCAAGCAGCTCGAAGTCGTGAAGCCGAAGTAAGCAGCCGCAATTTGTAATTTTGTATGGGATGGGACCTGGTGCTTCAGCGCCAGGTCCCATCGGCAGCTTTGCATAGGACCAGAGTCAGGCGCTTTGCATGGGACCAGAGTAAGCGCTAAAGCGCCAACTCCGGTCGACAGTTAAAGCGCCCACTCTGGTCGATAGGAGATGAACCCGGTGAATACCGCAAGCCTCGCGCCGGCCGGCATGGCCCGCGCGCTGCCGGATGTGTCCGGACTGACTGACGCCACGGACGCCTCCGGCGCTGTGGGCGTGCAGATCGACCACCTGAGCGTGCGCTTCGGCGCGCGTACTGTCCTCGACGATCTGTCGCTCACGATCCGACGCGGCGAACTGTTGACCGTGCTGGGCCGCAGCGGCTGCGGCAAGACGACCTTGCTGCGTTTCATCGCGGGGTTCATCGAAGCCGACGGACTCGCGGGCACGCTCACCGTGGCGGGCCACGATCTGACCCATGTGCCGCCGCATCAGCGCAACCTGGGTTTGCTGTTCCAAAGCTATGCGCTCTTTCCGCATCTCTCGGTGTTCGAGAACGTCGCGTTCGGGTTGAAGGCGCGCCGCGTACCGTCGCGCGACATCGCGCGGCGCGTGGCCGACGCGCTCAAGCTCGTGCAGCTCGGCGACGCGGGGCACATCATGCCCGCGCAGCTCTCGGGCGGCATGCAGCAGCGCGTGGCGCTCGCGCGTGCGCTCGTGATCGAGCCGGACGTGCTCCTGCTCGACGAGCCGCTCTCGGCGCTCGACGCCAATCTGCGCGCCTCGGTGCGCTCCGAATTGAAGGCGCTGCACGAGCGGCTGCCCGACCTGACGATCGTCTGTGTGACGCACGATCAGGACGACGCGCTCGTGCTCTCCGACCGTACGCTGCTCATGCGCGATGGCCACATCGCGCAGCTGGGCACGCCGCAGGAACTCTACGACACGCCCAACGACGCCTACGTGGCCCGTTATCTGGGCGCGGCGAACCTGCTGCCACCGAACGTCGCGTTCCCGGTGGGCGATGCGCGTCACGGCGTGCGCGACAAGCTCGCATGCCTGCGTCCCGAAAGCCTGCGCATCGTGCCGCTCGGCGAAGGCTCGCTGCACGGCACGATCGAATCGGTCGAGTGGTATGGCTCGGTGCTGTCGGTGCCGGTGCTGCTCGACGCGATGCCGAACGAACCGGTGCTCGTCACCATGCAGCGCGGCCACGGCATGACGCCGGCGAAAGGCATGCGTGTGTCCCTGCGTTACGAGGCTGACGATGTCGTCCTTATCAACCCCTGATTCCGCCCAGGCTCTGCCCGGCGCCGATGCGCACGCGGCCGCCGTGCGCCGCCGCGAACGGCGTGCGCAATGGCATATCGCGTTTCTGCTCGTGTTCGTGCTCGGGCCGCTGGTCGTCTATCCGCTCGTGCGGCTCGTGCTGCTGAGTCTTTCTGGCGCGCATGGCTTGAGCTTCCACGCGTACGAGACGTTCTTCGGCAATCCCGATTCGCGCGGCGTGATCGCCACGACGCTGTGGATCCTGTTCCTGAGTGCGGGTCTGGCTTCCGTGCTGGGTGTCGCGCTCGCCGCGCTGCTGTTCTTCAAACCGTTTCCGGGCGCACAGCTCGTCACGCGTTTTCTGGAACTGTTCGTGGCGTTCCCGTCGTTTCTCGTCGCGTTCACGCTGATCTTTCTGTACGGCTCGCAGGGCTCCGTGAGCATCGGGCTGCAACGGCTCTTTCATTTGCAGGCACCCCCGCTCGACTTCCTGTTCGGCATCGGCGGGGTGGTACTCGCGGAAGTGGTGTTCTACGCGCCGTTCGTCGTGCGCCCGACGCTCGCCGCGTTCGCGCTGCTCGACATGCGCCTGATCGAAGCCGCACGCAGTCTCGGTGCGAACAGCCGCATGGTCGCCCTGCGCGTGATCCTGCCGCTCGCTTGGCCGGGTATCGCGGCGGGCACGATCCTGTGTTTTCTGCTGACGTTCAACGAGTTCGGCATTCTGCTCGTGCTCGGCAGCGCGCACCTCATCACGCTGCCGGTGGCGATCTACAGTTCGGCCACGGTCGACCTCGATCTGCCGACGGCCGCCGCAGGCGCCGTGGTCATGCTCGCGATGTCGCTTTCCCTGTATGCGCTGTATCGGCGCGTGAATCGACGCAGTCATGGAGGCGCGCGCAATGTCAACTAATCCCGTCGCCGGTTCCGACCGTATCGCGCTGCCGCCCAAGCATCTTCGCGCGCAGCCCGTCGAGCGCAGCCTCTTCTCGCGCATTGCCAGCGCGACACTGCTTGGCTTCGCGGCGCTGCTGTGCTTCTGGCTCTTCGTGTTGCCGGTGATCGTCGTCGCGCTGTCGAGCGTCGCGTCGCACTGGTCGGGCACGATCTTGCCCGACGGTTTCAGCACGCGCTGGTTCGAGCGCCTCGGCTCTACAGACTTCGATGCGCTCGCAACGAGTCTCGAAGTCGGCTTCGGCGTGGCGGTGCTCGGCACGGCACTGGGTCTGTGGCTCGCACTCGCGCTCGAAGGGCGCGACCGGCGCGGTCTGGGCGCGGTCGTCGACACGCTCGCGATGGTGCCCAACGGCGTGCCGAGCGTGGTGCTCGGCCTCGCAGTGTTGATCGCCTATCACAAGGCGCCTGTGGATCTGTCGAGTTCTGCTGCGATCGTCGTGTTCGTGCAGCTGGCTCTGGTGCTGCCGTTTTGCTATCGATGCGCTTCGGCCGCGCTGCGTCCCGAGCTGACCGTGCTGCGCGAAGCGGCAGCGAGTCTCGGTGCGCCGCCTTCGATGGTGCTGCGCCGCGTGGTGCTGCCGCAGCTCGTGCCGGCCATCCGCGCGAGTCTCGCGCTGGGCTTCGCGCTGTCGCTGGGCGAACTGGGCGCGACGCTCACGGTGTATCCGCCGGGGTTTGCGACGGTGCCGATCGTCGTGGTGGGCGCAGTCGAGCGCGGTTATTACCTGCCGGCATCGGCACTATCACTGGTCTTGTTGCTCGTCTCGCTGGGGGCGCTGCTGCTGATCGCGGCGCGTGTGCCGCGCCGGCGAGCGGACTGAGCGGATGGATGCCATGCGGTTC
Organism: Paraburkholderia nodosa; assembly: GCF_001718195.1. Lineage (GTDB taxonomy): Bacteria > Pseudomonadota > Gammaproteobacteria > Burkholderiales > Burkholderiaceae > Paraburkholderia > Paraburkholderia nodosa_A. The sequence continues at coordinate 755,394 of NZ_MCNV01000001.1, forward strand.
GATGCGCCGCAGGCGCGCAACAGACGGCCAAGGCAGGGCATGCAAGATCCGATGAGCGATGAGCGTGCGAGTAGCGGCAACGCGGGCGATCCTGAGGCGTTGTCCGACATGACGCCGCTTGCCATGGTGCGCCAGCATTCGCTGACTGCCCTGGTGCGCGACGAGATCGAGCGACGCATCGCGGCGGGCGTGCTCGCACCCGGCGACAAACTCAACGAAGCCGACTGGGCGGCACGCCTCGCCGTCTCGCGCGGGCCGGTGCGCGAAGCGTTTCGCGCGCTGGAGCAGGCAGGTCTCGTGCGCAACGAGAAACATCGCGGTGTGTTCGTGCGCAGTGTCGGCGCGGCTGAGGCTCAGGAACTGGGCGTAGTGTGCGCAGCGTTGCGCGAAGCGGCATGCCGGATGCTGGCGCCGCGCATCGACGCGACGCAGGTCGCGGAGTTGCGCGAGCATCTCAACGCGATGCGCGACGCGGTGGTCGCCGAGAAGGGTGAGGCGTTTCTGCAAGCGCGCGACGCGTTTCGCGCGTCGCTCTTGGCAGCGGCGGGCAACGCCAGGCTGCGCGAGACCTATGAGCGGACCGTGAGCGAATTGCGGCTCTCTTCGCAGCGTGCAGCACCGACGCACAGCGCAATGGATGCATCGTATGCGGGGCATCGGGCGCTGTTGAGCGCGCTCGCATCGCGCGACGCCGACGAATCGGCCAGGCGCATGCGCGAGTCCTGCGGCGACTGAGAGCGGAAGGAACGATGGACGGCGCTCAGGTGTGGGCCGTCGCCGAATTCACGTCATAGAGGAGTTGAAGAAGATGGCACTGAGCCTCGCGGATATTCGTGGGCTGTTCGAGACGTATGGTGCGTTGGCCTATAGCGGCGAACCGGTCACGCAACTCGAACACGCGCTGCAAAGCGGTGCGCTGGCAGAAGAAGATGGCGCGACCGAAGAACTGACCGCCGCGGCATTCCTGCATGATCTGGGTCACCTGCTCAATCGTCAGGGCGAAACGCCGACCGAACGCGGCATCGACGATCTGCACCAGTACTATGCGTTGCCGTTCCTGCGGCCCGTGTTGCCCGATAGCGTGCTGGAACCGATCCGCCTGCATGTGGATGCGAAGCGCTACCTCTGTGCCGTCGATGAAGCGTATTTCGGCTGCCTTTCCGCAGACTCGGTGCGCAGCCTCGAACTGCAGGGTGGCATCTTCAATGAAGATGAGGCGCGCGATTTCGCTGCACGCCCCCACGCCGAAGACGCGGTGCGCCTGCGCCGCTGGGACGATCTCGCGAAGGTGGCGGGCAAACCGACGCCGGATCTCGACCACTATTTACAGCTCGTCGAACGCGTCATGCAACGCCACGTTTGAGGCGATTGCGCTCCCGCGCTTTTCCGATTTTCACGCGAGTCAAAAAACCGCTTGCAAGATGTCATCTGCGTGACTAAAATTCCGGTCTTTCGCGCTTTCGATGAAGGCGCGGGGAGACGGGAAGCCTGGGGCGAAAGCCTTGTGGTGGCTGGGTCTGCGGGTGATTCGAAGTTGAGCGGCAGGTTGAACGAAGTAAAAAAACCTGTTGACAGATCGCCGGGCAGTCTTCATAATCTCGTTTCTCTGCTGCTGACGCAGCAACGCAGAAAGAAGCCGGTAGTTGAGCAGTTTTAACGGCAACTTCGCGATCGATCTTTAAAAATTTACAGCCGATAAGTGTGGGCGCTTGATGCGGTGGCGACCCGGCCTCGTTCTTCGGAATGAAGCCGGGAGCAGCAAAAGTATCAAGAGTCTCACACTAAAGTAAGTCAGGTTTTTGAATTTATTCAGAAAACCTGTCAGCTTTGAGTGAGCGACCGGTCTCGAGAGAGACCGAAAACAGTAACAGGTATTGAACTGAAGAGTTTGATCCTGGCTCAGATTGAACGCTGGCGGCATGCCTTACACATGCAAGTCGAACGGCAGCGCGGGAGCAATCCTGGCGGCGAGTGGCGAACGGGTGAGTAATACATCGGAACATGTCCAGTAGTGGGGGATAGCCCGGCGAAAGCCGGATTAATACCGC
>NZ_MCNV01000002.1 GCF_001718195.1 Paraburkholderia nodosa
TCGCGCACCAACCGCGGCATCGAGGTGCGTAGCCATGAGCGTGCGCCCGGCACGAAGAAGACGCGCGAGTTCACGCAGGCCGACATGGAGGCCGTGATCGTAAACCTTGCGCAGCGAAAGACGCTAGCAACGCAGCCATCCAGACCTGGCCAGCGGACTGCCCGGACCCGCTGAACAGGCACAAGCGCCCTGCTGCTTCAACCGCTGGCCTTCAGCACTGCAGGAACATCAGACCGGGGAAGAGATGCGACATCTGTATTTAGCCCGCAGTACGACATCTGTATCTGGCCGGGACATTGTCACAGCTTTTTTGTAATGTCTGATTCTGGCTCATTAGTGATGTCCGATTCCTGCCCTGGTTGAGGCGCACGCTCGCGTGAGGCGTCGACCAGGGGCAAACCATGAACGGACGTGAGCTGATCACGGCAGGCATGCACGAACTCGAGCGGGTCAAGGTCATCGAGGCGGTCGTTGAAGGCCGCCTGCGGTGTTTTCAGGCGGCTGAGCGGCTGCAGCTCGGTGAACGGCAGATCAGCCGGCTGTGCCGGCGCTATGAGGCTTGTGGCCCGGCGGGCCTGGTGTCGGCCAGACGTGGGCGGCCCGGCAACCGGGAGCTGCCTGTTGACCTGCGTGCCCGGGCCGTGGCGCTGGTACGTGGGTATTACGCCGATTTCGGGCCGACGCTGGCGTGCGAGAAGCTGCGCGAGTGTCACGGCATCCGGCTGGCGAAGGAGACGGTACGTCGATGGATGCGCGACGCGGGGCTATGGATACCGCGCGCGCAGCGTCCGCCGAAGGTCGCCTCCCATTTGCAAGGTGATTGTGCGTGGCGAGGAGGGTGGTTGCGGACTTATATCCGGACTCGATCGCGGGCATGCCCGCCGGCCCCGATGGATTTCGCCGCAAAGGTCCTAATCTAATTAGCGGACTCGAGGTCCGAGAAATGTCTCAGGCTTGCCTTTGCGCGGTCCAACCTGTCTTGCCATCACTCAGTACACCTGTGCAACCGTGAATGGGGTTACTGCCTTTGAAGCGTGGTCACTGCGCTTGTGCTGCTTCATACGTTCGGCCGTACGCGAGGAGCGCCCAGATTGTTCGCGCCATCTTGTTGGCGAGTGCAACAGCTACGACGTTCGTTGGACGACGGGACAGCATCTGGCGCAAGCGCTCCGGCAAGTGCCTTGCGCTTACGATGACCGATCGCGCACCGTGGATCAGCAGCGTTCGCAGATACACGTCGCCACGCTTGCTGATGCTGCCGAGCTTCACCTTGCCGCCGGAGCTGTTCTGTCGCGGTACGAGCCCCAGATAGGCGGCAAATTCCCGTCCGGAGCGAAACGTCTGTGCCTGTCCGATGACCGATACCGCAGCAGTCGCCGTGAGGACACCCACGCCAGGAATCTCCGAGATGCGTTTGCATGCATCATCATTGCGGCGCCAATCGAGAATGCGCTGCTCGATCCGTGCGATCTGATCGTCGAGTGCGCGAAGCCGCGAGAACTGGTCCTGCAGGCTGTCTGCGAGCATGGCTGGCAGCTGCTCGGCCAGTGACGCCAGCGCGACTTTCGCGGCCTCGATCGATGCCCGGCGACCTTGCGGCAGCACGATACCGAATTCGTAGAGCAGCCCTCGAAGCTGGTTGACCTGCATGACGCGGATCCGGACCAGTTGCTGGCGTATCCGGTGCATCGCCAGCATGGCCTGCTGGTCTTCGGTCTTGACGGCCACGAACCGCATGCCGGGACGCTGGGCAGCTTCCCAGATCGCCGCAGCGTCGGCCGCGTCGTTCTTGTTTGACTTCACGAATGGCCGTACGAACTGGGCTGCGATGAGCCGGACGTCGTGCCCAAGCCGCGCGAGCACCCGTGCCCAGTGATGGGCGCTGCCGCAGGCCTCCATGACGACACGGCTCGCAGGCCGGTTGGCGAAGAACGGCACGAGCTGGGCGCGTTTGAGTACCTTGCTGCGGATTGCGCCGGTCTCGGTCTCGACGTAATGAATCTGGAAAACGCGCTTGGCCAGGTCGATGGCAATGGTCGTGGGTTCCATCTGGTTCTCCTTGGCGGCTGGACTGCCGAACCAGCAATGTCGCATGTTCAGGACGCGAGACTGCGGCGCTGGACGGCCCATTAAGGCGGGAGGCGACCATTCCATCTAATGAGCCGGAAACCGGACACTTCTATCTGGCCACGAGATATTAATGTTCGTAAACATCCAAACCCACCGCATCACATTCGACAATCACCCTCACGCGCGCCGCATTCCTTCTAGCTGTAACTAAAGACGCCGCGCCCAGTCTTGCGGCCCAGACGTCCGGCGGCCACCAGTTCACGAAGCAGCGGGCACGCGCGGTATTTCGAATCGCCAAAGTCCTTGTAAAAAACGTCCATGACCGAAAGCACCACATCGAGTCCAACGAGATCGGCAAGCGCCAGCGGCCCGATCGGCTGATTCGCTCCGAGACGCATGCCGGTATCGATATCCTCGGCTGGCGCGACGCCTTCCGCGAGCAGGAAGAAAGCCTCGTTGATCATCGGCACGAGAATGCGGTTGACCACGAAGCCCGGCGAATTGCGCACGCTGATCGGCGACTTGCCGAGCCGCACCGTCAACTCGTGGACCGCCTCCGCTGCGGCGCTACCGGTTTCGAGGCCCCGGATGATTTCGACGAGCGGCATCAACGGCACCGGATTGAAGAAGTGCATGCCGACGAGGCGCGACGGGTCGGCAAGCGCGGCGCCAAGCGTGGTGATCGAGATTGAAGACGTATTGGAAGCCAGAATGGCGTCGGGACGCGCGACCGCTTCAATCTGCTTCAAGATGCGCAGCTTCAGATCGAGGTTTTCGGTGGCGGCTTCGATAATCAGCCCAGCAGCACCGAGGCGCTGATAATCGGTGCACGTCTCGATGCGGGCAAGCGCGGCCTCGCTCGCCGCCGCGTCCAGCTTGTCTTTCGCAATGAGCCGATCGAGGCTTCCCTTCAGCGCGGTAAGACCTTTGTCGAGCGCGGCTTCGCTGACGTCGACCACAATCACGCGCACGCCAGCGAGCGCGGCGACCTGCGCGATGCCGGAACCCATCGTCCCGGCGCCCACGATTCCCAATGTTTCGATTTGCATGGCTTTATTTGGCGCGCCCGAAGGCGCACTCAACTCACTGGACGTTTTCGAAAATGGCGGCGATCCCCTGCCCGCCGCCAATGCACATCGTGACGAGCGCGTAGCGGCCACCAATGCGCTTGAGTTCGTGCAGCGCCTTCACGGCGATCAGTGCGCCGGTCGCGCCAATGGGATGGCCGAGCGAAATACCCGAGCCATTGGGGTTCACCTTTTCCGGGTCCAGACCCAGCTCCTGCGTGACCGCGCATGCCTGGGCGGCAAAGGCCTCGTTCGATTCGATCACATCGAGGTCCGCGACGGACAGCCCCGCGCGCTGCAACGCAAGACGCGTAGCCGGCACCGGCCCGATGCCCATGTAAAGCGGATCGACGCCCGCATGTGCATAGGCCACGAGTTTTGCCATCGGCGCGAGGCCGCGCGCCTCGGCCGCTTCGCGCGACATCAGCAGCATGGCTGCGCCTGCGTCGTTGATGCCGGAGGCGTTGCCCGCCGTGACCGTACCGTTCTCTTTCGCGAATACGGGCTTGAGCTTCGCGAAGTCGTCGATCGTGGCGTCGTGGCGCAAATGTTCGTCGGTGTCGAAGACGGTCTCGCGCCCTTTCACCGTGCGCTTGACCGGCACGATCTGGCTGGCGAAGCGGCCCTCGGCGATCGCTCGCGCTGCGCGGCGATGCGACTCGAGCGCAAGATTGTCCTGTTGCTCGCGCGTGATGCCGTAACGGCCCGCGACATTCTCGGCGGTCACGCCCATCGGCACGGTGTGAAAAGGATCATTGAGCGCGCCCAGCATCATGTCGATGAGGCGTGCGTCGCCCATACGTGCGCCGAAGCGCGCCTCGGTCGTGATATACGGCGCGCGGCTCATGTTCTCGGCGCCAGCGCCGATCGCCACGTCAGCTTCGCCGAGCAGAATGGTCTGCGCGGCGGAAACGATCGCCTGCAGGCCGGAACCACACAGCCGGTTGACGTTGAACGCAGGCGTCGATTCGGGAATGCCGGCATTGATCGCGGCGACGCGAGACAGGTAGAAATCCCGCGGCTCGGTGGCGATCACGTTGCCGAACACCACATGCCCCACGTCCTTTGCCTCGACGCGGCTTCGTGCGAGCAGTTCGCGCACGACGATTGAACCGAGTTCGGTTGGCGGCACATCTTTCAGGCTGCCGCCGAATTTGCCGATCGCGGTCCGCACACCGCCCATCACCACGACTTCCCTATTCATATGGATTCCTCAGTTATCTGTCTGCCGCCTGTGAAGCGCCGACGCAGCCTGTTTCTACCTCTGGTCCCGACCTGTTCAGGAAGTACCCAAGGCACGCCGTGGCAATCCTAGCGCCAACCGGCGCCTGACAGACTGATCAAACCGGCCGACATACTGACAAAACTGGCCATGTCATGCCGTCCACGGCGGCCGGACCGTGGAACGCGGTCGCCCCTGTTAAGGTTTTGTTAAGGGGCCGATGCGTAGAATCGCCTTTGACAACCGGAACCCCCTTCAAGTGTTAACGCAAGAACGGGCGTGAAAACAGAGGGCCCCATGGACGCAGTCGAAACACTGAACCGAACGTTTTTTATCGCACTCAATGCCACACCCGCGACGCCGCATTGGCTCATTACCGCGGGCACGCTGATCGCGGACTATGCGATCCTGCTGGTCCCGGCCATGCTGGTGGCGCTATGGCTGACAGGCTCGGACGAACGCCGCGCGTTGGCGGTGCGCGCCTGCTTTGCCGGCTTGCTGGCTCTCGGCATCAACCAGTTGATCGGTCTGGCGTGGTATCACCCCCGCCCTTTCGTCAGCGCAACGGGCTATACGTTTCTCGCCCATGCGCCCGATTCTTCGTTTCCTAGCGATCATGTGACGCTGCTTTGCGCAGTCTCGTTCACCTTCCTGTACGGCGGGAAGCGGGGAATCGGCTTGCTTGCCTTGTTCGTCGATATCGCCGTTGCCTGGGCTCGCATCTTCGTCGGCGTGCACTGGCCATTCGACATGATCGGCGCGGCGATCGTCGCGTGGCTGGCCTGCATGATTGGCAGCCCGTTCTGGCGCCTCGCGGGCGTGGCGGCGACCGGCGCGTTGATCGCGCTTTACAGGAAGGTTCTCGCTGTACCGATTGGCTTGCGATGGTTACGGCCGTAGTGAGCCCACCATCTTCGCGTTTCCTTTGTTTTCCAGATCGGAGAGAATCGGACTCCCGCGGCGGATGGCGGCTATCGCACCTTGAATATTCGATCGCGCGACAGCAATTCCCATATCCAGAATGATCTCGGCCGGCGCGCGCGAGTCGATACAACTGAGGACGATTGCTGCAGGATACTGGCCGCTGGCGCTCGCTCTCTTCTGCGCGAAGAAGTCCTGCTTTTTCATTTTGCCGGTACGAAACCGCTCGTCGCCGGCTTTCATCATTTCGATGATCTCATCGGGAGTCAGCGCATTGCGCTGCGATTCGGACAATGCCGCCGCCTGGATATCGCCCGCCGTGAACGGCGTGCCGGCAACGCCGTCGCCACGCTTATGCCGGCCTGGCCAGCGTGAAAGAAACGTGAAGATGGTCAGACGGAGTGTATATCCAACTAGAAAGATAATCCTTCTTATCACTAGAGGCTTATTTCTAAGCTAAACTTCGTCAGATGAAAACGCGTCACACACCCCTTGCCGCACCCGCTTCCACCGAGCCGCCCGGATTCCCCGACGCCGACGAACTCGCCATGCTGCGTGCGTGGTATGCAGGCCTCGCCGTGCGGCCCGCCGTCGAGCGTTATCTCCCCTCGGCGCTCGGCGACGGGAAATCGGCGCGTGGCGTGCTCGGACGCATCCGGCGCAGGCTCGTCGCCCTCGCGCGCGCGGCGCATCGCGACGATCTGGTGGCGCTGTTCGAACATCCCGTGGAGGAACGCGAGCGGCACGCCAAGGCTGTCGCGCAGGCAATCGACAGCCTGCGCAACGCCCGCCCGCCCGAACCCCAGATTGCTGACGACATCGCGCAGTGGTTCACGCCGCGCGCCGTGCGGGTGCTGTACGCGCACGGCATCACCACGCTCGCGGACCTCACCGTGCGTATCCCGCGCCGCCGCCAGTGGTGGAAGGCCGTGCCGGGACTCGGTGTGGCGAGCGCCCGCGCGATCGAGGCGTTCTTTGCGGCCTGGCCAGCACTCACGGAAAAGGCGCGCGCGCTCATCGTGGCGAGCCAGCGCGGCGACATCGCACCGTGGGAGTCACTCAAACTGCCGCACGAAGTCGACGGCTCCGAAGGCACTTTCCGTGCACCCCGCGCGACCTGCACGCTGGATGCGTCGAACGACTATGAAGCGATCCAGACCTGGCTCGCGCTGCACGAGTCGCCCGCCACGCAGCGTACCTACCGGAAGGAAGCCGAACGGCTGATCCTCTGGGCGATCGTCGAGCGGGGCCGCGCGCTCTCGTCGCTCTCGACCGAAGACGCCATCGCCTACCGCGCGTTCCTGCGCCATCCCTCTCCACGCGGACGCTGGGTCGGCCCCGTGCGGGCACGCACGTCGCCGGACTGGCGGCCGTTCAACGGCAGCCTCTCGGCGCGCTCGGTTGCGCATGCGCTATCGATCCTCGGCGCGCTGTTCCGCTGGCTCATCGAGCAGCGCTACGTGCTCGCCAATCCGTTTTCCGGCGTGAAAGTGCGCGGCGCGAGCGGCGCGCAAGCACTCGATACATCGCACGCATTCAGCGAAGGGGAATGGGCGCTCGTGCGCACGATCGCAGACGGCCTCGAGTGGTCGTACGGCTGGTCAGCGCCGGCGGCTCAGCGGCTGCGCTTCCTGCTCGATTTCGGCTACGCGACCGGCCTGCGCGCGAGCGAACTGGTTGGAGCCACGCTCGGCCACGTCGAAACAGATGCACGCGGCGATCACTGGCTGCGCGTGACGGGCAAGGGAAACAAGCTTGCGCGCGTCGCCTTGCCGCCGCTCGCGTGGGAGGCGCTCGCGCACTATCTGGCCGAACGTGACCTGCCGGTCGTGTCCGTGCGCTGGAATCCGGCGACGCCGGTCATCGGCAGTCTCGAGGCCGACAGCGACGCCGCGATCAGCAGCGTGCGTCTGTGGGGGGTGCTGCGGCGCTTCTTCCTGCTGGCCGCCAAAGCCATCGAGGCCGATCATGCGCCGCTCGCGGAAAAGCTGCGCCGCGCGAGTCCGCACTGGATGCGCCACACGCACGCCACACACGCGCTCGGGCGCGGCGCCGAACTCACCACGGTGCGCGACAACCTGCGGCATGCTTCCGTTTCGACGACCTCGATCTATCTGCACAGCGACGAGGTCAAGCGCGCGCGGCAAATCGCGGACGCATTTGGCAAAGCGAAATGAATCCACGTTCAGCCGAAGTAAGCGACCTGACAGCCGCTTATTGGGCCGGCTTAGTCGGGTCTTCCTGCGCGAGCCGGGTCAAGACGTCGGCGAGTGCACGAATCCTGGCCTGTGCGGCGCGTTGCGAGGGATAGACGAGGAAATAGCCCAGTCCATTTTGCACGACCTCGCTGAACGGCATAACGAGTGCCCCCGCCTCAAGGCGCTCCTTCGCCATGGCCGCGCGATGCAATAGTTGGACGATGCGCCGATGGCCGACTCGTTGTTGTTCGCCCAGTTGAAGTTGTTCAGGAACAGGCCCCCGCTTCCGAATAGTACCGGTTCGGCGCGGGAAAGACCCCTGTCATGACTTCAATCAGGAACGGGCCGTCATATCGACTTGCTTCACCAAGAACATCGTCCAGCTCGTCGATTCCGCTAACCACGCGTGCCGCCACACCAAACGACGATGCAAACGCGGTCCAGCTATGACGGGGCAGTCTGGTGAACTGCTCCGAAATCAGACCGCCCCTCATCGCATCGATGTGAATTGCACCGTGCGCAGAGTTGTTCAGGACGACGTAGATCACTTTGACGCCGTAGCGAGCTGCCGTCTGAATCTCCGTTCCGTGCATCATCATGCATCCGTCGCCTGTGACTACGACGCAAGGGCGTTCGGGGGACGCAAGCTTGACGCCAATTCCGGCTGCAATAGCCCAGCCCATCGGCGCGAGAGCGTTGGACGAAAAGTAGTTGCCCATACCCGACGACAGCCAGTAGTGGGCCATGAATATACGATGGGCACCGGAGTCCACCACGACGTTGCTGTTGCTGGGCAACAGTTTGCACAGGCGCTTGATGACGGCGCCAGGATAAAGCGATTCATTACCGCTGGAGGTCTGCTGCGCGGAAAAATCCTCGAATTGCCCGTCGTACAGGGGAGTCTGGCTGACCCCGGCGATCCATGCCCTCCTTCTTTCGAGCACTTTCTGGAAATCGTCGTTGGCGCCCGTGTTGATCCGGGCAAGCAACCGGAAGCTAGCCCCGATTCCCGAGAAAATGCTGCGCTGGGCAATGTGCCCCATCGGCGGCTGATCAAAGCCATCATCGAAGACAAGCAGATCCTTCCCCTCGGTCAGCTTCCTGCTCCAGTTCATGCTGTCGCGCTGGTTCAGATCGCTGCCAAATACAACGAGCGCGTCAAGCTCGTCCGAATTGATCACACGTGCGGCGCGCGAATGGCTTGAGAACCCGTAGATGCCCAGCGCGAGTTCGTGTCCCTCGGGAAAGGCACCCTTGCCTGCCAGCGTCGTCGCGACCGGAACGTGAAATTTCTCGGCAACCTCAAGAAGCGCCCTTGCAGTTTCCGCGTCATTCCCGCGACTACCAATCAGAAACGCGACTTTCTTCGACTGGAGCAGATAGAGGCGGCACAGGGCATCCAGCGCGGTACGGTCAGGGGGCGCTTCACCCAGATTGAATTCGTGCTGGGCGTAGGGTCGCCGTGCTACCTGCGGACCGGGAGGGACGTCCTGCTTTTGAACGTCAACAGGGATACTGATGAATGACCGCGCCCGACGCATCCAGTTCAGCCCGTCCGTCGCACGACGTAGCTCCGCCTGAACATTATCCTTGTTCTTCAGCTCGACCACGTCCGTCATCAGACCTCTGACCACGCCACTTTCATAGATGCCGCCTGATGTCGCATCCTGGAACGCCCCTTTACCCTCCGCTGTCGACGAAATCGCTCCCGCAATATAGAGCATCGGAATCCGGTCTGCCTGCGCGGCTGCCATGCCGGGCACGAAGTTCATGGTACCGGGACCGGAAATTCCTGCGCAAACGCCGAATTTGCGGCTAGCGCGCGCATAGCCATCGGCCATGAAAGCGCTGCCCGTCTCATGAGCGCCAACGATGCCGCGAATGGATGGTGAATCATCAATCGCAGCCAGAAGCGGGTAAATCAGCTTTCCGGGGACCAGAAACACGTGGTCTATTCCCGCGGACTCGAGCGACTTCACAACTACCTTCGATACGTTGGGGGAAGCGGAAGATCTCATGGTCTTTGATTGCGATCCGGACAGAAGTCAACATTCGGATCCTGCCGCTCTCCATCGCGGGGTAATGCACGGCCTTGCGGATTTGAAATGCACCGAAGCCGGCGACAACCGATGCCTGGAGACAGCAAGATGGCCTTTGACACACTGCACTTGCTGCTGCAGTCGTGTCTCGCGCTACTTCAACGGGCCCGCTCGTAACGCGGCCCGCGTGTCTCCATCCGGGAGTTCCTCGTCGCCGGCTGCGGCAACATACGGCGAGCGTCATCGTGGCTCTTCGTCCACTCGATCTGCCTGCGCTCTGTTCTGAATCGCCGCCCAACCCTCGCAGCCCGGTTCAGAATGTCTGCCAGTCCGATGTGCCGGCAGCGGTGGCAGCCAGAACCTTACTCCCGCCCCCGGACGGCTCTGCCATCACGGCGACCTTTCTCGTTGTTGCCGGAGAGGACGTGAGGCGGTTCCGGGAGACGGTTTGCGAGGCCTTCTGCAGCTTCGTCGCCGGAGATGAAGTCGTTCCGTTGCCATTGAACCTGAAAAAGGCCACCGCTTTGCGTAGGCTCTCCGCCTGCTGCGCCATCGTCTGCGCGGCTGCCGAAGCCTCTTCCACGAGCGCGGCGTTCTGCTGCGTGACCTGGTCCATCTGGTTGACCGCCTGATTCACCTGCTCGATACCGGTGCTTTGCTCGCTCGATGCCGACGAGATTTCGCCCACGACGTCCGTCACGCGCTTCACCGATTGCACGACTTCCTTGATTGCGCCGCCTGCTTCTTCGACGAGCCTCGAGCCTGCTTCCACCCGGTGAACAGAGTCGGAAATCAGTTCCTTGATTTCCTTCGCAGCAGTCGCACTGCGCTGCGCGAGCGTGCGAACCTCGCCCGCTACGACGGCGAAGCCGCGCCCCTGCTCTCCAGCGCGCGCCGCCTCGACTGCTGCATTCAGTGCGAGGATGTTGGTCTGAAAGGCGATGCCCTCGATGACACCGATAATCTCGGACATTCGCGTCGAACTCGTGGAGATGTCGCGCATCGTCTCGACGACGCGACCAACGATCTCGCCGCCGCGCTGCGCCACACCCGAGGCTGTACCCGCGAGCGTGGCAGCCTGCGTTGCATTGTCCGTGTTGTGGCGGACCGCCGCGGTCAGTTGCTCCATGCTCGACGCGGTTTCCTCGAGCGACGCGGCCTGTTCTTCGGTGCGGCTCGACAGCTCGAGATTGCCTTGTGCGATCTGCGCGCTCGCAGTCGCGACACCTTCAGCGTTTTCGCGCACCTCCGAGACGACCCGCATCAGGGCCTCGCACATGGACTTCAGCGATGCCATGAGGCTGTTTGTGTCGCCGGCGCGCAGGTCGATGCTCACGTTCAGGTCACCCGCGGCCACGCTTCTGGCCACGGCGGCGGCGGTTGCAGGCTCGGTACCCAGTTGCCGGGTGACGCTACGCATCATCCAGATGCCGATACCGAGGCCGATCGAGACGGACATCGCCACGAGGACAAGCATCAGATTGCGGCCTTCGCCGTACACGGCGTCGTTGGATTCCGCCGTCCTTTGCGCGTCGCCCTGTTTCAGGGTAACCAGATTGCCCATCAGGACGAGCGTCCTGAAACCCTTGTTGTGATACTCACCCAGCATGTATTCAGTCAGGCCATCCCGGTCCTGTAACGCGGCAGAATTGATCTTGCCTTTCATTTCGTTGAAGGCCTGGATGTAGTCCTGCCAGCCCTGATCAAGCTCGCCGAAGGTCGCCTTCCCCTTGTCGGTATAGACGAGCGGTTCTGCCTGGTTCAGGTGATCACGCGCCTGGGCCAGTGCCTTGTCGGCCTGGTCCAGCGAGCCAGCCCGCTGCTCGGCCGTTGTGGCCAGAACCGCATTGCGCAGATAAGTTCCGACTCGCAGTACGTCCGCGTTAGCCTGCTGGATCAGGTTCAGTCCAACAAGATCCTCTCGATACGTCTTGTCTGCATTTGCGCTGATTTGCGCCATGTTGCGCAGACCGATCCCGCTAACCGCAGCGCTGATCGCCGAAACCAGGATGAAAGCGCTGATCAGTTTGGTGCCGAGCTTCATGTTGCTGAAATTCATGATTCACTTTGGTGAGAATGAAAGAACCAGAATGCTTAAGCGAGTTCGTGCCCAGCTCGACGCGGTATCAACGTCGAAAAGTCCGGCAATCGTGTTTCGACTCAACGAACAAGCGCAAACGCCTGGCGTCCGTGACGCCTGACACCGGTGCACCGCCACACGAACACCGGAAGCAGCACGGGACATATCTGGGTTATCGGCGGCATTATTTATTTCTTCATACAAATTGTTCATCTGCCGGCGAGATTTTTATTACATCGCTGCACGGTCCTTACGGGCGCGTCCTGGGAGTCCGAAAACGTTTCCAGCAACACAGCTGTCATAGACTTGCCATCGATTTCATTACACAAATCTTTCATTATTGCCCGATGCAATTGCCGAAACATTTATCCTTAAGACGTTTTCCAGGGTTTGGGTATTGACGCTGCATGCGCCATTCTTCTTGCCGTCCGGCTGCCGGCATTCCAGGTGCTCGTTTCTCCAGGAGAACTCTCGCGGCGTGCGGGGTCGGTGGCAGCAGCGAGTCGACAACGTCCACCTCGACGGCCACTCCTTCGAGCATCGGCGGCACCGTAGCAGTCGGCGACGCGCTAGCAGGTGCGAACGTCACGCTGATCGATTCGACGGGCAAGAGCGTCACGGCAACGAGCGACGCAGGTGGCAACGACTCGATGCCCTCACGAAGTACAACGACTAAACGTTGTCGACCACTGGTTTCCTGAAGCAGAGGTGCGTGGGTGCCCCGCAAGCGGCATCCACGCTTTTTCCCGGCATGCTCCACGCCGGATCGCGTATCAGCTGACCGAGGCCATCGCCGATTGCTGATAGTTTTCCAGGCCGATCTTGTCGATCAACCCGAGCTGGATTTCCAGCCAGTCGATGTGATCCTCGGTGTCGTCCAGGATCTCGACGAAAATTTCCCTTGAGACAAAGTCCCGAACGGATTCGCAGTAAGCAATGGCTTCCTTGCACTGTGCCTGCGCAGTGCGTTCGAGCTTGAGATCGCCCTCGAGCACTTCGCGAACGTCCTCGCCGATCAGAAGTTTGCCAAGGTCCTGCAGATTGGGCAGGCCATCGAGCATGAGTATCCGCTCGATCAGTTTGTCCGCGTGCTTCATCTCCTCGATCGACTCGTCGTATTCGTGTTTGCCGAGTCCTGCGAGACCCCAGTGTCCGTAAAGTCGTGCGTGCAAAAAGTACTGATTGATCGCCGTCAGCTCGTTCTTCAGTTCCGCATTGAGATATTCGATGACTTTCGGATCTGCTTGCATGACTCCCTCCGGGGCGCTGTGTCGGCACAATTACAACGAGCATAGACAGTTGACGCGCGCAGCGCGCGAACGAAAGCATCAACGAGAAGAATTCAGCGTTTTACCGGCTCGATTTACGCAGAGGAATGACGCTTTAAACCGTCCATTGGCGTGTGTTGTTTGCGAACCACCGGATCAACGCTGTGAAAGTCCCGGCCTGCGATCGTGCCAGCGGATCGGGTATGATCGCCGCAAAATCGATCTATGTTTGTATTCGTTACGACTGAGTTCCATGGAAACAGATATGTCGACGTCAGAGCCGGACCGTGCAGGCTCCGCGCTTGAAGTCCTGCGAGTCTTTCTGAAGCTGGGCCTGACGTCCTTTGGCGGTCCCATCGCCCATATCGGCTACTTCCGTCGCGAGTTCGTCGAGCGGCGTCGCTGGCTCGACGACGCAACCTTCACGGATCTGCTCGGTCTCTGCCAGTTTCTCCCCGGTCCCGCCAGTAGTCAGACCGGATTTTCGATCGGTCTGCTGCGCGCCGGCTGGCGAGGCGGCCTGGCAGCCTGGTGCGGCTTCACGTTGCCATCCGTTGCACTCCTGATCGCCTTTGCCATCGTCGCGCCTGAACTCGGCGGCCCCGTGGGGAACGGGCTGATTCACGGACTGAAACTCGTCGCCGTTGCCGTCGTCGCGCAAGCCGTATGGGACATGGCGCGCCGCCTGTGCCCCGACCACCGCCGCGCCGGCATCGCACTCATTGCGGTCGTGCTTCTCGCTGTCATGACGACGGCGTATGCACAGTTGATCGTCATCGTGCTGGGCGCCGCGCTCGGTATCGTGCTGTGCCGGTCCACGACTGCGGGAACCATCGCCGGCACGCGTCAGCATACGCAGCAGTTCCGCGTGTCGCGTACCGCCGGTCTGGTCGCGCTCGTCCTCTTTTGCGCCCTGCTTTTCGGGCTTCCGGCGCTTGCCGCATTCGACACGACGCATACCGTCCGCGTGTTCGACGCCTTCTACCGCTCGGGCGCCCTCGTGTTCGGCGGCGGTCACGTGGTGCTGCCGTTGCTGCAGCGTGAGACCGTGGCGACGGGATGGGTCTCGCCGAACGACTTTCTTGCCGGCTATGGAGCCGCCCAAGCGGTGCCCGGTCCGCTCTTCACGTTCGCGGCTTTCCTTGGATGGATCATGAGCGGCCCATCCAGTCATGCGCTGGGCGCCTTCGTGGCACTAGCAGGCATCTTTTTACCAGGCCTGCTTCTCGTGCTCGCCGCGCTGCCTTATTGGCAAGCGCTTCGCGCCCATCCCTCCATGGCGGCCATGCTGGCGGGCGTGAATGCAGCCGTGGTCGGGCTGCTCGCCATGGCGCTCTATTCGCCGGTGTGGACGAGCGCCGTCCAGTCACGGATCGACTTTGCGGTCGCGGTCATCGGTTTCTTTTTGCTCACGCGCTGGAAGGTGCCGCCGCTCGTTGTCGTCGTGTTTTTGGCGGCGGCCGGCGTGGCCGAGATGCTTGTTCGTTGAGTGGCGAAGCTCACCCTCGCCAGGCTTGAAGAAACCTGAGCCAGGCCGTTGCGCCGGGATCGGCGTGACCGATACTGCGTTCCTGCACCCACGCCGCGCGTCCCTTCTTCGACTGCAACGCGGCCGTGGCGAGCACCTGTCGC
This sequence comes from Paraburkholderia nodosa, assembly GCF_001718195.1. Lineage (GTDB taxonomy): Bacteria > Pseudomonadota > Gammaproteobacteria > Burkholderiales > Burkholderiaceae > Paraburkholderia > Paraburkholderia nodosa_A. The sequence continues at coordinate 14,498 of NZ_MCNV01000002.1, forward strand.
TCCGCCGTGTCGATCATCGCGTCGAGGAGCGTGCGCTCGTCGGCGCCCAATTCGAACGCTTCGAGCGTATCGAGACTCGGCACGAGTGCATCGAGCACCGTCTTGTCGCCGAGCTGCGACTTGCCCCGCTCGGCTATGCGCGCGGCCACCGCGCGACCCATCGCGAGCGCTTCGGCCCGGCCCGCTGCATGGCTGCCCGTCACGGTCTTCGCCGCAGCGAGCAGCCCGCCGCCCACGAGCGCGCCGAACGTCGAAGGGTTCGCCGTCGAAAACGCCTTGCCCGTGGCGATCAGCACGTCGCCCAGCGCAGCGTCGGGCGGCAGCTTCGCAATGGCATCGGCAGCCGCGTGCGAGCCCGCCTTCACGGTGACGCCCAGGTCGCCGTCGCCGAGCGCGGCGTCGAGTTCGCGCAGTTCCTCCGCGCTGGCGGGCATCGCGTTCAACGCATCGATGAGCCGCGCCCGGACTTCGCTGACCGAAAGACTCATCGCGCACCTCCCTCGTCCACGCGCCAGCCTTCGCGCCAGAACGGCGAGCGCACCGGCGCATCGAGCAGCGTGTCGAGTTCCTCGTCGAGTTGCATCACGGAGATCGAGGCGCCCGCCATTTCGAGGCTCGTCACGTACTCGCCTACATAAGCACGCGCCACGCGCAGCCCGGCGGCGGCAACGGCCTGCGCGGCGCGCCGGTACAGCAGATACAGTTCTTCGAGCGGCGTCGCGCCGAGCCCGTTGACGAGCAGCGCCACGCTCGCCCCCGCCTTGGCCTGCAAGTCGCCGATTATCGCGCCCGCAAGCCGTTCGGCGATGGCATTCGCGCTCTCCAGTTTGCCGCGGTGCGTGCCCGGCTCGCCATGAATGCCGATGCCGATCTCCATTTCGCCATCGGGCAGCGTGAAGGTGGGCTTGCCTGCCGCCGGCAGGATCGTCGGCGAAAGGCCCACGCCCATCGTGCGCGTCGCGCCGTTCGCCTTCGCGGCAATGCGCGCGACTTCGTCGAGCGTGTCGCCGCGTTCGGCCGCCGCGCCCGCGCACTTGAAGCCGAACACCATGCCCGCTACGCCGCGGCGATCAGAAGCCCGCTCGGGCGGCGCGGAAGCGACATCGTCGGCAACGAGCACGGTGCGCGTCTCGATGCCGTCCGCGTCGGCCAGGTCCGCGGCGAGATCGAAGTTGAGGACGTCGCCGCCGTAGTTGCCGTACAGGTAGAGCACGCCCGCGCCGCCGTGCACCGCCTTGGTGGCCTCGTAGATCTGCTCCGACGATGGCGACGAAAACACGTTGCCCACTGCCACGCCGCTCGCGAGCCCCTTGCCCACGTAGCCGAGAAAGCCCGGCAGGTGCCCAGAGCCGCCGCCCGTCACGATGCCGACCTTGCCCGCGTTCGGCGCGTCGGCACGCACGAGCGCACGGCGGTCGGCCGTGACCGGCTTGAGCCAGCCCGGATGGGCGAGCAGCAAGGCGTCGATCATCTCGTCGACAAATTGATCAGGATGATTAATGATCTTTTTCACGTGTCGCGTCTCCAGTAATGGGTGGCGTTCGCACCACCGCTCACGTTGACTTCTCCGTTCAAAGCTTGCGCCGTTGGCTCAGCGCGTCGAGCAAGACGGCCGCGAGAATCACGCCGCCCTGGATGAACTGCGTCCAGAACGGATTGACGCCGAGCAGCGAGAGCCCGACATTGATCACGCCGATCAGCACGACGCCAATGAACGTGCCGACGATCGAGCCGCGCCCGCCCGCGAGCGAGGTGCCGCCGATCACGACGCCTGCGATCACCTGCAGCTCGAGCCCGTTGGCCGCCGACGGTAACGCCGAATTGAGCCGCCCCGCGAGGACGATGCCCGCAATGGCAGCGGTCACGCCCGCTAACATGTAGGTAAGAAAGATCACGCGGCTTACCGGAATGCCCGCGAGCCGCGCCGCTTCCTTGTTGCCCCCCACGGCGAACACCTGGTGGCCGAATTCGGTCTTGCGCAGCAACACGTGGCCAATGACGAATACGGCCAGCATCACGAGCATCGGCGCGGGCAGGCCCGCAAACGTCTTCGCACCGAACGCGGTAAACACGGTGGGAAAGTCGAATTTCGTGCGCCCATCCGAAATCGCAAGCGTAAGGCCGCGCCCCATTGCCATCATCGCGAGTGTGACGATGAACGGCACGAGCCGCAGCCACGCAATGCCAAAGCCGTTGAGCGCGCCCACCGCCGCGCCGGTGACGAGCGCGATCACGAGCCCTGCTACGCCGAGCCCGACCGCGTCCGGGCTCGCGCCGGCCATGACAGTCGCGGCCACCATGCCGCTCAGCGCGACGAGCGAGCCCACGGAAAGGTCGATGCCCGAGGTGATGATCACAAACGTGCCGCCCACGGCCGCGATGCCGACCACGGACACCTGCACCATGATGTTGGTCAGCGTGCTCGTGGTGAGAAATTCGGGCGACGCCAGCGAGAGCGCGATACAGATCAGCACGAGCGCCGCAATGAGCGGCCCCAGGCCGCTGCGCAGCTGGCGCAGCACGCGCTGTTGCAGGGTTGGTGTTTCTTCACGCGGTCGAACCGTGGTGGACGTCATGCTGCAACTCCGGTGGTAGCCCATTGAATGATCCTCTCCGAGCTCGCGTGCTCACGCGCGACTTCGCCGACGATGCTGCCGCGATACATCACGAGCACGCGGTCCGACATGCCGAGCAGTTCGGGCAGTTCGGAGCTCACGAGCACGACGGCCGCGCCCGCGCGCGCCATCGCGACGATATGTGCATAGATCTCGGTCTTCGCGCCGACGTCGATGCCGCGCGTGGGCTCGTCGAGCAGGATCACAGCCGGCGAGGTCGCGCTCGCGCGCCCGAGAATCACCTTCTGCTGATTGCCGCCCGAAAGGTTGCCGGTGAGCGACGTGACCGAAGGCGCGCGCACCGCGAAGCGCTCGACCGCCTCGCGCGCGAGGCGGCGCTTTCTCGCCGCGCTCACGAAGCCGCCGCGCACCAGCGCCCGCAGGCTCGAAAGCGCGACGTTTTCTTCGATGCTCGCGTCGAGCACGAGCCCTTCGAGCTTGCGGTCCTCGGCGGTGTAGACAATGCCCGCGCGCATGCCTTGCGCGGGCGAGCGCAGCGCGAGCCTGCGCCCGCGCAGCCGCAGTTCGCCACGGGTAAGCGGGAGCGCGCCGCAAAGCGTCTTCAAAAGCTCGGTGCGCCCCGCGCCCGCAATGCCACCGATGCCCACGATCTCGCCCGCGCGAATGCTGAAACTCGCGTCGCGCAGCACGGGCTCGCTCGCCACGTTGTGCGCTTCCAGCACGACGTCGCCATAGGGCCGCGCCTCCCACGGATAGAACGAGTCGAGATTGCGCGCGACCATTGCCTGAACGAGCGCCGGTTCGTTCCACTCCGGCATGGGCCGCGCGCCGACCGTCGCGCCGTCGCGCATCACCACGGCCGAATCGGCCAGTTCGAACACCTCTTCGAGATGGTGCGAAATGAAGATGATGCCCATGCCCGCCGCCCGCAGTCGCCGCACGACGGCGTAGAGATGCTCGATGTCGTGATGCTGGAGCGCGGCCGTGGGCTCGTCCATCACGAGTATGCGGGCGTCGCGCGCGAGCGCCTTGGCGACCTCCACGAGTTGGCGCTTGTTGAGCGGCAGATCACCGAGGCGCATGGCGGGTGGCACGCCTTCCAGTCCGACCTGGGACAGCGCCTCGCGCGCCATGGCGTTGGCGCTGCGATGATCGACGAGGCCATAGCGCCGCGGCATGCGGCCCAGAAAGAGGTTTTCGGCCACCGTCATGTCGTTGACGAGCGAAAGCTCCTGATAGATCACGGCCACGCCCGCGTCGATTGCGGCCTGGGTGCCGCGCGCGAGTCGTACGCCGTCGATCTCGATCGTACCTTCGTCCGGCTCGTAAGCCCCGGAGAGCGTCTTGATGAGCGACGACTTGCCCGCGCCATTCTCGCCGACGATCGCCATCACGTGCCCCGCATGCAACTCGAGGCTCACGCCTCGCAGCGCCTTCACGCCGGGAAAGCTCTTCACGATGCCGTTCATGCGCAACAGCGGCGGCGCGTCTGTGCTGCCGCCCGCGCTGTTGTTCGCCTGCTGCGATACGTCCATTGCCGAACCTGATTCGCGTTTCATCCGTTCATCCCTGGCGCCGGCGCACGCGTCACGCGCGGCCGGCGCTTAAGACCGCCCGTTACTGCTTGACTTCGAGCGCCCACAGACCGTATTGCTTCACGCCGTCCGAATCGATATTCGACTTGTCGATCAGATAGGTCGGCCACGCGTAATTCGAGGGCACGTCCTTCTTCGCCTCGTAGTCGGTAATGAACGTCATCGCCTTGGCGGACATGCCGATCGGGTTCTGCGAGATCGTCGCGTCCTGCTTGCCCGCACGGATCGCAGACAGCGCCTGCGCCGTGCCGTCCGCGCCGATCACCATGATGTGGCCGGGGTCGCCGAGCGGCTTGTAGCGGCCCGCATTGTCAATGGCTTTTTCCGCGCCCACCGTGTTGTCGTCGTTCGCGCCGAATACCGCGTCGATCTGCGGATACTTCTGCAGAATGCTCGTCATCGCGTTGAGCGACTTCTCCTGATCGAAGCCGCCCTCCTGACGCGCGACGACCTTGATGTCGGGATACTTCGCGATTTCTTCCGAGAAGCCCTTCTCGCGATCGGTCGCCGCCGTCGTGCCGATGAGGCCGATCAGATCGACCACGTTGCCCTTGGGCGAGCCATAACGCTTGCTCAACTGGTCGGCGATCCACTTTGCGCCGGTGGCGCCGAGCGCTACGTTATCCGAAGCAACGAACGAGGTCACCTTGCCGCCGTCCGAGCCGCGGTCGAGCATGAACACCGGGACGTTCATCGAATTGGCCTTCTCGACCGCCGGGATGATCGCCTTCGAATCGATCGGGTTGAGCACGATCGCCTGCACGCCCTGGCTCAGCAGATTGAGCGTGTCGTTGACCTGCTGCTGCGCGTCGCCGTTCGCGTTCGTTTGCACGAGATCGAAGCCCTGCTTATCCGCGCCGCGCTCCACACCATTCTTCAAGCCGACGAAGAACGCGTTATTGAGCGTGGCGATCGAAAAGCCTACCTTGATCTTCGTGACTGCCGGCGCCGCCGCCACGGCCTGCGCCGGTGCACTCGCCGCGGCGGCGTCGGACGCAGCCGCGCTGGTCGAAGGCGACTCGCTCTTCGAGCAGCCTGCCAGCATTGCCGCGGCGGCGAACATCGTCACGCCGGCCGTAGCTCCCATGCGCGCGCTGCGCGCCACCCAACTGTCGAACCCTGCTGAACTCCACGCCATCACCGTCTCCTGTCTTTGATCTGCTGGTTTTTGACTGACCTGCGAACCGCCAACCGACTGCGTAATCGTTTGTACCGCGTGTGTTTTGCAATGCAACGACTGCCTGGACGCGCGCGAGCGCGTATTACCTGCGCGGGCCGTAGCCCTTGAACTTCTCGATGACTTCCTCCATTTGCGCGTCGGAAAGCAGCGGCGGCTCGCCGAGCTGGCAGGCCAGCAAATATTGCTTTGCGAGCACCTCCACTTCGTTCGCCAGCCACAACGCCCGCGCGAGATCGCGCCCGAGCGCGATGACGCCGTGATGCGCGAGCAGGCACGCGAGCCGCTCGTGCAGCGCTTCGAGCGCGTGATCGGAGAGCGCCTGGCTGCCGAACGTCGCGTACGGCGCGCAGCGAATCGAATTGCCGCCCGCCGCGGCCACCATGTAGTGATGCGCGGGTATGCCGCGACTGTGAATTGCGAGCGCCGTCGCGGCTTGTGAATGCGTATGGATCACGGCGTTCACGTCGGCGCGCGCGCGCAGGATGTCGCGATGAAAACGCCACTCCGACGAGGGGCGTTGCGCTTCGAAGAGCGGATCGTCGTCGCACACGTCGAGCGGCATCCAGACGATGCGCTCGCGCGTGAGCGCGGCGCTCGGCACGCCGCTCGGGGTAACCAGAAGTCCGTCATGCCAGCGCGCGCTCACGTTGCCCGAGGTGCCCTGATTGATGCCGAGACGCTCCATCTCGCGCGCGGTATCGACGATCTGCTGGCGCATTTCGGTTTCCGCCCGCACATCGCGCGCACGTTCCGCCGTTTCGCCCGCACGACGCCCTTCGCTCGCGCCGCTCACGCCGCGGCTCCGTTAGCGAAGAGTGCGGCAAGGCTCTCCTCGAACGGCGCGCGCACGATGCCGCGCTCCGTCACGATGCCGGTCACGAGTGTATGGGGCGTGACGTCGAACGCGGGGTTGCGCACCTGAATGCCTTCAGGCGCGGTGCGCTGTCCCGCGAGATGCGTCACTTCCGCCGCTCCGCGCTCCTCGATCACGATGTCCGCGCCGCTGGGGGTACGCAGATCCAGCGTGGACGAAGGACACGCCACATAAAACGGAATGCCGAAATGCTTCGCCGCGATCGCCACGCCGAGCGTGCCGATCTTGTTCGCGACGTCGCCGTTCGCGGCCACGCGATCGGTGCCGACGATCACGAGATCGATGAGCCCCTGGGCCATCAGGGTCGGCGCCATACTGTCGGTGATCAGCGTGACGTCGAGCCCCGCTTGCTGCAATTCGTAAGCGGTGAGCCGCGCGCCTTGCAGGAGCGGCCGCGTCTCGTCTGCGTAGACGCGAAACGCGACGCCGTCGCGGTGCGCGCAATAGAGGGGCGCAGTCGCCGTGCCGATACCCGCCGTGGCCAGTGCACCGGCATTGCAGTGCGTGAGCACGCCGCTGCCGGGTGCGATGAGCGCACGTCCGGCTTCGCCGATCCGCGCGCACAATTCGATATCTTCTTGATGAATGCGCTTAGCCTCGGCAACGAGCGCTTCATAAAGCGCGGCGCCCGTCGCACTGGACTCGGCGCGTGCGCGCGAGAGCATCCGCTCCAGCGCCCAACGCAAATTCACAGCAGTGGGCCGCGCGCTGTCCAGAAACGCGGCGTGCGCTTCGAGACGCGCGAGGAACGTATCGCGCGGATCGGTTGGCTCGTGCCGCATCGCCACACACAGGCCATAGGCGGCCGCCACACCGATCGCAGGCGCGCCGCGAACGCGCAGCTCGTGTATCGCGCGCCAGACCGCCTCGACACTGCCCACGGCTTCGACCACACATTCGCGCGGCAAACGCGTCTGGTCGAGCAGATAAAGGGTGCCGTCGCGCCACTCGATGGTGGGCGGAAGACTCGATTGTTGCGCCTGCAACGTCATACGTTCTCCGTCGATGCCGGTTGTCCGGGCTCTGCCGCTCATACGGCAGCCTGTGTTCGATTACGCCGGTTCGATGAGCACCTGAGCGGCCAGCGCGGTAACCGCCTCGATCGATGCCAGCTCGCGCCGCCCGACCAGCAGCGCTTCGGCGAGCTTCAGGCAGCGCACTTCCACGCGCGCGCGCACCGTATCGTCCTCGATACTCGTAATTTCCGCCACCTTCGCCATGCCGACGATGCGGCGGATCATCTTGCAGCCCGCAAAGCCGAGCGTGTCGGCGAAGAGGCGTTTGATGAAATCGTCGCGGAAGGCCTCCGCCGCACGCGTGCCCGCCGGCCCGCCAATGTACGCGTGGCCGGTCTCGCGCTCGTGCAGCCGCCAGATCTGCGCGAACTTCTTCGCGAAGGCGTTCCACACAGCCTCGACCTGTTCGAGCAGCCAGCCCTGGTAGGCGGCCGGGTCGCGTCCCGCCTCGCGGTCGTGCCAGTCGCGCGCGTAATACGCGAGCAGCAGGTTCGCAATGAACGCGCCCGTGTCGAAGCCCATCGGCCCATAGAACGCGAACTCGGGATCGATCACATAGGTCTCATGCTCGTTCGCCATGATCGAGCCGGTATGCAGGTCGCCGTGCACGAGCGTTTCCGCATGGTTCATAAAGGCCCACTTCATCTCGCCTGCCGCGAGCCTCAGCGGCTCGTGCGTGCGCAGCCGTTCGATCGCAGCAACAGGCAGCGCGGGGCTGTAGACATTCGAGGGATGATCTTCGAACGGAAACGTGAAGACGAGTTCCTCGGTAATCTTGCACAATTCCGTGTTGATGTCGCCGCCGACGGCCGCTTTCTTGGCATCCGGCGCGAGATAGAGATCGGACCCGTGAAAGAGCGTGCGGGCCAGAAACGTGGAAATGTGATCGGCGAGCCGCGGATATACGATGCCGTCTATCAGCCCCCCGCGCAGCACGCGATGCGAATCGAGCCGCTGCATCACCATCAGGAACTTCTCGCTATCCGCGTGAAAGACGCTCGGCACGTGCTCGGGGCACAACGCGCCGAAGCGACGCAACGCCGCCACTTCGCGCTCCATGCGCTCGCGCGGCAACGGCCAAGCTTCGCCAACCAGCCGCAGGTACGGCGGCGCCTGCTTCACGACGACGCTCAAGCGCGGGTCACGCGTGCTGCTCACGAAGTAGACGTAGTTCAGGTTGCCGTCGCCCACTTCGACGACCTGCAATTCCCTGTCGTCGCCAAGCCTTGCACAGACGGCCGGAATGCCCAGCAGATACTCGGTCAATTCGGCAGAGGTGAAAGCTTCGAAGTGCATACGTTCTTCCTGTCCGGAAATGGGCCACTGGCCCGCCTAACGTCGCTTGCGCACGAGATCGAACTTGAAAATGCTGGCGTTGTAGTAGTCGTTGCTGTAGCAGACCGCGCGGCCGGTCTCGTCGAAATCCACTTCGTCGATCAGCAGGAACATGCCGATGTTCTCCTGCAATTCCGGCAAATCCCGCGGGGTGAGAACGGTCGGCTGGATCGAACTATGGGTGTGGGAGAGCCGAACGCCCGCGCGCTCCAGCGTGCCGAACAGCGACTCGCCCAGCTCCTGCCCTTCGAGCAGCGCCTTGGGCACGATGTCGATGCAGTAAGCGGCGATTGCATCGTCGGCGCGCCGCACGCGCTCGAAGCGCACGCAGGGTTCGCCTTCGGCGATGCCGAGCTTTTGCGCGAGGCTGCCGGAAGCCGCGATCGTCCGCACCTGCAGACGGCTCGTGGAAGGCACTGCACCAACACTGCGTATCATGTCCGTCACAGACATCAGATCATCCAGACCGCCTTGCAGCTTGAGCGTGATTTGTCTGACGAAGGTCCCCTTGCCGTGCACGCGCGTGAGCAGACCGTGGGAAATCATCTGCGCGACCGCCTCCCGCAGGCTCGAGCGGCCCACGCCCAACAGCTCGCAAAGTTCGGGCTCCGGTGGGATTTGATCGCCCGGCTTGAGCGAGCGCTCGCGGATCATTTCCAGCAGCGAATCCTGGATTCGCTCGCACATCGACTGATCGACGCTCAGGCGCATGGCTTCCGCAAGATTGCGTGGGTTGGCGACATTGGGCTCCAATCTACATCAGACGTCTGATGTTATGGGCTCGTGGTTTTCCCTTTCATGCGGCGCAACACGGCGAGAAGTGTGGGCGCGCTGCGCTATTTGACGCTCACCGAAAGCGGCACCGATTCGAGCAGATCCTCGATCCCGAGCCACAAGATCTGCAGGCCGATGCACAGCAGCACAAACGCGAGCAAGCGCATGAGCACTTCGGTCCCGACCGGTCCGAGCCGCTTGCCGACATGCCCCGCGAAGCGCACACACAGATAGATGCAGCCGCAAAGAACGACCAGCGCGAGCAGCACGCCGACGACATTGACGAGTTGCACGTGACCGCGCGGCCGACCCGTACCAAGCGCAATCGCGACCGCAATCGACCCCGGTCCGACAGTGACCGGCAGCGTGAGCGGATAAAACGCCATGGCGCGCAGCGTCGCCTGGCGCGCCGAATCCGGCGGCGCCTGCGATTGCGCCGCCTCCGCGCCTTCGCGCGATTTGTGAAGCAGGTTCCAGCCGGCGAACGCGATGACCAGCCCGCCCGCAACCCGCAACACGGGTATCGATATGCCGAAGAACGAGAGCACATAGGCGCCCATGAGCAGCGCCCCGAGCAGAATGAACAGGCTGTTGATGGCAATGATCCGCGCGAGAAATGCGCGTTCGCCGGCCGTCGCATGCGGCAGCATGCTCAGTACGATGAACCCCGCCGCGGGCGGATTGATCACGGGAAAGAGTCCCGCGAAGACGAGCAGGAAGGTGTCGGAGAGTTGATTGAGCATCCCTGTTCCCCCTTGGCATGACGGAGTATACGGACCCGCTCGCCGCCCGTTCAATACGACGATGATCCCACTGAATGACGATTATGGAACCGGAATGGAACTTCATCGGTCGATCCCGCTCGAACAATGCCGCCAAAATCTCGACGCGCACAGCGCAGACCCAACGTTCAAGCCCATCCGTCGATGCCTTTCGCTTCCCGACTTCGATTGCTGCCCAGCCTGCTCGCCCTGATTGTCGCGGCCCTCGCGGCAGGCGCGGTTCCAGCCAGCGCCCATGCCGCCGCTCATCGCAGCGTGGCCGAAAGACCCCACCACGCAACGGCCACGAAGAAGAAGAAGAGAGTCGCGCACAAGACGAAGCCCGCGCATCGTTCGATGCCCGCCGATGCGCCCTCCACCAAACTCTCCGGGCCGAAGCGCCGCACCAAACGCGCGAAGCCCAGACATGGGCCGCCACCCGCGCCGCAACACGCCGTGCACGCGAGCGCCAAAAACGCGCACGCTCCTCGCCTGCTCGCCCGCTGCGGCTTTACGCCGGCGTCGCGCAAGCAGCTCTTTTCGCATGCCGTCTACGTTGTGGACGAAAACACCCACACGCCGCTCTACGCGCGCCATGCCGACACGGTGGCGCCCATCGCATCGGTGTCGAAGCTCATGACGGCCATCGTCTGGCTCGATAGTGCGCATGCGCCCCTGCAACAGCGGCTCTCAGTCACGGCCGCCGATCTCGACACGCTCAAATTCACGCATTCGCGCCTCGGCGTGGGCGCGTCGCTCACGCGCGCGAACATGCTGCACGTTGCGCTGATGTCATCGGAAAACCGTGCGGCTTCGGCGCTCAGCCGCGATTATCCAGGCGGCCAGCCTGCGTTTATCGCGGCAATGAACGCGAAAGCGCAGCGCCTCGGCATGAAGCACACGCATTTCGTCAACGCGACGGGACTCTCGCCGCAGAACGTTTCAACCGCGCGCGAACTGGCGAGCCTCGTGCGCGCAGCCGATGGCTACCCGCTCATTCGCCGCTATTCGATCGATCATGAGGAACGCATGGCCACTGGCCAGGGGCAGTTGCAGTATGTGAACAGCAATCGTCTGGTGCGCTACGGGCAGGTCCGCGCGAGCGTGCAGAAAACCGGCTTCATCAACGAGTCCGGCCACAATATGGTGATGCGCATGATGGTGCACGGCCGGCGGCCCGTGATCGTCACAATGCTAGGGAGCGCCACGCCCGAGGGTTCTCGTCTGGATGGCGTGCGCATCGCGCACTGGCTGTCGTGCTCCTTGCGCTGAGCGAGCGCGCGCGTCAGGAATTCTTTACATCAACGCCCTGCGCTCGCCGAGCGCATTCCAGCGGCGGATGGCGCGGCTTTCGTGGTCGAAGCCGAGAATGCTCACCGAAGCCGTGTCGAGATACAGATGCTCGCCGAGCGCCGCCGAACCGGAAGCCCACCAGCCCCCCAACGCACGCAGGAAATGCGCGTGTGAAAAGAGTGCCACGCGGCCCCGCATGGCCAGCAGGCCCTCGATTACCGACGCTGCCCGCGCCTGAACCCGCGCGAGATCCTCGCCATGCGCGATGGGCGAATGCCACACGCTCCAGTCGGGTTCGGTCTTGCGGATATCCGCTGTCTTGAGGCCTTCGTAAATCCCATAGTCCCACTCGTGCAAGTCGGCCGAAATCGTCATCTGGTCGCCGAGGCCCGCGAGCTGGCAGGTCTCGATGGCCCGCGCCATCGGGCTGCAAAGCACCGCGTCGAAGTGCTGTGCGGCGAGCGACGGCGCCAGCGAGCGCGCCTGCTCGCGTCCGTGACCGGTGAGCGCGATATCGGTGCGGCCGGTGTGCTGCCCGGAGAGGCTCCATTCCGTTTCACCATGACGGATCAACCAGACTTCGCGCAGTCCGGAGGACACACTGGCAGGATTGGCAGACATCGGGAGCTCCACGTTCGTGCCCCGCGCGGAACACACGGGATGCCTGCAGCATACCTGTTCTGAGGGCTTTTCGCCGTGCCGCTATCCTCCTGTTGCACATGGCAAAATGAAGGCAGATCGAAAGCGACGAGGCTGTCATGCCGCGCCGCTATCTATTTGCAGTCCGTAGTAATGTGTTTCGGAAAAGATGCGAGATGCCAGGCACGGCAAGCGTTTGCGAAGAATGCGGGGTCGTGACGGAAATGCCGGGCCAGCTCATCATCGCCTGGCCGTGGTTCTTCAGATAACCCGCACGCGCGTAAAGGCTCGTGCGCTTAGATATCCGGTGATCGTAGCCAAGCTCCACACCCAGCGTCTCGTCGCTAACGCCGTGAATGTTGCGCTGAATACCGGCGATCTGGATCGCGTCGAACGAGGTGGCCTGAATCGTCGCGCCAACCTCCGTGACGTTATACGCATGCGCGGTGCCGAGCGCAGCAGCGAGTGAATGCGACGGTGGCGTTTTCGGCCTCGCATACGAATAGTTCGCCTGCAGCCGCCGTTGTTCAGGTACTGGAAGAACGTGTCGGCCACGCCGTAGAGCGTCACGCTCGTCTGGGCGCAAGCGGCGCTCGCGGCCATTGCGAACGTCGCGCCCATCACACCCTGGCTAATCAGCTTCAAACGCATGCATGTCTCCTCTTCTATTGTCGGTATCCGCTCGTTGGCGGAATGGATTGCACTGCGAATTACCAGGAACCCGGCCGAGATAATCTTTCGGTCGAATCGGGTACGCGGATGTCAGCGCGCCCCGCAGCCCTCCTTTGTGGGCTGCAGCGACAGAAAGCCCGCCTCGCGCGATGCGCGTCGAAACGTTGCGCCTGAGCAGCGCGTGCGAGAGCGTGGCCAGCGCGAACCCGACCGGCACCTGCAAAAGCACCTGGAGACCGAACAGCCAGCCTGCGCGTGCGGGCGGCAAGCCCAGTCCGAGGCGGAAATACACGGGCATCCACGTGATGCCGCAGGCGACGACTGCATAGCCCGCGAACGACTGGAACAAGACGGTCAGCACCGTGGCGCTGCCCAAGTGCGAGCGCAGCACACGCCAGCCGGGCGTGACCGCGCGCTGCGCATGGCGAGCCACGAAGGCTTCGTGCGCGCGTTCCTCGATGAAGGCGAAGCATTGATGCGCCTGCTTGACGCATGGGCCGAGCGCGGTCCCACGCAAATCGGCTCGCTTGGCGTGGTGCCCGCGTTCGTCGCGCAGTTGCTGGACGGCGTGGCGCCCGCCCGCGCGCGCATGGCGGACTCAACGGGTGCCGCCGATCTTTCGCCCTACGCCGCGGACTCTCCCGCCGACGCGCTCATGGCGCGCGAACTGGACGTGCTAAGGATGCTTTCGGCCGGCCACCGCAACCGCGTGATCGCGGAGAAGCTGTTCGTCTCCGAACTGACGGTGAAGTCGCATCTTCGCAAGATCAACGCCAAGCTCGGCGCGGGCAATCGTACCCAGGCAGTCGCCATCGACCCTCCGAAAGGGCTGATTCCTTGATTGTGGATCTCGCCGGCCTGAGCGCAGAACGCGCCACGCGCGGACAGCATGACGCCGCCGCCCCTTTCGAGGCGGCGGCGCGGTGGGTTAGCGATCGTTTATCAGTGATGGCGCTTCGTGTCCTTCTCCACGTCCTTTGCGGCCTCCTTCATGTCACCAACGTTCTTGCGTGCCTGGCCAGCACCCTGCTGGAGGTCCCCCTTCACTTCGCGCGCCGGGTTGTCGGTTGCGCGGCCTACGGCCTCATTGACCTTGCCCTTCATCTTTTCAGCCGTGCCCTTCACCTGGTCCTTGTTCATGGTCACACTCCACGTAAAAGCGACGGTGTGTCGCGACGCTTCACATAGCGCATGCACCGTGCCCGCGGTTCCGGCGCCCGTATTCGGGGACGCAACGTCACACGTCAGTCGTGCTCCATGGCGCGGTCGATCGAGATCTGCGTGGGCATCATGTTGACGTTTGCGTTGTGCATGACCCACAGCGAAAGCCCGACGATCACCGCGATCAGGAACGCCGTGCAGATGAAGATGCCCGTGTTGGCGCGCTGGCTGCGCGATGCGCCGATATGCAGGAAATACACGAGTTGCACGATGAGCTGCGCGATGCAGAGCACGACGATGGCCGCAAGCCCGAAGGCCGGCGAAACGACTCGAAACATCACCACGCCGAACGACGCGAGCGTCAGCACGAGCGAGAGCACCGTGCCGATCATGTAGCCCTTGAAACTGCCGTGCGACGCGTCATGCACGGCGTGGTGGGTGGCATGGGACTGGCTCACAGGAAACCTCGCAGGTAAACAAACGTAAATACACAGATCCACACGAGATCGAGAAAGTGCCAAAAGAGGCTCAGGCAGGCGAGGCGGCGGCGGACCGTGCCGGTCAGACCGAACTTGAAGGTCTGGTGCATCATGATCGCGATCCACAACAGACCCGCCGTGACGTGCAGCCCGTGCGTGCCGACCAGTGTGAAGTACGCCGAAAGGTAGGCGCTCGTCCCGGGCCCCGCCCCATCGGCGATGAGCTTGGCGAACTCGTTCACCTCCATCGCGACGAAGCCCGCCCCGAACAGGAATGTGACGGCGAGCCAGACGATCACCTGTCCGCGCCGCTGCGCGTAGAGATTCAGCATGGCCATGCCGAAGGTGACGCTGCTCGCAAGCAGCAGCAGCGTTTCACCGAGCACGTAAGGCAGTTCGAATAGTTCCTTCGCGCCCGGACCGCCTGCCGTCGCATTCGCGAGCACGCCGAACGTGGCGAAGAGCGTCGCGAAGATGAGGCAGTCGCTCATCAGGTAGATCCAGAAGCCCAGCGTGGTTCTGGTGCTGTCGTCGTGATCATGACCATGGGCATGACCATGGGCGTGAGTAGTAGCAGCGTGAGCCATGGTTTATGCCATCTCCTCGATGTGCTCGGATTGATCGAAACGCTGGATGCCGAGTTGCCTGAAGCGCGCGTTCTCGATGCGCTCGACCTCGGCGGCGGGGACCCAGTAATCCACGTCCTGGTTGTAGGTGCGCGCGATGAACGTGGCGATCATGCCGATGAGTCCCGCCGCCGCGAACAGCCACATGTGCCACACGATCGCAAAGCCGAACAGCAGGCTGAACGCGGCGATGATGAAGCCCGCGCCGGTGTTGCGCGGCATATGGATATCCTCGTACTTCGCCGGCTGCACGTAGGCGCGGCCCGCTTCCTTGTTGTCCCAGTGCTGCTCCGTCGAAGTGATCTCCGGCAGCACGGCGAAGTTGTAGAACGGCGCAGGCGAAGCGGTCGACCACTCGAGGCTGCGGCCATCCCACGGGTCGCCGGTCACGTCGCGGTTGGCCTCGCGATCGCGCAGGCTCACCACGATCTGCACGATGAACGAGAGAATGCCGAGGCCCACGAACACCGCGCCCACGAGCGCCACCACGAGCCACGGATGCCACTCGGCCACCTCATAATGATTCATGCGGCGCGTCATGCCTTCGAAGCCGAGGATGTAGAGCGGCGTGAACGCGAGCCAGTAGCCAATCAGCCAGCACCAGAACGACACCTTGCCCCAGAACTCGTTGAGCGTGAAGCCGAACACCTTGGGGAACCAGAAGCTCACGCCCGCCAGACAGCCGAATACCACCCCGCCGATGATCACGTTATGGAAGTGCGCAACGAGAAAGAGCGAGTTGTGCAGCACGAAGTCCGCGCCCGGCACGGCCAGCAGCACGCCGGTCATGCCGCCCACGGCGAACGTCACCATGAAGCCGATGGTCCAGAGCGTGGCGCTGTGATAGCGGATGCGCCCGCGATACATCGTGAAGAGCCAGTTGAAGAGCTTCACGCCGGTCGGGATCGAAATGACCGTGGTCATGATGCCGAAGAACGCATTGACGTTCGCGCCCGAGCCCATCGTGAAGAAGTGGTGCAGCCACACGAAGAACGAGAGGATGCCGATCGACGACGTGGCGTAGACCATCGACTTGTAGCCGAACAGCGGCTTGCCCGAGAACGTCGCGATGATTTCCGAGTACGCACCGAACGCAGGCAGGATGAGGATGTAGACCTCCGGGTGACCCCAGACCCAGATCAGGTTGATGTACATCATCGCGTTGCCGCCCAGCTCGTTCGTGAAGAAGTGCATGTCGAAGTAGCGGTCCATCGTGAGCAGCGCGAGCGTGGCGGTGAGCACCGGGAACACCGCGACGATCAGGATGTTGGTGATGAACGCCGTCCACACGAACACCGGCATCTGCATCATCTTCATGCCCGGCGCGCGCATGCGCAGGATCGTGACGATGAAGTTGATGCCCGAGAGCGTGGTGCCGAGACCCGATAGCTGCAGCGACCATATGTAGTAGTCCATACCGACTGTCGGACTATAGCCAAGCTCCGATAGCGGCGGATACGCCACCCAGCCCGTGGCCGCGAAATCGCCCACGAACATGGAGACCATCACGAGCACCGCGCCCACGACCGAAAGCCAGAAGGAGAGCGAGTTGACGAACGGATAGGCCACGTCGCGCGCGCCGACCTGCAGGGGCACGACCACGTTCATCAAGCCGAGAATGAGCGGCGTCGCCACGAAGAAGATCATGATGACGCCGTGCGCCGTGAAGATCTGGTCGTAGTGATGCGGCGGCAGATAGCCCGCGGCGTCGCCATACGCGAGCGCCTGTTGCGCGCGCATCATGATCGCATCGGCGAAACCGCGCAGCAGCATGACGACCGCGAGAATGATGTACATGACACCGATGCGCTTGTGATCGACCGACGTGATCCACTCACGCCACAAATAGCCCCACTTGCCCGCGATCGTGATCGCGGCGAGCAAGGCGAGGCCGCCGAGCGCCACGACGGCGCCCGTGCCCATGATGATCGGCTCGTGCCAGGGAACGGCGTCGAGCGTGAGTTTTCCGAACATGGTGTGATTACTCCGCTGCCAGGATGGCGCTACGGTTGAGCGTGAGCGCCGGGGCGCCTGTGCCAGGGACTGCGCTGGGGGCTGTGCCCGGGACCGCGGGGACCGTGCCGCAAATCGGGTTGCCGTGCACGTCCCGCATGTATTTGCCGACCACGCCGTCGAACAGGCCCGGCGCGACGTTCGAATAGAGCGTCACTGGGGTCTTTTCGCCGGGCAACGCGAGCTGTTCGTAGGCCGCCCGGCTCAGCATCGTGGGCGATGCCTTCGCCTGCGCGATCCAGGCGTCGAAGTCGGCGCGGCTCTTGGCCAGCGTTTCGAAATGCATGTCGGAGAAGCCCGGGCCGCTGAATGCCGCCGACCGGCCCGCGTAGATGCCGGGCTCGTTCGCGATGAGATGCAGCTTCGTCTGCATGGCCGGCATCGCATACACCTGACTGCCCAGCTGCGGGATGAAGAACGAATTCATCAGCGACTCGGCGGTGAGGTTGAACTCGACGGGCGTATCCACGGGAATCGCCAGCTGGTTCACAGAGGCCACGCCGTAATCCGGATAGATGAAGAGCCACTTCCAGTTGAGCGCAACCACGTCCACGCGCACGGGTTTCGTCTGCGATTCGATCGGGCGATACGGGTCGAGTGAATGCGTCGTGCGCCAGATCAGCACGGCGAGCGTGAGCACGATCACGCAGGGAATCGTCCACACCACTACTTCGATGACCGTGGAATGCGACCAGCGCGGCGCGTAAGTCGCGTTCGGGTTGGAGGCGCGGTAGCGCCACGCGAACCACAGCGTGAGCACGATCACTGGGATCACGACGAGCAGCATCAACCCGAGCGCGATCAGGATCAGGTTCTTTTCCTGCACGCCGATGTCGCCCTTCGGGGCGAGCAGCGCCATGTTGCAGCCGCTGAGCAGCACGAGCGGGATGCCCGCCGCGCTGAGAGCGGCGCGCCGCAGAAAGCGGGTAACGAAGAGTGGACGGGATGAAGAAGGCGGGCCGGCGGTAGCGGCCCGCCCCGAGCGAGGGTCTGGATTGCGCATGTCTGGTTCCAAGGTTGACGTTCGCGCAAACCCATCCATACGTGCTCACTCTGCTGCCGCACGAGCGGCCTTGGAGGGCCGCCGCAGAAGCCATACATAGCCTATATGTATGGATTTACGCGCTTCATGCACGCATGCTAGAGTAAGACATGACGCATACATCCGCGACAGAATGACACACGACCAACCTGCTGAAAGCGCCGGAGATATCAATGCATGGGCCACGGCGATGCAGTCCGGCAACGGCCCGCGCTACCTGCGGCTGGCCGATTTCATCGAAGCCGCGGTGGCGCATGGCACGCTGCGCCCCGGCGAGCGCGTGCCCGCGCAGCGCAGTCTCGCCACCCTGCTTGCGGTCGATCTGACCACCGTCACGCGCGGCTTCAACGAAGCCCGGCGGCGCGGCCTGATCGAGGCGCGCGGGCCGCTGGGCACCTTCATCGCCGCGCCGCGCGCCGAGCTGCTCCAACGCGTGGATCTCAGCATGAACATCCCGCCTGCGCCCGCCGACCTCGACATGAACGCGCTGTTGCGCGAAGGCATGGCGCGCGTGCTGGTGCGCAGCGACGCCGATCTGCTCATGACTTACCACATGGGCGGCGGCGGCCGCGCCGACTGGCAGGCGGGCGCGAAGTGGCTGCAGCCCGTGCTCGGCCACGTGGCGCCCGATCGCGTGGTGGTCTGTCCCGGCGCGCAGGCGGCGCTGGCCGCGCTGATCCTCGCCTTCACGCAGCCGGGCGAGGTCATCCTCGCCGAGCCGCTGCTCTATCCGGGCCTGCCGCACGCGGCGGCACAACTGGGCCGCCGCATCGCCCCCGTTGCCGTGGATGACCACGGCATGCGCCCCGACGCGCTCGAAGCGGCTTGCCGCAAGCACGCGGCGCGTTTCATCTACGTGAACCCCACGTTGCAGAACCCGACGACGGCGACCATGCCGGAGCCACGCCGTCTGGAAATCCTGCGGGTGGCGCAGCGCTGCGGCGCGTTGATCGTCGAAGACGATCCTTACTGGCGTTTCGCGCCCGATGCGCCAGCGCCATTTGCCCGGCTCGCGCCCGCTCAGGTCTGCTATCTCGCGACGCTTTCCAAGACGCTCTCGCCCGGCCTGCGCACGGCTTATCTCGCGCTGCCCGACGAAGACGCGCACACCCGCCTCGTGACCGCGCTGCGCACGTTCTCGCTGATGGCCGCGCCGCTCACCAACGCGCTCGCCACACACTGGATCGAGGAAGGCGTGGCCGAGCAGATCTTCGCGGACGTGAAGGCCGAAGCGCGCGAGCGCCAGCGCATCGCGGCGCATACGCTGGGATCGTCGGCGGGCGCGGGCATTCACCTCTGGTACGCGTTGCCGCGCTACTGGCAGGCGCGCGAACTGGCGGCGGCCGCGAGCACCGAGGGCCTCGCCGTGGCGCCCTCCACGGCGTTTCAGCAAGGCCCGGAAACCGCGAACGCGATCCGCATTTCTCTCGGCGCGACGGGCGGGCGCGAACAATTGCAGGCCGCGCTGCGCAAGCTCTCGGCGCTGCTCGCGAACGACCGCAGCGCGCAGGCGCAAGTCATCGTGTGACGGCGCTTGCCGCGCGTCTGCCCTGGCACCGCAATTGCTACGGGTTATCGTTTCCCCTCTTCAGCGCGGCTGCGCGGCCATGCCCACATAATGGCAAAGACGCGGCGCAGCGGCGCAAGTACACTCGTCGCAGCAGGCGGCGACCCGATTCGAGTAACCGCGCCCGCAAGGGCGCCCCAAATACGGGAGATACGACGATGGCAAACGAGCAAATGCTGGCGCAGATGCGCGACAAACCGGGCTTCATCGCCGCGCTGGACCAGAGCGGCGGTTCGACGCCTGGCGCGCTGCGCCAGTACGGCATCCCCGAAAGCGCGTATAGCGGCGACGCCGAAATGTTTCGCCTCATCCACGAAATGCGGGTGCGCATCGTCAGCGCCCCCGCATTCACGGGCGAGAAGGTGATTGGCGCGATCCTGTTCGAGGCGACCATGGACGGCCGGGCGCAAGGCAAGCCGGTGCCCGACTTCCTCTGGAACGAACGCCGCGTCGTGCCGTTCCTCAAGGTCGACAAGGGGCTGGAGGCCGAGTCCGACGGCGTGCGCCTCATGAAGCCGATTCCGGGCCTGGACGCCCTGCTCGAACGTGCGGTGACGGCCGGCATTTTCGGCACCAAGATGCGCTCGGTGATCGAGCACGCTTCGCCTTCCGGCATCGCTTCCATCGCCGCGCAGCAGTTCGCATTCGGCGCGCAGATTTCCGCGCACGGACTCGTGCCGATCCTCGAGCCCGAAGTCTCCATCAAGGCCCCCGACAAGGCCAAGGCCGAGAAGCTGTTGCGCGACGAACTGCTCAAAGGGCTCGACGCGCTGCCCGCCTCGCAGAACGTGATGATCAAGCTCACGATTCCCGATACGCCCGACTTCTACCTGCCGCTCATCGAACATCCGCGCGTGGTGCGCGTGGTGGCGCTCTCGGGCGGCTACTCGCGTACTGACGCGTGCGAGCGTCTCGCCAAAAACCATCGCATGATTGCAAGCTTTTCGCGCGCGCTGATCAACGACCTCACGAAGTCGATGAGCGACGCCGAGTTCGATGCCGCGCTCGCCGCGAGCATCGACGAAATCTGGAAGGCTTCGGTGCGGAAGGACTGAACCCGGCCTGAACTCGGCCTCAAGCCGCGCCGGGCGCCGGGCGCCGGGCGCCGCGCCCGGCACGACACCGGTCAGGGATGTGAAAACGGGATGACACGCAGCCGGCCTCATTAATCGGGGCCGGTTATACTTGCGCCTTCTTTTTCTCCTATGCACCGGCCATGAGGCAGTTCCTCTGCCTGCTCGTCCTGTTGCCGGGCCTCGTGCAGACCGCGGCCGCGCAGGCGCAGCAGCAGGCGCCCGCTAGCGACGTCGTCGGCGCATCGGCTGCGAGCGAGGTTGCTCCCGCAAGCTCCAGCGCCATGTCCGGCGCGGTTTCGAAATACCTCACGCAAAAGTTCGGTATCGCGAAAGGGAAAGCGGCGCAAATCTCGCAAGCCGTCACGGGCGCCGCCGAGAAATATTCGCTGCCGCCTGCAGTGCTGCTCGCCATCATCTCGATCGAGTCGCGCTTTCGCGAGAAGGCGCACGGCGCGAATGGCGCGACCGGACTCATGCAGGTCGTGCCGTCGGCGCATCGCAATCTCCTGCACAACAAGGATCTCACCGACCCCGAGGTCAACATCGACGTGGGCTCGTCGATCCTCTATGGCTACCAGCGGGCTGCCGGCGGCGACCTCAATGCCGCGATGAAGAACTATGGCGGATCGAAGGCCTATGCGGAAAAGATCCGCACGCGCGCCGTGGAGTTCAGCCGGGTGCTCGACACCGCTAGCACGCCGGCCGCGAGCGATGCGCGGGCGAGCGTCGGGCTGGCGGCATCGGCGGCTTCCGCCTTTGCGGCTGCGGCGGCAACGGCCGCGATCGGCGCATCCGGCCCTGCTGCAGCACCCTCCGCGACATCGGCGGCCTCCGCGCAGGCTGCCGCGCAAGGCACCGCTTCGGCCAGCGCGCGCTAACACTGCTACCTGCTTCGCTCAGGCTGCCTCGCGTGCGATCGGCGGCCATGCGATGCGCATCGAAAGCACCCGAGTTCCCGATACGAAGGCCGACGTGCGCGCCGAAGGTTGCGCGCGCATCGATCGGCAGCGCCTCGCCAGACGTGCGAACGCCCCTCGCGCGGCGGTGCCGCGAGAGGGGCGTTTCGACGAGGGAACTTCCGGCGCGCGGGCTCAGGCGCCGCTTGCGGGCGTCTCGCCGTTTTCCGGTTGCTGTACCGCGGCTTCCGGCGCGCTGGACGGGCCTTGCGGCTCTACGCTCTGGGCTTCGAGCTGGGGCGCGGGTTCGGTCTTCGCCTCGGCCTTGGCTTCTGTCTTGACCTCCGGCTGGGCGTTGCCCTCTTCGCGCGCCTTGGCTTGCGCCTCGGCCTTGGCCTTCTGACGCGCCAGCGCCGCATTTGCGCGGCCGACGTGCGACGGGTCGATGCCCG
Source organism: Paraburkholderia nodosa (assembly GCF_001718195.1). Lineage (GTDB taxonomy): Bacteria > Pseudomonadota > Gammaproteobacteria > Burkholderiales > Burkholderiaceae > Paraburkholderia > Paraburkholderia nodosa_A. Next base: position 36,525 of record NZ_MCNV01000002.1, read on the forward strand.
GACCTTCCGAAGCCGTGCCGTCGAGTTCGTAGCGCGAGCCGCCTGCGGCCACGCGCTCGTGATAGCGCGGATGGTTCACATGGCGCTTGAGCACGGCGACGATCATCGTGCGCTCGTACTCGGGGTGACGCGCGACGAGGTCCTCGGCCACGCCGATCTTGAGCGGCAAACGGTCGCGGAAAGCCGGGTAGTGCTTCGCGAACACATTCCAGACCGTGTTCAACTGGCGATTGCGCTCGATGCGCGCCTTTTCGGCCTCGCTCAGATTCGCGGCCGGCGGCTGCTGGGGACGCGCCGGACGGCGGCGTTGCTGCTGCCCGGAACGCTCGGCCGCCTCAGGTCCGCGGGCCGGCTTCGGCTGCTGCGGCCGGCGCGGCTGCTGCGCGCGCTGCCCCTGCTCACCTTGATTCTGCTCCTGCGCTCGCGCGCCCTGAGGCCGGCCATGGCGCGAGCGCGCACGCTCGTCCTTGCCGCCGGCTGCGCCAGCAGCCGCCGAACCCTCTCTCGGCGCACGCGGGCCCTTCGGGGCGTGCGAGCCGCCATGGCCCTTCGCGCCCTTGTGAGCGGGCTTGCCTTGCGATTTTTGCGCCTGTTCTTCGGCTGGCTGGCCTGAGCCGCCCCCCATGCTCTTCTTGATCTCAAGAAGACCTTCCTTGAAGCTCAGGGTACGGCGTTGTTGCGATGCGGCTTTCACGTCCAGATCTCTTCCATATGGAACCGGACGCTATGATACCGAAAACACGGCCGATCCAACCGGGCAATCGTTTGTTGCGCCCCGTTTCGCGTCCGCCGTCGTGTGCCGCGCCACACCGCGACTACATGCGGCGCGCGGCAAAATCCCTCGATTTCATGCATCGACACCTTGCGCACGCAAGGATCGCATCCCTTTATCATCACGACACCATGACGATTTCGACATCCGCCCCCCGTTCCACCATTCGCGCCATCGTGACCGGCCATACGCGCGGATTGGGTGCGGCGCTCGCGCAATCGCTGCTGCAACGGGACATCGAGGTGCTCGGCCTCGGCCGTGGCGCGCATGCGGAACTGGCTTCCCGCCATCCGGAACGGTTCGCCGAGGCCGTCGTGGACCTCGCCGATCCCGCCGCACTCGAACGCTGGCTGGCGGGCGACACGCTCGATGCGTTCGCGCTCGGCGCGCAGTGCGTGCTGCTCTTCAACAACGCGGGCAGCGTCGAGCCGATTGCCCCGCTCGGCGCGCAGGACCCGCTCGCCATCGCACGCGCCGTGACGCTCAACGTGGCAGCGCCGTTGATGCTCGCGAATGCGCTCGCCGCCACGTCTGCGCCCGGCGCGAGCGCATCACGACGCATCGTGCATATTTCGAGCGGCGCCGCGCGCAACGCGTATGCGGGCTGGAGCGTGTATTGCGCGACCAAGGCCGCGCTCGACCACCACGCGCGCGCCGTCGCCCTCGATGCGCCGGCCGGCCTGCGCATTTGCAGCATCGCACCTGGCGTGATCGATACCGGCATGCAAAAGATGATCCGCGCGACGAGCGTCGACCAGTTCCCGATGCGCGAGCGCTTCGAACAGCTCAAGCAGAACGGTTTGCTGTCCACGCCCGAAGCGGCCGCGCAACAATTGATCGACTATGCGTTGAGCGATGCCTTCGGCTCGTTGCCCGTCACTGATGTGCGCGAACTTGGCAAGGCGTGAGCGCGTCGTGCGTTGAATCGTTGCCGTCGCGCTTCACGTAAGCGCGACGCGCGGCCGTACCGCTTTCAGGCGCCGCATGCCACCCGCGAGCGCGAGCAATGCGCCGACCGCGAGCACGTCGCCCGCGAGCCGTGCGGGCAACGAAGCGGTGACATGCGTTGCACGCAGCAGCGTGTCGATGACGTTCGAAGCCACCGCGCCCCCCACGAAACAGACGAGGCCCTGCTGCCCCACGGTGACGACGGCCGGCAGCCGCTGCGCAAGCCACGCTATCCAGCCCTTGCGCACCGCCTGCGCGGCGAGCCACGCCACGGCGGCGAAGTTCACGATGCGCACGCTCGCGAGATTCTGCTTCATGTAGCCAGGCTGAGGGTCCAGATCGGCGAACAACTGGATGAACGCGAACGTGGCGACGAGCACCAGCGCGAACGCTGTCAACGCGCGGCCCGTCCAGGAGACCTGGAACGCACGCGACACCGGATAGATGCGGCATAGCAGCCCCAGCATGAACATGGCCTGCCAGGCAAACGGGTTGAACGGCCAGATGGCGCCGGGCGCGGTAGGCAAATACCCCACGAGCCAGCACCCGCCGAACCACAGCACGAAGCTGCCCACGAGCACGAGATCGGGCGAGCGGCGCGCAAGTGGCATCACGAATGGCAGGAGCATCACGAGCACGATGTACATGGGCAGGACGCCGGCCAGATACGGCTGGTCGCGAAACACCGCGATATTGGCGAGCATCGTGAACGGCTGCGCGGCGAAGCGCAGATAACCCGACTCTGCGACCAGCGGCGAATCCACCCGCATCGTTACCGCGGCGGCGCCCGACAGCAGCATGAGCGCAGCGGTGCACAGGTAGGCGGCGTAGATCTCGCGCCCGCGACGCCAGAAGCGCCGGTTGGCCGCGCCCTCGCCCTTGCGTCCGGCAATGGCGAGCCAACTCGCCGCGCATACATAGCCGCTCACGAACACGAACACTTCCGCGGAGTCGCAGAACGCGAAGTTGTGCAGCATCGCATGCGAAAGCACGCTGGAAGGAATGTGATCGAGCGCGATGGAAATCAAAGCGAAACCCCGGAAAAAGTCGATTTCGATCGATCGCTTCGCTGTCTGACTCATGGGTGACGACTCCCGTTCGTGTCGAAGATTACGATTGAAGGGGTGCGCGACTTCGATTCGATGAAGCTGTCAGCTTTACGGCTATTTTTGTAAGGATGCCTGATCGATTCATGGCCACACGCGCAACGCATGAAAGGGTTCCGTAAAAGGCTGCGCCGGAGCGCCGCCTCACCAAGCGACTTTAATGCCAGCTCCACGCGCAATGGGCCTGCGTAACCCATGGTAAGCATTTCGCCCACTTCACGGTTGCACGCAGTCGCGCGCGCAGCCCCGGACGGTGCGCGCCATGCACACGGAATCGGCGTCCGCCCGTTTCTGGTGCCACATCCCATGGCGTCCCGGCGTCTGCACCGTCGCGGCATTTGGGCCGTCGCGTCTCGTGGAAAGGCGCACGAAAGCCTGCGTGTTCCCTTTGCTTGCGTCATTGGCGAGTTGACGCCGCGCCGCACCAAGGGTTCCACAAATATTCAGATGTTTCGCCGCTGCGCCCAGGGCCATCCCGCCCTCGCTCGCATATTACTTGACACCTAAAGTAATTGAACCTACATTGGCCTTGCAGACTGAACGAAGGAGCGAGCATGCGCATTGTTTGCATGGGTGGCGGGCCCGCAGGCCTCTATTTCGGCCTTTTGATGAAGCGCCGTCACCCCGACTACGAAATCGCCGTAATCGAACGGAACCGCCCGTACGACACGTTCGGCTGGGGCGTGGTGTTCTCGGACCAGACGCTGGGCAACCTGCGCGCGGCCGACCCCGAAAGCGCGGACGAAATTCTCGACGCCTTCAATCATTGGGACGACATCGAGATTCACTTTCGCGGCAGCGCAATCCGCTCGTCGGGCCATGGCTTCTGCGGCATTGGCCGCAAGCGTCTGCTCAACATCCTGCAGGCGCGCTGCGAGGCGCTCGGTGTGAAGCTCGTATTCGAATCGCAGATCACCGACGACGACGTCGCCCACGCGGACCTCATCATTGCGAGCGACGGCCTGAACAGCGCCACGCGCCAGAAGTACGCCGCCACGTATCAGCCGGATATCGATTTGCGCAACTGCCGCTTCGTCTGGCTCGGCACATCGAAACTCTTCGACGCGTTCACGTTCGCGTTCGAAGAAACCGAATGGGGCTGGTTCCAGGCGCACGCCTACCGCTTCGACGACAACACGTCGACGTTCATCGTCGAAACGCCCGATCAGGTGTGGCGCGCAGCCGGCCTCGACACCATGAGCAAGGAAGACAGCATCGCGTTCTGCGAGAAGCTGTTCGCGCGTTATCTCGACGGCCACGCGCTGCGCTCGAACGCGTCGCACATGCGCGGCTCGTCGCAATGGATCCGCTTTCCCCGCGTGGTCAATCGCGAATGGGTGCACTGGAAAACCGCGGCCGACGGTAAGCAAACGCCTGTCGTGCTGATGGGCGACGCGGCGCACACCGCGCACTTCTCGATCGGCTCGGGCACGAAGCTCGCGCTCGAAGACGCGATCGAACTCACCAACAGCATGCAAGCGCATCCCGGCGATCTGCGCGCGGCGCTCACGCACTACACGAACGTGCGTAGCGTGGACGTCCTGCGCATTCAGAACGCCGCGCGCAATTCCACGGAGTGGTTCGAGCACGTGGACCGCTACGCGAAGTTCGATCCGGAGCAGTTCGCCTATTCGCTGCTCACGCGCTCGCAGCGCATCTCGCACGAGAATCTGCGCGAGCGCGACGCGCATTATCTGTCCGGCTTCGAAACGTGGCTCGCGCAACGCGCGGGTGGCGAGGCGCGCGCCGTGCCGCCCATGTTCACGCCTTTTACGGTGCGTGGCGTGACGTTGAAAAACCGCGTGATCGTCTCGCCGATGGCGCAGTACTCCGCCCATGACGGCGTGGCCGGCGACTATCACCTCATGCATCTGGGCGCGCGCGCCATGGGCGGCGCCGCGCTCGTGATGACCGAAATGACCTGCGTCTCCCCCGAGGCCCGCATCACGCCCGCGTGCCCCGGCATGTATGCGCCCGAGCATCTGCAGGCGTGGAAGCGCATCGTCGATTTCGTGCATGCGAACTCGGACGCGAAAATCGGCATGCAGCTCGGCCATTCCGGCGCCAAGGGCTCGACGCGCGTGGCATGGGAAGGCATCGACCAGCCGCTCGACGACGGCAACTGGCCGCTCGTCTCCGCTTCGCCGCAGCAATATCTGCGCGGTGTGAGCCAGTGGTCGCATGAAGCGAGCACCCAGGAACTGCGCGACATCGAGGCGCAATTCGTCCAAGCCACGCAAATGGCAGACGAAGCGGGCTTCGACTGGCTCGAATTGCACTGCGCGCACGGCTATCTGCTTTCCAGCTTCCTCTCGCCGCTCACGAACCAGCGCACCGACGAGTTCGGCGGATCGATCGAAAACCGGCTGCGTTATCCGCTCGAGGTTTTCAAGGCGATGCGCGCGGTCTGGCCGGAAAACAAGCCCATTTCAGTACGCGTCTCGGCACACGACTGGGTGGAAGGCGGCAACACGCCCGACGACGCCATCGAAATCGCGCGCGCGTTCAAGGCGGCAGGCGCGGACATGATCGACGTTTCGTCGGGCCAGGTGAGCAAGGAAGAAAAACCCGTCTTCGGCCGCATGTTCCAGACGCCTTTCGCCGACCGCATCCGCAACGAAGCGGGCATCGCGACGATCGCCGTCGGGGCGATTTCCGAAGCGGATCACGTGAACGGCATCATCGCTGCCGGTCGCGCCGACCTGTGCGCCGTGGCGCGGCCGCACCTGGCCAACCCCTCGTGGACGCTCACCGAAGCGGCGCGCATCGGCTATCTCGACATCAAGTGGCCGAACCAGTACATGGCGGCCAAGACCCAACTCGAACGCAACATCGAGCGCGAACGCGCCGCAGCGGCAGCCGCGGCCGGCCTGTCGCCGATCGAGCGTGCGCAACGCGCCGAAGGAACCGTGTGAGCATGAACCAGGCAATCCTGAACGATCGTCATGCCGTCGTGACCGGCGGCGGCAGCGGCATCGGCGCGGCGACTGCCGCCGCGCTCCTGCATGCCGGTGCGCGCGTCACACTGATGGGCCGTGACGCCACGCGGCTCGACGCCCAGCGTGCCGCGCTCGGCGGCGGCGAGAACGTGGCTTGCGTGAGCGTCGATATCACCGACGAAGACGCCGTAAACGCCGCGTTCGTGCATGCGGCGCAATCGCTCGGCGCCGTCGATATCCTCGTGAACAACGCGGGCCAGGCTCAGGCCGCGCCGTTCACACAAACCGACCTCGCGCTGTGGAAGCGCATGCTCGACGTGAATCTCACCGGCGCGTTTCTGTGCACGCGCGCGGTGCTGCCCGGCATGCTCGCGCGCAAAGCCGGACGCATCGTCAATGTCGCGAGCACGGCGGGCCAGGTCGGCTATCCGTATGTCGCCGCCTATTGCGCCTCGAAACATGGCGTGATCGGCTTGACGCGCGCGCTTGCGCTCGAAGTGGCCACCCAGGGCGTAACCGTGAACGCCGTGTGCCCCGGCTACACGGAAACGGAACTGCTGCAGGCGTCGCTCGAACAGATCACGCGCAAGACTTCGCGCAGCGAAGCCGAGGCGCGCAGCATTCTCGTGCGCCACAACCCGCAGCAGCGTTTCGTCACGCCGGAAGAAGTCGCCAACGCCGTACTGTGGCTTTGCGCGCCTGGATCGCCCGCGATCACGGGCCAGTCCCTATCCGTTTCCGGTGGAGAAATCACATGACATCGCCCGCATCCACGCGCAAGAACGCCACCGCGAAGGCCGCAACGAAAGCGCCGCGCAAGGGCGTCGAAAAGCCGGCGGAGAATGTCGTCGACATGGAAATGAGCACGGGCGCCGACAGCCACATGGGCCTGCGCCTGTGGCTGCGCCTGCTCACCACGACGAACCTCGTGCAGGCCGAATTGCGCCGCCGCCTGCGCGTCGAGTTCGACACGACGCTGCCGCGCTTCGACCTGATGGCGCAGCTCGAGCGCCACCCCGAAGGTCTGCGCATGACGGAACTCTCGCGCCGCCTGATGGTGACGGGCGGCAACGTCACGGGCATAACCGATCAGCTCGAAAAGGAAGGCCTCGTCGTACGCGACGTGGCCCCCGACGACCGGCGCGCCTTCGTGGTGCGCCTCACGCCCGAGGGCCGCGCCCTGTTCGACCGCATGGCGGCCGCGCACGAGCAATGGGTGGTGGAACTGTTCGGCGGCCTCTCGCTCGACGAGAAGTCGAAGATGCACGAGCGGCTCGGCAAGCTCAAACAGCATCTGCGCAACGGGCTCGAAAGCTGATCACACTGAAATTGCAAAGATCCGGGAGACATATCTTGACGACACGTTCCAGCGCCGAAGCGCTCTTCGCGGGCAACCGCCTCACGCTTGCCGGTTATGAGGCGCAACATTTCGGCTGGTCGGTTCAAGGCCGCGTCGCAAGCATCACGCTGAACCGCCCCGAACGCAAGAATCCGCTCACGTTCGAATCGTATGCGGAACTACGCGATCTGTTTCGCCAGCTCGCCTATGCGACGGACGTGAAGGCCATCGTGCTGCATGGCGCGGGCGAAAACTTCTGCTCGGGCGGCGACGTTCACGACATCATCGCGCCGCTCATCGATCTGCCGATGCCCGAACTGCTGATGTTCACGCGCATGACCGGCGACCTCGTGAAAGCCATGCGCCACTGCCCGCAGCCGATCATCGCCGCCGTGGACGGCGTCTGCGCCGGAGCGGGCGCGATTCTCGCCATGGCCTCCGACATGCGCTACGCCACCGCGCGCAGCAAGCTCGCGTTCCTTTTCACGCGCGTGGGGCTCGCGGGCTGCGACATGGGCGCGTGCGCGATCCTGCCACGCATCATCGGTCAGGGCCGCGCAGCCGAGCTGCTTTACACGGGCCGCTCCGCGAGCGGAGAAGAAGGCCACGCATGGGGCTTCTACAACCGCATTTGCGAGCCCGAAATGCTGCTCGCCGATGCACAGAAACTCGCCGCCGATCTCGCCTCCGGTCCGACCTTTGCGCACGGCATCACCAAGACGATGCTGCATCAGGAATGGACCATGAGCATCGACGAGGCCATCGAGTCCGAAGCGCAGGCGCAGGCGATCTGCATGGCCACGCGCGATTTCGGCCGCGCCTATGAGGCGTTCGCGGCCAAAACGCGCCCGGTTTTCGAAGGGGATTGAATTGAACGCTGCCGTTGAAACGAATCTCCACGACGCACTCGCGTGGCCGTTCTTCGAAGATCGCCATCGCGCGCTCGGCGCGGGAATCGAAGCATGGGCGCGTGAGCATCTCGTGCACGTGCCGCACGACGACGTCGATGCGACCTGCCGCGCGCTCGTGCGCAAGCTCGGCGAAGCCGGCTGGCTACGCTACGGCGTGGGCGGCACCGCTTATGGCGGCCATGGCGACACGATCGACACGCGCGCCGTCTGCCTGCTGCGCGAAACGCTCGCGAAACACTCGGGTCTCGCCGACTTCGCGCTCGCCATGCAGGGCCTCGGTTCGGGCGCGATCTCGCTGGCTGGCAACGGAGCGCAAAAGTCGCGCTATCTGCCGCGCGTCGCGCGCGGCGAAGCCATCGCCGCGTTTGCGCTCTCCGAGCCCGAAGCAGGCTCCGACGTCGCCGCGATGGCGCTCGCCGCACGCGCCGAGGGCGACGACTACGTGCTCGACGGCGAAAAAACATGGATCTCGAACGGCGGCATCGCCGACTTCTACGTGGTATTCGCCCGCACCGGCGAGGCGCCGGGCTCGCGCGGCATCAGCGCGTTCGTGGTCGATGCCGACACACCGGGGCTCGAAATCGCCGAACGCATCGACGTGATCGCGCCGCATCCGCTCGCGCGCCTGCGCTTTACCGGCGCGCGCGTGAAGCGCAGCCAGATGCTCGGCGCGCCGGGGGAAGGCTTCAAGATCGCCATGCGCACACTCGATATTTTCCGCACCTCGGTCGCCGCGGCTTCGCTCGGCTTCGCACGCCGCGCGATGGCCGAAGGGCTCGCGCGCGCCGCTTCGCGCAAGATGTTCGGCCAGACGCTCGGCGATTTTCAGCTGACCCAGGCAAAACTCGCGCAGATGGCGCTCACCATCGACAGCAGCGCCCTGCTCGTCTATCGCGCGGCGTGGCTGCGCGACCAGGGCGAAAGCGTGACGCGCGAAGCCGCCATGGCGAAGTGGCATGCAAGCGAAGGCGCGCAGCAGGTGATCGATGCGGCCGTGCAGCTTTGGGGCGGCATGGGCGTGCAAAGCGGCAACATCGTCGAGTCGCTCTACCGCGAGATTCGCTCGCTGCGCATTTACGAAGGCGCGACCGAGGTCCAGCAGCTCATTGTCGGGCGTGGCTTGCTCAAGGCATACAACGCCGCGTAAGCGCCTGCTGCGCGACGCTTCACTACGGAACCGGACGAAAACATGAAACGAGCCCTTCTTCCCGCAGGCTGGGTCAAGCCGCGCGGTTATGCCAACGGCGTCGCCGCTGCCGGCACGCAGGTCTATATCGCCGGCCAGATCGGCTGGGACGGGAACGCGCGCTTCACGAGCCGCGAATTCGGCGCCCAGGCCGTGCAGGCGCTACGCAATATCGTTGCCGTTCTCGAAACCGCGGGCGGCAAGCCCGAGCACCTCGTGCGCATGACCTGGTATGTCACCGACAAGAAGGAGTACCTGGCATCGCTGAAGGAAATTGGCGCTGCGTTTCGCGAGCTGATCGGCGACTACGAGATCGCCATGAGCGCGGTGCAGGTGGTGGCCCTCATGGAAGACGACGCCAAAGTGGAAATCGAAGCGACGGCCGTGATTCCCGACGACGCGCGTCTCTCGCGCCAGTAGACCGGCGCCCGCGCAACAGCACGATCAGCTCATACAGACAGCCGGAGACGCCATGCAACCCACCGCCCATGTCGATACGTTCGCACGCGATCATCTGCCGCCCGAGTCGCAGTGGCCCGACATGCTGCTCGACAATCCCGATGTTGCCTACCCTGCGCGCATGAATTGCGCGGTCGAGTTGCTTGACCGCGCGATCGAGGCGGGACACGGCGAACGCCCGGCCATCTGGTCGGATATCGATGGCAAGCCACAAGCCACCACGTACGCCGAACTGCTCGCGCTCGTCAATCGCAGCGCCCGCGTGCTGGTGGAAGACATGGGACTGAAGCCGGGCAACCGCGTCCTGTTACGCGGGCCGAACACATTGCAAATGGCGGTGGCGTTTCTCGCGTCGCTCAAGGCGGGGCTCGTGGTGATTCCCACCATGCCGCTCTTGCGTGCAAAGGAACTCAAGCAGATCGCAGACAAGGCGCAGGTTTGCGCGGCGCTGTGCGACGTGCGGCTCACTGAAGAGCTCGCGCGCTGCATGGACTCCGCCGACGAGTTCTTTTGCGAAAGCATCAAGCAGGTCTGCTACTTTCACGACACCGCGCCGGGCACGCTGGAAGCGCTCGCGGCACACAAGCCCGCCGACTTCACGGCCTGCGACACGGCCAGCGACGACGTCTGCCTGATTGCCTTCACGAGCGGTACGACGGGCATGCCCAAGGGCTGCATGCACTTTCACCGCGACGTGATCGCCATGTGCGACCTGTTCCCGCGCCACATTCTGAAGCCCACGGCCGAGGACGTGTTCTGCGGCACGCCGCCGCTCGCGTTCACGTTCGGACTGGGCGGGCTGCTGTGTTTTCCGCTGCGCGTCGGCGCGTCGACGGTGCTGATCGAAAAGCTCACGCCGGCGCTGCTGCTCGACACGATCCAGCGTTTTCACGCGACGATCGTCTTCACCGCGCCCACGTTCTACCGGCAGATGGCGGCGCTCGTCACGCAGTACGACCTGGCCAGCCTGCGCAAGACGGTATCCGCCGGAGAAGCGCTGCCGCAGGCCACGCGCGATCTATGGCGCGACGCGACGGGCATCGAGATGATCGACGGGATTGGCGGCACGGAACTGATTCATATTTTCGTGTCGTCCGCCGGCGCCGATGTGCGCCCCGGCTCGATCGGCCGCGCGGTGCCGGGCTACGTCGTGCAGGCGCTGGACAATGACCTGCAGCCGGTGGCGCCCGGCGTGACGGGCAATCTGGCCGTGCGCGGCCCGACCGGCTGCCGCTATCTCGCCGACGAACGCCAGGCCGTGTTCGTGCGCGGCGGCTGGAACCTGCCCGGCGACGCCGTATCCATCGACGCCGACGGCTATGTGTTCTACCAGGCCCGCTCCGACGACATGATCGTTTCGTCGGGCTACAACATCGCGGGTCCCGAAGTCGAGACGGTGCTCATGCAGCACCCCGCCGTGGCCGAGTGCGGCGTAACGGGCGTGCCCGACGAAGTGCGTGGCCAGGTGGTGAAGGCGTTCGTCGTCTTGCGCCCGGGCTTCAGCGCCGGCGACGCCCTGGTCGCCGAGTTGCAGAACTTCGTGAAGAACGCGGTGGCGGCGTACAAATATCCGCGCCTGATCGCCTTTATCGACGCATTGCCGCGCACCGAGACCGGCAAGCTCAAGCGCTCGGCGCTGCGGTCGATGTGAAGCGGCCCCTGGCGGGAAAATACGACGTAAACCGTTGAATCTTCAACGAACACGCATTGACCCCTGAAACGCCGATATGCGCACGATATTGCGCATATCGGCGTTTTATCCATCATCTTGCGCAAAATTGCGCGCATTTTCCGCCACGAATCCCGATTGATTGGATGCGCAGAATTCTGCGCAAGCTGCTGGATAACAACCTATAATGCGCACTATGATGCGCAAAAAACCCGCGAACCTCTCGATTTCCAACGCCGAGCGCCTGGCAGAAGGCCTGCGCGCGACGCGCCGCGAGCGCAAGCTGACCCAGCAGGCCTTGGCGGAGCAGGCCGGCGTCGCCCGTCGCACCGTCACGAACGCCGAACACGCAGGCAACGTCGGCGTACGCGAACTCTGCCGGCTCGTGAACGCGCTCGGCTATGAAGTCGTGCTTCGCCCCATGGATACCGTCATCCTCGAGGACCTGAACGACATATTCAGGGACGACGAATGACTGCGAGCGCCTCATTCGACCTCGAGCGGCTCCTGCGCGAAATCCGCAACCTGGAAGTCCATACGCCGCAGGGACCGAGCGGTCTGCTGGCGCGCGAGAGCCGCTTCGTCTTCAATTACGGCGACGCGCCCGACATGGCCGCCGTATCACTCACCATGCCCGTGCGGCGCCAGAGTTACGCGAGCGGCGACCTGATGGGCATCTTCGCGATGAACCGGCCAGAGGGCTACCTGCGTTTCGTCATCGAGGAACGGCTCGCGCGTTACGGTGCGCCGAGCGACATGTTTCTGCTCTTTCTCGCCGGCACCAATCAAATCGGGCGGCTCACCTATTCCGTGCCGGGAGAGCGGGTGCCGCAGAGCGACGGCGAACGTCTGGACGAATTGCTTTCCTCGCCGTCGGGCCGGCTGTTCGAGCGCCTGATCGACCGCTATGCACTCGGCTCGGGCATCTCCGGCGTGCAGCCGAAGGCGGTCGTCCCGCTCGCCGCAGAAAACGCCCCGCGCCCCGCCGAACACACGGCGCTGCCCCTGCGCACGGTGATCGTGAAGGCCGAAGGCGACGACTTCCCCGGTCTCGCGCGCAACGAATACTTCTGCATGTCGGTGGCGAAAGAGGCCGCGCTCGAAGTCCCCGACTTCTGGCTTTCCGAAGACGGCAAACTCTTCGTCATGTCACGCTTCGACCGCGAGGCGGACGGCACGCCCATCGGATTCGAAGACATGAGCGTGCTCACCGGCAAGGCGAAATACGAGGGCAGCTACGAGATGATCGCCAAGGCCGTGGACATCTATACACGATCGGACCCGGCGCAGAAACGCCGCCTGTTCGAGCGCATCGCCCTCTCGTGCCTGTTGCGCGACGGCGACGCCCACATGAAGAACCTGGGAATCCTCTATATCGATCCGACCGGACCGCGCCGGCTCGCTCCGGTGTTCGACGTGGTCTGCACGGACATCTATCCGGATCTCGATGGGCGCATGGCGCTCGGCCTCAACCGGAGCAAGACGTTCCCGCTGCCGGCGGAACTCCATGCCTTCGCCCGGCGCCTCGGCCTGCGGCAGTCCGAAGGCGAGGAAATCATGAGCCGCCTGCACGGCGCCTATCTCACGGTCGCCGAGCGTTTTGCGCAGGACCGGCGATTCCACGAGGGCGACCTGCTCGCCAGGATCCGGCGGGCCGTCGAACGTCCGGGCGTCAAACCCGTCTCGCGCCCGAAGCTGGTGCGTTAGGCGCGCGAGCACGGGCAACGCCGCCCGGCCGCCTGCATCAGCTTGCGGCCGCCCCCTGCAACGCGAATGCCATGCGTTTGCCCGCCGCGTCGTAACGGCATACGACTTTGGCGCCCTCTTTCACGCCGCCCTTGAGCATTTCCTTCGCCAGCTCGTTCTCCACCGCCTGCTGCATCTTGCGCTTCAACTCGCGCGCGCCGAATTCCGGCCGATATCCCTCCGCCGCGAGGTAATCGATCACGCTGTCGTCGAACGTCAGGTCGATGTCCTGGCTGTGTGCCATCCGCCGGACCTGTTCGAGCTGCAGCCGCACGATCGAGCGCAGCTCGTCGCTCGTGAGCGGCTGGAACATGATGATCTCGTCGATGCGATTCAGGAACTCGGGCCGGAAATGCTGGCGCAGCTCGCCCATCACCGCGCCTTGCATCGACCCTTCTGCGCTCGACAGAAACCCCGGCCCCGAGCGCTTTTGCCCGGAGACCAGGTCGGAGCCGAGATTGCTCGTCGCGATCACGACCGTATTGCTGAAGTCGACCACGCGCCCCTTGCCGTCGGTAAGCCGGCCGTCGTCGAACACCTGCAGCAGCACGTTGTAGACGTCGGCGTGTGCTTTCTCGATTTCGTCGAGCAGGATCACGCAATAGGGTCGGCGGCGCACCTTCTCGGTCAACTGGCCGCCTTCGTCATAGCCGACGTAACCCGGCGGCGAGCCGATCAGCCGCGACACCGCGTGGCGCTCCATGTACTCGCTCATGTCGATGCGCACGATGGCGTCTTCGTCGCCGAACACCACTTCGGCCAGCGCCTTCGCAAGCTCCGTCTTGCCCACGCCGGTCGGCCCGAGGAACAGGAAGACTGCCGTGGGCCGCCGGCCGCGCCGCAGCCCGGCGCGCGAACGGCGCACCGCGTCGCTGACCGCGACGATGGCCTGTTCCTGCCCGATCACACGCTCATGCAGCCGCGCTTCCATTTCGAGCAGCCGCGTGCGCTCCTCGGCGGTCAATTGCGTGACCGGCACGCCCGTGAGCTTCGAGACGATCTCCGCGACGTCTTCGCTCGTCACGTCCGAGGTCACGGTGCCGAGCTGACCTTTCCAGTCGTTGGTGGCCTGCGTGAGCGCCTTTTCCTTGTCGGCGATCGGCTCGTCCAGCGTATGGGCGCGCTCGAAATTTTTGCGCGTCGCCGCGTAGTCCTGCTCGCGCCGCAATTGCGCCAGCTCCGCTTCGAGTTCGAGGATCGCCGCAGGTCGCGAGGTGGCCGAAAGATGCACGCGTGCCGCCGCCTGGTCGACGAGATCGATCGCCTTGTCGGGCAGGAAGCGCCCCATCACGTAGCGGTCCGAGAGCTCGGCCGCCGAAACGAGCGCGTCGTCGCGAATGGTGACGTGGTGATGCACCTCGAGCTTGTCGCGCAAGCCGCGCAGGATGTTGATCGTCTGATCGACGCTCGGCTCGGAGACGAACACGGGCTGAAAGCGCCGCTCGAGCGCCGCGTCCTTCTCGATGTACTTCTGGTACTCGGAGAGCGTCGTGGCGCCGATCAGGTTCAGTTCGCCGCGCGCCATCGCGGGCTTGAAGACATTGGCGATGTCGAGCCCGCCCTCGCCGCCGCCCTGGCCCGCGCCGACGATCATGTGCACCTCGTCGATGAAGAGCACGAGGCTTTCCCGCTGCGCCGAGATTTCCTCCATCACGCTTTTCACGCGCTCTTCGAATTCGCCGCGATACTTCGCGCCCGCGATCAGCCCGTTGACGTTCAGCTCGACGAGGCGCCGCCCGCGCAGCGATTCGGGCACGTCGCCGTTGAGCATGCGTTGCGCGAGGCCTTCGGCGATCGCGGTCTTGCCCACCCCCGGTTCGCCGATCAACACCGGATTGTTCTTGCGCCGGCGCGCGAGCACTTCGACCACGGTCTCGATCTCGCTCGAACGGCCGATCACGGGGTCAAGCTTGCCCTCGCTCGCGAGCGCGGTGAGATCGCGGCTGTATTGGTCGAGCTGCGGCGTCGCGCTCGGCCCCTTCGCGGCGGGACGCTCGCGTTTGTCGCCCTGGGCCTCCACGAGCCGCTGCAATACCTTCTGGGGCGTGACGCCGTAGCGGCCCAGCAGATGGCCCGCAAAACTTTCCGGCACCTGCGTGAGCCCGAAGAGCAGATGCTCCGGCGCAACGTAGCTGTGACCCAGTTCGCGCGAGACGAGAAATGCGCGGTCGAGCGCGCCCTTCAGGCGCGGGGAGACGCCGATACGGCCGTCCTCCCGCGCGGGCGCGCCTTCGCGCTTTTGCGCGTTGGCGTCGATGAACGCGCGCACATCGTCGGGCTGAATGCCGAGGCGCTTGAGGATCGCCGCGCCCGCGTCGTTGCCCGCGAGTTCGTAAAGCAGATGCTCGGTGTCGACTTCGCGCCGCCCGAACTGCACCGCCCGCTCCGCCGCGCGCTGGAGCAATTCACGCGCCACGTCGCTGAAATAGCGTTCGACGATGGCGCCGTCGCCCGCTTCCATGGCCTGTGGCGTAGGTTCAGCCGCCGGGCCGCCCGCATCGTCCGTGCCGTCACCCTGCTGCGAGGCGCGAAACAGCGCCTCCAGCGGGCTCAAGGTCCGTTGATGCCGCGTGAGTTGCGCGTAGTGATAGTCGCAGACATCGAGAAAGCGCCGCCTGCCGTCCTGCAACACGGCGACCCGCACCGTCGCGGGGCGCACGCCGCAGATATCGCAGTTGAACTGAGCCATTTCGTCTCCTTGGAAGCGATGCGCGGTGCGCGC
The DNA here is from genome assembly GCF_001718195.1 of Paraburkholderia nodosa. Lineage (GTDB taxonomy): Bacteria > Pseudomonadota > Gammaproteobacteria > Burkholderiales > Burkholderiaceae > Paraburkholderia > Paraburkholderia nodosa_A. Next base: position 52,322 of record NZ_MCNV01000002.1, read on the forward strand.
GGTGCGCTGCCCGCGACCAGGAACGGCACGAGGCATGCCCACGCGAGCACCGCATGAATGCTCTAACGAATGCCGAAGCGAAGTTCAGACGTCATCGTAACGTCGAATCGAACTGCGCGTCGGCAAGAGGAGACGTTTGCTAATCGATGGTGTTCGGTGCGCGGCGTCAAACGTCCTGATGGGCGGCCGAACTGGACGCCCCGTGGGCTTGCGCCGCCGGGTCGCGTATCCAGGCGCTCAGCAAGGTGGACGAAACGGCGAGGATCACCGGCCCGATGAAGAGCCCGACGATGCCGAAGGCGAACAGGCCGCCAAGCACGCCGGAGAGAATGAGCAGCATCGGCAGATTGACGCCGCGCCGGATCAGCACCGGACGCACGAGGTTGTCGAGCATGGCGACCATCACCGACCACACCGCGAGCAGGATCGCCGTGACATGCGCGTCGTGCACGAACAGCCAGATCACGCCGCCGAGTAGCGGCAACGTCGGGCCGATCTGCGCGAGACACAGCATGAGCATCACGGCCGTGAGCACGCCCGCGCCCGGCACACCCGCCACCCACAGACCGATGCCGCCCAGCGCCGACTGCAGGACCGCCGTCACGACGATGCCGAGCGCCACCGCGCGGACAGAAGCGCCCGCGAGCTTGACGGCCTGCTCGCCATAAGCGGGAGCCACGCGAATGGCGAAGCGCGTGACATAGTCGGCGGCCTGCTCGCCGTTGCTGTACAGAATGCCCGTGATGATGACGGTGATGAACATGTGCACGACGAACACGCCCACCGAAGCGGCGTGGCCGATCAACCAGTGCGCCGCGATCGAAACGTACGGTTCGAGCTGCGCGAGCAGACCGCCGGGGCCGGCGTCCGAAAACTCCTGCCACTTGGCGGCAATGCGCGGGCCAACCACGGGAATGTCGCTGACCCACTGCGGCGGCGCGGTCAACGCATAGTCGGGCAATTTGCGGATCAGCTCCATGATCTCGCCGCCGTGCACCGCGAGCGTCGAGATGGCTTCATAGAGCGGCAGCACGATCACGACCAGAAGGATCAGCAGCATGATGAGCGTGGCGAGCCAGCGGCGGTTGCCGCAGCGCCTCTCGATGGCTTTCATGGCGGGCCAGGTCGCGACGACGATGGTCGTGGCCCAGATCAGCCCCGGGAGGAACGGGCGCATGACATAGAGGCTGCCGATCGTCAGCGCGCAGAGTATGGCAACAACGAACAGGATGCGGGCCAGGTCCGGCAGGGCTTGCGGCTTCACGTACTTCTCCTCGATGCAGGGCGCGCCTCATGGCGCCGACGCGCTAGTCTATATCGGATAGGCTACGAATCCGTTTCAAAAGTCCCGCACGGCAGCACGGAACGCACTCTGGAATAATGCCCCTTTCCCCCGACCTTGCCACGAAGAAGAGCCAGCCATGACCGCAACCGATACGAAACTGCCCTGCGTGCTCCTCACCAACGACGACGGCATCGATGCGCCCGGCCTCGCCGTACTCGAAGCCGTGGCCGCCGACCTCGCGCACGAAGTCTGGGTCGTCGCGCCCGAGCACGACCAGAGCGGCACCTCGCACTCGATCAGCCTGCATACGCCGCTGCGCGTGAGCCGGCGCGGCGCGCGGCGCTTCGGGGTGCTCGGCACGCCCGGCGATTGCGTGGTGATGGCGGTGCGCCAGCTGATGGGCGACGTGCGCCCTTCGCTCGTGCTCTCGGGCATCAACCGCGGCGGCAACCTCGGCGTGGAGACGATGTTCTCGGGCACGGTGGGCGCAGCCATGACGGGCCTGTTGCTCGGCCTGCCGTCCATCGCCTTGAGCCAGACCTTCCGCGACCGCGAGCGGGTGCGCTGGGACACCGCCCGCGCGCTCGCGCCGGACGTGATTCGCCGCCTCGCCGCCGTCGCGCATGACGCGCCGGTCTGCCTGAACGTGAATTTTCCCGATATCGACGCCAGCGCCGCAGGCCCGCTCACGGTCACGCGCCAGGGCGTCGGGCTCGTGCAGGGCATCGACGTCGTGCCGCAGATCGACCCGCGTGGCATGGACTACCACTGGCTGCGCTTCAATCGCGGCCCGCGCGAAAACGGGCCCGACAGCGAAACGGCCGTGGTGAACTCCGGCCGCGTTTCGGTCACGCCGCTGCATTTCGAACGCACCGACGAAAAAACGTTTGTCACGTTGCAAGCGGCACTCGGCGCTGCCGCCTGAACGTGGTCCAATGATCAATCGCGCGCGGCGGCCGTCATCGCCCGCGCGATCGCATCGCGAATGTCCTCAGGAATGCCAATCGACTTGTGAGTGTCGAGCGAGGTGGTCACGATGGTCTGGCGTGCCGCCATGCGCAGCACGCCGTCCACGCCCGTGCAGGCCCACGCGAGCGTGAGCGACGCCCCGCCCAGGCGCTCGACGTCGAGCGAGAGCCAGACCTCGTCGCCCATCTTGCTGACCGCCTTGAAATCCACTTCGAGCCGCACGGTCGGCATGCCCACGCGACGAGCGCCTATCACGCCGTGATAGCCCTCCTGCGGCAACAACTCGTCGATCCACGATTCGACGAGATCGTTGAAGAGGACGAAATACTGCGGATAGAACACGATCCCGGCGGGATCGCACTCCGAGAAGTGAATCTTGTGTTTGCGGCGGTACGTGGGCATCGCCATGCGTGTGTCTCCTTTCATGCCAACTCGTCACTGCGCGCGGCAGCGTCAAATGACGAGCCGCGACACCTTCACGCCTTCCAGCGACACCCCGGCCATGAGGCCCGCGTTGGTCAGCACGAACGCTTCCACGGGGCTCGTCGCGGTCGAGGTATCGACATTGCCGTTCGCGCCCACCGTGACGAGCGCAACCGTGGCGTCTGCACCTGCCGACCACCCCTGGCTGCTCGTGAAATCGTTGAGCGCGACCGGGTTCATGAACGCGAAGATGATGGCTTTGGACTGCGCGCCGATCTGCAGGCCGAACGAGCCCGCAATGGTGCTGTAGTAGCCCGTCGTGCGGCCATCCACGCGCAGCGCGCCGGTGCCGTACTGACCGCCGATCCAGAAACCTGCCGAAAGCACCTGCGGAAAGACGAGCACGCCGCTCGCCTTCGAGACCAGCTCCTGCGACCCGCTCACCGTGCTGAAGAGGCGCGAGAGCGTGGCGTCGACGCCCGCGTCGATCGAATTGCGCTTCGCCGTGTTTTGCGAGGCGCTGTTCTGCGTGCCGAGCGGCGTGGTCGTGCAGCCGGCAAGCGCGAGGCCGCTGGCGGCCAGAGCGGCACTGGAGCTGAGAAGAAATTGACGTCGGCGCATTACGTGGTTTTCCTGTGCAAATGGGGCTTCGGGTGCCCGCGCCGGCCCGCTCGTGGACATCCGGGCCGTGCGCAAAGCGCTACAGGATAGCGCGCATGGCCGTCGCCGGGGCAAACCCGCAATCCGGCGCGTGGGCACCGGCCGCCCGCGGCGGCCATGACCGCTCATCCTTGGGGGTATAGGACCATGCAGCGGGCATCGAGTTCGCGCGAAGAGGTAAGGAAATCCCCAGCCGCGGGCGTTTCGATGCCACGCAACGGCGTCGACGGACGCGACATCGCACCGCGCTTATTGCCATCCTCAGGGCCGCGGGCGCGCGTGCGCAAACGCGAAAGGCCGTGTTAGACTCCGCCGCGCAATCATTCTCATTCTCATGAATTCACGCAAGCATTCACTGCTGACCGCATGGCTTGGCCTCGTCGCCATGTGGCTCATCGTGCTTGCGCCGCTCGTGAGCCAGCTCGTCGCCGCGCAGCACGCGCATGAGCCGGACGCCACGCTCTGCTCGGCCGTGCAGCCGGTGCAGTCCGGTAGCGCGCCGCATCTTTCGCACGACGACGCATTCGGCGCCTGCGGCTACTGCCATCTGCTCGAGCATCATGTGGCGATGGCTTCGGTCGCCGCGCCCGCTCCGCTTGCCGCCCTCGTGCTCGCCCGCGAGACGATCGCGCCGCCCGTCACCCACGACCTCCCCTTAGGCGCCTTCCCTTCGGGCAGGCCGCGCGCCCCACCCGTCCTTTCCTGAGTTACGCCTTTACCAGCCGGTCGACCGCGATCTGATCGCGTGCCCAACGAGCACGCACGACACGCGCGACTGCTCGATTCCCGTTTCCAGGAAAGCATTTCATGTCCACGCTCACCACGCGTGGCGCTGGCGTTCGCTCGCGCGAACGCGCAACGCCGCGCGCGCTGCGGCATGCCGGGCGCCTCGCGCTCGCCATGCTGCCGCGCGTCTTGCCGCTGCCTCTCGTTGCACCCGTCGTCTTTCATGCAGCCCATGCTGCCGAGGCGCAAGCCGCCGATGCCGCCTCGGCCACCACGCTGCCCACCGTCACGGTCAGCGCCTCCGCTGGCAGCGCCGCGGCGCCCGCCGTCGATCCCAACCTGCCCGCGACGGTGGAAACCGTCACGCCCGCGCAATTCGCGAACTGGAACGTCGTCAACACGGAGGACGTGCTCAAGTACCTGCCCAATCTCGCCGTACGCAAGCGCTACGTGGGCGATCTGAACTCGATCATCGCCGTGCGCGGCACGAGCAATACGCAAAGCGCGCGCGGTCTCGTCTATGCCGACGGCCTGCTGCTCTCGAACCTGCTCGGCAACAGTTACAGTTTTCCGCCACGCTGGTCGATGGTGTTCCCCGACCAGATCCAGCAAGTGGATGTGATCTACGGGCCGTATTCCGCGCTCTATCCCGGCAACTCGCTCGGCGCCACTGTGCTCATCACCACGCGCATGCCGAAGGCGTTCGAAGCGACCGCGGACGTAAAGGCGTTCACCCAGCATTTCAGCCTCTTCGGCGTAAACCAGAACTTCAACGGCAGCGAGATGAGCGCTTCGATCGGCGACCGCATCGGCAAGTTCTCGTATCTGCTTGGCGTGAACCACCTGGAGAACACGAGCCAGCCGCTGCAGTTCGCCACGCTTGCGCAGTCGACGAAGCCCGCGCAACCGGGCGACGTGCCCGTGCGTGGCGCGTACTTCTACAACAACCAGACGAACACGCCCACGGTCGTGCTCGGCGTGAACGGCGAAGGCATGCAGCACACGGTGCAGGACCAGTTCAAGCTGCGCATGCAGTACGACTTCACGCCCACCGTGCAAGGCGGCGTGACGCTCGGCTACTGGCACCAGACCTACAACAACGCCACCTCGACCTTCCTTTACGACGCGAACGGCAACCCCGTGTACAGCGGCAAGGTGTCGATCAACGGCTACGAGTACACCATTCCCGCCGCCGCGTTCGCACCGAGCCGCGGCTGGAGCGAAAACTGGCTGTATGGCGCGACGCTGCGCACCCATCAGGCGACCGGCTGGAACGCTGAAGCCATTGCCTCGTACTACGACGTAAGCAACAGCGTGGCGCGCACGGCGAATGCGGGCGGACCCGGCAACGGTCCCGGCGTCATGACGCTGGGAGGCGGCACCGGCTGGAAGACGCTCGACCTCAAGACGACGTGGACGCCGGCCACACCCGACGCCGGACTCGCCGCCCACTGGCTCACCATCGGCTATCACTACGACGATTACGCGCTCGACAACCGCACGTACAACACGCTCGCGTGGCGCGACGGCGGTGCGAACAGTTTCGCCAACGCCTTCGCGGGCAAGACCGAAACCCAGGCGCTCTATGCACAGGACGCCTGGCGCTTCCTGCCACGCTGGAAGCTCGTGTACGGCGTGCGCTACGAGAATTGGCGCGCCTTCGACGGCTATCAGGCGCTCGGCAGTGTGAACGTGCCTTATGCGAACGTGGGCGACCATCACTTCTCGCCGAAAGCTTCGCTCTCGTTCGACGTGACCGACGACCTCACGCTGCGTGCATCGATTGCGCGCGCCTACCGCTTCCCGACTGTGAGCGAGTTGTTCCAGGGGCAGGTGAACGGCTCGTCCATCGTCAACAACAATCCGAACCTGCGCCCCGAGGACGATCTCTCGAAGGAACTGAGCGCCGAATGGGCGCACTGGAACGGCCTGTTCCGCCTGACGCTCTTTCAGGACGACGTAAAGAACACGATCTTTAGCCAGACCGATACGACGGTCATTCCGAACGTCACGAACTTCCAGAACATCGGCAAGGTGCGCTCGCGCGGCGTGGAAACGAGCTATCAGGGAGAAGACGTCATCGTGCGCGGGCTCGATCTCGCGGCGAGCGTGGCCTATACGCAGTCGAAGATCCTGGAGAACGCGCAGAATCCGGCGAGCGTCGGCAAGTACTTCTATCGCATTCCGCTGTGGCGCGCGAATCTCGTCGCGACCTACCGGTTCGACGCGCGCTCCGCGCTCACGCTCGCCGCGCGCTACTCGGGGCGCCAGTACAACACGCTCACGAACACGGACACGAACCCGAACGTATTCGGCGGCACGAGCACCTACACGGTCGCCGACGTGAAGTACACCTTCCGGCCGACGAAGAAGAGCGAGATAGGCGTGGGCATCGACAACCTGTTCGACGCGCGCTACTTCGTCTATCACCCGTATCCCGGCCGTACCTACTACCTCGTAGCGAAGCTCGGCATTTGAGCGGCTCGTTTTCGTTTGAATCATCCATGCATTCGAGCCGTGCCGGCTCGACAGGGAGTCCCCGATGTCCACGATATCCGACCCGGTCAGCGCACCGCCTGCCCACGCGGCGCAGTCCGGCTACTGCACGCTGTGGCGCTGGCATTTTTACGCCGGCCTCTTCGTCATGCCCTTGCTGCTCGTGCTCGCCATTACGGGCACGATCTACTGTTTCCAGCCGCAGATCGAACCGCTGCTTTACCCGCATCGGCTGGTGGTCGCGCCGGCGGCGACACCGCGCCTGCCCGTGGATACACTGCTGGCCCGCGCGCGAGCCGCGCTGCCGCCCGACGCGCGGGCGCTGCGCGCGCACATCGAGTCGAATCCCGCGCGCAGTGCCGAATTCGTTTTCGCGCTGCCCGGCGGGACCAAAGGGAGCGTCTACGTGAATCCCTATGATGGCGCAGTGCTCGGCACGCTCGACGTCGATCGCCGCTTCATGCAGGTCGACCGCATGCTGCATCGCAAGCTCTTGCTCGGCAAGCCCGGCGAGCTGCTGATGGAACTGGCCGCCTGCTGGACGCTGGTGATGATCGCCACCGGCATTGCGCTCTGGTGGCCGCGCGCGGGTGCGTCGTGGCGCGCCGCGCTGCTGCCTCGCTTCGCCGCGCGCGGGCGGCCGTTCTGGAAGAGCGTGCACGCGAGCGTCGGCATCTGGCTCGCCGTGGGCGCGCTCGCGTTCGTGTTGAGCGGCTTGCCGTGGACCGGCTCGTGGGGCAAGCAGTTCAAGGCGCTCGCCACGCGCGCGAGCCTCGGCGCGCCGCGCGGCGCGTGGGCCGGCGGTCTCGCGCTGAAGTCGGCCTTGCCGGGTGCGCCGGCAGCAGCTAGCGGCGCAGCGGCGAATCCTCCCGCAAGCCACGCCGATCGACAAGAACACAGCGGAGAGCACGCGGGGCACGACATGGCGTCGATGCCAGGCATGGTGATGGACGACATGCCGCTGCCGCTCGTGCCCTGGGCCGTCGGCGCGGCTCCCGTGCCGCACTCGCCCGACGCGTCCGGCGCATCGCAACACTGGACGCTCGCCCAGGTCGTCGCCCAGATGCGCGATCTCGGCTTGCGCGACGGTTACGACATCGTGCTGCCCGCCACGGCCGATGGCGTCTACACGGTCTCGTATTTTCCGCCCGATCCGAAAGCGGAACGCACCGTGTATATCGACCAATACAGCGGCGCCGTGCTCAAGGACATTCGCTATGACGATTACGGCGCAGTTTCGAAGGCCATTTCATATGGCACATCGCTGCACATGGGCCGCTACTTTGGCCTCGCCAACCAGTTGATCTGCGCGGCGATTTCGCTGGGCCTCGGCGCGCTCGCGGTGACGGGCTTCGTGATGTGGTGGCTACGCCGCCCCGCCCGCGCGAAGGGCGCATCGATGTTGGCGGCGCCCTCACGCGAGCGCGCCGCGCCCCCGCTGCGCGCCTGGAAGACCGGTCTCGTGCTGCTCGGCATCGTGTTTCCGCTGATGGGCGCGACGCTCGTGGCGGTCTGGCTGTTCGACCGCGCAGCCTTCCGACGTGCCTAGAAGCTGCCGTCGTGCCGGCGTCGGCGGCAGCCGCGGCCCTGCGGTAATCTGCGGACACAAATACGTCTGAACCTGGCTGCGCCAAATGGTTTCAAACGTAGATATGCGGAGATTATCGTGTTGCGGCGAATTTCAGCGCTCGGCGCGGCCGCGGTGCTTGCGGGCTGCGCGGTCGCGCCCTATCCCGGTTACCCCGGGTACTACGGCTATGACTACGGCTACCCGTACGACGCGGGCTATCCGTACGCCTACGGTTACGACTACTACCCCGGCTATTTCGGCGGCGGCTATGGCGGCATCGCAATTTGGGGCGGTGGCGGCGGATGCTGCTATCACCACGGCTGGCACGGCGGTGGCCATGGCGGCGGCTGGCACGGTGGCGGTGGACACGGCGGCGGCTGGCATGGAGGCGGTGGCGGCACGTGGCAAGGCGGCGGCGGTGGCAGGGGGGCCGGCGGCGGCCACGGCCACTAACCCGTCACAGCGCGACCACAGCGGGACCACTCTGTTGAAGCGGTCCGTATACCGTGCGTGTCAGCGCGGCGCGCGCTTATACGCGCCCGTTCACCGGAATCAGCGCTCCCGTAATCGCCTGCGCGTCCTCGCTCAGCAAGAACGCGATCACCGTAGCGATCTCGCGCGGCTGCACCCAGCGCGTGAAATCGGCGTCCGGCATGTCGGCGCGGTTTTGCGGCGTGTCGATGATGCTCGGCAAGATCGCGTTCACCGTCACACCCTTGTCCTTCAGCTCTTCCGCGAGCGCTTCCGTCAAACGCGCCACGCCCGCCTTCGACGCCGAATACGCGCCCATGCCGAGCCCCGCCTTGAGTCCCGCGCCTGCGCCGATGTTGACCACACGCCCCGCGCCGCTCTTCACGAGATGAGGCAGCGCGGCCTTCGAGGCATTGAGCGCCGTCTTCACGTTCAAATCGAACATCAAATCCCACGTGCGCGCGTCGCCGTCGCCGATAGTCTCCCACCGGAACGCGCCCGCCACGTTGACGAGCGCGTCGAGCCCGCCGAGTCTCTCCTGCAATGCGCCGAAGGCAGTCTGGGCCGCCTTCGCGTCGACGAGATCGACGCCGCCCATGGGCAGCGCGTTCGCGAGCGCGGCGGGCAGCGCCGCCGCTTCGGGGGCCGCGCCGCGGCCGATCAGCGCCACGCGGGCGCCGCGTTCGGCCAGCAATTGCGCCGTCGCCAGACCCAGGCTGCCGAAGCCGCCCGTCACCGCGACCACTTTGCCGTTCAGACCATTTTCCATGCTCTTATTCCTTTGCTAACCTGAATTCGATGCGGCCCGCGATCGATGCGGGCGCCGCTGGCGCCACGTTACGCGAGCCGCGGCCTTCCATCAACCGGCGCGCGGGCGTCCGCGTGAAACCTCCGCGCGTACCGTGGCGAGCGCGTGCTGCTTGCGCAGGTTCTCCGTGGTGTCGCCGCCGCCGTCCGCGCGCCAGCCCGGCGGCAGGAAAACATAGCGCACGGCGGTCCAGATGTCCTTCGCCATCACGACGTCGCGTGCGAGCGTCTCCCAGTGTTCCAGTTCGACGACGAACGGATTGCGCGAGCGCACGGGCGTCACGAGCCCGTAGCGGCAAGGCTCTTCGGCACGTTCCGGCACGTAGGTACCGAACAGGCGGTCGAAAATGATCAGGACTCCGCCATAGTTGGCATCGAGATAGTCGACGTTCGAAGCGTGGTGCACGCGGTGGTTGGACGGCGTGTTGAACACGTACTCGAGCCAGCCGAGTTTCGGAATCCACGTGTTGTGCAGCCAGAACTGATAGAGCAGATTGAGCGAGAGGATGGCGAGCACGACTTCGGGCCGCACGCCGAGCCACACGAGCGGCCCGAAGAACATGGCCGGGCCGGTCAGCTTCCCGGTCCATCCCAGCCGGTAGGCAGACGAAAGCGTCAACTGGTTCGGCGAATGGTGCACGGCATGCGTGGCCCAGAAGAAGCGGATGCGGTGCGAAGCGCGGTGATACCAGTAATAGCAGAACTCCTGACCGATGAAGAGCAGCAGCACGAGCGCAACCGTGTCGATATTCAGTGTGAAGAGCCGATGCTCCCACGCGAAATCCAGGATCGGCGCGGCGAGAGAAAGCGGCAGGAACGCGAGGAGCTTGCGGCCCGCGAGGTCGGCGAGCGAAAGCCCAACCTCAGACCAATCGAATGCGGCCTCTCCCGCCGCTTCGCGGCGCTTCCTGAACGTGAGCACGCACGCCTCGATCAGCGAGACGGCAACGACGAACAGCGTGACATAGAACGCGAGTTTTCCTGTAGTGAGCATGATGGATCGTGTGCATTGAGCGCGTCTTGCGCGGTGAAGAAAGACGCGTGTTGCACGCAGGAGTCGCGGCGTCGCGTCGGATGAAGGGCACTGTAGTGGCGCCCAACGGGAAAAACCACGCGCAAAGTATGTCGGGATATGTCACGCGCCACGCGCGCGAAACACCTCGATACGCCCGCCGCGCCGCGTGCGCGGGGAGGGCGCGCCAGCGGCCCCGCGACGTGTAACACCGTGACATGGTTTACGACGCGACTTGCGCCTGGCCCAGCCCTATAGTTCGTTCCGCTAACACGCCGCAGCGTGCCTCCCGAAACGAACCGCAAGGACCTCTGATGAAAACGCTCCCCCTCGTCGTCGCCGCGCTCATCGGCTTCGCCAGCGCCCCCGCTTTCGCCGGCTGGTCCGGCCACGGCACGGCATACACGCCGCACGGCACGTACAACGGCGCGCACTACGGTTCCTGCAGCGGCGGCACCTGCTCGCATGCGGGCGGCGTGGCCGGTCCCTGGGGCGGCGTCGCCACCAACAGCGGCTCCGTCACCCGCACCGCGCCGGGCCAGTTCAGCAACAGCGGCACGGCCTACGGTCCGAACGGCCGCTCGGTCCAGCATTCGGGCGATACGAGCTGCGCGGGCGGCACCTGCTCGCACACTGGCTCGCTCAACGGCTCGGATGGCCGCAGCGCGAGCACCGCGGGCAGCGTGACGCGCACGGCGCCGGGCCAGTACTCGTCGACGGGCACGGTCACGACGGGCAACGGCAACACCTACGGGCACTCGGCGTCCACGAGCTGCGCGGGCAACACGTGCAATCGCTCGGGCACCGTCACCGGCACGCAGGGCGGCAGCGTCTACCACTCGGGCAGCGCCACGGGCGTCGGAACCGGCGTGGTGACCACGGGCGGCGGCACGACCGTTGTCCATGGCGGCACCGTGACCACCGGCACGGTAACGACCTCGGGCACGACGGTCGCCGTCGTCGGCGCCCCGGTCCCCGTGCCCGCGCCGGTCTTCGTCACGCCGCCGCCGCCCAGCACCACGGTGTATGTCGCCCCGCCGCCGCCCGCCCCCAAGACGGTCGTCGTCGCGCCCGCACCTGCACCGCAGACGGTTTATGTCGCGACTCCTGCACCGAAGACCGTCTATGTCGCGCCTCCCGCACCGAAGGTCGTCTACGTGGCGCCGCCGGCACCCAAGGTCGTCTATGTTGGCCAGCCGCTGCCGCGCGCCGTGTACATCGCCCCGCGCCCCGCCGTGTGGATTCCCGGCCACTGGGTCGGCCGCGTGTGGGTCCCGGCTCACTGGGCCTGAACCATCACTGGCGGCTGCGGATTCGCATGACCCGCAGCCGCCCGCCTCATTCGCTTGATCGACCGGCCGGCGAGCTACGTCGGCCACCTCACGGAGAACACCATGAAGAAGATGATCGCTGCCCTCGTTTTGTGTATCGTTTCAGCAGCGGTTTGCGTGCCGGCATCGGCTCAGGCCTTGCCGGACGGCTCAGGCGACAGCGCGCGCGTCGAACGCATGATGGCGCAGCTGCAAGGGCGTTTCGCCGCCGCGAACACGACGCACGACGGCAAGCTCACGCGCGAGCAGGCGCAGGCGGGTATGCCGAAGGTCGCGCAGCACTTCGACGAAATCGACACGCAAAAGGCCGGCTTCGTCACCCTCGCGCAGATCGAGGACTTCATGCGAGCGCGCGCAGCAGCCCGATGAACGCCGGAGGCGTCACATGGAGCAGGCAAACAGGATCATCGTGCTCGACGACGAAGCCGAACTGCGCAACATGCTGCAGCGCTTTCTCACGAGCCAGGGTTTCGAGGTACGCGCCGTCGCCGACGGCAAGCGCCTCGACCGCCTGCTCCAGCGTGAGCCCTACGACCTCCTCGTGCTCGATCTCATGATGGAGCCCGAAGACGGCCTCACCGTATGCCGACGCCTGCGCGCCGAAGGCCAGACGCTGCCGATCCTCATGCTCACCGCGAAAGGCGATGCCGCCGACAAGGTGATCGGCCTTGAAACCGGCGCCGACGACTATCTCGCCAAGCCGTTTCTCCCCGACGAACTGGTCGCGCGCATTCGCGCCCTGTTGCGTCGCCAGAAGATGGCCTCGGGCGAGCCCACGGTCACCTCGCAAATGCTGCGCTTCGGCGACTTTCAGTTCGACGTTGGCAAACAAACGCTCTACCGCGACGGCACGCCCATCGAAGTCCACTCGGCGCAGATGCTGCTGCTTCACGCGCTCGGCTCGTCGCCGAATCGCGCTGTGAGCCGCGACAACCTGCTCGCCCGCGCGCGCGGACGCGACCACAGCGCGCTCGACCGCAGCGTGGACGTGCAGATCCTGCGCCTGCGCCAGATCGTCGAGGACGATCCCGCCAAGCCGCGCTTCATCAAGACCGTCTGGGGCATCGGCTACATGCTGGTGGCCGGCGTCGAATCGTAATGCGCTTGCGCCTGCCGCGCTCGCTGCTCTCGCGCAACATCGCGCTGCTGGTGGCGCTCGTCGCGCTCTCGCAGATCTGCTCGCTCGTCGTCCTGCTGCACTTCGTGCAGCGCCCACGCATCGAACGCGCCTCGATCATCTTCGCCGATTACGTCAAGCTGCTCGACACCACGCTCGCGTCCATGCCACCCGACGAAGGGCGCGCGGCGGCCGCGCGGTTCGATGCGCGCCGTGCGGCGCCGCCACAAGCGTCGAGCGAGGCGCAGCCGAGTCTCGTCGACTTTTTCCGCACCTGGCAGCGCGACGTGTTCGTCGAAGCGCTGCAAAGCCATCTGCCGCCCGAGTTGCTGGTGCGCTGGGACGCGAGTCACGACGAGACCGTACCCGCCGCGGCTGGCGAAGCCGCCCAGGAGCGCCTGTGGATCCGCCTTCACGCAGCGGGCGAACCGGTCTGGATCGCCCTGCCGGTGACCGCCGACGCGCGAGCGAGCGGCATCACTACGGCGTTGATCCTCTCCGCCGCGCTCGCGCTGCTCGCCGCGCTCACCGGCTACCTGTTGCAGCGCCACATCAACCGCCCGCTGCGCAAACTCGCGCGCGCGGCGCGGCGCGTGAGCGCAGGCGAAACGCCGCCGCCACTGCCGACCAACGGCCCGACCGAAATCGCCCAGGTGAGCCACGCCTTCAACCAGATGACCGAAGCGCTGAAGCAGGCTGAGGCCACGCGCGCGCTGATGCTGGCCGGCGTCTCGCACGACATCCGCACGCCACTCACGAAACTGCGCCTTGCGATTGCGATGGCGCTGCCGCGCGGCAGCAACGACGCGCTCGTGGCCTCGTCCGAGAGCTATCTGGACCAGATCGACACGATCCTCCAGCAGTTCATGGACTACGCAGGCAGCGGCGAGCGCGAAGCGCCGCAACCGGGCGACCTCAACGCGCTCGCGGGCCAACTCGTTGCCGACTTCGCGGGGCTCGGGCACGAATTCGATTTCGACGAGGGTGAATTGCCGGTTTTCGCGTTCCGGCCCATCGCGGTTATGCGTCTGCTGATGAATCTCATGCAGAACGCCGTGAACTATGGCCGCACAGGTCTGACGATTCGCACGTGGCGCGACGACGACACCGCCTGCGTGATCGTTGCCGACCGTGGCAACGGCATCCGCGCCGAGGAACTGGAGCGCCTCAAATCGCCCTTCAGCCGCGGCGCGAACGCCCGTACTCATTCGGGCGGATCGGGCCTCGGGCTTGCCATCGTCGAGCGGATCGCGCGGCTGCACGGCGGCTCGCTCACCTTCCGCGACCGCGAAGGCGGCGGCCTCGAAGCCGTCGTGCGCCTGCCGCTGAACCGTCCCTCGTCGAGTCGGAACGGCGCGCCGCCGGCCGTGCGCCCATGACATGACTCGACATAATTTGCGCGTGGATTTCGTGCGCCCTTCCCCCCATACTTGCGCCTGAGCCTGAGCAACGGAGCAGAACAAACCGAAGCCCAGACGCCGAAGCACCCTGGTCGATAGTTCGCCATCCTGAATAAATTGCGAGTATCGGCAGAAACGAGACACTCTTTCAGGTAAAAGGACATCGACATGCAAACGATCATCAACTTCCTCGTCAACAAGGCCAAGCGCATCGCGGGCACCACGTTCCTCGCCGGCGCGCTGTTCGCGAGCGGCTGCGCGTCGGCCGCGCCGGTCGTGCAGACGAACGGCCCGCTCCCGCAACTGCACGCCGACGTCGTCTACGTCTACACGTTCGACGCCGCCGCCGACCAGGTGAAGCTCGACAGCACCGGCATGCTGCACAAGCTCAAGACGATGACGAGCGGCGAGTCGTCGGCGCAGCAGCAACAGCAGGCCGCGCTGCAAACGCGCGAGCATCTCGCCGATCAGCTCGTGAGCGAACTTCAGAAAATGGGCCTGCCCGCCGTGCGCATGGACGGTCCCGCACCCGCTGGCCACAACGCGTTGATCGTGGAAGGCCGCATCGACACGATGGACGCGGGCAGCAGCCGCCGCCGCATGCTGATTGGTCTCGGCGCGGGCAAGAGCGAAGTGGGCGCGACGATCGCGGTGCTGTTCCAGCCCGCCAACGGCGGCGAACCGCAACCGCTCCTGAGCTTCCAGACGAAGTCGGATAGCGGCCATATGCCTGGCATGGCCGAGACGGCGGGCGTGGGCGCGGCGGCTGGCCATGTGGCGACGGCCGCGGTGGTGGGCGGCGGTCTGCACGGCGCCTCGGAGGCGAAGCGCGACACGCTCTCGTCGGATGCCGGCAAGCTGGCCCGCTCGATTGCGAAGGAAATCACGCAAATCAGCACGCAGAACGGCTGGATGGCAACGACGACGAAGAGCTGATACGGAGGAAGCGCGCTGCGCAGCGCAAGGATACGTGCCCTTTACGGCGACGGTTCGATACCGCCGCCGTCTTTTTGTTTAATGCGCCTGCGGTTCGCGCTGCGCCTGCGGCTCACGATATCGCGCGAACTTCGACGTATGGCCGATGCCGGGATTGAAGCCGTTGCATGGATCGAGCGTTTCGTAAAACGACTTCAGCGCAGGCTTCGCATCGTAGAGACGGCCGACGTTGTGCTCAGCGGGCTATTCGGCGCCGCGCGCGTCGAACCTCGACGGCAGGACGCGCGCGCAACCGGTGTACGTCAAGACGGCGCCGGCCGAACAATCAGCCGAGACCCATGCGTGTCTCGTCGACGAACTTCTCCGTGGCGTCGTCGATCTTGCGGCCCTTGCGGCCGGAGGGGCCGTGAATGTAGACGGTCTTCATATCGACCTGCGGCGCGCCGCTCGTGCCGGGGGGCGGCGTCATCTCGTAGTGGACTTCGCGCGCGTGGTCGGCCATTTGCAGGCGCGGATCGAACACCGAGTTGAAACGCCACAGCATGCGCACGAAATTGGTCTGGCCGTGCAATAGCAGATGCGTGGCCTGACCCGCCGCGCCGCGCAGCGCGGTCCAGCCCATGTGCTTGCGATTGAGCACCTGCTGCGTGCTCACGAGTTCCGCGTAGAACTCGGGCAGCGGAAGCTGCGTCGGCACGACGGCGTGCTGGATGTCATAAAGGCGATAGTCGAGGCTCGTGAGGCGCCGCGCCTCGCGCTGCCAGTTCTCCGTGCCCGGATATGGCGTATTCACGCTGATATTGACGATCTCGGGAATCTCCAGGCACCACTGGCGGATCGTCTCGAAGCGTTCGCGGTCCCAGTCCGGATCGGCAATCAGGTTGATCGCGACGGTAATCCCCAACGAACGCGCGAATTCGAGCGCCTCGAAATTCTTGTCAAGGCTGATCCGTTTGCGAAACGCCTTGAGCCCCGCCTCGTCGATCGCCTCCAGACCGAGGAACATGTACTTCAGGCCAATGGACTGCCACAGACGGAACACGTCCTTGTTGCGCAGAAGCACGTCGCCACGCGTTTCCAGGTAGTAGCGCTTGTCGATGCCGCGCCGCTTGATCGCCTCGCCGATCGCCATGCCGTGTTCGGCATGCACGAACGCCACGTCGTCGACGATGAATACGCCCGGCTCGCGCAACGCCGCCAGTTCGTCCACGACGACTTCGGGGCTGCGCGTGCGGTAGCTGCGTCCGTAGAACGTCCATGCGCTGCAGAACGTGCAGTCCCACGGGCAGCCACGCGCGAACTCGATGGAGGCGCAGGGATCGAGCGTGCCGATGAAATACTTGCGGCGATGGCGTAGCAGGTCGCGCGCGGGCCGTACCGGATCGAGATTCTCGACGAAGCCTGGCGGCGGACCCGATCCGTGGCTCGTGAGGACGCCGGGCACCGCGAGCAGGTCGGTGCGGCGCGACACCGCTTCGAGCAGTTCGTTCACCGAAGCTTCACCCTCGCCGCGCAGCACGCAATCGATCGCGCCTTCGGCATGGCGCAGCAGATCGTGTGCGGTGAACGACACGCTGTGGCCCCCGACGAAGACGAAACACGAGGGAAGCGCGGCCTTCACGGCCTTCGAGAGATCGATGATCTCGGGAATGTTGGCCAGATAGTTGCCCGAGAAGCAGAGCGCCTCGGGCTGCCAGTCACGCACCATGCGCATGAGGTCACGGTGTGTCTCGACCTGCAGATCGAGCAGGCGCACGTCATGGCCCGCATCGCGCGCCGTACCGGCTACGGATTCGAGACCCAGCGGCTCGAGCCGCAGGAACACGCGCGTGTACATCAGTCCGCTCGGGTGGACAGCAAGCAATTTCATGAAGCCTCCTTGCGAAGGGCCGCCGCTTCGCGAGAGTCTACGCGCGTTGGCGGATCGCTGCCCCGCGGCGTGTTTCGCGCAGGAACGCCAGTCAGAAACTGCCGAACAGAGAACCGAGCACGATCACGACGGCGAGCGCGATGAGCGCGCCGACGATGCTCACCACCACGAGGTCGCGGTAGCTTTCGCGATGCGTCGAGCCGCACACGGCCAGCAGCGTGACGACGGCGCCGTTGTGCGGCAGGCTGTCGAGCGTGCCCGACGACATCACGGCGACGCGGTGCAGCAAAGCGGGATCGATGCCATGCTGGGCAGCGAGCTCCATGTAGGTGCCACCGAGCGCGTCGAGCGCGATGGTCAACCCGCCCGAGGCCGAGCCCGTGAGCCCGGCGAGCAGGTTCGTGGCCACGGCGAGCGAGACGAGCGGGCCGCCGCCGATGCCGAGCACCCAGTCGCGCACGGCCTCGAACGCGGGCAATGCGGCAATCACGGCGCCGTAGCCCACGAGGCTGCCCACGCTCAGCACCGGCAACACCGACGCGTTGGCGCCCGCATCGACGCTCTCGCGTAGCGCGCCGAGCCGCCCGCGATTGAGCGCCACCAGCACGATGATGCCGAGTGCGAGCGCAACCGAGACACCCCACACGCCCGCCACCGCCGAAAGCGTGGTCGAACCCCAGCGCGGTTCGGCGAGATACGACGCGTCGATGCGCGGGAACACCACGACGTTCATCACGAAGTTCATCGCCACGACGACCACGAGCGGCGCGAGCGCGACGAAGGGCGACGGCGGCCCCCCATGGTCCGGTACAGCCGCGCCGCCGATCTCGGCGGGATCGAAGGCTTGGGCGAGACTCGCGCGCTCGCGCACGAGCGAGGACTTGCCGCGCTCTTCGTCATCGGCGCCGCCGTTGTCGGGCTCGACAAAGCCCTCGCCGTTGCGCCGCGCCGCCGCCGCCGCGCGCCCGAGCCACCAGAGGCCGAAGCCCGCCATCACGAGGCTCGCGATCACGCCAAGGCCCGGCGCCGCGAACGGCGTCGTGCCGAAGAACGGCATCGGAATGGCGTTTTGCAGCGCGGGCGTGCCGGGCAGCGCCGACATCGTGAAGGTCGCCGTGCCGAGCATGATCGCAGCGGGCATCAGGCGGCGCGGGATATCGGCGGAGCGAAACAGCGCCTGCGCCATGGGGGCGAGCACGAAGAACGCGACGAACAGGCTCACGCCGCCATAGGTGACGAGCGCGCCGCCCAGCACCACGGCCACGAGTGCGTGACGCGTGCCTAACTTGTCGATCATGAGGCGCGCCACGGCGTCCACCGAGCCGCTGTCTTCCATCAGCTTGCCGAACAGCGAGCCGAGCAGGAAGAGCGGAAAGAACTGGGCGAGAAAACGGCCCGTGCTCGACATGAATGTTTGCGTCCAATGCGCGAGCACCGGCTCGCCGGAAATGAGCGCGGCCAGCATGGCGCACAGCGGCGCGAGCAGCAGCACGCTCCAGCCGCGATACGCGAGCCAGATCAGCAGCGCGAGACTCGCGAGCATGCCCCCGAGGCCGATAACGAGCGTGCCCGCGCTCATTGCAGCACCCCTTCGAGCAGCGCTTCGAAATTGAACGTGGATGCCTCGCCGAGCTGCGCACCGTGTTGCGCCAGGAATTCATCGGCGGTGTGGCGGCCTTCGTCGCGCAGCATCGTGATGAACGACCACTCTGCGTTGAGCTTCGACGACGCGCCCAGCGTGACGAGCTTCGCGCTATGCACGCGATGCAGGCGCATATGCGCCCAGCGGCGGCCCTCCTCGCTGCCTGCGTCGGCGACCTTGTGCAGCAGCGCCATCATGCGCAGCTCCTTGATTAGCGGCGAGTTGAACGCGATCTCGTTCACGCGGTTGATGATGTCGCGCGCCGAGCGCGGCGTGCCCCCGCGCTCCACGGGGTTCACCTGCACGAGGATCGTGTCGATCGAATCGGTCTCGCGAATCAGCGGCGTAATCGTCGGATTGCCCGCGTAACCGCCGTCCCAGTAGGCCTCACCGTCTATCTCGACGGCCTGAAAGAGCGTGGGCAGACAGGCCGAGGCGAGCAGCGCGTCGGGCGTGACATCGGCATTGCGGAACACGCGCGCCTGCCCGTTGGAAACGCGCGTGGCCGTGACGAAGAGCTTGATGCGCGAGCGGCGCAACGCGTCGAAGTCGATGGTGTCGGCGAGGATCGTGCGCAACGGGTTCACGCGCCCCGGATTCAGGTCGTACGGAGAGACGACACGCGCCATCATGTCGAGCGCGACGAACACGGGTGAATGATCGAGCGTCCAGCGCCCGAGCAGGATGTCGACGGGGCCGCGCCGGAACGGGCTGAAGCGCGCGGCGTCGGCCACGCGGCGCCAAAAGCGTTCGAGCGCCTCGCGCGCGCCGGCCGCGCCGCCCAACGCATGGCCGCTCGCGAGCACGGCGGCGTTCATCGCGCCCGCCGAGGTGCCCGAAATGCCTTCGATCTGCAGCCACGACTCTTCGAGCAGGCGGTCCAGCACACCCCATGTGTATGCGCCATGGGAGCCGCCGCCTTGCAGTGCGAGATCGACGAGCAAGGGCTCGGTGCGGGTCGTGCGGGTTGACGTCTCGGCTTCGGCAGGCATTGCGGCTCCGTTCCAGACAGACCACGGGCGAGATTACAGGAAAAGCGTAAATGGCCGCACGAGAATGACGCAGCGCGCAATCTGGCTCGAACGCGCTGGAGTCGCGCTGCGATCAGCGCGCGGCGGGCCGGTCGCAGCGGCGCACCAGGGCGTTTGGTAGACTGGATCTCCCGCCACGCCTTCCTGCCTTGCCGTGTCGAATGTCCATCCGCTTCGCGGGCCGGATTCGCTATCGGGCCCGCTTCCCGCGTTGCTCGCCGAAATCCGCGCCTGCCATGCCTGCGCCGACGCGCTGCCGCTCGGGCCGCGCCCTGTGCTGCAGGCAAGCGATACGGCAAGCCTGCTGATCGTCGGCCAGGCGCCGGGCGCGAAGGTCCACGCCTCGGGCGTGCCGTGGGACGACGCGAGCGGTAAACGGCTGCGCGCGTGGCTAGGCATCGACAGCGAAACGTTCTACGACGCCGCTCAGGTCGCGCTCGTGCCGATGGGCTTTTGCTACCCCGGCCGCGGCGGGGGCGGAGACAACCCGCCGCGCCCGGAATGCGCCCCACTGTGGCACGCGCGGCTCATCGAGCAGTTGCGCGGCGTGCGCCTGACTCTGCTCGTCGGCCAGTATGCCCAGCGCTATTTTCTCGGCAGCGAGCGCCGTGGCTCGCTCACCGAGACGGTGGCGGCCTGGCGCGACTATGCACCCAATTTCGTGCCGCTGCCGCATCCGTCGCCACGCAATCAGGCGTGGTTCAAGCGCCACCCGTGGTTCGAACTCGACGTCCTGCCCGCGCTGCAGGCGCGCGTAAAAGCATTGCTGGCACCTGAAGGCCGCCACGCGCACACCACTAAAAAGGAGCCGACGATGACGAACCCGGCAATCGATATCCAGCGTGTCTACGAACCGCTGCCCGAGCAGGGACACCACTGCTATCTGGTGGATCGGCTGTGGCCGCGCGGCCTGAGCAAGGAAAAGCTCGCGAACGTGGAATGGCTGAAGGAGGTGGCGCCGAGCACCGAACTGCGCCAATGGTTCCATCAGGACCCGGAGCAGTGGACCGAATTCAGGAAGCGCTATCTGGCAGAGCTGAACGCCAATCCGGACGCCTGGCGGCCGCTCGCCGAAGCGGCCGGGAACGGGCACATCACCCTGCTCTATGGCTCCCACGACACGCAGCGCAATCACGCAATCGTGCTGCGCGACTATCTGGCGAAGCACGTGAAGCACAAATGACCGGACGGTGCTCGCGCCCCGCCCGTTTCACGCTCAGAAGAGATACATCCCCGCGACGAATACGACGCCCGAGAACAGCAACGTGGTCACGCAGTAACCCATGATGTCACGCACGCCGAGGCCGGCGATCGCGAGCGCGGGCAGCGCCCAGAAAGGCTGCGCCATGTTGGTCCATGCCTCGCCGTAAGCGATCGCCATCGCCGACTTGCCGAGGTCCGCGCCCAGCGCCTGCGCCGCCGGCATCACGAACGGCCCCTGCACGACCCAGTGGCCGCCGCCCGAAGGCACCGCGAAGTTGATCACCGCCGAGCTGAGAAACACGAGCAGCGGAAACGTGTGCACGTTCGCGATATCGACGAACCACTTCGTAATGACGCCCGCGAGACCCGAGTGGTCCATGAGCGCCTGAATGCCCGCGTAGAACGGGAACTGGATCATGATCCCCGAGGCGCCCTTCGCGGCGCCGGCCACGGCGCGCGCGTAGGCCATCGGCGTTTTGTGCAGCACGAGGCCCGCCGCGAGAAACACGAGGTTCACGGTGTCGATGTCGAGCGCGAAGCCCTTCGTGTGAAAGCGGAAGCCGAGGAACACGAAGCAGAGTGCCGCCACCAGCAGCGCGAGCGCGCGGCTTTCCTCGATGCGCTCGGCGAAGGTCGCATCCGGGCCGAGCTTGCGCTCGACGCTCGGCGGGTCTTCGAGCAGCGCGGGGTCGACCGAGACGACATCTTCGGGCTTCGGCATCATGAGACGCACGAGAATCGGCAGCAGCACGATCAGTCCGAGCGTGATGAACGCGTTATAGCCCGTGAAGATGGTCTGCGAGACCGGAATCAGGCCGACGGCCTTTTCCATCGGATTGCCCTTCGTGGCCGCGACGAGCGGCACCGAGCCGGAAAGGCCGCCGTGCCACGTGAGAAAGCCCATGTACGCGGCGGCGACGAGCAGCCGGTAGTCCGCGCCGCGCACTCGCCGGGCCACTTCGCGCGAGAACATCGCGCCGAGCACGAGCCCGAAGCCCCAGTTGATCGCGCAGGCAATCGCGCCCACGAATGCAACCAGCATCACGCCCTGGCCCGGCGTGCGCGCGCAACTCGCCAGCGCGACCAGCATGCGCTTGACCGGGCCGGAGCTGGCAAGCGCGTGGCCGGTGACGAGAATCAGGACCATCTGCATCGCGAACGCGAGCAGGTTCCAGAAGCCCGAACCCCACATCAAGACGAGCGCTTCAGGCGGCTGCGGCGTGAGCGCGAACGCCAGCACGAAGGTCACGACGGTGAGGAGAATGGCGAAGATGAGCGGGTCCGGCAGGATCCGATGCACTACGCCGGTAAAGAAGTGGGAAATACGCTGAATCACGGTGGTCTGCTCCTCGTCTGCTGATACGGAATCGGCCGCCTGTTTTCTTCTTTGCGAACCGAGGCCGCGATTTTTGCACAGCGCGGCATACTGCGTGCGCCACGCCGACAATTGGCCGAATGCGTGCTGAACGCTCTGAACGCTGCGCCTGACCGGTGCGCGCGCACCCGCACGAAATAAGCCGTTACATGCCTCGGCGCGCCCTAAAAGCCTTATCTGCTACCGTTATGGTTGCTATCTCAATAAATGTCCGGGTGATTCCACCCAGCGGGAGGCAGCAATGCGCAAGCAGTTTCTCGGTGTCGTGCTCGCCACGCTAGCCGGCATATTCGTGGCTACTCCGCCCGCGCACGCCCAGTCGCAGGCATTCACGAATCAGACCGTCAACATCTACGCAGGACCCGCAGCCGACTTTCCTATCGTCGCGCAGATTCCGGGTGGCGTGGCAGTGACGGTATGGGGCTGCGTCGCGGGCTTTAGCTGGTGCGACATCGGTTTTCCGGGCCTGCGAGGCTGGGTCTACGGCACCTTCATCAGCTATCCGTGGCAAGGACAACGCGTGCCGGTGATGAACTATGGCCCGCGCATCGGTCTGCCTATCGTGACGTTCTCGCTCGGCGCGTACTGGGGCATGCACTACCGCGACCGGCCGTGGTACTCCAATCAATCGCGCTGGGCGCGCCATCCAGGGCCACGACCTCTGCCGCCGCCGCCCGTGCGGCCGCGTCCGCCCGTCGGTCGTCCGCCGGGCGGCACACGGCCGCCCAACCAGGGCGGCGGGAATCGGCCGCCCAACAACAACGCGGGACAGGGAAACCGGCCACCCGGCGCGGGCCCCGGCAATAACAACGCGCGGCCGCCCGGACAAGGGCACGCGCGGCCGCCGGGACAAGGAAATGCCCGTCCGCCTGGTCAAGGGAATGCCCGTCCGCCCGGCCAGGGCGGCGGCCGGCCTCAGGGGCAAGGCGGTGGGCGGCCGTCCGGCGGCGGGAATAATCGACCGCAGGGAGGTGGCGGTGGTGGCGGGCCTGGCGGCGGCGGCGGTGGTGGTGGCGGACCGGGAGGCGGTGGCGGACCTAGCGGCGGTGGCGGGCCTGGCGGCGGCGGTGGCCGTCCGCCTCAGGGTAGCTAACGTCGCGACTAGCGGGCAAAAGTCCATGCCGACGCAAGGCGTGCCCGCGCTGGCTACTTCACCATCGCTCAGAACCGGTAGCCGATACCGCCCAGGATCACGTCCGTATCGCGGCTATAGCGCGTGACCACGCGGTTCCAGGTGACGCGCGCCGCCCAGTGCTGCGTCAAGCGATAGGAAGCCGAAACGGAGATGAGCCCCGAGAGAATCCCGTCGCCGGTATCACGCTCGTCGGGATGCTCGCCGTGATGGATCGCCGCGTAGAGGCCAGCGCCGAACCCGAGCGTGAGACGCTCGTCGAAGAACGCGCGCGTGAGCCAGATTTGCGCCGTCGCGCCGTCGCGCCGCGCCGAGATGCCATTGCCCTCGTGCAGATATCCCACCGTGGCGTCGAGAAAGGAATTGATGCCGCGCCGGTACTCGATTGCCTCGGCCGCCGATGTCTGCGATTCGAGGCTGTTGAGGATCGTCTCGCCCGCCATCAGCGTGATCTCGTTGTTCGTCACTTTCTGCGTGCGCGGCAGCGCGAAATCGCGCGGCCCTGGTGTGCCGGGCGCGTCGAGCTGATAGCCCACGCCCAGCATGAGCGATGTCGTCGATGGCCCGCGCGACACTTGCACGCGGTTGAGCTGCAGGTTCGCTGTCCAGCGATGCGTGGAGTACCACGTGGCGCGCGCACTGTAGAGCACGCCCCAGCCGTGCGTATCGGACCAGCCCTGACCCTGTGACGCGGCCTCGGTATCGAAATAGCGATACGGCCCGACACCCAGTGCGAATACGAAGCGGCGCTGCGCGAGCGGCAAACGCGCCCACGCCTGGATGGCCTGGCCGTCGCGGTGATGATCCGGAATATGGCCTTCGTTGAGCCAGGCAATGCTGCCGGCAAAATACTGGCCGAAACCCTCCGTGTAATCCATTTGCCACGAATAGGTATGATCGGCGCCGCTTTTGAGCGGCCCTGTGTAGAGCGTGAATTCCTGCGCGCAAACTGACCCCGAAGCCAAGGCGAGCGCGCTGCCGACAACACCGGCTGCGGCTAGCGACGTGATGTTTTTCATTGCGTGCGTTTGGCCTTGCGGTTGGGATAACGTGACTCGCTGCAAGGAAAACGTATGCAACGGAACGCGGAGCATACCGTGACGCGACATTTTTTGTGCAAACCCACTCTTTCAATTAATTACGACATGACGTAGCACAAATTTCTGATATTTATTTTGCCATCCTAATTACATGAATAAAAAAGAAACGCCGCACAAAAAGTGCGGCGTCTTCCTGCATTCAGCTTTGCAAGCGGTGCAATATCAGCGCACGTGATGACAGACGCGCTCAGCGTGATGGTGGACGTGCTCGACGTGACACACCTCGTGGTGATACGGTTGGGCGACAGCAGCGAGCGGCGCGAAAAGCGCGGCGCAGGAAATCAGGGCAAACAGGCGGACAGCGGGCTTGGTAACGGCGTTCATGACTCGGCTCTTGCGTATGAAAACAGCGTGGTGGGAATCAAAAGCCAGCACTGTATCCCAGAGCGTTCTGCGACGTATTACACGGTTGTAACGGGCGTAGCGCTCGATGAAACGCTCTTGACACGCCTTGCTACGCAAGAGCGGCTCGCGGCGGCCGCTCAAATAGTGGGCTCGCCGCCCTCGTCGTGGGTGAGTCGCCGCAGCAGTTCGCGACCGCGGGTGGTGAGGCGCAGCGTGGGGTCGCCGCCCGCCTCGTCCATTTCGACGAGACGATAGCGCTGCAGCGCAAGGAAATCGGAATCGATCATTTGAATCGGCGCGTCCGCATCACGGATCAGCAGCAGGGTCGCTAGTTCGTGGTGACTGAGCATCAGGTCTCTCCAGTTGTTGGCCGGAGTCGAGGCGCAAACGCCGATTCCAGCCACATGCCCGAAAAAGCAATCGGCCGAAGGGCCGTGGGCTTGAGTCACCCCAGCATAGCGAGTCAATCGTACAGTTTCGCTACAGCCATGTTTCGCTGTGTTACGCGCCGGTGTCCGAAGCAAGAAAGCGGCGCGCAGCTGCACGATATGCAGTCTGCGCGCCGCCCGCTTACAGCCTCTCGCCCTTAGTTGATTTCGAGGCGCTTACTGGCGCTTGCGGCCCGCTTCGGTAGCGTCAGCGTCAGCACGCCATCCTTGTATTGCGCGCCCGCCTTTGCATCGTCGATTTCCGCGGCGAGCGTGAACGCGCGGCTCACGCTGCCCGCATAGCGCTCGCGACGCACCACGCGCTCACCTTCCTTCAGTTCGCTGCCGCGCTCGACTTTCGCGGCAATCGAAACGAGATTGCCATCGATCTTCACGTCGATGTCTTTCCGGTCGACGCCGGGCATTTCAGCCTTCACCGTGAAACCGGCCTCGTCTTCCGTCACGTCGATCCGGATACTGGCCGCTTGCCCTTCCGCGCCGCTCGTAGCACGCAACGGCCGGAACAGCCCGTGAAACAGATCGGGCACACCTTCCATCGAAAACGGATCGTAACGCGAGATAGTGCTCATTGATGCCTCCATGGGCAGAACGTTTTTCGTGTCCACACAACGACGGCGTTGCGTCGGATTCCTAAGTTCCCCCATCAACTCGCACAGGCGCATGACACCTCTGCGGCCGACGTCCGGGAATCGCCTGCAACGAAGCGCGCCGCTCGCGCGGCGCGGTCGCTGCCGCTTACCGTTCCAACATGAAGGCGCCTCGCGCGTTTGCAAGACCCGTTTTTTGCCGCGCGCGAAATTTTTGTGTCGCCGCGCGGCGCGTCATTGCATGTGCATCCCGCCGTTGATCGCGATATCGGCGCCGGTGATGAACGCCGCATCGTCCGAACAGAGGAACGCCACGAGTGCCGCGACCTCGTTCGGTTGCCCGAGACGGCCTACTGGAATCTGCGGGAGGATGCGCGCATCCAGCACATCTTTCGGTACGGCTTCCACCATTTGCGTGGCGAGGTAGCCCGGCGACACGGTGTTCACCGTCACGCCTTTCTTCGCCACTTCCAGTGCGAGCGCCTTCGTGAAGCCATGCATGCCCGCTTTCGCCGCCGAATAGTTGGTCTGCCCGAAAGCGCCGCGCGAGCCGTTGACCGAGCCGATATTGATGATGCGCCCGAAGCCGCGCTCGATCATGCCGGGCAGGAACGGCTTCGTCACGTTGAAGAGCGCGTCGAGATCGGTGCGCAGCACGGAGTCCCAATCGGATTTCGACATCTTCACGAAGCTGCGGTCGCACGTAATGCCCGCATTGTTGATGAGCACGTCCACCTGGCCGAGATCGTCGAGCGCTTGCTGCGCCGCGCGCTCGCAGGCCTCGTAGTCGGCGACGTTCATCTGGTGGCAGCCGAATTCACGGCCCGCCGCGCGTTCGGCGGCAACCCAGGCATCGGCGCGCGTGTTCGCCGCCGAGCAAGAGACGGCGACGGTCATGCCCGCATCGTGCAGGCGCCGGCTGATCGCCTCGCCGAGTCCGCCCATGCCGCCCGTGACGAAAGCAACGCGCTTAGTGGCCATGCTGGCCTCCGCCCGCGCTGGCGCCCTGCGCACGGCCTGCGCCCGCCGCCTTGCCCGGATGCACTGCACCATTGGCGGCGCTGCTCATTGCGCGCTCGAAGGCGTTCATCCACTCGCGCATCGGCAGCGCACCCGGCACCTTGGCTGCGCTGGCTTGCGCGCCCGCACAGGCCTCCTGCCACTGCTGCGTGAAGTCGCGCGCACTGTCGGACCACGTGCTCGCGCTCTGCATCGCCGCCGCGACGCCCTCTTGCCAGAGCGTGGTGCTCGCGCCGAGATAGTCGCGCCAGACCGATTGCGTGGCGACCGCGAAATCGGTCCAGTCGCGCGCGATGCGCAGCGATTCGAGCAGGCCCTCGACCGCCTCGCGGTCGCGCGCGATGCGGCGCTGCTCCAGCTTCAGCAACTGCTCGCGCCATTGCTGCTGCCCGACGAGCAGGCGCAACGCGGCCGACGTGTTGGCACGGTACGTGTCGAATGAGGCGCCCATCGCGTTGCCGGGCGAGGCGGCGTCGAATGAGGGATGGGAAGCGGTTGCCATGGTCAATCTCCTCCTTATGTAGCTTTCGCCCGGCGCGGCCGGATGCGTTTGCTGCCAAAGAGACCGCGGTGGACCGCGACGGGACGCGGGCTGCGGCGAGCGAAATGAAAGCGCTTCACGCGCGACGATGGGGAACGGGATGCTTCGGAGTGCCGTATGTTCGCAAGACGGCCGACTCAAGCCAACATCATAGGCAGGAAGACGGCGTCCCGCGCGACGAATGGGCGATTTGTCGCTTGATCGACGTCACATTTCGAGATACCTGATGCGCAGCGAGTCAACACCAGGCTTGTCATCGCGGGTATTTCGCGACGGACTGTAAGGGCGGGAACGCTGCCCGGCCGATCGCGCCCTCGACCCGAACCGGCCGGTGGAACCGGGCACACCGGTCAGTTGGCCGGCAGCTCTTCGTCGCGCACCAGCATCACCGGCCGGTCCGCCATGCGCAGGAACGACTCGGCCACGCTGCCGAGCAACAGGCGCTTCATGCCCGACAAGCCACGCGTACCCATCACGACGAGGTCCGCGCCGTCCTCGGCGGCGATGCGCGAGATCACTGCGGCGATCTCCTCGCCGCTTGCGTCGGCCGCGCGCGTGGAGCCCGGCACCTGAGCCTGCGCGAACACCAGTTTCGCCTCTTCGAGCGCCGCCGTTGCCGCGTCGTTTTCCGCCGAGTGGCGCGCCTGTTCCTCGGCGAAGCCCGTACTGACGTCCACGAGCCGCGCCGGATGCCGCACGACATACAGCGCCTGAACGGCGCCGCCAGTCGCTTTCGCGACCTTCACGGCCTCCTCGAGCGCGCGCCGGCCGCTGCGGCTGCCATCGACCGCTACCAGAATCTGCTTGTACATCATGGACCTCCCGGGCGTCGCCCATGTTGCGCACCGGCTCCCGGCGCGCTATCCAGATAAAGATCGTTGTAGCGCATTCAGGTACGGATGCGCGCCCCGGCCAGTGCGACCCGTTGTCTCTACTGCGTCACCATCGTGATCCACCTGACCGGCTCAGCGCATCGTCAACACCGCCGCGCCCGTGAGCCGTCCCTCGCGCAAATCGGCCAGCGCCTCGTTCGCGCGCGCGAGCGGGTACGGCGTGGTTTCGATTTCGAGCTTGTGCCGCGCAGCGATCGCCATGAACGTCGCCCCGTCCTCGCGCGTGAGATTCGCCACCGAAACGATGCGCCGCTCTTCCCACAGCCATGCGTAAGGAAACGAGGGAATGTCGCTCATGTGGATGCCGCCGCACACGACCGTGCCGCCCTTCGTCAGCGCCCGCAGCGCAGCGGGCACGAGCGCGCCGACCGGCGCGAACAGCAGTGCCGCGTCGAGTTCCTCGGGCGCGCGCTCGTCGCTGCCGCCGGCCCACGTCGCTCCGAGGCGCCGCGCGAACTGCTGCGCCGCGACATCGCCCGGACGCGTGAACGCGTAGACGGTGCGCCCCTGGTGGCGCGCGACCTGCGCGACGATATGCGCCGCGGCGCCGAAGCCGTAGATGCCGATGCGCCGTGCATCGCCCGCCATCGCGAGCGAGCGATAGCCGATGAGTCCCGCGCAGAGGAGCGGCGCGGCCTCGAGGTCGCTGTACTGGCGCGGCAGATGAAAGCTATAGCGGGCGTCGGCGACGGTGCGCGTGGCGTAGCCGCCGTCGATCGTGTAGCCGGTGAAGCCGGGTGCGTCGCAGAGGTTCTCGCGCCCGTCGGCGCAGAAACGGCAATGGCCGCAGGTGCGGCCGAGCCACGGCACGCCCACGCGGTCGCCGGGCGCGAAACCCGTCACGCCGGCCCCGAGCGCCGCGACCGTGCCGACGATCTCGTGACCGGGAATGAGCGGTCTTTTCGGGTGAGCGAGATCGCCGTCCACGACGTGCAGGTCGGTGCGGCATACGCCGCACGCACGCACGTCGATCAGCAGTTCGCCCGCGCCCGGTGCCGGGTCGGGTAGATCGGCTTCGCGCAGCCGCGGATTCTCGCCGTCGAACAGCATTGCCCGCATCGCTATCCTCCTCGCCAGAACGCGGCAGACGCGCCGCATCGATCACCATAAAACCATGTTATGCAATCGGACCGCGCGCTGTCGTGCATTGCGCGCTGCGGCGCAGCTACCCCGATGCGACTCGCCGCCACAGGACATCCACGCGTGGCGCGCCGCGCGATCGTGGCACCATAAGACGAATCCCACAGGACCACGAGGGCCGCAGCCCGGCCTGGCGCGCGGAGTCCGTCCGCCGTGCGGGCCACCGGCTCGCGCCACGCACGCCGCCGCGCCGCGCACGCAGTCCGCCTCGGTCCGCCTTCCGCCGCCGCGCAACCGGAGCCCCGCATGAACGCCACCGACACCCCTGCCTACCCGCCGCTCTCCGACGACCTGCTGCGCCGCATGGACGCCTGGTGGCGCGCGGCCAACTACCTCTCGGTTGGCCAGATCTATCTGCTCGCCAATCCGCTCTTGCGCGAGCCGCTGCAACTCGCGCACGTGAAGCCGCGCCTGCTCGGCCACTGGGGCACGACGCCGGGCCTGAACTTCCTCTACACGCACCTGAATCGCATCATCAACGCGCGCGATCTCGACGTGCTGTTTCTCGCGGGGCCGGGCCACGGCGGCCCCGCCGTCGTCGCGAACACCTGGCTCGAAGGCACCTACAGCGAGACCTGGCCGAACGTGCCGCTGGATGTCGAAGGCATGGCCGTGCTCTTCAAGCAGTTCAGTTTTCCGGGCGGCATTCCGAGCCATGTCGCGCCGCAAACGCCGGGATCGATCCACGAAGGCGGCGAACTCGGCTACGCGCTCTCGCACGCCTACGGCGCGGTGTTCGACAACCCGGATCTGGTCGTCGCCTGCGTGGTGGGCGACGGCGAAGCCGAAACGGGCCCGCTCGCCACCGCCTGGCACTCGAACAAGTTTCTCAATCCCGCCACCGACGGCGCGGTGCTGCCCATCCTCCATCTGAACGGCTACAAGATCGCGGGACCGACCGTGCTCGCGCGCATAGGCGACGACGAACTCGCCTCGCTGATGAAGGGTTATGGCCACGAGCCGATCTTCGTGGAGGCCGAGGAACCGGACGTGGCGCATCGCTTGATGGCCGCCGCGCTCGACACGGCATTCGACGAAATCGCCCGCATCCAGAAGACTGCGCGCGAACTCGCGGACGAACACGGCAACCTGCCGTCCGGCTATGTGCGCCCGCGCTGGCCGATGATCGTCATGCGCACGCCCAAAGGCTGGACGGGCCCGAAGACCGTGGATGGCCAGAAAACCGAAGGCTCGTGGCGCTCGCACCAGGTACCGCTCGCCAACATTTCGAAGCCGGGGCACCTCGCGCTGCTGGAAGGCTGGATGCGCAGCTACAAGCCCGAGGAACTGTTCGACGCGCAAGGCCGCCTCGTGCCCGACATCGCCGCGCTCGCGCCGCAAGGCGAAAAGCGCATGAGCGCGAACCCGCGTTCGAACGGCGGCGGCCGCGTGCGCGAACTGCGCGTGCCACCCTTCGAGCACCACGCCGTGGCTGTGCCCGCACCGGGCCAGGTGGACGCCGAAGCCACGCGCGTGATGGGCGCGTTCCTGCGCGAAGTGATGCGCGTGAACGACGCCACGCGCAACTTCCGCATCTTCGGGCCCGACGAAACTGCGTCGAACCGCTGGGGCGACGTATTTGACGTGACGTCGCGCACCTGGCTCGCGGAGGTCACGCCCGACGACGTCCAGCTCGCCACCAACGGCCGCGTGATGGAAATCCTCTCCGAGCACACCTGCCAGGGCTGGCTGGAAGGCTATCTGCTCACGGGCCGCCACGGTTTCATGTCGTGCTACGAGGCGTTCATCCACATCATCGATTCGATGTTCAACCAGCATGCGAAGTGGCTGCAGGTGATCCGCGAGATTCCGTGGCGGCGGCCACTGCCCTCGCTCAACTATCTGCTCACCTCGCACGTGTGGCGCCAGGACCATAACGGATTCAGCCATCAGGACCCGGGCTTCATCGATTATGCGGTGAACAAGAAGGCGGACACGGTGCGCGTGTATCTGCCGCCCGACGCCAATACGCTGCTCGCCGTGACGGACCATGTGCTGCGCACCTGGAACCGTATCAATATCATCGTGGCGGGCAAGCAGCCGCAGGCGCAATGGCTCGACATGGACGCAGCCATTCGCCACTGCGCGGACGGCATTGGCATCTGGCAATGGGCGAGCAACGACGACGACGGCGAGCCCGACGTCGTGATGGCCTGCGCCGGCGACGTGCCGACCATGGAGACGCTAGCCGCCGTGGATCTGCTGCGCACCTGCCTGCCCGACCTGAAGATCCGCGTGGTGAACGTGGTGGACCTGATGACGCTCCAACCCGCCGACCGTCACCCGCACGGTCTGCCCGACGCCGATTTCAACGCGCTGTTCACGACCGACAAGCCCGTGATCTTCGCGCACCATAGCTATCCGACGCTGATCCACAAGCTCACGTACCGGCGCGCCAATCACGCTAACATTCACGTGCACGGCTTCATCGAGGAAGGCACGACGACCACGCCGTTCGACATGACGGTGCTCAACCGGCTCGACCGCTACCACCTGTGCGAAGCCGTGATCGACCGCGTGGACGGCCTCGCGCAACGCGCGGCGCATCTGCGCCAGACCCTGCATGACAAGCTGGCCGCGCACCGCCGCTACGTGGACGAGTACGGCGACGACATGCCCGAAATCCGCGACTGGCGCTGGCCGGCGGCGCGCGCCGCGCAGGGCTCAGGTGACACGGCTTAGTTGCGCCTTGCGCTGCTCAGGCCGAAGCCGGCTTCGTGCGCCCGAACACGCGCGCGAACGCGGTGACAAAGGCGTCGAGCCGGTTCGATTCGAGACAATCGATGCCCGCCGCGCCGACCCGGCCGTTTCCGCCGGGGAACGCGCGGCAGAGTTCATCCGCGCCGCGCGGTTCCGTGAGCGGCGCGCGCACGCTCACCGCATAGTTGCCGTCCGCGTTCACGCTCAGCACCGCGTGCGCGCGCGAGGGCTCCTCGTTCGCGAGCACGTTGGCGAACAGGCCGCGCACGCGGCGCGCCCACGGCTCGTCGGGCAACACGCAAACGCTGCCGTACTGGAGCGCGACGAGCGGCGCGATGGCCTGGGCCAGTTCGAGATCGCCGTGACGGCAACGGGCGAGCTGTCCGACGATGGGCTCCGAGGCGATGAAATCGAACGGATCGGCATAAGGCTTCAGCGCCGCGTACAGATCGAGCGGCGCGATCATGAGATCTTCGACGCAGTCGCCGTAAGCGTTGTAGTTGATCGACTCGCCAAGCTCGCGCAGCTGCACGGCCTGCCCGGCATCGAGCCCGGCCTGCTGGGCAAGCGCCTGCGCCGTGTCGGGCAGGTTGTCGCCCCAGGCCGCCGCGATCGCCCACGGCCGGTAGCGGCCGGCGAGATGGCGGTCCACGAGCACGCTCGTGCAGACCTGCGCCGTCGTGTCGATATGCGCGACGAGATTCCTGTTCACAGGCAGGTCGCCCGCGTGGTGATGATCGAAATATTCGATCACGACGTCTTTCGCAAGTAGCGCGGTGAGCGCCTTGCGATTCACATCGAACGAAATGTCGAGAACCGTTAGCGAGTCGCCCGGCTTGGCGGGCACGCGCTCGACGAGTGCGATGTCGCGCTTCGCGCCGGTGATGAGCGTCGCCTCGCGCGGCCTTGCGAGCCGCAGTTGATGCAGCGCGCAGATGCCGTCTGCGTCGCCGTTGAATACGTCGAAATGCGCCATGTATCCGGAATTCCGTTGGGTTGAACTAGACAGTATCGCGCAGCCTCCCCCGATTGCACAAAAGGTACAAGACGCCGATGCCCATGCAGACCGTTTCGACCAAGGCATTGACATGCCGCGCAACGGCCTTCCCGAGCTGGCTCGCACTATGCTGGTTCTGACGCTTGTCGCCCCGTTGCCCTCTTTTCCCACGACAGCCACGCCGATGTCCGACACGCCTATCTCACGCCATGTCCCCAATCGCCAGCGCGTAGCGCGGCGCCACAGCCGCCTCGTGGACGCCGCGCTCTCGCGCGCCTCCACGTATGCGCACCCGGCCGGGCGCATCGTGCGCATCGAAACGCATATTTCCGTGGTGTATCTCGCCGGGCGGTACGCGTACAAGATCATGAAGCCCGTCGATTTCGGCTTCGTCAATTTTGTGCGGCTCGATGCCCGGCTCCGCTGCTGCGAAGCTGAGATTCGTCTGAATGCGCCCTTCGCCGGACCGATTTATCGCGACACAGGCGAGCTATTTTTTGACGGTCGGCGTTGCAGGCTCAGGTCCAGACGCGGCGGGCGCGGCAACGTAAAGATCATCGACTATGCGGTACGTATGCGCCGCTTCGATCAGCGCCTGCTGTTTTCGAACCTGCTCGCGCACGGTGAACTGGGCACGGACGATATCGATGCAGCCGCAACCAGCCTCGCCGCGAGCCATCGGCATGCGCACCGGGCCGGACGCGGGCCGATGGCGCCCGCAGCGCGCCTCGGCTCGGCAGCACTGCTGCGCGAACAGGTGCTCGCGGCGCTCGCGCCCCTCGAAGCGGATCCGCGCACCGCGCATGCAGTGACACGCGCCGGGTTGCGCGAGACGTGCGAAAGCGAACTCGCACGTCTCGCGCAGCACCTGGACGGCCGCCGCACGAATGGATTCGTGCGCGCCTGCCACGGCGATCTGCATCTCGACAACATCGTGCGGTACGGGCGGCACGCGCTGATGTTCGATTGCATCGAGTTCAGCGACGAACTGCGCTGGATCGACGTGACCTGCGATCTTGCGTTCCTGCTGATGGATCTGCGCGCGCATGGCCGCTCCGCCTATGCCCACCGTCTGCTCAATCGCTACCTCGAAGCGACAGGCGATTTCGCGGGGCTCGCGGCGTTGCGGCTCCATATCGTTTATCGCGCGCTGGTACGGGCATTGGTAGCGATGCTCAAGGCGGGATCGCCCGCGCGGTCCGATGCGCAAGCGCGCGCAGGCGTCGCCTCGCGCTACCTCGCGCTCGCGGCCAGCGAAGCGCGCGCCATGCGCGAGCCCGCACCCTGGCTTCTGCTCTGCCACGGCTTTTCGGGGTCGGGAAAGTCGGTCGCGAGCCGCGCGCTCGCCGAATTGAGCGGGGCGATCCGCGTGTCGAGCGATCTCGAACGCAAGCGGCTCGAACCCTTCGCCCCGCCCTCGCTCGAGGCGCTGCCGGCAAGCGCCTACACACATGCCGCGCTCGATGCGCTTTACGAACGCCTCGTCGCCCATGTACGCGACGTGCTCAACGCGGGCTACACGGCGCTAGTCGATGCGACGTTTCTCAAGGCAACGCATCGCGCACGTTTTGCAGCGCTCGCGCGTGAGCTGAACCGGCCAATGCTGATCCTGAACTTCCACGCGCCGCAAGCGCGGCTCGCCGAGCGTGTGAACGCTCGCGCGCATGGGCCGCGCGACGCTTCCGACGCCGGCGCCGAGGTGCTCGCCGCACAATTGGCGCAAGCGGACCCACTCGATGCGCGCGAACGGCAGCGCACCGTTGATCTCAATACCGACGTGGAAATCGCGGCATTCTCGCGCGAGCCCTGGTGGGCGCCGCTGTTCGCACGCATGCGAGCGGAGGATGGGGGAATTTGATGCTGCGGCGGACCGACGATCCGCCGCAGAATACCTGCGCGCTGCCCGCTCATCGCTCCACGAAAGGCCGCGAGAGCGGCCAGCGCAGCGAGGACGCCACCGGAAAGCGCGGCTTGCGGCCGGCCGGCGAGCGCCACGGCTGCATGCGTGCGGCCATGGCCGCGCACAGGGCGAGGCCTTCCTCGCCGTGCAGACGCTCCATGGCGTGATGCACGAGACCGGCGTCGAACCACAGCTTGAAGCGGCGATGGCAGGTGCGGAAATCGGGATACTGCTCGGGCAGCTTCGACCAGACCGAGCCGGTCGCCAGTACCCAAAGGATGCCCGCGAAAACGCGACGAGGATTGTGCGCCGGGCGCCCGCGGCGGCGACCTTCAACACGGATTTCGTGAAACATGGGCGCGATGCTGCGCCACTGCACATCGGTAAGTTCCGGAGATATACGGGAAGACATCTGATGGCCCCTGTGAAGTTATCTGACACAACTGGACTAAAGTAGCCTCACAGCGGACAGGAAAATATCGGACTATGCCTAAAAATCGGGATGAACTCGGCGGTTCAGATCGGCACGCTGACCAGCGGCCGCGGCCAGTGCTGCGCTACACTGCGCCATCCCGGCTTCGCTGACGGATTTCCAATGGCGCCTTCATCCACTTCAAAAGCCCGGCACGGCCGGATTCGCGTCGGCGTGGGCGGCTGGATCTATGCCCAGTGGCGTGGCACGTTCTATCCCGACGGCCTTGCGCAGCGCCGCGAGCTGGAATATGCGAGCCGTCATCTCTCGACGCTGGAAATCAACAGCACGTATTACGGCGCGCAGCGCCCCGAAAGCTTCACGCGCTGGCACGATGAAACCCCGGAAGACTTCGTGTTCTCGCTGAAAGCCCCGCGCTTCGCGATGAATCGCCGTGTGCTGGCCGAAGCCGGGGCCACGATCGAGCGCTTCCTGAGCGGCGGCGTGCTGAACCTGCGCGACAAACTCGGGCCGATCAACTGGCAGATCACGCCGGGCAAGCGCTTCGATCCCGAGGACTACGCACGATTTCTCGAACTGCTGCCGGACGAGGCCGAAGGCCGCCCGCTGCGCCACGCGCTCGAAGTGCGCGACGAGAGTTTTTGCACGCCGGAATTCGTCGCACTCGCGCGCAAGCACAAGGCGGCGATCGTCATCAGCGGCGATTCGGACTATCCGCTGATCGGCGATACGAGCGCGCCGTTCGTCTATGCCCGCATCATGGGAACCGCGCAGAATCACCCGCAGGGCTATGCTCCCGCCGATCTCGACCTCTGGGCGAAGCGCGCGCTCGCCTGGTCGCGCGGCGAAACACCCGACGACCTCGCCACCTACGCGAAGCCGCTCGCCGCGAAGGCCGGCCGCGACGTGTATCTATACGTCATCAGCGGCTTCAAGGAGCGCAACCCGGCGGCAGCGGTGGCGCTGATCGAGCGCGTCGGTGCGAGCTAGCCGCGCACGGCGAATCTCATCTGACACGTAAAAGACCGTAATGCCGCCGTCATGACCTGGTCAGCAGCGAGTTGATATGGGTCAACATGCAAAGTTGCAACGCAGCGAGATACTGAATCGATGCGTTGCGGGCACTGCCGCTCCCGGCGCCCAACCGCACCACGGAGTGTCCTGCCTTTGCAAACTGCAATCGAATTCACCATCCGCGCCGGTATCCTGCTACTCATCATTGCGCTCTGCCACGCCGCTGCACAGCGTTTTCGTCTCTCCGATTCGTTCGGCCTGACCAGCGCCGGCGTGCTGCTCGGCGCGGGCTACCTCGCCTTGCAACAGTTCGCCCCAGACTTCACCGCTTCGACTGTCGTACCCTTGCTCACGACATCGCTTCCGCCCGAGGCGTATCTCTGGATATTTCTGCCGCCCATCCTCTTCGAAGCGGCGTTGCAGGTCGATACGCGCGGTCTTTTCGCCGATCTCGCGCCCATCCTTCTGCTCGCGATCGGCGCGGTGGTGGCCGCTGCGGCAGGCGTTGGCCTCGCCACGTGGATCAGCAGCGGCGAGAGCCTGATCGTCTGCCTGCTGCTCGGCGCAATCGTCAGCACGACGGATCCTTCCACCGTGATCGCGCTCTTTCGCAATAGCGGCGCGCCCGAACGCCTGATCCGGCTGATCGAGGGCGAAAGCCTGCTCAACGATGCCGCCGCTATCACCATCTCCACGCTCCTCACGAGTGCACTGGTTCTGGCGCCGACCGCTGCGCACAACCACGGCTATCCACTCGCATCGTTCCTCGTTTCGCTCGTCGGCGGCTGCACGTTTGGGGCGCTCGCGGGAGCGCTTTTCGTGGCGACGTCGAGCGCGCTGCGCCGCCTGCCTTTTTCCGAGTACGCGCTGTCGCTCGCGCTGCCCACGCTGCTCTATCCGACCGCGGAACACGGGCTTCACGTTTCCGGCGTGGCCGCAGTGGTGTGTGCGGGTCTCACGGCCAGCCAGCTCATGCGGACACGCCCGCGCGCCGCGAGCCAGGGGCTGTTTCGCCAGCTTTGGGCGTACCAGGCTGGCATCGCCTCCGCCGCTGTCTTTCTGCTCGCGTCAGCGCACGTGCCCGGTCTGGTGCACACGCTGCATCTGCGCGACGCCCTCCCGCTCGGGCTGGCGCTGGTGGCCGCCACCCTGAGCCGATTCGGCATCCTCACGATCTTCGTGCCGCTGCTGAGCCGCTTTGGCATCTGCAAGCCGTTGCCGCGCGCGCATCAATGGCTGATCGCATGGGGCGGCGTGCGCGGGCCCGTCACGCTCACGCTCGCGATTTGCGTCGCGCGCAACGACGCGCTTTCGCCCGACACGCGCGCGTTCGCGGCCGCGATGGCCGCTGCCTTCGTCCTGCTGAATCTGCTCTGCAACGGCCTCACGCTAGGACGTGTGGCGCGATGGCTCGGCATTGCGCCAGGCACTTCCGGCTGACGCGCGCGGCGCTTCGCCCTGCGCTGGGTGCGCCACAAATAGCCGATCGCGGCGCGCGTAACGTCACGTGCGGTCCACGCGCTACCACACGTGTCGTTACGCCGGTCACGCGCCGCTGACCTCCCCCCGTCTTCCGGCACGCGGAAGAAACCGCATGCCTCAAATCTGCCGGCGCATCTCAGCCGCTGGCAGCTTCATCATCTGCCGATACTTCGTGACCGTGCGGCGCGCCACCTGCACGCCCTGCTTTTCGAGTTCCTGCGTGAGGATGACGTCGGAAAGCGGGTCGCGCGGATCTTCGGCGTCGATCATTTCCTTGATGAGCGCGCGCACCGCAGCCGCCGAGCACGTGCCACCCGTGCGCGTCTCCAGCTCGCGCGGGAAGAAGCGCTTGAACTCGAAGATGCCGCGCGGCGTGGCCATGTACTTGTTGCCCGTGGCGCGCGAGACGGTCGACTCGTGCAGACCTAATTCGTCGGCGACGTCGCGCAGCAGCATAGGCCGCAGCGCGATTTCGCCGTACTGGAAGAACGCCTTCTGACGCGCGACGATGCACTCGCCCACGCGCAGGATCGTCTCGCAGCGCTTGTGCGCGTTGCGGATCAGCCAGCGCGCTTCCTGCAGCTGCTGAGCGAGCGGCGAGCGGCTCGTCTGATCCGAGCGCGCGAACATTTCCGCATAGAGCTTGTGGATGCGCGCGCGCGGCTCGATGGCCGGGTTCACGCTCACCACCCACTTGCCGCGCACCTGGCGCACGATCACGTCAGGAATGACGTAGCCGCCGTCCGCGCGGCCATAGTGGTTGCCCGGTTTCGGATCGAGGCGGCGCACGAGCGCACTCGCGGCCTGCAGCGAGGCGGCGTCGCAGCCGAGCTGGCGCTGTAGCTCCCCGTGCTCGCGGCGCGCGAGGCGTTCGAGATGCTGCGAGACGATCTGCAAGGCCAGTTCGCGATGCGGGGTGTCATGCGGCATCGCCTCGAGCTGAAGCACGAGGCATTCGGAGAGCGAGCGCGCACCGATCCCGGGGCGATCGAGCGTCTGCACCACCCGCAGCGCCACGCGCAGACGGTCCTCGTCGAGCGCGTCGCCCGCGCCCTCCACATCGGCGAGATCGGCGAGGTCCTGACGCAGGTAGCCGTCGTCGTCGAGTGCCTCGATCACGATCTGCGTTGCGATCCGGTCAAGGTCGTCGAGCGGCGAGAGGCGCAGCGCCTCGTGCAACTGCTCGCGCAGCGTAACCGGCACGCGCACCCAGTCGGAGGCCTCGGAATCGCCATCCTCGCCGCCGCGATAGCTCGACGTGCGCAACGCGCCGGGCGTTGGCATCTCGGCGGTGTAGCCCGAGCCTTCGTCGCTGTAGCTGGCCTCGGCGTACGAGGTCTCGGCGTAGGGGGACGCTTCCTGCGCCATGCCGGCATCGAGGCCGGACTCGCCGGCGCCTTCGGTCGCCATGGCGGGAACTTCGGCCGCGGGCGCCGCCGCGGAGCCGATGCCCGCTGCGCCGTCGGCCGCTTCGGCAGCCTCGCCGGTCTCCGAGGCGGGCGGGACATATTCGAGGAACGGATTGGTGTCGAGCGCCTCGCGCAGCTCCTGCTGGAATTCGAGCGATGACAGTTGCAGCAGCCTCACCGCCTGCTGAAGACGCGGCGTGAGCGCCAGATGCTGGCGCGCGTGTAACGCGATGGAAGGCATGGCAATCCCGTTTTGTTGAATTGAGTGGTAACACCGCTCATGCAACAGCCATGCCAGTTTTTACAACGCACTGTTTTGAAACGGGATCGGCACTTGCAACGCCTACGACGCGAGCCTTTTTCCGACCCCACCGTGGAGATTTTTACAACGGTGCGGAAAAATTTGTGCGCGCGCCGGTCGGGGAAACCGGGTCGCGTGAATCGGCCGCAATCCCGCATAGTGGGCTGCGCAGACGGCTTCCAGCAGGCTTTCAACGGCGTGCGCAGCGAGCACCGGCGCGGCGAGGCACGCACCTTGCGGAGGGAAGCTGCGACCACAACCAGAAAGGGAGTAGCCATGAAGCGCATCCTGATCCTCAAGACCGCGGCTGGCGCCGCTTGCATGACGTTCGCACTTCTCGCCGGTGCGCAGACCACGACGAACAGCTCCGCGCCCGCGGCCAGTTCGGAGTCCATGGGCCAGCACGTCGACGACGCAACCATCACGACCAAGGTCAAGGCCGAACTGCTCGGCGCGAAGAACGTGAAGTCCGAACACATCCACGTGAAGACGCGTAAGGGTGTGGTCTCGCTCACCGGCACCGTGCCGAGCGCCGAGGACCGCGACAACGCCCGGCAGGTCGTGGAAGGCGTCTCGGGCGTGACCTCGGTGAAGAACCATCTGAAGGTCTCGGCGGCGAGCTGACCGATCGGCCGGGCAACCGGATCGACCCAGTTTCAGGCCAGACCGCGCCGGCGGCTTCCACCGCCGGCGCTTTTCATTCCAGCTTCGTTCCCGCGTCATTCCCGCGTCATTCCTCTTCCTGCCGCGATTGCCGCAGCTGCGCGCGCCGCTGCTCGCCCTGACGCGCGAGCATCCAGCCCGGATACTCGGCGGGCAGTCCGCTCGCCTCGCCCAGCACGCCTAGCTCCTCGACACTGAGCTTCACTTTCGTGGCCGCGATGTTGTCGTCGAGCTGATCCACGCGTTTCGCGCCGATGATCACCGATGTCACCGCCTTCTGATGCAGCAGCCACGCAAGCGCGATCTGCGCGACCGACACGCCTTTGGCCTGCGCGATAGGCCGCATCGCGTCCACGCAGTCCCATGCGCGCTCGCGGTTCACCGGCGGAAAATCGAAGGTCGTGCGGCGGCTGCCCGCCTCGCCTTGCTGGTCGCGCCCATACTTGCCGCTCAGGAGCCCGCCCGCGAGCGGACTCCAGACCATCAGTCCGAGCCCCTCGCTCTCCAGCATCGGCACGAGCTCGCGTTCGAGATCGCGCCCTGCGATCGTGTAGTAAGCCTGCAGCGACTCGAAGCGCGCGAGCCCTTCGCGCTGCGCAATGCCCAGCGCCTTCACGATCTGCCAGGCGGCCCAGTTCGAAACGCCGGCGTAGCGCACGTGCCCCTGCTGCACGAGCGTATCGAGCGCGCGCACCGTTTCCTCGATCGGGGTGACGGGGTCGAAGGCGTGAATCTGATACAGGTCGATGTGGTCGAGCTGCAGTCGCTTCAGGCTCGCCTTCACGCCGTCCATGATGTGATAGCGCGTGGCGCCGCGCTCGTTCGGCGACGAGCCCATTTCGCCGAACACCTTGGTCGCGATCACCACCTGCTCGCGCGGGATCTTGAGGTTCTTGAGCGCCTGGCCGGTGATCTGCTCGGAAACGCCTTGCGAGTAGACGTCGGCGGTATCGATGAAATTGACGCCCGCGTCCAGCGCGCGGCCAACGAGCCGTTCGGCGTCGGACTGCTGGAGATCGCCGATCTGGTTCCAGATGCCGGTGCCGCCGCCGAAGGTCATCGTGCCGAGGCAGAGTTCCGAAACGAACAGGCCGGTGCGGCCCAAGGGGTTGTAACGCATGGTGTGACTCCGTCGTGGGTTCGAGGGAAAGTCCAACGCGGCGAGGATACTGCGTTCGGGCCGCGCCTGCCGGATGGCCGTCACGGCTTGAAACGCAGCAAGGCGGCCGTACATTCCTGCCTGCACCCTGCAACGCCAGCAGCCGCATCGCCCCGCGCCAGGCAGGCGCGCACGAAAGCTGCGAGACTGGGAGACGTGCAATGCCGCCGCCTCTGCCGCTTTTCTTGCCGCACATCGCCCGCATGACAACGCCTTCGCCCGTATCCGATCCGCACGCCCCGGCAGCCGCCGCCAGTCAAGACGGCGAGCAAAGCGACGTGCTCGCGCGCTTTCATCCGGCTGTGGCCGGCTGGTTCCGGCGCAGCTTCGACGCGCCCACTGCCGCGCAACGCGCCGCATGGCCGTTAATTGCGAGCCGGCGCGCGACGCTGGTGGCCGCCCCGACCGGCTCGGGCAAGACGCTCACCGCCTTTCTCGCCGCGCTCGACGAACTCGTGCGCGATGGCCTCGCGAACGGTGGCGCACTGCCCGACACGACGCTTGTCGTTTACGTCTCGCCGCTCAAGGCGCTCTCCAACGACATCCGGCTCAATCTGGAACGGCCGCTCGAAGGTATCGGCGAGGAACTCGCGCGGCTTGGCTTGCCCCCGGTCGACATCCGTACCGCGGTACGCACCGGCGATACGCCGCAGCCCGAGCGTGCGGCGCTGCGCAAACGCGCGCCGCACATCCTCGTCACGACGCCCGAATCGCTCTACGTGCTGCTCGGCTCCGAATCGGGCCGCCGCATGCTGGCGAGCACGCGCAGCGTGATCGTCGACGAGATTCACGCGCTCGCGGGCAACAAGCGCGGCTGCCATCTCGCGCTGAGCCTCGAGCGGCTCGATGCGTTGTGCGGCGCGCGTCTGCTGCGCATCGGGCTGTCGGCCACGCAAAAGCCGATCGAAACCGTCGCGCGCTTTCTGGTGGGCATGGGCGACGCGGCGCAAGATCCGAATGCAAACCCGCCCGCGTGCGAGATCGTCGATGTGGGCCATACGCGCAAACGCGATCTTGCGATAGAAATGCCACCCGTGCCGCTCGAAGCCGTGATGGCAAACGACGTGTGGGAGCGCGTGTACGACCGCATGGCCGAACTCGTCGCCATGCACCGCACGACGCTCGTGTTCGTCAACACGCGCCGCATGGCCGAGCGCGTGGCGCGCCATCTCACCGACCGTCTGGGCGCCGAAGCCGTGGCAGCGCACCACGGCAGCCTCGCGCGCGAGCATCGGTTTCTCGCCGAGCAGCGACTCAAGAGCGGCGATCTGCGCGTGCTTGTGGCGACGGCGTCGCTCGAACTGGGCATCGATATCGGCGACGTCGATCTCGTGTGCCAGATCGGCTCGCCGCGCTCGATCGCGGGCTTCCTGCAGCGCGTCGGGCGCTCGGGCCACCAGGTCGGCGGCGTGCCGAAGGGACGGATCTTCCCCACGTCGCGCGACGACCTGATCGAATGTGCGGCGCTGCTGGATAGCGTGAGGCGCGGCGAACTCGACCGCCTCGCGCTGCCGCAAGCGCCGCTCGATGTGCTCGCGCAGCAGATCGTCGCCGAAGTGGCCTGCGAGGCCTGGGAAGAAGACGCACTCTATGCGCTCGTGCGGCGCGCCACGCCATGGGCGGCGCTCGAGCGCGCGCAGTTCGACGCCGTGCTGCGCATGCTCGCCGAAGGTTACACGAGCCGCCACGGGCCGCGCGCCGCCTATCTGCATCGCGACGTGGTGAGCCACACACTGCGTGCGCGGCGCGGTGCGCGGCTCGTCGCGCTCACGTCGGGCGGCACGATTCCCGACAACGCCGACTACTCGGTGCTGCTCGAACCGCAGGGCGTGCAGATCGGCACCGTCAACGAGGACTTCGCCGTCGAAAGCCTCGCGGGCGACGTGTTCCAGCTCGGCAACGCGTCGTACCGGATCCTGCGCATCGAGGCGGGCCGCGTGCGCGTGGAAGACGCCCAGGGGCAGCCGCCCAGCATTCCGTTCTGGCTAGGCGAGGCGCCAGGTCGCAGCGACGAGCTTTCGTTCGCGATTTCGCGGCTGCGCAAGCAGGTGGAAGTCGCGCTGATCGATGCGAGCGCGAGCGCTGGCGCGACGGACGACGCCGCGTCGCCCGCCGTGGTCGATCGCGCCACGGCGGCGCTCGCCACATCGCTCGAGATCGACGATGCCGCCGCGCGCCAGATCGTCGAATATCTCGCGCGCGCCCGCGCCGCGCTCACGGTGTTGCCCACCCAGGACACGCTCGTCATGGAGCGCTTCTTCGACGAGGCGGGCGGCACGCAGCTCGTGATTCATACCCCGTTCGGCAGCCGCCTGAACCGCGCGTGGGGTCTCGCGCTGCGCAAGCGTTTTTGCCGCCAGTTCAACTTCGAGCTGCAGGCCGCCGCGACCGAGGACGCCATCATCCTCTCGCTCACCGGTGCGCACAGCTTCGCGCTGGACGAGGTATGGCGCTATCTCCATTCGAATTCCGCAGAACATCTGCTCGTGCAGGCGCTGCTCGAGGCGCCGCTGTTCGGCGTGCGCTGGCGCTGGAATGCGACCACGTCGCTCGCGCTGCCGCGTCAGACCAGCGGACGCAAGACGCCGCCGCAGATCCAGCGCATGCGCAGCGAAGACTTGCTCGCGGCCGTATTTCCCGACCAGGTGGCGTGCGTCGAAAACATCGCGGGCGAGCGTGAAGTACCGCGCCATCCGCTCGTCGACCAGACGCTCGACGACTGCCTCCATGAGGCTATGGATACCGAAGCATGGATCGCGCTGCTGCGGCGCATCGAGGCAGGCGACCTGAAGCTCGTAGTGCGCGAACTGCCCGCGCCCTCTGCGCTCGCGGCCGAAATCCTCACCGCGCGCCCCTATGCGTTCCTCGACGACGCCCCGATCGAAGAGCGGCGTACTCAGGCCGTGCTGTCGCGCCGGTGGAGCGACCCAGAATCCACCGACGATCTCGGCGCGCTCGACCCCGAAGCGATTGCGAGCGTGCGCGAAGAAGCCTGGCCGCAAGTGCGAGACGCCGACGAAATGCACGACGCCCTCACGAGCCTCGGCGTTCTCGCCGAAAGCGAGGCGCAGCAGGCGCCGCAGTGGCTCGCATGGCTCGCCGATCTGGCGGCGGCGGGCCGCGCAACGCGGCTACCGGTCTCGGATCACGACGCGCTGTGGGTGGGCATCGAGCGGCTTGCGTGTGTTCAGGCCATCTATCCCCAGGCGCAGTGCGAGCCGCCGCTCACGCCGCCGCCTGAATACGCGGATACGTGGACCGAGGACGCGGCGCTCGTCGAGATCATTCGCGCCCGACTGTCGGGCTTCGGACCGCTCACGATCGCGCAGGTGGCGCGGCCGCTCGCG
Organism: Paraburkholderia nodosa; assembly: GCF_001718195.1. Lineage (GTDB taxonomy): Bacteria > Pseudomonadota > Gammaproteobacteria > Burkholderiales > Burkholderiaceae > Paraburkholderia > Paraburkholderia nodosa_A. The sequence goes on from NZ_MCNV01000002.1 coordinate 97,258, forward strand.
CTGGAGGCGAGCGTGGCGGCGCTCGCGCTCACGCGCCTCGAAACCGAAGGCACCGTGATGCGCGGACGCTTCACGCCGCAAGCGATGGGCGGCGGCCAGGAGGAATGGTGCGAACGCCACCTGCTCGCGCGTATCCACCGCTACACGGTGCGCAAGCTGCGGCGCGAAATCGAGCCGGTCGAGCGTCACGACTTCATGCGCTTCCTGTTCGAATGGCAACGGTTGGCCCCCGGCATGCGCGGCTCGGGCCGCGATGCGCTGGCGGCCGTGCTCGACCAGCTCGAAGGGTGGGAAGCCTCGGCGCTCGCATGGGAGGACGAAATCCTGCCGGCGCGTATCGACGATTACACGCCCATGCTGCTCGACGAGCTGTGCCGCTCGGGGCGGCTTGCCTGGGCGCGGCTGCCCGCGCGTGCGGCAGCCGCTTCGACGGTACGCAGCACGCCGGTCGTGCTGCTCGCGCGCCGCGAGCTGGCGCGCTGGATGGCGCTCGTCGAAACGATCGACACGGGCGGCCTGTCAGCGCGCGCGCAGCGCGTGTACGAGGCGCTGCTGCGGCACGGCGCGATGTTCTTCGACGAACTCGCTGCCGACGCGCACCTGCTCGGCGTCGAGCTGGAGAACGCGCTCGGCGAACTGGTGGCGGCAGGCCTCGTCAACGCAGACAGCTTTGCCGGGCTGCGCGCGCTCGTGAAGCCGGCGGCGCAGCGCAGCGCGCATCACGGCAGACGCCGGCCGCGCGGCTTCGGGCCGCTCGCCGGCGGCATGGCCGACGCGGGGCGCTGGGCGACGCTGCGGCGTGTTGCGTTGGCCAAGGGATTGGCCGATGCGTCGATCACTCCTCTTGCGGAACTGAACGATGAAACCGCGTTCGTCGGGACAGAACCGGCTGTATCGAATTCGGGCGTAGCAGCGGCCTCACGCTCGGAGGCGCTTGCACGTGCCAGGCAAACGACCGCCAGCGCCGCGCGCCGGCCGCCCGCCGACCCGGATCTGCTGGAGCACGTCGCCAACGTGCTGCTGCGCCGTTATGGCGTGGTCAGTTGGCATCTGCTCGGACGCGAGGCCGCGTGGCTGCCACCGTGGCGCGACCTGCTGCGCGTGCTGCATCGCATGGAGGCGCGCGGCGAGGTGCGAGGCGGGCGCTTCGTCACCGGGATTTCGGGCGAGCAGTTCGCGCTGCCCGAAGCCGTGGCGCTGCTGCGCGACGTGCGGCGGCGCGCTGCGGCACAAGGCGAAGGCGGCGCGCTCGTTTGCGTGAGCGCCGCCGATCCGCTCAATCTCGTCGGCACGCTGCTGCCCGGCGAGAAAGTGCCCGCGCTCGCCGGCAACCGCATCGTGTTCCGCGACGGCGTGCCGGCCGCCACCCTGATTGCCGGCCGCTTCGGCTTTCTCGGCGAGTTCGACGAAAGCACCCGCGCCGAACTCCGCGCCCGCCTCGCGAAGCCCTGGTGAGGCGCGCTGGGCGCACGCGGGCGGGACTGGTTGTTAGTTGCGTTGCTCTGCCTGCGCGGAAGGCTTCAACACGTTGCGCGTGCCGTCGAAATGCCGGCGCACGCGCAGACCGTTCGCCACGACGAGCAGACTCGCGCCCACGTCGGCGAACACGGCCATCCAGAGCGTGGCCTCGGCCGCCATCGCGAGCACGAGAAACACGGCCTTGATGCCGAGCGCAAGCGCGATGTTTTGCTTGAGCACGCTCGCGGTCTTGCGCGAGAGGCCGATGAACGCGGCGATTTTGCGCGGATCGTCGTCCATGATCGCGACGTCGGCGGTTTCGAGTGCGGTCGCGGTGCCCGCCGCGCCCATCGCGAAGCCGATGTCGGCGCGTGCGAGCGCGGGCGCGTCGTTCACGCCATCGCCGACCATTGCCGCCATCCCGTACTGCTTCGAGAGCGCGGCGATCGCGTCCTGCTTGTCCTGCGGCAGCAGATTGCCGCGCGCGTCGTCGATGCCGAGTTGATCGGCGATCGCCCGCGCGGTCGACGCGTTGTCGCCGGTCAGCATGACGGGCGTCACGCCGAGCGCGCGCAAGGCGCGCACGGCCGGTGCGCTTTCCGTACGCAGCGCGTCGGCCACGGCGAACACGGCGACGGCCTCCTGCGGCGCGCACAGCACGATCGCCGTCTTGCCCGCTAGTTCCAGCGCGGCCAGCTGCGCTTCGAGTTCGGGCGAGCACAAACCGAGCTCCTCCACCAGACGGTGATTGCCGAGGCGCCAGAGCGTGCCGTCGACGCGGCCTTGCACGCCGCGACCGTTCAGCACCGCGAACTGATCGACGGCGAGCAGGCGTGCCTCCGGCTGTCGCGCCCGCCAGCCTTCGACCACCGCGCGGGCGACGGGGTGCGTACTCGCATCGTCCAGGCTCGCGGCAATGCGCAGTGCTTGTTCTGTCGAAAGCGGCGGTTCGCTGGACGCCCCAGCGCCGACCAGCGCCCGAATCGGCGCCTTGAGCACATCGGTCAGGACAGGTTCGCCGCGTGTGAGCGTGCCGGTCTTGTCGAGCGCGACGGCCTTGAGCAGCCGGCCGCGTTCGAGCCACACGCCGCCCTTCACGAGCATGCCGTGGCGCGCGGCGGCGGCCAGGCCGCTCACGACCGTCACCGGCGTCGACACGACGAGCGCGCACGGGCAGGCGATCACGAGCAGAACGAGCGCCTTGTAGAGCCATGCACTCCACGCGCCGCCGAAGACGAGCGGCCCGGCCAGCGCCAGCACCACGGCAAGCACGACCACGGCCGGCGTGTAGTAGCGCGCGAACTGGTCGACGAAGCGCTGCGTGGGCGCGCGCTGCGCCTGCGCCTCCTGCACCGCCGCGGCGATGCGAGCGAGCGTGCTGTCCTTCGCGGGCGCGGTGACGAGCGCTTCGACCACGCCATCGACGACGATGCTGCCCGCGTAAAGCACCGCGCCGGTTTCCTTGTCGACAGGCAGGCTTTCGCCCGTGATCGGCGCCTGATCGAGCGCAGCTCGGCCGGCGATCACGCGCGCGTCGAGCGGCACGCGCTGGCCTGTACGTACACGAACACGGCTGCCGACAGCCACATCGCCCACCGCGCACTCGCACCATTCGCCTTGCCCGGATGCGCCCTCGCTGGGTTGCCAGACTTCGGCGGTCTCAGGCGCGAGCACGGTCAGCGCACGGATGGCCTGACGGGCGCGTTCGAGCGACAGCGCCTCGATTTCCTCCGCAAGGGCGAACAGGAACACCACCATCGCCGCTTCCGGCCACTTGCCGATTGCAATGGCGCCGATCAACGCCAGCGACATCAGGAAATAAATGTTGATCGTGAAGTTGCGCAGCGCGATCCAGCCCTTGCGCAGCGTGGGCAGACCCGCGCACACGATCGAGATGGCTGCGCAAGCGAGTACGAGCAGGCTGGTTTCCCGGCCGGTGCGCCAGGCGAGCACCTCGGCGCCTGCGGCTGCCACGCCGCTCACCGCCAGCAGCAGCTTCTGGCGCAGTACGAGACCGACCGGCGCAGGCGGGGCGTCTTGCGCGGACGCGCTTTCATCCAACTCACGCGGCGCCATGTCGAGTGCGCGCAGCGCGGCGACGACCGGTTGTGTATCGTCGAGCCGATGATGGACAGTCAGCTCGCGCGCGAGCAGGTCGAAATCGAGGCGCACGACGCCCGGCATGGGTTCGAGCCGGTTGCGGATCAGGCGCTCTTCGGTCGGGCAATCCATGTTTTGGATGCGCCAGCGAGCGCGGCGCGTGCCTTCGGGCGCCGGAGCCGTGTTGCGCTGACTTTGCGGCGGCGTGCTGTGCGCAGTGTCGCCGTGACAGCAGCTATGGGCGTGCGCGTGGCTGTTCGGCTCGGTTTGTCCGTGACCGTGCTCGTTGTCGTGGTCATGGTTGTGGCCGTGACCGCGGCCGTGCTCGTTGTCGTGGCCGTGCGCATGGCCTTGGTCGTGGGCGTGCTCGTGACCATGGGCACGATCATGGTCTTGTCCTTGATCCTGGTCGCGCCTATGCCCGTGGCCGCCGCACGCGCCGCCCACGCCGCCAGACCCGTGAGCGCCGCCCACCGTCCGTTCCTCATCACGCGCGCGAAGGCGCTGCGCAATGCCGAGCCGCGACACGTAGCTCTGGTTCATAGCCGGTTTCTCCCAAAAGTGACACAATCATTGAACAGCCTGTAGCCACTACAGGGTCAAGTGATTTGGGAGAGCCGCGACCATGCGAATTGGTGAACTGGCGCGCTGCGCGCACTGCGACGTCGAAACGGTGCGCTTTTACGAGCGCGAAGGCCTGCTGGACGAGCCCGCGCGCGAAACCAACGGTTACCGCAGCTACACGGCCGTGCACGCCGCGCAGCTCAACTTTATCCGTCATTGCAGGTCACTCGGCATCGGGCTCACGGACATTCGCATGCTGCGCCGCTTCCAGGCCGACCCGAGCCAACCCTGCGACGAAGTCAACGAATTGATCGACAGCCAGATCGAGCGCATCCATCAGCAGATCGAAGCGATGCGCGTACTCGAGCAGCAATTACGCACGCTGCGCGAGAGCTGCCATGCCAATCAGAGCAGCAGCGCGGAGTGCGGGATCATGAAGAGTCTCGAACAGCCCGTCGACGACGAAAGCTGCTCATGCCATGGTGACGGGCACGCTGCACAGGACGCGCCGCCTGCAGACGGCGCGCCTTCCCCTCACCGCCACTAGCCGCTCAAGGGCAATTCAAGGCGCGGCGGCGATCACTTCGGCCACCGTGGCCGTGAGCTTCTTCGCGTAGGGCACATGGAGGAACTCGTTCGGCCCGTGCGCGTTGGACTTCGGGCCGAGCACGCCGCACACCATGAACTGCGACTTGGGAAACCCTGCCTGCAGCACGTTCATGAGCGGGATCGTGCCGCCCTGGCCGAGATACGCGCAGTCCGCGCCGAAATGCGTGCGCGAGGCGGCGTTGAGCGCTTCCGAGAGCCACGGAGCGAGTTCCGGCGCGCTCCAGCCGTTGGCCGCGCCCGCGTCCGGCCTGAAGGTGACCTTGGCGTTATACGGCGGATCGAGTTCGAGCAGCGCCTTCAGTTCGGCTACGGCCTTCGAAGCCTCGACTAGCGGCGGCAGGCGCAGCGAGAGCTTGAACGCCGTCCGCGGCCGCAGCACGTTGCCGGCGTCGGCGAGTACGGGCAGGCCCGCCGCTCCCGTGACCGAAAGCGAAGGCCGCCACGTGGAGTCGAGCAGCGCCTGCTGCGGGTCCGTGGTGGTGGGCAGCACGCGCCGGCCGTCCTGGCCGCACGCCCAAGGCATGGTCTTCCAGACGCTTTCACCAAGGATCTTCGCCGTGGCCTCGGCTTCGCTCAAGCGCTGCGAGGGGATCGCGCAATGGAAACCCTTGGGCAGCAGCGTGCCGCTCGCGGCGTCTTCGAGACGCTCGAAGAGCTGCCGCATCACGCGGAAACTGGACGGCGCAATGCCGCCGTAAGAGCCCGAGTGAATGCCCTCCTCGAGCACTTCGACTTCGAGGTCGCCCGCCACGAGACCGCGCAGCGACGTGGTGAGCCAGAGCTGGTCATAGTTGCCCGCGCCCGAATCGAGACACACGACGAGACCGACGTTACCGAGCCGCTCGCGCAGCGCGTCGACATAAGGCAGCAGGTCGTAGCTGCCCGACTCCTCGCAGGTTTCGATGAGACCCACGCAACGCGGACGCTCGATGCCCTGCGCGTCGAGCGCGGCGAGCGCCGTGACGCTCGCGTAGATCGCGTAGCCGTCGTCAGCGCCGCCGCGCCCGTAGAGGCGGCCGTCTTCGAGCTTCGGCGTCCAGGGGCCCAGGTCGTTGCGCCAGCCCGCGAATTCCGGCTGCTTGTCGAGGTGGCCGTAGAGCACGACCGTCTCGCTGCTACCCGAGCGCGTGGCGGGTACCTCGAAGAAAATCACCGGCGTGCGATTGGGCAGGCGCACGATCTCCAGCTTCAGGCCGCGCACCGGCTGCTGTTCCGCCCACTTCGCGGCCTCCTGCACGACGCGCTCGAGATAGCCGTGCTGGGCCCACTGCGGATCGAATGCCGGGCTCTTGGCCGGCACCGCGATGTAGTCGGTCAACGCGGGCACGATCTCGTCATGCCATTTGCGTTCGACGAAGGCGCGCAGTTCGTCGTGGTCGAGTTGACGGGTGGCCTCGGACGGGTCGGAGATCATGGTGTGGGTTCCCAGCGATGAAAAACCCGATGATAGACCCGAACCCCCACCGGCCGACACCCCTCGCGCCCGGTGATGGCCGTCCGGCCAAGGCATGGCGTGCGCTCAGGGCCAATCCGCGCGACAATGATCGTTCGGGCATATTCCGCCCTTTTTTCTGGAGAATGGAAATATGGTGAGCCGTTCCGTCTTCGAGATCATCGTTCTCGCAGCGGTGGTCGCGCTCTACTTTCTCCCAGCGCTGATCGCCGACAGGCGTCAGCGTCACGACCTGCTGGTCATCGCAGTCTTCAATGCCGTGCTCGGCTGGACACTGCTCGGCTGGCTGCTGGCGCTCTTCTGGGCGCTGCAACCGAATCCGCCGAAGGATCTCGGCGGCCAGACCAGGATTCGCAGCCGCCGGCTGGGGATGCTGCTCTTCTCGCGCCGGCTCGACGACCGGGTCCAGGCGCGCGAAACCCGCGCCACTGAGAGCAAGCGCTCGCCGCATTGAGGCCGTCGCGGCTTATCCGTTTGGCCAACGTTTCAGGCCATGGCGCGCAAGCGCTGCCGTCGCATGAAATAATCACCGGGAATCAACCTGCGTTGGCCGCGCCGTTTTGATCGTTTTGATCGCCCTATATCTGGCTGAAGCGCTCAGCGTTGTGCTCATCGCTCGAGTCGCCTTCACACCCATCAGCAACCCAAGCAAACATCAACACGGAGCCTCGTCATGCCACACGCCGCCCCGCTGCTCGCCTTTGCCGCCGTCGCACTCGGCATGGCGCTCACGCCCGGACCCAACATGATCTACCTGATCTCGCGCTCGATCTGCCAGGGGCGCAAGGCGGGCCTGATCTCCCTGGGCGGGGTCGCGCTCGGCTTCGTGTTCTACATGCTGTGCGCCGCCTTCGGCATTACCGCGTTGCTCATGGCCGTGCCGTTCGCCTACGACGCGCTGCGCCTGGGCGGCGCGCTCTATCTGTTCTGGCTCGCGTGGCAGGCGCTCAAGCCCGGCGGCCGCTCGCCGTTCCAGGTGCGCGAGTTGCCCGCCGACCGCCCGCGCAAGCTCTTTCTGATGGGGTTCGTCACGAACCTGCTGAATCCGAAAATTGCCATTCTGTATTTGTCGCTGCTGCCGCAGTTCATCGACCCGCATCACGGGAGCGTGCTCGCGCAGTCCATCGTGCTCGGCAGCGTGCAGATCGCGCTTTCGATCAGCGTGAATGCCGCCGTGGCGATGACGGCGGGCACGATTGCAGCGTTTCTCGGCGACCGGCCGGGCTGGCTCAAGCTTCAACGCTGGCTCATGGGTACGGTGCTGGCCGGCCTCGCCGTGCGTATCGCCGCCGAAGGCCAGCGCTAAAGCAAACGGCCGGGCGCATCCGGCCCGGCCGCTACTTCATCGTATTTGACGCGCCTGTGGCGCGTGTGCAGTCTGCGTGGGTCTACGCCTCAGACCCTGCCGATAGCCCTTCCGCCAGCCGGACTGCGCATCTTGACGAACGCCGCGGGAATCGAGCGCGGTTCGATCTGCACCATGTCCTGAGCGAACATGTCCTGGCGCAGTTCGCCTTGCTCGTCGAACCACTGGCAGATCAGCCAGTGACCGCTGGCAAAGCCAACCGGACCGGCATACATGACGGTCATGCGCGGACCGCCCGATTTCAGGGTGACAACGTCGCCAATTCCGGCCATGGCAGCGAGCGGCTTTTCGGCTACGTCGATGGTCGTATCAAGCATGATGTGCCCCGTTAAAAAAGTCGCACAGAGAAAAAACCCGGGCGGGTTAGCCCCTGGCGCCCGCCCGCCCTTTCGATAATCAGAATGGGACGGTCATTAATAAGTTTGGCAAGACTAACAACTCGAATTAATGCGTGCAAGTGGTTTCCAATAAACCTGCTGAAAACCCTGTTATTCGACGCACGCCGAAACCCCCGTTTAATCCCTTCCCGCACAATTTACGCGGAAAGCCGTACATGGCTGGAAAAAGCTACCGGGCAAGGTTTCCCCCGAAACAGTCATATTATTTCGAATCCACAACCAGAAAATCCCGCAATGCAGCGGCAATAAACATGGCACACGGCAACTGCATTAACGATTTCGTCCAAAAACCGGAAGCCCTGCCAGAGCGAATGGAAACGATTTCTACGCGGATAAACCGTCCGTTCGATTAATTCGCCCACGCCGCACTTGAACTGTTCTCCTAGGGGGAAATCCTCATGTTTTACCGATGCCCTCAAAATTCTGCGGTTGAAATACGGTTGTCACTTAAATGGAATTGCAGTGCGGTGCAAAAAAATGCCCCATCCGGCAAAACCGGATGGGGCTGCGCGCGCAGGACGCGGTCAGTCCGCTTATTCGGCAAACGGCAAGGTCGTCTGGCCTTCCGCGCGCATGGCGAAGACATTGAGCGTCATTGCGACGAGCGCGTAGTAGCCAAGCAGCCCGACCAGGTTGATCGTGGTTTCGTAGCCAAAGCGCTCGACGGCACGCGCGTAGGTCGCGTCGGACACACGCTTCGCGTCGTACAGCTCGGTCGTGAACGCGTAGATCAGCGCGTCGTCGGGCTCGTCGAACCGGGGCGCGACGCCCGTGCGGATCTGCTCGGCCAGCACCTCGGGCACGCCCGCCTTCAGGGCGATGGGATAATGGATGTACCACTCGGCCTGCGCCTGCCAGCGCGCGGCCGTGACGAGAATCGCCAGTTCTGAGAGGCGCAGCGACAGGCCTGTCTGGTAACGACAGAACGCCCCAAGGCGCTGCGCATGCTGCGCCAGTTCCGGGCTGTGGATCCAGCCGAGGAACGGACCGTTGAGGTTGCCGCGCGGACCGGAAAGGATCTCGTCCAGCACCGCCTTCTGCTCCGGCGTCGCTTGGGCAGCGTCGAAAGCGGGAAGCCGCGAGGTCGGGTTTTGCGTCATCAATGGACTCCGTTGGAGGTTATGACCGGCGCGCGCGACCGATTGCGGTCGCCGCGATCTCGGCCGCCGCTAGCGGCGGACAGTTAGTTGCACTTCAACTCCATACAGCGAAGCTTACGCCGGGCGCGCCACGCCCGTTACGTCGAGCGCACCGTCGACGGCCGCGGCAAGCCGCTCGACGATCGAGTCGATGTTCTGCTCCGTGCAGATGAAAGGCGGCGCGAGCAGCACATGATCGCCGTTGCGGCCGTCCACGGTGCCGCCCATCGGATAGACCATCAGGCCGCGCGCGAACGCCTCGCGCTTGATCGCCGCGTGCAGCTTGAGCGCCGGGTCGAAGGTGGCCTTCGTGGCGCGGTCCTTCACCAGCTCGACACCGACGAACAGGCCGCGGCCGCGCACATCGCCCACGTACGGATGGTCCGCATAACGCTCGCGCAGACGCGCACGCAATTGTTCGCCGCGGGCGAGCACGTTGGCGAGCAACTTCTCCTCGGCGATCACGCGCTGCACTTCGAGCGCCGCCGCGCAGGCCGTGGCGTGGCCGATATACGTGTGGCCGTGCTGGAAGTAGCCGCTGCCGCCCACGATCGTCTCGTAGATGCGCTGGCTCACGAGCGTCGCGCCGATCGGCTGGTAGCCTGCGCCCAGGCCCTTCGCGATCGTCAGCAGGTCCGGCGCAACGCCGTCCTCTTCGCAGGCGAACAGATGGCCGGTGCGGCCCATACCCGACATGATCTCGTCGAGGATCAGCAGCACGCCGTAGCGGTCGCACACCGCGCGGATCTTGCGGAAGTAGTCGCGCACGGGCGGCACCGCGCCGGCCGTTGCGCCCACCACGGTTTCCGCGACGAAGGCCGCAACCGTTTCGGAACCGAGTTCGAGAATCTTCTGCTCGAGTTCATCGGCGAGGCGCTGCGCATAGGCCTCGTCGGTCTCGCCTTCGTGGCGCTCTCGGTACGCAAAGCAAGGGCTCACGTGATGCGATTCGATCAGGATGGGCAGGAACGGCTCGCGGCGCCACGCATTGCCGCCGATCGCGAGCGCCCCGAGCGTGTTGCCGTGATAGCTCTGCCGGCGCGCGATGAAGTGGCGGCGCGCAAGCTCGCCCTTCTCCACGAAGTACTGGCGCGCGAGTTTGAGCGCGGCCTCGATCGCCTCCGAACCGCCCGACACGAAGTACACATGGTCGAGCCCCTTGGGCGCCGCGGCGATGAGGTGATCGGCGAGTTGCTCCGAGACCTCGGTCGTGAAGAAGGAGGTGTGCGCGTACGGCAGTTGCTGCGCCTGACGCTTGATCGCGTCGATCACGCGCTGGTTGCTGTGGCCGAGGCATGAAACCGCGGCGCCGCCGCTTGCGTCGATGTAGCGCTTGCCGGTGGAATCGATGATTTCGATGCCTTCGCCTGCCACCGCGACGGGCAAGCTTTGCTTCGGCATCCGGTGAAACACCTTGGTCATATGTGTCCTCGATGAAGTCCGTGAATATTTAGCGGTTCGCGCCGTCTGCATGGCGCGCGTTCGAATCGATAAAGCGGCCAAGCACGCGCTCGCCGCCCTGCCAGACGTCGAACGCCACGCCGCGCGGCTCGACGCGCATGCAGGCGGTGGCGAGCGTGTTCTCGTCGTCGGGGTCGTGCGGATCGTCGCGGAAGATCGGCAGGCCGGCGCCCGCGCGATCCTGCAGCACCTGCACGAAAGCCGCGCCGTCGGGCTGCGCGCCAAGCGCGGGCAACAGCTCGGCGAGACGGGTCTGGCGATCGCGCGACGAGTCGGTGACGATCTGCGCCTCACGCTCGCAGCCCGAGTGAATGAGGTGATTCGCGTGTCCCGAGGGCGCGCTCACTTCGCGCGCCGAAGCGCGCTGCGCAGTGGCTTCGACGCTAACCACACGCACCTCGCCCGCCCCGTCGGTCCCGCCGATCGTGTGGTGGAAGCCGCTCGCGCGCGGCGTGTCGCGCAGCAGCGCGATGGCTTCTTCCAGCGTCGCGCAATCGAGCACGGCGCGCGCCAGGATCATGCGCGGCACACCCACGCGCGGCTCGCGGATGCGCACGTTGTTGATCGCTTGCGCAAGTCCCGCACGCGTAGCTGCGAAGGTATGCCCCGGCAGCGAGCCCGGATAGTAGAAGCTGAGGAAACCGGGCTTTCCGTCGGGTTCGACCTCGACCACGCTGCAGTGGCCATGCAGCCAGGGGTCACCGTCTTCGTTGTGCGCGATCAGGCCCACACCCGGCGTGCGCACCGCGAGCGTCGTGCAGCCGTCCGGTGCGTGGTGGATCAGTTCACCGCGGCAATTCCAGAGGAACAGGTCTTCCGCGGACCAGTCCAGCGCCTGCGCCATTGCGTCGATTTCCGCGACATAGGTCGGAAAATACTGTGCGGCTGCGGCGCGCAACTGCTGCGCAAACGCACTGCCGCGCCAGCGGCTCACCGCCCGCCAGGCGCTGCTTTGCGCCATGTAATCCGCAAAGATCGGCTTCACGTGTGCGCCGAGCTGCCGGCCGATCGCCTCAGGCGAACCGGCCACGCGGATAGTCTTGAGTTCCTGCATCTGTTTCTCGCTTTTGCTACCGGTATGGGTCTACCTCTTCCTATAGTGCGCTTTATACGTCACCGCAACATATGTTGTCAAATTAAAAATCGATCACAACAAATGCGATGGAAACGAGCAAAGCAAAGCCGGATGCCTGCTCACAACGACATCCGGCTGCGGGAAAACAGGCGCGAAATGGCGCGGAAATGCCGGGGGTGGCGCTCAGGGCACGTAAGCGCCGCGTGCGTTCAAGGAACGCTCGGCCTGTTCGAGCTGCGCGATCGCGCCCGAGCCTTCGAGCGCCAGCAGATGGGCGACGAGCGACTCGGCCAGGGCCGTCGCAGCGACGAGCGAAGGGAAAAACGATGGGCTTTCGTGCGTGAAGATCAGCGCCTTGTCGGCGTTCAGCGCAATGGGCGAGACGGCGCTGTCGGTAATCGCGATCAGGCGGCTGCCTTTGGCGAGCGCGGCCTCGGCCACGCGCACCGCCTCGACCGAATACGGTGCGAAGCTGACAACAATCGTTGCGCTGTCGCGCTCGATGCCGAGCAACTGCATCTCCAGCGTCCCCGCCTCGCCGCCCAGCAAGGAAACCGAAGGCCGGAACAGGCGGTATCCGTAGACGAGCCCGAACGCCACTGCATAGCACGAGCGAAAGCCCGCCACGTGCACATGCTTCGCGCGACGCAACACGCGCGCCGCCTCGACCATCGAGCGGGTATTGTGCGCGGCGCTCGCCTCCAGATTGTGCTGTTGTGCCACGAGCAGGTCGCGCGCGAGGCCGTCCTTCGCATTGCCCGCCACGAGCGAGCGGGCCCGCGAGGAAAGCGGCTCCGGCCGCGTGCGCACGCGCGCGACGAACAGGTCCCGCAGCTCGTTCCAGCCCGGAAAGCCCAGTTGCTGGGAAAGCCGCACGAGCGAAGCAGGCTGCACGCGGGCGCGCTCGGCCACTTTGCGCATCGACGAAACGGCCACTTCGTCGGGATGGTCGAGCAGGAAGGCAGCGCCGGTCTGGAACTGCGGGCTCAAATCGGAGAAACGCGCGCGGATCAGCGCGGCGAGCTGGTCGAAACTGTCTGGCATGCGTCGCTCTGGCAGTGGGTGACAACAAATGTTACCACCGGTGTTGCCGGATGTTGCAAGTCGGGACAGATGACGATGTCGCGCATGCCGACGGACGCGGGCTCCATCCAGGCGCCCGCGTGCTTCATACATCGAAGAGTCGGTTCAAGCCTGTTTGCCCCACAGATCGTCAATCGCACGGATCGCGAGCAAGTATCCGTTCGCTCCTGCCCCGCAAATTACCGCGGTGGCCGCCACCGAAATCGTCGAGTGACGATATTCTTCCGAGCGTTGGTGAATATTGGTGATATGCAATTCCACGACTGGCCGGCGGATGAGCTTGACTGCGTCGAGCACCGGAATCCGACCGAATGAAAAGCCGGCCGGATTGATGATCAGCGCGGCGTCCTGCAGGAATGCTTCCTGAATCCAGTCGATCAACTCGCTTTCGCTGTTCGTTTGACGAAATACGCAGTCGAACTTGAGCGCGTCGGCCAGCGTGAGGCAATTCTGTTCGATGTCCTTCAGCGTAGTGCTGCCATAAAGATGAGGCTCCCTCGCGCCCAGCATGTTCAGGTTGGAACCATTGAGGATGTAGAGTTTGCGCGTCATGGTGTCAGTGTGTAGAAGAGCGTTCGAGGACCGTGTCCTTGGTTTCCCGGGACATTGCGATCGCCAGGAAGGAGATCAGATTCAGCGAGCCGCAGACCGCTACGATGGCCCACGGGGAACCGTGAAAGGCATTGAGCAGCGCCACGGCGACGATAGGCATCGGGCCGCCGGTGAGCAGGTTGGCTCCCGAATACGACAGTGCGGACCCTGTGTAGCGCGCCTCGGTCGGGAATGACTCGGCGAACCAGACTGGCTGGATGCCGCTCTGGAACTGTGTAAAGCCGAGGAACGCGCCCATGACTGCCATCGTCATCGCGATCGAGTTGTGGTTGAGGATTGGAAAGTAAATCAGGCAGCAGATCAGCGTGCAGGCCGAACCGATCATCAGCGCACGTTTGCGTCCGATCCGATCGCTCAGATAGCCGCCCGCCAGCGCGCCCACGATGGCGCAGACATTCGCCACCATCAACAGCATGAAACCGGTCTGCTTAGGTACGCCGAGGTGTTTCGTCAGGTAGCTGAGCGAGAAGACCACGATCAGATAAAACAGCGCGGCCGGGCCGCAGAAGAACAGCGTCAGGCGCAGCGCGGTGCGCCAGTGTTTTTTGAAGACCGTGCCGAGCGGATTGGCGGCGCGTGTGGATGCGCCAGTCCTCTTGAGCACCTCGAACGCCGGTGTCTCGCTCACCTTCCTGCGGATGTAGATGCCGAGCAGCACCAGAACGAAGCTCGCGAGAAACGGCACTCGCCAGCCCCAGGTATCGAAGTCGTCCGATGAAAGCAACGCGGCCAGCGTAAAGAGCGAAAAGTTGGCGAGAATCTGGCTGAGTGGCGAACAAATGCCAAGCAGACCTGAATACCAGCCGCGTCGGTTGGCAGAGGCATGCTCCACCGCCATCAATTGCGCGCCCGTCGATTCGCCGCCAAGCGCGAAACCTTGAATGATGCGCAGCGACACCAGCAGTGTCGGCGCGAGGATGCCAACCTGGTGGTAAGTGGGCAGCAAGCCCATCAGGAACGACGACGCGCCCATCACCGATACGGTGATCAGCATCAGTTTGCGGCGTCCCCAACGGTCACCGAGCATCCCGCAGATCACCGCGCCGAGCGGGCGGGCCGCCAATCCAGCCCAGAAGCTCGCCAGCGACGCGAGCAGCGCAGCAGTCGGGTCGAGCGACGGAAAAAACAGCTTGGGAAAGATCGTGGCCGCGACGACGCCATACAGCGCAAAGTCGAACCATTCGAGCGCTGTACCGACGGTTGCCCCCGCTACCGCCCGACGCGCCATCAAGTGAGCTTGCGCGGACCGCCCTTCCCCGGCGAGGTCCGAATCAGCAAAAAATGACATGTTGTCTCCTGGATTCTCGATATGGCGAAGCGTTCGTTTCTGGCGACGAACAGGTGCTATTGTTTGCGCTGGACAGGCGGGGTGTTCCGCACCGGAACTCCATTTCATAATATGGAAGTTGGCGAAAAATGTCGCTTAGAAACGGCCTGAGAATTCTCGATCTGCTGGCGTCGCAAGGCGAAGGTGCAGGCCTCGCGGCTATTGCCGATGCCTTGTCTCTGCCGCGCAGCACCTGCCACCGCCTGCTCGCCGAACTCATCGAAAGCGGGTATGTCAGGCAGCGGGTCGATCACAGCCGCTACATCCTTACCATGCGCATGACGTCGAACGGACTCGAATTCCTGAGCCTCACGGGCATCGCGGACATCGCCCAGCCGATCATCGAACGCGTCGCTGCCCAGACAGGCGAACTCGCGCGACTGTCGCTGGTGGATGGCGAAGCGATCATCTGGGTCGGGAAGGCGGACGGACAGCGCACCGGCTTCCGCTACGATCCCGACATGGGCCAGGCGGCACGACTTTCATGCACGTCGACCGGACATGCATGGCTCATGACGATGACCGATGAACAGGCGGCCTCGCTGGTCTTGAAGCAAGGCTTCGGACAGCCGAATGAGTTCGGACCCAATGCGCCGACGACACTAAAAGCGCTGTTGGGTTTCGTGCATGCTGCGCGCGTGCGTGGCTACGCGATGATCGACGAGGTGTTTGCCCCGCGTATGTCGGCAGTGGCGGCGCCCGTGGTGAACGGTTCGCGCTGCGTCGGCGTCATCAGTGTTGCCGGTCCCCGGGTACGGCTAACGACCGGGAAGATTCACGAGTACTCTGGACTGCTACGCGAGGCGGCCAATGAACTGGCCCAGTTGAGCAATATGGCGGGATTCTCACGTCGGCCGCCGCTCGGAAAGGGATGAGGGTGCAGAATCCAGTCAATATTTAAAATCGCACTGAAACGCAACACGTCCGGGGATGATCGGGTGTCGCTGAGTGAGTTTGCTTAGGGAGTGAGCAATAGTATCAGGAGCGGAAGCCAGGTGTTCAACGACATCATGGATTCCTATACGAAGGTAGGGCTGAAGGCCTGGCTGCTTTTTCGTAGCGACGTAGGTCAGTGCATACACTCCGCCAGTCGCGGTTTCAACCCGGACACTCAATCGCATTTCCCCGAGCCGTCCTTCTTGCTCAATTTGTCGAACACGAGTTTGTAGCCAGTCACGAACCCCGTGGTGACAACACTCGCTGACGGCAGCCTCGCGACGAGGCGTCGTACCGACATGTTGGAGCCGTACGCGAAATAAGTAAATTCGCTGCTCGAGTCCATAGCTGTAATTGCCCTTGTGACAACTGCAGTGGCACATAACGCACGGCAAGCCAACTGCAACGCGTTCCCGCACGGCGGCACGGCTTCAGCGTCAATACGTGTTCAAGGCCAGTGGAATCGGAACATGAATGTAACCACCTTTCACGTCGCCGTAAGCATATGTGCGCCCTTCGACCAGGTATCTCGCGGTCAGCGCACACAGCGCGGCATCGAAGTCGTCAATCGATTTCAAGCCAGAGGCGTCGATCATAGCGCTTTTCAGTACTTCGGGCCGCTGCCGGCGCTTCTCCTTCGCAGACGTCCCCTCCTTGCCGCGGAGAGCGCAAGTCACGGCATGGGGAAATGTTTCGAAGCTAACACGCCCGCCCTGGAAATCGCGAGATGACAGTAGCGGATAGTCGGAAGAAAAGACTTTGTAAATGGCTTCTCCCTTGAACATCCACCGGTAGAAGCGCCCAGGATTCTCATCGGCCCGCTGTCGGGTTGGCGTGGCGAAGGAAAAGATGCGTTGCCGCGCAAGTTCCCGTTCCGCACGCCGCCCTTTACGTTCGATACCCCATTGGCATGGAGCATCGATCCCGACGGCCTGCACGCCGTACTCGAGGCAGGCTCGCAGCATCTCCTGCGGGGTTTTGGTATCGGCAGGCCGGAAAGCTCGACTGCCCTCCAGAATGACCAGATGGCAGCCCTTCTTGTCACCGCCCACGTCGATGCCAGCAACCGTCCGTGTGTCCAAGCGGTCCCCGCCACGAGTAACAAGCGCTGAACCGGGCCGGAAGCAGGCTTCCGGAGCCCGGTGTGCGCAACTCAGGCCGCAGCGGCCGTGCTCACAGCTTCAGTGCCCGCCGCAGGCGCGGCAACTTCGACGGGCGCCGTTGATTTCACCACAAGCTTCGGCGCACGGGCCTTGCGGACGGCCGGCGATTTCGCCGCTGCGCCGTTCTTCGGCGCAGCTTTGCGTGCCGGCGAAGATACCTTCTTGACAGCAGCCTTTTTCGATGCAGCGTTCTTTTTTGCGGCGGCCTTCCTCGCTGCCGGCGCCTTGGCTGTCTTCACTACAGGCTCGGCCTTTTCAATCAAAAACTTCGACCGGTCCTTCGCGCCAGCGAGCCATGCCGGTGCGATGCCACGACCGGACCACGTCGCACCGGTTTTCGGGTCGCGATATTTCGGCGGTTGCGGCCCGCGCACGTAGTTACCTGCCTTAGGCGCCTTCACTGCAGCAGCCGGTTTCGGCGCCGCGCCTGCAATCAGGAACTTGCTTCGGTCCTTGGCGTTTGCAATCCACGCGGGAGCACGACCATGGCCAGTCCAGGTCGCGCCAGTTTTGGGATCGCGATATTTCGCTGCCGACGAGCCCTGCTTCGCGGCAACGGCCTTTCCCGGCTTGCGGCCGCGCCGCTTGCCGACAAATGCCTCGATGTCGGCAACGGTCACGGCATGCCTTTCCATCAGGCCGCGAATCTTCTCGAGTACCGCCGACGATTTCGTCGTTACCAGCGATTCTGCCTGAGCCTGCAGCTTTGCGATTCTTGCCTGAATCGATTGGAGCGTAGCCATTCGTGGATTTCCTTTGATAAGTTAGTTTTTTCCACTATGCCACATCGAACGACGAATACAACATTTGGTGTCGAATTAGTTTGCGCGAGGCACTGAGAAACATTACTTTCTATTTCAAAATCGGTAAGTCGTCTGACTTCCAGTCAGGAAACGCGGGTAAAAGCCATGTCAGCGGCTACGCCTGACTGATTGCGCTGCCGCAAGACTCACGCACGATGAGCGGAACCGCCATCATCGAATGCAACTCGTCTGGGCGTTCGCCAGCCCGATTTCCTCAGTCAACGTTAATTCAATTCGGCTGATCCGTGCCGCGACTCGTGCGTGTACGCAAGCCGTTCAATTGCGATATCGACGGATCGGCACCGCTTCGACCACGTGCGGACACGTTCCGGATAATTACGCTAGACTGGGATGTCCGTCGCGCCCGAACCTTCGCCATCATGTCGTCGGTTGCCCGTCTTGTTTCATGGTCCATCCGTCACCGGATCAGCGTGATTGCGCTATCGCTCGTCCTCGCGCTGCTGAGCGGTCACTACGTCTCCCATCACTTCAAGATCAACACGGCTACGGACCGGCTACTGACTGTCGACAAGCGGTGGGACAGCTTGTCCAGGTCGCTGGATCGCGCCTTTCCGCAACGAGGGGGCTCCATTCTAGTCGTGGTGGAATCGAGTGCGCCGGAATTCGCCGACACCGCCGCCAGCGAGCTTGCCACTGCATTGCGCAAGGACACGCACCGGTTCGTTGCGGTGACGCAGCCGGGTGCCGGTCCCTTCTTCGAACACAATGGGTTGCTTTTTCTGTCGTCGCGCGACGTGCAGTCGACGACATCGCAGTTGACGCAAGCGCGCTCGTTGCTCAACGCGCTCTCGCATGACCCCAGTCTGACCGGTCTCGCCAACTTGCTGACGACGACCCTGCTTTTGCCGCTGCAAATCGGGCGGGTCAAGCTGGAGCAGATGGCTCCGCTTCTCGATCAAAGCGCGGACGTCATGGACCGCGTGCTAGCGAACCAGGCCACCGCTTTTTCGTGGCGGTCGCTGATGGATTCCCACGCGACGTCACCTGCGCGCGCATTCGTACTCTTGCAGCCCGTGCTCGATTACGCATCGCTGAGGGCAGGCGGCAACGCATCGGCATTGATACGCGACACGGCGGCCTCGCTGCATCTCGATGCGAGATTTGGCGCACGCGTGCGCCTTACCGGCGAGCAACCGCTCGCCGATGACGAATTCGCATCGGTGCAGGACGGTGCGGCATTGAACGGCGCCGTAACGCTTCTCGTCGTACTCGGCATTCTCTGGGTGGCGCTTCGGTCCGCCAAACTGGTACTGGCCGTTTTTATCTGCCTCGTCGTCGGGTTGCTCATCACTGCAGCTTTGGGACTGGTGATGGTGCACGCCTTCAACATGATCTCAGTCGCGTTCATGGTGCTATTCGTCGGCCTGGGCGTCGACTTCGGTGTGCAATTCACCGTGAGATATCGGGAAGAGCACTACAAGGACAGTCGTATCCCCGTCTCATTGATGAGTACGGCAAATACGCTAGGCAGCCGCCTGTCCCTCGCCGCGATTGCCGTCGCCGTTAGCTTCTTTTCGTTTATTCCTACTGCTTATCGCGGCGTGTCGGAACTGGGCAAGATCGCCGGAGTGGGAATGATCGTCGCCTATTTCACCAGTGTGGCGCTCTTGCCCGCGCTTATCAGCGTGCTGCGGCCAGGAAACGAAAAAGTGTCGCCGGGCTTCAAGCGGCTCGCCGGAACCGACGACTTCCTCGACAGGCATCGCAAAGCCATGTTGGCCGTGGCGGCCGTTGCCATTCTCGGCGCGTCGCCCTTGCTGCTGCACCTGCGCTTCGATTTCAATCCACTGCATCTCAAGGATCCACGCACGGAATCGATGGCAACCCTGCTCGCACTGAAAGACTCGCCCGAAATTGGCATCAACAATGTGCGCGTCATGGCGAATTCCTTGAGCGAAGCCGATGCGATCGCCGCCCGCATGTCAACGCTGCCGCAGGTGGGCAGAACGGTCACGCTCACCACTTTCATTCCGACTGACCAGGCAGAGAAACTCGCCGCAATTGCAGACGCTGCCCGTGTATTGAACCCCGTCCTGGCGCAGACGCCCGCGCCGCCGGCAAGCGACGCCGTTCGCGTCGACGCCTTGCGTCGTGCGGCGAACCAGCTCTCGCTTGCCGCAGAGGATCACCCCGGGCCCGGCGCCGACGAGGCGACGCGACTGTCACACGTGCTGACCCGTATGGCCGACGCGCCGAGCACGACACGCGATCGCGCCGACCATGCGATGACGGCACCGTTGAAGATCGCGCTCGCGCGATTGGTTGCGCTTCTCGATCCTGCCGAGATCACCCGCACCAATTTACCGCCCGGGATCGTAAGAGACTGGGTCGCCGCCGACGGCAAGGCAATCGTGGAAATCTCTCCCCGCGTCCCGAGCGGTATCGACCCCAATGATGACGCGATGTTGAGAAGCTTCGCCAACGCAGTGAGTTCTGCGGAACCGAATGCGATCGGCGGTCCGATCTCGATCCTGTACTCGGCTAACCTCGTCATCAAGGCATTCCTTCAGGCGAGCGGATACGCCCTGGTAGCGATCGTCGTCATCTTGTGGATCGCGCTGCGCCGGGTCGACGACATCCTTCGAACCGTTGTGCCGTTGCTCGTTTCCGCGCTTTTGACACTCGAATTGTCTGTAGCGCTCGATCTGCAGTTGAACTTCGCGAACATCATCGCGTTGCCCCTCATGCTTGGCGTAGGCGTCGCATTCAAGATCTACTATGTGATCGCCTGGCGAGGTGGCGCAACACGGCTGCTGGAATCCAGCCTGACTTATGCGGTTGTGTTCAGCGCAGCGACAACGGGCGCAGCGTTCGGTAGCTTGTGGTTCTCACATCATCCCGGGACATCGAGTCTGGGTGCTCTGCTCGCGTTGTCGCTGGTGTCTACACTGATTGGCGCGGTGGTATTTCAGCCCGTGCTGATGGGACGGCCTCGCGCCGCACAGTTCAAAACGCTGGCGTCAGCAGACTGATACCGCGCCTGTGCGGAACTTGAAACCTGGCATCGTTACGATCGCTAGCGTTTCCCTGCACCCTGCAACGCTTCGAGCAAGCTTCGGGCGTCGTGCTCTCCGCCGTAGAGATGGCCGTTGATAAACAGCGTGGGTGTCCCACGCACCCCCTCCGTATGCCACTCACGAAGTCGCTCTGAATGCGCTCGTCGTTACGGCCGCTGAACGCAGCAGTCAAACTGTCAGGAGGAAGACTCCGTTCGTCAGCGTACTGCGCGATGTTTGATCTCCAGGGACCGCTGATTCTCGTACAAGATAGGGTCACAGAATGTTTCGGCCGGACGTCGAACCCTGTCGCCTCCGGAAAGCGCCCACCATCCGCTGTTGCCGATCTGGCACGAAGTCCATCGATCGCCCGCCGCACAAGGCATTGGGCCTTTTGTTACGTTTTCGCGACAGTCTTTTTTTTTCGTTTCGTGAGTTTGCAGGACGTGCCGTATCCTCCGGCGCGCAGTAACGAATAAACCAATCCAAAAGATACTCAGGGACACTGAATTACAGATGAAGAACATCACCATCAAGGCAACGGTTACCGCTGTTGCCGCTTTCGCCGCATCCTCGGCAGCAATGGCACAGTCGTCGGTCACCCTGTACGGCATGCTGGACGCAGGTATCAGCTACACCTCGAACGTCGGTGGCCACTCGCTGGTCGGCCTCGTTGGCGGCGCCTCGGGTTCGAACAAGTGGGGCCTCCAGGGTCAGGAAGACCTCGGCGGCGGCCTCAAGGCGGTCTTCAAGCTCGAAAACGGTTTCAACATTGCCAGCGGTGGCATCGGCGGCCAGGGCCCCATCGGTTCCTCGCGTTCGCTGTTCAACCGCCAGGCCTATGTAGGCCTCACGTCGGACCAGTACGGTACCCTGCGTATGGGTCGCCAGATCGACGCCGTGACGGAAATGGTTCAGGGCCTGACCGGCGACGCCGTTTCGGCGTCGACATTCTCGACCCCGGGCGACGTGGACAACAACGACAATACGACGAACCAGAACAACGCCGTCAAGTACATTTCGCCGATTTTCCATGGCTTCCAGGCTGAAGGCGCGTACTCGTTCGGCGGCGTTGCCGGTGCGATGGGTTCGGGTCAATCGTGGTCGGTGGCTGCGGACTACGCTCAAGGTGGTCTGACGGTCGCTGGCGGCTACTTCCATGCTGCAAACCAGGGTGAGAACGGCTGGCAGAACGCAACGGCACAACCGTCGTTCGGTGGTGCGCTGGGCTATCCGAGCTCGGGCTACTACGGTGGCAACGCGTTCAAGAGCGCGGGCATCGCTCAAATCGCTGGCCAATACGAGTTTGGCCGGTACACGGCTGGCCTTCGGTACTCGAACGCTCAATACGAGGGCAACGACGGCCAGGCGTCGATCCACTTCAACGTAGTGGGCGCCCTTCTGCAGTACCAGGCAACCCCGGCGCTGTCGCTGGCTGCTGGGTACACGTACGTCTACGGTTCGGCAGCCACGCCTGCGCAAGCCGCTGAGGGCCGCACGATGGCTTCGATCAACCAGGCCTCGCTGGGTGCTACGTACGCGCTGTCGAAGCTCACGTCGGTATACGTCATGGGTGCCTACGTTCATGCTCAGGGCGCTCAGGCTTCGGCTGCTGACTTCGGCAACACGGCGTCGGGCGGCAACCAGGTTCAAGCCAACATTGGCATGTACCACCGGTTCTAATAGCAGGTTCAGAAGCTCGGGGGCGTGTACGCATTGCCCCGACAAAGAAATCCTGGCTAGTGAATTGCACCCCAAGAGTTGGACGTCGATCCAATCTTTGGGGTGTTTTTTCATTCATGATCGGCCCTGCCAGACGCATTTCGTCATCCCGCGCGCCGTTCAATAGCCGCCGTCGCCAGTCCATGCTGCGCGCCGCTCACCCACAGCGTGGTATCGGCGCTGGCTTCCAGGCCCCGGCGGCCCAGGTATCGCGCCGCGGTCGCCCTTTCGTGTTGGCCTGCTGCAAGGCGTTCCCGCATGCACGGACCTCACCACTACGCCGTGGGTCCAAGAGGCGGGTGTACCCGTGCTCAATCAGCCGTTCGTGGCCAGTGGGATTGTCGCGACGGCCGAAAGCCATTGAACGTCTTCGCGCCCTTTCGAAAGGGTCGATCACCGCATGATATAATTCGCACGCGAACTAAATCGCACAATGTTATCTGCGCGGAAATGAAACATCGCCTCGTCTATCTATTGAACGTCGGACAGCGCCGGCTGCAACGGTGGTCGCAAACACGCGCGGCCGGAGGCGGCGTCACAGCGGCCCAGGCCGGGCTGCTGTTTTTTTTGGGTGATCGCAACGGCGCACTCATGAGCGAAGCCGCTGCTGCGCTGGATCTGGGCGCACCAGGCATGAGCGGTCTCGCTGACCGGACAGAAAAGGCAGGGTTGATCGAACGTCGGGCTGACGAGACCGATGGCCGGGTGTCGCGCCTGTGGTTGACGCAAGCAGGACGTACCGCGCGCCAAAAGTCGAAGCTTCGCATGAAAGACTTGAACGCCCGATTGACCGAAGGATTTACGGAAGCGGAGATCGACGTCGTAGCGCGGTGGCTGACCAGCCTGCAGACCAGGTTTCCGCTCGCCGAAGACGGCGACGCGTAACCTCGACCGTGGCCGGCCAGCAAGGCACTGGCTAGTGCCGGGCAACCTTCGCGAAGTCCGGCTTGCGCTTCTCGGCAAAGGCCGCGAATGCCTCTCTTGCCTCGGCGCTCGTCAGCCGCTCCTGAAACTTCGCGCTCTCGCTGTCCATTTGCGCAACCAGGGTTTCGGCTTCGCGCATCAGCTTTTTCATGGCGCTCAGTGAACCGGCCGGCTTGGCGGCGATTCTTTCCGCCATCCTGCGTGCGTCGTCGCGTAGTTGATCCTTTGCGCAGACCTTGTTGGCGAGACCCCACGCGACAGCGGTTTGCGCGTCGAGCGGCTCGCCCAGCGCAAACATCTCGAACGCCCGCACGTGGCCGACGCGCAGCGGAAGCAGGTAGCTGGACGCCGCCTCGGGGACGAGCGCGAGATTGACGAACGGCGTGATCAGTTCTGCGTCTGGCGCGAGCAGGACGTAGTCGCAGTGCAGTAGAAGCGTCGTGCCAATACCGACCGCCTTGCCCTGAACCGCCGCGATGATGGGCACGCTCGACTTCGCCAGGGCGTGCAAAAAGCGATGCACGTGTCGCTCACTGGGCCCCTTCCCCGATGCAATGGCTGCGAACTCGCCCACATCGTTGCCCGCGGTGAACATGTCTCCGTCCCCTTGCAGCAGCAATACGCGGACATCGCTGTCGTGCTCCGCATTCTCGATGATGTCTGCCAGTGCGCCATACATCTCGTTCGTCAATGCATTCTTCTTGTCCGGTCGGGCCAGCGTAATCGTCAGAATGCCGTCGGCTTGTTCGACGTGAATCTCCGCGCTCATGTGCTCTCCTGAAATTTAGTTTGCATGCGAAGTATGCAGGTAGTTCGCATGCAAAGTAAACCGGACGGTCGATGCCATGTAATTCGGGGCCTGCTCGCGAACCCTCGCTCCTGAAGACGTTTGAAGGCGGAATCCGTAGCGGACCAGAATTCGACCAGGTATTCCATTCGCGACGTCGCGCCACTCCTCGCGCGCACCCAAGCTCCGTAGCATTGAAGCATTACCAAACAGACAAGCAACCGGAGGACTGAACATGCTTATTCTCACCGCTGTCGTCGTGATCGCCGCCGTGGCGATCTGGAGCGTCTACCGGCGTTTGCACCCGCGCCAGGACTGAAACATGACAGGCTGCTCCACCAGCCTGTTCGCAACAGCCCGCCGCATTGGCGGGCTTTTTCCTGGATTCCACAGTCAGAGCGGCGGCGTCCGCGGAAGAGCCGTTTGCGAACATCTTCGCACTCAAAAAAATATCTCCGAATCAGCTCCAGTATCCTGACAAAGTGACTGTATAAATGTACAGTTCCATTCAATTTTCCACAGGACGCACGGTGCCGTCGTCCCGCTGCTCCTGCCGCCATACCCGATGATGAGTAGCGCGCCGGTCGCGCGGAGCCATCGAGAGCTATTTTTGAGTACCAAGGCATGCCAGATGATCGGCGCATAGCCCACATCGACATGGACGCATTCTTTGCGTCGTGTGAACTTTCGCAGTATCCGGAGCTACGAGGCCAAGCCATGGTGGTTGCTGGCCGTCGCTCGGATACGCCCCGAACGAAGCCGGACGGCACTCGCGAATTCTCGCGCCTGCGCGACTATGTGGGCAGAGGTGTCCTGACGACCGCGACCTACGAGGCTCGCGCGCTCGGCGTTCATTCCGGAATGCCCGCCATGAAAGCCGCCCGGTTAGCGCCAGATGCGATTCTCCTTCCAGTGAATTTCGACCTCTATCGAACGTACTCGCGACTGTTCAAGGATGCCGTGCGGTCAATCAGTTCGAACATGGAAGACGTTGGAATCGACGAGGTCTACGCAGACGTTTCACTCACGAATGGCGATTCGGAGGCAATCGCGCGCAAGTTGAAATCCGCCGTCTTCGAAGCAACCAATCTCACATGCTCCGTCGGTATCGCGCCAAACAAGCTGCTCGCCAAGCTGTGCTCCGATATGCAAAAGCCGGACGGAATCACAATCCTGACGCCTGAGGACGTGCAATCCAGGATTTGGCCAATGGCCGCAAACAAGATCAACGGCGTCGGCCCCAAGGCGGCCGCCAAGCTTGCGTCTTTTGGAATCACGACCATCGGTGAGATCGCTGCGCGCGACGAGCACTGGCTCATCGAAAACTTCGGACGAAGCTACGGGGCGTGGCTTCGCAGAGTTTCACACGGACTAGATGACAGGCCGGTGGTGACGTATAGCGAGCCCGTCTCGATGAGTCGCGAAACCACATTCGAGCGCGATCTGCACGCGGTGCGGCATCGACAGGAACTGGGCGCAGCGTTTACCCGCCTATGCGAACAGGTGGCGCTCGACCTCCAGCGAAAAGGCTATCTGGCCAGGAAGATCGGCATCAAGCTGCGCTTTAATGACTTCAAGACTGTCACGCGTGACGTCACGCTTCCTGAGCCTATTGATGACGCGAAAGCATTGCGGCGCGCGGCGACTGAGTGCCTGAAAAGAGTCGAACTCGTTAAATCCATCAGGCTGCTAGGGGTGAAGGCCGGCAACCTCCAACACACCGGAGAAGCTTCCAGTAACGAGTCGCCTCAGTTCACGCTGGATTTTTAGCCGGCAACGCGCAGCCGCCTCGTCGTGCGAGGCGTGCGCGGTGACTTCGCAAACACAGAAGCGAATGCATCAACTGGCCGGCTCCGATGCCAACGCAATCCGCGCCTTCTCCTCCGGACTATTCGCCTTGTAATACTTGTCGGCCCACTTGCGGTCGGGCTGCAGCAACAGCCGTTGCACGGTTCTATGCTGCTGCTCCTCGATGCCAACGGCGCGCGCACGATAGTGCTCGTACAACCGCATGAATTCCGCTAGGTAAATGGCGGCGATTCGCTTGTCTTGTATTTCGAGCAGATTCTCGTCGTTGAAATGCTCGGAGTTGTTGCTCATGTTGGCTGAGCCCGTGTAGACAATTGGATTGTCTCCTTCGGCGTCGATGACGATGAACTTATGGTGGATGATGACCGGCGCGTAACTGGGCGCGACTTCGCCGGGAAAGAGGCGGAGCTCGGGTTCGAAACCTTCAGGCACGGTCGCCGGGGAAAAGTGCGATGCATCGATGACGTCGCGGTTTTCCCTGCTTCGATGATAGAGCGCGAGGTTTGCCAGCGCAGTCGTACTCACTGCCTCTCCCGCTTTTTGCGCCTCTTGCGCATTCTCAGCGGACTTTCCGCTGATATTGTTGACGAGGCCGAACATCATGAGCCCCTTGTCGCCGGCGGCAAAGCAGGCGTCGCGAAGCGGTTCGTCTGTCGGCATGAAGAGGCAGAACAAAACGGAGTGCTGCGCCTTTCCTATCGCTTCGACGATGGTATCGATCTGGGTACGTCTGGTTTTCGTTTCCGGAGAGAAGCAAACGCGCACGGCTGCGCTTCCCACCGTCACGGAATCGGACCAGCCATTCGTGAGTTCGGCGGTCTGGTTGATCGGCGGATTGCCGGCGATGGCTTTCGTTCTGTCGTCGTACAGTTTCGCGAGGTCTGCCGATTCGAACAGGTGAAGTACGTTGGCCTGCTCCGTGATGCCCTCTGTCGTAAAATTCGCAGAACCCGCAACCACGAATGCCGGGTTGCCTTGCCGATCGCCCCTATCCGTCACGATGAGCTTGTCGTGCATGATGTGCGTCTTGTCACGCGGGCAGAACGTCACGACGTTGCCCAGTTCATCGACCGTGGGTTGATTGGGCGATGCAGCGGGCGCTTTGCCTTTTTCGCGAACCCGATGCGAGTCGTATACGACGGCGACATTGGCTTTGCCGTGAGCGGTTCCGAACTCCTTGAACGCCGGGATCGCCCAAAGCGGGTCGGTCAGGTGATAGACGGCTGCTGCAGCGCGCGACGCGTCCTGGAATATTTCCTTGAACACGAGCTGCATATCGTTGGCGAGCCACGTACGAAGTTCAAACGCCTGTGCGGCCGGCGGCGCGGTATGCGGATCGATTCCCATCGCCTTCACTTGTCGTGCGAAAGCCTGCGAGCTCACCACCGCGCGGTTGAACCAGGTACCCACGCCGTCTTCGATATGCGCCGGTAACGTGACCTCACACGAACTCGCCTCTGCGTTCAGCAGATTCAGATTGTCCGGCGTACCGACTACCGGGTAGATGGTGTACCTGAATTGCTTGCCTCTGTCGGCTTCCTCGATGCGCGCGTCCCACCACATGAATTTTTGAATCGGCGCGATATTCGAAGGCGCATCGGGTTTGCCGTCCGGCACGGGCCCCTTGAACGTGATTCGATTAGGGAGCCAGCTGCTCGTCTCATGGGATTTACCGTCCGGGCTAGTGAAGCCCGGGGCGCGTTCAATAGCGAAACCGAGGAAGTCGGCACGTGTCGCACCGTCCGGCCAGTCGAGCGCGAGTAAAACCAGCGTCGGGGAGAGATAGCTGCGGACCTTCGTCGACATCGTTCACCTCTGCTGTATTAGCCAAAGGCCCCAGTTTCAACCATCAGTTTGTTGAAACGGTGAACGAAGCATGTTGCCTGGATGTCGTTTCGATGACGCTGCCGGGAGCCGCAATAAAGTCACTTACTGCGGCGTGATATCTCTCTGCACCCGATGAATATGCTGCTCGACATAGAACGCCGCCGCATCGGCGTCTCCGCAGACAATGGCTTCGTAAGTCAGACGATGCTCGGCAACGTACAGCCGAATGCGAGCCGGGTCGTCAATCCCATCGTCCTTGAGTCGCTTGCACAGCGACTGGCCCATGGTCGATGCAATTTCTTCCGCGAGCGGTCATCGTGAGTTCTCGGTGCGCCTTGAGTTGTTCTCAAACATACCACTTTCGCGACCACTCCCTGCTGGCCTTGGCGGCATGTTCATGCGAAGAAACCAATTTTCCGGACCTGACGAGACTTTTTGGTCTAGTTTAAGTCCACATTGACACATTTCGTGCTATCCACCACAAGTGGTATAGATTGGTTCCACATTGCGCCCGAGAAATGGACGGCCTGCCGGTTCCGTACGGCCAGTGAGTCAATAGCGTAAAAACATCATGAAGACTACTCGCACGATAACGACCGTCGAAGTGCATACCGGCGGCGAAGCGTTCCGTATCGTCACCAGCGGATTGCCTCGCCTGCCCGGCGACACGATCGTGAAGCGTCGTGCGTGGCTCAAGGAAAACGCCGACGAAATCCGCACCGCGTTGATGTTCGAGCCGCGCGGTCACGCCGATATGTACGGCGGCTATCTGACCGAACCGGTCAGTCCGAGCGCCGACTTCGGCATCATCTTCCTTCACAACGAGGGCTATAGCGACCACTGCGGACACGGCGTGATCGCGCTGTCCACCGCAGCGGTCGAGCTTGGCTGGGTGCAGCGCAGTGTTCCGGAAACGCGTGTCGGCATCGACGCTCCCTGTGGCTTTATCGAAGCCTTCGTTCAATGGGATGGCGAACACGCGGGCAACGTGCGATTCGTGAACGTCCCCTCGTTCATCTGGAAGCGCGATGTGACTGTCGAGACGCCGTCCTTCGGTACGGTGAAGGGCGACATTGCTTTCGGCGGCGCGTTTTATTTCTATACTGACGGCCAGCCACATGAGCTCGCCGTGCGCGAGTCGTCGGTCGAGGAACTCATCCGCTTCGGCGCAGAGGTGAAGGAAGCCGCGAACAAGGCCTACCCTGTCGAGCATCCCGAGATTCCCGAAATCAACCACATTTACGGGACCATCATCGCCAATGCACCGCGGCACGAAGGCTCGACGCAAGCCAACTGCTGCGTGTTCGCGGACCGCGAAGTGGACCGCTCACCGACCGGTTCCGGCACGGGTGGACGCGTCGCCCAGTTGTACCTGCGTGGCGAACTCGGCAAAGACGAGACCCTCGTGAACGAGTCCATTATCGGCACGGTTTTCAAGGGACGCGTGCTCGGCGAAACGACCGTCGGCGACTTCGAGGCAGTGATTCCCGAAGTCGAAGGCAACGCGTTCGTGTGCGGCTTCGCGACCTGGATCGTAGACGAGCGCGATCCGCTGACTTACGGATTCCTTGTCCGCTAGCCCCTCTTCCTCTTGGTACCTGGCAGCCCGGAACGCTGTGAATGAGCGTCCGCGCTTTTTTTACATATCGGAACATGCGAAATAACGCGCCGTTACGAAAATCGCACGGCCGTTGCACCTGTGTCCGGGCTCGCCGCCTACACTCCGAACCGTGCTCACCAGAAACGCACGACAGGTGCGAAGGAGTAGTGAAATGAAAAGGACGATTCTCGGCGTGGTACTGGGCGCGGCCGCACTGGCTGCTTCGAGCGCAGCGTTTGCGCACGTCGATCTGGCCGTGGGCGTCGCACTGCCTGGCGCCGCCTACGCTCCGGCTCAGCCCGTGTACGTTGCTCCGCCGCCTGCCGCCTATGCGCCTCCTCCGGTCGCGGTGGCCTGGCGCGGCGACGACGACTGGCGCGCGCGTCAGTGGCGGGAACACGAATGGCGGGAGCACGAGCGTCGCGAACACCAATGGCGTGAGCGCGAGTGGCACGATAATGGCCGCTGGGGCTATTGAGCCGGTTCCAAAGCTAATATTTCACACAAGTGTTTATCATGAACGTCGATAATCGAATCAGGGTGCTTGCCGCGGCGGCAACTTTAGGCCTCGCGGCAGCCAGCAGCGCACATGCCGCCGGCTGCCTCAAAGGCGCTGTCGTGGGTGGTGTAGCCGGACATTATGCGGGCCACCACGCCGTTGCTGGCGCCGTTGGCGGCTGCATCGTGGGGCATCACGTTGCGAAAAAGCATGCGGAGGAACGGGCCGCGGAACATCAAGCCGAGCGCGCCCAGAAGCTCAACACCTGATTCCCGCCGGACCTTTCGCGACAGCCGCCGGGGACGCCTATTCAAGCTGTGATATCGTGGCGGCACGCGACTTGCGCTATATTCTGCTCAAGAGTTGCATTCAGAGCGAAGCACAACTAGAAATGGACGAACGAAAACGCGAAAGCATCGTGGCCTATCTGCGGCGTCGGATGGCCGAATATGGTATTGAACCCGAAGATGTTGCTGCGTCAATGGCAGCAGACGCCGCGCAAATGCGCGCCGCCCGTTACCGGGATGCGGCTGGCCACACGTGGGACGGCAAGGGCGACGCCCCGCGGTGGGTGGTGCAGGCGACAAGCGCGGGGCAGTCGCTCGAGCATTTTGCAGTCGGCGAGGCGGCTGAACCTGAACAGCAATCAGTGAAAGCCCCAAGCGTGGACTGGCGACAGGACCCATTTGCCGGCAGCCGCCTGGCAAAAGTCAGAACAGAGCACTCCGGCGCCGCCTGAAAGCATGACGGGTTAAGCGCCGCCCCGGCGTTAAAGCAAAACTTCAGTCGAATTCGACGTCACTGTTATTGCGCAGTGCATCCAGTCGTCGAATTTGTTCCGGCAGAATCCGGCCTTGGGACAAGGCTGGCAGGTTATCGATATCAAAGAACTGAACGGCGTCGGTTTCGGCTCCGGCTATTTCCCCCGCGCGCACGATTTCCCCAAGGAAAACCAGTTTCCAGATGTGAAACACAGAAGGCGGATGCCCGTGCTTGAGCATGTCCCACACGGCCAATAGGCGAACGACGTTCACCGTGTAGCCGCTTTCTTCACGTGCCTCTTTTGCCGCGTTCTCGGCGGGCGAAACGCCCACGTCGGCCCAACCGCCGGGCAGAGACCACAAGCCGTCCACGGATTCTCGCACGAGAAGGATTTGACCGGACTGGTTGAATACGGCGCATCTGACATCGAGTTTAGGATTCGCGTATCCCGTTTCGAGAGCAAACAGCGCGGCGAGATCGCTCGTTTGCATGGACGCCATTTCCGCGAGTTGCTGATGCGCGATGCTGGCGATTTCCGTGTACCGTTCCGTGTCGAATGGGCTCGTGGCGTAGTGCAACCCCGTTTGCGCAAGTGCCAGTAGCCGGCGCGCCCGCGCGAGGCGTGCTCTCAGCGATTCGTGTTCGGCGGGCGTGGGCATCAATCGCGCCTCACTTTTGCGCCGCGGCTTCCTGATGCGCCTTCGCAAAGTCCGCCATGCTGTTGAAGCGGAAAGCGACGTTCGGCAGCCATCCGGAATTCATGGTCGCGCCAAAGCCCGGCTGCGAATGACGGCGGTAAATCCAGCACGACGCCGGACCAAATTCACTGGCTGGCTTGTGGTCGTGGAAAAGACTTTCGGCTGTGTGAAGGATCTTTTCCTTCTTGATGCCACGCTCACCCAGCTTCTCGAGCATGTATTCGAAGTTTCGCGGCGATGGCTTGTACGAACCGATATCTTCCGCCGTGAAAATGGCGTCGAACGCTACTTGCAACCTTGCATTGCTGTAGCTGAAAGTTTCGTTGTCGACGTTGGAGAGTATGACCAGCTTGTAGTGCTGCTTCAGGTACTGCAACGCGGCTACGGTGTCCTCGAATACCGGCCAGTTCCGCACCGACCGCCCGTACGCCATGCACTCCTCGTGCGTGAAGGGCAGTCCCCATTCCTCGGCCAGCCGCTTGTAGACGATGGGCAGCAGCTCCTGGTATCGCTTGGCCGGCGTGTACTTCTGCTGCGACGACTCGTGTCGCGCATGGGCCTCCAGAACCTGGTCTCTCGACAGCGGCACCCTGGCCCGTTCGATCAGGGGCTTAAGGCCAGCGAAGATGCCGCTTTCCCAATCGATCAACGTGCCGTAGCAGTCGAAAGTCAGTGTGTCGAAGTCGGTCAATTCCACGGTTACTCCTTTCGGAAGTGCATGGCGGCGATTGCCTCGAGGAAGCGTTTCTGGAAAGCATCGACTGTTCGCGCGTAAGCTTCTCGGCCAGATCGGTGTCCTTACGCGCAACCGCGACGATGATCTCCCTTGTTCCGCTGGTCAATAACTCGGCACCTCACTGTCGGCCGCTTCCTTTGGGCTGTCAACCAGGCGGTTGCCCTTACGTGGAGCGCTTCGTCGAGCTTGCACAGGCGCTCGCGTAACGGGACACGCGCGGCGCCTCATGAACCGCGCGAAATTCAGACAGGTGCCGACGTGACGTCCGCCGTTCGCGTGGCGTGCGTGGCCCGCTTCAAACGCGTCACGCCTTCGCGAATCTCATCGACGTTCGGCGCCGCAAACGAAAGGCGCAGCGACGCGGTGTCGGGCTCGTCAGCGAAGAACGCCTTGCCGGGAACGAAAATCACCTTGTTGGCAATCGCATTCGGCAAGAGCGCATCGATCGCCACACCCGGAATGCGCGCCCACACGAACATGCCGCCTTCGGGCTGATGAAACGCGATCTCGTCGCCGAATTGCGCGCGCAAGCCATCGCAAAGCGCTTCGCACTTGCGTTGATACGCCTGCGTGATGTGCGGAAGGTGCCGTTCGAGCGAGCCCGCCGCCAGGTAGTGCGCGGCGATAGCCTGAGTCCACGGCGTACTGCACAGGTCGACGGTCTGCTTGGCGATCACGCAGCGCCGCGCGATTTCAGCGGGCGCAATAGTCCAGCCTACGCGCAAGCCAGGCGCGACGACTTTCGAAAGACTCGAGAAGTGCACGAGCCAATCGCGTGCTCCCTGCACCTCGCTTGCCAGCGCCAGCATCGACGGCACCGCGTTGCCAGCGAAACGCAGATCGCCGTACGGATCGTCTTCGACGATCACAAAGCGGTACTGAACGGCGAGACGCAGGAGCGCAACGCGCCGCTCGCGTGTGAGCGTGGCCCCGGTGGGATTCGCGAAGGTCGGCACCGTGTACAGCAACTTGGGCCGGACGATCGCGCCCGAAGCAAGCTGCGCGGCGAGTACGTCCACGTCGAGACCGTCGCCGTCGACAGGCACCGTCACGACATGCGCCTGCTGGAGCCTGAGCGCCTGCAGCGTGGCCGGATAGGCGGGCTGCTCGGTCAAGGCCGTGTCGCCCGGATTGAGCAGCACGCGCAACAAGAGGTCGAGGCCTTGCTGTGACCCCGTGGTGACGAGCATCTCCTCAGGAGCGCAGGTCACACCGCGGCGCGCCATCAGCGCGAGCAGTTGCGTCTTCAATTCGGGCAAACCGTCGGTCGGGCCATATTGCAGACAGCGCGTGGAAGCCTGCCATGCCTGGGCCGCTGCCGCCTGCAGTCCATCGGCATCGAACAGGTCGCTGGCCGGGTAGCCCCCAGCGAAGGAAATCATGCCTGGTTCTCCCAGGTACTTGAAAAGCTCGCGAATGGGCGAACCAGCGGGATGCTGAAAGGGTGCGGTGAATTCGTACATGGCGGACATGGAGTCGATGGCGGTTAAGCGCGGCAACGGACAAGCTTCGATTGTGGTCAGCCCTCACGGGCACATCAAACGAAATCTAATCACCACGTCATGCGGTTTGCTCATCAAGCCGTCGCGCAATAAAAAAGCCCGCTGAAATCGCGGGCGCTACTTTGTGCGTTGTGCGGCCTGCCTGCGCCACCGTCACACGACGTTCTTTTCGACGATCGGCCGGTTTTCCAGCACGCGCGACCAGTCGAGCGAAGACAGATCCAGCGTCGTATACCGGCCGTTGAGGATCAGCTCGCTCACGCCGCGCCCGGTTGCCGGTCCCTGCTGAAGACCGTGCCCGCTGAAACCATTGGCAAACACGCAATTGTCGATAGCCGGGTGGTAACCAATGATGGCGTTCTGGTCGAGCACGTTGTACTCGTAATAACCGGACCAGCAGTTCTCCACACGCAGCGCCTCGAAGCCCGGCACGCGGTGCGCAAGCGTGGGCCAGATCACGTCGTCGAAGATGGCGTGATCGACTTCGTCGAGCGGCAGATCGTTGGGGTCGTTCTCCGCGCTCGGCGACGTTCCCGTGATGTACGTGTTGCCCTCGGGGCGGAAATACACGCCGGACGGATCGATCAGCAACGGGCAGGTGGTAAGCCGCGCCGGCGATGACACGTTGAAAATGCTGCGGCGGCGCGCATAAACCGGAATGTCGATGTCCATCATTTCCGCGAGCTTGCGCGCCCACGCGCCGGCTGCGTTCACGAGCGTGTCGCACGCATGGCGTTCGCCGTCGCTCGCGATCACGTGCGTGACCTTGCGGCCACTGCGCACGACGCCGGTCACATCCGCCGGCACATAGCGCGCGCCGAGCGACTGCGCC
This sequence comes from Paraburkholderia nodosa, assembly GCF_001718195.1. GTDB lineage: Bacteria > Pseudomonadota > Gammaproteobacteria > Burkholderiales > Burkholderiaceae > Paraburkholderia > Paraburkholderia nodosa_A. The sequence continues at coordinate 131,520 of NZ_MCNV01000002.1, forward strand.
TTCTTGCGCAGCGCCTGCACGAGGCCGTAGCCGTCGAACCACCCCTCGCCGCTGCGTCCATACGCACCGCTCGCGAGATCCTCGACGTTGAGCCAGGGAAACTTCGCGTGCAGCGCATCGCGCGACATGAGTTCGATGTCGGCACCAAGGCGCGTTTGCAGCGCGTGATTCTCGCGCAGCGTCGCATCGCCGGCTTCGGTGGCGAGGAAGAGATAACCGCCCTCGTGCAGATCGATCGACGGGCGGTTGCCGTTCACTTCGAGCCGCTCGCCAATGCCGCGCAGAAACTCGATGCCGAACAGCGACATCTGGATCGACAACGGCGTGGAAAACTGCTGCCGGATCGACGCGGCCGAAAGCGCCGACGACGAGCGCGCATAACTCGGGTCGCGCTCGAACACGGTCACGGAAACCGTTGGGTCGGCTGCGCGCAGAAAGTAAGCAATAGAACTACCGATTACCCCGCCGCCAACGATAACGACTTGAGAACTCACGACTTGCTCCAGATAGCGGAAAACTACAGCGCGCATGGATTGGGTTTGCGCGAATCGATCCATCGACCGGGCGCACGATGCACCCGGTCACGTACCTCAAACGCGCTTATTCGACGTTGAAATCGATGCCCTGTGCGAGCGGCAGCGCCGACGAATAGTTGACCGTGTTGGTCGCACGACGCATGTAAGCCTTCCACGAGTCGGATCCCGATTCGCGCCCGCCGCCCGTTTCCTTTTCGCCGCCGAACGCGCCGCCGATCTCCGCGCCGCTCGGGCCGATATTCACGTTCGCGATGCCGCAATCGCTGCCCGCGGCCGACGTGAAGCGCTCGCTCTCGCGCAGGTCCGTCGTGAATACGCACGACGACAGGCCATGGTGGGCGGCGTTGTTAGCATCGATGGCGTCGCCGAAGTCGCTGTACTTGAGGACGTAAAGAATCGGTGCGAAGGTTTCCTTCAGGACAACTTCCGTTTGCGACGGCATCTCGACAATAGCCGGGCGAACGTAGAAGCCCTTCTCGTTGCCCGCCACCGTGTGACGCTCGCCGCCGAACACCTTGCCGCCTTCGCGCTTCGCCTGCTCGAGTGCCGACTGCATGCGGGCGAACGACTGCTCGTCGATGAGCGGCCCCATCAGCGTGCCCTGCTCCAGCGGATTGCCGATCACGACCTTGCCGTAGAGCGCTTTCAGGCGCTCGACTGCCTTGTCGTACACGCTCTCGTGCACGAAGAGGCGGCGCAGCGACGTGCAGCGCTGGCCGGCCGTGCCGACCGCCGAGAACAGGATGCCGCGCAGCGCGAGTTCGAGATCCGCTGTCGGGGAGACAATGCCTGCGTTGTTGCCGCCCAGTTCGAGCAGCGAGCGGCCGAAGCGGCGCGCGACCTCGACGCCGACGGTGCGGCCCATTTCGGTGCTGCCCGTTGCGCTGACGATGTTCGAGCGCGGGTCCGCCACGAGCTTCGCGCCCACTTCACGGCCGCCGACCACGAGGCTCGTGAGGCCTTCGGGCGCATCGCCGAATTCCTTCAACACGTCCTGCATGATCTTGTTGACGGCAACCGCGGTGAGCGGCGTTTTTTCCGAAGGCTTCCAGACCACAGCGTTGCCGCACACGAGCGCGAGCGCGGCGTTCCACGACCACACGGCGACCGGGAAATTGAACGCGGAAATCACGGTACACACGCCCATCGGATGCCACGATTCGGCCATGCGGTGGCCGGGACGCTCCGAAGCAATGGTCAGACCGTAAAGCTGACGCGAGAGGCCGACCGCAAAGTCGCAGATGTCGATCATTTCCTGCACTTCGCCCAAGCCTTCCTGGAAGATCTTGCCGGTTTCCAGCGAGACGAGGCTGCCGAGCGCGCGCTTTTGTTCGCGCAGCTTGTTGCCCAGCAGGCGCACGAGTTCGCCGCGGCGCGGCGCGGGCACATTGCGCCAGGTCTTGAACGCCTCCTGCGCCTTCGCGAGCACAGCGTCGACGTCGGCCGCCGACTGGCTCGCGACGCGGCCGATCAGTTCGCCGTTGATCGGCGAATGCACGGCGATGTCGCCCGCTTCCGCGAGCTGGGAGATACCGAGATCCGAGAGGATGGAGGAGGCTTTCATAGGTAGAATCCCTTAAAAAATTTCCGATACGAAACATTGCTACTTTAGGAAACTATACACGCGCAATTTTGCGGCGACAACACGAAAATCGACGGGAATTTCGCCATGCCGCGTGTACCGCTTCCGCCCGGCTTTGCGCCATGAAAATGGCATGTGCCCGCACTGCGGGCACACCTTTGTTTTCCTATTGGAAACAATGCATTGGGCGCCGGCAGTGCCGGCGCCCTTCAAGGTAGCAGAGGCGTGTGATCTCAGTCCGCGGTTCGCGTCGTGACCGGCACCCACGCCACGTTCTTGACCTGATACAGCGTCGAACTCGGGCTCTTCAGGTCGCCCTGGGCGTTGAAAGCGATCTTGCCCGTAATGCCGTCGTAGTTCGTGGCCTTGAGCGCGGCGTTGAACTGCGCGGGCGTCGCCGAGCCGGCCTTCTCCATCGCCGTGATCGCGACCCACGCCGCGTCGTAGGCGAACGGCGCGTAGGCGAGCATGTCGATGCCGTACTTCTGCTTGAACTTCGCCTCGAAGCCCCTACCCTTGGGCAGCGTGCCGAGCGGCTGGCCGTATTCCCACACCGAAGCGCCATCGGCGGAATCGCCGGCGAGCTTGATGAAGTTCGCGTCCATGACGCCGCCGCCCGCGAGGAATTGCGCTTTCAGGCCAAGCTGGCGCATGCGCTTGACGATCATGGCGGCCTGCGCGTCGAGGCCGCCGAAGAACACGAGATCCGGATTCGTGCGCTTGATGCTCGTGAGCTGGGCGCTGAAATCCACCGCCTTGTCGTTCGTGAACTCGCGCGCGACGATCGTGCCGCCGCTTGCCTTCACGGCCTTCTCGAACTCGTCGGCTTCACCCTGGCCGAAGGCCGTGCGGTCGTCGATGATGGCAATGCGTTTCGCCTTCGTCACTGTCGCCGCATAGTTGCCCGCGTTGCCTGCGTTTTGCGAGTCGGTGGCGATCACGCGGTAGATGGTCGGCGCGCCGCTTTGCGTGATGGCCGGGTTGGTGGCGGCCGGCGTGATCATCGGAATGCCCGCCTTCGCATAGATCTTCGAGGCCGGCAGCGTCGTGCCCGAATTGAAGTGGCCGATCACGACGGCCACGTTGTCATCCACGAGTTGCTGCGCGACCTGCACGCCGATGCGCGGATCGCTCTGGTCATCCTGCGAGTCGATCACGAACTTGACCGGCTTGCCGCCGATGGTGGGATGCGCGGCGTTGGCTTCGTCCACGGCCAGACGCACGCCGTTCTCGATGTCCTTGCCATACGCTGCCCCGCCGCCCGTAAGCGGGCTGGCCACGCCGATCTTCACGACCATTTCCTGCGCGCTCACCGCGCCGGCAACCAACATCAACGACGCTGCGATCGCGCAGCCACGACGAGAAGCGAGGAAACGAGGAGACATGCGATATTCCTTCGGTATCTGGAGCCGGCACGTGATGCGTTCGAATGGTCGCGCGGACCTTCGGCGCACTGGATTCGTCCCGCGATGCCGAGCGGCGGGACGTAAGCGGATTGTCGGCAGCCGTGCAGGCGGCATCAAACGAAATCTAATCACCACGTAATGCGCTTTTCTCATCAAGCCCGTCCACGCGGGGAATACGGCAAGGCGTGACGCGGCCCCGCTGGCATTGGGAAATACCCGATAACGCCGATATGCCCCCTCTGCGTGGATGTCATGCGGGCCCGGATCGGGCACACGCCAGCCCTTGCGCCGTCTGGGTTTGCGTCAGAAATCATCAACTTCGGGGCGATCGATTTACTTAGCCATGCTTGTTAATTGCTGGATGGCGCGCCAAACGTCGCGCGATACGCAAATGTTATTATCGGAAACATAGAGTACGATACGAACCATCAGCGAACCACCAGCGAACACCCCGAGTTCCCGAATGGAAACCCCGTCCCTCAAGGCCGCCGAGAATGCTTCGGCGGAGCTGGGCAAGCGCGTCAAGGCGGCCCGGCTGAAGCACGATTACACGCTCGAGGCCGCCAGCCGCGTGTGCGGCGTGTCGCGCTCCACGCTCTCGAAGGTGGAAAACGGCGTCATGTCGCCGACGTTCGACGTGCTGCAGAAGATCGTTCACGGTCTGAAGATCGACCTCGGCGAACTGTTCGGCTCTGCGCCCAGGCCGCGCGCGAGCGGACGCCGCGCGCTCACCCGCAAGGGCGATGGGCAACAGCATTCAGCAGGCTGTTATCAGATGGAGTTGCTGGCGACGGAACTCGCCCACAAGGCGATGCACCCGTTTCGCATTCGCGTGACGGCGCACTCGCTCGACGAGTTCACGGAATGGGGCCGGCATGAAGGCGAGGAATTTCTCTTCATATTGAGCGGCTCGGTGTGTCTCTACTCCGAGCTTTACGCACCGACACATCTCGAAACCGGCGACAGTCTCTATTTCGACAGCCGCACGGGGCATGCGGCCGTCTCCACGAGCGAAGAGGACGCCGAAGTCCTCTGGCTCATCAACGAACCGCACCCGGACACGCAGGACGGCGCGCCGGGCGTTTGATCCTTCATGCTTACGCGGCGTTCGCGGTCATCTTGAAGATTCCCGTGGCGTTACCCGCATCGAAGCGCAGATCGGTCTGCCAGCGCCGCGTGACCTGATCGAACGTGCGCTTGCGCGTGATGAACTCGTAGAACGAGCCCGGCACCTCGCGCGTCACACGTTGGCCGTCCGCCGCGCGAAACTCGCGCGTCACGGTGTCGGCTCGATAGGCCGTCTGAAACACGCGGCCCGAGCGCGAAGTCTCGACGCTGGGCTTCATCGGGCGCCCCTTGGCCTTCTCGTCGTCCGAAAGCTGAAATACGTCTTCCACGCGGTCGGTCGCGTGATTGAAGGCGTTGCCTTCCGTCGCGATCCATGCCATTTCCGCCGATTCCTGCAGCAATGTCTCGTAGTCCGAAATAGATGGCACGTCGTGCTGTCGTGCGAATGCACCGACGATCACGGGCAGCAGTTGCAGCGCCGCGTCGAGCGGCAGCGAGCCGTCGCGTTCCAGTTCGGAGAGCTGCGCCACGGCCAGCGGCGTAAGCGGATCTTTCGATGCGCCCACCACGTTCGTCACGGCTTGCTGGAACGCCGCCGAAAAGCGCTCGGGGTGCAGCTCGCTCACGAAGAACTGCGCGATCTCGTCGGGTGCGTCTTCGTGGGCGTAGGCGCGCCCCGTCATGCCGAGCTTGTCCAGCGGATAGCGGCCATTCAGGCGAAAGCCGAGCGGCCGCAGAATGCGCGTGAACGCCGCTTCGCCGGGCGGCAGCGCGCCGTTCTGTGCCCAGCGCACCGTGCGCAACGCGCCATGGTCGAAGTACACCGCACCGCCCTGCGCCACCGTGTCGTTCGTGTACGTGCGGCCGTTGGGAGAGCGTTCCAGCAGGTCTTCGAACAGCGCCATGTTCATCGCCTGGGCGAGTTCGGCACGCGTGACGGTGCCGCTTTCCCAGTCGCCGAGCATCGACGGAAAGTTCAGCGTTGCAAACAGGGTTTCAGTTTTCTCGCGGCCCAGCAGCGCGGACAACAAGCGTTCTACGTTCGAATTGCGCATCACCAATCTCACAGGAAACGACCGCCTGGCGGCAGTCATCAAAGGGGCCTCTGGCCATCGGTTTCGGCCAGCTATACGTAAAACGCATTATTCAAATGGTTGCGCACCGCGTAAAGCGAGTTTAAATTGTCACTTGATGAGTTTCTGGAATCACCATGCGCAAGTTCAAGATCCCGAATATCGGCGCGCTGACGGCCTTCGAAGCCGCGGCGCGGCACGAGAGCTTCACTCACGCCGCCAAGGAGCTGTTCCTCACCGAAAGCGCGGTCTCGCGCCAGATCGCCACGCTCGAATCGAATCTCGGCGTGCGCCTGTTCGTGCGCGCCAAACAGCGGGTCGTGCTCACGCGCGCGGGCCGGCTCTATAGCACCCAGGTGCGGCGTGCGCTCGAAAACCTCGATCGCGACACGCTCTCCATCATCGCGCACGGCAGCGGCGGCGGTTATCTGGAGCTCGCCGTGCTGCCGACCTTCGCGTCCGAATGGCTGCTTCCGCGCCTCAAGGACTTCTACGATCGCACGCCCGACGTGCGCGTGAACATGGGCGTGCGCACCGAGACGTTTTCGTTCGAGGAGTCGCATTTCGAAGCCGCGATCCACTACGGCAAGCCGACCTGGCCCGGCACGTCCTCCGACTTTCTGTTCGGCGAGGAAGTGGTGCCCATCTGTTCTCCGTCACTGCTTGCGCGCCCCGTCAAGAAGGCGCACGAACTGCTCGCCTACCCGCTGCTGCACTCCACCACGCGCCCCGACGCCTGGACGCGGTGGTTCTCCGACCTCGGCGTGGAAGACAACGCCACCATGCACGGCGTGCGCTACGAACTGCACACGATGCTGATCGCCGCGGCCGCCGCCGGCCTCGGCGTGGCGCTCGTGCCGAAGTTCTTCGTTGAAGGCCAGCTCGAGCGGTTCGGCGTCGTCATTCCGTTCGAAGCCCCTGCTATTGCCGATGGCGGCTACTACTTCGTCTATCCCACCGAACTCAGCCACGGCAAGCCACTCGAGATGTTCCGCGCGTGGCTGCTCGAGCAGGCGAGCGCCTACAACGCTTCGCAAGAGCAACGCTGATCGGCGGGTCGAGTACGCGTGATATACGATCAGAAAAAAGTTTCCTATAGGAAATAGTTGAGTTAGCATCGGACCAAATCACTTCTTCGTCGCGAGACTGACATGGAAGATGTCGTCGTCATCGGTGCAGGCATCATCGGGGTCTGCGCCGCGCTCAATCTGGCGCAGCGTGGCATGCGCGTGCATATCGTCGACAGCGCGCCGCCCGGTTCGGGCTGCTCGTTCGGCAACGCGGGCCTGATCGCGGTCGATCACGTCGCGCCGCTCGCGAGCCCCGAGACGATGGCCGGTCTGCCCCGCATGCTGCTGCGCCGCGACAGCCCGCTGCGCCTGCACAAACGCAGCCTGCCGCGCATGGCGCCGTGGGTGCTGGAGTTCGCCGCGCAGGCGCAGCGCCCGCGCTTTCGGCGCAACACGCGTGCGCTCGCGAGTCTCGTGACCGGTGCGGCACAGGCCTGGCGTCGTCTGCTCGATCAGCACATCGCCGCCGACCTCTTTCGCGACATCGGCTCGCTCTACGTGTTCGAGCAACCCGTTGCGCACGCAACGGAACGCGCGCAACTCGATCTGCTCGACCGGCACGGCGTGCGCTACGTGAATCTCACAGCGGAGCAGGTACGGCGCGACTATCTACCGTCGCTCACGCCGCATATCAGCCATGCCCGCTACTTTCCCGGCATGGCCTCGGTCACGAATCCGCAGCAGGTCGTCGAGCGCATTTTCGAGGCGGCGCTCGCAGCGGGCGCGAGATTCACGCGCGCAGCCGTCGATGCGTTGCGCGCCCTCCCCGATGGCCATATCGGCGTCACGCTGAGCGGCGCGACGCACCCAGCCGCCAAGGTGCTGATCGCAGCCGGCTCGCGCAGCGCCGAACTTGCAGAGCAACTGGGCGCCAGGATTGCGCTGACCAACGAGCGCGGCTATCACGTGCAGCTCGGCGCGCCCTCGCAAGACACGCTGCGCGTGCCCGTGAGCTTCGTCGAGCGCGGCTTCACCTGTAACCCGATGGCGCAAGGCATCCGGCTTGCCGGCACCGTCGAACTCGGCGCGCGCGGCGCACCCGACTGGCGCCGCGCCGACATGCTCGCCACGCAATTCCAGACGCTCTTTCCCGGCGCACGCGCGGCGCAGGTCGCAAGCCGCTGGTACGGCGAGCGCCCCACGCTGCCCGACTATCTGCCGATGATCGGCGAGATGCGCGGCGCACGGAACGTGTTCGTCGCGACCGGCCATCAGCATCTGGGCCTCACGCTCGGGCCGCTCAGCGGCGAACTCGTCGCACAATTGATGGCGCGCGAGACGCCCGCCGTCGATCTCGCGCCGTTTCGCATCGACCGCTTTTGAGGCCGGCGGCAGTACTCACGCCGCCACACCCACGCATCATTCATCAGGAGAGAAGATTCGATGGAGCCCATCGCGATTTACGACGCAACCGCCACGGCGCGACTGCTCGACTTCGGCGTGTTGCTCGACGCCCTCGCCACGGCCGCGCAGGATCACGACGCGGGCCGCATTCACGCGCCCGTGCGCACGGGCGTGCCGCTCAAGGGCAACGGCGTCATGCTTTCGATGCCCGCCAGCGCCGACGATATTGCCATCCACAAGCTCGTGAGCGTGTGCCCGGCCAACACGGCGCTCGGCATGCCGACCATCTTCGGCGCGGTGACGGTGTGCAACGGCGCGACGGGTCAGCCGGAGTTCATCCTCGACGGCCCGACCGTCACCGGGCGCCGCACCGCGGCGCTGTCCATGCTGGGCGTGCGCCTCTTTCACCCGGGCGCGCCGCGTGCATTCCTGGTCATCGGCACCGGACAGCAGGCGCGATTTCATGCCCAGGCGATCGGCCAGCTGTATCCGTCGGCGACGCTCTACGTGAAAGGCCGGACCGAAGCGTCCGAACAGGCGTTCCGCGCCCACTTCGCGCAGGCTGGCGTGGACGTGACGCCCGCGCACGGTGCGGCTCCGAAAGAAGTCGACGTCGTCATCGCCGCGACAACGAGCAAGACGCCCGTGTACGACGAAGCGGCACGCAAGGACCGGCTCGTGATCGGCGTGGGCGCCTTCACGCCGGACGCGGCGGAAATCGCCCAGGAGACGGTGCGTGCGAGCTGCGTGTTCGTCGACGATTTCGCAGCCGCGCGCGAAGAAGCCGGCGACCTGCTGCAGGCAGGCGTCGACTGGGCGAACGTGCGCACGATCGGCTCCGCTGTAACGGACGGCGCGGCACATGACGGCGGTCCGGTGCTGCTGAAGACCGTCGGCAGCGGCGCCTGGGATCTCGCCGCGTGCCGCGTGGCCCGGCAAATGCGCTGACCCGAACACGCGGATTAGAATCGCATCGACCGCGCAGCACGATCCCATCCGAGACCCAAGGCAAACGGCACCATGACGACGAGCGCTCCCCAACCCGCCGTGAAAGTCCTGCGCGGCGATGTCATCGAAACCACGCATATCGCCCACATTGCCGTGGTCGACGCTCAGGGCCGCCTGCTCTACGCGCTCGGCGACCCGCATCGCATGACGCTCGTGCGCTCGGCGGCCAAGCCCGCGCAGGCGCTCGCCGTGGTCGAAACCGGCGCGCTCGAGCGCTTTGGCTTCGACGACGCCGATCTCGCGCTCATGTGCGCCTCGCATAGCAGCGAGGACCGCCATATCGAGCGGACGCGCGCGATGCTCGCCAAGGTGTCTGCTTCGGAATCGGACCTGCGCTGCGGCGGCCATGTGCCGATCTCCGACGCCGTCTACAAGGCGTGGATCAAACGCGACTTCACGCCGGGCGCGGTGTGCAGCAATTGCTCGGGCAAGCACGCGGGCATGCTGGCCGGCGCCCGCGCCATCGGCGCGGTGCTGGCCGATTACCATCTGCCTTCACACCCCTTGCAGCAACACGTGAAGCGGGTCGTGGCCGAGGTTTGCGATCTTCCCGAGACGGGCGTCGAGTGGGGCATCGACGGCTGCAATCTGCCCACGCCCGCCTTCCCGCTCGACCGGCTCGCCCGCCTGTTCGTGAAGCTCGCCGATGCGCAGGACCACGCGGCCTTGCCGGGCTCGGCCGCGGCCGATGCGCGCTCGCAGGCGCTCGCCCACATCTATCGCGCCATGACGTCGTATCCGGAACTCGTGGCGGGCGAAGGCCGCTTCTGCACGACGCTCATGAGCGCGTTCGAAGGCGCGCTCGTCGGCAAACTCGGCGCGGCGGGCAGTTATGCGATTGGCGTGCGCGCAAGCGCGGCGACCGCAACGCATACGGGCGGCCCGGCATTGGGTATCGCGGTGAAGATCGAGGACGGCGATTTGACCGCGCTCCATGCCACCGTCGTGGAAGTGCTCAGACAACTGGGCATTGGCACGCCACAACAGCTGGCACAACTAAGCAAATTCGAAGCCCCGCGCATCGTCAACACGATGGGCGTCGAGACGGGTTGCGTCGCGCCGCAGTTCTCACTCGAGCGCGTCGCTTCGTAGCCAGCACAAAATGAGGGCGCGGGCTTTGCAAGCCCGCGCCAAGACTCACAGCAACGCCACGACTTTCACGTCGCTGCGATCGGCCGATGCCACCACCTTGCCGTCCACACGGCGGAACATGAGCGTCACCGTATTCTTGCCCACACGCAGATCGTCCACTTCCAGCCAGTCGATGCCTTCGGGCAGCATGGGCTGCTCGACACGCACCTCGTTGCGCGCCGCGTCGATCGTCACGCCAAGACACGCTTCGAGCATCATGAACGGCGAGCCCGCGGCCCAGGCTTGCGGCAGGCAGGCCACCGGATACGCGGTGGGCGGCTCGCCGCGCCGGCGCGGGAACCCGCAGAACAGTTCGGGCAGACGCATGTCGAAGGTCACCGCAGCCTCGAACAGCGCCTGCAAGAGGCGCACTGCTGCCGCCTTGCGGCCATAGCGCGCGAGACCGCGTGCGCAAAGCGCGTTGTCGTGCGGCCAGACCGAGCCATTGTGGTACGCCATGGGATTGAAACGCGCCTGGCCCGCCGCGAGCGTACGCACGCCCCAGCCCGTGTGAAACAGCGCCGATTCGAGCACTTCCGCCACGGCGCGGCCGCGCTCCTCCTCGGGCAGCCCGAAGGCGAGCAGATGTCCGGCGTTCGACGCGAGCACGCGGCACAGATCGCCGTGGCCATCGAGCGCAATGCCGTAGAAGTCCGACTCCGGCATCCAGAACTTCTCCTCTACGCAGAGGCGGATTTTGGCGGCGCGTGCGGCGTAGCGCGCTGCGTCTTCGATCTGGCCGCGATGCGTGGCGAAGCGCGACATCGTTTCGAATGCAGCGCTCGCATATGCCTGCACTTCGACGAGCGCAATCGGGCCATCGGGGAAACGGCCGTCCGCGTGGAATACAGAGTCATGGCTGTCCTTCCAGCCCTGGTTCGCGAGCCCGCCCTCCGATTCGCGCCGGTAGTCGAGCAGACCGAGTTTATTGCGGTCGCATACACCTGCGACCCAGGCCGCCGCACGCTCCAGCGCCGGCCATAACTCGTCGATCAGCGAAACGTCGCCCGTGCGTTCGACATAAGCGCCCGCCAGCACGACGAAGAGCGGCGTGGTGTCCACCCCGCCGTAGTAGAGCGCAAACGGCACTTCGCCTGTGGCGGCCATCTCGCTCTTGCGCATTTCGTGCATGATCTTGCCGACCGCCGCGTCGCGGAACGCCGAATCCTCGCGCGCCTGATGTTCCGCGAGAAAACGCAGCACGCCCTGCGCGAGCGCGGGCGTGAGCCACAGCGTCTGCAGCGAGGTGATGACCGCGTCGCGGCCGAACGGCGTGGAAAACCATGGAATGCCCGCATACGGATACGGGCCGGTCGGCAGGTCGGTGGTGAGCAGACCGAGGTCGGCGATCGAGCGGTTGATCCACGCATTGAAGAGCGGATTGCTCGAACGCAAGTGCGCCGCCGCCCGGCGGCGTTCGCGCATCACGATATGCGAATCCACCAGCGCGGCGCGCTGAGCGGCGCGGCCCACGCGCTGCTCCTGCGAGTCCGCGAGGCAATGCGGCGGCTGGAAGATGCCCGCGCTCTGTGTGCCGGGCGCGGCGCCGGGCATGGCCTCGACTTCGATCGCCACCGTGAGATAGATCGAGACGCAGGCCTGCGCGGGCAGATCGACCGTGAAGTCGGCGCGATCGGCGAGGAGTTTGTTCGGCGTGGGCGAGAACTCGATACGCACGCGCCGCGCAACCTTGTCGAGGCCGACGTATTCGAGCCGGACCTCGCCGTCTTCGACTCGCGGCGGCATGAGCGTGCCGCGTTTTTCGCGCTTCAGGCCGCGTACTTCGAACATGTCGCGGAAGTCGCTCGCGAACGAGATGGAAAGCGGCACCACGGCGTCTTCCGTGCCGTAGTTTGTGAGCTCGATGGCCTCGGTCATCATCGTGCCGGAGAGCACGCGCTCGCGCTGCACGTGAATCACGCCTTCGGGCGTGGTACTGCCGCCGAGCGGCGGCAGCGGACGATTGGTCAGGTGGGCCGTGAACACGGCGTTGTCGCTGCTCACGCTGCCCGAGAGCAGTGAGGGCACGCGTCCGCCGAAAGTGAGGCGCAGCGACGAGAGCACACGCGTGTCGTTGACGAACAGGCCGTCGTCGATGCCGGTGATGTCGCCGAGCGGATCGTTGACGATGAAGGTGCCGCCCGACTTCAGCACATGCTGGTCGGCGCTCGCGACCTCCGGCGTTTCGGGCGCGATGAACGCGCTGTCGGTTTCCCGCGTGTCCTGGTCGGGATGATCCACGCCGCTTGAGCGCGTGACGCCGCCGAGTGTTTCAGGATCCTGCATTGCGTGCCTCCTGGGTGCCATGCAAAGGGTTACGGTACGGTTCGCTTGCGGTTGATTGTAGTGGCTTCGGCGCACGCGTTGGGCGAATGCGCAAAGAACGGCCGAAAGATACGCGCGAAATGAGTGGCAAATCGCAGTGCGGAGCAAGGAACGTGCGCGGAAAAAATTGCGGGCGCCGGCACGACGTAACGTGCGGGCGCCCGTGTAGGCAATGCGCTCGCGCGCCGGAAGCGGCGCGCGCCGTGAGGATCAGCGTTGCGAAATCGGCTTCGCGACGCGCGGCGTTTCGCCGATGAACAGCTGACGCGGACGGCCGATTTTCTGCTCGGGGTCGGCGATCATTTCGTTCCACTGCGCGATCCAGCCCACCGTGCGCGCCATCGCGAAGATGCAGGTGAACATCGAGGTCGGGATGCCCAGCGCGCGCTGCACGATGCCCGAGTAGAAGTCGACGTTCGGGTACAGCTTGCGCGACACGAAGTATTCGTCTTCCAGCGCGATCTTTTCGAGCTGCATGGCGAGCTTGAAGAGCGGATCGTCGTGCAGGCCGAGTTCGTTCAGCACTTCGTAGCACGTTTCGCGCATGAGCTTCGCACGCGGGTCGTAGTTCTTGTACACGCGGTGGCCGAAGCCCATCAGCTTCACGCCCGAGTTCTTGTCCTTCACCTGCTCGATGAACTTCGGGATGTTATCGACCGAGCCGATTTCTTCGAGCATATTCAGCGCGGCTTCGTTCGCACCGCCGTGCGCCGGGCCCCACAGGCAAGCGATGCCCGCGGCGATACACGCGAACGGATTCGCACCCGACGAACCGGCCAGACGCACAGTAGACGTCGAAGCGTTCTGCTCGTGGTCGGCGTGAAGGATGAGAATGCGGTCGAGCGCGCGCACGAGCACATCGTTGACCTTGTACTCCTCGCTCGGCGCGGAGAACATCATGCGCATGAAGTTCGCGCTGTACGACAGGTCGTTCTGCGGATACACGAACGGCTGGCCGATCGAGTACTTGTACGCCATGGCGACGAGCGTCGGCAGCTTCGCGATCATACGGATCGCCGACACCTCACGATGCTCCGCGTTGTTGATGTCGAGCGAGTCGTGATAGAACGCGGACAGCGCGCCGACCGCCGCCACCAGAATCGCCATCGGATGTGCGTCACGGCGGAACCCCCGGAAAAAGAAGTGCATCTGCTCGTGAACCATCGTGTGGTTCGTCACCGAGGCCACGAATTCGTCCTTCTGCTGCTGCGTGGGCAGCTCGCCCTTGAGCAGGAGGTAGCAGCTTTCGAGGAAGTCGGCGTTTTGCGCGAGGTTGTCGATCGGGTAGCCGCGGTAGAGCAGCTCGCCCTTGTCGCCGTCGATATAGGTGATCGCCGAGTTGCACGACGCCGTGGACATGAAGCCCGGGTCATACGTGAACATGCCGGTCTGGCCGTACAGCTTGCGGATGTCGATCACGTCCGGGCCCTGGGTGCCCTTGTAGACCGGCAACTGCACGCCTTCAGCGTGGCCGGGGATCGTGAGCGTGGCGTGTGTCTTCGAATCGATCATTGTGTGTCCTTGAATTGCTGTCACATCGCAATACTTCGCGCATAACCTCGCGCAACAGGACGCAGCCGCCGGAATGGCCGGCATCGCTGCGACCGCTTGCCGCATTCTACGGCGCGGTGCAGCATCGATTGATAGCGCAGCCAGCAACAATCCCTCTTCAACGCCGCAACACTGCGAAGCTTGCGGCTTCCTTAACGCCGATTCCTGCAACAATATTTTGCTCTTGCAGCGCAACATGTCGCACCCCATCTTTGCGATACTGCTTGACATGCAAGGGTTTTCCATTACTTGCATTTTGTAATCCAGCCTGATCTCACGGGCGGCCGTTTTCACCGCCACACGCGCTTAAAGCAAAACGTAAGGAAGCAACAGATGAACATCTCGGTCGACACCCTGTTCGCAGAAGACGAACAAGCAGAGGGCGCCGTTGTCACGGCACTCAATCACCAGGACATCGTGGTCGCACTGTCGGCCGCGCTCGCCAGCGAACGCGTGGCCGTGCTGCACATGCTGTATCCGCGCACCGACGCGCGCACGCACCGCAGCCTCGATCACCTCGTGGACGCGCTCAACGGCCACGGCCTGCACCAGGTCGCCCGCCTCGTTTCGCAGGAAGCGCACTATCTCGTGTTCAAGGATCCGGTGAAGGCATGGAAGGCCTTTCACGAAATCCGCAACGATTCGCTCGCGATCGGCGTGCACCTCTACTACGCGGGCCTCGTCGGCGAGGCGGCCGAGCACAAGCTCGACGCCCACGCGCACGGTCGCGACTAGGCGAGAGTCCTTCGGGCTACGGTATTTCTCGCAGCAACGAAAAGGGGCGGCCGCATCGCGTGGCCGCCCCTTTTTCGCATCGCGTGAATCAGCGCGCGTCAGCGCCCGTGGCCGCTCACGAAGCGGTCGATCAACTCGTTGAACGCCGCGGGCCGCGCCAGATTCATCCCATGCGATGCGCCCGCCACACTCGCGCGGCGCGCATCGGGCAGCCAGGCGTCGAGCGCGGCCACGGCCCGATGAAACACTTCCGGGCTCAGTTCGCCGTCGATCAACAGCACGGGGCATTGCACCTCGGCGGCTTGCTCGCGCGAATACCCAGGCAGCGGATCCTGAAACTGCGGCCCAAGCGTGTGCGCGTTGTCGGTGGCCATGCGGCGAAACCCATGTGTGCTCTTCGCCCAGAAGCCGGGCCGGCTCACCGAATCGACGAACAACTCCAGCCCCGCGTCCACCTGGCCCGACTCGATCAGCGCCACGGCGCGGGCGCGCAGCGCATTGACGTTCTCGGGCAGCGTGGCGAGCGTCTGGCCCGGCTGCTGGACCGGCCCGCCAGGATCGGCGAGCGTGAGCGTGCGCACGTGCTGCGGATGGCGCCGCGCGAACTGGAACGACACGAGGCCGCCGCGCGAATGCCCGATCACATGCGCCGGGCCGGCGCCCAGGGCATCGACGAACGCCGCAAGCTCATCCGCATGCTGCCGCCAGCTGAACGGCAGGCCGCGTGCCGCCTCCGCGGCGGGCCAGTAGTGCGTGAGACTCACCGAGACACAGCGATACTGCTGCGCGAGGCCGGCCAGCTGCGGCTGCCAGTAGCGGTAGTCGCAAAGCGAGCCGTGCACGAAGAGAAGAAGTTCGCCCGCGCCTCGTTCGACATAGGGCATGGGCAGGCCGCCGGGCAGTTCGATGAACGTACCGGGGGCCGGAAAGGCGGCTGGATTCACGGCTGGACGATGTGGAGACAACGGGACAGCGGCGCATTGCAACGGACAACGGCCTACGGGCAGTCCATCGCGGCGCACGCCGGCAAAGTGGCGTATTGTCCCATGCCCGCGGCGCCAACAGCGGTCAAGCCGGCGCCCTCGCGAAGCGGCCTTGCCTCGTGCGCCGGCTTGGGCCGTTATTCGACCATTTCGAAAGCGTGCTCGCTCATGAGCGAGGCCGCCGCGCCCGCGCCGCGCACCGCGCAGGTGAGCGGCTCGTCGGCCACGCGCACCGTCACGCCAAGTTCGGCGGCCAGGCACTGGTCGAGCCTGCCGAGCAGCGAACCGCCGCCCGTGAGCACGATGCCGCTATCGGCGATATCGGTGACGAGTTCGGCGGGCGCCGTCTCCAGCACCTGCCGCACCGTGTTGATCACCACGCGCAGCGGCGCGGCCAGCGCGTCCACCACGTCGTGGCTCGTGATCTCGACCGTGCGCGGCAGACCGTCTTCCATGCTGCGTCCGGTCGCGCGGATGCGCTCGATGGGCTCGCCGTAGAGCGCGCAGCCAATCGTCTTTTTCACGTGTTCCGCGGTCTGGTCGCCCAGCACGACGCCATAAAGCGTGCGCACATGATCGACGATGGCGCGGTCGAACTGGTCGCCGCCCACGCGCACCGAACCGCTGCACGCCACGCCGCCCAGCGCGACGATGCCCACTTCCGTCGTGCCGCCGCCGATATCGACGACCATCGAGCCCGTCGCCGCGTGCACCGGCAAACCCGCACCGAGCGCCGAAGCCAGCGACTCGCCGATCAGGTTCACGCTCGCCGCGCCTGCCGCGAAGGCCGCCTCGCGAATCGCGCGGCGCTCGACGCGCGTCGCGCCCGCCGGCACGCACACCGTGAATGCCGCACGGCGGCCGAGCAGACGGCGCGGCTGCGCCATCGCCACGAAGCGGCGCATCATGTGTTCGGCAGCGGAGAAATTGGCGATCACGCCGTGCGAGAGCGGCCGAACCGTCTCCATATTGGCCGGGGCGCGGCCAAGCAGATCCTTCGCCTCGCGGCCCACCGCGGCCACCGTCGTCTCGCTCGCCCCCGCGCGCCGTTCGAAGCAGACCACGGAGGGCTGGTTCAGCACGATGCCCTTGTCGGCGGTGTAGATGAGCGTGTTGGCCGTACCGAGATCGAGCGCCACGTCCTGGCGGAACAGCCTTTTGGAAAAAATGGATTGCGGCTTGGCTCGGGCCATATTGGTCTGAAGTTCGGTTCTTTTTGGCGACCCGGCAGACGACGCGCCGCCGGATGGCATTCCCGATGGCGGCCTCGTCCAGGCAGCGCGAACCAGCCGCGCGCCGGGCGGAACGGGCCTACGCGGCCCATAAGGTCGCGGCGACTCCCCGTATTAACGGCCGCGACCGGCGCGAACTTTAGCCGGTCCAAAAACAACTGCCTAGGTTATGCGGAAAATATGGCCGAAATACGACACTACGGGCTTATGCCACTGCCAATTCGTACCGATTTGGCCCGCCGATGCCGGCCGATACATGCTGATTAACGGGGACCGACCTCGTCCCCGCCAGCGACCGGATCGGTCTCGCGATTAGCCGCGCGCGAGCGCGCGCACCAGGGCGTCGCGCCCAAGCATGACGCCCTGCGGCGTGATCGTGTGGCCGACGCCCGGCAGCGCGAAAGCGGTGACCGCGAAGCCCGCGTCGCTGAACGCGGCGGCGGCGCGCTCCAGTTCGCTCGCCGGAATCACTTCGTCGTCCTCGCCGTGCACGAGCGTGAGCACCGTGCGGCTTTTCGCGACCACGGGCGTAACGAGCCGGCCCGCATACGCGACCACGGCCGCCGCGCCCGCCGCCTGTGTGGCCACGTGGTACAGCGACATGATCGAGCCTTGCGAGAAGCCCACCAGCGCGAGCGCGTCGTGACCGAGCCCCCAATGGGCGAGTTCGGCGGCGAGCCGCCGCTCGAACACCTGCGAGGCGGCAACGACGCGCGCCTCGCGATTGGTCTCGCTGATGTCGCGCAGGCTGAACCACTGGCGTCCGCCGAAGCCGCCGTCGAACGGCTCGCTGCCGTCGAGCGACGAGAACGCGACGCCCGGCAGCGCGTCGCGCCACACGTCGGCGAGCGGCGTGAGGTCCTGTGCGTTGCTGCCTACCCCGTGCAGCAGCACGACGAGCGCGTGCGCGGCGCCATCGGCCGGCGCCAGACGCCAGCCCCCTTCGAATGCTTCCCAGCTCATGGTCGGACCTCCCCTGTACTGACGATCGTATTGTGTGTCCAGCGCACGCATTTTGCGCGGCGCGCGGCAGGCGCAAGGATACGCTCGCCGCGCTACGCGTGTACGAAAGACTCCATTTCCCGGCGTTACATAAAGCCGCAACGGCAGCCCGATCGCGCGCGAAAGCCATTCGCAAGCCCCATGACCCTGCGCCGCATGGGGATGCTCCGCGGCTGGCGATGACAAAAGGCGATTACAGGTATCCTGTGCCGCAAACCGAATACGCGGAGAACACGCTTGAATCAGCCCGCCGCATCATCGGCGCCGCCCGCGCCGCCGCCGCTCCAGGGAGGCAGTCTGGTCCTCGGCACTATCGCGGTCTCGCTCGCGACCTTCATGAACGTGCTCGACACGTCGATCGCCAACGTCGCCATTCCGACCATCTCCGGCGACATGGGCGTTTCCGTCGACGAAGGCACATGGGTCATCACCGTGTTCGCGGCGGCCAACGCCGTTTCCATTCCGCTGACCGGCTGGCTCACGCAGCGTTTCGGCCAGGTGCGCCTGTTCGTCACCTCGATCCTCTCGTTCGTGCTGGCGTCGTGGCTGTGCGGCATCGCGCCGACCCTGCCGTTTCTGCTCGTCGCGCGCGTGCTGCAAGGCGCCGTGGCCGGCCCGCTCATTCCGCTTTCCCAGGCCGTGCTGCTCGGATCCTGGCCGAAAGACAAATCGTCCACCGCGCTCGCCTTCTGGGCGATGACCACGACCGTCGGCCCGATCGCGGGACCGGCGCTCGGCGGCTGGATCACCGATAGCTACAACTGGTCGTGGATCTTTTACATCAACATTCCAGTGGGCCTCTTCGCGGGCTTCGTCACGTGGACGATCTATCGCAACCGCGAGTCACCCACGCGCAAGCCGCCTATCGACATCGTGGGCCTCGGTCTGCTCATCACCTGGGTTGCTTCGCTGCAGATCATGCTCGACAAGGGCAAGGACCTCGACTGGTTCAACTCGCCGGTGATCGTGACGCTCGGCATCCTCGCGCTCATCAGTTTTGCGTTTTTCCTCGTGTGGGAGCTGACCGAGGAGCACCCGATCGTCGATTTGCGTTTGTTCGGACAACGTAACTTCCTCGGCGGCACGATTGCGATTTCAGTGGCGTACGCGGTGTTCTTCGGCAATCTGGTGCTGCTGCCGCAATGGATGCAGGAGTACCTCAACTATCGCTCGGTGGACGCAGGCCTCGTGACCGCGCCGCTCGGCGTGTTCGCGGTGATCCTGTCTCCGGTCGTGGGGCGCCTGTTGCCGCGCTCCGACGCGCGCATCATCGCGACGATCGCGTTCGTGATGTTCGCGGGGGTGTTCTACATGCGTTCGCAGTACGTGATCGAAATCGATACCTTCCATCTCGTGCTGCCCACGCTGCTGCAAGGCATCCCCATGGCGCTCTTCTTCGTGCCGCTCACCGCGATCATTCTCGCGGGCCAGCCGCCGAGCCGCGTGCCGGCGGCGGCTGGCCTCTCGAACTTCGTGCGCGTGTTCTGCGGCGCAGTGGGCACCTCGATCGCGACCAACGCCTGGAACAACCGCACGATCCTGCATCACGCGCGACTCACGGAACAAGCCTCGGTCAACAACCCGACTTTCGTGCAGGCGATGGACCAGACCCAGAAGGTGCTGAATATGAGCGAGCCCTCCGCACGCGCGCTGTTCGACTTCCAGCTCACCACGCAGGCCGCCATGATGGGCCTGAACGACATTTTCCATATCTCGGCGATCATCTTTCTCGTGATCATTCCGCTCATCTGGATCACGAAGTCGACGAAGGGCGGCGCAGGCGGCGGCGCAGCAGGGGCGCATTGACCCGAAAGGTCGAGTCAGGGCGCGCAATGAAGCCGTGGCGGTAAGCGCGAGCCGCTACAATCGCGGGACCGCGGCGGGCGCTCTGCCGCGATTGCCTGGCTCCCTCCATGAATCACACGTTCGACTACACGCCCATCCTCGACGCCATCCATCGCGACCTGCAGCCGTATATCGGCACGGGCCGCGTTGCCGACTACATTCCCGAACTCGCCACGGTGCGCGCCGATCACTTCGGCATGGCCATCGTCACGGTGGACGGCCAGGTGTACCGCACCGGCGACGCCGATGTGCGCTTTTCCATCCAGAGCATTTCGAAGCTGTTCGCCTGCACGCTCGCGTTCCAGCTGCTCGGCGACGTGCTCTGGCAGCGCGTGGGCCGCGAGCCTTCGGGCACGGCATTCAACTCGCTCGTGCAGCTCGAATTCGAGGCGGGCAAGCCGCGCAACCCGTTCATCAACGCGGGCGCGCTCGTCGTGACCGACGTGCTGTGCCGCCGCTTCGTGCAGGCGGAAACCGCGCTCGTCGATTTCATGCGGCGCCTCTCGGGCGAGCCCGGCATCGGCTACGACCTGCGCGTCGCGCAGTCGGAACTCGCGCACGCCGAACGCAATCGCGCGATGGCGCATTTCATCGCAAGCTTCGGCAACCTGGAGATGCCCGCCGATACCGTGATCGACGCGTATTGCCGCCAGTGCGCGATCTCGATGAGCTGCGTGGAACTGGCGCGCGCGGCACTCTTTCTGGCCAACGGCGGCGTCTCGCCCGCGAGCGGCGAACCCGTGCTCGACGCAAGTTCGGCCAAGCGCCTTTCCGCGCTGATGCTGACCTGCGGCACCTACGACGCGGCCGGCGACTTCGTGTACCGCGTCGGTTTGCCCGCGAAGAGCGGTGTGGGCGGCGGGATCATCGCGGTGCTGCCCGGCGAATTCGCGGTGTGCGTGTGGTCGCCGGGCCTCGACGCGACGGGGAATTCGCTGGTCGGCTCGCTGGCGCTGGAGTGGTTGACGACGCGCACCGGGCGCTCGATTTTCTGAGGCTGGGGTAAACGTCATCCGGTCAGCATCCGCAAGCCCTGCGTGACGACACAGCCTTAGAGCGGCGGCCGCTCGAGCGTGAGCCAGCGCTGCACGGAGGGCCTCTGCCACTGAGCCAGGGCGTATTGCGCCAGCCGATGCGGCACCGGATCGCCGTTCAGCACCAGACGGTTCAGCATCAACGCGAGGTCCACGTCGGCGATCGACCACTCGCCGAAAAGATGCTTTTCGCCTTGTGCGATCAGCGCGTCGGCCATCGCGAAGAGTTTCTCCGCCGCGAGTTGCGCCGCGCCGGAAAGGGGCGCCGTGGTCGGGCCGTAAAACACGACCTCGGTCGAGCGCTCCTGGCGGATCGGCATGAGATCGCTGCGCAGCCACGCCTGAACCTGGCGCGCGCGGGCGCGCTGTTGCCGGTCTGCCGGATAAAGCGCCACGCCGGGGAAGGTTTCTTCGAGATACTCCGTGATCGCCGAGGACTCCGAGAGCGCGAAGCCGTCGTGGATCAGGGTCGGCACGCGCCGCGTGAGCGACTTCGCCGCGAATTCCGGCTGCTGGTTTTCGCTCTTCGCGAGATCGACCGTCGAAAGCTCGAACGCGAGCGCCTTTTCGTGCAGCGCGACGAAGACGGACATCGCGTAGGGACTGGCGTACTGGGCGTCGGCGTAGAGGTGGAGAGCGGGGTTGGTCACAGTCGGCTCCGTTGTTGGCGCCGACGATAGTAGCAAGCCCAGCCGCCGTTGCGCTCGGCCACCGGCAGGCTGATCGACTCAGCCTGCCCCGCTTAAGCCGTCGCCGAGACCAGCCCCGTGGTCTTGCCGCTCGCGACCATCAGCTGCGCCAGCGAAGTCTGCACGCTCGCCAGTTGCGACGCGATCTGGCTGACCTGGCTCGCGTCCGATTGCGACGCCGAGCTCAACGCGCTCTGCGCATTCTGGATCTGCGCCTTGATCTGGCTGACCTCGCCCGAGTTCGAGCCTTGCGCCGCGGCGCTGGATGTCTGCGACGACACCTGTGCGAGTTGCGCCTGAAGCGACGCGATGAGCGCGTTCAATTCGTCGACTTCGCTCGAAGACGAACTGCTGGAGGATGCCGCTGCGCCTCCACCGCCGCCGCCCGACTTCGAAGACGCCGAAGTGCTCTGCGTCGAAGTCGACGTGGTGCCGCTGCTGGGTGTGCTCGTCGAGGAACTCGTCGTGCTGCTGTCATTCGAGTTCGACGATGCCGCGCCCGAGGAAGCGCCGTTGCCTGCGCCGCTCGTCGAAGCCTGCGTGCCGCCGCCGTAGGCGGTCGTCGTGGTCGTCGTCGCGGTAATGGGTTGAATCTGCATGGAATCTTTCTCGCCGTAAGTCAGGGGCTGCGCAGCGCTGCCGAATAACGCCCTATCCGCGTGTTATCGGCAAGCTTGACGGTTTCTTGAGCGCTGTCCGTGCCGCTTTTATCGCGGGGCGGTCGTGGCCTGCTTACACCATGATGTATCCGTGCCGCATGCCGAGCATCACCGCTTCGGTGCGATTGGTCGCGCCGAGTTTGCCGAAGATGGACGAGAGGTGCGATTTCACCGTGTTGTCCGAGATGTCGAGTTGCCGGGCGATCTCCTTGTTGCCGAGTCCGTCGGCGAGCATCGCCAGCACTTCGATCTCCCGTAGCGACAAGGCTTCGAACGGTCCGCCGGTTGCCGACTGGCGCAACGGTTTTCGTCCAGCGAGCAGCCTTGCGAGGATGTCGGGCGACAGCACGCACAGGCCGGCGGCCGCCGCTTCGATGGCCGCGACGATCTCGGCGGGCGTCACGTCGCGCGACAGGATTGCCGTCGCATCCGCAGGCAGGTCGTCGAGGAGGCCGTCGCTGTCCGGGTCGTCGAGCAACAGGACTCGCGCCGGCGGCACGCGGCCAGGTTCGAACAGCGTCCTGAGCGCGTCGCTCGCCAGAGGCTCGATGTCGGCCACGACGACGTCCGGCACCGAACCGGCGAGGTAAGCGGCAAGCGCTTCGGCGTCGGCGGCGCTACCCAGGAACGCGAGCGGCGGCTGCGCATCGACGATCGCCTCGAGGCTCGCGCGCACCTCCGGCGATGCCGCGATTACCGCGACCCGCACCGGCCCCATGGGTTCCATCGTGCCATCCGACATATCGCCGTGTCCCGGACCTCACCTGCATGCATGCCGTTGGGGCCGTTCGCCCACGGTGACCGTGCACGCGTGGCGCTCGCCGCCCCGGATCAACGTGACTGGCAACGGCTGCCCGATGCCCGTCGAGCCCAGCGCGGCGTGCAGGTCACCGATGTCGCGGCAAGGTTGGCCGTCCAGTTCGATCAGCACATCGCCGATGAGCACGCCTGCCTGTTCCGCAGGACCGCCCGGCGCAAGCGAGCTGATCAGCAATCCGCTATTGAACGACAGGTTCATTTTCTCCGCCCATGCGTTCGGCAGGCTGACCTGCTGTGTGCCGACGCCAAGGTAGCCCCGCGAGACACGTCCCTTGGCCAGCAGTTCGTCGGCGACACGCTCCACCGTCATCGCGGGAATCACCATGCCGGCGCCGCGCATCAGTCCCGACGTGCAGATGCCCACGACCTGACCGCGCATATCGGCGAGCGCCGCGCCCGAGAACCCCGGGCGCAGACCGCCGTCCAGCCGCACGAATGCGTCGAGCTGGCCGCCTCGCCACGTGCGCCAGGCACCACCCGTGCTGCCGATCACGCCAAAATCCGCGCTGACGCCGAGTTCGTCGGCACGCGCGACGGCGAGCGCCAGATGACCCGGCTTCAGTGAGCCGGCATCGCCGGACTCGACCGGGCCCAGGTCCACGCCGTCCAGCTTCAGCACGGCGAGGTCCGTGCCCGGATCCTGGCCTGCGAGGACCGCGGCAACCGTACGACCGTCGCTCAAGGTGATTTCGATCCCCTCCTCGCGCCGGATCGTATGGGCAGCCGTCACGACGACGCCATGGCGCCAGATTACGCCACTCGACGGCATGCGATGCCGGCCATGGATTGCCACGACGCTCTGCCCGACTCGCGCGACAATGTCGGCCAGACCGTCCGAGAGAGCCATCAAAGGATTTGCGCCCGAAGATGTCGTTTCCATTTCACGTCTCCTGCCAGTGTGGGTTCACCATTCGTGGGTTCACAATGACAGAACGACGGGCGGCGCGCACCACCCAAATGGGTAGTCGTAGCGATGCAGATCACACGGAGTCAACGTGGGAGGAAGGCCATGAGTACGCTTGCCAGATTCACATCGGGCGTCCGGTGCACGCGCCTGTGGTGGATGGCCGCGATGACCGCGGCGCTCTGTTTGCTGGGCCAGGGCGCTTTCGCGCAAGCGGACGTCAGGGCGACGAGCCTGCGCGAAAAGTACCAGAGTCTCACGCAGCAACTCGCGCAAAACCAGTTCCAGCGCCCGCTATACCTCGAATCGCAGGAGTTGCCTTCGGCACTCAAAGGGGACATTTACGGTGTGGTCAACTTCCCTTTCGCGACGGTCAGCGACACGCTCAACCATCCGACTCAAGGGCCGGCCAACTGGTGCGATGTGCTGATCCTGCACTTGAACATCAAGTACTGCCATGCCTCGACCGGCGCGAGCGGTACGGTGCTCGCGGTGAATATCGGCAAGAAAACCGAGGAATCGCTTACCTCATCCTACCGCGTGCAATTCGCCTGGAACCAGGCAGTGAGCAGCCCTGATTATTTTCGCGTGGAGCTTTCCGCCGCCACGGGTCCGCTGAGTACGAAAGACTACCGGATCGTGGTGGAGGCCATACCCGTGGGCGACGATCGGACCTTTATTCATCTGACTTACGCCTACGGTTACGGCACGGCCGGCCGGCTTGCCCTGAAAGCCTATCTGGCAACGATAGGCAGCGACAAAGTCGGCTTTTCCACGACCCGCGATCCGTCGACGAACGAAACGCGATACATCGGCGGCGTACGCGGTCTGGTCGAACGCAACACCATGCGCTATTACCTCGCCATCGAAGCGTATCTCGATGCGCTTTCCAGCCCGCCCAATGGCCGCCTCGACAAACGCCTCACCAAGTGGTTCGATGCCACCGAGCAGTATCCGCGCCAATTGCACGAGGTCAGCCGCGCCGACTACATGCAAATGAAGCACAACGAATATCAGCGTCAGCAGATCGCGCAGTAGTGCGCGTATGAGCCCGTGCGGCGCACGGGCGTTACGGCGCAGATTTTCCACACTCCCGCTGCGCTCGCCCGTTGGACGAAGGCCGCCGACGCCTGCTCCACGAGCGCCGCGTTTTGCTGCGTCGCTTCGTCGATCTTGCGTGGCGGCAAACGCCTCCGTGACGTCGGATGAAACAGCCGCCGGAATCAGTAGCGCGCGAGCTGGCTGCCGTTGACCTGTACGCGATCGCCTGGGCGCAGGTCGCCGGGTGTCGGCACGTTGAACGCGCGGGTCGAGCCGTCGCTCAACTGCACGTCGATCTGGAATCCTGCGGGCTGGCCCATCTGCTGGCCGATCCGGTTGCCTGCATAGGCTCCCCCGAGCGCGCCGATGACGGTCGCCGCGTCGCGGCCGTGGCCACCGCCGACCTGATTGCCGAGCACGCCGCCAACCAGCGCGCCGACCACGGTTCCGGCGATGCCCGAAGCACCCGTGGCGTTGCTCAACGGCCGGATGCTCGAGATCGTGCCGTACTGCGTACCGTATTGGTTGCCGTATTGCGGGTTGTACTGCGCACCGTACTGACCGTTGCTTTGCGAGTCATACGGCTGTTGCGGCGCAGGCGGCGGTGCGTAGGCGGGTTGCTGCACGGTGCCCGGTTGTGCGTAAGCGGGCTGGCCGTACGCAGACGCCGCCGGTGCTGCATATTGGCCCTGGTAGCCTTGCTGCGCGCCGTACTGCGAGTAGCCCGGAGCAACGCATGCGGACAACGAAAGACTGGCTGCAGCGACAAGCGCGGCGGTGAGGGCGGACTTGGTAGAGAGCATGGACGTCACGGTGGGTTCGCATTGCCGCCGCTGCGGGCACGACAAGCATGAGGAGGAGTGGCGATTGCGCGGCAGTATAAGCAAAGCCCGCCCGGACGTCCGCTGCGCGCGGGTAACAACGTGTAAAGTTCGTTGCCGGATGAATGGCGGCGCGCCGAGCGCGGTGCCATTCATCCGTTGGAATCAAGCTGGCGCCGGATTCCCCGAAAGTTTCAATGCAGGGTTTGGACGCTGCCGATGGTGTCGGCACCCGCATCTTCGGACGCGGCCTGTTCGATGATCGCGCAGCGGAAATCGAACTTGACGCGAAGGATCGCGGATTCGACCCGTGCGTCGCCGCGATGGCCCTTCAGGCGAGTATCGATCGCCTCCTCGACGGCGAGAATCGCCTGCTCGATACTCTCCGGATCGTCGCTGTCGAAGCCAACCTCGACCTCTATGCTCTCCAGCAGGTTCAACGCGGTTGCAATGTCTTCGGAAGCGACGAATAGCGTCTCGGCGTTCTCTCTCATCTACCCTCCCCGTTGGATTGTCCAGCTCAACAGACAGCTGCGAGTTGCACGTCTATCGTTGCACATCCGGAACAAATCTGCCGGCGACGACGGCCGATGTTGGGTTCGAAACAACGGAAGGGTTGCCGTCCACCGTGAAGCGAATAGAATCGAAGGTTCCAGCCGATAGCGTAAAGGCAATCGACCCGGCTTCGGGCGCGGTTTCGACCTGCTAGACTGGAAGTTCCCCCGCGAACCATGGAGGGAATCATGACGACTGTCTACGTGGTAAAGACTGGCGAGCAGTACCTCTGCTGCGCAGAGGACGGCGATATCGGCATGGCGCCGGAGATTGGCGGGGCCAAGTCCTTCGTCTCATACGAGGAAGCCGAAAAGGCGGCGTCCGAGCACGCCGACCCCGGATACGAAATCGTCGCCGTCAGCGTTGCCACACACTGACGCGCAAGGCGGCTCCGCCTCGCCTTACCGGAACTTGCCAGCCGGTGCTTTCGGCTGGCTTTCGGCTGCGCCGCCGGCCAGCGCGTGAACCGATCCGGCGAGGAAGTTCAGGATGAATTCGTTCACCTCGTCGGGACGCTCTTGTTGCACCCAGTGACCCGCCTTCGCGATGAGATGCTTCTTCCATAGGTTGGGAACGTTGCTCTCCAGCGCGTCGTAGTCCTTCGCGGCCATTTTCACGACGCCGTCCAGCTCTCCCGCGAGAAAGAGCGTCGGTTGCATGATCCGGGCGCCGTCGAGAAAGCTGGTGAGCGCCCAGTTCCGGTCGATATTCCGATACCAGTTGATTGGCCCGCGAAACCCGCTGCGCTCGAACTGAGCGACGAAATATTGCAGATCCGCTTCGGTCAACCATCGCGGAAGCTCATCGGGCAACGTGAGGTTGTCCACGAGTCGAGTCGATTTGGGAAAGATCGCGAAGTTGGCCGGCTGTCCTTTCACCACCGGGTCTCCCGACGCCGAGTAGAGAATGCCAAGCATCGAGCGACGGACATCTTCTTCCAGTTCACGCTCGATGCGTCCCGGCAACTGAAAATAGTCCTGATAGAAGTGACACTCCTGCGTGATCTGCGCAAAGCGCACCGATGGGCGCACCGGACGTCGAGGCATGTAAGGCACGCTCAGCAGGCCGAGAACGGGAAACAGGTCGGGGCGCAGCAACGCTGCGTAAGCAGCGACAGCGGCGCCCCAGTCATGTCCGATCAGAATCGCCTGCTCTTCACCGAGCGCCTTGACGAGGCCAACGAGGTCGCCGACCAGGTTCAGAATGTCGTAAGCTTCGATCGCTTCCGGGGCGTCGGTGAGCCCATATCCGCGCTGGTCCGGCGCAACCGCGCGATAGCCCGCAGCCGCCAGCGCATCGATCTGCCAGCGCCACACGTACCAGGACTCCGGCCAGCCGTGGCAAAGCAGCACGAGCGGGCCCGTGCCTCTTTCGACGTAGTGCATGCGGATGCCGTTGACGTACGCGAACTTCTCCTGGAAACCTTTCATCATGGAGTCGACCTCGTCTCACGCGGTGGGAAAGCGCCTGGCGGTCATTGTGAATGCAGTACCGCAATGCTTCAACCACATCAGTCGTTTTGAGCGTGAGCCGGATATCAAGGATCGACGCGTGCCGTGCGGCCCTCCCCCCACGCAATGACGCTCAGGTAACCGGCGTGTCCATGTCGACGCACCGCACGAAATCGACGTGCAGGCGTCGATTAGCGCACCGGTCATGTCGACGACCTCCGGGGGCCGTACGGCGGCGAAACGCAGACGCTCTTTACGTCAACCGGCCAGTCTTCTTCGTCCTAGAATTCCTTTCAGGGGGGAGGCGACATGAAGCGCGAAGTGGTCACTGGCCTGCTGTGCGGCGCACTACTCGCCGGCTGCGTGACGGCCGGCGTCGAGGTCAGGCCCGAACAGATGGCGAACTTCAGGCACGGTGTGACGACGCTGCAGGACGTGATCGTCGCGCTCGGCCCGGCGTCGGTCGAGACCGCGTTGGACGACGGCTCGACGCTGCTCGTCTACACATACGTGACGTCGCGTCCGCACCCGGAAAGCTATATCCCCTTCATCGGCTCGCTGGTCGCCGGCGCCGACACACACTCGTCGGCGGCCGTGTTTCTGTTCGATTCGCACGGTCTTCTCAAGGGCGCCAACAGCACGGGCTCGAACGTCGGCACGGGCATGACCGCGGCCCATAGCGCGGAGCCCCGAGCGCCCGTGCCGGTTTCCGACGCGCCCGTTGTTGGCAAGGGCGTCCCGCCGCCCGCCGTTCAGACCGCCCAGCCGACGCCCGAAGAAGACGCCGCGCCCGCGTCGCAAATGCCTGGCGAACCGCTGGAAATCAACGTTCAGCCGGCTCCCGTCGAATAGCCATATCCCAATGTCAAACTTGCCCTGGCTTTCGCAATATCCTGCTGGCGTTGCGGCCGACGTCGACCTCGACGACTACCCCTCGATGGCAGCCCTGCTGGAACAGGCCGTCGCGCGCTTCGGCGACAGGATCGCCTTTCAAGGCGCGCGGAGTACCCGTCCAGTTCGCGATAAGTGAGATTCACGCCGAACTGATGCGGCGACAATGGCGAGACCGGTTGGTGAATGAAATCTGACTTTTCCGCCGCCGAAGAACCAAACCATTCGAAAAACGACGTTGTCTTGCCCTCCCGCGACAGCACCAGTCCGATGTCGCTTCCAGCGCGTCACCCTGTCGGCTTCGTTCTAGGAGCGACATTTCTGGTCGCATTAACTGTGCAAATCATTACCGTGCGACTTCAGCGTTAAAACCGCTCGCCTCCCATGGCTTCACCATTCGGGGTGATACGCACGTTTTATTCAACGCACAAGGGACGGCCAGATCATGAAAGCGTATCAGCCCAAAGTGGACCCAAAGACGCTTCGCAAGGTGATCGTTGCCGCTGCGGTTGGCAATTTCGTCGAATGGTTCGACTTTGCCGTTTATGGATTTCTGGCGACCCTGCTGACTCGCCAGTTCTTTCCGAATGGCGACCCGGCGATCGCGTTGATGAAGACCTTCGCGGTGTTCGCCGTCGCCTTTGCATTCAGACCGCTCGGCGGGGTCTTCTTCGGCGTGGTGGGAGACCGGGTGGGCCGCAAGAAAACGCTCGCCCTGACCATCTTGATCATGGCAGGGGCAACAACGGTCATCGGCTTCCTGCCGACCTACGCATCGGTCGGCATGCTCGCCCCCTTGCTGCTCGCAATCGTGCGCTGCGTGCAAGGTTTTTCCGCCGGCGGCGAATACGCCGGCGCCTGCGCGTATCTGATGGAACATGCGCCTAAGCACCAGCGCGCGCGATACGGGAGCTTTCTTCCGGTCTCCACGTTCCTGTCGTTCGCGAGCGCCGCAGTCGTGGCGTCGGGACTGGACGCCGTGCTGTCGCCAGAGGCGATGAGCAATTGGGGCTGGAGAATCCCGTTCATCGCCGCGGCGCCTATCGGTCTGGTCGGACTGTATCTGCGCACGCGCCTTGGTGAAACGCCATCGTTTGCCGCAGTCGAACACGATCACGACCTCGCTCATGCCCCGCTGCGCGAAACGCTCAGGACGCAGGCAGGCGCGATCGTGCGCCTGGGTGCCTTCGTGTCCGTGACTGCGCTCTCCTTCTATACGTTCACGACCTATTTCGCGACGTATCTGCAGGTCGTCGGTCATCTGAGCCGGGCCAACGCGTTATTGGTCACGGTCTTCGCACTCGTCTTCGCCGCGGCCATCTGCCCGCTCGCCGGCCTCTACTCCGATGCCGTGGGAAGACGAAAAACGGTCTTCACGGCATGCGCCATCCTGATCGCGGCGGTGTACCCCTCTTTTTCACTGGGAGGCTCAGGGGATTTTCGTTCCGCGATTGCTGGCGCATGCATGCTTGCGCTCGGCGCGGTCCTGTCGGGTGTGGTCACGGCAGCACTGCTCTCCGAAATCTTTCCGACCCGCACCCGTTACACCGCTTCGGCGATCACCTACAACCTGGCCTACACGATCTTTGGCGGCACGGCGCCGCTTGTCGCCACCTGGCTGATCGAGTCGACGGGTAACAGCATCTCGCCCGCTTACTACCTCATCGCCGTCTCGCTGCTGGCACTGGTTGGCGGGTTGTCCTTGCCGGAAACGTCGCGGATTTCGCTCGACGATCCCCCGCATGAAGGTGTACCGGAACGCGTTGCGGCGCGAGGTCTGCAAGACGCACCGCACAATTCAGTCTGACGTGAACCCTCCGCTGCTCAGTAGGCCGCACGCAGGGCCTCCGTGGCCAAGGCAAGGCGCGACGCAATGACCTTCACCAGAAAGCGATGAAACTGCTGGGCGGCCACGGGGTCGTCCCGCTCGAGCGCAACGAGCGCCGCCAGCGACAACCTGCGCACCCGCGTCGGCGCCTCGGCGAACACGTCCGCGCTGCGCGGCTGCTGCGTGTATACGGCCATTTCCCCGATGACCGTGCCCGGCAGGCAGGCGCGCACCCGCACCGACCGCCCGTTGCCGAGCGGCAGCGAAACGGCGAGCCGCCCGCGCTCGATGAGGTACAGCGCGTCGCCCGGGTCCCCGCGAAGAAACAGCGCCTGGCCCGCCTGCAGATCCTGCACTTCGAGCCGCGTGGAGAGCGTGTTCAGCGCGCTGGCCGTGAAATGCGGCGCGAGCAGTGAATTGAGGTCGTCACCGGGTTTCGGCGCGAGCGCGCTCGACGCGAGCAGCTGGTCTTCGACCCATTCCAGGCCCGCATCGAGCGTGTCGAATTCGCGAATACGCAGATTGAGCGTGCCGGTTTTCGTCAGCAGATCGCGCGAGCGCGACGGCAGCGCGGTCAGGATCAGGTCCGCGTCCGTCGCCGCGCAGAGCTGCCGCAGCTTGACGAAGCTGATCGACACCGACGCGTCGATGCCCTGGGTCGCCGCGAAATCAAGTACAACGAATCGAACCCGCACCGGAGTGCGCGCGGCGAGGCGCTCCCGTATGCGCTGGAGGATCGAATTGGCCGTGCCGAAAAAGAGAAACCCTTGCAGGCACATGCCGCACACCTGCGCGCCGAGCCCGCGCAACGCTTCGGTCTCCTCGATGTTGCGCTCGACATTCGAGGTCCGGGTGCGCAGGTCGAACGCCATGCGAATGCAGCTCACGCGGCCGTAGAGCAGCGTGAACATCACGCACGCGGCAATCACGCCCGCGCCCACGCCGATGAGCACGCCCCAGCCCGCGATCGTGCAGAGAATGACGGGCACGAGCAGATACTCGTACCAGGCGAGCTTCGCCCAGGCGCCGACCACCCACTGCACGATGAGGCGCAGCCCCATGAAAAGCTGGAGGCCGACGAGCACCGGCACGGGAAAGAGCGCGACAAAACCGGGCGACGCGGCCAGCACGACGAGGCATGCGAGCGAGGCGAACACGCCCGCCAGCCGGCTCGTCGCGCCCACGCGCGCGTTGAGCATCGAGCGATTGAACGACTGATAACCGACCATGCCGCCCAACAGACCGCTCGCGAGATTGGCGAGGCCCGCGGCCCGCAGCTCGCGATTGAGGTCGACTTCCTCGCCCGTCGCCGCGCCGATCGCCGTCGAATTCATCAGGATCGTGACGGCCGAAACCGAGGTGACCACGAGGCTCTCCGGAAGGTGTGCGGCGATCGCCGTCCAGTCGATGCCGCCCTGCCCGAGCTGCGCGCGCAGGTGCAGCTCCGGTAGCCCGGTGAGCCGCAGCGCAGCGCGCGGCAGCAGCAGGCCCATGGCGCGCGCGTCGTCGATCGACAGGCCCGCGGCACGCAGCAAAACGTAGAAGAGCACAATGCCGAAGGCCAGCGTGAGCGGCAGCGCGGCAACGTGCTTCCAGTTGCGCATCAGGATCGTGGCCAGCACGCCGACGACGAGCGCGGGCAACCATGCGAGCCAGTGGAGATGCGTCAGCAACGCGAGCGTGCGCCATTGCAGCGGCTCGCCCGTCATGACGCGAAACGCGCCGGCGAGCAGCAGATAGCCCGTGCCGGCGAGGAAACCGCCGAGGACCGGGTAAGGCAGGAACTGCAGCGAGCGGCTGCGCTTCGACGACCCGATTGCGTAGAGCACGACGCCGGTCACGAGCGAGCAAAGCGCGATGGCGATCAGCACAGTGAGCAGCAGCGTTTGCGGCGAACCGCCATCCGCCCGCACGCTGCTCGCGACGCCTGCCGCCACGCCCGCAAGAAACGCCGCCGCATTGCTGTCGGGGCCGCCGATGTTCAGGCGCATCGAACTCGTCAAGGCGATCACGAGCGCGGTGACGACACAGCTGACGAGCGCGGTGGGCACGCCGAGCATGGCGTAGCGGGCGAGATCGGCGCTGAAGATCAGCGTGCCGAGGCTCATCGCGTAGCACAGCATGACGAGCGCCGATACCGCGCCGGCCGCCAGATCGCCGGGCAGCGCCGCGATGCGCGAGCGCGGCGGGACGTCGGCGACAGTAACGGTCTTGCCCGGCTTCACGTGAATTCCCGGTGGAATGCGCGAGGCGCGATGGGGAGCGATCCAGTATCCGTCCGCGCCGGAAAGCCTGTCAAACGCCGTACGCGGCCCGTGGCGCGCGCCTACACTGGAAATTCACCGGCACGATCCCCCGACGGGCTCGGGGCGGTTCGCATCAGGCAACCGGCATCGCATCCAGGCGGCGAACATGGATATTGAGCAATGGCTGCACGCCCTGGGACTCGAGCAGTACGCGCAAGCGTTCGCGGCTAACGACATCGATCTCTCGCTGCTCGCGCAGCTGACCGACGCGGATCTGCGGGAACTCGGCGTGCAGTCGCTCGGCCACCGCAAGCGCATCCTCGCTGCCGCCGCGCCGAACCCGCCAGCCGCGGCTTTGCCCGTGGCGCAAACGGCGGTCGCCCCCCACGCGCTGGAGATCCCCGCGGACGAACGCCGGCAGGTCACCGTCCTGTTTGCCGATCTCTGCGGCTTCACCGCGCTTTCGCGTACGCTCGATCCCGAGGAGGTGCGCGCGCTGATCGGCCGCTTCACGGCGCTCGTCGACGGCATCGTGCTCGCCTGGGGCGGGACGACGGACAGGCATATCGGCGACGCGGTGATGGCACTGTTCGGCGCGCCGCGCGCGCACGAGACGGACACGCTGCGCGCCGCGCGCGCGGCGCTCGAGATCCATGAGGCGCTGACGCCATTGAGCCTGCAGGCGGCACGCACGTTGCAGGCCCATATCGGCATCGCGAGCGGCGAAGTCGTCGCCGGCGCGCTCGGCTGCGTCGACGCGCGCGACTACACCGTCACCGGCAGTCCGGTGAACCTGGCCGCGCGCCTGCAGGTCGCGGCGGCGGCCGGCGAGACCTGGCTCTCCGATGACGTGGCGCGCGCGCTCGGCGACGCCGCCGTCTGCGACGCGCTCGGCGAGCAGTGCTTCAAGGGCATCGACACGCCGGTGCGCGCATGGCGGCTGCGCGCGATTTCGAGCGACCCGGCGAGCGAATCGGCGAAGACGGGTCAGAGCCTTTTCGTCGGACGCGAGGCCGAGCTCGAGCAGTTTCACGGTATCGTCCGCGCGTGCGTCGCGAGGCGGGCCGGCCACATCGTCCATGTGCGCGGCGAAGCGGGCATCGGCAAGACGCGTCTCGTCGACGAGATGCGCCGCCATGCGCAGTCGCAGGGCTTCGAGATCCATCGGGGCCTCGTGCTCGATTTCGGCGTGGGCAAGGGGCAGGATCCCGTGCACACGATCGCCGGCAGTCTGTTCGGTCTGCCGGCCGGCGCATCGAGCGACGCGCGGCGCGCCGCCGCCGCGCGGTTCGCCGCTGAAGGCAGCCTCGAGGCCGGGCAGCATGCGTTCCTCCACGACCTTCTCGACCTGCCGCTCGCGGACGAATGGCGAACCGTCTACGACGCCATGGACCACGGCGCGCGCAAGCGCGGCAAGCAGGCGCTCGCCGCGAGACTGACCGGCGACGCCTGCAGGCGGGCCGCCACGCTGATCGTCGTAGAAGACCTCCATTGGGCCGAGCCCGAAATGCTCGACTATCTCTCGGCCTTCGCCTCGGGCATCGCGAACGGCCCGGGCCTGCTCGTGACGACCTCGCGCGTGGAAGGCGACCCGATCGATGCGGCGTGGCGCGCGCGCTGCCGCGACATCCCGTTCGCGACGATCGACCTCGGGCCCTTGCGCCAGGACGAGGCACTGAGCCTCGCAGGCAACTTCATCGACGCGACGCAACGGGTCGCGCTCGCCTGCATCGAGCGCGCGGGCGGCAACCCGCTGTTCCTCGAGCAGCTCTTGCGCAACGCCGAGGAAGGCAGCGGCAACGCCGTGCCAGGTTCGATCCGCAGCCTCGTGCTCGCGCGGATGGACCGGCTCGCGCCGCGCGACCGTCTGGCGTTCCAGGCGGCTGCCGTGATCGGGCAGCGGTTCGGCATCGCGTTGTTGCGACGGCTCATCGACGACCCCGGCTACGTCTGCGACGGCCTGCTCGCCAATGCGCTCGTGCTGCCGGAGGGCGAAGAGTTTCTGTTCGCCCACGCGCTGATCCAGGAGAGCGCCTATTCGACGCTGCTGCGTGCGCGCCGACGCGAGTTGCACCGCTGCGCGGCCGACTGGTTCGCGCACGGCGACCCCACGCTGCACGCCCAGCATCTCGACCGCGCCGAGGACGAACGCGCGCCGCAAGCCTACCTGGCCGCCGCGCTCGCGCAGCGCACGGCGCACCTGCTCGAGGCCGCGCTGCGCCTCGCCGAGCGGGGCCTCGAGATTGCCCAGAGCGAGACGGACCGCCACAGCCTGAGCTGCTGCAAGGGCGAACTGCAGCGCGACCTCGGCGACATCGCGGGATCGATCGCGACCTGGCGCGCGGCGCTCGCAGCCGCCCCCGACGACGCCAGTCTGTGCCGCTGCCAGCTAGGACTCGCCGAAGGCCTGCGTGTGAGCGAAGGCCTCGACGAAGCGCTGGACCTGATCGAGGCTGCGCAGCGGATCGCGGAGCGCGATGACCGGGTGGCCGAACTCGCGAGCCTTCACTATCTGCGCGGCAACATCTACTTCCCGCTCGGCAAGATCGATGCCTGCAGCACCGAACACGAACGCGGGCTCGACTATGCGCGGCGCCTCGGCCTGCCGGAGGCCGAGGCCCGCGCGCTCGGCGGCCTCGCCGATGCCGCCTACGCGCAGGGGCGGATGCGGACCGCGCACCGCCATTTCAGCGATTGCGTGGCGTTGAGCCGCGAGCACGGGTGCGGCCGGATCGAAGTCGCCAATCTGTCGATGCAGGGCTTCAGCCGCATCTACCTGAACGAGCCGCGGCAGGCGCGCGAAGACGCCGTTGCCGCCGTGCGCGCCGCCGCGTTGATCGGGCAGCCGCGCGCGCAATTGCTGGGCGAGACGCTCGGCGTGTTCGCCTGCTACGAGCTAGGCGATATGCCGGCTACGCAGGTCCATCTGGAGCAGGAAAAGCGCGTGATCCGGCAATTGGGCGCGCGCCGGTTCGAAGCGCAGAACCTGGAAATGCAGGGACGTGTCTGGCTCGCCGATGGACGCCGCGGCGAAGCCGTCGATGCGCTGCGCGAGGCGCTTGCGATCTCGCGCGAGGTCGGCACGCAATTCTCCGCGCCGAAGAATCTGAGCGCCCTCGCCCGCGCGGTCGACGAGCATGACGAGCGCACGCGCCTGCTCGCAGAAGGCGCGGACCTGCTGCGCCTCGGCACGGTCGGCCACAACCATCTCTGGTTCTACCGCGACGCGATCGAGGCGATGCTGGCGGCCCGCGATCCGGCCGGCGTGCTGCGCTACGCGAGCGCATTGGAGGACTACACGCGGCACGAACCGCTGCCCTGGGCCGAGCTGTTCGCGGCACGCGCACGCGCGCTAGCGCGCGTCCTGCAGGCACCCGCCGACGATGGCGCGCGAGGCGAGCTCGCGCGCGTGCGCACCGTGCTGCTGCAGACCGGCTTCCAGCAATACCTGGCTGCCGTCGATGCAGCGCTTGCTGCTTGAGGCATGCATCCGGCCGAACACGCTTCGCCCAGGGCGTTCATTCCTTGTGCTCTTTGCGGAACGCAGCCTCGCCTGCATCCGATACCTCGACCCACTTCTTGTCGGGCGGCGCGTCTGCGGCGTAGCTGTCGTGCCAGTTCCACCACTTGTAGGTTGGGGTCTGGGGATAGCCCTCGGGCGAGTCCTCCCAGAGCTCCTGGCGACCCAGCGGCGTCATGTCGAGGTAGTTCCAGGTGCCCCCCATCTGTTCGTCGCCGCGATTGTTGATGAAGTACGTACGGAATACGCGCTCGCCATCGCGGTAGAACACGTTCGTGCCGTGCCACTCGTCGACACCGAAGTCGGCGTCGAAGCTGTCCGTAATGGTGAACCATGGCATCTGCCAGCCCATGTGCGCCTTCAGTCGCGCGATGTCGGCCTGAGGCGCACGCGAGACGAAGACGAGCGTCGTGTCGCGGGCGTTCAGGTGAGCGACGTGGGCGACCTGATCCGCCACCATCGAGCAGCCCCGGCAGGCATGCTCGGGCCACCCGAACACGCCCGGTTCGAAGAAAGCGCGGTAGACGATCAGTTGACGCCGGCCGTCGAACAGATCCAGCAGACTGAGCTTGCCCGCGGGACCTTCGAATGCGTAGGCCTTCTCCACCGCCATCCAGGGCATTCGCCGGCGCTCGGCGGCCAGGGCGTCTCGAGCCCGGGTCAGCGCCTTTTCCTTTACTAACAACTGCTGGCGCGCTGCTTCCCACGCTTGCGATGAGACGACCGGTGGAGTGGCCATGGCGGGCTGGCCGCCTTTCCTTCCGTTTTCGGCTGATGAACTCATGGCTTTTGCGACCTCCTGAATAGGGCAAATTCCTGCGGCGCGATCGCGTCCGCTACGCGTCGCTCATTGGGTGACGTGAGTAGTTTGCTACCGGGAATCGGAAGTTGGGAGTAACAAGTGTGGCGGTATTTCGAGGGCGTGCTGAGTGCGGTCGCCGGGCCGGGTCCAGGTTGCCTCAATCCAGGGTCGATTACCTCGGCTCGAATACCGGGTACGAGGCCGTATCGATCAGCGACAGGGTATCGTCGCGCGAAAGCAGCCCGGATTCGTCGAGAATCTGAACGAGTGGCCGACCTTGCGCAACCGACTGTCGCGCCAGCTTGCTGACACGAGCATATCCAAGCTTCGGCACGAGCGCTGTGGCCACAGCCATCGAGTCCATCAGGTGTCGCTCATTGCATGCACCGTCGGCGGTGATGCCGGCGATACACTTCTGCGTGAACCTCTCGATGCCGTTGGTCAGCAGCATGATGCTGTCGAACACACGGGAGGCCACTACGGGCTCGAAGTGATTGATTTCCAGTTCTCCATACTGAACCGCCTGAGCCACTGCGACATCATTGCCGATAACGGCAAAGCTCAACTGGATCATCGCCATCGGCAGCACAGGATTCACCTTGCCCGGCATGATCGACGAGCCGGCCTGCGCCTCCGGCAAGCGCAACTCCCCAATTCCGCCCACGGGACCGGAGGAGAGCACCGTCAGGTCCGATGCAATTTTCGCAATGGACGCCGCACAGGTGCGAAGCTCACCCGAAACGCGCGAGAACACGTCCATGTTCTGCATCGCGTCGAACGAGTTTGCCGGCGCGACATAGTCGACGCTTGCGATATCCGCGAGGTGCCGGTAGACCGCAGTTCGATACCCGGCCGGTGCACCAAATCCCGTACCGATAGCCGTACCACCGAGCGGCAGCGTACGCAGCTTGTCGCGAACCGCCATCAGTTCTTCCGCGAGACGTCGTGTGAGCGACGCGTAACCGCCGAAAAGCTGACCGAGACGCATCGGCTGCGCATCCTGCAGACAGGTACGGCCGAGGTGAAGGACGTCGGCAAACTCGATAGCCTTCCGATCGAACTGCGCAGCCAGTTTTTCCACTTCCGCAATGAGCGGTCCGAGCATTGCGTAGGTCGCAATCTTCAGCGCAGCGGGATACACGTCGTTCGTGGACTGCGAGCGGTTGACATGATCGTTGGGATGGATCACGTCGTACGAGCCCGGAGCGTGACCCAAAAGCTGCTGCGCCCGATTGGCGATCACCTCGTTGAAGTTCATGTTCGTCGACGTTCCACCCGAGCCCTCGAGCAGATCGACGATCAGTGAGTCACGAAACTTGCCTTCGATGATTTCCTGACACGCGCGGCTGATTGCGTCGCATTGTTCCGGCGTGGTGACATCGGTGTCCCGGTTCGCGAGCGCGGCCGCCCATTTGCACTGCGCGAAAGCCACCGCGAACGCCGGGTAGTGAGCAATGCTGAGAGGAGAAACCGTCAGATTGTCGACGCCCCTCACCGAGTTGACGCCATACAATTTCTCGACCGGAATTTCGACTTCACCAACGTAATCGCGTTCGGTACGCGTTTCAGCTTTGGCTTGACTGTTCATTTGAGTTCCTGTTTCCAATATCAATCAGTTGTTCAATTTCCTGACCGAGAGCCTTTTTCACTCGCGGGAGGAACGATGTTTTGATCACTTCGGACGCCGTGTCGCATGCATCTTCGAAAAACGCGCTGTATTCGTCGCGCCGCGCTACCAGATACAGCGACCGTTCGAGGCCGAGTCTGTCGACAACGTGGCGAGTCACTCCATCCGCGTAAGCCGCGCCCTGAAGCAGACACATCGGCGAGGTCACGGCCCAGCCGATGCCTTCGGCCACCATCGATGTCAGCGCGTCGGCGTTGTCGAGCTCGAGCCTCGTCGGCGTACGCACTTCAATTCGACGCAGATAGCGCTCGATCTGCATGCCGACCTGCGATTTGCGGTTAAAGCGCACGATGGGCAATGCGTCCGCCAGGGCCCGGATGTCCTCCACGGTGCGGACCGACTTGCGGAAATCCCGCGGCGTGATGACAAAGTACTTCTCGGAGAGGAGCCGGAAGCGAACTACGTCATTGGCGTCGATCAACGCGTCGCTCGTGACGATGAGGTCCAGGTCGCGCCGCAGCAGCGCCTCGCCTTGCTGCGGGCTCAATCCCGTACGGATCGACAGTTGCGATACCTTCTCCAGCAGCCGCTTCGTAAGAGCCGAGCCGCAGGTAGCCGCGAACGAGTCGACAAATCCGATGCGAAGATCAGGCTTGATGCCGCGCCCCGCTTCGACGACCTGGGCCTTCAGATTGGCGATCTCCTCGCTAAGTACCGCTCCGCGGTTCCTCAATGCGATGCCGTATGGCGTCAATGCGAGCGGACGGGTCGTACGATTGACCAGCACGACCCCCAGTTCGTCTTCCAGCTGGCGGACGATCTGCGAGACACCCGATTGGGAAATGCCCATGCGTGCGGCCGCCCCGGACATGCTGCCTTCCTCCGCCACTGCGACGAAGACCTGCACCGCATACATATCGATCGGCTTGGTGAACGACACGATGGACTCTCCCATAGTTACTGTCAGCAGACGTTGCCACGAGTGCGCCAACGTGGGAGCGTCACACGCCAGGCCTTCAGTGGCGATGTCCCGCTGTATGCAGGCTCACGTTCGGTGCGCCGTCCGCCGCCGGCTCGTTGCTGCCCTGACCAGAACCCATATCCGAAAGACTCTCTTTGCCGGTTTCCGGTGCGAACAAATGACAGAACACGCCGCCGAACACCAATACGGCCACGCACACGCCGAGCGCTGCGTGAATGCCAACCTGTTGCGCGGCCACGGGCAGAAGAAACGTACTGATCGCGGAACCGAAGCGGCTGGAGGCAACGGCGAGCCCGACGCCTGACGCGCGCAGGTGGGTCGGGAAAAGCTCTGGCGGATAGACGAATTCGAGGTTCGCGGCGGCCGAGAGAATACAGGCGAAAATGCCAAATGCGAGGATTGTGCCGAGCGGACCGAATCCGGCGTAGGCGAGCACCGCCAGTCCGATCGCTGCGAGATAGAAGCTACCAATGAGAAACGCGCGGCGCGAGAGTCTGTCGACGATTAGCAATCCAAAGATTGCTCCGGCGAACAGCAGCACGTTATAAACGAGTCCGCCGACAAAGCCGTCCTTGACCTGCAAGGCTTGCAGTACCTTCGGCGAAAAGGTACCGAGCGCAAAGTATGGAATGACCTGGCACGTGTAGAACACGCAGCCGACCAGGGTGTTCTTTCTCCAACGGGCCGAGAGCAGTTCCGACCACGCACCACGACGTTGCTCGGGCGCGGCTGTCGGTGCGGGCAGAATGGTCTCCGCACCGAACTTTGCACGGATGATCTTCAGTGCCTCGTCCTTCCGGCCGCGCTTCATCAGCCACATGGGCGACTCGGGTACGCCGAGCCGGAACGGGAGAATGAGCAGTGCCGGCAGTCCACTCGCAGCCAGCATGATCCGCCAGGCGTCGGGGCCGATATCGCGAATGGCAAAGCCCGCGAGATACGCGCAGACGTAACCCGCTGCCCAGGCTGCTGCGAGCACACTCAGGAGACGGCCGCGATAGCGGCGTGGGGAAAACTCGGTGACGAGCGATTTGCTTACGACGTAGTCGGCGCCGAGAATCAAACCAAGCAGCACGCGCAATACCAGCAGCTGGGTCGGCGACGTCACAAAGAATTGCGCTGCAGAAATCGCCGCAAACAGCAGCATGTCGAAGGCGAAAATGGTGCGCCGACCATATCTGTCCGCCACGGGCCCGGCAAACATGCTGCCAAAAAACAAGCCGGCAAGGGACGCCGCACCGAGTGCGCCCATCCAGAGCGCGTTCAGGTGCAGCGCTCCCGCCGCCATGCTCACCGCGATGCCGATGATGCCCAGCACGAAACCGTCGCTGAACTGTCCGCCTGTGCCGCTGAACGCCACGCGCAAGTGGAAACCGCGCAACGGAACGTCCTCCATCAATATCGGCTTGCTCACTTTCGTCTCCTGGACTCTGGTTGTCAGCGAGGCGCCTGCCTGCGCCTTCTGAAACCAGTGTAGGGACTCGGATTCAAGAAAACAGCATATCCGGTGTCAGTATCAGCAACTCTAATACTATGTCACGCGGAGGTTGAAGTGGAGCAGTTCAACGTACGCCAACCGGTCGAGGCTCGAGCCGGGTGCGGCTTCGGGCCTCATGGAACGACATGCGGCGCGGCGGTGTGCTTGGGCAGCACCGTCGCGCCTGAACGAATCATCTTCACCGGCCCTGAGCCGGCAAAAGCGATTCAAAACTCGTGGAGCATTGCCTGGATACTCGCCGGATCTTTGGTCGTCGTCAGCGCGAGCATCAGCAGAATGCGGGCCTTTTGGGGGTTCAGATCGTCACCGAGAAGACCCACATAGGCCGGATCTTCCGGTATGAAGCCGCCCCCTGTGCGGGAAGAGCGGACCACAATCACCCCCTGGGCGATCGCCTTCTTGATGGACGGAAGAGTGAGAAGCGATTCGCTGCCTGCTCCAACGCCTGCGACGACAATGCCCTTTGCTCCGTGCGCGACTGCGGCGTCGTAGATGTAGCCGCCGTCATTCTGATAGCCGTAGACAATATCGACTTCCGGCAGAGAATCGAGTTTCGACACGTCAAATGGCGTTGCAGTGGTATTGCGTTTCAGCACGGACGTCTCGAAGTGGGGAACCTCGTCCACCAGCGTGCCCAGGTAGCCGGCGTCGTTTCCCTTGAACGTATCCGGTGTCGTGCCGTTGGTCTTCGTGGTGTAGCGAGCCGAGCCGATCCGGTCGTTCAGCACGATCATGACGCCGTGGCCGCGCGCCTCCGGCGAGGCCGCAACCGTGACTGCCTGCAGGAGGTTGCTCGGACCATCGGCGCTGATGGCCGTCGACGGACGCATCGATCCGGTGACTACCACGGGCTTGTCGCTCTTGACGACGAGATCGAGAAAATAGGCCGTTTCCTCGAGGGTATCGGTGCCGTGAGTCACCACGACACCTGCGATGTCCGGCTGAGCGAGAAGCTGATTCACGCGCTTCGCCAGTTTCAGGAGGATATCGTTGGTGATGTTCTCACTCCCGACATTCGAAATCTGTTCGCCGGACACCTGTGCAATCTTGCCCAGTGACGGGACTGATTTGAGAAGCGCATCGGCCGTCAGGACGCCGGGCTTGTAGCCCGTCGTCTGCGTCTCACTGCCCGCGGTACCTGCGATCGTGCCGCCGGTTGCCAGCACCGCTACGTGGGGCAGTTTATCGGGGGATGTGGATTGCGCCATGGCCGGGGCCACTGAGAACAG
Source organism: Paraburkholderia nodosa (assembly GCF_001718195.1). Classification (GTDB taxonomy): domain Bacteria; phylum Pseudomonadota; class Gammaproteobacteria; order Burkholderiales; family Burkholderiaceae; genus Paraburkholderia; species Paraburkholderia nodosa_A. The sequence goes on from NZ_MCNV01000002.1 coordinate 174,007, forward strand.
GCAGAGTGCAAGCCCGGCTAGAAGCCGGCCTAAGTCGTTGCTCATATGAGCGCGGTTGTGTTTCACGGGATGTCTCCAGATTGGAAGAGTGAAACTCTGGATAGCCATCGAGATTGGCGTATCGCTGAAGACGAGTGTAGTGACACATTCAGGAAATCAAATCAGGCACGGGCTATCATTAAGGAAACTGATAGTGCGGTGCACGGAAGATGAAGATGTGCGCATTCCCCGCGCTGCTCGCGCATGCGTAGTCTCGACGCACAAAAAACAGCTGCGTTGCGCCCAAGCGGTCTTTGAAGCCCTCGTGCGATCCCCTGATGTCCAGGAGAAATGTATTTTCTCGAACGCTAAAGCAATCGCCCCTCTGGAGATGACATCGAAAGGCGGTGGATGATGGCGTCGACGGCCTGCTCGACAGAAACGTTAGCTGTGTCGACAACGAGATGCTCAGATTCCCATGCTTCATATTGGCGTTCAAGCACGCTCTTCCACGTCGGCAGCTTGTGGCCCGGAATATCGGCTCGCCGTCCCTCGACCCTCAAACGGTGCGTCGTCGTATCAGAACAAACCAACTCAATCTCGAAGATTTGAACACCGGCTTCGAGCGCGACACTTCGCCAGGCGCTACGCGTCATATGCAACGCGTTGACCGAGTCGGCGACGACGGTCAAACCAAGGCGCAAATTATCTTTCGCAACTCCATATCCGGCCAGATATCCGGCAGGTCCGATATCCGCCGCTGCGCCCGCGGCCTCGATGAATGCCTGTTCCAACGTATCGATGCGCAGATAGACCGCGGCCAGTTTGCGAGCAAGTGTTTGCGCTATGGTTGTTTTTCCGGTGCCCGGTAGTCCCCCGAAGGCAATCAGCATTTTCGACGCTCTCAATATTCGAATATTGGCTGATTGTCGCAGGATTTCTGTCGCGACTTTCAGTGTCCGCTCCTGGCGGATCTCCGCTACCCGCCGCAGCTCAGGCGTGACGGTCGTCGTGCGGCACACCCGCGGCCGTGGACCCCGACAATTTGCAGACAGTGTCAGGACTATCCGTGACGCGGAGGTAATACCTTGCGAGCGGGCGTTGAGAGCCCGAGCAAGCGAGGGGCCGGCGTCTGTCGGGAGTGCCATCGCTCCCGGCCCGCTTTCGAAGTGCCGGTACCTGAGGTGTTGAATCAGTTGTCGTCGCTTCTGGACGGAAGATGCTCGTGAGGCTCGGGCTCTGCCGCGTCGGCGTCAGGAAGGTCGTCTGGGGCCGGATTTTTCAGGCCCTTTGGATCGGGCTGCCGCGTTGTGCCGGCGGAGGTTGGCGCGGGGTTGAGGGGGGTGCCGGTCGGCTCACTGGATGGATTCGACGTCATGATGTGCCCCTGCGCTGATGAATACATCTCCCGATCATGATAGTACGCCTGGTCGCCTTAAGCCGATGCCCCGATTCCGGTTGGACTTACTGGCTTTGCCAATCTTTGGCCATCGCCCGACGAATGAGCGGCGGCACAGAGTCGCTCAGCGACCGTTGCACTGCCTGCTCGATGGAATTGCCAGATCCAGTGAGACGATTCCTGCGACCTCAGCGTGCCACCGGGGACAGCGTGTTGGCGTCGCGGGCCAGAAGCCAGCGGCCATCGGGCTGTTTGCGGTATAGGGTCATCCGATGACCGGCCAGCTCCGTTGCTTCTCCGCCGGCGCGCGGTGTCACAGATAAGGAATCCCGGCACAGTGTGTAGGCGAATTCGCCGGCGATCACGACCTCTTCCAACTCGCTGATGCAGCGGATCCGGGATTGTTGGTGGGCGGTCGAGAAGCCGACGTGGAATCGCTCCCGACCGATGGGCGCTCGACCCGGATTCAAAAACACGACATCGTCCGCCATCAAGGTGAGCAAGCGGACAAGATCGCCCGCGTTGACTGCATCAATCCAGGTTGTGTGCACCTCACGAATAGCGCGTTCATCGGATCCCATCTGGAACCTCCATGCCAAAACAGTTCGATTACGACGACCATCAGGGCGTCGGTCAGCATCGATCGCCATCCAGGTCGAGAGCGCGGCATTATCCGAGGCTGTCGAACTTCCCGGTCTGAGGATAAATGGTTTCGCTGCGATTCAGCATGCCGATGAACTCCTCGATCTTGCCCACCGGTGTTGCGGGCTTTTTGGCATTCTGCATCCGAAACAGGATAGCGTAGCGGTTGCGGGCGACGAGGACGCCTGCTTGCCCGGTCACCATCAACTTCCGGGCGAGCCTGCCGTTATAAGGGTGCAGCAAACCGAAGGGCACGGCCCCTTCTTCTTTCAGGGTCATGTCGACGCACTCAAGCGTCAGCCAGCAGCCAGTACGGCTCGCGCAAGAAACGGGGCCGGACGTGAGTAAACCGCAGACAATCATCAGCAGTGTTGAGCCGGCATGGCTTCATACTTTCGCGCCGCGCGGGCTCCCACTCCCGAGCATCCTGATGGCCACAAAGTCGAGCCCCGTTCTAATTCGCCCGACCTCGGAAGAAGACTGGCAAATCTTGAAGACGGTCCTCCTTGCCGCGCTGCTTGACAGCCCAACGGCGTTCGGTCTGAATTACGCCACCGCGGCTGCGTATAGCGAGCAGCAATGGCGCGAATGCGCTTCAGGTCAGACGCAGCCGCAATATCTGGTAGCCATGGTGCAAGGGCAAGCAGTCGGTCTTATCGGCGATGCGATAAGCCGCACGCGCGAATACAACCTGATTGCCATGTGGGTTCATTCGAAGTGCCGGGGTTTGGGAATTGCAAGTCGCCTGGTCAACGCAATCCAGGCGCGCGCGATTGAACGCGGACAGCGAAGAGTCGTGTTGAGAGTCTCGCCAGACAACGCCCGCGCTGTAGGTCTCTATCGCCGACATGGTTTCCGGTTCTTGCCCGAACGAGAAGCGCTAGCCAATCAGCCCGGCATCAGCGTGCAGAAAATGGAATGGAATAGCGGTGGCTGACTGTCGGTGCGATATCTCACCGAGAGGGTTCAGACAGGCAAAACCGGGGATGGAAACGCCCTTGCCGGATTCGCGGCTCATCGGGTCAGCCGGCGTGCAGATGACTCGATCCTTGCGCTAGTATGGAAGGGCAAAAAGATGCATCGAAGACAGCGCGCCGGCCCGGTGCTGACGTCACCTGCCCGCTTTGCCCTGCTATTCAGCCGCTAGCATCGCCGCGTTCAGACGGAGGTCGACATGAACGAACAATCCGTGCTCGGTATCATCCATGCGCAGGAACTACTGATGGTGTCCCTCATCCGCGTACTCCCGCCCGACGAGCGGCGCAAAGTTTCCGAGGAGTTCCACCGCCAGGTCGAGCTAGCCGAAGCGCCGCATCTGAGTGACGGCCATCACCGCGAGATGACCGAAGCGTTCAAGGCGCATATCCGCAAGCTGTCGATCTTGCTGGCATCGTTGAGTTGATCGGGCCGACGTTCGCGCCACCGTCAACAGCCACGAAACGCGCCCGTCATGCACTGACCGTCGCCGCGTTCGCCCGGGCGTGGCGAGCCACGCCCGATCCAATGCGCCATGCCCCGTGGTTGTATCATTCACTAGCTCTTCTGGTCTCCCCATTGGCAATCGGACTACGTCGCTAGCTTTTTCAACGCGACAAGCTGCCTGAAACATCCACCGAACCAGCTGAGGTACCGCCGTGAAATGCAACCTGCTATTTCTGCTCCTCGCCCTTGCCGCATGCTCGCAAATACCCGACGCGCAAAGCCCGGCGCCTTCAACGAGCGCGTCGACTGCTGCCGGCGCGAGCGCGGTACCGGCGATCGAACCTGGGATCCTCAGTCAGTATCACTGGCAACTCAGCGACGCGTTTGACAGCAAAGGCATGCGCATTGATGCGTTGTTTGCCAGTGCAGAAAAGCCCGTGCAACTGGACTTCAGCGCCGACCGGCTAAACGTAGTCAATAGCTGCAACAATATGGGCGCCAGTTACAGTGTCAAGAAAGGACGGCTGCAGATTGGCCAGATGGTGAGCACCATGATGGCTTGCCCTGACGCCGCTCGCGCCGCCCTCGACGACGCCATTGCCAGGCGCCTGCATGGCAGCCTCGACGTGAGCCTGCTGGCCCGTGGCGACACCCCCCGCATGCAACTGGTTACGGATAGCGGCGACACGCTGACATTTATCGGCGTGCCCACTGCTCAGACCCGTTTCGGCGGCGCGGGTGAAACGACCTTCCTCGAAGTGGCCGCGCAATCGGTGCAGTGCCACCATCCGCTCATTCCGGACAAGCAATGTCTGCTGGTGCGTGAGCGCCACTTCGACGAGCACGGTTTGCCAACCGGAACACCTGGCGCATGGCAACCGCTGTATCAGGAAATCGAAGGCTATGCCCATACGCCTGGAATGCGCGATGTACTGCGCGTCAAGCGCTATACCATCAAGAACCCGCCCGCCGACGGACCAGCGATTGCGTACGTGCTGGACATAGTGGTTGAATCGGAAAAGGTGGAGAACTAGCTTTCCCGACCCGTCAGTTTCAGCACTCGGCCTTTCACCACCGGCATCCCACCCGGATCAGTCGGGCTAGTCCTGCGCAATCCACCACAACCGCGCAGGCAAGTTCGACGATGGTGACGAGCCCTACCGCTCCCGGGTGCTGCAACGCGTGATCGCCAGGGGCATCCTCCCCAACGGCACCAAGCTGTCCCCGCTGGATTCTCTTCCCCCAGATGTTGCGAATCCGGCGGATTACAGGGCACTCAGTCGAGCGGCACGGTGAGGCGGTCGATGACCGCGGCCGTCAACGGCCGCACGCCGCGCCACCATGCAAAGGCTTCGGCCGCCTGTTCGACCAGCATGCCCACGCCGTCGGCGACACCGTGTACGCCGGCGTTGCGCGCGAGCCGCAGGAACGGCGTGAGCCGCTTTCCGTACGCAAGTTCGTAGGCAGTGCCCTCCGGGCTGAACACGCCCGGAGGGACGGGTGGCAGGTCGCCCGTCAAGCTTGCGGACGTCGCGTTGACCACAAGGTCGAAGCGGCCTCGCGTCGCGAGATCACTATAGCCGCACGCGCGTAAGCCCGTACCGCGCGAGCCGACCTGGGCGACCAGCGCGCAGCCTTTGGACACATCGCGGTTGGCGACGACCAGTTCGGCGGGCCCCGCGGCGAGAAACGGCAGCAGCGCGCCGCGCGCTGCGCCGCCCGCGCCGAGCATCAGCACGCGTTTGCCGGCAAGCGGGACGCCAAGATTGACTTCGATATCGCGCAACAAGCCAATGCCATCGAAATTCTCGGCAACGATCCGGCCGCTCTCGAACTTGAGCGCATTGGCGGCACCCGCCAGTGTCGCACGCTCGCTGCGCGCGTCGGCGAGCGCGAAGGCCTTGAGCTTGAACGGTGCGGTGACGTTCATGCCCTTGCCGCCATCCGCAGCGAACTGGCGCACGGCCCTCGCGAAGCCATCGTCAGGGTCGAGCGGACCTTCGATTGCGACGTAGGACATCGCCTGTTGCGTCGCTTCGGCAAACAGGCGGTGAATCAAGGGTGATTTCGTGTGTCCGATCGGGTGGCCGATCACTGCATACGGGTCAGTCATGGTGTCTCACTTCGCGTAGAGAACGCCTTCGCATTGCATCGCGTCGATCTCGGCAGCGGAAAAGCCGAGCGATTGCGCGACCTCCGTGTTGTGCTGCCCGAGATCCGGCGCGACGTCGCGAATGGTCGTGTCGCAATCAGAAAAGCGGAAAGGCAGGTTGGGCAAACGCAGCGTTCCATAGCGCGGGTGATGCTGCTCGACCACCATGCCGCGCGCCTGGATCTGCGGATCGTCGAGCACCTCGTCGATGCGCTGCACCTTTGCGCAAGGCACATCGATGCCATCCATCAGTTCGAGCACCTGCGCGACGGGCCGCGCGGCGACCCACGGCTGCACGACAGACAGAATCGCCTGCCGGTGCGTGTTGCGGCCGACGCTATCGTAGAAGCGCATATCGCTGCCGAATCCGGCGGGCCCGCCGTGCGTTTCGATCAGCGCGGCGAGGCGCTTCCACGCGTCGTCCACCTGTGCCGCGATCACGAGGTCGCCGTCCGCGGCGCGAAACACGCCATAGAGCGTCGAGGTCGGCATGTCGTGCCCCGTCTGCTCCGGCAGCACGCCTCGAAGCGTGTAGCACTGCACCGCGTATTCGTGCATCGAGACGAGCGTGTCGTAGAGCGCCATGTCGATATGCTGGCCGCGGCCGCTCTTCGCGCGTCCGAGCAGCGCCGCGTTGATCGCCGCCACCGCGTGAATGCCCGTGTACATGTCGCCGAGCGAAATGCGCAGCAACGGCGGCGGCTCGCCCGGCGTGCCCACCATCTGCATGATGCCGCTCTTCGCCTCCGCGATCAGCCCGAATCCGGCGCGATGCGCGTCGGGGCCGGTATGGCCGTATGCCGAGATCGAGCAATAGACGAGGCGCGGATTGCGTGCGGATAACTCGGCGTAGCCCAGTCCGAGCTTGTCCAGCGCGCCGGGACGGTAATTCTCGACGAACACATCCGCCGAATCGCACAAGCGGCGCATGAACTCCTTGCCGCGCGCATCTTTCATGTTGACGCTGACGCCGCGCTTGCCCATGTTCAGTTGCAGGAAATAGCCGCTTTGCTGGCCGTCCAGCACGGTCGCGTGCTGGCGTCCTGGGTCACCGCTGCCCGGACGCTCGACCTTGATGACTTCGGCGCCGAGCGCAGCGAGACAGCGGCCGACGTAGGGACCGGCGAGGAAGTGGCTGTAGTCGACCACGCGAATGCCTTCGAGAGGACGGCCCTGCATCAGTACGCTCCCGGCCGACGCGGCACCATCAGACGATGTTCGCCGCGCTGAACCACCTGGTCGTCCTGATTGATCAGTTCGGAGGGCAGCACGACGATGCCCCAGCCAGGGCGGCTGTTGCTCGGCCGCATGGCGCCGACGCGAAATTTCACGTGCAACACATCGTCGACCTTGATTGGCAGCAGAAAATCCCACGTCCACCCGAGCGACATACCGGGCAGAAAGCGATAGTCGCTCTGTGTCTTGAGGCCGTCGGCAATCGACAGACCGAAAAGCCCGTGCGAGACCAGGCAGCCGAAGTGGCTCGCTTTGGCGTATGCCTCGTCCACATGCACGGGCGTATGGTCGCCCGTGAGGTCGGCGTAGGCGAGGATGCGTTCCTTCGTCACGGTGTAGCTGGGGCTCACGCACTCGTCGCCTTCGCGGGCGTCGTCCCAGTACTTCTCGATGATCGTCATGCTTACGCCTCCGCGCGCGGGTTGATGGTCAGCGCCTGCGCGACACAGGACGCGGGTTTGGCTTGAATCAGTTCGACGGCGAGGCCGCCGGGCAGACGCAGCCAGTTGCGCCCTTGCGGCATTTCGCTGACGTCAAAGGCATGGGCCGCCGCCAAAGCGGCTTCGAGGTCTTCGCACATGACGCCCAGATGCGCGAGGCGCCCTTCGGGGCCATCGTGTTGCGGCGCATGAATGAACTGAAGACCGCCGAGCGTCCAATACTGGCGCGGCGCGTCGACGGTGCCGTCGACTTCGCGCATGGTCATGCCGAGCACGTCTTCGAAGAAGCGGATATGCCAACGGATGTCGTTCACCCAGATCGCGACATGCTCCAGGTAAGCCTTCGAGCCGCTCATGCCGTCGTCTCCTTGCGCGCTTCATCGGCCATCGCGCGCTCGATGCCCTTGATGCAGGCCACCAGCGTCGCGTTGACGGGCGTCGGCACGCCGAGCCGTTGTCCCCAGCGCACCACCGAACCGTTGATGAAATCGATCTCGGTGACCGAGGCTTTTTCGAGGCTTTGCAGCATCGACGTCTTGAACGCCGGAGACAGACCTGCGGCCGCGAGTGTCCAGGCCTGCTCGGGGTCCGTCATCGAGAGCCTGATGCCGGCCGCCTGTGCCGCCGCGATTGCCTCGGATACGGCCGCGAGGGCCGTCGCTTTCAGCAGCGGCTCGTCATAGAGCTGGCCGTAAGTGAGGCGCGTAATGCCGGTAATCGCGCCCGTAGCGACGTTGACGAGCAGCTTGTCCCACATCGTGCCCATGATGTTGTCGCTGACGATGGTCAGCAGCCCCGCTGCGTTGAAGGCCTCGGCGATCGTCTTCGCACGGCGCGTGAGTTGGCCATCCAGTTCGCCGATATACGTCGCCTTGCCGGTGACACCCGACTGGATACGCCCCGGACCGCGCAACACGCCGCCCACATACGTCTTGCCCGCCAGCACGCGCTCGCGGCCCACGATATCGGCGAGCACGTCTTCATGCCCGAGGCCGTTCTGCAGCGACAGCACGAGCGTATCGGGCCCGATCAGCGCGAGTGCGCCGCGCATCGCCGCGTCGGTGTGGAAGGACTTGACCAGCACGATCACCACGTCGGCTGCGCCGATTTCGCTCGCCTGGGTCGCGGCGCGCACTGCGATGCGCCGCGTGCCTTTGTCGTCGTCGACCTGCAGACCGTCGCGGAGCATCGTTTCGACATGGACGGGCGAACGGTCCAGCAGCCAGGTTTCGTGGCCACCTTCCGTGAGTGCGGCGCCGATCGCGCAACCTAGTGCACCGGCGCCGAGAATTGCAATCTTCACAGGGTTTCTCCTTGACGTATAGGCACACGATAGGAGTCGCCGCTCATATCGACAATGCAATGACTACAATGACGTCATTGCGCCAGACAATAATGCTCGCTACGCCATGATGCCGACCGATTTGCCTGATCTGAAGCTGCTACAGCTGTTCGACCTTCTGTATGACGCGCGCAGCGTCACGCGCGTTGCCGGGCAACTGGGGCAAAGCCAACCCACCATCAGCATCTGGCTCGGGCGCCTGCGTGAGTATCTGCAGGACCCGCTTTTCATCCGCACCCCCGGCGGCATGGCGCCGACCCCGCAGGCCGATGCGCTGATCGGGCCTTGCCGCGAGATTCTCGAATCGCTCAGGCGCTTCGCCGCGTGGGAGATCACGTTCGATCCGGCGACCGCGCAGCGGCGCTTTCGCATCTGCATGACGGACGCGAGCCACATCACGCTGCTGCCGAGACTGCTCGCGCACGTACGCGCCCAGGCGCCCGGCATCCGGCTCGAGGCAGCGGGAATCGACGGCAACACGGAACGGGCGCTGGAGTCGGGCGAAGCCGATCTGGCTATCGGCTATGTGCCCTGGCTAAGCGGCGGCATCTACCAGCAACAGCTTTATCAACAGAATTGGGTGTGTCTGACGAATCGGCACCATCCGCGCGTTCGCGCGCGGCTCGGTTTGAAGCAGTACCGCTCGGAGGGACACGTCGCGATCGAATCGGGCACGGGTGCGCAATTGCTCGAACAGGCGCTGGCGCGCGAGCGGATCGAGCGTGACGTCGTGCTGCAGCTGCCCGGGTTCCTGGGGCTCGGCACGATCGTCCAGACAACCGATCTGATTGCCACGCTGCCTCGCCACATTGGCGAAACCCTGGCGCAGGCCAACGATCTGGCAGTCCATTCGTGCCCGATTCCCGTGGATGGTTTCGCCGTCCGACAACATTGGCATGCCCGGTATCATCACGAGGCCGGGAATCGCTGGCTGCGTGGCGTGGTCCTTCAGCTGTTTGGAGTGTCGCCGTGAAAATGACACTAAGGCGCCGTCGATCCGGCAGCTCTCTCGACCCGTGACGGGACGACATCTGCGCCGACACGGCGTATCGAGGCCCGATGCGATTTCATGGAATCATCGTGCGGACCTTCACACAACCTGAGGAGCGACACGATGGCGACCTATATTGTCTTCACGAAGGAAAGCACGCAGGATCAGAGTGAGCTCGATATCTACCAAAGCAATGTGGGTGCGACCTTCAAAGGTCATCCGGTCAAGATTCTCGCTGCCTACGGACCACAGCAGGTTCTCGAGGGCGAAGCGCCCGAGGGTGTCGTGATAGTAGAGTTTCCGTCGACTGAGGCTGCGCGTGCGTGGTACGACAGCCCGGCGTATCAGGAAGCCGCGCAGCACCGCTTCAAGGGCGCGCGCTATCGCGCCGTTCTTGTCGAAGGCGTGTGACAATCTCGACGTAACCATCGATGTGCATGCGCTCGCCTGCCATCGCGATGAGCTGCCCTCGTTCGCGGATTCCGATGTAGTTGCCCGTCTCGTGCGTGCGTCTGGCGAAAGGACCTCGCCCTGTATAGCGTTGCACGAGCCGCCACATTGCGGTCTCCGCGGGCTGGAGACATTCGAAATGAATTCTTCGCTGCGCCTGCCACGAAAGCGTCAGTAGCCGTCGCGTAGTAAACGAGCGAAATCACGTCAGTCATTTGCCCACCCATCGCCGCCAGCACGTCGCGAATATTCTCGAGAACCTTGCGCACCTGTAACGCACCGAACGGCGACCAGACATCTGGAAGATTCACGTTGGGCGCCGCCTGCGCGGCGCCCAACGTATTCAAGGCGCTGCCGCGATACCGAACACATGCAACTTGCCTTCGCTGGACTGCCTTGGCAATGTCACGCTCGCCACCAGCTTGCCTGGTGTCAGCGGCACCGACTGCGCAAACAGATAAGTCTTGACGCCGTCGGTCGAACCGTTGCCGCCATTGCGATACCCGGTGGTCAACGCGATCGGGTCCACCGGAGCCGCGCTGCCTCCATTGAGAGTCCAGTCGTCAAAGGCGAGCGTGAACGGCGTGGTCGTCCCATCGGTATAGGTCACGAGCGCGGCTCCCGAGCCTGGGCCGTTGTTGGCCGAACCCAGCAGAACCAGCGAGTGACCGGTCGTCCCGGGCGGCATCGCAATCGTCTGTCCTACCGCCACCGCGTTATCGAGCGGTCCATTCGACAGAACGAAGCTTGCTCCGCCGACAACGAACGGCTTGCCCGGCGCCGCGCCGGCCGCAGCCAATGCAGTCGACGAGTAGCTGAACAGAGAGCCGTCGAAGTCCGAACCGAGGCCGTCGGTGTCGGTGCTGCCGTCGGCGCTGATGCCGTGGTTGTTGAAAGCATCCGCCACGTTGCGCGCGACCGGCACCCCGTAGGACGGAGGCGCATCGGCCGGGTTCGCGCCCCACTGCGAAGGTGACGAACCCATCGCAAAGTTCAGCGTCGCGCCATTGGCGAGTGCGTCAACTTCCAGCCAGGAACGATTGTGAGCGCTGCCATTGACGGTGAGCCCCTGCACATAATTCGCGCTGGGCGCGCCGGGTGCATTGATGCGCAACGTCTTGCCGTTGCCGAGATGAACGACGATCGAGGAGAATTGCGGGCTGCCGATCGCAAAGCCCCCGGCGCCCGGGATCTCCGGATAAAGGCCCAGCGCGCCCCACACATACCAGCCCGACACGGCGCCCAGGTCGTCATTCCCGGGCAAACCGTTCGGCCCCGTGCCAAAGGCGCTCGCCATGATCTGCTGGACGACATTCTGCGTGCCCGATGGCGAACCTGCCCAGTTATACAACCAGGGCACCTCGAAGGTCGGCTCGTTGCCCATATAGAAGTTGGGCAGCGTCGTCCCCGCATTCAGCACGGTAAAGAACGTGTTCAGCCGCGAGACCACCGGCGTATTTCCGCCCAATTGCGCGAACAAGCCAGTCGGGTTGAACGGCACCATCCATGTGTACTGCTCAGCGTTGCCCTCCACGTAGTTGTCGGTGCTGCCCTGGTTCTCCGGAATCCACGTGCCGTCGGAGTTGCGTCCGGCAATAAGAGGCGGCGTCAGGGAAGTGTTGAGCAGGTTCTGCCAGTAGCCCGAGCGGCTACGCAGCATTTTCTGGATCGCCGTGTTGCCCAGTGCTCCGGCAAACTGTGAGATCGCGAAATCGCTGCTGCCGTACTCCAGCGTGGACGAAGCCTGCCCCCATTCACCGTTCGTGATGTAGCCGAACTGTAGATAGCTGGCGCGCCCGCCGTTGGTCGTCACGCCGTTGCAGGCGGTGCCGGGAATGTTGGCCATCTGGATCATATGCCTCAAGGCGCCCGCCGTATCGAACTTGCGCGCACCGAAGGCATACGCGCCCGCCACGATAATCGAGCCGGCGTCGCCCGGCATCACGCCGTCTTCGACGTTGTCATTCACCCAATGTGGAATGGCCCCGCACTGATCCGCATCGTTGACGAGCGACTGCGCCATATCGCTCGTTTCCTCAGGAAACAGCGTGGCGTTGAGCGGTATCAGCGAACGATAGATGTCCCAACCCGAAAAGCTGGTGTACTGCGCAGCATGGCCAGCGCTGACCTGATGGACCTTCTGGTCGAAGCCGATGTATTGGCCATTCACATCGCTGAATACGCTCGGTGCCCATGATGCGTGATAGAAGGCCGTGTAGAACTTCGTCAACGCCGTGGTATCGCTACTGCTCACCTGAATGGTGTTGAGGCGCTGATTCCATATCGCATCGGCAACCTTCTTGACGCCATCAAAATCCCATGAAGGATTTTCTGCCTGGAGATTATTTTTGGCGTTTGCGACGCTCACATATGAAATGCCGATTTTCATCAATACTGTGGCGCCTTTTCCGAAATTCATCACGGCAACGCCATTGTTAAAGGATGATGTCTTTACAAATGGCTGACTGAACTCCGCATAGAAGTACACCGGAACATTCGTTGAATTACCGCAAAAGTGGCCCCCCGTGGTACTGCCCGAAATGGTTCTCGCGTCGACCTGCGCGACCGAACCGGCCACGTTCGTCTGCGTGTTTGTATACGTCGTGTTGAGCACGAGCGTCGAAGGCTGATTGTCAGGATACGTGAAGCGTCCAAAGCCGGTACGCAGGGTTGCAGTCAACTCGACCTTCACCTGGTTATCGAGCAGTACCGCATAGGCGCCCGCTACCGACTTCTCGTTGGTATGGCTAAACGTCTGCGCGAGCGGCCTGGTGGCATCGAGCGTCGGCATGACGGGGAATTCGCCGTCATTTCCCGAACAACCGGCACCGCTCATATGTGTGAGACTGAAACTCTGGATCGAGCCGATGTCGTAGTAGTAACCGGCCGGCGAACCGGGCTCCGCGCTGTTCGAGGGAGCCGAGGTGGTATTCGTATCGGGTGCCCACTGCACCATGCCGTTCGGCAGGCCCGCCGCGGGTACGACACTGCCAGCCTGCCCTGCTGGCACGGGGTTGGGAGAGTTGCTGGCCAACGTGCCGATCAGCGGGTTGACATACCGCGTCAATTGCAGGGTGCCATGATCGGAAACGGGAATTTGCTCGGCGGCAGCGACAGCCGCGTTCGCACTGCGGGAACCGGTACTGGAACTAACCTGAGCTGCTGCCTTAAGCTGGTCAGCCGCGACAGCGGCAGAGCCGGACTGGCCTGGACTATCTCCTCCACAACCCGCCAAAGAACCAATGATGATCGTGGCGGCCGCAAGACGGCGTAAATCTATCATGGCTGTCTCCTGAGTATCACTACGCGTATCTGGCTTTCTTTAGTTATCCTGTTTATCCATGTGGCATGTGGTATCTGGCTGGAAGTCATGCTATACGAGACATTTGAATCGCGTCAATTGATTATCCGTTGGCGTTTTGTGTTTATCAGAAATTACTAAACAAGTGATTTCATGACGCAACTTCACGTGTTAGTCGCTGCGCATAATCGGTCCAACATGCAGGAGCATGTGTTCACATGCGACGACGACTGAGTTCAGTCGTGTCATATTTTCACGCAACCGCGCATTTTCGCTAAAAGTGCCCGAACGGTGGCAGGAACACTCGATGCGCGGCGTTCTCATCAACCCCAAAGGCAGGAGCGAGAGCATGATTGAACCTACTGACTTTCTGGCCATGACGACTGCACTACGCGACGGTTATCGCAATGAGGTCGTCACGACGGTCAACGATCACGACATTCACGTCAGCGTGATGGAGGTGCCGTACTTCTGGCATTTTCATCCCGACTCCGATGAGACGTTCATCGGAATCGAGGGCGTATTGCTCATTGACTTTGAAGAAGGGACAACGGAGTTGCGCGCGGGTCAGTTGCTGACCATCCCCGCAGGCGTGCGCCACCGCACGCGCCCGGGCGGTGCACGCTCGATCAACTTGACGGTGGAAAGGGCCAATGCCAAGACGATCCGCTGTGACGCACCCCGCGAAGGGTGACTTCATTGCCGTTCGAACGGCGGGGCAATCGATGCCTCAGGCCTGTCCGGCAAATCGAAGTCGCTGGTAGGACTACCAGGTAATACGCAGCAGCAATAATGGGCGCTGCGCTAGCGGCAAACGCCCGCGCCATCGCGCCTCATACGCCCAGAACGTCCTGAAGCCGCTGAATCACCTCCGGCCATCCTTTGCCCATGCCCTGGAAGGCTGCCTTGCCGAGCGGCGAATCGAGGTCGAAGCCCTTGTGCTCGAGTGACAGGCGGGTACCGCTTCCTTCGGGTTCGAGCCGCCAGGTGACCGTCGTGTTCAGCGTGCCGGGTGCGAACGAATAGCACAACAGCCGCTCATGCTCGACGGCGACGACCTCGCAGGGCTGCAGGCCCCACGGTCCCATATCCAGCATGAAGCGATGCCCGACAACCGCGCACATCGCCAGCAGCCCACCATCTGGCGTGAATCGCAGGGTCGGTCAGTGCAGTCCAGACCTTGGCCGGCGAGTGCGGAATGAAGCGAGTGAGCTGGATGAGTCCGGGTTCTGTCATTGCGTGTCCTTGCCGAGTATTTCAGTGAGTGCATCGAGGCGCTGCTCCCAATACTGCTCGAACGGATGCAGCCACTCTGAGTGTGCGGAAAGCCCGCCCCGTGGGCGTTACACCAGCACCATTGCAAATGGGTCAAATAGTGCTTGCGCTGCATCGCAAGAACTCACTATGCGTCCAAGTCAAGTATGGGATGTATCCGATTGGAGCCGGTTTTCGATCTCCGTCATAAACCATTGCGTCCGCAACCAGGTCCCCGACACTCTTCTAAATACCTCCACGCAATCGATTTCACCAGTCAATCGCCAATAACTATTAAAACGACAACAAACTCGATGCGCGCCGTGTGAACTGTTTCACTAGGGAGCAAAGCGCAACGCGAACGTCTCCCGTTCGCACGTTGCTCCCTTGCAGGTGCAGCTCGTATGGACTAACCATCAACAGAGTTCATGAATTCGATTCCCCGAATTCGCTCTCGTTGCTCGCTGCTAAATCTACTTCTTCGCAACCCAGCTGTCCGTATAGCTTCATCGCAGTCACCCAACCGTTGCTCAGACGCCAAGGTGACAAGCCAAGAAATGACCCGTTCAAGATAGGCCGGACGGGATTCAACCAGTTCCACCAAAACGCTCTCAAACGGTCTGTTCCGGCTGGATACTCGACAAAAACCTGCTCTTTCGAGAATGGCCCCTCGAATAGCTCTAATCGGGGGTTCAGTCGATATTAGTCCATGGAACGCCTCGCGAATCTGGTCGGAGTTTGGTTGCTTCAGCCTGACCGCCCCTTTCGTTCGCCCAGGTGACCGGTGGCTGCGATTAAATGTGCCGTCGGAAAGGCCGATGTCAGCAGGGCCAGAACGCTATCGAAACTATTTTTGCGTCATGGCTTTCACGACGTCCTGCGTCGTGACGACGGCATGTGCGAGAAACGCGTAGTTGACCAGCGCGGCTCTATAACCGTCGCCCCAGGTCGGATGGCGGGGCCCAGCTGTGGCATCGGCGACGACGGCTACCTCGAAACCCTGCTCGATCAGATCGCGCAGATGAGCCTCGACACACATGTTGGCCAGCATGCCGCCCAGTACGACTTTCTGCACATTGTGCTTCCGAAGTTGCAGCGTAAGGTCGTTGGTCTGTGGACCGAAAACCTTGTGTGGGCTCACGACGATAGTTTCGCCATCGTCGATGAACGGCTTGAATTCTTCCAGCCAGTCGGCACCCGATTTTTCGAACCCGCTCAGGTTTAGCGCTCCTGTGCGTGCGAACGTTCCCGTCTCGAACTCGCCCGCCTCGAGCGGGCCATTAAATTGCCATCGACGGTCAGTCGGATAGAAGTAATGGGGGGAGATGAAAACACTGAACTTTCCCGCTTTCGCCGCCTTGAAGATTGCCAGCATATTTTCGACGGTCCGGTTTTCCGTCACGCTTGTGCCCAGGACGCCCCAGTTCTTCCCGTTTGGGCTGAGTACGTCGTTTTGTGGATCGGTGAACACCACCGCGGTGTCGGCGGGATCGTAGTTCATAATGCGCACTCCAGTGAACGGATGACGGGACGCGTGCGTCAGAACGGCTTTGTCGGAGCGGAACTTCAACGTTGGGTCAACAACGCCGCCTGAGCAACCACGTCTACGTTTTAGTTCATCGCGCCTATTTTTGCGTTGGAGCCGCAGGTTGAGCGAAGGACGCCGAAAATGACGAGACTCGAGCGTTATGAAACGTCGACGTGGTTTTTTCCAGGGTCACGGCAAGCCGGCGTAGCGAGGTCGCGACGGTCGATAATGGCCGCCGCACATGAACTCAATTTGCGGACCGTCGTCGAAAGGGGCAAATGGCCGAAACGCGGCGAGTTTCTGCCACCTGTCACTGTCGGGCGAGCGTCGCTTCATGGCCGACCGCCGCCGGCCGTGGACGGCTCAGCTCGACCCGGAAGCGACATTCAGATTAATCCTTAGTGGACATTCGGGCGGCAGGCACTCCTATCGCAGGCGGTACGCAAGACTGCAATGTTTGCACTTCGCATCTCGCATGAAGAAGTATGGTTGTTTTATCGCCGGCTGCCGGCATTGAGGACAAAGAAGTGCGCGCAACCGTTTGGCGATAAGGTTCCAAGCGATGACCCAGCCTGTCATGGACAGCCGCGACTATCACGTTGTCCGTACAAAGTTTGCAGCCAATCAGAAGTCGCAAGTCTGTTTTCTAGAGCCCTTCTGGAATGCCAGTTCCGCCATCCAGTTTGCTGATCTCCCATCGATTTTCATCGACATAATCGAATTTGATGTCGTAGTTGAGATTTGCATCAACAACGACCAAGAAAGTGCCCTGATCCTTCCCCAGCGACTCCAGCAACCGTCGCCCTTGATCTCCGATGACACGAAAAGCTTCCTTGTTCCTGCCGGCCTCGACGATCGTGATCGCGTCTGCAGTCGCGTAAGAGCTTTCAACCCGCGATACATAGTCTCGCAGCGAAAATCGCAAGTAAGCTGTCGTCCAGGCTGGTGCGATTTGACGCATAAGCAAAACAACGCTCTTTGCCACATCCAGGACCAATGGAGTTGTCGTGTCATTTGTCATCTATACGCACCTCTGACGTAAGTTTGCCCTGCTGCATTATCAAATTTCTGATTGAAAGATCGCAAAACGTTCCCCGTTGAATCCTTGACAGCATAGTCGACGCTGATTGAAGCAGGCCGTCCGTTCACTGGATCGAAATCGCTTAAAGTGTGTTCAAAATCTACTTGATAACCCCGATTAACGTATCGCGCGCAGTCGTTCTCGAGAGCCTTGTAGGCTGCCATATTAGAGTTGCCACCTTGCGGAAAGAGATTGATTTCACCCTGCTCGGGCAAGAATCTGTAGCCGACAAGGTGGCCGCCTTGATCACCGGGAACACCGATATTCACGGTTCGTGGGTAAGATCAGGTCCGGCCTGCTGGCGAACGTCATGGCCGCCGCCGTCCCGTCGGCGAATGCGCCAAACCGACCCGGAGGGGACAGTCGCGCCACCCGCAAGCGGACGTTAAACGCGTGTTCATCGGCACTGTCGTTCCCCGTTGCGCGGGAAACATTTCTATCCCGGCCGCGATCATGCTACGGAGGTGGCTTTAATGAGCAACTCGCCGAGCCGTCTTGAAACCGGGTCTTCCGGCGAATGCCGTACTAGAAAGCGGTCCAGTTCTCGACGTGCGCCAACTGCGTCGCCTGTCTTCGCGAGCACAAATGCGAGCGCGATCGGATGCTGAACATAGTTGTAGAAACCCAAGCCTCCATTCGACAGATAGTCTCGCAGCCATTCGAACGCCGGGACGACGTCCTCTACCGAATTGACCCGTCGCCAAAATTCATCTGCTCGCACGATCGCGGTTTTCACAACCGGTGCCGATTTTTGAGCGACCATCTGCTCTCCGCGAATCAGGCTTAGATCTAAGGCCCTGTCGCGCGCATCGACAGTGAGATCAAACATTGCAGATTTATTGGTTCGGTGCCATCGAACAGAACTACCCGATACGTGCGGAACAAAGTCAAAGGACAGACCCCAGCTAGGCGCTATTACACCGCCCTTCCATGCCGGGAATGCAAATATTTGCCGAATGGGCGACCCGTCGCATCGTACCCACTTTAGCGGCGCTACCGTCTCGAATCCTCGCCCGTCCAATGCCGCATCGACAACAGGAGAGATAATGCGATGCGCAGCTTCTAAGGTCACCATGTCGAACGCTTCGGCCTTTTGAGTATCTTGCCGAATGTGCGTGATCCACTTGCTGATGCTCATCTTCACAACACCATGTCAGGAGAGGAAAACCGTCGCCATCGGTCGGAGTTGACAGGGCGTGGCCGTCGTTTGGCGCTTACAATTGTCGACGATCCAGACCGCGCTGTCGAACGGTCGCTTGTGGGCCGCACTGCGTCCCAACCGGGCACGCCTCTCGTCCCCGGTCCTCATCTTATGCAACAGGCATAACCGACCCTGAAGCGACCTTCGCGCTACCCGAAAGCAGCCATTGGGGGTGGTATCGTCGGTTCTCCACACTTCTAGACCACCTGCATCATGGCCAAGTCTGACCTCATAGGGGCTGCGATTGAGTTCGCGGATTGGGAAAAGCCATGGACATTTTATTCGGCTGTATTGAACCACCTCTCGCTAGAATCCGATGACAGGGCCGCTTTAGAGCATGTCTGGGCCGAAGCGTGTCGCCCCGAATACTGGCGAGACGTCGACATCTCCAAGTGCTGCGATGCGTGCGATCGCGGACTTAGGAACGGATTTTCATGGTTGCCTCACGATGCGCGCGCGCAGTTCGTGCGAGCAGCATCCTTCCAGTGGAAATGACGCCCGCGACCCCCGGGTAGGTCGCCCTTTTTTGTTGGCAATTCCAGTATCAGCCTCGAATGCCCGTAACTGACTGTGGATTCAACCTGCCGGCGCCCTCGGACGAGTACGATGATGATCGTCGCCAGTGCGCATCTCATGCAACAGGCATGGAGCACCCCGGGGCAAACCTATAGATTTCCGAAAGCCAGCCGATATTCCGGGTGGCGCTGAGTGCACACGTGCTCTGCGAATCTCCAATAATTGACGTTAGACCAAATGAACCGTCGTCTCGGCGCTGGTAGCTATCTTCTGTGCATGTCGCTCAGTGTCATCGTGTGGTCGCTGCTTACCGCGCTCGCGTGCACCGAATTCGCCGCCAAAGGGCGCGTCGGACTTAGTGAACTGAACTTCTTTGTCTCTGCGCTGGGTGTAGCGATGGGCAGTGTTTTTTACAGCGCATCGGCAAGGCGTCTGATGGACCTTAACTTTCCAGGCTGGACTGTCAAGGTACTTGCGTTCCCGATCATCGGTGTCGTCGTACTCCCTCTACTGTGCTTCTTGTCGGGGCAGCGCTGGACAAACGATTTTGGTCCAGCTCGCCCCCCTTCCAGTTTTCTCAAGATTGCATCGGCACTAATACTGTTACTCGTCGCAATTCCGGTATGCCGTTGGGCTCTTCTTGCCTACTTTCAAACTCGCTTGCTGCTCCTTAATGGCGGCAACTGATCCGCCGTCGAATAGATTCAAACGGAAAATCGCTGCATGTTACGGAAGCGACGAGTCAAAGGTGAAAATTGGGTATGAAGCTTACGGATTGTCGACAATCTTGGGCAAGATGTTGAGCGGCCGATTCTGGCCGACTTTACTCATTCAAAGAAGCCGCTCGAAAGCTGCCATTGAAGATTTTAGCGGGAGCTCCGCCGAACCTTCATCGAGCTAGTGCTCTCGGGGCCAGGAAGAGTCGTTCGCCACGACACTAGCTCTGGCATTCGGACGTCACTTCGTAATCGAAAGCGGCCATATGCCTTCCTCGGACGTTCCTTCGCTCGCAGCCTCACTTCAGTAGTGCTTTGGAAGTCTGTGGGCCGGCGCCATAGCGCAATCCGTCGAGAAACAGGGTCACCAGCCTCCGTGGGTCTGGTGGCTCGGGACATTCAAACGGGGCGCACAGGGCGCCCACCGCGCACAGGAGCTCGTCCGGTTGGACACCTTTACGAATTTCGCCCGCAGCTATCGCAGCGTCAAGGAGACCCTGAACTATCGGGCGGAGCCGTTGGAGGAAATAAACAGGCAAAGCCTTGAAGGCGGGATCGCCTGAATTTAGGGCGGCAGCAAGACCGCGTCTCCTTGTCACGAATTCCACGTAGTGCTCGACCCATCCGACTAACGCCTCGCCGGCACCTAGCGTGGCAGCAAATTCAACACCAGCATCAGCGCATGCGTCCACTTCGCTGCACAACGCGGCCACGACAAGGTCGGAACGTTGCGGGAAGTGGCGATAGATCGTGCCGATGCCCACCCCAGCCTTTTGCGCAATCTCGCGCACCGGAGCATCGATTCCCGAGGATTCGAAAACAGCCAGCGCCGTTCGGAGGAGCGTTTCCATGTTCCGTCGCGCGTCTGCGCGTATGGGGCGCGGTGCACTTTCGTTTGCGGACTTGTTCGTCTTACTACTCAACTCATTTTCCTCTTGATAAGCGGAACAAGGTTCCGTATAGTCAGAACCGGAGCGACGTTCCACTTGCATTCTAACGTGAGCGAATCGCGCTCGCCCATCATTTTCGAACGGAGCAAACATGCACAGCACACCCGTCGCGCTCGTTACCGGCGCAAACAAAGGAATTGGCCTTCAGATCGCCAAGGACCTTGCCATCAAAGGCTTCAAGGTACTCATCGGTGCACGCAAGCTGGACCTGGGCGTGGCGGCCGCGAAAAGCGTTGGTGCAGACGCCCAGCCAATCCAGCTCGATGTGACGGATCAGGCGTCGATTGCCGCCGCGGCGAGGCAGATCGAGGACACGTTGGGACGTCTCGATGTGCTGGTCAACAACGCGGGGATCTCACGTCCTATCAAACCGGGGACGCCTATCGAAGAAATGCAGGACGCGGACAAAGTCAGCCGTGTATCGGTTGACGACATGCGTTTCGTGTTCGAAACAAACGTGTTTGGCGTTGTCGCCGTTACGCAGGCTCTGCTACCGCTTCTTCGAAAAGCATCGGCCGGCCGCATCGTCAATGTTTCAAGCGCGGGTGGCTCCCTCACGCTCAAGGACAACCCGTCGGATTACTCGCGACTGTATGTGGGGGTTTATCAGACCTCTAAGACCGCACTCAATGCGGTGACGCAGGCATTCGCCATTGAGCTGGAGGGAACCAGCATCAAGGTCAATGCAGTCTGTCCGGGGCTTACTGCAACTGATTTGAGCAACTATGCCCCCGGAGCTGGACCGGTTGAGGATGCGGCACGAGAACCGGTCCGCCTGGCGCTTCTTGATGCAAACGGGCCGACTGGCAGTTTCTCGAACGCCGCGGGTCCGCTTCCCTGGTGAGATGGTCGGTGAAACAGCACCGGGATAGTTGAGCAACGATTTTTTTCGAGCGCCGGAAACCTCCGCCGCTTCCTTGTTATGGCAGCGCGAGTCTCGAAAGCATGTCTCCACGGGGGCAGAGGGTTGCCCCGATTGCGCGGCGGCTGCCGCAGCGCCGTCGGGCTCTGCTCGGCCATCAAGCGCTATCCGCTACCACAGTTAGCCAGACAGCCGGAAGTCCGCCTTCCTCCCGCAAGCGGCCGCTCGCGGCTCTGCGAAAGCCACCGGGAAGCGCTGCCCATGGTGGCGCCTGCCGTTCTCGCCACTCAGCGTGCGCTGTCGATAATTGAGCCGCCATCGGGGGTGAGGCTGTAGCCCGTGAGGAACTGCGCATCCTTGCTCGCCAAGAACAGCACGACGGGAGCGATGTCTTCCTCTGGCGTTCCGAATCGACCGAGCGGGTTGGTCGGCGGAGGGACGTTCGCATCCTTGCTCCAGGTCTCTGCCAACGGCAGGACGTTGTTGACAGTGATCTTATCGGCGGCCCATTCGCGCGCCGCGGTTCTCGTAAGGGCACGCACTGCCTCTTTAGCCATATTGTAGGGACCGTAACCGACCAAACCCATGACACCGGCCATCGAGCCGAAGTTGATGACGCGCCCCTCACCTCTGGCCTTGAGGTGAGGGTAGACCGCCTGCATCATTCTCAGGTACGCAATGGGTCCGAGCTCAAAGTTGCGCTGCAACTGCTCCACTGAGAGGTCAATAATGGACGAGAACGGAGCCGATGGATCGAATGCATTGTTGACGAGGATGTCGATTCCGCCGTAGGTCCCGACTACCTTATCCACAGCCATCCCGATTTGATCAGCATCGCTGATATCACAAGGCACACCAAACGCCGAACCGCCGGTGGCGCTGATGTCGGCAACGACAGCATCCACGTTCGCGGGTGTGAGAGAAAGAACGGCGACCTTTGCTCCCTCCGCCGCGAACAGCTTGGCGGTGGCTCGGCCGATACCCCGACCAGCGCCAGTGACGATTGCAACTTTCCCGTTGAGTCGGGCCATGACCTTCTCCTTTCAGCTGACGGTTGCTTTCTGCGTCGCCGCGATCAAGCCATAGGGCGACGGAGCATCGCGGACGGTATTTTGCGTGGTGAATGAAGCAATCAGAAGCACGAGGCCCACCACTGCTGGTAGCGCACCGTTGGGCTTGCGAACACCAATGTGTGCAATTGCAGAAAGCAGCAGGTGATAGAAGATGCCGACGTAAGCGAGATCGCTCAGCGGCACGCTGACGCGCGCCAGAATGGCGATCACCGCCAGCAACTTCACAACGATGAGGATCGATACCAGATACGTGGGATAGCCAAACTCGGCAAGGTTCTTGCGAACCCAATCCCTTTTGACTATGTAGAGCGTCGCGGACGCGAGATACAGCAGCGACAGCAACGCCGTGCTGATCCAGTATGCGTAGTTTGCAGCCATTCTGCGGGGTTCCTTGAGTTAGTCGGTTATCGACTTGACTCAAGAATGTCGTCTAATATGAAAGCCCGCAAGTAGGATGATTTAGCGCCTCTTAGTATGGAAAAGATGACTAATGCAACCGATGAAGTCAACATGCACGACGAAATGCGGCGCGCATTTGCGCTGCTTTCGGGCAAGTGGAAGCTGGAGATTATGTGGCTGCTCAATCAGCGGGTATATCGCTTCGGAGAGTTACGAAAGGCGATTCCCGGCATCACTCAGCACATGCTGACGGCTCAACTGCGCGAGCTGGAGGCTGATGGCTTGGTGTCTCGCACGGTGTTCGCAGAAGTGCCGCCGCGTGTCGAATACGAAATCACGCCGAAGGCACGTGGATTGGGTCCGACAATGGAGGCTCTAACGGCGTGGTGGTGCGAGTATGGGAGAAGCGTACCAGTCAAGCCAACGGCGCGCGGACGTAAAGCCAAGGCAGATAGGTCGAAGTCGGTGTGACGCCGGTCGTGCCCTCGCGGGTCTCCCCCGTAAATTCAAGAGCGGCGGCGAGGTCACGCTCGCTACGCCAACGTCCGTTGCCTGTAAGAACGGCCATTGCTATGACGCCCGGCCCGAATGGCTCCGATGGGTCGAGTTGTGCGGTTTGCATGAAGCGCGCATCCGATACGATCGTCGCACTCTGCCGTCGGGCGCTAGCCGGCCAGTAGGCGTCACTCGCAACCATTGTTAGGCGGACGTGTGGATGTCGGCTTCGCGTCCGACAACCGCCATTGACCGCGAGGATGAAAGCTTGCTTCGGCGGGCGCGACCCGAACGGCAGGCAATGGCGAGGGCCGGGACAGCTTCTGAGTCCCGTAACCGATCTGCTCAACGGGGCGCGTCACGGAAACAATTGAAAAGGTCCTGGCCGCCACAGCCGTAAGATCTGCCTCTGCACTTGCTTATCCCGAGAACCACACGCCATGCCGGCCCACATCATTGCTGCGGCTGCGGTTGGAAAGGCTGAGTGCCATGTGTCGTCCTTCGCTCAACGCCTTTGATGGACCGATTTAACCGCTCAACCTGCGCGGAGCGCTCCCTCTAGTGCCGATCGCCTTTCATGCTTTCGGCTTCCATCGCGGCATGCAATTCCTCATACGCCTCAATTGGTTCCATGTCCTGATCGACGAACGCGGCTGCGCGCTCTGCGGCGGTCGACGCGTCGCCCGAGATATCGCTCTGGCTGTCGTCGTCGGTACTTGGCGGCAGCAGCATGTCCTCAAGCATCCCGCGCAGTTCGGGAGTATTCCATGGCTTGCCCAGCTTGGCCTTCCTGTTCACGTAATGACGGATTTCCGAATCTTGCTCGGCCGTGAGCGGAAGCCCGCGAAAAGTGGGGTCTGCGTTGTGATGGATCATGATGCGCCTCCCGAAGCGGTTTGCGCTTTCAACGCGCAGATGTCAGCGTTGAACGTTACAAGTTACGTGTGTCCACTGGACCACCTGTCCGCGGCCCAGCGATTACGTCCTTTACTTGGCGACAACTTCGTTCGCAGCCGGCGAATGAACCGTGCTGAACGGCTTTGCCGGCACTGACGGCTTCCTGGGCTGCTTGGGCTTTTTCGCTTCGCGAGTGCTGCGTAATTGACTCTTGGCCATGGTATTGCTCCTGGTGCGTTACGTGACAAGTTGGCATTCCCAGCATACGCGCCTAGCTTGGTCCCGGCGTGAAAATCAACTGATGTGGAGTGTCGCCACGCGGAAAGCTGACAGAGTTGGCCGGTTGGGAGTGGCAGCTACAGGAGAAATGTGAAATTCCCTTTCGGGTCGCGCGCTGCCGATGGGTCCCTCGTGAGGCGTGGAAAGCATACGCTCATTGCCAAGGCAGTAACGGCCACTTGCGGAGGTTCGGCACATTCGCGTCGATCACCGACAATCGGGGCGCATTGATTGACCATATTGGTAGTTGCGGTCCTGAACGTCCCGATAAGCAGATTTTGACGAGCGTATGGTGGCGCATGCGTGACTACCTAGCCCAATAGTTGCATAAGCCGTCCAATGGTGACTCATGTTAGGCTCCGATGACGAAAGGGAGGCTTTCATGCACCGAACGATCGCGTACCGCGGCTTCGAGATTCAGGTCGAACTGACTCCGGCTGCTGATGAGGACACCTTTGACGTGACCTTTCAGATAAAAGGCGCCACAAACCTCGAAGTGCTCGGCGCGCGGGGAGGCCGCATCCCGTTGCGCAATGGCCCTTTTACTGAGCGATGGGCCTATCTGGTAGCCGAAATCGCCGGTCAAGCTGCAATCGACGTGTTACTCGGTCCCGTGGACTGATTCCATATTTGTTTCCCGACCCAATGCACTCAGCGCTCGTGATGTTGATGTTGAGTACGGTCATTAGTCGAGCATCAGGTCCGTAAGCAGCAAAAGCGGTTGTCAGGAGCACAGCGAGACACCGATGATACTCAGCGGGCGATTCATGCATCGTTTCATTTTATGTGCGCCGCTGTCCGTGTAGACCGGATTCAGACAGAGCTATTCCTGGGCCCCGTCTTGCGCATCAGCACCGAATATCGACTCGATAGTCTCCAGCAGTTTGACGCATGCGCCGCGAATTGGCCATTCGAGAACGCCTCGTTCTCAGTAAGCGCTAGTAATCGGCTGGCGTCTCCACCAGTTTCCCGATCAGGCGCAGAAGTTCGCTATGCTCCGGCCCTTCGCCATCTCGAACAAGGAAGTCGCCAATTGAGATGTCTGACGGCCGGCCACCTGACGAGAGGTTGGGCTCATGTCGGACGAAAACCCGGCCAGAATCGTATTCGTGGACGAGCGACCAACGGTCACCGTTCGCGCTCCGGTAAAGCTCTCGCGCCTTTTGAGTCATGGCCCTCTCCTGTTCGCGGCTAAGCATACGGCAGCCGGGACGTCGCTGACAGGGTGTCAACGTGGTTTTATACAAAGGTGTCAGAAGTTCTCCCTGGCATACCCGGTGGCCGACGATTACAAGGTCGACACCGGTCTAGTGAGCGAGCGTCTCAAGCAGGCGCAACAGAGGGCCTGGCGCGGCGCCTTTCTGGCAGTATGCATCGAAGCCCGCACCGACGCCCGACCGACGCGTGGTAGGTTCGTCCAAGGCAGTAAAAGCTACAATGATCGTTTGCCGCGTCAGATCTTCCGCGCGCAGGCGTCGCGCAACCGCGTACCCGTCCATCTCAGGCATGTTGATGTCCAACAACGCAATCTGGGGGATCCACGACCTGACGGTTTCCAGTGCGGCCAGACCATCAAGCACAAATCGAACCTCGTATCCTGCCTCCGTGAGCGAGGCGGAAACGGCCTCGGCACCGGGACCGTAATCATCCACGACCAGAACGCGACGCACGCAGTCGTCGGGGGGGGGGGGAGGTTGCGCACTGTCCAGCGCGCGGTTTCAAGTTGCGAAGGCATTCAAAGCGGGCATGGTTGATGCATTGAGCTCAATAGGGTCGACAACGTGACCATTGAGCTGGCCGCGTCGCCTCTAATGCCATAGAGGAAATAGCAACTCGCGTACCCAATGGAGGTCAAATGAGCCTGGCGGACTTCATTGAAACCGATCTGGAGGGACTGATAGACGACTGGGCCACATACGCCCTTGCGATCAGCCATGAGGGCACTCACCTGTCCGAGAGCCAGTTACGTGATTCAGCCGCCCAAATCCTGGCAGGCATTGCGGCCGATATGCGCAGCATGCAAAGTGCGGCGCAGCAGGAAGCCAAGTCGCGTCATAGTGGAGGCAGCTCGGAATCCGGGTTCGATCAAGTGGCTTATCTGCACGCGGAAGAGCGCCTTGCACACGGATTCGGGATCAACGACGTGGTGGCGGAGTTCCGTGCGCTGCGCGCCACAGTGCTGCGCCGCTGGCAGATAAATTCGCCCGGCGGTGCCGAGGCTTTTCAGGAAATGATCCGGTTCAATGAGGCCATTGATCAGATGCTCAGCGAATCGGTACGGCGGTATGCGCAACAGACGAGGCGCATTGGGGACCTTTTTGCCGGCGTGCTTGCACACGACCTGCGCTCACCCCTTGGCGCGATCCTGAACTCAGCGCAACTTCTGCTGCATGACAACGAATTGTCTCCAACCAGTCTGAGAGCTGCGGCGAACGTACAACGCAGCTCAATGCGCATGAAAGAGATGATTGACGACCTTCTCGTTTTCACACGCGGCAGGCTGGGTGGCATGTTGCCGGTCAGTATCTCTCCACAGGATATGGGGCGCATCTGCAGCGATGCGGTGGATGAGGTGCGCGCCTCCTACCCCAACGCAGTCATTCGGCCGCGTTTCGCAGGCGACCTGCGAGGCACGTGGGATGGAACCCGTATCGGGCAACTGGTCGTCAACCTGCTGGTGAACGGCGTGCGCTATGGATCGGGCGAGGTGGCCGTCGAAGCTGCCGGTCACGATGGACACGTGACTGTCGTTGTCTCGAACGAAGGCAATCCGATACCGGAAAGCGCCCTGCCTACGCTGTTTGATCCGATGACAAGGGCGAGCCTTCACAATCGGGAGGGGACTGCTGCAGGCATGGGCCTTGGCCTCTACATCTGCAGGCGCATTGCCACAGCGCATGACGGAACTATCGGTGTTGAATCGACCGAGCACGGGACAAGCTTCACCGTCTGTATCCCGAGGTCGCCGTAAGCGTTGCTTGAGCACCGTCTAGACCGATGGCGCCAAAGTGGACAAAGTAGGCCCCACCAAACGAGTGGTGGAGACTACTTTGTCACCTGAGATAGCGACAGCGGCAAGACGGACGCGTAAAGGCACCCCCAACCACCCCATTGGGTTTCGGCGAGAACTCGCAAAGCTGGCATGTGAACCGGGTGTCTCGGTCGCACGACTCGCTCTGGAACACGGGCTCAATACGAATCTTTTGTTCAAATGGCGCCGAGCCTATCAGGCTGGGCAGTATGAGCCGCCGACACTGTTGCCGGTTGAAGTGACTCACGAGGAACGCACGATTGAGAGCGCGGCGGCTGCATTGCCCGTTCAGTCGCAGAACAAGGCGCAGCCGGTCGTCGCGGGAGTGATTGAGATTTGCGTCGGCATCGCACGCGTGCGTATCGAGGGCACGCCCGACGCAGCCACGCTGCGTGTCGTGTTACGTACGTTGCGTGCCGCTGCCGAGGCCGAGACGTGATTGGTCTTCCAGTCGGTACGCGTGTGTGGCTGGCTGCCGGCGTGACCGACATGCGGGCCGGATTCAACAGTCTCGCCGCCAAGGTGCAGACGGTGCTTGAACGCGATCCATTCTGCGGACACCTCTTCGTGTTTCGCGGCAAACGTGGCGACCTGCTTAAGGTGCTGTGGTGGAGCGGCGATGGCATGTGCCTGCTGATGAAGCGACTCGAGAAGGGGCGCTTCGTATGGCCTCAAGCCGATGGTGGCGTCATTTGCCTGAGCCCGGCACAACTATCAATGCTGCTGGAAGGCATCGACTGGCGGCAACCGGCGAGAACGGCTCGACCGACCTCAGCGTTGTAAACGTCGCTGCCGGCGCGTAAACTGCCTGCATGACGCGCGCGAGCCCACTTCCCGACGATGTCGAAACGCTGAAGGCCATGCTGCTCAGCCAGGAGGCGGCGCTGCGCGAGCGCGACGCGCAAATGCTCAAGCTTCAAGAACTGGTCGACTCGCAACAAGCCGCGCTGGCTTCGCGCGTCGCCGAAGTCGAACACCTGAAGCTGCTCATTGCCAAGCTGCGCCGTATGCAGTTCGGTCGCAAGTCGGAGAAACTGGACCATCAGATCGAGCAACTCGAGCTGCGCCTCGAAGAGCTTGAGGCCGACGAAGGCGCGGCGCCGGTCGAAATCCAGAAGACGCCGCGCACCGCTGTGGAACAGGCGCCGCGCAAGCCACTGCCTGAACATCTGCCGCGCGAGATCCGGACGCACTTGCCCGAATCTGCAGGGAGGTGCGCGGAGTGTGGCAGCGAGATGAAGCCGCTGGGCGAAGACGTCGCCGAACAGCTTGAGTACGTGCCGGCCAGCTTCCGGGTCATCCGTCATGTGCGCCCGAAGTTTGCGTGCGTGTGTTGCGACCACATCGCTCAGGCGCCTGCACCGAGTCGTCCCATCGAACGCGGTCTCGCCGGCCCAGGGCTGCTGGCACACGTGCTCGTCTCGAAGTTCGCAGACCACGTGCCGCTTTACCGGCAGTCGGTCATGTACGCGAGAGAAGGCGTCGAGCTTGATCGCTCGCTGCTTGCGAAGTGGGTCGGTCACGCGGCGACGTTGCTGCAGCCGCTCGTTGAAACACTGCGTCGTCACGTGATGTCAGCGACGAAACTGCACGCCGACGACACGCCGGTTCCAGTGCTTGCACCGGGGAACGGCAAGACGAAGACCGGTCGCCTGTGGGTGTACGTGCGCGATGATCGTGCATCGGCCGACGTGACGCCGCCGGCGGTGTGGTTCGCCTATACGCCGGATCGCAAGGGCATCCATCCACAGCAGCACCTCGAGTCGTTCAACGGTACGCTGCAAGCCGACGCGTACGGTGGCTACCAGGCCATCTACGAAACCAGGCGCGTCAGGGAGGCGGCTTGCTGGGCGCACGCTCGACGACAGTTCTATGAACTACACGCAGCGCGCCCCAATGCGTTGAACACTGAAGCGCTCGAGCGTATTGGCGCGCTATACAGGATCGAGGAAACGATCCGGGGCAAACCGCCCGACGAGCGCCGTGCGCATCGACAGGAGTACGCGCGGCCGCTACTCGATCAATTCCATGCGTGGCTCACAACGACGCTGGAGGCGCTTTCGCGCAAATCGGACACGAGTCGGGCGATCCTCTATGCGCTGAACCGGTGGGAAGCGCTCACACGCTATTGCGATGACGGGCAATTGGAGATCGACAATCTACCCGTCGAACGCGCGCTGCGCGGAGTAGCCATCGGTCGCCGCAACTATCTGTTTGCCGGTGCAGACTCCGGCGGCGAGCGTGCCGCCGCAATCTACAGCCTCGTTGGCAGCGCAAAACTCAACGGCATCGATCCTGAAGCATATCTGCGTTACGTGCTCGCACGCATCGCCGACCATGCAATCAACCGCATCGACGAACTCGCACCATGGGTCGTCGCCGGTCAGATCCGCACCGCAGTCTGAAGATCACGACCTCCAGTCAAGATGTTGCTGATGCCACGCTTACACCTTGCCAATATAGTCAGCGTGAACCTGGCGCAACTTCGACTCAGGCCCATGAAGATATTCGACGTGCTCCCAAAGTACAGACAGCGCACGTTGCAACGCTAACGGTCCTTCCTTCTCAATGTGATCAAGGAAGAAGCGCCAACCATCCGATGCAATCGTTGATCTCACCTTCGGTGCGCCGTGCTTCATCGAGAGATAATTGCCGATGTAGCCAAGGGCAACGCGGTCGCCAAGGTCATAGCGTGCCGTCAGAATCTGTTCAGCTTCTGGCTGGGTTAGCGCCCCCTGCGAGATCTGTTGTGCAAGTGCATAGGCGTCAGCGTAGGTCTCGGGGACAACTGGCCTCGGCGTCCGCCGTTGTCGCTTTGGAGTCTCTTCTTTTGTTTCAGCCATTCCATTCTTCCAGTGAGGTGAGCGTCAAACGCGGCGTAGCTAGGCTCCGAGTCGCCAGTCTATAGGCATTAGTCAGGCAGGCTCGTTCTCCTTGACCTCTGTGGAATCCGCTGGCGGCGGCACCTTGCGGACGCTGTCGTTTGAATCTATCGCTTTCGGATGCTGCGCGACATCGTGGACAGCGAATATTGCCTCAATCGCCTCTTCATCATCGCCCGTTGGACCCGGGTACCGCTTGTCTAGTGCAGCACGCACTGCGGCCGCCATCCCTTTCCAATAGTGGATAACGTCAGTGTCATCACCGGCACGGTCTCGGAAATTCGTTCCCGTAAGGCGGGCGAGCCACTCAAAACGCGCCAATGCGTCTGCGTATCTATTGGCGATTATGGGTGTCGTCATTACGGATCTGAACCGACCTTGGCCCACGTGAGTCGCCTTCCAAGCCGGTTCCTCTTCGAGCGCACTAGTTTCCGTCGCGACTTGATGTGCACCGCCTATCAAAAGCAACAGGAATACGACGAGATGCACGTCTGACGGTGGCAAGCTTGGTACATTAATAGCGACCACATCGAACATTCTGCGGCGGTTCGCGTCCCGCGCAAGCACATCGATCCATCGGGTAGCCCCCATGCGGATAATGAAGTACTCGAACGCAGCTTCATGCTCGCTTAAATCCGGCGACGGCTGAATCGCAGGATCCACCGTATTGCAGAACGCGAAGACAAATGAGTCGAACGCCTCGACAAGCACATCAGTATTGGCAACGCGCATCGTGATCGGCAGTGCCCGACTAAACGAGCGACCGATTTTCCATTTCGGCAGCTCCCCCGTTACGGAGGTCCATCCTCCGTTCGACTCCCATTTGCCGAAGCCACGTTTGTACAAGTCCTCAATCGAGTGGATGCTCCTCGTTGCCACCTGCTCGGCGACATCTTCGCAGAATCTAAGATATTGAGCGCCTCTAAATGGTATGACCAGCGGTATCGCTGTCGCCGACATTGCAGCTTGCAGTGCCGGCAGAAATAGTAACGAGGCGATCTGCGGGGATGTGTGCTCATCAAGCGATGATGATCCGGCATACATCTCGATTGAATTAAGTGCGACTATCCCCGCCTCATCGCTTTTCGGGACGATCCTCAGATATGAGGCATACGCCCTTCTCAGCCCTTCGTTGCCCAATGGCGATAGCGCGAAAACCGCCATAGCGTCGCGCACCCCCTGCGCTATCGCAGACCAGGTCTCCGAATCCTTAAGGCGAACAAGATTCTCATTGGCGGCTCTATGGCCTGCGAGGCGGCCCAGAACGGATAAAACGTAAAAGGTGTTCTTCGTTTTCAAGGCTTCATCAGCCCAGCTCCAAAAATCTGAGGCCAAGATTCTCAACGCGTTGACACTACTTCTGTTACGCAGCAGTTTGAGTGCCTCCTTTAGCTCCCCCTTCTGCAGGACTTCCGTCCACGCGGGAACAAGAGCTCTGTTCATCGCCATTCCCGGGTCGGACAATCCGTAGTACATCATCGCGAATTGCTCCGCGAGTGTTACCTCATCAGCTTTCGCCTCACCGACGACTGGCGCATTCGCACCACCGAGATCCGTTATTCCGATCTTTCTGCGTAGTTCATTGATCCGCTCATTGTCGAGGAGGGCCCTAACAACCCCGCCGTTGCTGCCCAACAGCAAATAAGCACTCAATATCGCAAGCGGCACGCCTCTCCATCGGTACTCAAGGACGACGAGGTCATTCACAAATCGCACGATGCGCCGCATCGTAAGATCCGCTTCGCTGCTGTAAAGCTGATGAAACACCCGCACTACAGGGCTGAACCGCTCGCGTGGCCCTCCGAATGCTTCGACAAGCATATCGACCAAGCTTTTTTCCCAATGGAAGAGCGTTGGCGGAGGCAAATCCAATCTGATTTGAAAGAGCTTTTCCGAGAGTCCAGTGTCGATGTCTACACCCGTTTCCTCTCCGGATTCTGCGACCGGTGTTGCCCATGGCACTACAACCCAAATCTGCTTGTACCAGTCCTCCGTCGCAACGAAACTATTGTCGATGAATGAACGCAAAAAGGCCCAGGCATCTTCCCTTTCTTTCTTTTCCAAGCGATCCAGGTTATCCAGTACGACTATGAGTCGCCGGCCAGCATTCGCACCGAGCGCTGCGGCACCGATTTGCTTGAAATGCTCCGCGAACTCAATGCTGGACGGCACCGGCTCTTCTGAAGTATTTACGGTCTCCGACACGCTCCCCTTGTTCGCCAACACCGCAGACAAACCACCAGACCATATGATGGTCCAGCCAATCGCGACGAACGCAAGCCATGCTGCAACAGCGACGGCCACCTCGGAGCCAATGGAAGGAAGGGGGGCAATCACCGGCGCCATGGCATACTTCAAGAGCGAGTCTTTAACCGTCCAAGCAAACCCTGCGAACAGGAATAGACGGCCCCAGATACCAATCTGAACCTGCGATGTCTTCGTAACCTCTTTGTACCGACCGGCAAGTCTCTCTTGCAGCGTCGCCCATGGCTCGCGTTCAGCTTTCGATGGCTTCGCGACGCCCTGCAGGATTTCACACAGGCTCCTTCGTGAAAACTTCCGTGGCTCTTCGAGCCATCCAGCCCGCTGCCACAGACTCTGCAGAAGGCTGGACAGAAATGCGCGTCGCAATGGGTCGCCGGAATGCGCCCATGCGTCGTAGACGAACACATGCGGGTTAAATTTGATCTCCTCCACATTTTCACCGGCGATACGACCCGACGCTCCCGAAAGAGGCCGGCCCTTCTGCGAACGGAGCTTGCCATCGAGGATTCTAATGAACGTGGACTTCCCCGCCCCCCATGCGCCACTGACACATACGGTTATCCCGCCTTCAATTTCGCGGACCATATCGGAGGTAGCCTCCGCTAGCTTCTCGAAAGAATCAAGCCGATCCTCGCCGGCAGGCTCGTCCTTCAGAAAAGTTGGCCATTCCTTTGTTTCATCGTTTTTCTTTGTTCGGTTCATATTCCGGCGGACACGCGATTACGAGCTAAACTCGGAGCAGGTCCACTCCTACTCCGCAAATTTCCATCAATTCGGGGCCTATACGGTCGTCATAGCAGTTGCGCTGAGACGTGCCAGCCATTCCTCAGTGCACGTTTAAGCGATTGCTTGGCCTTTGTAGTACGTCCCCAGCTCGACCAGCACATTTGTGCTTACGCAGTGACTTGCGTATGGTTCATCGTTTTCAATAAAGCCTTCAGTCGCAACAAATTGCTCTGTCGCGAGGTCATATTCCTCAGTGACAAACCGGTGCGCGACGTTGCCTGCGAAAGACTTCCTAGTCAAGCACCACTTGCCGCCCAGTTCTTTCCAAACGTGCTGGTCGTGCGCACGAAGATGCTGCTCGCTAACCTCGACCGCCCCATCTCCGAGAACCTGGAGGGTGACGACGACCGGATGGAATGAACTCGATATTGCCATGGCGTCGCCCGTCACCTGGATCGCGAATATTCCAGACGAGCGCTCAGGTGCGATACAGAGCCACCGAGCGACAGACGCGAAACTCGATTCGCGAAGGTCCGCCTCGAATACAGCCGCGGTGACGCCGCCGTTTCTCGCTGACGCGATGAGGCGTGCGTCCTGCGGGACTTGCCTGCCAAAGAGCGCTCTCGATTGTTGCTCGACCGACAGATTTGACCATTCATGTTCAATCGATGGCTTCGGCCGTGCCAGCGTTCCGAGCAGTTTCCCGTTTGGCGCAGCCTGCGCAAGCAAGAAGCTTGAAACGATCCACTTGATGAATCCTCGTCGCGAGGAAGATTCAGGCGTCAATTTTTTGATCTCCAACGTTTGACCTTTGCCGATGTTCAGCGGACAGCCGTGAGACGACCGTACGACCAGGCAGACTTGCCACCCATACGGCGACCACGTCGAACGGCGTCGACTCAGGGAACTTCAATGTCACCAAGAGGTTAGTCAGAGACCGTCTCCGCCTGCCTTTCACTGCTGAGGAACAGCAGCTTTTCGCGATCGTCATCCCTGAGGGCAAATCCCCACCTTTTCTCCATGAACATCAGCAGACCTTCACCGCGCGCGCGGATCTGCTCCCGTCCCCAATCATCGTTCTCCGCCACTTGGATTTCCGAATGTGAACCATCGGAATAACCGTTGCGAATCTTGGCGCCCGACGCGTCGTACCTGGGCTGCTTCTTGTCGTAGAACGCGTCATTCTGAAGCGAAGCATTGATCGACATGGAAAGCAGGAGGAGATTACCGATTGATCCGGCGTAGCGGATTTTGTCCTTTTCGGAAAGGTCTGCGAAGGCAGCCTCCCAGGCTGCCCCTGGCGTCTGTGGATAGATATGCTCAATCGAAATGCGGTCGCTTCCTGACTTCAGCAAGTCATCCCAGTCGACCTTCTGTTGCCGGCTACGGCTGCAGAGGTGCTGCTCGTATTCGTAAAGGAAGTGCCGCAAACTCGACCAGCCATAATAGCCTGTACCTTCTTCGAATTTCTTGAAGAGAATGCTGTGAAACTCATCGATGCGGAGCTTACCATCCTGGTCGAAGGCATACGCCAGCGAGCTATCTAGGTGTTGCGTTATCTCCGAGAGCGTAGCCTCGCGACGATTGAGGTCGCGCGCGGCTCTATAGAACACACTGCTGCGGTAATTTGAGCGCGCGGTGCCGATCCGGAACGCAATGAAGATGAAGCGTTCTATCCTTTCGAAGATTCGGAGCCTTTGCGCTTCCTCGTCCACGGACTTCAGCACCACCATGACCAGCGGACGGAAGTACCCCATCCCGATTCGATTCAGGCGATCCACTGCAATCCGCTCGACCTCCGACATGCCGATCGCGAGATGCGGATAGAACGAATTGAACCAATGTTGAGCGGACTGACGTAAGCTACCAACGTAATCCCTGATGTGCTTTGGCGCAAGCTTGCTTCCGCGCGACGTAGCTGGCTTTTCCAGCGCCTCGGTCATCGCTTCATCTGCGTCGTCAAAGTCGGCTTCCGAGCGCTGTTCTTCGACAGTTTCGAGTATTACAGTTCTCTCGACCAAGTCGTGGACGTTCTGGGATGTGAAATATTCGTCGAGCAGGAAGCGTGCGTAGTCGCGGCCGGTATCGCGTGAGTACTTGAAGTAGCTGATCCAGTGGGCTCGAAGGAAGTCGTCGTCATTCAGCGGACGCGTCTTGTTGCGGCCGAGCTGGTAATAGACCTCTTTCCACGCGTCGTTGATGTCATCGCGAAGCGCCTTTTTGCCTGCCCCGTCAACCTGCTCGTCCCCATACAAGGTCGTGAGATAGATGAGCCGGTTCTTCAGCAACTCGAGGTCGGAAAGCTTTTTCCCACGATTGTTCATCGTCTCGAAAGCCACGAATACGTCAAACTCGTCGTCGATCGCGTACTCGTTGACGAGGAGGCGCTTGGTCAGCCTCTTGAACAAATCGGCTAGACCCTGGTGACCATTGATTCGATGGAATTCGGCAATCTGCCCGGAAAAGTACTTGCTCGCGTTGTCGAGATTCAACGTATAGAACGTTTCCTGCACTTGCTTCCCGTCAGGTTCACCCAAAATGCGAAAGCGGAGGAATTCCTCACTCGGATTGTCCTCGGTGTAACCAAACAGATACGTCCGGAATCCGCCTCTCGGGTTTGTTCTAAAGAGGTAGCGTTCCTCGATGTCTGCAAGCGTCATGCTATCAGTGACGTAGATTTCCTTCCCCGGCATCCCCTGGTGTACGGGAAGCTTGCGAAAGAAGTTCACGAACGCTTGAATAAAGATCACGAAGGTCGTCAGGCGCTGCTGACCGTCGACTACGTGATATAGGCGATAGGAGTGGTCATCGACGAGCCAGTGCTCTTTCGAATCCTCACGGACCGAAGAGCCGGAGACCTCTGTCAGCGTCACAACCCCAGTGTAGTGCGACCGGGTTGTATTGAGATTGACCAGATCCTCCCAGAACGCCCTCAACTGCTCGTGCCGCCACGCATAGCCCCGCTGAAAATCAGGGATGCGGAATATCTTTTGCGTGAACAGGCGTTCCAGCGAGATCGGCTTTTCCATTGTCGTTGTGGTGCTTGAGTTTTTCTGGTCTGCAATCGTCCAGGTCGGAGGAGCACGCTCGACCGATCAGGTGACTTCGTTACGTCGAAACGCTGTGAACCGACGGTGAATCGCTGGTTTACGGCATCCACGCGGAAAATTTGAAGCGCGACGGCACACAACAGTTTTCCGTGCATTTTATGGTGTTGACCATCCGATTTCACGCAAGAGCATTCCAACAAGATGGACACTGGTTTCGGCATCTTCTGTGGTAAGTGGCCGAAGGGGCAAGCCTTTTTCTTCTCTAGACTCCCGCTCCGAAGACTTTCCGCGCGGATGCAGTCGGTTTACGACAGACGCCGCCCAGCAGGCAATATTCTTGCCCTTGGGGATCTCCTTGACAACATCCCCCAAGTCTTTCCCCTGAGCGTGTGTGCCGATCCACGTTGTCAAGATTACCTTTGTTGTCTCGCGAGCTACGTCCACAATGGGAGTCGGCTGCTGTTTATGAAATGCATCAACCAATGATTCCAGCGCAGCATGCACGGCACCGGTATCGACCTTGGCACCATCCTTATCAACAATCGGCTTGATAAGATCAGGAAGGACTCCCACGAGCGAAACCGCCCGAAGCGTAACCAAAACATGTCCGATGGAGATTTTCTCCGAGCCTACAACGCGCCAAGCCGTTTCAAATCCAGAGTCGCCGATCCGGACGATGCGAGATTCGATACTTTCCGGCCTCAAGTTAGGCTGCCACGCGTCGTAAGACACGTCAGGCGTCCACATTTTGTCGGCCATGCCATTATGCTTGCCGATGTGATATGGATCGAAGCTGCCTGAATCCACGCGACCGATATGCCATCGAGATATGTTGGAGCTTTTGACATAGAAACGCCCACGCCTTATGCGGGTAACTGGGTCAAAGCTGTCCTCTCGAAAGGCAACCTCCGCTGGCGATGCAATAAACTCGCACGAAACATTGCTCACGACAGGAATTGGATGAATGGCACGTAGGTCATTAGCATTCCCCTCATAGAATAAACCCTGAGAAACCACCAGCTTTTCCATCATTCCATCCTCGCAAATCGAAATGGTTTTTCCGTTGCTTTGGCGAAATTCAGAGTCGATACATCAGCGCACTGATGTGGCAGTAGCGGTCCCAAGCTTGCGCAACCCTTTTGTTGAGTGTATCGCCGCAAGCGTGAAATTCCGAAACCTCCGCTGCTGAGGGTGCGGCACCGGCCTCGAGTTTCTCGTGCCAAGCTTTCGCGACTTCTACCGCCTCGGACACTGCGGACCAGTAATCGCTCAGTGCATCTGCCAAGTCCGCTTCCGAGAACGTGCTCATATGTTTTCCGTTCCGGTCAGTTAGGCGTGCGGTCGAGTCGTTCAAACAGGAACGATATGAACGCTTCACGCCGGGGTTGCCTGTTACTGCCTTTCTTCGTCCTTCGTTGCTTTATCGAGTACATCTTTGAATATGTCTTCTGTCCCGGGGTACTCACGCCATATTTGCCTTTGCCGCTCAATCAGCACGGCAAATGTCCCTTGCACAGAAAGGGTTGCAATGATTAGCCCGAACCCAATCGTGGCGGGCGGTCCGTACGCCCGCAGTGTGAGGTGCCTGGAGGTCACTCGACCGCCAAGATAGCTCAAGCAGAACGTTAGTAAACCTGTGGCGGCGTAACCGCCGACAAAGCCGCCAGCCAGGCCGCCGGCAGCTTCGAACCCTGATGTTGTCAAACGATCCCTGACCTCCGGCGGAAGTCGACCCCAGGCTTCGGAGGCTGTTTGAACGTTTTCCTGGGATGCCAAGCGCGATACCGCGCGAATCTCTTGACCCAGAGTACGGTTCTCCTCCTCTTCTGGCCTCCCCTTCGAAGCCAGGATAACACCGCCTTGCGACTTGATCCGCTGTACACCTCGGTACCATTTTCTCGGCGTGTTTACGAATCCATTCACGAACCCGCCGAGAAATCCTCCAGAAGAGGCTCCACACAAAGGGCAGTGAGAAACTGGCGCAAAGTGATGTATCGGACACATAGAGAGGAACCTCGGAATTAGCATTTTGGAGACGATGTCGGCTGACATCGCGATTGCCTTGCGCAAGGGTTTCGGTACCCTAGAATTCCATTGCCGCCCAACTCTCCGTCGCCGTTGCCATTTCGCTCGCCACGTAAAAAGCATGAGTAAACGGCAAAGCATGGAAGTTTACAACCCGCTCAGATTCAAATGTCACCTCACGCGTCGTGCCGTCGTATTGATACCCGATGACCGTTTTCCTTGCTTCAGACGCTCTACTTTTGCTCGACCTCGATCCGCTGAGTGGGCTCAGCCCTCAATTCCGGGCGCTTGAGCATAGGATCGCCGGGCTGGAGACAATAGAACTCGATCTCTGCCTCACCGCAACCGCCATGCAGCGCGCATTCACTCGATTGCTCATGTTGGAGCAGTATCTCTCTGTTTTGCGTCGAGCAGAATGCGTTTGCTTCCTGCAGCGCTTGACCCTTTGCGGACGCCGGCCCACCGAGCGGCACGCGCGTCGAGATGGCGTAAGTGTCAGGGCCAATCTTGATCGGCCCGGTGTCGGTGCAAGCCGTGAGCGTCAAAGCAATGCTACACAGCGCGATAATTTTTGTGGACACGCTTAACTTCTTCTATGCGAAATGGATATTGAAATGTCCTGCGGTGAACCACACCGTGCAGTCCGCACTTGGTCGCACCATCTGGTGTGAAAGTCGAACGGATCTCTTTCGTAGCAATCTTTGGCCGGCGGTGATTTCATTCCAACGAGACAGGTCTACGACATGGTTATCGGCCGCCGACCGCCGTATCTTTAGTGGTTTGTTCAATCCCCGAGATCAATCGCTTCGACGGCATCCCGGTGCTCACGCGCGGTTACGTCCAAGTATGGCGCAACGTGATCAAGATGCGCATGCCCCAGGAGAACCCGAACAGTTTCAAGCGAGTGCCCTTGCGCGACGAGTCGACTGGCAAATGTCCGTCTCCCTGAATGGCTGCTGTACCCTGCCCCGAGGCCTGCGGCGCGGTACAGACTCGTCACGTAGCTCTGCAGGCTGTCGGCAGCCAGATACTCGACAGCTTCGCCCTCGAAATTGACACGACGCTTCACACTCAGCTCGAACGGCCCCCCCTCTGCGTGAGGATGAGTCGTGTGTGAGGCATGAGGCCGCGATACTCGCACTTGTCCAGCAAGACGCCATCAGCACGTATGTACCTCCACTCAACATATCGATCGAAGGCCTCGAGCGCCCTCTGATGTGAGAGGAAAATGCAGCGCGGCCGGCAGCCCTTGGTGATAGATCCCGGCAAGGCGATTTCTTCGCGACGCGCGCCCAAACGTGTGAGCACGTGATTAACCTCCAGCCGGGCGATCTCGGTCACCCGCATACCACAGGTGACGCCGAGTAGCAGGATCAACGTGTCACGTTCGGGGAAGCGGCTCGTCGCTTCAGTGACGCGCAAAAGGTGGCGGAATTTCGCGGGGGTGAGCACTTTGGCGTGTCTGGGTTCCATGCTTTCCTTCCTCGTAATACGCTCGTTTTCGAACTCTGTTACGAGAGAGAAAGCGTTGGGCGCTCCTTTCAAGTGTAAGCCGCAAAAAGCCTCACTTCCTCGGAAAGATCCCTGTCACCTTGCTCGCTGGCGAGGTGCGCCGGGCACCGGCGGATGCGGGGTTGCGAACGGGACAGGCGGTTAGTTGCATCCCGCATAGACCATCATCCAGCAAGCCGCCCGGCCCGCGCGAACGTGCTTTGTGCGACGAAATTGCTGTGCGACGGTATGAGCAGCGTCGACAATGCACTGGCCTCGACGCGTAACATGAGTTACGGCATCAAACGCTGTGGCAAGTGCGACGGGTTCATTGTTCATCGCGCCGATCATCGGTGCGGCACTTCTTGTTGCGATCTCCATCATGCATGCGGAGCTGGCGAAGCTTGTATTTCCATCGTCTGCTCTGCGACGTACTTTGACCCGCCTAGACCTATGGGCCCTGATTGGGATACGCCACCGGCATCAACGGAACTTGATACAGGTAAGGGCGGTCTGTCTGGGGCGAAGCTCCGTGACCTTCACGGCCTTCACGGGTTCTCCCGCAGGACTGATCTCCATGACACCGACGATACATTGCCGGTCGTGCACACGCATCATCGACTGGAAGAAGGACATATCTGGATCGGAGGGCTTATGTCCCTCCCAGGCGACCAGGCGGTAACGTCCGTCTTTCTGCGGCGTGAACGATGCGGGCAACATGCACACATTTTCCTCGTAGGAGATCACGAGCGGTTTGTCCGGAACGACCTTGACTGGCATCGCGCCCGGGCTGCCATCGACGTAGGTCTTGCCCGTGTAGCAGCCCTTTTCGTTTAACGTCAGGAGGTAGACGGCCTTACCCTCGATCTGTAGTGCTGCTGAGGGCTCCGAGTCATTCGGGAATGGATAGGGATGGCCTACGGTAGTGCAGCCTGTCAGAAATGCAAGAGTTAGGAACAGCGAAAGGTTATTTTTGATTGATTTCATCGTTCTTTCGTAGTGGTTCAGGGTTCTCGCCCGAACACCGCAATGTTCAGCAAGCAGCGTCTTTTTGCCTCTGCGCCCGCAATGTCAGTTTGTGGATTCAAGTCACCCTCAAGCACGTCGCCTGGAATCTCCATGTTCGCCGCGCCACGGCCGCACCGGCCGGACCCCAGTCCCAGGCCCGGCTCAGCGCGTCGCCCAACGCATCCGCGCTGCTGTACTGCGGGAACAAGCCCGTGGCCTGCAACTGGTGCTGCTCGGAGATGTAACCCGCCAGCGCTGCTGCGACATCAGTGCATTCGCTTTGGCCGGGTTAACGTCAGACAGCCCCGCCGCGCACTGCAACAGATAGCACGCCGCATCCGCCAGACGTTGCGGCTCCTCGGGCGTCTGTCCCTTCGCGCGAGTTTTTGCTGCTCGTTCGGATACAGCTGCCGGTTGTACAGGTCAAGTGTTGTTGCTGAACAGCCG
Organism: Paraburkholderia nodosa; assembly: GCF_001718195.1. Lineage (GTDB taxonomy): Bacteria > Pseudomonadota > Gammaproteobacteria > Burkholderiales > Burkholderiaceae > Paraburkholderia > Paraburkholderia nodosa_A. The sequence goes on from NZ_MCNV01000002.1 coordinate 215,537, forward strand.
AGATAGCTTGCCGAGGAAGCCTTGCGGTGGCGGCACCCACCCTGGCTTGAGAAAATCGTAGACGTTGTCGTAGTGAGCTAGCGGACGGACGGGCATCAACTCCACGGGAACTAAAGGATGTTCGATCTCCACACGGACGCCGCGATACCAGCACAGTTTGCTCTCCAAGGTGCCGCGGTATGACATGAACTCCTCTGCCACATCGCCACTTCCTTTAATAAAGGCGTGCTTCTTCTGGATTAGATCTCCTAGCCCTTCCCTATCGCCCTTGAGCAAAAGTGAAAAGAAATCACGGCCTTGGGCACATTCTGCTCGCAGCGGATTTCGGCCATGCTTTGCGATCTTCTCGATCATGGCATGAACCGTTTGGTCCTCGCCGCGGATAGCCATTTGCAACATGTAAACATGGAACCGGCTGTTGAGCGGATTATTGCGGTCTCTTACCAAATCCGCCGTTTCTAGGCAAGCGATTTCTTTAACTATCTCCTCGCAGTCAGATAGCAGTGCAATCTGAATGTCTCTTCCAACCTCGAAAGAAGCGCCTCCATTCTGCCCCACGCTCGCTAGAACGAGCTTGGACGCCAGATAGAAGTTCTGCTTACATTTCTCGAGGTCACGCTCGATGAAATAGGCATGAATAGCGCTGTTTCGCGCGTACCCCGCAAGGCCGCAAAGAATGCTGCCTAAGCTGGCTGTCTTTCGACGATGCATGAACCACTCGATTTGACGATGGCTTGCCTTCTCCTCTGCGCCGAGGACATTGAGAAGCTTTTGCTCACGGCTTAATTCAATCATTTTGCTCCCCCGAGCTTGACAACGGTTGCCCCTTGGCTATCAACGCCGGTAACCAACTTAACAAGCTTACCGTTATCTTTTGCCGCTTGAATAATATCTGCGGTTTGCGTCGCAGCAGCATCACCTGTTTGCCGCAGGCGATCGATTGCGCCGGTCACCCAATCATCTGTCATCTGCGTTGGCAAGGATCCGGAAGGCCCATTGAGCTTGATCGACCCGTTCGAATTGAGTGGCTTGACCTCGTTGATGTAGACCGTGTCGCCCTTCACATAGACTCCGTCAAAGCAATTGACGCCACATTTTCCGTCGAGCTGCGTGTAACCATTGCGTGCGAAATAGTTGTTCACGACAAATTCGCGCGCGTCACCCTGCAAGGTCGTGTTCGGCAAGTTGTCGAGTTGAGAAAGCATTGCACGTTCCGCAGCCGACAGCGGCAGTGTCATACCCTGGTTCGTGACCTGGCTGGCCGCGATGTTACCTCCCTGCGAGGCAACCACATCGCCAGCGAGCGTCGCGTCGAGTGCCCCTAGAGCGCGCCCAACCGTACCGATCACTTTGTTGGTCAGTGCGCCCCCAAACACCAATTGCTCCAAGGTGTATTCGGGCTGCGCTGAACCGTTCAGGGTAGCAAGGTAATCGAGCCGGTTTTGATCGCGCAAGTCCATCCCCGGCACGACAGGTCCAGGAGCCTGTGTCCGGAGGATGTAGTTGGTGTACTGATCCGCGCGCTGCGCTGGCGTGGCACTGAAGTAGGTTTCCACACCTCCGTCAGCCATGATCGGAGCGCCGCCGACCATAATCGGCTTGCCCATGTACGGAGCCAGCATATCTTGCGCGGTTTGCAAGTTCTTAAGATACGCGTCAACACCGCCCAGCGCCCCTTGGCTATTCTGCACAGTCGCTGTCTGCAAGATATTCTGGAGATACCCCATGTTCTTGGCGTTGGCGGCATCGTCGACTTGTCCTTCGGCCACACGCTCAAGCAAGTCGGACCACAGGGTTGTCGCTGTCGATATACAGGTAGCGTCACCATTGCAGGTCTGCTCGGCTTTCTGCTGCGCCAGCTTCTTGATCAGTGCGCGCTCATCTGGATGCAACTGCCGGTTGTACAGATCCGCTCCCAGCGCCCCATTCGCCCCGCTCATCACGCCGGCAGTACCCCCCAGCGCACCGCCCGCCACCGCGCCTGCGACGCCCGAAATCACGTTCGATAGCAGCCTGCCTCCGGGGGTGTTATCGAGCGCCTGCGCTGCCGCGTTGCCCGCAATGTCCCCCGCAATCGTTCCGCCAACCGCGCCCGCGACACTGCCGCCACCCAGCGCGGCGCCCACGCCCGCCACAATCGCGTGAGACCCGATGCGCGCCGCCCCGTCGTTGCCCCACAGCGCGAGCTGCTGCTTCGCCGAATCGATATCGGCCTGTGCCTGCGCTTCGGCCTGCGTATCTCCTGCCTTTTGCGCAGCGTCTTTGGCTTCTGTTGCCTTTGTGAGCTTCGCATTCGCCTGGTCTTCCAGCGCCGTCGCAACGTCCCCCACCACCTGCATCCCGACCTGCACCGCCCCCTGCTGGACGCTCATGTCGTTCTGCACCTTCTGCGCATCGAACGTGTTCTTCACCGCACCGTCGTTCGCGCTCGCGGCGTCACGGCTCAGTCCAGCGGTACTGTCGTGGCCCGTACCCGCGTCGCCGCGCACGGTGATCGTGCCAGGGCTCACCGCTGCATACGTCGTCCCGGACTGGCTGCTGCTCACACCCGCCACGCCCAGGCCCGCGGGCCCGAGCTGGTTCGGACTCGCTCCGGCCACACCATTGGGAGAGACTGGTGCGCTAAAGCCCGTGCCCTGCGGCGTACTCTTGCCCATCGATCCACTGACGCTCAGGCCCACCGTCGAACCCGAATAATCCGCGGTGTTCTGGAGATTCGTGTACCCGAAGGTCTGGGTCGACAGCGTATTTTTGTCCTGCGTCGCCGTGCTCGCAATCACGCCGCCGTCGAGCTGCGTATGGTTGCCCACCTGGACGTTAAAGCCACCATCGCCGGCATAGATACCACTCTGCTGGTTGATCTACGACCTTGCAGGCATTCTGCAAACCTCCAGCGATATAGTCTCGCTACTTTCGACACTACAGATCGACTGTCAACCGAAGGAGCATTAACGCGCCCCCAGCTCTTCCAAAACGCCGGAACCGTCTCGCGCTGCTGGCATATGTGCGCGCCCGGCAGCCTGTAAATTGAAGCGCAGGGATCGCCGCTTTCGCCACGCAGGTGATAGCCGGGAGACGGCGATGTGGTGTCGATCCGATGAGTCCCGGCTGGGGCTCGTCATGCATGGGAATGTCGCCTCAAGCACTGACCGGCCTCGCCTTCAGCATGCCTGCATGCAGGCATCGCGCCGTCAGGTGACCGGTCCTGGTCAACGGCACGCAGGCGCATGCGCGTACTGATGGGCGGCTGCCCTTTCCTGGACGCGAATGCTTCGACCGCAAAGCGAAGCGACGCTCCCCAGCAGAAGTGCCCCAGATCAGCAAAAAGACAGCTTGCAGGTCAAATGCGCTCCGATCTACCGCTTACCGGTTCGCGTCCGGGATGGGCCGGCAGGCATGCCTGGAGAATTCGGGCAGCCTCGCAATGCAGCTGGACGATGGCGTCGATCAGTAGTGGTAGCGACACGAAATGATGTTGATCTGCGCGCGGTCTATTTCGTAGACCAGACGATTCGTCTCATCGATCCGGCGTGACCAGAAACCCGTCAGGTTTTCCTTCAATGGCTCGGGCTTGCCAATGCCCTCAAACGGGGAGCGCTGCGTATCCTTGATGAGTTGATTGATCCGCTTTAACGTCTTTCTATCCTGCCCCTGCCAGTAGACATAGTCGTCCCATGCCTCGGCGGTCCACATGATGTTCAAGGCGCGCTCATTCGCTGTCTTCGACCAGCTTGCGGGACTTGACCTTGCCCGACCTTGCCTGCGCGATTGAGCGCTCCAAATGGGCTACGTTGGCCGGGGAGCGCAGCAGGTGGACCGTTTCCATCAAACTGTCGTAATGCTCCTGAGACATGACGATCGCGTTGGGTGCGTCCCGCCGGGTAATGAGCGTAACGTCTACGTCATCCACTACCTGGTCAATGACGCGCTTCAGATTCGCGCGGGCGTCCGAAAAGGGAATCGTGCGCATGCATCCTCCTTCGAGGCAGATTTGTACCAAATATCGTACAAGTCTACCACGCGCCTCATTCATGTACAAGTACTTGTACATATCCTGCTGCACGCATCGCCAGCTTCCTCCGACGAGTACATTGGAGCGCATGAGACGCAAAATCACGCGGCAACACCTGCCAGCTGTACCTTCCTCGGAAAAATGCAAGGACGTCGACCATCGACGCTCGAGACGCCCATGACAGCCAGAGGCAAGCGACCGTGCGCGCCACCTGCCCTGCCGGCTGAAGTAACGCGCCGGGAACCTGCGGTTAGGGGGGTTGGTGGAGGGAACCGTTAGTTGCACGGTGGGCGGAAGCAAGGCCTTCGATGGTTGGCGCCCATCAGCACTGCCGCGCGCGCCGGCAATCTGGGCGCTTTCCCGTTCAGGCAAGTCGACAGGGAATGCGCCCTTTTTTTTGCTTCAAAAGCGCTTGCCGGCCTCTGATGCCAGATAGGTATAATCGCCGCCCGGGTGGCGCAAAAATCAAACAAGGGGACATGTCGTGCGCGCGACAATGGCAGTGGTAATGGCAGTTGCGGTAATGAGTGTGACGACGGCGGCCGCGGCCTCCGTCGAGTATCGCGAACAATCGATGCCGCCGGATGTGTGTCACGGCATCGTCGCGAAACGGACCGAGGCAACAGGTCAGATCTCGGTCGGTGCGGCTGCGGGCAACGCATGTGTTTGCCAGCCTGCGGGCGCCGGACCGCGCGCCGCGGCAGCCCGCCCTGCGCCGCCGTCGGGCGATCATAAAGACCAGGATGACGACGGAGCACTCAAGGCGGGGGCAGCGATGCTCGGGCTTTGGCCGAAAGACTCCGGGAACCATACAGGTCACGTCGTGACCGGGCAGATTGTCCGCAACGTTCGGCACGAGCCGGTTGCTGCCGCACACGCGCCGGAGGGTGGATCGCATCACGCGTTCAGCTATGGCCGTCACGCAAACGTTTGGCATGCGCCGAGTACTGTCGCGCGAACGACAACGGACGCGCCGCCGCATCGCGCTTCAACCGGCAACAGTAAGGACAACACCCGGCACAAGCCGGTCGCTGGCGTGCGCCTGGCGGCAAAGATACCGCCGCACAGTGACGGCTCGCGACGTTCGCTCGCAACTGCCGCCGCTCATCCGGTGCCGCATCATCGCCTCATCGTCGAGACGAAACCGATGCAACCGAAGGTCCTGCCAAACTCGCCACGACGGGAATTGCCACCCATTCTCAGTTGATACTGCATATAAACTGCGCAGAGATTCGCTCTCTGCGCTTCGTTTCGCGCAGCGGCACGTCGTGCGACATTCCCGCCAATCGCTCGATCTGGTCACGGCATGACGCATCGAGAGCTCACCTGGCGTTCTGCGTGCTGCGTGCAATCGAAGCTGACGGGCCGTTAGTTGCATTGATTCATCGACCTCTTGCTGCTGCCGCTTGACATCTGCCCTCCGCGATTTTTTGATGCGCCTTGTCCGTCAGCATGACGCGAGAGCGTCATTATGATGGCGGGACGATGGAATTCATCCGCCTCAACCCCATGACGGAGGCTCAAATGGAATACCTGTTGATGATCTATTCGGAAGAAAACAGCTGGAACCAGATGACCGACAGCGAGCGACAGCAAGGCGTCGCCGCCTATCACGCATACACGGAATCGCTCCAGAAAGCGGGAGCGCTGGTGGGTGCCAACCGGCTGCAGCACACGAATACGGCCACGACCGTGCGGCTGGTCGACGGCAAGCCGCAGGTGCTCGACGGACCGTACTCCGATTCGAAGGAGCAGCTCGCGGGCTACTACCTGATCGACGTACCCAACCTGGACGCGGCAATGGCGTGGGCGTCGCGGTGTCCGGGCGCGGCGCACGGCATCATGGAAGTGCGCCCGGTCTGGACCGCTCCGTACGATGCGCCATCTGCTGCATGAGCCAGTCCGGCGGCGGCCGTCACGCTGACGCCGCCGCACATCCCATTGCCGAGGCCGTCGCGCGCCGCAGTTATGGCAAGCTCGTCGCACTGTTGGCGATGCGCACGCGCGACGTCGCCGCGGCCGAGGACGCACTCGCCGACGCGTTTGCGGCGGCGCTCACGGACTGGCCGGAGCGCGGCTGCCCCGCGAGCCCCGAAGCCTGGCTGATGACCGTTGCGCGCCGCCGGGCGATAGATGGCGCACGCCATCGCCATGTCGGCGACGCAGTGGTGAACCAGCTCGCGATCCTCGCGGAAGAGATCGACGAGTGTGAACCCGGCGCGTTGCCCGACCGGCGGCTCGCGCTGCTCTTCGCGTGCACTCACCCTGCACTCGAGGCCGCAATTCGCACGCCGCTGATGCTGCAGGTCGTGCTGGGCCGGGAAGCGAAGACGATTGCATCCGCGTTTCTGATGTCTCCCGCCGCCATGAGCAAGCGCCTCGTGCGCGCGAAGACCAAGATCCGCGAAGCGGGCATTCCGTTCAGCGTGCCCGAGCGTGAGGAACTGCCCGGCCGGCTCGACTCAGTGCTTGAAGCTGTCTATGCAGCGTATGCGGAAGGTTGGACGGACCCGGTCGGCGGTGATACCGAACGGCGCGATCTAGCCGACGAGGCGCTGTATCTTGCACAATTGCTCGTCGAACTGCTGCCCGAGGAACCGGAGACGCTGGGTCTGCTTGCGCTGATGCTGTTTGCGCAGGCGCGGCGAGATGCCCGACGCGATGCGGCCGGCGATTACGTGCCACTATCGGCTCAGGACCCGGCAACATGGAACGCACCGATGATCGACGCAGCCAACGTACTGCTGCGGCGCGCGAACGCGTTAAATTCAATCGGTCGCTTTCAACTCGAGGCCGCGCTGCAGTCGGCGCATGTGCATCGCTGCCGATCGCATTGCCCGAACTGGGACGAGATCGTTCAACTTTACGATGGGCTGCTCGCCATTGCAGCTTCGCCCGTCATCGCGGTGAACCGCGCACTGGCACTGGCGGAACGCGACGGCCCACAGGCGGCGCTCGACGCGCTCGCGCCGTATGCGGACGATCCGCGGCTGACTGACTACCAGCCATACTGGGCCGCACGTGCCAATCTGCTCGCGCGTGCCGGCGCTACGACCGAAGCGCTTGACGCCTACGATCTCGCCATCGGCCTCGAGCGCGATCCGGCCGTGCGGCGGTTCCTGCAGCGCAAGAAACTGGAACTTGCATCGGCGGGCAGCTAGGGACGCGTGGCGATGCGAATGTCCGCAATGGAACGTGCAGCCGCCCCACGGCCGCGGGTCACCGACCGTCCGCTATGGCCGAGCTGCTGCGTCTCGTTGTCCGTTGGAAGCGCGTCGATTACCCGTGAATCATCTTGCCAGGCCCGTGATGTTGCGGCTGAATGGCGGCGAAAACGTGCGCCTCCTTCTGTAGCGCCGTCAGAATCTCAACGGCCTGGGCATACAGCACGAGGCCAGCAACACGAACGAACGTCTCACGCGAGCGCGCGATCGACGCAATCTGCTCCGAGCACACAAATACAGTTTCGCGGGCATCTCCCGCAATGACCGTGTCCTGAAGGATCTGCAACTGATGAATGATCCGAGCGAGGAATATGACTCCCTCACTCTTATGGGGAAGCGTCGCTGATAGGCGTTCCAGGTCGTCAATAGTTTGACGCAGCCGCGATAAAGTCGCCCGATCCATTCTCGTCTTCTCCTTGTTTTCTTCCTCTTTCCGCGGTGGGTCGATACAAAAAGTACCACTGGCCAATCGCCGAACTCCGTTGCCATCTCTCGCCCAACCCTTCTTTATCGGCATCTACGCACGAGTCTGTAGATCCATACGACGAACCCAGTCTACGTTTATGCAAAACGCATTCACCGGGACAGGTTGAGCGCGGCGACGGCTTCGCAGTCCGTTTCATCGAGCGCCAGGGCGATGTTGTGCCGGCTCGATGGCGAGATCGTTCGCCGCAAGATAGTTCTCGATCGCGCGGCGCATCGGACCGGCCACATCCGAGCCTTTATCAACCGCCCGCGAGGCATGTCCCTTGCGCGGAACCAGACGAACAAGCATACATTCGTGGATGGTGGGCCATCCCGATCCAGGACCCTTATGTCCGATTTTATCGAATCCGAAATTCATTGGTCTCGCAGAGACCGCGTCACGGCGCTGGTGCGAACGATAGTGCGCACGCTGACCATTCTTGCGGCAAGCTATTTGCCGTGCGCGGGGCTGTCTGCTCAGCCAGCTGACAATGCCACCAGCTTGCGCGCCACCTACGAGAGCCTGAAACCACAACTCGATCATGCCGCGTTTCATCGCAGGCTGTATCTCGATTCCCGCGAGTCCCCCTCAACCGTCACGGGCGAAATCTACGCTGTGCTGGACTACCCATTCGGGACCGTCAGTGATGTATTTAATGACCCGACGCAGAGCCCGAAAAACTGGTGCGATGTGTTGATCCTGCATCCCAATATCAAGTACTGCCACGCCTCTGCCAACAGCAGCGGCGACACGCTGACCGTATACGTCAGTCAGGAGGAAGTCGCTGAAGAACTCGCGTCCACCTACCGTCTGCAATTCGATTACGAACCGGCAACCACCAGCCCGGGATACTTCCGGCTAAAACTGCACTCCGATAGCGGGCCGCTGAACACCCGCGATTATCAGATCGTTCTGGAAGCGGTGTCGCTCGGGAGTGGTCGCACGTTCCTGCACCTGACCTATGCGTATAGTTACGGGGCAATCGGGCGTCTCGCCATGAAAGGCTATCTCGCGACTTTCGGTCATGGCAAGGTCGGCTTCACCAACCTCGCGGAACCGTCCGCGGCAGAGCCGAAATTCGTCGACGGGGTGCGCGGTCTGGTGGAACGCAATACCATGCGTTACTACCTGGCCATCGATGCCTATCTCGGCGAACCGACGAGCCTACCGGACAATCGCGTGCAGCAGCGCCTGAGTAACTGGTTCAGTGCCAGCGAGCAATATCCACGGCAACTGCACGAAATTGACCGGCAGCAGTACATGGAGATGAAACAGGAAGAATACCGGCGCCAACAGGCGCGACCGTAGGGGCTTGCCGCGCGCTGCTGCTGCGCCGGGACCTTCTGCCTGCATGGCTGGCACGTGGATCACTCGGCAGCCGCCTGCAATTGCTTAGGCGAAAGCGCCGTTACCAGGCGTCTTCGACTGTCCGTAGTCTTCGATGATGCCGATCAGAACGTTGAGATCGGCCGGCTTGACCAGGTAATGATCGATACCGGCATCGGAAGCGCGGTTTCGATGGTCCTCCTGGCTGTAGCCGCTTATGGCAATAATCAGGCTGCGCGGCAACGCTTCGTCGGCGCGAAGATGCTGCGCGACTTCGAAGCCTGACATACCAGGCAGTCCGATATCTAGCAGAATGACTTCCGGCAGAAATGCACGTGCTTGCAAGAGCGCTGTGGGGCCATCAGAGGCACGCTGAACCTGATGCCCATGTATGCGCAGAAATGCTTCAAGGCTTTCTGCTGTCGCGGTCATATCGTCGACGATCAGGACGCGCGCGCCTTGAGTGCGCCGTATCGGAACCACATTCGTCTGTGTTTTGGTCAACTGCTGAACCGCGCGCGCCGGCAAGCGGACGGTAAACCGGCTTCCTTTTCCCTGGCCCTCACTCTCGCACTGAACCGTGCCTCCATGCATTTCCGTGAGATGGCGCACGAGCGTCAGGCCGATGCCGAGGCCTCCCTGGCTGCGGTCCAGCGAAGTCTGCCCCTGTGCAAAGAGTTCAAAAACGTGTGGCAAAAACGCGGGATCGATACCAACGCCTTCGTCGGAGACGACAATCGAGGCTGTCGCGCCGTCATATTTTGTCGAGATGTACACGCGCTCCCCGGGCGACGTAAATTTGGACGCGTTGTTGAGCAGGTTTGTCACGATCTGCGAGAGCCTGACGATGTCACCCTCGATCACGACGTCGACATCCGGAGTTTCGCGTATCAGGGTTTGCGAACGCCTGCTGTAGTGCGGTCCGCTCGCCTCGATTGCCCGGTCGATGACGCTCGACAGGAGCACGAATTCCGTACGAAGGGTGACCACGCCGCGCGCAATTCGCGAGACGTCGAGGAGGTCGTCCACAATGCGCACGAGATGCTCCGCCTGCGTTCCGATAATGTCGCTACCCCATCGCAGCACGTGGGGATCCGTCGACTTGGCACTTCGCATCACCGCCACGGCATTGACGATAGGCGCAAGGGGATTGCGCAGTTCGTGCGCAAGCATCGCCAGAAATTCATTTTTGCGCCGGTCGCCATCGCGGATCGCCGAGAAAAGCAAGGCGTTTTCGAGCGCGATTGCCGCACGGCTCACAAACTCGCGCGTCACGGGCCCTTCGTCGATGCGTTCGATCGAGTGGCGCACGCCCAGCACGATGACGCAGGGTTGGGCGGCGTCGACCAGTAACGGCCAGGCCGTCATTGCGTCCAGTTCGAGGGGCATCCCGGTAACGCTGCCGTCGTCGTGGCTGGACGCCAGCACCGGGCTCCCGTCGATCTGGCGCGTTGCCGGGAGGCCCTTCGAGAGGCACTCTTTGACCAGATCGTCGAGTGCCTGCAAAGGCAAAGTCCGCGGCAGCAGGATACCAGCCGCCTCGGTTTGAGCGCCTGCGTACGCAGCGTTCGAAATGTACGCAACGGTTTTCGGCGCCACTCCTTCCCCGGCGGTGAACACCAGAACCGCGAGGTCGGCGAGCGCGGGCACGGGCAGTTCAACGATCCTCGCAACGGTATCGTCGACCTCCAGCGAGCGGGTCAGCGCCTGACTCGCGCGGGCGAGAAAGTCGGCTCGGTATCGCGCCTGTTCGGCAGCCGCGCGCTGCGCCTCGACCTTTGCAAGTTCTTCGCGCTCGGCCGCGCGCGCGAGTAGCTGGTTGCGCATCCGGTACATGTCGACAAAAACGCGGACCTTCGCCCGCAGTATCTCCGGAACGACAGGCGAAGATATATAGTCGACAGCGCCCAGTGAATAACCGCGCGACATTTCCTTTTCATCCACATAAGCGGTGACAAAGATAATGGGCGTTTGCCTGGTTCGCCGGTACGCGCGCATCATCGACGCCGTCTCCAGTCCGTCCATGCCTGGCATGTTCACATCCAGCAGGATGACTGCGAATTCCTGTTCGAGCACGGCCGCAAGTGCGGCCCGCCCGGATGAAACCTCCACAATGTTCTCGCGGAGTTCTTCGAGAACGCTGCGAAGAACGAGGTGCTGCTCAGGCACATCGTCGACGACAAGAATGTTGACCTGATCGCCCTCTTCCCGCGAATACGTTTCCATGGTAGTTCCTACGCATGAAGCCACGCGTTGAGGACGGCAAGCAGATCGGCGCGGTCCACGGGCTTTGAGAGGTAGTCCCACGCGCCTGCGGCGATGCACCGTTCGCGGTCGCCTTTCATTGCCTTGGCGGTTACGGCAACGATCGGCAAGGTTCGACCGGCAGACAGCTTGCGGATCTCGCGAATCGTCATGAGGCCATCCATCTCGGGCATCATGATATCCATCAGCACGGCGTCGATTGCAGGGTCAGTTGCGACCAGACGGATCGCGTCGCGTCCATTGTCGGCCCAGACGTGACGCATGCCGTAGTCTTCGACAACGGTCGCGAGAGCGAAGATGTTGCGCATGTCATCGTCGACGATCAGCACCTTCTTGCCTGTTAGCGCGATTTCCGACTCCCGCAAGCTCTCCAGTTCCGCCTGCGCCTGCTTGCCGAGTCGACCGGAGCCGACATGCATCGCGGCGACTGTCGTATCGAGCAGATGCGCCGGTGTAGAGACCGGCATGACGACGTACCGCTCGGCCGCGCCCAGCCAACGCGCCGGTAACGCTCCCCGTTCCCCGATCAGGACCACCGGCAGCGGCGAAAAAGCTGTACGCCCGGGCAGCGCCTCGTGCAGTTCGTCGGGCGACATGCTACTCAATCCGTCGACGTCCATGACCAGCGCGTCCACCGACTGTGAAGCGAGGCACCTAAACGTTTCGTGACCGGGCACGGCCAACTGCAACGCGATGCGCTCGCCTGCCAGACGCTGAATAAGCGTTTCGCGCTGCGGCGTTGGCGCTAGCGTAACCAGTACCCGGCGAGCATCGGTTTCCACGTATTTCATCAGCCGGCCCAACGCTTCGTCCAATTGCTCGCGCGACTGGATCGGCTTGGGCAGAAAGCCGAAAGCGCCCGAACTGAACGCGCGCTCGCGTGACTCGTCTGTGGAGACCACGCAAACCGGTACATGACGCGTCGTCAGATCGTGCTTCAAGCGGGACAAAACGCGCCACCCTTCCATATCGGGCAGAAACAGGTCCAAGGTAACGGCAGCGGGCTTGAACTGGTCCGCAAGCGTCAACGCCACGGAACCCAATGACGTCACGAGCCCTTTGAAGCCCTTTTCACGCGCCGCGTCAAGCAGAAAGCCCGCAAACGGGCGATCGTTCTCGACGATCAGCAGCACACGATCGCCCCGCGCGATGTTGCTTCGATCGTCTTGCGCTTCATCAGCGAAGCTTGCGACTTCTTCCACTACGGCGGTTACAGGTTCACGCACCGCGGGGCCAGTGACCGACTCCAACCGCGCTCGAGAATTCAATACGGCTACCGAACCGCGTGGCTCGTCATGGGTGGCCGTCCTGCGCAGCGCCTTGCCGGGTTCGTTGCCGTACGGGAGATACAGGGTGAAAGTGCTGCCCTTGTTTGGCGAACTGATGAGCCTGATTTCCCCTCCCAGCAGCTTGGACAGTTCGCGACTGATTGCAAGACCAAGGCCGGTACCCCCGTACTTGCGGCTCGTGCTGCCGTCGGCCTGCTGGAATGCCTCAAAGATAATTTGCTGTTTCTCCGCCGAGATACCAATGCCGGTGTCGGACACGGAAAACGCAATGACCTGGTGCGCACGATTCAGGCTCTCGTTATCCGCTGTCCAGCCGTCGAAGGCCTCTTCGATCGATAACGTGACATGCCCTTCGTGGGTGAACTTGAACGCGTTGGAAAGCAGGTTCTTGAGGATCTGCTGAAGGCGCTTCGGATCGGTATGGAGGGACGCGGGAAGTTGTGCTTCCGTGTGAATCATGAAGTCGACCTTGCGGGCTTCGGCCACATGACGGAACGTGCGTTCAACGTATACGGTGAGATCCTCAATTCGATGCTCGGTGATGTCCACGACTACCGTGCCCGACTCGATCTTCGAAAGATCGAGGATGTCGTTAATGAGCATCAACAGATCGTTACCCGACGAATGAATCGCTTTCGCGAAATCGACCTGTTTCGGCGAGAGGTTGCCGTCCGCGTTCTTGCACAGGTTGTCTGAGAGAATCAGCAGACTGTTCAGCGGTGTGCGCAGTTCGTGAGACATATTGGCGAGAAACTCGGACTTGTACTTCGAGGTCAACGCCAGTTGTGTTGCCTTTTCTTCGAGCGCCTGTCGCGCCTGCTCGACTTCGGCGTTCTTGCGTTCGACCTCTTCGTTCTGGTGCGCAAGGAGGTGCGCTTTCTCCTGCAACTGCTGGTTGGTCTGCTCGAGTTCCTCCTGCCGGCTCTGCAACTCGTTGGCTAGCGTCTGGGACTGTTTCAACAGGTCCTCGGTGCGGGAATTTGCCTCGATCGTGTTGATCACGATGCCGATACTCTCCGTCAACTGATCGAGAAACGCCTGGTGCGTGGGATTGAGCCGCTCAACCGATGCGAGTTCGATGACACCCTTGACCTTCGCCTCGAACACGACGGGCAGAACGAGCACGTTGTGAGGCGTTGCGTCAAGGAGTCCGGACATAATACGGAAGGGCTCGGTTGCGGGCGACTCAAGCAGAATCTTGCGTCTTTCGACTGCGCACTGGCCGATCAATCCCTCGCCGAGATGAATCTGCTTGCCGTGCGTAGCGTGCCCGCCCGAAGCGTAGCTCGCGGTAAGACGAAGGGATGCCGGGCTGGAAGCGGTATCCAGCACATAAAATTCGGCGCGTTGCACGCCAACTACCGGGGCGAGTTCGGAAAGAATCAGCTCGCCGACCGCAACGAGATCTTTCTGGCCCTGCAACATCCGGCTGAATTTGGCGAGATTGGTTTTCAGCCAGTCCTGCTCCGTATTGACCTGGGTAGTGTCCTTCAGGTTACGGATCATTTCGTTGATCGTGTCTTTGAGCGCTGCAACCTCACCCTGGGCCTCAACGGTGATGGAGCGTGTCAGATCGCCTTGGGTCACCGCGGTCGCGACTTCGGCAATCGCGCGCACCTGGGTGGTCAGGTTTGCGGCGAGCTGGTTCACGTTTTCGGTAAGCCCCTTCCACGTTCCCGAGGCGCCTGGCACCTTGGCCTGCCCACCCAGCTTGCCCTCGACGCCCACCTCGCGAGCCACCGTGGTCACCTGGTCCGCGAAGGTTGCCAGCGTGTCGGTCATGCTGTTGATGGTGTCGGCGAGCGCTGCGATCTCGCCTTTTGCTTCGACGGTCAGCTTGCGATCGAGATCGCCGTCCGCCACAGCCGTCACTACCCTGGCAATGCCGCGCACCTGGCTCGTCAGATTGCCGGCCATGAAGTTCACGTTGTCGGTCAGATCCTTCCAGGTCCCGGCCACCCCTTGCACATCGGCCTGACCACCGAGCTTGCCTTCAGTGCCGACCTCCCGGGCTACACGGGTCACCTCGGAGGCAAACGAACGCAACTGGTCGACCATCGTATTGATGGTATTTTTGAGCTCGAGGATCTCGCCTTTCACATCGACCGTGATTTTCTTCGAGAGATCGCCGGCTGCCACTGCCTTGGTCACATCCGCGATATTGCGTACCTGGCTCGTGAGGTTGCCCGCCATGAAGTTCACGTTGTCGGTCAGGTCTTTCCACGTTCCTGCCACGCCCCGCACATCGGCCTGGCCGCCGAGCTTGCCGAGCGTGCCGACTTCGCGCGCCACCCGCGTGACTTCAGAGGCGAATGAGCCGAGCTGGTCGACCATGGTGTTGATGGTGTTTTTCAGTTCGAGGATTTCGCCCTTCACGTCCACCGTGATTTTCTTTGACAAGTCACCGGCAGCCACAGCCTTGGTCACGTCCGCAATGTTGCGCACCTGGCTCGTGAGATTCCCCGCCATGAAATTGACGTTGTCGGTCAGATCCTTCCAGGTGCCGGCAACGCCCTGCACGTCGGCCTGCCCGCCGAGCTTGCCTTCCGTGCCCACCTCGCGGGCCACGCGCGTAACCTCCGAGGCAAACGAGCGGAGCTGGTCCACCATCGTATTGATGGTGTCCTTCAGTTCCAGAATCTCGCCTTTTACGTCAACGGTGATCTTCTTTGACAAGTCACCCGCCGCGACTGCCGTCGTGACGTCCGCGATGTTGCGAACCTGTGCGGTCAGGTTGCTGCCCATCGAATTGACCGAGTCGGTCAGGTCCTTCCATGTGCCCGCTACGCCCTGCACATTCGCCTGGCCGCCGAGTTTGCCATCGGTGCCCACCTCGCGCGCCACCCGGGTGACTTCGGATGCGAAAGAGCCGAGCTGGTCCACCATGGTATTGATGGTGTTCTTGAGTTCCAGGATCTCGCCTTTCACGTCCACGGTAATCTTCTTTGAAAGATCCCCGGCCGCAACGGCTGTGGTCACTTCGGCGATATTGCGCACCTGCGCGGTGAGATTGCTGCCCATTGAATTGACCGAGTCGGTCAAATCCTTCCACGTGCCGGCCACGCCCTGCACGTCCGCCTGGCCGCCGAGCTTGCCTTCCGTGCCGACTTCGCGGGCAACTCGCGTCACCTCGGAAGCAAACGAACGCAACTGATCCACCATCGTATTGATGGTGTTTTTCAGTTCCAGGATTTCGCCCTTTACGTCGACGGTGATCTTTTTCGACAGATCGCCCGCGGCGACGGCGGTGGTCACCCCGGCAATGTTGCGCACCTGCGCGGTGAGGTTGCTACCCATCGAATTGACCGAGTCGGTCAGATCCTTCCACGTGCCGGCCACGCCCTGCACGTCGGCCTGGCCACCGAGCTTGCCTTCGGTGCCCACTTCGCGGGCCACACGGGTCACCTCCGAGGCAAACGACCGCAACTGATCCACCATCGTGTTGATGGTGTTCTTCAGCTCGAGAATCTCCCCTTTCACATCAACCGTAATCTTCTTGGAAAGATCGCCGGCAGCGACGGCCTTCGTGACCTCCGCGATATTGCGAACCTGACTCGTCAGGTTGCCTGCCATGAAGTTGACATTGTCGGTGAGATCCTTCCATGTGCCGGCAACCCCCTGGACATCCGCCTGTCCACCGAGCCGGCCTTCCGTGCCGACTTCGCGGGCGACCCGTGTCACTTCCGAAGCGAATGAGCGAAGCTGGTCCACCATCGTGTTGATGGCGTTCTTCAGTTCGAGAATTTCGCCTTTCACGTCGACCGTGATTTTCTTCGAAAGATCGCCGGCGGCGACAGCCATGGTCACTTCCGCGATATTGCGCACCTGGCTGGTCAGGTTGCCGGCCATGGAGTTGACGGAGTCGGTCAAGTCCTTCCAGGTTCCTGCAACACCCTGGACGTCGGCCTGGCCACCGAGCTTGCCTTCGGTGCCCACTTCGCGCGCCACACGTGTGACTTCGGCCGCGAAGGTGCCCAGCTGATCAACCATGGTGTTGATCGTGCGTGCCGTGCGGAGAAATTCGCCCTGCAATGCGCGGCCATCGGCTTCGAACGCCATGTTTTTGGAGAGGTCGCCCTGGGCCACCGCGCCGATTACGCGAGCGACCTCACTCGTGGGGTGTACCAGATCGCCGATCAGCGAGTTAATGGCATCCACCGAGTCGCGCCAGAACCCGCGGGCAGCCGGCAACGCGGCACGTTCGTTGAGACGCCCTTCTTTTCCGACGACCCGGCTCAGACGCGCGAGCTCTTCCGACATGCGTACGTTCTGGTCGACGAGTTCATTGAACACCTGGGCCAACCTGCCGTGCAGACCCGACCAATCGGGCGGCAGTTCCGCCGTTTCGCCGTCCTTAAGCGCACTCAGCGCGAGAAGCACTGTTTTCGCACGGTCCGTGTCAGGTTCGCCTCGCAGGATGATTGCATTGATATTGGCGGCGTGATCGAGCCAGAAGCCTTCGAGTGCTTCGGCGGACAGGCGCCTTCCGATATCGCCGGGTGTGCGCACAGTCAGATCGCTCGCCACATCCCGCAGCTGGACAGACATCCTGCCGCATTGCGCGGCAAGCAGGTTGTATTCGGCCGCAACTTCACCGTACAGGCCCTCCCAGTCGTCCGGCAATCGCGCTGCGGCGTCGCCGCGCCGGAAAGCGCCCAACGTACGAGCGATTCGCCCAAGGTTGTTTTCCTCCGCCACCGTCGTCATAACCGTAGGAGCGTCCATTTTCACCTCGTGGCCGGGAAAGCCGAGCGGAACCCGATGCAGCCGAGTCATCTGTTTTGTTCTAGTCGATGCAATGCGCCGACGCGCTGAGGCGGTAGTCAGCCTGGCAAAAGTCGGAGAACCGGTATTGATGCTGCATGAAGCGCGGTGGATGGGGAGCAAGAAACGCGCCCGTATCTTTCATTTAGCAAACACCGTAAATGGCGGTCGGCGCGGCGCCGGTCAGGGTATTGACCAGCGAACACCGCCTTTGCAAAAAAAATGGCACCGGCCGCTAAAAGCCGATGCCCCATTTGCCGCTCTGGAGGAAGTTTTACAGCAGCTCCGTTCAGGCTCACCCGTGGGACTATTCGTCCCACGGAGGTCGGGTTGCTCTCACAAGTCCGTCGGGTTATTCATTCCGGGATCACGTCCCGGAAGCTCCCCAGTCGCCAGCCAGTATGGACGGCGGTTGTAGTAGTCATGCAGTTGCGTCCCCCACGTCGAATCAGCCATCGATGGCCAGTGATCCTTATCGAATCCGGGATCGTCCTTGATTCGTTGAGCCTGGATGTCGACACGGAAGCACTTCTCATTGGTGTCCAGCGTTAGTGCGTTCCACGGAATGGCGTGAAGCGTATTACCCATGCCGAGGAATCCGCCCTCAGCCAGGACTGCGTACGCGACGCGCCCGCTACGTACATCGAGCATGATGTCGGAGATCTTGCCGACGTGTTCACCGTCAGCAGAAATCACCTTGTCGCCGTCGAGCGTGGCCGCGGCCATGATTTCGGGCCCCGGGCCTTCGCCGACGCCCCCGCCGACGATCTGTGCGCCAGTGCCCCCTGCCTGGGGATCAAGGATAGTCATGTTGCGCTCCTTTCGGTTAAGAGTTGCGCTCGCTCTAGCGCACGCCGCGTGCCACGCTGCCGTTCGCACATGAATTTAACCCGCGTCTCATTGTCGTGGCGCAATGGGTCGAGCTTCGCGTCGAGCAACACATGATCGTCGCCGAAGTGCGGTCCGCTCAGCGTGCAAGACGCAACCGGACATTGCGCACGATCCAGCCAGCCAGACCGGTGCGCATCACGACGGGCAAGACGCGTCTCGGGCCGATAAGCAGTGCGCCCAGCGTGAAGCATCCGAGCATGGCGAGGAGCGGCGCGGCGGACACCGGGCGGCCGACGCTCGCCAGGCTACGCGAATGTGCACGGGCGGCAGCGTGCCCGGCTGCCCGCGAGCGAACGTTGGCCGCAAGCAATCGCACGCGCGTCAATTCCATATGAGTAAGCAGGACGGCTTCAGATGCCTGACGATTCAATCGGGAGCGATGACTCATTTAAGCGCCTCGTTGAGCGTTTCAAGGTCCGCTTGCAATTCGCTCTTGAGTACCGCGAACGAACGCGCCGGCTTTTGTGCGCGCAATACCAGCAATGCGGTGATCGAGGCGAATAGCCAGAGCACCGCTATGC
Organism: Paraburkholderia nodosa; assembly: GCF_001718195.1. Taxonomy (GTDB): domain Bacteria; phylum Pseudomonadota; class Gammaproteobacteria; order Burkholderiales; family Burkholderiaceae; genus Paraburkholderia; species Paraburkholderia nodosa_A. The sequence continues at coordinate 234,295 of NZ_MCNV01000002.1, forward strand.
TCCACACGACAGTGAGGAAATAGCGTGTATTCCACGCGGATGCGATCAGCGCGACGCAGAAAAATGAGAGCGTGAATAACCCACTTACGGCGAGAGCCACGAGCGCGAGGATTTCGCGCGTCATGGATGTGCGTGCCTCGGACAGTTCGAGTGACAGCAGTTGCCCATAGTCCGTTGTGCGGACCGCGAGAAATCGCAACACGTTGTGCCAGCGGTCGAGCTTCGCGTGAATTGTCATGGTCCACCTCGCACATGCGGCGTGCCGGCAACATCCGTCAGGTTCAGGTCCGCTTATTCGCGGCGCGCTCCCCATAACGCTCCGAGCGCGAAGCCGATGCCCACGGCGATACCCACGGTCGCCAGGGGATTGTCCGCAATCGTCTCGCGCGTCACGACCGCCGCGTCGGTCGCCAGCTGTTGTGACTTGCCGCATAGCGCCTTTGCCTTGCCCGACAATCTGGTACTCGCGTCGCCCAGCATTTCGCCGACCGCCTCTTGCGCGTCGCCCGCAAGTTCACGGACCCTGCCTTCGGTTTTCGTGGTTCCCATTTTCATGTCTCTCTCCCAGTCAGCCTGCCTGCACAATGCGCGAAACCGCGCAAATCGCTATCGACAAGAGCCCATGCGCAACGGGCGTGCCAACCACGCGAGCGCCGCTGCCGGGCTTCGCAGCCCTCCTGCCGACGCAGACGAGCGCCTCTGCGCCATGCACAGCTAGGGAAGCTGAAGGACGACATGAGCGGCCAGGGCCGCGCAGGTAGTGATGGTTGCAAGCCAGCACAAGGCGCGCGTGAACCAGTGCGCTTTCATCTCGCCCACCGCTTCACGCCGGGCACTCAGGAGCACGAGCAGGATCAACACCGGCGACACTGTCATCCCGTTGGTCAGCGCACTCCAGTAGCAGGCCCGGAGCGGATCGACGCCGAATGCGCCAAACAGCAGTGCGACGATAGTGCTCACCGCCATAAGCAACACCAGGATTGCAGCTATCCGGCGATCCCGCTGCGTGCCCCGCTGCCAGCCGAACGAACTGGCGGCGGCGTGCGCGGCCGAGCCGGCCAGCGGCGGGAGTGCGAGCAGCGCTGTGCCAAGCAGCGCGAGGCCGAGCAGCGGCTGCGCGTAGGCACCCGCGACCGGCGCGATCGCTTGCGCGGCCTCGCGAGTCGAGCCAGAGGGAGTGAGCGATGCATGGGTCGCGTGTAATGTCGCGGCCGCGGCGCAAAGGATGAGTGCTCCGCATACGTTGGACATCGAGGTGCGCACCAGTATGTCGCTTCGTATTTTCTTTAGCTGCTGCCGGACGTCTTTCTGCTGTACGCGGCTGCTGTCCTGAGTGCCGTCGTGCGAGCCCTCTTCGACTTCCTGCTCGGCTTGCGAGAACAGCAGATACGGGCTGACCGTGGTACCGAGCACCGCGAGCAGCATCCCCAGATAGTCTTCCGACCAGCTGATGTGCGGCACGAAAGCGCGCCACGCCAAAGTGCGCCACGGCACGTCCGCCACCAGCATGACGCCTGCATAACAGAACAGCGACAAAGCTAGCCACTTGAGGTAGTTTGCATAGCGCGCATAAGGCACCCACCACTGCAGCGCGAGCGACATGCCGGCAAAGAAAACCGTGAAGAGCGGGACCGATCCCCTGAATATCAACTGCGCGGCTTCGCCCATCGCCAGCATGTCGGCGGCCATGTTCACGGTATTGGCTCCGAGAAAACGGGCGACCGCCAGCAGAAACAACCAGCGGGAATAGTGTTCCCGCATGTTCTCGGTCAGGCCCTTGCCCCGTGACGGCCGCGACGCGCGCAGACACCATCTGCAGTGCCACCATCGACGGCCAGGAAAGCACGCAGACCCACAGGAGATCGAAGCCATACTGCGCGCCTGCCAGCGAATACGTCAGGATGCCGCCGGGATCGTTGTCGGTTGCGATCGTACCCAGGCCCGGTCCGATGTCCGCCGCCCAGCCGTGCGCCGGATTTTCCCTGCTTCGATTGTTTCGGTTCACGAGAAAGCGTCGCGACCGGTCGCGCTCGCCGGCTTTCATACCTTCCTGACTAGAGTGAAGTGACTCGTGCGGGACGCACGCGCCTGCTCGCGCAGGCGGCATTCCCGCGTTCGTGGCGGACCTGCATGACGCGGCACCGCGTTTGCTGTATCGCCATGGCACGCAAGCAATTTTTTCCGTCGGTGGTATATCGAGGCCTTCAGAACCGAGGAGTCAATCGCAATGGCAAGAGCGCCGAAGACACCAGGCAGCCGCGTCGCCGCCGGCAATGCCAGCATCGCGGTTGGCGCCCGCACCGCGCGCACGAATCCGGGGCTGTGATGGAGAGCGCGACTCCACGGCAGGTCCGTACGTTGTCTGGCGACGGCGGGTGCGGCCCGTTCGACTTTGCGGCACTGCTCGAAGGCTGCACGCTGCCACTCGACGCGCAGTCGCTCGCGGGCGCCGCACGCCAGCTCGTCGCCGTGGGCCCCGCGCTGCCGCTGCCGGGAGGCGGGCGCACGCTCGCGCGCTGGCAATTTCTCGCCGGGCTCGCCGGACAGGATCTCTCGCTCCTCAAGATCTACGAGGCGCATGCCGACGCACTCGCCATTCAGTCGGAGCTTGAAATGCCGTGCCTGCCGCATGTAGCGGTGCCCCGCAGATTGGAACCAGAAATATGGGGTGTATGGGCAGCCCGTTCTCCGCGCAACGAGCTGCGTTACGCCTCAAGCCGCAGCGGGCAGATCCTGCTTTCAGGCGTCAAGCCGTGGTGTTCAGGTGCGGCATTCGTCACGCACGCGCTGGTGACCTGCATCGATAGCGACGATCGCGATTGGCTCGCCGCACTGCCCATGGACCAACCAGGCGTGACGGTCACGGCACGTGGCTGGGAAGCCGTCGGCATGGCGGCGACGCAAAGCGTCGAAATCGATGTGCTCAACGCACACGCCACGCTCGTGGGTCCAGTGGACGGCTACTTGCGGCGTCCTGGCTTCTGGCACGGCGGCGCGGGCATCGCCGCGTGCTGGTACGGCGCGGCCGCGGCGCTGGCCGTCCGCCTGCGCGACGCGGCGAGACGCCGCGATGATCCGCACCTGAATGCGCATCTCGGAGCGGCCGACGCCGCGTTGAGCGCTGCGCGCGCCTTGCTGCGCGACGCCGCACATAAGATCGACTCCGCGCCACACGCCGACGCCATGGCGCTTGCGCTGCGTGCTCGCGCCGCTGCGGAAAGCGCCGTCGAGGCCACACTGCATGCCTGTGCGCGCGGCCTGGGCGCCGGCCCGCTGTGCCGCGACCGCTGGTTCGCTCGCATGGCAGCGGATCTGCCCGTGTTCGTCCGTCAGAGCCACGCGGAGCACGATCTCGCTGCGCTCGCGAAGCGAGCCGCGGCGGACGAAGACTGGACACTCTGAGCCTGCCTTGGCAACATGGAACGCCCTCTTTCGCACGCCGACCACTTCGATGCCCAGTTCGCCCATGATGCCGACCCGTGGCATCACCGCACGAGCCGGCACGAGGCGCGCAAACGCTGAAGGGGTCGCGCCGATGAACCTCGAACAAATCTACAACCGCATCTGGGATTGCCTCGCTGCCGCTGTACGTGAAGATAAACATCCCTTCAAGGTCATGCAGGCAGCAACCGTTAGCCTCGATGGTGCACCGAACGTCCGCACCGTGCTGCTTCGGAGTGCCATTGAACCGCAGAACGTGCTTACTTTTCATACCGACCTGCGCTCGCCGAAGATTGCCGAACTCAGACGGGAGCCGCGAATCGCGCTCGTCGGCGTCGACCCTGTTCACAACCTGCAGGTCCGCGTGTCCGGCGAAACCCGAATACTTTGCGACGGGCAGGCCCGGCTCGATGCGTGGAGGTCCAGTCCCGACCATGACCTGGTCGTCTACCGGACGCGCTTGCCGCCCGGGACTCCCATGATCCACGCTGATGATGCGCTCGATGAGACGCACGTTCCTGGACCGGGCGAAGGTTTGCGGCATTTCGGCGTCGTTGAGGTGCGCCCCACACGCCTGGACTGGCTGGACCTCTCGGCAGCGGACCTTCACCGACGCGCGCTGTATGTCCGTCGAGGCGATACCTGGGTCGATAGCTGGGTCGCCCCCTGAACGCGCCTCCCCTGAACGCGCGATACCGCCGACCTCGTGCCGCAGAATCGAAACAAGTGTAATCGTCTGTTAGCAGTACACCTGCAGAGCCATTTTTCTGCCGGAATACCGCCTGGGCTTTGGTACGATCCGGCGTTTCGTGTATGGCTCAACCACCGTGACTCACCCCTATGTGTCGCTCTTTCGTGAACGCTGCGCACGCTGGGCGAAATCCGGTCGGGCAGCTGCTGCCGGCGCCGGTGCAATGACCGCGCGCCTTATCGCTGCGACGTGGCACAGCATGCGCCATCCGACACGTCGCGGCATTGCACTGACAATTGCCGCTGTGCCTGCGCTGTCGCTCGCGTATACGCTGGCCCTTGTTCCATTCACACCCCGCCTCGGTGACATCCGCAAGGCACGCGTCGACCGTCCCGCGCTAATCCTCTCCGCCGACGGCACCGTGCTCGCGGAATTCAAGCCGGTCAATCGCGAGTGGGTCACGCTAAGCCAGATCTCACCGCATGTGGTGGATGCCCTGATCGCGACCGAGGACCGCCGCTTCTATCAGCATCACGGTATTGACCTGAGGCGCATTCCGTCGGCGGCATTGCGCACGTTTGCCGGGGCCCGGCAGGGTGGCTCCACCATCACGCAGCAACTGGCACGCAACCTGTATCCCGACGAAATCGGCCGCGCACCGACGTTGAGCCGCAAACTCAAGGAAGCGATCACGGCGCTCAAGATCGAATCTGTCTATAGCAAGGACCAGATCCTCGAGACGTACCTCAACACCGTGCCGTTCCTCTACAACGCCTACGGCGTCGAGATGGCCGCGCGCACCTACTTCGGAAAGCGCGCAGCAGACCTCGATGTCCTCGAGAGTGCAACGCTCGTTGGCATGCTGAAGGCGAATAGCACGTACAACCCCGTGCTCAATCCTGAGCGCGCACTGGAACGCCGCAATACGGTACTTGCGCAGATGTTGAAATACGGCAAGCTCAGTCCTCCTGAGTATGCCCGGCTGAACCGGCAACCGCTCAATGTCGATTTCGAACCGCAGGCCGAGCCCATTGGCACTGCACCGCATTTCGCAGTACAGCTGCGCAGGTGGTTGACCGCGTGGGCTGATCGCAACGGCTATAACATCTATTCGGACGGGCTCGTGGTGCACACCACAATCGACTCCCGACTTCAGGCAATGGCGACACAGGCCGTTGCCTGGCAGGCCGGCCAGCTGCAGTGGATCGCGAGCGGCACATGGAACGAGCGCACAGGCTGCTGGCCGGGGAACGAACTGTTCCAGTCCTTCATCAGACAGACAGCGGAGTACCGGACCGCACGGGACACCGGCCTTTCCGACCAGGCCGCAATCAGGAAACTTGCGCAGGATGCGGCGTTTGTGGATGCGCTCTGCCACAGCAAAACCCAGATTCAGGCCGGATTCGTCGCCATCGATCCACGCAATGGAGACATCAAGGCATGGGTCGGCAGCCGGGACTATCGCGACGAGCCGTTCGATCACGTGCAGCAGGCGCGCCGGCAACCCGGCTCCACCTTCAAGGCTTTTGTGTACGGTGCGGCATTTGCCGATGGTGCACAACCGGGTGACACGATCGTCGACCGCAACGTTGCCATTGCATTGAAGGGCAATGCGGTATGGCGGCCGACTGACCCCGAGCCCCCTACCGGCCGCCCGATGACACTGCGCAATGCGCTTGCCTTCTCACGCAATCGCGTGACTGCACAGCTCATGCAGCGGGAGGGACCGACAAAGGTTGCGGCGCTCGCGCGTGAAATGGGCGTGCGCGAAAGTCCCCTTGATGCCGTGCCCTCGCTTGCCCTGGGCACGAGCCCGGTCACGCTCAAGGAGATGGTCTCGGCGTATTGCACGATCGCGAACCGGGGAGCCTATGTCGAACCGCGCATGGTGACACGTATCGAGGATCGCAACGGCAACATGCTCGCCGAATTCCCTGCTGCACGACCGGAGCAGGCGCTGCCGGCCGCTGCTGCGCTCAAGCTGGTCGATGCGATGCGTGACGTCGTCAACCGCGGCACTGGCTCCGACATCAGGACGCGTTTCGGCATTCACGCCGACGTGGCCGGCAAAACCGGAACGACGCAGGACAACACGGATAGCTGGTTCATCCTGATCCATCCGCAACTGGTCGCCGGCGCGTGGGTGGGCTTCGACGACGCACGCGTGACATTGCGCAACGACTACTGGGGCGAAGGTGCGCATGGCGCATTGCCGATGGTGGGGGCTTTCTATGACATGGCACTGCGCGCGCGTGTCGTTGACGCGCACGCACAGCTTGCGCCTCTGAGCAATCCGTCGCACGCAGGTCATGCGCGCCCGCGCCATCATTTCCTCTTCTGGCGATTCTGATGCTCGCGAGCTATTTGGTCGATTGCGGACTGGCCAAGGCGTCGCCGTTGCGCCAGAACGAATAGATTGGCACTCACGTCGCCACGATGATCAAAGGCCCGACAGGCATGGATCGACACGCACCCCATGAGACCAACTCACGCCATGCCGGTCGCTGTTACTGCGCGCTCGCGCGCCTGGCACTCTTCGACGCGGCATTGGCGACCACGTTAAAGTTGCTTCGCGCGACTTCGACCGCCTGCTGCCCCGTATTCCCGAGCGTCTGGTAGAGCGTATTGGCCGCGGTAATCGCGGAGTTGAACGCAGCCACAGCCGCCTCTGAGCCCGCAGGCGCGTTTCTGGTCGCTTCCTCGACGAATGTCTGCGCCCGGCGCATACGTGCTTCGCCTTCCGCCCGTGCGACGCTGAGAAGTTCAGCGTGCGTCGACGACACGATCCCCAAAAGCTCGCGAGTGTAGGACTGAACCTTCTCAGCCATTGGCGCTCCGAGCGTGCCATGGAGCGCGATCCAGTCCTGTGGCTTTTCCACCGTGGTCTGCGACAACTCCGACGCCTCCTTGAGTGTCGCTCGTATGTATTGTGCGTTGAGTTCAGTGAGTTTGCCGATCCCATCGACCATCGTGCTGATCAGACCATAAACGGCGTCGAGATTGCCACGTTGAGCGCCTGCGACCAGTTCCTGGGTGTGCATGATCAATAGTCTCCTTAATGGGCGGAAATGCTGCGACCCCGCGCGTCGCCAGCGCGGAATGAAAAAAAATGGGGTGTTGATCGACCGGTCATCCCGCGCCCGGTTCGAAGCCGGGCGACCGGGTGCCTGTCAACGTTTTCGCGTCATGGCCTGAAGCAGGGATTCGCCTTCATCCGTCACGTGCGCGAAGCGTGCACCGGTTGCGAGGCTCTCGAGTGCTACGAGTTGTTGCTCGAGCAGCGTATCGAGTTCCTCGCGGCCCATGTCGATCTGGTCGGGCGATGACTTGACCAGCATGAGCGTCGCAAATTCGTGAGGGCTCAGCACTTGTGTCTCCTGGAATCCCGGACCGGCGGGTCTTTACCGCCGCATGTGTTGCCAGCCTGACCGACTTCAGATCGCGACCGCCTCCTTCGAGTCGCGTCTACCTGGCGAAGAAAAGCTTAAAGATGGCTTGTACGAGCATATTCAGGGCCGACCCGAAAGTACACGATGTATGGGTGTTCGTATGTGCATCTTTATGGACAGGCTTCCGAGGCGGGAGCGAGAGCGCCCCTCCGCTGCGGTCGGCGCCCTTCTCTTCAAAAGGAACATGCGTCGCATGCAAGGCGAAGTCACCTCCAACTCGCTGGGACGACTGGCGGCATGACATTTGCGCAGGCGCTTTTCATCACGCGACAAGCTACCGGAGCGAGCCATGCAATTCATGTTTCAGTCTTGCCTGATCAGCACGAGCGCAAGCATCGATGACGGGAGAATTGTGGCGAACGCGAGAATCTTCGTCCCGGCGTCAGACGGCTCATTCGAAGATGACGTCCATGACATCTGTCTGGACGACAACTTCATCGACGAGAACGAAGCGCTGAGCTATGCGCGCGAACGCGCAATGGGCTGGGTCGAAGAGCATTGCGTCAGTGAGATCTAGCGCCGCGGCTCAATCTTGCTGCCCGATGGCGTGACCCCACAACACGCAACCTTCGTATTCTTCTGCTGCATTGGCGGGTCACCCGTATGCCGCAGTACCGCCTGGAAGTTTAGCCACTTTTGGCCCCGGCAAGTCTGGCAATCTTATGCCTCGATGCCCATGTCATTCGTGCACAAGCTGCAGCTGTCCCACCTGGCGCGGCGCGTCGCCTTACCGATCGCACGCGCAAACAACCGTCAACCAACTCTCGCTACGACCTGCATTTGCCAGTCACGCCGTCGCGCCTCAGCGGCTAAGGCGATCCATAAGTCGTGGATTCCGGACAGGCATGCATGCAAGGACCGGACCTATCATGTCTGTCTGCGCTGCGTCCACGGGATGGTCCATTTGATTGGCAGTTCCGCGCGCGTGGCTCATCAAGGGGACGATGATGCCGGAAAAACATCTATCCAGCGGTTTTGACGCTGACCTCACCCTGGCTTCGACGAGGCTCCTTGAGATGGGCGGCCTCGTAGAGTTGCAGATCGCTCGCGCCCTTTCGTTACTGCATGCGTTCGACCCCGACGTCGTCTACGCGGTGCTCGAGAGCGAGCAACGACTGAATCTGATGGAGCTGGAAATCGATGAAGAGGTGAGTAACGTCATCGCTCGCAGACAGCCTGCAGCCCGCGATCTTCGACTTCTGCTGGCCATCTCGAAGTGCACCACCAATCTTGAGCGCGCTGGCGATGAAGCACGGAAGGTGGCCAAGCGCATCCGTCGCATCCAGGCCAATAGCGAAGCTCCGGTCATCGGAATCGTCGAAATCAAAACCTCGGCAGAGATGGCCATGAGTCTCCTTCATGGAGCGCTGGATGCGTTCGCACGAATGGATAGTGCCGCAGCCGCGCATCTGGTGCGGGACGATGTGGCCATCGATAACGAGTTTCGGGCGTTTACGCGCGGACTGATTGCCGAAATGACGGCGGACCCGCGCGTCGTTTCGACTGGGCTCGATTACATGGTCATCGCCAAAGCCATAGAGCGCATTGGGGACCATGCTAAAAACATCGCCGAATTCGTCGTCTATGTCGTCAAAGGTACCGACGTGCGGCATGTACCTGCGGCTCAACTCGAGCATGAGGCCAGCAGCTGAGCGGCTGCCAGGCCTTCTTGAACCGTGGGCGACTTCACCACGGCGCATTTTTTCGGACACAATGGACCCTCAACGTTGCGCAACGCGGGCAAACATGGTCACAGACACATTTCTGCCTGATTCGATGGAACCGCAGGTACTTCTGGACGGCGCACCAGCGCAGGCAGACTACTTTCTGCTCTCGACGCTATGGGGCCCCGAGGGAACTCTTATCCCCGTATTTCAGGTACTCGGCTGGATGGAAATCCTGCGCCATCGCGGTGCCGATTTCGCATCGCACGCCGCCGTGTGTCAGTACTGGCTCTACGAACACGTGCCAGACGTACCCGCATTGCTGCACGCGTGGAAATGGGAGCGGCTCGCCCGCAACACGGTCGCCCGAAGCGCCGTCGCCCTCGCCAGGCAACAGACGCTCGTCAGCCAGCTCCGGCGTCACCGCATTCAAGAGTCCACAGCTGTTGACACGCTCGATTCAATGCAGAAGGCTTTCGGGGTCTTCTGCGAAATCTGGGCGATGCACGCCAAAACCCTCGATGGTTTACTGGGGCACACTGACGAACGGGACCCGCCCTCGCAGCCCGGTGCCGTTCCTGTTCATGTGGCCGCTGAGTTCAACCCGGAATCGGCGCCCAGCGCCCGGCTGGAATATGGCGGCGGCCCGGAGACTAGCCCGGCGGGATGGATTTTCAATCCGTCATCGACTCCGAACCGTGACGATCGTTGCCCAGGGCATTGCGCGAGCGGCAGATAGCAACATTTCGTCTGCACAAATGCAACAAAGAACAATAATGAAAGGAATCTCCAACTCACGACGCCAGTTCTTCGTGTGTCATCGCGGTCGGGAGCCACTCGTGAAAGTCCGCAACGCGACGCCAACCCTCTCGTTGCTCACGAGGCACTCTTGCCATGCCGCACTGTTGCTCGGGTGTCTGACGAATCCGTGCACAGCGCAGCCGCCAGCAAGTCCACCCGGCACACCCACGGCTGACGCGCCGAGCTACAAGGTCGGTGATACGTGGACCTTTATATGGGGGCGAACCGGCTCCACGCCCGGCGTTCCTCTTGTTGTGACGGTAGTCGCGGTAACAGAGACGCAGACGACGATGTCGTCCTCGTGGAACGGTGGGCGCCAAAAGGAAAACCACTACGACAGTCAGGGCAACCTGACGCGGGATGGCAACGGAACAACGTATGAGCCTAGCAATGGAACCCTGAGTTTCCCAATGACTGTGGGAAAGAACTGGGACTTTCATCATGTCCGGCGTTTCACGATCGGAACCATTGATGTCAGCGGCCACGACGAGATCGTTGCGTTCGAGAGGATACAGGTACCCGCTGGTTCATTTGACGCCTACAAGATAGTCAGCCATGGGGTGAACGCCAGGCAGCTTGATCGCTTGTACGATGCGCCGTTCACCGAAACCTACTGGTACGCGCCAAGCGTTAAAAAGGTCATCAAGTCGGATTACGTGTTGTATCTCGATCACCAGGCGCTGCTGTCCCGTACTTCCGAACTAAGTGCTTATTCACTTGCGCCGTGACAGCGCTTGACGCAAGCGTTGGCCGTTCCTTTGAATGGTGCAAGCACTACATAACTCGCTATCACGGCTTCCGTTACGAGACAACGTTCGGGAGAGCGGCTGGGGTACGGCCCTGCTGCCCTGCCCTCGCAAACGCTTCATTTAGGCAACAGGAATAGACATACCATTGGGTCCCGTGAACGTGATCCCTGCTTCGAGCTCTGGCCGGAAGTGATCGCCGCGGTAACTTTCAGGGCGAATTCCGCCGCCTCGGCACTAGAATTCAGTGCATGGTCGCATTCCCGAAGGAGGCTGCCATGACTCAGTCAATGATCAGTTTTTGGGTTGGCCTTGTGGTTCTCGTTGTCGTTGCCATGGCCCTGTCCCGTCGCTACAGGCGCGAACACCAGGGAGAGAGCCTGAGCCAGTGGCTCGACACGCACCATATGAGCTGGATGCATCGCAAGCACTAGCTTGCGACCGGACCGACACCGGAGAGCGCGCCCATTTCCTGCACTGGAATGGGTTGTCGCCCGGTTTCTCGTTAGAGGAATACCATGCCGACTTACCAGTACCGGTGCGAGAAATGTGGTGAGATGTTCGAGCATGCCGAGCATCTTGCTGAACATCAATCCGCTCATCCGCCTTGCCCGAAGTGTGGCAGCGAGAAAGTTCAGCACATCCCCACACCATTCGTGGCGAAAACATCCAGAAAATCGTGAAATCTCTTCGGTTGCTCAGGTCTGCTCCGGATGCTCGCTGTCTCGATGGTGGTCCGCGGCGAGGAACATATACATGGCGGGCACGACGAACAGCGTAAACAGCGTGCCGATCGACATCCCCGTGAAGATCACGAGTCCCATTGCGTTGCGGCCGGCCGCACCCGCACCCGACGCGATCACGAGCGGCACGACGCCCAGCACCATCGCGGCTGTCGTCATCAGGATCGGCCGCAAGCGCACGCCAGCCGCTTCTTCGAGTGCCTCGCGCTTGCCGCGCCCCGCGCGTTGCAGTTCATTCGCGAACTGCACGATCAGAATGCCGTGCTTGCTCACGAGGCCCATCAGCGTGACGAGGCCCACCTGCGTGTAAATGTTGAGCGTGGTGAGTCCCACGTTGATGAAGATCAGCGCGCCGAACAGCGCCATCGGGACCGATACGAGAATCACGACCGGATCGCGAAAGCTCTCGAATTGAGCGGCGAGCGCGAGAAACACGATGATCGTCGCCAATAGCAGCGTGGTCACGAAGCCGCCGGACTCCTGCACGAACTGTCGCGACAGACCCGAATAATCGGCCGTGTATCCCGCCGGCGCGACGTCGGTCGTGGCCTTGCGCAGGAAGTCGAGCACTTCGCCCTGCGAGATGCCCGGCGCGAGCACGCCGGAAATCGTGGCCGAATTGAGTTGCTGGAAGTGATTGATCGACTCGGGCACAACGTTGCGCTGCAGATGCGTGACCGTCGATGCGGGTATCACGCTGCCATTGGCTGTGCGCAAGTAATAGTCGAGCACTTGCGACGGGTTCAGCCGGTCCGTTTGCAGCACCTGCGGAATCACCTTGTACGAGCGGCCAGCGATCGAAAAGTAGTTGACGAAGTTCCCGCCGAGCGCCGCGCCCAGCGTCTGCCCGACATCGCTTTGCGTCAGCCCGAGCGAAGCGACTTTGTCGCGGTCCACGAGCAACACGCTTTCGGGCTTGTCGATCTTCAGATCGCTGTCGACGAAGAAGAACATGCCGCTTGCGCGCGCCTTTTGCAGCACGGCTTGCGAGACTTCGTTGAGGTTCTCGAACGGCTCCGTCGTGCTGATGACGAATTGCACGGGCAATCCTTGCGCGCCCGGCAGGGGCGGAAACTGAAATGCGGCGACACGCGCGCCCGCGATGCCGTTCCACTTCTGCTGCAATTCCTGCTGTAATTGCGTCGCGCCCTTCTTGCGCTTGTCCCACGTCTTGAAGAGCACGCCGCCGATACCCTGGTTCAGCGTCGGTACGCCCGTGAGCTGGAACATCTGCGCGTATTCGGGCAACTGATTCGAGATGTCGAAGACCTGATCCGCGTAGGTCTGCATTTGCTGGATCGTCGCGTTCGGCGGCCCCTGGACCTGGGACAGAACGATGCCCTGGTCCTCCTGAGGTGCGAGTTCCGTTTGCGACGTCATGAAGAGATAGACGGTGCCGCACAGGAGCAGCGCGCCCATCACGACGAACACGGGCCACGTGTCGAGCATCGCATGCAACAGACGCCGGTAGCCGTGATGCACACGTTCGAACTGCCGGTCGACGAAGCGCGGGAAGCGCCCCGACTGCTGGTCCATGCGGAAAAAACGCGAGCACATCATCGGCGAAAGCGTCAGCGCGATCACGCCCGACACCGTGACGGCGCCCGCGAGCGTGAACGCGAACTCGGTGAACAGCGCGCCAGTCAGTCCGCCCTGAAAGCCGATGGGCACGTACACGGCGATCAGCACGACCGTCATCGCGAGAATCGGGCCGCCGAGTTCGCGCGCCGCGATCAGTGCGGCTTCGAAAGGCCGCCTGCCCTCCTCCTTCATATGCCGGTCGACGTTCTCGACCACGATGATCGCATCGTCGACGACGAGGCCGATGGCGAGCACGAGCGCAAGCAGTGTCAGCAGATTGATCGAATAGCCGAGCACCTGCATCACGAAGAACGTGCCGATCAGCGAGAGCGGCATCGCAATCACCGGCACGATCACCGCGCGCAGACTGCCGAGGAAAAGGAAGATCACGACCGTCACGATCAACAGCGCCTCGACGAGCGTCTTCACTACTTCCGTGATCGCCGTGTTGATGAAGTCGGTCGCGTCGTAGACGATGTCGCCCGTCATGCCCGTCGGGAACTGCCTCTGCAGATCCGGAAAGATCGTTTTCACGCGCTTCGCGACGTCGAGCACGTTCGCATCGGGCGCCACCTTGATGCCGATGAACACCGATCGCTTGCCGCTGAACGCGACGTTGAAGTCGTAATTGTCAGCACCGAGCACGACGTTTCCCACGTCTTCAAGGCGCACGATCGCGCCGTTCTTCTGCGTGACGACGAGTTTCTTGAAGTCCTCGACGGAATGCAGGTCGGTGCCCGCGTTGAGATCGACGCTTATCATCTGGCCTTTCGTTGTGCCAAGCGTCGCCAGATAGTTGTTGTTGCCGAGCGCCGTGAATACGTCAGCGGCCGTCACGTTGTGCGCGGCGAGCCTGCTCGAGTCGAGCCATGCGCGCAGCGCGAACTGACGGCCGCCGAGCACTTCCGCCGTCTGCACGCCCTGGACCGAATCGAGCTTCGGCTTCACGACGCGCAGCAGATAATCCGTAACGTTGTTGCTCGGCAGCACGTTGCTGTAAAAACCCATGTACATCGCGTCGGTGGTTTGACCCACTTGCACGGTCAGCACGGGCTGTTGCGCCTGCGGCGGCAACTGGTTGCGCACCGATGCGATCTGCGTGTTGATCTCCGTGAGCGCGCGGTTGGAGTCGTAGTTGAGGCGCAGCGTCGCGGTGATCGTCGAGACACCCGTGGTGCTCGTCGACGACATGTAGTCGATACCCTGTGCCTGTGCGATCGCGGCTTCGAGCGGTTGCGTGATGAAGCCCGCCATCGTGTCGGCGCTCGCGCCATAGTATGCGGTCGTGATCGTCACCACGCCGTTTTCGGTTTGCGGATACTCGCTGACCTTCAGCGCGGCAAGCGAGCGCAAGCCGAGCACGAGTATCAGCAGGCTCACCACCGATGCGAGGACCGGCCGTTCAATGAAGATGTCGGTGAATTTCATCGCGCGCTCTTCTATTGTTCCTGGGGCGTCGGGTTCGGGCTGTTCGCAGGCAGCACGCGGTTGTCGATCACGAGGGGCGTGCCGTTTTTCAGTTTCAGCTGGCCGCTCGTCACGACCTGCGTGCCTTCGCCGATGCCCTTGAGAATCGCAACCTGGTCGCCGCGCGTCGGCCCCGGCGTGACGAACACCTGCTGCGCGACGGGCATGACCTTGCCTTGTGCGTTCTTATGTTCGCCGGGCTTCACGATGAACACGGTCGCGCCATATGGGTTATAGGTAATCGCCGTTTGCGGCAAGGTCAGATAGCGCTGCGCGCCACCCGCATCGATCTTCACGTTCGCGTACATGCCGGGCAGCAGCTTGCGCTCGCGATTGTCGACGGTCGCCTCGATCTGGACGTTGCGCGTGGTGCTGTCCACACGCGGATTGATCGAGCGGATCTTGCCGTCGAACGTGCGGTTGCCGAACGCATCCGTATCGACGACGATGGTCTGGCCAACCTGCAATTGGCCGAGCTGCTGCTGCGGCAGAAAGAAGTCGGCGTAGATCGGGTCGATGGCTTGCAGCGTGACGATGGCGTCACCCGGATTGAGGTACTGGCCGGGGTTGACCGTCGTGATGCCGACGCGTCCCGCGAACGGCGCGCGTATCGTCTTCTTTACGACGAGGGCGGCCTGTTGCTCGACCTGGGCTCTCTTACTCTTGAGGTCGGCGGCGTCGGCGTCGAGCTGCGCCCTGGCAATCGCCTGGATGTCGAACTGCGCCTTGTCGCGCTTGTAGACCGTTTGCGCAAGGTCCGCCGCTGCCTGCAACGACGCGAGCTGCGCGCGGTCCGAATCGTCGTTCAGGCGCACGAGCACCTGGCCCGTCTTCACCTCCTGCCCCGAGTTGAACGCGATCTCGCGCACAAGCCCGGCCACTTCCGTCGTCACGTCGACGCCGCGCACCGCGCGCAGGCTGCCCACGGCGACAAGCTGCGGCTGCCATGTTTGATAGCCTGCAATAGCGGCCGTGACGGTGGCGGGCGGTGCGGCGTTGCTCGCCATGAACTTCTGGATCATGTGCGCCCTGAACAGATTGAAGCCGACCAGCGCGGCGAGCAGTATGCCCACGCAGATCAGCATGATGATCATCCGCTTTGCCATCGGCTTCTTCGTCGTCATCGTCATGTCCTGGCCGGGGTGGCCACTGCAAAAGGATTCATTTCGGCGCAGCCGGACTCGGCTGGGCTGCCTGGCTCGTCGCCGTGTCGTTCCACCAGCCGCCGCCGAGCGCCTGAAACAGCGCTGCCGTGTCTGCATAGCGCGCGGCCCGCGCCTGCGCGAGATTCACAACCGTCTGCTGGTATTGGCGCTGTGCATCGAGCAGCGCCAGATAGCTGACGCCGCCGATACGAAACTGACCGCGCGTCAGGTCGAGCGAATCGCTGGCAGCGCGCCATGCTTGCGTCTGCGCGCTCAGGCCGGTCGCATCGTGCTCCAGCGCGCGTAACGTATCGGCGACGTTCTGGAATGCGAGCAGCACCGTTTGGCGGTATTGCGCGTTGGCCTCGTCGAATGCCGCTTCTGCCGCGCGCTTTTGCGCACTCAACTGGCCGCCGTGAAAGATCGGCTGTGTGATGCCTGCGCCGATGCTCCAGATCATGTCGGCGTACTTAAGAAGGCCCGCGGGCGTCAGCGCCTCGGGGCCGTAACTCGCGGAGAGCGTGAGCTGCGGATACATGTTCGCCGTCGCCACGCCGACCTGGGCGCTCGCCTGATGCAGCGTGGCGTCGGCGGCGAGAATATCGGGGCGCTGCCGCACGAGCGAAGACGGCACGCTGACGGGCAACGTTTGCGGCAGCGTGAACATCGACATCCGGAACTCGGGCACGTCCGCATCGCTCGGCGGCTTGCCCGCCAGGACCGCGAGCTGATGACGCGTCTGGTCGAGCGACTGATGCAACGGCGGCAATGTCGCGCGCGTCTGCGCCACCAGCGTTTCCTGTGCAAGCACCGTTGCGCGGCTCACGCCGCCCAGTTCGAGCTGCTTGCGCATGATGCCGAGCTGCGCGTCTTCGTCGTCGGCGATGCGCGCGGTCGCTTCGATCTGCTCCCGCAGCGACGCTTCCTTGATGGCCGCCGTCACGATGTTCGCGGACAACGCGAGATACGCCGCTTGCAACTGAAAGCCCTGGTAATCGACCTGCGAGCGCAACGACTCGAGCTCGCGCCTTCCGCCGCCGAACACATCGAGGTTATACGACACGTTCACCGATGCGTTATAGAGGTTCAGCAGTTCC
Organism: Paraburkholderia nodosa; assembly: GCF_001718195.1. Taxonomy (GTDB): domain Bacteria; phylum Pseudomonadota; class Gammaproteobacteria; order Burkholderiales; family Burkholderiaceae; genus Paraburkholderia; species Paraburkholderia nodosa_A. The sequence goes on from NZ_MCNV01000002.1 coordinate 251,120, forward strand.
GTGAGCTGCGGCTCGCCGAACGTGACGCCGTTGAACTTCTCACGCGTGGCATTGGCCTTTGCATCGACTGACGGATAGAGCGTGGTGCCCATTTGCGCGCGAAGATTTTCGCCGGCCTGCCTGAGCGCCGCTTGCGCCGCGGCAACGTTGGGGCTGTTGGCGAGCGCCTCGCGTATCAGCGCGTCGAGCGGCTCGCAATGATAGAGCGTCCACCACTGTGCGGGAATGTCGAGGCCGGCCACGAACTGTTGCGGGACACCCGAAGCGCCCGGCGCCGAGGCCGTTTGATCGGGTAGCGGCGTGGACGTGTAGGTGCCGGTAGCGGGCGGCGCGGGCGTATGGTAATTGGGGCCAACCGTGCAGCCGGACAACGCGATCAGGACGATGCCCCATGCAGCACGCGTGAGCGTGTCGCCGGCTGCATGGCGGTGAGACGCACTGCGAGAATGCCAGTGCGACCGGCTGCGACTGAAACCGTGGTTGACGTCATCGATCATCGATCCACCTTGTTTCACTGCGCGCAAAACGAACGAAACGGCAGATGCAGAGTTTGAAATCATGCCACAACAAGTTGACGCGACCCGCGAACGGTTTTCCCACGGGACCCACGCCTCACCGCAGATGCCAGCTGAAATCGGGAATCACGAAGCTTTCGGATGACTGAAAGAGTTCCGAAAGCGGATTGGTCTCTGCCAATGCCGGGTCCTGCCTGCGGCGGTGTTCTGTTCAACGTGGACTAACATTGAAACTGGCGGCCTCTGCCGAGGACGCCGGTAGTGATGCATTAGCTGGGTCACGTGCCCGTGGAGGTCGCCATGAGTGGTGAGGCATCGAATGAAAGCGGTCCTGATCTGGCAAAAGGCGTGCCCATCGAATCCCTCGGTGAAGCTGGCCTGTTGTCAGGACACGTCGGTAATGATGCGGTGCTGATTGCGCGGCTCGGTGATGAATTCTTCGCTATCGACGCTGCCTGTACTCACTACCACGGCCCACTCGCCGAAGGCTTGACCGTCGGGGACACGGTACGGTGCCCGTGGCACCACGCGTGTTTCAGCCTGCGTACAGGGGAAGCAGTGCGAGCGCCTGCGCTCAGCCCTGTCGCGTGCTGGTCTACCGAGATCCGGGGCGACAAGGTTGTTGTACTGCACAAAAAAGCGCCGCCCGCGGGTTCCGTGCCCTCGCCGGCCGGAGCGCCACAGAAGATCGTGATCGTCGGTGCAGGGGCCGCAGGCTTTGCTGCGGCCGAGCGTCTGCGGCGCCTCGGCTACGCGGGCAGTCTCACGATGCTGAGCGACGACGCGGCGCCGCCGGTGGACCGGCCCAACCTCTCCAAAGACTATTTGGCCGGCAGCGCGCCTGAGGAGTGGGTGCCGCTTCGAGACGATGCTTTTTACGCAGACCAACGCATCGATCTGCGGCTGAACACCGGTGTCTCGCGTCTTCACATCGCCGCGCAGAAAGTGGAGCTTGCGGATGGGAGCAAGGTCCCCTACGACCGTCTGCTTTTAGCCACCGGGGCCGAAGCGGTTCGCTTGCCTATTCCCGGCATGGATTTGCCGCATGTGCATACCCTTCGCACATTGGCCGATTCCCGCGCCATCATCGCTCGCGCGGAGAACTCGCGGCGCGCGGTTGTCATCGGAGCCAGCTTCATCGGACTGGAAGTGGCGGCGTCATTGCGCGCGCGTGGACTCGAAGTCCATGTCGTGGCGCCGGAGCAGCGTCCGATGGAACGTGTGCTGGGGCCACAGATGGGTGAATTCGTGCAGCGGTTGCATGAAGAACACGGCGTCGTCTTCCACCTCGGGAACACCGCCAGCGCGATCGACGCGCGGCAGGTATCGCTCAAAGCGGGCGGCAGCCTGGAGGCCGATCTGGTGGTGGTCGGCGTCGGCGTGCGGCCGCGACTGGCATTGGCCGAGCAAGCCGGCCTCGCGATCGACCGCGGCGTGGTGGTCGATGCCTGCCTGCAGACCAGCGCGCCTGGCGTCTTCGCTGCCGGCGACATCGCACGCTGGCCCGACCCGCACAGTGGCACGGCAATTCGCGTGGAGCACTGGGTCGTCGCGGAGCGCCAGGGACAAACGGCGGCGATGAACTTGATTGGCGGACGTGAGACGTTCGACGCCGTGCCATTCTTCTGGAGCCAGCACTACGATGTCCCGATCAACTATCTCGGGCACGCGGACAGTTGGGACGAGATTTCAGTTGACGGCGATATTGCAGCGCGCGACTGCTTCCTGCGCTACAAGCGAGACGGGCGCGTCGTCGCCGTAGCCTCTATTTATCGCGATACAGAGAGTCTGCGGGCAGAGGTCGAGATGGAGCACGATTTCCGTTGACGCGGGAGCGAATCGCAAACGGATGCCCCCTCAAGTGACTTGCCCTCCCGTCGTCTTCCTGGGACGGCATGGTTGACGAGTTCGCGGCACACGCCCGGGTGCGGCCTGTGCGATGATGCGCCACGGCAACCATGAGATAGGCGATGACATCTACATTCGACGAGGCAACAACGGCGGCGATCGCCGCGTTTGCCCAACTGGACTTCTACACGGCGGTGCAGGCGATGCGTGCCGAAGCCGACTACGACCGCGAGCGGGACCAGTGGATCTCGCGCTACATCGACGAGCATGGCGGCGGCGCGGACGATGCGGCATACGATGCCTTGCACGCGCAGGCCCAGGCAACTCCGGAATACGCGCAGTTCGTCGATGCCGTTCGCCGGGAAATCCAGGAATACTTCGGCGTGGCCGAGGAACAACTGAACTGGGTAGTCCTGCTGCGCAATGACGACAGCGATGAGCTTTGGGCGGAGGTCAACCGGCAGCGGAGCGAGTTGGGAACCGGTGAGGTCCGCGGAGATCTCTGAGCATTGCTTGCCATCGGGCTTGCAAGTCGTGCTGGATGCGCCCATGAAAGCGTCATGAGCGACCGCTCGTTCCCAGGCCCACCGCAACGTGTCGTTTTCTAATATTCGTTAATTAATCGAGCCAACGACTCGGCTTCTCGCGCAACGGCTTCGTCTGCTGATACGCCGTCACCTATCCATAGCTGGACGGTGTCGGCGAACGCTGTTTTTGCCGCGCCGCACAACTGAGCGATGCGAATTCTATACACACCGTCGAAGCTAAACACTTCCAGCCGCCCTTCATACTCACGCGCATAGAATTTCATCGCCAGCTCCTTGTGTCGCTGCCGTGCGTTTTTTCACCGCTCCGGATATCGCCGCCGCGCCAGGCGTGCTGCCTCCTGCGGTACGAGCACAGCCTCAAGCCGCGGTCACCCATCATGCGCTCAATCGGCCAGCGGTCGCAACCGTCGTCGCGACGAGCCACAACGGCCAATGATCTACACCGTTGCACGGACATTTGATCGTCGGTTTTCCAGCGAAATATAGACCTTCGCAAACCAGCCAAATCAGCTTTCTATCCACGGTTTTCGAACTCGCCCACGAAAATAAATAAATATCACCGCCGTTTTCGCATACATGTCCTATTGTTGAGATCGTGATTTAAATCCCTTCCGCCCGGAAAGTTTGCCGACATCTTCGTCGCCAACACGTCATTCCGCCATTCAGAGGTCGAAATGAGCCATATTACGATTTCATATCATTATGTTGATTGCAATCGTAAATTCGAACATTACGACGCTAATCGAGCGTTCTTTCAGGAGTACTACGCCACTCGTCTCGCAGCGGAGCCCGGAATATCCTGCCATGTACTCGACATCGGATGCGGTCACGGCACCAATCCAACCATCAGCAGGATCCAGCATGTCCTTGGGGAAGTTGATGGCGTCGATCCGTTCCCCGTTGTTCAACCCCATCCATTGATCAGGCAGCGGTGGACCTGTGCCATGGAGGAAATCCCCGTTCCGTCGAACACATACGACCTCGCCTATTCCTATAACGTTGTAGAGCATGTCGTCAACGAGACTTCGTTTCTCGCCAAAACGATCGAGGTGCTCAAACCCGGCGGCGTGTATTGGTCAATGTCGCCTAACGCGAGACACCCGTTCACTGTCATCGTGCGGATCATGCAGGCGCTCGGGATAAAGTATCTCTACCGCCGGTCAATCGCTCCACAGGCAAACGATTATCCCGCCTATTACCGGCTTTGCAACGCTACGAAAGTCCTAAAAGCAATCGAAAAGCTTGATCTTCCAGTATCGAAAATCGACTTCTTCCTGATCCCGAACGTCCAGTGGGATACGTTTTTTCCGCGCCGACTTCGCTTCATTGCCCACTTGATAGACCGCGTCGTTGTCCTTAACGCGCCTTCGATGTCAAACATTTTCATGTTCCGCATGGAGAAAATGGATACTGGGCCACGCGACGGGGCGGCGACATGACCCATCCAGGCGATTCTTCATCGGCAAGCGTTGCCTGCGCGAGGCGTAGGGGTGACGTGAGTGGCTCCTCCGTCCCAGCAGGCTGCCGAACATTCGACTCGACGAGCGGGATCTCGAGCGTTGCGGGGCTGTTTTTTTATATTCGCCGCGCATTGTTCCGATTTATTTTTCGAAACCGACAGGCTGATTTCTGATAGAAAGGTATACGTAAGGATTGAGCGAAGCCGCCACCTTCAACGGAGCCTTGACCCATGAATCTGCCGAAACGTATTCTCGTTGCCAACGTCGCCTGGGCACAGGAAATCGCCCGGCGCGATCCACAATTCTTCAGCACGCTTGCCACAGGGCAAAAGCCCCAGGTGCTGTGGATCGGCTGCTCCGACAGCCGCGTGCCCGCCGAAAGCGTCACGCACTGCGCGCCCGGAGACTTGTTCGTTCACCGCAATATCGCGAACCTTTTCCATCCCGACGATGACAACAACATGAGCGTGCTCGAATACGCGCTGCGTGTGCTGCGAGTCGCGCACATCATCGTTTGCGGGCACTACGGCTGCGGCGGCGTACGCGCCTCGCTGCTACCGCCCGCCGACGCCCTGCCCCATGTGAACCGTCGCATCGAGCCGCTTTGCGCGCTCGCGCAAACGCACCGCTCGACGCTGGCGCGCCTGCCATCGGAAGAGGCACGCATCAACCGCCTTGCCGAACTGAACGTGATCGAACAGGTGCGCCTGCTGCGCGAGCATCCGCTCGTACGTGAGGGCGAACCTGCGCCGCTCGTGCACGGCTGGATCTTTTCGCTGAACGACGGCCAGCTGCGTGAACTCGCGTCGGGCTACGACGTTGAATCAGCGAAAGCAACCGCCGCGGCCTGTGCTAATCCATTGCGCATTGCACAGCCCACGCACGCTTGAGGCGCACGCCTCAAGTCGCGTCAGGACCGCCGCCGTCGAGTCCTCCACCCTTCTTTTCTACCCGCTTCCATCATGACTTCGAGAGCTTCCCTGTCCGCGCTTGCGCGTGACCTCGCCGCCGGCACCGTCGTCTTTCTCGTCGCTCTGCCGCTATGCCTCGGCATTGCAAGGGCTTCTGGGGCCGAGCCGTTGGCCGGCCTCGTTTCCGGTATTGTCGGCGGCATCGTCGTCGCCGCGCTCAGCGGCTCGCGCCTGAGCGTGAGCGGCCCCGCCGCTGGCCTCGTCGTGATCGTCGTGGATGGCATCGCGCGCCTCGGCAGTTTCTCTGCATTCCTGATTGCCGTGCTGCTCGCCGGTGTGCTGCAGTTCGGCTTTGGCATGCTCAAAGCCGGGCGGCTCGCCTCGTATGTGCCCACACCCGTCATCAAGGGCATGCTCGCCGCCATTGGCCTGATGCTGGTCATCAAGCAGATCCCGCTCGCGCTCGGACTGACGTCGGGCAACGAGACCGGGTCTCTCACTCACGCGCTCGAGTCGATCTCGCCCATCGTATGCATGGTCACTGTGATCTCGCTCGCCATTCTCGCGGGTTGGGAAACACGCGCCTTGCGACGCTTCACATTGGTGCGGCTCGTGCCCGCACCGCTCGTCGTCGTGCTTGCGGGCGTGAGCGCGACGCTGGTTTGTGGCTCGCTCGGCTCGACATTCGCGTTGCCGGTCGAACAGCGCGTGGCACTGCCTGCCATCGAATCATTCGCGGCCCTCGGCGACGCTCTTCAGTTCGGTGAATTCGAGCTGAGCGTCGCGCGCTTTGCCGACCCGGAGATCTGGATCGTCGCCCTGACCCTCGCCGTCGTTGCAAGTCTCGAGACGCTGCTGAGCCTCGAAGCGGTCGAACAGATCGACCCGCAGCGGCGCGCTGCGCCGCCCAACCGTGAACTCAAGGCGCAAGGGGTCGGCAATATCGTCGCCGGGGCGATCGGCGGACTACCCATTACTTCGGTCATCGTGCGCAGCTCGGCCAACGTGCATGCCGGCGCGCAAAGCCGGCTCTCTGCGATCGTGCACGGCGTGCTGCTACTCGTCAGCGTGTTTGCACTCACCGACGTGATCAACATGATTCCGCTCGCGAGTCTTGCGGCCATCCTCATTCACACCGGCCTCAAGCTCGCCAAACCTTCGTTGTTCGTCGCGCTCGCGAAACAAGGCGCGGCGCCGTTCGCGCCATTCATCGTTACGATCGCCAGCGTGCTCGCCACCGACCTCCTCACGGGGATCATGCTCGGCGTGCTGTGCAGCGCGGGGCTCGCGCTGTGGGCGAATCTGCATCGGCCGATCGCGCTCGCGCGGCACGACGATCATTTCCTGGTCTCCTTTCGCAAGGACGTATCATTTTTAGGCAAGGTGCCGCTCAAGCAGATGCTCGCTCATATCCCGGATCGCGCGACAGTGATTGTCGACACCTCGCGCGCCGATTACATCGATTACGATGTGCGCGAACTGCTCGACCGTTTCATTGCCGAAGCTCCGTTGCGGTCGATCGCGGTGGAAGTCCGCCATGCGGCAGCCGTGCTACCGCCTGCGACTCGCTCGGGCATTTGAGCGCTCGCCCAGCGATGCCTGAGGGGTGCATGGCGGACAGCCCGGAACGCGCCATTGGGTTTTGGGTGCTTCCTCGGGAAGCCGACCGCTGCCGCCGAACTGCTTGCTGCCCAGCAGTGAGAGCGGCGCCATAACCGGCAGGTACGCGCACAGCCACCATGCGGCTATCAGATCCTGTGATCGCCCGATGCCGGGGAAATTCGCGATGGCGACGACTCACACTCAGGCGCGCACCTCGATCCGGTTGACCACACCTCCTACGGTGTCCAGACACCACGCATCCATCTCTGCCCGGCGCCTCTCAGCTTCGGTCGCTACACGCCCCGCAAGCGTAATCCGCTTGCTCTCCACGTTGATTGTGATTTGTTCAGCGTGAACGCGCGGATCGGATTCGAGCACGAGAGCGAGGGCCTCGTGAATCTCTTCGTCGCCGTCCGCTTCGGCCGGCACCAACTCCAGCAGATTCGTCACGTCCCGGCACCCGCCGACCCACCACGCGATCACACTTGCGAGCCGTCGATGCGACAGGCTCATCACCTGGCCCGTCAACGTCACGAGGCCACCTTCCACGGTGACCTCCACAACGCCGCCGCCCTCCTCGCCGGCCTGGTCCATGGTGCCGCGCAGCATTTCGAGCTGGTCTTTCACGCGCGCACATATCACACAGTTGCGGAACTCCACCGTTCGCAAAATCCGTTCGCAGATCCGCGTGCGCAACTCGCCGTCGCCAATCGGCGGCTCAGCGCTGACGCGCAGTCGGTCAATGAGGGGTTCGCCGTCGCTGTAAGTCCGGGTCAACTGAATAAACCGCTTCTTGGACGCTATGTCCGGCACTTCGCCTGCAACCGTCAAGGCACCGCTATCGCGGCTGATGTGAATGGGGCAATTGTGGAGTTTCAGGTGCGATTCGTGTTCGAACGCCGCCATCACCTGCTTGAGGATCGCATCAGGGCGTTGCATGATTTGCCTCGCGCAAAGGGGAACGAAGCAGCCACCTCGATGCCCCGCAGTACAAAACGCGTCACGCGAGGCGGGCGCCGCCCAATTCATTATAGTTATTGCGCCCACCCTTCCCCTCAGCGTTGCACGTGTGATCAGACGTCGAAGTACAAATAAAACTCCCACGGATGCGGACGCAGCCTGATTGCGTCGATCTCATGCTTGCGCTTGTACTCAAGCCACGTATCGATGACATCTTCAGTGAAGACATCGCCTCTGCGCAAAAACTCGTTGTCGGCCTCGAGCGCATTCAGCGATTCGTCGAGCGAACCCGGCACCTGACGGACGTCCTTCGCTTTCTCGGGCGGCAGGTCGTAAATGTTGACGTCAAGCGGATCGCCTGGGTCTGTCCTGTTTTCGATGCCGTCGAGCCCGGCCATCAGCATCGCTGAGAAGGCGAGATACGCATTGGCCGACGGATCGGGACACCGGAACTCGACGCGCCGCGCGTTCGGCGAATCGGAGTACATCGGAATGCGCGCGGCCGCCGAGCGGTTGCGTTGTGACATCGCCAGATTCACCGGCGCTTCATATCCGGGCACGAGGCGCTTGTAGGAGTTCGTGGTCGGAGCGCAGAACGCCATCAGCGCTGGCGCATGCTTAAGCAGGCCGCCGATATACCATCGACACATGTCAGACGTAAGCGCCCAGCCATGCGCATCGTAGAACAGATTCTCGTCGTCCTTCCACAGGCTTTGATGGCAGTGCATGCCGCTCGCATTGTCGGCGAAGAGCGGCTTCGGCATAAACGTCGCCACCTTGCCGTTCTGGCGCGCGACGTTCTTGCAGATGTACTTGTAGATCATGACGTTGTCGGCCATCCGCGTAAGCGTGGAAAACCGCATGTCGATTTCGTTCTGCCCCGCTGTCGCCACCTCGTGGTGATGCACTTCCACCTGCACGCCGGCCTGTTGAAGCAACAACACGATCGTCGAGCGGATGTCCTGCAGTGTGTCGTGCGGCGGCGCCGGGAAATATCCTTCCTTGAAGCGAGGCTTGTAACCGAGGTTGCCGCCGCCATACGCGCCTTCGTCGCGGCCCGAATTCCAGTCCCCTTCGGCAGATTCGACAAAGAAGTAGCCGCTATGGGCATCCTGGCCAAAACGGATCGAATCGAATATGAAGAACTCGAGCTCGGGCCCGAAATAGCACGTCGTCGCCATGCCGGTCTGCTTCAGGTAGGCTTCGGCCTTCTTCGCGATGTAGCGCGGGTCGCGCGAGTACGGCTGATGCAACACCGGATCGATCACGTCGCAGATCATCGAGAGTGTGGGCGTTTCGCTCACGTGATCGATGAACGTGGTCGTGGGATCCGGCTTGAGAAGCATATCGGATTCCTGAATTTCCTGAAATCCGCGGATCGACGAGCCGTCGAAACCGATCCCGTTGGCAAAGAGGTCTTCGTGCACCTCGGGCAGCGTGATCGAAAAGTGCTGCCAGAGACCGGGCAGATCCGTGAATTTGAGGTCGACGATCTGAATCTTGTGTTCGCGCAGTAGTTCGATAACCTGTTGCGGGTTATCAGGACGCGCGACACGATAACTGCCGGCGTCGACGGTTACATCGAACGCCGGCGCACCTCGTGGACTGGCCATGGGGACTCTCCCTGCGCAGCTACTGATCGTGTGCGAGCGCTTCGAGACGGGCGTAGCCCGCGTCTTTCGCCGCGCGCTCCGTCGCAAAGGGCTCTTCGGCGACGAGCGAGCGCCGCACTTCGCGCGCATCGAAATCGACGAGCGAGATAACCCACACCCAACCGCCGATCTGCTCGGCCGTCTGCACGAATGCGCGCACGTTGCCTTTGTCCTTGGTGCTCATTTGACCTCCTCACGAGATAAACACAAGGGGAACATGGGTGACGCCAGACTTGACGGGCAGTCTACGCCGGGACCAGGCCCCTTTGTTTCAACCAGTCCAGATTGAAAAGGCGGGAGCGGTACAACTCGCCGCCGTCGCACAGCAGTGTGACGATCGTATGCCCCGGCCCCATCTCCCGGGAAAGCCTGACAGCAGCCGCGACGTTGATGCCTGTCGAACCGCCGACATAGAGCCCTTCTTCGCGCAGCAATCGGTAGACCATGGTGACGCATGACTGGTCGTCGATCTGATAAGCGTCATCGATCGGCGTGCCGTCGAGGTTCGCGGTAAGGCGGCTGGAGCCGATCCCCTCGGTAATCGAGCTGCCTTCCGCGTGAATCTCCCCCGTCTTCACGTAACTGTACAAGCCGCTGCCGTACGGGTCGGCGAGAACGATCCACAGATCGCGGTTCTTCTCCTTCAGGAAGCGGGCCACCCCGGCGAGGGTGCCGCCAGTACCGGTCGCGCTGACGAACGCATCGACCGTGCCAGCGGTATCGCGCCAGATTTCTGGGCCGGTGGTCTCGTAGTGAGCCTTGCGATTGGCAAGGTTGTCGAACTGGTTCGCCCAGATCGCGTCGTCCAGTTCCTCCGCGAGCCTTCCGGCGATCTTCTGGTAGTTGTTCGGGTCCTTGTAGGGGGCGGCCGGTACCGGGTGGACTTCCGCACCCAGGACGCGCAACAGTTCCATTTTCGCGGGAGACTGGGTCTCGGGAATAACGATGACACACCGATAGCCGCGAGCCGCGCAAATATGGGCAAGGCCGATGCCGGTATTGCCCGCAGTCCCTTCCACTACCGTGCCGCCGGGCCTAAGTTCGCCACGTTGCTCGGCGTCCAGAATAATGGACAGCGCCGCCCGGTCCTTCACCGAACCACCCGGGTTCATGAATTCGGCCTTACCGAGAATCTCGCAGCCGGTTTCGTCGCTAAGACGAGCGAGCCTGATCAGCGGCGTGTCGCCTACGCACCCGACAAAACCCGTCCGAACATGCATATCCTTTCCCCTGCAATCGCAAGCCTGGCATCAGGCCACTCTCACACTGGAAGCATAGGCAAAGATCCGGCGCACTTCCCGACGTTTGAGGGCAGTCGGTGAAGATGACCGGGAAGTGGATACGCCGACTCACTTGCAAAAAGCTTGCCAACGATCAGGGCACGCCGATCACCGCCCGGTCAGTAGCCGAAGGATCTTCTGCACGATGCGTTCGTGCAACTCGAGCGCCTCACCGAGCGTGCTTGCGCCAAAGCTCTCGTTGTCTTTTCGCGCTTGCATTCCGGCGATGCGCGTCACGAAGAGCGCGGGCTCGGCGGTCCGCGCGTCAGTCACACCGCGAAATCGCGTCGTGACCGTCACGCCGGACTCTTCGAGCAGCGTGCGGCGAAAGATCAATTCGTTTTCGGCCATCCAGCGCGACCACTCGCTGCGGTCGAACACCTCAACAGGCCTGTTCTTCGCGTCGAGGATGTAGAAGCGTTCGCACTGGGGCGGGATCGGGCGGGTTCTCATCTATTCCGATCCGGAAGGTGCGAGCAGGAAGCCGATCGCCTCCCGCCACCGGCTATCGTCGACGTGGCCAGGCCAGTCGTTATGCTCAGCCGCCTGGGAAAGTAGAGAAAACGTTCCTGCAACATGGCGACGCCTGTCAAATGGATCGGCGCGCGAAAGCGAGCCTCGGTTCGATTCCCGTGAACAATGCGCCGGTCAGGATCTGTCCGCAACCCGGACTGCCCGATCGTTCGTCTGGAGCACGTGGATCGGGCGAGCGATGCGCTGTGAAGCGTCCCCATGCGGCATACTCGAGTCCACGATACCCGAAGGCCCAAAGACATGGTTGCCGACCTCGCACGCTCCTGGTTGACGTTCAGCGCGGCTGTAGCCGCTGCAAAGGCCGCTGGCCGCCCGCTTGTCGCGCTCGAGTCGAGCATCATCGCTCACGGCATGCCCTATCCGGAGAATATTCGCACTGCGCGCGAAGTGGAGGCCCTGGTCCGCGCGATGGGAGCCGAACCCGCGACGATTGCACTGATCGGGGGGCGAATTCACATCGGACTTGCTGACGACGAACTGGAACTGCTCGGCCGCTCTGAGCATGTACACAAGGTTAGCCGCCGCGACCTGCCGGCCGTGCTGGCCGCCGGCGGGCTCGGTGCCACGACAGTGGCTGGCACGATGATATGTGCCGCGCTGGCCGGCATCGAGGTCTTCGTCACGGGAGGCATTGGCGGCGTGCACCGGGGCGCGCAGGAAACCTTCGACATCTCGGCCGACCTGCAGGAATTGGCAAAGACCTCGGTGGCGGTGGTGTGTGCCGGTGCGAAGTCCGTCCTGGACATCGGGCTCACACTGGAATACCTGGAGACTTACGGCGTGCCGGTGCTCAGTTGCGGGCAGGACAATTTCGCGGCGTTCTACACGCGCGATAGCGGCTTTCGCGCGGACTTCCGGCTGGACGACGCAGCGGACCAGGCGCGCTTCATCCGCACCAAGTGGAACCTGGGCCTCGAGGGCGGCGTAGTGTTGAGCACGCCGGTGCCGGAGGCATCAGCGATGCAGTCCGCAGAGATCGACGCGCTGACTCAGCAGGCGCTGACTGAGGCCAGGGCACAAGGCATCACAGGTAAGGCCGTGACGCCCTTCCTTCTGTCTCGCATCACGGCACTCACGGGTGGACGCAGTCTGGCGACGAACATCGCGATCGTGAAACACAACGCCGAGGTCGGGGCACGACTGGCGCTGGCGTTGGCACACAGGTTGTGCACTGGATGTCGCGACGAGCGTTCCATCTCGCAGGGTCAATCGGGCTAGCGCTCGCTCGCGAGCCATGCACGCCATCCGCCGAATCCGGAGATATCGGTTCCCGACTTCACGCCATAGGGTTCGCACAAGAAGCCGGTCACCCACGAGCCGTCCGACAATTCGACCTTCCCCAGCACCAGCGGAGACGGCACGGTTGCCATGAACGAGCCCAACTCGACGCTCGGCATGTCCCAGACTTCGACCGCGATCTCGGAGCCGTTCCCGGCAACTCGCCACAATCCCGGGCGTCGGGTGCCGTCCGCGGAAGGCGGCAGCGCGGCCAGCCGATAATGGGCAGCCGTATGCGTTACCTGCATGCGTCGCGCGCCTCGCGAAACCAGGTCCTTGTTCAACGGCAGCCCTTGCATGTGAGCACCGCACACCGCGACGCGAATCCGGTCGTTGGCCGCGACTCGCCTGGCGGAAGGCTCCGGGCGGCTTCCGCCAACACATTCGATGCCACTCGCCGTCTGCAACACATCGGCAACCCCCAGCAGATACTGGTCGGTGAACGCGCGGCCAAAGACCGTCACGCCCCACGGGAGCCCGTTCTTCATGAACGCTGTCGGCGTGGCGACGGCCGCGTAATCGAGCAGATTCATGAAGTTCGTGTAGTAGCCGAGCAATGAGTTCGGCCCAATCGGGTCCTTCTCCAGTTCAGCGAGCGTCACAGGGCGCGGATACGTCGGCGTCAGCACGAAGTCCAATGAATCGAGCACCGCATCGCAGATCGCCTTCAACGCCTGCAGACGATACTGCGCGCGAAACAGTTCGACCGCCGTCGCGCCCGGCGCCTTGGCCAGCACGTTCCGAATAACGGGAAGCACGGCGTCTGGCGTCGCTGACATCAACTCTCCGGCCACGCTGTAGCGCTCCGCAACCCACGGGCCCTGATAAAGGAGATTCGCGGCCTCGACAAAGGGCTCGAAATCAATCTCCACTGCCTCGCCGCCTGCTGCTTCCAGACGCGCACGCGCGCTTGCGAACAATTCCGGACTCTCAGCGCATCCCGCGAATTCAAGACGCGCCGGAATCCCAAACCGGAACGACGTAGGCTTGCCGAACCCGCTTGCCGAGTTCCATTGCGGGTTTCTGCGACTGTATGCATCGCGAACGTCGGTTTGTGCGGTCAATGAGAGAAGCTCACTGGCCTCGCCGGCCGTTGCCGTGAAGTAGGTCACGCAATCGAGTGTGCGGCAGGCCGGGACGACACCCGCCGTCGACAGGATGCCTTTGGTCGGCTTGAGTCCGATGAGATTGTTCAGGCCGGCAGGCACACGTCCCGACCCCGCCGTGTCGGTACCGAGCGCGAAACTCGCCACGCCCAATGCAACGGCAAGCGATGAACCCGCGCTGGAACCACCCGACGGGTAGTCAGGATGCACGCTGTTGCGGCATTTGCCGTATGGCGAACGCGTGCCGTTCAGACCCGTCGCGAACTGGTCGAGATTGGTCTTCCCGATCGGGATGGCGCCAAGCGAAATCAGCTGGCTGACGAGCGTCGCGGACTCCTTTGGCATGTACGCGAAGGCGGGGCACGCGGCGGTCGTTTGGACTCCTGCAAGGTCGATGTTGTCCTTGATCGCGAACGGGACGCCGTACAACGGCAGACGCTCGAAGTCCTGCTTCTCGAGCCAGTCGAGGTATGGCGCGACTTCGCTTTCGGTCAGTAGATGAATGAAGAGATTGAACTCCGGATTCAGCGCGCTCGCTTTTCCGAGCAGTTCAGTCACGAGCGTGCGCGGCGTGAGGCGCCCGTCACGATACGCGCTGCGAAGCGTGGAAAGCCGCAGATCGAATGTCGGCATGGTTTTCTGTCCTTGTAATTAGTGGCGTTCAATGACTGCGACTCGCTGCCCCGCGCGCACGGGCGAGCCGGGGGCCACGTAAATATCGCCGACGGTCCCCGCACAGGAGGCGAACACCGAAATCTCCATCTTCATCGACTCGACAATGAGCAATACGTCGCCCGCGGCAACGACGTCTCCCGTCTTCACCTTCACCTGCCAGAGGCTGCCGGCGATTTCACAGTCCACGGAGATCTGCCCGTCTTCCAACGGAGCCAGTTGGGCGTCCTCCGCGTTCGGTGCCTCGATTGCCTCTTCAGGGGTGCCCGCTTCGCGCCAACGCTCGCGCTCGGCCTGGAAGGCCGCCTGCTGTCGCGAACGAAACTTGCCGATGCTGTCGGCTTCGCTCTCGAGAAACGCTTGATAATCCGGCAGCGAGAGTTCCGACTCTTCAATCTTCAACGGATAACGCCCAAGCGGAAAATCGGCGCGGATGCGAAGCAGTTCGTCGGCCGACACTTCGTAGAAGCGAATCTGGTCGAAGAAGCGCAGCAAATAGTGCTGACCGGCGAAATCCGCGACCTTGCGATAGCGATTCCACATCTGCAGCGTGCGGCCGACGAATTGATAGCCGCCGGGCCCTTCCATGCCGTACACGCACAGATACGCGCCGCCGATGCCGACCGAGTTCTCCGCGGTCCACGTACGGGCCGGGTTGTATTTGGTCGTCACGAGGCGATGACGCGGATCGAGCGGGGTCGCAACGGGTGCACCCAGGTAGACGTCACCGAGACCCATCACGAGATAGCTCGCGTCGAACACGATCTCTTTGACGGCATCGATGGATTCGAGGTCGTTGATCCGGCGAATGAACTCGAGGTTGCTCGGGCACCACGGCGCGTCTTTGCGCACCGTGGTCATGTATTTTTCAATCGCAAGCTGGCACGCCGGGTCATCCCAGGAGAGCGGAATGTGCACGATCCGCGACGGCACGCGCAAATCCTTCTTCAGCAAGACCTGCTCCCACGCCTGACGTACGACATCCAGCAATTGCGCGAGCGCCAGTTGCTCCGGTCGATAGTGAATCTGGAGGGAACGGATGCCAGGCGTCAGATCGACGACGCCGGGAAGCGCCATGGCCTCGAGAGACTGCATGAGCGCGTGTCCACGAAAGCGCGAGACGAGGTCCAGCTCGGCGGGCCCAATCTCGAGCAGCAGATGCGTGTCACCGGACACGCGCGCAACGAGCCGCTCGCCGCCCGAACCCAGGTCGAGCACGATGGGTGAGGTCAGTGACGACCGTCTGCTAGTCGGCGCGTTCGACTCGACCTCCAGGCTTTCCAGTTCGCGGGCGCGTTGACGTGCGGCTTCACGCGCCTCTTCTACCTCCACCGGAACGAAGCGGATCTTGTCGCCGGCCTTCAGTTGCCCGATGTGCCAGAGGTCGGCCTCGATGATGGTCACCGGACAGACGAAGCCGCCAAGACTCGGTCCATCGGGGCCGAGAATCACGGGCATGTCGCCCGTGAAATCGATGGCGCCGACCGCATAGGGATTATCGTGAATATTCGACGGGTGCAGCCCGGCCTCGCCGCCGTCTTCGCGTGCCCATTCCGGCTTCGGCCCGATCAGGCGCACTCCGGTGCGGCTCGAGTTGAAGTGAACTTCCCAATCCGTCTCCAGAAACCTTTCGATGTAGCGCGAGCTGAAGTACTCTGGCGCGCCATGCGGACCATAGATCACGCGGAGGCTCCGCACGTCTTCGAGCTTCGGCACGGCATTCAGCGTCTTGCCAAACTGCGGATTCTCGAGCGGATAGAGGTGAAGTACGTCACCTGCGCGTATTGCGCGCCCGCCATGCCCGCCGAACTGACCGAGCGTGAAGGTGCTGCGGCTGCCGAGATACACGCCGACGTCCAGGCCGCCGCGTACGCACAGATAAGCGCGTGCGCCGGCGCCGCGAATGGTGCCGAGCGACAACGTCGAGCCTGCCGGGACAAAGAGGCTCATATTCAACGGTTGCTTGACGTCGCCGAGCAGCACGGGAATGTCTGCCCCCGTGATGGCGACGACCGCGTCGGTATTGAAACGCAGCGTCGGGCCGCTCATCGTGATTTCGAGCGCGGCGGCATCGGGGGCGTTGCCAAGCAGGCGGTTGCCCAGCCGCATGGCGCGATCATCCATCGGCCCCGAAGGCGGAATGCCGACTGCCCAGTATCCGAGACGGCCGGGGAAATCCTGGACCGTCGTCTGCGTACCGCCGCTGACGACTTCGACCGTACTGGCCTCGTACTTGAGTCCCTCGAGGCACCGGGTCCATGGTTCGCCCGATGCAAACGGCTTGTCGTCCAGGATCTGACGCAGATAGTCGCGGTTCGTCTCCACGCCGTAAATGCGCGTGCTTTCGAGCGCGTCCTTGAGCGCGCTGCGCGCCTCGTCGCGAGTCGGGGACCAGGCAATCACCTTGGCGAGCATGGGGTCGAAGTACGGCGGCACTTCGCAGCCGGCTTCGATCCACGTGTCGATACGTAGCGGGCGACCGTCGGCTGGCGGGAACGCGACGTCGGTCAGCAGGCCGGGGCTGGGCTTGAAGTCCCGGCCGGGGTCTTCTGCATAGAGCCGCGCCTGAATCGCATGGCCGCGCGGCGTCAGCTTCGCTGCGAGTTCATGCAACGGCTCGAGCGTGCCCGCTGCCAGCTCGATCATCCAGCGCACGAGGTCGACACCCCACACCTGCTCCGTTACGCCGTGCTCCACCTGCAGGCGCGTGTTGACTTCGAGGAAGTAGAACTGCTCGGCGGCGCTGTCGTACACGAACTCGACGGTGCCGGCGGAGCGATAGTCCACCGCCTTCGCGAGCTTCACGGCAGCCGCACAGAGTGCCTCGGAAACCCCGTCCGGCAAGCACGGCGCGGGCGTTTCCTCGAGCACTTTCTGGTTGCGCCGCTGCACAGAGCAGTCGCGCACGCCGAGTGCGATGGCATCGCCCTTGCCGTCTCCGAAGACCTGCACTTCAAGATGTCGCGCCCGCTCGATGTACTTTTCGAGGAAAACGCCGGAGTCGCTGAAATTGTTTTCACCGAGGCGCTTCACGGCATCGAAATGCGCACTGAGTTCGGCTGCATCCCAGCACACACGCATGCCGATACCGCCGCCGCCGGCCGTGCTCTTCAACATCACCGGATAGCCGATGACTTCCGCCGCTTCCAGCCCCGCCATCAGGTCACCGAGCAAGCCGGTGCCCCTGAGCATCGGCACGCCCTCCTTCTCCGCGATTTCGCGCGCCGTGTGCTTCAGGCCGAAGGCGCGCAACTGCGCGGGCGTGGGCCCGATGAATGCAATCCCTGCCGCTTCGCAAGCCTCGCCAAAGGCGGCGTTCTCGGAGAGGAATCCATACCCGGGATGAATGGCCTGCACGCCCTCGCGGCGAGCGATCTCGAGGATTTTTTTCGTGTCGAGATAGGTCATTGCCGCGGGCCCGTCGCCCAGGCAGTGCGCGACGGGAGCCTCGCTTACATGACGGCTCGCTCTATCCGCCTCCGCAAAAACGGAGACTCCGGTGACATCGAGTTCGCGCAGCGTTCTGAGAATCCGGCACGCGATAGCGCCACGATTGGCGATAAGAATCTTCTCGAACATGGAAGGAATC
Organism: Paraburkholderia nodosa; assembly: GCF_001718195.1. GTDB lineage: Bacteria > Pseudomonadota > Gammaproteobacteria > Burkholderiales > Burkholderiaceae > Paraburkholderia > Paraburkholderia nodosa_A. The sequence goes on from NZ_MCNV01000002.1 coordinate 269,075, forward strand.
TTGATTCAGAGGCGGGCCGTCCCGCCGTGGGAGATGCGAGCCGCGGTCGTCCACGGCCGTATTCGCGTCAGCGATCTGCCTGAGTCAGCGCTTCGCGCGTGAGCGTGAAATGACGTCCCGCGCGCACGAGCATGGCGAACGAGATCCAGCTGCGGAGATGCTTCAGTCCCATATCAGCAGCTCCGCGGGCGTCGGGTTGTAGGCGTTGCACGGATTGTTCAACTGGGGGCAGTTGGAAATCAGCACGATCACGTCCATCTCGGCACGCAGCTCGACGTACTTCCCCGGTGCGGAAATGCCGTCTTCGAAGGTGAGGCCCCCTTCCGCCGTCACGGGCACATTCATGAAGAAGTTGACGTTCGCGCCGATGTCCTGCTTCGAGAGGCGGCCGTCATGCGCGCAAGCGCGCAGGAAGTTGTCGCGGCAGCTGTGCATATAGCGCTTTCCCAGCGCATAGCGCACGGTGTTGCTCTCCTGTGCGCAGGCGCCGCCGAGCGTATCGTGGCGTCCACAGGTATCGGCAACGACGGTCAGCATCGGATTGCCGAGATTCGAGTACAACACCGAGCCGGCCGTCAGGTAGAGCCTCTTCTGCCGACGCAGCGTGCGTTGTGGGTCGAAGCGCTCGCGCGGGTCGGCGAGGCTGTAGAACAGCGTATCGACCGCCTGGTTGCCCTCCAGATCGACGATGCGCAGTGTCTGGCCCGCCTTCACTTCGTGAAGCCAGGGCTCACCCGCGGCCACCGTCTCGCGGTAGACCGCGCTCTCGGGCTGTTTGTCGCTGACGACAAGCGTGCTCATCATGAAGTGGCCTCCGCTCAAAGAAAGAATCGCTCTGTGTTGATAAACCCGCGCACGTTTTCCTCGCATGCGGTACGGCACACTTCAGCCACGCCAGGCTGCGCCTCGCTCAATTCGAGTTTCACCGCTTTGGGCGCATATTCAGGGTTCGGGTCGAGCGGGTGCTGAATCGCGGTGAGCACGACAAGCGTGTTCATCGGCGCATACAGTTCGACGTAGTCGCCGGCCTTCGAGTTGTGGCTCACGAAATTCAGCTCTCCTTCGCTCGTGACATCAACGCGGCTGAAAAGATTGAGCGTCATCAGCAGGTCTGAGATCTCGAGGCCCCACTTGCCCATCTCGACGAGCAAGTTGTCCGTGCCATTCCGGTAGAACGCGTTGCGCAGTTCCTGATAACGGCCAGCACCGTACCGCGCCGTGACCTCGTCGGCGTTCGTGACGCCACCGATGCTGTCGTGCCACCCGCATGTGTCGTCGACGATGGCAGCGAGAACACGCCCCATATCGGAGTACAGGCAGTGCCCCGTCGTGAGCTTTGCAGTGTGCTGGCACTTCAGCGAATCCGGGAGATTCAGTCGCTCGCTCTTCTCCGTTGCATTGACCATCATGACGCTGACATTGGCGCCACCGTGCAGGTCGGTCACGCGCAGCGATTGCCCGCGCTTCACGATGAGCGAGGTATGGCCCCCGCCCGGTACGGTTTCTTCAAGCAATAACTTCATGTTCGAGTTCCCTTCATGAGACCGCTTCGATGCTGGACGCGCCTTGAACGGCCGCGCGCGCCAGATGCACCGCGGACACCGATTCGCGGCTGCGGTCGAGTGGAATGTTGTAGGTGACACGGGCTCCGTAGGCACCCGGCGCCTGGGGGTCCACGCGGACCTTGTCGAAAACCAGCACACGGCTTCCCAACGTGAAGCCCTCTTTGAGGTCATGCGTAACCATGAAAATGGTCAGCTTCGCTTCGCGCCACAGGTCCGAGAGCAGCGTGTGCATGTCCTTGCGGATACCGGGGTCGAGTGCGCCAAACGGCTCGTCGAGCAGCAGGACGCGCGGCTTCATCATCAGGGCCTGTGCAATGGCGAGGCGTTGCTGCATACCGCCGGAGAGTTGCTGCGGGTACTTGTTCAGGGCCGCACCTAGCCCCACCCGCTCGAGCATGGCGGCCGCCTCGTCTCGCGCGGCGCGCCGCTGCGCCCCGAAGAGTCTGCCCGTGAGCTTCGCTTTCGGAAGCTCCAGTCCCAGCATCACGTTGCGCAATACGCTCAGGTGCTCGAACACCGAGTAGCGTTGAAACACCACGCCACGATGGGCATCCGGCTCGCCCGGCAGCGGTTGACCGTCCAGCAGGATCTCGCCGCGCGTCACTTGCTCCTGACCCAGCAGCAGCCGCAAAAACGTCGACTTTCCGCAGCCGGACGCGCCGACCATCGAACAGAACTCGCCCTCCTGGATCGTCAGATTCAAACGTTCCAGAACTACCTGGCCGCCGTACTCTTTCCATACATTACGGACTTCGATCATCGCCCACCTCCGCCGTACCAGGGGAAGGACCACTGCGTGATGCGGCGAAGCAGTTCATCGGTGAGCCACGCGAGCAGCGTGATCCAGGCGACGTACGGCAGAATCAGATCCATGGAGAGGTAGCGGCGCACGAGGAAGATGCGATAGCCCAGGCCGTCCGTCGACGCGATCGCTTCGGCGGCGATGAGAAAGAGCCATGCAGCTCCGAGCGAGAGACGCATCGCCACCAGCAGGCGCGGCAGGAGTTGGGGCAAAACCAGACGCAGAATCACCGTCCAGCTCGTAGCCCCCAACGTCTGCGCCTTGACCCACAGCTCGGCGGGAATCTCGCGGGCACGGGCATGCAGGTCCCGAATGATCATCGGCGTGATGCCGAAAACGATGAGCACGACCTTCGATAGCTCATCGAGCCCGAAGACGATGAAAAGAATCGGCAGCACGGCCAGCGGCGGCACCATCGAGACGACGGTGATGAATGGCGAGAGCGTTGCGCTGACGAGCGGAAACGAGCCGGTCGCGATAGCGGCCACCAGCGCGATTACCGCGCTCACGACGAGACCGATACCCAGTCGTCGCAAGCTCGACAGCGTGTCGTCCCACAACAGATATTCACCCGTGCGCTTGTCTTCGGTGAATGCGACCAATCTCACGGCATCGCTCATTTGCGCCGCGCTCGGAAGCAGCTTGTCGTCGGGATTGAGCTTGAGCCGCTGCGCAGATCCCGTGAAATACACGGCAAACAGCACGACGAACGGCAGCAGGAGCAGCATCATGCTGCCGATCCGGCTCGGATGTCGATTGATGAGTCGCATGGTGACCGCCTGGTTGTGGCTTCGAAATCAGTCTCAGAGCTTGCCCGCGGCCGCCATCTCGACGTAGCTCGGGTCGAAACGCAGCTTGACGTTGTTCTTGTCGCCGACGATCACATTCTTGTCGAATGCCATGCCCACGGAATCCGCGCTCTTTGCATCCTGGCCGAGCAGACCGTGGTCAAAGGAGAACTTCGCGACGCGCGTCATGATCTTCGGCATGTCCGGGCTCGTGACGAAAGCGACTGCCGCCTGAGGTGTGTAAAAGAGCGCGGTGGTCGACAGCTGCCCCTTGAAGTTCGCAAGGTCGGTACCGGAGGCCTTCGCCATCGACGTCAGCGCGCTGGTGCTCGCCGCCGAATTGCTGTGCATCAGCGCGACCATCTCGAACCATGCGCCGGTCAGTGCCTTGCCGAGCGCCGGGTTCTCCTGCAGCGTCTTCGTGTTGACGACCATCATGTCCATGATTTCGCCGGGAATCTTGCTCGAATCGAAGACTTCGGTAACGTTCGGCTGCGCCTTCAGATCGGCGAGCATCGGGTTCCACGTCACCGCGTTGTGAACAGTCGGCGTCGCGAATGCGCCCGAGATATCGGCGTCGGATGTGTTCACGACCTTGAGATCGCGCTCGCTCATATGGGCGCTTTCCAAAGCGCGTGCGAGCAGGTAGTGAGAGACCGAGAACTGCACGAGATTGACCTGCTGGCCTTTCAGGTCGGCGATCTGCCTGCCCTTGCCCTTCATGAGCACGCCGTCGTTGCCGTTCGAGTAGTCGCTCACGATCAGCGCAGTCGAATCGACGCCGCCCGAAGCCGGGATGGTGAGCGCGTCCATGTTGGTCATTGCGCAGCCGTCGAACTTGCCAGCCGTGTACTGATTGATGGATTCGACGTAGTCGTTCAGCTGGACGACATCGATCTTGATGCCGTACTTCGTGGCCCACTTAGAGATGATGCCCTGGGTTTTTGCCTGGCCCCACGGCATCCAGCCGGCGTAGATGGTCCAGCAAACCTTGAAGTCGCTGCGGCCCGCAGCGAACACGGAACTTGAAGCGAAGGTGGCGAGGGAGACGGCGGCGATGCCAAGACAGCGAACGAGCTTGCGCATGAGGTTGACCTCGAAAGGGACGGTTAGCAACGGCAGGGAGCAGCGCAAACATCGCGTTCTCTCCCGGGCTTTTATCCCGCCGTGTAACCTCGCCTGAGGTCGCCAGCTCTCGGACCAGCACCTGCGAGAAGCAGGCCGGAACCCTAGCTGTCCATTTCCAGATTGTCTGAACCGGATGCTGCGCCGGCTCCTTGCCCACTCCTTAAAGCGAGAAGCGTGCCAATGAACCCAGGCACGGCTTTGTGGCGTGGAAGGCGTTTCTTCGCCCTGCGCCGGTAACAACGTGCACTAATATGCGTCGCGGCGCACCCGTTTCGGGCACTGAGACGGGCCATTCGTATCGCGGTTCGAACCCAAACCGCGCGAATTCTATGCGGCCGACGGCAGTACGGGCTTGCGCCACGGCCTTTCGGCGCCCGATGTGAAATGCCGTTTCGGGACTGGCGAAGCTCCCGGCCTTCGACCCGGTCACAGTGAACCTATGGCTTCAGCACGGCCCTGACGATTCCGCCGACGGCTTCTTTGGCACTGGCCGCCGCGTTCTCGTCGTATGCGATGGTTGTCCCGCGCTCGATACACGCATCGCTATAACTAAACGGTTGCTTCGTCGTGGCGTCGACGAGCAGTCCGTTTTCGACCTCGATCGTCCGGCAGTTTCGTGTGGTCTGCGCCTGCGATAGCTGCTGGGGTTGCCTGAGCGCTCGCGCGTCAAAGAAGTGACTGGCGCCGACGTACTCGGTCAACTGGACGTCATGCAGTTTCGTTCTCAGACGTTCCACATAGGCACGGCATGGCGCGACGGGATTGTAGTTGTCTGCAGTCCCCTGGAAAATACGCACTGGTTTGCCAACGACATCCTCGTCTTCGAGATACGTGGAGGTACAGTCGGGATAGAAAGCGACGAACGCCGCGAACTGGGTGCCGGGTTGGGCGTGCATCTTCTGGAACCGGCTCAGGCTTGCATAGAGCGCGTTTTGCCCTCCACGCGAGAAGCCCATGAGCATGATCCGGTTCGGGTCGATTCTCGGGTGCTTCGAAAGCGTCGCAATGGCGCGATAGGCATCCTCGGTCTGTGCCAGGCGGCCGAGTTGCGCTTGATCGTTGATCGTGTTGACGATACCTCGGCCGGAGAAGCTGTCGATTACGAAAGTCGCGACACCGAGCGATAGAAAATACTCCTCCCAGTCGGTGATGCTGCTGCCGATTCCGCCGGACGCATGCAGCAGGATGACGAGCGGAAGCCGGTCAGTACCGTTTCGGGGAAGCCGAAGTTCGCCAGCCACCGTAACAGGTTTGCCATCCTCGCGCCCGCTCAGAAATTCCTGGTCCGTGAGCGTCACGGACGGAATCGGGATGACCTCCATTCGCGTCACCTGCGCGCGTGAGGCGTTCGCGAGGCAGCTGCACACGCAGATCAATGCGATTCGGACGAGCAGAGTTTTGCTTGTTCTCGACATGACGCGCCTCTTCTTCAGTACTGGTTCGCGTGACTGACTTACGAAGTCCAGTATAGGCAGACGTAGTGCGAGAGCGGGAGATCAGTCAGGCAACGGCGGCAAGCCATCGAAGCGCGGGTCACGCCTGGCCTGCCAGCCTGCGATGGCTTCGGAGAGGTCCGCGGTATCGAATATGGCGCTCTGAAGCAGGGCCATGTGCTGCAGCGACTCCGCGGTTGCGTGGTCGCGGGCGAAGTTCATCGCCGTCTTGCTCCCCGCCACAGCCAGCGGCGATTTCGATGCGATGCTGCGGGCCAGCTCCATCGCATGGTGCTGGAGCGCATCGGCGTCGGGCAGCACGGCATTGACGAGCCCCACGGCGAGCGCCCGTTCGGCGCTCAAACGCTCGCTGGTGTACGCCATCTGGCGCGCGACGCCCGCAGGAATGAGTTTGGGCAGGCGTTGCAGCACGCCCAGATCGGCCACCATGCCGATCTGCGTTTCCTGCAGGCAGAAGAAGAAGGCGTCCGCCGTGCACACGCGAATGTCGCAAGCAGCGGCAAGGTCGAGGCCGCCTCCGATGCACCCGCCCTGCACGGCGCAGATAACGGGGAAACGTGCCTTGTCGAGCACGTCGAAGCAGTCCATCAGATCTGCGAGAGCGCGCTGAAAACCGAGGCGTTTGCGTGGACTGCGGGTGTCGAAGTCGTTCGCTATGTTGGCGAACACCTCGAAATCCATACCGGCCGAAAAGTGCTTGCCCGTCGAACTGATGACGAGCACGCGGACCTCGCCACTCGCATCGAGTGCCTGCACCATTTCGCGCAGGCCCGTATAAAACGCGAGGTCCATTACATTGAGCCGGTCGGGACGGTTCAATTGAAGATGCGCGATGCCGGCTTCGTTACTGAGGCGAAAGTATTGATCGTTCATGGATGGCTCGCGGCTTTATACGCGGGGAGAACATGAGCCAGACGCGCGCCCATCTCGGCACCCAGTACCTGCAATGCATTGAACGGCCGGATCATCACTTCGAACTCGACGATGAGGCCCGCCTCATCGAAGCGGATCATGTCGATGCCTTTGAGCTGCTTGCCCTGCACGGTCGCGCCGAACTCGAGCACGACGTTCAGCCCGTCGGCACTGCTGAACTGCCTATGATAGGTAAAGTCCCCGAAAATGGTGATCACCGTACGCAGCGCCATCAGCAAGGCGGGCGCGGGACCGTAGGGCTTGAACGCCATCGGCGAGCGAAAAACGGCCTCGGGATGCACGATGGACTCCAGCCCGCTGAGATCCTTGCTGTCCACGAGTTCATGCCAGATCGCGAGGGACCGCGCGACAGCGGGAGACAGATTGAGTATGGCGTCAGTCATATCGGGTCCGTTTTCAGGTCCGGGGAAAACGCAGCGCGCTCACAACCAAGCGGCAAGCGTGGTGCCCTCATGGATGGCCCGCTTGGCGTCGAGTTCGGCAGCCTCGGCAGCACCGCCGATCACGTGCACCTTGCGGCCGGCGGCCAGCAACTGGTCCGCCAGCTCGCGCAGCGGCTCCTGTCCTGCGCAAACCACGACGTTCTCGACAGCGAGGGTTTGCGGCACACCGTCGATGCTCACGTGCAGCCCATCGTCGTCGATGCGCTGGTATTCCACCGAGGAGGACATGCCGACGCCGCGCGCCTTCAAGGCCGTCCGGTGAATCCATCCCGTCGTCTTGCCAAGGTTCTCGCCAACCTTCGAGCGCCTGCGTTGCAGCAGATGCACGCTGCGAGCCGCCGGACTCACGACCGCCCGACGCAATCCACCGCGTTCGGCATAGTTCGTATCGACGCCCCATTCGGCGAAGAATTTTTGCGGATCGAGACTCGCGGACTCGCCTTCATGCACGAGGTACTCGGCCACGTCGAAGCCGATTCCGCCAGCCCCCACAATGGCGACGTCAGATCCCACCGGCTTGCCGTCGCGCAGCACGTCCAGATAGCCCAGCACCTTGGCATGGCTGGCGCCTTCGATGCGCAGCTCGCGCGGCAGAACGCCGGTTGCCACGACCACCTCATCGAAGCCCTCCTGCATCAGCGCTTCGGCGCTCGCACGCGTGCCGAGGCGAAGCTCGACGCCCGTCAATTCGATCTGGCGGCGGAAGTAACGCAGCGTTTCATGGAACTCTTCCTTGCCCGGCACTTTTTTCGCGATATTGAACTGGCCGCCGATCTCGGTGCTGGCCTCGAAGAGCGTAACGGCATGCCCGCGGCTGGCCGCGGTCACTGCGCAGGCGAGACCGGCCGGACCCGCACCCACGATCGCCACACGCTTTGGCTGCGCAGCAGGCCGGATGACGATTTCCGTCTCGTGACAGGCCCGCGGATTGACGAGGCAGGACGTGACCTTGCCAGCAAAAGTATGGTCGAGACAAGCCTGATTGCAGCCGATGCAGGTATTGATCTCGTCGGCGCGGCCCTCGCGAGCCTTGCGCACGAATTCGGCATCGGCGAGGAATGGGCGCGCCATCGACACCATGTCGCACGCGCCGTCGGCGAGCAGCTGTTCGGCGAGCTCGGGCGTGTTGATGCGATTGGTGGCGACGAGCGGCACCGCGACCTTCCCCATTAGTTGCTGCGTGACCCAGGCCCAGGCGCCGCGCGGCACCTTGGTGGCGATGGTGGGAATGCGCGCCTCGTGCCAGCCGATGCCCGTATTGATGATGCTGGCGCCCGCCTGCTCGACAGCCTGTGCGAGCTGGATGACTTCCTCCAGCGTCGAGCCGCCCTCGACCAGATCGAGCATCGAAAGCCGGTAGATGATGATGAAATTGCGGCCCACACGCTCGCGCACGCGGCGCACGATCTCCACCGCGAAACGTATGCGGTTCTCGTAACTGCCGCCCCAGCGGTCAGTGCGATGATTGGTACGCATCGCGATGAATTCGTTGATGAGGTAGCCCTCGGAGCCCATGATCTCCACGCCGTCGTAGCCGGCATGTTGCGCGAGGGCTGCGCAGCGGACGAAATCGTCGATGGTTTCATCAACCTCGTCGTCACTCAGCGCGTGAGGGGTGAACGGATTGATGGGGGCTTGCAGCGCGCTGGGTGCGACCAGCATCGGCTGGTACGAGTAGCGACCGAAATGCAGGATCTGCATCGCAATCTTGCCGCCTTCCGCGTGGACGGCGCGCGTAATCGTACGGTGCCGCTCGGCTTCCCGCTCTGTCGTCAACATCGCGCCGCCATGCATGGGGCGCGCGCGTTCGTTCGGCGCGATGCCGCCGGTCACGATCAACCCAACTTCGCCACGCGCGCGCTCCGCATAGAACGCGGCCATACGTTCGAAGCCGTTCGGCGCTTCCTCCAGACCGACGTGCATGGAGCCCATCAGCACGCGGTTCTTCAAGGTCGTGAAGCCCAGGTCGAGTGGGCGCAGAAGATGGGGATAGTGATTGGTCATGTTTATGCAACTGGTTGTATGACGGCGAGGTCGATAATGCAACCAGTTGCATAGAGAATCAAGCGAATGCGAGGATTTCGAAAACCTCCTCTATAACGTCTCTTTGATCAGACGTGACTTGCGCGCTGCTAGCGCGCCGCGATCCCCTGGGCTCCGGGCGGTACGCCGGTCACCGAACCAATCGGTTCGAGCGTGCCGTCGGGCATCACGCGAAAGCCGCTTACGGCGCCGTTGCCTTCCCGCACATAGAGGAATTTGCTCCGACTGCTGAGCGCCATGTCGAGCGGAGCGCTGAGCGTACCAGCAGCGGCATTGAGCAGGTTGATCTTCCCGTCCGCGGCAATGCGCAGACTGCTGATCGTGCCGCTACCGGCATTGGCAGTAAAGGCGAAACGTCCGTCGCCGGTCGTGACAAGCCAGCAAGGAGCGGCCTGGCCCAGCGGGATCGCCGCGCTGATCGACTCGAGATGTTTGCCGTCTTCGACTTCGTATGAGGAAACGGAACCGGACCCGGCCTCGGAGACGATTGCATATCCGCGTGTCGTGATGGAAAAGCCGAACGGCGTAACGCCGTTCGAGGCATGAGGGGTCGATGTCGAGGCGTAGCCGGTAAAGCCGACAGAATACGTGTCAATGAGTTGCGTGCCCTTTTCGGTCACCAGCAATTCGTTGCCTTCCGGTGCGAACCTGACTTGCGCCGGCTGGGCGGCGGTTCCACCGGCCAGCGGCCGTTGCGAGCCGGGTAACGCAACGAGGCGCTTGCCGAGTGCGTCGACAAAATAGCCGCTAATGTTCGGCGTGCCGCCGGCGTTGAGCACATACGCGATCGGCCCCTTGACCGTCACGCTGACGGGCATCTGACCGCCCGACGGCTTTCTGTCGAGCAGCGTCAGTTTGCTGCCATCGATTGCGAAAAGCGAAACATCATTGCTGCCGGCATTCACCGCAAGCAGAAAGCCCGAGTCCAACGTCAGCGCGCCCTGCGAGCCCAACGGATCGGCGCCCGTGCCCGCTCCTTTTCCGCCGGTTTGGTAGGTGGCCGCGTAGGTCAGGGTTCCGTTTGTGGCTCGAGCATAGACGAGAACCGAGTTTCCGGAAGGCTGGTTCGACATGACGTAGACGGCCCCGGGCGGATCGGCCTCGGAAGCGGCTTGCGCAAAGCTGCTTGAAGCGAATCCCAGCGCCGCGGCGAACGCGATGGTCCGCAAAGGAAACGATGAAGCGAACGTGACAAATGACATGACGAACTCCTTGCCTGGTAGACACGACTTCGTTAGGGGAACTGCCACTGCACTGCGCACTCCTTCTGCCCTCATAGCGTCGTTCGACGATATACAAAGCACACCTTAGTAATGGCGATGGAAAGACCTGATAGCACCATTCCCGGCGGCTCAAGGCGCACCGTTGGTCACTCGCGCCGCGCCGATGATCGCACCATCCGTCGACTGGATCAGGATTGCCGCCTGTTCACCGGCCGGCGAAGGAGGCTCGAGTTTCAACGGCGCGCCGGTCCATTCGCCGACGGCCTGTATCGAGCGAACGACGTTGGCCTCCCTGAGCGTACGCCCCGTGTTTTCGCCTCGCCCGACCTCGGTGACATGCCCGGTGTCATAGCCAACCAGCAAGACCCGACCGTGGCCGGTGCCGCGTCCCACCATGACTGATAACGTCCCGCCGTGGCGCACACCACTCACATCCACCCCTGCTTCATCCGCTTTCTGCGCGATCGCGATCGCCGCCTCGGCTGCACGTCGATTCGAACCCACCAGTCCCTTCTGGCCGTCGATCACCATTTCGGGCGTGTAGGCGCTCTCACCAAAACGCGCGCTGTACTCGGCCTGGCGCTGCGTGGCGGCTTCCAGCGAGTAGGGGTCGCGCCAGCCCAGGCCGTCCCAGTACGTCACATGAAATGCGAGGGGAAGCACCTCCCGGCGCTCGCGAGATAGCTCAGACAGGTAGGCATCCGCGGGCGGACACGAGGAGCACCCTTCCGAGGTGAACAGCTCGACCACGACCGGCCTGGCTGAGGCCACGACGGGCGCGACGAGAAAAAAGAACGCAATAGCAACGAGCCGAACGGACATGATCTGTCTCCAGAACGACAGGACTGCCTCTTAGTTCGCTCGGTTGCGCTTCCCGGTTACAGCTGGAAGGAATTTATTTCGTCGGGCCTCGCACGCCCTTACGGATTCACCGTGTACGCAGCGCCTGGATCGAGATGGCGCGGAAGCGATGCAATGGCAGGCTTTGGCAGCGGCACGCTGTAGAGAAAGCCCTGCGCAATCTCGCATCCATGGGCATCGAGAAAGGCGGCCTGCTCTATGGTTTCGACGCCTTCGGCAACGACCCGCTGCCCGAGGCAACGTGCGATGGAAAGGATCGCTTTCACGAGTTCGGCATGGCGCCGATCCGTCGTGACTCGCTGCACGAACGTACGATCGATCTTGAGCGTATCAATCGGGAATCGGGTCAAATAGCTGAGTGCGGAATAGCCGGTGCCAAAATCATCGATCGCGATCGATAGACCCATGCTTTCAAATTCGCGAAGCGCGTTCAGAACCGAGTCGTCCTCTTCCAGCAGCAGACTTTCCGTAATCTCGAACTCCAGCCATTCCGGTCGACAACCGGTTTCATCGAGGACATCCTTGACCGTCAGTGCGAGGTCGCGCGACTGAAACTGTCGCGCGGAAAGATTGATCGACACCCTGTGGCGCGCGCCACGCCCGGTATTCCATTCGACGGCCGAGCAACAAGCCTCGCGAAGCACCCACCGCCCAAGATCGACGATAAGACCGGTTTCCTCCGCAAGCGGCACGAACTGATCCGGGCGAATGAAGCCTTCTCCGGGGCGATTCCATCTCAACAGCGCTTCCGAGCCGATGACTTGCGCACCGCGAAGCGTCACCTGGGGCTGGTAATACAACTCGAACTCGCCCAGATCGACTGCGCGCCGCAGCTCTGATTCGAGCGAAAGACGTGCCGTGGCCTCGACGGTCAGGTCCTTTGTGTAAAAGCGAAAGCCGCGGCGCCCTGAGCGCTTCGCAAGGTACATCGCGGAGTCTGCGTATCTCAACAAATCTTTCGCGTCGGTGCTGTCGAGCGGATGCAGCGCGATCCCGACGCTGCACGATATGAAGACTTCTCTGCCGTCGAGCAGGAAAGGTTCGTCGAGCCGCCGGATGATCCTCGCGGAAATTTCCTCGAGGATGCAGCGATCGGCAGTCTCCGGCAGCAGAACGGCGAACTCGTCACCACCAAAGCGGGCCACCGTGTCCCCCACACGCACGCAGGCAGCCAGTCGACGCGCGGCCTCACGCAGCAACTCGTCACCGACCGCATGACCCATCGTGTCGTTGACACCCTTGAAGCGGTCCATGTCGATCATCATGACGGCCGTATAGTGGCCGTGCTTGCTGTTCGAGATTGCCTGACGCAATTGCTCGTTGAACAGGACGCGATTCGGCAGCGCCGTTAGCGCATCGAAATACGCCATCCGATGGATCTTTCCTCTGGAAGCGTGCAGTTCCGAGATATCCCGCCCTACGGCAAGGACGGTTTCCACCTTGCCGTCCGCACCCAGTTCCGCTGTCAAGCGGATCAGCTGGCACAGTTCCTTGTTTTCGTCAGGCCCCCAGACCAATTCGAATTCCCTGTCGCTTGCCGTGGCGAATACTTCCCTGAGCTGCTGCTCATAGAGGACGGACCCTGGCCCGCCTGGGTATTCAGCCGGTGTCCTGCCCAGCAGCGCTTGCGCTCCTCCAGTGGCGAGCGCTGCGAACGTTGGATTGACGTAGAGGCGCCGGCAATCCCGTCCGTAACGGGCGACCGTATCGGGCGAGTTTTCAACGAGGGTTCGAAACTCGCGTTCCCGGCGGGCCAGCTTTTCTTCGAAACGGCGCCGCTCACTCATGTCGCGTGCCACGCCGAGGACACCCGCCACCGTCCCCCCTGCACCGAACACCGGCAGACGCCGAGTTTCGAGCAAGGTCCGTTCGCGGGTCGACGGAGCGACCACCCAATCGTCGTTCACGCAAACATGCAGCGCATCGATTGCTGCCTTGTCGCGTCCCCGGAAGTAGTCCGCCAGCTCGGCATCGAAGATGTCGTAATCGGTTTTCCCGAGAATTTCAGCTTTCGGCCTGCCGACAAACTGCTCGAAGCTGTAATTGCAAAGCAGAAAGTTGCCGGCGGTGTCCTTCAGCCACACCAGATCCGGAATGGTATGGAGCACGGTCATCAACTGGGCGCGCGCGTCGGACAGTTCACGCGCCTTGTCTTCGAGGCGGCCGTTGAGTTGAAGGATCTTCTCGTATTGAGCCCGCTGCTCGGACTCCGCCCGCTTGCGTTCGGTGATGTCCAGAATCGCACCGATCAAGCCGGCCTGGTGGCCCTCATCGTCGTGGAAGACCGCCTTGCTGAATTCCACGTCGCGCACCGCTTTCGTGGCGTTCTGGACCTTGAATTCGTAGCGCTGGATGCCGCCTTTCGCGAACAGCTCCTCGTCCATGGCGAAATAGGTTTGCGCCAGCTCGTGCGGACTCGTCTCAAAGACGGTCTTGCCGATGAATCGCTCCTTGGGGACGCCAAGAAATTCTTCGAACGCCCGATTGAGATGAAGGTACCGCCCTTCCCTGTCTTTCGAAAACACAGGAATGGGCATCGTATCGAGCAACGATTCGAGAAACGACTCGCGTTCACGGAGCTTTGCCTCCGCACGTTTGCGCGCCGTGATGTTGAAATAGATCGCGAGTACCGCAGGAGCCGAGTCCGGTGTCGGATGGCTTACGAACTGCACGAGGTAATGCTCACCGTGCGTCTGCGGCAGGCCGGCGAATGGGAGTTCCAGCTCGCGCGCAACGCCGGTGATCGCGACTTCGCGAATGGTATCGAGGTACTGCTGCAATGCCTCGGACGAAAACACCCCGGCTTCGGCATTCGTCGCGCAGGCGCCTTCGGATGCAGCCCTCATCATCGCCACGGCTGCGCCATTCATGTAGCGCCGTTGGCCCTGCGCGTCGTAACGGATGACCGGCATAGGCAGGTTGCTGAGCGGCTCGCCGTACTCGCTTTCTGCGTCCATTCCAGGGTTTCTCATGCTGTCAAAGAGAATGTGTGCTCGTACAACGCCATCTACGCACGCGTTCCCGGAACCGGCAACTTCAACAACGCGCAACACGGCATGCCATCCATGCGGTAACGGCAGGATACGGAAATTCTGAAGGGCGTAAAAATGGGAGCCGATGAATTTCCGGCACGCGCATGACGGGCATTGCCCGCGAATTTATGCAACGCTTGCGTGTGTTATCGATCACGCCTCACTCTGGCATCGCGCTCGACGACATCGATATGTTATATAGGCGCAGTGCCTACTCTCGCCGAACCCGCATGCCGCTCTTCGATCTGCGCACGGTCATCCTGATGTCTTCGGTCATGCCGGGACTCATGGCAATCGCGCTGTTCTCGCTGGCCCGAAGCTTTCCTCAGAACATACGCGGCGTCCGTCATTGGGCATCGGGTGCGCTGGTGGTCAGCGTATCGGTACTCCTCCTCGCGTTTCGTGGCAGCGTGCCGGACTGGCTTTCGATTCTGGTTGCGAACTGCGGAATCGTTTTTGGCGCGGGGCTGGGACTCGTTGGCACCCAGCTCCTCTATGGGTGCCAGCCCAGCTGGCGCTTCGTCTCGTTGCTCGTTTCCGTTGCCGCGGCCGGCATGACCTGGCTGTGGTTGGTCCATCCATCGATTGCGGGCCGCATGATCGTGATCACCGGGGTGCTCGCGGTGCTCTACGGCACGCACGGCGTGGTGATGCTGCGCCTTGGCCGCCCCAGCCGCACGGCGCTTGCCGTTGGCGCACTGCTTCTTGCCGAATGCGCAGTCGCAGCCGCACGCTGCATCTCCATCGGTCTTGCTACGAAGGGCCTACCCGATCTCTTCCATCCTGAATGGATGCAGACGTTCTATCTCACCGCGGGCGCCGCGTTTTCCCTGCTCGTGACAGTGGGTCTTCTGCTGATTGCCATGGAGCGCTTACGTATCCAGCTCGAGCGGCAGTCTTACCGCGATCCGCTGACAGGTTTGCTGAACCGCCGCGCGCTCGCGCTCGCATTCGAAGAGGAACGCGAACTGGCGAAGCGCAACGGGGCCGTGCTCTCCATGCTCCTGATCGACCTCGACCACTTCAAGCGGGTCAACGACGAGCATGGGCACGATATGGGAGACAACGTCCTGATCGACTTCGCGGAACGCGCCAGTGCGGCAATACCGGCGTCAGCCTGTCTCGCGCGCTGGGGAGGCGAAGAGTTCGCCGTGTTGCTGCCCGCACTCTCCCTGCAACAGGCTCACGAACTGGCCGAAGTGGTCCGCACGCGAATCGCTGAGCCCGGCTTCACCGCGCCCGTCATTCGATACACATGCAGCATCGGCGTGGCCTGTCTCGCCGCTGCCGAAGCAACGATCCAGCAGCTGGCGCGCGATGCCGACACGGCGCTCTATCACGCCAAGCATCTCGGCCGTAACCGCGTCGAGATCTGCGACCGCGCATTTGCTGCCTGAAACCGACAGGCAGCGTGGTACGCGACGAAATCAGTTCTTCACCGGGAAATACCAGAGATTGCGGTCGGTATAGCCGAACTGCCTGATGATCGATCCCAGCGTTCCGTCGGCGCGAAGTTCGTCGAGCGTTCGCGACACCGCGTTATTCAGATCGATGTCGCCCTTGCGCAACGCGTAGCGCGCGTATCCATACTCCTGCGGCAGCGGCCTGTAATCAGCCACCATTTGCATTGCGGCAGCTGGATGCTGCTTCAGGAATTGCCCGATCTTGACGTCGTCTTCCATCGCAACGTCGATGCGCCCAGCGATCAGATCGGAGAACTCCGCCTCGCTGCTCGTGTAGAGCTTGAGCTCCTTGAGGTCCTTGCGTCCTTCGAGCAACTGGTGATTGAAGCTTCCGCGCACCGTGCCGACGGTATGCCCGGCAAAGTCGTCCCACCCATGAATCTTCGACGGATTGCCACGCTGCACCGCGATGCCCGATCCGTACCAGTATGCCGGGCTCGTGAATGCGACGACGCGCAGCCGCTGCTCGTTCTCGTGCAGGTTGTCGACGATCACGTCGGCACGGCCGGCGAGCAGTGCCGGAATCATCGCGTCGAACGGCACGATGTCCCACGTGACCTTCGTGATCTTGAGCCGCTTCGTGATTTCGCGGAAGATGCGCACGTCCGCGCCGTCGAACGTGTGTGTTTTCTCGTCGCGGAAGGTCGACGGCGGGTCGGCGGCGATCACGAGCGTGATGCCGTTCCTGATTGCGCGCGCGTACGAGCCGTCTCCGCCTTCGAAGCGCACATCGCTGATTGCGCCGCTATCAGTCGCATGGGCATTGGACAGCGACGTTGCAACGCCTATCAATATCGATGCAAAAACCTGCATAGCCTTGCGCATGAAGCACCCCGAATGAGTTAGTTATCCACATGTGGCGAATCGATCGCGTCAATCGCGTTGCTGCCTCTCGCTCGAGGGCGCCGGTCATCGCGCACGCACTGCGGCGTTCGCCGGCCGCGTGGTGCCCATCTTGCGCTCGAGCCAATGCACGGCCAGGGCACTCGGCCAGGAAAACGCCAGGTAAAGCGCGCCGACCAGCGTGAATATCGTGACGTACTGGAAGTTCGTCGACGAGATGATCTGGCCGGTGAACATCAGCTCCTTGACCGTCACGATCGACACGAGCGAGGTGTCCTTGAAGAGCGAAATCGCATAGTTGCCGAGCGGCGGCACGACGATACGGATGGCCTGGGGAAGCACGATCAGGCGCATCGTCTGGCGGCCGGACATGCCGAGCGCCTTCGCGGCTTGCGTCTGACTCTTCGGCACGGCTTCGATGCCCGCGCGATACACCTCGGCGAGATACGCTGAGTAGTTGATCGACAGCCCGATGACACCCGCCGTGAACGGAGCGAAGCGAATCCCGAACGAAGGCAGCACGAAGTAGATGTAGAACAGTTGCAGCAGCGCGGGCGTGCCGCGAATGACCTCGATATAGACCGACGCAATGGCTCTCGGCAGCCGCGCGCGGCTGATTCTGGCGATAGCGAGCAGCAGGCCGAACGGCAGGCTGAGCGTCAGGATGCTGAAGGTCAGCTCGATGCTCGTGAGCGCCCCCCTGAGCAGATCGGGCAGATAGCTGTTCGCGTCGTGCAGATCGAACAGATCGAAAAAGGTGGTCAGCATGAGGTCCTCGCCCCGTCGCGGGGGCACCGGTGATCCGCCAGGGAGATAGATGCGCGCTAGCTCGCCGCGCCGCGTTGCGGGACAATCTGGGCGCCGAGCATCCGGCTGATGCGCTCGGCATGAGCGCGCAGCGTGCGCCCCAGCGCGTGCAGGTCGTCGTCATCCAGCCCGTTCTTGAGCGTCGTCACGCTGATTGCAGCCACGCCTTCGCCGTCTCGGTTCGTGATTGCCGCGCCGACGCAAACCACGCCCAGATTGTCTTCTTCGTCATCGAATGCGTAGCCGCGCTCGGCGACGAGAATCAGATCCTTCATCAGCTCAGCGGGTGTCAGGCGGGTGTACTCGGTGCGGCGGGGCATGCCGGTATGCGCGAGCAGCTTGACAACGCGCGCCGGCGGCAATAACGCAAGCAGGGATTTGCCGAGCGCCGAGCAATGCGGGAGTTCGCGTTGTCCGAGCGCGGACGCGATCCGCACGATGCCGGGCGCCTCCACCCGGTTGATTGCGACGGCATAGCCGTTGTCGTCGAGCACCGCGAGCCGCGACGTGAGACCGGTCGTGTCGGTCAGCTCGCGCAGAACCGGCATCGCAAGCTGGGAGATGCCGACGTCTGCCGCCGCCCGGTCGCCGAGGTGCACGAGCGCAAAGCCGAGCCGATAGCGCCGTGAGCCGCCAAGGCGTACATCGGTGACGTAATGACGGGCGAGCAACGTCTGCAATAACTCGAACGCCGTGCTCTTCGACACGCCGATTGCCATCGCAATTTCGGCAACGGTAAGCCCCTCGTTATCGCTGGCCCCCAGTGTCTCCAGGACATCGAGCGCCCGGCTGACGCTGCGAAGCGCGTTGCGCTCGCCAATGGTTTGGTCCGTTTGTGTCATTTGTATTTCGTCTTTTATCCGCTAGCGGGCGGTCGAGCGTTTCAGCCAGCTTAGCGCTGCCAATATTGACAGTCATCAAGGTGGAAACTACCATAAATAACGCGCCGAACGACGTTCGGCCTGGCCGAACAAAATATCTATTCGGCATACAGGACGCCTGATTCGTGGCGTGCCTCACCCAGGTAAATGACAACAGGAGGCCGTAGGGCCGGTGACGCGCTCGGGGCATGTATGCGCGGCGCCATATTCCGACGGCAAATAAAGATGGGAACAGTGTCAGAAAGGGGTTTGGACGGTGGCGGCCAACCGAGAAAGTCGGGTACCTGGTCGTCGCAAGCCGCTCACAGCGATATCCTCCACATCAAATCCGTGATTCAGCGATTGTCTGCAGAGGACCTGAACGAGTCGCGTTTGCCGCCGGCTTATTGGCGAAAGCGCTTGCAGGAAATCATGCAAAGCCATCAATTGTCGAAAAGCCAGTTCGACGAAATCGACCGGCTACTCGCGACATTGAAGGAGTAATGGCACACGGCATCGGCGATGGCTCACAGAGCCGTCTTGCCAACGACTAGCAGGCAAAAAGCGAATTCGCGGCGCGCACCGATTTACGGTCAACAGCCTGCAAGCGCCACTGCCAAGCCGTTTCGTTGCACGCGCTGTTGTCCGGCCAGCTCGCATCGCCATGGCCCGAGTGAACTTCCTGCCGTTCGTTCAGGCTCAGACCGCGCATGATGCAAAGGGGTGCATCGGTTTGCGGAGCGCATAAGACCGTCTCGTCGCCGCCGGCGCGGACGTCGCCCCACGAAGGCAGGTCGACGCCTTCATGTGACTCGCGCGACCAGCGTTTCTGGTCGAGATCGATCCACACAAGGGCGAATTCGTGATTGACTGCCGGGTCAGAACCATTGATCAGGATGGTCAGTCGCATGGGCACTCCGTGCAGTGCGGCTAGTGAGTGGGATCGCGGCTCGAATCGCAAGTTGTCAGTCTAGGAGTTCCGCGATGGAACGCAAGCGGATTTTCCATATATTGGGAAAACTCCGTGGTGCGGATACGCACATAACGCGAAGGCCAGGCTGGGACCCGAAGACGTCGGCGCAGCTGCGGTTCGCCCAGGGGTCGGAATCAGTTCTCCGCATCCCGGAGTCCGATCTGGTCTATGCTCACGAAATCATATGATTTGAATCGGGGAGACGACGTGCTTACGTCCGCCAGGGGCGACAAGTTCTGGACCGCCGGCATTTTGCGCCGCATTTATGTTCTCAGGGTCCTCGGCTACGCGATCGGCTCCATACCCGTCCTGGCGTTGCTGCACGTGCAACGTGCGCCAGCGCAGCTCTTCGTTGGCGTCCTTGTCATCTGTCTCGTCTGGCCGCATGTCGCTTATTCGCGGGTACGCAACAACACTGACGACGCCCTCCGCAAAGAGAAATGGAACCTGCTGTTCGATTCGGCGTTCGGCGGCTGGCTGGCCGCGGCGGTTCATTTCGAACCGGTTGCAACCGTCGTCATCCTGCTGATGTTTGCGCTCGACACCATGGCCGTGGGTGGTTGGCCGCTCTTCGTGGCCGGTGTGGGTGCGAGTGCGGCGGGCCTGATCGCCGGGGCCGCAATCTTCGGTATCGCCACCACGCCGCTGGACGTACGGATCGCGCCGGTGTGGCTGCCCATCATCTTCATCTATCCACTCCTGTTCGCCAAAACGACCCATGACGTGTCGACCAGGCTTCTCGATCGTTCGCGCCGTTTGCGCGAACTCAGCGAGTGCGACAGCCTGACCCGGCTCGCGAATCGTTCGGCGCTCAGCGCACGATTGCAGGCAGTCCTGACTGACCCCGCCCGCCACGGCGAATCCGTATACGTTGTTTTCCTTGACCTGGACACGTTCAAGACCGTCAATGATGCGCTCGGGCACAGCGTCGGCGATCAGCTGCTCGTCGAAGTCGCCGGTCGTCTGCGGGCCTGCGCCCAACCGGGCGACATGCTTGGTCGTTACGGCGGCGACGAGTTCATGATCGTTGCGCCGCGCGGGCGGGACGACGCGCGCTTCGATCTTCCCGATGCCGTACTCGCGGCAATTGCGAAACCAATGCTCGTCGGCGGGAACGAGCTCGTGGTGAGCGCCAGCGTCGGCATCAGCGTGTTTCCCGCGGACGGAGACAATGTGGAAACGCTGATCTCGTGCGCGGACATGGCGATGTACGCGGCCAAGAGTCATGGCCGCAATTGCTGGGATCGCTATCGGCCTGAAATGGGCGAGAACGCCGACGCAAAGCTCATCCTTTCGGCGCGTCTCAGAAAGGCGATCGAAACAGGGACGCTGCGCGTGTACTACCAGCCACAGGTCGACATGCGCAACGGCCGCGTGCTCGGCGTCGAAGCACTGGTACGTTGGCACGATGAGATATACGGCGACGTCGCCCCGGCCGAATTCGTCTCGATGGCGGAAGCATCGGGATTTGTCGCGATACTCGGCGAGTGGGTGCTGCATGAGGCCTGCCGGCAGTCGGCGCTTTGGAGGCACATGGGGATTGCGCCCGTGCGCCTGTCGGTCAATCTGTCGCCGCTTCAGTTGCAACGCACGGACATGGTCGAGACTTTTCAAACCATTCTGCAGGAGACAGGCGTCGATCCGACGATGCTCGAGCTCGAGGTCACCGAGACTGCATTGATGAAGCAACCGGAGATCGCCGCGCGCCGCCTTCACGAATTTCGCCGCGCGGGTATCCGTATTGCCATCGACGATTTCGGCATGGGCTACTCGAGCCTGAGTCAGTTGCGCGCGCTGCCGGTCGATCGCATCAAGATCGACCGTGCGTTCGTGCAAGGCATCGGGGAAACGGACACGGGTGCGATCGTGAAGGCGATGGTTACGCTTGCGCAAGCGCTCGGTTTATCCGTCATCGCAGAAGGTGTGGAGACGCTCGCGCAACAGGAGTTTCTGCTCGCGCTCGGTTGCGTGGAGGCGCAGGGATTCCGCTTCAGCAGGCCGCTCGATGCAGAAAGCATCACCCGTGTACTCGCCGACGGCAGCCCGCTACCGCGGCCATCGCTTGCCACGCTCGGCGAAAACGTCATCGTCTGAGCGACGCGACGCGACGCGGACGAAGCCATCGAGATACTCGAGGAGCACGGCGCGGACATCGCAGTCCTGGTGACCGACTTCCGCATGCCGGTCAGCAACGGCGATCAACTGCTGCGCGAAGCCGCCCAACGCTATCCCCGGATCGTGCGGATGCTGGTGACCGCTTACGCCGACAAGGACATGCTGTTGCGGACCGTGAATACGGGAGGCGTATTTCGCATCATCGAAAAGCCGCTGCGGATCGACACGGTACGCGAGACGCTGCGCGAGGCGATTGCGCAGTGGACCGAGCGTGAAACGCGTCAGCATGAATTGCTGGCGATGGATGAAACGCTCGCGTTCCTCGCGCACGAGTTGAACACGCCTTTGGCGACGATCGCACTGATTGCGCAAACCACAATCGTCACCATGCGTTTCGGCACCCGCAAGGAACGCGCGAAAGCCACTGACACGCAACGGCCGCTAGAACCTCAGTCCTCGCTCGATACACCCGGCTGATCGGCCGGGCTGATCGCAGCCACAAAATATCGATGCAGCGCGTCGGCCGAGCGGTTTCCCAGCGCGGTGGTCTGTTCGAACCAGTCGGTCTCGTCCGGCCATTGGCCATCGAGGACCCGCGGATAGATCTGCTTCGCATACAGGTGCAGCGCTTTCGCGCCGATATTCCCGCTGATACCTAGCAGAACGTGCAGCGTCGCGTGCACCGCCCGGATGTCACCGGCCTCAACGCTAGTTGCAAGCTGCGCGAGAAGCGAGCGAATTTGCGCAATGCCCTTGAGGAAGGTCTGATCCAGCATGTCGAGCGAAGCCAGTTCGTCGAGATGCGCCTCATCGAGCAGGTCGCTTTCCGCGATCGCTGCCCGAGTTGCGGCCCGAGTTGCAGCTCGATTGGCAACCTGCATGACCGGCACCGCCGGCCGCTCGCGTTTCTCCGGGGCGCTCGCCACGCGCGAGTGTGCAAACTGTCGCGCGAGACACGCATAGAGCACGCCGACCTGCACCGGTTTCGTCATGACCTCATTCATGCCCGCTGCGAGACAGGTCCTGACTGCCGCCATATCGGACTGGCCGGTCAGGGCCACGATAGGCATCTCGCCATACTCGTCCACGCGGGCGCGAATCCACCCCGCCGCCTCCACGCCATTCATGCCGGGCATGTTCATGTCCATCACGATGGCGTCGACATTGCCACCGCCCTGCAGACGCGCGATCACGCCCTGTCCGTTTTCCGCCTCCACGACGCTGGCGCCACATCGCTCCAGATAGCTCTTCGCGACCATCCGGCTGTAGGTGTCGTCGTCCGCGACGAGAATCGTCTTGCCCGCGAATCCATCGAAGCGCGGGTGGCGCAAATGGCGATCGCCGCTTTCCATGAGCTTTTGCAGCGTACTCACCAGCTCCACCATGCGTATGGACTTGCTGATCGTTGCGTCCATGCCGGCGCCCTTCGCGAGCACGCGAGCCAGGTTGTGAGCTTCGGCCGTATAACCGACCACAAGAAGGCCGCCGCCAGCCAGGTCGGCATCGGAACGGATCTTCTCCGTGGTCGTGTAGCCGTCGAGACCCGGCATATTGATGTCCATCAGCACGAGATCGTAGGCGGAACGCTCTCGAAGGAGCGTCAGCGCGCGTTCACCGCTCTGCGCTTCGACCACCCGGGCGCCCACCCCTGAAAACGCATGGCAGACTTTCTCGCGTATCACCGCGTCATCATCGACAAACAGTATCGTCTTCCCGCTGAAGAACGCCGTGGCGCGCGCGAGAAGCGTCTGCCGGTAAGCCGCGATTTCGCTCTCGGGTATAGCCGGAAACTCGAGCGTAAACTGGGTGAATTTGCCGGGTTCCGAACGGCACTCGATCGTGCCGCCGAACGAGCGCATCGCACGCTGGCAGTAAGCAAGCCCCAAACCCGTGCCGGCAGAGTTTCCCTGGGTGCGGAAAGGCTCGAACAGATGGGACATCATCTCGGCTGCAATGCCCGGTCCCGTGTCGTGAACGATCACCTTGTTCCGGTCGACAGTCAGCGTGAGCGTTGCCGTGGGATGCGCCGCCATGTGATGCAGCGCATTCTTGATCAGATTGAACAAGGTAAACAGATAGACGGTCTCGTCCACCTTGAAGGTGAAGTCTTCGAGGACCATCAGTTTGACGCGGCTGCGCTCTTTTCTGCCGCCAAAACCGTACTCGTCGATCGCCTTGCGTGTCGCCTCCGCCGCGCTCGCATAGTTGAGATTGTCCGACTGCATGGGCTTGGCGCTGACTTCATCGAGCGTCATCGCAATGATTCTGAGCCCGCGGTCGATCGCCAGCTGTCCGTGCGCGACGTGCTGCGAAAGCGAAGCCACTGCGTCGACGGGCAACGCCGGCGAGGGCTTCGACTCGGCCATCGCGGGCAGCGCCTCCTCGACGCGATCGAGCACGTACCTGAGCTGGCTGAGCGGATTCCTCATTTCATGGGCGATCGTGCCCGCAAGCGCCCGAAGTGCGCCGTTCTTGGCCTGCGCCGTAATCCCCCGCATGTTGCTGTAGCTGAACGTAAGGCCCGCGCAGATGCCGAACGCGAAAACCGGCAGGTAGGTGTAGAGCAGCAAGTGGCCGTCGACGTGGAGGGACTCCGGAGTGACGATCCACGCGCAGAGGATGGCGAGGCCAACCCCGAGCGCGAGGTTCAGCGCCAGCGCGACGAACGACGGAAAAATCGCGATCAGGAAAAACATCATCCCGACTTCCGCCATCGACCAGATCATCGAATAGTGGCCGGTGATCAGGTAGTAGGTG
This sequence comes from Paraburkholderia nodosa, assembly GCF_001718195.1. Lineage (GTDB taxonomy): Bacteria > Pseudomonadota > Gammaproteobacteria > Burkholderiales > Burkholderiaceae > Paraburkholderia > Paraburkholderia nodosa_A. The sequence goes on from NZ_MCNV01000002.1 coordinate 293,165, forward strand.
AAAAAGAACGGTAGCGTATAAGCTACCGTCAGGAAGTAATACCACGGCAGGAAAGGCACTGCTGCTGCGGGCCAGAAGCGGCGCAGCAGCAACAGCAGACAGGCGAGCGCGCCGATAACGCGCATCAGCGTGCTTTCATTGGGCTGGGGGTCGATGTACGTCCACCACAACCAGTACAGCGGATGCCCGATGGTCCCGATGACGCCCACCGCCAGCACGCTAAGGTCCGACAATCCATACGCGTCGCGGACCCGCTGCATCAGATAGCGAACGCCTCCTGCCATGCCTTTCATATCGTTCTCGTTAGACTGATACCGAGCCTCAGAACAGGAAGCTGCTCACGTTGAACGACATGCCGGCGCTGCCGACCCAGCACAACGCCCTGTCTCCGCGCTTCAGCTTCCCCGTCTCCTTGGCCATTGAAATCGCAGCCGGAATCGACGCGGAAACGAGATTCCCGGTATCCGGATAGATGTGATACATCTTATCGTCGATGCCTGCCTTCACGCCGTAACCGTGCCACGCGGCCTTGGAGGAGGCATGCGTAAACACGATGTCGATGTCTTTTTTGGGAACAGAGAGTCTGGAGAAGACTTCGGTAAGCTCATCTGAATTTTTGTGCAGTTCGTGGCCGAACGAGGTAAACCGCATTTCGCCGTTCTTGCCGATACGGTCGGTGGGGTGGCAATACCCCTCGTAACCAGGAATCGGAATCGTGCACAGGTCCGAAACATCCGGCTTGCCGCGAAACGCAAAGCTGAAGTTATCCGGCTCCTTCGCCACCACCAGCGTGGCCGTCGCCGCTTCGCCTATCGTAAACGACGGCAAGGTATATTCGACCTGGGCGTGATGCTTGAGCGCAAAATTCGAAGGATAGAGCGGCCCCCCAGCGAGCATATTGAATTCGGCATTCACGATCATCGCGTTCTTATACTGGCCAGTCTTGAAGAGACTGTCGACGATCGACATGGCCCGCGTCCAGCTCATGCAGGCATCGACCACATCGAAGCATTCGGCGTTTCCAAAGCCGAGCGTGCTCGCCATCATGTGGCTGTTGCCCGGCTCGAGAAACCCGCGACCGATGCCGACGAAGATGAACAGCTCGATGTGCTCCGGCCTCAGATAGGTTTCCGATAACACCTTGCGCGTCGCCATCGCAACGTGATCGATGGGCGACTCATGGCTGTCGCACCAGCGACGATGGACCAGGCCGCTGCGGTCAAGCAGCGTCTTGATGGTTCGCACGGTCCTGTCGATGTCGCCATCGAAAGCGGTAGAGTGGGACCGGATCATATCGACGACTTCTTCGTTCGTGACGACCCTCGAAGGGAGACTGACTGCGACGTTCTTGATAAGCATAGAGAATCCGTGAATCGCGAAAAGATGGATGGGTAAAGGTCTCGCGCGTGTGGCACGCGGATACCTGGACACCAGATATCCGGCCGGACGGCCCCCGTACGTTAGCGCCCCCACCGTTTATCACGAATTCCCCCCCTTCCCTACGCGTTGACTTTCAGCGGCCGGGCCTCGATTGCCTGGGGCTTGTACCCATACGTTCAGGAGCGTGCCCGCCGCTCTCCAATCCTTTCAATTCATCTTCCAACTGCCGGCGCCATTCGGCCATGGCTCAGGCTTCGCAGATCATGTTCGATGCTTACTTTGCGGGAGTCACCCCGGACGGATTATCGGCAACAGTGAGTGAAACTTGAGAGTCGAGATCCTGCAAGCGGACAAGAACTGCGCGCCCACCCGCTGTCTTTCAAAATTTGAGTGAGTTTCCGGAAACGCCGCAGGACGAGTGACAGACCGACATTGACATTCCACTCGTGTAACTGGAGGCGATCGAGCGCGGCGACTATCTGGTCGCCGCGGTCCGGGTGGCTATCGGTCCAACGCGCGCTTTAGCCGAATCGCGCGGGCAAATACGGCGTGGGATCGATGAACGGCGTTTCGCCGACGATCTGCTCGGCGACGAGGCGCGCCGTGACGGGCCCGAGCGTAAGCCCATGATGATTGTGACCGAATGCGAACCACAGTCCCGCATGGCGCGGGGCAGGCCCAAGCAGCGGGCGCATGTCGGGCGTGCAGGGGCGCAGGCCCATCCACGGCGTTTCGTCCAGCCGCGCGCCGAGGCCGAACACGGGGCGCGCCTCGCGCTCGGCGGCGTCGAGCTGCGCGTAGTTGGGCGGACGCTCGCGCGTGGCAAGCTCTACGCCCGTGGTCAGACGCAGGCCGCGGCGCATCGGCGCGACCACATAACCGCCTTCGATATCCACCACCGGACGCACGAGCGGCGTACGCGCCTCGCTCGCGTAGTGCATGTGATAGCCGCGCTTGACCATGAGCGGCACGCGGTAGCCGAGCGGCTGCGTCACGAGATCCGACCAGGGGCCGAGCGCCACGACCGCAAGCTCGGCGCTCACCGGTCCTTCGTCGGTCTGCACTCGCCAGCCCTTGCCGTCGGGCATCAGCGTGCGCGCGTCGCCCTGTGCAAAGGCACCGCCTTCACGCAGGAACAGTTGCGCATAACCCTTCGTCAGCGCGCCAGGATCCGCCACGCTCGCGGGATCGATCCAGTGAATCGCGCCCGCATAGCCCGCGCTCAGAGAAGGCTCCAGTGCGATGAGGCCCGGCGCGTCGAACATCTGCACATGCAAGCCGTGTGCGTCGGCCATGCCCTGCGCCGCGCGCATTTCGCGCTCGAAGCCGGCGGGCGAGCGCCACGCTTCGAGCCAGCCGATGGGCCGCACGATATCGCGCAAGCCCGCGCGCGCGATCAGCGCGTCGTGCTCGGCTACGCTGCGCTCGATGAGCGGCAGCATGTCCCGCGCAGCGTGCGCGAGGCGCGCCGGCGAAGACTCGCGCCAGAACGACGCGAGCCAGCGCGCGTAGGCGGGCAACGAGCGCACGTCGTAGCGCAGCACGGTCGAGTCGTTGCGCACGAGGCGCAGCAGCGTGCGCCAATCGCGTGGAAAGCCATACGGCACCACAGACGACGACTCGATCAACCCCGCATTGCCATGGCTCGTTTCCTCGCCGGGCCCGCGCCGGTCGACGAGCGTGACCTGCACGCCGCGCGCCTGCAGATGCAGCGCGACGCTCACGCCCACGATGCCCGCACCGAGAACGATCGCGCTTTTTCTCATGAATCTGCTCTGGATTCCAAAGTGATCGACATCACTTCGCGACGATATCGCGGCCGAAATACTTCATCGACAGCTTCGTGAGCGTACCGTCCTGGCGCAGCGAATCGATCGCGGCCACCACCTTCGCCTTGAGCGCCGCGTCGTCCTTGCGCATGCCGAAGCCCGTGCCTTCGCCGAGCGTGGCCGGGTCCTTGAGCGGCGCGCCCGCAAATTCGAAGCCCTTGCCCTGCGGTTTCGAGAGGAAGCCGTCCGTGGCAGTCTGCACTTCCTGCACCGCGCCGTCCAGGCGCCCGGCCGCGAGGTCCGCGAAAATCTGGTCCTGGTTCTCGTAGGTGACGACGTTCACGCCCTGCGTGCCCCAGTGCTTGCGGACATAGTCTTCCTGCGTCGAGCCTTGCAGCACGCCAACAGACTTGCCCTTCAGGCTCGCGGGCGTGGGCTGCAGACCCGAGCCGCTCTTTGCGACCATCTGAATCGGCATCACGTAGATGGCGGGCGTGAAGGCGATCTGCTGACGCCGCTTCTCGGTGATGTTCATGGCCGAATTGATGACGTCGAACTTGCGCGCCTCGAGCGCGGCGATCAGGCCGTCGAAGCTGTTCTCCACCCATACGCACTTCATCTGCAGTTTCTGGCACACCGCGTTGCCGATATCGATGTCGAAGCCTTGCAGATCGCCCGAAGGCGTCTTGCTCTCGAACGGCGGATAGGCGGCCTCCACGCCGAAGCGCAGCGTTTTCGGGTCCTGCGCGTGCGCCGCGCCCGCCGTCATGCCCGCGAGGCACGCAAGGCTGGCCGCAGCCGCAAAGCGAATCATCTTCCTGTTCATCGTCGTCACCCAATTCGTAATAAGTGTCTGTTCAAGTGTGCTGCGCTTCGTGCGGCGCCCTTTCACGAGGGCCGCGGCCGCAGGAGGAATATAGACGAAAAATAAAAATAAAGTCTAGAATGGACAAAAATGTCTAAACCGCGACTCCGGAGCCCCAACATGAACGAGATGTCCCCAGCCTTCGCCGCGCCGCTCGTCGTCGACGCCGCCCAGGTGCGCGCCGCCCTGCCGAGCCTCGACGTGCGAGGCGAACTCGCCCGCCTGTTCGCCTCGCTCGGCCGCGGCGATGCCGTGCAGCCGCCGCAAACCCTGACGCTGTTCCCGAAGCAGGCCGGCGACTTCATCACCTATCTCGGCGTGCTCGCCGAAGCGGGCGTGTTCGGCGCGAAGCTCTCGCCGTACATCGTGGGCGCCGAGGGCCAGCCGCCCATCATTACGGCTTGGACCGCGCTGATGTCGATGAAAACGGGCCAGCCGCTCATGTGGTGCGACTCGGCGCTGCTCACTACCGAGCGCACCGCGGGCACCACGGCGCTCGCCGTCGACCACCTTGCGTCGCGCGAGGCGAAACGCCTGGCCGTGATCGGCTCGGGCGCGGTCGCGCTGGCGCATCTTCGTCACGTTGCGCCGCTTCGCGCGTGGGAGAGCATTCGCGTGTTTTCGCCGAAGCTCGCCGGCGACGCACAACGCCAGGCCGAACTGCGTGCGCTGGACGCACGGGCAAGCGTGGCGCAAACGCCCGATGCCTGCGTGCACGACGCCGACGTAGTGATGCTGTGCACCTCGTCCGGCAAGCCCGTGCTCGCGCTGGACACGCTCACGAAACCCGCGCTCATCACCTCGATCAGCACGAACGTCGCACACGCGCATGAAATCGATCCGGCCGCGCTGCCCTCGCTCGACGTGTACTGCGACTATCGCCACACCACGCCGCAAAGCGCGGGCGAAATGGTGCTGGCCGCGCGCGAGCACGGCTGGTCGCCCGATGCGATCGCGGGCGATCTCGCGGAACTCGCCAACGACGCCTGCCCGCGCCCGGCGTACGCGCGCCACGCGTTCTTCCGCTCGATCGGCCTTGGCCTCGAAGACATCGCCGTCGCGAACGCGCTGTACGAGCATCTGCAAAGCGCAAGCTGATGCCCGTTGATGCGCGGCGTCGAGCGAACGCAGTATCATCGATGTCCTTTCTGCCGCAACCCGGTTCCACGCCGATGCCGAAACGAGAAGACGAGAAAACCCGCGTGAAGAAGACCGCCAGCCCGAAGTCCGCGCGCGACCTGCTGCTCGCGCGCTACGCGCACGTGGCGGACAGCATCACCACGCTGTTCTTTCCGTTCGCGGAGGTCGTGATTCACGACCTCTCGGACCAGACCGTGGCGTATCTCTCGAACAATCTCTCGAAGCGCGAGGTCGGCGACGACTCCGCACTCGAAGACGTCGAGGAAACCACGCGCAACAAGCTGCTCGGCCCCTACGAGAAGGTGAACTGGGACGGGCGGCGCATGCGTTGCGTGAGCACGGCGCTGTTCGACGACGAAGGGCACGCGGCGGGTGTCATGTGCATCAACTTCAACATCGCCGCGTTCGACGACATGCAGGCCACGCTCAACCTCTTCCTGCGCGGCGCAGGCGTAATCGCACAGCCCGAGGAGCTATTCAGGGACGACTGGCAGGAGCGCATCAACACCTTTCTGCACGGCTGGCTGCGCGAGCGGCAGATCGCGCTCAACTCGCTCACGCGCGAACACCGCCGCGAACTGGTCGAGGCGCTGCACGCCGAAGGCGCGTTCAAGGGCAAGAGTTCCGCCAACTATGTGGCGAAGGTGCTGGGCATGGGGCGCGCGACGGTCTACAAGCATCTGCGCGAAATGAAGGCGGACGCCGAATAGCGCCCCAACCCATGCCTGACTAGAAGCGCCAGTACAACGGCGCAATGAACACGACCACCGCCATCGACCACAACACGATCAGCGCACCGATCTTCCAGTAGTCGCCGAACGCGTAGGCACCCGGCCCGTACGTGACGATGTTCACCGGCGTGCTCATTGGCGTGAGGTGGGCTGCGCCCGCGCCCAGCGCGACCGCGATCAGGAACGGCGTCGCGGATACCCCAAGTTCCCGCGCTGTGGCAACCGCAATCGGCACGGTCACGAGCGCGGAAGAGTTATTGGAGATGACCTGGGTCAGCACGGCGGCAACGACGAACAGCCCCGCCATCACGGCGCGTGGACCGCCGGAGCCGACGATCTGGATCACGTAGTCGCCAAGCAGATACGCGAGTCCGGTCTTCGACATGGCAGTGGCGAGCGGGATCAGTGCACCGACCAGCACGCAGGTGTTCCAGTCGATGGAATACAGCTGGCTCAGCTTGATCACGCGTGTCAGCACCATCGCCGTCACGCAGATCAGCGTGGCCACGGCGGCCGGCACGACATTGGTCGCAAGCAGCACGACCAGCACGGCGAGAATGACGAGCGCCTCGCGAGCGCCGCGACTGAGCGCGACAGTCTGGCGCCGGACGGCCTGCGGCGCATCGACCATCAGGATCTGCGGGTCGGAGAAGTGCTTGTCCAGCGCCTCCCATGTGCCACGAAACAGCAGATGGTCGCCGGCGAGCAGATGCGTGGAGGGTCCCGGCACGTCTTCCCCACCCCGCTGGACGGCAAGGACGATCAGGTCTCCTTCGTGCGTCGCCATACCCGGAAACACGGCTTGACCGATCAACGCGGAGCGCTGCGGAATCACCACTTCGGCAAGGCCTGACGTACGGTTGAACAACGCGTTGGTCACGGCCTGCGATTCCCGGTACGGCTCGCGAATGGCGAGGTGCAGGTCGTTTGCCAGCCGGGCGACAACCTGCGCGTCACCGCGCACCAGAAGGTGCTGTCCCTCGAGCGCGGCTTGGCCGCCCAGCTCCGCATCCTCTTCGTCCATGAGCCCGAGGACGCTGAGGCCCGGGTATTGCGAAAGATCGATATCGCCCACCGTCTTGCCGACGAACGGCGAGCCCGCTCGCACGCGCAGCCGGCACACGTCCTCGGCCATGCGGTACTGTTCGACGAGCGTATGCGCATGCTGGCTGAAATCGGCTGGCAGCGATCCCGAACTGCGTTTGGGCAGCAAGAGCGGCCCCAGCACCAGAATGATGACGAGGCTGCCCGCGAAAAGCGGCAGGCCGACAATCGACCATTCGAAGAAACGGATCGGCGCGCCGCCTGCCGCATCGGCCGCGCTCGCCGCGATGACATTCACAGGACTGCCTAGCAGTGTGAGCTTGGCGCCGGTCAGGCACGCAATCGACACCGGCATCATCAGTTGGGAAGGCTCGAGCCGGGTGCGTACGCAGACGATGACCGCGATCGGCAACATCGCGACAACGGCGCCGTTCATGCCGATCAATGCCGTCGAGATCGCGGACAGGATCAGCAGCGAAGCGATGAGCCGTTTCTGGCTCTGGCCGGCATGACGAATGAGCCACTGGCCCGCCCACGTGCCCACGCCGGTCGTCTCGAGGCCGATCCCGACGCCGAGCAGCGCGGCGATGAAGACGATGAGCGGATCGCCGAATCCGCCCAACGCCTCGTGCATCGTCAGCACGCCGGTAAGGTAGAGCGCGAGCAGCGACATGACGGCGACCACCGCCGCCGGCAGCTTGTTCCAGATGAACAGCACCATCGTTACAGCGAGGATGAGCGAGGTAACGATCATCGGGTTCATGTGTTCGACCCTTCGTGCGACTTCACAGTGCACTAGTCCGCCGTCAGCAGCCGCGAAAGCTAGTAGCCCAGCGCCGCGCCGTCTCCGCGCGGATCGGCGCCGCCTTCATAAAAGCCCTGTTCGCGATCGACCCGGATCGCGTGCGCATGTCCCATGTTGTCGTTCCAGTGCGTGACCATCTGCACGGGCTGACCCCGGCGTTTCAGTTCGCGCACGACTTCGTCGGAGATGCGTCCCTCGAGCGACATGTTGCGCGATTTGGTGCCCCAGGTGCGGCCCATCAGCCAGCGCGGCGCTTCGATGGCCTGCTGCACGTCGTAGCCGAAGTCCACGATCCGCGTGACGAGCGCCGCCTGCGTCTGCGGCTGCCCTTCCCCGCCCATCGAACCGAACGCGAGGCAAGGCTTGCCGTCGCGTGACATCAGCGCCGGGATCAACGTATGGAAGGTTCGCTTGCCCGGCTGCAGACTATTCGGATGATGCTCGTCCAGCGAGAAGAACGCGCCGCGATTCTGCATGATGATGCCGGTGTCGCCACCCATCACCGCGCTGCCGAAGTCGTGATAAATCGACTGGATCAGCGACACGACCATCCCGTCCTTGTCCGAGGCGCAGAAGTAGCAGGTGTCGCCGTCCGGCGCGCGGCGCTCGTGCGGATGCTGATACGCAATGCCCGCGGGCACGGTTGCGATGTCGAGCGCGCGTTCGGGGTCCAGCAGTTTGCGGCGCTCGTCGCAATACGCCTTGGAGATGAGTTCGTCCACCGGTATCGCGACGAAATCCGGGTCGGTCAGCCACTCCTCGCGGTCGGCAAACGCGATCTTCACCGCTTCGGCGAGGTGGTGATAGTAGTCTGCCGTGCCGTCGCCCCACGCGGTGACGTCGTAGCCTTCGATCAGATTCAGGATTTGCAGCGGCGTGAAGCCTTGGGTGTTCGGGGGCAGCTCATACACCGTATTGCCCCGGTACGTCGTGCTGATCGGCGTCACCCACTGCGCGTGATACGCGGCGAAGTCGTCCGCCTGCAGCGGCGAGCCCGCCTGACCGATCGCGCCGCAGATCCGTGCAGCAAGATCGCCTTCGTAAAATCCCGCCCGCGCGCCGTGATCGGTGAGATGCTGCAGCGAGCGTGCGAGTGCACTTTGCACGAGCCGTTCGCCGTCCGCCGGCACGCGGCCGCCCGGCAGGAACACCGCCGCGGTTTCGGGATATTTCGTGAGGATCGGCACGTCCTGCGCAGTCCAGTCCGCGAGCGAGCGGCTCACCGGCACGCCGTCGCGAGCGTAGCCGAACGCCGGCCCAAACAGGTCCGCCCATGTCAACCGCCCGAAGCGCTCGTGGGCAAGACGCCACCCGTCAATCGCGCCCGGCACGGTGAGCACGGCCTGTGGCCCGCGCGCCGCGATTTCGTCGGCGCCGGCGCTGCCCCGATAGCGGGCCAGTGTGGCTTGCTGCGCAGCGGGTCCGCTCGCATTGATGGCGTACACCTGCTCGCTCTTGCCGTCGGCGATCAGCCAGAATCCGTCGCCGCCCAGTCCCGCCATGTGCGGGTACGCGACGCACAGCACGGCGTTCGCGGCAATCGCGGCATCGACTGCCGTGCCGCCGCGTTGCAGCATGGTAAGGCCAGCCTGGCTGGCGAGATAGTGAGGAGTCGACACCATCCCTTGGGGTGCGCGGGTGGGCGGCCGACCGGTGCGAGGGCCGTTTGGATGACTCATGATGAATGCGCTCCCGTGATGTTGATCCGGCAAAGCGACACGCTCCAACGCGCGAAAGCGGCGAGTCGATCAGGAAGCTCGATCGTCGAACTCGACGCCCGCGTCCCTGACCTTGTCTTTGGAGTGATCCATGAACCGCGTGATGATCGGCAGCGCGCCGCCGGCAATCACGCATAGCAGGCCGAGGCTCAGCAGCAGCGTGTTACCGGTGGTCGCGCCCCTGCTGGTGAGCGGAAAGGCGAGGAACATCAGGATCAGCGCCACCGTTTCTGCCACGAGCTTGTCCATGCCGATCACCTCACGCGAGCATGACGAGAACAATCGTGCCTATCCCGGTGAGGATGGCCACGATGATCGTCCACGGGATGGCGAGTTTCATGACCGCGCCTTCCTGCCCCTTGATACCGGTGATGCTGGTGCCCAGCACGATATTCGCGGGGCCGATGGCGTTGCCGTAGGCGCTGCCTGCGGCCTGCGCCGCCACGATCGCCTCCACGGGCAGCGAATGCAAATGCGCGACGTCGCTCTGCAAGCCGCCGAACAGGACGTTCGATGCGGTGCTGCTCGACGTCATGAACGCGCCAAGCGCGCCAATCACACTGGCGATGCCCGCGTAGACGAGCGGGGGCGAGGCGTCGGCAATACCGTGCGCGAGCACCATGGTCTGTCCGCTGTGATCGAGAACCCGGCTCGTCACGAGGAACGCGATGACCGGCAGCGACGCGGGCACGCCATCCACGATGAGCGAGCGCCCGAGGTTCTCCTTGCCATGACGCGACTGCCACGCCCCGTAGTAGCCATTCGCGCGATACACGATCCACACGATGATGGCCGATATCAGCAGCATCGTGCCCGGATGGGTGAACGGCGCAAACGGCGCATAACGTGTGACCGCCGCGTTCGTCACGCCGAACCCTGTGGTCACTTCGGGAAACGGCAGACCGATACGGAACTGCCGCAAGGCGTTATTCAGCGGATCGATCAGCAAAATACCCAGCGTGACGACCGTGAGCACGACATACGGCAGAAAAGCCATGCCGATGCTCATCACCGGCTCGCTCGCGTCCGACTCGGTACGGACCGCCGTTTCGTCCATTGCGGGCCGCTCCGGCACATCGGCTTGCGGAACCGGCTCGCTGAAACGGCGCCAGCGGGAGAGCGGGTACAGTGCGATCATCGCAATGGCCGCCGCGAGGAACGTCGAGAGTTCCGGGCTCAGGAACGCGAAAATCAGTTGCCCAAAGCCGAGTATCGTGCCAAGAATCAGGACAAGCGGCCATGCATGACGCACTGCGGCCCAGCGTCCGTACAACCATACGATCAGCAGTCCACCAAAATAGGTGGGAATCAACAGCAGTAGCGAGGATTCGAATGCGGCCCGCGTCACGTCCTGTACATCCGCCACCTGCAAGGTCGCCAGCCAGCCGACGCCAAGCGTGCCGAAGAACCGGGCCCATGCATGCGCAATGATCGAAATGGCGGCTGCATAAACCGGCCTGACGCCAATTGCGAGCAGAAGCGGAGCCACAACGGCAATCGGCGCGCCGAAGCCCGCGATACCCTGAAGAAACGATGAAAAGACCCAGCCGAGCCCGAGAATGACGAACAATTCATTCCGGCTAAAGCGGGAAATCCCTTGCCGGAGGGCGTCGTATCCGCCAGCCTGTTTGGTGATCTGATAGAGCAACAATGCCGGCCACATAACGTAGAGGATGAATATGGCGTCCCATACGCCCTTGGCGCTTGCGACAGTCAATGTCCCAAGTGGAGTGCGGAATGCGAAAAAGGCGATCAAACCCGCCACGAACATTGCACCCGGACCGGCCTCAGGCGCGCGCCAGCGAAGCGGCACGAGAAAGACGAGCAGCGCGACGATCGAAAGTGTTGCCAGAATCCAGTGAATCAGATTGACCGGAATTGATGTGTCAGTCATCTCCTTCCCTCATACCGACACAGTCTCCGCTGACGTTGGGAGATTCGGCTCGGAAATCGATTTAACTGATGATAGTCGCTTTTGTTTAAGCCGCAAGCTAAAAATCCAGTGACTTATTTCGTTGTGCAACATTTTTCCGATTTGAGTGGCTTATCCATTCTTCGAAAATTTGTTATTTAACGTCGTTCTCAATCGATTACCGACAGTCGAATAAAACAAAAAACTATCTCGTGAACGAATCGCAGGTTTCCCTCGATTTCTGTCAACAATGATTGCGTGCGCAATGAAACATCGGCATTTCGGCAGGCGAGACGTCCCGCGTGCTTTGACGCCGTTCGCGCGCCACTAGGCCAGGTTTGCTAACGCAATCGACCGTTGCGCGATACATCGCCCCTGAAAGCGAACGGCATCCTAAAACACAGCACACGTCCCCGATTCGCGGCTCATGTCAGGCGCTTGCCAGCACTGACGCAGGAATGACTGTTCAGCTCATCGGCCACCGTGCGCGCCCATCGCATGAAAGCCTGCGCTGATGCTCGACCTCGCGTCTGAGCAGTTCGCGGTGCAGCGTCATGGTCTGCATGATGTCGCGCATCACGCAAAGCAAGTCTTCTCCTGCCACGCTGGCGGTGCCGCATTCCCGCTGACGCTGGACGCACACCGTGAGCGCCGCCAGCCGCCGTCGAGCTTCCGCGAGGTGAAGGTCTGCGGTCAGAAGCTCGAGTTCCTCGGTCGATGGGTCGTTCATGATGCCCCTCTCCGGATTCGCCGCAATCGGCCGCAACGAATGGCAAGGCTGGCACCGCGACCAGCCCAGTATATGCCTCGCACAGGTTTGCCGCTGACGCCGGCTGGGATGTTGCTGCACCTGACGCAGCCGCGTTCAGGATCGCTGTTGTCGACCTACGATCCGCGACGCAATGGCCTGCTCTCGACGCGCACGCGGGTCCGGAACGCGTGAGGATGCCGGTCGAAACTATCGCTGTACAAATGAAGGCGGCGGCGTAGTATGAAAACATCCGTCGACTGCGACCGATCCCGCCGCTCCTCCTGCTGCCACTTCTCAGGGATCGCGCCGCTCCCCTCCATCGCAGACCACGAGTACCGCCGGCCGAAGATTCGGACGGCTTGCGGATTCCTCACTGGGATTCAGGGAGAGACCTATGCGTTCAGATCCAGACCGCTTTCATATCGACCCAACGCCACGCCGGGCGGATGGGGAATACATGGCGCACGTGCGCATCAGCACCAGGCGAATCGATGGGAGCGAGTGCGAAGTCCATTCCAGCGGCGATCTCGCGGGATTCGACGCGCGCGAGGATGCGATTGCCTACGCAGAAAATTGGGCGAAGCGATGGCTGGATGCCCGCTTTGGCTAGGGTGTCCCATCGGTTGCTCCGCGCAATTGCCGCGCCGCGGCCTGCTCGGGATGGGGCCATGCCAGGCTAAAGGAAATCGCAGCCGTGTCGTTATACCGGGGGCGAATCCAAATGTTCCTGAATGGTGATGGTCGCTGGCATGCCGTACGCGGGAAGAACCCGGTTTCTCGAGAAACGACGCAGTTTTCGGGACGCCACAGAGCTGCGTCTTTTCCTGGAGAGTGCGGCGGAAAGTTCGCGCCTTCTCGCTGTGGCGGTCCAACTCTTCGGGCTGGTGTCGTGGCTCATGTCCCGGGCATTCGCGAATCCCCATGCGCGCTTCGATGTGCCGGGCACGCTGGTAGCCGCCAGCGGCATCCTCCTCGCGATGGGCATGACGTACGCCTCACGGGGACTGCGAATGGACGCGCTGGGCCGGTTCGCATGCGCAGCGTTCGTGGCACTGGCGTTTCACTCCAATATGCCCGGCACCGGCAATCCTGCGTTCTGGGTCCTGCCGATCGGCGTGGCGATCAACGTGGGCATGGCCCCGGTGATCTCCGGGTATTTCAACTATCTCGCAAGTGCACTGACTGTCTGGCTGATCATCTCCCACGGCGAGGTGGTCGCGCTGATGTCCTCACAGGACCGCAACTGGATTTTGCTGTTTGCGCTCGCCGCCCTTGCGCTCGGTCTCCTGCTCAATCTCCTGTTTACACAGGAGCGGAAAAAGACATTTCTGGTACAGCGCGAACTGGTACGACTCGCATTCAGGGACACACTCACCGGCATTGCGAATCGCCGTAGCTTCATGCTGGAGGTCAATGAATGCCAGGACCGCCGGTCCAGTGAGGAATTCTGGCTGTTGCTCATCGATGTCGACGACTTCAAGCAAATCAACGACACCGCGGGGCACCACGCCGGCGACGAGGTCCTGGCCGCCGTGGCGCGCACCATCGAGGAAAGCGCCAGCCCGCACCTTTGCGGTCGCCTTGGCGGCGAAGAGTTCGGCGTGATCTTCCCGGGCAACCAGCAAAGCGCCAAAACCCTCGCACGTGAAATCTGCGGCACCGTAGCGGCGGCGCGAATTTCCGGACACAGGGTAACGGTCAGTATTGGGGTCTCGAGCATCTCGGAGCTAATCGGTGTACCCGAAACGTTTCGGCTCGCCGACCGTGCGCTCTACGAAGCGAAACGGCAAGGCAAAAACCGATGCGTGGTCGCCGAACCGGCGTCGTGGTGACGCGTATCGCGGCACGGCGCGATGCTGTGTCACTATGGCCCGAAGATGCCCTGACACCCGAAGCGGAAGCCGGCCTCGTCAAGGAACTCACCAACGTTCTGATCCACGCGGAAGGCTACGATCCCGGCAACCGGATTGCGCAGGGCGTGACTGTGCTCTATCTGCACCGGCCGGCCGCCGTCTATATCGCCGGGGAGCCCTCGGCGCTGCCGCGCTACCGCATCGTTCCTTCGGCGCCGGAAGGTCAGTACACCGATACATCCCGCGTTAATGCGCGTAGACCGGACCGAGCCCGGGCGTGTCCTGCCGGGACGAAACCGTAGCCGCACCGGCGCCTGCCGCCGACGAGCCGTCCGCCACGCCGCCATACCCTGAAGCCACCGCGCCGTTCGGGCGGGCGCGCCTGTCCCAATCGTCTGAATGTTGCGGATGCCGGGCTAGTGAGTGTGGCACGCCGTTCCTCGCCGCCCCGCACCGCTTTTGTATCGCCATGTATCTGGCCGCCGCGTGGAAACATGGACATACACAAAGCCGACCCTCCCGACACGTTCGGGATACATCGGCACGCTTCAATACGTCAACCGGGCAAACCGCCCCGCACGAACCCTGGAGTCGCGAAACATGTCCTGCACCGAAACCGTTCCGCATACCACTGAAGCATCGGGCGGCGTGAGCGCGCAGATCGCCCGCCACTGCCTGCTGACGCGCACCCGGCAGATCGCACGCGTACTGACCGGCCTTTACGACGACGCGCTACGCCCGCTCGGCATCAGCTCATCCCAGCTTTCGCTGCTCGTGCTCGTCGCGGAGTACGGCCCGTTGAGCCGCGCCGCGCTCGGGCGCAAGAATCATCACGACCGCACGACGCTCACGCGCAACCTGCAGCCGCTCATCGCGCACGGCTGGGTCGCCGATGGCGAGCCCGGTGGCGATGGCCGCAGCCGTGCGCTCTCGGTGACGCAAGCGGGCCGCGCCCTGCTTCAGACCGCAGGATCTGCGTGGTCGACCGCGCAACAGCGCGCCGCCAGCGTGCTTGGCCTCGAGGGCGCGAGCGCGCTCATGAACATCGCGGCGGATCTCCCGTCAGCCACCGTCTAATCTTTCTTCATCGTCAATGTTGCATATGCAACACCATCAGGAGCCTGCAATGAAAGTCGTCAAAGCCGCCGCCGTCCAGATCAGCCCCGTGCTCTACAGCCGCGAGGCAACGGTTGCCAAGGTCGTGCAGAAGATTCTCGAACTCGGCCGCAAAGGCGTGCAGTTCGCCACGTTCCCCGAGACCGTGGTGCCGTATTATCCGTACTTTTCCGCGGTGCAAACGCCCATGCAATTGCTCGCGGGCACCGAGCATCTGCGCCTGCTCGAACAGTCCGTGACGGTGCCCTCGCCCGCCACCGACGCGATCGGCGAGGCCGCACGGCAAGCGGGCATGGTGGTCTCGATCGGCGTGAACGAGCGCGACGGCGGCACCATCTACAACACGCAACTGCTCTTCGACGCCGACGGCACGCTGATCCAGCGCCGCCGCAAGATCACGCCCACGCATTTCGAGCGCATGATCTGGGGCCAGGGCGACGGCTCGGGCCTGCGCGCCGTGGACAGCAAGGTGGGCCGCATTGGCCAGCTCGCCTGCTTCGAGCACAACAACCCGCTCGCGCGCTACGCAATGATCGCCGACGGCGAGCAGATCCATTCGGCCATGTATCCCGGCTCGGCTTTCGGCGAAGGCTTCGCGCAACGCATGGAAATCAATATCCGCCAGCACGCGCTGGAATCCGGCGCCTTCGTCGTGAACGCAACCGCGTGGCTCGACGCCGACCAGCAGGCGCAGATCATGAACGACACGGGCTGCGCGATCGGGCCGATCTCGGGCGGCTGCTTCACCACCATCGTCGCGCCGGACGGCACGCTGATCGGCGAACCGCTGCGCGAGGGCGAAGGCGAAGTCATCGCCGATCTCGACTTCTCGCTGATCGACCGTCGCAAGATGCTGATGGATGCGGCCGGCCACTACAACCGCCCGGAACTGCTCAGTCTGCAGATCGACCGCACACCGGCGGCGAACGTTCATGAACGTGTGCAACACGCCGCTACGGCGACCGCAAACGAAGGCGAGGAGCCGCGCACGATCGTTGCCTGAGCGCGCACTGATGCGCAGGCTTCTTTCTTTTCTAAATGTGTATATACACTCTTTAGTGTTACGAAACAGGTAAGCGAAATGACCACTCAAAGCCAGCATGACCGTCCGATTCTCGTCACGGGTGCGGCAGGCGCAATCGGCGCCGTCGGCCGCAGCATCACCGAAAACCTGCTTGCGAAGGGACATCGCGTGCGCGCCTTGGTGCGCCGCGAGGACGCACGCGCCGACGAACTGCGCCGTCTCGGCGCGCAGGTCGTGCTCGGCGATCTGACCGATCTCGATTCGATGCACCGCGCCATGGAAGGCGTCTCGCGCCTGTACTTCGGCATGTCGGTGTCGCCTGCGTATCTCGAAGCGACGATCAATACAGCGGCCGTTGCACGCCATCACGGCGTGGAAGCGTTCGTGAACATGTCGCAGATGACCGTCTCGCAGATGAGCATCACCGAAACCACCGACAGCGTGCAGCAAAAGCAGCACTGGCTCGCCGAGCAGGCGCTCGCCTGGTCGGGCCTGCCCGTCGTCACCGTGCGGCCCACGGTGTTTCTGGAGAGCTTCTTCCTGCTTCTTGCGGCAGAGGGCGTGCGCAAGCACGACGAACTCGTGCTGCCGCTCGGCCAAGGCCGGACCTCGCCGATCTCGTCGCTCGACGTGGCGCGTGCCATCGCGGAGATCCTCGACAATCCGGCGCCGCATATCGGCCAGGTCTATCACCTCACGGGCCTCGAGTCCCGCGATATGGAGCACTATGCCCGCCTCTTCTCCGAGGTCCTGGGCCGCACGATCCGCTACCGCGACGTGCCCGTCGAGGCATGGGCTGCGAAGCTGGGCGAGCTCGGGATAACCGCGCACGTCGTCAAGCATCTCGCGGTCATCGCCGACCTGCATGCGCAAGGCCGCTACGACCGCATGACCGACGACCTGCGCAAGCTCACGGGTCAGGCGCCGATCGGCATGCGCGAGTTCGTGACGCACCACGCCGCTGCATTTTCGGGCGGCACGACATCGGCCTGATGCGATGTGCGTTTGCGTGCCGGGAAATCCGGCGCGAATTCCGTTGGCGAGCGATGCAAAACTGCAGCACATGCGCGCGCCAGCACCACTACGCCTGGTATTGCGAAGCATCCCCATACGCTCTGCCTCCAATATCAGAAAACGGAGTACCTATGTCTGACGATTTTCTCATCCCGTCGCCATCGCGCCGCCGCTTCATGGGCGCGACCGCGGCCGCCGTGGCCGCAGCCTCGCTGAGCCAACTGGCGTTCTCGCAAACCCTGCAAGGCATCACCGAAGTCAAGTCCGCACCGAACGGCGACAAGACCGCGATTCGCCCGCTGCGCGTGCATGTGCCCGAAGCGCAGCTCGTCGATCTGCGACGCCGCATCAAGGCCACGCGCTGGCCCGACAAGGAAACCGTGAACGACGATTCGCAAGGCGTGCCGCTCGCAATGATGCAGGAGGTCGCCCGCCACTGGTCGACCGACTATGACTGGCGCCGCTGTGAAGCGAAGCTGAACGCGCTGCCGAATTACGTGACCGAAATCGACGGACTCGATATTCACTTCATTCATGTGCGCTCGAAGCACGAGAATGCGATGCCGCTCATCGTCACGCACGGTTGGCCTGGCTCGGTCATCGAGCAGTTCAAGATCATCGATCCACTGACCAATCCCACGGCTTACGGCGCGAGCGCCTCAGACGCCTTTCATCTGGTGATTCCGTCGCTGCCGGGCTATGGCTTCTCGGCCAGGCCGACCGAAGTGGGCTGGGGCCCCGAGCGGACCGCGCGCGCGTGGGTCGTGCTGATGAAGCGCCTTGGCTACGACAAGTTCGCGGCGCAAGGCGGCGACCTGGGCGGTATCGTCGCGAACGTGATGGCCAAGCAGGCGCCGCCTGAACTGCTCGGCATTCACGTGAATTTCCCGGCGACGATTCCGCCCGAAATCGCCAAGGCGCTGCAAGCCGGCTCGCCCCCGCCAGCCAATCTCGGCGACGACGAAAAGCACGCCTATGAGCAGCTCGCGAGCGCAGCCAAATCGCGGCGCGCCTACGCGCTCGAACAGGGCACGCGCCCGCAAACGCTCTACGGGCTCTCGGATTCGCCGATCGCGCTGGCCAGCTGGCTGCTCGATCACGGCGACGGCTATATCCAGCCGGCCGCGGCGCTCACCTCGGCCGTATACGGGCGCGACGTCAACGGCGAATCGGCGGGCGCGATGACGCGCGACGACGTCCTCGACGACATCACGCTCTACTGGCTGACGAACACGGGCATCTCGGCCGCTCGCTTCTACTGGGAGTCGCACTTCAATTTCCTGGCCGCCGCCGATGTATCGGTGCCGGCCGCGGTGAGCGTCTTCCCACGCGAGAACTATCAGGCGCCGCGCAGCTGGACCGAGCGCGCCTACCACGACCTCATCTATTACAACCGGCCCGACAAGGGCGGCCACTTTGCGGCGTGGGAACAGCCGCAACTGTTCGCGCAAGAGGTGCGAGCGGGCTTGCGGCCGCTGCGGCAGCAATAACGCGCTGCCATCTCTCCGAGGCGCCGGGACGCGACTTCCGGCGCCGACCTGAAACCGAAGGAACATCCGACATGAAATTCAACGACACTGCGCCTGTATTGGCGCCCGAAAACACGCCGCCGCTCTGGCTGGCGAGACTGGCAAACAATGCAACGCTGGAAGCGACCGTCCTGAAGCGTCCGATAGAGGGCCGCGCGGACATCTTTTCCGTGATCAGACATGCCGTTTCTCTCTATGAGTTCCAGCATCACAGCTACAAAGGGGAAATCGGCGACAGCCTCTATCTGGAGTCCTACCGGTCGCAGATCCACGGACAACCCATCGAGACCGTAGTCGTCGCGCATTTAAACGAGAACGGTGAAACGGACTCGGTCGTCATCAACCATCGACCGCTCGAGGCTGCGCTGCTATTTTCGGCACTGATGTGGGAGCGGGTGGACGAACGATTCCGCGACTACTATTTGAGCGGACCGGAAGCGGCGGCCATGAAAACGGCGTAGTTCGGCAAGCGGCGTTGAGCCGCCTGCGGCCGTCAATGTATGAAAGCAAAAGCCTGCTCGGCAAACAGAATGACCGCAACCACGATCATCGTCGCGCCGGACAGCTGGCTCACCCTGCGGGCAGCCGTTGGCCGGGTCGTCAGAATGGCCTTCGATCCCACGCCGACGACGGAGTACACCGACGCGCAATTGATCATGTGCAGCAGACCCAGCGCCACGATCTGCGTGGAGACCGGCCACAAGGCATCGCGCCGCGTGAACTGCGGCAGGAGCGCGACGAACAACAGAATGGCCTTCGGATTGAGACCGCTGATCGCGAAGCCGCGCAACGTCCATCGCCACCGGCTTCTCTCGTCCTGCGCCCGTCCAGCCGGGAGTTCCGAAGGCCGCATGAATGTCCTGATACCGAGCCAAACCAGGTAGGCCCCGCCAACGGCAGTCAGTACGGGAAGCACGCCGGGGACGCTCATCACCAGCGTTCCCACACCTGCTGCCACGATCAGCGTGATCGCGAGATAGCCGGCCAGCATGCCGCCAACGGCGGGTGCGACCGCGCCGCCGCGCAGTCCCGCCGAAATCACGTACGCCCAATCCGCGCCGGGGACCATCACCAGCGAGATCGATACGATCCAGAACGCCGTCAACAAACTGGCTTCCACTTCTACACTCGCTTCCTGTCAAGCCGGCGCCACCGCCCGAAGGCGCAAATGGTAGGCCCTGGGACGCGAAAAGTGCTCCCTATGTCTTGCGTGTTGCGGGCGCTGAACGCTAATATTTAGCGCATGGACGCGATCGATCGAAAAATTCTTGCTGAGATCCAGCAGGATGGACGAATTTCCCTCACCGAGCTGAGCGAGCGGGTTGGCTTGAGCGTCTCCCCATGCCAGCGGCGGCTGCGCGCGCTGGAGAGCGAGCAGGTGATCAGCGGTTACCGCGCCACGATCGACGCTTCGGCAGTCGGCCTGAATTTTTCCGCGATCGTCTTCGCGACCTTGCGCGAAGGCAGCAGTGAGAACGTGCAATCGTTCGAGGACGCGCTCATCGACATTCCCGAAATCACGCGCGCGGAGCGTCTGTTCGGCGAACCCGACTACATGCTGCATGTCGTCACGCGGGATCTGAAGGCGTTCCAAACCCTCTATGATCGCCGGCTTCTGCCGCTGCCGTCGGTACTGCGGCTGACGTCGACGCTCGTGATGAAGAGCATCTTTCAGGACCGGCCGCTTCCGTTGTGATCGTGACTTGACGTTAGCGTCAAGGAACCTCCTTTTTCACGCTGCTTGCACTCCTGGCTGGATTTGCGCGAACTGCGCATTGAGTACGACACAACCTCCCCGACGACCGGTCCGCAGCACCCCCTTCGCCCGGCGAGGCACTCCGCACGACCGGCAACGCATCAGGAACCGCACATGAATTCAGGCAAATCAACCAGACGCGGGCTGCCAGGCAAGCGCGAACTCGAAGCGATGTCGGCGTTCCGGTATGACCTGCGCAAGTTTCTGCGGGCGTCCGAAGAAATTGCCAACGCCGCGGGCATCACGACGCTCCAGTACCAGTTGCTGCTGCACGTATGCGGCTTTCCCGATCGCAACTGGGCGACCGTCGGCGAACTCGCGGAGCGGTTACAGGCGGCCCCGAATGGCACTGCAGCGCTCGTCTCGCGCTGCGAATCGGCCGGGCTCGTGACGCGCAAACCCGATCCCGCCGACCGGCGCCAGGTGCAGGTCCATCTCACGGCGAAGGGCGAGATGTTCCTGCTCGAACTCGCGGCCGAGCACAAGGCGGTCTATGGCGCGTTCGGCTGGGTGTTCGACGAGGCCGGCAGCTAGCCCTTCCCGCAGCGGATCTATTGGTCTGGCGCGGGGGAAAAGGCAATTTATGTCACAATGTGCCTTAAATGCCATTTTCTCCGGCCATCCATGCGATTTTCGAACATTTTTGATCGGCGCACGATTGTGCGAAGCCATCGGCGCTGGCGCTATTTCGGCGTCTTCTGGGCCGGCGCCATCGCGACAGGGCTCATCGCAGTCATGTACGCGCGGCTCATCGACTTCGGCTTCGACGTCTTTGTGAAGATGACCGCCCATAACGGGTGGTTGCCGCTTGTCATCACGCCGGCCATCGCCGCGTTCAGCGTCTGGGCCACGCGCCGCTGGTTTCCGGGTTCCGAGGGCAGCGGCATCCCGCAGGTCATCGCGACGTTGCACGATGTGCGCGGACTCGGCCCGCGCCTTCTTACGCTGCGCATCCTGATCGGCAAGATCGCCCTGTCGTTTCTCGCGATTCTCGGCGGATTCACGATTGGCCGCGAAGGGCCGACCATCCACGTGGGCGCGGCGCTCATGTACAGTCTGCGGCGCTTCTACCCGGCGCGCCTGCGCAGCATGTACGGCGTCGGCCTCGAATACAAGCTCGCGCTCGCGGGCGCGGCCGCCGGCCTTTCCGCCGCGTTCAATGCACCGCTCGCGGGCGTGGTCTTCGCCATCGAGGAACTCACGCGCAGCTTCGAAGCACGAACGAGCGGCGTGATCATCACGGCCATCATCTTTGCGGGCATCGTCTCACTCGCGCTGCAAGGCAACTATGTCTATTTCGGCACGATCGCCATCGGCGGCCATTTTCCCGATCTGCTCGCCGTCGCCGTCATCCTCGTCGGCGTGATCACCGGCCTCGCAGGCGGCGTGTTTTGCTGGCTGCTGCTCAACACCGAACGATGGATGCCGGCCCGTTTGTTCGCTCTCCGAAAGGAACGGCCCGTGACGTTCGGCGCGCTGTGCGGTTTGTTCATCGCCGTGATCGGCGTGGCGAGCGGCGGCCACCTGTTCGGCAGCGGCTATTCGGAAGCGCGCGGCATGCTCGAAGGCCACTCGCAGCTCGGCGCCGCTTATCCTGTGCTGAAAATGGCCTCGATGGTGGGCTCGTACCTGCCGGGCACGCCGGGCGGCCTTTTTGCGCCGTCGCTGGCGATCGGCGCCGGCATCGGCAATGCACTGCACATGGTGTTCGGGCAGATGCAACTGCCAATGCTGATCGCGCTCGGCATGGTCGGCTATCTGGCCGCCGTCACGCAAAGCCCGATCACGGCATTCGTCATCGTCATCGAAATGATCGACGGGCACGCACTCGTGATCTCGTTGATGGCAACGGCGCTCGTGTCGAGCCAGGTCTCGAAGCTGTTCGCGCCGCCGCTGTATGAAGCCCTGGCGCATCGCTATCTGAAGCAGTGACGCGCGCTGAGACGTCCGTTCGTGAGAACGGACGTCTACCCAAACCCCCGCCTCTCTTTGCTCGAGCCATCCGCGCTCGGCCGCCCCGGCCACCGAAAGCGCACTTCACATCGTGAAATTCAGCTTGAATTCCCGAAGCGGCGCCGTTTCGCTTTGTGAAAACATGTTCTACAGCGCAAAAATTGTTAGCTATCTCTTTGATAAATAACGAATAAATAACTCATATGTCTTATATAAGACTTTGCTGCGACGCATCAGGAAGCCCCTACAATTGAGCCATGCAGTTCGCTTCGACGTACGTGGCGGCACGCTGAACCCCATTCATTCAATCGCGCTTTGCTCTTCGGAGACTTAGGAGATACACATGGCTCAATATCAGGACGACATCAAGGCAGTGGCTGCTTTGAAGGAGAAACAAGGCAGCGCCTGGAATGCCATCAACCCCGAATCGGCCGCACGCATGCGGGCCCAGAACAAGTTCAAGACGGGCCTCGACATCGCGAAGTACACGGCGAAGATCATGCGCGCCGATATGGCCGCCTACGATGCCGATCCATCGAAGTACACGCAGTCGCTGGGCTGCTGGCACGGCTTCATTGGCCAGCAGAAGATGATCTCCATTAAGAAGCACTTCAACAGCACCGAGCGCCGCTACCTTTACCTGTCGGGCTGGATGGTGGCCGCGCTGCGCTCCGAGTTCGGCCCGCTGCCGGACCAGTCGATGCACGAGAAGACCTCCGTCAGCGCGCTGATCCGCGAGCTGTACACTTTCCTGCGCCAGGCCGACGCCCGTGAACTGGGCGGCCTGTTCCGCCAGCTGGACGCCGCTGTTGGCCCGGCCAAGGCGGCCATCCAGGAGAAGATCGACAACCACGTCACCCACGTCGTGCCGATCATCGCCGACATCGACGCGGGCTTCGGCAACGCGGAAGCCACCTACCTGCTGGCCAAGCAGTTCATCGAAGCGGGCGCATGCTGCATCCAGATCGAAAATCAGGTGTCCGACGAGAAGCAGTGCGGCCACCAGGACGGCAAGGTCACCGTGCCGCACGAGGACTTCCTGGCCAAGGTCCGCGCGATCCGCTACGCCTTCCTCGAACTGGGCGTGGACGACGGCATCATCGTGTGCCGTACCGACTCGCTGGGCGCCGGCCTGACCAAGCAGATCGCCGTGACCCACACGCCGGGCGACCTGGGCGACCAATACAATTCGTTCCTCGACTGCGACGAAATCGCGGCCGACGCGCTGGGCAACGGTGACGTCGTCATCAAGCGCGACGGCAAGCTGTTGCGTCCGAAGCGCCTGCCGAGCAACCTGTTCCAGTTCCGCGCCGGCACGGGCGAAGCACGCTGCGTCCTCGATTGCATCACCTCGCTGCAAAACGGTGCCGACCTGCTGTGGATCGAAACCGAAAAGCCGCATATCGCCCAGATCGCCGGCATGGTCAACGAGATTCGCAAGGTCATCCCGAACGCCAAGCTGGTGTACAACAACAGCCCGTCGTTCAACTGGACGCTGAACTTCCGCCAGCAGGCGTATGACGCGATGAAGGCCGCGGGCAAGGATGTGTCGGCATACGACCGCGCCCAGCTGATGAGCGTGGAGTACGACGAGAGCGAACTGGCGAAGGCCGCGGACGAAAAGATCCGCACCTTCCAGGCCGACGCGTCGCGCGAAGCCGGTATCTTCCATCACCTCATCACACTGCCGACGTATCACACCGCTGCGCTGTCGACCGACAACCTCGCCCGCGAATACTTCGGCGACCAGGGCATGCTGGGTTATGTCGCTGGCGTGCAGCGCAAGGAAATCCGTCAGGGCATCGCCTGCGTCAAGCACCAGAACATGTCCGGCTCGGATATCGGCGACGACCACAAGGAATATTTCAGCGGCGAAGCGGCGCTGAAGGCGGCGGGTAAAGACAACACGATGAATCAGTTCTGATAGCTGTCATTCCCGACGTAAAAACGCCAACTCAATCGGGTTGGCGTTTTTATGCGTCGCCGGGACCTCAGCCGCAGGAACGAAGAATGCGACTCCGGAGGGGGATTCAACCACCGGAGCGCACAATCATGTCCCATCGACTCAAAACAGGCGATCGCGTCACGTGGAACACCCCGGAAGGCATGACGACGGGCACGGTCGTCCGCCGTATCATCAGGGATACGGAACTGGAAGGCCACACTGTCGCCGCGTCGAAGGACGACCCGTATTACGAGGTCGAAAGCGAAAAAGACGGTCAGCACGCGGTGCAACCCGCCGATGGACTGGAAAAGGTGCACAAGCACTGACCTGCGCGGAATTACATAGTCGAATTCGTCGGCCAGTAGCTCGACCTCATTGAGGGACAGGCTCTCAGTTCCCTGATACAACTCGAAACGTTCTGTGCACGATGAGTCGGTAAACTTCTCGTGCGGGCATGCCAATGGCTTGCCAAAACGCACCTGCTGTTACCCCTCATCACCCTTTCCCCGGCACGCGGCGGTACGCCCGCGCCGGGGAATATGACCTGGAACGTATTGTGGACGACCGATTCGACCGGCGCGAACTGTTGCTGCACCTTGGAGATGTTCTGGAAGCGATGCGCAACGTCGGCGCGACTCAAGCCTTTTCGCCCGTTGCGCTCCTTGCTTCGCGCGAGCCTTCCTTGCAGGCGTTGCCCTTTCTGCAGCACATGTCGCCTCGCTTGCGCGCAAGAGATTTTCTTGAACGGGCCGCAAGCGCCTACGCGAGCTGGCCAAGGGCGCTTCTGGAGACCGAACTCGATCGCGTCGAGCTTGCCTCGACGGTGCAGCGCGAACTCTTCGCGGACGATCCGCAAGGTTGGGCATCGTACGCCGCCTACATCAGGCAGAAGGTCAGCTGGTTCGGACTCGAACTCGATAAGTCGGCGCACGCCTCGACAGCGGTGAACGATGATGACGAGGAGAACGGCGGAACTTCACCTACGCCTGCGATGAAGACGGGCTGGCCATGGAAGCCGATCGAGTAAGCTACTCTCCCCCGCTTCGCTAATGTGATCGCCCGCGAGACCCAACCACCGAGGAGTTACCCATGCCGCTCGCTACCGCTACTGCCAGCCTCGCCGCCGACGCGCCCAACTACGTCGTGGCCATCGAGGCCGGCCGTCACCCGCTGACCGGCGACGAAGGCCCGCACGAAGGCGGCGAAGACCGCGGCCCCGCGCCATTCGCGTTCGTGCTGTCCGGCCTGGCCGCATGCACGGCCGCCACGCTGCGCATGTACATGCAGCGCAAGACCTGGCCCGCCGCCGCGATCGCCGTCGAGGTCAGCCTGCATGCGGATCACGACGGGACCCAGTACATCCGGCGCGGCGTCGCAGTCGACGGACCGCTTGAAGAGGCGCAGCGCGCGCGCCTGGCCGAAATTTGCGAAAAGACGCCCGTCACGCTCTTCATCAAGCGCGGCACGCGCATCGACACGACCTTGCGCATTGGATGAACGTCATGGATCGAACCGGCGACTTCATCGTACGCACCATGTCGACCGACGAGGCGGCACTGGCGGTCGAATGGGCAGCCGCTGAGGGCTGGAACCCCGGGTGGCACGACCCGCGCTGCTTCCGTGAAGCGGACCCGGACGGTTTCCTCGTCGGCGTTTTGCGCGGTGAGCCCGTCGCGAGCCTCTGTGCCGTTGCGTACGACGACAGCTTTGGCTTCATCGGCCTCTACATCGTGAAACCCGGATTTCGCGGCAAGGGCTTCGGCATGCGCATCTGGCAGCACGGCATGCGTTACCTGGGAGACCGTAACATCGGTCTCGATGGCGTCGTCGCCCAACAGGCGAACTACGGGAAGTCCGGATTCCGGCTCGCGTACCGCAACATCCGCTATCAGGGGCGCGTGAGCGGCATCGGGTGCGCGTGTGTCGTGCCAGCCGCGGACGTGCCGTTCGAGCAGTTGCTTGCCTACGATCGCGCCTGTTTTCCCGCGGGGCGCGAGCGTTTCCTCCGCGCCTGGATCGCCCAGCCGGATGCCGTTGCGCTCGCAACGGTCGAGGCGGGCCGCGTTGCCGGATACGGCGTCGTGCGTCGCTGCGAGGCGGGCTGCAAGATCGGGCCGCTCTTCGCCGACGATGCGGACGTCGCCACGGGCCTCTTTCGCGCGCTGGCGGCGAGCATGCCGGGCGAGGTCATCGTGCTCGACGTGCCGGAGACGAACCCTGCGGCCGTCGCGCTGGCAGAACGGCACGGTATGACGAGCGTCTTCGAAACCGCGCGGATGTACACGAAAAACGCGCCCGCGATTGCGATCGATCGCGTCTTCGGCGTGACGTCGTTCGAGCTGGGTTGACAGATCTAAAGCTCGAGCCGCTGAACATAGCCCGTGAGTTCGAGATAGCCGCGTCCCAGCGGTCTTCCTGCGGGTTTCGTCGCGGTTTTCTCAGCATCGGTGCTCGCCGCGTCCGCCTGAAACGCCGTCACCGCCCCCTCCCAATACACCGCGCCGGTGCTCGCGCGGCTGTCGAACTCCTGATCGTCCATGAGCGGCGCAAGCGTCAGATGCACGTCCTGCGCATCGACGCGCATCGCCACCGGATACTGTGCACCGGTATGCGGCGAACGCCACTGGCGCAGCGGCGTGAAGCGGATGCTATCGGGCGATAGCGTATGCGTGCTGCCATCGGCGGCGCGCAGCGTGCCGCCAGCCCAGAACTTGTGGCCTGCCTTGTCGCGAATCTGCAAAGCCATGAGTGCGCCGCCGTCATCGAAGTTGATGCCGATCCAGTCCCAGCCGACCGCGCCGTCTGCGAGCGGCGCCGACGACCATTCGTGATCGAGCCACGCCTGCCCTCGCACGTGCCCGGCATGGCCAGTCGATTGACCACCGCGCTTGAGCATGCCGTCGACTTGCAGCCACGGCACGCTGTAGTAGTAGCTCGCCTCGTCCGGCAGCGGGCCTTTGCGGCTGTACCCGCCCTGCCCGTTGACGAGCACCGGCTGCGTCGGCGCCAGAGTCAAGGCGAACGTGAAGTCGGGCGTAGCGACGTTCAGGCGGTAGCGGCCATCCGTGTTGCGCTCGATCGACCAGTCGTCGATGCGGACTGCCGTGTCCGTCTCGCTCGCTTGCGCGAGACCAAAGCCGCGGCGCGCAATCCGCTGGTCGTGCTGCAGCTTGCCCGCGTGCGGATCGCTCAGCGCCACGTTGGCGAACAGCAACTGATTCGGCGCGAAGCGGCTCGGATTCGCTTCGTCGAGCGCGGGGCGCGAGCGGAAGAATGTCGCTTCGAAGCCCAGCGATGCATCGGCAGCCGCGTCGGCGTCCGGTTGCAGCCAGCCGGTCACGTACCACCATTCGGTGCGGTAGCTCGAATGCGCGCCATAGTCGCGCGGGAACACGAGCGGCTGTCCGCTCGTCACCGCCGGAAAATCCGGCATGCGCGCCCATGCAACGCCTTGCGACAGCGCGGCGAGCGACGATAAGAGAAACGTGCGCCGTCTCATCGCGTCACCAATCGTCGCGCACAGCGCGCACCGCATCGACCGACATCGCGGCGCGCGAACTCAGGAGCGCCGTGAGCGCGGCGGCCACGACGACCGCCGAGGCCAGCGCCGCCAGCAATCCCCATGGCATATGCACACTCATCGTCCAGTGAAACGATTGCGGGTTGACGACATGCACGAGCACCATCGCGAGACTCAGGCCCAGCGTCAAGCCGGCAAGCACGCCGAGCAGCGCAACGAGCGCACCCTCCATCGCGAGCATGAGCCCGATCTGGCGACGCGTCACGCCGATATGCCGCAGCATGCCGAACTCGCGCGTGCGGGCGAGCGCTTGCGACCCGAAGCTCGCGCCGACGCCGAACAAGCCGATGATCACCGCCACCGCTTCCAGCAGATACGTCACGGCGAAGCTGCGGTCGAAGATCCGCAGGCTCGCCGCGCGGATCTCGCCGGGCTGCGCGAACTCGAGACGCTGCCCGCCATGCACGCTCTCGTGCAAGCGTGCGATCGCTTGCGCCGGCGCCACGCCCGCGTCGAGCCACAAGGCGGCATCGGTTACGCGCGTGTCGCGGGTCAGCCGTCGATAGTCGCTCGCGTCGATCACGATGGCCCCGAACTGGCGTGCATAGTCGCGCCAGATGCCGGCCACCGTAAACGGCAAGCGCTGGCCCGCCAGCGGCAGCGTGATGCGTTGGCCTGTGTGCATCCCGTACAGATCGGCGGCCGCCTCGCTGATCCACACCGGCGGCGGCTCGCCCGCTTGCGGTACGCGAGGCGCAGTCGTCAGCGGCAGGCGCGCGGCGGGGTTGCGCGCATCGATGGGTCGCGCGAGCAGGCTCACGGGCGGCAGGCGAGCATCGAGCGAGATTTGCGTCGCGCGCAGAAACTCGGCGCGCGCGATACCGGGTGTCGCTGCGATGACTGCCTGATCGCCCGGCGAAAGGAATGCGCTGTCGCCGCCCGGCGAAGCGCGCAGATAGAGCGGCGCGGGCAGCAGCAACTGCAGCCAGTCGTCGACGGCGACGCGAAAGCTCGACACCATGATCGCCATCGCCGTCATCAGGCTGAAGCTCGTGACGATGCCCGCGAGCCCGATCGTCGCGCGGCCGGGGGCATTGGCGAGCTGCGCCAGCACGAGCTGCGGCAAGACATGATTCGAGCGCGGCAGCACGGCGAACACGGCGCGCGCGAGCGCCGGCATCGCCAGCACGCCGCCCAGCAACAACAGCGCGATGGACAGATAGCCGAACACCGGCAAGCCCGCCACGGGCGGCAATAACGCGGTGACGAGCCCGGCGGCGATCGCGAGCAGCGCCGCCGTGACCGTGCGCTTCGTACGCAGCCGGGCGGCCGGCGCTTCCTCGTCGCCCGCCTTCAGCGCCCGCGCGGGTCGCGCCCTCGCGGCTTCGAGCGCCGGCGCGAGACTGCCGAGCACCGACGCGGCCATCCCCAGCGCAAAGAATATTGCCGCCGGCATGGCATCGAAATGCACGCGCGGCTGCACGCCTTCGAAATAGCCGCCGCCCAGATCGCCGCCCGCATAGCGGAGCACGGCCGCCGCGAGCGCGAAGCCGATGGCGAGCCCCACCGCCGCGCCGAGCACGCCGAGGATCGCGCCCTCGGTGACGACGAGCCACAGCACGCCACGCTGCGTCACGCCGATCGCGCGCAACAGCGCAAACTGCGCACGACGCCGCAGTACGGCCAGGGCCTGCATCGTGAAGACGAGGAACGCCCCGGTGAACAGCGCAACGAGCGCGAGCACGTTGAGATTCGCGCGATACGCACGCGAGAGCATCGAGGTGCGCTGGGCGTTGTCGCCCGGTGTGAAGGCGGCGACTCCCGCGGGCAAGTGCGGCGCGAGCGAATGCGCGAACACTTCGGCATCGACACCCGGCTTGAGCTTGATGTCGATGCGCTCGAGTGTGCCGAGCCGCTGCAGGCGCCATTGCGCGGCGCCGATGTCCATCACGCCGACACGCACCGCATCGCCCGAGGCGGGCAACACACCCGCGATGCGCAGGGCGACCGAAGCGAGCCCGACCTGCACCGTGAGCGAATCGCCAGGCTTGAGCGCGAGCCAGCTCAGCGCGGCTGGCGAAAGAAATACGGTGTCCGGGTCGAGCAGATCGAGCGTGCTGGCCTTCGTACCGTTCGTGCCATGCGTGCCATTCGTACGATCGGCCAGTTCCACGCGTCCGACGAGATTCGGCGTGACATACCCTGCGCGAAACACATCGACGCCGAGAAGTTTCAGCGACTCGTCGCGTCCCGCGACGCGCGCATCGACCTCCACCACCGGGCTGACCGCGGCGACCTCGGGCAAGCTGGCAATGCGCGGGTACAGCGCTTCATCGAAACCGGCACGCGGCCCGCGCAGCTCGATATCCGCATTGCCCATCAGCGAGTTGACAGTGGCCGACAGCTCGTTGAGCGCCGCGCGATTGATCAGCTGCACCGCGTAGCCCATCGCGACGCCCGCGGCAATCGCGAGAATGCCGATCAGCGTGCGCAGCGGATGCGCGCGCATTTCCCCGGCGATGAGCGCCGCGCCGACGCCGCCAGCAGGCGTGCGATCGCCCCGGCAACGCGATGCGGCAGCGTCGCGCGATGAACCCACGGCACCGAACCAGCGCATCGCCTACGCGCCGCCTGGGCCGGGCGAGTACGGCTCGAGCCCAGCGGGCGTGAGCCGCAGCACGCGGTCGGCGGCAGCCGCCACGGCGACCGAATGCGTCGCGAGCAGCACGCCCGCGCCGTTCTTTTGCGCCAGTTCGCGCAGCAGCGCGAGGATGCGCATCGCCGTGTCGTGATCGAGATTGCCGGTGGGCTCGTCGGCCAGCACGAGACGCGGCTGATGCACGAGCGCGCGCGCGATCGCTACCCGCTGCAACTCGCCGCCCGACAATTCACGCGGCAGCGCGCGCTCGCGCCCGCCGAGCCCGACTGCATGCAGCACGGACGAGACGCGCACCGGCACGTCTTTCGCCCGCATGCCGTTCAGGAGCAGCGGCAGCGCGATGTTCTGCGCCGCCGAGAGGTTCGGCAGCACATGGAAGGCCTGGAACACGAAGCCCATCTTCTGTCGGCGCTGCAGGGTGGCCGCGTCGTCGTCGAGTGCGCCGAGGTCGTGTCCGTCGAAGACGATCTGTCCCGCGTCCGGCCGGTCGAGACCGGCCGCGAGATTGAGCAGCGTCGATTTTCCGGCGCCCGATTCGCCCATGATGGCGACGCATTCACCCGAGCGCAATTCGAGATTCACGCCGCGCAGCACGTTGCGCGGCGTGGTGCCGTCATAGTGCTTCGATACGTTGGCGAGCGTCAGCATCATGTCGAACCTAACGCAGCGCCTGTCAGGCGGGCCCCATGTCCTGCCGCGGCGACGTCGCGGTCGTGCCCGGCCGGCGCAGCATCTTGTCGACCTCGCCCGCGTGCAGCTCCTCGACCTGGATCATCTGGCGCGCGTACTCTTCGAGCGCAACCGAGCGGTCTGCCACGAGCGAAAGCAGCTCGCGGTAAAGACCGAGCGCGATCTGTTCGGCCTCGAGCGATTCGCGCAGGATGGCCCCGATATCGAAGGTATGGGAATCGAGCAGCGGACCGATGGCGAGCGACGGATACGCGCCGAGCGTCGTGATCCATTCGCCGGCCTGCTGCGCATGCAGGAGCGACTCGTCCGCCTGCTGCCGCAGCCACGAGACGATCGGAATGCGGCCGAAGCCGAAGACCAGGAACGAATAGTGCGTGTACCGCACAACGCCCGCCAGCTCGGATTCGAGGATCTTGTTCAGCACGGCGACGACGGGCTCCTTCTCGATCTCAGTCATGTTGCCTCCCATGCACGGCAAGTAAGCGGTGTGCAATGTTCATAACACCTCCGTCTCGCGGAAATCTCGCAGAAAGCGTGTGCAAGCGCACTGACGAATTCGATTGTTGCACTTATCGCGGTTCGCCGCTGCAATCGATCAAACGAGCCTCGAGCAGGCGCGCAAGCGCCAGGCCGCCTTCGCGCATGATCGAATCGTGATTCCAGCGGAATATCAACCGCACGAGGGGCGCGAATGCGAGCGCGCTCATCCACGCACTGGCCGTCCTGACATGCCAATCGTAGCGCACCATCGTGCGGCTGCCGTCGGCCGCGAAATGCCAGCGCCCCACGCCCTCCAGCGCGCCGCTGGCCTCTCCCTCGAGCGCGAGGAGCGGCGCGACGCGCGTGACGCGAACGTCGATGATCACGCGATAAGGCAGCACGCCTTTCCACGTGTAACGATGCACCGCCCCGAGCCCGTCGGTCTCGCCCGCCCGCAACTCGCGCACCGCTTCGACGTTCTTCCACCAGCTCGGCCAGTTCATCGAATCGTGGATCGCGTCCCATACCGGCTGCACCGGCGCCTCGATGCACCACGAGGTCGTCAGACGGAATTCCGCCATTGTTCGTTTCCTCCTTGTCTGCGCCAGGGCCGGGTGTGCGTTGCGCGATGCGAAGCCGTGCTCCAGAATGACCCATCTTCCACCTTCGAGTATAGGAGGGGCCAATGACGCTCACAGACCGGGATTTCGTGGCCGTCGCACAGGCACGCTTCGATGCGCTCGCAAACTACGAGGTCACGTTGAAATCGACATCGGCGCGAGCGGAAACGGTCGAGGTCCTCTATGGCTACCGAAAGCCCGGCTTCGTTCGGATGGACTTCATCCGGCCGCATGGCGGCGCGACGCTCACCTTCAACCCGGAATCGGGCAAGGTCAAGCTCTGGCCGTTCGGTATCGACACGTTTCCGCAGCTCACGCTGGCTCCCGACAATCACATGATTCAGAGCCCGCAGGGTCATCGCGTCGACGAGTCCGATCTCGGCGCACTGCTAGTCAATGTCCGTGCGCTGCAGGAGCATGGCGACACCCAGGTCGTCGGCACCGAAGCGATCGGCACGCACGAGGCGGCGCACGTGATCGTGACGTGCCTGCCCGGACACTTCGTAAGCGGCGTGTTCCGCTATGAGTTATGGTTCGACTCGAGCCATGGTTTGCCCATCAAGGTCGTGAGCGAGGGCGAGTCATGCGAGCCGATCGAAACGGTGCTGATGGAAAACCTGCGCATCGACGTGCCGGATTCGCAGCTCAGGCCGTTCGGCTAGTCGCGCAAGCGATCACTGGCATTGGGGATGCCACTGAATCCTCAGGTTAATCAAGGCGTAAACATGACATCCTAAAATGCCTCAACCGCTTAGGATGCCAAATAACCAGCCAGCCCAAGCGTGCGCGACGAGCCAGCTATCGTCGGAAATATACGTCTGCTCCCCCAATCGTTGCTAACGCAGTTAATCGCGATTCCGTCGACGGAATCTACCCTGAGCGGCCCGCTCGCCTGCGAACAGGAAGCGGTGTCGCTCTGCCCGAAAGGTATTCCCGTTCGCTGGATCGAAGGGACATGGCATGTTCAGAAACGTTATCGAGTTCGCAAGACAGGTGCGGCGCAGCGAAGACTTCAAGAATGCGCTCAATACGCCGGGCCGCCTGTCCCTGCATGCGAAGCAACGCCTCAACCGCGGCCACTTCGTCATAGAGATTCGCGCAAATTCCGGCTTCTTTTCCGTTATGCAGATCGTCCTGTGCATCCTCCTGTATTGCGACGAGAAGCGTCTGACGCCCGTTATCTCGGCGCGCGGTGGAAGCTATGGCGACGCGCAAGGCAAAATCGACTGGCTAGCCGAATACTTCGAAGACCTCGCACCGTCCGCCCTGCCGGATGCCGCGAGGGCTGGTTTGCGAACGTCGATCGTGCGCGATCTCGGCGATTTGGGCTTTCGCCGTTACGAAGCCGGCCTCCGGCTGGAACGGGCGAGTGCGCTATTCCTGTCGAACTATCGGCCACGCGAATCGATCCGGCAGGAAGTCGCGCGCATCAGCGAGCGGCTCGATATCGGCGCCTCGACGCTGGGCGTCCATTTTCGTGGCACAGATAAAAAGTTCGAAGCCCATACGATCGACCGGAGTGCGTTTTGCCGCATGGTCGAGAAAACCCTTGCAGACGATCACCGGCTCACGAACATCTTCGTCTCCAGCGACGAGCAGGCGTTCCTCGACTTCTTCCGGAAGTGGGGCTTCACTGTGCCCGTCAACGTCGCGCCTGCGACGCTGCTCGCGAGCGGCGAGAAGCCCGTGCACTTCAGCGGACATTCCGGACTCGCAATTGGCCGCGAAGCACTCGTCGCGAGCCTGCTACTCGCAAACTGCGGCCATTTGATCAAGACGCCCTCCTATCTCTCGGGATGGTCGAAGATCTTCAATCCGTCGCTGCGGGTGAGGCTCGTCGTGCCTCCCCGCAACAACGCATTCTGGTTTCCCGATAGCCAGATCTGGACCGAACAGGCCAGGCGCGACCACGACCTGGTGATGCCTGAAATCGAAGACGCGCCTTTCGACTCGCCGTTCACGGCAACCGCGACGACGCCAAACGCGGGAGCCCTCCCCCGACCCATCGATCTTTGAAGACGTATCATCGAAGCCAGAACGCAGGGCGAGGGCAATTGCGAGCATCGTCATGAACTGGCTGGCCAATATCGTTCTCGTGCTACATGCACTGGTCGTACTCTTCATCGTCGGCGGCTTGCTCGCGATCTGGGTGGGCGCCTGGCTCGGGCGCGCCTGGGTACGCAACCGCGTGTTCCGTCTCACGCATCTGCTTGCGATCGGTGTCGTCGCCCTTCTTGCGGTCCTCGACCTCCCGTGTCCGCTCACGGTGCTCGAGGACTGGCTGCGTACCGGGCACGCCGGACCGCAGGGCTTCATCCAGTACTGGGTCAGCGACTTGCTGTACTACGACTTGCCCGGCTGGGTGTTCGCGACGGCCTATGCAGGATTCCTGGTGGTCGTGGCAGCCACCTGGTTTCGTGTCCCGCCGCGTTCGTGACGGCGATCGCGCATCGATCTTCAGCCCGTAACGACACTGGCGGCACACTGCTTGCTCTCGCCCCACAAACGCTAATTTCGGCGTCGACGCAAATCAACGCCTGCAAAAAGGGGATGACGAACATGTCCAGCAAAAAGAGCCGCGACAAACTGCCGAAAGGGACAAAGCCGAAAGTTTCGAAAGGCGCCGGGCCGTCAAAGGCGCTGCCCAAGCCCCGCGAGCGCGCGGCCATCCTGACCGGACAGCGCCGCCTGAAAATGGCGCGCTCGCCTCATGCCTACGTGCGTGGCAATACGGCCCGATTCTACGAATGGATCGTCGAGACGAACGGCGACTCGCTGCCACACGGCCCGGCGATCTGGATTTGCGGCGATTGCCATACCGGCAACCTCGGCCCCGTCGCGAATCAGGAAGGCAAGGTCGAAGTCCATATCCGCGATCTCGATCAGACCGTGATCGGCAACCCCGCGCACGACCTCATCCGCCTTGGCCTCTCGCTGGCGACCGCGGCACGCGGCTCCTCGCTTTCCGGTCTCACCATCGTGCACATGATGGAGGCGCTCGCAGCGGGCTACGAATCGGCGTTCGTGCCAAAGCGCGCGAAGGTCCAGATGTCCGGGCGCCCCGAGCCCGTGCATCTGGCGATGAAAGCGGCCGTACGCCGCTCATGGCAGCATCTGGCCGAGGAGCGCATTGAGGATCTCGAACCCTCCATTCCACTTGGCAAGCGCTTCTGGCCGCTCACGCGCGCCGAGCGCAGGGCAATCGACACGCTCTTTCGCGACGATGCCATCGCGAGTCTGCCCACGGGCCTGCGCGGCCGCAACGATGCCGGCAAGGTCGAGGTGATCGACGCGGCGTATTGGGTCAAGGGCTGCAGTTCGCTCGGCAGGCTTCGCTATGCAGTCCTGCTCGATGTCGACGGCGGCATGATCGATGGCGACGATCTGTGTCTCATGGACATCAAGGAGGGTGTGAAAGCCGCTGCACCGCGTTACGAAGACGCATCGATGCCGCGCGACAACGCCGAGCGCGTGGTGGAAGGCGCGCGCCATCTCTCGCCCTTTCTCGGCGAGCGCATGCGGGCGTCCCGCCTGCTCGATCGCGCCGTGGTGATTCGCGAATTGCTGCCGCAGGATCTCAAGCTCGAAATCGATGAGCTCGAAGAGAGCGAGGCGCGCAAGGTCGCGTTCTATCTCGCGGCGGTGGTCGGCAACGCGCACGCACGCCAGATGGACCCGCCGACACGGCGCAGCTGGCTCGCCGAACTCCGGCGCGCTCGCTCGAAGACGATCGATGCGCCCCTGTGGCTCTGGACAAGCATCGTGCAACTGGCGAGCAGCCACGAAGCCGGCTATCTCGAACATTGCCGCCGCTATGCCACCGGCGTGAATTGAGGCAGCCTCCCGACGCTCGACCTCGTCGTCCAGATGCTTCGCATCCCGACCATCGAATCTTGCCTCCACAGCGTATGCGAGTCGCATAATAGCGCTATCCGCACGCCTCGCGGCACGCACGCTCAAGCGCCTCATGCGCCGTCGGTTTGCTGACGTCCGGGTTCGCGTCGCCGCCATGGCATGGAGGTTTTCAAATGACTCAGGGCAGCTACGACATCGTGATCGCAGGCGGCGGTCTTGGCGGCGCAACGCTTGGCCGTGCACTCGCAGGCGCCGGCGTGCGCACGCTCATCGTCGAACGCGAGACGTCGTTTAGGGACCGCGTGCGCGGCGAGGGCATGATGCCCTGGGGTGTCGTCGAAGCCCGCGCGCTCGGCATCGATCGGCTGCTCCGTGATGACGGGGCGCACGTGGTTCCGTTCTGGAGGCGATACAGCGGACTGGTGCCAGCCGAATCGCGCAACCTCGCGGATACCACTCCCGGGCACACCCCGTGTCTGGACTTTTATCATCCGTCGATGCAGCGCACGCTGCTCGACGCGGCCGAGTCATCGGGGGCCATCGTGCTGCGCGGCGCCGAGGTCGTGCGCGTCGATCAGGGTGATGCGCCAGGCAAGCCGCCTGTCGCCGAGATTCGCACGGATGGCGGCACACATCGGGTAAAAGCCCGGCTCGTGGTGGGCGCGGACGGACGCAGGTCGACGGTGCGCAGAATCGCCGGCTTCACGCTCAACCAGGATCCCGGGCGGCTGATCGTGGCGGGTGTGCTCTACGAAGGGCTCGACACGCCGGAAGATTCGGTACACCACTTCCAGTGCCCAGCGCTGGGACAGGCCGCATTGGTTTTTCCCATCGGGCATCAGCGGTTCAGGACGTACTTCGTCTCATGGGTCGGGCAGCGCGCGCACCCCATCAGCGGCAGCGGGCATATCCGCGAGTTCCTCGACGCCTGTGTCGACACGGGCGTGCCGCGCGACTGGTTCGAACGCGCGAGTGTGGTTGGCCCGCTCGCGGCTTATCCCGGCGCGGACATCTGGGTCGAGCATCCCTGCAACGGCAGCGTGGTGCTGATCGGCGACGCGGCGGCGGCCAGCGACCCGTCATGGGGATGCGGGTTGTCGTTGACGCTGCGCGACGTCAGGGTGCTGCTCGACCGTCTGCTCGCAAACGACGACTGGGAAGCCGCCGCGCATGCGTATGCCTTCGAGCACGACCGGTATTACGGCGCTCTGCACCGCGTACTGGACTGGCTCACCCAGCTGCTGTACGAACGCGGCGCGAGCGCTGACGAGCGCCGCGCCCGCATCCTGCCGTGTTTCGCCATGGAGCCCGATCGCGCGCCCGATCTGCCAGGGCTCGGCCCGGAGACGCCATCGGATGAAGAGGCTCGCCGACGGTTCTTCGTCGAGGATCGTTTTCTGCCTCCGGGCTGATCGCGCGGCGCATGTTCAACGCCACGGGCGTGAGCGGCCTGGCACGCCTACGCGGCACTCTTCGCGATCGTCGCCTTCAGTGCTTCGATGACCGCCCGCACCTTGCCCGACGGATAGCTCGTCGGTGCAAACACGGCCTGCACATTCAAAGGTACGCCAGACCATTCGGGCAGCAAGCGCACGAGCGCGCCGGACGCAAGATCCGCGCGCGTCGAGAAGTCGGTCAGCGCGGCAAACCCGCCACCCGCGAGGACCGCCGCGCGCGCCGACGTCGCCGTATTCACGCTCAGAGCATTCGCGCAGCGCACCCGGCGCACGGCTTTGTCGTGGCTGACGCGGCCCACCGCGGGCCGCCCGGCATCGCGCGTCAACTCGAGCGTCGACGGATGCCGCAGCACGCTCATCGCAATGTGTGGCAAAGACGCCAATGCGTTCAGCGACTTCGGCATGCCGTGGCGCTCAACGAACGCGGGGCTCGCGACCAGCCAACGCACGTAGCTTCCTAGCTTCACCGAGCGGTAGTTCGAGTCGGGCAGATTGCCCAGCCGCACAGCCAGATCGATCCCCTCGCCGATCAGGTCGACATAGTGATCGGCGCAAACCAGTTCGATGTCGAGTTCCGGATACACGTCACGCAGATCGACGAGCGCGGGCGCGACGATCTGCGCGCCGTAGTCGACAGGCGCGCTCACTCGCAGCGTGCCGCGAGGGGGCGCGGCTTCCTCCGAGACGGCCGCTAGTGCCTCTTCCGTCATCTGCAGGATGCGGCAACTGGCGTCGTAAAACGCACGGCCTGTATCGGTCACGGATAGCTGCCGCGTGGTGCGCGTGATCAGGCTCGCGCCGATCTCGCGTTCGAGGCGCTGCATATGCGCACTGACCATCGTCTTGGCGATGCCGAGCCGCTCGGCCGCCGCCGTAAGCGATCCCGCTTCGACCACGGCGACGAACACCGCCAGCCGGTTCAGATTCACGTCGCGTACATCCGTCATCGGCGATTGTCCACTTTCGATAGAAAATGAATGCAAGCTTAGCAGTCTTCTCGCGCGCGCAGCCATTGTCTAATGTGAACACTCCCTGTCGCTTCATCCCGAAGCGCTTTCGTTGTGGAGAACAAGATGCCAACCGCCCGTCCCGCCACGCCGATTCGCCTGTATACGGCCTTGCTTTCCGGCCACGGACACCGCGTCCGGCTGTTCCTTTCGATGCTGGATCT
The DNA here is from genome assembly GCF_001718195.1 of Paraburkholderia nodosa. GTDB lineage: Bacteria > Pseudomonadota > Gammaproteobacteria > Burkholderiales > Burkholderiaceae > Paraburkholderia > Paraburkholderia nodosa_A. The sequence goes on from NZ_MCNV01000002.1 coordinate 331,922, forward strand.
GCCGTTCGAGATCGTGCCGGTGGATCTCGCCGCGGGCGAGCACCGCCAGCCCGAGTATTTGAAGCTGAACCCCTTCGGCCAGGTGCCGACCATCGTCGATGGCGACACGGTGTTGTTCGATTCGAACGCGATCCTCGTCTATCTGGCGAAGCGCTACGGCGAGCCGTCGTGGCTGCCGGACGATCCGCCTGGCGCGGCAGCCGTGCAACGCTGGTTGTCGCTCGCAGCCGGTCCGATCGCGTTCGGCCCGTGCGCCGCGCGTCTCGTCAACGTATTCAAGCGCGATCTCGATCTGGCGCACGCCCAGCAAATCGCGCAGACGCTGCTGCCGTTGCTCGATGCCGAACTCGCACACAAGCCGTTCGCCGCGGGCGATCACGTGACGATCGCCGATATTGCCGCGCATACCTACATTGCGCATGCACCTGAAGGCGGCGTGTCGCTGGAGCCGTATCCTCATCTGCGCGCATGGCTCGAGCGCGTCGCCGCGTTGCCGGGCTTCGTGCCGATGCCATCGACGAAAGCGGGCCTGCTCGCCGCCTGAACGAAACTCGCACGCCGTCACCCCGAGGCCGTCATGACCGCTCTCCCCGACCTGAATCCGTACCGCACTGCGGGGCCGTTTCACGACGGCGAGCGCGAGGCGCAATTGCGCGCGGGCGTAGCCGACGTCGCACTCGAAAACGGCTCGCGCGGCATCCGCGATTACATGCCGGACCAGCATCGCGCGTTCTTCGCGATGCTGCCGTTCATGGTGTTCGGCGGCGTCGATGCAGCCGGTCAGCCGTGGGCGACGCTGCGTGCGAACACGGCGGGCTTCGTGTCGACGCCGGACAGCCGCACGCTGCGCATCGACGGCGGCGCGCTGCCAGGCGATCCGCTCGAAGGGAGCTGGGTGCCGGGCGCGCGTATCGGCGGGCTCGGCATCCAGCCGCACACACGGCGGCGCAACCGCGTGAATGGCGTGATCGAAGCGGTCGATGGCGGCGTAGTGACGCTCGCCGTCGAGCAGAGTTTCGGCAACTGCGCGAAGTACATCAATGGACGGGAACCGGCTTTCGTCGGCGATACGCCGGCGCGCGCCACAGTCGAACATGCGCAGGCACTCTCGGAAGAAGACCGTGCACTGATCGCGCGCGCGGACGTATTTTTCATCGCCACCGCCAACCTCGATGATGCAGCGGGAGCGGCGGGCGGCGCCGACGTGTCGCATCGCGGCGGCATGCCGGGCTTCGTGCGGATCGACGACGCGAGCACGCTGACCGCGCCCGACTTCAGCGGCAACAAGTTTTTCAACACGATCGGCAACCTGCTGCGCGATCCGCGCGCGGGGCTTCTGTTCGTCGACTTTGCGCGCGGCGATCTGTTGTATCTGGCCGTGCGCGCCGAAGTGATCTGGGACGGCCCCGAGATCGCACTATTGCCGCTGGCACAGCGGCTGGTGCGGTTTCATGTGGCAGAAGTGCGCCGCGTGCGGGAAGCCTTGCCGTTGCGATGGTCGGCGGTCGACTATGCGCCGCAGTTCGCGCAGGCTGCAACGGAATCCTCGCCAGCGGCTGCTCCGAAGAAAACCGACGCGCGCACGTGGCGCACGCTGCGCGTGGCCGAGGTGCGCGACGAATCCCAGACGATCCGCTCGTTCCACTTCGAAGCAATCGACGGCGAGCCACTCGCGCCGTTCGAAGCTGGGCAGTACCTTCCGCTGCGCGTCGTCATGCCCGGAGCGGACAAGCCGCTCATGCGCACCTATACGCTCTCCGCTGCGCACGACGCCGCACGTCCGGCGCGCTACCGGATCAGCGTGAAACGCGAAGGCGCGGTGTCGCGCTGGCTGCATGAGCACGCACGCATGGGCTCGCTGATCGAGACCCTGGCGCCGCGCGGCTCGTTCACGCTCGATGCACGCAGCCCGCGCGCGATCGTGCTGGCGGCGGCAGGCATTGGCATCACGCCGACGCTGGCGATGCTCGACGCGGCACTCACGCTCGAGCCTCAACGCCGCATCCACGTGTTCCACGGGACGCGCGGCGAGCACGAAAGGCCGTTCGCAGCGGTGCTGCGGAAGATCGAACGCGCGCATCCGAACGTCTCGGTGCATCTGTACTGCAGCGCCGCGCAGCACGACTCGCCCGACGGCGACCGGCTCGCGGGCCGCGTGAACATCGATGCGCTGCGTCGCTTCCTGCCGTTCGACGACTACGACTTCTATCTGTGCGGCCCCGAAGCGTTCATGCGCGATCTGTACGACGGCCTGCGCGCGCTGAATATTGCGGACGAGCGGATTCGTTTCGAGGCGTTCGGCCCGTCCAGCCTGAAGCGTGTGCCCAAGCACGCTCCCGTTGCGAGCGAGGCAACGACAGTCAGACCGGTGACATTTGCCCGCAAAGGGCAAACAGTGCAATGGCAGCCGCAGCACGGCTCGCTGCTCGAAACCGCCGAGCGCTGCGGCGCCCACGCGATGTCAAGTTGCCGCTCGGGCATGTGCGGGACCTGCGCCACGCGCGTGCTCGATGGCAGCGTGGAATACGACGAACCGCCGGAGTTCGACACCGAGCCGGAGTTCGCGCTGATCTGCGTCGGGCATCCGGCGGCGGGCGGCGTGACGCTCGATCTCTAGCCGCCTTGCTTGCTTCATGCGTGTCCAGCGTCAGCTCGGCGCGCGCAGAAATCGCACGACTTCGTCGTTGAATCTCTCGGGAAACTCGATGTTGGAGAGGTGCACCGCCGGGAGCATCAGCAGCCTCGCGCCCGCAATCGTCTTCGCCATTTGCACGCTATAACTCGCTGCCGTCACCGTATCGTGCTCTCCCGCAATCACCAGTGTCGGCCGTGCGATGCCCGCAAGCGACTCCCGCATATCCGCTTCCTGCACGGCGCCCCACGAACCGGCGAGGCCATGCCGGTTCGTCGTGGTCAACATCGCACGGAACGCGTCGACCACCGGATCTGCTGCCTCGAGCATGTGCGCCGGGAACCAGTTGCGCAGGAAGGTTTCGGCGGTGTCGATCATGTCTTCGGCCTGCAGGACCGCCGCAATCGGTGCATCCCACCTGGCCGCCGGCCCGAGCCATGGCGCAGTATTGCTCAGCACCAGCCTGTCGATCCGGTCCGGCGCATGCACGCCCAGCCATTGGCCGACAATTCCGCCCAGCGAGAGTCCAAGAAAATGCGCGCGCGCCAGGTCGAGCGCGTCCATCAGTTCGAGGACGTCCTGCCCCAGACGCGCGAGCGGATACGGCCCCGCGGGAACGCTCGACGCGCCGTGCCCGCGCGCATCGTAGCGCAGCACGCGAAAGTGCTGCGTCAATGCGGAGATCTGCCCGTCCCACATGCGCAGCGTGGTGCCGATCGAGTTCGACAGCACGATTGTGGGATTGTCGTCGCGACCGTCGAGCCGATACGCGATACGCGCGCCGTCGGTCGTCGTGAGGAAGGAAAAGCGCGCCATGACATCTCCTGCAAAGAAGGCGCTGTCGGGCGCGGCGCCGTTCGCCGAACACCTTGTGCAACGCCAGTTGGCAGGCCGAGTATGGGTCGCTCAGAATTCAAATAAAATTACAAAGATTGGACAAAAATTGTCATATAAATCGACATGGCAGATTTCACGCTTCACGACGTGCAATGCTTCGACGCCGTCATCCGGACCGGGAGCTTCCAGGCTGCCGCGAGCGCACTCCATCGATCCCATCCTGCCGTCTTTGCTGCGGTGGCTCGGCTCGAAAGCCAAACGGGGCTCGCCTTGCTCGACCGCAGTGGCTATCGCGTGAAACTGAGCGCCATGGGCCGTTCGTTTTATGAGCGCATGCAGCCACTCCTGAGCGAAGCGGAAGGCTTGCGTCAGCACGCAGCGCAACTGGCCGGCGGTGAAGAAAGCGAACTGAACGTGGTTCTTGGCGATCTGTGTCCGCGCCCGGTTGCGCTGAATCTGCTCGCGCGCTTTTTCGTCACGTGTCCGCGCACGCGGCTGAATCTGCATTTCGAATCGGTTGGCGGGCCCGTAGAGCGGCTAAAGGCCGGCCAAGCCGATCTGATCCTGCATCGAGTCGATACGACCGACCTGTCACTGGAGTGGCTCGTGCTCGGCAAAGTGCGCCTGGTTCCGGTGGCGGCGCCTGGCCTGCTACCGGCGCATCAAACCGGGACGCTGCGTGCGAAGCACTTGCGCGACTACGCGCAATCCGTGATGCGCGATTCCGCCCAGCAGCCCGGCGACTCGAACTTTCTGGTCGTCGAGGGTGCGAGGCAGATCACGGTGCCCGACCAGGGCATGAAAAAGGACGTCATCATGCAGGCCCTCGCGTGGGGGCATCTGCCGGACTTCCTGATCGAAGCGGAGCTGCGTAGTGGCGCCTTGAAATCCCTTGCGAGCCGGTCGCTCCCGGGACATACGGAAACGCTGGTTGCAGCGAGGCGCCGCGACGCCTCGCATGGCCCGGTTGCACAGCGATTGTGGGCCTGCCTGCAGGAGAACGCGCCGATGATCTAGTCAGGCGACACGCCACCTGCGCCGGTGCATCAAGACGTTCTGGCCATCTTGCTTCGCAGCTGGCCAGCCGAAAGCCACAGGGCAGAGAGCAGAAAGTAGACGGCGCCGACCGCTGCATAGCCCGCCACCTTCTCGATCGCAGAGGCCATCGGCGCACCGCCCTGCACGATGAAAAGCACCCCGGCCAAAGCCGATTGAGCACCGCTAAGTATCATCGCCCATTGCGCACCGAAGCGCTTCCAGCGACGCACGGCGGTGCCGAGCTGAAGCAGCCCGGACAGGATGGCCCACACGCCAAACACGCCCAGCACGCCATGCGCGCCCAGCTTCAACGCCACGATCACGGCGACCGTCGTCAAGATACTGATGCCGACGTTGACGACTTGCGTACGGTTTTCATCCGCCCCGCCGCTGCGCGACATGTCGAGGTAGTTGGCCAGGGCATCCCATGCCGGATAGACGACGAGCAGTGCAGCGATTCTGGCCGGCGAATGCTGCGCGAGTGAGAAAGCCAGTGCGACCCAGGCCGCGGAAAACGCGGTCCGCACAAAGTAATACTGCCTGAGCCAGCTCTCTTCGCGAGTGAGCGTGATATCTGAGTGTCGATCAGCCATGGCAACTCCTGAACAGTTCGTGACAACGGTGCAAAGGATCGCACTCGCCTCACTTCTGCGGCATCGGTCGAATGACCGACCCTCGCGGGGTCGAATGGCGTTGTGACGTATAGTGATCGAACGCCTGACGTGCGCTCTGCCTCCCATGCCGATGACCGACGACAAAGCTGGCCTTTTCCCGCTGCGCGTGTTCGATGCCGTGAAAGCCCTCGCCTTCATCGGCGATCTGAGCATGGGCCAGCCCACCGATCATTCGCCGCGCACCGCATGGCTCGCGGCTCGCCTCGCGCAAGCCGCCCGGCTCGACGCGTCGACGATCGATACCGTGCGGGAGACGTCGCTGTTGCGTTGGTCGGGATGCACGGCAAACGCGGCGGGCTTCGCCGACGTTTTCGGCGACGACATCCAAAGCCGCGTCTCGATGCTCGACGGCCGCACAGACTGGTTCGCGCCACTTGAATCGCGTGGCGGTGCCGCCGCGGTGCTCACGCCGCTCGCGCAGACGCACTGCGAAGTGGCGGGCGAAGTGGCGCGCATGCTGGGTCTCCCCCTCGCAACCGAAACGGCGTTGCGTCATATCTTCGAAATGTGGGATGGCAGCGGTGTGCCTGCGCATCTTGCACGCGACGCCGTGCCGGTGCCCGTGTTCGTCGTCGCGCTTGCCGGAGATCTGGAGATTTTCAGTCGCACGTATGGTGTCGAGCAGGCGCTCGGTCTCATTGCGCAACGCGCCGACACGCGCTATCCACTGCGGCTGGTCGAGACCGCGCAGCGCGGTGCGCCCGTTTGGCTCGCGGAACTGGAGCGTGCGTCGGCCGCCGATCTCGACGCCGCGTTGACGACATCGCGTATGCAGCAGGCAACGTCGGCGGAACTGATCGCCGACGTCATCGACCTCAAACTGCCCTGGATGACCGGCTTCTCGCGCGCGGTCGCGGCGACGGCCGCCCGCTGTTGCGAACGTCTCACGACGGACAAGGCCGCGCACGAACGCGTCTATCGCGCAGGATTGATTCACGGAATTGGTCGGGCGGCGGTGCCCAACGGCATCTGGAATCTGAGCGCGCGTTTGCCCGAAAGCGCCTGGGAGAAAGTGCGCCTCGTGCCTTACTGGACGTCGCGCGCAGGCAGGCAAGCCGGCGCGCTCGGCGATGCGGCCGAACTCGCATCGTATGCCTATGAGCGGCTGGACGGCTCGGGTTATTTTCGCGGCGCACGCGGCGAGGCCATGACGCTGGAGGCGCGCGTACTGGCTGCGTCGGTCGCGTGGGTCGCGTTGCGCTCGGTGCGTCCGTGGCGAGCCGCGCTCTCCGACGCCGCCGCCGCGCAACAGCTGCGCGACGAGGTCATGAGCGGCCGCCTGAGCGGCGAAGCGGTCGATGCGCTGCTGGCCGAAGGTGCGGTTGCGGTCAGGCGCCCCGCGAGCCCCACGGCGCAGCGCGCGCCTCTCACGCCGCGCGAAATCGACGTGCTGCGTGCCATCTCGCGCGGCGCGAGCAACAAGGAAGCCGCGCGAGAACTGGCGCTGAGTCCGAGCACAGTGCGCACGCATGTCGAAAGCGTGTTTCGCAAGTTCGAATGCTCCACCCGCGCGGCGGCGACACTCAAGGCATCGGCAATGGGCCTGCTTTAGGAACGCCGCGCGTTGCCGGGTCCGGTTTCAGCCACGCGTTGCGGCTAGTGCAAATTAACAGCTCCTTTGTCACTGATTGTTTGGTGGTCTCTCACGCTACCCAACTTGTTTGATCTCCTCTGCTCCCCCGAATCAGGCATGACTCAGTCTATTTCGCGTCCCCCGGCTCTGGCCGCGAACCGATCCAGCAAACACTGCAGCCGACGCTCCTGAATGTGCAGAATCCCCGGTGTGGAACGGAGCTCGAGCACGCGGGAGTGCCAATAGCTCGCGCTGAATATCGCCATCGCCTTGTCCGCGCTGATCGCGCTTTCGAGGTGCGCAATCGCCGTGTCGAGCGTGTGGACAGTGTAGGGACTCTGCGGCCGCCTTTCTGTCTCTGGCTTTATCTGAATCGTTTTCTCGCGCCCTGCCCGCTTGCCTCCCGCCTGGCTATCGCACTCCTGCGCAAGCAGGGACTGCAGGCGCTGCTCATCGAGCCCGTCATACCGGATGGAGTTGTCTCGCATCGCACCGTCTCCTCGTCGACGATCGCTCACCAATTATCGTCGAGCCTGTTCCGACGCTCGCTGACGATGACCGTCGGGCCCGGATTGTCGTGATTAACCAGGGTTGCATCGGTGCAAACGGTGCGGGCCGCTTTGGCGCCACGGCGGTGGCGTGCGACCGACTCCAGCAGGCTCAACGTGATGCAGAAACTGCGGTCGATCTGCTCCGTCCAGCACTTCTGGTCATAGGCGGCCAGGGCCTGCACGAAGACGTCGTAGATCTGGTCGGGAAAAGTCACACCGCTCGACTCGATGCGGACCATGAGCGCCCTTGCCCGAAGCAGCTCGGCCAGGATCGTCGCGTCCGGCTGGGTCGCCGGTTCAGGCTCCGGCTTGCAAGGGCGTACGCGGGTTTCGTCGTCCGACGCAAAGCGGAAAATATTCAACAGGCTTTTGAAGTCGGGATGCGGCGTATGCATGATGGTGTCCCTCATCGTCCGAACTGCAGCGACTCCATCGTGCGCGTGCCGGGATTCTGGCAAAACCGGCCATGGCGGGGGAAAAGCGCCTCCAGAAGGCGGCCCCACGAGCGTCCCCCGCTTTGGGGGGATCGCAACCTGCAGGATTGCGGGTACAGTGGGGACGACTAGAGAGGCGCTCGATGGACAACCTGTATTTCCGGCACGTACTGCTCGTCGAAGACGAGGGCTTGACGCGTATAGCGATGAAGAGCCTGATCCTGACTTCGGAGCCGACGCTCGACATCGACGAGGCCGGCTCGTACGACGCTGCTGTCGAACGGCTGCAGAACAAGGCTTACGACCTGGTCTTTCTCGACTACCAGATCGGCGACAATCACACCGGACTTGATTTGCTGCGCTGGCTGCAGGAGAACGAGCGCGCGGCGCATGTGGTCATGCTGTCCGCGCAGGACGACCGCGAAACCGTGCTGGACTGCATCAAGAATGGCGCCGGCGGCTTCATCTCGAAGGCCAGCGAGGAAGGCGGCGCGGTGTTCCGGGAAGCCCTGCAGACCATCCTGAACGGACGGGTCTATCTGCCCAACAGTGTGCTCGGCAAGGGCGGCCATACCCCGCAGTCCCCGGGGCCGAGCAAGGCCATTCCGATCGATTCGCTGAACCTGCCGCCGCGTCTCGCGCAAACCCTGGGTTTTCTGCTGCAGGGCATGTCGAACAAGGCCATCGCGCGAAAGATGAATATCTCGGAGAACACCGCAAAGGAGTACATCAGCGATCTGCTGAGCCGGTTCAACGTGTCGCGGCGCACGTTCCTGATCGTCGAAATGGCACGCCGCGGCATCGAGATTCCCACCGTTGCGCACGCCCCGGCGGTCTAGGTCGCCCGGGCCGATGCCTCCGTCAATTCGAGCATGCGCGCAATCAGCAGGTCGGGAGCCAATGGCTTGCTGAGCACGCAGCGCTCCGGCAACACGCCCTGCGTGCTTGCCACGGCTTCCCCCGTCACCACGAGACACGGCACGGGCCGCGCAACGTGCTCGCCGAGGAGCCGGATGACGTCGTGTGCGGTCGAATTCTCCGGCAACCGGTAGTCGCTGATCACCAGGTCAGGGACGCGCTCGATCGACTGCAACAGTTCGTCGAGTTCGGCTACGGAACGCACCGAATCGGACAACACCCCCCATCGCGCGAACAGCGCCTCCATCGACGCGCGCACGAGGCTGTCGTCCTCGACCAGCAACACGTAGAGACCACGAAGCGACGACGGTGACAGCGACGAGGCCGCATCGGCGGGCGATATCGCCGCATCCTCATGCGCGAATGGATCCGCCACCGGCATGCGCACCGAGAAGCGCGACCCGTGACCCTCGATCGACTTGAGTTCGAGACGATGTCCCTCGAGCAGGGACACCACCGCATTCACGATCGACAAACCGAGCCCGAGCCCTTTCTCGCGGTCCCGCTCCGGATTGCCGAGCTGGACGAACGGCTGGAAAATCGCGTCCCAATGCTCCGACGCGATACCGATGCCGTTATCCAGCACATCGAGGCGAACATAATTAGGCATACGAACCAAACCCACGAGCACCGTGGAGCGCCCCGCTTTCGCGGGATCCGAATATTTGATGCCGTTCGCAATGAGGTTGCTCAGCACGCGGGGAATCCAGTCGGCGTCGGTGCGTACCCATGCGGGCTTTTGCAGCGCCTTGGCATAGCGCAGCACGACGCCGCGGGTCGCCGCGAACGACGCGAGCTGCCCGACCGTCTCCTCGGTCACGCGGCTGAGGTCGACGCTCGTATAGGTCGGGTTGACGTGCCCCGATTCGAGCTTCGACAAGTCGAGCACCGCGTTGAAAAGACGCGCCGTCAATACCGACGCCTTGCGCGCTTCGCCGATCAGCTTGCCCGATGCTTCGATGTCGCGCGCTTCCAGCGCTTCGTCTGCCGCCGCAAGAAACAGGTTCAGCGCATGCATGGGCTGGCGCAGGTCGTGCGCGGCCGCGGCCAGAAAGCGCGACTTCGCCCGGCTCGCCTGCTCTGCCGCTTCGCGCTGCTGCTCGCGCAAGGCGATCAGGGCTTCCGACTTGGTCTGCTGGTCGCGCCGTGCGCGCTCGAGGTCATGATGCTTTTGCGCGAGTTCGGCGTTGGCGCTCTGCAGCGCAGCGTTGCTCTGCGCAAGTGCCTGGACGGCAACATACCGGTCGCGCACGTGCCGCTCGGCATTCACGTTGACGCTGTGCCCGAGCACGGCGACGTTCAACAGATAGAACATGCCCGCGGCGAAGTTGTCCGGCTCGACCGCCTGAGTGACCAGTTGCGCCATCACGATCACGGCGATCACGCATGCGGTCAGCATGAGCGTCGCCTTGGCCCGCAGGCGCAGAAAGCCGAACAGATAAAAGAGAATTAAATAGAAGCCGACAAAAAAATGGGTGAAATTGAATGGGCGTGGAGCAAGGACGGTTTGCATCAACAGGCAAAAGCACATGAACGCCAGGCCCGAAAGCAGGATCCAGTGCGCAACCTTGTCTCGATGAAATTCGAGCCTGAAAGCCAGCACGATGCCGATGGTCGCGCCAATCGCACCGGCGCAACGGAACGCGAAAACCTCCGGGAAGTACGGCCGGAACACCGGACTGGTCTGCGCAAGGCTGATTTCCCAAAAGCCGAAGCACACCCAGATCAGCGTTCCGAGCACCAGCGCCGCACGGCGAAAGTCGGCGAAGCGCCGGCCATACTCCTCCGTAAATTCGCGTTCGACCTGTGGATCCTCGAACCGGCCGGGCCAGCACAGCATATCGACCAGCCATGCGCGAACCGCGCTGGGCGCATGCGAGCGTTTGAGGAATGCCGATTCGGTCGCCGATTGAAACCTGAATATGCTCATCGCATCTCGCCGGTATGCTCGCTGGCTGACGAAGCAGGAAGCACGTCTCGTGCTTAGGCGTGCCAATCCATTCTAGTCGGTCACAGACTGCCCTGCCGCTTCCCCGCTGGAAGCGAGGATATCTTACGCCAGCGGACCACAAGAGATGTCATATAACATGGTGTTCGGCGCGCAACGATCCGGTATCGTGGCGGATCACTTCAGGCTGCCCAGATACTTCGCATTCCTTCCGAATTTCTCCGAAACACTCGGTGCCGGACCGAGGCGTTCCTTCACGGTGCGAAGTGGCCGGCCTTCTCCCCCAATCCACGCACTAATCTATTTCCTGTTTCGATCAGCATTCGTCATATGTTTCCTTCGCAACGAACCTAATACCATGATTAGGCTGAAAAAATCGGCATACGCGAAGTCGAACCAATCACACGGAAATGACGCCGGGATGGCCAATAAACTTTCAATTTCCTTTTTATTTAACGAAACTGAAACGGTGTTTTATCGCCATCAATGCGATCGTGTCATGTTTTCCATCTAACATCTGTCGCGACGTTTTCACGCAGCCTAGCCTGGAGAACAGTATGGATCTGGCAAGAATCCGCCGCGATGCATTCGCGATGCCCATGCACAACCCCGCGTACCCGCGGCCGCCGTTTCGCTTCGTCAACCGCGAATATTTCATCATCACGTACGAGACCGATCCCGATGCGCTGCGCGCCATCGTGCCGGAGCCGCTGAAGCCGGAAAACAATCTCGTTCATTACGAATTCATCCGCATGCCCGACTCGTCGGGATTTGGCGATTACACGGAAAGCGGCCAGGTGATTTCCGTACGCGACCCGCAAGGCCGCCTCGCGAATTACACGCATTCGATGTATCTCGACGACGAAGGCCCGATTGCCGGCGGTCGTGAAATCTGGGGCTTCCCGAAGAAACTCGCGCGCCCCGTGCTCGCCGTCGATGGCAACGACACGCTGCTCGGCACGCTCGATTACGGCACGCAGCGCATCGCGACCGGCACGATGGGCTACAAGCACCACGTGCTCAACAGCGAAGACGAGCGCCGCAAGCTCGCCGACACGCCCAACTATCTCCTCAAGATCATTCCGCATGTGGACGGCACGGCGCGCATCTGCGAACTCGTGCGCTTCTATCTGCGCGACGTGACGGTGCGCGGCGCATGGAGCGGCCCGGCCGCGATCGAACTACATCCGCACGCGCTCGCTCCCGTTGCCGATCTGCCGGTGCGCCGCGTGGTGGGTGCACGCCACGTCATTGCGGATCTCACGCTCGATATCGGCGAGGTCGCCTTCGACTATCTCGCCGCGACGTCGAGCCAGGACGCCGCCTTGGGCGAACCCGAAGTCGAGCTCGCCTGATCTGTTTATCTATCGCTTTTTAGTAAGGAATACATATGTCGTTGAAAGACAAGGTTGCAGTCATCACGGGCGCCGCAAGCGGTATTGGCGAACATTGCGCGCGCACGTTCGCGAGCCAGGGTGCGGCGGTCGTGATCGCCGACCTCAATCTCGCGAACGCCGGCAAGGTGGCGGACAGCATCGTGGCAGCGGGCGGCAAGGCCCTCGCCGTGGCGATGGATGTCACCAACGAAGAAGCCGTGAATGCCGGGATCGACGAAGCAGCGAAAGCCTTCGGCGGGATCGACGTGCTCGTGTCGAACGCGGGCATCCAGATCATCAGCCCGGTAGACGAGTTCCCGTTTGCCGACTGGAAGAAGATGCTCGCGATCCATCTCGACGGCGCGTTTCTCACCACCAAGGCCGCGCTCAAGCATATGTACGGCAGCGGCAAAGGCGGCTCGATCGTCTACATGGGTTCGGTGCACTCGCACGAGGCGTCGAAGCTCAAGGCGGCCTATGTCACGGCGAAGCATGGTTTGCTCGGCCTTGCCCGCGTCGTGGCGAAGGAAGGCGGTCCGCGCGGCGTGCGCGCCAACGTCGTATGCCCGGGTTTCGTGCGTACGCCGCTCGTCGACAAGCAAATTCCCGAGCAGGCCAGGGCGCTCGGCATTTCGGAAGCGGACGTCGTCAAGAACGTGATGCTCAAGGACACCGTGGACGGCGAGTTCACCTCGCTCGACGACGTGGCCAACACGGTTGCGTTCCTCGCGGGCTTCGGGTCGCAGGCGCTGACGGGCCAGTCGGTGCTCGTCACGCACGGCTGGTCGATGCACTGAACAACCAACGAAAAAAGGGAGAACGTATGCGCAGCAGCAATCTAACCGCCCGCAGGGAGCGCAAGCCGTTTGAGCTGCCGCGCTACGACGAAATCGCCCTTGTTTTGCAGGGCGGCGGCGCGCTCGGGTCCTATCAGGCCGGCGTGTTCGAAGGGCTCGCGCAGGCCGGCGTCGAACCGCATCGCATTGCGGGCGTGTCGATCGGCGCGCTCAACACGGCGATTATTGCGGGCAACGAACCCGCGCGGCGCGTCGAAGCGCTGCGTGGGTTCTGGGAGTCGATCTGCCATCCGCTCGACTGGTTCGGCAACCTCGGCGCGCTCGCCATGCCGATGTTCAGCCAGCAGGATTTTTCGCGCCGCTGGGCCAGCATGTGGGCCGCGGGTCGCGCACTCACTGAAGGCCAGCCCGGCTTTTTCGCGCCGCGCCGCCCGCTGCCCGTCGCGGGCTGGCAGAAGGCGACGCCGAATGCGGTGAGCTACTACGACACGGCCGCACTGAAGTCGACGCTGCAACGCTTCGCCGATTTCGACCGTATCAACGACGGCCCGATCCGCGTGTCCGTGGGCGCGGTGAACGTGCGCAGCGGTAATCTCGTCTATTTCGACAACGCCAAAATGCGGCTCGAGCCGGAGCACTTCATGGCATCGGGCGCGCTGCCGCCGGGTTTTCCGGCCGTGGAAATCGACGGCGAGTATTACTGGGACGGCGGCCTCGTGTCGAACACACCGCTCACGGAGGTGCTGCGTGACGCCGACCACAAGGACACGCTCGTATTCCAGGTCGATCTATGGAGCGCGAGCGGCAACGTACCCGCCGATTTCCTGGACGTGGCCGAACGCGCCAAGGACATTCAATATTCGAGCCGCACGCGCGCCATCACCAACATGCTTGCCGATCGGCAAAAGCACGCGCGCTTTATCAAGGAACTCCTCGAGCACGTACCCGCCGAGGCGCGGCGCAACGATCCCCTCTTTCGGCTCGCCGAGCAGGTGGCCGATGGGTCGTCGATCAACGTGGTCCATCTGATCTACAAGAACAAGCCTTACGAAGGGCATTACAAGGACTACGAATTCAGTGCCGACACCATGCAAGAGCACTGGTCGAGTGGCGTCGAAGACATTCGCGCGTCGTTTGCGCATCCCGACTGGTTCGCGATCCCGAGCCGGGAGCAAGGCTTCGTCACGCACGATATCCACCGGCGCGCGGGCGAAGTGCCCGAATCGGATCGCGCCGAGCTGAGCGCGGGCGCCTCGGGACAGGTAGATCTGACTCGCAGGGTCGCGTAGACGCAGCACAAGAGCCGACCCGGCGTCGGGCCCGTGCTTGATGGTTTTCCTTGACGCCGGGCCGGCAACATCGCCAATGGTTGACCGACGGAGGACGTGCTAGGCTCCCTTCAAACAACTTCGGAGACTGCGATGCCGTTCATCTGCGAAAACGTTGAATGCCGTGCCGTGCTGGCTCGCGGTCAGGTCAGAGCCAGTCACGAGGACGACGGGTGGTGCTTCTACTGCCCGGACTGCAACGCCCGGAACGAGTTGAAGGATGTCGGCATACCCGGCGGTCCTGCCCAGTTGGTTCAACCGGAACGATCCGGCCCCCCGCACAGGATCATCGCGACGGCTCGCCCCCTCGAGGACGGCGGGTACGCAGCGCAATTGCGCGTGCAGAGGGCGCTCGCGATAAAAGGCACCTACGCGGTCGAGGAACGCTGGGAGCAGCTCGGCGTGTTCCCGAATGCGCACGAGGCCGTAGCGCATGCGAATACCTTCGCGTCCGAACTGCTGAAGGCCTGATCGCAGGCACCCGCAGGATTGATTACCCGGACCGAAAGCCTCAACGCGAAGCCATCGTGCCGAACGGATGGGCTTTCGGCACGACCACGTCGTCTTCCGCTTCGAGCGGCGCCTGCAAATCCCGTTCGTCCAGTTCCCGCGATGCCGGTCTGCCGAGTATCGCGATCATCGGCACCTCGTATTCGACGACGTCCGATTTCGTGCCGGAAAGAGGGCTGAAGCGTCATCTCCACGCATTAGCTCGATTGCAAACGTTCGCAATTCATTTCCGCGGCTGTATGGCTGCCGCCGCAATAGCCGCTCCAGCGAACGCGCACGCGGCGGACACAACGGCGACGGCACGCAGCGCGTCTAGCATGGCCTCCGCTTGCGCACGCGCCACCAACGTTGCGTGCGGCGTGCCGGCGCCGTCCGATGCGGGCCTATCTTGTCCGTCCGGCTCGAGCAGTTGTCCGATCTGGCGTGCGTCCACCGTCACGTGCGATGCGTCGAGGCGCGCGGCTAGCGCGGCGTGATGCGACCACACGAACACGATGCCGAGCACCGCTACCGCCAGCAGGCTCGCCACGCGCGCAACGGCGTTGTTGATGCCGGAGGCGACGCCGGTGCGCTCGCTCGACACCGCGCCCATCACGGTCGTGGTGAGCGGCGCGACGGTGATCGTCATGCCGAGGCCGAGCACCGCGAGCGCAGGGAAGAATCCGCTCCAGTAGCTGCCGTGCACGAGCGGCAGCGCCAATAGCGTGAACCCTAGCCCGGCGACGCCCGGGCCAACGGTCAACAGCGCGCGCGAGCCAAAGCGGCTCGTCAGTCCACCGGTGAAGCGCGACAGCAAACCGATGATGACGGGCACCGGCAACAGCGCCGCGCCGGCTTCGGTCGCGGTAAAACCATGCGCGCGGATCAACGTGAACGGCAGGAAGAAGAACGCGCCGCCGAGCCCGAAGTAAACCAGCAGTGTGACGAGATTCGCGCCCGTGAAGTCGCGCGAACGGAACACATCGAGCGGCATCATGGGATTGGCGCTGCGCGCTTCGATCATCACGAACGCGGCGAGCACGAGCACACCGGCGCCGATTGCAACCAGCACGAAAGGATGCTGGAAGCCTCGCGCCGACGCCTGGGTCAGCCCGAAAGTCAGACTGGCGAGGCCTGCCGCCGCGGCCAGCGCGCCCGGCCAGTCGAGTTGCCCGGGCGCATCGAGCCTTTGGCTGTTGGGCACCGATGACATGGCGAGCGCGATCGTGAGCGCGGCGAGCGGGACATTCAGGAAGAAGATCGCGCGCCAGGAAAATGCATCGACGAGCCAGCCGCCCGCCACGGGCCCCACCGCCGACGTGATCGCGCCGACGCCCGCCCAGGTGCCGATCGCCCGGCCACGCGCTTCGCCGTCGAACACCGCGCCGATGATCGCGAGGCTGCCGGGTACGAGCAGCGCCGCGCCGATGCCCTGAACCGCGCGTGCGGCGATCAGCGCAGCCGCATTCGGCGCGAGGCCACAGGCCGCCGACGCCAGCGTAAACAGCGCGATGCCCGCGATGAACACCGTGCGGCGGCCAAGCTTGTCCCCCATCGACCCGCCGACCAGCACGAGGGAGCCGAGAAACAGCAGATACGCGTTGACGACCCATTGGATCGCCGCGACGCTCGCACCGAGTTCGCTCTGAATGGACGGCAGTGCGACGTTGACGACCGAGCCGTCGATGAACGCCATGCTCGACCCCAGGATCGTCGCCGCGAGCGCGAGACGCTTGCGCCGGCACGGACGGTCGACTGAGGTGGGCTGCGCGCAGATCACGAGCGCGTCGCACGGGCTCGCCTGCGCGGCGACGACGTGCGCGCCCTGCGGCTCGCTTGCAACAAGATCCGGGTTGGCCAAGTTCGCTCCCGTCAGGATCGGTGATGACTAGAGTCTGTTGATGCCGGCGGCGCGAGTCAACCCGGGCGAGCGCATGGGCGTCGGCCGTGGATCACCGTGCGGACGCGATCCATATCAGGCTGGTATACATCGGTCTGCCGGCCACCGCGCTGCGCCGTCCCTCATTTCGCCACACGCACGTGCGGGACCGCGCGAACGGCCTGGATCCTTCATGACGCGCAATTATCCATCCCGCATGCCGCGTTGCCCGCCGTTAGCCCATGTGTTGGCCAATCTGTCGGCCCTCCTCGCTGCCGCGCTGCTCTGCGGCTGCGCGATGGTGCGCGTGAACTCGCTCGGCCCGCAGCAGTACTTTGCCATGCGTCGCGGAGACATTCTCTCGACCGGCCAGCTGAGCGCGGCGACACAGGCCACGTTGCGGGTCGCGGCCCTCGACGAAAGTTCGTGCCAGAGCGCGCCGCAAGCGTGTATCGATACGATCGCAACCGTCGGCGGACTCAGTACCGGACAGCGCCTCGCCTGCCTCGCCGAGTTATCGCTGCAGATGGCGCTCGAGCAGACGCCGCCTGCCGGCACCCCCTGGACCGACACTCAATTCGATTCGTGGCTCAAGACAGCGCGATACGCGTACGCGTTTCTGTTCCTCGGCCAGCGCACGGCTGGCGAACGGGCCTTCGAGGACCGCCAGACGCAGGTTCGCGACTACTACAACTATGCGGTCCAGGAGCTTGCCGGCGCGCTGTTTCTGCGCGGCACCACTGAAACGACCAACGGCCATCGCGATCCGGCAAATCAATTCATCGCAGGCTGGACCATTCATATCGACCTGAGAGAGGTCCGGCTGCCCGAGGGCGTACGCGAACTCAGCGAAGTCATTCCCGCCACGGGCCTGTCGTTCGCGGGACTCCACAATACCTATCGGCGTGACGGCCTCGGCGCGGATCTGGTTGCGGTCACACAGCCCGCCCAGCCCGACCCGGATAGCGCCACGACCAACAGCGCAGCGACAACGGCTGAAGACGATGCGAATGCGAACGCAGGCTCAACCTTCTGGTTCGCGCCCGGCTCGCGTCCGTTCAATGAAATGCCTTCACCGAACGTCACCGCACTGCTGCTGTTTGGCAATGGCACGCTCGAGCAGCTGCTCGCTTCGCACGACGTGGTGTTCTCCGCCTACGATCCGTTTCGCGTAAAAAGCGTAGAGATCAATGGCGAGACCGTGCCGCTCGCGGCCAACTTCAGCGCGGGCTACGGCATCTGGCTCGCTCGCTCCGGCTTTGCCAGGCAGTCCTTGCGTTCGTTGCTCGGCCGCACGAGGGGCATCGATCGTCCGCGCATTTACATGATGCAACCGTTCGATCCGGACCGGCGCATCGTTCTGATGCTGCACGGCCTGGCCAGCAGCCCCGAGGCATGGGTCAACGTCGCCAACGACATTCAGGGCGACGACATGCTGCGCCAGCATTTCCAGGTCTGGCAGGTCTATTACCCGACCAACGTGCCCATTCTCGTGAACCTTGCGAGGATAAGGCAGGCGGTGCAACTGACGCTCGCGCATTTCGATCCCGCAGGCAAGCTGCCGGCTTCGAACGGCATGGTGCTGATCGGGCACAGCATGGGCGGCGTCCTCGCGCGGTTGCTCGTCTCTTCCTCCGACGACGTTCTGTGGGTAACCGTCCAGAACAAGTACCTGCCCGAAGGGGTCGACATCATCCGCGAGGATGAGCGACTCAATCGCCTGCTGCGCTTTACGCCGATGCCGCAGGTCGAGCGCGCGATCTTCATCGCCACGCCACACCGCGGCACGCCGTTCGCGAGCAATCGCCTGTCTCGCTGGGTTGCAAACCTCGTGCGCTTGCCGATTGCGCTGCTGAAGGAGATCGACGAGATGCTGCAGAGCGCCACTAATGCGGATAGCACCCAGCGCGCGGGAAAGACCATCATGGTTCCCAACAGCATCGAGCAGTTGCGCGAGACCGATCCGATCATCCAGTCGATTTCACGCCTGCCGATCAGCCCCGATGTGTGCTTTCACTCGATCATTGCGCGACGCCGCGAGACGGGCCCGCTCGAAGATTCCGATGACGGGGTCGTCCCCTATCGCAGCGCGCATCTCGACGGCGCTCTCTCCGAAAAAGTGATCGTTTCGGGGCACAGCGTTCAGGAAACCCCCGAGGCGATTTTTGAAATCCGGCGCATTCTGCACGAGGATATCGAGGTGTTCGATAACCAGGGCGCACATGAAGGCGCTTGCGGCAGGCCCGTCGCGGTACATGAGACGACGCAGTGAATGGCGCCCTGATCTAGTCCGCCGCCATGCGCTTTCGCGCGCTCATAAAAGGGCCGGTCGGCTGGCGTGCCGGCGCAAAGCGATCGAAGCCCACGGGGCCGGGCATGTCGATATAAACCGCCTCCATCCCCTGACGGCTATAGCTTTCATGCCAGAAGCCCGCGCCGCCGCTGTCGCGCAGAAACTCGCCCCACCAGCGCGAATGCGGCGCGCTGCGGGTAAACGCTTCGAGGCTTTCGAGGTCGCGCCAATACTGGCGGATACCGACATGGTTGAGGGCGAACAGGAACTGCTCGCTGGAGAGCAATCCGTCTGGCGGATTCAAATCGATTTGCCGCAAGCCTTTGCCGATGCCGAACAACGTCGCGATCCCCCGCATCCGGCGCACGCGAAAGCCCAGGATGATGACAACGAGATTCGGGTACGTGCTGAGGTCGACGGACCTGCGGGTAACAGAGGCTTGCATGGCGGCTCCCGTTTGTTTACGCTGTAAGCATAATCCCGATTGATTACAGTGTAAACAACAAATGAGCGATTCGAATTTGTCCCTGCGCGACCGTCTGGTCGATTGCGCGCTGGCCTTGCTCGAACAGGGCGAAAGCGATGTCAGCCTGCGTGCCGTGGCGCGGGCCGCAGGCGTCTCGGCGATGGCGCCCTATCGCCATTTCGAGGACAAGGCGGCGCTGATGGGCGCCGTCGCGCTCAAGGGCTTTGCCATGCTCGAGGCAGGCGCCGCGCGCGCCAACGAGGCCCACGACGCGCGCGAAGCGCTCGAGGCGCAGGGCGTGGCCTACGTTGGCTTCGCCCGCGCGCATCCAGCACTGTTCCGGCTGATGTTCGCGGACGGGGCAGGACTCGCCTTGCCCCATGAGGATTGCCGGGGCGCCTATACGCTGATGGCACGCAACGTGGCGGAGCTCGCGCCGCATTGCGTCGAGGCGGGGGTGCTCGCCTGCTGGGGGCTGGTTCACGGTCTGGCGACGCTTGCGCTCGACGGAAGAATTCCGGCCGATCCGGCCGGTGAGCGTGCGGCGATCGCGCTGATAACCCACGCGCTCAAGGCCGCGCCGCCCGCCCTCGCCGGTTCCTGAGGCGGCATTTGCAGCACGCGCATTCCCCCTCGCGCGTACGATTGCCGGCAACGCGATGACGACGAGAGAGGAGCCATGGCGACAGCGGAATCCACGAGCGGCGTGCAGCAGTCCGGCCCCAAAGTCGCGCTTGCCCTGCAAGGCGGCGGCTCGCATGGCGCCTTCACGTGGGGCGTGCTCGATCGATTGCTGGAATCGACATCGCAAGGCACGCCGTTCAGTGTCGAGGCGATCAGCGGCGCGAGCGCGGGCGGAATCAACGCGACGCTCTGCGCGGCGGGCCTGGCCAGCGGGGGAGTCACGCAAGCGCGCGAGAAACTGCGCACTTTCTGGGAAGCGGTGTCGCGCGCCGGGGAGCGGGTCGGCAATGCGCTCTTCGGCTTTTCCGAGCCGGGGCCGTTTGGCGGCTGGAATATCGACTGGAGTCCTGGCGCCATCTTCTCGGAGATCGTGGGACTCGTTGCTTCGCCTTACAACAATCCCTTCTATCGCGATCCGCTCGGCCCGGTGATCCGCTCCTCGCTCACGGAAACGGATCTCTCCACGCTCAACGCGAAGAACGGGAGCCCGCAGGTTTTCATCTGCGCGACGAACGTGCGAACCAACGAGCGCACCCTCTTTACGCAACCCGAAATTTCCGTCGACGTGCTGCGCGCTTCCGCATGCCTGCCAAGCGAATTCCGCACCGTGAACCTCCACGGTGTGCCGTACTGGGACGGCGGCTATCTGGGCAATCCGCCTTTGGCGCCGTTGATCGCCCATGCCCAGGACCTGATCCTGATCCTCGTGAATCCGTTCAGGCGCCACGACATGCCGCCGAAAAATGCGCGCGGCATTCTGAACCGGCTCAACGAAATCGGTTTCAATGCTTCCGTGGTGCTGGAGATCAACGCGATCGAAGCCGTCAACCGCGTGCTCGACTCGGTTGGCGAGGAAGCCGCTAGCCAAAGCCGCTTCAAGACCGTCCGGTTTCACCTGATTCGCGACGACGACTTTCTCGCGCAGTTCGGCTTCGTCTCCAAGAGCAGCACGTCCTGGTCGCTGTTCAAAACGCTGTTCGATCGTGGACGCGAGGTAGCGGACGTGTGGCTCAAAACGAACTATGCGAATCTCGGGCAAACGTCTTCGCTCGACGTCAAGGCTGCGCTGCTCGATCCGACGCTCAAGCAGGTCAGCGGATCGCACACGCAGTAAAGCGCCTGGCGTAACACTGTAGGTGAAAGGAACGAAATCAGGTGAACACAGAATTTGCCCGACTTCCCGTCTACTTTTATGGCTACGACGACATAGAGACCTTTTGCCTGTCGAAAAGAGAGCAACTGGTTCGGGAAAACATCGGTTTGATACTCGGCATCTTGCGCGGAGGCGCCATCCCGGCCCTGATGCTTTCGCAGATGTTGGGCCTGCCCGTCGACTTCGTACACTACGATCGTGGGGAAGCGAAAGCTGAAATCAACAACAAGAAAGTGTTTGATCTTGTCGATGCCTGCGTCAAGGAAGGCAAGAGAATCCTGCTGGTGGACGATGTTGCCGGCGTGGGATATACGCTGGCCAATTGCTACGAGTATTTGCTCTCCTTTGTTGGAGACAAGTCTTTGATCAAAGTGCTGACGCTGGTGCACCACGCCGATAGTCGAACGGAGGCGGACCACTACAAAGACTGCTCTTCGGTGCGCGCAGTATTGCCATGGGAACGGTATGTCACCAGCCGCCAGTGCCTCGATGATTTCGTGAAGGCGGAAGCGGCACTGCTGGAAGAGCAGCGGTATAAGAAGACTTTGGCAATCGACGACTCCGCCTGCCCGTTGAATCTGAAACCGGAATGGAAGGTGGATTGCCATGTGGAATTCAAGGGTGATCAGCACTTGCTATTGGATACCATCCAGGCCGTTGGGCCAGAGGAGATCTACTGCAACAACGAATTTCTGATAGGCCTCATTCTGAGTAAATTTCCGTTTTCCATTGTGTATAAAACAATTAACAACAAGCGATACAGAATCAGCGCTTTTGATTAGCGGTTGCACACGGAGATGCACATGTGTTCTATCCCCTACGACGCATCACGCGACGCGCTCAACTCACCGCAGCTCAGGCCTACAGTGTTCACTGCCGGTAGCAAATACGAAATCGACGGGCTGTGCGCGGAGTTCGCGCGGCTTGCCTATATACGCTACGAACAAGGCGGCGCTGAACTTCAGCGGCTCGAACAAGCGCTCGCCCTCGTGGGTTTCGAAAGCGCTGTTCCCTTCAACAATGCCGACGACGACACGCATGGCTTCGGCGCCGTGAGGCGCTCCGATGGCCTCGCCGTGCTCGCGTTCCGGGGAACGGAACCGCAATCGCTCACCGATATCGCAACAGACCTGGAGATCAGCATGACAAAGTGGACGGAAAGCGCCTGTCAGGTTCATGCTGGATTTGCAGGCGCCGCCCGCGGCTTGCGCGAAGCAGTCGGCAACTGGTTGAACGAGACCGCGCCGACGAGAAAACAGCTCATCTTGACAGGTCATAGCCTCGGTGCGGCCATCGCGACGCTCTTTGCCAGCCTTTGCACGCCCAATGCCCTCGTGACATTCGGTTCGCCACGCGTAGGCGACGCGACGTTTGTCGCCACCCTTGGCCCGGTCGGCATCAGGCGCTATGTCGATTGCTGCGATCTCGTCACCGACTTGCCACCGCCCATTGGAGGATACGTTCACGCGGGAGCGTCGAACTACATCACGCGCGAAGGCAAACTCGCTCCGCACGCCGACGATGCTTTCGTGCAAGCGGACCGCGCCGCCGCCCGGGAGGACTATCTGCTCCAATACGCGTGGCGCATCGGTGACGTCATGGTGCGGGACCTCGCGGATCACGCCCCGATCAACTACGTGAGAAGTCTGGTCCCCTGAAACGGCACGCTGCCGTCGATCAGACTAACCGAGCCCTCTCGCCTGGCTGGTCGCATCCCCCTCCCGATGCACCGGCTGCGTCTCCTTCAAGCTCTTCGCAAGCCGCGAAGCCTGCAGATAGCCGGGATTCGCAGGCCGCTTCAGATACCGCCCGGCACCGCGCCGCGCCCGCAGATCGCCGTTCGCCCACACGAGTTCGCCTTGTGAGACCGTATGCGTGGGGACGCCCCGCACGGTCATGCCTTCGAAGACGTTGAAGTCGACGTTCTGATGATGGGTCTTCACCGAGATCGTGCGCGTGGCCTGCGGGTCCCACACGACGAGGTCGGCATCGGCGCCGACAGCCACCGTGCCCTTGCGCGGATACAGATTGAAGATCTGCGCGGCGTTCGTGGAGGTCACCCGCACGAACTCGTTCGGCGTGAGCCGGCCCGTGTTCACGCCCTGATCCCACAGCACGGCCATGCGATCCTCCACGCCGCCGCATCCGTTCGGAATCCTCGTGAAATCGTTGCGGCCCATTGCCTTCTGCGAAGCACAGAACACGCAGTGGTCGGTCGCCGTGGTGTGCAGCAGCCCGCCTTGCAGCCCGCGCCAGAGCGCGTCGCGATGTTCTTTCGTGCGGAACGGCGGGCTCATCACATGGGCAGCGGCACGCGTCCAGTCCGGGTCGCGATATACGGACTCGTCGATCACCAGATGCCCGGCGAGCACCTCGCCGAACACGCGTTGCCCTTCGCTGCGCGCGCGAGCGATGGCTTCGAGCGCGTCTTTCGCTGAAACATGCACGATATACACGGGCACGCCCAGCACCTGCGCAATGCGAATTGCGCGGTTCGCCGCCTCGCCTTCGACTTCGGGCGGCCTTGAGAGCGGATGCGCCTCGGGCCCCGTGAAGCCACGTGCAAGCAGTTGCCGCTGCAACTGGAAGACGAGTTCGCCATTCTCGGCATGCACAGTAGGCAGCGCGCCCAGTTCGAGCGAACGCGCAAAGCTGTTCACGAGGATCTCGTCGTCGGCCATGATGGCGTTCTTGTACGCCATGAAGTGCTTGAAGCTCGACACGCCGTGTTCGTTCACGAGCAGGCCCATGTCGCGATGCACGCTGTCGTCCCACCACGTGACCGCCACGTGGAAGCCATAGTCGGTGGCGGCTTTTTCGGCCCAGCCGCGCCACTCGCGAAACGCATCCATGAGCGGCTGCTTCGGGTTGGGAATCACGAAATCGATGATCGACGTCGTGCCGCCCGCGAGGCCCGCCGCCGTGCCCGTGTAGAAGTCGTCGCTCGCCGTCGTGCCCATGAACGGCAGCTCCATGTGCGTATGCGGGTCGATGCCGCCCGGCATCACATACTGGCCGCCTGCGTCGACTACGGTCGCGCCCGCGGGCGCGTCGAGGTTTTCGCCCACGGTCTGGATCACGCCGTTTTCGCAGAGCACGTCCGCCCGCCAGCTCTTGTCCGCATTGACGACGGTGCCGCCTCGAATCAGGATCGCCATGATGCCCAGTCTCCTTCAGTTGAACGAATTCACACTGCCACGACTCACGCGCTCGCCACGCTCGGTCGCCGGCTCTTGCCGAGCTTCATCATCACGCCGTAGACGAGCGCCGCAATCGCGAGCCCCACGAACCACGCATAGGTGTAAATGCTTTTGAACGCGTCGGGCACGGACGGAAACACACTCGGAAATGCGGTGTTGAGAAAGCCCGGCAGATTGGGCAGCACACCCAGGACCAGCGCGATGACGGCCGCCATATTCCAGCCGTTCGAGTAGGCGTATTCGCCGTTCTCTTCGAATAGCTCAGCCGTATTCAGGCGCGTGCCGCGAACGAGGAAGTAATCGACGATGAGAATGCCCGCCACGGGTCCGAGCAGCGCCGAATAGCCAACGAGCCAGGTGAAAATGTAGCCCTGAGTGGTGGCGAGAATCTTCCACGGCATCATCACGATGGCAATACCCGCGGTAATGAGCCCACCCGCCTTGTACGAGATGGCCTTGGGCCAGAGGCTCGAAAAATCGTAGGCCGGGCCGACGAGATTCGCGGCGAGATTGCAGCACATCGTGTCGAGCGTGAGGATGACGAGCGCGATGCCCACGCCCACGCCTTCCATGCGGCTCGTGAGATCGATGGGGTCCCAGATCGCCTTGCCGTAGATCACCACCGTGGCCGAAGTCACGACGACCGAGACCACCGAAAGCAGCGCCATCGGAATGGGCAGACCGATGGCCTGCCCCACGAACTGGTCCTTTTGCGTTTTCGCGAAGCGCGTGAAGTCGGGAATGTTGAGCGCGAGCGTGGCCCAGAAGCCCACCATGGCCGTGAGGCTCGGCCAGAACGTCGCCCAGAAGAGACCTGCCTTCTTGCCGCCAGCGGCGAACTGGGAAGGCTGCGAGAGCATCGAACCCACGCCGCCCGCCTTCGAGCAGGCCCACCACACGAGCACCACGCACATCACGACCTTGATGGGCGCGGACCAGCTTTCGAGCCAGCGGATCGAGTCGGTGCCGTGCAGGATGAAATAGAGTTGCAGCACCCAGAACACGAGGAAGCACGCGCCCTGGCCGATCGAGATGCCGAGAAACGGCAGCGCGTCGCCCACCAGTGCGTTGTGCGTGAGGATATTGGCGAGCGTATAGATGGCACTGCCACCGAGCCACGACTGGATACCGTACCAGCCGCACGCCACGATGGCGCGCAGCATGGCGGGCAGCTTCGCGCCTTGCGTGCCGAACGAGGAACGCACCAGCACCGCGTAGGGGATGCCGTATTTCGTGCCTGCGTGGCCGATCAGCAGCATCGGCACGAGCACGATGAGATTGCCGAGCAGCACCGTGAGCACGGACTGCCATGGCGACATGCCCTGCTCGGTGAGTCCGGCCGCGAGCATGTACGAGGCGATGTTCATCACCATGCCCACCCAGAGCGCCCCGAAGTGATACCAGCGCCACGTGCGCTGCGCTGCGCCGGTTGGCGCGAGATCGTCGTTGTATAACTCGCTTTCGGCGCGGCGCGCGCTGGCGTCGCCTGTCAATGGCTGACTCATGGTTGCAGTTCTCCGTGACTTGTCGTTGGTCTGGTTCGGTTCAGTTCTGTTTCGATGGGTCAGGCGGCTTTCGGATCGGCCACGCGCGCGGGGTTGTTGGGATGCGTGGTCCAGTTCGCGTAGCGGCCCGAGTCGACGCGCTCCATCGTGATGCATTGGTCGACCGGGCAGACGTGCATGCATAAATTGCACCCGACGCAGTTGGCGTCGACCACCTCGAAGTGACGCTTGCCGTCGCGCGTGGCGGTGATGGCCTGATGCGAGGTGTCCTCGCAGGCGATATGGCAGAGCCCGCACTGGATGCAGCGGTCCTGATCGATGCGCGCCTTGATGTCGTAGTTCAGGTTCAGGTACTGCCAGTCGGTGACGTTGGGCACGGCGCGGCCGCGAATGGCGTCGAGATCCGCGTAGCCCTTGTCGTCCATCCAGTTGGAGAGGCCGTCGATCATATCGCTGACGATTCGGAATCCGTAGTGCATCGCGGCGGTGCAAACCTGCACGCTCCCCGCGCCCAGCACGATGAATTCGGCGGCGTCGCGCCAGTCGGAAATGCCGCCGATGCCGGAGATGGGCAAGCCGTGCGTTTGCGGGTCGCGCGCGATTTCCGCGACCATGTGCAGCGCAATGGGCTTCGCCGCGGGGCCGCAGTAGCCGCCGTGCGTGCCTTTTCCATCCACAGTCGGCAGCGGCGCCATCACGTCGAGATCGACACCCACGATCGAGTTGATCGTATTGATGAGCGAGACGCCGTCCGCGCCGCCCTTCATCGCCGCGCGCGCGCCGTGGCGTATGTCGGTCACGTTGGGCGTGAGTTTCACGAGGCAAGGCAGGCGCGTGCCCTCCTTCACCCAGCGCGTGACCATTTCGATGTATTCGGGCACCTGCCCCACGGCCGCGCCCATGCCGCGCTCGCTCATGCCATGCGGGCAGCCGAAATTGAGCTCCACCGCATCGGCGCCGGTATCTTCCACCTGCGGCAAGATCCACTTCCAGTCCTGCTCGGTGCACGGCACCATCAGCGAGACGATGAGCGCCCGGTCTGGCCAGTCGCGTTTCACCTGCGCGATTTCCTTGAGGTTCACGTCGAGCGGGCGGTCGGTAATGAGCTCGATGTTGTTCAACCCCGCAATGCGCTGGCCGCGCCACGTGGTGGCGCCATAGCGCGAGCTCACGTTCACCACGTGCGGGTCGAGCCCGAGTGTCTTCCAGACCACGCCGCCCCAACCCGCCTCGAAGGCGCGGTTGACGTTATAGGCCTTGTCGGTCGGCGGCGCGGAGGCGAGCCAGAATGGGTTCGGCGATTCAATGCCGGCAATCGTGCAGCGCAGGTCGGCCATGATGCGACTCCTTCGTATTGTCTGGATTCGGTGTGTCGTTCGGCTGGATCGAACTGCGCAGTTCAAGCGGCTCTGGCGGACTGATTCGCGAGGTAGCGGTCGATTGCACGCGCGGCGAGCTTGCCGTCCTGCACGGCCTGCACGGTGAGATCGGTTGCGCCATGGCCCGCACAGTCGCCGCCCGCGAAGACGCCTTCGATGGAGGTCGCACCGTCTGCATCCACGGCAATACGCGCGCCGCCTGCAGTAAGTTGCAGGGCGTCGAGGCCAACCAGGCCTTCGGGCAAGAGCTTTTGGCCAATGGCTTTCAGGACCATGTCGGCTTCCACACGCACGATCTCGCCGGTGCCGCGCAACGCGCCGCCCGCATCGAGCGCCGTGCGCTCGAACTCCACAGCCTGCACGCGGGTGTCGCCAGTGATGCGCAGCGGCTTCATCCATTCGACCAGCACCACACCCTGTGCGCGTGCGAATTCCTGCTCGGCCCAGGTGGCGCTCATCTGCGCCGCGCCGCGGCGATACGCAAGCATCACCTGCTCCGCGCCCAGCTTGTGGCTTTGCACAGCGGCGTCGATGGCAGTATTACCGCCGCCGATCACCACCACCTTGCGGCCCACCGCAAGCGTGGAAAGATCGTCGGCTTCGCGCAGGCGAGCGATAAAGTCCACGGCATCGCGCACGCCGTCGAGCGCTTCGCCTTCAATGGCAAGCGCTTGCGTACCGCCGAGTCCCACGCCGATGAACACGGCGTCGTACGCGGCTCGCAATTCCGTAAGCGTGATGTCGCGGCCAAGCCGCTGGCCCCGACGTATTTCGATCCCACCGATGGAAAGCAGCCATTGCACCTCGCGCTGCGCGAAATCGTCGACGACCTTGTACGCCGCGATGCCGTATTCGTTGAGGCCGCCCGGCTTCTCGCCCGCGTCGAACACGCTCACGCGATGCCCCGCGAGCGCAAGCGTATGCGCGCAGGCGAGCCCCGCCGGTCCGGCCCCGACCACGGCAACGCGCCGTCCCGTCTCACTCGCGCGTTTGAAGAGCGGCGGCGCACCAGCGGCTTCGCGCGCCATCTGAAAGTCGGTGGCATGGCGCTGAAGAGCGCCGATCCTAACCGGTTCGCCATCCTGATGATTCCGGACGCACGCGCCTTCGCAGAGAATTTCAGTCGGGCACACGCGCGCACACGTGCCGCCTAGAGGATTCGCGCTCAATATGTCGCGCGCCGCGCCCTTGAGATTGCCGTTGCCGATCCTGCGGATAAAGCCCGGAATGTCGATGCCAGTCGGGCAAGCCGCCACACACGGCGCGTCGTAACAATAGTGGCAGCGGTCGGCGGCAATGACGGCCGCATTGGGGGACAGTGGCGGCGCGACATCGGCAAAGTTGCAGCCGAGTTGCTCGGCCGTGAGGCGGCGAGGCGCGATGCCGTCGGCGGCATTCGAGTTGGACTGGGACATCCGGATGCTCCTTGCGAGGCAAAACACGGGTCCGCCGGCTGTGCATGGCTCGCGCAGCCGGTACGTGGGGAAAGCGTGAAAGAGCGCGGCTCTCAGGCCGCTTGCTTTGGCGTCAACGGCGTCAGCCGGGTTCGCTCGCGCGTTCGAGCATGGCGTGCAACAGCACGTTCGCGCCCGCCTCGATCCATTCGATCGTCGCGTCCTCGACCTCGTTGTGACTGATGCCGTCGATGCATGGCACGAACACCATCGAAGTCGGCGCGACCGTCGCGAGATAGCACGCGTCGTGGCCCGCGCCCGAAACGATCTCGCGGTTCGAGTAGCCAAAGCGCTCCGCCGCTGCGCGCACGGAGTTCACGCAGGCCTTGTCGAACGGCACCGGCGCGTAATAGAAAATCTGCTCGAGCTGCGTTTCGAGCTTTCCTTGTTCTGCAATCCTTTCGATTCCTTCGCGCAGCTCGGCGTCCATCTGCGCGAGCACGTCGTCCTGGGGATGGCGGAAATCGATGGTAAAGAACACGCGGCCCGGAATGACGTTGCGCGAATTCGGATGCACCTGCATCATGCCGACCGTCGCGCAGGCCAGCGGCGCGTGGCGCAGGCCAATTTCGTTCACGAGTTGCACGACACGCGAGGCGCCCAGCAGTGCGTCGCGGCGGCGCGGCATGGGCGTCGGACCCGCGTGCGCCTCCTGCCCCGTGAGCACGACTTCGTACCAGCGCTGGCCCTGCGCGTCCGTGACGACGCCGATCGTTTTATTTTCGGCTTCGAGTATCGGCCCCTGTTCGATATGCAGTTCGAACGCCGCGTGTATCTTGCGGCCGCCGCACGGCAGTTCACCTGCATAGCCGATGCGCTGCAGCTCCTCGCCGATGGTCTTGCCATCGATATCCTTGCGTGAGAGGCCGTAGTCGAGCGTAAAGACGCCCGCGAACACGCCGGAGGCGACCATGGCCGGCGCGAAACGCGAGCCTTCCTCGTTGGTCCAGATCACGGTTTCGACGGGGCGCTCGGTTTGAATGCCGTGATCGTTCAGCGAGCGAATCACCTCGAGGCCGCCCAGCACGCCATAGATGCCGTCGAAGCGCCCTCCCGTGGGCTGGGAGTCGGCGTGCGAACCGGTCATCACCGGCGGCAGGTCGTTGTTGCGCCCCGCGCGGCGCATGAACACGTTGCCCATCTGGTCGACGCTCACCGTGCAGCCGGCCTCTTTCGCCCATTGGACGATGAGATCGCGCCCTGTCTTGTCGAGATCGGTGAGCGCGAGACGGCACACGCCGCCCTTGGGCGTGGCACCGATTTTCGCCATCTCCATCAGGCTGTCCCACAAACGCTGGCCGTTCACGTGAATCGCGGTCGTCAGCGCGGCTTCGCTTACTGCGTTCATGCGTGTCCTCCTGTCCGTGTTCGTCAAACGTGCATTCTTGCCACCTTCTGGGGCGGGAAGCGCCATGGCGGTGCACGCTCGATTGGCGCATCGCGGCTCCAAAACCTCGCCCCGCGAATCCTGTCCGATTGGACAGGTTGTAGACGATAAACTTCGCGAATTCAATGCGGTGTTACCAGCGAGAAGCGTGCCATCGATGCTGCAGTGCGCGAAAAACGCGCCAGCACTCCGCGCGTTTTCCCCGAGAGCGGTGAATGCACGAGGCGCTTACATCGTGACTACAATGAAGCCGACATGGGCGCGGCAGCCGTGCGCCGCCTCTTCCCTACTGAACGGACTGACCATCATGCGCGACGACGAACCCACCACGCAAGCCGCGACTCACGCGATGCGCGGCACGGCTCACGAACGGGAAGCCGCTGACGCAACGCACAAGCCGCGCCGACGCAAAGCCGCCATTCGCGAGTCGAACGAAGCGCATCTGCTCGCCTGCGCGGAGGCCGTGTTCGCCGAGCGAGGCTTCGAAGGCGCAAGCACGGCGCTGATCGCGGAGCGCGCGGGCCTGCCGAAGGCGAATCTGCACTACTACTTCCCCACCAAGCTCGCGCTCTACTGGCGCGTGCTCGATGATCTGTTCGAGGAATGGAACGCGGCCGCCAACACGTTCGATGCGAGCGACGATCCGGTGGAGGCCATTGGTGGCTACGTGCGCGCGAAGATGGAACTCTCGCGGCGCAGACCGCTCGGGTCGAAAGTGTGGGCGAACGAGATCATCAGCGGCGCGACGCATATGCAGGACATCCTGCTCAAACGTGTGAAGCCGTGGATGGAAACACGCGTGAAGCTGATCGACCGCTGGATTGCCGAAGGCTTGCTCGCCCCCGTCGATCCGAAGACGCTGCTTTTCATGATCTGGGCGACCACGCAGCACTATGCCGATTTCGAGGCGCAAATTCGCGCGCTCTCGGGCAAGCGCGCGCTGTCATCGGCGGGGTTCGAAGCGAGTACCGAGGAAGTGGTGCGGTTGATTTTGCGCGCGAGCGGCGCGCGCTCGCCTGGGCATTGAGCGAAGCGGCAACGGTGCGCCGTTGCGTGGCTCCGATGGAGCATGGAATCACGACATGACGCAACGCGTCCTTTGCTGATCGTGCCGCCTTGCATCAACAGGTACACGCGCTCACACAGCACGACCTCCCGATTGCGGCGTAGCTTCTACATCGGTCACTTTATGCGCCGCGATTCACGCCATCGCGGCACGATGTCTATGGGAGGCCCAGGCATGTTCAACAACCGGATTCGCGCAGCATGGCTGGGTCTTTTCGTCGCCGCCATTGCGCCCGCCAGTCATGCGCAATACACGACCGACTGGCTCGCCAACAGCTTTGGCACGCTCGTCGCACACGTCGGTAACGGCGCGCGCTCGATGTGGGTCGCGCCCGAGGGTGTCATCTATACGTCATCGCGCTGGGACGAAAACGCGGGCGGGGTCGCGCGCTATCAGAACGGCGAAACGCTCGGCACCATCGGCGCGCACGACGAGTTCCAGGGCAGTGCGATCACGGGCAACGCGACGTCGATCTTCGTCGCGCTCGGTTATAGCCGGGCGTACGGCAGCGGATCGGTAGGCCGCTACAACCGAAGCTCGAACACGCGCGAGCTTCGCATTGCCGTGAGCACCTGGACCGGCATCCAGAACGCGGATGTGATTACCGGTCTTGCGACAGCGGGCACACTCCTCTACGCCAGCGACTACTACGGCAACCGCGTGCGGGTCTACACGACCGACGGCGTCTGGCAGCGCGACATCGGCGTCCAGCAACCCGGCGCACTCGCAATCGACGGTGCAGGCAACGTCTGGGTCGCGCGCGAAAACGCAGGTGTAGTCGCACAGTTCAGCCCAGCCGGCACGCCGATGAGCACGATCCAGATGGCCGCTGGCGCCCGGCCCTCTGCACTCTATTTCGACGCACCGACGAACCGGCTACTGGTTGGCGACGAGGGGCCCGACATGAACATCAAGTGTTATGCCCTGACCGGCATGCCGGCGCTGGTCGGCACGCTCGGCGTGCAGGGCGGCTATCTGGACACCACGACGGGCATCAAGGGGCAGGTCGGCGACAAGCGCTTCACGCGCGTCGTCGGTATCGGCAAGGATGCAGCGGGCAATCTGTATGTGCTCAATAACGCATGGGGCGGCGACTGGGACCTCGGCCGCAACGGCAGCACCGACATTCATTCGTACAACTCATCGGGCACGCTGCAGTGGACTTTGCAAGCGCTCAATTTCGAGGCGATCGCGGCGCCCGACCCGGCAACCGATGGCGCGGACTTCTACAGCGGGAACACCATCTACACGGGTACAGCAGGCGGCGCGTTCGTAGCGAATACGATCGATCCGTTCAGCTGGCCGGCCGACCCGCGCCTGAACATGAACGACTATCAGCGCGGCCAGTTGTTCGGGCAACTCGTGGTGGTGGGCGGCAACCGCATTCTCGTCGCCTCCGGGCAGAATCCCGACACCTTTAACTTCTTTCATTTCCAGCCGTCGAGCGGGTACATTGCCATTCCCGACGGGTCCATTCCCGGTAAGGCGTTCAATACGAATACGAAGGTGACGGGCGGCTTCGCGATCGACGGCAATGGCGACGTCTGGGCCGGGCTCGACCGAACCAACCAGATCTACCATTACCCGCTGACCGGCTTCGACGCGAACGGCAAGCCATCATGGGGCGCCGCCAGCACGATCCAGATCCCGCGAACCGTGCGCCCGCTCACGCGCATCATTTATCAGTCGGACAGCGACACGATGATCCTCGCGCAGGGCATTGCGGGAAGCTGGGACTGGACAGCCATGAACGGGCACATCGAGATCTATCACGGCTGGAAAGCGGGCAACACGAGCGCGCCGAGCCCGGTGATCGATCTCACGAGCGCGAATCCGAAATCGATCGCGGCAGCGGGCCACTACCTGTTCGTCGGCTACGTGCATACGGTGCCGAATATCGACGTGTTCGACCTGAACACCGGCAGTCTCGTCACGACCTTGACGAACTCGAACCCGACGGCGATGGATGTCGGCAACGACGTGGATTCGATGTATGGCATTCGCGCATACCTGCGCTCGACCGGCGAGTACGTCGTCACGAAAGACAACTACAACGGATCGAGCGTCGTGGTCTATCGCTGGCACCCGTAACGCCTGTTCTGGAACGCAATTAGCGTGGTTGCACGGTCTCACGACCCCGCTCTGATCTGCGCGCGGCCGATTTCTCGCTTAATTGAAAGCGTTTATTGAAAGCGCTTTGTTTG
Source organism: Paraburkholderia nodosa (assembly GCF_001718195.1). Classification (GTDB taxonomy): domain Bacteria; phylum Pseudomonadota; class Gammaproteobacteria; order Burkholderiales; family Burkholderiaceae; genus Paraburkholderia; species Paraburkholderia nodosa_A. The sequence continues at coordinate 365,187 of NZ_MCNV01000002.1, forward strand.
GCCGAACCAACGCCATTCGCTAGCATTTCTTCGCCAACCTGGCCCATCCCAGCTGCCAGCCCGGACAATCCACCTACAGGCGACGTCGTTTACCGAGTCTTCAAGGCATATGAATGGTATTGATTCGTCATGCGAATCAAGTCAGCGAAGGCGCAGCTTTCTAATCGCCGTATTCTGCAGCGATACATCATTGCGTTCCGCTAATGAGAAGCGAAGTCGCAACGAAGATAGTTCTTCTGAACCATGCCGACGACACGCACCGGGGGAGCGCGTCGAGGTACATCGCTTGCGCGCCTGTTGAACAACGCGCGGAGCGGTTTTGCGCGGGCAAGTCGGGCGTTTTAAGTGGCTTGCACGAGAAATAGGGGGAACGATGAACCGATCAACGAAGCAGACCGTGGTATGGGTGCTCGCTTTGGCCCTGTCGGGTGCGGCTTATGGTGCGGCCGGCGGTAATGGCGGGGGAAACGGCGGCGGTAATGGTGGAGGCAACGGCGGCGGCAATGGCGGCGGCAACGGCGGTGGCGCAGGAGCCGGTGCTGGTGCGGGCGGTGGCCACGGCTCCGGGTCCGGGTCAGGTTCGGGCTCGGGCTCGGGCTCTGGGTCAAGTTCAGGCTCTGGTTCGAGTTCGGGCTCAGGCAGCTCCGGTGCAGGCAGCTCCGGTGCAGGCAGCTCCGGTGCAGGCAGCTCCGGTGCAGGCAGCTCCGGTGCAGGCAGTTCCGGCGCAGGCAGTTCCGGTGCAGGCAGTTCCGGTGCAGGCAGCTCCGGCGCAGGCAGCTCCGGCGCAGGCAGCTCCGGCGCAGGCAGTTCCGGTGGCAGTAGCGCCGGCGGAAGTAGCGCCGGTGCAGGCGGCGGTAGCTCGAGTGCGGGTAGCTCTTCAGGTAGCGCAAGCGCAGGCGGCCCGGGTGGACCTTTGGGCCGCGGCTCACCACGCATGAGTGCGGCGACGGCCATGGTCGAAATCGTGCCGCCTCCTCCGCCGGCGCCGATCGTAAACGCGCCGGTTACCAATGCATATAACCCACCGCCGCACGCGCCCTATTCGGATTATCGTCCGAATGCGTTGGTGATACCCACTCCAGCCAGGACCGACAATGCCCCGCCACCGAGTGTGACTACGTCGATCCGAGGCACAACCACCCCGGCACCCAGTGCGCCGGTTGCGAACTACGCGCCGCCGCAGAGCGTACCGCGTCCACCTCCCGTTTCCGTCGCAAGGCCGGCTGCCGAGCCGGTTGCAAACGATTACGGTCCGCCAGGCGTGTCCGGCACGGGCAGCGGCGCGCGCCACGGCGCCGGTCCTGCTGGGGCTGCGAACCACTCTGGCTCGCCGGGCGTAGGCGGCACGACCAAAGCGGGCTTCGCGGTAGACACAGGCGGGTACGAACCACCGATCCTGACGCCGACGAGCACGCCTTGATCGTATTCATGCTCTGCCGGGACAGTTCGCATGGGTCTCGGTGACGAATCGCCGTGCCGTGGTTGACGGCATGGCGTCCGGCTTCGGCCCAAGCAGCGCGATGCTGCTGCGGGCGATGCCCTACTACATCAACGAATTCCCGGTACGGCCACGCCGACTTCTACGCCGATCACCGGCACCTGGAAGCGTCCGTCATCCTGCCCGGCGCGCAACGTTATTTGACCGTATGGGACGGGGTGGAGATCGCGACGAGGCGTTCGGCGCGAATCGCGATCCGGTTCGAGAGTCTGGAGACCGAGGACAATTTCAACGATCTTTACAGATTGATCGTCCAGACGATGCCCAAAGCGCAAACCTGAACGACCTCACCGGCCTGCGCACCGTGGATTGCCGCCCATTCGACCTTGCCGACGCTCGATCGAGACCCGGGGCTCGCGCGAAAAAGGCCTATGCAAGCGGATTACACGAATTCACGACAACGTGGCGAGCCCTGCGGCAAACAACCGCACCCCAAACGCCAGACGGCGTTGGGCCGTGCAATCGGTCCGCGTCGTACACTGTGCGTTTCGACGCTCGTAGCCCGGAACGCCGTCGTGCCCATTCACTATCTGCGCAGTTTCACCTCTGTCGAACGCACCGAGCAGGCCAACCTGCGGCTTGGCCGTGCACTGGCCTGGGTCGCAGGCGCCATCAATGCCGGCGGGTTCCTCGCCGTTGGGCAATACACGTCGCATATGTCGGGCATCGTCTCGTCGCTTGCCGACAGCACCGCGCTTGGCGATAGCGGCATCGCGTTGTCCGCCATCAGTTCCATCCTTGCCTTTGCGAGTGGCGCCGCGACTTCCGCCATTCTGATCAACTGGGGGCGCCGCCGTTGCGCGCGCAGCGTCTATGCGCTGCCGCTCCTGCTCGAAGCCGCCCTGCTCCTTTGCTTCGCCGCGCTCGGCGCGAATCTCGGCATCCATCGCGTTCTCTTCGTGCCGCTGACGGTGGCCGTGCTCTGTTACATCATGGGCGTGCAGAACGCCATGATCACGAAAATCTCGCACGCCGAAATCCGTACGACGCATGTGACCGGCATCGTGACAGATCTGGGAATCGAACTTGGGAAGGCGCTCTACTGGAACTGGGGCGTGCCGTCCTCGGCGTCGCATCACGTGGCGGCGGACATGCAGCGGGTACGCGTACTCGGCTCCCTGCTCGGCATGTTTTTGCTTGGCGGAACGCTGGGCGCAGTGGCTTTCCGGTATTTTGGATTTGCCGCGGGCGTTCCCTTGTCGATGGTGCTGGTGATTCTCGCGAGCGTCCCGGTTACCGACGATTTGCGCCGCCTGCCACTGCGCGATCTTTTTTGAGGAATACGTCGGTCGCCGGCGGCAGATACCGGGCAATTCATTCGCTTATCAGAAACCTGTCGCGATTCTTCGCGTCCTTGATCCAGTTCGGCGCGCGTCCTCTGCCGGACCAGGTCGCACCGCTTGCGGGATCGCGATATTTCGGGGGCGCCGCGCTATGCGAAAGCCCCGACCTGCCGCGACGACTACCAAATATGTCTTGCTGCGTGTACCCGAATTCGGCCACCTTTGCGCGGATATCGGCGAGAACCGTCTCGAACTCCTGCTGACGGGCGACGGTCGCCTGACGCTCGAGTTCCGCGAGTTGCGCCTTCAGTTCCTTGTACGTTGCCACGAATCGTCTCCTGCGCGTGGACACCATTCGCTAATCATAGTGGCTTTCGCTCACACCGCCTTCCAACGTGATCGCAAGGCATTCGCGGCAGCGACAGCAAACTCACGCAGCAGATCGCTCAGGCCGTGACGAAGACAATTGCCCCCGCATCGGCAACCTGGGCGAACAACCGCACGAAACGATAGCTTTGCGCCTGGATAGTCAGTTCGTTGAGCCCGGAGCGCGTGCCTTCCAGTATCGCGCGAGCCACCGGCTCCGGAATCGCGCCGAGGTGCGCCCAGTCTTCCGGCAGCAGCGCGGGATCGCCCAGATAGACCTCGCTTTTCCCGCCAGGCGTTCGAACGAGAATCAGGCTTCCTCCCTTGTCGAGTGCAATTTCCAGGTACTCGGACAAGGTTGCCAATGCCTCTGTGTCGACATCGCGGGCGGCATGTGAATTCGAAGTCATAGGGTGGCCACGCTGAGTAGTATGTCGATCACTATCGTACCCCCGCTCCTGCCTGTTCGGCGCATTTTGACAGCGGCACACGTTCAGGGATGTAACCCGAACATACCGTGCCAGATCGCACTAAAGAGGTTCGCGTGACGACGATCGTCGGACTTTTGCGATTCCTCGTCGCCTGCGCCGTGCGATGAAGACGGCGGCACGGCTTCTTCCGGCGCGCCGGCATTGCGCGGCGCGGCGCTGTCCGCCTGACGCGACAGGTGCAGTGCGATAGCGCCGTCGGCAATGCGCCCGGCGAGTCGGGAATCGCAATCACTGGCGAGCAGTGCGCCGAATACGACGTCGCGGTTGTAGCCCTGCTCCGCGAAGCGCATGGCCACGCTCACGTGCCGCGCATAGGCCTCCTGACGCGCCGCCTCCTGCAAGCGCGCCTCTTCTTCCCGCTCGCGGGCCATACGCCCCATCTCCTTGGCATAGACTGCGTCATAGACGCTGCGCTGCGCCGGATCGGAAAGAATCGCATAAGCCTCCTTGATCTCCTGGAACTGCGCATGCGCAGCGGCTTCGCGTCCCATATTACGGTCGGGATGCGCTTTCATCGCGGCCCTGCGGTAGGCCCGCTTGATTTCCGCGTCGCTCGCGTCGTCGCTTACGCCCAGCAAGTCATACAACGTCGCCATGGCTCGCACAAATGGAAGTGAGATGCGGTCGATCGTAGCATGTCGTCCGCGGACGCACCGCGCGTGCGATGACGATCGCCAGCCGGCAACCGATCAATTGTCCTAAGCAAACGAGCCGCGGATATCGAAATCCGCCCGCGCCGCCAGCGCGCAGCACCCGGGTTCTCAGCGTCGAACCCGGGTCCAGCGACACCACTCGTGGTGATCGAGATTGCGCAGCAAATCGGCCCTGCGCCGTTCGCGCCGATAGTGAGCGGCGACACCAACTGCGGCTATTACGAGCACGATCGTGCCGGCAGCCATACCCAGCCAGGACTGGTCCACGTCAGCCTCCTCGGATCCATGCGGATCGCAACCCAATTGTGAGCAACGCACTCTGAATATAGCCCGTCCGTGTGACAGACTATGCGGTCTCGACCGCCAATCAGCGCACTCGGGCGACCGCTCTCAGGAGCGCATCGCCTTGAGGCGTCACGCGGGGCGTAGGGAAGCCGGATTCGGGCGTATCGACGATGACGAGGTGCAGATCGCGAAGCGCACCGAGCTCCTCCCGGTCGGGCTCGATCCGCCCTGGTGCGTTCTTTATCAGCATCAACGTGGCAAGTTCGTGGGGGCTCAACATGTTATTCCCTCCCGCTTGATCCTGTTTTGATCACGCTTCTTCGCGACTGCGAGCTACCGCAGTTTCTCCGCAGTCTCCGAAGCAATGTCCATGCATGCGCGCGTGTACCCGGCCGCCTGTGAAGCAACCCACGGCAATAGCTCGACCTGGTTGCGGACGAATTGCTCGGGCGTCTGGACGGACAACATGCCTTCGAAGTGCTGTTGCGAACCAGCGAATATCGACCTGCAAGTCGCGAGATTCAGGCGTGAGAGTTCACAAACACCACCGAATAGATGACCGGTCAACGTAGTCAACTTTACGGCCCACGATTCGCTTCCCGCCGCCGCGAATTTTTGATTAGACATACTAATTTAACCTCTGTGCATTTCATTAATCGTTATGTCTGCATCGACCGCGTTTGAAGTATGGCTTTTCAACGCAATTGGCATTGCCCGTGCGGAAGTGAATGCCGGAGTCGAACTAGAGCCTTGATTCTAACTTTGTTAAATCCGTCTCATGAATGCTAGTTGAGTCAGGAGTTTCCCCAATTCATTACGCAGATGCGCCCGTTGACTTGTCAGCCTGGATCTCGGCCAGTCAGACAAGAACAGACGAACCACGGGTGTCGCGCAGTCAGATGACGCAAGACGTCAAACAAGATACGGCTTGCGATGAGGATTCATCGCAAGCGCGATTGTGAGTGCGGCGCTGTTGCGCCCTCAAACAACGGGAGCGGGAATATCAATGCGCGGCGACTTTCACCGCATTGCGTCGCGCAAGCAGTTCGCGTATGCGCGCCAGATGCAGATCGCCAACGGCCGTATGAACCGGCTCGACCTTGCGGGCACGACGCGCAGCAGGTGGCCATGCACCGAGGTATCGGCACAGCGCGGAAACGAACGGCCGCTTCCCTCCGCCAGCAAGTCGCCGGGTCGCAGCGGCGACCCGATCCGCCCCTACATTTGCCACCAGCCATTCAAACGCCTGACGGTCTTCGTCATTCACAATGCGAATTAGCGATTCCATGCGACGCTCCTACTGGACGTAAACACATACTGTGAATTTATACAGTATTTTGCGTCAGCGCAAGCCAAGTTTGAACTGGCTCCGGGGAGCGTTCGCATGGGGAAGGACAGATCGGGAGTCGCCTTCCAAGGGCGTTGCCTCGGGTGGAAGCGCGGGCGGGGCACTACTCGCTGGCCGCGGCGTCCCCCTTCTGGGCCGTCAACCGGTTCCTCACGGCCGTCACGCCCAGCACCGGCCTCGCCGCATTGCCCGCGCGCGAGATCTGCCAGGTCTCCGGGACTGTGCCCGAGAGCGTGACGACGCCATGGCTGACCCGAATGTGAATGTCTGAATCGTCGAGATCCGGCACGCGCCTGATGGCACGGCGAACGTCACGCACCACTGAGGTATCCGGCCGGCTTCCGGGCGTCGATGCCGAGACTCTTTGCACGGCCGCACCGGCCGGCTCGCTCACGCCGGTTTGCGCGTTCGCATTGGCAGCGCAGCTCGCGATAGCCACGAACACCATCGCGCCGATCGTTCCATTCGCACCGTTTCTGTTCATGCTGCCTCCATCGGGTCGAGTCAACCGAGGAAAAGCGCCACCTCTGAGCGTATGTTCGCACAGGAAGTCATGCGTCGCGTTCACGATGGCCTGGCCCGCCCCGATGCCTGCCCGAGCGCACACGCTGATGCAGCGGATGACTTCGGCGCCGCACTGCGCTACCCTAACAACTCCGATATAAAAAGTCGTCGTATAACCATGTCACACATCAGCACCGGCGTCGAATACGGGCTGCATTGCCTGCTCTATCTTGCCGGCACGTCCGCCGGCGTGCGCGAGGCGAGCGTACGCGACCTGGCGGAAATGCAGGGCGTGCCCGTCGATTACGCGGCCAAGCTCTTCACGCGCCTCGCCAAAGCCGGCATCGTCGAGTCGACCGAAGGCATACGCGGCGGCTTCAGACTCGCGAAACCCGCGCGCAATATTTCGGTGCTGGATGTCGTCGACGCCATCGACGGCGACAAAGCGCTCTTCGACTGTCGCGAAGTACGCCGGCAATGTGCCGTTTTCGACGACGAGCCGCCCGCATGGGCCACACGCGGCACCTGCTCGATCCATGCCGTGATGCAGGGCGCCGAGCGCGCCATGCGCGCGGAGCTCAAGCAACACTCGCTTGCCGATCTCGCCACCCGCGCGTATTCCAAGGCGCCTGCCAGCTACCACCATCACGTGGTCGACTGGTTCACCGAGCGCGCTGCCAATCGGCGCGGGTAACGACCGTCGCGTTGCGAGCCCTTCCAGCATGCAAAAAAACGCGGAGCCTCCATCGAGGCTTCCGCGTCCAATCAGATCCGTCGTTATCCTGAAGGGTCAGGCAACCACGATGCGCAGCGGATCTGCGGCGGCGAGCGCTTGCTCGCGGTCCGCGCGAGGCGGATAGATCCATTCGGAGTTGATCCGGTGCTTGAGCTTCTTCGCCTCGGCGCCCTGCAACTTCACTTCGCGCTCCCAACCTTCCGTGTAGACCGCGCCCCACGGGCCCAGATCCAGACAGGTCACGTACTTCGGCTGGCTATACGGAATCAGAGCGAGGCCGAGCAGATCGGCGGCCGCGTTGTGGCCTGCCGAGCGCCCCAGGTTCATCGCGTGCTGGCACGACATCATCGTGTGATTGCCTTCGTCGTCGGTGGCTGCGCGGGCGACGTCGCCCGTCGCGTAGACACCGGGCACGCCCTCCACCGCTAGATTGCGATCGACATACAGACGCCCCAAGGCGTCGAGGCGGCCCGGAATCTGCGCGGCCAACGCGCTCGCGCGCAGCCCGGCCGTCCAGATCACCGTGTGCGATTCGATACGCTGGCCGTCCGTTGTCGTGACGCCGCCGGCATCCACTGAAGCCACACCCGAACCAAGCTTCGAGGTCACGCCGAGCGAACCCAGCGCCTCTTCGATAACGGGACGCGGGCCCGCGCCCAGGTCGGGGCCGATCGCATCGTTACGCTCGACGATGATCACCTTCACGTTCACCTGCTCGCCCAGCGCCGCGCGCAGGCGTGCCGGCATTTCCGCGGCCGTTTCGATGCCGGTGAATCCGCCGCCCGCCACCACCACGGTATTGCGCGCGGGCGTGTCCGGCTGGCTGGCGAGACTGCGGATGTGCGCTTGGAGTTCGACCGCCTCGTCGGTCTGATCCACGCTGAAGGTGTGATCGGCCAGGCCCAGGATCGACGGGCGGAACAGCCGGCTGCCAGTAGCCAGCACGAGGCGGTCGTAGCCGAGCGTAGAGGACCGGCCATCGACATCGGTCAGATCCACGGCGCGGCGCTCCACGTAAACGCGCTCCACCGTGCCCTGGATGAACTTGACGCCAGTCGCATCGAAGATCTCTGTGAGCGGCGCCCGGAAGTTCGCGGGGCCTTCTTCGTACAGGCGCGGACGGACATGCAGATGCGGATCCGGAGCGACCAGCGTGATCTCCACGTCCGTACGCCCCTGCTGATCGAGCAGCCGCGCCGCGCTCAGCGCGCTCCACATGCCGGCGAAGCCGGCCCCAATAACAAGAATACGCTTCGACATGTGTGGCTCTCCAATGCAGGGATACGTGATATCGGTGGACTCGCGCCGCGCCCGCGCTACGCATAACTCGGATTCTATGAGTCGTAGTTTAATCGCGCAAGCCCCCTTTTGGGGACGCACTATTGACGAATCAGACAACGATGTCGTGTGGCCGGGCGCTACATGCCCATGCCCGTCCCTGCTCCCGTGCTTGTGCCGGTACCCGTGCCCGTGGTCGTGGCTGGGTTCGAAGTCGCATTCAGATCGATTCTTCCATACACGCCATCGGCTTCGTCATTCGGCCCCGCCGCGAAAAACAGCGTATTGGAAGGCTGATTGCCGAGGTCGTTGCCGAACGCAATGCCCCACACGCCTGGCTCAACAAGTGCATTGCCGTTCGAACCGGTGAGCGGCCCCATCGACTGGCCGTTCGATGCATTGAACGCGTTGATCGCGCCATTACCGAAATTGCCGATCAGAATCGCGCCGCTCATCGAGCCGAAGTTCGCGGGCGCTTGTGCAATGCCCCATGGCGCGTCGAGCGGACTGCCCGTCGCGAAGCGCTGCTTCAGGTTACCGGCCGTGTCGTACATGTCGACCATGCCGAGCCCCGCGCCTGCGACATCGTCGTGCTTCGCCGCGTCCTGCATCGCATAGGTGACGAACAGATTCGAGCCGATCGCCTGGATGCCGAACGGCGCGAAGCCGGCCGGCATCGCCGGGTCCGTGAAGCCGCCCGGCATCGTCACCTTGTTGAATGAGGTATTGAAGACGTCGATCTTGTTGTTATGGAAGTCGGTCGCGTAGAGGAAGTTCGCGTTGTTCATCGTCGCGAGCGCGAGCCCCTTGTACACTGCGCCGCCCGTGCCGTCGTCGTACATGACGAATGCGTTGGTTGGCCCGACCGCCGGCGCCCACGCGGTGATGGTGCCGCCCTCGCCCGCGAAGATGAACGCCGCGAGGCCTGACTTGCCGTTTTCCGTCACGGTAAAGCTTTGTGTGCCGTTGAAGACGATGCCCGTGGGTGATGCCGTGCCGTTCTTGCCGTTGGGTATCGCGACGATCAGCGATTGCGGCACGCCGTTGCCGTCATAGAGCGTTGCGACATTGGTGCCGTTGTCCGCGACCCAGGCAAAGCCATTCGGATTGAAGGCGACACCCCACGGATTCTTCAGATTCCCGTCGATGTGCGCGGCCGCCACCGCACCATCGGAAACGAGCGCCGTCGCCGTGAACGTCGACTGGACGGGCACGCTCGCACTGCTGGAGCCCGAGCTGGAACCGGAACTGCCGCCACACGACACGAGCGTCGCGATGGCCGCGCCACATGCTACGACGCCGAATACGGCGAGTAGAGACTTCATGACCGCACTCCTCGTTCAGTCCAAAGGGCTAACGGACAAAGAACGAGGAGGATGCGGCGTTTATTCCAGCGAAGAAACGGGGCTTGTTCCGCGGGCGATCGTAATGACTGAACTAGCTAGCGAAAAATCCGCGGCGACGAGCGCTATGCGTGACGATCCGGTGCCTGCAAACTTGCCGATACCGGCGGCAACCTGCGCGGCGTACCGAGCATGGCAAGTTGCTTCTCGTGCGGCGTCAGCGCGCCGCTGTCGCGCTTGTCCGCTTCGGCATACTTTTGCGCGGCATGAGAGAAATCGCCTTTGCCTTCCAGCGCCTGCCCCCACAGTTCATACGAGGGCGCGAAATCGGGACGAAGTTCCACCGCGTGCGCCAGTTTGACGATCGCCGCATCGTATTGTCCGTTGTCGATGAGCGCCTCGCCCCAGTCGTGCAGGATGTTCACATCGTCGCGGTGCATTTCATCTGCGCGATGGAACGCGCTGAGGGCTTCGGCATACCGGTGCGCGTGCAACAGGACGTCGCCGAGCAAGCGCTGGTTCTCTGCGGTACTCCACCGCTCGTGAGCGCCCGCACGAAGCTCCTCGATGGCGGCGTCGATTCTCCGCTCCTGCTCGAGCGCAATGCCGAGATTCGCCCGCAAGACGGCCGAGTGCGGATACAGCAACAGCGCGTCGCGCGACTGCTGCTCCGCCTCCTCGGAGCGGTTTTGCCGCAGGAGCAGCCAGCCTTTTCCAGCGAGCGCCCATTGGTGTTGCATGGAGCCCGGCCGGCCGAGGACATCGTCATAGATGGCTTCGACCTCGCTGTAGTCACATTGGCCCGGCGAACACCGTGTCTTTTGCACCGCTGCGAAGACATGGCTCGCGAGCGTATTCGGTTCGACGAGCCGCATGACCTCGATCGCGATGTCCCGCATCGACTGGTTGAAATCAGTACCGGTGAACGCAACGTCGTCGTGCATGGCGTTGAATGGCCCGTTTTCGATCTGAATATGCGCGACATAGGCATCTGCGCTGCCGTTCACATGTGTAATGCCGATATGGACGACCACGTCCTGCTTGTTCCTGAACAGCGTCGATTTCAGAAAGCCGACGATCGAAGCATAGGACATGTCCTCACCCGGCAGCTTGATGTCGGGGCTGTCGTTATCGGCCAGCGATACATCGTGCGGAACCGCGTCGCTGTCGCTGCTGATTCCGCGCATCGCCGCAAGAATTCGTTCTGCCAGGAATTCCGGGGTATAGCCGGTGTCGGCCAGCGCTTTCGGTGTTTCCACCGGCGGCACCAGCACATGTTGCGTGAGCGCGCCGGAGATGACGAGCCAGCAAAAGGGACCGGCCAGGACCAGGATGATCCACGGGAGCACAAAAGGCCACGCCACTCCTGGCAAGCGGCTGATCAACCCGATCAGAAACAACACTTGCGATAGACCCGCAGGTCTGCGATCCGGAAGGCTCGACATGTTGCACCTCGATTCGGCTGCAGTTGGCTGGGCCCAACTGGCGATCGGCGTGAACGCATCGACTATGCCAGCGCTCGCAAACGCTTTACTGCCGGGCGTTTTGGCGATGTTTGCGAATTTCGCGCGTCGCAGGTGTTATCGCCGGGCCAACGCTCCGACAGGGGGAGTGCCGGTTCGCACCGGACACCTGGGAACGCGCGCTTACTTCACCGCCTCCGCGTCTTCGACCTCGCCCGCCACGGGCACGTTGCCCGAGGGGCTCATCATGCGCGGCTGCAGCATCAGCGCGACGAGGCCTGTCCAGCCGGTCTGATGCGATGCGCCGACGCCGCGCCCGTTGTCGCCGTGGAAGTACTCGTGAAACAGCACGAGATCGCGGCAGCGCGGATCGGCCTGCAGCAGCGGGTACGCGCCCATCACCGGGCGCTCGTTGTTGCGGTCGAGCAGAAAGAGCGTCGTGACGCGACGCGCCAGCTCGTCGGCGATCTGCGCGAGCGAAAGCTTCTTGCCCGAGCCGGTCGGATACTCGACGCGAAAATCGTCGCCGTAGTAGCGGTGAAATTCATACAGCGACTCGATCAGCAGATAGTTGACCGGCATCCACACCGGGCCGCGCCAGTTCGAATTGCCGCCGAATACGCGCGAGTCCGATTCGGCGGGCAGGTATCTGACGCGGAAGTCGCAGCTGTTGTGCCGGTAAACAAAAGGCTCGTCGAGATGGGCGCGAGAGAGCGCACGCACGCCGTGATCCGAGAGAAATTCGGCTTCGTCGAGCATACGCCGAAGCAGCGCTTTCATCCGGTGCCCGCGCAATAGCGAGAGCAGCAAGGAATTGCCCTTGCCGGGTTCGTTCCAGCGCGACACGAGGCGGGCAAGGTCGGGCCGGTGCTGGAGGAAAAAGACCAGCCGCTCGCGCAGCCCCGGCAGGCCGCCGTGTACCCGCTCCTCCAGCACGCGCACCGCGAAGAAGGGAATCAGCCCGACGATCGAGCGCATGCGCAGCGGCACGCTGGTGCCGTCCGGCAGCCTCAGCTTGTCGTAGAAGAACTCGTCGACGCTGTCCCACAGGCCCGTCTCGCAGCCGTCGTCGCAACTCACCGCGCCCGCGATATACAGGAAGTGCTCGAAGAACTTCACGCCGATATCGACGAACACATGGTTCGCGAACGCGAGTTCGAGCGCGATGCGCATCAGGTCCAGGGCGTAGGCCGCCATCCATGCGGTGCCGTCCGCCTGATCGAGATGTCCGCCTGTCGGCAGCGGCGACGAACGGTCGAAGATGCCGACGTTGTCGAGTCCCAGGAAGCCGCCCTGGAAGATGTTGTGGCCGTCCGCATCCTTGCGGTTCACCCACCAGGAAAAATTCAGCAGCAGCTTGTGGAAGACAAGTTCGAGGAAATCCCGGTCAGCCTTGCCGGTGATCGCGCGATCGATCTCGTACACGCGCCATGCCGCCCATGCATGCACGGGCGGATTCGCGTCGCCGAATGCCCATTCGTAGGCCGGCAACTGGCCGTTGGGATGCTGATAGCGGTCCTTCACGAGAAGCAGCATCTGCTTCTTTGCAAACATCGGATCGACCAGCGCGAACGCGACCGCCTGAAACGCGAGGTCCCACGATGCGTACCACGGGTACTCCCATTTGTCCGGCATCGAGAGGATGTCCGCGTTGCATAGATGCCGCCAGTCCGCGTTGCGCCCGCGCTGGCGCGCGGCGGGCGGTGTCGGCTGCAGCGGGTCGCCTGTCATCCAGCGGTTCACGTCGTACTGGTAGTACTGCTTCGACCACAGCATGCCCGCCAGCGCCTGGCGCTGCACGAGCCGCGCGTCGGCACTTTCGATGTCGCGCTGCAGCGCGTCGTAGAACGCATCCGCCTCGGCAATGCGCTGCGCGAACAGGCCGTCGATGTCGAGCGCCACGTCCTCCTTCGGCGCGGATAGCGGACGCCAGCGGAACGTGACGACCGCGCGCCCGTGCGCCGCGATCTCGAGATGCACGCGCGCGGCCGCCTTCGTGCCCGCGTCGCGCCGGATCGCGTCGTTATTGCCGTGCACGACATAGTCGTCGAAGCCGTCCTTGAATGGACCGGCGCCGTCCATGCCGAACAGGCGCTTCACGTTGGTCTCGTTCTCGCAAAACAGCCACTCGACGCGCTCGCCTCTTTGTGCGGCAGCCGTCACGACGAGCGGCTCGTGCGTGCCGCAGTGCGCGACGACATGCTCGCCCTCGGCGGACGAAACGAGCGCGAGCGACGGCTTGCTGCCTGTGGCCTTCCACGACCACGTGTTGCGCGCCCAGAACTGCGGCAACACGTCGATCGATGCGTGCTGCCCGGCGCGGTTCTCGACTGTCACGCGCATAACGATGTCTTCCGGCGTGTGCTTGGCATATTCGATCTGCACATCGAAATAACGCTGATCATCGAATGCGCCCGTGTCGAGGATTTCGTATTCGGGCAAGCCGGCACCGCGCCGCGCGTTTTCGTCGACCAGGTCCTGGTAGGGAAACGCCGCCTGCGGGTACTTGTAGAGCATGCGCATGTACGAATGCGTCGGCGTGCTGTCGAGGTAGAAGTACAGCTCCTTCACGTCCTCGCCATGATTGCCTTCCTGATTCGTCAGACCGAACAGACGCTCCTTCAAAATCGGGTCGAGGCCGTTCCACAGCGCGAGCGAACAACACCAGTCCAGCCGCTCGTCCCCGAATCCGGCCAGGCCGTCTTCGCCCCAGCGATAGGCGCGCATGCGCGCGTGGTCATGCGGGAAATAATCCCACGCGGTGCCGTGCTCGCTGTAATCCTCGCGCACGGTGCCCCACTGGCGCTCGCTGAGGTACGGTCCCCAGCGCTGCCAGCGGGCGTAATCGGCCGAGTACAGGCGTTGACCTTCAACCGTGTGGATGAGGCCGGCGGCGCGCTGCAGCATGGGCATCTCCTTGAATTGGGGCCGCCACGGTGGAGCGTGGCGCGGCGAATCTCCCATGCTAGCGCGGTTTGCCCGCCGGGCGCATGCGCCGCGCTACGGGTAGGCGCTAGCCGCCATCGCCGAGCCGTTTGAGGATGCGCAGCAATTCGCCGAGCGACCATGCCTGGAACGGTGCGCCGCCAGGCTGGTGCGGCGCATCGCCATCGGCGACCTCGGAAACATGGTCGAGCCCGGCGCGGTCGAGATGCGCGAGCAGTGGCGTGACGAACCGCTCGCGAGCGAGCGCGCACTGCGCCGCGGTATCGCCGTTCACGCGCAGCCAGGCATCCACGAAGGGGCCGAGCAACCAGGGCCAGACGGTGCCCTGATGATAGGCGCCGTCGCGCTGCAGCACCTCGCCACGGTACTGCCCGCGATACGCGCGGTCAGACGGCGCGAGCGTGCGCAGCCCCATGGGCGTGAGCAGGTTGGCTTCGACCTGCGCCACGACCGCGCGCGCCGCATCGCCTTCGAGCAGCGCGAACGGCAGACCGCCTGCCGCGAAGATCTGGTTCGGCCGAATCGAGCAATCGACCGTACCGTCCACGTGATCGAGATCGACCACGTCGAACAGCGCGCCCGTCGACGGATCGACAAAGCGCCCGGCAAACGAGGCGCTTGCGCGCGCTTCCAATTCGCGCCAGCGCGTATCCCACGCCGCGGCAATGCGCAGCGCATTGATCCACAGCGCCTGTATTTCCACCGGCTTGCCGATGCGCGGCGTGACCACCCAGTCGCCCGCCTTCGCATCCATCCAGGTGAGCTGCACGCCCGGCACGCCCGCTCGCAGCAGGCCGTCGCGCGGATCGGCTGCGATCCCGTAGCGCGTGCCGCGCGCATAGCCTTCGAGGATGGCGTCGACGGCGCCCTGGAGCGCATGCCGCGCTTCGTGCGGCACGTTCCCGGCCGCAAAGTAGTCGTGCACCGCCACGACGAACCACAGCGATGCGTCGACGGAGTTGTATTCGGGCGCGCCGCCTGCGTCGGGAAAACGGTTTGGCAGCATGCCCTCAGAAACGGTCGCCGCCCATTCGAGCAGGATCGCGCCCGCCTCCTCGCAGCGCTCGTTCGCGAGCAGCAGGCCACGCATGGCGATGAACGTGTCGCGGCCCCAGTCGGTGAACCACGGATAGCCCGCGACGATCGTACGGCCCTCGCCGCGTGCAACGGCATAGGCATTGGCCGAACGCTGCAGACGCGAGCCGAGCGACGCCCGGCGCGCTTCTTCGATGCCGGCGAGCAGCTGCGCGCGGCTCGCGGCGCTATCGTTGCTGTCGAGCGAGGCATCCGGCACACCCGAAGATGGTTGCGCGTGCAACAGTATCACCGCATCGCCTATGCCCAGGTCAAACGTGAATACGCCTGGCGTCGCGAGATCCTCGATGTAGTCGAGCCCTCGCTCGCGTTCGCGCGGGTAGCAGAAGTTGCGGTACCAGTCCGGCGCATGCGTATAGCAGCCGTTGGAGCGCGCGACGATGGCGGGCAGATCGCCGTACGGTTGCCAGCGCACGTGCTCGCCGTCGATCTGGGCGTTGAAGTCGAACGCGGGGTTCTCGTGGTGCAACCCGTGATAGTCGCGGCCCGAGATCAGCAGGCGGACTTTCAGCACGGCAACGCCAGCCCCGAAGGGTGCATCGAGCCGCCAGCGCAGCACGGTTTCGCGGCTCGCCTTCGCCACGAACACTTCCGCCGTGAGCACGGCGCCGCCGTCCAGCCGGTAGCGCCACGTGGGCCACGGCGAGGTGTCGAAGCTCGCGATGCGCCCCGAGGTATCGGGATAGAGCAGATCGGGGGCGTAGCGCTGCATCGTCAGCGCGGTCTTGCGCTCCCCGTCCTCGAGCCAGGCTTCGATGCCGTTGACGAGCACCACGCGGTTCGTGGGCGGCTGCATAGCTGTGAGCAGCAGCGCGTGGTAGCGGCGCGTACGCGCGGTGCCGACTGTGCCGGATGCAAATCCGCCGGCGCCGTCCGCTTCGAGCCATTCGTCGTCGACGCGCTGCGCATCGATGGGGCTGTGAAGACGCGTCATCGGTTGTCCTACCCTCGTGGATCATCTGCGCAACGATACTCCCGTCGGCGCGGAGCAGCCAGAAAGCGAGTCGAAAGACGCGGGCGACGTGAACATCGCGAAATTGTTTACGTGCGTGCAGGGTTAGCGGGGCTCGGGCCGCCCGCGCCGCTGCCGGTAATGGATCTGCGCGGGCACCTGAATGGACTCGGGCGCGCCTTCGCCTTCGAGCAGTGAAAACACGCAACGCAGGCTATGTTCCGCGAGTTGCGCGCTGTCCTGCACGATGGCGTCGATGCGAAGCGGCAGGCAGTCGAGCAGTTGATGATCGTCGAAGGTCATCACGCGGCCCGGCGCCTGGGCCAGTTGATGCGCTTCGTTCACGAACTCCAGCAAGCCTTCGAGCAGCGTGATCGAACCGGCGAACAGCGCCTCGGGGTAGCGCCCATGTGCTTCGAACCAGGCCTTCATCAGCGCATAGCCCGACTCTCGCTGGTAGTCGCGCTGAAAAACCCAGTCGGCCTGCTCGGCAATGCCGTGCCGCTCGAGCGCGAGCCGATAGCCCGCCAGGCGGTCGCGGCTCGGTGAAAGTTCCGGCTGGCCGCCAAAGAACACCACTTCCCGCGCGCCCTGTTCGATCGTCTCGCCCACCAGAGCCGCCACCGTTTCGGCGGCGTCGGTAATCACATAGGGAATCGCGCTCGTCGCCACGCGGCGGTCGGCGAACACGATCGGCAGACGCTTCACCCACTTGTCGTAGCGCGGCGCTTCGGCCGTGCACGGGACGACCACCACGCCATCCACCTGCTGCGCGACCAGATGCGCAAGACCCTCGGTCTCGCGCACCGGATCTTCGTCGCTCGTCACGATCACGAGCTGATAACGGTAGCGCTCGCGGCATTGCCATTCCATGGCCTGGGCGAGCGCGGCGTGCGCCGAGTTGGTCAGATCGGGAATCACGAGGCCGATCGTGTTGCTGCGCCGCGAGCGCAGCGCGCGCGCCGATTGCGACGGCGTGAAATGATGGTCCCTCGCCACCTGCAGCACACGCTCGACCGTGGCCGCCGAGATGCGGTAGCGCTCGGCATTGCCGTTGAGCACCATGCTGGCCGTGGTGCGCGAAACCTCCGCGAGGCGGGCAATGTCGTCGATAGTCAGACGCTCGAACTGGGACACGCGGCGTTCCTGCTGGATGTGGGTTGGGGATCGGGTGAACGCGGGAGCGAAGAGCGGGCGACGCGGCTGCGAGCCAGGGCAAGGCCCAAAACGAAGCGCCCCGTGTGGCACGGGGCGCGCAGTCACTCTCAAGTGCGCGCGGTCGCGAAGTCTTCGCGTCCGATGGTACTACGCTCGCGCGCGCCTGAAAACGTGCTTACTGCTTGTACAGGTTCAGCGGCACCGGGATGAACTTGTCGACCGGCTGACCGTCGACCACCTTCTTCGCGGCCTGCACGCCATACTGGCCGATCAGTTCGGGCTGCTGCTGCACGGTCGCGGCCATCTGGCCGGACTTGACGGCGGCGATCGCGTCGTCGGTGGCGTCGAAGCCGACCACGGCCACGTTCTTCAGGCCCGCAGCCTGCAGCGCCTTGACCGCGCCCAGCGCCATTTCGTCGTTCTGCGCGAACACGCCCTGAATGTCCTTGTTGCTCTGGATGATGTTTTCCATCACCGAAAGGCCCTTGGCGCGATCGAAGTCGGCGGGCTGCTTCGTGACGATCTTCACGCCGCCCTTTGCCGCGATTTCATCGTCGAAACCGGCGCCGCGCTCGTTGGCCGCCGACGAACCCGGAATGCCTTGCAGCTCGACGATGTTGCCCTTGCCGCCCAACTTGTCGGCGAGGAAACCGGCAGCCATCTTGCCGCCTGCCTTGTTGTCCGAAGCGATATGCGAGCTGACTTCCGCGCCGTTCACGCTGCGGTCGAGCGAAATCACCTTGATGCCCTTGCTCGTCGCTTCCTTCACGACGTTGGCCACGGCCGAAGAATCGGTCGGGTTGATGAGGATGACGTTGACCTTCTTCTCGATCAGGTCCTCCACGCTCGCCTGCTGCTTCGCCGGATCGTTCTGCGCGTCGACGGTGATGAGCGTCACGCCATCCTTCTTCGCTTCGTCTTCGGCGCCCTTCTTCAGCGAGACGAAGAACGGATTGTTGAGCGTCGAGATCGACAGGCCGACTGTGACCGCGCCGCCCGAAGCCGGCGCCGCCGACGCGCCAGCATCGGCCGTGCTGCCCGGACCTTCCTTCGAGCAGGCCGTGAGGCCCAGCACGAGCGAACCGGCGGCGAGCGCCGCAAAGAGTTTCGAAATCGACGGCGAATTGTGCTTATGCATAGTCTTCCTCCTCGTTATATGTGGAGTGTGTGGAGATAAAATCTCAGGATACCTATTGATGCCAAACTGCCGCGCCACGCGATTCGAGCGTGGCGCAGCCTGGGGATTACGACGACTTCTTGTTGCCGCGATCGATCAGCACGGCGAGCAGGATCACGATGCCCTTGATGACCTGCTGATAGAACGACGACACGTCGAGCAGGTTCAGGCCGTTGTTGAGCACGCCGATCAGCAGCGCGCCCACGAGCGTGCCGAAGATCCAGCCGCGGCCGCCCGTGAGGCTCGTGCCGCCCAGCACGACCGCTGCGATGGCGTCGAGCTCGTAGCCCGTGCCCGCGGTCGGCTGCGCGGAGTTCAGGCGCGAAGTCAGCACCACGCCCGCGAGCGCCGACATGACGCCCGCGATCGTGTACACCCACAGCTGGATGCGATCGACCTTCACGCCCGAAAGCTTCGCCGATTCCGCATTGCCGCCCGTTGCGTAAATATGGCGGCCGAACACGGTCTTGCGCAGCAGGACCCAGAACACGCCGAACATCGCGAGCATCAGCACGACGGGAATCGGCACGAGGCGCGCGACATAGCCGCCGCCCAGCAGCGAGAAGAAGTCGCTGTTGAAGCTGCTGATCGGGCTGCCGTTCGACACGACGAGCGCGAGGCCGCGCAGCACCGTCATCGAACCGAGCGTGGCGATGAACGGCGCGACCTTGCCCTTGCTGATGACGAGTCCGTTGGCGAAGCCCATCAGGCCGCCAGCCACGAGGCCGGCGAGCGTCGCGACGATAGCGGGCGTGCCCGTGCTCAGCAGCGTCGCGATGATCACGGAGGAAAGCGCGAGCACGGAGCCCGCCGAGAGATCGATGCCGCCGAGCAGAATCACGAGCGTCATGCCGAACGCGATCAGCGCATTGATCGACGCCTGGCGCATCACGTTGAGCAGGTTGTCGAGCGTGAGGAAATCGCGGCTCACGATCGAGAGCGCCACGGAGATGATCAGCAGTGCTACGAAGGGTCCGAGCTTTTGCAGCGTCGCCCGGCTGCCGGGGGTGAGGGTCACTTGCGACATGTCATGTCTCGCTAGTTTGTAGTGTATGAGTAAGCGCCTTCGCTCAGACCGCCACGGCTTGCGCAGCGCTCGCCTGGCCGCCGGCTGCCGCCGTCATGATCAGTTCCTGAGTGGCCGTGGCCGCCTCGAAGATGCCGTTCTGGCGTCCCTGATGCATGACGAGAATGCGGTCGCTCATGGCCAGCACTTCGGGCAACTCGGACGACACCATCACGATGGCGACGCCCTGCGCCGCGAGCTGATTGATGATCGTGTAGATCTCGGCTTTGCCGCCCACGTCCACGCCGCGCGTGGGCTCGTCGAGCAGCAGCACCTTCGGCGGCTGCGCCAGCCACTTCGCGAACACGACCTTCTGCTGATTGCCGCCCGAAAGCGCCTTGACGTCGAGTTCGGCGTCGCGCGTGCGCACACGCAACTGCTCGATGAGACCGTCGACGGCGCTGCGCTCCGCGCGCTCGTTGACGAAGCCGAGAGTGGCGTACTGATCCAGATGCACGAGCGTCGCGTTTTCGCGCACCGACATGCCGAGCACGAGCCCCTGACGCTTGCGGTCTTCCGTGACGAAGCCAATGCCCGCCGCAATCGCGCTGGACGCGTCGCGCACCTCGAGCAGTTTGCCGTCGAGCGTGACCGTGCCCGCGCTCTTGCGGTTCGCGCCGAACAGCGTGCGCAGGATCTCGCTGCGCCCGGCGCCCATGAGTCCGGCGATACCGAGCACCTCGCCCGCGCGCACGTCGAACGTAATGCCTTCGATATGGCCTTCATCCGCCAGACCGGCCACGCGCATGCGCACGTCGCCCGGTGCATGGCTGCGTTTCGGAAAACGCTCGCCGATCTCGCGGCCCACCATCAGGCGCACGATCTCGTCGAAACCGGTGTCGCGAATCGCGCGTTCGCCGACGAAATGGCCGTCACGGAGCACGCTGATCTTGTCGCACACGCGGAATATCTCTTCCATGCGGTGAGAAACGTAGACGATCGCCACGCCGCTCGCCTTGAGCGACTGCATGATCTCGAAGAGCGTTTCGATTTCGCGGTTCGTGAGCGCGGCGGTCGGCTCGTCCATCACGAGGACTTGCGCGTTCAGCGACAGCGCCTTGGCGATTTCCACGAGTTGCTGCTGACCGATGGAGAGCAGCCCTGCTTCGGTCTGCGGATCGATACGCTGCGCGCCGACCTTGTCGAGCCACTTGCGCGCCTCTTTACGCATCGTCGCGACATCGACCATGCCGAAGCGGCTCGGCTCGCGGCCAAGGAACAGATTCTCCATCACCGTCAACTGCGCGATGAGGTTCAATTCCTGGTGAATGATGGCAATGCCCGCGCGTTCGGCCTCGACGGTGCTGCGGATCTGCACCGCGCGCCCATCGACGAGGATCTCGCCTGCATCGGCTTGATACACGCCGCTCAGGATCTTCATGAGCGTCGATTTGCCGGCGCCGTTCTCGCCCATCAGCGCGTGGATCTCACCCGCCTCGATGCGGAAATCGACGCCTTCGAGCACCCGAACCGGACCGAACGCCTTGCCGATCCCCTGCATCATCACTTGCATCCTGGACCTCTCAGAAGATCACGCCCGAATGCAAAATCACATTCGCGTAGGGGCTGCACTCGCCGGTGCGGATCACCGCCTTCGCCTCGCGGCAGCGGCGCTTGAATTCTTCGTGCGGCACGGTTTCCACGGCGATGTGCGTGGCGGCCATCTCGCGGCTGCGCGCCACCACGGCCGCGTTATGCGTCTGCGCCTCGCTCGCGAACACCGCGCGCTCGGCCTTGAAGTCGGCGAGCACGCTGTCGAGCACGGCGAAGAAGTCGGGCACGCCCACCGCGAGCGAAACGTCGATGCATTCCACGCCGTCGGGAACGGGCAGCCCGCAGTCGGCGATCACGAGGCTATCGGTGTGGCCCATGCGCGCGAGCACGCGTGCGATGTCGCGATTCAGATGTCCGTGTTTTTTCACTGCGAATCTCGGGCTTGCGTGTTCAGAAAGGCTTCGAGTTCGGCGAGCGTGGGCATGCCGCCCTGCGCACCGGCGCGCGTCACCGAGAGCGCGCCTGCCGCGTTCGCGCGCCGCACGGCCTCGCCAATGCCGAGATGCCAGAACGCCGCGAGTGCGCCGTTGAAGGTGTCGCCGGCGCCGGTCGTATCGACGGCTTCGACGGTGAATCCCGGCTGATGCACGAGCGCGCCATTGGCGTCAGCGTAGTACGCGCCGTCTTTACCGTGCGTCATGGCGATGCGCACTGGCGAGCGCGCGATGACCTCGCCCCACGCGCCTTCCGGCGTTTGCAGCGCGGTGGCGAGTTCATGCTCGTTGGGCGTGAGCAGCGTAGTCAGTTCGAGCAGTTCGCCGCTCAGTTCGACTGCGGGCGCGGGATTGAGAAAGAACGGCTTGCCGTGTTCGCGGGCACGCCGCGCGGCATGCAGCACCGTTGCGTAGGGCACTTCGAGTTGGGCGAGCACGACGTCGGCCTGCGCGATCGCGGCGCTTGCACGGTCGATGTCTTCGGGCGAAAGCTCGTGGTTCGCGCCGGGCACGACGATGATCGCGTTATCGCCGCCCGAGAGTGTGATCGACGCGATGCCGGTCGCCTCGCGCCCCGTGCTCACATGCGCGATATCGACGCCTTCGCGCGCCAGCGTCGCTTTCATCTCGCCCCCGAACGCATCGGCGCCGACGCAGCCGATCATCGTCACCTCGGCGCCAAGGCGCGCCGCCGCGACCGCCTGGTTCGCGCCCTTGCCGCCCGGATGGGTCGAAAAATGCGTGCCGAACAGCGTCTCGCCGAGCCGGGGAAACGTGTCGGTCGTGACGACCATGTCCATGTTGATGCTGCCCACCACCACTACGCGCGCCATTGCACTCCCTTTCGACGGCTTGCCGCGCCTGCGGTTTTTTGCCGTGCTAAAACGTAATCAGCTTGGGAGCGCAGTTATACCAGAGTGCTCACGCGTGTGAAATAGACCCAGGGTATAACCGGATGCGCAGGACAATATGGCCCCGATTACTGGGGGCCGGCCGTAGTGGGGCACCGGCTCTATACGAATCCGGCGCGGTGGTGGCCCGCGACGCGATTCTTGCGCATCACGCCTCGATACCTAGCGCGACGATGCGCCGGTACAGCGTCGCGCGCGCCATGCCGATTTGCGCGGCGGCTTTCGTCACCTGGCCGCCGGCCGCGCGTAACGCTTCGGTCAGGAAGCGGCGATCGTAATCGCGCATTGCTTCGTCGTACTGCTGATACTGCGGCACGCCGGTGTCGTCCTGCGTATCGTGCTGAGTGCCCGTCTCTTCGTCGCGGCGCTGCCCACGCCCATCGCCGATGAAGCGCGCGAGCGAGCGCGCATCGATGCGCTCGCTGTCCGATAGCAACACCGCGCGCTCGAGCGTATTGCGCAGCTCACGCACGTTGCCTGGCCAGCCATACGCACACAGCACCGCGAGCGCGTCTTTGTCGAGTTCGAGATGCCCCGCGCCGCTCTCCACCGCGAGCTTGTCGAGAATCGAATACGCCATCGCCTCGATGTCCGCCAGGCGCTCGCGCAGCGGCGGCACACGAATCATTAGTACGTTGAGCCGGTAGTAGAGGTCCGCACGAAACCGGCCCTGCGCCACGAGTGCGGGCAGATCCGCCGAGGTCGCCGCGATGATGCGCACGTCGGTGCGCACGATGCGATTCGAGCCGAGCGGCTCGAACTCCTGCTCCTGCAAGACCCGCAGCAATTTGCCCTGCAGCGCGAGCGGCATGTCGCCGATCTCGTCGAGAAAGAGTGTGCCGCCCTGAGCCAGCTCGAACTTGCCGATGCGCCCCTTGCGCTCCGCGCCGGTGTACGCGCCCGCCTCCGCGCCGAAGAACTCCAGTTCCAGCAGCGTGTCGGGAATCGCCGCGACGTTCACCGTCACGAGCGGACTGTCCGCGCGTCCGGACGCGCCGTGGATGGCGTGCGCGAGCAGCTCCTTCCCCGTGCCCGTTTCGCCAAGCAACAGCACCGGCGAGGCGAGACGCGCGGCCCGGCGCGCCTGGCGCTTCACTTCGAGGCTTGCGGCGCTCGTGCCGATCAAGCTCGAAAAGCTGTACTTCGCGCGACGCACCTGCGCGAGCGACTGACGCGTGCTGATCAGTTCGGCTCGCAGCCGTGCGTACTGGCTAAAGAGCGGCGACAGTCCCTTGAGTTCGTTGAACAGCACGAAGCCGACAGCACCGATCGTCTCGCCGTTGTCGTCCTTGATCGGCAAACGCGTGACGACGATCGGATCGCGATCGGTCTCGAGAATGTCGAGCAGAATGGGCTCGCCCCCCTTCACGACGTCGCGCATCATGCTGTTGGGAATGACGGCTTCGCAATCGAGACCGATCACGGCTGTGGGGTCGTCAAAGCCGAAGCGCGCCGCGTAGTCCCGGTTGATCCACACCACGCGCGCGTTGCGATCGACGATCACGGTGCCTTCGCTGAACTTGTCGAGTGATCGAAAGAGCGATTGCATCGCCAGCTTGCGCACGTGGTCGTAGTCGGCCAGCAGCGCGGTCGTTTCAATTTCCATTCGGTGCTTTTCCTGGATCGCGGCCCTGACGTAGCCCGTCACGACCAGTGGATTCTCATTTGCGGGACGCATTATCCCAGAAATGAGATTGCGCCACGTCCCCTGAAATTTCCCGGCTTGGCGCGCGGGGATGGCAAGCGGCGCCGCGCTTTCTTCGCCTAACTCGTCTCAGTTTTGCGACTCGCAGCCGCCGCAAGCATCCCGGCGCACCCCTGCGCCCCGCGCAGCGGGTTCGCCCGCCGCTTCGCGCAAGGCTCTCCGCCCGCTGGCACACATCGTGCTCTATTGCGCGGTCGCGCCGGCTTCGGCGCGCGCGAACAACAAACAGACCTGCACGAATAAACCAACTGGAGACAAGATGTCCTTTGTGATTGTGATCGCCGCTTTGGCGTTCCTGATGTTCGTGGCCTACCGCGGCTACAGCGTCATTCTCTTTGCGCCCATCGCCGCACTGGGCGCCGTGCTGCTGATCGATCCCTCCGCCGTCGCCCCCGTGTTTTCCGGCATTTTCATGGAAAAGATGGTCGGCTTCGTCAAGCTCTACTTCCCCGTCTTCCTGCTCGGCGCCGTGTTCGGTAAGGTCATCGAACTATCCGGCTTCTCCGAGGCGATCGTGGCCGCCGCGATCCGCTACATTGGCCGCTCGCGCGCCAATGCCGTGATCGTCGCGGTCTGCGCGCTGCTCACGTATGGCGGCGTCTCGCTCTTCGTCGTGGTGTTCGCGGTGTATCCCTTCGCCGCCGAACTCTATCGCCAGAGCAACATTCCGAAGCGCCTCATGCCCGGTGCGATCGCGCTCGGCGCGTTCACGTTCACGATGGATTCGCTGCCCGGTACGCCGCAGATCCAGAACATCATTCCCACGACGTTCTTCAAGACCACCGCGTGGGCCGCGCCCTGGCTCGGCTTGATCGGCTCGATCTTCATCATCGTGGTCGGTCTCACGTACCTCGAATGGCGCCGCCGCAGCGCCATGGCGAAGGGCGAAGGCTATGGCACGTCGCTCGTGAACGAACCGGAGCGCGTCGAGACCGGCAATCTGCCGCATCCGGCGCTGGCCATCGCGCCGCTCGTGCTCGTTGGCGTCGCCAACTTCCTGCTGACGAAGTGGATTCCGCAGTGGTACGGCGAAAGCTTCACCGTCGCGCCCGACGTGCTGCCCGGCATGCACGCGCCCGTGACGGTGGCCGTGAAGAGCGTCGTCGCCATCTGGGCCGTGCAGGGCGCACTGCTGCTCGGCATTCTGCTCGTCATCGTGACGGCGTTCGGCCGCGTGAAGGAACGCTTCGCGACCGGCACGAAGGCCGCAGTGAGCGGCGCGCTGCTCGCCACGCTCAATACGGCATCCGAGTACGGCTTCGGCGGCGTGATCTCGGCGCTGCCCGGCTTCCTCGTGGTCGGCAATGCGCTCAAGGCCATTCCGAATCCGCTCGTGAATGCGGCCGTGTCGGTTTCGGCGCTCGCGGGTATCACGGGTTCCGCATCGGGCGGCATGAGCATCGCGCTCGCCGCCATGTCGGACACCTTCATCAAGACCGCGCAGGCCATGCACATCCCGATGGAAGTGCTGCACCGCGTGGTGGCAATGGCGAGCGGCGGCATGGATACGCTGCCGCACAACGGCGCGGTCATCACGCTGCTCGCGGTTACGGGCCTCACGCACCGCGAGTCGTATCGCGACATTTTCGCGGTGACGATCATCAAAACGCTCGCGGTCTTCTTCGTCATCGCCGTGTTCTACCTGACCGGCATCGTCTAACCGGCAACTACACCAGGCCCACCCATGCATCTCCCCAACACGCTCTCCCTCGCCGGAAAGACCGCCGTCGTCACCGGTTCGACCAGCGGCATCGGTCTCGGCATTGCGACGGCGCTGGCTCGCGCTGGCGCCAATATCGTCCTGAACGGTTTCGGCGATCCGGCGGCCGCGCTCGCGCAAATCGAAGCGACCGGCGTGCGCGCCGTGCATCACAACGCGGACATGAGCCGTCCTGCCGAGATCGAAGCCCTCGTGACTTTCGCGGCAAGCACGTTCGGCGGGCTCGATATTCTCGTCAACAACGCGGGCATTCAGTACGTCGAAACGATCGAGAACTTCCCGGTGGAGCGCTGGGACCAGATCATCGCGATCAATCTGAGCGCGACGTTTCACGCGACGCGCGCAGCGCTTCCCATCATGCGCGCAACGGGTTGGGGACGCGTGATCAATATCGCGTCGGTACATGGGCTCGTCGGCTCGGTCGGCAAGTCGGCCTATGTCGCGGCCAAGCATGGCGTGATCGGGCTCACCAAGGTCGCCGCACTGGAAACCGCGCGCAGCGGCGTGACCGTCAACGCGATCTGTCCGGGCTGGGTGCTCACGCCGCTCGTACAGAAGCAGATCGATGACCTGGCTCACCGCGAGGCCATCTCCGTCGAAGACGCCACGCTGAAACTGCTCGGCGAAAAGCAACCGTCGGCAAGCTTTGCGACGGTCGAGCAAATCGGTGGCGTAGCGGCCTTCCTGTGCTCGGAAGCGGCGAACGAGATGCGCGGCGCCGAACTCAAGGTGGATGGCGGCTGGCTCGCGCAGTAAAAACGGCAGCGGCGCGCGAACGACGTACGACGCGTCAATCGCGCGCCATGCGCCGCAGTTTCATGGCGTGCGTATTCCGTACGTCTTCGTACAGAACACCTGAGCGTGCCGATTTATGTGTTGGCTGATTATTTCGTATCGTTCCGCAGTGAGTCGATACGATGCTGCCGTATCGATTCATTTGCGATTGCTTCGCTCCTGCCCGGCCGCCGCGCCTTCCGCGATCAATGGCCAAACCACCTGTTCGAACTGCTCGGGTTCGATCGGTCTGGAGTACAAATAGCCCTGCGCGAAATCACAGCCCATCGACTTGAGAAAATCCCGTTGCTCGACGGTTTCCACGCCTTCGGCGATGACCTGGATTCCCAGCTTGTGTGCGAGCACCACCATCGCCTCGCATAGCACCTGATTGTTTTCGTCCACGCTGAGGTTCTGGACAAACGAGCGATCGATTTTCAGGTAATCGATGTCGAAGCGCTTGAGATAGGCCAGCGAGGAATAGCCGGTGCCGAAGTCGTCGATTGAAATACCGATGCCCGCGAGACGGAAATCGAGCAACCGCTCGTCGATATTCGATTCGGCCTGCAGCAGCAGCCCCTCGGTGATTTCCACCACCACGCTTTGCCCCGGCATGCCCTCGCGATCGAGATAGTCGTGCCACCGCACGCCGACCGTGCTGTCCTGGCGGACCTGCACCGGCGACATGTTCACGCTGATCTGGAACGACGGATCGTATTGCTCACGCCAGATGCGCGCTTGCTGCACGGCTTGCCTGAACACCCAGTCGCCGATGGGAATGATCAGGCCGGTATCTTCGGCCAGCGGAATGAATTCCAGCGGACTGATCATGCCGCGCTCCGGATGCAGCCAGCGTAACAGGGCTTCCGCCTTGCAGACCCGGCCCGTTGCCAGGTCGACGACCGGCTGATAAACCAGCCGAAGCTGATTGCGAGGCAACGCTGAACGCAGGTCGCTGGTCAGGCGCAAGCGCGTTTCCGCCTCCAGCTGCATGTCGGGCGTGAAGTAGCTGAAGCGGTTGCGTCCGGCATTCTTGGCCGCGTACATGGCCTGGTCTGCGTTCTTGAACAATGCGTCGAGTTCAACGGTGTCGTCGGGGAAAACGGTGACGCCAATGCTCGCCGAAATGTAGACCTCGTCCGCGCCGAGTTTGAACGGTTCAGTCAGTTTGCGATTGATATTGCGCACGGTCTGCTCGACCGCGTCCATGTCTTCGAGATCGGGCAAGATCACCGTGAACTCGTCGCCGCCCAGTCGCGCGACGGTATCCAGATTGCGCACGCACGCGCTGATGCGGCGACCAGCCTCGATCAACAGCACGTCGCCGCGGTCGTGCCCCAGCGAGTCGTTGACCTCCTTGAAGCGGTCGAGGTCGATCAACATCAGGGCCACGCGCCTTTGCGAACGGCGCGCGAGCGCGGCCTCCTCGGTAAGACGATCGTGAAAGAGCTGCCGGTTAGGCAGACCCGTCAGCGCATCGAAATTGGCCTGCTTCCAGATGGTCGCCTCGAACGCCATCCGGTCGGAGAGGTCGCGACCGACTGCCAGCACCGAAGTGACATGGCCGGAACGATCGATCTCAGGCGTGATGCGAATGTGAGTGCATTGCTCCTGCCCGTCCTTTCCTGCCCACCGCAGTTCGAACTGCGCGCTTTTTCCCGTCGCGATGACTTCGCCGATCTTCCTTTCGTAGACCAGCGCATTGGCGCCGCCGGGAAGCTCCGAAGGCCGCTTGCCGAGCACGCTGGCGAGATCGCATCCCGCCGACGTGCAAAAGGCCGGATTGGCGAAGATGCGGCGCAGCTCGCGGTCATATCGCGTGATCGTATCGGGCGAATTCTCGATCAGCGTGCGCGACTCCCGTTCGCGGGCGACGAGTTCCGCCGTCCGGTCGACGACAGTCTGTTCGAGCGACGCATTGATTTCGTTGATCTTGTGGATCTTCTGCCTGATCGCCGTGCGCATCCGCTCGAAGCGCTGCGCCAGCCGGGCCAGTTCGTCCGGTCCGCCAGGCGGGCCTTCCCCGTCCTTGCCATCGTCCTCGACGGCGCCGGCATCCTCGCCAGTGTCGTGCATGCGGCGCACCAGATCCTGGAGCGGCGCCGAAATGCTGTACGAAATAAAGTAGGCAAGGAAAATGGAAAGCAGAAACCCGGAAATGCCGACCACCACGATCTGGTTGCGTACGGCCTGCGCCTCCGCGGTGAGATTCCGTTCGGCGATCGTGCTGACCACGAACCAGCTCGTGCCGGGAATGCGCGCGTAGGCGGCAAGATAATGCCCGCCGCGCTTTGCCGCGAAATTGACGAACCGGCTCGACTCGCCCGATACGCGGTGGCGCGCGATATCCTCGATCAGGCCGGGCTCGGGTGCGGCGCCCGGGTTGGGCGACGAGGCGTGATTCGGAACCACGATGATCTTGTTGTCGCTCGCATCGAATACGTAAATCTCTGTTCCGCTGCCCGTGGCGACGTCGTTGAAAATCGTCGAGAAGTATTCAGGGCGAACGACCAGAACCAGACTGCCGATCTTCGCGTTGTCGCTCTTGTTGTAGATGGCGCGCACCATTCCCAGGTTCTGCTGGCCCACGCCATCGTCGTAGCTGCCCCAGTAGGTGCGTTCATGCGATTCTTCCGCAATGCCGACGAGCGCCGTCACACCCGAAGTCAACTGCGCAAATGCCTGCGTATCCAGAATCCGGTCTTTCTGGTCGAGCAAATATTTCTGGTTGATGAAATCGACCGACCCATAATGCTCGAGCAGCAAACGCGTCATGTCCTCGCGCGCCTCGCTCTGCTCCATCGCACTGCCGCTCGCCGCTCTCGCCAGTGCGCCCTGGACCCGGTCCGAAAGCACGAGAAGATTGCTTTCCGTTTCGATCTCGTGCATGCGCAGCTCGACATTTCTCGAAACCTGCCTCACCACCTCTTTCGAAAATATCTCCGCATTTTCCTTGATCGCCGCGATCGACTTCACATAGGAAATGCAGCCCGAAATGATAATGGGCAACAGCGCCAACAGAATGAAAGCGGCAATCAGTCGATAGCGAATCTCGACGCGTCGAAGCAAATCCTGGCAGAGGTAGTCGAAAGCGCGTCGCAGCAGTGCGGAGATTGCATTCATTTGTAGTGCATCTTCGCTTCAGTCTTGACCGAGTTACCCAGGCGCTGCGCAGCCTGCCTGGGTGTAATTTTCCTGAGCAGCACATCCTGCATCAATTCATGCACCAGCTCAATCGTATTGGAAGGAAGCGACGAATAATAGGGGCTTGCCGTGACGGGATAACGGCTGAGCGCGTTCGTGTAGTCGACGATCTCCACGTCGCTCACCACGGTCCCCATGCCTTTCTGGAACGGCGAAATGTTGTGGCGTTTCCGCTGAAGAATCGGAAACCCCTTGCCGGCGATGAATTCCAGAAAACGCATGGCCGCGGCCTTGTTGGGCGTTTCGCAAACGGCAAAGCCCGTTTCGCTGCCGAGCACCGGCACGACGCGTTCGCCGCGCGCGTTCCAGGGCGGCACGAACACGCCCACCGAGAAATCGTTTCCATGCAGCATGAGTCCTGCTGACCAGCTGCCCTGGAACGCCATCGCCACCTTGCCTTCCTTGAAAAGGCGAATGCCCTCGTCGTACCCCGTCGTCATGAACGACGGCTGCGCGTAACCGCGCTCCGGGATCAATGCGATTTTGGCGAAGATATCGGCCGCCTCCGGCGTATCGAGGTTCAGCGTGCCGTCCGCCATTTTCTCTTTCCAGTTGGGCTCGCGCGCGACCACATCATTGGCAAAGCCTGAAGCGAATGGCCCGTTGCCGAGCATGTTCGGAAAGCCGCCGCTCCACATCACCGGAATCATGCCCGCCTGCTTGAGCCTCGCGCACACCGCCAGGAACTCATCGAAATTCGTCGGCAGCGTGTCGATGCCGGCCTTGGCGAACATGGCGCGGTTGTAATAGATCATCGTCGTCGCCACGCCGCCCGATATGCCGAACCCCTTGCCTTCGCGACTGGTCCAGTCAGCCTTGAGTGGATCGAGCATGTTCTTCCATGCGGCGCTCTGGCGGACATCGGTCAGGACGCCCTGGTCGGCCAGCTCGGCGGCATAGGCGTTCGGATTGATGCTGACGAGGTCGGGCAGCGTGCCCGCCGCCACGCGCGGCTTGATGTTCTCCTCGATCGAGTTGCCGACCATGAACTGCACGTTCACGTGCAGATCGGGATTGAGCTTGTCGAACCCGGCGGCGATCTGGAGCATCTCCTCCGGCCAGTCCGGCGCCCAGATCAGCGCGGTGATGGTGGTCCGTGCCGGCGCGGCCTTGCTGCTCTGGGCGCCGTTCTGCTGATCGCAACCCAGGAGCAAAAGCATGCCGATCAGACCGGACCACAGCCAGGCAAACTTGATTCCGTGCACGTAACGCTCGCTTTCAGTTCGGGAATGGCGGACCCCGCGGAACGCAGGGGAACCACATTGCATATCGGCCGAAACCGGGCGTCACTTGAGGGGGTTGCGCGTGAGCGTGGCACGCGACAATTGGCGAGCCTTGCGGACGAACGATCACGCCCGTTCGCAAACGTTAGCGCGGCGCGATGCGCTAACGTGGTGCAATGGCAGCGGGTCTCTTTGCGCAGACCCGGAGCGCGGCGCGGCGAGGTCGATGGCTCGCCGCCTTGCGTCGCTTTCGAATCAATCGTTGCGATCGTTTCAATCGAGCGACGGGCTGCATTCGCATTCGAGCGCCGCGACCCGCGCCGGCCGCTCCATTGCCGCAAGCCGATGCAGCGTCACGAGTCCGAACACGGCGAGCGCGCAGCCGAGCACCAGATCGGCACGTATGCCCGCGCGGTCCACGATCGTGCCGCCCACTGACGAGCCAAGCGCAATCGCCACCTGGATCACGCTCACGAACATCGCCGAGCCCGCTTCGGCAAGATCGGCCGTGCCGCGCTGAATCCACACGGAGAAGCACAGCGGAATCGCGCCGAACGCCACGCCCCACATCAGCATCGCCGCGATCTCGCCAATTCGCACGTGGTCGAGCAGAATCATCGCTGCGAGCGCGCACAACAGCAGCGCCGTCATCGTCGCCACGGCGAGCTTCAGGCGCGTGGCAACGACCGCCGAAGTCAGCGCGTTCGAGAAAAAGCCGATCACGCCGAACGCGAGCAGCAGCAGCGTGATGGCGCTCATCGAGAAGTCCTGCTGGAGCAGCGGCGCGATGAACGTGTACGTCGAGAAATGCGCGCCGAACACGAGCGCCACCATCAGCATGCTCAGACGCACTTGCGGGCGACGCAGCAGCGTGGCGAAATCGGCAAGACGCAATGCGGCGGCGGAAGGAAGCGTTGGCACCAGCAGCGCCTGCGCAACGAGCGCGAGCGCGACGAGGCCGCCCGTCACGAAGAACGACATGCGCCACGACGCGAAACCCGCGATAAAGGTGCCGAGCGGCACGCCGATCACCGTCGCGAAGGTCACGCCGGTCAGGATGATGGCCGTTGCGCGCGGGGCGTCGCTCGTATGCACGAGGCGTCCCGCCGCTGCAGTCGCAAGCGTCCAGAATCCGCCGAGCGCCGCGCCGAGCATCGCGCGGCCAACCAGCATGAACGCGAAATTCGTCGCAAGCGCGGAGACGATATTCGACGCGAGCAGCATGGCCGTGAGCAGGAGAAAGACTTGACGCCGGTCCATGCGGCCGGCAAACATCATCAGGCCCGGCGCGAAGATCGCCGCCATCACGCCCGGCGTGGTCACCATGAGTCCGGCAGTACCCGGCGTCACGCCGAGGTCGCGGGCGATCTCGGTGAGCAAACCGACCGGCAAAAATTCGGACGTCACGAACGCAAATGCGCTGATCGCCACGGCAAAGACTGACAGCCACTGGCGTAGTGTCGTCTCTTCGAGCGGCGCGGGCGCGAGATTGGGAGAACGGTCGTTCATGTTTCGATGACTGTTTTGTGTGTGGCGAATAATAAAAGCCATTGTTCGGCAATTTCGCACCAAAAATGGGGAAAATCGCCGCTTAAATGGTCAATCGGGAATGACGTTTAAATTAACATCAAATAAAGCATCGCGTGCGGCCCTGCGATTAGCGGGGTCGACAAAAGGGTTATGAATGGAATGTGACGCGGCCTGCCTCGCGCGGGCCGGCGGGGCGGTGATTATGTCATTTCAGAGCCGGAAAAATAAACGATATTTTTCTGGGGACAATATAGGCATCGAATAGATGCTTTGCTGGTCACTGGACAGGAGACTAAGGGCGCCGGGAAAGCGCCCCGTGAGGAATTGCTGGAAAACCGGTCCATCAAGTCAAGCGAGGCGCTCGCAGGCGCCTGGGTTCAAAACCGCGTCTGCACGCCAACGCGGGCGATGAACTGGTTAGGACCGCTCGACGTACCGTTGGGGTCGAGCACGCCGCTGATCAGCGCCTGAGCCCCGGCGTTCGTGCGCTGATACACGGTCTCCACATACACGACCGTCCGTTTGGACAGGAAGTGATCGACGATGGCCGTGATCTGGTGCGCGTGATTGTTGTCGAGATACGCGTTGCCCTTCATGTACATGTAGTCGGCGGCAATCGCCCAGTCTGGCGCGAGCAGCCAGTTCGCGCCGGCCTCGGCCTGGGCAATGGCGCCGCCGTTGAAGGTGTTGCGCACGGTCGTCACCAGCAGCGTCGCCATGACCTTGCCGAAATCGTAGTGCGCGCCCACGCCCCAGTTGCGAATGCCGACATCGGGTTCGCCGGTCTCCACATATTTGGCTTCGGTGTACGCGGCCGCCATGCCGAACGCGCCGTTGGTGTAATTCGCGCCGGCACTGACCGTATTGCCGCGTCCGAATGCGCCCGGAATGCCACCGAAGCCGTACAGGCCGCCGAAGCTGAATCCGGCAAACTTCGGCGATTGATACTTGACCGAGTTCTCGACCGTGGCGCCGGCCATGCGGTCCCAGTCGAACTGCTGCGCGAAGGGCGGGTTGCCGGGAATCGCGATCTTCGCAAACGGGCCCGCGCGGAAGTTGTAGAGGCCCCCGACTTCCATCGCTGCATCGTCGTGCCCGAAAAACAGCGAATCGGTCATGAAGTCGTATTGATTGCCCATCGTGAGCCTGCCGTACTGGTCGCTGTCGAGGCCAACGTAGGCGTTGCGCCCGAAGATTCCTTGTCCCGAGATGATCGAGCCCGTCCCCATCGAAAATTGATCGACGAGATCGAACACCGCGTGCAAGCCGCCGCCCAGATCTTCGCGCCCGCGTATCCCAAGCAGGTTCGGCGTGAAAATGCCGTCGTCGAACTTCACCACCGAGTGGCCGCCCTGGTTGCTGACCCACGACACGCCCGCGTCCACCATGCCGTACAGCAACACGCTGTCGCCCGCCGGGCCGCCTTCCGCATGTGCCTGGGCGCAAGCCATGACCGATACCGCCGTGCACCACAGTGCGAGGCTCTTCATTGACGTCTCCTTTACCTTGATCTCTTTGTCGGCATCCTTTTATTACGGATGCCTTATTAATTGAAATAATCGTCGAACTTCGGGAAACCGTAACGGCGCCGGGGCGCCGTCACCGCGACATCAGTCGGATTGCAGTGCGACCGGAGCCGACCGGCGTGCCAGCGCGCGCGGTGCGGTTTCGATCAGGAACATCGAAACGAAGATGCCGCAAATGAGCCCGCCGAGCGCGAACTGCAGCGTGAACTGAATGCCGTCGTGCTGCGCGACATAACCGGCAATGGCCGGCGCGATGCCGCCGCCAAAAATCTCGCCGGCACCCGAAGTAATGCCGATGGCCGAGGCGACGAGACCCGCCGGCGCAGCTTCAGTCGCGATCGGACCGGTGAGGACGCCCAGCATGCCAAGCGCGAAGAACGACACGACGAACAGGACGGCAAAGAGCATCCACGGGTTCGCGCCGACGCGGGCGAATACATAGAGCGAAATCGCCGCGCCCGCGAACGAGACGACCGAAGTCAGCCGCCGCCCTGCAACGTCGGAGAGACTGGCAAGGCCGAACTCACCGAGAAAGCCGCCGAAGCCGATCGCCGACACGACAAAGCCCATCTGCGCGGTGTCGAGATGCAGATAGTCCACGAGATAGTTGGGCACCATCGCGCCGATCACGAAGATACCCGCCATCGCGCACAGCGTGGCCAGCATGGCTAGCACGACATTGCGGCTGGCGAAGAGCGCGCTCCAGCGCGGGCCGCCCGTTGCGTGCGCAACCGCCGCGTGCACCGGCTTGATTTGCGGCGCGTCACGCAACATCGTCGCGATCAGCACGGCCACGATGAGGCCCGGCACCGCGGAAACCGCGAACACCCAGTGCCACGACGGCACGACGCGCAGCAACTGCGTCGCGATGATCGGCGCGAGGCCCAGGCCCATCAGCGCGAACATGCTGAGCTGCAGCCCCTGGTTGCGCCCGCGGCGCGACGGATGCGAGGCCTCGCCCACGGAGGCCACGCTGGTGGGCGTGAATGCGCCCTCCGCGACGCCCATCAGCGCGCGAATGAGCAGCAGGCTTGCGAAGCCGGTCGCGAAACCAGAGAAGCTGGAGAGCAGCGAGAACATCACCATCGCCGCGATCATGATCTTGCGCCGGCCGATGCGGTCGGACAGGCGGCCCATGAGGATCGAGAACACGCCCCACGCAATGCTGAGAATGCCGATCAACTGGCCGAGCTGCTGGTAGCTCAGGTTGAGGTCTTTCATCATGTGGGGAAAGAGCGGCGCGATCATCCAGCGATCGAGCCCGACCAGACCGAAGCCGATGGCGAGCAGGACCAGCGTCCTGCGTTCGTTTTTCAGATCGTGTGCTTCGTGCGGATGGTGTGATTGGGCCTGCCTCGTCATGTTTGTCTCCTTGGCTGTCTTGCGTGTTCGCATTACGAACTACGCTTCGTTTATCGAACTTCGAGCGAGATCGTAGGAAACCTGACCTAGTGATGTCAATCAAAAAAGACCCTCGTTGTACACAATTTCTCTTTACTTTCCGCTTACTTTTCCACGTTTACCCTGTATTTCGCGACAGTTGTATTGAATAGATCGATTCGCTGTATACAATCTGTACACATCGTGGTGCAGTCTCTGGCCGCTTCTCCATTCGCTTTTCACCACTTCCTTACGCATGAACGGCATCGACGACACCCCCGCCAGCACGCGCGCCGGCTCCGCCGCTTCGCAGACCGTCAAGGCCCAGCTCGGGCTGCGAGAACTGATACTCGGCGGCGAACTCGCGCCGGGCGAGCGCATTTCCGAACTGGGCGTGGTCGAGCGCCTTGGCGTCTCGCGCACGCCGGTGCGCGCGGCGCTCATGCGCCTGCAGGAGGAAGGGCTGCTCGAGCCGATTCCGAGCGGCGGCTATGCCGTACGCTCGTTTTCGGAAAATGAAATACGCGACTCGATCGAACTGCGCGGCACGCTCGAAGGGCTGGCTGCGCGCCTTGCCGCCGAGCGCGGCATCACCCATTCGATGTTCCGCGACCTGCACGACTGCATCGACGAGATCGACGAACTGCTCGTGGGCGAGCTGAGCGAAGAAACCTTCTCCCGCTATGTCGAAGCGAATGGCCGCTTTCACCGGCTGCTGGCCGCGGCTTCCGACAGCGAAGTGGTGGCGCGGCAGATCGAGAAAGTCGCCACCTTGCCGTTTGCATCCGCCAGCGCGTTCGTCGTCGTGCAGTCGCTCGACCCGCGTGCGCGCGAAACGCTGATCGTCGCGCAAGCCCAGCATCGCGCCGTGCTCGAAGCGATCGAAAGCCGTGAAGGCGCGCGCGCCGAAGCGCTGATGCGCGAGCATTCGCATATCGCCCATCAAAACCTCAAGCGCGTGCTCGACAACCAGCGCGCCATGACGAGGCTGATTGGCGGCAATCTCATTCGCCGCAATCCGCGCTAGTGGCGCGCGGTATACACGCTCGCTAAACGGCTTGATTCGAACGGCGGCATGCGTGCCGCCCCTCACCCTGAACGAAGGCGCAGCCAGGCGCCCTGGAGGAGACATATGTTCCTGAAAAACGCATGGTATGTCGCATGCACCCCCGACGAAATCGACGGTAAGCCGCTGGGGCGGCAAATCTGCGGCGAGCGCATGGTGTTCTGGCGCACGGCCGAAGGCGGCGTCGCCGCGCTCGAAGACTTCTGCCCGCATCGCGGCGCGCCGCTCTCGCTCGGCAGCGTACGCGAAGGGTATCTGGTGTGCGGCTATCACGGCCTCACCGTGGGCGCCAGCGGCAAATGCGTGAGCATGCCGTGCCAGCGTGTGGGCGGCATTCCGTCCGTGCGCAGCTATCCCGCGGTCGAGCGCTACGGTTTCATTTGGGTATGGCCCGGCGATGCGGCGCAAGCCGACCCGGCGAAGATCCATCACCTCGACTGGGCCGACAATCCCGCGTGGGCGTATGGCGGCGGCCTGTATCACATCCAGTGCGACTATCGCCTGATGGTCGACAACCTCATGGACCTCACGCACGAGACCTACGTGCACGCCTCGAGCATCGGCCAGCCCGAGATCGAGGAAGCACCGCCCAAGACCACGGTCAACGGCGACGTGGTCACCACCAGCCGCTTCATGCACAACATCATGCCGCCGCCTTTCTGGGCCGCAGCGCTGCGCGGCAACGGCCTCGCCGACAACGTGCCCTGCGACCGCTGGCAAATTTGCCACTTCTCGCCGCCCAGCCACGTGATGATCGAAGTGGGCGTGGCGCACGCAGGCAAAGGCGGATATGACGCCGATGCGCGCGACAAGGCATCGAGCATCGTCGTCGACTTCATTACGCCGGAAACCGAAACGTCGATCTGGTACTTCTGGGGCATGGCGCGCAGCTTCGCCGTGCACGATCACGCGCTCACCGAAACGATCCGCACGGGCCAGGGCAAGATCTTCTCGGAGGATCTCGAGATGCTCGAATCGCAGCAGCGCAATCTGCTCACGTGGCCCGAACGCCGCATTCTGAGCCTCAACATCGACGCCGGCGGCGTGCAGTCGCGCCGCGTGCTCGACCGGCTGATCGCCGCAGAACGCAACACAACGGCCACTGCCGCAACGGACTGATTCGACCAAAGCCACGGTCGCGCGGGCACGCGCGGCCGCTCTCCTTCCCTTGCCCCAACGCATCATGAAAGTCACCCTTCTGCGCAAGATTCCCGTCGCCACCGACATCTGCGAGTTCGAACTGGCGAGCGCCGACGGCGCACCGCTTCCGGCCTTCGCGGCGGGCGCGCACATCGACGTCCATGTGGATGGATTCGTGCGCCAGTACTCGCTTTGCAACCGTCCCTCCGTTCGTGGCGCCTACCACATCGGCGTGTTGCGCGACCCGGCTTCGCGCGGCGGCTCCGTTGCGATGCACGCGCTCGACGCCGGTACGAACCTGGAAATCAGCATCCCGAAGAATCATTTCCCGCTGGACGAACAAGCCACGCATACCATCCTGCTCGCGGGCGGGATCGGCATCACGCCGCTCATCGCCATGGCCGAGCAGTTGCGTGAGGAAGGCCGCCCGTTCGAACTGCACTACTGCACGCGCGACCCACAGCGCGCCGCCTTTCGCGAGCGTCTTGCCGAAGCGGGTTTTGCCGAGCACACGCACTTCTATTTCGACAGCGAAGGCGCCGATGCACGCATCGACCTCGCGCGCGTGCTTGGCGCTCCGCACGACGGTAAGCATGCCTACGTATGTGGCCCTGCGGGCTTCATCGACGCCGTGCTCGCAGCCGCAACCAGCGCGGGGTGGCCCGCGCAGAACGTGCACCGCGAGTACTTCGGCGCGGCCCAAGCAGGCGCGAGCGCGAACGCCGACACGAACGGCGCCTTCCAGGTCACCCTCGCGAGCTGCCAGCGCGTGATCGACATCCCGGCCGGCACGACCATCGTCGAAGCGTTGCGCGCGGGCGGCGTCGAGGTGCCGGTCTCATGCGAGCAAGGCGTATGCGGCACCTGCATCACGCGCGTGCTATCCGGCGAGCCGGACCATCGCGATCTCTACCTGACCGACGAGGAGCGCGCCGCCAACGACCAGCTGCTGCCGTGCTGCTCGCGCTCGCGCTCGCCCATGCTCGTGCTCGACCTCTGATACGGCGCGGCGGCGCCCATCAGGATTCGCGCGCTCGCTTCACCGCGAGCAGCGCGGCGAGCGCCGCCACCACCGTAACCGGGACGCTTGCGCCTATCACCGTCGTGGCGCTCGCGCCGCCCGCCAGCAACTGCCCTGCCGCGAGCGGACCGACGATCGACCCTACGCGGCCCACCGCCACTGCCGCGCCCACGCCGGTGCCGCGCATGACGGTCGCGTAGCTCGCCGCGGAAAGCGCGTAGAGCATCGACTGCGCGCCCACCACGCCCATGCCCGCGAGCAGCACCGACACCGAGATCCAGAACAGGTTGCCCGCGCCCGCGAGCATGAAAAGCGAAATCGCGATGCCGGCATAGACAGCCGCGACGACTCGCCCGGGCCTGACGCGGTCCATCAGCATGCCGATGCCGAGCACGCCGATCACGCTGCCCACGTTGAAGAAGATCTGCGTGACGCCGGCCTGGCTGCGCGAAAGGCCCCGGCTCACGATCAGCGAGGGCAGCCAGTTGAGCAGGAAGTACAGCACGATCAGCGTGCAGAAAAAGCTGATCCAGATCTGTGCGGTCACCGCGGCGCGACCGTCGCCGAACAGCACGCGCCACGTGGGCGGCGGGCCGCTCTGCGTGGACTGCGCGCGGCTCGAGGCCGCTTCATAGGCCGCGGATTCGGGCAGGCAGGCGAGGATCAGCGGCGCGACCACGAGCGGTCCGACGCCGCCCGCATAGAAGATATGCCGCCATTCGGTGTCGCCCGCACTGAGGACGCCGATCAGCGCCGCGAGCGCGCCGCCGAGCGGCATGCCGCAATACATGATGCTGACCGCCGTATTGCGCAGCCGCGGCGCCACGGCTTCGGCCGAGAGCGCGATCAGGTTCGGCATGGCGCCGCCAAGGCCGACGCCGGTCAAGACGCGCGCCACCAGCAGCGTGGCAAAGCTCCACACATGGGCGGTGAAGATCGAGAACACGCCGAACGCGACCATCGAGAGCAGCAGCACGCGCTTGCGCCCGATGCGGTCGGCGAGGCGTCCGCCGATCATCGCCCCGGGCAGGAGCCCGAGCATGCCCGCACTGAACGCGAGCCCCATCTGGCTCACCGAAAGACCGAACTCGCGCGCCATGCGCGGCGCGGCCACGCCCGTCGACTGAAGATCGACGCCCTCCAGCACCGCCACGATCAGACACAAACCCAACACCCATGCGGTGCCCGCCGCCGTGCGCGCGCTCACCTGCGTAGTCGATGACGACACGTTGCCTCCTCGTTTTGTAATGGAATGTCGCGGCCTTTCACCGCGCCGTCACTAGTTAGTTAACCTAACCTACGTGCTAAAAAAATTTCATGCATAGGGCAGCGGAGTGCGGCAGCCCGCTTCGATGAGCCGCAGCCGGTGATCGAACGCCATGAGCGGGTAAGCGAAGAAGTAGTGCGCCGTGACGCGCTTTTCGGCATAGAACGGATCGTCGGCCGAGGCATCCATCGCGATGCGCAGCGTGCGCGCCCAGGCGAATGCAACGAGCAGCCAGCCGATAAGCGCGAGATAGTCGTCGGCCACGCGGTAGGGCAACTCGCGATCGTCTGCGCTGCCCTGCCTGATTTCGCCCGTGATGCGCTGCACGTCCGCCACCAACGCATCGAGCCGTGCGCCTGCACGGTGAAGCGCAGAATCGTGGGAAGCGACACAGCGTGTGGCGTCCGCTGTGACATGCGCAAGCAACGCGCGCAACGCCTCGCCGCCATCGCCGAGCACCTTGCGCACGAGCAGATCGATCGCCTGGATTTCGTTCGTGCCTTCGTAAAGCATGGCGACGCGGCTGTCGCGCACCGTCTGCTCCACGCCGTATTCGTGGATATAGCCGTAGCCGCCGAACACCTGCAGCGCACTCGATGCCGCCGCAAAGCCATTGGCGGTGAAGAACGCCTTGGCGACAGGCGTGAGCAGCGAGGCGAGCTGCCCCGCCGCCTGGCGCTCGTTCGCATCGGGGTGGCGCGCGGCCACGTCGAGCCAGTAACCGATCCAGTAGCCGATGGCCCGCTGGCCCTCCACCGTCGCGCGCAAGTCGAGCAGGATGCGCCGCATGGCCGGATGAAACGCGATCGGCGCGGCCTGCGCCGGCTCGCCCTCGTATTGCGCAGGCGCACTCACGGCGCGCATTTGCACGCGTTCGTGCGCGTAGGCGTGCGCGCGCTGCCAGGCAAGCTGCGCGTGGCCCACACCCTGCATCGCCACCTGCAGGCGCGCCGCGTTCATCATGACGAACATCGAAGCGAGGCCGCGATGCGGCTCGCCCACCAGCCAGCCCAGCGCGTGCTCGAAACGCATCGAACACGTCGGGCTCGCCTTGAGGCCCATCTTCTTTTCGATGCCCTCGCAATGCACGCCGTTGCGCACGCGCTCGCCGGTCTCGCCGAAGGTCCATTTCGGCACCACGAAGAGCGAGAGGCCCTTCGTGCCCGCCGGCGCATCGGGCAGACGCGCGAGCACGAGGTGCACGATGTTGTCGGTCAGATCGTGCTCGCCGCCCGTGATGAAGATCTTGCTGCCGTCGATGCGCCAGGCGCCGTGCGCCGCGTCGGGCGTCGCTCGCGCGCGCAGCAGCGCGAGATCGCTGCCCGCCTGCGGCTCGGTCAGGCACATCGTGGCAAGCCACTCGCCGCTCGCGATCTTCGGCAGCCAGTCGCGCTTCAACGCATCACTGCCGTGCGCCATCAGACACGCCGTCGCGCCATGCGTGAGGCCGGGCGACATCAGCCATGCGTGGTTGGCCGCCGCGAGCATTTCCTGCAGTGCGACTTCGAGCAGTTGCGGCAGGCCCTGGCCGCCCGCGTCGGCGTCGAGCGCGAGCGTCGGCCAGCCTGCCGCGACGAAATCCGCATACGCCTCGCGAAAGCCCGTGGGCATCGAGACCTCGCCGCCCTCGAAGCGGCACCCCTCGAGGTCGCCCGCCGGGTTCAGCGGCGCGACGCGTTCCATCACGAAACGTGCGGCTTCTTCGAGCACCTGCTGCGCCGTCGCGCTGTCGAGGTCCGCCCATGCGGGAACGCTGCGCCACCATGCGGGTGCTTCGATCCATTCGTCGATCACGAAGCGCATGTCGCGCAGCGGGACCTGATAGTCGAGACTCATCGTGAACGTTCCTCAAACGTGCTGCAGATGACGAGCGAAAATCACGCGCGTTTGCGTGCCCCGCGCGGCGTACAACGCGTCTACGAGCGCCGCGCGCTGGCTCAGCACGACGCGCTGATTGATCGACCCTTTATCCGTAATCTCGCCCAGATCGAGCGACGGCGGCGCGTCCATCAGGTGCAGTCGCGTGACGAGGGTCGCGCTGCCCGTCGCCTCGCGGTTCAGCCGCTCCATCAGGTCAGCAAAGAAGTCGCGCACGGCGCTCGCGTCCAGAACGTCGCGCGCGGGCGCACTCGCATCGAGCCCCGCGAGCCGGCGGCATTCGTCGAGGCGCGGAAAGATCAGCACGCCGATGTCGTCGCGGTCCATGCCCGCGATCACCGCGTCCTGCACGTACGGTGCGCCGCCCGAGACGATGCGCGCGCGCATGGGCCCCACGCTCACGAACGTGCCGGAGCTGAGCTTGAAATCCTCAGCAATGCGTCCGTCGAACAGCAGGCCGAGTTCGGGCCGCCCGGCATCGACGAAGCGCACGGCGTCGCCGGTGCGGTAGTAGCCCTCTTCGTCGAACACGTCGTGACGGTCCGCCTCGTTCGCGCGCCAGTAGCCGCCCATCACGTTCGGGCCGCGAAAGCGCGCTTCGAGCTTGCCGTCCACGGGTACAAGACGCGTCTCGCAGCCCGGCGCGGGCAGGCCGATATAGCCCGCGCCCATCACCGGGCCGGTCGTGAAGAGGCACGACGGCGCGGTCTCGGTCATGCCGAGGCCCGCCATGATGCGGATGCGCTCGCCGCAATGGGCCTGCGTCACGCGTTCGAGCCGGTCCCACGCCGCCTGCGAGAGCCCCGCGCCCGCGAAGAAATACATCTTCACGCGCGAGAAAAACGTCTCGCGCAGCTGCGCGTCGGTTTCGAGCGCGGCAGTCAGTTCTTCCCAACCCTTCGGGACGTTGAAGTAGAGCGTGGGGGCGATTTCGCGCAAATTGCGCAGCGTCTCTTCGAAGCGGCCGGCCACAGGTTTGCCGTCGTCGATATAGAGCGTGCCGCCGTTGTAGAGCGCGATACCCACGTTGTGGCTGCCGCCGAAGGTGTGATTCCACGGCAGCCAGTCCACCAGCACCGGCGGCTCGATGCCGAACTGCGGGAACGTCTGCAGCAGCATCTGCTGATTGCTGCACAGCATGCGATGCGTGGTGGGCACGGCCTTCGGCAGGCGCGTCGAGCCGGAGGTGAAGAGGAACTTCGCGATCGTGTCGCCGCTCACGCGCGTCTGCGCGGCTTCGAAGCTGCCCGCCTGCGTCTCGAGCAACGTCGAAAACGGCGTCTCGCGGCGGCCGCCGCCAGCCGGCGTCACGACCACGCGCTCGATATCGGCGGGCACCGCGGCGTCGAGCGCCGCGGCAAAAGCGGGGCCGTCCGCCGCGAATACGAGGCCGGGATTGAGCAGACCCAGCGTGTGCCGCAGCTTGTTGTAATCGCTGGAGACGAGCGAATAAGCGGGAGAAATGGGCGCATAGGGCACGCCGGCCCATAGCGCGCCGAACGCCATCTGCAGATGTTCGAGATCGTTGCCCGAGAGCAGCGCGACCGGGCGCTCAGCCGACAAGCCTCGCTCGATCAAGGCTTGCCCGATCGCACGGGCGCGTTCGAGCATCTGCGCGTAGCTGATGCCCTGCCATTGGCCGTCGACGCCGCGGCGCGCCACGAGCCAGCGCTCCGGATGCTCGCGCGCGCCGCTCACGAGCCGGTCGGTCACGCGTTCGGGGAAGTCGTCGAGCGCCTCGCTCGAGCGCAAATACCAGCAGTCGCCGCGCCGTTCGATCTGCGGCGCGGCCGAGCCGATCGCGACGGCGCGATAACCGGCGAAGTCCGGTTGCACGACGGCGCGAGCATGCGTTTGGGTCGGCTCCGAATCCAAAGCCTGTCTCCTTTGCTTGACCGGTGCCAGGCTGCGCGATGGATCGGCGCAGACGGCCCGGTGGTTCATGTCGTGATGCGCGCGTTCAGATCGGATAGTGGCGCGGGCCGGTCTGCACGGTAATCCAGCGCAGGTCCGTGAATTCGGCGATCGAAGCCTTGCTGCCGAAGCGGCCATAGCCGCTCGCCTTCACGCCGCCGAACGGCATTTGCGCTTCGTCGTGCACCGTCGGCCCGTTGATGTGGCAGATGCCCGATTCGATGCGCTTCGCCACGTTCATGGCGCGCGCGATATCGCGGCTGAACACCGCCGCCGAAAGCCCGTACTCGCTGTCGTTGGCGACCTTCACCGCTTCTTCGTCGCTGTCCACACGCTGTACCGTCACCACGGGGCCGAACGATTCGTCGGCGTAGAGCTTCATCTCGCGCGTGACGTTTTCGACGATCACGGGCTGCATGATCGCGCCGTTCACCTCGCAGCCCAGCGGCAGTTTCGCACCCTTCTCGCGCGCGTCTTCCACGAGCGCGAGTATGCGTCGCGCCGATGCTTCGCTCTCCAGAGTCCCCAGCACCGAGCCCGGCTGC
The DNA here is from genome assembly GCF_001718195.1 of Paraburkholderia nodosa. Taxonomy (GTDB): domain Bacteria; phylum Pseudomonadota; class Gammaproteobacteria; order Burkholderiales; family Burkholderiaceae; genus Paraburkholderia; species Paraburkholderia nodosa_A. The sequence goes on from NZ_MCNV01000002.1 coordinate 409,621, forward strand.
GTGGGGTCGCCGGCCTTCAGCGTGCGTGCCTTCGCAACGAGCTTGTCGACGAACGCATCGGCAATCTTGCGGTCGACGATCACGCGTTCGGTCGACATGCAGATCTGCCCTTGATTGAAGAACGCGCCGAACGCTATGCCTTCCACTGCCGCGTCGAGATCGGCATCGTCGAGCACGAGCACGGGCGCCTTGCCGCCCAGTTCGAGCAGTGCGGGCTTCAAATGCCGAGCAGAAAGTTCGGCGACGATGCGCCCCACGCGCGTCGAGCCCGTGAAGTTCACGCGTTTGACGGCGGGATTGGCGATCAGGCGCTCGACAATGGCCGGTGCATCTTCCGGTGCATGCGTGAGCACGTTGACGACGCCCTCGCCCAGCCCCGCCTCGTTAAGCACTTCGCCGATCAGCGCATGTACGCCGGGACACCCTTCGGAAGCCTTCAGGACCACAGTATTGCCGCACGCGAGCGGCATGGCGAGCGCACGCGTGGCGAGAATCACCGGTGCGTTCCAGGGCGCCATGCCGAGCACCACGCCGCACGGCTGGCGCACGGCCATCGCGAGGCTGCCGGGCAGGTCGGATGGGATCACCGCGCCGTCGATCTGCGTGGTCATGGCGGCCGCTTCGCGCAGCATGTTGGCGGCGAGCATCACATTGAAGCCGTACCAGTTCGCCATTGCGCCCGTTTCCGCCGCGCCGATGGCAATGAAGTCCGCCGTGCGCGCATCCATGCGCTCGGCGGCGGCCAGCAGGCGCTTGCGGCGCTCCGTGGGCGTGAGCGCGGCCCACGCCGGGAAGGCGCGCGCGGCCGCGGCAACGGCCGCGTCCGCATCTTCCACCGTGGCCGCTGCCGCACGCGTGGCCACCGCGCGCGTGGCCGGATTGATGCGCTCGAAGGTCTTGTCGTTCGACGCGGCGCGCTTCTCGCCGCCGATCAGAAGCCGGGTTTCATGCATGTCGTTGTCTCCTCTGTCTGGTGCGCCGCTATCGATTAGCGCTTGTATGCCTGCAGGCCCGGCTTGATGCTCTTGTCGTCGAGGAACTGCTTGAGGCCCTGCTCGCGGCCGCCTTCCTTGTCGCGATGGTTGGCCTGGTCCAGCTTCGCGTAGAGATAGTCCTCGTTCTGCTCCCACGTCAGTTCACGCGAACGCTTGAAGCCGTGCTTCGCGTTGCGCAGCACGACCGGGTTCTTGTCGAGCAGTTTCGCGGCAAGCGCGAGCACTTCCTCGCGCAGTTGCGCGAGCGGCACGCTCTTGTTGACCAGGCCCATTTTCGCGGCCTGCTGGCCCGTAAAGGTATCGCCCGTCATGATGTAGTAAAGCGCCTCGCGGTGGCCCACCGTATCCGCCATCGCCTTGCTCACGAGGTTGCCCGGCGGAATGCCCCAGTTGATTTCCGAAAGACCGAACGTGGCTTCGTCCGCGGCAATCGCGAGATCGCACGCCACGAGCGGCGAGAAGCCGCCGCCGAAACACCAGCCGTTCACCATCGCGATGGTCGGCTTCGAATACATGCGCAGCAGCTGCCATTGCCAGCGGCTCGCGTCGCGGCGAATGCGCTCCTGCAGGACGTCGGGGCCCGCATCGACCTCGCGGAAGTATTCCTTCAGGTCCATGCCGGCCGTCCATGCCGAGCCTTCGCCGGTCAGCACGAGCACTTGCGCCTCGGCGTCGAGCTCGAGCGTTTCGAGCACGTCGATCATCTCCTTGTTGAGCGTCGGGCTCATGGCGTTGCGCTTTTCCGGCCGGTTGAACGTCACCCAGCCGATGCCGCCCTCGACCGCAACCTTGACCGTTTTCCAGCGACCTTCGTAACTCATTCTCTCTCTCCGTAGACACTGCCGCACTCGCGGCTTGAAATCAATTTACTATCAAGCTACCTGATATGTAAAGTAGAATATGATCTCGTCGGTACAAACCCGTAAAACGCGATGAACCAGAAAACCTCACCCACTGCGCCGCGCGCCCGAATCGCGCAGCCAGCCGCCGAGGGCAGCCCGCACGCCGTGCCGCCCATGCGCCTGAGCTACCTGATCGGCCAGCTCGACCGCGTCGTGTCGCGCCGCCTGACCGAAGCGCTCGCGCGCCACGGGCTCACGCTGCCGCAGTACACCGCGCTTTCCGTGCTGCGTGCGCGCGGCCGCTCGTCCAATGCGCAACTCGCCGAGCGCTCGTTCATCACGCCGCAGGCCGCCAACGAAGTCGTAAAGACGATGGAGGCGAACGGCTGGGTCATGCGTGAAGCCGACCCGATGAACCGCCGCGTGGTGCTGCTTTCGCTCACGGAAGCCGGCAACGCGCTGCTGGGCGAATGCGACGCCGCCGCCGACCACGTCGAAGGCGCAATGCTCGACGATATGGACACCGAAACAGCGGAAAAACTCCACGCGCTGCTGCATGCCTGCGTGCGCAATCTGCGCGCTGCTTAAGCGCTCGTGCGGCGAGTGACAATAAGGAGGAGACGCCTTTGAACATCGACCAGCTCGTTGCGATCGACACGCACGTCCACGCCGAAGTGTCGTGCTGCCAGCCGCCCGACCTCTTCGCGAAGGAGTTCGACGACGCCGCCGACAAGTATTTTGGCACCGTGTTGAAGCAAGGCCGCCGCCCGACGATTCCGGAAACGATCGAGCACTACCGCGAGCGCAACATCGGTTTCGTGATGTTCACGGTGGATTGCGAGGCGAATATCGGGCGTCGCCGCATCGACAACGAAGAGATCGCCGACTTCGCGCAGCGGAACGCCGACATCATGATCGCGTTCGCCAGCATCGACCCGCACAAGGGCAAGTTCGGCGCGCGCGAGGCGCGGCGGCTGATCGAGGCGCATGGCGTGCGCGGCTTCAAGTTTCACCCTACCATGCAGGGCTTTTTCGCCAACGACCGGCTGGCTTACCCGCTATACGAAGTGATTGCCGAATATGGCCTGCCCGCGGTGTTTCATAGCGGCCACTCGGGCATGGGTTCGGGCATGCGCGGCGGCGGCGGGTTGCGTCTGAAGTACTCGGAGCCGATCTATCTCGACGACGTGGCCGCCGATTTCCCCGACATGAAGATCGTGATCGCGCATCCCTCCTGGCCGTGGCAGGAGCAGGCGCTTTCCATCGCGCTGCACAAGCCCAACGTGTATATCGACCTGTCGGGCTGGTCGCCGAAATACTTCTCGCCGGAATTGGTGAAGTACGCGAATACGCTGTTGCGCGAGCGAGTGCTGTTCGCTTCCGACTTTCCCTTGATCCGTCCGGATCGCTGGCTCGCGGATTTCGATACGCTCGACATCAAGCCGGAAGTGCGCCCGTTGATCCTCAAGGAGAATGCGGTACGGCTGCTGGATCTCGGCGCGAAAACCTGAAGAAACGGCGCGCCCGGCGAGACACGGCCACGGTATTCGATACGCTGCGCCCATGCAATTTACATCAAGCGGAGCACGATTCTATGGAGAAGCGCTTGCAGGTCGCGTCGCGTGTCGATCACGAGGTGAATAAAAACGGTGTCGTCGCGGACCTGATAGATGATCCGGTTCTTGCCCGAAAACATCTGTCGAAAAGTGTCGTCGACAAAGCCATCGAGTTCGGCAGGCACATGGCCGCTCTCCGGGAACTCGCGGGTCTGCGCAATGGTGTCCTGGAGTTGAGCCGACGTCTGACGCCAGGTCTCCCATCCGGATGCGCGGACGATGTAGCTTCTCAGCTCATCGATACCGATCCGCGCGGTCGGCAGGACGCGGTACTTCAGCAGCAGGGCCTGCATTAGCGAAGCGTTTCCGCGTGATGATGAGCGGCTCCCCTGAATCGGTCAGATCCTTGACGATTTGCGCGGCTTCACTCTTGAGGTAGCTGATTGGCTTCACGTGATCGGCGAGAATTATCGGTCCGATTGCACGCACCACCTTTTAGGGCCGGAAGAAACGGGCGCCCCCACAGCGTATCCGCTAACGGGCGACGATGATCGTCATCTCGGATTCGTACTTGATCCGCACGTGGCTATGGTGCTTGAGGGACTGCATCACTTCGATCAGATCCGGGCGGCTGACCCGAATGGAACGGGCAGTGCCGGACTTGTCGACGACGGTCAGGAGGTTGAGCTTGCGGTCGACGCCGGTGACTTGCGCCACGCCGCTGAAGACCCGGAGTACCTGGAAGTTTTCCTGGTCGGCGCCGGAGGAGTGCTGGGTCACCTTTGCCGTGTGGCTCAGGCGCGTCACCGCCGCGCCCTCGGCCGGCGTCAATCCGGTGACGTACGGCTCCATGTAGTGGGTCGTCAGCTTGTCGCCGACCCGGATGACCTTGAGCACATCGGGATGATCTTTCACGTTGAAGCTCAGGTCGTCGTGACCCGGCACGGTCACGACGATGAGTGCATTCTTCTGATCGATCAAACTGATGGTGCCGCTTTCCGTGTCGACGGAGGCCCCGGCTGGCATGGCCTCCGAGGCGGCAGAGGCGTCCTCGTCAGCCGCGCGGCACAGGGGTACCGAGGCCGCAAAGAAGCCGCATGCTACGACTGAGAGCGCCAGGCAGCGCGCGAACGCAATGCGCGTATTCGATCGGTAGAGCATGGTAGTCCCCTTGAGACGATCAGGTGCCACGCTTGCTGCGCCGGTCCGGGACCATGGCGTGTGTTCTCGGAGCCTAACACTGCAGGACGCCCCGACCATCGGACTTTGGTCCTATAGGGTAGAGGCTGGGGTCGAGGCTGGGGTCGAGGCTCCCTACCGTGCGAAGGCCGCCGCACAGCTTCCCGGCGCCTGCCCCGGCACCGGCGAGCGGAACGTGAACAGGCCGCCCGCCAGCGGCTGCTTCTCGCGCTCGGCTGCCGTGAGCCCCTTCCACGCGGTGGAAACGTACACGGTCTGCAGATCGTCCCCGCCGAACGCGAGTTTCGTGATATTTGCGCACGGAAACGCGATCTGGCCGGCCAGTTCGCCTTCGGGCGAATAACGGTCGATGCGCCAGCCGCCGAACAGTGCGACCCACACGTAGCCCTCTGCGTCCACGGCCATGCCGTCCGGGTACCCGTCGCCGGAAATGGCGGTGAAGACGCGCTTGCCCGACAGCGTGCCGTCAATGGCAACATCGAACGCATACACGACGCGACGCATCGTGTCGTTGTGATAGAGCGTGCGGCCGTCCGGACTCATGGCCGGGCCGTTGGTGATCACGTAGCCGCTGTCCTGCGTGCTCACCACCGCGCCTGCGTCCACGCGATACAGCGTGCCGCTCGGCGCTTGCTCGGCGTCGTCCATCGAGCCGAACCACAGGCTCCCGCGCGTATCGGCGAAACCGTCGTTGAGGCGATTGCCCGGCAGATGCGGCTCGACATCGACCAGCTTGTCGAATTCCCCGCTCACGGCGTCGAAACGATACAGGCCGTCAGGCAGGCCGCACACGAAAGCCCGGTCGCCCAGCGGCGCGATGAAGCCGACCTGGTCGGGCGCGTACCACGTCGTGCGCTCCCCGGTCGCGACCACGAAGCGATGAATCCGGCGGCCCTTGATATCGACGAAATAGACCGCGTTTTCCGCGGCCTGCCAGAGCGGCCCTTCGGCCAGCTCGGCGCCGATCGGCCAGACGCACACGGGATGCGGCATCGTCATTCTCCGTACCATCCCGCGTCGACGAAGTAATCGCGCCCGGAGCAGCGCGAGGCGTCGTCGGATGCGAGGAACAAGGCCATGCGGGCCACGTGCTCGGGCTCGATGCGCAGCTGCAGACACTGCCCCGCGACGACTTTCGCCTCGCTCTCCGGCGTTTGCCACAGGTTCATCTGCCGCGGCGTCTTCACGGCGCCCGGGATAATGCAGTTCACGCGAATACCCGCGCCGCCCAGGTCGCGCGCGAGGCCGCGCGTCAAACCTTCGATGCCGGCCTTGGCGGTCAGGTAGATCGGCAGGTTCGGCAACGCGACGTGCCACGACACCGAACCGAAGTTCAGGATCACGCCGCGCCCCGCCTGGCGCATGCCCCGCGCGGCGGCCTGCGCGCAGAAGAACTGATGGCGCAGGTTGACGGCGATGCGCCCGTCCCAGTAGCTCGCGGTCAGCTCGCCAATATCATGGCGGTCGTCGTTGCCCGCGTTGTTCACGAGCACGTCGATCGGGCCCGCGGCATCGACGATCGACGCGAACACGCTCTCGATCGCGTCCACGCTGCACAGGTCGCAGCGCTTGAACAGCGGCGGATGCTTCGCACCGCGAAGCTTCTCCTGAAGCGCGAGCGAATCGTCTTCGGCCACATCGAGGAAAAACACGCGCGCGCCCTGCTGCGCGAATGCCTCCACGACCGCGGCGCCGATCCCGCTGCCGCCGCCGGTGATAACGACGGTTTTGTCCGCCAGGCTCGGATAGATTGCGTACGACATCAAATATTCCAGTGTTGACTTGTCAGAACCCAAACAGGGCGGCGAGCCGCAAATGGCTCGCCGCCCTGACCTGCCGCTTCCCGTTCGCTTACGAGACGACTTCGACGGCGCTCAGCATGCGCCAATCGCGCGGGAGCGTGCGCGCGGCACTACCCACCACCGTGACCGTGCCGCTCAGATGAATATCACGGCTCGAACTGCCCACCATCAGATCGAATTTGCCCGGCTCGACGATGCGCTCACCGCGTACGTCGGTGAAATTGAACATATCGACGGGCAGCTTCACGTTCACGCGAGTGAGCGCGCCTGCCGCGAGCGGCACACGAGCGAACGCCTTGAGTTCGCGTACCGGCCGCGCCGTCGAAGCATGCTGGTCGCGCACGTAGATCTGCACGATCTCCGTGCCGTCGCGCGAGCCGGTGTTCTCGACCGTGAAGCTCAGTTCGACGGTGCCGTCTTCGAGCGGGACTTCGTGTTGCGCCACCGCGAGACTGCCGTAACGGAACTGCGTGTAGCCGAGGCCGAAACCAAACGGATAGCGGCTGCCGAAGTGGTAGGCGATCGGCGTGCCCGCGCTCTTGAGGCGATGGTTGTACACATACGGCACCGCTCCTGCGCTCTTCGGCACGGAGAGCGGCAGGCGGCCGCTGAACCCGGCGCGACCCACCAGCAGATCGGCAAGCGCCTCGGCGCCGCGCTCGCCCGGCGCAAATGCCATGATCTGCGCGGCAATGCGATCTTCGAGGCCGCCGAGGTTGTACGGGCGGCCGCCCGTCATCACGACGACCGTAGGCGTGCCGCTCTCGACTACGGCCTTGAGCAATTGCAGTTGCACGCCCGGGAGTTCCAGGCTGTCCGTATCGGAGCCTTCGCCCACCGTACCGGACTGGAACAAGCCCGCCAGATCGCCGACGAATACGACGGCCACGTCCGCTTTTCCCGCAGCATCGACCGCGTCGGGAATCGCATCGGTGTCCTTGCTGATCAGTTCGTCGCGGTTGGCGTCGGCGCTCAGGTCGAGCGACACGTCGCCCGGGAAAACCGGCGCACCCGCACGGCGGGTCTTGATGATGTCGCAACCCTTGGCATGCAGCACGCGCGAATCGCCCAGCAGCGCGCGCAGTGCGCCCAGCGGCGTGGCGATCGACGCGACAGACTGCTCGCCCGAGTTGATGAGGTGCACCGGAAAGCTGTAGCCGGCGAGCAGCGCGAGCGGGTCGTCGGCGGTCGGGCCGATCACCGCGATTGTTTGCGCGCCATTGGCGTTCAACGGCAGCACGCCGCCTTCATTGCGCAGCAGCACCGCCGATTCGAGCGCGACCTGATAAGCCGTATCGGCCGCCGCCGTGCCCTTCACGTCCACGCGCTCGGGGTCCACATACGGATTCTCGAACAGGCCAAGGCGGAACTTCGTGCTCAACACGCGCGACACCGCAGTGTCGATCGTCGCTTCGGTGATCTCGCCGCGATCGAGCGCTTCTTTCAGATGGACCGCGCACTCGTGCCCCGGCAACTCGACGTCGAGTCCCGAATTGAACGCGAGCGCCGCCGCCGACGCGCTGTCGTGCGCCACCGCGTGATGGCTGTAGAGCAGGTCGACGGCAGCATAGTCCGCAACGACGAGCCCCTCGAAACCCCACTTTTCGCGCAGCGTATCGTGCAGCAGCGTGCGGTCCGCATGGCAGGGCACGCCGTCGATATCGTGGTACGCCGGCATGATCGAGCCCGCGTGCGCGAGTTTGACCGCCATTTCGAACGGCAGCAGAAACACGTCGTTCAACTCGCGCGGTCCGACGTGCACGGGCGCATGATTGCGGGCGCCTTCGCTCGCGGAGTGGCCGACGAAATGCTTGAGCGTGGCGAGCACGTCGCGGCGCTCGCCTTGCAAACCGTTCACGTAGTGACACGCGAGCACGCCCACCAGATACGGATCTTCGCCGAGCGTTTCTTCGGTGCGGCCCCAGCGCGGATCGCGCGACACGTCGAGTACGGGCGCCAGGCCCTGGTGGCAGCCGATCGAGCGTGCCTGCTCGCCGATGATGCGCCCCACTTCGCCCACGAGATCCGGGTTCCACGTCGCCGCGTAGTTCAGCGGCGAGGGAAACAGCGTGGCGTCCTTGATCATCAGGCCCACGAGACATTCCTCGTGCGACATGACGGGAATACCCAGGCGCGTATCTTCGACCATCTTGCGCTGCAGTTCGTTGAGCGCACGCACGCCCTCTTTGGGATCGACCGTGTGGGTGCCGAGCGGACGCGTGATCTGTCCAAGACCGTGTTCGAGAATCTGGTTCACCGTGAGGCTGTTGGCGCTTTGCGCGAAGTCGATACTGCGCGCCTTGTGCTCGCCGTCGGCCGAAAGCACCAGCCACGCGGCGTGAAGCTGGGCAATTTTTTCATCGAGCGTCATGCGCGCGAGCAGATCCGCCACGCGCTGCGCGGTCGGTGCGTCGGAGCGGCGGTAAAGCGGAATCTCTGTGGTGTGTTCAAGCGACATTGCTTCACTCCCTGGTATTGCACGAGACGGCGCTGATGTTTCGCCGTCCGTTTAGTTGTGCTTTTGAAAATGGCGTTGCGCGGGCGCGCGGCGAAAGCGGCGCCCGGCTTAGATGAGACGACGCAGCGCCATATCGTGTTCGTCGAACACGTGGCATGCCTCGGCGGGCAGCGCAAGCTTGACCACTTCATCGTGCGTCAACACGCTGTCGCCGGGCACCTTGGCGATCAGTGTCGCCGCGCCCGAGCCGGTCTGCGTTGCGTGGATGTAGCTGTGCTCGCCCATGTGCTCGACGAGCTTCACGCGGCACGCCAGCGTCTGTTCGTTGCGTGCATCGCCGGCCACACGCAGATGCTCCGGACGCACACCGAGCGTCACCTTCATGCCGGCGCGCGCACGCGAGCCGTCCACGCGCGCACGCACGCGCTCGCCGCTTTGCAGGTCGATGTCCACGCCGCCATCGTCGCCACCCACCACCGTGCCTGCGAAGAAGTTCATTTTCGGCGAGCCGATGAAGCCCGCGACGAACCGGCTCTTCGGATGGTGATACAGATCGAGGGGCGCCCCCACCTGCGCGACGCTGCCGTGGCGCTCCATGTGATCGCCGGCCTGCAGGAGCACGATGCGATCGGCCAGCGCCATGGCTTCCACCTGATCGTGCGTCACATACACGGCGCTCGCCTCGCTGAACTCGCGATGCAGACGCGCGATTTCGGTACGCGTCTGCACGCGCAGCGCCGCATCGAGGTTCGAAAGCGGCTCGTCGAACAGGAACACGCCCGGCTCGCGCACGATTGCGCGCCCGATCGCCACGCGCTGGCGCTGGCCGCCCGAAAGCGCTGCGGGCCGGCGTTCGAGATAGCTATCGAGCTGCAGTGCGGCAGCCGCGCTGCGCACCTTCTTGTCGATGACGGCCTTGTCGATTTTCGCCTGACGTAGACCGAATGCCATGTTCTCGTACACGCTCATATGCGGATAGAGCGCGTAGTTCTGGAACACCATCGCGACCTTGCGCTTCGCGGGTTCGACTTCGTTCATGCGTTCACCGTCGATGCGCAGTTCGCCGTCGGTGATCGATTCGAGTCCGGCGATCATGCGCAGCAGCGTGGACTTGCCGCAGCCCGACGGGCCGAGGAACACACAGAATTCGTTCTTGCCGACTTCGAGGTTGGCGTCGCGGATCACCGCGTTGCCGCTCGCGTAGGCCTTCTGTACGTTGTTGAGGGAAATGCTTGCCATATCGTTTTATGCGAAGTTCGGTTAGCGGTGCGAATCAGACCTGAATCAGCCCTTGAGCGAGCCGGCCATCATCCCCTTGATCACGCGCTCCTGACCGAACGCGTAAGCGACGATCAACGGCAACGACGTGAGCACGAGAACGGAAAGCATCGAGGGTATGTTCGACGCGTATTGCCCCATGAAGTCCCAGATCGCGAGGGGCAGCGTACGGTGCTCGGACGTCGACGTGAGCATGTACGCGAAGATGAACTCGTTCCAGAGACCAATGCCGTTGAAGATCGCCACCGTGGCGAGCCCCGGTCCCGAAAGCGGGAAGAAAATGCGCCAGAAAATGCGGAACGGGCTGCAGCCGTCGAGCTGCGCGGCTTCTTCGAGCTCGCGCGGAATCTGCCGCATGAACTCGGTCAGGATGAAGATCGACACCGGCAGGCTGAGCGCCACGTAGGGGCCGAGCAGCGCGAACTGCGTATCGTAAAGACCGAGGTTGCGCGTAAGCAGGTAGATCGGCACCAGCGTCGCATGCAGCGGCACGATCATGCCCGCCACCACGAGACCGAAGAGCAGCTTGTTCAGCCTGAAGCGCATGCGCGCAAACACATAGGCCGCCATCGCGCTGATGACGACGATCAGCGCGACCGACACGCCCACCGTGAACAGGCTGTTGCGGAAATATGTGAAGAACGGCCCCTTCAGCACGGCCGCGTAATTGCCCCAATAAAGGTGGCTTGGCGGCGCCCACACGGAAGTCGTGAAGGTCTCTTCCTGGCTCTTGACGCTCGACACCACCATGAAGATGAACGGCACCGTGGTGACGGCCAGCCAGATCAGCGCGAGGATCGGAATCGTCACACGGGGAAAGCGGAATTTCTTGATCATGCTTCAGACCTCGGTTGCATAGCGGCGCGTGAAGTACATCGACACCGCCGCCACTGCGATGACGATCAGGAACATCGCCGAGCCGATGGTGCTGCCGTAGCCGAGCTGGAACGAACTGAACACCGTGCGATACATGTAGGTGGCCATCACCTCGGACGAGCCCTCGGGGCCGCCGCCGGTCATGACGAAGACGAGATCGAAGTAACGCAGCGAGCCGAGCACGGAAAGGATCACGGCCGTGCGCACCGTGCCCTGCAGGTGCGGCAGCTTGATGCGCCAGAAGATGGTCCACTCGGAAGCCCCGTCGAGCAGCGCTGCCTCGTTAACCTCGGCCGGCATCGACGAGAGGCCGGCGAGGAACAGAATCATGTAGAAAGGAGCGTTCTGCCAGATGATCACGGCGATGGTCGCGCCCAGCGAGAAGTGCGGGTCGCCCAGCCAGTCCTTCGCGAGACCATCGAGCCCGAATGCCTGCAGCGCGACATTCAGGGGTCCGAAATTCGGATCGTAGATCTGCTTGAACAGCACGCCGATCGCCACGCTCGACATGAGCAGCGGCAAAAAATAGAGAACCTTGAGTACGCGCGAGCCACGGCCGGCCTTTTCCAGCAGCACGGCGAGCGCCAGCGCGACAGGAAGCTGAATGACAATCGAGGCGAGCGCGAGAATCACGTTGTTCTTGAGCGATTGCCAGAACACCGTGTCATGGGCGAGCCGCGCCCAGTTCGCGAGCCCCGTATAGCGGGCCGTATTGCCGAGACCATTCCAGTCGAGCAGCGACAGCCGCAAGCTGGAAACGAGCGGATAAAGCAGGAACACGGCCAGCAGCAGCAGCGCCGGCGCGAGAAACACGACCGTGACGAGCGTTTGCGAGGAGAGCTTCAGCCGGCGTTCGGGTGTAGCGGAAAGTGCAATATTCACGAGCTTTTCTGCCGGCCGGCGCCTTGCGGCGCCAGCCGGACTTTTCCTGAGTGCTGGAGATCAACCGCCCTTCTTCGAAGCGGCTTCCATTTGCTGCGCGGCCGCCTCGGGCGTCACCGACAGACCGAACAGCGCCTGCGTCGTGTCCTTGTGCAGTTCGCCCAACGCCGGCGGCAGAGCCTGGTCGTACCAGAGCTGCACGCTCGGCGCCGCGGCAAGCAGTTGCTGCAGACGCTGCGTGAACGGATCGTCGATCTTGACGTTGTTGACCGGCGGAAGCTTGTGGTCATCCGACGCGCGCGCCTGCATCGCCTGGTCGTCGGTCAGCGACTGGATCAGCTTGAATGCGGCTTCCGGCGTCTTGCACTCGGTCGAGATGCTCAGGAAGCCATCGCCCACCGTGCCGATCAGGTCGCGCGGGTCGCCCTTGCCGCCCGGCACGCTCGGGAACGGGAAGAAGTCGAGATCCTTCGAGAACGTCGGATTTTCGTTGGCGATCGTCGAAGCTTCCCAGGCGCCCATCAGCTCCATCGCGGCCTTGCCCGTATACAGCAGACGGCGCGATGCACCCGAGTCATAGTCGAGGCCGTTGATGCCCGGCGCAAACGCGCCCGCCTTCACGAGCTCCTGAATGCGCTTGCCGGCTTCGATGAACGCCGGATCTTCGAAGCCCTTGCCCTTTCCTGCGATCGCGTCGCTCACGACTTGCGGACCGCCGATACGGTCGACGAGGTACATGTAGTACATCGAGCCCGTCCACTTGTTCTTGTTCGCAAGCGAGAACGCTGCCACGTTGTGCTGCTTCAGCACATCCACGACGTGCATCAGTTCATCCCACGTCTTGGGCGGCGTAATGCCGTACTTCTTGAAGACTTCCTTGTTGTAGAAGATCACGGCGGCCGCGGCGTTTTCGGCAGCGACACCGTAGGTCTTGCCGCCGAACGTCGTGACGCTCCACGACGACTGCATGAAGCGGTTGCGATACGCCGGGTCCTTGTTCAGGTACGGCGTGAGGTCGACGATCTGACCGGATTTCACATATTCCTGCAGGCCGCCGCCGCCCCAGTTCTCGAACACGCACGGCGGCTGGTTCGCACCGAACGCCACCTTCAGCTTCGTCTTGTACGCCTCGTTCAGGACGTGCGAATTCTCGACCTTGTAGCCCGGATCGGCCTTTTCGAAGCGGTCCGACGCGTCACGGATGATCTTGCTCGACGACGCATTGGTCTGCTGATCCCATACCGTGATGGTTTTGGATTCCGCCGCAACGGCGTTCGAAACGACTGCAGACAGTGAAAACAGCAGTGCCGTGGCGCCGGCAATGGCCCGCGCCGTGGAGAAACCTGGGTACGCCATGTTTGTGTCCCCTCTTTAGGAATTTTGAGAGCTACCTGAGTTATCTGCGGGTTTAACGTTAGCCTTAACGTTAGTGGATGTTAAGCCGAGACTCAAACTACGGCTATGCGGGATTTTCCTGGTGAGCCCCCGTGGGAGCTTGCGCCCTGCGCAAGGGTGGTACGCACGGGGACGGTTGCACAAGCGCGCATCTGATAGAATAACCAGCACACAAACGGTATCGCTAACGTGACGAGCGACCCATCCGCGAAGTAACCAGCGAGTCACGAGCGAGTCTTCGCAGACATGACCTCTCGTAAGCCCACACCACGCATGGCAAGGCAAACTCCAACGCTTGAGCACGTCGCCAAGCTTGCCGGGGTGTCGCAGATGACCGCGTCGCGCGCGCTCAATGGACGCCCGGGCGTGTCGCGCGAAACGCGCGACGAAGTACTGAGAATCGCTTCGGACATCGGCTATGTCGTGAACCGCACCGCCCAGAAACTCTCGGGCGGCCGCAACGGCATCATCGGCATCATTACGCCCACGCTCGACACGCAGTTCTCGAGCGAACTGGTGCTCGGCGCGGGCCGCGCGGCACGCGGCGCGGGCATGGAAATGCTCGTGTACACCGTGTTCGACGAAGACCGCCATACGCATCACGACCTGCTCGGGTTGATCCAGCAATTTTCCGACGGCATTCTCGCCATCCTGCCGCGCGAATCGCTCTGCCTCGAAGCACTCGCCACGGCCAAAGTGCCCGTAGTGGTCGTCGATCAGCGCGGCACGCTCACGGGCTTTCCTTCGGTGTCCGTCGACAATTACGGCGGCGCCTGTCTCGCGGTCGAGCATCTCGCGGAACTCGGCCACAAGCGCATTGCGTTTCTCGCCGGCGACGAAACCATCGAAGGCGTGCGCGACCGCCAGCGCGGCTATCGCGACACCCTCGCCAAGCTCGGCCTGCCACGTGAAGACGCGCTGGTCGCCGCGGGCGACCTCTCGCAAATGATGGCGTTCGACGTCACGTTCGACCTGCTCAATCTCCCCGATCCACCCACCGCGATCTTCACGGCCAACGACCAGAGCGCGTTCGGCGTGATCGCCGCAGTCAGGGAAGCCGGCCTGCGCGTGCCCGACGACATTTCCGTGATCGGGTTCGACGACATTCCCATGTCCGAGCAGTTTCATCCTGCCCTCACTACGATTCGCCAGCCGTTTCAGCAAATGGCGCGTTCGGCGGTCAATACGCTGCTCGCGCAGATCGCCGGCATCGACGCCGCTTCGCAGCGCATCACGCTGCCTGCCGAGCTGGTGGTGCGCGACTCGACCGGACCGGTGCGAGCGCGCCACCGCCGCTCGCGTCACCAGATCGTTTCGACGTAAGTCGAGGCGCGCACCTTCGCATCGGAGGTCACGAGCGCGCCGCCATGCGTGCGGGCGGTCGCAACGATCAGCCTCTGATGCGAAGTGAGCGCGGGCGGCAGCGTCGCCGCCCGGAACGCAATTTCCGAATCGACCGGAATCAGGCGCACGCCATCCAGCTTCAGAAACGTCGAGAGCCAGCTACGGGCATCCATGGAAAGCCCCAGGCTGCCCGCCTTCACGAACTCCACGATTTCCAGCGCGCTGATGGCTGAAATGAGGATCTCGCCGCCGTCGAGTTCACGGTCGATCGCATCGTGCGCGGCCTGACTCAGCGCTTTCTGTTTGCCGAGCCAGCACACGAGCGCAAGCGTGTCGAGCGTGATCATTACTCTTCCTGCTCGGCGGGAACCGGTGCAAGCGCGTGCTTGAGATTGAAATGCGTGATCGACGCGCGCAGCAGCTCGAGCGGATTCTCCGTCTTGCTGCGATACGGCCGGATTTCAATGGTGGGTTGTCCCCGGTCCGTCACGACGACGGTTTCGCCCAGCGTTTCGACCTGGCGGAACAGCTCGCAGGCGCGGGACTTGAAAATGGCTTTGGATACTCGCTTTTCCATGACGCTCTCCACCCATCAAAATTCTATCGGATTTTTATTGCATCGGGTCGTTGCGCACGCAACGAAATTGCGCTTCGCACCCCAATGGCTCTTTATCGGCGTTGCCCAACCGTTTCCTGCCTGAACTACGCCCTGCACCGGTATATCTCGCACCAACGAACTGCGGGTTTTTACCGCTAACATGTTTCGCCCGAATCCGCCCCGCGGCCCTTGCGCTTTCATATAATCGGTCTGTCTGATGGATGCCCGTCAAGCAGCCCGAGTTGTGATCGAGCGACCCGCGAGGCACGACAACAGGGTGTGTTGCTTGCCGGCGGATATGCGCGAGTAGCGGTGTACGCTTCGCTTGCCGATACGGACGCTGCCGCAGGAAAGCGGAGCGTTGGGGGAGGTGATTACCTTTGCTGCAGACCATCGATTAAGCAGAAACATAATAACGTTACCCTTAACGTTAATTCATGTTAAATGCCCGCTTCCGGCGCCGCCATGCGTGGTTTACCTGGGCTTGGCGAATCGACGCGGAGTCCGCGTAAACCGCGCCGGATCCCGGCCCAGCAAGGAAAGAGCGGCTGGAAAGCTGGCCACAGGGTACTGCAAAAAAGTACCGTTCCGGCTAACGTTAAATGGGCGGTAAGAAAAGTCGTAACGCCGATTCGCGACACTCATAATCATCCCTGCCCCCATATCGTCACACTCGCTGGTCCGGCTCATCCGGCGGCGGCTTCGTCGCAGGCTCCGCGTCGAAATGAACGATAAACGCATGCAGCGGCTCGCGCCGTTTCTCCTGGCGGTCGCGTTGCGACTCGCGCTCCCTCTCCGTCACATCGCGCGTTTCATCGGACGTCGCGGCCTGCCTGCTGCGCGCATTGACAGCGGACGCGAAATCGTCCTTCGACCCTTTGTTCGTCATGGCACTCTTCCCGGACCAAACCGGCACGTCAAACGACGGCTTGAACGTGCTCTCCCACCTGGGGACGCTCGAACGCCACCGCGTCGCCTTTCGCATCGAACAGCGTGACCGCGGACGAGGCCACCTTGATGGCCACGCGCGCGCCCGGCTCGTATTGCGCGTCCTTCTTGTCGAGCTTGAGCGCGACGGCGTGCGCCATGCCGTCGAGACGCGCGTGCAGGATCGAGACATCGCCCAGATGTTCGACCAGCTCCACGCGAGCGGCGATGCCTTCGTCCGCGAAGCCGATGCTCAGGTGTTCGGCGCGCACGCCCAGGGTCAATTCGCCATTGAGTGCGCGATCCGGGCGGCCCGACAACGCGATACGGTGGCTCGCTCCCGCAAGCGCGAGGACGGTCTGCACGCCGTTTTGCGACACGACCGTCGCGCCGAGCATGTTCATCTGCGGCGAACCGATGAAGCCGCCGACAAAACGGTTCGCGGGCCGGTCGTACAGCTCGAGCGGCGCGCCCGTCTGCTCGATGTTCCCCTTGTTGAACACCACGATCTGCTCGCCGAGCGTCATCGCCTCGACCTGATCGTGCGTGACGTAAATCATCGTCGTGCCGAGTTCGCGGTGCAGCTTCGCGAGTTCGATGCGCATCTGCACGCGCAGCGCCGCGTCGAGATTCGACAGCGGCTCGTCGAACAGAAAGACGCGCGGCTTGCGCACGATCGCGCGGCCAATCGCGACGCGCTGCCGCTGGCCGCCCGAGAGCGCCTTCGGCTTGCGCTCGAGCAGGTGCGTGATCTGCAGGATTTCGGCAGCGCGGCCCACGACCTCGCGTACTTCGCGCTTCGATTTGCCCGAGAGCTTCAGCGAAAAGCCCATGTTCTCCGCAACCGTCATATGCGGGTAGAGCGCGTAGCTCTGGAACACCATCGACACGCCGCGGTCCACAGGCTGCAGATCGTTCACGCGTAGGCCGTCGATCAGAATGTCGCCGCCGCTCACTTCCTCGAGCCCGGCGATCATGCGCAGCATGGTCGACTTCCCGCAACCCGACGGCCCGACGAATACCGTGAACTGTCCATCAGGAATATGAAGATCGATGCCCTGAATGATCTGCGGACCTTCGCCATACGTCTTCACGACGTTGCGCAATACGAGTTCGCCCATTGTTATGTCCTCCTTAGTACGCTTGATCGGCGGCGGCATGTTCCGCGATGACCTTGCCATACCAGTGCGCGCTGTCTTTCAGCGTCCGCTTCTGGGTCTCGTAGTCGACGTACACCATGCCGAAGCGCTTGTCGTAACCGGACGCCCATTCGAAGTTGTCCAGCATGCTCCATGCAAAATAGCCGGCCACGTCCACGCCTTGTCGTGCGGCTTCGGACAATGCGGCGAGGTGCAGATCGAGGAAACGGATGCGGTCGGTGTCCTGCACGCGGTCGTTTTCGAGCACGTCTTTCGACGCGCAGCCGTTCTCGGTGATGAAGATCGGCGGCAGCTTGTACTCGGCATTGAGCTTCGTGAGCAGTTCGGTCAGACCTTCGGGGTAGACTTCCCAGTCCATGTCCGTGAAGCCGTGCACGCCCGGTGGACGCTTGTTGCCCGAAGCGCTCGCGAAGATACGCGTGTAGTAGTTGATGCCGAGGAAGTCGAGCGGCGTGCCGATGATGTCGAAGTCGCCTTCGCGGATCACCTCTTGCGGGCCGTTCGCGCCATACCATTGCAGCGCTTCGGCCGGATATTCGCCCTTGAAGATCGGGTCCATGTACCAGCGGACGAACTTCGCGTATTCGAGCGATGCGGCTGCGAGGTCTTCAGGCGCGTCGGTCGCGCCGTGTGCCGGCGACTGGTTGAGCACGATGCCGAGCGGCGCCTTCACACCATCGGCGCGCATGGCCTGAACGGCCAGGCCGTGCGAAAGCAGCAGATGATGCGCCACGTGCGCAGCCTTCTTCAGGTCGGCATTGCCCGGCGCGAAGTAGCCCGTTGCGTTGCCGAGCCATGCGGTACACCAGGGCTCGTTGTGCGTGGCGATCGACGCCACGCGGTCGCCCAGCACACTGCCGATCTTGCGGGCGTAGTCGGCGAAACGATAAGCCGTATCGCGGCTTTCCCAGCCGTTTTGCTCCGTCTGCAATGCTTGCGGCAAGTCCCAGTGATACAGCGTCGCGAACGGCTGGATGCCGCGCTCGAGCAAGCCGTCGACCAGACGCTCGTAGAACGCGAGGCCCTTTTCGTTGTACGCGCCGCGGCCATCCGGCTGCACGCGCGGCCATGCAATCGAAAAGCGATAGGCGTTGACGCCCATTTGCGCCATCAGATCGAGATCTTCCTCGAGGCGATGGTAGTGATCGCAGGCCACGTCGCCGCTTTCGCCTTTCACGACCTTGCCGGGCACGCGGCAGAACGTGTCCCAGATCGATTCGCCACGGCCGTCCTCACGGGCTGCGCCTTCTATCTGATACGAGCTGGTGGCCACACCCCAGACGAAATTTTCCTTGAATTGAAACGTTGACATAACGGTAGGTATCCTGAATAGTCGTGTCCGCTCTTGCTCGAGCGGCATGAAATGAACGAAGCGAAACTCAAGCCTTGACCGCGCCGGTCGTCAAACCGTCGATCAAGCGCCGCGAGGTGAAAGCGAACAGCACCAGCAACGGCACCACGGCGACCGCCGAGCCTGCCATTACCGCGCCCCAGTCCGAATTGGTCGGGCTTTGCAAAATGCGCAGCGCGAGGGGCAGCGTGTACATCGAGGGCGAACGCAGCACCACGAGCGCCGAGAGGAAGTTATTCCAGGCCTGAATGAAGCTGATGAGCCCGAGCGTGCCCAGTGCCGGCCCAAGCAGCGGCAGCACGATGCTCCAGTAGATGCGGAACTCGCCGCAGCCGTCGATGCGCGCCGCCTCGATCAGGTCGGACGGAATGGCCGACGCGATGTACTGGCGCATGAGGAACACGCCGAGCGCGGCAGCCGCGCCGGGCACGTAGAGCGCGCGCGGCTGATTGATCCAGCCGAGCAGATTCATCGTCATGAAGGTCGGAATCATGCTGAGGAACGGCGGCACCAGCATGGCCGTGAGCGCGACGGCAAAGAGCGTCTTCTTGAAGCGGAACTCATACATCGCAAACGCGTAACCGGCCATCGAGGTGACGAGCAGCGTCAGCACGGTCTGGATCGTGGCCGTATAAAAACTCCAGCCCAGATTGCGCCAGAACGGAATGTGACGCATGAGCGACGCCATGTTGTCGAGAAACGCGTTGCCGAACCACAGCGGCGGCGGCATCGAGAAAATTTCGGAACTCGTATGTGTAGCGAAGACGAACATGAACCAGAACGGCGAGAACATCAGCACCGCGCCCGCCAGCACGACGGCGTAGCCCGTATAACGCGCCTTGTTTTTCGACAGTTTCATCGCTGTGCCTCTTCTTTCATGCCGCTGCGGTGGAAAATGCGCGTGTTGAGCCACATCAGCGCGGAAATCGTGATAAAGAGCAGCCACGCAATCGAACTGGCCGTGCCGAAGTCGCCGTCGTGGAATGCCGTGCGATACATGTAGACCGCCGTCGTCAGGCCGGACTGGCTTGTGCCCATGCCTTCGTTCGGGAGCAGGATGAACGGCTCTTCGAACAGTTGCAGCCCACCGATGATCGAAAGCGTGACCGCGAAGAAGATCATCGGCTTGAGAAGCGGAATCGTGATGCGCGTGAACTGTTGCCAGCCATTGGCGCCGTCGATGCGCGCCGCTTCGTAGAGATCCTTCGGAATGGTTTGCAGCGCGGACAGATAAAGCACCGTATTCCAGCCCACGTAGCGCCAGAAGACGACGACGGAAACCGCCGGCTTCACGTTCGCGGGGTTATACAGCCACTCGATCGGTTTCGAAGGCACGATCCAGTGCAGCCCCGGAATCTTGCCGATCTCGGCGATCGCGAGATTGATCATGCCGAAGTCGGTCGAATACAGCGACGAGAAGATTAGCGCGATCGCCACGCTCGACGTGATGAAAGGCAGGAAATACAGCCCGACCACGAAATTGCGCCAGCGGCGAAATGCGGTTTGCAGAAAGAACGCCAGCGGCAGCGCAATGAGGTGCTGCGGCACGCCGGACATGACCGCCATCGAAGCCGTGTTGTAGAGCGATTTCCAGTACCACGGGTCCGTCAGCGTGAAGGTGAAGTTCGACAGGCCCACCCACTTCATGCTCGCCAGACCCGCTGTCGCGTCCCAACTCTGGAACGAGAGATACAGCGAAAACAGCAGCGGAAAGGCCAGGAACACGGCGAACAGCAGAAAAAACGGCGCGAGAAAGAGGTACGGTGCAATCTTGACCGGATTGAACCGCGGCTTGCCACGAGCGTGGGCGAGCGGCGCGTGCGTATCGGGCACGAGCCCTTCCCGGGAAACCTGTTCAGTTGTGGGCAGAGGAGAGTTCATCAATAATTCCGTCCATTCGGGCGTGGCCGGCCGGGGCGACCGGCCACGCTGTTGCAGCGGGCTTCAAAGCGCGGCGATGCGTGCCGCGCCGTTTCATCAGAGCCGCTTAACGGCGGACACGATGCGTGATTTCAGCCTGTGCCTCCTGCAGCGCCTGGTGGATGTCCTCGTTGCTGTCGACCACCTTGTCGAGCGCCGAGTGGACCGCCTCTTCGGCAACCTGGTCATACTTGCTGCGCTGGATCGCCGGGATATGCGCGGCCGCATCGCGCCAGATCAGGCGTGCCTTCTCGTTGCCCAGGAACGCCACCGGCTGCGCGAAGAAGTCGTCGTGCTGCGCCGAAAGCAGCGCCGGGAAGGCGTCGATCGAGCGGAACGAAGCGAGCTGCTCGTCCGGGCGCGTCGTCAGGAACTTGATGAATTCCCACGACAGCTGCTTTTGCGTGGCCTTCACCGGAATCGACCAGAACGTGCCGCCGAACGATGCATAAGCGCCGTCGGGCAGATTCGTTGCGCGCCACAGGCCCTTCGTATCCGGCGCGATCCACGAGGAGAGGTGGCCGCCGAGCCATGCGCCCATCATTTGCGTGGCGACCGTGCCGCGCTTGAAGCTTTCGGCCCATTCGTTCGACCACGGCGTGATCTTCGCGTCGAGGCCGAGATCACGCGCCTTCTTCGCCAGCTCGAATGCCTTCACGAAACGCGGCGAGGTCACGACCGGATTACCGGCCTTGTCGAAGTACACGCCATCGCCTTCCTTCAGGTCGGCGCGAATATAGATGTCTTCGATATCGCGCGACGACGCCATCAGGTACGCGCCGGTCGCCTTCTTGATCTTCTGCCCGGCCGCCAGATACGACTCCCACGACTTGGTCAAGTCGGCTTCGGTCACGCCTGCCTTGTCGAGAATGTCCTTGCGGTAGAACAGCGTGCCCGGGCCGATATCGCCCGGCATGCCGACAATCTGTCCGTCCTGCGTCGTAGCCTGCGCGAACGTGTAGTTGATGAACTGGCTCTTGTACTGGCCTGCGTTATAGGGCGGCTTCGCCAGGTTCTCGAGACCGCCGCCCGCTGCGAAACGGCCAATGAAGCCGACTTCGACGGCCATCACGTCGGGCAGGTCCGAGCTCGTTGCGAGCGCTGTGGTCATGGCGTTGTGGTGATCGGCGATCGCAAGCGACGACACCTTGATGTCGACGTCCGGATGCAGCTTCTTCCACGCGGGAATCGCGTCCTTGATTTCCTGGTCGAGCTTCGGAAACACCGCGACGGTCAGCGTGGTGCTGGCATGCGCAGCCACGGTAGCCAGGCTGAGCAAAACTGCAGCGGCAGTGCCTGAAAAACGGAAATTCATTACATGTCTCCTGGTGAAACGTTTGTGAGTGACGTTCAATTGCTCCCCTGCTGCTACGAACTACTTCCCCTGTTGTATTCATTCGCAGTGCCTGACGCCCTGCTTGCCGCGCTCATCTGTTTGAAAGCGCTTTCACCGCAAAACTAAAAAAACGGCCCGATCTGGATTCGAACCTTATGCACCCGCGTCTCCCCGGCTCGGCGACGGCCCGATGCGACGCGTCGTCTCGCGCGTCACCAGCGTGAGCGGAATGGGGCTCAGGGCGATGGGCTGCTTGCGGATCATCTGCACGATGCCTTGCGCGGCGAGACGGCCGATTTCATAGGTCGGCTGGCGCACCGTCGTCAGAGGCGGCGTCATGTACGAAGAAGTCGGCAGATCGTCGAAGCCGACCAGCGACACATCTTCGGGCACGCGTACGCCGCGGCGGAACATCGCGAGACGCGCGCCGTACGCGGTCTGGTCGTTCGCGCAGAACACCGCGCTCAACGACGGCCGGCGCATCAGCAGCCGCTCCATGGCGGCGAGCCCGCCCGTTTCGAGGTAATCGCCCTGCTCGACCAGATCGGCGTCGAAGCCGATACCCGCTTCTTCCAGGGCGATGCGGTAACCGTCGAGACGCTCGATCGCGTCCTCGTGACTGCTCGGGCCGGCAATGAACGCGATCTCGCGGTGGCCCTGCTCGATCAGATGGCGGGTCGCGTCGCGTGCGCCCTGCAGGTTGTCGATCGGCAGGCCAGCGAGCGCCGTGCCGTTTTGCACCGAGCGCCCAAGTACGAGCATGGGCGCGTAGCGCGAGTATTCGGTGAGCGTCGATTCGTCGAGTTGCGCATGCAACAGAATGATGCCGTCCACGCGGCGCGCGATGAATTCTTCGAGGCGCGCCTTTTCGTCGACGACATTCCAGCGGCTGCTCACGAAAATCGGCGTGAAGCCCGGCTCGGAAAGCGCCTCTTCGATACCGCGCAGCCACTCGGCGTAAAACGGGCTCGACACGGCTTGTGTCAGGACACCGATAGTTTCGGTGCGGCCGCTCGCAAGACTGCGCGCCAGCACATTCGGACGATAGTTAAACCGCGCGATCGCCTCTTCCACCGCGCGCTGCTTTTCGGGGAGAACACGCGCGGTGCCGTTCAGGATGCGCGACACCGTGCTCGGAGACACGCCGGCTGCACGCGCAATTTCTTCCAGCGTCACGTTGGGACCCGGAGTGGGTCCGCTCTGGACACTGGGCGCGCCGGGTGCTTCGTTGGTGCCGTCGGTCATGAGTTCCGCCTGAACATTTTCATGAAAGCGCTTTCAAACACTGAAAAAAGCGCTCCCGGATACGAATTCGAAGGGGCTAAAAGAACGCAGAAAAAGCAGCCGGTGCGACCAGGGTGGAGGAGAGATCGCACCAGCCTCTCTATGTAGAGAATTAAGCAGTACCTAACACAAAGAGATCACAACAACTACAGGTCAAACGAAGTCAAATCAGAACATGTGCATGATGCCCGCGAACACGCCGGTCTGGCTGTGGCCGTAGTTCGGGTTGTCGTTCGAAGACGTGCCCGTCGTCGCGTCGAAGTTGTTGTTGCCGTACGAACCGTTGCCAAGGTTGATGTTCGACGTCGAGCTGTTGTGCACGTAGCCGGCTTCCGCGTACAGGAACGTACGCTTCGACAGGTTGTAGGTCGTACCGAGCGTGAACAGCGTGGCGTTGCCGTTGCCGTTGTTCGCGTTCGCGTGGAACACCGCAGCCGTGATCGCCGAAGCGTCGTTCACCTGCCAGCCAGCGCCGATCCACTCGTGGTCCACCGTCGTCGGTGCGCGCACGCCAGCCGGCTGCGACGCGTCGGTCACGCCCATGCTTGCGTTGGTGGCGCTCGGTGCGCTCAAATGCTGGTAGCCAGCGTAGATCTTCACCGGACCGATCACGTACGTGCCGCCAGCGAGAATCGAGCGCGAAGCCGAATACACGTTGTTGAACGAACCGTCCGCGCCGCGGACTTCGTCATAGATCACACGGAAATCGCCGCTGCCCCAGGTATAGATGCCTTCGATCGCGTTCGTACGGCCCTGGCCCGTCGGGACGCCCTTCGCGTTGACCGGTGCCGAGTTCCAGCTCGTGTTGTTGGTCAGCGAATACTGGCCCTTGAACACGAGACCGCCGAACAGCGTGGGCGAATCATATTCCGCGCCGTTGCTCGTGCTCGCCCAGTTGCGGCCGCGCACCAGCGTCGAAATCGCGTAACGCTGCATCAACTGCGGGTCCGCGCCCCAGCTGTCCTGCGAAAGTTCGCCGGCGCCGAGATTACCCATCTTGAACAGACCGAAACGGTCGTTGCTGAAGCCCACCGTGGCGTGACGACCGAACAGGTTGCCTGCCGAGGCGCCCGTCATCGTATTGAGCTGGCCTTCCAACTGGAACACCGCCTTCGTGCCGCCGCCGAGATCTTCCGAACCCAGCAAGCCGAACCAGGAGCAACCCCAGTCGCCGCTCTGTGCCGAGAACCTGTTACCGCCCGGCAGGCCGGTTTCGTACTGCACGCCGTTGTCGATACGGCCATACAGTGTGACGCTGCTTTGCGCGTGCGCCATCGTCGTCGCAGCTGCCATCACCGACAATGCAATAATCTTCTTTTTCATTAGCTATCCTATATATATTTTGGCGTCTCCAAACCGCGCAGGTCGCGTGCGCTCTACACGTTCCCTACCAGGCTGCCTCACTGAAATGTTCCGAATCACATTTCGAGGCGATTATAGGGACGCCCCTGCCCCGTGTATCGAACCGGCGGGCTAGGGAAAACTCTGTTACCGATAACAGTTGCGCGACGCGCGGCCCCGGAGTAGGCCCCTGCTTTGTGACCATTCCGTTATGGTCATAAAGCTCGCAACTCCGTTTGCGGTCGTGAGGGAAAATATGCGCAGCGAGGGAAATGTACCGAACAGCCGTGCTACTTCGGCCAAATCGCGCTTGACAGCGCTTTCAAAAGCGACGCTGTGACGTTGTGAAGTTGCAACGGCGACACGAGAGTTTCTTGCCTGTTGCGTCCGCAGCGTTGCAAATCTGCTGATAGCGCTGTCACCAGCAGGCCTGGGCAATAGCGACTATGATCAAGGTATACCCTGCCGGGCAACGAGTCGAGATTCTCCGGTAAGCACATTCAGCGCGGGCGTTGAATCAATCCCGCGGGCTTTCCGGCTTTAGACCATCGCGCCACGCAATTCCCCGCGCCTCGACTCCCGCTGTTCCCCGCCACGTCGCGCGCGACGTCCCGTCCGAACGCAATGCACCAGCACGCACCAGCGCAACTTTCGCCGGGCGACGGCGCTGCCGTTCCATGCCCGGCTGGCGGAACCCCTGACGCGTCCTTGCGGTGACCATTGCACCGCGCACTGCGCGGGCTGGTTTTGCCCTCTGACTTCCGCGGCCCTGCGTTGAAGAAGGACCGGAAGACTTGCTGCCGGATGTGACCGGCATTTTTGCCACACTGCAAGGAGGTATCGTGAAAGCCATCATCACTTCCACGCTCGCATTGCTGATTTCCAGCGCCATGGTGCCGGCCGCACAGGCTCAAACCGACTCAGGCGCGAGCAACCCGCAACTCGCGCACAACGTCCGGGTCGCTTTTGCGCGTAACGGCGTCAACACTTCTCATATCTTTGTCTTTGCTCGCGGGGGCACCGTCACGCTGCTCGGATGGGTCGACGCGCACGAACAGGTCGCGCTGGCCGAGCGCAGCGCGGCTTCGGTCGAGGGCGTGCAATCGGTGGACAGTTGGCTTGCGCGTGGACGCTGAGGTCAATGCGATCGAATGCATCGCCGCGCGGACGGCGCGCTTCTCGTCCGCGCGCCGTTCTTTATCGATCGCGCTGCGCGATGCTGTGTCTGATCCGTTTGATCCAGCCGCCGCGCCCATAGTCGGTCTGCTGCAGAAACACGGCAATCACGATGATCAGGCCTTTGAGGACTAGCTGCGTATTGCTGTCGATATCGTTGAGCAACAGGATGTTGCCGAGGAAGCCGAATATGAGGACGCCCGCCACGGTGCCCGATATCCGTCCGACTCCGCCGGCCAGGCTCGTGCCGCCAATCACAACGGCCGCAATCGCATCGAGTTCCCAGCCGGTTCCGGCATCGGCCTTCCCCTGGCGGTACTGCGCCGCATAGAGCACACCAACGAGCGCCGAGAGCAGGCCGGAAATGGCGTAGGCCATCAGCTTGTAGCGGTTGACGTCGAGCCCTGAAACCACGGCGCATTTCTCGTTGCCGCCTATCGCGTACAGATATTTGCCGAACACCGTGCGGTTCATCACGAAGCTGAAGACGAGCGCGATCACGAGAAAGAAAAGCGCAGGCACGGGGATCAGATTGAACAGCAGCGCGCGCAGATTCTCGATTTCGGCGGTCGCATTCGTTCCGCTATAAATCGAATAGACGGCGGTGTCCTGCCCGGCGATCAGCCGCGCGGCGCCGAGCACGCCGACCATCGCCGCGAGCGTGACGATGAACGGTTGCATGCGCCCGCGCGTGATGATCCAGCCGTTGATGCTGCCTACCGTGAAGCCCGCAAGCGGCACGATCCAGAGCACGCCGGCGAGCGGCATGCGGTGCGCCGCGTGCAACGCGATATACAGGCACGCCAGCGCCGCGCACAGCAGCGCAATGCCGCCGCGCAACGCGCGTGTGGCGCCCATATGCGCGCGATGCGAACGCAGCGGCCTGCGCCATGCACCGAGCACGATGAACACGATCGAGAACACGGCAATCGCATTGAGCACGAGCGAGGCGTAAGTCGCCCGGTTCCATCCCTCGGTAGTCAGCAGCATGGCGGTCAGCACGCTGCCGAGGCCCATGATCGCGCCGACGGAAAGATCGATACCCGCGGTGATGATCACGAGCGTCATGCCGATCGACATCACCCCGACGTTGGCGACCTCGCGAAACACGTCGGAGATATTGGCGCTGGAAAGAAAGATGTTGCTGCCATCGGTCGAGTGAGGCGAAGTGAACGCGCCCACCACGAGCAACAGGATCAGCCCCAGGTAGTACTTCAGGTGCGTCATGAGCGTGCTGATTTGACGCCTGCGCGTGGGCGCGTCCGGCTCGGCGACATGGTCCTGCACATGCAGCATGGTCAGTCTCCAGTCAGTATCGATTCAAGGCGAAGCAAGATTGATCAGCAGGTCGCCGGAAAAATCGCTGCGCGGTACGATCTGTTTGGCGCGCCCTTCGCACAGCACGAGAATGCGGTCGCACAACAAGGTCAATTCGTCGATTTCCGAACTGGCGATCAGCACCGTCACGCCCGAGCGCGCCGCGTCGAGTATCTGGCGGTAGATCTCCGCTTTGGCGGCGACGTCGACGCCGCGCGTCGGTTCGTCGAGCAGCAGGATGCGCGGCTTCGTCATCAGCCATTTGCCGATAATGAGCTTCTGCTGATTGCCGCCCGACAAGCTACTGGCGCTTTGCGCGAGGCTGCGATGCTTGACCCGCGAGGCCCGCGCCTGTTCGGCGGCCCAGCCGCACAGCCTGCGCCGCCGGTAGAACGGAAAGCCGGGCACGCGCGGCAACGACGGCAGCACGAAATTCGCTTCGAGCGACTGGTCGAGCACGAGGCCATCTTTCTTGCGGTCTTCGGTCACGAAGGCAAGACCCGATTCTGCGGCTTCGTTCGGCGACCTGAATGACCGGTTCCGCCCGGCAATGGCAATGGCGCCCTCCTGCTGGTAGGCCGAAATCCCGTAGATGGCTTCGAGCACTTCGGTCTTGCCCGCGCCGAGCAGACCCGAGAGGCCGAACACTTCGCCCTCGCGCACCGCGAACGACACGTCGCGCACCATCGCGCGCGCCGGTC
This sequence comes from Paraburkholderia nodosa, assembly GCF_001718195.1. Lineage (GTDB taxonomy): Bacteria > Pseudomonadota > Gammaproteobacteria > Burkholderiales > Burkholderiaceae > Paraburkholderia > Paraburkholderia nodosa_A. Next base: position 437,360 of record NZ_MCNV01000002.1, read on the forward strand.
CCCACAGCGACAGATTGCGCACTTCCACACTCGTGCTGCGAGCGTGTGGCGCCTCGTCCGCGCCGCGCTCTGGCGGCGCGAAGTCCTTGCCGATCATCATCGAGACGAGTGCCGTCGAGGACTCCACCTGCGCGACCGGCAGCGTCGAGATGCGCCGGCCGTCACGCAGCACGGTCACGCGGTCGGCCACGGCGAAGACTTCGCCCAGCCGGTGGCTGATCAGCACGATGCCCATGCCGCGTTCGCGCAGTTGCCGCGTGAGCGCGAGGAGTGCGGAGGTCTCCGCGTCGGAGAGCGCCGAGGTCGGCTCGTCCATGATCAGCACCCGAGCTTCGGCCACCAGCGACTTGGCAATTTCCACGAGTTGTTTTTCGCCCACCCGCAGCGCGCCGACCAGCGTATCGGGACTCGCGCGAAAGCCCAGTTGGCTGAGTACGCTGCGCGCTGCCGCGCGCATGGCGCGCCGGTCGGGAAAGCCCCAGCGCGTGCGCGGTTCCTTGCCAAGGAATATGTTGTCGACGGCGGAAAGCGTATCGACGAGATTCAACTCCTGATGAATGACCGCGATCCCCGCATCGATCGCGTCGTTGACGCTCGCGAGGCGCGTGGGCACGCCCCGCACGCGTATCGTGCCGCTGTCGGGCGTATAGAGCCCGCCCAGCATCTTCATCAGGCTCGACTTGCCCGCGCCGTTCTCACCGACGAGCGCATGCACCTCGCCCGCTACGACATCGAAGTCGACGCTCGACAACACGGCGCTGCCGTTGAACGAAATCGACAGGCCAGCCGCCTCGATGAGCGGCGCGGTGGCGGTGGCATTCATTCAGGAGTGGCTAGCAATATACGCCTTGGCGTTGTCCGCAAAGATACCCTGGGTCGGCAACGTCACCTTCTTCGGGATCTTTTCGCCGTGCAGGAGCTTGAGCGCCTGGCGTATGCCTTCGGCGCCGGGCGTGGGGTACATGAACGTGCCGGCAAGCAGGCCTTGCGAGACCCACGTCGCGCCCTCCTGCGGCAACCCGTCGATGCCCACGAACTTGATGCTCTTGTCGCGCCCCGCGTCCTTGGCCGCGAGATAGGCGCCGTAGGCCATCGGATCGTTGTGCCCGTACACCACATCGATTTTCGGATTCACGCGCAACACCGTCTTCATGTACTCGTACGCCTTGTCCTGCTTCCAGTCGCAGTCCACGCGTTCGCCCACGAGCTTGATGCCTGACTCCTTGCCGATCACGCTCGCCGCGCCGTCGTGGCGGTCGTGCGCCGGCTGCGCGCCGAAGCCGCCCCAGACCTCGACGAGATTGCCCTGCGCGTGACCCGGGCCGCCCATCAGCTTGACGATGAATGCGCCGGCTTCGCGGCCGATCTGCACGTTGTCGCCGCCGATGAACTGCGTATAGGATTCGCCGTTCACCTCGCGGTCGAGCACGAACACAGGAATGCCCGCCTTATAGGCCTTTTCCACCACGCCGGTCAGCCCGGCCGACTCCTTTGGCGAAATGAAGATCGCATCCATTTTCTGGGCAATGAAATTCTCCATGTCCGCATTCTGCTTGTCGGTGCGGTCGCCGGCGTCGGCAATGATCAGATCGACCTCGGGATGCTTCGCGGCTTCGGCTTTCATGTCCTTGTTGAACTGCACTCGCCAGGGCTCGACCGTGGTCACCTGCGAGAAGCCGAAGCGGTATTTCTTCTGCTGCCCGAACGCGGGCGCACTGAGCGTCCCGAGAAGACCCGCTGCGCCGGCAAGCGGCACGGCGACCAGACCCGCAACCAGAATGCGTCGTTGACTGTCCATTGCCCTGTCTCCTTTGTTGTCTGAACCGGGCGGCGCGTGCGGCCGGCCTCGGGTGCTGCGAAAAATAAAACGTTATAGCGGCGGTGCGGCGGAGGCGCGCGCCGCTTCGCCCCATTCGTCATACCGCACCGGGCCCGTGCTGTCGCGCACGCGCAAGTCGGCACGCATGCGCAAGTGCACGATCTCCGGGCTCTCGCCCAGCAACTGCTTGTGCAGGAGATGCCAGATGCCGCGGGCAATCGCTTCGGCGGGCTGACGAATCGAACTGATGCCGGGGCGCAGTACCGACATCCACGGCGCGTCGTCGAAGGAAAGCAGCGAGATGTCGTCCGGCAGTTGCAGGCCCGCATCGCGGATCGCCCGCAGCGCGCCGAGCGTCGCGACGTTCGCGCCTGTGAAGAGCGCAGTGGGGCGTTCGCGCGCGGCGAGCACGCCGAGCGTCGTCGCGTGGCTTTCGGTATCGCTCATGCCGCACACCACGACGTTGGCGTGCTGCGCCAACCCGGCGCGCTGCATTGCGTCCTGGTAGCCCTGGGCCCGCTCGCGGCTGTTCACGAGATCGAGCGCATTGACGATGAACGTGATGCGGCGGTGACCGAGCGCGATCAGATGCGCGGTACCGTCCATCGCCGCACGATGACTGTCGGTCGTGACCGTGTTGGCGGGAAAACTGTTGTCCACGCGATCGGCCATCACGAGCGGCACGTCGCATTCCCGCAGTTCGCTGATTGCGTGCTCGTAGCCGTGGCACGGAATGATGATCATGCCCGCGACCTGGCGCGAGAGGACGAAGCGGATGCGCTCCGCTTCGCGCTCCGGGTCCTCCTGGGCGTGCGCGAGGATGAGCCGGTAACCGGATTCGAGCGCGTGGTCTTCGAGCGCGCAGACGAGTTCGATGAAGAACGAATTGGTCAGGTCGGGCACGACAAAACCAATCGACGTGGAGCGGCAACTGCGCAGTTCGGCGGCCAGACTATTGCGCCGGTAGCCGAGCTTGCGAGCCGCCTCCCAGACCTGGCGCTGGCGCGCTTCGCTCACGTTTGCTGCACCCGCGAGCACCTTCGACGCCGTGCCCAGCGAGACTCCCGCCGCATTCGCGACGTCCTTGAGCGTACTGGCACTTTTCTTGCGGTCGTCCATGCTGGTCTTTCCGCCCGAGGTGATGCGCCGGCGTTATCCGTCCGTTACCCGTCCGTTACCCGTCCGAACTGAAACGTTTCATAGAGTAGGAAATGGATTTTCAGGCTTCAAGGGAGGGTTTTTCCGGGTCGCCGGGGAGCGCGCGCGAGGACTAGCGGTAATTCACGAAGTTGATGATGTCGTTGAGAAACCACGGAAGAATCAACTGGGTGTCGGGATCGCTAACGCCCACGGTGAGCCTCGGCGGCTTCGATGTGGGTGAACCGGGCTTCGCGCCATCAGGGGTGTGCAGCATGTAGGTGGTGGTGTCGGCGGCGGGCGGCGACGGCGAAGCACAACCGGCAACGAGTAAGGCAAGGAACGCTGCGCAGCACAAGCGCTTCATGATAGGCAATCTCCAGCCACGTGATCTTGAGAAGCCCAAGCGTACCATCGGCCCCGCCGCTGCCGCGCAAAGCTGTGCATGCGCCGGATATGCCGAATTAATTCGATGCCGTGGCTTTCGCGCTTATTCGGCGCGAAATTCCACGTCTGAATATCGCCATACAAAGGGGAAAGGAACGAAGCATTGCGGCAATGGAAAGACCACGTTGCGCGAAACGAATACGTGCAACGCGGCCGTCCCGAAAATGAGAGGCGTGCTTAACGGAAGCCGTAAACGAGAACCTTCTTTCCTTCGAATTGTTCCTGCACACCTTGTTCGCAGTTCGGTGGACACGTCGTGCCGTCGGCGGTGGGACCGGACGCGGGCGAATACGCCCTGTAGACAACGGATTCGATGAGTGTCCCGTCGTCGGAAACCACGATCTGCAGGTCGGTCTCGACGCCGGCCAGCACCGGTCCGCCGCTGCCATAGACCTGTTTCATGATCCCCGTGCAATCGGAGTTCACCGTGTAGGTGCCGCTCTGGTACGGATTGAAGGCGGTCTGCCCGCCTTTCGGCAAGCCATTGATCATGCCGAAGTCGGTGCGGGAGAATTTACCCGAACCGTCGAACGTCACGATGGCGACGTCATCGAGTGTCGAAGGTGAGGCAAACGGGTGCAGCTTGTTGTTGCTATCCAGCAAGCCAAGGATCTCACCATGTCCGTGAAATCCATAAGCTCCCCTTAGCGTTGCGTTCGAGCAAAGGCGCCCGTCGGCCTGCGCGACGCCACTGAGCGAGAGCAGTGCAAAGGCTGTTGCCGACAAAATGCTTGAATGCTTGATCTTCATGGTCATCTCCTTGTCACCATAGCAGGCGTCTGGCTTCATAACGCGCAGCGGGCCAAAAGCAGCCGTCGAGCGAGGCGCCGGCTCGTGCCGGTGTGCGCTCCGCTTCCTAAGCCTATGGAACCGCGCACGCTTGCGCCTCCATCATTTGATGGAGAGAGCGAGGCAACAGGAGATTTCGTGTGCAGACAAACTCGATGGGAACGGCGTTACGGCTTCACTGCGTAGTGCACCAGTTCGATTGCGTTCGTTGCGGGTGCGCCTCTTCCGGCCAGACGGCCCTGAAATTCTTCGCGCACTACCCGCTCGACGCTCGGGGCATACCAGAGCGTCTCCTCCATCGGGCCGCCGCCCGGGCCATACTGCGGCTGCCAGACGCCGCTCATCGTGATCTTGATCGCGGAGAAAACGCCCGCCTTCGTCTTGACCGTCTCCACGCCGTCCACTTCGCATTGGGCCCGGCGCTGCACCCTCATGCCCGAAGGGGCGGTGGCCATGCAGTCCGCTTCATAGCGCGCGCCGGCTCGCAAGTTGTCTCCCACCCTGTAGTGCGGCGCATCCTGAGGCAGCGCGATGGCAGCGGCGTCGAGCGCGAAACTGGCCGGGGCGCCCGGGCCGCCAGCACGCTCACGACGCCGATCAATGCAGTGCGACAGACCTGCGGCCTCATTGGCCCTGTTTCTGCAGATATTGCCGCACGTCGCTCATCGACACCCTGCCTGTATGCGCCGTGTCGATCTGATCGAAATGCTGCGAGATATACCCCAGCCCGCTACTTTGCGCCTGCGCTTTCGTGATCGAAGCGCCGTTGTTCAATGCAGTATTCGCACCCAGGCGAGCCTCAACCCGCTGTTGCGCCTGCTGCTGCAATTGCGTACCGGTGGAAGGTGTGAGCGGCGCTGGCCGGCTCGTCGGGAAAAATGGGCCATCCACACCGTGGCCACCCTTCGGCAGTTGAACGGGCGCCACCGCTTGCGTTGCCGCCTGGGCAATGCCTGTTGTGACGACAGCAACCGCGCCAAGCATGAACGGCGCAATGCACCACAGCTTTTTGAATGTAGACATGATCGCTCGCCTTCAATGTGTGAGGAGCGGGCCTCAATCGGCTATCGACGATCGACGCTCGAGGAAAGGCCCCGGCCTGTCAGGTTATTGGCCCGCTGCGGCGACTGCCGTGGAAGTCGGCGTACCCGCGGGACTCTCGTCGGGCCACGGCTGCGGAAGCGTCCAGAGCGAAAGCGCCAATGGTATGGGTTGACCACCATAGTAGCTCACGAGATCGGCCTTCATCTTCGGGCGCGCCACGTCGTCCAGATAGATCATGTGTCCACCCTGGAAGAAGTTGACCTGCAGGTTCGGGCTCAAACCGGCCACCGTTTGCAGACGCGCAAGCTGCTTCTCCGTATTGAAGAACGGCGTAGCAAGATCGTGATAGCCGTTCTCCGCAAGCACCTTCAATTGCGGATTGAGCTGGATCGCGCCGAGCAGGTCGGGCAGCGTATCGGGCAACGGCTGACCGTCGTGCGAGAAGTCCCAGACTCCGATGATGTTGTCGTTCAGAGGCATGTACGTCGCATTCGGCGCCGTATAGCCGAGATAGTCCGGCATTTGCGTAGCGAGTGCTGTCGTGAACGGCTGCGAGATGAGGATGTCCGACGGGTCGCCGTCGCTCTGCAAGCGCGGATCCGAATTCGGCAGCGATACGCGTCCGTCGTAACGACCGATCGTCGTGCCCGGGATCAGTTCGTTACTGAACGGATTCACGTTGAAATAGCCATTGAGCGCCTGCAATGTGAGGCTCGAGGGCCAACGCCACGAATCCAGCGTTTTCTCGGGCGGAAAGACCGGCTTGCCGAGCGCGTCGGGAATGCCGAGTTGACTCAGCACCCACGATTGCGCGTATTTGCGGAAATGCTGGTACTGGCCCGTCGCAAAGATCTCCGACTGCAACGCGAAGAGGCCTTGATCGATCAATGGCGGCGAAACCAGGTTGAAGTAGGCGGCCACCTCGGCATAGCCGGGGTAATAGCCCGCGAGTGTGTCGGTATCGAGCACCAGGCCAGCCGTCGAATTCGTGATGGCCGTCGCCTCGATCGCATCGGCAAAGTAGTTCAGGATGGACGACTGAAGCACGATGCCAGTCAACTGCACGCCCGCCGCTTCGAGCGCAAGCGCAAGCATGTCGGTGCGCGGCGTGCCATACGATTCGCCGTAGAGATAGATCGGCGAACTGCTACGATTATTCACGGCCAGATAGCGCTTGATGAAATCGCGCATCACGTCCACGTCCGTATCGCAGCCCCAGAACTTCTGGTTCGTGTTCGGCAGAATGGCCTCCGAGAGCCCCGTGCCCGGTGGGTCGATGAACACCATGTCCGTCGTATCGATCAGGCTCTCCGCATTGTTGACGAGCGGAAAGTTCGGCCAGTTGGTGAGCAGCGGATCGGGCGTCGCGACACGCGTTGGCGCAAACGAGCCGAGACGCAGCCAGATCGACGAAGAACCCGGCCCGCCGTTATAGATGAACGTCACGGGCCGCGGCGAACCGTTCGTGCTCGGCGCGGTATAGGCGACATACGACATCGTCGCCTCCGGATTGCCGTTTGCGTCCGAAGCCGTCAAATGGCCCGTTGTCGTCGTGTAGTTGATGGTCGTTTTTCCCGAAGTCCACTGGTAATGCATGATCGCGGCCTTTTCGGCGACCTGCGACGCGGCAAGGCCATCGGTAGCGTTCGGCGAATAGGCGATCGGGTCGGTATAAGGCTGGTTGGCATTTGGCGAATTTGAATTTTGTACGGCGGCTTTAGCGCTTGCCGAAAACTGGTTCATGGCGCTCGCGGCCGACGAAGTCGGGCTATCTCCACCGCCGCAAGCCGCTAGCATCAACACGCCGATAGCGATTGCGCCTGCATGGCGCAGCTCGCGCCAACTGCGGCTGAACTCCACACTGGGTTTACTGTCCGGATGCATTGTTATACCCCTTCGAATGATGACTTCACACTACGCGGGGGCCGCGGTCGCCGGTAATAACGCCTTGAAAAAGGCACCGAAATTCAAACACAATTACCTGCGCGAGGCGGCTGACATTTAACTTTCCATTCCTGACAAAGTCGATTCAATTTAAGCGACATCTATTTACTATGGATGCCTAAATAATCCATAAAGCATCGGGAGAAACCACTGAGTTTCGCCGACGGAATTTCGCTGGAAATATTTGGTAATGAAAGATAGCAGAGGAAAAATAGGAGGCGCCGCAGTACTTTGTCAAGGGATAGTTCTTGAACCTATGCGCGCTGATTCGTTGCGCACGCAGCAATTGCGTCGAGCACGAAACGGCCGCGTGCATGCGGGTCGGCGATGCGAGATCTCGGTGCCACGCGAGCGCGAACGAAGAGCGAAATGGATGCTCGACAATGCCCACGGATTGTATGAATGAATGCAATCCATCGCTTGCGCGCCTGTCACCCATTCAATTGGGGCCATACTTCCAGGTGAAGTGCGTGACGGTCAAGAAGCCGTCCGCTCATTTAGCTATTCTTATAAATAAAACGCCACCATGGTAAAAAATTCCGCAAGGCAATCCTTACCAGCACGCAGCCAGCACGCATATGTGCGCCGGGCAACAACGGAGATTGACGCGCTGTGCGAAATCAACCATATTTTGACCAGACGGCTGCGCTCGGTCGGGCCCCGTCGCTTTCCTGCGCATGCAGATCGTGAGTTCCGCGACGCCTTGCCGATCGCTTCAACGACGATTCTGAGCATGCCGAAATGGCATCGCCATAACGGTGGGACGACATCATGTCCGCTCAGATTGGTCGCGACCAGAATTTCCCCGCAGCGTGCAAGCATTGCGGCGGACTGCTGTACGAAAACTTCGAATTCTGCCCTTACTGCGGCACAGATCTTCCACTCGACACCGTTTCGCTCGGCACCCATCCGAAGGCCACATTGACACCGCTCGGCGCCACGGCCGCGGCGCCCCCCGCACCCGCGGCCGCGAAGCTCGCGCAGGCGCGCTTACCCGCATCCGACGGGCCGTCGCTGGAGACCGGCTACCCGCATGCCGCGCAGCACGCCTTGGCGCTTTCACACGGGTTGCGGTTTTCGCAGATGGGGCAATGGATCTTCCCCAGGGGTCTATTCGTATTCGCACTGATTCTTGCGTTCGCGTACGGCACGTATCTGCTGCTCGGTGCGAACCGCCAGCGGGAGGCCACCGCCAGCGAAGAGACCCTGCACTCATCGGGCGGATCGGTTTCGACTGATGCGTCCGGGCGACAGGCCAACGAGACGCCCCCTGCCGCCGGCACGCAGACCAGCGAGCATCCGCAATCCCCCCCGCGCAACGCGCACCCCGCGCCGCAATTCGCCGACACGGCCGAAGCTCTGCGTGCCGCGCGCAACAGCCTCGCGGAAAACAACCTGTTCGACGCGAAGACTGCGGCCAACGCCGTGCTCGCGCGCGGCGGGGACAACGAGGAGGCACGCGCGCTACAAAACGATATCGCCGCGCGCGAGCAACGGCGCGATGGCGCGTTGCAAAACGCAGACCGCTGTGTCGCGCAGCGTGCCTGGGCCTGCGTGCAACAACAGGCTTCGGAAGCGCTCGCGATCGATTCGAGCAGTCAAGTCGCGCAATCGTTGATGGAGCGCGCCATCGTATCGACCGCCTGGAAGCCACTCAGCCCACCTAATGGCGCCCCGCAAACGAACGCGGCAGCGGCGTTGCCGCACGGCGCGAACACCGTACGGCTGCCCTCGTCGCAGGACTGGAATACGGGCGCGTCGCCGCCTCCGCTGCCCGGCGCGACGAACACGGCGAACGCGGCGAATGCCCCGACCGCGGCGAATGTCGCGACGGCCGCGAGTCCCGCCGGCGGCAACAACAGCATCGACGCACAGGAGCGCGCGATCCTGCAAAACGGCTGGAAGCACGCCGCGCCATCTGGCGCCGCACATTGAACAGGATTCCATAACATATAGAAGTCTGCCGTAGATCGCAAACAAGGCGGGAGAGAGACCATGCTGAAAACGACTCTAGCGGGAGTGGCGGCGCTGATCGCCCTGCTTTTCTCTGTGCTCGCCGTCGCCGCCGAGGTCGACGCGCACTACCGCATCGTGACCGGCCCGGAGCGCGGGACGTACATTCAGATCGGCCAGGACCTGGCGAAATGGGTCGCGCAGCCGGCGGGCATCGATCTCGAAGTGATCCCATCGAAAGGCTCGGCCGAAAACGTGCAGCGCATGCGTTTCGAGCCCGGCGTGAAGCTCGCGCTCGTGCAGTCCGACGTCTACCAGGCCTACGTCGACATGGCCAATTCCGGCAACGAAGAGGCCGGCACGCTGATACGGCCGCTGCGGCTCATCATGCCGCTCTACGACGAAGAAATTTACTTCGTGGTGCGTAACGACTCGCCGATGAAGACGATCAACGAAATCAAGGACAAGGTAATGAGCGTCGGGCTGATCGGCAGCGGCACCGCGCAGTCGGCGACGACGCTGTACCGACTCATGTTCGGCCAGCCGATTCCGGAGCAGAACGCGCAGCACCTGAGCAACGAGGACGCACTTGCCGCACTCATCGTCAAGAAGATCGACGTGGCGATCATCGTCGCCGGGCAACCCGCCAAGCTCTTTACCGACATGAACCCCGAACTGCTGCAGCAGATCCGCTTCCTGCGCGTCGATGCGAACGCGCCGGAAACGGCGCGCGCAAAGCAGACCTACTATCCCGCGACGATTCACGTGTCGAGCTACCCGAACTGGCTCAAGGAAGACGTGCCGACATGGACGGTCAAGGCCTTTCTCGTCACCTATGACTACAACCTGCGCGATACGGTCGGCAACCTGAAGCGCTTTGCCGATTCGCTCTGCGCGAACTTCGACAACCTGCAGGAGCACGGCCATCCGAAATGGAAGCAGGTCAAGCTCGATCTACCGGGCCTCGGCAAAGGCTGGCAATACTATCCGCCCGTTGAGCGACGCCTGAAGGCGTGTTTCGCGCATCGCGCCGCGATGCAGGCCGCCACGGGTTCGACCGCGGCGCGAGGCGCTCCCGCCGCACAAAAAGTCGACGGGCGGCCATGCCCGGATCAGGAGCGCCTGCTCCTGCTCTGCAAATAATCCCCCGACGAATCCGCCAGCCGAACGCGGCCCCCGACGCGCGTGAACAGCAAACAAGTGGACCCTTCAAACGCCAGCACGGCGTGGAAGGCGATCCCCTTGTGCCACATGCATTCTCTCCTGGTATCTGCTTTCAGGATGTCCTAATGTCCATGAGTGCCGTAATGCCGGCACGTCGAAACGGTCTTCCCGATGCAGTGCGTCCTAGCCTAACAACAAACAAGGAGACACCCATGAGAGATACCCCGTTCACAGTCCGGCGTAAAACGGCGCACCTGCGTGCCGCGATCGCCATCGCAGGTGCGGCGCTCGTTCCCGGCGCACACGCTGCCGAAAACGACGCCCATCACCCGGAATTCAACCGGCTGCCGTCGTTCGTGGTGGCGAGCAGTCTGCAAACCACGAGCTACGATGGCGTCAGCGACGATCTGTTGACCGCCGGTCTCGGCAAAACCGGCCTCGCCGGGGCGCAGCCTGCCATCGCCGACCACTTGGCGCCGACAGCAGCGGAACTGCGCCGGCTCGCGATCTGGTCGAACTATCGGGCGCTCGTCGATATGAGCGCGAACGGCGGTTATGGCCGCTTCTGGGGGCCCAATGTCGATGTGTACGGCAACGACACACTGGGCGAAGGCAAAATCGCCGGCACCGAATATCTCGCGTTCGCCGACGACGGCAGCGGCCGCCGGAACGTCAGCCTGCTCGTGCAGGTGCCGACCAGCTTCGATCCGGCGAACCCGTGCATCGTGACCGCCACGTCGTCGGGCTCGCGCGGCGTGTACGGCGCGATCTCGGCGGCCGGCGAGTGGGGACTCAAGCGCGGCTGCGCGGTCGCCTATACCGACAAGGGCACGGGCAACGGCGCAGAAGAACTGATGAGCGGCCTCGTGACGTTGATCGATGGCGTCACGGCCAACGCAGCAACGGCTGGGCGCACGAGTATTTTCACCGCGGACGTGCCGGCGGGCGCGCTTGCCGCCTACAACCAGAAGTTTCCGAACCGTTATGCGTTCAAGCACGCGCATTCGCAGTTGAACCCCGAAGCGGACTGGGGCAAGGACACGCTCGAAGCGGTCCAGTTCGCGTACTGGGTGCTCAACCAGCAGTTCGCACAACGCGTCGACGCATCGAATCACGGCGTGCGCTATGCGCCCGGCGACATTACGACGATCGCGGCTTCCGTGAGCAACGGCGGCGGCGCATCGCTCGCGGCAGCCGAAGAGGACACGGGCAAGTGGATCACGGCGGTCGTGGTCGGCGAACCGCAGATCAATGTGCGCATGCCCGGTGACGCGCAAGTCAGGGAAGGTGGGCAGCGCATTGCCGCGGCCGGCAAACCGCTGGCCGACTACATGACGCTCGCGAACCTGCTGCAACCCTGCGCCGCGCTCGCGGACGCCGCCGCCGGCGCGCCCTATCTCACCGCGCTGCCCGTGGCGACCACGACAGCCATTCGCCAGGCGCGCTGCACGTCGCTCGCGGCGGCAGGCTACGTCCACGGCGGCGATACGCAGGCGCAGGCGAACGACGCGCTCCAACGCCTGCATGAAGCCGGCTATGAAGCGGACTCCGATCTGCTGCAGGCGCCGATGTGGGATTCACAGGCCGTGCCGGCTGTTGCGGTGACCTACGCCGATGCCTACACGCGCTCGAGCGTGCTCGACAACCTGTGCGGATTCAGCTTCGGCACGACGAACGCATCGACGGGCGCCGCGGGCGTTGCGCCCGCCGTCTCGCCAATGCTGACCATCTTTGGCGTGGGCAATGGCGTGCCGCCGACCAATGGCGTCAATCTCGTCTACAACGTCACGCCGCCTGGCGGCGCCGACCATCGGCTGGCCACGCCCGACGCCAGCTTCGCGGGCGCGGCATGTCTGCGCGCGTTGTGGACGAACGGTGATCCGCGCATGCGCCAGAGCGTCCAGGCGATCAGCGTACATGCGAACCTGCATGGCAAGCCCGCAATCATCGTACAAGGCCGCAGCGACGCGCTCGTGCCGATCAATCATGCGTCGCGCGCGTATCTCGCGGCAAACAGCGAACGGGAAGGTTCGCACAGCCACCTGTCGCTGTACGAGGTGACGAACGGGCAGCACTTCGATGCATTCCTCGCCGTGCCGGGCTTCGATACGCACTTCGTGCCGGTGCACTACTACAACATCGCGGCGCTCAATCTGATGTGGAATCACCTGAAGAATGGCACGCCGCTGCCGCCTTCCCAGGTCATCCGCACGATCCCGCGCGGCGGCAACCCGGGCGCCGCGCCGCCGTTGGGTCTCGCGAACCTGCCGGCCATCGTGGAGAATCCGGGCAGCAACGCGATTCGCGCGAACGACGGCGTCGTGAACGTGCCGCATTGAGTCGCGAAGCACGCCGGCGCGGCGAGCGCATCACACCAGCAGTTGCCGCGCCAGCACTTCTCTCGCTTGTGTCACGGTGTCCCCCTCGCCGGGATGCGGCGGCAGGAGCGAGAACACGGCGTCGGGCAAGGCCGGCAGCCGGTGCTTCGGGCCGAGCCGCGTGAGACCCTCCCCGATTGCCGAAGCGCACAGGCATCCCACGCCCAGACCGGCTGCCAGCATGGACTGCAGCCCGGCCACGCCCGACGCGCTGTGAACGAGCACGTACGGGATGTCGTTTTCTTCGAGCGAGCGCACCGCGACCTGGTGCATCATGCAGTCGCCCGGCAGCAGCACGAGCGGCAAGGCTTGCGGCAACTGCTCGGCGAGCGTCGGCGACGCGACCCAATAGAGCGGTTCGCGCAGCAACTCCCAGCGCGCGTCCGCGTCGGTGGCGGCGGGTCGGAACGGGCCGCGCGACAGATGCATGACCACGCCGAGATCGATTTGCCGCTTCGCATACGCGAGCTCGATATCGGCGCTCTTCATCGCGCTCACGTGCAAGCTCAGCTGCGGATAGCAGTCGCGCAGCCGCACGAGCAGACCGGCCACCTCGTTCGTGCGGAAGTACTCGGTGATCGCGACGCGCAACTCGCCCTTGATGGCCTGGCCGCGCACGTCGTCGAAAGCGGCTTCGTTGAGCGCCACGAGACGCCGCGCATGGTCGAGCAATCGTGTGCCCGCGGGCGTGAGCTCCACACCGCGCTTGCTACGCACGAAAAGCGGCATGCCCGCGCGCGCTTCGAGCTTGCGCACCTGCTCGCTGATCGTGGATTGCGAAAGGTGCAGCAACGGCGAGGCCGCCGAAAGGCTGCCCACGTTCGCCACAGCCGCGAACGTCTTCAACTGGTCGAATTCGAAGCCACGCATGACATTCAACATCCATCGAATAACTCGATGGATAGTACCACCTATTCCCGCTTTTCCGTCAGATCGAGGTGGATCAGAATGTCGACTGGACGCTCACGCTGCGCGCGTGCTGAATAGCGCAGCCTGACGAAATCCGGCCCTTTATCGCTGAGCACACTCATGTCTGACAATACGTACGCCGCCTGTGCCGTGGCGCCTCGCGCCGCCGCAGCCGATACCAGCCACGGCCATCACGGCTGGGCGCTGGTCGTTTTGCTGGTGGGCGCGATTCTGCCGCCGCTCGACTATTTCATCGTGAACCTCGCGCTGCCCGCCATCCGCGACGGACTCGGCGCGAACGCGTCCGAACTCCAGCTGGTCGTCTCGGCCTACGCGTGCGCGAATGCCGTCATGCTGATCACGGGCGGGCGCCTCGGCGACCTGTACGGCCGCAAGCGCATCTTCATGGTGGGCATGGCGGGCTTCGTCGTCGCCTCCACATTCTGCGGCCTGGCCACCAGCGGCACGGCACTGGTCGCCGGACGCATCCTGCAAGGCCTGTTCGCCGCGACCCTCGCGCCGCAAGTGCTCGCCACGATCCGCAGCGTTTTCACGCCGCACGAACAGGTGCGCGTGATGGGGCTTTACGCGTTCGTTTTCGGCGTGGCCGCGGTGATCGGCCAGCTTGGCGGCGGCGCGCTCATCAGCCTGCATCCGTTCGGTCTGGGATGGCGCGCGATCTTTCTCGTCAACCTGCCTATCGGCGTGTTCGCGCTCATCGGCAGCTGGCGCTTCATCCCGGAAAGCCGGCCGCCGCGCGGCAAGCGCATCGATGTCCCGGGCACCCTGCTGCTGTCGCTGTTTCTGCTGATGCTCGTCTATCCGCTCACGCGCGGACGCGAGTCGGGCTGGCCGCTGTGGATGCTCGCCTGCCTCGCCGGCTCGCTGCCCATGCTCGGTCTGCTGCTGCGCGTCGAGTGGCGCAGCCTCGCCAACGGCAAGGATCCCCTGCTCGATGTGCGCCTCTTCCGCAATCCGGTCATCGCGCTCGGTCTCGTGCTGGCGTTCCTCTTCTATACGATGAGCGCGTTCTTCCTGACCTACGGTATTTATCTGCAAGGCGGCCTGCATTGGACGCCGCTCGCTTCGGGACTCGCGATCCTGCCGTTCGGCATCGGCTTTCTTTCCAGCCCGCTGCTGATGCCGCGCCTCGTGCACCGGTTCGGCGGCTATCGCGTGCTGACGTTGGGCTTCGTGATGCTCGCGGGCGGACTCGCGATTGCGGCTGCGCTCGCGGGGGCGGTACAGCCCGGCGCCGGTTTCTATCTCGGACTCGCGGCGATCGGCATCGGCCAAGGGCTCGTTTTGCCCTCCGTCGTGCGCATCGTGCTGGCCGAAGTGGAGCCCGAGCGCGCGGGCATCGCCTCGGGCATGGTCACGGCAACGCTGCAGATCGGCGCCGCCGTCGGCGCGGCCACACTAGGCGGCCTGTTCTTCTCGACGCTCGGTGCGGCGCCCGGTGTGATCGACTACGCACATGCGTTCAAGACGACGATGTTCGCACTCGTCGCGATCCTGCTGCCCTGCGCGCTGCTCTCCACCGCGCTGGGACCGCTGCATCGGCGCACGCATGCAAACGGTCCCGGCACACAAACCGGCACACAAACCAATACGCAGTGATTTGCTCCGGAGTCCTCGCTATCAGAAGTCGATCTGCGCGGAGCACGGTGCCGAGCGCGCAGGACGTGAGGCAGGTGCCCTGCTGGAGCCAGTAGCAGGCGATGCAGTGAAACTGCTTTCGCTTATATTGGATGCCTGATTATATTTTCTTCCTTGCAGCGGCTATTCACCCACGGGAGGAAATACATTCCAGTAACCGTCGTCGTGCTGAAAGAAGAACAGCGCGTGAAAACCCGTTGTCTGGCGCGTCTCCACGCACACATAGCGTGCCCTGCCGGAAGGGGTATGGCCAAACGCGGTGACATGCACCGGCGAAGTCGGTGCGAGCCATTTTTCGACCTGATAACGCAGTGACTGCGTCTTCGTGCGTCTCATCTGGTCCTCCCAGAGATCGGTTGGTTTTGCAGCCTTTTCGCCGGAAACCGCGAAAACGCCCTGCGCAAACCGAACGCTCTTGATGCAAGGCGCAATTCTTACCGCGTCGCATCAAGTGTTTGAGAAAGCACTTTAACTATAGCCAGAAAAGCCTTTCGCAACATCGATTTCAGCAAGATAGCAACAAAACAACAGAAACCCGGAAACCAGCGTCCGGCAGCATGGGACGACCCCGGCTGATGCGCCGCACCAGGCTGTGAAACGAATGAAAACGTATGCGATGTGTGAGGCGCGCGGTCCCGGCGTATCCTGACTTCTGGCAGTTGGCCACCGGGATCTTTTGACTGGCCATTGAAACGATGAGAAACGTGTACGTTGCGATTTACATCTTGTTGTTGATAGCCGTTATCGTCGGCGTGGATGTGGTTTTCCTGAAAAATCTCTTGTGGCTACGGCTGGCCGTGAACATCGGCATCGTCGTGGTATTCGCCGCCGTCTACTACGCATTATTAAAGAATCTGTAAGTCAGGGATCGCGCGTAAAGGACGCAAACCCTGCACCGCGCCCCACACACCCGCGGCACACACGACCGCACCCACGAAAACCACAAGCCACAAATAAAGCCCGCGAGGCCGATACCGTCGAGGGAGCGCGGTGAGGCTCAGGGCGACGAGCAACCCCAACACGAGCGGCAACATCAACGTGTTGACCACTTGCGCGGCAACGTTCAGGGAGACGAGGTCGGGTGCGAGCCAGACAGCCCAGGCACTGCCTGCAACGGCTAGCGCATACGCGCCGTAGAACCAGGGCGCGCGGCCGGGACGGTCATCGAGCGAGGCCCGGTACCCGAATACATCGCCGAGCCCCCATGCCAGCGCGAGTGAACTCACGATGGCGGCCACCAGCGCCGCACCGAGCACGCCTGCGCCAAAGAGCAGGCGCCCCGCAAACGGGCCCGTTACCGCAACGAGCGCATTGCTGATTTCGCCGATACTGCCGAGGGAGCGCGGCTCGCCATGCGCCGACAACGTAGCCGCCGCAGCGACGAGCACCGCTGCCGTCAGCAATTGCGTGAGGACAGCGCCAACCGCCGTCTCGACTCTGGCCAACGTGAAGTCCTTCGCCGTGAGGCTGTCCGCGACCGCCGCCTGCTGATAGAACACCATCCACGGATTGAACGTCGCGCCAATGAGCGCCGCCGCCAGGTAGCCGGCTTCACGGCCGCCCGCTGCCAGATGAGTCATTTGCGGGACCATGACCTGAAGTTTGTGACGCGCACTCCATGCGACGGCAAAGAACGTCAGGTCGAACGCGCCGATGGCAATCGCGATCCGGTCTACGCGCTTGTGCGAGCCCGTAACGACGATACCGGTCAACAGAATGACGGCGAGCGGCAGCGTGACGGCACGCGATACGCCATACATTTCCCCCACGCCGGCAACGCCCGTGAACTCCGTCACGAGCGACCCCAGCACGGCCACGACCAGTCCGGCCGCGGCGAGCGCGGCCCAAACCGGTCCGAAGCGCGAGCGGATGAGTTCGCCATAACCGCGCCCGGTGAAAATACCCAGGCGCACGGTCAGCTCCTGAACCATGTAGAGCAGTGGGACCAGCGCAAGCAGCACGGGCAAGAGCCGCAGCCCCGTTTGCGCGCCGGCCTGCGCGGCCGTCACGACGTTGCCGGCGTCGCAGTCGGCCAGCATCACGAGCAGACCTGGGCCCCACAGGGCGAGCCCCCGCAGTCCACGCGAAACGGTTTGCTTGAGCGTCAGGAGACGAGTCATGCGTTCTGAAAGGATGCGCCTGTAGTATCTGTCGGGCGATTGTAGCGTGCGAGTCGGGAGCCGCCAGGCCTGACGCTTGTGCTCCGCAGCCTGTCCCGAGGGACGTTGATTTTCATTTTCCTTACCCATGGCCTCTATATCCGCGCGTTCATCCAGTCAAACTACTGACGCCCCCGCCGCCCTGATTCTGGGCGCCATAGGGGTGGTTTTCGGCGACATCGGAACCAGCCCGCTCTACACACTTCGCGAATGCCTGAAAGCCGCCGGCGGAATTAGCCAGACCAACGTATTCGGGATCGTTTCGCTGATCCTCTGGTCGATCATCATTGTCGTGACGCTCAAATACGTGAGCTTCGTCATGCGGGCGGACAATGACCGCGAAGGCGGCATTCTGGCGCTCACGGCGCTGGCCGCTCGTGTGGCGCCCGTGCGCCTGCGCACCGTGCTGCTGACGCTCGGCGTGTTCGGCGCCGCGATGTTTTACGGCGACTCGATGATCACGCCGGCGATTTCGGTCATCTCGGCAGTCGAAGGCGTCGAACTCGTGGATCCTCATCTGGCCGCGTGGGTCGTGCCGATCTCGCTCGTGATCCTGACCGGCCTGTTCAAGCTTCAAAAACACGGCACGGCCACGGTCGGAAAAGTCTTCGGGCCGGTCATGATCGTCTGGTTCCTGACGCTTGCCGTACTCGGCGTCGCTCATATCGCACACAACCCCGGCATTTTGCGCGGCGCATCGCCGTCTTACGCCCTGAGCTTCATCGCACATGCACCCGGCACGGCATTCGTCGTCCTCGGCTCTGTGTTCCTTGCGTTGACGGGCGGCGAAGCGCTTTACGCGGACATGGGACACTTCGGCAAGACGCCGATCCGGCTCGCGTGGCTGCTGCTCGTGCTGCCGAGCCTCATCCTCAACTACTTTGGCCAGGCCGCGCTCGTGCTGTCGAAGCCTTCGGCGCTCACGCAGCCATTCTTCTCCCAGGCGCCGGACTGGGCATTGCTTCCGCTGGTTCTGCTGGCAACCGCCGCGACGATCATCGCTTCGCAGGCCGTCATTTCCGGCGCGTTTTCCATGACGAAGCAGGCTGTCCAGCTCGGGTTGCTGCCCCGCATCCCCGTCGTCCACACTTCGACACACGAAGTCGGTCAGGTCTACGTGCCGTTCATCAACATCTCGCTCTATGCGGCGGTCGTATTCCTCGTCGTGTTCTTCCGGTCTTCCGATAATCTCGCGGCCGCTTATGGCATTGCCGTCGCCTCGACGATGCTGCTCACGACGCTGCTCATGTACTTCATCACCCACTGCCTGTGGAACTGGAAACCGGTCGCTACGCTGGCAGTGATCGGGCCGCTGGCCGTCGTGGATGCGATATTCGTCGCGAGCAATGCGAGCAAGGTCCTCGATGGCGGATGGTTCCCGCTGCTGGCGGGCGGCGTGCTGTTCACTATCATGACGACATGGCATCGCGGGCGGGAGATGGTCGTCGAGCGCGTGAAAAGCGACAACCTGCCGCTTCCGGCATTCATTCACTCCTTGTGCGATGGATCGCACCCGCCTCCCCGCGTGGGCGGTACGGCAGTGTTTCCAGGCGGCGTGCCCGGCATGACGCCGAGCGCGTTCCTGCACAATCTCAAGCATAACGGCGTGATGCACGAGACCAATATCTTTCTGGCCGGCACGACCGAGAACGTTCCGCACGTGCCCGAAAGCGAAAAAGTCTCGGTGAGCGATCTTGGGCACGGTTGCTATGCGGTCGCCGCGCGTCACGGCTTCATGGAAATGCCCAACGTGCCGGCACTGCTCCTGCTCGTGCAGAAGCAGATACCTACGTGGCAGTACGAACCCGCGGCCACGTCGTTCTTCCTGGCCCGCGACACGATCCTCGCAACGGCACAGAGCAAAGGCATGTCGCTATGGCGCGAGAAGCTGTTCGCGTTCATGGCGCGCAACGCAGCGCAGGCGGCCGAATACTACAGCCTCCCCGCGAACCGGGTTGTCGAGATGGGTGGACAGATCAACCTCTGAGGCACGATCCGGCGTATCACTCGAGAAAAACGACGCATGGTGAACGACGACCGCACCACGATAATTGCCAGACGAACGCCGGAATCCGCGGCCATGACGGCCAACCTCAAACGGGCGATGGCGATCACGGCCAGGATCAACCGGGGATTGCCACCGACGAGCGTAACGAACTGCCCCCTCAGTTTGAAAATCCGCTGTAGCAGCGCAATCGTCGCGAACGCGCTCGCGCTACTATGAATAGCTCAATTGCTTGTTTGTGGTGAGATAACCGATCGGCAAGAATGGTCCTGCCAAACTTTGGTCAGGACCACGACATGTCGAACGCGCCCAGCCTTCAGCTCGATTCCGCCACGCTCGTCGAAGAATACGACCGGCTTGGCATTCGCCAGTTTCATCACGGTCTGCAACTGCTCGACGTGCTCGGCTTGCGTGAAGGCGAACGCGTGCTCGACGTGGGTTGCGGCACGGGCCGTCTCACCGAATCGGCGGCGCAGCGCGTGGGCGAACACGGCGAAGTGCTCGGGCTCGATCCGTTGCCGCTGCGCGTGCAGCGCGCGCTCGAACGCGCGCAGGGCCGCTTCGCCGCGCGCGTCGGCCGCGCCGAAGCGCTGGAAACGGTGCCCGATGCGCACTACGACGTGGTGTATTTCAACAGCGTGATTCACTGGATCCCGGATCAGGCGCAAGCGCTGCGCGAAGCGTGGCGCGTGCTCAAGCCAGGCGGCCGGATCGGCTTCACGACCATGCCCGAAGAAGCGCCACACGACCTGCATGTCGTGCTGCGCGCGCTATTTTCGGGCGAGCCCGAATGGCAGCGCGCTGGAATCGGCGCGCCGAACAAACTCACGCACGAGCGCTCGGCAGCGCTGCTCCAGGGCGCCGGCTTCGACGTGACGCACAACGAGATCCGCACCTTCGGCGACACTTTCGACAACGTCGACGACGTGCTCGCCTTTAGCCGGTCCAGTTCGTTCGGCAATTTCCTCGCCTCGCTCACGCCCGACGACATCGCACGCGTACGCGCACGGCTCGCGGGCGCGCTCGAACCCCATCGCAACGCACGTGGCTATGCGCTCACGCGGCGCATGATCATCGCCACGGCGCACAAGCCGCTCGCGCATTGAATCTGCCTTCCATTCCGTAGCGAACGCCAACCACATTCGAGGAGCACACATGAGCGCAGCACCGCGACGCGCGGGACAATTGAGCCTCGGCGCCTTCCTGATGGAGACGGGCCACCATATCGCCGCGTGGCGTCGCCCCGATGCACACGCAGCCGGGGGCCTCGACTTCGCGCACTACGCCGAGCTGGCGCAAACGGCCGAGCGCGCCAAATTCGACGCCGTCTTTTTCGCCGATAGCGTGAGCGTGCGCGACACCCATGTGCCTTCGCTTTCGCGCACCGCGCGCGCCGATCATTTCGAGCCGATCACGCTGCTCTCCGCGCTATCGGTGGTCACGAAGCACATCGGGCTCATCGCCACGGTGTCGACCTCGTTCAACGAGCCCTATAACGTAGCCCGCAAATTCGCTTCGCTCGACTATCTGAGCGGCGGCCGCTCGGGCTGGAATCTCGTGACGTCGAGCACCGAAACCGAAGCGCACAACTTCAGCCTCGACAAGCATCTCGATCACGCCTTGCGCTACGAGCGCGCGAAAGAGTTCTACGACGTGGTTTCCGGGCTTTGGGACAGCTGGGAAGACGACGCCTTCATTCGCGACAAGGCAAGCGGCCTCTACTTCGACCCGCAGAAGCTGCACACGCTGGACTATCGCGGCAAGCACTTCAAGGTGCGCGGCCCGCTCAACGTCGCGCGTTCGCCGCAAGGCTGGCCCGTCGTGGTGCAGGCGGGCGCCTCGGAAGCCGGCAGGGAACTCGCGGCGCAAACCGCCGAAGTGATTTTCGTCGCGCATCAAACGCTCGATGAAGCCAGGCAGTTCTATCGCGACGTGAAAGGGCGGCTCGCGCGTTACGGCCGCCGCCCCGAGCATCTCAAGATCATGCCGGGCATTTTCCCCGTGATCGGCCGCACGCAGGAAGAAGCGCAGGAGAAGTTCGACGCGTTGCAGGCGCTGATCCACCCGAGCGTGGGACTGCAGCTGCTCGCGAACATGTCGGGCGGCCTCGACCTCTCGCAGTATCCCGTGGATGGCCCCGTGCCCGACCTGCCGGAAACCAACGGCGGCAAGAGCCGGCAACGCTTGCTGCTCGATCTCGCGCGGCGCGACAACCTCACCATACGCGATCTCTATCTGCGCATTGCGGGCGCGCGCGGGCATCAACAGGTGATCGGCACGCCGCAAAGCATTGCGGACCAGCTTCAGCAATGGTACGAGGAGGAAGGCGCCGACGGCTTCAATATCATGTCGCCCTGGCTGCCTGGCGGCCTCGACGAGTTCGTGCAGTACGTGGTGCCCGAATTGCAGCGTCGCGGACTTTTTCGCACGGAATATACGGGGCGCACATTGCGCGAGCATCTTGGCCTGCCTCGTCCCGCGAACCGCTACGCCACGCAGCGCGAAGACGCATTGCGCGTCGCTTCGTGATTCCGTTCATCGACAATCCACATTTCATCCCAGGCCGAAATATTCGCACCGAAGATGCCCGCATACTGTCGATACGCGCTCTATCCCTGGAGCGTGGCTCGTAATCTCACCGCGTCTGCGTGAAATCGACCGCCCAGCATGCAAACATCGACCGCGAGCAAATCGGCCGGACTCGACCTGCTTTTGCTCCTCGCACTTTCCACGCTGTGGGGCGCGTCCTATACGTTCATTCGAGTCGGCGTGACGACCATACCGCCGTTGACGCTCATCGCCGCGAGAACGTCGATTGCCGGAACGCTCCTTCTGTTCTGGATGCTGTGGAAGCGCATTCCGGTACCGCGAGACCCGGCCGTGTGGCGTCGCTTCGCCGTGCAGGCGCTGCTCAATAGCGTGATTCCCTTTACCTTGATCGCATGGGCCGAGCGTTCGGTGGAAGCCGGTCTGGCGACCATCCTCAACTCGACCTCGCCTGTCATGGCGTTCCTCGGCACGTGGCTGATTACCCGCCACGAACCGGTCAACGCGCGCAAGCTGTTCGGCGTCGCCGCGGGTCTCGCTGGCATATGCCTCGTGGTCGGCGTGAGTGCATTCGAAGGACTCGGCCAGCAACTCGTTGCACAACTGGCGATCGTCGCCGCGACGGTTTGCTACGCCGGTGCGGCGATCTACGGCCGTTCGTTCAAGGGACTCTCGCCGGTCGCACCCGCTGCGGGGTCTCTCATCGTCGGTGCGATACTGCTGGTCCCCGTGAGCCTGGCCTTAGACCGCCCGTGGACGCTTCATCCGTCGTTGCAATCGATCGCAGCGCTGATCGCACTCGCCGTCTTTTCCACGGCAATCGCGTTCGTCATCTACTTCCGGCTCGTCCAGACGCTCGGCTCGGTCGGCACGACGGCGCAGGCCTATTTGCGCGTGCCGATCGGCGTGGCGATCGGCATTGCTTGGCTCGGTGAATCGCTTTCGACCTCGGCGTGGCTGGGGCTCGGGTGCGTCGTTGCCGGAGTCATCGCGATGACGCTGCCATCGGCCAGCCAATCCCGCGCGAGCGGCCACAGGCTGCGCTCGAATCGCGAGTGAAAAAACGCGAAATGTCCGATGCTGCGCTCGCCAATTGACGCGGGCGCGATGCGTACATGCGTCGACAGGCTCTGTGTGAAATAACACAGCGCGCGTTCGATCGCGCGAATCGTGCCGAACGGATCGTCGTGGAAGCTCACGGCGAGAATCGGCGCACGCATGTTGCCGAAACGAGCGACGATGTCCGTGCGCTGCTCGGGCGTGCGTGCGAGCGCCCCATCGCCGAGCGTGTCTTCAAAGCGGGCGCGGCCCCGGCTCCATATCCTCGCGACGCCGCGCGGCGTGTCCTCCATCCATCCGAACCACGATGCGGGGAAATAGCCCATCAGGCCGGTCAAAACCGGCATCACGACATGCCATTTCCAGAGCATGAGCGGCATGCTGCGCGGCGCGTAATCTCGCCAATACGCGTATTGCGTGCCGACGGTGAAGACGCGTCGAATGAGATGATTCGACGGCGCGAGCCCGATCAGGAAGCCGCCAATGCTATGCCCCACGACATCGATCGGCTGCCCAGGGAACAGGCTTCTTGCGTAGCGCAGCACCGCTTCGAAATCGCGCTCTCCCCATTCCAGCCAGCTCGCATCGAGTGTGGCGAGCGCGACGGGCTGCGAGCCGCCAATGCCACGGTAGTCGTAGACCAGCACGTCGAAACCCTGCTGGTGCAGCCATGCGCCAAAGCGGAAATAGTAGTGGCAGCGCACCGACGTCGCCGAATTGACGATGACCACCGGACGCGACGCGTCCGCGTTCGGCAGCGCGTGACGACGCCACACATATGCGCGAAGCGTAAAGCCATCGGCAGCAGTGATGGCGACAGCGATGGGACGTGCCTCGGCTGGATCGGCTGAATCCATGAGCGTGCTCCCTGAAGAATCCGGAGTATCGATTTCACTTGACCTTGCCCGCTGCATCAATCAATCTTTGCGCAGCTTTCGCATGAGGAAAATGCATGTCAGTGCCGCTCGTGAAACTCCCTCCTCTCGACCTCATTCGCGGTTTCGTCGCGGTGGGCCGGCGCATGAGCATCACGCTCGCCGCCGACGACCTGTGCGTGACGCAATCCGCCGTGAGCCGCCAGATCGCCGCGCTCGAAGAAGCGCTAGGCGTGCGCCTCTTCAGCCGCGGCTATCGTTCGATCGCGCTCACAGCGGAGGGCGAGCGCCTGCTGCGCGTTGCGGACGGCGCGGTGCAGCAGATGCAGGAAATCGTCGGCGCGCTGGCCGCGCCCCAAGCACGTCAGCCGGTGACGATCACCGCCAGCATCGGCATTGCAGGACTGTGGCTGCTGCCGCGCATCGGCGAGTTGCAACGCCAGCTTCCCGATATCGATCTGCGCCTTGCGACCTCAGAGAAGGTGCTCGATCTGCGCGCAGAAGGCATCGATCTCGCCCTGCGCTACGCGCCGGCCCGCATCGCGCCGGAGGCAGCCAATCGCGCTGTGCATCTGTACGACGAATACGTATTGCCGGTCGCGCATCCTTCGTTGAACGTGAAGAAGCTCGACGCGGCCACGCTCGCGCGCCACGTGCTGCTCGAATTCGAGGGCGTACGCCGCCCGATGCTGCGCTGGGCGGATCATCTGGGCGCGCGCGGCCTTGACGGCGCTCCGCTTCGCGGCGTGCTGCGTTTTAACCAGTACGACCAGGTCATTCAGGCCGCCACCGCCGGCCGCGGTATCGCGCTCGGGCGCCTTGCCCTCGTGCAACCGCTGCTTGCCGACGGCAGGCTCGCCGCCATCGGCAATGCGCGCGCCGAGGGTCCGACTGGCTATGCCTACTGGCTGCATCAGGCCGACGAAGCGCCGCGCGACGACGTGCGCGCCGTCATCGACTGGATCGTCGATCAGGCTCGCCAAAACCATGTCGCATGAGCGGCACGCATGCGAAGCGTGCCGAAAACTCACTTGAGCCAGCCCGCTTTCCCGCGCTCTACTAGGCACCACGCTGCGCAACAGCGAAGCGCCCAGTGCGAGGAGGCGAACGATGACCGGGATGGACGATGCATGGCGCCGCCGCTGGCTGCTCGTGATCGCAGGTGGCGTCGTGATGGGTGCGGCGCTCGGCGTGCGCAACGTGCAAGGGCTTTTTCTGTTGCCTGTCACGCTCGAGCGCGGCTGGTCGCGCGAGACGTTCGGCCTCGCGCTTGCGTTGCAAAACCTGCTGTGGGGCGTTGCACAGCCGCTCACGGGCATGATCTCCGACCGCTTCGGCTCCGCACGTGTGATCTTCGCGGGCGCCCTGCTCTACGCGCTCGGCCTCGCGATGATGGCATTGAGCGCGACGCCTGGCGTCTACACGTTTGGCGTCGGCGTGGTGCTCGGCGTGGCATTGTCCGGAACGGCTTTCGGCGCCGTCTATGGCGCGCTCTCGCGGCTCTTTGCAGCCGACCAGCGCAGCTGGGCGCTGAGCGTGGCGGGTATGTTCGGCGGCGTGGGCCAGTTCTGCATCGTGCCGCTCACTCAAGGGATGATCGGCAGGTTCGGCTGGGTCACGGCCATTCTCGTGCTCGCCGCCATGATGCTCGCCAGCGCGCCGCTCGCGGCATGGCTGCGCGATCGGCCGCTGCAGCGTAGCGGCGCGATCGATACGCACGACACCCTGCGCCGAGCGCTCGGAAAGGCGTTCGCGCATCGCGGCTTCTGGCTGCTCAATCTGGGCTTTTTGTCGTGTGGCTTCCAGCTTGCGTTCATCGGCGCGCACCTGCCGGCGTATTTGCTCGACAAGGGCATGAGCGCGCGCGAAGCGAGCCTGGCGCTCGCGCTGATTGCGCTGGCGAACACGGCAGGCACGTTTCTCTGCGGTTACGCAGGGGGGTTTCTGCGGCGCAAGTATCTGCTCTCGGCGATCTACTTCGCACGGGCGGGCGTAATGGCGCTGTTCCTCGCCTTGCCCCTATCGCCCCTCACGCTTTACGTGTTCGCGTTCGCGATGGGCTTCATGTGGCTCGGCACCGTGCCGCTGACGAGCGGGATCGTTTCGCAGATGTTCGGCGTGCGCTATATCTCGACGCTCTTCGGCTTCGTATTTCTCGGGCATCAGATCGGGAGTTTCTTCGGCGTCTGGCTGGGCGGCGTGGTGTTCGACGCGACGCATAGCTACGGCCTGCTCTGGCAGGGCTCGATTGCGCTTGGCGTCATCGCGGGATTGATGCACTTGCCGATCGACGACGAGCGGGTCGCGCAGCGCACCATGATCACCGGCCAGCCTTCGTGAGTGAGGTCGTGGCCTGGCGCATCATGCAGGTCATGCTGGCCGTTTCGTTCGTAACGCTTATTGTCTGGACGTTCGTCGAGTATCTCGCGCCTTCGACGATGCTTGCCTTGCTCACCGGCGCCGCGTTTTGCAGATGAGCGCGCCGCTGGTAGCCGCTTACTTGATCAACTGCAGTATGTCGCGAAAGCGCGGGTGCTGGCACGAGCGCAGCCATTCGAACGCGACCATCTCGACCGTCGCCACTTCAGCGCCCGCTTTGTTCAGCCGCGCAATGGCCGTCTCTTTGTCGGCGACTTTCCGCGAGCCTGTCGCGTCAGTAACGACAGTGACCGATAGACCGCACTGCAGCAAACCCATCGCTGTCTGCAATACGCAGACATGCGCCTCGCATCCCGCGACGATCGCTCGGGTTCGCCCTTCGGGCAGCGCTTCAAACAGACCATCGGCGGTGGCGTCGAAATGGTGCTTTGCAACAGTTCTCGCGCACAGGTCCTTTATTTCCTGCGAGTTTTCGCCGAGCGCGCCCGGATTCTGTTCTGTCCCGATGACCGGAACATCGAGACCCCGAGCAATCCGCCCAAGCCGAATGGCTTGAGCGACAACGGATTCGCCGTCGTGAATCGCCGGCATCAGTCTCATTTGCAAGTCGATAAGAACTACGATCGATTCGGAAACGCTATGCAGCATCACGCATCCTTTTCGGAGATTGCAGTGCGGAAAATGGCACCTGTCAGGGATATTACTAAGTATGCGACAAATGGTCACCGTGCGACTCTATGTCCCAATGCCATTCCCTATGGAGCCAGGCATGCAAGCAGAGACGCTAAAGAAAGCAAAAGCCGCCACCTTTCTCACCCGGTCGGCGGTGTGTCTGATGCTGTTGCCAGTTGCCTGTCTTGTCTGGGCACTCCAGGCGTATCCGCCACAAGAAGCGATTTGGGTTTGCTTCTCGCTGGCAATCTATATCTGGCCTTTCGCCGGAGTCCTGTTTGTGATCTCAGCGGGATTCCACGTCGGTAGCCACGGCCGCCGACTCGAAAAGGACGCCGGTTTCCGCGAGGCGCATGGGCACTAACTAGCCCGCGCGCCGTTCCTGCCAAACGGTCTGCTGTCGTTGCCCGGATAAAAGCCTGCTGGAAGCAACAGGCTTCTGAGGCGCGACTTGCCGTCCGCGTCCGTCCGTTTATCAAGACTGCCGGTATGGTTGGTTAGCAAACCTTATCGGCACACCATCCTGCGCTGTCAGCGCGGAGCACAACAACGCACGAAGCGACGGCGCGGGTGACGCTACGCCTTGCGTGCGTTCGGCTACCGCATGCGCGTCCTGCATGATCAAATCCGTTCGGCATCCTTATAATGCGGATCGATTTATCAGCGCCAGCTGCTCCGCGCGCCATGGCGAAGTCAGGCGCGCAATGTGCTTCGACCTTTTTCGCCTGGTGAAAGGCGGGGGACCGCTCTTTCGCCAATGGCGTTGTTCGCACTGCACCCAGGCCGAAACCACAAGGAGAAGAACGATGACTCTGCTCATCTATCTGATCGGATGGATCATTTTCATTGGCGGCGTGGCGTGGGCATTGATGGCGCTGCATGTTGCGGTGCACATCATCGAGATTGTGGCGGTGATACTGCTCGGCGTCGCGGTGATCACGGGCGCCACGCGCGCGCGCAATCGCGACCGGTCGACGTAGCCATACACGGGCGAGTCACGGGTGTGTGCAGACTGACGGCGCCTCACACGGCAAAACCAGGACCGGCAAAACTCGCGACTTTCGCCTCACGAGCGTGCCCAAGGCGTCGGGTTTTACGATCAAAGTCATTTCAACAGGGCGTTCCGTCACGCGTTTGGCGTGGCCCCGTCTGCATACTGAGCCGATGGGCCTTCGCTCGCCTCACGCGTCAATATCTTACAAGCCAGACTCTCTCTTCCTCTCTAGGATCAGCAGAAGAACGGTTGGTCCGATCGCAATCCTGGAAGCCCATTGCAATGCATCTGCACTTTGAAACCCCGTTGGTGGAGTCGCGCGCCCTGAGCGTCCCTGGTGAACAATCCGTGTGGCTCAAGCTCGACGCCTTGCAGCCATGTGGATCGTTCAAGATCCGGGGCATCGGCCACGCTTGCGCCGTTCACCAAAGCCGTGGCGCGCAGCGTTTCGTATCGTCGTCCGGGGGAAATGCGGGTCTTGCCGTGGCTTATGCGGGCCGGCGCCTGGGCATTCCCGTGCTTGTCGTGGTGCCGGAAACGACGACGGAACGCGCCAGGGAGTTGCTCCGCCTGGAAGCTGCAGAGGTCGTGGTGCACGGCAGTTCCTGGCAAGAGGCCAACCAGTTCGCGCTGACCTTGCTGGGCGCGACGGACGCGTTTCTGCATCCCTTCGACGATCCACTGCTGTGGCACGGCCATGCCTCGATGATCGATGAAGTTGCCCAGGCCCGCTTCAAACCCGATGCCATCGTGCTTTCCGTTGGCGGCGGCGGCCTGCTTTGTGGCGTCGTGGAAGGCCTCCAGCGCAATCATTGGCACGACGTGCCGGTGTTGGCCGTCGAAACCGATGGCGCCGCTTCGCTTCATGCCGCTGTCGAGGCGGGTCATACGGTGGCATTGCCCTGTATCTCCAGCGTCGCCACTTCGCTCGGCGCCAAGCGGGTGTGCGAGCAGGCCTTGCGCTGCGTGCGCGAGCACCCTGTCCACAGTATCGTCGTATCGGACTCCAGCGCACTCGCTGCCTGCGAGCGCTTTCTTGCGGATCACCGCATTCTGGTTGAGCCGGCCTGCGGCGCAGCGCTGTCCGTCGCCTACGAGAGGCATCCCGCGTTGGCCAAATACCGGAATATTCTGGTTGTCGTATGCGGCGGCGCGACGGCCACCATCGATCAGATACGCGCGTGGGCAAGCGAGGCAGATAGCCGATGACCTGGTGCCCGCAGCGGCGGAAACGATCGGATCTTCGCGGCGCCGTGTTCGAAGCGGCAGCCTGCGCAACGCACAGTTACGCAACAGCCGCCTTGATGGCGCGGACCTACGGTCTGTAGACCTAAGCGGCTTTCGACTCTCCAATGTGCTCCAGCATCTCGCGGCCTGCGCGTGTTGTAACCCGGCGAGGGCCAGCGCGAGCTGGCCCTCGCTTGCGATCGCCACGGCAACGTCAGCCGGGAACTCCCATTGCGCTACGAGGAACGCAACTTACAGGAGCTCGACATGCACTGGCGTCATCTAGCGCTTGGTTTGCTCATAGCCGCGGCATTCTCATTACACATTGCATGGGGTGCAAATGACGACCAGCACATGAATCGGCCGAACGACCTTCATACTGCCACTCCGATCAAGCACCTGGTCGTGATCTATGGAGAGAATGTCTCGTTTGATCACTACTTTGCCACCTATCCGCATGCGGCAAATCCTTCAGACGAACCGGCGTTCAACGCACTGCCCGGTACGCCCGCGGTGAACGGCCTCTCTGGACCCCTCCTCTCCAGAAATCCGAATGCCACGAATCCGGCCAATGGCGCGGGCGCAGCGAACCCGTTCCGCATCGACCGTACGCAAGCTGCGACCGCCGACCAGGATCACGCCTATGCGGCAGAACAGCAAGCCTACGACAACGGCGCCGTCGATCTGTTCCCGAAGTACACGGGCAAAGGTAAGAGCGACCGGGACGGCGATTCCGGAAACAATGGCGAGGTCATGGGCTATTACGACGGCAACACGGTCACCGCACTATGGAATTACGCGCAGCGATTCGCGATGAGCGACAATGCCTGGTCGTCGACTTATGGCCCGTCGACGCCAGGCGCGCTGGAGGTGGTCTCGGGTCAAACCAACGGCGTGAGGCCCGTGCTGACGACGAAAAAGCCTTCGGTCCCGGGCTCCTACTACGTGAACGACGGACAGGGCGGCTTCACGCTGATCGACGACGTCGATCCCGCCTTCGACCAATGCTCGAGCCAGCGCGACACCGTCATGATGACGGGCCGAAACATCGGCGACCTCCTGAACGCCCGCAATATTTCGTGGGGCGGCTTCATGGGCGGCTTCAACCTCGAGACCGTGAACAGCAATGGCACGACCGCGTGCAGGCGCAGCACGCTATCGGCAGTCGTCGGTGCTGCCAAGGAGGACTACGTTCCACACCACAACTGGTTCCAGTACTACGCGTCAACGTCGAACCCGAAACATTTGCGCCCGAGTTCGATCGAGGCGATCGGGCATACCCTGGAACGTGATGGCCGGACCCCGGACCCCGCCAATCATCAGTACGATTCCGACGACTTCTTTGGCGCGGTGAGCGCCGGGAACTTTCCGGCCGTGAGTTTCCTCAAGGCTCCCGCCTTCCAGGACGGTCACGCGGGCTATTCGGATCCACTCGACGAACAGGCGTTCGTCGCGAAGGTCGTCAACTTTCTGCAGCGCCAGCCGGACTGGACCAGCACCGCCATCGTCGTGACGTGGGATGACTCGGATGGCTGGTACGACCACGCGTACGCATCGCCGACGAGCGCGTCATACGATTCGTTCGCCGATCACCTCAACGGTCAGGGAAAATGCGGTACCGGCTCCGCGCAGGACGGCGTGAACGGCAAACCCGTGAACGGCCGCTGCGGCCCGGGTGCACGCATTCCGTTTCTCGTCATTTCGCCCTGGGCGAAAGAGAATTACGTCGACCATACGTTGATCGACCAGTCGTCGGTCGTTCGCTTCATCGAAGACAACTGGCTCGACGGAGAACGTATCGGCGGGGGGTCGTTCGACAGCAAGGCCGGCAGCATCATGGGCATGTTCGACTTCGGCCGCCGCTACGAAGACATCGCGCAGCGCAAGCTGTTTCTCGACCCGCCGACGGGGCTGCCAGTCGACCGGCCTGCGAAGGTCTGGCGCCAGACAGCGCGGAGTTCGAAAGCTCTCACCATTCCAGTTTTGATTTCGATTCAATGCAAGGGTAAACGATGCAGTACGCGCCATTTCTACACTGACTTCTTGTAGATATGTCAACGTGTCGCGTCGCTTCGTTCCCTCAGTTTTCAGCCTCTCGATAGTTCATATGGTTGATTTGGAATCCAAATCTGTCTCTCCTTCATTTTCTGGTTACCATGCAAGCGCCCCAGCGCGCCATCAGCGCTATGTCTGATTGTGGCTTCGGTCACAGCCCGAGATAAAAACGTGGCGCTATGTATCGAATGAATAACGCCTCGCCTTTACACAGACCCTTGCAAATTTTCTGATGCTCGGGAAGGTACGGCGATTGCAACACAAGCGAAGCACGTTGCCGTGTATGCCGATTGCCGGATGGCCCACAGAGACCCTGACGGCGATTGGCGTTGCGCGACGCGATGCCTGACATTTGCATGAGCGGGGGCTCTTCTATGTCGAACCGACACGAGGCCTCTCCTGCCGAGACGGGGGAGGTCCTGGTACTGGTGGGCGCCGCCTTCGCTGTGCTTGGCGGGTGGCTCGTCGCAATGGGTTCCACGCCCTACTACGTCGTCACCGGCCTCGCACTGATCGGCTCGGGTACCCTCATGGTGCGAAGCCGCTCGGCGGGCGTCTGGAGCGTCTTCTTCACGCTCGTCGCGGCACTCGTCTGGTCTATCTCCGAAGTCGGGCGCGACGGCTGGAAGCCCATGCCGCGCCTGCTGCTGCTCGCGCTGCTCGGCATCTGGTTCTACCTCAACATCGGCCTCGGCAATTCAGCGATCGCCCGCCCCGTACGCGTTGTGGCGGGCGTCGCGGCGAT
The DNA here is from genome assembly GCF_001718195.1 of Paraburkholderia nodosa. Taxonomy (GTDB): domain Bacteria; phylum Pseudomonadota; class Gammaproteobacteria; order Burkholderiales; family Burkholderiaceae; genus Paraburkholderia; species Paraburkholderia nodosa_A. The sequence goes on from NZ_MCNV01000002.1 coordinate 469,320, forward strand.
CGTTTATGCGCTCACGATCGTCGGCATGTTCTCGCCCAAGGTGCCCATGTCGGTGGCGCAACACCTTCGCTACGGACCGTTATCGCCTCCCCACAGCAGCAGCGCGTCGTCCGATCAGGGTAACTAGCATCGTCCGGGATTATTTGCTGTGAACGAACTGAGAATTGATTTCGATTCAAACGGCGAACTCGTGATGCAGGCTTTCAGCGCTTCATCAGACGTGCGAGGAACACCAGTTGCTGAGGGCAGGTCCGGCAGTCAAAGAGGTATGCGACCGTGTTTATACAATTCCCAGATGAAGAAGCCTTCTACCACGCGAGTGGCACGATCCGGTATCGCGCCGTCGTCGACGGCACTTGGGTCATGTGCGAAATATCTCCGGAGGCCCTGGAAGACTATTTTCGTGCGCGCTCGGGCCGCGCCGGCCTGTTAGCGGCCTTCGCAACACATAGAAAGGAGATCGAATCAATCACAAGACAAATTCTTCCCCATCGGATCTACGCTGGACGCTGCCAGCTTTTCTTGCGAGACTGCTTATACAGGCCAGAAACGAACGAAGCCGACATCAGGCACAACGGCGAATTCCTGGAAGCTGCCCGACGCGACGAGATGGCAATCACGAGCGCATGCCTACCGTCAGACATGGACCCTCTAGAAGCTGGAAGTGCGTTGACGTGAGGGCGCGCACTGCGATCTGATTTCCTTGAATACGAATGCCGCCGGGTCCTTGACGCACTGCAGTGTGATCCAAGGCACGCTATATGCGCACGTATGAGATTGCATCGCAGCAGCTCGCCGCTGCGAACTGCTTTCACCGTGTGCGCTGGCTTGAAAAGAACATGAAAAATGCCTTGCGTATGTGGCACGGAGGCGGTTGAGGATTCTGTTCGAGACCGCCCTTCTCACGAATTCATCAGCGGGATGGCCACAATAATGAACAGCTTCGATACCGTCATTCTGGGAGCCCTCACTCAACTCCAGCTTCCTCAACAGGTCAATTACGCCATTGGGGTAATTGCCGACTTCTACACGTTCAAGGGCTATCTGTTGATCCCGTTGTTGTGGTGGATCTGGTTCCAGCCACACGAGCGGCGCGGCTGGCGCCGCGAGATCGTACTCGCCACGCTGGCGAGCGGCCTGATTGCACTCGCGGTGGGGCGCCTGCTTGCGCGCATTCTGCCGTACAGGGAGCGGCCGCTATTCACACCGGGGCTGAATCTGCATTTCGCCTCGTCGCCCGTACAGCTTGCCGGGCTGATGCACTGGAGTTCCTTTCCGAGCGATCACGCGATGCTGTGGACGGCAGTGGCAATGGGGATCTTCCTCGTCTGGAGAGGCATCGGCATTCTTGCGTTCCTGTCTGTCGCGGCATTTGTCTGCTTTCCGCGTGCGTACCTGGGTTATCACTACCCGACGGATCTGCTCGTCGGTGCCTTCATCGGCATCGTGATCACCTGGATCATGACGCGCAGAGCCGTGAGACGGCGCACGGTCAAACCCTTCATGCGCTACGTCATGCGCTACCCTGGGCCGGTCGCGGCGGTCGGTTTTCTGCTCTGTTTCGAACTGGTCACACAGTTCGACGATCTTCTGCGCCTCGCCCATTCGGTATGGCACACAGCGACATGACAGATGCCGACGTCGAGTCCACGCCAATCCTGGCTGCCGGCTTTTCCGCCCACCGCTTCCGCGATGGTGATGGCAACAGGCATCGTCTCGATGGCAACGCATCTGCTGGGCGTTCGGTGCGATGAAATCAATCACGGGGGAATGACGACCCTCGCGGTGAACTAGTTCGCACTACTGTGCATCACTGCGCGCGTGCGTCGTGATCTGCACGAAATCGGCAACGATACGCCCTTCGCCGTAGTGTGCTTCCATCTGTTTCAACTGCTGCCCCACTGCCGCGAGGTAAGCCGAGCGAGACTCCGAAGCCGGACGCAGCCCATCGAACAACGGTGCCGGCGTGATCAGCAGAACGATCATCTCCGTGCCGAACGGCTTGTCCACGAGCCAGTATCCCGATCCCCCGACCGTCGCCGAGAAGCCGGGCGGCGCCTGATTGTCGCGCTCGACATTGCTGGGAACCAGATGGACGACACTGCCGTCGAGCGCGAAATAATCCACGTTGACGTATGACTCGTAATGCGGCGTGGTGATATCGACGATGAGCGGCATGCCCTGCGTCAGACGTGCGTCGAGTGGCCGGGTATGGATCGTCGCGCCGCCGCCAGCCAGATGATTGGCGCGCCAATATGGCGCGAACGCGCTCACGACTTCACAGTTGTGGTTCTCCACCGCGGTCACGTCGAGTTTCGCGGCTAGCCCTCCGGGCGTTTGCGCGAGCGCGTCGTGAACGTGCGCCATGTTCTCGCCCGTGTTGGCAAAGCCTCGCACCTGGACCACGTGCTCGGGCAGCGACGCCGCAAGCGCCGAGCACGGAATGCGCGCGAGCGTCGTGTTCAGCGCGGCGATCGACGCCGCGTCGGCCACCGGCGCACTCGATGCGGGAACCACTGCAACCCCGCTCGCGGCAGGCATGCTCGCCACAACCGCGGCTGGCGCTGCGCCAAGCACCGGCGAGGCCGGCGCCTCCGAGGCCGCCTTCGTCGCGCCAGCGGGCGCCATAGCGGCCATCGAGGGCCTCGCGCCCGTTTGCCCATGTCCCGAAAGCACGCGATATCCTACCCATAACCCCGCAGCGACGACGACCGCCCCCACGCCAATGGCGCCAACCCGCGCGCCCGGGAACGCCGGTGCATGCTTGAGCACGCCCATGCCCTGGAGAAACTGATTGACGCTCGCGGTGCGCGAGGCGCGGTCAAACGAAAGCGCCGCGCTCAAGGTGCGCCACTGGCCGCGATCGAGGCCAGGCGCTCGCTCAGCGCGCATCTTGTCGCTGCGTGCCTGCGTGGCCGATTTGCGATTGAACGGGTGCTTGCCAGTCAACAGTTCATAGGTCACACAGGCGAGCGCATAGACATCGTCGCGCGGGTCCGGCTCCCGATGCTCGAACATCTCCGGACTCGCATAGGCGGGCGTGATGCCGCCGAGCGTCGCGGGATCGAACACAGTGACGTCGGGATCTTCTTCGGGCCGCTGGAACACACGCGCAATGCCGAAGTCGATCACTTTCACATCGCCGCCGTCGGTGAGGAAAACATTGGCGGGCTTGAAGTCGCAATGCACGAAGCCGCGCTCGTGCGCGTAGGCCAACGCCTGCCCCATCCCGGCAATGATGGGCCGCGCCTTTTCGAATGGCATGCCCGCGAAACCCGGCGCGCGCAGCAGCTTGCTGAGCGGCTTGCCCGAGAGATATTCCATCGTGAGGTAGACGAGCGGCCCGTCGCGGTCGAAGTCGTACACCGTGACGATATTGCGGTGCGCGAGCGTCTGCGCCTTGCGGGCTTCACGCTGCAATGCGATCAGCGAAGTCGGCTGGCCGCGGAACTGCACGTTCAGCACCTTGATCGCGATATAAGGCTTGCGATCCGAAGCTTCCAGCTTGCGCAAATCGAGCGCCTTGTATACGGTGCCCATGCCACCCACACCCAGACATTCTTCGAGCACGAAGCGACCATTGAGCGTATCGCCGATTCCCTTCACGTGGTCCGCATCGTCGCCTGTGGTGGCGCTACGCGCAGCGGCCAGGGCTTCGTGAATGCGAGTGGAGTCGTCGACGGCCGCCGCGTTGTCCTGGCGATGTTCGATGCGGCGCAGGACCTCGGCATACACGGCATCGGGCAGCGGATGGACCGTTTGCGTCGCGTCCACCGCTTCGCGCAGGCGAGCGCAATTGGCCGCGTCGACCGCGAGCACGTGGTCGATCTCGGCGAAGAACGCCTCGCGTGAGAGCGCCCCGCTCTGGAATGTCTGGATCAGCTGCGCAAGGCTCATCATTCGTATGCCTTCAACTCAGCTTCAGGATGGCCGAGGCGCTTTGCGTCACACGTTCCCGGCGCACGATCGCGCCGCGTGTAGCTGCTGCCGCGATCCCCGTCGAGTCCGCTGCAGCGCGGTCTCGTCATCTTTAAAGCATACAGAGTCGCCGCCGGACCTGCGCGCACCGTGATCTCAGCCGGCGCGCGCCTGCAACCATGCAACAAGGTCTGATGAGAGATTAATCTGCGGCACGGCGCAGTGCAATCGGTGCCTGAACCAGGCCTTTGGCTCGCACGTGTTGCAGCGAATCCAACGAGCGCGCCCAGCGCTGTTGGGCTTCCACCATCAGCGTTTTCGCGCGCAAGTGCCGCCACCTGTCCCGCACACACCGGCTGGCTTGCCGCAAAGCCCTGTCGCACAAGGCGTCGAGCGGTTCGTGAGGCTGGCGCGAAGCCGCTGGCACAGCCTGTGCATCAGGAGGAGCGAGCCCGCAAGATACTGCAGCTCAATCGCCAACTACACCGTACTGCCCTTCTGGAGAACTGTCATGAGCAAGCTGATGATCGCCGACTTGAGCGTCGCGCAAGAACTCGACCGCAAAGCAATGAGCGCCGTTCGCGGCGGTGGCGGCCTGAGCCTCTGGCCCGGCTACTACCCGGCGCCGTCGTTCAAGTACGACACGACGAACTTCACCGCCCAGCAGTTGATCGGCCAGACGAACACCATCGAGAACAACGTGGGCAACGACGTCGCCTTCGCGCAGAACATTCACGCGACGGTCAACCCGGTGCAGACCGCCCACAACACGATCAACTTCTGATCGTCCCGCCGGCGGCGCGGCCGCACGCTGCGTTCATTCGCGTGCCGCGCCCGCCCGGGTCCACCCGCCCTATTCATCAGCAACTGGAGGCTCATCATGAGTTCCCTCGTTATCCGCGAGCTGGCTCCCGGAACGGCACTCGACCGCCGCGCCATGACAGCCGTACGCGGCGGCAACGGCAGCTCTTACGGTGGCTATGGCTCGATTGCCAACATCACCGTCTCGCCCAACATCGTGCAGAACATCTCCCAGGTTCAGGTGGTCGACGTCGCCGCGCTCAATAACATCGGTTATATCGGCGCTGGCTTCGGGCCGCTGAATCTCAAGGTCAATCCCTCGCAATACGCGAACACCGGCGTGACGTTCTAGCCGCTGCCGCGAAGGGAAAATGTAGACGGCGCCGTGAGGCGCCGCCTGCTTGTTTACGTGCGCCGCGCGCCACCGCCTATACTCGAACGACACCCCTCGAGCCCAATCCGCTATCGTGGAGCAGACCATGAGCATTATCGTCATCAAGGACCTTCCGGAAAGCGTGGAACTGGACAGGCAGGCAATGGCCGCGATCGTGGGCGGCGCCCGCGTCGCTTCGCAGCGCACGCTACTCGTGCCGCGGCCGTTTATCGGCGTACGTGTGGAGATCGAAGGCTCGCCCGCGCAGCGAGGGCCGGCAACCGTCCCCGCGGCGCGGCCCCGCCCGACGCTGCTGCGTTGAGTTCACGCAGCGCGTGCGGTCATCGCCGGACGCGTGCTGGCAGGCGGAAATACGCACCACGTGCCGTCGTCGTGACGGAAGAAGAAGATTGCAATCGTGCGCGCGGGATGGACTGCCTCGACGCAAACATAGCGCAGCCGTTGCTCGTGCGTGCGGCTGAAACGTACTACACGGGCCGGCACGCGCGCGTTGGGTGCAAGCCACTTGTCGACGAGAGTGCGCAGCGAGGTTTCGGCGGAATTCATGGTGATCTCCGATGCAAGTAGCGGCGATACGTGTCGTATTGGTCTCGACTGGATATGGCGCTTACACCGCGTGCGCGACGTACGTTTCGCGGCTGGCCTGCACGCGGCGCGCGTGAACCAGCGCGCGCACCGCGCGCAAGCCGGCCAGCGGATGGGCAATGCAGGTGCGGACCTGGTCGCTGCGGCCCTTGCCGTCCACGCACCAGGTGCAGAAGTGTTCGCAGTTGTTGCTGAGCAGTCGATAGCGGTCTTCGCCGAGACGCGAGCGCGCCCGCGCGACGGCTTCGCGGCCCACGAAAGCTGCGCACGGATGCGCGACAACGGCGACTTCGTAGCCGGCGGCGAAACGTTCGAGCGTGACCTCTTCGATCGGACCGCGATGCAGCGATACGCACAAGCCGGCGTAATGAACGACCCGCCCACCGCCGACATAGATGCCGTGATGGCTGTAGCCCGCGCGACGCGATACGAGATGCGCGCCGAGCGGCGGTTCGTCTGCGTGCATCGTCGGTTGAAGGTCGGGGCTCATGGCTGCATCCGTCTGGCGGGTTGCCGGCTTCCTGTGCTGCTCGACGTTTGCCGGTTGCCAACTACCCTGCATCAGATATGCCAGGCGGCCGATCACGGTTCTATAAGGCGGAGCGGGATACTGTGCGCGCTGGAGGCGCTCGTGTGTCGGCGTTGCACCAACTCGTGTGCTTCGATTGTGTCGGCGTCGAACCATCGGGTCGCCGCCAATCCGGCTCAGGAAGCGGCACTGTGTATGTGTCGGAGTCCTGATGACGACAGGCACGCAACGTGTTGGCGAGCGCACGACCATCGCACCGCGACCGCACGAGACGCGGGCACGCGCGGACCGCGCTCCGTGAGTGCGATGTCATATGGGGCAAGCCTCACGGGGAGATGGCGCGCGAGCGCCGCGTTTCGCCGAAAAATGGCATGCTGCTTGCAAGGTATGGTCGGAACGCCGCGGACCTGCGGCTATCATCTTGACGGAGACCTGTCATGACCTCGCTCGCCATCACCGACCTTCATCTGCAATGCGATCTCGACCGCAAGGCCATGTCGTTTATCCGGGGCGCGGGCGCGCCGTGGGTATTCGGCTGGATACAGCCTTACGAGCCCGCGCAGCCTTCGCCGCTCGGTCCGATCATCAACCTCTATCAGACCAACAACACGTTCTACGCGAATCAGGTCGTCAATCAGTACCAGACGCTCGATGTGACCAATTCGGCGTCGAACTCGAACGTTGCGGTAAACGTGGGCCAGAACGGCAGGAATAACGGACTCGTCGCGTAGCCTATGGAGGCTCGATCGTGACAGGCGGATTGTTATGGAGCTCGGCATCGCGCACGGACGTAGGCCGTGTGCGGGCGCTCAATGAGGATGCATGTCTCGATCAGCCCCAACGGGGCTTGTGGGCAGTGGCCGACGGCATGGGCGGGCACACGGCGGGCGATCTGGCCAGCGGCATGATTGTGCGCGCGCTTGGGGCGCTTGCCATATCCAACACCCTCACCAGTTTCTCGGCCACGGCGCGCGGCACGCTGCAAACAGTGAACCACCAGCTGCGCGAAGAAGCCGCGCGGCGCGGGGTTCGCATGATAGGCAGCACCGTTGCCGTGCTGATGGCGAAGGGGCGCGAGTTTGGCTGGCTATGGGCGGGCGACAGCCGCATCTATCTGTACCGTGATGCACAGTTCGAAGCGCTCACGACCGACCATAGTTACGTGGCGGAGCTACAGGCGCAGGGGCATTTGAGCGCCGAAGCGGCGCGCCACCATCCATCGCAGCATTTGATAACACGGGCCGTCGGTGCGGCAGACTGGCTTGATCTGGACGAAGGCCGCATCGTCGTGCGCGACGGAGACCTCTTTTTGCTGTGTAGCGACGGCCTGAGCAATGAAGTGCAAGTTCCCGAGATGGTGCGGGCGCTCGAGGCTGGGGATTGCCAGCATGCCACTGATTTGCTTGTTGAAATGGCCTTGCAGGCTGGGGGGCGGGATAACATTACCGCTGTCGTTGTGAGGGTGGATGATCCGGCTGCGTCGGATCGGACGCTCGTTAATCCTGCTGTCGGGCGTTAGTTTTTTGTTTTTGTTTTTGGTTTTTGGCCTTTCCTTGTTTCCGCTTCGGTACCCCAGCGTCGCCCCTGTGTGGGGCCGCACCTCCTTTCTTTGCCGCGGTCATCGCGCCCAGAGGCTCTTTGCACTTTGCAGTTCGCACGCGGCCAGACCTCCGTCCGGCTCGCGCGGATGGCGTGCGAGCCAGCGCGAACACCGGCGAACGGTTCGCACAGCCCCCCTGTACCTGGCAATCCTTGACGATTTATCTGGCTGTTCCTGGGAGCCCGGTCAAAGATCGGGCGATTGAGCATTGCTGGCCAGCTCCGTTCAGTGTACTTCTTGCGTCCCAACGCCTTTTTCGCGACGTATCCGGGAGGTTTTCGATGTCGTGGCTCATGCCGTTACAGGCTTATGAATTGAAGCTGGCGCCCCATCCGGCGCCGTTCTCGATAGTGAAGTTCGCGGGCCATGACCGGCTCAGCCAGCTCTACGAGTACGAGATTGAATTCACAAGCCCGATAGCGGGTATTCCGATGGATCAGGTACTCGGGCGTCCAGCCCGGTTCATCATCGATCCGGTCGACCCGAACATGGGCCACCTGCAACGCATGTTTGGCGAGAACGCTGAAAAGTTCAGCAAGAAGCCGCCCGCACAGGCCGTCCACGGCATCATCACGAAGTTCGATGAGCACGAGACCTCCGCCGACGAGACGCGCTACCGCGTCAGGCTCGAGCCTGCGATGGCGGACCTGAACCGTGGCAGGACAAGCCGGCTGTTCCAGAAGCAGTCGGTCGAAGAGATCATTACCGACACGCTGCGGCACTACGGTTACCGGGCCGGTGTCGATTTCAGGTTCAACCTGCGCGGTACATACAAGCGGCACGAGTACATCACCCAGTACCACGAGACGACGTTCGCGTTTATCCAGCGCATCTGTGCGGAAGAAGGCATCTGGTTTCGGTGGGAGCAGAAAAAGGATTACGCGGTGATGGTGTTCGGCGACGATCTGGATGCGTACGCGCGCAAGCAGCGTACGGTGCCGCATCGTCGTGATTCGGGCCTCGAGAGCGTGGGTGCCGACTCGATCAAGTCGCTGCGGCGGCGTACCCGGCGCGTGCCACAATCCGTGCGCCTGCACGACTACAACCATCGCCAGGCCGACGTCTCGCTGCTGGTCGAGGAGAACACGGCGCGTGGCGACAAGACCACCAACGCCGTCGACTATCACTGGGGCGAGCACTACGAGACGCCGGAGGAAGGCCGGCGCATTGCCCGTCTGCGGCACGAGGCTCACCTCGCGGGTCAGGTGACGTTCATCGGCACCGGCAATCCGTTCTGGCTGGAAGCCGGGGAGGTCGTGCTGGTCGACCCGGTTCAGGTCGATGCGAAACACGGGATCTTCATCACGTCGGTACGCTCGCACGGTGGGCGCAACAAGTCGTACCGCGTGACGTTCGAGGGGATTCCTTCGGATCGGGTCTGGCGAACATCCATGGACACGATCCCGAAACCGGAAATCAAGGGCATTCTGCCGGCCCGGATTACGTCACCCGGAAACTACAAATATGCCTATCTGACGGAAGAAGGCTGGTACGTCATCAAGCTGCCGTTCGATCTCGATGAGTGGAGCCCGGGTGGCACGAGCCGGCCGGTGCGCTTTGCCAAGCCCTACAGCGGCGACAACTACGGTCACCACTTCCCGTTGATCGATTCCGCGGAGGTCGCGCTCGAATTTACGGCCGCGGATCCAAACCGGCCCATCATCATCGGAGCGCTGCATGACAGCCTGCATCCGGATCTCGTCAACAATCTCAACAATACGCGCAATCTCATTCGCACGGCTGCGCAGAATGAGATGCGCATGGAGGACAAGGAAGGCGTCGAGCATATTCACCTGACGACGCCGTTTCAGACTAGCGAGCTCAATCTTGGGCATATGGTCGACGGCAGTCGCAAGGAGCGGGGAAAAGGTGCGGAGTTGCGTACGGACGAGCACGTCGCTGTGCGAGGAGCTAAAGGCGTCCTGATCTCGGCGCACGCGCAACCTGCTGCCCAGGGCACGCAACTGGACATGCAACCCGCTCAGGCATTACTGGAGCAGGCCCTTCAGCAGATGCAGGCGCTCGGTCAGGCTGCGATCGCGGCGCAAGCGGTGGCAGCAGACTACGAGCGTCAGCGCGAGCTGCTCAATGGAACGCTCAGGGACCTGAAGAGCGCCGGCGTTCTTGTGAGCGCACCTGACGGGATGGGACTGGCTTCCGGGACGGATCTCCAGCTGAGTGCGGACAACCATCTGATTGCGACCGCTGGTGGGAACGCCGATATCGGCGTCTTGAAGCGCTTTACGGTCGCAGCCGGTGAGCTCGTGTCGATTTTCGCGCGCAAGTTTGGGCTGAAACTCTATGCCGCGCGCGGCAAAGTCGAGGTTCAGGCACAAAGCGATGAGATGCACCTGACGTCGGACAAGGACATGTGGATGACCAGTGCCAATGGTCGGATCACAATTGAAGCGAAAAGCGAGCTTCTCCTCAAATGCGGCGGGTCCTATGTCCGGATTTCGTCCGCAGGCATTGAAGATGGCACGCGGGGTAACCGGAAGATCAAATCGGCCGCCTTCAGCCGGCAGGGCCCAGCCAGCCTCGCTGGCGATCTGCCTGTGTTGCCCGTACCCGCTGAGACGGAATGCGCGCAGCGCGCGAGTCGCGCCGGTATGCCTTTCGCACGCATGTAATTCTGTTGCCACCGACTGATCCGGTATGCCACTTACAGAAATTGAACCTGTGCTGGAACGTTTTCGAACCCAGTACGCCGCGTACAAAGCGATTCATCCGCGTCTGCAACTTTATGCGCTGATCGATTTCGCCTCGATGTCTGATGACAGGCCGTATGCCTTGTCCGACGTCATTGAGACGATGCCGCGCGTATCGCTGTACGCTAACACCGGTCTCGACAACCTGTCGGAGACGGGGCCCGTGCTGGTTTTATGTCCCGAGCCGCAAGGCGTTGAACCGTTGCGCCTGATCCGCGTGCTTCTGGGGCTGGCCAGACGCGATAGCCGGCTCGTGTCGTGGTTGTGGGTCACGCATGAGGTTGAACCACTCGTCGACCACCTGCAGACGCTGCTGCACGCACGGCTTGAATCGGACGACCAGGAATCGTGGTTCTTCTTTCATCAGCCGTCTTACCTGCCGGTTCTGTATCGGACGCTGCCTGACGACATCCGGCGGTACATGTTTGGCCCGTGCGTCGCATGGTGGTGTCTGGATTTCCATGGCGTACTGGTCGAACTGCCCGGCGAGAATCTGCCGATCCCCACGGCGTGGGACGTTTTCCCCATCTCAGAAAATGTGGAAGAGAAAATTTACCGCGTTGGCGCTCCCGCTCAGGTGCTGGCATGGCTTAAACGCGCCCGTCCCGACGTGCTCGACAACTCGCTTGACGCCAATGAGCAATTTCAGCGGATCACGCCTCTCGTTGAACGTGCATTCGAGTATGGCCTGACCGGCAAGGTCGATCAGGGTGTGTACGCCGCATCGGGCCTGTTGTATGGACGACAGTACGATGAGCATCCTGCGCTGCAGGCTGTCCTCACGCGCTTTCCGGACGGCGGGCAAACGCTGATCGATGCCTACATGGCAGTGGGCCAAACGGTTTGGCGGGAGGTGGCGGAGTCCGCCCGCCTGCGTGCCGCGGAAGTCGCAGCACAGGATTACCACACAGAAATTATGGGGCGCGGTTACACGTTCGTGCGCGTCCAAATCTTGAACGACACCGATATCCCCAGGCGAAAGATCGAACTGCTGTCATCCAGTGAAAGCTATCCGTGCAGCGCGATGCTGGGCGACGTTGACGATAGAGGGTTTGAGGCTGCGGCAATTGAAATCGCATCCGCGCGGGTGCCGGTTCCGGGCACCCCTGTCACTGTGAAGTGGATCGGGCCAACGGGAGCGTCATCGGATGAGGTTGTGGTGACTGGGGAGCTGCCCCGTGCCGATGGAGAAGGGACAGCGGTCGTGAGGTTTGCGCGCAACTGGCGAATCTACGTGAGCATGCATGCTGATGAACCGAAGGGGGCCGCTTGGCAGTGGTGAAGAAGCTCCAACGTCAAGTACGACGTCGAGCGGAAACACGTCTGCGACGTTAGATAAAGATAGAGCGAAATTTGAAAGGAACATTTCGACTTTTGGTCATTTTTCTTATGGCTACATCACTCACAGGATGCATGTCTACTGCATTCACAATCTGGTGCGAGAAGCAGCGCATGTCTGACCCCGACTTCAATTGTTGGAAGTAGTAGCCGAAGATTGATGAAGAAGGTCTCTTAACGGTATGTGGCGGTAGTCATCGAACAAAGGGAACACGAGCAATGAGACAGCTGATAGGTGGATTTCTCGTCGTGACGTTGAGCATACTCGCCGGCTGCGCCATCGGTCACCCGAGTGGCTACGTCGATGCGTCGGCATGGAGTACTAACTATACAGAGGACTATATCCACGACTTCTGGATTCAAACGGCTTCGGGGAAAGACACCGGAATGGGAGGTATTCAGGTTTCGGAGTTTTCGCGAGGCGGCAAAGGTGGACGTGAATGCTGCTCGCTGATCCCTGGTGTGGGGCAGATGATCAAGGTGGTGTGGCGCGTCGGCGGGCGCCAAGAAGACAGGTCAGCGTGGAAGACATACAGTCGCGACATCGTGGTGAAAGGAAGGATGCCCACGGATACGCGAGACCAAAGCGTACTACTTGTACGCTTCTTTCCCAATCATGAAGTCGAGGCGGAGGTCCTTCCCGGGGATGGTGATTTCGGACCTTCGAACCCTCGCATGGACAGACTCTTTTTCGTCGGGCCGCGTGTAATGCGCCACATTGGGGAATAACGGCAATGCAGGACTGGATAACCGACAATCCGATGCATTTTTTTAAGTCGTTGAAGACCGCCACGCAGCTGCATGCGGAAGAATTCATGACCTGCACCACGTGCGAGAAGCAGCCGTGGTTCAGTTTTTTCTTCGATGGCGCGGGAAATAATCGAGATCTTGACTTGCCGCTGAGAAAGTAATCCTTGGAAGTTGTCGCGAGTCAATAGAGAAGGCGTTACGACAGCGTGGTGGCAGTAGTCGATGCACCGAACGAAAGGTGAGCAATGAGACGCGTGATATGTGGATTCTTCGTACCGTTGTTGATCATGCTGACCGGGTGCGCCGTCGGTCAGTCGAGTGGCTACGTCGATGCGTCGGTGTGGGGAGCGAACTATACCGAAGACTATATCCATGAATTCTGGATTCAAACGGCTTCGGGGAAAGACACCGGAGTGGGAGGGGTTCAGTTGGCGGAATTTTCGCGAGGTGGGAAGTCTGGAAGCATCTGTTGCTCACTAATGCCGGGCGTCGGCCAGTCGATCAAGGTAGTGTGGAGCGTAGGTGGGCGTCAAGAAACCAGGGCCGAGTGGAAGACATACAGCCGGGATATCGTGGTGAAGGGGGAAGTATCAAAAGATTCAAGCCGTCACAGTTATTTGATTGTGAGATTTTTTCCGAAGCATGAAATTGAAGCGGAGTTTGTTCCTGGCGATGATCCCCGTGGCGCACGAAACCCAAGGGTTGACCGGCTATTTTTAGGCCAACGGGTGATGCGCCATATAGGAGAATAAGAATGCAGGACTGGATAACCGCCAACTCAATGCACTTTTTGCGGTCGATGAAGACTGCCACGCAGCAGCATGCAAAAGAATCCATGACCTGCACCTCGTGCGAGCTGCTACCGTGGTAACGGAAATCGAAAAAAAGAGAGGCAGACAATGAGATGGATGGTAGGCGCGTTCCTGGTGATGATATTTGGCGCGGTCGGGTGCGCCCTTGGCCAGTCAGGCGGATATGTCGATGCATCGGCATGGAGTGCGAACTACACCGAGGACTATATTCCTGAGTTCCACCTTGAAACCACGTCCGGAAAGAATCCGCTGCTGAGTGGTATTCAGGTCAAGGAATTCTCTAGGGGGGGAACGGGATCTTCCGAATGCTGCTCGCGAATTCCAGGCGTCGGGAAAACGATCAGGGTGGTGTGGCGCGTTGGGGGGCGACAAGAAACCAGGTCAGAGTGGAAGACGTACATCAAGGACGTATCAATCGCGGGCGCGACGTCGATCGAACCTGACGCGATGAATTTTTTGATTGTACGTTTCTTTCCCGGCCACAATATCGAGGCCGAATTCGTTTCTGAATCAGCAGAGCCCGATGGCAAGCCAAGTCCCCGAGTGGATCAATTGTTTTATGGGCGTCGAGTCATGCGACAAATGGGAGAATGAAAGTGCAGGACTGGATAACCGACAACCCGATGCACTTCTTGCGGTCGATGAAGACTGCCACGCAGCAGCATGCAGAAGAATCTATGATCTGCACCTCGTGCTAGCTGCTACCGTGGTAACCGAAATCGAAAAAAAGCGAGGCAGACAATGAGATGGATGGTACGCGCGTTCCTGGTGATGGTATTTGGCGCGGGCGGGTGCGCCCTTAGCCAGTCAGGCGGATATGTCGATGCATCGGCATGGAGTGCGAACTACACCGAGGACTATATTCCTGAGTTCCACCTTGAAACAACGTCCGGAAAGAATCCGCTGCTGAGTGGTATTCAGGTCAAGGAATTCTCTAGGGGGGGACGGGATCTTCCGAATGCTGTTCGCGAATTCCAGGCGTCGGGAAAACGATCAGGGTGGTGTGGCGCATTGGAGGGCGGCAAGAAACCAGGTCAGAGTGGAAGACGTATAGCAGGGACGTCGTGGTCACTGGCGCGATGCCAACGAAGAAAGATTCCTACAACATCTTGATGGTCTGATTCTTTCTCGACCATGACGTAGAAGCAGAGTTAATACCGGACCGAGGGGAATCGGGCGGTTCGGCAAGTCCTCGCGTCGACAAACTGTTTTCGGGGCAGCGCGTGATGCGCCACATAGGAGAATAACGATGCAGGACTGGATAACTGACAATCCGATGCACTTTTTGCAGTCGATGAAAACCGCCACGCAGCTGCATGCGGAAGAATTCATGACCTGCACCACGTGCGAGCAGCAGCCGTGGTTCAGTTTTTTCTTCGATGGCACGGGAAATAATCGAGATCTTGTCTTGCCGCTGAGAAAGTTGTCGCGAGTCAATAGAGAAGGCGTTACGACGGCGTGGTGGCGGTAGACGATGACCGAACGAAGGGTGAGCAATGAGACGCGTGATATGTGGGTTCTTCATAGTGTTGTTGAGCACGATGACTGGGTGCGCCGTCGTTCAGCCAAGTGGCTACGTCGATGCGTCGGCGTGGGGAGCGAACTATACCGAAGACTACATCCATGAATTCTGGATTCAAACGGCTTCGGGGAAAGACACCGGAGTGGGAGGGGTTCAGTTGGCGGAATTTTCGCGAGGTGGGAAGTCTGGAAGCATCTGTTGCTCACTAATGCCGGGCGTCGGCCAGTCGATCAAGGTAGTGTGGCGCGTAGGGGGGCGGCAAGAAACCAGGTCAGAGTGGAAGACGTACAGCAAAGACGTGGCAGTCGCGGGTGCGACGTCGAGCGCGCCTGACGCGATGAATTTTTTGATTGTACGTTTCTTTCCCGGCCACAATATCGAGGCCGAATTCGTTTCTGAATCAGCAGAGTACGATGGCAAGCCAAGTCCCCGAGTAGATCAATTGTTTTATGGGCGCCGAGTCATGCGACAAATGGGAGAATGAAAGTGCAGGACTGGATAACCGACAACCCGATGCACTTCTTGCGGTCGATGAAGACTGCCACGCAGCAGCATGCGGAAGAGTTCATGACCTGCACCATGTGCGAGCAGCAGCCATGGTTCAGCTTCTTCTTCGACGGTACCGAAAACAATCTCAAGAATGATCTACCACGAAAGCAGTTGTCAAATGTCGCACGCCTGTACTTGGGGCACGTTGCTGACGAGAGGCCGCTGATCGTTCCGCTCTACTATCAGGGCGTCGGTACGCCGCTGGACGCAAGCAATCCTGGCTGGTGGGAAAAGATCCGCGATAGCGAGATTATGGGTGGTGGCGTTGGACTGGGTAGCGACGTTCGCTTAGCAAAAGCCGAGGGTGAGCTAAACCTCGCCCTTCGCCGAAACCACAAAGTTAGTCGCATCGATGTCGCGGTGTTCGGATTCTCGCGCGGTGCCACACTCGCCCGGGCGTTCGTGAACCGGCTGCTGAAGAAGTGCACGCTGAAAGACGGCGTGCCGCACTGGCCGTGTCCGACGGCGGTGGACGGCCAGTCGGCACCGCTGCACGTCCGCTTTCTCGGTGTGTTCGATACGGTCGAGTCGGTCGGGCTGCCAGCCCATAACCTTTCCGACATGCGCATGATGGTGCCCGAGCAGGTGGAGCGATGTGTGCACTTCGTCGCCGGCCATGAGTTGCGTGCCTGCTTTCCCGTGACGCCCGTGCGCGGCACGCAGGCATTCTACGAAGAAATCGTATTGCCGGGCGTGCATTCCGATGTGGGCGGCGGCTATCGGCCCGAGGAACAGGCCCGCTCCGACCTGCTCGCCCGCATAGCGCTGAACCGCATGCGCCTTGAGGCAGCAATAAGCGGCGTGCCGTTCACCGCACCAAAGCTCGCCGAGAAGGACGTGTTCGCCCTTTTCGAATATGACGACGACGTCAAGGCGCTGTTCGATGAGTACATGGGCACCGTGAACACAAACGGGACTCTGGAGCAGCAGATCTTCGCGCACATGCGCCTCTACTATGGCTGGTTGAAGGTGCGGTTCAGCGAGCGGCCTTGCGACGTCTACAACGGGGTGTGCTCGGCCGATCCGGAGATCCAGGCCCAACTCGAGCGGATTCAGCAGTTCCACGAGCAAATGCAGATCGACGTGGACACGATGAACTGGCGGGCCTACCTGACGCAGCTGTGGAAGACAGATCGAGGCGAATACGATCGCGTGATCGAAGCGGCCGGTGGTGATCGCCCTCACAACAAGCCGCTGTCCGACGAACAACTGGCTTACTGGAATGTGTGGCTGAACCCACCGACCCTGTCGCCCAACATGATCCGCTTCTTCGATCAATACGTGCACGACTCGCGAGCCGGGTTCCTGCGCATCGACGGTAGCGGGTACCTCAAGCCACGGCAGATCATTGACGTTGAGGGGGCAAGCGTAGCGACAGCCCAATCCGGGACAACGCAACCGTCCGGTTCGATGGCAGAACCCTCGCCAGAGGCTGCGACTGCTTGATTGCGATTTCTGAAGGAAATCAGGTATGGCTGTCAACTTCTCGAAGCTTCCGCCATTGGAACCGATGCCGGAGAATCCGCCGTCGCGCATCGTCTGGACCATCGTGTTTTTCGTCATTGTGATCGCTGGAATATTCATGGTATTGCTTCTCTGGCCCAAGGGCGAGCCGACTCAAACACCCTGGTTCTGGACATGCGTTACCGTGTACCCGCTGGGAATCGCAACCTTCGTTGTCCTTCGGCGCTATAGCGTCTACGAAGGGCGCCGGCTAGACGCCATCGCGTGGAACGACGCCCGCGAAAGCTACGTGAACGACGTGTTTGACCGGGCAAGCCGCCCGCTCGGCATTCTTGTAGCGACATGCAGGTTTGCCAGTGAGGCGAAGGACGATGACTTTGGCAAATTGCTGGATGGATCCGCCAAGCTCGAACCGCGGGCAGCCCCAGAGTCAGGCGCTCTACCGGTCAATGCGCGCTGGTTCGAGAAGCCGGACACAGACGAGGGCGGGATGCGTTTCAGGAACGACGACGAGCGCCGACGGTATGTCCTGGCATGGGCATTCAGTGTGGCGATCGACGCGGTTGCCGAAGTGGTACGTTCGCTCCCACCAGATTTGAGGTTGAAGGTCCAGTTGATGCTGCCGGGCGTCGTGGACACGGACGAAGCGCTGGCGATCTGGGAAAGGCGATGGGCGTGGACGGACCTGCGCCCGGTTCAGGTCAGACTCATGCCAGAGACGTCCGACCTGATGTACGCCGACGCGTGGCTTGACCGGGTCAACCGCAGGCTCGACGAGGAGGCACGACTTCTCGTTTGCGTGAGACTGAACGCAATTTGTCAGGCGCTCCCTCTTGATGGGAGTGCAGAAACCATGGTTGCCCTTCTCGTTGCGCCGGAAGCGGTATGCCAGAAATTCGCGCTCGCGCCGATCGCGATGTTCCATCGGCCGAACGGGACAGATCACTGTGCCATAGACGACGCCCTCGCGCGTACCCTGCGATGGGGATGTAGCAAGCCCGCGGACATCAAACGGATCTGGCAGGGCGGCCTCGATGGTGCCGGCGCCAATGCGGTAACCAAAGCTGTCGTCAAGGCAGGTATGGGCGCAAAGGTGGCAGATATCGACTACATGGTTGGCCATGCCGGGCCGGCGGCGCCGTGGTTTGCCGTGGCGTGCGCGGCCAATGGCGCGATGCAGGATGGTGCGCCCCAGCTTGTTGCGACGGCTGGAAAGACCGGAGTCTGTTTTTCGGTTATGCGAAGTGTCACTTGACGAACAGGCACCCCGCGAGCGTTCCGCGTGCCACTCGATTGCGGTGTGGAACACGAGACGATTTATCTCATCAATCCGGAGGTCACATCATGGTCAGGCGGTACGACATTCTGAAGGGCGACAGAACGACAGCGGATGGCACCGTAGTGGGTGGCGATCCCAAGGACAGGGTTGGTGAACACGAGCAGGCCTACGAGAAGGACGAAGTATGGTGTCCTGCATGTCAGTCTACAGGCTACATCGTGCGCGACGGGCCGCGTCAGTCAATGACAGGACCCGATGGCAGGGAAGGCGCACTGAGCGATGACCTGTGCGTGTGCATGTGTGATCCACCTCCACGTCTGCTTCCATCGCAATACTCATCTTACGTGGATGTTTGAGCGTAGGCCAATACTGCCGCGGCAGCTTCACCTCCGAGGGCAGGCCACCGGCTTTGCCATCTGGCATTGCAACTTCACCTTCGACTGTAACGACATATGCTACGCAAGTTCCGGTCCGACATTCTCATTGCCCGCGCGCATCTTTCTGACCGGCAGCGCAAAGGCTGGGTCGAAGGCGACTGCCAGCAGTCCTCCGCCATTGCCACTCGCGGCCATCGCGGCCGCTAACCACGCTGCAATGCCCCTGCCGCCAGGCATGGTGCCGGAGGCGCAATGATGCTGGGAGAACTGTTCGGGAGCCTCTTTCCGGCTGGAGATCGCACAGTGAAAAAACTGCCCGCCGCATCAGCCAGGTTAGAGGGCTTCCCGGCATGAACGGCCAAAAGCGCCAAAAGCCACGACAAAAAGCACCGCTCGGCACCCAGATCAAGACCCCTTCTCATGATTCACCTTCTCGGCATGCCGAAAATCCTTGGAATGAATCCCATGCTTCTTGAGCAGCATCTGCAAGTGCGACCGATTCATATCACAGCGCCGCGCCAGCTCCGCGACCGTACCCCCGGTCTCCTGCAAGCCGCGCTCGAGAAACGCCCTCTCGGCCTCATCGCTAGCAGCACGCTTGGCATCGCTCAGTGAAAGAGGCGCGCCTGCCGCCTCGGCCTCCGCCACCCGCAAAGCCAGTGCAGCGGACTTCGGCCGAATATCATCGGGCAGATGCTCGATATCGGCCGTCTCACCCGCAAGACACGAAAGCCGATACACGAGATTACGCAGCTCGCGAATATTCCCCGGATAAGCATACGTAAGCAGAAAATCGCGCAACTTGGGCGTCAGCTTCATAGGCCGCCGCTTGAGCTGCGCAGCAGCCTCGTCGCCGAAATAGGCAATCAACAGCGGAATCTCGTCGCTACGTTCTCGCAGCGCAGGCAGCGTGACATGAATCACGCTCAACCGATAAAAGAGGTCCTCGCGAAACTGCCCCTGCGCCGCGAGCTCGCGCAAGTTGCGATTCGTCGCGGCGACGATGCGCGTATCGACCCCGATGGGTTCATCGGAGCCCACCCGCTGAATCTCGTGCGATTCGAGCACACGCAGCAGCTTCACCTGCCCCTGCAGCGGCAACTCACCGATCTCGTCCAGAAAGATCGTCCCCGTATGCGCGCTTTCGAACTTCCCTTTGCGATCGCTCGACGCCCCCGTGAACGCCCCTCTGCGATGTCCAAACAGTTCTGATTCGAGCAGGTTCTCGGGTATCGCGCCGCAGTTCACTGAGATGTACGGTCGGTCGGCGCGTGCACCGTTGGCGTGGATCACCTTCGCCATCAACTCCTTGCCCGTCCCGCTCTCGCCGTCGATCAGCACGGGCAGATCGGTGGGCGCCGCCTTTTCCGCGATCTCCAGCGCTGCGAGCAGCTTCGGGTTGTCGCCGAATATGCCTTCGAAGATGAAGCTGCGCTCGATCAGCGCCTCGCGCCGCCGGTGCGCTGTGGGCGCGAGGGCATCCGGCCTTGCCAGCGCATCGAGCGCTTCGGGCGCCTCTGCCGCCGCTTCGACGAAGCGCTCCTTGCGCGAGAGTTGCATGACTTCGTCGCGCAGCGCGTTCGACTGGTTCAAGAGCTTTTCGATATCGGTGCGTTCGAGCCGCGGCGCCCAGCGCAGCGTCGAGCGCAGGATCTCGATCTTCTCGAGCAGCCCCGCATATGACACAACGGAGCTGCCGAATCCGTGCGGATCGAAGAGTTTCATCACGTCCCCAGCTGCTTTTGCACGAGCTGGTAATACATGCCCTTGCGCTCGACGAGTTCCTCGTGCCGCCCCTGCTCCACGATCGCCCCTTCGTAGAGCACGAGGATCTTGTCCGCCCGCATGATGGTGCTCAACCGGTGCGCAATGATCAGCGCCGTGCGGCCCTGGAGTATGTCGTGCATGTTCGAGAGGATGTTGCTTTCCGACTGCGTGTCGAGCGACGAGGTGGCTTCGTCGAACACGAGCAGGCGCGGGTCGTGGTAGAGCGCCCGCGCAATGCAAAGACGCTGGATCTGCCCGCCCGAAAGGCCCATGCCGCGCTCGCCTACCACCTGCTCGTAGCCGAGCGGCATCTTGCTGATGAACGCGTGCGCATCGGCCATGCGCGCCACTTCCTCCATGCGCCGCCAGTCCGGCGTTGCATCGCCGCACGCGATGTTCTCGGCAATCGTGCCGGAGAACACGAGGTTCGTCTGCATCACGTAGCCCACCTGGGCGCGAAAGTACGCGTGATCGATCGCGCTCATGTCGTAGCCGTCCACGTTGATCTTGCCTTCGGTCGGCGCGTAGAAGCCCACCAGCAGCTTCGCGAGCGTCGTCTTGCCGGAGCCGCTGCGCCCCACGATCGCCACCATCTGGCCGCGCCCCACCGAGAAGCTGATGTTCTCCAGCACATACGGCGTTTCGTTGCCGCCATAGCGGAAATACACGCCGTTGAATTCGATGTCGCCCTGCAGGTCGGGAAGCAGCACGCGCGAACCGAGGTCGGCGGGCTTCTGCTCGGGCTCGATGTCGAGCACATCGCCTAGCCGTTCCATCGCGACCGCCGCGTCGTTCATGAGGCTCCAGAGCCCGACGAGGCCCATGAGCGGCGCGAGCACGCTGCCCATGAACGCATTGAACGCAATGAGCTGGCCGATGCTCAACTCCTGATCGAGCACGAGCGTGGCGCCCGCCCAGAGAATCACGATCGTGGTCGCCGCGTTGAGCAACTGGCTGCCGAGACCCACGAGAATATTGAATGCCTGCGCGCGATACTGCACTTCGAGCGACTTCGCGTACTTGCGCTCCCACTTCAGGCGCACCGCTCTTTCTATCCCCATGCCCTTCACGGTTTCGACGCCGCCAAGCGTCTCCATCAGCATGGAGCGCGCATCGGTGGACACGGCAAAGACCTCGCGCGCGTAGCGCTTGATGCGCGGCGTGGCAATGGCGGTGAGCGCCATGATGGGAATCACGAACGCGATCAGCAGCAGCGTCAGCTTCACGTTGTAGAGGAACATGATCGTGAAGTAGATGAAGATCATCAGCAGGTTGAGCGCCGTGGTCACCGTCGATTCGGTCAGAAACGCGCGTATCGTCTGGTTTTCCTGAAAGCGCGCGAAGATGTCGCCTGTTTTGCGGCGCGCGAAGAACGAGAACGGCAGCGACATGGTGTGCTTGAAGAACTGCGACATCATCGCGAAGTCGAGACTGCGCACCATGAAATTCGACAAATGCGCGCGTATCGTCGTCATGAGCTGCGTAAACAGGTGCGAAATGATGAGTCCCACGATCAAGAGATGCAGCAGGCTCACGTTCTGGTGGACGATCACGCTGTCGAGAATGTTCTGGATGATGAGCGGGGGCACCACGCCGAGCAGCTGGATCACGAAGGTCGCGAGAAACAGGTGGGCGAGTATTTTCCGGTAAGGCAGCAGGTAGCCGATGAAGCGCACCCACGGCGAGCGCGTCGCCGCCTGCGCGCCCGTGGTCTCGACCTCGGTGAACAGCAGGCACGTGCCGTTCCAGCCGCGCTCGAACGCTTCGACGCTCAGCTTGCGAAAGCCGAGCGCCGGGTCGGCCACCCTCACCCACTGCTTCGACACGCCGTACACGACGATATAGTGGTAGCCCTCCCAGTGCGCGATGAACGGCAGTTCGAACCCTTGCAGCGCCTCAAACGTGCACTGCACGCCGCGCGTCGTGAAGCCGAGTGCCTCGCCGGTGCGCGCGAGACTGTCCAGCGTCGCGCCCTGCGTCGTCACGTTCGCGAGGTCGCGCAGCTTGCCGAGCGTCATGGGTATGCCGTAATGCCGGCAGATCATGGCGAGGCACGCTGCGCCGCAATCCATCTCCTCGGCCTGCTCGATGAGCACGAAGCGCTTGACCACGCGTTCGCTAAATGCAGCATCCGCCCCGCTGTCCACGGCAACGGGCCGGCTGCGGCGCTCGGCGAGCTTCTTCTGCCGCTGCAATTCGCGCTCGTTGAAGCGCACGCGCTCTTCCAGCACCTCGCGCAACTTCGGGTTGCGCTCCAGCATGAAATGCACAGTCTTCTCGGGAATCACCAGGAGCCGTACATCGGTGAGCGCCGTGGCGGTCGCGGGCTGATTCTGGCGCAGCAGGCAAGCGCGTTCGCCGAAGATCTCTCCCGCGCCGAGCGTCGCGATCTGATAGACGCTGCCGTCTTCCTCGCGCGCAATACTGACCTCGCCCTGCCGCACGACATACAGGCGCATGTCACCGCCGGCACCCTGATGGATGATCTCCTTGCCCGCGCTCACGCGCTTGACGCCCACGCTCGACACATACTCTTCGAGCTCGGCGCGCGAAAGCTTGCCGCGCAGGTCGAAAAGCCGCGTGACGAAGCCGCCCGCGGAGCTGATCGCGACATAGCTCGTCACGAACGACTGCGCGGCCGGATTCGCAGCCAGCAACGGCTCGAGCGCCGCGCGGGGGATGCAAAGCACCTCGGTTTTCGCGGAAGCGCGCACCGACACTTCGTGCCAGTAGTCGCGCAGCATGGCGATTTCGCCGAATACTTCGCGTTCCTTGCGCACGCCGAGACTCATTTCCTTGCCGCGCTCTTCGGCGATGATCCGCACGGAGCCCGAGCGGATCACATAGAGTCCGGCTGCGGGCTCGCCGCGCTTGCACAGCGTGTCGCCAAATGCGTAGTTGTGCGTTTCGATCTGCGCGGCAAGACGGTCGAGTTCCTCGCGCGAGAAGAGCGAGAGCGGTTCGACCGATGCGAGAAAATCCACCAGCGACGGCGCGCTGGCAGGTAGGGGCGCCTGGGTGTCCATCTGCGTGACTCTGCGCGCTCAGTGCGCGTCGATGATATGTTCTTGTGCGCGCTCCGCGAGCCATTCTTCGCGCAATAGCCGCCGCACCTCGGACGAGACGTCCGCTTCGAGCGACGCCGGATGCTTTGCCGTCACGCAAAAGATTTCGAAGAACGAGCCGTCCGGCGCGGGAAACGGGCCGAGCAGGTCGCCGACCTGCGCGTTGAACACCTTCGCCTCGATGTCGGTCTTCAACGACCCACGCAATACCTTGCCGATCACGCCGCCGCGCTCGCTGGTATCGGCGATCGAATGCTCACGCGCCATTTCGCCGAACGCCTGCGGCTCGTCCTCGAGAATCGACATGACCTCGCGCGCCTTGCCTTCCGAGTCCACCACGATGTGGCTCACTTCGATGCTGTCGAATTTCGGCGAATTGAGCTTGAAGTAGCTTTCGACCGCCTCGTCGTTGCAGATCAGGTTGAAGGTCTTCTCCTGATAGAGCGTGTCGGTAATGAAGTGCTCGAATTCGTCGAGGCTGATGCCGAACACGTCCAGGTAGCGATTCATGTCCGCCGCGCGGTGCAGCCCCCGCACGCGGCGAAACTGGTCGGCGCGTTGCTGGATTTCGTCGGGCTCCACCTTTACGCCCATTTTCTTCGCGGCGATGACCGTGAGCCGGTCGCGCACCTGCTGCTCGACCAGGCTCTCGAACTGCCCCGTGAGTTTCAGCACGCGGATGAAATCTTCCGTGTCGATCGCTTCGTCGTCGATCCGTACGATTGTCGTCATTGCGTTCCCCTGATTTCCGATTCCCGAAATCTGAACTGGTGAATATCTTCAGCCAGCGACCTGCCGGAACGGGTCCAGCGCGAAATCGATCAGGCGCCGCTCGCGCACTACGATTTCGGCGGTTGCCGTCATACCGTAGCGCAACGGATACGTCGCGCCGCCAATCGAAAAATGATCGCGCGCGAGACGCACGCGACCCTCGTAAACCGGTTCCTTCGTCTGCACCTGCGGCTTCGTGGTCGGCGAAATATATTCGAGCGTGCCGTCCACCACGCCATAGCGCTGGTACGGAAACGCGTTGAACTTCAGCTTCACGGGCAAGCCTTCATGCAGGAACGCGCGGTCCTGCTCCGCAATCGCCACCTTCACGACCGGGCGCGCGTTGGCCGGCGCAATGCCGCCTAGCGGCGTGTTCGCCTGGATCTTGTCGCCGGGCTGCGTCGTCGTCACGTCCGTGATCACGCCCGAGACCGGCGCGAGCACGAGCAGGAAGTTGTCCTTGTCGATGTTCTCGAAGCGGATGCGCGCCGCGGCGTCGGCGGCAAGGCGCGCGGTTTGCACCTGCAGGCGCAACTTGTCCTCGGTATTGGCGATTTCGCGCTCCGTCGCGTCGTATTCGATGCGCAGCGACGTGAGCTGCCCGGCACTGCCTTCGAGCTGCGCCTTCGCCTGAGCGAAGTCGTGGCTCGTTTGCGCCTGCAATTCGCTGAGCCGCGCCTGCGCGATCCGGTAGTTGTTATCGGCCTGCAGGAACGCGCTGCGCTTTTCCTCGACCTGGCTTTGCGAGACCCCGCCGCCGCCGGGCAGCGCGAACAGCCGCTCGTACTTGTCCTGGTCTTCCTTCGCGAGGTCACGCACGTGGCGCGCGTTGTCGATATTGCCGCGCGCTTCGTCGAGCTGGGCGTTCTCGGCCTGCTGGAGCTTGCTCGTGCCTTCCGCCACGCGCGTTTCATGCAGATGCATTTCCACGTCCATCTGCGCCTTGAGTGCCTCGGCCTTGCGCTCCATAAGCGCCTTCTTTTCGGGGAACGCCTTCCAGTCGCGCTCGGCGTCGTCGAGTTTCAGGCGCGCGTCGAGCGCGTTGGTCGCCGCCTGGATCGCGCCGCGTGCATTGATGCGGCCAATGACGTCGTCCTTCTCCACGGGCTGACCTTCGGCGATGTAGATATCCACGAGTTCCCCATCCACAGGCGCGTAGATGCGGCGCACCTCGGACTCCGGGGCAAGCGCCCCCTGCGCGCTCACGATGACGTCGGCGCGGCCGACGAACGACCACAGGAGGCCGCACACCACGAGCGCCACCATCGTGATGATCGTCGCTTCGATGAGGCGCCACGGACGCGCGGTGAGGATCGCCACCCCTTCCTCGCTGTGGTCGCCCAGCGCCTCGCCGAGCGGCCGCGGCGGTTCGGGCGCGGCATGCCCATCATGCATGCCGAGCGCCTTGCGCAGGCGCTCAATGAGCTGGCGCGGATTCACCATGCCCTCCCGCTAGCGCAAGCTTTTCGAGCGCGCCCGCATGGGCCGCGAACGGCGGCGTGGCGAAGTGAGCGGCGGCCAGGCGGTCGTGCACGGCCTGCACATGGCCCGCGTGCGCCTCGCTGTCGATCTGCTGATACTGGTCGACGTCGGCGCGCACGGCATCGAGCCCCGCGAGGCGCGGATAACGCTGCGCATAGTCGCTCAGCATCGCGGTGAGCGCGTCGAAGCGGTCGCTCGCGAGTGCGCTGTCGATTGTCTGCTGGATGCGCTCGAGCGCGGCCACATACACCGAGTCGTCGCTCTGCAGCTTGCGCAGGTGGCTGAGCGAATCGGCATACACGGCGGCAAACGCCGGCACGTAGGCCGAAATCCGGTCGAATGCACGCTGATGCTCGCCGGGGTCGTCGTTCCAGCGGCTCGTCAGCGCATGGATCGGCGCCTCGTCGCGATAGATGCGGATCGGCGCCTGCGGGCCGCCCCGTCCCTGCACGAACGATTGCAGTGCGCCGATCCAGCCGATGTTTTCCACGAGCGACGCGGCGTCCGGGTTGTGGCGCGCGAGCGTACGCATGTCCTCCACGATGGCACGCGCACGGTCGAACGCGCGAGCGTTGATCGCGGCGACCCAGTCGGGCACGTCGGCCTTGATGAGCGCTTCCGTCCCCATCGCGCGCCACGTGCTGTCGTTCGGGTGGCGCGTGAGATATTGATCGGCCATGCGCGCCGCGCTTTCGAACTGTCCGCTTGTGAGCAACGCCTGCATGTCGCGCTGCGGCGCACCCTGGAAATACGTGAGCGCAACGAGCGCGACGATCACGGCAATCGCGCCGCCGCCCCAGCGCGCGAACGCGCCCATGTTGATCTTTCCGCTGCCGCCCAGCGCTTCGCTCAACTCACTCAGGAAGACCTCGATCCTGCCGCGCCGGCGTCGCGCGTCGTGGCCCGGCTCCGGCGCGGGTTGCGGCGCATCGGGATTGATTTCGTCGTCCTGGGCAGGCGCGGGGGGCGTGCAGAAAATATCGAGAAACGAGTGCGCGCTGCCAATGAACGTCGTGCGGTCTGCATCTTCGGCGAGCACCGCGGCGCGGCGCTCGCGCGTCGCCGTCACGGTGGCATCGCTTCCACTCGTGCTTTCGAGGCCAACCCGGTAGACGAAGTGCTCGCCGCCAAAGGCGATCCGCTGGCCGTCTTCGAGCTTGACCGCATGATCGTCGAGTCGCTGTCCGTCAAGGAACGTGCCGTTGGTGCTGCCCAGATCTTCGACGTACATCGCATCGTCTTCGGCGTAGATGTGCGCATGACGGCGCGACAAATAGTTCACCTGGTGCGGATACGCGTCGTGATACTGCGAAAAGGTCTCGTCGGCCTTGCTGACGAGGAACGGAAAGCTCGTCACGACGATCTGCTGCAAACCCAGATCGGCGCGCACCGGCGTGAGCGTCACCACGGTCGCCCGCGCGGTCGCCCGCACCGTACGCGGCGCGAAGCTCACGCGAAACGCGAGCGCGCCGGCAAAGCTGAGTTCGTCGCCGTCTTTGAGAACGTGAGGCTTCTGGGTGACTTCGATGCCATTGACCGCCGTGCCGTTCTTGCTGCCCAGGTCGGCCACGTAGGCCGCCGCGCCCTCGCGGAAGATGCGCGCATGACGGCGCGAGACATCGACGACTACCTCGGGCTTCGCCTCGGCAAAAGGCGGCTGGGTCCGCCCGACTGCGAAAAGATCCTTGTCGATGCGGATCTCGCCCAGCTCTGCATGCGATATCGGCCGCAGCACGATATCGAACGTTCGGTCGAGCGATGTCTGGCTCTCGGCAATGGAAGCGGCGTCAGGCACCATGATTCCGCCAGCGATCAGCAGTTGTGAGCCGGGACGCGCGTGGCGCAGGCGCCGCGTGCGCACTGACTCTCCGTGTGGAGCCGCGCGCCTTGCACATGGCGATCGGGGTGTGAGAAAAGTGTAGGCGACTGTTGGCTGGAGTCAAACAACTGACGCGGCCCGCTGCGACCAGCGCGCTCACTTGACGGGCGCTGCCGACACAGCGGAATTCGAGGCCACGCTGGCGACATCGACGTCGGGCCAGCCGCCGCCGATTGCCTTGTAGAGGGTGACGGTGTCGCTCAGGATCAGTTCATGGTTGGACAAAAGCGACTGTTCTGCGTTTGCGAGCGAACGTTCGGACTCCAATACTTCGAGCTGCGACACCAGCCCTTCCTTCAACTGCGCCTCGACCTGCGCCGCGACGGTGCGCAGCCGCTCGTTCTGCTGCAGCAGTTCGATGCGCTGCTTCTTATGCGCGTCGAGGTTCACGAGCGCGTTCTCGACTTCTTCGAACGCCGTGAACACCACCTGGCGATACTGCTCTTCGGCGACCTTGCTCTGGGCCTCGGTCGTCTTGATGTGGGCATGCACGCTGGGGTCGAACATCGGGAAGTCGATGCTCGGCATGAAGCTCAGCGTGAACACCTTGAATAGATCGGAGAGCGAGAACGCGGCCGTACCGGCGCGGCCCGTAAGACTGAGAGTCGGCAATTGCGCGAGCCGCGCGGAACCGACTTCGTCATATGATTCGAGAATGCGGTACTGCGCGGCCACCACATCGGGACGGCGCCCCAGCAGCTGCGCGGGCAGGCCCATGGGCACATCCGGCAACTTCACGCGCTCGCGCAACTGGCCCGACGGCATCTTGAACTCGCCGGCGGGCACGCCGACCAGCGTGGAAAGCGCGTTTTCGGCGGTATCGCGCTCGCGGTGCAGTTCGAGCAGTTCGTTCGTGACGCCATTGACTTCCGCGCTCTGGCGCAGCACCTCGGTCTTGGGCGCGACACCGTTTGCGTACATCTGCTGGTAGATGGTGAGAATCTGCTTGTTCCGCCTGAGCGTGTCTTCCTCGTCGCGGATCTGATCGTCGAACTGGAGGATCTGGAAATAAGTGCTCGCCACTTTCGTAACGAGCGTCAAATAGCCTGAGCGCCAATCCGCTTCGCTAGCGTGATACTCGGCCTTTTGAGCCTGCACGCTTTTTTCGACTTTGCCCCAGATATCGATGTCCCAGTTGACCTGAGTGGCGACGTTATAAGTCTTCGAGAGCGCTAGCCCCGTGCTCTTCTCATAGTCGATACCCGCGCCCGCGTCGACCGTGGGAAGTGCACCGGCCTGCACTTCCCCGATCTGCGCGCCGGCTACGCCAATGCGCGCCGCCAGCACCCGGATATCGATATTGCCCGCAATCGCCTTTTGGATGAGTGTATTCAGGTAGGGATCGTCGAACTCTGTCCACCACTGCGGATTGACCGTATCGGCCGCGGAAAACGTGCGGCTCGTATGCGCCCAGGCGTCCTTCTCAGGCATGTCCGGGCGCCGATACGCAGGCGTGCCCAGATCCGTGCAGCCGCACAGCGCCACGGCACACAACCCGGCCGCTCCGACGACGCGGGTCAGCCAGCGCGACGCGCCGCGACATACGTGCGCGGCGGACGGCGAGAGCAGTGTGTTCACGATCGACTCCTTAAGGGAAAGGCGGCGAAGGACGCGACGAAGAAGCGGTGTGCAGCGGATGCGGTGGAGGGCGGCGCCGTGGAGGCGGGTAAGCCTCCACGGCTGGCAGCACGATCAGAAGTTGATCGTGTTGTGAGCCGTTTGCACGGGGTTGGTCGAAGCGTGGAGGTTGTTCACGAACGCCACGTCGTTGCCCGTGTTGGACAGGATGGTGTTCGTCTGGCCGATCAACTGCGATGCGGAGAAGTTGGTGGAGTCGACCTTCACGCTCGGCATCGTCGGGTAGCAGACGGGCCACAGGCCCAGGCCGCCGCGCACGGCGCTCATTTCACGGCGGTCGAGTTCTTGCGCGACGCTCAGGTCGGCGATCATCAGCTTGCTCATGGCAGTTCTCCAGGAATGGATGCAACACTGTTGGGATTGTGAGCTGCATGGTTGCGGGCTCGGGTCCAACAAGGCATGAGGCGTGCCAGATGCACGAGTGCGCGTGCGCACGGCGCGCATCGCCCGTCGCATAAGGACTGTTCTGGAATTCCCGGAGTCTCACGCGCGGCGCGTGGCGCGTGCGCGTCGTGCGTGGTGATGGGCGCGCGCCAACGCGTCGATCGGCTTATGTTGGCGCGCTACGAACACTGTTTGCTGGGGGAAAGTGAAAGCGTCGCAAACGTTCGAATCATCCCGCAACATTCGCGATCGATTCGTATGGATCACTTAACGTAAATGGTGATCTTCTTCGAGTACACCGGCGGGTTGTGCGGCACGTGGTGGGCGTCGCCCATCAGCAGCTGCAGCGTATGTTTGCCCGGCGGCAACTGCAGCATCGTTTCGGTCTGGCCGGCGCCGAAGTGAAGGTGATTGCGATCGGATGGAATGGGCTGATCCATCGGCGGCAAGTCCGTATCGACGAGCAGGTGGTGGTGGCCCGTATTGGGAAACTCGACTTCCGCGGGCGCCACGCCCATGTTGCGCAGGCCGAACCAGACGCGAAATGGCCGCCCGGCCGGCATGACCTGGCCGTCGTTGGGCCAGCCGATATAAACGTGCGCGTTCGGGTCGACCGGCGTCGTGCCTGCTTGCGCCGCACCGCCCGCGAGCAGCACGAGGCTGGCAGCAAAAACGAGGAACCTGTTCATGGCGTGCACTCCCGCTTCTTTTGCGCTGCGGCCAAAGCCGGATGTCCTTCGCTACTTGACCGTGACCGTGATCTTCTTCGAGTAGACCGGAGGATCGTGCGGCACGTGATTGTAGTCGCCCATCAGCAACTGCAGCGTGTGCTTGCCCGGCGCAAGCTCGACCCGGGCTTCCGTTTCGCCCGCGCCGAAATGCAAATGATTGCGATCCGACGGGATCGGCTGATCGAGCGGCGGCAGGTCCGTGTCGATGAGCAAGTGATGATGGCCCGTGTTCGCCTTGTTGATCCCCTTGGGGCAAACGCCCATGTTGCGCAGGCCCATGCGCACCCAGAACTTGCCGGTGGGAATCGTCGCGCCGTCGGGCGGCCAGATGATGTAGACCTCCGCGCCGGGCGGCGACGGGGTGCGCTCGGCAAACGCGAGGCGCGGCATCAGAACGGCCGCTGCCAGGGCCAACAGGGTTGCTCTTCGTTGCATCTTCGTGCTCCTTGTTCGGCAGACGGCGCGCCGCTTTGGAGTTCGGTGCGTGTTCTACAGCTTAGGACGGATTCAAGCGGACGGAGATAAATCGGCGCCGCGCGTGCCGGTGCCACCGAGTTACTGCATCGCGCGGCGTGCGTGCTATTTTGTAGTTGTGCGCAGGCAGTGCCTGTGCCGGCGGCGGCCCGCGTTTCATGCGAGCGCGGCTGGCGACTGCAGCGGGGTAGCGCACCGTCGGCATTGAAAGGCGATGACGCCTGGGTATGCACCCGGGTTGGCACCTGATAGGGAGAACGAACATGTGGCGGCTAGTGTTGCCTGTGTGCCTCTTGATCTCGCTAGGCCTGACTTCGACGCTACGTTCGGCCGCGCCGGCAGCGCATGACCGTTCGGCTCCGGCACGCGAGCAGCCGCGTCTCGAGCCGCAAGCTCCTGGCCGGTACGCAAGCGCCCACGCCGGACATGAGCGCCTCACCGCGGCCGGCGCAGCGCGGCAACGCTATGGCGTCGCGATCGTGCGCGTTGGCCTGATGCCGAAAGACACCTCCCAGGAATACGAAATCACGTTCTGGAATTCGATCAAGGACAGTCAATACGCGAGCGACTATGAGGCGTATCTGAAGGCCTATCCGAACGGACGCTTCGCGCCGCTCGCGCAGGCCCGCCTGACGCGTTTGCGTGCGGAGGCATCGAAACCCGCTGCAGCCTCCGCCACGCCCGCTGCTTCCACCCCGCACCCGGCTAACACCCCCGCGGCCGCCGCTCCCACCCCGGCACCCGCGCCAGCGCCTCAGGCAAAGACACCGCCGCCCCCACCCGCGCAGACCACGGCAGCGCCCGCCTCCGCACCGCCGGGCGCCGCGACGAACGCGGCAACGGCTGCAGCTGCGGCGGCAGTTGCTGCCAAGGGCAATCCGGCCATTTCGAAGCCGGGTCCACACGACATTCAGGACTGCCCAGCTTGCCCGGTGCTGGTCGCGGTGACGCCCGGCAACTTCACCATGGGCATCGACACCGACGACGCCTCGGAGCGGCCCGCGCACCACGTGACGATCAGCCATAGTTACGCGCTCGCGAAGTATGCGGTGACGGTGGCGCAGTGGAACGCGTGCGTTGCCGCGAGCGCCTGCCCGCGCCTGTCGAACGAGAACAACGCCTCGCCGAACGCCCCCGTGCGCGACCTGAGCTGGGACGACGCGCAGCAGTACGTGAAATGGCTTTCGAAGATCAGCGGCAAGCCCTACCGCCTGCCGACGGAAGCGGAATGGGAATATGCCGCGCGCGCCGGCACCGAAACGCGCTACTGGTGGGGCAACGACATGCGCAAGGGCACGGCGAACTGCAAGGACTGTGGCCCGCCGTGGCACGTCGAGGCGCCCGACGACGTCGGGTCGTTCCCGGCCAATGCGTTTGGCTTCTACGACATGGCCGGCGGCGTTTGGGAATGGGTCAGCGACTGCTGGCACAACTCGTACAAGAACGCGCCGAACGATGGCCACTCGTGGGACGAGCCCAACTGCCAGACGCGCGTGATTCGCGGCGGATCGTGGCGTGACGGCGCGGGCTATATGCTCGCCGCCACGCGCTTCAAATACGACAGCAGCGTTCGCTACGAAGCCAATGGATTTCGCGTAGCGCGCGACATGAAATAATGCGGATCGCGCTGCGGGTCTCGCCTGGAGACGCACATGGCTTGCGATGTTCCGATCACTCGCCGGACATTCCTCAAGGCCATGGGGAGCGGCGCGGTCACGATGTCAGTCAGTTCCATCACCGCGTTCACGGCCGCCAGCCCAACCGTACCAGGCGCGACGCGCGCCCACTCCGCACTACCGCCGCCGAACGGCACACCCGACTGGGCGCCGGAGCCCGGCAAGGCGCGCTGGCGCATCGAGGGCGTGAGCAAGGTCACGGGTGCGAAGATCTACGCGCGTGATTACAAGGCGCGCGACTTCGAAGGCTGGCCGAAAGAAGAAAACTGGCTATATGCGCTGAGATGCAATTGCGTCGACAAGAATTTCGAAGGCTTCGATCTGAGCGTATTGCCGCGCAATCTTCGCCCGATCGCCGTGGTATCCAACCAGACGTTGAATGACAATCGCATCTATCTCGCGGCCGAAAAGGATCCGGTCGCTAGCCAGGATATCTATCTTTTCGCGCAGAAGGGCAAACCTGCCAATTGCTACGGCCAGCCCGTCGCCTTGTTGATCTTCGAAGACTTCGATACGTATCGCCGCGCAAAGAAACTGCTCGATTTCAACGAGTCCGTGATCCGTTACGGCGCAACGGTACCGGAAAGCGCCATCACCACTTTGTATCCGTCCGCGTCCAAGGTTTATGTGCGCGACGACGCGAGGTCGTTTTCGAACCTCCAGCGTAGCAGCCTCCCCTTTGAGAAGTTCACCAAGGCACGCGACAGCGCAAGTAAAGAAATTTACGATCTGGCCAGCGCCAGGGTCGACAGCAAGGCCTGGCACCAGTTCGATGGCGCCTTCAGAACGCCCGCAATCGATCCCGTCTTCATGGAACCGGAGTCGGGACTCGCGTGGTTTCAGGCGGATTCCGGTTGTCTGAACCTGGTGCTCGGCACACAATCACCGCGCGGCGACTGCATATCCGCATGTAAGTTGTTCAAGGACAGCAATATCAACGTCAAGCACGTTCACGTGATCAGTTGCTACCCAGGCGGCGGATTCGGCGGCCGCGACGAATCGTATTTTCCCGTTTATCTCGCGCTCGCCGCGCCCTTCGCGAAGGGGGCGTTGCGCTGGCAGCAATCGCGCTATGAACAATTCCAGGTCGGATTGAAACGCGCGGAGACGGATTTCACGGAGTCCATCTGGCTCGACGAGAGCGGCAAGCTCCAGGCGCTCGTCAGTTCCTTCAGCTTCAATGGCGGCGCCAAGGAAAATCTCACAGGCCCCGTTGGCGACCTTGCCGCCATGAGCGCCATGAGTTGCTACGACATTCCGCGCGCCATTGCGCAAAGCTCCGTGAGTTATACGCCCGCGTTGTTCGGCGGCTCGCAGCGCGGCTTCGGCGGTCCTCAGGCTTACCTCGCCATCGAAACGCTCATGGACGAGGCCGCCCAGGCGCTGCACAAAAGTCCATTCGACATCCGACGCACTAACCTGCTCCGCAAGCAGCACGGCAAAACGCTCACTGGCGCACCCATTCTGTTCCATCTGCAACTCGCCGAGCTGCTGAACCAGCTTGAGGCCCACGAGTTATGGCGCAACAGGGAAAGCGTGCGCGCGCAACGCCACGCGCTCGGGTTACGGTATGGCGTTGGGCTCGCCATGTCGAACCAGGCCTACGGTACCGGCAAAGACGCCGTATTCGCGATGGTGCAGATTCAGCCGAACGCGGGCCTGCATGTGCTCACGCATTACACGGACATGGGCAATGGCGCGGCGACGACGTTGGCCCTGGCTCCTGCGGCGTGCCTTGGGCAGAACGCGCAGAAAATCACCATGAACGAAGTCGAGGCGTTTCAGATACCGGGTTTCGATTACACAAAGCTGGGCATCCTGGATGCTACCGGAAGCAAAGCGATCTCGGCCCCCTTCGGTTCTTCGAGCGCCTGCCTCGGTGCGTTCCATCACTTTCAGGCCGTAGATCGCGCCGCGATGGTGTTGATGCTGCAAAGCGTGCTGCCTGCCGCACGCGCAATATGGAACAACCCGCACATCGAGCGGCATGACCTCACGTGGACAAATGGCAAGCTGACCGCGGCCGGTCACCCGGCAATCAGCTGGCCCGCGTTGCTCGACGAGATCAACCGCCAGCAGTTGCCTACCGTGGCCGCCGCCCATGTGACCTATGCCGGCGGATTCTGGAGAAGCCGGTACACGTTCGCCTCGGGCGCCGTCGAGATGGACTGCGACTTCATAGCCGTTGGCCCCGATACGCACCATCTCAAGGGCTTGCCTCACGGCAAGTTGCTGCCGCCACACGATACGTTCAATTTCGGGCGCACGAACTATGCGCCTTCGGCAGCGCTCGTCGCGGTGTCCGTGAACCCCGAAAGCGGCCACGTAAAGGTCGAAGAGGTCGTCACGACACTCAGCGCCGGCCGCCTGATCTGTCCTGAAATCGTGCAAGGCCAGTCGCAAGGCGCGGTGGCCATGGCGATGAGCAATGTGCTGAGCGAAGCGTGTCCGCTGGGCAATCACGGCCCCGGCGACGGCACGTGGAATCTCGACCGCTACCTCATCACGCGCATGACCGACGTCCCGCGGCAGGAACTGATCGCGCTGCCGCCGCCGGAAGGGGACCATCACAGCGCGCGCGGCATCGGCGAGGCCGTGATGTGCCCCATTGCGCCGGCACTGCTGAATGCGCTGGCCATGGCAACCGGGCATCGCTTCAGGGAAACCCCCGTCACGCCCGACAAGATACGCGAGGCCCTGCAGTGAGCGAAGCCGACGTCAAGATTCACGTGAACGGACGCGCCGTGACGGTACCGGCCGCCGATACCGATATGAGCCTCGCCGAATTCCTTCACGAACGCCTGGACCTGACAGGGACCAAGGTGTGCTGCGGCATTGGCGCGTGCCGTGCGTGCACCGTGGGCCTGCGCAGCAGCCAGGACACGCTGATGGAGAAGACTCTGGCGTGCGTCACACCAGTAAGCGCTGTCGCGAATCAATATATCTTTACCGTGGAGAGCCTCGCGGACGGCGACAGGCTTTCGCCGCTGCAGCAGACTTTCCTCGAATCTTTCGCGTTTCAGTGCGGCTACTGCACGCCCGGCTTTCTGATGGCCGCGACCGCCATGCTCGAACATGTGAAGGCGTACCGCATCAGCGGAGACCAGCTAGAAACGGAAATCGACACCTGGGTGGGCGGAAACCTGTGCCGATGCACAGGCTACGTGAAGTATCGCGAGGCGATTCGCAAAGTCGCGCAAATGCAGATGAAAAGCGGAGGATGACCATGTCTGTCCGCGTCCGCCTGTTCGCTCTGTGCTTCCTCTTCGCCGTGCCGCTTGCCGCTTTTACGCATGAGCAGACCTTGCTCGAATACGCCGATCAGTGCGTGAAGGAAATTGGCGAAATCCCGCCGTTCAACTGCAATGACGGAACGGAGATTCCCATTACGATCGATGGAAAGCCGCCCGGGCCAAACGAGTCCCCGACGCGATGCGACAAGCCTTCATTGCTGAGTCCAACTTCGGAAGCAAAAGGTCAATGCATTCCGTTTTCGAAGATCCTGAATCTATCGCGCGGCAACACGCAAATTTCCGCGTATTGCCGGCGCGACGCGCTGCGCCCCGATAACGACCCGCACTATGACGGCGTAGTCGTCGTGATGCATCACTCAGGCAACGGCAAGACCTGCTGGTTCGAGGCGAAGCCACAACCGAAATCGCAAGCCAGCGTGTCCGCGAGTGGTGGATTCGTGGCGACCCGCGTGCCGCCGCCGAACGAGAGAAAGCCACCTGCAGGACACACCTCCGCAGTCGAATTCTGGGCGACACCCGCAGTGGTCGCCTCCGAAAAGCCCACCTGCCTCCAATGCCACGACGCAGGCCCCTTCATCTTCAGCCCGTATATCGGGCAAGTGTGGGACAAGGTGCCCACCGACCCATGGGGTAAGTATTCGAGCATCGGGCAGGCCTTCTCGTCGTATCACCTCATGACGATGAGCACACCGGGCAACACCTGCATTGGCTGTCACCGCATCGGCAGCGAGCAGAGCTGCACCGCCTTTCTCGGACTCTCTGTGGGCAATCAGAAAGCGCCTGGCAACGACCGGCTCGCCAACAGCTATCCATGGGACCACTGGATGCCGACCGACAACGCCATGAGCAATGAACAATGGGACAAGGCAAATCTCGCGTCGGTCAAGGCCTTGCTGGACTGCTGCAAAGACGCGGCGCACAAGGACCCGAATTGCACGTTCACACCCATGCCTTCGAGTTCGAACAACCGGTCATTGCATTGAGCGCGCCCGGTTCAGGTCGGCATGCCGGCCCAGTAAGACACGGCGTCCTGCCGATCGAACACGAACGTCTTGAGGGCGACCTGGCTCTCGGGAGAGAGCGTGTCGAATTCGAGTCCGTGCAGGGTGAGCCCTGCCTGCGGGTTATCGGCGCGCAGATTGCGAATCACGGCGACGGCCTGGAACGTCGCCCCGACGTTCCCCGCTTCGATCGGAAACACCACGCATATGCGCTCGCCGACCTCGCCGATCTTGCGCCCGGCGGCGAGCGACATCCCCAGCACGCTGATATCGCAGCCAATGCCGAGCCGGTCCAGTTCCGAGCCCGTCAGGTCCACGCCATAGCGCACCGCGAGTTGCGTGCGCACGCGCACGGCCCGGCGTTCGCGCAGCCGGCGTATCGTGCCCGGTTCGGAGAGCACGAGATAGCGGAACGGATGCGTGCAGACCGCCTCGACGGTGCAGACGAGCCAGAACACGGCTTGTGTTGCGATCGCAACGATCTCGACCTGTTCGCCCTGAAACGGCTCCCACGCGGGTTTGGCCGCGGCGGGCGGCGTGACGAACATCGCGCCGCCGGGCCGGAAACCGATCAGCCGGCACGGCAGCATCTCGCGCCCCATGCCCGCCTGGCTGCGTATGCCTAGCAGCGCGCCAATGGCGAGATTCATGTCGTCCAGCGTCAACGGCCCTTTGCCACGCTCGCCACGGTCGGCCAGGCTGTCTTGCGTGCTCGCTAGACTCGCCTCGTCTGCCGTGTTGCGATAAGGCTGGAAGTGCGCGAAGAGGAAGTCGCGCTGCTCGCCGTTCAGCGTCCCGCCTTGCGGCAGCAGCATCGTTCCGTCATGGTGAAACACCGCCAATGGCAGCGGCGTTTCGAGGGGCAACTGCCCGGGGTCCGCGAGCAGTTCCAGCGTTTTAGACGCAGTACCGCTGCCAGGCTCGTGAAGGTGCATGACCGATAGCGTGTGAATTTGTTGGTTTTGTTCGATGCCGCATTGTGACCGAAATATAGTGACAGATGTCAATAAATATGCGGCTATCTCGGGTCTTGTTTAACGAAATATCCATGCCACATAAAACCCGCGATTACGCGCCACAATATTTCTATTTCCGGATCGTCTACACGGGTATGGAACCGCCGCCCACCCCCAGCCCGCCGAGTACGCAGGACCGCGAAATCGCCGAGACCGTCGCCCGCGAGCGCTCGAGGCTGCGCAACTTCATCCGCCGCCGCGTAGTTGACCAGGACGAAGCCGACGACATTCTCCAGGACGTGTTCGAGGAACTGGTTCAGGCGTGGCGGCTGCCGGAACCCATCGAGCAGGTTGGTGCGTGGCTCTTTCGCGTGGCGCGAAATCGCATCGTCGACCGGTTTCGCAAACGCAAGGAAGTGCCGCTCGTCGAGCCGCAAGAGGGCGAAAGCGAGTATCGCCTCGACCTCGCGCTGCCCTCGCCCGACGCCGGCCCTGAGGCCGCTTACGAACGCGCAGCGATGCTCGACGCACTGCGCGCCGCGCTCGACGAATTGCCCGCCAGTCAGCGTGAGGTGTTCATCGCGCACGAACTGGACGGGCGCAGTTTCAAGGAGCTGGCCGCCGCGAGCGGGGTGGGCGTGAACACGCTGCTCGCGCGCAAACGTTATGCGGTGCTGCATCTGCGCGAACGTTTGCGCGCGTCATGGGACGACCTCGAGATTTGAACCGAAGGAGAATGGAATGAAGTTTCGCCGCAAAATATTCGCCAAGGCGCTGCTGATGGTGGCGGTCATCGCACTGCTGGGCGCAATCGTCATGGGCCTGTGGAACTGGATCGCACCGGCGATCGTCGCCAATGCGCATGCCATCGACTATCCGCGCGCAATCGGACTGCTGGTGCTGTGCCGGATCCTGTTCGGCGGTTTCCGCGGGCATGGCGGCTGCCGCCGACGCATGCACTGGCACCAGTGGCAACAATGGCAGCACATGACGCCGGAAGAGCGCGAGCAACTGCGCAATGGCGCCACGCCGCCCGCGCAATAAACCCGTGCCAGCCTCGCCCCGCCTCGGGCTGGCACAATCCCTTCATTGTCGATCCGCCAGGAAGCTCCATGCCAGATGTCGCCGCCCGCCGCCCTTCCCGCGTCGCGCCCCTCTTCGCCCTTTTGCCCTTCCTGCGCCCCTATGCGGGACGCTGGGCGCTTGCTTTCCTCGCGCTCCTGACCTCGGCGGGCGCGACGCTCGCGCTGCCGGTGGCATTCAAGTACCTGATCGACCGTGGCTTCGCGAGCGGCGATCGCACGCATATCGACCGCTATTTCATCGCGCTCTTCGTGGTTTCGCTGATTCTCGCCGCGGCGACGGCGCTGCGCTTCTACTGGGTCTCGTGGCTCGGCGAGCGGGTGACGGCCGACATGCGGCGCGCCGTGTACGACCACGTGATACGCATGAGCCCGCAGTTCTTCGAGACCACGCAGACGGGCGAAGTGCTCTCGCGCCTCACCACCGACACGACCCTGATCCAGACGGTGGTGGGCACCAGCCTCTCGCTGGGCCTGCGCAACGTGCTCCTCACGGTCGGCGGCGTGGCCATGCTCGTCGCGACGAGCCCGGTGCTGTCCGGCTACATCATCGCGACACTGGTCGTTGTGGTCGCACCTATCGTCATCTTCGGGCGGCGCGTGCGGCGGCTTTCGCGCGCGAGCCAGGACAAGGTGGCGAGCGCAAGCGCCCTGGCTGGCGAAGTGCTCAACGCCATGCCCACGGTGCAGTCGTATGCCCAGGAGTCGTTCGAGGCAAAGCGCTTTGGGGGCGCCGTGGAAGCGGCCTTCGAAACGGCGCTCACACGCATTCGGGCGCGTGCCGGATTGACGGCCGTGGTGATCGTGTTCGTGTTCGCCGCCGTCGTGTTCGTGCTCTGGCTCGGTGCGCAGGCGGTACTGGCCGGGCAGATGAGCGCCGGCCAGCTCTCCCAGTTCATTCTCTACGCGGTGTTCACGGCCGGCGCCGTGGGCGCCGTTGCCGAAGTGTGGGGCGATCTGCAACGGGCCGCGGGCGCCACCGAACGGCTGCTGCAACTGCTCGCCGCGCGCTCGCCGGTGGCGCAGGCGGCGGCAACCGTACCGCTGCCCGCTCATGGCGCGGGCATCCGCTTCGACAACGTTGGCTTCTCCTACCCTTCGCGCCCTGGCATTGCCGCGCTCGACGCCTTCTCGCTCGACGTGCGCCCGGGCGAACATGTCGCCCTGGTCGGTCCGTCGGGCGCGGGCAAGACCACGCTCTTTCAATTGCTGCTGCGCTTTTACGACCCGCAATCGGGCAGCCTCAGCAT
The DNA here is from genome assembly GCF_001718195.1 of Paraburkholderia nodosa. Taxonomy (GTDB): domain Bacteria; phylum Pseudomonadota; class Gammaproteobacteria; order Burkholderiales; family Burkholderiaceae; genus Paraburkholderia; species Paraburkholderia nodosa_A. The sequence continues at coordinate 509,356 of NZ_MCNV01000002.1, forward strand.
CAACGGTGTGCCGACGCAACAGGTGTCGCTCGCGGCGCTGCGCCAGGCGATCGGCGTCGTGCTGCAGGAGTCGGTGATCTTCTCGGGCAGCGTGCTCGACAACATTCGCTACGGCTCGCCCGACGCGACGCTCGAAGCCGTGCAGCGCGCCGCCTCCATGGCGGCGGCAGCCGGCTTTATCGAGGAACTGCCGCAAGGCTACGACACGTTCCTCGGCGAGCGCGGCGTGCGCCTTTCAGGCGGTCAGCGTCAGCGCATTGCCATTGCGCGCGCGATCCTCAAGAACCCGCCCATTCTGCTGCTCGACGAGGCCACCAGCGCCCTCGACGCCGCGAGCGAACGCCTTGTGCAAACCGCGCTGGACAACGCTGCCCAGAACCGCACGACGCTCGTCATCGCGCATCGCCTCGCCACCGTGCAGCAGGCCGACCGCATCATCGTCATGGAGCAGGGCCGCATCGTGGCGCAAGGCCGGCATGCGGACCTGCTGCAGAGTTCGCCGCTTTATGCGCAACTCGCGGCGCTGCAGTTCGGCGCGCAGCACCCGAATACCGTCACGTAACCATCAACCGGGCCGCCTGGGCGCGATTCGCGATTGCCTGCCTGCGTTGTCGAACGTTCGCAAATCGAAGCGCCGCCCAAGCGTGGGTTAGCGCACATTCAAAGCTTTCAGAAAAATTAATCCTGCTTCCTGTCAATCCGCCCTCTCCGTTTGCGGCGATCGTCGCCGCCATCACCTCAAAATAATCCACTCAGCCTGAAGTCGAACGGCCTTCGCCAGCTCGCCTGCGGAGTGTCTTTTCTGCGATGAATTACTTAGGAGAACGATGATGAATCCCCAAGGTACACCGCGCAACCTCGTCGAAGCCCATGCGGGAATGAGCGGCCTGAACGAAGAGTTGACTTCGATTTTCCCGCCGCGCTTCAATCACTATGACCCTGCGCACCTCGCCGTACTCGCGCGAGGCATGCAGTCAGCAGCGGACACCGTATCGAACGATCCCGACCCGGAGGAGAACCTTTATGTACCGGCCGGCTACACGTATTTCGGCCAGTTCATCGATCACGACCTGACGCTCGATACCACGTCGCAGCTAACCTTGATCCAGGCGCGCAAGACCGGGCAGTTGCCCACGAACCTGCGCACGCCGCGCTTCGACCTCGATAACGTGTACGGCCCAGGACCCGACGACGCGCCCTACATGTATGCGGACGAAAACCACCCGCACAAAGGGATTTATCAGGGCGCCTCGCTGATCGAAGGTCACGACGATCTGCCGCGAACCGGGAATGCCTATAACGCTCGCGCGATTATCGGCGACAAGCGCAACGACGAGAATTCGATCGTCTGCCAGATCCAGATGCTGTTCCTGCGTTTTCATAACCGCGTGGTCGCGCGGCTCGCGAAAGCCGACGTCACGCTGCGCGGAAGCGATCTGTTCGAAGCGGCGCGCGCACAGGTGCGCTGGGCGTATCAGCGCGTGCTGGTCGAAGATTTCCTGCATCGGATCGTCGATTCGTCCGTCGTCGATGCATTCGTGACCGCGCACGAGCAGGACCGCGCGCATGCCTACAAGCTTTATGGTCCGGGCCCGGCGAGACGCAACCTGCCGCGCGAATTCACCGGGGCCGCGTACCGGTATGGCCACTCGGGCGTGCGCAACGGCTATGTGCTGAACGACAACTTCAGTGCACCGATATTCGACGGCACGAATGCCAACAAGGACAGCCTCGTCGGTTTCGACCGGCTGCCCGAAACACACGTGATCGACGACTGGCAGCGCTTCTTCCCGCGCGAGCATCCGTTGCCGGGCGAGAAAGGCGGGCCCGGACTCGATGGCGCGAACAAGGCCGCCACCGGCGTTGCCGACAATGCCTCGAACGACGTCAAGCGTCTGCAATACGCGTACAAGCTCGATCCATCGATCGTCGATCCGCTTTCGAAACTTCCGCACAGCGTGTCCGATGTGCCGATTCCCGACGCGGCAAACAATCTCGCATCGGCGAAGGGCTTTCGTTCGCTGGCCATGCTCAACCTGTTGCGCGGCAACGTCTATGGCCTGCCAAGCGGTGAAACGGTGGCGAGCGCGCTCGGCGTGACGCCGCTCGGTCCCGACGAACTCGTGGTGCGCACCCAGGTTTCGAGCGATCCGTCGAAGACCTTCCGCTTCGATCGCATTGCCTCGCTGAATGCGGATGGCGAGAGCCCGGCGCTTGGCGACACGTTCAAGGACGATACGCCGCTATGGTTTTATATCCTCGCTGAAGCGCAACGGCCGGTGCTCGAACTCGCGCCCGTCGGCGAGACGTTCAGTGAAGACGACATGCTCGGCACGCAGGACGGCAAGCTCGGCGTCGGCGCATTGACGCGCCTTGGCCCAGTGGGGGGCCGCATCGTCGTCGAGGTGTTTTACGGGCTGCTGGACGAGGACCCGGATTCGATCATCCATCGCACCGGTAGCGCGCCCGCGCTCGAAGCCGAGATCTTCAGCAACGCGCCCGCCACGTTCTCGCAGATCATCGCTTTCGCGACCGCCGGCGAATGGCGGCTGATACCGCTGAAGGCGGTCGTCGACCTGGCGGCCTGAAGTCCCCGCTACCGAGGGGCGGCCAGGCGCGCGACGCTGCGCACCTGGCGCGGCAGCACGATATACATGCCCCATGCCACAAGCAGTATCGCGCGCAGTGCGTTTGCAAGTGGCTGCGCAGAGGAGACCCCTACATTGGTAATGGCGAGGCTGGCCGGCAAGGTCCACGCATACGTGATCAAGCCGAGCAGCGTGGCGCGCCAGAAGCCGAAACGCCTGGGTGCGGGCATGGCGTGCGCGGCCAGTCCGCGCCGCACCATGTACCCCACGAGCGGCAGGCTGAGCAGCAAATACGCGAGCATGGGCACGATGAAGGGCATGCCGGCAATCGCAAGCGAAATGGCCGGCGAAGATTGCGCGAGGTCGTGCGGCACCCGGTTCGCGGCGAACGCCATGAGCGGCGTCGCGATCTTTCCGAGCGATAAGCGCAACACGGAGAAGGCCACCACGAAGAGCAGCGCGCTCGCGAGCCACTGACGCCAGGCGCAGGACCACCAGAGATAAAGACGCCGGCCGAACGACACCCCGGGATTCAGCGTAAACAGCGCCCACTTGTCCCGGCGCGCGCCGATGCACGCGAGCACGACGAACAAAATGCCGGCGACGACGAAAACGTGCTCATTCCATACCGTCAATTGCGCGTGCTGATCGACACTCGCCGAAGCCGGCGTGTTCGAGGCGAAATTCTGCAGATGCCGCGCAATATACTCAGAAGGGCTGAGGGCCTGCGAGGATAGCGGTGGAGTCATCGCGCCTCCGTCTTCCGTGATGCACTGCCGCATGGCGATTTCGTTCAAAAGCGCACACTGCATCACAACGTGACATATCATCGAGCTGTATCACGACGTCTCAACCCGTGCCGATCAGGATGGAGCGATACCGAGGGACGTATCATTTCCACCCGATCCGGCGAAGCCAACATCCCGGCCGATCGGGGCACGTTTTTTGCGCACCACCGGGACCCTGGCCATGCGTTTTGCATTGGCCATATCGCCCTTGCCTTGGGGGTGCGAAATGAATGCCGATCAACCGGGAGCCACGCTCCTTTCGGACGAAGACGCCCAACGCCAGTTGCGCCGCGCCGTAATTGCCAGCACCATCGGCACGACGATCGAATGGTACGACTTTTTCCTCTACAGCATTGTCACCGGGCTTATCTTCGCGAAGCTGTACTTTCCTGAATCCGACCCGCTAGTCGGCACCCTGCAGGCCTTTCTGATCTATGCCGTGGGCTTCGTCGCACGGCCAGTCGGCGCGGCCATTTTCGGCCACTATGGCGATCGCGTCGGCCGCAAAGCCACGCTGATCGTCACGCTGCTGCTCATGGGAGTCGCCACCTTCGCCGTGGCCTTCGTTCCGACCTATGCCTCGATCGGCATCTGGGGCGCCGTTCTGCTCACGGTGCTGCGCTTCATCCAGGGCGTGGGCGTGGGCGGCGAATGGGGCGGGTCGGTCCTGATGTCGATGGAGTGGGCGCGCACCAATTCGCACCGCGGCTTCGTTGCTTCCTGGCCGCAATTCGGCGTGCCGGCGGGACTCTTCATCGCCAATCTCGTGGTGCTCGCCGTCAGCGCGTTCTCCGGAGACGCCTTCATGACGTGGGGATGGCGGGTGCCGTTCCTGCTGAGTATCGTGCTCGTCGCGATCGGCCTCTATATCCGGCTGAGCATTCTCGAAACGCCGATCTTCGCGAAGCTCCTCGCCGAGAACAAGATCGAGAAAACGCCGATGCTGGAGGTCATTCGCCGCCAACCCAAGGACATTCTCCTCTCGGCGTTGGCGCGCATGGCCGAACAGGCGCCGTTCTATATCTACACGGCCTTCGTCTTCACGTATGGCGTGAAGACACTGCACGTTTCGCGCGACCTCATGCTCACTGCGGTTCTGGCTGCCGCCGTGCTGCAGTTCGTGACCATTCCGTTCTTTGGGCACGTGTCCGACCTGATCGGACGCAAGCGCATGTACATGATCGGCGCGTTGGCCGCGGGCATCTTCGGCTTTATCTACTTCGGCATGCTGGATACGAAAAACACGGCTTTGATTTTCGCGGCCGTGGTGCTTTCGCTCGTGCCGCACGCCATGCTGTATGGTCCGCAGGCGGCGTTCATCGCCGAATCGTTCACGGGGCGGCTGCGGTACAGCGGCGCCTCGCTCGGTTATCAGCTGGCTTCCGTGATTGCGGGCGGCCCGGCGCCGCTGATCGCAACGGCGCTCTTCGCGTATTACCGCACGGGTTATGCAATCGCGATCTATATCGCCGTGTGCGGTGTGATCAGTCTGCTCGCCGCCTGGCGCATGGGCGATTACACGAACAAGGATATTTCGCGCGAATACGACGACGCGCGCGGAACAGGAGATCACGGGCACGCTTCCCGCCCCGCATGATCGGCTGCTGAAAAACACAGCGCGCCCCTTGCCGACGAATCTGGCAGGGGCGCGCTTCTTTCTACCGATCAACAACGATCAGCGATCCTCAACGGTCAAACCTTCGGTGCCTTGTCGAGCACCACGCCCGTCGTCGGATCGAGGTACAGCCTGCGATCTTCGTGGCCGCGGCCGCGGCGGTCGAAGTCGAACATGCCCATGATGCTGCCTGCCGTCGCATCGAACGAACCGCCGCCGATGCGCTGACCGTCAAGCCAGTTGTCTTCGATGAAACGCACCACGGACGCCTGGTCGATCAGCGTATGGTCGACGTAGTTCTCGCGCGCCCACGGCGAGATCACGACGAACGGAATGCGCGTGCCCGGACCGCAGCGGCCGTTCACGGGCTTGCCGTTCAGGCCGGCGGGCGCCGAACCCGTGCCGCAGATGCCGGCGGCCGTCAGCTGGTCGGCCACGCTGTCGTACGAAGCGCTGGTGGGCTGCGCGTAGGCATGGTCGTACCAGCCGTCCGAGTCATCCCATGCCACGATCACGGCCGTATCTTCCCAGTCATGCTGATCCTGCAGGAAGTTCACGACCTTCGTGACGAAAGCCTGCTCGTCGAGCGGATCCGAATAACCGGCGTGGCCGTCCTGGTAGGCCGGAGCCTTCAGGAAGCTCACCGACGGGAAATTGCCCGCCTTCACGGCAGCGAAGAAGTCGTCGGTATCGTACTGGTGATTCGCCGGGTCGGGGTTGCCGTTCTTGCCCTCGGTGTGACCGATCGCGGCGAGCGAGCTCGGACGCAGATGCTGCGGGTTCGAGGTCGAAGCATAGTACTGGAACCAGTTGTGGTGCGGAATATAGTCGGCGGTAGCCGAGCCCACCACCGGCGAGACCGTGCTGCGCTTGCAGCCGGTCGTGCCGTTGCTGTTCGTCGTCGCGAGGTTGAAGCCTCCCATGAAGCCGCCCCACGAAACGCTACGCGCGTTCAGCAGGTCGCCGATATTCTTGCCGGTCATCTGCGCCTGGTCGGTCGCGCTCGAGCAGAGGTCGTAGGCCGGATCGACGTCGTTGATCATCGTAAAACCGTTCTGCCCGTCGTTCACATAGTACGAACCGGCGGTCGAAGGCTTCTTGGTCGTGAGCACAACCTTCATGCCGTTGGTCTGGCCCGAGACCACTTCGAGCGCACCGGGCGTCGACGGACCGTAGGTCGACGTATAGGCGTTATCGCTCATCGCGAAGTGCTGCGCGTAGTTCCACAGCGCCGTGACGGTGTTGCCGTCGTAGTAGCCCATCACCTGGCCCTTCGTGCCGAACGCGCCGGCGCCGCCGCTCGTGCCGTTACCCGTGTACAACGGGAAGAGGTCGGCATGGCCGTCGTCGTACGCCTGCTGCTCGGCCGTATAGGCGTGGTTCTGGTCGGCCGTGGCCGCCTGGGTCCGATCCAGACGGAACGGATTGGCAGCGCCCGTGCCATTGGCCGCATTCGTGAAGTTCGGATTCTTCGTCAGCAGCGTGCCCGTCAGACCGTTCACTTCGGGCGTGCCCGGTTGCGCCTTGAATGCTGGCTCGCCGGACGGGTTGGTCGCATGCGGGTAGGTCGCGAAGTAATGGTCGAACGAGACGTTCTCGCCATAAATCACGACCAGGTGCTTGATCGGAGTGGCGGTGTGATTGTGTTCCGGATGATTCTTGTCGTGATCGTCACCAGCACTCCACGCAATTGTCGATGCGAATGCTGCGGCTGTGAGCGAACCAACTGCGACGTGACGCCATTGCATTTTCGGCTCCTGGTTGGTTTCGTATTGTCGGGATCACCGTGAAGCCGGGTGAAGGCGTTATGCAGCTCGCATCGTGGCGCTCATGCCAGCTGAATGCGGAGGCTACACGGCATGAGGATTAAAGCATCGGGTTATGAATGCTCAGCGTCAGACTCCTTACGAAATATTTTCGATTGGAAAGTTTGGCGCTGAATCGGCACTCGGCATTCGATTGGCACGCTCAGTTGCCGACGCAACGATAAAGGCCACCGGGATTTCAGGTATGAAGATTGCTCACCGGGCGCGCCGGTTAGCAAACGAGCTGAATAAAATGAATTGAGCCGCAGTGCGGCGGCCGGCAATGGAACAGGCGGCCTAGATGAAACTAACGCCGCCGTTGACGGCAATGGTTTGCCCCGTGACGAAGCCGTTGCCGACCACCATCAACACGACCTGTGCGACCTCATCGGCTTCACCGAGGCGGCCGACGGGCAGCCGCTCGGCGATGTTCGCGGCTTTCAGCGGCGCGGCCATCTCCGTGTCGATGGGTCCCGGCGCCACGGCGTTCACGGTCACGCCTTCCCGTGCCACGCGTGAGGCGTAGCCACGCGTCAAGCCTTCGAGACCCGCCTTCGATGCGTTGTAATGAATGCCGACGAGGCCTGCGCCGCGCGCGGCGACGGACGAAAGATTGACGATGCGGCCCCAGCGGCGTGCGCGCATGCCGGGCAGCACCGCCTGCGTGCAAAGAAACGCCGACTTGAGATTGACGGCGAGCGTATGGTCGAATTCGGCCTCCGTAATCGACTCGATGTCGCTGAACGTGCCCGTGCCGGCGTTGTTCACGAGCACATCGACCGCGCCGAGGCGGCGCTCGATCTCGCCAATCATGCTGGTGACGTCACTCGCCGACGACACATCGGCGCGCACCGCGAGCGCGCGGCCGCCGGCGCTTTCGATCTGCGCGACGACCTGGTCCGCTTCGTCAGCGCGCTGCCGGTAGTTCACGCCAACCGCCGCGCCAGCCGAAGCCAGTGCCAGGGCAATGGCCCGCCCGATCCCGCGCGAGCCGCCAGTCACGAGCGCAACGCGATGATTCAGGTCGGGCAACAGAGCGGACATGGTGGGCTCCTTCTGCGGTCGGTTTGCATTTTACAGCCGCCCTTGCGCATGACGCTCGCCTCGACGCGATCACGGCGCCGTGCCAATGCCGCCGCCCGGGCCCGCCAGTTCGCCGTCTACGCCCAGCTCAGCCGCGTGGCCGTGGGCGTTCACACGGCCGCCACGGCGCGAAAACGGCGGCGTGCGCAGCTTCGCGCGGCGACGCGGCCCGGAAACCGGGTCCAGATAAAACATGACGAGCGTGCCTGCCGCGGCGGCCGCTGCGAGATGGAACAGTGCCTTCATGGATGCCTCTCGATAGTTGCAACGCATGCAAAGCGCGGAATGCGGCGCGGTCGACTTGATTGAGTCGACCGGCCATTGCATCGATCCGCGCAGCCATTATGCCGCTGACAACTGTGCGTGAGGCGCCTGCATGGCTTCCGCTCTCAGGAAAAGCCCTCATCCCAGCGTGTATCGCGCACTTGCACCATGCCCGCTTCCACGCGCACTGCGAACACCGCGACGTCCTCATACGCGGGCGGCGCGAGAACCTTGCCCGTCTTGATGCAAAAACGGGCGCCATGGCGCGGGCAAATCACCTCGTCGCCCTCCACGGCGCCGCCCGTCAGCACGCCGCCGTCGTGCGGACAGGTATCCTCGATCGCATAACAGGTCCCTTCGAGATTGAATACGGCGACCGCCGTGCCGTCCACATCGACGCTGCGTACGGAACCCGGTTCAAACTCGGCGTATGGCGCCACGTCCACCCAGTCGGCCATATCAGAGCATCCCCAGTTGCAGCAGCGCCGCTTCGGACATGCGCGCTCTCGTCCACGGCGGGTCCCAAACCAACTCGACGTTCGTTTCGCTCACGCCTTCCACTTCGTTCACGTATTCTTCGACCGTGCCAGGGAAGGTTTGCGCGACCGGACAGCCCGGCGCGGTCAGCGTCATGCGGATCATCACGTGCCCCGTTTCGGCATCCACGTCGAGTTGATACACGAGCCCCAGATCATAGATGTTCACCGGTATCTCCGGATCGAACACCGAGCGCAACGCGTCGATCACGCGTTCGCGCAAGTCGTTGCTCACCGTTTGCGTATTCATCGTCATATGCCTCCAGGCCCGCGCGGCCTCATTCCGTCGATACGGTTCCGCGCTCGTCGCGCAACGCGGCGTGCAGCGTGTGCCACGCCAGCGTCGCGCATTTGATGCGCGCCGGAAATTCGCGCACGCCCGCGAGCACCGCGAGCTTGCCGAGACCTTCGGCAGAGGCCGGGCGGTCCGAAGGCGCCGTCGCCATCGCGTGGAAGCGTTCGAACAGCGCCTCGACTTCCGCCTGCGTGCGGCCCTTGAGCGCTTCGGTCATCAACGAAGCCGAAGCCGTGGCGATCGCGCACCCCGCGCCCTCGAACCCGGCGTCCTTGACCACGCCGTCCTCGATACGCAGATACAACGTGACGCGGTCGCCGCACAACGGGTTGTAGCCTTCGGCGCTATGCGTCGCGCCGGGCACCGTGTGGCAGTTCCGCGGCCGCCGGTAGTGGTCGAAGATCGTTTCCTGGTACAGGTCGCGCAAATCGCTCATAGCGGGAACACCTCTTCTACACGCGCGAGGCCGTCGAGCAGCGCGTCGACTTCGGCGCGTGTGTTGTACAGCGCAAACGAAGCGCGCACCGTGGCCGGCACGCCATAGCGGTCCATCACCGGCATCGCGCAATGATGGCCCGTGCGCACCGCCACGCCGCACTGGTCGAGTATCGTGCCGATGTCGTGGGCGTGCGCGTTCTCCATGACGAACGAGAGGATGCCGAGTTTTTCTTTCGCCGTTCCGATCCTTCGCACGTTAGGCATTCCACGCAATGCTTCGTCGGCATACGCGAGCAGATCGGCCTCGTGCCGTTGCGCGACTTCCAGGCCAATTGCACTTATGTAGTCCAGTGCCGCGCCGAGCCCGATCGCCCCCGCAATGTTCGGCGTGCCCGCTTCGAACCGCCATGGAATCACGTTGTACTCGGTCTTCTCGAACGTCACGGAGCGGATCATGTCGCCGCCGCCCTGCCATGGCGGCATGGCTTCCAGTAGCGCAGACTTCGCGTACAGCGCGCCAATGCCGGTCGGGCCATAGACCTTGTGACCCGAGAACGCATAGAAGTCGCAATCGAGCGCGACTACGTCCACGGGAACATGCGCGATCGCCTGCGCGCCGTCGACCAGCACCGGCACGCCGCGCGCATGCGCAAGTTCGATCATCTGTGCAAGCGGATTGACACTGCCCAGCGCGTTCGACGCATGCGACACCGCCACCATGCGCGTGCGTGAGCCGAGCAGGCGCGCGTAGGCGTCGAAGTCGAGCGTGCCGTCGTCGTCGATCGGCGCCACCTTCAGCACCGCGCCGGTCTGCGCGCAGACAAGTTGCCACGGCACGATATTCGAGTGATGCTCCATCGCGGTGATGAGCACTTCGTCGCCGGGCTCAAGGCGCGGCCGCGCGTAGCTTTGCGCCACCAGATTGATCGCTTCCGTGGTGCCGCGCGTGTACACGATCTCCTTCTCGTGCGTCGCGTGAATAAAACGCGCAATGCGCGCGCGGGCGCCCTCGTAGGCATCGGTCGCGCGCTGCGACAGCAGATGCACGCCGCGATGCACGTTGGCATTGTCGTGCTCGTAATAGGCCTGCTCGGCGGCGATCACGCTCGCGGGCTTCTGCGTGGTCGCCGCGTTGTCGAGGTACACGAGCGGCTTGCCGTGCACGCTTTCCCGCAGAATCGGAAAGTCGCGGCGCCAGGCCACGACCGCTTCGGCGTCGGGAATGCCCACCGGTTCGAGTAGATTCATGACAGTCCCCGCAGGTACTCGCCACCGGGCAGGCGCGCGAGCAACTGTTGCGTGAGCCGGCCGCGCAGCGCGGCGCTTTCCACGCGATCCACGCTCACGCGCGCGAACGACCACACGAGGAGCGCGCGCGCCATGCGCTCGTCTATGCCGCGCGAGCGCAGGTAAAAGAGCGGGCTCTCGTCGAGCTGGCCGACGGTCGCGCCGTGCGTGCACTTCACGTCGTCGGCGTGAATCTCCAGTTGGGGCTTCGTGTCGATCTCGGCGTTACGCGAGAGCAGCAGATTGTCGTTGCCTTGATGCGCATTCGTCTGCTGCGCGTCCTGATGCACGATCACGCGGCCGTCGAACACCGCATGCGACGCGCCGTCGAGCACGCCGCGATAGTATTCCCGGCTGGTGCCGCGCGGCATCTCATGGTCGATGCGCGTGTGATGATCCACGTGCTGCCGCGCGCTCACGAAATACAGGCCGTTCAGGTCGACTTGCGCGTCTTCTGCGTCCAGACGCGTGTCGATCTGCGTACGCGACAACGCGCCGCCGAACGCGAACGAGTGCGAGGTGAAGTGGCTCGCCCGCCGCTGCGAAACACCGACGTGCGCGATATGAAACGCGCTGCGCGCCTCCTGCTGGATGCGGCAATGCTGAACGTCGGCCTCTTCGTCGGCGACGATTTCCGTGGCGGTGTTGACGAAATAGGCTTCGTCGGTAATGCCCGCGAACTGCTCGACGATCGAGCAACGCGCCCCGCGCTCCGCGACCACCGCGTTGAACGGATGCATGGCAAGCGCAGCCTCGCTGCTGAAGAACAGCACGTGCAGCGGCCAGTCCAGCGCGCAGCCGGGCGGCAGCACGACCATGTAGCCGTCGCTGCGAAACGCGCCGTTGAGCGCCGCAAAGCCGTCCTCGGGCGCACGCCGCGCCATGATCGATTCGACCCGCTCAGGAATCCTGCGCATTGCCTGCGCGAGCGTGCCGACGAACGCGCCTTCCGGCAAGGGCGGCAACGACGAGAGCTTCGGCACGTGGCGGCCGTTCACGAACACGATACGCCCGCCCGCGTCGGCGGGCACGAGGTCGTCGATCAGGCGGGCGTAGTCGGTCTGCTCGCCGTCCGAAGGCATGAAATGCCAATGCGGCTTCGCAATCGGCATCACATTGGTGTATTTCCACGCTTCGAGTTGCGTGCCGGGAAAGCCCAGCGTCTCGAACCGGTCGAACGCGTGCCGTCTCGCCTTGCGCAACCACGGCAGCTCGACGCCAGCCAGCGTCCCCGCCATCGTGCGGAAGGCGTCGCGGTAATGCTCGCGCGTTGATTCGCTCATCGTTGCTCCCTGGCGGCTGCCGTGTGTTGCGTGCCGGCGCCCTGCCCCGCTGCCGGTTCGTCGCCATCCTGCCCGCCGAGCCAGCCATAACCCTTGCGCTCCAGCTCGAGCGCAAGCTCATGCGAACCCGAGCGCACGATGCGCCCCTGTGAAAGCACGTGTACCTGGTCCGGCACGATGTAGTCGAGCAGGCGCTGATAGTGCGTCACGAGCACGATGGCCCGGTCCGCGCTGCGCATCTGGTTCACACCACGGGCGACGAGTTGCAACGCGTCGATATCGAGCCCGGAATCGGTCTCGTCGAGAATGGCGAGACGCGGCTCCAGCACCGTCATCTGCAGCACCTCGTTGCGCTTTTTCTCGCCGCCCGAAAACCCTTCGTTCACGCCCCGGTAGAGCAGGTCTTCCTTCATCTCCATGGCCGCCATTTTTTCCTTCACCAGTGCGAGAAAGTCCATGGCGTCGAGTTCCGCCTCGCCACGATGCTTGCGCTGCGCGTTGAGCGCGGCCTTGAGCAGATAGATATTGCTCACGCCCGGTATTTCCACCGGATACTGAAACGCGAGAAAGAGCCCGCGGCGCGCGCGCTCGTCGGGCGCAAGCGCGAGCAGGTCGCAGCCGTCGTAGTGCACGCTGCCCCCCGTGACCACGTATTGCTCGCGCCCCGCCAGCACATGGGCGAGTGTGCTTTTGCCGGAGCCGTTCGGCCCCATGATCGCGTGAACCTCGCCCGCATTCACGCGTAAATCCACTCCGCGCAGAATCGGCTTGCTTTCCACTTCGACATTCAGATTGCGGATTTCCAGCATCCTTTTCTCCCTCTCAACCTACACTGCCTTCCAGGCTCACGCCCAGCAGCTTCTGCGCTTCCACGGCGAATTCCATCGGCAACTCCTTGAGCACGTCCTTGCAGAAGCCGTTGACGATCATCGACACCGCGTCCTCTTCACTGAGCCCGCGCTGGCGGCAATAGAACAACTGGTCTTCGCCGATCCGCGACGTCGATGCTTCGTGCTCGACTTTCCCGCTCGGGTTCTTCACCTCGATATACGGAAACGTGAAGGCGCTGCAGCGATCGCCGAGCAGCAGCGAATCGCACTGCGTGTAGTTGCGCGCGTTCTCGGCCGAGCGCGCCATTTTCACGAGGCCTCGATAGGCGTTCTTGCCGCGGCCGGCCGAGATGCCCTTCGAGAGAATCGTGCTGCGCGTGTTGCGACCGATATGCACCATCTTCGTACCGGTATCGGCCTGCTGATAGTGATTGGTGAGCGCCGCCGAATAGAACTCGCCGATCGAATTGTCGCCCTGCAAGATCACGCTCGGATACTTCCACGTAATGGCGGAGCCGGTTTCGACCTGGGTCCACGAAATCCGCGCGTTCGCCTCGCGGCAGTCGCCGCGCTTCGTCACGAAGTTGTAGATGCCGCCGCGCCCATGCGCGTCGCCCGGATACCAGTTCTGCACCGTCGAATAGCGGATTTGCGCGCCTTCCAGCGCGACGAGTTCCACCACGGCGGCGTGCAGCTGTTTTTCGTCGCGCATCGGCGCGGTGCAGCCTTCCAGGTAGCTCACGTAAGCGCCCTTGTCGGCCACGATGAGCGTGCGCTCGAACTGGCCCGTGTTGCGCGCGTTGATGCGGAAGTACGTGGACAACTCCATCGGGCAGCGCACGCCCGGCGGGATATAGCAGAACGAGCCATCGCTGAAGACAGCCGAGTTGAGCGTCGCAAAGAAGTTGTCGGTGTACGGCACGACCGAGCCGAGATACTGGCGCACGAGGTCCGGATGGTCGCGCACCGCTTCCGAAAACGAGCAGAAGACGATGCCAAGCTCGCCCAGCTGCCGCCGGAACGTCGTGGCGACCGACACGCTGTCGAATACCGCGTCCACGGCCACCCCCGCGAGCATCTCGCGCTCCTGCAGCGGCACGCCGAGCTTTTCGTAGGTGCGCAGGAGTTCCGGATCGACTTCGGCGAGGCTCTTCGGGCGGTTTGCCTGGGTAAGCGGCGCCGAGTAGTAGGCGATGTCCTGGAAGTCGATGGGCGGGTGTTCGATGCTCGCCCAATGCGGCTCGGCCATCGTGAGCCAATGCCGGTAGGCGGCGAGCCGCCATTCGAGCATGAAGTCCGGCTCCTGCTTGCGCGCCGAGATAAGACGGATCACGTCCTCGGACAAACCGCGCGGCAACGTGTCCGACTGCACGTCCGAAACGAAACCGTGACGATATTCCCGCCGCAGCAATTCCTCGAATGTTTTCGCTTGTGTATCCATGACGTTATTACGGTCTCCTTTACACTCATGAGCTCATTCTAGAACCCCTGGCAAAACCCTGGCATGGCCGGGGTTTAAGCAGAGCACATAAGGCGCGAAGCAGGCACGCGCGATGCGGAAGACCCTGTTGACAAGAGAGAAATGACAACGCATCCGCGTGAAGCCGACCCTTCCACTACTGGCCGTCAGTTTCTTCGCCGCGGACGTGCAGGCGGGCGCGGGCCCCTTTCTCGGCATCTATCTCCAGGCCCATGGCTGGACGCCGGAAACGATCGGCACCGTGCTGACCATGGGCGCGGTGATCGGCACGCTCGCGACAGTGCCCGGCGGCGCGCTCGTCGACGCCATTTATCACCGCCGCGCGGTGGTCGTCGGCGCCAGCCTGTTGACCATCGTGGCCGCTTGCGTCATCTGGCTTTCGCACGGCTACTGGCCGATCGCGTTTTCGCAGATCGCCACAGCCGTCGGGGGTTCGGTCATGGGCCCCGCGTTGACGGGATTGACGCTCGGCATGGTCGGCCGCAAGAACTTCGACCGGCAATACGGGCGCAACCAGGTCGCGAACCATGCCGGCAACATCATCGCCGCGGCGTTGTCCGGCGCGCTCGGATGGTGGCTCGGCATTGCCTATGTGTTCGTGCTGGGCGCGGCATTCGGTCTCGCGTGTATCGCGTCCGTGCTGCTCATTCCCCCGCGTTCGGTGCACCGGCACTACGCGCGCGGCCTCGTGCACGACGACGAAAAAGATCGTTCGCAGGTGCGCGCCGAACGCATGCGCATGTTGTTGCATTGCCGCCCCCTGCTGTTGCTCGCGGCGTCGCTTGCCGCGTTCAGTCTCGGCAATTCCGCCATGCTGCCGCTCTATAGTCTTGCCGTCGCGGCAGCCCATCACGGCGACGCTAACCAGATCACCGCCGCCAACATCATCATCTCGCAGATCGTGATGCTCACGGCCGCGGTCTTCGCAAGCCGCATCATTCGCCGCTGGGGCTTCTGGCGGGTCATTCTCGCGACGCTCCTCACGCTGCCGCTGCGCGGCGTGTTCGCCGCGTGGCTGGCGTCGCCGTGGGGCATCCTGCCCGTGCAGGTCCTCGACGGTCTCGGCTCCGGTTTGCAGAGCGTCGCCATCCCCGCGCTCGTGGTGCATTTGCTGCATGGCAGCGGCCGCGTGAATCTCGGTCAGGGTGCGGTGCTCGCGGTGCAGGCAGCGGGCGGCTGCCTGAGTCCGCTGCTGGGCGGGTGGCTCGCCAACCGCTTCGGCTATCCAGCGGCGTTTCTCGCGCTCGGCAGCCTCGCCGTCGTCGCGTTGGCCATCTGGGTCACGCAGGGCGCGACCATCCGCGGGTCGTGCGACATGCGCCGCGACGAACTGGAACAACTCGCCGACGTCGACACGTCGGCGTTGTTTCACTGACGACGATGGCCGCACGTCCACGCTTGCGGGCACGCGATTCGCGGCACCTTGCAGGGCATGACGATGAAGACCAGGGAGGAGCCATGAAGCCACTGCATGTTCCCGTCTGGGGCGCGATCGCCTGTTTGGCGCTCGCCGCCTCCTCGTTGTCCGTCAACGCACAGACCCAAACGCCCGCTCATCCCCCTGCGCCGCCGATGGTGAAACCGCCGGCAGCCGTGCCAGGCACGGCAAGCGAATCGAACCCCGCCAACCCCGATAACATGCCTGTGAAGAAACCCAAGGGGCCCGCCACCCACGACAAGATGATGCGCAGCGACCCCGCCAGCGACGCTCAGGCCAAATAGCACAAAAAGAAGCGCAAATAGGACTCACCCCTGGCTGCGCCAGGCTCTACCCTTTAACAATAGAACTCACGGAGGACCAGGATGAGAATCGAATTCACGAGTCGCCGTCACGCTGTGGCTGCCGCACGCGTCGCGTTCGAAGCCAACGTGGACAACCGCCCGGTATGGTGCAGCGTGTCGCTCGACGCGCTGAACGACCGCTTCGGCAACACCGGCACATCGGCGCATGCGCTATTGAGCGCCTTCGAGGCAAACCGCCCGAGCATCGAACTGGCCGCGCGGCACGCGCTGGAGAAAAACGGGGGCCAGTCCGTGGAGCTCGAAACGCGCGATCTCGAGTAAGCGCGCCGACGCAAGCGCAATGGCAATCGCAACCGGGTTCGAGTCGTCAGCCGAACGGGCCTGCTCCCGGCAGGGCTCGAGACTTCCCAAAGAACTGAAGAGCGCTCGCCCGGGTGCAAGTCTGGCGAAGCCGAGGTGTCCATAATGGCTGGCATCCGTACACTGCCGCTCGGTTCAATTGCGCATCGCAATCGGCTAATCTTTTCTTGCGTCCGCGACCAGCGCCACCCTTTCGTGTGCGTCGCGTTGTTTCCCCCGGCGCTTGCCGCGGAACGCACCTGCCAGCCGCACTACGCTTGAACCCGTTCGCCTCGACGCGACGGCCCTGACGTGACAAGGAGGCAGACATGGACGCATTACAGTGGGGAACCGCCATCGGCGTCATGGTATTGGTCATCGCGGCCACGGCCGTGATTGCGCACTATCGCCGCGAACGGCGCCGCGCAAGTCTGTTGCGCAACCTCCACCACCACAACGGCATCCGCTCTTCGCACCTGCGCTAGCCAGTCATACGCCAGCCGTCTTGCGCGCACATCTGGAGCATGGTGCGCAGCCGTCCGATATCGGCGGGCTTCGCGAGATGCGCATGGAAACCGGCCGCCAGCGCCGCCGCCCGGTCGCTGTCCGAAACATGCCCGCTCAGCGCGACCAGCATCACGTTGGCGTGATCCGGCATGGCGCGCATGCGCTCCGCCAGTTCGTAGCCGTTCATGCCCGGCATGCCGATATCGACGAGCGCAAGATGCGGCTTCCATTGCCTCAGCATAGTCAGTGCGCTCGCGCCGTCGCCGGCCGTTCTGACTTCATGCCCTTCCAGTTCGAGCAACGCGCCGAGTGCGAAACACGCGTCGGCATTGTCGTCGACGATGAGCACGCGCGCCGGGCCGTTGCCCGCCAGCACGGCGGGGAGCGGCTTGACGGTTTCGGCGCTGCCGGTTCGCACGGGAATCGAGAGGCGCGCCAGCGTGCCGCGTCCGATTCCCTCGCTCGTCACGAGAATCTCGCCGCCATGCAACTGTGCGAGACGCTGCGCAATGGGAAGTCCGATGCCGAGGCCCCCTTCCAGCCGCGCGCTCTTGCCCGCGAATTGCGCAAACGGCTCGAAAATGCGCGAGAGCACGGCCGGGTCGATCCCGATGCCGTTGTCGCGAATCGAGATCTCGACACAGCGCGCGCCGCCCGTGCTCTTCTGTTCGACGACGAGCGTAATCTCGCCGCCGTCAGGCGTATAGCGCACGGCATTGGAAAGCAGGTTCACGATCACCTGCGTGAGCCGCGTCGGGTCTGCGAACAACCGCAGGTCGCCGGCAAGCGGCCGCACGCTCAGCGTATGCCTGCGCGCCTGCACACGCTCGCGGATGGAGGCGAGCGCGTCGGAGAGGATTTCGTTCAACGACGCATCGGTGGGATCGACGTTCAACTTGTCATGGTCCAGGCGCGACGCATCCTGTAGTTCGTCCATCAGACGTTTGAGCTGCGCGATCTGGCGCTGCGCAACCGCGAAGTATTCGCGCTGCGGCGCGCGATCTTTGCAGATCATCTGGAGCGCCTGAAACGCGTTTTCGAGCGGCGCGAGCGGATTGCGGAACTCGTGTGCGAGCACGGCGATCACTTCCGAATAGCGCTGTGTCTGCATGCGGCTATGGTCGCGCGCCTCGACCAGATCGAGCGCCGAGCCGGCCACGGCGGCAAACTCGCCGAGCACCCGCTGGTCTTCGCGGGAGAAACGCGATCGTTCCTCGAGCGAGGCGACCCAGATCGCGCCCAGTGGCCGCCCTTTCGAAACGATAGGCAGAATGAGCGCCTCCTGGACGTCGGCGCATGCGGGGGCGAGAATTGGGAAATCGTCGCTCAACGCGGTGAAAAGCAGCGGCTTGCCGGCTTCGAGCACGGCGGCGCACGGACAGTCGCTCCAATGGATTCGGCTTCCGCACAGGTTCGCGAACTTGCCGGCCACGCTGTGCCAGCGAAAGTAGCGCTCTTCGCCTTCGCGCTCCAGCAAACTGATGCCGGCCGATTGCGCGCAGCACAAACGCATCGCAAAGTCTGCAATCCTCTGCAACAGCACTTCGCGCGAGTCCAGTTGCGCGGTGACCAACGCGAGAAGCGCCTGGTTCTCGCGCGCATGGTCGGGCGCGCGAGACGGTCGCGCATCGATATCGGCGATAGCGGGCGACCTGCGTTTCGGTGCCATTGCGGTCTCCTCCGGTGGCCCGATGAAGCTATTTATGTCGTGGTAATGGGGCTGAGACATTTTATGCACCGCCGAAGAGAATGTTAATTGCCGCAGGATGTTCGTAATGGCAGCATTCCGGACAGGTGCTCACTGCACACCGCAGCGCGAATTACGCGCAATACAGCGGACGAAAAAAACGGAAACAGTGACGGCGAGTGACAAAAACGCCCGGAATTCCGGGCGTTTTTTTCGAAGGGGACGCTGCTGCTTCAGACCTTGCGCGCGCGGAGATATTTGAAGAACTCTGCGCCCTCCTGCAGGCGCCGCTTCATCATTTCCCAACTCACCAGCATCTCGCGGACGATCTCCCAGATCTTCGACGGCCGGAAATAAAAGCGCTTGTAGAACTCCTCGACGCCAAGGTAGATCTCTTCGCGCGACAGGTGCGGATAGCCGATCGTCGAGGCCTGCGTACCGGCCGAATTGATGAGCGTGATGACCTTGGTATCGTTCAGCCAGCCATTTTCGACCGCCTGCTTATGAAGCACGGTACCGGGATAAGGCGCGGCGAGCGAGACCTGGATGGTATGGGGATTGATCTCTTTTGCGTACTGAATGGTCTTCTGGATCGTTTCGTGCGTCTCGCCCGGCAACCCGAGGATGAAGGTCCCGTGAATCTTGATGCCGAGCTTGCGGCAAGCCTCGCTGAACTGGCGCGCGAAGTCCGTGCGCACGCCCTTCTTGACGTTCACGAGAATCTGGTCGTCGCCGGATTCGAAGCCCACGAGCAACAGACGCAAGCCGTTGTCCTTCATCACCTTGAGCGTCGAGTACGGTACGTTCGCCTTGGCGTTGCACGACCACGTCACGCCCAGCTTGCCCAGCCCGCGCGCGATCTCTTCGGCGCGCGGCCTGAGATCGGTGAACGTGTCGTCGTCGAACATGATCTCCTTGATTTCGGGCATGTTGTCCCGAATCCATTTCACCTCTTCCAGCACGTGCTCGACCGAGCGCGTGCGATAACGATGCCCCCCCACCGTATGCGGCCAGAGGCAAAAGGTGCAGCGGGACTTGCAGCCGCGCCCCGTGTAGAGCGAGAGATACGGATGCTTGAGATAGCCGCTGAAATAATGCTCGGGCGTGAGGTCGCGCTTGTAGATCGGCGAGACGAAAGGAAGCTGATCCATGTCTTCGAGGATCGGCCGCGCGTCGTTGTGCATGATGCCGCCGTCGGGCAGCCGATAGCTCAGGCCCAGGATCGATTCGAACGGCCGCCCCTGGGAGATCTCGAGGCAGGTGAAATCGAATTCTTCGCGGCACACGAAATCGAGCGCGTCGCTCGCAGTCAGTGAACCATGCGGATCGACCGCCACCTTGGCGCCGATCATGCCGATGAGGACCGTGCTCTTGCGCCGCTTCAGGTGCTCGGCGAACTGGATGTCGCTCTGGAACGAGGGCGAACTCGTGTGAATGATAATGAGTTCGTATTCCTGTGCAATATCCAGGGTCGCTTCGAGCGTCAGGTCGTCTGCGGGAGCATCCACCACGCGGCTGCCTTCGACCAGCGCGGCGGGCTGAACGAGCCACGTGGGATACCAGAACGAGCGGATTTCGCGCTTCGTTTGAAAGCGCGAGCCCGCGCCGCCATCGAAGCCTTCGTACGAAGGTGCCTGCAGAAACAGCGTTTTCATGAATGCCCTCGGAGAAAAATCGTGAATTTGTCTCGAAGCCTACAAAAACATGACACTTTGCTGGATGGCAGCTTTGCCCGGGTCAAGAATACTACGACTTGCTGCCGCGGCACGTCGAAATAATGTCTGTACCACTTATCGAAACCCCCACTTAACAAGGCCGCCGCCGGTTGGAACACTGCAGAACAACCGCATTCGTCGGCATGAGCGATGCTTTCTGTACTATATTTTTTGACAGCCGCAGCAGCATTCACAGCGCTCCAACGCGGGAGGCGAAGTATGTCGCGACATCACGACATGCCGGAAGGCGTGCCGGTTGGCAATGGCCACCGTATCAGCCCAGCGGACTTTCTGTTGATGGCGGGCTTTCTCGCCTACCGCGCCCCGCTCGCGTCGGTCGATGCCCGCGCGGCGGCCCGACGTATTCTCGATGCGGTTCTCTGTGCCGCGGCCGCGCACGGCTTCGCGGACTCGGCAGCGCTGGAATCCATGATGGCGAGTGCAGAGAAATCGGCAGATGTGCGCAGTCTCGCGGAGCAAGCCAGCGCTGCAGTGGGTGACACGTTCGCTTACATGCAGGTGATCCGCGGGGCGGGCGTCGCGCTGGAAGCCGACCCTTATACGCTGATTACTTGAGATCCGGCGTTCCCGCGGCGGCGCGTATGCGCAGAACCGTCTGCCGCGAAGTGCCGAAGCGCCGTGCCACTTCGCTCACCGAGAGTCCGCTGCCCAGCGAACTCATCACGCGCGCGCGGTCGTGCGCCGAAAGCGAGGCGGGCCTGCCCGTGGGACGCCCGCTGCGCTGCGCGAGCTTCAGGCCGTTGCGGCTGCGTTCGCTGCGCGCGGCCGCCTCCATGCGGACCACCGCGCGCAGCATCTTGACCGCTTGCGGCTCGGGGCGCCCCGTGAGATCGACGCCGCCCAGTTCGACACAGCGCACGCCAATTTTCCCCTTGCGGCAGTTGAGCAGCGTAGCGAGCACGTCGCGCGCGTTGCAGCCCAAAGCGGAAAGCTGCAGGACCACCAACTCGTCCTCGGCATCGATGCGTCCAAGCAGCCTGGTCAACGCGGGCCGTTCGGCGGCGGCTACATACGGCGCCACCGCGTCGATGGCCACGCGGCTGAGCGCCACGGTGTAGCCCGCCTTGTCGAGCTGGATCAGCTCCCGCTCGGGAAACTCGCCGTCGCTCGCGCCGTTGATGTAGAAGAACGTCCGTTGCACACGTGGCTCCCGTACTCGCCCGGAGGCTCGCGAACTAGCGTCTCAAGCGCGCGAAAGTCGCCAGCAGATCTTCGAGCTGTACCGGCTTTTTGAGGTGCGCGTCGAAACCCGCCTGCTCGGACTGCTCCACATCGGCCTCCTGGCCAAAGCCGCTCAGCGCGATGCAGATCACGGATTCGAGCGCGGGCTGCGAACGCAGCTTGCCAATGAACTCGTACCCGTCCATGCCCGGCATGCCGAGATCGGAGAGCACGAGATCCGGCGCGTTGCCGTTGAGCAGCGTCAGCGCTTCCTCGCCGCTCGTGGCCGTCTGCACATTCGCGCCTTCGCTCTCCAGCAGCAGCTTGAACGTCTCGACCGTGGTGGCGTCGTCGTCGACCATCAGGATATGGAGCCCCTGCAGCGACGCCACGGCCGCGCCGTCGTGGCTTTCCGCATGCGCGAACGAACGCTGCATCGGCAGCGTCACCGTGAACGTCGCGCCGCGCCCCAGGCCCTGCGACTCCGCGCGCACGCTGCCGCCGTGGATCGTCACGAGTTCCCGCACGAGCGCAAGGCCAATGCCGAGACCCGAGCGCCGCGCGGCGGACTGCCGGCTTTGCTTGTACATGTCGAAGATATGCGGCAGGAGCGCCGGTTCGATGCCGGTGCCGGTGTCTTTCACGCGCAGCACGGCTTCGTCTTCGGCGACCTCCAGCGAGACGTCCACCGAACCGCGATGGGTGAACTTCATGGCATTGCTGATGAGGTTCCAGACAATCTGCTCGATGCGCGTGAAATCGGCATGCAGGATCACCGGCGTCTGTGTGACCGAGACGTTCAGCGCAATGCCGCGCTGCTGCGCCTCGAACTGCACGGCGTGGCAAACGCGCTGCACGATCTCGCGCATGTCCACCGCCGAGCGCATGACCGAAAGCTTGCCGGTACGCACGCGCGAAATATCCAGCAGGTCGTCGATGATCTGCGCCTGACCGACCACGGTGCGCCGGATTGTGTCCGCCGCGCGCGTGAGGTTCAGGCTCTGGCGCGTTTCCGGCGCCCGCGCAATGAGTTCGGCGCTCGCCGAGATCAAGTTCAGCGGATGCTTGAGTTCGTGCGACACCACCGCGAGAAACTCGTCCTGGCGCCGCTGCCCGTCGCGCTCGCCGGCGTCGCGCACCTGTTCGAGGGTGGCGTTGTGCAGGTCCGCGTCCGCGGGCACGAGCTCGCCCAGGTCGCGCGCGATCTTGGCAAAGCCGCTGACGCCCGCTTCGTCGAGGCGCGAGAGCACGCCGCTCGCGAAAAAGCGCGTGCCGTCCTTGCGCAGGTGCCAGCGTTCCTCGTCGGTGCGGCCATGCTGGCGCGCGAGCGCGAACTCGCGGTCGGCGACCTTGTTCACGCGGTCTTCTTCGGTCGAGAGCAGATCGGCGGACTGACCGATCATTTCGGCCTCCGTATAACCGAAAATGCGTTCCGCGCCCGCGTTCCAGCTCGTGATGTAACCTTCGTCGTCGAACGTGATGATCGCGTAGTCCTTCGTGCCCTCGGCGACGATGCGCATGCGCCGCTCGCCTTCGCGCAACTGGTCTTCGGCCTGGCGGCGCCCGGTGATGTCGATGAACGAGAGCACCGCGCCGTCGATACGGTCTTCGGTCGTGCGATACGGCACGAAGCGCGCGAGATACCAGCGCCCGTCGTTGCTCTTCAGCTCGCGCTCGATCAGGCGCAGCGAGTCGAAGGCTTCGGCGGCGTCGTCGGCGAGCTTGTCGTATTCGAGCCGGTGCGTGATGTCGAGCAGCGAGCGGCCGATATCCGAAGGAATGATGCTGAACACGTCGGTCGCGCGCGGCGTGTAGCGCTTGATGCAGATGTTGCGGTCCACGAAGATCGTACCGATATCGTTCGCCGCGATCAGGTTCTGCAAGTCGTCGTTGATCTTGCTGGTCTCTTCGACCTTCGACTTCAGCTCCGCGTTGACGGTGGTGAGCTCCTCGTTGATCGACTGCAGCTCTTCCTTGCTGGTTTCGAGTTCCTCGGTCGCCGAGCGCAGTTCCTCGTTGATCGCCTGCAGTTCCTCGTTGGACGCCTTCAGTTCTTCCGTCGAGGTTTCCGACTGCTCGATGGTCGACTGCAGCTGCTCCTTGGTGCGCTGCAGTTCGCGTTCGAGCTGGGTGATGATCGGGTCCTTCTGCACGTCTACGGAAGCCGTTTCCACCCCGCTCATGCTGTCTTCGACTTCGTCGAAGAGCACGAGCACGAAGTCGGCGTTCGCCTCGGGGTCGTGCACCGGCCGCGCCGTCATGTTGACGAAATACGAGCGCCCGTCGCGCTCCAGACGTACGCGCCGCGCCTCGACGCTGCGGTTCGTGTGCAGCGCCTGGTAGATCGCGGTGCGCAGCTCGAGCCGCAATTCCGGGCGCACGGCGGCGACGATGTTGTGCGAAGGCTCGCCGCCCGAATACTGGAGGAAGCGGCCCGCGCGGTCGGACAGATGCACGATTTCCGAATCGCGGCTCACCAGCACGCTAGGCGGCGCGTACTGTTCGACGAGGCGCTGGTGCAGGTCGCCGAACGAAAAGCGGCGGCGCCCCGGCGGCTGCACAGTCGCGACCACGGGCCGCGCGTTCATCGTGCCGGCAATCGCCACGGGCACGGGCGTGTCGCCGCGCACCGCCATGTTCGCCCGGTAAATGCGGTTGCGCTTGTCCACCACGGTGAACATCGAACTCACGCTGTCCGCGGATTCGGAACTGCCGAGGAACAGCACGCCGCCCGGCCGCAGTGCGAAGTGGAACATCTTGAGGATTTCGATCTGCGCTTCGCGGTCGAGATAGATCAGCAGGTTGCGGCAGCAGATCAGGTCGAGGCGCGAGAACGGCGGATCGCTCAGCACGTTGTGATGCGCGAACAGCATGTGCTCGCGCAGTTCTTTCTTCACACGATAATGCGCGGCGTCCTTGGAGAAGAACTGGCGCACGCGTGCCGGCGTGACGTCGGCGAGGATCGAGTCAGGGAAGAGCCCCGTGCGCGCGAACGAAATCGCGCGTTCGTCGATGTCGGTTGCGAACACCTGGAACGAGGTGCCTTCCGTCGACTTGAGCGAGCGCTCCTGGAGCAGCATCGCCAGCGAATAGGCTTCCTCGCCCGTGGCGCAGCCCACGGACCACACGCGGATGCGGTCCTGTTCGCCGCGCCCTTCGAACAGCTGCGGCAGGACCTCGCGCTCGAGCACGTCGAACGCTTCCTTGTCGCGGAAGAAGTTGGTGACGCTGATGAGCATGTCCTGCAGCAGCGCCTGGGTTTCCTCGGGATGCAGATGCAGATGGTCCCGGTACGCCTGCAGGTCGGTGATGCCGTTGACCTGCAAGCGCCGTTCGATGCGGCGCAGGACGGTGGCGCGCTTGTAGTGGCGGAAATCGTGCGCCGTGCGCGTGCGCAGGATGATCATGATCTCGCGCAGCGCCCGCTCGGCCGCCTCGTTGATATGCTCTTCGCGCCGCTCCTCGCTTTCCGCGACCGGCAGTTGAATTTCCTTCGTCGTCGACCAGAGGTCCATCAGACGCTGCGGCATCTCCGCCGCCGTGGTGACGAAGTCGACCATGCCGGTGGCGATGGCGCTGCGCGGCATGCTGTCGTATTCCGCCTCCGCGGGATCCTGGGCAAACGTGATGCCGCCCATCTCCTTGACGCGCGAGAGGCCGGCGGAGCCGTCCGAGCCCGCGCCCGAGAGCACGATGCCGATGGCGCGCTCGTGATGCGTTTCGGCGAGCGTGCGGAAGAACACGTCGATCGCCGCGCGGCGGCCCTCCTGAGGCTGACTGGGAGAAACGCGCAGATAGTCGTCCACCATCGCCAGATCGAGTGACGGTGTGATGACGTACACATGGTCGGGCTCGATGGGCGTCGGGCTCGTCACCTCCACCACGGGCATGTCGGTCGCCTTGCGCAGCAGCGCGGCCATACTGCTTTCGTGGTCGGGCGCGAGATGGACGACCACGACGAACGCCATCGAGGTGTGGGAGGGAAGGGATTCGAAGAAGGCCAGCAGCGCGCTAAGGCCGCCTGCCGATGCGCCGATACCGACGATCGGATAATTGGTCTGGCTGCGGGGCATATGGCCACGTCGTTTCGGCATGATCGCCAGGTCCTGAAGTTGGAATGAATCGCGTTCGCACTCGCGCGCTCAGGCCGCGGGTGCTGCGCCGACATTATCCCTCCAGGAGCATCGACTGCAATAGTCCTGCCGCATCGCCCGCACGCCGCGCGGTTTCCTCCTCCCGCTGCTGCGCATCGCGGTCGCCGCACTGCCGGTAGTGTTCGCTCTGGGCACGGCTCATCGATTCGCGCTCGCGCAGCGCGCGCAGCGCGTCGCGCAACGAGCGCTCCACGTCGCGGCTGCGGCCCCGGTTGAGCGAGGCCGCCGTGTAGGCGTGGCCCGTATGGCAGCGGTAGCGCAGCAGACGCGAGTAGTCGAGGCGCCAGAGCGTGCCGTTGCACTCGGGGCAGGTGAACGTCGAAGGCGTGCCGATGCTGGTCAGATCGCCGGCCAGGCCATTGCCCTCGCGCCAGGCGCGCAGCTCCGTGCTGACGAGCCCGGCGGCGCGGCGTCTCGCGACGCCTTCCTCGGCCGTTGCGGGCGGCGCGCGGTCCGTCAATTCCACGAGCCGGTGGGCCACGCCCGCGAGCGGCAGGATGTAGTCGGCGAACGGCGCAGCGTTGAGCGGCATTTCGCTGGCGAAGGCGTCGGACGGGTCCTGGACGATCCCGGTGCCGCCGCAGGCCTGGATGGCCTCGAGACCGGCCGCGCCGTCGTCCAGCAGGCCCGTAAGAATCACGCCGATGCTGCGCGGGCCCAGTTCCGCGGCCACGCTGCGAAAGAGCGGGTCGATGGCCGGACGGGCAAAGTTTTCCTTCGCGGCATGCACGAGCCGCAGATGCGAGCCCTCCACGATCATGTGCTGGTCGGGGGGCGCCACGTAAATCCTGCCGCGCGCCCAGGTTTCGCCGTCCGCGGCATGCACTGCGCGCAGCGGGCCTGCGCTGTTGAGCAGCGAAGGCAGATGGCTGTAGTGGCTGCCCACATGGAGCACGATTGCGATCGTCGCCCGCAAGTCGGGCGGAAGCGCGGACACAAGACTTCGAAGCGCATCGACGCCGCCCGACGATGTGCCTATGGCGATGAAGTCTCGGTAGATCAATTGGTGTCCAGGCTGGCAGGTGAATCGGGATCAATCCGTCACTTTGCGCAATTGCCGTGCCTGCAGGGGTGGCAGAGAGCGAGCGCGGGGGCCGCGGCATCTGCCTTGCTGTTTCGTCGGGGACTGACGAACAGGACGGAGGGCAGGCCGATGACACGATCCACGCGCGCCGCCGCGGCCATGGCGAGCGTCGCGGCGGGCGCCGCGCTCGCCATGTGGTCCACGCGCAGCCTGCGCGAAGCTGCGCACGCACGTGCGAGCGGCAAGCACGTGGCCGCAGCGCGCAGCTTCAATCATGGGTCGGCGCTGCTCGCGCTCTCCGTACTGGCCGACAGCGCCATGGAGCACTATCGCGGCTCGTTCGAAAACCGTGCGATGTACCTGCCGCCCGCCGTGGCGCTCTGCTCGCTCGCCGCGGCGCTGCATGGCGGCGCGGACCGGCGCGCGGCCTCGCACGGGCTGCGTCACGCGATCCAGCTCACCAGCGCCGCGACCGGCGTGACGGGCACCGCCTTCCATCTTTACAACGTGACGAAGCGGCCCGGCGGATTCAGCTGGCATAACGCCTTTTACGGCGCGCCGGCGGGCGCACCCTTCGCGCTGGTGCTCTCCGGCGTGCTGGGCGCAGTCGCCGAGCAGTTGCGCGACGAGCCCGGGCACGACCCGCAGCTCTTCGGCATGCCCGCGGGCAAGGCGCTCGCGCTGGTGGCGGGCGTGGGGCTGCTCGGCACAGCGGCCGAGGCGGCGCTGCTGCACTTTCGCGGCGCGTTCCAGCATCCGGCGATGTACGCGCCCGTGACCATCGTGCCTGTGAGCAGCGCGTTGCTCGCGCATGCGGCGTGGGCCCCGCCCCGCCATGCGGCCCGCGCGAGCGTGTTCGCGCGCTTCTGGCTGCGGCTCACGGCGGCGCTCGGTTTTGCGGGCTTCGGCTTTCATGCGAACGGCGTGGCGCGCGCGCAGGGCGGCTGGCGCAACTGGTCGCAAAATCTGTTCGCGGGGCCGCCCCTGCCCGCGCCGCCCGCCTTCAGCGCGCTCGCGCTCGCGGGGCTTGCGGCGTTGCGCATGCGGGAGACCGAACGATGACCCGAACGCCGACCTATCCCGGCTACGACGTGCTTGCCAAACGCGACACGCCTTCGTGGGACGCCCCCACGCGTGCGGTGATCGCGGCGCGCCTGAACACCCCGAACCAGGCGCGCTATCTCGGTCCATCGCAGTGGCAAACGCTGCTCGCGCTGTGCGACACGATCGTGCCGCAGCCCGGCAACGTCAATGGCGTGCACGCTCCGGGCGTGCCGGTCGCCGCGCTCGTGGAAGGCAAACTGCTCGACGACCGCCGCGACGGGTTTCGCGACGCCCGCCTGCCGCCGTTGCGCGCCGCCTGGGAGACGGGGCTCGCCGCCCTCGATGCGGAAAGCGTGAAAGCCTCCGGGGAGCCCTTTGCCCAGTTGGACGACGAACGGCGGCGTGCGCTCGTCGCCCGCATGCAGCGTGGCGAGCTGCGCAGCCGGGCCTGGCACGGCATGCCGTGCGACCTGTTCTTCGCGAAGCGCGTGCTGCACGACGTGAGCGCCGCGTACTGGTCGCACCCGCTCGCGTGGAATGCGATGGGCTTTGGCGGCCCGGCGAATCCGCGCGGCTACGTGCGCCTCTATACGAACCGGCGCGATCCTTGGGAAGCCGTCGAAGCCGCCGACGAAAGCGACGCGGCGCACGAGGCCGCCCGCAGGGAGAACGAGCGTGTGCGCTGATCTCGCCGACTCGACCGACGCCAGCGAAGCGCCGCGCGGCAAACACGGCCGCGCGCCCGACGTGTTCCGGCGCGGTGGCTGGATCCCCATGCACGAATACGCGCTCGACGATCCGGTGGATTTCGCCATCGTCGGCACCGGCGCGGGAGGCGCGACGCTCGCCTGCCGGCTTGCGGAGGCGGGCTTTCGCGTGGTGGCGTTCGACGCGGGCGCATGGTGGCGGCCCCTCGAAGAATTCGCCTCCGACGAGACCCACCAGGCCAAGCTCTACTGGACCGACGAACGCATCTGCGACGGCGAAAACCCCTTGCAGCTGGGCAGCAACAACAGCGGCCGTGCGGTGGGCGGCAGCACCGTCCACTTCGCCATGGTCTCGCTGCGCTTTCGGCCCGAGTGGTTTCAATCGCGCACCAAACTCGGCTATGGCGTGGATTGGCCGCTCGACTGGCGCGAGATGTGGCGCTACTACACCGAGGTCGAGCAGGCGCTCGGCATCTCCGGGCCGGTGAACTATCCGTGGGGACCCAAACGCCCGCGCTATCCGTATCGCGCGCATGAAATCAACGGCGCGGGCCTCGTGCTCGCCCGCGGCTGCGAGGCGCTCGGCATTCCCTGGGCGCCCACGCCGCTCGCGACGCTCTCCGCGCCGCGCGGCGACGCGCATCAGTGCGTCTATCGGGGCTTTTGCGTGTCGGGCTGCGCGACCAACGCGAAGCAGAGCGCGCTCGTCACGTGGATTCCCCGCGCCGTGCGCGCGGGCGCGGAAATCCGCGATCTCGCGATGGTGGGCCGCATCGAAACCGACGCGCTGGCTCGCGCCGCCGGCGTGCATTTTCATCGCGAGGGGCGCTGGCATTTCCAGCGCGCGCGCAACGTGGTCGTGGCGGGGTACGCCATCGAAACGCCGCGCCTGCTGCTGCTCTCCGCGAACGGTCGCTTTCCCGAAGGCCTGGCGAACCGCTCGGGACTCGTCGGCAAGAATCTCATGGTGCAGACGAACCAGGCCGCGTGGGGCGTATTCGACGACGAAATCCGCTGGTACAAGGGGCCGCCTTCGCTGGCGCTCACCGAACACTGGAACTATCAGGACGAAGGCAAGGACTTTCACGGCGGCTATTGCTACATGAGCCAGGGCCCGCTTCCGCTCGTCTGGGCGGCGACGCAAACGAGCCGCGGCCTGTGGGGCGACGCGCTCATGCGCGAGATGACGAAGTACAACCATCAGGCGGGTCTCAAGATGGTGGGCGAGACGCTCCCGCAGGAACGCAACCGCGTGACGCTCGCCGACGAGAAAGACGCGCTCGGCCTGCCCGTCGCACGCGTCACATGGTCGATGGGCGAGAACGACCGCCGGCTCGTGAACCACGCGCTGGACTATATGAGCCGTGCATTGGAGGCGGCGGGCGCGCGCGACATCTGGACCCAGGACGACGACACCTGCCACCTGAACGGCACGGCGCGCATGGGCAGCGACGCGCAAACGAGCGTCGTCGATGCGGACTGCCGCTCATGGGACATTCCGAATTTATGGATTTGCGACGGCTCCGTGTTTCCGACCGTAGGCGGCGTCAATCCTTCGCTCACCATCCAGGCCGTTGCGTGCCGCACCGCCGACCGCATCAAGACGCTGGCCGCGCGCGGCGAGCTTTGATGACCATCGCGCGGGCACGCGTCGTGCGTTGACGCAGATGTTTTTCAAAAGGAGGCCATCATGCCACTCAGCAAGGGAAAAACTCGCGAAGCGATCTCGAAGAACATCAAGACGGAAGTGAAGCAAGGCAAGTCGCAGAAGCAAGCCGTTGCCATCGCGCTGAACCAGGCGCGCAAATCCGGCGCGAAGATTCCGAAGAAGAACCAGAAGTGATCGGGCGCGCCGCGCACGCGGCGCGTCTTTCATCACGCGTTTCGTGTTTCGTGAGTTAGCCATCCTCGCCGACTTCGGCAGGTTCCGGCAGGTCCGGCAACTGGTGCGGCTCCGCCTGAGGGGCGCCGGATTCGCGCTCGTCGGGTTCTGCGCCGCCGCCCGGATCGTTCTTTTTCGGCGGCGTGACGGGCTCCATCTGGACGCGTCGAAAACGGGGCAGGTCGTAAGGGCTTTGCATGCTCGATCTCCATAAAAAACGCCGGTAAAAGCGCGTAGCGGGACTGCCGGGATCGCGCAGCGCGTGTGCCTGGCTCGCGCAGCGATGAGGCGTGCATGGGCATGCCGGGTGCGCAGGCGAAAAACGTTCTGGACGCCTACGCTGCTGCGCCGCTCATGACCCCTCTTGCCTACTTCCTGCACAGCGCGGGCCCCGCATCGGGTCCGGTGCAGGCGCTCGACTGGGGCCTCGCCGTCCTGTGCGTGGGCGTGTGCATCGTCATAGCGTCGTTGCTCTATCTGGCGATCCGGCGCAGGCGTCGCGGTGGCGCGGCGCAAGATGAAGCTTTGTTACAAACCAACGTGGCCGACGAGCAAGGCGAGCGCACGGCGAACCGCATCGTTGCCGTCGGCACGGCCATTTCATCGGTCCTGTTGCTGGGCGCGCTCGTGGCGATGCTGCGCGTGCTGGCCGCCGTGGCCGACCCGCCGCGCGAGCCTTCGCTCACCGTGACCGTCACGGCTTACGACTGGTGGTGGAAAGTGAGCTATCGAACGCCCGAGGGCGCGAGCTTCGAAACCGCCAACGAAATCCACATTCCCACGGGCGAGCCCGTGCGCGTCGATCTGCAAAGCGCCGACGTCGTGCACGCGTTCTGGGTTCCGGCGCTCGCGGGCAAGACGCAGGCCATACCCGGCCAGGTCAATCACCAGTGGATCGAGGCCGACCATCCCGGCGTATGGCGCGGGCAGTGCACGCAGTTCTGCGGGGCACAGCACGCGCACATGGCCATGGAAGTGGTCGCGCAAGCCCCCGCCGATTTCTCGCGCTGGCTCGATGCGCAACGGCAGCCCGCAGCGGCCGCGCAAAGCGGCGCGGCGCAGCGCGGCGAGCAGCTTTTCGCCGCGCGCTGCGGCGGCTGCCATGCCGTGCGCGGCACGCAGTCGGGCGGCATGCAGGCGCCCGACCTCACGCATCTCGCCTCGCGGCGCCTGATCGCCGCGGGCACGCTCGCCAACACATCCGTCAACCGGCTCGACTGGGTCGCGCACGCGCAGCAGCGCAAACCCGAATCGCTCATGCCCGACATTGCCCTCACTCCGGCCGAGGCGAGCGACCTCGGCGCGTGGCTCGACACACTCCAGTGACATGAACGATATCCCGGCCTCCCCCGCAGCTTCCGACCGTCCCGCCAGCGCGACGGTGCCGCGCCGTCCGCGTGCCGGGCGCCTCTCGCGCGTGCCGGAAACGGGCACGGCGCCGCTCGACGAAGCCACCCTGCGCCGCCTCGAAGAGATGTGGGAAACGCGCGCCGGCTGGCGCGGCTGGCTCTCCACGGTGGATCACAAGACCATCGGCCTCCGCTATCTCGTCACGGCGTTCGTGTTCCTCGTGCTGGGCGGCGTGGAGGCGCTCATCATGCGCGCGCAACTCGCGCGCCCCAACGAAACGCTGCTCACGCCCGAGCAATACGACCAGCTGTTCACGATGCACGGCGTCACGATGATCTTTCTCTACGCGCTCCCCGTGCTGAGCGGCTTTTCGAACTACCTGTGGCCGCTCGTGCTCGGCTCGCGCGACATGGCGTTCCCGCGCCTGAACGCGCTCTCGTACTGGGTCTTTCTCGGCGCGGGCATTCTGCTCTACGCGAGCTTTCCCGCGGGACAGGGAGCCAATGCGGGCTGGTTCAACTACGTGCCGCTTTCCACGGCCGCCTACGACCCCGGGCCGAACATCGACGTCTACGCGCTCGGCATGGTGCTGCTCGGCATTTCCACCACAGTGGGCGCGGGGAACTTCGTCATCACGTTCCTGCGCATGCGGGCCAGCGGCATGTCGGTCGCGCGCCTGCCCATCCTCGTCTGGAGCACGCTCACGGCTTCGGCCGCCAATCTGCTCGCCGTGCCCTCCGTGAGCCTCGCGTTCTTTATGCTCTGGCTCGACCGCAACGCGGGCTCGCACTTCTTCGATACGACAGCCGACGGGCGCCCCCTGTTGTGGCAACACCTCTTCTGGATCTTCGCGCACCCGTGGGTCTACGTGGTCGTGCTGCCCGCCATGGGCATCGTGTCCGACGCGCTGCCCACCTTCTGCCGCCGCCCGATCGTCGCCTACGCGGCCGTTGCGCTGTCAACGGTCGCGACCATGCTCGTGGGCTTCGAAGTGTGGCTCCATCACATGTTCGCCACGGGCCTGCCGCCGCTCGCCCTGGCCTTCTTCGGTGCGGCGAGCATGGTGATTTCCGTGCCGAGCGCAATTGCGGTGTTCGCGTGGATCGCCACGATCTGGACCGGCAAGCCCGTGTTCAAGACGCCGTTCTACTACTTCGCGGGATTCGTGCTGATGTTCACCGTGGGCGGCGTTTCCGGCGTGATGACCGCCGCCGTGCCGCTCGACTGGCAGCTCACCGACACCTACTTCGTCGTGGCCCACCTTCACTACGTGCTGCTCGGCATCAACGTGTTTCCGGTGCTCGGCGGCCTCACGTACTGGTTTCCCAAGTTCACCGGACGGCTCATGCACGAGCGCTTCGGCAAGTGGACCTTCTGGGTCACGTTCGTCGGCTTCAACCTGGGTTTCTTTCCGATGCACATCTCCGGGCTCCTCGGCATGCCGCGGCGCATCTATACCTACCCGGAAGGCATGGGCTGGGACACGGCCAACCTGCTCACGAGCATCGGCGCGTTCGTGTTCGCGATCGGCATCGCCATGTTCATCGGCAATGCGCTCGTGAGCGCGCGGCGCGGCGCACGCGCGAGCGCGAACCCATGGAATGCGGCGGGCCTCGAGTGGGCGACCTCGTCGCCGCCGCCTCCGTACAACTTCGCGATCCTGCCGAGCGTGCGCTCGCGGGACCCGCTCTGGCAGCCCGATGCAAATGTGCCGCGTCCCGGCTATCTGCTCCATCGCGGGCGCGAAGCGCTCGGCGTCACGCCCCTCATGGGCGAGCCCGACGTCATCCTCAAGATGCCCGAGGACAGCTACGCGCCCTTCGTGCTGGGCGTGGCTTCGACGCTCGTGTTCGTGGGGTTGCTGTTCCATTCGACTCAGTTCACCGCGCTCGCCGGGCTCGCATGCGGACTCGCGCTGCTCTCGTGGCTGTGGCCGCGGCGCTCGCTAGGACAGCGCGAACCGTTCGCGCCGCAAGGCACGACGCCCGCCGGCAAAGTCGCCGAGACGACTGCCGAGTCGATCACGACAGGAAGCGAAGACGAAACCCTTGCCTTGCCCGTGGGCAGCGCCGGCGAACATGCGGGCGGCTGGTGGGGCGTGCTCACGCTCGTCGTGACGGAAACCGCGCTGTTCGGCTACCTGATCTTCTCGTACCTCTATCTCGCTTCGCAGAGCGCACAGCCCTGGCCGCCCGATGGCCTGCCCAAGCTCGGCATGAGCGGACTGAACACGGCGCTGCTGCTCACGAGCAGCGTGTTCGTATGGCTCGCGGGCGCGTTTGTGCGGCGCGCGCGCTCCTGGCCCGCGTTCTGGTCGATGATCGCCGGCATTGCGCTCGGCATCGCGTTTGTCACGATCCAGTTCTTCGAGTGGCACGACCGGCCCTACGGGCTTGCGACGCATCTGTATGGTTCGCTCTACTTCACGATCACGGGCTTTCACATGGCCCACGTGATGGCGGGTGTGCTGATGCTCGCCGCGCTCGCGTTCTGGATCGCGCGCGGCTACTTCGACGGCAGACGCGATGCGGCGCTCACCATTGGCGGCCTGTACTGGCACTTCGTCGACGTGGTGTGGCTCTTCATCTTCTCCGTGCTCTATCTCTCGCCTTACTGGATGCGAGGACGATGATGCACTCCGCCGCGTCTCCAGCACCCGTGCCCGCACGCATCCGGCCCACGCTGCGGCAGCATATTGCCGTGTGGTACGGCATTTTTGGCGTGCCGGCCATCTGGGCGGTCCACGTGCTGGTCTGCCAGACGCTCGCGGCCACCGCGTGTGCCGGCGGCGTCCCGCAACGCAATGGCGAGCCTTGGGAGGTCGTGCACTGGACGCTTGCGCTCGTCTCCGCCGCTGCGTTCGCTCTGGCGCTCACCGGCGCGCTGCTGGCGCGACGCACGTGGCGCGAAAGCGCCGCCGTCGACACGCCGCAGCGCGACACCTTCCGCTTTCTCGCCTGGAGCAGCATGGCCGTTGCCGTGGCGTTCACGATCGCGCTCGTATTCACGATCTCGGTGCTGTTCGCGTTGCCGCTCGAACGGCTATGCGGGGCGTTGCGATGAACACCCGCGCTGGTTCGAGCGCTGTGCTCGCCGCCCTCGTGCTGCTCGCCGGCTGCCACCGCGACGAGCCGTTCGCGACGACGAAACCGCCGCCCGATGCCGCCCAGATCGCACTCGGCGAAAAGCTCGCGAAAGCGGGCGATTGCGCCTCGTGCCACGATTCCGCCAAGCGCGAACCCTTCGGCGGCGGTCTCGCCGTGAATTCGCCGTTCGGTCCGATTTACGCGAGCAACATCACGCCCGACCCCGTGCACGGCATCGGCGACTACACGCCCGCGCAGTTCGCCGCGGCCTTGCAGCGCGGCGAAGCACGTGGCGGCAAGCGGCTCTATCCCGCGATGCCTTATCCGTCGTTTGCGGCGCTGGCGGCAAGCGACGTGAACGCGCTCTACCAGTACTTCATGTATGGCGTGAAGCCGGTGCCGAATGCCGCGCCGCAAACGCATCTGCCGTTTCCGTTCAACCAGCGCTGGGTGATGATGTTCTGGCGTCTCGCGTTCGCACAGCATGGCCGCTTCGAGCCCGACCCCGGGCAGACCGCGCAGTGGAATCGCGGCGCCTGGCTCGTGCAGGGTCTCGGCCACTGCGGCGCGTGCCACACGCCGCGCGGGCCCGCCTACAACGAAATGGGCTACACGCAAAGCAGCCCGCTCTACCTCACGGGCGGCGTGAACGACCACTGGTACGCGCCGAATCTCACGGGCGACCCCGGCAGCGGCCTGGGCCGCTGGAGTGCCGACGACATCGCCGCGTTCCTGCGCGACGGGCACAACGACCGCGCCTATGCATTCGGCGCGATGGCGCCCGTGGTGGGCGCGAGCACGCAATACCTGGGCGACGACGATCTGCACGCCATCGCCACTTATCTGAAATCGCTGCCCGCACGCGAGGCGAGTGGCCAGTATGCCGATTCCGCGGCCGCGCGCGCCTCGACCATGGCGGCATTGCACGGCGGCACGCCGGAGCGGCCCGGCGCCGGCCTCTATCTCTCGTACTGCGCAAAATGCCACGGCGCCGACGGCGCCGGCAAACCCGACAAGGCGCCGCCCCTTGCGGGCAGTTCGCTCGCGCTCTCGTCCGACGCGACAAGCGTACTGCGCCTCATCGTCGAAGGCAGCCAGAGTCCGCAAACCGGTAATGGCGGCATGCCGCGCAAGATGCCCGGGTTCCGCACCCAGTTCACGGACAGCGAGGTCGCCCAGGTGGCGAGCTTCGTGCGCGGCGCGTGGGGCAACGACGCGGCGCCCATCGCACCCGCCGAAGTCACGCGACTGCGCGGCGCGATCCACCGTTGAGCGTTCCTTCCAGTCAAACATGGCGCGCGGTGGGGAACGACCGCGCGCCATCCGGGTCAGGGGCTATCTGACGAGCTTATTGCCCTTGCTGTCGCTGCTTGCGTCCGCACCCGGGGTGTTGGTCGTGTCGTTCATCGGTTTGGACATCGCCTTCGTGTGCTTCTTGTGATGAGTCGACTTGTGTGTCGTACCGGTAGCGGCAGGATTCTGCTCGACGCCCTGAGTCTGCGCCGGATACACGTCACTCGCGCCGCCGGTCGCAGCGCCTGGACTCGTGCTGCTGCTGCCGCCGCCTGAACCCTGGGCGAGCGCGAGACCCGATGTAGCAAGCGTCACGCTCGCTAGTGCAGAAATGAAATAGTGTCGTGGCTTCATGGTTGGCTTTCCTCGTCATCGTCTGGATAAGAAAAAACGGGCGGTGCGTGCTGAAAACCACCCGCGCGCTAGCCCTTCGCAGCGCACATGGTGTGCCACGCATGCGAGCGTCTGCCGCAGCGCAGGGGCATACGGCTTGCGCGCACGTTTGCGTCGCTATGGGCCGAGCCTGCAATGAGCCCTGCCGATCTCATGAACCCGATGCCGCTCGTCGTTACCCGGCCCGATTTCGCGGCGCGGCTGATCGGGGCGATCGTGGCCGGCGGGCCAATCGGCCTGACGACCCGCGCCGGCTCACCTGGCGCGGCGATGACCCTTCGCCGATCCGCTCAGCAGCATTGCCGTCTTGACCACGGCCAGATGACTGAGCGCCTGTGGGAAATTGCCCGCCAGCCGCTGCGCCCCCACGTCATACTCTTCGGCGAGCAAACCGACGTCGTTGGCCACGGCCAGCACGCGCTCGAACTGGGCGATGGCCTCGTCCACGTCGCCGCGCAGGTAGAGACAGTCGGCCATCCAGCACGAGCACGCCAGGAAGGCGCCTTCGTCGGGCGCTTCGTCCCCGCCGAGCCGCCAGCGACGAATCAGGCCGCCTTCGCCCAGTTCGGCGCGAATCGCGTCGATGGTGGCCGACATGCGCGGCTCGTCGGCGCGCATGAAGCCCACGAGTGGCATGAGGAGCACGCTCGCATCGAGCGCCTCTTCGCCGTAACCGCGGACGAAGGCGCCGCGCCGCGCGCTCCAGCCGTGTTCGCAGACCTCCTCGTACAGGGCCTTGCGCATCTGCAGTGCGCGTTGCACCAGCGGGTCGCCTATGCCCGGGCCGTCTTCACACCAGTGTTTGATGAAGCGGTCGAGCGCCACCCACGCCATGACGCGCGAAAGCGTGTAGTGGCGCGCGTGGCCACGCGTCTCCCAGATTCCCGAGCCCGGCTTCCCGCCATGATCGAGCAGCCAGCCGATCAAGCGCGCTTCGAGTTCGGCCTCCTCCTGCGCCGCGACGATGCCGGCGCGCCGCGTGAGATAGAGGCAATCGAACGCCTCGCCGAACACATCCGGCTGATATTGCATGCACGCCGCATTGCCGAAGCGCACGGGCCTCGCGCCCTGCCAGCCCGCCAGGGCGTCGACCTCGCGCTCGCGCGGCACGTGGCAGCCATCGACGCAATACATGACGTGAATGTGTCCGCGCACATGGCCGATCGTACGCAGCAGCCAGTCGCGCCAGGCGCGCGCTTCGTCGTGAAAGCCCGCTTCGAGCAACGCTTCCAGCGCGAAACTCGCGTCGCGCAGCCAGCAATAGCGATAGTCCCAGTTGAGTTCGCCGCCCGGCGCCTCCGGCAAAGACGTGGTGGGCGCGGCGACCATCGCGCCCGTCGGACGGTAGACCAGCGCGTAGAGCGTGAGGAGCGAGCGCCGCACCGCTTGCGGCCAGAGCGTTCGATCGTTGTCGAAGTGGTCGATCCAGCGGCGCCAGTGACGTTGCGTGTCGTGCAGCGCCGTGACGGCCGATGCGGGATCGACGCCCACGGCCTCGCCCGGGCATAGCGTGAAAACGAAGCGCTCGCCCGCGCGCACCGTGAACGCGGCTTCGAGCGCCTGCGCGTGGACACGCAACGGCACCTCCGCGCGCAACGTCATCGGGCCACACGCGGCGTGCACGGTCGCCGCGCCGCTTGCGTCTATCGTGTGTGGCGCAGCGTGCCCATCCGCGCGGCGCGGCTGCGCGATCATGTGCATATCCACACTGCCGTCCACGCCTTCGACGATGCGCATGATGCACGGTTCAGCGCTATCAGCCGCCATGAAGTCGATCACACGCGCGCTGCCGTGCGTGCCCTTCCAGGCGGTTTCGACCATGAGCGTGTCGCGCCGGTAGCTGCGGCTCGCGCGGCGCGCCGGATCGGCGGGTGCAAGGCGCCAGTGGCCATCCTCTTCGCGGCCGAGCAGCGCGGCAAAGCAGGGTTCGCTGTCGAAACGCGGCCAGCAGAGCCAGTCGATCGAGCCATCGCGAGCGAGCAGCGCCGCGCTGCGGCCATCGGCAAGCAATGCGTAATCTTCGATGAGGCGTGTTCGGGTCATGGACGATAGCGCTACCCGCGCACGAATGGGCGCGCTCGAATCCGTGCGAGCACTTCGGATTCCCGAAAGGTTTGCAAGCCCAATGAGGGCGCGTCCCTTTGCAATGGCTGCGCACACCGTCTTTTCGCGCTGCAGTCGGCCGCGCGCGAACTTGCATCGATTACGTGTAAGGCTTGAAACGCGTGCGCAGCCCACACCCGGCTTGCCAATGCGACGAATACACTCCAGGACATCTCGCAGCGTCGCGTGCGCGCAGCGTGAGCATCGAAGATCAAAGGGCGTCGTGCCACTGACGCATCACCACGAGCTTGCCGCGCAGGTGCCCCCCGGCGAGCCGCTCGAAGCCCCTTGGCGTGTCGTCGAAGTCGAAGCGCTCGACCACTTCGGCCTTCACCGCGCCCTTCTCGACGAGCTCGACGATATGGGCGAGCTGCGCGCCGTCCGCTCGCGCGGTGTAGCGCGTAGCGCGCGCGCCGTGGCGGCTCGCTTGCGCCTGCGAAGGTTCGCCCAGCGTCGAGACCATCGCCCCGCCGTTCTTGACGACCTGCCACGAGCGTTGCTGGGCTTCGCCGCCCACGAGGTCGAACACGAGGTCCACCTCGCCTGCCTCCTCTTCGAAGCGCTGCGCGTGATAGTCGATGACTTCGCTCGCGCCGAGCGCCAATAGCGCGTCGCGTTCGCTCGCCGAGGCCGTCGCGACGACGCGCGCGCCGCAATGGCGCGCGAACTGCACGGCGAAGCGCCCCACGCCGCCGCTCGCGCCTTGAATCAGCACGCGCTCGCCGCCTTGCAGCTTGCCGTGCTCGAACAAACCCTGCCACGCCGTGAGCGCGGCGAGCGGAATGGCGGCCGCCGCGTCCACGGCGCAGGTTGCAGGCGCGCCCGCCAGCGCGGTTGCGTCGACCACCACGTAATCGGCGAGCGCGCCAGACCCCTGGCCCACGAACGCGCAGACGCGCGCGCCTTGCGGCCATGCCTGTGCGCCTTCGCCCCTGCTCACCACCACGCCCGTCACGTCGCGGCCCAGCGTATACGGCAAATCGCCTTCCGTAACGAGCGGATAGCGGCCTTGCAGCGTCTTGAGATCGACGGGATTGAGCGCGGCAGCCTGCACTTCGATCAGCACTTCTCCATGCGCGGGCTCGGGCACGCTCAGGCTTTCCTGGCGCAACGACTCCACGCCGCCAAAGCGCGGCACGCGCCACGCGAGCATCGTCTCGGGAATATCAGCG
Organism: Paraburkholderia nodosa; assembly: GCF_001718195.1. Lineage (GTDB taxonomy): Bacteria > Pseudomonadota > Gammaproteobacteria > Burkholderiales > Burkholderiaceae > Paraburkholderia > Paraburkholderia nodosa_A. The sequence goes on from NZ_MCNV01000002.1 coordinate 549,029, forward strand.
TCCATCGATGGCTCCTTGTGCGCCCATCACTTCTTGCCCGGAATGACGCTCGCCATCACCTGGCGCGCCGTGTTCGCAATCACGCCGCCCTCGTCCGGGTCGCCTTCCATGAGCGCGCGCGCGAAATGGCGCGCCTGCTCGATCGTCACATGCGGCGGCAGCGGCGGCACGTCGGGATCGGTCTTCACTTCGAGCACCACGGGGCGCGGCGATGCGAGCGCCTGGTCCCAGGCGTCGCCCAGCTGCTCCGCGTTGTCCACGTAGATGCCCGTGAGCCCCACCAGTTCCGCAAAACGGTGATACGGCACATTGGGAATGTCCTGCGAGGCTTCGAATTTCGCGTCGCCCTGCATCACGCGCTGCTCCCAGGTCACCTGATTCAGGTCCTCGTTGTTGAACACGCAACAGATCCAGCGCGGGCTCGCCCATTGGCGCCAGTACTTCGCCACGGTCACGAGTTCGGCCATGTTGTTCATCTGCATGGCGCCGTCGCCCACGAGCGCGATCACGGGCCGTTCGGGATGCGCGAACTTCGCCGCGATGGCATAGGGAACGGCCGCCCCCATCGAGGCGAGACCGCCCGACAGCGAACACATCATGCCGCGCCGGATCTTGAGGTCGCGCGCATACCAGTTCGCGCACGAACCCGAGTCGCTCGTGACGATCGCGCCATCGGGCAGACGCGGCGACAGCTCGGTCACCACGCGCTGCGGGTTCACCTTGCCGCTCGTCGCCGCGTGCGCGCGATCCTCGAGCACGCGCTGCCAGCGCTCGCCAGCATGGATGAGGCGGTTGCGCCAGCTTCCGGCGTTCTTCTGCTCGAGCAGCGGCAAGAGCGCGCGCAGCGTGGCCGCGCTGTCGCCCACGAGGCTCACCTCCATCGGATAGCGCACGCTGAGCATGCCCGCGTCGATGTCGATCTGCACCGCGCGTGCGTCGCCTTCCTTCGGCAGGAATTCCGAATACGGGAAGCCGGAGCCAATCATCAGCAAGGTGTCGCAAGAGGACATCATCTCGTCGGTCGGCTTGGTGCCGAGCAGGCCGATGCTGCCCGTCACCCAGGGAATGTCGTCGGGCACCACGGCTTTGCCGAGCAACGCTTTGGCAACGCCCGCGTGCAGGCGCTCGGCCACGGCGACCACCTCGTCGCCGGCGTGCATCGCGCCCGCGCCGACGAGTATCGCCACCCGGTGGCCCGCGTTGAGCACCTCGGCCGCGTGCTTGAGGTCGGCCTCGCGCGGCACCACTTCGGGTGCGCTGTAGCCCACGCCGGAATGCGCCGTGCCGTGCTTGCGCGCGGGCGGCTCATATTCGAGTTCCTGCAAGTCGTTGGGCAGCACCATGGCCGTGACCGTGCGCCGCGAGAGTGCGATGCGCACTGCGCGGTCCACCACGTGGCGTACCTGCGCAGGCACGCTGGGCTGCTGCACGTAGGCGCCCGCGACGTCCTTGAACATCGAGACGAGGTCGAGTTCCTGCTGATAATGCGCGCCGAGCGCGGCGCGCGCCTGCTGGCCCGCAATGGCCAGCACGGGCATGTGGTCGAGCCGCGCGTCATAGAGCCCCGTGAGCAGGTGCGCCGCGCCCGGCCCCGACGTGGCGATGCACACGCCCAGCTCGCCCGTGAACTTGGCGTGGGCGCTCGCCATGAAGGCGGCCATTTCCTCGTGGCGCGCCTGCACGAATTCGATCTTGCCCTGCGCGCGCTGCAGCGCGCCGAACATGCCGTTGATGCCGTCGCCGGGATAGCCGTAGATGCGTCGCACGCCCCATTCGTGCAGCCGCTCGATGATGAAGTCGCTCACCGTAGTCGTCGCCATGTGCCGTTCTCCTTACGGATAGTCCGAGTCGTTTGCCGTGTTGGCGTCACCCGCGCAAACGCCGAACCTGGCGCCGGGTGAGACTGGCGGCTTTTGCGCCTCGATGCGCGTCTTTTTTCGTTCGACACCCTCTGCATAGGCATAGCGATTGCTGCCTGCAGGGAGTTGCCCTTTTCGCGCAAATCGAATCCACCGGGAGCCGCATGAAAGCCTTCCCCCATTCAGCCGATTTCAACGGTGAGCCAGGAGCCGCGCATGGCTGAGCAAGAAGGCTCGGGCGGCGTGGGCGCCTGGTCGCGCACACACCGGGGCAAAGCGCGCCGCACGGATGCCGAAAAATCGAAAAACGGTGCGAACCGCAGTGAGAAGAATGACAATCAGGGCCGCAAGCGACCCGGCAAGAAGCCGCTCATCGTGATCGGCATCGTGCTGCTCGTGATCGCCATTGGCGCGCTTGTCTGGTGGTTCGTCACGCGCAACGAGGTCAGCACCGACGACGCCTATACCGATGGCAACGCCATCACCATCGCCCCGAAGGTATCGGGCTATGTGACGCAACTCAACGTCGACGACAACGTCTACGTGCACAAGGGCGACCTGATGGTCGAGATCGACCGGCGCGACTACGCGGCCCAGGTCGACCAGGCGCGCGCGCAACTCGGCCTCGCGAAAGCCCAGTTGCTTTCCGCGCAAGCGCAGCTCGACATCGCGCGCGTGCAGTACCCCGCGCAGTACGACCAGGCGCGGGCGCAGATCGAAACAGCCAGCGCGAACTACGCGCGCGCGCAGGCCGACTACGAACGCCAGCACGGCGTCGATCCCCGCGCAACCACGCAACAGAACATCGACACGGCCAACGACCAGCAGCGCGTGTCGCATGCCGGCGTCATGAGCGCCCGTGCCCAACTGAAGACGGCGAGCCTCGTGCCGCAGCAGATCCGCCAGGCCGTGGCCGCCGTGGAGGCGCGCCGCGAAGAGGTGGCGCAGGCCGAGGCGCAGCTCGACACGGCGGAACTGAACCTCGCCTGGTGCGACATGCGCGCGCCCTCCGATGGCTGGGTCACGCGCCGCAATGTGCAGTACGGCACGTTCTTGCAGGCGGGTACGTCGCTTTTTTCCATCGTCACGCCGCAAATGTGGATCACCGCCAATTTCAAGGAGTCCCAACTCACGCGCATGCGCCCGGGCGACAAGGTCAAGATCAGCGTGGACGCCTACCCGAAGCTCGAATTACGCGGCCACGTGGACAGCATCCAGCTCGGCAGCGGCTCGCGCTTTTCGGCGTTCCCCGCCGAGAACGCGACGGGCAATTTCGTCAAGATCGTGCAGCGCGTGCCGGTGAAGATCGTGATCGACAGCGGCTTGCCGGGGAACCGGCCGCTGCCGCTGGGGCTTTCGGTCGAGCCTACGGTGTATCTGGCGGACTGAGGGCGCGGCCATGAGCGATTCGCAGAGCAACTGGCGCCCCGCCGGCAACCCCTGGCTCATCGCGATCGCGGTCACGCTCGCCGCGTTCATGGAAGTGCTCGACACGACCATCGTGAACGTCGCGCTGCCCCATATCGCCGGCACGATGTCGGCGAGCTACGACGAGGCCACCTGGGTGCTGACGTCCTACCTCGTCGCCAATGGCATCGTGCTGCCCATCTCGGCGTTCTTCGCCCGCGTGCTCGGCCGCAAGCGCTATTTCATGCTCTGCATCGTCGCGTTCACGGTGTGCTCTTTCCTGTGCGGCGTCGCCACGAGCCTCGGCCAGTTCGTGATCTTCCGCGTGGCGCAAGGCTTCTTTGGCGGCGGCCTGCAGCCGAACCAGCAGTCCATCATCCTCGACACCTTCGAACCCAGCCAGCGCGGCCGCGCGTTTTCGATCTCCGCCGTCGCCATCGTCGTCGCCCCTGTGCTCGGCCCGACGCTGGGCGGCTGGATCACCGACCACGTCTCATGGCGCTGGGTCTTCCTGCTCAACGTGCCGGTCGGCATTCTCACGACCCTCGCCGTGTTCCAGCTCGTGGAAGACCCGCCATGGGTCAAACGCGAGACACACCAACGCATGAACTGGCGCACGGTCGACTTCTGGGGCATCGGGCTCATCGCCCTGGGTCTCGGCTGCCTGCAGGTCACGCTCGATCGCGGCGAGGACGACGACTGGTTCTCGTCGCCGTTCATCGTCACCTTCGCCGTGCTCGCAGTGCTCGGCATCGTGGGGGCAACCTTGCGCCTTATCTACGCGAAGCATCCCGTCGTGGATCTGCGCTGCCTGCGCGACCGCAATTTCGCGCTGGGCTGCTGCATGATCGCCGCGTTCGCCGCCGTGCTCTATGGCAGCGCCGTGATCATTCCGCAACTCGCACAGCAGCAGCTCGGCTACACCGCCACGCTCGCGGGCCTCGTGCTGTCACCGGGCGCGCTGCTCATTACGATGGAGATTCCCATCGTCAGCCGGTTGATGCCGCATATCCAGACGCGCATGCTCATCCTGACCGGCTTCATCATGCTCACCGTGGCGCTCATCTACGCGCGCACGCTCACGCCCGATATCGACTACCTCACGCTCGTGAAGCTGCGCAGCGCGCAGTCGCTCGCCATCGGATTCCTGTTCGTGCCTGTCACGACGCTCGCTTACCTCACCGTGCCGAAGGAGCTCAATAACGACGCCTCCGCACTGTTCACCATGTTCCGCAACGTGGCCGGCTCGATCGGCATTTCGGTCTCCACCGCGTTGATTCGCGAGCGCTCGCAGGCATGGATGGCGCATCTTTCGGCCCATATGTCGCCGTTCTCGCAGAACTACCAGGACACACTCGCGCGCGAGGCGCAAACGGTCATGCAAAGCACCGGAACGCCGCTCGCGCACGCCATGCAGACGGCGAACGGCCATCTCTACGAGACCTTCGTTTCGCAGGCCACCATCCTTGCCTATATCGACGTATTTGGCATACTCGCCTGCTTCTGCGCGGTGTTCGCGCCGCTCGCGCTGTTGTTCTCGCCCTCGAAAGCGGCGGGTTCAGGAGGCCATTGACATGCGAGCGCTCGCCGTCATTCTCGCCGCTTCACTGTGTGCCTGCACCGTAGGCCCCGACTTCCAGCCGCCGCAGGCCAACGCGCCCGCAGACTGGCATGCGACGCAACGCACGGCGAACGGACCGGGCGGCGCATCGACGCCCACCGTCGAATCGAATCCCGATCCGCAGTGGTGGCGCGGCTTCCGCGACCCCGCGCTCGACGCCCTGATCGAGCGCGCATTGAGCGACAACCCCGATCTGCAGATCGCGGTCGTGCGCATCGCGCAGGCACGCGAACGAACCCAGCAGGCCGCCGCACAAGGCCTGCCGAACGTGCGCGCGAGCGCGAGCTACAAGCGCGAACAACTGGGCGCGAAGGGCCTGCTCGAATCGGCGGGCGTCTACAACAAGGTCGATGCGCTCGGCGCGCCCAACTCGCCCGTCAACCAGATCGCGCCGGGTGCGGGCCCAGGCGTGGAGCGCGGCGCGCAAAGCGCGCTCGACCGGCTCACCGCGCCCGTGGACCTGTGGCAAGCGGGCTTCGACGCGTCATGGGAACTCGACCTCTTCGGGCGCGTGCGACGCTCCGTCGAAGCCGCAAATGCGCAGGCCGATGTCGCGCTCGAGTCGCAACGCGATGCGCAGGTCTCGCTGGAAGCCGAAGTGGCCGAGACCTATCTGCAGCTGCGCGGCGCCCAGATGCTGCACGCGACGGCCCAGAACCTCGTCGCCGAGCAGCGCGAGACCGAGGACCTCGCGCGCAGCGCCGCGATGCACGGCCTCGAAAGCGAACTCGATGTCGCGCGCGCGCACGCCGAGCGTACGCAAACCGAGGCGCTGCTGCCGCAATACGATCAGCAGATCGCGCAGTCGCTCAACGCGCTCGCGGTGCTGGTAGGCGAAGCGCCGGGTGCGCTCGACACCGAACTCACGCCGCCCGGCATACTGCCCGGCACGCCGCCCGCAGTGCCGGTCGGGCTGCCCGCCACGCTCGCGCGCCGGCGCCCCGACATCCGCCGCGCCGAAGCTTCGCTGCACGCGGCCACGGCCAACGTGGGCGTGGCCGTGGCGCAGTTCTATCCGGACATCTCGCTCACCGGGCAGGTCGGCACGCGCGCGACCTCGCCGCACGATCTCACGCACTGGGCGAACCTTTTCTGGTCATGGGGGCCGAGCGTATCGCTGCCCGTCTTCCAGGGCGGCGCGCTCGTGTCGAACTTGCGGCTGTCGAAGCTCCAGCAGGTCGAAGCCGCGCTCGATTACCGCAAAACCGTGCTCGATGCGCTGCGCGACGTGAACAACGCGCTCGATGTGTATCGCACCGATCAGACGCGCCTCGTCTCGCTCGACGAGAGCGCGGCAGCCCAGCGCCACGCGTTCGATCTCGCACGCGAGAGCTATCGCAAGGGCATTGTCTCGTTCATCGACGTGCTCGATGCGCAGCGCCAACTGAGCAGCGCCGAGCAGAACGCGCAGCAGGAGCAACTGCAGGTATGCACCGACCTCGTGGCGTTGTACAAGGCGCTGGGCGGCGGGTGGGAGCAAGCGGGGCCGATCGCCTCGTCCGCCCCTCCACCGCCGCGCTAATCGAGCAGCTTTGCCGCCATTCGCCGGCGCTTCTTGCGTTCGCGACGCAGCGTCGCGAGCGCGGCATCGGCCTTCGCACCGTCCGGGAAGATCTCGCGATGTTGGGCGAGCAGCTGTTCGCTCGCGACCGCATCGTTTAGCTTGCCGAAACGATCCTGAAGTTTCTTGAGCGACTTCATACCCCGGTTTTCGCGGCGCGGCAGTATCGATCCGAAGAACTCGAGCAGATAGCGCAGGCGCTTCGCCCCCTTGCGCACCTCGTGCCACGAGGCGTAATCGCGGCGTTTTGCGCTGCGCGCTCGCCGCATGCGCTTAGCCAGCGACCGGCGCGCCGCTCGCACGCGTTCGCGCGCGAGGCGCTTGAGCGGCGTGCGGCGCGGCGACGTGTTCAACGCCCGGTTCACCTCATGCAGCATGTCGCGCAGCGCGTGTTTGAGATCGGCGGCAGAGAGCGTCTGCCGGGCGTGCTCGCGCGCCGCTTGTCGTACCGGCGCAAGGTGCCCGTTCGCGAGTGCGCCGCCGTCCGTGCCGAGCAGCGCGACGGCAATGTCCCAATCGCGCACCTCGCCCGCGGCCGACGCCGCACGCTTGAGAAACGCCCGCTGCGGCTCGATCCTCGCGCGCCCGAGCAGCGGCCGCCACGCCCACAACAGCGTGCGCAGCCGCCGCAACGCGACGCGCAGCTGGTGCATCGTTTCCGGCTCGGTGTCGAGCGCGGTGACACGCGCAAGCGCTTCCCTCACCAGCGGCTGCGCATAGCGCGAAAACTGCGATTGCGCGTCGCTGCGCGCGTTCTTCGATCGTGTAGCCGGCTTGTCCATTTGCTTGTGCCCTCCCGTTGACGCTCACGCCGGCACCGCCAGCGTCTGCGCCACGCGCGACCATACGCGATGCTGCCCCGCCGCTTCGATGAATTCCTTGAGCACGCGCTCGAGTTCGGCTTCATCGCCGTTCGCGACGCCGTCCGCGTGATCGGGCAACTGCGCGGCGGACAGCACGAGCCGCCCCGTCTCGACCGAGCCGATCGCCTTCAGATGCTTGAACGCTTCGAGCACGAAGTGACGCGCATCGCCCGACTGCGTCAATGCCTCCGTGGCCTTCTCGCCGCCGGGGACGAACACCGCGTCGAACATGACGGAGGGCATGCCGGTGATAGTCGCATCGGGCGCGAGATCGCCGATCGGCGCGAGCGTGGGCGCGATGACGAGCGCCGTTGCGCCCTCCAGCGCAAAGGCATCGCGCAGCCGCGTGAGCATGGCGGGGTCCGCGCCGGGCGCGGTGAGCAAGGCGATCTTGCGCGCCTTGATGCCGGGCTGCACGCGGTTGAGCAGGCTGAGCGCGGGCGAACTGGCCGTGCGCGGCTTGCCTGGTTTGGCGCCGGCTTTTGGTTTCGGCAAGCCGAGCGCTTGCGCCACGCTCGCAGCGAGGTCCGCGTCGATGTTCGCGAGAATGGCGTTGACCTGGCGTTCGCGTATTTCGGGCTTCGTGACCTTGCCCAGTTCGAAGGTATAGGCGGCCTTGATATGGTCCTTCTCCGGCTCCGACATGCTGTGGTAGAACATCGTGGCCTGCGAGAAGTGGTCCGCGAACGACTCGCTGCGCACGCGTATCTTCACGCCGTCCATGCGTTCCTGGTAGCTTTCGAAGCCGCCGTCCTTCGGCTGCGTTTCCTTCGGCCACCCGCCGCTCACCGAATTCGGTTCGTACGAAGCCTGGCCGACGTTGACGGTTTGCCGGTGCATCGCATCGCGCTGATTGTTCTGGTACGGGCAAACCGGCCGGTTGATCGGAATCTCGTGAAAGTTCGGGCCGCCGAGACGGCTGATCTGCGTATCGGTATAGGAGAACAACCGCCCTTGCAGCAACGGGTCGTTCGTGAAATCGATGCCCGGCACGATATGGCCGGGATGGAACGCGACCTGCTCCGTTTCCGCAAAGAAGTTGTCCGGATTGCGGTTGAGCGTCATCTTGCCGATGATCTTCACCGGCACCTCTTCTTCGGGCACGAGCTTGGTCGGATCGAGCAGATCGAAGTCGAACTTGTGTTCGTCGCTCTCCTCGATGACCTGCACGCCCAGTTCGAACTCGGGATAGGCGCCGCGCTCGATCGCCTCCCACAAGTCGCGCCGATGAAAGTCGGGGTCCTTGCCAGCGATCTTCTGCGCTTCGTCCCACAGCAGCGAGTACGAGCCCAGCACGGGCCGCCAGTGCCACTTGATGAAGCGCGCGTGGCCCTTGGCATTGACGAAGCGAAACGTATGCACTCCGAACCCTTCCATGGTGCGCAGGCTGCGCGGGATCGCGCGGTCGGACATGGCCCAGATGACCGTGTGCGCGCTTTCCGGCACGAGCGAGACGAAGTCCCAGAACGTATCGTGGGCGGTGCCGCCCGTGGGCATTTCGTCGGGGGCCTCGGGCTTCACCGCATGCACGAAGTCGGGGAACTTGATCGCGTCCTGAATGAAGAACACGGGCACGTTGTTGCCCACCAGATCGAAATTGCCCTCGTCTGTGTAGAACTTGGTGGCGAAGCCGCGTATGTCGCGCACGGTGTCCGCCGAGCCGCGCGGCCCCTGCACCGTCGAAAATCGCACGTAGACAGGCGTTTCCTTGGCGGGGTCCTGCAAAAAGCCCGCGCGCGTGAGTTCGGCTTGCGACTCGTATACACGAAAAACCCCATGCGCAGCGGAACCGCGCGCGTGCACGATGCGCTCCGGAATCCGTTCGTGGTCGAAGTGCGTGATTTTCTCGCGCATGATGAAGTCTTCGAGCAGCGAAGGGCCGCGCGCACCTGCACGCAAGGTGTTCTGGTTATCGGCGATCTTCACGCCCTGGTTGGTGCGCAGCGCCTCGCCGTCCGCATGCGCGCGAAACGATTCGAGGCTCTGCGATTTCGCGTCGGTGGGCTGATGCTTGCCTTGAGGGCTTCTGTGTTTTGTCATGGGGTGGCTCCTGGTGAGTGTTCCGAATGGCTCGCCACAAGGTGAAGGCGAGCGACAACATCATCCGGAGCGCAAGCGATGTGCCCTCGCAATCGCGCCGGCGCACGCGCGCAGGGGGCATGCGATTTGCGCGCCCGCAATAAGGGGGTGAACGGGAGCGCACGATGGCTGCATGGACCAAGACGATAGACGTTGCGGCGCGCGACATCCCGGGGTTCTGATGGAGCGCGGCGCGACTGGGCAGGCCAGCGTGAAGGTCCCGCGCGCCGTCTACTACGCGCTCGCGTCCAACGTCGTGGTGGCGCTGTGCAAGTTCGCCGCCGCGGCCTACACGAATTCGGGCGCCACGCTTGCCGAGGCCGCGCACTCCAGCGCCGACTGCCTGAATCAGTTTTTGCTCATCGCGGGCCGGCGCGCGGCCCGCAACCGGCCCGACGAACAGCATCCGCTTGGCTTTGGCCGCGAGACGCACTTCTACGCCATGCTCGTCGCGCTGCAGTTTTTCTTCGTGGGCGGCCTGCTTTCGATGGCGATCGGTGCATGGCGGCTCTGGCATCACAGCGGCGTCGATCATGTGCAGATCGCGCTGGGCGTGCTGGCCGTTGCGGCGCTCGCCGAGGGCACCGCGTTGCGCGCATCGATCCGCTCCGTCGACCGGCGGCGCCGCGCGGGCGGTCTATGGCGCTGGTTTCGCGAAACCGGCGAACTGGAGAACATGCTCTCGATCGGCGAGGACGCCGCGGCGCTCGCAAGCCTCGTCGTCTCGATTGCCGGCACGGGGCTGGCCGCCCTCACCGGCTGGCCGGGCTTCGACGCGCTCGGCAGCATCGGCGTGGGCGGCGTGATGATGGCGGCGGCCGTGTTCGCGCTTCGCGAGATCAAGTCGCTGATCGTGGGCGAAGCGGCGCGCGCGAGCGTGCGCCGGGACATGCGCGCGTGGCTCGAAGCGCGCCCCGAGATCGGCCGCGTGGTCAGCCTCGTCGTGCTGCGCTGGTCGGACAGCCTGCTCGTAGCAGTCCAGGCCGAACTCGCCGAGCGCTGCGACGCCGTCGAGCTGGTGCGCATCATCGACCGTGTCGAAAACGACTTGCAGGCGGCGTTTCCTGCGGCGCGCTGGGTGTTTTTCGAGCCCGAGTTGCCGGAACACGGGGAGCATCCGCTATAGGTTTGAGGGCGCGATCGGGCCCCCATACGCACCCGAACTACCAGGCAAGCGCATTGCGCATTGCATGATCGCGACCATTCCAGCCCAACCCGCCCTGATAACGAGGCCGTTATGCACACAGCCACCCGCAACCCCGCGCCGCGCGCACACGACGCAAAGGCGAGGCACGATGACACGCATCTTCGCAGCGAAGCCGTGCCGATCGAACTCACGATCAACGGCGCGCACCACGCGCTGCACGTGGAACCGTGGACCAGCCTGCTCGACCTGCTGCGCGAGCAGCTTCATCTCACCGGCACGAAGAAAGGTTGCGATCACGGCCAATGCGGCGCGTGCACGGTGCTCGTGAACGGCGTGCGCATCAACGCGTGTCTCGCGCTCGCCGTGTCGCACGACGGCGCGGACGTCACGACGATCGAGGGACTCGCGCAAGACGGCGCGCTGCACCCCGTGCAGCAGGCCTTCATCGACCACGATGCGTTTCAGTGCGGCTACTGCACGCCGGGCCAGATCTGCTCGGCCGTGGGGCTGCTCGCCGAAGGCCACGCGCATTGCCGCGACGACGTGCGCGAGCAAATGAGCGGCAATCTTTGCCGCTGCGGGGCATACGTGAACATCGCGAACGCCGTGGAAGGCGTGCGCCGCGCGCAGGACCTCGCCGGCGGCGAAGAGGACGAAGGAGACGCACCATGAACCGCTTCTCGTACGCGCGCGCGAAGAGCGTGGACGACGCCGTGCGGCTGCACTACGCCACCCCCGGCGCCGAATTCCTCGCCGGTGGCACGAATCTCGTCGATCTGATGCGTGAGGACGTCATGCGCCCCGCCGCGATCATCGACATCACACGGCTGCCGCTGCGCGACATCGAGGCGACGCAGGACGGCGGCTTGCGCATTGGCGCGCTCGCCACCAATAGCGCGCTGGCATGGGACGCGCGCGTGATCGAGCGCTATCCGCTGCTCGCGCAGGCGCTGCTCGCCGGGGCGTCCGCGCAGATCCGCAACGCGGCGACCGTGGGCGGCAATCTGCTCCAGCGCACGCGCTGCCTCTACTTCTACGATCCCGCCACGTGCTGCAACAAGCGCGCGCCGGGCACCGGCTGCGCCGCGCTGGACGGCGTCAACCGCATGCACGCGATCTTCGGCGCGAGCGAACACTGCATCGCCACGCATCCATCGGACATGTGCGTCGCGCTCGAAGCGCTCGACGCCACGCTGCACGTGGCGGGCCGGCGCGGCACGCGCACGCTGCCCTTCGACAGCCTGCACCGCCTGCCCGGTCACACACCGCACCGCGAAACGACGCTCGCCGACGAGGAACTCATCACCGCCGTCGAATTGCCGCGCGAGGGCTATGCGCAGCACTTCACCTATCTGAAGCTGCGCGATCGCCAGTCGTATGCGTTCGCGCTCGTTTCGGTCGCGCTCGGCGTGCGCGTGGAGGACGGCACGATGCGCGCGCTAGGCTGCGCGCTGGGCGGCGTCGCGCACAAGCCCTGGCGGGATCGCGAAGCGGAACAGCGTCTGATCGGCCGCGCTGTCGACGATACACGCGCCATCGAACGCTACGCCGACGCCGTGGTCGCGCACGCCGACCCGCGTCCCGGCAATGCGTTCAAGGTGGATCTCGCGCGACGTGCGATCGTGCGCGCATTCGAACAGGCGCTGGCGCCCCGAGCCGAGGGCGATGGCGCAGAAGACTCCGGGGAGGAATCAGCATGAGTACCGCCTATGAAGCTCGCCGCGACGCGAGCCCGGTCGCACGCATCGGCGCGCCGCTCTCGCGCGTGGATGGCCGCAGCAAGGTCACGGGCGCCGCGCGCTACGCCGCCGAGTTCACGGCCACAGGGCTCGTGCACGGCGCGGTCGTCAACGCCACCATCGCGCGCGGCAAGATCGTCGCCATCGACGCGTCCGCGGCGCTCGCGCTGCCAGGCGTGCTGCACGTGCTCACGCACGAGAACCGCCCCACGCTCGCCGAAGACGACGCGGCCTGGAAGGATCAGATCGCACCGGGCGGCAAGCCGTTTCGCCCGCTCGCCGACACGCACGTCGCCTTCGCGGGCCAGCCCGTCGCGCTCGTGGTGGCGCAGACGCCCGAACTCGCGCACTACGCGGCTTCGCTCGTGCGCGTGCGTTATCGCAGCGAGGCGCATCAGACCGAACTGGCCCGCGCCCTGGAGCATGCGGTCGCCCCCTCCACCGAGAAGGGCGGCTTCGAGCCGCCGCCGGCACCGCGCGGCCACGCGTACCGGGCGCTCGCGCGCGCCCCCGCCCGCACCGACGCGTTTTACAGCATACCCGCGGAGTTTCATCAGCCTATGGAGATGCACGGCTGCACCGTCGTGCCTTCCGCCGACGGGCGTTACATCGTCTACGAAAAGACTCAAGGCGTGAGCAATACTCAGCAGTACCTGATGAAGGTCTTCGGCCTGTCTCAGGACCGCGTACGCGTGATTTCGCCGTTCGTGGGCGGCGCGTTTGGCTCCGGCCTGCGGCCGCAATACCATCTGCCGCTGGCGATGATGGCGGCGCGCGTGCTGCGCCTGCCCGTGCGCGTGGCGCTCACGCGCGCGCAGATGTTCACCTTCGGACACCGGCCCGCCTCGATCCAGCACGTTGCGCTTGCCGCGCAACGCGATGGCCGCCTCGAAGCGATCATCCACGAAGCCGTGGGAGAAACCTCGCAGTTCGAGGACTTCACTGACGTGGTCGTCAACTGGTCGGGCCGGCTGTATCGCGCGCCGCACGTCCAGCTCGGCTACAAGCTTGGGCGGCTCGACGTGTACACGCCGCTCGATATGCGTGCGCCCGGCGCCGCGCAAGGTCTCTACGCGCTCGAATGCGCCATGGACGAACTGGCCGTCGCGCTGGACATGGACCCGCTCGAACTGCGCATCCGCAACTACGCCGACGAGGACGCGAACAAGCAGTTGCCGTATTCGAGCAAGGCGCTGCTCGACTGCTACGCGCAAGGCGCCGAGCGTTTTGGCTGGGGCGCGCGCATTGCCACGCCGCGCGCCATGCGCGAGGGCCACGAACTGGTGGGCTATGGCATGGCCACGGGCATCTGGGAAGCGCTGCAGACCGAAGCGACCGTGCGCGCCGTGCTCAATGCGCAAGGCCGTCTCGAACTCGCCAGCGCCACGGCCGATATCGGCACCGGCACCTACACCGCCATTTCGCAGATCGCCGCCGACGCGCTGCACATGGCCATCGACGATGTCGAGTTCACGCTCGGCGACACATCGCTACCGCCCGCGCCGATCGAAGGCGGCTCGTGGACCGTGGCTTCCGTGGGCAGCGCCGCATCGCTCGCCTGCACGCAGCTGCGCTCGCGCCTCGCACAACTGTTGCCCGCGCACGGCGGCGTGGCGTTCGCCAATCTCGACCCCGGCATGCTGGACGAAGCGCTCGTGATCGAAGGCGGTGAGGTGAGGTTGAGCGAGAGCGCCGGCCGGCCCGAAACGCGCGCCCGCATTGCCGACGTTCTCGCCGACGCGGGCATGAAAACGCTCGAAGCGCAGGTCACACTGAAGCCCGAGGCGCTCCAGAAGCAGTATTCCATGGCGACGCATTCGGCCGTGTTCGCCGAAGTGCGCGTGGACGAAGCGCTCGGCATGGTGCGCGTGGCGCGCGTGGTGAGCGCCGTTGCGGCGGGCCGCATCGTCAACCCGAAGACGGCCGCGAACCAGATCGCCGGGGGCGTGGTATGGGGCATCGGTATGGCGTTGCACGAAGAAGCGCAGTTCGACCATACGCTCGGGCGCATCATGAATCACAACCTCGCGGAATATCACGTGCCAGTGAATCGCGACGTCGGCGAGATCGACGTGCTGTTCGTGGACGAGCACGACGACGTGGTGAACCCACTCGGCGCGAAGGGGGTGGGCGAGATTGGCGTGGTGGGCGTGGCCGCCGCCGTGGCGAACGCGATCTACAACGCCACGGGCAAGCGCGTGCGCGATCTGCCGATCACGCTCGACAAGCTGCTGTGAGGCACACGCGCGAGACATCATGAATGCCACCCGATTGACGCGCCTCGAAGCGCGCGCCTATACGATCCCCACCGACCTGCCCGAAGCGGACGGCACCATCGCCTGGCGTTCCACCACGCTCGTGCTGGTTGAAATCGATGCGCTCGGCTTCACCGGCGTGGGCTATACCTATGCGCATGCGGGCGCCACAGCGCTCGTGGAGAGCGTGCTCGGCGACGCCGTGCGCCAGCACGACCTCTTCGACACCGCGCGCATCAACCTCGAAATGCAGCGGGCCGTGCGCAACATCGGCCGGCCGGGCCTCGCGGCCTGCGCAATATCGGCCGTCGATGCCGCGCTCTGGGACCTCAAGGCGAAGGCGCTCGGCATCCCGCTGTGCGCGCTGCTCGGCATGCAGCGCGAGCGCGTGCCGGTGTACGGCAGCGGCGGCTTCACGAGCTACGACCTGAAAACGCTCACGAAGCAGTTGCGCGGCTGGGTCGAGAACGACGGCTGCGCGTGGGTCAAGATGAAAGTCGGCTCGCACCCGGCCGACGATCCGGCGCGCGTGGCGGCGGCGCGCGAGGCGATAGGCAGCACGGCGGGCCTGTTCGTCGACGCCAACGGCGCCTATGAGATCGAGGAGGCGCAGCGGCTCGCGCAATGCTTCGCGCAAGAGGACGTGCAGTGGTTCGAAGAGCCGCTTTCTTCGGACGACCGCCGCGGCCTCGCCGCGCTGCGCGCCGCCCTGCCCGCGCGCATGGCGCTCGCCGCGGGCGAATACGGCTATACGGCAGACGACTTCCGCGCGCTGCTGGAAACCCACGCCGTGGATGTGCTTCAGGCCGACGCCACGCGCTGCTGCGGCATCACCGGCTTTCTGCAGGCCGACGCGCTGTGCGATGCGTGGCATACGCCGCTCTCGGCGCATTGCGCGCCGGCGCTGCATCTGCATGTAGCATGCTCGGCGCGGCGCCTCGTGCATATTGAATGGTTTCACGATCACGCGCGCATCGAGGCCATGCTGTTCGAGGGCGCGCCGCGCCTGCACGCCGGACATATCGCGCCCGACCTCGCGCGCCACGGCCATGGCCTGACGTTCCGGCACGCCGACGCCGAACGCTACGCGGTGCGCTGACGCGCAGTCATTCAACTGTCAGGTGGCCGCGCGGGCACCTGCTGCCAGCCGCCTGGGCAGGTCCGCACGTACGGGTAGTAGGTCTGCGACGCGACGCAGTAGTACCACACGCCGTATGGCGCCTCGCCGCCCTGGCCGCCCTGGCCGGCTTGATCGCCTTGCCCGTACTGCTCGTTTTGATCGTACATATTGGCGCCGCCGTACTGGGGCTCGACCTGGGCCTGACCCTGGCCTTGTTCGATCCACTGCGTGGGCTGCGAGAAGTCGCCGGAAACGTAGGGGTAGTAGACGCTCGCGACGTACGGCGGATAGTAGTACGGATAGAACGGAGAGCCGTAGATGAAGCCGGGGCCGAAGTAGAAGCCGACGCTCGCCGATCCGCAACAGCCATACCAGCCGTGATAGTGGCCGCCGTGATACCAGCCGTAGCCGTGGTAGTAGCCGCCATGGTAGTAGCCGCCGTGGTAATAACCGCCGTGATACCAGGCGCCGCCGTTATAGCCACCGTGGTAGCCGCCGCTCCAGCCGCTGCTGTGATTCGCGCCGCCGTAGCCGCCTCCCCAGCCGCCGCCGCCACCGCCGCCCCAGCCGCCACCGCCGCCATGCACCCAACCGCCGCCTCGACCCGCGCTTGCCCCGGCGCTGATGCATAGCGCCACGAGCACGAGCAGGAGTCTGCACAATTCACGCGCTTTCATGATGCTTACCCCGGTAGCCGCTGACCGAAACGCTGACCGATAGCCGTCTGGCTTCATAGATTAGTTTAGGCGTCGGAAGCCCATTTTTCCTGTGCGGGCGAACACGGCGCGCTACGGCTCGCGCCAGTCGTCCTGCCGCGCGATGATGGCCGCACCGATGAGTCCGCCGTCCTGCCGGAACGCGCCCGGAACGACGACGCGTTCGCGAAACCGCCGCAGCGTGCGCTTGCGCACGGCCGCGTCCAGCGCGTCGATCAATGGGGCCACATTTGAAAGGCCGCCGCAAACCGGGACGACCGAAGCGCCCGTGATGTTGACCACGGCCGCGAGCGGCTCCGATACCAGCGCGAGCCACGCGCAAACGGTGCGCCTCGCGCGCTCGCCGCCTTGCTGCCAGTCGTCGAGAACGGTGTGGCTGTCTTTCTGCTCGTCGTTCAGGAGTGCGTGGAGCCGTTCCAGACCGCGTGCCGCGCCGATGGTGTCGACGCAGCCCACTCGCCCGCAGCCGCAACGCAATGCCATCACGGGCTCCGCGTGGCCCATGCCGTCGAAGTCGACGCGCGCGCTGACCGACAGCCCGTGGCCCCACTCTCCCGCTATGCCGCTCGCGCCGCCCACCACGCGGCCGCCCACGACCAGCCCGCCGCCGACACCCGAGCCGAGGACCACGCCGAACACGACATCGTGGCCGGCACCCGCGCCCTCGACGGCCTCGGCCAACGCGAGGCAGTCCGCGTCGTTTGCAATGCGTATGCGCCGCTTGAGCCGGGAGGACAACTCCGCGCCGAGCACGCGGCCCGAGACACAGGGGACGTTGGACGCGCAAATCACGCCGCTTGCGGGATCGATCGCGCCTGCCATCGAGATGACGAGAGGCGAGCGGGTCTCGCCAATATGCCGGGCCGCCAGGGCTTCGAGGGTCGCGCCGAACGCCTCCCAACTGTCGACGGGGGTCGGCACGCTTTCGACGAGGCGCACGCTGCGCGGACGGTCCGATACACCGAGCCTGATGTAGGAGCCGCCGATGTCCGCGACAAAGACGCGTGAGTGTTGCCCTTGTTCAACGCTGGTGTCTGGCACCCTGGCTCCTCGTTAAGTGCATCGGCGACGCCAGCCTTTGGTTTCAGCGGGCGCGCACGAAATGATGCTCTATCTTCGCGCGCAACACGCCGTCGACGGCCGCGAGCTGTTCGCGCAGCCGGGCCGCCCGCCGTTCGGTCATGTCGCCAAATACGATTTTTTGCTCGAGCACGTCGCCGAAGCGGGTCACGGCCCATCGGTCGACGACCACCTGTTCGCCGTCGAGCACGCCGGCGGCGGTCGACACGACGCCGAGATCCAGACCGGACACCAGATGCACGGTGTGAGTGAGCGTGAAACCGGGGAGGCAGTGCGACAGGTCTTCACAGACGGTCGAAGAGGAGGAGATATCTTGATGCATGGTGGCTCCGGATGAAAGTTGATCGAACCGGTGCCAGCCAGGCTGTTCCCGTTTCGTTGCCGTGAATCGGCCGCATCGCCTCGAGGGCTTCCACCTTGCCCGGGAGGGCAGGTTGGCGTCGGTCAGTCCGACTCTGGATGCTTTGCTGCTGCGTGGTTTTTCTTGTTCGATATTCCGAACGAGCTTTCATTATACCGAAATCAGGACGCCGGGCAAGAAGTGCGGCCACCCGGCTCTCCCGGCCCGCAAGCTACTTCCTGGGCACTGCGCCACGCGATTCGACCGCCCTGAGGAAATCGAAATCGGCGCCCTTGTCTGCCTGGGTCACGGCGTCGAGAAAGAGCTTGTGATAACCGCGGCTTGCCGTGGGCGCAGTCACCGGGTTCGCCTGCGCCCGGCGCCGCAGTTCTTCGTCGTCCACGAGCAGCGTAATCTCGCGGTTGGCCACGCTCAAGCGGATGCTGTCGCCGTTACGGACCTGCGCCAGCGGGCCGCCGATGGCAGCTTCCGGCGTGACGTGCAGCACGATGGTTCCGAATGCCGTGCCGCTCATGCGTCCGTCCGAAATCCGCACCATGTCCTTCACCCCGGCCCGCGCCAGCTTCTTCGGGATCGGGATGTAGCCGGCCTCGGGCATGCCCGGCGCGCCTTTGGGTCCGATGCGTTTGAGGACGATCACGTCGTCGGCGTGGACGTCGAGATCATCGGAGTCGATACGGTTCGCCATATCGGTCGCGTCCTCGAACACCACGGCGCGGCCCTCGTGCTCCATGAGCGCCGCCGAGGCGGCCGATTGCTTGATGACCGCGCCACCCGGCGCGAGATTGCCGCGCAGCACGGCCAGGCCGCCCTGCGGGTAAATGGGCGCGCTGAGCGGCTTCACCACGTCCTGCGCGAAGCGCGGCCCGGCGCGCTCCATCTCTTCCCCGAGGGTGCGGCCGGTCACGGTCATGGCGTCGAGATGCAGCAAGGGCTTCAGTTCGTGAAGCAGCGTGGCCATACCGCCCGCCCGATGAAAATCTTCCATGTAGTGCTCGCCGGACGGCTTCAGGTTGAGCAGCACGGGCGTTTCGCGGCCCATACGGTCCACGGCGTCCAGATCGATGTCGAAGCCCATGCGCCCGGCAATCGCTGCGAGATGCACGATGCCGTTGGTCGACCCGCCGATGGCCAGCAGCACCCGCAAGCCGTTTTCGAACGACTCGGCGCTGAGCACCTGGTCGATGGTGAGCCGCCGTCGCGCCATCTCCACGACTTGCGCGCCGGTCTGCTCGGCCACGCGCATGCGGTCCGAGCTCACCGCTGGAGGCGAGGCCCCGCCCGGCATCGTCATGCCCATGGCTTCCGCCACGCAAGCCATCGTGCTGGCCGTGCCCATGACGGCACAGGTGCCGACGCTCGGCACGAGGCGGTCGTTCACCTCGGCGATCTCGTCCGCCGTGACTTCGCCCGCGCGAAACTTGCCCCAGTAGCGGCGACAATCCGTACACGCGCCGACGCGCTCGCCGCGATGCGCGCCCGTCATCATCGACCCGGTAACGAGCTGAATGGCCGGAATGCCCGCCGACGCCGCGCCCATCAACTGGGCGGGCACCGTCTTGTCACAGCCGCCGATGAGCACGACCGCATCCATGGGCTGCGCGCGAATCATCTCCTCCGTATCCATCGACATGAGGTTGCGCATGAACATGCTGGTTGGCTGCGAAAAGCTTTCGTGGATGGAAATGGTCGGGAATTCCATCGGCAAGCCGCCCGCCAGCAGAATGCCGCGCTTGAGCGCCTCGAGAAGCTGAGGCGCGTTGCCATGGCACGGGTTGTACGCGCTGCCCGTGTTGGTGATGCCGATGACGGGTCGCGCCAGCGCGTCGTCGGTATATCCGGCGCCCTTGATGAAGGCCTTGCGAAGGAACAGCGAGAAGTCGGTGTCGCCGTAGTTCGTGAGTCCGCCGCGCATGCCCTGCGGATCATGGGAATCTTTTTCGTCGGGGGAGTGCTTATCGGACATAGCCACCATCCTCGGGTCGGTTCAATCAGCCTGGTCGAAGTTGCCGCCGCCGGTAAGGGTACTGCGAATTGCGCAATCAGCGCGGGGGAGAACGGCGTGACATGAGTACCCACGATATTACAAAACGCCTTCGATGGCGGAATGAACTCAATGCGCGCAAACTCGGTCAGTCAAGGAACCGGACTTGCTCGCTGTATTCATTTCGGCCCACTGAAGCGAAATCATGTCGACGAAACCGACCCACCCCGCGACCCAGCCCTACGCTTCCAACGAAGCTTCCCGCGCGGCCCCCAGCGCGAAAGTGCCTGCGCATCCGCACGGCGCACCGGCCGCGCCCGCCTCGCCCGTTGGCAAGCGTCCCGCACCGCCCTGCACGCTCGTGATCTTCGGCGCGGGCGGCGATCTGACCAAGCGCCTTTTGATGCCGGCGCTCTACAACCTCGCCGTCGACCGCCTGCTCGACGACGGCATGAAGATCATCGGCGTGAATCATGGCGAGCGCGAAACGAAGGCGTGGGTCGACGATCTGCACGCCGCGCTGGAGAAATTCGCCGCCGACAAGGCGAGTACCTTCCACGCCGGCAAGCTCGACGACGAGGCGTGGGACTGGGTCGCGCAGCGGCTCACCTACATGGCAGGCGAATTCGAGGACGACAGCGCATTCGAGCGCCTCGCGCAGCAGCTGAACGGCAAGTCGCGCGGCAACGTCGTGTTCTACCTCGCCGTGGGCGCGCGCTTCTTCAAGCCGATTATCGAGCGTCTCGGCAAGGCGGGGCTGCTCGACGAGGGCAACGACCGCAACGGCGCGTTCCGCCGCATCGTGATCGAAAAGCCCTTCGGCGCCGATCTCGCTTCGGCGCGCGACTTGAACGAGCATGTGCTGCGCTTCGCGAGCGAATCGCAGGTCTATCGCATCGACCACTTCCTCGGCAAGGACACGGTGCAGAGCATACTCGCGCTACGCTTCGCCAACGCCATGTTCGAGCCCGTCTGGCGGCGCGAGTACATCGACAGCGTGCAGATCACGGCTTCGGAAGTGATCGGCGTGGAAGGCCGCGGCAAGTTCTACGAGCAGACCGGCGCGTTTCGCGACATGGTGCCCAATCACCTGTTTCAGCTGCTCGGCATGGTCGCCATGGAGCCGCCCAACTCGTTCGACGCCGAAGCCGTGCGCAACAAGAAGGCCGACATCTTCGATGCGCTCAAGCCGCTCACGCCCGACGACGTGGTGTTCGGTCAATACGCGAAGGGCCCGGCGGGCGTGGGCTACCGCGAAGAACCGGACGTGGCGCAGGACAGCCGCACCGAAACCTATGCCGCCGCGCGCGTGCAGATCGACAACTGGCGCTGGGCGGGCGTGCCGTTCTATCTGCGTACCGGCAAGCGCCTCGCCGCGCGGCGCACGGGGATTTCGGTGCAGCTGAAGAGCGTGCCGTTTCTGCTCTTTCGCGACACGCCGGTCGATACGCTCACGCCCAACGTGCTGACGCTGCGCATCGATCCGTCGCATGGCACGAGCTTCGACTTCAACGTGAAGACGCCGGGGCCAGTCGTGCAGATCGGCCCGGTGCATTCGTCGTTCGACTACGACGACTTCTTCGCGGAGCGTGCCAATGTCGGCTACGAAACCCTGCTCTACGATTGCATGCTCGGCGACCAGACGCTCTTTCAACGCGCCGATGGCATTGAGGCGGCATGGTCGACGGTGGATGGCGTATTGCACCCGGAACTCGACGCCGCGCTTCCCGTGTACGAGTACGCCGCGGGCAGCGAAGGCCCGGCGCAGGCGGATGCACTGCTCGCGCGCGACGGCCGCGCGTGGCGCACCCTCGCGCCGGCGCCGGCGAAGAAGACGTGAACCAGACAGCCAAGGAGAACGTATGACCAAAATCGAAAAAGCGGTCAAGAAAAGCGCTGTGAAAAGCGCGGTAAGTGCAACGCACACCTCGAACGACATCGAAAATATTCTCGCGATCGACGTTGGCGGAACGGGCCTGAAGGCCGCGATCATCGACGCGAGCGGCGCAATGCGCACGCAGCGCGTGCGCGTGGCGACACCGCATCCGTGCCCGCCCGCCTTGCTGGTCGAAACGCTCGCGACGCTCGTCGGCCCGCTGCTCAAGCAGTATCCGGCGACCCACGTTTCGATCGGCTTTCCTGGTGTCGTGCGCAACAATCATGTGATCACGGCGCCGCATCTCGGCCCCGACGACTGGAACGACGTGCCGCTCGCGCAGATGCTCGGCGAGCGCCTGGGCATTGCGTCGGTGCGCATGATCAACGACGCGGAAATGCAGGGCCTCGCCGCGATCGAAGGGCAAGGCCTCGAGTTCGTGATGACGCTCGGCACGGGGGTAGGCACGGCCATGTTCCGTGATGGCGAACTGATGCCGCACCTCGAACTCGCGCATCATCCGGTCAGCCGGAAGCGCGCCTACGACGAGTACATCGGCGACGCCGCGCGCAGCAAGGCGGGGAACAAGCGCTGGAACGCGCGCGTCGAGAAGATCATCGGCATACTCGACTCGCTCGTGCACTACGACAAGCTCTGGATAGGCGGCGGCAACGCGGCGCGCCTCACGTTCGATCTGCCGCCGAACGTGGCCACCGTGCCGAACGACCGCGGCATCGAAGGCGGCGCGCGCCTGTGGCATCCGCGTTCGGTGCGCGAAACGCGGCAGCTGCCCGCGGCCACGCAGCGCGCAGGCAAATTCCGCTAGCGGGATCGCTCGAGGCTTAGGCGCGGGCTGCGCCGCTACCCTTGCGCGCTTGCCCGCCGCCATCCGCGAAGAGTTCGATCACGCGTTCGCGCAGCCAGCGATTGCCTTCGTCGTGCTGCACGCGCGCGTGCCAGAGCAAATGAATCGGCGCGGCGGGCAGCTTCATGGGCAGCGCGCTCAGGCTCAGCGAAAACGGCTTCGCCAGTTGCAGCGCCAGCCGCTCCGGCACCGTGGCGATCAGATCAGTGCGCTCGAGGATGTAGCCCACGCTCATGAAGTGCGGCACCGAGAGCCGCACCTGGCGCTTCACGCCGCGCCGTTTCAGCCATTCGTCGACCTGTCCGTGCCCCGTGCCCGCCGACACCACCACCAGATGCTCGGCCTCGCGCCAGGCCGCGAGCGTGAGCGGCGCATTCTCCAGCGGATGCCCGCGCCTGAAGAGGCAGACATAGCGCTGATCGAAGAGACGCCGCTGATAGAAGCCGCCTTTGAGTTGCGGCAGCAATCCGATGGCGAGATCGACCCGGCCGTCGGCCATCTCTTCGCTGAGATTGACGCCCGTATTGCGCACGGTGTTGAGCGCGACGCCCGGCGCTTCGCGCGCGAGACGCTCGAGCAGCGCGGGCAGGAACACGACCTCGCCGATGTCGGTCATGCCGATCGTCATGGTGCGCGTGGCGCGCAACGGATCGAACCCGGTCACGGGATTGAGCGCGCCGTGCAGCGTGGCGAGCGCCTGCGCGACCGGCTCTGCGAGACGCAGCGCGAACGGCGTGGGCACCACGCCGCCCGGCCCGCGCACGAAGAGCGGATCGCCCAGCAGGCGGCGCAGCTTCGCGAGCGCGTTGCTCACGCCGGGCTGGCTCATGTTCATCTGCTCGGCCACGCTCGCCACGCGCCGCTCGCGCATGAGCCGATGAAAAAGCAGCAGCAGATTGAGATCGATGTCGCCCAGTTCCATTCATTCAATCCAGTGATGAAGCAGATTCCTTCCATTTTATTGTGGAATGAGAAGCGGCTGCCGAGAATACGGACACGGTGTGAGCGTGACGAAGCAGCGCCAGCCGACCCCACCTATATGAATATCGGAGACACAGTCATGAAATCACGTGATCTGAAGATTGCGATCGTCGGCGCTGGCATCGGCGGCCTCACACTGGCTCTCGCGCTGCGCGAGCATGGCATCGACGCGCAACTCTTCGAGCAGACCGACGAGCTGCGCGAAGTGGGCGCGGCCGTCGCCCTCTCGGCCAACGCCACGCGCTTCTACGAGCGCATGGGCCTGCGACCGGCCTTCGAGAAAGTCTGCGCGGAAGTGCCGGGCCTCGTCTATCGTGACGGCCGCAGCGGCGCGGTGATCGGCCACCATCGCGGCGCACCGGACTCCCGCGGGCAATTCGGCGGCTCGTACTGGGGCGTGCATCGCGCCGATCTGCAAGCGGTGCTGTCGGGCGCGGTCGGGCTCGAGCGCATCAAACTCAGTCATCGGCTCGTCGATCTCGCGCAGCAACCCGACCACGTGAGCCTGACATTCGCCAACGGTGAACACGTCGATGCCGATCTCGTGATCGGCGCGGACGGCGCGCGCTCGATCACCCGGCGCTGGATGCTGGGTTACGACGACGCCCTGTATTCGGGCTGCTCGGGCTTTCGCGGCGTGGTGGCCGCGGAGCGCACGGACCTGTTGCCCGATCCCGAGACCATTCAGTTCTGGGTCGGGCCGGGCGGCCATCTGCTGCACTATCCGATTGGCGACAAGGGCGACCAGAACTTCCTGCTGGTGGAGCGCCATCCGTCGCCGTGGCCGTCGCGCGAGTGGGTCATGCCTGCCCAGGAAGGCGAGCAACTGCGCCTTTTCAGGGACTGGCACCCGGCCGTCGTGCAGATGATCACCGCTGTGCCGATCAGTCAGCGCTGGGGGTTGTTCCACCGCCCGCCGCTCGGCCGCTGGAGCAAGGGTCGCATCACGTTGATCGGCGACGCCGCGCATGCGCTCGTGCCGCACCACGGCCAGGGCGCGAACCAGTCGATCGAGGATGCCGTGGTGCTGGCCGACCAGCTGGCGAAGGCGGGCTCGGGTAACTGGCGCGAAGCGCAGCAAGCCTACGAGCGCCTGCGCCGGGGCCGCACGCGCAAGGTGCAGTACGCTTCGATTACCACGGCGGACGTGCTGCATCTGCCCGACGGCCCCGCTGCGCAGGAACGCAACGCCCGGCTCGGCTCGCGCGAGGGCGTGCTCAATCATCTGGACTGGATCCACGATTTCGACGCGCTTGCCCAGGAGCCGAACGAGCGCCAAGGGGGAACGTGGCTTTAAGGGTGACCGGCAAGCTGCACAGTTAATGATCCGTTAATCTCGGCACGCTAGAATCGGCGCTTTCAACCGACCCTTTCTGAGCACGGAGCGCCCATGCAAATCGCTGCCGATTCGCGCTACGACCTCGTAGCGCGCCTGCTTCACTGGCTCGTCGTCGCACTCGTCGCGGCGCAGTTCGTGATCGGCTGGACCATGCCCGATGTGCACCGCGACACGCGCCCCGTCGGCGAAATTGCGTGGCACCTGGGCGTCGGCACGGCGCTCGTCGCCGCCATGGTGTGCCGTCTGCTCTGGCGCGCCACCCATCGCCCGCCGCCCGACGACCAGACGCCGTTCATGCGTGCCGTGGCAGCCCTCACGCATGCCGGCCTCTACGCCCTGCTCATCGCGGTGCCCGTGCTCGGATGGATCAACGCGTCGTCGCGCGCGTGGGACGTCACGCTGTTCGGCGCCATCCCGCTGCCCGCGCTCTCCCCTGCGGGTTCATCGTTCGGGCACGCCATGGGCGACGTCCACAGCGTGCTCGCGTGGGTGCTGTTCGCGTTCATTTGCCTGCATGTGGCCGCGGCGCTGTTTCATCGCTTTGTGCTCAAAGATCGTGTGCTGCAGCGCATGAAGCTTTAGTCGTTACTGGCCACGCCGCGGCGGGTCCGGCTCGGTCACGAAGCCGACCTTCGCGAGTCCCGCGGCGCTCGCCGCCGAGAGCTGCTTCGCGACACGCCCGTACGGCGTGGCGCGATCGGCCGAGAGCCGGATTTCAGGCTGCGGCGTGAGCCGCGCGGCTTCTACCAGCCGCGCCGATAGAGCGGACTCCTGAACAGGCTGCCCGTTCCAGCTCATGTGGCCAAGCGCATCGACGACGATGTCGACGTGCGGCGCGGCCAGGTCCTCACGCTGGCTGCTCGCGCGCGGCAACGCCAGCTGCGCAGCATGGTGCAGAACCGGCAGCGTCACCATGAAGATGACGAGCAGCACGAGCATCACGTCGATGAGCGGCGTCATGTTGATGTCGGCCGTCGGCATCGCTTCGTCTTCCAGATCGCGATCGTCGTTCATACCCGTTCCTTCATCGTCCCACGCGGCGCAGGCGCGCTGCCTGTGAGCAACAGCGCGTGTACGCCGTATGCGAAGCGGTTGAGCTGCGCGACGATATCGCGCGAAACACGCGCAAGCGCGTGATACCCAAGCACGGCGGGAATCGCCACGCACAGGCCGAGCGCCGTCATGATGAGCGCCTCGCCAACCGGCCCCGCGACGTGTTCGAGACTGGCGTCGCCACTCGCGCCGAGTGCGAGCAGCGCATGGTAGATGCCCCACACGGTGCCGAGGAGGCCGACAAACGGCGCCGTGCTGCCGATCGAGGCAAGCAGGCCGAGACCGCGCTGAAGACGCGTCGAGCTCTCGTTCACCGAAGCCCTGAGGCTGCGCAGCAACCACTCGCTCAAGTCGACGCGCCCGCGATGCGCAGCGCCGCTCGCCCCGTGGTGCGCCAGCGCGCGCTGGCCTGCGCTGGCCAACTCGAAGAACGGCGTGCCCGCGGGCCCCAATGCATCGACGCCATCGTCGGCGTCGACGGCTTCCCGGAAGCGTCTTTGCGCGAAGCCCGAATGGCGGCGCAGACGCGCGAACTCGAACGCCTTCACTACGATCACCGACCACGACACGACCGACATCGCGATGAGCAGCGCCGCCACGAAGCGCGTCATCGGGTCGCCCTGGGTCCACAGGTGCGCGATTCCATAGGTTGGCATGAGATCCTCCGTTTCATTCGCTGAGGGTGAACGTGAACGGCACGTCGGCACGCGCGGGCGCCGCCTTGCCGTCCTCGGCATAGGGCTGGCAGCGGCTCGCGAGCGCCGCGTCGCGCGCCGCTTCGTCGAGCCTCGCGTAGCCGCTGGTCGTCGCTACACGCGCGGCGACTACGTGGCCGTCCGCTGCGGTATCGACTTCGATGATGGCCGTGCCCGCCTCGGCGCGGCGCAAGGACTGCGCGGGGTAGTCGGGCTTCGTGAGCGCGCAATCCAGATGGGCGACGCGGCGCGGCACGTCCACGGCAGGTGCCTGAGCGACGGGCGCAGGTTGCGATCGCGGCTGCGGTCCAGCTATGCGCTCCGTCGGCGTCGCGGCTTCGGGGGCAGCATGTGCGGACGGTGGTGGCGTTAGCGGCGGCGGCGTGCGTGTAATGCTTTGCGCACGCACAGGCGCTGGTGGACGGGTTCTAGCCGACTGCACACGATTATTCTGGATTGCTTCGTGAGTGGGTCGGCTCGGCGAAGACGTTCGCGCAGGCGCTTCGTTCTTGTTCGACACAGGCGGAATCGGCGCGATCAGCACGGCGTCAATGACCCTCACGCGCACCGGCATCGCGTGCGACGCGGGCGCCTCCCATCGCGCCACCGCAATCAGCGCGGCATGCAGCGCGAGCACGCCCGCGACCACACCGGCGATTGCGGCACGCCGCCCGAACGGGTGCTGGCCGAACGCCGCAGGCTCACCGCGATCGAAGCGCGCAACGACCGACGCCATGTCGATTCTCCACTCAAAGCGCGAGCGAGTTCTGCCGGCTGCGGAACACGATCGGCCGCTCGTCGTCGCGCGTTGGCCGTCTTGCGAACTCCACGGCCTGCACGATGCGGTCGTGATGCGGCGACTTCCCGCACACCGGGTCGACCGCGGCGGCGTCGCCGGTCAGCAGGTAGGCCTGGCATCGGCAGCCGCCATGATCGGCGTGACGCTCGTCGCAACTGCGGCAGGGGTCGCGCATCCAGCCATCGCCGCGAAACGCGTTGAACGCTTCGCTCTCGTACCAGATCTGCCGCAGCGGCACGTCGCGCACGTTCGGCAACACGAGGCCCGGCAACGAACGTGCCGCGTGGCAAGGCAACGCCGCGCCATCGGGTGCCACGCCGAGAAACACGCTGCCCCAGCCGCTCATGCACGCTTTGGGCCGCTGTTCGAAGTAGTCGGGCACGACGAACAGAATGCGGCACCGATCGCCAATCCGGGCGCGATAGCGGTTCACGGTCTCCTCCGCTTCGCGAAGCTGCTCAGCGGTGGGCATCAACTGGTCGCGATTCAGCATGGCCCAGCCGTAATACTGCGTGTTCGCGAGCTCCAGATAGTCGGCGCCCAGTTCGAGCGCCATGTCGATGATCTGCGCGATGTGCGGCAGATTGAAACGATGCAGCACGCAGTTGAGGACCATGGGATAGCCATGCGCCTTCACGAGCCGCGCAACGTTGCGCTTCAGTTCGAACGTGCGCGTGCTCGTGAGAAAGTCGTTGAGTTCGCGTGTGGAATCCTGCATCGACACCTGAATATGATCGAGCCCGGCCGCCTTGAGCCTCTCGATGCGCTCAACGTTCAAGCCGATCCCGGACGTGATCAGGTTCGTATAGAAGCCAAGCTGGCGCGCATGCGCGACGAGCGCTTCCAGGTCGTCGCGCAGCAGCGGCTCGCCGCCGGAAAAGCCGATCTGCGCCGCGCCCAGTTCGCGAGCGGCGCTGATGGTCGCGCGCCATGTTTCGGTGTCGAGTTCTTCGCCGTGCCGCGAGAAGTCCACCGGGTTGTAGCAGAACGCGCAATGCAGCGGGCAGCGGTAAGTCAGCTCGGCGAGCAGCCAGAGCGGCTTGGGCAGGGGGGCAGGAGCGGTCGCCATGTCAGTCGAGCCAGCCGCGCAGCCGCGCGTGATCGAGAAAGCGATAGACGTCGGGCGCCAGCTCGGAGGTACTGAAAAGCCGCTCCAGCTCGCCGATGATCTCGTCGAGTTCATGCGCGCCGTCACAACGCGCGAGTATCTCGCCCGCGCTCGAATTGAGCTGCACCATCCCTTCGGGATAGAGCAGAACGTAGGCGTCCTGGGCCGCCTCCCACTGCAAGCGGTACATGCCGCGCAAGCGCGGGCGCAGCGGCACGCCGCTGCCTGCATCGGGCACTATCGGATTCATATGGGCCACGCCTTTTCGACTGCATCGAGGATCGACCAGAGAATGTCGAGCTTGAACTGCAGGATCTCCACCGCACGCTGCTGTTCGGCGGGCGTGCGGAAATGGCTCAGCGTCACTTCGAGCCCGTGTTCGACGTCGCGCTGCGCGAGCGGCACGCGGCTGCGAAAATACTGAAGGCCTTGCGGCTCGATCCACGGGTAATGCGAAGGCCAACCCGCGAGCCGGTCCAGATGAATCTGCGGTGCGAACATCTCGGTAAGCGACGAACACACACCCTCCTGCCACGGCGCGCGCCGCGCGAAATTCACGTAGGCATCGACCGCGAAGCGCACGCCGGGCAGCACGAGTCGTTGCGACCACATCGTGTCCCGATCGACGCCAACGGCATCGCCCAGGCGCACCCAGGCTTCGATGCCGCCTTCGTTCTCGCCTTGCCCGTCGTGGTCGGTCAGACGCTGGATCCAGCGGCGGCGCGTGGCACGGTCGGGGCAGTTCGAAAGAATCGCCGCATCCTTGAGCGGAATGTTGATCTGATAGTAAAAGCGGTTCGCGACCCACCCGCGGATCTGCGCGGGCGAGCAACGCCCGCCGTTGAGCATGCGGTTGAATGGATGGTGGATGTGATAGCGCGATTCGAGGGCACGAAGACGCGATTCGAATTCATTCGCAGTCCATGATATTTCGTGCGTGTTTTCAAGCTTGAGAGGTGCGTTCATCGTCATACCTGAAACTGCATACCGTCGTGGGCCACGTCGATGCCGTGTGCACGCAGTTGGGCGTGCTCGACGGAATGCGGGTCGAGAATCGGATTGGTGTTGTTGATATGCGTGAGCACCTTGCGCGTGCCGCGCGGCAACGTGTCGAGCCAGTCGATCATGCCCGGCCGGCCGTCGTCACCGCGCTGCGCGAGATGCCCCATGTCGACCGCGTGCTTCGTCGAGAGGCCGAGGTCGATCATTTCGGTGGTGGTCCAGAACGTGCCGTCCACGAGCACGAGGTCGGCTTGGCGCATGGTGCCGAGCACGTCGGTGCTCATCTGCGCCAGACCCGGCGCATAGAACGCACGCGTGCCCGCTGCGATATCCTCGATCAAGAGTGCGATATTGTCGCCCGGCGCGGATGCCTCGCGGCGTGGCGAATATGGCGGCGGCTTGCTCTCCACGGGCAGCGCGGTAAAACGCAGCCCGGCGCAAGCGGCAACCGTGAACGGCTCGCCCGGCGCGACCGTATGTACCTCCACGCCGCAGTAGTGGCCGAGCAGCGGTACGAGCGGCAACCCGCTCGACAGATCGTCGAGCACCGGCGCACACGCATAGAGCGGCAACGGCGACGTGCGTTCGCGCAGCATCAGCAGGCCCGTTACGTGGTCGATCTGCGCGTCGGTCAGCACGACAGCCGCTAGCGCGCTATCGCGCGTTGCGCGAGCGGGCTGCAGATCGGGGTGCGAGCGCAACTGTGCAAGCAGATCCGGCGACGCATTGACGAGCACCCAGTCCACGCCGTCGCCGCTCACAGCGATCGACGACTGCGTGCGCGACAGCACATCGCTGCACGCCTGCCGCGCGCGGCGGCAATTCGCGCAGTTGCAGTTCCACTGCGGCAGGCCGCCGCCCGCGCCTGAACCCAGTATCCTGATCTTCATGATCGTTCTCGCTGCATGCCGCCCGCCACGCCCTGATAGCCGCGCGGGTGGCACGCTGCCGTGCGCTCATCGGTTGGCGATATACATCGTGATTTCGAAGCCGAAACGCAAGTCGGTATAAGCGGGGGTCGTCCACTGCATGACATGTCTCCTTGTTTGAGATTGAGGCTGCATACCGCATCGAATGTGCGGCCAGTCTCTTTAAAGCAAGGGGCATGCCGGTGTGAGCCAGCGTTCGCTCGATGCGGCCAGTGCTGCCGGCGCGGGAAGGAGTGTTGCGTTTCGGAACACGGGTGCTACAGGATGCAACACCCGTGGGACAGAGGAGGAGACAGGAAGTGGCCTGGCCGCGCGCGCGAATGGCGCTTCAGGCGTCGCCCGAACCGCGACCGGGATCGGCAGCGGGCATCTTGCGGTAGATGGTATTGCGCGACACGCCCAACGCCCGCGCCGCAGCCGACACGTTGCCGCCATGGCGCGCGAGTGTGGCCGCGATCGTCGAGGCGGTCACGTCTTCAAGGCGCGCATCCTCCGGCACCAGCGGCTCCGCGCGGGCATGCGCCGGGGGCAATGCCTGGGTCTGGCCGCAGCAGCGCAGATCGTCGAAGAAGTCGTCGGGCAGGTGCTCGCGCCGGATCTGGCCGTCATCGTCGACCATGGCTGCGGCCGTGCGCAGCAGGTTGCCGAGCTGGCGGAAGTTGCCGGGCCACGCGCAGCGCTCGAACAGCGCCATCACCTCCGCTGCGACGCTGAGCGGCTGCACGTTGGTACGCCCGTGCGATTCCCGGTGCAAGAGCTTTTGAATCACGACCGCGAGATCCGTGCGGTCGCGCAGCGGCGGCAGCCGCACCACGAGGCCATTGAGCCGGTAATACAGGTCCTCGCGAAAACGGTTCTGCGCGATCATCTCTCGCAAGTCGCGGTGCGTCGCGCAGATGATCGAGATATCGACGGGGATGGTCTTCGTCGAGCCGAGCGGATTGACCATGCGCTCCTGCAGCACACGCAAGAGGCGCACTTGCAGCGGATACGGCATGTCGCCGATCTCGTCGAGAAACAGCGTGCCGCCGTTCGCCTGCAACAACTTGCCCACCGCGCCCTTGCGCCGCGCGCCGGTAAATGCACCCTCCTCGTAGCCGAACAGCTCCGATTCAATCAGCGTTTCCGGGATCGACGCGCAATTCACCGCCACGAACGGCTGGTCGCGGCGCGGCGAATCGTTGTGAATGGCCTGGGCGAGCAGCTCCTTGCCCGTGCCGGTTTCGCCGGTGACGAGAACCGGGATGTCCTTGCCGATCACCTTGCGCACCTTCGCGATCACGAGCGCCACTTGCGGATCGCCCGTGTCGAGGTAGCTCAGGCGCGAGAGGCCCATGGAAGGCGGCTGCGCCGTTGCATAGGCGGCCGGCTGCACAGCCGAGCCATGCACCGCAACGGGTCGGGCGCCTTCGGCCAACGTGGCGCGCCTGAACTGCACGCGCGCGCAAACCACCGCCCCGCTCGCCAGATTGAGCATGAAGTGCGATTCCAACCCCGCACGCATACTGTCGATCAGCTGCGCGCTGGTGGTCTGGAATAGCGACGAGAGCGTATGAGCGCGCAGCGCGGCGAGCGAGAGGCCGAGCTGAAACTGCGCGCTGCGGTTGGCCGAGAGAAAACGCCCGTCGCAGGTGAAGGCGGCGATGCCTTCCATGAGTGTGCCGAGGAATTCCGGGCGGCCATGAAACGAGACCTGCAGCGTCTCCTGAAAAGTCGTCGCAAACAAATGATTCTCAATCATTTGCACGGACATGCGCGCGAGCGCCATGGTGTGCTGGTGATAGCTGCGATGATCGCCCGTCACGTCCAGCACGCCGATCACGTCGCCGTATGGGTCGAAGATCGGCACGCTCGAGCAGGTGAGGAAGCGGTTCGCCGCGAGGTAATGCTGGTCGCCGTGCACGACCATCGCGCAGCGCTCGGCGAGCGCGGTGCCGATCGCGTTGGTGCCCTGGCGGTCCTCGGCCCAGTTGGCGCCCGGCCGCAGCGCGACCTTTTCGGCGCGCTGGAGGAAATCGTCGTCGCCGATCGAATGCAGGATCAAGCCTTCGGCATTGGTCAGCACGATCATGCTTTGCGTGTTGACGATCTGCTCGTGCAGCGTCTCCATGACCGGCGTGGCATGCATGCACAGCACGCGGTTCTGCTCGCGCTTGAGCTCGAGGCCCGCACCCGAAAGCACGTCGTAATCCGGTCTCGCGCTCGCGCGCAGACCGAAGGTCTCCGAGCGCTCGTGTGCCTTCTGGATGGCCGGTGCGGGCCAGCCATTGGACACCTGGACCGCTTGCCCCGCGGCCATCTGTACGTCGTCGCGCATGCTCTCCTCCACGATTGGCCGGTACCTTGCCGGACACTTCGGTATTTCTCGGTGTCCTCTATTAGCAAGCTCCGGGCCATCCGGCCATCGAATCCAGCCAGCCGGTTTGCGCCGAACGCGCACGCGACGCGCAACACGCTGTGTAAGCGAACCGTATGCAACGCAACGTGCGTCGATCGAAACACGCGCCGCAGCGATTCGCCAGCCTGTGTATTACCGCAAATGGCCCGCGTGGAGGAATGCGGACTCACCCCGATGCGCGCATATGCAGCACATCCCTTCAATCCCATGCGTAATGCAGGCCCACCCAAAAACCGCGCGGCGCGCCTTGTCCGACGAATTGCTCGTTCACCGGATTCGCGCCGTCGAACGTGTGGCCGGGCCCGTTGAAGAAGTTCTGGCCCAGCACGCCGAAGCTCGCATAACGCTTGTCGAACAGGTTCGTCACGTTCGCGTAGACCTCCAGCCGCTTTGTGACGCGATAGCGCGTGTCGAG
The DNA here is from genome assembly GCF_001718195.1 of Paraburkholderia nodosa. Lineage (GTDB taxonomy): Bacteria > Pseudomonadota > Gammaproteobacteria > Burkholderiales > Burkholderiaceae > Paraburkholderia > Paraburkholderia nodosa_A. Next base: position 582,281 of record NZ_MCNV01000002.1, read on the forward strand.
ATCCACGAGCACATAGTCCGCGATCTTTCCATTGGCATCCTGATTGTTTTCGTCGCCTTGCGCATACACGCCGCTGCGCCATGTGATGTTCGTGCCGATGCTCCATTGCGCCGTGGCCGCGTAATCGAGCCGCAGCTTGACGGCATGCGCCGGAATGCCGGGCACGTGGTCGCCCGGCCGCACCGTGATGACGCCGTTCGCATCCGCCGACGAATTCGCGGAGCTTTGTTCGGTCCATGTCGAGCGGTAGGTCGCGTCCACGTAGCTGTAGTTCAGGCTGATGCCAACGGGGCCGAACGCCGTGTGACCCGCCAGCTCGACACCCTGGCGGCGCGTCTTGCCGACATTCTGAAAGTAGCCCTGCGTGCTGCCCGCCGCGCTCACGAACTCGATGTCGTTGGAGAGCGTGGTGCTGAATGCGGCGGCGCTCCACGTTGTCTGCGAGCCGATACGACCGCGCGCACCGGCCTCGAAAGTCTTCGAGACCACAGGCTGCAGCGCCGGATCGGCCACGAAGTCGTTCGGCAGCGAGCACGGCGCAGCGGGGTCCGCGCACGCAAGCTCGATTGCGGTGGGCGCGCGCATGCCTTCGTTGTAGGTCGCGTAGACCGTGACGGTGGGCAGCGGATTCCAGTTGAGCCCCACTGCGGGATTGAAGCGCGAGAACGTGTGATAGCCGTCGAGCAGCGGCTGCACGCCGCTTTCGTCTGCGATGCGCGCGCTCGCCCGGTCGTAGCGCCCCGACAGCGTGAGCGTCCATTGCGGCGTGAGCGTGAGCGTCTCGTTCAGGTAGAGGCCATAGTTAGCGTTGCGTGTTTTTGCATCGGTCTGCTGAACGAAATCGCCGATACCGACCGTCGCGCGGTCGGGCGTGAAGGCGGCATCCTGCGAAGACGAGACGTAGTGCGAGTTCGCGAAGTCCGCCGCCACGCCCGCAACGAGCTGGCTCCCGATGCCGCCCAGCTTGCCGAGCAGCGTCAGCTGCAGGCTCGCGCCAAAGCTGTCCGTCGTGACGATGGAATCGACGTTGCTGCCCTCCAGCGTATCGACGTCGCCGTCCGCGTCGATCGAGCCGTAATCGGTGTTGTTGTTGCTGCTCACGTTCTCGTTGCGCAGGTGCCGATAGTAAGCGTTGCCGCTCAACTCCACGTTGTCGTTGAAGAAGTGTTCGCCCGAGAGTGTGAGGTAGCCCACGCTGTTGCGGTTCAGGTCCGGAAACGTGTAGGCCTGTTTCGGGTTGTCCAGAAACGAGCGCGGAATGGTCTGGCTGCCGTATAGCTGGTTGTCCGCGCCGCCGCCCGAGATCGAGAGCGTCGTGTCGTCGTCGGTGTAGCGCAGCTTGCCGAATCCCTGGCGCACGCGGCTCGCGTTGTGGTCGGCCCAGCCGTTGTCGTTTGTGACGTTCGCGTTCGCGTAGTAGTCAACATGCGGCCCGAGCGTGCCGCCCTGCTCGAACTGCGCACTCTTGCGTCCCCATGAGCCGCCCGATAGATCGATGTCGCCGCCGGGGCTCGTGCGCCCGTTCTTCGTCGTGATCGCGATGGCGCCGCCCAGCGTGTTGAGGCCGTAGACAGGATTCGAGCCTGGAATGAGTTGGATCTTGTCGATCGCGCCGGTCGGTATCAGGTCCCAGTTCACCACGTCGCCAAACGGCTCGTTCACGCGCACGCCGTCGACGAACACCGACAATCCCTGAGGGGTGCCAAGCACCGGCGAGGCCGTGAAGCCGCGATAGTTCAGGTTCATCTGGAAAGGATTGCCTTGTGCGTCGGTCACACTCACGCCCGGCAGGTTCGCGGCGAAAAAGTCGGTCAGCGTTTCGCGGTGCTGTGTCGCGATGTCCTGCGCGTTCACGGTCTGCACGTTGGCCGGCACCTTCGCGAGCGGCGTACCGATGCCGAGCAGCGGCGTCGTGCCGACCACCACGACAGCGGGCAGAACGAGCGGGGCCGCCGTCGCGCTCGCCGCGCTGTTATCCGCTGCGCTCTGTGCCTGCGCGACGGCCAGCGTGGATGTACCGCTGCACAGCGCGCCCAGGGCGAGGCTCGTGCCGAGCGTCGCATACGCGCGCCTGGCGCCCACCGCCTTCTTTGGAATCAACTTTCGTCTCCATCTGTTTTTTTCGCGCTCGTGTAGCTCGACGCCGTAGCGTCGAGCGCCGACCGCTGCGCACACAACCGTCTCCTCTTTGCCGTGATCTAGCCAGGAACGTGCCAGCGTGCATCGGCACGCGCGATTGCGCGCAGCGTCCTTCGGCGCGACCGGCCCACTGTCACGTTCGCCAACACTTTTCGCGGCGGCCTGTACCGGAATGCAACACATCGGCCACGCACGGGGCACCTCGCCGGGAAGCCGGTCAACGGGCTGCATCGCCCGACACGCAACGCTTCGCGGCGAATGGCATACGACTTGCAAGAACGGCAGCGCACCCGGACCGGCCCCATCCCCCGCACATCCAGCCTGACCGCTTCCCGGCCGTGCATCGACAAATATTCAGGAGACGAAGATGAAGAGACGCTCGGCTGCGGCAAGCCGGCTTGCGACCTGCGCCATGGCCATCGCAGCGGCGATGTCCTTGAACGCGGGCCCAGTGGATGCCGCCTCGGACTATCCGCCCGTGACCTATGACCGCCTGACCCGCGCGCAAAGCGACCCGGGCTGGCTCACGTACTACCGCAGCTACAACGGCCAGTCGCACTCGCCGCTCGAGCAGATCGACGCGTCGAACGTCGGCGAGCTCAAACAGGCGTGGAGCTACCAGTTCCCCGCCGAACTGAAGCAGGGTTTCGAGGCGACGCCCATCGTCAACGGCAACTATCTCTTCGTCAGTACGCCGAAAGACAACGTCTACGCCTTCGATGCGAAGACGGGTACGCAACTCTGGAAATACGAGCCGAAGCTCGGCGCGGAGTCGTTCAAGACCGCGTGCTGCGACGTGGTGAACCGCGGCGTGGCGCTGTACGGCAAGAACGTCTATATCGCCATGCTGAGCGGCGAAATCGCCGCACTCGACGCGAAGACCGGCGACGTGGTCTGGAAGAAGCAGATGTTCGAACCGGGCCTCGGCTACGCGTTCTCGCTCGCGCCGCTTGCGCTCGACGGCTCGATCGTCGTGGGCACCTCGGGCGGCGAATACGGCATTCGCGGCTATATCGCCGCGCTGAACCCCGACGACGGCGCGATCGCGTGGAAGCGCTACACCATTCCGGGCTCAGGCGAAAAAGGCGCGGAGACCTGGCCCGACGGCATGCAGGCGCACGGCGGCGGCGCCGCGTGGCTAACCGGCACCTACGACGCCGCGAGCCGCACGCTGTACTGGGGCGTGGGCAACCCCGGCCCGTGGCTCGCCGCGCTGCGCCCCGGAGACAATCTGTACTCCGATTCACTACTCGCGCTCGACCCGAAGAACGGCAAGCTCAAATGGCATTACCAGTACACGAGCAACGACACATGGGACTATGACGGCGTCAACACGCCGATCCTCGCGAACATCCAGTACAAGGGCAAGGATTACGACGCCATCATCCACGCCGACCGCAACGGCTTCTTCCACGCCATCGACCGCCAAACGGGCAAGCTGATCTACGCGGAGCCATTCGTGAAGGCGAGCTCGGTCACGGGCTACACGGACGACGGCAAGCCGATTCAGGACCCGTCGAAATACCCGAAGGCCGGCACGACCATCGATACCTGCCCGAGCTTTCTGGGCGGCAAGAACTGGTGGTCGGTGTCCTACGATCCGGAGCGGCACATTGCCGTGGTGCCTTCGTTGCACGCGTGCATGAGCCTCTCGGGCAAGTCGGTGAGCTATATGGAAGGTCTCCCCTATCTCGGCGAAGGCTTCGAAATCAAGCCTGAACCGGGCAGCGAAGGCTATGGCGAGCTGCAGGCCATCGACGTGAACACCGGCAAGAAGCTCTGGGGCCACTGGAGCAAGATGCCCTGGAACGGCGGCGTGGCGACCACAGCCAGCGGTCTCGCGTTCAGCGGCTCGCTCGACGGCCATCTCTATGCGTTCGACGTCGCGACCGGCAAGGTGCTCTGGGAAAGCCCGCAGCTCGCGAGCGGCATCATCGCGCAGCCTTCCGTGTTCGAAGTCGACGGCAAGGAGTATGTCGCCGTGCTTGCGGGCTACGGCGGCGCGAATCCGATTTGGGGCGGCCCGATGGCCGATGTGGCAAAGGATGTCCCGCGCGGCGGCACGCTCTACGTGTTCGCACTGGACCGGGGCTGAACCTGGGCTGAACGACGTTCTCGCCTTTCGCCGCACGCTTGTGCGCAAGCCACCGCGCTTGCGTGCGGCCCCGACTTCACTGGAACACACGATCATGAATATCCGGATCACCTGGCTCGCCGTGGCCGCCGCGCTCGCGGCAGGCGGCGCGCATACCAGCGCCCATGCGGCGGCGAACGCCGTGCGTGTCTGCACGTTGCCGGGCAGCCCCACGGCCGCGCTCGACCAGGCCGTCGCGCGCGCCGTGCTGAAAACCGCTGGCGTGGTTGCGACGTTCGTCACCCACGGCATCGACGACGATGGCGGCGACGACGGCATCTCGGCGCACGAACTCGCCAGCGCGCTGGGCCGCGACTGCGATCTCGTTGCGGGCTTCCCGCGCTCGAGCGTCGCCGATGCGTCGGGTTCGCAGATGATTTTCTCGCAGGGCTACTTGCGCTCGGGCTATGTCAGCGTCACGCTACGCCACCCGCGCGCCGCCACGCCCGCTGCCGACGGCAAGGAAACGGTCGCGGCGACCTGGTCGAGCCCGTCGCAACTCATCGCCGTGCAGGAGAAGAACGCGCGCTTCGACCTGGAGAACACCTCCGAACTGACCGTCGACGCGGTCGCGAAAGGGCGCGCGCAGCGCGCGATCGTCTGGTATCCGGCCGTCGTGGCTTACCAGCGCGCGCATCCGCAACATCAATTCGCGGTCGCGGCGACGGCCTCGCCGTATGCCGACTGGCATCTCGTGTTCGCTTCCGGGGCCGGCATGCGTGCGCTGCAATCGCGCATCGACGACGCCCTTGCACGCATGAACGAAGACGGCCGTCTCGCCGCACTCACGCGCGGCTGGACGCTGCCGGACAGCGCCGCGAGCGAGGCGCATTCGAGTGCGCCATCGCTCGAAAGCACGAAAGCCTCGTATGGGCGCAGCGCCATGCACGGCCCAGGCGCCATCATCAAGGTCGCTGCAACGACTGGCGGCAACGCGCCCGCATTCGATCACGAACAGGTCGAGCACGGCCAGCATCTTTATTCGGAATCCTGTGCGAAATGCCACGGCGCGCAACTCGAGGGCATTACAGCGCCCGCGCTGAGCGGCCCGGCCTTCGCCCCGGCTGCGAATTCGCATTTGACCATCGGCGGCATCTATCAGTACATGTCGACCAACATGCCGGCCGACCGCCCGGGCAAGATGACCGATCAGGAGTACGCCGATTTGATGGCCTTCCTGCTCTACACGAACGGCTATGACACGGGCGATGCGAAGCTCACTTCCGAAGCCGCGCAATTGTCGACCACGCCGCTCAACGCCGGACCGCGCCACTAACGCAACTCAGGAAACCAGCATGATCTCCCGCAATCGCAGAACCTTCATCCTTCACACCGCCGGTCTTTGCGCCGCGCTCGCCACGGCCGGGCGCGCACTCGCGGGCCCCGCCCTCGTCGACGAGAACGACACCACCGCGAAGTCGCTGGGCTACCGCGCCAAAGCCAGTAGCGTTGACGCAGGCAAGTTTCCGAAGTACGCAGCGGGTCAGCGCTGCGCGAGTTGCCGCTTCTATGCCGGCGCGGCGGCCGACGCCTCGGGCGCGTGCCCGATGTTCCCGGGCAAGGCAGTGGCCGCCGACGGCTGGTGCAACGTCTACGCCCCACGGGCCTGAGTGCCCGCCACCACGCGCGCTCACAGCGCCATGCCGCCGTCGATGGTGAGGCTCGACCCCGTCAAATAGCCGGACTCCTTGCGCGCGAGCCACGCAACGAGCCCGGCAATCTCGTCCGGGTCCGCCGCGCGCTTGAGCGGAATGAGCGGTTTAATTACCTCGATGTGCTCGGCGGTCATGTCGGTGATCGCGCAAACGGCGGACCGGTTGATGCAGCTTGGGTTGCCCACGATACGCGGCAACCACGAAAGACAGCTGCTTGGCGCGGATGGCACTCGCATGGGGCCATCGGACCGCTTTGCGCGGCGTGCTGAGCGAAGCACAGCTGGAATGGGTCGGCGCATTGCCTGCCACGCTATGGCTCGAAAGCGACGTGCTGCTCGTGCACGGCACGCCGCAGGACGACCTCTCCTGTTTCCTCGAAACCGTCACGGCCAGCGGATGCCGAACGGCCACGCATAGCGAGGTCAGACGCCGCGCGGCCGAAGTCGAGGCGGCGTTGATCTTGTGCGGCCATACGCATCTCGCGCGCACGATGCAGCTGGCCGACGGCCGCCTCATCGTAAACCCAGGCAGCGTCGGCCTGCCCGCATACGAAGACACGCATCCGTTTGCGCATCGTATGGAAACGGGGACGCCGCATGCGCGCGACGCGAGCGTCACCCGTACCGCGCGCGGCTGGGACGTGGAGTTTCGCGCCGTGGAGTACGACGGGCACGCGGCGGCCGAACGTGCGGCCGCCAATGGCCGGCCCGACTGGGCAGCGGCGCTTCGCACCGGTTATTGCTGATCGTTTTTGCCGATGCTGGGCGCCGCGCATCGGCAGACTACACCGTCACCACGATCTTGCCGAACTGCCCATTGGTTTCGAGGTAGCGGTGTGCATCCACAATCTGGTCGAACGTGAACGTGCGATCGATGACGGGCTTGAGCGCGCCGCTTTCGAGTCCCTTTAGCACGTATTCCACCGCGGCCTTGCGGCGCTCTGCGTCGCCGCTGGTGAGCCAGATGTTGTGGGCCTTCACGCTCACGACCTTCGCGATCATCTCCAGCACGGGCAGCGTCGTGGCACGTTCATCGAGCGCGCCGTAGAGATACGCGATCCCCTGGAAAGACAGCGCCGAGATCAGCTTCGCGAAGTTCGGGCCACCGACCGGATCGAAAACGACACGCGCCCCCTTGCCGCCGGTGATGCGCATGATTTCGTCCAGCAGATCCGTCTCGTCGGTCACGACCACGTGCGCCGCGCCTGCGTCGAGCAACGGCTGTTTCTTGGCGGCGTGACGCGTGACTGCGATCGACGTCGCACCGGCGTAGTTCGCGATCTGGATCGCCGCGAGTCCGACGCTGCTCGACGCGGCCGGCACGACGACGTAATCGCCGGCGCCCACCTTCGCATCTTCGATCAACGCGCCGTATGCGGTGACGAACATCATCCACACCGACGCGGCCTCAGCGAACGAAAGCGATTCAGGATGCCTGACGACTGCATAGTCCGGCACGACGATGCTTTCTCCATATGTGAAGTACTGATTCATCGAAAACGACGGGATCACGTTGACCTTGTCTCCCGGTGCGATGCCGACTACTCCCTCGCCCACGGCGTCGACGATGCCGGCCGCTTCGTACCCGAGTCCTGCCGGAAAGCGCACGGGCTCGATGTACTGGTCGGCGCGCCACATCGATTCCGCGCGATTCAGGCCAATGGCTTTCACGTCGATGCGAACTTCGCCGGGGCCAGGGGCGCGTACCGGTTCGTCCACGAATTGCAGTACTTCCGGGCCACCTGCTTGTGCAAACCTGACTGTGCGTGACATGACTGACTCCTGCTTCGATTGATGAGGACGTAATGGGCGCATCACAGGCTCACCGCGGCCTGCGAGTTCGACTGATGATTCGGGAAATCCGGGTCATGCTTTTCGTCGCTGCCCCGGAATGCTGCGCGCACATAGGGCGTAAGCGGCAGTTTGTGCTTCAGACGATACGGCAAGTTCGGGTTTGACGAGAAATGCCTGCCAAACGCCACGATCGCTTCGGCGCGACGCCGTCTGCTGGACAATCGGCGGGCGCACGGCGGCGCAATGCTCGTTGCGCCGCGTCCGCATCGTGCCGTCCGTTCCGGGCGGCCCGCGCTACAGCATTTTCGAAGTGCTCTGAGCCACGCGCTGGGCCGCTGCCGCGCCTCACGCCGCGCCGATATGCGGCTGCAGCGCCTTGAGCCAGCACGCCACCACCACCGCCCCGCCATCGGGCGTCCCGATCGCCCGCGCGCCGAGATAGCTTGCCCGGCCCGCGCGCGGCGTCATTTGCGCCGTGCTTTTCGCACCGGACTCCGCGGCGCTCACCGCCTGCGCCCACGCCTCGCCCACAGGGCGCGCCGACTTTAAGGCGCTTTCCAACGCATCGACGGCGGGTACGAGCGCATCGAGCATCGTGCGGTCGCCGGGTTTCGCGCCGCCCAGTTCGCTGATCGCCTGAGCCGCAGCGCGCATGGCTGCCGCCCAATCCAGCGCGCCGGGCTGCGCTTGCTCGCCGAGCGTGCGCGAGGCGCGCAACAGCGCAGTTGCGTAGAACGGCCCGGAACTGCCTGCTATCGCACGGCGCAATGCCGTGCCGAGCGCGGCGAGCGCGCTGCCCGGCGAGCCGAGCGCGCCCGGGGGTAGGGCGAGCATGGCCTGCGCGGCGCGCTGCATGCTCGCGCCCAGATCGCCGTCGCCGGCTCGGGAATCGAGGTCCGTAAAAATCGCTTCGTTCTCGATCAATGCGTGCGCAACGGCATCGAGCGCCGGCTTCAGACGCTGCGCCCATGCAACGCTCGCCGCGTCCGCAGGCGTCGCGCCCGACTCGGCGCCCGCATCGGCTGCCGAAAACGCCGGCTCGATGCGGATTCGCCGGTTGACCGTGCCGACGCCGGGCCACGCGCGCGCTTCGGTGGCGGCGTCGAGCAGCGCCAGCTTCGCATCGTCGAGCCGCAGCACGGAGATCGAACAGCCCGGCATGTCGAGCGCCGAGAGAAACGTGCCGGTCCATGCCCGCTCGACGGTCACGTGACGGCGATTCAGGCTCTCGAATGCATCGCGCATGATGATCGCCAGCTCCATCGCCGGTGTCGCGCCCAGTCCGTTCACGAGCAGCGCCACGCGCTCGCCGCCTTTCAACGCCAGGTCTTCGACGATGTTGGCGAGCAGCGTTTCCGTCAATTCGCCCGCCGCCATCGGCACCGTGCGCTCCACGCCTTTCTCGCCGTGGATGCCCATGCCGAGTTCGATCTCGTCGTCGGCGAGGCGAAAGCCGGCTTGCTGAGCGCCGGGCAGCGTGCAGCCATCGAGCGCCACGCCCATCGTGCCGAGATTCTCGGCCACGCCGCGCGCAATCGCGGCCACGAGGCCCAGCGCGTCGCCCCGCGCCGCCGCCGCGCCCGCGATCTTGTGCACGAGCACCGTCCCCGCAATGCCGCGCCGCTGATTGCGCTCCGTATGCCCGCGCAGCGACACGTCGTCGGCCACGATGACGATTTCGACCGGAATACCCTCGGCTCGCGCCAGTTCGGCCGCGAGGCCGAAATTGAGCCGGTCCCCCGTGTAGTTCTTCACGATGAGCAGCGCGCCGTTCGGACCCGCGCTCGCGCGAATTGCGGCCAGCACGGCGTCGGTGGAGGGCGACGTGAACACTTCGCCGCACACGGCGGCGGTGAGCATGCCTTGTCCGACGTAACCGCCATGCGCGGGCTCGTGGCCGCTGCCGCCACCCGAAATCACGGCGACGTTGCGCTCGGCCGGGCTGGGCAGTGGGTTGCGAACGAGCACGTTTTCGTTGCCGAGCACGGCGACATGCGGCGCAGTACGCGCAATGCCCTCGAGCATTTCGTGCACCACTGACGACGGATCGTTGACGAGTTTCTTCATGAGAGTCCCTTGAACGAGTAACCGGGGGCAAAAACAAGGGGCAGAAGCGAGGGGCAAAACGACGGGACCGTGCGCGCTCCCTTCACGCCAATGAACGTATTGAAGCACGGGCATCGAATGCGTTCCGGATGCCTGCCCCACACGTAGCGCCAGCATCCAGGCCTCTAGGTAAAAACACCCATCAAAGAGGCACGCGGAATACCCGTTATTCAGACAGTATCGACCGATCACGGACTTGCCGTGCCTTCGCGGTCTGCATGCCTGGAACACATGGCCCCTCTGCCCGCCTCCCGCGCTGATGCGGGTGCATTCACCAGTAACCTGCCCACTCCGGCCGAGCAACGCGGCGCGAGTGGCGATGTGCCGAATCGCGTTGCGTGGCGATGAACGTAGAACTATCCGGAACCCCTCCACAGGCCCCGTCCCGCGCGCCCGGCAAGGGCGTCGCCGTAGCGCTGGCCGTGGCGCTGATCGTCTGCGTGGCAATCGGCGCGATACTGAGCGCGAACCTGTCGCGCGGCACGGCCGACTCGCGGCTTCGCCAGGAACTGAACACCACGTCGGAACTCGAAGCCCTGCTCACGCTGCACATCGCGGCGAATACGGACTTCCTCAAAGGCGTGGGCACGGCGGGCTATACGTCGCGCGCGTGGCCGATCAAGCGGGCCGCAGTCGTGGCCGGTACTTACGACCGGCTCGAGCACGACTTTGCCGGCGCGCCGCGCAACGAGCGCACGATCCGCGAGTTGCGGCAGTTGAGCGCCATCTGGCCCGAGCAGCTCGACGCGGCCGCGCGCAATATCGCGCTCGCAGACGCGGGCGCGAGGCTCGACCCCGCCCTGATGCAGCGCGCGAACGAAACGCTCAGCTCCATCATGTCGCTGCTCACCGAGCTGCGCTCCGAGCAGCGCGAGCAGATCAAGGTCGTGCAGTTCAGCGCGCAGGCGCAGCTCGCGCGGCAAAAGATCTCGCTGATCGGCACGGCGACAGCCGGCGCATTGCTGTTGCTCTTCACGTTGTTTACGAGCCACCGCGCCGCGCTTTCCCGCAGCGCCGCGAAGATCGTCGCGCTCGAGGCCGAGCGGCGCTTTCGCGAGTACTTCGAGCAGCATCCGGTTGCGATGCTCATTTTCGATGTGCGCTCCTACGCGATCCTCACCGCCAACGCCGCGGCCCAGCGCCAATACGGCGCGAGCCTTCAACAACTCAGGGCCATGTCGGTCGAGCAACTCCGCCTGCAGGCCGAAACCGGTGCGTTCCGCCGCGATCTGCACGGCTACGTCAATTCCGGGGCGCAAAGCGGAGCAGGCGGCGTGCGCCGGCACGTGCGCATCGACGGAGAAGTGATCCACGTCGATATCGCCTGGCATCTGCTGGACTATGCGGGTCAGGACGCGTGTTTCATCACTGCGCACGACGTCACCGCGCACGAACAGGCGAGAGAGCATTTGCGCATTCGCAGCCGGGCGCTGGAGGCTTCGAGAAACGCTGTGATCATTTCGCAAAAGGTCGATGGCGAAAGCATCATTACGTACGCCAACGCGGCGTTCGAGCGCATCACCGGCCGCGCCGTGTCTACAGCGAATGGCGCCGGGCACTGGGACATGCTCGATTGCGATAAAGCGTGCGCCGATGCCAATATCGTTCGCACTGCCATGCAATCGGAGCGCGAAGGCGAGGGTCTGCTCAAATGCTGCCGGCCCGACGGCTCGCCCTACTGGATCGAGCTGCATGTCGCGCCGGTGCTCGACGAGCGCAATCGCCCCACGCACTGCGTGACCGTGTTCAACGACGTTTCCGAGCGCATCCGCTATCAGGAGCAGTTGCGCCTGCAGGCCAACGAGGACTCGCTCACGCATCTGCCGAACCGGCTCGGCCTCAAGGCGCGATTGCGCGAACTGGTCCGCACGGCGCTCGACGCGCAGCAGAAGTTCGCGCTGGTGTTCATCGACCTCGACAACTTCAAGGAGATCAACGACTCGCTCGGCCATACCGCGGGCGACGAGGTATTGTGCGAAGTCGCGCGCCGCCTTTCCGCCAATATCGCCCAGGGCGAAATGGTTTCCCGCTATGCGGGCGACGAGTTCGTCGCCGTGCTGTACGGCCGGGGCAGCGTCGATCACTTCGTCGCCGCAGCGGCAAGCATGCAGGAATCCTTGACACATGGCATGCTGATCGGCAACAAGGTCATCGTGCCGCTCGCCTGTGTCGGCCTCGCCGTGTTCCCCGATCATTCGAGCGATCCCGACTCGCTGCTCAAATATGCGGACTCCGCCATGTACCGCGCCAAGTCGATGGGACCCGGCAGCATGCAGGTATTCGACATGGCTATCGCTATGCAGAACCTGGAGCGGGCGAGCCTCGCGCAGGCGTTGCGGCTAGCCGTGGCGTCGCGCGCGTTTGCCGTTGCGTGGCAGCCGAGAGTCAACCCGAGGACAGGCGAGACGATGGGTTTCGAGGCGCTCGTTCGCTGGCACGACGCAGAGCGCGGCCAGGTGAGCCCGGCGCTGTTCGTGCCGCTCGCCGAGGAAAACGGCCTGATCGTGCAGATCGGCGAGTTCGTGTTCGAGGAGGCCTGCCGCCAGGCCCGCGAATGGGCGCGCGAGCACCCGGACATCGTGGTTTCGGTCAACGTTTCGCCGGTCCAGTTCGTGCGTGCGGACTTACCCGCGATGATGGCGCAAACGCTGGCGCGTACCGGCGTGAGCCCGCGCAATATCGAGCTGGAAATCACCGAAGGCGTGCTCATGGCGCCCCGTTCGCTCGCCACGCTGCGTGCCCTTCGCGAGATGGGGCTCTCGGTCGCCATCGACGACTTCGGCTCGGGCTATTCTAGCCTCGGCTATATTCGCAGCTTCATGCCCGATCGCCTCAAGCTCGACATGTCGTTCGTAAAGGGCATTGGCCACTCGCGCGCGGACGAGGTCATCGTGAAGGCTGTGCTCGCGCTCGGCCATACGCTCGGCATGCGTGTGGTGGCGGAGGGCGTGGAAACGCTGCGGCAACTGGAATTCCTGATCGAGAACGGCTGTAACGAGGCACAGGGCTACTGGTTCTCTCGCCCTGTGGACGCAGCGAGCGCGCAGTCTTATCTGGAAGGGAGCCATGCGGCCGGCGTTCACCAGCGCTAACCTGCTCAGATGGCTCACCGGGCCGCGCGCGATTTTCTATGGCAGCCTCGCGGTCGCCTTCATCATGGCGTCGCTCTGTGCGACGGTGCTCTACGAGAGCCGCCACGACGCTCTGGAGCGCGCCCGGGAGAACTCGCGCAACGTTGCGCTCATCGCCCAACGCGACATCGAGCGCAACCTCGAGCTTTACGAGCGCGATCGCCGAGCAAATCCGCCATGCGATCAGCGACCTCGCGATCGAGCATGCGGGCAGCGAGTACGGGCGCGTCACAGCAAGCATCGGCTACGCAAGCTGGTCGCCGGATCGGGATGTCGATGTCACGCAGGTCATCCAGGCGGCGGATCAGGCGCTGTACGATGCGAAAGCGCGCGGCCGCAACCGCGTCGCCATGTGTGGCGCTTGACCCGCGCGGCTACGGGGTGACGACACTACCGGAAGCGGCGCCTGCGTGCTCGGCCGGGCGCGCGTCCTGCCCGCCTCCCAGCGCCACATAGAGCGAAGCGCCGTTTTGCAGCGCCGCAGCGCGTAGCTGGATCAGTTGCTGTTGCGCCGCGAACAGGCTGCGCTTCGCATCGACCACTTCCAGGTAGATGGAAATGCCGTTCTCGTAGCGCAGTTCCGCGGCCTCCGCCAGGCGCGACTCGGAGGCCACCGCGCGCTCCTGTGCCGCGATTTGCTCCTGCAGGCGCTGGCGCGCGATCAGCGCGTCGGAGACTTCGCGGAACGCCACCTGAACGGCTTTCTGGTAGTTCGCCACGAGTTCGGTCTGACGCGCTTCGGACAGACGCACTTGCGCGCTGCGGCGCCCCGCGTCGAAGATCGGCAGCGCGACGAACCCGGAGATGAGCCATGCCTGCTTGCCGGGCACGAACAGGTCGCTCAACTCGGGAGACACATAGCCGAAATTGCCCGTGAGCGAAACACGCGGAAAATAGTCCGCACGCGCGGCGCCGATATCGGCGTCGGCGGCTCGCAACGACTGCTCGGCCGCGCGAATATCGGGGCGCAGCGCCAGCAGCGAAGAAGGCAGGCCCGCGTCGAGCGTGCCGAACTGGTCCGCGTCGGCCAGCGCGTGGCGTTGCGTCATGTCCGCGGCATCCGGCAAGGGACCGCCGATCAGGACCGCCAACTGATCGCGCTGCTGGCCTGTCGTTCTTTGCAGCTCGGCAAGCTGCGTCTGTGCCTGCGTAACGAGAATGCGCGCCTGCTCGTAGTCCACGAGCGAGGTCGCGCCCGCTTCGAGGCGCAGCCGCGCGACCTCCAGCGCATACTGGCGCGTTTGCAGCGTGTGCTGCGCGAGGTCGATGCCCTCGTTGCCAGAAAGGATCGCGTAGTACGTCGCGGCCACATTGCTGATGAGCGAGAGGCGAAACGCTTCGTTCGCCTCCACCGTCGCGAGATAGTTTCGCCGCGCCGACTCGCTCTGGTTGGCCACGCGCCCCCAGAAGTCGAGTTCGAACGACGTGACGGCCACCTGCACGCTGTACTGGTTGACGTGAATCGACGTGTTGTTGTTGGGCAGCTCGGGCTCGATGGAGTTGAGCGGGGTTTTGGTGCGGGTTGCGTCCGCGCCCACGGCCACTTGCGGAAACTGCGCGGAGCGCTGCACGCGATAAAGCGCCTGAGCCTGCCCGATGCGCGCAACCGATGCCGCCAGATCGCGGTTATGCGCGAGCGCCATGGCGATCAACTGCCTGAGCGCCGGGTCGCGAAAGAACGTCTCCCACGTCAGCTCCGAGGCGAGCCGCTCGCCGCCCGGCGCGGCGATATCCGCACTCTCATAGCTTTGCGCAACCGGCAATTCGGGCTGCTGGTAGCGAGGCGCGAAGTTGCACGACGCGAGCGTCAGGCACGCGGTGATCGCCGTCCACCTGGCAGTCTTAAGCATCGTGCGCTCCCGCGGGCCGCGCGTCTGCTTCGTCATCGTCGCGCGTCCGTTTGCGGCTCAACCATCGGCGCGCCACCACATAGAACACGGGCGTGAAGAAGATACCGAACAGCGTGGCCGTGAGCATGCTGCCCATGATGCCCGTGCCCACCGCCTGCCTGCCCGCCGCGCCCGCGCCCGTGGCGAGCACGAGCGGCAGCATGCCGAGCACGAAGGTCACGCTCGTCATCAGGATCGGCCGCAGGCGCTGGCGCGCACCGTTCACCGCTGCGCTCACCGTATCGCTGCCACCGGCCTCCTCCTTGATCGCGAACTCCACGATCAGAATGGCGTTTTTCGCCGCGAGCCCGATGATGGTCACGAGGCCGATATTGAAGTAGATGTCTGCGGAAAAACGCCGCGCCATGGTGAAGAGAACCGCGCCCAGCACGCCCAGCGGAATGATGAGCAGCACGGCAACGGGAATCGCCCAGCTCTCGTAGAGCGCGGCGAGCAGCAGGAACACCACGACGAGGGAAAGCAGCAGCAGCGCACCGATCTGCCCGGCCGCCTGCTGTTCCTCGAACGCCGTGCCGGTCCATTCGTAGGTCAGGCTGCCGGTAAGCACGTGGTCAGCAATGCGCTCCATCTCCGCGAGTGCCGCGCCGCTCGAACGGCCCGGCGCCGCCTGCCCGGAGATCGTGGCCGAGGGAAAGCCGTTGTAGCGTTCGACCTGCTGCGGTCCCGCGCTCCAGTGCACGCTCGTGAACGCCGAGAACGGCACCAACTCCCCCACGTTGTTGCGCAGCCGCAGCGCGCCGATATCCTCGGGCCGCATGCGCTGGTCGGCGTCGGCTTGCATGAGCACGCGCAGCACGTTCCCCTCGTAGACGAAATCGTTCACGTAGTTCGAACCGAATGCGAGCGCGAGCGCGCTGTTCACCTGACCGATCTGCAGCCCCAGCGCGCGCGCCTTCACGCGGTCGATATCGACATAGAGCTGCGGCGCGGGCGGCAAACCGTCGGGACGCACGCCCACCAGCAAGGGACTGCGCGCGGCCTCCGCCAGCATGCGCGCGCTCGCCTGCTGCAGCGCCGCGCCGCCCACGCCGCTGCGGTCGAGTATCTTCATCGTGAAGCCGCTCGCATTGCCGAGCGCGGGAATGGCCGGCGGATCGAGCGCGAAGACGAGCGCTTGAGGAATATTGCGCAACGCTGCGTTCGCGCGCGCCACCAGCGCCCCCGCAGAATTGGCCGCGCCCGGCCGCTCCGACCACGGCTTCAGGTCGACGAACGACATTGCCGCCGACTGTCCCTGGCCGAAGAAGCTGAATCCCGTGACGGATGCGATATTGCGCACCTGCGGCTGCTGCCTGAGAAAGGCCTCGACCTGATCGACGACCTGTTGCGTGCGCTGCGCCGTCGCGCCGGGCGCCGCCGTGTACGCGACGAAAATGTGCCCCTGGTCCTCGCCCGGAATGAAGCCGCGCGGCAACTGGGTGAAGAAGAAACCGGTCGCCGCGCACACCACGACGAAGACGAGGAGCCAACGCACCGGCTTGCGCAGCATGGCCTGCACGGCCAGCACGTAGCGCTCGGTGGCGTTTTCCATGCCGCGATTGAAGGCATCGAACACGCGCTGTTGCATGCGGGCCGGCCAGTGTGTGGCTGCGGGCTTGCCCGTGCCGTCACTGGTCTTCGTCCGGCTGCCCAGCAGCGTTGCCGACATGGCCACGCCCAGCGTCAGCGCGAGCAGGGTCGACAGAAAGATCGAAACGGTGAGCGTGACCGAGAACTGGCGATAGATCGCGCCCGTCGAGCCCGGAAAAAACGCCATGGGAACGAACACCGCAATGAGCACGAGTGTGCTCGCAATGGCGGCGCCCGCAATCTGCCCGACGGCCTTGACGGTCGCGCGCCGCGAACCGAGTCCCTCTTCCTGGATCACGCGCTCGACGCTTTCCACCACCACGATCGCGTCGTCGTTGAGAATACCGATCGCCACGACCATGGCGAACAGCGAAAGCAGATTGATGGAGAGTCCGAACAAATAAATACCGACACACGTGCCGATCAGCGCGATCGGCACGACCAACGTGGGGATGAGCGTCGCGCGCCATTTCTGCAGGAAGAGGAACACGATGACCGTCACGAGCAGCAACGCCTCGACCATCGTGCGCAGCACGCCGCTCAGCGAGGTCGTGATGAACGGCGTCGTGTCGAACGGCACGACCCATGCCACGCCCTTCGGGAAAGTCGGCTGCAATTGCGTGAGGCGCTGCCGGACGGCGCTCGCCACGGCCAGCGCGTTCGCTCCGCTCGCAAGCTGGATGGCGATCCCGGCGGACTCCCTGCCGTTCACGCGAAAGCGAAAGCCATAGCTGTCGTTGCCCAGCTCCACGCGTGCGACGTCGCCCACACGCACCGTCGAGCCATCCGGGTTCGAGCGCACGATGACCTCGCGGAACTGCTCGGGCGTAGAAAAGCGGCCGCGCATGACGATCTGCGCATTGAGTTCGGCGCCCGGCGCAATGGGCTGGTCGCCGAGGCTGCCGCCCGCAGTCTGGCTGTTCTGCTCCTGGATGGCCGTCATCACTTCGATTGCCGAAATCCCGAAGCTGCTCAGTTTTTCCGGATCGATCCAGATCCGCATGGCATACGACGAACCGAACAGCTGTGCATCGCCGACGCCGGGAATGCGGCGTAATTCGTTGACGATGTTATTGGCCGCAAAGTTGCCCAGCTCGACAGCCGGGATCGAACCATCGGCGGACTGCAGCGCAATGAGCATCAGAAAGCCGGACGACGCCTTCGTGACGCTCACGCCCACCTGCCTCACCTCCAGCGGCAGGCGCGGCTCCACGCGGCTCAGGCGGTCCTGGACCTGCGAGAGCGCGACGTCGAGATTCGTGCCGGGCCTGAGCGTGACGGTGATCTGCGCCGTGCCGTTCGAGCGGCTCTGCGACGACATGTAGAGGAAATTCTCGACGCCGTTCATCTCGTCTTCGATGATCGACGTCACCGTGCGGTCCAGCGTGTTCGCGTCGGCACCGCTATAGACCGCCGATATCGTGAGCGAGGGCGGCGCGACGTCGGGGTACTGCTCGACCGGCAGCAGCATGAGCGCGAGGGCGCCGAAGAGCGTGACGAAGAGCGCAACGACCCACGCGAAGACTGGCCGGTAGACGAAGAATCGGTTCATGAGGCGCGCCGCTCAGGAGTGGGCCGGCGCGGTGAAGGGGTGGGCGTCCACGCGCTGCCCCGGCTGCACCCTTTGCCAGCCGTCGACGATGACGCGCTCACCCGGCTCCAGCCCATCCTTCACGACCCATTGCCCCGCTTCCTGCGGGCCGAGCACGACATTGCGGCGCACGACGGTGCCGTCGTCGGCGACGAGCGAGAGGTTCGCACCGTTGCTGTCGAACTGCACGGCGCGCGCGGGGACGACGAGGCCGTTCGGTATCGTCCCGATCACGACGCGCCCGCGCACGAACTGCCCCGGCAACAAGATGCGCGATGCATTGCTGAAGCGCGCGCGCAGCACCTGCGTCCCGGTGGAAGGATCGACGACGAGATCGGTGAAGTCGAGCACGCCCGGCTCGCCATAGTCGTCGCCGTTCCCGAGCGTGAGCCACACTTGCGCGCGGGCGGCCGGCGCCGCGAGCGTGCCTGAGGCGATCTGTTTGCGTACTTCCAGCAACGAAATATTCGACTGCGTAAAAACGGCATTCACCGGCGTTAGCTGGTTGACCTGCGTAAGCAAGGTTGCGCCCGCAGCGCTGACCAGCGCGCCTTCGGTGACGAGCGCGCGCCCCACACGGCCCGCGATCGGCGCGCGAACCGTGCATCGATCGAGGCGAAGCTGCGCGAGCGTCACCGCGGCGCGTGCATCCGCAACATTCGCGTCGGCCTGCTGCAGTGCGGCCGTCGCGGCCTCGAACTCCTGGGCGCTCACGACCTGGCGCGCCACCAGCGGCTTGAAGCGCGCCACCTCCGAGGCCGCATTGCCCTGCACGGCCCGGGCCCGGTTGAGCGCGGCCTGGGCCTGCTGCAATGCAGCCTCGTAGTCGCGCGAATCGATCAGAAAGAGCGGCGCCCCGGCGCGCACGTCGGTGCCCTCCTCGAAGAGCCGCCGCTCGACGATCCCGTCCACGCGTGCGCGCACTTCCGCCGAACGGATCGCTTCGATCCGCCCCGGCAGTTCGATCTCGCGGGGAATCGTTTGCGCCGCAACCGTTACGACGAGCACGCTCGGCGGCGGTGGCGCCGCGCCGCTCTGAGCTTGCCTGTCGCGGCAACCGTTGCCCGCGAGCAGCAACACTGCCGCAATACCGATCAGCCACGGTCTGCAGCGTCTGGGTTCGCAGTTTGGCACGCGAGGCTCCACCGAAAAATAGAGACGGTACGCGCGCGCCCCGAATGGCTCATTGCGCCGTACCCGACCGGATCATTGCGATGTTCACTCAAACTGCAAATCAGAGCTCCCGATGTGCGCAATTCGCGAATGCTCAAGCGCGCGAAAAACGCATAACGTTTCGATCGTTATCTAACAAGCAGCGCTTTCATGCATTCACAGGAATTACGCAAAACCGCCGCAAAATCAACCACTCGTAAATTACTTGAAGTCGGAATTCCGTTTACTACTATGGATAGACGCTTCACACCCTTATTCACACCGCTAGATTCGTTCGTTTTCCAGCCTTTGCCCATACGCTTTTAAGGGCACGTTCGCACAACTGGATATCACGGATTTCGGGATGTTCTATAACCGAAGAAGCCATAGTCATGGTGACGTCAATCATCTTCTTGCCTCCGGAGATCGAATCATGAAAAGCCAACTCGTCCTCTCAGTCATCGCTGCGCTCCTCCTCGGTGTTGCCTCTTCCGCAATGGCGCAAGACGCAGCATCGGGTGCAGACCAAAGCCAGGGGACAGGTCGCCAGCAGGTCATGCCGACCATGCCGCATCGCGACTGGCATGAGGGCCAACAGGTTCCCTCGAAGTATCGGCATTACAACTACCAGATGAAAGACTGGAAGTCGCATAACCTGGACGCACCGAAGCGCGGCCAGCAATGGCTCGGCGTGAACGGCGACTACGTGCTGGTGACGAGAAGCAACTGGAGGATCTCGAAGATCGTTTCGGGTACTGAATGACCGGATGACGCGACGGGCTACGTTGCCGTAGCCCGCGCTTGCTGCATGATTCAGGCATGGACGGTTGCCATGCCTGCCGCCCTTCTCATTCGACGAGCCGCGCGCGCAGGCGCTTGTACTCGTCGTCGGTAATCGAGCCTGTCGTTTTCAGCTTGTCGAGCTTCTCGATTTCGTCCGCGACACTGTAGCCCACTATGTGGCGCAGTTCTTCGCGCGCCTTCTGCGCCCGTTCCTGGTTGCGATGCGCCATGTCCCTGCCTTGCGTGAGGACATAGGCAAATATGCCAATATAGGGCAAAACAATCAGAAAGATCACCCAGACGATCTTCAGGAAGCCCGATATATCGGTTCGACGGAACAGGTCGCTCGTGATCGTGATGAACAGCCAGAACCACAGAATGAACATGAATATCGAAAACGTATCGATAATAAAGTTCGAAAACGTAAAGCCATTTGCGAAGATCATGAATCGCCTCCGTCGGTTTTGCGTGTGTAAAACGGCAACCGCACACTGACACGGGCATCGATGGCGATACCGTGTGCGCGCGAAACGTGATGCGCGGCCGTGACGCGGCCGCCGACTGCGCTTTCGTCAGGTCAGATCAGGTCGCGCCTGCGCTCCCGGCCGCCAAACGGCACCACGGCCATGGAAATGAGATCCAGCCCGAGGAACAATCCGAGCAAGGGCAACGGCACGCTCGGGAAATTGGCGGCCAGAAAAATGGCGAGCAGGAAAGACAGCGCCGCACTGACAATGCCGATGTTGTTGATCTTCACGTCCTGCCCGACGGAAGCAATGATCTTGAAGAAGCCGTCGAGCACGAAAAAGATCATCAGCATCACGGTAAGCCCGCGAGCCCGTGCGCTGTCATTGACCAGAATGAGAATGCCGATGAGTATGGGCACGATGACTGGCGGAATGCGCCTGATAGCGAGTTTCCAGTCCTTCGTCGTGAACAGATTCAAGGCATGCACGAAGCCGCAGAACAGCAGCATCCTTGCGATGAAAAGCGTTCCGATCAGGGACCTTGTCGAGAGTGACAAGACGATGCAGAAAATTCCCGCCGTGACGAGAAGCGTTGAACTGGCAATCGGAAAAATAGCACGCTTTTTCATATTCGAATGTAACTGCGTCAATACGGTTACATAGCTCGGCATATCTGACTTGCGCGTATTCTTGCCGAATTATAGGCTTAAGCGAAATTAAGCGTTCTACTATCAGCCGTCGAAGTATAGTGCGTGAGTGTGCAAATACAAGGGCGCGATTGCACCGTGAGCCTCGAACGCAGCCACACCTTCTCGTTCAGTCCCAACGGCGAGCACTTCCTGCTCGACGGCGAACCCTTGCAGATTCGCAGTGGCGAGATGCATCCCGCGCGCATACCACGCGAGTACTGGCTGCATCGCATTCGCATGGCCAAAGCGATGGGCATGAACTGCATTGCGCTGTACATCATGTGGAACTACCACGAGACGCGCAGGGGCGTGTTCGACTTCGAAAGCGGCAACCGCGATCTCGAAGCCTTTATCCGTCTGTGTCAGCAAGAAGCGCTGTGGGTGCTGCTGCGTCCGGGCCCCTACGTTTGCGCAGAATGGGACCTGGGAGGCCTTCCCGCTTACCTGCTGAGCGAACCGGACATCCAGCTTCGCACCGACTCCGCCAGCGATGCCCGTTACATGGCTGCGGTTGCGCGCTACATCGGCGAACTGGTTCCCCGCATCAAACCGTTGATGATCGATGCAGGCGGGCCGATCCTGATGATCCAGATAGAGAATGAATTCGGTTCGTACGCAAGTAATCCCGCTTACCTCGAAGAACTGAGGCAGCTCTGGCTACGGGGCGGCGTAACGGGGCCCTTCTACACCGAGGACGGCCTCGCGCAACTCGAACGCAATCGCACGACGGTGACGGGTGGCGCCATTGCATTGAGCAACGGCAACGCGGCGCAAATCGCCACGGTGCGACGCGCGTTTCCTGCCGTTCCCGCGATGGCGGGCGAGGTCTACCCGGGCTGGCTGACGCATTGGGGCGAGCCTGAATTCGCCGGACTTCATTACGATCTTTCCGCCATCTTGAGTGCATTCATGCAGTCGCAATTGTCGTTCAACCTCTATGTCATTCACGGCGGCACGAGTTTTGGCTTTTATGCCGGCGCGAATATGGACGAGTCGGGCAACTATCAACCCGATATCACGAGCTACGACTATGGCGCGCCAATTAACGAGCAAGGCGCCGCCACCGCGAAGTACCTGAAGTATCGCGACATCATCGCCCGTTACCTGGCCGAGCCGTTGCCGGAGATCCCGGACGCCATACCCACGGTCGCGGGCCACACCCTGACGCCCACCCTCTATGCCTCGATCTGGGACAACCTCCCCGCGCCCTTGCCAAGTGTCGCTCCGTTGCCGTTCGAGCACTACGGCCAGCCATTCGGCTTCATGCTGTATCGAAAAACGTTGCGGTCGCAACCCGCTGACGCGCTGGATATCAGCGGCGTTCACGACTATGCAACGGTCTTCGTCGGCGAGCGCTACGCGGGCGGCGTCTCGCGTGCGTGGATTCCGCACGACTATTCACAGCGGCTACGCGTGACGCATCGCGCGCCGCTCGCATTGCCCGCCGCCGCGTCCGGCGCGTTGGAGATCCTGGTAGAGGCCATGGGCCGCGTCAACTTCGGGCCTGCAATCGTCGACCGCAAAGGCCTGCTGGAGCCCGTGAAAATGCAATACGCCGACGGGTCCGTTTCATCGCTCGAGGAATGGGAAGTCTTTTTGCTACCGATGGATGAGGCGTACATCGCCGGGTTGGATGCACGCTGCACGAATCCGCTGAAACCCGGGCTCTTTTTCAAGGCGCGCCTGGTTCTCGATGAAATCGGCGACACCTGGCTCGATATGAGCCACTGGGCCAAGGGCGTGGTCTGGGTCAATGGGCACAATCTCGGTCGCTACTGGAGTATCGGCCCGCAACAGCGCCTGTTTTGCCCCGCGCCGTGGCTCACGCAAGGCGAGAACGAGGTGCTGATCTTCGACCTGCACCAGATCGAAGCGAAGCCGGTGCATCTGGCGAATGCGTTGTATTAGCCCCAGCGGTCGGCAGCAATTCCAGCGTGAGCACTTCGAATGGCGCGAGCTGGATTTCGCACGGCACGTCCGCGTCCAGTATTGCGAGAATGCTGCTCTTGCCTGCATACCAGAGATTCCGCACATGAAATCGTCCTGCCGCCTCGGCCGGCAATTCCAGTTGATGCCGCAGCGCCAGTGCAAAGCGCTGCGCCTGATCGTGCGGATTGCGCAGTGTGACGAATGCCTTGTGCGGCGCCCACGCGGCCCAGCCGTAGATGGCCGCTTCGTCGGGCGCGCCGCCGATCCAGTGGCTGTCGCGCAATACGTCGCTGTTCGCGCGCGCCCACCGGGCCGCTTGCGCGAGCACGTTCCAGTCGTCTTCGCCCAGCAGCGAAGGCGTGATGTATAGCTCCTGCAATTGCGTACCGCTCGCGAAGAAGGACCGCACCTCGTGCGCGAATGCGTCGCCTGCCGGCGCATTCAGGCGCGGATTGCACTGTGCCAGCACAATGCCGTGCAGCATCAGGGAATTGAGCGGAAAGAGCGGGCTGCGCAGCACGACGTTGCGGTACGTCTGCGCGTCGCGATACGTGATCCAGCGCTCGCGGTGCGTGCCGCTGCCCGCCTGACCGTCGTCACCGCCGCCCCGCCAGATCGCGTCGACGTAGCGCAGCCAGAACGGCGAGGGATGCGTGCCGGTCGAGAGATTGATGAAGGTTGCCGGTTTCGCCGCGCGAATGTCGCCGATGAGCTGGATTGCCGCGTCCCAGTCGCTATCGAAAAGGCTGCCTGGAAATACACGGTCCGCGTTGCCTGTGCCGTCGAACTTGAACTGGTTCACGCCGTCTGTCGCGAGCAGGCTCATCACGACTTCGTGAAAGCGCTCGTAATAGCGAGGCCCCGATAACGCAAAGCCATTATCGATGATCTCATAGCCAGTGGCGCGGCCGTGCGTGACGCGTTCGTCCTTCGGCGCGCAATAGCCGCCCCAGGGAGACAGCCAAACGCCGGGCGCGCCGCCATAGCGCGCCGCCGCGTCGCGCAGCGGCGCAAAGCCATGAGGAAACGCCTGGCTGAAATGCCAGCCGCCGCCAAGGTCGTCCCAGCCATCGTCGAAAAGAAACGAATCGATCTGCACGCCGCGCGCGGTATGTAACTCGTGGCCGATTGCGTCGATACGCTCCAGCGCCTGTTCCTGCGTATAAGGCGTGAGATAACCGATATCCCACCAGCTGTTGTAGTGCAGAAACGGCTGATATGGGCGAGCGCGCTCCTGCTCGAGGTATGTGGAGAAATCACGCCGCAACTGTCCGTCGCGAGCCACGCCGGCCACGGCGGAGTAAGTCAGCGTCCGGTTCTTTTCCAGCGGCAACGCGCGATGCAGCGTAAAAGCGATGCTATCTGCCTCCACGTGGCTGGTTGCAAGCGGCAACTCGAAGCCCAGATAGAAGCTGCCCGCGACGACCGGCGTGCCCTTGCGTTCACTGCCGGTCTGCGCGGCGGCAGCGCGCGCCTGCAGCAATGAAACGACGCCAATGGCTTCGTCCAGGCGCAGGGCCGTCACGTTTAGCGTCATGCGCAGATATCGCGCGCCGTCGCGCTGCTCTACGCTCCATTGAATCGCGAGACGCCCCTGGGCGTCGCCCAGCGTGATGCTCACGCGCTGGCCCTCAACGCGTTCGGCCAGGCGCGATGCGTGCGGGTTGGCCGCGAGCGCGTCTTCCCGTACCGGTGCAAGCACCCGCAGTCCGGCCAGACCGAGCGTGGTGCCATCCGCGAACGTCAGCGTGAACGGCGCGACGATCGGCAGCTCGCATGCTCTTGCGCAATCGACGAGCGAGAAGCGAGTGAGGTGTTCGTCCTCGAGTGTCCAGCGCAATGCAACGGCTTGATTCCCGAACGAGCAGACATCGCCCTGCGTCCGGAATTCAGGCATGGAGGCTTGCGTAGCAGTTCGATCGTCGGTGCACATGGGAAACCTGTCCCGGACGCGAGCAACCTCTGTAGGGTAATGGCAAAGGCATAACCGTGTAATGGCCCCAAAGCGGCGGCCCCACACAACCGGACATTCAGATCCGCGCAACTACCTTATGAGAACCTTAAGCTCGCTATTTTTTCGCGCGGCCTTACCAGCGGTTACACGATTGACAAATCTGCGCATCCCGTTCGTAAGCCCAGCGACTAGAATCCGCTTCCATCGCAACCGCGTCCGTTGACTGGAATAGAGATCATCATGAATCGCCTGACGTTTTATCTTCTCGCAGGACTCGCAGGGACGTGTGTCAGCACAGCGGCATCCGCCCATGCCGATATCGGTGTCTATCTCGGCGTTCCCGGTCCGGTCTATGCCGCGCCCGAGCCGGTGTACGAGGCACCGCCGCCCGTCGTGTATGCGGCACCGCCCGCTGCGGTTTACGAACCGGCCCCGGCCTACGGCTACTACCGCTACGACCACGACGAAGGCGAACACCACTGGCACGACCACGGCCGTCATCGTGGCTGGGAACATCACCACGGCGACGACGATTGATCGGCGCGCCCGCCAGCTCTTGTTCGTTGCGCGCGCAACCTCATGCGCGCGCCTCCCTCTCGCTACTTGTACAAAGTCCGTCGCTCCCTCCCTGCGACAGCAGTCCTGTTCGGCCACGCCAGGCTAGGCCCATCAAAGTTGTCTAGCCAATAAACGCTTACAACGCACGCCCGACCCCACCTCCCGCCCTTCCTTCCCGTGTGCACCGCGCACGTGTCAGCACGTTTACACCTTCCGCCAGCAAAAACCCTAGTTGTCTCAATATGTGAGAGCCGTTATCTTGTCTATACAACACGGCTGACGTGACAGCCCGCTGTTGACCATGCCGCCATCCGTCACGGCGGCGTCGAAAGCCATACTGGAGACCCCACGTCAATGAAGAAGTTTGCCCTGTGCATTGCGATGCTCGCCGTCGCCACCTCGGTCTGTGCGAAGGACTGGACCACCGTCCGCTTTGGCGTGGACGCAAGTTATCCCCCATTCGAATCGAAGAGCACGGACGGCAAGCTGGTCGGCTTCGACATCGACGTCGGCAACGAAATCTGCAAACGCATCAACGCGAAGTGCGTGTGGGTGGAAAGCGAATTCGACGGCATGATTCCGGCGCTCAAGGCGAAGAAGTTCGACGCCGTCCTCTCCTCGATGTCGATGACGCCGCAGCGTGAAGCGCAAATCGCGTTCTCCTCAAAGGTCTTCCACACGCCTAGCCGTCTCGTCGCGAAGAAGGGCACGAGCCTCCAGCCCACGGCGGATTCGTTGAAGGGCAAGACGGTCGGCGTCGAGCAGGGCACGACCCAGGAAGCCTATGCAAAAGCCAATTGGGCGCCGAACGGTGTGAAGATCGTGCCTTACCAGGATCAGGACCAGGTCTATGCGGACCTGCTCTCGGGCCGCCTCGACGCCGCGCTGCAAGACGCCGTGCAAGCCGACCTGAGCTTCCTGAAGACCCCGCGCGGCGCAGGCTTCGCGTTCACGAACGGCGAACTGAGCGATCCCAGCGGCATTCTCGGCAACGGTGCCGCCATCGGCCTGCGCAAGGACGACGCCGACCTGAAGGCAAAGATCGACAAGGCGCTCGCGGACATGCTCAAGGACGGCACGTACAAGAAGATCGAATCGCGCTACTTCGCATTCGACGTGTACGGTTCCTGAGTCTGACCGGAGCACACGATTAGCGACGAAGGCGTGGGACACTCCCGCGCCTTTTGCCCTTTCCGCCGCCCGTAACTTCCGTCCTCACGCCATCATGCAGATCCAGACCCATCCGCTCATTTCGCCGGCGCTCGGCACCGCGCGGCACCTTACGAGCTTCCACTACGGCCCCACCGGCGCACAGAAGATCTACATCCAGTCGTCGCTGCACGCCGACGAACTGCCGGGCATGCTCGTCGCCTGGGCCCTGCGCCAACGCCTTGCCGCGCTCGAAGCCGCAGGCAAGCTGCGCGGCGAGGTCGTCGTCGTGCCCGTGCCCAATCCTATCGGCCTCAATCAGCGCCTGCTGGGTCAGCTGCTCGGGCGTTTCGAAAGCGGCACCGCGGCCAACTTCAACCGCCACTTCCACGATCTCGCCGAACTCGTGCTCCCGCGTGTCGGCTCTCGCCTGAGCGGCGACGCACAGCAGAACGTGGCCGTCGTGCGCGCTGCGATGCGCGAGGCGCTCGACGAACAGACGCCCACCACGGAACTCGGCTCGCAGCGTCTTGCGCTTCAGCGCCTGTCGTACGACGCCGATGTCGTGCTCGACCTGCATTGCGACTTCGAAGGTGCGATGCATCTCTACACGAACCCCGACCTGTGGGCCGATGTCGAGCCGCTCGCGCGCTATCTCGAAGCGAAGGCGTCGCTCTTCGCGCTCAATTCGGACGGCAATCCCTTCGACGAGATTCACAGCTTCTGCTGGTCCGCGCTGCGCGAGCGCTACGGCGAACGCTTTCCGATTCCCAACGGTGCGGTGTCCGTGACGATCGAGTTGCGCGGCCAGGCAGACGTGAGCTACGACTTCGCCGAACGCGACGCGAACGCCATCGTCAATTACCTCACGCATCGCGGTGTGATCGAGGGCACGCCCGCGCCGCTGCCTGCGCTCGAATACGCGGCCACGCCGTTCGCGGGCGCCGAAACGCTCATTGCGCCGGCCTCCGGCGTGCTCGTGTTCCGCACACCGGTTGGCGTGAGGGTCGAACCGGGTCAGCCGATTGCCGATGTGGTCGATCCGCTGACCGATCGCGTCGTCACGATCACGAGCTCCGTGACCGGCATGCTGTACGCACGCCAACGCACGCGCTTCGCCACGGCGGGGATGGAAGTGGCGTGGGTGGCGGGCGCCACGCCGCTGCGCAGCGGCTCCCTGCTGCCTGGCTAGGCGATGAAACCGGGCAAATCGCCCGAAACGATGTGGGGTCATGCCCGATAACGGACAGGTTGTGCGGCCCGGTTCGTTTGGAAACGAAACGATATGTGACGGGGCGTAACAGCGGGCCGGCAGGCACGCCGCACAGGACGATGCCTGCCGCTGCGGCGCAGTGAGGGCGGGAGCAAGCGCGATTTACACTTGCTTTCGATTCTTTACCTATGCGCGCTGAATTGAAACTTACGATGGCTAGCGCCTGGAACATCGGGCCCCAAGGCGGCCGGAGACCTCCGTTTCCGGCCGCCTTGCTCATTCGTAAATAAGTCAGCGGAATGGCCCACAATAAATGAACAGCTTCGATACCGTCATTCTGGGAGCCCTCACCCAAGTCGATCTGCCGCCACTGCTCAATCATGCGATCCGGGTGATGGTGGGACTCTATACGTTCAAGGGGTATTTCCTCATCCCGCTCATCTGGTGGATCTGGTTTCAGCCGAACGAGCGGCGCGAGTGGCGGCGCGAGATGATGATCGCCACGGTGACGAGCGGCCTGATCGCGCTCGCCGTGGGACGCCTCCTCGCGCGTTTACTGCCGTTCCGCCAACGGCCGCTATTCAATCCCGATCTGCATCTGCATTTCGCCTCGTCGTCGCTGCGGGCGGCCGGGCTCACCGACTTCAGTTCGTTCCCGAGCGATCACGCCATGCTGTGGGTGGCGATTGCGATGGGGATCTTGCTGGTATGGCGTGTGGTCGGCGCGCTGGTGATGTTATACGTGGTACTCGTTATCTGCCTGCCGCGTGCGTATCTGGGCTATCACTACCCCACGGATTTGATAGCGGGCGCCGCAATCGGCGTGGTGATTACCTGCCTGATGACGCGCGACGCAGTCAGGAAGCGGACCGCCGAGCCCGCTCTGCGCCTGATGGTGCGCTTTCCCGGGGCGGCTGCCGCATTCACATTTCTCGTATGTTTCGAACTGGTCACGCAATTCGACGATCTTCTGCGGCTCGCCCACTCCGTGGTGCACGGCATGATCTGAAAACCGGCGCGGGCGGCGTCTTCCGTACGCCGCCCGCGCGGCTTCACACTGCGCCCGGATTGACGTACGCCGTCTTGACCGTGGTGTAAAACTCGCGAGCGTAGCTGCCCTGCTCGCGCGGGCCGTAGCTCGAACCCTTGCGGCCGCCGAACGGCACGTGATAGTCCACGCCCGCCGTCGCGGTGTTCACCATCACCATGCCGGCCTGCACATGGCGGCGGAAATGGTTGGCATGACTGAGCGAAGTCGTGCAGATGCCGGCCGACAGACCGAACTCCGTGTCGTTCGCCACGGCGAGCGCCTCGTGATAGTCCTTCACCTTGATGACCGAGGCGACGGGGCCGAACACTTCTTCGCGGTTGATGCGCATTTGCGATGTCGTGCCGGTGATCAGCGCGGGGGCAAGGAAGTAGCCGCGCGTGGCGCCTTCCACACGCTCGCCGCCGTACACCTCGCCGCCCTCTTCACGCGCGATCGCAATGTAGCGCTCGTCCTGCTGAAGCTGCTTGTCGTCCACCACCGGCCCGATATGCGTGCCGTCCGCCAGCGCGTCGCCCGTCTTCAGCGTTTTCATGCGCGCCTTCATCGCTTCGATGAAACGGTCGTGAATGCCTTCGGTCACGATGAGGCGGCTCGACGCCGTGCAGCGCTGCCCCGTCGAGAAGAATGCGCCGTTGATGCAGGCGTCCACGGCGACGTCGAGATTGGCGTCGTCGAGCACGACCATGGGATTCTTGCCGCCCATTTCCAGCTGGAACTTCTTGCCCGTTGCAAAACACTTCGCGCCGATCGCGCGGCCCGTCGGGACCGAGCCGGTGAAACTCACGGCATCGACATCGGGCGAACTGACGATCGCCTCGCCCACCACCGAGCCGCGCCCCATCACGAGGTTGATCACGCCGGCCGGCGCGCCCGCTTCCGCAATGATCTTCACGAGCTCCCACGTGCTGGCCGGCACGAGGTCGGCAGGCTTGATGACGACCGTGTTGCCATAGGCCAGCGCGGGCGCGATCTTCCAGGCGGGAATGGCGATCGGAAAGTTCCAGGGCGTAATGAGCCCGATCACGCCGATCGGCTCGCGCGTCACCTCGACGGTCATGCCGGGCCGCACCGAAGGCACGATCTCGCCGCCAAGGCGCAGCGCCTCGCCGGCAAAGAACTTGAAGATCTGCGCCGCGCGGCCCACCTCGCCGATGGCCTCGGGCAGCGTCTTGCCCTCTTCGCGCGCGAGCAGGCGACCCAGCTCGGCCTTGCGCGCGAGAATGACGCTGCCCACCTGGTCGAGCAAATCGAAGCGTTGCTGCGGCGTGGAAAGCGACCACTGCGCGAAGGCCTTGCGCGCGGCGGCGATGGCGTCGCGAGTTTGTGCGTCGTCCGCCTGCGCGAACTCGCCGATCGCGTCGTCGAGATTGGAGGGGTTGATGTTGGTGGATGCCGTAGCGCCGCGCACCCACTGGCCGCCGATGTAATTGTCGAACTGGTTCATGTCGCGTTTCCCGATTCAGTGGCTCACAGCAATCCGCGCGCAGCCAGATTGCGATAGAGCGCGCGCACGCCGAAGGTCCACGGCGCGAGAGCCGTGCTCAATTGCACGGTGTTGATCAGCGCGCCGAGTTCCGGCGCGGAAATGGTGACCTTGTCGCCAAGGTGGTGCGTAAAGCCGCCGCCTTGCGTGTCGCGATCCTTGATCGGCGAGAACATGGTGCCGAGAAAGAGCATGAAGCCGTCGGGATACTGGTGATGCGGGCCCCACGTCTGCGCCACGAGGTCGGCCGGATCGCGGCTGATTTCGCTCATGTGGCTGATGCCTTCCAGGACGAAGTCGTCGTCCGTGCCCTCCACGCGCAGCGCGACGCTCGTCTTGCGCACCGTGTCGAGGCTGAACGACTGGTCGAACAGACGCACGAACGGGCCGATCGCGCACGAGGCGTTATTGTCCTTGCACTTGCCGAGCAGCAGCGCCGAGCGGCCTTCGATGTCGCGCAGATTGACGTCGTTGCCGAGCGTCGCGCCGACAATCTCGCCGCGGCTGTTCACGGCCAGCACGATTTCCGGCTCGGGGTTGTTCCAGACCGAAGCGGCCAGCAAGCCGACAGCCGCGCCAAAGCCTACCGCCGACATGGGCTGCGACTTCGAAAACACTTCCGCGTCGGGCCCGATGCCCACTTCCATGTACTGGGACCACGCGCCGCGCCGCTCGAGTTCCGCCTTGAGCTTCATCGCTTCGTCCGAGCCCGGCTTGATCTTCGAGAGATCGGTGCCGATCGTGGCCGCGATGGTTTCGCGCACTTCCTGCGCTTTCGCGGGATCGCCGCCCGCCTGCTCTTCGATCACGCGCTCGATCAGGCTCACCGCGAACGTCACGCCGCAGGCCTTGATGGCCTGCACGTCGTTGGGCGCGAGCAGACGCAGCGCTGGCTCCCCGCTGCCGGGCAGATTCGCTTCGATCAGCTTTTCCACCGGGCCGAGCGATTCGCCGCTCACGGTGCGCGCGAATTGCGCGAGGTCCTCGCGGTCGAACAGATCCGCGGTGGTCGGCGCGCTGGCCGTGATATCGACGACTTCGCCGTTGCGCACGAGCACGACGGAGGGGCCTTCATGCTCGCCTGCCTTGCGCCACACGCGGCCGACGAGCAGCGCCTGCCCGACATCGCCGGGAAGCCAGTTTGAGGGGGTGTTCGAGGTCATGGTGCGTCCAGTTGAGTGTCCGGGTCAATGCGAATGGCGCGGGTTGCCGCGCTCGGCGATCACTTTCAGATAAAGCGTGGCGGGTTCGAGGCATCCGCCCGTGGACAATTGCCCCACCGTCTTGCGGTAAAGCTCCTGCCAGGGCGTCTGTGCCGGCGGCACCTCGAAGTGCGCCGTTTCGCGGCGGCGCGCCAGCTCGGCTTCGTCGACCAGCACGTTCACGCTGCGCGCGTTCAGATCCACACGAATGCGGTCGCCTGTTTGCAGCAGCGCGAGGCCGCCACCCACTGCCGCCTCGGGCGACATGTTGAGGATCGACGGGCTCGCCGACGTACCGCTCTGTCGGCCATCGCCCAGCGTGGGCAGCGACGTGATGCCCTGGCGCACGAGTTCCGCCGGCGGCGCCATGTTCACCACTTCGGCGCTGCCGGGATAGCCGACCGTGCCGGTGCCGCGAATCACCAGAATGCAGTGCTCGTCGATTTCGAGCGACGGGTCGTTGATGCGTGCATGGTAGTCCTCTGGACCGTCGAACACGATAGCGCGTGCCTCGAAGGTGTTTTCCGCACCCGGCTCGCTCAGATAGGTTTGCCGGAAGGCGTCGCCGACCACCGACATCTTCATGATCGCGCTGTCGAAGAAGTTGCCCGAGAGCACCATGAAGCCTGCGCCGTGCTTGAGCGGGTCATCGGTTGTCCTGATGACTTCGCGATCGGGCTCGGGCGTGCCGTCGGCGATGGCGCCGATGGTGCGGCCCGATACCGTGAGGCATTCGCGATGCACGAGACCCGCGCGATCGAGTTCGCGCAGCACGCCGGGCACGCCGCCCGCGCGGTGGAAGCTCTCGCCCAGATACTCGCCTGCCGGCATGCAGTTCACGATGAGCGGCACCTGTTCGCCGACGCGTTGCCAGTCTTCGAGGCTCAGCTCGATGCCCATGTGCCGCGCGATCGCGATGAGGTGCGGCGGGCAGTTGGTCGACGCACCCAGCGCGGAGGCCACGACGATGGCATTCT
This sequence comes from Paraburkholderia nodosa, assembly GCF_001718195.1. Lineage (GTDB taxonomy): Bacteria > Pseudomonadota > Gammaproteobacteria > Burkholderiales > Burkholderiaceae > Paraburkholderia > Paraburkholderia nodosa_A. Next base: position 614,916 of record NZ_MCNV01000002.1, read on the forward strand.
CGAACGCCTCTTTCGTCATGATGCGCGAAGGCCGCATGTCATAGCGCACGAGGTCGACAATGCGCTTGCCGGTTGCGTACGCCATCTGGCCGCGCTCGCGGTAAGCGGCCGGAATGCTGGCGCAGCCGGGCAGCGACATGCCCAGCGCTTCGGCGAGGCTGTTCATCGACAACGCCGTACCCATCGTGTTGCAGTGGCCGATGGAGGGCGACGAGGCCGTCGTGAGCTCCATGAAGCCCTCGTAGTCGATCTCGCCTGCTGCCAGCAGATTGCGCGCATGCCAGATGACCGTGCCCGACCCGACGCGCTGGCCGTTATGCCAGCCGTCGAGCATTGGGCCGCCCGACAGCACGATGGCGGGCATGTCGACCGTTGCCGCGGCCATCAGGCAAGCAGGCGTGGTCTTGTCGCAGCCCGTGGTCAGCACCACGCCATCGAGCGGGAAACCGTGAAGAATTTCGACGAGACCCAGATAGGCCAGATTGCGGTCGAGCGCTGCCGTGGGCCGGCGGCTCTGCTCGGCGAGCGGATGGACCGGAAATTCCATTGGGATGCCGCCCGCGTCGCGAATGCCCGCCTTCGTGCGGGCCGCCAGCTCGATATGGTGACGGTTGCAAGGGGCGAGATCGCTCCCCGTTTGCGCAATGCCGATGATGGGGCGGCCCGATTGCAGTTCTTCCCGGGTCAGACCGTAATTCATGAAGCGCTCGACATAGAGCGCGGTCATGTCCGCATGGGCCGGGTCGTCGAACCATTCCTGGCTGCGCAGGCGCCGTGCGTTGGGCTGGGTCATATCACTCACTTGCTTGTTCCTTGTCTCGACGATGTGGCACGCAGGTCCGCGCCATTTGTTATCGGTAACATTTCTGGATATTAGCACTTTGCACGCGCCCTGTGCACCAGGTGAGACCACGCGTTTTCCCGACTTCGGCGCTGGCGACCGACTTGCCCTAGCGCCTCGTCTCATGCTAATTTAGCGCCCGCTGTGTTACCGATAACAAAACAGTGCGCTGTTCACAGCCAGCGCAGAGATCCAGCAAGGCACACCACGAAGCTCGTGGAATCGCCTCCCCAGTACCGGGAGCGTTCAAAGGCATATGTGAAAGGAGACACATCCCATGCCAACCCTGACCCAGATTGCGGACTCGCCGGCCGCCGTCAACGAAGCCGAAGAACGGCTGTACCGCAAGGTACTGAAGCGCATCTTGCCGCTTCTGCTTCTGTGCTATGTCGTCGCCTACCTCGACCGCGTAAACGTCGGCTTTGCCAAGCTGCAGATGCTCGATTCGCTCGGTTTGAGCGACAGTATCTATGCGGTGGGCGCAAGCATTTTCTTCTGGGGATACTTCCTCTTCGAGATGCCGAGCAATCTGCTCCTGCATCGCTATGGCGCGCGTTTCTGGATCGCGCGCATCATGGTGACGTGGGGCATCGTGTCTTCGTCGCTCGCCTTTATCGCGCCGCTCGCGAGTTTCTTTCACGTGCAGACCTCGACGATGTTCTACATCCTGCGGTTTCTGCTCGGCGTCTGCGAAGCGGGGTTTTTCCCCGGCATCATTCTTTACCTGAACTACTGGTTTCCGGCGCGTCGCCAGAGCGTCGCGATGTCGGGGTTCCTGATCGCCATTCCGGTGAGCCTCACGCTCGGCGGCATTATCTCGGGCTGGCTGATGGAAAACACGCATGGCCTGTTGGGCCTGGGCGGCTGGCAGTGGATGCTGTTGCTCGAAGGCATTCCTTCGATTCTCGTCGCCTTCGTGGTGCTGCTGCGCATGGGCGACGGCATTCAGTCGGCGACATGGCTGAGCGCCGCCGAAAAAGCCGTGCTGCAAAAGAATCTCGAACAGGAAAGCGCGAAAAAAACGCATAGCGCCGTGGCAGCGCTGAAAAGCCCGCGTGTCTGGCTGCTGACGTTCATCCTGCTGACCTTCAATACCGGCTTCTATGGCCTGGCATTCTGGCTGCCTTCCATCATCAAGGCTTCGGGTGTGAAGAGCACGTTCAACATCGGCTTGCTGACCGCCATTCCCTACCTCAGCGCCGTCGTCGCCATGATCTGGAATGCGTCACACTCGCGCAAGACGGGCGAGCGCCGCCTGCATGCGGCCATTCCGGCCTGTATCGGCGGCGTCGGCCTGATTCTGAGCGCACTCTTCGCGCACAACGTGCCGCTCTCGATCGTATTCCTGACGATCGCCACCTGCGCGATCCTCGGGCTCATGCCGATTTACTGGACGTTCCCAGGGCAGATTCTCTCGGGCACGGCCGCGGCGGCCGGTATTGCGCTCATCAACTCGGTCGGCAATCTCTCCGGCTTCACGGGTTCCATGATCACCAGCGTGGCGAAGGACCTGACCGGCGACATCAACAACGGCACCTATGCGCTGGGCGCCTGTCTGCTCGTGAGTTGCGTTCTGATTCTGTCGATTCCGCAAAGCATGCTGAACCGCGACCCGGTGGAAGAGAACTGAACGTTATGCGAATCGGCTAGATCGTCCGTTGCGAGGGCCACCTTCCACCACCTTCCGGCTGGGCCCTCCTTACACGAACCCGTTTTGAAAATTGCGTCGGCCTTGCGCCGGCGCTTTTTTTTGGCCTCTGCGCTTTGGCGGGCACGGGCAATCGTCCCACCTGAACACCCCAGCGCCCGCACGAAAAGCGTGCAAAAAAAACAATTGGAATTGTCTCAAGAATTGAAGCACGCTGCCGATAAGACGTGAAGTCTGTTTTCCGCCCAGTGCACCGCTATCGGGCCATTGACACGCAACGGAGACGCTGTGATTCGAACCTGCCTTGGCGGCCTGCTGCTCGCGCTCGGTTGCATTGGCACCGCGGTTGCCGCGGGCCCCGACTGCTCGCGCTCATTTACGCTCGCCTTACACGATCACGGGCTGCTCTACTCCGTCGACACCGACACGGGAATCGACAAGGACTTCGCTGACGCCCTCGCGCGGCGCAGCGGCTGCCAGATTCGCGTGAGCCTGATGTCGCGCGCACGCATCTGGAAGCTCATCGAATCGGGCGCGCTCGATTTCAGTCTGTCGGGCATTGCCAACGAAGAGCGCAATCAATACGCGGATTTTGCCTGGTACTTCAGCAACAAGTACTATCTGCTGGTTCGCAAGGATTCAGGCATTCATCAACTGGCCGATTTCGAGCACAACGACAAGTTTCAGCTCGGCGTGATCCGCAGCTTCCGCTATAGCGAGTCGGCCAACCGGCTGGTCGATTCGCTCTCGGCCGAAAACCGTGTGAGTCAGGCCGGGGGCCTCGAGCCGCTTTACCAGGCGCTGATCCTTGGCCGCATTCAGGGAATGATCATCGAGCCGTTCGATTATCCCGCCATCGATGAAGCGAAGATTCGGAGCGTGACCAATATCGTGGAGTTCGACGATCCACCCATTCCGCATGGACTCATCATGTCGAAGAAGGCGCTTTCGCCCGAGGAGCGGGACAAGTGGCGCGCCCTCGTCAACGAAATGATCGCGGACGGCACGGTGCGGCGCATCTTCACGAAGTATTTCAAGCCTGACCTCGCCGATTCGATGGTCCCCTTCTAGACGCCGCCATGACCCGGACGCGCCTCGTTCTGCTCCCGCTACTGGTTCTCGCCGCCGCGCTCGGCGTGACCTGGACGCTCTGGAACCACGAGCGGGAAGCGGCTCGCCACGAACTGCTGACGCAGTTCGATTACTCACTCGGCGACGTCGTGAGCCGCATCGAACAGCGCATGGGCACTTACCAGCTGTTGCTGCGCGGCGTGCAGAGCCTCTTTGCCGCCACCGGCGAGGTCGATCGCGACGCGTTCCGGGCGTACGTCAATACACTCACTCTCGACGCCAACTTTTCCGGCATCCAGGCCATCGGCATCGTCGCGTGGGTGCCGCAAACGCAAAAGGCCGCACATATCACGGCCATGCAGCAGCGCGGCGTGCCGGGCTACTCGATCCAGCCCGACGGTCCGCGCGCGAACTACGCACCCATCATCCAGCGCGAGCCGTATATCGGCGCCAACCGCGCGGCGCCCGGTTTCGACGCCTGGGCCGACCCGGTGCGCCGGCGCGCCATGGAGCAGGCGCGCGACACCGGCATGGCGACCAATTCAGGAAAGGTGCGCCTCTCGGTCGACACCGATCCCGCCGCCGACCCCGGCTTCGTGATGTATATGCCCGTCTACGCACGCGGCTCGGCGCCGGAAAACGCCACGGAACGCCAGGCGCAGCTGGTGGGCTGGGTCTATGCGTCCTTTCGCATGCACGACGTCATTGCCAGCCTTTACGGCGAGGAACCGCCCGGCCTTTCGGTCTCCATCTACGACGGCGTGGAATCGTCGCCGGACGCCTTGCTCTACAGAACGTCGGGCGCCCCCGCCCCTCACCTGCCCAGCGATCTTTCGGCAACCGAATATCTGGTGGTCTGCGGACACGACTGGATGCTCAAGCTGATGGCGCGCGACGGCTTCAAGGCGCGCTTCGGCCGCGACGCGGCAACGCTCATCGCGATCACCGGAACGGGTCTGAGCCTGCTGCTCGCGCTGCTCACGCGCCTCATGATGACGGGCCGCAGCCGCGCGATACGTCTTGCCTCGTCGATGACGAAGGAACTGCGCGAAAGCGAGGAAAAATTCCGCGCCATTGCGGACTGTACGGTCAACTGGGAAATCTGGTGGTCGCCGGAAGGCAAGCCGCGCTGGATCAATTCGGCGGTGGAGCAGTACATCGGCTATACCGTCGACGAATGCATGGCCATGAGCGACTTCGCCTGCACCGTGATCTATCCGGGCGATGCCTCCTACGTCGCGCCCGAGTTCCGCGGCGCGCAACTGGGCTCGCGTGGCGACAATCTGGAGTTCCGCTGCGTGCGCAAAGACGGCTCGCTCATGTGGCTCTGCGCCTCGTGGGTGCCGATTACCGACTCGAAAGGCGACTTCATCGGTTTCCGCACGAGCGGGCGCGACATCACCGAGCGCAAGATCGCCGACCAGCGCATCAAGGAGCTGGCCTTCTACGACGCGCTCACCGGCTTGCCCAATCGCACGCTGCTGCTCGACAACCTGAAAGACGCCCTGACCGACAGCGCAAGAAACGGCACGAGCGGCGCCCTGCTGTTCATCGATCTGGATCACTTCAAGACGCTGAACGATACGCTGGGTCACGACAAGGGCGACCTGCTGCTGCAGGAAGTGGCCAAACGCCTGGCGGCGAGCATACCCGCGGGCGACACCGTGGCGCGCGTGGGCGGCGACGAGTTCGTCGTCGTGGTGGGGAACCTGAACCCCGTTCCCTGCGAAGCGGCCCGCCAGGCCGAGGCCCTGGGCGAGCGGATTCTCGCCGTGCTCGGGAATCCTTATCGACTCGACGAGATCGACTACCGCAGCACGGCGAGCATCGGCGCAACCGTATTCAAGGGCTTCCAGGCGACGACAGACGACCTCATGAAGCAGGCCGACCTCGCCATGTACAAGTCCAAGGAACGCGGACGCAACGCGGTGCGCCTCTTCGACCCCGACATGCAGACGGTCGTGGTGGAACGTGCCGCGCTCGAAGCGGCACTGCGCGAAGCCATCGAGAACGAAGAGTTCGTGCTTCACTACCAGATGCAGATCGACAGCGGCCGGGTCACCGGCGTCGAGGCGCTGGTACGCTGGCATCATCCGCTGCGCGGGCTCGTGTACCCGGCCGATTTCATTCCCGTGGCCGAGGAAACCGGGCTCATCGCCGAGCTGGGCAGCTGGGTGCTGCGCGCGGCCTGCACCCAGCTGGCGCGCTGGGCCACGCAGCCCGACACGGAGCATCTGACCATTGCGGTCAACGTCAGCGCGCAGCAGCTGCACCAGCCCGACTTCGTGCAAAGCGTGCTGGCCACGCTCGAACAGACTGGCGCAAGAGCGGACCGGCTCAAGCTCGAGTTGACCGAAAGCGTGCTGGTCGACAACGTGCAGGAGATCATCGAGAAGATGGAGGCGCTCAAGGCGAACGGCGTCGTCTTCGCGCTCGACGACTTCGGCATCGGCTATTCGTCGCTTTCGTATTTGAGGCGCCTGCCGCTCGCTCAACTGAAGATCGATCGATCCTTCGTGCGCGATGTCCTCGTCGACCCGAACGACGCCGCGATCGCCCGCACCATCGTGGCGCTCGCGCACAGCCTGGGCCTCGGCGTGATCGCCGAAGGGGTCGAGACCGAAGAGCAGCGCGCCTTCCTCGCCTCGGCCGGGTGTTACGCGTATCAGGGCTATCTGTTCTGCCGCCCGATTCCTGTCGAGGAGTTCGAAGCGGCATTGCGCGGGCTCGAGGCGTCGGAGTGCCTCACGGAGTAAGCGCGCCCCGCCGCCCGCCGCCGGTGGCATCACGCATCGCCGTGCCCGCGCGGCACGAGCAGGTCGGAGAGGCCCACGCGATGCAGCATCTCCGCCCGCACGCGGTCCAGTACGGCAAAGCCAACGTCCGCGCCATCCTGGGTCGGGTCCACGTGCACCCGGAAGGGCCGCTTCCCGAAGGGGGCATCGACCACATCGACGATCGCCTCGGCCACGAGGCCCACGTCGGCTTGCGGCGGCACGATGGCGGCAAACGCCTCCTGGATCTGTTCGCCGAACCCGGCATAGGGGCCGGCTTCATAGGCAGCGACGACGCCCTTGTCTTCCGGGCTGCCCGCATGCGAAAAGTGATTCGTGCCCGAGGTGAAGGCGCCCGGCACGATGATCGACGTTTCGATGCCCCAGCGCGCAAGCTCGCGTGCGTACTGCACCGCAATCGCATCCATGGCGGCCTTCGCCGCAAAATACGGCGCGAGATAAGGCGGCGTGCCGCCCGCGGAACTGCTGCTCGACACCCACACCACGAGGCCCTCCCGCCGCTCGCGCATGTGCGGCAGCACCGCGCGGTTCACCCGCTGCGTGCCCAGCACGTTGATGTCGTACAGGTGTGCATACTGCTCCGGGCTGAACGCTTCGGCCGGCCCGAAGGCCATGTGGCCCGCGTTGTGGACGATCACATCGATACGCCCGCTTGTGGCAATTACGCGGGCGATGCCCGCGTCCACGGACGCCTGTGACTGCACGTCGAGTTCGACGGTGCGCAGATCCACGCCCTTGTGCAGCGAAAATTCCGCCATCTGCGCGACGACCGGGGCGTTGCGCCCGGCGCTCGCGCGCATGGACGCGTAGACGGTATGACCGGCGCTCGCGAGTGCTTCGGCAGCGAGGCGGCCAAAACCGCTCGATGCGCCGGTAACGACAATGACCTTCTTCATGATGGGCTCCTTGTTCGTCATGAAACGCTTGATCAGGACATCAAACAATGCCGCCGTTCACACGGATCGTTTGACCGTCGATCCAGCCTGCGCCGTTGCCGACAAGGAACGAGACCACCTCGGCGATGTCGTCCGCCTGGCCGAGCCGTTCGAGCGGCGGCATCTTTGCGAGGCGTTCGATCTGCTCGGGCGTCTTGTCCTTGAGGAACAGTTCGGTTGCGGTAGGCCCGGGGGCGACCGCATTCACCGTGATATTGCGGCCGCGCAGTTCCTTGGCGAAGATGTTGGTCATCGCTTCCACGGCGGCCTTGGTGGCGGCGTACACCGAGTAGCCCGGCAGCGCGAGCGCCTGGATGCTGCTCGAAAAGTTGACGATGCGGCCGCCCTGGCGCAGCTTCTTCGCGGCAATGCGCAGCGTATTGAAGGTGCCCTTGAGGTTGATCGCGACGAGCCGGTCGAACAGGGCGTCATCGGTATCGGCCAGATTGACGAGGCCCGGCTGCATGATGCCCGCGTTGTTCACCACGATATCCACGCCGCCGAAGAGCGTAATGGCCTGGTCGAACATTGCGGCCACCTGGGCGGGCACGGCCACGTCTGCCTGAATCGCCGCGGCGCGACTGCCCGCGGCCTTGATGTCCTCCACGACCGCATTGGCGTCTGCGGCGCGGCCGGCGTAGTTGACGACGACTGCGATGCCTTCGCCCGCGAGGCGTCTGGCGATCGATGCGCCGATCCCGCGGGAAGCGCCGGTGACGATCGCGACTTTGCTGGTGTTGGCTTGCGTGCTCATGGTGACTCTCCGTTCCGGTTGGGTGGGTGATGCAACGTGATGCGATGGGTGCATCTTCCCGCCAGCCAACGCTCCACGGTAGCCGCATAGCCAGAATATCGGTTATGCTCCCGGCGTATGACCATATTCAACGACCTGGGCCTGCTGCAGGCCTTCGTTGCCATCGTGGAGAGCGGCAGCATCTCCGCGGCGGCCCGCAAGCTGAATCTGAGCCAGCCCACGCTGAGCCGCCAGTTGCGTTCGCTCGAAGATCAATGCGGCGCGGCGCTGCTGCGGCGCGACACGCACCGCATGAGCCTCACCGAAACCGGCCACCAATTCCTTGCCGACGCCCAGGCGCTGCTCGCGCTAGCCGAGGAGTCCGCGCAGCGCATGCGGCGCGACCAGAGCGCGCTGAGCGGCAATATCCGCGTGTTCTCCACCATCGACTTTGGCCAGTCCGTGGTGAGCCGGATGATCAGCAGCTTTATCCAGGCGCACCCGGCAGTGAGAATGGAGCTGGCCTATTCGAACCGCCCGCTGCACATGATCGAAGAGGGCTGCGACGCGGGTATCGTCGCTGGCGTGCTCACTGACGATCGCGTCGTGGCGCGCTCGCTGGGCGAGATCCGCCGCTATCCGGTTGCCTCGCCCGCCTTCCTCAAGGATCACAAGTTCGCCAGCAAACCGGAAAGTCTCCAGGCCTTACCGTGGATCGCACTTTCGAGCCGGCAATTCGGCGGTTCGAGAGATGTCACGCTGTATTCGGGCGCGGCAACGTATACGTTGCAGATCGCGCCCGTGATGATCTCGGAGGGGGTGACGAGCATGCGCGAGGCCGCGCGCATGGGGCTGGGCCTGGCCGTGTTGCCGGAATGGCTGATCGAGGAGGATCTGATATCGGGCCGCCTCGTGCGCGTCTTGCCGAAATGGCAGGCGAAACCACTCGCCGCGCAAATCGTCTATCCCGTTCAAAGGCGGCTGCCGCTGCGCGTGCAGGCATTCACAGAATTCGCGACGGAATATATGACGACAGTGTTGAAGCCGCGATAACGCCGGACTTCGCTCATGCGAACGCTTCGGGCTAAGTGGCCCAACTAGCCGGTGCCCCCACCAGGCACGATGCCATGCTCGACCGCGACCTCGGTCTACGCTGCAGCGTTCGTCGCGCTTGGCGGCGTTGCACTCGTCCTCGTCCTGGATCGTCATGAGCCGGCGCTCGCGTTAAATCACTATTTTCGATTAGGTTACCAAATCATTTTTGGTGGAGAGCAACATGCGCAAGATTCCCGCATTCGGCCTCGGCACGTTCCGCCTGCAAGGCCAGGCTGTGATCGACTCCCTGCGTAACGGCCTCGAAGTCGGCTACCGCGCCATCGATACCGCGCAGATCTACCGCAACGAGGCCGAAGTCGGCGAAGCGATCGCCGCTTCCGGCATCGCGCGCGACAATCTCTTTCTCACGACCAAGATCTGGGTCGACAACTACGCGCGTGAAAAGCTGGTGCCGAGCCTGAAGGAGAGCCTGAAGAAGCTGCGCACTGACGCAGTCGATCTCACGCTGATTTATTGACCCGCGCCCAACAACGGCGTACCGCTCGAAGAATTCATGCGCGCACTGGCCGAGGCGAAATTGAAAGGGCTGACCGGACAGATCGGCATTTCCAATTTCAATATCGAGCTGACGAAGCAGGCTGTCGCAGTGGTCGGCAAGGAAAACATCGCGACCAACCAGATCGAGTTGAGCCCTTATCTGCAGAATCGCAAGCTCGTTGAGTTCCTGAAGCAGGAAGGCATTCACGTGACGTCGTACATGACGCTCGCCTACGGCAAGGTGCTCGGCGATCCGGTCGTCGGCGCGATTGCCGAACGGCGCCACGCCACGCCCGCGCAGGTGGCGCTCGCCTGGACACTGCGCCTGAACTACTCCGTCATTCCCTCTTCGACGAAGCGCGAGAACCTGACCAGCAACCTGCTCGCGCAAACGCTGGAACTCACGATGACGACATGGTGCAGATCGCCGCGCTCGAACGCAACGGTCGTGAAGTGAGCCCTACGGGCCTCGCCCCGCAGTGGGACTAAAACGCCGCGCCGCGTTACATCGACGATTCGAGCATGGCGCGGTAATCGTCTTCGGAGGCCTCGCGCGGATTGGTCTTGTGGCTGTGATCCTTGAGCGCGCCCTTGATGATCTCGGGGAACAGCCCGGCGTTCACACCGAGTTGCGCGAGGCCCGTCGGCAAACCCAGGCGCTCGGTCATCGTACGCACGGCAGGCGCCACTTCGGCGCCGCTGCCTAGCCCCATTGCCGTCGCGAGGCGGTCGAGCTTGCCTTCCTCGCGCACCGAAGGCGCTGCCTCGTTGAACCGCAGCACAGCCGGCAGGAAAATCGCGTTCAGCGTGCCATGATGCAAACGCGGGTTGATGCCGCCGAGCGAATGGCTCAGGCTGTGCACGCAACCCAGACCCTTCTGGAACGCAAGCGCGCCCTGCATCGACGCGCTCATCAAGTTCAGCCGCGCCACGCGGTCGCCGCCATCGCGCGTCGCGCGCTCGATATGACGCCACGCGCGCCACAAGCCGTCCAGCGCAATGCCGTCCGCGGGCGGATTGAAGGCGGGCGCGAGAAAAGTCTCCATGCAATGCGCGATCGCATCCATGCCCGTCGCCGCCGTCAAACCGGGCGGCAAGCCCAGCGTGAGTTCCGGATCGCAAATCGCGACGCGCGGCACCACGTACGGGGATATCACACCGACCTTGCGACCGTCGTCGAGAATCAGAATGGCGCCGCGCCCCACTTCGCTGCCGGTGCCCGCGGTCGTCGGCACGGCGATCACCGGGGCCGTCTTCGCCGTGATGTTCACCGCGCCGCCTTCGATCACCGCGAAGCGCTGCAGCGGTCCTTCGTGCGTCGCGCAAACGGCGACGCCTTTGGCGAGGTCAATGGCGGAGCCACCGCCAACGGCGACGATGCCGTTGCACTCCCCTGCAAGATAGGCCGCCACGGCCTCACGCACGGCCGCTTCGCTCGGATTGGGAGGGGTACCGTCGTAGATCGTTGCGGGCGCAACGCCTGCCAGAGCGCCCAGCACGCTATCGACGATCCCCGCCGCGCGTACGCCCTTGTCCGTGACGATCAATGGCCGGCTGATGCCCACACGTTCGCATTCGTTCTGGAGCAAATGAATGGCGCCAAAATCGAACTGGATCTGCGTGACGTAGTTGATGAGGGACATAGGATTGAGCTTCAGTTATAGTGAATTCGGCCGTTGCGGCGGCAAACGCTGGCAACGCCAATGCAACTACCGCATTTCGGCCGCGTAGTGCTATTATTTTTGGCCAGTATAGGGAGACGCCTTTTACGCGGTAATTGAGAAGATTTGATACAGCTATAACTTTTCCTCAACCCCATGACCCCGTCGCTCAACTCGATCATCTCCCGCCTCCATGTGAAGCAACTTCGGCTGTTGATCGCCCTGGGCGATCACGGCTCGCTGCTGAAGGCCGCCCAACAGGTCTCACTCACGCAGCCCGGCGCCAGCAAGGCATTGCAGGAGATCGAAACGACCTTTGGCACCGCGCTCTTCAATCGCACCAATCGAGGTCTCGAGCCCACCGAGGCCGGTCACTGCGCGATCCGCTACGCGCGCTTGATCCACACCGATCTCACGCATTTGCGCGAGGAGCTTGTCGGACTCTCGCGCGGGCGTGGCGGACGCGTAGCGGTGGGGGTCATCATGGGCGCGGTGCCGCTGCTGACCGACGCGATTTCCACGCTGATCGCGGCGCATCCGGAAATGTCGGTTGAAATCGTCGAAGACACGAGTGCTGCGCTGCTGAGCCAGATCGATGCGGGCCGGCTCGATCTCGCGATCTGCCGCACCACGGTCAGCCAGACGCCGCATCTCTACGAGAGCCTCAAGCTGCAGGACGAAACGCTCGCCGTGATCGCCAACGTGCGGCATCCGCTGCACCGCGCGAAGAAGCTCACCCTCAAGGACACGGAGAAGTATCGCTGGGTGGTCTACCGCGCCAACATGCCCATGCGGCTGTTGCTCGAACGCGAGTTTCGCGAGGCCGAACTGCGCTTTCCCACGCATCTGCTCGAAACGACCTCCGCGTTCGCCACGCTGGCGCTGCTGCAAGGCAATCCCTCGTTCGTCGCGCTGGTGTCGATCGACGTTGCGCAGTTCTTCGCGAGCCAGGAGATGGCCTGCATCCTGCCGCTGCGCCTCGCTTCCCGTAGCGAACCGTATGAGCTGGTCACGCGCCAGGGTGCGCCGCTCGCCCCCGCGGCGCGGCTGCTCATCGAAACGCTGTGCGACAAGCAGGGCATTGAATTCTGAAGCGCGCGAAAGCCGGCGCGGGGAAACCCTGGCATTGACCTGAATCAAATCCCTCCCGCACAATGAACCATATCGTGGACTTATCGTCCATATTATGGACATAATGAGAGCAATTGATGACGGACAAGCCCTATTCCCCCATGACGCCGTATCAGCTTCCGTTCCCCAAGGAAGCGCAGCAGGAAATCGTCATTCCCCACGCTATCCCCACCGACGAGCGCGTGTGGGTACCCCAGGCCGAGAACGTATGGTTCCGTCCGCTGTGCCTGAACACGGCACAGGGCTACTGGATGAATTTGCTGCGCGTGCGTAAATCAGGTGTCCTGAGCAGGCATCGGCATCCGCAGGCCGTTCACGGCATGGTGCTCAAGGGCCGCTGGCGCTATCTGGAGCACGACTGGGAAGCGACCGAAGGCAGCTACGTGTTCGAGCCGCCCGGCGAAACGCATACGCTCTACGTACCGGAAGACGTCGAGGAAATGATCACCTACTTCCAGGTCAACGGCGTCATGTTCTATTGCGATCCGTGGGGCAACTACACGGGCTATGAGGACGTGTTCACGAAGATCGACATGTGCCGCAAGCATTACGCGGCGGTGGGTCTTGGCGAGGATTACGTGGATCAGTTCATCCGATGACCCGCGCCCAGTACGATTTCGCGGGGCGCGTGGCCGTCGTGACCGGCGCGGCGGGCGGCATCGGCCGCGCGATCTGCAATGCGTTCGCGCGCGGCGGGGCGCGCACGGTCAACTGGGACCGCGTGCCCGGCCCGCTGGATACGCAGGACGCGCCCCGTCACATCGAAGCCGACGTCACGCGCCCCGAGACGATCGAAGCGGCGCTGGCAGCGACGCTCGCCGAATTCGGGCGCATCGACTACCTCGTGAACAATGCGGGTTTCGCCGGTTCGACCGTGCCGCTCGACGCCTACGATCCCGCCGAATGGCAACGCATCGTCGACGTCAATCTGGTGGGCACCTATCACGTTTGCCGCTTCGTCGTGCCCGCCATGCGCCGCGCCGGTTCGGGGCGCATCGTCAATGTGGCATCGCTCGCGGGCAAGGAGGGCACGCCGAACGCGTCCGCCTACAGCGCGGCGAAGGCCGGTGTAATCGCGCTCACCAAATCGCTCGGCAAGGAACTCGCGCGAACGGGCATTCTCGTCAACGGCATTGCGCCCGCTGCCGTAGAAACACCGCTGCTCGCGCAGATGGCGCCCGCCCACGTGCAGACGATGATCGACAAGAGTCCGCTCGGGCGGCTCGGCACCGTGGATGAAGTCGCCGATCTCGCGCTATGGCTTTGTTCGGATTCCTGTACGTTCAGCACCGGCGCGATATTCGATCTTTCCGGCGGCCGCGCCACGTACTGATACACGCCCAAAGACACCCACACGATAACAGCCAAAAGGAGACGACCCATGATCAAAAAATCGCAACGGCTCAAACGCACCCAGACGATCGCCATCGCCTTTCTGACGATAGCGGGCATCGTGAACTACCTGGACCGCAGCACGCTTTCCATCGCCAACCATTCGGTGGCGGAGGAACTGCATCTGAACGCTTCGCAAATGGGCTTGCTGCTTTCGGCGTTCTCGCTCGCCTATGCGTTCGCGCAATTGCCGGTGGGCGCGATGCTCGACCGTTTCGGCTCGCGCGTGATGCTCGGGCTCGGCATGCTGGTGTGGTCGCTCGCGCAGGTCACGGGGGGCTTCATTCAAACGCTCAATCATTTTCTGGCGGCGCGCGTGGTGCTGGGCATCGCCGAAGCGCCGCTCTTTCCGGCGGGCGCCAAGGTCATTCACGAATGGTTCGCCGTGCGCGAACGCGGCGCGCCAACCGGCACGTTCGTCTCCTCCTCGACCATCGCGCCGATGATCGCGCCGCCACTGCTCACCGCGCTGATGCTCTCGTTCGGCTGGCGTCCGATGTTCATCATCATGGGTGTGCTGGGTGTGCTCGTCTCGGTCGGCTGGTATGTGGTCTATCGCAACCGCGATCAGGTCGTGCTCACGTCCGAAGAAACGGCATGGCTCGAAGACGGCGCGACCGAAGCACCGAAGAAGAGCGCACTGAGCTTCGCCGAATGGGGCATGCTGCTCAAGCAGCGCAACACGTGGGGCATGATCTTCGGCTTCATGGGCGTGATCTACATGGTGTGGCTCTATCTCACCTGGCTGCCCGGCTATCTGGAGAAGGAGCGCCATATCTCCATCGCGCATACGGGCTGGCTCGTCGCCATTCCCTATGTGTTCGGCACGATCGGCATGGCCAGCAGCGGCTTTATTTCCGATTACCTGCTCAAGCGCGGCATGGCGCCGATCCGCAGCCGCAAGTGGCCGCTGTGCGTCGGGCTGATCGGCGCGGCGGCCTTCACCGTGCCGGCCGCCTACACGCCGAGCACCGCGCTCGCCATTACCTATGTTTCCGTCGCGATGTTCTTCGTGAACATGTCGAGCGGCGCGGCCTGGGCGCTCGTGAGCGTGGCGGCTCCCCGCCATCTCGTGGCGTCGCTCGGCAGCATGCAGAATTTCGGCGGCTATTTCGGCGGCTCGTTTGCGCCGGTCATCACCGGCATCGTGGTCGACCAGACGCATTCGTTCGTGAACGCCCTGCTCATCAGCGCAGCGGTGGCGTTCGCCGCCGCGTTCGTCTATCTCTTCGTCGTCAGGGAAGTCGTGCCTGAAAACGAGCGCCGGGCGGCAGCGACCCAACCCACCTGATTCATCTATTCATTCGCACTACGCATCATGACATTCAAGGACAATTTTCTCGCGGGCAAGGTCGCGCTCGTGACGGGCGGCCACTCCGGCATCGGCGCGGCCATTGCCAACCGGCTCGCACAACTCGGCGCACACACCACGGCCGCCGGCCTGCCGCCTCCCGCCGGCACGCCGGACGTACTCGATGCCGGCGTGCAACGCGCCTCGCTCGACGTGCGTTCGAGCGAAGACGTGACGCGACTGGTTAATGGCTGCGAGCGGCTCGATATCGTCGTGAACTGCGCGGGTGTGATCAGCCGCGGCGAAGAGCACCAGATCGAGGCGTTCGAGCGCGTGCTCGATATCAATCTCAACGGCACCATGCGTGTGTGTTCGAGCGCGCGCGAGCTGCTCAGGGCTTCTTCCGGCTGCATCGTGAACACGGCTTCGATGCTGAGCTTTTTCGGCGGCGGTCTCGTGCCGGCCTATAGCGCCAGCAAGGGCGGCGTGGCGCAGCTCACGCGCTCGCTCGCCATTGCCTATGCGCCCGACAATATCCGTGTCAATGCACTCGCGCCCGGCTGGATCGCGACGCCCCTCACCCAGGCGCTGCAGGACGACGGCGGCCGCTCGCAGGGCATCCTCGAGCGTACGCCGATGAAGCGTTGGGGGCAGCCCGAAGAAGTCGCGAACGTGGCCGCGTTTCTCTGCTCGCCCGCCGCTTCGTTCATGACGGGCGCGATCGTGCCCGTGGACGGCGGCTATCTGTGCGCCTGATCCGCAGGAATTGCGGGCATAATGGCGCCACACATGGCGCCCGCTAGCTTTCCGATGTCGACCACTGATTCCCCCACCTCCTCCCAATCCGGCGACGCCAAGGGCGTTGCCGGCACGGCCGCCTTTTCGAAGTTCATCGCCGTGCTGCAGCTCATCGCTGATGCCAGCACGCCGCCGAACATCGCGAAGCTCGTGGCCGCGAGCGGCTATCCGCGCCCGACCGTGCATCGCATCGTCGCCGCGCTGCAAGCCGAAGGGCTCGTCGCGGCGGTGGGCGGCGGCAATACGTTCGCGCTCGGGCCGCGTCTCGTGAATCTCGCGAGCCGCAGCTGGGAGCGATCCGACCTGCGCATCGCCGCCGTCGACGCGCTCATGGAACTGCGCAACACCACCTCGGAAACAGTGCACCTCGCCGTGCCCAGCGACGGCGCGATGGTGTACATCGAAAAGCTCGAAAGTCCGCACGCCGTGCGCATGGCTTCGCGTATCGGCACGCGCGTGGCGCTCACGTCGAGTTCGGTCGGCAAGGCCTGGCTCGCCACGCTCACGCCGCCCGAGCGCGAGCCAATGCTCGCACAGGCGCCGCGCGTGCGTTTCACCGAGCATACGATGACCGACCTCGACGCGATCCGCGACGAGATCGAACTCACGGCGCAACGCGGCTACGCGGAAGACCGCGAAGAAAACGAACAGTCGATCTGGTGTTACGGCGCGGCGATTCTCGGCGCCGATGGTCACGCAGTGGGCTGCGTGAGCGTCAGCATGCCGATGTTCCGCCGCCAGGCGGATGCGCAGCAGAGCTACATCGAACCCCTGCTCGCCGCGTGCCGCACCATTGCCGCACGGCTCGGGCCGGTTTGCTTGCGATAACTCAAAACGGCACGACTTCAGCAGGACCGGCCTACTTCGCCTCTTCCACGCGCCGTTCATCGGTGTTGCTGGGATATTTCGCCTGCCCGAAGCGGATGATCAGCACGCCCAGCGCGATCAGCACGATCGCGCCCGCAGACGCCAGCAAATGCAGCTCGGTGTTCGCGCCCGCGCGCAGGATGAGGTCCCGCGCGATCGACACCATGGCGATATACAGCGGGAAGCGAACGGGCAGCTGTCCAGCCTTGAGATACTGCCCGACCATGGCGAAGATCTCGAGGTAGAGAAACATCAGCAGCAGGTCGGTCAGCGTCACGCCGTCCGAATGCACCATATGCCAGATCAGGGCGCCCATGGCGGCCACGGTGCCAATGCCGATGATCAACAGACCGAACAGTTCGGCCAGCTCCATAGCGCGCTCGAGGCGCTCCTTGATCGCTCGTTGCAGAGCGTTCTCGTACTTCATCTTCGTGGTTTCCCCATGACACAGTAGGGGGATAGTAGCGCGACAAGATGAAAGTTCGAAAACGCGAAAAAAAATCCGCGTGGGCGCGGGCGCGAAGCGAAATCAGGGCGAAGGCGCGGCGGTCACGCGCTCCACGTCGTTCAGGAGCGCCGCCTCGCCAGTCGTGCTGAGCACGGCGATGCCGGCAACGCCGTCACTCGCGTATTTGTCGGTCAGGAGTTACAACGCCTCGACATCCACTCGCCATCGCGCAACGGCGTCACGATGGGCAACCGGATTCCCTCGAACATATCAGGCCCCCTTGTTGCCGGTACGCAGACGCAACGCGCCGATCGTGGCTTCCGGCACGCTGCCTATCAGCGTATGCATCGTGAAGTCGATGTCTTCGGGCGCGATATCGAGTAGCACACGCATGGCGCCGCGCGCGAAGGCAGTTTGCGCGACGTAGACGCCGAGCGGGGAATGCAGCAGCGCCGCGAGATGCGCCCGCGCGGCTTCTTCGGTATTCGCGGTCAGCATGACTTCGAGCCAGGCACGCGGGGCCCGCAACGGAACGACCTTTGCACGCGAGCGCGGAGCCGGCGCCACGATCTCGTAACGGGGGATGGGATTTGCGCAAGCCATGAGATTTGAATTGCTATTCGCAGGTTGTGAACACAACTTCAGCGTATTCCCGAACGCGTAAAAGCGGTGTTAAAAATAGCGGTGCGTCGTGTCTAAATCTCACATGCCTTGTGCGAGCTGCGGATTCAACTCGAGATGCAGCACGACGAGCCAGCGTCGCGGGCACGCGTTGGCAATTTCGAGTGGCGCTTCGTGCGCACTTCCACCGCTTCGTACAGGCCCGATGAAGCCCTGCTTCTTCGCACAAGAAAAAATGCCGTAAAAAAGCGCGGCATTTACCTCCCATTCTGACTTCGGCGTTCGCATTCTTCGCATTTTCGAATTACCCCGATTTCGCGCTGGGGTCTGCGCGAACGCGCGCGAACCCGCATGTTCGAAAACGTCCGTGGGACACATTACGCTGCCGCGCCGCGCAATGCGGACTACTATATCGTCAGTGTATTGGGCAACCGGGCAAAGGAGGCTCGATGGCCGACTGGTCGAACATGATGCGCGATTTCGTCGACGAAATCGCTGCGAGCGTGGCCATGATCGGCCGCGATGAGCGGGGCCAGTTCGTGGTTTCGGCCTGCAACGATCATTTCATGCGCATGACGGGCGGCAGGCGCAGCGCGATCAAGTCGTTCCCGGCACCGTTCGATTCGCTCATTCCCAACTACGCCCGAACCGAATTCCGCAAAAAGCTGACCCAGTGCTTCGAATCCGGCGTCGCCCGGGAACTCGAGCAAGCCTATGACCTGAGGGACGGAACGCACTGGTGGCGCCTGTCGTTGAAGCCGATACGCCACGCCGAAAGCGGAGTCTCCGTACTCGAAATCATGGTCACAGGCCTTGAAATCACCACGAAGATGTTGCTGACGCACGAACTGGAAGTCAGCACGTCGCGCTTTCGTTCGGTCGTCGATGCAGCCTACGACGCCATCATCACGATCGACCAGCAGCATTGCATCACGCTATTCAATCGTGCCGCGGAAAACCTGTTCGGGTACTCTGCCGAAGAAATGCTCGGCCAACCGATCACGGACCTTCTGCCCGAGCGCTACCGCGCCAATCATTCGCAATACGTCCACCTGTTTGCGCGCTCGCCCGTGCGCTCGCGGCAGATGGACGAGCGCAACCGCGTGTATGGGCTGCATCGGGATGGGTCGCTGTTGCCCGTCGAAATTGCGATTTCGAAAATCAACGTGGGCGGGCTGATCGAATTCACCGCCGTGATTCGCGATATCGCCGACCGCGTTCGCTTGATGGATCTGCTTCAGAAGCAGGCCGTCACCGACGAGCTGACCGGCCTGCCGAACCGCCGAGAATTTGCCGATACCGTTGAACAGCTTCTCGAAGCCGACAAAACGCTTTCCGTCTTTATTCTCGATATCGATTACTTCAAGAAGATCAACGACAGCTACGGGCACGACATCGGCGACGAAGTGCTGCGAGTGCTGGCCAAAGTCGTGATGAACAGCGACAGGCGCATTGGCGTCTTTGCGCGCTGGGGCGGCGAAGAGTTCGTCGCCGCGCTGCCTGAGTTCAATATCGAGCAGGCAACGGCCGTGGCCGAGGAATTGCGCCAGACCATCGAGCAGCAGGACTTCGAGCATCAATGGCGGCTGGGCAAGCCCGTTCCGTTTACGGTGAGCATCGGCGTAACGGAGCGCCTGCCGGGCGAGGATGACTTCGGTGCGATCGTCAAACGCGCGGACGTGGCGCTCTATCGAGCCAAAGACAGCGGCCGCAACCGCGTGGAAGTCGGCTAGCGCGCGCCACAATCGCATCGCTTTCTTTCGCCAGGGAGGCCGTCATGGACAGAATTGCGCTGGCCTGCGTGGCCGTGCTGGGTCTTTTGCTGTTTGGCCTCGGCCTGTCCATTTCCATGCTTCGCTTTCGCGAAGGCACGCTCTCGGGATGCGCGCCGGACCCGGCCAGCCTGCTGCACAAGTTCGTGCGCGCGCATGCGAACACGGCCGAATATGTGCCCTTCCTGGCCGCGCTGTTTCTCTATCTGGGCACACACTCGCCCTCGCCGGCAACGCTCGCGCTGATCGTGGCCGCGACCGTCTGCCGGTGCCTGCTCGTCGTCGGGCTGGTCGCGTTTCCCTCGATGGCAAAACCCAATCCCGCCCGATTTATCGGCGCGCTCGGCACTTACGCGGCGGGTATCGCGCTGAGTCTCGCGTTGCTACGTTGACTCGAGAATGGGCTTTCGCTGTGCGCGCAACGTTGTCGCCGGTGTTCGCTACGGCGCACGCGAATCGCCGCGCAGCGATGCCAGCAACTGCACGAGCGCCTCGATGTCTTTATCCCGCGTGCGCCACGACGACACGCTGATCCGCAACGCAGGCCGCCCTTGCCAGATCGTGCCGCCGAACCACGTTTCGCCCGAAGCCTGCACGGCGCTGCGCAGCGCCAGCGTCTGGGCATCCGTTGCGCCGCGGAACAGCACCTGGTTCAGCACGACCCGGTTGAGCACCTCGTAGCCCAGGCGTTCGAGTTCGGCGCCGATGCGCTGCGCCTGCGCGTGATGGCGCTCGACCATGGCCGCGACACCTTCGCGACCGAGCGTGCGTAGCGCCGCCCATACGGGAATGCCGCGCGCGCGGCGCGAGAACTCCAGTGTGAGGTTCTTCTGCGCGTCGGCGCTCGCAGACAAATAGGCCGCGTCGCTGTTCATCGCCTCGGCGAGCGCCGTTGCATCGCGGCAAATGACCATGGCGCAGTCGTACGGCGTGTTCAGCCACTTGTGCGCATCGGTCGTCCAGCTATCGGCCCCTTCGATACCCTCGGTCAGCGCCGCCAGTGACGAGGTCCGCGCCCACAGGCCGAACGCGCCATCGACATGCACCCACGCGCCGGCCTCCCGCGCACGCGCGATGATCGGCGCAAACGGGTCGAATTCGCCGGTATTCACCTCGCCGGCCTGCAGGCACAGGATCGTGCGGTCGTCGAGCGGCGGGAGTCGCGCCGCATCCACGCCGCCGTGAGCATCGACGGCCGCGTAGACGATGCGATCCAGCCCGAAGCCCAGGATGCGCAACGCCTTCTTTACCGTAATGTGAGCGAGTTCCGAGACCACGACCTTGATTTCGGGCGCGCCCATCAGCCCCTGGCGGTCGAAGTCCCAGCCTTGCCGTGCGAGCAGCGCGCGCCGGGCGGTAGCGAGCGCACCGAGCGTGCACGCTGTCGCGCTGGTGCCGAAGCCCACGGCGCTTTCGCGTGGCAGGTCGAGCGCTTCGAGCACCCAGCGCCCCGCGATGCGTTCCACCGTGGCTGCGACCGGCGAGTTGTCGAACGTGGAGGCGCACTGATCCCACGCCAGCATGAGCCGCTCGACCGCGGCCGCTGCAGGCAGCGCCGCGCCGATCACGAAGCCGAAATAGCGCGGGCCGTTCGAAGCCGTCGTCGCCGGCGAGCCTACGCGGTCGAGCAGCGACAGCGTGTCTTCGGCGGGTAATCCGCTCGCGGGCAGCGGCTCGTCGAACGCACTGAGCGCCGCGATGGCTGCGTTCGAGGGGAAAACACGCCGTGTGGCGTTGCCTTCGAGATAGCGCAGGCCGCGTGCGTCGGCATCCGCCAGCAGTTTCAGTTCATCCATCCATGTCTCCCGGTTCGAGTTTCCATTCAGGCTTCAATTCGACGTACAGGCGCACGGGGACGCGCGCGGCATGCTGCGCACCGTGACGGCCCAGAACACGAGCGCCAGCAAACTCACGGCCGCGCCCAGCGTACACACACCATGCCAGCCCGCCGCGGCATACGTCGCCGTCGTGCCGATCGCGCCCAGCCCGCTGCCAACCGCATAGAACAGCATGTATAGACTCACGAGCCGGCTATGCAGTTGCGCGCTGCTGCGAAAAATCAGGCTTTGATTGGTCACGTGCAGCGCCTGGCCGCCGAGATCGAGCAGCACGATGCCGACCAGCAGCATCCATAGCGAGTGTCCCAGCATCGAGAGCGGCCACCACGCCAGCAACAGCAGCGCCAGCGCGGCCGCACTGGTGCGCTGGCCCCAACCCCGGTCGGCCCAGTGGCCCGCGCGCGCAGCGGCCAGCGCGCCCGCCGCCCCGGCTATGCCGAAGGCCCCGATCGCCGTATGAGAAAAATTGTAGGGCGGCGCACTCAACGGCAGCACCAACGCGCTCCAGAAGATATTGAGGGTCGCGAACATCAGCAGCGCGAGCACGCCGCGCGTCTGCAGCACGCGATCCGAGCGCAGCAACGCGAACATCGAGATGATCAGTTGTACATAGCTCATCGTGCCTGGCTCACCGCGTGCCAGTTTCGGAAGCCGGCGCCACAGCGGCACGGCCAGGGCGAGCATGACGGCGGCGGAACAGCCATACACGCCGCGCCAACCGGCAAGATCGCTCACGCCGCCGGAGAACACGCGAGCCAGCAGCAGGCCGATGAACACGCCACTGCCCGCTGCGCCCACCACGCGCCCGCGCTCGTCGGGCGCGGCGGCGGCCGCCGCATAGGCGATCAAACCCTGCGTCATGGCCGTGCCGAGCATACCCACACCGAGCATGCCGGCCAGCAGCACCGTTACGGATCGCGCGAGACCGACCACGCCCAACGCGCCCGCCAGTGCCAGCAATTGCACGATCATCAGGCGGCTACGCTCTACCCTGTCGCCCAACGGCACGAGTAGCAGCAGCGCCAGCGCGCAACCGGCCTGCGTCGCCGTGACCACGCCGCCAACCGCGGCGCGCGTGATGCCGAAATCGCGCGCCAGGGCGTCCAGCAAGGGCTGCGCATAGTAGACATTGGCGACGCTCAAACCGCTGGCTACGGCGAACAGCAGTACGAGGCCGCGCGAAAACGGCGCGCGCGGCTGCACGGGAGCGCCGCGGGCCGGCGTTGCAAGCGCAACGGAATCCGCCTCCATGATCTTCAATCCAGTTTCAAAACAAAACTGATTGAATGGTATGTCGACTGGTTTTAAAATGCAACTACGTGAGGCGTACGCATTACGTCAATACGTTCCAGCAAGAGAGAGAATCGCCATGGCAAGCCGCAAATCCATGCAGAAGGAAACCTGCCCCGTCGCGCGCTCGGTCGACGTGATCGGCGACCGGTGGTCGCTGATGATCCTGCGCGATGTCTTCGACGGCATTCACCGCTTCGGTGACATTCAGCGCAATCTGGGCGTGGCGCGCAATATTCTGTCCGGCCGTTTGAGCCATCTGGTCGAGGCCGGCATTCTCGAAACCCGGCCTGCCTCCGACGGCACGACCTATCAGGAGTACGTGCTAACGAAGAAAGGGGAAAGTCTCTTCCCCGTGATCGTCGCGCTTCAGCAGTGGGGCGAGCGCCATTTGTTCGAGCGCGGCGAACGGCATTCGTGGTTGATCGACAAAGCAACGGGCAAGCCGTTGCTGTCGATGTTTCCGCAGACCTGCGAAGGGCACGCGCTCGCCCCTCACGACACCGTGGTCAAGAAGCCCGCATAACGCCCGCCCGGCTTACATGGCCGGGTCGATGGGCGAAGGCGGCGCGCCGCGTTCCTCGATGGCCTGGCCAGCCAGCAGACACAGGTCTTCGCGGAAGTGCCCGGCGACGATCTGCACGCCAACCGGCACGTCCTTCACCATCCCCGTCGAAACGACGAGCCCCGGCAAGCCCATCGCGGGCAATGCGCGCATGGTCAGCTGGGCGTCCCACACCCGCTGGAATCCCGCCGCGCCCTGCATGTCAAGGTTATCGGGGAACGGCAGTTCGCCCGAAACCGGCAGCAGCAGCACGGGATATTCCACAAGGAACAAGCGCCATGCGCGCGTGAGCGTCGTGCGGCGCACCAGCGACGGGACCACCACGTTCTCGGGCATCGCCGCGACCTTGGCGCGCACGCCGTCCACCACCGCCTGCGCGCCCGGGTCGCCGTCACGCGCCACGGCGTCGGCGAGCGCCGGGAAGCCGTCGCCGAGCCACAGGCGTTCCTGCACTTCGCCGGCGTCACGCAGGAGCGGCACGTCGTCGATCTGCTCGACCGTCCAGCCCGCGTCGGCGAGTCGGCGGCCGGCGTCGAGCAAAGCATCCTCCACCTCCTTCGTGATGCTCATGCCGCCCGGGCGCAGGCAGAGTGCCGCGCGCCGCGGCACGTCGGGCCCGATGAGCGGCGCCGGCGTCCACCACGGGTCGCGCAGGTCGGGCGCGGCAAGCGCCGCGAGCGCCACGCGCAGGTCCTCGACCGTACGCGCCATCGGGCCCGCGCCCGACATCATCTGCGCGCCGATCGGCCGCTCGGGCGACGACGCGTTGAACGCCGGCACCCGCCCGATGCTGGGCCGCAGGCCATGCACGCCGCACGCATAGGCCGGGTAGCGCACCGAGCCGCCAATGTCGGTGCCGAGCGCGATATGCCCGATGCCGGCCGTGACCGCCGCCGCCGCACCGCCGCTCGAGCCGCCCGGCGTGAGCGATGCGTTGCGCGGGTTCTTCGTATGCCCGTGGACCTGGTTGCTCGTGAACCAGCGCAGCGCGAAGGTCGGCGAATTGGTGCGGCCGAGCAGCACCGCGCCCGCGCGCACGAGGTTTTCGACGGCCGGGCTGTTGACCTGCGCGATCAGATCCTTTTGCAGGCGCGTGCCGTTGGTCGTCGCGAAGCCCGCCTGGTCGATGTTGATCTTCGTAGTGACGGGCACCCCCGCGAGCGGCCCCGGGTCTTCGCCGCGCGCTATCGCCGCGTCGATTCTGTCGGCCTGGTCGACGACCCATTCGGGACGGTAGTCGATCACCGCGTTGATGAGCGGATTGACGGCTTCGAGACGATCGAGCGCGGCCTTCGCGGCCTCGCGTGCCGAGACCTCGCGCGCGCGAACCCGCTTGGCGAGTTCAGTTGCGGATAAACGCCATAGTTCAGTCACGATCCCTCCGGTTCGTTAGGAAATTAAGAGTGGCCAGGCCTGTTCAGGCGCTGGCCGATAACGTCTCGACACGCTGCCGGTCGCGCAGAACCGCCAGCGCGAGCGCCGCGAGTCCGCATGCCGCGATGAGCGCGAGCAGCGCCGCGCGGCCGCCGTGCACCAGCACCCAGCCGCCGACGGTCGGAAACCCGAACGCACCGACGAAGTACGCCGCGACGAACCACGTGAGCGCGGCGCGGCGGTGCGTGGCGACGGAGTCGTTGACGGCCTGAAGCTGGACGATCGGGTAAGCGAGCCCGTACCCGGTGCCCAGCAGCACCGCGGCCGCCGATTGAAACAGCACGTGAAACGGCACGACGAACATCGCCGCGCTGCCCATCACCATCATGACGAGCAGCACTTTCGTCGCGGTTTCGGAGCGCATCTTGATGACCACGCGCGAGAGCAGCCAGCGCGTGGCGATGACCGTCACCGTGTAGACGCTGAAGAAGGTCGTCGCCTTCGCCTCGGTGCCTTGCACGAGCGACATCTGGAACGTCATGAGGCCCGAGAACACGCAGCCGCCCAGCGCGATGATGACGATGGGATACACCGCGCGCGTGCGGGCGATCACGCCCATCTTCAGGAGCCACGGGTCCGGCGAGGCCGGTTCTTGCGTCGCGGTACTGGAGCGCACGTGCGGCGCGAGCCGGCCGAACAGCTCGAGCAGGACGGCCGCCAGCACGCACAGGCCGCCGATCGTGTAGAGCACGCCGCCAAGCGGCATGCGCCAGAAGCGGATCGCAAAGCCCGCCAGCGCCGGACTGGCGCCGATGCCCGTCATCTGCATGGTGGCGAAGCGCAGGAACCACAGGCCGCGCTCGGCGTCGTTCGTGCGCTCGGCGAGCGCCATGGGCGCGGCGAGGCAGAACGCGCCCCAGCCGAACCCCACGAGGAAGCCGGGCACGACGTCGAAGCTGCTCACCTGCTCGACGAGCGCGAAACTCACCACGCCCGCGCCCACGCAGAGCGCCGCGAGCGCGGCCATGCGCGCCGCGCCCACATGCTGGGCGACCCAGCCCGTGAGCGAGACGCCCACGAAGGTGCCGAGCGCCGCGCCCGCGAGCGCCACGCCGGTGTTGATGTCGTTCCCGCCGATGGCGCGCACGTGCATGGAGAACAGGAACGTCGCGCCATAGCCTGCCGATGCGAGCAGGACGCCGACGAGCATGATGAGGGCACTGAATGGGCGCACGGCGGGCCTTCCGGACGATGACGGAAGTGTGCAGATTATCAGTCCCTGTGCCCAGCGTTGCATTCAGGTGCTCCTCGGGTGCGATGTCGGCGGCGGGCGAGCGGTCGCGCGAGTCGAAGCGCTTCCACCGCACGGCCGAGGCGGGCCGGTTACTTGACGTCCTGCTGCGCGTGTTCCGCCGCGTCGATGATCGCGTCGGCCACGGCCTTCGGCTGGCTCAGCATCGAGACGTGGCTGCCGTTCACTTGTGTCACCTTTGCGCCGATGTGCTTCGCCATCGATTCCTGCAGCGCGGGGGCGATCATGCGGTCGCGCGCCGTCACGACGAAATACGAAGGCTTGTCGTGCCACGCGGCCTGCGTGACCTTCTGCGAGAGGGCGCCGCTGAACCACGGGCCCTGGGTCGCCGCCACGATGCGTTGCTGCGCGGGCGGCAGGTCGGGCGCGAAGTCCTCGCGGATCGCCTTGTCCGAAAGCGTCAGGTAGCCCGCCGAGTCCTTGCGCAGTTCGCTTGCCCAGGGCGCGTCCGGCTGGCCCTGGGTGATATCGGCGATCGACTGGCCGTTGTCGGGCGCGAAGGCCGCCACGTACACGAGCGACTTCACCTTCTCGTCGTTGCCGGCTTCGCTGATCACGACGCCTGCCCACGAGTGGCCGACCAGCACGACCGGGCCCTTCTGCTGCTCGATCACGCGCTTCGTTGCGGCAGCGTCGTCGGCGAGCGAGCTGAGCGGGTTCTGCACGGCGACGACGTGCAGGCCGCGCGCTTCGAGGAGCGGAATCACGCGGTTCCAGCTGGAGCCGTCGGCGAACGCGCCGTGCACCAGCACGACGTTGGTGCCTTTCAGGTCCTGCGGCGGCGCGGCATGCGCCGCTTGCAGCGCGAAGAGGCCGCCGAGGAACGCCACGGACGTAAAAATCTGCTTGATCGAAGCCATCGTTTTTCTCTCTTCTCTTATCGGGTCGTTCGGTGGGTCGGGAAAGGCGGATTACGAATGCGCGTAGATCGGGCCGAGGCCGGGGATATCGTCCTGCGCAGCGCGCGCGGCGTTCGTGCCGTTCATGGCGTGATGCGGCTTGCGCGGAGCGGACGCATCGGACGAACCGGCCGTCACACCGCCATACGACGGCGAAGCGGCTTGCTGCGCGACCTGCGTGGCTTCCACGCGCGCCAGCGCGGCCTGGATGTTGCGCGGGTATTGGGTTTCGTCGGCGGCCGGGTTGTAGCCGGCTTTCTGCAGCTGCACGAGTTCGGCGCGCACCTGCGCACGGGTGACGGGCTCGTTCGACTGAGCGAACGACAGAACCGGGGCGGCGGCAACAGCGGCGAGGGCGAGGAGTTTGAGGGCTTTCATGACGTTCTCCAAAGAGGAATGAGGTAGACAGCGATCGGGTTCAAACCGGGTTCAGTTCAGCGCGAGGGGTGTATCGAGCTGGCGTAGGTGTATTTGAACGTCCCGATGTATCTGCCGTGTTTCCATTTGGGGCGCGGTTTGCATATGAACGTGTCCGAATTGCCCGCAGATACATTGCGCTACAAAAAGCCCTCCGCGATGCGCGGCACAGCCATAACGCAAACGCCGCCGGCCCGCGAGGGCACGGCGGCGCGGCGTGGCGTGGCGCTTATCAGCCGAACGTGAAGCTGTAGACGTGCGCGCCCGGGTCGAGAAAGCGGATCTCGAAGGTGTGATCTCCAATGCGGCCGGACTGCCGCACGAGCTGATACAGGCGCGCGCTGGTGGCGACGCCGGTGCCGTCCGCTGCGACGTCGGCGCCATGCGCGGCTCCCGGCGGCGCGCCGTCGATGCTGATGCGAAAGCGCGCGGGCTTGCCGTCGGCAGTGGGCGCGAGCACCAGATGCAGATCGCGCGCATGGAAGCGATAGGCAATGCTCGCCTGCGGCGCGCCCGCCACGGCGGACTCGGCGCCCACGTTCCACTGCCCGCCGAACGCCCACTGGTTCAAGCCGAGCTGCCCCGGCAACGTGTACGCGGCGGCCGTATCGGCTTGCACGCGCTGCGCGTTCGCATTGCCCTGCGCCTCGCGATACCCCACATACGTTTCGCCCGAGCCGATGTCGCGTTGATCCGCGGGAGCCAGCGCGCCGCTTGACTGTGGTGCTGTCGGCGTGGCGGCGGGCGCGGCGCGGCCGTTGTCGGCCAGCAGTTGCTGGATCGCCTGCTCCGCCTGTGCGTAATCGCCTTCGCCGAAGTGGTGATAGCGCACGCGCCCCTGAGCATCGACGAGATAGAACGCCGGCCAGTACTGGTTGCCGAAGGCGTTCCAGATGCGGTAGTCGCTGTCCACAGCGACGGGATAGCGGATGTCGAGATTGGCCAGCGCGCGCTTGACGTTGCCCGTGTCGTGCTCGAAACCGAATTCCGGCGTGTGCACACCGATCACGACGAGGCCGTCGTTACGGTAGCGGTCGGCCCACGTCTTCAGA
Organism: Paraburkholderia nodosa; assembly: GCF_001718195.1. Classification (GTDB taxonomy): domain Bacteria; phylum Pseudomonadota; class Gammaproteobacteria; order Burkholderiales; family Burkholderiaceae; genus Paraburkholderia; species Paraburkholderia nodosa_A. The sequence continues at coordinate 643,260 of NZ_MCNV01000002.1, forward strand.
TACGGCAGGGTTCGCAGGCAATTGATGCACGAATACGTCCAGAAGTTGACCAGCACGACCTTGCCGCGCAGCGCTTCGGGCGTGAGCGGCGCGGAGTTGAGCCACGCGTTCGCGCCGTCGAGCGCCGGCAGGCGGCCTTCCACCGGAAGATCGACCGCGGGCGCCGGGGCCGGCAGCGACACGCGCACGATGTGGGCCGCTGGTTCGTCTCGTACCGCTGGACGAGCCTGGGCTACCCGCTCCTCATGACGCGCTGGCTCCGCGCTCGGCGTCTGCCGTGCCGCAGCGGGGCTCGCAAGCAGATCGACGAGGCGCGCTTCCACGCCATTGGTCGGCGCGCCCGGCACCAGCGCAAGCAGGCGCGTATCCACGCCCAGCGCGATCGCGCCGACCGTGAGGAGCACGAGCGCACCCATCGCGCGCCGCACATGCTCGCCCACGCCGAGCGAGCGCTTGAGCGCAGCCATCGCGCGATGGCCGAGGCCCGCCACCACCGCGAGCGAACTGGCGGCGCCCACGGCATAGGCCGCGAGCGCGGCCCACGTCTGCCAGGTCACGCCGTGGCGGGCCGCGCCGGTGATGATGAGTCCGAGGATCGGCCCCGCGCACGGCGCCCACAGCAGGCCCGTCGCGGCGCCGAGCAGCACGGCGGAACCGATGCGGCGCGACGCGCCGTCGTCCTGCGAGCGCGCCATGAAGCGGTCGGCGAGCACCGTGAGCGGGCCGGAAAGGCGCGTGGCGAGCGCGGGAAAGAGGAGCGCCGCGCCAAACAGCGCGAAGAGCCCGAGCGCGATCCAGCGGCCGTACTCGCTCAGCTGCGCCGCGCCGTTCAGGCCGGCGGCGCCGAGCCCCGTGAGCAGCGCGAACGTGAGCGCGAGGCCAAGCAGCATGGGCAGCCGGCCAGTAAGGAAAGGTTCTTCAGAACGTGCGAACACGAACGGCACGACCGGCAGGATGCAGGGGCTCAGGACGGTGAACGCACCGCCCACGAATGCGATGACGATGAGTAACATGAGTTCGGTCTCCAGACGAATGTCGGCGGACTTGCCATGTGCCGTATTTCAGCGCGGGCATGTATCCGGGGAATGTCCGGAACGCGGGCGTCGTGCATCGTCATGTATCGCGCAGGCGGCTGGATACATAGGGATACAAACACGCGCACGGCGTGCAGCGGCCCGCGAAGCTGTGGCCGCGCAGTGGACGATTTGTATCCCTACGTATCGCGTCCCGCCGGCGACACACTACGTTTCAACAGTGCCGCAAGCGGGACACGAGCCAGATACGTGGGAGCGGTCCAATACGCTCGTCGTCCACACAAGGAGAACTCTCATGATCTCTCGTCTCAAGATAGCCGCTGTTGCCATCGGCCTCGCTGCCACCGCCGGGCTCGCCGCGTACGCTTCGGGCGAAGCGCCGTCGGGCGGCTCGGCCGCGCTGCAGACCGGCGCGCAGGCGCCCGACTTCACCGGCGTCAACAACTGGCTCAACAGCCCGCCGCTCGACCTCAAGCAACTGCACGGCAAGGTCGTGCTCGTCGACTTCTGGACCTTCGACTGCATCAACTGCGCGCACACTATCCCGCACATCAAGGAGCTGGACGCGCGCTATCGCGACAAGGGTCTCCTGGTGGTCGGCGTGCATACGCCCGAATATTCGTTCGAGCGCGACACCGGCAACCTGCAGAAGGCGATCAAGCAATACGGCATTACGTACCCTGTCGCGCAGGACAACGGTTACGCGACGTGGAACGCCTATGGCAATCAGTACTGGCCGGCGGTCTACCTCATCGACCAGAACGGCAAGCTCGTTTATACCCACTTCGGCGAGGGCGACTACGCGCAGACCGAGCAGAAAGTTCGCGATCTGCTGGGCATTCAGGGCAAGCAGGGATGATCGGCGGGCGCGGCGCCGCTCCGGCTGGCGGGGCGGCGGCGATCACGCGCTTGCCCGCGTTGATCCGGCAGCAGCGCGCGAAGAGACCGACTATACGCGTAACATGCGAGCGTACCCGCAAAAACGGAGAAGACCGATGTCGACAGACTGGAAAGGCCGCTGCCTGTGTGGCGAGGTGCAATACGAGGCTCGCGGCGCAGCGTTCGCGCAGCTCGTTTGTCACTGCCGCGATTGCCAGCGCGCTTCCGGATCGGCCGGGTTGCCGGTAGTCGTGGTGAGTGCGGCCGAATTCTCGTTCGAAGGCGAAATCCGCACTTACACGATAACGGGCGGCAGCGGCATGCCAACGACACGAAATTCCTGTGCGCATTGCGGCAGCCTGCTCTTTGGCACACCGCAGCATGCGCCGGATATCGTGACGATCTACGCCGGATCGCTCGATGACCCTTCACGGTTTCGCGCCGAATTCGTTCAGTTCACGTCTGAGCGGCATCAGCTGGACGGCCGCGAGCCCGGCATTGCTCAACATGCGGGACGAGCCCCCTGAGACACTCAAAGGTGCCGCGTTTGCGGAGGCGGATTGCCCCAATCATTCGCGAGACCGTTGGCATAGGAGATCGGTGCATCGAGGGCTTCGTTCAGGTCGAAGTCGTCGATGCACATGATATTCACGTTGATGTAAGGGTAACCCGTTCCATTCGGCATATCGACGCGGTCGAATACATGCACGCCGCAGTGTTTGCAGAACGGATGGTGGGCTACCGGGTTTTTCCCTTCGTAATGCGTCAGATCGCTTTCGCCCGAAAGCAGAACGAAGTCTTGCGGGCGAACCTGGACGAGCCAGAGGCGCAGCCTTCCGCAGAAACTGCAGTTGCATTTTCCCGTGCCCTTGCTGAAATCGATTAGGGCTTCGAACTTCACCGACTGGCAATGGCAACTTCCACGGTATGTCCGCTGCATGGGGCTCTCCCGATCAGTGTGAAGACAACTGCGGAATTATGTCACCGATCCTGAATCAGGAGCCCCTGCACCCTGTCAAGGTGCAAATCGAGTAAACAAGTAGTCGCGATCATTTCCCACTTGCGGTAGCCGGGCGCAATCGTCAAGCCGTAGATCGGCGATGCGGCCTGCCCCGGCGCTCGCGTACCTTACTGGGCCCACGCAGCGGGAACCTGCGCGAGAGCCGTGCGCAGTGCGAGCACGACGGGCGCGCGATGCTTAAGAAAACGCGCTTGCATCGCGGCCCCCCCGTCACAGATGCGTGACTTGCAGGATGGCCTGCGCGAACTCCTTGGGCGCTTCCTGGGGGAGATTGTGGCCAATGCCGCCATCGAGACTGCGGTGCAGATACTTGCCCGTGAACTTCTTCGCGTAGGCGGCCGGCGCGGGATGCGGCGCCCCGTTGGCGTCGCCTTCGAGCGTGATGGTCGGCACGGTGATGGCCGGCGCGGCGGCAAGACGCTGCTCGAGGCTGTCGTACTTCGCCTCGCCCTGTACGAGCCCGAGGCGCCAGCGGTAGTTGGAGATCACGATGGCCACGTGGTCCGGATTCTGGAAGGACGCTGCGCTGCGCTCGTAGGTCGCGTCATCGAAGTTCCACTTCGGCGAGGCGAGTTGCCAGATCAGCTTGTTGAACGCATCGCGATTCGCGGCATAGCCCTGCACGCCGCGCTCGGTCGAGAAGTAGAACTGGTACCACCACTGCAGCTCGGCTTGCGGCGGCAGCGGCTTGCGGTTCGCCTCCTGGCTGCCGATCAGATAGCCGCTCACGGAGACCATCCCCTTCACGCGCTCGGGCCACAGCGCCGCGACGATGTTCGCCGTGCGTGCGCCCCAGTCGTAGCCGCCCAGCACGGCCTGATCGATCTTCAGGGCGTCCATGAACGCGACGAGATCGACGGCGGTGACGGCCTGCTGGCCGTTGCGCGGCGTGTCGTCGGAGACAATGCGCGTGCTGCCGTAGCCGCGCAGATACGGCACGAGCACGCGATAGCCCGACGCGGCCAGCATCGGCGCGACCTCGACATAGCTATGAATGTCGTACGGCCAACCGTGCAGCAAAATCACAACCGGACCGTTCTTCGGACCCGCTTCGGCGTAGCCCACATTGAGCAGGCCTGCGTTGACCTGCTTGATCGGGCCGAACGAGACGCCGTTGCCCGTGCGCGAGTTGCCTTCCGTGCCGCCAGCCGACTGTGCGTGCGCGAGACCGCCGAATGCGAAGTCCGCGAGCGTGAGGCCGGCAAGCGACGTGCCGAGAAGGCGACGGCGCCGGACGTTGACGGGATCTGACATGACCATTTCTCCTTGTTGTGCATGCAGGCCGCGCCCGAACGGCTTGGCCTCGTTGATGAGCCGGCGGCAGCAGATCGTTCGAACCGGTCGATCACGCTCGCGGCGGCAGGCAAAACGCCCCGGTGAATTTATAACCGGGCAGCAAAAGCGCCATGTATCCCAATGTGTCTGTTGCGAGCGCGTACACAAAACGAATCAAAAAAGCGTCGGCGTGCCAGGATCGATTCGGCGTGAGCGGGATTGCACGAGCGGCGCGTTTGTATCGCAATGTATAAGCGCCGGCCACAGACACATACCCTTGCAAAACGCGGCGTTCATGAAACACGGCAGATACGTCCGGTGGTTGTAATGCATCAACGCCGGAACTTGCTGTTGACCGGACGGATTTCCGAACCCTTCCCAGGAGAAAGTCATGAACGTCTCGAAGCTCGCCCTCGCCTTCGCCGCCAGCGCCGCAGTCCTCACCGCCGCTCCGGCCTTCGCCGCCATGCCCGCCCAGTCGGTCGCCGCGCAACCCTCGGTACAGCAAAGTCCGGCATGGATGCCCGCCAGCAATGCGGCCAACGCAAAGATCACGCGTGCACAGGTTCGCCAGGAACTGGTTCAGGCGCAGCACGACGGCCAGCTCGCCGCGATCCAGCAACTGTACCGCGGCAGCTAATTCATTGTCCCAACGACGCTAACCCCAGGAGATAAATACCATGAGTCAGGCAGAAAAAGTGCTGTACACCGGCAAGACCCACACCACCGGCGGCCGCGATGGCGCGGCCCGCAGCGAAGACGGGCGTCTGGACGTGAAGCTCTCGCCGCCCGGATCGAGCGCACCTGGCACGAACCCGGAGCAGATGTTCGCGGCGGGCTGGTCGGCGTGCTTCATCGGCGCCATGGGTCGCGCCGCCACGAAACTCGGCACGACGCTGCCGCGCGACGTGGCGGTCGACGCCGAGATCGACCTCATCAACGCGGACGACGCGTTCAAGCTGCGCGGCCGTCTGAACGTGACCCTGCCGGGCGTCGATCGCGAGACGGCACAGCGCATCGTCGAAACGGCACACCAGATCTGCCCGTACTCGAAGGCCACGCGCGGCAACATCGACGTCACGCTCAGCGTCGTCGAGGCGTGATCGCGTAGCAGAAGAAAGCAAAAAAGCGGGGCGGCTTGCGCGCCCCGCTTCGCTTTTATGTGTTGCCGTGCGCGCTGCGCGCTAGCCGTGCGGCGCGTCCACGAGATTGACCGGCGAACCGCTGCGCCAGGCCTCCACGTTGCGCAGCGTCGTTTGCGCGATCTCGTTCATCGCCTCGCGCGTGAAGAACGCCTGATGCGACGTGACGATCACGTTCGGAAACATCAGGAGACGCGCGAGCACGTCGTCCTGCAGCGGCGCATCCGAGTGGTCCTCGAAGAACAGGCCGCCCTCTTCCTCGTACACGTCGAGGCCGAGATGCCCCAACTGGCCGCTCTTTAGCGCATCGACGAGCGCGGTGCTTTCCACCAGGCCGCCGCGGCCGGTATTGATGAGCATGGCGCCGCGCTTCATCTTCGCGAGCGCGTGCCGGTCGATCAGATGCCGGGTTGCGGGCACGAGCGGGCAATGCAGACTCACTACGTCGGACTGCGCTAGCAACGTATCGAGCGGCACGTAACGCGCGCCGAGCGCCAGCAAGTCTGCGGCCGGCGGGCCGGGATCATGGGCGAGAACCTGCATGCCGAAGCCTGCCATGATGCGCGCGAAACACCGGCCGATGATGCCCGTGCCGATCACGCCGGCCGTCTTCCCATGCAGATCGAAACCGAGCAGCCCGGCAAGCGAGAAGTCGCCTTCGCGCGTGCGCGACACGGCTCGCGGCAGCTTGCGGTTGAGCGCGAGGATCAGCCCGACGGCATGCTCGGCCACCGCATGCGGCGAATAGGCGGGCACTCTCGCGACGGTGATGCCAAGACGCTGCGCCGCTGCCAGATCGACGTGATTGAAGCCTGCCGAGCGTAGCGCCACGAGGCGCGTGCCGCCCTTGTGGAGGCGCTCGAGCGTGGCGGCGTCGACCGTATCGTTGACGAACGGGCACACCACCACGTAGCCATCGGCAATCACGGCGGTATCGGCGTCGAGATGCGATTCCTGGTAGTGCAATTCATATTCGAAAGCGCTGTTCGCCTCGGCGAACGTATCGACGTCGTACTGGCGCGCGCTGAACAGGATCATGCGCGGACGAGCGGAAGTGGGGATCTGGGTTCCCGGCATGTTGACCTCGTGCGAGCTTCGGGTGTGGGCGCGAAGTGCGCCTTGATGCGCATGGATGCGCCGTGAACTCGAACGTGAAAGCGTTCGCGTGAGCCGCGTAGCCACGCAAGCACATGGTAACAGCAGGTTCGCGGGGGATCGCGTGTTGTCGCTGGCGCGGTTGTAGCCGGCCTTCTGGAGTTGCACGAGTTCGGCCTTCACTTCGGCACGGGTCACCGGTTGGCTCGACTGGGCGAACGAGAGCGCAGGAACGGCAACGAGGGCCGCAAGTGCGGCGGCGGCGAGCGAGTGTGCGAGCTTCATGGTGTCGCGTGGGCGGGGCCGGCTAACACGACAATAAGGGGCGAATCAAAAGTGTTGCTGCACCGCACACTTAGCTCCTCGCGCCTTGCATTCTGCCCTGAAATCTCTATAATAAGGGTTATCCCTTAGGCACTAACCCTAGCAAAGAGGAAATCATGGGTGCAATCGTCGAAAAACTGACTCAAGTTCTGGCTGCACTGCGTCGTCTTGGCGCCGAAGCGCTGAACCGTCACCTCGAATACTGCGAACTGCTCGCAGAAGCTCAGCGCCGCTGGTACTAATCCGCGCCTGACTGCAGCAAGCGTCCCTGCCCGTACAAACGAGGGACGAGAAGAAGTAACACGCGGCCGCATCGAGCGGTCGGGTTTTATGCGGCGCCCAGCCGTGCCTCGATTCGGGAGGCATCCGTGCGCGCCGCATCGGGCCGTGATCCCGGCGCAGCCAGAAATGCGCGTGTGCGGTCATAGGCTTGCGCAAGGCCACGCAGTTCCCGCGTGACCGGCCGGTCGTCCAGACCCCGCCGGGGGTGAGCGCGTAGCTTTCACCATGGCCACCGCACCGAATCCTGGTAGCGCACAAGCATGAAATGCGCGACCGCGTTCGAGCGGTACGCGGCCACATCCCGTTCGTCCTCGAAGCTCGCCGCAGCGAAGCGCGACCATAGGGCTCGTCGCCGTATGGGTCCGTGCGCTTCCGCAGCCCTCTTGCCGTTTAGTTGCAATAGCAACGACTTGCCGGCCGCAAGATGTTCGCGCCGCAGCGCGGCGCGCCAAATCCCGATTCCTCCATTGCTTTCGGAGCCGTGCAATCCGTGTGCGGCACAACATTCGGCGCGTTTTCCCGCCATTCGGGCCGGTTCGCGCTTTGGGCGGAAAGCGCCTAATCTTGAGGTATCGGCTCTTGCCCCATCTGTGAGCCGGAACGTGCGCCACCTTCCGGACTTCCGATGCGCGATCATCGCCCCTCGCATGCCGCGGTGCACGACGCGCCGCACGCTCACCCGCACCATCCGCTCACCGCGCGGCTTGCTCGCGCCGTTGTGTTCGTCGCCTTGCTGGTCGCGTGGGCCGCTGTGGCGGCCGCGCTAGCCGTGCCGGCTGCGTTCGCGGCACCGAGCCCCCCCGTCGTCGTCATGACGGTGAACGGCGCGATCGGGCCCGCCAGCGCCGATTTCATCGTCCGCTCGCTGGAGCGAGCCGCGCGCGAGCGCGCGCCGCTTGCGATCCTCGAACTGGATACGCCCGGCGGCCTCGACACGTCGATGCGCCAGATCATCAAGGCGATTCTCGCCTCGCCGGTGCCCGTAGCGACCTTCGTCGCTCCCGGCGGCGCGCGCGCCGCGAGCGCGGGCACCTATATCGTCTACGCAAGCCACTTCGCAGCCATGGCGCCGGGGACGAACCTCGGCGCGGCATCGCCGGTGCAGCTCGGCGTGGGCGGCGGCGGTGGCGGTGGCGGTGGTTTTCCAGGCGGCCCGCCAGGCGCTCCCGAGACCGCCTCCGGCGCCTCGGCCCCGCACGCCGACGACAACGAATCGACGGAAGCCCGCAAGGTCATGCACGACTCCGCCGCTTACATTCGCGGCCTTGCACAACTGCGCGGGCGCAACGCCGCGTGGGGCGAGCGCGCCGTGCGCGAGGCTGTGAGCCTCTCGGATGAAGAAGCACGTGACCAGCACGTGATCGATCTGATCGCGCTGGACCCCGCCGATCTCGCGCGCCAGCTCGACGGCCGCACCGTCACGACCACGGCGGGAACGCTGCGCGTCGCCACCGCGCACGCGCCGCTCGAAGTCGTCGCGCCCGACTGGCGCAACCGCTTCCTCTCGATCGTCGCCGACCCGAACGTCGCGCTGATTCTGCTGACCATCGGCATTTACGGACTCTTCTTCGAGTTCGCCAACCCAGGCTTCGTGCTGCCCGGCGTGGCGGGCGCGACCTGCCTGCTGGTGGGCCTCTTCGCCATGCAGCTGCTGCCCGTGAACTACGCGGGCCTCGGGCTCGTGCTGCTCGGGCTCGCATGCCTCATCGCGGAGGCATTTCTGCCGACCTTTGGCGTGTTGGGCTTCGGCGGCATCGTGGCGTTCGCCATCGGCGCGCTCATGCTGATGGACACCGGCGCGCCCGGCTACGGCATCCCCATCCCGCTCATCGCGGGCCTCGCGCTAGGCGGCGCGGCGTTCGTCGCCACCGTCTCGAGCGTGGCGCTGCGCGCGCGGCGCCGGCCCGTGGTGACCGGCGCTGAGGCGATGGTAGGCGCCACGGGCGAAGTAATCGACGAGGGCCTGCGCCCCGACCCGCGGCCCGGCCACGCAGCTTTGTCGACGGGCTGGGCGCGCGTGCACGGCGAGCGTTGGCGCGTGGCATGCGCCACGCCGCTCGCCGCCGGCAGCCGCGTGCAAGTGAGCTCGCGCAGCGGTCTCACGCTCACCGTAACCCCGCTGCACGGCGCGGCACACGACAAGGCAAACGAGAAGGGAGAACATTCATGATCGGCTTCACGTTCGGCTTCACAGGTCTTCTGATCGCGCTGCTGGTGCTGATCGCCTTGTCGTCCATCCGCATCTTCAAGGAGTACGAACGCGGCGTCGTGTTCATGCTCGGGCGCTTCTGGAAGGTCAAGGGGCCGGGCCTCGTGCTCATCATTCCCGTGGTGCAGGTGGCGGTGCGCATCGACCTGCGCACTGTCGTGTTCGACGTGCCTTCGCAGGACGTCATCACGCGCGACAACGTTTCGGTGAAGGTCAACGCCGTGGTCTATTTTCGCGTGGTGGACCCGGAAAAGGCCGTGATTCAGGTCGCGCGCTACATCGACGCGACGAGCCAGCTCGCGCAAACCACGCTGCGCGCCGTGCTCGGCAAACACGAACTCGACGCCCTGCTCGCCGAGCGCGAGCAACTGAACGCCGACATCCAGAAAGTGCTCGACGCGCAAACGGACGCATGGGGCATCAAGGTGTCGAACGTCGAGATCAAGCACGTGGACCTGAACGAAACGATGATCCGCGCAATTGCCCGCCAGGCCGAAGCCGAACGCGAGCGCCGCGCCAAGGTGATTCACGCGGAAGGCGAACTGCAGGCGTCCGAAAAATTGCTGCAAGCCGCGCAATGCCTCGCGAAGCAGCCGCAGGCCATGCAACTGCGCTATCTGCAGACGCTCACCACCATCGCCGCCGACAAGAACTCCACCATCGTCTTCCCGCTGCCGATCGAACTGCTCAACGCGCTGATCGAGCGCTTGGGCAAGTGATCCGGCCCCTCGGTTTCGAGCCGCTTGTGCCCGAGCAGGCTTCTGCGCGGCTGCGGATCGAGGCGCGTTGCTTTTCGCACTGAGCGTGGCCAGCCTTCATTCGCGAAAGTGCCTTGGGCACGACCGAGGCGCCGGGCCGTGTTGCCCAACCCACTGCGCCGCACGAGCACCGCCGCAGTGCGCATGTATAGGTGACAGCCTGTGTGTCAGTGCCCAAAGTAGATCGGCTTGATTCCAGCGGGGGCGTTCATTGGCTGCGCCCACTTCGCGGCCGACTCCGACGAGCCCGCGCTTACGCCGCCATAGCCGCTGCCCGCGATGCCCACCTGCTGGGCGCTAACGCGCGCTTCAGCCGCCTGCAGGTCGCGCGGATAAGACGCCCGGTCGCCCGCCGACGGTTCGTAACCCGCCTGCTCCACCTGAATCAAATCCTGCCTGACCTGGCCGCGGGTCAGGGAATCGCTTGTGGACACTGCAGCTTGCCCGAAAGCGGCGGCAGGCAACGTCAAAATCGCGGTGACTGCGACAATACGTTTAATCGTCTTCATTTAGTTCTCCCAATCGTTGAAAAGGACACATCTAATCGAGCACGGGCCGTGCCGCGCCTTCAACGGATGGCGACGGTCATTGGGGGCAAGGCCGGAGCGAGGACGACGGGCAGGCGGTCCGCGACCGCCGGCTCCCAAAAGACCGCAACGATGCGGCGATGTCGTGCCTCGCGCTCGCGCTTCAGATCTACGCAAACTCGCGCCATTGCCGAGCGGTGTTACCCATCGCGCGGAGCCAGCACGTGTGCGCCGGCACATGCCAGCACGGACATCACGGCTCTAGCTTGACCTTGATCCAGCCCGGCTCGCGCGCGTCCTCCTCAGGAAATTCACCGACTCGCATTCCTGCGCTTGAGCGTTCTGTTCATTGGCGGATGCCGCTTCCCCCCTTCTCCACGCGCTGGTCCCCGATACCAACGAGGCCGTGGAAGTGATGCGACGTGGGTGGCGTCTATGCCTCATTGCCTAGCGCCTTCGACACTGCCGCCGGGCTCTCGAACGACTCATTCCCAAGCGCGGCGAGCGCCTGCATGACCGCTTCATCAGCGTCGCCACCCCTCAAGTGCAGGCGGTCAAACCACCTAGGCCCCCATGTGCCGATCGCGCCGCTAGCTCGACGGCTAAAGCCTGCGCGGCACGTGCTGCAATATCAAGGGCGCGCGCCGAGCGACTCGGACAACCCACAGGAATCGCCCTTCGGAATCGAATTCGACCGTCGGCGTTATCGACAGCTCTGCCATTTCTATACATTGAATTCTCATACCTCCTTTCCAATGTCTCTGATGCGGGCGGTCAGACTGTCCGATTCAGTTGCTTGCCGGGTTGATTCCCTCAGCCGACACGTCGCTCGATCAACAAACGACGTTCCGCATGTGCAAGGCCTGGCTGTACGAAACACAGCCTTTCCGGCCATGCGCGGTTTCTGGCGGTCGACTAAGCGTTGCCCGGCTCCGGAAACCGCGCCATTCGATGGGCCCTGCGCTACCCAAGAGATCGGGAAGCTTCCGCTCGGCCGCTTGCGCTATCGCGGCGAACTGGGTGAAGTAGAAGATGGGGCGAAGCGTGCCTCGAGGCTGTTTAGGTACGCGCGATGCGTGTTCGTGAATTCGATATGCAGAGAGCGCTGAAGAGTGCCTATTGAAACCCCTAGAGCAAACGGTGCGACGACGTGATGTAACGCCTCGATGATTTGCCCGCGCAGGAATTTCAGAGGGCCGCCGACGTATCAAAGGGCGTCGGTAACGAATAATCGTCAGGCGCTCCGCCAAGACCCGCAGGAGGGCCTGATGCAATTCTTTGCGCTTGCCACCGACTACGACAATACGCTGGCGAGTGACGGCCGCGTCGCCGATTCTACGTGGGACGCCGTAGAACGTCTTCGTGCGTCGGGCCGTCACGCCGTTCTCGCGAGCGGCCGCGAGCTCGACGATCTTCTCGCGATCTGCCCGCGCCTCGACCTTTTCTCGCGCGTCGTGGCCGAGAACGGAGGCGTCCTCTATTGCCCCGCCACTGGCTCTCATCGTCTGCTCTCGCCCGCCCCGCCGGAAGCCTTCGTCGCCGAATTGCGGCGGCGCGCGCCCGGCGCGTTCAGCATCGGCGAGACGCTGGTCGCGACGGTGAAGCCGCACGAGCACGTCGCGCTCGACGTGATCCGCGACCTCGGTCTGGGCTTGCAGATCGTTTTCAACGGCGATGCGGTGATGATCCTGGCGCCGGGTGTTTCGAAGGCAACCGGTCTAAACGCGGCGCTCGACGAACTGGAATTGGCGCCGCTGAACGTAGTCGGTGTCGGTGACGCGGAAAACGATCACGCCCTGCTCAACGCATGCGGCCTGAGCATCGCAGTCGCAAACGCGCTGCCCGCATTGAAGAAGCATGCCGACGCCGTAATGCATGCGGCGGCCGGATCGGGCGTCGCGGAGTTGATCGGGATGCTGCTCGCCGACGATCTGCGCGCCATCGCCGCCGTATCGCCGCGCCGTCGCGTCCTGCTGGGGACACGCTGTTCCTCGCAGGACAATCAGAAGAGCCACGAGCAAGACCGTGAGAAAAACCGGGAGTGGCTACCGCTGCAAGGGAGCGTCTCACTGCTGGTCGGCCCGTCAGGTTGCGGCAAGTCTACCGTGACCGCAGGCATGCTGGAGCGGCTCGCACGCGCGGGCTGCCAGTTGTGCGTGATCGATCCCGAGGGCGATTATGCCAACGACGACATGACTATCGTGCTCGGCGACACGCACAGCGCGCCTTCGGTCGAAGAACTGATGCAGTTGTTGACCCGCCCAGCACGACCCGTAGTCGCCGTCAACCTTTTGCGCGTGCCGCAGGCGGATCGCCCCGTCTTCTGCGCGAACCTGCTGTTGCACGTTCAGCGCCTGCGCACGCGCACCGGTCGTCCGCACTGGGTCGTTTTCGACGAAGCACATCATCTGTTTCCGGCAGCTTGGGAAGGCGCGAGCCAGGCGATCCCCGAAACGCTCGAAACCGCGCTGGCCGTAACGGTATCGCCCGACCAGCTCGCGCCGGCATTCTTGCGTCAAGTCGGCGTCGTACTGGCAATGGGCGATGACGCCGAAGAGGCTCTGCACAGTTTCGCGTCGGTAAGCGCACGTCCGCTGCCGGCCTCGATGGCACCGGGGGCAAGCACGGGCACTGCGCTGCTTAAGCGTGGCGAGGCGCTGTTGTGGCGTGTCAGTGACGCAGCCGCACCGCAGGCGGTTTGCCTCGAACCGGGGAACAAGGAAAAGCGGCGCCATCACCGCAAATACGCGGAAGGCTTGCTGATTCCCGAGCGCAGTTTTTATTTTCGCGGCGAGCAGGGAAAGCTGAATCTGCGCGCACATAACCTGGTGCTCTTCATCGAACTGGCAGAAGGCATCGATGTCGACACGTGGCAATTCCATCGCCTGAAGGGCGACTATTCGCGTTGGTTCGAAGAGCAGATCGGCGATGACGATCTGGCCTCGGAAGCGCGTGCGATAGAGCGGGACGACTCGCTGGATGCCTGCGAGAGCCGTTTGCGCATTCGCGCTGCTATTCAGGCACGTTACACGCAACCGGAGAACCCGTCGTTGCCCGCAGTCCTGACAGCCCGGCAGCCTGGTGGAGGCGGCGTGTCGGACGGCGCACGCGAGCGTGCGGCGGAGTGACCGCTGCCCTGAAGAGTCTCTGGACCTGCACTGGTCGCGAAAACATGTGTATGGCGATTGCTTTCTGTTGCGCCGGCTCACGCGCTCGCTTCACATTTAATACGGAGTCCTGCCGTTATGGATCTATCTCGATCCCGCATTGAATTCGATTCAAGGCTCCATTGCAGCGACCGCGACAAGGCACGTTGATTGCACACTCCGAAGAAGACCCGTCAGTTGCTGCTCGGACTGCTCGGCATCTGGTTCTATCTCAACATCGTCGTTGGCCACTCGGCGGTTGCGCGACCGATTCGCATAGTGGCAACGATCGCGGCCATCGTCTACGCACTTACCATCGTCGGTATGCTTTCGCCCTAAGTTCCGGTGTCCGTGGCGCAGCATCTTCATTACCTGCCTGCATCGCCGCCCCTGAACAGCGCGTCATCGTCCGGCAAGGGCGGCTAGCGCCACCAGACCCAGAGTCTTCCAGGTCCGTCGCCGGCCGCAAGATCAATCCGGGAGGACGGATCTGCCCGATCCAGTCGTCGACCAAAACGTCCATGCTGGACCCGATGAAATCGCATAGCCTCATCTGTGCTATCCCGGTGTTGGGCCGGGTCAATGCGGGCAAAGAAGGGCTCGAAGGGCCGACATCTTCCAGGTTCGTCTCGACTGACCCACCACTCAACGCGCACCTAAACTGGCCATACTTGCGAGAGCTTCGCGACAGATGCCCGGGATCAAAGTTTCCGAGGCCTCCGGCGACATCAGATACGCGCTCCGCACCTTCCTTGCAGTGCGAGTCGCGGCTGGCAGGATCAGATGATGCGCGCCTGTTTCCACTGCCAGCGGGAAACGCGAGACCCCTGGAGTCTCTTCCGCGCCCAGCAGCGCCGCAATGAGGCACTGGCGCGATCAATGAACGTCGGCGGCCGAACGCCGCACTGGCCGCCGCTCAACCGGAGTTCACGATGACCGACAATCTGAATCGAACCGCTCTGCCTCCTGATGTGGCCGCAGAGATCGAACGTATCTACCAGCAATGGGACCGCGCATGGTCGACCGACGATCTCGACGCGATGATCGCGCTCTATGCACCGGAGGCGGTACTCGAAAGCCCACTCGTTCCTCACCTGCTCGGCGGCAGCGACGGTGTCCTTCAAGGGCGCGAGCGAATCCGTTCACTGCTTGACAGCGCGGCGCCGCGCAAGCCTGATGCCCGCTCCTTCCATCGCGAGGGCTATTTCACGAACGGTCGCCGGTTGATATGGGAATACCCGCGCGCGACGCCCAACGGCGAGCAAATGGACTTTGTTGAAGCGATGGACGTTGAGAACGGTCGGATCAGTCGGCATCGCGTGTATTGGGGCTGGCGCGGCGTCGAAGTAATCAAGGCTGATGCGTATTACAAGGGGCACCGCTAGCCGGCCGAATCATTTTCCCTAAGAGCGACCTTGAGCGTCCTCCATTGAAGTTCAAGGCGATCAATAGTTGCGAGCAGAACGTCACGCCGACAAAACCGGGAAGCGCCGGACACCCTCCTCATGAGTCCTGGATGGGCTGCCATTGAGAGGGCGCCCCAGGTCAGGGCCGCCAAAGATCCTGCTTTTATTACGTTATGGAATGCGCGCCCGCGGCGGTGTGACCGTGCGGAGATGGACCATGAATGACACGACGCCTGTCATCGGTGCTGGACCGGTCGGTCTCGCGGCCGCACTTTTTCTTGCTGACCAGGGCATGCGCACCCGCATCGTCGATGCCGCTCCGCAGGCTGCCACCGAATCGCGCGCTCAGGTCGTGAATCCCCGCGCACTCGAACTGCTGGAGTCCACGGGCGTCGCGCAGGCGATGGTCGCGCAAGGGCGTGCCATCCACCGCACGCGCTTTTATGAGGACTGGAAACTGATTGCAGAACTCGAGTTCGCTGGCGCGCATCCGCGCTACGGAACGACGATCCTGTCGCAAGCCCGCAGCAAGGCATTGCTCGCGCAAGCCTTGCGCGAGCGGGTCCGTCACAATCGCAGCCGCCTTACGGCGACCGTTTTCTGCAGGCGTTACAACTGACCGGATCACTTTGAACGCAGTGAATCCTTCGCAGCACGCTTGCCAACCGCACCGGCTAGCACGGGCCAGAGCGGCCAATAGATCGCAGCAAGCGTCGCTCAGGCCTGGTAAGGCCTGCTGCCCCGTTGCAACTTGTACCAGCCTGATTCTCCGTCCGCATATGACCCGAGCGACGGCTCATCGCTCGGACTGGCGTCGCTGGACTCACCGCGGAACGTTCGCCCGAAGCGGCGCGCCATCTCTCATTGACTGGCGCCGGCAGCGCTGCTCGCCGCAGCAGGCGAACTGCTCATGCCAGTGTCGCTCTGTGCACTGGTTTTGTCGGCACGTTTGCATCCAGCAGCCGATAGCAGCGCCAGCAGCGCTGCAAGCACAATAATCCCTGTCACGCTGTGTCTCATTTGATACTCCGATAGCGGTCCCGCAATATGGCGCGCAACCTTCATGCCGCGGGTCCGTCATCACACAAGTCCGTTGCGTCGTCCCGGTGCAGCCGCTCAAACGAACCGGAAACTCATCGGAACCCACTTTGCCTGTTGCATTACATCGACAGGGGCCGCGCCATACGCGCGGGCACGCGCATGTCCAGTTGGGAGGTAATTCGCCAGCGGGCTTTTGTGAACGCCATGCGAGCTCCCGCGGCCGTTGCAGCAGCAGCGCGACGTGGGCAATGGCACGCCGCAGGCCCTACGACGTCAGCGAAGTGTCCAATGAACGTCCCTGTTTTCGAAAGGACTACATGAACAGCACCATTCAGCTCCGCAACCCGGGCAGCGGTAGTACTGGATGCGGATGCTGCCGAGATATGCCGGTTCGCCGACATCGCGCAGAGGGTGTGTCACATCGAAATCGGGGTGACTCAGCAGAAGACTGCAGGACGCGCAAAGATGTGATGGATCGCAAATCATTTCATTGCCCCTGCATTGCCTTCGATGCGCAACTGCCAGGCGTCGCACGATACTTTTCACGAAGGCAGAAGATCTTGATGTCAAGGAACACGGAGGCTTGGGGACAAAGCGGACTGTCCCTCGTCCGTGAAGCGCTCGAAGTATAGGATGCGGTCCGGCGCGGGCAAGCGTACTAAATTCATGGGTTCCGCACAGGCAGTTGACCGCACTCGGACGATCAGCTGCGCACGGACGCGTCAAGAAAGGTTGGACTCGACGGATTGCCATCTCCGCAGCGCGGCGGCGCATGGCCAGGTGAAACAGATGACTTCAGGAGCCTGCAACTGTCTGGCCCCGTCAGCCTACCGCGTGCAGTCACGTTCGCTGCGGCTCATCTGAATACAGCGCCACTGGTCGCATGCTTGCAAACGTCTGCCCGAAAGCTCCTGCGTCCGGCGCGCCAGCCCCACACTCGAGCGAGGTCATTCATGACGAGCCAGCCATTGAACAGTGACGTGAACACCCCGATGGCCGCCAATGCAAAAGTACTCAGACCTACGCACTGCACGATCGCCGGGGTGCCGGACGTCCACAGCAATGGCATCGCCGGGAAGATGGCTCCGACCGCAAACAACAGAAACGAAAATCCCGCTGCAGTCCACGGATTGCCACCGAGTTCCATGACGGCGAGCGTGAACACACACAATCCAAGCGTCTCGTGGAATCGCCGGTCTATCTCGTGGACGGACGAATACACGCGCCGTTCGCGTCCGCCTGGCTCGTAGACGATGCGACGAGGACAAGAACTGCCGTACACCAGTGAAGGAATTGCGTGATCGAGCCGTAACGGGTTCCAGAGCTACCCATGGCTTTTTTCAGGTTAGCAGAGTGTCATTACATTGACGCACGCGAATGAGCGACGGGCAACGACACAGTAGCTGACGTGGCGCATACCTGTTCATGGGCTTACGGCATCGTGGTAGCCGACGCCGAGCACAAACCCTGGAACCGGCTCGATTCCAGTAGAGGACTGACTACCTGGGTCAGCTTGACAAGCGAAGCGCGAGTTAGTGGCGATTAATATTTACCTCTACGAGCGTCGGCCCGCAAACAGGGTCTATATGCGTCATGACGTTCAGTACCGGGTTTCCTGTCATCGGCTGCGTAATGCGTTACTAAGGCAGTATTTCCCGTAGACCAAACAGTGGTGAATTCCAACATTCGGCAATGCGTTTTCAGCGAACACGCCAGTAACAGCCGGTGTCGTGTTCGTTGTGAAAACCGGACGGTTTTGATTTATGGACTGGAATGCGATGACCAAGACCAGAGCAAAAACCATGCATATCGGTGGAATGTGCTTTTTCATCGTCGGTGCCTGATACGGTAACCCGAAACGCCCTGCCAAGGTGCGGCGGAGCTCGCTCTCAGTTCATGCCACTGAGTGACCTGTTATGCCACGTTCGCCAAATGAACATGACGTTGCTCTGCGCCGCCGTGGCGTCATTTGACTTGCACGGCGGAGTATGTACCTCGGCGCGCTGTCCGCGCTTCCACTCATTTCATTCGGGCGCAGATTCGTGGGCCTGTCGACCAATCGAAGCTAGATACGCCGTTGTCCATGTCCATTCGGACCGCCAGGATACTTGAGCATTAACGCGGCCCTCTCGGGCCGTCCGCGCCGAAGAGTCGCGGTCCCGGAGCCGATACCTGCTGCGAACTGCGTACGAAATGTATCGCTTCAAATGACTGTCAGCCATCACGACCCGACCCGCAGGCACCGCAGCAGAGCCCGTCCTGCCTCGGTTAGTCGCACGGTGATCCACTCAGGCGCTCGCTCCTGAGTTTCGACAAGCTTCCGACTCTGCAATGCCCTCATGTTCGGGTCCAGTGTGCGTAGCCGCATTTCCCCGTTCGCAGGCGTTAGCAGCGTGCCAATCTCATGGTGGCTGAGCATCGAAGTCCCCGCAAATGAAGACATGTTGAGAGCAGAAGTCGCGTCACGTGCCCGTATGCATACGCTTGCACGAAAAATACACGGCCGGGCCGTGCGCACTAGAGAAGGGGCAGACTTGCGTCTGCCCGATGCACGTTAATGGATAGCCATCTGCACGACCTTCACGATCACGAGACCCACTGCGACGACGAGGTAGGTGCGCAGCACGCCCATCCACACGCGTGTCGACAGCGTCAGGTGCTGCGGCGCCGGCAGGTCTTCGAGCGGCGCCATGCGCCACGTGTTGCGCAACTCCTTGAGCGCTGGCTTGTTGAGCGGCAGGGCATCCTGGGTGCCATTCGCGCCGCGTGATTTGCGCGAGAGTTCCACCGCGGCGTACACGGCCACGGCAATTCCACATCCGCCCACGAGAATCTTGACGATCGCCGCGCCGCTGATATCTGGAAACACGGTGGCCGCCGTCAGGATGATCGACAACACGACGAGCACGGCAATCACTGCACCCGTGAACACGTTCAGCCTCTTCGAATTCACCCACGGGCCAAGCACCGCCTTGTCATTACAGAGCAGCAACAGGAACACCGTTGCGCTCGGCAGCAGCACGCCGGCCAGCGTCTGCACAGCCTCAGTCAAGAGGCCGAGCGGGCTGCCGGGAATCAGCACGAGGGCCGCCGCGAGCGCGATGATGCCGAAGTAGACAAGATAGAAACCCTTCGCGTCGAGCACGCTGCGGTGCAGCGAGTGCTTGACCTTGAAGACATCGCCAATCGCATAGGCCGTCGAGAGCGAAACGGCGGCGGCGCCAATGATCGACGCGTCGAGCAGCGCCACGGCGAAGATCGTGGCCGAGGTCTGGCCGACGTACTTGTGCAGACCCGCAATCACGCCACCCGCGTCGGTGAAGTTGCCGAACTCGGGCTTGCCGTCAAAGAGCGCGGCGGTGAAGGCCATCATCGCCACAGCGCCGACGATCACGAACGCGATACCGATCCAGAGGTCCGCCTTTTCGTACTTCATGAAGCGCGGCGTGATGCGCTTGTCGATCACGTAGCTCTGCTGGAAGAAAAGTTGCCACGGCGCGACGGTCGTGCCGACGATGCCGATCACGAGCAGCATCACGTCGGAGAGCTTCGAATTCGCCGGCCAGGTCGGCACGAAGAAGTCGCGCGCGATAACGCCCACAGGCGGGTGAATCGAAACGAGCACCGGGATCAGCAGCAGACTCAACAGGCACAGCACGATCGCGAAGCGTTCGAAGCGCCGGAAGTCGCCCGTACTGACCGCCGCCATCGTCAGTACCGCGGCGATGCAGACACCGAGAACCT
>NZ_MCNV01000011.1 GCF_001718195.1 Paraburkholderia nodosa
CTGCCGCCGGGCGAGGGCTACGTCTGGGCTGCCGGCGAAGCCTCGGCGATCCGCGCAGTGCGCGCGCATCTGTGCAACGAACGCGGCGTCGACAAGAAGCGCATTCGCGCTTGCGCCTACTGGCGCCGCGGCGCGCAGGGGGCCCACGAAACGATCGACGACTGATCGATCTCGCTGGCGCGGCAATACTGCCGCGCCTTTTTACGTTCAGGCTCGAAGCCAATACATGACCACTTCTCTCACATCGCTGCGCGAACGCACCCTGCTCTGGCTGCTGGCGCTCACGCAGTTCACCGTCATCATGGATTTCATGGTGATGATGCCGCTCGGACCGCAGATCATGCGCGCGTTCGCGATCACGCCCGCGGCGTTCGCGACGGCCGTTTCCGCGTATTCGCTCTGTTCGGGTCTATCAGGACTCCTTGCTGCGACGTATATCGACCGCTTCGATCGCCGCCGCCTGCTGCAAGCGACTTACGCGCTTTTCGCGTTTTCCAATCTCGCCTGCGCGCTCGCCACGAACTTTCATCTGCTGCTCGCCGCGCGTGCGTTCGCGGGTCTCACCGGCGGCGTGCTCGGCTCGATCGTGATGGCGATCGTGAGCGACGTGATTCCCGCGGCGCGGCGCGGCGCGGCCACGGGCATCATCATGACGGCATTCTCCATCGCCGCGATCGCGGGCGTGCCGGCCGGCGTGCTGCTCGGCGCGCATTACGGCTGGAGCGCGCCGTTCATGCTGCTCGTCGTGCTCTCGGTTGCGATCTGGCTCGCGGGCTCGCGCGTCGTGCCCTCGCTCACCGAGCACCTCGGCCAGCGCACGCCGCTCGCGCAAGTGCTGCCGAACCTCTGGCGACTGCTCACGCTGCCGCGTCACCTGAAGGCCTTTGCACTGACCTTCACGATGATGGCCGGCCATATGCTCGTGATCCCGTTCATCGCGCCGATGCTCGTCGGCAATCACGGCATCGCGCCGCAGCAGCTTTCGTGGCTCTATATGGCGGGCGGCGCGGCGACGTTCGTGACCTCGCGCGCGGTGGGCCGTCTCGCGGACCGCTACGGCAAGCGCCGCGTGTTCCGCGTGATGGCGCTCGTTTCGCTCGTGCCTGTGCTGTTCGTCACGCATATGCCCACGCTGCCTTTCCTCGCACTCGTGGCGTTCTTCGCCCTGTTCATGATCTCGATGTCGGGCCGCATGGTGCCGATGCAGGCATTGCTCACGACGATTCCCGAGCCCGCGCGGCGCGGCGCCTTCCTGAGCGCCAACAGCGCGGTGCAGGCGCTCGGCACCGGCATCGGCGCGTGGCTGGGCGGCCAGTGGCTCACGAATGGCGCGCACGGCGCGATCATCGGCTTCGGGCAGAACGGCTGGATCGCCGCAGCGCTCACGTGCGTGGCGGTGTTGTGGGTTTCGCGGGTGCGTGGGGCGTCGGAAGACGTGTCGAATGACGTCGCCGCAACTGTGAGCGCAGCACCGGCGGCTGCGGCTGCGAAATCCTGAGCCACAAAAGAAAACCGGTTCGCAGCCGTGATGCGCCTCATGAGCGCGTCACGCACCGCGAACCGGTCGTGCTTCAGGTAGAAAGCGGATGAAACCGCGGGCCTTGGGTAGCTTGCCCGCGTGCAGCGCGGGACCCGACCGGCCGATCGGGTGCCCGCGCTGCGTCACTCCGCGAGGGAGCGAGCCAACGATGCTTAGAAGCGGTGACGCAGACCCACCGTTGCGGCGACCTGGTTCTGCGAGGTCGACGGCGACAGCGTGTTGATCATCGCAACGTTCGCGCCAGCGTCGCCGAGTTCGCCCGAAGCGTGCTGATACACGGCGCCGGCGTAGACGTCGGTGCGCTTCGACAGCGAGTAGTCAGCCGTCAGCGAAACGGTGTGCCACTTCGGATCGCCCGAACCGTTCGAACCCGTGACCTTGCCGTCCGTGAACGTGTACGACGCGTTCAGGGCGAGAGCCGGCGTGAGTGCATAGGCGCCGTTCAACTCGAAGTTGTCGAGGTGCAGGTTCGTGCCCGTGGGGATCGAGAACGTCGTGCCGCCCTGACCGCCGGCGATCAGGTTCTGGTACTGCGTGTGCGTCCACACGAAGCCAACCGTTGCCGGGCCGTAGTTGTAGTTCGCGCCTGCGCCGAACGTGCGTTGCGTTTGAGCCGACAGGTTGAAGTTGTTGCCGTTCGATGCCGAGCTCGCGCCGTTCGTGTTACCGGTGCGCGTGTTGTTGATCTGCAGGTAGGCAGCCGAGAAGTTCAGCGGGCCGTTGCCGTACGATGCGCCTGCGCTCCATGCGCGGTTGTTCGCGAACTGGCCGGCGTCGTTGCTGAAGCCATACAGGCCGCCGAACTTGAAGCCCTGGTAGTTGACGCTCTGGTACTTGACCGAGTTCTTGATCGAGAACGAGTGGTCGAGGTTGTCGTTGTCGAACGGGTGAGCCGCGAGGTTGTTGCCGTAGCCGCTGCCGGTTGCCGAGAGCGGTGCCAGGTAGTCGACCATCGAGTCATACTGGCGGCCGAGCGTCAGCGTACCGAAGCGGTCGCTCTGCAAACCGACGAACGCCTGGCGGTTGAACATCGTGCCGCTCTCGGTGTCCTTGCCGTTGTTCAGGTTGAAGCCGTTTTCCAACGTGAAGATCGCATGCAGACCGCCGCCCAGGTCTTCGCTGCCCTTCAGGCCGAAGTACGTGTCGCCGACGGTGCCGCTACCCTGGTTCCATGCGGCGTGGCCGCCTGCATTGTTCGCGTAGACGATACCCGCATCCAGTGCGCCGTAGAGAGTAACGCTGCTTTGTGCGTGAGCGGAGGCTGCGAATGCGCCGAGGACGCCCGCGATAATCAAAGTATTCTTCATGACTTTCCTTATGACATTCAGACCGCGCTGACGCGGCTCCGGGTATTGGAGCCACACCGGCAATCCCGGGCGAAGTCTACGTGTCAAAGGCTTTAAATCGTCTTGGCAAACGCTGTAACAGTTATTTGCTAAATCTGGAAATATCGGAATAATAATCCGTAAGTCATTGTGGCGAATGGGAAATACGGAGTAATGCGCAGATCGGCCGGAATAGGCCGTGTGGCAAGGACGCGACGCCCGCTTCAGCGCGGAGATTCGATTATTGTGAAAAGTGGATTAATTCCAGGCGATTTCGCGAGATTAAAATCTTCGCGGCCGATGAAACTTTATGAGCACGATCATAGTCTTATCGCGCGCGTGCATTATTGCTATATACAGCGATTATTATTGCGCGAAATCGCGATTATCAAACCGATGATTTTCGGCGTCCTTTGAGGCGCTCGTGGGCGCCCCTCGCGCGGCACGCGCGCGGGCGCGAGCGCGCGCATCCGTTAAAATCCCGGAACGCGCGCGCACCGCGCGCGCACCACCCGCATCGACGCCACTTCTACCGAACGGCCGCGTCGCCCTCACCCGTCCGGCGCGAGACCCCGTCATGACAAACAAAGCCACTCCTACGCAAGCCCAGCCCTTCAGCGAGTTGCCGCTCGCACCCGCCACGCTCGAGAACCTCACGCGCCTCGGCTACGTCGACATGACGCCGATCCAGGCCGCGAGCCTGCCCATCGCCTTCGCAGGCCACGACCTGATCGCCCAGGCCAAGACCGGCAGCGGCAAAACGGCGGCGTTCTCGCTCGCGCTGCTCTCGCGCCTCGACCCGCGCCGTCAGGATGTGCAGGCCATGATCCTCTGCCCCACGCGCGAACTGGCCGACCAGGTCACGCAGGAAATCCGCCGCCTCGCGCGCGCGGAAGAGAACATCAAGGTGCTGACGCTGTGCGGCGGCACGCCCATGCGCCCGCAGGCGGCGAGCCTCGAACACGGCGCGCATATCGTCGTGGGCACGCCGGGCCGCATCATGGATCACCTGGAGCGCGGCAACCTCGCGCTCGGCGCGCTCAATACGCTCGTGCTCGACGAAGCCGACCGCATGCTCGACATGGGCTTTTTCGACGACATCGCCACCGTGGCGCGCCAATGCCCCAAGGAGCGCCAGACGCTGCTCTTCTCGGCGACCTACCCCGAAGGCATTACGAAGCTGAGCCAGCAATTCCTTCGGAACCCGAAGGAAGTCAAGCTCGAAGAGCACCACGACGACAGCAAGATCCGCCAGCGCTTCTATGAAGTCACGGAAGACGAGCGTCTGCACGCCGTGGGCATGCTGCTCAACCACTACCGCCCCGTGAGCACGCTCGCGTTCTGCAACACCAAGCAGCAATGCCGCGACCTGCTCGACGTGCTGCGCGCGCAGGGCTTTCACGCGCTCGCGCTGCATGGCGAGCTCGACCAGCGCGAGCGCGACCAGGTGCTGATCCAGTTCGCCAATCGCAGCTGCTCGGTGCTCGTGGCAACCGACGTGGCCGCGCGCGGCCTCGACATCGCGCAGCTGGAAGCCGTGATCAACGTGGACGTCACGCCCGACCCGGAGGTGTACGTGCACCGTATCGGCCGCACGGGCCGCGCCGACCAGGACGGCTGGGCGCTCAGCCTCGCGAGCATGGACGAGATGGGCCGCGTGGGCGGCATCGAGCAGGCGCTCAAGCGCGAAGTCGAGTGGAGCCCGCTCGCAGAACTGAAGCCCGCCAGCAACGAGCCGCTGTTGCCGCCGATGGAAACGCTGCAGATCCTTGGCGGCCGCAAGGAGAAGATCCGCCCCGGCGACGTGCTGGGCGCGCTCACCGGCGAAGCCGGCTTCAGCGGCTCGCAGATCGGCAAGATCAACGTGACAGACTTTTCGACCTACGTGGCCGTGGAGCGCAGCATCGCGCGCGACGCGCTGCGCAAGCTCAACGCGGGCAAGGTCAAGGGCAAGAAGGTCAAAGCCCGTATGATGGACGAATGAACTGACGAATCATCCGCGCCGGGTGCGCACGCTGCTTGCGCACCCCCGCTGCACCGCGCCTCAGTTGCCCGGCGTTCAACCGGATCAGGAAAGCCATGAAACAACCGCTCAGAATCGATTTCGTCTCCGACATCGCGTGCCCGTGGTGCGCAATCGGCCTCTCTTCGCTGAACCTCGCGCTCGAACGGCTGCGCGACACCGTCGATGCACAGATCGTCGTGCACCCCTTCGAACTGAATCCGCAGATGGGCCCGGGCGGCGAATCCGTGCTCGAGTATCTCGGCAAGAAGTACGGCCGAACGCCCGAGCAGATCGCCGAGACGCAGGACATGATCCGCGAGCGCGGCGCGAGCGTCGGCTTCACGTTCGGGCCGCGCGAGCGCATCTACAACACCTTCGACGCGCATCGTCTGCTGCACTGGGCCGGCATCGAAGGCAAGCAGCTGCCGCTCAAGCTCGCGCTGCTGCGCGCGTATCACGGCGAGGGCAAGGACACGAGCGACCACGCGGTGCTCGTCGCGGCGGCGCAGTCCGTGGGGCTCGACGCAGATAAAGCGCGTGCGGTCCTGGAAAGCGGCCAGTATGCCGACGAGGTGCATGCAGAAGAGCACGAATACCAGGCGGCCGGTGTCCAGTCCGTGCCGGCGATCGTCTTCAACCAGCAGTATCTGGTCAGCGGCGGCCAGCCCGTCGAAACCTTCGAGCAGGCGATCCAGCAGATCCTGGCCGAGAGCGCCAAGGCCTGAACCGCTCAGGCGCCTGAAGCCCCCGTGTGGCGCGGCCTCGCGCCCGCGGGCGCCGCGCTTTCACGGCCCGCTGCGCCATCACATTCAGACGCCCGGCAGACGGCCGATGCCGGCCGCCCCCTCGCGGGCGTGTAAACTAGCGGGTTTTTTGCCCAGGTGGAAAAGTGCTAGCCCCGCAGCGCCTCGCGTTGAGCGGCCCGACGCTCGTTCGCTTACTTGCCCGCTTCGGCGACGCCGAAGTGCCCGAATCCCGGCAATCGATCTCGGACCATCTGAGCCAGTGGCTCGGCTGGACGGACGCGATCGCGCTTTCGACGGCGCTGAGCGTCCAGACGCCGGGCGGCGAGCCAGCCACGCGTGTGGGCGCCACTGCCGAACAAAGCCAGAGCGAGCGCGTGCGCGCGACGCTGAGAAGGGCCATCGTGGGCGAAGGCGCGCCTGCGCGGCGCGACGGACGACGCACGCAGGCCGCCAGCCAGCCTGCCGATGTGGAAGCCGATTTCGCGGATTTCCGCCAGCGCTACCTCGCGCTGCAGCAGGCGATGGAGACTGACATCGCCACGCTGCGCGCCCGTCTGCGCGCCACGCTGGCCGCCCGTGCGCCTGCGCTCGCGCGCCTCGCGACGGTGGACGCCGTGATGGAACAGGCACTCGGCGCGCGCGAGCGCAGCCTGCTTGCCGGCGTGCCCGCGCTGCTCGGCGCGCATTTCGAGCGGCAGCGCGCAGCGGCCGCGTTGGAATCCGCCGGAGAAAGCGGCGCGCCTCACGCCTGGCTCGCCGGCTTTCGCAAAGATATGCAGAGCGTGTTGCTCGCCGAACTTGAGATTCGGTTTCAACCGGTGGAGGGGCTGCTTGCCGCCCTTCGCACCAGCTAACCCAAACGCTATGTCCCGAGCTATGTCCCGTTTTCGCATTGAACCTGTTGTCTTCGTCGTCGGTCTCGCTGCCGTGTGCTGGATCGGCGCCGGCTACGCGGTCACGAACCCGCTTGCGAGCGCCGTCACGCTGCTGATCGGCGCATGCTATGTCACGGGCGCCTGGGAGCTTTATCGCTTCCACCAGGCCACGAC
This sequence comes from Paraburkholderia nodosa, assembly GCF_001718195.1. Lineage (GTDB taxonomy): Bacteria > Pseudomonadota > Gammaproteobacteria > Burkholderiales > Burkholderiaceae > Paraburkholderia > Paraburkholderia nodosa_A. The sequence goes on from NZ_MCNV01000011.1 coordinate 6,666, forward strand.
CACGCTCGCCCAGGCCATCGCGCAACTGAACACGCCGCCCGCGCGCCTCGCGGGCTGGCTCGACACGCTGCATCCGGGCCTGCGCAACGCCGTGCGCGCGCGTATCGAAGGCGAGCGCGTGGCCCTCCCGGGCCCGGCGCTCGCGCCCTACCTCACGGGCCTGCTCGTGCTGCTCGGCATGCTCGGCACGCTGCTCGGCATGGTCGTCACGCTCAAGGGCACGGGCGCGGCGCTGGAAAGCGCCACCGACCTCGACGCCATCCGCGCCTCGCTCGCCGCACCTGTGAACGGCCTCGGCTTCGCGTTCGGCACCTCGATCGCCGGTGTGGCCACCTCCGCCATGCTCGGCCTGCTCTCCGCGCTTTGCCGCCGTGACCGCATCGAAGCCGCGCAACAGCTCGACGTGAAGATCGCGACGACGCTGCGCGCCTTCTCGCCGGCCCATCAGCGCGAAGCCTCGTTCAAGCTGCTGCAGCGCCAGGCCGACGCCATGCCAGCGCTGGTCGACAAGCTGGGCGCGCTGATGACGCTGATCGAACACCAGGGCGCCGCGCAACACGAACAGCAGATCGCGACCCAACAGGCCTTCGCCGCGAACGCCGAAGCCGCCTGGAGCCGCCTCGCCGCTTCCGTGGGCCAGTCGCTCAAGTCGAGCGCCGCCGAAAGCGCACGCGCCGCGGGTGCGGCGCTGCAGCCCGTCGTCGAAGCGACTATGGCGGGCCTCGCGCGCGAATCGGCGTCGATGCAGGGCGCGCTCACGCAGGCCGTGCAGCAACAGCTCGAAGGGCTCGCGCGCGGCTTCGAGGCGTCGACGGCGAACGTGGCCGAGATCTGGAACCGCGCGCTCGCGCAGCACCGCGAGACCAACGAGGCGCTTGCCGCCGACCTGGGCGGCGCGCTGGAGCGCTTCAACGCAAGCTTCGAGCAACGCGCCTCGGGCCTGCTCGATGGCGTGTCGACGCGCTTCGAAAGTGCGTCCGGAACGATGTCGCAGGCATGGCAGGCGGCGCTCGAACAGCAAGAACGCGCCGGCGAGAAGCTCGCCGCAGGCAACCAGCAGGCGCTCGCGACGGCAGCGGCGGCGTTCGAGCAGCATTCGGCGTCGCTGCTGCGCGCGGTCGATGCATCCCATGCGGACCTGCAGACGAAGCTCGGCGCGCGCGACGAAGCGCGGCTCGCAAGCTGGGCCGAAGCGCTCGCGGCGATGGCCGCCACCTTGCGCACGGAGTGGGAAGCGACCAGCGCGGTTTCGGCGCAGCGTCAGCAGGAAATCTGCGCGACGCTCGCGCAAACCGCGAACGACATCGCCGCGCAAGCGCAGCAGCACGCCAGCAAGACGATCGCCGAAATCGATCGTTTGGTCGATGCCGCCTCGCAAGCGCCGAAGGCCGCAGCAAACCTGCACGCGGAAATTTCCGCGCGCGACGATCAGCGCATCGCAACATGGACCGCATCGCTCGCGGCGATGGCCGCCACGTTGCGCGCGGAGTGGGAAGCGACGAGCGCCGCCACCGCGCAACGTCAGCAGGAAATCTGCGCCACGCTCGCACAGACCGCGAACGAAATCGCTACGCAATCGCAGCAGCAGGCGAGCAAGACGATTGCCGAGATCGATCGTCTCGTCGATGCCGCCGCCGACGCGCCGAAGGCCGCAGCGAATCTGCACGCGGAAATCTCCTCGCGCGACGAGCAACGCCTTGAAGCATGGAGCGCGTCGCTTGCCGCAATGTCGGCTGCATTGCGCACGCAATGGGAAGCCACGAGCGCGGCCACCGCGCAGCGCCAGCAGGAAATCTGCGCAACGCTCGCCCAGGCCGCCAGCGACATCACCACGCAATCGCAGGCCCATAACGCCAGCACGATCGCCGAAATCGGCAGCCTCGTGCAGGCCGCATCGGCCGCGCCGCAGGCGGCAGCCGAAGTCATCGCCGAGCTACGCCAGAAACTGTCGGACAGCATGGTCCGCGACACCGCGATGCTCGACGAACGCAACCGCCTGCTCGCCACGCTCGAAACGCTGCTCGACGCCGTGAACCGCGCCTCCACCGAGCAGCGCTCGGCGATCGACGCGCTCGTCTCCACGTCGTCGGATCTGCTCGAGCGCGTGGGTGGCCAGTTCAGCGCGAGCGTCGAAGCCGGGAGCGGCAAGCTCGGCGCGATCGCCGCGCAGGTCAGCGGCAGCGCCGTGGAAGTGGCGAGCCTCGGCGATGCGTTCGGCGCGGCCGTGAGCGTGTTCGGCGAATCGAACGACAAGCTCGTGGCGCATCTGGAGCGCATCGAGGCGGCGCTCGACAAATCGCTCGCGCGCAGCGACGACCAGCTCGCCTACTATGTGGCGCAAGCGCGTGAGGTCATCGACCTGAGCATGCTGTCGCAGAAGCAGATCGTCGAGAACCTGCAGCAGCTCGCGAGCCAGCGCGCCGCAGCCGGAGCGGACGCGGCATGAACGACGAAATCGACGGCGGCGCGGCCCCCGCTGCGCCGGTCTGGCCCGCGTTCGCCGACCTGATGTCGGTGCTGCTGGGCGCGTTCCTGCTGATCCTCGTCGGTGTGGTCGGCATGCAGCTCGAACTGTCGAGCCGGCTCGCGAACGAGGTGAAACAGCGCAAGGCCGAAACCGAGCGCCGCAAGACGCTCGAAGAGGCGCTCGCGGGCCCGCTCGCGGCGGGGCGCGTGACGCTCGTGAACGGACGCATCGGCATTAGCGGCAGCGTGCTGTTCGCGCTGAACTCGGACCAGTTGACGCCGCAAGGCCACGATCTGCTCAAGAGCCTCGCCGGGCCGCTCACGGCGTATCTGAAGAGCCGCGACGAAATCCTGATGGTGAGCGGATTCGCCGACGACCAGCAGGTGCACGCAGGCAACCGCCGCTTCGCCGACAACTGGGAGCTTTCGGCCGAACGCGCGTTGACGGTCACGCGCTCGTTCATCGACGCGGGCGTTCCCGCGTCGTCGGTGTTCGCGGCTGCGTTCGGCTCCGAGCAGCCGGTGAGCGCCAACACGGATGAAGCCGGCCGCGCGAAGAACCGCCGCGTGGAGATTGCGCCGGTGCCGCGGCCGACCGTCGGCGAGGGCAAGCATGCTCAATGATGCGGGCCTGGAGGTCGAACGAACCGCTGCGCCCGCCGCCCGCGCGCTGCTCGACGCCTGGCGCGCACGCGGGGCGGATCAGCTCGACCCGGTGCGCTTTCACTTCATCGAGGCGCTGGAACGCCGCGCCGCCGCACACGCGGGTGAAGCGCGCCGGCTCCTCGACGCGCGACTCGCACAACTACTTAAAGCCTTTTCAGACGACCTCGCGCGCGAGACATCGAAAATCACGCACCAGTTCGACGGCGATGCGCCGAGAAGCGAGCTGGGCCGCCTCGTCGATTCGCTCACGCGTGCGGAACCCGCTCAACCGGCGACGCGCGTGCGGCACGAGCCGGACCCGGAACTGGTCGAATACTTCCGGCAAACGTGGCTGCGCGTGCGCTCCGAAAAGCAGTTGCGGCAGTCGCTGGACCAGGTGCCCAGAAACGCGGGGCCGCTCAATTCGAGCAGCCTCGTGCATCGCGCGCTCTCGCTGATGCGAGAAGTGTCGCCGGGCTATCTGCAGCAATTTCTCGCCTATGCCGATGCGCTTTCGTGGCTCGAGCAGCTGAATGCGAGTGTGGGAGTGGCGGCGCCGGTCAAGGAGGCGCCGCGAACAACGTCTGCGAAGAAAGGCTCGCGCAAGGGGCGATAACGCCCTCAGGCCGCCTTGCGCCGCTCCCGCACCGCCTGCGCCAGCCCATCGAGCACCGGCGCCGTCTGCGCCCAGCTGATGCACGCATCGGTGATCGACACGCCGTGCTTGAGCGGAACGCCCGGCTTCTGGTCCTGGCGCCCCTCTTCGAGATGGCTCTCGATCATCACGCCGACAATGCGCTTGTCGCCGCCCACCAACTGCTCGCCGATATCGCGCGCCACGTCGATCTGGCGCTGATGCGCCTTGTTCGAGTTCGCGTGCGAGCAGTCGATCATGACCTGCTCGCGCAGCCCCGCCTTCGCGAGCGCCGCGCAGCACGCCGCCACGGAAGCCGCGTCGTAGTTCGGCCCGCTCTTGCCGCCGCGCAGGATCACGTGGCAGTCGTCGTTGCCGCGCGTTTCGAAGATTGCGGCCATGCCCATCTTCGTCATGCCCATGAACGCATGGCTCGCGCGCGCCGCGACGATGGCGTCGGCGGCGACCTGCACGCCGCCGTCGGTGCCGTTCTTGAAGCCGATCGGGCACGAGAGGCCCGAGGCGAGCTGCCGGTGGCTCTGGCTTTCGGTCGTGCGCGCGCCGATCGCGCCCCACGCCACGAGGTCGGCAATGAATTGCGGGCTCAGCAGATCGAGGAATTCCGTGGCCGTGGGCAGGCCGAGCGCGTTGATGTCGAGCAGCAACTGGCGCGCGGCGCGCAGGCCCTCGTTGATGCGGAAGCTGCCGTCCAGACGCGGGTCGTTGATATAGCCCTTCCAGCCCACCGTGGTGCGCGGCTTCTCGAAGTACACGCGCATGACGATCAGCAGGTCGTCCTCGAGCGTATCGGCCTTCGCCTTGAGCAGCTTCGCGTATTCGATCGCCTGGTCGTGGTCGTGGATCGAGCACGGGCCCACCACCACCACGAGCCGGTCGTCGCGCTGCGCGAGCACTTCCGCGATCTCGCTGCGGCTCGTTTCGACGAGCGTTTGCGTCTCCTGAGGCACCGGCAGCTCGTCGAGCAGCAGCGCGGGCGAGATGAGCGGGCGCACGGCGCCGATGCGCGTGTCGTCGATGCGGGTCGTGTCCTGGGTGGCGTCGGCCACGCCGACTTCCTGGTCGTGCTGCGGATTGTCGATACGGCTCAAGATGTTCTCCGACTGCGCTTTTGACGCGCGCATCATGCATGTGTGGTGGACGAATGCGCGATTATCGCATCCGGCGCGCCGGTGGTATCCCGAAACAGCATGCCGATACGTCATCCTGAAACGAAACGAGGCGGCCCGAAGACCGCCTCGCACGAGGAACCGCAACGAACACCGCAACGCTCAGCGCGCCGCGTCCCCCATCGGATACCCCTTGCCCGCGAGGCGCCGCGCGATGCGCACGAGCGCGAACCACTGCTGCGCGAGCAGCCCTTCGCCATAGTTCGCGCCCCGGCCGTACGGCGCGGGCAACTGCTCGCGAATGCCGGTGGGCTCATGCTCCTTGTTCCACGACGCCGTGCGGAACATCACGTCCCACCACGGAAACAGCACGCCGAAGTTGCAGCCGTAGCGCGTGCCCTCGTGGCCATAGCCGATCGCATGATGGCGGCGATGAAACGCCGGGCTCACGACGATGCGCTCGAGCAGCCAGCCGAAGTCGAGCCGCGCGTTCACGTGCTGCACGCTCTGCATGAAGTTGCTCACGGCCACGAGCACGACGAACTGCGCGGGCGGCACGCCGATAAGGAGCGAGATGCCCGCAAAGAACGCGGCCTGCACGATATCGTCGAGGAAGTGATTGCGATCGTCGCACCACAGCGACATCTGCTGCTGGCTGTGATGCACGGCGTGCAGTTCCCACCACACGCCGAAGCGATGCTGCCACCGGTGATACCAGTAGCCCGCGAAATCGAGCACGACGAGATAGATGAGGAACGACACGATCGGCTTGTCGGTCACGCCGGGCCAGAGGCTATCCACTTCGATGTTCGGTATGTTGTGGATCGCCATCAGGCTCTGCCAGTGATTGAACACGGGCGTGAGCAGAAAGAAGAACGCGATGTTCAGAATGCCGAGTTTCGCGATCCACGTGTACCAGACGTCGGCGCGCAGCGCCCGGCGATCGCCCCAGTCTTCCGCGGGCCGCAGCGCTTCGAGCGGGCGCAGCAGCACATACGAGGCGCAGATCTGCAGCACGCCGACGATCACCCAGTAGAGCGCGTCATACGTGTCCTCGTCGTAGCCCATCAGGCCGACCTTGTAGAAGACCGGCTGCACCACGTCCACGTAGACGAGCGTCTGCAGCCACGAAACGAGGTTGTCGGCCTGCGAAATCAGCGTATCGAGCATCGAGACTCCTCAGTCAGTCCGGGTTCGGCGCGTACACCGGCGCGCTGTTCGCGAAGTAGATGCCATGCGGCGAGCGGCCCACCGCGATCGTGTCGATCAGCTTGCGCGTGTTCAGGTCGATGATGCCCACGTGCTTCGCGAAACGGAACGTCACCCATAGGTAACGCTTGTCCGCCGAAAGTTCCATGTCGTCGGGACCGGGGCGCAGGCCCGTGATGTCGGCGACTTTCGTGAGCGTCGTGTAGTCGAGAATGCTGATCGTGCTCTCGACGCGATTCGACACGGCAATATGTTTGCCATCGTCCAGATTGCGGAAGTTATGCGCCCCGCGGCCGGTCTGGATCTTTTTCACGACCGTGCGGTTGTGCCAGTCCACCACGGCCACGTTGTCCTCACCCGTCATGCCCACGAGCAGGTACTTGTCGCCCGGCGTCATCCACAGACCCGCGGGCGTGTTACCCACTTGCAGCTTCCAGAGCACCGTTTGCGTCGGCAGGTCGATGGCGGCCACTTCGCCCGTGTCCTGCAGCGTAACGAATGCCGTTTTGTTGTCTGAGGCGAACGTGATGTGGCTCGGCGTTTTCCCGAGCGGAATGCGCTTGGCGATCGTGAGGTTCTTGCCGTCGTAGTGATAGACGTCCACGCGGTCGAGTCGCAGGCCCGCGGTCACGAACCATTTACGGTCGGGCGAAAAGCCGAGCTGGTACGGGTCTTCGATCCCTTCCAGGCGGCTTTGCACCTGACCCGTATGCGGATCGAGGAACAGCAGGTCGTTCGACACCGAATCGGCGACGATGAGCGACTTGCCGTCGGGCGTGATCATCAGGTGGTGCGGTTCCTTGCCCGTGGGCTCGGTGCCGACCACGGTGCGGCTTGCCTGGTCGATGAGCGAGAGCTTCGCCTCGCCCGAGTCGAGCACGATGACCTTGTCGTCGGCGTGGGCGAGCGCGCCCCATGCGAGGCCGCTTATCAGCAGCGCAGTCGCGAACGGTTTCTTCATACGGACCGGTGTAAACGAAAAGATCGGGAATTCAGGCATTTCGTAAGGGAAAGAGAGCAGCGAAGGCGCGGCGCGCCGGTTTGTGCTGAGATAGCGCCAAGACAGGCGTGCGGATTGCCTGCTTAACGCGTGAGGGCCCGATTCCGATGACGCACTTTCAACGTATTCACACCTGCTCGATGCGTGCCACAGAGCGATGGGCTGCGGCTTCTGACCCCGGCCCGCGCGAGAAGTTGCATGGATCATCGCGCCCGCGATGACGAGGTGCCGCGCGCCCCCGACGGCCTCACACGCAACACGGCCGCCGCGGTACGCGAAGCGCTCGAAGGACGCCGCCGCGGCGTCGCCCTTCTGCTGCCGCTTGCGGGTCCGGCCGTGGTCATCTCGGTGGCGTATATCGACCCCGGCAATATCGCGACCAACATCCAGGCCGGTGCGCGCTACGGCTACGCGCTACTCTGGGTCGTGCTGCTCGCCAACGTCATCGCCATGCTGTTTCAGGGGCTTTCCGCGAAGCTCGGCATCGCCACGGGACGCAATCTCGCCGAGCTGTGCCGCGACAGCCTGCCCGCGCCGCTCGTGTGGCTCATGTGGGGCGTGAGCGAGATCGCGGCCATGGCCACCGATCTCGCCGAATTCCTCGGCGGCGCGATCGGCCTTGCGCTGCTCTTTCGTCTGCCGCTGCTCGCGGGCATGGCAGTCACGGCTGTCGTGACCTATGCGCTGCTGTTTCTCCAGCGCGCGGGCTTCCGGCCGCTCGAATTGCTGATCGGCGCGCTCGTGGGCGTGATCGGCATCTGCTATGTTCTGGAGCTTTTCATTACGCCGATCGAGTGGCAGACCCTGCTGCGCCACCTCGCTACGCCACGCCTGCCCGACGCGCAAGCCGTGACGATCGCGGTGGGCATCATCGGCGCCACGGTCATGCCGCATGCGCTCTTTCTGCATTCGGGGCTCACCCAGGCGCGCGTGCTTGCGCGCAACGACGCCGAGCGCAAGCGCCTCGTGAAGTTTTCTAACGTCGAGGTCGTGGTCGCGCTTTCGGTGGCCGGGCTCATCAACATGGCGATGGTGGTGATGGCCTCCGGCGCGTTCCACCAGGGCTACGCGGATGTCGCCGAAATCGAGACCGCCTACCGCACGCTCGCGCCGCTGCTGGGCGCGGCGGCCGCCAGCATCTTCCTCGTTTCGCTGATCGCCTCGGGCATTTCGAGCTCGGTGGTCGGCACGCTTGCGGGGCAGATGATCATGCAAGGCTTCGTGAACTTTCGCATTCCGCTGTGGCTGCGCCGCGCGGTGACGATGGTGCCGAGTTTCGTCGTGGTGGCGCTGGGCGTGAACGCCACCGACGCGCTCGTCATGAGCCAGGTCGTGCTGAGCCTCGCCTTGCCGTTCCCGATGGCCGCGCTCGTCTGGTTCACGGGTCGCGGCGACGTGATGGGGTCCCATCGCAACCGCGCGCTCACGGCTGCGGCAGCCGTGGCGGGCGCGGCCGCGGTGCTCTCGCTCAATGTCGTGCTGGTGCTCACGACCTTCGGCGTGGCGGTGCCGGGGCTCGGGTAAGGATCGGCTCGCTGCCGGGCGATGGATGCATGAACGGCCGGTCGGTTTATCGACGACAGGCGTCTCGCGCGACGGCTCGTTCGCGCCATGCGTGCAAACTCGCGCGAAACCATGCACCATTAGCGTTTTCGCCGCACCCCGCTCTTGCGCCGGGTGCGGGTTCTGTAACCGCGCGCTAGCGGTCGTGCTCAACAACGTTGCCCGAGCGCGCGTCACCTCCGACCTGCCATGACGAATCAGCCTGCCCAAGCCTTGCCCGAACAGCCCGTCGACATGATCATTTTCGGCGGCGGAGGCGACCTGGCCGCGCGCAAACTGCTGCCCGCGCTCTACATGGCGCACCTGCACGGCAACCTGCCGCCGGAAACGCGCATCATCGCCGTGGGCCGCAAGAACTGGACGATCGACGACTATCGCAAGTTCATGGAAGAGCAGTCGCGTCCGTTCATCGACGCGAAAGCGTTCGATGCGCAAGCGTGGGACCGCTATCTGAACCTGTTCCAGTACGTGATCATCGACGTGAACGACCCCGTCAATTACGCGAACCTGAAGGCGGCGTCGCGCGAGCATGCCCTGCGCGTGTTCTATCTCTCGACTTCGCCGGAACTGTTCACGACGATTTGCGACAACCTCACGGCGGGCGGCCTGATCGACGGCAGCTCGCGTGTGGTGCTCGAAAAGCCGCTCGGCCACGATCTCGCCTCGGCGCAGGAGATCAACGAATCGGTGGGCCGGCACTTCTCCGAATCGCAGATCTACCGGATCGACCACTATCTGGGCAAGGAAACGGTGCAGAACCTGATGGTGCTGCGCTTCGGCAACCCGATCTTCGGGCCGCTATGGCAGGCGCCGTATATCCGCAGCGTGCAGATCACGGTTGCGGAAACGGTGGGCGTGGGCAGCCGCGCGGGCTTCTACGATCACACCGGCGCGCTGCGCGACATGGTGCAGAACCACCTGCTGCAACTGCTGTGCATCGTGGCGATGGAACCGCCCGTCTCGCTCGACCCGGACGCCGTGCGCGACGAAAAGCTCAAGGTGCTGCGCTCGTTGCGCCCCATGTCGCTCGCCGATATCGCACGCGACACCGTGCGCGGCCAGTACGCGGCAGGCGCCGTGGACGGCCAGCCGGTGAAGGGTTATCTGCAGGAAGACAACGTGCCGGCCGACAGCAAGGCGGAAACGTTCGTCGCGCTGCGCGCGCACATCAACAACTGGCGCTGGGCCAACGTGCCGTTTTTCCTGCGCACGGGCAAGCGCATGCAGAAGCGCCAGTCGGAAATCGTGATCGAATTCGCGGACCTGCCGTTCTCCATCTTCCCGAGCGGCCCGCGCAATTACGGCAACCGCCTCGTGATCCAGCTGCAGCCGGAGGAGTCGATCCAGCTGCAGATGCTCGCGAAGGAGCCGGGCAGCGGCATGAACATGCTGCCCGTGAGCCTGAATCTCGACCTGCAGCAGGCCATCCCCGAGCGCCGCGCAGAAGCCTACGAGCGCTTGCTGATCGACGTGATTCGCGGCCGCCTCACGCACTTCATGCGTCGCGACGAACTGGAAGCCGCATGGACGTGGGTCGAGCCGATTCTCGACGGCTGGAAGGAGCTGAACGACCGCCCGCGCACTTACACGGCGGGCACGTTCGGGCCGGCGGCATCGTCGGCGCTGCTCGCGCGAGAGAACATGTCGTGGGCCGAAGAGATGTAAATGTGAAGGACCGCGAGCGCCGCGCATCATGCGGGGCGCTCGCAGCACGGCTTTACCGGTCGCCCGAATCCGGACGAAAAAGATCGAAGCCGGCGAATACGATCACACCGCTGAGCGCCATCAACGGCACCGAATGGCGGCCGAGAAAAAGAACCGCGGCCGCAAGCCAGGTTGAAATACAGAAAGCGCCAATGCGCCGCATGATGCCACTCCCTACTCTTTAATGCCCTTTTGAATGAAGCGTGGCGGCGCATGACGCGTGCCGCACGTTTGCAGCCCGACATCAGTCCAACGTGGCCCGCGCCGTGCGCAGACGCGACACCGTATCCACGAACGCCTCCCCGCCGAGCGTGCGCTTCAGGCGGCTCGCGACCGTCGCGCTCGCCGCATTGAGCGCTTCGCGAATCGCGATGGCCTGGGCCGTGGGCACGATCGCCACTTCGCGGCCGTCGCCATCCGTGCGCTGGCGCTCAACGTAGCCGCGCGCCTCCAAGCCGTCGAGCACGCGCGTGGCCGTGGGGCGCGCGATGGAGAGCAGATCGGCCAGTTCGCGCTGCGGCAAACCGGGACGCTCCAGCACGGCGCGCAGCATGAAACCCTGCGGCGGCGTGAGCTCGAAGCACTCGAAGGCTTGCGCCCATTCGCGCTCGAGGCGCCGCGCGAGCGCCGTGGTGTTGAAGTAAAGGCAATGATCGAACATGCACACAGGATAACCCAATATAGTTAGCTATGCAACGATCTACTCCGAACGCATGTGCCGGGCCTTCTGACAAATCAAAGCGCGCAGCAGCAGAAAATAGAACGATCGGACGAATTTAGACGGCATCGGCTATGATGCAAAGACGCCGCAATCGTCTGGCCGGGCATGGCCGCCGTATACAACACTCACGGAGACATCGATGCAAATGCGCTGTTACTGCGTTATCCATCACGGCAAGCCGCTCGAACTGGTCGAGCGCGACGTGCCCGAACCCAAGGGCACCGAGGTATTGCTGCGTGTGAAGGCCGCGGGCCTGTGCCACTCCGATCTGCACATCTGGGAGGGCTATTACGACCTGGGCGGCGGCAAGAAGCTCTCGCTCGCCGACCGCGGCATCAAGCTGCCGCTCACGCCGAGTCATGAAATCTGCGGCGAGGTTGCGGCGCTCGGCCCCGACGCGCAAGGCGCACCGGAAGCGCTCGCGGCGGGCACGTCGGTAGTGGTGCATCCGTGGATCGGCTGCGGCGCATGCGCGGCCTGCGAGCGCGGCGAAGAGAACATCTGCGCGAAGCCGCAATCGCTTGGCGTGCTGCGCGACGGCGGCTTTGCCGATTACGTGATCGTGCCGCATCCGCGCTATCTCGTGGATCTCGCCGGCCTCGATCCCGTCAAGGCCGCGCCGCTCGCCTGCGCGGGCGTGACGACGTATTCGGCGGTGAAGAAGTTCGGCGCGCGCATCCATGAAGGCCCCGTGGTCGTGATCGGCGCGGGCGGCCTCGGCATGATGGCGCTCGAAGTGCTCAAGGCGATGGGCGCACAGGGCGCGATCGTCGTGGACGTGGACCCCGCGAAGCGCGAAGCCGCGCTTGCGGCGGGCGCGCTCGCGGCAATCGATGCGCGCGCGGACGACGCCGTACAGCAAATTATCGCGGCAACGGGCGGCGGCGCACGCGCGGTGCTCGACCTCGTCGGCGCGACGCCCACCGTCAAGCTCGCGCTCGACTCCTGCGCGCGCGGCGGCCACGTGGTGATCGTCGGGCTGATGGGCGGCGACCTCACGCTCTCGCTGCCCGTCATCCCGATGCGGCCGCTGAGGATCGAGGGCAGCTACGTGGGCACGCTGCCCGAGTTGCGCGAACTCGTGACGCTGATGCGCGAAGGCAAGATGCAGCCCTCGCCCGTCTCCACGCGGCCGCTCACGGAAATCAACGCGGCGTTCGAAGCGCTCGTGCAGGGCAAGGTGGTCGGGCGGCAAATATTGGTGCCCTGATGCATTTCATCGCGCGCGGCCTGTTTCGGCGCGCGCGATAGCAAATCGTTCGGAATTCGAATCAACCGGGGGGATCGGCCCACGGCGTCGATCCCCCTTCTGCGCGCGCAAGCGCCCCAAACGCTCCCTTACGGCTTACCCCTGCGCTCGCTCCATTTTGCAAGGCACCTGCAAGCTTTTGTGGGCCAGGTGCGCTTATCGCCCGAATAAGCGCACCGGATGCGCTCAATTCGCGCCGTTGACTGAGCACGAGCTGTCGTAATCTCGACACTGCCGCATTGTCCGTGTCGCCCACGCGTCGCGCCCCGTCTCTTACGATTTTCACTGTGACCATGTCGACGCCCCTCGCGCCCGCCCCCGACGACATCCTGCGGGAAGCCAATGCGCATTGCGAAGCGCACCGCTTCGCCGACGCACTCGCGTTGCTCGAACCGCATGTCGGCGGCCAACCCGATGCAATGGACGACGCCGCGCTCGCGCCGGCGCTCAATCTCGCGGCCCTGAGCGCCATGGGTACGGGCGACGCGGCGCGCGCCCAGGCGTTGTGGCAGCGCTGCCTCGCGGCAAAACCCGACTTCGCGCAGGCGTACAGCGGCCTCGCTGCACTCTTTGCGGCGCTCGGCGTCCTCGATCAGGCCCAGTCGCTCTATGAACGGCTGCTGAGCCTCACGCCCGCCGACGCCGACGCACGCAGCAACCTGGGCGTCGTCCTGCAGCGCCAGACGCGCCACGCCGAAGCGGAAGCCGCCTTTCGCGCCGTGCTCGTGGACCGCCCAGATCACGCCGACGCCCACTACAACCTCGGCCTCCTGCTGCAGGGACAAGGCCGCCACGCAGAAGCCGAAAGCGCGTTTTGCGGCGCCGTCGCTGCGAATGCGCGTCATGCGAAGGCATACAACGCGCTGGGCACACTGCTGCGGGACAAGGCGCGCGGCGACGAAGCCGCCGAAGCTTTTCGCCAGGCCCTGCTGATCCACCCGCAGTATCCGGAGGCGCTCAACAATCTCGCCACGCTGCTCAAGGCGTCCGGCAAGCTCGCCGAAGCGGAACTCGCGGTGCGCCTCGCGCTGCAGATTCGCCCCAATTTCGTCGATGCGCTGAACAACCTCGGTTGCGTGCTCACCGACCTCGAGCGTGTAACCGAGGCGGAGACGGCTTTTCGCCAGACGCTCGCACTCGCGCCGAATCACGCCGAAGCGCAGTACAACCTCGGCGTCGCGCTGCATACGCTCGAACGGATGCCCGAGGCCGAAGCGGCGTATCGCGAGACGCTGCGCCGCCTGCCGGGCCGCGTCGAGGCTTATAACAATCTCGCCTGTGTGCTGATGGCGCTCGGGCGCCGCGCCGAAGCGCTCGACGTGCTCCAGGAAGCCATCGCCGTGCGGCCCGATTTCGCCGAGGCGCACTTCAATATCGCGAGCCTGCACAAGGAATACGGCCGGCTCGACGAAGCCGAGGCCGGCTACCGCCGCGCGCTCGACGCGAACCCGGAATACGGCGACGCGAAGTTCCGCCTCGCCACGCTACTCATCAGCATGGGCCGCTTCGAAGAAGGCTTCGCGCGCTACGAATGCCGCTACACCATGCCCGGCTTCGTGCATCACGCGACGCAACGTCTGCTGCAGTGTCCCGGCTGGCAGGGCGAGCCGCTCGCCGGCAAATCCCTGCTGCTATGGCAGGAGGACGGCCTCGGCGACATGCTGCAATTCGGGCGCTACGCGCGCCTGCTCAAGGAACAGGGCGCGACGCACGTCGCGTTCGCCTGCCAGCCGCCCCTGCAGCGGCTCTTTCGCAGCGTGGACGGCATCGACGCCGTGCTGGGCCATGAAGCCGGCGCAGCGGCAGCCGGCCAGTTCGACTACTGGGTGAGCCCGATCAGCGTGCCCCATCGCCTGGGCACGACGCTGGAGACCATCCCCGCGCCGCTCATCTATACGCCCGAGCCCGCGCTCGTCGATCACTGGAGGGCGCGCCTCGCCACGCTCGCGCCGGGCCCGCGCATCGGCATCATCTGGAAGGGCAATCCGAAGCATTTCAACGACGCGCACCGCTCGCTGCCCTCGCTGGCCGCGCTCGCCCCGCTCTGGAACCTGCCGGGCGTGCAGTTCGTGAGCCTGCAAAAAGGTCAGGGAGAAGACGAGGCGCAGAATCCGCCCACGAGCCTGCCGCTGCTCCACCTCGGCACCGACGTGCGCGATTTCGTCGATACCGCGGCGATCATCGCGCAGCTCGATCTCGTGATTTGCGTGGATACGTCCACGGCGCATCTGACGGCGTCGCTCGGCAAACCGTGCTGGGTGCTGCTGCCGCAGTACGACCTCGACTGGCGCTGGATGCACGAGCGCGAAGACTCGCCGTGGTATCCGGGCACGATGCGCCTGTTCCGCCAGCGCATGAACGAGGCGTGGAGCGCTGTTGTGGAGCGCGTGCGCGCGGCGTGCGCGGAGCGCTTCGGCGTTTGAAAATTCGCGGGATTTCGGGGGATGAGGGAGGCGCTCGCGCGCCTCAATCCCAGATGTTGCGGAACGCCACGGCGGCGATCACCGGCACGCACATCACGAGCGGGATGGCGAAGTACGGAATCTCCAGATCGACGACCCACTTGTAGACGATCCAGCCGATACCCAGCGCGAGCGTGAGTACGCCCACGAGCGCAGTGAGGGTGTTCAGCAGCCACGTGGGCGGCTGCTTGCGCGCGGGTTTATTCTCGGGTGACGGGTTCATGGCGGCGGTGGCGGAAAACGAAAGCGTCTCGATCCGGAGTGCGGATGGTGGGTATTTTACTCCGCGGCACGCCATCAGCCTAAGGCCGCCGCTCCCGCGGTCTTTACCTCCCAGGTAATCGATTCCCTGCCCGGCGCGCCCTATTCTCGCAAGCGTGGCCCCACCCTTTCACGCTCACGAGACCTGCCATGACCGCCTACGCCATTGCCCATCTGCGCGACGTCGAACCTTGCCCCGCCATCGTCGAATATCTGGAGAAGATCGACGCAACGCTCGCCCCTTTCGGCGGCCGCTTCATCATTCACGGAGGACGCGTGGAGCGGCTCGAGGGCAAGTTTTCCGGCGACCTCATCATGATCGAATTCGCGAACCGCGAGATCGCGCGCGCCTGGTATCGCTCGAGCGCCTATCAGGCGATCCTGCCGCTGCGCGCGGAGCACTCGCGCGGCGAAGTGTTCCTGATCGATCAAGTCGAGATGCCGCATCGCGCGACCGACGTGCTGCGTCCCGCTCACGAAACCGGCTCTGGAAAGTGAAAGGATTTCGTTAACTGGCGATCGGCAGCGATTGGTTATCGCACGGCACGTTTGCAAAGAAAATTCATCGTGTGCAAACGTTTTCGTGCATTTCACAATTCTTTCTTCATCGACGGCGAAACTGTGCGCGACCCATCCCCACAGAACGGATGCGCATATGAGAATACGCGTTACCAACCGCGTGTCGACGACCCTGTCGACCGCGGCGATCGTTGTACTCGCAACCATCATGCTCGATGCATGCGGCTTGGGCGACGGCTCGTCGGCAGCTTCGTCGACGGCTGATCCATCGGAAAGTCAGAGCGCCGCAACGCCATCGCAATCGCCGTTGGCGAATAGCGCGCGCATATCGCCGCTGCCGACCGACACGAACACGGCGGCGAATGCGTCGGCGAACGCCTCGACCGACACTTCGGCGAACCCGAGCGCCATACCCGCTTACGGCGCGAACGCGGCAACCGCCACGAACAACGCGAGCGACCCCGTGCAAGGCGCACAGGCCAGCCTCGCCGCCGACAGCGACCAGGTCACGCCGGTCTTGAGCTACGCGCCGGGAGACAGCGCGCAGACCCAGGCCAGCAACGGCAACGAATCCGGCAGTCCCGCAACATCCAGCCATTGAAGCATTGCACCTGCGTGCCCTTGTGCGAGTACGCCGTCGGGCACGACACTCCAACCCAAGCAGAAAGGTGAGCAACAATGACGTCAAACAGCCGTCGCCGTTTCCTGCAGACCGTCGCGCAATCGGGCGCCGCCGCCGCAGCGATGACCGTTCTTCCCGAATCGATCCGCAATGCGCTGGCCATTCCGGCCAATTCGCGCACCGGCACGATCCGCGATGTCGAGCACATCGTCGTGTTCATGCAGGAGAACCGTTCGTTCGACCACTACTTCGGCCATATGCGCGGCGTACGCGGCTATAACGACCGCCTGCCCATTGCGCTGCCGGGCGGCCTGCCGGTGTGGTATCAGCCGTCGAAAGAAGACGCCACGAAGCCCGTGCTGCCGTTCCACCTCGACACGTTCAAGACGAGCGCGCAATGCGTGGGCGACCTCGACCACTCGTGGTACCCGACGCAGTACGCAATCAACAACGGTCTGTACAACCAGTGGCCGCAGTACAAGACCGACATGACGATGGGTTATTACCTTCGCGCGGACATTCCGTTCCACTACGCGCTGGCCGACGCCTTCACGGTGTGCGACAACTACTTCTGCTCGCTGCCTGGCCCAACGCACCCGAACCGCTCGTATCTCATGACCGGCATGGTCGATCCGACCGGCACGATGGGCGGCCCGCTACTCGACAACAACGACTTCGTGGACGGCGACGTGCCGCCCACGTACCAATTGCTTTCGTGGACGACCTACCCCGAGCGCCTGCAGGCCGCCGGCATCTCCTGGCAGATCTACCAGCAGGGCACGAACGGCAGCGACCCGCTGAACGGCAACTACGGCACGAACATCCTGCAGAACTTCGCGAACTTCATCAACGCGCAACCCGGCTCGGCGCTTTACCAGCGCGCGCAAACGGTGCGCACCATCGCCGACCTGAAAAACGACGTACTCCAGAACAATTTGCCGCAAGTCTCATGGCTGCTGCCCCCCGCGGCCTTTTCGGAGCATCCGAAGTACACCCCGGCCTATGGCGCCGAATACACTTCGCAGATCATCGAAGCGCTGACTTCGAATCCCGATGTGTGGAGCAAGACCGTGCTCTTCATCATGTATGACGAGAACGACGGCTTCTTCGACCACATCGTGCCGCCGCAGCCGCCCACGACGTCCGCCCAGGGCAAGTCGACGGTGAGCGTGGACGGCGAGATCCACAACGTGGTCAACCCGCTGCGCGGCGGCAAGTACACTGCCGACGGCCTGCCCTATGGTCTCGGACCGCGCGTGCCGATGACGGTCGTCTCGCCGTGGACCAAGGGTGGCTTCGTCTGCTCGCAGGTGTTCGACCACACGTCGGTGATCCGCTTCATCGAGGCGCGTTTCGGTGTGCAGGAGCCCAACATCACAGCGTGGCGCCGCGCGGTGTGCGGCGACCTCACCACGTGCTTCGACTTCCGCACGCCCGACGCCACGATGCCCACGCTGCCCGACACGAGCAACTACATGGCGCTCGCCGACAAGCAGTGCTCGGCCAACTCGGCGCCCACGGTGCCGGCCACGCCGCTGCCGATCGACGCGCAGGAGCCCGGCGTGCGCTACGCGCGTGCGCTGCCCTACGAGCTTCATGTGAACGGGAAGGCCGAAGCGCAGAACAACACGCTGTCGATCACGTTCGCGAACAAGGGCCGCCAGGGCGCGCACTTCTACGTGTACGGCACGAACCGCAGTGACGGCCCGTGGCGCTATACGGTCGAAGCGGGCAAGTCGCTCGACGACACGTGGG
Organism: Paraburkholderia nodosa; assembly: GCF_001718195.1. Lineage (GTDB taxonomy): Bacteria > Pseudomonadota > Gammaproteobacteria > Burkholderiales > Burkholderiaceae > Paraburkholderia > Paraburkholderia nodosa_A. Next base: position 24,603 of record NZ_MCNV01000011.1, read on the forward strand.
ACCTCACCGTGACGAACGGCGTCTATGCGTTCGAGGTGCATGGCCCGAACGGCTTCTTGCGCCGCTTTGCGGGTACGGCCGCGCAATCGGGTCCGGGCAAGTCGGGCCGCGCACCGGCGCCTGCCGTGACGGCGCACTACGACGTGGCCAACGGCAACCTCTTCCTCAGGTTCTCGAACGCGGGCAGCAGCGTCGCGCACCTGAACGTGACCGACAACGCCTATGGCGCGCACGAGCGCAACGTAGTCGTGCCGGCCGGCGCGCAAATCGACGAAGTCTGGGTTCTTGCCTCGAGCCATCACTGGTACGACCTCACGGTCACGAGCCGCGACGACGCGACGTTTGCCTGGCGCTTCGCCGGACACATCGAGAACGGCCGGCCGAGCATCAGCGATCCGGCGGCCGTTGCGCCGGTCACGAAGCTGAGCTGAAGCCCAGCACAGAACGAAGGTCTGACGATTTCTTTTCTGTTCTCTGGTTGCGGCGCCTTCAGGCGCCGTTTTTTTTGCCCTCGCGCAGCGGATGCACTCCGTCTCAAAGTGTGGGTAAGAGGGGCCAACGCACCCTTCGCAATGGCACGCCCTGCAGCCTCGGCGAAGCAGTGGCACAATGGGCGCTCCGCATTTTCCGGCGCCCGCCGCGCGCAATGCCGTGCGCGCAGGCGGGCGCCTGTCGTTGAACCGTTGACAAGGATCGTCCCATCATGAGTTCCAGCGTGAAGCCCTATCCCGACACCCAGATCTACATCGACGGCGCATGGCGCGCCGGCGCGAAGACGATTGCCGTGATCGACCCCGCGACCGAAGCGGAAATCGGCCGCCTGAGCCTCGCAAGCGAACAGGATCTTTCGGATGCGGCCAGCGCGGCCGAGCGCGCCTTCCGCGAATGGCGCAAGGTCTCGCCGCTCGAGCGCAGCAAGCTCATGCGCCGCGCCGCGCAATTGCTGCGCGATCGCGCAGACGACATCGCCGCGATCATGACGCGCGAGCAGGGCAAGCCGTTCGGCGAAGCGAAGCTCGAAACGCTCGCGGGCGGCGACACGATCGACTGGTTCGCCGAAGAAGGCCGCCGCACCTATGGCCGCGTGATTCCCTCGCGTACTGACGCCGTTCGCCAGATCGTCACGCGCGAGCCGGTGGGTCCGGTCGCCGCGTTCACGCCCTGGAACTTCCCGCTCAATCAGGCCGTGCGCAAGGTGTCGGCCGCGCTCGCCTCGGGCTGTACCGTCGTGCTCAAGGGACCGGAAGAAACGCCGGCCAGCTGCGCCGAACTCGTGAAGGTGTTCACCGACGCGGGCCTGCCCGCAGGCGTGCTGAACCTCGTGTTCGGCGTGCCCGCGGAAGTGTCGTCGTACCTGATCGCGCATCCGGCGATCCGCAAAATTTCGTTCACGGGCTCGACGCCGGTGGGCAAGCTGCTCGCCTCGAAGGCCGGCGAACACATGAAGCGCGCCACGATGGAACTGGGCGGCCACGCCCCCGCCATCGTCTTCGCCGACGCGGACGTGCCGCGCGCCGCCAAGCTGCTCGCGAGCGCCAAGTTCCGCAACGCGGGCCAGGTATGCATCTCGCCCACGCGCTTCATGGTGGAAGACGCCGCGTACGACGAGTTCGTCGAGCATTTCGTCGCGACGACGCGCGCGATCAAGGTGGGCAACGGTCTCGAAGACGGCGTGCAAATGGGCCCGCTCGCGAACGACCGCCGCCTCGCCGCCATGGAGCGCCTCGTCGCCGACGCGCGCGAACAGGGCGCGAAGGTGCTGACGGGCGGCGAACGCGTGGGCCGCGAAGGCTACTTCTTCGCACCGACCGTGCTCACCGACGTGCCGCTTTCCGCGCGCATCATGAACGAAGAGCCGTTCGGCCCGATCGCGCCGATCTCGCGTTTCTCGAGCTACAAGGACGCGATCGTCGAAGCGAACCGTCTGCCGTACGGTCTCGCCGCGTATGCCTACACGCGTTCGAGCGCGACTTCGGCCGCTCTCTCCGACGACGTGGAAACCGGCATGCTGTCGATCAACCATCACGGCCTCGCCCTGCCGGAAACGCCGTTCGGCGGCGTGAAGGACTCGGGTTACGGCTCGGAAGGCGGCAGCGAAGCGATGGAAGCCTATCTCGTCACGAAGTTCGTGACCGAGCATCGTTGATCGCTTCACGCTGAAAACGCGCGCGCTTCTCCGGCTTACGGCCCGGGAAGCGCACGCGGATATTGCGGCAAGCCGTCCGCGAGCTGCACCCAGGCCAGCTTTTGCGAGGTCCAGCTGTGATTGTCGGGCGGCGCGTCGTCGGGACGATCGAGCGTGCCGGTCGCGATGTCGATCTCGCCCACGAACGCCGCGTGCCGGTACGTGAGCGGCGTGCCACAATCGGCGCAGAACGCGCGCTCGACACCCGGACTCGACGCATGCGTTTTCGTTGCGCCCGCAACGAGCCGGAACGCACTCCACGGCACGCTGAGCCAGCCGACGAACGGCGCACCTGTTGCACGCCGGCAATCCGCGCAATGGCATACCGTGCTGCCGACCGGCGCAGCCGAAATCTGGTAGCGGACCTTGCCGCATGAACAGCCGCCAGTCAGCATCGCTCTCTCCTTCGCACACCACGCCTGCTCAACGCTTTCGGCACGGTAACCACGACCGCCCGGGCATGGTTGCACGAATTCGCTTCGCGCATGGAATAAAACGCGGCGACGTGTTGTTGACGCCAGTAACGACCCTCGGACCATCGACTGGATCCATCATGCATACACTCGCACACATTTCGCTTTCGCATGCGTTGCGGCGCATGCGCACCGGAGCCCGCCCGTGAACCGCGCCTCGATCTGCGTGCCGTGCCGGCTCGCGGCCATTGCGGTGGTGGTGGGTTGCGCTGGCGCGGCATTTGCATGGACGGCCGGCTGGCTCACGCCGAAGCGCATCACCGCGCCACATATCATCAATACGTTCGAGTCGAACTACGGCATCCACTCGGGCTATCGGCGCAACCACGCCAAGGGGCTTTGCGTGGAAGGCTGGTTCGAAAGCAACGGCAACGGCGCGCAGGTCTCGCGAGCAGCGGTGTTCGCGCCAGGACGCACACCCGTGATCGGACGCTTCGCCATTCCCGGCAGCAACCCCGGCGCGCCGGACGCGAGCACGCCCGTGCGCAGCATGGCGTTACTGTTCCAGCTGCAGGACGGCGAGCAGTGGCGCACCGGCATGAATTCCGTGCCCATCTTCGTCGTTCGCACCCCGAAGCAGTTCTATAGCCAGCTAGTCGCCTCGAAGCCGGACCCGGCGACGGGCAAGCCCGACCCCGCGAAGCTCGACGCCTTCTTCCAGGCGAACCCGGAAACGCTGCCGTTCCGCCAGTGGCTGAAGGCGCACCCGCCCTCCTCCAGTTTCGCGAATACGGCGTTCTACAGCGTCAACGCGTTCATCGCGACCGATGCCGCGGGCAACCAGCACGCCGTGCGCTGGCAGACCGTGCCCGAAGTGGCTTATGCACCGCAAACCGCGGCAGAAAGAGCCGATCCGAACTTCCTCGCCGACGACTTCTCCACGCGTTTCGCCGGAGGACCGCTACGCTGGCATCTGGTGCTCGCGGTCGCCGCACCGGGCGACCCCACGAACGACGCCACGCTATCATGGCCCGCGGACCGCCAGCAGATCGACGCCGGCACGCTGGTCTTGCAGCGCGCCGAGCCGCAAGCCAACGGCATGTGCCGCGACGTGAACTACGATCCGACCATCCTGCCCAACGGCCTGAAGCCTTCGGACGACCCCTTGCTCGCCGCCCGTTCGGCAGCGTATGCCGTTTCGTTCAATCGACGCACGCGTGAAGAGGCCAACCTCACGCAAACGCATGGAGACGTGCAGCCATGAAACAACCGGGCCAACACTTCAGCGCACTCCAGCGCCTGCTTCACTGGTCGATGGCAGTCCTGATCGTTACGATGCTGTTCGTCGGCGTAGGGATGGTCTCGACCGTCTCGAGGCTGCATGACACCTTGATCGCGCTCCACCGGCCGCTGGGCATCGCGCTGCTCGCGCTCGTGCTGCTGCGCCTGGCCGTGCGGCTCACGCGCGGCGTACCGCCCCTGCCGGCCGATCTGCCCGTCTGGCAGCGCCTCGGCGCGCACGCCTCGCATCTCGTCCTCTATGCGTTGATGATCGCCATGCCGCTGATCGGCTGGTCGATGCTATCCGCGGGCGGCTATCCCATCGTGATGTTCGGCGGCGTGCACCTGCCGCCCATCGTGCCGCATAACGTCACGCTCTATGCATGGCTGCGCGCCGCGCATACATGGCTTGCGATGGCGCTCTACGCGACTGTGCTGCTGCATCTGGGCGCCGCGCTCTTTCACGCGCTCATTCGCCGTGACGGCGTACTCGCCAGCATGGCACGCGGCGAGGCACGCAGCTGACGCGAGCATCGGCACGAGGATCGCGGTCACGAGGCAGGCGGTGGCGACCATCGCCGTCGCCGCCGGCACGAGCGGTTCGAAACGCGGAATCATCTCGCCGATGATGGCCGGATTCGCCACCGCCGCGCCCGCCGTTGACGATGCCGCGAGGCCCGCAGCACCGTTGCCGCCCGCAACGCCGGCCTCTCGATCTCGTTTCCGACCATGCGCTGCGGCGCGGATACGAAAGCGCGCTACATCGCCCTGCTCGAGCGCGCGGGCGCGGCAATCTCGGCGCGGCTCGGCTATCGTGAGCCGGCCGTGCACGAGCATGCGCCTGCCGGACCCGGTTAGCCCGGAGGGGCGGCTGTCGCGACCGTGGCTGCCGCAGTGGTCTGCCAGCCGAGACCGAGGCTCTTCTGCAGCGACACGTAGTCCTTGAGCAAATCGGCCTGGCCCGACACCACGTTCTGCTGCGCGGCGAATTCCGTGCGCTGCGTGTCGAGCAGGTCGACGAGGCTCGACGCCCCTGCGCGGTAGCGCTGGCGCATGAGCGTCGCCGAACGCTCGGCAGAAACCTGCACCTTCTGCAAAGTCACCAGATGCTCGCGCTGATAGCCATAGCGCGAGAGCGACGCGTTGGCGTCCTGCAATGCCGCGAGCACAGCCTTCTCGTAATGCGCTTCGGCTTCGTCGCGCGAAGCTTGCGCGCCGTGCACCGCGCCCAGCGTGCGCCCGAAGTCGAACACGTTCCACTGCAGATACGGCGCCCCAACCCAGCTGAAATTGCTCTTGCGGAACAAGTGGCCCGGCTCCGCGGCCGTAAAGCCGAGGTCGCCGAACAGCGTGAGCTTGGGCAGAAAATCCGCCACGTGCTCGCCGATCTGCGCGTTGCTCGAGGCGAGGCGGCGCTCCGCCGCGCGAATATCGGGACGCTGCGCGAGCATCGTGGTGGGATCGCTCACGGGCACGCTGGCGGGCAGCGTGGGCAGCGGCTGCGCCGTCGCCAGTTCCGCATCCAGCGCGCCGGGCGCCTTGCCGGTGAGCACGGCCAGTTGATCCAGCGATATTTCCACTTGCGCCGCGAGCGGCGTAATCGTGGAGCGCGTGTTCTCCACCTGGGTGGTGAGCCGCTCCACGTCCACCTCGGCCGCCGTACCGCCCGCGCGGCGCTGCTCGGTGAGCGTGAGCATCTCCTGCTGCAGTTGCGCCGTGCGCTGCGCGATGGTCAGGCGCTGCTGCTCGTCGCGCAGGTCGATATAGGCCTGCGCAACTTCGGCCGCGAGCGATACCTGGGTATCCGCAAGATCGGCGTCCACGGCATCGGCCTCGTCGCTCGCTGCTTCCACGGCGCGGCGCGTGCCGCCGAACAGGTCGATTTCCCACGAGGCATCGAAGCCCGCCGTGTAGAACGTGATCGGGCCGCCGCCCGAAGAGCCGCCCTGACCCGAGCTGCTGCTCGACGACGTCAAGGCGCCCAGGTTGGGCTCACGCATGCGGATCGCCGCCGCGCTCGCGCCGACCTTCGGCAGTTCGGCGGCGCGTTGCTGCTGCAGTTGCGCGCGCGAGGCGCGCAGACGCGCCTGCGCCGCGCGCACATCGGGATTGTGGGCAAGCGCTGCTTCGATCAGCGTGTTCAGTTGCGGGTCGTTCAGCGCAAGCCACCATTGGCTCGGTGCACGCGCGGGCGTCACGCCTTGCGCGGGCGTGCGCAGGAACGAAGCGGCGTTCGCCGCTTCCGGCGCGACGGCCGGTGCGCCGTGATAGTCGGGGCCGACGGTGCAGGCGGCCAGCGAGCAGGCGGCCGCGAACGCGCTCAGCGCGGCGTAGGAGATTCGGGAGTAACGGGTTGCCGTCATGAGTCAGTGATAATCTTCAGTGGCTGCCAGACGGCGCTTGTGCGCCAGGCTGCGGCTTCTTGAGCAGGAGCGCGAGCGGCACGCACGCCGCCAGCGCGATGCCGAGCACCCAGAATGTTTCGGAGTACGTGATGACCATCGATTGCTGCGTGATCTGCGCCGCGATCTGGCCGAGCGCCTGCATTTGCGAATGCGCCATGTCGCCCGTCTGCGTGAACCAGCTGGCCGCGCTCCCGGCCACGCGCTCCTGGCCGATGACCGAATTGGCGCTGAGCGATTCGCGCAGCACGGCGGTATGGAACGTCTCGCGCCGGTCGATGAGCGTGCCGATGATCGCAAGACCCACCGAGCCGCCCAGATTGCGCGCCATGTTGTAGAGGCCGGCCGCGTCGCCGGAATCTTCGCGCGACACCGCCGCCATCGACGCCTGGTTCAGCGGCATCATCGCGAGCATTTGCGCGACGCCGCGTACGAGCTGCGACCAGACGAAATCGTGACCGACGCTCTGCGCCGTGAGCGAAATGTCGAGCATGCAACTCAACGTGAAGAGCAGCAGCCCGGACACCACCAGGATGCGAAAGTCCACCTTGGCTAGCAAGCGCGGCAGAATCGGCATCACGAGGAAAGCGGGCAGCCCCGAAAGCAGCATGATCGCGCCGGACTGCTGCGCGTTGTAGCCGGCGACGAGGCTCAGAAACTGCGGCAGCAGATACGAAATACCGTAAAGCCCGGCGCCCACTGCAAACACGATGATGATGACGCTCGCATAGCGCGGATTGCGCATGAGCGACAGACGCAGAATCGGCTTTTTCGCGGTGAACTGCGAAAGCGCGATGAGCACCATGCCCGCGAGCGAGACCCACGTGAGCGTGACGATGAAGCTCGACTCGAACCAGCGTTCGCGCTGGCCTTCCTCGAGCACGACGGTCAGCGAACTCAGGCCCACTGCCAGTCCGGCAATGCCGAGCCAGTCCGCCTTGAGAAAGGCTTCCCAGTGCGGCCGGTCGGGCTCGAGGCCGACGATAAGCAGCGTGATGAGTGCGAGACACACCGGCAAATTGATGAAGAAGCACCAGCTCCAGCTGATGTTCTCCGCCAGCCAGCCGCCCACCACGGGCCCGAGCAGCGGGCCGAGCAGCACGATCAGGCCGAACACCGTCATGCCCACGGGCAGTTGCGAAAGCGGCAGGCGCGTGCGGATGATGGTCTGCCCGGTCGGAATCATCGCGCCGCCCGTGAAGCCCTGGCCGATACGCCCGGCGATCATCATGCCGAGCGTAGTCGACCAGCCGCACATCATCGAAAAGGCGATGAAGAGCGCCGAATTCGCCAGCAGGAAATTTCGCAGTCCGAACACCCGCGTGAGCCACGCGGCGAGCGGAATCATCACGATCTCGGACATCAGATAGCCCGTGGAGATCCACGTACCCTCGGTGCCGGTCGCGCCAATCTGCCCCTGGATCTGCGGCAGCGCCGAGTTCGTGATGGAAATGTCGAGCGTGGCCATCAACGCGCCCAGCGCACCCGCCGCGACGGCGATCCAGTCGGCCGCGCTCGCGCGCTCGCCGTGCGGATGCGGCACCGCTGCGCGAGCCGTATTAGCCACGGTGGTTCTCTTGGTCGATACGGCGGTCGTCCTCACGCGCGGAGCGCGTGTCGACATCGACGGTCACCGACATGCCCGGCAGCAGCACGCTGCGCGTTTCGGGCCCGGTATCGAGGCGGATGCGCACCGGCACGCGCTGCACGATCTTCGTGAAGTTGCCGGTGGCGTTCTCGGGCGGCAAGAGCGCGAACTGCGCGCCGGTACCCGGCGAGAAGCTGTCCACCACGCCGTGCAGCGTGTGGCCAGGCAGCGCGTCGACGTGCAGTTCCACGGGCTGGCCCGCGCGCATGCGGCCGATCTGCGTTTCCTTGAAGTTCGCCGTGAGGTAGGTGCGCTCCACCGGCACGACGGTCAGCATGCGCGTGCCCGGCTGCACGTACTGGCCCACACGGACGGTGCGGTCGCCCACGCGGCCCGCCAGTGCGCTCTTCACCACGGTATTGTCGAGGTCGAGTTGCGATTGCGCGGCGTTCGCACGCGCCGCCTCGAGCTGCGCGCGCGCCTGCGAGAGCTGCGCGTTCAGCGCCGAGATCTGCGAGCGCGCGGACGTGACGGCGGCTGCGTCGGCGGCGAGCGTGGCCTGCGCCTTGTCGCGTTCGCTCTTGAGTTCGGCAAGCCGTTCGGTCGTTTCTGCCCCCGTGGCCGCGAGCGGCGCGTAGCGCGCCACTTCGTCGTTCGCGTGGCGCAGGCTCACCTGGGCGACTTCCTGCTGCGCCTGTGCCTGAGCGACGTTCGCCCGCTGCTGCTCGATCTGCGCCTGCGCATGCTCGATGTCCGCTGTGCGCGCATCGACGGTGGCCTGCGCCTGGTCGAGGGCCACCTGATACTGGCGCGCGTCGAGCTTCACGAGCGGGTCGCCCACTTTCACGGCCTGGTTGTCGGCCACGTAGACGTCCGTCACATAGCCGCTCACCTTCGGGGCGATCGTCACGCTGTCGGCCTGCAGATAGGCGTCGTCAGTGGATTCGATGAAGCGCCCGACGACCCACCAGTGGCCCAGCCACACCGCAGCGGCGATGAGCGCTGCCAGTCCCAGCAGGATCAGAAGGGTTCGTTTCGCGCCGCTGCGCGCAGGTGCAGCGGCGGCGTCCGGCACGTCGCGTCCGGGCGCGCCTGCAGTCGTAGACATGTTGTTGATTCTCAATTTATTCCAGTCGGCAAAATTATTCCACCTGGAAAAATTGTGTCAAGTGTTATATTTCGCAGGGATACGAAAGGAAATGCATGAGCGAAGGTAAGAAACTGCGACGCTCGCCCGACGGAGGCTATGCGCGTGGCGACGAGACACGTCGCAAGATCATCGAGGCGGCCATCAGCCTGTTCGGGCAGCACGGCTTCGACGGCGCCTCCACGCGCGACATCGCCGCGCGCGCGGGCGTGAACGCGCCGGCGCTGCAGTATTACTTCGAGAACAAGGAAGGCCTCTATCGCGCCTGCGCGGAGTCGATCGCCGACGAATCGTGGCAATCGTTCGCGCCGGCCGTGCTGCGTGCACGCGAAGCGCTCGAGCACAACGCGGACGTCGAAGCGCTGATCGACGCCTTCATCGACATCCAGTCGGCCGTGGCCGACCGTTCCTTCGTCAAGCAGCACGGGCCGGACCAGCGTCTCTTCTTCGCGCGCGAACAGGGCGGCGGCGAACCGGAGATCGGCTCGGAAATCCTGCGTGAGCGCGTGCGCTCGCCGCTGAACACCATCAACGTGGAACTGCTCGAACGCATTACCGGCATGCCGGCCCGCGATCCGCTCACCGTGGTGCGCATGTTCAGCCTGTATGGGCAGTTTCTGCTTTTCTTCATCGCCCGCCGCTCCACGCTCTCGATGCTCGGCTGGGACGACATCGACAGGGCGAAGGCCGATTTTCTGAAAGAGAGCATCGCGGAACAAACGCGCGTGCTGCTGCGCCACTGGAATCGCGAGCGCGACAAGCCCAATCGCTCAAGATAACTAAGCACTATTCAGGCGGCCGGCACGATCCCGCGGCGCCAGTGAGGAATCCCCGCGGCGCATCTGCGCGCGTGTTAGCGTTCGAATTTCCCACCCGCATGGAGCCGCCAGCATGTCTCCCCTCGCTGCCGTTGCCAGCATTCTCCTCGCTGTCCTGATCGGGGCCATGAGCCCCGGGCCGAGCTTCGTGCTCGTCGCGCGCAACTCGATCGGTCTCTCGCGCCGCGACGGCGTCGCCACCGCGCTCGGCATGGGCACGGGTGCGATCTGCTTCGCGGGCATCGCACTCGCCGGGCTCTACACCCTGCTTGCCACCGTGGCCTGGCTGTACGCCGCGCTCAAGATCGCAGGCGGCGCCTATCTGCTCTATATCGCTTCGCGCATCTGGCGCGGCGCGGGCTCGCCCGTCACGGTGAGCAGGACGGCCGCACCCGGCGAGCGCCCCGGCAAGTCGTACTGGAGCGGCCTCACCACCCAGCTCAGCAACCCGAAAACGGCCATTGCCTACGGCGGCATCTTCGTCGCGCTGCTGCCGCATAACCCGCCGCTGTGGTGCTACTTCGCGTTGCCACCGCTCGTCTTCGCGATCGAAACCGGCTGGTACACGGTCGTCGCGCTGTGCTTTTCGAGCCAGCGTCCGCGCGATCTCTATCTGCGCGCCAAGAGCTGGATCGACCGCGTTGCGGCCGGCGCGATCGGGGCCTTGGGCCTGCGCCTCATTTTCAGCGCCGGGCATCGCGGGATCTGACGCCGCCCCGCCGGACGCGGCCACAAGGTCGCGCCCGGCGCACTGGAATTTATTTCGTGAGGCGCTTGACAATCTATCTTCCAGTAGATAAATTAGAGCCCATGAACACGAAGCTGACAGTGCGGGAGCAGGTTCTCGACCACGCCATCACCCTCATGATGCTGCGCGGCTACAACGGGTTCAGCTACCGCGACCTGTCAGAGCTGGTGGGCGTGAAAACGTCGAGCATCCACTATTACTTCCCGTCGAAAGACGACCTGGTGCTCGAAGCGGTGAGCCAGTACAGCGGCGAAGTCATGGCGGGATTGCAGTCGATCGACGCGGCGCTGCCGGCGCGCGAAAAGCTCGCTACGTACACGCGGCTCTTCGGCAAGACGCTGGGCGACGGCAACCAGATCTGTCTGTGCGGCATGCTGGCCGCCGACATCGAATCACTGCCGGAAACTGTGCGTCACGCGGTGCAGGCGTTCTTCCGCGCCAACGAAAGCTGGCTGGCCGAGGTGCTGGCTCAAGGCGCGAAAGAAGGCACGCTGGTCGTGCGGGGCAAGCCGGAAAGCTCGGCCCGTACGTTGTTCGCGGCCTTGCAGGGCAGCGTCCTGGCGAGCCGGCTGTTCCATACGAAGTCGCGCCTCGAAGATGTCGAAGCCATGTGGCGCGTGGCTCAGTAACGTACTCTGGCCTGAAACACGGGGCGGCTCAGCGCCCTTTTATCGGGCCGCGAATTCTATCTTCTGATAGATAGTTAGAAAGAGGAGCATCATGAACGTGTTTCGACGGCCGGAAATCTATCTGGCAATAGATAGAATGCAGAAATTGACGACCGGAAATTCGCAAGCGCCGCTCTTCTGCTGGACCCTGGTGCACATGGCTGTCGCCTTGCATCAGTAAATTGAATGCCGTACTCCGCCGTACCTTCAACGAACCGTCTTTGCTCAAAGGAGCCTGTCATGTCGATCGAAAAAGTCCTCTACCGCGCCGAAGCCAACGTCACCGGCGGCCGCGACGGCCGTGCCGTCATTCCCGCCAGCAACCTGGACCTCAAGCTCACCACGCCGCGCGAACTCGGCGGCGCGGGCGGCGACGGCACGAACCCCGAGCAGCTGTTCGCCGCGGGCTACAGCGCATGCTTCATCGGCGCAATGAAGTTCGTCTCGGCGCGCGACAAGATTGCCCTGCCCGCCGATGTCTCGATCACCGGCAATGTCGGCATCGGCCAGATTCCGAATGGCTTCGGCATCGAAGTCGAACTGAAGATTTCGCTGCCCGGCATGGATCGCGCAGCCGCCCAGGCGCTCGTCGACAAGGCCCATATCGTGTGCCCGTACTCGAACGCCACGCGCGGCAACATCGACGTGACGCTCACGATCGTCTAAGCCGCGAGCCGCATGCAGCACGCGCCGAGGGCCGCCCAAAGCGGCCCTCGGCCTATGTGCCGGCCGCTCACGCAGGTTCACGCAGCCTGAGCGTCGCGCGCGAGTCCCGCCATGAGGCCGCTGGCGCGCTGCACTTTGGCGAGCACGGCGCGATCGAGCACGGAGCGCCCCTCGGGCACCGCGAGCGTGAGAAACGAGCGCGCACGCGTAATGCCGGTGTAGACGAGTTCGCGCGTGAGAATGGGGCTGTATGTGTCGGGCAGCACGAGCGCGGCGTGGGTAAACTCCGAGCCCTGCGATTTGTGGACGGTGAGCGCGAACACCGTCTCCACGCCCTGCAACCGGCTCGGCGAGACCCACTTCACGCCGCCCGAGCCGTCGCCGGCCGGGAAGGCCACGCGCAACACGGGCGGCTCCCCCGCCACAACGGGCAGCTCCAGCGCGATGCCGATATCGCCGTTCATGAGCCCAAGCTCGTAGTCGTTGTGCATGACGAGCACGGGCCGGCCCGCATACCAGTCGCCGTGCGGATCGATGAGCCCTTCTTCGTGCAGCAGACGCGCGACGCGCCGGTTCAGGCCTTCGACGCCCCACGGACCGCGCCGCAGCGCGCACAGCAGCTGAAACGCGCCGTGCGCCTTCAGCACGCCAGCGGCCCAGCCGGCAAGCGCCTCGGGCGTCGCGCCGGGCTCGGGCCGGGTCGTGCGCATCGTTTCGAGGTAGTGGCGGTAGCCCTGGCGCTGCGTGTGGGCGGCGCTGTGTTTGCCCACGCGGCCATCGACGATCAGCGAGCGCAACGGGCCATCATCGTCTGCGGGACACACGAGGCGTGCCAGATCCTCGTAACCGCGCGACCAGATCTTCGCGACTCCCACTGCATCGCCCAGATTGACGAGTTCGGCCAGCGCGCCGATGCCGCTCTCCGATGCGAAACGATGGCTCTCGCGCAGCATCGCGATGGCCTGGTCGAGCGGCAGGCCGTGCGCGTCGAGCATGGCCGCGTCGATGCGCTCGCCCGTGGCCGCTTCGAGCCACGCCCGCGACGCCTGCGTGTAGTGCCCTTCGCGCGCGCGGTCGCACAACTCGCCCAGCACCGCCCCGGCCTCGACCGAAGCGAGCTGGTCCTTGTCGCCAAGCAGGATGAGCCGCGCGGAGGGCGGCAGCGCGTCGAGCACGGCGGCCATCATTTCGAGGTCGACCATCGAGGCCTCGTCGATCACGAGCACGTCCACGGGCAGCGGATTCGCGGCGTCGTGCCTGAAGCGCCGGCTGCCGGGCCGCGTGCCGAGCACGCGATGCAGCGTCGTCACGACGGTTGGAATCGCGTTGCGCAGCGCCACGGCGTCGACATGCGCCTGCAGCGCATCGAACGGCAGCCGCTCGACCGCGCCTGCAATCGATTCGTTCAAACGCGCCGCGGCCTTGCCGGTGGGCGCGGCAAGCCGAATGCGCAAGGGCCGCGCGGCATGCGCTCCCTGCCCTGCACGGCCGAGCGCGAGTGTCTGCAGGAGTGCCAACAATCTCACCACCGTCGTCGTCTTGCCCGTGCCCGGCCCGCCCGTGACGATGCTGAACGCGCTGCGCGCGGCGAGCGCGCAGGCGAGCTTCTGCCAGTCGGCGCGCGCGGCCTGGCTGGCGCGTGCCTCGCCGTTACGCGGTGCGAACAGCGCATCGAGCGCCGCGCGTGCGATGTCGAGCGGCAACGCGGCTTCGAGCTGTGCCGCGCGTGTGAGCCGGCGCTCGATGCCCTCGCGCACGTCCTGCTCGTATTGCCAGTAGCGCCGCAAATAAAGCCGTGTGCCCGCCAGCACGAGCGGCGCATTGCCTTGTGCCACGTCGGCAATCGGTGTCTCCTCGCTCACGAGATCGGGCACCGCGAGCGCCGCGCGCCATTGCGCGAGTGTCACGCCGGCGAGCACTTCGGCAGGCGGCTGCGCCGGCACCGCAGCCAGCATTTGCGGCCCATCTGGAGGAAGGGACAACGCGAACGCCGGATCTTCCAGCGTGGCCTTCAGGTCGAGACACACATGACCACGCCCAAGCTGATGGCTCGCAAGCGCGGCCGCCAGCAGCAGCAACGGCGGACTGTGCGGCGCTTCTGTCCACAAAAAGCGTGCGAAGGCGGCATCGAGCGTGCGGAGCCAGCCGCGCTCGACCCAATTGTCGAGCACGCCGAGCATTTGCCCGGCCGTTTCGCGCGCGGCGCCGGGCCTCGGTTCCGGCGCGGCGTCCGGCATCTCCAGATGCTCGAACAGATCGCCGGTGAGGCCGTCCTGCCCTTTCGTGCGGCGCCTCGTCATGCCACATCCTCCAGCGTGTTGCGACGCGCGAAGAGCGCGTCGAGTCGTTCGATCAGCTCGCGCGGCGGCCGTTCGCAATGCAGCCCCTGCCCCGGCGCGCGGCCGCCGCGCAGGAACAGATACACGGCGCCGCCCACGTGGCGGTCGTAGTCGTAATCGGGCAGGCGCGACTTGAGCAGCCTGTGCAGCGCGAACAGATAGAGCACGTATTGCAGTTCGTATCGCGAATGCAGGATCTGCGCGCGCATTTTCGCGGGCGTGTAGGACGCATCGTCGGGGCCGAGCCAGTTAGACTTGTAGTCGGCCACGTAATAGCGGCCTTCGTGTTCGAACACGAGATCCATGAAGCCCTTGAGCATGCCGTTGAGCGTCGCGGCGTCGAGCGCGGGGCGCGCTTCGCCGTCCAGCGTGAATTCGGTCACAAGCGCGTCGATTGCGAGCGTATCGACGGCATGCGCCGTGACCCAGAACTCCAGTTCGGCCATATACGCGCCGGGTTCGAACGCCGCGAGCGCCACGGGCGCCACGCTCTCGCCGTCGATGTCGGGCAGACGCAGCGGCGTGCGCACAAGTTCGAGCATCCACGCCGTGAGCGTCTCGATCCACTGCGACCAGCCGCGCACGCTGCAGCGCCGCGCGACCATGTCGCGCACGCGCGCTTCGTCCTGCGCGATTTCGGCGAAGCCTTCGTTGGCGGCCCATTCCATCAGTTCGTGCAGAAACGTGCCCGCGTCCGCGCCGCGTTCGAACCCGTGCATCGGCGCAAGCGCGGGTGCGACGAGCGTCTGGCCGGCGTTTGCGAATGCATCGTCGTCTTCAGGCGGCACGCTCGCGTCGAGCAGTTCGAGGAACACATCCTCGCTGCGCGTGTCGGGCGCGCCGCGCGCATCGTCCGCTTCGACGGGCACGCCCGAACCGATCGACGTTTCGAGCGTCTTCAGGCTCGAATAGCTCGCGATCCACCAGCGTTCGCGCTCGCGATGCGCGAGCGTGCGCGCCTTACCGCGCACGGCGCCGGTGTCGCGCAGCGCGAGCAGATCGCGGCGCGCTACCGGAGCGGGCGCGACTGCAATGTCCGTGCACTGGCCGCGCAACATGTCGAGCCATGCTTCGGTTTCCTGAGCAGGAATGGCCGCGCCGCCGCCGAGCAGATACCCGAACGCGCTCGCCTCGACGCCCTGCACCGGCCCATAGCCGACCCACGTGGCGTAACGCGCGCGCGTCAGCGCGACGTAGAGCTTGCGCAGGTCCTCGCCGAGGCGCTCGCGATCGGCCTGACGCAGCACGCGCGCGTCAGCCTCGAGCGTGACGCGCAATTCGCCTTCGTCGTCGTGCCACTTGAACGGCACGTCGTCGGGTTTGACGGCGCGGTGCGCGCACGCGAACGGCAAAAACACGAGCGGATATTCCAGGCCCTTCGACTTGTGGATCGTGACCACCTGCACGAGTCCCGCATCGCTTTCCAGACGCAACTGCCGCGCGTCGCCTCCGCCGCCCGCGCTTTCGTCTTCGCGCTGCTCGTCGAGATAGCGGATCAGCGCGTGCTCGCCATCGAGCTGCGTGCTCGCCTGTTGCAGCAGTTCGGCGAGATGCAGCAGGTTCGTGAGCGCGCGCTCGCCATTGAGCCCGGCACCAGCGGTTTCGCCAAGCAGGCGCTGCGGCACGTGAAAGTCGTTGAACAAGCGGCGCAACATCGGCAGCACGCCCTTCCTGCGCCAGCATTCGCGGTACTCGCGGAACTGCAGCACGCGCGACTCCCACGCGATCTCGTCGTGCCCGAGCCGGTCGAGTTCTGCCCACGCGAGCCCGAGGGTGGGGGTGGCGAGCGCCGTGCGCACGAGGCGGCCGTCGTCGGGCTCGGCACAGGCCGCGAGCCAGAAGCGCAGTTCTTCGGCCTGCGGCGTCTGGTACACCGAGTCGCGATCCGACAGATAGACGCTGCGCACGCCACGCGCGGCCAGCGCTTCGCGTATCGCCTGCGCCTCGCTGCGGTTGTTGACGAGCACCGCCATGTCCGCGGGCTGCAACGGCCGCATGCCGCGCTCGCCCGAGAAACCCGCTGCCTGCTCCTGGCCGAGATTGAGCAGGCGCACCATCTCGGTCGCGCAGCTGCCGGCCATGCCCGCGAGATACGCGCCCTTGCTGAGCGGCTTGCCATCTGCGGCAGGCGGCATCCACCAGACGTTGAGCGCGGGCAGCGCCGCGCCGGCGGCAACCAGCTTCTCGGGGCGTCCATGCGCATCGGCAGCCACGAACGGCAGTGCGTTTTCGCGTCCATCAGGGCTGCGAAACAAAAACGCGCCGCTACCCTCTGGCCGCGATTCCGCCGCCTCGAAGCAACGATTCACCGCCTCGACCATCGCGCGCGTCGAGCGGAAATTCTTCTTGAGCGTGTAGAGCCGCCCCTCGCAGGCACGACGCGCACGCAGGTAGGTGTAGATGTCCGCGCCGCGAAACGCGTAGATCGCCTGCTTCGGGTCGCCGATCAAGACGATGGCCGTTTCGGCGTCGTGTTCGGCGATGCGATAGACCGCATCGAAGATCTGGTACTGAACCGGGTCGGTGTCCTGAAACTCGTCGATCAGCGCGACCGGATACTGCTTGCGGATGATTTCCGCGAGACGTGGGCCGTTCTCGCGCTGCAGCGCCGCGCGCAGCCGCGTGAGCAGATCGTCGAAGCCCATTTGCGAGCGGCGCGCCTCTTCTTCCTCGAAGCGCTTCGCCACCCAGCGTGCCGCGTGGCACAGCAGGTCTTGCTTCGCCGCGGGCGGCGCAGCCAGCGACTCGCGCAAGCTTTCCATCGCCACGAAGGCCGCATGCCCGGGCGGCTCGCCCTTCACCCAGATCTCGGCGAGGCCCGCGGGCGTGAGGCGCGTCCACACGGCCGCCTTGTCGTCGAAACCGGGATGCGCGGATGCGGGATCGTTGGCCCAGTCGCGCAGCTTGCCGATCCATGTTTCGCTGTGCTTCGAATTGAGCTTTCTGGCGTCGAACTGTTTCGCGGCGCGCGCCGCGTTGAGCAACGCCTCGACCTCGTCGATCCAGATGCGCCACGGCGCCTTCAGCGTTTCGAGTTCGTCGCGTGCGCGCCGGCGGGCGTCTGCCAGTGCTGCGCCAGGGTCGCATGCGTCGGGCAAAAGATCGGCGTGCGCGAGCAGCCCGCGTATCGCGTCGTGCAATTCGTCGGGACTCGCGAACCATGCCCTCACTTCGGCGGCGCTCGCCGCGTCGAGGGGCGCCATGAAGGTGCGCCAGTAGTCGCGCACGACTTCGGCGCGCAATTCCGTCTGGTCGGTTTCGAGCGTCTGCGAAAAGAGGCTGTCGCTGTCGAACGCGTGCTCGCTCAGCATGCGATTGCACCAGCCGTGAATCGTCGAGACCGCGGCTTCGTCCATCCATTCGGCCGCCAGTTGCAGGCGGCGCGCGCACGCGGGCCACTGCTCCGGCGCGTAGTCCTCGCGCAGATCGTGCAACAGGTCTTCTCCCGGCTCACGCTCGGGCACGTCTTCAGGCTCGACGCGGAAGCATTCGGCGGCTTCGATGAGGCGCGCGCGAATGCGCTCGCGCAACTCCTTCGTGGCCGCGTCGGTGAAGGTCACGACGAGAATTTCGGGCGGCGTGAGCGCGCGGCCTGACGTGCGCGCCTCGTCATCGAAATCCGCTTCGGCGCTTGCTGCGTTGAGCGCGCCGTGCCCCAGCACGAGGCGCACGTACAGCATGGCGATCGTGAAGGTCTTGCCCGTGCCTGCGCTCGCTTCGATCAGGCGGCTGCCGTAAAGCGGGAAGCGCAGTGGCTCCAGGACTTGGACGTCCATGTTCCCGAGCGGATTCATGCCGCCCCTCCTGCCTCGCTCGAGGCCCGCTTCGCACGCGACGACGCGAGCGGCGCGCGGCTCACCGGCAGCAGCAGCGTCGTGGCGAGCGTAATGAACTCGTCGTGGGCAACGAGCGCGTCGAAATCGGGGAAAGCGCGGCGCAAATACGCGTTCGTCTCGCGCTCGCCCGGCGTGCGGCCATTGCCCTCGTAGGCCGCGCGTGCGGCTTCCCACGCTTCGGCAGGCACCATCGCGCGCGTGCCGTCGAATGGATCAGGCAGCTTGCGCAGCCATGCGAACGCGGTCTTCACCGCGAGCGGCAAGGGCCGGCGCGCACCGTCGTCCCACGCGGCCAGCAGCGCCACCAGATAGTCGCGCGCAACCTGCGCGGCGAGCGGTGCGAACTCCACCACGCCCACCTTGCTGACGATCACCGTGGTCACCGGCCCGGCCGCGATCTGCGCGGCCACATGCGCGACCCAATAAGGTACGAGACGGTCGCTGCGATAGCGGTGGTCCTTCACGAGCGTGCCCGGCTCCAGAATCACGCGGCCGAGCGCGCCGTCCGGGCCCGCGCGCAAATCGTCGAGCCAGTCGTCGAGCGAGACGATGCGGCCTTCCCGCGTCGCATCGAGACGGATTTCGTATTGATGCTCGAGCGGCTCGGGCCAGCGCGCGAGCGCCTTGCGATATTCGGCGAACAGCTCGGGCATGGGCGCGAGCAGTTCTTCGCCGATCACCTCGCCAAAGCCGCCGGTCGCGAGGTCGCCGCTGCGATGCATGCGCTCGAGGCGCGCAAGCGCGGCCGGTTCGAGATCGTCTTCGCCGCGTTCCATTGCCAGAACCTGCGCGCGGATCAACTCGCCCTGGAGCTGCCACGCCTGCAACGCGTCCACCTCGAAGGGCTCGTGATTTTCGCTCGCCGCGTCCACGCTTCCGAAGGCCACGCGCAGACGCTGCCGGAAGAAGCTGCGAACCGGCTCGCGCAGGAATTCGCCGAGCTCGCGAATCGACAGCGGCTCGTCGCGTTCAGTCGGCGCGAGGACGTCGGCGTTCGCTTCAGCCGCGGGCCGCACCTGGGCGGGCTTGCCCCACTCGTGCGCATACGTATACAGCGTCGCCTCATCCGGCCGCGGCGGAAAATAGTCCGGGCTGAACGGCTGCAGGCGATGCTCGATGGTCAACGCGTCGAGCAGCGCTTCGCCGTTGTCGTTTTCGTCGCCTTCGAGCCGCCAGCCGGCCTTGAGATGATCGCGCAACTGTCCGACCAGCACCGAAGGCGGACGCGGCGTGTTGTCGGTCACGCTGCGCCCGATCCACGAAACATGCAGATGGTCGCGCGCCGAAAGCAGCGCTTCGAGGAACAGATAGCGGTCGTCTTCGCGGCGCGAGCGGTCGCCGGGGCGATAGTCGCGGCGCATGAGGTCGAAGTCGAGCGGCGTGCGGCTGCGCGGATAGTCGCCGTCGTTCATGCCGAGCAGGCACACGCGCCGGAACGGAATCGCCCGCATCGGCATGAGCGTGGCGAAGGTCACCGCGCCCGCGAAGAAGCGCTGCGAGAGGCCGCCGCCTTCGAGCGCCGCGAGCCAGTTCTCCGCGACGATGGCGAGCGGCAAGCTCTGCGTGAGCGCGGCTTCATCACAGGCCTCGCGCCACGTTTCGAGCGCGCCGTCGAGGCGGTCGAGCGTGTAGGCGTCTTCGTCCTGCGCCGCGAAAAACGCCGCCTTCAACGCACGCAGACGCTCGCACCACACTTCCACCGTAGCCGGTTCGCGCAGCGTGCGCCACGCGTGATCGAGCGCATCCACGAGGCGCGTGAGCGGGCCCAGCAACGCGGCGTCGAGCCCACCGATTTCGCTGTACGGTTCGATGCCGCGCCAGGCGCCCGCACGCTCGCCCGCGGCGTAGCCCAGCAGCATGCGCCGCAGACCGAACGCCCAGCTATTGGGTGCGCTGAGTTCGTCGGCCTGGGGGAGCCCGAGGCTCGCACGCTGGCCCGCATGCAGGCCCCAGCGGATATTCGCGCCGTCGATCCAGTTGCGCAGCGTGGGCACGTCTTCGGCGTCGATGCCAAAGCGCGCGCGCACGGCCGGCACTTCGAGCAGGTCGAGCACGTCGCTCACCGTCACGCGCGAGTACGGCAGCGAAAGCAGCATTTCCAGCGCGCCGATGAGCGGGTCGAACGTGCGCTGTGCGCGGTCGGCCACGCTGAACGGAATGCTGCGCGGGTCGCTGCCGTCGAGCAGGCCGAACACCGCCTGGATATGCGGCGCATAGACTTCGATGTCGGGCACCATCACGATTACGTCGCGCGGACGCAGCGTGGGGTCTGCCGTAAATGCGGCGAGCAGGCGGTCGTGCAGGATCTCCACTTCGCGCTGCGCGCTGTGCGCAACGTGAAAGCGAATGGATTCGTCCGCCTGCACATCGACAGGCTCCCAGTGCTCGCGCGTCTCGCCAAGCGGACGCAGATCGCGAATGTCGTCCTGCAACTGCGAGAGCAGTGTGAGCGCGTCTTCGCCGTCGA
This sequence comes from Paraburkholderia nodosa, assembly GCF_001718195.1. Taxonomy (GTDB): domain Bacteria; phylum Pseudomonadota; class Gammaproteobacteria; order Burkholderiales; family Burkholderiaceae; genus Paraburkholderia; species Paraburkholderia nodosa_A. The sequence continues at coordinate 45,161 of NZ_MCNV01000011.1, forward strand.
ACAGATCGATACGCTGACCAATGCGCGTGAAATGCGGCGCGTAAGTCTCGCGCGCTTCGTCGCTGTCGTATTCGTCGAGCAGGCCGATGAAGTCGCGTCCCTGCTTGCCCCAGGCCGCGAGCAACGGCTGCGAATGCAGATGCAACTGCGCCTCATCGATCCGGTCGGGCGCACCCGCGCGGCGGCGCTGACGCGCGTGGCGCGCGCGCAGCAGATCCTGATCGGCGACGATGTCGGCCCAGTAGTGCATGCAGGGGTTATGCACGCACATCAGCACCTGGCTCCAGCGCGCGAGCGCCGCGAGCACTTCCACCGACTGGCGTGCGAGGCTCGAAATGCCGAACACCACCAGCCGGCGCGGCAGGCCTTTCGGCCGGGCGTCGCCCGCCTGCCACGACTGCGCGCGCGCCATGAACGCTTCGTGCACGGCGGCACGCCCCGTGTCGCGCAGGCCGATGCCGTCTTGCGCCTGCGCGCCCACATCCGCGAGCAGCGCGCGCCAGAGCGCAGCCTGCCAGCGCGCCTCCTCGGGCAGCGGCGTGCGCGCGTTGCGCGCATCGATCAGCACGTCCTCGTTCGCGGCCCACGCAGCGAGCCAGTCCGCGCGGTAGACCTGATACTGGTCGAGCAAATCCGCCACGCGCTGCGCGAGCTGGAAGCACTTGCGCTGATCTTCGTCGTTGGCCATGAAGCGCTTGAGTGGCGCGTAGCCCGGCTCGTCGAGCAGCGCCGGCAGCATGCGCATGAGACGCCAGACGAGGCGCGACTTGTCGAACGGCGAGACCGCGGGCACCGCGTCGTTGCCGAGAACGGCGCGATATACCTGCCACAGGAAGCGCGACGGCAGCGACATTTCGAACGCCGCCGCGATCCCGCAGCCGCCCTCCTCGGGATCGGCGGCAAACGCGAGCTTGAGCCACTGCGCGATGCCGTTGCTCTGCACGAGGAACATTTCCTTTTCGAGCGGCGCGATCGGGTTCTGGCCGATCCAGCTCACGATCAGGTCGCGCATGCGCTCGGGCTGATTGCCGTGAACGAGCATCAGCCCGGTGGGCAGTTCGCGCGCGCTCAAGCGCGGCTCCGGCGCGCCTGACACAGGTTACGCGCGGGTTGTGCAGATGGGGCGGGGAAGCGGAGAAAAGGAATTGCGGCCATGTCGCCTGTTCGTGTTTAGTGCCGGTACATACCGCTACATGCCGGTACGCGCCGTTACTTGCCGATACGAATGGCGCGGGCGGCATTTGCGCCCGCGCGATGCGACAGTTTACGACAATCGAGGCCGTGGCGAGCGCCGCTTTCGCGCGCAGGCCGCGGCGTTGGCACCGGCAGGCGCGGCCTAGCCCAGACGCTTGCCCGTAGCCGGATCGAAGAAGTGCAGGCGCGCCGGCGGCAGGTGCACGGCCAGCCGCTCGCCGGGCGTGGGCCGCGTTTCGTGCGGCAGGCGCACCACCACATCCGCGCTGCCCCAGCGGCCGTGCGCGAGGTTGTCCGCGCCGAGCAATTCACAGGTCTCGACTTCGAGCGTGACCGGCTCGTTGGCGCCGCGCGCGTGCATATGCTCGGGCCGCACGCCCAACACGCATTGCGCGCCCTTCGGCAGCCAGGCCGGCGCATCGCCGAGCGGCAGATGCGGCCCGTTGCCCGCGACTTCGAAGCGCCGGCCGTCGTCGCTCACGCGCCCGCGCAGCAGGTTCATGGCCGGCGAGCCGATGAAGCTCGCCACGAACATCGAAGCGGGCCGGTCGTACACTTCGCTCGGCGTGCCGATCTGCTCCGCGCGTCCGCCGTTGAGCACCATCACGCGCTGCGCAAGCGTCATCGCCTCGATCTGGTCGTGCGTGACGTACAGGCTCGTCGTACGCAAACGCGCATGCAGACGCTGGATCTCGAGGCGCATCTGCACGCGCAGCTTCGCGTCGAGGTTCGAGAGCGGTTCGTCGAACAGAAACACCGAAGGCTCGCGCACGATCGCGCGGCCCATCGCCACGCGCTGACGCTGGCCGCCCGAAAGCTCGCGCGGCTTGCGCTCGAGCAGCTTGCCCAGTTCGAGGATTTCGGCGGCCGCCGCCACGCGCGAATCGATCGTCGAGCGGTCGAGCCCCTGCAGCTTGAGGCTGTAGCCCATGTTGCGCGCGACCGTCATGTGCGGATAGAGCGCGTAGTTCTGGAACACCATGGCGATGTCGCGATCCTTGGGCTCCACGCGATTGACCACCTTCTCGCCGATGGCGATCTCGCCCGACGTGATCGTTTCCAGCCCCGCGACCATGCGCAGCAGCGTGGACTTCCCGCAGCCCGACGGGCCGACGAGCACCATGAATTCGCCGTCCGCCACCTGCACGTCGATGCCGTGCAACACCTGTTGCGCGCCATCGTAAGACTTCGTGACGCCCCGTATGCTCAATGCCGCCATGCCGTCCCCCGAATTGCCTTCATGCTTATTTCTCCACGTCCACGAGGCCGCGCACGAACCAGCGCTGCATGGCCAGCACCACCACGAGCGGCGGCAGCATGGCGATCATCGTCGCGCACATCACGAGATGCCATTGCGTCGCTGCGTCGCCGCTCGAAATCATGCTCTTGATGCCCACCACGGCGGTCGTCATCGAAGCCGTGCTCGACATGAGAATCGGCCACAGATACTGGTTCCAGCCGTAAATGAACGTAATGACGAACAGCGACGCGATGTTCGTTTTCGAAAGCGGCAGCACGACGTCCCAGAAGAAACGCAGCGGCCCCGCGCCGTCGATACGCGCCGCCTCGATCAGCTCGTTGGGCAGCGTGAGGAAGAACTGGCGGAACAGAAACGTGGCCGTGGCCGAAGCGATGAGCGGCAGCGTGAGGCCCGCGTAAGTGTTCGTGAGATGCAGTGTGGCCGCGACCTGCACCGTGGGGAAAATGCGCACTTCCACGGGCAGCATGAGCGTCACGAAGATCAGCCAGAACGCGAGACGCCGGAACGGAAAGCGGAAAAACACGATCGCATAGGCCGAGATGATCGATATGGCGATCTTGCCCACCGAAATCACGAGCGCCGTGATGACGCTGTTCATGAGCATCACGCCGAACGGGCTCGCCGCGCTGCCCGTGCCCACGTTCCACACGGTGGCCATGTTCGCGAACAGATGGGTGCCCGGCACGAGCGAGAGCGGCACCGAGAAGACTTCTTTCTCGTTCATCGTGGCGGCGCAAAACGCCACGTACACGGGAAAGGCCACCACCGCCACACCGAGCAGCAGCATGACGTGGCAGAACAGGTTGAAGTATTTGCGGTTCTCGACCATCAGTACTGCACCCGTCGTTCGATAAAGCGGAACTGGAAGATCGTGAGCGCGGTCACGATCACCATCAGCACGACTGACTGCGCGCCCGAACTGCCGATGTCGAGACCCCGGAAACCTTCGTCGAAGATCTTGTAGACGAGCGTGCGCGTGGCCTGGCCAGGCCCGCCGCCCGTTGCCGCGTCGATCACGGGGAAGGTGTCGAAGAGCGCGTAGACCACGTTCACCACGAGCAGAAAGAAGCTCGTGGGCGAAAGCAGCGGGAACGCAATGCCGAAGAAGCGCCGCACGGGACCCGCGCCGTCGATGGCCGCCGCCTCGAAGAGGGACTGCGGAATCGACTGCAGGCCCGCGTAGAAGAACAGAAAGTTATAGCTGATCTGCTGCCAGACCGATGCGATCACAACGAGCGTCATGGCCTGGCCGGGGTTGAGCGCGTGATTCCACGTCACGCCGAAGTGTGCGAGCGCGAAGGTCACGAGACCGATGCTCGGGTTGAACAGAAAGCCCCACAACACGGCGGCAATGACCGGCGCGACCGCATACGGCCAGATCAGAAACGTTTGATAAAAGCGCTTGCCGCGCGTCACGTGGTGCGCCATGGCTGCCAGCAGCAGCGAAATGGCGAGGCCGCCGAACGTGACGAGCGCCGTAAACACGAGCGTCGTCTGGACCGAGGCCAGATAGAGCGGATCGTGCAGGAGCCGCGTGAAGTTGGCGAAGCCGACGAAGACCGACGACGTGCCGAAGGCGTCCTGGGCCTGGGTGGACTGCAGGAGCGCCACCCCGGCCGGCCACAGGAAAAAGATCACGGTCACCGCCAGTTGCGGCCCGACGAGCAGGTACGGCAGCAGGCTCGCCCCAAAACGGGAGCGTTGTTCCATTGCGTCACTCTCCTCGAGTGGCGGCGTTCGGACGGCCGAGAACACCGGTTGAAGCGGCTTGTTGATCGAATTGAGCCGCTTCATGGGCGGCGCCGCGTTCGCATTCTAGCCGAGACTCGTGACAATACGGGCCAAAGCGCGGGTCAAAGCGCGGGGGAAAGCGCGGGGGAAAGCGCGGGGGAAAGCACGGGGGAAAGCACGGGACTGGAGGCCGCGCTCGGGCGCCGGGAGCGGGATTGACGCGGGAAGGTATGGGGCGAGCGGGCTGCGCGGAGGGTTGATCCGGCGCACAGCGTCTCCCGATCGCGAAAATAGCGGGGACGTCGCCGCCCCCGACTTCATCGTTCGACTCGCCGCTCAGGCGAGCGCCGCCGCTGCGAATTTGCCCATGTCGGTGGCGGGATCGCGCAGCGCGTCGAGATCGAGCTTTACGCCCTTGCCAACGAGCTTCTTGCCGCACAGGAAATCGGGCATCGAATTGACGGCGTCGACCGCGAGCAGCACACGGTCCTTCAGGTAGTACACCGCGAAGCGCCGCGCTGCCGGGTCGCCGCGCACGATGGCCTCGTCATAGCCTTCGAGCAGGCCCACCGTCTGCAGCTTGAGGTCGTACTGATCGGACCAGAACCACGGCGCGTCGCAGGCAGGACGCGGCTTGCCGACGATCGCGGCGGCCGCGAGCTTCGCCTGCTCCACCGCGTTGTGCACGCTTTCCAGGCGCCCCGCGCGGCCATAGTGCGCAAGCGGCCGATGCGCGCAATCGCCGATCGCGAAGACCTCCGGGTCGCTCGTGCGCGCGTCGTCGTCCACCTGAATACCGTTGGCGCATGTGATGCCCGCCGCTTTCGCGAGCGCCTCGTTCGGCAGGATGCCGATGCCGACCAGCGCGAGCGTGGCGGGGACGACCTCGCCGTCCGCCAGCTTCACGCCGGTGAGCTTGCCGCCCTCGCCCACGAGCGCCTCGATCTTCGCGTTCAGGCGCAGTTCCACGCCCTGCGCGCGATGCTCGTTCGCATAGAACGTGGAAACGGTCTCGCCCGTCACGCGGCCCAGCACGCGCGGCGCGGCTTCGAGCGCGGTGACCTCGTGGCCGAGCTGGCGCGCCGCCGCGGCCGCTTCGAGGCCGATATAACCGGCGCCGATCACCACGAGCTTCTCGCCCGGCTTCACGCGCTCGCGCAGCACGTCGGCGTCGGCGAGCGAGCGCAACGCGATCACGCCCGCGAGATCGTGGCCCGGCACCGTCAACGCGCGCGGTGTCGAGCCGGTGGCGAAAATCAGCTGGTCGTATTGAAGCTGGCTGCCGTCGGCGAGCGTGAGCGTGCGGCTCGCGCGGTCGAGCGACTGCGCGCTCGCGCCGAGCTTCAGTTCGATGCGCTGCTCGTCGTAAAACGCGCGCGGTTTGAGCCACAGGCGCTCGACGTCGGCCTCGCCCTTCAAATACGCCTTGCTGAGCGGCGGCCGGTGATAAGGCGGCACCGGTTCTTCGCCGACCAGCACCACGCGGCCGCCAAACCCGTATTGCCGCAGCAGCGCCGCGGCGTTGCCGCCCGCGTGCCCTGCCCCAACGATCACCACCGCGCTGCCGTCTTCCTGCATGTCCGCTCCCGCCTTTTTCCGCTTTCTACCCGTTAATTGATTCATTGCGCGCAGCGGCGGCCGCGACTCACAGGCGCGCTGGAAGCCTCGCGCCTATGGGCCGCCCGCGCCGTCCGCCGCGTCAGGAACGAGATCATCTCATGGTTCGCGCTTGCACAAGGCAATCAGTCGAAGGCGCGGTCGTTCGGCGCGGCATAGAGCGCGCGCAGTTGTTCGCTCATCGGAAACTCGAAATTCACGCGCTGGGGTGGCACCGGCTTCTCGAACCACTTCGCGTACATCGCATTGATTTCGCCACTCTTCATGAGCCCCGCCATCGTGTCGTTCACGAGTTGCCGGAACTCAGGGTCGCCGTTGCGCATCATGAAGGCATAGGCCTCCGACGATTGCGGCGTGCCCACGATCACCCATTCGGAAGGCTTCGCCGTGAGCGAGCGCGTGCCGGCGAGCAGCACGTCGTCCATCATGTAGGCCACTGCGCGGCCCGACTCGAGCGTGGCGCGCCCCTCGCCATAATCGCGCGCGCTGATGATGCGCATGTTCATCTGCTTGTCGATGTTCATGCGCCGCAAGATACGCTCGGACGTCGTGCCCTGGTTCGTGAGCACCGTCTTGCCCGCGAGATCGGCGAAGTCGTGAATGCGTGAGTCCTTGCGCGTGAGCAGGCGCGTGGTCGCGACGAAGAACGTATCGGAGAAACTCACCTGGGCCTGGCGCGCCTTCAGGTTCGTCGTGACGCCGCATTCGAGGTCCACGGTGCCGTTCTGCACGAGCGGAATGCGGTTTTGCGAAGTGACGGGAATGAAATGCACCTGCAAGTTCGGGCGCTTCGTCCTGAGCTTGACTGCGTCGATGACCTTGTCGCAGATGTCCTGCGAAAAGCCGATCACCTGGTGGTCGCCGACCACGTACGAGAACGGCACCGAGGTCTCGCGATGACCAATGGCGATGATATTCGCCGAGCGGATCTTCTCGAGCGTAGGCTGAGCGACCTGCGCGGCCGCGGGCTGCAGCAGACAGAGGCACGGCACGATGGCCCAGCAAGCCGGCGACAGCCGCTTCAGTCGGTTCATGGGTCGGTCCTCGTCGTTCGCTTCGTCTGCGGGCATCATCTTGCGCGGTCGAAGCATCCATTTGTCGCCACAATCGACCATCGCGCAACATGCGGGAAATACCAGGGGTACGAGCGAAGGCAGCGCTTCGATCAGGAAGATGATCGTAGCGAGAGGCAACAAATGTTGTCAATCGTCTGTAAGCAACAGGAAGATAGACGAAACCTCACCGGCCCGGGACCCGGCGCTAGAATCGTCGAACCGGGGGTCTCGACGACCCCCTTGCACTGGAGGACCGCGCGCCATGAATTCGACCCTGCTGCCCCGCCGCCCGCGCGTGTATCTCGCCGGCTTCGACGTCTTCCGGCGCGACGCGCTCGAGCACGGCGCACGCCTCGTCGCCGCGTGTGCGGAATTCGGCTTCGAAGGCGTCTATCCGCTCGACGCGCAAGCGCCCGCGGACCTCGACGGCCCGCGCCAGGCCGCGTGGATCTATCGCGCGAACGTCGAATCGATCCGCGCCGCCGATATCGTGATGGCAAACGTCAACGACTTTCGTGGCCCCGGCGAGCCCGACTCCGGCACCGCCTTCGAGATCGGCTATGCGGCCGCGCTGGGCAAGGAAATCTGGGCTTACTCATCCGACGAAGGCACGCTCATCGAACGCGTGCCCTCCGTACCCGACGCGCAAGGGCGCGTGTGCGAACGCGGCTATCTGGTGGAAGATTTCGGCCTGGCGAAGAACCTGATGATCGCGTGCGCGGCGCGCCTCGTGCAGGGCGACGCGCGCGCGTGTCTCGAAGCCATGGCGCAGGGGCGCACGCCATAACCGCGTGCAAATGCGTGCGCCGGCGCCGGCAAAAAATTCAATGATGCATGGTGCTCATCGTGCTCATGCGCTGGAGCGCGCGAATGCGCGCCACCGCGGGGCGGTCCGTCACGGCGACTTGATAGAGCTTCGCGACATCGGCCTTGAGCGCCGTGCGTGAGCCGGCGTCGAGATACACCATGTGCCCCGATGGATAGAAACGCGCGCTCAGGTTATCGCGCACCTTCTGGTCGAGCAGCGGCATCTTCTGCAGGTCGATCACGGTCTGGTAGAACGGCGTGACGAAGTCGTAGTAGCCGTTTGCCGAGAGCACGCGCAAATCCGGATTCAGCGCCATCACCGCCGCGAGATCGCCGGCCGTGTAAAGCACGATATTGCCCTGCGCGTCCACGCCCTTTTGCGCACCCGTCGGGTCGATATGGCCGAAGTTCCAGTTCTTGAATGCCTGATCGTTCAGGTCCGTGAATGACGAGTTCGTGCGGAATTTGAGCTGCTCGTTCAGATAGCTGTTCCACATCGCCGTATAGACGCCGCTCACCGCCGTCATGGTGGGATCGTTGCCGCCCGAGTTGGGGTCGATGTTGCCGGCAATGCCCGTGTCGATGGCGGTCACGCGGCCGTCGTACGAGCCGAGCGCCACGCCCTTGTCCTTCAGGAGGGAGATCAGAAAAAGCGAATTGCCATGGCTGTCGTACGAGGCGATGTCGAGATTCCACGACTCCAGCGTTTGCGTGTCGATGCCCGTGTATTGCGACAAGGTCTTGAGCGTGGCCGGAATGCTCTTGTCGTTCGGATCGGGAAACTTCGACAGCGCCTGCAGGTAATCGGTGCGCGCGAATTGCGCGACTTGCGCGGCGAACGCCTGCAAGTCCTTCGGCGCGGGCGTCACGCCGAGGCGCTTGTGGTACCACGCGTCGGCGGCCGCCGTGGGCAGCGCGCCCACCGGATTGCCGGCTTGCGTGTAATCGAGAATCGACGACTGCAGCGTGATGCCGTTCAGATCCACGCCGTCCTCGTGCAGCCGGTAGGCCAGCACGCAACTGCGCGCCGTGCCATACGACTCGCCATAGAGAAACTTCGGCGAATTCCAGCGATCGTTCGCCGTGAGGTAGCGCTTGATGAACTGCTTGAGCGAATCCGCATCCTGATCCACGCCCCAGAAGTCGCGGTTGTGATGCGGCGCGATCGCGGCCGAATAGCCCGTGCCCACCGGATTGATGAAGATGAGGTCGCTCTTGTCGAGCAGGCTGTCCGGATTGTCTTCGAGCGTATAGGGCGCGGGCGGCGTGAAGCCCGGCATCGAGGTCTTGATGCGCTTGGGCGCGAACGAGCCGAGCAGCACGAACACGGAAGAGGAGCCCGGCCCGCCGTTGTAAAAGAACGTGACGGGACGGTCCTGCGCCTGCACGCCGTCCTTCGTGAACGCCACGTAGAAGATCTTGGCGTCGGGCTGCGAACTGCTCGGATCGACCGTCACGAGGTGACCCGCCGTGGCCGTATAGGCGATGACTTCCTTGCCGATCTGGATGGCGTGATGCGTGATCGCGGCGTTCTCGGTCATGTCGGTGACGAAGTCGTCGGGACCGTTGCCGTAAGCGGTGGGATCGAAGCAAGGCTGATCGGCCTGGGAGCGATGCTTGCCGTTGCCGCTCGCGGGGCTGGCCCCTTGAGCGCCGCCGTTGCCCTTGGTGGACTGCGCTTCGTCGTTCATGTCGTCTCCACATTCTGTGTGTTCGCGTTCGAGACAGTGAATGCAACTTCGAATGCAACCTCTCATGCAACCCGCATCGCGCCCGCCGCTTGCCTCTCGTGCTCAGCGCGCGTCGCGGCGGCGTGCCGCGCTCATCCTACGCCGAGCCGAGCGCGGTTGCCACCTTGCTGCCCACCGGCGTGCCGAGGCCCGTGCAGGCGTCCCAGCCCGGCGCCGCCGAGAAGTCGCCATTGCTGCCGCTCGTCACGTCGTTGAAGGCGCCGGGCTGCGCATAGAGCTTCGCGTTCGCGAAACCGACGGGCGTGCCGCGCGCCGCGTTGATGCGCGCGATCAGCGCCGCCCACAGCGGCGCGACGGCGCTCGTGCCGCCCACCACCGTATCCGCGCCCGCCACGCGCACTTCGTAACCCGTGGCGGGATCGGCGTCGGCTGAGACGTCGGGCACGCCGCGCCGCACCAGCGCCCCCGCCCCGCCGCTGCCACGCACGACGCGCAGGCCCTTTTGCCAGTCCGGCAACGCGAACGTCGCGCTCACGCCGCCGCCGGTCGCGCCGTTATCACCTTCGCTCCACACGGTTTCCTGCGAGATACGTCCGTTCGACGCCGCGATGTGCGTGCCGCCGCAACCCAGTGCGTAAGGGCTCGACGCGGGGAAGTCCACATGATCGGCGCCGTCGCTCACGCCGTCCGACGAGCCGCTGTCGCCCGAAGCCGTGCACACGGTCACGCCGAGCGCGACGGCCGTTTGCAACGCGTCGTTCAGCGCGCCGAGCGTTTGCTGCGACCACGCCGACTCCGGCGCGCCCCAGCTGATCGAGATGACTGAAGGCTTACGCTGGCTGTCGTGCAGCGCGGCGCTCACCGCATCGACGAAGCCCGCCTCGCTGTTCGGCGCGAAATAGACGGCGATGAGCGCCCCGGGTGCCAGCGCACCGGCGATCTCCACATCGAGCGTGACTTCGGCGTCGGGGCCGTTGGGGTCGCCGGTCGGCGCGTTCGTCGCCTGATCGACGGACACGTCTTCCACGCGCGGCGCGCTCACGCCCAGCTCGCTGAAATAGGCGCTAAGGTCCGCCGTGTCATAGCCGCCGCCCATTTCGATCAGGGCAATACATTGGCCGCCGCCGTCGCCCGCGGGAAAGCTGTAGAGCTCCGCGAGCTGCAACGGCGTGAACGATCTGGTCACCGCTCGCGCGGCGCGGATTGGCGGGCGGATAGAGGCACCCGGTGCGCCCGGCGCGTCTGCCGGCGCGTTGGTCAGACTCGTCGGCATGATGCGAAAGTGCGGCTGCGCCTTCGCACGATTGTCGAGCCCCACCACCGCGGTGACGACCTCATGCATGTCTTCCGGCAAATGCAGGGGGCCGCTCGGCTGGTGAAAGTGATGGGTGGTTTTGCCGACCTGATGCTCGAAACGCTGCAGGTCGATGCCGAAGGCGGCGTTGTACTGCTGCACCGTGCCCGAGAGCACGACGCGGCGCGCCGAGGCATCGGCCTGATCCACGCTGAGCCCATGCGCGCTCGCGAACTGCTTGACGCGCTCGATGTCGGCAGCGCTCGCGCCAAAGCGCCGCTCGTATTCCTCGCGCGAAACCGGCTGCGCGGCGGGGTCGTTCGCGGCGAGCCGGTCCACCAGCTCGTGAAATTCTGCCGACGCCTGACGCCGCAGGATCAGCACGACCCTGAAGCGCTCCGCCGGGTCGCAAGCGCCGACGCACTGCGCGCCGGCGGGCGCGGGATGTTCACTGCCTGCCACGGGTAGGTGCCTGGTCATGGCCGGTTGCTCCTCCTTGAAGCGCGTGCCTGGGTTCTGGTCTTCGGACACGCGTTGAATGACGGGAGTTCCGCGCGCCAAACCGGCCCGGAATGCCGTACAAAATCGTTGGAATATTCACGCAGCATGGCCGCCGCACGAGCGGCCCACCACGCGGCACGAACGCAAACGACGCGTTGCACGCATTCGGCATGCCCGCCAGAACCGTTATACACCGGTGACGATTGCAAAGTTGTCACGGCGACGCGGGAAGGCCAGGTCGCGGAGGAATGTTGGGGAGGTAATGCGAGATGGGCGAAACGCGCGCGGGTGTCGAGCCCGCGCGCATGAAGTACCCCGTAGCGTGGTTGTGCCGCTATGGAGTTTTATGCCGCCGCGGGCAGCGCCGCCGGCAGATGCGCTTGCAGATACGCTTCGAACTCGTCCTTGACTTCCGGATGGCGCAGCGCGAACTCCACCGTCGCCTTCAGGTAGCCGAGCTTGCTGCCACAGTCGAAACGCGTGCCCATATAGCGGTATGCGAGCACCTGTTCTTCGGTGAGCAGCGACTGCAAGCCATCGGTGAGTTGAAGCTCGCCGCCTGCGCCCGGCTTCAGTGCGCGCAGATGTTCGAAGATCGTGGGCATCAGCACGTAGCGGCCCACCACGCCGAGATTCGACGGCGCGACTTCCGGCGCCGGCTTTTCGACGATGCCCGACAGCTTGAACACATCCTCTTCCCACTCGCGGCCGTCGACGATGCCGTACGACGCGCTGTCTTCACGCGCGATCGATTCGACGCCCACCACCGAGCTGTGATAGTGATTGAACGTGTTCACAAGCTGCTTCATGACCGGCGTGTGGCTGTAGAGCAGGTCGTCCGCGAGAATCACGGCGAACGGCGCGCCGCCCACGAGCTTTTCCGCGCACAGCACGGCGTGGCCGAGACCGAGCGCCTCGGCCTGGCGCACGTAGAAGCAGTCCACATTGGCTGGCTTGATGCTGCGAACGACGTCGAGCAGCTTTTGCTTGTTGCGGGCTTCGAGTTCGCATTCGATCTCGTACGACTTGTCGAAATGGTCTTCGATCGCGCGCTTGCTGCGGCCGGTCACGAAGATCATTTCGGTAATCCCCGCAGCGATCGCTTCTTCCACCGCGTACTGAATGAGCGGCTTGTCGACGATCGGCAGCATTTCCTTCGGGCTCGCCTTGGTGGCGGGCAAGAAGCGCGTCCCAAGGCCTGCAACAGGAAATACCGCTTTGGTTACTTTCAGCATGATGTCCATTCCCAGATCGTTCGTTTGAGTCTCGGTCTCGCAGCGAGGCAAGCCGACTTCCCCGAGGTTCTGCCGTGGCAGATTCTTGTATTGAATAAGATTGTTTAGCGCCTTTTAAGGAATAAAAAAAGGCCAATAAATTCGGATTCCGCGATTCCAGCATAACACCGGAAATTATTACCATTCATCCTGGATAATTCCAGGCAGATCGGCATGAATTTCCTGCTCGGGTCTTCTGTCAATGACGCGTCTTGTTCGGGGCGCAGGCTACTCCGCTTCGTCAACGGGCGGCAATGCGCCGGAGCGCGTGCGTGCGCGCCGGATGGGCTCGTTGCGCAACGCCTCGCGATACGCGGACACCCCCACGAGTATCAACAGCACGGCCACGCCGGCCAGCAAGTGCAGGTTCATCGGATTCTCCAGCGACCATAGTCGATCACGCTCAAACTAGCATTCCAAATTCGATAAATAAACCGCTTTGTTTTTCAATCCATTTATTTCTCCATTTATCGCTTCCGTATGAATACATTTTGAAAATCTTTTGCTTACTTCCCTCGCGCGCGCGCCCCTAAGATCGGCGGATACTCTCCCCAAGGACCGGCCGACACCGATGAGCGATCCCGTACTCCAAACCGCCATGCCGCCTGCATCCGCCCTGCCCGCCGCTGCTGCTCCTGCAGCGCGGCCGGTGGCTGCGGCCCGCGAGCTTGCCGGCGAGCATCTGATCGAAGCCCTGCGCGGCTTTGCGGCCTTGCTGGTGGCCTATTTCCATTGCCGCCAGGTCACCTGGATCGGCATGGGCGCGTTCCACCAGCTGCACGCCAGCCTCGCGAGCCCCGGGACGCTGGCCGCGTGGCTGACGTTCCCGATTGCGTGGGGATCGGCGGGCGTGCCGATTTTTTTCGTCATCAGCGGCTATTGCATTCACCGCAGCGGCGCCGCGCGGCTCTTCTCGAACCCCGATTTCCGGCTCGACGCGCGGCAGTTCTGGTTGCGCCGCTTCGTGCGCATCTATCCGGTGTTGCTCGCCGCGTTGCTGCTCACGCTGGCTGTGGATTCGGTCAGCCTCTCGCTGCTTCCTGTGAGCCACAAGATCAATGAGATCGGGGTGCGTGATTTCTTCGTGAACCTGTTCTCGCTGCAAGGCGTGGCTGGTAAGACGTATGGCTCGAATGGCGCGCTCTGGACTCTTTCGCTCGAGGTGCAGTTCTATCTGCTGTATCCGCTGCTCTTTGCTGCGCGCCGCCGGTTTGGGTTGAATGTCGTGCTCGCTGCCGTGGCCCTCATCAACGTCGTTTCCGCGTTGACGCTGGAGCGGCATGACATCATCGTTTTCACTTCGTACTGGTTCTCGTGGATGCTTGGCGCCTGGATCGCCGAAGTGCGTTTGCGCGGGTCTTCTGGCTTTCGGTTCGCCTATCCTGCTGCGGCGCTCTTCGCTGTCGCCGGTTGCGTGGCGTTTCACTTCGGGCAGTTTGGGGCGTTTCAGCTTTGGGCCTGCGCTTTCGCCTGCTATCTCGTCAAAGCGCTTGCGCGGCCTGCGCCCGCTTCCCCTGGCTTTCTGCAGTCGCTGTTCTCCAGGATCGGCGATTTCAGCTACTCGCTCTATCTCATTCACTTGCCGCTCTTCGTATTGCTCGGCTCGCTATTGTTCCGCTCGGAGCTGCAGACTTCGATATGGCCTTCGTTCGGCTTCACGCTGGCCGTGATTCCCGTTGCCTGGGTGTTCTATCGGATCTTCGAAAAGCCCGCGCTTCATGCTGCTGCTCGGCTTAGGAAGCGGGTCGTCGCTTGATCCGCTTTGGCCGCTTTGGCCACTTTGGCCTTTCCTTGTTTTCGCGTCGGTATGCAGGCGTTGCCCCTGTGCGGGGCGGCACCTACTTTCTTTGCGGCGGCAAAGAAAGTAGGCAAAGAAAGCCGCTCAAACCGCCAGCGCCTGCCACAGTTCACATCGCGCCGTACATGCTGAATGGCTCCGGAGCGTCTGTCACCTCGCACCTTCAAAGGTAGTGACAAGGCGCTCATCCTTCCGGCGGCGCTCCGCGCGCCGAATGGCATAGCCCGAAACCATTGGTGCGCGTGCATCCTAGCCGAGGCTGACAGCGCCCCTGGTTTCCCATGCAGCCCCGACCGCAGCGCGCGTAGCGAGCAGCGGGATGAATGACTGCCTTGTCACTGAGTTGGGTGGTGCGAGGCGACAGACGCTCCGGAGCCATTAACCATTAGTGGTGCGATGTGAACTGTGGCGGGCGCTGGCGGTTTGAGCGGCTTTCTTTGCCTACTTTCTTTGCCGCCGCAAAGAAAGTAGGTGCCGCCCCGCACAGGGGCAACGCCTGCATACCGACGCGAACACAAGGAAAGGCCAACGCGGCCAGAAGCCGCGAAAAAAGGCCTAAAAAAAGCAAAAAAACTTACTTGCCCCGAGCAACAACCCCATCGAGCACCCGCTCGACAGCATCGACATACTGCTGCTTCCCAAACCGCTCCCGGGCAGTAGCCAGCCCTTGCACAGCAAGCCGATCCCGCAACGCCGCGTCGTCGTGCAACCTGCCGATGGTGGCAGCGAGTTCCTTGGCATCACCTGGCGTACAAAGCAGCCCGCTTTCACCATGCTCGACGATCTCAGTCACACCACCATCGCGAGAAGCAACCACAGGCCTTTGCGCCAGCATCCCCTCAACGACCACACGCCCAAACGGTTCAGGCGTAATAGACGTATGCGCGATCACATCGACGGCCCGCATGCAAGCCGCAATGTCATGCCGGAAGCCGAGAAAATGCACCCGCGCCTGCAACCCGTTCGCCTCGACGAATGCACGCAGCTCGGCAGCGTAAGCGTCCTCACCGAACAGCGGCGCACCAACAAACACAGCATGCGCACGCGGCTCGTCGAGCAAAGCTTCGAGCAGCACATGCTGGCCTTTCCAGCGCGCCAGACGGCTGAAAGCACCAACCAGGAACGCATCCTCGGGCAACCCGATCTGCACCCGCAGTTGAGCCTGCGGCACGCGCGCGAGCGCACGGAACGGCGATTCATCCACGCCGTTGTGCACCACGTCGATGCGCTTCGCGTCGAAGCGCGTGAGCTGCGCAAACACCTTCGCCGATGCATGCGAGTTCGCGATCACATGCGCGAGCCCCAGCTTCGCGCAGCCCTTGATCACCGCGCGCTGCACGCGGCCGAAATGCTCGTCGCTAACAATGTCGCGCAAATGCCAGACCACCGGCTTGCGCGCGAGCTTGCCCGCAAGCACGCCGATCACCATCGCGCGCTGCGTGTTGGCGTAGAGCACGTCGGCTTCGCGCGCGCGGCGGCGCGTCTCGCGCACGAGCGCGGCAATGCCCGCAAGCACGCCCAGTCGCGGCGCCGTGCCGCCATCGCGGCGCACCTTGTTCAACGCACCCGAATCGATCACCTCCACGCGCGCGCCGGCTTTGTCGAGCGCCTCCCTGAAGGGCCCGTCGTTGAAGAGCAGCACGTCGATGCGCGAGCGCAAGCCCTTCACCACTTCCAGCAGCGATAGCTCGGCGCCGCCCAGCACACCGCTCTGGTCGATGGCGAGCACGCGCGGCGCGTCCGCTGCGTCCGCTTCGATCTCGTACGGCGCTGCGCCGTGTGCCGAGCCCGCCTGCGCGATCGCCGGCACCGCTTTCGCCACGCGCGCGAAGAATTGCTCGCGGAAATGCCGCGAAGAAAAGCGCTCGGCATTCGCGCGGCAATCCTCGGCGCGGAATCGGCCAGGATCGCTTTCGAACGACTCGACGGCGTCGATGATCGCGTCCGCGTTTTGCTCTTCGAAGAAAATGCCCGTGGGGCGCGAACCGGTGTCGCGCACCGTTTCGAGCGCGCCGCCCTTGCCGAATGCAATCACGGGCGTGCCGCAAGCCTGCGCCTCGACCACGGAAATGCCGAAGTCTTCTTCCGCAGCGAACACGAACGCCTTGGCGCGGCGCATACGGTCATGCAGTACGGCGAAAGGCTGATAGCCCAGCACTTCCACATTGGGCGTCGCCTTCGCGCGCACCTTGTGCATGTCGGGGCCGTCGCCGATCACCACGAGGCGCCGCTCGGGCATGCGCGCGAATGCCTCGACAATCAGGTCGATCTTCTTGTACGGCACGAGCCGCGAGGCCGTCAAATAGAAGTCGTCTTTGGTGGTTTCCAGCTCGAACGCGTCGATATCCACGGGCGGATAGACCACCTCGGCCTGGCGCTGATACACCTTCTGAATGCGTCGCGCAATGAACTCCGAGTTGGCGACGAACTGGTCCACCGAATTCGCGGTGCGCACGTCCCAGTTGCGGATGTAGTGCAGGATCAGGCGCGCGAGCATCGACTTCGGCCCGCGCGTGAGGCTCGACTCCTGCAGGTACTGATGCTGGAGGTCCCACGCATAGCGGATCGGCGAATGCACGTAGCTGATATGGAACTGGTCCGGTCCCGTGAGCACGCCCTTGGCCACCGCATGGCTGCTCGAAATCACCACGTCGTAGGCCGACACGTCGAGCTGCTCGATGGCGAGCGGCATGAACGGCAGGTACGCGCGATAACGCTTGCGCGCGCCCGGCAGCTTCTGGATGAACGAGGTCGTCGCGCGCTTGCCGCGCAGGAACGTGCGGTCTTTCGCATCGACGAAATCGACGACCGAGAACAGGTCTGCATCCGGAAAGCAGGCAAGGATCTGCTCGAGCACCCGCTCCGCGCCCGCGTAGGTCACGAGCCAGTCGTGCACGATGGCCACGCGCGGCGCACGGCCTGCGGCGAGGGCGGGCCGCAGTGGCCGCAGCGGCATGACGGCGCCCGTTTCGGAGCGTCGCGGTTTGGTGGCGTCGCGCCGTTGAAGGGGCGCGGCAGCGCTTTCGGACGGCGCCGCTTCGTCGATCAGTTCGTGACTCATGCGCTTTTCCGTGAATTCAGTCGAAAGAGAAGGGAACGGGCGTAGCCGCGCAGCATCGGCGTGGTCGCAACCGACCACACCACGTTGGCAAGTGCGAGCACGACACCGGCGCCGATTGCGTACAGCGCGTCCGGCAGCCACCACGCAAGAGCGAGCGCAGCGGCGAGAAAACTCAGGTGAGCGAACATATCGACGATGATCGTGCGGCTATGAATGCGCGAAAGCCACAGCAGTACGACGTAGTCGAACAGTGCGCGAAACAGCACGGCGGCGGCCGCGCCCGGCAAGCCGAAGCGCGAAATGCCGAGCCACAGCAGACCGGCAAAGAGCGGCAGCTCCACGAGCCCCACGCGCGCGGCGGCGGCAGGATTGTTTTGCGACTGGATGAGAATGCGCGTGACGCCCGCCTGCCCGACGAGCCACACGGCGATGATCAGCACGCGCCCAACCGGTGCGCCATGCGCGGCGATCACGGGCCCGACCCACGCATGCAGGAAGGGCTGGAGCACCACGATCGCGCCGATGGCGATCGGCGTGAACACGGCATTGAGAAACTGCAGCGACTGCGCGGCGATTTCATCGGCATGCTCGCGGCCCAGCGCGGACAGGCGCGGAAACAGCGTGCGCACGAGCGCATTGGGCACCATGTTCAGGCGCGTGACGAGGTTCTGCGGCACGGTGTAATACGTGACGAAGCGCGCACCGAGGCCCGCGCCCAGCATCATGCGGTCGAGCGAGTCCGCGACCATCGTCGTGATGCTCGCGACCAGCATCCAGCCGCCGAAATTGAAGAGCGCCTTCGACGTATCGAGGCGCGGCCCGCGCACCTTGCGAATGCCGAGCACGCGCAGCGCCGAGCGGCCGAGCAGGATCGCGGCGGCCAGACGCGCGAATACGGCGGCGGCCAGCACGGTCTGCAGATTCGGCTCGTACGCCCAGGCAGCGGCAAGCGGCAGCAGCTGGAACAGGAACGTGCCGAGCGTCTGGTTCGTGTTGTAGATGCCGAAGCGCTCCGCGCCGTTGATCGCACCCGCGAACACCCACGAGACGTTCGCCACCGGAATCGCCACGGCGAGCCAGGGCAGCGCGAGATAGACTTCGTGCCGCAACTCGGGCGTGACGTGCGTGAAATACGCGGTATAAAGCGCGCCGCCCGAATAGATCAGCAGGCCGCCAATCGCGCCGGTCGTGAAGTTCAGCCAGAACGCGCTCCAGAACACACGCTCGCAGGCGTCGGCGTCTTTCGACGCATACGCCTTCGAGATCTGGTTCTGCGCGGCCATGCTCATGCCGAGGTCGAGCACGCTGAAGTAGCCGATCAGCGTCCAGACGAGCGCGATCACGCCGTAGCGCTCGACACCGAGCAGGCGGATGTAGGAAGGCACCGTGACGAGCGACACGAAGGTCGGCAGCACGAGACCGAACAGATTGATTGCGACGTTGCGCAGTATGCCTTTATCCATTGGGTATCCAGTTGCGGGGCCCGTAGCGGGTCAGGCCGGTTTCCAGCGGTACATGAGCACCTTGCCGCGCGCGTCTTCCTCGACGAACACGAGGTATTCGCCGTTCGCTTCGCGATGCGCGGTGATGCCGAACGGCACGTCGACCCAGCCCGAGGTGTTGCCCACTTCGGCGCCCGGGCCGAAGGTGCCGATCTCCTTCGCACTGTCCTTGTCGTACACGTGAACGTTGCCCGCGGGCTCGACCACGAACACGTACTGGCCTTCCACCGTGAGCCCCGCGGGCGTGACGGGCGGTTTCGCTTTCGGGTCCCACGGCAGGCGCAGCATGTAGTGCTGCTCGGGGTGGCCGCTCGACCACTTGTCGTAGCGCACCAGCACGCGCCCCGCTTCCTTCCAGAAGCCCGGATCGTGCGGCGCATCGGCCGTATAGCCCGTCACGTAGAGCGTGTCGGTCTGCGGCTCGTAGATCGCGCGATGCACTTCGGTGAACGGCGCGGGGACCGCGTATTTGTCGAGCTTGTCGTACGAGTAGATCGGATTGCCCTTCGCGTCGAGCCCGCCATAGCGGAAGCGCCAGATGCCCTTGTCGTCGCGCGCGCGCCAGATGTCGCCGCGCGTGTCGATCCACCAGCCCCACCCGCCTGCCAGATGGTCGCGGCCCGGATTGCGCGTGAATTCGTCGGCGTCGAAGGCACCGTTGCCGTTCGCATCGCGCCAGATCCAGTCGCCGCCGGGCGGCGGCGCGTTCGGCACGTTCTGCACCCCGCGGCCGCGGCCCGCAATGAAGCCCGAGGGAATCGCGGTCTCGCCGTCGCGCTGCGCGTCGAAGCGGTAGATCTTCAGGTGGTCCGCGTACATGTCGGTGAGGAACAGGAACGTGTGCCCGCTCAACACGCGCGCGGTAGGCAGACCCGGCCACTGGTCCGTGTGGAAAACGGGATCGTCGGGATAGCGGAATCGATTGGACAGGAATCCGACATATTTCCAGTCCTGCCCCGGCGGCTTCGACAAGTCGAGTTCGAAGCGCTTGTTGCCCGTGTAGACGCTGTTGGGGCGCTGCGGGTCCACCCACGCGCCGTCCACGAACAGCAGGCCTTCCAGGTTCCACAGGCGCTTGCCGGCAGGCGTATAGGCCTCCAGCGTTGCGCCAAGACCCGCGCCGATGTTGTCTTCGTGCTGCGGCCCGACGCCGTTGGTCGAGACATAGATGTTCCCGCGCGCGTCGGTGCCGACGCCCGTGAGGCCGTTGAAACGGCCCGGCCCCGGCCGGCCCGCGACGCCCGAGAAAATGCCGCCGCTCTCGCCGAGCGTGGCGCTCTGCGTCCACCTCTTGCCGTTGCGCGTGAAAATGAGGATCTGCTGGCGCGGACCGTTATCGGCGATCAGCAGCCGTTGCTGCGGATCGAACGCGAGATCCACCGGCACCGAATCGTCGGGTAGCGCGAGCGTGTCGTCGAGGCGCTTGCCATCCGCCGAGTAGTGCTCGACGCGCGGATGCGCGGCGCCCTTACCCGCTTCGGCGCCCGTGAGCACCCACACCGACCCGTCGGCTGCAAGCGCGATGCGGCCCGGCGCCTGCACGTCCCATTGTCCCTTGCGCTGCATCGAATTCGCGTCGTACACCTCGATGCGGTTCATCGGCGTGTTGCTCACATAGAGCGTCGAATCCGTCGCGGCGAGTCCGCCAATGTCGGCATGCGTGCCCATGGGCACGTCGTTGATCTTCAGGAAAGACGCGGAAAGCTGCGCATGCGGATTGAGCGGATCGGGCGAAGCCTGAAATGCGGCGGCGCGCTTGGGCTCGTCGAGCGGCCGGCGCGTGATGCCGTACCACTGGCTGCCCTTCGCAGGCCAGATGCCGCTGCCGACCAGATGACCCTTCTCGTTGCCCACGCCGACCGCTGCATACAGATAGCGATGATTCACGGCCACGGCGTTGCCGCCGGCTCCCCCCCAGCCATGCGTGCCGCCGGCGAAGCCGAGCGGCTTGCCGTCCTGGTACGCGCTGATCTCGGCGCCGCTCTCGTCCCACGGCGCATTGGTGAACACCTTGCCTTCGGGCGTGACGGCGATGGCCGTGACGTTGATTTGCATCCAGGTGCCCTGGCCGTTGCCAAAGCTATTGCCGATCCACGAGGTCGTCACATTGAGTTGCGGCGCGGCGATGGTCTGAACCGACGACGTGCAGATAAACGTGCACATCGCGGCCAGTGCCAACGTCCTGCGCAAGCGGCGATCGGGATTCGATAACGGCAAGGCAATTCCTCCGGTCAAGTGACGGCAATCTGCCAGGATCATGCCGTACAAATCCGCTGAAAAATCGCCTCCAAAAAAGGGAAAATAATTCAAAAAAATTCAGTATTTATGACCCATTTCTGAGTCATCCGGAAATAAACTCCCGAACACCGGATATCACGCCAAAAAGCCATGCGGCGCGGTGTTCGGCACGCCCGCCACACTTTCCATTCGGCAATGCGTATTTCATATCGCGCAAATTCCGGCATTTAAATTCAAAAATCCAGAATCAATATATTTCGGCTTTTTGAACATTTAATTCTTTCTAGAATGAATCGCGAAGCAATCGCGCATGCATGACCCCACCGGAGAACCGATGACCGTAAGCCGCCCAGTCAGTCAACAAGGCCTCGCCGACCATTCCCACCGCATCGTCCAGCTGGACGGTCTGCGTGCCTTCGCCGTGCTCGCCGTGTTCGCGCAGCACGCGTTGCGCGCGCCGCTGTGGATGGGCGTCGACCTGTTCTTCGTGCTGAGCGGCTTTCTCATCACCGGCATCCTGCTCGAACGCAAGGCGCGGGGGCAATCGTATTTCAGCTACTTCTATGCGCGCCGGGTGCGCCGTATCCTGCCGCCCTACGTGCTGCTGCTCATCGTTTCGTCGCTGCTGTTCGGCTTCGGCTGGGCACACTACTGGCCGTGGTATGCGTTCTTCGCGACCAATATCGGCGACGCACTCGGCCAGAGCGGGCACGACAGCCTCAACATTCTCTGGTCGCTCGCCGTCGAAGAGCAGTTCTACATCGTGTGGCCCTTCGTCGTGCTGCTTCTGCCGCAACGGCTCATGGCCGTCGTGGCCGCCGCGCTCATTTTTGTCGTACCCGTGCTGCGCGCCGTCGCGACCCCGTGGTTCGACTCGTACTGGCCCATTTACTACCTCACGCCGTTCCGCATGGATTTGCTGGCCGCCGGCGCGCTGCTCGCCGTGCTCGTGCGCCGCGACCGCAATGCGCTCGAGCCCTTCAAATGGCCCGCCGCCGTGCTCTTTTTCGCGGCGCTCGGCGTGCTGGCCTGGCTGCACCTGCACTACCCGCGCTTTCGAGGCATGAACACGCCGCTCTCCAACGCCATGCTCTATAGCGTTTCGCTCGTGCTCTGCACCTCCATCGTCGTGTTCGCGCTGCAGTCGAAAGGCATCGTGCGGCGCCTGCTGTCCAACCCGGTGCTCGTGTATATCGGCACGATCAGCTACACGATCTACCTCATTCACCTCACGATTCTCTATGCCGTGTGGCCGCTCCATTACGGCCGCATCCAGAGCGCCGCGATTGCGCTCGTCCTCACGCTCGCTTATGCGAGCGCGAGCTGGTTTCTCTTCGAGCGCCGCCTCACGCGCGGTCCGCGCCGCCGCCCAGCGGTTGAGCCGGTCGACCTCACCGCGCGCGTGAGCCAGTCGAGCCCGCAGTCGTAATTCCTGAATCCCGTTCGATACTTCAAAGGCACATCACATGAACGAACGTCGCAAAGCGATCATCACCGGTGTTTCCGGCCAGGACGGCGCCTACCTCACGCGTCTTCTGCTCGACAAGGGCTACAACGTCACGGGCACCTATCGCCGCACCAGTTCCGTCAACTTCTGGCGCATGAACGAGCTGGGGATCCTCGACCATCCGTCGCTCGACCTCGTCGAACACGACCTCACGGACGCGGGCTCGACCCTGCGCCTCGTCGAACGCGCCCAGGCGCAGGAGGTCTACAACCTCGCCGCCCAGAGCTTCGTGGGCGTGTCGTTCGACCAGCCCGCCACGACCGCCGAAGTCACCGGCATCGGCGTGCTGAACATGCTCGAAGCGATTCGCGTCGTAAATCCGAAGGCGCGTTTCTACCAGGCTTCGACCTCCGAAATGTTCGGCAAGGTCCAGGCCATTCCGCAATGCGAGGACACGCCGTTCTATCCGCGCAGCCCCTATGGCGTGGCCAAGCTGTTCGCGCACTGGTCCACGGTCAACTACCGCGAGTCCTACGACATCTTCGCGACGAGCGGCATTCTCTTCAACCACGAGTCGCCGCTGCGCGGGCGCGAGTTCGTCACGCGCAAGATCACCGACAGCGTCGCCAAGATCAAGCTCGGCAAGCTGAACATGCTCGAACTCGGCAACCTCGACGCCAAGCGCGACTGGGGCTACGCCTCCGAATACGTCGAGGGCATGTGGCGCATGCTGCAGGCCGACGAGCCCGACACCTACGTGCTCGCCACGGGCCGCACCGAAACCGTGCGCGACTTCGTGAAGATGGCCTTCGCCGCCGCCGGTTTCCAGCTCGAATGGTCGGGCAAGGGCGAGCGCGAAACCGGCATCTGCGTCGCCACGGGCCGCACGCTCGTGCGCGTGAGCCCGCGCTACTACCGCCCCGCCGAAGTCGATCTGCTCATCGGTGACGCGACCAAGGCGCAGGAGAAACTCGGCTGGAAACCGCAGACTTCGCTTGAGCAGCTCTGCCAGATGATGGTCACGGCCGACCTTGCGCGTAACGAACGCCATGACACATTCTGAGCCCGCTAGCCGTCCGCGCGCGCTCATCACGGGCATTGGCGGCTTTACGGGCCGCTATATGGCCGCCCGCCTCGCGGCGGACGGCTACCGCGTGTGGGGCACCGTGCGGACGGGCGAATCGCTGGACGCGGAAGCCTTCCCGTTCGGCGCCACCGCAATCGAGGCCGACTTGCTCGACCGCGCCGCGATCGCCCATGCGCTCGAAACCGTACAGCCCGACGTGGTCGTGCATCTCGCCGCAGTGGCCCACGTGGCCGACAGCGACGTGGCACGCACCTACGTCGTGAACATCGTCGGCACCCGCAATCTGCTCGAGGCACTCGCGCAGCAGAAGCACGTGCCGCGCGCCGTCTTGCTGGCCAGCAGCGCGAACGTCTACGGCAACGCCACGAACGGCGTGATCGACGAACAGGTCGATCCCCAACCCGCCAACGACTACGCGGTCAGCAAGCTCGCGATGGAATACGTCGCGAGGCGCTTTCAGGCGCAGTTGCCGATCATCATCGCGCGCCCGTTCAACTACACGGGCGTAGGCCAGTCGCCGGACTTCCTGATCCCGAAGATCGTCGAGCACTACGCACGCGGCGAAAAAGAGATCTCGCTCGGCAACCTCCACGTGGCCCGGGACTTCTCCGATGTGCGCGACGTGGTGAACGCCTATGCGCGGCTCGTCGAAGTCGCGCCGCGCGGCACCACCGTCAACGTCTGCTCGGGCAGCGGTCAGACGCTCGGTGCGCTGCTCGACATGCTCGCGCGCATCGCCGGCTACGAGATCGAGGTGCATGTCGATCCGCGGTTCGTGCGCGCCAACGAGGTGCGTCAGCTGATCGGGTCGAATGCGAAGCTGCGTTCCATCGTTGGCGACAGCTCGCGCAAACACCTCGAAGAAACCTTGCGCTGGATGTACGAAGAGGCCCGCGAACGCGTGCTCGAAACGCAATAGCGCTGCTTGCCTGCTCTCGTTCTACAAATCAACCGCCGCTCTCCCGAGCGGCGGTTTTCTTTGGGTCGATCGACCCGCTTCAGTGAGCGGCAATCGCTTCCGCGTACACACCGGCCACGCGCTTCGCGATCACGGCGTTGTCGAAGTGCTCGCGCGCGTACGCCTTGCATGCCTCTTCATCCGGCAGCTTGATGCGGCCCGAAAGCGCGCCGTCGATGCCATCGGCGATCGCGTTCGCGCCCGTGCTCGGCAGCACGAGATCTTGCGACAGACCCGCCACCGCCTCCGGCAGACCGCCCACGGGTGTCACCAGAACCGGCGTACCCGCGGAAAGCGACTCCACCGTGATCAGGCCGAAGCCCTCCAGCGCCACTGTCGGCACCACGCTCAGCGTGGCCGCGCGATAGAGCGAGGGCAGGTGCGCGTCGGGCACGAAACCGAGCAGCTTCACGTTGTCAGCCAACCCTGCTTCGTCGATACGCTGCTGAAGTTCGGACTCCAGACGGCCTCGCCCCGCGATCAGCAGGAGCACGTCCGGGTGGCGTTGCTTCACCATCTTGATCGCGTCGATCAGGTCTTCGAGGCCCATGCGGCGCACGAGGCGGCGCACGGCGAGGATGATCGGGCGGCCTTGCGGCAACTGGAGCTTCAGGCGCGCTTCCGCCGTCGTGCAGGCCGGGTCGAAATGCGCCGTATCCACGCAGCCCGGCACGATGCGCACGCGCTCGGGCGAAATAGCGTAGCGGCGCGTGAGAATGTCGCCAAACGCCTTCGACAGCACGATGAGCCGCGAGGAGCGCTCATACACCGACTGCTCCAGCGAGTGCTTGATGCGCTGGCTCAGCGTGGCCGCACCTTCCACGAAACTTTCGTCGGCCCACGGGCCCTGGAAGTGCGAAACCTGCGGAATGCCGCGCGTGACGTCGAGCCCGGGGAAGGTGTACAGCGCGAAGTGCGAGGAAATCACGTCGGGGCGGTGGCGGCGAATCTCGCTGCGCAGCGCACGGCGCGCGTCCATGAGGCGAAACGGCAGCGAGCGCGAAGCGGAGCCGAAGCCGTGAATCGCGCCGCCGCTGTCCTGGGCCACCTTGGGCGAGCCGGCCACGACGCCGCGCACGCGCACGCCCGCGCCGGGCAGCGCGCCGACGAGCGAGTAGTACATGCGGTCGAGGCCGCCTGCGCGCTCGGGAAACCAGTGCATGCCGATCTGCAGCGATTGAATGGATTGTGTGGTCATCGCGTGTCCTCATTCTGCACGTATGCGGTTATCGGGGGGTCTCTGCGCGCTGGAGCGTTTGACCGCCCGGCAGCGTCGCAGCAGCGAACGCGGGTTCTTCGCGGCGTACGGCCTCGCTCGCGTCGCCGGCCAGTTGCCGGTAGAGCGCGATGTACTGCGCGGCCATGCGCGCCCAGCCGAACTGCGTGGCCAGTTCCGCCGCCGCCTCGCCCATCGCGAGCCGGCGCGGCGTGTCGGTGGCGAGCGTCTTCACGGCGTTGGCGAGCGCGGGCACGTCGTCGGGGTCTTCGAGCACGATGCCGCAATCGGGCGTGATGATTTCGGCGCCGCCTGCCGTACGCGCGGTGACGACGGGCAAGCCCGCCGCCATCGCTTCGAGCAGCGAGAGGCTCATTGCTTCGTAGCGCGAAGGAAATACGTAGGTATCGACGGAGCGCATGAGCGTGGGCATTTCGCGCACGAGGCCGAGAAAATGCACCCGCGACTCGATGCCCAGCTCGCGTGCGAGGTCGGGATACGGGCTGCCCGGCAGGTAGCCCGCCACGGCCAGATGCACGTTGTCGGGCATCTGCTTCATGGCGTGCAGCACCGTGCCGAGGTTCTTGCGCGGCGTGCGCAGATCGCCCACGAAGAGCAGCAGGAACGCGTCGGCGGGCAGCGAGAACTTCGCGCGGTCCGCGCTCGCGGCCGAGAAGCCACGCGTATCGACGCCGTTGTAGATCACGTCGAGCCGCTCCACGGGGTTGCCGCCCGACGCGCGAATTTCGTCGGCGACCTTGCGCGAAACGGCCGCGATCACGCGCGAGCGCCGATACGCCCAGCGCTCCAGCACCGCATTGGCGCGCGTGTAGACGAACTGGTAAGCGGACCACACGCCGCGCGTGAGACCGAACGGGTAGTACTTGCTGCGCGCCCAGCCGCCGTGCACGAAGTGTGCGGTGTTGACGTCGGCGTGCGCCCAGGTGATGAAGCCGTTCACATGGAGCACATCGTATGCGCGCCGGTTGCGGCGCAGCCACAGCGCGCTCTTCACCGCGAATACCTGCTGGCGCAGCAGGTTGGTGGGCCACGCGCGCGAAGGTTGCACATTCACCCATTTCACCTTGGGGTGGGCAAGCAGCTCCGGCGC
Source organism: Paraburkholderia nodosa (assembly GCF_001718195.1). GTDB lineage: Bacteria > Pseudomonadota > Gammaproteobacteria > Burkholderiales > Burkholderiaceae > Paraburkholderia > Paraburkholderia nodosa_A. Next base: position 72,004 of record NZ_MCNV01000011.1, read on the forward strand.
GACATGCGAGGCGACCAGCGTCACCTCGAACCCCTCGTCGAGCGCGGCGCGCGCGATTTCATGATTGACGCGGCCCTGGCCGTCATTGTGGCGCACGACATGCGTGACGATTGCGACTCTCAATCGGAGACCTCCGTGGTAGGGGCCCGGCGTTGCAGCTTCGCCCAATGCCCCGCGCTGAGAATGGAAAACACGCTCGAAAAGAGCAGCAGGCCGCCGGTACCCACGAGCGAGTTGGTGAATACGAGCATGGCGAAGATCGATATCGCGAGGCTCAGGCACGCGCACACGTAGCGGTCCTCTGGAAAACGCATCGACACGCGCACCGCGCGCACGAGCAGCCACAGCACGCCCGACATGTAGAGCAGCGTGCCGGGCCAGCCCAGCACGAACGGAATGTTCATCACGCCGCTGTCGAAGCTGCCGTATTGGCCGAGCTGGCCGTTGTTGCTCGAGAGCTTGGTCGATGCGCCGGTGGCGCCGAGACCCTCGCCCGTCACGTCGGTGAAAGCCTTCTTCGCGAAGTCGGCATAAAACTGGTTACGCGCCTCGTAGCTCTGGTCGTCCTTCAGGTTCACGAGCGTATTCAGACGCTGCTGCATGCGGTCCGCCACGGGACCGAACGTGAGCAGCGGCACGCACACGCCCGCCAGCACGATCGCGCTGACGATGATGCGAATGCGCACCTTGTTGCTCGACTTCATCAGCTGGATCACCATGGCGATTGCCCAGCCGCCCCACGTGGAGCGCACGAGCGAGAGCGCGAACGAGAAAAAGCCGAACGCCGCCGCGACCCAGCGCACCCGATGCTTCGCGGCCATCACGAACACCATCGCGCCCATCATCGCGAACGCGAACGGGCCCGACGAGTTCATCGTGCTGAACACACGCACGCCGAGCGGCACGGGGTCGCCCTGCGAGTTCATGTCCGAGCCGATCATCCACATCGCATCCCACGGCGGCATGATGAAGAACTGCACGAGACCATACGCGCCCATCACGAGCATGCCGTAGATGAAGGTGTTGATGATGGTCTTGCTGCACTCGGGATACTGGCGCGTGAGCACCATGATGTGAAAGCCGATCAGGAACGGATAGATCCAGTTGGCAAGGTCATAGACCGCCGCGGCCGGGCCGCTGCCCACCACGCCCACCACGAACCCATAGCCGATGCCGAGCAGCGCGAGCAGGAGCGGCAGACCGCGCCGCTGCCCGAGGATCGGGTAGTAGCGCAGCAGCGAAATACCGCTGATCATCGTGACGGCGAGCGGCGCGACCTGAATGAGGCTGGTGGGCGTGAAGCCGCCCTTGCCGTAGTCGGCGAGGCGCCGCACTTCGGGGCTCAGGAACCACAGCCACCACATGAAGCCGATATAGCGCACCGGGTTCACGAAGTAGAGCCAGAATCCCACCGCGATCGACAGCACGGGAAACGCCAGCGTCAGCACGGTGCCCTGGTGCGCGCCGATCAGCAGCACCGTGAATACCCACAAGGCGAGCGGCGGCAGCGTATCGCGGCCGAGCAGGCTGCGCAGGCCGCCGCGGCGGCGGCCCGGCTGGCTCGCCGGCGCGGGTGCGGGGATAGCGGTCGTGACGTCCATGATCACATCCCGCGCGCGGCGACGCCCCGGCCTTGGGGTTCGCTCGCGATCGACTCGCCGTTGCGCGCATCGCGCTCGTGCAGCATCTCGCGCGTGAGCTGCGCGTGCTGCCGCGCGAAGTGCTCAGTCGTGAGATCGCGCGTGCGCAGCTGCTCGCAGGCCTCGCGCGCCTGGGCGAGCGCCCGCGCCGGGTCGGCCACGAGGGCATTCGCCGCGTCGCGCAGTTGCTCGGCGTTGAACGGCTCGACGTACGAGGCGGCCTTGTCGTCGAAGTAATCTTCGAGCGCACCGACCTTCGTCGCGATCATCGGCTTGCCGAGCGCCGCGGCTTCCAGCATCACCGTGATGCCCGAAGCATGCGTGTTGGGACGCAGCGGCACGACGATGATGTCCGCCCAGTCATACAGCGCGTGCTGTTGCTTGATGCCGGAAACGCGCACGATCTCGACGTTGTCCGCGCGCGCCGATGCCGGCATGCGCCGGCGCGTGGCGATGCGCACCTGGTAGCGCGAATCGCTGCCGAGCGCGCTGACGAGCGTGGTCCAGTCGCGATCGCGGTCGTTGCCGATCGCGGCCACGCGCACGGGCGTATGCGGCGTCCACTGCGCAGGCGGACGCAGCGGAAAATCGCTGGTATTGAGCCCATAGAGCACGTGACGCGCCTCGCGCCCGAAATACTCGCCGCACAGCGCGGCGTTCTCGCTCGCGAGCGTGGTGAGCAGATCGGCACGCTTGAGCAGCCGCTTGTAGATCGCACGGCGCAGCGCGCCGTAGCCGGGCCAACGGTCGAGCAGCCACACGCTTTGTGCGAGCAGCAGCGGGCGCGCGCCGCCCTTCTTCGCGTTCATCAGCAGCACCAGCGCCACAGCCAGATGCTCCTGCTCGGTGTGCGTCCAGATGACGTCGGACTGCAGAATGGCGCGGCGATTGCGCCAGGCGTGAATGAAGTCGAAACCGGCCGCGGCCTTCAGCGCACGCCGCATGAAGCGCATGGGCGTGCTTTCGCTCGCGTCCTGCGCGTAATTGAGGGCGAATTCCGCAGATTCCGCGTGGTGGTAGCCATACAGGCTGCCGATGTTCTCGCCTTTGCGATAGCGGCGCGGATCGGCGCCATAGAAAAGGTGGACGTGGACTTGCGTACTGCTCATTCGGGGTCCTCCCTGTAGTCGTTGGCCGCGCCAGTCAAACGAGCGCGCGGCGCGCCTCTCGTGCGCCGCCGCGCACCGCGCGCCAGCGTGCGAACGCCGCGCCCGCGGAATCGCCGCGCACGGCGCTCAGGCCGGTATGCACGAGGCCCGGATACACCCGCGTGCCGACGAGCGCGTACCACCACCAGGCGGTTTCGCGGCGCAGCGGCGTGAGATGGCCGAGCAGGATCAGATGCAGGTTGTAGGCGGCGTTGCGGATCGAGGCGAGCGTCTGCGCGTTGCGGGGGTCTTCGCCCGGGCGCGGCGCGGGGTAATGGTCGACGGCCACCAGCGGGTCGTAGACGAGCTTCCAGCCCGCGCGCTTCACGCTCAGGCTGAATGCCATGTCGTTGTGCGTTTGCGCGCCGGTGCCGCGCAGGCGCCGGTCGAAGCGCAGGTCGCCGATCGCCGCGCGTCGATAGCTCATGTTCGCACCCTTGAGCAGATCGACTTCGCGCGCACCGCCCGCGCCCAGATGATGGTTGCCGATGATGCGGCCCGAGCGCTGCAGCTTGCCCACCAGCGTGCGCTCGCCGTCGATCACGCGGCCGCCTTCATGCACCCAGTCGCGGCCGCCCAGCGCCCCGAGCTTCGGGTCGGCCTCGAAGGCCGCCGCAATGCGCGCGACCCAGTCGGCGCGCGGCGCGGCGTCGTCGTCGGTAATCGCGATCACGTCGCCCGTCGCGGCCTCGATGCCGCGATTGAGCGCCGCCACCTGCCCCGGCTCCTCGACGATGGCCACTTCCACGTTGAGCACGCGGGGAGTGACGTGTTCGGCGAGGCACGCGTGCGTCGCCTCGTCGTCGGCACGCGCCACCACCACGATCTCGTCGGGCGCGCGCTGCTGGCGCAGCAGCGCCGAAAGACAGCGCGACAGATCGTCAGGACGCCGATAGGTCGGCACGAGCACGGTCACTTTCATCGCGAGTTCTCCTTTGCTGTGCTTGATGGGGCCACCTGCGTCATGCGCTGAGATACTCGCGCACGTTCGCGTAGCCATAGCCGTAGTTGCCGCGCGTACGCGCCGGCACGCCGTTGAACACGCCGCCCTGCACGCGCACGCCGGCATTGCGCAGACGCTTGAGCGCGTCGGCGATTTCGCCTTCGGTGTGCATGCCCGAGCGCAGCACGAGGAACGTCGAGCCCGCATGGCCGCCGATGATGGCGGCATCGGTCACGGCGAGCACCGGCGGCGTGTCGATGAGCAGCACGTCGTAGCGGTTCGACAGGCCTTCGAGGTACTGGCCTAGACGCGGCGACATCAGCAGCTCGGAAGGATTGGGCGGACGGCGGCCGCACGACATGAAGTGCAGGTTGTCCACTTCGGTCGCGCGAATCGCCTCGTCCAGCGAAATCTGCCCCGAGAGCAGCTCGGAGAAGCCGTTTTCCTGGGGGCCGCCCAGATGGCGTTCGAGCGCGCCGCGGCGCATGTCGCCGTCGATCATCAGCACGCGCTTGCCCGAATGGGCGAGCAGCACGGCGAGGTTCGCGGTGAGGAAGCTCTTGCCCACGCCCGGCACCGAACCCGTCAGCATGACGACGCGATTGCGCGCGTCCATCACGCTGAACTGCAGCGAGGTGCGCAGGCTACGCAGGCTTTCGACCGTGAGGTCCTTCGGGCGCGAGTTCGCGAGCACTTCACGCAGACGCGTGCCGCCGCGCACCGGGGCCCGCTTTTCGAGCGCCAGCTGCTCCGGCGAAAGCGGCACGAGACCGTACACCGGCAGCTGGAACGAGCGCTCGATCTGGTCCGGATCGACGATGCCCTTGAACATGTTGCGGCGCATGAGCACAAAGCCCGTGCCGAGAATGATGCCGAGCAGCGACGCCGCCGAGATGATCAGCAGCTTCTTGGGCTTCGACGGGTTGCCTGGGCGCAGGGCCGGATCGACGATATGCACGTTGCCGCCCGTGCCCACGCGCTGCACCGAAAGCTCCTGGATGCGGTTGAGCAGCAGCACGTAGATGTCCTCGGCCACCTTCGCGTCACGCTGCAGCTGCACGGCCTTCACTTCGGTTGCCGGCAGGTCGCGGAACTTCGTGTCGTACTTCGCGCGCTCGCCCTGCAACTGCGCGAGCTGCTGGCGCGCCGCGATCAGCACCGGGTGCTGGTCACCGAAGCGCTGCTGGAGCGAGGCGATCTGCAGTTGCAGCGCCGAAATCTGCTGCTCGTACTGCACGCTGCCGTCGAGATAGATCTTCGCTTCGTCGCTCGCGTTGATCGAGCCCGACTTGCTTTGATAAGCCGTGAGCGCCGCTTCGGCGTTCTCGAGGTCCGACTTCAGGCGCGGCTGTTCGCTGCGCAGGAAGTCGAGCATCTTGCTCGCGTCGGCCTGCTTGGTCGCTACGTGCTCGCGCAGATACGACTGCGCCACCGCGTTGGCGATTGCTGCCGCGTGCTCGGGGTCGTTGTCTTCGAGCGAGATGTCGATCACGCCCGTTTGCTTGCCCTGCTCCTGAACCTGGATCGCGTTCTGGAAACCGCTGATCGCGTCGAGGTCGTTCAGGCGCACGACCTTGAAGCGGGTGCCAGGACGCGCAACGAGCTTGTTGACGAGCAGCTTGACGCCGCCGCCCTGCTCGACCTGGCCGACGGCGCCTTCGAGCAGGCGCGCGCCGTCCGGGGTCGAAACCACGTAGCGGTCGTTGTCGAGCGCGGTGAGCGTGAGCTTCTTGCCTTCGAGCTCGGGCGTAACCTCGATCGAGTCGATGTTGATGACTTCGCCGCCCCACGCGAAATTGCTGAGCCAGTTGCTCAACCCGAACCACGGACGCGCCGGCGTGCCCGGTGTCGCGAGACGCGCGGACAGGCTGCCGATCAGCGGCAGCATGACCGGCGTGACGGTGGTGTTCAGCTTGAACTGCTTCACCACCGGCTCGACGACGCTGCGGCTCTTGATCATCTGGATCTCGGCGTCGGTGGGCAGACTGCCCGTCGACGATCCGGAGCTGATGTTCGCGCCGGTTTGCGTTTGCGTGAGGGCCTGCGACGTGTAGTCGGAAGGCTCCACGCGAACCTGGGTGTCGGCCGTATAGACCGGCTTGGCGATGAAGCAGTAGAACACGGCCATGGCGATCACCGCCGCCGCGATCGCGATGAGCCAGCCGATGTCGTCGATGATGACGCGCAGCAACTGGCCGAGGACGACGTCCTCTTCCTCGGTGCGGGCCGCCGGGGCCGCCTGGCTATTGGCTTGTATGGTCACGATTCAATCCCGTTGTTTAGGTGTTGCTCCTGGGTCCTCTTTCGAAGCTTTTCGATCACGTGCTTACTTCGCGATCTGCTTCAGATAGAAGACGGTCTGGATGGTCGGCAGCACCTGCTGCAACACACGGTTGAAGGTCGTCGAAGCGGCCGTGCCCACGTACACCACATCCAGCGGCTTGAGCTGGAACTGCGACGAAAGCATGATCGCGTCGGGCTTGGTCATGTCGAGACGATAGATCTCTGGCTGCGTTGGGTTGTCCTTCATGCCGCGCATCACGAAGATCTGGCGCGGGTTCGCGTCGGTATCGAGAATGCCGCCCGCCTGGGTGAGCGCGTCGGCGATCGTGAGGTCGCCGCGAATCAGGTTCGTCTGCAGCGGCGTCTTCACTTCGCCCATCACGAAAATTCTGCTATCCGAACGATCCGGAATATTGATGACGTCGCCGTCCTGCAGCAGCACGTTCTGAGTCGAATCGCCGCCGTCGAGCATGCGGTTCGCATCGAGGATGTACAGCTTGCCGTTGCGCGTGAGGCGCACGCGGTTGATGTCGGCGTTGTCGGTCGTGCCACCCGAGCGCGTGATGGCGTCCACCAGCGTGAGCGGCACGTCGCTCATCGAGAGCGGGCCCGGCGTCTTCACGTCGCCCGTGATCTGCACCTTCTGGCTGCGGTACGCGAGCACGCGCACGTCCACCTGCGGGTTCTTCACATAGGGGCCGAGGCCGGACGCGAGCTGGTCGCGGATCTGGCCGGGCGTCTTGCCCGCGGCCATGATGCGGCCCACGAACGGGAAGAAGATCGTGCCGTCCTTGGCCACGGTCTGTCCGTACGGGTCGGCCTGGCCCGGCAGCGCGTTTGTATACGGCTGCGTGAGCGCCTGACCCACCGTCTGCGTCGTGTTGCCGCCCGTGGAGAACGTCGAGCCCTGCGGCGTCGACAGCTCGGGGTGATCGAACACGGTCACGCCAAGAATGTCCTGCGGCGCGATGTGATACGTGTAGTCGGCAGCGCTCGAGAACTTCGAGGGCGGCAGCGGCGCCCTCGGCTGGGCTGCGGCCGCTTGCGCCTGCTGCAGCACGACTTGCTGCGTGATGAGCGTCACGTTGAATTGCTGCTGCGGCTGGTTGTTCGGCTGTTCCTTCAGGCTCGACGTGTCGAGATAATTGCCGGGCGCCGTCGCGCACGCGGAAACGAAGACGCTCAACGCGACCACCGCCGTCAGTTTCAGTTTTGTCATTGGCATATTCGGCTCAACCATCCCTTAACCATACGATCCATCAATTCAAGACTCTGGCGATACGCGGACTCATGGAGTCCATGCGGATCGCTGACATCAGAGTTTTCCCAATTACCGAGCGCGTACACCTTGCCGCGCGCGGTGGGTTCAATGCGCTCGACCGCGGCGACCTGGCGGCGCTCGGTGACGAGCACGAGGTCTGCGGAGCGCACGAGGCGGCTGGTGAGGCGGCGCGACTGGTGCCCGCCGACCTTCACGCCGCGCTCGGCAAGGAGCCACTGCATCACGGGGTCCATGTCGTCGCCATCGCGCGCACGCAGGCCCGCCGATTGAAACGAATCCGGCCGTGAGCCTGTCTGTTCGCTCAGACGCTCGCGAAAGAGCTGTTCCGCCGCCGGCGAGCGGCAGACGTTGGCGTGGCAGACGATGAGCACGTTCTTGATCATGATCGCGTGACTCCCTTCCTTTACATGGCGCTAAGCACGAAGCCCGGCACCGCTCAGGCCACTGCCTGCGTTGCGGCGGTTTCGGCGCGCGCGCGGCTTGCCTGCGTCGCGCTCGCACGGCCCACGGCGTGGTACTCGATGCCGAGTTCCTGCAGCGCGGACGGCTCGTAGAGATTGCGGCCGTCGAACACGATCGGCATCTTCAGCTGCGACTTCAGCGTTTCGAAATCGGGCGCCTTGAACACCTTCCATTCGGTGGCGACCACCACGGCATCCGCTTCGCTCGCGGCTTCCATCGCGTCGTTCACGAACGACAGCCGCGCCTGATGTTCTGGCGCGTGCGCGAGATCGAGCGCGAGTACACGCTGCGCCTCGGCGGTCGCAACCGGGTCGTAAGCCTTGACCGTGGCGCCGCGCGCGAGCAGTTCGGCGATGAGCGTGCGGCTCGGCGCCTCGCGCATGTCGTCGGTGTTCGGCTTGAACGCGAGCCCCCAGACGCCGAACGTGCGGCCGGTGAGGTCGGAGCCGAAGCGCGTAACGATCTTCTGGGCGAGCACCTGCTTCTGCGCTTCATTGACGGACTCCACGGCACGCAGGATCTGCAGCGGCTCGCCGAAATCCTCGGCAGTGCGCATGAGCGCCTTCACATCTTTCGGGAAGCACGAGCCGCCATAACCGCAGCCCGCATAGAGAAAGTCGTAGCCGATGCGCGGGTCCGAGCCCACGCCGCGGCGTACGGCCTCGATATCGGCGCCGACGCGGTCGGCGAGATTCGCGAGTTCGTTCATGAACGAAATGCGCGTGGCGAGCATGGCGTTGGCCGCGTACTTGGTGAATTCGGCCGAATGCACGTCCATGTACAGCGTGCGCTCGTGATTGCGGTTGAACGGCGCATACAGGCGCTTCATGACCTCTTTCGCGCGCTCGCCCGGCACGTCGTCGTTGCAGCCGAGCACGATGCGGTCGGGCCGCGCGAAGTCCTCGACTGCCGCGCCTTCCTTGAGGAACTCCGGGTTCGAGACCACCGAGAACATGTGGCTCTCGCCGCGCTTGCGCAGTTCGGAGGCGATCGCGTCGTGCACGAGCGCAGCCGTGCCCACCGGCACCGTGGACTTGTCCACTACCACCTTGAAACCGGTCATGTGGCGACCGATGTTGCGCGCGGCCGCCAGCACGTATTGCAGGTCGGCGGAGCCGTCTTCGTCGGGCGGCGTGCCGACGGCGATGAACTGCACGTCGCCGTGCGCGACCGCCGCTTCCACGTCGGTCGAGAACTTCAGCCGGCGCGCGCGCACATTGCGCTCGATGATTTCCTTCAGGCCCGGCTCGTGGATCGGCACGATGCCCTGATTGAGCAGGTCGATCTTGCGTTCGTCGACGTCGAGGCAAAACACGTCGTTGCCAATGTCGGCAAGACAGGCGCCCGTCACGAGACCCACATAACCGCTGCCAATGATCGTCAGATTCATGCCCACCTCAAAAGTGATTGATTCTTCATGTCACGCGAAACGTTGCGCACATTTGCATCGCGCGCACTCGCTTCGCCTCAATATGCGTTCTGGCCTGCGAAGCCCTTCCACATGGTCATCGCCACGATGCGCAGGTCGAGCGCGAAGCTCCAGTGCTGCATGTAGTGCAGATCGAAGCGCACGCGGTCGCGCATCTTTTCCACGCGATCGGTTTCGCCGCGAAAGCCGTTGACCTGCGCCCAGCCCGTGATGCCCGGCTTGATGCGGTAGCGCGCCATGTAGCCGCGCACGAGGTCCTTGTAGATGTCGTCGTGGGCCAGCGCGTGCGGGCGCGGCCCCACCACCGACATCTCGCCCTTGAGCACGTTGATGAACTGCGGCAGCTCGTCGAGGCTCGTGCGGCGCAGGAACGCACCCACGCGCGTCACACGCGGATCGTTGCGGCGCGCCTGGGTGATCTGCCCCGCGACTTCCGCATGGACCTTCATCGAGCGGAACTTGTAGATTTCGAACTCGTTGCCATCCAGCCCCTTGCGGCGCTGCTTGAAGAACACCGGGCCCTTCGACGTGAGCTTCACGGCAAGCGCAATCACGGCCAGCAGCGGCGCGAGCGCGACCAGCACGCCGCCCGCGAACACGATGTCGAACACGCGCTTGGGCAGCACGCGCAGATCCGTGACCGGCGAGGCCGCGAGATTGATGGCCGGCACGCCGAGCAGATCGACCACGGGCTGGCTGAAGAACGACAGGCTGCGCACGTCCGGAATGAAGCGAATGTTCACGAAGTCGTTGCGCAAGGCCGTGACGATGCGATGGATCGTGCGCTCCTTGGTGATCGGCAAGGCGAGCCACAGCTCGCGCACTTCGTTCTTGCGCACGAACTCGAGCATCGCCTGCAGGTTGCGCTCCACGGGCACGCCGTCGATTGCGGCGGCGCCATCGGCGTCGCTGTCCTCGTCGAACACGAGCGCCGGGTGAAAGCCCGCTTCCGGGTGAAAGCGCATGTGTTCGATCAGGAAGCGGCCGTAGCGCGGACCGCCCACCACCGCCACGGCCTTCTGGTTGTAGCCCTCGCGGCGAATGCCACGCAGCACCATGTGCACGAGCGCCTTCGAGAGGATCAGGAGCGCCACCGAGGCGACGACCCAGTACGCGAGCCACAGGCGCGAGAGCGAATCGGCGCGGTGCAGGCTGAAGCTCAGCAGGATGCCCGTGCCCTCCACGGCGAGCCAGGCGGCGCACACGCGGGCAAAGAGGGCGTAGAGCGACTTGCCGCGCCACGACTTGTAGATGCCGAATGCCGGGAACATCCAGATCGCGAGCACGCAGTTGAACGCGAGCGCCACGCTCTCCGCGTCGGTGAGCGGCACGAGCTGGCCACGGTGCAAGGCGGCCGCGAGCAGCGCTCCAGCGGCGATGGCGGCAACGTCGAAAATTCTGGCTAGAACGCTGAGCATGTCCGGCACCTCGGGTTTAAAAAATGAATCGCGGCCACGCACTGCAAATCATGGCCGGTCGCTTCAAAAGTTTCTGGGACTGCGTCGCCACAAAAAAACGTCTGGCGTCGCGAATTCTGATCCGAATAAACCCTAATAAGGCGCGATAAAAATTCTGGCCGCAAGCCTTAAAAGTATCTCCAATTGTTTCGGCCCTTGCGGGCCATTTTTTCGCGGCTTTTGTCGGCAAAGATTACCGGAACACACGCCTGCATTGGTTCACAACCCGGTCATTCCGGCAGATTTTTCCTGCCATGACGCCTGAATTTGGGTTCCAACAAGAAATTGCGGCGACCTGCAACGGAATTTTTATTGAATTTTTTATCTGAATTCTGTTGTGACGGAAGCATGATTTAAATTTAATTCGAATATTTTCCGTTTTCTTCTTTACGACTCGATTTATGACGATTTTAAGCATGCTACAAATCGCATCACCGATACCTTTTACAGGAGAGCGAGATGACGGATACGGGTTCCGCTACGGCATCGGCAAAAGCGTCCCAGACGCGTGCCGAAACGCGCAGTGCATTGCAGGTGTGCCCTGTAGTGCTAGCGGGCGGCGCGGGCTCGCGGTTGTGGCCATTGTCGCGCGAGCAATATCCGAAGCAGATGATCAACCTCGTTGGCGAGCAGTCGCTGCTGGCCAACACCGCGGGCCGCCTCGATGCGCTCGCCGAGCGCGTGACGCTCGCAGAGGAATTGCTGATCGTCTGCAATGAAGAACATCGATTCACCACTGCCGACCAGGTTCGCGCGGCGGGCAAGCAGGCGCGTCTGATTCTCGAGCCCGTGGGCCGCGATACGGCGCCCGCGCTCACGATCGCCGCGATGTCGGTGGCGGCAAAGCACGAAGACGGCATTCTCGTGGTGATGCCGGCCGACCATGCGCTTGCCGACCTCGAAGCGTTCCAGAACGCCGTGGCCGACGGCGTGCGTCATGCCGCGAATGGCCAGATCGTGACGATGGGCATCGTGCCTACGCATCCCGAAGTGGGCTATGGCTACATTCACGTGGGCGAGCCGCTCGCGAATGGCGAACCCAACGGTGCGCGGCGTCTGAACGGTTTCGTCGAAAAGCCCTATTTCGAGCTGGCGCAGCAGTACGTCGCTTCGCAGCGCTACTGGTGGAACAGCGGCATTTTCATCGTGCGCGCATCGACCTGGCTCAAGGCGATTCGTCATTTCCATCCGGCCATCTACGCCGCATGCGCGGAATCGATCGAGAACGGCAAGGCCGACGGCGACTTCTTCCGCGTGGATAGCGAAGCGTTCGCACGTTCGCCTTCGAACTCGATCGACTACGCCGTGATGGAACCGCTCTCCGGCGACCCGACGGTCGCTAGCGGCGTGGTCGTGCCGCTGACGGCAGGCTGGACCGACCTCGGTTCATGGGACACCGTCTGGCAGGTTTCGCCGAAGGACGACGAAGGCAACGTCGCGCACGGCCGCGTGATGTTCGAAGGCGCCAGCGATACCTTCGCGCATTCTGACGGCCGGCTCGTGGCCTGCCTCGGCACGAAGGACCTCGTGGTCGTGGAGACCCCGGACGCCCTGCTCGTCGCCGACCGCTCGCGCGCCCAGGACGTCAAGAAGATCGTGCAGCGCCTGAAGCAGGAACGCCGCACCGAAGCCGTGGCGCACCGCCTCGTGCATCGCCCGTGGGGTCACTACGACAGCGTGGACAGCGGCGAGCGCTTCCAGGTCAAGCGGATCGTGGTCGAACCGGGCGCACGTCTCTCGCTGCAGATGCATCACCATCGCGCCGAGCATTGGGTCGTCGTCCGCGGCACAGCGCTCGTCACGCGTGGGGAAGAACGCTTCATCGTTTCGGAGAACGAGTCAGCGTACATCCCCCTTGGCGTGTCGCATCGACTGGAAAATCCGGGCAAGATGCCGCTCGAGATCATCGAGGTGCAGTCGGGCTCGTATCTCGGCGAAGACGATATCGTGCGTCTCGACGACCAGTACGGCAGGCAGTGAAGAAAGCAGTAGCGGCCATGCAGGAAGGCCGCGCGCATCGCGCGCGCGGCCTTGCAAGATCAACGCGAGAGCGTGCGGTAGCGCGTTCCGGTCGTGCCATCGGTGCGTCGCTCGGCAGTGCCGGACGACGTCGTATTGGCTTCGCTGCCCGTGAGCAGTGCGCCCGTGGCGGTGTAACGCTGTACCGGCGCTTGCAGCGGCGCGAGGCGCACACTGCCCGGCACGGCCGGAGGCAACGCGCGCGCGGCGGCGGCATTGGACGGATCGCCGCGCGTCACGCCTGGCGCCTGGATGGGCGCGTGCGGTGCGACGTCGGGCAGCGCCGTTTGCGAAGCGCTCGGTGCAGCGCTCTTCGACGCGGCATGTTTGGCCGGATGCGAACCCGGCCACGAAACGCCGGACGCGGACTCAGCGATGCCTTCGCGATCGAGCCATTCACGCGCCCAGTCGAAGGCGAAATTCCTGGCGGATTCGCGATCCTGGAACGGCGGCCCGATCAGGCCCGAGCGCTCGATGCGCTTGCCATCCTTGAGAATTTCCACGGCCCCGCGGAACATGCGGTTGCGCACGGGCTGCACGGTGAGGCTCATCGTATAGCCGCGCCATTCCGCGACCTGTACCACGCCGCCCGCCGGATGCGCGCTGCGATGCGACGCGTCGCGCGGCATCGCGCGAGTCGCAACCGGCTTGCTCACGCGGGAAGGCGAGAACGGTGCGAACGGCGCATCGTTCTGCGAACGCGTCGCACTCGCAACAGTCGTTGCACTCGTTGCGGCCGACACGACAGGCGCGTCGATCGAAACGGGCAATGCCGCTTCGCCGCCCGCGAGCTGACGCATCATGCTTTCCATGGGATCGGCAAGCGGCGCGTCGGCGAGCGCAGCGGGCGCCTGCCAGGCTTCGGGGCTCTTCCAGAACACGGCCGGCTGGCCATCGTCCTCGGCGACTTCCTCGACTGCGACTGCAACGGGTTGCGCATCGGCCTGCGCCGGCTGCGGCACATAAACGAACTTGCGGCCGCGCTGCGAGAGCAGCTCGACCAGCTCGATCAGCGTGCCGCTACTGTGCCATTCCTCGAAACGACGACGGCAGGTAGGCCCGGACGGATAACGCGCGGGCAGACGCGACCACGACTCACCGGTGGTGAGAATCCACAGGACGGCATTGGCCACCACGCGCGGCTCGGCACGAGGGCGGCCGCGCCGGTTGAGCCTGATTGGAGGTTCATCTGACACGAGCGAAGACACCTGCATCCACTCGTCGTCGCTCAGTTCTTCGAAATTCATGCTGTTCTCCACGCAGCCGGACCGGGGCTGCAGTGACGGAGCACTGGCCTGCGGATCTTGTTGCCCGCGTTGGCTAGCTCGGTTGCACCATATGCTTGTATGACGTGTTCATTTGCGTCGCGATGCGCACTCTGGCAGTGCGTTCTTTCACTGTATTGACGCAATACACGTGGTCTCACTCGTGCAAGGGAGAATTGTGCAGGAAGCATACCACCTGAAACCAGCCGATGAGGAGGGCCGTAATAAGTGTTACGGTTCGAAACAATCTCAACCTTGAATAGCCGGAAAGATCGCCAAAAAAGGCCTGAAACGCAGTGTTTTACAGCGCAGATACACTTGTAACAGGTTCAATCGTTGCGTAGCTGGCACACGAACCGCGCCCTACGCAATTCCGAACGCATGCATACCACTTAAGACATATCCGCCTCGACGAACGCCAGATTTGCTCCTGCAGCGCTATCGTTGTGCCCGCAACAAATGACATGGCGATGAAAACATCAGATGCATCATGAAACGTTCACGGCGAGTCCCGGCGGTCGCACCTCGCAGCGGTTGCACCGCCGCCAACCGAACGCTCGTGCGGCGTCACGTAGCGAAGCCGGCTAAACGAATCCGTCTATAGTAAGGGCGCACTGAACCACCACGGAGATTCGTGTATGCAAACGTCTGTTCCGGGCGTCGCCACGCCGCGCATCGCCACGGCGTTGATGGCCACCATGACCCTGGCGCTGCTCGCCCCCTGGGGCGCCGCACAGGCGCAGCTCGGCAACCTGCTCAACCAGGGCGGCAGCAACAGCGGTTCGGCACAGGGCGCGCTCGGCAATCTGGGCGGCCTCGGCAACTCGCTTTCGGCACCCTCGCTCACCTCGAACAGTCTCGGCAATGTCACCGGCGTGCTGCAGTACTGCATCAAGAACAATTACCTGAACGCCGACGCCGCGAGCAACGTGAAGGATTCGCTGCTCGGCAAGCTGCCCGGCGGCGCGAACACGACGGATAGCGGCTATACGCAGGGCACGAGCGGCATCCTCACGGCCGGCAACGGACAGAAGCTCGACCTCACGGGCGGCGGCCTCAAGGAGGAGGCCACGAAGCAGGTCTGCGACAAGATCCTGAGCCAGGCGAAGTCAATGCTCTAGCCGCCCCCATCCAGCATGAAGATGTGCGCGGGCGCACGGCCCGCGCAATTTATGTGCCGTAAGCTTTGAACACGAACGAAGTCCGGCTGTCGAATGGAGTCATCCGGTCTTCTCTCGGCATTGCTGCTCGTAGCTATGACCAAGCACTACACTCCCGTGATATTCGCGCTCCCGGCCGCCACGCTGCGGAGTGCGCTGAGCGGCCTTGCCGCTTTTGCCGCCCTGCTGGTCCCGGTGGCCGCGCATGCGCAAGCCACGCAATCCGCCACACACGACCAGCAGTTCGACTGCAAGTCCGATCCTCACACATTCATTTCGTCGCTGATTGACGAAAAATCCATCGAGCCCGAGCCGAGCCGCGTCGAAGCGAATTCGGTCAACGCGTTCAGCCCGGTGCGCGGCAGCCGCCTGAGCGCGTTCGGCTTCCCCATTTACGTGGTGCTCGGCTACGACCGCGACGACACGCTCTTCAAGCGCGGCGCCGGCAAGGAGATCACCTCGCCGCTCTACGGTGTGGTGGTGTCCGCGCCTGCGGAGAAGGTGCGCTCACGCGTGCGCGAGACCAACAGCGACGCCACCGTGCAATCGGTCGTGCCGCTGCTGCTCACGGCGATCGTGTGCGGCGGGTGAGCGCTCAGCCGCCGAAGAACGCCAACGCGCCCAGCCCCACCCCGACGATCGCGACGCCCACCGACGTATTGAGCAGCCAGCGCCGCCGCGTAAGCAGCGTAATCGCCGTAAGCGCGATCGAGATCTGGATGAGCGTCGTGGCCTGTGCCCAGCGATGATGGCCATGCAGCACGTGCTCGCTGAGCGCATCGTCCTGCTCGACGATTTTTTCGAGCGCCTCCGCCTTGGCGCGGATCGGCTCCTTCTGCTGGCGATAACGGTCGGCGTCGGCGGCAAAGCGCTTCTGCGCAGCGTCCGAATTCGGCGCTAGCGCGGAGAGTTGCGCGCCCAGTTCCGCGAGGTTCTGCTTCTCGCCCTTCGCCTGATAGTAAGCCCATTGATTCGCGGCTTCGGTCTTGCGGATCGCCGCTTCGTTCTTGTAGTAGAGCGCCTGGTTCTCGCTGTTGCCGCTCTGGTAGGCAAAGATCGCTCCAATCGAAGCGAGGATGGCCGTCATCACCGCCATGCGGCCCGGGAACGGATCGCCCTCGCCGTGGCCGCCATGGCCCGCCGCGGCGTGTTCGACCGCGTGGTCGTGCGGTCCATGCACTTCGTACTCTTCAGACATCCAAAGACTCTCCGCTTTCTCTGACTTTCACTGACGCGCACCGCCTTTTCCCCGTGCGGCGCGCCTGTTTGGACGCTCAATTATCGTGAGCGCGACGCGCTTGTCCAGTACCCGCAATGCATCGGATGTAACGAAACCCGAAATCTCTTCTGACGAAAGCGAATCGTAGGTTTGATCGTCTATTCATTCAGAATAGGTACCCCGGGATGTTGCAGTGCATCCCCTCCCGCCCGCCGTTTGCAAACGTGGATTCAAGCCCTGAGCGCCCCCTTGCGTCGTTGCAGTGCCACATGGCCCTGTATGCAGCCTCGTGCGGCCTGCCCTGAGGCCTTCTGCCGTCGATAATTTCCAGCCTGGAGACCATCATGGGGCCCACCACGGCCGCACACGCCGCGGCTATCGATACTGTGGCACACAGCGCGCGCGCGCGGTACGGCGAGCCCGATGATACCGGCGGCCTGATCGACGCGATCTACGATGCCGGCTTTGACGCGCAACGCTGGCCGGATGTGTGTGCGCGCATCGCGCAACGCATCGGCGCGCAACACGTCAATCTCACCATGCTGCCGCCCGAAAGCACGTTCTCGCTCGCCGAGTGGGACGGCATCGACGCTTCGTTTGCCCAATCGTACGCGCAGCACTACGGCGGCTTCGATCCGCTCGTGCCGCAGGTGCGCCGCTGGGCCGCCGGCACGCTGGTCACCGACACGATGATCCACTCGCAGGGGAGTCTGCAACGCAGCGCCTTCGTGCAGGAGTGGGTGCGCCCGCAGCGCTTCTACACGGTGGCCTTCGCCAACGTGCTGCGTGAAGGCGATATGGCCGCCGTGCTCGGCGCGCTGCGCCATGAAACACGCTTCTATAGCGAAGACGAACTGGACGCGCTGCGCACGCTGCTGCCACATCTGCGCAATGCCTTGCGCGTGCAGCGGCACACGGCGCGCACCCTCGCCTCGCGCGATCAAAGCGCGAATGCCCCCGCGGACGCACTCGACGCGCTCGCGCATGGCGTGCTGATCGTCGACGCCGATGCGCACATCGTGTTCGCGAATCGCGCCGCCACGGCGCAGCTCGCGCGCGCAAACGGGCTGCGCACCGAACACGCCGTGCTCAGCGCCGCCACGGCAGCCGCCACCCAGCAGTTGCGCTCGCTGATTGCGCGAGCCGCGGGGCGCGACGTGCGCGGGCGCAGCGGCGGCGCGATGCTGATCGCCCGCCAGCCGCCCGACGAACCGCTGCAGGCGCTCATTTCGCCGCTAGGCGAGCACCGTCACGCCGACTACTTCGCCCACGGCTCGCGCGCCGGCACGGCCATGCTCATCGTGATCGATCCGCAATCGTCGCGGCGCGGCGTGGAAACGCGTCTTATCGCGCTGTTTGGACTCACGCCCGCGGAAGCGCGCGTGGCCTGCGAGGTCGGCAAGGGCCTCAACCCTAAGGACGTGGCCGAAGTGCTGCAGGTGCTGCCCTCGACGGTGCGCACGCATCTGCATCACGTGTTCGCGAAAACCACCACGCGCCGCCAGGCCGAGCTGATGCGTTTGATCGCGCAGCTTGCGATTGCACGCGGCGATTGATTCGACATTTCGTCGACGCAAAAGAAGCGGCCCGCGCATCCCGCGTTCGATGAACGCGGATGGCGCGGGCCGCAGTGCGGTCTTGTCCGCGACGATCAACCGCCCAGGTAGGCCCGCTTGATGTTGTCGTTGGCGAGCAGATTGTCGGCGCTATCGGCGAGCACGACGCGTCCGGTTTCCAGCACATAGCCGCGATCGGCCACGTGCAGCGCCTTGTTCGCATTCTGCTCGACGAGGAACACCGTCACGCCCTCTTCGCGAATCGTGCGGATGATGTCGAAGATCTGCGCGATCACGAGCGGCGCGAGGCCGAGCGTGGGCTCGTCGAGCAGCAGCAAACGCGGCTTGCTCATGAGCGCGCGGCCAATGGCGAGCATCTGCTGCTCGCCGCCCGACATCGTGCCCGCGCGCTGCTTCGCACGCTGGTTCAGGCGCGGGAACAGCTTGAACACGTGCTCGATGCCCGCATCGATCTCGTGCTGCGAGGCGAAGAAGCCGCCCATCTGCAGATTGTCGAGCACCGTGAGGCTCGGGAAGACGCGGCGGCCTTCCGGCGAAATCGCCATGCCCTTGCGCATGATCTCGTGCGTGGGCATGCGCGTGATGTCCTCGCCTTCGAACGTCACTTTCCCCGCGGATGCGCGCGGCGTGCCGCACACGGTCATCATGAGCGTGGTCTTGCCGGCGCCGTTGCTGCCGATCAGCGTGACGATCTCGCCCTTGTTCACTTCGATCGACACGCCCGCCAGCGCTTGCACCGCGCCGTAGTGGGTATGGACCTTTTCCAGCTTCAGCATCAGTCCTCTCCGAGATAGGCCTTGATCACGCGCGGGTCGTTGCGCACTTCGTCGGGTTTGCCGATCATGATCGGCTTGCCGTGCTCCATCACCAGGATGCGGTCCGACACGCCCATCACGAGGCTCATGTCGTGCTCGATCAGGAGTACGGAGATTCCGAACTCGTTGCGCAGGCCGTCCACCATCTGCTGAAGCTCGACCTTTTCCTGCGGGTTCAAGCCTGCCGCGGGTTCGTCGAGCATCAGAAGACGCGGATCGGTGATCATGCAGCGCGCGATTTCGAGCCGGCGCTGATGGCCGTACGACAGCGTGCCCGCTTCGCGATTCGCGACCTGCTTCAGGCCCACGCGCTCGAGCCAGTACGCAGCATGCTCGAGCGCGGCGCGTTCGGCGCGGCGATAGGCGGGCGTCGCGAACAGGCCGCTCAGCATGTTGCGGTTGACCTTCAGGTGCTGGGCGACCATGAGGTTTTCCAGCACCGTCAACTGTTTGAAGAGGCGAATGTTCTGGAACGTGCGCACGAGGCCGCGGCGCGCGACCTGGTGGCTCGGCTGGCCAGTGATGGCGTGACCTTCGAGCACGATGTCGCCCGCGGTGGGCTTGTAGAAGCCGCCCACGCAGTTGAACACCGTGGTCTTGCCCGCGCCGTTCGGCCCGATGATCGCGAAGACTTCGTCCGGACGCACGTCGAAGTCGATGCCGTCCACGGCCAGCAGACCGCCGAAGCGCATCTGCAAGCCGGCTACTTTCAACAACGCTTGTGCACTCATTGCGGCAACTCCACGTGCGGACGGCTCGCGGGCAACAGGCCCTGCGGACGCCACATCATCATCAGCACCATCACCAGACCGAAGATCAGCATGCGGTATTCGGCAAAGCCGCGCGCCACTTCGGGCAGCACCGTGAGCAGGATCGCGGCGAGCACCACGCCCAGCTGCGAGCCCATGCCGCCCAGCACCACCACGGCGAGAATCAGCGCCGACTCGATGAAGGTGAACGACTCGGGCGTGACGAGCCCCTGGCGCGCCGCGAAGAACGCACCGGCGAGACCCGCGAACGACGCGCCCAGCGTGAACGCCGAGAGCTTGATGCGCGTGGGGTTCAGGCCCAGCGAGCGGCACGCGATCTCGTCTTCGCGCAGCGCTTCCCAGGCGCGGCCCATGGGCATGCGCAGCAGGCGGCTCGTGACGAACAGCGTGAACGCCACCAGCACGAGCGCGAGCAGGTACAGGAAGATCACCATGTGCTCGCCGCTGTACTCGATGCCGATCAACTCGTTGAACGTCTTCGCGCCTTCCACGCTCGCGTGGCGGGCCATTTCGAAGCCGAACACGGTGGGCTTGGGAATGCTGGAGATGCCGTCCGGGCCGCCCGTGATGCTCGTGAGATTGTTGAGCAAGAGGCGGATGATCTCGCCGAAGCCGAGCGTGACGATGGCGAGATAGTCGCCGCGCAGGCGCAGCACCGGGAAGCCGAGCACGAAGCCGAAGGTGGCCGCGGCAAGCGCGGCGAGCGGCAGGCATTCCCAGAACGTGAAGCCGAAGTACTGGTTGAGCAGCGCATACGTGTAGCCGCCCACTGCGTAGAAGCCCACGTAGCCGAGGTCGAGCAGACCCGCGAAGCCCACCACGATATTGAGGCCGAGGCCGAGAATCACGTAGATGAGCGCGAGCGTCGCCACATCGATCGCGCCGCGCGAACCGAGAAACGGGAACACCGCGCCGAACGCGAGCAGCACCCAGATCGCCACGCGCTGCTGACGCGCGCCGAGCGCGGGGGCCCGGGGCAAGCGCACGCGACTCGTGGCGCGCACGAACATCGGCTTGACGAGCTGGAACACGAACACCACGGCGGCCGCGATCCACACCGGGCGCCAGTGCTGCTGCAGCACGACCTGATAGCCATCCAGCGTGAGTTGCAGGCCCAGGATGGGGGCCGTGAGGATGATGGTCGCCACGGCGGCGGCGAGCGCGCCTTTCACCGTTTGCGACGAGGACGGGCCAACTGCTGCCACGCGAACCGAAACAGTCTGACTCATTTCGACCTCACACCTTTTCGACGTCCGGCTTGCCGAGCAGGCCGGTGGGACGGAAGAGCAGCACGAGCACGAGCAGGCCGAAGGCCACGACGTCCTTGTACTCCGCAGGCATGTAGCCCGACGCGAAGGTTTCGGCGAGACCGAGCAGCACGCCGCCGAGCATCGCGCCCGGAATGCTGCCGATGCCGCCCAGCACCGCGGCCGTGAACGCCTTGATGCCCGCGATGAAGCCGATATACGGATTGAGCTTGCCGATCGTGAGACCGATCAGCACGCCGCCCACCGCCGCGAGCATCGCGCCGAGCACGAAGGTGAACGAGATCACGCGGTTCGTGTCGATGCCGAGCAGGTTCGCCATCTTCATGTCTTCCGCGCAGGCGCGGCACGCGCGGCCCATGCGCGAGCGCGAGATGAAGAGCGTGAGCGCGATCATCAGCACGAGCGTCACGCCGACGATCAGCATGCGCGAGTACGGAACCGTCACTTCGAAGTTGCCGCCCATGTTGAAGTCGAGCGCGCCGGAAATGAGCATCGGCACGGACACGTCGCGCGCGCCCTGCCCGATCTGCACGTAGTTCTGCAGGAAGATCGACATGCCGATGGCGGAGATGAGCGGCACGAGGCGCGGCCCGCCGCGCAGCGGCCGGTACGCCACGCGCTCGACCGCGAATCCGTAGAGCCCGGTGACCACCACCGAGACGATGAGCGCCGCGCCCAGCACGAGCGGCAGCGGATAACCCGCCGAGGTGCCGATGGCCGTGAGCGTGACGAGGCCCACATAGGCGCCGATCATGTAAATCTCGCCGTGAGCGAAGTTGATCATGCCGATGATGCCGTAGACCATCGTGTAGCCGATGGCGATCAGCGCATAGATCGCACCCAGCGTGAGCCCGTTGACGAGCTGCTGGGTGAACTGAGGAAGAAAATCATTCATGCGTAAGCCCCGCGGCCGTGAAGCCGATGAGAGACCTGTGGAGAGACCTTTGGAACCGTACCAACCCTCTTTTAGTTGCGCGCACAACCGCTATAAAAACGCCCCGTCCACGAGAAGGCGGGGCGTTAGCAGCGTGCAGCGCCGGGATCAGTTCGCAGCGGTCTTGGTGGCGTCCTTGTGCCACGTGTAGACGACGAAGCGGAACGACTTCAGGTCACCCTGTGCGTCGTATTCGACCTTGCCGATCGGCGTGTTGAACGCGTTCTTGTGCAGGTAGGCCGCGACCTTGGTCGGGTCCGTGCTCTTCGCGCCGGCGATGCCGTCGGCGATCACTTCGACTGCCGCGTACGACGGCATCTGGAACGGGCCGTTGGCGTCGCGCCTGGCGTCGGCGAAGGCCTTCACGAGCTTGGCGTTGGCAGGGTCCGAAGCGAAGTCGGCCGGCAGCGTGACGAGCATGCCTTCCGAAGCCGGGCCGGCGATGGCCGTCACGTCCTTGTTGCCCACGCCTTCCGGACCCATGAACGTGGCCTTCACGCCCTGTTCACGCGACTGGCGCATGAGCAGGCCCATTTCCGGGTGGTAGCCGCCGAAGTAGACGAAGTCCACGCCCTGCGACTTGAGCTTCGTGACGACTGCCGAGTAGTCCGAATCGCCGGCGTTGATGCCTTCGAACACGACGACAGGAATGTGCGCCTTGTCGAGCGCGGCCTTGACCGAGGTGGCGATGCCCTGGCCGTACGACTGCTTGTCGTGCAGGATCGCGACCTTCTTCGGCTTGACCTTGTTGATGATGTAGGCGGCGGCAGCCGGACCTTGCTGGTCGTCGCGGCCGATGGTGCGGAAGATGAACTGGCGCTTCTTGCCTTCGGTCAGCTGCGGCGCGGTGGCCGACGGCGTGACCATCACGACGCCTTCGTTCTCGTAGATGTCCGAAGCGGGAATCGTCGAGCCCGAGCAGACGTGGCCGACCACGTACTGGATGTGCTGCGAAACGATCTTGTTGGCGACGGCGACGGCCTGCTTCGGCTCGCACGAGTCATCCATCAGGACGGCTTCGAGCTTGTTGCCGTTCACACCGCCGGCGGCGTTGATCTGCTCGATCGCAGTCAGCGCGCCCGCCTTGACCATGTCGCCGTACTGGGCGACCGGGCCGCTGAACGGGCCGGCAATGGCGATCTTCACGGTGTCGGCGTTTGCGCTTGCACCAAAGGCGAGCAGCGCGGCGGCCACGGAAACGGAGGTAAGGCGGGACAACGACATCATCAGGAGCTCCTCGATTGTTTTCGGGTCAACCGGTCAGACGGAATGACCTGCGCAAACGAACAGCGCCCCAATGATCTTCAATGGGGAACAACCACGACGAGCACCAGAGAAAAAAGACGTGACGGGGCCCGGCGTGTATCAGCGCCCTGGTAGGCGACTGAGTTCGGAGAGACTGCTGAGTTACAGACTCTGTTGCGCAAGCATTCCGCCTGCCCCGTTCGCTGCAATTCGTACCGGAAAGGTGGACCGGCCTGAATCAGCGACCGGCGGATGCTATCAATAATCCCATTTCACCGCAACCAGGGGTTTTTTCGGATATCGAGTTGAGTTTTGAAATCGGTCAATAGAGGGGCATGTCGGAAAGCGCTTGAAAACGCTCGTGAAAATAGTCTTTCGGGCGAGCGACGGGCTAGTCACCGGGCTGCGATGACCGACTGGCGCGGATGTATGGAATTCCTGCATTTCTTGATTTTTACGCGCTGTCGATCGTTATTTTAATTCCAATGAAATCTGATCGACGAATGGCATCTTGCAATAACTTTAAAAGTTAATCTTTTGTCGCGATAAAAGCGTCAATCCAATAATCGATCAATCGGGATTACCCTAAATGCAAAATGCGCCAAATCATTGATTTCAAAGAACAAATATTACGAAATCCTTAAAATTGAAGTTCTATATTCGCTGAACTGGCACCATAAATCTCACACCACCCTACTTTTCCGCCTTCCACTATGGAACCGCGAAAGCTTTCGTTAAAGCGCGAATTTTTCTCATAATCGAATCGAGTGAGTTCGAATTAATCCGCGCGACACCGTGGCGCGCCCGCCTCACTGGCTCGGCACCGCGTTCCAGCCCCGCAAGAGACGGTGGTATCCTCGCTCCCTCGCCGCGCCCGCATGCACCACTACGGCGCATGCCGCGTGCTCTCGCGCCACGCGTGAAGCCGGCGACGCCACACCGTGCAGATCCGAAAAAACCGCAAGAACCCAGCACTGGGGGAGATCAAACAGAATGAAGACCTTCAAGCAGGCAGCCGCTGCCGCCACCCTTTCCCTGCTCGCCGGCGCCGCCGCACTCGCGCTGACTTCGGCCGCCGCACGCGCCGCCGAAACCGCGACCGTGGAAGTGCTGTCGATCGTCGAGCATCCCGCGCTCGACGCGATCCGCGACGGCGTGCGCGACGAACTCAAGGCCGCGGGCTACGACGCCGGCAAGAACCTCAAGTGGGAATACCAGAGCGCGCAGGGCAACACGGGCACCGCCGCACAGATCGCGCGCAAGTTCGTCGGCGACAACCCGAGCGCGATCGTGGCCATCGCGACGCCGTCGGCGCAAGCCGTTGTGGCCGCAACGAAGTCCGTACCCGTGGTGTACTCGGGCGTG
Organism: Paraburkholderia nodosa; assembly: GCF_001718195.1. GTDB lineage: Bacteria > Pseudomonadota > Gammaproteobacteria > Burkholderiales > Burkholderiaceae > Paraburkholderia > Paraburkholderia nodosa_A. Next base: position 96,285 of record NZ_MCNV01000011.1, read on the forward strand.
ACCGATCCGGTGGCCGCACAGCTCGTCAAGACGTGGACGCCGAGCGGCACGAACGTGACCGGCGTTTCCGACAAGCTGCCGCTCGACAAGCAGGTCGCGCTCATCAAGCGCGTCGTGCCCAATGCGAAGACCGTCGGCATGGTCTATAACCCCGGCGAAGCGAATTCGGTCGTCGTCGTGAAGGCGCTCAAGGCACTGCTCGCGCAACAGGGCATGACGCTCAAGGAAGCCGCCGCGCCGCGCACCGTGGACATCGGCCCCGCAGCGAAGAGCCTGATCGGCAAGGTCGACGTGATCTACACGAACACCGACAACAACGTCGTTTCGGCCTACGAAGCGCTCGTGAAGGTCGCCAACGACGCGAAGATCCCGCTCGTCGCCTCCGATACGGACAGCGTGAAGCGCGGCGCCATCGCGGCGCTCGGCATCGACTACAGCGACCTCGGCCACCAGACGGGCAAGGTCGTCGTGCGTATTCTCAAGGGCGAGAAGCCCGGCACGATCGCCTCGGAAACCAGCAGCCAGCTGCAACTGTTCGTGAACCCCGCCGCCGCGCCAAAGCAGGGCGTGACGCTCTCGGCCGATCTGCTCAAGGACGCGACCACTGTCGTGAAGTAAGGCGCAGGCATGGCGCATCACACGCAGCCGCACTGCCTGGCCCGATAACGGCCACTTACGCGCGCAACGGCGCGCCGCCCCATCCGGGCGGTGCGCCGCGCGTCGATTCCGGCGCACCGCCGCCGCAACAGGATTCTTCCTCATGTCCCTCTACTCGCTTCTGGGCGCGCTCGAGATCGGCCTGATCTTCAGTCTCGTGGCCCTCGGGGTGCTGATCTCGTTTCGCATCCTCAACTTCCCCGACCTCACCGTCGACGGCAGCTTCCCGCTGGGCGGCGCAGTCGCCGCCACGCTGATCGCGGCCGGTCACGATCCGTTTCTCGCCACCGCCTGTGCGGTCGTCGCTGGCGCCATCGCCGGCTTCATCACCGGCTGGCTCAACGTGCGCCTGAAGATCATGGATCTGCTCGCGAGCATCCTGATGATGATCGCGCTCTATTCGATCAACCTGCGCGTGATGGGCGCGCCGAACGTGCCGCTCATCTCCGAGTCGACGGTATTCACGATCATCCAGCCCGCCTGGCTGCCCGACTACGTGCTGCGTCCGCTCGCGCTCCTCGTCGTCGTACTGGCTGCGAAGTTCGGCGTGGACTGGTTCTTCTCGTCGCAATACGGCCTCGCGCTGCGCGCGACGGGCGCGAACCCGCGCATGGCGCGCGCACAGGGCATCGCCACGGGCCGCGCGACGCTCGCCGGCATGGCGCTCTCCAACGCGCTCGTCGCGTTGGCCGGCGCGCTCTTCGCGCAAACCCAGGGCGGCTCGGACATTTCGATGGGCATCGGCACCATCGTGATCGGGCTTGCGGCCGTGATCATCGGCGAGAGCATCCTGCCCGCGCGCCGGCTCATGCTGACCACGCTCGCCGCCGTGCTCGGCGCGATTCTTTATCGCTTCTTCATTGCGCTCGCGCTCAACAGCGACTTCATCGGCCTCAAGGCGCAGGACCTGAATCTCGTTACTGCAGTGCTCGTGACGATCGCGCTCGTGCTGCCCGCCACGCGCAAGAAGCTGTTTGGCCGCAAGAACGGGAGGGCATGAGATGCTCAGCGCCAAAGACCTCAAACTGACTTTCAACCCCGGCACGCCGATCGAAACGCGCGCGCTGCGCGGCCTCACGCTCGACATCCCGAGCGGCCAGTTCGTGGCCGTGATCGGCTCGAACGGCGCGGGCAAGTCCACCTTCCTCAACGCGATCAGCGGCGACCAGAGGGTGGATGGCGGCACGATTACCATCGACGGCCAGGACGTCACGAAGAAACAGGCATGGGACCGCGCGCATCTCGTCGCGCGCGTGTTCCAGGACCCGATGGCCGGCACCTGCGAGGCGCTCACCATCGAAGAGAACATGGCGCTCGCGATGGCGCGCGGCAAGCGCCGCGGCTTCGGCTCCGCGCTGAAAAAGCAGGATCGCGAGCTGTTCCGCGCGAAGCTGCGCCTCCTGAATCTGGGCCTCGAAAATCGCCTGTCCGATCGCATCGGCCTGCTTTCGGGCGGCCAACGCCAGGCGGTGAGTCTGCTGATGGCGTCGCTGCAGCCTTCGCGCATCCTGCTGCTCGACGAGCACACGGCGGCGCTCGATCCGAAAACTGCCGCGTTCGTGCTGGAGCTGACCGCACGGATCGTGGAAGAGGCGAAGCTCACGACCATGATGGTCACGCATAGCATGCGCCAGGCGCTCGACTACGGACAACGCACGGTGATGCTGCACCAGGGGCAGGTTGTGCTCGACGTCTCGGGCGATGCGCGCCGCGGCCTCGACGTGCCGGACCTCCTGCGCATGTTCGAGCAGACCCGCCACGAGAAGCTCGACGACGACGCGCTGCTACTGGGATAAGTGCCCGCGCCCAGCGTTAAAAAGGCCGCCCTTCAATCGAAGCGGCGGGCTTCTGCTTTTCAGCGAAATTATTTCGGATGCCGATTCAAATGGGCGGCGTTTCGGTCATGCCTTCTTCGGATACGAATACTTGAAGGTCCCCTGCGCACTCGCGATCAGCAAACGATCGTCCACCCACGCCTCGGCGCGCGCAAAGAAGATCGAACGGCCGCCGCGCTCCAGAAACCCCTTCGCGCGCACGAACTGACCAAGCCCCTTGTCGAGGTAGTTGGTCGTGAGCGAGAGGGTGAAGCCATGACGCGGCGGGTCGCCGACCGGCGCGAAGAGTCCCGCGTAGCCGGCGGCAGCGTCGAGCAGCGTGGCAATCGCGCCGCCTTGCAGCACGCCCTGGCGATTGAGCTTCGAGGCGTCGATGGGCATCACGAGCTCCGCGTAGCCCTCGCGCCACTGCGCGACGCTCACGCCGAGCGTTTCAAGAAACGGGTTGTCCACGGCGAATTGCGACATACGCGGTCTTCCTTGCATTATCGGGCGATGCGATTGATTATAGGGTGGCTGCCGCAATGCCGCAGCGGGCCGCTGCGCCGCCCGTACGACTGTTCAGCGAAATTCCGCGCAACTGTACATGGTCAGCGCTGCCGCGCCACACAACACTGCCTGATGGCGCGCCAATCGCGCGCGTCTCACGCAACTCCCTTCAAGGTAAAACCAGGTACTCAAGATGAACGACAACGCGCTCCACCCCGACCCGCTGGCCACTTCGCGCACAGCGGCGGCAGCGGCCGAGGCCGCGCCCGTGCCTTGCCCCAGCGTCGAAACGCTCGACCGCATCCTGCCCGAGGAGCCGCTCCTCATGATGGGTGCGGGCCCGGTGCCGATTCCCGACGCCGTGGCCAAGGCCAATACCGTCGTCATCAATCACCTCGGCGACACGATGGCGCGCGTCATTCATCAAGTGAAGACGATGGCGCGCTACGTGTTCCAGACGCGTTCGAACTGGGTGCTCGGTGTGGCCGGCCCCGGCTCGGCGGCCATGGAAATGGCGATCTCGAACCTCGCGTGGCCGGGCACGCGCGTGCTCTCCATCGTCAACGGCTTCTTCAGCCAGCGCATGGCCGAAATGGCGGGCCGCGTGGGCGCCGAGGTCACCACGCTCGACGTCGCCGACCGCCAAATCGCCTCGCTCGAAGCCGTGGCGCAAGCCATCGAGCGCACGCGCCCGGCCGTCGTTACGATCGTGCACGGCGAAACCTCCAATACGGTATGGAACCGCGAGCTCAAGGAAATCGTGCAGCTCGCCAAAGCCGCCGGCGCGCTCGTGGTGGTGGACGCCGTCTGCACGCTGAGCACCATGCCGCTCGAAATGGACGCCTGGGGCATCGACGTCGTCATCACGGGCGGCCAGAAGGGCCTCTCTTCGATCCCTGGCGTTTCGCTCATCGCCTTTTCGGACGCCGCCTGGGAGCGCGTGCGTACGCGCACCGCACCGAACACGCACTGGTGCCTCGACGCCATACTCGCCGAAAACTTCTGGCACAACGCCGGCTATCACTACACAGCGCCCGTCTCGGGCGTGCTGGCGCTGCACGAAGCATTGCGCCTCGTGTGCACGGAAACGCTCGAAAAGCGTTTTGCGCGCCACCTGCGCTGCTCGCTCGCGCTGCAAAGCGGCGTGAGCGCGCTGGGTCTCGCGCTCTATACGCCGCAAACGTGCCGCCTGAATTCCGTGGTCGGCATCGGGCTGCCCGAGGGCGTCACCGCACGCGAGGTGTGCAATCACATCTCGCAGCAATACCAGGTGGAGATTGCCGGATCGTTCGGTCTCCCGATCGTTCGCATCGGGCAGATGGGCGAACAGTGCCGCGAGCACAACCTCTTTCGCACCGTCCATGCGCTTGGTCGCACGATGAGCGATCTCGGCGTGAAGGTCGATCTGCCCGCCGGAGTTGCCGCGCTCGAAGAATCGCTTTCGGCCGGCTCGCGCGAAGCGCGGCGCTAAGCGCTTGCGGCGCCATGGCGCCGCTCGACCAGTCAAACGCGCCGTGCGCGCACGCAGATGAACGCCGGGGCCTGTGCCAGTTCCGCGTGCAGCGCCGGCGACACCGCCTTCATTTCCGGTTGTGGCATGGGTTCGAGCACGCGGTCGATGGCCCAGCCCGCTTCCATGAGCGCGTTGAAGATATCGGCAAGCGGGCGCCTGAACGCTTCCACCCACGGCTTCGGCTCGCCGAAGCCGCCCCAATGCAGGCCGAATCGCGTCGTCTCGAAGTAGGTGCGCGAACCGCGCGTGCGCGTGTCGATCCAGTCGCGCATGGGATGCGACATCGAAAACACCAGCAGTGCGCCGGGGCGCGCCACGCGGTGAAACTCCTGAAATGTCGGCGCGAGGTGCTCGACGTAGTCGAGGGCCAGCGAGCACACGATGCGGTCGACCGAGCCACTCGCGAGCCAGTCGAGCGGCCGACCGAGATCGCCCTGCGCGATATCGACCGCGAGGCCTGCGCAGCGCGCCTTCGCCAGTTGGACCATCGCGGGCGTGACGTCGAAGGCCTGCACCCGTGCGCCCTCGCCCGCCAGCTCCGCGCTCAAGATGCCGGGCCCGCAGCCCGCGTCGAGCACGTCGAGCCCCGCTACCGCGCCTAGCAGCGAGCGTGTGGCGGGCCGTTCGTAGAGCGCGTTGTGCGGCTTGACCGGGGCCTGCTCGGCGTAGCGGTCGGCGAATTGTGTGTAGCTGGCGCGGCCGGGGAGTTCGTTGGGGGTCTTTTCGTCGGTGGACATCAGAGCGGTGGGGTAGCGATTGGGTACGCTATTGTCCATCGTTTCGCACGGGCCGACCAACGCCGCACCCTGCACGGCTTGCCCGAGAGAAAGCCACGCAAACGCGACCCCGGTTATCATCGCGCTCTTGCGTGCGCGATCCCGATGCGCGCCGCATGACGCAACCGCAGGCAACCGAAAGCAACCGCAGGCAAACGATGTCCCCCATCCCCTTCGACGCCATCCTCTTCGACTGCGACGGCGTGCTCGTCGACTCAGAACGCATTACGCACGTGGTGCTCACGCAGATGCTGGGCGAACTCGGCTGGACACTCACGGTGGACGAAGCCATGCGCATCTTCGTCGGTAAGGCCGTGAAAGACGAGGCCGCGCGCATCGAAGCGCATACGGGGTTCGCGATTACCGACGCCTGGCTCGAAGGTTTTCGCGCGCGCCGCAACGACGCGCTAGAGCGCGATCTCGTCGAGATTCCGGGCGCGCCCGCCGCCGTGCGCGCGGTGCACGCGGCAATGAACGGGCGCATCGCCGTCGCCTCGGGTGCGGACCGGCGCAAGGTCGAGCTGCAGCTGCGCAAGGTGAACCTGCTCGACTGCTTCGCCGGCCACATCTATAGCGGCCACGAAACGCCGCGCAGCAAGCCGCATCCCGATGTCTATCTCGCGGCGGCGGCCGGCCTCGGCGTGCAGGCCGCCCGCTGCGCCGTCATCGAGGACACGGTCACGGGCGCGCGCGCGGGCCTCGCCGCGGGCGCCACGGTGTTCGGCTTCAGCCCGCCCGAGCCCGGCCACAGCAGCGCTCAGGCGCTGCTCGAGGCGGGCGTCGCACACGTATTCACCGACATGGTGCAGCTTCCCGCCCTGCTTTCCCGCTGGTCAAATAGTTAAGCGCGTACGAAACAACGCCAAAAAAGCCGTGCGCCTCGCGCACTGTTGGCCGTACGCATCACCGCGCATCAGATAGAAAGCAGGCCGCCGACGAGTCGCATACCATCCGATTCGTGGCGCTGCGAAAGAAAAAGATAGTTTGCTATCGAATCGCTTTGGGCTATGATCCGCCGATGTCGAATCTTCATACTTTACGCCTTGCGGTCAGCAGCACGCTCGTCGTGGCGGCACGCAAATGGCGGCGCACCACGCACGGCGCCCTCACCGCATACAACGTCTCCGAGGCGTGCGCCGCGCCGCTGCTCACCGCCGGGCGCCTTGGCGAAGCCGTGCGCCAGGTGACGCTTGCGGAGCACGTGGGCATCGAAGGCCCGTCGCTCGTGCGCCTGCTCGACCAGCTGTGCGCCGCGGGCCTCGTGCGCCGCGACGAAGACCCCGACGACCGCCGCGCAAAAACGATCTCGCTCACGAGCGAAGGCCGCGCCGTGACCGAGCGCATGGAGGACGAGCTGCGCTCGCTGCGCGCCCGCGTGCTCAAGGGCGTGAGCCGCGCCGACCTCGAAGCGACGCTGCGCGTGCTCAACGCGTTCAACGCCGTTCCCCCCGCAGACCAGGCTGACCGGCCCTTACACGACTGAAAGCAGAAAGCGGACTCATGACCTACCCCTCCATCCGCGACTGGCTCTTTTCGGTCAAGACCTTCGCCGCGTCGATGCTGGCGCTCTATATCGCGCTCAAGTTTCAGCTGCCGCGCCCCTATTGGGCGATGGCCAGTGTGTACATCGTCTCGAACCCGTTCGTGGGCGCCACGCGCTCGAAGGCGCTGTACCGCGCGCTCGGTACCGCGCTCGGCGCGGCCGCCGCCGTCGCGCTCGTGCCGCCCTTCGTCGAAACGCCGCTGCTCTTCAGCGCGATCGTCGCGACCTGGACGGGAACGCTGCTCTATCTGGCGATCTCCGACCGCACCGCGCGCAGTTACGTGTTCATGCTCGCGGGCTATACGATGCCGCTCATCGCGCTGCCCACCGTGAGCGATCCCACCACGGTGTTCGACGTGGCGATCGCGCGTACGCAGGAAATTACGGTCGGCATCATTTGCGCGAGCGTGGTGGGCAGCAACATCCTGCCTAGCCGTCTCGCGCCCACGCTCATCGAGCGCGCCGACGCGTGGTTCCGCGACGCCGCCTGGTACGGCCGCGAAACGCTCTCGGGCCATATTGCGGGCAAGGCGCTTTCGGCGTGCCGTCAACGTCTCGCCGCGACGGTCAACCAGCTCGAATTCCTGCTGAGCCAGTTGAGCTACGACCACACGCACCCCGAGATCCTCGAGCGCGCCGAGTCGCTGCGCGGGCGCATGCAGCTTTTTCTGCCGATGATCTCCGCGCTCGCCGACCCGCTCGTCGCGCTGCGCCGCGATCTGCACGTGTGGCCGGAGGGCCTCGACAGCCTGCTCGCCGACGCGGCGCGCTGGTTCGACGAACCGCTGCCCACGCGCGCCGCCGAAATGCACGACGACGCGGGCGACCCGACCGCAGAGAATCTGCGCAAGCGCATCGCGACGCTGCAGCCCGCGCGCGACGCACTCTCGAGCTGGGAAGGCGCGCTGCTCTCGAACGCACTCTGGCGGCTCGGCCAGGTGATCGACGTGTGGCAGGACTGCCGCGCGCTGCGCGCGCTCATCGCGCACGAAGCGAAAATCGGCTCGTGGCGGCCGCGCTATCGCCATTGGCGCCTTGGCGGCACCGAACGCTTCTACGATCGCGGCCTCATGGTGTTTTCGTGCCTCGTGCCGGTGAGCGCGATTCTCGTGGCCTGCTGGCTATGGGTCAGTTCGGGCTGGCACGACGGCGCGGGCGCGGTAACGCTCGCGGCCGTGGCCTGCTGCTTCTTTGCGGCATCCGACGAGCCCGCGCCGCTGGTGTTCCGCTTCTTCCTCGCCACCGCGGCGAGCGTGGTATTCGCGGGCCTCTATCTGTTCGTCGCGCTGCCCAAGGTGCACGACTTCGCGATGCTCGTGCTGCTGTTCGCGGGCCCGTTCATCCTGATCGGCACGCTCATTCCGCGCCCGGCCTTCAACATGGTGACGATGCTCGTGGCCGTGAACACGGCCACCTTCATCAGCGTGCAGAGTGCTTACGAGTCGGACTTCTTCGTCTTCCTGAACAGCAATATTGCCGGTGTGGCGGGCCTCCTGTTCGCCTACCTGTGGACGCGCGTCACGCGCCCGTTCGGCGCCGAGCTCGCGGCGCGGCGCCTCCTGCGCTCGAGCTGGAGCGATGTCGCGCTCTCGGCATCGCCCACGCCTATCGCGGACCAGCGCAACCTCACGTCACGCATGGTCGATCGCCTCATGCAGCTCATTCCGCGTCTCGCGGCTTCCGACGAGCACCGCCATCCGTCGATCGAGAGCTTCCGCGACCTGCGTATCGCGCTCAATTCGCTCGATTTGCGCCGCTCGCGCCACAAGCTCGACGGCGACGTGCCCGACGCGATCGACCGCGTGCTCGCGGGCGTGAGCGACCACTATGCGCGCTGCGCGCGAGCGAGCGAGCGCCAGGACGCCCCGTCGGCGCTGCTCTCCAGCATCGACGACGCCATGCGCCGCGTGGCGGCCCGCGCGCGCGCGCAACTGCCGCCCGCCACGCTTGCCGACGCCGATGCCCAGCCCGCGCCGCGCGCGCTCGTCTCGCAGCGCTGGCTGCGCGACACGCTGCACGCGCTGGTGGGCCTGCGCATCGCGCTCTATCCGGCCCTTGCGGCACAATCGCCTTCCAACCCGGAGGCCGCGGCATGAGCGCGCGTCCCTCTCATCCTTTTTCGAAACTCGCATCATGATCGGCGAAATCGATATCTTTGGCGTGTTCGTGCCCGCCGTGCTCGTCCTGATGCTGATTGCGTACCTCATCAATGTCGTGATCGGCAAGGTGCTCACGCGCGTCGGCTTTTACCGCCTCGTGTGGCATCGTTCCATTTTCGATCTCGGCATCTATGTCTTCGTGCTGGCTGCCGTCATCATCGTGTCGCATCGCTTCGTGAATTAACGTGAACGTGAAAAAAACCTGGTTCTCCGCAGGACAGATCCTGCTGACGCTCATCGTCGTCGTGGTCGCCGCCCTCGTGCTGTGGCGCATCGTCAACTACTACATGTTCTCGCCGTGGACGCGCGACGGCCGCGTGCGCGCCGACGTGATCCAGGTCGCGCCCGACGTGGGCGGACTCATCACCCGCGTCGACGTCGTCGACAACCAGCAGGTCAAGCAAGGCCAGGTGCTGTTCGTGATCGACCAGGCGCGCTACTCGCTCGCGCTGCGCCTCGCGCAGGCCGCGCTCGAGCAGCGCAAGGCCACGCTCGCCCAGGCGAAGCGCGAATACGCGCGCAATATCGGGCTCGGCAATCTCGTGGCGGCGGAAACGCTCGAGGAAAGCCGCACGCGCGTCGATCAGGGCGAGGCCGCGGCCGCCGACGCCCAGGTCCAGGTCGACACCGCCAGGCTCAATCTTCAGCGCACGACGATCGTGAGCCCCGTGGACGGCTATTTGAACGACCGCGCGCCGCGGGCTGGCGAATACGTCACGGCAGGCCGCGCGGTGGTCGCCGTCGTGGACATGCATTCGTTCCGCGTGGATGGCTATTTCGAGGAAACGCGCCTGCACGGCATTCAGATCGGCCAACCCGTGGAGATCACGGTGATGGGCGAGACGCGCCCGCTGCGTGGTCATGTGCAGAGCATCGTCGCGGCGATCGAGGACCGCGACCGCCAGGCGGCGCCGAACCTGCTGCCCAACGTGAATCCGGCGTTCAGCTGGGTGCGTCTCGCGCAGCGTATTCCGGTGCGCGTGGCGCTCGACGAAGTGCCCGCCGATTTCCGCATGATCGCGGGGCGAACGGCAACCGTGGCCGTGCGCACGGAAGCGAACAACGACCACCAGGCCGCCCACGCGAACAACGCAAGCGGCGCCGTCGCTTCGCAGCCCGCCATGAATGCGAGCGCCCCCGCCGCTTCCCAGGCTGCCGGAGCTTCGCAATGACACGCCGTAGTCTCTGGCGCCGCCGCTTGTCGCCCAACGTCTGGCCCAACCTCGCGCTCGCGCCGCTCACGCTCGCGCTGGGCGCGTGCATCACGCTCGGTCCCAACTATCACGTGCCGCAGGAAGCCGCGGTCAATGCGCCGCTCGCGCAAGGGCCGATCGACGGCGCGGACCATGCGCCCGTCTCGCAACTGGGCGTGCCCGCCAACTGGTGGCAGCTTTACGACGACCCCACGCTCAACGAACTCGTGCAGGAGGCGCTGAAGTCGAACACCGACCTGCGCGTGGCGGCGGCGAATCTCGCGCGCTCGCGTGCGGCGGTCGACATCGCCAATGCACAGGGCGGCTTCTCGGGCACCGCGCACGCCACCGCCGAGCGCGCGCAGGTGTCGGGCGAGCAGTACCTCCTGTTCGAAAAGGTGCCTGTCGCGACGCTGGGCGACCTCGGCGTCAACATCTCGTATGAATTCGACCTGTTCGGCAAGCTCCGGCGCGGCGTGGAAGCCGCGCGCGCCGACGACGCAGCCGTGGAAGCCGCGGCCGACCTCGCGCGCATCACCGTGGTCGCCAACGTGGCGCAGGCTTACGTGGAATCGTGCTCGGCCGCCGAGGAACTGGAGATCGCGCAGGAATCGCTCAAGCTGCAGAACGAGCGCGTGGCGCTCACCAAGCGCCTGCGCGACGCGGGCCGCGGCAACCAACCCGACGTGACGCGCGGGCAGACCCAGGCCAATACGATCGCCGCCGATATCCCGCGCTTCGAGGGACGCCGCCGCGTGGCACAGTATCAGCTCGCCATGCTGCTCGCGCGCGCCCCCAAGGACCTGCCGCCCGCCGCGCTCGCGTGCAAACGCCTGCCGAGGCTCAAGCAGCCGATTCCCGTCGGCGACGGCGCCGCGCTCCTCAAGCGCCGCCCCGACGTGCGCGAGGCGGAACGCCAGCTCGCGGCATCGACGGCGCGCATCGGTGTGGCGATCGCCGAGATGTACCCCGACGTCACGTTCGGCGCGGGCGTGGGCACGGTCGGCCTGACGAGCGATCTGTTCACCCCTGCGACCAATGCCTGGTCATTCGGACCCCTGATCAGCTGGACCTTCCCGGTCAACGGCCAGCGCGACCGCGTGCGCGCCGCGGAGGCTGCCACGGGCGGCGCGCTCGCGCACTTCGACGGCGTGGTGCTCAACGCGCTGCGCGAAACGCAGTCGAGCCTCGCGACCTACGCCGCCGACGACCTGCGCGCCGATGCACTGCGCACGGCCTATACGTCGGCGCAGCAGTCGGCGGACGAAACGCATCGTCTCTATGCGGCGGGCCGCGAACCCTTCCTCTCCGACCTCGACGCCACGCGCACGCTCACCAGTGTGCACGCACAGGTCGCCGCGGCCGAAGGCGAAGTCGCGCTCGACCAGGTGCGGTTGTTCCTCGCGCTCGGCGGCGGCTGGGAGGGCAATCAGCAATCGCTGCAGCAGCAGGGGGCGCAAGGCACGCAACCGGCTTCAGCAGCACCGGCGGCAACCGCCGCGACTGCGCCCGCGAACTAAGCTCGCCTCTCCCTCAGCGCGCCACGCCGCCTTGCGCGGCGTCGGCGCGCATCGACTTCTGCGGCTTCGCAAGCGCGCCGCGTACCTCGAAGCGCACGGTATTGGTCACCTGTCCGCTCGCATCGACGAGTTCGAGCGTGTGTTTGCCCGGCCAGGGCAGCCACGCGAGGCGCGCGGCGCCGCCCAACGCCTTGCCGTCCAGGCGCCAGTTCACGCGCGCGCTCGAGCCGGTGGCACGCTCGAACCAGACACGCTGACGCTGCGCGGGAATGTCGGGATCGAGCGCGAAAATGGTGCCGTCCACGGGGCTGCCGATTTGCGCGGGCCCACGCGCGAGATCGGCGGCATTCGATGCGAGGCCCACGAGCGGCGTGGACGTGCCCGCGATGAACCACTCGTTGCGGGATGGCTCCACGGCATTGGCGAACTGCACGCGCACGCGCTCGACACCCCGCGGCGCGGCAGGCGCGACACTCGGCACGCGCCGATGCAGATAGCCGACGATGGCGGCCCACACCGGCGCCGCGCCCGTGACGCCCGACACGTCCCACATGGGCGAGCCATCCGCGTTGCCGACCCACACGCCCACCGTATAGCGCGACGTGAAGCCCACGGTCCAGTTGTCGCGCATGTCCTTGCTCGTGCCCGTCTTGACCGCGGAAAACATGCGCGTATCCAGCGGACTGTCGAAATCGAAGGTACGCGTGCGCGCATTGTTGTCAGCGAGGACGTCCGTGACGATGAACGCCGACTCGCGGCTGAATACTCGCTTCGACGCGCTATTCGATGCGGCCTGCGCAGACGCGGGCAAATCGGCGATCGGGCTCACGACGCCGCCATTGGCCAGCGCGCGATACGCGTTCGTGAGGGTGACGAGGCTCACGTCGGCGCTGCCCAGCGCGAGGCTGAAGCCGTAGTAGTCGCCCGCCTGCGTGAGCGGCAAGCCGAGCGCCGTGAGCGTCTTCGCGAATCGATGCGGCGTCACCATCACGAGCGTGCGCACGGCCGGCACGTTCAGCGACGAGCCGAGCGCGGTGCGCACGCTCACCCAGCCCTTGAAGCCCTTGTCGTAGTTCTGCGGCATATAGAGGCCGCCGCCCGCCGCGAGATCGAGCGGGGCGTCGTCGAGCAGCGAGGCGGTCGTCACGCGGCGCTCGTCGATGGCCTCGGCGTAGAGAAAAGGCTTGAGCGTCGAGCCCGCCTGGCGCAGCGCGAGCGCTGCGTCGACCTCCCGTGCCTTCGACAGGCCGCCTGACGACCCGACCCACGCGAGCACGTCGCCGGTTGCGTTATCGAGCACGACGACCGCGCCGTCCTGCACGTTGCGCGGATGCGCGCGCGCATTGAGTTCGATGAGGGTGCGCGTAAGCGTGTCGCGCGCGTAGCGTTGCAGGTTCGCGTCGAGCGTCGAGCGCACGCGCATGCCGGTCGCGGGATGCACGGCGTTCGCGATCTGGCGCGCGAAGTGTGGCGCCAGCTGCGGCGAGTTTTCGCTGCGCCCGTCGAACGAGGGATCGTCGGTGGCGATGGCCGGGCGCGCGAAGGCGATCTGCACGAAAGCATCGAGATTCGGGCAACCGCTCTCGACGTTCGCTGCGCGCATGTCGCGCAAGATGCGGCACGCGCGCGTGGCGACCTTCGTATAAGGCGCATTGGGCGCGCGGATGAGTGCGGCGGCGACGGCCGATTCGCGTTCGTCGAGCCCCGACGGCGCCTTGCCGAACAGCGTTTGCGAAAGCGCAGCAAGCCCCACGGTCTCGCCGCGAAACGGCACGAGGTTCAAATACGCCTCGAGAATCTGGTCCTTGCGCCAGGTGCGTTCGAGCCGTAGCGCGTCCACGGCTTGCACGGCCTTTTGCGCGAGCGAGCGCTGGCCCGAGTGCTTCGGGTCGTCGTCGAGCAGTCCCGTGAGCTGCATCGTGACCGTAGATGCCCCACGCGTGCGGGTACTCCACAGGTTCGCCCAGGCGGCGGCAGTCGCGCCGCGCCAGTCCACGCCGCTGTGCTCATAGAATCGTTTGTCCTCCGAAACGACAATCGCCTCGCGCAGCGCCGGCGACACGTCGGCGAGCGCGACCCAGTCGCCGCGCCGCGCGGCGTGTTCCACCCGCGTGCGCTGCAACGGCGTGCCGTCGCGCGCCAGCAGAACCCAGTCGGAGCTTTTCCACTGGCCGCGCACATCATCGAAAGTCGGCAGTGCAAGCGCGGGCAGCGGCACGAGCACGAAGCACAGCGCGGCGGCGCCGAGTGCGCACGCCGCGCGATGCCGTAGCGCGAATGGCCCGCTCACGGCGCCGCCTTCACGACCACCGGCGCATTTGGCGCGACGCCGAACGTGGCCGGCGCGTAGAGCGCCTCCACGCGCGTGGGCGGCAACCCGAAGGTGCCGACGTTGTTCAGCCGCACCGTGTACTCCACCGACACCATGCCCTTGGGCAGAAACTCATAGTACGCACGATAACCGTCGAAGCCGCGCTCGATGAACGCGGGCCACGGACCGTTCTCGTCCTGCTTCTCGCCCTGCGTCGCCACGGCCGAATCGCGCCCGAGCCCGGAGCCGAGGATCGTCGCGCCCGCGGGGATAGGGTCGTTCACGACGACCCACGTCATGTCGGTTTGTGCGTCGATGTCGAGGCGCACGCGTACGACGTCGCCGCGCGTGTACACGCCCTTCACCGTGGCGTCCACCGGCGTGATGGTCTTCGTGATGCGATAGCCTGCCGCGAACGGCGCACGCAACGCGACCGCCGCGAGGCTCTCCACCGTGGCCCATGGCTTCCCGCTTCCTTCCTGCGTCAACGTGAGGGGCACCGCCGCGTTCTGCTTTGGCCATGCTAGCAGCGTGCTGCGCACGGGCGCGTTGCGCGTCGCCGCCGTGGCCCCGCTGGCGCCCGATGCCGCTTGCGCCGCCGATTGAGCCGCCGATTGAGCCGCCGCGTTCCAGTCGACGATGCGCGACGTATCGCCGAGCTGGATCTTCGTCGCGCCCGTCACCGGGTCGTGCTCGAACACGCGCGAGAAGCGCTCGACCGCGAGCGAGCCATATGCGTTCGCCGTCGTCGTGCTCCATGCGCCGTTGCGTTGCAGCGCGAGCAGGCCCGCCACGAGCCGCGGCATTTCCTCCTTCCACGCGGGGTTGCCGACAAAGGCCAGCGCGAGGCGCGCCGCGTTGACCTCCGTGCCCGTCATCAGCCACCACAAATCGTCTTCGGCGGCCGTGGAGAAGGTCAGCTGCGTGCCTTGCCACGTGAGCCGCGCACGCAGGATCTGCTCGAGCTGCGCCAGTTTCTCCGCGCGGTCCGGCACGTCGCGCATGCGCGCGAGACTTTCCGCATAGTCGATCACCGCCGAAGTGGGCCACTGGTTCGGCGCAATCTCGATCGAGCCGAACTGGCGCGCGTTCGCCGCGCCGTAGCGCGACAGCGCATCGATGGCGGCGAGCTTGCGCAGATCCAGATCGCGGCGCG
The DNA here is from genome assembly GCF_001718195.1 of Paraburkholderia nodosa. Classification (GTDB taxonomy): domain Bacteria; phylum Pseudomonadota; class Gammaproteobacteria; order Burkholderiales; family Burkholderiaceae; genus Paraburkholderia; species Paraburkholderia nodosa_A. The sequence continues at coordinate 111,437 of NZ_MCNV01000011.1, forward strand.
GCGCCCACGAATTGCGCTCGATGCGGCCTTCCACGAAGCGCGTGAGGCCCTCCACCATCTTGCTGCGCAAGGCGTCGGGAAGCGCGAAGCGCGGGTCGAGCTTCGACGCCTCGTCGCTTATCGTGAGCAGATACGCGGTGAGCGCGGTGCTGCCGCGGCTCGCGCTGTCGTCGGCGGGCGGGAAGTAGTTCGCGAGGCCGTCACGGTCCAGATACACCGGCAGGCGCGCAAGCTCCGCCTGCCAGCGCGCGGGGTCGCGCAAGCCGATCGCTATCGACGTCTGCTGCTCGAGGCAGGAATACGGATAGCGCGTGAACCAGCGGCGCACGCCGGGCAGGCCGTCCGCGAGCTTCGGCTGCAGCGACACCGCAATGCCGCCACGCACCGCGCCTGCACGCGTCATGCTCGCGTTGGCCGGCGGCGCAACCGGAATCGACAGCGTACCGTCCACCTGCGCGAGCGTGGCCTGCTGCACCGTCACGGGTATCGCCGCGCTCACCTGCTGGGCGAGCTTCACCGCATCCGCCGCATGCGCGCCGCCCTGCTCCGCCGCACTCACGTTCCACACGAGCGCGGGCCGCTCCGCCTCGGCGAGATCGTCGGGAACCGCAACCGTCCACGCAATCTCACGCGACGAATTGGGCGCGAGCTCCACGGTCTGCGCGGCCAGCGCGAGCGGCGGTACGTTCGGCGCGACCAGCACTTTCATCGCGCGCGCGGTCGTATTGCGCAGCGTGAACTGCGCGCGGAAGGTGTCGCCCTCGCGCACCTGTGGCGGCAGGCCCGAGATCAGCTGCAGGTCCTGCGTGCTCTCGATGGTCGCGCTGCCCGTGCCGAAACGCGCCACCCCGCTCGCCGCAATCGCGACGATGCGAAAACGCGTGATCGAGTCGTTCAGCGGCACACTCACTTGCGCCTCGCCCTTCGCATCGAGCGTAACGCGCGGGTTCCAGTAGAGCAGCGTGTCGAAGAGTTCGCGCGTCGCGCCATGCCCGCCGCCGCCGCCCGCCGGCACCGCCTTGCGCCCGAAGTGCCGCCGTCCGACGATCTCCATTTGCGCCGTCGCCGTCTCCACGCCGTAGGCGCGTTGCTGCAGCATGGCGTCGAGCAGATCCCAGCTGCGGTTGGGCATGAGTTCGAGCAGCGCTTCGTCCACGGCTGCCACGGCGATCTGCGTGCCCGCCGGCACCGGCTGGCCGCCCGGAAGCTGCACGCGCAACTGGACGTGGGACGTCGCGCGTACCGCGTAGCGTTTCGCGTCGGGCGTCACGCTCACCGCGAGGCGGTGCGCCGCGTCGCCCACGCGGATTTGCGCGAGCCCGTAGCGGAAAGCCGGCTTCGAAAGATCGACGAGCGGCGTGGGCGCCTCGTACTGGCGCCCTTCGTACCAGAACGCACGGGCCCATTCGAGCGGCGCTTTCCACCCCCAGGTGAAGAACGAATACCACGGCACTTCGTGAATACGCCCGCGCAGCGCGAGCACCGAAACGTAGACGTTGGGCCCCCACGTCTCGCTCACCTTCAGTTCGACGGTCGGATCGCGCCCGTCGAGTTGCACCACGTGCGTTTCGATGATGCCCTCGCGTTCCACGGCCACGAGCGCCGTCGCAAAGCGGAATGGCATGCGCACCTGGAACCGCGCGGTCTCGCCGGGTTCGTAGCTCGTCTTTTCGGGCAACACGTCGATGCGGTCCGTGTTCTCGCTGCCGAACCAGAGCTCGTCCTCGCGCGTGACCCATACCGAGGTCGTGGCCGTCGAGGCATGGTCGTCGCCGTCGCGCGCCGTGGCTACGAGCTGGATATTGCCCGCTTCCTTGAGCTTCGCGTCGCAGGTGAGCAAGCCGTGATCGTCGCTCGTGCCGCTGCACAGCGTGCCGAGATCGCGTGTTTCCGTGTGGTTGTCGTAGGCGTAGAAGCCGCCCACCATGCGCTTGCGCGAAGTCGTCGTGATCTTCGCCACACCGCGCACCTCGAGCTTCACGCCCGCGTGCGGCTTGCCCTGCAGATCGAGCGCGAGTGCGGTGACCGGCACGGTCCTGCCCACGGAGACCCAATGCCCCGACTTGATGCCCGCCACCACGGCAGCGGGCCAGAGCGTGGCCGCGCCGCTGATGGTCTGCACTTCGCCGTTCGGGTCCGCGAAGGTCGCTTCGAGCGCGAGGCGCTTGGGCGCGTCCACGGCCGGCAGGTTCTTCAGCACGAGCGTGCCCGCACCGTTGCGGTCGAGCGTGAGCGGCTCCTTGTCGGCCACGAGCTTCGCGACCTCGTTGTCCTCGCGCGGGCCGCTGTCCTCGTCTTCTGACGCGTTATCGGCCGGGCTCCGGCTCACATACGGTGCGAAACTGAAATCGCTGTACGTGCTGGCGAACGACGGCGTGGTGTCCTTCACGAGCGCCGAAACCTGCACAGGCAGATTCGAAGCCGCGCCGCCCGACACATAATCGATCTGCACCGCCACGCTCGCCTGCGTAGCGGCGACGAGCGGCGACGTCTTCTCGTTCTGCACGGCGATCGTGCCCTTGAGCACCGGCAAGCGGAAGGCTTCCACGCGGAAGCTGCCGCTGTCGTAGCTCATATGCATGGCGTCCGCGCTGTTGTCGGCTTCGTCGTTGCCGTCGCCTGCCGTGCTCGCGTTCGCGTCCCCGTCGTCTAGCGAGACGTCATATTCGCCGAGCTTCGCTTCGGGCGGCAACACGAAGGTCGAGTCCGCCGTATGGTCGGCGGCCCACTTCAGTGGCAGATGCCATGTCTGCCCGCTGCCGGCATGACGTATCGTCACGCGTGTGGGGTACTGCTGCGGGAGCGCGAAACCATGCATCGTCTGCGCGCGGATGTAGTGTTTCATCGACACCGTCTCTCCCGCGCGCAGCAGCGTGCGGTCAAACACGGTATGCGCGCGCACCGTGGGCTGCACGCTCGTGTCGGTCGGCACGTTGAAGCGCCACGACTCGATGCCGCGATTCCAGTCCGATTGCACGAAGGCCATGTCGGGGCCCGTTTTCGGGTCGTCGATGCGCGCCGAAACGAACAGTCCGCTAAAGCTGTTTTCGCCGCAGTCGCGACGATTCGAGAGCGGTCCGTCTATCGTCAGGAGTCCATGGGAATCCGTCTTTCCCGTGGCGAGCATCTCGCCGTTGCAATCCGATACGTGTACCTCGGCGCCGGCTACCGGTTCGCCCTTGTCGAGCGATGTGACCCACACCACGCTATTCTCGCGGCCTTGCTTGAAGTGCACGCCCACATTGGTGACGAGCACGGTCGTGCGCACGTACATGGGCGCCGGCTTGCCGAGCAAGGAGGCGCCGAGCGAAGGCGAAGCGAGTTCGATCACGTAGAAGCCCGGCTTCGGCACGGGAATGCCCACCACTTCGAACGGCCGCAACGCCTTGGGATCGGCTTTGGGCAGCGTGAGCGTCTCTACGCCTGGCTGGCCATCGAGCAGTGAGAGCGAGCGCACGTCGATGATGCGCTCCTTCGCGTCGTCGTCACCCTCGCCCGTCGTGCGCGGAATCACCACGGGCGACTTCGCGCGCGCGAGCAGCCCCGGCATCTGCTTGTCGATCGACGTCTCGCTCATGCCGAAATTGTCGAACTGGTCGACGAGGCGCATCCAGCGGCGCATGTCGGTATCGGACTGCACCGCGAGCTTCGCGAACTTCGCCTCGCCCGCGTTGAGCCCCTGCACGTGCAGGTCGGCTTCTACGTTGCGCAGCGTGACCGGCACCAGCGGCGGCGTGCCGGGCTCCGCGTAGCGCTCGATGATGCCGAAGGTCGAGGACGGGAATTTCGCGAGCGGCGGCATTGGCGCGGTCGCCGTATGCAGCGGGAAAAGATCGGCGTTCGCGAGCGCACGGCCGCTTACGTCCTTGAGCCCGGCGGGTGCGGTGATCGTAAGCGTCGCGCGCTCGGGCAAAGGCGCGGAGAACGAGATCGAGCCGACCTCGTTGTTCTTGTCATCGGGGCGGAAAGCCGGCGCGACTTCCCCCTTCGGGCCTTGCAGACGGAACTTCTGCGCGTCGGCGCGCGCAATCGGCGCGCTCAGGTCGATGCGCAGAGGCCGCAGCGGCGTGCATGGCGCCTTCGCATTCTCGCGCTCGCAACTCATGCTCGCGGTGAACGGCTCGCGCACCGTGAAATCGAAGCGGCGCTCGACGTCGTTGGGCGTGCCGTTCGGTCCGAGCACGCCCTTGCCGTACACGAGCTGCATCTTCGCGCTGGAGGGCAGCGTTTGCTGGCACGTGAGCGTGAGCACGCTCGCGCTGTCCTTTTCGAGCCGGAAATGCTTGAGCAGCGCCGCGCGCGTGGACGCATCGACAGGCTGCACCGGAATGCGGTTGCCGAGTCCGCCCGACTCGCACCACACGTGTTCGCGCACGGAAGCCGGCGTGGCGGGGCCATTGAGCTTCAGCACGAATGCCTGGTTTTCCTCTATTTCGCCGCCATAGGGACGCACGCTCAGCGGGAAGGGGCCGCCCGTGGAGAACGTGAAGCGGCGCACGCCCGTCACGACGTTGCCCGCCTGCGATTTGAGCGCGTCGACAAGCGTGACGCTGCATTGCACGTCGGGCGGCAGATCGGCCGCGAAATCATAAGCCCACGTTTTCCCGTCGATCCACCGACCCTGGCCCGCGCTGGCCGCCGCATTGCTGCATTGCAGGCGCGCGGGGTCCTTTGCATCGGGCGCGCCGAACGCCACCATGGCCTCATCGAACTTCACCACCACCTGGCGCACCTGCGCCACGGTGCCCTGCGGCGATACGCTCACCGCGCGCGCGGCGTAGGCGCGCCACGCCCACGCCATGCATAAGCCCAGCACCAGGGCAAGCGCCAACGTCCACCACCCGCCAGTTGTTCGTGTTATTCGTTGCATCGACCGGTCCTCGTTTGCGCGCGCGCCGCGTGGCCATTGCCGGGCGGCGTGCGGTGAATGGTACAGGGCGCCGCGCGCCCGCGCGCCGGGAATGGCCGGCCACGCGCTCACGCGGGAGCCTCGCGCGCAGCATTGCGCGAATCGGGCACTCGCGATATCGGAAACCGCTGATTTTGCGAACGGGTTAAGGCGAAGCGAGGACTGCTGGGAAGAGGCTGGCCGGGCTTGCGGACGCGAGCCGGTGAGAGTGGGAGCGAAGGTGCGCCGTGACGGCGGCCGCGCCTCGCGGCTCGCCATGCAACGCGGGCGGCCGCTGGCCGCCCGCAATACATCGGACTACATGGCTTCGCGATACCGCGCCGCCGGCTGCGACTGCCCGAAGTTCGCGAACATTGCGGATCGCGCCGCTTCGTAGTCATCCCACTGCTGCGCGTCGGGCAGAGGCGGGATCGTCACCGTCTCGCGCCGGTCGAAGCCCACGAGCGCCGCGTCGACGAGGTCGTCCACTTCCATCACGGCCGGCAGCGCATTCACGTCCTTGCCGGAGCGCTCCCAGATTTCGGTGCGCGTGGCGCCCGGCACGACGGCTTGCACGTACACGCCCTTGCCGCCGAGTTCCAGATTCAACGACTGCGAGAAATACAGCACGAACGCCTTCGTCGCGCCGTACACGCTCGAGCGAAACTCGGGTGCGAGGCCAATGACGGAGCCGACATTCACGATCGCCCCCTTGCCTTCGCGCGCGAAACGCGGCGCGACTGCCGCGGCGAGGCGCGCAACCGCCGTGACGTTCAGACCAATGAGGCCGGCCACGGCGTCCGGGCCCTGCTCGACGAACGTGCCCGGCAGGCTCGCACCCGCGTTATTGATGAGCACACCGATGCGTGCGTCATCGGCAAGCCGCGCCTCTAACAGCGCAAGATCCGCGTGCGAGGCCAGATCGGCGCGAACGACATCCACGTTCACACCATCGCGCTCGCGCAGGCGCGCAGCGAGGTCTTCCATGCGGGCGCGATCGCGCGCCACCAGCACGAGGTCATGACCGCGCTTTGCGAAACGGTCGGCGTAGACGGCGCCGATACCCGTGGACGCGCCAGTGATCAAGACAGCAGGTTTAGCAGACATCGAAACTTCTCCTTGGGAATTCTGTTTTCATGATGAGCATCATGTAAACAGAATCATGATGACCATCATATATAATGTCAAGCGTCGAATGATGGAGAGCGGAGAGAACAATGAGGGTCAGTCGCGAACAGGTAGAAATGAATCGCCAGCAGATCCTGCAAGCCGCCGGCCGCCTTTTTCGCGAGCACGGCTACGATGCGGTCACCGTCGCGGACGTGATGAGCGCCGCCGGTCTGACGCACGGCGGCTTCTATGGCTATTTCAAATCGAAGGACGAGTTGATCGCGCAAACGCTCGCCCACGTCTTTGCCCAGGGCGAAGGCGGCGATTCCGATCTGGTGCGCTATGCGGCGCGCTACCTCAGTGCCGAACATCGCGACAACGTGGCGGACGGCTGCCCGACCGCGGCGCTCGCAGCCGAGACCGCGCGGCAAACGCCGGAAGCGCGCGCCGTCATGGCGGCCGGTCTGGAGCGTCAAATCGAGCGCCTGAGCAGGGGCATGAACGGCGCCAGCGGCGCAGCGGCGCGCCAGGCGGCGATCGGCGGCTGGGCCGCGATGGTGGGCGCGGTCGTGCTTGCGCGGCTGTGCGACGATCCCGTGCTATCGAATGAGATCCTCGAGTCCACACGCAAGTGGATTGGCGAGCGTGGGGCGCCGCGCGACTAAAACGAAAAGCGGCCGATATGTGCGCCGTGTAAGCAAGCAGCAAATGAATCAGCCCGCGACGGCGCTTTCGTGCCGTCGCGGGCTGATTATCTTCACGCGGTATGAATCGGCTTCCTGCCGCCGTAAAACTCAGTGCGCGTTATATACCGGCGGCGAATAGCTGCTAACCGCGCCGTCGGTACGTGCACCGCTTTCCGAAGAGCCGCTGGTGGCCGGGCCATAGCCGGTTGCCTGCGCAACGGCCCCACCGTTTTGTGCATTCACTCGCGCCTGGGCTTGTTGCAGATCCGCGGGGTAATACAGGTCGTTCACCGAGGGACGATAACCCGCGGCTTCGAGCTGCTTCAGCTCACTACGCACCTCGGCACGCGTCACAGGACCATTGGTGCCTTGCGACTGTGCAAATGAAATGGCCGGCACTGCAAGCACCGCAGCGATCGCAACGGCCTTGATGAGCGTTCTCATGACTAACCTCCAGTAACTTGAAATCGGCGCAGCGGCTTGTCTGCATCCGTTGAGTACAAGTCTAGGAACGTTGACCTCGCGAATAAATGCTGCAAAAGCGAATTTACTATTCCCGCAGCGCACCTAATCGGTTTTCACTGCTCCAATGCATAAGCTTCTATCCGAATGGAATATGGAACACGTATGCAACGCACTGTGCCACTCTGATGCATGATAGGGGCTCTTCCGAATCTTCGATGAGGGGGCAGCAATGGCGACGTGGCAACCGGACCCGACCTTCTACCCGTCTGCGCGCATGGCAGGCGAAGCCCCAGCGGAGACACTGGCATACGTCGCCAGCTTCGACCCCACGCGCAGCGTGCCCGATTCGCTCGACGTGGTCGATCTGGACCCCCGCTCGCCGGAATTCGGGCGCATCGTGCATCGGCTGGCAATGCCCAACGTCGGCGACGAGCTCCACCATTTCGGCTGGAACGCCTGCAGTTCGTGCCTGTGCCCCAACGCCCCCCACGCGCATACCGAGCGCCGCTATCTCATCGTGCCCGGTCTGCGCTCGTCGCGCATTCATATTGTCGACACCAAGCCTGACGCGCGCCGCCCGCATATCGCGCGCGTGCACGAGCCCGAGAGCGTCGCGCAGCGCGCGGGCTACACGCGCCCGCACACCGTGCATTGCGGGCCGGATGGCATTTATGTGACGTCGCTTGCGAACGCGCAAGGCGAGGCGCCCGGCGGCGTCTTCCTGATGGACCACGAGAGCTTCGATATTCTCGGCCAGTGGGAGATCGACCGCGGCCCGCAACAGCTCGCCTACGACGGCTGGTGGCACCTCGGCTACGACACGCTCGTGACGAGCGAGTGGGGACTGCCCGCGACTTTCGAAAACGGCCTCGTGCCCGAGGTCCTGCTCGGCGGCCAGTATGGCCATCGCCTGCACTTCTGGGATCTGCATACGCGCCAGCACAAGCAGGTGCTCGACTTCGGCGCGGAAAACCAGCTCGTGTTCGAGCTGCGCCCCGCGCACAATCCCACGCGCCCCTACGGTTTCGTGAACTCCGTGATCAGCCTGAAGGACCTCTCGGCCTCGATCTGGCAGTGGTATCTCGACGGCGACCAGTGGGCCGCACGCAAGATCATCGAAATTCCGGCCGAGCCGGCCGATCCCGAGCATCTGCCGCCCTTGCTCAAGGGATTTGCAGCAGTGCCGCCGCTCGTCACCGATATCGCGCTCTCGCTCGACGACCGCTTCCTCTACGCGGCGTGCTGGGGAACGGGCGATTTGCGCCAATACGATGTGTCGGACCCTGAGAACGCGCGCCTGACGGGTTGCGTGCGTATCGGCGGCATCGCCGCGCGCGCGGCGCATCCGTTCGCGCCCGAGCGCGCGCTGAACGGCGGCCCGCAAATGGTCGAAGTGAGCCGCGACGGCCGGCGCGTCTATTTCAGCAACTCGCTTTATGGCGCGATCGACGCGCAGTTCTATCCCGAAGGCATCGACGGCTGGATGGTGAAGCTGGACGCCGCGCCCGAAGGCGGCCTCGAATTCGACGAGCGCTTCTTCGTCGAATGGCCGAAGTCGCACCGGCCGCACCAGATCCGGCTCGAAGGCGGCGACTGCTCATCCGATTCGTACTGCTACCCATAAGCGCGGAGCACGATATGGAGGAGGTCTTCGGCGCGCACTGGGGCGCCTGGGCGGCCGTGGTGGGCAGCGGCGTCTTTCACGGCGTGAATCCGGCGATGGGCTGGCTCTTCGCGACCGCGCTCGGGCTGCAGCGCGGGAGCCGCACAGCGCTGCTGCTCGCCTTGCCGCCCATCGCGCTCGGTCACGCCGCGTCCATTCTGCTGTTCACGAGTTCCACCGCGGCGCTCGGCGCGCATCTGCCCGGCGCGGCGCTGCACGCGTGCCTGGGCGCGCTGCTGATCGCGTGGGCCGCGTGGCAGTACGCGTACGGGCATCGGCACCGCGTGCGCGTGGGGATGACCGTGGGCTTTGCCGGGCTCGCGGCGTGGTCTGCGTTGATGGCCACGTTGCACGGCGCGGGGCTCATGCTGATGCCCGCCATGCTGCCGCTGTGCGGTGGAGCGGCCGGCGCAGCGGGCCTTGCGAACCCGCTTGCGCTGTCGTTCGCGTTCACCGCGCTGCATACCGCCACGACGCTCGCCACCACGGCCGTCATCGCGCTGCTCGCCTACGAGTATCTCGGTCTCGGCGTGCTGCGGCGAGGCTGGATCAACTTCGACTGGCTCTGGCGCGGCGCGCTCGTGGCAACGGGCACATTGCTGATCGCAACGGCGTGAGCCGCCGGCTCAACTCCCCGCCGGATAGTCCGTGCGGAGGCTCACCTCGCGCCATGCCTCGATATCGGCCAGCGCCGCGCGCAAGCGGTTCGCTACCGCATCCACGCCGAATGCGCCCAGCACGAGATGCCGCGGCGGCTTTTCGGTTTCCGTGATGCGGATCATCGCCTGCGCCGCGCGCACCGGATCGCCCGGCTGATGCCCGCTGCCTTGCGCCGTGCGCTGCATACGCGCGCCCGCCGTTTCGGCGTAGTCGTCGATACGGCTCGCCGTTTGCACGAGCGAGCGGCCTTCCCAGTCCGTGCGAAACGGCCCCGGCTCCACGCAGGTCACCTTGATGCCGAGCGGGGCAACTTCGGACAGCAGCGAATCGGAGAATCCCTCCACGGCGTGTTTCGAGGCAGCATAGTAGCCAGAACCCGGAAAGCCCGCGAGCCCCGCCACCGACGTAATGTTGATGACGTGGCCCTTGCGGCGCGCACGCATGCCAGGCAGCGCCGCGCGCGTGAGCGCGAACAGGCCGAATGCGTTGGCATCGAACTGTGCGCGGATCTCGCGTTCCTCGCCCTCCTCGATCGAACTCTGATAGCCGTAGCCCGCGTTGTTGACGAGCACGTCGATCGCGCCGAACTGCTTTTGCGCGGCCGCGACGGCGGCGTCGATTTGCGCGGCGTCGGTCACATCGAGCGAGACGGGCAGCAGGCGATCGCCGGCCTCGGGCGCGAGATCGTCGAGCGACGCCTTGTTGCGCGCGGTCGCCACGCACCGCCAGCCGCGCGCGAGCACGGCGCGGGCGAGTTCGCGGCCAAAGCCGGTCGAACAGCCGGTCACGAACCAGACCGGCGACGCATTCGGGGAATCAACGGACATGGGAAGGCCTCGGAAGAAGGGGCAGACAGGGCTGCCGAAGACAGGGGGAAGCGGAAGATGGCGCCGCCGCACGAAGCAGGTCGCTTTCGAACGCATGCGCAGCCTCTGATGATACCGGTCACGCACGAACTCTGCTGGCGCACCCGTGGGTCCGTGGGCCCGCGCCGGTGAACGCCTGCGCGGATCGCGCGGGCCATGTACCATACGGCGCCTGGTGCCCCGAATTTCAGCGCCACGAATCCACTGTCATTTGCCGGAGAAGAAACCCGATGTCCACCGTCACCACGCCCGCACGACCCGCTGCCGATTTCGCCGATGCTGTACGCGCCCTCGAAGCGCGCTATGGCACGCCGTGGTCCGCGCCGCTGCCGGCCTGGAACGATACGCTCGACACGCTGCTCGCGCACCGCTCGGTGCGCAACTACGCGGACCGCCCGTTGCCCGACGGCACGCTCGAAACGCTGATCGCCGCGGCGCAATCGGCATCGACCTCGTCGAACCTGCAAACGTGGAGCGTGGTTGCCATCGAAAACCCCGAACGCCGTGCGCGCCTCGCCGAGTTGGCGGGCGGCCAGTCGCACGTTCGCGCAGCACCGCTCTTTCTCGTGTGGCTCGCGGACCTCTCGCGTCTCGAAGCGGCCGGCGCGCGCAGCGGGGCGAGCGTCGAAGGTCTGCACTACATGGAGACGCTGGTCGTCGGCATGATCGACGCGGCGCTCGCCGCGCAAAACGCCGTGGTCGCGCTCGAATCGCTCGGCATGAGCGCCGTATATATCGGCGGCATCCGCAATCAGCCTGAGCAGGTTGCCGCGGAACTGGGTCTGCCGCCGCGCGTGCTCCCCGTATTCGGCATGTGCGTGGGCTATCCCGACGAAACGCGCCCTGCGGATGTGAAGCCGCGCTTGCCGCAGGAGGTCGTGCTCCATCGCGAGCAATACGACGCGCCGTCGCAAGCGGCCGCGATTGCCCGCTACGACGAAGTCATGGGCGGCTTCCAGACCGCCCAGGGATTGAGCGCGGCGGGCTGGACCTTGCGCTCGCTCGCGCGCTGGCGCAGCCGCGAATCGCTGCACGGCCGCGACCGCTTGCGTGACGCGCTCAACGCGCTCGGCTTCGAGCTGCGCTGAACGCACCGGCACGCCGCGGAACATTTCAGGCAACGAAGCACGCACGCCACACAGGAGATACGCAAATGAAAGTCGCCGTCATGGGAGCAGGCGCAGTAGGCTGCTTTTACGGCGGCATGCTCGCTCGCGCGGGACACGATGTGGTCTTGATTGGCCGGCCCCAGCATGTCGAGGCCATTACGCGCGACGGACTGCGCCTCGAAGCGCAGCAGTTCGACGAGCGCATCGGCGCGCCGCATCTCACCGCCAGCACTGAAGCCGCCGCCGTGGCGGGCGCGGACCTCGTGCTGTTCTGCGTGAAGTCGACCGATACCGAAAGCGCGGGCGCCGCGATCAAACCGCATCTTGGCGCCGGCACGCTCGTGCTCACGCTGCAGAACGGCGCGGATAACGCAGAGCGTCTGCGCACGGTGATCCCGCAGGACGTGGCGGCCGCCGTGGTCTATGTCGCCACGGAGATGGCGGGGCCCGGCCACGTACGCCATCACGGCCGCGGCGAGCTGGTGATCGAGCCTTCGCGCTCGAGCGACGCCGTTGCGCGCACGCTCATCGACGCGGGCGTGCCCACGGAAATCTCACCTAATGTACGCGGTGCGCTCTGGGCGAAGCTGATCGTGAACTGCGCGTACAACGCGCTTTCGGCGATCACGCAATTGCCTTATGGACGTCTCGTGAAGGGTGCGGGCGTGAGCGAGACGATGCGCGACATCGTCGGTGAATGCATGGCCGTCGCGCAGGCAGACGGCGTGACGCTGCCGCCGGACATGGACAGCGCCGTGACGCGCATCGCGCAGACCATGCCGGGCCAATACTCGTCCACGGCGCAGGATCTCGCGCGCGGCAAGCTCAGCGAGATCGATCACCTCAACGGCTATGTCGTGCAGCGCGGCACGGCGCTGGGCGTGCCCACGCCTGCGAACCGGATGCTGCAAACGCTCGTGCGGCTCATCGAAGACAAGGCGCGCGCGGCGATCTAGTTCGCTCCGGTCTCGTTGAGTCAGCGGTCGAACACGAGCAAGGTGGAGGTGGCGGACGCGTAAAGCTTGCCCTGTGCATCCGTGATGCTGGCCTCCGTGAAGGCCGCGCGGCGGCCGATGCTGAGCACGCGCCCTTCCGCGCGCACGGTGCCGGTGTCGGCAGTCATGGGGCGGTGGTACGCGACCTTTAGCTCTAGCGTGGTGTAGCCCTGACTCGCGTTGAGCCGCGAATGCGCCGCGCACCCGCACGCGGAATCGAGCAGCGTGGCCGCATAACCGCCGTGCACCGTGCCGATGGGGTTGTACACGTGCAGCCCGGGCGTGCCCTCGAACACGACGCGGCCCTCCTCGACTTCGACCAGCCTGAAGCCGAGCGTTTCGCCGATGGCCGGGCCACGGCTCCCGTGCAGCAAGTGCTGCAATTGTTCGACGCCGGTCAGGCCGGCGGGCATTTCGGCAACGAGGTTCATCGAGGCAGTCTCCATCTGCGGCGCGCGTCGGTTCGCAACTGTCCACGCCTGAGCGATGCGCCATCGTAACGCTTTTCGCACGATCGTGCTTAAACTATCGGGGGCCTCTCATGTGTTTCGAATCAGGCCTCGCTTCATTGCAGCGGACGTTTCAATACGTCTCGAGATGCAGCCGCCCTTCCCGCTTGAGACGATCCCACAATGCCTCCCAGCCCATGCCGTGTTTTTCGGCGATTTCCTGGAGCGCCTGCAGCACGCCATCTTCCATGCCCTTCAATCCGCAAACATAGACGTGTGTGTTGCCGTCCTTGAGCAGTTGCGCGACGTCCACGGCGCGCTCGCGCATGACGTCCTGCACATAGCGCCGCGGCTGGCCCGGCGTACGAGAGAAGGCGAGGTTCGTGTCGATGAAATCCTTCGGCAGGTTCATCAGCGGTCCGAAGTAAGGCAATTCCTGCTGCGTGCGTGCGCCGAAAAAAAGCATGAGCTTGCCGGTCGCGCCCTTGAGCCTGCGGCGGCGGCGATATTCGGTCATCGCGCGCATGGGCGCGGAGCCGGTGCCCGTGCAGATCATCAGCAGATGCGAGTTCGGATGGTTCGGCATCAGGAAGGTATTGCCGAACGGCCCGATCACGGTCACCACGTCGCCCTTCTTCAGATCGCAGAGATAGTTCGAGCACACGCCATCAGTTGCGTTGCCGCTGTGATCGCGCGTCACACGCTTCACCGTGAGCGAAACGTTGTTGTAGCCAGGGCGCTCGCCGTCGCGTGGGCTCGCAATCGAGTACTGGCGCGCGTGATGGGCTCGGCCTTCCAGGGTCGCGCCCGGCGGCAGAATGCCGATGGACTGGCCTTCCAGCACCGGGAACGGCATGGCGCCGAAGTCGAGCACGATGTGATGGATATCGCTTTCAGTGGCGTCGTCGGTGAGGCGATAGTTGCCGACCACGGTCGCCGTGGTCGGCGCCTTGTGCGTGTAGAGCTGGACATAGGGGCGCGCCGCCGACCACGGCGGCACGGTCGAGCCACGCAGCATGTCGGAGCCGCCCACGGGCGCATCGGCGGCATTCGGCGCCGCTTGCGCCTCGCCGGCCACACCGCTCGATTCCTGCGTTTCGACCGGCGCGCCCACCGATGCATTGTGCGCGGGCAGTTCGTCCCACGTGTACTGCTCGTCGATGGTGTACGTCTCGGTCTTGAGCACGTTGCGCCAGTTGTCGATCGCGCCGGTCGGGCACGGCGGCACGCACGCCATGCAGGCGTTGCAGACATCGGCCTTCACCACATAGTTGGTGCCGTCGTGCGTGATCGCGTCAACAGGGCACGTTTCCTCGCACGTATTGCAGCGTATGCAGATTTCAGGATCGATCAGGTGTTGCCTGATAATTTCCACGGGTAGCGGACCGTTCATGATTGTCTCCCACCGCGGCGCGCGAACGCGTGGCTGCGCGCCGCCGCTCCCCTCAGTTAAAGCGCACGTATTCGAAATCGACGGGCTGCCGGTTGATGCCCATGGCCGGCGGCGCGATCCAGTTGGCGAACTTGCCCGGCTCGATCACGCGGCCCATGAGCGAGGCCACATAGGCGCGGTCTTCCGCCGTGGGCAGCCATTTCGCTTCGTTCGCGGCCCATTCGGTCTCGCCGATCACGCGGCCGTCCGGCGACACGCGCACGCCCGCGAACGTGCCGATCTGGCGGTTGAAGGCCTTGTGCGGCACGGTGAGACGAGCATCGATGCCAGCTTTTTCCAGCACCTTGTTCCAGCGGTTCACGCCTGCAATCGAGTCCTTGATGTAGTCGTCGCGCAGCACTTCGTTCATGGCGTTGAGCATCGGCACCTCGCGCTCCACGAGCTTGCCGTCCTGCACGTCGAGCAAACGGTATTGCTGGCCTTCGAGCTGATGGTCGTCGTCGCGTTTGGTCTCTTCGTAGCGACCCTTCAGGCCCGAGCTATAGAAGGTCGCGGCATTCGACGAGTGATCGGCGCCGAACAGGTCGATCGTCACCGAGTAGTGGAAGTTCAGGTAACGCTGGATCGTTTCGAGGTCGATCACGCCCGCGGCGCGCAAGCGGTTCACGTCGTCGGTCTTCAGTTCGTTCATGACCTGCGCGGTGCGTTGCACGACGCGCGAGATGCCCGATTCGCCGACGAACATGTGATGCGCCTCTTCGGTCAGCATGAATTTCGTCGTACGCGCGAGCGGATCGAAGCCGGATTCGGACAGCGCCGAAAGCTGGAACTTGCCGTCGCGGTCGGTGAAGTACGTGAACATGAAAAACGCTAGCCAGTCGGGCGTTTTCTCGTTGAATGCGCCGAGAATGCGCGGGTTGTCGTCGTCTCCCGAGCGGCGCTCCAGTAATGCTTCGGCTTCCTCACGGCCATCGCGGCCGAAGTAGCGATGCAGCAGATACACCATCGCCCACAGGTGCCGGCCTTCCTCCACGTTCACCTGGAACAGGTTGCGCAGGTCGTACATGGAGGGCGCAGTGAGGCCGAGATGGCGCTGCTGCTCGACCGAGGCGGGCTCCGTGTCGCCCTGCGTGACGATGATGCGGCGCAGGTTCGCGCGGTGTTCGCCCGGCACGTCCTGCCACGCGGCCTCGCCCTTGTGTGCGCCGAAATGGATCTTGCGGTCCGCATCGCCCGGCGTGAGGAAGATGCCCCAGCGATAGTCAGGCATCTTCACGTGATCGAAGTGCGCCCAGCCGCCCGCGTCGACGCTCACCGCCGTGCGCAGATACACGTCGTAGCCGTGCGAGCCGTCTGGCCCCATGTCGCCCCACCACGAGAGGAAGTTCGGCTGCCACTGCTCGAGCGCGCGCTGCAGCGCGCGGTCGTCGGCGAGATTGACGTTGTTCGGGATCTTTTCGCTGTAATTGATCGTGGACATTGCAGTTCCTTGTGGCAAACGCCTTGGCGGAGACGGCTATCAAACGCGGGCAACGTCGAACTGCGCCTTGCTGCCCTTGCCGTACACCTTGAGCGCGCCTTTCTCGCCCACGGCGTTGGGCCGGTTGAAGATCCAGTTCTGCCACGCGGAGAGCCGGCCGAAGATGCGCGTTTCCATGGTCTCCGGCCCGTTGAAGCGCAGATTCGCCTCCAGGCCCGTGAGCGCGTCGGGCGACATGACCGCGCGCTCTTCCAGCGCGAGGCGGATTTCGTCGGGCCAGTCGATGTCGTCGGGCGAAGCCGTCACGAGGCCAAGGCGCTCCGCCTCGACAGGCTTGACCGCTTCACCGATCTTCGCGCGCACGGCGTCGAGTGGTTCGGTTTCCTCATAGAAGCGCCGCGCAAGGCGCGACTGATGCGTGACCATCGGGTAGAGGCCGAAATTCGCTTCCGAGAGCGTGATGGCCGGTGCTTCGTCTTCGTTCGCGGGCAGCGCGGCCATGTACGTGCGGTCCGCGGCGAACGCGAATTCGGCGAAGGTGCCGGCGAAGCACGAGCCCGGCTCGATCAGCGCGAACAGCGAACGCGAAGAGACATCGATGCGTGCGAGCGTGCGGCGCAGCGTGCCGATGGTCTCGCGCACGAACCAGTGGTCGCGGTGAGCGAGCAGCGCGGCGTCGGCGGCAAGCACGGTGCGCGCGTCGCCTGCGGTCTTGAGAATCCACGTGCCGATGTCGAGTTCGTTGGTGCGCATGGAGAGAATCGCGTCGTCCAGCTCGCGCGCGAACTGCAGCGGCCACCACGATGCACCAGCGGCGACGATTGATTCGATATCCGAAACAGGTGACGCGGCGGGCGCTTTCGCCGTGAACGTCGCGGTGCGCTTCGCGCGGTCGATCGTGACATCGACAGTGGCATAGCTCAGACCGCCGTCGTGCTGCACGCGTTCGATGCGCGGGAGCGCAATGCCCTGCGCGCCTGCAGGACGATCGCTCGCGGCGGCCAGCTCGAGCGCGCGCGCCTGCACGGCCTGACCGAACTGGTTCGGCTTCACGACGTCGTCCACGAGGCGCCAGGCCTTCGCGCGCTCGCCGCGTATGCCTTCCACCACAGTGCAGAAGATGTCGGCGCGATCATGGCGCACGCGGCGCTTGTCGGTGAGGCGCGTGAGGCCGCCCGTGCCAGGCAGCACGCCGAGCAGCGGCACTTCCGGCAGCGCCACCGACGACGAGCGGTCGTCCACGAGCATGATCTCGTCGCAGGCGAGCGCGAGTTCGTAGCCGCCGCCGGCACACGCGCCGTTCACCGCCGCGATGAACTTCAGGCCCGAATGGCGCGACGAATCTTCCATGCCGTTGCGCGTTTCGTTGGTGAACTTGCAGAAGTTGACCTTCCAGGCGTGAGTGGAGAGGCCGAGCATGAAGATGTTGGCGCCCGAGCAGAACACGCGGTCCTTCAGGCTGGTCAGCACGACCGTGCGCACTTCCGGATGCTCGAAGCGAATGCGCTGGAGTGCATCGTGCAGTTCGATATCCACGCCGAGGTCGTACGAGTTCAGCTTCAGCTTGTAGCCGTCGCGAATGCCGCCGTCTTCGGCGATGTCGATTCCGAGCGTCGCCACCGCGCCATTGAACGTGAGCTTCCAGTGCCGGTACTGCGAGGGATCGGTGCGGTAATCGACCCGCTGCGGGGCGACGGCGGTTTCGGCTGCGGCCATGAGCGTCTCCTGTCTACACATCGTTTCAATGAACGATAGTGCAATGGAATGCTCATGTAAAGCACATTAGTGCATTTTAGTGCATGCACGGGGTAAACCCGCGATGCCGCGGTCCGCGCCCGCCACTCATTCGATGCGGGGCGCCTCCGCGGCCAGCCGGGCGGCGAGCCGGTCACGCAGTTGCAGGTAAGCGTCGGCGAGCGTCTTTTCGCTAGTGTCGAAGGTCATGTCGGCGCGGCCATACAGTTCGCTGCGGCCAGCCAGGATGCGCTTGAGGTCGTCCATCGCCTCGCTGTTGCCCGAGTTGCCCGACATGGGCCGCAGGTCGCCCTGCGCCACGACGCGGCGCATGTGCTCTTCGGGCGCGGCCTGCAGCCAGACCGTGAAGCAATGCGCGAGCAGCACGTTGAACGTGGCGGGCTCGGAAACGAGGCCGCCCGGCGAGGCGATCACGGCGCGTGGGTGTTCCGCGATCACGGCCTCCAGCGCCCGGTGCTCGTAGCGACGATAAGCGCTCGCGCCATAGAGTGAATGGATTTCCGAAGGCGGACAGCCCGCCAGCTGCTCGATCACCCGCGTCAGCTCGACGAACGGCACCTTCAGCTCCTGCGCGAGCATGCGCCCCAGCGTAGACTTGCCCGCGCCGCGCAGCCCGATGAGCGCGATGCGCTCGTTGCGGTGCGGGTCGGCGCTCGTGTGCGAGAACATCTCCGCGAGCGCCACACGCGCGCGCTGCAAGGCGGCCGGATCGCGCCCCTGCAGCAACTCGCGGATCAGGAGCCATTCCGCAGAGGAAGTCGTGACGTCGCCGATCACCTCGGCGAGCGGGCAGTTCAGCGTGGTCGCGATCTGCCGCAACACCAGTACGGAGGCATTCCCTACCCCGGACTCCAGATTCGCCAGATGCCGCTCCGAAAGCCCGGTTTCCGCCGCCAGCGTCTTGCGCGTCATGCCGCGCCGCGCGCGCAGCATGCGTACGCGCTCGCCCATGGCGGTCAGGAACGGATCGCGTTCGGTGCGCTCGCCGCGCGAGGCGTCGTCGGCAGCTTCGGCTGGCAGCTCCGCAATGTAAGTTTGCTTCATCTTAGGGAATCCCTGAATCCGTTTTTATGTACTATAGTGCTTGACATGCATTTTGCTAACGGCTAATTTTCCGCGAAAAGGTTGATCGACGACAAATCCGATCGAATCAGACTGAGCGGAGACAACACCGTGCCAATCCCAGCAGCATCGCAGGAACACGCCACGGCCGTGCCGCCGCCCGCGCAATTCAATTTCGCCACGCATCTGTTCGCGCTCAACGCCGCGCGCGCCGCGAAGACCGCTTATATCGACGACACGCTCACGCTGAGCTACGGCGAACTCGAAATGCAGGCCCGCCGCTTTGCGGCCGCCATGCGCGCGCTGGGCGTCCACGCGGAAGAGCGCGTTCTGCTCGTGATGCTCGATACCGTCGAGTTGCCCACTGCGTTTCTCGGCGCGCTCTATGCGGGTATCGTGCCGGTAGTCGTCAACACGCTGCTCACGCCGGCCGACTATGTGTATATGCTCACGCACAGCCGTGCGCGGGTGGTGATCGCCTCCGGCGCGGTGCTGCCCGCCGTGAGCGCCGCGTTGGCCGAGGCACAATGTGAGGACTGCAAGTTAATCGTTTCGCAGCCCGCTTCCCCGCGCGCTTCACAGTCGCTTCCGCATGAACCCGAACATGTTCTCGCCGATTTGATCGCACGCGCCGAGCCCGCCGCGCGCGCCGCGCAAACGGGTTGTGACGACATCGCCTTCTGGCTCTACTCGTCGGGATCGACAGGCAAGCCCAAAGGCACGGTGCATACGCACGCCAATCTCTACTGGACCGTCGAGACTTACGCGAAGCCCATTCTCGGCATACGCGAAAACGACATCGTGTTTTCGGCGGCCAAACTGTTCTTCGCCTATGGCCTCGGCAACGGCCTTTCGTTTCCGCTCTCGGTAGGCGCGACCACGATCCTGATGGCCGAACGCCCCACTGCCAACGCCGTATTCGCACGCCTCGTGCAGCATCGGCCCACGGTGTTCTACGGCGTGCCCACGCTTTACGCGAGCATGATGGCCGCGCCGAACCTCCCGGCGCGCGCCGACGTCGCGCTGCGCGTGTGCACGTCCGCAGGCGAAGCGCTGCCGCGCGAACTGGGCGAGCGCTTCAGGGAACATTTCGGCAGCGACATTCTCGACGGCCTCGGCTCCACGGAAATGCTGCACATCTTCCTCTCGAACCGGCCAGGCGCGGTCGAATACGGCACCACGGGGCGCCCCGTGCCCGGCTACGAGATCGAACTGCGCGACGAGAGCGGCGCGCTCGTGCCCGACGGCGAGATCGGCGACCTCTTCATCCGCGGGCCGAGCGCGGCCGTGATGTACTGGTGCAATCGCGAGAAGTCGCGCGCGACCTTCCTCGGCGACTGGGTGAGGAGCGGCGACAAGTACCGGCGCCTGCCGGGCGGCGCCTATGTCTATGCGGGCCGCAGCGACGACATGCTCAAGGTGAGCGGCCAGTATGTCTCGCCCATCGAAGTGGAGATGGTGCTCATGCAGCACGACGCCGTGCTCGAAGCGGCCGTGATCGGCGTCGATCAGGGCGGCCTCGTGAAAACCTGCGCGTTCGTCGTCCTCAAGCAAACGGCAGTGGAAACTTCGCACGACGCGTTGGCCGAGCAGTTGAAGGCGTTCGTGAAAACACGGCTCGCGCCGCACAAGTATCCGCGCGACATCCTGTTCGTCGACGATCTGCCCAAGACGGCCACCGGTAAGATCCAGCGTTTCCGGTTGCGTCAGCAGTTTCAGTCGTGACAGTGACAAACGCCATGAACGAAAGCGAATTCGCCGATCTGCCCGCCACGTCCACGCGCGATGCACTGCGCATCGAATATCGCTGGATCGGCACGGCCGCCAGCGATGTGCCGCTCGCCGTGTTCCTGCACGAGGGTCTCGGCTCGATCGCAATGTGGAAAGACTGGCCCACCGCGCTTTGCGAACGCCTCGGCATGCGCGGGCTCGTTTATTCGCGTCCGGGTTACGGCCGTTCCACACCGCGCGCGCAAGGCGTCAAATGGCCGGTCGATTTCATGTCGGCGCAGGCGCGCGATGTTCTACCTGCGGTGCTCGACGCACTCGGCGTAAGCGCTGGCGAACGCAAACGCATGTGGCTGATCGGTCATAGCGACGGCGCCTCCATCGCCCTGCTCTACGCCGCCGCTTTCCCCGAAGCACTCGCGGGTGCAGTGGCGATTGCGCCGCACGTGTTCGTCGAAGACATTTCGGTCGACAGCATCGGCGAGGCGAAGGTTGCGTACGAAACGACCCGCCTGCGCGAAAAGCTCGCGCGCTATCACGACGACGTCGATTCCGCGTTCTACGGCTGGAACGATATCTGGCTCGATCCCGCCTTCCGTTCCTGGAACATCGCCGGCGAACTGGCGTCGATTCGCGCGCCGCTGCTCGCCGTGCAGGCGCTCGACGACCACTACGGCACCATGGCGCAAGTCGAAGCGATTGGCGCGGCCGTGCCCCACGCGCGCGTCCACGCGCTCGCGCAGGGCGGCCATTCTCCCCATCGCGATGCGCCGCAGCCGCTGAACGACGTCATCGAGCCATTCATTTGGGCACAGCGCAAGCCCGCGGCCTGAAAACAACTCAGCGTCCCCGCAACACCCTCCAGCGCGCGCCGAATGCCTCCAGGCAGGGTCAAATCGATGCACCGCGCATAACTCTCCCCCGCCAACGCGGTATCTCAGCCCATCGAAGGCCAAACTAAGGGCCAAACCCGCCTCATCGCTGCAATCCTTTGGTGATATTGTCTTTCTTTGCGCTGTGGAGACGGGGTCCGACCACGCGAACCCCATGGCAAAACGGGGCACCAAAAAAAGCGAGACGCAAGAAGACCGGCGGGACATGCGCGCCGGCCAGAACGATGAGCGATTCCATTCTGATGAACGTTTCAAGAACCTCGGTGCGACTGAGGCGAGCCTGGGCGTCGATGCGTCCGCGCTTCGTGCGCGCATTCGCGCCCGCGCTGCGCAACCTGCAATACGTGAAGCGCCGCATGCGCCCGCTCGCCGTGGTGGCGAGCGTGGGCTTCCCGCTTTACTACTACGTCTGGAAAGACCTCTTTCCTCAGCCGTATGAAAATCTCACGCTGCGCCTGATCGGCTCGTTTCTGTTCATACCGATCCTGGCGTTCGAGCGCTGGCCCGCCGCGCTGAAAAAGCTGCTGCCGTGGTACTGGTACTTCTGCACGCTCTACGCACTGCCGTTCTTCTTCACGTTCATGCTGCTCAAGAACAACGGCAACGAAGTGTGGGTGGAAAGCGCGCTGATCGCGGCGTTCGTGATGGTGCTGCTGCTCGACTGGCTCATGCTCGTGCTGCAGTTCCTCGTGGGCATCAGCCTCGCGGTGGTGGCCTACTGCCTCACCACCTATCCCATCGTGCTCGGGCCGAACTATTTCACCCATCTGGCGATCTTTTCGTTCGCGGTGGCAATCGGTGCGGTGGCCAATTACGATCAGGACCGCATTCAGATCGAACAGGAGCGCGCCATGCTGGCCACGGCGGGCAGCGTGGCGCACGAACTGCGCACGCCGCTCGTGGCGATACGCGTGGGCGCCGCTGGCCTCATGCGCTATTTGCCCGCGCTGCTCGACACCTATCAACTCGCCCAGCGCAGCCGCTTGCCCGTGCCAAAAATACGCGTGGCGCATCTGCATTCCCTGCAAGGCGTGGCAGGCCGCATCGAACAGGAAGCACTGCATTCGAACGCGATCATCGACATGCTGCTCGCCACGGCGCGCTTCACGGGCGGCAACATGCAAAACGCAACGATGTGTTCGATCGTACATTGCGTCGAAACCGCACTCGCGCGTTTTCCGTTTCGCGAAGGCGACCGGCGTCGGGTAATCTGCAATCTGCGCCCCGATTTCGAATTCCACGGATCTGAGATGCTTACCGTTCACGTGCTCTTCAATCTGCTCAAAAATGCCTTCAGGCATATGGGCAGCATCGAAGGCGCGCAGATTTCGATTCGTCTTGAATCAGGGCAAAGGGCCAATCGTTTAATTTTCAGCGATACGGGCACCGGTATTTCCCCTGAGGTATTGCCGCACATCTTCACGCGCTTTTATACTTCGACAACCGCCACCGATGACGTGACGCTCGGAGCAGGAATCGGGCTGGCATTCTGCCGCGATGTCATGCAAGCGATGGGTGGAGCGATCACCTGCTCTTCCGTAAAAGGCGAATACACCGAGTTCGTTTTGACATTCCCTGCGCCATGACGAAAGCCATTCAGCCGTTCTCCTATCCGACCACCGTCGCCTTCGTCGACGACAGCGCCGCGTTCCTTTCGAACCTGAGCCTGCAACTCGACCCCGACCTGGCCTTCCGCCTGTTCAGTTCGCCCTCTGAGGCGCTGAAATTCCTCAATGGCCGTACGCCGCATGACCGCGCGGCGGAGCCTATCTTCAGCCCCTATCTGGACCGTACTGAAGAAAACGATGCGCACCAGGTCATCGCCATGCGCGTCGATGCGATACGTAGTCTCGTACATAACGCCTCGCGCTTCGAGTCGGTTTCGGTCGTGGTGGTCGATTACGACATGCCAGAACTCAACGGCATGGAGTTTTGCCGGCGCATTACCGACCCGTCGATCAGGAAAATCGTGCTGACCGGCAAAGCCGACGAGCACGTGGCCGTAAAGAGCTTCAACGAAGGGCTGATCGACCGCTTCATCCGCAAGCATGAAGTCGACGCGGTGGAAACGCTGAACCAGGCGATCGACGATATGCAGCGCGCGTATTTCGACCGCTGCTGCAGCACGGTGCTCGACGCGCTCGCCGTATCCGAATATGCATTCCTCAAGGATCATGCGCTCGCCGCGCACGTGAAGGGCATTGCCGATTCACTGGGCATCGTCGAGCACTATCTCTCGTATCAACCGCACGGACTCCTGATGTTCGACGGTGTCGGCACCGCATACCTGCTCGTCATTCACACCGACGAATCGCTGCGCGGCGTGCGCGAAATCGCCGTCGAACAAGGTGCGCCCATCAGCTTTCTCGCGGAGCTCGACAGCCGTCGCAGCCTGCCGTATTTCTGGCGCACGGAAGGCTATTACCCGTCGCAGTGCATCGAATGGCAGCCGTATATGCACCCCGCATCGGAGTTTCACGGCGACCGCCGCTATCTCTACGCCCTGGTGAAGAAGCCGGCGGGGCTCGCGCTCGACAACGTGCTGCCCTACGACCGGCATCTCGACCAGTTGGACCGCGAGATCCAGGCGGCGTGGGACTCGCCCTGATAATCGGGCGCACCCCACGCTACCGCTGTCTCGCTCCACGCTGCCTCAATCGCGCACGGCTCAGGCCGCCACAGCCACCATCGGCATGTTCACCACAGCCTGCGGCAGACGCACGCGCGCACGACCCGCATTGCGTTCGTTGCGGCGCGTGGACGGCCAGTTCCAGATCTGCACCTCGTCGCGAATTTCCGCGCACACTTCGACGAGCCGCTCCAGTTCCTCCTCGCACAGCGCCGCATTGAGCGAGAGCCGCACGAGCGAGCGGTTCTGCGCTGTGGCAGGTGCACAGAACACCGAACCAAAAATGCCGCGTGCTTCGAGCGCGTCGCGCAGGATGATCGTCTGCGGCTCAGGCCCGGCTTCCAGCGCGATGATCTGCGTTTCGCTGCCGTTCAGGTTGTAGCCGAGATCGGCAAGCCGTGAGCGCACGTAACGCGCGTTGGCCGCGACGCGCGTGCGCCGCCAGTCTTCGCGCTCGATCACGTCGAGCGTCGCAGCGAGACCCGCCGTTTCATGCGGCAGCAGCGTCGAGCTGAAAATGGCGGGCAGCGCCTCGCACTTGAAATACTCCTGGAAGCGCCGCGAACAGCTGATGATGCCCGCACGGCCGGCAAACGCCTTCGCAAGACTCGCGGTACGGAAATGCACGCGGTCGATCAGCCCGAGTTCGGCCACCATGCCCGCACCGTGCGGGCCGTGCGTGCCGAGCGAATGCGACTCGTCGACGACCAGCACGCAGTCGTGCTCGGCGCACACTTCGGCGATCGCCGTGAGCGGCGCCACGCTGCCGTTCGTGCTGTACACCGAATCGACGATCACGATCCCGGCCCCGTAGCGCTGGATGCGCTGCTCGAGGTGATCGACATCGTTGTGGAAGAAACTGATCGCGCGCGCGCCGGCGCTGCGGATGCCTTCCCACAGCGACATATGCGCCATCATGTCGACGTACACCGGCGTCTGCGCATTGGCGATCGACTGGATCAGCCCCGTATTCGCGGCAAAACCCGACTGGCACAGCACGCTCGCTTCAGCCCCCATGTATGACGCGAAGCGGTCTTCGAGCGCGAGTTGCGGGCAGTCGTCGCCGTGGAGGAAGACACCCGACATCAGAAGCCCGTTGCCCTCCTTGCGGATGCTCATGCACATTGCATCAAGAATCTCTGGGTGGCGCGCAATCGAAAGGTAATCATTACTCGAGAGGTGCAAGGCATCAGCATCGGCAACACGGCCCTTCATAATGTGGCCCCCGGCCCAGCTTTCCTGCACGCGCTCGGTGTAGTAGCGATCGACACGTGCTGCGAGGAATGCGGGCAATGCCGCGTCGTTGTTATGTGCGTTACGCCAGTTGCTGCCAACTTTCATCTCAGGCTCCTTGTGGTTAAAGGCCGGCCCCGGAGGCGACTTGTCTGGTCAGGAAGGATTCCGAAAGGCAGGCCCGTAATGTGTCCGCAACGAAACGACACGCGCGATGAGGCCTGACGTGCGCATTCCGGCAGCGGACTTATGAATGTGGGTGATGCAATGACTGGCGAGCGCGTGAGTCGCGGCGCGCGGCGGGGAGTGGTCACGGCCGGCGGCGCCAGAGCGCGCTTGAGAGAAAACCAATGCGGGCGCGGGGCGCCGGGAGCAGGCGCCTTCATATCCGCACGAATCCCGCTTCGCGTGATCGCCACTGGTTACAAGGGAAGAAACGCCCGCCCGAAAATTTTTGAGGCGCGCCACGCAGGCCACCTGGACCCTATACGTCATGCAGCGAAAGCGCCTTCACGCTGCACGCAACGTCGGTCGCGCCATTGATAATTATCGTTTAAAAACAGCGCTGTTAAGCCTTCGCAGTGCGCAACTATGCGTAGCGCATGGAGTTTCGACAAGGATTGCCCGTCGCGCCGCGAAAGGGCGCGAGCGTTGATTCATCACGCATAGATCGCGCGAAGGGGACCGACGGAATCGTCAGATGGCCACGACGCGGTCGCGCCCGCGTGACCTGGCGACATAGAGCGCGACGTCGGCGCGCGCCATCAAGGCGGCGAGCGAGTCTTGCGCTTGCAGTTCATCGACGCCGGCGCTGACCGTCAGTCCGCCGTGGGGCTCTTCGCCGGAGTCGCGGGCGTGAGCGTCGGCGCTGCGGCGAACGGAGAGCGTCAACACGCGCAATTCATCGAGCGATGCGTTCGCCGGGCGAGAAAGGCGCGGCGCGTGAGCGAACGCGCCCAGCCAGGCCGACAGGGTCACGAACCGGTAGAGCTGTACACGGGGCGCTCGGGCGGGGGGCAACGCAGTGAGCGCCAGCCGAGCGACGCGTAGATGGCCGCATGAAACGTGGAGATTCAAGACCGCATGGCTGGTCAGCCGTCGCGCGGCGGTGACCCGGCGTGGTCAGACAAAACCGCGAAGCCACGGGACTCTATTTGGACTACGAATCGTAATCTTCGTACGGCAGGCGGGAAAAGCCCGCCGCGCCCTCCCGGCGCTTGACGAACGCCCCGCAGGACCGCGACCATGCCTGAGTCGCCACGACGTAACAGGAGCCATGTCATGACCCAGCATGCGTTGTACGTCGAGCTGCACGCGCAGCCCGGCAAGGAAGAGGACCTCGCGGCATTTCTCGCGAGCGCGAAACCGCTGGTCGATGCGGAGCCCGGCACGCCAGCCTGGTTCGGCGTGCGCTTCGACGCCACGACGTTTGCGATCTTCGATGCATTCGACGACGAAGCCGGCCGCAACGCGCATCTGAACGGCCAGGTGGCCGCGGCATTGATGGCGCGCGCGGGCGAACTGCTGGCCGCGCCGCCGCAGATCCGCCGCGCCGACGTGCTCGCCGACAAGCTTCCCGCCTGAACGGCAGCCAGATTGCCCGACAGGACGTGCGCGCGGTCACGTCCTTTCCCTGCCTGTAAATGGGGCGCGCACCGGTCAAGGCGCCGGGAACGGCAACTGCGCGAGCCGTCAAGATCTTCGAAGGAGGAGCCGATGAAGCCTGCTTCCGCTTGCGAGGCCACACGAGCTGACACCCCAGACGAGGCGCGTTCGAATGCAGAGGCGCTGAGCGATCGTGTGCTGCACGCTCTCGAACGCGTCACCTGGCCCGCGCACCCCGCCACGCTGATCGAAAACGCCGAGCGCAGCGGCGCGCCGCGCGACGTGATCGACGCTTTGCGCCGCTTGCCGGACGAGGCGTTCGGCAGCTTTCCCGAAGTCTCGGCACTCATCGTCGCGGCGCAACTGGGCGCGCGCGGCTCGACCGCCCAACGGGGCGCGGCGACGCGAAGATGACGACCGAAGCGGCAACGATGCCGGGCGAGGATCGTTCCTGCACGCCGCAGGAACAGAAATTGCGCGCTGCGGGACGGCCGCCGGATACCCTCGGCCCGCGGCGACGCGATCGCGAAGAACAAAGGCCCAGCCGCCATGATCGGCCGGGCCGCTCACGCAAGAGACGTATGGCTACCGTATTACTAGTCGACGACGACACAAACGCGCTCGATGCGCTCAAAGAACTGGTCGGGCAGGAAGGTTATCGCGTCAGAACTGCCGCAGACGGTTCGGATGCCCTGCAAAGCGCACTCGCCGACCCTCCCGATGTCGTGATCTCCGACTGCATGATGCCGCGCATGGACGGTCTCTCCCTCATGCGCGAAATGAGGCGCAGCAGCAAGCTGGCGGGCGTGCCGCTCGTGCTCGTCTCGGCGCTCGTCACCCTGCCCCCCGACGCCGACGTCGTGGGCTTCCTGCGCAAGCCCTTCGCGGTTTCGCAACTGCTCGACATCCTCCACCGGGTCGCCACACCGTGACGCGCTCCAGCCTCGTCCACCGCATGAACGATTTACATCGTCGTTGTAGCGACTGACGCTCGGGGCGCGCAACGCGACCACTCACGGTCGCTTCCTTCATTCGGCCTCCTGACCGGTTCTCGATCGATAGCCGCGCCCTGCACGTCACGGCATGACCCATGCTCTTAATCGGCGTGGCCGGTCCATTTCGGGCCGGCATGGGATCGAACCCTAGCCGCATTGCGCCGAGATGCGATGCGCATATTCAAGGGAGGTCGAAATGAGTGAATACGCAGGCCGCTCGCACGACGAGCGCGTGGCGCAGCGCAAGCGCGAGAAGAAGGGCGCCACAGAGCCGCCGGGCGGCGAAATGGCCGTGCACGGCACCGAGCCCGACGCCACCCACAGCAGCGGCGAGCTCTCCGAGCAAGGCAAGGAAGTGTGGCGCAAAGGCGCGGGCCTGGACGGCGGCGGCAAGAGCAAGTGAATCTTCCTTCAAGCCACCACGATCGCCATGGCGCATGGTTGCGCCATCAACTTCCGCAGTCTTCTGGATAACCGAAAGGAGAACGTCATGACCTACTCGCAAACCCCAATCGGTTCGGCGCCGCGCAGCGGCGACGGTGCTCGTATCGTCGGCCGCGACCAGTCGGACACGCGTGGCCCCGGCCCCGAAGTGATGGCGGCCAGTACGCTGGACGGCGACCGCGTGATGAGTTCGGACGGCGACGAAGTCGGCAAGGTCAAGGAAATCATGCTCGACGTGGAAAGCGGCCGCATTGCCTACATGGTGATGTCGAGCGGCGGTTTCCTGGGCATTGGCGACAAGCTGCTCGCGGTGCCGTGGAATGCCCTCACGCTCGACGCGGCACGCAAATGTTTCGTCATCGCGCTCAATTCCGAGCGCGTGAAGAACGCACCGGGCTTCGACAAGGGCCAGTGGCCCTCGATGGCCGATCGCACCTGGGCCAGCTCCGTGCACCAGTACTTCGGCCGCGAGCCGTACTGGAGCGACGACGCCGCGAGCCTGCCGCTGGACGAGCCGGGTCGCGAGCCGCCGGAGGCCGGAGGCGTAAAGCTCTAACGGGCGCGCACGCGCACCCGTAACCGTTCATCGGGCGCCCGCGGCGGCGCCAACGTGTCATGCTGATGGTCGCGAGCACAACGACAACAACGCGAACACACCATGACTTCGATGGACCGCCGTGATTTCCTTCGCGCCGCCGCCGCGGGCGCGACGCTGAGCCTGGCTTCGCCCGCCATTCAGCGGGCGCTGGCCATTCCTGCCAACAACGCAACCGGAACGATTGAAGACGTGCAGCATATCGTCGTCTTCATGCAGGAAAACCGCGCGTTCGACCACTACTTCGGCACGCTGCCCGGCGTGCGCGGCTTCTCGGACCGCATCACGATTCCCCTGCCCGACGGCGCCAATGTATGGCAACAGAGCGACGGCACACGCACGCTGATGCCGTTCTACCTGGACAGCCGCAAGGGCAACGCGTTGCTCGCGGGCGGCGCGCACAATTGGGCCGACGCCCACGAGGCCTGGGACCACGGCCGCATGACGCATTGGCCCAAGTTCAAGGGCGACGCCTCGATGGGCTATTTCCAGGCCTCCGACCTGCCGTTTCATTTCGCGCTCGCCAACGCCTTCACGATCTGCGATGCCTACTACTGCTCGCTGCATGGCGGCACCAATGCGAACCGGCTCTTTCTGTTCACCGGCACCAACGGCCCTACGGCCTCGCCTTATGCCGTGGTCGACAACAATGGTTGGGACAACATCGGCGCGCCGTCCACGGGCCTGAAATGGACCACCTATCCGGAACGCCTGCAGGCCGCAGGCGTGACGTGGAAAGTGTATGAAAACCAGCCCGATAACTACACCGACAATCCGCTTGTGGGGTTCGCGAACTATCGCAAGGTGCTCGAGGCGATCGATGGCTCGCCCAACGTGCCGTGGACCCAGGCGCTCGACGCACGCGAGCCGCTCTATAAAGGGGTAGGCAATACCATGCCCGACGGCGGCTTCCTGCAGGCGCTCAATGACGACATTGCGACAAACCAGCTGCCTCAGGTGAGCTGGATCATCGCGCCGCAAGCCTATTCCGAACACCCCGCCGTTTCGACGCCGGGCCAGGGCGCGTACTATCTTCAACGGCTGCTCGAAGCGCTGACGCGCAACCCGGACATCTGGAGCAAGACCGTGCTCTTCGTGAACTTCGACGAGAACGATTGCTTCTTCGATCACATGCCGCCGCCTTGCCCACCCTCGCCCATCAAGGACGGCGAGTACGCAGGCAAATCCACGGCCACTACGCGCCACGAATACTTCACCATGCCGAACCCTCCCGGCGACGGCAAGCCGGTCAAGCCAGACGGCTTGCCGTTCGGGCCGGGGCCGCGCGTGCCGATGATCGTCGTTTCGCCGTGGAGCACGGGCGGCTATGTGAACTCCGAAGTCTTCGATCACACGTCGGTGCTGCGCTTCATCGAAACGCGCTTCGGCGTGCGCGAACCGAATATCAGCCCGTGGCGGCGCGCGGTATTCGGCGATTTCACCTCGGCGTTCAACTTCAGCACGCCGAATGAAAAGCCCGTGCAGGCGTTTTCGGCACCCACGAAGGCCGACGCCGATGCGCTCAACAAGCAGCAGAACGCGCTCAAGCCCGTGCCGGTGCCGCAGCCTGGCACGCAAGCCATGCCGCAGCAGGCGCGCCGCGCGCGGCCCTCGCGCGCGCTGCCGTACCGCCTCAACGTGGATGCGAGCGTCGACGGGCGTCATCACAAGGTTCAACTGGCGTTCGGCAACGAAGGCAACGCCGGCGCCGTCTTCCACGTGTACGACACGCTTCATCTCGACAGGTCGCCCCGCCGCTACACCGTCGAAGCCGGCAAGACACTGCGCGACACGTGGACGCCCAGCGCCGCCGACGACGGCGCCTACCACCTGTGGGTGCTTGGCCCGAACGGTTTCCATCGCGCCTTCGAGGGTAATGTGCGCGCGGCCGCGCATGGCCCCAATCCCGAAGTGCGCGTGCGCTACGACGCCGCGAGCAATGCACTCGAGCTGAGCATCGCGAATCGCGCGAGCGCAGCTTCGAACGTGAGCGTGGCGGCCAATGCCTACCGCAGCGACGGGCCCTGGACTTACGCGTTGCGCGCCGGCGAACAGGTGCAGTCGAACTGGGCGCTCGCGGATTCGGGCGGCTGGTACGACTTCACGCTGACCGCGGAGAACGGCGTGCTAAGGCGCTTCGCGGGCCGGGCAGAAACCGGCAGGGACAGCGTGAGCGATCCGGCGATGGGTGCGTGAGGCGCCTGAGAACGCATCCGAAGCGCCCACGCAGTACACTGCCCGTTCCCTTCACGATGGCCGCGCGCGACGTTGCGTCCAGGACGTTCGACACGCATTCAACGCGCGTTGGAAAGCGTGGCCAGCCTTCCCACTCAAGGAGCCCGCATGAAAATCGATCTGACTGGAAAACTCGCGCTCGTCACCGGCTCGGCTGCGGGCATCGGCCTTGCCGCGGCCAAGGGCCTCGCGCTCGCGGGCGCCGACGTGATCGTCAGCAGCCGTCACACCGAAAACGTGCGCGAAGCCGAGGCGGCGCTGCGTACCGCTGCGCCCGGCGCGCGGGTGCAGGGCTTCGTCGGCGATCTTTCCAGTGCCCAGGGATGCGACGCGCTCGTGAAGGCGCATCCGCAGGTGGACATCCTCGTGAACAATCTCGGCGTGTTTCAGCAGCAGGACTTCTTCGAGATTCCCGATGCCGAGTGGCTGCGCTTCTTCGAAACGAACGTGATGTCGGGCGTACGGCTCTCGCGCGCCTATGCGAATGCAATGGTCAAGCGCGGCTGGGGGCGCATCGTGTTCATCTCGTCGGAATCGGGATTGAACATTCCCGCCGACATGATCCACTATGGCATGACGAAAACCGCGCAACTCTCACTCGCACGCGGCCTCGCCAAGCGCCTTGCGGGCACGGGCGTCACGGTCAATTCGGTGCTGCCGGGCCCCACCCTTTCCGATGGCGTGACGCACATGCTCAAGGACGAAGTGGCCGCTTCGGGCAAGACCGTCGAGGAAGTCGCCGCGCAGTTCGTGCAGACGCATCGCGCCTCTTCCATCATCCGGCGCGCGGCGAGCGTGGAGGAAGTGGCGAACATGATCGTCTACGCATGCTCGAAGGAGGCTTCCGCGACCACGGGCGCGGCCTTGCGTGTGGATGGCGGCGTGGTGGATACGATCGCGTGATGCCTCCGGCTGCAAGCCTGGCTGTTTAATTCGCAATACGAATGACACGAAGGCATCCGTCGAATACAAAAATGCAGCCCGCGTGCGCGGGCTGCGATTCGACTGCCACTAGCGTGGCTCGCTATTAGCCCCTTCTTACGACGCCAAGCACCAACGTGACGAGGAAAATCACGAGGAAGATGAAGAACAGGATCTTGGCGATCGATGCCGCACCCGCCGCAATGCCGCCAAAACCGAACACGGCCGCGATGATCGCAATGATGAAGAAAATGACAGCGTATTGAAGCATGACGTCCTCCTGCATCCGGTGCAACCCGGCTCAAGGGTGGTCGCCGCGCCCCGGCGCCGCGTGCGGTCGCCTGATGCCCGGCATCTGGTTGAGCAGGACGGATCGACGCGCCCGCCCCTGCAGAATCCACTGGAGCAAGCGCGGTGCCCGGCATCGGGCAGGTGTCCGAGGGGAATGATGTGACGGAATCGCCTCGGAAGGGTGCTGGCAAACAGGCGCGCACCGGACAAGCGCGCGCTTCGTGATGCGTTACGCCACTTGCGGATGCCAGCCGGCGCGCTGGAACGCCGTGGCGAAGAAGAGCACCTGGTAGCGGATCGAGTTCGACCAATAGGACCACGTGTGGCCGCCTGGACGTTCCGCGTAATCGTGAGGCACGCCTAGTTCGACGAGCTTTTCATGCAGCGTGCGGTTCGACTGTACGAAAAAGTCGCTCACGCCGCAGTCGATCGTGAGCGCGATATGGGCGTGTGCGAAGTCCTGCGCGCTATCCACGATCGCATTGTTGTTCCAGAACGACGCGTGTCGCGCGGGGTCGCCGAATACGTGATCGATGCCGGGCTCGTCTTCGCAGTTGCGCGGATCGACAGCGCCGCTAATGCTGCCGGCCGCACCGAACGTCTCCTGCCGGTCCAGCGCAATACGCAGCGCGCCGAATCCGCCCATGCTCAAACCCGTGATCGCCCGCGCCTCGCGCATCGCGATCGTGCGGAAATGCGTGTCGATATACGACACGACCTCGCTGCCCACATACGTTTCGTAACGACTGCTCCGATCGAACGGGCTGTCGATATACCAGCTCTCGTGACCGCCGTCCGGCATCACGAGCACGACGTGATAGCGGTCGGCGAGCTTGCCGATGCGGGTGTTCGAGGTCCAGTCGGCATAACTGCCGCCCGAACCGTGCAGCACGTAGATCACCGGAAAGCGCGAGGCGTGGTTGCCACGCGCGTAGTCGTCGGGCAAGACGACGGTCGCGTCGAACGAGCGCTGCATCGCGGCGCTAGGGATCGAAACGACACGCGTCTGGTAGGCCCAGACGGGAGCACTGAGAAGCAGCGCCAGAACGAACCAGCACGTGCGGACAATAGCCATGAGAAGTCGCTCTTGTGTTGACTGCCACGAAAGACAACTGCTTTCGTAGACTCTAACAAGGACCACTTACAGCCAAATTTCAGCGTGCCATACGAATGGTTGGCGACCTTGCGGGAACCCACATGATGGGAGACACAACCCCGCACGCCGCATTTTCGAGCGCACCCTCTATCTCACCAAGCCGGCTGCGCAGGCCAACGATCAATCGCCGTTGCGCCGCCTGCGCCGCAGCCGCCCTTCGGGCTCGCCCTCATGCAGCAAACCCTTTTGACGCGCCGTGAGCGGATCGGTCAAACACGGCTCCGCGTCGAGTTCCTGCTCGAAACGCTCCCACATGCCCGCAGGCGTATTCGCCTTGCCAACGCGCGTGCCGATCGTGAGCCGGATCTGGTTCGCCCGGCTGATGGTGGAGCGCAACCGATGGATTTCCCATAGCAACCGCAATACGACGGGCAAGGGATTCCGGTCGTAGATTTCAGCCAGTTCCGCCGCCGTGAGCGGAGGGAAGTGACGATGATCCCGTCCCATTTTCCGCCCCAAAATACTGTATATTCATACAGCCTATCACATGTCAGAATGATTCTGAAGGAAGGGACGGAGACGACCATGTGCACGAACTACGCCGCCGCACGCCGTGACTACCTCTTCAGGCACTACGGCGTCCTGCCGCCCGACGACCCGTGGCGCGACGAGATCTTCAAGGACTATGCCGCGCCGGTCATCCGCCGGGC
Source organism: Paraburkholderia nodosa (assembly GCF_001718195.1). Lineage (GTDB taxonomy): Bacteria > Pseudomonadota > Gammaproteobacteria > Burkholderiales > Burkholderiaceae > Paraburkholderia > Paraburkholderia nodosa_A. The sequence goes on from NZ_MCNV01000011.1 coordinate 145,393, forward strand.
GAGCCCGACGGACGATCTGCCCGGGACTCCCGATGCGCGCGAAGCCCTGCTCGCGACGTTCGGCATGGTGCCGCGCAAACAGATTGCGCCCGGCGTGAAGGTGTTCGACACGATGAACGCGCGCGCCGAATCGGTGGGCGAGAGGCGCAGCTTCAGCGGCGCATGGAAGAAGCTACAGCTGTGCCTGATTCCATGCGAGGCGTTTTTCGAGCCGAGCTACGAAACCGGCAAGGCGGTGCGCTGGCGCATTGGTCTCGCCGACGGCGCGCCATTCGCCATTGCCGGCTTATGGCGCGAGTGGGACGAAGGCGAGGCCGGCAAGGCGTACTCGTTCACGATGCTCACCGTCAATGCGAGCGATCATCCGCTCATGAAGCGTTTTCACAAGCCCGGGGACGAGAAACGATCCGTAGTGATCGTGCCGCCTTCCGAGTATGAGAGCTGGCTGGCGAGCCGTTCGATGGACGAGGCGAGGTCATTTCTCAATCTGTATCCGGTGGAGGGGATGGCGGCCGAGCCTCAGCCCCTGCCCCCGCGCGTGAGCCCGAAGCCCGATTCGAACGGCCAATAGCAAACGACCCGGGAAAACGACCCGGCAAACCGGGTCGTTTAGCACTCCACGTCAATCAAACCAGCAACGTGAATCAGAAGTTGAAGTTATCGATATTCGAAGCATCGAACGTCGTGGGCGGCCCGAGAATCACTTCACCGCTCTTGCCGATGGTGCGCTTGCCGAGCTTGCCTGCTTCAAACGACTCGCCTTCCTTGCCCGTGATGGTGCCCGAAGCAAGATTGGCGGCCGCATACGCGGCGAGGTAGCCGAGTGCACCCGGATCCCAAAGCTGGAACGCCTTCACGGTGCCGTTCTTCACGAACGCACGCATCTGGTTAGGCGTGCCGAGGCCCGTCACCACCACCTTGCCCTTGCTCGGCGACGAAGAGATATAGCGCGCCGCCGCGGCGATGCCGACCGAGGTGGGCGCAACGATCGCCTTCAGGTTCGGATACGCCTGCAGCAAGCCTTGCGTCTCGACGAAGGACTTCTGGTCGTCGTCGTTGCCGTAGGCGATCTTCACGAGCTTCATCTTCGAATACTCGGGCTTCTTCAGCTCTTCCTGCATCCACTTGATCCAGGTATTCTGGTTCGTCGCGTTAGGCGTGGCCGAGAGAATCGCGAACTCGCCTTCGCCGCCCATCAGCTTCGAAACGAGCTGGATCTGGCCGCGGCCAATGCTCTCCGCGTTCGCCTGGTTCACGAAGATCTGCCGCCCTTCGGGCGCCGTGTCCGAGTCGAAAGTCACGACCTTGATGCCTTGATCCATCGCGCGCTTCAAATACGGCACGAGCGCATTCGCATCGTTGGCCGCGATAACGATCGCGTCCTGATGCTGCGTGGTCAGCGTATTGATGTACGAGACCTGCGAGGACGCGCCCGCGTCCGAAGGACCCACTGCCTTGCCTTCGCCCTTGAACTCCTTGATCGCGTCCAGACCGCCGTTATCGGCGATCACCTCGTAGGGGTTGTTGATCTGCTTGGGCACGAACGCGATCTTCAGCCCTTCCTTGATGCCGGCCGCATGCGCCGCGACACCGCCTCCCACTAGCATCGCGCACAGCAGGGCCGTGCACACGTGACGTACTGGCTTTCTCATGAATCGTCTCCTCGATGGGTACCGGACGCGTCCGGCTGATTGACTGCCTCTTGACTTCCTTGCCCTTCTTCACACCTCGTTCATGCCGCCCGCGCCAGTGCGCGCCGGTCACGCATCGTGCGCCAGCGCGCAGCGAGATTCGGGATCAGCACCGAAGCCAGCAGCAGCGCCCCGGTCACGATCGTGAGCGTTTCGCTCGACACATCGACGAGCGTAAGCGCGTTCTTCAGTACACCTACGATCAGCAGCGAGAGCAGCACGCCGTACATCGACCCGCGCCCGCCAAAAATACTCACGCCGCCGAACAGCACCGCCGCGATCACCGAAAGCTCGAAGCCCTCGCCGTTGTCGCCGCGTGCGCTCGTGAACCGCAGCGTATAGACGATGCCCGCGAGCGCGCTCATCACGCCCGACAGCACGAAGAGGCGCAGCTTGATCTTCGGCACGTCGATGCCCGAGAACGACGCGGCCGTGGTGTTCGCACCGATCGCGAAGAGGCTGCGGCCGAACGCCGTGGCCTGCAGCCATATCGTGAACACGATCGCGCACGTCGCGACGATCAGGAACGGCAACGGGATAAACGTGCTGCCGAGGTTGCTCATGCCAAAGAGCGTATAACCCGGCGGGAAGTCGGCAATCGCCTGATCGCCGAGCAACACGTAGGCCAGCCCGCGAAACAGCGCGAGCGTGCCGATCGTCACCGCGAGCGAAGGCAGATTGAGCTTCACGATCACGAGCCCGTTGAAGAGGCCCGCGAGGCCGCCTGCCACGAGCACGAGCGCCATGGCGACCGGCATCGGCAAGCCCATGTGCCAGAGCACGCCGAGCAAGGCGCTCGAGGCGCCGAGCACCGAGGCCACCGAAAGATCGATTTCGGCGGCGACGATGATGAGCGTCATCGGCAAGGCCATGAGCGCGACTTCGGTGAGGTCCGCGAGCACGTTGCTGATGTTCGCCCCCGTGAGGAACACGGGCGAGAGCACGCGCCCCACCACCAGCGATGCAATGAGAATGACGACGAGCAGCGCTTCCCAGCTGAGCGGCAAGCCGGGCTTGCGCGTGAGCAGCGCGGCGTCGGGTTTCGGGGCGTTCTTAGCCATGGTCGCGTTTCCTCATCATGCGTTTTGCCACTGAGCGGGCGAGCAGCGTATCGGCGGCGATGGCGGCCACGATCAGCGCGCCCTGGATCGCCTGCTCCCAGAACGGCGAGACGTGCAGCACCACGAGCGCGATGCTGATCACGCCCAGCACGAGCGCGCCGAGCGTCGCGCCGAGTATCGTGCCCACGCCGCCCGTGATCGCCACGCTGCCGACCACGGCGGCCGCCACCACCTGCAGCTCTATGCCCTTGGCGGTGCTCGCGTCCACGGTGCCGAAGCGGGCGAGCCACAGCGCGCCGGCCAGGCCCGCTATCGCGCCGCTGATCAAGAAGCCCGTCGCGACGCGGCGCTCAACGTTGATACCGGCAAGGCGCGCCGCTTCCGGGTTCGAGCCGATCGCGTAGTATTCGCGGCCCGGCCGGAACTGCTTCAGATACACGGAGAGCGCAGCAAGCAGCACGATCGCGATGAGCGCCAACACCGGAACGCCGAGCACCGAGCCCGTGGCGAGCCGCGAATACGCGTCGGGCAGGCTCGTGGCGTTGATCTGGCCGCCATGCACCCACGCGTAATCGGCGCCGCGGAAGATGTAGAGCGTGGAGAGCGTCGCGACGAGCGACGGCACGCGCCCCACGGCCACGAGCAGCGCGTTGATCGAGCCGGCCACGAGTCCGATGGCGAGCCCCGCGACCAGCGCCACGAGCACGGGCATGTGCGGGAACGCGACGTAGAGACTGCCCACGCCATAGGCGCTGATGCCGACCGTCGAGCCGATCGAGAGATCGATATGGCGCATCAGGATCACGATCGTCATGCCCGCCGTGAGCAAGCTCACGATGGAGACGTTGAGTAGCACGTCGCGCAGGTTCTGCAGGTTGAGGAATTGCGGCCGGGCGAGCGCCGTACCGCCCACGATCAGCAGCAGCACCACGAACAGCGTGGTCTCGCGGCTGCGCGCCAGCGCTTCGGCCAATGCACCCGCGTTGCGCCGCTGCGGGCGCGGCTCGCCGCCGTGCAGGGGATGAGGAGAAGTGGAATGGCGCATCATGCGGCGTGCCCCAGATGAATGTTGGTTTCGCCGAGCGCGGCGCTCATGATGCGCTCTTCGTTGGCATCGGCACGTGCGATATCGGCGGTGATGCGGCCTTCGTGCATGACGAGCACGCGGTCGGCCATGCCGATCACCTCGGGCAGTTCGCTAGAAATCATCAGCATGGCCATGCCCTCTTTCACGAGTTCCGCGAGCGCGCCGTAGACTTCGGCCTTCGCACCCACGTCGATGCCGCGCGTCGGTTCGTCGATGATGAGCACCTTCGGCCCGGTGGCGAGCCACTTGCCGAGCACCACCTTCTGCTGGTTGCCGCCGGAGAGCGTGCCCACCGGCGCGTTCAGATCGCTCGCCTTCAGACGCAGACGCTTGCCCCATTGCCCGGCCAGCTCCACTTCGCGCCCCGTGGAGATGAGGCCGAAGCGCACGAGCCGCCCGAGCACCGTGAGCGAGGCGTTGCGCGCAATGCTCAGTTCGAGCGCGAGACCTTGCTGACGCCGGTCCTCGGGCACGAGCGCGAGGCCGGCCTTCACGGCGGCAGCGGGCATGCCGGAGGCCAGCGGCTTGCCCGCGATCTGCACCTGCCCCGCGTCGGTCGGATCGATGCCGAATATCGCGCGCGCCACTTCGCTGCGCCCCGCGCCCACGAGCCCCGCGAGCGCGACGATCTCGCCCGCGCGCACGTCGAACGAAATGTCCTTGAAGACGCCGCGGCGCGTGAGGCCGCGCACGCGCAGCATCACTTCGCCCGGTTGCACGTCCGCCTTCGGGTAGAACGTCGCAAGATCGCGTCCCACCATCTTCGCGACGATGTCCTGGGTCTTGAGCGTGGCCGTGGGCGCGTCGAACACCTTGGCGCCGTCGCGCATGATGGTCACGTGCTGCGTGAGCGCGAAGACTTCTTCGAGCCGGTGCGTGATGAAAAGAATCGCCACGCCACGGTCGCGCAGCGTGCGCGCGATCGTAAAGAGCCGCTCGACCTCGGGCAGCGAGAGCGCCGCCGTGGGCTCGTCCATGATGAGTACGTTCGCGTTGAGCGAAAGCGCCTTCGCAATTTCGATCACCTGCTGGTCCGCGATCGAAAGTCCGCGCACGAGCCGTTCGGGCTTCAATTCGACGCCGAGCGACTGGAGCAGCGCCGCGACCTCGCGATGCATCGTTTCGTAGTCGATGCGGCCCACGCGATCCACGGGCTGACGCCCCATGTAGATGTTCTCCGCGATCGACAGATCAAAGAACAGTGTGGGTTCCTGATAAATTACCGCGATACCGGCGTCGCGCGCCTGAGCGGGCGTCGCGAACGCGCGCTCCACACCGTCGATGCGCATTGCGCCGCCATCGGGCTGATACACGCCCGCGAGGATCTTCACGAGCGTCGACTTGCCCGCGCCGTTTTCGCCGAGCAGCGCGTGCACCTCGCCGGGCATGAGGCTCAGGCTGCCGTCGATGAGCGCGCGCACGCGCCCGAACGACTTGCTCGCGTTACGCAGTTCGAGCCGCGGAGTGTCGCCGGACCTGCTTTTTGCTTCTGCTTCCACGCCTGTCTCCATGTCGTTGCGCGCACACTCAAATACGGTAGATACGTTCCGCGTTGCCGCGAAACAGCGCCGTATGTTCGCTCTCGCTGGCGCCGCTCACGATCGACGCATACGCATGCCAAAGCTTCGAATAGCCGCCGAACAGGCGGTCGACCGGAAAGTTCGAGGCGAACATCGCGCGATCCGCGCCGAACGCGTCGATCGTTTCCAGTACATAAGGCCGCAGGCTTTCGACGCTCCATGCATGGTCGAACATCGCCAGTCCGCTGATCTTCACGGCCACGTTCGGGCATGCCGCAAGCAGGCGCAGGCCGTCGCGCCACGCGCGGTAGCCCGCCACGCTGCTGCGGTCGACGAACATGCCCGCGTGGTTGATCACGAGCTGAATGCCGGGATGCGCACGCGCGAGCGCGGCGGCCTCCTCCATCTGCGAGGGATATAGCTGCAGGTCGAACGACAGACCGTGCTTCTCCAGCAGCGCGAAGTTCTCGCGCCACGCCGCCTCGCGCATGTAATGCCGCCCCACGTAGTCGTAGAGCTGGTTCTCGTGAACGTTGAGAATCTGGCGAATGCCGCGCGTACGCGCAAACGCCGCGTGCGCCTCGAGCACCGCGGGCGCATTGGGCGAACTGAGATCGCAGGCCGCGACGATCGCGTCGGGCAACGCACGCGGCTCCCCCGCATTCTTGGCAATATCCGCGAGCCCTTCCAGCCAGCGCGTTTCTTCCACCGGATCGTCCGGATCGTGATTCGCTTCGACATGCACGACCTTGAGCACGTCGATGTCGCCGGCCTCGCGCAACAGGTCGGCGGGCAGATAGTTGTGCTTGAGTTCGCGCGCATCACAGACGAACGACGTGCCCGGATTCGCGAGCCACGGGTAATGATGCGTATCGAGGTTCCAGAAGTGGACGTGCGGATCGACGACCTGCATGGCATGTTCCTCGCGTGTGCTCAAGGCAAATGAAAGACCTGCACGAGCGGCTGTTGCAGCGGCACGTTGTTGGCATCCGTCTGCATGATGTCGGCCATGTAATCCCACCATTTGCGCATGACGGGCAGCTCGGGCAGCGCGTCCATGGTGTGATCGTCGCGGCGCTCGAGCACGGCAAAGAGATGGTGCGTCGCTTCGTCGAGAAAGATGCGGTAATTTTTTACGCCCGCATCGCGCAGCGCGCTCGCCAGTTCGGGCCAGATTTCGCGGTGACGCCGCTCGTATTCGTCCCGCTTGCCGGGATCGAGCTGCATGCGAAACGCAATTGTCTCCATGATCGTGTCTCCGTCCAGCCTTGATACGTCGTGCGCTTGTACCGCTCATGCGAAGCAGGGGCACGCGTCGACTCGGTGTTTGCCCTGGCTTCGCGGTGCGCGGTTGCACGCGTTTTTACGTGGTTAGCTGCGTTGTGATCCGACTATAATTCCCGCATCGATAGCCAACCAATCCGATGTTGGGATCGGGCGATGCACAAACCGGATCGCTCCATGAACCATCACACTTCCGTCGTCGCACTCGTCAACCGGCTCAGATTCAAGCACCTTGCCCTGCTCGTCGCGCTCGACGACGCGCGCAATGTTCATCAGGCCGCCGATGCCATCAACGTGGCGCAGCCCAGCGCGAGCCGCATGCTGAGCGACATCGAGGAAGCGTTCGGCTTCCGGCTCTTCGAGCGCAACGCGCGCGGCATGCAGCCCACCGCGCTCGGCGTCGTCACGCTCGCCTACGCGCGCCGCGCGCTTGCCGAACTCACGCGCTTTGCCGAAGACCTCGACGTGAAGCGCCGCGGCGGGCACGGCCAGCTCACCGTGGGCGCGATCATGGGCGCCGCGCCCGACCTGCTCGCGCAAGCCGTCGCCACGCTCAAGACCGAACGGCCGCTGCTGCACGTGCGCATCCTCGGCGAAACGAGCGACCAGGTCGTGCAGCTGCTGCATCGCCGCGAAGTCGATCTCGCGCTCGGGCGCCTCACCACGCCGCTGCAGCACAACGATTTCAGCTTCGAACCGATCGCGCGGGAAACGCTCGTGCTCGTGGTGCGCGCGCGCCATCCGCTTGCGCGGCGCGAACAGGTCACGCTCGCGGAACTGATGGACTGGCCGTGGGTTGCGCAGCCCATCACGAGTCCCGCGCGTGAATTGTTCGAAGGCGAACTCGCGCGCGCCGGTCTCGGCACGCCCGCCAATCTCACCGAGTCGGCCTCGATCTTCGCCACGCTGCAACTGCTCGAAAGTTTCGACGCCGTGGCCATGTTGCCCGAGCCGGTCGTGCGCGACCATGTGCGCGGCAAGCTGCTCGTCGTGCTGCCACTCGAAATCGGCAAGAGCCTGCCGGGCTACGGCGTGCTCACGCGCAAGAACGAGCCGCTCGCCGAGCCCGCCGAGCATTTCGTCGGCTTGCTGCGGCGCTTTTCGCAGCCCTTCAAGATGGACGATATCGCTCACGATGGTTCGCACGCGGTCGTGCTCGCTCCTCATTGATACGTGTGGGCCCAGGGCTCACTGCAGATTCACGAATAGCCCGCCGTCCACGAGCAGCGCGGCGCCCGTCACATAGCGCGCGCGGTCCGAGGCGAGAAACACCACGCATTCGGCCACGTCCTCGGGCGCGCCCAGCCGCCCGAGCGGAATGCGCTTTTCGAAGTACGCACGCTTGCCTTCGTCGCTCAGGTCTTCGGCGTTCAGGTCGGTGGCGATGGTGCCCGGCATCACCGAATTGCAGCGGATGCCATAGGGTCCAAGCGCGATCGCGCACGACTGCATCAGCGAATGCACGCCGGCCTTGGTGGGCGTGTAGTGCGTCTGCATGCCGCCACCCACCAGCGCGCTGATCGAACTCGTCGCCACGATCGCGCCGCCCGTGCCCTGCTCCTTCATTTGCCGCGCAACGGCCTGGGTCACGTAGAACGCGCCGTTCAGATTCACGCCGATCGTGCGTTCGAGCACGGCGGGCGGCATGTCGAGAAACGAGTGGAACGGGCAGATGCCCGCATTGCTGGCGAGCACATCGACCTTGCCGAAGCGCTCCACCGTCTGGCGCACGAGATCCACGCCCGTCTGCGGCGCGGCCACGTTGCCTTCCAGCGCGATCGCGCGACGTCCTAGCCGCTCGATCTCGCCCAGCACCTCGTCGATCGCCGAGCGGCGGCCGTACGAGGCGTCGTTGTCGCCCCAGTAGTTGATCGCGACATCGGCACCCTCGCGGGCGCTCGCAATCGCAATGGCGCGGCCGATGCCGCGCGAACCGCCGGTGACGATCACCACCTTGTCCTTGAGCAGCACGTGTTTCTCCTCGTAGCTTGTGATGCGCCTCGCCTGGTGCGCGTTCGGCGCGCTCAGTGCGTGTATGGCCGCGAAAGTTTGCAGTCCGGATTGAGCCGCACGCCGAAGCCCGGTTCGTCCGGCACCTTGAGCCGTCCTTTCACCGGCACCGGTTCGTCGAGCAGCAGCGGCGTGAACATCGGCACCACCTTGTCGGCCTTCGGCGCCATCATGAGGAATTCCGCGAACGGCGAGTTATGGCGCGTCACGACGAAGTGGTAGCTGTACACCGAGGAGCCGTGCGGCACCACCAGCACGTTGTGGGCGTCGGCGAGCGCCGAGATCTTGATGAGTTCGGTCATGCCGCCGCACCAGTTCACGTCGGGCTGGATCAGATCGCAGCAGCCCATTTCCAGCAGCATGCGAAAGCCCCAGCGCGTGGCCTCGTGCTCGCCGGTGGAAACCATCATGCCGCGCGGCACATTGCGGCGCAGTTCGGCATAGCCCCAGTAGTCGTCGGGCGGCAGGCATTCCTCGATCCACTTGAGGTCATACTCTTTCGCGGCCTGGGCAAGGCGCGTGGCATAGCGCACGTCGAGGCTCATCCAGCAGTCGTACATGAGCCAGAAGTCGTCGCCCACGCGCTCGCGCATCGTGGCAAGCAGTTCGAGATTCTTTCTGAGGCCCTCCTCACCTTCGGCCGGACCATGCAGCAGCGGCAGCTTGCCGCCGATAAAGCCCATTTCCTTCGCGAGATCGGGTCGCGCGCCGGTGGCATAGAACATCAGCTCGTCGCGCACGGGGCCGCCGAGCAGTTGATACACGGGTTCCTTGCGGATCTGCCCGAGTAGGTCCCATAGCGCGAGATCGACGCCCGAGATGGTGTTGAGCACGACACCCTTGCGGCCGTAGTAGAGCGTGGCGTAGTACATCTGGTCCCACATCTTCTCGATGTCGGTCACGCGCTGCCCTTCGAGAAAGCGCGCGAGATGCTTCTCGACGATGAATGCGCCGATCTCGCCGCCCGTGGTCACGGCGAAACCCACGGTGCCGTCGCTCGCCTCGACTTCCACGACGAGCGTGCCGAGCACGTCGATGCCGAACGAGCGGCGGCTCTGACGATACTCGGGATAGCGCGCCATCGGCGTGGAAATATGGTCGTCGATCCAGTGGCCGTCGGGTTGATCGTGATAATCGGCACCGCCGCCGCGCACGGTGAAGGCTCGCACGTGTTTGATGGTTGGCATGGCCATGTTACGTAGCTCCTGGGTAGAGGATTAGCGCGCGCGCCGCACGGGCGGCTCGAATGAGCGAGCCGCCGGCGCAACGGCGCGCGGCGCGACGACAAGAATGAGCAGCGCGGCGGCAATGCTTGCAAGCCCGAGCAGTTCGAGGCCCGCCGCGTGGGAAGCAAAGTTTCGGTCGGCGGCGGCGCGCAGCATCGGCGCGATGAAGCCGCCCAGGCCGCCGAGCGAATTGATGAGCGCGATGCCGCTGGCAGAGGCCGCGCCCGCGAGATCGCGCGCCGGGAAGGTCCAGAAGAGCGGCTGCGCCGCGATGAAGCCGCTCGCCGCGCAGCACAGGCCGAGCATCGCGACGATCGCGCCCGCGGTGCCGCCAAGGCCTGCCGCCAGGCCCGAGACGGCGATGCCGACGCCCGACATCACGAGCAGGCGCGCGGCCCAAGCGCGATGCCCTCCGAGGCGGTCCGCGCGGCGCGGCACGATCCACGTGAGCGCCACGGCGCACAGCCAGGGCACGGCCGCGAGCAGGCCTACCTCGAGGCCCACGGAGGCGCCCACGAGCGAGGCCACCTGTTGCGGCAGAAAAAAGATCACGCCGTACACGCTCATCTGGATCAGCGCATAGATGCCGGCATAGGCGAGCACGCGGCGGTCGAACAGCGCGGCGAGCGCATCGCGCGGGCCGTGCGCGGCGGCTTCGCGCGCGTCGAGCTGGATCGCGCTCGTGAGCGCGCGGCGCTCGTCGGGGGAGAGCCAGCGCGCGTCCCCGGGCTTGTCGACGAGATACCAGAAGGCCCACACGCCAACGGCCGAGGCCAGCCCGCCTTCCACGAGAAAGAGCCACTTCCAGCCTGCGAGCCCGAAGGTGCCGTGCATCTCGAGCAGGAGTCCTGACAACGGGCCGCCGAAGATGAAGGCCAGCGGCGCGCCGAAATAAAACACGCCGATGGCGCGCGCCCGCGAGGACTGCGGAAACCACTGCGTGAGGTAATAGATGATGCCGGGGAAGAAACCCGCTTCGGCCACGCCCAGCAGGAATCGCAGCACATAGAACGAAGTCGGCGCCTGCACCCACGCCATCGCCGCGGAAATCATGCCCCACGTGACCATGATGCGGCACATCCAGATCCGCGCGCCCACACGGTGCAGCGCGAGATTGCTCGGCACTTCGAAGAGTGCGTAGCCGACGAAGAACACGCCCGCGCCGAAAGCGAATGCCGCGTCCGAAAGACCCGTATCGTGCAACAGCGCCTTTTGCGCGAAGCCGATGTTCGCGCGGTCGAGAAACGCAAGCACGTACATCAAGAGCAGGAAGGGCAAAAGGCGGCGCATGGCCTTGCGGCCCGCGGCTTCCGCCAGCGTAGGTGCCAAGGTAGGTGCCTCGATCGACATCGATGTCTCCTGTCGGCGCTCTTCTGTTACCACCGCGCCGTTATCGTGATCCCGCGCGTTGTCCGGCCGGTGCGCGCGGGTCCTGCTTCCCGCCTCAGTATGTCGCGCGCCCGCCCGAAAGATCGAATACCGAGCCGGTACTGAACGCGCAGTCTTCCGTCGTCAGCCAGACGATCATCGAAGCCGCTTCGTCCGGCATGAGGAAGCGGTTCATCGGGATCTTCGCGAGCATGTAGTCGATATGCTGCTGCGACATCGAATCGAAAATCTCGGTCTTGGCCGCCGCCGGCGTCACGGCATTGACGAGCACGCCCTTCGTGGCCAGCTCCTTGCCGAGCGACTTGGTCAGTCCGATGAGCCCGGCCTTCGATGCGCTGTAGTGCGAAGCATTCGGATTGCCTTCCTTGCCGGCCACGGAGGCGATATTGACGATGCGTCCATAGCCCTGCTCGATCATGCGCGGCACCACGGCGCGGCAGGTCAGGTAGCTGCCGATCAGGTTCACTTCGATCACGCGGCGCCACACGTCGACGGGTAGTTCCCACGTGAGACCATTGCCCCCCGTGATGCCTGCGCTGTTCACGAGCGCGTGAATCGCGCCGTGCGTTTTCACGGTTTGCTGTGCGGCTGCCTCGACCGAGGCTTCGTCGGTCAGTTCGACCGTCACCACCGAAACCTTGCCCAGCTCCGACAACTCGGCGCGCGCGCGTTCGAGCCGTTCCGCGTCGATGTCCCAGAGCGCGACCGACGCGCCCGAACGCAATGCCCGCTGCGCCACGGCATAACCCAGACCGCGCGCGCCGCCCGTCACGACCATCACGCGATTGTTCAGATCCAGTTGATTCATTGCGCCTGCTCTCCTTGTTCCGCCACGAGGCGTTGCTGTTGTTCGCCCAGGCCGCTCACGCCCAGCCGCATGGTCTGTCCCGCGCGCAAATAGATGGGTTCCGGCTTCTGCCCCATGCCGACGCCAGGCGGCGTGCCGGTCGAGATCACGTCGCCGGGCTGCAGGCTCATGAACTGGCTGATATAGGAAACGAGCGTGGCCACGTCGAAGATCATCGTGCGCGTGTTGCCGTTCTGGTAACGCTTGCCGTCGACTTCGAGCCACATGTCGAGCGCCTGCGGGTCGGCGATCTCGTCGCGCGTGACGAGCCAGGGGCCGAGCGGCGCGAAGGTGTCGTAGCCCTTGCCCTTGTCCCACTGGCCGCCGCGCTCGATCTGCCATGCGCGCTCGGAAACATCGTTGACCACGCAATAACCGGCCACATAATCGAGCGCGCGCTCGCGCGGCACATTGCGCGCTGCTTCGCCGATCACCACACCCAGCTCGACTTCCCAGTCGACCTTCTTCGCGTCCGGGGGAATCAGCACGTCGTCGTTGGGACCGGTGATCGAACTCGTTGCCTTGAGGAAGAGCACGGGCTCTGTGGGGACGGGCATATTGGATTCGGCGGCGTGATCGGAATAATTGAGGCCCACGCAGACAATCTTGCCGACGCTGCCCACGCACGGACCCAGGCGGGTGTCGGCGGGAACGAGCGGCAAGGCGGCGAGATCGTGTCCGGCGAGCTGGCGCAGCGCGGCCGCGCCGAGGCCGTTACCGGCCACGTCGGGCGTGACGCCGGAGAGATCGCGCACGCGCCCCTCGTTATCGATCACACCCGGCTTTTCAGCCCCCTTACTGCCCCAGCGGACCAGCTTCATGCGGCGTCTCCTGATATTGGAATGGATCGTTGACAGCCAATATAGGGGTGCCGCGATAGCCGAACAATCCGAAAGCCGCATGAGGCGATAGCGAAAGCGGATCGCGCCCGTTGTCGCGTTATGTGTCGTGGGTACGCAGAAGAACAAAAGCCCGCGAACGCCGTGGCGTACGCGGGCTTTGTGCACTGCAACGCGCCTGGCTCGCAGGCGCGGCATGAGTCACAGCATGGTCAGTGCATCGCGTGCAGGTAGTGATAGAGACCGGCCGCCGCGGCACCGCCGGCAAGCGGCCCGAACACCGGAATCCACGCATAGCGCCAGTCGCTGTCGCGCTTGCCCGGAATCGGCAGCAGCGCGTGCATGATGCGCGGCGAGAGATCGCGCGCCGGGCTCATCGCGTAGCCGGTCGGGCCGCCGAGCGAAATGCCGATGCCGAGCACGAGCAGGCCCACGGGCAGCGCGTCGAGCGCGCCGAGTCCCACCTGCGGCGAGGCCAGATAAAGCACGCCCAGGATCAGCACGAAGGTGCAGATCGCTTCCGTCAACACGTTGTGCCGCTTGCTGCGAATAGCGGGCGCCGTGCAGAACACCGCGAGCTTGATATCCGGATCGGCTTCGTTCGCGAAGTGCTGTCGATAGGCAAGCCATACGAGCAGCGCGCCCGCCATGCCGCCGAGCATCTGCGCCGCGATATAACCGCCGACCTTCGACCACGCGAACTTGCCCGCGAGCGCCAGGCTGATCGTGACGATCGGGTTGAGGTGCGCGCCGCTGAACGAGGCAGTCACGTAGACCGCCACGAACACGGCCATGGCCCAGCCCATCACGATGACGATGAGGTCGGCGCCCTTGCCCTTCGTTTTTGCCAGCAGCACGTTCGCAACGGCGCCGTTACCGAGCAGCACGAGAATGGCCGTGCCGATGAATTCCGCAATATAGGGTGACATGATTGTCGTAGTCTCTCTCTGCCCGCGCGGTGCATGCGCACGAAGCGCATGCGATCCCGCTGCGGGTTATGTTAATTAGTTATGCTTGTATGTTCTAAAGCTGACTCGCGGCTCAGTGCGAGTCGTCCGCCCAGGCCTTGGCCGCGCGCACCGCACGCTGCCAGCCTGCGCGACAGGCGTCGACCTGCGCGCCCTGCATCGACGGCGCGAAACGGCGGTCGAGCTTCCACTGGCTCTGCAGTTCGCCCACGTTCTGCCAGTAGCCGGTTGCGAGGCCTGCAAGGTAGGCCGCGCCGAGCGCCGTGGTTTCGGTGATCTTCGGGCGCACCGCATCCACGCCGAGCAGATCCGCCTGGAACTGCATGAGCAGGTTGTTCGCGCTCGCGCCGCCGTCCACGCGCAGCTCGCCCACGCTGATGCCCGAATCCGCTTCCATGGCCGCCAGCACGTCGAGCGACTGGTACGCGATCGAATCGAGCGCCGCGCGCGCGAGATGCGCCGAGGTCGTGCCGCGCGTCACGCCGAACAGCGTGCCGCGTGCGTGCGCGTTCCAGTGCGGTGCGCCGAGGCCCGCGAACGCCGGCACGAGGTACACGCCGTCCGTATGCGGGACGCTTGCGGCGAGCGCTTCGATTTCCGACGCGCTCTTGATGATGCCCATACCGTCGCGCAGCCACTGCACCACCGCGCCCGCGATGAAGATGCTGCCTTCGAGCGCATAGTTGACTTCGTCGCCGATCTGCCACGCGATCGTCGTAACGAGGTTGTTCTTCGACTCGATGGGCTTCGTGCCCGTGTTCATCATCAGGAAGCAGCCCGTGCCGTAGGTGTTCTTCACCATGCCCGTGCTCGTGCACATCTGGCCGAACATCGCGGCCTGCTGGTCGCCCGCGATGCCGGCCAGCGGAATCTTCGAGGCGAACACCGTGGTCTTGGTCGGACCATATACTTCGGATGACGAACGGACTTCGGGCAGCATGCTGCGTGGAATTTCGAGCGCGTCGAGCAACTCGTCGTCCCATTGGCGCGTGTGAATATTGAAGAGCATGGTGCGCGACGCATTCGTCACGTCGGTCACGTGCAGTTCGTGCTTCGTGAAGTTCCACACGAGCCAGCTGTCCACGGTGCCGAACGCGAGCTTGCCTTGACGCGCTTTTTCGCGTGCGCCGGGCACGTTGTCGAGAATCCAGCGAATCTTGGTTGCCGAGAAGTACGAATCGATCGGCAGACCCGTTTTCGCGCGCACTTTCTCTTCGAGGCCGCGCGCCTTGAGCGAGTCGCAGAAGTCGGCCGTGCGGCGGTCCTGCCAAACGATGGCGTTATAGACGGGATGGCCCGTCTCCCGATCCCAGACGATCGTCGTCTCGCGCTGGTTCGTAATGCCGATCGCGGCGATGTTGGTGCCGTTCATGCCGGCGCGCGTCACGGCCTCGGCGGCGACGCCCGCCTGGGTCGACCAGATTTCCTGCGGATCGTGCTCGACCCAGCCCGGCTGCGGATAAATCTGTTCGAACTCTTTCTGGGCAACCGAAACGATGTTGCCCTGGCGGTCGAAAAGCATGGCGCGCGAACTCGTGGTGCCCTGGTCGAGCGCAAGAATGTACTGTTCCTGCATGTCTCTCATCTCCGTCTGTACTAGTTGTGATGACGCACCGCGGGGACGGCGCGTGGGGGGTACGTGACCTACCTTGCGTGATGCCGGCGAACTTCAGTGCTGCGCGGTCGCCGTCGCGCTTGTTGCGGCAAACCAGTGATCGATTGCGGCGGCCACGCCGTTGAGCGTGCCCGGCGCGACATGCAGGCCCAGCTTCGAGCGGCGCCACAACACGTCTTCCGCGCGCGTGGCCCATTCGGCGTTGCGCAGGTAGCGCAATTCGGCCTCGAAGATGCCCGGCGCGACTTCGCAGCCGAGGCCCGCGAGCGATTGCGCGTTGTCGAGCAGCCGCTCGGCGCGCGTGCCGTATGCGCGTGCGTAGCGGCGCGCAAGCGGTGCAGGCAGCCACGCATGGCGTCTCGCGAAGTCCTGCGCAAAGGGCTCGAAACGCGCGTTCGCGATATCGCCGCCGGGCAGCGGCGCGCCGGCCGTCCACGAAGGCGCGGCGTGGCCGAGCACGCGGCACAGCATGTCCGATGCCTCTTCCGCGAGCTTGCGGAAGGTCGTGATCTTGCCGCCGAACACCGAAAGCAGCGGCGCGCCGGCGGTTTCGTCGAGTTCGAGCTTGTAGTCGCGCGTGACGGCGGACGCATTCTCCGCGCCCTCTTCCTCGAGCAGCGGACGCACGCCCGAGTAGGTCCATCGCACGTCGGTCGGCGAGATCTTGCGCTTGAAATAACGGTTGATCGACTCGCACAGGTAGCGCGTTTCGTCGCCGTCGATCGAGACCTTCGCGGGGTCGTGGTGATACTCCACGTCGGTCGTGCCGATGAGCGTGAAGTCGTGCTCGTACGGAATCGCGAAGATGATGCGCTTGTCCGGGTTCTGGAAGATGTACGCGTGGTCGTGCTCGAACAGGCGCTTCGTGACGATATGACTGCCCTTCACGAGCCGCACGCTGTGCTGCGCGCCGCGCCCGAGCGCACCGTGGAGCACCTCGCCCACCCACGGCCCGGCCGCGTTGGCGATGGCGCGAGCGCGCACGTCGAAGGTGCTGCCGTCCGGGCGGCGCAGGAGCGCCTGCCATTCGCTTTGCGCGCCGTTCGTGGCGTTCGTGCGCACGGCGGATACGAGCTTCGTGCGCGTGAGGATTTGCGCGCCGCGCTCCTGCGCGTCGAGCGCGTTGAGCACGACGAGGCGCGCGTCGTCGACCCAGCCGTCCGAATACACGAAGCCGCGCTGGATCGAGTCGATGAGCGGCTCACCCGCCGCATGGCGGCGCATGTCGATGCCGCGCGAGCCCGGCAGCAATTCCCGCTTCGCAAGATGGTCGTAGAGAAACAGGCCCATGCGAATGAGCCAGGCGGGACGCAGATTCGGCATGTGCGGCATGACGAAACGCAGCGGCCACATGATGTGGGGCGCCGCGCGCAGCAGCGTTTCGCGCTCCTGCAGCGCCTTGCGCACGAGCCCGAATTCCCTGTACTCGAGATAGCGCAGCCCACCGTGAATCAGCTTGGTGCTGCACGACGAGGTATGCGAGGCGAGATCGTCCTGCTCGCAAAGGAGCACCGACAACCCGCGGCCGGCCGCGTCGCGCGCGATGCCCGCGCCGTTGATCCCGCCGCCCACGACGAGCAGATCGTACCGGTTCTGTTGAGTCACCCTGCTGTGTCCCTGAAAGAAAAACGAACCTCGAAATGTTCGAATTCGAAATTTATCGAACATGAACGAAAAAGTAAAGGTTCGATTTTCGGGCTTTTGACCGAAAGCAGTGCGTAAACGAACATACATCGGACATTATCGAACGTTCGTCGGGCGCGAATGAAAACGGGGCCTTGCGCGCCCGATGGGCAGCACCCCGCCCGCTCGCGAAGCGCGTTGGATGGCAGATCGGAAATGGAGAAGACGCACAGACGACGCGCCCGGAAAAAGCGCGTACGAAAATCCCGCGGCTTATGCGGCGACGTGAACCTGCGTGCCCGCGGCGAGCACCGCCTCGTTCATTTCCTCGGGCAGCGGCTGGTCGGTGAAGAGCGCGTGAATCTGGCTCAGGTGCCCCTGGCGCACGAGCGCCGGGCGGCCGACCTTCGAATGGTCGGCCACGAGGTAGACCGTGCGCGCATGCTCGATGATGGCCTGCGCCACGCGGACTTCGCGCGTGTCGAAGTCGCGCAGCGTGCCGTCGGTCTCGATGGCCGAGGTGCCGATGATCGCGTAATCCACCTTGAACTGGCGGATGAAGTCGATGGTGTGCTCGCCGACGATGCCTTTGTCCCAGGGCCGCACGACGCCGCCCGTGATCATCACTTCGCAGTCGGGGTAGCCGCTCATCACGCTCGCCACGTTGAGGTTGTTCGTGACGACGCGCAGTCCCTGATGATGATTGAGCGCGCGCGCGACTTCCTCGGTCGTGGTGCCGAGGTTGATGAAGAGCGAGGCCTGATCGGGAATGTGCTGGGCCGCCAGGGCCGCGATGCGGCGCTTCTCCTCGTGGAACATGTGCTGCCGTGCACTGTACGAGACGTTCTCCGCACTCGTGGGCAGGCTCGCGCCGCCGTGATAGCGGCGCAGCAGATTCATGTCGGCGAGCCAGTTCACGTCGCGGCGAATGGTTTGCGGCGTGACGTCGAAATGCGAGGCGAGATCGTCGACCGTGACGAAGCCGTCGCGTTGCACCCATTCGAGCATTGCCTGCTGGCGCGCGTTCAGGGTGAGGCGAGGATCTCGTGTCATTGGCTCGTTTGGCATGCAAGTGAGGACCGACCTATTGTAAGGGCTTGCCCACCCGAATCAGGAGAAAGCCGATGCATGCCGTACGCAAATGGATAGCAGGCGCCGCCGTGGCCGCCATGCTGGCCCCGCTGTGGGCCCCGCTGCTGAACCCGCTTCCCGCCGCCGCGCAAACGAACCCCGGCGCGACGCCTCCGGCTGCGCCCGCCGCCTCCGCCACGCCAGCCGGCGACGGCACCTTCCTCCTGACGATCTTCCTGAAGCACGACGAGTCGAAGCCGCTGCCGAAGATCAATCAGCAACTCGCGGAACAGGGCTTCTACAAGGCCTTCCCGCCGCCCGGCATCGAAGTGGTCTCGTGGTACGTGATGATGGGGATCGGCCAGGTCGTGACGCTGCGGGTGCCCGCCGACCGGCTGCGCGAGGTGAACCGCGCGATCGAGGAAACCGCATGGGGCGGCTACCACACGGAGTTTTATCCGACCTATGACTACAAGGCGCACGCCGAGCAGGCGCGGGCGCGCAACGGCAAGTAGCGGGACGCGGGCGCGCCCTGAAGCAGGCGCGCCCAGGGTTGCCCCGAAGCTTCCGTTAAAATGCTGCGCTTTCTCTATTCCCCCGCCGCGCCCGATGCACTCCGCTCCATCGACCTCGCCCGCCGCTGCCCGCGAAGCGAACGACACCGAACTCACCCACGACCTCGTCTACGGCCCCAACGACCGCCCCGCGCCCACCATCGCCTTCGTGGCCGCGCTCCAGCATCTGCTCGCGATCCTCGTGCCGATCGTGACGCCAGGGCTCCTGATCTGCCAGGCGCTGGGCGTCTCCAGCCGCGACACCACGCTGATCGTCTCGATGTCGCTGGTGATCTCCGGCATCGCCACGTTCCTGCAATGCAAGCGCGTCGGGCCGCTCGGCGCAGGCCTGCTCATCGTGCAGGGCACGAGCTTCAACTTCGTCGGACCGCTCATCGCGGGCGGCAGCCTGATGGTCAAGCAGGGCACGCCCGTCGAATCCGTGATGGCCGCCATCTTCGGCGTCGTCATTGCGGGCTCGTTCGTCGAAATGGCCGTGTCGCGCATCCTGCCCTTCGTCAAGCGGCTCATCACCCCGCTCGTCACCGGCATCGTCGTGCTGCTGATCGGCCTCACGCTCATCAAGGTCGGCCTCATCAGCATGGGCGGCGGCTATGGCGCCATCGCCAAAGGCAACTTCGCGAGCGTCCAGAACCTCACGCTCTCGGGCCTCGTGCTCGGCACCATCATCGTGCTCAACCGCGTGCCCGTCGTCTGGGTGCGCAGCACGGCGCTCGTCATCGCACTCGCCATCGGCTATATCGTTGCGGGCGCAATGGGTCGGCTCGACTTCACCGGCGCGCGCGAAGCCGCGCTGTTCCAGATTCCGACCCCGCTGCATTTCGGCCTGGGCTTCTCGTGGTCGCTCTTCGTGCCGATGCTGATCATCTACCTCGTGACCTCGCTCGAAGCGATCGGCGACGTCACCGCCACCAGCAAGGTGTCGAAGGAGCCGGTGGAAGGCCCGGTGTGGATGCGGCGCATCAAGGGCGGCGTACTCGTGAACGGCTTCAACTCGCTGCTCGCGGGCTTCTTCAACACGTTTCCCAGCTCCGTGTTCGCGCAGAACAACGGCGTCATCCAGCTCACCGGCATTGCCAGCCGCCACGTTGGCCTCTGGATCGCGGGCATGCTCGTCGTGCTGGGCCTCTTCCCGCCCGTGGCCGGCTTGCTGCAGGCCGTACCCGAACCCGTGCTGGGCGGCGCAGCCATGGTGATGTTCGGCGCGGTGGCCGCTTCGGGCATCAACATCCTCGCGGGCACGCGCCTCGACCGCCGCGCGCTGCTCATCATCGCCGTGTCGCTGGCACTGGGCCTGGGCGTCTCGCAGGTGCCGGAGATTCTGACCAGCCTCCCGCATGCGCTCAAGAACGTGCTGGAGTCGGGCGTCGCAACGGGCGGCATTTGCGCGCTCGTGATGAACTGGTTCCTGCCGGAAAAGGCTTAACGCTCGTCGAGCGTGTGGCCCTGATGCCGGGCCGCACGCTTTTTTATTGACCGCAATTTCCAATTTACTGGATAATGACTCCATCATCTTGGAAACGAACCCCATGGATACCCCGACCGACGCCGGCATCAACGAGCGCATTGCCCGCTGCGTGCGCGACCTGCGCGCCACGCGCGGCCTCACGCTCGACGCGCTGGCCGCGCGCAGCGGCGTGAGCCGTTCGATGATCTCGATGATCGAGCGCGGCGCCGCCAGCCCCACGGCCGTAGTGCTCGAAAAGCTCGCGGCGGGGCTGTCGGTCTCGATGGCGAGCCTGTTCGGCGCCAGCGGCGAGAGCACGCCCGCCGAGCCGCTGGTACGCCGTGCGCAGCAGGTACAGTGGCGCGACCCGCAATCGGGCTATACGCGCCGGAGCGTGTCGCCGCCCAACTGGCCTTCGCCGATCCAGCTGGTCGAAGTGGATTTCCCGGCCGGCGCGCGCGTAGCCTACGAAACGGGCAGCCGCGAGACTGTGATTCACCAGCAGGTCTGGGTGATGGAAGGACGGATCGACGTGGAACTGGGCACCGAACGGCATGCGCTTCATGCAGGCGATTGCCTCGCCATGCGGCTCGATCAGCCGCTCATCTTCAGCAATCCCGGTTCGCAGGCCGCGCGTTACGTCGTCGCGATTTGCGATGCGAGCGGACTCTGAACCCGCGTCATTCGCCTCGATCTTCCAGCCTTTTCATTTAAAGAGGATTCCCCATGAATTCGAACTCACGCAGCGATGGCGTGCGCTTCATCGATTGCAACGAAACGGACCACGCGTCGGCGATTCTCGAGATCCTCAACGACGCGATCGTCAATTCGACCGCGCTCTACGACTACAAGCCGCGTCCGCCCGAGGCCATGGTCACGTGGTTCGGCACCAAGCGCGCGAACGGTTTTCCGGTGGTGGGCGCCGTAGACGAGGCCGGCACGCTGCTCGGCTTCGCGAGCTGGGGCACGTTTCGCGCGTTTCCCGCCAACAAGTACACGGTCGAGCACAGCGTCTACGTGCACCGCGACCAGCGCGGCCGCGGCCTCGGCGAACGCCTGCTGCTCGAGTTGATCCGCCGCGCCCGTGAGGAACAGATTCACGTGATCGTCGGCTGCATCGACGCCGCCAATGCCGGCAGCATCGCGCTGCACGTCAAGCTGGGCTTCACGCACTCGGGCACGATCAAGGAAGCGGGATTCAAGTTCGGACGCTGGCTCGACGCCGCGTTTTACCAGCTCAATCTGGAGATGCCCGCCCCGCCGGTGGACGGCTGAGGCGAGCGCGCGCCTCGCGACTCAACGTGCGCTCGAGCGGGGCGCAGCCGCCGTCATGGCATTGCGGAGATGGCGCGCCCGCAGCGGCGCGCGTGCCGCGCGCTTCGAGGCGCACGCCGCGCGCGTGGCACGCCGCTTCGCCTGACTGCGGTTGCGGGACTCGGCCTCGCGCGTGGCGCGCCGCGCCTGCCTGCGCACGACGAGCAGCACGCCGCCGATTGCGGCGACCACGGCCACGCGAAACGGCGACGATTCGAAGGCGCGTTCCGGCACGTGCAGCAGAAGAATGGAAATGAACACGGCGACCTGAATGAGGATCGCCGAAAGCGAAGCGACGAACAGGTAGGCGTGCAGGCGATCGGCCGGCGGCTTCATGGGGCTGCACTCCAGAAAGTTGCGCGGACAACGATATCGAGTCTGGCTGGTTATACCCTACGCCTCGCGAATGTCAGGCGCATGGCAACGCGCGAAGCTGGGCAGCATGAAGGGATCGTGCCTGCTCCAGGCTGATGAGAACCTTAAGGAGAGGCGCCTGCGATTACGCTTTTATTGTCGGACGATAATTGTTTATGCACCTTACCGACCAACGCCTTTCAGCGCCTTTCGTCTTGCCTCGATTGATGCGCAGCGCAGAAAGGTCTCTTCCAGTTCATTCAGTGCTTACCTAAGGTTGACTTAAGCTCGCGCGCCGTACCCTTGCAGGTTGTAATCCGCACGGCAATGCAGTCATGAATCGCACTTATGAATATCGCGGCTACGCAATCCGCGTTGGCGTCGAAGCAAATGGCACGCTCCCGCTCGAGCGCCTGGAAATCGAACGGCCTCGCTATGCAGCGGTGGTGAGCATCGCGGCAATCGACGAGCGCGCCGTCCCCTCGCCCCTGAGAATCGACAACGCCGCCGGGCTGCCCTTCCACTCCGATATCGACGCCTTGATGGGCGGCTACAGCGCGGCCTGCCGCCTGATCGACGAACAGCTCGCCGCAACGGCGCCCTGACCTGCCAAAGCAAAAAAACGCGCGACAGCTGGAAGCCATCGCGCGTTTTTCATCGGGACGCACTGTGTGCGTCCTGTGCCTGCGTTTAGTCGCGGTTCGCCTGCAACACGGTCAAAGCGGCCATGTTGATGATGCGTCGCACCGTCGAGCTCGACGTCAGCACGTTCACCGGCGCATTCACGCCCAGCAGGAACGGGCCGACCGCCACGTTGCTGCCCGCACCCGTCTTGAGCAGGTTGTAGGCGATGTTGCCCGAGTCCACGTTCGGGCACACGAGCAGGTTCGCCGCGCCCTTGAGCTTCGAATGCGGCAGGATGCGCAGGCGCAGGGCTTCGTCCAGCGCGCAGTCGCCGTGCATTTCCCCGTCGATTTCCAGGTCGGGATTTTTTTCCGTCACCAGCTTGAGCACTTCGCGCATCTTCGTGCCCGAAGCCGAGCTGCCCGAGCCGAAGTTCGAACGCGAGAGCAGCGCGACCTTCGGTTGCAGGTTCAGCCATTCCATCTGGCGTGCCGCGGCCAGCGTGAATTCGGCGATCTGCTCGGCGTTCGGGTTGTCGTTGACGTGCGTGTCGACGATCGCGACCGTGCGCTTGTCGAGCAGCAGGATGTTCATCGCCGCGTACGTATTCGCGTTGCGCTGCTTGCCGATCACCTCGTCGACGAAGCGCAGGTGGTCGTGATACGCGCCCACCGTGCCGCACACCATGCCGTCCGCGTCGCCCAGGCGCACCATCATCGCGCCGATCAGCGTGAGGCGGCGGCGCATTTCCACGCGCGCCATCTCCTTCGAAATGCCGTCGCGGCAACGCAGTTCCCAATAGGTCGTCCAGTACTGGTGGAAGCGCTCGTCGTACTCGGGGTTCGTGACTTCCACGTCTTCGCCGAGCTTCAGCCGCAGGCCGAACTTCTCGATGCGGGCGAGCAGCACTTCCGGACGGCCGATCAGGATCGGACGCGCAAGCTTCTCGTCGACGATCACCTGCACCGCGCGCAGCACGCGCTCCTCCTCGCCTTCGGCGAACACGATGCGCGACTTGCCGCCATCACGCACGAACTGCTTCGCGGCCGCGAAAATCGGCTTCATGAACGCGCCCGAGTGATACACGAACTGCTGAAGCTCGTTCGTGTAGGCGGCGAAGTCGTCGATCGGACGCGTGGCCACGCCGTCTTCCATCGCCGCCTTCGCAACGGCCGGCGCGATACGCACGATCAGACGCGAGTCGAACGGCTTCGGAATCAGGTACTTCGGGCCGAAGCGCAGGTCATAGGCGCCGTATGCGGCCGCCACCGAATCGTTCAGCTCTTCTTCCGCGAGCTTGGCGATCGCGTGCACCGCCGCGATTTCCATGTTACGCGTGATGGTCGTTGCACCGACATCGAGTGCGCCGCGGAAGATGTACGGGAAGCACAGCACGTTGTTGACCTGGTTCGGGAAGTCCGAACGGCCCGTGGCGATCACCGCGTCCGGGCGCGCTTCGAGCGCGACCTCGGGGAAGATTTCCGGCGTGGGGTTGGCAAGCGCGAGAATCAGCGGCTGGTCCGCCATCTTCTTGACCATTTCGGCCTTGAGCACGCCGCCGGCCGACAGGCCGAGGAACACGTCCGCGCCTTCGATCACGTCGGACAGCGAGCGCGCCGATGTGTCCTGCGCGAAGCGTTCCTTGTCCGGGTCCATGAGCGTCGTGCGGCCCTGGTAGACCACGCCGTCGATGTCGGTCACCCAGATGTTCTTGAGCGGCAGGCCCAGATCCACCATGAGATCCAGACAGGCCAGCGCCGCCGCGCCCGCGCCCGATGTCACGACCTTGACCTTCGAAATGTCCTTGCCGATCACTTTCAGGCCGTTCATGAACGCGGCCGAAACGGTGATGGCGGTGCCGTGCTGATCGTCGTGGAAGACCGGAATCTTCATGCGCTCGCGCAGTTTGCGCTCGACCGTGAAGCAGTCGGGGGCCTTGATGTCTTCCAGATTGATGCCGCCGAAGGTGGCTTCGAGGCTCGCGATGATGTCCACGAGCTTGTCCGGATCGCTTTCGGTGATTTCGATGTCGAACACGTCGATGCCGGCGAACTTCTTGAAGAGCACCGCCTTGCCTTCCATGACCGGCTTCGAGGCCAGCGCGCCGATGTTGCCGAGGCCGAGGACGGCCGTGCCGTTCGTGATCACGCCCACCAGATTGCCGCGCGCCGTGTAGCGGAACGAGTTCTGCGGATTGTCGACGATCTCCTCGCAGGCCACGGCCACACCCGGCGTATAGGCGAGCGCGAGGTCGCGCTGGGTGACGAGCGGCTTGCTGGCCGTCACCGAAATCTTGCCCGGGGTGGGGAATTCGTGATATTCGAGGGCGGCCTGACGATCGGTCTTGTTCATGTTCCTCACTCTGATGGTGTGCCGCACGCACGGAAGGCGCGGCGGTCATGTTCGAATGAGGCGATTCTAGAGAGACCTCATAACCTGCTCATTTTGATTTAGTATGGGGCCATCATTTTTTGGTAATACCCTGGGGAATCGTGTCTTTCAGCATTGACGACGTGACGAGGCGGTTGAATACGCGCCTGAAAATGCGCCATCTGGTCCTGCTCCTGCAGATCCGCCAGCACGGCTCGCTCACGCGCGTGGCGGAACACATGGCGACGAGCCAGCCCGCCGTCACCAACGCGCTGGCTGAAATGGAGAGCATGTTCGGCGCGCCGCTCTTCGACCGCACGCCGCGCGGCATGACGCCTACAGCGCTCGGCAATGTGGTGCTCGCACGTGCCCAGGCCATGCTGCACGACCTGGACCACCTCGCGCGCGACATCGAAGCCGTGGTGGCCGGCCACGCCACGCGCGTGCACGTGGGCGTGATTCCGTTCATCTCGGGGCGCACGCTCGCCGCCGCCATTCGCCTCACGCAGTCGCGGCTGCCGCAACGCGTCACCATGACGATTCATGAAGGCACGAGCGACGCACTCCTGCCGCAACTGCGCGACCATACGCTCGATATCGTGATCGGGCGCGCGTCTTCGGCGGTCGACGTCTCGCAGTTGCGCTTCGAGGTGCTGCATCAGCAAAAGCCGCGGCTCATCGCCAGCCGCCGGCTCGCGGCGCGGCTCGCGCGCGGCAAGCTCGACTGGGAAAAACTTGTCGAACTGGACTGGATCCTGGGCGCGCCGCACACGCCCATCCGCGAGCAGATTTCCGACCTCTTCCTGCATGCGGGCGTGGCGCCGCCCGTGCCGATCGTGGAGAGCTACACGTCGCGGCTGATCGGCGAGATGATCAGCACGAACGAGAACGCCGTGTCGATCGTGCCCGCCGATATCGCCGAGGAACTCGTGCACTTCGCGGGCGTGGCGATCGTGCCGTACACGCTCGACTGGACGCTGCCGCCGGTTGCGATGTTCACGCGCGCGGGCGTGCTGCGCGACGTCGACGCCACCTTCGGGCAGTCGCTGCGCGAGCTGTACCAGGAGGCCGAAAAGGCGCGGGGTTAAGCCGCTTCCTGCAGCTCGCTTTCCAGCTCTTCCAGCTCCAGCCCGTGCGTACGGTCGTGGTCGAGCAGTTCACGCACGAGTTCTTCCAACGTCATGCGCCGGACGCCGTCGCGCAGCCCGCAGCGCAAGCGCTGCTCGGGCGTGAGGCGTTTGAGCGAGGCGCAAAGACGGCGCCGCCCTTCGCTGAATTCGCCCATTGCGGCGACGAGATCCTGCTTCAGGTATTCGCGTTCTTCCGCGAGCACCATGCCGTTCACCGATGCGATTTCCGGCAGTTGAGCCTTGCGCACGACACTGAATCGTTCGGCGAATACGGCGTCGAGATCGCGCAAATGGCACGCGTGCTCGAGCAACGAGAAGCCCGTGCCGCCTGGCCGGCGCGCCCATAGATCCATAGGCACGCGCTTGACGAGTGCCGCGAAGCGCTCCGGCATGGTTGCGAGCGCTTCGATCACCGCTTCGAACGGCAGGACCACCGGCTGCGCGCTGAACACCGCACCATAGCTGAAAAGCGCCCCGCTCACGCGGCCCCGCGCCTGAGCGACTTCGTGGCCGTGGCGGCGCATCACCTCGGCAACCAGCGCGCCGCAGTATTGGCGCGCCGTGGTGTCTTCGCCGATTTCCGGAAACTTCTGCGCGATTTCCTCGGCCACGGCGGCAATCGCCGCCACGCCGACGCGTGAGAGTACTGCGTACTCCACATAGCGCCCAGGCGCGTCGATCAAGGCTTCCAGCTGGCTGGCGAGCGGTGTCGCCTTGAAACGGTCGAAGCGTGAATGCACGTTGCCTCCTAATAGCTCGAATCGTAACGTATCAAAACGATACGTTACAAAACGCGAAGCGGCAAGTGCTCGAACGCAAACGGGGGCGCGGACTTGATCGACGCGCCGATTTAGGTGTTTACCCGTAATCGTATTGTCAGCTGGTTATCGGTATGTCGATAATGCTCTCATGGATGTGAAAACTGCAGTGCGCGTCTTCGACGTGATCAACCTCTTTGCCGAAGTCCGGCAACCGATGATCTACAGCGAGATTGCGCGTCGAACCGAGATCCCGCTGTCGAGCTGCCACGCGCTGTTGCAGACGATGGTGGCCAAAGGCTATCTGTACGCGCCGGGCGTGAAGGCGGGCTACTACCCCACGCAGCGTCTTCTGCATGTGGCGCGCGACATCTGCAGCGAGGACCCGCTCACGCTGATGTTCCAGCCGCTGCTTTCGGCGTTGCGCGACGCAACCGGCGAAACCGCCGCGCTCGCCACGCTTGCGGGCAACCGCGTGGTCTATCTCGACGTGATGGAGTCGCGCCAGAAGATCCGCTACAGCGACGAGCCGGGCGGCTTCATGACCATTGCGAGCGCCGCGGGCAAGGCGCTGCTCGGCGCGCTCGCTCCGGCCGCGCGCCGCAAACTGCTCGACAGTTGCGAGCCGCAGCTGCACTCGGCCAACGGCGCGGTGATCGAGCGCGGCGCGTTCGAGCGCGATGTCGAGCAGGGCGTGACGGACGGCTGGCATCGCTCGACGGGCGAGAGCGTGGAGGACGTAGCCGGCCTCGCGCGCGGTTTCCTGATCCATGGCGAGGCGTTTGCGCTCGTCATCGGCGCGCCCAAGGCGCGCCTTCTCAAGAACGAGCAGAACGCCGTGAAGGCGTTGCTCGAGGTGTACGCGCAAATCCCGCCAACTCTGCTCGCAGCCTGAGGCACGTTAAACGTCTCGGGCACTGACTGCAGCGATGCGCGAAGCGCGAAATTCCTGAAGTGGAGGGTCAAGCATGCGTTGGAAGAACCGGCCGCAAGGCTCGAACTGGGGCGACTTCGGTCCCGACGATCAATTGGGGCGCCCCAACCTCATCGGCGCCGAGCAGGTGCTCAAGGGCGCGCAGGAAATTCGCGCGGGCCTCACGTTCACCCTTTCACTGCCGCTCGACTTTCCCGGCGACAGCAAGCTCAACGTGCGCCGCCATCCGCCGGTGCTGCGCCCTACCTTCCGCGACGGCGTGCCCTACGTGAACTTCCCGTTCGCGCGGAACGTTGCGGGCGCGACCGACGTGGTGAGCGACGACCAGGTGCTGCTCTCGCTTCAATACTCCACGCAGTGGGATTCGCTCGCGCACGTGGGCGCACGCTTCGACGCCAACGGCGACGGCGTGGCCGAAAGCGTCTACTACAACGGCTTTCGCGCGAACGTGGACGTGGTCGGCCCGATGGAATATCGCGCGGAAGACAACTTCGCGCCTCACGCGTGCGGGGGAGAGCATAGCCATGCCGATGTGCTCGGCATCGAGCATCTTGCCGTGAAGGGCATGCAAGGGCGCGGCGTGCTGATCGATTTCGCCGCGCATTTTGGCCGCGAGTTTCGCACCGTGGGCTACGACGACCTGATGCGCGTGATCGAGGCCGACGGCGTGGAAGTCGAGCGCGGCGACATGCTCGTGCTGCGCACCGGTTTCGCGGAGATGGTGCTCGAAATGAACCGCCAGCCCGACGAAGCCGTGTTGTCGAGCCACTGCAGCGCACTCGACGGGCGCGACGAGCGCCTGCTGCAATGGATCACCGATTCGGGCATCGCGGCGCTCGCTGCCGACAACTACGCCGTCGAACGCTACCCCGCGCGTGCGCCCGCCACACCGGGCGATCACCCGCTCATGCCGCTGCATCACCACTGTCTCTTCAAGCTCGGCCTGCCGCTGGGCGAGCTTTGGTATTTGCGCGATCTCGCCCTGTGGCTGCGCGAGCACCGGCACTCGCGCTTCATGCTCACCGCGCCGCCGCTGCGGCTGCCTGGGGCCATGGGCTCGCCCGTCACGCCGGTCGCCACGGTTTGACGAACTGCTTCGCTATCCTCTGTTTTATCCGCATTCCCGAAAAACATGGCTAAAGAAAGAGTCCTGATTACCGGCGGCGCCGCCGGCATCGGCGCCGCGTGCGCCGCGCGCTGCGCGGCCGATGGCTACGAAGCCGTCGTGATCGACCGCGTGGGCGACGGCATCATCGCCGATCTCTCCGACACCGAGGCAACGGCAGCCGCACTCGCCCGCGCGCTGGAAGGCGGCCCGATCACGCGCCTCATCAACAACGTGGGCGTGGTCGTGCCCAATGACGCCGAGCACCAGTCGCTCGAAGAACTCGAACGCGCATGGGCCCTCAACGTGCGCTGCGCGCAGCAGTGCATGCAGGCGCTGTTGCCCGGCATGAAGGCGGCGCGCTTCGGGCGCATCGTCAACATGTCGTCGCGCGCCGCGCTCGGTAAAGAGCTGCGTACGGCCTATTCGGCCACCAAGGCCGCGTTGATCGGCATGACGCGCGTGTGGGCGCTCGAACTCGGCGCATTCGGCGTGACCGCGAACGCCATTGGGCCGGGCCCGATTCGCACCGAACTGTTCGACCGCGCCAACCCGCCCGGCGCGCCGCGCACCGAAGCGATCATCAACGCCGTGCCGGTCAAACGTGTAGGTACCCCCGACGATGTCGCGCATGCCGCCTCGTATCTGCTCGACGCGCGCAGCGGTTTCGTGACCGGCCAGGTGCTCTACGTGTGCGGCGGCATGACCGTTGGCGTCGCGGGAGTCTGACGATGGCGGCCCTCGAAACGCCTGCACAACCATGCGAACCGCGCCGCGCCGGCATCGTCGGCGCGGGCAGCATCGGCGTGGCGTTCGCGATCTGCTTTGCGCGGGCCGGCTGGCGCGTGCGCCTCTACGATCCCGACGCGGCACGCCGCGCCGCCGCGCCTGAAGAGATTGCGCTGCGCCTCGACGCTCTTACGCAACACGCGCTGCTCGACGAAAGCGCACAGCAAATCGCCACACGCGTCGCGATCGTCGACACGCTCGAAGCCGCGGTGGCGCACGCCGATCTCGTGCAGGAATGCGCACCCGAGCGCGCCGAACTCAAGCGCGAAATCTTCGCGCAGCTCGACCGCGCCGCGCCGCCCGAAGCGATCCTCGCGAGCGCTTCGTCGTTTCTCGCGGCTTCGAAATTCGTCGACGCTACACTGCCGGGTCGCGCGCGCTGCCTCGTCGCCCATCCCGGCAACCCGCCCTACCTCGTACCCATGATCGAGGTCGTGCCCGCACCGTTCACGTCCGAAGCGGCGACCACGCGCGCGATCGCGCTCTACGCCGAAGCGGGCATGAAGCCCGTGCGCGTGAAGCACGAAGTGGAAGGCTTCATCTTCAACCGCCTGCAAGGCGCCGTGCTGCGTGAAGCGTATTGCCTCGTGCGCGACGGCGTCGCGTCGGTGGAAGACATCGACACCGTGATGCGTGAAGGCCTCGGCCCGCGCTGGTCGGTGATCGGCCCGTTCGAGACCGTCGATCTGAACACGCGCGGCGGCATCGCCTCGCATGCGCAGAAGATGGGTCCCTCGTACGCGCGCATGGGCGCCGAGCGCGGCCAGCACGACCCGTGGACGCCCGAACTCGTCGCCGAGGTCGAGGCGGCGAGACGCGCGGCATTGCCGCTCGATCAATGGGACGAGCGCGTGGGCTGGCGCGACCGCCAGCTCATGCATCTCGCCCGCCATCGCAAGACCCAAAGCCACGACGACTCATAAGCGCATCGAACACGCGCCGAGAGCCGAAGAGACCCGACAACTATTACATTTCAGATAGAGACACTTCCATGCAGAAAGTCACCGCTTTCTTTACCGAGCTGATGCGCCGGTATTTGCCCGATCCGTTCGTCTTCGCGATCGGCCTCACCCTGCTGACGATGGCCCTTGCCGTGATCGTGCAAGGACAAGCCGTCACGGCGCTCACCACGAGCTGGGGCAAGGGCTTCTGGGCGCTGCTCGCGTTCACCACACAAATGGCGGTAATTCTCGCGATGGGCTACGTGCTCGCGACCGCGCCGCTCACCGACCGCTTTCTGAACCGCCTGGTGGCGCGCGTGAACGATCCGCGCATGGCGATCATCGTCGCCACGCTGGTGGGCGGCATCGGCAGCTATCTGAACTGGGGCTTCGGCCTCGTGGTGGGTGGAATCGTCGCGCGCAAGCTCGCGCTGCGTGTGAAAGGCGTGCACTACCCGCTCATCATCGCTTCGGCCTATAGCGGCTTTACGCTCTACGGCCTCGGGCTTTCCGCCAGCATTCCCGTGCTGATCTCCACGAAGGGGCATCCGCTCGAGGCGCAGATGGGCGTCATTCCGCTCTCCGAAACGATTTTCTCGCCCACCATGCTCATCACGAGCCTCGTGACCCTCATCACGCTGCCGCTGCTGAACGCATGGCTGCACCCGAAGCCGGGTCAGCCGATCAAGGAAATCGACCGCGCCCAGGAAGAAAAGCAGCAGAAGGCCGCCGCGCTCGGCGTGGATCTCGACGAAGGCAACACGCTCGCCAACCGCCTGAACAACAGCCGTCTTCTGAGCTACGTGATCGGCCTGATCGGCATGGGCTATGTCGCGCTGCACTTCGTGCAGGGCGGCTCGATCGACCTGAACCTGATCAACTTCTTCATTCTGTTCCTCGGCATCCTGCTGCTCGGCACGCCGATCCGCTATGTGGAGAAGCTCAACGAAGGCATTCGCACGATCAGCGGCATCATTCTGCAGTACCCGTTCTACGCGGGCATCATGGCGATCATGGCGTCTTCGGGTCTGGTCAATACGCTTTCCGAAGCGTTCGTGAAGGTCGCGACGCCGGGCACGCTGCCGTTCTGGGGCTTGATCAGTTCGTTCGTGATCAACTTCTTCGCGCCTTCGGGCGGCGGCCACTGGGTCATTCAGGGACCGTTCATGATCGAAGCGGCGAAGACCATCGGCGCCTCCGTGGGCCATACCTCGACGGCTGTGATGCTCGGCAACGCATGGAACGACCTCGTGCAGCCGTTCTGGATCTTGCCCGCGCTTGCGCTTTCGAAGCTCAAGCTCAAGGACATCATGGGCTACACGGTCATCATGATGTTCTGGATCGGCATCGTGTATTCGGTTGCGATTCTCGCCTGGGGCTGATTGGCTCTCCCTTATAGGCGCCCCTTTCTGAACCCCATCCTCACCGGAGACTATTCATGCTGTTTCTTGTGCACATGCAGGTGCAGATTCCGCACGGCACCGACGCCGCCTTCGCCGACGCCCTCAAGGCCGAGGAAAAAGCGTTTTCGCAGAAGCTGCAACGAGAAGGCAAATGGCGCCACCTGTGGCGCGTGGCCGGCGAATATGCGAATTACAGCGTGTTCGATGTCGAATCGAACGACGAACTCCATACGCTGCTGACCGCGCTGCCGCTCTTCCCGTTCCTGAAGATCAGCGTGACGCCGCTCGCCCAGCATCCGTCGGCCATCGTGCCCAATTAAGAGGAACGCGCCATGCCTTTTCTCATCGAAACGTTCGACAAGCCCGGTCACGCCGAAGTGCGCGCACGCGAGCGCGATTCACATCTGGCGTTTCTCGCGCAAAACAAGGCGCTGTTGCTGGCCTGCGGCGCGAAGCTCAACGACGACGGGAGCAGCGCAGGCGGCGGCATCTATATCGTCGATCTCGAAACGCGCGAGGAAGCCGAGCGCTTCATCGCGCAGGATCCGTTCACGCATGTCGGGCTGTTCGAGAGCGTGAAGATCGTTCGCTGGCGCAAGGCCTATATTGACGGAACCTCCTACCTGTAAGCGCAACGCACCTGCAGTCCCGCGAACGTTAAGTTCGTTTTTCGACCTCGACGGCGCCGTGCTCCCCTGTACAGCGCCGTTTTGGCCCGGCGTGTGCCCCCGCACGCCGGGCCGTTTTTCATTCCCGCCCGGTTAGGCGCCTGGCTGCGTGCCCCGGTGCTGGGCACATCGATTGCTGAGCAGGTGCGCTGTCAGTCCATCAAGCAGCGCGGCCCATGTGGCGGCGCCTTCACGCGAGGAGGAAACCGATCATGCTAAAAATGGCCCTGTTCTTTGCCGTGATCGCCGTGATCGCGGCCCTGTTTGGCTTCACGGGTATTGCGGCCGGCGCGGCCGCGATTGCGAAGATCCTGTTCTTTATCTTTGTGGTGCTGTGCGTGGTATTCCTCGTGATCGCACTCGTGGTTACGAAGAAGATCGTCGATTGACCGAAGCACGAACGACGCCTGGCGCGGGCGGCAGCTATACGATCGGGCAGGCAAAGGTGGGTCTCGTGTTCACGCGCACGATGGTTGCCGAGCCCACGCAGACCGCCCGGGGTGGCTCGCTCAATGCGTTCAACGCCGACTACCTGAGGTTCAATAACTTCCCGAGCAATACGCAAGCAGTCGTCGCGGCAGGCATGAGCCTGAAGTTCCACGCCCATGCTTAACGGCCAAGCGCGGGCCGCGCGATGCAAGCGCGGCCCGTCGTGCTGCGTAAAATAAGGGCAGTGTCATCGCCAGGTCATGCAAGCGCGCCATCGTTGCGCAGACACTCACCCTGCGATGCTTGCGCCCGCGCGCGTCAGTCATGCAAGTCCGCCAGCGCAGGCTTCGCCTTCTGCTCCCGAGGCGAGACGACATGACGAATAAAGACATCCCCGAGAATGCATCCACCGAAAGCGGCGCCAGTGTCTCGCGCCGCGGCTTCCTCAAGCTCGCCGGCGCTTCCGGCTTCGCGAGCGCGGCCAGCGCTTTCGCGGGCGGCGCGAAAGCCGACGCCGCCACAGCCGACGGCACGCCCGAGCAGATCCACCTCACCTGGGGCGAAGATCCGACACGCGAAGTCGTCGTTTCGTGGGCATCGCTCGCCTCCTCCACGAATCCGCGCGTGATCTACAGCGCCGATCGCGGCAAACACGAGACGGTGCACGCCATTCAACGCACCTATACCGACGGGCTCACCGGCGGCGTCGTCTTCACGTATCACGCGCGGCTGCGCGGGCTGGACCCGGCCACGACCTACCGCTACGAAGTCACCGCCGATAACGACAGCCACGCGAGCAGCCCGTTTTCGTCGAGCTTCACCACGGCGCCGCGCGGGCGCGTAAAGTTCCGCTTCACGAGCTACGGCGACCTCGCCACGCCGAACACGGGCTGGGTGCTGTCGTCGCTGCAAAGCCGCTTCGCCGTCGAGGCCGTGGAGCGCTTCCAGCCGCTCTTTCATCTGCTCAATGGCGACCTCTGCTATGCGAACCTGAATCCCGCGCACCAGACCGACGTGTGGCGCGACTTCGGCAACAACAATCAGACGTCGTCCGCGAATCGTCCGTGGATGCCGTGCCCCGGCAATCACGAAATCGAGTTCTACAACGGCCCGCAGGGTCTGAATTCGTACCTCACGCGCTATACACTGCCGCATAACGGCACGCAGTTTTCGGGCCGCTGGTACAGCTTCCGCGTGAGCAACGTGCTGTTCGTCTCGCTCGACGCCGACGACGTGGTCTACCAGGACGCCGCCGCGTTCGTGGCCGGCCCGTCGCCGCTCGTGCCCGCGGCGAGCACGGGCAACGCGCCGGTTCAGCCGGGCACGTCGTTCTACGTGCGCGGCTACAGCAACGGCGTGCAGACGCGCTGGCTCGAGCAGACCTTGAAGCAGGCAAGAGAGGACGACGATATCGACTGGATCGTGGTGCAGATGCACCAGGACGCGCTCAGCTCGTCGAAGACGGGCAACGGCTCGGACAAGGGCATACGCGAAGCGTGGCTGCCCCTCTTCGACCGCTATGGCGTGGATCTCGTGGTGTGCGGCCACGATCACGACTACGAGCGCAGCTACCCGGTGCGCGGCTGCAATCATCACGCGGGCGTCGATGCGAAGACCGGCGCGAGCGTCGACACGCTTCAGCCGCGCCCCGTCACGCACGCTCAGGGCACGGGCAACACCTTCGACACGAGCCACGGCACGATTCACCTGATCCTGGGCGGCGGCGGCACGAGCGCGCCGCTCGACGTGTACGGCGTGGATGCCGGCAACGGCAATCCGCAGGCGCAGGTGTTCACGAAGCCCAATCACCCGGTGGCGGGCACGACCGCGGGCACGTTCGCGCGCCCCACGGCGGATGCGCTCGAAGACGCGATCTGGTCGGCGCAGCGCGATACGGGCACGGGCTATGGCATTGCGGTGTTCGACGTCGATCCCGGCGCGCACGGCGGCAAGACGACGATCACGATGAACTATTACCACGCGCCGGGTGCGGATCAAACGCCGACCGGCAATTATGAGTTGTTCGAAACGATTACGCTGGCGAAGTCACGCTAAGCGAACCACGCGGGGCGCTTGCGCCCCGCTTCGAATTCAGACTGCGAGCGCAGCTTCTTCCACTTCCCGCACCGCGACCGCACCGGCCGCCAGCCGCCGGAAGCGCGACAGCGCCCACAGCGGGAAATAGGCCGTGTACCCGTGATACTTGAGGTAGTAAATGCGCGGGAACCCCGGCGCATTGTGCGAACGGTGCCACCAGAATCCATCTTCCTGCTGCACGGATAGCAGATACGCCACGCCGCGCCGCACCGATTCGGATTCCCAGTCACCGAACGCCATTTGCGCGAGCAGCGCCCACGCGGTGAAGTTCGACGCGCTTTCGCCGCCATTGGTGCCGGCAAGGCGCGGGTCGATATAGCTGTCGTTGGTTTCGCCCCAGCCGCCATCGGCGTGCTGGCGGGCGCGCAGCCACGCCAGCGCGCGTGCGATGTACGGCTGCTTCGGGTCCTCGCCCGCGAGCGCGAGACCCGCCAGCACGCTCCACGTGCCGTAGATGTAGTTGGTGCCCCAGCGGCCCCACCAGCTGCCGTCGGCTCGCTGGGTGGCCTTCACATATTCGACCGCGCGCGCAAGCGCCGCCTTGTCCTCCTCGCGGCCCGTCACGCCGAAGCACAGCAGCACGCGGCCCGATACGTCTTCGGTAGGCGGGTCGAGCAAGGCGCCGTGATCCGCGAAGGGGATCGCGTTCAGATAGAGGCGGTCGCAATCGGCGTCGAAGGCCCCGAAGCCGCCGTTGCGCGATTGCAGGCCGCGCATCCAGTCGAGCGCGCGCGCGACGCGTGCCGCATACGGGTCGGTGCCCGTTTTGCGCGCCTGCCCAAGGCCACGACGATGGAGCATCGCAGCGACCACGGCGGTGTCGTCGATGTCGGGATAGTACGGGTTCTCGTACTGAAAGGCCCAGCCGCCAACCGGCGTGTCGGGCTGCGCGTTCTCGATCCAGTCGCCGCGCACGTCGTCCACCTGACGCTCGGCGAGCCAGTCGTACGCGCGCGCAATGCACCGCTGCAGTTCCTGGTCGCTGATCGCGGCCGACGCCGGATCGGCGGGCACGACTGTGCACGCCTGCTCGAGCGCCATCGTGCTCCAGGCCGTGTCCCACACCGGCGAGAGACATGGCTGGCAATACACGCTGCCGTCCGGGCGCTCGACGAGCAGCTTTTCCAGCGCGTTCTCGCAATCGCGGCGCAACGGATGATCCTCCGGATACCCAAGCACCTGCATCATCTGGTAGCTGTAGACGATGGGCGGAAAGATGCCGCCCATGCCGTCCTCGCCGTTCATGCGCTCGGCGCACCAGGCCTCGGCATATTTCATGGCGCGCTGGCGCAGCGCGCGCGGCAGCAGCGGCTCGATATGGCGCAGCGCCCGGTCAGCCGCGAGAAAGAACCGGCGGATGCCCTTGCCGCGCGCAAAGTATTCGCGCTCCTTCTCGGGCGGGGTGACGAACAGTTCGGCGATCGATACGTCATGCGGATTGGCCGCGCGCGCCTTCAGCGAACAGAGCGCGAGCAGCGGCACCATGGTCGTGCGCGCCCAGTAGGCGACCTTGTACATCGAAATGGGCACCCACTTCGGGAACAGCACGAATTCGATCGGCATGAACGGCGTGGCGCGCCACGGCACCTGACCGAAGGTGGCGAGCAGAATGCGCGTGAACACGTTGGACTTTGCCGCGCCGCCGAGCTTCAGAATGGTCTCCCGCGCGCGCACCATGTGCGGCGCGTTCGCCGAATCCCCTGCCGCCTTCAGCGCGAAGTACGCCTTCACGCTGCACGAGACATCGGGCGCGCCATCCACGTAGAGATCCCATGCGCCGTGCGTTTGCAAACGCTGGATCGCGCGTAGATAGCGCGCCATCTTCTCCTGGCGCACCGTATCGATCTTGCCCATGAAATGCATCATGAGGATGTATTCGGCGGTGATCGTGGCGTCCGATTCGAGCTCGAAGCACCAGCTGCCATCGGCGTCCTGCTCTCGCACGAGCGCGTCGCGGCCGCGAACGATCGAGGCGTCGAGCGCCGCCACGGCGGCTGCAGAGGCGGTAAAAGGTGGGTTGGAATTTTTCATCGGCGGATCATACCATCCGTACGGAATGTTTAGCAGCAGCGCCTGAATGGTATGATCGCCGCCATGAAAGACTCCTCCGTCAAGGCGCCCGCGCGCGCGACAAGGCGCAGCGCGAAGGCGGCTGACGCAGCGGCCCCCTCGGCTCCGCCGGCCTCCCCGGCCCCGAAACCCCGTTCCCCACGCAAGGACGCGGCGCCTGCCGCCGGCACGCGCCGCAAGAAAGCCCCGGCTCAGGTGCGCGCGCAGTTGCTGCAAGCGGCTTCCGATATCGCCACCGATCAAGGCGTGCCCGCCGTCACGCTCGACGCCGTGGCCGAACGCGCGGGCGTGACCAAAGGCGCGCTGCAGTATCACTTCGCCAACAAGCAGGGCTTGCTCGATGCCCTCTTCGAGCAGACGCTAACGCGCTTCGAGCAGCAGATGCACACGCGCATCGACGAAGGCGTGGCGCAAGGCACGCCGAAACACGGCGCCGCCGCGCGCGCCTACCTGCACACCACCATCGACGAAACGAGCCCTGCCGCCAGCACCAACGTGCTGCGCGTGCTGGTGGCCGCGATGATGACCGATCCCGCGATTCGCGAGCGCTACGCCGCGCCCATGCGCAAGTGGACGCGCCCCGACCCGCTGCCGCTCGAAGCCGCCGCCCGCCTCATGATCTGCCGGCTCGCGGCGGACGGCCTGTGGATCTCCGACCTGCTCGGCTACCAGAACATGCCGCCGCGCCTGCGCGCCGAAGTGGTGCGCCAGCTGGAGCAGCTGGCGCTCGTGAAAGCCTGACGAAAGCACGCGCAAGGGTTCCGCCTCACCGCCGCGCATTCACGCCCGGCGCACTATGCCGAAATCGTCACCGCGCATGGGTCGTTCGAGCAAGACGGCCAAAATGGCGCGACCTACGATTGTCGGCATGAAAGCCCTGACCGTTATCGACTCCCACACGGGCGGCGAGCCCACGCGCCTCGTGATCGACGGCGGCCCCGAGTTGGGCCGCGGCCCGCTCGCCGAACGCCTCGCCGTATTCCGTCGCGACTTCGACCGCGTGCGCGCAGGCGTCGTCAACGAGCCGCGTGGCTCGGACGTGATGGTCGGCGCGCTGCTTTGCGAGCCGCATGATCCGTCCTGCTCTGCCGGCGTGATCTTCTTCAACAACGTCGGTTTTCTCGGCATGTGCGGCCACGGCACCATCGGCCTCATCGCGTCGCTCGCGCATCTCGGGCGCATCGCGCCAGGCGTGCATCGCATCGAAACGCCGGTCGGCAACGTCGAAGCCGAACTGCACGCCGACGGCAGCGTCACCGTGCGCAACGTGCCCGCGTATCGCTACCGCCAGGCCGTGCCGCTCGACGTGCCCGGCTACGGCCGCGTGCACGGCGACATCGCCTGGGGCGGCAACTGGTTCTTCCTCGTCGCCGATCACAACCTGACGCTCGAAGCGGGCAACGTCGAAGCGCTCACCGAAGCCACGTGGGCCATGCGCCAGGCGCTCGAAGCGAATGGCATGACCGGCGCGGACGGCGCGCTGATCGACCATATCGAACTGTTCGCGCATTCGGACATCGCGGGCATCGACAGCCGCAATTTCGTGCTGTGTCCCGGCAAGGCCTACGATCGTTCGCCGTGCGGCACCGGTACGAGCGCGAAAGTCGCGTGCCTCGCCGCGGACGGCACGCTCGCGCCCGGCGCGCGGTGGCGCCAGGAAAGCATCATCGGCAGCGTGTTCGAAGCCTGCTATGAAACCACGCCCGATCTCCCCGCGGGCCATGTGCGCCCGAGCATTCGCGGCAGCGCGCATATTAGCGCGGAGTCCAAACTGATTTTCTCCGACGATGATCCGTTCGCGTGGGGCATTCCCGCGTGATGCAAGGTTCGAGCCGTCGACACGATGTCGTCGTGATCGGCGCGGGCATCGTGGGCGCGGCTTGCGCGCATGAACTCGCGGCGCAGGGCCTGAACGTGCTCGTCATCGAGCGCGCCGGCATAGGCGGCGGCGTGACGGCCGCGGGCATGGGCCACCTCGTCGTGATGGACGACACGCCCGCCGAATTCGCGCTGAGCGCGTGGTCGCTCGCGCTGTGGCACGCGCTGGCGCCGCGTCTCGACGAGCGCCACGCGTTCCTGCGCTGCGGCACGCTCTGGGTCGCCGCCGACGAAGAAGAACTGGCGCTCGCGCAGACGCGTCAGCAGGCGTTGCAACACCAGGGCGTGGCGTGTTCGATGCTCGACGCGCGCCAGTTGCGCAAAGCGGAACCGGGGCTGCGCAAGGGCCTCGTGGGCGGCATGATCGTCGACAACGACGCCGTGGTTTACGCGCCTGCCGTAGCCGCATGGCTGCTCGAGCAGCCCGTTAGCGGCCGCTTGACCTGCCGCACGCAGACGCAAGTCGTGCGTATCGACCGCGTGGGCGTACACCTCTCCGATGGCGAGGTCGTCGGCGCGGGCGCGGTATTGATCGCGAACGGCCTGGCGGCGCTCGAGTTGCTACCGCGCCTGCCGCTCCAGGCGAAGAAGGGACACCTCCTCATTACCGATCGCTATCCCGGCGCGATTCGTCATCAGATTCTCGAACTCGGCTACATCAAAAGCGCGCACAACGCGAGCGGCACCTCGGTGGCGTTCAACGTGCAGCCGCGGCCGACCGGTCAATTGCTGATCGGCTCGTCGCGCCAGTTCGACAGCACGGACCCCGCCGTCGAGCCGGCGATTCTCGCGCGCATGCTGCGCCGCGCCGCCGACTATCTGCCGCAACTGCCCGCGCTCAACGCGATCCGCGCATGGACGGGCTTTCGCCCGGCATCGAGCGACGGCATGC
Organism: Paraburkholderia nodosa; assembly: GCF_001718195.1. Taxonomy (GTDB): domain Bacteria; phylum Pseudomonadota; class Gammaproteobacteria; order Burkholderiales; family Burkholderiaceae; genus Paraburkholderia; species Paraburkholderia nodosa_A. The sequence goes on from NZ_MCNV01000011.1 coordinate 185,402, forward strand.
CGCTGATCGGCCCCGCGGCGGCGTTCGCCGATGACGACAGCCATCCGTCGACGTGGCTCGCCACCGGGCACGAGGGCCTCGGCGTCACCACGGCGCTCGGCACCGCGAAGCTGATTGCCGCGCAGATGCTCGGACGCGCCGCCGAGATCGACGCGACGCCGTATCTGCCCGCGCGCTTCGCTGACCAGGGGGCCGTGCATGCCTGAAGCCAATACGACCTTGACGATCGACGGTCGCAACGTGGGCGTCGCGCCGGGCAGCTCGGTCGCAGCCGCCATCGCCATTGCCGCGCATGCAGAACACGCAGCGCCCGTCACGCGGTGCTCGGTGAGCGGCGCGCTGCGCGGGCCGTTGTGCGGAATGGGCATCTGCCAGGAATGCCGCGTCACCATCGACGGCGTGCCGCATCGCCTTGCCTGCCAGACAGTTTGCATCGCGGGCATGAAGGTCGTCACCGGGAATGCAGCGCCATGAAGTTCGACATCCTGATCATCGGCGCCGGACCGGCCGGATTGAACGCCGCGCGCATCGCCGCACAGGCGGGCGCAAGCGTCGGCATCGTCGACGACAATGCGCTGCCCGGCGGCCAGATCTGGCGTCAGGGTCCCGGGCATCGCGCCGCCGGTCCCGCACGCGCCGTACTAGACGCCCTCGCGGCCCGCACCAACGTCACGCTGCTGGGCGCCACCCGCATCGTGCAGGCGCTGCCCGGGCGGCAACTGCTCGCGGAGAGCCCCGACCGTGCGCTCGCGCTCGCTTACGGCAAGCTCATCGTCGCCTCGGGCGCGCGCGAACGCTTCCTGCCTTATCCCGGCTGGACCTTGCCGGGCATCACAGGCGCGGGAGGTTTGCAGGCGCTCATCAAGGGCGGGATGCCCGTGCGCGGCGAACGCATCGTCATCGCGGGGAGCGGGCCGTTGCTCTGGGCCGCCGCGGTCACCGCGCGCCAGCATGGCGCAACGATCGCCGCCGTCGTCGAGCAGGCGCCGCCCCAGGCGGTGCGCCGATTTGCGGCAGGCCTCGTCCATACGCCCGCGAAACTCGCCCAGGCGCTGCGCATGCGCTTCGATCTGCGCGCGACGCCCTACTGGTGCGATGCGTACGTTGCCGAAGCCATCGGCACGACGCGCGTGACGCAGGCGCGCGTGCGGCGCGGCAACGACGACGTGCTGGTCGATTGCGACCGGATCGCATGCGCCTATGGCCTCGTGCCGAATACGGGCATCGGCGCGGCGCTGGGTTGCCGCCTCGAAACCCATGCGGGTTCTCCCGCCATCGCCGTGAACGAATGGCAGCAGACCTCCGCCGAAGCGGTTTACGCGGCCGGCGAATGCACAGGCGTGGGCGGCATGGAACTCGCGGCGGTGGAAGGACGCATCGCCGCGTATGCTGCGCTCGGCGACCACGCGAACGCCCGGCACCTGTTTGCCGAACGCGAGCGTTACCGCCGTTTCGCCACGCGCCTGCACGCGGCGTTCGAACTCGCCCCCGCGTTGCGGGCGCTGCCGCAGCCCGACACTGTGTTTTGCCGTTGCGAAGACGTCGCGTATGGCGACGTCGCGCGCCATACGTCGTGGCGCGACGCCAAGCTGCAGACGCGCTGCGGCATGGGTCCCTGTCAGGGCAAGATTTGCGGCGAGGCGGCGGCGTTCTGTTTCGGCTGGCCGCAAAATGGCCAGCGCCCTCCGTTCTCGCCCGCGCGCATCGACACCTTGCTGCACGTAGAAGCGGCGCAATAGCGCCACACCCGCTTTTTGTTGCAGATGCGCGCGCGTGCGCAAATCGGCACAATGGTATTTTCCGCCGATACCGCCCCAAGCGCCTCGCGATGTCCGAACCGGTCCTGCCCGCCGCCCTCGAAAACGCCACGTTTGCGCAGATGATCGCGCATTTCACCATGCTCGAACCGCTGTTCGACGCCATGCCCGACGTGGTGTTCTTCGTGAAGGATCACGAGGCGCGCTACGTGATCGCCAACACCACGCTCGCCGCGCGCTGCGGTTTCAAGGAGAAACGCGCGCTGCTCGGCAAGACGGCCGAGCAGGTCTTTCCCTCGCGCTTCGGCCACAGCTATACCGCCCAGGACCGGGCCGTGGTGCGGCTCGACAGCAGTCTCATCGACCAGCTCGAACTGCATCTGTATCCGGGCCGGCAGCCGGGCTGGTGTCTCACCTCGAAAGTCCCGCTGCACGACGCGCGCGGCCGCGTGCTGGGCGTGGCGGGCATTTCGCGCGACCTGCAGGCCGCCGAAGGCACGCATCCCGCTTACCAGCGGCTCGCGGTCGCCGCGAAGTACATCCAGGACAACTATGCGCAACCGCTCAAGCTCGCGCACCTGGCGAAGCTCATCAACATGTCGGTGGCGCAGATCGAGCGTTACTTCCACAAGATCTTTCACCTCACGCCCCGCCAGATGCTGCTGAAAACGCGTCTGGATGCGGCCTCGGTGCTGCTCGCGAGCGACCTGAGCATCACCGACATCGCCACGCAGTGCGGTTATAACGATCACAGCGCGTTCACGCGGCAATTCAAGGCCACGGTGGGTGTCACGCCCAGCCAGTACCGCGCGCTGCTGCAAACGCCCGAAAGCGCGCAGGCGTCCGCCGCCTGAGCCTCGCGCCAGCTTGCCCAGGGTTGTCCCTGGGCCGCTGAAGCAAGCGGCGGACTATGCAGATTTCGTCTTTTTGAGGCGCGAAAGGCCTCAAGCGTCAAACGATCTGGACAGCGATACTTCACTCATATTCAACAGGTACCGGCGCGAGCCGCTACGCATTCAAGGAGTGAGTCACAGTGAGCGCTATCCAGTGGAGCGGGGTGTTTCCCGCCGTCAGCACGCAGTTCAAGGCGGACTTCTCGGTCGATATCGACGCCACGCACCGGGTGGTGAGCAATCTCGTCAAGGACGGCGTGTCGGGCCTCGTGGTGTGCGGCACCGTCGGCGAGAACACCTCGCTCGCGACGAGCGAAAAGATTGCGGTGATCGAGGCCGCGCGCGACGCGGCAGGCGGCAAGGTGCCGGTAATCGCGGGCATTGCCGAATTCACCACCGAGTTCGCGCGTCAAACCGTGAAGGAAGCGGCGAGCGTCGGTGTGGACGGCGTGATGGTCATGCCGGCGCTCGTGTATTCCTCGAAGCCGCACGAAACGGCCGCGCATTTCCGCGCCGTGGCGTCGAGCACCGACGTGCCGGTGATGGTCTACAACAATCCGCCGATCTACAAGAACGACGTCACACCCGACATCCTGATCGCTCTTCAGGATTGCGAAAATATCGTCTGCTTCAAGGATTCGTCGGGCGATACGCGCCGCTTCATCGATCTGCGCAACGCCGTGGGCGATCGCTTCGTGCTGTTCGCGGGCCTCGACGACGTAGTGGTCGAAAGCGTGGCCGTGGGCGCGCAAGGCTGGGTCTCGGGCATGTCGAACGTGTTCCCGAAGGAAGGCGAAACGCTGTTCCGCCTCGCGAAGCAAAAGCGCTTTGACGAAGCGCTCGCGCTCTACCACTGGTTCATGCCGCTACTGCATCTCGACGCGCGTCCCGACCTCGTGCAATGCATCAAGCTGTGCGAGGAACTGGTGGGCCGCGGCAGCGCCGTCACGCGCCCGCCGCGCCTGCCGCTCGAAGGCGAAGCGCTCGCGCATGTGAAGGCCGTGGTCGAGAAGGCGCTCGCCACGCGCCCCGCCCTGCCGGACGTCGGTCTGTAAGCGCTACGCATTCAACGCGCCTCTCTCCCAATCTTCATTCGAATCGCCGAAACCGGGCCACGTTGGCCCGGTTTGTTTTTTCACACGGGATGCCATGTCCGCCACCATCGTCCTCACGCTCGACGAAGTCTTCACGCTCTCGCGCAACGTGCTGCCGCAAGGCATGTCCGATGCGTGCGCCGAGCCCACGCTGCGCGATATCGCGCCCGGCGTGCTGGCCGTGGGAGCGTGCCGCTTAAGCACCGGTTAAGCCGGGATGAGCGACAATGTAAGGCTGGAAATTGGGGGAGCGAGCGATGCGCCTGTTGCTGGTGGAAGACGACGAAATGATTGCGGAAACGGTGCTCGACTCGATGCGCCGCGAGGGTCATGCCGTCGACTGGGCGCGCGACGGGCGGGAAGCGGAGCTTTCGCTCGACAACGACGTGTACGACCTCGTGCTGCTCGACCTCGGGCTGCCGAAGAAGGACGGGATCGAAGTGCTGAACGGCTACCGCCGTAAGGGCGGCGAAGCGGCCGTGCTGATCCTGACCGCGCGCGACTCGGTGACGGACCGCATCGCCGGGCTCGACGCCGGCGCCGACGACTACCTCATCAAGCCCTTCGATCTCGACGAACTGGCCGCCCGTACGCGCGCCATGCTCCGCCGCCGCACGGGCCAGAAACAGCCCGTCTACACGCACAGCGGCCTCGCGCTCGACCCCGCCGCGCACGAGGTGACGAAAGACGGCGAAAGCGTCGCGCTCGTGCCGCGCGAATTTGCGCTGCTGCGCGTGCTCATCGAGCAGCCCGCGCGCGTCTTCACGAAGGCCGAACTCGAAGAGCGCATGTACGGCTGGGGCGAGGAAGTCGGCAGCAACGCGATCGAGGTGCACGTGCACAGCTTGCGCCGCAAGATCGGCACCGACCAGATCGTGACTGTGCGCGGCGTAGGTTACCGGCTCAAGAGATCGGAATGAACTCCATCCGCCGCCGCCTGCTGGGCTGGCTCATCTGCGGATTCGCGGCCGCCTCCATCGTGGCCGGCTTCGGCATTTTTCACAGCGCGCGTGAAGAAGCGGGCGAGCTCTTTGATTACGAGCTGCATGCCGTGGCGCAATCCATGCCCGCGAACGCCGCGATGGCGCGCGAGGTCGAGCAGTCCGGTCCCGGCTTCGACGAGATCGCCGACGACCGTATTCTCATCCAGATCTGGGACCACGACGGCAAGCTGGTTTACCGCTCGCAGGAAACGCCCGTGCTGCCGCGCCAGGCCACGGGCTTTCGCACGATCGAGCACGACGAGGTGCATTGGCGCGTGTACGGCATCGCGCAACCGGATCGCTTCGTTCAGGTGGCGCAGCCCATTTCCGTGCGCGACGGGCTGGCGCTGCATCTCGCGCTGCATACGTTGTGGCCGCTCGCACTGCTCGTGCCGGTGGCCATCGTGCTGCTGCTGTTCGTGGTGACGCGCGGGCTCGCGCCGGTGGGCGCGTTGTCGGCGCTGCTCGCTTCGCGCTCGGCGCATGAGCTGGAGCCGTTGCGCCTCGACGGCTCGGTGCCCGTCGAACTGCGCCCGCTCGTCGTCGCGCTCAACGATCTGCTGGACCGCCTGAATACGGCTTCGCAGGCGCAGCGCACCTTCATCGCCGACGCGGCGCACGAGCTGCGCTCGCCGCTCGCCGCGCTCAAGCTGCAATGGCAGGCGGCGCTGCACGACGGCACGCTCAACGGCGAGCCGCGTACGCTCGAGCGCATGCAAACGCGCCTGAACCGCACGATCCGCCTCGTGCAGCAACTGCTCACGCTTGCGCGCGAAGATGCGCAAGCGAGCACGCCCGCCACTGTCGTCAGTCTGCGGAGGCTGGGAGAGCAGGCCATCGGCGACTTCTCGCTGCTCGCGGAAGAGAAAGGCATCGACCTCGGCCTCGAGTCGCGGCCACCCATCACGCCCAATTGCATCTGCAACGTGAACGCCGACGCGCACGGCCTGAACACCCTGCTGAACAACCTGCTCGACAACGCGATCCGCTACACGCCCTCAGGCGGCAAGATCGATCTCGTGCTCACGCGTTCGCAGGACACGCTCGGCTTCGAAGTCATCGATAACGGGCCCGGGATTCCCGAAGCCGATCTCGAGCGCGTGGTCGACCGCTTCTTTCGCGGCGATCATGCCCAGGGCACAGGCAGCGGGCTCGGACTTTCGATCGTGGCGCGCATCGCGCAGCGTCATGGCCTGACGTTCACGCTGCGCAACAACCCGGGCGGGCGCGGTCTCACGGCGGCGGTGAGCGGGCTGCCTGTGCACGACAGCCCGGCGGCTAACACGAATGCGCCCGCCAGCCGAACCGCGCGGGCGACGAGCGATTCGGCCTAAGGTGCAGGCACGCCCTGCACCCGTTCCAGCACGCGATAGGCGAACCGCACGCGCGACTCGGTGGGGTGATTGCGGTTGGCGAGAATGACGATGGCAGTCTTGCGCGAAGGCTCGAACGCCAGATAGCCGCCAAAACCATTGGTCGCGCCCGTCTTGTCGAGCAACACGTCGGGCTGCGGCGGCAGCGGCGGAATCAACGCCGTGGCCGGGTTGTCCTCCAGCACCATCACGTTCGCGTTGCCTTTCACGAGATCGTTCAGGCCCACCGGCTGCGCGTACTGCTCCCATACGAGGTCCTGAACGAACGGCCCCGTGCGGAAATAGCCCACATGCGTGGCCTCCAGCGCGCGCTGCATCTCCGGTTCCACTTCGACCTGGCCCAGGTTCGCTTCGAGAAAGCGCAGCATGTCTCGCGTATCCGATTTCACGCCGTAGGCTTCGTCGGCTAGCACGCCGGGATGCAGACGCACCGGCGCGTTCTTGCTGTTGTAGCCCTGCGCATAGGCCGCGCGCTCCGCGGCCGGCACGCGGATGAACGTGTGCGTGAGCCCGAGCTTCGGAAAGAGCAGTGTCTCCACCGCATCCGGGTAGCTCATGCCGAGCTGCTGCGCCGCGATGCGCGCGAACATGCCGATGCTCGGGTTCGCGTAGGTGCGCTGCGTGCCAGCCGGATAACGCGGCCGCCATGCCTTGAGCCAAGCTGTCAGCTGCGCGTCGTTCGTGACTTCATCGGGCACCTGCAGCGGGAAGCCGCCGCCCGTGTGCGTACCGAGATTGACGAGCGTGAGCGCGCCGAATGGCGTGCCGCGCATCTCGGGTACATAGGTGCTCACCGGCGCATCGAGCGAGAGCTTGCCGTTCACCTGCGCCCATCCGGCCAGGGTGGCGGCGAACGTCTTGCTCATCGAGCCGAGTTCGAACAGCGTTTCGTTCGTGACCGGCTCGCCCGTTTCCTTCGATGCGACGCCGAAGTTGTAGAAGCGCTCCGTGCCGTTCACGGCGACCCCGATCGCGAGACCGGGGATACCGTTCTCGCGCATGAAGGCGAGCGCGGCTTCGCGTATCTGAGCGTCGCTGCCGGTGGCAGGTTCGGCGGCAAAGGCGGGACTGCTTATGGCGACGGCGAAGAGCAGGGCACCGGCACCGCCCCTTACGAGTGAACGAAGCAAGATCGCCTCCTTACGCGCTGCGCAAAGCCGTGATCTTACCCGCTCTCTGCGCAACGGCTCCCGGCGAAGCGACCAGGTGCTTGCCGACTTACTCGGCGTATTCCGGGCTGCGTTGCAGTTCACGCACCGCGCCAGCGGTTTGCCCGCGCGCGCCGCCGCGCACGAAGCGGCGCCCTTCCCGGCCGTACACGGCATCCGGCTCGGGGAAGATCGTCAGCAGTACGACGTAGATCATGCCGCCCACCGCCAGCGAAACCGGCACGCTCAGATCGAGGCCACCCGCCAGCGAGCCAAGCGGACCGACGAATTGCCCCGGCAGATTCACGAACGAAAGACCGAAGAACGCCGCCGGCAGCCAGGCACCCATCGCGCGCAGATTCCAGCCGTGCGTGAACCAGTAGTGGCCGCCACGGCCGCCGCGATTGAAGACCTGGAGGTCATCGTTGAGATAGTGGCCGCGGCGCGTAACGAACCCGATCACCATGATCGCCATCCACGGGCAGCTGAACGTGCAGATGAGCGTGGAGAACGTCGAGACGCTTTCCACGAGATTGAACGCGAAGCGGCCGACGAAGATGAAGCCGATGGCCAGCGTGCCGATCAGCATGGTCGCACGCAGGCGATTCAGGAGTCTCGGAAACATGCTCGACATGTCGAGGCCGGTGCCATAGAGCGCGGTCGTGCCCGTGGACATGCCGCCGATGATCGCAATGAGGCAAGTAGGCAGCAGGAACCAGCGCGGCGACACGGCCAGCAGTCCGCCGACATAGTCGTTCGAGGCAATAAAGCTCGGCGCCTTCGTAGCGATGAGCGTAGCCGTGACGAGGCCGAAGAAGAATGGCACGAAAGTGGCGATCTGCGCGGCGAATACGGCGCCCATCACGCGGTGGCGCGGTGTGTGCTGCGGAATGTAGCGCGCCCAGTCGCCGAGCGTCGAGGCGAACGACACCGGGTTGCTCAATGCGACGAGCACGGCGCTCACGAAGGCCACCCAGAAGCCCGCGCCGCCCTCATGCAGCGTGCCGGCGTAGTTGGGATCGAATGCGCCCGCGAACGCGAAGGCGCCCACCACGAACATGAGGCTCGCCGCCCATACGGCGATCTTGTTCACCCACAGCATGAAGCGAAAGCCGTAGATGCACACCACCACCACGAGCACGGCGAACACCATGTAAGCCGAGCTGAGTGTCCAGGCGTTGACCGGCACCCCGACCATGTCGTGTGCGCCGCCCACGAGTGCATCGCCTGAACTCCACACGGCGAGCGCGAAGAACGCGATCGATGTGAGCAGCGCGAGGAACGAGCCCACGATCCGCCCATGGATGCCGAAGTGCGCCCCCGACGAAACGGGATCGCTCGTGCCGTTGCGCGGACCGAACAGGCTCATGGGCGCGAGAATGCAGGTGCCGGCGAGCACGCCGAGCACGATGGACCACACGCCCGCCTTGAACGAGAGGCCGACCAGCACCGGAAAGCTGCCCAGCACCGAGGTGGAGAAGGTATTGCAGCCGCCGAACAGCAGCCGGAAAAGATCGATGGGCCGCGCGTAGCGCGACGCATCGGGAATGCGTTCGAAACCGAAAGTTTCGATCTGGGTAATGCTGTTATTGCTCATTGTCTCACTCCTTGCCGCGCTGATCTGGCTGTTTTTGCAACAACCGGCCAACGCACTATCAACGTCTCTCGCCCACTTTAATCGATCGCAGCGGGCTAATTATTCTGCATTCCATACGTTTACATCTTGCGCAGCCAATGTATGGCGCGCAGCGCTTCTTTCATTCAACCAGCGCTTCGGGCGCGGCGGCATGCTGCCCGTAGACGCCCAGCAGATCGTCGCAGAACGCACGCACGATGGGCTTTTCCGCCGCGCTGCGCTTGACGGCCAGATGCATCGGCACGTCGAAGCCGAACGTGGTGCGTCCGAGCGCCCGGATGAGGCCGCGTTGCTCGAACGGCTCGGCGTGATGCGCAGGCAGATAGCCGATATGGCTGCCCGAGAGGATCAGAACCGTGGCGGCGTCGATGCTGTCGGCAATCGCCGTCACCTGCCGGTCGCCGATACCGGCAAGCTCCTCGGGGATCGGATAGCTGCGCCAGACCCAGTCGTGCTCGCGCAGATCATCGACATTGACGTGCGGCGCATGATGGAACAGCGCGTGCCCGCGCCCGCAGCACAGCACCTGGCGCTCGCTGAACAGCTCGGTGTAGTCGAGGCCCGCCACGCGATGCCAGAAGTAGCCGATCGCAATGTCGAGGTGGTTGTTGATGAGGCTTTCTTCGAGTTCCTGCGGCGCCGCGACCTTCATCGTGAAACGCACGGCCTGATCGCGTTTGCGGAATGCGCCTATCGCTTCCGCGAGCCGCGCGTTCTCGACGTGCGAAGCCTGGCCAATCAGGCCGATGCCGAGCGTGCCGACGAGTTTTCGGTCAATATCGCGCACCCGCGCCACGAACTCGGTGGTGGCCGCAACGAGCGCGCGCGCCGAGGGCACGAAACGTTCGCCCTTCGACGTGAGACGAAAGCCGCCGCGTCCGCGCTCGCAGAGCTTGAAGCCCACGCGCGCCTCGAGCGCCGAGAGCTGCGTGCTGATGGTGGACTGCCGCACGCCTAGCGTCGCTTCGGCTGCCGTGATACCGCGCGCGTCCACCACGGCGAGAAACACGCGGATGAGCCGCAGGTCGAGATCGGAGGTATTGGAGAACATGCCGCTAGTCCCTCACATCGGAAAGCCCATCGCCTTGATACCCTTGATCCACGCGCGCTTCCAGCCGCCTTCGGCGTCGGCGCCGTCGAACGCATGGAACGTGACCTTGGCGGCCAGCCAGCGCACTGGCTCCGGCGGGATATAGGTCGGGCTCTGGTTGGCGATATCGAGCGTGCGCTCGGGGCTGTTGCGGTCGAACAGGATATTCAGGCCCATGAAGGCGCCGAAGCGGCTCGCCGCCACGCCAAAGCCCGTGTAACCCGCCACGAAAACAGCTTTGTCGTTCAGATAGCGCTTCGCGAATACGGAGCCGCGCGAGCAGTAGTCGATCGGGCCGCCCCATGCATGCGAGAAGCGCACGTCCGCAAGCTGCGGGAAGGTGCGGTAGAACGCCTGCGCGAGCCGATAGTAGGTCTCGGCCTTCTGGTCCTGCGCGGGATTCGGATCGCCGTCGAAGTGATAGCTCACGAGCCCGCCGAAGATGATGTTGTTGTTCTTCGTGAGGCGGAAGTAATTGAGCTGCGTGCGCGTGTCGTAAATGCCCTGGCGATGCTTCCAGCCGATACGCGCGAGCTGTTCTTCGGTGAGCGCTTCGGTGGCGAGCACGTGGTCGCGCACCTGCAGCACGCGCCGGTTGATATCGGGAATGCCGACCTTCGCCGTACCGCTGCCGAACACCACGCGCGGCGCGCGCACGCTGCCTTCGGGCGTCTTCACGTAAACAGTTTGGCCTTCGTCGATGACATCGATGAGCGGCGTGTGCTCGTAGAGCTTCACGCCGAGCGAAAGCGCCGCGCGTTTGAGGCCCCACGCGAGCTTGGCCGGATGCACGATGCCGCTGCGATTGCGCGACCACAGCGCGCCGGCGAACAACGGCGAATCGAGTTGCTCGCGCGTCGCTTTGCTGTCGAGCAGAACGACATCGTGCCCGTAGCGCCTGTGCAGCTCGTAGTCGCCGCGCAAGTGCTCGATATGCTCCGGATCGACCGCCACCGTCATTTCGCCGTTCCATTCGATGTCGGCGTCGATGTTGTAGCGCTTGAGCGTCTGCTCGAAGCCATCGAGGTTGTGATGACCGAATTCTTCGAGCTGCGCAATATCGTTGGGGAATACCCGTACGGCATTGGGCAGTCCATGCATCACCGAAGTCGAGATGATGCCGCCCGCGCGGCCCGACGCGCCGTGCGCGACCTTACCCGCCTCGATCAGCACGACGTTCAGATGCGGCATCTGCTCCCTGGCCTGCACGGCGGCCCATAACCCTGTGAAACCGCCGCCGACGATCAGCAGGTCGGCCTCGACGTTGGCGGTGAGCCTGGGCTCGGTCGGCGGCTCGGCGGGGTTGTCGAGCCAGTACGGAAAGAACCGTGTGCGCGAAAGCGCCTCTTGCACGCTGAGCGTGGCTCCCGGGCGCGATTCGACTTCAACTTCTGCAGGGGTACTCATGATTGGCTTCACTGCGCGGAACGAGAGAAACAGAACCGCCTCCCGTTGAAGGCGGCTCGCCATGGTCCTTAGGCCTGTTCGAGCACGACGTAGAACTTCTTCGCGTCTTCGAGGGTTTCCCAGCGGCCTGCAAAGCCGGCGGGCAGCAGATAGCCCTGGCCGGCCGCAAATTCCTTGCGGGCGCCGTTCGCGTCGGTCAGGGCGATCTTGCCTTCCACGAGCCATACCGCTTCGTCGGCGGTCGTGGCCGGGAAGTCCACCACGCCGACCTTGCCTTCCCACCAGCCGATCACATAGTGATTGTTCTTGCCGACCGTGGCGCGCCAGTCGCTTTCGTCCATGCCGTATTCCAGTTTGGTGAATTCGCCGATGCCAGCGCCCAGCGGCACGATGTCCTGAATCAGTTTGCTCATTTGCGTCGCTTCCAGTTGATTGAGTGACGCCAAAGTTACCGACTCGCGCGGTTGCGGTATGCCCCCCCTCAGGGGGGGCAAGCGGTGTTTTGCTGCGTGATTTGGGCATTTGGGCGGCCAATAGCGTTCGGCTATAATCAATCAGCCATTATGAATGGGCGTGCCATGCTGCTCAACGTCCCCCCGCTGAACCGCGATCAACCGAACTTTCCGCTCTCGTTCAAGACCCTCGGCAACGTGATCGAGGCCGTCGGCACGCCCGATTTCGTGCCGCGTCTCACGCTGCTGCTCAACGAGGTCGTGCCGGTCAATGTCGTGCATATCGAACGTTCGCGCGCGGACAACACGATGCCCACGGGCTATCGCTGCGAATGGATCGGCAGTGGCGGGGTCGGAATGGATTCGGGCGCGATCTCGGACGTGATGACGCTCTACTACGACCGCTTCTACGAAAGCGATCCGCTCTTCGCGGGCATTCGCGGCAAGCTCGGCACGATGCTGGTGGTGCGCGACATCGGCGCGATGCCGCCGGGCGAATTCCGCCAGCGGCTCTTCGACGAGGCGCGCATTGCCCACGAATGCGTGCTCGCTCGCGGCACCCGCCACGCGCAGGACTCCATCGCGCTCGAACGCGGGCTGCGCGAACCGCCGTTTACGCTCATGGAAATGAACCGTTTTCGCAGCGTGAGCGAGTTTCTGTTTCCGCTGCTCGAACTGCACGCCTCCACGAGCGCGGCTCGGCGCATCGCCCATGCGGCTCCGTTCATGCATCCGCTCGCGCAGTTCGACGCGCGCGTTGCGGCCGACAACGTGCGCCTGTCCAAACGCGAATACGAGACCTGTGCGCACCTCATCACCGGCAAGACCGTGCCCGAAGCCGCGCAGATCCTGGGCGTGCAGGTGGCCACCGCCGAGTCGTACGTGAAGCGCGCCTTCGCGAAACTGGGCGTGCGCACCAAGCGCGAACTGATCGCCTGGGGCCACGCCGCGGTTTAGTCAGGCTGGTCGGCCTGTTAAGGACCCGCATACATCGATTTCCATCGATGTAAACATCTCAACTTCAATATTTGGCCGCGCGGGATCTCCCCTACCATCGCCCGATCGATTTGACTCTAACGATCGGAGACACACCAGATGGAACGCCAGTTCAACCAACCGCAGGGCGGCAACGAGATGCCGCGGTTCGGCGGCATCGCCACGATGATGCGCCTGCCGCAGGCCGAGACCACCGAGGGCCTCGACGTCTGCTTCGTGGGCGTGCCGCTCGATATCGGCACCTCGAATCGCTCCGGCACGCGCTTCGGGCCGCGCCAGATCCGCTCGGAATCGGTGCTGCTGCGCCCGTACAACATGGCCACGCGCGCGGCGCCGTTCGATTCGCTGCAGGTGGCCGATATCGGTGACGTCGCAACGAATCCGTATGACCTGAAGGATTCGATTCGTCTGATCGAAGCGGCCTACGACCGCATCGTCGAGACGGGCTGCCGCCCGATCACGCTCGGCGGCGACCACACGATCGCGTGGCCGATCCTGCGCGCGCTGCACAAGAAATACGGCAAGGTCGCCGTCGTCCACATCGACGCTCACGCCGATGTGAACGACACCATGTTCGGTGAAAAGATCGCGCACGGCACGCCGTTTCGCCGCGCCGTCGAGGATGGCCTCCTGCAATGCGACAAGGTCACGCAAATCGGCCTGCGCGGCACCGGCTATCACGCCGAAGACTTCGACTGGTGCCGCAAGCAGGGTTTCACCGTCGTGCAAGCCGAAGCCTGCTGGAACCGCTCGCTCGCACCGCTCATGGAAGAGGTGCGCGAGCGCGTGGGCGACACGCCCGTGTACCTGAGCTTCGATATCGACGGGCTCGATCCCGCCTTCGCGCCCGGCACCGGCACGCCCGAAATCGGCGGCCTCACCGTGCACCAGGGCCTCGAAATCGTGCGCGGCATGAAGGGGCTCAACGTAGTGGGCGCCGATCTCGTCGAAGTCTCGCCGCCGTACGACCAGGCCGGCACGACCGCGCTCGTGGGCGCGAATCTCGCCTTCGAAATGCTTTGCATCATGCCCGGCGTGGCTTACCGCTAGGGCGCGAGGAGACACCTCATGGCTACGAATACCGAACGTCGGATCGACGGCAAAGCCTTCGTGCTGCGCGCCGCAGTGATTGCGGGCGAAACCTTTTGCGCCGCGGACAGCGAAGTGTGCTCGCGCATCTGCAATGCGGCCACGGGCGAAACGATCGGCTGGCAGGAGCACGCGACGGCCGCGATGGTCGATCGGGCCGTGCACGCCGCACACGATGCGCTCATCGCGTGGCGGCACACCACACCGGCCGCGCGCGGCAAGCTGCTGCGCAAGATCGCCGAACTGGTGGAAGCCGACCGCGCACGCCTCGCTGCCATGCAGATGCAGGTGAGCGGCAAGCCGCCGTTCGAAGCAGACCTCGACGTGAGCGACGCCGTCGCGACGTTCAACTACTACGCCAGCCTCTGCGATGACGCCTCGGCGTTCGCCGCCGAACCGGTCGCGGTGCCGGACGATGCGCTGCTGGCCGAACGCGTGCACGAACCGGTCGGCGTCGCGGCGCTGATCGTGCCGTGGAATTTCCCGATGGTCACGACGGCGTGGAAACTCGCACCCGCGCTGGCCGCGGGCTGCACGGTCGTCATCAAGCCTTCGGAACTCACCTCGCCCACCGAGCACATGCTCGCCGCAATCGTGAGCGAAGCGGGCGTGCCCGATGGCGTCGTGAACGTGGTCAACGGCGGCGGCGACGTCGGCGCGTGGCTGACGACGCATCCGCTCGTCGACAAGATCTCGTTCACCGGCAGCACGGCTTCGGGCCGCAAGGTCATGCAGACCGCCGCGCAGGACATGAAGCGCCTCACGCTCGAACTGGGCGGCAAATCCGCGCTGATCGTGCGCGAAGACGCCGACGTGGCGCAGGCCGTCTCGCTCGCGGTGGGCGGCGCGTTCACCAACGCCGGACAGATGTGCTCGGCCACCGCGCGTATCCTCGTGCACGACAACGTGTATCGCAAGTTCATGGCCGCGTTCGAGACCGCGGTGCGAGCCGTCGTGGTCGCGCCGCCTCAAGGTGCGGACGCGGCAATGGGACCGCTCATCAGCGCGGCCCAACACGCGCGCGTGGCCGCCCTTGTGGCGCAAGGCGTCGAAGCGGGCGCACAGATTGCGTTCGCGGGGAAACTCGATCCCGCCTGCGCCGATGGCTTCTTCATGGCGCCCGTCGTCATCGCGGAGCCCGCGGCGGACAACGTGCTGTGGACCGACGAAGTTTTCGGACCGGTCGCGTGCGTGAAGTCTTTCCGTTCGGATGACGAAGCAATCGCACTCGCCAACGATACACGTTACGGACTGGTCGCCACGGTCGTGACGCGCGACGAAAAGGCCGCGCGACGCTACAAGGCGCAGTTGCGCGCCGGGCTCGTCTGGGTGAACACCCCGCAACTGATCTTCCCGCAAGTGTGCTGGGGCGGCTTCGGCCTGAGCGGCATCGGCCGCGAACTGGGCGTCGCGGGCTTGCGCAGCTACCAGGAATTGCGTCACACAGTCGGCCTGCGCGGCTGATCGCTTCAAGGCACTTTCGTGCCGGCTTCACGCGGGCTCGATCGCTTTGACGGGCGGCGCTGCCGTCGTCAGCCGCGCGGCGGGGATGGCGGCTCGCGTGGCATAATCGCCGCACTATTTCCGCCACTTCACGCCGTGCGCCGATTCCATCTCAGGCTGGGCAGTCTACTGGGGACGCTTGCGCTCCTCATGGCGACGCTCGCGCCCGTGGTTTCGCATCTGCTTGCCGCCCAGGCCATGCAGATGGCGCCCGGCACGGTGGAACGCGCGCCCTGCGGCATGCCTTCGATGGAGCATCACGTTCACGGCGCGAGCGGCACAGCGGGCACGCACGCAACGTCGGGCGACATGCAGGACTGCGGCTATTGCAGCTTCTTCGCGCACCTGCCCGTCGTGTCCGGCGTACCCGTGGCGCTATTCGTCGTCGGCCGGCTCGTGCAAGCGCGCATCGCGGCGCAGTTCGAAAGCGTTCGCCTCGTCGCGCCCGCGGGCCGCATCCACGCACGCGCCCCACCCCTGTCCTGACTGGCTCGACCATGCCAATCCCGGCCGACGCGCCCAGCGTGTCGCCGGGTCTGCCCGCGCGCCGCCGAAGCTCGCGCGCGTGCCTCGCTCCTCGACAGGACAACTCATGTCTGACCAATCGCCTTCCAGCCGCATGGCGCCGGGCGTTCTTGCCAACCTTCGCACACTCGGTCGACTCGTCGGCTGCGCGCTGCTGCTCGGACCGTGCGTGGCCCATGCACACGCCATCGCGGGCGACCGCGTTTTCCCCTCCACGCTCTCCGTCGACGACCCGGGCGTAGGCGACGAAGCCAACCTCGAATTCGGGCACCAGCGCGTGCCGGCTGACGCCGGCGACCAGAGCATCAACACCTTCCGCTTCGAGTACGACAAGCTCATCACGCCGCGGCTCGCGTTCTCGGTGGACGGCGGCTACGTCATGCAGAACAACCCCACGGCGCGCGGCTTCGACAACTTCGGCGTGGGGCTCAAGTACCTGCTCTACGTGAACGATGCGCATGAATTCATGACCTCGGTCGGCGTGAACGCCGAACTCGGCGGCACCGGCAGCCGGGCGATCGCCAACAACTTCTCGACGATCTCGCCCACGGTCTTCGCCGGCAAGGGCATGGGCGATCTGCCCGACTCGCTCGCCTGGCTGCGGCCCATCGCCATCACCGGAGAAGCGGGACCGTCGTTCACGACCGGAGGCGGGCAGCCGAACTCGTTCGACTATGGCTTCACGTTCCAGTACAGCCTGCCCTACCTGCAGCAGCACGTGCACGACCTCGGCTTGCCGCAGCCGTTTTCCAACCTCATCCCGCTGGTCGAAGTGCCCCTCTCGCGCAGCCAGGGACAAACGACCGGGACCGTCAACCCCGGCTTCATCTGGATGAACCGTTACGGCCAGCTCGGCATCGAAGCACAGATCCCGATCAACCGGGCGAGCGGCTCGCACGTCGGCATCCTCGCGCAGGTGCACATGTTCTTCGACGATGTCGCGCCGCGCACGATCGGCAAGCCGCTGTTCCAGTAAGCCAGCACATTCACACAGGAATATCGCCATGAAACTCGCTACTTTGCGCACGGCTGTTGCCTCGATCGCGCTGCTCGCCGCCCACCTCGCATGGGCGCACGCCTATCCGAAGCATCAGGAACCGCCCGCGGGATCGACCGCGCCGGCCACGCTCAACGCGGTCGTGATCGACTTCGACGATGGGCTCGAGCCCGCGTTCAGCTCCATCGACGTGACCGACGCGCAGGGCAAATCCGTCATTCGCGAGAAGGCCAAGGTCGATGCGGGCAACAGCAAGCGCATGTCGGTTGCGCTGAACGCGCTGACGCCCGGCAAGTATTCGGTGGTGTGGGTCGCGGTTGCCGCCGATGGGCATCGCACGACCGGACATTACTCGTTCGATGTGAAGTGAACGGGTAACGACGAGATGAGGCCATGCTGCGATTTCTTGCGCTTTCGCAGTGTGGCTCTTCGTTGTTATCCGGCGGGGTGCCGGCTCAATGCGGCGTGGTTGTGGTAAAGGCTTCGGGCGAGCCGTTCAAGGCGTCGTACAGATCCCCAACGGGCAAGTCGCCGATTTCGTTGTGGATATAGGCGTTAAATGTGCGGTCGTAGAGCGCACGCCCGGCGTCGGTTTCCATCGTCATGTCGAAGCCGTTGAGAACCAGGCCGGCGATCTCGTCGGCTTCGAGCAGGATGTGTTCAGCTTTCTTTCGTTCCATGGTAGTGCTCCGGTACTGCAGGATCAGGCAATTTTAAAGGGAACGGCCCAAAAATGCTGGAGAAAAAAACGGGGGCGATTCGGTTTCGTTCCCGCGATGCGGCATACGCCGTCGCGCCACAATACTTAGTTATCCGATTAATTTTCGAAACCTGAGTCTTTCATAAAATCACCATGGGCGGCGCTCAGACCGTGCAGAGCGCCGCGTGCAGGCTACGACGTCAGAAGCTGTGACGAATGGCGGCACGCACCACGACCTGGCGGGAAGTGGACGAGAGATCCTGCGCGCCGGGCACATAAGCCTGGTCGAGCGACGAGCCGGTCTTGTCGCCCGCCACGAGCTGGAATGCGCCCTGCAGATACACGTCCGTGCGTTTCGAGAGGTTGTAGTCGGCCATCACGCCCACGGAGTGGATCGATGGCTTCACGCTGCCTGTCGTCGCGTCGTAGTGTACGAGCGTGTAGACATAGTCCGCTCCGACGTAGAAAGCCGGCGTAAGCTGATACTTGCCGTTCACCTCGAAGTTCTGATACCTGAGCGACGTCACCCGGCCGCCGGCGAGCGGCCCCGTCACCGGCTGGATCGTCTCGTCACCGGTGAGATACCCGACGTTCGCCACAGGCTGGCCGATGTACGTATTGGTGTACGCGAAGCCGACCGTTGCCGAGCCCGCTGTGTAGCTCACGCCAGCGCCGAAAATCTGCAGACGCGACGAAGCGAAATTGCCGTCCGCGCCGTTCGTACTGCTCGCGCCCGCAATCGCGCCGCCCGAGGTCAGCGCGGGGTTGCTGGCGTTCAGGTAGGCCGCGGCGATGAGCCATTCGCCCACCGTGTATTGCGCCCCCACGCTCACCGCGCGGTTGTTCGCGAAGTTCGTGTCGTTGCTGAAGCTATACGTGCCGCCGAACGAGAAACCGCCGAACGTCGGACTCGCGTATTTGATCGTGTTGTTCAGGCGAAAGGTATTGTCGGTATTGTCGTTGTCGTAGGGGTGCGAAAACAGGTAGCCGCCCCAGTTGCCGTTCGCCGTCGTCTGCGCGAGATAGTCCACCACGGCGTCGTACTGACGCCCGAACGTGAGCGTGCCGTAGCGTTCATTGGCGAGACCAATGTACGCCTGGCGTCCGAAGGCTCGGCCGCCTTGTGCCAGCGTCCCGTTGCTCGCATTGAAGCCGCTTTCGATCTGAAAGACCGCGCTGTTGCCGCCGCCCAGGTCTTCAGTGCCCTTCAGGCCCCAGCGGCTGCCTTGGGCGTAGCCGCTCGTCATTTCGTAGACGGCGTGACCGCCGACGTTGTTCGTATAGTCTATGCCCTCGTCGATCAACCCGTACAGGGTTACGCTGCTTTGCGCAAAGGCTGGCGCCGCCGCACCGCACAGCGCCATGACACAAACGATCTTCCTCTTTCTCATATGTCTTCCGTTTTTATAAGTCATACTTACTATCAGGCGAATACGTAGCCCGCTTATCCTCACCAGGCGGATCGCATGCCTTGCGCCCGCCCTGGTCAATTGCACGACCTGTCCAGAGTTATTTCGCGCCGTAAATATCGAAGTCGAAGTACTTCTTGTTGATACGCGCGTAAGTGCCGTTTGCGAGAATGTCGGCGAGCGCGCCGTTGAAGGCTTCGCGCAGTTCGGTGTCCTGCTTGCGCAGGCCGAGACCGTCGCCCTGACCAAAGAATTTCGGGTCGTCGATGGCCCGGCCCGCGAACGTGAAGTCCTTGCCTTCAGGGCGCTTCAGAAAGCCGTCGCTTGCGGCGATCGACGCCTGAAACGCGGCATCCAGGCGGCCCGACGTCAAATCGGTATAGACCTGGTCCTGGTTTTGATAGGGGACGATCTCCACGCCCGCGGGCTGCCACTTCGCGCGCGCGTAATCTTCCTGACTCGTGCCCTGCTCCACGCCCACGCGCTTGCCCTTGAGCGAAGCTGCATCGGGCAGGAGCGGCGAGCCGCGGCGCACGACGAGCCGCGCGGGCGCATTCGAGATCTTGTTCGTGAAGGCGATCTGCTCCGCGCGCTTGGGCGTGATCGTCATCGACGAAGAGATGACATCGAACTTGCGCGCGATGAGGCCTGGAATCATGCCGTCGAAGCTCGTTTCCACCCATACGCAATGCGCGTTCAGTTGCGCGCACAACGCATTGGCAATGTCCACGCCGAAGCCCGTGAGCTTGCCGTCCGGCGTTTTGTATTCGAGCGGCGGGTAAGTGGGATCGACCGCGAGCCGGATCTCCCGGCCCTTCAGGTCCACCGCGTGCGCCTGCCCCGCCGTTGCCGCCGCAGCGAGCGCCAGTGAGAGCGCCATCGTCCATTGCTTCATTTGCCCGTCTCCTTCGTGTCGTTTCGGTTGTTTCAATTGCTTCGGTGGATTCTGCAATTTCTGTGGTGCTATTGCAGAATGTGTTCTGCGAGCTTGACCCAGTAGCTCGCGCCAATGGCAAGGCTCGCGTCGTTGAAGTCGTAGCCGGGGTTGTGAAGCGAGCAGTGCTGCTCGCCGTCACCATTACCGATCGAGAGGTAGCTGCCGGGGCAGCGCTCCAGCATGTACGCAAAGTCCTCGCTTGCCATGAGCGGGCGCAGGCCGTCGAGCAGCAGCTCCGGGCCGCCCCATTCGAGCGCGACGCGGCGCGCCACCTCGGTCTCGTCGCTATGGTTGACGAGCACCGGGTAGTCATGGCGGTAGTCGATCTCCACGCGCGCGCCGTAACTCGCGGCCTGCCCGTGCGCCACTTCACGGATGCGGCGCTCGAGCAGTTCGCGCACCGGCGCCGAAAGCGCACGCACGCTCAGGTGCAGATCGGCGTGCGATGCAATGACGTTCGAGGCGCTCCCAGCGTGCAGCGCGCCGACGCTGACGACGGCCTGATCGTGCGGCGCCACGTTGCGCGCCACCACGCTTTGCAGCGCCATGACGATCGAGGCGCCGACCACGACGGGATCGATCGTCTGCTGCGGGGCGGCCGCATGGCCGCCGCGGCCGATCACGCGGATCGTCACCTCGTCCGCACTGGCCATGAATGCGCCGCTCTGAAAGCCGATTCGTCCTGCCGGGAAGCCAGGCACGTTATGCATCGCGAACACGGCGTCGCAGGGAAAGCGCTCGAAGAGGCCGTCCTCGATCATCTTGCGCGCGCCGCCCAGGCCTTCTTCGGCCGGCTGAAAAATCAGGTGCAACGTGCCGCGCCACTGTGCGGTTTGCGCGAGGCATCGAGCGGCTGCCAGCAGTATCGCCGTGTGGCCGTCATGGCCGCAGGCATGCATCACGCCTTCGTTGCCGCTGGCGTAGGGAAGGCCCGTCGCCTCGCGTATGGGCAGCGCATCCATGTCGGCGCGCAGCCCAAGCCTGAACCCCCTTCCGCGCTCGAGCGTGGCGACCACGCCCGTGCCGCCCACGCCCCGCGTCACGCGATAGCCCCATGCTTCGAGCTTTTCGGCGACAAGCGCGCTCGTCACATGTTCTTCGAAGCCCAGTTCGGGCTGCGCATGCAACTGGCGGCGCAACGCAATCATGTCGGCTTCGATTGCCGCCACCTCGGGCAAAACCCACTGTCTGCTCAATTCGCCTCCTCAGTCCATTCGTGCATCGTGGAGCGAATCGTATGCAGCGCAAATTCCGGGGAACAGCCAGCGTTTTGTTATGATGACAACCCACCGTTGTCACCCCACCTCTCTCGCCGCGCACGCTGACATGAAACTGCACCAACTGGAAGCGCTGGTCGCCAGCGCGGACGCCGGCAGTATTCGCGGCGCGGCCCGTTCGCTCGGGCTCTCGCAGGCGGCAGTCACGCGCGCGCTGCGCGAACTGGAGGCAAACGAGCGCCTGCCGCTCCTGATCCGCGCGCCCGAAGGCATTACCTTCACCGAGCACGGCAAGGTGCTGCTTACGCACGCGCGCATCGTGCTCAATCAACTCGAACACGCCAACAACGACCTTGAGCGACTGAGAGGCCGTGTGGAAGGCAGTCTCACGGTGGGCGTCACGCCGTGGATTACGCTGACCTTTCTGGCCGAGGCCGTACGGCTGTTTCGCGAGCGCATGCCCGACATCCGTCTGGAACTGGTCGAAGGATTGATGGCCGTTGCCCAGCCGCTGCTGCGCGACGGCAGCATGGACTTCGCCGTCGGCCAGTTGCAGCCCGGCGCGAGTGAGCAGGAGTTCGCATCCGAGGCTGTGCTCACTTACGAATCGTCGGTGATGGTGCGGGAAGGACACCGGAAAGTGCGGGCGCGCTCGATCCGCGAACTGCTCGATGAAGACTGGGTGCTGAATTTCGCGCCGGACGGCAAACGCGATCTGGTCGACTATCTGTTCACGCGCCACGGCGCGCAGATCGACGAACGCCGCATTGTGCGCGCGCAGTCGGTAGCGACGCTGCAAACCATGGTGGAGCAGGCAGACATGTGCACGTGGAGCCCGACGATCCTGAGCCACGTGCCGCCGTTCGGAGGCCGCCTGCGCTCGCTCGCGTTGCGCGAAGCGTTCGAACCCCGACAACTGGGCATCGTCACGCGCCGCAACAGCACACTGAGCCGCGCGGCCGTTGCTTTCATCGACTGTTTGCTGCAGGTGATACGCCGCCACGCGCGCTCGGCGAAGAAAGAAGACCTCGCCTTGTTCAAAACCCTGGAGCTATTGATTTAGCGCCCGAGCATGCGCTCAGGTACGACGAAAATCTGGATTCGCCTTTACCCGGCAATGCGCTTGAAGCTGACATAGTAGTCGTCGGTGTAATAGCAGTCGCTGGTCTGCTTGCGCGGTCCACCACATACGACCCGGCGCTGCCCACGATCCGTCATGCCCGGGGTGCGCACCGTGTATGTGTGGTAGTAGCCGCGTGGATGCTGCGGCAGTAATTGCGCCGTGTTACGGAACAGGACGCCGTCGTCCGCAAAAGGAAAGGGGCCGCCCGCTTTGATCAGCCGCAGTGTCTCGGTCGCTTCCCCCGGCAACTGCTTCATGGTGACGGTACCCAGCGCGCCCGCAACCTGCGCGCCTGATGCGGCAGGTGTGCCGCTTGCGCCCTGCGCGGGCTGACCGGGCGCCTGGCTCGCGGATGCCCCCGACGCCTCGGTGACGTTTCGCGAACTCTCCTTGCCGCAACCGCCAAGGATCGCGCCCAAGGCGACGACGCAAGGGAAAACCCACGCTCTCTTCACGAAACGATTCTCCCCTCGTTGACCAGCACTCGACGAACAGGACAAACGTAAAGGTAGCGCGAATGGCGGAGCGAATCAATGCTCGACCGGGAACACGCACTCGTACACGTGACCCAGGCAGACGAACGGCGGCCGCTCACACCCGTTCCGATGTAAGCGGCCTGGACTTGCAATCGCATACTGCCTGGATGAAGCGGTACTTCAACTGCGTGTTGCTCCGCACTTCAACTGCGTGATTCAACTGCGCGATGCTCTGCACTTCAACAACGAGTTGCCCTGCACTCCTCATTGATTCAACAGCGTGGTGCTTCGACATTGACACTCAACTCTGCCACATACGACTACGACTGCCGGACTGCTGTTCTGCAACGGGTACACGGTATGGTCCAACTCGACCGCAGGAGGGGAATCCTGGGATGGAGCCAACGTCTCGCTCCATGAAAGACAGTGTAGGCGTAGACGCGCTGAACCAATTGCCCGAAACGAGCCCAATATCGCGCTGAATTCGCGCAATTGGGCGGCCGCCCTGCTCAGGCTACTGCCTGCGTCCCGGACTGATAGAACGGGTAGTCCGTATAACCGACGTGTGTGCCGCCAAAGAACGTGGGGCGGTCGTACCGGTTGAGCGACAGCTTGCGACGCAGCCGCTCCGGAAGATCGGGATTCGCAATGAAGTGACGACCGAATGCAACCAGATCGGCATCGCCGGCCTGCAGGATGGCCTCGGCCTTTTCGCCGTCGAAGCCGCCGGCCGCGATGATGGTGCCCGCATAGTGCTTGCGAATGAGCTGGGCAGCAACGGGATTGGGATCGGCGCCCTCGTTTTCGACATTGCCGAGAATGCGGGGCTCGATGAGGTGCAGGTACGCGAGATTCAGCTTGGCGAGTTCTTGCGCAACATACGCGAACAAGCCGACAGGATCGCTATCCGACATATCGCCCCACGACCCGCTCGGCCCAAGGCGCACGGCAACCTTGTCGCTTCCCCACACGGAAATCACAGCCCGTGTGGCTTCCATCAACAGGCGGGCGCGGTTTTCGAACGAACCGCCATAGATGTCCGTCCGCTTGTTGCTGCCGTCCTGCAGGAACTGGTCGAACAGATAGCCGTTTGCGGCGTGCAGTTCCACGCCGTCGAAGCCCGCCGCGACGCCGCGTGCCGCCGCAGCGCGAAAGCTCTCGACGATACCCGCAAGTTCATCCGTCTCAAGGGCGCGATTCGGCGTATTCGGAACCCAGCCGGCGTCCGTGTAGGCGACGCCGCCGTGAGGGACTTCCGAGGGACCCACGGGCCGCCCGCCATCGGGTTGCAGCTCCGAGTTCGACTGGCGCCCAGCGTGGTAGAGCTGAAGGAAAATCTTCGCGCCTTTCACGTGCACGGCATCGGTCACGCGCTTCCAGCCCGCAATCTGACTATCGTCGTACAAGCCAGGCGCACCGAGATAGCCGTTGCCGTTCGGCGCAGCGATGGTGGCCTCGCCGATCAGAAAGCCGCCGGCCGACGCGCGTTGCGCGTAATACTCCGCCATGAGTGCGCCGGGAATCGCGCCGCTTTCGGCGCGCATGCGGGTGAGCGGTGCAAGAACGACCCGGTGCGAGAACGTGTAAGGGCCGACTTTGACTTCAGAAAAGAGCTTGGACATGATTTACCCGAAGAAAGATGGGAAGGCGCGTCGATTGCTGGTTGTCCGACGTGACAGCGACGAAGCCGCAGAGTTAGCTTCCTTCGCCGTGACATCGATGAGCCAGAGTGTATATGCACACGTCGATGAATTTATCCCGATTCCTTCCAATACTGTTCGCGTATTTCGCAAACAATCCTTCAGCCGGGAAGCCGGTTTGAAAACATCCGTCCTCCTCCAGGCGACATGGCTATTTCAACCAGAAATAACCCGCTAAACATTATTGAAAACTGCTCGCATGTCGCTAGCATTCCTTCATCGACTGCCAGATCGAATACCGGCAGCGTTCATCAGATGTTGGCGGCCGCCTGGCTGGGGAGACGACGGATATGCGAGTTCTGGTATTGGGCAGCGGGGTCGTCGGCGTGACGAGCGCGTACTATCTGGCGCGCGCCGGCCATGAAGTCACTGTCATCGACCGCGAGCACGGTCCTGCGCTCGAGACGAGCTTCGCGAACGCCGGGCAAATTTCTCCGGGATACGCGGCGCCGTGGGCGGCCCCTGGTGTTCCGCTCAAAGCCGTTAAGTGGATGTTCCAGAAGCATGCCCCGCTCGCCATCCGCCCGGATGACGCGGACAAGCAGTTCCAGCTGCAGTGGATGTGGCAGATGCTGCAGAACTGCACGGCGGAGCGCTACGCCATCAACAAGAACCGCATGGTGCGGCTTGCGCAATACAGCCGCGATTGCCTGATGGCGCTGCGCGCGGAAACGGGCATCCAGTATGAAGGACGAACCGGCGGGACGCTGCAGGTTTTCCGGACACAGCAGCAGTTCGACGGCGCGGCAAAGGACATCGCCGTCCTCAAAGAGGCGAACGTTCCCTACGAGTTGCTCAGTGCAGGCGAACTCTCGCGGGTCGAGCCGGCCCTCGCCGCAACCTCGCAAAAATTGACCGGCGGTCTTCGCTTGCCTGGCGACGAGACAGGCGACTGCCAGCTGTTCACGACCAGGCTCGCCGCTCTTGCCGAGGAGGCCGGCGTGACGTTCCGCTACAACACGACCGTCGATACGCTCGTCGTCGAAGACTGCAAGGTCGTTGGCGTCCGTCACGGAACGAGGCTCATCCATGCCGACGCGTTCGTTGTCGCGTTTGGTTCCTATTCGACGAGTTTCCTGTCTGGCCTCGTCAAGATTCCGGTCTACCCGCTCAAGGGGTATTCCATCACGGCGCCGATCCTGGACGAGGCACGCGCCCCTGTCTCGACTGTCCTCGACGAGACCTACAAGATCGCCATCACGCGCTTCGATAAACGAATTCGCGTGGGCGGCATGGCCGAGATCGTGGGGTTCGACAAGCGCCTGCGCGAGGCTCGGCGCGAGACACTCGAAATGTGCGTGAACGATCTGTTCCCGGGTGGCGGCGACACATCGAAGGCGACGTTGTGGACCGGGCTGCGGCCGATGACGCCGGACGGCACGCCCATTGTTGGCCGCACTGCCGTGCCCAACCTCTTCCTGAACACGGGCCATGGCACGCTTGGGTGGACCATGTCGTGCGGTTCGGCGCAGCTTCTCGCCGACCTGATTTCAGGCAGGAAGCCCGCTATCGAGCACGATGATTTGAACGTGTTCCGCTACGCCAGGGAGCCGGAGGCCCCGGCGGATTTCGCGCTGGATTAGTCAATACTGCTGGTGGAGTCGCGAGCGTCGGCCGACGCTCATCTTATGATCAGTGCGAAGACGGAGCGAACGCTTCGAAGTACATCCGCTCGAGTGTGAGCATGATGCCGAACTGCGAAGTTTGCCGCAGC
Organism: Paraburkholderia nodosa; assembly: GCF_001718195.1. Taxonomy (GTDB): domain Bacteria; phylum Pseudomonadota; class Gammaproteobacteria; order Burkholderiales; family Burkholderiaceae; genus Paraburkholderia; species Paraburkholderia nodosa_A. The sequence goes on from NZ_MCNV01000011.1 coordinate 211,621, forward strand.
CCATTGGCGCCGCAGAACTGCAGCTCTCCGCGCTGGCCTACAACGATGACCTCCTGGGCGCCGCCCTCGAGGTACGCCCTGACCCGCGCGCCGATGTCGTGCGCATACTTGCGGTCGAGGAGCACCTCGACGCACAGATCCGGCACAAACGGAACAGGATCGTCCCGGTCAAACCCTTCCCACTTTTCAGGCGGCATCCAGACGACGTCGGGTACGCGGATGCCAAATGACGGTGTCGCCACGGCAACCGACATCGCTGCCACGTGACCAATCTGCTCGGCGATCTGGCAGTACACGTCGGTGAGAACAATCTGGCGCCGTGCCGAGGGCTGAGGATGCGGCACCACTTCACCGCGGCCATCGAGTTCACAGCATTCCCACGACCCGGAATCGGCGCTGGGGTGCATCCGACGCCAGGTCGCTACCAGCCCGTCCTGCTCGAGAAGAGTCGACACAACCACAAGCCTCCGATAAGGGAATTTTCTAAGGGTATTCCCTTTGTTGGCCGCTGAAAAGCCATTGTTTCTGTGCATTGCACAATAAACCAGGCAATGTGCATGGATTCGAATTTGCACCCGTTATCGGGCCATATCGGGCGGTCTTACATTCAGGTCGATGCAAACGTTGCGGCCAAATCGGACGGGCATTCGATTTTCATTGTGCAACGCATCAACATCGCCTCAAAGGGGGTATCAGTGTTGGGTATTCAGCTTTTGCCGAAGTCGCATTCTGCGGGTGCGTCGTTGAAGTGCTACCGTAAGGGTTTGTCGAGTGCGCCCCGGCGCTTGAACACGAGAAGTGCAATGGAAATCGATGCGGAGACTTTCCGGCAACTGCGCCGTCTCGCCCCCGTCGTTGACGACATACTCAACGCCGGAGAAGTCGAACATGCAGGCCAGGCAGTGAATCTCGCGGCACTCGCGCAACTATGCTCGACCCTCTTCGACGCTTACTGCTCGATACATCCCGAGGAGACCGCGCAAGCCAACCTGGACATGCTCGAGTCGCAAAAGTAGCGACCGGCGGCGCCAGAGTCACTGCGGGTCCGGATGCGCCAGGCCCGCTTCCTCGATGATCTGTTCGTATTTTTCCGCGCCGACGACGTCACGGTACTCCTGTTTCAGCCGGATGAGCGCCTGCGCCGTTCTGGAAATCACCCCGGAGACTTCCAGCTGCTCAGCGTGCACGAGGGCCTGCCCCAAAGTCATGGCCACGTCAGTATTCCTTATTGCAGTTGAACAGCCATCAAGTCGTTGACGAACGTGGGCTGGGCCGAAGCAAACTCCATCAGGTTGGGGAAGCCCTCGCTGAGCGCAAACGCTTCCAGCGCATCCTTGCCGCTGTCAGCCTTGATGCGGCCGTAGCTTTCGATCATCTTCAGGTCGGTAATCAGGTACACCATTTCAACCTCTTTGCGTCTATGGATGCCTCGAGTCGTTGTCCGCTCAAGGATGCTTTCGAAGAGTACGTAGCGTCACTTAAATCGAGCTTAAACAATGCCGACAGGACGAAAGCCTTGCCGGGCCGCGATCAGAAAGCGCAGGCTGCCGCTTCGGCGCCTGACGGCATGCCCTCGTCGAGGAGAGAAGTTAAGATGAGAACGAGATAAGCAACGGCTCCCGCCTTCAGGCACCAGAAAGATGGAACGAGAGACTTACAAAGGCTACGATTTGTGGGGTCATGCCATCGCGCAACAGGCAGAGCTGCTGACGCCAGAGCGCTACGCGGGGGGCGGGACCATCATCCAGGGGAACAAGCTCATCTGCACTTCCGGAGTCCTCGACCTGTTCGATTCGGAGGAGGAAGCGCAGGACGCGGGAATCGCCTGGGCAAAGGCGTGGGTCGACACACACGGTTAGCAGGCAGGCGCAACGCAAGTTCCGTGGATACTTCGCTTCAGTCGGCGCCTAAGTGCGCGCAGATACACGGGTGCCACATCGCACTTCGAGGCAACCTTCCATCCGAAAGCCCACCGCGCCCCGGTCTCGCGGTTCAATCTGCCCGCATGTCAACGCGAAAGCTCATCGCCGTATCAGCGACCACAGCAGCAGCGCCAGCAATAGAATCGAGATCCCCTGCCAGAACAGCACTGGTTCGCTCTCGAGCAAGGGCTTGCGTCGAACCGGAGCCATCGCACCCTGGCCGCTCGAAAGGCGCTCGAGATCGGCGCAGACCGCGAGTACGTCCTGATACCTGCGTGCGGGATCAGACTGCAGCGCTTTCTCCAGCACGAGGTCAAGCCAATGCGGCGCGTCGAGCCGGTACTCGTAGAGCGGCACGCGACCATTGAAGCCGTACGGCAGTTTGCCGCCGCTGAATAGCCGGTACAGCGTCACGCCATACGCAAATACCTCCGAGCGCGCATCGCCTTGCGCACCCCTCATCAACTCAGGCGCCATGTACGCGGGCGAGCCAGGCGCGCAGGCTGAGCCCGGCAGCTCCATACCGGGCATATAACCAAAGCCCAGGTCGAGCAGGCACGTCCTGTCGTCCTGCATCACCAGCACGTTCTCGGGCTTGATATCGCGATGGAAGATATTGCGTCGATTCAGCGCGTCGATCGAGCGGCCCAATTGCCGTGCGATTCCGATCGCGCGCGGCAGCCCTATGGGCTCGGGCGCCGAAAGGAGCTTTTCGAGCGTGACTCCCGCGCCGAGCGGCATTACCACATAAAGCCGGGTTTGCCGATTGGCGTCAACGGGCAGCGGCGCGAGCACGCCGGCGTCGCCAACCTTGCCTGCGAGCCAGCGCTCACGCACGATCGACTGGCGTATGTTCTCGTCTTGCTCGACGCGCGGTTTGGGAAACTTGAGCGCCAGTGGCGTGTCCGGATCGGCCAGATCGTAGCCGGCGAAGATCCGCGAATAAAAGCCATCGCTGAGCACGCTCTTGAGCAGATATCCATCGATAACCTCACCGGCGTCGGGCACGGCGAGAATCGGCAGCATTCCGACCACTCGCTCCAGATACCCGCCGTCGAGCAAAGGCAGGCTGCCAACGTCAATCACGGCGCTCGTAACGTCGTCCTGGGAACCGCGCGTCAGTGCCAGCGCGTCGAGTCGGCGCGCAGTTTCGAGCGCGCCACTGCGCGTCGCGAGCACCGTCTGCAGTTCACGCACTGGCACATGACGATAAAGACCGTCCGAGCACAATAGCAGGCGATCATCCTCACGCAGTTCGAACGTTTCGAAGCGGGTCACGAGCGCCGGGTTCATGCCAATGGCGTGCGCCACGTACGAACCAAAAGCGACCGGCACAATGTCGTCTTCGCCGATTTGTGCCAGTTGCCCGTCGCGCAGCAAATAGAGCCGCACATCTCCGGCTGCGACCAGATACGCTGTGGCGCGCCGTATGACCAGCGCCGCAAATGACGCGGCCATCTGTTTAAGCTTTGGATCGACGCGGCCCATGTGGAGCAGCCAGCCGTGCAGCGCCTGTAGCGAACGCGCAGCGGCCACGCTGGGCTGGAGCGTTTCGGGTAGCCCGTAATACGCATCGATGAAGGTACGCACTGAAAGCTCGGCCGCGACCCGGCCACCCTGGCTTCCGCTCACTCCGTCAGCCAGCGCGATCACACTGCCACGCGCGGCGCGCGCGGCCAGGTCGCCGAGCATCACGCCGAAATAGTCCTCGTTGACGCGATTTTGCCCACGCAGACGCGCGGGACGGGAGACGCAGCCGATCTCGAGCGCGGCGCATTCGCCGCGCTCGGGCCGCAACTGCAGGTCGACTTCCTGAGAATCCGCTTCGCGAGTTGCAACGGCCGTCCCGGCTGCATGGACCGACCTCCGGTCCGCAGCCGGTGCGGAAAGGTGGTCCACGGAGCGCGGTTCAGTCATTTACTTTTTGCCGTGAGTCATCACGTCGCTGGTTTCCAGATCGTGCTCGATCTTCTCGAGCACCTGGGGCGAACGCTTCTTCAGCATGAGCAACCAGACCGTGCCGACCAGCATGTACGCCACGAACAGATACGGCAGTATGTTATACGGATAATCCGGCACCGGATACACGCTGCCGATCACTGCGCCGACCATCGCCAGCGCGCCAAGCACGCTCCACAGCACGTTGACCGGCTTGAGCACGCCCATCTTCTTCAGATAGAGAGGCGCGGAAACCGCGACGAGAAAATAGGTCACCAGAAAGCCAAAGGTGGCGAACGTACTCGTGTAGCCGAAGGTATTGAGCGGACCGGCGCCAAGCATCGCGATGCACACAACGAGCGTCACGATCGAGGAAAACGCCACAGCGAGATACGGCGTCTGATGCGTGCGGTGAATCATTCCCATCGAGCGGTGCACGAACTGGTAGCGCCCCATGGAGTACAGCAGGCGGCTGGACGAGTTGATGCACGCAAGGACACACGAGAACGCGCTGACCGAAGCGATCAGGTAAAACACCGGGCCGAGCGGCGAGGCGCCAACGCTCGCAAGCAAGGTGTTGAGCACGGCCGAATCGGCGCCGAGCTTGGCTGTGTCGTCGTGGTAGGCGATCGTCATCGAATAGGCGACGAACATGAAGAAAAGGCCCGACAGGATCACGCTCCAGACCACGGCGCGCGGAATGATGCGCAGCGGGTCCCTGGTCTCCTGGCCGAGCGAGGCGGCACTTTCGAAGCCCACGTACGAGAAGATGCCCAGCACCATGCCTTGCGCCATACCCTTCCCGCTCACGCCCTGCAGGCTCAATTGCGTATGGTCGATGATATGGTCAGGATGCAGGGCGAGCACGTAGATCAGCACGCCGCCCACGATCACCACCGACGTTGCCTCGATCGCCAGTGAGAGGCGCGAGGAAAGCTTCACGTCGCGTGCGGAGAAGAACCAGGCGAGAGCAATGAAAACGGTGTAGACCGCCCACGACGGGATATTGATGCCCCAGGAAGAGAAGGCATTCTGCACGAAAACCACGCCTGCGGCACCTACCCCCATCGCGGTGCCCACATACGCCGCGATCAACCCCCAGCCGGCCATGCCCCCTGCCATCGGCCCGAGCGCGCGCGAAATATAGATGAAGAATGATCCAGCGGTTGCAATCCGGCTCGAGAGCGCGATGATGCTCATGCTGACCAGCAGCAGCCCGAGCGTCGAAAGTCCATAAATCAGCCAGGTCCCCGCGCCCGCCAGCGCCGCGATCGCGGTCACATTGATCGAAGGAGTAAAGGTTGGCGAAACGTTTGCGATAGATTGGCCAATCACCTCGGCAAAACCTAAAGTACCGGCACGCAGGCCGGTTGACGATGCCGGCGCTGCTTGTGTGGTGCTTTGCGTACTCATGTAGGGCTCCTGAAAGATTGGGGATTTAACGGACTTTGCTTAAATTTCCCAGAGTCAAAAATTCCAGCCAACTGAATTTAATTGTTCCAGCCAGGAATCCACGAAGTGCCCGCGAGCGGCACGCGTGCCATCGCTGCGGCTTCCACGGTCAGGGCGACCAGATCCTCGGGCTCGAGGTGATGCACGTTCTGCTTCCCGCAGGCACGCGCGATCGTCGTCAGCTCCATGTTCAACGTCTTCAGGTAGTTGCGCACACGGCGCGAACCTTCGTCGGGCAGGACGCGCTGCTCGAGAACGGCGTCCTGGGTCGTCACGCCAACGGGGCATTTGCCGGTATGGCAGTGGTGGCAGAAGCCCGGCGACGTGCCAAGCGCTGCATAGTCGGCAGCCGCCGAATGAAGTGCGCCGTTCTGGAAGTAGCTGTCGCTATTGCAGCCGAGTGCCATCAGCATGCCCTGCCCGATCGCGACGGCGTCTGCGCCAAGCGCCAGCGCCTTGGCTACGTCGGCTCCCGTCCGTATGCCGCCCGACACGATCAGCTGCACCTGCCCTTTCATATTCAGGTCTTCGAGAGCATCCACCGCCTGGCGAACCGCAGCCAGCGTCGGAATCCCGACGTTCTCGATGAAGCAGGTCTGGGTGGCCGCGGTGCCCCCCTGCATTCCGTCGATCACGACCACGTCCGCGCCAGCATGTACCGCAAGCTTGACGTCGTTGAACGTGCGGGTTGCCCCGACCTTCACGTACACCGGCGTGTTCCAGTCAGTAATTTCGCGCAGTTCCTGGATCTTGATCGCCAGATCGTCGGGACCGGTCCAGTCCGGGTGGCGGCTCGCCGAGCGCTGATCGACGCCGGCTGGCAAGGTACGCATCGCCGCCACGCGCGGATTGACTTTCTGCCCGAGCAGCATCCCGCCACCACCCGGCTTTGCGCCCTGGCCAATCACGATTTCGATCGCGTCGGCACGGCGCACGTCGTCCGGATTGAAGCCGTAGCGCGACGGCAGGCACTGATAGACCAGCGTCTTCGACGCGCGGCGCTCCTCCTGGGTCATGCCGCCGTCGCCGGTGGTCGTGGACGTGCCCATCGCCGTCGCGGCCTGCCCTAGCGCCTCCTTGACGTTCGCGGACAGTGCGCCGAAGCTCATGCCCGCAATCGTGACCGGAATATCCAGCACGACAGGTTTCTTCGCGAAGCGAGTGCCTAGCACGGTCTGGGTCGAGCACTTCTCGCGGTACCCTTCGAGCGGATAGCGCGACAGCGACGCGCCGAGAAACAGCAGGTCGTCGAAATGCGGCACGTGGCGTTTCGCGCCCAGACCGCGGATCTCATAGAGACCTCGCTGTGCCGCCGAGTGGATATAGTCGATCGTCTTGCGGTCGTAGCCGTGCGACTCTTCGTGCTGCAAACGAACGAATTGAACGGGTTTGGCATCCATTGGGAACCTTCTCAGAGAGCGTGTGTTCAATATTCCTGATTGGCGTCGGCGTTCCAGTGATAGAGCGTGCGTGCCGACGCGATTCGCTTGAAGGACGCTGGATCGTGATCCAGCCCGCCCGCCGCCAGCAACACGCGCACTGCGTCGAGATCGGCATCGCTCATCGGTTCGTACTGCGCGTCCGCCCCGAGCGATTTCACTTCGCCGCGCACGTAGAGCACCGCTTCATAGAGCGAATCGCCCAGCGCGTCGCCCGCGTCGCCGCATATCACCATGCGGCCCGCCTGTGCCATGAAGGCCGAGAAGCTGCCCACGGAGCCGCCCACCACGATGTCGCCGCCCTTGAGCGAGATTCCGCAGCGCAGACCCGCGTCGCCGTCGATCACGAGCAGTCCGCCGTGCGCAGAAGCGCCCGCGCCGTTCGAGGCGAAGCCTCGCACATGCACCTTGCCGCTCATCATGTTCTCGGCGACGCCCGTGCCGGCGCTCCCCTCGATCACGATCGTCGCCTGCTGGTTCATCCCGCCGGCGTAGTAGCCCGCGTGGCCCTTGATCGTCACATGCAGGTCGGCATCTACGCCCACGGCGATGTTGTGTGCCCCATTCGGCGACGTGACGGCGATGCGCTGCCCCGCCAGCGCCGCGGTGTCGCCGTGCAGGTATTGGTTCAGGTCCCGGACCGTCTGCGTCTCGAGGTCGAAATTCAGGCTTTCCATACGTACATCTCCTCGGGAGCGGGTTCGAAGACCTTCGCATTGCGGATATCGGGCAGATGCGCGAGCGAGCGAAACTCAGAGGCAATCGCTACGTAGTCGTCGTTCTCCGCGACCACGGCCGGCTTGCACGCGAACGGATCGCGGATCAGCGCGAGCTCGGTCGTCGTGCCCATCAGGAACGTATAGAAGCCGTCCAGCTCCTCGAAGCCTTTTTGCAGCGCCTCGGGCAGCGCATCGCCCTCGCGCAAACGCCATTCGATGAAACGGCAAGCGGCTTCGGTGTCGTTGTCGGTATCGAAGTGGATGCCGAGCGGCTCGAGCTTGCGCCGCACGCCATATGGGTTCGAAAGCGATCCGTTGTGCACGAGGCAGAAGTCCTCTCCCGCCGTGAACGGATGCGCGCGGTCCGGCGTGACGGCCGATTCCGTGGCCATGCGCGTGTGGCCGACGAGGTGCGAGCCTTTGAGGTTCGCGAAGTCATAGCGCGCGGCCACTTCGGCCGGCGAGCCGATGTCCTTGTAGAGATCGATCGAGCGTCCAGTGGAAAGCAGATAGAGCTTCGGATAGTGCTCGCGCAACCACACCTTGACGCGCTCCGCATCGCCCTGGAGCGTGAGCACTGCATGATTGCCCTTCACGTCGAAGCGCGCGGTGACGTCCATGGCGTGGTTGAGCGCGTCGGCGAGTGCGGCCCAGGGAAATTGCGCGCCCTCGTCCGTGAAGCCCGCGTAGAGGCTCAGCTTGCGCTGGCTCGCATCCACCTCGCTGCCGAACACCGCTAGCCCCGCCGAATCGGGTCCGCGCTCGGTCATGCCGATCAGCATCGGCACCATCAGCTCGCCGAGCCGCTCGCGTAGCGCCGGCGTCTTCACCAGCAACCCTACGATTCCACACATTGTGTGTTCTCCTTAGAAAAATTCGAGGTAGCTCTTGAGTTCCCAGTCGGACACGTGCCGCATGTATTCGAGCCATTCCATGCGCTTGAGCTTGAGGAACTCACCGGCCAGGGGGCCGAGCGCTTCGCAGATCAGTGTGTCCGCCTCGAGCGCGTCGAGCGCCTGCTCGAGGTTTTGCGGCAACACCGCAATGCCGTGCGCGGCAAGTCGCTCCGACGACCACTCGTAAAGGTTTTCGTTTGCCGGTGCGCCCGGATCGAGTTGCCGGTCGATCCCGTCGAGCCCCGCGGCAATCACGGCGGCCGTTGCGAGGTACGGGTTGCAGGAGCCGTCCGGCAGACGCAGTTCGATGCGCTCGCCGGGCATGCGCACCATGGTCGAGCGGTTGTTGTCGCCATAACTCACATAGGCCGGCGCCCACGTCGCGCCGGTGAGCGAGCGTCCCACCACGAGGCGCTTGTACGAATTGACGGTCGGATTGCACAGCGCGGTGAGCGCGGGGGCGTGCGCAAGAATGCCGGCGGTGAACTGGTAGCCGAGCGTCGACAGGCCCATGCCCAGCGGGTCGCCGCCGTCGGCGAACAGATTGCGCTTGCCGTCGCCGATCGAGATGTGCATGTGCATGCCGTTGCCGGGCCGGTTCGCGAACGGCTTCGCCATGAACGAGCAGATCATGCCTAGCTCGTTGGCAATCTCCGACGCGGCCATCTTGAAGAACACGTAGTGGTCGCACGACGTCAGGCAGTCGGTGTACGTGTAGTTGATTTCGAACTGGCCGTTGGCGTCCTCGTGGTCGATCTGATAGACGTCGATGCCGACCGAGCGCAGTGCTTCGGTGAGCCGCTCGAGAAACACCCGCGTGCGCGATAGCCCCTTATAGTCGTAGCACGGCTTCGCCAGCGTGTCGCTGGGGTCGCACGGTTCGAGGGTTCCGCTAGCGGAGCGGCGCAGCAGCGAGAATTCCGGCTCGAGTCCTGTGAAAAGGGTCCAGTCGCGCTCGGTCAGGCGTGCTACCTGGCGCTTGAGCGTGACGCGTGAATCGAACGGCCACGCTTCGCCGTTCACGTGCCCCTCGCAGACGATGCGTGCGAGGCCCGGCTGCCAGGGAACGGGCGTGAGCGTCGCGAGATCGCCGACGGCCATGAAATCGGGGCCGTTCGGCTCGATGCCGACACCCCAGATCGCAAACCCTGCGAAGCCGGCTCCCGCCTCGAGCACCGTCTTCAAATGCGCGACCGGCACCGACTTGGCCTTTGCGACACCATGGATGTCGACGAACTGCGCCAAAACGTATTTCACGCCCTGCTGAGCAAGCCAGCCCTGCGCGTTTTCTGCCGAGTCGAAACGGGGCACGCTTCCGGGCTCGCTGAGCGGCAGCTTACTCGCGTCGTTCAGATTCATCGTCACTCCTTGCACCAACTCCGTTTGCGGTTGAAAGAGGCTGGGCACATCGTGCCTGGGCCGGTTCCGGGGTCTTGCTGGCCATCGTTCAGGGCGCTCATGCGCACCCGCCATTGCGCACTCGTTGCACTTCTCGTTACGCGCTCCGTCTGGAACTTCTTTTCCTGCCATGCAACAATGCTTCATGGCGTGAAACAGCCGGCGCGCGCCACTGCGTGCCGGCCAGCTACGCGTCAAGCATTTCTACCGAGGCCGATCATGCACGCTGGGGACGACAACAAAACTGCGCTCGAGCGCTTTCTGGGCGCCACCATTCGCGACTTGCGCCAGCGCCACGACCTGACCATCGCCCAGGTCGCCGACCAGGCCGGCATCAGCCGCGGCATGCTCTCGAAGATCGAGAACGCGCAGACCTCAACGGGACTCGACGTCCTGCACCGCATCGCCCAGGCGCTCGGCGTCTCTCTTTCCGCGCTCTTTCGCAACTTCGACGTGCCGCAAGGCGACGCGCAACTCGTCAAGAAAGGCGCGGGCATGGAAGTCGTTCGCAAGGGCACCAAACGCGGCCATACCTACCATCTGCTCGCCTACGACCAGGGCCCGCGCAAAGCCTTCGAGCCCTTCCTCATCACCATGGAGGACGAAGCAGAACGCTTCCCGACCTTCGAACACCCCGGCACCGAATTCATCCACATGCTCAAGGGGGTGATCGAATACCGCCACGGCCAGCAAACCTACATCCTCCATCCCGGCGACACGCTTACTTTCCAGGCCGATATTCCTCACGGCCCCGAGCGCCTCATCAAGACGCCCATCCAGTTCCTGTCGATCTTCATCTATCCGCCGGGAACCGCCGACTGAGGCGCAAGCCTTGCAGCCTCGCCTGTGCTGCTTCTTATGCAACGTCCGTGCCATGTTTATCTTCATGAACTAAAAATTCCTGCAGATAAACATCTGGCACGCACGCCGGCCCTGTCCCGCTTACTTTCCCAATTCGCTTGCACCGGCGTTTGCCTGCTGACGGTGCGCGTTTTTCCTGTCTGCCGTGCGCTGCTGCACTGAATCGGGACGCGGGCTTACGCTCGGTTATCAGAAATACTTATGTACGCACGAGCATCGGTGCGAGCGCCTTAACGCGTCGAGCGCCGCCTCTCGTACAAAAATATCGCGGATCCGCTACGTCAATGCGTCTTCGGGCAGTTGCGGCAGCGCGCGCGCGAGTGCCGGCCTGATGGAGGCGTCAAGCACGCGCCGCGTCAACGCAACGATCTCGTGCGCAAACGCGTCCCACTCGCCCTGTCGATGCAGCAGGAAGAAGTCGCGCCGCCCGAGCCGTCCGGCCGGCAGCGGCAACACGGCGATCTCAGGCAAATAATGGCGCGCCTGCCAAAGACACAACGGCGTGGAAATCGAGAAGCCGAGCCGGGCCGCGACGAGGCTCAGGAGCGGATCGGTCGCGTCGAATTCATAGCGGCGCGGACTGTTGATGCCGAGGTGCCGCGCATAGCGCTCGATCTGCTGTCCGATCACAGAGCGAGGGGTATAGCGGATCATCGGCATTTCGAGCGCAAGCGTGCGCCAGTCGATGTTCCCGCGCTCGGCAATCAAGGCGCGCGAGACGACCACGACGAACGCCTCCGAAAAGAGCGGCGCCTCGACGATGCGCGCGTCGTTGAGAGTCGTCTGCGTGCATACCGCGAGATCGAGCTCGCGATCGTGCAACTGCTTGCTCAAGCCGGGGGTCAAACCGGACCACAACGCAATCTGCCGTGCCGAGCCCGACACCGCGCGAATCAGCTCCGGGCCCACGGTCGCCGCGAACGAATCCACGCAGCCAAGCCGCACGGGCAAGCTGCCCGCGTTCGATGTGTCGCCGATGCGCGCGCTGACCATCTGCGCATGCTCGAGCAGCGGGCCTGCCAGTTCGAGCAGCGCGCGGCCCGCGACGTTCGGCCGGGGAGGCCGGCTTTCGCGATCGAACAGGACCACGCCCTGATCTCGCTCGAGCGCCGCGATGGCCTGGCTCACCGCGCTCTGGCTCACGCCGAGCTGCTTCGCCGCGCCGGTCATCGAGCCGGTCTCGCACACCGCGAGAAAAGCCTGCAAGGCGTTGAGGTCGATTGGCGCCTGGGTACGTCTCATGAGGAGCTCCGCGAAAATCTGCGCAAATGACGCTACCGCGTCGTCTTCCACATGGTGCCGCCCGGACGGCTCAACACACGGACGATGAGCAAATGCGTCGACGAGCCATAAGTTTGCCTAATACAAAATAATGGCGGGCAGCCGGGACGCAGAATTTGCCCATCGTTCACCCACGAGGGCACCATGAGCCACTTTGACTATGTCGTGATAGGCGCCGGCGTCATCGGCACGTCCGTCGCCCACCATCTCGCCGCGCTCGGCGCGAACAGCGTTCTCGTCCTCGATCAAGGGACGATCGGGGCGGGCACCACCTCGCAGTCTTCCGGGCTGCTGCGCACGCATTACTCGGTGCGCCAGAACGTCCAACTCGCCCGCGCTTCCTGGTGGGCCTTCAACAATTTCGCCGACTATCTCGGGGACGACGAAGCCTCCTGCGGCCTCGTCAAATGCGGCTACATGATCAGCGCGCCCGAGGGCGACAAGCTCGACCCGCTGGCAGCCTCGCTGCGCGCCCAGCAGGAAATGGGCATCGAGGTACAACTGCTCGACCGCCAGACGGCGCAGGCGCGCCTGCCGATCGCCACCTTCGACGACGCCGCGCTGATCGGCTTCGAGCCAGAAGCCGGCTTCGCCGACGCCTATCTCGTCGCGACCAGCTTCGCACGCTCTGCGCGCCGCCGCGGCGTAAAGATCATGGAAGGGGTGCGCGTGACCGGCCTCGTGCGCGAAGGCCGCCGCGTGGTAGGCGTGCAAACGTCGGCGGGACGCTTTGGTTGCGGCACGCTCGTCAGCACGCAAAACATCTGGACCCCTGAACTCTCCGAATGGATCGGCGTGCCGCTGCCGGTCAAGCCCGAGCGCCACACCGTGCTCGCGCTCGAATGCGAAGCCGCCCCCTACACGTTCGCCATGCCCGCATTCAAGGACCTCGGCTCGCCGGGCATGCTCTATTTCCGCAGCTACGGCGGCAGCCAGATGCTGGTCTCCGAAGGCGTGGTGGGCGAAACGCTCAATGCGCCCGAGACCGAGCAGGGCGAGATCTCCCTCGACTATGTGGCCGAAGTCGGCGCACAGGTGGCCGAACACTTTCCCGCCTACGAAACGGCGGGGCTCGCCTCGTCGTGGACCGGCGTGTACGACGTCACACCCGACTGGAACCCCGTGCTCGGCAACGTTGCCGACGTGGAAGGCCTCACGGTGGGCTTCGGCTTCTCGGGTCACGGCTTCAAGCTCTCGCCGGGCATCGGCAAGCTGCTCGCCCAGCACGCGCTCGGCCTGGCCACCGACGTCTCTCTCGAACCGTACGCACTCGAACGCTTTGCGAGCGGCGCGCTGCTGACCGGCAAGTACGGTCTCGGCGCGGTGTCGTAACACCAGCGCGCAATGTGCTTTCTCATGCAAACAGGAGAAAACAGATGACTGTCCGCATTCTCGTACCCGTCAAGCGCGTGGTCGACCCGAACGTGCGCGTGCGCGTGAGCAGCGCCGGCGCGATCGAAACGGCAGGGCTCAAGATGTCGCTCAATCCGTTCGACGAATGCGCGCTCGAGAAAGCGTTGCAACTGAAGGAAGCCGGGGTGGCCTCGCACATCACGGTGCTGACCTGCGGCCTGCCCGCGCACCAGGACGTGCTGCGCACCGCGCTCGCCATGGGCGCCGACGACGCGGTGCTGATCGACACGGGGGCCGCCACGGCCACGCTCGATTCGCTCGCCGTTGCGCGGCTCGTGGCCGCACACATGAACGAGGTCGACTACGGTCTCGTGCTGTGCGGCAAGCAGGCCATCGACGGCGACGTGGGCGGCGTGGCCGCCATGCTCGCCGCACTGCTGGGCTGGCCGCAGGCGCTGAATGCGAGCGCGCTCGACGCCATCGACGGCGGCTGGCGCGCGAGCTGCGGCGACGATGCGGGCACCGCCACGTGGCAGCTCGACGGCCCCGCCGTGATCAGCGCCGATCTGCGCCTGGCCGAGCCGCGCCGCGTGACACTGCCGAGCATCGTCAAGGCGAAGCAAAAGCCGCTCGCCACGCGAGAGGCGGACGCGCTCGGCGGCGTGTCGAGCGCCCGCAGCCACGTGCTGAAACTGAACGATCCGCCCGTACGCGAGCCTGGTCTGAAGGTGGACAGTGTCGACGCGCTGCTCGCAGCACTCGCCGATCGACGCGTATTTGAATCCGTGGGAGTTTGACTATGAGAACGCTGGTTCTGGCCGATGCCGACGTGGGATCGATTTCCGATGTCACGCTGCGCGTGATAGGCGCGGCGCTGCAACTGGGGCAACCCGTCGATCTGCTCGTATTCGATGCGTCGAGCGCGGCAACGGCGGCGCATGTGAGTGGAGTCGAGCGCGTGCTGGTCGCATCCGCTGGCGCAGCCGATGCGCTCACACCGGAAACGATCGCGGCGCAATTGCACGCCCTCGCTGAAGGGTATTCGGCGGTGCTCGCGGCGCACCGCGCCTCCAGCCGCGCTGCATTGCCGCGCGCGGCGGCGCTCACCGAAGACGCCTTTATCGCCGACGTAATCGCCATTCGCGAGCGCACGCAGTTCGTGCGCGGCCTCTATGCGGGCAGCGTGATCGCGACGGTGACGAGCGCCACGGCGCGCACTTATGCCAGCGTGCGGACTTCGTCATTCGCACCGGTCGAGGCGGAAGGTGGCGCGGCGCAGGTCGTTGCGCTCGCACCCGGTGCGCCGTTCACAGCCACGCGGCTAATCGAGCACCGCGCCGCCGGGCAGAGCGGCCAAGACCTCGGCAGCGCGCGCGTGGTGATCGCGGGGGGACGCGGCCTCGCTTCGCAGGAGAACATGGCGCGTCTCGGCAAGCTCGCCGACAAGCTCGGCGCGGCGCTCGGCGCCTCGCGCGCCGCCGTGGATGCCGGCTATGCGCCGAACGCCGCGCAGGTCGGACAGACCGGCCGCAGCGTGGCACCCGACGTGTATGTGGCGTTCGGCATCTCGGGCGCGATCCAGCACCTCGCCGGCATGAAGGACTCGAAGTTCATCGTCGCCGTGAACAAGGACCCGGACGCGCCGATCTTCTCGGTGGCCGATGTGGGGCTTGTCGGCGACCTGTTCGACGTGGTCGGCGCGCTCGAATCTCACGTGCAGAGTGCGGGGACGAGCGCGTGAACGCACGCCTGCCTCGCTCTTTCTGCTAATGCAAGCGCCGCCGAAGTCTGCGCCGTGCGTTTCATCGACGGCACGCGTCTGCCGCCCGAGCCCTGCGCCAATGGCGCAGGCACGACGCGCACCCTCGCGCGCGGAACGGAGCAGCACGGTGCCGCGCCGTGGCGCGCGAGCATGGCGACCCTCGATGGCCCCGCGAGGTTACCGAGATCGCCAACTATTGGCTCGCAGGTTTGCTCGCCGCGGCTTCACTCGCCGCCTTCTTCTTCGCTGCCTCGTGGTGTCCGACGGCACACCCAGCCGCGGCGCCTGCCGTGCCGTGCTTACCCGCGACGTGGCCCGCAACGCCACCCACGGCAGCGCCTTTCATGCAGCCAGCCGCCACCGCTGACGTCGGTGAAATCACTGGAAGTGACATAACGATCGCAAAAGTGAGAAGTGTTCTTTTCATGGTCTATTTTCGAAAGGGGTGGTCCGCTGCACAGGACGTCGTGCGGATCCGGTCCATTCGAGTAGCGCACCTGTCGTGCCTGCGGGGCAGTGTTATCGAACACGGTGATGACCGCCACAGGCGATCGTGCGACATAGTGCGGCCATCTGCGGCCGCTCGACCAAAGACTGATTTGGCTGCCGGGCAGCCTGGTTTCCCGTAATCGATCCGGACCGAAACTTGCGCGTCCGGGATTGTGTGATGACGCGGCGCGCGGCATGGAGGCAATCATGGAACGGGAGTTAAAGCTACGAATCGCCCCGGAGGACCTCGCCAAGCTTCGTGGCGCACCGCTGCTGGCGCGCGCTCAGGCCACTGCCGATCGACCGGAATTCCTGAACAGCACGTACTTCGACACGCCGGAACTGGCCCTCCACCGTTGCAAAGCCTCGCTGCGCGTACGCGCCGTCGGAAAGCGGCGAATCCAGACGTTGAAGCTCGAGGGCGCTGTGGAGGCCGGTGTGTTCGACAGGGCCGAATATGAAATGCCGATCAAAAGGGACACGCCCGATCTGGCGCTGCTCTATGACGCCATATCGGCCGATAGCGATTGCGGCAGGCTGATCCGTGATCAGGCCGTCGCCGCGCAACTCGCTCCTGTTTTCGTCACACGCATCCATCGCACTGCAATCGCGCTGCACCTGCCGTCGGAAGACGAACTCGAAATAGCGCTCGACGAGGGAACTGTCGACGCGCAAACGCGCTCGGTGCCGCTCGCCGCTGTCGAACTCGAACTGAAACAGGGCAAGCCGGAGGCGCTCCATGCGACGGCGCTCGAACTTCTGAAGACCGTACCGCTGAGCATCGACCATCGCAGCAAGGCCGATATCGGCTACGAATTGCTCGTGGCCGAGCACGCCGCGCCCGTGAAGGCCGAACCCGTGCGCTTGTCGAAAGACAATTCGATTGAGGACGTGTTCTGTACGATCGTCCATAACTGCCTCTCGCAGGTGCATGCCAACGAGCGCGGCGTCGTGTCCGGTCATGATCCGTCAAGCGTTCATCAGATGCGGGTCGGACTGCGACGTTTGCGCTCGGCGCTGGACCTGTTCGCCAAGGCGATTCCTCCCTATTCCGGGCTCGACGACGAACTGCGCTGGATCGCGGCGGAACTCGGCGCCGCGCGTGACTGGGAGGTCCTTGCCGGGGCCACACTCGATCGGGCGGGCGCGGACGGCAATGCAGACGAACTCATGCCGGTGCGGCAGGCGTGCACGGTGGTCGCCGTCGACAACCGGCAGCGTGCGGCGGCCGCGGTCGAGTCGGTTCGCTACACGCGTCTGGTGCTCGAACTCGCGCTGTGGCTGGCCTGCAAAAAATGGCGCGACGATATGACCGGCAAACAACGCGCAGCGCTTGACAGCCCCGCGAGGCAGTTCGCCGACAAGGTGCTGCGGCGCAGGCACAGCAGGCTGATCAAGCGTGGCAAGGGCCTCGCCGATCTCGACGATCACCGCCGGCACCGCGCGCGTATCGCGGCGAAGAAGGTTCGGTATGCGACAGAGTTCTTTGCGTCGTTGTTCTCGAAACGGGCCGTGCAGCACTACGTGAAAGCGCTGACTGCACTTCAGGACGATCTCGGCTGGCGTAACGATGCGGTGGTCGCCGATCAGCTTCTGCGGACCGTTTCGCGCAGGTCGAGGGACGCAGCGCCAGGCGCGGCTTATGCCCGAGGCTATCTCTCTTCACGCGTCGCTGCAGATCATCAAACGCTAAAGAAGCTATGGAATCGTTTCAGACGCCTCCCGCCACCGCATTGAGTCGGCGCGCGACAGGTGAAACGGCACCTGAGGTCCGATTCGGCATCGGGTCCGATGCGTTGCAAACGGCGCGCAGCGCAGCATCGTCCCACGGCTACCTGCGACTACCGCGCGTTGTCGCCGCCGAGAGCAGCGTACCGCCTGGCGAGCATCAGATCGGCCACGCAGCGGAAGGGACCGGCAAAGGTTGCGGCGCTCGCACGTGAAATGGGCGTGCGCGAAAGTCCCCTTGATGCTGTGCGCTCCATTGCGCAACGTCCATCCTGAAGCAAGGCTCGCCTCATGGCCAGATCCGGATGCCCAGCAGCACAGCAACAAGAAGGCCGAGCGAAGCGCCAAGCAGCAGCACGCCGAGAAGCAGCCACCGGTTTGGGGTCGTAATAGGCACGTTCTCTATCGCTCCCGTGGCACGCGAGTGAACCAATTCATGCGCAACGCAACAAATCGTCGTGCAGTTCTCAGGGTGAACGTCGACAATGGCAGCATGAGACACGGCGTGAGCAGGGACAGGCCGAAGACGGTCAGTGGATGATGCGTCGCATCACTTGAATGACTCGAATCGACGATGGTATTGGAGGCAGCCTTAAGGCTGCCTTATGGTGTCGCGGTCCTGGTCCCGCAAAGGCTACTGCATGGCGTCGGCGATCAGAATCGCAGGGATTCTGCGAAAATGATGCCGCACACGAGCAGAATCGTTGTCGGAAACAGGGCAACGAGGCGCAACATTCCGTCGGAAGCCGCCCTGTTCCTGTTGTCGGGCGAGCTCCGACTCGTGCACGCGTTCATATTTTGAGGACTGGTTCATGAAGAATACCGCGCTCGCGCATCTGACATTCGCCGCCGCTGCAGTCGGCCTCACCAGTGCCGTCCACGCGACTGATGTCAATGTCGGCATCAATGTAGGCGCGCCTGTCGTGGTTGCCCCACCCGCTGCCGTGGTCGTCACGCCTGGATGGCACGACGACCGATATTGGGATGGACATCGCTACTGGAATCGCGATGACTGGGAAAAACATCACCATCACGACAAAGGATGGCACTGCCCTCCGGGACACGCCAAAAAAGGCGAGTGCTGATCGGCTTTGCGCGACCCCCGCTCCCTACCGCAGACGCAGCGCGCAGAGTTGCTGCTGGCCGCGTTGCCATTCAACGGACTTGGAGCGACGCCTACTGACCCAGGAGCGGACGATGGCCATCGTCCGCTTGCGGGCTAACTCACAGCCGAAGGGAAGGATGTCGTTACCGAACTTCGCGCCGACCGTCATCGGCCAGAGAGCACACACTCGCAGCCAAGCCCCTGTGTGATCAACCGTACCGGCGTGACAGCGTGTCACTCTGGTGGCTTCGACAACTTCCTGGAAGCTCACGTCGGCCAGGTCCTGCCCGGACGATAACCATCGGTAACTTCCTTCTTGTCCAGTCCGAGGGCGCTGGCGACCTCGTTCTTCGTGGCGAACCGGGCGGTAACGTGAAATTTGGTGGTGCTCTGGCGCATTCGCCCGATACCATACCGTCCCGTCGTTTGCGAGGACCGTCACGCAGTCCGGCGTCGTGTCCACGATCGCACGGAAGCGCTCCTCGCTTCGCTTCAGTGCGAGTTCGCCCTGTGCACGCTCGATCGCAATACTCGCAAGGTGTGTAAGCCGTCCTGTTAGATCGGATTGAAACGGAGAGGGGGTTCCAGGCTCCGACCGGAATAACGTGAATGTTCCCAGCACTTCGTTTGTACGTGACAGGATCGGGGTCGCCCAGCACGCGCGCAGACCATGTGCGAGACTCAGGTCGCGCCATGCCGTGGGCCAGCGTGAATCAGACGCGATATCTGATACGACGACCTGCTCGCTGCGCGACGCTGCTAATCCGCAGGGTCCCAAGTCCAGGTGGACGCGGCCGCCACTCGAAGGATAGGTGTAGGTCAAAGCGAGGCCTGCCGCATTCACCTGCTGGAATGTCATGTCGCCGGGTTCGATCAGCGCAATACTGCAGAAGCAGTCGCTCACGATCTGCTCGACCAGCCGGCATAAGTCATCAAGAACCGTGGGCAAGGGCAGGCCCATGGCGATCATTTCGAGCAGGCGCTTCTCGCCCGCAAGCAGCGCCTCGGCTCGCTTCCGCTCGTCGATGTCCGTCTGCAGGAAGTACCAGAGAGCGATTCGCCCCTCCTTGTCCTGCAACGGAAAGCCTTGTACGCGAAACCATCGATAGACGCCGTCCGCGCGACGATGACGGGACTCAAAATCGTAAGGCTCGCCGGTTCTGAGTGACGCATAAAATCGGGCAACAGTCGCACGTCGATCATCCGGGTGGGTAAAGTCTCTGCTAGTCCACTGCTTCAGTTCTTCGAGCGTCGCCCCTGAATATTTGAGCGTATGGCGGTTGGCTTGAAACACGTCCCCGTCCGGCGTAAAGAGAATGACGCGCGTAGGCAGTCCGTCCACGATGAGCCGAAAGCGCTCCTCGTGTGCCTTCAGGGCCGCTTCGGCCTGCTTACGGTCCTCGATATCCGTGTTGATCCCGCACCACTTCGCGACTTTGCCGGCAGCGTCGACGACCGGACTGACACGGCATAGAAACCAGCGATACGTGCCATCGAAGCGACGCATTCGCGCTTCCAACTCGCCCTGCACGCCGGAAGCAACGACCGCTCGCCAGGCTTCAAGCAGCGCGGGCCGGTCCTCGGGATGGACCGCAGACTGCCAGCCCTCGCCGCACGCGTGCTCGACGGAGAGACCCGTATAGTCCGACCAGGGGCGATTGACGAATTCAATGCGACCGTCCGGCAGTGCGGTCCAGACCAGGCCCGGGAGCGCATCCACCGTACTTCTGAGTTCATATTCCATCGCGGTCCTTCCCTTCAGGCGCGCTACCAGCGCGAGCTTTTCCAATCTGCGCCCGTATTGGCGCGCGCTGCACTTCTGGCCATTCCCGGAAGAGATGCGCACGTCGAAGGCTCACGAAAACTTAAGTATTCCCTTCAAAATAGATCGCTCCGACGGGACAATTGTTAGTCTGAAAGTGCCCGGAAGTCGTGAGGAGACGGTGATATAGGCGGGGAATTTTAGTGAGGAATGGCTTTCGGCGATCGGAGCCTTTGGTGGCGCACCTCGAATCCAATCCGTGTCGATGTGCCCTCCGTCACGACGCTCAGTGTTCCGGCCTGCCTTTGATAATATCGATGGAGCCTTTACGGTAGTTGTCCAGACTTGCTATACCGTTCCTGACCAGGCGGATGCTCGTGCGGACGGTATTCAGCAAAGCTATAATTCTGATAACCGACCGGCTGGTGGAGAGACCCGATGGACGACCTCCGAGTGGGGAACTGGGTGGTCACCCCCAGCCTCAACAGCATCTCTTCCATGGGCCGGACCGTTCGCGTCGAGCCGAAAGTAATGGAAGTGCTGGTGTGTTTGGCCCAGCACCCGGGAGACACGGTTTCCAAAGAGCAGCTCTTTCAAGCTGTGTGGCCCAAGACCGTGGTGACCGAGGATGTATTGAAGCGCTGCATCGCTGAGTTGCGCCGCGCCTTTGTCGACGATGCCCGCGATCCGCGCGTCATCGAGACAATCTCGAAACGAGGCTATCGACTGCTTGCACCGGTAACTGCAGGCAGCGCCACGCCTGCGCCCACTGAGAGTGTGGTAAGCGATTCCATCGTGGTCCTGCCGTTCGTCAACATGAGCGCAGATCCGGAGCAAGAATACTTTGCCGACGGGATCACTGAAGAAATCATCGACGCGCTCGCCCAGATCCAGGAGCTTCACGTCGTGGCACGAAGCTCCGCCTTCTCGTTCAAGGGTAAGCACATCGACTTGCGGATTGTGGGCGAGCAACTGAACGTGCGCACCGTTCTCGAGGGAAGTGTGCGCAGAGCGGATAATCGCCTGCGTATCACGGCGCAACTTGTGTCTGCGGTGGACGGATATCATCTCTGGTCGGAGCGCTATGACCGTGAGATGAACGATGTTTTCGCTATTCAGGAAGAGATTGCCCAAGCGATAGTGAAGCGGTTGAAGATCACGTTCCCGTGGAATACGAGAAACCTGACTAATCCTGGAACCCCGAATCTCGAAGCCTACGAGTCCTACCTGAAGGGTCACGCTCTGCTCTACAAGAGGGGTCCCGCTATTTCACGTGCCCTCGCCTGTTACCAGCGGTCAGTGGATCTCGATCCAGGCTATGCATTGGCGTGGGCCGATCTTGCCGATTGCTACTCGATGCTTTGCTTCTACGGGTTTGCGGCTCCTCAGGCTTTCATGCCCAAAGCCATAGAGGCCGCTCGACACGCGGTGGCATTAGATCCTTCGCTCGCCGAAGCACACTGCACCCTGGCGCTCGCCTACCTGCTCTGGGCCTGGAACACAGCGGAGGCCGAGCGTGAGTTTCTTTGCGCGCTACAACTGAATCCGAAGTACATCTCGGCACTCGGCTGGTACGGAAGTGCTTATCTCCAGTTCTCGGAAGGGCGGCTGGCGGAGGGAATGGAGCAAGCGAAGCTAGCGCTGGCAGCGGACCCCCTATCAGCCTACGCACACGCCTTATACGCACTGACCTGTATTGTGGCGGGCAAAACCGGGGAAGGCGTGGAGGTCAGCCGGCGCGCCGTCCATCTCGATCCCGAGAGCTTTCTTGCTAACTGGGTGCTGCAAATGGCACTGCTGTTGAACGGCCAGTTCGAAGAGTCTATCGCGGCGGGAGAATCGGCATTGGCCATGTCCGGCCGGCACCCCTGGTCCATGGCCTGGCTTGCCGTGGCACTCGCAAGTTGGGGCAAAGCCACTGACGCCGATGCGATTTTCGCCGAAATGCAGGCCCGAGCCCGTCGTGAATATGTTACGCCGACGGCGCTCGCTATCACGGCTTGTGCGGTGGCGAGGGAGGATGAGGTGATTCGCTACGCCCGCGAAGCGTGCGAAATTCGCGACACTAATTTATTTTACTTTTCCAGATATTTTCCTTTGTCACACCGGTTGTATCGTTATCCGCAGTTTTGCGAAATCATTGCACAGATGGGGCGCAGCGATTGGTTGCGCGATCACCCGCCGCTAACGGTTACGCAGGAGCCACGTGCGCAGGAATGAATCGCGCTCGGTGGCTGATGCTGAGTCACTGAGGCGTCGTGGTTTACCGGAAATCGCAGTTTGTTGACTCACTCCGCCTCATGACCTTCAGTCATTTCCGCGAAACACTTCGTACAACAGATGACTGTAATATTCGAGCAATAGTTCACGCGCTTCTGGGCGTCCTCTTTCAATTCGCCGCATTCATCGCAGCGAGTCAAGGCACGGAACTGCAACGGTCGTGAGCGCCACCGTTCGATTGCGTTCATGTCAGCAGCCTTCACGTTGATCTCGTGTGCCGGCAGCGATGATGTTCATCGCCATCTTCGGTAGTTCTGTCGACGTCGGATCTTCTCGGCGTAGCTCAAGCAAATCCCTTGCGTACATGCTCATCATGGTCCTCTCGTTAGATATGAGGCTATGGTCAACAGTCCGGTCTTGCCGGATTACGACAGTATGGCCTGCGGGCGTTTTGGTTCCGCTTCTGCAGCCTCACCATTGCGACGCGTCCATACCATCTACTTCAAAGAGATGGTTACGACGGGAGCATTATTGGTGTGGATGTGCCCGAAAGTCGTGAGAGGACAGTAATGTCGAAGTGAAATTTTGGTGAGGACGGTGCCATGCAGTCAGTGAACAACGGGACATGACAGCACTCTAGGCTGCAATCGGTGTAGCGGTCCACTGCACAATGGCTTACCTACATCTATGTGTCGATGGGAAGTAGCGCCGTGTCACATGTAACCCAAAGTGCATTTGCGTCTACGCTTGGCTTACTCTAGATTGGCTTTCAGGCGGAAGGCTTGTTGTGGATTTCAGGAAGCGGCCGACTTGGCCAACCCGAGAGACTAATGATCTTTAAAGCCATTGACGCGGCGGCGTAGAGTGTCTCCCCGCTTAGTGGCTTGGGTCTCCTCGGCCAGCTTGTCATGCACATGGGCCTACTTGGTGCCGTAAGGGGTAACGTTTCCGTTACTTCTGGACATACGGATTGGGTTCGAGGTCGTGCTCATCGGCACAGCGCTTATTGTGACCACGCAGCTGAGCATTGATATAAATTAGGATGCCGAATGTATCTTTATCTGACTCAAAAGGACGAGGCCCGTGGCATACGGCACCCGATCCAGTACCCATAGAAATGCATCGTTGGTAGCGCTAATCGGTACGCTTACTGGCCGCGATCTAACCCTCGTTGGTACCGCGTCCTGATTGCCGGAGCAATCAGTGGTCTGCTTCACCAATTGGTGATCTCCAGTCCCCGCTTGCCGCCTCAGCCGAAGCCGGCCGCGCAGTCTTGATACGGATTTCAACTATGTCAGACTCTCCTCTCACGACACGCCGCGGCTTCCTGCGCGCGGCAGCGGTGCTCGTGCCCGCCAGCGCACTGGCGTGCTGCGAGGGCGGCAAGCAGCCGTCGAGCGAAACCGCCGCGGCGGGCAGCGCCGCCTCTGCGCCCAACGCCAGGCCTGAAGCCGCGCAGGCCGCCTACAAGCCGCGCTTCTTCGACGCGCGCGAGTGGGCCTTTGTCCAAGCCGCCACCGACCGTCTGATTCCCGCCGACTCCGAAGGCCCCGGCGCGCTGCAAGCCGGCGTGCCCGAATTCATCGACCGGCAGATGGACACGCCTTACGCGCACGGCGCGCTCTGGTACATGCAGGGGCCGTTCCAGCAAGGCGTGCCCGAACTCGGCTACCAGCTGAAGCTCGTGCCGCGCGACATCTACCGGCTCGGCATCAAGGCCGTGAACGCGTACTGCACGAAGGCCTACGGCAAGGACTTCGACGCGCTCGACGCGAGCACGCGCGACAGCGTGCTCGGCGCGCTCGAGGCGGGCAAGGTCGAACTGGACGGCGTGCCGGCCTCCGTGTTCTTCGGGCAGTTGCTGCAGAACACGCGCGAAGGCTACTTCTGCGACCCGATCCACGGCGGCAACCGCAACATGGCTGCGTGGAAGATGATCGGCTTTCCCGGCGCACGCGCCGACTTCATGGATTTCGTGAACCAGAACGGCAAGCCCTATCCGTACGGCCCGGTCTCGATCAACGGGGAGCGTACGTAAATGGCGATCAAAAAACCTCATGTCGATGCCGTCGTGGTCGGCTTCGGCTGGACCGGCGCGATCCTCTCGAAGGAACTGACCGAAGCGGGCCTGAAGGTGGTCGCGCTCGAGCGCGGCGAGTATCGCGACACCTACCCGGACGGTGCGTACCCCAACACCATCGACGAGCTCACGTACAACATCCGCAAGAAGCTCTTCCTCGACCTGTCGAAGACCACCGTCTCGATTCGCCACGGCGTGAACGACACGGCCCTGCCCTACCGCCAGCTCGCCGCGTTTCTGCCCGGCGAAGGCGTGGGCGGCGCGGGCCTGCACTGGTCGGGCGTGCATTTCCGCATCACGCCCGAAGAGCTGCGCCTGAAGAGCCACTACGAAGAGCGTTACGGCAAGAAGTTCATCCCCGCAGGCATGACGATCCAGGACTACGGCGTCACCTACGACGAACTGGAGCCGCACTTCGACTTCGCGGAAAAGGTGTTCGGCACCTCGGGCCAGGCGTACAAGGTGAAGGGCAACGTGGTCGGCGACGGCAATGTGTTCGAAGCCGCGCGCAGCGACAATTTCCCGTTGCCCGCGCAACTGAATACCTATTCGGCGCAACGCTTCTTCGACGCGGCGAAATCTATCGGCCTGCATCCCTACCGCCTGCCTTCGGCGAACACGTCGGGGCCGTACACGAATCCCTATGGCGTGCAGATGGGCCCGTGCAACTTCTGCGGCTTCTGCAGCGGCTACGCGTGCTACATGTACTCGAAGGCTTCGCCGAACCTCAACATCCTGCCCGCGCTCAAGCAGGAAAAGCACTTCGAACTGCGCTCGAAATGCCACGTGCTGCGCGTCGAACTCGACGGCACCAGAAAGCGCGCCACGGGCGTGACGTATATCGATCCGGCGGGCCAGGAAGTGTTCCAGCCCGCGGACCTCGTTATCGTCTCGGCGTTCCAGTATCACAACGTGCACCTGCTGCTGCTCTCGGGCATCGGCAAGCCCTATGACCCGGTGTCGGGCGAAGGCGTGGTGGGCCGCAACTTCGCGTACCAGAACCTCTCGACCATCACGGCGTTCTTCGACAAGGACACGTGGACGAACCCGTTCATCGGTGCGGGCGGCAACGGCGTGGCCGTGGACGACTTCAACGCCGACAACTTCGACCACGGCCCGCCCGGCTTCGTGGGCGGCTCGCCGCTCTGGGTGAACCAGGCGGGCGTGAAGCCGATCAGCGGCATCGCCACGCCCGCGGGCACGCCGAACTGGGGCGCAGGCTGGAAGAAGGCCGTGAAGGACCACTACGCGCACACCATTTCGATGGACGCGCACGGCTCCAACATGTCGTACCGCGACGTGTACCTCGACCTCGATCCGACCTATCGCGATTCATACGGCCAGCCGCTTCTGCGCATGACCTTCGACTGGAAGGACAACGACATCAAGATGGCGCGGTACGTGACGGGCCAGATGCAGAAGATTGCCGAGGCGATGGGCCCGAAGGCCATCAACGTCTACACGCGCGAGTTCGGCGCGCACTTCGACTCGCGCCGCTACCAGACCACTCACCTCGTGGGCGGGGCCGTGATGGGCACCGATCCGAACACCAGCGTCATCAACCGCTATCTGCAGAGCTGGGATGTGCCCAACGTGTTCGTGATGGGTGCCTCCGCGTTCCCGCAGGGGATCGGCTACAACCCGACCGGCCTCGTCGCCGCCCTCGCTTACTGGAGCGCGAAAGCCATTCGCAACCAGTATCTGAAGAACCCCGTCCCCCTGGTGAGCGTGTGAGAAGCCTCATGACGATCATGAAGAAAAACCTGGTCCCCATGCGATTCGCTTGCAAAAGCGCACGCGGCGCACTGCGCCGCCTGAACCCCGTTTCGAAGGCGGCGCTCACGCTCGCCGCCTGTGCTGCGTTATCCATGGCGTTTGCGCTGCTCACGGCCCGTGCCGCCAACGCCACGGCCAAGCCCGCAGACCCCGCGCTCGTCGCGCACGGCGAATACCTCGCTCGCGCTGGCGACTGTATCGCTTGCCATACCGCCCAGGGCGACAAGCCCTTCGCGGGCGGGCTGAAGTTCGATACGCCCATTGGCGCGATCTACTCCACGAACATTACGCCCGACGCCGGGAGCGGCATCGGCAAGTGGAGCTACGACGATTTCGCGAAAGCCGTGCGCCAGGGCGTGCGGCCGAACGGCGACACGCTTTACCCGGCGATGCCCTACCCGTCGTACGCACGCCTCTCCGACGACGACATGAAGGCGCTCTACGCGTACTTCATGCACGGCGTCGGGCCCGTGCAGGCGCAGAACCGCGCGGTGGACATTCCCTGGCCGCTCTCGATGCGCTGGCCGCTCGGCGCCTGGCGCCTGCTGTTCGCGCCGAAGGCGCAGGCGTTCGACGGCTCGCATTACAACGATGCGATCGTCGCGCGCGGCGCGTATCTCGTGCAGGGCCTCGGCCACTGCGGCGCGTGCCACACGCCGCGGGCGCGCACGATGCAGGAGCTTGCGCTCACCGACCTCGAAGGCGACGACTTCCTCGCGGGCGGCGCCCCGATCGACGGCTGGGTCCCCTCCAGCCTGCGCGGCAACCCGCGCACGGGCTTAGGCGGCTGGAACGAGGACGACATCGTGCAGTTCCTCAAGTCGGGCCGCAATCTGCATACTGCGGCGTTCGGCGGCATGACCGACGTGGTTCAGCACAGCATGCAGCACATGAACGACACGGACCTGCTCGCCATCGCGCGCTACCTCAAGACGCTGCCCTCCCGTGACCCGAAGGAAACCGCGTATGCCTACGATCCCGCCGCCGCGCACAAGCTGCAAAACGGCGACGCGAGCGCACGCGGCGCAGCGGTCTATCGCGACAACTGCATGGCCTGCCACCGCAGCGACGGACGCGGCTACACGCGCGTGTTCCCGGCGCTCGGCGGCAACCCGGTCGTGCAGGGCAAGGACCCCACTTCGCTGATTCACGTGCTGCTCGCAGGCAGCGCGCTCGAAGGCACGCAATCCGCGCCCTCGTCGTTCACGATGCCGCCGTTCGGCTGGCGTCTGTCCGACCAGGA
>NZ_MCNV01000012.1 GCF_001718195.1 Paraburkholderia nodosa
GCAAAGAAAGTAGGTGCCGCCCCGCACAGGGGCAACGCCTGCATACCGACGCGAACACAAGTAAAGGCCAAAGCTAAAGGCCAAAGCAAAAACCGCAAACGCTCAGACCGGCGCCAACTGCAGCCCCTCCAGCAACTGTCGCACCCGCGAGAGATCGCGATTCACCGTGCCAGCATCCTCGAACAATTCCGCAAGCCAGTCGACAAACACGCGCACACGCGGCGACAACTGTCGAGACTTCACGAACGCCACCGATACCGGCGTGGGCAGCGGCTTCCACTGCGGCAGCACCTCGACCAACGCACCGCTGTCCAGGTACGGCTGTGCAGCGAGCAGCGGCGGCTGGATCAGCCCATAGCCCTGCAAACCGCACGTGAGGTAGGCGAACTCGTCGGAGACATGTACGAAGCCATCCACCTTCACCTTGGTCGGACTGCCCTCCACCTCGAAGTCGAACTCGAACGGGCGGCCCGTGAGCGGCGAGAGAAAGTTGACGACCGGATGCCGCGCGAGATCGTCGAGCGTTTGCGGCGCGCCGTGCCGCTCGAGGTACGCGGGGCTCGCGCAGGTCACGTGCTCCAGCACGCCGAGGCGCCGCGCCGCGAGTCCCGAATCGGGCAACTCGCCGAGCTGGATGCTGCAATCCACGCCTTCGCCGACGAGGTCGACGTTGCGCAGGCTCACGCCGATCACGAGGTCGATCTGCGGATAGCGCGCGTGGAAGGCGTCGAGCGCGGGCAGCACGATCGCATTGGCGATGAGCCCCGGCATTTCCACGCGCAAGCGCCCGCCGATCGCGCCGGGCGACTGGCGCACGCTCGCTTCGGCATCGTCGATGTCGGCGAGGATCTGCGAGGCGCGCTCGTAGTACGCGGCGCCTTCGGGCGTGAGCGAAAGGCGCCGCGTAGTGCGCACGAGCAATTGCGTTCCCAGCAGCGATTCGAGGTTTTGCATCAGCGTGGTGGCGCTGGCGCGCGGCATATCGAGTGACTGCGCGGCTTTGGTGAAACTATTGGTGTCAACGATGCGCACGAACGTGCGCATCGCCTGGATGCGGTCGATCACGGGCGAGCTCCTGCAATGGGCTTGAGGCTTGAACGAAATCCGCGCTGCTGCAGCAAAAGGGTGAGCCGCGTAGCGCTCACTGCGCTTCGCGGTGCCGGCGTCTCGCGGAAAGCGACGCTCAGCGGTTAAACAGCCATGACGATTGGATGGCGGCGCATGTGACGCCGGCTCGACTACGGGAGGCCAAAAAAGGAGGCCTCGAAGGGGAAGGGCTGGCGGGCCATCCGGAACGGATGGCCCGGCGGGGCAGGGTGTTACGTCTGGATGCGCGGCGCTTGTTTGCCGCGCTGCGTGCGCGTTACTTGCGCAGCGAATCGAGGTCGATCACGAAGCGGTACTTCACATCGCTCTTGAGCATGCGCTCATAGGCGTTGTTGATGTCTTGCATCTTGATCATTTCGATATCCGACGTAATGCCATGCTTGCCGCAGAAGTCCAGCATTTCCTGGGTTTCTGCAATGCCGCCGATCAGCGAGCCCGCCAGACGGCGGCGCTTCAGGATCAGGTTGAACACTTGTGGCGACGGGTGATCGTGTTCGGGCGCGCCCACCAGCGTCATCGTGCCGTCACGGCGCAGCAGCTCGATGAACGGGTTGAGGTCGTGCTGCGCGGCCACGGTGTTCACGATCAGGTCGAAGCTGTTGGCGTGCGCCTGCATCTGCTCCGGGTCCTTCGAGATCACCACTTCGTCCGCGCCCAGGCGCTTGCCGTCTTCGATCTTCGACGGCGACGTGGTGAACAGCACCACGTGCGCGCCCATGGCATGCGCGAGCTTCACGCCCATGTGGCCGAGGCCGCCGAGACCCACGATGCCGACCTTCTTGCCGGGGCCGGCGCCCCACGTGCGCAGCGGCGAATACGTGGTGATGCCCGCGCACAGGAGCGGCGCGGCCGCGGCGGCATCGAGGTTCTCGGGTACGCGCAGCACGAACGCTTCGTCCACCACCAGCTGCGTGGAGTAGCCGCCGTAGGTGATGTCGCCGCTCACGCGGTCGGCGCCGTTATAGGTGCCGACCCAGCCGTTCTCGCAATACTGTTCGAGGCCTTCGGCGCAGCTCGGGCAGGTGCGGCAGGAGTCGACGAGACAGCCCACGCCGACGAGTTCGCCCACCTTGTACTTCGTGACACCCTTGCCGACTTCGGCCACGCGGCCGACGATCTCGTGGCCGGGCACGACCGGGTAAATCGTGTTGCGCCATTCGTCGCGCGCCTGGTGCAGGTCGGAGTGGCACACGCCGCAGAACAGCACGTCGATACGGACGTCGAGTTCGCGCATGTCACGGCGCTGGAATTCGAACGGGGCGAGCGGCGAGGCGGCGTCGCGGGCGGCGTATCCGTAGGTTGGGTACATGGGTTGGCTCTCCTCTAGTGCATGGGTGTTGCGGCAGGGTTCCCATCGTAAGGATCGGCACCCACCCAGGGAATACCTGAAGCTATCGAAGACTTGCCTGATTCTCCTGGCGCGCAGCACATCCACAGGTTCGGTGATAGATTGGCAAGCCTGTTTCTCTGCCTGACTTCATCTTTTGGGGCACAACCGATATGGGCTACGTCAAAACCCTCGCCGCGGCGGCCATCGCGCCGGCGGCCGCCACGCAGGCGCGCACGGTCGACCTGCTCATGCAAATCACGCAGCGCGACGGCGTGCACGCCACGGCGGTCGAAGGCGTGCGGCTCTACCGCGGCAGCGAAAGCCATCCGCGCCAGCCGGTCATGTACGAACCGAGCATTTTCATCGTCTGCCAGGGGCGCAAGCGCGGCTTTCTCGGCGACCAGGTGTTCATCTACGACGCCCAGCAATATCTGGTCCTCTCCGTGCCGATGCCGTTCGAGTGCGAGACCGAGGCGAGCCCCGAGAAGCCGATTCTGGCCATCTCGATCCGCGTCGATCTCACGACCGTCGCTGAACTGCTCATGGCGCTCGACGATCCGCGCCGCGCCGTGTCCGAACCGTCGGGCATCTACGCCACGCCGCTCGACGCCACGCTCTCGAACGCCGTGCTGCGCCTGCTCGAAGCGCTCGCGCAGCCATACGAGGCACGCATTCTCGGCCCCTCGATCGTGCGCGAAATCTGCTACCGCGTGCTGATGGGCGAGCAGGGCGACGCAATTCGCGCGGCGCTCACGCATCAGCATCACTTCGGGCGGATCGCGAAGGCGCTGCGGCGCATTCACACCGACTACCGCGGCGACCTCGACGTCGAAACGCTCGCCTCCGAGGCGGGCATGAGCCTTGCCGTCTTTCATGCGCACTTCAAGGCCGTCACCTCGACGTCGCCCATGCAGTACGTGAAGACCACGCGCCTGCATCATGCGCGGCTCCTGATCACGCACGACGGTCTGACCGTGAGCGCGGCGGCCACGCGCGTGGGCTATGAAAGCGCGTCGCAGTTCAGCCGCGAATTCAAGCGCCTCTTCGGCATGAGCCCGGCCGACCAGATGCGCCGCGCGCGCGACGCCGCAGCCGCCGCGGCCGCGCCGCGCGTCGAGGTGTTGCCGCCGCGTTATGTGACGGCCGTGTGAAGTCCACGCGCGGGCGTGCGGTATTCGATTCGCATATCGAAACATTGACGGAAGGGTGACACGACGATGAAGCCATGCCTGCTGGTCCTGATACTGCTTCCCGCTGAAGACCTCGCCGGGTTTGGCGAACAGTTCGACGTGATCTACGCGCCCGATGCCGATGCGCGCACCAAAGCGGTCGCGGAACGCGGCAAGGACATACGCGTGGTGCTCACGAACGGCACGACGGGCCTCACCGCCGACGAAATCGACCGCATGCCCGCGCTCGAACTGGCGGCCGCGCTTGGCGCGGG
Organism: Paraburkholderia nodosa; assembly: GCF_001718195.1. Classification (GTDB taxonomy): domain Bacteria; phylum Pseudomonadota; class Gammaproteobacteria; order Burkholderiales; family Burkholderiaceae; genus Paraburkholderia; species Paraburkholderia nodosa_A. Next base: position 3,882 of record NZ_MCNV01000012.1, read on the forward strand.
CTACGAAAATATCGCGCTCGACCGTGCACGCGAGCGTGGCATCGCGCTGTGCAACGGCGCGGGCGTCAATGCCGACTGCGTGGCCGACCACGCGCTCGCGCTGCTGCTCGCGGCCGTGCGCGCCGTGCCGCAGTTCGACGCCGCGTGCCGCACCGGCGTCTGGCGCGACGCGCTGCCCATGCGTCCCACGGTAACGGGGCGGCGGCTCGGCATTGTCGGCTACGGTCATATTGGCGAGAAGGTTGCGAAGCGCGCGGCGGGCTTCGGCATGGAACTCGGCTATCACAACCGCAAGCCGCGCGAGGGCGCTCAGGCGCGCTACTTCGAGAGCGTGATGGCGCTCGCGCAATGGAGTGACTTTCTCGTGATCGCGACGCCGGGCGGCGCGCAAACGAAGCATCTGATCGATCGCGCCGTGATCGATGCGCTAGGGCCGCAGGGTTTTCTCGTCAACGTGTCGCGCGGCAGCGTGGTCGATACGGCCGCGCTCGCCCTCGCGCTGAAGGCGGGGGCGCTGGGCGGCGCGGGGCTCGACGTCTACGAGGGCGAGCCGCAGCCGCCCGCTGCGCTCATCGGGTTAGACAACATCGTGCTCACGCCGCACGTGGCCGGCGCGTCGCCCGACGTGCGCACCGCCACGGTGCGACATTTCGCCGAAAACGCGGCGCGGCACTTCGCGGGCGAGGCGTTGCTCACGCCGCTTTGAGGGCGGACGTTGGGCGCTTTTAGCGCCCGCTTGCGCCGCCTTGTGTATGCCATCGTGCGCGGACGCCTGCGGCGCATGACGTATCATTCCTTCTGTGCGAGCCACAATCGCTGTTCGAGCGGCCGCTAATGACCACTATGGCCATGAACGTGGCGCGACATCCTGCCCGATTTGCAGATCCGGGCCGTGACGCCAGGGCGGTGATATCGAAGGCTCAAAAATGAAAACGCTGATTGGCGCGCTACACGAGCACGCGGCCCACGTGGTCAACCGCTTCTACGAGGAGCTGGGCCGCTTGCCCAAATCCCGCCGCATCCTCGAAATGCTTTCGGGTGCGGAACTCGCGCACCTCAAGGCGCGGCAGATCCAGAATCTGCTTGCCCTCGCCAGTCTCGGGCCGACCTCGCGCGAGCATGAGGACATGGCGCAGCGCATCGGCCGCATTCATGCCATTGTCGGGCTCGACAAGGAAGAACTCGTGCGCAGCCGCGGCATTCTTCAGGAACTGATCTACGCGGACGTCGGCCGCACGGTGAGCACGCAACAACTCTCGCTCTACGCGCGCCGTCTGACCGCCGACCTCGCGTGGCAGCTCAAGGCGTATCAGGCCGTCCAGGACTCGCAGCAGGAGGCGCTGTTGCGCATCACGCGTCTTGTCTGGGAGGCAGGCAGCTACACGAATTTCATCGACCAGGTCATTGCCGCGCTGGCGGAGCATGACGAAGTGAGCGCCTGCACCATCGGACGTCCTGACGAAGCGGGTATTTTTCACTTCGAGGCTGGCGCGGGCGGCAAGACGCAAGGCGGCATGCTCAACGTGCTTGCCGCGCACGATCGGGAAATCAGCGTGCGCGCCGATCATCCGCAAGGGCAGGGCGCCATTGGGCGTGCGTGGCGCAGCGGCAAGCCCGAGCGCGTCATCAACTATCAGACGGATCCGCTCGTCGCGCCGTGGCGCGATCTCGCGGCGCGCGAGGGCGTGCGCTCTTCGGTGTCGATTCCGCTGGCCGCGCCCGGGCAGCCGCCGCTCGCCGTGTTGAGTCTGTATAGCGCGTTTCCGGGCGGCTTCGTCGGGCCCGATCAGGTGGCCTTCGTCGATTTACTGCAAACGCTGCTCGGCTGCGCCGCGACGCGCATCGCCGGCAACGACGGCCTGAGCGCCGCGGTGCCGGTGAGCGTGCGCCAGCATTGGGCGGCGCTCGTGCGTACCGGCGCGCTGGAAATGCACTATCAGCCGCTGCTCAGCCTCGCCACGGGCAAGGCGACCAAGGTCGAAGCGCTGGCGCGTCTGCGCGACGGCGAGCGCCTGCTCGTGCCCGACGTGTTTCTCTCGGCACTCTCTTCCGACGATCTGCTCGCACTCTTCGCACGCGGCATCGAGCAGGCGCTCGCCGACCGCGCACGCTGGTACGCCAAGGGCCGCGATCTCGACGTCTCGATCAACCTGCCGCCGGCGGCGCTCAACGACATCCGCTATTTCGAGGCCGCCCGCACCGCGCTGGCCGCGCACCGTTGCCCGGCTGAGCGGCTCACGCTGGAAGTTCTGGAGAACGAAGCACTGTCGCTGAGCCAGGGACAGCGCGCCATTCTCGCGAAGTTCCGCGAGCTGGGCGTGCTGCTCGCGCAGGACGATCTTGGCGCGGGGCATAGTGGCCTCACGCGACTGCGGGAATTGCCCTTCGACTGGATCAAGCTCGACCGCGAGATGGTGAAGGTGAGCGGCGGCGACGCGCTCAGTACGCTGCGCGTGATCTATCAGTTGACGCGCCTCGGCCATTCGCTGGGCAGGCGCGTGCTTGCCGAAGGCATCGATACGCTCGACCTCCTTCGCGCGCTCGCCATTCTCGGCGTGGACGGCGCGCAGGGCTATGGCATCGCGAAGCCGATGGAAGGCGCACGTCTCATCGAATGGCTCGACACGACGCCGGCCTTCGCCGCGACCGCGAACGTCGAAAGCGGCGCTGGAACGGAAGGCCTCCTGGCGCGGCTCGCCCGCTTCGTGATCTGGGAAGAGCGCATGCTCATGATCGCGGCGGTGCCCGAAGCGGCGCAAGACCTCTTGCGCGCATTGACGCGCGAAGAGGGCGAGGGCGGCAGCACGCCGCTCGCGCAGTCGCTGACGGGCTTCGGCGAAATTCTGCCCGCCGGCGCGCGACGCGACGCGTTGCATCGGGAGGTGGTGGGCGCACTGCTGACCGAAGGCCCGAACAGCGAAGCGTGGCGCGTTGCGCTGAACGGGCTGATAGCGGCGATTACGGCGGCCGTCTAGCAGAGCGTTAGTCCTGAACGCGATCGCCACATCGCCTTGCGTGGCCGACGACTGCTTGCGCTGCAGCACCGCGATACACACTAGGGAAATGGCCGCATGCGCGCTGTAGAACAGCACCAGCGGCCACCACGCCGCCCCGGACTTGAGCACCAGCCCTCAACCGCAGGTCCCGATCTCGCCGCACGCCGTGCAGAAGTCGCACCCGTCTTTGCGGATCACCGCATTCGCCCCGCACGACCCGCACTTGCGGCCGAGCATCGCGTGAGCAAAGGCATGCTGGGTATCGGCGGGCAGCGCGTTATCGCCGTCCAGCACCTGGTCGCCGGGATGTTCCGCGCCGGCCCGCGCGTTGCCGGTGAACTGCGCGGCCAACGCACCGTCACGCCGCTGCGCGAGCAGCCGTGACGGCACTTGCCGTCCCTCGGCATCGAGAAAGCCGCGCCGATGCAGGATCTGCTGGATTGCGTAGGCGATGGCAGCGACCTCGGAGTCGTGCCACAGCGGAATACGCCGGCCGTCCAGACGCTGCGTCTCGCCATACCGCACCTGGCCGCGATCCCACGACACCTTGCGCAAATCCTGCAGATTGCGCGCGACGAAGCCGCCTCGCGCCGCGAGCGAGAGCGAACGCATGGTCGCCGTGATCCATTGCTGCTGCTCGTCGCGCTGGCCCACGGGGATGAAGAATTCGATGGGCCGCTCGATGGTCACGGCTTCGCCGCCCACCTGGCCCGTCACTTCGAGAAACGACACCGCCACGTAGAGCGACACCTTGCCCGTCTGCGTGATGTATTCGATCTTCTCGATCACGGCGGGCAGCTCGCCCTTGGGCCGGTGGTCGATCGCCACGCGCAGCGGGTCGAGCAGGGCGTCGCCGAGCGCATCGTCGGCCGTTGCCGCCGCTTCGGGAGGCAGCGTCTGCAGCACCGCGCCGAGCGTCTCGTTCGGGCGGTAGGTCGCGAGTCCCTTGAGGCCGCGACGCCATGCGTCGAGATAGAGATTTTCGAAATCTTCGAACGGATAGTCGGCGGGGACGTTGACGGTCTTCGAGATCGACGTGTCGACGTACGGCTGCACGGCCGCCATCATCGCCACGTGTTCCTGTGCGCTCATTTCCAGCGCGCTCACGAAGTACGGGGGCAGTGCGCTCACGTCGCCTCCGAGTTCGCGGAATACACGCCACGCGTGGTCTTCGACATTGAACGTTTCGCGGCTGCCGTCGGCCATGCGACGTGTGCGCTGGTAGGTCCACGAGAACGCGGGCTCGATGCCGTTCGAGACATTGTCGGCGAACGCGAGGCTCACCGTGCCGGTGGGCGCGATGGAAAGCAGATGGCTGTTGCGGATGCCGTGCGCGCGGATCTCGGCCTTGAGGTCGTCGGGCAGGCGCGAGGCGAAGGTGCCTTCCTCGAGATAGGTCCGCGAGTCGAAGAGCGGAAACGCGCCGCGCTCGCGCGCAAGCTCGACGGAGGCGCGATAGGCCGCGTCGCGCATCGTGCGCCCCACGCGCGCGCCGAATTCGCAGCCTTCGGGCGAGTTGTAGCGGATGCCGAGCATCACGAGCGTGTCGCCGAGCCCCGTGAAGCCCACGCCGATACGCCGCTTGGCCGCCGCCTCCGCCTGCTGCTCGGGCAGCGGCCAGAGCGTGGCGTCGAGCACGTCGTCGAGAAAGCGCACCTGGGTGCCCGTGCGCTCGGCGAGTTGATTCCAGTCGAAATCTGCCTTGCCGCCGCGCATTTGGGCGAACGGGTCGATCACGAAGCGGGTGAGGTCGAGCGGTCCGAGGTTGCAGCAACCGTACGCGGGTAGCGGCTGCTCGCCGCACGGGTTGGTCGCGCGGATGGATTCGAGCGCGCGCAGGTTGTTGTCCTCGTTCATGCGCGAGATGAACACCACGCCCGGCTCGGCCACGTCGTAGGTCGAACGCATGATCGCGTCCCATAGCGCGCGGGCGCGCGTTTCGGCGTAGACCCACAGGCCGTCGTCGCGGCGCCGCAGGTCGCCCGAGGCGCGCAACGCGGGCGAGGGCTCGGCGAGATGCACGAGCTGCCAGGGCGCGTCGTTTTCCACCGCGCGCATGAATTCGTCGGTCACCGCGACCGACACGTTGAAGTTGTTCCAGCGCCCCTTCGAATGCTTGGCCTCGATGAATTCGGGCAGGTCGGGGTGATCGCAGTCGAGCACGGCCATCTGCGCGCCGCGCCGTGCGCCCGCGCTTTCCACGGTGCGGCACGAGGCGTCGAACACGTCGATGTAGCTGCACGGGCCCGATGCGCTCGACCCCGTCGACTTCACGTGTGCGCCGTGCGGCCGGATCGCCGAGAAGTTGTAGCCCACGCCGCCGCCGCGCCGCATGGTTTCGGCGGCCTGCAGCAGGGCGACGTAGATGCCGGGGCGGCCTTCGTCGTCCACGCCCTGGATGCTGTCGCCGACCGGCTGCACGAAGCAGTTGATCAGCGTGGCTTCGATGCCGGCGCCCGCCGCGCTCATGATCCGCCCCGCACCCAGCGCGCCATTGCGCAGGTTGTCGACGAAACGCGCCTCGACCTCGGCGCGCAGCGCAGGCGGCTCGACCTGCGCGACGCCGCGCGCCACGCGGCGGTAGATGTCGTCGGCGGTCTGCTCGTCGCCTTTGGCGTACTTCTCGAGCATCACGTCGAGTGAGAACTGCTGCGGGGGAAATGGAAGCGGGGGCGTGTTTTCTGCCATGACCGGACCTCGCGTAGCGCCGCGCGGGAGCGGCAGTTGAAGGGCGTTCGAAGGGCGGCGGCTGGGCCGCGACCGTTCAACCTTACCCCAGCGGCGCGCGGCGTGCACGGTGGCGCGAGCGCGCATGCGGCGGCGCCGGAGCATGCCGGTGTCGCGGCGGACGAGGCGTGTCTGCGGTTACACTGCTCCCGCCTGCACGCGGGCACCAAATATGGAGACGGGAGAGGAGACTGGATGACGAACGAAACGGCGCCCGTGGTCTACCGCGACACGGTGCGCGCGGAGTGGGTCGATTACAACGGCCACTTGCGCGATGCGTTCTACATGCTGATCTACAGCTACGCGACCGACGCGCTGCTCGACGCCATCGGGCTCGACGCGGCGGCGCGCGAGGCGCGCGGGCGGTCGATGTACACGTTGGAGGCGCACCTGAACTATCTCCACGAGATCAAGGAGGGCGCGCAGGTGCGCATCGACGTCCGGGTGATCGAGCACGACGCGAAACGCGTGCGCCTGTATCTGGAGATGTTCGCGGGCGATCTTGACGATGCGCTCGCCTCGCCGGTCTCGGCGAGCGAGCAGTTGCTCCTGCACGTGGACCGCTCGGGCCCGCGCGCGGCGCCGTTCGACGCCGATGTGCTCGCGCGCGTGGCAGCGTTGAGCGCCGCCTCGGCGGGCTTCGCGCCGCGCCATGCCGCGCGGGCCATTTCGCTCGCGCCTCGCTGAGGCCGCGGCAGACGTCGCCGCGCTTACTTCGGCAGTTCCGCGCCGATGAGGGCGCCGAACACTTCGGCGGCGATCATGACGGAGGCGTTGAGCGGCGCGGGACGTTCGGCCGGCTTGAAGACGGCGTCGCCCCGGCGGATCTTGCGGCGCGACACCGCGCAGGTGCCCGACGAATGCGCCGAGCGGCGGCGCCAGCGCTGTTCGCCATAATGGCAGCGACCGGGTTCGACCCAGCGGATCACCAGCGCCGTATCCGTCTGCTCGAGTATTTCGATACGCTCACCGTTGGCTCCGTCAAGCGAGAGGCACGCTTTTTTCTTCATTGTCGGCTCCGTAAGTGTGGTGCCGCGAATGTAGTCCTGCGCGCTGACAAGTGCCATTCTGTCGCCGTTGAAACACCATTCCATTATCAGCAACAATCGCCCTGCGACACGTTGCGATTCACGAAGGAATGGGGGTTTGCGCGGATTTGGGGTCGACATCTCGAATTTGTGCAACGCACTGTTGTGCGTGGCGCGACATCGAGGGGCCCGAAAACGGGCGTCTGGAGGGCGTTCCAGGATAGGGACGGAACGACTGGGGCGGATTGGGATCTGAGGGAAGACCGGCCCGGCTGGATCGATTTTCTGCACCGCGCTGGCGGGTGGCACCGCACCTGCGCAGCCACGAAACCGGCCAGCTGTTTTTGAATTTTCAAGAGGTTACATGATTCATCGTCCGCCTGCTCCGAACTCCGCAAACGAGCAAAAAATCCAGCGCGCCGCCTCCGCGGTGCTGTACGCCACGCTCGTGTTGCTGGCGCTGTGGATCGTGCGCGAGTTCGTGCCCGCCGTGGCCTGGGCGAGCGTTTTTGCCATCGTGCTGTGGCCGACCTATCAGGCGATCGAGCGACGCGCCCCGTTCAAGGGCCGCAAGACGCTGATCGCCACGCTGCTCACTGCCGCGATCGGCCTGCTCGTGCTGCTGCCGATCGCCGTCACGGCCATTCAGGCCGGCGGTGAGGCCCACGAGCTTTACCTGTGGCTGCGCGACGCCCAGGAGAACGGCGTGCCGGTGCCCGACTTCGTTTCACATTTGCCGGTCGGCAGCCGTCAGGTGAGCGACTGGTGGCAGGCCAATCTCGCCCAGCCGCTCAAGGCTTCGCCGGCGATGAAGAGCCTGCACGGCGACACCATCACCTCGTTCGGCCGCCACTTCGGTGCGCGCGCCGCCCACGCCACGATGACGTTCGGCTTCATGCTCGTCACGCTGTTCGTGATCTTCCGGGCCGGTCCGCGTCTTTCGGCAACGGTGATGCGCGGTGCGCGCCGCGCCTTCGGCGCCGACGGCGCGCAACTCCTGCAGCGCATGGCCGCCGCCGTGCGCGCCACGGTCACGGGGCTCGTGGTCGTGGGGCTGGGCGAGGGCGTGCTGCTGACCGCCGCCTATATCGCGACCGGCGTGCCGCATGCAGCGCTGCTCGGCACGGTCACCGCCATCGCGGCTATGCTGCCGTTTTGCGCACCGATCGTGTTCGGCGGCGCGGCGCTGTGGCTCGTCATCCAGGGCTCGCTGATCGCGGCGGCGGCGCTCGCGATATGGGGATTCGTGGTGGTGTTCGTCGCCGAGCATTTCGTGCGGCCCGTGCTGATCGGCAATTCCACGCGTCTGCCTTTTCTGCTCGTGCTGTTCGGCATTCTGGGCGGGGCGACGACCTTCGGACTGATCGGCATCTTCATCGGCCCGGCGCTCATGACCGTGCTGATGGTGCTTTGGGTGAACTGGGCGGAGTGACGCTCAGTTCAGGGCGAGGCGCGCCTCGTGCCTTGCTCAACGGAAGCAGGCGAGCGTGTACTTGAGCGCGGCGGGCAGCAGCTCGCGCCACACAGGCCACACGTGGCCGCCGTCCACGATGCGCAGCGCCGCCGTATTGCCGGCCTCGCGCAGCCGCGTGTAGAGCAGCGACGACTCGGCCTGGATCACGAGGTCGTCGTCGCCGGCCGCGATGAAGAACGGCACGCGCCGGGGCTGCGCGAAGTACGGCTTCCAGAGCGCCGGATAGTTGAGCGTGCGCCAGATCTGCGCATCGAACTGATGATCGCCGAACACGCCCACGTGACGCGCCGCCGAACTGGGTGGCGGGTCGCCCGCGTAGACCGCCGGGGACAGCAGCAACGCGCCGCAGAACATGTCGGGGTGCTCCAGCGTGTAGCGCAGCGCGCCGAACCCGCCCATCGAGACACCGCCGATCGCGCGGCCGTCGCGCGCGTCGTCCACCGCGAAGTGCGCCTCGATCTCGGGCAGCAGATCCTGGAAGAACGCCGTCTCCATCCTCTCCTTTCGGTCGACGTACCAGTCGGTGCCGCCCTGCGGCATCACGATCACCACGGGCGGGATCTCGTGACGGGCCATCAGCGTGTCGGCGGTGGTCTGGAGCTGGCCTTGCGTGACCCAGTCCATCGGCTCGCCGTTGTTGCCGTGCAGGAGATAGAGCACCGGGTAGCGGTGCTGGTCGGCGCGATAGCCGTTCGGCAGGTACACCACGTATGGCCAGTCGCGGTTGAGCGCCTCGGCGTGGAACGTGCGGACCACGACGGTGCTCGCCGCGGCCGGCGCCGCGGGCGTGGCGAACGCCGCGCAGGAGAGAGCGAGCGGGAGCAGCGCGGTGCGAAGGAGTCTGCGCATGGCAGGGACATCGAGAGCGGTGGCGCGCGGGCGGCGCGGGGTCATCATGCTAGCAGCCGCTCATGCGTGCCGGAAGCCGTGATGATCGGTTAGCCGGCGCGCAGTGCATGGCCTGTGCGCCGCGTCGTTTCAGGCGGAAGCTTTGGCGCGCGAGGGCAGCAGCCGCTTGAGCGGGTCGGACGCACGCGCGACGAGCAGCAGCGCGGTGATCGCGACGGCGTCTGCGCACAGGCCGAGCGGCACGTTCAGATAACCGTCGGTGTACCAGTAGAGCACGGAGTCGACCGTGAGCGAAATGACGGCGCCGGCCACGAACGAGAGCATCCCCTTGCGACCGACGAGGCCCACCCAGGGCAGCGCATGCGCCACGCGCTTCGCCCAGCCGAAGCGGATGACATGCGCCGTGAGCCACGCGATGCCGAGGAAGTTGAGCACGCGAAACCATGCGAGGTTGCGCTTGAAGTCGCCGTCGAGCGCGACGTTGCCGAGCTGCAGGCGATAGATCGCGGCACCCGCCACGACGGCGAGTGCGGCGAGGGTCACGAGCGTGCCGAGACGATGGGCAGTCACGCGCTGGAACACGGGTTGCGCCTGCGCGATCACGCCGAGCACGAACATCAGCTGCCAGCCGAACGGGTTGAAGTCCCATTGCACGTCCTCGACGTGCGGCAGCCACGGTGCCAGGTGCGGCGCGACGCCCCAGAGCACGAGGCTCATGGCCAGCAGCAGCCACGGCCGCGTGCGCGCAAGCGGCAATGCGAGCGGGGCGGCGAGGGCGAACCAGGCATACATCGGCAGCACGCCGGCCAGATACGGCTGGCGGCGCAACAGCACGATGTCGCGCAAAGCGGCGGCAGGCGCGAGCGTGAGATCGTCGAGATCGGTGGTGGCGAGGTTGGGCGCGTCCACGTTGCACGCCACGAGAATCGCCGTGACGAGCAGCATCAACAGCGCCGTCACGACGAACGCGCGGTAGATCTCGAATGCGCGCTTGATGAAACGCTGCCGCGCCGCGGCCTCGGTGCGGCGTGCGCACAGCGTGGCCCACGCGGTGGCCGTGGCGAAGCCGCCGAGGAAGACGAAGACTTCGGCCGCGTCGCACAGCGCGTAGGCGTGGAGCGTGACGCGCGAGACGATGCTGCCGCCGATGTGATCGACGACGATGATGAGCAGAACGAGGCCGCGGAAGAAATCGAGTTCGACTAGACGGTTGGATGACTTTGGCATGTTTGGGCAGAAGGCCGGGCCGGTATGAGGCGCATGAAGCAGCCGATGATGCAAAACGGGCCGGGCGGGCAGATGCTGGAAGTACCTGACTAAAAATCGCGAAATCTGGAATTCGGGCGACGTTCGCGCCGCGCCTTGCGCCGGGAACCGGGAAGTGGCCATCAGGGCGGCCGCACGACAAACGCAGGAAAAGACCTGAAGAATACGCGAGGGTTCCCGCCGAATGCGGGTTTACGTTGACACCGCCGATGTTAGCGTAATTTCAAATAGCTTTCAGTGGGCGCGGCCAGTGCGCCGTTCAAGTTTCTGGGACGTGTGCCGATAAGGCAGGGATGGGGCACGATCATGCGGATGCGCCATACGCCGCCCTGACGCGGGTTTGGGCAATTACCTCTGGCCCTTTGCCAATGCGCTGCTGAGCAAGAATTCGGCTAATTAACATTTGTTTCAAAGTGTTCTCCCTGGGCTGATTTCGTGGAGTTGCGCTTTACAATGCCGGATCGAATTTGAGATGGCACGCTCGTTCGTTAATGGGGCGATCGCGTGCGTTGAATGTTTATGGTTCGAGATGTCGTCGGTTTAGACGCAGATCGACGCAGCCCGGCGCAGGCGAGCCGGCACGCCATGAGGGACGGGAGCGCGGCATACGCGGCAGACCGTCCGGGGCAGCCATTCGCTGCATCGCACGGCTGCAGGCACCGCAGGAGAGAGGGTTATGTTTGAAGACGATCGTATCGGTCAGCGCGGCCTCAAAGGGTTCTGGGCCGCGTTGGGATTGGCGGCCCTGCTGGGCGGCTGCGCCAACATGAATCAGCAGCAGCCGCAGCAACAACCGCAGCCTGACACGGCGGCAGCGGCGACCCCGGCCTCCGACGCAGCGAGCGCCGACGCCAGCAGCGCACAACAAGCGACGAGTGCGCCCGTCACGCGCGTCGTCACCAAAACGACCTACGTGCGCGTGCGCCGCGGTGACACGCTTCAGCGCATCGCGCAAAAGCACAGTGTGTCGGTCAAGGATCTGGCCACCTGGAATCACCTGAAGCCGAACGCTCACCTGCGCGCAGGCCAGTCGATCAAGCTGGTTTCAAAGCAGACGATCACCGTCCAGGTCGCCGCGCCGCAAGCAGGCGGAGCGACGGCGAATGCCAGCCCGAACGCAGCGGGAAACCGCCAGGTTGCGGCCGAAGTGGCACGCCATTCGAACAGCGTCGCACTCGTGTGGCCGGCGCATGGCCGTGTGGTCGAACCGTTCGCGCCGGGCACGACGCGCGGCATCGAGATCGCGGGCAAGGCCGGCGACCCCGTGCTCGCCGCCGCCGACGGCAAGGTCATGTATGCGGGCACGGGCCTGAACGAATACGGCAGCCTGATCATCGTCCAGCACAACAAGGACTTCCTCACGGCTTACTCGCACAATCGCCGTCTGCTCGTGAAGACCGGTGACACGGTGCATCAGGGCCAGCAGATCGCCGAGATGGGTAGCGAGAACAACGACCGCGTGGCGGTGTTGTTCGAGGTGCGCCGCGATGGGAAGCCAGTGGACCCGATGCCCTATTTGCCTTCTTCTCCGCAGGGCTGAGCGTCCCACCTGTGCGGCGAGAACAACAAAACCGCCCTGACGCATCACAACGTCAGGGCGGTTTTTTCATCGTCGCAAACCGCGTACTTCCTAAAACCGCTGCTTAAAACGCGTCGCCCGGCACTCGCACCCAGCCTTCCATCAGCACGCGCGCGCTGCGGCTCATGATGGCCTTCGTGACCGTCCATTCGCCGTTTTCCTGACGCGCCTCGGCGCCTACGCGCAGCGTGCCCGACGGATGCCCGAAGCGCACCGCGCTGCGTTCGCCGCCCCCCGCCGCGAGATTCACGAGCGTGCCGGGAATGGCCGCCGCGGTGCCGATCGCCACGGCCGCGGTGCCCATCATGGCGTGGTGGAGCTTGCCCATCGACATGGCGCGCACCAGCAGGTCCACATCGCCGGCTTCCACGCGCTTGCCGCTCGACGCCGTATAGCCCGCGGGCTTCGCCACGAAGGCGATTTTCGGCGTGTGCTGGCGCGTGGCGATCTCGTCGAGGTGCTTGATGAGCCCCATGCGCAGCGCGCCGTGCGCGCGGATCGTCTCGAATTTTTCGAGCGCCTGCGCGTCGCTGTTGATCGCGTCCTGCAATTCCGTGCCCGTGTAGCCGATGGTCTCGGCGTTCACGAAGATCGTCGGGATGCCCGCGTTGATCATCGTGGCCTTGAGCGTGCCCACACCAGGCACTTCGAGGTCGTCAACGAGATTGCCGGTGGGGAACATCGCGCCGCCCGCGCCCTCTTCCTCGGCGGCCGGGTCGAGGAATTCGAGCTGCACTTCGGCGGCGGGAAAGGTCACGCCATCCAGTTCGAAATCGCCCGTCTCCTGCACGTGGCCGTTCGTCATCGGCACGTGCGCGATGATGGTCTTGCCGATGTTGGCCTGCCAGATGCGCACCGTCGCCACGCCGTTGTCGGGCACGCGGCTCGGGTCGACGAGGCCGCCGCTGATCGCGAACGGGCCCACGGCGGCGGAGAGATTGCCGCAGTTGCCGCTCCAGTCGACAAAGGCCTTGTCGATGGCGACCTGGCCGAACAGGTAGTCGACGTCGTGGTCGGGCTTGCTGCTCATCGCCAGAATCACGGTCTTGCTCGTGCTCGACGTCGCGCCGCCCATGCCGTCGATCTGCTTGCCGTACGGGTCGGGGCTGCCGATCACGCGCATGAGCAGCTTGTCGCGCGCAACGCCGGGCTGCTGCGCCGAAGCGGGCAGATCCTGGAGGCGAAAGAACACGCCTTTGCTGGTGCCGCCGCGAATGTAGGTGGCGGGAATCTTGATCTGGGGTACGTGTGCCATGTGTTGTCCTGAAACGAAGGGCGGCGCGCGTGTGAGCGCTGCGCCGCCCGTTTCCCGTTTATGCCGCTGCCTGTGACGATTCGAGGAAGTCCTGCGCGAAACGCTGCAGCACGCCGCCGGCTTCGTAGATCGACACTTCCTCGGCCGTATCGAGTCGGCAGGTGACTGGCACTTCCACGCGCTCGCCGTTCCTGCGCTGAATCACGAGTGTGAGGTCGGCGCGCGGCGTGCGCTCGCCGATCACGTCGTACGTTTCCGTGCCGTCGATGCCGAGCGTCGTGCGGTTCGTGCCCGCCTTGAACTCGAGCGGCAGGACGCCCATGCCGATCAGGTTCGTGCGGTGAATGCGCTCGAAGCCTTCCGCTACGATCGCTTCCACGCCCGCGAGACGCACGCCCTTGGCCGCCCAGTCGCGCGACGAACCCTGGCCGTAGTCCGCACCCGCGATGATGATGAGCGGCTGCTTGCGTTCCATGTAGGTTTCGATGGCTTCCCACATGCGCGTGACCTTGCCTTCCGGCTCGACGCGCGCGAGCGAGCCCTTCTTCACGGTGCCGTCCACCACGGCCATCTCGTTGATGAGCGTGGGGTTCGCGAAAGTTGCGCGCTGCGCCGTGAGGTGGTCGCCGCGGTGCGTCGCGTACGAGTTGAAGTCCTCTTCGGGCAGGCCCATTTTCGCGAGGTACTCGCCCGCTGCGCTGTCCAGCAGGATGGCGTTGGAGGGCGAGAGGTGGTCGGTCGTGATGTTGTCGCCGAGCACCGCGAGCGGGCGCAGGCCCTTGAGCGTGCGCTCGCCGGCCAGTGCGCCTTCCCAGTACGGCGGGCGGCGGATGTAGGTGCTTTGCGCGCGCCAGTCGTAGAGCGGGTCGGTCGTTTCACCTGTTACCGCGGTGGCCGCGAACATCGGTTCGTACACCTTGCGGAACTGCTCGGGCTTCACACTCTTCGCGACGATGGCGTCGATCTCTTCGTCGCTCGGCCAGAGGTCCTTGAGGTACACGGGCTTGCCGTCCTTGTCCGTGCCGAGCGAATCGCGTTCGATGTCGAAGCGGATCGTGCCCGCAATCGCGTACGCGACGACGAGCGGCGGCGAGGCGAGGAACGCCTGCTTCGCATACGGGTGAATGCGGCCGTCGAAGTTGCGGTTGCCCGAGAGCACGGCGGTCGCATACAGGTCGCGGTCGATGATTTCCTGCTGGATCTTCGGATCGAGCGCGCCCGACATGCCGTTACACGTGGTGCATGCAAACGCGACGATGCCGAAGCCGAGCTTTTCGAGATCGGGCAGCAGGTTGGCTTCCTCGAGGTAAAGCTCGACGGCCTTCGATCCCGGCGCGAGCGAACTCTTTACCCACGGCTTGCGCGTAAGGCCGCGCGCGTTCGCGTTGCGCGCGAGCAGCGCGGCGGCGATCACGTTGCGCGGGTTGCTCGTGTTCGTGCAGCTCGTGATGGCGGCGATGATGACCGCACCGTCGGGCATCTGGCCCGGCGTTTCTTCCCACTTGCCTGCAATGCCGCGCTCGGCGAGAGCGGATGTGGGCAGACGCTTGTGCGGATTCGACGGGCCGGCCATGTTGCGCACCACGCTCGAAAGATCGAACGTCAGCGTGCGTTCGTATTGCGCGTTAGCGAGCGTATCGGCCCACAGGCCCGCGGTCTTCGCGTAGGTTTCGACGAGCTTGACCTGCTCTTCGTCGCGGCCCGTGAGACGCAGATACTCGAGCGTCTGGTCGTCGATGAAGAACATCGCGGCCGTGGCGCCATACTCGGGCGCCATGTTGGAGATCGTGGCGCGGTCGCCGAGCGTGAGGCTCGATGCGCCTGCTCCACGGAACTCCAGATAGGCGCCCACGACCTTTTCCTTGCGCAGGAACTCGGTGAGGGCGAGCACGATGTCGGTGGCGGTAATGCCGGGCTGGCGCTTGCCGGTCAGCTCCACGCCGACGATATCGGGCAGGCGCATCCACGAGGCGCGGCCGAGCATGACGTTCTCGGCTTCGAGGCCGCCCACGCCGATGGCGATCACGCCGAGCGCATCGACGTGCGGCGTGTGACTGTCGGTGCCGACGCAGGTGTCGGGGAACGCCACGCCGTCACGCGCCTGGATCACGGGCGACATCTTCTCCAGATTGATCTGGTGCATGATGCCGTTGCCCGGAGGAATCACGTCGACGTTCTTGAACGCCTTCTTCGTCCAGTTGATGAAGTCGAAGCGGTCTTCGTTGCGGCGGTCTTCGATCGCGCGGTTCTTGTTGAACGCGTCCGGATCGAAGCCGCCGCATTCCACGGCGAGCGAGTGGTCGACGATCAGTTGCACCGGTACGACCGGATTCACCTTGGCGGGGTCGCCGCCCTGGTCGGCAATGGCGTCGCGCAGGCCGGCGAGATCGACGAGCGCGGTTTGCCCGAGGATGTCGTGGCAGACCACACGCGCCGGGAACCACGGAAAGTCGAGATCGCGCCTGCGCTCGATGAGCTGCGTAAGCGAGGCGGTGAGCGTGGCCGGGTCGCAGCGGCGCACGAGGTTTTCGGCGAGCACGCGCGAGGTGTACGGCAGCGTGGCGTAGGCGCCGGGCTGGATGGCCTCGACGGCTTCGCGCGCGTCGAAGTAATCGAGCCGGGTGCCCGGAAGGGACTTGCGGTAGGCGGTATTCACGGCTTGGGGACCAAATGGGTTGTAAGCGGCAGTGCGCGGGATCGAAGGCGACGTCGTCACGCTACGACGCATCGCCTCCGGCGATCAGCGCTTGCTGATCGGCGTGAACTTCAGATTCTCCGGCCCCGTGTAATTCGCGCTCGGGCGGATGATCTTGTTGTCGATGCGCTGCTCGATGATGTGCGCGCTCCAGCCGGCCGTGCGCGCGATCACGAAGATCGGCGTGAACATCGCGGTCGGCACGCCCATCATGTGATACGACACGGCGCTGAACCAGTCGAGGTTCGGGAACATCTTCTTGACTTCCCACATCGTCGATTCGAGGCGCTCGGCAATGTCGAACAGCTTCATGTTCGACTGCTCCTTCGAGAGCTTCTTCGCGATTTCCTTGATGACCTTGTTGCGCGGGTCCGAGATCGTGTACACCGGGTGGCCGAAGCCGATCACGACTTCCTTCTTCTCCACGCGTGCGCGGATATCGGCTTCTGCGTCGTCGGCGTTTTCGTAGCGCGACTGGATCTCGAACGCGACTTCATTCGCGCCGCCGTGCTTCGGACCGCGCAGCGCGCCGATCGCGCCCGTGATGGCCGAGTAGATGTCCGAGCCCGTGCCCGCGATCACGCGGCCCGTGAACGTCGAGGCGTTGAACTCGTGCTCGGCGTACAGGTTGAGCGACACGTGCATCGCGTCGACCCACGACTTCGACGGCGCGCGGCCGTGCAGCAGGTGCAGGAAGTGGCCGCCGATCGAGTCGTCGTCGGTTTCGACTTCGATGCGCTTGCCGTTGTGCGAAAAGTGATACCAGTACAGCAGCATCGAGCCGAGCGAGGCCATCAGGCGGTCGGCGATATCGCGCGCGCCCGGCAGGTTGTGGTCGTCTTTCTCGGGCAGCACGGTGCCCAGAATCGAGACGCCGGTGCGCATCACGTCCATCGGATGCGCCGAGGCGGGCACGGCTTCGAGGGCCGTCTTCACGTTGGCGGGCAGGCCGCGCAGCGCCTTGAGCTTCGCCTTGTAGCCGGCCAGTTCGGACGTGTTCGGCAGCTTGCCGTGCACGAGCAGGTACGCGACTTCTTCGAATTCGCACGCGGTGGCGAGGTCGAGAATGTCATAGCCGCGGTAGTGCAGGTCGTTGCCGGTGCGGCCCACGGTGCACAGCGCCGTGTTGCCCGCCGCCACGCCAGACAGCGCAACGGACTTCTTCGGCTTGAAACCGCCAGCGGCTTGCGTGGTGTTTTCTGCTTCGCTCATGGTGTCTTCCTCTCTCCAGGTATCTGTGAACTATATGGTGGGCGGATTTACTTCTTCGCGGCAAAGAGCGCGTCGAGCTTGTCTTCGTATGCGTGATAGCCGAGGTAGCGGTAGAGGTCTTCGCGCGACTGCATCGTCGAGACGGCGGCCTTTTGCGTGCCGTCGCGCTTGACGGTCTCGTAGAAGTTCAGCGCGGCGGCGTTCATCGCACGATACGCGCCGCAGCAGTAGAGCGCGATATCCACGTTCGCGCTCTTCAGTTCTTCGGTCGTGAAGAACGGCGTCGAGCCGAACTCCGTGAGGTTGGCGAGAATCGGCACCTTCACGGCGGCGCGGAAACGGCGGTAGTCGTCGAGCGTCTTCATCGCTTCGGGGAAGATCATGTCCGCGCCCGCTTCCACGTAAGCCATGGCGCGCTCGATCGCGGCGTCGATGCCTTCCACGGCGGCCGCGTCGGTGCGGGCCATGATGACGAAGCCGTCGTCGGTGCGCGCGTCCACGGCGGCCTTCACGCGGTCCACCATCTCGTCGGTTCCCACGACTTCCTTGTTCGGGCGATGGCCGCAGCGCTTCTGACCCACCTGGTCTTCCAGGTGCACGGCGGCCACGCCTGCCTTGATGAACGACTTGATCGTGCGCGCGATATTGAATGCGCCACCCCAGCCGGTGTCGATGTCGACCATCAGCGGAATGTCGACGGCGTCGGTGATGCGGCGGGCGTCGATCAGCACGTCGTCCATGGTGCTGATGCCGAGGTCCGGCACGCCGAGCGAGTTGGCGGCCACGCCGCCGCCCGAAAGATAGACGGCCTTGAAGCCGGTCGCCTGCGCGAGCTTGGCCGCATACGCGGTGATGGCGCCGACGACCTGCAGCGGTTGTTCGGCAGCCACGGCTGCGCGGAATTTCGCGCCGGCGCTGGCGGGGATTTTGTTGTTCATGCGGGATGTCTCCAATTGAATCGCCGCCTGATACTGCAGATAGCGTGCCAGCTCCGCGCCAGGAGGCTAACGCGTTGATTTTGCGCTGGAATCGCGTGTCCCGGTAGCGGGCCCCGATTTCCATGGTGAAATCACAATTTCAAAAATGAAATCGGCGCGCGATAATGCGAAATCTGGCTGACGGTCGGCTATCGGCTGCACCGGCCCCGGCGTCACGACCGTATCGTTGGACATCATGAACCGCTTTCCCGCTCCCGCTTCCTCCGCGATCCGCCCGCGTGTCTGGGCCATGGGTATCAGCCGCCTGCGCGACCTGTTTCGCGACATCGCCCGCGAATACGACGAGCTCGCGGACCTGCGCGTGGTGCCGCGCGGCTTCGAGGAAGCGGTGGCCGAACTCGCCGCCGCGGGGCCGAACCAGCGGCCCGATGTGGTGGTGGCGGCGGGCTCGAACGGCACCTATCTGAAAGCGCGTATCGACCTGCCCGTAGTGCTCGTGCAGCCCACCGGCTTCGACGTGATGCAGGCGCTAGCCCGCGCGCGGCGCGAGGCCGATCTCGTCGCGCTCGTCACCTACGGTGAGACGCCTGTGGAAGTACGGCGCTTTGCCAGCGCCTATGGCATCGACGTGGTGTTCGGCCAGTACCGCACGGTTCAGGACGCCGAGGCCTGCGTGCTCGACCTGCGCGACCGCGGCGTGGGCGCGGTCGTGGGGCCGGGCCTCGTCAACGATCTCGCGGCCCGGCTCGGGCTCGTGCCGTTTTTCGTCTACTCGCGGCCCTCGGTGCGCGCGGCGTTCGACAACGCGCTGGATCTCGTGCAAGCCACCTGGCGCGAAACGCAGCGCCGGCAGCGCCTCGACAGCGTGCTGCAACACCTGCGCGACGGCGTGGTCGCGCTCGACGCGCGCGGCCGCGTGGAGGCGATCAACCAGCGCCTCGCGGCCGTGCTCGGCATCGATCCGGCGGCGGCCGCGGGCCAGTCGCTCGCGGCGCTCGCGCCCGACATCGCGTTCGCGCTACCCGAAGCCGATGGCGAATCGCTCGAGACCGTGCGCGGCGTGAGCTATGTCGTGCATCGCGGGCCGCTCGTCGACAACGGCGTGACGACAGGCGCCGTGCTCACGTTTCAGGAGTCGCGTGCGGTGGAGCGGCTCGACCGCACGCTGCGCTCGCGTCAGCGCACGCAGCAGTTCGTCGCGCGCTACCGGCTGGACGACCTGAGCGGCGCGACGCCCGGCATCGAACGCGTGCGCCAGCTCGCGCGGCGCTATGCGAAGTCGGACGCCACGGTGCTGATCCGCGGCGAAAGCGGCACCGGCAAGGAGATGATCGCTCAGGGCATTCATCGCGAGAGCCCGCGGCGCGACTTTCCGTTCGTCGCGATGAATTGCGGCGCGTTTCCCGAGGCGCTACTGGAGAGCGAGCTGTTCGGCTACGAGGAGGGCGCGTTCACGGGTGCGCGGCGCGGCGGCAAGGTGGGGCTCATCGAGGCCGCGCACCGCGGCACGCTCTTTCTCGATGAAATCGGCGAGATGCCATTGCCGTTGCAAAGCCGCCTGCTGCGCGTGCTGCAGGAGCGCGAGGTGGTGCGCCTCGGCGCCACCGAGCCCACGCGCGTGGACGTGCGCGTGGTCGCCGCCACGCACCGCGCGCTCACCGAGCAGATCGAAGCGGGCGAGTTTCGCGCGGATCTCTTCTATCGCCTGAACATTCTCAATCTCGCCATTCCGCCGTTGCGCGAGCGCGGCGCCGACATCGCGCTGCTGGCGTCGGAACTGCTGTTCCAGGCCTCGCGCCGCGAGCCGCGCGTGGCCGTGCGCATCCGCACGCCCGAAGACGCGTCGCGCACGCTCGCACGGGTGAGCGGCGCGCTCGCGCGGCACGCATGGCCCGGCAACGTGCGCGAGTTGCAGAACGTGGTCGAGCGGATGGTGGTGGAACTGGCCGATTCGGAAGAGGACGTGCTGACGCCCGACGTGCTGCGCTCCATCGCGCCGGAGGTGTTCGAGTCGCGCCGTGCCGCGAGTGGCGCGGCAGCGACGGCAGGCGAGGGCGCGCTCACCTTGCGCGAGCGCAGCCTCAACACCGAAGCCGATGAAATCCGCGCCGCGCTCGACGCGTGCAACGGCGATCGCGACCGCGCGTGCGAGATGCTCGGCATCAGCAAGACGACGTTGTGGCGACGCCTTTCCGCCGCGAAGGGCAAGCGCGGCGGCGCAGCAGCCGAGGCCACGGTGGCCGCTGCGCCTCGCAAGGCGCCGCGCGCCTGAAACGCTTAGTTCTTCAGGGCGTTGAGGAGCGGCGCCACGGTCCCGTGCAAGTGCAGGATCTCGGGGCTCGCCTGCAGCAACGCCTGATAGCGCTCGTAGAACTCCGCCGATTCCTCGCCGGAAAAGAGTGCGGCCACGCCTTGCGCCGCACCGATGCGATCGTCGGGGCTCGCATCCTTGGCGTCGAGCGTTTCGTCGACGTTGGCGATCACCGTCGAGAGCGGCATGAGCCAGCGAAAGCCCGAGCCGTTGATGAGCACCTGCAGGAAGGCCGCCGGCGTGACCGGTCCGAACTCGCGTTCGTAGTCCTTGCGCTCGTGGTCGAGAATCGCCTTGTGCAGCGTGAGCAGGGGCTTGCGCACGGTCGTGAGGAATTGAATCGCGCTTTGTTCGTTCATCGTACGGCTCCTTGGGTAGCGCGAACCGTTCGCGCGGATATGCGGACGATGGTAGCGCAATGGCCGGCTGCGCGTGGCTAAGCCGTGGATGAGCGGTGGATGAGCGCGGCCAGCGCTACACTCTGCCGGTCCGCGAAACCGCGATGCCCACGCCGACCACCCCGAGAACGCTTCGATGACGATCCTGCCACTGCACCGCGCCGACCTGCCGCTCGACACCGCCGAACTGGCGCGCTTCATGGTCGGCAAATATCTCGTGCGCGACCTGGCGCGCGGGCGCATGGTGGGGCGGCTCGTCGAAGTCGAAGCGTATCCCGTGGGCGACTCCACGAGTTACGCCTACATCGGACGCCGGCCCTATAACGCCGCAATGTTCCTCGAGCGCGGTCATGCCCACGTGCGGCTGACCTACGGCAGCGCCTGGATGTTCAACATGTCGAGCGAAGCCGTGGACGTGGGCGCGGGCATCCTGTTTCGCGCGCTGGAGCCGCTCGAAGGCATTGGCGCTATGGAGGCGCTGCGCCCCGGCGTCCCGCTGCGGGATCTCGCGCGCGGGCCGGGGCGGCTCTCGCAGGCGTTCGGCATTGCGGCGGCCTTCGACGGCGTGGACCTCTGCCGCGGGCACGGACTCTGGATCGGCCGCGTGGACGAACCCGAGCGGCCCGTGGGCGTGACGACACGCATCGGGCTCTCGCGCGAGATGGACCGGCCGCTGCGTTTCTACGAACGGGGCAGCCGGTTCGTGAGCGGCCCACGTAAGCTGCTGGAAGGCAGCGTCGCCCCGCTGTGACTGGCTCGAGCGCTCCGGCGAAATCCGCGGGAAGCGCCGCGCCGCAAGGCGTTCGGCCGATATCGCATGCGCGCGGCATTGTTGCCGCGATTGAAAGTGTATTTTCCCAAAATTAGGGTTTCCCCTGGGCCACTGTCTCAATACACTGAAATCACTGGTTCGGCGATGCAAGCAGACACCGCCGTCGGCATAAAACAAGTGATGGAGGTAATGAACATGAAATCCCGTACCCTGATTCAAGCCGCATTCGTCGCCGCCCTCGTGGCTGCTCCGGCCCTTTCGTTTGCCCAGGTGCAAGGCAACGGTCCGGTCACACGCGCCGAAGTGAAGTCCGAATTGATCCAGCTCGAGAAGGCCGGCTACAACCCGGCTACCGCCAATGACGCGACGTACCCGAGCGACATCCAGGCCGCCGAAGCCCGCGTGAGCCAGCAGGAAGGGTTGGCGCAACAAGCGCCGGCAGCCGAAACGAGCGGCTATGGCCCGTCGACCTCCGGTTCGACGCAGTCGGGCCAGCCGGCCACGGTGCGCCCGTCGCAGTCGGTGTACTTCGGCAACTAAGCGGGCGACCGGGCGACATCGATCGGCCGAGGCTGGCCGTTCCAGCGCAAACCGGTGCCAGGGCGCTGCGAGCAGGCACGGACGCACGCGTAAGTTGACCCGGCAGCGCCCCCACCCAGCAAAGCTCTAAACCCATACTGGCGAAGGCGGACAGCGTTCCGCCTTTGTCGCACGCCGCCCGCGCAAACCATCGCGCGATTTTTCATGCGTGGAACCTCCGCCGCCGAAAGGTGGCTTCGCCCAACCCCGTCGGGATTGGGCGCTTTTTCACGTCTGGTGGGCTGGTGGGGCGGGCGCGTTACGTCAGGCGCCAGTCCCGCCGGTGATGTAGTGCTCAAGCTGCTCGATCGTGAACTTCTGCTCGGCGATGATTTCCTTCACCAGGTCGCCGATCGACACCATTCCCACGAGCTTGCCGCCGTCCATGACGGGCAGGTGACGCATGCGCCGCTCGGTCATGAGCGCCATGCAGTCGTAGGTGGTCTGCTCCGGCTGGACGAAGCGCACGTGCGTGCTCATGATGTCGCGCACGGCGGTCGTTTTCGAAGATCGGTCCATCAGCACGATCTTGCGCGCGTAGTCACGCTCCGTGACGATGCCGGCGATCGATGGACCGTCGGTCACGAGCAGCGCGCCGATCTGCTTATCGGCCATCAGGCGGATTGCGTTGTAGACGGAATCGGAGGCTTCGATCGTGTACACCACCTGTTCCGGTTTCGATTTGAGTACCTGTGCAACGCTTGTCATAGGGCGACCCTCTTCGTCCTTCTGGTTGTCCAGTCATTGCGCGGTGCGGCAAGCGGGGTGTATCGCCCGTCAAGCCATTGGAAAGCCATTTCAGTATAGGCGGCTGGCGTGCCGTGCGTCCTCGGGGTATGCGCGGGGGTCGCACCATTTATGCCGAGGGCATGCGGTGCGGGCCGAGCCTCCCCTACTGGGCTGGGCGGCGGGGTGGAGCAAATGGCGGTAAACTCCGGTTCCGAACCTCAACCCGGCCCCTTGCCGGTTTTGCCAGTTTTTGCTCGAGAATCATGCCTACGCTTCCTGAGTCGTCCTGTGCGGACGGCGACAACGCCAACGAATGCGTCGTGCTCGACGCGACCGCCACGCTGCCGACCCGCTACGGCACGTTCGAGTCCTATGTCTACCGGGTGAAGGACGGCGGTGCCGAGCATCTCGCGCTCGTCATGGGCGACGTGGGCAGCGGCGAGCCCACGCTGACGCGGCTCCACTCCGAGTGCCTGACCGGCGACGTGTTTGGTTCCTACCGCTGCGACTGCGGCGAGCAGCTCGACCTCGCGCTGCGCTACATCGCGGCCGAAGGCCGTGGCGTGCTGCTCTATCTGCGTGGCCACGAAGGCCGGGGCATCGGCCTGTCGAACAAGATCCGCGCGTACCAGCTCCAGCAGCAGGGCCGCGACACCGTCGAGGCGAACCTCGATCTCGGTCTGCCCGACGACGCGCGCGAATACGATTCGGCGGCAGCGATCCTGCGCCTGCTGAAAGTGTCGTCGGTGAAGCTCATGAGCAACAATCCGAAGAAGTTCGACACGCTCAGGCAGCACGGCCTCCCGGTGATCGAACGCGTGGCGCTCGCGATCCCGATGCGCGAGGAAAACGAGCGTTATATCCGCACCAAGCAGGTCAAGTTCGGGCATTACTTCGAAGAAAACGAATAACCTCGAATCGTCGTCACGACGGGCCGGGCACGGCAATTGCGCAGCGGCAAACAAACTAGCTGGAACAGGGAGAAACGATGTCCAAGCGCTTCAACACGCGCCTGCGCGCGGTCGTACCTGCGCTCGCCGGCGCGTGCCTCGCAACCGGTCTCGTGCTCGCGTCGTCCGCCGCCAGCGCGCAATCTGCGGCCTACACGAGCGAACCGGTGGATCTGTACGCGGGGCCTTCAGGCGACTATCCCGTCGTAGCCGAACTGGGACCCGGCCAGCCCGTCACCGTGATGGGCTGCGTGGGCGACTATTCGTGGTGTGACGTCACCGTGCCCGGTCTGCGCGGCTGGGTCTATGGTGGTTATCTCAGTTATCCGTATCAGGGCAGCTACGTGCCGCTCACCGACTATGGCGCGCAGATCGGCCTGCCGATCGTTTCGTTCTCGCTCGGCGCCTACTGGGGCAGCTTCTATCGCGACCGGCCGTGGTATGGCGAACAGCATCGCTGGGAGCACGTGCCGCCGCCCGAACGCGGCCGCCCGCCGGCAGCGCCGGCGTGGCATGGTGCGCCGGGCCGGCCGTCCGCCATTGCGCCTGGCGGTGGCGAGCGTCCCTCGCGACCCGATGAGCCGATGCGCGGCGCACCGCCGCCCGGGACGCAACGGCCGCCTGGCAACCCCGAAGCGCCGCGTGCGCCGGGCTACATGCCGCCGCAGGGCGCGGGCCGCCCGCCCGGCAACGGGGAGCAACCGGGCACCATGCGTCCCCACGAGGCGGGGCATCCGCCCGAGCAGCAGCAGTTCGGCGGCCGGCCGCCCGCCGGCGCGCCCGCGCAGGGCTATGCGCGTCCGCCGGAGCCCCAGCCGCAGGGCGGCATGCGCGCGCCTGGGCCCGCACCTCAACAGCCGCAGGCCGGCATGCGCCCGCCCGCACCTCAACAGCCGCAGGGGCGGCCGGCTGCGCCGCCTCAGGGTGGTGGTCAGGGCGGGCATGCTCCCAGTGGCGAACGGGGCAATGACCGGCAATCCGAGCACTAACGCATACTGACTTGCTTCGCTGCGGCGGCGGGATATCTCCATGGCGGGAATCCCACCGCTGCCGTCTTCCGGCTGTGAGTTAGGATTGCGAATCAATCCGGGCGCGTGACGGGCATGCGCTGCGTTACGCGGGCTCGCTGGAGCCATCCCCCAAGCCATGCCATCTGCCCGGCTGTTCACCGCTTTTCATCGGCTCTGACAGATTTAACAATCCCTGACAGTAAATTCACGGCACCCAGGTGAGAATACGTCGTCGCGGCAAGTGCAATCACGGCCGCACGCCGCCAGCGCCACGCGAGCTTCGCGCATGCGCCGCTGGCAACGGATTTCTGCTACGGGGGCTGGCTCGCTCGGGACCTGGCGACGCAGTCAGCAAGAGGAAGTCAGAGCGAACCCGAGTTCGCCGGATAACGCTGGGAAAACCAGTGCTTTGAGGTGGACGTGGCGATGGCGGCACGTGCCTCGTCGTGCAGGGAGGCGGCTGCGGCCCGCTGACAGCGTCGGGCGGTGACGCTGGCAGCGGGGCTCGCGCCGCGTACGACGATGACTGCGCTGGCGGTCCGACTCCGGGGGCGGAATCCGGAGACCACGCAGTGCGTAGCACGCGGCCGTCGCCACATTTTTTTCCGCATTTGAGAACGCATTCTTTTTGCCGCTTCGCGCATTGCGAGCGGCTCGACGTTGTTGCGTCCGCGAAAAAACGCCTGGCCGCTTCACTTCTGTTGCTCTGCCTGCTTGTCTTCACGGGGGCTACATGTTTTTCCGATCCGGCCGTAAGCGTTTTCCACCGGGCTCGCGCGCGGACGGCCCCGACGGTGGCCGCGAGTTCGACCGCATCGAGCTCGACCTCGCGCGCGACCAGCATGCGCGCGCCGCGATGGAAGCCTACGCGGACTCCTGCGCGGCCGAACTCCCGTGGCTCAGCGAGGCGCTGCACCTTTCGCGTTTCGGCGCGGCCGAGCGTCTGACACAGTGTTCGTCCACGGTACTGCGCGTGTTCGTGATGGCGCAGTCGCGCGCGGCCTTGCAGCCGGACTATGCACACGCGGCATGGGAGCACGTGCGCTCCCACCTGACCGCGCTGCTCGCGCAATCGCCGTCAGCTGCGGGCGAGGCGGCCAGGCCCGGTTCGAACGACGGCAAATTCGACTACCATGAGTGATTAACATGAGAGCGATCTGTTCACCGAAGTCGAGCGTGGCCTCGCGCTCGCATTTTTTTCGAGACGCGGCGAGAGTAGCGGGCTTTGGTGCGCGGCGGGTCCCGCGTGCCGCCAGGGCCAGGGCCCGGGCGGGTGGCCCACGATCCGGCGCCGAAGCGCGCGCCAGCGCCCGCCAGGCAATGGTCCTGGTGGCAGCGCGGTGCGGCAGGGAAGCAGTCCATCGCAGGACGATGAAGAACAAACCTGGTTGCGGGGTGCTATGAGAGTTGCAGTACTGGATGACGATGCAGCGCAGACAGAGTTCGTCTGCCAGGCCTTGAGCGCTGCGGGCCACGTCTGCCACGCGTTCGCCAAGGGTGGCGAGCTCGTCAGACAGCTTCGGCGGCAGACGTTCGATATGCTCGTGCTCGACTGGAACGTACCCGACATGGCGGGCGACGAGGTGCTGCACTGGGTGCGGCAGAGCCTCTCCACGCGCCTGCCGGTGCTCTTCATGACGAGCCGCAGCCGCGAGGCCGACATCGCGCAAATGCTCAACGCCGGCGCCGACGACTATGTCGTCAAGCCCGTCTCGGCGCCGGTGCTGATCGCCCGCGTCAATTCGCTGTTGCGCCGCGCCTATCAACTGCACACGCCCGCGTTCAAGGAAACCTTCGGCGAGTACGAGTTCGACCTGAAGTCGCGCCAGGCTTCGGTGAGCGGCCGCAACGTCGCGCTCACGCAGAAGGAGTTCGAACTCGCGCTGCTGCTGTTTCAGCACCTGAGCCGTCCTCTGTCTCGCGCGCACATTCTCGACGTGATCTGGAAGCAGTCCGACGACATTCCTTCGCGCACGATGGACACGCACGTTTCCATGCTGCGCTCGAAGCTCGGCCTGCGTCCCGAAAACGGCTATCGCCTCACGCCGATTTACGGCTACGGCTACCGGCTCGAACGTATCGAGGGGGACAGCGCGTGAGGGGCGCGCGTGCGGTGCGCGCCACCGCGGCGCCGTTCCTTGCTTTCGCGCTTGCGTTCGTTGCACTTCCCCGCGGCGCCGAGGCGCGCGAGAACGCTCCGGCGCAGCCGCCCGAGATGACCCCCTACGTCGCGCGCCCCGGCGACTCGCTCTACGACATCGCCACGCGTTACCTGCGCAATCCCGCCGACTGGAAGAAGCTCGCGAGCCTCAATCATGTGAGCGAGCCGCGCCACCTTCGGCCGGGTACGACGCTGCGCGTGCCGGTCGCGCTGCTGCGCCAGGACGGCCTGAGCGCGAAGGTGATCGCCGCGAACGGTCCCGTGCAGCATGCGTTCCGCACCGGCCCGCTTCTGCCGCTCACCGTCGGCGCGAGCCTTGTCGAAGGCGACCGGGTGCAGACCGGCCACAACGGTTTCGCCACCCTCGAACTGGCCGATGGCTCGCATATCGCCCTGCCGCCCGATACCTCGCTCGACCTCGCCACGCTGCGTCAAACGGCGCTCACGGGCGCGACCGACCGCATCGTCGATCTCCATCACGGCGAGGTGAGCAACGAGGTCACGCATGCCACGAAGAAGGACGATCGCTTCCAGATCCGCTCGCCTTCCGTGGTGGCCGGCGTGCGCGGCACGCAGTTTCGCGTGAGCTACGACGGCGACAAGGGTGCGACGGCGGTCGAGGTGCTGGACGGCGCAGTGGGCGTGGACGCCGACTCGGTGGCCCGCAACGGCCGCAGCGCGCTCGCGCGGCCGCCGTCACCGGGCACCCCGCTCAGCGCCTCCGAGCAACTCGTCGCCGCGCACCACGGCAACCTCACGCTGACGGGCCGGCCGGCGGGCGCGCCCGTCACGCTGCTCGACGCGCCCGAACTGCTGCAGCCGTCCAAAGTGCAGGACGACGAAGCTGTCGTCTTCGAAATCGCGCCCTCGGCGGGTGCGAGCGCCTGGCGCGTGCAGATCGGCCGCGACGCGGGCCTGCTCGACATGATTCGCGACCAGCGCAGCGCCGACCCGCGCGTGTCGTTTGCCAATCTCGAAGACGGCACCTACTTCGTACGCCTCTCCGCCATCGACGCCAGCGGTCTCGAAGGCATGCCGGCGTCGTATGCGTTCGAGCGCCGGCGCGTTGCGCTGGGCACGAGCGCCGGCCCCATTGAAGGATCGCGCGACTTCGCGTTCCGCTGGTTCATCGACCGCAATGCGCCGAACACGCGCTTTCGCTTCGTGCTCGGCACGACGTCCGATCTGCGCGTGCCGCTCATCGACCGTACCGACATCACGACGGGCGATGCGGTCGTGCGCGACCTGCCGAAGGGCGTCTACTACTGGACGGTGATCGCCGAGCAGTTCGACAACGGCCACTATTACCAGAAGGCCAGCCCGGTCCAGTCATTCAGGCTCGACTGGTGACTCGGCCGGACGAGATGGAGCCCCGCATGAGCGTGAGGCCGCCCGCGCGCCTTGGCCGCTCCGTCGGGCGACGCTTCCTGTTCGAATGGGCCGGCGTGGGCTGCGCGGGCGTGGTCGTGGTCGTGCTCTGCGTGCTCTGGCGGCTCACGAGCGGCGCCGACCATCTCGTCTATGACCGCCTGCTCTCCGCGCGTGCGTTGCCGGTGTCGCCCGACATCGTGCTCGTGGAGATCGATAATGCGAGCGTCGCGGCGCTCGGGCGCTGGCCGTGGCCGCGCGAGCTGCATGCGCGGCTCGTCGATCAACTCGCGAAAGCGGGTGCCGCGGCCGTCGTCTACGACGTGCTGTTCACCGAATCGTCCCCCGACGACGCGCACTTTGCGCAGGCGCTGCACGCGCGCCCGTCGTTCCTCCCCATCCTGCTCACGCCCGCCGACGACACCGGTCGCCGCGAGGCCGTGCGTCCGGTCGCGCCGCTCGCGCAGGCGGTCGCCGGCATGGGCCACATCAACCTCGAAGTCGATAGCGACGGCATCGTGCGCAGCGTCGCGCTGTTCGAAGGCGACGCGCAGCAGCGCTGGCCGCAACTGATGGTGCCGGTCTGGCGGGCCGTGCGCAGCGGCGCGGTGAAGCTCGCGCACGGCATGCCCGCCGCCGCGCAGCGCGATGATGTGCTGCATGCGGCGGCGCCGGGCAGCGAGGCGCGTTTCCTGATTCCGTTCGGCGCAAATTCCCAGGCGTTCCACAAGGTCTCGTTCGCCGACGTGCTCGATGGCCGCGTGCCGCCCGAGCAGTTGCGCGGGCGCGTGGCGATCGTCGGCGTCACGGCCTCGGGGCTCTACGACCGCTTCGCCACGCCGCTCTCGGGTACGCTCGGGCCGCTGCCCGGCGTGTACATCCACGCCATCGTGCTCGACACGCTGCTCAACGGGAGCGCCATCCAGCCAGCGCCGCCGGTCATGGTCGTGTTTGCCTCGCTCGCGCCGCTCGCGGTGCTGCTGGCGGGTTTTCTCGTGCTCTCGCCGTTGCGCACGCTGCTGCTGCTCGCGTTCCTGATCGCCGTGTCGCTCGGTGTGAGTGCGGGCATGCTGCACGCGCGCCTCTGGCTCCCGCCCGTGCCAGCGATCGTCGCGCTGCTCATCGTCTATCCGGTGTGGAGCTGGCGCCGCCTCGAGATGACGATGGCTTACCTGCGCAAGGAACTGCGCCAGCTTGCCGACGAACCCTACCTGCTGCCCGAGGCGCCCACGCCGCGCCGCGAATTCGCCGGCGACGCGCTCGCCCAGCAAATGGCGCTCATGGCGCAGGCCGCGCAGCGGCTGCAGGACATGCGCCGCTTCGTATGGGATAGCCTCGATTCCGTGCCGGAGCCGATTCTCGTGGCCGATCTGCGCGGTGTCGTGCTGATCGCGAATCATGCTTCGCGTGCGTATCTCGAGCGCCTGAACGTGAGCGCCGCGGAAGGGCGCCGGATGCAGGACGTGTTCGGCGACCTCGCGCTCGTCAAGCCGATCGACCCGTCGCCCGACGCGATGGCGTTTGCGCACGCGCATTGGCCCGCGCCGCTCGACCCGGCGCGCGACGAGTTCGCCGAGTTGATGGAACGCGGCGTGGAAGTGCGCGCGCGCGACGGCAGCGACTATCTGCTGCGCTACGCGTGCTGTACGAACGCGCAGGGACAGGCGGTGGGCTGGATCGCGGGTCTCGTCGACGTGACGGAGCTGCACGACGCCGAACGCCAGCGCGAGGACGCGCTGCGCCTGCTGTCGCACGACATGCGCTCGCCGCAGGCCTCGATCGTCGCGCTCGTCGAGACGGAGCGCGAGCGCGGCACGCTTGGCTCCGAGCCCGTGCGCGGCGTGATGGAGCGCATCGAGCGCTACGCGCGCCGCTCGCTCAAGCTCGCCGACGACTTCGTGCAGCTCGCGCGTGCCGAGTCGCAGGTGTACGCGCTCGAGCCCACCAGCCTCGCGGAGCTGGTGATCGACGCGAGCGACGAAGTGTGGCCGCAGGCGCACGCGAAGCGCATCCAGATCGACACCGTGTTCGAAGGCGAGCAGATGGGCTGGATCAACGCCGACCGCTCGCTCATGACGCGCGCGCTCGTGAACGTGCTGAACAACGCAGTGAAGTACAGTCCTGCGGATACGCGCATCGTCTGCACCGTCGCGCTGGACGACCGCGTTCCGCCGCGCGTGGTCTGCTCGATTCGCGATCAGGGCTACGGCATCGCGCAGGAAGATCAGGCGCGGCTGTTTCAGCCGTTTCAGCGCTTTCATGCGGAACAGCGGCCCGAGGTGAGCGGCGCGGGGCTCGGCATGGCGTTCGTGAAGACAGTCGTGACGCGCCACGGCGGCGACGTCCTGCTGGAGAGCGAGCCAGGCAAGGGCACCGTGCTGACGATGTCGCTGCCCGCGATCGGCGCGCCGGTTTGAGTCGTGCCGTGTCGTTCCTGCTGCGCATGCATGAATAACCCGAATGCCGTTGGCCGTATGCCGGCGGCAACCCGATGGAGTGTTTCGTGAAGACCTTGCTGTCGATCTGTCTGCTACCGATGCTCGTCGCCCTCGCCGGATGCGCGGGCGTGACGACCGACGTCGCGGCCACAGGCGCGCTGCCCGCAACGGCTGCGACCAGCCAGCCCGCGACCTACCGTTTTGCGCCAACGCCGGCCCAGGCCGATGCGGGCGAGATCCTCCCGTACCAGGCGTTGCTGAGCGACGGTCTCGCGCAGCGCGGCTTCAAGGCAGGCGCGCCCGAGGCGGCGCGCTATCTCGTCTCGGTGGCGTGGGACACGCATCCCGCCGAGGTGAAAGTCGTGGACACTAGCTGCGGCGCCGGCTGCGCGCCGACCGAGGGACCGTCGTTGCCATGGTTCGGGCGGCCCTACGTGCACACGCTGACGCTGCGTTTTTTTGCGTTGCCCGACGGTAACGAGGTCTACAAGGTGAGCGCCGTGAAGCGCGACCGCAACGCCGACGCCCGCGAGGCCGTGCCGTATCTCGTGGCGGGCGCACTGGCGCGGCTGCCGTACGCGGGCGCGCCGCAATGGCGCGTCAAGCTGAAGGGTCCGGTCAGCGCCGGCACGGCGGATCAAGCGCCGGGCATGCCGGAAGTGCTCTCCGTCTCACCCGTCAATCAGCAGTAGTTCAGGGCAACTTTCCGGGTGTGTCCGGCGCCGCTTCGGGCACGCTGGCCGGCTCGTCCTGCGGCCAGCGGTTTTCGAACACGCATTCGCCAAGCGGCTTGCGTTCGGCCCACTTCTCCATTTCGAGCATCGGCTGCGGGTAGAACGCGTCGACCTGACCCACGCAGAGGATCGCCACCGGCTTGGCGCCGGGCGGCATGGCGAGCAGGGTGCGCACCTCGTCGACGTCGAAGATCGACACCCAGCCCATGCCGAGCCCTTCGGCGCGCGCCGCGAGCCACATGTTCTGGATCGCGCACGCCACGGAGGCGAGGTCCATCTCCGGCAGCGTGCGGCGGCCGAAGACGTGGGCTTCGCGGCGATCCATCAGCGCGACCACGAGCACCTCGGCGCAATCGCGCATGCCTTCCACCTTGAGCTTCATGAACTCGTCGCGGCGTTTGCCCAGCGCATCGGCGGTTGCAATGCGCTCACGCTCGACCGTCGCGTGCAACTGCTCGCGCACCGAATGGTCCGTGATGCGCACGATCCGCCACGGCTGCATGAAGCCCACGCTCGGCGCGTGATGCGCGGCGTCGAGCAGGCGCGCGAGTGTCGCGGGATCGATCGGGCCCGGTGCGAAGTGCCGCATGTCGCGGCGCTCGTAAATCGCGCGGTAGACCGCCGCGCGTTCGGCTTCGTCAAAGGGCTGTGCCATGGAAGAGTGCGGCCGCGAAAGCCGGGTTGGAGGGCCAGTAAGCGTGCATATAGGTGGCCGCGATCGAGCCGTGCCGGTACAGCGCCTCGCCGGGCGCGCCGGTCTGTGCGTGGTGTGCCGTGAGCGCGGGCGCCAGCGGCGTGGCGACGCGCGAATAGTGAAACGTGTGGCCGCGTAGCGCGCCATGCGCGCCGTCGAGCTGCTGCATGCCGAGCGCCGCGAAACGCTTTTGCATGACCGCCTCGCCGGGAAGCAGGCCGAGCATCGGCGTGCGCGTGCCTTCCACGTCGGTCAGTGCATCGAGCAGATAGAGCATGCCGCCACATTCAGCGACGAGCGGCTTTCCCGCGGATACATGCGCGCGCAACGAATTCGCGGTCTGCGTATTGTGCGCGAGCGTCGAGGCATGTAGCTCGGGATAGCCGCCTGGCAGAAAGATCGCGTCGGCGCCGGCGGGCGCGAGTTCGTTTGCGAGCGGCGAGAAGTAACTTACAGTCGCACCCAGCATCTCGAGCAACGCGATGTTCTCAGGATAGAGAAACGAGAACGCAGCGTCGCGCGCAATGGCGACATGACGGCCTTCGAGCCGGCGTGCAATCGTTTCGTCGTGCGAAGGATATGGGAATGCCACCGCAGGCGGCAATTCGGCGAGCGCGGTTTGCGCGAGCGCGTCGGCGGCGCGTTCGATGCGCGCGTCGAGGTCGTCGATCTCAGCGGCCTGATGCAGGCCGAGATGGCGATCGGGCAGCGCCATCGTCGCTTCGCTCGCGACGTGCCCGAGCCAGCGCACATCGGCGGGCAATGCCTCCTGCAACATTTGCGCGTGGCGCGGCGAGCCCACACGGTTCGCCAGCACGCCGTGAAAGGGCACTTCCGGCCGAAAATGCGCGAGACCGAACGCGATCGCGCCGAAGGTCTGCGCCATCGACTTCGCGCTGACGATGGCGGCCACCGGCACGCCAAACTCGGTCGCGAGATCGGCGCTGCTCGGCGTGCCGTCGAACAGGCCCATCACGCCTTCGATAAGGATCAGGTCGGCGTCGCGCGCGGCCTGCGCGAGCAGGGCGCGGCACGCTTCTTTGCCCACCATCCACAGGTCGAGCGAGAGCACGGGCACGCCGCTCGCGCGTGCGAGGATCATCGGGTCGAGAAAATCCGGCCCGGTCTTGAAGACGCGCACGCGTCGGCCCACGCGCCGGTGCAGTCGCGCGAGGCCGGCCGTGAGTGTGGTCTTGCCCTGGCCCGAAGCGGGCGCGCTGATGAAGAGCGCGGGGCAGGCAACCGTTGCGCTCATGCGCTTAAAACTCCACGCCCTTTTGCGCCTTCACGCCTTGCTCGCGATACGGATGCTTCACGAGGCGCATTTCCGTGACGAGGTCGGCCGCTTCGATCAGGGCGTCGGGCGCATGGCGGCCCGTCACGACCACGTGCACGTGCGGCGCGCGCGAGGCGATCACACCGAGCACTTCGTCGAGCGGCAGGTACTCGTATTTGAGCACCGTGTTGAGTTCGTCGAGGATCACCATGGCGTACTCGCCGCTCTCGATCATGCGCTTCGCTTCGTCCCAGCCCTTGCGCGCGGTGGCGATGTCGCCGTCGCGATTCTGCGTGTTCCAGGTGTAGCCGTCGCCCATCGTCACGAACTCGCAGTGCGCAACGCTGCCGAGGAAATCGCGTTCGGCCGTGTGCAGCGCGCCCTTGATGAACTGCACGACGCCTAGCTTCATGCCGTGGCCGAGCATGCGCACGGCCATGCCGAACGCGGCCGTGCTCTTGCCCTTGCCGTTGCCGGTGTTGACGATCAACAGGCCCTTTTCGTGCGTCGCGGCGGCCTGCTTCTTCTCGTGGCCTTCGCGGCGGCGTTGCGTCATGCGTTGGTGCGATTCGGGATCGGTTTTCATCATCGGGATTGGTTTGGTTGCGGCGCTTTCGCGTCCGCATTTGCGTCGTTTGGCAGAATGCCTGCGATTGCGACCGTCACGCCGTCGAGCGCCAGCTTGCCGCGCACGAGCGGAGCGCCGCCCGCCGCCAGACGCGCGCAGGGTTCGCACACGCCGTCTACGCCGAACTGCGCTTGCGCGGCTGCGGAGGGTGGCGCCAGTATCGGTGTCGCGGCGAGTTGCTCCCGCGTGTACGTCTGAAGCGGCAGCGCATGTGCCGCGCAAAACGCCTGCAAGCCGGGTTCGCCGGCTTTGGCATCGAGCGTTGCCACGGCCGTTACGCTGTCGACCGGCCACGCGCCGAGCGCAGCGCGCACCGCGGCTTCGACCTGCGCGAGCGTCACGCCGCGCCGGCAGCCGATGCCGAGCGCAAGCGGCGGCACGCGCTGCGCGGGTTCCGGCGTGGCTTCGAATGAGGCTGCGCCCGAGGCGCGATTTTCGGCAGGATTCACGGCGAGGGCGTCGATCGAAGGCGTGACCGCAGAGGCAGAACGAGCAAAAGCGTCGCGTTCCGGCGGGCGCCGGATGCGCGCTACGATAGCACACGCTTTTGCGGCTTCCCACGCCTTCCTTGACGCACGGGCCCCCCGCGCCTACACTCGCACGCACTCTGGTGCTCGCGCGCGCGATTCATAATGCGCGCGCAGTTAAACGGGAATCAGGGAGCCATCCCGCCTCGGGCGTGGCCAACCTGAACTGCACCCGCAACGGTACAACGAGCGCGGCGTTCGCACGAATGCCGCAAACCGCTTCCATACTTTACGCAGTCCACGCCACTGTGCAAGCCGGCCGCAAGGCCGCTCGCGCGGGAAGGCGAAGCGGTGTTTCGTCAGTCCGGATACCGGCCAGATACGTGGGATTCGCGCTGCGGGGATGCGGTGCCGGGTCCGTGATTTTCATGCGTCAGCCGGGCGAGGCCCGGGTGCGTTTCTGGTCGTTCGTCCCCTGCAGGTTGTTGGATCGTTGCGCGTGACAGCGTCTCCATGGATACGCGCGTGTGCGCAACACGGCACCCGCACGAACGGCAGGCGCGACGCACCATGCCCCTCGATACGGCCTGGCGCCGAAGGAGCACTTCATGCAAATGCGCAAGATTCCGGTCACGATCGTGACGGGCTTTCTCGGCAGCGGTAAAACCACGTTGCTGCGTCACATTCTCCAGCACGCGGGCGGCCTGCGCGTCGCGGTCATCGTCAACGAATTCGGCGAACTCGGTATCGACGGCGAGATTCTGCGCGGTTGCGGCATTGGCTGCGACGAGAACGGCAACGAAACGGAAGGCCAGCTCTACGAACTCGCGAACGGCTGCCTTTGCTGCACCGTGCAGGAAGAGTTCTTCCCCGTGATGGAGAAACTGCTCGAACGCCGCGGCGATGTCGATCACGTGCTGATCGAAACTTCGGGTCTCGCGCTGCCCAAGCCGCTCGTGCAGGCGTTCAACTGGCCGTCGATCCGCAACGCGTTCACCGTCGATGCGGTCGTGACCGTGGTGGACGGCCCCGCCGCCGCGAGCGGCCAGTTCGCCGAAAATCCGCAGGCCGTGGACGCGCAGCGCAGCGCCGACCCGAACCTCGATCACGAGTCGCCGCTGCACGAGCTGTTCGAAGACCAGCTTTCGGCGGCCGACCTCGTCATTCTCAACAAGACCGATCTGCTGGACGTTGCGGGCCAGGACGCGCTCATCGCCGAGCTGCGCGAAGAGCTGCCGCCGCAGGTGAAGATCGTGCGCGCGCAGCACGGCAAGCTCGATCTGCATACGCTGCTCGGGCTCGAGGCGGCCTCCGAGGAGAGCATTCATCTGCGGCACGACCATCACGGTTCCGCCGACGATCCCGATCATCATCATGACGAGTTCGATTCGGTTGTGGTGTCGGGCAATGCGGCTTCGCGCGAGACTGTGATCGAGGCGCTGCAGCAACTCGTCGATGCGCACACGATCTATCGCGTGAAGGGTTTTGCCGCGTTGCCGGGCGCGCCCATGCGCCTCGTGATTCAAGGCGTGGGCCGTCGCTTCGACAGCTATTTCGACCGCCGCTGGAACGCGCAGGAAAGCGCGGCGCAGCCGCTTGCGAGCCGCTTCGTGCTGATCGGAGAGGATCTCGATGGCGCGACGCTGCAAGCGGCCTTCGATATCGCGTTGGCGAATGTGCAGACCGCGGCCGCGAAGTGAGCGCACCGAGCTAGACGAGGCAGTCCCATGCATTTGCTGCGCACTACGCCAGGCGGTTTCGTCGACGACACGCAGGGCGTTATCCGGATCGACCAGCAGCCCGCCGAGATCGTCGTGCTCAGTTCGGCGGACACGACGCTCGCGCTGCTGGCGAGCGTCGTGCCGCGCCTGCCCGCAGGTTTTCCGAGCGTGCGGCTTGCGAACGTCACGTATTTGCGCCAGCCCGCGTCGGTGGACTTCTACGTCGAAGATGTCTTGCAGCACGCGCGCGTGGTGGTGGTCGATCATCTGGGCGGCGAAACGTACTGGCCATATGGCATCGAGCAGGTCGTCTCGCTAGCCGAGCGCCGCGGGCAACTGCTCGCGATGTTTTCGGGCGACTTGCAGGAAGACCCCAATCTCATCGCGAAGAGCCGCGCCGAGCCCGAGTTTTGCCGCTTGCTGTGGCGTTATCTGCGCGAAGGCGGCGCGGCCAACGCCGAATCGTTCCTGCGTGCGCTCGCGTGGCGCGCATTCGACTGGGGCAGCGAGCCTGCGCCGCCCATTGCGTTGCCCGCCGCTGCGCTCTATTGCCCGCAGCGCGACGTCGCGACCATCGACGAATGGCGCGCGCGCTGGCAACCTGGCGCGCCGGTCGTCGCGCTGCTGTTTTACAAGGCGCATCTGCAGGCGGCGAACGCCGCCGCTTTCGATGCCCTCATCGACGCGCTGCTCGCGCGCGGCCTGAACCCGCTGCCGCTTGCGATCACGTCGCTCAAGGACACTTTGAGCCGCGACGTGCTCGATCAACTGGCGGCCGAGCACGACGTCTCGCTCGTGCTGAATACCACGGCCTTCGCGGCTTCGTCGCTCGACGACCCCGAACCGATCGCGCTCGCCGGCGACGCGCCCGTGCTCCAGGTGATCCTGAGCGGCGGCAATCGCGAAGACTGGGTGAAGGACAATCACGGCCTGAATTCGCGTGACATCGCCATGCATATCGCGCTGCCCGAAGTGGACGGCCGCGTGATTACGCGTGCGATCAGCTTCAAGGGCCTCGCATACCACTGCAAAGAGACGCAGGTCGATGTCGTGCGCTATCAGCCCGATGCCGAGCGCGTGGCGTTCGTCGCCGAACTGGCGCGCCGGTGGTGCCGTCTGCGCAGCCTGCCGAACGCGGAGAAGAAACTCGCGCTCGTGCTCGCGAACTATCCGATGAGCGAAGGGCGCATTGGCAACGGCGTGGGACTCGACACGCCGGCCTCGGTGGTCGGCATCCTGCGCATGCTGCGTGACGAAGGCTATCGCGTGGCCGATCTGCCCGAAGACGGCGCCGCGCTCATGCGCATCCTCACGCAGGGCGTGACGAACGATCCGGACACCCGCGCGCTGCGCCCCGCATGGCAGAGTCTCTCTCTCGATGACTACCGCGCGCGCTTCTCGCAGCTGGCAGCCGAGGCGCAAAATGCGCTGATCGCGCGCTGGGGCGTGCCGGAGGACGACCCCACCGTGCGCCGCGGCCGTTTCATGATTGCGGGCTGGCGCTGTGGCCAGGTGTTCGTGGGCATTCAGCCTTCGCGCTCGCGCGGCGACGACACCTACGCGAACTACCACGACGCCGAGCTCGTGCCGCCGCACGCGTATCTCGCGTTTTACTTCTGGCTGCGCGAGACCTTCGGCATCGACGCCATCGCGCACGTGGGCAAGCACGGCAACCTGGAGTGGCTGCCGGGCAAGAGCGTGGCGCTCGCCGACACCTGCTGGCCCGACATGGCGCTCGGGCCGCTGCCGCATCTGTACCCGTTCATCGTCAACGATCCGGGCGAGGGGAGCCAGGCCAAGCGCCGCGCCCAGGCCGTGATCATCGATCACCTGATGCCGCCGCTCACGCGCGCCGAAAACTACGGACCGCTGCAAGACCTGGAGCGTCAGGTCGATGAGTATTACGAAGCATTGATGGTGGACCCGCGCCGCGCGAAGCTGCTGCGCAAGACCATACTCGCGACGATCATCGAGCATCGGCTGCACGAGGAATTGAGCGTCGCCGCGCCGCAGGATCAGGCTGCCGAAGACGAATTGCTCACGCGCGCCGACGCTTACCTGTGCGAGCTGAAGGAAGCGCAGATTCGCGACGGCCTGCATACGTTCGGCGAATCGCCGCAAGGCCAGCAGCGGCGCGATACGCTGCTCGCGCTCGGACGATACGCATGCGGGGACGGGCAGGGCGCGAACGCAGGTCTCATCGATGCGCTCGCGCGAGACCTGCGCATCGATCACCTCGTCGATCCGGCCACGGTCGATTGGGCTGCGCCGTGGCAAGGCCCGCGTCCACCACGGCTCGCAGCGGTGAGCGATACGCCATGGCGTCATGCGGGCGACACGCGCGAACGCCTGGAAATGCTCGCGGCCACGCTGATCGAAGACATTTGCTCAGGTCAACGAAGCGATGCGGAGACTGCGTCGCTTCCCCACGCGACCCAGGTGCTTGCGCGCCTGCGCGACGACGTGCTGCCGCGCCTCGACGCCTGCGGCCCCGAAGAGATGCGCCAGCTGCGTCGTGGCTTCGAAGGCCGCTTCGTGCCGCCAGGCCCGAGTGGTTCGCCCTCGCGCGGCCGCCCCGATGTGCTGCCCACGGGCCGCAACTTCTATTCCGTCGATACGCGCGCCATTCCAACGCAAGCAGCGTGGGCGCTCGGCATGAAATCGGCGCATCAACTCATCGAGCGCCATCTGCAGGAGCACGGCGACTACCCGCGCGCCATTGGGCTTTCGGTCTGGGGCACGGCGACGATGCGCACCGGCGGCGACGACATCGCCCAGGCGTTCGCGCTGATCGGCGTGCGGCCGAAGTGGGCCGCCGGCAGCCAGCGCGTGACCGACTTCGAGATCATGCCGGTCGAGGCGCTGGACCGGCCGCGCATCGACGTGACGCTGCGCGTATCGGGCTTTTTCCGCGACGCGTTTCCGAGCGTCATGCATCTGTTCGACGCCGCCGTGCAGGCGGTGGCCGATCTCGACGAGCCGGAGCACCAGAACCCGCTGCGCGCACGCGTGCTGCGCGAGCGCGATGCGCTGGTCGCGAACGGCATGGCCGCCGACGAGGCGCGACGCCGCGCGGGCTGGCGTGTCTTCAGCGCGCGCCCCGGCGCGTATGGCGCGGGCTTGGAGTCGTTGATCGACCATCGCCAGTGGCAGACCGACGCCGATCTCGCGAACGCGTACCAGGCGTGGGGCGGTTACGCCTACGCACAAAAGAGCGCGGGCGACGAGGCGAGCGAGGCGTTCCGCGCGCGACTCGCGACACTCGACGTGGTCCTGCAGAACCAGGACAACCGCGAACACGACCTGCTCGACTCGAACGACTACTACCAGTTCCAGGGCGGCATGGCCGTGGCGGCGCGGCATTTTTCGCAGGCCCAGCCCGCGCTCTATCACGCGGACCACAGCAACCCCGCCGCGCCGCGCATTCGTCCGCTGCACGAAGAGATTGCGCGCGTGATCCGCTCGCGCGTGGTGAACCCGAAGTGGATCGACGGCGTGAAGCGCCACGGTTATAAGGGCGCGGCGGAAATGGCGGCGACCGTGGATTACCTGTTTGGCTATGACGCGACTGCGCGCGTGGTGGGAGATCATCAGTACGCGCTCGTCGCGAACGCCTACGTGCACGACGACGACACGCGCGAATTCATGCAGCGCCACAATCCGCACGCGCTGCATGCCGTGTGCGAGCGCCTGCTCGAAGCGATCCAGCGCGGGCTCTGGCAGGAGCCGGGCAAGCATCGCGCACAACTCGAACACCGTCTGCTCGAAGCCGGGCAGCATCTGGAAGGATCAGGACCATGAGCGCAGCGCCCACGCGTCCCGCGTTTCCCTTTACCGCGCTGGTTGGCCAGGCGGCATTGCAGCGCGCGCTGCTGCTCGCGGCCATCGATCCCGCGATAGGCGGCGTACTGGTGAGCGGGCCGCGCGGCACCGCGAAATCCACGGCGGCGCGTGCGCTCGCGGCGCTCTTGCCGGAAGGCGCGTTCGTCACGCTGCCGCTCGGCGCGAGCGAGGACAAGCTGATCGGCACGCTCGACCTCGAAGCGGC
The DNA here is from genome assembly GCF_001718195.1 of Paraburkholderia nodosa. Taxonomy (GTDB): domain Bacteria; phylum Pseudomonadota; class Gammaproteobacteria; order Burkholderiales; family Burkholderiaceae; genus Paraburkholderia; species Paraburkholderia nodosa_A. The sequence goes on from NZ_MCNV01000012.1 coordinate 44,185, forward strand.
GTTGCGCGAGAGCGCGGTGCGCTTCGCGCCGGGGCTGCTCGCGCGCGCACACGGCGGCGTGCTCTACGTGGACGAAGTGAACCTGCTGCCCGATGCGCTCGTCGACGTGCTGCTCGACGCGGCGGCGAGCGGCGTGAATACCGTGGAACGTGATGGCGTGTCGCACACGCACGACGCGCACTTCGTGCTGGTTGGCACGATGAATCCCGAAGAGGGCGAGTTGCGTCCGCAATTGCTCGATCGCTTCGGCTTGATGGTCGAACTCGGCACGCCTTATGACGTCGCTGAACGGCAACGCATCGTCAAGGCGCGGCTTGCATTCGACGCCGATCCGCAGGCGTTTTGTGCGGTGCGCGAGGCCGAACAGCGCGCGCTCGCGCAGCGCATCGCGGCGGCCCGCGATGCGCTCGACAAGCTCGACTGGAGCGACGCCGTCCACGAGCGCGCCGCGCAGCGTTGCATCGAGGCCGCCGTCGACGGCTTGCGCGCCGATCTCGTGATGCTGCGTGCGGCGCGCGCGCTCGCCGCGTTCGAAGGGGCGCAGGCGGTGAGCCCGGAACACGTCGACGAGGTTGCCGATTGCGTGCTCGCGCATCGCCGGCACGCCATGCCCCAGCGTTCGGATGCGCCGTCTTCACCCGAGACGCAGCCGCCCGCCTCGCCGAGGCACGAGGACAAGCATACCGAAACATCATCGGATGCCGATTGGGGCGAGTTGCCGCCCGAGCCCGTCGCGGCGAAGGCCGTGAAGGGCGTGATCCCGCTGCCCGCAAAAAAACGCTGACCCGTCGGGCACAGGCCGCCGCCTCGGCACAGGGCGGCGCTCGACGGCGAGAAGGCCCGGGACGCGGTCCCGCACAAGTTGCGAAGCACGGCGAGCGCATCGCCTGGCCGCCCACGTTCGCGGCCAAACGCGCCGGATCGTTGCAGGCGCGACATTTCCGCTACGCCAAACGCAAGACGGGGTCCGGCGCGCTCCATTGCTTCGTCTTGGACTGCTCGGCTTCGATGCTCGCGCGCGGCCAGCTCGCGCTCGCCAAGGGGTTGTTGATCGCGCTATTCGACCGCGCCCGCGCCGAGCGTGTGGAAGTGGCGCTGATTGCTTTTGGGGGTGCCGGCGCCGAGCTGAGGTTCGGGCCCGCGGTGCCGCGCTGGTGGAACGAGCGCTGGATCGAGCCGATCGGCGGGGGCGGCGGCACGCCGCTCGAAGCGGGCATCGGCTGGGCGGCACAGGTGCTCGACACTGCCGCGCGCCGCGATCCGGCGCGCACCCGCCATCTCTGGCTGTTCAGCGACGGCCGCACGACGCAGTGGCCCGCGCGGCCACGCCACGCCGACCACGTCACGGTGATTGATTGCGAACTTGGCGCGCTGCGCCTGGGGCGCTGCGAGGCACTCGCGCAAGCATGGGCCGGCGAGTGCCTGGACGCTCAGGCGCTGCTCGCCTGAACGCGCGTCAGCGCATGCTGCCGGTCCAGTAGAGTACGTCGTCCTGACGATCGAATACGTACACTTTCATCGCCATTTGCTCGGCGGCCGTGAGGCGGTCGAGTTCGAGGCCGAGCGTCGCGTGCGCGGGGTCGCCCGTTTCCGCTTGCACGTTGCGGATGACAGCGCTGGTTTCGATCGCCGTTGCGTTGTCGCCCGAGCGCAGCTGGAAGGCCACGCGCAGCCGCTCGCCAACCTTGCCGAGCGCCCACGCGGCGCTCACCGAAAGCCCGAGCGCGCTGATCCCGCGCGCGAGCGCCACGCCGTCATAACCCGCACCTTCCTCGCCGATGCCGTAGCGCACGGGAAATTGCGCGCGCACCCGAATCGAGCGGCGTTCGCGCAGGCGGCGGATGTTGGCGGGCTTCGAAAGCACGAGATAGTCGAGCGGCGACTGGCTGAGCGCATGCACGGTGCATACGAAGCGATAGACGGCCTGGCTCGCAATCGCGACGATCTCCACGTTTTCACCCGGCGTGATGGCGACGGGGCGGCCATCGACATAGGGCGTCGTCACGAAGAGCGCCTCGTTGGGCGCGAAACCGATCATGCGGCACGGGTGCATCGGCGCGCCGCTCGCACCCATCTGCGGACGCAGGCCCATCAGCGCGCCGATGGTCAGGTGCATGTCGCGCGTGGTGGCCGCGGTATCGCCGATGCTAGCCCCATTCGCGGCCGTCGCGCTCTCCGGTGCAACCTCGAGCCGTTCCTTGTCGCCGCGATGCAGCTCGAAATGCAGGAACAGGAAGTCGCGTTCCGCTTCACCCATCAGCACCGAGCCGGCATCGAGCAGCAAGGCGCCGTCCCGATCGACGACAGGCCAGGCGAGCGGCTCGCCGACCGGCAGGGCTTGCGGCGTGAGCGGGGCGGCTTCGGTTGCAGCGTCGGCTGCGGCGTCGGTGGCTGCGGCTTGATCTTCAGTGGTCGGGTTGGTCATCGGCGCAGGGTGGACGGTGAGCGGTTCGCGTCGCGAATTCACTTCGCGGGTTCACCTGGTTTACGGCGCTACGACAGGGAAATTGAGTATGTGCCGCGATTCGAAGGCGGTTTCGCGAGCCGCAGTATGATGGCGCCTGAATGCAATCTGTAATCGGCCGGCACGCGGTACGAGCGGTATCAACGGAACGCGCGGAGCAAGAGGAAACGCCTCATGAAGCTCTGGACACGATGTTTGCGAATCCTCCGCCAATGGAACCGGGCGCTCATGCAGTGGGTGGGCAGCCATCCGTTCATTGTCGGCACGATGGGCTCGCTAGTCGGCGCGGCCATCGTTGCCATCGTGCTGTTGGGGCTGATGCAGCAGCGCACCCAGGCCATCTTCGGCACGCAGCGCCATTCGGCCGCGCTCGTTGCGCTGATGTCGAACGACCTCGAGGCGAATTTCGGCATCTACGACCTTTTGCTGATCGATGCCGCCGAAAGCGTGCGCGACCCGCGTACGCAAGGGCTTCCGGCCGACATCCGCCGCAAGTTGCTGTTCGGCCGCGTGGCGGCCGGCGCGTATCTCGACGACGCGTTCAGTGCCGACGCGAGCGGCAATATCGTGGAATCGCGGGACGGCCGCGCGTATCCCGGCGTCAATCTGGCGGATCGCGACTATTTCACGGTGCAGCGCGAGCGCTCGGTCGGCATGTTTATTTCGGACCCGATTCGCTCGCGCACGCGCGAAGGCCAATACTCGATTGCGCTGTCACGCCGCGTGAGCGAATACGACGGCTCGTTTGGCGGCGTCGTGCTGCTCACGCTGCGGCTCGCGTATTTTCAGCAACTGTTCGACCGTGTCGACGTCGACCCGAAGGGCAGCGCGTTCATCCTGCTGAGCGACGGGACCATGCTCGCGCACCGTCCCTATTCGGACTACGAAGTGGGTGCGCAAGTCGGCGAGCTGGAATACATCCAGCCGATGCTGAAGGCGGGCGCCGGCTCGTTCATCGCCGCGGGCGAGGAGGACGAGGTCGAACGCATCTACACGTTCAAGCGTGTTCCGCACACGACACTCATCGCGGTGGTCGCGCCTTCCGTGGACGGCGCGCTCGACGCATGGCGGCACCGCCTGCAAATCTATGCGCCGATGGCGTTGATCTTCGGCGCGCTGATTGCGGCTTCGTCGTGGCTGCTCGCACTGTCGATGCGCACGCGGCTCGCCACGCAAAAAGAATTCGAACGTCTCGCGGTTACTGACGCGCTCACGGGCCTCTTCAACCGGCGCGCGCTCGACTTGCGCATCGAAACCGAATGGCAGCACGCGAGACGCGCGGGCGAACCGCTCTCGGTGCTCTTCATCGATATCGACAAGTTCAAGCTCTTCAACGACTTCTACGGGCACGCAGAGGGCGATAAGGTGCTCGCTGCCGTGGCACGCGCGATACGCGAGGCCTGCCGCCGCGCCACGGACATGGTTGCGCGCTACGGCGGCGAAGAGTTCGCCGCGGTCCTGCCGGCCACGCCGGCGGACGGCGCCGTGAAAATCGCGGAAGCGGTGCGCCAGCAAGTGGCGGCGCTCGGAATCGCGCACGAGCACAGCGAATACGGCACGCTGACCGTGAGCATTGGCTGCGCCACCTGCGTGCCGCACAAGCGCGATGGCGCGCAGGCGCTGCTGCGCGCCGCCGACGCGGAGCTTTACGCCGCGAAGCAGGCGGGGCGCAATCAGGTGAAAGCGCGCGAGTTCGAGGGTGCACCACCCGACCCGCGCGACGCGCTGCCTACCTTGAAGGCGTGAGCGCTTTTTTAGGCATCCTCGCGATACCAACGCGGCGTGTAAATCCATTCGCCGCCGTCACCACGAGCGAACCCGCGTGTGGCCGACGACCCGACGATCACCATCGTGCGCATATCGACGTCCGCCGAACGCAGTTCGCCCAGGGTCATGGCGCGCAGCGTCTCGCCGGGGCGGCCTACGTCGCGGCCCAGCACCACGCGCGTGTGCGGCGCGCGCACGCTGCGCACGATTTCCAGCGCGCGCTCGAGCTGCCAGGGCCGCGCGCGCGAGATGGGGTTGTAGAACGCCATCACGAGATCGGCCTGCGCCGCGTGCAGGAGGCGCTTTTCGATCACCGTCCACGGCTTCAGGTTGTCGGAAAGCGAAAGCATGCAGAAGTCGTGGCCGAGCGGCGCGCCGACTTGCGCCGCCGTGGCGAGCGCTGCGGAAACGCCTGGCACGATAGCCAGCTCGACGGCATGCCAGCGTGCGTCGTCCGAGCCTTCGAGCGCTTCGAGCACGGCGGCCGCCATGGCGAACACACCGGGGTCGCCCGAGGAGACCACGGCCACGCGCCGGCCCTCGCTCGCCATCTCGAACGCGTGGCGGGCGCGCTGCAGTTCTTCGCGGTTGTCGGTGGCGTGGCGCTGCTGGTCCGCGCGAAACGGGCCCGCCATCTCGACATAGGTTGCATAGCCGACGATATCGGTGGCGCTGTCGAGCGCGGCGCGTGCGGCAGGCGTAAGCAGGTCGGCGCGGCCGGGGCCGAGGCCCAGCACCGTGAGCTTGCCGCGCGCGCGGCCCAACGTGAGCGGGTCGAGCGGCGCAGCCGCGCAGGCGAGGGCGACGCCGTCGTCGTTCGGCGTGTAGCGCTCGACGTCCGCCGCGAAGTCGAGGGCGGCGAGCGTAGCTTGCGCCGTGTTCTCCTCGCTATCGACGAAGCGCAGCGGTACGCCGAGTTCCGCTGCCGCCTGCGCGAGCGACGCATCGCGCATGTGCGCAGCAGGGGCGACGAGCGTCGCGAGCGCAAGCGGCGCGAGGCCGTGCGCATCGAGCGCGCGGCGCACGTTATCGGCAAGCGCTTCGCGTGGCGCACCCACGGCCGCGACGATGCCGCGCGGATGAATGACGAGGTCGTCGGGACTGCCGTCCCAGACATGCGCGCTCACGCGGATGGCATGGCGCGCCGCGGCCTCGCGTGGCAGATCGACATTTTCGAGCCACGGTGCGTGGCCGTCCACGCGTGTCGCTGCGCCCGCAAGCAGATCGGAGACGAAGCGCTTGCCTTGCGCGAGGCTCGCGAGCGCATAGCCCGCAGGCGGATTGAGCAGGCAGGTGCCGAAGCGCAATTCGCCGCTCGTCGTGATGGCGGGCGCAACCGCGAGCGCCGCGCCGATTTCGCGTGCCATGACGTTCACGCCCGTGAGTCCACCGAGCAGCGGCACGACGGCGCTGCCGTCCTCGGCGAGCGCGAGCACCGGCGGCTCTGCGCCCTTGTTGGCAAGGAGCGGCGCGAGGCAGCGGATCACGATGCCCGCCGCACACAGCGCGACGATGGGCAGGCCGCGCGTATAGCATTCGCGCAAATGCGCGCCAAGCTCGCTGAACGCGACATCGCCCGCCACGCGGCCCTCCAGCGCATGGACCTGCGCGCCTGGGTAAAGCGTCTGCACGCGCCGCGCCGTGGCGAGCGCGCCGGGCCCGAGAATGACGATGGCGGGCGGCGTCACGACTGCCATTTCACCCCCGGCACGACGAGCAGCGAGAAGTACGGCGAAGCCATCGGATCGACGTCGTCGAGCGGGACGATGCGCTGGTTCGCCATGGTTGCGCGCTCGACATACAGCGCGCGATGCGCGAGGCCCAATTCGCCCAGCAGGCGGCGCACCTTGTCGAAATTGCGGCCCAGCTTCATGATCACGGCGGCATCCGCGTCGGCCAGGCGCCGGCGCAATTCGTCCTCGGGCAGCACGCCCGAGAGTACGGCGAGGCTCTGGTTGCGGTAGACGAGCGGCACGCCCAGCACCGCCGCGCCGCCCAGCATCGAGCACACGCCCGGCACGACTTCGGCCTCGTAGTGTGCGGCGAGCCGGTCGTGCAGATACATGTACGAGCCGTAGAAGAACGGATCGCCTTCGCAGATCACGGCCACGTCGCGTCCGGCGTCGAGATGGCGCGAAAGCGTTTGCGCCGCGCCGTCGTAGAAGTCGGCGATGATCGCTTCGTACGAGAGCGGCGGTTCGAGCGCTTCGGTCGTCACGGGGTACACGAGCGGCAGGCGTTCCTGCTCCGCTTCGAGATGGGCCTCGACGATGCCGAACGCATTGCCTTTCTTGCCCTTCGCGACGAAATACGCGACCACGGGCGCGGCCTTGAGCAGGCGCAGCGCCTTGAGCGTGAGCAGTTCGGGGTCGCCGGGGCCGACGCCAATGCCGTGCAGACGTCCTTTGCGGATCATTTATTCGGTCTCCGAAGCGAGTGCGTTGACGGCGGCGGCGGCCATCGCGCTGCCGCCGCGGCGGCCGTGCACGACGACGAAGGGTACGCCGTGGCTTTCGGCTGCAAGCTGCGCCTTGGACTCGGCCGCGCCGACGAAGCCGACGGGAAAGCCGAGGATGAGCGCGGGGCGCGGAGCGCCGGCGGCAATCATATCGAGCAGATAAAAGAGTGCGGTGGGCGCATTGCCGATCGCCACGACGCTGCCTGCGAGATGCGGCCGCCACAGTTCGAGCGCGGCTGCCGAGCGCGTGTTGCCGATCTCGCGCGCGAGATCCGGTACAGCGGGATCGTCGAGCGTGCAGATCACGGCGTTGTTCGCCGGCAAGCGCGCGCGCGTCACGCCATAAGCGACCATTTTCGCGTCGCAGAGAATCGGCGCGCCGCCCGCGAGCGCGTTGCGGCCCGCTGTGCCCGCGCCTGCGGAAAATGCGAGGTCGGCGGCCACATCCACCATGCCGGATGCGTGAATCACGCGCACGGCAAGTTTTTCGAGGTCGGCGGGAATGCGCGAGAGGTCGGCTTCGGCGCGGATCGTCGCGAACGACTCGCGATAGATCGCCTGGCCGTCGCGAATGTAATCAGACATCTTGGTTACTCCGGGGCCGCTGCGCGAGTGCAAGCGCAGCGGCTTCGATCGTCAGGTTGCGCGCGATGAGTTGGCCAAAGCGCTGGCCGAAGCCGCTTTGCGTGTCGTCGCGCTGGTACAGGTCGTAGTGGTCCGGGGTGCTGGCGAGCAACGTGAACGGCGCGCAATGCGCGGCCGCGCAGGAGCGCTCGCAGCCGCTCAGGTGGGCTTCGGCGTCGGGCGGCAGCATTGCGGCGAGGCGCTGTGCGTCTGCCTTCGTGTCCGCGCGGCTTTTTGCACATCCCGTCGAGCCCGTGCACGCGACGAGGCGCGCGAGCGGGTCGGCGCGGGAGGCGATGAGACCGAGCGCGTCCAGGCGTTCGAGCGCGGCGGGCATGGCGTGCGCGGGCACATTCGGCAGCAGGACGCCTTGCCAGGGCGTCACGCGCAATGTCGCGTCGCCCGAGTCTTCCGCGAGCGCGGCAAGTGCGCGCAGCGTTGGCGCGTCGATACGGCCGAGAGCGGGCTGCGCGCCCACGTAGCCGCTGCCGTCGGCGTGCAGCGCGTGTGCGCCGAGGCGCAAGCCGGCGGGGCTCGCCGCGCGGCGCCAAGCGGGCAGCGTGGCGTCGTCACGCGTCAACGTGAAGTCGCCATGCTGTTGCGCGCGCTGTAGCAGCGAGTCGAGCGAATGAGTGGCGAGGACGTCGCGCATGCGTGTGGCGTCCGCGCCCGCGAGATCGAGGAACGCATGCAACAGCGCGCGCATCGATGCGCAAACGTCTTCGGCCGCGAGCGTGCCGACTGGCTGCGCCGTTGGGCAACCTGCGAGGCCCACCGCGAAGCGCACCGTTGCGCCATCATGCAGCGCGGCGAGCCAGATGTCGTGCGGATGCTCGAGCATCGCCACACGTTCACCGCCGTCGAGTTGCAGCGCGAACTTGGGCGAGAGTGCGGCAAAGCGTGGCTCGCGCTGCATCATGTCGATGAGCGCGGCGGCGAGTTCCGTCGTGTCCCACAACGCGTCAGGGTCGAGGCACGCGAGCGGGCTCAGCATCACGTTGCGCAATTCGTCGGCGGCGCATGCACGCTCGACCGGGCTCGCGGCGTCGATGCCGGCAGGGCCGAGGCCTGCGTCGATCAGCGCGGCGCTCAATGCCGCTTCTTCGCCGGCGCGCACGCCGCGAATCTGCACGTTCGCGCGATTGGTCAGTTCGAGTACGCCGTTCGCGTGCGTCGACGCTGCGTCGGCGAGGGCCCGCGCACGCGCGGCGCTCAGCGCGCCGCCAGGCAGGCGGATGCGGCACAGGCCGCCGTCGCGCGCCGCGACCACGCGCAGGAGCCCCGGGCACGCCGAGGGGCGGAGCACGGCCAATGCGGCAGCGGGCGAGACAGGCTTCGTTTCGTGTTTCAAGGCATTACCGGGTAAGCATCACGCTGGAGTGGCGCGTTGCCCGCACGGCAGGCGGGAAACGGCAGCGGTATCGGTACACCCCGTCCGATATGGGTTCGCGCGAACAGTCGGCCGGCAGGTCTCCTGGCTCGCAGGTCGTGAACCGCATCGGCCTTCCCGGTAAAACCAGTGGCTCGGGTGGATGCGGTCTCGCTGCTCACAGTCGCGGGGCGGCCACAGCTTGCTGTGTTCCCTTTTTGCGATCCGGAGTTGGCGCTTCAGCGCTTGCTCCGGTCTCATGCAAAGCTGCCTTAACGGCACCGGCGGACACGGTATTATGCCCGTTTTCACGCGTGCTCCACCCCACGATCGGGCTGCGGGCCGTGGCGGTGTAGGGAAACAGGCAACCAAACAGGCAACGGCGGGAGAGCGAATGCAGGGCAAGCAGGTATGGCTGACGGTGGTGGGCATCGGCGACGATGGATACGCGGGGCTCGGGCGCGACGCGCGGCGCGCGCTGTTCGACGCGGCCATCGTGACGGGTGGCGAACGCCATCTGGCGATGTTGCCCTCGCGCGTGCGTGCACGGCACGAAGCGTGGCCGCAGCCGTTTAGCGTCGAGGCGCTGCTTGCGTACCGCGAGTCGAATCAGTCCGTATGCGTGCTCGCGAGCGGCGACCCCATGCTGTTCGGCGTGGGCGCGACACTCGCGCGCCGCGTGGTGCCCGGTGAAATGCGCGTGCTGCCCGCGCCTTCATCGCTCTCGCTCGCGGCGGCGCGCAAGGGGTGGGCGCTGCAAGATACGGCGATGGTCTCGCTCGTCGGCCGTCCGCTCGATGCGCTGCGCCGCCATCTCTACGCGCGCTCGCGCGTGCTCGCGTTGAGCGCGGATGGGCGCACGCCCGCGGCGCTTGCCGCGTTGCTCGCCGAAGCGGGCTTCGGCGCCACGCGTCTTGCCCTGTTCGAGCATCTGGGCGGCCCGCTCGAACGCCGCATAGAAGGCCGCGCCGATGCGTGGCACGTTGAAGAAGCCGCGGCGCTCAATCTGGTCGCGTTCGAATGCGAGAGCGATAGTGCGCAGACGCTCGCGCGCGGCTGGACGCTCACGCCAGGCCTCCCCGACGACGCCTACCGCCACGACGGTCAGATCACGAAGCGCGACGTGCGCGCGCTCACGCTCGCGCGTCTCGCACCCACGCCCGGCGGGTTGCTGTGGGACGTGGGCGCGGGCAGCGGCTCGATCGGCATCGAATGGATGCGTTCGCACGCCGCTTGCCGCGCGATCGCGATCGAGGCGAACGCCGAGCGTCAACGCTTCATCGAGCACAATCGCGCGGCGTTGGGCGTGCCGGGTTTGCAACTCGTTGCGGGCCGCGCGCCCGACGCGCTCGCAGGACTCGCCGCGCCCGACGCGGTCTTTATCGGCGGCGGCGTGACCGTACCCGGCGTGCTGGACGCGTGCTGGGCGGCGCTCGCGAGCGGCGGGCGGCTCGTCGCGAACGCGGTGACGTTGCAGAGCGAAGCGGCACTCGTGACATGGCGCGCGCAGCACGGCGGCACGCTCACGCGCGTCGGCATCGGCGAGGCGCAGCCGCTGGGCGGCTTCGACACCTGGCGTCAGGCCTTGCCCGTCACGCTTTACGAGGCCGTCAAGCCATGACGGCGCGCATCCTGCTGCTCGGCGGCACCGGCGATGCGCTGGCGATCGCGCGCACGCTCGGCCCCCAGCACGTCTACTCGCTCGCGGGCCTTGGCCGCGTGCCCGCCGATCTCGCCTGCGCGGTGCGGGTGGGCGGCTTTGGCGGAGCCGAAGGGCTCGCGCGTTTTCTCGCGGACGAAAACATCACACTGGTTTTCGACGCCACGCATCCCTATGCCGCGCAAATCAGCGCCAACGCGGCGCGTGCGTGCGAAGCGGCGCACGTGCCGTACTGGGCGCTGCGGCGTGCGCCGTGGCAGCCGCAGCCCGGCGACGACTGGCGCATGGTGAGCGGCTGGGCCGGCGTGGTCGAAGCGGTCATGCCGTTCGCGCGCCCGCTCTTCACGCTCGGGCGCGAGCCGCTTGCGCATCTGAACGAGGTGCCGGAGCATCAGCACTGGACGGTCCGTTGCCTCGAAGCGCATCCTGGCCACGCCCGTGCGCGCATCATCGACGCGCGCGGGCCGTTCACAGCCGTTGGCGAGCGCACGCTCTTTACCGAAGCGCGCATCGACGTCGTGGTCAGCAAGAACAGCGGCGGCGCGGCGACCGAAGCGAAGCTCGCCGTCGCGCGCGAAAAGGGCTTGCCCGTGGTGATGATGCAGCGCCCGCCGCTGCCCGACGCGCAATGTGAGTTCACATCAGCGCAAGAAGCAATCGACGCGCTCGCGAACCCTATTCAGCGGAGTTTCCACGCATGACCGTTTTCTTCATCGGCGCGGGGCCGGGCGATCCTGAACTGATCACCGTGAAAGGCCAGCGCCTCGTGCGCAGTTGCCCCGTCATTCTCTACGCGGGCTCGCTCGTGCCGCCCGCCGTGCTGGAAGGCCACCGCGCGCACAAGGTGGTGGACACGGCGCCGCTCACGCTCGACGAGATCGTCGCGTTGCTCGAAACCGCGCATGCCCAGGGCTTCGACGTGGCGCGCGTGCATTCGGGCGACCCGTCGCTCTATGGCGCGATCGGCGAGCAGATCCGGCGGTTGCGTATGCTCGGTATTCCTTATGAAGTCGTGCCCGGCGTGACCGCGACCGCTGCGTGCGCGGCGGCGCTCGGCAGCGAACTCACGCTGCCCGGCATTTCGCAGACGCTCATTCTCACGCGCTACGCCACCAAAACGTCGATGCCCGAAGGCGAGCAGTTAGGCGACCTCGCGCGTCACCGAGCGACGCTCGCGATTCACCTGGGCGTGCGCCATATCGCGCGCATCGTCGAGGAATTGCTGCCGCACTACGGCGAAGATTGCCCGGTCGCGGTGATCTATCGCGCGAGCTGGCCCGACGAGGAACGCGTAACGGGCACGCTCGCGGATATCGCGCAGAAGGTGCTCGCTACGGATATCGAGCGTACCGCGCTCATTCTCGTAGGGCGCGTGCTCGCGGCGGAGGGGTTTCCGGAATCGACGCTGTATGGGGCGAAGAAGCGCCATGACTAGGAAAGCGCGCGCAAGTGCGCGCGCAGCTTGTCCACCTCGCCCTCGGCAAACTCCTTTTCGATTTCCTCATGCGTTTGCTGCCATAGCGGAAACGCCGCGTTGAGCAGCCGATGCCCCTCGTCCGTGAGGCTCAGCAGACGGCTGCGCTTGTCTTCCGGGTCCTGCTCGATGACCACGAGACCGCGCCGCTCCAGCGGCTTGAGTGCGGCCGTGAGGGTGGTGCGGTCCATGGCGAGCAGCGACGCCACGTCTTTCATACCGGGCGGATGCGGCCGGTTCAGTGACATCAGCAGCGAAAACTGCCCGTTCGTGAGATCGAGCGGACGCAGCACGTCGTCGAAAATGCGCGCGAGATTGCGTGCCGCCCGCTGCATATGCAGACACAGGCAGCAATCGCGCACCAATAGCGTGGTTTCGAAGGGAAGTTTCTTTGCGCGTGCCATGTTGCAATTATGTTGATATCAACCTATGCTGTCAAGGCCGGATGGGCGACATACCGTTGCTCCCGTTTTCAGACCAGCAACCAGACCAGCAGTTGGAGGACACATGAGCGATCAGAAACTGTTTCTCGCTGTTTTTCTCGGTACCAAAGACAACGCGCGCATGAAGGGATGGGCGGCGCTTTCCGAAGCCGATCGGCACGCCAAGGAAAAGGAGGGCATTGCGGCCTGGCACGCGTGGGTCGAAAAGCACAAGGCATCGATCGTCGATATGGGCGGCCCGCTCGGCAAGACGAAATCGATTGGCGAGCATGGCATCGCGGACACATCTAACGCGCTAACCGGCTATACCGTTTTCCGTGCTGCATCGCACGAAGAGGCAGCGAAGCTGTTCGAAGGCCACCCGCACTTTTCGATTTTTCCGGGCGAGGCCGTCGAGGTGATGCCCGTTCTGCCGATTCCCGGTGTGTGAACGGAGGCGCGTCATGAAACTCTATGGTTTTGCCGGCACGCGTTCGCAGCGCGCGCTATGGGGCCTCAAGGAAGTCGACGCCGATTTCGAATTCATCTCGGTCAATCTGCTCGCAGGCGAGCACAAGCGGCCTGAATACCTGCGCATCAATCCCGCAGGCAAGGTGCCCGTGCTGATCGACGGCGACCGCGTGATTCCCGAATCGGCTGCCATCGTGCTGTATCTCGCGGATAAATATCCAGAGAAGGCGCTGTTGCCCGCGGATCTCGACGAGCGCGCGCAGGCGTATCGCTGGACCCTGTTCGCGGTCACCGAGCTGGAACAGCCGCTCTGGAGAATCACGCGGCATTCGTTCCTGTATCCACCGGAAAAGCGCAGTCCCGCCGATATCGAACTCGCGCGGGAGGACTTCAGCAGCATGGCCGCGGTGCTCGAAAGGCACCTCGAAGGACGCGAGTTCATCGTCGGCAACAAGCTTTCGGTCGCCGACTGCGTGACGGTGTATCTGATGGACTGGGCCCACGAAGTGCAACTGCTGGAGAGCTTTCCGCGCTTGCAGGCGTATCTCGAACGCCTGTACGCGCGTCCCGAGGCGCCGCAGCGCATCGCCGAAGCGCGCAAGGCGGCATAGATGGAAAACGGCCCAATCGGATCTCGCCGATTGGGCCGCCTCGCTACCGCGTTACGCCATATCAATGCGCCCGCGCATGCTCGTGATCCACATGCGTGCGCGGCTGCGTCACCGTGCTCACCACCACGAGCACGATCACGTTCACGAACAGCGCAAGGAAGCCGATGTTGACGTCCTTGAGCGCGTCCGGCGCGAACGGAATCAGCTGAGCCACGCTCACATGCGTGAGCGTCGTGACGATCACCACCAGCACGCCCGCCACGATGCCGCAGAATGCGCCTTGCTTCGTTACGCGATTGCGCGCGGAGAGGCTGCACACCATCGCCGGGAACAGCTGCGTGACGAAGTTGTAGCCCATCAGGAGCAGCGCGACGATGGTGTCCCCGCCATTGAGCGTGAAGCCGACTGCCACGAGCGCGATCACCGGCACGAAGGCGCGCGCGAGCTTCGCGACTTGCGCGTCGTCCGCGCTCTTCGCGAGGCCGCCGCGATAGATGTCGTTCGCGAGCAGCGTCGAAGCCGTGGTGAGGATCATCGAGCCCGGCACGAGTGCGGTCAGCACGCCGGCCGCGCCGATCACGCCCACGAACCATGGATCGAACGTCTGCAGGGCGAGACGGAACAGCGAGAGGTCGATGTCGCCGCCCTTGAGGCCCGGCACCTTGAGCACGGCTGCGAAGCCGCAGAAGAAGACGAACAGCAAAATAAGCTGATAGAGCGGCAGGATCATCGCGTTGCGGCGGAAGATGCGCTCGTTCTTCGCGGTGTAGACCGACATGAACGTATGCGGCCACATGAAGAAGCCTAGTGCCGTGAGCAGCACGGTGGACTGGAACCACGTCACGCTCTGGCCGCGTGCCGGGAAGGTGAGGAAGCCGGGCTTGGCGGCGTCGATGGCGCGGAACATCTCGCTCAGGCTGCCATAGTGGTGAATCGGCAGGTAAATGCCGAGGAACACGGCGATGGCGAGAATCATCGTGTCCTTCACGACCGAGTTCCACGCGCAGCCGCGCACGCCCGAAACGATCACGTAAGCCGTGACCACGGCCGCGCCGATCCAGATCGCCGCGGTGGAGGAGATCGCGCCATACGAGGCCGTCGTCACGATGATGCCGAGGCCCTTGAGTTGCAGGACGAGATAGGGCACGAGCGCGAGCACGCCCACGCAAGCCACCAGCACGCCCAGCGCGGGGCTTTGGTACTTGCGCGCGAAGAAGTGCGGCTGCGAGACGAGCCGGTGCTGCTTGGCGAAGCGCCAGACGGGCGGCAGCATCCAGTACGAGAGGATGTATGCAAGCGTGCCGTAAGCCAGAATGTAGTAGACAGGCGCGCCCTTGCCATAGGCGAAGCCGCTGCCGCCGAGGAACGTGAAGGTGGTGTAGATCTCGCCCGCCATCAGCAGGAACACGAACGCGGTGCCGAAGCTGCGGCCGCCCACGGCCCACTGCTCGAGGTTCATGTCGTGCCCGCGGCGGGCGCGCATGCCGAGGTAGAGCGCGACGAAGGTCATCGCCGCGATGATGATGAGGGCGCTCATGATCGCACCTCCGCATCCGCTTCGCCCGAGAGCCGGTTGACTGGGTCGAGCCGGTAGACGATCCCCATGATCACCGCGGCCAGCACCACCCACATGACGATCCATGCGAGCACGAGCGGCATGCCGAGCACGAGCGGCTCGGTGCGATTGACGAACGGCACCCCTAGCAGGATGCCGATAAAGGGCAAGGCAGCGAGCAACCGCAGTGACATGGCAACTCCTCTTTCATATGAGAAGAAAAGAAACGTCGCGTCGGGGTGCGAAGCCACCCACTCTATGCTTGTGAACGCGCCCCGTAAAGCCGCCAAAAATACTGAAGGGCTTGCCGTAAAGATTGGTGCAACGCGCCATTTTTCGCGGCATCGAGCGACATCGATCAGGCACGCCCGACGCCGATACGGCTACACTTCTCGCAGCCCGGCGCGCTTTTTGCGCATGCCCTCAACGGATCGACTCCATGATCGAGAGCCTGATTTCAGACATCCTGTTCGGTTTCACCGGACTCATCAGCATCATCAATCCCTTGAGCGGTGCTTTTGTTTTTCTCGATCGCACCACAACGCTTACTGACGAAGAGCGGCGCCTGCTCGCCAAACGCGTGGCGATCAACGCGTTCTTCGTGCTGGTCGGGGCTTTTTTCGTCGGCACGCCCATCCTGCATTTCTTCGGTATTTCAATGGAAGCGCTGCGTATCGGCGGCGGCCTCGCCGTAGCCGTGGCCGGCTGGCAAATGCTCAACGCGCCCGAGCCGGAGCCGCCCGCGGTCGATCATCCGGTCAAGCCCGTGAGCGCGAGTTCGGCTTCCGGAAAAGCCTTTTTTCCGCTGACCATTCCGCTCACCACCGGCCCGGGCTCCATCGCCACGGCCATTGCGCTGAATGCCAACCGCACGCACAAGCTTTCGGCGTGGCTGCTCTCGAGCTTCGCGTCGCTCGTGATCTCCGCGCTCGTCATGCTCGTGATCTATTACGTGTACAGCCGCGCCGCGCGGCTTTCGCAGTACCTGGGTGTGGAAGGCACGCGCGTGGCCATGCGCGTGTCGTCGTTTCTGCTCCTGTGCATCGGGGTGCAGATCATACTGACTGGCCTGACCGGCTTTCTCACGCCGATCGCCGACCTGCGCGCCGCGAAGTAGCGGCGCCTGTAGCTCGTGAGCAGGCCGGCGTACACAAGCGTCCTCACGCGAAGGAGACCATCATGTGCCGCTGGCTCGCTTATAGCGGGAACCCCGTGCAACTCGAAACCGTGCTGTTTCACGCACGGCATTCGCTGATCGATCAAAGCCTGCATTCCACCAAAGGCGCGACCACCACGAATGGCGATGGCTTCGGCATGGGTTGGTATCAGGACCCGCACGACATTCCCTATCGTTACCGCAGCGTGCATCCCGCCTGGAACGACCGCAACCTGCGCGAACTGGCGCGCGCGGTGCGTGCGCCCATGTTCGTCGCGCACATTCGCGCGGCCACGCATACGCCGGTGCAGGAAACGAACTGCCATCCGTTTCGGCACCGGCGCTGGATCTTTGCGCACAACGGTCTGATCCGCAGCTATCCGCTGATGCGGCGCGACCTGCTGGTCGCGATCGATCCGGGGCGCTTCAATGCGCTCGAGGGGTCGACGGATTCGGAAACGATGTTCTATCTCGCGATGACGTTCGGCCTCGAAGTCGAGCCCGTTCTTGCGCTGGAACGCATGGCGGGTTTTGTGGAGGCAACCGCGCAAAAGCATGGCGTCGAGCCGGCGCTCAACATGACGGTTTGCGCATGCGACGGCGAGCAGATCGTCGCTGTGCGCTATTCGAGCGAGCGCAATTCCCGCTCGCTTTATCACACCACGGCGTTCCGGCATCTGCGCGAACTGTATCCCGACGACCCGCGCATCATCGCAGCCGGTGACGACGCGTATCTGCTCGTGTCCGAGCCACTTGGCGATGCGCCCGATGTATGGGCCGAAGTGCCGGAATCGACGGCCATTGTCGTGCGCGGGCCCGAGGTCGAATACCGGCCGTTCGCACCTATCTCACCTTAAGGCACCGTAACTCAAGGGCGCGACAAGTCGAACGTCACGCGCTGCGGCGCCTTTGCCTTGCCGCCGCAAGCGCGAGCACCTCGTCGAACAGCGTGACGTCCACGGGCTTCACGAGATGCATCTCGAAGCCCGCTTCGTGCGTGAGCTCGATGTCGGCAGCCTGGCCGAAGCCGGTCATCGCGGCGAACAGCGTGTGCTTGAGTGGCGGCAGCGCGCGTAGGGCACGCAGCGTCGCGTAGCCGTCGATCTCGGGCATGGCGATGTCGATGAGCGCGGCGTCCGGCGTGAAGCCGTCCACTTCCTCGCGCGCGTGGGCGGCGCTGTAGGCCACGCGCACGTCGTGCCCTTTGAGTTCGAGCAGCATGGCGAGGCTGTCGGCCGAATCGCGGTTGTCGTCGACCACGAGCACGCGCAGCGGCGGCACGCCGGCTTCGGCCAGCGCGGCAAGCTCGGCCGTGTCCGGCGTGAGCGGCGGCGGCTGCACGGCATGCGTGGCCTCGCGCGCGAACGGCAGGCGGATCGTGAACGTGCTGCCTTTGCCGGGCCCGTCGCTCCTGGCGGAGATGGTGCCGCCATGCAGCTCGACGAGCGAGCGGCACAGCATGAGGCCGATGCCGAGCCCGTTTTCCGTGGGCCCCGGCGCCGAGCGGTCCTGGCTGAAGAGGCCGAAGATCGACTCGTATGTGCCGGGCCGCAGGCCGCGGCCTTCGTCGCGCACCTGGATCTGCACGGCGCGCGCGGCGGAACGCACGTCCACGACGATGCGGCTGCCGTCGGGCGAGAACTTCGAGGCGTTGTGCAGCAGGTTCTGCAGCACCTGCACGAGCCGCGTGTGGTCGCCCTTCATGGTGAGCGGCTCGTCGGGCATCTGCACGTCCACGTGCTGACCGCGTGCCGAGGTGAAGGGCTGCGCCGCGTCGATGGCGTGCGCGACCACTTCGTGCAGGTCGAGCGGCGCCTCGCGCAACTCGATCTTGCCCGACGTGATGCGCCCGACGTCGAGCAGGTCGTCCACGAGCCGGGTGAGGTGCACGATCTGACGGTCGATCATTTCGCTCGCTCGCTCGATCTCGGGGCTCGGCGCATCCATGAGGCGCATCGTGGCCACGGCGTTGCGCACCGGCGCGAGCGGGTTGCGCAGTTCGTGCGCGAGCAAGGCGAGGAACTGCTTCATCTGTTCGCTCGAATGCTCGAGTTCGTCGGTGCGGCGGCTTTCGGTCATGTCGCGCGTGACCTTCGCGAACCCCGTGAGGCGGCCTTGGCCGTCATGCACCGCGGTGAGCGTGACACTGGCCCAGAACATCGAGCCGTCCTTGCGCACGCGCCAGCCCTCGCTCACGACCCGGCCCAACTCCTTCGCGCGGCGCAGCTCGCGTTCGGGCTGACCGGCGGCGACCTCGTCGGGCGGATAGAACACGGAAAAATGCTGGCCGACGATCTCGGCCGGACGGTAGCCCTTCAGGTTGGTCGCGCCGGTGTTCCAGCTCACCACGTTGCCCTGCGGATCGAGCATGAACATCGCGTAGTCGCTCACGCTTTCCACGAGCAGGCGAAAGCGCTCTTCGGAAAGACGCAGCGCTTCGACCTGGCGGCGTTCGGCGGTGAGGTCGCGCGTGACCTTGGCAAAGCCGGAGAGCGAGCCGTCGCTCTCGTGCAGCGCGGTGATGACGACGTTGGCCCAGAACATCGAGCCGTCCTTGCGCACGCGCCAGCCTTCGTCGTTGAAGCGTCCGTGCAGCGCGGCCTGCTCCAGCTCGTGATCGGGCCAGCGGCGCGCGTTGGCTTCGTCGGTGTAAAAACGCGAGAAATGCTGGCCGATGATCTCGTGCGCTTCATAGCCCTTGATGCGGGCCGCGCCGCGATTCCAGCTCACGATGTAGCCGCGCGTATCGAGCAGGAAGATCGCGTAGTCCTCGATCGGCTCC
This sequence comes from Paraburkholderia nodosa, assembly GCF_001718195.1. Lineage (GTDB taxonomy): Bacteria > Pseudomonadota > Gammaproteobacteria > Burkholderiales > Burkholderiaceae > Paraburkholderia > Paraburkholderia nodosa_A. The sequence continues at coordinate 62,998 of NZ_MCNV01000012.1, forward strand.
ACGAGCGCCTCGAAGCGGCGTTCGTGGTGGCTTTCGGCGACGGTGTTTTGCTGGGCGATGCCGGGGTCGGGCGTCGTCATGGTCCTCGGGTCTGTCATAGGGCCTGTTCACAAGATTAACAGGCTCCGGCCTCCTGAATGGACGGCCCGCACGCAGCGGGCGTCGCAGCTTACCACGCGCGCTGCCCTGAGCGGTCGTACTTTTCGGCCATTGCCGGAATGCCCGCGCGCACGTGGCGTTCCGCGCGGCGTACCTGGCGGGTGAGCAGCACGACGTGCGGCGGCACCACGCGGCGTGCGCGCAACGTCCAGAACGCGCCGCGCAGCAGCGCCACGCCCGCGGGCCCGAGCGAGCGCTGGCGCGCGAACACCGCGAGCGCACGGCCGGTCGCCGCGATCGCATCGCGCGCGGGCAATCGCATCCACGCCACCCAGGCGGTGTTGCGCGCGAGCGAGCATTGCTGCGCGCGCGTGAACCAGCGGTAAAGCGGCTCGCGATGCGCGAGCGCCTGCTCGCAATAAACGATCTGGTGGCCGGCCGACAGCATGTCGAGCGCGGCAAGCTCTTCGGCGCCGCCGTGTGACAGCCGCTCCTCGTAGCCGCCGAGCGCGTGGAACACGGCCGCGCGGAAAATGCACGCGCCGGCCATGAAGTTCGCGAGCGCAGGCCCGGCTTCGCCTTCCGTACCCGGCGACGTGGCGGCGAGCATCAGGCAGGCGGGGTGAATTTCGCGCTCGTCGCCGCTCACCACGCGCGCGTTGAGCACGGCCACCTGCGTGTGGGCGTCGAGCAGGTGCGCCGCACGCGCGAGCGCGCCGGGCGCGAACCAGGTGCTGTCGTCGCAGCACGCGACATAGTCGGTGCGCGCGAGCAGCACGGCGCGATTGAAACCGGCCATGCCGTGATCGCCCAGCGACTGGACGATGCGCACTTGCGGAAAGAGCGACGCCAGCAGGGAGACGGTGGAATCGGTGGAGCCGTTGTCGGCCACGATGACGTCCGGGTGTTCGGGAAGGGCGGTGAGGCGCGCGACGGTATCGATGGTTTGACGTACATGATTGCGCGTGAGGACGACCACCGTCACGCGCGGCGCGCTGGGAGTTCCGGGGGCAGGGGCGGAGTCGTTCATCGCAGCAGGCGGCGGGAGCCGGCCGGTGAGTTGTCGAATTGACCTATGTCAGCATACGCCGATGGCGCGCGACATGCAGTACATGACGTGCGCCAGAAGCGGGGCGGCGCAGCCGCGGTGCTGCACTGCACAGCCGAGAGCTGCGCAATTTTCGCGCCGCGTGCGGCGGCGCGCGCAATCAGTCCGAGCGGCGGCTCGATCAGCGGCTCAATCGCGAGCGCAGACTTCGTCGAGATGGTCGAGCAGGTCGGCGGGATCTTCGTACACGCGTAGCGCGCCCGCGCGTTGCAGCTCCTCGGTGCCGTAGCCGCCCGACTGCAGGCCGATGCCGAGCGCGCGGCAGCGTTGGGCCGCGAGCATGTCCCAGACGCTGTCGCCCACCACGAGGCAGCGCTCGATCGGCACGTTCAGCCGCAGTGCCGCGGCGACGAAAAGATCGGGGTCGGGCTTGGCGTGGCGCACTTCGTCGCGCGTGACCACCGTCGTGACGGACGGGTCCACGCCGAGCGCCTGCAGGTTCACGGACGCCGTGGCGAGCCGCCCGCTCGTGGCGATCGCCCAGGGCACTTGCGCCGCGCTGAGGGTGTCGAGCAGCGCGCGGGCGCCGGGCAGCGGGCGCACCTGGTCGGCGTGGCGGCGGTAGGCGTCGGCGTGTAGTTTTTGCAAGCGCGCGATGCGCTCGGGGGCGATCGACTCGTGGGCCTCGTGGGTCTCGCGCAGCAACTGGTTCATGAAGAGACCGCCGCTCATGCCGATGCGCCGGTGAATGCGCCACACCGAGAGCTCGATGCCGTCCGCGTCGAGCGCTTCCTTCCATGCGAGCACATGCTGGTACACGCTGTCGACGAGCGTACCGTCGAGGTCGAACAAAAAGGCCGTTTCGTTGCGCATGGGGGGCTCCTGGTTGCTATACGACGATTACGCTGCGGTGGCGCAAAAAGTGTACGCCGCGCGCCGCCGGCGTGCGGCGCGGCGGGCGCGCGGCGGCGCCTCAGGGCGTGCTGGCCGCGGCCGCGGCGGACGCCGCCGGTGCGCCTTGCGCGGCGCCCGTCTGCGGATACATCTGCAGCAGCACGCGCAGGACGCCGTTGGTCCATCCAAAGCCGTCCTGCAGCGGATATTCGCCGCCGCCTGCCGACGAGGCCTTCGTGGCCGACGCGCTCACGTCGTACTTCTCGACGAGCTTGTGTGTGCGCGCGTAGTAGGCGAGATTCGTCGCGATCCAGCGCGTGGCGATCTCCTGCGCGAGGTCCTGTGCGCCGTAGCGGCGCAGCCCCATGACCGCGAGATATTGCAGCGGCGCCCAGCCGTTCGGCTCGTCCCATTGCTGGCCGGTCGCGACCTGGGTGGTGGCGAGGCCGCCGGGGCGCAGCAGCCCGGCGCGCACCGCGGCGGCCACTTCCTGCGCCTGGGCCTTCGTCGCCACGCCCGCATAGAGCGGATAGACGGTCGCCGCCGTGAGCCGGTGCGTGAGCGTGCGGTGCGCGAAGTCGTAGTCGCTGTAGGCATGCAGTTGCGGGTCCCAGAGCACGCGGTCGATGGCGTCGGCGCGTTGTTGCGCGCGCTTCGTCATCAGTTCGGCCTCGCGCGCGTCGCCCTTGAGGCCATAGGCCTTCGCGAGCGTGCGTTCGAGGATCACCATCAGCGAATTGAGGTCGACCGGCGCGAGCGAGGTCACATCGATAGTCGAGAGCGTTTGGCCGTCGGCGAGCCAGCGCGAGCTGTAGTCCCAGCCCGTTTCCGCGCCCGCGCGCAGGTTGCGCCAGAGGTCGGAGGCGTCGCGTTGCGGCGTGGCGCGCGCGGTCAGGATGTCCTCGCGGTACGACTCGTCGCGCGGGCGGTTGCGCGCGTCCCAGTCGCGGTTGAGCAGCGTGCCGTCGGGCAGGCGCACGAGGTGGCGCGCGGCGTGACCGGGCTTGAGCGTCTGCGCGCCGGCCATCCAGTAGTCGTATTCCTTGCGCAGTTGCGGCAGGTAGTGGAGGTACACGGCGTCGCCGTCTTTTTCCGCAACGAGGCTCACCATCTGCGCGAAAAACGGCGGCTGCGAGCGGCTCAGGTAGTACGTGCGATTGCCGTTCGCGATGTGGCTGTATCGGTCGATCAGCGCGGCGAAGTTGCTCAGCTCGTCGAGCGCGAGTTCGTGGCGGCCGCTCGCTTCCAGGCCGAGCATGATGAAGTACGAATCCCAGTAGTAGATTTCGTTGAAGCGGCCGCCCGGCACGACGTACGCATAGGGCAGCGGCAGCAGCGACGAATACGGATTCGGCTTTGCGTCGGGGCGGCGGCTCAGCACGTTCCAGAGCGTGTCGATGTGGCCGACGACATCCTGGTTCGGATCGGAAACGTAGTGATCTTCGGTTTGCGCCGGGGCCGTGAAGTACCGGTTCACGAACTGCGCGAGCGCGGCCTTGCGCGCGGCGCTGTCGTGCAGCCCCGCGTGTTGCTGGCGCCAGCGCTCGTAGGCGGCCGTGATCTGGCTCGGGCGCTCGTTGGGCAGTATGTCGGCAAACGTCTTGCCGTCGGGGAAGATCTGCGCGAGCTGCACGTCGTGATAGAGGCGGCCATAGAGGTCGGCGGGCGTGGCGGGCCGGCTCTCTTTTGCGGCGTCATGCTGCGCCGGCGAGCGAACCGGCCTTGCCGATCGCGCGGGCGTTTGTAATTCCTGCGCGTTGGCGGGTGCGCTCGCGGAGGCTGCGACGTCGGCTTGTGCGTCGGCGGCATGGGCGGTTTGCGCGAGCGGCCAGGCGAGGCACAGCGCAGCGGCGAGCGTGGCGGCAAACGGGACGGGGCGGGATGTCGTGGCGGATGTGGGCGTGCGGGAGCGGAACGGGAAGGACATGGCCTTGATGTTTTTGAGGGGCGACGAGCGCGCCAGTGCGCAAACCTGGGGCGCAGGCGAAGCGTGGCAATGAGCAATTTCCGTTCCGCACAATGGCGATGCGAGACGGCTGGCGACTGCAACACTATTCAAAATAGAGATAGTCCATATTCTCCATATCGCGTTGCGCGATAACGCGTGCTGCGGCGAAACTTGCCAAAAATCAATTCAAGCAACGCCGCATCAGGAGACATCTCATGCGCACCCAGGTTGGCATCATTGGCGCCGGGCCCGCGGGCCTGCTTCTTTCCCATCTTCTGCATTTGCGTGGCATCGACTCGGTCGTGATCGAGCTGCGTGGCCGCGAGCAGATCGAATCGACCATACGCGCCGGCGTGCTAGAGCAAGGCACGATGGACGTGCTCACCGAAGCGGGCGTCGGCGAGCGCATGAAGGCCGAAGGCGCAGTGCATCACGGCTTCGAACTCGCGTTCGAAGGCAAGCGCCGCCGCATCGATCTCACCGGCCTCACGGGCAAAGCCATCACCGTCTACGCGCAGCACGAAGTGCTCAAGGACCTCGTGGCGGCGCGCGTGGCCGCGGACGGCAAGCTCTTCTTCAACGTCTCGAAGACGTCGATTTACGGCGTCGAAACCAGCACGCCGTCGATCCGCTTCACGCACGAAGGCGAAGAGCACGAGCTGCACTGCGACTACGTGATCGGCTGCGACGGTTTCCACGGCGTGTCGCGCGCCTCGATTCCGGCGGCGCTGCGCCAGGACTACGAGCGCGTGTTCCCGTTCGGCTGGTTCGGTATTCTCGTCGAGGCGCCGCCCACTTCCGACGAGCTGATCTACGCGCGGCACGATCGCGGCTTCGCGCTCGTCAGCACGCGCTCGCCGAACGTGCAGCGCATGTACTTCCAGTGCGATCCGACGGACAACGTCGACAACTGGTCCGACGACCGCATCTGGGCCGAGCTGCACGCGCGCGTCGATTCGCGCGAAGGCCACCAGGTGGTGGAAGGCAAGATCTTCCAGAAGAACATCGTGGGCATGCGCAGCTTCGTCACGACCACGATGCAGCACGGCCGCCTCTTTCTCGCGGGCGATGCGGCGCACATCGTGCCGCCGACCGGCGCGAAGGGCCTCAATCTCGCGGTGGCGGACGTGCGCGTGCTGACCGCGGCGCTCGTGGCGTTCTACAAGGAAGGCCGCACCGATCTGCTCGATGGCTATAGCGAAACGGCGCTGCGCCGCATCTGGCGCGCCGAGCACTTCTCGTACTGGATGACGCGCATGATGCACCGCCTCGACGACGCCACGCCGTTCGAGCAGCGCCTGCAGGTTGCCGAACTGGAGCATGTCACCACGTCCCGCGCCGCCGCGACGGCGATGGCCGAAAACTACGTGGGCGCGGTTGCCGTGTGAGGTAAGTGCAACGCATGAAAGGCCGCGCGAGTCCCGCAGGGTTCGCGCGGTTTTCTGTTTACAGCGTCGCGTTGGATCGCCTCAAATCGCCGTAAGCGGCGCAATGCCCAGTTCGGTGGCGATGTCGGCGAACGGCTTTCTCACGGAGTCGGGCAGCGTGATCGTCTGCATGTGCCGCGCACGATTTTCCGCTTCGTACTGGCCGGGGTACTGCACCGGCTGCGACGGATCCTGCGGCGGGCAGCTGAGCAGATAATCGAGGAACGATTCGACCTCCTGCGAGCGCCACGTCGTGTTGAAGTCCACCTGCGGATCGAGCACCAGCGCGAACAGATTGTTGGTCGCGACGCCATTGCGCGGGTTGTCCGGATGGATCGTGCCGCCGCCCGAGAGCACCCCCGCGAGCAGTTCCGCCACGAGACCCAGCGCATAGCCCTTGTGCAGACCGAACGGCAGCAGCGCGCCTGGCGGGTCGGCGAACAACACGTTGGGGTCGGTGCTCGGCTGGCCGTTCGCGTCGATCACCGAGCCGTCAGGCGCCGGCAGGCCGTTTTCGGCGAGCACGCGCGCTTTGTTCACGGCGATGGCGCTCGTGGCGATATCCACGACGAAGGGCGGCCGCCCGCCCGGCAGCGGACCCGCGAAGCACAGCGGGTTGGTCGTGAGCCGGGGCTCGCGTCCGCCGAACGGCGCGACGGTCGGCGCGCGATTGACCACGTTGGTGAAGGCGAGCAGCACGTACCCCTGCGCCGCGACCATTTCGCCGTAGTGGCCCATGCGCCCCAGGTGATGGCTATGACGCAGCGTTACGATGCACTGCCCATGTTCGCGCGCGCGAGCGATCGCGTCTTCCATCACGACCTTGCCAATGTGCTGTCCGAAGCCGCTGTGGCCGTCATAGCCGATCAGGCTGCCGCGGTCGACGACGCGCTCGGCGCGGCCGTCTGCGGTGACGAAGCCCGCGGCCAGCACGCGCTTGTAGTTAGGCAGGATCGACAGGCCGTGGCTCGCGTAGCCCACGCGGTCGGATTCGATCAGATGGTCGGCCACGTCGGCGGCGATGTCTTCGGTCACCGAGACGTTCGTGAGCACGGCCGTGGCGAAGCGGCGTGCGTCGTCGATCCTGACTTCCATGAGCGGCTCCTTGCTAACCGTGCAGCGTTCGGGTGCAGTGTTCAGATCCAGCCCAGCCAGCGCCACCACGTCGCGGCGAACAGCAGCAACAACACATAGCCGACGACGGTCAGCACGATGCCCACGCGCGCAAACTGCTTCGCCGTGAACGTTTCGGTGGCGAGGCACACCATGTTTTGCGGCGCGTTGATCGGCAGGATGAAGCCGAAGCTCACCACGTAGCCGAGCAGCATGGTGAGACCGAGCCGGTTGAAGTCGCCCTGCATGGACTGCAGCACCGACACGAGAATCGGCAACATCGCGGAGGTGAGCGCCGTTGCGCTCGCAAAACCGAGGTGGATGAGGATGAGGAAGGCCGAGAGAATCGCGAAGGCCATGAACGGCGTGGCGGTGTCGAGCCCCGTGTGATGCGCGACGAGGTCGCCGAGCCATTGGCCCGCTTTCGTCGTGAGCAGCGCCGTGCCGAGGCTGATGCCCACGCCGAACACGATCACCGTGCCCCACGGAATGCGGCTTTGCACGGTCTTCCAGTCCATCACGCCAAAGCGCGGCAACAGCAGCAGCACGAGCCCCACGTAAGTGACCGAAGTGGTGTCGAACGGGTGCAGCTTGCCTTCGGTCGCCCAGAAGAGCAGCAGGCCGATGGAAACCCCGAGCAGGCGTTTCTGCGGGCCCGTCATGGGGCCGAGTTCGCGCAGCGAGGCTTCGACGGCTTCCTTGCCGCCCGCGATGGCATCGGCTTCGGGCGGCAGCATCTTCAGCACGATGAAGAGCAGCGCCGCCGACATCACGATCGCCCAGGGCGCGCCCGCAATGAGCCAGTCGAGCCACGTGACGCGCGCGCCGAGCATCTTGTCCATGAAGCCCACGGTCAGCAGATTCTGCGCGGCGGCGGTCTGGATGCCGACGTTCCAGATGCTCGTGGCTTGCGCGACCACGATCATGATGCCTGCCGCGATGTTCGAGCGCTTGTCGACGCCGAACGCCGAGATGACGCCCACCATGATCGGCACGACACACGCGCTGCGCGCGGTGGCGCTCGGTACGACGAACGAGAGCACGATGGTCACGGCGACCGCGCCGATCAGGATGCGCCGCGTGGTGGTGCCGATCAGCGAGAGCGTGACGAGCGCAATGCGCCGGTCGAGCCCGGTGACGGTCATCGCCGCGGAGATGAAGAGTGCGCCGGCCACGAGCGCGAGCGCGGAATTGGAGAAGCCCGCGAGCGCCATGCTGATGGCTTTGTTGGTGCCGTAATCGACAGCGGGGTTTTCGATGGTGGGCGCGGTGCCCACGAGAAACGCCATGAGCGACGTGATGATGATGGCGCTCGCTTCGTACGATACGGCTTCGGTGAGCCACACGACCACGGCGAACGCGAGGATGGCGAGCATGCGCTGGCCGGCGGGCGGGAGGCTATCGGGCAGGGGCAGCAGAAGCACGACGACGAGCGCGACCACGCCCGCGATCAGGCCCACAGGTATGCCCTTCTTCTGCGGCGCCGCGCTCGCGTTGGCGGCTGGCTGGGGTGCGTTCATGGCGATGACTCCCTGTTGGGCATGCACGCGGCATGGCTCGCGTGTCGCTTCTGGCAGAGCGCATGCAGCATCGAAAAGCGGCGGTGTGGCGGCTTGCGAACGAGTCAGCGCATTCGCATCGCGGATGGTACTGCCATTCGACTGATGAAGCGTTTAGTGTGTACAGCGGGAGCGCGCGAGCGCGAAGGCGGGGGAAGCGCAGCGTTGCAGCATGCTGCGGGTGATGCGGGCAAGCTGAAGGTGAAGGCGTTTTAACCGGCAAAACAGCCGGTTAAAACGACCGCTGACGCGAATTACTGGCTGGCGCCAGCAGCAGCGTTAGCTTTCTTCTGTGCGTCCTGCAGGTTCTGCGGATAGTTCGGGTCGTTCAGCGCCGGCTTGTAGCCTGCGTCTTCCAGCTTCTTCAACTCGGCATTGTTCTTCGCGCGGGCCTGCTTGCGTTCGGCCTTGCGCTGCGCTTTGGCTTGAGCTTTGGCCTGCGCCTTTTGTTCCTTGGTGAGCGGTTGCGAGGCCGTGGCGGCGGGTGCGCTGGCTTCCGTTTGCGCAAATGCCGGCGCGGCAACGCCGATCAGGAATGCGGCGGTCGCCGCGGCGAGAGTCAGCTTGCTGGTTGTGGAGCGCATTGATTCCCTTAATGGTTGATTTGAACGACTTACCCAGGTCTGGGAGGACGGGCGCAAACGACTGCGGCGCGCCCGTTGCTCAATGTAATCGATCCCCATCAAAGACGGTAGCAAGCGCTGACCCTGGCTTGCCGGTAACCGCAGTAGTTACCCCGGCGGCCTCAACGGGCGCTCAAGCACCGAGCTTCGCGGCCGCCGCCGCGACTACGCGTGCGCGTGCGGCGAGCGATGCGGCTGTCTGCGCGCGCAACCTTTCCACGATTGCACGCGGCGCGCTGGCGGGGTCGCCTGCATCGAACGGCGGCGCGGGCGCGTACTCGAGTTCGAGCTGGAGCGCCTGGGCGTCCTCGTCGCCGATCAGTTCGGCGGCGAGCGTCAATGCGAAATCGATACCCGCGGTGATGCCGCCGCCGGTCAGCACGTTCCCGTCGCGCACCACGCGCGCTTTCACGGGCAGCGCGCCGAGCGGCTCCAGCAGTTCGTGGAAGGCCCAGTGCGTGGTCGCGCGCCGTCCGCGCAGCAGCCCGGCCGCGCCGAGCACGAGCGCACCCGTGCAAACCGAAGTGACGTAGCGCGCCGTGCTCGCCTGGCGGCGCAGGAACGCGAGCGTCTCGTCGTCTGGAATCAGCTGGGAGACGCCGCTGCCGCCCGGCACGCAGATCACGTCGAGCGGCGGGCAGTCCTCGAAGGTCGTGTCGGGCGTGAGCATGAGGCCGGTGCTCGAGCGCACCGGGTCGAGCGTCTTCCAGATGAGCCGCGCGCGGGTGTCCGGCATCGAGGCGAGCACGTCGTATGGGCCGGTCAGGTCGAGCTGTTGAACGTTGGGGAAGACGAGAAATCCGATCTGCAGTGCCATGTGGTGTTCCCGGTCAAGGTTTGGCTATCGAAAAGGCCGACGCGGTGTGCCGATGATTCGGGAATCACTGTAATCTCGCGCCGCTCCACAACCATGCCAAAAACCGCGCAAAAACTGCCAGCGGCGTGCGAGCCGCAATCGGAAAGCACTCGGTGATCGACACCCGCGCCGCGTTCAGTCGCCGCTTAATTTGCGGCAGCTGAAGCAGCGCGCTTGCTGCTTCGGACTCAAGCCGGCATCTTGCGGAACGTCACCGCGATGCGGTTCCAGCCGTTGATCGCGATGATCAGCAGCGTGAGGTCGGTGATCTCCTGGTCGCTGAAATGCGGCTTCACGCGTTCCCACACTTCGCCGGGTACGTGCGTTTGCGCGAGCAGCGTGACTGATTCGGTCCATTCGAGCGCCGCGCGCTCGCGCTCGGTGAAGAAGGGGGTTTCGCGCCACACCGATACCGTGGCGAGCCGGCGATCGGTTTCGCCGCCTTTACGCGCATCACCGGTGTGCATGTCCACGCAATAGGCGCAGCCGTTGATCTGCGAAGCGCGCAGGCGCACCGGTTCCGCGAGCGGCTTTTCAATCGAGCTTTTGCTCGCGCGCTCTACTCGGCGTTTCGCGCAAGACCACGCTCGACGTATTCGAACGGCTGCTCGCCGAAGGCTATCTGAAATCGCGGCGCGGCTCGGGCACTTTCGTGGCGCAGACGCTCGAACGCCTGCCCGCGCGCGAGCACGGTCATCCGAATCCGCAGATACGCGCGGCCACCGCGGCGATCACTTCTGCGCGTACCGGGAAGGTGCCGCGCGGGGCGCGCAGGCGCAAGCCGAGGCGCTGCACGGTTCGTTGCCGCGCCTCGATACGCGGCTCGCCTGCGATTTCGCGGGCGGTGTCACCGACAAGTCGCGCTTTCCCTTCGACGTCTGGCGGCGCTGCATCAACGACGCGCTGCGCGTGCAGGCGCGCGGTTTCGGCATGTACCGCGATCCGGCGGGCGAGGAGAAGCTGCGCCTTGCGGTGTCGCGCTATCTTGCTTTCAACCGCGCGGTGCAGGGCATCTGGCAGGACGTGATTGTCACGCAGGGCGCGCAGCAGGCGCTCGATCTGCTCACGCGCAACATCTTTGCCGCATTGGGCGCGAAGGTCGTGCCGGTGCCGGTGGATCACGACGGGCTCGTCGTCGCGCGGCTGCCGAAAGCGGCGCGGCTCGTGTACGTGCTCGACGCTGCAGCGGTGGCGCAGGCCGCGCGCAGCGCGTCGATCGGGCTGCATCCGCTCGCACCGTTTCATCTCGAAGCACCTGTGCAGAGCGGTTTTCTTTTCGGTTACGGTGGGGTCGACGCCGAGCGTATCGACGCAGCGCTGACATCGCTCGCCACGCTGCTGCGCCCGCTTTGACTGCATTTTGCCGTCGCGGCGACACCGGCATGGCAGCCGAAATCGCGGAAAAACGCCATACGTGTGGCGCTTTCCTGTCGAATGCGCCGTGCGCTGCGCCCCATCGAAGCGTGTCGTCCGTCGGTGATCCGGCTGCGCCAGGTGCACGTTTACCCCTGTAAACAGGCGTCAAAATGTGTTCGAGAGTCAGCGCTGCGCAACAAAATCGTAACGACAATGCAAAAGCTTCACGCAAAACGCTTGCGCGTATGTAGAATCCGCCGTTGAAGCACGTGCATTCCGCAGTGCTTCTTCGATTCACTGACCAACACTGGTAGGAGAAACATGCCGACTTCCGCAAAGAAAGTGGCCGCAAAAAAGGCAGCTGCCCCGGCCAAGAAGGTTGCCGCAAAGAAAGCGCCCGCCACCAAGACGGCCGCAGCTAAGAAGGTCGCCGTGAAGGCGTCCGGCGTACCGACGCCGATCAAGGACACCTTCACGAAGGCCTCGCTGGCTACCCACGTCGCTGAACGTGCAGGCGTCGAGCCGAAGGCTGCCAAGGCCGTGCTCGCCGCGCTGGAAGACACGATCCTCGGTTCGGTCCACAAGAAGGGCGCTGGCGAATTCACGCTGTCGGGCCTTCTGAAGATCGTCGTCCAGGCCGTGCCGGCGAAGAAGAAGCGCTTCGGCAAGGATCCGTTCACGGGTGAAGAGCGCTGGTTCCCGGCGAAGCCCGCATCGGTCCGCATCAAGGCGCGCGCCCTGAAGAAGCTGAAGGACGCAGCAGCAGCCTGATTGCGCTGATTGCGCTTGAAGCCGCGACCTTCGGGTAGCGGTTACCTGTCAGTACCAAAAAATCCCCGTTGGCGTCGAGCTCACGGGGATTTTTCATTTGGTGCGTGCAATGCGCACAGAACATGCATATCTATGCTCTGATGTTATGGTCAGGTATCCGGTATGATGTCCCCGTGTTAGAGGCATCATTGTCATTCGTGTCGTATGAAAACGATGTCGTAGACCACATAATTTAAATTTCCATAGCATAGTGTTATGCGGGCAACCGACCTCAGTTTGCGCCAGGTGGAAGCGTTTCGCGCGCTGATGCACTGGGGTACCGTCACGCGCGCGGCACAGGCGCTCGGCATTTCTCAGCCTGCGGTGAGCCGTTTGCTTGCTGACTTCGAAGCCAGGATGGGGTTCGCGCTTTTCGAGCGGCGCCAGGGGCGTTTGCTGCCGACCGTCGAGGCCCATACGCTGCAAGATGAAGTCGAGCGCGCGTTCTTCGGCTTCGAGCGCGTGGCTCAGGCGGCCGCGCAGATTCGCGCACAACGGCGCGGGGTCGTGCGCATTGCCGCTTCAGCGGATCTTTGCGCCGACTTCCTGCCGCGCGTGGCCGCCGCGTTTGCAAGCGAGCACGAAGGCGTCGATTTCGAACTGCTGACTGGCGAAGCCGCCGGGATTGCCGAGCGCGTGGCGGCGCAACGCTGCGATCTCGGTTTCGTCGCGCAAGCCGTCGCGCATCCTGGCGCGCGTCTCGAGTATCTGGGTGAATGGCCGCTGCGCTGCATCGTGCCGCGCGGACACCGGCTTGCGCGCAAACGCGTGATTCATGCGCAAGACTGCGCGGGCGAACGCTTCATTTCGTTTGCCGCGACGAGCGAGGCGCGCCTCTCCATCGACCGGCTCTTTGCCGAATGCGGGGTGGTGCGCGAGCCCGGCGTCGAAGCGGCGCTCGCGCAATCGGTCGTGGCGATAGTGGAAGCGGGGATGGGCATCGCGCTCGTCGACGCGCTGACCGCCCAGCACGCGAGCGCACGGGTGAGCGTGAAACGCTTCACGCCCACGCTGTCGAGCGCGCTCCATGTCGTGCGCAGCGCGCAGCGCGCGGCGACGGCGCTCAGCGACGCGTTCGTGTGGCACGCCGCAGCCGCGCTGGCGCGGCTGCGCTGAGTCTTGCGCTCGTGTAAAAGGCGTGTAAACGGCGTAAGTCACGACTTTGCGTGAACACGCCCTTGGGGGATTGCTCCTAAAAACCGGCGGCCATAAAAAAACCAGCCAGGGCTTGCGCCCGAGGCTGGTTTGTGCAGCGTGTCGTTTTCAGCTGCGTGGTCTCGCTCGCTTCGCCGGAATGGCTCGTCCGCCAGTTCCGGCGCCGGGCCGGAGCCCGGTGTAAAGCGTTGCTTAGAACTTGTGGCGGATGCCCAGGCTGACGATTTCCTGCGAGCTCGACGACGAGTTGAAGCTGTACGAGCCGATTGCTGCGCCAGCCGTCGTCGTCGTGCCGTCCGCGTTGCGCTGCGTGCCGTTGGCGTGCTGGTAAGCCGCAACAGCGTACAGGTCGGTACGCTTCGACAGGTTGTAGTCCGCGCCGAGCGAAACCTGGTTGTACGTGTTCGACGTGTCGCCCGAGCCGTGCGTCCAGGTGTAGCCGAGGCCGAGCAACAGGGCCGGGTTCAGCTGGTAGCCGACGAAGCCGCCCGCGACGTTGAAACGCTGGTTCGAAGCGAACAACGAAGCGCTGTCGCGACGCATCTGAACGTTGCTGTAACGGCCGCTGAACGTGAACGGACCAGCGACGTATTGCGCTGCAATCGAAGCGATACCGACCGAACTCGCCGTGTCGTAGCCAGCGGTGATCTGGTTGTCGCCGAACATCGAGTCCGACGTTGCGGTCGACGACCAGCCGGTGCGGGCAACTGCCGACGCTGAGTTGTCCATGCGGAAGTAGCCGCCGGCAATGTTGAACGAGCCGATGCCGTACGTAGCCGCTGCGCCCCAGCTCTGACCCGAGCCCGTTGCGCCAGCCACGCCGCCCAGCGCGTACATGCCTTCGAACTGGAAGCCCTGGATGTTCGGCGAGACGTACTTGATGGCGCTGTTCGTACGCGAGCTGTTGTCGTTGTTGTCGACGTCACCCGGCGTCGTGAACGTGCTGCCGAAGTAGTTGTCGGCGGTCAGCGGCTGGACCATGTCGACCAGCGGATCGTACTGGCGGCCGAGCGTGACCGTACCGTATTGATCGTGCGTCACGCCGACGTATGCCTGACGGCCGAACATCTTGCTGCCTTGGCCGAGCTTGCCGTTGTTGATGTCAAAGCCGTTTTCCAATTGGAAAATCGCCTTCATGCCGCCGCCCAGATCTTCCGTGCCCTTCAGGCCCCAGCGGTTGCCCGACAGGTTGCCGCCAGCGAGGCCCCAGAAATTCTTGTTCCCTGCTGCGCCGCCGACCGGGCCGGTGTTGTGCGCGAACTGGATCGATTCGTCGATCACACCATAGAGGGTCACGCTGTTCTGAGCGTGTGCGGTGCCTGCTGCGGCCAAGAGGGCCAGCGAGAGGGTCGAGAGAGCGACTCGTTTCATTCTGTTTTCTCCACGCAGAAATTGTGTAGTTGTTGCGCGTTGGAGAATAACGCAGCAGGCCAGGCGACCTGAAATGAAAAAATAAAGATTGTCGCGAAAACCTGACACCGGCCAGAATCCCTTGTCAGGCGGGGACTCCGTCCATTATGCCGTTTCAAGAAATATTGGATTGTTGATCGAGCATTATTGTTGGTTTTGATAAAAGTTCCGTAAACAGCCGTTATTTTTGCGCCTTGTTGCGACCTTTGGTAGCAGCCTTAATTGGCGCGGCGGCATGGGGGTGGCGGCGCCTGCCGGCGGTTGTCATGGCGAGCGCCGCGCTCGCGACGAACAGCACCGAACCCCACGGATGGCGCTTCACATAGCGGTCGGCGGCGGCGACCGTGCGGCCCGCGTGAACCAGCGTGAGCGCGGCCGCGTAGGTGGCGCTGTCTTCCATGCGCACGACCGAACGGCGGATATGCAATCCCGATTTCAGCCTCCCGAATGGGCCACCATGCGCGCTCGCGCGCCGAATCGCGCCGAGCGGGGTTTCCGATAGTGTCGATTTGTCTGCCGAAACAGCTGCCGCCAGAGCCGCAGGCATTGCCGGGGCGGCTGCGCCGCCGTTTCCGATCGGCACGGCCTGCGGCGCCGACGCAGCGGGGCGGTCCCCACGCTTCGTGTCGTGCCGCGCGACGATGGTGGAGGCGGCGAGCACCGAGGCCAGCTTGGCGCGGCTGCCGGGTGGCGTTTCCTCGAGGAAACCCCAAGCGCCGCGCGGATCGTGCATACGCCCGCGCGCGGCCGAGAATTCCGCGCCCAGCAGGAGCACGGCCGCTGAAAAATAGAGCCACATGAGCAGCACCGCGAGCGAGCCGGCGGCGCCGAAGGCCGTTGCCATGCCCGCGTGCGCGAGATAGAGCGCGAACAGCTTCTTGCCCGCCGAGAACAGCACCGCCGCGACGACGCCGCCCACCATCGCGTCGCGCCAGCGCACGTCGGCGTCTGGCAGGAAGCGCAGCAGGGCGCCGAAGGCGACGGCCAGCACTACGAGGCCCACGGCAAGCTGCATCAGGTTGCCGATGATCACATAAGGGGAATTGCCCCAGATCCACTGACCGACGAACGTAATAGCCGTGTCGAGCACGAGCGAGACGATCAGCAGGAACGCGACGCCCAGCACGAGGCTGAACGAAATGAGCCGCACGCGCACGAGCGCCATCACGCTGGAGGGACGCTGCCCGTCCGGCGGCCAGACGATGTTCAGCGCGGAATTGAGCGAGGAGAAGGTTGCGGACGCGCCGATCACGAGCAGGGCGAGCGAGATGATCGCCGCGACGCCGCCCTTGCCGCCCGCCCGATGCGCGTTCTGCACGATGGTGGTGATGCCCGCGGCCGCGTCGTCGCCGAGCACGTTGTGGACCTGGCGGAAGAGTTCACCGCGCGCGGCATCGACGCCGTAGAACCAGCCCGCCACGGCAATCACCATCACCAGCGTCGGCGCGAGCGAAAACGCCGAATAGAACGCGATGCTCGCCGCGAGCGACGGGCAGCGATTGGCGATGAACTGGCGCAACGCGCCCACCACCCACGACGCTTCCTTGCGTGCGGCGGACTGCAGTCGTTCGGTGGAAAGCGTTGACATGATGGTGCGCCCCGCGGTGGTGCTTCAGTGGTTCGTTTTCGTCACAAAGATGGTTCATTCGCCATTCGATATTAGCAAGCGCGGTTCCCGGGCGAGCTCGCGCTGTACGCGCGTAACGCTCGCGAGCATCCAGCGCGATCCGTCTCCCAAAACGTCTTATACTGAAAAAACCCACAATCAAGCCGAGGACGAATCATGCTGCAGATGTCCCGGCGCCAGTTCCTCAAGGTCACGGCAACATCGCTGGCGGGTTCCAGCCTCGCGTTGATGGGTTTCGCGCCCGACAACGCACTTGCCGAGGTCCGACAATACAAACTGGCGCGCACCACTGAAACCCGCAATACCTGCCCGTACTGCTCGGTTGGCTGCGGGATCCTCATGTACGGTCTCGGCGATGGCGCGAAGAATGCTACGACGAGCATCATCCATATCGAGGGCGATCCCGATCACCCCGTCAATCGCGGCACGCTGTGCCCGAAGGGCGCGAGTCTGATCGATTTCATTCATAGCGAGAGCCGCCTCAAGTATCCCGAGTACCGGGCGGCCGGCTCGAACGAGTGGAAGCGCATTTCGTGGGATGAAGCGCTCGACCGGATCGCGAAGCTGTTGAAGGAAGATCGCGACGCGAACTTCGTCGAGAAGACCGCCGACGGCAAGACCGTGAACCGCTGGTTGACCACGGGCATGCTGGCTGCATCGGCAGGCAGCAACGAAGTCGGCTATCTCACGCACAAAGTGGCCCGCAGCATGGGCCTGCTCGCATTCGACAACCAGGCGCGTGTCTGACACGGCCCGACGGTGGCAGGTCTTGCCCCGACGTTTGGCCGTGGAGCGATGACGAACCATTGGGTCGACATTCGCAATGCGGACGTGATTCTGGTGATGGGCGGCAATGCGGCCGAGGCGCATCCGTGCGGCTTCAAGTGGGTCACGGAGGCAAAGGCGCACCGCGGTGCACGGCTCATCGTGGTGGATCCGCGCTTCACGCGCACCGCATCGGTCGCGGACTTCTACGCGCCGATCCGCACCGGCACGGACGTCGCGTTCCTCGGCGCGGTGATCAACTATTTGCTCACCAACGACAAGATCCAGCACGAGTACGTGAAGAACTACACGGACTTCTCGTTCATCGTGCGCGAAGACTACGCGTTCAACGACGGCATTTTTTCGGGCTACGATCCGCAAAAGCATTCGTACCCGGACAAGTCGTCGTGGAACTACGAGCTCGGCGACGACGGCTTCGTGAAGACCGACGACACGCTGCAGAATCCGCGCTGCGTGTACCAGCTGCTCAAGCAGCATTACTCGCGCTACACGCCGGAAATGGTCGAGAAAGTGTGCGGCACGCCGAAGGACAAATTCCTCAAGGTGTGCGAAATGCTCGCGACCACCGCCGTGCCGGGCCGCGCGGGCACGATCCTGTATGCGCTCGGCTGGACCCATCACTCGATCGGCTCGCAGAATATTCGCACCGGCGCGATGGTGCAGCTCCTGCTCGGCAACATCGGCATTGCGGGCGGCGGCATGAACGCGCTGCGCGGCCACTCGAACATCCAGGGGCTGACGGACCTCGGGCTCATGTCGAACCTGCTCACGGGTTACATGACGCTGCCGTCCGAAGCGGAGCAGGACTACGACGACTACATCAAGAAGCGCGCGTCGCAGCCCATGCGGCCGAACCAGCTCAGTTACTGGCAGCATTACGGCGCGTTCTTCGTGAGCTTCATGAAGTCGTGGTGGGGCGACGCGGCGACGAAGGACAACAACTGGGGCTACGACTGGCTGCCCAAGCTCGACAAGCCGTACGACCTGCTGCAGACCATCGAGCTGATGAATCAGGGCAAGGTCAACGGCTATATCTGCCAGGGCTTCAATGTCCTCGCTTCTTCCCCGAACAAGGCCAAGACCGTCTCGGCGCTCAGCAAGCTCAAGTGGCTCGTGATCATGGACCCGCTCGCCATCGAGACTGCCGAGTTCTGGAAGAAGTACGGCGACTATAACGATGTCGATCCGACTTCGATTCAAACCGAAGTGTTCCGTTTGCCCACCACGTGCTTTGCGGAAGAAAACGGCTCGCTCGTGAGTTCGAGCCGCGTGCTGCAGTGGCACTGGAAGGGTGCGGAGCCGCCGGGCGAGGCGAAGAGCGACCTCGAGATCATGTCGGGCCTGTTCCTGCGCGTACGCGCCGCGTATCAGAAGGACGGCGGCAAGCTGCCCGATCCGATCGTCAAGCTCGACTGGCCGTATTCGGATCCCGCGAGCCCCACGCCGGAGGAACTGGCGAGGGAGTACAACGGCCGCGCGCTCGCCGACCAGACCGACGCGAAAGATCCGACCAAGGTGCTCGTGAAGAAGGGCGAGCAGCTCTCGGCGTTCGCCCAGTTGAAGGACGATGGCACGACCGCGAGCGGCTGCTGGATCTTCTGCGGCGCGTGGACCCAGGCGGGCAACCAGATGGGCCGGCGCGACAACGACGACCCCACGGGTATCGGGCAGACGCTCAACTGGGCCTGGGCGTGGCCGGCGAACCGGCGCGTGCTGTACAACCGTGCCTCGTGCGACGTGGCGGGCAAGCCCTTCGATCCCACCCGCAAGCTGATTGCCTGGAACGGCAGCGCATGGAGGGGTGCGGACATACCCGACTTCAAAGCCGATGAGGCACCCGATCAGGGCATGGGGCCGTTCATCATGAACCCCGAGGGCGTGGCGCGTTTCTTCGCCCGCGACGGCATGAACGAAGGTCCGTTCCCTGAGCATTACGAACCGTTCGAGAATCCGCTCGGCTATAACCCGTTCCACCCGAACAACCCGCTCGCCACGAGCAATCCGGCGGCGCGCGTGTTCCCCGACGACCGCAAGACGTTTGGAACCGCGCAGCAGTTCCCGCATGTGGCGACCACGTACCGGCTTACCGAACACTTCCACTTCTGGACGAAACACGCTCGGCTGAACGCGATCATTCAGCCGCAGCAGTTCGTCGAGATCGGCGAGGCGCTCGCGAAGGAGGTGGGCGTGGTGGCGGGCGAGCGCGTGAAGGTGTCGAGCAATCGCGGCTATCTGATCGCGGTGGCGGTCGTCACCAAGCGCATCAAGCCGTTGACCATCGAGGGCAAGACCGTGCATCAGGTTGGCGTACCGCTGCACTGGGGCTTCAAGGGGCTCACGCACCCGGGCTATCTGACGAATACACTCACGCCCCCCGTGGGCGACGGCAATTCGCAGACGCCCGAGTTCAAGTCGTTCCTCGTGAAGGTCGAAAAGGCATAAGGGGGCGACGACATGGCATGGCAATCACTTGACGTCAAACGCCTCTCCGCGACTACCTCGGAGCCACCCGGCGTGCGCGAGCCGGTGACTGGCACGGTCGCGAAGCTCATCGACGTTTCCAAATGCATCGGCTGCAAGGCGTGTCAGACCGCGTGCATGGAGTGGAACGATCTGCGTGACGAAATCGGTATCAATACGGGCGTCTACGACAATCCGCACGATCTGACCGAGCACTCGTGGACCGTGATGCGCTTCACGGAATACGAGAACTCGCAGGGCAACCTCGAATGGCTGATCCGCAAGGACGGCTGCATGCATTGCGAGGACCCGGGCTGTTTGAAGGCGTGTCCCTCGCCGGGCGCGATCGTGCAATATACAAATGGCATCGTCGACTTCCACCAGGAAAACTGCATCGGCTGCGGCAATTGCATTACCGGCTGCCCGTTCAATATTCCTCGCATGTCGAGCGAACGCCGCGTCTACAAATGCACGCTCTGCTCGGACCGCGTGGCCGTGGGACAGGAGCCCGCGTGCGTGAAGACCTGCCCGACCGGTGCGATCGTTTTCGGCACCAAGGAAGACATGAAGCAGCACGCGGCCGAGCGCATCGTGGACCTCAAGGAGCGCGGCTTCGAAAACGCCGGGCTTTATGATCCGCCGGGCGTGAGCGGCACGCACGTGATGTACGTGCTGCATCACGCGGACCGGCCGTCGCTCTATGCCGGACTGCCCCAGGATCCGCACATCAGCCCGATGGTGCGGATCTGGAAGGGCGTGGCCAAGCCGATTGGGCTCGCCATCATGGCGCTCACCGCACTGGCCGGTTTCTTCCATTACACGCGGGTCGGCCCGAACGAAGTGACGGCTGAAGACGAAGCCGCGGCGCGCGAAGAGGCGCGGCGCATGCGTGGCGAACCACCGGAGGAGCGCGGCGATGAAAGACGATGAACCGCAACTGATCGAGCGCTATACGCCCAACGAGCGCAGCAACCACTGGATCACCGCAATCTGCTTCATCCTGCTCGCGCTCTCGGGCCTCGCGATGTTTCACCCGGCCATGGCATTTTTGTACGCGGTGCTCGGCGGTGGCCAGTGGACGCGCATTCTGCACCCGTTCATCGGCGTGGTGATGTTCGTCTCGTTCCTGATCCTTGCGCTGCGCTTCTGGCATCACAACTATCTGGACAAGGACGACATCCAGTGGATGAAACAGATGGGCGACGTGCTCAACAACCGCGAAGACAGGCTGCCCGAGATCGGTCGCTACAATGCGGGCCAGAAGCTGTTATTCTTTGTGATGGTGGTTTGCCTCGTGCTGTTGCTCTTGAGCGGCATCGTGATCTGGCGGCGATATTTTTCGGTCTACTTTCCGATCGAAATTATCCGGCTCTCAGCGTTGGTGCATGCGGTAGCGGCATTCGTGTTGATCTGCGGCATCATCATTCATATTTATGCAGCCATATGGGTGAAGGGGTCGATCGGCGCGATGACGCGCGGTTACGTCACCTGGGGCTGGGCGAGAAAGCATCATCCGCGCTGGTTCCGCGAGAGCATCAAGTAACGCACCGGCTGCGCGCCGCCTGCCGCGCCGTTTGGCGAAGGCAGTGGCGGCGCGAGCGGCAAACCGCCGGCGCCCGCGAGGGCACGGCGGTTTTTTCTTCGTGAAGCCGTTCTGGAGTCGACCCGTCGTGACGCAACGCATTCTCGACCCGCAGCAAATCGAATCGCTCGATCCTTCGGCCATTCCGCGCATTCGTCTGCCCGAACGGGTCGCCTTTTTCAGTACGCGCGCCGTGCGCCTGCGGCATCTCGCGGACCACAATCCCATTGGCGGCTACGTGCGGCTCATGGCGGCGCTCGTCGACGCGCAGCAGGAGGCGCTAGAACATTGCAGCGCCTCCATGCCTTCGCGTGAAGCGATTACGAACGCGCAGCATCACTCCATGCCGATCCTGCCGGCGCTTTCGGGCGAGCGTGATCCGCAATGGCGCGCCGTGCTATCGCGTCTTGCCGATCGGGTCGAAGCGGCAGGAGCGGTTGCGCCTGCGCTCGCGAAAGTGCTGGGCGACCTGCGCGCCATGAACGAAGGGCAACTCGATGCCCAGGCCGATGCGGTTCTCGCCCAGCGCTACACCGAAGTCGCGCCCGCCACCGCGCCGTTCATCATGGCCGCGCTGCAGGTGGTGTGGACCGACCTCGCGAGCCGCATCGACGTACGCGACGTGCCTTATGTCGATGCGCCAGGCGTCTGTCCCGTGTGCGGCTCGCCGCCCGTTGCCAGCATCGTGCGCATTGGCGGCGTGTATCAGGGCTACCGGTTTGCGCAATGCGGCCTGTGCGGCACCGAGGCTCACGTGGTGCGCGTGAAGTGCACGAACTGCGATTCGACCAAGGGCATTGCGTATCACGGCATCGAAGGCGGCAATGCCGCACTCAAGGCCGAATCGTGCGACGAATGCCATACGTACCGCAAGATCGGCTATCAGGAGAAGGACCTCGATTTCGAGCCGCTCGCGGACGACCTGGCGAGCCTCACGCTCGATCTGCTGATGAGCGACGCGGGCTACCGTCGCGCGAGCCCGAATCCGTTGCTATGGCCCGAAGTGCCGGGCGACCAGTAAGGAGCCGCGCACGCCATGAGTGAAGCCGTGGGACAAGCAGCGGAGCACGATGCGCACGCCCTGCATGTGCTGCTCGCGAAAATGCCGGCGGTCGAGCGCGTGATTGCCTCGGAGCAAGCGCAGCCGCTGATCGCGCAGTACGGACGCACCCAGGTGATCGACGCGATTCGCGCCACGCAGGACGGCTGGCGTCGCGATGTGCGAGCTGGCGTTCTGGCGCATGAAAACAAGGATGCCGAACCATTTTCATTGGAGCGCGTGATCGAGGCGACCACGCAACGGTTGGCCGAACGCGCGCAAAGCCGCCTGCGTTCCGTCTTCAATCTCACGGGCACGGTGCTGCACACGAATCTCGGCCGCGCGCTGCTGCCCGACGAGGCCGTGAAAGCGGTGGTGCAGGCGCTCACGCAACCCGCAAACCTCGAATTCGATCTCGCGAGCGGCAAGCGCGGCGACCGCGACGACCTGATCGACTCGCTGATCTGCGAACTGACGGGGGCAGAAGCCGCGACCGTCGTGAACAACAACGCGGCGGCCGTGTTGCTGCTGTTGAGCGCACTCGCCAATCGGAAGGAGGTCGTCGTTTCGCGCGGCGAACTGGTCGAGATCGGCGGGGCATTTCGCATTCCCGACATCATGAGCCGGGCGGGCGCACGCTTGCGCGAGATCGGCACGACGAACCGAACGCATCTCAAGGATTACGAAGCGGCGATCAACGCGCACACCGCGCTCCTGATGAAAGTCCATTGCAGCAACTACGCGATCAGTGGCTTTACAAAGAGTGTCGAACTCGATGAACTCGTGCCGCTAGCGCGTCAGCACGGCCTGCCCGTAGCGGTCGATCTGGGCAGTGGGACGCTCGTCGATCTCGCGCAGTGGGGCTTGCCGGCCGAGCCCACGGTGCGCGCGACCGTGGAAGCGGGCGCGGACCTCGTGACCTTCAGCGGCGACAAGCTGCTGGGCGGCCCGCAGGCGGGACTGATCGTCGGTCGCAAGGAATTGATTGCGAAGATCAAGAAGCACCCGCTCAAGCGCGCGTTGCGGGTCGGCAAGCTCACGCTCGCTGCGCTCGAGCCCGTATTGCGGCTCTATCGAGCGCCCGAATTCCTGCAGGAACGGCTCACTACGCTGCGCCTGCTCACGCGGCCCGCCCTGCAAATGCAAGAGGCCGCGCAGCGCGCGCTGCCCCCGTTTCAGCGCGCCATAGGCGAAGCGTATGCGGCGAGCGTCGAGCCGATGTTCAGCCAGATCGGTAGCGGCGCACTGCCCGTAGACGTGCTGCCGAGCAGCGGGCTCGTCGTGCGCCATGCGGGGAAGGGCGGCAGTGGCCGTGCGCTGCTCAGGCTCGAACGCGCCTTGCGCGAACTGCCGCGTCCCGTGATCGGCCGTATTGCCGACGACGCCCTGCGCCTGGACCTGCGCTGCCTCGAACCCGCGGACGAAGCGGCGTTCGTGGCGCAACTCGCGGAGCTGCGTCTGTGATCGTCGGCACGGCGGGGCACATCGACCACGGCAAGACCACGCTGGTCCGCGCGTTGACCGGCGTCGATACCGACCGCCTGAAAGAAGAGAAGGCGCGCGGCATTTCGATCGAACTGGGTTATGCGTACCTGCCGCTCGCCAACGGCGACGTGCTGGGCTTCATCGACGTGCCCGGCCATGAGAAGCTCGTCCATACGATGGCGGCGGGTGCGTGCGGCATCGACTTGGCGCTGCTCGTGATTGCGGCCGACGACGGCGTGATGCCGCAAACGCGCGAGCATCTCGCCATTCTGCAACTGCTGGGCGTGCAGCAAGGCGCCATCGCGCTGACCAGGGGCGATCGCGTGGATGCGGCGCAGCTCGACGCCGTGCGTGCCGAAATCGCCGCGTGGCTCGCTGACACGATGCTTGCGGACGCACCCGTATTCGAGACCAATGCCACGCAGCCGCATGACGAAGGCGTGGCGCGCCTCGACGCCTGGTTGCGCGAGCGCGCGAGTACATGGCGGGCGCGACGAGACGATGGACTCTTTCGCCTCGCCGTGGATCGCGTATTTACGCTGACGGGCCAGGGGACGGTGGTGACGGGTACCGTATTCGCCGGGCGCGTACAGGCGGGCGACGCGCTCGTGCTCGCACCTGCCGGCACGCCTGTGCGCGTGCGTGGCCTGCATGCGCAGAACCGAGCGGTACAGGCGGGCGATTCAGGCCACGCCGGCCAGCGTTGCGCGCTCAATCTCGCGGGCATCGACAAAGAGCAGATTGAGCGCGGGGACTGGATCGTCGATGCGCGGCTGGCCGAGCCGGCCGTGCGTCTCGACGTCGAACTGCAGTTGCTCGACGACGCGGGTATCACGTTGCAGCACTGGTCGCCGCTGCATGTGCATCTCGGCACGACGCATCGCGTGGCGAACGTTGCGTTGCTCGAAGGCGAAACGCTCGCGCCGGGCGCGGCTGCCCGAGTGCAGCTCGTCTTCGAAGCGCCGTTGCACGCGTTGCCGGGGGACCGCTTCATTGTCCGCAACGCGCAGGCAAACCACACCATAGGTGGCGGGCGTGTGCTCGATCCATTCGGTCCGTCGCGGCGGCGCCGG
The DNA here is from genome assembly GCF_001718195.1 of Paraburkholderia nodosa. Classification (GTDB taxonomy): domain Bacteria; phylum Pseudomonadota; class Gammaproteobacteria; order Burkholderiales; family Burkholderiaceae; genus Paraburkholderia; species Paraburkholderia nodosa_A. The sequence continues at coordinate 87,348 of NZ_MCNV01000012.1, forward strand.
ACGCCAGAACGGCGTGCCTGGCTCGACGCGTTGTGCACATGGCTCGACGAAGCGAGCCTGGCGCCGCTGATCGAAGAAGCGCCGCGTGGCATTGCGCGCGCGACGTTGACGCAGTTGACCGGTTACGACGACGCTGCGCTCGCTTTGCCCGCCGATGCGATTTCCATCGCACCGCAAGGACGCGACGACGAAGGCGCGGTGATCGCACACGCGCACTGGTCGAGGCTCACCGAACGCATTGTCGAGGCGCTCGCCGAGTTTCATGCGCGCTCGCCCGATGAGCAGGGGCCGGACGCGGCACGGTTGCGCCGCATGGCGGCGCCGCTCGTGAGCGATGCGGTGTGGCGCGCCGCGATCGAAGCGCTCGAGCGCGAGAGGCGAGTGTCACGCAGCGGGCCGTGGCTGCATCTGCCGTCACACGCGGTGACGCTCGACGCCGAAGACGAAGCGCTCGCCGCGCGCCTCATGCCGCTGCTCGCACAAGGGCGTTTCGATCCGCCGTGGGTGCGGGATCTCGCGCGTGAGACGCGGCAGCCGGAAGAGAAGGTGCGTGCGCTGCTGCGCAAGCTTGCGCGCCTGGGTATGGTGTATCAGGTCGTGCGCGATCTCTTCTACGATCGCGACATGGTGCAGACGCTCGCGCGTGCCGTCGCACAGATTGCCGCGGAGCAGGGCGGTGCGGTCAACGCCGCGGCGTTTCGCGACGCCACGGCATTGGGCCGCAAACGTGCGATCCAGATTCTGGAGTACTTCGACCGCGTTGGATATACTCGCTTTCAGCGCGATACGCATCTGCTACGGCACGACAGCCGGATGCGCGAATGGTTGTAGGCACATCGATATGTGCGTGTGGTTGCAGGTGGTTGGGTTTCACGAAGGAAGGCATTCGTATCCGGTGGTACGGCCGGGCTTCAAACCCGGTTGGGGGCGTCAGCCGCTCCCGGGTCAGTTCGACTCTGGCTGCCTTCCGCCATATGGGCCTTACGGCCTGGTCCGATATCTCTCTCTTCCGATGGCCCCCAGACGACCGCATTCTGTTCGAAGCTCTCTCGCCGCAATATGACGGATGCCTGGACGTCGGCGGAAAGATCGTGGACTATCAATTTCGCCATCCGCCTTACGGCTGCCACGATGAATCGGCTATTGCCCAGAACGCGGCTTTCGGTTTCAGGTTCGCGTCGAATAGCAGCGGCAGATTGGTACGCGGCACCGGTATGGAGGTCAGCCACGTGTGCTTGTCCGAATAGCCCCAGAAGCTGACGGCCTTGATGCTTGGCTCGTGCTCGAACAGATCGAACACCGCGCGATACCGCTGCGCCTGCGCACGCATCACGTCGTTCGGCACCGGCTGGCCGAGATCGGGCAAGCACGCAGGCGGATGGCTCCAGCATGCGCCCGGGTCGCTGTAGAGACTGACATCGAGTTCCGTCACCTGGTTTTCGAGTCCGAGGGCGGCGACGTCGTCGAAAGCCTGCTTCATATTTTGCAGCGGCGGCCAGTTGATGCTGATATGCATTTGATGCCCGACGCCATCGATCGGCACGCCCTGAGCACGCAAATCGCGTATCACGGAGAGCAGCTTCGCGCGCTTGGCCGCGTCGTCCGTGCTGTACTCGTTGATATAGAGCTTGACGTCAGGGTCGGCCGCACGCGCGGCGCGGAACGCAATTGCAATGTAGTCCTTGCCGAGCGCGCGATACCACGGGCTGTCTTCGCGATAGACCTGATGCGGGTCGTCGCTGATGACTTCGTTCACGACGTCCCATGCATAGACCTTGCCGCGAAAATGCGTGACGACATCGGTCACATAGCGTTGGAGCCGTGCCGCGACGATATCGTGATAATGCGGATCTTTGGCGTCGCCTGCAAAGAACCAGTCCGGCGCCTCGGTCCATTCGCCGCTCCTGTAATGCCACACCAGCGTGTGCCCACGCACGGCCAGGCCATGCGCCTGCGCGAACGCCGCGATCTGGTCGGCCGGCGCGAAGTTGTACTCGCCTGCGGCCACGCCTATCGTGCCCGGCTTCATTTTGTTCTCGGCGGTCAGGCTCGAGAACTGGACGGCCAGCAGCGCGGCGTCGGCGGGACTGTCGATGGAATCGGGTTCAATCGCCGCGCCTACCTTGAAATGCGCGGCCATCACGCTTTTCAGTTGCGGCACGGCCTGCGTGAGAGCGGCTGCGAGCGGCAATCCATCGGGGGTGGCAGCCGTTTGGTTGTGCGCGCAACCTGAGATCGACGCAATCGTGAGCAATGTGACGCCTGCGTACAGTGCACGCACGGCGACTCCCGATGGACGCATTCCCGTCTCCTTATAGTGATGTGCCTCGCCAGAAAGCATGTTTGCGTACCATGCGACGTTACCGGTAACGTCGTGGGATGTTAAACACCGGACTTCAAGGTTGCCATGCGGGGTTTACCTGACGCGCGGTGCAGCGGCGGCCTTTGACGAGAGAACGAGAACTGCGCATCGATGTCGAGTACGCGCGACATAGACTGCGCCGCTCGACACGTCGCAGCGCTAGTTACAGCGTTACCTACCAAAGAAAGCGCACGCCGAGATCGCCCTCGACGCCACTGCGGCGGACATTGCTACTTCCACTTACGGCGAACTGGTAGCCGAACTGTCCGTAAAGGTTCAGCCGATCCTTGATCCTGGCGGTGACACCGCCGGCGAGCTCGAGCCGCGTGGCCTGCACATTCAGCGGCACCGGTTCATTGCCGAAGGTCGTGGTGGCCTGGGCATTGAAATCCCGCCACAGGTTGGCACGCATATAGGGCTGCCATACCGCTTCATGGCTGCCTTCGATGGTCCATTTCGCGCGCACGCCGAGACGGCCAGTCGCGCCCGACGTGGAGCCGAGGGACACGTCGCCCAGACCGTCGTTCGTGTCGGAGAACGACACATGCTGCCAGATGATTTGCGCCTGCGGCTCCAGCTCGAAACCCGGGCCGAGCGGCAGCGGGATCGGGTAGCCACCCTCGAGGGATGTCACGAAGCCCGTACCCTGAACCGGCAGATTCGCGAACTGCGTGGTCGCGGCGCCGTCGTAGTGCGTACCCTGCACGACTGCATCGAGATACCAGCCGCTGGGGCCGTAGTGCGTCCAGTAGCCACCGCCTGTGTAGGCATTCAGATGCATCGAGCCGGTGTGCTCCAGCACGTATCCGGTTGTCGCGGCGTTGGTGACGAGGCCATCGACATCGGCACTGCCGTAGCCGTATGCAAAGTAGACGCCTGCCGCATCGCGATGGCCGGGCAGGAAGCTTCCTCGCCATACGTCGAGACCCGTCTGCAAGCCTCCGACTCCGCCGCTCGCGCGCGGATCGGCGTAGGCCTCGTAGTGGTTGTCGATCTGGCCGCCGAACACGCGTCCCCATGCGGAGCTTGCCCAGCCCGAACCGCCCGCTGCGCCGCTCTGCGTCGTAAGCGTGTCGCCGATGCGCTCATGCAGCGTCCCGAGCATCTCGACACCCATCTGCCGGGCGACCGGTTGCACGACGCCGTAGGTGGCGAGTTCCGGCCCGATGATCGGGTAGATGCCAGGCGGCAGCGGATCCGGTGGGGGCCCGGTGCCGGTTCCCGGTTCCAGTTCCTCTTCGCCTCCCCCCGGTGGAGGCGGCACGACGAACGAGGAGCGCAGAAACCAGTCCTCGGGATTGCTGCTGTTGAGGCCACCGCGAAACAAACGATAGTCTTCCGCGCCACCGCGCGCCTCGCCAGCGAGCGTAAAGGCATCCGACGCCGTGGTGCCACCGTTGGTTGTCTCGACGACGAGAATGCCGTTGCCCGTCGTCAACCCACCGGAGCCGCCGGCGTTCGTGACGCGTACGGCTGAAGGGTCGGCGCGGCCGCCGTTGATGACGAGCTTGTCCGACGGCGAGCCATCCAGACCGAGGAACGTGCGCAGCGCGAGCGTGCCGCCGGCCCCCACATAATTTTTGACGGTCATCACACCGAATTGCCCCGCTGGGAGACCGAAGCCCGGCTCAACCGTTCCGGCATTGGTGACGGTATTCAAGTCCGTTCCTGCCCCGCCCAGGGTTCCGTTCGCTTCCACATTGACCGGCGACTGCAACGAGCCGGTCAGATTGAGCACGCCACCGCGAACGTTGGTCACACCGGTATAGGTGTTCTGGCCGGACAATGTGAGCACGCCGTTGCCGACCTTGGTCAGCGCGCCGCTTCCCGAGAGCACGCCGGACCATGTCGCGCCGATGCCGTTGGTGTCGATGGTCGATGTCGTGCCGCCGACCAGCGTTGCGTTGACGCCTGCGTTCAGCGCCGAACCCACCACCTGGATCGTTCCACCGCCGAGGTTGAATGCATACGTGCCGCCCAGATTGTTGAAGTCGCCGAACAGCGAATTCCCGCCAATCTGCAGTGTCCCGCCCAACAGCTTGTACGTACCGTTGCCGGCCGCCGCGAGGAACAGTCTCGACCCGCTGCCGATTGCCAGGGTGCCGCCGGTCTGGTTGATCGTACCGGTGCCCTCGCTACCCGTCGACGCGACGTTCGAGCCGAGGAACAGCGACCCGTTGGCCACGTTGAAGGTGCCGCCGCTCAGGTTGAGCGTGCCGTTGCTCGGGTTGCCTTGCGTATTGCGCCCGAGCGTCACGAAGTCGGTGACGCTGTTGCCGAACGTGACCGTTCCGCCCATCAGGTTGTAGGTGCCCGTTCCGCCCTGATTGCCGATATTCAGCGACACCGGCGTGCCCGGCGTACCGAAGACGACGTTGCCCGCGGTCTGCGTCACCGTGCCTGTGCCGCCGAAGTCGCCGACCTGAAGCGCGGAGTTGAACGTGAGCGTGCCGCCGCCCACGTTCAACGTGCCCGACGACGTCGATCCGGGCACCTGCGTCGCCAGCGCATTGCCGAGGCCCAGCGAAAGATAGTCGATCGCGGCGCTGCCGCTGGTGAGCGCCAGTCCGCCGCCCACGACAAAAGCCGAGCCGGCCTGAATCCGCGCGCCGTTGATCGTGAACGTCCCTGTGCCAGTCTTGACCAAGATGCCGTGCAGCGCGTCGTTCACCGTGCCGGTATTGACGATCGTGCCGGAGAAGGTGGTGTTCGTGTTATCGGTGCCAACCACCAGGATGTTCGTGCCATCGATCACGGTGCCGCTGCCGGACAGGTTCGGCAGCGGCACGACACCGGTCGGGATCCCCGGTATCGGCGTGGTCGTGACGCCCGAAATATCGAAGGTGCCGTTGTTCAACATCCCGCTGGTCAGATTGATGCTGCCGTTGCCGGTCAGCGCCAGCGTGCCGGCCGAGATGGTCGTCATGCCGGTATAGGTGTTCGCATTGGTCAGCGTGAGCACGCCGTTGCCGACCTTGGTCAGCGCGCCGCTTCCGGAAAGCACGCCGGACCATGTCGCGCCGATGCCGTTGGTGTCGATGGTCGACGTCGTGCCGCCGACCAGCGTTGCGTTGACGCCTGCGTTCAGCACCGAACCCACCACCTGTATCGTTCCGCCACCGAGGTTGAATGCATACGTGCCGCCCAGATTGTTGAAGTCGCCGAACAGCGAATTCCCGCCAATCTGCAGTGTGCCGCCCGACAGGTTGTACGTACCGTTGCCGGCGGCCGCGAGGAACAGTCTCGACCCGTTGCCGATTGCCAGGGTGCCGCCGGTCTGGTTGATCGTACCGGTGCCCTCGGTACCCGTTGACGCGACGTTCGAGCCGAGGAACAGCGACCCGTTGGCCACGTTGAAGGTGCCGCCGCTCAGGTTGAGCGTGCCGCTGCTCGGGTTGCCTTGCGTATTGCGCCCGAGCGTCACGAAGTCGGTGACGCTGGTGCCGAACGTGACCGTTCCGCCCAACAGGTTGTAGGTGCCCGTTCCGCCCTGATTGCCGATATTCAGCGACACCGGTGTGCCCGGCGTACCGAAGACGACATTGCCCGCGGTCTGCGTCACCGTGCCTGTGCCGCCGAAGTCGCCGACCTGAAGCGCGGAGTTGAACGTGAGCGTGCCGCCGCTCACGTTCAACGTGCCCGAAGACGTCGATCCGGTGCCCAGCGAAAGATAGTCGATCGCGGTGCTGCCGTTGGTGAGCGCCAGTCCACCGCCCACCACGAAAGCCGAGCCGCCCTGGATCGTCGCGCCGTTGATCGTAATCGTCCCGGCCCCGGTTTTGACAAACTGGCCTTGTAGCGACACGGGATCGCTCGCAACGCCAGCGTTGTTGATCGTGCCGGAGAAAGCGGTGTCGGTGCCGTCGGTGCCAACAATCAGGACGTGGTTGGGGGGAGTGTCGATGGTTCCGCTCCCGGAGAGATTGGGCAGTTCAGTGGGTATCTGCTGTGCCAGCGCCGACGCGGGTGACAGGCCCAGGAGCCAGACGGCATGGAGGATGTTGAGGGGGTTGAGCCGCTGATGCCGCGTCGTCAGCGATGTCGCCAATTGACCGCGCGCGACGCCTGCATAAGTGTTTAACGATGCGCGACGAATCGATCTTGCAGCCATGCCAGCCCCTCCAATACCCGCCGGTGGAAGCTTGCCAGGTCAGACGAACTCGACCTTGGGAAACCGACCCATCGACGATAAATGTTGGACAGCGAGGCCCCGAACAGTCAATGCCCTACTAGTTGTGCCCTGTCGGTTGAGTTGTAATTAAGCCTCGCTAATAATAGGTAGGCAGATCGAATTGTCAAGAAGAAACCCGGAAGGATTCGATTGCGAATCTACCATATCCTAAACACGCGTGAACGCAACCAAAATGCATGTTATTCAATATGTTTGCATTCAGTAAATTGGATACCTAAATATTATTAGCGGTGGCGACGATTGGCCGCTTCGCCCTTTAAATGAACTGCCCTTCGAGAACTTCCTTTGACGCTGATTGCAGTGTCGTAACAGTTCGCTGACAATGATGCAGGCGTGCAATTACACCGCTTGATGCAGAATCGGCGCAATGGCCACAACGACACGACCTGAATACCATGGACGACCCAGAATCGCTTTCCCTGGCAGTGCCCGACGGCACCAAGGTCTCTGCGCTCCTCCGAGTGCCGGAGGACGCGCGAGCCCTGTATGTCTTCGCGCACGGTGCCGGGGCGGGCATGCAGCATGCCGGCATGTCGTCATTGGCCGACGCGCTTGCGTCGGCCAATGTCGCCACATTGCGCTACCAGTTTCCGTACATGGAGCGGGGCTCCAGGCGGGTGGACTCGCCGGCCGTGGCACATGCTGCCGTGCAGGCAGCAGTCGCAGAGGGCCGCCGGCGGCTGCCAGACCTGCCGCTCTTCGCGGGCGGCAGGTCGTTCGGCGGCCGCATGACGTCCCAGGCCCAAGCCATCGCACCGCTCGACGGCGTGCGTGGCCTCGCTTTCGTCGCATTCCCGCTGCACCCGGCGGGCGCGCCCGGCGTGGAGCGGGCACGGCACCTGGCGGACGTCACGGTGCCGATTCTCTTCCTGCAGGGCACACGCGACAAGCTGGCCGAGCTTCACCTGCTGAGGTCGGTCGTCGAGACGCTGGGGCCACGCGCCACGCTGCATGTGGTGGACGACGCAGATCATTCGTTCCACGTGCGCGCATCCTCCGGCCGGACCGACGCGGAAGTCGTGCTCGAACTGGCACGGACGATGTCGGCGTGGTTCTTCGCCGAAGGAGAGTTCGTGCCAGGTACCTGGTCCAGGAAATCAGGCGCGAGTCGATAAATCTACAAAGACTTCAACTGAACCGAAGACCGGGTAGAGCCCGATTGGGAGTGCGTGAACGTCCGTTCGTCGGGGCGACGCGGGGGTACGTTCCTACGGTTTAGATAGGAATACTTACTCATGAAGCCTGCGAGGAGTCGCGCAGATCGGGGCGCGGGTAACAGGCGAGGGCGCCGGAAGACCGTGTACTGTCCCGAGGCGTCCCGATTGGACGCTCCCATGCGGGCGGCGTGCGTCGCGGAGCCGCCTTGCCGTCCGCGATATTTCCCGGCGAGCTTGCACATACGGCTCGGAGGGGCGAGGACCCAGGCTGTGAGGAATGAACGTCGGTGTGCGCGCGAACAAACCGCAATGTTCGGCGAGATGGCATCACTTTCGCTCCCTGCCTGCTGGCGAGGCCAGGATCATATCCAGAAGCAGGGGCGGCTGCAACGGCTTCACGAAGTGGTGATCGAAGCCTGCGGCGCGGCTGCGCGCCCGGTCGCCGTCCTGCCCGTAGCCGGTCAGCGCCACGTACGTGCGCGCCCGCGAGACGAGTAGGGTGCGTAAGCGCCTGCACAATTCGTAACCGTCCATGCCAGGAAGGCCGATATCGAGCACGACGACGTCAGGATCGATTGACGGCGCGCATTGCAGGGCTGCGACCGGATCATGAAGCGTCTCTACGATATGACCATGGATCCGCAGCCACTCGGCGAGCGCAAGGGCCGCATCTTCATTATCGTCGACCACGAGGACCCGCCGCCCCGCGGCTGCCGTCACAGTCGCCATACCGCCCTTCGCATCGGCAGGCAGCGGTTCGACGTTGCCGCGCGGCAGCTCGACGGTGAATTCGCTGCCGCATTCGGGCCCGTCGCTCGTCGCGCGCACCGAGCCGCCGTGCAGCTCGACGAGATTTTTCACGAGCGCCAGACCGAGCCCCAGTCCGCCTGCACCGCGTCCGTCGGCTGCGTTGCCGCGATAGAACGGCAAGAAGATTTGCGTGAGCGAGTCCGGTGCGATGCCCATGCCGTTATCGCGTACGCGGATCTGGACATGTTGACCGTCGCATGAAGCTCTTACGCTTATCTTGCCCGCCGCATCGGTATAACGTGCCGCGTTCGTAAGCAGATTGCTGATGATTTGCGCGAAGCGCACGGGATCTGCGTCGCAGATCATGTCGCTCCCGATATCGACCTCGAGGGCGTGCCCGCGCAGCTCGAGCAACGGGCTTGCCATTTCTACTGCCTTCGCGATCGCCTCCCGAACATTGACGGCTTCCTTTTTCAGCACCACGTCGCCGCGTGTGATGCGGGAAACATCCATCAGGTCATCGACCAGACGGACGAGGTGGTCCACCTGGCGCTCGACGATCAAATGCTCGCGGGCCACTGCCGTTTCTCCGCGCAGCCGCATCAGCTGCAGCGCGGTGACAATCGGTGCCAGCGGGTTGCGCAGTTCGTGACCCAGCATGGCGAGGAATTCATCCTTGACGCGACCTGCCTGCTCGAGATCAGCGACCAGCGTGGCCCGTTCCGCATGCAGTCGTTCCAGCCGTTCACGCGTACGCACATGCTCCGTAACGTCAACGGCCGTCAGGATCAGGCTGTCGACGGGCTGGCCGCTTTCCGGATGCAGCGGATTGATGTGCACGGTGAACACGCGCCCAGCGCCAGCGGCTCCGTGACGGCGGTGTTCGTCGATGACGACCGCCTCGCCGCGCGAGAACGCGCGCCGCAACGCCTGTACGATCTCATGATCCCCGGGAAACACGTCGGCGTAGCGGCAACCGATGACGTCATCATGACCCGCCAGCGCCGCGTAGGCGAGATTCGCGAGGCGGAAGCAATGATCGGGACCGACGAGCAGTGCGGAGGCGACAGGTGAATTCATCAGCATGCCGTCACGCTGTCGCTCGGCGCGCTGCCGGCGCAGGATTTCCGCCTCCAGGGCGCCCGCTTTTTGCCGCCAGAGCGCAGTGTGCCGGAATGCCTCCGCTGGCGAATCGGCGGTGAAAATGTCGTCTGGCAGCACGCGCGTATGGGCGTCGCAGATGTGCCGGAAAACGCCAGTTTCTTCGCCAGTCGGAAAGAGGCGTTGCGGGTAGGCGCACATCAGCGAGAAGTGGTACCGGGTGCCCAGCGCGTTCCACAGGTGCTCGAGCCGCAGGGCTGCGTCATGCCGGCCCTGCGCGGACAACAGCGCGACCATCTCGCCAAACGCGTGCACGGGTCCGCTGCGTTGCGCAGCGCGGGCGACAATGGCACCGACCGTCGAATCGAACAGACGCTCGTCCGGCCAGCCGTCAACGCTCAGACCTGAGAGCGTCGTCTGCGCGTCGAGCATGACGAGTGACGACTCGCGGGCCTCAGGATCGCCGCGGATGCTGCGACCGCTCAGGCGCGCCCGAAGCGCGGCAAGATGCGGCTCCGTTGCAATCAGGATCGCGCTGCCGCCGGCGTCCAGCCCTTCTTCCGCGAAGTCCGCGACGCGCCGGATCAGCGGCGCGTCGTCTTCATAGAAGTGCACGCAGTGGTCGGCATGGCCGCCCGATCCTGCCGTCAATACGTCGGTAGTTTTCATCGATGACACCGGAGGTATGGATCGCCTGCGCCCTTGCGCATCGGAGGCCCCGGCCGCCGAAAGACCAAAGCGGTGCGAGCAACGTTATGCCCAGCAAAAATCGTTCCGCTGCATACACTCCAGTTCCGTGCTGATCGATTTCCAGTGACGCATCAGCCCGATGATTTCGGTGACCGCTATGACATGAAGCGAAGTTCCCGACGCGGGATATTTGGCTGTATGACGCCTGTGCTAGTTGCGCTGGAGCGAGCGACGCACTCGCGAATTCATGTCGCGGCCGACTGGCAGCCCAATAGCCGAAAGAAAGTATCGCGCCTGCGGGAAGCCGCTTTCGGGGTAGCGCTCGAAAATTCGGTTGAACGCCTCGACGAGTGGACGGGCACGCACCGGAACGGGGGCGTCAGGCCCCAGCATCAAGGCAGTTTGTCCAAACTTGACCGGTCCAGCCTTGATCAAGGCACGCAGCCCGGAATTCGCGCTGCCGCGCCCGAACAGCTCCATGCCGTATGCGCGGATCATGGCGCGCACGATCGCTTCCGCAGCGGGCGTAAGCGGCGGCATGGCCTCGACCAGGTGCAGATGCGGTGAGCGCACATCCGGCGTGGTGAAACGTCCGATATCGTCGATGTCGGCTTGCAGACGCTGCACCGGCAGGTCAGCGCTAAAGAGCAGGAGCCGGATGCGTTCATAAAGCGCGTCTTCGTCGTCGGGATCGATGACTGCAATATCTGTCATTCTCTTTTCCTTGATGTGGCTTGTGCCCAAACAGTTCCGGAAGCACGGCGAACCGGACTCGGATCGACCCTCGAATCCGCCGTTGTTCACCGTGCGTCCGGACGGCAGTTGCTGATTGGCGGCTAGGTTCGTCGGACATACCGGTCTGAAACGACCGAGCGCTGCTGGATCCACGCGACGGCAAGCTCCAGCGCTTCATCGCGTGCCTCCTGGGCGTTGGCAAAATCTCCATCGACACCGAGCGTGCGTATTTCGCCCGCCCGGTCGGTGACGACGGCCGCGGCTGCGTAACGGCCACTCCCGGTGGCGGTGACCACCGGCCGGACCTCGCAGCCGTGATACTCGATGACTTTGTCCGTTTGCATATGACATCTCCAGCTGAGCATCATTTCCGAAACATCACCGGACACGCGGAATTCGCGTCCAGTCCGTCAAGCGCAGCACGTGTCATTCCCCGACCTGCACGCTCGGGTGGCCATCGGTTGGACGCCCGACGACGACCTGTATCGCACCGGGGTTACCGGAGAATTTCACGGTAACCTCGCGCCCACACGCGACCGCGGAGATGACAAGCCAGGCGTTGTGATCGCACACCCATTCAGCCTGCATGTCCCGGCAACACGATATCCGCCGGTTGGCTGCCCGGCACGAGGGACGGCTCCGGCCTCTCCCCACTGCCGTTGCCGGCGGTCTTCCGGCTTCGGCGGGCTGCGTCGCCCGGGTGAAGCGCGTCGAGGAACGTTCGGCCCTTCCCGGTCAGGTATGCGCGGCGTGCGCCCTCGGCGCAATGTTCCAGCATGACCAGCTGGCGTTCGAGCAGCGCGTCGAGTTCGGCGCGGTCCATGTCGAGCTGGTCCGGCGCCTGACGAACCAGCATCAGGGTCGCAAATTCGTGTGGACTGAGCATTTTCTTCTCCCGTAAGGCAGGGTCCCGAAAGCAGCGGTCCCCTGCAGAAAAACGAAACGTAGTGCAAGCCGGAAAGGGGCTGCGCTACCATGCAACGCGGCGCGCTCACGCGAGGAATCGCGCCGGCGAACCCGTGTCGTTCAGACAGCCTGCGTTGATGGCGCGTATCGCGTACTCGACCGTCTCCCGATGCGCCTCGTCCACGCTTGCCCAGTGCTGGGCGTAGCGCGGCAGATGCCAGTCCGCGACCATCTGCTCCGCGTGCCGGATGCGCACGACGGCCACGTACGTATCGCGGCCGGCATGAGGCAGCGCATAGTGCCGAACCGGAAACGCGCGGGTCTCGATCACGAAGCCCCTCCAGCATTCGCTGCGTACGTCGTCCATAAATACCTCCGCGTGACAGGTCACGCGGCGCGGGCCGCCCGGTCCACGCCGCATGACCGGCCTTGCCCCTGTGCATACGCCTAGCCAACGTTCACCTCAATGCGTCGCGGCTTTGCCTTCTCACGACGAGGAACGGTGAGCTTCAGGACGCCATCGCGCAACTGTGCGTCGATGCGCGAGGCGTCGAAATCGGGGCTGAGCGTGAAGGCGCGCCTGAAGTGCGGGTGGACCACCTCGCCATGCTGCAGGCGCAGTCCTGATGGAACGGGAATCACTGCCTCGCCCTCGATGTTCAGACTGCCGTCCTGCACGCGCACGTCGAGCTTTTCGCGCGGCACACCAGGCAGGTCGGCATATAGCGTGATGCCGCGGCTGTCCTCGAAGATGTCAACCGCAGGTGAGATCCGGGTCAGCTGCTTCGCAGGTTGCGCACCCTCGCGCGAGGCAACGTCAGTGCGCGACTCACGGGCGGCCAGTTCAGTGCTGTCGTTCATGATGTCCTCCGTGCTTTCACGTACTCCATTTGCGCCGGGCTCACTGGACGGCGATGGCGCGTGGCTTCGACGCCTCGGAACGTCCGACGCTCACCGTCAGGCAGCCGTTCACATAGCGCGCACTGACCTTGTCGGGGTCCGCGTGCTGCGGCAGCTCGATCACGCGCCGGAATGCCCCCATGAAGCGTTCCGTGGCGTAGACGCGGGTCTGATCGTCCGCTTCAGGTCCGGGCGGCTTGCGCTCGCCACTGATCGCAAGCACCCCCTTGTCGATCGAAACGTTGATGGCGGCGGGATCGAGTCCTGGCGCGAACGCGACGATCTCGAGGCTGTCGTCGGTGCTGCCGATGTTGACGGGTGGAAAGGTTTCGCTGCGCGTGGCGCGCAGGCTCGCGGGCAAGCCCGCAAAGACGCTGGCCATCTGCCGTTGCAGGCGGTCGAATTCGCCCAGCAGATCGGTGCTGAAGAAAAGATCGCTCATGACTGGCTCCCTGAAACCGGGGCCGCGCACGAAAGACGAACGGAACCACGCGCTCCAGTCCGCCTGCCCGTGGGAAACCCCGCCGACAAACAAATCGAAACACGCAGCGCTTGATCGCGACTGCCTGAGCGATGCATAAAATAGCGCAAGGAACGGAAATTTCAAGTGGCCCTGCAACATGTCACCGGGGGCTTTATGGACCTTTTCGACAGGCTTCAGGAGCAGATCGATACCGTGCAACTGCCGCTCTACTTGCCTCCCGCGCCGCCGTTTATCTGCCGTCGACGGGCCTCCGCTGTCAGAGGGTGGCAGCCAGGCAGCCGCCACCCGGTGCTTCCTGCCGTTGTTGCCCGCGCGCCGACCTCAGCCCGTCCGCACTTCGATTCGTCGCGGGCGCGCCTCGTCGCGGCGCGGAATCGTGAGCTTCAGTACGCCGTCCTTCAGGCTCGCCTCGATCTTCGAGGTATCGAAGTCCGGGGAGAGCGTGAACGTGCGCGCAAAGCGCGGCTCACGAACCTCAGCATGCTGCAGCCGCAGATTTGCCGGTGTCGGCACAACCGCCTCAGCCTCGATGGCGAGATTGCCGTCATGGACTCGCACATCGAGCTTGTCCCGGGTAACACCGGGGAGGTCCGCCCACAACGTGACGCCCTGGGTGTTCTCGTAGATATCGACAGCGGGAGTAATCGTCATCCGCCGTGCGGAGGGCCGGCTTTCGCTGCGCGCGACCGCTGACGGGTCGCGCCTGCTCAGTTCGGTGGTATCGCTCATTTTCAGCTCCCTGGATTACTGGACTGTGATGGCTCGAGGCTTCGAAGATTCGCGCTTGCCGATGGCGATCGACAGGCAACCGTTCTCGTAGCGTGCCTGAACCTTGTCGGGGTCCGCGTTCTCCGGCAGTTCGATGACCCGCCGGAACGCGCCAGTGAAGCGCTCCTGCGCATAAACGCGTGTGTCCTCGCCGGTATCCGGTTGCGCCGGCTTGCGCTCACCGCTGATGGTCAGCAGTCCCTTGTCGATCGATACGTTGAGCTCCGCCGCATTGATGCCCGGTGCAAACGCGACAATCTCGATCGAGTCGTCGGTGGCGCCAATATTGACGGGCGGGAACGTGCCGAAGCGGCTCGCCCGCAGACTGGAGGGGAAAGTACCGAGAAGGCTCGCCATCTGCTGCTGCAGCCGGTCGAACTCGCTGAAGAGGCCGGATCCAGAATAGAGATCGCTCATGATGCAGTTCTCCTTGAACGACGCAAGGAGGCGAACCGGCCTACGCGCTCCAGCTCGCCTGCCAGCGTCTGGCAAACAATCGAAACACGCAGCGCACGGGACGCGGAAACCCGCGCGTCTGCCTGAGCGAATCCTAAGATAGGTACTCTGGCGAGGATTTCAAGGAGCAAAAGCAGCGTTGCACCTTGAAAAAATTTTGCCAGCTCATATCATCGCGGCGGAAACATGTAGCAAGCGGAGGACACGATGGAATTCGATACCGACTGGTTGACCCTGGGCCCTCACCGCGTGCGTCTGCGCTCGACCAAAGGTTTTCCGACAGAAGCAATGCGTAAGGCGGTGGACGTCATCCGGACTGCGGTCGACAACAACATGAGCGCCCGCGCGCGCCTGGTGGAGGTGGTCTGCCGACAGGAAAAAAACTATGAAGTCACGATCGGGACGACCGTCGCCAAGGACAAGGTATGCGCGCCGCAGCTCGAAACGTTTATCGCAGGCGTGCTTGGTCTCCTGCCGGACCAGATCACCCTGATCGTTACCGCAGTCGATCAGTCTGAAGTGGACCTCCACTTCGGCGTGTACGAGCGGATGCTGGCCGAAAAGCTGGGCACCGCACCGCCGATCCAGTGACAGGGCTGCAGACGGGCCGGTGGCAGCCGCCGGAGTGTGCCCCCGGCGCGACAAGGACGTGAGGCGTCGGCCGAAGGCCGTCCTGCGGAGCAGGTCGGGCTGGATCCGCGATATCGACCCCGCCGGGAACACTGACCGAAAGGCGCTCACCCTGCTTACATCCGTTCGGATCACGAGCCGGGCGGGCGCCGCGTCAGCCTCGCGGCTTCAGGTCGACCGGAAAGCGGATTTCGAAGGTCGTGCCTTGACCCTCGCGGGACTCGAAGTGGATCTCGCCCTCGAGTGCGTGGCACAGCTCCCTGACGATCGCCAGACCCAGGCCGGCGCCCGGGATGTCGTCGCTGGCGGCCCGCTCGAACTCCCTGAACACGCGCTCCGTATCTGACGGCGCAATGCCGACACCGGTATCGGCCACGCGCATGAACCACCGGCCGTCACCGCATCTCGCGATGACCAGTTCGATTCCCCCCTCGCGGGTATATTTCGTTGCATTCGACAGCAGGTTCAGCGCAACCTGCTTGAGCTTGATGCGGTTGGACTGCACACGGACCAGTCCGGCCTCAAGCGAGGCGGACAGACGCAGGCCTTTTCCTTCGATCGCTGGACGGGCGTTCGTGACCAGTTCGTCAAACAGCATGGGCAGATCAACCGGCTCGATGCAGATCTGGCTGCTGTCGCCGACGACAACCGAATATTCCACCATTTCGTCGACCAGCTGCTTCATGTCCTCCGCCTGCCGGGTCGCGAGCGCAAGTCCGGCCTCGGCTCGGGACGGAACGCGCGCAATCAGTTGCAGGTCGATCGAAAAGGCGTTCAGAAAGTTGCGCAGGTCGTGCACGAGGCCGCGCGTGACCTGCATGCGCGACCGGTACAGTTCGCTGACCTCGCGTTGCTGCTCACGCAGTTCCTCGTTAGCACGCTCCAGCTGGCTCGTGTATTCGGCGATGGTCCGGTCACGCTCGCCGATGACCTCGCGGATCGATGTCAGGGTGACAAAGCTGAGCGCCTCGTCGATCAGATGCAGGGCGCGGGATTCGTGGTCGCGTGTGAACGTGTCGTCGGACGCCGCGAATGCCCGGACGGCGGCAGCCAGTTCCTGCCGGAACAGCTCCAGTTCACGCACGAGTTCATCAACGCGGTACCCCTGCTGCCAGCGCACGTTCCCGTGCTGCCTCGCATTGCGTTCAATGGCCCGCTCGACTGGTTGGAGATCCTGCTCTTCGAGCGCGATGCAGATGCCGCTCAGGATAGCGGGCAGGTGATCGGCCAGCTGCTCCCACGTCAGCCGGTCGGCTTCGATGAGGTCGGCATCGGCAGCGACGGCCTGCATCCATCTTTCCGTCAGGCGCGCCTGTTCCCGTCGTAGAAATCCGGCGAGGGCCTGCAGGGTAGTTCCCGTTTGAGAATCGGTCATGATCCGTACCAATGCGTGACACCATTTCGAAAGACCTGCGTGCGAGGACACATTATCGTTTCCTCGCACCGTCAATGGACAATGACCAGGATGGCAGCCGGGAACGCAATTTGCTCCGCTTGGCGGAAACAAGTCCACCGACCAGCAGAATACCTTCTATCCTGCCTGTCGACGACCCGCCTGAACTGCCCGACGCCTACTGCCTCATGTTCACCCTCGAACGGGTACGGCGTGCACTGCGCACACAATGGCGTGGAGGCCCTCAACCATGCCCTGCGCCAGCCACCGATCTGATCATAACGGACTGGACGATGTCGCTGACCGGTGTGTGAGCTGTGCCGCCAGATCCGGGCGCATGCTGCTCTGGCACACATCCGGATTCTGCTTCCTACGGCGATGCCACCTTCGATGCCGGGGCCGGTGCAGTGGGACGACTGCCTTTATCAAGCCGGTCCCGGCTGCACTCCGGCCCGCCACCGTGAAAAGGTGGTGTCCTCCGTGAGCCACGGGCGCATATCCTGACGCGATCCGTCCGACAGGCAACGCCGGCTTTCAGCGTCCGGTAATCCGGGATGTCGGGTCCAGGTGAGCGGGATCCATCGCGCCACCTTGAAAATTTTCATCAGTGAAACTAACTTATATCCAGCTCTGGCAGTGTGCCCGGTGATGGATCGGTTGCATGCTGCGTGTTTCGATTTGTTTGCCCCGCAGCATGGCAGGCGAACTGGAGCGCGCAAGCCCGTTCTCTTCCTTGCTGCGTCGAAGGAGAATACGATGAGCTGCCTTCATTTCCGCCCGGCTTCGACTACGTTGTTCGGGCACGTCCCCCGTACGATCGTCGCCGTGTCCGGCGTTTTCCAGGCGGTTGCGCAGCGTGCCCGGCGCACGCTGTCGGAGCGCATCGCCGCCGGGTAGCTGACGTTTCACCAGTTCACGTCGAGCCTGTGCCGCCGTTGGCAGGGCGGTTGCCCCGCGGGCACCGTTTGCCACGACGGTATGCCGTCGTTCGCGCCGTGCACTCGGTGCCGTCCCACGAAGCGTTCAGCGCCGCGTTCGGAGCGGTTTTCGCGCGAGCACCGCATGGAGGGTGCGATACCGGTACCCGCGCGAAGGGGAGTGCTTCAATGGAACGGCTGAGAGTCGAGATACGCAACGGACTGGAGATCCGTATGCACACGCTCGTCGTGAGGCACGTACGCACGGCGGCATGCTTCAGGGAAGTGAAAAGAAAACGTCACATGCAGGGGAGCGTCACTGGACGTCAAGAGGCTTGCACCATGAACAGACGATTGTGTGCCTTGGTCCCGGCAATTGTGATTGCCGGGTTATGGTCAGAGAACGCCATGTCAGCCAGCCCGCCGCTGCCGACGTTGCCCCTGCAACACGACATCTGGATCACCGGGACTGTCCAGCGTGGCAGCGGGGAGTATGCGCCGGGTGACTATACGACAATCATGCTGGATCGCCCCTCCACCTCGCCCTGCAACCACAAGGTGGTGTCCGACATCCTTCTTGGAGAGGGGGGCGAACCATCCCCCACGCTCCTGCTGCCGTATCTGAAACAGCGGGTTGCCGTCAGGGGACGCGTATCCTGCCCCGACTCGGGCATTGAATTTACGCCGCAACCAGACGTCGTGTTTCCGGTTTGGTAGAGGTGAGGGGAACCAGGTATTGGACGCCACGATGCTTCCGCAGATCGCCGACTGCAAATCTGTCCATCAAACCGGGCAATCTCAGTGCGCGATCGACAGAGGAAAGCGCCCAATGTTTCGCGAAAAAGCGTGCGGCGGACGTGGCCGTTCCGCCTCAGTACACCCCCACAACCATTTGTTTCGCTCACTCTGCGCCCACGAATCCATAAAGCCTCTCCGGGTTCTCGACGAAGATCTTCTCCCGCCAGTCCGCTCGTCCTATCCACGAAGCCATGACGTCGACCAGCAAGGCATCGTCCGGCTTGCGCGCTTTTTCCGTAGGATGCGGCCAGTCGGTTCCCCACAGCATCCTGTCGGGCGCCATCGCAATGAAGGCCTTGGCGACCGGCGCCACATCTGCATAGGCGGGAGCGCCGGCTTTTGTATCCACGTATGGTCCGGAGAGCGTGACCCACGTTTTCCCGTTGTCGACGAGGCGCTGCGCGGCCTTCATTGCCTCCGAGCCGAGGCCGTCCGGTTGCGGGATGTGCGCGATGTGGTCGATGACCAGCGGGCACGGCAAGGCGTTCAGGCGTGGTGCGAGTTCCGGCAGCCTGGCACCCTGGACGACAAGTTCGATGTGCCAGCCCAGCGGCGCAATACGCGCTGCGAGAGGCGCAAGCATGTCGATGGTCGTGGCACCTGGATAGCTCAGGTTGAAGCGGATGGCCCGCACGCCTGCCGTATTCATTTCATCGAGTTGCTCGCGGGTCACCGATGTGTCGACGACGGCTACGCCGCGCGCGTTGCCGTCGAACTGCCGAAGTGCGTCGATGAGACAGCGGTTGTCGGTTCCGTAAGTCGACGGTGTAACGACAACGTTGCGATGAATGCCGAGGCGCTTCTGCAGGCGTCGATACTGCTCGACTGTCGCATTTGGCGGCCGAAGCGAAGTGCCAGGCGCAACGGGGAAGCGGTCGTCGTAGATGTGCATGTGGCAATCAATAGCACCTGCCGGCATTTTGAACGACGGCGGATTGACACCCGTCGACCAGACTTCTTCTTCAGCGCCGAACGCGCGCATGCTGGCCGTAATTCCAGCCGCGCCGATCGCGGCGAGAAACTTTCTGCGATTGGTCTGCATCTCAGGCGATTTCGACTTTGTTCTTGTGGAGTTGCTTGCCCGAGCCGGGGCGCGTGAGCAACACGAGCGTGATGACGCTGACGAGGGTGAGCGCGCCGAGCGGCATCAGCGCGAGCGCGTAGTTTCCCGTTGCGCCCTTCACCCATCCATAGACGTTGACCATAAGGCCGCCGCCCAACAGGTTGGCGATGGCGTTGATGGTGGCCAGTCCAGCTGCGGCCGTGCCGTTCGAAAGCATGCTGGAGGCCAGTGCCCAGAACGGTCCCTTGAAGGCGTACGCGCCGACGAGAACCGCGCAGAGCATGACGATGGTTGGCCCGAGCGAGCCGCTCAGCGACGTGCCGAAGAGGCCGAGGCCGATCAGCAGCATGGGGATGACAGTGTGCCAGCGTCGCTCCTGGCGGCGGTCGGAGCTACGTCCCCAATAGACCATCAGGACGGAGGAAAGCGCGTACGGAACCGCATTGAGGAGGCCGGTCTGCATGACCGTCAGCCCGAATGACTTCAGCAACTGTGGCTGCCATACCGAGAGCGTGCTCCCCGCACCCGACGCGCATACATCGACGAGCGCGAGGCAGAGGACGTAGCGGTTGCAGAACAGTTTCGCGAGGGACATCTGAGCGACTTTTTTGGGTTCCCGTTTTTCCTGCGAGAGCGCTGCCGTGAGCCATTCGCGCTCATCATCCTTCAGCCAGGTCGCTTGCGTCGGCTTGTCGGTAAGCAGTTTCAGGCAGATCAAGCCGAGAATGACCGTCGGGATGCCTTCAAGGATGAACAGCCACTGCCACCCGCGAATGCCCGCGAATCCGTCCATATGCAGCAATACGGCGGAAATCGGCGAGCCGATAAAGCTTGCCGCCGGGATGGCGACCATGAAAGTCGCGATGATGCGCGCACGATACTTCGCCGGAATCCAGTACGACAGGTAAAGGAGCACGCCAGGGAAGAAGCCGGCCTCTGCGGCACCGAGGAGAAAGCGCAGCACGTAGAAGCTCGACGGCGAGCGAACCAGCGCGGTGCCGGCGGAAACAAGGCCCCATGTAATCATGATGCGCGCAAGCCACACACGCGCACCAAACTTCTGGAGCGCGAGGTTGCTCGGCACTTCGCAGATGAAATACGAGACAAAAAACAGGCTGCTGCCAAATCCGAATACCTGTGCAGACAGACCGATGTCATTGTTCATCTGCAACGAAGCCATGCCGACGTTGCCTCTGTCGATGAATGCGAGCAGGTAACAGAGCGTGAGGAAGGGGACGAGACGCAGGACGACTTTCTTGATGGTCCGGGTCTCCACTTCGGTTGCGAAATCAGTGCTGGAAATGTTCATACGCGTCTCCAATGCGTTTATTGTGCGCCTGTGCGGCGTTGCTTGAAATGGTGCAGGGCGGTAATGGCGACGACACTCGATGCGAGCACGATCGCCATCGCCGTGAAAGTCGAACGCACGCCCAACGCTTCGGACACGGTACCGACGAGCAGATAGCCGAACGGCATCGTGCCGTTGTAGGCCATGCCGTACATGCCGACGAGTCCGCCGCGAACGTGGTCCGGGCACCGCTGCTGGATGGTGGCGTTTGTAGAGGTTGCTGAAAACGTGAGGCTGAAGCCGAGCACGCAGAAAGCGGGCACGGAAAGGCTGGCATCGTTGGTGAACGCCAGCGTGAAAAGCGCGGTGACAGCGAGCCACGGTGCGAAAGCGAGCAGCTTCCTGGTTGCACGTGGCCCCCACGCGGACGAGAGCAGAATCGCAGCAGTGAGCGAGCCGCCGCCCGCAGCGGCGAAGAAAATGCCCGTATAGCGCGCCGCGTTATGAAAGGCGTGGTCGGCAAGCAGCGGCACCAGCGTCTGATAGCTCGCAGCGAAAAGGCCCATGCAGGCAAGCGTCGGAAGGTAGCGAGCGGAAAACATATCCGAGAGGACGTAGCCCACGGCATTCCGGAGTCCGCCTCCGTCCGCGCGCGAACGGGCCGAAAGATTGGCGGGGTGGATCGAACGCACGCACATCGCCATCACGCACAACGCGCACCCGTACATCGCGAAAGCCGCCGCCGGCCCCAGCAGCGGATAGACGAACCCGGCGATGCTCGGACCCACCATGCGTCCGACGTTGTAGACCATCGTGTTCATGGCGACCGCGTTGGACGTCAGCAAAGGATTGCGCAGACTGTTGACGAGCAGGAGCTGCCGCGCCGGCGTCTCGATTGCGCTCGAAATGCCAATCGCCAGCGCGAGCAGGAGGATGAGCTTCACGCCGAGTGCGCCAGCCAACCACAGAACGAGCAGGATCGACGTCAGCGTCAATGACGTGGCAAGTACGCAGAGCGTGGCGCGGCGTGCATTCGCGGCGCGGATGCGCGAGCCGGCCACGGGTGCGACGATCAGCTGAGGTCCGTAGAGCAGGAAATTCAGGAGTGCAAAGACGGAGGCCTTGCCCGAGAGATGATAGACGAGCAGGTTCAGCGTGATGTTCTGGGTCCAGCTGCCGAGTACGGAAAGCACCTGCCCGCATGCGTAGCGACGCAGCGCGGGCTCCGCGAGCGCCGGGAAGAGCCGGTCGTAAAACGCACTTTGACGTGCCGCCGTATTCATGCGAGCGTCTTCCCACGCGTTTCAGGTGCAAACAGAACGACGACCGCAGCGGCTGCGAAGGCAACAATCGTCGTCGCGAGTCCCTCGACGAAACCACTGGGCGTGGTGGCGAGCGAGCCGATGATGAGAGGCGCGATAAAGCCGCCGAGACGCCCGCCGTTGTAGGCGAGGCCCATGAGGAAGCCGCGCGAAGCGGTGTCACCAATCACTTCCGCGAGGAACGGACCGGCGCCCGCGAAGATGCCGTTGACGCCGAACCCCGTGAGAAAGATCGCGCACAGAATCAACAACGGCTCCGCCGAGCCGATGTACACGCCGACCGCCACCGCCCCCACGAGGAGATACGCGATGAACATCGGGCGACGCCCGAGTTTGTCGACCAGCGCCGAGAAAAGCAGGAAGCCTGCGATGGCGCCGAACTGCAGTGCGAGCACGAATTTCAGGCTGTGTGCGAAATCAAAGTGCTTGACCGTGACGAGGAAGGTCGGCGTCCAGGTGAACACGCCCCAGTAGAGGTACTGGAGAAAGAAGATGAAGAAGAAAGCTGTGAGCAAGCCACGGACGTTGAGCTGTGCGCGCGGCGCGTTCCGGCTGGCGGCGGCCCGCTGTGCGGATGCCTTGCGCTCGAGCCAGATCGGAGATTCCGGAGTTTTGCGCGCAACCCAGAAGAGGATGAAGAACGGCGCGGCGCCGATGAGGAACAGCGTGCGCCAGCCCTGACCGCCCAATCCGCCATTCAGTTCGGTCACGATGCCCGCGATGCTGATCGCGATGATCGCGCCAATGGGAAGCCCCATCTGCATGAGCGCGCCGCCCTTGCCGCGCCGGCTCGCGTGCCAGGTCTCCGCCACCAGCGCCGCGCCGGCGGTCCACATGCCGCCCATGCCGAGCGCGCCGCACAGCCGCGTGACGGCGAACCAGTGCTCGTTCGGCACGACTGCGAGCAGGCCCGAAAAGAGGGAATAGATGCCGATGCAGAGCAGCGCGGTGCGCACGCGGCCAATTCGATCCGACACATAGCCAAAGAGGATGCCGCCAATGATCTGACCGGCGGCCGTGATGCTCGTGAACACGGCGAGTTGGGGTTTCGTGAGGCCAAACTGCAAGGCGAGTGTCGGCAGCAGGAGCGAGAGCAGGAAGGAGTCGTAACTCTCGAACGTCCAGCCGAGTCCCGCGAGAGACAGCGCCCGCCACTCAGGCGCAGTCACGGAGCGGATGCCGGCGCGCTTCGTACTCGCGGGCGCCCCACCGGCGATAGGGGTGTTCACTTTCATTTACTCGTCTCCTGGTACCGTGAGGCCGTATGTCGTTGTAGCGGTGCGGCTGAAAAGCGCCGACCTCTCCGTCATCGATCCGCTGGCGGCGAGTCGCTTGAAGGCGTTCCAAAGGACGGTGTAGCTGAACATGCCCTTGTCGACGGGGAAGTTGCTTTCGAACATGCAGCGCTCGGCGCCAAATAGCTCCATGCAGACGTCGAAGTACGGTTTCCACGCGGCTGCGAGCGTTTCCGAAGCAGGAGGACGCTCGGCCTGGGCGAAGTCGAAGCCGAACACGGGCATTCCGGCGCCGCCGAGCTTGAGCCGTGTGTTCGGCAGGGCGGCGAGACGCCGCAGCGATGCCGACCACGCCGCTCTCGTCTGCGTCGTTTGGCCGGCGTGAATACCGACGCCGACCGGGCCGCCGAAGTGGTCGATGACGATGGTGACGTCCGGGACGAGGCGCGCCAGTTCGAGCAGCGCGTCGAGCTGGGTGTGATAGACCCAGACATCGAGCGAGAGTCCGTACCGGCCCAGCGTGCGCACGCCGTCGATGAACGCCGCGTTCTGCATGAGATCGCGCGGCGGTGTCACCGGGCTCGAGCGAACCCGTTCGTCCGCGTGCCACGCCAACGGGTTGCGGATGCCGCGCAATCTGCCCCCGGAGACCTCGAGCATCGCCTCGATGACTGCATCGACGTCATG
This sequence comes from Paraburkholderia nodosa, assembly GCF_001718195.1. GTDB lineage: Bacteria > Pseudomonadota > Gammaproteobacteria > Burkholderiales > Burkholderiaceae > Paraburkholderia > Paraburkholderia nodosa_A. The sequence continues at coordinate 111,182 of NZ_MCNV01000012.1, forward strand.
CCCCAGCGCAAGATCCGCACCGGCGACAATGGCTTCGCAGCAGCGCATCGCGCCATACGTCCCGCTCGCGAACATCGCGGCGACGCCATTGGCGAACTCGACCTCGCCCACGGGCTTCATGGCATCCGGGCCGTCGGTTCGCAGCATCGAGCGGCACTGCACGAACACCGTCGATACAATGCGATGCCCGGCTGCCATGTCTTGCCGGAACTCGTCGGCGAGATAGCGGCCTGTCTGCCGGTCCCAGAGGTGATGATGCGCATCGACGATGGGAAGCTCCGGCAGCAGCGCGTCTTCGCGATGCAACGCGAGCCAGGCGTCGCGAACTGGAAGATGCGGGGCGTGGACGATCTGCATGGTTTTCTTGCTCAGAACTTTTTGCGCATGCCGACCACGAAGCCGGTCTGGTCGTAATTCGCCGCGACCGTGCCGTAGCCGTTCACACCGAGCGCGGAGCCGCCTTTGTTGCGTGCGAACGCAGCGGTGGCATAGATATCGGTGCTCCTGGAGAGCAGATAGTCGGCGCTCAGCACGGACATCCACGGATCGGCGCTGCTGCCGTGCACGTCCTGGTAATAGGCGGCCGCCGTCACGAAGAAGGCGGGCGTGAACGCGTAGTTCGCGCCGGCCCACCAGAGATTGGCCGCACCCGACTGCGAGCCGTTGGCGGCGCCGATCGCATTCGCGGGCAGGAAGGCGCGCGACGCCTGCAGGTAGCGATAGCCCGCGAACGCCTTGAAGCTGCCGACGAGCCAGGTTGCGGCGGCGGTGGCGCGGCGCTCCGTGGCAGTGTTGGTCGCGACCGTGTTGCTGTTGCGCTGCTCGTACGAGAGGCTGGCGGCGAGCGGTCCGCCCGCGTAGGTGAGCGAGCCGCCGAAGTAGCGGCCCGTGAGTTGCGCGCCGGGCACTTCGCTACCGTAGCCGGTGTCGTAGCGCGTGCTGTACATCGCAGCGACACTCACGGGGCCGAAGGCGCCCACGTACTTCGCGGAATTGTCCACGCGGCCCGCCGTCGCGTAGTCGATGGAGAGCGTGGAGTAGCGTGAGGATGCACCCATCGGATCGAACACGACGGCCTGATCGTAGAGCACCGAATTCTGGCGGCCGAAGGTGATCTGCTGGCCATGCCACGTGAGGCCCACCCACGCCTGGCGGCCGAACAGGCGCGAGGTGGTCGCCGCGTTCGCGCCCAAGCCCTTGGTCGACTGCGCGCTCGTGCCGTCGTTGACGTTGAAGCCGTTTTCGAGCGTGAAGATAGCCTTCATGCCGCCGCCGAGATCTTCTACGCCTTTGAGGCCCCAGCGCGAACCTGAGAGATTGCCCGACACTTCGCGCGTGGTCGCGCCGCCGCCTGGCGTGTTGTTGATGTGCTCGATGCCCACATCGACGATGCCATAGAGCGTCACGCTGCTTTGGGCGTGAGCGGCGTGCGGCGCGAGGGCGAATGCCGCCGTTGCTGCCGCGGCCGTTGCCGTCGCCGCGAAAGCTCGCGGCGAAGTGCGCGTGAAGGCGTGCGTCGTGTAGGTCTTGTGTTCCTGCATGGTGTCTCCGGTTGTTGGTTTGAGTGCGTGCGGATTTTGGCGAGAAGCGGACAACGAAAAAGCGAAAAATTGATTCAGGCGTTCGGCTCTTCTCCGACGCCCGCGCCGGGGTCGCCAAGCCATGCGATCGTCAGCGCGCCGAGCAGCAGCACGGCGGCCACGGCGAGTAGCGGCACGGTGAAGCCGCCGGACATATCCTTGATGGCGCCGATCATCGACGGTCCGACGAAGCCGCCGAGATTGCCGATCGAAACGATCAGCGCGATGCCGCCCGCGGCGGCGCGGCCGGTGAGGAAGCCGGAGGGAATCGCCCAGTAGGTCGCCTGAAACGCCAGGATGCCGCTCACGGTCACGCACAGCGCGACGAGCTTGAGGAGGGGCGTGTCGAGCATCGCGCTGATCGCGAGCGCGGCGGCCGCGATGACGAGCGCACCGGCCACGTAGGGAATGCGATGTGCGGCACGGTTCGCGAGGCGAGCCCACCAGAGCATCGCGACGGCGCCGAGCGCATAGGGAATGGCTGCGAGCCAGCCCACCGTTGCGTGGCCGACGCCGAACTGCTTGATGATCTGCGGCATCCACAGGCCCACGCCGATCGAACCGACAATGCCGCAGAAGTTGATCAAGGCGAGCACGAACACGCGCCAGTTCGTCATGGCGTCGCGCAGGCTGGAGCCGTGTTTGCCGGCGATACTGCGCTGTTCGAGCGCGAGGCGATGCGCGAGCACGTCCTTTTCCTCGCGGCTCAGCCAGCGGGCCTTTTCGGGGCGGTCTGCGAGGATGAAGAGGCAAGCGATACCGAGCGCAATCGCGGGCAGCCCCTCCATGAGCAGCAACCATTGCCAGCTGCGCAACCCGTGCAGGCCGCCGAGCTGTAGCAGCGCTCCGGATACGGGCGAGCCGATCATGTTCGCAACGGGAATGCCGACGAGAAAGGCCGCTGTGACTTTCGCGCGCCACTTGCCCGGGAACCATTGCGTGAAATACAGGTAGATGCCCGGCGTGAAGCCGGCTTCGGCGATGCCGAGCAGAAAGCGCGCGGCGGCGAAGCTTTTCGGCTCGACAACGAAGGCCGTCGCCATCGAGATCAAGCCCCACGTGATCATGATGCGCGCGATCCAGATACGCGCGCCCACTTTCTGCATGATCAGATTGCTCGGAATCTCGAAGAGGAAATAGCCGATGAAGAAGAGCCCCGCACCCACGCCGAATTGCTGCGCGGTCAGGCCGAGATCCTTGTTCATCGTCAGCGCCGCAAACCCGACATTGGTGCGGTCCAGATAGCTGATCACATAGCACGCGAAAATGAACGGCAGAATGCGCCGGAACGCGCGCGCAAGCGTGCGCTCGCTTTCAGCGTGCTGTGCGGCCGACATCGACGCAGGAGTCGATTCGGCATCCTTATTGTCCGTAGACGAAACCGCCTCGCGGAGGGATTGGGAGAACTGCATGTGCGCTCCTCAGTTGCTCTTTGCTCGATGCAACTTGCTGTCTCGAAGCCGGCTGGCGTTTGCGCGCTGCCGGCAATTTTCTTCAGGTCGCCTGGTTTGGCGTTTTTGCCTGTTTGGGAAGGGGCCCGGCGATGTCCAGCTCGGCCTTCAGCACGGTGCCGGAGACAGATTCGGTCATGAAAAGTGTCTTCATATCCGGGCCGCCGAAGCACAGGTTCGTCAGCGAAGCGCCCGCAGGGCTGGTCAAGATCAGTTCGGGCTCTGCGAGGTGATTCAGCACCCACGCGCGACCCAGCCCCGGATTGGCGACGAAGAGCCTTCCCGCGCTATCGATGGTCAGGCCATCCGGGCCGCTCGGGCCATACGACGTGAAGAACTGGCCGACCTTGCTCACCGAGCCATCGGCCTGAAGCGGCGCGCGCCATACGCAGTTGCCGCGGGTCATCGCCACGTAGAGCACCTTTTCGTCGGGCGAAAGCACGAGTCCGTTCGGGCTCGGGCAGTTGCCGAGCAGCATGTCCAGCCTGCCCTCGGGCGTGAGCCGGTAGACGCGCCCGGTCGGGTCGTGTAGGCCCGTCTGGCCCTGGTCCGTGAAATACAGGTTGCCCTTCGAGTCGAACGTGAGGTCGTTGACGCCGCGAAAGCGTTCCGTGTTGCGCCGCTCAAGATATGGCGTGACTTCGCCGCGTTCGATATCCAGCAGCATCAGGCCGTTGCGGTAATCCGTGATGAGCAGGTGGCCGTCATCGACGAGCTTCATGCCGTTCGGCTCGCCGTCGTATTCGACGACGAGCTCCCACTTGCCGGCGGCGGAGATACGGAACACACGGCCGTGCGGGATGTCGGTCACATAGAGATGGCCGGACGGGCTCCAGACCGGACCTTCAAGGAATGAGTCGGTCGGCTGCCCGCCGCGATTCGCTCTGGACCAATCCGTTTGCACGCCTGCTTTGCGCAAGTGCTCCGGCATGCGGGTGAACACGTCCGCCTGGCGGACTTCCGGCTGCTTGAGATAGAACATATCGAACCTGCATTTTCGATCAGGACTGCAAAGCGCTACGCGCATGCTCTTCGAATACGGCGATCACATTCGCCGCCGCACCCTTACCCATGTTCACGTACGCTGCGTCGCTGACGCCGCCGATATGCGGCGACAGAATGACGTTCGCGATGCCCTGGAACACATGGGGCGAGGGCATCGGTTCGACATCGAAACTGTCGAGGCCGGCCGCGAGCAGCTTGCCGCTCGAGAGCGCCTCGGCGAGCGCGGCTTCGTCGATCAAGCCGCCACGCGCCGTGTTGACCAGAATCGCGCGCGCCTTGAACTTGCCGAGTGCTTGCGCATTGATCATCTTGCGGTTCTCGTCGGTTAGCGGGCAGTGCAGCGATACGATGTCGGAAGAGGAGAAGAGTTCGTCGAGGCTGACGAGCGCAACGCCGGCGGGTGCTTCCTTCGCGTACGGGTCGAACGCGAGCACACGCATGTCGAATGCCGTTGCGGCTGCCGCTACACGCCGCCCGATTGCGCCAAGCCCGATGAGGCCGATGGTGCGACCAGCAAGTTCGAGAGACTTGTGCGTGGACTTGTCCCAATGGCCCGCACGCATGCGTCCGTCGAGCTGCGGCACCGAGTTCGCGCAGGCGAGAATGAGCGCCCAGGTGTGTTCGGCAACCGCCGCCGCGTTGGCTCCAACGGCGGCGCGCACGGCGATCCCTCGTTCAGCGGCCGCGGTCTGGTCGATGACGTCGATGCCGCTCCCGTGTTTGGAGATGACCCGCAGGTTGCCACCGCAGGCGTCCATGACGCGCGCGTTGATCTTCCCGTAGCGGACGATGATGGCAGCGGGCTTGTGCAAGGCACAGAGCGCAACAAGGTCGCCCTCTGTCGGTTGACGGCCCGCGAATACAACCTCGAAGTCGCCCAGCATCTCGAGCGCTTCCGCTGCGAGATCGGCGCCGGTGACGATAAGGGCCGGCTTTTGCGTCGAAGCGTTCATTACAGGACCTCGCCTTCGGCGAGCATGCCCGCTGCGCGCAGTTCCTTGTCGAGCCACGCCGGGCGCAGCGCCTCGCGCTTGCGGATGGCGGCGATACGCGCGGTTTCCGCGTCGACCTTCTGTTGCGCCAGTACGAGAATGCGCTCGACGTCCTCGCGCGGAATCACGACGACGCCATCGGCATCGCCGACGATGAGATCGCCGGGGTTGATCGTCGCGCCGCCCGCGGAAATCTGGAAATTGACGCGGCCTGCCACGCTTTTGGTCGGGCCGCACGGGTTGAGGCCAGCGGCGAACACGGGAAAGCCGTTCTTCGCCAGTTCGGCAGAGTCGCGCACCGCGGCGTCGAGGACGAGGCCGCCGAGGCCGCTTTCGTGGGCCTGTGTCGTCATGATTTCGCCGATGAGCGCGCACGACAGGTCGCCCTTGCCGTCAACGACAATCACGTCGCCCGGCTTGGCGATGGCGAGCGCGGCGTGAATGGCAAGGTTGTCGCCCTGACGAACCTCCACTGTGACCGCGGGGCCCGCGACCTTCATGCCGGGAGCGACCGGCTTGACGCGGCCATGCAGCGTGCCGCGACGTCCCGCGACGTCGGCGAGAATGGCCGCCTGGAATTGCGACGCGGCTTTGACGAGTTCGGGCGAGACGCGCGTGATGTCGCGAACGATGGCGGGCGTGATGCTGGGAGATGCGCTCATGGTAATCAACCTCTTCGATTGCGTTGTACGTAGTACAACACTGTTGTACAAGGTGAAATCACTATAACGGTGCGTAAGGCGCACCTGCCATCCTCGTTTACCCTCCGCGATGTACAACACAGTTGTACATGGTAAAACATCAGGGCAGAATGTTGTACGATGTACAATCGAGCAACAGAAACTGGAGAGGGGACGATGGGAAACGAAGGGGTGCAGTCTGTCGAGAAGGCGCTTTCGCTACTCGACATCTTCAAGCCGGGTGCCGAGTCGCTGTCGCTCGCGGCGCTGTCGCAAGCATCGGGCATGCATAAGACGACTGTTTATCGCCTGATGAATTCGCTAGAGCGCATGAACTACGTGATCCGCTCGGACAGCGGCTCGTATTCGCTGGGGCCGCGCGTGCTGTATCTCGGCAAGCTCTATGAGCAGTCGTTCCATCTTTCGTCGGTGGTCGAGCCGGCACTTCATGCGCTCGCGACGTCGACGAAGGAGAGTGCGTCGTACTACGTCATCGATCACTCGCAGCGCCTTTGCCTGTTCCGCGCGGAGCCATCCGAAGGTCTGCGCGAAACGCGGCTGCCCGGCACCGTGTTCGCGCTCGACGATACGGCGATCGGTCAGGTCTTGAGATTCTGGGGGCTAGGCGAAGCGATATTCGACACGACGCCTGAGCTGCCGCTTTTCACGTCGGGGGCGCGCGATCTCCATACGGCTGCATTCGCGGCACCCATCTTCGGGTCCGGCGACAAGTTCATGGCTGCGCTCACGCTCTCCGGACCGGCGTCGCGGCTCGACGCCGCGCGTACGTCGGGGGACATCGCGACAGTGATGCTGCGCGCCGCATCGGAACTGTCGAGGAAGCTCGGTGCAAGCGTTGGACTGTGCGAGCGGATGTACGGCGGCCTCGCTCCGGGGAGGGAGGCCGCCGCTGCTTGAGCGTGGCGTTGCGCTTCCGACTGGAGCTTCTGCTGAGGCTCGTGTGTCAAAGCTTTCTCTGGTGAAAATCGTACCCGGCCATGCACCGCGGGGGGGACGTCGGGGCGACGCGAGGGTATATTCCTACGGTTTAGATAGGAATACGTATCTTATTGTATCGATGCATTGCTCATCGATTCTTTAAGAGGTCCGCAAAGCCTGCAATCGACATGAAAGCTACTCATCCAACGGCGTATGCTGCGCCCGAAAGATGTATCCTCGTCTTTGTGAAAACGATGGCTGACCCAGGTCGGGAAAGAATAGGGATGCGCATCACGGCGTGCTCGCAACACCGCCAGGAGGAGGACTCATGGAACCGCAGCAACCCGCAACGACCCCCGCACCGCAACAGCAGCAGGAGTTCGACTTCTATATCAATCTCGCCAAGCCGACGCTAGGACTTTATGTGCGCAAAGGCATGGGTTTGCCGGATCTTGCCGACCCAAAAGAGTGGCAGTTTTCCGGTCACATCTGGCAAAGCGAGCTCGATGCTGAAACGCTGAAGAACCTGGAGGCGAACGGGCATGCGTTCCAGGAACTCGGGGTATGAGCAGACTGCATTCCTCGCAGTAGGCCAGCAGACACGAAACAAACCCCGGCGGAATTGTTCCGCGTCCGCCTTCGCGTTTGAGCGAAATTCGGTAGCGCTTTCCATTGGGCATATCCGAAAGGCTGTACTGGCGAGTCTGCCGGAGCCCGAGTGAGAACCACCAAAGCGAACTCGCTGTATTCCGGCATGGATCATGCCTAGCCGGCGCGGTATGGTTCGCGGTCAGGGCAGATTTTCACGGTCAGTGTGCGGAGCAGATCGGGCACGCACTGTTTCATGATCTCGGCGACCGTATGCACGCGCGTAGGAATCGGTCTTTGCGCCCGAATCAGCAGATGCAGTTCCTGGGGCGGGACACAATACTGAGGCAATAGCGGCACGAGTTCTCCGCTGGCGAGCGCGTCGACACACGCAAAGGTCTCGACGACTCCGATCCCCATCCCGTTCCTGATCATCTGATACATCGCCCTCCAGTGGTTCGTCGTAATGGTGGTACGGATCGCGACGTTATCGCGCTTTGCGAACTCGTCGGCAAGCGGTAGGTGATCGGTGCCGAACATCGACTTGATGCGGATGAACGCGTGCCCGGTCAGGTCGGAGGGTTCCCCTATCGGCGGATGCCCGGCGAGATAATCCGGCGAGGCGACAAGAGTTCGTTCCACGTGACCCAGACGGAACGCATGGAATGTACTGTCACCCACCGGACCCTGGCGAAACGAGATGTCGATCCCTTCGGTGTAGAGTTCGACGACCCTGTCATTTAACGCGAGGTCAATGTCCAGTTGCGGATGGGCTTCGTGCACGAATCCCAGCGCGGAGGGCAGCAGCACTTCGCCGAAACAATGGGGAGCACCAATACGAATGGTTCCCGTGGGGGTCTGTCCATCGCCCGATGTCGTTCAATACCGTAGAAAAATTTGAGAATGGGCGCCGGAGGTTAAAGAATTAACGGTTTAACTACCGGGCGCCACTTCATTCCTGACTATTTAGCTGGCGTTCCGCCCCGACTCTTTGTCGCTACGCTTTTTGCGCCCCTTGCCGGAGGCGGCTCCGGTCGAAGGTGCGGCCTTGTCTGCGTCTTCTTTAGACTCAGCGCCATTGCCTATCTGCGGCTCAGACGTGGCTGCCGGCTCGAGCTTGTTAAATTTCACTTCCTCGCTTTCTTTGTCGTAGTCAATTGCCACGCTATCGCCGGATTTGAGCGTGTCGCCGAGTATTTCCCTTGCAAGGCGTGTTTCCACTTCCTGGCGGATTTGCCGTTTCAGTTCGCGTGCGCCGAATTCCGGTTGATAGCCGACATTGACCAGGTGGTCCACCAGCGACTCGCTCACCTTGAGCGTGATGTCCTGTGCGGCTGCAGTGCGAACTACGCGATCGATCTGAATCTGTACGATCGCGCGAATATTCTCCTTTGAAAGGGAATGGAACACGATGATATCGTCGATCCGGTTGAGGAACTCTGGACGGAAGTGGCCCTTGAGCACCTTCATCAGCTCCCCGCGCACCTCCTTTTCGCCCTTGCGCTGCGCCTCTGGCTGCTCGAGGTTATCCATGATGATCGAGGCGCCCAAATTACTCGTCGCGATGATGATCGTGTTGCTGAAATCGACCACGCGGCCCTTGCCGTCGGTGAGACGACCGTCGTCGAACACCTGCAGAAGGACGTTGTAGACATCGGGGTGTGCTTTCTCAATCTCGTCGAGGAGGATTACGCTATACGGGCGCCGCCGCACGCGCTCGGTGAGCTGTCCGCCCTCGTCGTAACCCACGTACCCAGGCGGAGCGCCGATAAGCCGGGCGACGGCATGGCGCTCCATATATTCGCTCATGTCGATACGGATAATTGCCTGCTCGTCCCCAAAAACGCTCTCCGCAAGCGCCTTTGCGAGCTCGGTTTTGCCGACCCCCGTCGGCCCGAGAAAAAGGAACGTTGCAATGGGGCGGTGCTCCTGACCCAGGCCCGCGCGTGACAGGCGAACGGCATCGCTCACCGCCACGACCGCGTCGTCCTGACCGACCACGCGCTCTCGCAACTTGTCTTCCATCTTCAGAAGTTTTTGAAGTTCCTCCTGCGTGAGCTCGGCAACAGGAATACCGGTAAGGCGCGAGACGACCTCTGCGACGGACGCTACCGTAACTTCCAGTGTTTCTGTGCCGGTTTTACGCTGCCATGATTCCATCTGCTCATCGAGCTGTTTCTGCTTGTCGTTGATGCGTTCCTCGAATGTCTTGGCCTCATCGAAGCGCTTGCGCGACGACGCGTAGTCCTGCTCGCGCTTGAGCTGGGCAACTTCCGCTTCGAGTTCCTGGATGTCCGCCGGCCGGGACGTGGCGCCGATGCGCACGCGCGCGGCGGCCTGATCGATCAGGTCGATGGCCTTGTCCGGGAGAAAGCGCGAGGTGATATAGCGGTCTGCAAACTCCGCGGCAGCGACGAATGCGTCATCAGAGAACGTTACCTGGTGGTGCGCTTCAAGCTTGTCCCGCAGGCCGCGCAAGATAACGATGGTCTGCTCGACGCTGGGTTCTGGAACGAGCACCGGCTGGAATCGACGTTCCAGCGCCGCGTCCTTCTCGATGTACTTCTGGTACTCGTTGAGCGTAGTCGCACCGATGAGGCTCAGTTCGCCGCGCGCAAGCGCGGGTTTCAAGACGTTCGCGATGTCGAGGCCACCTTCACCGCCGCCCTGTCCGGCACCGACGATGGTATGCAGCTCATCGATGAACAAAATCAGTTCGTCCTGCTTGGCCGTCACCTCGTCGATCAACTGTTTGGCGCGCTCCTCGAATTCGCCGCGGTACTTCGCACCGGCGACCATCGAATTGATATTGACCTCGACGAGGCGTTTGCCCCGCAGCACTTCAGGCACATCGCCATTCACGACGCGTTGTGCGAGTCCTTCAACAATCGCGGTCTTGCCGACGCCCGGTTCGCCAATGAGTACAGGATTATTCTTTTTGCGGCGCGCTAGCACTTCAATCGTGCTTTCAATTTCCTGAGCGCGACCGAGCACCGGGTCGAGCTTGCCCTGGCGAGCGAGCGCGGTAAGGTCGCGGCCGAACTTGTCGAGGTTCGGCGTGCCGGTGGGTGTTTCGACACGCCCGTCTTCCGCGCCCTTGCCGACGACCTTTACGACCTTCTGGCGCAGCGCCTCAGCCGTTACGCCATACTTCTTCAGCAGCGTGCCCGCAAGGCTTTCCGGGACGGCTGCAAGGCCGATCAGCAGATGCTCCGGGCCAACATAGGAGTGTCCGAGATCGCGGGAGGCCTGGAATGCGAACTGAAATGCCTTTTTCAGACGCGGCGATACGGTCATTCTCTCGAGCGATTCGTCGTCGCTGGCGGTCCCGTGCTTTGCGTGCTCGTCGATATAGCTCTTGATGTCCTGGGGAGAGAGCTTCAACTCTTTCAGTAGCGCCGCGCACACGTCGGTGTCGGCGAGCACGTAAAGCAGATGCTCCGTATCCAGCTCGGTGCGGTGTAACTCGTGGGCCTTTTCCGCCGCGCGCTGGAGCAGCTCCATAGTCTGTTCACTGAATGCATCGGTTGCGTCGACGGACTCTCGAGGCACACTCGCGCTCAGTCCGGACTCGTCTCCGAACCCGCTCAGGAGACCGGACAGATCGCCGCCCCCGCCGAGCAGAGAGTCGAACGGATTCAGCATGCTTTGGTGGCGCATCAGCTGTCGATAGTGATAGTCGCAGATCGACAGCGACTTTCGCTCGCCGTTCTCGGTCACAACGACTCGCGCAACAGCGGGGCGAGCGTGGCAGATATCGCAGAGTGTAGCCATGATCGAAGCACCTTTAACCGTTGGGGGTTAACCTGAAGAAGTCAGCGGGCGCCGTCCGTTGCCTGTGAAAGGGCAACCGGCACCGACGCTTCGCTTGTTGGCATCAAGAAAGTGAACGTTTCACGCAGATACAGCCTGACCGTAGTGTCGGTGTGGCCAAGATAGCCGATGGAAAGCTCCTCGCCGAAATGGAGCTCGTAGTCGCCCCCGCGTGTATCATGGCGCGCGCGTTCCAGTTGCGAGAGCCGGGGTCGCTGTTCACGACCGTGGTGGTGGCGTCGCGGTTGTCGGGCAAGTGTGCGGCCAACTCGAAGCGCAGGTCGATCGTCGCCGCAATAAAGTTCGCGAAGTGCCCGGGGTTGGGGGAAATCGCGGCGAAACCAAAAAGGGACAATTTGACGATTGAATTCTATTGTCGGATTCAGCGGATGTGAACATCTCGCCATCCGATACTTTATATCGGCGAATTCATCACCGAGCCAATTCACGATATCAGGTATCGGGTTCAAGAGAGGAACCCGACAATTTTGCATGGTGAATTTCGATGTACGATTTGTCCAATGTGGCGATAAATGCATTGCATTGCTCACACGAAATGCATGAGGCGCCGTTCGGCCCGGGAGTGATGCGGGCGGCGCAGTTCGGAAGCGTGGATCGTCGCAGCGTGTCTGAGGGGAACGTCATGAACGGCATTATCGGAGGATACGTCGGTGGAGTCGGAGCGAAGAGAGCGCCGCTCAATCCTGTGTTCGGCCCCGACCTGATCACGGGGTCTTGATTTTTGGTTTCGTCAGCTGCCGCCGGTCCGGTAGCGCTTTCCAACGGGGTTCAGTGATGAAATTCGATAATGAGGCGAGCGCGCGTGTGGATGCGCCCAAAAAAGCCGGGCCGCACCTGACTACGCACGAACATGTGGGGCTGAACGGCAAGATTGCGGTCGCCATTACCAATGTGGTGGGGACAATGTGGTGCGCTTATGTCTTTGCGGCGATTGCACTTGTGAGCTTACCCTCGGCAATCCAAAGCGGCATTTCAGCGCTCGTTGCGTGGATCGCCCAGACCTTTTTGCAGCTCGTACTGCTTTCGGTAATCATGGTCGGCCAGAAGGTGGCAGCAGCGGCATCCGACAAGCAGGCATTGCAAACCTACAAGGACGCCGAGGCACTCCTGAAACTGCAGGACGAAATGCGCAGCCTCATTGAAGTTAACAATACGCTAACGGAAGCAATTCATCGCGCAGTGCAGGAGATGAGAACCTCGACGACCGGACGGCCGGCCGCGCCGGCGGATTGACGACCAGCAGCCTGCGTAATCACGGAGACCCCGGATGGTGCCAACCGGGAATGTGACGTACAACGGGTTTGTGATAACGACACGATCCCGCAACAACGAGCGCGGCGGCTGGATCGCGCACGTGGAGATTCGTCGCGACGGCCGGTTGTTTGTTTGCAGCCCTGACACCGTCCAGCCGGAATGGTTGACGGAGACGGAGGCCAATCGGGATGGCCTCGAGCGAGGCTGCAAATTCATCGACCGCATAAAGAACGACCGCCAGGATCGCTCGTGGGTCGCCGTTCGCGAGCACGCGGAGCGCTGGTTCTTCAGACTCGAAACCTCGCAGGAAGCGCAGCAGATCGTCCGCGATCTCGATGCGCATTGAGGGCCCGCTAGCGCAGTCGAACCACGCCATGCACCGTGGCCGTACCGCGCCGCATCAACTGTCGTCGACATTGTTGGCGTAGTGATCGATTGCGACCTTGCACTCGTCTACGATGACCCGAAGCTGGTCCGGCGTTGGCGACTCATATCGGTCGACCCTTTCCCGGGATGGTGAAGCTGTGCCGCGTGCGAATCAGGCTGCAACGCAACGCCTTACCACGATAGAGATTGTGTGAAGATTTTGCCGCCATAACCGCGCACGACGTCCTCCACTTCATTGTCAGGCGGATTCCTGGTTTCGAGAATGAGCGCGAAGGTCCCCGGACGGAGTTCGAGTTCAATCGCGCCCGTTAGTTTCTTGTCCAGAACGTGCTCCAGCGCCCGACCCGCGAGCCCGGCACCTGCGCCTGCGACAGCGCCCGCGATTGCGCCGGGCGGCCCACCCAACAGACCGATCAGCGCACCGCTTACTGCGCCGATCACGACGCCCCAGTGCGGCTCGCTGTATTGCGTCAGCACGTGCAGCTTGCCGTCCGAAGTCTTTTCGACCATCACGCCGCTTTCAATCTTGAAGTCATCGTCCTTTTCGAAATTGTGCAGATCGCGCGAAGCTCTTTGAGCGACATCCAGATTGCCAAACGTTGCCACGATCAGTTTCTGAGTCATGCCCTCTCCTGTGATCATCATCCGGGACTCTTCAAGATAGTCAATCGGGATGCTCGCGTCATTGAACATTATTCCGATATTAACTATGGGTTCAACGCCTCCGAGATGTAGCTTCTGAGCGTGTCGACGACTTTACGGACCCGCAGGGCAATTGGACGCTGCGGCTGGATCAGCAGGTTCAGGGCAAGCGCGGGCACTTCATATTGGGGAAGCACCCGCACCAGTTCGCCGGTCGCGAGGGCGTCCTTCACGGCCGGCGCCTCGAGCACACCGAGCCCGAGTCCAGCCAAGACCAGTTCATACATCGGACGCCAATGCGTCGTCTTGATGATCGTCTGAACCGGCACGGAATCGATGAGCGCGCCGTCCCGGCAGATGGGTAGCAGGTCCGCATCGAAAGCACCCTTCACGCGGATCAGATTGTGTCGCGAGACATCCGCCAGGTCGTCGATCGCGTCGCTGCGGCTCAGATAATCCGGCGAAGCAACGAGCACGCGTTCGATGTCCCCAAGCGGCCACGCGATGTACGCACCGTCGCCCAGCTGTCCGAGACGAAACGAGATATCGACGCCCTCGGTGACAAGATCGGTGACCTTGTCGTTGAGCACGAGCTCGATGTCGATGCGCGGATAGCTTTCACGGATACGCTTGACGCCCTCCGGCAGAAGGGTTTCGCCGAAGCAATGCGGCGCTGCAATACGGATCGCGCCCTTCATTGCCTGTTCGTCGTTCGAGACTTCGGCCACGGCTTGCTCCACAGCGCCTAGAACAGCCTTGCTGCGTTCATGGAAGATGGTTCCCTCAGGTGTGCACTTGAAGGCGCGCGCGTTGCGCAGCAGCAGGCGGCATCCAAGGTACTTTTCGAGCCGCTCGATGCGCTCGCTGACGGCCGGCTGGCCGATGTCCAGATCTCTTGCTGCGCCCGAGATGCTGCCTCTTTCCACGACTCTGACGTAAATCCGCATAGCCTCCAGCAGATTCACATTGCGTTCCCTGCCGTGGCCGGGGATATTCGCGGTGCGTCCTTCCGTAAGTGGCGTTGACATACGATTCCTCTCATTTCTTTAGCTCCAATTCTTGCGTCGCATCCAGAAGAGGCGACGTGGCGATGGAACAAGAGTAAGAGGGGGGACTCATGCGCGGAACGCACAAATCGCACTCACTGAGTAGAGTACAGTTTGGATGCACGAGCGCCGGGTGAAGAGCGTAGATAACAGTTGGAGCACTGGCCAGCCCTGAACTGTTATGGAAACTGGATCGCCCAGTGCCGGGAGCGCTGGCGCAAGCTGCCTGCACAGTGCCACGGCTGCGGACGCGCTCGCGTTGCGCTTTCTGCCGCTCGCGCCGGCACTTACGTCGATCGCGTGCCACGTGGAAAATGAATTTGGATTCCTGATTTTCAGCGAACCCGATCTCGATGCAAGGGTGAAAGACTTCCTTCTGCAGCGCGATACGGCGGTTCATCGTCAAGCAGCGCACGTAGCGCATGGCCCGTCAACCCGGCGCTCGCCCCCATAGCAAAGCCAATAATCGAGCCGACCGGCCCACCGAGCAGGCCGATGAGCGCCCCCGTCACCGCGCCGATCGTCGTGCCCCAGAAGGACCGCGTTTGCCGCTCAAGAACGGACAGCTTTCCGTCAGGGCTCTTTTCCACCACGCATGATCGAACCCGTACAGTTTCAGGGAGATCGGCTCAAATGGGCTTGCGTGTCCACTCAGGTAAGCTGATAGGGGCGAACGGGAGAAACCGGGTCGGGAACGGGACCTCCACATAGCTCCAGAACGGAGCGTTCAATATTGCGCGACATCGCGTCGAGTGCGAGCGCATTGGGCGCGACGCTGAACGGATCGGCGACTTCACTGGCAATCGCTTCGAGCGCTATCAGCGTATAGGCAATGAAAACGCACAGCAGCGGCGTAAAAAATTCCGTGGAATCCACGAGCCCGAACGGCAGTAAAACACAGTAGGCATAGACGGTTCGATGCAACAACACGTTATAAGCAAACGGAATCGGCGTTGCGGCGATACGCTCGCAGCCGCCCAATGCCTTGCCCAGTTCGTCGATCTGTGCGTCGAGCATCCACAGCTTCGTGTCGGGCGTGTGAAGGCGATGCTTCGGGAGCGAGAGCTCGCGCCGTATTTCGTTGAGAATGTACATCGGTTGATAGATCTGGCCGCCTACGATCTCGGCCTGCTCGCGGCCGAGGAGCCGCTGAAAATCCACCGTGGGATCGGTGCCGCGCAGTTCGTGCTTGAGGGCGTAAATGAATCCGACAATCAGCTGGGCGATGCGCAAGGTGTCTGCGCGCTCCGGAATGTAACAAAGCATCTGCGAAGTGAGCGTGCGTGATGCGATCAGAAAAACACCCCAGAGATGCCGCGCTTCGTTGAAGCGCTCATAACTCGCATTGTTTCGAAACGCGAGGAAGATAGCCAGTGCGACGCCGAACAGGGTGAAGGGCGCGGTGTTGAGCGGGATCTTTTCTCCAAATACGCGCCCGTGCGTGAAGACCGCCAATGTACTCACCACCGCCATAAAGCACAGTTGCGGGATGATGGATGACAGAACCGAGCCGTTCCAGACGAACAGCAACCGGAACCAGTTTTCTCGGGGCCGGACGATCATGATGGACTTTTATTATCTGGAATAGGGAAATACGTTCGCCTGGCCTTAAGGCATGCGTGATCCATTCAGGTTTCCTCGCTGGCGCGCGCCGTAGTTATTCGGAGCTTGCGCGCGCCGCGAGGAATCATGTGCTTCAGTGATAGCCGTGGTCTCCTTCACGCACCTTGCCGCGGAAAACGCGATATTGCATCGCGTTGTAGACGAGAATGATCGGCAGCACGATGATTGTGCCGACGAGGGTGAACAGCTGGCTCGAGTGGCTCGACGACGCGTCCCAGATCGTGAGCGAGGGCGGAATGATGTACGGCCAGATGCTGATAATAATGCCGGTATAACCGAGGAAGCAGATTGCCAGGGAAAGCAGGAAGGGGGTCGACTCGTGGCTCTGGTTAAGCGCGCGGTAGATGCCCACGACGCACAGCACAACCAGGATCGGCACCGGCAGGAACCAGCCGAGATTGCCGCTGAAAAACCATCGCTGTCTCACGGCGGGCAGGCCTAGCACCGTCCAGAGGCTGACGATGGCAATCGCGAGGAGCAGAACCGCGAGCAGCGGGCGCATCACCACGCGCATCTTGCGCTGAAGTTCGCCGTCGGTCTTCAGGATCAGCCAGCCGCAGCCGAGCGTCGCATACGTGAGCAAGACGCCGAAACCGCAGAAAACGCTAAACGGCGAGAACCAGTCGAACGGGTCGCCCGCGAACTTGTCGTCGACGATCTTGATCCCCTGCAACAGCGATCCGAGCGTGATACCCTGGCACATTGCCGCGAGCGCCGAACCGCCGATGAACGCGAGATCCCATGCATGTTGCGTGCGCGTGGCTTTTGCGCGCAACTCGAACGCCGCGCCACGGAAAATCAGGCCGACCACCATAAGAATCAGCGGCATGTAGTTGGCGGGCAGCAGCGTTGAATAGGCGATCGGGAACGCGCCGTAGAGGCCGGCGCCACCGAGCACGAGGAACGTTTCGTTGCCATCCCATACCGGCGCGACGGTATTGAGCATCACCTCGCGTTCGGCTTTCCCTTCGAAGAACGGAAACAGCAGCCCGATGCCCAGATCGAAGCCGTCGAGCATCACGTAGATGAAAACGCCGAGTCCGATGATGATTGCCCAGATCACAGGAAGATCGATTTGCATGGCCTCATTCCCCCACCACAGCGTCGAGTGCGCGATTGTGCAGTCCCGGATACTTGAGCGATTCGATGCTTTCCACTCCGGTGGCCGGACCCTTTTTCATCATCTTGAGCATGTAATAGACGCCCGTTCCGAACACGAGAAAATAGACAATCACGAAGATAAGCAGCGAAACACCCGCCTGCTGCGCGCCAATGGGCGACATGGAGTCGACGGTACGCACGATGCCGTACACGGTCCACGGCTGCCTGCCCACTTCAGTCGTAATCCAGCCCGCCAGTAGTGCCAGAATGCCGGATGGTCCCATGCATAACACGAACCACTGGAACCAGCGCGCTTCGTAAAGGCGGCCGCCGCGACGAAGCAAAAGTGCGACCACGGCAGTGAGCAACATCAGCATGCCGAGTCCGGCCATGATGCGGAACGTCCAGAAGATAATTGGCGAAAACGGGCGATCCTCCGGGGGAAACTCCTTGAGTCCGCGAATTTCGCCGTTCCAGCTGTGGGTGAGAATCAGGCTGCCGAGATGCGGGATGCGGATCGCGTAACGCGTCACTTCCGCGTTCATGTCGGGAAAGCCGATTAAATTGAGCGCGGTGCCGCCGTGCTCGGTTTCCCAGAGCCCTTCAATTGCGGCGATCTTCGCCGGCTGATACTCCCGGGTATTGAGGCCGTGCGCGTCGCCGACCAGAATCTGAATGGGCGCGAGAAAGAGCAATATCCACAGCGCCATCGAGAAACTGCGCTTCACCGGCACGTCGCGCCGCCCCTGAAGCAAATGCCACGCGCCGCAGGCGGCCACGATAAAGCCGGCAACGATAAAGGCTGCGATGGTCATATGCGCCAGACGGAACGGGAACGAAGGATTGAAGATCACCTTCCACCAGTCCACCGGCACGATGCGGCCATTCTGAATCGCGTAGCCTTGCGGTGTTTGCATGAAGCTGTTTGACGAGAGAATCCAGAATGTCGAAATGAGCGTGCCGATCGCGACCATGAGCGTAGCGAAGAAATGCGCTTTCGGACTCACGCGATTCCAGCCGAACAGCATGACGCCGAGAAAACCCGCCTCGAGAAAGAATGCGGTCAGGACTTCATAGGTGAGCAGTGGACCCGTGATATTGCCCGCAATCGTCGAGAACCCACTCCAGTTCGTCCCGAACTCGTAAGCCATCACGACGCCCGAGACCACGCCCATGCCGAACCCCACCGCGAAAATCTTCGACCAGAAGCGGTACATGTCCTTATAGGCCGCATCGCCCGTGAGCAGGAGGCGCCATTCGAGCACGGCGAGAAAGCTTGCCATGCCTATGCTGATCGCCGGAAAGACGATGTGAAACGAGACGGTGAATGCGAACTGCAGCCTGGCGAGATGAAATGCGTCGAAGATGTCCATGATTCTTCTGAGCTCCTGGTGACGACTGCATTTGCCTGCCAAGGACAGGCCGGCCGCGGGAAGCCGGGCACCCGGCCGGACTACCGGAATACCATGAGACTAGTTTCCCGCCGCGCGCACGACATGCACGGGCACTGACTTGTACGAAGGCGTTCCGCTTTCCTTGTCGATATAGTCCAGCGGGACGAGTACGTTGGCTTCCGGGTAATAGGCCGCCACGGAACCGCGTGCGATGCTGTACACAATGGCTGTGATGTTCTTGAGCCGCAGCTTGCGGCCCGAGGTGACCGTTTCGATGTCGACAAGATCGCCGTGTTCGATGCCGTACGCGGCCATGTCGTCCGCGTTCATGAAGAGCACATCGCGCCGTCCAAACACGCCGCGGTAGCGGTCGTCCATCGCGTAGATCGTCGTGTTGTACTGGTCATGACTGCGGATCGTGATGAGCCGCAGCACGTTTTCCGCACCCAGCACGTCGGCGTCTTCCTTCACGCCGCCATAGACGGAGAACTCGGCCTTGCCCGATGGCGTGTGCCACTGCCGTTCGGTTGGCGGAAGCGGCAGGCGGAATCCGCCCGGTACGCGAATGCGCCGGTTGAAGTCCTCGAAGCCGGGTACGGTCTGCTCGATCAGATCGCGAATCTTGTCATAGTCGGCGACCAGGTCCATCCACGCCACTTTGGTGGCGGGCAGCGTGGCGCGCGCCATGCCGGCAACAATCGCGGGTTCGGAGCGCAACTGTTCGGAAGCGGGCGTGAGCTTGCCGGCCGATGCATGAACCATGGACATCGAATCTTCCACCGTGATGGATTGACGCCCGGTACCCTGCATGTCGAGTTCCGTGCGGCCGAGGCACGGGAATAGATAGGTTTCCTTCGAAACGAGCAGATGGGTTCGATTGAGCTTCGTGCCGATGTGCACGCCCAGGTCGAGTGCAGCCATCGCGGGAAACGACTGTTCGGAGTCGGGTAGCGCAACGGCGAAATTGCCTCCCAGGCAGAGCAGCGCCTTGGCCTTGCCGTCGATCATGGCTTGCATGGCTTGCACCGCGTCATGACCGTGCGCTTCGGGCGGCGTGAATCCGCAGGCCTTCTCGATCAGCCCGAGAAACGCTTTCGACGGCTTTTCGGTGATGCCCACCGTGCGGTTGCCTTGCACATTCGAGTGGCCGCGCAGCGGACAGATGCCGGCGCCGGGCTTGCCGAAATTGCCGCGCAGCAACAGCAGATCGGCGATCAAGCGCACGTTGGCGGTGCCTTTATTGTGCTGCGTGACGCCCATGCCGTACGTGACGATCGTCGCGTTCGATTTGGCGTAGGCGATCGCCACATGTTCGAGGTCGGGCCGCGTAAGGCCACTGGCTTTCTCGATGTCTTCCCACGAAGTGGCTTCGAGGTCCGCCGCGAAGGCGTCGAAGCCTTCGGTGTGCTGAGCGATGAACGCCTTGTCGAGTATGTCGCCTTGCTCCGACTCCATCTGCAGCAGCGCTTTCATGACGCCCTTGAGCGCGGCCGCGTCGCCGCCGGCGTCCAGCTGAAAGTAGGTCGACGCGATGCGGGTCGAGCCGAACGTCGCCATTTCAATCATGCTTTGCGGATCGGCAAAGCGTTCGAGCGCGCGCTCGCGCAGCGGATTGAAGACGATGATCGGCACGTTTCGCCGCGCAGCTTCGTGCAGCGTGCCCATCATGCGCGGATGGTTCGTGCCCGGGTTGTGACCGATGGAAAGAATGAGTTCGGTCGAATCGAAATCTTCGAGCGAGACAGTGCCTTTGCCGATCCCGATCGATTGCGGCAGACCAACGCTCGTCGGCTCGTGGCACATGTTCGAGCAATCGGGGAAATTGTTCGTTCCGTACTCACGTGCGAATAGTTGATACAGAAACGCCGCCTCGTTGGATGCGCGTCCGGACGTATAGAACTCGACCTGGTCCGGCGTAAGCGAGCGCAGGATCTCACCGATGCGCGCGAATGCGTCTTCCCAGTCGACGGGCTGAAACTTGTCGGTGGCGCGGTCGTATACAAGAGGATGTGTGAGCCGCCCCATGTCTTCGAGCTCATAGTCCGTTTTCTGCAGCAGCGAGCTGACTGTGTTCGCAGCGAAGAATTCCGGCGTCACCCGCTTCGTGGTGGCTTCCCAGGTCACCGCCTTTGCACCGTTCTCGCAGAACTGGAACGTGGACCGGTGTTCCTTGTCCGGCCACGCACAGCCGGGGCAATCGAAACCATCGGGTTGATTGGTCCGCATCAGCGTAATGGGCGCCTCGATGCTTTCCATTTGATCGTGAATCGCCTGCGCGGTTGCTTTGAGCGCGCCCCAGCCGCCGGCGGGGCCGGTGTAGGGATGGACGCCGGGCACATCACGTAGTTTCGTCATGGGAAACTCCATTGGGTTTTCTACGCACGCTGCGAAAAGCCGGGACAATGCCATACCGGGACCGCACAAGTCCGCGGATGATATCCGGCGTGCCACGCTTGATTCTAGGCAATCCCGAATTCGGAACAAGAATTAACTTATTAACTTCGACTTTTTATTTTATCGTTGTGTATATTCGAATATCTCGATCTCCATTGCTGGCCGTCACATGACCATCGTCCAAACAAAAATGAGGTGGAGCTAAAATTCTCCACCCCATTCTAGGGATGCAGCGCGTTGTCGTGAACTGCCGCCTAACCGATATTAGCTATCGGGAGCGCAGGCGTTAGTGCTTGACCGGTACCACCTTGCCTCGGAACAGATAGAGGTTGTACCCGATGATGACCGGAAACACGATACCAATGCCGATCAGCATAGACGTAAGCGTGGTGCTGTCCGAGGCGGCGGCCACGGGCGTGAATACGGCGACGATTGCCGATGCCGACCGTTGTCGGCAGGCCGCGGCTCGTGGCCTCATGGCGCATGTTCGAGCAGCCGGGGAAATTGTTGGTGCCGTACATGCGTACGAACAACTGATAGAGGAACGCAGCTTCGTTGCTTACGCGGCCCGATGTGCCCATGAAGGTGTGCGCGGTATCTGGATAGGCGCAAGCGTAGAAGTTAAGAGGGGCTTGCATGACACACAGAATCCACCTGGAACATGGAGTACAGTTTCGTCCGCCGCAGTACACTGTATGAACTGTGCTGTGAGAGATTGCCGGGGAGACCACAGTGAAACTCTATGAAAAACTCGCGGACGATATCGAGACGCTGATTCGCAAGGGCGTCTACCGCCCCGGCGACCGCGTGCCGTCGGTTCGCCAGGCGAGCCAGCAGCACCGTATCAGCATTACCACCGTGATACGCGCCTATCTGCTGCTGGAAAGCCGCGGCGTGCTCGAGAGCCGCCCGCAGTCCGGGTACTTTGTGAGCGCGCGTGTGGGCGAAGGACGCACGCATTCGGACGAATTGCGCACGAGCCGGCCGATTGCGGTGTCGGCGACGGTCGATGTGAGCCGCCTCGTGCTGTCCACGCTGCGCTCCATCGGCGCCGACGACGCTGTGCCGCTCGGTTCGCCGTATCCGGACCCGCAGCTTTTTCCCTATGAAAAGCTCAACCGCTACGCGTCGGCCGCGGGACGCAGGAAGTCACTATGGGGCGTGACCAACGCGCTGCCGCCGGGCACACCGGAACTGGTCCGGCAAATTGCCCGGCGGTACCTCGAAAACGGCATGGCCGTGGACCCCAACGAGATCATCGTGACGGTGGGGGCGACGGAGGCCATCAATCTGTGTCTGCAGGCGGTCGCCAAACCGGGCGACGTGATCGCCGTGGAATCGCCCACGTTCTACGCCATGCTTCACGCCATCGAGCGCTCGGGCATGAAGGCGATCGAGGTGGCAACGCACCCCGAGTACGGCATCGAAATAGAGGCGCTGGAGAAGATCATTGAATCAGGGCCGATTGCCGCCTGCATGGTAATGCCGAATTTCCAGAATCCGCTCGGGTTTCAGATGCCTGACGAGCGCAAGCGCGAACTTGTCGCCCTGCTTGCGAAGGCGGGGATACCGGTGATCGAAAATGGTGTGTACAACGAACTGTATTTCGGCGATTCGCATCCCACCACGCTCAAGTCGTATGACAAAAAGAACATGGTGCTTCACTGTGGGTCATTTTCGAAGAGTCTGACAGCGGCGTATCGCATCGGCTGGGCTTTACCCGGCCGTTATCGCGACGAAGTCGAAAAGCTGAAGTTTCTCAATACGCTGACGACTTCGGTGATTCCCCAACTCGCGATCGCCGAATATCTCGAACGGGATGGTTACGAGCATCACTTGAGGCGCATCCGCAAAAACTACGCGCAACAGGCCAATCTGATGAAGTCGATGGTCGCGCGCTTTTTTCCGGCGGGCACGCGCACGTCGAGTCCGACGGGTGGATACGTGTTATGGATCGAATTGCCGGCGAAGGTGGATTCGATGAAGCTCTACCAGCTCGCTCTGGCGCGGGGAATCACGATCGGACCGGGCCATATGTTTTCCGTCTCGGACAACTATCGCAACTATATCCGGCTCAATTACAGCACGCCGTGGTCGCCGGAGATCGAGCAGGCGGTCATCACGGTCGGCAAACTCGCAGCGTCGTGCGCGCGATAGGGAAAGCGTGCTGCTCAGGTAAGCCAGCAACCAAAGTCATAATATCGGACGAGTTCGCGCGGTCGTACATTTGTACCGGGCCGTGATGTGCCGTCAACGTTTGGTCAACGGCATGCATCACGCAACTTGAATGTTATTTGTCGATCTGATGCGGCGCGGCGCGCAGTGGATTTCTGTGAAATAACCCTCTGCGTATTCCTACTTCTTCATCATGGCCATAACGAGAAAATGAAACGGTAGCGTGAGTAGAACGGTCGCGCCGAATCCGACGCACCAGAGAATGGCCATCCACTTCAGATCGTGCAGAAAACGGTGCCTTCGGCTCTTTCGCTCAAGCGCCACGATTGACTCCCGCTGGTCGTCAGGAAACTGATTATGGCACCGGCACGCGCGAGCAAGCAAGACGGATTGGTCCAGCAGGCCCGCGAACACCGGACTTACACGTGATGCCAAGTATCGGAAGAGATGAGGGAGATTTTATTTGGGGACTGGCTGCCGCGGCACAGACCATGGCGCAGCAGGCACAGGTACTGTGTACATGCGTTGCCATTTTCAAGCTCGATGGCGAGCCTGTGGGCCGACTCTCATCGAAGCCGTCAGTGGCCGATTCGTGGTGATATGCTCGAAGCGGCGCTCACGAGCCTGTCGCGAAGGCGGGCGGCCCGGGCTGGATTGAAGCGTCTGCTGCGTTCGTCGAACGGTACGCGTTGGAATCGTAGGGTGGACTGCGATCACGAGGTTACTCATGGCCATCGACTTCACGTTTTCGATGAAGGTCTTCTCCTCGCTCTTTGCGATCATGAATCCCGTCGCGAACATCCCGGTTTTTCTTTCGCTAACCGAAGGGATGGCGGAAGGGAAGAAGCGGGCCGTTGCGGCCACAACCTTTATCGGCGTGACAATTGGCTGTGCCATCTCCGTCACGCTGGGCGAGACGATCCTCAACGTGTTTGGGGTCAGCATCGACGATTTCCGTCTCGCGGGAGGCTTGCTTGTATTGCTCATCGCGCTGGACATGGTACACGGCTCGCCCAGCGCGCAGCACACGCCGCAGCAACGCGAAGTGGGGGAGAGCGGCTATGATCAGGACGTGGCGATCTTCCCGCTGACGACGCCTCTTCTTGTCGGCCCCGGCACGATCGCCACGCTGGTCGTGTTCGGGCACGCCGCAGCCGCCAACGGAGAGATTGGGAGTCTCGCCATTGGGCTGGTCGTATTCCTCGCATTGCTGGCCGTTGCGTTGTTTTCCGCGCCGTATCTCGGGCGCTTTCTGTCTGCCAAGGTGACGGCAATCGCCAGACGTCTGATGGGTATGATACTGGCAGCCATCGCAGTCGAAATGATGGCCGCAAGTTTGACGACAATATTCAAGGGTTTGGTTCACTAGCTCGCAGTGTCATTGATGGGTCTTCGGGAGAATCGCTATGACTGGCCAGATATTGAGCGAAGCGTTCATCGAGAATCAGCGTCAGCGCTTGCTGGCGATGCAACGCGAGGTGCTCGGCGGTGAAGAAGGGACGATTTCGGCCGAGCGCAATCAGGAGGAGGCGTCCGGCGACGAGGCGAGGGAGTTCGAGGACGATGCCCAGAAGATGGAGCAGGATATCGCCAATCAGGCGCTGCGCAGCGTGAACGACCGCAGGATCGCCGACATCCAGCGTGCGCTTGAAAAGATCGCCGAAGGCACCTATGGGTATTCCGATAGAAGCGGCAAACCTATTCCCATCGAGCGACTGAAGGTACTGCCCGAGGCAATCCTAACGGTACAGGAGGAAAGCGAGCGCGATGCCGGCCGCTGACTTCGCCCGCTTTTCACTTACTCTGCCACGCGACGGGAAGTAGCCGCGATCACCCTGCGATGCTGCTTAAAAATTGTCGCGCCGGCGCAAAGAACGTCACCCCCGTTACGGCCTTTGAGAAGTCCAGAATCCGGTCGTGGAGCGGTGGCGGATCACCGATAAACATTCGCTCGAGCATTTTTTCTATCACCCATAGATGGCGTGAATAGCCAATGAAATAGGTGCCGTACTCGTTACGCCCCGGCGCGGCGAACGGCATGTTGTCGCGGAGAATATCGTGTTCTCCGTCTGCATCTTCAATGGTGCAGAGCGTCTTGTGCGATTTCTGGCCCGTCGTCGCGTCCGCCAGCTCGACATTATCGAATTTTTTTCGACCTATGATGGCTTCTTGCATCTCCACGCTTTGTGCTCGCCAGGCAGCCATGTCGTGCAGATACTTCTGGATCACGACATAACTGCCGCCGGCATAATCCGGGTCTTCCTCCGCGACTATTGTTGCGTCGGGCAGATCGAGACCATCGGGGTTCGCGGTGCCATCGACGAATTCCAGCAGATCGCGTCCGTCGAAATAACGGAATCCCGCCACGTCGTCAATGACTTCGACTGCGGTGCCGAAGGCTTCGAGGAGAATTCTTTCGAATTCGACGATGACGTCCGTCGATTCCGCGCGTACGTGATAAAGCAGATCGCCCGCGGTTGCGACGGCGGTGTGCGTCGCGCCCCGTACTTCCTGGAACGGTCTGAGCTCCTTCGGCAGCGGCTTCCCGGTGAGTGGCCCCCAGGCGCGATGTGAGATCCCTACGTTACAGCTAAAGTGGCCACCGCTGGCTCGAATCCGGACGTCTTTGACAAGATCGTCGGTGCTGGCGATGACGGATCGAGCGAGAGCGATCGACGCGTTGTCGTCCTTGACCACGAGTACGAGGAAAGCGGCGGCCGCCGAGCAGGGTGCATCGATCGATTGCGGTTCGACCGCGAGTGCTTGTTGTTGCGCGGATGGGATCTGCGAAGTTGGCACGTTCAAGGGCCCTCCTGTGGTGAGGCGAAATGCCGGAACGCATCGGGACGATGTTCAGGGACGGCAGGTTTGTGGCATGAGCCGCTACACAATCACGATAACATCCATGCCGCTTCTCCATTTTTTGGGCAGACATTGGGCGCCCGCTTTCTTCGCCGAAGTCAGGAAAAAACGGCAATAAACTTACGAATGACGGTCTCTTTCCGTCATATCTCTTGTAGTTTTGCGCGATCTGAAGCTGCGGCATGCTCCGATTCTTAATATCGGATGAAACCAATCTGAGGTAATGCGAGAACGGACCGAAACCAAAAAGTAATGCCTAGCGGATCGGCGCGGTCGAGTCGCCCGCAAGGAGCAATTGAGGGAGCTGCGAAAATGACCAGTTGTCCCCGGTGCGATCGAATATCCATACGACGTCGAAACGGTCATCGGGCCACGTTGCAGGGACGATGGGCGCGCGCGGCATGTGCCCGATGAGCGACGGCAGCACTTTGTGCTCCCATGCAATCAACACGACGCCCGCGCGAGTGAGTACGTCTGCCATTAGCGCTCGACCGTCGTCTTTCAGATAAGTCGTGACGTAGTCGACCTGCGATGTCTCACGCAGCAGCGAAACAAGGGGTGCCACAGTTTGCATCGACCGCTTGCTCTTGCTCGAAGGACCTGCACCCGCAGCGAATACGGTGGCTGGTTTGAGTTGCGCCGCATGCGCTTTCTCGATTGGGCAAAAGAATCGTGCCAGAGCGCCAGCACGCTGCCAACCGCGAACGCAAAGGCTCTCCGCGTCAGGCTTGCCGTCCGCTTCGATT
Source organism: Paraburkholderia nodosa (assembly GCF_001718195.1). Lineage (GTDB taxonomy): Bacteria > Pseudomonadota > Gammaproteobacteria > Burkholderiales > Burkholderiaceae > Paraburkholderia > Paraburkholderia nodosa_A. Next base: position 137,875 of record NZ_MCNV01000012.1, read on the forward strand.
CCCATACCTTCATTTGCGGCGGGTTTATCCGCGTGGCGGATAAACATGATTCTGTCGGGTCGCATGCTGCCTCCAGAGGGTACCGGTTAAAACACGGTCTACGATGTTATAACGAATGTCGAGCCGACTGGCTGATGCGGTTCGATACGGGGCAGTGGCGGGTCGGGACTTGTGAGAAAAGCGATCGAAGAGCGGCGAGCGCCGAACAAATGGAGACGCGTCAGTTTCCGCGGCAATGCAGAGGAAACGAAACACGCGTGTTCCGATGTCCATTTGACGTCGCGATGGCTTGCAACGCAAACACTGCGTGTCCGCGCAAGACGCGGCCGCCTTCTGTCAGGACTACTCCGCGGATGCGCAATACCAGCGAGCACGCGTCCAACGACCGGGCTTGGCAACGCGAGACCGTATGCCGGGCGCGGATGCCGGAGCGCGCTGGGACTCCCTTTCATCGGGAGCAATTAGAGAAGCGCGAAGAGCATGATCGCCGAGCCGACGAACGCCACCAGCAGCCAGCCGACGCTCCTCATTCGCGCATGCCCGCGCCTCTTAAGCCGTTGCATGGATGATGTAGCCCGCGTTGCGCACCGTAACGACCATCGCCGAGAGCCGCCCGTTGAAGCTCAACTTGCGGCGCAGGTTGCTGATATGCATGTCGATTACGTTCGTCTGCGTGTTGAAGTGATAGTTCCAGACTGACTCGAGCAACATCGCGCTCATGTTCCCCTCATTCTCGTTGGATAGAGGTTATCGGTTTAAAAGTAGCAGTCCTGATTCAATACGCGGCCGGGCCTCCGGAACGGTGAACCGATCCGGAGGCAGACATGTTGGCTTACGGAATTGAGGCGGACGACCGTGCAACGACCGGAGCCAGGCACAGAGCGTTGATGTTTGAATACGTGCGCTTGCCCGGTTGCCAGCGGAGAATCACACCCCGGCGTGACACGAACATGGCGCAAGGCTTACAACCGCGTTGAGGAAGCAGACGCGCCAGGTGATGACGGCTTGTGGATGCGGTGGCTGGCGGAAATTTTTTGCGTCGAGCGGGAATATTTGAAGTACAGCGGTCGTTTAGCCTGCGGCGATATTTCGCCAGTCAGACGCGGAGGGAAGTTATGTCTCAGATCTCGTGGAGTCTCAAAGCGGCGGCCGTGATCGTCTTAGCCGCCGGTTTCACAATCGGGCATGCTGCTGCCGATGAAGCTTACGTCGTCACACCGCTTGTATCCAACCTGGCAGGCTCTGCCCCGAAGGTCGACGGGGTCCTGCAGAACGCCTGGGGTATCGCCTTTAGTCCGGCAGGAAGTCCGTTCTGGATCAACGACAATGCCACCGGCTGCTCCACGCTGTATGACGGCCAGGGCACAAAGGTGGCGCTGCAGGTCTCCATCCCGCTGCCAGGCAACGTCATACCGGCCGGCGCCTGCCATCCCGTCTTTCCCAACAATCCACCGAAACCCACGCCCGCGGCACCCACGGGGATAGTTTGGAATCCTTCGTCGTCTTTTCTCGTCCCAGGTACCAACATCCCGGCCGTATTCATCTTCGCGACCGAAGACGGCACGATTTCCGCCTGGGCCGGTGGGTTGAATCCGGCGAACAATGCTGTCATCGCGGTCGATAACTCGTCCAATCCCTCCGCCGCCAGCGGGGCCGTCTACAAGGGGCTCGTCTTCGGAGTGAACGCGCAAGGGGGATTCCTCTTTGCGACAAACTTCCGCGCGGGCCGGATCGATGTATTCGGACCGAGCGGTTCGAACGGGTTGTTCACGCCCGCGACGACCGACGGTGGCTTCGCCGACCCGAACATCCTGGCCGGCTACGCCCCGTTTGGTATCGCGAACATCGACGGGGACCTTTTCGTCACCTATGCGCAGCAAGACGGTCCGAAGCATGACGACGTTGCAGGCCGCGGTCATGGATTCGTCGATGTATTCGATACCGACGGCCACCTGCTGCGCCGCTTTGCGAGCCAGGGGACGCTCGACTCGCCATGGGGCGTAACGCGAGCGTCGTTTGCGTTCGGGCGCTTCAGCGGGAAGATCCTCGTTGGCAACTTCGGCAACGGCCGAATCAATGTCTTCGACAACGACGGCACGTTCGTCGATCAACTGGAGAATGAGTTCGGCAATCCACTGGCTATTGACGGCCTGTGGACGCTGACGCTCGGAGGCGGGCGCAATTCAAGCCCGGACGCGCTGTACTTTTCGGCGGGGCCCAACAAGGAGTCCAATGGACTCTTCGGTATCATTGCGCCAGTCAATGGCACCAAAGGACGAACGTCCGCTCAGAACGGGCAATGAACCGCAGCGTGGTTCCCCGGTGATGTCGATTCGAGTTGAGCCGAAGGACTCCACCTCGTAGCTTGTGCAACCGTAAGTGCGCAGCGGCAGCTGATGAAAAAATTGCCCGCCAACGTGGCGGGCAATGTTCTACGCCAATGCCGAATGCGATATTCCTCGTCTCGCAGTCCGGGTACAACAATCCGGCTCGGTGGCCGCGGTATGAAGGTTCTGGCGGCCGCTTAGAAGCGGGTCAGCATGCCGATCGCAGCCATCACCTGATTGCTCGTCGCCGAGAAACCGCCGGCGTTGTACATCACTGCGACGTTGTTGTGACCGATCGCGCGCTGGTACATCGCTTCTCCATACACTTCCGTGCGCTTCGACAGCGAGTAGCGCGCAATCGCGTTGACCTGATTCCACTTCGGATCGGAGCCGATGTTCGACTTGCTCACTCCGTTCAGATGACCGTCCGTGAAAGTATCCATGAGGCCAAGATTCAGCGCCGGCGTGAGTGCGTACTTGACGTTCAGTTCATAGTTGTCGAAGTGAGTCGAACCGCTCACCGGGTTCAGGCCGAAGGCGGACGTGTTCTGGTACTGGCTGTGCGTATAGACGAAGTTGACCGCCGCCGGGCCGAACGTATAGCCGATGCCTGCACCGACCGTGCGCTGCACATTCGCCGTCAGGTTGCCGCCGCCCGCGGTCGCCTTGAACTCGCTGGGGTCGGCCGCAACGTTCTGGTTCGCTGTTCCGGCAGGGGTGCTCGCCGCTGCCGAGCCGTTGATCTGGAGATAAGCCGCTGCCAGTCGCAGCGGGCCGTTGTTGTAGCTCGCGCCAGCACTGTACGCACGATCGACGGCGAAGCTGGTGCTGTTGCTGAATGCGTACATGCCGCCAAACTTGAAGCCGGCGTAGTCGATACTGGCAAACTTCACCGAGTTGCTGAAGCGGACAGTATGTTGCAGGTTGTCGTTGTCGTACACGTGCGCGAAGCCAGAGTCGCCGAACGTGCCCGCCGTGCCGGACAGCGGCGAGACGTAATCGACCATCGAGTCATACTGGCGCCCCATCGTCAAGGTGCCGTATTGATCGCCGGTCAGGCCGACAAACGCTTGACGGCCGAACATGCGACCACCCTGGCCGAGTGTGCCGTTGTTGACGTTGAAGCCGTTTTCGAGCACGAAGATCGCATGCAGACCGCCGCCCAGGTCCTCGCTGCCGCGCAGGCCGAAGCGGCTGCCGCTGATATTGCCGCTCGCGAGTGCGACGCGCGAGCTGCCATGGCTGGGCGCGCCGTTCTGGACGTTGTTCGTATAGGAGATGCCCGCGTCGATCAGGCCGTACAGGGTGACCGAGCTCTGAGCACTGGCCGCGGACGCTGCAGATGCTGCGCAAACGGCGACGGCAATGGAAATCTTCTTCATGAGATGCCACTCGATGACGTGAGAGAAACGATCGCGCCAGTCTATAGCCGCGTCCGGCGCAGAAGCCGAATCGCCCTTGAAAATAAGTGCTGCAAGAGAATGGGTTCTTTCATAAAATTGCAGCAATTGAGCGGTGATTTGACTTTGCGACCTGTGGCGAGACGACCGGCATACGTATCGTTTCCATAACGAGTTGTGCCACCGCAACAACGTTGGTTAAGTAGGCGTTTCCTTGGTTCAGTGAGGACGGGACCTTGCTTACATGAAAATTTGCAAACGATTAATTAAGCAGATTTTTAAGGCGGCTTTCACCCATATGCGACAAGAACGGGTGGCGTGGGCACGACATTGGTTGTTGAACCGCGTTAAGGCCGGGGATCAATTCTGAACAGACTTAAGTCTGCGGCCGTTGATTCGCGAAGCGACAACAGACAATTGCGTTCGTCGTTTCAACGTCTGACGCACATATACTTTCCAGCGCCACCTATCGTTATACCTATAGGAGTACTAGTGGAAAAGTATTTGATCGCCAGGAGCGGTAAGGCGAAACCGGAAAACGTCCATCAGATCGTTCAGGAGGCGCTTCGCAGTGCTGCGACGGCGTCCACGCCCAACAGTGCTATTGACGTGCTGGGCGACGCGTTGCTGGAACTGGAGCGTCTGCTTGAGCTAAAGAGCGGGCGTATGCATTGATGGCCTGGCGCAGTGCCACTTCCCGTCAGTCGATCACGTTCTGTGACGTCGCGGGCAGTGGGCACCGGGCGATCCTCTCCGCCTCCAGGTATTTGAGGCCGAACGCCTGCAAAACGATGGCCGCTGTGTCCTCGGCGAACTGTTCGGCTCGGGTCCGGAGGACCTTGCGCAAACGATTCGCCGGCTTGGGTGACCCTGACAGGTCAAGCTCAGCAGCGACCGCAGCGAGCACAGTGCCAATCACTGAAATGACGCACATTAAGACATCGGCCACCGTGAAGCGCTTTTCTGAAATCCCTTTCGCAGTATCTCTCAATAGCCGTTGACCAAGCCCCCTGCTGAGCGCGCGCGCGGACAGCCCTTCGCGTATCAGCAGTTGTCCCCAGACCGGTTCACGGCAGGCGCGCATGAGCGTGTGGCGTACCGATACGGCGATCACTTCTGCCGGGTCGGAGAGTCCGCTGACAACGTGATCGAGCGTCTTTCCGAATTCGTCGAAAAGCCAGTCGCCGAGAGCAGCGAAGATCCCTTCCTTCGAGTCGAAGTGATTGTAGAAAGAGCCGAAACCCACGTCGGCGGCCTCGGTGATCTCGCTGATCGTAACGCCGTCCATTCCCTTTTCCGCTACCAGCACGAATGCGGCGTTGAGCAGCCGGACACGCGTCTCGTGCTTGCGTCGGGCTCGACGGGGCGATTGCCCCGTCATCGGCGCGCGGCTCGCGCCCGGCCCCTTGATCGGTGGCCGATGCCTCGCACTCAGGTTAGGGCCATCTGGCAATCCTGCCTCCCAATTCGCAGTTTCTTCATATTTTAGATGTACATCTCATAGTTGACAATGATATCAGTTATGGGCCTAATGTCATCCGTGCGGAGGGCATGGCCAAGCACCGTCTCATCTGTCCGCGCGGATGACTTTTTCACCTGGATTCATCACCTGCCTTTTGAACATCGTGAAACTTTCCGGACCCGTCGCGCCGAAACAGGCGCGCCCCTCGATTTCTTCCCTGTTCCAGCCGACGCACCGGTTGCCCGTCGTCATCGCGGCGTGCAGCGCGATCCTCCTTGGCGCATGCCATCAGCGAGAAGCCGTCGTGCCGGAGCCCAAGCCGGTGGTGGCACGCGCTGTTCATCCAGACGGACATGTGGCCAAGGCGTCACTGCCGGCGCAGGTGCAGGCACGCTATTCCACGCCGCTATCATTCCGCGTCGGCGGCAAGGTCATTGAACGGCGCGTGCGCATTGGCGACACGGTGAAGGCCGGACAGGTCGTCGCGCTGCTCGATCCGACCGATTTGCAGAACAACCTCGTCAACGCGCGCGCGCAGCTCGATGCGGCGGAGCATCGCCTTGTGTTTGCGAAGCAGCAGCTTGACCGCGATGAGGCACAGGCACGCGCGAACCTCATCGCAACCGCGCAACTGGAGCAATCGCAGGACGCCTATGCTTCCGCACTCGCACAGCGAACCTCTGCTCTCGCGCAGATGGCGCTTGCGACGGATCATCTGCGCTACGCGACGCTAACGGCCGATCACGACGGCGTCATCACCTCGGAAGACGTCGATACCGGGCAGAACGTGCAGGCCACCCAGGCCGTGTACCACCTCGACTGGACGGGCGATGTAGACATCGTTTGTGACGCGCCAGAAAGCACCGTCAACGCGCTCAGTGTCGGCAACAAGGCGCGCGTGTCGTTGACGGCGCTTCCCGGCAAGTCGTTCGATGCAACCGTGCGCGAGGTGTCCGCTGCCGCGGATTCCCAAAGCCGCACGTGGCGAATCAAGCTGACCCTGACCGCACCGGGTCCCGAAGTACGCCTCGGCATGACGGCGAACGTGAGCTTCGCTGTCGCAGCCGATGATGCTGCGAGCGTGCCGTACACGCTGCCGGTGACTGCGCTTTTCCATCAGGGTGAAAACGCTGCCGTATGGGTCGTTCGCAAAGATAGCGACACGCTCGAGCTGCGCCCCGTCACGATTGATCGATTCGACGAACGCACGGTGTCGATCGCTTCCGGGTTGCACGATGGCGACCGGGTCGTGTTGCAAGGCGTGCATGCAGTGAGTTCGGGAGAGCATGTGCAGGTGGTGCCTCCGCTGCGTCAGGAGGACCCCACGACATGAACGCCCGCGACCATGAAAACACCCGCCATAGCGCGCCCGTCAGCGCTCCCGGCAAGGAAGCCGCCGACGCAACCGGCTTCAATCTCTCATCCTGGGCGCTGCGGCATCAGCAGCTCGTGATCTTCCTGATCGGCCTCGCCACGCTTTTCGGTGTGATCGGCTATGTGCACCTCGCGCAATCGGAAGACCCGCCGTTCACGTTCCGCACGATGGTCGTCAAGACCTACTGGCCGGGCGCGACCGCACGCGAGGTGCAGGAGCAGATCACCGATCGCATCGGCCGTCAGTTGCAGGCTGCGCCCTATGTCGACAACATCAAGAGTTACTCGCGGCCGGGCGAGTCGATGATCTTTTTCGCGATGAAGGATTCGGCGCCGGTCAAGGAAGTCCCGGAGACGTGGTACCAGGTCCGCAAGAAAGTCGGCGATATCGCGGCAACGCTTCCAAAGGGAACCGTCGGGCCGTTCTTCAACGACGAGTTCGGCGATGTCTACACGAACCTCTACGCGCTCGAAGGCGATGGTTTCTCTGCCGCGCAACTGCACGACTACGCGGACAAGCTCCGTACGGTGCTGTTGCGCGTCCCGGGCGTCGCCAAGGTCGACTATTTCGGCGACCCCGATCAGCACATCTTTGTCGAGATCTCGAACGCGCGGCTGACGAACCTGTCGATCTCGCCGCAGCAACTGGCTCAGGCCATCGACGCGCAGAATACCGTCGCGCCGGTGGGCACCTTCACGACGGCGGATGATCGCGTGTTCGTGCGCCCAAGCGGCGCATTCAAGGACGAACAGGCGCTAGCGGACATGCTGATCACCGTCAACAAGCGGACGTTCCGCCTTGGCGACGTCGCGAGCATCAAGCGCGGCTACGACGATCCGCCCGTCACGCAGATGCGTGTGGGTGGCCAGGCAGTGCTCGGCATCGGCATTACGATGCAAAAGGGCGGCGACGTGATCGACCTCGGCAAGGCGCTCGACGCGAAGACGGCCGAACTGCAGGCAACGCTGCCGGCGGGGCTGAAGCTCGTGCCGGTTTCGAGCATGCCGCACGCCGTCAAGCACTCCGTGGACGAGTTCGTGCGCTCGGTCGGAGAAGCCGTGGCGATCGTGCTCGTCGTCAGCCTGGTGTCGCTCGGTCTGCGAACCGGCATGGTGGTCGTGATCACGATTCCGATCGTGCTTGCCGTGACAGCGCTGTGCATGCATCTGTTCGGCATCGGTCTGGATAAGGTGTCGCTCGGTACCCTGGTGCTTGCGCTGGGGCTGCTGGTCGACGACGCGATCATTGCGGTCGAAATGATGGCGGTGAAGCTGGAGCAGGGCTGGAGCCGGATGCGCGCGGCAGCATTTGCCTATTCGAGCACCGCGTTTCCGATGCTGACCGGCACCCTGGTAACGGTCTCGGGCTTCCTGCCGATCGCGCTCGCAAAATCGAGTACGGGTGAGTACACGCGCTCGATCTTCGAGGTGTCGGCCATCGCGCTGATCGTCTCGTGGTTCGCCGCGGTCGTACTGGTACCACTGCTGGGCTTTCATATGCTGCCCGAGCGCAAGGCTCATGCTGGCGCGGGCCATGGCGATGAGCAGGAGGTGTACGACACGGGCTTCTACCGCCGCCTGTCGGGCTGGGTGTCATGGTGCATCGAGCGGCGCTGGGTCGTGCTCGGCGTCACCGGCGGCCTGTTCGCGCTTGCCATGATTGCGTTCACCCGCGTGCCGCAGCAGTTTTTCCCGAACTCCGAGCGGCCAGAACTGCTGGTCGATCTGAGGCTGCCGGAAGGCGCCTCGTATCAGGCCACCCTGCGTGAAGCGCAACGCCTCGAAAAAGTCCTGCACGGCAGGCCTGGCATCGATCATTACGTCGACTTCGTTGGCACCGGTGCGCCGCGCTTCTATCTGCCGCTCGACCAGCAATTGCAACAGCCGAACTTCGCACAGTTCGTCATCACCGCGAAGGACGTCGAGGCACGTGAGGAGCTGATGCACTGGCTCGACGCGAAACTGGAAATGGACTTCTCCGGCGAGCGCACGCGTGTCGCACGACTCGAGAACGGGCCGCCCGTCGGCTTCCCGATCAAGTTCCGCGTGAGCGGAGACGACATTGCAACGGTGCACTCGATCGCCGAGACGGTCGCGGAGCAGGTCCGTGCCGACCCGCGTACGCGCAACGTGCAATTCGACTGGGATGAGCCGGCCGAGCGCTCGATCTCGTTTGAGATCGACCAGAACCGCGCGCGCCAGCTCGGCGTGACGTCGCAGGACGTGTCCAGCTTCCTCGCGATGACGCTGTCCGGCTACACGGTCACGCAATATCGCGAGGGCGACAAGCTGATCGATGTCGATCTGCGTGCGCCGAAAAGCGAGCGCGTCGATCCTGCAAAGCTCACGAGCCTCGCCGTCCCCACACCGAACGGCCCGGTTCCGCTCGGCTCGCTCGGCCATGTGCGCGACGGGCTCGAATACGGCGTGATCTGGGAACGCGATCGCCAGCCGACGATCACCGTGCAGGCTGACGTGCGCGGCGACGCGCAGGCCATCGACGTGACGCGCAACATCGAGCACGCGCTTGCCGCTGCGCGCGCCAAATTGCCGGTCGGCTATCGCATCGAGGTGGGCGGCGCGGTCGAGGAAAGCGTCAAGGGCCAGACGTCCATCAACGCGGAAATGCCACTGATGATCATCGCGGTGCTGACGCTTCTGATGATCCAGCTGAAGAACTTCGCGCGCACGTTCATCGTCGTGCTGACCGCGCCGCTGGGCCTGATTGGCGTGGTAGCGGCCCTGCTGCTTTTCGGCAAGCCGTTTGGCTTCGTCGCTTTGCTGGGCGTGATCGCGATGTTCGGCATCATCATGCGTAACTCCGTGATTCTGGTGGACCAGATCGATCAGGACATCGCAGCGGGGCACGCGCGCTTTGACGCCATCATCGGGGCGACCGCGCGGCGCTTCCGCCCGATCATGCTGACGGCCGCCGCCGCCGTGCTCGCACTGATCCCGCTGCTTCGCTCCGGATTCTTCGGACCGATGGCGACCGCGCTCATGGGCGGCATCACCGTTGCTACATTGCTGACGGTGTTTTTCCTGCCCGCGCTCTATGCGACCTGCTTCAGGGTCCATCGTGACGAGCGCGGCGCGCAACAGGTCGTCGTCGAGCATACCGAGGGTTGATCATGAGTTTGACTTACAAGACATCCGTGGCTGCCGCGGCTATGGCGCTCGCCATGACGGCGTGCTCGTTCGGGCCGAGCGGCGAGCCACCGGCCATGCCGGCGCCCGAGCATTACGGTGCCGACGCGCAGCCGGCGAAGACAGTGTCCGCAGGTGGTGTTGCGCAGACCTTCGAAATCGGCGCGACGCCTGGCTCGCAATGGTGGCGGCTCTACGGGTCCTCCGACCTGGATGCACTCGTTGACGAAGGATTGCACAACAGCCCGACCCTCGCGGCGACGCAGCGTACGCTCGCGTCCGCGCAGGAGGAATTGCGCGCACAGGTCGGCGCATCGACGCTGCCGTCGATCGACGGCGCCGCGCAGGTCGAGCGCGCGCGTACGGCCGTGGTGCCGGGCCTTGGGCCCGAGCAGGTCCAATACAATTTTTTTGCCGGACAACTGTTTGCGCATTACACCTTCGACCTGTTCGGCCAGACGCGGTACACGAACTCCGCGAGCGCGGCCCGTGTGAATGTGCAGGCTTATGAGCTGGAGGCGTCGCATCGCGCGCTTGCCGCGAACATCGTCGGCACTGCTATCAATGTGGCGGCGCTCGACCGGCAGATCGCACTTACCGAACGGCTCGTTGCCGTGTCCAACGATGCTGCGCATGAGGACCAGCAGCGCTACGCGTTAGGCTCCGTCTCGCGCGCACAGGCGCTTGCGTCAAAACAGGACGCGGCTGCCATCGCGGCGACGTTGCCGCCGCTGCGTCAGCAACGCGCGTGCGCGATCCATGCGCTCGCCGTGCTGATGGGCCGCACGCCCGATAACGCGCCGAGCGTGCCGGCCCTCGACAGCCTGTCGCTGCCCGGGCAGGTGCCCGTCGCCGTGCCGTCGGACCTGTTGCGCTCGCGCCCAGACATCCAGGCAGCGGACGCTGCCGTCAAGGCGGCTGCCGCGGATGTGGGCGCCTCGACGGCCCAACTCTTTCCGAGCCTCTCGCTGACGGGCTCAATGGGCCGCGGCGGGTTCAGCTGGCCGATGTTGCTTTCCGGCGCGGGCGGACTGTGGGCTATCGGCGCCAGCCTGTCGCAGCCCATCTTTCATGGTGGCGCGCTGTTCGCGCAGCGCCGCGCATCGATCGACGCGTACGACGCCGCCGTGCTGCACTACAAGGCGACCGTGCTGTCTGCGTTCCAGGACGTGGCGAATTCGCTCGCTGCACTGGATAACGACGCGCAGACATTGGCCTCGACGGACGAAGCCGCAGACGCCGCTCGCACGGCATTCGACGATACCGCGTCGCGCCATCGCCTGGGTGCGCTGCCTTCGGCTGCGACACATGCCAGTGAATCACGGTATCTCGACGCGCAGATCGCCGCCACGCGCGCCACAGGTCAGCGCATGAGCGATACGGCAGCGCTGTTCCAGTCGATGGGTGAATTGCCAGCCGCCCAGCAGACGGCAGCGATTACGCGATGAACGCGTGTTCGTGATAACGGCCAGTCGATCGTTCCCGTTGGGGCAAGCGCCGCAAGCAGGCGTTGCACCAGCGGAGGCAACCGCATTTCCCGCTAGATTCTCCATGGAATATCAGAGACTGATTGTCTGCCACGAATGCGATCTTCTGTTTCGCAAACCTCGCAGTGTCAGCGGCTACCGCGCTATCTGTTCGCGCTGTGGCGCGAACCTGACAGCGCTACCTGGCGCCGGACTGTCGCTTGACTGGATCTGCGCTGTGACGCTCGCCGCGTTGATCACCTTTTGCATAGCGCAGTCTTTTCCCGTGATCGAACTGCACGCCAACGGCATGACGTCGGAGGCGACGCTGTTTGGCGCAGTGCATACGCTTTGGACGGGCAACATGCGTGTCGTCGCGACGGTGGTGTTCTGTGCGTCGATGCTCTTTCCGTTGGTCGAACTGCTCGCACTCCTATATGTACTGGTGCCGCTTCGGCTCGGCAAGCTTGCGCCGCGGTTCGACGGGATGTTGCGCGTCGTGCAACTCGTCCGCCCATGGGGCATGGTTGAAGTGTTCATGCTCGGCGTGCTGGTGACGATCGTAAAAATGGTCACCGTCGCCCAGGTGGTCCCTGGGCCTGGACTGTTCGCATGGGGCGCGCTCACCGTCATGCTGGGCATAGTCGCCTCGTTTGACCCGAGCGGGCTCTGGGCCGTCCGTGACGAAATCTCGCTTTCTCGAATGGCCCGGGTTCGCTGGTCACGAGTGAGTTCAGGCCGTGGGCGTTTCACGCGTCCAGTGCGAATGCGCAAGGCCGGTGCGTCGTCCGCCATCACGGCACAACGTGCTGGACTCGTCGGCTGTCATGCCTGCGGTCTCGTTCAGACGCGTGGCGAAAGTCAGATCCACCAGCACTGCGCGCGATGCCGGCACATGCTGCATGAACGCCGGCCGGAAAGCCTGACACGGACGGTCAGCTTGCTTCTTGCCGCCGCGCTTGCCTATATTCCGGCGAACCTGCTGCCCATCATGCACGCGACGTCACTGGGCCGTCAGGAAGACGACACCATCCTCGGTGGAGTCGCGTACTTCTGGACGTCTGGAGACTGGCCACTCGCCATCGTCATTTTTGTCGCCAGCGTTCTGGTGCCGATGCTCAAACTGGTGGTTCTCACGCTACTCACGGTTGCCGCCCATCGAGGTTCCGGATGGCGCGCCCGGGAAAGGGCAGGTCTGTACCGGATTGTCGAGCGCATTGGCCGATGGTCGATGCTCGATGTCTTTGTCGTTGCCCTGACGGTAACGCTGGTGCATTTCGGCTCGTTTGCCGTCGTTACTGCGGGGCCCGCCGCGCTCGCTTTCGCCGCGGTGGTCATCCTCACCATGCTCGCGTCGCATCAGTTCGATCCGCGCCTCATCTGGGACAACGCGGATGCCGCGCTGTCTCCCGTCTCGACGATGAACGATGAAGCGCTGGCTGCGCCTCTCCTCACACACCGGAATTCCTGAAACCGATTTCGAACGATGCATCTTTCCAATCTATCTCCTCCTGAACTCAAGCCGCGCAAACGTTGGCTGCCATCCCTCATCTGGCTGGTGCCACTCATCTCCGCATTGATCGGTGTTGCGCTGGTGGCCAGGTCCATTGCCGACAAGGGACCCGTCGTAACCGTCACTTTCAATAGCGCAGAGGGCATGGAAGCCGGCAAGACGAAGGTCAAGTACAAGGACGTCGAGATCGGTACGGTGCAAGGCATCAGGCTGTCCGGCGATTTGCGGCGCGTCCTCGTGAGCGTCCAGCTGGACAAGGACGCCGGGAAATTCGCGACGCAAGGCACGCGGTTCTGGGTGGTGCGCCCGCGCATTGGCGCAAACGGCATCTCGGGCCTCGGAACGTTGCTCTCGGGCGCGTATATCGGCGTGGACATCGGGCGCTCGACCACAAGCCAGACCGCGTTTCTGGGTCTCGAGAACCCGCCCATCGTCACGACCGGACAGCCGGGGCATCAGTACACGCTACGGGGCGAGTCGCTGGGCTCGATCGATATCGGCGCACCCATCTTCTACCATCGTATCCAGGCAGGTCAGGTGGTCGGATTCTCGCTCGATCCCGGCGGTGCAGGGGTCATCGTGAATGTCTTCGTCAATGCGCCGTTTGACCGCTACGTCAGTGCCAATACGCGGTGGTGGCATGCGAGCGGCGTCGATCTGCGTCTCGATTCGAGCGGTCTGAAGCTCAATACGCAGTCGCTGGCGACGGTCGTTGTCGGCGGCCTGGCGTTTCAGTCTCCGGCAGGGCAGGACGCCGGCGAGCCCGCTGCCGACAAGGCCGTGTTCCGGCTTGCCGCGGACGAAGCCGACGCCATGCGCGAGCCAGACGGCCAGCCGCTCAATGTGGTGATGCGCTTCGATCAGTCGCTGCGCGGGTTGTCCGTCGGGGCACCCGTCGATCTGCGCGGGATCGTGCTGGGGCAGGTGACCGACATTGGCATCGAGTACAACGACGCGCAAAAGAGCTTCAGCATGAAGGTGTCGATGGCACTTTATCCGGACCGGCTCAGCCGGCGCTCCAGCGACGCGCTGCCCGCGCCGGACACGCCAGGCGGTCACGAATTGCTGGAGCACCTGGTGATGGAGGGCCTGCGCGGGCAGCTACGGACCGGGAGCCTGATAACGGGCCAGCTTTACGTTGCGCTTGACATGTTCCCGAAGGCGCCTCGCGCGAGCGTCGATGTGCGTCGCAGTCCCATCGAACTGCCGACAGTACCGAATACGCTCGACGAACTCCAGGTGCAGGTGGCGGACATCGCCAGAAAGCTGGACCAGGTACCGTTCGACCGGATCGGCGCCAACCTGAATGGCGCACTGGAAAACGCCAACCGGCTGTTCGGGCACATGGACACGGAAGTCGTACCGCAAGCCCGTGACACGCTGGCTGCGGCCCAGAAGACATTCAGCACCGCGGAATCGACGCTGCGCGAAGCCGCGCCGATGCAGTCGGATGTTCAGGATGCGATGCAGCAGCTAACGCGCACGCTGCAGTCGCTCAATGCGCTCGCCGATTACCTGGAGCGTCATCCGCAGGCACTGCTGTTCGGCAAGAAGGGAGACACGCCATGAACCTGATGCAACCCGCCTCGTGGCGCGCGATGGCGCAGACCGTGAGCACCATTGGCCTGGCCGTTCTGACGGCGTGTGCTTCGCCGGCTACGCGCTATTACACGCTCGGACCGGACGCGCAACAGACGATGGCGAGCAGCAAAGCAAGCCCTTCGTTGCGGATAGATATACGCCCGGTTCGGGTGCCGGCCGCCGTCGCGCGAAGTCAGCTCGTGGTGCAGGTCGACGCGACACAGGTCAAGGTGCTGGAGGATGATCGCTGGGCGTCGTCCCTGCCGGACGAACTCCGCTATGCGCTGATTGCGGGCGTGAGCCAGCAGGCCGGCGGTGCGGGCGCACAGACGGTCATGCGCGATGACGACAGCCCCGTGTATCAGGTTGCCGTCGACGTCCAGCGCTTCGAATCCTGGCCTGGCTCACATGTGCTGGTTGACGTCGTATGGACTGTGCGCACGTCGCCAGGCGCCGATACATTGACCTGTCACAGCGTCGTGAGCGAGCCCGTGGCGGATGGATATCAGGCGATTGTGGTCGGCCATCGTCATGCGATAGGCGCCGTCGCCGGGCAAATTGCCGAGGTCGTGCGCGGCCTCGCTGCGAGGCCGACTGGCAGTCGATTGCTGACTGCGGGGGCATCGCGCGGAGCGGAGAAGACGCCGCTCGCTTGCCCGCAATCCGGGGACAGCCCGCAAACGGCAGCCAACGGGGCAGCTGCGCGCTTCGAGCGCTAGCTGTTCGGCTTACCGATCTCAGTTTTCGTCGACAGCTTCGTCCACGACGGGCAATGGGCGCGCGGCGATCTTTTCCGCCTCCGCGCGTTTTAGCCCGAGCGTTTGCAGCAACATCGCGGCCGTGCGCTCCGGAAAGTGCTCGCCGCTGAAGCCGAGCTCCTTCAGCACGCCCGCGGCGCTTGCGCCCGGCACAACGAAGTTCAGTTCGGCCGCGATGGCGCAGAGAACCGTTCCGCCCACGGCAAGAAAGCCGATAAAGGGGTCGGCAACGGCGAACCGCTTGGCCGCAATGCCACTGCCGATGTCGCGCAGCAGCCGCTGGCCGAGGCCGCGACTCATCGCGCGGGCAGAAAAACCCTCGCGTATCAGAAAACGTCCCCAGACAGGATCAGTGCGCGCGCGCAGAACCGTATGGCGCACGGAGACCGCGACCACCTCGGCGGGGTCGGAAATGCCCACCGAAAGGCGGTCAAGCATGTTCGCGAACTCTTCGAAAACGTTGTCGACGAGCGTCGCGTAGATCGCTTCCTTCGATTCGAAGTGGTTGTAGAACGAGCCGAAGCCCACGTCGGCGGCCTCGGTGATTTCGTTGATCGCCACGCCCTCCATGCCTTTTTCCGCCATCAGCCTCAGGGCGGCGTCGAGCAGACGGGCACGCGTCTCACGCTTGCGGCGTGCACCGCGCGGCTCCCGTTCTTCGACAAGGGGGGGAGGGGCGACGGGTGCTGCCACCGTGGCACGTTTGACTGCCCGGCGATTTGTCGTGGTCGTCATGATGGATCCTGATCTGGTCATATTCCGCAGTATAGATTCGAACGTCTATATTGACAAAACGATCAGTCATGAGTTTAATGTCATCAACGGCCTCGTAGACCGATCTAACTAGAACTGATGGAGTGACTGTGGAGACAGCAATCAGACATGGCGCCGCGCCAGGCGGCCCGCATCACGTTATCCGTCTGCCCATCCCGGCACCGGGACCCGCTATCCATTGCGCGTCGGTGAATTGCCGCCCGTGGAAGGCCGCCAGCGATCGAGCAGCTGGCGTTCCGCCCCATCGCACCGTCGGCGCGGCATCTCTCGAATCCGCATCGGCCACCGCAACCGCCTGATTACGTTCCGCCATGAAACTGACTACTTCACAACCGGCTCGTCACCCCCATCCGACGGCCAAGGCGACCGCATTGGCCTATCTGGTATTCGATCGGTCAGATCTCGGGCAAGCCGAGCGTTTTCTCAATGACTTTGGGCTTCAAACCGTATTGCGGGACGAGGCGATGCTGCTTTTGCGCGGCACCGGACCTTCGCATTTTTGTTATGTAGTGCGTAGGGCATCGAAAGCGCGGTTTGTCGGATTTGGCTTGCAAGTCGGCAGCCGGGCGGAGCTCGATGCGCTCGCAAAGCTGCCTGATGCATCGGAGGTCGAACGCTCTGCGCTGCCGGGCGGCGGCTACGTGGTGCGACTCACGGACCCGTCCGGGTTCGCTATCGAAGCGGTATGGGGCCAGGCGCCAGCGTCAAGCTTGCCGCATCGGCTACCGCTGCCCTTCAATTCCGTCGATGCCACCGTCCGGGTCAACGGTACGCAGCGACCGCCCGAAAATGCCCCGGAAGTCATCCGGCTGGGGCATGTCGTGCTCGAACTCGCCGACTATCAGGAGACTTGTGCGTGGTACACGCGCCATTTCGGTTTTATCCCGAGCGATGTCCAGGTGCTTCCCGACGGGTCGCCGGCTGTCGCGTTCATGCGCCTGGATCTCGGCGACAGGCCGGCCGATCATCACACACTTGCGCTTGCCCAGGGCTTTGCGGCGACGTACAGCCACAGCGCGTACGAGCTCATCGACGCGGACGCGGTCGGTATGGGGCAGCGCGTACTGCGCGATAAGGGCTGGACGCACGCCTGGGGTATCGGCCGACATATCCTCGGCAGCCAGATTTTCGACTACTGGCAGGACCCGTGGGGCGACAAGCACGAACACTACTGCGACGGCGACCTGTTCACCGCCAACGAGCCGACCGGCATTCACGCCGTAAGCCGCGAGGCGATGGCTCAATGGGGGCCAACCATGCCGCGCAGTTTCACGAAACCCAGGTTCACGTTCGCGAGCATGGTGGCGCTTGTCAGAAATCTACGCCGCAGCCCTGACCTGACGCTGAGCAAGTTGCGGACGCTGGCAAAGCTTTTTGCCTGAATCACACCCTATTCACAGACTCCGGAGCATTCTGCAATGGCAATTCACGTCCTGCATTACCTTCATGATGGGCGCGCCCAGTGGGGTGTCGTCGCGGATGGCGTCATCACGCCGATTCCCGGCGAGTTCAGCTCGACAGGCGCATTTATCGCAGCCAATCCGGTAGAGCGGCTTATGACGCTCAACGGACCGTCGATTCCCGAAGCAAAAGTACAGTGGCTATCGCCTGTGACCACCGACCAGCAGTTCATATGTCAAGGCGCGAACTATCGCCAACATATGATCGAGTCGGGCATGGACCCGGACGTGAAGAAATTCAACATGATCTTTACGAAGGCAACGAGTTGCATCGTTGCGGCCAACTCGGCCGTCGTGAAACCAGACGCGGTGCGCTTCCTCGACTATGAGATCGAGCTCGGACTCGTCCTCAAACGCGATATCACGTCCCGTGAAACGATCACCGACGAAAACCTGCATGAGTACATTGCCGGGGCGGTGATCGTCAACGACTACTCCGCGCGCGATATCCAGATTCCGCAGATGCAGTTCTACAAGGGCAAAAGCTACCGGACCTTTGGTCCTGTCGGTCCTTATCTTTGCCTGCTCGAGAAGCAAGACATGCCAAAGTTGAAAGAGCTCGTGCTGACGCTGACAGTCAACGGAACCGTGCGCCAGAATGACACGACTGCCGGGCTGGTCTATGGCCCCGCAGAGACACTGTCTGAGCTGTCTGGCGTGCAGGACCTGCGCACCGGGGACCTGCTCGCAACGGGTACGCCCTCCGGTTGTGCACTGAGCATTCCTTCACCTGAGAAGCAACGCGCTGCCGCGCAGTTGCCTGAAGCGGAGAAGTGGCGGCTTTTCCTGAAGATGCAGGAGGACAGGCCGCAGTACCTTCAGATCGGGGACGTTGTCGAGGCACAGATCGTCAGCTACGACCGCTCCATCAATCTGGGCACGCAACGTAACCTCGTTGTCGAAGAGGCAGCATGAACGACGTCGCGAACGCGCAGGACGTCCTTGCTGTCGAAGCACAGGGGCAACTGGCTGATCTTCCGTCGAGTACCTACGAAATGATCCGCCGGGGCGCCGCCATCAATCCATCGGCGCCCGCGCTCTCTTTCTTCCTGACAGCCGACGACTATGCCAGCCCCGAGTGCTGGACGTACGGCGAACTGGTGCGAGATATCACGCGCACTGCCAACATGTTTTCGCGACTGGGCGTGCAAAAGGACACGGTCATTGCCTATTTGCTGCCGAATCTCCCGGAAACGCATTTCGTGATCTGGGGAGGAGAAGCAGCGGGGATTGTCTGCGCGATCAATCCGCTGCTCGAAAGCGATGCAATAGGCGAACTGCTCAATGCCTCGGGCGCCAGTGTGCTCGTCACCCTCGCGCCATTTCCTGGGGCTGGGACTGAACTGTGGCAAAAAGTGCAACCGGTATTGCATTGCGTCCCCGCATTGCGGGACCTGGTGCTCGTCAACCTGGCCGACCGGATTCCTGGCGAAAAGGGATTTGCGTCACGGATGCTGCAGCGTGGTGAGAACGCCAGGCTGCATGGCGAGGGCGGTATGCGAAGCGTGGTTCCAGCGCAGCTTCGGATTCACGATTTCGCGTCCGCTCACTCGAGCGAGTCCGGGGTCGTGCTCAACGGCTCACGTCGACCGAGCATCGATGACGTTTCGTCCTGCTTCTGCACGGGCGGCACCACCGGACTACCGAAAATTGCCATGCGCCGGCATCACAACGAAGTGGCCAATGCATGGAATGCGGGGCAATTCTTTGGCGAAACCATCGGCCCGGGTAAGACAATATTTTGCGGGCTGCCACTTTTTCACGTCAACGCTGTGATGGTGACAGGACTGCTGGCGTTTTCGCGTGGTGCCCACGTCGTCCTCGGCACGCCGCAAGGCTATCGGGGTGAGGGCGTTGTGAAGCGCTTCTGGGAAATAGTCGAGCATTACCGCATTAACTTCTTCAGCGCTGTTCCGACGCTCTATGGTTCGCTGCTGGAGGTTCCAGTTGGAGAGAACGATATCAGCTCGCTCGAGTATGGCCTGTGCGGCGCCGCGCCGATGCCGGTCGAGCTGTTTCGCAGTTTCGAGCTTCGTACAGGGATTCGCATCCTGGAAGGTTACGGGCTTACTGAAGGCGCCTGCGTCAGCAGCGTCAATCCGCCATTTGGAGAGCGCAGGGTGGGCTCGATTGGTCTGTGCCTGCCTGGCCAGGCAATGAAGGCCGTGATGGTGGATGAAGCGGGACGGTATGTACGGGACTGCGCGGGCGATGAAGTCGGCCAGTTGGTGATTTCCGGGCCAAATGTGTTTGTTGGTTATTCCAGGCCCGAGCAGGACAGCGGAATCTGGACAGACCTCGGCGACGGCGAACGTTGGCTCAATACTGGAGACCTGGGGCGCTGTGATGCCGACGGATACTTCTGGCTCACTGGGCGGAAGAAGGAACTGATTATCCGGGGTGGACACAATATCGACCCTGTGGCAATCGAGGAAGCACTGCATCGTCATCCGGCAGTCCAGATTGCCGCTGCGGTGGGGCGTCCCGATATGCACGCGGGCGAGCTGCCTGTCGCCTATGTCCAGCTCAAGCCCGGCGTCGCCGCAACCGAAGCGGAGCTTGCCGAGTTTCTGCGTGCCGGGATCAACGAGCGCGCCGCGCTTCCGAAGGGCATACGGGTCGTCGATTCGATGCCGCTGACGGCCGTCGGCAAGATATTCAAGCCGGCGCTGAAGCGCAGAGAAGTGGCAGACGCGTTACGGTCGGCACTCGTCGAGGCTGGCGTCGGTAATGCGACCGTGAACGTTGCAGATGACACGTCACGTGGGATTGCAGTTCACGTCGATCTCCCCGGTGCTGAATCAGAAGAGCTAGCGCGCACTACGCTAGGGCGTTTTCCTTTCTCCTTTTCGCTGTCTGTGTCGGCAGGTCTGGCAGGCGACAGTAAGAGCACTAAGCAGATCGAGACACGCTAAGCGCGTTCACGCGCATACGCTGCGCGTTTACTGAGGGGGCCTGACGATCATAAGGCAACGCTAACAGCAAGAAAGACCGCGGACCCTGCAACTGGACGATTTCTGTTTCGGTTCAGAAGGCAGCGCTCAGGAGGGAAAGATCGGAGAGGTCAGAGAATGGTCCCATTTAACTTAGCAGGACTACATAACACACTGGCCGGACATTACCGGTTGTGATTAAAACAGATGAATGCCGACACAACGCAGTGCCGTTCATTGAGCGGAACGTGACAACTGTGCGAGCAAATAATCCCGGCCTAAGAGACAGGAGAAGACACGTGAGGAATGACAGGAGAACGATTCGCTGCGCCGGTCTGGCGGTTTGTATCTGCTCGGCTGCGCTTGCCGTTACTGCAAACGCCCAGACCGCTGGGAGCTTTACCGTGGCGACAGGGTGGCTTCACGTCGCGCCGCAAAGCAGCGCAACGCCGCTCACCGTGGAAAGCGTGGGCGGAATGACGGTGAATCAGCAGCTACCGGGTTCCGGAGCGCACGCGACGCCCACGGATACGCTGGGGATCACGACCGAGTACTACGTCACCGATCACATTGGCGTTGCCACGTTGATCGGGCTCCCGCTGACAGTGAATCTGGACGGTGATGGCGCGCTCGCGAAGTATGGCACCCTGGGCTCGACGCGGCCGATGCCGCCCGCTATCGTTCTTCGTTACCACCTGCTCGACGCCCAATCGAAATTCCGACCTTTTGTCGGGGTAGGCGTGAACTACACCTGGTTCACACAGGTTCGCACGACCAACAGTCAGTTTGTCACTGACAGCCTCGGTCCAGGCGGGTCTGCGCACGCATCACTCAGTTCGTCATGGAATCCGGTATTCGAACTCGGGGCGTACTACGCAATTTCAAACCACTGGTCGGTTGGAGCCAGTGTCGGTTACGTTCCCGTAAAGACTCACTTGACACTGGACGGGACGACGGCGAACGGGACGCAAATCGTTTCCCGGTCAACGATCCGGATCAATCCCGTGAATGTCTTCCTGAATGTCGCCTACACGTTCTAACCCAACACGAGCGACGTCCCAGGCGGACGCCTGCGAGGGTGGCAGCGTTTCACCATTAGAGATTTCAATGCACAGCACAGAGGTTGAAAGCGACCCTTCGGTTCAAGCAGTTGACGCGTGTCTGGACGTAGCTACGGTCAAGCATGCGTTTGTTTTTTCTCCCTGCAGCGATGTGTCATTCCGGATGAAACGATGAAGCGACAAGTACTCAAATCGATTCTGTTCGCGCTGCCGAAGGTACTCGCTCTGACGGCGCGCCGCTTCCCCGACTATCGTGAACGCCTCAAGGAGCGAGACCTGGTTGCCTGGATCGGGTTGATGGATCGGAGCCTCGGTCGCCTCATTGAGATCAGGAACGGTCGCATCCGGTCGCGAGCATGCTCGTATCAGGATGCGGAAGTGAGCATGCTGTTCAAGGACGTCGCCACGGCCCTCGAGTTCCTTTCTCCGCGCCAGGATCATGCCGACATTATTCATGCGGCGAAGAACTTCAAAGTCGTGACGGAGGGCGACGATGAACTGCTGGTGTGGTTCATGCAGACGCTCAGCATGATGCAAACCATCGGCCTGCCGATGGGCACGCCGATGCGAGATGGCACGCGCCGGTACACCACCTGTACGAACGGCGGGCCGCTGTTCGTCTACGTCAAGGAGGATCGCATCGTTCGGGTGACGCCTGTCGATCTGGACGACAAGGATGCTGCCAGTTGGGAGATAGAGGCACGCGGGCGCCGCTTCAGCCCGCCACGGCGAGGCCTCGTTGCGCCGCACGCGCTGGCGATCAAGTCGCTTGTCTATTCGGACAAGCGCATTCTTCGTCCATTGAAGCGGGTCGATTTCGATCCCGACGGGGAACGCAATCCGCAGAACCGCGGCAAGTCGGGCTATGTACCCGTTAGCTGGGACGAGGCCCTTGACATCGTCGCCAAAGAAATTAACCGGCAAAAACGCGTTCACGGTCCCGGTTCGATTACGTTCCCGATGTCGTCTCATCACCAGTGGGGCAATGTCGGCTACTACCTGAGCGCGCTAACGCGCTTTGCCAACCTGATTGGCTTCACCCGGGTGGCTGCGAACCCGGATAGCTGGGAAGGATGGTACTGGGGCGCGATGCATCACTTTGGCAATTCGATGCGCGTGGGCGTTCCGTCAGGCTATGGCGGCATCGAAGACTGCCTGAGGGAAGCGGAAATGATTGTCTTCTGGTCGTGCGACCCGGAAAGCACCAACGGGGCATATGCGGGATTCGAGGGCACGCCGCGGCGGCTATGGGCCAAGGAACTGGGTATCGAGTTTGTTCACATCGATCCGCACTGCAATCCGACCGCACAGTTGCTGGGTGGGCGCTGGATTCCCGTGCGTCCGCAAACCGACGCGGCCCTCGCGACCGCCATCATGCACGTCTGGGTCGTGGAGGGTCTGTACGACGAGGATTACGTTGCGACCCGCACGACCGGCTTCGATGAGTGGCGCGCCTATCTGCTGGGGGAATCCGATGGGGTCCCGAAGACTCCCGAATGGCAGCAGTCCGAGACTGGCGTGCCGGCGAAAGATGTGCGGGCGCTCGCGCGCCTCTGGGGAAAGAAGAAGGTCTATCTCGCGGTCGGTATGACAGGTGCGGGGTTCGGCGGCGCAGGACGCGGCGCGACCGGGGCGCAGTGGGCGCGCTGCATGATCATGATGATGGCCATGCAGGGATGGGGCAAACCGGGCGTCAATTTCGGATGTCTGGAGCTCGGCGCTCCGCACGACCTGCACTTCTATTTCCCGGGCTACGCGGACGGCGGCATGTCCGGTGATCTCGCGTGGACCGCCAATGCGGTGAACAACTATCAGCGAATGCCGCACATTCTGACCATGAATCCCGTCAAGCAGATGGTTCCGCGGCAGCAGCTACCCGACGCCATCATCAACGGTCATGCAACGGGATACCTGTGGGACGGTATGTCTCAGGAAGCGCAGTTCGCGCCGTTTACTTATCCAATGCCCGGCTATTCGCCGATCCGCATGATTTATCGCTATGGCGGATCTGCTTTCAGCACGGTCACGAAATCCGGACGCTGGGCCGACGCCTACCGGCACCCCAGCATCGAGTTCGTGGTCAATCAGTCGATCTGGATGGAGGGCGAGGCGCAGTTCGCCGATATCATTCTGCCGGCGTGCACGTCCCTGGAACGATGGGATATTGGCGAATGGTCGAATTCGGGCGGGTATGCGCATCACGGCTTCAACACCGTCAATCACCGCATGGTGATGATGCAACACAAATGCATCGAGCCGCTGGGCGAGTCCCGCTCCGACTATGACATCTTCACAGCGATTCTGACCCGCCTCGGGCTCGGCGGCGTGTTCACCGAAGGATGCGGCGAACTCGACTGGGTCAAGAGGGTATTCGAATCGTCGGATCTGCCGGATCACATTTCATGGCGCAACTTCTGCCGCAAAGGCTATTTTGTCGTCCCGCCCGAAAAGCCTGAACTGCGCCATCCGGTGGACATGCGCTGGTTCGCGGAAGGTCGTCGCAAGGATCTGCAGGAACCGCATCCGATGCCCTCGCAATACGCCGAAAAGTTCGGCATGGGGTTGCAGACGCCTAGCGGCAAGCTCGAGTTCGTGCCGGAGTTGCTGAAGCGGCACACCGCCGACAACCCCGAGCGGCCGCCGCTGAACCGGTATATCCCGTCGTGGGAGGGGCTGCGCAGCGAGCTGGCCCAGCGCTATCCGCTGCAACTGATTGCGACTCATAGCCGGTACAGCTTCCACACTCATTGCGACGGCAAGCATTCGTCGGTCAACAGCATCGACGATCATCGCGCGTTGATCGGTGGGCATCGCTTCTGGCTGCTGCGGCTCGGCCCCGCCGACGCGGCGGCCCGGGGCATTGCCCATCGCGATCTCGTCAAGGTCTTCAACGACCGCGGCGCGGTTATTTGTGCGGCTGACGTGTCGCCACTGGTGGCCGTCGGCGTCGTGAAGTCATACGAGGCGAGCGCTGAATTCCAGCTCATCGAAATCGCCGGTGAGCGTGTCGAGATCGGCGGCTGCATGAACATGCTGACGCCTGACCGGCCCCAGACGGCCGGGACAAGCAGTATGAGCCCGAATTCATGCCTCGTGCAGGTCGAAAAGTGGAAAGGCGCCGACGCGTTCATGCTCGGCCGCGCAGCATGAGGAGCACACGATGAGCAAGTGGAATCTGGTTATCAACGTCGGGCAATGTGAGAACTGCCAGAACTGCGTGATCGCTGCGAGAGACGAGCACGTGGGCAACGACTTTCCCGGGTACGCGGCACCCGCAGCGGTCGATGCCGAAAGCCCCATCCGCATCCTGCGCCGGGTCCAGGGCGACTCGCACATGGTCGAGACGACGTACCTGCCGGTCATGTGCAATCACTGTGACGACGCGCCATGCATGCGAGTGGGTGGCGATGCGATCCGCAAACGCGCCGACGGTATCGTCATCATCGATCCAGAGAAGGCCAGGGGCAGAAAGGACATCGTGAAAGCCTGTCCGTACAGGGCGATCGTCTGGAACGAGGCACTGCAACTGCCACAGATCTGGATCTTCGACGCGCATCTGCTGGACGAGGGTTGGCAACAGCCGCGATGCGGGCAGTCATGTCCTACCGGTGTTTTCGAAACCATCAGGCTCGATGACGCTGCAATGGCACACAAAGCGCGACGCGAAGGGCTCAGGGTTCTGGAGCCCAAACTCAAGACAAAGCCCCGGGTGTGGTATCGCGGCCTCGAACGCTGGGATACCTGCTTTATTGGCGGCAGCGTCAGCGCACGGGTGGGGCAGGTAGACGAGTGCGTGGCTTCGGCCGCAGTCGCGTTGTATACGGGCGGCCAGAAGGTTGCCGATACCGTCACCGACGCGTTTGGCGACTTTCGGTTCGCAGGACTGGCCAAAGACAGCGGGCGCTATCGAATCGAGGTACGCCATGACCTCGGCGATGCGTCGCGTGACTGTCAGCTGGGCGAAAGCGTCTATCTGGGCGAGATCGAACTCGCCCGGTCGACCAATGAAGTCGAGGCCGCCTGACGCCACTATCTCTTTCGCTCACGCCCTCAATTTTATAATTGACTAAAAAATCAGAAGTGAGTGTAATATACAAATAGAGCGATCCGAACGTGTGTTGACTCATTGAGAACCCGCCGCTGGCGCGCCTCGGTTCCGGTGAACGCAGAAGGCGTCGCTCGCCAGCGCTACATCATGAAGCACGAACGTTTGACACACGCACAAAGGAAGCGGCAGACCCGCGAGCGCCTCTTTGACGCTGCAAGAACCGTTTTCCTTGAGAAGGGCGTGGCCGCTACGAGCGTGGAGGACATTGCCGGGGCGGCGGGTTACACACGCGGAGCCTTCTACTCGAACTTCCGCGGCAAACGGGACGTGCTGGTTGAGCTGTTGCAGCGCGACGCAGTTCTGGCCCGCGAGAACATGCAGGCCTTCATTGAAATGGGCGGCACGCCCAAAGAGATGCTGGCACGCGCGATCGCCTGCTACGGCAATGGGGAATTTGACAGCGATTGCTTCCCCCTTTGGATCGAAGCGCAACTTCTCGCGCGTCAAGATAATTTGTTCGGGGAGCGTCTTGATGTATTGCGGCACGAGACGCTCTTCCATATCAGCAACTGCTTGCGGGCGTTCGTGCCTGATGCCGACAGGCTATGGTCTGGAGGCGCTGATGCGCTCGCGGTCGCTCTGATGAGCCTGTCTGATGGGCTTCAGTTCGTCAGGATGTGCAACACGCAGACGGTCAAAGGCCAGGTTCGCGGTCCGTAGTCATCGGTTCGCGATTCAGACGTCACAAGACGATGTCCTCAGCGCGACCGGCAATGCCGTAACAGAGACACCTGGTTTATCTCAACGATGGAATATATCGAAAGTTTGCGCCTTTTCCGCACCATCGTCGAAGTCAAAAACTTTCGGCGAGCTGGCGAAATGATGGGCCTGTCACCCTCGGTCGTCTCCCGTGCGATTGCGTCGTTGGAAGAGCGCCTCGGGGCGCGACTGTTTCACCGGTCGACTCGACAATTTTCGTTGACGGAAGCTGCGGAGTGCTTCTACGACGGGTGTTGCCGCGTCCTCGACGATCTGGATTGCATGGAAGCGAGCGCCGCGGACCACGGCCGGCTACCGACGGGAGTGTTACGACTGGTTGCGCACACGACGGCCGCCCTGACGTGGCTGCCGCCGTTGATTGCGTCGTTCAGACGGAAACACGCAAATGTCACGCTCGATATCACGCTGACTGAGCGGCCAGTTGACCTGACGGCCGACGGTTACGATCTGGGTATCGTGCTGCCATTCATGCTGGCGACGGATCTGGCAGTGACACGGCTTCTGCAGCGGTTACCGCTCGTCATCGTGACAACGGAAGCTTACCTTGGCACGCATCCTCGGCCACGGCATCCTGCTGATCTCGAGCAACATGCATTCGTGACGGTTCCGCCTTCAATGCACAAGCCGTTTGTCACGTTTCGGACAGGAGAGGAGAAGATCGCCGTCCCGATCAACTACGAGATATCGTCGAACAATCCGATCTTTAACCGCGACGTCATTCTGGAGGGATTGGGCATCGGTTTGCTTCCCATCGCGCTCGTGGAAGAAGACATCAAGTCGGGACGACTCATTCGACTGCTGGAAGACTTCGAGATCGCGGATACCGCGGCGGAGGTCCGGCTGGCATATATAGGGCGCGCGATGTTGCCAGCGAAGGTTA
Organism: Paraburkholderia nodosa; assembly: GCF_001718195.1. GTDB lineage: Bacteria > Pseudomonadota > Gammaproteobacteria > Burkholderiales > Burkholderiaceae > Paraburkholderia > Paraburkholderia nodosa_A. Next base: position 164,839 of record NZ_MCNV01000012.1, read on the forward strand.
GAGCGTTTATCGATCACGCCGCGGCGTTCTTCGAGGTTAGTGAAGGCAGTGCCACTCGCCCACAGGTTGTCCGGGAACACCAATGATGCAGCAGACATTCGGAAAATTGATTTCTTGAGAGGGTTGAGTGTCTTGCGCATAATTGACACAACGATCAATATTGAATCTAATGTTATTAACAGTCTTTGCTCTTGTCTCGGTAGAGAGCGGTGTCATGGCGGAGTCGCATGCCAGGCGCGCAGTCGCGAGTGTGCGCGTACCACAGAAGGGAGTGTGAAGGCGAGGCGCTTAAGGCTATTGGATCACATGCCGCTGCCGACCGACTGCACGTGGACCTGCAATGTCCTGGCAAACACATTGGAGGGCAGGCGGCCCGTCGCCAATTGAATACGATGAATGCAACACTCTTATCAGCTACAGCGGCATTGTTCGGTGCAGCGATTGGCGGCCTGACATCTCTTGTTACTCAACGAACGCAGGCAAGGGCAGAGTGGCTCGCGCACGACCGCATCCGCCGACAGGACCTCTATAGAGAATTCATCGAGCAGGCATCGCAATGCTATGTCCACGCGCTACAGCACAAAGAGCCGGACGTTACCGCACTCGTCAGTCTGTTCGCTAAGATAAGTCGCATGCGTGTCCAATCCTCCACCGAGGTTTCCATTGAAGCCGATCAGATCGGGCGAAAGATTGTGGACACCTATGATGCCCCGGAGAAAACTTTCCTCGAACTGCGCGAAATGCTCGCCGATGGCTCGATCGACATTCTCAACCGATTCAGCGATCTTTGCCGTGACGAATTCGATTCGCTGCGGTCGGAGCAATTTTGAGTGAACCATTAGGCGTGAACAGCTCTGGCTTCCCGTCGACATTCGAGTAGAACGCGTCTCGAACAACTAGTGCGAAAGGTGCGGATATGACGACAGGTCGCTACAGGGCGGATAGGCAGTGGTTGATCGAGCATGATATGGAACTGGCGCGAAGTGCTTCCCACATCGCAAGCATGCTGCATGAAGAAAGCATGCAGGCAGCCATCAGGGAAACCCTTCTTCAGTTCGAGGCCGCGCACGGACCTGAGGAGTTGAAAATATTCACACGCGCCCTCGCCAGGAAGCTGGAGGAGCGCGGAAACCTGAGAGCAGCCGAGGTAATCCGGGGGTTTGTAAAGCATGGCCCGTCGCCAGGGGCAACGCCTTAAACCTTCGCTTCGCTCGCGTTCGCGCAAGAGCGGATGGTTATGCAAAGCGCCCGTATCAGCATGTAAAGCAATGAGTTTCGGGTTTTCGCGAGTTGTCCAACAGTTCTAACGCGATTTTCGAGTGCGTGTAAAACGCGACTCATCGTAGCTGTACCTGAAAGCGTTTCGATCTACCAACGTAGCGCATGGGAGGCGGCAACAATGGCACAGCGAATTGCTTATGTAACAGGGGGCATGGGCGGAATCGGAACCGCAATATGCCAGCGGCTCCATAACGACGGATTTACCGTAGTCGCCGGCTGTGGGCCAAATTCATTGCGTCGCGAGCGGTGGCTGACCGAGCAGGCTGCACTCGGTTTTTCCTTCACCGCCTCGGAGGGCAACGTCGCGGACTGGGAATCAACTGAGGTCGCCTTCGCCAAGGTAAAGAAGGAGATCGGCGAGATCGATGTGCTGGTGAACAACGCGGGCATTACGCGAGACGGCGTGTTTCGCAAGATGTCACGTGAGAACTGGAACGAAGTCATTGCCACGAATCTGACCAGTCTTTTCAATGTGACCAAGCAGGTCATCGACGGGATGGTCGGAAGGGGATGGGGGCGCATCATCAACATCTCCTCCGTGAATGGACAAAAAGGACAGTTCGGCCAGACCAACTACTCGACCGCAAAGGCAGGCATTCATGGCTTTACGATGGCGCTTGCCCAGGAAGTCGCGACAAAGGGCATCACGGTGAATACGGTATCCCCCGGGTACATCGGGACGGATATGGTTCGGGCCGTTCGTCCCGAAGTGCTTGATGCCATCGTCCAGAGCATTCCAGTCAGGCGCCTCGGAGAAGCCAATGAGATCGCTTCAATTGTCTCGTGGCTCGCCAGCGATGAAGCGGCCTTTTCGACTGGAGCGGACTTCTCGCTGAATGGTGGGCTTCACATGGGGTAAGGATCTCAACCGAAGTCAATTTGCTCTCTCGCGGGTAACCGGGTGGCGGCGACACTCCCTCTCCGCCGCGTAACTGGTCGTCGGATCCCTGACCACTGCCAGTTGAGTCGAGGCCGCGGCACGAAAGGTCGCGGCGGCTTCGACATCGATTGATAACCACAGAACATCAATCGTTCAGAAAATTGCACTTATCGTTTTGCCGGCTCCGGGCGAATATGGCGAAAGCCACAATCGACCGGAACGCCGCGTATGTTCCAGAATTCAGGAGACACCTCGATGGACCCCTCGTCTAACCTTTCGACCAGACATTCAAAGGCCGCCGCGGTTTTCCGCGTAACAGGCGGGAATTTCCTCGAGCAGTTCGACTTCTTCCTGTTCGGCTTCTACGCCACGCAGATCGCCAACGTTTTCTTTCCCGCCAGGAGCGAGTTCGCCTCGTTGATGATGACGTTCGCGGTCTTCGGTGCCGGCTTCCTGATGCGGCCGCTGGGCGCCATCGTGCTTGGCGCCTACATCGACGACGTCGGCCGCCGCAAGGGCCTCATCGCTACGCTTTCCATCATGGCGAGCGGCACCATCCTGATCGCGTTCGTACCGGGCTATGCGACGATCGGACTTCTCGCGCCCGCGCTCGTGCTGCTCGGGCGGCTGCTACAGGGCTTCTCGGCGGGCGCCGAACTGGGTGGCGTGTCGGTGTATCTCGCCGAGATGGCCACGCCCGGCCGCAAGGGCTTCTTCACGAGCTGGCAGTCGGCGAGCCAGCAGGTCGCGATCGTCGTCGCTGCGGGCCTCGGCTTTGCGCTCAACCAGTGGCTGAGCGCACCGGCCATCGCCGCGTGGGGCTGGCGCGTACCGTTCTTCGTCGGCTGCATGATCGTGCCGTTTATCTTCATGCTGCGTCGCAATCTGGAGGAAACGCAGGAGTTCAAGGCGCGCCAGCATCGCCCGAGCATGAAAGAAGTATTCGGCACGCTGGTCCAGAACTGGGCCGTCGTCGTCGCCGGCATGATGCTGGTGGCGATGACCACCACGAGCTTCTATCTCATCACCGTCTACGCGCCGACCTTCGGCAAGACGGTCCTGCACCTGAGCACCGCCGACAGTCTGCTCGTGACGCTCTGTGTCGGCGTGTCGAATTTCGTGTGGCTGCCGATCGGCGGGGCACTCTCCGACAAGATCGGCCGCCGGCCGCTCCTCGTCGGCATGACGGTGCTCGCTATCGCGACCGCATACCCGGCCCTGTCGCTGCTCGCTCACGCGCCGAGCTTCGTCAACATGCTGCTCGTCCTCCTTTGGCTCTCTTTCATGTACGGAATCTATAATGGCGCGATGGTCGTCGCGCTCACGGAAGTGATGCCGGTGCAGGTACGCGTTGCTGGCTTCTCGCTCGCCTACAGTCTCGCTACGGCCGTGTTCGGAGGCTTCACGCCGGCGATCTCGACGGCGCTCATTCATATGACCGGCGACAAGGCCGCACCCGGCTACTGGATGAGCCTGGCCGCAGCGTGCGCCCTTTTGGCGACGTTCGCGCTCTATCGCCGCCGCGCAGTGACACTGACACCGGCGCACTGATGCGTTTCCCCCGCTCGCATCGCAACCCAGCACGACCACGACCATGAGAAACCTGCTTCCGAAACTTTGCGCGGCAGCGCTCGTCGCAACCTCGGCCGCTGCGGCGAACGTGCAGGCCGCCGACCTGCACGTCATGAGCTCGGGGGGCTTCACCGCTGCGTACAAGGTGCTCGGCCCGAGGTTCGCTTCCCAGACGGGCAACACGCTCGACACCGCGCTCGGCCCGTCGATGGGCAAATCGCCCGAAGCGATCCCCAACCGGCTCGAGCGTGGCGAGCCTGCGGACGTCGTCATCATGGTCGGCTACGCACTCGACGACCTGATCAAGCAAGGCAAGGTCATTCCCGGATCGCGGGTCGAGCTCGCCGATTCGCGCATCGGCATGGTCGTGCGTGAAGGTGCGGCAAAGCCCGACATCGGCTCGACGGAAGGCCTCAAGCAGACCTTGCTGCACGCGAAGTCGATTGCCTACTCGGACAGCGCGAGCGGCGTCTATATCGAGCGAGAGTTGTTCAGGAAGCTCGGTATCGAGGATCAGGTCAGGTCGAAAGCGAAGATGATTCCGCGCATTCCGGTGGCGTCGGTGGTGGCGAACGGTGACTACGAAGTCGGCTTCCAGCAGGTGAGCGAATTGCTGCCTGTCCAGGGGGCAACGTTCGTTGGCAAGATTCCCGAGTCTCTGCAGTCCGTCACGCGTTTCGCCGGCGGCATCCCCGTAGGCGCGCAGCATCCGAAGGAAGCGAAGGCGCTCCTCGACTATCTCGCATCGCCCGATGTGCAAGCCGAAGTGAGATCGACCGGGCTCGATTCCGTCTCCGCGCATTGAGGCGGAACCATGGGAAGGCTTGTCTCAGCCAGCCTCACGATGCGGTCTTCCTTCTCGTCTTCGCCGTCGTCGCGCTGTTGCCCACGGCATCACTGCGTGCGACGCCGGCACGCTTCGTCTCGATGATCGTCCGGTGAAACTCCTGTGCAGCCGGTGTGAGCGGCCGTCCGCGCCGTCTTACGATTCCCACGCGTCGTTTCACCACCGGTTCGACGAGCGGCACGCTCGTGAGGATTGGATGGTCATGTCCGGGCATGGCCATTGAGGGCACGGCGGCGACGCCGAGCCCCGCCTCGATCAATCCGAGCATGGTCGTCACGTGCCGGGTCTCGCAAACGCTCGGTGCTCGCGGCGCCACGGCAGTGAGCGCCTGGTCGAGCAACAGGCGGTTACCGGAAGTCTTGTCGACCGAGACGTAGTCGTGTTCGTAGAGCTCGTCCCAGGTCACGCGCTTCTTGCGTGCAAGCGGATGGTCGCGGCGGCAGGCAGCAACGAACCGCTCCTGCAGCAGGACTTTGAACTCGATCTCGGACTCTTGACTGCCCATGAAGCTCACGCCGAAATCAGCCTCGCCGCTGATGACGGCGCCAAGCACCTCGTTAGCGCTCGAATCGAGGAGCTTGACCCGGATGCGTGGAAAGCGGCGATGATAGCTCGCGATGACGCTCGGCAGAAAGTAATACGCCACCGAAGGCACGCATGCGATAGTCACATGACCCAAGTGGCTCGATGAAACATCGCGAATGCCGAGCAGCGCGACGTCAAGATCATCGAGCAGTTGTTCTGCGCTTTGGGCGAACACGCGGCCGACGGTGGTGAGCGTGACGCTGCGCGTGGTGCGCTCGATGAGACGCACGCCGAGCGCTTCCTCGAGCTTGTCGATCCGACGGCTCAACGCTGGCTGGGATATGCTCACCGCCTCGGCGGCCTTTCGGAAGCTTCCCAGCTCCACCACCGCCCGAAACGCCTGCAAGTCATTCAAGTCAAAGTTCACGCCCACAACCGGCCTCCGCATCCTGGATGCCGACTATTTTGCATGATTCAGCAGAGATCCCCACCACCCAAATGACGCCCGTATCCGCAGCTTTGGGACTGCCACCGACATGAGTGTGACGGACTGGTTTCGCACAACGACATTCGTGTTCGCGACGCAGTTGTCTCTTTATGGCCGACCTCTGTCCGCGCTACCGCGCAAAACGTGCGGGCCGTGCCGGCCGCCGGCGCGGCGAAGAATTGAGCATCCTCGTACAATTCATGCGGTGGCCTTGAGCTTCCTGACAAACCTGTCGGCGCAGCTGCATTAGTTTTCCTGCGTTCCGTTAGTGTCTCTGTGAGACCACTGTTCGGATTCGTCGTAACTCTGAAAAAGGAGAAAGAGAATGAAGGGTATTCAGGCAATCAAGCTGGCTGGTGGCGCACTGATCGTCGCCGCTTCGGTCAGCGCATGGGCGCAGGGGAACGATACAGGCACGGCGCCTGCCACTTCGCAAACGTCGAAGCAGGCCAACCACGCATTGGAAAAGAAAGTGCGTGCCGCACTGGATCACGCGAAGGACATCAAGCCGGAAAATATTGTGATTCGCGCTCGCGATGGCGTGGTGACGTTGGAAGGCACCGTTCCGGATTCCTCGCAGGTCGACAAGGCCGCTCAAGTCGCACAGGGCGTTGCCGGCGTGACCTCGGTCAAGAACGCATTGACCATCAAGGAAGTGGGTCAGTAACCCTGGCCTTTGGCGGGCCGCCCTTTCGTTTGCGCGAGGGTGCGGCTTCGCCGTTCCCCCGATATGGCCGCCCCACGGGCGGCTGCTGGCTGCTGTCCAGGATCAGTGGTCATCCGCGCCTTCGCGGCAGGCGGCACGTCCGGAGAACTCAGCTGGACGAAGCCGCGCGCGACGTCGACCATGTCAGTGTGAATCGGACGCTGCCGCGGGTGGGAACATAGAGCGCGCGAGTCCGCTCCACGCCGTCGAATGTGGCAACGACGCGGTAGTGGCCAGGGGGCAGCCGCGCGAACAGGTAGGGGCCGGCCGATGTGCCGGCAAAGACGACCTTCCCGTTGGACCCGAATATCTGCACGGCGACACCCGACAGGTACTCGCCCGATGCGGCGGTGAATGTTGCCCGCATGCTATAGCCGGGCGCGAGCCTGCGAAGCGTAGTGGCTTCATCCTCGCCCACGCCGCCCGTGACATAGGCGATACCGCGGTCGTGTCCGACCGGTATGTCGCTGGCTGGGATCTCCTGAACAGGCGTCTTGCTGGGCGGCGCCTCAGTGGGGGGCGTCTTGTGGTCGGGTGCCTGCCGCGCAGGCGCGATGGCATGTGCGTGGGGTCTGCTGATACCCGATTCGCAATCCAGTCCGGGTATGACGCCATTGGGGCCGCCGAACCCGTTCATCGGACGTCCTTCCAGCAACCAGCGCGGGAGGGAGAGATCTTGCGCTTTTGCGCGGGGAATGAGCGTACTGCGCATGCGCTCCACGACCATCCGACGTTCGTCGAGCGTCGACGCGCGGTGCATCTCTGCGCAGTACTCAATGCGTTCGTCGTCGCTCAGTAACAGGGAGGAAATCGATTCTGGGGGCACCTCTGGCTGCCTCGCGTGCCTGGCAAAGGCTGCTGTCGATGCAGTACACACAGCCACAACCAGGACGGTTCTCGACAGGCGGGAAAATGTCGTGAACATGATGAACCTCCGGGCCAATCTCGGGAGTGCGGCACCGGGTCCGTCCCGGAGGCGCCTGCGAGAGCCTCGACCTGCTTCAGACATTTCAGACATTTCAGACGTTTCAGACGGGCAACGGCGATTGACGTGTCTTTTACGCGGTGAAATGCGCCAGGCGCAACTACCACCGCAGTGTAGCAAGTCGGACGCGCAGAAGCCGGCCGGGTGGTCCCATCGAGTACGCGAGCGGTCGTGTGAGGCTGGACTCGATCCTGCGGCGAACTCTCGCAGAAAGCCAAATCCTGTGAACCGCGCAACAGAAGAAAGTATTGTTTCGCTTAATTCATTCTTTACACTATAGCTCCACTGCCGCAGCGTTGAATAGCTTGCCTCGTGCTCAAAGCGGCGCGGCGCATCGAGGCCCAACAGCCAGGTCGTTTTCCCGAACATAGAGTTATCAGACGATTTGCACCTACCTATCCCGGCACAGCAGATAAACAACACCCTGTAACGAATAGCTGTGCGGCAATGAAATGACACGCTACGCTCCCGTTCACGGCCTTTTGGTTCGAGCGCGAAAAGACTTTCCCAGTTACCCATCAATTACTGTGGATTGCCAATGAAAAAAATACTTATTTTCAGTGCCACTGGCGCGCTGTTCGTTGCAGCGGCATCGTCGGCATTCGCACAAAGCTCGGTCACGCTGTACGGCATCGTCGATGAAGCCATTCGGTATCAGACGAATGCTGGCCCGGGTGGCAATGACCAGGTTGCGATGACGTCCGGCCCGGAAACCCACAGCCGCTGGGGCTTGAGGGGCAGTGAGGATCTGGGCGACAGCTGGTCCGCAATCTTCCGCCTCGAGAACGGCTTCGAAGCGTTCAATGGGCAGCTACACGTGCCCGGCACACTGTTCAGTCGGCAAGCTTTCGTGGGTCTGTCCAACAAAACGTGGGGCTCGCTGACCTTTGGCAGGCAATATGCGCCGGCCTACGACACCTTGGGCGATATCTTCGACCCGCTGACCGTTGGCAACTATTGGCAAAACAGCTGGATGTATAACGGCATCGGTCCTTACCTGGAAGTCAACAACTCGGTCAAGTACAAGGGCAGCTTCGATGGCCTGGATATCAATGCCCTTTACGGCTTTGGCAACCAGCCGGGCGCGCTCGGTCTCGGCGCCACCTATGCCGTGGAACTGACTTACACGTACGGCCCAGCCATGCTCAACGCAGGCTTCCAGCAGGTCTCCGTTCCGACATCTGCGACTGGCTCTTCGGTTGGCACCAGTGTCGGCAGCTCGATCAATGGCACCAAGACCAACTTCCTGCACATCAGCGGCGCGTTTCAGATCACCCACGACATCCGCCTGCTGGCCGGCTGGCTGCGGGGGCAGGACCGGACTGGTTTGACTGATAGCTATATGCAGCAATCTGGCGCGCCGACACTGAAGGGTAGCGGCAGCCCCAACCGTATCGACGACACCTGGTACATCGGTGCGAACTGGCACGCCATGCCTGCGCTGCTGTTCACGTTCGCCTACTACTACGGGCAGACGCGCAACGCAGAACTGCTCGACGGCACCCTCGGCAGGGGGATAAACCAATCGGCTACCGTTCTCGCCGAATACTCGTTCACGAAGCGCACGGAAGTCTACGGGATCACGGACTTCGCGCGCGGCACAGGCGCCTTCTCCGCCGACTACCCGGGCGGGGTCAACGGCGAGGGCATTCCGACCAACACCATTGGCCGCACCAATCAGGTGGGCGTGGCAGTCGGACTTCGCACGATATTCTAGAGACGCGTGCATACCCTCCGACACGGGCTCGGGCCGGCGTAGCAGCGTCGGTCCGCTGTCGAGCGCGCAGCTGACGCTCCACCGTTCGTGCGCAAGCCATCGTGGACGGCTCAGGTGGTCGTCTCTCGTACCGGTTTTTCCGGCAGGCCCTGCGCCTCATGCGGGCAAAAGTCCAGCTTTTCGATAGCTTTCGATGAGTGCGTCATAGAGAGAGATATCAGAACGGCTCTTCGCAATGAGCTGAGCGCCGGCGATGGCAGCAAAGATAGCGCGAGCGCGCTGTTTGCTCTCCCGGGAACCGACCACCGCCGCTGCGGACAGAACCTTGCTCAGCCACGCGACGTTCACGTCGGCAAAGGTCAGGACTTCATTCATCACGACATCCGGCAAGTCGTCAGTTTCGGCGGCCATGAAGCTGCAAAGGCATATGCGATTGCCGGTCTCAAGCGCCTTGCGGAATGTGTCTGGATAGTGACGCAGGCAGTGCAGCGGATCCTGCGATCTGGCCAGCATGTCATCGAGAGCCGCCGCGGAATCCTCCCAGTAACGCCTCGCTACCGCGGCGCCGAGATCAGCCTTGCTTTCGAAGTGGTGGTAGATGCTCGCGGCCTTGATACCAACCTCGTCCGCAAGATCACGATAGTTCAAACCGCCATAGCCGTGCGCCTGCGCGAGCCTCGTGGCGGCCGCCAGGATTCTCTCCCTCGAGTTTGAGCTCGCGTCATTTCTCACTGCTTCAGCCTCCGCAAACAGGAAATGGGTGTTGACACCGCTCATTGTACCTTCTATTGTTAACCTAACAAACGTTAGGTAGGGGCGTGAGTGACGTGTCTTTACAAGGCCCAATCCAATGCAACCGACTATGGAGCGAACCGGCAATGACTTCCAGTACCGTCAATTTCGAAGCAACCCAGGTGCCAGTGATGAAGATTTACGACTTCCCGACAGGGCCGTATCCGACACGCGTCCGCATCGCGCTGGCTGAAAAGCAGCTGCAATCATGCGTCGAGTTCGTGATGGTCGACCTTTACAAGGGGGAGCACAAAAAGCCCGGCTTCATCGCGGCCAAGAACTATTCGGGGACGCTGCCGGTGCTCGAACTCGATGACGGAACCTGTATCGCCGAGTGCACCGCCATTACCGAATACCTCGACGCGCTCGATGGCGCGCCTACGCTCACCGGCAGCACACCGCGCGAAAAGGGCGTGATCCACATGATGAGCAAGCGCGCCGAGCTGGAGCTGCTCGACGCCGTCAGCGTCTATTTCCATCACGGCACGCCGGGACTGGGCCCCGACGTCGAGACGTATCAAAACCCGGAGTGGGGGTTCCGTCAACGCGATAAGGCGTTGAGGGGTATGCGCTACTTTGATGCCGTTCTGAAAAGCCAACCCTATGTCGCCGGCGAGGCTTTCTCGATGGCCGACATCACCGTCATCGGCGGTTTGGTCTTTGCCAAACTTGTGAAGCTACCGGTGCCTGTGGAGTGTGATGCGCTTCAAGCCTGGTACGCAAGAATGCTGGAGCGTCAGAGCGTCATGAATCAGCCGGTATTCGCTGCCCTGACCCGGGCGTCATAACCGGCCGGGACGGACCAGTGATGCAACAAAACGGTGACCGGTTAGAACGGCCACGCGCGCGAATGCAGTAAGAGGTTAGGCGGTCACTCCAACGCGCTCCCGCGCCACGGCGCCTCGCGCAGGGCATCACCCTGATAAAACGCGGGGAAGCGTTCGAGCTGGCGAAGGGCATCCGCCATGGACACGTCAGCGCTCAACACGGCGCTCGAAAACCCCATGCGCTCCATCTGGAGCAACTGATCGACGAGCACTTCGCCCGTCGCGCGCAGGTCGCCTTCGAAGCGGAGCCGTCGCCGGATCAGGTAGGCCTGGCTATAGGCGCGCCCATCGGTGAACGACGGGAATTGAAGCTCCACGCGCGACGCAGCTGCAATTTCGATGGCGTAGGCAAGCGGATCGGCATCGTTCGGGAGGATCAAGGTGGATGCCGAAACATCGCCGGCATGAGCCTCAGCGTCCAGAAGACGTATGCGTGAGGCGGTTTTCATGCCGTGCCCTCCGTCGTGGCTCGAATCCCATCGGCGGCCGCCTTGAACGGATCGAGTCCCACGCGGCGCACCGTCTCGATGAATGTCTCGTTGCATTCGCCGTGCGGCTCGCGCAGCGCGACGTAAGCGCCGATCAAGGCTTCGATGACCTCTGGCACTTCCTGCGCAGAGAAAGACGGGCCGATCACCTTGCCTGGACGCGCATCGCCGCTGCGTGCCGACCCGTCCGAGCCGCCGAGCGTCACCTGGTACCACTCCGCGCCGTCCTTGTCGACGCCGAGTATGCCGATGTGGCCGCTATGGTGGTGGCCGCACGAGTTGATGCAGCCGCTGATATGCAGGTCGATCTCGCCGATGTCGTTCAGTTCGTCGAGGTCCTGGTAACGTTCCATGATGCTCTGCGCGACCGGCAGCGACCGCGCGTTGGCGAGTGCGCAAAAATCGCCGCCGGGGCAGGCGATCATGTCGGTGAGCAGGTGCACGTTCGCGCTCGCGAGGCCGGCCGCGTTCGCCGCTTGCCACAGGGTGAGCAGATCGTCGGCGTGAACCCACGGTAAAACGACGTTCTGCGTGTGCGTGACACGCGCCTCGCCCGCGGAGAAGCGATCGACGAGATCCGCCACGCGTTCGAGCTGGTCGGCTGACGCATCGCCGGGCGCCTGCAGCACGCGCTTGAACGAGAGCGTGACGATGCGCAGCGACGGGTCCCTGTGCGGCGCGACGTTGCGCTCGAGCCAGCGCTGCAGCTGTGGCGTGCTCGTGGCTGCAGCCTCGAGCATGGCGGGGGCATGCGTATCGACGACACGTGCCGTATCGAGCTTCGGCGGTTCGATAAAGCAACGGCGAACCCGCTCGAACTCGGCCTGCTCGATCGTGTGCGGACCGCCGTCGATGTCGACGATCTGCCGGAACTCTTCCTCGACTTCGTCCACGAAGCGCTGGCCCTCGGCCTTCACGAGGATCTTGATGCGCGCCTTGTATTTGTTGTCGCGGCGGCCGTACTGGTTGTACACACGTACCACGGCCTCGATGTAGTTCATGATGTGCCGCCACGGCAGGAACTCACGCATCAGCGTGCCGATCATCGGCGTTCGACCCATGCCTCCGCCCACGGTCACACGAAAGCCCAGTTCACCCTGTTCGTCGCGCACGAGGCGCAGGCCGACGTCATGCCAGCCCGTCGCCGCACGGTCTTCCGTCGCGCCGGTGATCGCAATCTTGAACTTGCGCGGCAGGAAGGCGAACTCAGGATGCAGCGTGGTCCACTGCCGCATGATTTCGGCGAACGGGCGCGGGTCCGCGATCTCGTCGGGAGCGACACCCGCGCGCTCGTCGCACGAGATATTGCGGATGCAGTTGCCGCTCGTCTGGATGCCGTGCATGTCGACCGTCGCAAGCAGGTCCATCACGTCCGCCGCTTTCGAAAGCGGTATCCAGTTAAACTGAACGTTGGTGCGTGTCGTGAGGTGGGCGTGATGCGTGGGCAGGCGCCTCGTACCGAGCTTGCGTTGCGTATCGAGCGCGCTGCGGTATACCTCGGCCTCAGGTTCGTCGTACTCGCGGGCCACGCGAGCGAGCACGCGAAGCTGTGCGCTCGACAGTTCGCCGTACGGGACAGCTACGCGCAGCATGGGTGCGTGCCGCTGCACATACCAGCCGTTTTGCAGACGCAGCGGGCGAAACGCATCCTCGCTCAGGCTGCCTTGCTGCCAACGCTCGATCTGATCGCGGAACTGCGCCGCGCGGCTCGCCACGAAGGCCTTGTCGAATTCGTTATAGCGATACATGGTGAGTGCGGAAATGCCGTGATACGGCGGACAGAGAAAGGACGACGTTATCGCGTCCGCATCGGTGTCTCAAGAAGCAGATGCCGCAGAAATGAGCGCAGCAGAAGCGTTCCACTGGCGAAGCCCCGCACGACACGACAGTTGTCGTGTTGTTGTTCGATCAGTCGCTTGATTTCCCGCGCTGCCGTAGCGTCTACGCCGAGGCGATGTACCAGCACGTATCGGGTCACCAGTACGTCGCGTTCATCAACACCGCAGGCGGCGCATCGTCAACGGTGAATCAGGTCGCGGTAACGGTGGGCATTCGCACGCGGTTCTAACCGCCTTTGGGCGCAGCGGTCCGGCGCCGTTCAGACATCGCCAGGTCCACATCACATCGTTGCGCTGCCGCTGCCAGTACCGCCGGTGCCGGAAGAGGGGGTGGACGTCGCGGTGAGCGGATGCGCGGCGCCCGCCGCCGACAGCAGCGAGATGGCGGCCGGATCTGGCATGCCGTTCGCGTCTATCGCGCCTGCTGCCGCCAGCGTGACTAGATCGCTATCGACACCTGCCTGGCCAACCGTAAAGGATGTCGTGAGAAATGCCGGTACCGTCAGCGTGACAGCATAGCGCTGCTGCAGATTTGTGACGACTGCGGATTGTGCAGCCTGCACGTCGGACGCGTTACCCAGTACCTGCTGGTACTGTGAGTTGGTCGGGAATCCCGCGATCAAACCACTCTCGCTCGTGCCGAGTTGTGAAGCGAGGTAGACGAGCATCAACTCGGTCTCCGGCGTCGTATTGAAGGTGCCCCCGGCAAACGCGACCGAATGCAGACTCACGCTGCCGGAGCTTACGCTGAAGATGCAGGCAGGCGTGGCATTGAACGTGATTGCGTAGTGTCCACCGCCATCGGACAGGGTGGACCCCGAGCCCTGAGCGCAACTGAGGTTGACCGTTGCGCTGGCGATCGCTGTGCCGGTCGCGGCCGTGCCGGAGATGGTGACATTCGGCGTCACGCTTGTGCCGCCGCAGCCATCGAGGCCAATGCATGCGTTTCCTCCGCAGGCGGCAAGCGTTGCTAGCGAAGCCGCGTACATTGCAGCCCGTGCCGTGCGAACGAAATACGCGCGCTGAGCGTTCATGGTAGCCACCGGTTCCGTCATTCACGCTCCGGATGGCGTAGTCGCGAATGATGCCGGCCATAAGACATATAGATCAGCATGCCGATCAGCAGCCAGACGATCAACCGTACCCAGGTGATGAGCGGCAGTCCCACCATCAGCAACACGCAAAACGCGATGCCGAGAATGGGGACAATCGGCACGCCGGGCGCGCGGAATGGACGGCTCGCGTCAGAGTCGCTGCGCCTCAGGTACATGACTGCGCCACACACGAGCACGAACGCGAACAGCGTGCCGATGCTGACCATCTCGCCTAGTACGCCGATCGGCGTGAGGGCCGCCACGATGGCGACGACCGTGCCGATCATCATCTGGCTTCGATGCGGCGTGTGCAGGCGTGGATGGACGGTGGAGAACAGATGGGGAAGCAGTCTGTCCTCCGACATCGTGAAGAAGATCCGGCTTTGCCCGTAGAGCAGCACGAGTATCACGGTGGTCAGCCCGGTGAGCGCGCCGATCTTGATCAGTATGGAGAACCAGGTGAAACCAATGACGTCGACGCCTTTGGCGATCGGGTCTGGCACGTTCAGTTGTGCGTATGGAACGAGTCCGGTGAGCACGGCAGCCACGAGGATATAGAGTAAGGTGCAGATGACCAGCGAACCGAGGATCCCGATCGGCATGTCGCGCTGTGGCCGTTTCGCCTCCTGAGCGGCGGTCGATACCGCATCGAAACCGATGAACGCAAAGAACACGACGGCGGAGCCACGCAGAATGCCGCTGGCTCCGAAGCTGCCGAACGCGCCGGTGTTGGGCGGAACGAATGGATGCCAGTTGGCGGGATGCACGAAGAACGCGCCGATGGCGATGAAGGCCGCCACGACCGTCAGCTTGACTGCGACCATTACGTTGTTGATGCGTGCCGACTCGCGCGTGCCGAGCACCAGCATCGTCGTGAGAATCGCGATGATCAGCACGGCGGGGAGATTGATGATGCCGGCGACAGTCGAGCCGTCAGGCAACTGGACCGTCGTGCCGGGTGCGGCAGCAAGCGTAGGCGGGATGCTGATTCCGACGTTGCGCAACAGGCTGACGATATAACCTGACCAGCCGACGGCGACCGTCGCGGCACCCATGGCGTACTCGAGAATCAGGTCCCAGCCGATGATCCACGCAAACACTTCGCCGAGCGTCGCATACGTATACGTGTAGGTGCTGCCGCATACGGGGAGCATGGCGGCCAGTTCGGAGTAGCAGAGACCGACGAACGCACACGCAACGCCACCCAGCACGAAGGACAGGATGATGCCCGGTCCGGCAAATTGTGCCGCCGCCGTGCCGGTGAGGACAAAAATGCCCGCGCCGATAATGGCGCCGATGCCCATCGCCGTGATGCTTGGCGCCCCCAGGGTCTTCGACAGCGCGCGGCCGCCTTCGGCTTCGGCGCTTCCCACTATGTCGGCGACGGACTTGCGCGCCATGTAGCTCGTGTCAGCCATGATAGGTTGCCCCATTCGACAGTGACTGGAAACGACTCGATTCGGCTTGCCTGACTTCTTTAGAATAGACACAGGCGCGAGCGGGCGATGGGTAAGTTTTCAGTTAACCGAACGACGACGACCGGCGTGCGGGGGGCAGAGATGTTTCGGAACGCTTCATGTGCATCTGCACGATGTGCGATCCGGGATATGCGCCACGCGTATCGCGGGATGCGTCGGCATCATTGATGGTCCGCTGTCCAGGCAAAGTCCACGCTCGCGCGGGCGGTTCAGCAGGACGGCGGCCAGGAGAAGTGGAATGGACAACGACAAACCGTCGCCGCAGCGCGCGACGTATCAGAAAGGGATCCGGATCGGCGAGTACGGATGGTTCGGCCGGCTGGCCGCCGTCGTCGTGAGCACAATCGTGCTGGTGGTGGCAGCGATGCTGTCGCTGGTGCTGCTTGCCGTGCTGTTCGGCGTGGGCGCGATTGTCGTCGGCTATCTCTGGTGGAAGATCCGCTCGCTGCGCAGGCAGGCGCGCGAGTTCGGCGACGACGGCCGCACCGTCGACGTCGAGGTCGTCTATAAGGACTCGCACGGCGACGATATCGCGAAGCGCTGACCTGTGATGCCTGCGCGAGCACCTCCAGCGTACGCGTAAACGACAGTTGGAATCGTGTTTGCGCGAGTTATAAATACACAAGGCCGCGCAAGATATATCAAACGATTTCGGCCAATCGTAAGCATTCGACTTCCGCCACGCCTGTTCACGCGTGTCGGTCCAGCATGCATGCGCGATGCTGGACCATTCGCGTGAAAACCTTGCCTCTCTCGGGTTCGCCGTTCTTCAAGGGACACGGCGCGAGACTCCGCTTCCGCCATGTTCGCCACGGTTAGGAGATTCTACGATGAAGACTGGAAATATAGGAATGCTACTGATTGTCGGTGCGAGTGGCATGTTCGTCGGCGGAATCGCCCACAGCGATCCGCACGGCCCGCAACCTGGCCAGCGGGGCGCGGGCTTCATCAAGAGTTTTCAGATTATTGCTGCCGAACCGGCGTTTGGCGGTGCGACGCCTGCCGGCGCGGCTGGGCCATACGAGGTCATCACCGCCGTCGTGCACGGCGCCCTCGATCCGCGCTCTCCGCTCAATGCCGGTATTGTCAACATCAGGAACGCGCCGGTCGGCGTCGATGGTTACGTCGACTATTGGACCGATGTCGTGATCCTGCGTCCGCAAAGCGCGGCGAACGCCACGCGCGTGCTCTTCTACGACGTCGTGAATCGCGGCAACAAGCTCGCCGACGGGTCGTTCATTGGCGCAGGTGCGCTCGATACCGGGGCACCCCCGCCGTCCACATTTCCTTCGTTGCTGCGCCACGGCTATACGATTCTCTGGAGCGGCTGGCAAGGCGACATTCCGCTCAACGGGACGAGTACGCTGGCCGGCACGGGTCTGGTCGGCACGAGATTCCCCGTGGC
This sequence comes from Paraburkholderia nodosa, assembly GCF_001718195.1. GTDB lineage: Bacteria > Pseudomonadota > Gammaproteobacteria > Burkholderiales > Burkholderiaceae > Paraburkholderia > Paraburkholderia nodosa_A. The sequence continues at coordinate 181,761 of NZ_MCNV01000012.1, forward strand.
CACCAACAAGGACGGTTCGCCGATGACTGCGCTATCGCGCGAGGAGTTCATTCCCGACTATGCGGGAGGCGACCCGACGACGATTCCGCTCACGTACCCGCCCGCCGATCTCAACGATACGGGCAGCGTGACCTTCACCGCGCGGCAATCGTGGCTATCGGCCTACGGCAGCATTCCGGGCGGCGTGCAAACCTATACGGCGCCTTCGACCAAGGTGACGGCGTGGAGCTATATCAGCACGCCGAACAATGTCTATGAAGGGAATTACTCGGTCAAGTTCACGCCGCCCGCGTCGGTGCCGGGTCCCAACGGCAGGACCGTCACGCCCGATGCGGGGACGATTTACAGCTTCGTCTACAAGGCCGCGGCGCCGACCATCGACGGCATCGGCTTTGCGGCGCTGCGCGATCTCGTCTCCTGGCTGCGCTACGACAGGGCCGATGCGCGGGGCGTCCAGAATCCGCTCAACGATCTGAAGGATGCGGCATGTGCAGCGTCGAAGTGCTCCCGGGATACGAACTTCGACGTCGCGATCGGGGAAGGCATTTCGCAGTCGGGCCGCTTCATCAAGGACTTTCTCTATCAGGGATTCAACGAGGACAAGCACGGAAGGATCGTTTTCGACGGACTGTTTCCGATCATTTCCGCTGCACGCCGCACGTGGACCAACGCCGCGTTCGCACAGCCGGGACGGTGGTCGAAACAGCATGAAGACCACTTCATGCCGGGGTTCCAGTTCCCCTTCACGTACGCGGTTACGACCGATCCGGTCAGCGGCGCGACCGATGGCCTGCTGAAGCGTTGCGAGGCCTCCGGTACGTGTCCGAAGATCATGCAACTCGACGGCGCATTCGAATGGTGGGGCGGGGCCGCGTCGCTGGTCGTCACCGATGGACGGGGCAACGACATCCACTTGCCGCCGAATGTGCGTTACTACCTTGTGCCGGGCACGCAGCACGGCGGCGGCAGCGGCGTGACCACGGGCAACTTCACGGTGCCGGCGACAGGCAGTCTGTGTCAGTTGCCGGGCTCGCCCGTGGAGGAAACGCCCGTCGAGCGCGCATTGATTCCCGCGCTGGTCGCATGGGCCGGCAAGGGTACCGAGCCGCCCGCTTCGCAATATCCGACCGTGGCATCGGGCAATCTGGTCGCGCCGACGCAAGCCGCGACGGGCTTCCCTGATCTCGAGAGCGTGACCGTGCCGAGCGGACCCGCCGCGACGCCGACAGCGCTCAGTCTCACGTTCAACGGCGAATACAATCAGGTCTTCGTGACCGACTACAGCAAGGCCGTGCCGGTCGTGAGCACTGCGCAGCCCTACACGATTCTCGTCCCCAAGGTCGACGCCAACGGCAACGAAACCACGGGCGTACTCGTGCCGGATGTGAGCGTACCGCTTGCAACCTACACCGGGTGGAACTATCGCGGTGCCGGCCACGCGATTGGCGAAGGCTGCATCTCCAACGGCGCGGCGATTCCGTTCGCGGTGAACGCGTCCGCGCAGACAGGCGGCGTCGATAGCCGGGCCACCCTGAACGCGCTCTATGGCGGCAGCCGCTCACGCTACCAAGCGGCGGTTGCGGCCGCGGCAAACGCACTCGTCAAGCAAGGCTATTTGCTGCAGGACGATGCGACGAATGTCTTCATCAGCAACGCAGCGCAGATTTCGCCGACCCTGCTGCCGAATCCTTGAACTGCGAACCAGCGTCGTCGCGTCGCGCAAGCGAGTTGGAACAAGCGCGACGACGCATCGGCATCGGTCTCTACTGCACCGTAATGGTCGCCTTCATATACGGGTGAATCCCGCAGAACACCTTGTACACCCCCGGCTTGTCGAACTTGAACTGATAGGTATCGTTCTGGTCGAGCGCGGCGGAGTGAAAGACGCCTGCATCGTTGACGACCGTATGCGGTTCGCCGTCCATATTTTTCCAGGTCACCGTGGTGCCCGCTTTCACGGTGAGAGCCATCGGCGAAAACATGAAATTCTTGATGTCGATCTCATTGGGCTCCTGCGCCTGGGCGGCAGGCACGCCAAGGGAGGCCCCGGCCATGAGCATCCCGATCCCGTAGAAGAGGGCGAACGCGCGACGATAGTGAATGGAGAGCATGGCTCGAATCCTTGTTCAGTGAGCGAGACGCGAGGTCAGGCGAGGGACGTGTCGGAAAGCGTCGCCGCGAGAGGGTGGCGCGTGATCCGGATACTGGTGACGCCAAGCATTTTCGGCAGCTGATCGCTTGCCACCTTGAGCGGCCCGGGGCCGGGTCCGTCGCCGGCCGTCGGCTGCGGATAGGCGGTCGAGCGCGCCGTGTGGAACGTGATATTGCCCTCCACCTTGGAAACGATCTGATGTATGTGGCCATTGAGCACGGTCACCGAGCCGAAGCGCTTTAGGTAGTCCATGGCTTGGCCCGCATCGCCGGTACCCCAGCCCCATGGTTCGTAGATCGTCCACATCGGCATGTGCGTAAACACGACGATCGGCGTGCTCGACGTGCGGCCCTTCAGATCGTTTTCCAGCCAAGCAAGTTGGTCCTCGCCCAGGTTGCCCAGCCCGTTCGGCTTGAAATGCATTACGTTGACGAGCGCGATGAAGTGCACGCCATTGTGGTCGAAGCTGTAATACCCCCGGTTGTCCGACGCCTTGCCGAAGCGCTTGAAGTATTCGCCTTGCGGTCCATCTGTCACATCGTGTTCGCCAGGCGTGGTGTGCAACTCCGTAATGTCGAGACCGGAAAGGAGTTGCGCCGCCAGATCGAATTCCTCAGGTTTGGAGAGATGGGTGATATCGCCCGTGTGAATCGCCAGGGCGGGTTTGACGGGCATCGCGTTGACATAGTCGATGGTCTGTTTGAGCGTGCCCGCGACGTCGGGATTGGCTTCCTTGTTGAAGCCAATATGCGAGTCGCTGATCTGCAAAAAGAGCGGAACGCCGGCGTTTTCTTTGCTGCTCGCCGCCAGTGCCAGTTCCATGGGCGTGAGGACGCCTCCGGCCAGAACGAACACGGTGCCGGCGCCACCGAAGGCGAGGCATTTCAGGGCGTTGCGACGTGACGGTTGGGAAGGAAGATCTGACGACATGATGTCCTCTCGACGGGGTTCAGAAAGTCGACCGCCGGCGCAATTCGGAGCGCCTCCAGGGCGGGCTTCACGTGCAATACCGCGAGCGCCGCTGTTTTATTCCCGGTTTTTTTTTTGCGAGTCGAGCACGGGAATAACCGGCGTGGGTTCGCGGTATGGCAGGCGTGGCACACGAAATGGCGGAAACCAATATGGACATCGTCGACGTGACCCGTCGCCGCGCCAGCGAAGCGAGGATCAACGTTCAATTCTTGCTGCGCCGGCTTCAACTCACGTCGGGCCTCGTGATGCTGACGTATCTCTTTCTGCATTTGGTCAATCACGCGCTCGGCATCTGGTCGATCGAGCTTGCCGGACACGGTCTCGTACTCGCGCTGCGGCTTTGGCGCAGCGCGCCCGGCACGATCGCGCTGTATGGCGCCGCGTCGGTGCATTTCGCGCTGGCGCTGCACACGATATATGGGCGGCGCCACTGGGCGCTTCCGCCTGCGGAATGGATCCGCCTGTGGGCGGGGCTCAGCCTGCCGCTCCTGCTGATCCGGCATGCGGTGACGACCCGGCTTGCTTCTTCGCTCTATGGTTTCGAACCGAACTACGAGCGCGTCATCGTCGTACTGCTCACGAGCGGCACGCAGGGGCTGCAACTCGCGTTGCTAGCGCCTGGTTGGATACACGGATGCCTCGGGCTGTGGTTCCGGTTGCGCCACCGTGCGTGGGCGCGTCGCATGCGGCTCACGCTGCTGATCCTCTTCGTCCTGTTGCCGCTGCTTTCGGCAGCGGGCTTCATCCACATGATGCGAGCCGTCGAGGGGGCGGGCCACCTGCTTCCGCCTGTCGACGCCGCGCTCGTCGTCCATCAGGCCGCCCTCAACGGTGCACGTCACGTTATCGTCACGCTCTATCTCGCGCTGATTGCCGGCACGCTGATCCTGGGTCAGTTGCGCAACGCGCTGGAGCGCCGCAGGCTGCGCAGAGAGTCGGTGGGCGTCCGTTTGCTGGCCCGCAGTGCATCGTGCGAACAGGATGTTAAGGAATGACTTGCGATGTCTGAGCGGGTCAAATGGCGTCCGCTCCTGCTGCCAGGACGTTCACGATTTATCATTCGTGACGTGAGATGCCAAAATACACACATAACCCGTAACGAGGCGGTGACTCGCCGGCCGCGCGGGATGATCCGCCCCTCTTTGCCGGGCCGCACGCCCGCACATCGAAAACGGCCGGACACCCTTGAGACCAGGACGCCGAATCCCATTTACCTGTCGTGAACCAGCGTATCCGTCCCCCCTTGCCGCCCGAATGGCCGTTTCCGCCGTATCGCGACGTGTCCGGCCGCGCCTTCGGCGATCTCGTCGCGCTTCAATATCGCGGCGCGGGCATGTGGCTCTGGCGGTGCCGCTGCGGCGCCCACGTCACGGCCGCGCTGGATGCGGTGGAGGGCGGCCAGACGAGGGATTGCGGCTGCGGCGAGCAACGCCGCGTGTGGCGGTCCCGGCCGGGCTCGCCTGCGCTCAAAGGCGGCGAGGTGTTCGGCCAGCTGACGACGGATCGCTATGCCGGCGATGGCAAGTGGGTTTGCCGGTGCGATTGCGGCAATGAGGTGACCGTGAGCGCCGGGCGTCTGCGACTGGGCCAGGCGCGTTCGTGCAGCCGTTGCCTGGGCGCGTTAGCCGGCTGAGCGATGCGCACGCATCACGACTTGACCGGAACCCCGTATGAAAGCGCTTCATGATGGGCTCCGTGATTGTTCGGCACATCGTAAGCCGCGCGCAGCCGTATAAACAGTTCAGCAGTCGTTCTGGTATGCGGACTACTCGTCATGCTCCCGCCAGGCGAGCCAGGGTTTCGCCCTCGCTTTCGCGCTCCAGAAAACCCGCCACGGCCGAAGCCTCCATCGGGCGCGAACAATAGTAGCCCTGAATGAGCGTTGCCCCGAGCGCTGCGACCGTTTGCAGTTCGGCCGCCGTTTCCACCCCTTCCACAATGCAGTCGAGCGACATCTGCCGGCTGAGATTGAGCAGCGTGCGAACCACTGTGAACGCCGTCGTGCGCTCCTTGAGACCGCTCACGAACATCCTGTCGATCTTCAGGCGCGTGAGTGGAAGTTTGCACAGGTACGAGAGGCTCGAATAACCGGTGCCGAAATCGTCGACTGACAAACCGCAGCCCAGCGCGCGCAGGACCTTGGCCGCTTTCTGGACCTGGTCGAAGTCCTTGGCCATCGCGGTTTCGGTGATCTCGAAGTCGAGCCGGGCCGGGTCGATGCCGCTGCCGGCGATGCACCGGGCCAACTCTTTCACCGCGGACTCACTGGCGAAATCATGCGCGGAAAGATTAAAGGACAAGCGAATATGCGCCGGCCATTGCTTCGCGCAGGCCAGGGCCTGGGTAAACAGCGCGAGGGTCAAGCCGTTGATGACGCCGTTGCGCTCCGCGGCAGGAATGAATTCACCGGGCGGGACCGTGCCGAGCAACGCGCTTCGCCAGCGCGCCAGGGCTTCGAAACCGACGGTGCGCCGGCGTTCGAGCGAGTAGATCGGCTGGAACGCAAGGTCGAGTTCGCCGGCGAGATCGGGGGAGCGTAGCGCCTGGGCAATCTGCGACTCGCGAATGATGGCGTTGCGGTGCGTCTCCGAAAAGATCGTCACCGAGCCGCGCGAGCGGTGCTTGCCTTCGTAAAGCGCGTAGTCGGCTGTTTCGAACAAATCCGCCTTGTTGCGTGAAATGTGCGGATAGGTGGAGAAGCCGATCGTCGCTCCGAGGCGAACCGAAATCTCGCCGACCAGTATGGGACATTGGAAAACATCGCAGATGGTACGGCCGAGTTGCGAGAGGCCAGCGTCCGTGCAGTCGTCCGTGACGATGATGCCGAATTCGTCGCCGCCCAGCCTCGCAAGCGTGATCGTGCCGCGCGCCGCGTTGGCGAGACGCGACGCGACATCGGCCAGCACGTGGTCGCCCAGCGAGTGGCCGTGAATATCGTTGACGGACTTGAAGCCATCGAGATCGACGAGGCCCACCGCGAGCCGCCCGCCCGATGCCATGGCGGCATCGAAATGCTTGTCGAGCGAGGTGAAAAAGGCCCGCCGGTTAGGGAGATTCGTGAGGCTGTCGATATTCGCGAGCCGTTTGTTTTCGGCTTGTGTGGCAACGAGATCCGAGAAGTTCTTGAATTGTGTGAAGGCGACGATCAGCATCGCCAGCGAAACCAGCGACGTATCGATCGCGATCGCCTGGAATACGCCGTTTCCCGAACTCAGGAACGTGACGACGAGCGCGCCGTTGACAATGGCGGTGACGGTGAACGCCGCCTTGATGACGTTCATCAGGCAGAAGATGACGCCGATGACCGTGATGGCCATGTAAAACGCGACATGAAGCTTGAATGCCGCGCCGCCATGAGGCAGCAGGGACAGCGACCATGCCGTGAACGAGATAGAGAAGACCCAGGCGAGCCTGCCGGAATTGCGCAGGATCGTAGCCGCGTCTTCCGCACTCACATGGAGCCTCGAGAGCCGCAACCACGAGAGCACGCGTACGAAACACAATGCTGTGAGCACGAGCGGACAGATTACGCCCTGCCAGGCGGGAATCACGTTCTCGTGGGGCAGCACCATGCCCCACGTGTTGACGACAAGCAGCCCATACATCATGGGAAGCTGATAGATCATCACGCGCAACTGCGCCAGCTTCAGGGCCGAGCTGTTTCCGGCGAGGAAAGTGCGCCGAATCGTTCCCCAATACTGGGCCAGAACGTTGAACATGGTCTTGCGAGTCGGAGCGGTCCCGTTGCAACCGCCGGGAACGAAATGTAATACCCCCGTTTACGACCGCTCGCGTTATTTCTGGAGGCAACGCGCGGGCTTTTCATCGTCGACGCGCGCCTCATTCTTCGGGGCTTTCAACGTGCCCTTAAACCGGTCCTCCCCGCACCAGGGCGGTCAATCGCAATGCAATGATTTCGGCGCAAACGTTTGGCCTCCTCAACTATATGAACGTGCCGCCGTTCGCTTGGTGGGCCGGCCTAAAGTTCGCGTAGCCGTTGCCGAAATACCGTCCATGGCGCGCAAACATCCCGACTATCCCGACAAACCTCCCATCTGGGCAGAGGCGCGCGCGCTCGAGGCAAGCATTCGCGCCATCCGCCGTGCGCAAGGCAAGAAGAATCCCGAGGACTTCCCGGCGGGAAGTCCTGAATGCACGGCTGCCATGGATGAATTCGTGCGCGACGTCTGCCGCGCCCTCGAGATCGATATCAACACGCTCGGCAAGGACTCCGGCGACTTTTAAGGTGCTGGGGCCATTCGTTTCCTTCTCGCGCGGGAATGCGATTTGCGAGCTTCGCAAGATCGATGACGAGTTCACGAGGTTGCGCGTGAAAACGACTTTTATGCTCGCGTTGTCGTCATGTCTCGGCGTGGCGTTGCTCACGACGCAGCCCGCACATGGCGCAGATCCTACCCTCACGCCCACGCCTGACGCCGCGCCGCCGTGCGGCAAGCTAGTAGGAACAAACGCCGCCGGCGGCTTCGCACTGCGCAGCGGCGAACCGGTCGATTTCGTGTCGGAGGGACAGGCCACGCATGGCACGCTGCTCGTCTTCAGCGATGGACCCGTATTTCGCGCGTACTGGCAACCCCAAGGCAGCGAAGAGAAGTACGCACTAGCCAACGCCGGTCCAGACAGCGTGCGCCTCGTTTCGACGCCTCCGCAGGGCACACCGACCGGTAGCGCCCAGCCCGGGGTCGCGACACAGCCGCTGCAAGTGCTCTCGTGTCCGAGGCTTTAATTCCGCTGTCATGCCGTTTGCGGTCGATGTCCCACCATGTGAACCACCCTTTCGTATCGCGTTGCGAGCGACTAGTCTTTAACGATTCCAAACGGACGAACGGTCCGGCCCGTGATTGGCGCACCGCGCAGCGGAGCCGGCCTCGAAGGAGACAGAAATGGAGCTTGAAAACCGCACCATGGCGCGCGTAATGGCAAGGCTCGTGCCGTTCCTGATCCTTTGCTATTTCGTGGCGTATCTCGATCGGGTCAACGTCGGTTTTGCTGCATTGCAGATGAACAAGGCACTCGATCTTTCCGCGAGCGCGTTCGGCTTTGGCGCAGGGATCTTCTTCATTGCCTATTTCTTCTTCGAGGTGCCGTCGAACCTGCTGCTCGAACGTTTCGGCGCAAGGCGCTGGATCGCGCGCATCATGTTCACGTGGGGCATCATCGCGGGCGCGATGGCGTTCATTCCGGACCTGGCCCGCTTCACCGGCATGTCGAACGCGCACGTATTCTATGGACTGCGTATCTTGCTCGGTATCGCCGAGGCGGGTTTCTTCCCCGGCATCATCTTTCTGCTTACGCTGTGGTTTCCCGCCAAATACCGCGCGCGCGTGGTGGGCTATTTCATGGCGGCCATTCCGTTGTCGACGGTGATTGGCGGCCCGATATCCGGATCGCTGCTTTCGCTGGACGGTAGAGGCGGGCTGGCGGGCTGGCAGTGGGTCTATCTGATCGAGGCAATTCCTGCGGTCGTGCTCTCCGTGGCCGTGCTGTTCTATCTGACCGACAAACCCGCCGACGCCGGCTGGCTAGCCGACGACGAGCGCCGCTGGCTCGTCGATCGCCAGGCGCAGGAGCGCCGTCATCGGGAGAAGGTGCGCTCGTTCAGCGTGCTGGAGGCGCTGATCAATCCGCGCGTGCTGGCGGTGGCGCTGATCTATTTCGGTGCGAATGCAACCAATTACGGCCTGAGCTTTTTTCTGCCGCAGATCGTCAAGGCGTTCGGGCTCTCGAACGTGCAGACGGGCTTCGTTACTGCGCTGCCCTACGCGGTGGGCGTCGTTTCTATGGTGCTGTGGGGTCGGCATTCCGACCGTCGGCTGGAACGCAAGCGTCACGTCGCATTTGCGCTGGCCGTCGCGGCCGCCGGTATTGCGGCTGCCGCGGGACTCGATAATCCGGTGCTCAAGATGCTCGCGCTTTCGATTGCGGGCTTCGGTATTTTCGGCTGCCTGCCAGTGATCTGGACACTGCCGGCCGCGTTCCTTTCAGGCGCGGCCGCGGCCGGCGGCATTGCCGCCGTCAATTCGCTCGGCAATCTGGCGGGCTTTTTCGGCCCCTACGCAATGGGCTGGATCAAGGACAGCACGGGCGGCTTCGGCGCAGGCCTGCTATGTCTTGCGGGAGCCGGGCTCGTGGGCGCGGGCGCGGCGCTCGTCCTCCCTCACAACCCGGCGCTGGAAAAGCTCGACGATTCGCCGCAAGGCGAAACACACGGGGAGGGCGGTGCGGTGAGGCCGTGAGCGGCGCCTATGCATTGCACGCTACTCATCTCAGGCGCGCCATCACAAGGGTCGTGAGTTTTCGATAGACGCGCCTCGCCTGGGCCCACGACAACGCCAGCTCGATGAGCCGCCCGCGTGCGTTGAGCACGACGATGCGCGATTCGTGCTTTGTTTCGCGATCCGCCCAACGCACCTTGTAGTCGCCGTGCAGCGGCCGAAAGTCGAAATCGCGGCCATGGGCCTGGGCCCATTGCGCGATGGATTCGATCAGCAGGTTTCCCACCGAAAACACGCTGAACGCCTCGTCATAAGTGGTGATCAAATACTCGACGCTGCGCGCGCCAACGAGATTGACGGATGCCGCCACCGGCTGCCCATCGACCTGCACGTAGGCGACGAGCGGCAGGGTGGTCAGATCGGTTCGCCTGGCAAGCTCGATGAAGAAATCGCGTACGCGGTCGTCCATCAAATAGGGCGACTCAATTCCACGCTTGAGCGCCCATTGGCGCTTGTTGGCGAATAGCCACCTCAATACGCGCTCGGTGTCCTCGGCGTTGCAGCACCATCCAAAACTGACCTCGCCTTCGCGCCGTAGCCGCTTCGCACTCGAACGCAGCGCGGCGCGCAGCGTCGAGTGCCGCGTGGCGAGGAAATCGTTCCATGTGGGCGCGGCGCGCAGGTTGATCGAATAGCCGGGCATCACGCGCCAGCGCTGCGGCAGCGCACGCTGCACCCAGGACTGCGGCGCGGCGTCGAGCGCATGTTGCAGCGCGCTGCCGTTTTCGAGCATCGGAATGTGGAGCACGTCGGCGTGAATCCGCAAAACGGCCCGGACTGCCGCATCGTAAAGTTCCGCGCGCCGGGTGTCGGCGATCAGCGGGCCGCCGTATTCCTCGCCGCATCCGCAGCCCAGCGCCCGGGCCGTTCGCCACGCGCCTTCGCGCGTAATGACAACGGGCCATAGCGCCAGAAGGTCACGCGCGTCGTGCACCGTCGCGACTTCGACCTTTGCGCCGCTCTTCAGTGCCGCCGCGACGGCTGTCTCGCAGTAGGCAAAGCTGATGAATGGCGAGTGCGCCTCGGTTCCGGATATAAGCGCACGCCATTGGGGCTCGAATGCACGAAACGCATCGACGGTCTCGCACGTGCGCAACGCGTACCGGAAGGAAGCAGCCGGCGACGACTCGTATATCGCCACGACGGAGGTCGGCACTTGCGTCTCCTGAATGAATTCGTGGTGCTTGTGATTCAGCCTTCAATGGAAGTGCTGAGGCGGTCTTTAGTCGTAATGCGGCGATTGCGGTCGGCGAATGTGTCAGGGCGTGCGCCGCGCACGCTTTGCCAGACGACGACGTTCTCGTGGTCCTCAGGTCCGAAGCCGACTTCGTCGCGATCGTACGGAAATACGCCGGCGAACCAGCGCTTCAACTGGCGGGAGCCGTCGAAGACTTCGCCGCACACGGGGTTATCGTAGACGATGAAAAGATGCTCGATGGTGCCGCTCGCAAGGCCCGCTTCGAGTTTCTCGAGCAACGACGCCATCAGCTCGGGCCCGAATGGATTGAACAGAAAGACGACCACGTTGCCCGACGGCACCTGCAGATCGGCGACATTGGCGTGCAGCGCGCGAATGGGCGGCCGTTGTGGGAAGCGCCGCGCCACGACGGTCGCGTTCGCGTTCGCCGTTCGCACGAGGTCCGCGCTGATGTCGTAGCCCAGCGCCAAAGCAAACGGATACTCGGAGGCGACGATCATCGGCCGGCCTTTACCGCAACCGATGTCCATGAACGTATAACCGGTGATATCGCCCAGGGTGTCGAGCGCGCGGCGGATGATGGTCGGCTGCGAGCCCATGTAAGGCCTGAGTTGGGCGGCAAGATCGCAGTCGCGCTGCAGCGCGTTGGAATCGACCAGTCCGCTCGTGTTCGTGCCGTACAGGAGATCGATGGGGTGGCGCCGCAGACAGCCGGAATATACTGCGCGCAATACCGGGACGCGAATGCAGATGCGCCGTATCGGCGGAATGAACATCGCGCGCTGCACGCTGTCGGGCAACCGGGCCACGACATTCAGCAACGGTTGCTTCAGTGCGCGTCCGAGCGCGAATCGGGGGCCGCCGTGTGTCGTTGTTCGCATGGATCGATACGTTGTGAACCTTCTGGAAAGGGGTTGCCGATCCACCATCATCTCGCAGCGCGTCGCCAGGTCGCCGCCATTCACCGGTTGTATTTCGACAAAAGGCTCGAATTCGTGGCTTACTAACGAGTGTCATATGGTCGGCGTAATGTGGTGAGTGGTGAGCAGAGAGCCAGATCGTCATGGGTGGCGTGCCCTTTTTCCCGTTGTCCGGCGAAAGCGCTTTCATGGCGACTGCGTCCATACTCTCCCTGATGTTTCCGCCATTATTTCCGTGCCTTAATGAGTGTTCTCGCCTGGTTCGGCGGGAGTCATGCTCCGGCTTCGCAAGGTATCGGTGCAGGCGGGTCTCCAGGTTTTGTCTACGCAATACTCAATCGGAAGAGGCGAGACGATGAACGCGCGAGTAGATGCTGAAGCGCGCCGTAAGCGGTATGCAATGCACCGCCTTGGCCTGGCAATGAAGCGGCTGATGAACGCCGAAGCAGAACCCGATAAATTGATGGCGACGCGCTGGGTGAATGCCTGGAGCGCTTCCGTCGGCGAGCGGTGGTTCGCGGCAAGCCCCTATGGCAGGCTGAGTCAGGCGGCGTTAATGCGTGCCCCGTTAAAAGGCGCGACAGGTTCCCGTAATGTGCGGAAATCGGGAAGGCAATCGTCAATATGAAACAAAACGCATATTTAATTGACCAATGGGGCCGCGAAACGATATTGTCATAATTTAGACATTTCCGCGTTTACCTTGGCTCTTGCAGAATACGAAACCACCCATCCTTTGAGCGTTGAACTGGATGGCGTGAACTACGCGGGTACTTACCGCGTCATGGCCGGAAGCGTCATTGTCTACTTCGAAAGCGAAATCAAGTTCGCGCAGTACGGGACGAATCGCCCCGAGATCATCGCGCGCTGGGTGTTGACGGACCTCTGCCGTAAATCCGATTCCCGCAGGCGCAAAGCAGGCAAGCGTTGATTCGCGCACGCCGTCACAGAACTTCGCCCACGTTTTTCATCTACCCAGGCAACGCGCTTGTTGACGCTACTGCGCGCTAGCGTCCTTCGGTGCGACGTCGTCGCTCTTGCCGTCGTGCCATTGCGCGCGGATTTTCGTCACGACTACGGCCGGCAGCGGAATATAGTCCAGTGCCTGGATCGTCGGCTCGCCGTGCGTGAGCGCCCAGTCGAAGAACTTCAGCGTTTCAGCGTTGCGCGCAGAGTGATCCGGTGTCGCCTGCAACAGCACGTAGGTCGCGCCCATCACGGGCCATGCGTCCTTGCCCGGCTGATTGGTCAGCACCTGAAAGAGCGAGCTTGACCAGTCCGCATTCGCGGCCGCTGCGCTGAATGTATCGATGCCCGGCTCCACGACCACGCCCGCCGCGTTGGTCATCGCCGTGTAGGTCAGACGATTCTGCTTCGTGAAGTCCCAGGCGACATAGCCAATCGCGCCGGGCAGGTAGCCCACGAACGTGGCGACGCCCTCATTACCCTTACCGCCTATCCCCAGGGGCCAGTGAACGTCGGTGCCTTCGCCGACCTTGCGTTTCCATTCGGGGCTCACCTGCGAGAGATAGTGCGTCCAGATCAGCGTCGTGCCCGAACCATCGAGACGCCGCACGACTGCGATCGGCGTGTTGGGCATCTTGATCTTGGGATTGAGCCGCACGATGGCCGGGTCGTCCCAGAACAGGATCTTGCCGAGAAAGATCTGGCCCAACACCTCGCCGTTCAGCATCAACTGCCCGGCCTTGATGCCCGGGAGATTCACCACCGGCACCACGCCGCCGATCGCGGTAGGAAACTGCCGCAATCCGTCCTTGCTCAATTGCTCGCTCGTGAGCGGGGCGTCGGAGCCGGCGAAATCGACCGTGTGCGCGACGATCTCCTTGATGCCGTCCGTGGAGCCTGTGCTGCGGTAGATCACCTTACCGCCGCCGGATTTCTGGTAGGCGGTGGCCCAGTGGGAGTAGAGGGGGGCGGCGAGCGTGCTGCCGCATCCGGTCACGTCTTCGGCGCTGGCCGACAACGTGCAAATGCCGCAAACGAGCGCGGCAATCAGGGGGCGCAATGGTCTCACGAGCCTCTCCCGTTATTCATGTTTTCTGGGAAGTCGCGGAGTCTGTCTGGTCCGCGTACTGTCAATTACAGGATGGTGACAAGCAGGATTCAAATTGAATCCTGCTATCGTGCGGCGGTTTTATGACGAAGCGTTACGTGCGTGCGCACGAACAGATGATGAGGATAACAAACGAAATTAGTCTGCATCGGAAAACAGGCTGAGCCGTTCGATTTCCGCAGAGGAAATCGCGTGAACGAAGCCGCATTGCCTGCAACGAATCTTTCACAAAATTTCGCTACGGTAAGCAGGATTGACCCCGCGTTCGTCCTGACAAAACGCTTGTAATTCCTTTCGGAGACGCTACAGATGGCCATCAATACCCTTCGCCCAGTAGTTCGCGGCCCTTGTTTTGCCGCACGTCCTTCCCGACTTGCTATTGCCGCTGCTCTGGTTTGCGCCAGTGCAGGCGCATCCGCTTCCGCGCAAGATACCGACGCATTTTTCGGCGGTTCGGGCCTGCTCGTCGTGAGCCGCAGTGTCTACGACAATGTGTCGAGCAACGTCACCCCGGGCATGACGCTGCCGCCCAATTGCAATAGCGCGCAGGCGAGCTGCCCCACGGGCGGCGCGCCCACTGACGGCACGTATCCGGCCGTCTGGAACAACGCGCTCTACGATCCGAGCTTCGGCATCACGGCGCGCATTTTCCTCGATACCATTACGCCAGGCGGCCAGGTCGTCCACACGCTGGAAGTGCCCAACAGTCTGCATCCGGGCCATGGCCACGACCAGCTCGTAACGAGCTTCAGCTCCAAGTCCGAACTCGGGCTCAACCTCTCGCGCGACGGCCGTTACCTGACTTTCATGGGCTACGTTGCGCCGGTCAATACGATCGACGTATCGAACTCGAATACGCCGGGCGCGATCGATCCGACGAATCCGGATGGTCAGGCGTTCTATCGCGCCGTCGCGCGGCTCGATGCCGAAGGGCACTTCTCTTTTACGGAGACGAATGCATACAGCGGCAATAACGGCCGCGCCGCATTGCTCAACAACGGCAACGACAACGGCGAAGGCAATGGCGTTTACTTCACGGTGGGCAACGCAGGCAACGGTTCGAATCCGCAGCCGGCAGGTGTGATTCTCGGCGCAGGTGCGCAATTCATCGAGGCGACGCATCAGCATGAGGCGCAGCAAACGCCGGGCACGCCCACGCCGCTCGCGAGCTTTTCGGTCACGCAACTCGGTGCGAAGGCCGACAAGGTCGGCAAGGACGACAACTTCCGCGGGCTCACCGTCTTCAACAACGTGGTGTACTTCACGAAGGGCAGCGGCGGCAACGGCGTGAACACAGTGTACTTCGTCGACACCACGGGCAAGGCGTGCCCTTCGGGCGGCGTAGGCGTGCCGGTGGCGGGCGCGAAACTGCCGTCCAACCCGCTCGCGTACGACGCCTCCACGTTGACGACCAGCGGCTTGCCGAGCAACGTATGCGTGCTCGCGGGTTTCCCGGCTACGCCGAACAAGACGGCGACGACGCTCTCGTATCCGTTCGGCCTGTGGTTCGCCAACGCCAATACGCTCTATGTGGCCGACGAGGGCGATGGCTATTCGGGCGGCACGGACCTCTACACGCACGCCGCGCAGCAGACCGGTGCAGGCCTGCAGAAGTGGGTGTACAACGCCGGAACGAAGTCGTGGAAGCTCGCCTACACGATCCAGAACGGTCTGAATCTGGGGACGTCGTACACCGTGGCCGGTTATCCGGTGGGCACGAACAGCGCGACCGGCCTGCCGTGGTCGCCCGCCACCGACGGCCTGCGTAACATCACGGGCCACGTCGAGCAGGACGGCACGGTCACGATCTGGGCGATCACCTCGACGGTGAGCGGCAACGGCGACCAGGGCGCGGACCCGAATCGCCTCGTCGCCGTGCGCGACGTGCTGCGCAACACCACGGCTTCGGGTGCGGCGAACGAGCGTTTCGTGACGCTGCGCAACGCGGGCTTCGGTGAAGTGCTGCGCGGGGTGTCGCTTGCGCCGGGCGGCCAGTTCGGCAAGTGGTTCTGATCGCCGCGCAGTCATGCACTGAAGGCCGGGCGTGCGTAGCGCCCGGCTTTTTTGTCACTGCGGCGTGCACGCTATTGGCTCTTGAATTTCGCAACGAGCGGCCCGAACACGTCGCTTAACGCAGTCATGCCGAAGCGCCGCTCGCTGCGGCTCGCTTCCACGTCGATGCGGCCGGTGTTGTAAACGTCGTACAGATCGGTGATGAGCCGGCCGTGCTTCTCGCTGAGTCCGGCTTTGAGAAGCATCGGTGCCCACGATTCGCGCGGCAGCGCATGAGGCGTGATCGTGCGGCCGCTCGCAATGCTCAATGCCGTCGCGATGTCGTTCACGCTGACCCTCTGCGGTCCTTCAACGCTCACGATTCTCGGCGTGCCGGACTGATGCGATTCGAGCAGCAGTTCGGCGCTCGCCGCGCCAACGTCCTGTGCGGCAACCGTGGGAAAGCGGCGCTCCAAAGGCAGATGGAGGCTCGGCAGCGCACCGGTTGCGAGCGCGCCGGGCAGGAACGCCGCCCAGTTCTGCATATGTTCCGCCGAGCGCAGCAACACCAATTGCGTGGCAATGGGTTTCAGCTGCTTTTCCAGGTAGTGATAGAGCCGCGTGATGCCCGTATTCAACGGCAACTCCGCGCCATAGTCGGAAATGGCGAGCAGCGTGGCGGGCGGGTTTTCGCGCAGGGCATCGGTGGCGACGTCGATCGTCGTGCGCATGGTCGCTTCGGGATCCGTATCACCGGATGGAACGGGACATAGCAGCTGGACGGCGTGTGCGCCCTTGATCGCGGCCGCGACCGAGTGCGCGTCTGTCAGGTCGGCGAGTGCGATTTCGCAGCCCAGCGCCGCGAGACTCTCGCCCTGACGAGCGTGGCGCACCACGGCGCGCACGGGCTTGCCCGCACGGCGCAACGCGGCGGCGGTGACGCGCCCGGCTTTTCCCGCTGCTCCAAAAATCACGAACATGATCGCTTTCTCCTGGTGTGCGTGGTCTGCATCATCGTAGGCAGACGAACGCCGTATGGCGCGCAGGAACGGATGGCCTTGGACAGAAACGGATGATTGAATACGTCCACCATGGCGCGGTGCGCGAGCGTGGCCCGAATCCAGTAAACTGGCCGCAAACATCGCACGAATTCCCGCACGGCTTGAGCGTCGAAAAGGATTGCCATGAGCGCACTGACTGCAGATCCGCACCGGCACGCTGGAACAAGCGTCAGCCTGCGTTCGAGCGCCGGATTGGGCTGGCAGGGCGGTGGCGCCGAACTGCTGCGTGTGAGTGCGGGGCAGCATCGCTTTCCCGCCATGGCGTACCACCGCCTAGGCATTCATGTCGGCATGCCGGTGCGTGCGCGATGCGCCTGCGACGGCCGCCGTCAATCGCGGCTCCAGGCGCACGGCGACGCGGATGTGGTGCCTGCCGGGGTCGAAGGCGAATGGACCGATGATGCGGACTGCATGATTCTGCGCGTGTGGTTCGACGACCGCTTCGTGCGATCGATTGCGGAGCAGATGGAGAACCCGTGGGGTAAGTGCGAGATCCGGCCGCATCTGCAGTTGCGCGACCCGCGCATCAATTCGCTGGCTGGCGCGCTGCTGGCCGAGATCGATGCGGGAACGGCTTGCGATCCGCTATTTGCCGAGAGCATTTCCACGGCAATGGTCGTGCGGCTGCTCGGCGGCACGGGCGCATCAGAAGGCCGGGGCGCAACCAAGCTTGCGACACACAAAGCGGCGCGCGTGACCGATTACATCGAGAGCCATCTCGATCGACGCCTCACGCTCGTCGAACTCGCGGCACTCGTCGACCTGAGCGTGCCACATTTCAAGGTCCTGTTTCGCGAAACGCTGGGGATGCCGGTGCATCAATACGTCGTGCGGCGGCGCGTCGAACGCGCGAGGGCGCTGCTCATCGAAGGCAAACTCAGCCTGAGCCAGGTGGCGCTCGAAGCGGGCTTCGCGCATCAGAGCCATATGGCGCACTGGATGACGCGGCTTCTCGGCGTTACGCCGCGCGCGTTCGCGAATCGTTCGTGAACGCGGCGACATCGTGAATCGTCGAATCGCCGCGGCTGTGCACGTTACCGGTTGACGTCCACCACGAGCCGCCCGCGCACATGTCCGGCGAGCAGATCGCTTGCGGCGGCAATGGCCTCGGCCAGGCCGATTTCTCGCGTAATCATGTCGAGCTGCTTCAGATCGAGCGTCTCTCCCAACGCGTGCCAGGCTTGCTGCCGCTGCGCAAACGGACGCGTGACGCTATTGATGCCGAGGAGGCTCACGCCGCGCAGAATGAATGGCGCGACCGTCGCGGGAAGATCCATGCCTTGTGCCAGGCCACAGGCAGCCACCGCTCCATCGGCGCACAGGCTCGCGCAGACATTTGCCAACGTGTGGCCGCCAACCGAATCGATCGCGGCGGCCCAGCGCTCTTTTTGCAGCGGGCGGCCCGGCTCCGATAGCGAGGCGCGGTCGATGACTTCGACGGCGCCAAGTTGCTTCAGATACTCCGCCTCTTGCAGCCTGCCGGTCGACGCCACCACGCGATAGCCTCGGCGCGTGAGCAGCGCGATGGCAAAACTGCCCACGCCACCGCTCGCGCCCGTGACGAGCACGTCGCCGTGCGCGGGCGTGATGCCGTACCGCTCCAGCGCGAGAATGCAGAGCATGGCCGTGTATCCGGCCGTGCCGACTGCCATCGTTTGCCGCGGCGTAAAGCCTGCCGGCAGCGGAATGAGCCAGTCGCCCTTGACGCGCGCCTTCTGCGCGAGCCCGCCCCAATGTTGTTCGCCAACGCCCCACCCGTTGAGCACGACCGCGGCGCCCACCGCGTAGGCAGGGTTCGCGCTTTGCGCGACCGTCCCCGCGAAATCGATACCCGGAACCATGGGGAAGCTGCGAACGACCGGGCCTTTGCCCGTGATTGCGAGGCCGTCCTTGTAGTTCAGCGTGCTATAGCCGACATCGACGAGCACGTCGCCTTCCGGCAGGCGCGCTTCGTCGAGTTCGGCAACGCGCGCTTCATACGATCCGGATTCCTTATCAATGACGATGGCCTTGAACATGATGCATCTTGCTCCTGAAACGGTGAACGGTTGGCGTTGCCGCGGCTCACGCGCTCACGCGCGAGGCAACCCCGCGATGAAACCCCTAAAAAATGTCTCGAGTGGAGCCGCGCTGCGCACTAGCCTGGCGCGCAGCACGGCGCCTTCCCAGCCTATCCAGAAGAAAGCGGCGAGTGACGCAAGGTCGATTCGCTTTGCGAGTACGCCTTCGCGCTGGGCCTCGTGCAGGCACGCCACGATGCGCGCTTGCCAGCCCTGCAGAATGCGTTCGAGCGTGTCGCGGAAGTCGTCGGGCAGGATGTCCACCTCGACGCCGAGATTGCCCACGAGGCAGCCGCGTGTATAGCGGTGGCGGGCCATGCCTTTGCTGGCGTCGTCTACGAAGGCGCCGAGCCGCTCGAGAGCAGGGCGCGTGTCGTCCTGCAGCCAGCGGTCGAGCTTCGCGCAGAAGTACGCATCGTACGCGCTCATCAACTCGCGCCCGAATGCTTCCTTGCTGTCGAAGTAGTGATAGAACGAGCCCTTGGGAATGTTCACCCGCTTGAGCAGGGCATCCAGCCCCGTGGCCGCGAAGCTCTGTTCGGTCAGCATTTCCATGCCGGCGCGAATGAGCGTGTCGCGTGTGTCGGCGTGCGCGCGCGGATCTTTCGGCGGCCTGCCGCGGCGCGGTTTGGCGATGATCGGTTCCATGTCGCCGATATTAGACCGATCGTCTATAAAATTCAAGCACGCAGTTGTGTTCGAGCTGCTAGCGGGCCAGCGCTTCCAGTTCTCCCCGCAGCACGCCCCACAATGTGCGGCCGGCCAGCAGGAACAGCAGCGGCGTGACCGTCGCGAGCAGAACGATCGCGATGCCGTGCGTGATGGGGCCCGGAGCATGGTCGGCGTAACGCTCGGCGCAACTCACCGAGCCCGCGAGCGGAAAGCTCACGGCCCACCACGAGAGCCGGAAGGGGCAGGTGATCGCGAGATAGCGCAACCGGCCGACGAGCACAGTGAGCAGGAACAGCGTGAGCATGTAGAGCGCATCGGCGAAGCGGTCCACTTCGCCCGTCACGGTCACATAGGCCGAAAAGCCCACGGCGAACGGCGCGAGCAGAATGAGGAGCGTCGGCTGCAGATTGTTGGCCATGGGCTCCTCGAACATGAGGCGCGAAAAAATCAGCGTGAAGAGCGGCACAGCGAAAAAGAGCCCCACGGCGAGCGCGAGCATCAAGACGCCGTTCACGCCCGTGATCTGGATGGCGGGCGTGGCGAGCGGGATGTCGATGAGCCCTACGACGGGCACGATCCACGCGGGTGTGGCATGGGACGGATGCTGACGCTGACTGAGCCAGCGCATGATCACGAACCACGCAAACACGATCATGCCGATGGCGCCGACGATCCACACCGCGCGCGCGAACGGCACGCTCACGTCGGCAAGCGGGATGGGCAGCAGTAACAGGCTGATGAACAGCGTCCCGAAGAGATTGCTCGCAATGGGATGATTGAATTCGGCTTTCACGGCATCGGGGCCGGTGACCCATTTCACGGCGTACCCGAAGCCGATCATCAGGAACGCCAGCACGGCGAGCACGCCGATCAACTGCGCGATCCACAGCGGCACGCCGTACATGCGGTGCGCGAGCCGCCACGCCGACGAGAGCCCGGCAAGCCCCATGACCGAGCCGAACAGCGCGACGGGCAGGTAACCGAGTCGTCCGGCTTGCGCGGTCGCCTTGGGGCTGCCAAATGATGCCGGCGTATCGAGATCGCTCATGCGTGGCTCCTGTGCCGCTTGAAAACACGCCAATAGATGTTTTCAAACATATGCAATGCGAAATATTTGTGGCGATTTCACACCACACGCGAATCATAGCGGCCTGATCGCGTTGGTGCGCTTACGCGAGTTCGCGTGCCTTAATCGTGTCGCTGGCGCGCACGAAATTGCCGGCCCCCAGATGGTGGATCGTGTGCAGGTCCGCGTTGCTGCTGTCGAGTTCCCAGTGGCCATTGCGGAAGACACGCGGCTCGGCCGCGGCAGCGATCACTTCGGCGAAGCACGTATCGTAGGCGTCTTCGGTGTGCCGTTCGGGAATCAGGCGGCATTCCATCCACGCGCAGCAGCCTGCTTCGAGCAGGGGCAAGCCGAGCTTCGGGCCCGTAATGGCGGCGATATCGAAACGCTGGAACTTGTCGGTCTCGCGGCCGCTGACGCTGCCCACGGCGTAGGTCAGATCGATGGCGGCGGCGCCCGGAATGATCACGCCGAACGTGCCGCTCGCGTTGATGAGTTCGCGCGTGAACGTGCGCTTGTCGATCACGATGGCGATGCGCGGCGGTGTGAATTCTACGGGCATCGACCACGCGGCCGCCATGACGTTGCGGCGCTTGCCGTCGCTGCTGGTGACGAGCACGGTGGGGCCGTGATTGATGAGGCGGCTCGCGTGTTCGAGCGCTACGGGCGTAAAAGTCGAGAGGGTTTGCATCGGGTGCCGGATTCGAGGTGAGTCGGAACCCGAGCGACTTTACCTCAGAAAGCGCAGGCGTGCGGCGAGACGCCGTCACGCCAACCGAAAGACCGTAGATGCCGCGTAATTCGGGTACTTTGTTGATCGAATCAGGAAACCCGAGCGCCGTTTGCGTTGGCGGCACGACGGCCGAAAGCCTGGCGGACCCAGCTTTGGGCGTTCACCACCAGCAGGCCGATCAGCACGAGCGCCGAGCCAAACAGGAACGCGGGCTCTACGCGCTCGTGCAGCAGCGCGACGCCGAACGCCACGCCGAACAGCGGCGTCATGAACGACAGTATGCCGAGGCGCGCGGCCAGATAGCGGCGCAGCAGCCAGAACCACACGAGATAGCTCACGAACGAGACGAGCAAGGTCTGGAATGCGAGGGAGGCCAGGGCGAGCGGCGTGCCGTGAAAATGCGCCTGGCCGGTCAGGAACGAGAACGGCACCAGCGCGACGAAAGCACCCGCCAGTTGATAGAAGAGCGTTTGCGTGGCGGGCGCCTCGCTCAGGCGGCTCGTGCGCACGACGACAGTGGTGAGCCCCCACGCCGCGCCCGCGCAAAGACCCATGAAGTCTCCGAGCAGCCACAACGGCGAGCCCGGGATGTCGGCGCCCAGTAGCGCGGGCCCGAGGAACGTGATGGCGATGCCCGCGAAGGCGATCGCAATGCCGCCCCATTGCAGCCGCGCGAGGCGTTCGTCGGGCAGGCGCAGATGCAGGCCGATTGCCGCGAACATCGGCGCGGTATAGAGAAACACGGCCATGTGCGAGGCATTGGTCCAGCGCAGGCCCATGGCCACGAACACGAATTCGAGCGCGAACAAGCCGCCTGTGACGAGCCCCGCGCCGCGCGCCACGCCCGGCAGCCAGCGCTCGCGCGAAACGAGCTGGTTGAAGAGCCACACGAGTGCCGCCGCCACGCCCGAACGCAGCCCGATCTGCAGCATGGGCGGGATGTCCCCGGCCACCGCCTTGATCGCGACCTGTTGCAGACCCCATGCGAGGCAGAGCGCCACCATGATGGCCACGGCCGTTGCGTCGACTTGCTTTCTCATTGCGGGCTCACTGATTTGAAGGATTCGGCTGAAGTTTGTTGGCAGTGGGCGTAGTATTGATGCGACGGGATGCGCGCATATAGCGCAAAACTGACAATCGATAGCCCCAGACCGCCATGCCCAAAACACCTGCCCGTGCTCGCCCGGCGCGCTACCTGCGCCTGCCGCCCTTCACCGACGTGCTGCCCACGCCCGTGTTCTTCCGCATGGAGCACATGCCTTCGCATGCCACCTATCCGCAGATGTGCCACCCGTGGGGCGAGTTCGTCTACGCGTTCAGCGGCACGACCGAGGTGAAGGCGGGGGACGAGCACTACATCACGCCGCCGCATCTCGGGCTGTGGATCGCGCCGGGCACCGAGCACGTGGGCTTCAACGAACAGGAGACCGTGCATTGCTCGGTCTACATCAGCCGCGACCTGTGCACGCGCATGCCGGCAACGAGCTGCGCGGTGATGGTGTCGCCGCTCGTGCGCGCGATCCTCGAGCATCTGCGTGTGACGCCAACGGAGGAGGAGGGCGAAGCCCAGCGCGCGCGTTTGTTGCGCGTGCTCGTGGATCAGCTGTCGACCTGCGCGACCACGGGCAGCTTCGTGCCGCATACCGACGACGCCGATCTCAACGCAATCCTCCAGGTGCTGCGCCAGAACCCCGCCGACAATCGCTCGCTTGCAGAGCTTGCCGATGCATTTCACATGAGCGAGCGCACGCTCATGCGCCGCGCGCAAAACGAGCTCGGCATGTCCCTGACGGAATGGCGCCAGCGCATCCGGCTCGTCAACGCGCTGCCGATGCTGCATGCCGGGCGCAGCGTCGAGGCCGTGGCGCTGGATCTGGGGTACGCCACGTCGTCGGCTTTCATCGCAATGTTCCGACGATTGACGGGCACGAGTCCCGGACAGTTCGTGGCCCGTACGCGTTGAACATAGGGCTGCGCGTAACGATTACGAAGCCTTACGAAACCCCACAAAACCCTAAAGATTCCCCGTGCGCGCGCCGTTAGAGCAGGCATGAAAGCCCTACTCACCCAAACCGACGCACGCTTCATCCTGTCGATCGCCCTCGAGCTGGCCGAGAGCCAGGCCGCCGCGGCCGGGGTTCAGCTCGAATCGGCGGCAGGATCGGCGATTACCGACGACGTGATCGTCGCCACGCTCTCGCAGTTCGCACCGACCGTGACGATCGACGAGTTCTACGGCCTGCTGGACCGGCCGGAGGTGCTGCACTGAGCGGCGGCGCGGCCGGCAAAGGCAAGCGGGCGCTCATGGCGTGAGCACCCGCAATTTCGTTGCGCAAGCAACGAAACTTCGGAGTATTAGAACTTCTGACGCAAGCCCACGCTCACGATGGCTTGCGACCGCGTGGCCGACGAGTGGCCGTTGCCCTTGTCGGACACCGAAGCGGTTGCCGCGACCGGATTGCCGGCAGCGTCGAGCGTCATGCCCGCTGCATGCTGGTAGCCCGCGAGCAGATACACCGTCGAGCGCGTCGAGAGATCATAGGTCGCGCCCACCGAAACGTTGTGGTACTGCGCGTCTTCATCCACACCTTCCACGGCG
Source organism: Paraburkholderia nodosa (assembly GCF_001718195.1). Classification (GTDB taxonomy): domain Bacteria; phylum Pseudomonadota; class Gammaproteobacteria; order Burkholderiales; family Burkholderiaceae; genus Paraburkholderia; species Paraburkholderia nodosa_A. The sequence continues at coordinate 205,553 of NZ_MCNV01000012.1, forward strand.
CTGCCCCGCGTATAGCTGTAGCCCGCGAACAGATGCGTGCGTGGCTGCACGTTCCACTGCGTGAAAATGCCCGCGATATTGAAGATCGCATTGCCCGAAAACAGCGAATTCGCGCCCGAGCGATACTGCACGTTGCTGTAGTTCACGCCGACCACGGCGGGACCGAAGTCCCACGTTGCGCCCGCCGCCATCACCTGCTGCGATTGCGCGCTCGCATAGCCTTCGTTGATCGACGAGTTGAACGTGCCGTCGTAGGTGCCTTGCCACTTGCCGTAGGTGGGATCGTCGAGGCCGGTCTTGCTGTTGTCCGAGCGTTCATAACCCACGCCCATGCGCAGCGGGCCGTTTGCGTAGCCCGCGCCCAAGCTCCAGGTGTTCTTGCGCTTCATGCTGCCCGCCTGGCCGCCGAAACCGTACAGCGCACCGAACGTGAAGCCCCCGTAGTTCGCGCTCGTGTACTTGATCGAGTTGTCGACGCGCGTGGTCTGGTCGAGGTCGTCGATGTCGCCCGGATGCGCGCCGAAGCCGCCGATGTAGTTCACGGGCGCGACCGGCCCGACGAAGTCGTCGAGCGAGGTGTACTGGCGGCCCATGGTGAGCGAGCCGTAACGCTGGTCCGAGAGGCCCACGAAGGCCTGACGGCCGAACAGGCGCCCGCTCTGGCCCGAGGTGCCGTTCGTGATGTCGAAGCCGTCTTCGAGCAGGAAGATGGCCGCGAGCCCGTTGCCCAGGTCTTCCTTGCCCTTGATGCCCCAGCGGCTGCCCGAGAGGTTGCCGGTGGAGAGGCCCACGTTCGAATGGCCCGTGTAAGCGCCGGTGGTGCCGGTGCGCTCGTTGCTGCGATACGTGATGCCGGCGTCGGCAATGCCATACAGCGTGACCGAGCCTTGCGCCGATGCGATGCCGGCGAGCGAGAACAGGACTGGTGCGGCGAGCAGGTGTTTTCTCATCATTTGTTGTATCAACGTCTAAAGATCGCCTGTTGAGCGATTTCTGGTTATGCGCGCACACACCTGCGGTCTCGCGAACGAGACCGCAGGTGTGAAACGCGGGGAGGGAAAAGTGCTGCGCGGGGCGCGTTAGTGCTTGAGCGTTGCGCCAGGCGGCAGCCCCGGCGTGCTCACGGTGATGGTCTTGCGGACCCTCCCGACGTCTTCGGCGCTCACTGGCGCGCCGGTGTTGCCCCAGCTCGCACGCACGAAGGTGGACACGTCGGCCACTTCCTGGTCGGACAGACGCCAGCCGAACGGCGGCATCGTGAACGACGAGGGCGCGGATTGCGTGCCTTCGAGCGCGCTGCCTGCGAGCAGCACGTGAATCAGCGAAGTGGGGTCCTTGCCCTGCACGACCGGGTTGCCGCCGAGCGCCGGGAACACGCGCGTGTAGCCGCGTCCGTCGCTGCGGTGGCAGGCCATGCAGTTGTCGCGATAGACCGCTGCGCCGCGTGCGCTCGCGTCGCCG
>NZ_MCNV01000013.1 GCF_001718195.1 Paraburkholderia nodosa
GTATGGTGCGCGCCGGACTCTGCAGGGGCCGGCGCGAGCGGTCCGCCAACGCCGTGGCGCCGTCATCCTGTGCATGCCGGGCAAGCCACTTGTAGCCGGTCTTCGGGCTGATGCCGAAACGCCGGCATAGTTCACGCCGGTTGGCGCCGTCCTGCAGGGCCAGATTCACGAATTCCAGACGCAGGTTCATGGTGTTTCTCGGGTTCCAGGGCATGAACGGCTCCAGGCGAATCACTCGCCCGAAGTGTTACCCATGTCCCCGCACACCTGTTACCCATGTCTCCGGTCCATACACCGCCGCAAAGAAAGTAGGTGCCGCCCCGCACAGGGGCAACGCATGCATACCGACGCGAAAACAAGAAAACAACAAAACACAAAAACAATCAAAACGTCAGCACACTAAGAAACATACGCTGCAACCACCCAACAGTAGTCGCGTCATTCAGCAACCCACGCCCCACCTGCTCGATCCGGGCATTGGCAATCTTCCCCGACTCAACGTAATTATCGGCTTCGACATCGTTAGGATTAACGATCCCGGAAAGCCGCAACCGTTGATGCTCACCGCTCATTGCGATGATCTTCTCGCCGGACACAACCAGATTACCCGTAGGCGTCTTGCTGATGACCGTGACGGCCAGCGTGCCGGTCATGTCGCTCGAAAGCGTGTGACTGCCGCTGCCGTTGAACGAGGTCGAAGCCGAGCCGATATTGAACAGGCGCGCAAGTCGCGCCGCCGCGCCGGTCGACTGGTCGGCGGCCGTGGCCGTGATGTTGCTGTCGCGCTTCGCAGCCGCATTCGCGACATCGTTGCCGCTATAGGTTTCGGAAAGCCGGATTGTGAGCACGTCGCCGATTCGCTGCGCCCGCGGTGTTTCGTACAGCGAGATGGCGGTGCCCGACTGATAGATCGCGCCGCTGGTGTTGACGTTCAGCAGCGGTTCCGCGAGCGGCGGCGTCATCGGCGTGTTGACGATCGACTCCGGCGTCGCGCAGCCAGCCAGCGCCGCGCCGAGCGACGCGCACAGCAACACGTACCGCAAGCTTTTCGAACGAGTCGTCCGGCATGCGCTGGACATTGAGGATTCCGATTGATCGTAGGGCATGGCGGTGGGGCGGGTGCAAGAGTGATTCATCGGATTTGGCGAATTCAGCGAAGTCAGCAGATTCGTCGAGTTCGTTCGGGCGACGGGTTGGCGCGCATCGTTTCAGCCTTCGTCGAACTGGCTCAGCTTGAGCGTCTTCTCGCTGCCTTTGCCGCGCAGCGTGGCGGGCTTGAGCAGGTAGGTGAGCGTCGCGCGCTGGCTGTCGGGCAGCAGGCAGATGGTGATCGTGCTCGATGCGTTCTCCCACACGAGCAGCGGCAGCGAAGACGCGCCGAGCACGCGCGGCGCGCCGTAGCGCGAGGCGAGCAGATTGCGCAGGTCGAATGCCGTTGTCGAGTCCACGACGAACGACATTTCATAGAGCCGCAGCGGGTCGCCCGCCGATGCGTGCGCAAAGCGCAGGATATGGTCCACCGCGGGCACGCCGTCCACGACGGCGCGCGAGGGCGTCCAGCCTTGCGCCGTATGGTGAGCCCACCGGCAAGCGACCGTCTGGCTCGTGTAACTCTTGACCATCATGCCGATGTCGCTGCCTGCGATGTCGGTCTCGCAAAGCAGTTCGCTCTCGTGCGGCGTTGCGCGCACCATGTCCGTTTGTCGCAGCGCGCTCAGCGGCGTACCGAGCACAATGCCGCGAAACGCAAAGGGCGATTCATCCGGCGCCGGAACGCGCGGACGGGTGGGCGGTGAAACGGGCGACGGCCGCCGTTTTCTCGCCGGCGCCGCGGGCGGTTTCGCTGCGCTTGCCTCATGCACCGCGTTCGCGGTAATCAATGCGCTCGGCGGGCTCGCCGGCGCAGGGGCCTGCGGCGCGACGTACATTTGCACGCGCCCTTCGTAGTGCGTGTCCGCATGCGCGGGCGAGAGCGGCGCGGCCAGGCATGCGCCGCTCAAAGCGCAAGCGATCAATGACGCCCGTTTCATCGGCTAAACCTCGATCAGTCGACCGCCGCCGCGCACGCGTCGAACGGCACGGCTGCGGGATGGCCGACCAGCGGCACGATCTTCAGCGTGGCCGATGCGACCCGGCATGGAAAGGCCACCACGGCGCAGCCGTCGAGCGGCAGAGCCAGGCAGGCGAGGGCAATGGCCGACGCGGCGCGCGCCAGATGCGTTGACAACCGGGGTGTCAGGCACATGGGCGAGCGCTGCGTCGACGGCTCCCGTGACAGCGAAGTGGTCATGCCGAAGTGTTGATGTTGTGGCCGAGCGGACCGATCGGTGGGGCCGGATTCACGGTTTCCTGCTGCGGAAAGGGGTTACCGGCGGTACCTCCCGTGCTGGAGTTCCTGGTGTTGCGGTTTTCGCCCAGCGTCGTCAACGAGGACGTGTGCACGATGTTGCTCGAACCGATAGGGCTGGTCATGATGGGCCTCCTTGGCGCAATGGAACAAAAAAGGGGCGCGCCGAGAAGGGGGAAGCGCGCCCCGCCTTACGCCGATCGGGGGGCAATCGACGTGCGGCGAGGCAAATCTTCGCTTCCAGAGCGTGTGCATGAAGCGGGAATCAGCGTGGCCTTTGGCCAATCGCTTACGAGTCCTTCCAGGGGTATACGAATGTGCAAGTTTGAAAGGCGGGAATTCGGCGGGGAGCCGCTGACGAGGCGCAGAACTAGGCTGGAACCGAAGGAAATCCGCAAACGCGATTTGCGCGCGGCGTGTAAGGGGTGGGGAGGACGAGAAAGGTGAGGCGAGCGCACGTTCCCAGGCTGGCTGCCTGGCTCAGCAGCCTGGGTGAAAGAAAAATAAGGCGGAAGCAGGCGGCGTCAAACCCTCTTCATGCGTTCCCAGCCGTGCCGCACGGCCGCCTTGAATCTTTCCCAGCCGCTTTCCGGGTAGCGCGACTCCCAATTCTCGCGAGCACTCGGCTCAATGCCTTGCCAGTCGTGTCCGCGATACCGCTCATCCTGGCTGAGCGTTGCGCCGTGCTCGTAGGCTGCGCAATATTCTTCGTAGGACATGCCGGAGTCCGCGTAATTTGCGTCATAGTCTTTGCGGACTTCCGTCTCGTCGGATCCGTCGTCGAGCGGGGTGCCCATGACGGGATCCCCTACGAGGCCTCTCGCCGATGTCTGTGGCGCATTGGCCGTGCTCGATGTCCGTTCGGGTTCCGTCGCTGTGCGCGTCGAGACCTGCTGCATGCCGCTGACTACAGTTGGCACTGCAGATGAATAGGCCGCGTGACGTGTTTCGGCGGGCGCTTCGGGCGACGTCTGGTGAAAACTGCCGGCCGCGCGAGCCGTACTCCTGGAGGGTGCAATGCCCGACGAAGCTTGGTGCCAGGCACGGCTGCGTTCCTCGATGTCCGCTGCACCCGCGCTGCGCATCACATCGCGGGCCAGATTTACCTGCATTTCGGAAACGTCTGCACTGACGACGGTTCCGCCTCGACGGATGAACTCCCGGTAATCTTCGGTCACCGGCGGATACGCGCCGGGCGTGAAGAGCCGCGCGAACAAGCGTTCGAGTTGATCGAATACCGGCGTGCGTTGCTCAGTATCGCTCGCGCCCGCTGCATACACCCGCGGTCCTTTTTCCACCGGGGCCTCCATCGACATTGAGTAAATGGCGATATCGGCTTGCGCGACGCCTGCGTCGCCTAGTGCCTTTTGCGCGGAACATGCGCTCCCATAGCTGTCGTAGACGCCCAATACGGTTTGCCTCATGACTGTCTCCCTTCGCTTTCGACGGGCGGTGCCGCCGCGTACGAGGCGTGGGCGCAACGGTCATGCCCGATTGCGGAACTGGCGATACGGGCGATCTGGCACCCCGGGGAAGACGTCCGATTCAGGTGCAATCGGCACAACGCGGCAATCCATGCCAACGCGCGCCTGCGCTCGTCAAGGCGCGATCGTATAACGCAGGATCCGGTCGCGCGACTGCTCGAGCAGGCGCGTCATCGCAGCCGCCGCAGCGTCGGCTTCGCGCGCGACGATGTGCCGGCGCACGGCATCGTGCAGTTCGAGATCTTCGCTAGGTTTCGCGGCCTGGCGCTGCATCATTTCCGACGACACGCGCAGCGCGGCCTTGATGGCGTTGCCGATCGTGATGAACATGCCGTTTTGCGAGGCCGTGATGATGGCGAGGTGGAACTCGAGATTCGCGTCGGCGGCCGCGCGTATGTCCGAGGCGCCATGCTGGGCAGACTGGCCGTAAGCGCTAGCCAATTCCAGGTAGCGGCGCTCGATGATCTGGAAGGTCTCTTCCTTGCCGTGGCGTGCGGCGAGAAAGCTCGCGCGCGGCTCGAAGCAGATGCGCATTTCGAAGATGTCTTCGACGATCTTCGAGTCGAACTGCGCATTGAGGCGCCACGCGAGCACATCGCGGTCGAGCAGGTTCCAGTCGGAGAAGGGCAGGACACGTGTGCCGATCTTGGGCGAAACGGCAATGAGCCGTTTGCCCGCCAACTGCTTGATCGCTTCGCGCAGGGTGGTGCGGCTCACGCCGTACGCGCTGCACAGTTCGCTTTCGACCGGCAGCGCGTCGCCGGGCGCAAACTCGCCCGAGACCACGCGCATGCCGATAATCTTGGCGATCTGCGTTGTTATATTGCCAACGATCGGTTCGCGCTCGAACATCACTTCCCCTTCATGGACGTCGTGCACAGCGTGTCCGTGCTGTGTTATCGGGCGGTCGTCACAATCACGTTCCACGAGCCCGGTTTGAGCTTCGCGCGCACGCGTTCCCCCTCGACCGTCACGGCGTTGTTCACTGCCGGCGCCACCGTCGTTGGCGCTTCCACCGTGTTCACCGCTTTCATGTTGGCATGATACAACTCGAGCGCGTGATCGAGCGTACGTTCCTTGCCGAGCCCGCGCAGCTCGACATCGAGTTCCATTTCGTCGCTCAGGTGGCGGTTGAGCGCGAAGAGGGTCGTCGTGCCCGTGACGCGATCGTCCACCACCGCTGCGCAAAGATAGGGGATCTCCGGAAAGGTTTCCGCTTCATAGGTGGGAGAATCGATCACCGGTTTGAGCACGCGGCCATGGCCGAATTTCGAGGCCTGAGCGAACGGATGGAAGATGGTCTGGCGCCACGCGCGGCCGCCAGGCTCCGTCATGATCGGCCCGATTACGTTGACGAGTTGTGCGAGACAGGCGGTCTTCACGCGGTCCGAATTGTTCATCATGGTGATCAGCGCGCCGCCCACCACGAGCGCGTCTTCGTGGTTGTAGACCTCCTCGATCAGCCGTGGCGCCTCGGGCCAGCCCGGCTTGCGCAGGTCGTTGATGGTGCGCGCCTTGTACCAGACATTCCATTCGTCGAATGAAAGCATGATGCGCTTGGACGAATGCTTGCGCGCGGCCACGCTGTCCGCCACCGAGACGATTTCCTTGATGAACAGATCCATCACTTCGATGTTGCCGAAGAATTCCGCGGTCGAATCGCGCCGGTTCTCGAAGTAAGTATGTAGCGAAATGAAATCGACCTGCTCGAAGCAATGGTCGAGCACGCGGTCCTCCCACGCGCCGTAGGTGGGCATTTCGTGCGTGGAGGAACCGCACGCGGCGAGCTGAATGGTCGGGTCGACCGAGCGCATGAGCTTGGCCGTCTCGAGCGCGGCGCGCCCATATTCTTCGGCGGTCTTGCGGCAGATCTGCCACGGGCCGTCCATTTCATTGCCGAGACACCAGAATTTGATGTCGTGGGGCTGTTCATAGCCGTGCTCGCGGCGCAGGTCGGAGAGCGCCGTGCCGCCTGGATGATTGCAGTATTCGACGAAGCGACGCGCTTCGTCGGGGCCGCGCGTGCCGAGGTTCACGCCGTACATGGGTTCGATGTCGAGCGAGCGGCACCATTCGATGAATTCGTTCGTGCCGAACTGGTTGGTTTCGGTGGAGTACCACGCAAGATCGAGCCGGCGCGGGCGTTTTTCGCGCGGTCCCACGCCGTCTTCCCAGTTGTAGCCCGAGAGGAAATTGCCGCCAGGGTAACGCACGATCGTCGGGCCGAGTTCGCGCGTGAGCGCCATCACGTCCTTGCGGTAGCCGCGCTCGTCGGCGTCCGGATGGCCGGGCTCGAAGATGCCGGTATAGACGCAGCGGCCCATGTGCTCGACGAAGACGCCGAACAGGCGCCGGTCTAGCTCGGAAATGACGAAGTCGCGGTCGACGATGAGGCGGGAAGCGATCATGGTGTTCCTCTATCCATCCTGTAGCGGTGTGAAGTGAGGCGGCCGCGCCGCGTGGGCGCGGACCTCCGGTGGCGTTATCGCGCGAGCAGGGCGTTGGTGCGTTGTTCGGCTTCCTTCTGCACGTCGGCGACCGACTTGCCGGTCGAGAGCATGTTGCTGATCTCTTCGCCCACGATCTGCTGGATCGCGAACTGGCGCGGCACCGTGTTCGGCAGTGCGTAACCGGTGGTGGAGATTTCCTTGATTTCGGCGCGATGCGGCAGCGCGTTGAACGTGGCGCTCGTGATGATCGACTGGCGCGCGGGCAGATGGCCGGTGCGCGCCCAGTCGCCATCGTGGTCGTAAAGGAACTTGAGGAAGACGAGCGCGGCGTGGCGCGTCTTTTCGTCCTTCGCGCCGCCCTTGAGCATGACCCACGAATGGCCGTCTGCCCAGACCGCCTTCTTCTGATACAGATTCGGGAACGGCACCACGTCGTAGCCATTCGCGAGCGGGGAATCGGGCTTCTTCGCGAGATTCGTGAAGTCCTCGATCATCCACGTGCCGACCATCAGCACGCCGGCCTTGCCGTTCTCGAACGCCTGGTTGGCGGCGCCATAGTCGAGCCCCGGTGTGACGTCTCCCGCCTTCATGAGCTTGTCGTAGAGCGTGAGCGCGTTGGCGGCTGCCGGCGTGTGCATGTCGATCTTCGTCGGGCCGGCGGGGAACAGCGTGCCATTTTGCTGATAGACCCACGTGTCGAACGTGCGCGTTTGCGCGGCCGATTCATTGGCGATCGGCACGGCGAAGTAGGGCAGACCCGTCTTGTCCTTGAACTGCTTCGCCTGCGCGAGCAGTTCGTCGGGCGTTTTCGGCAGGATGGGCTTGCCGCTCGCGTCGACGAGTCCCGCCTTCTTGAACAGGTTGACGTTGATGTGCCAGAGCCACGAATGCGTGTCGAACGGCAGCGCATAGGTCTTACCGCCGAACGTCACGGCGCGGTGGGCCTGGGGCGTGAAATCGTTGGTGTCCACGCCGACCGACTTGAAGCCGTCGTCGAGCGGCTCGACCAGATTGCGCTTCACGTAGTCGCCCAGGACCGCCTCGTGCATGACCGAGATGGTCGGCACGTCGCGGCTCAGAATGCGCGCATCGATCTGCGTATAGTAGGGCGCCCACTCGATGATCTGCGGCTTGACGACGATGTCTTCCTTATTCGTCGCGTTGAACTGGTTCACGAGCGTCGTGATGATGCCGCATTCGCCCGAGGCCTGGCTCACGTCATTGACCTTGCCGTATTCGGCGTCGCACGCGCCGAAAAAGCGTGACAGTGTGATTTCCGTTTTGGCGTGGGCCGGCGCGGTCAAGGTCGCCGCGAGGCCGAGCGCAGCCAGCGTGAGTACGCCGCGCACCAACGATCTTCTCATGTCTCTCTCCTGTGCTAGACCCCGCTGGCGCGTTGTTCACGTGCTACCAGTGGATCGTTTGTTTGTACTGCGAATCAATGGGCGACCGGCCGATGTATGGTTCGGTGTCACCGCCTACCGAACTGCGGTGCCGGCTACGGCCGCCACGATGTACTTCTGGAAGAACAGATACAGCACGAAGATGGGCAAGCCGGCGAAGACGGCCTGCGCCATGAGGTAGCCGATGCCCTCGGACTGCGCGAAATTGCCTTGCGTGGAGGCGAGCCCGATCGTCAGCGTGTACATCTCTGGCTTGGACGCGGAGACGAGCGGCCAGAGATAGTCGTTCCACGCACTGAGAAACGTGAAGATGGCGAGCGTAGCCTGCGCCGGCAGCGAAAGCGGCAGCACGACGCGCCAGAACACCTTGAAGCGCGAGGCATTGTCGAGCAAGGCGGCCTCCTCGATCTCGATGGGCACGGCCTTGAAGTACTGCGTCATGAGATAGACGCCGAACGGCGAGGCAAGGCGCGGCAGGATCAGCGCGCCATAGGTGTTGTGCCAGTCGAGCGTGGCGAAGATATGGTGCAGCGGAATCACGAGCGCCTGTTCGGGCACCGCGAGTCCGCAGAGGCAAAGCACGTAGATATAACGCTTGCCGGGAAACTCGGTGCGCGCGAAGCCATAGCCAGCGAGCGAGGCGATCACGAGCGTGAGCAGCGTCTGGCCGATCGAAACGATGAGGCTGTTAACGAGCCACCCGCCCACCGCCGAGGTATTGAGGATGTTCGTGTAGTTCTGCAGCGTGAAGGGCGGCGAGAAGAGCACGTCGGTGTGCCGTTCGAGAAATGCATTCGGCTTGAACGAGAGGCACAGCACCCAGACGAGCGGGGTGATCCAGAAAAGCGCGAGCACGACCACGGCGCCCAGCATCAGGCGGTCGCCCATGCGGCCCGTCAGCGAACCGCGGGAGCGGGTTTCGAAAGCGAGCGTGCTCATGCCCTCTCCTTCTTGCGCAGAAGCCAGGCCTGTGCAACCACGCCGATCAGCATCAGCGCGAACAGCACTTGCGCGGCGGCGGCGGAATAGCCGAACGACCATTGGCGGAAGCCGGTTTCGTAGATGAATTGCACGAGCGGTCGCGTGGAATTGTTCGGGCCGCCGTCCGTGAGCAACTGGGCCTGGCCGAACAACTGAAACTGCAGCACGGCTTCGATCACCGCCACGAGCGCGACGGTGCGCCAGATGGAAGGCAACGTGATGTTCGTGAACGTGCGCCAGCGCGAGGCGCTGTCGAGCGCCGCGGCCTCGTAGAGTTCCTGCGGAATCTGCTGGAGCGCGGCCAGGAACAGCATCATCGGCAGGCCCATGATCCACCAGACCGTGACGACGGCGATGGCGGGCAGCGCGGTGGCCTCGTGCATCAACGGAACGAATTCCGGCAAATGGAGCGCGTGGCTCAGGTCGGCGAGCAGGCCGTTGCCGGGCATCATCACGAGTTTCCAGACCAGCGTGACGATTGTGACCGATAACACGGAAGAGCCGAAAAAGAGCGCGCGCAGCGCGGCGCCGAAGCGCCCTGGCCGGTTCAGCACCAGCGCGAGCGCGAGGCCGAGCAGCACGAACACGGGAGCCGTGAGGATGACGAAGTAGAACGTGTTGCACAGCGCGCCGCGGAAGATCGGGTCGAGGGTGAGGTCGAGATAGTTGCGAACGCCGATGAATTCGCTCGTGCCGGCGAGCAAATCCACGCGTTGCAGGCTGAGCCACCAGCCAAAGCACAGCGGAACGATCAGCAACAGGACGTAGACGATCACGAAGGGCAGCACGAACAGCGCGTTGGACCACGGCGCCCGCAGGTTGCGCCGCCGGCCCTTGCGCGATTGCGGAAGCCGCATGGCGAGCGAGCGGTTAGAGGCCATGCCAGGCCTTGCCAGTTTCATCGAACACATGCAGGTGGGCTGCGTCGAGACTCATGCGGATGGTGTCGCCCGTCTCGATTTCGAGCTCGCGTGCGCGCGGCAATTCGGCCACGAGCAATTGACCGTTGGGCATGCTCACATGCGCGAGCGAGCGGTCGCCCAGCCGTTCGATGACTTCGGCGCGGCCGACCAGCGGCCCTTGCGGGTCCAGCAGCACGTGTTCGGCACGCACGCCCAGCGTGAGCTTGCCTGCTGGCAGCCTCGCCGCGGCAATCGCGGTGGGCGCCTCAACGCCATCGAACGGCAGAGCGACGATTAGCCGGCCGCCGTTGTCGCCAACGCGCTCGACATTGATGAAGTTCATGGCCGGCGTGCCGATGAAGCCCGCGACGAAGCGCGTGGCGGGCCGCTTGTAGATGTCGAGCGGTGCGCCGATCTGCTCGATACGCCCGCGGTTCATGACGACGATGCGCGTGGCGAGCGTCATGGCCTCCACCTGATCGTGCGTGACGAACACCATGGTGGAGTGCAGGCGCTGATGAATGCGCGCGAGCTCGAGCCGCGTGCGGGTGCGCAACGCGGCGTCGAGGTTGGAGAGTGGCTCGTCGAAGAGAAATGCTTCGGGTTCCTTGACGACGGCGCGGCCGATGGCGACGCGCTGGCGCTGGCCGCCCGAAAGCTGGGCAGGGCGGCGCTGCAGCAGCGGGCTGAGTTCGAGCATGCGCGCGGCCTCGTTGATGCGCTGGTCGACTTCGCCCGCGCTCACGCCGGTATTGCGCAGGCCGAACGCCATGTTGTCGTACACGGTCATGTGTGGGTAGAGCGCGTAGTGCTGGAACACCATCGCCACGCCGCGCTTGCCTGGCGGCTGGTCGTTCACGCGCCGCTCGCCAATGTTGATCTGACCGTCGCTCACGGTTTCGAGGCCGGCGATCATGCGCAGCAAGGTGGATTTCCCGCAACCCGAAGGGCCGAGGAAGACGAGGAACTCACCGGATTGAATGTCGAGGTCGAGGCCGGTGATCACCTCGGTTTCGCCATACCGCTTCGTTACGCCGCTCAGTCGGATGCCCGTCACGGTGCCTCCTGTGGAGTAGTCTCGTACCGCCGCATTCAGTGCGTTGATATTATGAAAAGAGTGGCGTGCTAACCCATTCGTGTAAACACTTAATCATTCGACGTCCCAAATAATGGGTTTATGCGTATTGCGTCGAAGAGGAGGGTGATTGCGCGCGCGTATTCGCGAGGCAAAAAAATACCCGCACGAGGCGGGCAAGAGGTTTGAGGAGACACCAAGAGAGGACGCAGGGGCGCCCTCGATGCAAACTGTAGCCTGTGCCGCGGCATTCCACACCTATCAGAACGGAGAGGGCTAGCGAAATGTCTGCGTAAGTAGATCGCGTGAATATTAATTTGGAATACTGAGAGCATTAATGCGGAAACGGGATCTGCTGGAACATCCGTGACAGAGCGCGGGCTCTGCCCGTTGACATCGTTTCCGCAACGTTGTCGCCCATTAAGCCCAAAGCGAGCCAGACTCAATGCGACGAAACATATATCGCATCCGCTAACGGCTCCGGAATGGCAAAGCTCGCGCGCATCCGCTTCGTTTCCGCTGCAGGCGTCAGGCCGAAGAGTCTTTTGAACTCCCTGCTGAACTGGGATGCACTTGTGTAACCCACTGCGAGGCTCGCTGCTTCGGCGGTCAGGTCCTGGCGGAGCATCAACAGACGAGCCTGATGCAAACGCGTCGACTTGACGTACTGCATAGGCGAAACCTGTGTGATCGCCTTGAAGTGGCTATGGAAGCTCGGAACGCTCATGCCCGCTTCTTGCGCCAACTGCATCACGTCCAGCGGCTTTGCATAGCCGGCATGGATCAGGCGTAGCGATCTGCCAATTCGGCCGAACTGACCGCGCATCGCCAAAGCCTCGCGCATCGAACCGCCTTGTGCGCCTGTGAGCACCCGGAAATAGAGTTCGCGCAGCAGGCACGGGCCCAATACTGCGGCTTCGAGAGGCCGATGCATCGCTTCGAGCAAGCGCAGCACAGATACCTGCATTGCGTCATCCATCCGCGTCGACATCATGCTTTGGGGCGCTTGCACGTGCCCGGTTACGCCTTCGCGATCGATCTGTACCGCCAGTTCCGCGGCCAGCGTGAAATCGAGATGCAAGTAGAGCGCAAGCAATGGCCGCTGCTCGGTCGCATCGGTTTCCATGCTGAACGGAACCGGCACGGACACGGCGAGATAGTGCTGTTCGTCGTACAGGTAGAGATGGTCGCCGAAATAGCCTCGCTTGCTTCCCTGGCAAACGATCACGATGCCGGGGTCGTAGAGCACCGGTGTGCGTGACAGCGGCCGGTTCGAACGCAGAATACGCACGCCGGGCAGCGCGGTGAGGTTGTAGCCCTCTTCGGGCGCCAACGCGCGAAGCAACGCAATGATGCGCTTGCGGCTGCGGGACGGGAGGTCGGGATTGTGGGTAGAGGCCCGCTTCGTGATCATAGTTTTAGGCAAGAAAAATAGCGGAATTTGGCTTTGCTCGCTCCGCGCGTCAGACTAGTATGCACTCACCAGCCAACATTCGGGAGAAGCTTCAATGGAGTCCAGCAAAATTCTGCTCATCACTGGCGTAAGCAGCGGCTTTGGCCGCGCGCTTGCGCAAGAGGCGCTTGTGGCAGGTCACAAAGTCGTCGGTACCGTGAGAAGTGTGGAGGCGAAGCGCGAGTTCGAGTCTCTCTCTGCGGATTGCGCATTCGCACGCGTGCTCGATGTGACCGACTTCGATGCGATCGACGGTATCGTCGAGGAAATCGAGGCGAGCGTCGGGCCGGTCGACGTGTTGGTCAATAACGCCGGCTACGGGCATGAAGGCGTCATGGAAGAATCGCCGCTGGCCGAAATGCGCAGACAGTTCGACGTCAATGTGTTTGGCGCTGTCGCCATGATGAAGGCGGTTCTGCCGTTCATGCGTGCGCGCAGGCGTGGCCACATTCTGAACATCACGTCGATGGGCGGCTATATCACCATGCCGGGCATCAGTTATTACTGCGGGAGCAAGTTCGCACTGGAGGGCATTTCCGAGGCGCTGGGTAAAGAGGTCAAGGCTTTGGGCATCGCGGTGACAGCCGTCGCGCCTGGCTCCTTCCGCACCGACTGGGCCGGTCGCTCGATGCAACGGACGCCGCGTTCGATCCCGGATTACGACACGATATTCGACCCTGTCCGCAAAGCGCGCGAGGAGAAAAGCGGCAAACAACTGGGCGATCCCCAAAAGGCTGCACGCGCGATGCTTGCCGCAATAGCCGCGGACCACCCGCCCGCGCATCTTTTGCTCGGTAGCGATGCTCTGGGGCTCGTGAGGGACAAGCTGTCGGCGCTGGAAGACGAAATTCGTGCCTGGGAGAGCGTGACGGTCTCGACTGACGGCTGAAGATTGCCGGTGTATCGGGGCTTCTCACCCGGCTTGAGACTGCCGGCACTCCGTTGCAAACCACTGCTCGACCCGGTGCTGCGCCACTTGTAGATCCTCGGGGTAGTACGGGTCGTTCCATGGTGACGGGGCGTAGCCTGCCTTCCTCAACGCTGCAACCTCGCTTTGGTGTTGCGCCATCGTCGGAGGCGCGTTGCTCCTGAGTGCGGCGAGGTCACGGCACTCCGTTGCGCTCAGATGTGGCCCGCCTGGTGGGACGCCGCCGGCGGCACATCCAGCCAGCTGGAGCGCCAGCGCCGTCAGCATGAAGCGGTTTTTCGGGCGGCGTTCCATGGCGCATCTCCACGCGTGCGATTGGCGCGACGAGCGGTGCCACCCGTCGCGCGTGATTTCCGCGTTTATTTTGCCTTAGACCAGTCGCGGGGGAGGCGCAGTAGATACCGAAAGACTCGCGAAGCCAATGAGGCAGAGTTGCGCCGCTTGATCGAGGAGGTCTCGGCGGGGCTGCCCGACGAACCCGGCGCGGTGCGCGACGACCGTGCGATCGCGCTGCTTGCGATGTTGTCGGGCGGAGTCACGCTGGCGCGCGCGGTGCCGGATCCGGCGCTGTCGAAGCGGATCGCCGACGCTGTCGAGCGATCTGCGGTCGCGCTGACTTCGGCGCGACGCAAGCAAGGACGACGACATAGCAATGTATTCCACCGATGACGTCTCTGGACGTCGATCCAGGCTATGTAAAGCTTTCAGCGCGCGGGGAAGCAACATTTCAACCCTCCTGGCGGCGTCCACGGCGGCTTCGCGGCAACGGTACTCGACTCCGCAACGGGCTGCGCAGTTCATTCGATGCTGGAAGCGGGCGTTGGATACGGCACGATCGATCTGCAAGTCTAGATGTTGCGACCCGTACCGATCGATCAGGATCTGGTGGCCGAGGCTCGCTCGGTCCACATCTCTCGAAACATCGCGACCTCGGAGGGTACATTGAAGTCCTTCGATGGAAAGCTGTTAGCGACCGCTACCGCAACCTGCTTTTCGAAGAGAGGGCACATCCCGGCTCAACCCATCGAGCCGGGCGTAAGCATCACTCGCTGATCCGGAAATACTCGCCTGGAACCACCCCAAGAAGCGGAAGATGCAACGGCAGCACCAACCCTGTCGCTATGACGCTTCGGCGTGGCAGCCGTCCTCGATCACTTGACCGGCCCGTTGGGGGTCAGGATCGGTGGTTCAATACCGCCCGTATCCACGGCGAAGCCGCCCCAGGGACCCGAACCGGGACTCGGGCCGACGTCACCCGGCGGGCCGTACTGGCTGCTGACCGGTATGGCGGCTGCCGTACTACGAGTGCCCGTGCCCGTGCCAACGGCGCCTGGCGGGCCGTAGCCGGTATCCGAGGTCGCCGTCGAGGAGGCGTTTGTGCTCCCGCCCGCACCCGCCCTCGGTTGGCCGTATGCTGCCGGCGCGGGGTGCGCGATGGAGTTCGGCGCGGTCCGGGGCATTACCGCGACTACGTTCTGCCTCATGCGCAGCCGGGCGAACATGCTTCCCAGGGCGCTGGCCGATGCCACGCCAGGGCCGCCAGCACTCGCATTACCACCGCCGGCGCCTCCACCTGCGCTACCCGTGCCCGAATTGCCTGCACCGGAGCTGCCTGCGCCAGAGCTGCCGGCACCGTGGCCGCCCCCTCCCGAACCCGCACCATTGCCACCCGAACCGGCGCCGGCGCCACCCGAACCGGCACCGGCGCCACCCGAACCGGCACCGGCGCCACCCGAACCGGCACCGCCGCCACCCGAACCGGCACCGGCGCCACCGGAGCCGGAACCGCTACCCCCCGAGCCCGCACCATTGCCGCCGGAGCCCGCACCCGCACCCGCACCCGCGCCCGCTCCCGCGCCGCCCGAACCGGCACCGGCACCACCGGAGCCGGAACCGCTGCCTCCCGAGCCCGCACCGTTGCCGCCTGACCCGGCACCATTGCCGCCGGAGCCCGCTCCCGATCCCGCACCTGCACCGTTGCCACCTACACCCGCACCGACGCCCGCACCGACCCCCGCGCCATTGCCACCCACGCCCGCACCCACGCCCGCACCGACGCCCGCACCGACGCCCGCACCGACGCCCGCACCGACGCCCGCACCGTGGCCGCCATTGCCGTTGCCATTGCCGTTGCCGTTGCCATTGCCATTGCCATTGCCATTGCCGTTGCCGTTGCCGTTGCCGTTGCCACCCACGCCTGCGCCTGCGCCAGCACCGTGGCCACCGCCGTTGCCGCCCGCGCCGCCACCGTGGCCGCCACCGCCGCCGCCGCCGCCGTTGCCACCCGCCGCTGCGTAAGCCGCACCGGACAGCGCTAAAGCCACCACCCATGTCGCCGTGTATTTCGTCGCTCGGTTCATCGTCCGCCCCTTTCTTCCTACAAACCGCTTCGAAAGTGCGCCGGTGCACGCTCGAATTCTGCGCGTAGGCCAGCAGCCGTCTCGCGCATACGATGTGCCACGATGAGCAGGGGAATCGATTCTAGTAAGGATAACTACGAAAAATACGATGCATCGCCCGATGCAGCCGCGCTCACCCTGGCGTTTCCTGGTACGGTGGGGTGTTTTCGCCGATGGCATTTTGAAGAATTGGCATCGGCAAAGTCTCCAGGCGTCATGTACGGATCTGACCACACGTCATGCGTGTGATCCCCGTCGAGGGGCGGGCTTGAATAAGAGTCTTTATCAATCGCCGGGACAGCATGAACCGTGCGCAGATTCCGGAGAAGAGGAACCTGGAGGAGCCACAGAATTCCTCAGAACACCGGGGCTGACGTTCCGATCGGCGTCAGAGTTTCCCGCTTTGCGCAAATTCGCGGATGCGCGTGGCGAGTGCCGGTATGCCAGCATTGCGGGCCACGTAGTGGGAAAGCTGGCGTGTGGCCAGATCGACGGTCACCTGGTCGTCGGGCGCTTTGGTATACGGTCCGTCGACGGCAGCGTGATATTCGATGCGCAACTGCGTGGCGTTTGCGACGATGCGCAAATAGCCGTAATTCTGGTCGTCGTAGTTTTCGATGACGACGGCATCGGTGGTCTTCGTTGCCGCCTGGATCAGCTGCGGTGCACGAAGCGGCGGTTGCCCGTTGGTGGTCAGTCGTTGTACGTTGTGTCCGCCGTTGCCGCACACGATGTACGGAATGTGGGTGCCGTCCGGACGCGTGCGAGTAAAGCGCTGATAGTTGTGCGCGTGTCCCGCAAGATCGGCATGAGGCCATACGCCCACCTCTTCGCATATCGCATCGATCTGCTGCTGCATCTCGATACTCCAGCCGTGACGTCCGCGAGCGACATACGGCGGATGATGATGCGCGAACAGTAATGCGCCCCTGTAGCCCTCCTTTTTCACCCGCGTCAACGCCGCCTTGAGAAACTTCAACTGGCTGTTGCCGATGTCGCTGTTCGAGATCACGCCAGGATCTTCGAGCGTATTGCTATACAACGCGATGATGCGCACGAACGGCGCTTCGAATGTAAAGAAGACGCCCGGCTGAATTTGCGCAGTACGTGAAAGATTGCCTGCATCGGGGGAGACCTGAAAGCAGTCGGAGCAGAAGTTTCGCAGAAACGCCTGCAAACTCTTTTCGTGCTGCAAAGGCGAGATCATCCCGTCATGATTGCCGGCAACGGCGAGGATCGGTGCGTGATAGTCGCGATAGGGTTCGTAGAACTGGTCGTAGTAGTACTGCGCTTCGCCGAAGCTGTAGACAATGTCGCCCAGCAGAAAGTTGAATTGCGGCACTTCGGCAGGATCGGTTTCGTCGAAGTCGCTGACCATCTTGTCGGAGACTTCGTTCTGCGTTTTGGGGCCGCGGGTACTGCCGCAATCGCCCGTCGAGTGAAAAACGATCTGTGCGTTCGCGTTGATCTGGTCGAGGACGGTCTGATCGTTGTCGATCACGTCCGCGAGTGTCAGGCGGGGCTCGACGCCGCCGCGCGGCGCAGGAAACGGAAGGGCCTTGAGTTTGTGCTCGCGGTTGAGTTCGTCGATCATCCGGTAGGCCGCCACATCGGAGGCGTGCCTGACGATGAAGGTTTGCGGATCTGGCGTTGGCTGCGGCTGCGAGAAGACGGGGGCGGCGAGAACGCGGCCGTTGCCGCCGTCACTGCCATTGCTGGCTGACGTTCGAACTGAGCGCTTCTTTGGCATGTTTTGTTTCCTCCGATCGCGGTTGAAAGGCGGGACCGCGTTTGACTGACGCGATCCCCTGCCGAATGCTCCGGGTGAGACGGTGGCTTGCGGGAGAGGTTCAGTCGTAGTCGTTGCAGGTCGTAACAGGCGATTTTTTTCTCCGCTTATACTCACTCTCGCCTGAATGGCGCATGCCCAGGTCCCACGCTGCACGCCGAGAAAAAACCACGACCTCCGTCGACAACACGGCACGCGATTCACGTTTCGTAACCGCGGTTCTTACATGACAGGTGGGACCTTTTATGCTAAATCGTGCTTTTGGCGCAGTGATTTCATCGTTGCTCGTGGCCGGCGCGGCCGCTGCACCTGCCATCGCGCATGCCGAAGACAGCTTCGCGCAGGACGACGACGCGTCGCATGGCCGAGCGGTCAAGGTGATGATCATTTCGATGTTCGGTCCGGAAGGGCAGGTGTGGCTCGATCATCTCGGACCGTGGCAGGACATCACCGTCGCGGGTCTGTCCCCCGATTACCCGGCCGTGCATTGCAACCGGCAGGATGTCTGCGTGATGACGACGGGCATGGGGCACGCGAACGCCGCCGCGTCGATCATGGCGCTGACGTTCTCGCCGCGTTTCGACTTGCGCCACACATACTTCATGGTGGCGGGCATCGCCGGTATCGATCCGCTTCAGGGGACCGTGGGTTCCGCTGCGTGGGCGAACTGGCTCGTCGACTTCGGGATTCAGTGGGAGATCGACGGACGCGAAATTCCGGCGGGCTGGAACACCGGCTATCTCGGCATCAACACGACGGGCCCGACGCAGAAGCCGCCGCTCGACTATCGTACCGAAGTGTTCCAGTTGAACCCCGCGCTCACGAAGGCGGCATTCGCGCTGTCTCGCAACGTGACGCTCACCGACGACGCCCAGGCGCAGGCCGCGCGCGCCAGGTACAGCTATGCACCCGCGAACCGTCCGCCGAGCGTGATCCAGTGCGACACGCTCGCGGGCGACACCTGGTGGTCAGGCACCGACCTCGGCGAGCGAGCGCGGCAATGGACGAAGATCCTGACCGACGGCAAGGGCACCTATTGCACGACGCAGCAGGAGGACAACGCCACCTTCGAGGCGCTGACACGTGCGGCAAACGTGCATCGCGTCGACCTGAATCGCGTCGCGGTGCTGCGCGCCGGCTCGGACTTCGACCGGCCGTATGCGGGCCAGTCGAGCGCCGATAATCTGCTCAACTACGCGTCGCAAGGCGGCTTCACGATCGCGATCGATAATCTGTTCCTCGCGGGCAATCCGCTGGTTCAGGACATCGTCACGCATTGGGGCGAGTGGCGCAACGGCGTACCGCAGCGGTAACGCATTTGAGGTGCGGTGACGCGGGCCGGGTGCCGGCCCGCGCACGCATCGCGTGTCTGCGCCATTGATTCATGTGCTGCGTCGTGGGCGGTGGTCACGTGTAAACCAGCGCAGGCGGGTGGCGTCTTGCGGCACCGGCTCAACTTTCTTCATCTATCCAGGCATTCTTTCGGATGCCTTTCCATTGGCGCGCCACAACCCGGCGGGAATATTCGAGGTGCCTTCTCGTTTACGCAGGACGCGAGTCGCGCGAAGCAACGCTGCGCGACCCGTCATGATCGATCAGGTCCATCGTACGCACAGGAGATGTCGAATGGAAACTTCACGTTTACTGTCCGCATCCAGTTCATGTCGCTAGCGAGCCCCCTACCAAAAATAGAGGGGGTTGACCCATCGCGATTCTGATTGCGCGTTTGCACAATGAAGACGTCGCGTGCGTGCAAAGGGTTCATCGTGAACGGTTTCACCAGTTGGAGCCTCGCGCTCCTCGATCGCCGCGGCACACGGAATACGGACTCCAGCTCTCACTGCCGACGCGATGTATTTGCTCCATGCGGCGCAGGAGTGGCAGCCATGACAAAGTTACTCGTCAGCCATGCAGCATTTCATCATTGGCTGTTCTGTGGCTGGGCACTCGCATTCGTGTTGCTCGCGTTGTTGCCGGCGACCATCGCACACGCGCTGCCGATCTTCGCGCGCCAAACCGGCCAGAGTTGTGTGGCTTGCCACGCCGGAGGACAATTTCCTGAGCTCACGCCATATGGGCGAATGTTCAAGCTCACCGGTTATACGCTCGGTGAACGCACGATCCCGATTGCCGCAATGGCAATCGGCAATCTGAGCCAGACGCGAGTCAATACTGATGCGAGCGGCAACACCATCAACACCAAGAATGGTCTGCCGATCTTCGACTTTGCGAGCATCTTTCTTGCCGGAAAGATCACCGACAAAATTGGTGCATTTACGCAGTTCACCTACACGAACTACGACCATCAGAATGGCGAAACGAACAAATGGGAAGGCCACTGGGCATCCGACAATACAGACTTCCGGTTCGTGGACCGGATCATGGGCGAAGCGAACGACCTGATCCTCGGAGCAACGCTGCACAACAATCCAACCGTGCAGGATGTCTGGAACTCCGCGCCGGCATGGGGTTATCCGTACATTTCATCGACGATCAGTCCGGTTGCCAAAATCCCCAATCTTCCCGTTATCGAAGGAAGTCTTGCGTCGCAGGTGGTGGGTTTCGGCGGCTACCTGTACTGGAACAAGACGGTCTACGCCGAACTGACCGCGTACAGCACGGCCGATGGCATCTGGTCGTTCATGAGTCACGGCAACCGGGAAGGAAACGCGGCTCACCCGCAAATTTATCTGCGCGGTTACAACCCGTATGCACGCATTGCGTTGACGCGGGACTGGGGGCCTCATAGCGCAATGGTCGGCGCGTTCCTGTTGAACGTGAACATCTATCCGAACGACTCGAACCAGTTCCCGATCTTTACGCAGGGCGTGACGCGCTACCGCGACTACGGCGTGGACGCGCAGTACGAGTACCTGCTCGAGCCGCACACGATCACCGCGCAAGCCCGCTACGTGCGTGAGAACGTCCACGATCCGAATAATCTGGTCCTGAGCGACAGCACGTCGGGGAATCTCGACTCGTTGAGGATCAAGGCATCGTATGTGTATCAGGCCAAGTACGGGTTCAGTCTTTCGTTCTTCAATACGACAGGTAGTCCAGACAGCACAGCCTACGCGGCCAGCGCGAATTTCCACCCCAATACGCAGGGATGGACGCCAGAAATATTCTGGATACCGAATCAACGCATCCGGATAGGTATTCAGTACACGCACTACACCAAATTTCTCGGTGCGACGTCGAATTACGACGGCGCGGGCCGTAATGCGAGAGACAACGACACGCTTTTCATCTATCTGTGGGCTGCTTCATGGTGATGTCCCGTGGCTACCGGGGACAGCAAA
This sequence comes from Paraburkholderia nodosa, assembly GCF_001718195.1. Lineage (GTDB taxonomy): Bacteria > Pseudomonadota > Gammaproteobacteria > Burkholderiales > Burkholderiaceae > Paraburkholderia > Paraburkholderia nodosa_A. The sequence goes on from NZ_MCNV01000013.1 coordinate 20,514, forward strand.
GGCTGCAGCAAGGAGGTTGTTGCCATGAACAAGGTGACGCATATCGTCTCCATTGGGATGCTGCTGGCCGGGTCGGCGTGTCAGGACCTCGAGCATTCGCGACAGGTCGATAACCCGCAGGTGCGCGGAAAGACCATCGCCTTGCAGGTGTGCTCGAACTGCCATGGTGTGAACGGCGTTTCGGTGTCGCCTACGTTTCCGAAGCTCGCCGGGCAGCGCAAGGAATATCTGGTCGATCAACTGACGGACTTCAAGAGTCATTCGCGGGCCGACCCGAATGCGCAGCGTTTCATGTGGGGATTCACCCATTTGACCGACGCGCAGATCGACGAGCTCGCGACGTACTTCTCGAGTCAACCCGCGGTTCTCGGCGAAGCGAGCGATCTCGCGCTCATCAACGAAGGCAACGCGATCTATCATTCGGGCCTGCCGGACAAGGGCGTCTCGGCGTGCATGGCTTGCCATGGACAGCATGGCGAAGGGATAAATCAGTTTCCCCGGCTCGCGGGCCAGCACGCGGACTACGTCATGAAGCAGCTCAAGGTCTTCCAGCAATCGGATACCCGGCCTCGCGGCGCTGTCATGAAGGCTGTGTGCGCCAACATGTCGGACCGTGACATGCGTGCCGTCGCGGCCTACGTCGAGGTGTTTCCGCCGGAAGGGGAGGCGTCCGTCAGTCCGGCAGACGATCGATGAGCAATCAGGCGCACAGACCGCGATTTTTCGACGTCGTCTTTGAATAGCGAATGCCATGAAATCATCCTCACCGTCTTCCGATGCTGCGATGGCGACGCCAGCGGCACTACATCGGCCACGATCCACGTGGCGAGCGGCTCAAACGAGCCTGCTGTCCGACGAACGCCCCTTTGCGAGGCGCCTCGGTGCATTCGACTGGCTGTTTGCCCTTGCGATGGCTGGAGGCGCTGGCTTTGCCTTGTCGCGCTACCACGCGTACATGAGCGTCTATGACCAACTGGTGCTGGTGTGCTCGGTGCCGGCCTTCGTCGTGCTCGGCTGGCGCTGGAAGCCGGCACGGCTGCTGATCGCGGCAATCGCAGCGCTGTCGCTGTTTGCAATCCAGTTGTACCAGGGCGACCTGGGGCGCGCCAACAGCACGTTCTTCCTGAAGTATTGCCTGTCCAGCCAGTCGGCCATTCTCTGGATGAGCGTGCTTTTCGTGCTCGCCACCTTGTTTTACTGGCTGGGCACGCTGTCGCGCTCGCCGTCTGGCGGTGCAATCGGCTCGAAGTTGACGTGGGTCGCGGTATTGATGGGTTTCGTCGGGATGATGGTGCGGTGGTATGAGTCGTATCTGATCGGTGCGGACGTCGGCCACATTCCGATTTCGAATCTCTATGAAGTGTTCGTGCTGTTCTGCGTGATCACGGCGCTCTTTTACCTGTACTACGAGGAGCACTACAACACGCGCTCGCTTGGCGCCTTCGTGTTGCTCGTGATCAGCGCGTCGGTCGGGTTCCTGATGTGGTACTCGATCGCACGCGACGCGCAGCAGATCCAGCCGCTGGTGCCGGCGCTGCAAAGCTGGTGGATGAAGATTCACGTCCCGGCCAACTTCATCGGCTACGGCAGTTTTGCGCTGTCCGCAATGGTCGGCGTGGCGTACCTGCTGAAGGAGCGGGGTGTGCTGTCGGACCGGCTGCCGACGCTCGATGTGCTCGACGACGTGATGTACAAGTCGACCGCTGTCGGTTTTGGGTTTTTCACCATTGCGACGATTCTCGGCGCGCTGTGGGCCGCCGAGGCGTGGGGCGGTTACTGGAGCTGGGATCCGAAGGAAACGTGGGCGCTGATCGTCTGGCTGAACTATGCGGCCTGGCTGCATATGCGGCTGATGAAGGGGTTGCGGGGGCATGTTACCGCGTGGTGGGCGCTCACGGGCCTGATGGTCACCGCCTTCGCATTCCTCGGGGTGAATATGTTCCTGTCCGGGTTGCACAGCTACGGCCGCCTATGAGGATAACGAACGAATGCGATGACGTATGAAGCTTCTGTTCTCGCCACAAGGCCCTATCAGGGTTTGAGCTTCGCGAGGCGCGGTGCGAAGCGGCACATTACGAGGGGGAGCAGTGCCAGGACGGCGCCGGCAAAGAATGTGGTGGACGCGCCGTGCCGATCCCACAACCAGCCGGCGATGACGCTTGCAAACAGCAGGCAGATGCCGCTTGCGAGATTGAAGACGCCGAACGCCGTGCCCCTGAGCGATTGCGGCGCGGTTTCGGCGACCATCGCAGCGAGAAGGCCTTGCGTGAGCCCCATGTGCAGGCCCCACAGTGCGACGCCGATGAGCACGGTGATGATCGACGCACTCGCGCCGAGCACCAGATCCGCCGCGATCAGTGTGACGATGCCGAGCGCAAGCAAAACGCGGCGGTCGGTTCGATCGGACAGCGCGCCCGCGGGGTACGCACTAAGTGCATAGGCGAGACTCATCACCACCATGACGCCGGGAATCCACGCGATATCGATGCCGGTCTGCTGGGCGCGCAACACAAGGAACGCTTCGCTGAAGCGCGCGAGGGTGAAGGTCGCGCCTATCGCGACCACGAACCAGTAGCGCCCCGGAAATTCCCGCAACGCTTTCCAGCGCAGCGGTGACCGGAAGCTGCGAGACGCCTGTTCATGAGCCGGCTCCTCGATGCCGAACACAATCAGACCGACCGCAATGACGGCTGGCACGACAGCGAACCAGAGGACGGCGCGGATGTGATCCGAGAAGCGCAGCATCAGCACGATGGCCACGAGGGGCCCGGCGAACGCGCCTATCGTATCCATCGACTGTCTGAGCCCATAGCACGCACCGCGAATCTCCGGCGGCGCGACATCCGCGAGGAGCGCGTCGCGCGGCGCACCGCGAATTCCCTTGCCGGCACGGTCGATGAGACGCGCCACCGCGACAAGCGCGGGCGTGTGCGCCAGCGGAAAAAGCGGCTTGGACAGCGCGCCCAGCCCGTAGCCGAGCAGCAACAGGGCCTTGCGCTTGCCGAGCCAGTCGCTCACGGGGCCCGAGAAGATCCTGACGATCATCGCCGTCGCTTCGGCGGCCCCTTCGAGCAAGCCCAGCGCGCTCACGCTCATACCCATCGTGGTGACGAGGAAGACAGGTAGCAGCGCGTGAATGAGTTCGGAGGAAAGGTCCATGAAAAGGCTCACGTATCCCAGCATGCGTACCGCGCGGGGAATGGGGATGCGTGAGGTAGCGGGCGTCTCAGGCAGCACTGCGCTTGCTCCGGAGATACGTGTACTCGTGCCACGTGAGGGCGATGACGACAATGTCCAATGCCGTCACCAGCAGCGGCTCGTGCAGCAAGCTGATCCTACCGCAGTTCTTCCACGCGTTGCGGCTGCATCGGTCGCGACTGATTCGTGTTTCCGCCTCGCCTGCCCGTTGGCTCGCATGCACGTAACATGGAGTTGCGGCGCGATGGAACCCCGGGTTGCGCTGCGCCCATCAGACGCGTGGAGATGCGCCATGAAGAGCCTCTCGAGAATGTCCCCGACGCTGACTGCGTTGGCGCTCCTGCTGGCGGGATGTGCCATCGGCGTGTCACAAAGCGTGCAACAAAGCGGGCCACATCTGAGCCCAACCGAGTGCCGTGATCTGGCTGCGCTCAGAAGCAACGCGCCCCCGACGATGGCGCAGCACCAAAGCGAACTGGCGGCCCTGAGGAAAGCGGGTTACAACCCGTCACCCTGGTACGACGACCCGTACTACCCAGACGATCTGCAGGCGGCGCAGCGCGTGGTCGACTATTGGTTCAACACGGAGTGCCACCCGTCTGCGCCCGGGTGAGAAAGGTGGATTCGCTCCACTTCCCGGCAACAACGCGGAGTTCTGCTACCGGGTCTCTCGCGAGTGGACTATCCTGAAAGGATTAGTGGAGGCTGGTTTTCTTCTCCGCATTCGACAGGAGGTGTGCCATGTCGATGTCGACCACTTTGCAGGAGCGCCTGCGCAGCAAGGGCTCACGCTACGAAATCGTGCGCCACCCATACAGTCATTCGAGCATGGAAAGTGCTGCTGCGGCGCACATTCCCGGCGACCGTCTAGCAAAAACGGTGCTGCTCGAGGACGAGCACGGCTATGTGGCCGTCGTCCTGCCCTCAACCTATGCCGTGCAATTGTCCGAGCTTTGGAACAAGACAGGGCGCAGGCTCGGCCTTGCTACGGAAGACGAACTGCGTGAGCTGTTCAAGGACTGCGATGCGGGGGCGCTGCCGCCGATCTGTGCGGCGTATGGGATGAAAACCTACCTCGAGACGAACCTGGCCGGCCAGCCGGACGTCTACTTCGAGGCGGGCGATCACGAAGAACTGGTTCATATGGACGGGGACCAGTTTCTGGCGCTAATGGACGACGCGGAGCGAGCCCATTTCGCAAGACGCATGCGAGGCATGGGTGGACGTGCGTGAGTGAATAGTCGAACTGCGTACGTTCAGGCGGGGGCGGTGCCGATTGACCACATCGCGCCGGGGCAATCGCGTCCTGGTTTCGTGCGCATGGGTGGTTGCGTAAGCAACGATTAACGGCGCCGTCCTCGCAATCGTATCAATTAACCGGGAACAGGAGAGAGAAAATGCCTATCGCCAGACAAATATCGGCCCTGCTCGTCGCGGCATCGCTTGGGATTGGCACAGTGACACCAACCTTCGCGCAGGACGACGCTTCGGGTGCAGCCAATGCCGCAGTGCCGGGGGGCGCGTCGTCTGCGAAGCCAACCAAAGCGGAGCGCAAGCAGGCCCGAAAGGAAGCCCGGGCGAAAAAGAATGCCGAATTGAAGAGGCTGGAGGCCGCGGGCTATCAACCCGGCCGCGCCAATGATCAGAACTATCCGCAGGATCTCCAGAACGCGCAAAAAAAGGCGGGGATTGGGCAGGGAGCCAGTCAATAGCGGCCGAATGCCTCAAAAATCCGCATGCAGGGTAACGTAGGCGCTAAGGGGCTCACCAAGATAGGCGCCGGCCTCATTGGCGGCGATGAAGTAGCGCCGGTTGGTCAGATTGTGGACATTGAGATCCACGCCCCAGTGGTTCGCCTGATAGCCGAACGCCGCATTGGCGATGACATAGGATGGCACCGAATTGATGTTCGAGATGTCGCTGTACACTTTGCTCATGTAATTGATGCCCGCTCCGACATGAAACCCGGGATGTCCCGCGATCGCGAATGTGTAGGTCGACCACAGATTCGCCATGAACGCGGGCACGTCCTGCGGGCGGTGGCCGACCGCCGTTATCCCTTGGGGATTGCTCGTGACATAGGCGTGCTGCGCCGTGAAATTGGCGATCACGTGCCAGTTGTCCGTAATGCCGGCATCGAGAGACGCCTCGCCGCCTTGTGTGCGCTGGCTGTCGTACACGACGGTTTCGATGTTGTTGACGGTCGTCGGCGTCGCCACGTTGTCGCGCGATACGTCGAAGAGTGCCGTGTTCAGCACGTATTGGCCGTCGAGCAATGAAAACTTGACGCCCACCTCGTACTGCAGCGCCGATTCAGGCGCGCCGATACCCGTCTGCGTGTTCTCCGAGTTGAAGTTCGTCAGATAGCTCTTCGATATGCCGAAGTACGGCGACATCCACGGCGTGAGCTTGTAAAGCGCGCCGATATTCCAGCTCACCGGCGCATCATTGCGCGAGTAGGTATTGCCCGCCAGTATCGGTACGCCTTCGTTGTCCACCCGTCCTGGCACGGTGATATTCGGTGTCAGCGAAGTCTGCCACCAGTCCTTTCGCACACCGACTCGTATTTTCAGCTTGCTCGTCGCATCCACCTGATCGGTGGCGTACAGGCTGTAGAAGTTCGCAACCAGATGATCGTTGTCGCATGAATGCTTCGCATCGCAAAGGAAATGCAGGCTCGCAATCGAAGTTTCAGGCGGCACCGGTGCGAACACATCTTCGATATTCGGAAGGTCCGCCGTGGAGCGATCGGTATTGATGGTCTGATGCTGATACTCGAAGCCTGTCAGCAGCGTGTGCTTGACGTTTCCCGTTGCGAATTTCCACACAGGTTCGAGCTGATAGTCGAGCGTATTGTCCGAATCGTTTTGTTGGCGCAACTGCCGGTTGACGACCTCGTTGCCGACCACCTTCGTCTTCGAACTATCCCCATTGCCAAAGAACTCCAGGGAGCGGTGCAGGAACGAGAGCCGGTTGTTGATCGTCAGCACGTCGTTGACCTTCCACTCGTCGGTGAGGGTCGGGCGAACGTAGCTTGCGCGCGCATAGGCGAACGGCGTCGAATATTTCGCGTCGAATGGAACGTTCCGGATGGGGGTGCCGTTGTAATAGATGATGCCGTACGAATCCGGCGTCGAGCGGGAGTCTTGCGCCTCGAGCGAGAAGTCGATCTTGTGGTCGCCGATCTTCCATTCGACTGCAGGACGGATCTCCTTGTCCCAGTACGACAGGCTGCGGTATCCGTCCGATCTCGCACCCGTCGCGTCGACGCGATAGTTCAAGCCCGAGAGGCCGGTCGGCCCCGTGACATACGCGCTGCCCCAGACCGTGCCGAATGAACCGGCCTGGATGCTGCCTCCATATTGAAGCGTGGGAGACGGCGTGTAGTGGACGATATTGATCGTGCCGCCCGGCGGTCCGCTGCCAAAAAGTGATGAACCCGGTCCTTCGAGAACCTCGATGCGCTCGACACCATTCAGCGAATGCGAAACGCCGTTGACCTGATCGCCGTCGGAAAACCCGTCGGTGTAAATTTGCGCCTGGAGGCCGCGGATCATGAAGTGATCGAAGAAGCCCTTGGCATCCGGTCCGCCGGAATTCACCCCGGTGGCGTTGCTGAGGCTCTGCTGAAGCTTCGTGGCGCCTTGCTCCTTGAGCAGCCCGCTGGGGATTTCCTGCACAGTCATGGGCAGGTCGCCTATCGGCGTTCCGGTCTTGCTGACGTCTGCAGTCTGGTCAGGATCGTTGACGTTGTCGGGGGCGGTCGTCGGTCTGGTTGCGCGGACAACGACCGTATTCAGTGCGGATGGCGGTTGAGATTGTTGGGCCTGTTGAGCGTTCGCTGCGCTAGAAAAAGACAGCGTTGAAAACGCAACCGATACGGCGATTGCGATGCGAGACGGGGACGATTTCATTAACGTCATCCTGTTTTTGGGGATTTCTGATAATTCGTCGCCCCCTATATTCTTGAACGGAAATGACTTGCATATGTAAGCTGCAAATAGACAACGTGTGGGCCGTTTTACGAGCAGCCCGCCCGCTACCTCGAAGCAGCTTGGTGAAGCAATGGTCTATGGTTTGGGCTCGGTGACGAATCCGATCTTCGTCAGGCCGCCTGCATAGGCAGCTGACATCACTTGTGCCACCGCTTCGTATGCCACCTTGCGATCTGCGCCGAGATGCAGTTCGGGAAGCGGGTTCTCGTGTGCGGCCGCGGCGATTTTCGCGCGCAGCGCACTGGGGGTGACTGGCTGCCCGTCCCATAGCACGGTGCCATTGGCCTCGATCGAAACATTGACCTGCGCCGCCTTCGCGTCCTCCTTCTGACTGCTTGCGTGTGGTAGTTCAATTTTTACCGCATGGCGCAGCGCAGGGATCGTCACCATAAAGACGATGAGTAAAACCAGCATGACGTCGACGAGCGGCGTCATGTTGATTTCGCCCATCAGACCATCGTCTTCGTCGTCACTAAACGGGGTTATGGCCATTGCCGTATCTCGAGGTCAGTCGCTGCCGGTGGCGAGCCGCAGGCCGCTGTCGTGGACAGGCGGCGAGAGGCTCGAACCGGTCACGACGTACGCGTGAAGCCGATGCGCGAACCGCCTCAGCTTTCCGGCGAGCGCCTTGTTGGCGCGCGTCAACGCGTTGTAGCCCAGCACGGCGGGAATGGCCACGAAAAGGCCGAATGCCGTCATGATCAGCGCTTCGCCGACGGGGCCCGCGACCTGGTCGATCGACGACTCGCCAGTCGCCCCAACCGCCAGCATGGCGTGATAGATGCCCCACACCGTACCCAGCAATCCGACGAACGGCGCAGTGCTGCCGATCGATGCCAGGATCGAAAGACCGCCCTGCATTTGGGCGGCACTCTCGTCCATCGTGTCTTTCAGGCAGCGCGTTATCCAGTCGGATACGTCCATGCGCTCGCGCAAAAGCGGCTGCGCGCTGCGATGATGATCGGCGGCCTCCTTGCCGGCCAGCGCGAGTGCGAGAAACGGATTGTCTCGCGTGGTGCTTGCGCGGTTTTCCGGTTGCCATGCCCCGTCCGTGAAATCGTCGAGTTGTGCGATTGTCGGATCGATGTCGCGAGCCAGTTTTTTGAGCCGGATGACATTCCAGCCCTTGACGATGATCACGCTCCACGAGAGCACCGACATGACCAGCAGTACGAGCGCGATGCCGCGCGTCACAAAGTCTCCGGCTGCCAGGAAGTGCGAAATACCATAGTTTTGCATGGCGGGTTCCCTATAAACGTCCGCACTAGTTGTTCAGGGCGAATACGAAAGGCACAGACGTCGGCACACGGCGTGGCGTTCCGTTCTCGAGATACGGCTGGCACGTGCTGTCGCGCACAGCGGCAAGCGCCGCTTCGTCGAGGCGGTCGTGCCCGCTGCCGCTCTTCAGTTCCACGGATTCAGGCTGGCCCGTCAGTCCTACGATGAATTTCACCATCACAGAACCTGTTTCGCCTCGTCGTTGCGAGAGCGCCGGGTAGGGCGGTTGTGCAATGCTGCAATGCAGATGCGAGATATCCTGCGGAGCGGCCAGTGCGATTGTTGGGCGGGTGGAGACGGCATCGGGCGACGACGCGGCTGCCTGCTGTGCAGCGGCCATGGGTGCCGCCGGTGTCGAGGTGGAGGTAGAGCTCGACTGCGCCGAGACGGGTTCGGTTGCAGCAAGCCTGCGCGGTGAGGGAGTCATGGTTTCACGCAGCGTCGTCACATGATTCGGTTTCCTGATATTTTGCGGCTGCACCTTCGGCTTCGCAATGTCGACGGATGTCGCACGGTGCTCGAGCGGGGAAGGAGGCGACTGCGCGACGGCAGGTGCCGTAACCGGCGCGGGACTCAGCAACTCGGCCGTGATCGTGCGCGGCTCGGCGGCCGGCGGCACAGGATCGTTGCGACTGCTCGACACGATCGCGAGTAGCGCCGCGTGTATGGCAGCGACGACAACGATGGCGCTCGTTGCGCGGACATTGGGTCTGTCGGGCCATGCCGGCTCGCGATCGGCAATAAAAGGAAGCGAAATGTGCATGCGTTAGATCCGGTTCAAGCGGTTCGCTTTATCGAACGTCTGCGCAGTCGATGCCAACGGGCGGCTGCCCCTATGGACAGCCGCCCGCCGATGCCAGCTACAGTGCGCTTAACGCAGCGGGCGTCACGATCCCGTCAACGCGACGCCCGGACGACGTGATTCGCTCAATCGTCATCGTCGTCAGCAGCGGCGACCGTCTTCGCGCCATCGGTCGTGGGCTTCGTATAGACCGAGTGCGGCTCCGGATACGGCTTATTGCCCATCACGCCCGCCCACAGCACGCGGTTGAACACTTCCGGCGGGACGCGATCTTCCTTGGAGAAGTCGAAGCCCTTCGTCGCGTTCGCCCAGTAGGTCGCGTCATGCAGCGGGTGAATGTCCGGACCCTGTGCATACTGGTTGCCGTCGTTGCCGCTCGACGTCGGGCCAGTCGCCACGTTGCCCACGTTCGTGCCCTTCAGGATCGTCGACGCAACGGCGGTGTAGGTCCACGAACCGTCCGAACCGGTGTCGAAGACATCGGCCATCGGTTGCGCGTACGCCGTGTTCAGGTCGATGTGCTGGGTGCCGAGCACGTCTTCCATGGTGCGGACCGCGTTGACCTGGCTGTAGGCGGTGCTGACCACGGCGTTCTTCTTCACATACGCGCCAACGACGTAGGCCGGAGCACGGTGCGAATCGACGTGATCGGAGCCGGCCTGCGAGTCGTCTTCGACCACCACGATCAGCGTGCTTTTCGCGTACGGGCTGTGCGCGACCGTCTCGATCAGCTTGCCGACCGCGAAGTCGTTGTCCGCTTGCTCCTGCTCGGCCGTGCCCATCTGGCCGACGTTCTGCGCATAGCTGCCGGTGTGATCGGAACCCATGCGGACGAATTCAAACGACGGGAGATGGCCGTTCGCGACGTACTGCTGGAATTCGCGGTTCCATTCGAGTTCGCGGAACGTGTCCGGATAGGCCTGGTCGAAGCCGCGATAGTACGGGTCCGTCAAGGTGACGAGCGACGGCTTGAGCGGGTAGACCTGAATATTGCCGGAGGCAAACGGGGTGAGGAGGGGGCTGGCGATCGTGCCGATCGAGCCGGTGTTGTTGACCATGCCGCCGTAGTTGCGGACCGTACCGCCGGCTTGCAGCACCGCATCGTAGATGCTCGCTTTCTGATAGCCGAACGGGGCATCCGGCACCGAGATATCGGCGATTCCCGGCAGCGCGTTCGCCGTGCCGCCCGGCAGCGACGACGTTACCGTGGAGTAGGCGCCGCCCGAGACGGTGTCGCGCATGGCAGTCGTGGCGAGGCCGACCGGCAGACCGCGGTTGGCGCCTTCGGATTCATACGACATGCCGCGGCTTACGCCAGCGTAGTTTTCCTGCTGCGAAACCTCCTCGGTCGGCGTGACGTGCGCATGCTGCACCCACGACCAGCCGTCCATCGAACCATCGCCCGGATCGGTGAAGTTGTCGATCGTGACGAAGTTGCCGGCGATATTGTGGAAGTTCGGCGTGGTCGACTTGCCATACATCGTCAGCGAGGGATCGCCGTTCGAGCCGTTGCCAAGGTCGCCGAGGATCTGGTCGAACGTGCGATTTTCCTTGACGACATAAATCACATGCTTGATGTGATCGCGCAGGAAATGCATCGTTTGGCGCTCGCTTTCCGACTCTCTGATCGAGTAGTGATTGTTTTCAGCGACCTGGCTGGTCAGCCGGGCAAGCGCGTCGCCCCGCGGAACCGGTGCGCTCACGAGGCTGCTCTGCTCGAGACCGAACTGGTACTGCGCCGAGGTACCCGAGGTGTACAGCGGGTTCGGACCGGTGTTCGACTTGCCATTGATGATGTACATCTGCGACCCGTCGGCGCTCAGCGTGATGTCCTTGGGCGCATAGGCTGTCGGGATCAGGCCGGTGACGTGGTAGCCTTCGTCGCCATCGAGCGAGATCACGGCGATCGAGTTGTCGCCATTGTTGACCGCATACAGGGTTCTGCCGTCGCGTGACACGGTCACGTTCACCGTGTCGCGGCCGCTGTACTTCTTGTTGTTGCCGTGGCCCTGATCGTCGCGGTCGCCGTCGCCGGACTGGCTGGCGATGTCGATCGTCCTCTCGACCCTGTGGCTGGCGGTATTGATGACCGCAACCTGGTCGGTGTTCGCCACGGCGACATAGAGTTTCGACTGATCGGGCGAGAGGGTCATGCCATAAGCATTGCCTTTCACCGGGATGCGAGTGATGAATTGCGGTGCGGCCGGGTTCGACAGGTTCAGCACCACGACTTCACGGTCCCGCACCGACGAGATAAACGCGGTGTCGTCGGACTTCAGTGAGACGGCCCACGGGTATTCGCCACCTGCGGCGCCTTGCGTGCCCGATGTGTTGAACGGACGCAGATCGTATTCCGACGTAACCGTGTTCGTCGTCGTGTCGATGATGGTAATCGAGTCGTTGTAGTTGTTCGCAACGACGAGGATCCGGCCATTGCCGGAGAGGGCGAGACCACCGGCGTTCGGTTTCACACCGTTGCCGATCCCCTTGCTGTGATTCAGGGCGATGGCTGCGGTTTGCGACCATTGGGCCGACGGAAGCGCCGATGGGCGGCCGTACACGTAGACCGCGTCGTCAGCGCCGCCGGTGCCGTACAGGGTCTGGTTTCCATTCCAGACGAGGCCATCGAACGCGTTGTTCTGGTGAATGGCCTGGACGAACTTCGGATTGGCCTTGTTGGCGCCCGACACGTCATAGATGAATATGTACTGAGTCGAGTCAGTCTTGTCGAGCGTGCTGTTACTGGGGCCCGTGTAGACGGTGTTGTAGCCTGCCGTGATCACGGCGAGGGTATTACCGTCCGGGCTGAGTTGCGACCGGATGGCGCCGCTGACGACCTGGGTCGGCTTTGCGGCGAGTTGCGGGTTGAGCAACTGCTGCACAGCACCCGGAATGGCTCCCGGGGAGATGAACTGGCCCGTCGGCAGAAGTTCCATGTTGCCTTGCGGCGGTGCTGCAAATGCAATACAGCTAGTCAGTAATCCTAATGCAATGCCAGATTGAACGACGTTTCGATTCATTTTGGTTCTCTCCAGATAATCAAAACAGAAAAGCCAAATTCGATTCAAGCGGAATCATTTGTCAGGTCTGTTGCCCCTGATTGCGGAGACGTGCAAGCGATTGGACCAGGTGGGATGTATTGCAGTGGCGCCATCCCGGCGCTTTCAGCCCGGTAACATTTAGTCAGTTTCGAATGTCAATCGAATGACATGTTCTGAGCGTGGATATTCAGAATGCGAATCGTTCTCTGTTGCTTCGTCGGTTATTTCGGCATACTGAGTTATATATGTGCCGAAAAAATGAGGTCGAGGTGCGACGCAGGGGTGTCGCTAGCCGTCTTTGGTGCGCGGTCGGGGCCCGGTGCATTGTGGCACTCAATGCCTGTGTGGTTGCGCAACGGTTCGCCATAGAGGCTACGAGTCTTGCATGACAGATAGGTGAAGGTTGCAGAGGCCGGCTATCGTCTCGTTGCGCTCGCAAGCAAGATGCGCAGATTCTTCGATACATAAGATGGCATGTCTACTCGCATGTTGTCCCTCGCGTCGAAATCAGGCTGCCCAAAATGGGCAGTTTAACCGGTGTTGATGGCCGGGATGCGCCACGTCGAGGACACGTCATACCTTTCTCTATCCTTTTATTCACCTTTCATTTCGAAAGATTGACGGAGCTTCCTCGGCACTGCCCGCGGCGAATTCCCTAAACAAGAAAGAATAGATGCCGCTACGCCTAAAGCTTTGACGCGAGGCAGATCGTCGTCGCGGGCAAGAGCATGGATCAGCGAAAAGGAATCTGAGCGAGAACCGGTAACTCCTACGCAAATCGCAAATCCCACAACACATCGAGTACGTGTTGCGTGGAACGTTCAACGTACCCCGCGCGATATGCAATGCCGAGCCGTCGCCACAACGCCGGGCGCAGTGGACGCATGACAATGCGATTGTCGGGTAATGGCGTGGTGGCCTCATGGGGCAAGAGCGCTGCGCCGTAACCCGCCGCTACCAGACTCTTGATCGCGTCGTTGTAGTTGAGCTGTATGCGCGGCGAAGGATGGTGCCCCGCCGTCGCGAACCACTCCGCAGTCAGACGCGAGAGACGCGTGGTCGAGTCATTGAGAATGAGCGGTTGGGCGGCGAGCCATTCGGGGGTGACGCGGGCCGGACACCGCCAATGCGCCGGCACAAAGGCCATCACAGGGTCGCGGCGCCAAGGCTTTATCACGAGTCCAGGCACCGGGGGCTGAGGCAGCGCGACCAGCCCGACATCCAGCGTTCCATCCACCAGCCGGGACAGCGTTTCTTGCGAAGTCAGCACTGCAATCTGAATGTCGATGGCAGGGTGGTGCTCGCGCAGGACCTCGAGCGCTTGCGGCAGCAGGTGCGCAATCACGCCCGTGGACGCGCCGAGACGCGCACGCCCTTCGAGCCCCTCTACCTGGCGTTGAATATCGTCTAACGCCTGCTCCGCGTCGGCCAGCAGTCGGCGCGCGCGCTCCACCAGCACCTCGCCGAGCGAGGTCGGCCCCACATTTCCGCGCTTGCGTAACAGGAGGGGAGCCCCAACGCGGTCTTCGAGTTCGGCGATGTGAAGGCTGACCGTTGGCGGCGCCAGGTGCAATGCACGCGCCGCATCGGCAAATGAACCACGGTCGGTGACGGCGACCAGAGTGCGCAGGCGGTCCAGGCTGATCTCTCGCATGACGACGTCCAGATTCAGAAAAACTGAATGTTTGCGTTGTGAAATTCAACTTTCCCTATTCTAGCCGTCCGCGCAACATAGGGGTTCGCTTTACCTCGGTTCAACTGTTCCAATCCATAGTCAGCGGAGTCATCCACATATGAGCTCTCCCGTAGTTTTCATCGACGGCGACCAAGGCACCACCGGGCTGCAAATCCACGACCGGCTGCGCAACCGGACCGACATCAGACTGTTCACACTTGCCGCTGCCCAGCGCAAAGATTCGCGGCGTCGCGCAGAAGCCATCAATGCCTGCGACATCGCTATCCTCTGTTTGCCGGATGCCGCCGCGCGCGAGGCAGTGGGCGCCATTGCCAATCCTGCCGTCCGGGTGATCGACGCAAGCTCCGCTCACCGCACGCAGCCGGACTGGACTTACGGTTTTCCGGAAATGACGCCGGGGCAGGCTGAGCAAATTGCGAACGCATGTCGGGTCACCAATCCTGGTTGCTATCCGACCGGTGCAGTCGGCCTGCTGCGTCCGTTGGTGCACGCCGGGCTCATACCGGGCAATTACCCGATCAGCATTCATGCTGTATCCGGCTACTCCGGGCGCGGACGTGCCGGTGTGGAGGAACATGAGGGACAGGGAGCCGCCAACGCGCCTTCATACCAGGTCTATGGCCTGGAACTCGCGCACAAACACACGCCGGAGATCCAGCAGCATACCGGGCTTGCGCAGCGTCCCATCTTCGTTCCTGCGTACGGATCGTTCCGTCAGGGCATCGTGCTGACGGTGCCGCTGGCGTTGCCGCTGCTGGCACCCGGCGTGGATGGCGCCACGCTACACGCATGCCTCGCACGCCACTATGCCGAGGCAACTCACGTACGAGTTTTGCCGTTGCACGAATCGAGCGCCTTAAAACAGCTGGATCCGCAAGTACTGAACGGCACGAACGACATGCACGTGAGCGTATTTCACGACGAGGAACACGGGCACGTCCTGCTGTCGGCGGTTTTCGACAATCTTGGCAAAGGCGCATCCGGAGCTGCGGTTCAGAACCTGAACCTCATGCTCACGCGGCAATAGTGGCCCATGCCTTGAGCTTCCGTTTTCGACGCTGAATGTCTCCTGGTTTTCGCGGCAGCAGACATTCCTTTAGCGACGCGAAGGAGCGTACCCTTTCGTTGTGAGCCGACTGATGGCGTCGGCGCGCAACTGCCAGTCTTCTATAGGAGACGACCATGAAAAAGGAGCGAAAAACAGCCCGGCAAATTCTGTCCGGGAACCCCCGGGAGGTGATCTCGGTCGGCCCCGCGGACTCAGTGCTGACGGCGCTGCGTCTGATGGCCGATAAGGATGTCACCACCGTGCTGGTGCTGCAGAGCAGCAATCTTGTCGGCATCCTGTCTCAGCGCGATTATGCGCGCAAGGTCGAACTGGCCGGGCGCAACGCGGCAGAGACGAAGGTCGGCGAGATCATGACTTCCGAGGTGATTTACGTCACGCCAGAGCATATCTGTGACCAGTGCCTGGCGTTGATGCATACGAGGCGGATCCGGCATATGCCGGTCATCGATTCAGGACAGGTAATCGGCGTGCTATCCACTAGCGATGTCCTCGAAGAATTGATCCAGGAAGACGAACATTTCATCAGCATTCTCGAGCATGACATGCTTTACCTGACCGTCGATACGGGTGGCGCCTATTAATTCATTCGCGGGCGGTGAGGAGCGCGCCAACTGATTCCCGGCCAGATCACCAGCACGCATTTAGCGATGCGCGTGGCCGATCTGACTTTGTCGCAACGCGCCGCTATTTGAACTTGACGAGATCCTTGAAGATCAGCTGAGCCCAGCTATTCCCCTTGGCCTGGACAAGCGAGCCGCCATCCTTGAGCGGGCCTAGCGCAATGGGCGCGAAACCGAGCTGTTCGGCCAAAGCTGCGACCGGTGCCACCGCATTTTCGTCATCGCTCGACAGAAATACGACACGGCTGCCGCCCTTCACGTTCGGATCAGCGGCCAGAACGGCAGCGGGCAGATGGTTAAAGCCCTTTACGAACCTGGCGCCGGCAAACGCCCGGGCGACAACCGCGGACGACGGCAGTCCTTCCAGGTCTGCGACGGGAACGCCGAAAGCATTTGTCGTGTCGATGATCGTCTTGTCCTGCCAGGTCGTGAGCAGTTTCGCGACTTCGCGATGTTCCCAAAACGGAACTGCCAGGAAGATCGTGTCGGACGCGATCGCATCCTGCAGCGTTCTCGGGACAACGGTGGGGCCGATCGCTCGTGCCTGCTCCATCAACGCATCGGGTGGGCGCCGGCTGGCGACGCTCACGTCGATGTTCTTTCTTGCAAACGCTCGGGCGAGCGCCTGGCCTACGGCGCCAAAGCCAATAATCGAATAGCTCATGCGAACTCTCCATGCAGGCGGAAATTCCGCCTATTGATCAGGAATCCATATTTATATACACAATCTGGATCACTCACTCCTGGCTTTACGGCACGATTTCAGATAGCCGACAAGCCGCCGTCGACGGACAACTCCACCCCATTCACGAAACTCGAATCGTCTGAAGCAAGAAACAACGCGACCGTCGCGATTTCCTCGGGGCGCCCCATCTTTCCCCGCGGGATCACGGATTCGAACATCCGCTTCGCCTCTTCGTCGAGAACCTGGTCTTGCATCGGTGTAGCGATCGGCCCCGGGCTCAGCACGTTCACGCGGATATTCCTGCCCTTTAGCTCGTTGAGCCACGTGCGTGCGAATGAGTGCAACGCCGCCTTGCTCGCCGCATACACGCCGTAACCAGGAAAGCCTTTTACCGAAGCGACTGACCCGGTCATGAAGATCGATCCGCCATCGTTGAACAGCGGCAACGCCTTCTGAACCGTAAACAGCGTGCCGCGCGCATTCAGGTCGAAGATCGCGTCGTAGTGCTGCTCGGTAATCTCGCCCAGTGGTACGGCTTCGCCCCAGCCGGCGCTCGCGTAGAGGATATCGATCTTGCCTTTTTCCCGCTTGACGGTATCGAACAAGCGGTCGAGATCGTTGAGATTGGCGGCGTCGCCGCGCACGCCGGTGACGTTCCGGCCAATCGCGTTGACGGCTTCGTCCAGCGTTTGCTGCCGCCGGCCCGTGATGAAAACGTAGGCACCTTCTTCAACGAACCGCTTGGCGCTTGCCAGCGCCATGCCGCTCGATCCACCGGTGATGACTGCAACCTTACCCTCGAGCTTTCCCATAATGGCTCCTTTCGTGGTGTCGGACAGCGTCTCTGTTCCCATTTGCACAAAATCGCTGTATCTTGTGGATCACTGATCCACATCCAGATTCCGAAGATACGGATCACCGATCCACTTGTCAAGAAAACTATGCGGGCCGACGCCAGAAAGAATTACGACCATCTATTAGCAGTTGCGCGGGACGTCGTCACCGCGCATGGTGCCGATGCGTCAATGCGAGATATCGCCCGCCGGGCCGACGTCGGGTTGGCCACGCTGTTTCGTCATTTCCCGACTCGAGAAGCCTTGTTCGAAGCGCTGCTGCGAGAGGATCTGGACGCGCTGACGCAGAAGGCAGTCGAACTCGAAAGGTCGAATCCACCTGATGAAGCGCTCGTGTCCTGGTTTCGCGAAGGGGTGGCATTCGTCCATAGCTATAGCGGCGTTGTCGCGATGATGGCGAGTGCCCACGCGACCCCGGACTCCGCGCTTTACGCTTCATGTGCAGCGGTGCACTCAGCGGGCGAGCGCTTGCTGCTCCGTGCTCAGGCCGAGGGGTCCGCGCGTGCCGATGTGAATGGCGACGACCTGTTCGCCCTGATGTCGGCGCTCGGCTGGCTCGGTGACCAACCCTCATTCGCACCACGGGCCGACCATCTCTTTCAGGTCATCGCGAGCGCCATTCTGTCTGAGCGCACGAGCGGCGATGTCAGGAAAGCAAGGTGTTGAATCGGATCGGCGATCGGATGCACGGGGCCGAGACGTCGCACATTTGCGGTTGATGGCGTAAGTGCCGGCCCACCGTCTCGTGCGCCGGCAGCCGACCGCTATCGCGCTGGCGAGTCGAAACAGGTCGAGTTGTGAGTTCAAGTCTTCGCCCTTGCCCCCTTCTTGCTCAGCGTTGACTCAGTCGGGCTACGGTTCTTGCAGTATCGGGATAGTGGATAGTTCCTTCCCTACGACATGGGTCTTCGTCTGATGGCGGGTCTCCCCAATGCCGAATTCCATATGTTCAACCGCTGTGGTCACTGGGTGCAATGGGAACACGTGGACAAGTTCAATCGCATGGTGCTGGACTTCCTGTCCAACTAAGCGTCGCTGGTGTGAAAGCCGCCTGTTCTTCGGTCCTGGTAGTTTTGCAACCGTGACCTGAGACGGATTGTGTAGCCAATCGGCAAATGAGTTTGCCAGTCCTGGAGGCCAGGGACGGCTTCAACCGCGCGGCATGCCCTTCGGCGAAGCGATCTTCAAACGGCTCAGCGGCACCGATTACGAAGCCGTCTTCGTCGCCATGCGCTGATAGACGCGCAGCACCTCGTCGTTGTCACCCGGACGGCTGCCTTCCCAGTACAGTCGCCAGCCCCCGACGGGCGACTGACCGTCTGCAGGTCGACCCTGTTCGATGAGCCAGTTGCAGGACGTGGTCTGAGGGTCCGCGGTGGGCACGTGCATGACACCGGCGAAGTAATAGAGCATGGGCGCTTCAGATTCGCCCAGCCCACTGCTCGCCATGCAGTCTCCGGCTTTCCAGGTGCTGTTCAGTTTGGCACGCAGATCCTCGAACGGTGCGCGATAGCTCTTCGCGACGTCGAGCCAGGGCAGCAGCAGCGTGCCGACGAGCCCCCATGCGACGATGGCGCCCAGACACCAGCTGAATGCGCCGCGCCAGTTGCCCGCTGACTTGAGCCGGGGAAGCAGCAATACCCACCCGAGCGTGAGGGCGAGCGCCGCGATGATCAGCTTCGGCTGAATGGGCATCACCCATTCGAGCGGCAGCCAGCGGCCAAGCAAATGCAGGACACCGTGGGTCTCGGGGGCGCCCGTCATCTTCCACCACACGACCCATACAAGCACCACGAACGATCCGAATACGATACGGCTCATGATATCCCACGCGAGGTGCACGCGCGGCGGCAGATAGCGGATTCCCTGCATGGCTAACAGCGAGAGCGGGGCAATGAACGGCAGGATGTAGAGCTCGCGCACTGTCGACGACGCCTGCAGTACCGCGAAGCCAATCCCCGAAAACAGCACCGGCAGTGCGACTTCGGGATCGCGTAGACGTCGCCATGCGCCGCCCGCAAGCGCCACGAGGGCGAGCGGAACGACCGGAAAGCCGACTGTCAACGCCGTGCGCAGCACAAACAGGTGCCCGACGTTTTCCGAGCCGAGTTGCGCCACCGAAAAGCCGAAGAAGCGGCCGATGTTGTTGTCCCACAGCCAGATCTTGAATAGCGCTTCGGAGCGCAGATAGAAGCAAAGCGGCCAGATCAGCGCGAAGGGAGCGAAGTAGAGCGCCGAACGTGCCAGTGAGCGCGCAAAACGGCTGCTGCGGCACGCAGGGTAAAGCAGCATCGCCGCGCAGATGGTCGCACCCAACACGAGCGGCACGAACAGGCCTTTCGCCAGAAAGGCGATGCCGACGCCAATACCGAACATCGCAGCGGCATGACGGGCAGCGCGCCCTTGAATGCGGCTGTTCTCGCAGTCGCTGGACGCTTGCTGTGAAGTTGTGGATTCTGGCCACGCGGGTGCTGTGTTGCGGCCTCCGTTAGGAGAACGACGCAAGCCGCCTTCCATCCGCAAGTGAGCGCAGACAAGCTCGTAAAGTGCGCAGAATGCCAGCGCGGCGCCGGCCATCAGCGCGACATCCGTCATCATGTCGTGGATATGCTTGACGACTACCAGCGTGCTGGCGAAGAGTGCGAGCGTTCCGGGCACGCGCGGATCGGTCCACCGCACGGCGCCGGTAGCGCGCCGGGCGAGACGCGCCGTGCAGGCAAGCGTGAGTGCAGCGAAGACGACGCTCGCGAGACGGGCCGCGTCGTACAGCGGCAGAAAGCGGCCGAACATCCACGCGAGTGAGGCGGCTACCCAATCGTAGACGGGCGGTTTTTCCACGAAGGGCTGCCCGGCGCTGGTCGGGACGACCAGATCGCCGGTGTCGAGCATGTGCTCGATGATGCCGAAGGTGTAGGTTTCGTCCTGCTTCCAGGGATCGTGGCCGAGCGTGCCAGGCAGGAGCCAGGCGCAAACGAGCGCGAATGCAAGCAGCCCGACGAACAATCGTGAAGTCGCCAATGCCCGCGCGCCTTTGCGGGTAGCTGGTAATTCCGGGGGCAACGGAGTGACGGGCGGTGCCGGCTGACCGCCCGTGGTCAAGTCCCGCAGGTGCGCGACGCCAGTGGAGACGGAAGCCTGTTCGAGGCTAACTTGTGCGACGCCGGCGTCACCCTTGCTTTCCTGCATGTAACCTCTGCTCCCGGCGCGCCTATCTGGTCAGCACCTTTCGTTATCGCCGTCGACGGACAGCTGTCACGAATACGATTGTATGCGCCGATTATTACCAAACATTACAGGGTGTAGTGTATTTGAAGGGTTTGCTTCCCACTATGCAACTGGAGCACTACACAAGCCGTCCGGCCTGCCTCATTTATTTGCATCCCTAACAAGCGCCAGTGACGCCGTGCAGGACGTCGCAAATTTTCTAGCACCTCGTTAGTGGAGCAATGAGCCAATTCGGGGCACGACCGCTCCGTGGTTTCCGAAATCAGTTTCTGGTATTTGTCGGTGGGAACGACCGATGCGGCGAAGTAGCCAACTGTATGGGAAATAGCGATGAGCCGCGTACTACTGGCTGACGACGATACCGCTTTTCGTGATGCACTTCAGACCTTGCTGGGCGACGCCGGCCATGAAGTCGCGACCGCCGGCAATGGCCTGGAAACGGTTTCGGCGGCCCTGGCCGCCACGCCAGAGGTGATTGTCTCCGACGTCCACATGCCTGTTCTCGAAGGGCCGGACGCCGTATCGATGTTGCGAGCTATCCCACGGTTTTGCGATGTTTCAGTCATTCTCATGTCTGGAGACGACACACGCGCAGGTATCGTTGCCGAAGGTTTTCTCCACAAACCTTTTGACCCAAGCCTGCTTCTCGATGCCCTTGCGAGCCTTTCAGAGCGCAAGAAGTATGGAAGCGCAAGCGAATTCACGAAGTCGCGTCGCGCCGCGTACGGGGTGGGAAAATCGGGCATGACATCGGCAAGCGCGAATCGGCAGCATCAGCGCGTTGCGCGCGCCTTCGAACTGGTGGCCGAGCAGGAGCGCCGGATATCCGGGCTCGAACGGCGCGGTATCGAGACCGGGCTGGCAATCGACTTGTACGAGATCATGGTGTGTAGCGTTGCGACGCTGACGCGCTTTGAGCAGATTACAGTTGACCCGATCAATACCGCCCCAAGCTGATCTTGCGTCTGCGATGCCGATAACACGACGAGCGCATCACCGGGAGATCTTTGCCATCTGCTGAAGCTTCTACAAAAAGTTGTGCGAAGGCGAGCGAGATCTACCGGCAGGCCGAGGAAGCGGAGAGCGCGGCGCGCGAAATGTCGGTGCAGCCGGGCGGACCGGTGCGCCTGGCCGTGCCGATGTCGTTCGGCCTGCGCTGGGTCGCGCCGCTGCTGCCGGGCTTCTACCCCGAGGTGTCGATCGACCTGTATCTCTCCGATGCGACTGTCGATCTCGTGCGAGCTCGCGGATCATGTTACGCGCATATCGGTCACGGCCTACAATCCAAGGCGTGCAAGCTTCTTCGTGGCGGTCTATACGACGAACGCGGGCACGAGTTATGCGGCTTGCGCCGACAGGCGGCGAGGACGCCGCGCGCAATTGCGGAGGGGAAAGTCATGAGGCCAACCGTGGTAGGCGTGTACGACAGCTACGCGAATGCGAGTTCGGCGCAGCGCGCACTGGGCGAGGCTGGGATAGCCCAAGCGGATATTGCCATCTACTCGATATCGGCTGATGCTCCCCGCGAAAAGGGGCCACGTGTCTATGTGCAGGGCGCTGTCGATACGCACCACCACAAGAAAGTCTTCGATCGACTGGAACAGTTGTTCACGCGCATCTTCACGAAGGGAGCGTATCCATCCGATGCGGAGGATTACAGGGAATTCATCCGTCGCGGTGGCACGGTAGTCAGCGCCGATGTTTCTGAATCACAGGTCGATCAGGCGATTGAAACGATGAGCCGCATGGGCGCTGCCGACATCGAGGAGCGCGCCAATGCGTGGCGTACGGGCTCTGCGAAGGCGCAAGGTCCGGAACACACAGCGCATCCAGGCGGCGGCGTGATCGGCGAACGCGCCAAGCCGCTGGAAGTCACACACGGGTGGCCAGGCGACACGCGGGCCGCATCGGCGGCGCGGCCGGCGTCTTCCCCGGGTGCTCCTGCCGCGGCAGGGCGAGGGCCGACCCCGGCAGGGGAGAAGCAGCCTCACGCCGCGCAAGCGCCCGACGGCAACGCCGCCGCGGCAAACGCCCAGCGTCCAATGACGGGCTTCATGGGCGACCCCGGTCTCGGCGCCCAGCATGACGACCCACACCCGTACGACAGCGAATTTAAAAAGGACTACGACGCACATTACGCGAACACGGGTGCGTCATTCGACGAGTATCGACGTGCCTACTCACACGGCGCCACGCTCGGACGCGACGAGCGGTTTCGCGGGTCAGACTGGCAGGGCGTGGAAGCGAGTGCGCGCGCGAACTGGGAGTCGCGATATCCGGAAAGTGGATGGGAACGCTTCAAGACGGCTGTGAGGCACGGTTGGGAACGTGTCAGGGGCGGTGTATAGCTTAGAAGTCGGGCGCGCCAGGCTCCGAAAGCATCGACAGATTCGCTGCACGCGGCGAACGCCTGTCAATTTAGTTAAGACTCCTACTGGTCACACGAACAAATCCACGCCGAATACTGGGTTGATGGCGCGAGGTCCGTAACTTGTCTGCACGAGAGCCTGCGGGAATATCAAATCAACCTGTTCCGCTTGCCAGTCCTCCGCCGTTTCATACTCGCCAACGCAGGCAATCCTTGCGAATTGAAAGGCGGGTATCCGCAATTACCCCAAGGAAAAGACGCTGGCATTTCTCCGGCGGGCATACTACGATTGCGCCCAATGTTACCGGTTACAGTAAACGGTAACATTGCGGCGGGCAAAGCCGGGATTCACCCCGGCGCGGCCGGAAGCGACCATTATTAATAGAACAGGAGACACGAGATGCATCTCGCCACCAACGCGCGGAGCCGTTCCAGGATTCGCTGGTGGGTTGCCGGCCTCATGTGGGCGGCGATCGCGATCAACTACATCGACCGCACGGTGTTGTCGGCGGCGGCGCCGCGCATCCAGTCGCAATTCCATTTGAGCGCGGTCGAAATGGGTGTCGTCATGTCGGCGTTCTTTTGGTCATACGCGCTGCTGCAATTGCCCGCGGGGTTTCTCGCCGATCGTTTGGGCCAGAAGAAAGTACTGGGTTTCGCGGTGCTCTGGTGGTCGCTGGCGACGGCGGCCACGGGCGTGGCGAACGGTTTCAAATCGCTCGTCGCGTTGCGCGTGGCGCTTGGCGTGGGCGAGGCGGGCGCGTATCCGAGCAACGCGGGCATTGCGTCGAAGTGGTTCCCGCGCAGCGAGCGCGCGACGGTCGCGGGCATTTTCGACAGCGGTTCGAAGCTCGGCGGCGCCATTGCGCTGCCGCTCATCGCCGCGATGCTCACGGCGTTCGACTGGAAGATCACCTTCGCGCTGACTGGATTGCTCGGCCTGATCTGGTACGTCGTGTGGCAGTTCACGTTCAGCGATTCGCCGCGTGACCACAAGCGGGTCAATTCCGAGGAACTCGCGCACATCGAGAGCGATTTGCTGGCGGAGCAAAGCGACCGGGCGGCGAGGCCGCCGCTGCGCAAGCTGCTTGCGCATCGCAACATCTGGGCGATGTGTATCGGCTTCTTCATGATCAACTACAACTCGTACTTCTTCATCACGTGGCTGCCCACGTATCTCGTGAAGGCGCGTGGCATGACGATGATGGAAATGGGCTGGATGGCGTCGCTGCCGCTGCTCGCCTCGATCGTCGTGGAGATTTTCGCGGGCTGGGCCTCGGATCGCGTGTTTGCCTCGGGCAAGCTTTCGCTCACCGCCACGCGCAAGCTCTTTCTCGTGATCGGCTTGCTGATGGCATCGAGCATTGGTTTCGCCGCGTTCGCCGACTCGGCCGCCGTTGCGGTGCTGCTCCTATGCATCGCGAAGTCGGGCACGACCGTGGCGGCTTCGCAGGTCTGGGCGCTCCCAGCTGACGTCGCACCGCGCAACGCCGTGTCGATGGTTGCGGGCGTCCAGAACACGGTATCGAACATCGGCGGTGTGGTTGGCCCGATCGTGACGGGCGCGATCGTCGGCGCGACGGGTTCATTCGTGCCCGCGCTCGTGGTGTCGTCGGCGCTGATCGGCGTGGCGATCATCAACTATCTGTTCCTGCTGGGCAAGGTCGAGCCGATTCGTCTCGACGGTGCCTCGACGCAGCCGCAGGCGCGCGAGTACAGCAACGCCCCGTAAATCCACCGGTTCGGCCCTCGTTTTGTCGATGGAAAAATTCCCGCTAATTCCTTTCAAGCCGGAATGCGTAGTACTCCTGTAAATATTAAAACCAGACAGGTCACCTGTATGAAAAAAGCACTTTTCGCAGCGGCCGGGCTTTTGTCCGTCGCACCCGTCGTGGCGCAGGCCCAGAGTTCCGTCACGCTGTATGGTCTCGTCGATGCCGGTATTGGCTACGTCAACAACATCAAGGGCGGCTCGGCGTTCCAGCTGACGAGCGGCCGCCTGAGCGGCAGCCGGTGGGGCCTGAAAGGCAACGAGGATCTCGGCGGTGGATTGAGCGCGGTGTTTACGCTCGAAGGCGGTTTCAAGCCCAGCGACGGCACGGCCGCGCAAGGCGGGCGTTTGTTCGGCCGCAGCGCGTTCGTAGGCATTGCGAAGAGCGGCATCGGCACGTTCACGCTCGGCCGCCAGTATGAACCGCTGGCGGATCTCGTTGCGCAGTACGCAGGTCCGGGCACGTGGTCGCCGTCCACCCACGTGGGCGACAACGACAACCTGAACCAGACGTTCCGCATCAACAACGCGTTGAAGTTCCGCAGCGACACCATCGCGGGCTTCACTGTCGACGGCATGTACGCGTTCAGCAACCAGGCGAGCGGCTCGGCCGGGCAAGGCTTCGGCAACAATCGCGCCTGGGGCGTCGCCGCGAATTACGTGAACGGACCGCTCTCGATCGGCGGCGGCTACGTGCTGCTCGATCATCCGAACACGACGACCAACACGAGCGGCGCGATCGGCGGCGCGTCGAGCACGACCGGCGACGACTACAGCGGCGGATTCTTCTACGGGCTCGACGGCGGCGTAGCCCGTCAGCAGATTGCGGTGGCCGGCGCGAACTACAAGATCGGCAGCGCGATTGCGGGCTTTGCGTTCAGCCACACCGAACTCAACTACAACGACGGTTCCACGCGCAAGTTCAACAACTACGACGCGAACCTGCGCTACCTGCTCACGCCGGCCACGACGCTGATCGGCGTGTACACGTTCACCGACGGCCGCGCGAACGGTCTGCCGGGCACGGGCGGCGCGACGCTCAAGCCGAAGTGGCATCAGTTCACGCTGGGCGTGGATTACGCGCTCTCGAAGCGCACGGACGTCTACCTTTCGGGCACGTATCAACTCGCGGCCGGCGACGCGTCGACGCGCGTGGGTTCGACTTACAGCCGGATCGCGGCGATCGCCTATGCGGGCGGCGCATCGTCCACGAATCGCCAGGTCGACGTGTTCACGGGTATCCGCACGAAGTTCTGAGCGCGCTTTCAGGCACTAAAAGCAAAAGGCCTCGCGATGTTTGCGAGGCCTTTTTGCGTAGTCATCGCGAGACGACGAATCTCAGGCCGAGCCGCGCTCGATCAGCGTGAAACCGACGTCCACTTTCGCGCGCTTGCTCGTGCCGGTCTCGATTTTCTCGATCAGCATGGACGCCGCCAGCTTGCCGATTTTCGTGCCGTCGATGCGAATCGTCGTGAGCGGCGGGTCGGCGTCGGCGGCGAAATTCTGGTCGCCGTAGCCAATCACCCTGAGGCGTCCCGGCACGTCGAGCTTGCGCGCATGGGCTTCCATGAGCACGCCGAGCGCCATGATGTCGGCGCCGCAGAAGATTGCGTCGATCTGCGGATGGTCGTCGAGCAGCTTTGCGAACGCGCGTCGTCCGTCGCCGAGATGCGCGGGTGAGGGCACGGCGGCCACGGGAATCTCGCGCTCGCTGCCGAAGGCTTCGATGAAGGCGTCGGCGCGCAGCTTCGCCCGGCGGTCGCCCGGGGTGACGATGGCCGGATGCCGCGCGCCGCGCTCACGCAGGTAGCGCGCAGCCGCTTCGCCCACGCGCGTGTGCGAGAAACCGATCAGCATGTCGAGCGGCGAGCGCGTGATGTCCCACGTTTCGACCACGGGAATGCCGGCCGCGCGCAGTTTCTGCCGCGACGCCTCCGAGTGGATCACGCCGGTGAGCACGATGCCGGCCGGACGCCGGCCGATGATGGCGTCGAGCAGCGCCTCTTCGCGCGATTCGTCGTAGCCGCTCTGGCCGAGCAGCAACTGATAGCCGGCCGTCTCCAGCTCTGCGGTCAGGGCCGCGACGGTTTCCTGGAACACGCTGCCCGCCATCGCCGGGATCAGCGCGACGACGAGGTGGCTGCGATTCGAGGCGAGCGAGCCCGCGATCAGGTCGGGCGTGTAGCCAGTTTGCCGCACGGCCTCGCGCACGCGCTCCAACGTTTCGACCGAAACGAGCTCGGGGTTGTTGAGGGCGCGCGAAACCGTGACCTTCGTGACCCCGGTCAGACGGGCCAGATCGCTGAGCGTGACCCGGCCGGTGTTCTTGCGGGCACGCCGCGACGCGGTGCCGGTGGCGGGCGGGGCGAATTCTGTCGAGGTCTTGGTCACGGGCGCGGGCGCTCCTGCTGCAAAAAGGTGTTGGCAATTATCCCAAAACTGTACTACGATGGCATCTATGTTACCGGTTACATTAACCGGTAACTTTGTTCCAGAACGATAGGCAGCGCGTTTCCCGGCGCCGCCAGCAACCATCTCGCATGGGACCGGAGCAGGTGCCCCTGCGCGCCGTCCGGATCGTCAGCGGAGACAGGCGAATGCTCCAGTCCAACAAGTCCTATAGCGGGCCGTTGATCCGGCTCAACCCAAACGACAACGTCCTGATCGCGCGCGAGCCGCTGACGATCGGGCATCAAGTCCTGATCGAAGGCGAAGCGATTCGCCTGCGCGCGCAGGTCGCCGCGGGCCACAAGGTGGCGGCGCGGCGCATTGCGTCGGGCGAGCCCATCCGCAAGTACGACACCGTGATCGGGGTGGCCGCGCGCGACATCGAGCCCGGCGACCACGTTCACACGCACAACATCACGCTCGTCGATTTCGACCGCGATCCAGGCTTCGGTCTCGACGTAAAGCCAGTCGATTACGTTGCGCCCGAGCAGCGCGCGACGTTCAACGGCATCGTGCGGCCCGACGGCCGCGTCGCCACGCGCAACTTCGTCGGCATCATCGCGTCGGTCAATTGTTCGGCCACGGTCATTCGCCATATCGCCGATTACTTCACGCCCGAACGCCTGCGCGATTATCCCAATGTCGACGGCGTGGTCGCGTTCGCGCAAACCAGCGGTTGCGGCATGTCCTCGCCGAGCGAGCACTTCGACGTGCTCCGCCGCACCATTGCGGGCTACGCGCGTCATCCTAACCTGGGCGGCGTGCTCATCGTCGGACTGGGTTGCGAGCGCAACCAGGTGGGCGATCTGCTCGACTCGCAAGGGTTGGAGACGGGCAAGGCCGTGCACGCGCTGGTGATGCAGGACACGGGCGGCACGCGCGCGACGATCGAAGCCGGCATCAAGGCCGTGCAGGACATGCTGCCTGCCGCAAACGACATCGTCCGTACGCCGGTGCCCGTCAGCCATCTGAAGATCGGTCTCGAATGCGGCGGCTCGGACGGCTTCTCGGGCATCACCGCGAATCCGGCGCTGGGCGCGGCGATGGACCTGCTCGTGCGGCACGGCGGCACCGCGATCCTGTCCGAAACGCCCGAGATTCATGGCGTCGAATACATGCTCACCCGCCGCGCCGTGTCGCCCGAAGTCGGCCAGAAGCTGCTCGACCGGCTCGCGTGGTGGGAGCGCTATACGCGCGGCCAGAATGGTCAGTTCAACGGCGTGGTCGGGCCGGGCAACCAGCAGGGCGGTCTCGCCAACATCTTCGAAAAGTCGCTCGGTTCCGCGATGAAGGGCGGCACGACGCCGCTGCAGGCCGTGTACGAATACGCAGAACCGATCGATCGCGCGGGCTTCGTGTTCATGGACTCGCCCGGCTATGATCCCGTCGCGGTGACGGGGCAGATCGCGAGCGGCGCGAACCTGATCTGCTTCACGACGGGCCGCGGCTCCATGTTCGGCTCGAAGCCCGCGCCGACGCTCAAGCTCGCGAGCAACACACCTATGTTCACGCGCCTCGAAGAGGACATGGACATCAACTGCGGTGTCGTGATCGACGGTGAACGCACGATCGAGGAAATGGGTCAGGACATCTTCGATCTGATCGTTCGCGCGGCTTCCGGCGAGCGCACGAAGAGCGAACTGCTCGGACTCGGCGACAACGAATTCGTGCCCTGGCACATGGGTATCGTGAGCTGAAGGCGCGTAACTGCGCGCCTTGAATCGGTATCAATAGAACAGGAAGGGAGACAGCAGATGCTCGAATCTGCACAACGGCATGGCCGATCGAAGATGCGCTGGTGGGTCGCGGGCCTCATGTGGGCCGCCATCGCGATCAACTATATCGATCGCACGGTGCTCTCGGCGGCAGCCCCGAAAATTCAGTCGGAGTTTCATCTCGACGCGATGCAGATGGGCATCGTCATGTCGGCGTTCTTCTGGTCGTATGCGCTGTTGCAATTGCCCGCGGGCTTGCTCGCCGATCGCCTGGGCCAGAAGAAAGTGCTGGGTTTCGCGGTGCTCTGGTGGTCGCTCGCAACCGCGATGACGGGCCTCGCGAGCGGCTTTCGCTCGCTCGTCGCGTTGCGCGTGGCGCTGGGCGTGGGCGAGGCGGGTGCGTACCCGAGCAACGCCGGT
Source organism: Paraburkholderia nodosa (assembly GCF_001718195.1). Classification (GTDB taxonomy): domain Bacteria; phylum Pseudomonadota; class Gammaproteobacteria; order Burkholderiales; family Burkholderiaceae; genus Paraburkholderia; species Paraburkholderia nodosa_A. The sequence continues at coordinate 49,699 of NZ_MCNV01000013.1, forward strand.
ATCGCCACGCGCTGGTTTCCGCGCAAGGAACGCGCGACCGTCGCGGGCATCTTCGACAGCGGCTCGAAGCTGGGCGGCGCGATTGCCTTGCCGCTGATCGCGTGGATGCTGGCCGCGTTCGACTGGAAGATGACCTTCGTGCTCACGGGCCTGCTCGGCGTTGTGTGGTTCGTCGTGTGGCTAGTGAGCTTCACCGATTCACCCGCCGATCATCGGCGCGTGAATGCGGCGGAACTCGCGCACATCGAAAGCGATAAAGGCGTGCACAGCGCGCAACCGCCCGTGCGTCCGCCGTGGCGCAAGCTGCTTGCGCACCGCAATGTGTGGGCGATGTGCATCGGCTTTTTCATGATCAATTACAACTCGTACTTCTTCATCACGTGGCTGCCCACGTATTTGATGAAGGAACGCGGCATGAGCGTGCTGCAAATGGGCTGGATGGCCTCGTTGCCGCTGCTCGTGTCGATCGTCGTCGAGATTTTCGCGGGCTGGGCCTCGGATCGCGTCTTCGCGAGCGGCAAGCTTTCTCTCACGGCAACGCGCAAGCTCTTTCTCGTGATCGGGCTCGTGATGGCGTCGAGCATCGGCTTCGCGGCGTTCGCGCATTCGGCGCTCGTGGCGGTGCTGCTGCTGTGCATCGCGAAGTCCGGCACCACGGTCGCGGCCTCGCAAGTGTGGGCGCTGCCCGGCGACGTCGCGCCGCCCAATGCGGTTTCGATGATCGCGGGGCTGCAAAACACGGTGTCGAATCTCGGCGGTGTGGTCGGCCCGATCGTCACGGGCGCCATCGTCGGCGCGACCGGCTCGTTCGTTGCCGCGCTGCTGTTCTCGGCGGCGCTGATCGGCATCGCGATCCTCAACTATCTGTTCCTCCTCGGGAAGGTGGAACCCATTCAATTCGGCGACCCCTCACAGGAGACACGCATTCATGAACCCGCAGACGTCAGGGCTTAATCCGTTCAAAGCCGCGCTCGCCGCGCGCAGGAAGCAAGTCGGCTTCTGGCTTTCCATGGCCGATCCGTATCTCGCCGAAGTGAGCGCGACGGCCGGTTTCGACTGGCTCCTCATCGACAGCGAGCACGCACCCAACGAACTGCGCACGATCCTCGCGCAATTGCAGGCCGTGGCGGCGTACCCGGTCGAGCCGGTCGTTCGCCCCGTGAACGGCGATCCGGCGCTGCTCAAGCGGCTGCTCGATATCGGCGCGCGCAACCTGCTTGTGCCGATGGTCGATACCGACGAAGAAGCACGCGCGCTCGTCGCCGCCGTGCGCTATCCGCCGCATGGCATTCGCGGCGTGGGCAGCGCCGTGGGCCGTGCGTCGCGCTGGAGTCTGCGGACCGATTATCTAGATATTTCGGATCACGAAGTGTGCCTGCTCGTGCAAGCCGAAACGGCGACGGCGCTGGGCAACCTCGAATCGATCTGCGCGGTGGACGGCGTGGACGGCGTGTTCATCGGACCGGCCGATCTCGCGGCCTCGATGGGCCATCGCGGCAAGGCCACGCATCCCGAAGTGCAGCAGGCGATCGACAACGCGATCCGCACGATCGTCGCGTCGGGCAAGGCGGCGGGCACACTCACGTCCGACCCGGCGCTCGCGCGTCACTACCTGGAGCTCGGCTGCACGTTTGTCGCGACGGGCGTGGACATCCTGATGTTCGCGAACGCGGCGCGCAAGCTCGCGCGCGATTTCGCGGACGTGCGCACGGCGGGCTAATGCCGCGCGCGTTCGGTTCGCCGGTCACACCCGTCGCGACGGTTTAACGGATCACGACATCCCTTGTAGAAAGGAGCACGCAGTGAGTTTGGAGTTGACGCGAGGCGAACTGCTTCGACAGGATAATTTCATCGACGGCAAGTGGATCGCCGCCGCCGGAGGCAACCGTTACGCCGTGACGAATCCGGCGACGCAGGGCACGCTCGCGCAGGTGGCCAGCAGCAGCGCCGCCGACGCCCGCGCGGCGACGGATGCGGCGAGCCGCGCCTTGCCCGCCTGGCGCGACAGGCTGCCCCGCGAGCGGGCGCACGTGCTCAACCGTTGGCACGCGCTCATTGTCGAGAACACCGAGGACCTCGCGCGCCTCATGTCGATGGAGCAGGGCAAGCCGCTTGCGGAGGCGCGCGGCGAGGTTGCGTATGGTGCGTCGTACGTCGCATGGTTTGCCGAAGAGGCGACCAAGGTCTACGGCGACATCATTCCGCAGACGCAGCGCGGCAAGCGCATGAGCGCGATCAAGGAGCCGATTGGCGTGGTCGCCGCGATCACGCCGTGGAACTTCCCGCTCGCAATGATCGCGCGCAAGATCGCACCGGCGCTCGCTGCAGGCTGCACAGTCGTGGCGAAGCCCGCCGAGGACACGCCACTTACGGCGCTCGCACTGGCCGCGCTCGCGCAGGAAGCGGGCTTGCCCGACGGCGTGCTCAACATGATCTCGGCCGCGCGGGACGAAGGGATCGCCGCTGTTGCCGACTGGCTCGCCGACGACCGCGTGCGCAAGATCACCTTCACAGGCTCGACCGCAGTGGGCAAGCATCTGGCGCGCGAATCGGCAGCCACGCTCAAGAAGCTCTCGCTGGAACTGGGCGGCAACGCGCCGTTTATCGTGTTCGAGGACGCCGACCTCGAGGCAGCCGTCAACGGCTTGATGGCGGCCAAGTTCCGCAACGGCGGGCAGACCTGCGTGTGCCCCAACCGCATCTACGTGCATGAATCGGTTTACGAACGATTTGGCGATCTGCTGGCGAAGCGCGTCGCAGCGCTTCACGTGGGACCCGCAACGGACCCGAAGGCGCAGATCGGTCCGATGATCAACGAGCGTGCGATCGAGAAGATCGCGAAGCACGTCGAGGATGCCGTGGCGAATGGCGCGCGCGCACTAACGGGCGGCAAGCGGCTCGCCGAACTGGGGCCGAACTATTACGCGCCCACCGTGCTCGCCGACGCGACCGACGCAATGGTGCTGTGCTGCGAGGAAACGTTCGGCCCTGTCGCGCCGCTGTTCCGCTTCACGGACGAGGATGAGGTCATCAGGATCGCAAACGACACGCCTTTCGGTCTCGCGGCTTACTTCTACACGAACGACGTGCGCCGGATCGATCGCGTGGCGCGAAAACTGGAAGTCGGCATCGTGGGCATCAATGAAGGCGCCGTGGCCAGCGAGGCGGCGCCTTTTGGCGGCGTGAAGGAGTCTGGCTATGGGCGCGAAGGCTCGAAGTACGGCCTCGACGACTACCTGAGCATCAAGTATTTGTGCCAGGGCGGGCTCGACTGATCACCCGCGAAGTGCGCGTGGGCTGAAGCGGCCCTGCTGGCCTGCGCGGCATGCAGCATCGATCAAAGTCGCGCAGGCCGGCGAGTCGGTACGAGGAAACGCGTAGAAACGGGCAGCTGGCAACGCGGGCAGTCCTTCCTTGCGACCCAGCAAGCGCAAGCCATCGACTCGCTGACTATCGGCGATGACCGTCACTGCGAAACCCGATCTCGCCGCCGACAGGCAGCCCGCCATGCTGCTGCTCTCGAACACGAGGCGCCACGCTCGACCGGCCCTGTTCAGCGCGGTGATCGCCGACTCGCGATAAATGCAGGGATCGGGGAAAGCGGCCAGCGGCAGCGGCTGGTCGAGATCCAGATCCGCATCTTCCGCGTAGGCCCAGACTAGCGGCTCTTCCCACAGCAGCGTGCCGCCTTTGCCGACACGGCTGCATTGCTTGCCGAACACGAGATCCAGACGGCCGCGCTCCTGCTGACGCAACAGATCGGCCGTGATGCCGACTCTCAGGTCGATTGTCGCTTCGGGATGCTGGCGGCGAAAACGCTGCAACACCTGGGGCAGCCAGGCGCCCGCGAAATCTTCCGATGCACCGACTCGCAGCAGCCCGCGCAGCGGCGTACCGCGTAGTTTCGCGCGGACTTCGCGTTCCAGATCCAGGATGTTTCGGCCGTAGGCGTACAAGGTGTCGCCGGCTTGCGTCAATTCCAGGTGGCGAGTCGTGCGTGTCAGTAGTCCGACACCGACGATCTGTTCGAGGCGCTTGATATGTCCGCTCACGGCCGAAGGGGTCAGCGCCAGACGCTCGGCGGCCGTGGCAAAGCTGCCGCTGTCCACGACTTCGAAAAAGGTGCGCAGCAACACGGTATCGAGCGGAACACCGTCGGCAGTGGGCAGAATGTCCATCAGATCATTCAACGCAAAAAATCACCAATGATTAGTGATTATTCACCAATCGGCACGAGGCGTCGAGCTATCGTGGGACTTCCCTGTTTGCACGAGGAACACGATGAACACCTACCAACATGCCGCCACCGGGCGGCTCGACATCGCCTGGCTCGAATGGAACCCGCAGGGGGCGCGCACAGCGGTGCTGGTGCACGGCTGGCCGGACAGCCCCCAGTCCTGGAAGAACGTCGCGCCCATTCTGGCCGATGCGGGTTACCGCGTGCTCGCGCCGGCGCTGCGGGGCTTCGCGCCCACCCGCTTTCGCGATACGGCCACGCCACGCAGCGGCCAGTTGTCCGCGCTGGGCCGCGATCTTCTGGATTTTCTCGCCGTGCTGGGCGTTGAGCAGCCGGTATTGGTCGGCCATGATTGGGGCGCACGCGCGGTCGCGAATGCGTGCGGCCTGCGTGACGGCGTGGCTTCTCAGCTGGTGATGCTATCAGTGGGATACGGTACCAATGATCCGAACCAGATTCTGACCCTGCAGCAGGTGCGCAATTACTGGTACCACTGGTTCATGGCGACGCCGCGAGGCGCTCGCGTGGTGCGGGACGAACGTGAGGTTTTCGCCCGGCAGATGTGGGATACCTGGGCGCCGGCTGGCTGGTATGCGCCGGCCGACTTCGACGAAGCGGCGCAGGCATTCGAGGGCGACGATTGGGCAGAGGTCGTGCTTCATAGCTACCGACACCGTTGGGGCTTTGTCGACGGCGACCCTGCCTATGCCGAGGATGAGGCGCGTCTGAATCCCGCGCCGAGGCTGTCGGTCGCAACGTTGGTGCTGCACGGCGGCGCGGACACCTGCAACCATCCCGATAGTTCCAGCGGGCGGGAGTCGTTGTTCGTTGGACGGTATGAGAGGAAGGTACTCGATGGCGTAGGCCACTTCCCGCAGCGCGAAGCGCCAAAGGACGTTGCCGATGCGATTTTGCGGTTCTGTCGATAGGCGCTACGCGCAGGGGCTTGGCGGCGGGTACTTGGCGACCCTTCGTCGATCTGCCGGAATAAATTGTGTCCACGCCGTCCTCGATACGGCGCTGCCTGCTGCCATGAAGGCGAAACGCATCGTGACTGCGAAATCAGTCAATCCGACGTTGGGGAACAGTGGGCGGCTCCTCGCCGCCCACCGTCCGAAGCGTGCGGTTGCAGGCGACGTTCACGCGTTGATCCAGGCACGCGCCTGTTCCAGCTCGTTGACGTGGAACGCCTTGATTTCAGCCTTGGTAAAGAATCGCGCCAAATGCATCGAGGCGCGAATCCAGGCCGCATCGGCCACCACCGCGGCGCGCGTGACCTTGCGGGCGACGGACACGGCTAGCGTCATGTCGGTCCACAGCGCCTTTGGCTCGATACCGCTGAAATGCTCGATGCGTTCGAGCACACGGGTTTTCCCGTTCAGTTCAAGATCGCCACGCATGCGCTCGATGGCTTCGCGCAAATCGTGGTCGGTGATTTTGCCTTCGACGGTGATTTCGACGACGGGCGAATCGGGAGTGGAGTGATACTGGATCATGGCGGGCCCCATGGTAAGGAGACGTTACACGCTCAGGCGCGGCGAGGCCTGGCGTTCGACAGCACTTTCATAGTACCCCTTTTCATGCGCCATGCTGCCCGCAAGAAAGTGGTGTGCCTTTTGAAAGCCGCCTCAAATGTTTGCAGTGCATAAAAAAAGCCGCATACAGGGACGCGGCCGAGGGGGGCACCTGACGGGGGCTATTCCGTGTGCAGGCGCATAGCCAGATTACTCAAGCTGTGTGACATTCATCTAGCCGACAAAAATAGCGGCGCTTCGTGTCGACACGGCGCAACAACAAAATTAGGGAATCTTGCGGTGCGCTGCAGTCTGGGCTAGATCGGCCGCGTCGCTTTTAATGAGGGTGCTTCAGCGGCGGCCCCTCGTTCACCACGGAATCGTCTGATTTTCCCAGCGGGTGAATGTCCCCGACGGGCCGTTCGGACCCAGCAGAATGACGCGTACCGCTTCGCGGGCACCTTCCTCGACGGTCTCCGTGCCGGTGAAGCCGTTCAGGTTCGTGCGCGTGTAGCCCGGCGAAACGGCGTTGACCCTGATGCCCTCCGGTTCCAGTTCGATCGCCATGGCAACGGTCAATGCGTTGAGCGCCGTCTTGGACGCGGGGTACACCGGACCGAAGATCGAGCGCCACGGGAACGCAGGGTCCGAGTTTGTCGTGAGCGATCCCATACCACTCGACACGTTGAGGATGCAGGCGGCCATCGATTTGCGCAGGAGCGGCAGCATCGCCTGATAAACGGCCAGCACGCCGAACACGTTGGTGTCCCACACCGCGCGCATTTCGTCGAAAGAGACATTGCTCGGGCGGGTGGTCTTCGCGAAGTCCTCCACGGACTGGCCGGGCTGCCGGTTCGTGCTCGAAATCGCGGCGTTGTTGACGAGCACGTCGAGGCGGCCATGCTCGTCGCGAATGCGCTGCGCGGCGGCGGCGATCGAAGCCTGATCCGTCACGTCGAGCTGGAGCGCACGCGCGTTCGGCCCAATCTCCCTGGCCGCGGCCTCACCGCGTTCGAAATTGCGCGACCCGACGAGCACCGTGAGGCCGTGTGACGCGAGATCCTTCGCGATCTGCAGACCGATTCCCTGATTGGCGCCGGTGACGAGCGCGATGACATTGTCCTGCATGCAAATCTCCTGGTGTTGATTAGCTCGCCTCAGCTGCCCACGCCTGTGCATCGGCACCGGCGGGAATGTGCATCGGAGTCGAGGGATCGGTCGCCGCGCGCCACACGGCTTCGGCGACGTCCTGTGCCTGGGTGAGCGGGGACGCCGTGTCCTCCAGACGCGCGATGACTTCTTTGACGAGACCCGCATAGGCCTCATTGTCGAAGCCGTGGATGTGGGCACGCGCGTTCTCTCCAAAGCGCGTCTCCAGCGAACGGCCTGGTAGCACGAGGCGCACTCGCACGCCGAACGGTTCGAGTTCGAGCGCCATCGACTCGGTGAACGCGTTCACCGCCGCCTTGCTCGCGCGGTACGCGCCGATCAGCGGCAGCGCCTTCAGCGTCACGCTCGACGTAACGTTCACGACGACGCCGGCCTTGCGCGCGCGGAACTGGGGCAGCACGGCTTGCGTCACCGCGATCGTGCCGAACGTGTTGGTCTCGAAGACCTCGCGCACGGCGTCGATCGGAACAAGCTCAGCCGGGGACGCCGCGCCATAGCCTGCATTGTTGACGAGGACGTCGATCGGGCCCGCAGCCGTGACGGCCGCGCGTATGCTTTCCGGCTTCGTGACGTCGAGCGCCAGCACGCGCAGGTGTTCCGAAGGCGGCAGCACGTCGTCACGCGGCGTACGCATCGTGGCGACGACCCGCCAGTCACGGGCCAGGAAGTAGCGGGCGATCTCGAGCCCGAAGCCGGACGAGCAGCCGGTGATCAGCACGGTTTGCATGGAATCTCCTTTGGTTTGCGTGTGTCCATACGATAGATCGCGCAGACCGTACTTGCTACAATCAAAGGTCCGAATTTCGTTTGCAGGAGTCCGGCCATGATCGATCCGTTGGCTGAAGTCGTGACGCTGCTGCAGCCGAGTGCGCGCTTCTCCAAACTCGTCCTCGGCGCCGGCCCCTGGCGCATCAGTCGTTCGGGTGCGGGCGAGCCTTTCTATTGCGTCATCCTCGATGGCGGGTGCTGCATCACGATCGACGATCACGCGCCGCTCGAACTCGTGGCCGGCGACTTCGTCCTGATTCCTGCGTCCTATGGCATCGAGGTGAGCAGCCTCGAGCCTCCCCCGCCGGACGTCGAGCCAGTGACGCCCGTCGCGCTGGGCAACAATGAATTCAGAATCGGCGCCGCGGACCACCCGGTCGATTCGCGCATGGTGGCGGGCCACTGCAGCTTCGGGTCGCCGGATTCATCTTTGCTGGTTTCGCTGCTGCCGCAACTCGTGCATGTCCGCGGCCAGGAACGGCTGGCCACACTCGTCAAGCTCGTGCGCGAGGAATCGAGAGCGCAGCGGCCTGCGCGTGAAGTGGTGCTCTCTCGCCTGCTGGAAGTGCTGCTCATCGAAGCACTGCGATCCACGGCGGGAACGTATGCGCCACCGGGGCTCGTGCGCGGACTCTCCGACAGCCGCCTCGCGGCCGCGATCCGGGAGATGCACGAGCACCCGACGAAGCCGTGGACGGTTGCCGCGCTCGCGAAGGAGGCCGCGCTCTCACGTTCGACGTTTTTCGAACGCTTCAGCCGCGCAGTCGGCGTCGCGCCGATGGAATACCTGCTGACCTGGCGCATGGCGCTCGCGAAGGACCTCTTGCGTCGCAATCACGGCCGTATCGCCGAGATTGCGCAACTTGTCGGCTACAGCTCGGCCAGCACGTTCAGCGTTGCCTTTACGCGGCACGTCGGCCGGCCGCCTACGCAGTACGCGCGTGAGGAGCAGGTGGCCCCGGATGGCGCGTAAGCAGGCGCGAGCGGGTTGCCGGGAGGGCTGTTCACGTTGGCAAACTTCCAGGCGGTACTGCGGCGACTACTGTCCGAGTATGGAGAGCGCCTCATGCACGGGCGCGAGGGAGACAGCGACGATGCCGCCGAGCGGCGTGTTCATTTCCAGAATCAAAAAAATGGCGATAGAGGTGGATATCGCGCCCAGAAAGAACGTGATGACGACCGTCGTGTTGGGTGAGGTGAACAGCCCAAACGAGCCGAAGATGATGCACAGCCACAACACGAGCGTGAGCAGAAGCGGCATCGGGGTCGAGCCTGCCGCCTGCAGCAGTGCAAGCTCGCGCATCGCCAGGACGTCGCCGGCGATCTGAATGGCGCGCGCCTGTAGCCGGCGTTGCGTTTCACTGTTCGGTGACAGTTGCGCCAACCGGCGTTGAATATTTTCCCCGCGTTTAAGCTCCTCGGGGCTGCGCATGCTTGCCAGCTGAGCCGGATCGCCGGAGGTGATCTTCTGGATGCCAGTGGCGACGCCCTGCTTCAGCAAGACCCGGATCTCCTGCGTCTCTGGACCGTACTGGGCGAGTGTGCGATCGAGCAGAATGATTTCGGTGGCGTCGCGTACGACCGCGGCGTTCGCGGCATCGAATGAGCTTTTCGCCGACGAGATCAGCAGCCCGAGCACCAATGCGGCCATGGTGGCTATCAATCCAATCGTCAGCTTAATGACGCTGACCGATTCGTCGCCGAGATGATGCGCTGGCAGCATGGTATGCAGATACAGGCCGAGCAGGGCGCAGCTAAACACGCATGCAAACACAATGATCGCAATGCCCAGGTGTGGCACGGTTCGATTCTCCGTTTTCGCTTGAGGCGTGGTTGCCTTCGCCGGATGCCTGAACGACTATTTTGTATTACACCCCATGTAATGGGCGAGGCTGCGGCGCATCACTACTCTTTGTTTGTCGTGTCATCGCCCCTTGATGCATGCGTCCAACTCCCAAGGAAATATCATGGCTCCTTTCCCGTAGATACACTCGATTCGGCTCCGGAAGGCTCGAAGGCGGCATGTCGAGGTCTTGCCGAAGCAAACACTCTTTCAGACGCCGTGCGCTTCCAGCCGCCTGAAGATGAGGTAAGCGCGGAATAGTCTTCGCCCGCAAGGTGTTCTGTTGACGCAAAGACGATTCGTGTAGCAAAGCAAAGCCATCGAGAAACTTGCTATCTCTGCGAAAGGAAACAAGACAATGGAAACGCAATTGAGCACCTTGACGTCTGAAACCGCGAACGCATCTGCCGCCTCCCCACAAAAGCTGCTTCAGCTGGCCATGGGTTTCTGGGCCTCGAAGACGCTGCTCTCCGCGGTCGAACTCGACCTGTTCACCGTTCTGGGCAGGGGCCCGCGCACAGCAACACAACTGATGGATCAAATGCAGTTGCATCCGAGATCGGCACACGACTTCCTCGACGCTTTGGTCGCGCTAGGGGTCCTGGATCGAGACGACGGGCTGTACCGGAATACCGCCGAGGCCGATGCATTTCTGGACAGATCCAGGCCGGGTTGTATCGCCGGATTTTTGCTCATGGCTAACAACCGCTTATATCCGTTCTGGGGCTCGTTGACCGAAGCGTTGCGCACGGGGCTCCCGCAGAACGAAGCAAAGCAGGGCGGTAACCCGTTCGATGCAATCTATCGTGACGAACGCGGGCTCCGTGAGTTTCTGGGCGCAATGAGCGGTGTCAGCATGGATCTGGCAAAGGAGATTGCGCAAAAGTTTCCCTGGCAGAACTATCGCTCGGTCGTCGACGTCGGCACCGCGCAGGGCGCCCTCGTGGCGGAGATTGTGCGTACGCACGAGCATCTTGCGGGAATCGGGTTCGATCTGCCCGCCGTCGCTCCGGTATTCAACGACTACATCGCGGCGAACGCGCTAGAGGATCGAATTCGCTTTCATCCGGGCGACTTCTTCGTGGACGCGTTGCCTTCAGCCGACGTTATGGTGATGGGACACATTCTGCACGACTGGAATCTCGAACAGAAGCGCGAACTGCTCGCGAGGAGTTATCAGGCGTTGCCCGCCGGCGGATGTCTGATCGTCTACGACGCGATGATCGACGACGAGCGCAGGCGCAATGCGTTCGGCTTGCTCATGAGTCTGAACATGCTGGTCGAGACGCCCGGCGGTTTCGACTATACCGCCAGGCAGTGCCGCGAATGGATGACCGAGGCTGGCTTTCGGGAGATCAGGGTCGAACCGCTGGGCGGGCAGAACTCGATGGTGATTGGCGTTCGCTAGCGGTCGAGATGCGACAGCATGGGCGGCAGGTAACGTGTGCCCGCGGTCTGGTGTCCGGCAAGGAAACTCCGAATGTGATCCAGATCCGCCGGCGTCAGCCGAACTGAAGCTGCGTTCACGTTTTCCTCGAGGTATTGGTGCCGTTTGGTGCCGGGGATCGGCACCAGATCGTCACCTTGCTTGAGCAGCCAGGCGAGCGCGAGCTGGCCCGGTGTCACGGACTTCTCGTCGGCAAGGGCCTTGATGAAATCTGCGAGCTTGACGTTCGTATCGAAGTTGCTGCCCTGTATGCGCGGATCGTTGGCTGCCCGCCAGTCGTTGGCGGGAAGGTCCTCCGCCCGCCTGGCGTTGCCGGTCAGGAAGCCCCGGCCAAGCGGACTGTAGGGAACAAAGCCGATACCCAGTTCGCGCAGCGCCGGCAGCACCTTGTCTTCGACGCCGCGCTCGAACAGCGAATACTCGCTTTGCACGGCCGAGACGGGTTGCACGGCATGGGCGCGCCGGATGGTATCGACGCTCGCTTCCGACAAGCCGAAATAGCGAACCTTGCCCGCGGCGATCGCGTCCTTGACCGCGCCCGCCACGTCCTCGATCGGCACGTCGGGATCCACGCGATGCTGGTAGAGCAGATCGATGTGATCGGTCTGCAACCGGACGAGCGACGCGTCGATCACCTCCTTGATATGCTCGGGGCGGCTGTCGAGGCCGCGTACGCCGTTGTCGATCTTGAAGCCGAATTTCGTCGCGATCGTCACTGCGTGACGACGCCCTTTTAGCGCGCGTCCGAGCAGTTCCTCGTTGGCGAAAGGACCATAGATCTCAGCGGTATCGAGGAATGTGCAACCGAGCTCGATCGCCCGATGAATCGTGGCGATCGACTCGGCGTCGTCGGGCGTGCCGTAGGCGTAGGACATCCCCATGCACCCCAGCCCGATCTCCGAAACGGCGAGTCCTTCACGTCCAAGCTTGCGCGTGTTCAGCATATTGCCCTCCTGTGGTGGCTAGCTACCTAGCATGGCACGCGCGTCGGATACGTGTTAGCACGATACTCCTGATTGCTTGCACGATTCTCCTGCAGTTAAGGGACGCTCACCAACTCCATTGAGTCGTCGCAAGGCAATGCGAGTGCGACCTCGCAGTCAGCGCAATAGACACCACCCATGCCGTCGAGTTGCGCGCTTGGCTTGCCGGCCTGGTCGATGATGTCACTCGCATCGATCTGCGCTTGGGACATGTGCCGGATAAGGTCCTCCATCTCGTCCAGAAGAACGCCGGGAATATCGTGAAACGCTTCCTTTGTGACGCTTGTGGAAGCGCGATCATTCTCATTCCAGGTAAATAAGCATTCCGAATAAAACAACGATGTTTGAAAGAACTGAGCCGTCGAACACGCAGTCGTCTATGGCTCCCATGGAGTTCCGTCACCATGCTTCTGCAAGCGTATACATGATTTGACCGTGGATCTGCAATCCTCGTACCAAGCCAATATTAGTGAGGGCGCCGCGTGATGAATCGGAATCCGTAATGTTTTTTTCACACAAATGCGCCTACAGCGACCTAGTGTGTTTTGGTAGTGGCATCTTCGCTGCATGTTTACGCGGACGGTAGCAAGCGTTGGTTTTGCGGTGGGGCAAGTCGGTTTCACATGTACCGGAAGATCACGATATGGAAGTCATGGCTCCGGTGACGGACAGCCGGAAAGTGCACAGGCGTTTTCCCTTTTTCGCGAGGCTCAGAATGAAAATCAATATCAGGTGCTTATCCCGGTTTGCTTTCCAGGGCGTGGCAGGCGGCGGGGTCATTGCGCTCGCGTGCTCGATCGGCCCAGGCGCGAACGCGCAAACACTCGGATCGCTCGTCCAGGTAGCCGCGGGCGACCCGTTCAGCGGATGTGCCGCCGACCAGGTGCACGCGCAGGAATCGGCATTCGGCAGCGTCCTGTATCCGGCGACCTCGATTGAGCCATGGATTGCGGTCGATCCGACCGACCCGTCTCGTCTCCTCGCCGGCCACCAGCAGGATCGCTGGAACGACGGCGGTTCACGCGGGCTCGTCGGCGTCGCCTCGAGCGATGCGGGCACAACCTGGTCCAATACGATTCCGTCCGGCGTGACTGCGTGCACCGCAGGCAAATTCCGGCGAGCTTCCGATCCCTGGGTAGATTTCGCGCAAGACGGAACGGCCTTCTTCTTCTCTCTGGTACTGGACCCTGCGCAGCCGACGACTCCATTCGGAGCCCGAAATAGCGGAATGCTGGTCAGCCGCTCCACTGACCATGGCGCGACGTGGCAGCCTCCCGTTACGCTGATCCGCACCAACTCGCCGCACGTGCTCAATGACAAGAACTCACTCACTGCGGATCCGACCGCGAACAAATACGTCTATGCGGTCTGGGATCAGTTGAGCGTGTTCCCGCCGACGAAGGAGGGCGCCCAACTGCTCGCGCAAAATGACGGTGTTGAGATCGCGCGCCAATTGGCGGGCCTCTCTTCGACATGTGGGACGCCGCCGTGCGCGGGTGGTGCCCCCTCCTCCAAATTCAGTTTCACCGGCCCTAGCTTCTTCTCACGGTCCACCGACAATGGCGCGACGTGGAGCACAGCCGCACCGATCTACCAGCCTGGCACGAACGCGCAGACAATCGACAACATGGTGCGCGTGCTGCCTGATGGAACCGTGCTCGACTTCTTCACCGCGATCAACGTCACGCCATCGCCACTGAGCATCGGCTATATCAAGTCGACGGACAAAGGCGCGAGCTGGTCGGGGCCGACGTTCACCAACAATATTCATACGATCGGCGGCGTGGTCACCGGCGTGGTCACACCTGACAGCGGTCAGCCGATACGCGACGCCGCTATTCTCTACAGTGTCGCTGTGAACCCGGTCTCGGGGGCTATCTATCTTGCCTGGCAGGACGATCGCTTTTCGTCCGGGACCTGCACCACACCCACCGGATCGATTCCGATTGTCGGGATCGTCTTCAGCGAGTCGGATGACGGCGGGGCGACCTGGTCAGCACCCGTGATGATCAACAAGACGCCGCCGAACGGTACGAACCCCTGCCGTCAGCAGGCGTACATTCCGGCGATAGTGCCTTCGGGCGACGGCAATACGATCGTGGTGACCTACTACGACTTTCGTAATGACACGAACACGCCTGTGGGCTTCGAGGGCAGCGACTATTTCGCGGTGTTCTGCTCGACAGCCACTGCGTGCACGAACCCCGCCAACTGGGGTAACGAACGGAAACTGACTGACGCCTCGTTCAACATCCTGAACGCACCCGTAGCGGGCGGACATTTCCTCGGCGACTACATGGGTCTGGCCGCTAGCGGACCGAAAACTATTTACCCCTTATTCGGTGTTGCCACGAGTGCCAACGTGACGGCCGAATACACCCGTAAGATCACCTTGCCGTAAGCGCTAACGGCGGCGGCCGGCGGAGGTCGCCGCCCATGAATCGGGAAGCACGTGTAGACGACCGATCCGGCCGACACGGGAGTTGGACACGCGTGCACTCCTCGTCAGGACGGCGGCGAGAGCGCCTCGTTGAACTGCGAGAGAAACTGTCATGAAGTAACATCGGTGTGCTCGCCGGATCGCATCAATCCTTGCAGGGTTGTGGATTAAATCCAGCCTTGGCCAAGCCTTCCGTGAAAACGGCAAGATTTTCGTTGCGCTGGATCGGCATCCATTCGGTCAAGTTGCCGAGGCGCAAATCGGGAACCAGTTCACGTAGACGAATCGCAGCTTGTCGAGCCTCCCGTTGATTCCCGAGCCAGGCCTGACTCGCGGCGAGCGTTGCGTGGGCAAGGCCGAAACTCGGCAAATCCCGCATCGCCTTCTCTGCCCACGCAGCGGCCTCGACGAAGTTGCCCATGAACAAATGCGCAGCAGACAACCCAAACTGCATCCGGTAGCGTTCTGGATCCAACGGGCTCAGCTGCATCGCATGGGAAAATTGCCTGATCGCCTGTTCGGTTTCGCCGTGCCACAAGCGAACGAATGCGCCGAGGAACCACGCGGCGGCGAGATTGTGATTCAGCTCCAACGCCCGATCCAGAAGCGCAATGCCTTCCGCCAGGTGGTCACCGGCAAGATGTCCGAGGGCGTGCCCGCTACGCGCCAGGGCCACGGCGTCGTATCTGCCAAGCTCGACCGCGCGGCGCGCCAGACGCGCGCCTTCGGCCATTTCCCGCGGGCGATCCTGCATCCAGCCGTTGACCTTGCGCCAGCAATGACACCAGGCCGCCATTGCATACGCCGAAGCGTATTCCGGGTCGCACTCAAACGCGCGCTGGAATAGCGGCAACGCTTCGTCAATCGCTTCGCGGGTGCCTCGATGAAGCCGCGCCATGCCGCGTAGATAGAAGTCGTAGGCATCCAGACTTTCGGTCGGTTTGAACCGGGCGCGAGCGATCTCCGCCTGTTCGAGCTGCGGCGCAATTGCGCCGACCACGCTGTCGGCGATCTGATCCTGGAACTCGAATATATTATCGAGCATGCCCTCGAAGCGACCAGCCCAATGAGTCGCGCCGGTGCTCGCATCGACGAGCTGGCCGGTGATGCGAACGCGGCCCTGTGCCCGGCGCCAACTTCCTTCGAGCACGTAGCGCACGCCAAGCTCGCGCCCGATCTGCTTCACATCCACGTTTCGATGCTTGTACGTGAAGCTGGAATTACGTGCCACGACGAATAACCAGCGGTATCGCGACAACGCCGTGATGACGTCCTCGATCACACCGTCGGCGAGGTAATCCTGCTCCGGGTCACCGCTGAGATTGACGAACGGCAGGATGGCGATGGAAGGCTTGTTGAGCTGCGCCGCGTGCGGCGACGATGCTTCGGACGGCGTGGTTGTCTCGCCGGACTGAAGCGCCAGCGGTCGTTCGGTGATATCGGCGACGAACCGGAATCCCTTGCGCGCCACGGTTTTGATCACACGCTGCTGCTGACCGTCATCGCCGACCGCGGTGCGCGCGGCATTGACGTGGCTCGCCATGGTGGATTCGGAAATCACGCGTCCGTCCCACACCGCATTGATTAACTCGTCACGGCCCACGACACGGTTGCGATGACTCGCCAGATAAACCAGCAGATCGAACACCTTCGGCGTCGTGGCGACCGGTTGGGAAGCACGGCACAGGTCGCGACGTTCCAGGTCCAGCGTGCAGTCAGCGAAAACCCATTGCATTCGGGGCTCCAGCGCGAGAAGGCCGCCGGGCATGGGGTACCCGGCGCGCCGATGAAGCAGATCAAGGAATTTTGGACGGAAATACAAGGTGCAGGCAAAGCGGCGCCCGCGTCCGGAAATCATACTGCACCCATCGGATAAGGCGGCAAGCCCTTCGTAAACTTGGCCAGTGGGAGTGCAACATGAAAGTGGTCGTCATAGGTGGCAGCGGACTGATCGGCTCGAACGTGGTGCGGCGGCTTGGCCGCGATGGGCACGAAGTGGTGGCCGCATCCCCCTCGACCGGGGTGGACTTGATGACGGGCGAGGGGTTGGTGAGGGCGCTTGAAGGCGCGCAGGTCGTTGTCGATGTCGCCAACGCCCCATCCTTCGAGGACGACACCGTGATGGCCTTCTTCCAGACAGCGGGCCGCAACCTGTTGGCCGCCGAATACGCTGCGGGCGTCGAGCACCACCTCGCCCTCTGCGTCGTGGGCACCGAACGCCTGCAGCAAAGCGGCTATTTTCGCGCCAAGGCCGCGCAGGAGACGCTGATCAAGGCGTCGCCGGTCCCGTACACGCTGCTGCGCGCCACCCAGTTCTTCGAATTCGTCGGCGGCATCATCGCCTCCGGCACCCAGCGAGACGAGGTGCACCTTTCGCCCGCGCTGATCCAGCCGGTTGCTGCCGACGACGTCTCCGCAGTCCTCGCCGATCTTGCGGCGGGGATGCCATTGAACGACACCATTGAAGTCGCCGGTCAGGACCGCTTCCCGCTGGACGACCTGGCCCGCAAGTTCCTCGCCGCACACAAGGATCCACGCACGGTAATCGCCGATGTCCACGCACGCTATTTCGGCAGCGAACTCGACGACCGCACCCTGGTCGCCGGCAGTGGCCATCGCGTCGGCCCGACGCGCTTTCACACCTGGCTCAGCCTCTCCGTTGCGAAAGACTGATTCCTGCAACGATTTTCCTCTGTTTAACCCTATAAAGGACATGCCATGACCCAGCGCATCGATTACCAGCAACAATCCCCGGAACTGTTCAGAAAATTTGTCGAATTCAGCCTCGTGCTCAAGAAGTCCGCTATCGAGGAATCCATCGGCCATCTAGTCGATATCCGGGCCTCACAGCTCAACGGCTGTTCGTTCTGCGTCGACATGCACGTGAAGGAAGCCACGATCCATGGCGAGCGTCCGCTGCGTCTTCATCACGTCGCCGTGTGGCGCGAGTCCAACCTGTTTACGCCGCGCGAGCGTGCCGCGCTGGCCTGGACCGAAGCGCTGACCCAGATTTCACCGCTTGGCGTGAGCGATGAAATCTACGACCGCGTGCGGACCCAGTTTTCGGAGAAGGAGCTGTCCGATCTCACCTTCCAGGTGATGTCGATCAACGCGTGGAACCGGGTCAACATCGGCTTCCGCATCCCGCCGGGGATCTACGACAAAGCCTTCGGCGTGGACAAGTCGGGCCTGGCCTGACCTGACCGCGGCGCAAAGGGGTAGCGTCATGCAAATTTCGAGATTGCTGATCGCATCGCTGCTGCTCGCTGCGGGCGCTGGGCAAGCGCACGAGCCGGCGCAAGCACAAGTCACGCCGCTGATGACCAAGGCGCTGGACGACTATCCGGGCAAGGAAGCGCTGATGATCCGCGTGGAATATCCGCCCGGCGCGTCGGACCCCGTGCATCGGCACAATGCGCACGGTTTCATCTACGTGCTGGAAGGCAACATCGTGATGCAGGTCAGGGGCGGCAAACAAGTCGCGCTCGGTCCGGGACAGACGTTTTATGAGGGGCCGAACGACGTTCATACGGTTGGGCGCAATGCGAGCCAGACGAAGCCCGCGACGTTCATCGTAGTGCTGCTCAAGGACAAGGGCGCACCGGTTCTCGTGCCAGCGAAGTAAACCATGCCGTCGCCCGGCGCGGCTCACGAAATCTATTAATAGGATTACTTAAAATGACTAAAGCAACCCGCAATGTGCAGCCTGTTACCGCCAACCTTGGCAAAGCAGGTTCAGTCGAACTCGTGCCTTCCCGCTACGCCGTGCGCGTGGGTGACGTCGACGTCGTGCTGATCAGCGATGGCATTCTGCCGCTTCCGACCTCGACCATGTCCACCAACGTGAGCGAAGCGGACCGCAACGAATGGTTCGACGGTCGCTTCCTGCAACGCGACATGTTCGACTGGGCGCTGAATATTGCGCTCGTGCGCAGCGGCGAACGCCTGATCCTGATCGATTCGGGTGTGGGCGACGGTTTCGAATACTTCACGCGTGCAGGTCGGTCGGTGATGCGCCTGGAATCGGCTGGCATCGACCTGGCTGCGATCACCGATATCGTGATTACGCATATGCACATGGATCACGTCGGCGGACTGAACGTCGATGGCGTTAAGGCCAGACTGCGCCAGGACGTGCGCATTCACGTATCTGCGGCCGAAGTGGAATTCTGGAAAAGTCCGGACTTCAGCAAGACGGTGATGCCGGAAGCCGTTCCTCCCGCGCTCCGCAAAGCGGCTGCGAAGTTCACGGAACTCTACAGCGAAAACATCATGCAGTTCGATCAGACCGTCGAAGTCGCAACGGGCGTGTCGGCGCGCGTAACGGGTGGGCACACGCCGGGGCATTGCGTCGTAGACGTCGCCTCGAACGGCGAGAAACTGACGTTCGCAGGCGACGCGATTTTCGAAGTCGGCTTCGACAATCCCGAATGGCAGAATGGCTTCGAGCACGATCCTGACGTGGCTGCGGACGTGCGTATCGCGCTGCTCACCGACGCTGCTGAAACCGGCGCTTTGCTGGCCGCAGCACATGTGGCGTTCCCGTCCATCGGTCACGTTGCAAGGAACGGTAAAGGCTTCCGTTTCGTGCCGGTGCAGTGGGATTACTGATTGATGAACGCCTGTCAATCATCGGCGGGCGTGAAGGCCGCCTTCATGGCAGCACGACGATCTTCCCGCCGGCCTTGTTCTCTTCCATGCACCGGTGTGCTTCTACGATTTCGTCGAGTCGAAAAACCTTCCCAACGGGGACGCGAAGTGTTCCGGCCTTCACCTGCGCCAGCAATTCGTCATACGGCGTCGCCATGAATTCATTGACTCCGCCGTCGTAAATGGTGAGTTTCACCGTGCTCGGTATCACTTCCATCGGACTGAAGGTGTCGAACGACCACTGGTTGCCAACAATGCCAGTCATGCACACCACACCGCCTTGTTTCGCGCAGCGCAACGAGTCCTTCAGCGTCGTGGTTCCGATGAGTTCCAGCACTTTATCCACGCCGCCGGGCGACACTTCGCCGATCTCTTGCGCGATTGTGCCCGAGTCTATGACGACACGGTCGGCGCCGTTTGCACGCAGCGCGTCGCCTTTCTGCGGATTGCGGGTCGTCGAAATCACAAACGCACCGTGCGCTTTGGCGATTGCCGCAGCGGCAAGTCCAACCGATGTCGTTCCGCCCCGAACCAGCAGCCGGTCCCGCACTTGCAGCGCGAGGGCCTTGAACAGCGAGCCCCAAGCGGTCTGAAGCATTTCCGGCATTGCGCCGAGCGTTTCCCAGGGCAAGCCAGTGACCAGTTTTTGTACCTGCCGGGCAGGTACGCAGGTGTACTCCGCATAGCTGCCGTCGAACTCACGCCCCAAGCCTCCCATCGCGGTGGCAACCGTCTCGCCCTTGGCGAACTCCATTCCCGGTGCGTCTTCCACGACGCCGACCGCCTCGATTCCCAGCACACGTGGAAACTTCACGCTCTGAGAAAATCCCTGGCGGGTAAACATTTCGGATCGGTTGAGTCCGAACGCCTTCACGCGGATCAGTACCTCGCCGCGCTGCGGCGTCGGTATAGGCCGTTGTTCGAGCTTGAGCACCTCAGGACCACCGGGCTCGTGGATCACTGCTGCTTTCATGGTCGTCATCGACGCCTCCTTTGCGGCTCGCGAGTGTCTATTCGAAACCATAGAGCAGCTGCGATTTTCCGGTAGGCGGTAATGCAGAAAATCGTTTTCCACTTCCGGAAAGATCAGCGTGCCATGATATGTCACGTGGGCGCTCGTGCTCCGGGTTGGCATCTATCCTTGCGGCGTCGCCGACGATTGGCGCACAATGGTTTTCCAAGGATGGAAAAGCGATGGCGAACCTCAACTCGCTGGTGATATTCGCAAAGGTGGTCGAATCGGGCAGCCTTTCCGGGGCCGCACGCCGGCTTGGCATGCCGGTCTCTACGGTCAGCCGGCACATCGCTGAGTTCGAGCAGGCACTGGGCGTTCGGCTCCTTGAGCGCTCCACGCGCAGTCTCACCCTCACCGACCTCGGCAAGGAGGTGTATGAGCAAGCCGTGCGAGGCGTCGAGCTGGGTGAGGCCATCGACAGCGTCGCGTCCAGCCATCTCTCGGACGTGTCGGGGCTCTTGCGCCTTTCGGCGCCGCCAAGCGTTTCGGACACCTTGCTGACGCCGCTTGTCCTGGAATTTCAGAAGCGCTATCCGAATGTGCGTTTTCAGATTCTCGTTACCGAGCGCTACGTCGAACATATCGCGGACGGCGTCGACCTTGTGTTCCGGGTTGGCGCATTGCGCGATTCGTCGCTGGTCGCGCGGCGCCTTCTGGCCTATCGTCATCGCATCGTTGCGACGCCTGCGTGCCTCAAGCGCTGCGGGGCGATCCGAAAGCCGCAGGATCTGCTCGAGCATCGCCTCCTTGCGTTTTCGCACTGGAAGGCGGATTGCAGCTGGTGTTTCGTGCACGAGAATGGAGGGGAAAAGCAGACGCTCACGTTCCAGCCATTATTCGCGATGAACGATTTTGCCGGCCTCGCTTCCATGTTGCTGGCGGGTGCCGGCATTGGTGAACTGCCCCCTGTGGTCCGGCCCGATCTTGTTCGCGAGGGCAAGCTGGTGGAGGTGATGCCGCAGTGGCGCCTCCCGACATACGACCTCTCGCTCGTGTACCTGGGCAACCGGCACATTTCGAAACCGTGCAGGCTCTTCAAGGAATTCGCGATTGAAATGGCACCCGTGTTGTTTCCGGATTTTCCGCAGTAAGATGCAGACCATTCGAACTCCAGAATGATTTCGAATGGTTGAAACGGGTTCGATGGTATCGCCTGTTTTCGCCTTTCAGGATGGTAAGGTGCCAAAGAGCCCGGGCACCATCTTCGAGGCGAAGTCCCTGAAGATGCGTACCTGCCGGGGCAGATAGCGGTCGCGCAGGTTGGCGATGGTCAGGTCGAACACAGGCAGATGCCAGTCCGGCAAGACCTCGACGAGCTGCCCGCTGCGCACGAGGTCTGGCTGGACGATGGGCGGCAGTTCCCCGATGCCGCAGCCCTCGAGCAGCGCCACAATGAGCCCGGTGTAGTCGTTCATGGCCATTGTCGGCTGGAAGGAGACCGTTTCGGTATCCCGGCCGTTGACATGAACGAAGCTCCAGCTATAGTCCGGCTTCCTGAAAGAGAACGCGAAAAGCCGGTGCGCGGGAAGGTCCCGCGGCGACTGCGGAGGCGGGCGTCTGGCGAGGTACTTCGGACTTGCAACGACCTGATGCCGGTAAGTCAAAAGCGTGCGCGCTGCGAGCGTCGCGTCGGTGAAGGTTCCGACCTTGAACGCGATATCGACGTCCTCGGCTATCTGGTCGACGATGCGTTCGGTAATGAACGCCTTGACCTCCACGTTCGGGTAAGACTGCTGAAAGGCTTCGACGACAGGCACGATCAGCGAGTCGGAGAGGTTTGGCGGCGCACACAGCCGTACGGCGCCGGACACCTCGGGCAGGCGGTTCGAAATGACATTGTCGACGGCTTCGCTGACCTCGGTGGCCTGTCTTGCGAGCTCGAATACTTCGGTGCCGAAGTCCGTGAGCCTCAGGTGATGCGTGGATCGATCGAGCAAACGAACACCCAGCTGATTTTCGAGTTCGGCAATACGGCGGCTCACAGAGGAAATGGGCATCTTGAGCCGCCTCGCGCCCTCCGAGAAGCTGCTCGCCTCGACGACCTTCGCAAAAATGAGCAGCGTATTGAGATCTTTCATTACCGTTACGCTCCGTTCGACCTGCAACTTGCTGGCTATCTGCAGCTTCCATCGTCTGACGCAGATTACCGCCGCAACCGGGCGGCAGCAAGGCGGCAGTCCGCCCGTGGCGAGGTAAAGGAACCATTCGGCTAGAGCACGACTCGCTCGCCGTTCGGAGTGCCTTGAAAAGTCCAGCTTCCGCCGCTTCGGAACGACGCGCCTGTCGCGAACGTGTCCTCCATGAACTGGAGATACGTGCAGCGGCCATGTTCGACCTTGGCGAACACCGCGAACGGCGTCGTCACGACCTTTGAGAGTACCGTCGACCGGTACGTGAAACGACCAAACATGGCGGCGTATTCGTCGGTGCCGAACAGCGCCTCCGGCTCGAAGGACTGAATCTGCCAGTAGCGGCCGACATCCATAAAGGTCTTCACGATGCTCTCGGGACCACGAGACGTACCGGCCCACGGCATGATCCGCTTCAGATCGGGATTGTCGTAGTTGAGCGAAACATAGATCACGTCAGGTGTGACGAGCGAACGGACGCGCTCGATATCGGTTGGCTTCTCGAGTATCGAAGACAGCACTTCGGTTGGCGCGAGCATGGGCTTTCTCCTCCTCATCAGGGCACACGCTCAAGCATACAAACGCGGCCGCTCGCGTGAGCTTTCCAGAAATGGAAATCCGATTTCCGCACTGTCCGTTAGCGGTCGACCGAACGGTTGGCTACCATTCAGATCACATTGCGGTCACGCAGGCGGGAAACAGAAAGGAGCGCAACTGTCATGAGCACGGCAATCATCGGCCTTGGAAACATAGGCTCCCGGCTGGCGAAGAATCTGGTAACGGGTGGCGAGACGATCATCGTCGCGGCAAGGACGCCGGACGAGGCAGAGGAGGTGGCCCGAGACCTCGGCAGCCATGCCGAAGCGCTGACGGTCGAGGATGCAGTCGCCAAGGCGGACGTCATTGTCCTGGCGATCCAGTTCGACGCGATCAGGCAATTTCTCGTCACGCATCGTGAGGCGCTGGCGGGGAAGATCATCGTGGACCCGTCAAACCCGATCGCCCCGGACGGTAAGGGCGGATACAGAAAGACCATTCCTGACGAGCAATCTTCTGGCGTGCTGTTTTCCGGGCTGCTCCCGGCTCGGGCGCGTCTCGTCAAGGCGTTCGGCACGCTGGGCGCGCAATCGCTGGAGGCCGGCGCGAACCGGTCGCCGGAGCGGGCCGTGCTGTTTTATGCAGCGGACGATGCGCAAGCCGGCGAGGTCGTAGCAAGACTCATTACCGTCAGCGGGTTTTCTCCTTTGCGCGTGGGCGGCATCGACCAGTCGATCCGGATCGAGGTTGGCGGCGATCTGCACGAGTATGGACAGCTTGGCAAGCTGGTCAGCGCCAAAGAGGCCGTGTCGCTCGTCTAAGCGGCATGCGCGCCGTTCATCAGATCATGGAGGAACGACTCATCGTGAACACCGAAACGCGCACCGTCTCCACGCTCGCCGAAATGCAGACGGCAGTCGACGACGACCAGGTTCTGCACATCGTCGTTTCAGCGCGGATCGATGGGGTGGCAGCCCTTCGCCTGCGGCCCGGTTTGGCTCTGACCGGCATCGACGCACATGCCGCCCTGCGCTTCGCGCCCGGCAGCGACGGGCTCCAGCTTTCCGCCGACAATCGGGTAGAAGGCTTGCGGCTTGCCACAGACCCCGATCGGCGCGCCATTTTCAATGACACGCGTGTTGACGGATTCGGTCGGCTCGTGCTGCGCCATCTGAATGTTGCGGGCGTCGTGCAACTGCTGGCCCGCGACAGTGTGGCTGGCGGCCATGTCGAAGCACACGATATCGACATTGGGGCCGCGGACGCCCGCGGCTATGAAGAGCGCCCGAAGGGATACGGCGTCGAAGTCGTTCCCGGCGTCTTCACGCTCTGGAATCAGCGCGAAGACCACGGCGTAGTCATCACGGCGGACCTCACCGGGCTTTCGGCGGGCCGTGCCGGTGCGCCGGTTCGCGGCAGCGGCATCTTCGTTGGCGGCGCCGGAGAGGCGGGCGGGCGCGTCGTGGCGAATCGGCTGGAGACAGGCGCCGTCCATAGCGATGGCGGCATCGCGCCCGGCACGCCGGATCGCATTACCGGCGGCGTATTCGTCGTGTCGGGCGCATTCGTGGCCAGCGTGCACAATCACGGCCCGGTGACGACCTACGGTCCGAATGACATGGTGCTCGACAACTGGGGAGCCGTCGATCGCTGGATCGTCGACGGGAAGGTCACGTCCCACGGGCCGAGCGGCATTGGCTTCGTGAATTTCGGCTCCCTCGAGCGGCTCGAAGTCAACGCGTTGATCGAGACGTTCGGCCAGGGATCGCGCGGTTTCAATGTCTACACGGGCACCGTGCGGTCGGCGCAATTCGAGCGCGTCGTCACGCATGCCGATGGCGCAGTGGGCATTCAGATCAGCCAACCGGTCGGCGAAATCACGGTCCGCCGGGGCATCGAGACGTGGGGCGGTACCGGCGACTCATTGGTCAAGGGCGTCGTTGTCCGGCTTGCGGCGACAGCGCTCAGCATCAAGCCCGGAGGATCGGCGCGCAAGATCGCGATCGCCGGCGGCCTTATCACGCATGGCGAAGGCGTCAATCCGCTGGAACTGCACGGCGCAATCGACGCGCTCGAGGTCAGCGGTGGATTGACGGCTGCCGGTGGCGGATTCGCCACCATCTAGCACCGAACGACAACCAGGCAACGCAATGGATCACACGACAACATCCGGTATGGCGGAAGAGGCCCGTGCGCGGCGCGAGTTTCTGCGGGCTGGCTCGGCTTCGGCACTCATGCTTGCCCTGGCGCTGGCCGCGGGCGAAAAGACCAGGGCTGATGTAGAGGGGGGCGGCTCGCCGCGGCCGGGCGGTCCACTCCAGTCTGCGGGAGCCCTCGAGTTCGGGCCCGGCAATGTCCTCTTCGTCGGCGATATCACAGGTGCGGCCATTCATGCGTTCGCACTGAAGGATTCGGACGTGACCTCTCAGGCCGACGTGGAAATGGGAAATTTTCATAACTTCGAAGGCCGCGATCTGGTCCTGGGCGTGGATCAGAAGCTCGCTGCGCTCTTCGGGACGACGGTCGGCAATATCGTCATCAACGATATGGCGATCCATCAGCCGTCGCGACAGATTTTCATGTCGGTCGAGCGCGGCAGCGGACCAGGCGCCATGGCTGCGATTGTGAAGGTCAATCACGGCAAGCTCGAGTTGCTCGAACTCGACGGTATTGCGCACTCGAAAACGGTAATTCCAAACGAGCCGGACCAGAACGCGATGCTGGAGTTCGAGCCCCAGCAGGTCTATGCGATTACGGACGTCAAGTACTACAACGGCGAGGTTTTCGTCACAGGAATCTCGAATCAGCGCTTTGCATCGACGCTGTATCGCATCCCGTACCCGTTCCGTTCCCGCCTGTCGACGAGCACCGTCGAAATCTGGCACCCGACGCACGGGGAGTTCGAAACGCGCGCCCCGATCGTGCGGCAACTGATCCGGGAGATGGATGGAAAACCGTACCTGTTTGCCGTGTATGGTTGCACGCCGCTCGTTCGCTTCCGCCTGGAAGATTTAAAGGATGGCGCGCATGTGCGTGGGGACACGATCGGCGAACTGGGCTATGGGTCGAATCCGCTGGATATGCTGACTTATACCGATCCGACAGACAATAAGGACTACTTGCTCGTGACCATCGACGTACGCAGCGCGTCGCGTATCGAAGCTGCGGAGTTGACGACCGCGAAACCCGAGCCGACCGGTGGTCCCATCGACTTCGGGCCGGGTGGCCTCGGGCGTACGCAGCGCGATCTGCCGATCCGGGCGGAACATATCGCGATTCTCGATCCACGATGGGCAGTCGTCATCTGGCGGCATCCAAAGACGTCCTGGCGGCTGGACATCGGCACGCTGATGGTTCCGTACTTCTTCGACCGCCGATTGGGAATGGCTGAAATGAACTGGCCGAATGGTCCCGATCCGTTCCACTACCGCGAACATCGCAACGAGATCGACCACGCGTAGCCGGTTGCGAGATCAGCCGGCCGCAGAATATCGCGCAACGCGACCGAGTAAGGATGCCGATGACACTCCAGCCAACACTGCGAGTCGAGCACGAGACCGAGAGGAGCGGGGTGGCTTGCGTCTGCGTGCACAACCTCGATGCAGATCTTGCTGCGCTTGTCGTCGAACACCAGGGGACGGCCCGCCCGCTGCAACCCGTGCTGCGTGTGAACGTTATCGATGCAGCCATGCGGGAAGGCGACGAACTTCCCGATGTGGCTGGCTGCTGTCAGCTTCTGGAGGCCGGGGTGCGATTCGTTCCGCGTTTTCCGTTCGAACCGGGCGTTCGCTATCGAGCAAGCTTCGATTTGCGGCCGCTCGGCTGTATTGGGCATGCGGACGTGCTGACGCTCGAATTCTCGCTACCGAACCCCATCGGGGTCGACCCGGCTTCGGTGTCGGAAGTCTTTCCATCCGCCGATGTCCTGCCGGAAAACCTGCTTCGCTTCTACGTTTGCTTTTCCAGCCCGATGCGGCGTGGCGGTGCCGAAACGCAGATTAGTCTTATCGGCCCCAATGGACGGCCTGCGCACGACGTGCTCTATCGGCCTGCGCTGGAGCTTTGGGACAGGAGCATGCGATGCCTGACGGTTCTGCTGGATCCGGGCAGGCTGAAACGCTGGGTCGGTCCCAATCGGGAACTGGGTCCGCCGCTGAGGTTGGGGCAACGCTACGCGTTGGCCATCGGCTCGGCAATGGTCGACTCATCCGGTCGTCCGCTCCGGCAGAATTTCTACAAGCCGTTCGTTGTCGCTCAGGCGGTCAGGGAGCCCGTTGCGCTCGCGCATTGGACGGTTCTGCCTCCTGCGGCGCAGAGTTGTCAACCTCTGGAGATCGTGTTTCCGAGGCCGCTGGATTGGGCGTTGCTGCGGCGCGCGATTGTGGTCGTGGGCGACGACGAACGGCCGGTAGCAGGGCGAGTCGCGATCGAAAAGGGCGAAAGACGCTGGACCTTTACGCCGGATTCGCCCTGGACGGCGACGCGGCCCGCCATTCGCGTCGCGCCGGACCTTGAAGACGTCTGCGGCAACACCCTGTTCGAGGCTTTTGACGGGCCGCTGCGAGCGCACCGCGAATCGAGCGCGCAACGCACCTATCGCACGATTCGCTTCGAACTCACACGACCGGCGAATTCCGCGTGACGATTGTGAAGGCAACCCTTGGCCTCGGCGGCCAGTCGTTTGCCACGGGACGTGTGGATTGGCAACGATTTCGAGCGAAGGAGCCGCATCAAGCTAATTGCCCGATTGCTTAACGGTCTCGGTTGAGCAGTACGTTTTTGTAATGTAAACGGGCGACATGCACCGTCGCTTGTCCGAACACGAATCCGCCAACACCGCCGCCGATCATCGCTCCGACGACGGTGTGATTAGCAAGCGCACCCAGTCCAGAACCTACTCCGGCGCATATGGCGCACCCGAGGAGGCCGGCCCATGTCTCCCAATGCCGCCATGTTCGACGAAAGGCACGTCGCCAATACGCGCGTCTCTCTCTCGCGCTTAGATTTGCCAGCTCAGGGATGCTTTTCAACGTCCAAAAGATCGTCATTTCCCATCTCCTACCCGTTTATTCGCGCCGAGGCATTGTCGACGAACTTCGCCCCGTTGTCGACTGGCCGGAGTTGGCCGAACCTGGAAATGGCACAACGGCCATTCGCCTGGACACGCCGGTGACGGATGCTGGGTGCGGATTCACCGCTGGATCCAATATGAAGGTCGAAGGCCTCCAACGAGGTGTCCGAGGGTTTATGCGGGTGGTCGAGCCGCCGCTTTGATAGTTGCACTCACAACCGTACGACGATCTTTCCATTCGCGCTGTCGGTCTCCATCAGCCGATGGGCCTCGCGGATTTCCTCAAATCGGAAGACCCGCGCGGCCATCGCTTTGTATTGACCATGTTCCACGCGATCGACGATGAGTTGCATTGGAATCTCCGCCGTCGGAAACGCTGGCGCCCCAAACATAAAACTGCCGAAGAAGCTGAAATGCACCCCACTCGGCATCTGGGCCACGGGCATGAAGTCGTTAATCGGATCGGTGCCACCCAGAAATCCCGCCAGACAAAGGCGACCATGCCGCCGGGCCATGGTCAGCGAACCGATTACCGTACTGTTGCCCAACAATTCCAACACTGCGTCAACGCCGTCAGGATGCAAATCGCGCGCACGCTGTGGAAGATCAGGGGCCTCGAGCAACACCTCCTTGGCGCCGAGCGCTTCGAGCGACGGCGCGCGTGCCGGGTTACGCGTGGTGGCGATAACCCGAACGCCGGCATGAGCGGCGATATCCACCGCCGCCCGACCCAATGCGGACGTGGCGCCACGAACAACCAAGGTCTGTCCGGACTCAAGATCAAGATTGCCAAAGAGGGCTGCCCATGCCGTCGCATACGACTCCGGAATCGCCGCGAGTTGCTCCCAGGTCAGATCGGTATTCACGGCAACGACATTGCTTGCCGGGACACTGGTCAACTCGGCATAGCTTCCATTTATCTTTCGGCCCATGCCCCCCATGAATGCGACGACCTTTTGACCCGGCACGAACCGGCCATCCGGATCGGCACGCACAGTCCCGACACATTCGATTCCGCTTATCTCAGTCGCCTCGGGCCACTTTCCTTCGCGCATATGCATCTCGGCGCGATTCACGCCAAAAGCCTTCACCTCGATGAGAACATGGCCGAGCCGCGGGGACGGATCAGGACGCTCCTCGATGCTCAGTACCTCGGGTCCCCCGTACTGTTTGATAACGATGGCACGCATGAAAATCTCCATATCAGTGAGTGTCGTCTAATATTAGAGATCGGAGATTCTGTTAAAAATAATGAAGTTTTGATCAAGTTAATAGGACTCGTCGATGATCGAGGGCCTGACGTTGTATCAGCTGCAGTGCTTCGACGCAGTGGTATCGGAAGGCGGTTTCCAGCCCGCGGCCGAAAAGCTCTTGCGCACGCAGCCGACGGTGTTTGCCGCGGTGAAGAACCTCGAAGGACAGCTTGGCTTGACCTTGCTCGATCGGAGCGGCTATCGCGTGGCACTGACCGACGCGGGTCGCTCGTTTCATGACCACGTGCGCGTATTCCTTCAAGAGCTTCGCGGACTGAAGAACCATGCCGAGCAACTGGCCATGGGCGAGGAGCGCGAACTTCGCGTCGTGATCGGCGATCTCTCACCCGTGCGTGAGGTACTCGCACTGCTTCGTTCTTTCTTCGACGGTCATCCTGCGACGCAACTGCATTTGCATGTGGAGGCCATTGCAGGTCCGTGGGAACGCTTGTTTGACGGCGAAGCCGATCTGATCATTCATCACATCGACAAGGCGGATCCGCGGCTCGAGTACATCGATCTGTGTCCCGTCAGACTCATCCCTGTCGTCGCGCCGGGTTTTCTTCGCATGCCCATTTCGGAGGAGATCACGCCGGAGCAAATGCGCGGATACGTTCAGTGCGTCATTCGCGACACGGCACGCCATATCGTGCGGCCGAATTACTACATCATTGAGGGCGCCCAAACGTGGTCGGTCGGCGATCAGTTGATGAAGAAGGAAATCATTTTGCAGGGCGCGGCCTGGGGTCATCTGCACGATTTTCTGATTGAGAGCGATCTACGCGATGGACGTCTTCTCTCAATCGGCGGGCGACATCTGCAAGGCGGACGCGTCGAGATAACCGCGGCGCGCCGACGCGATTTGCCCCACGGGCCAATCGCCAATTTGCTTTGGCAGCACATCAGAGACCGCGCCCCGAACTTTAAAATCTCAACCGCGGACTGATTCCAAAATGGCGGTCTATTGCCGTGTACGAACTTGACAGCACGGCATACAACCTCGGTGTTCGCGCTTGAGCTAATTCGGTTGAACGGCCGTTGCTCGAATGTTACCTACAGCATCAACGTCCACTGTCTCTTTCTGGTCCGAGCAGATCCCGACGGCGCCGCGCGCTGAACACCTGGCACATGCGCGTCATGCAAAAGGCATAGTCCGACCCGTAGCGGACCCTCGGACTTGCTGGAAGCGGCCGTTCGGCCGCGCCCCGGGGGCCGCAAATCGTCGGCGATCTTCGAGCCAGGTCGAATCAGACAATTGCCGGGAGTCGCTCGTCTTGCACGAATGGTGCTGTAAACAGTGCAGAACGTCGGCGCGACTTCGATGGACGATATTTATTCTGTGCCGTCGTGGCCAAAGTCAACGAGTACCTCACTGGGGCCGGCCACGTATAGCCTCTTACGTTTGCGCGGGTAATCGCAAACGTCGTGCTCCAACCTCTGACCGGCGATGATTAATACCAGAGGGATGCCGCCAGTGTTCGAAAGATTGTGGGCAGCGCCTTCCCGTGCGAACCCCAAGAAATCTCCCGCTCCGATTTCATACACCTGGCCGTCGATGGCTGCCTCCCCGGCCCCTGAAAGGACGTAGACACATTCCTCTTCATAGAGATGCCGATGATATTCGGCGGATTCGTGCCCGGGCATGAGTGTCACCAAATGAAAGCCGAATTGCGTGATCCCCGTGATGTCTCCGAGCG
This sequence comes from Paraburkholderia nodosa, assembly GCF_001718195.1. Taxonomy (GTDB): domain Bacteria; phylum Pseudomonadota; class Gammaproteobacteria; order Burkholderiales; family Burkholderiaceae; genus Paraburkholderia; species Paraburkholderia nodosa_A. The sequence goes on from NZ_MCNV01000013.1 coordinate 80,453, forward strand.
ACTTCTTGAGGCGTATGGCCTTTTCGTTTAATGGATGGACAGAACGCTGCGGCGTCATCGCCTCGATATCGGCAGCCTTAAGCAACTCGCGCGGGTGTTTCGACATAATTGCCTCAACTTTTACAGGTAAATCGGTGGGAGTAAGGATTTTGTGCGGAGTCGCACGAGAAGCGGGCGCGGGCGCTCAAGGCGTTTTAGATTCCGCGCGCTGCTTGACCGCGGCATTCATTGCCTGAAAGTTTCGCCGAGTTTCCTCGATCACGTCCTTCGTCAACCATCCAACAAGCAATCCAGAGAAAGACTCCGTTTGCTCAAGATGGGTCCCATCGGCTACGGCTGTCAGGTGAATGCAATGTGTACCGTCGAAGACACCGCGAATCCATACACTGCCACGCCAGCAAAGGTCTTGTTCCGGACGAACGCGCACGACAGTCGGTTTGAATACCATCGAATCCGGTCCAGTGCCAAGCACAATGCGGATTGTTGCTCCTTCCCTGAACTCGCCGTCAACCCGAGTAATGAAGGGATTCCAATCGGGATACGCGGCGCTGTTTGATACGACTTTCCAGACTACGGCAGGCGGCCGATCGATAAGAACGTCAGCACGCGCGCGACTATCTTCGTGCAGGATGCAAAGGGCTCCAATTACGCCGACAACACTAGCGACGATGCCTTTCAGCAGCAATCTCCGTAAGCCCATATGCGCCCCGTAATCCGTTGTAGTGCTCTGCTGCAGCCTTGAATTTACAGATTGTCGATGATCCAAACACCGATGTCGACCGGCCGAAAATGGCCGTTGCTTGACGCACGTCCGACTCAAATCGTTCTGCGTGCACTCAGCGCGCAGTCGTATTGCGCGGCTCTTGACACAAGCTGGCAACGCGCCCTTGTTGCTGGAAGCCCATTGCCTCGTATATTGCTCCGGCGTGGTAACTCTCATCGGCAACAATGACAAGCTTGCTCGAACGCCCGACGGTCCGCCTGATAACCTCGCCCACCAAGGTCTTGCAAACATTCCTGTTTCGATGCTGTTGCCCGGTGATAACTGATTGGAAACGCCCAATGCCGTCAAGGAAGAACAAACCGAGGCTTCCGACCTGTTCGTCGTTAATAAAAGCTCCCCACCAGTTCCCCAGGCCGCGGTCAATTAGACGCCTGTAAGCCGTTTGTTGATGCGCCATGTAACGCTGTGAGGTGATGTCCGTCGGATTGGGCATGTCGGCTAGCTGCATTCGAGACCAATCGTCCCAATCCTGCCGCCCGGTAAGCGGGCGCACCTTAACCAGTGAGTTCGTCGCTAGCAGACGTATGTCGTCAGGATGGGCTGTCAACACCCGACAGACAGTCGCGTCGTAACCTCGTTCGACGAATGCGTCGAGGGTTACGGCGCCGTCGGCGCCTTCCGGCCACGCAAATGTACGGTGCGCGATCAGTGGCAGTGTCCCAATGAGTTGTGCAAAGTCATGCTCCAGCCCCTTGAGATCACTTACCAAGGGGCGCTGCCGCAGGACGAGCATGTTGCCGAAAAAGTACTCGGGCGCGTCAGGCGTCCGGACGACGATATAGTCATTCCGAGACTCGACTATGCCGGTTTCCGTGTGCAGCAATAGATCGGTCGCGAGACCAAGATTGTCGGAAAGGCGGCGCATGTGCAGTACCGTAATCAGTGAGCGGAACGTCGGACTTTTCCTCTTGTACGCGTTGATTTTCCCATCGACGAGGCTCTCAACGGTCCGGAGCCTCTCGTCTTTGTGCAGTCCAAGGGTTACGATTGTCGACGAAGTAAGCTGCCGTGTCGAACGTCTCAAATTGGCCGCACCCCGCCTGATGCTAAATGAATACGCAGACCTCCCCTGCAGCATCCACGCGGTCGGTACCCGCTGCGATGATAGATAATTCGGCGATAGGGCTACGCAGTCAGGAGGCTTCGCAATGGCTACTGCAATCAATCCTTCGACCGTATGGTCACCCTTTGGAGCGTTCTCGATGGCTGTTGTCCAAGGCGACGGTCATATAGTCCACTTGAAGGGCCAGGTTTCGCTTAATGTGAACGGGCACGTCGTTGGGCGCGGCGACATTCGGGCGCAGATGCGGCAAACACTTGAGAACATCCGCGACGTCCTTGGGTCAATCGGCGGATCCATGTCGGACATCATTTCGCTGGTTCACTACGCAACTGACATAGATGCATTTATGGGGACCGGTGATATTCGAGCGGAGTTTTTCGCCGCGCCTTATCCCGTTACCACAACCGTGCAAATTCAACGGCTTTATCATCCTGACCTGATGATCGAAGTAACCGCGGTCGCCGAGATTCCGCGTTGCAGGTTTCGCGTGCCCGACGCGTCTGCTGCGATTGTCGACGATTCACGAGACGCAATCGAGTGACCACTTCTGGCCGCACTGCGTCCCACGACCGGGCACGCCGCTCGCCCCCGGCCCACGACTCATGCAAAATAACCGACCCCGAGCGGCCGATCAGCTTACTCCAAAGCCGCCGTTCGGGAAGATTGAGTCGGCTCGTTCGGCCGACCGATCCACACCGAGCAGCACCAAGCGGTGATCCTCCGCAATTGATAATATCGAGCCGGAGAAATAATTGATTGCAACTCAGCCCAACTCAACACTTCTCACGGATGTCTATGCAACCAATCGTTCTTGTCCCCGGCTTACTCTGTTCGGCGGAAGTCTTTGCGCCTCAAGTCGCAGCTTTGTGGCGATTTGGTCCTGTTACTGTCGCGTCGACGCTGGAAGGTAAAACAATGTCGGAGATAGCCGCCGCGATTCTCGCCACAGCTCCTCCGCGCTTCGCTCTCGCCGGCATTTCGATGGGTGGCTATATCTGCTTTGAGATCTTGCGACAGGCGCCAAAACGAATACTTAAACTTGCGCTGCTCGATACGTCGGCGCGTTCAGATACTGCCGAGCAGAGCAAACAACGACGGGCTTTGGTCGCCAATGCCCAAGCTGGTGATTTCGAGACGGTGCTGTCAGCAGCTTTGAGTTCGATTGTGCATCCTTCTCGTCAGAACGACCCCAACCTGCGTGAAGTCAACGTGCGCATGGCGATGACTATTGGTGTCGAGGGTTTTGCACGACAGACTGATGCGGTTATCTCGCGGATCGACAGCCGCCCCAGCCTCCCGACGATATCGGTACCTACACTCGTCCTTGTCGGAGACTCCGATCCTCTCACACCGCCAGACCAGTCCGAGGAGATTGCGAAGGCCATTCCCAACGCAAAATTAAACTTGGTTCCTCAATGCGGCCACTCCTCAACTCTCGAACAACCGGATGCGGTCAACCGCGCGTTGGTCGAGTGGATCGCCGAACCATCGCGTTAAGTTCACAATCGTTTCGGCCTCGATCGCAAGTGGCAATAGGATGCCATGTGGGTGAATGACCGTGATGGTCCTGCAAGACGTCCTATCCTTTCGCGCTGAGTACATCCATGGATACGAGCGGACACACCCCGTTCGATCCTGGATTGTCGTCAATTCTGGTATTTCGCTTGAACGTCGCTTCCTGGCCGACCTCTGCCCGATGCGGTCGGCGGCAGTCGACCCGTTGCTGACGGCCGTCTTCTGCGAGCCAATGTCTGCTTTCGATCGCGAGGCGGTTGCTCATCGTAACGCATCGTCAACAGATCGTGTTCGACGAGAACGTCAGCTTCTCCGGTTCGCCCTTTAGCAACGACTCGGGCTGCCCACGAATCAGGCATCGAAGGCATTGACCGGGCCAATGAAATCCAACTTCTTGAGGTCTACGCCATTCGTGCGCAAGATCGCGTAAGCCATGGCTACGTGGAAGTAGATGTTCGGAATCACGATCTGCAGCAGATAGTTTTCACCAGTAAGCTTACCCGGCACCCAGGATACTTTTACGATCTGACTGGCGGCGTCAGCGTACCGGTCTACCGCCACGCTTTCAGCAAAGTCGATCGTCTTGCGGATGCGTGCACGTGCTTCATCAAGCGTCTGCTCATTGTCTTCATGCCGCGGCGGCTGTTGTCCTGAAAGCCAGGAGGCTCCGCCCTTCAGATAGTCGCAAGCGCTTTGTATCTGATAGAGCAGGCCCCCCATGTCGGGAGCGAGACGGGTCGACAACAGTACGGCGACGTCGAACTTCTTCGCAATCGCGAAGCGCTCGGCTTTGTCGAGATAAGTCTCCATTGTTTTTACTGCTTGCACGCATTGCGCGATAGCCTGTGCATACATCTGAATCTTCAGAAATGTTGTTTTCGTCAAGTCATGCTTCGGTACGGCACTCGCGAAGGACTTCCCATACAATATTGCGACCTGATCGCACATGAGCGAACGCATTGGACCGACTAGAAGCCATGGAAATGCTGCTGACCGCCGTGGACAGGGGAAGCCTGTCGGCGGCAGCACGCGAACTGAAAATCCCTGTCAGCACGCTCACTCGCAAGGTAGCCGATCTCGAGGAGTTGCTCGGAACCCGGTTGCTGATCCGAACCACCCGCAAACTGACGTTGACCGACGCGGGCATGTCGTACGTCGCGGCGGCCCGGCGCATTCTCGACCTCGTGCGTGAACAGGAACACGAGGCCACGGGCGAGTTCGCGACAGCCAAAGGTGAACTGGTCGTAACGGCGCCCGTGCAGCTTGGGCGTCTGCATGTTTTGCCCGTCATCAATCAGTTCCTCGCGCAGTATCCGGACATCACCGTCCGGCTCCTTCTCTCCGACCGAAACATCGATCTCATCGATTCGCACGCCGATCTCGCCTTGCGGATCGGAGAACTCGCAGATAGCAGCATGATCGCCACACGCATCGGTTCATTACGGCCGATCGTCTGCGCGAGCCCGGCCTTTCTTGCCAGCCATACGCCGCCGCGCGAACCCGACGATCTCGTCAAATATTCATGCGTCGTCTTCAATAGCCCCTATCTATCGCCGTGGCGCTTCCGCCTTCCCACGACGAGCAAGATTTATGTGCTCGGCGTGAAACCCCGGCTCGAAGTCACGACGCCCGACGCTGCCGTCAGCGCCGCCGTGGACAACGCCGGCATCACCTACGTCTTCGAGCACGATGCCGATGAAGCGCTCCGCAACGGGCAACTGGAGATACTCCTGCCGCAGTTCGAGATCGAGCCGGTGCCCGTCCATCTGGTTCATGTGTCCAGAAATCTCATGGCCATCAAACTGCGGCATTTCATCGACTTTGCGGCGCCGAAGCTCAGGCAATCGCTATCCAGATTCGGCAAGCAGAAGCGGCACTAGCGCGGTGTCGTTGCTTCGTTGCTTCGTTGCCCTCCAGGCTCACGACTCGTCGGTCTGATCACCGAGCACCCGATCGTTCCGGTTCTCAATGACGTCCCGCGTCGTTTTCTTCGCACCCGGACCGGCGGCGAACCGAACGTCCCGATAGCGCCTGCCCGTCCGACGTGCGAACTTCGACGGCCTGCACGGGTTTCCCGCTCGCATGGTCCACCAACGTGATGGGCGGCTTGCCGTCCGGCCTTAGCCACCTGTCGCCCCATTGCATGAGCGCGACCAGCACTGGATATAAATCCGCCCCTTTCGCGGTCAATCGGTAACCGAACGTATTGGCGCGTTCTGCGATCGGGAAGCGTTCGAGAATATCCAGCTCGATCAAACGTTCCAGCCGCGCCGCGAGGACATTACGGGCGATACCCAACCCGCTCTGAAATTCGTCGAAGCGCCTGCTGCCTTGCGTGCACTCGCGAACGACCAGAAGCGTCCACCACTCGCCCACCTCGTCGAGGGCGCGAGCGATCGAACAGTCCATTCCATCGAAGCGTTTTCTATACATGATGGAACGTATCGTAGCCCAGGTTTCGTCACGCAACTTAACCAGATTGCGGGGAACAGTTCCCCGGTTTCGGCCAGTAGTGTGACGCAACCGTGTGGCCTATAGTTTCGTCACGAAACTTAGCCGGCAGTCGTTCACGGGGAAGTCTCCCGCGATCACGGCCTAGTTCTGGACTAACCCGCTTTCTTCATACGAGAAAGCAAAGATTGATCATCTAACGGGCGAGCTGGACATGACTCTACGACGTGCAGCCTGTCAACATACTTAGGAATGCCATGAATAACCGTATTGATCAGGCCGAGGTGGGGGTCGCGACTCCAGCCAACCCGGAGACGTCCGGCTCCGTTCGATGGGGCGGCAAAGGTGTTGCAGCCGCTGTGATCGTCGCCGTGGCGGCGACGGCGGCTCACATGCACTGGTCGAGTGCAGCCCCTGTTGCCGCACCGCCGCCTCCGTCGGTTGCCATTAGCGCGCCATTGCAGCGCGACGTCGAAGGCCGGCTCGGGTTCCTCGGCCAGTTCTCTGCCGTGAACCGTGTCGAATTGCGCGCTCAGGTCGGGGGCACGCTCACGCAGATCAATTTCAAGGACGGCGACATCGTGCATAAAGGCGACGTGCTCTTCGAGATCGACCCGGAACCTTATCAGATCAAGTTGAGCCAAGCGACGGCGGGACTCGAATCCGCGAATGCCCGGCTGGCGCTCGCCACGCGAGAGCTTGCCCGTGCGCAGGAACTGCAGCGCTCGGAGGCGGGAACGGCCGAGAACGTCGACCAGAAGGTCGCGGAACAACGCGCTGCTCAAGCGGCTGTCGATAACGCCAATGCTCTGGTTCGCGACGCCAGGTTCGACCTGGATCGCTGCAAGATTACTGCACCCTTCACCGGCCGCATCGGTACACACCTCGTTTCGACGGGCAATCTGGTATCCGGCAGCCGCGCCGGCAGCGGCCCCACGACGCTGCTTGCGACGATCGTTTCGTTGGACCCGATCTATCTGGATTTCGACATGAGCGAAAACGACTACGCCGCTTTCCAGCACTCGCGTGAACACCGCAAAGGACCGTTGGCAGACGCAGTGAATATTTCGCCGACAGGCGACAGTGGATATGTACGCACAGGCACGCTCAACTTTATCGACAACACGCTGGACCGTTCGAGCGGAACCATCCATGCGCGCGCAACCATCCCCAATAGCGACCTGTCGTTGACGCCCGGTGGCTTCGCGCGCCTGCGGCTGGCAACGACTGCACCGCAGGCGGCATTGCTCGTCCCCGATGCCGCCGTTCTCCAGGATCAAACCGATCACATGGTGTACGTCGTGGGAGACGACAACGTGGCCACGCCCAGAAAGGTCGAGGTTGGCGAGCTTCGCGGCGGCCTGCGAGTCATCCGATCTGGACTCGCCCCGACTGACCGCATCGTGATCGACGGTATTCCGTCGGTGCGCCCAGGTTCGAAGATTTCGCCGCACGCGGGGGTGATCCCGTTCTCGGCGGAACACGGCGACGAAGGAGCCAAGTCATGAAACTGACTCACTTTTTTATCGAGCACCCGCGCTTTGCGGCGGTGCTCAACATATTCGCTGTGCTCATCGGCCTGGCAACCACGATGAAGCTGCCGGTGGCCCAGTATCCGAACATCGTTCCCACGACCATTCAGATCACGACCTCGTATCCCGGAGCGTCGGCCGATACGATTGCGCGCACGGTTGCAACGCCGCTCGAGCAGTCCGTCAATGGTGTCGAGAACATGGATTACATCTCGAGCCAATCGACCAGCAATGGTCAGTTGACGATCACGGTGATCTTCAAGGTCGGCACGGACCCGAACACCGCGCTTCTGCTGACACGCAGCCGTGTGGAAGACACGCTGTCGCGCCTGCCCGCCGAAGTGCAATTGCAGGGCGTGCAGGTGAAAAAGACCATCCAGGCGCTGCTACTCGGCGTTCATGTCTATTCGCCCGATGGTTCGCGTAGTCCCGAATACCTGTCGAACTACATGCTCAAGGTCCGCGATCAGATCGCGCGTCTGCCGGGCGTGTCCGACTTTCAGTTGTTCGGCGAACGGCAGTACGCGATGCGCATCTGGATCGATCCGGACAAGGCCGCGTCGTACAACATCAGCGCGAATGAAATACTGGCAGCGCTTCGCGCGCAGAACGCCGCCGTCTCGGCAGGTGTGCTCAACCAGCCGCCTGTATCGAACAATGGCACAGGTGCCTATCAGATCAATATCGACGCGCTTGGCCGTCTGACGACACCCGAACAGTTTGGCGACGTCGTCGTCAAGTCCGATACGCAGGGACGTGTGACGCGCATTCGCGATATCGGCCGTGTCGAGCTTGGCTCGGTGGACTACGGCTCCAAGGCTTACGCTGACAGGTATGCCGCCACGCCATGGTTCGTCATTGCCACTCCCGATGCAAACGTGGTGCAGGTCGAGCACGACGTGTGGGCCAAAATGGCCGAGCTGAAGAAGAGCTTCCCGCTCGGTGTCGACTACATCAAGATCTACGACCCGACTACCTTCGTTTCCCAGTCGATCGAAGAGGTCGCGAAAACCATCGGCATTGCGATTCTGCTGGTGGTTGGTGTCGTTTATCTGTTCCTGCAGAACTGGCGCGCCACGATCATCCCGGTTGTCGCGATTCCGGTGTCTCTGGTCGGTACGTTCGCGATCCTTTCGCTGTTCGGCGCGTCCATCAATAACCTTTCGTTGTTCGGACTCGTTCTGGCCGTCGGGATTGTCGTGGACGATGCGATCGTCGTGGTCGAGAACGTCGAACGGAACATGGCGCTCGGCATGTCGCCGAAAGAAGCCGCTCATCGGACGATGAACGAGGTTTCGACGGCCATTATCGCCATCGCCCTCACATTGTGTGCGGTGTTTGGGCCCACTGCGTTAATGTCCGGCATCTCGGGGCTGTTCTTCAAGCAGTTCGCGATTACGATCGCCGCGTCCACCGTCATCTCGTGCTTCGTCTCGCTGACGCTGAGCCCGGCTCTGTGTGCGGTGCTTCTCAAGCCGCACGAGATGGAGAAGTCCCACGGCGGGTCGACCGCGCTGGGGCGCCTCCACCACGCGATTTTCGGCCGGTTCAATGCGTCGTTCGAATGGCTGTCGTCGCGCTACGGAAAGATGACGGGCCGCGCCGTGCGTGCGACCACCGTGATGCTGATCGTCTACGCGGGCCTGATTGGAGCAACTGCGTTGCAGATGTCGAGAATGCCGACCGGCTTCATTCCGGAACAGGACATCGGCTATCAGGCGGTAATTGCGTTCCTTCCTCCGGGCGCCAGTCTCGAACGCACCGACAAGGTGATTCGTGAAATCAACGACATCGTGCTCGATACGCCCGGACTCAAGGGCGTAACACACACGTCCCCTGTGTCGGGCCTCGACGTCACGACGGGCACGATTGCGCCCAACGTCGGCACGCTTTTCTACGGGCTGCCTTCGCTGTATGGCAAGCATGTCCCCGGCGTCAATGCGGCGTCGATGCTGGTCGAACTCCGCAAGCGTGTCGCGGGTGTCAAGGACGCGGTGGTCGTCGTGATCAATCCGCCGCCCGTGCAAGGGCTGGGCGCGGCAGGCGGCTTCAAGCTGATGCTGGAAGACCGTGGCGGACTCGGGCCGCAGGCGCTCGCCGACGCGTCACGTGCGCTCGTGGCGGCAGCCAACAAGGACAAGGTATTCGGTGGTGTCTTCACGCTTTACAACGCGGGCGCGCCGTCAGTCTATGCGGATATCGACCGCCTGAAGGCGGAAAAGATCGGGCTCACGCCCACCGATGTGTTCTCCACGATGGATCTCTACCTTGGCTCGCAGTACGTGAACGACTTCAACTTCATGGGCCGCACGTACCAGGTACGCGTTCAGGGCGATGAAGCATTCCGCCGGACACCAGAAGACATCGGACGGCTCAAGGTGCGCAACTCGACTGGCGATATGGTGCCGATCAGCAGCGTAGCGACCTTCAAAAACACGACCCAGCCGTATCGCGTGCCGCGCTACAACATGTATCCCGCAGCGGAAATCATGGGTGCAGCCGGTCCCGGATATTCGTCGGGCGACGCCATCCAGCACATGGAAAAACTCGCAGCGCAGGTGCTTCCGAACGGCATCACATACGAATGGACCGATCTCGCTCACCAGCAGAAAGAGCAGACCATGTCGCCGCTCGTGATCTTTGCTGCCTCGGCACTGTTTGTGTTCCTCGTGCTTGCTGCGCAGTATGAAAGCTGGAAGACGCCTCTCGCGATCGTGCTAATCGTGCCGATGTGTCTGTTCGCCGCAGCGATCGGTCTGAACGTGCGCGGCATGCCGATCGACATTCTTGCGCAGATTGGGTTTGTGGTGCTCGTTGGACTGGCCGCGAAGAACGCCATTCTGATCGTCGAGTTCGCAAGACAACGGCAGGCCGAAGACGGCGTCGATGCCGAAGACGCTGCCACCCATGCGGCACATGTGCGGTTGCGTCCCATCCTGATGACGTCATTCGCCTTTATCGCGGGTGTGGCGCCCCTCGCCATTGCAAGCGGCGCCGGCTCAGAAATGCGGCAATCACTTGGCACGACGGTGTTCTTCGGCATGCTCGGCGTGACGCTGTTCGGGCTGGCATTCACCCCGGCGTTTTACGCCTTCGTTCGCAAGCTCGGCATCAAGGGCGCGCTTGCCGTGCGGCAACTCGGTAGTGGAGAAGTGAAATGAACGGCTTCGTATCCAGAACTTCGAAAGCGATCGCAGGTAGTCTGATCGTCAGCGCCTTGCTTGCGGCCTGCGCCGTCGGGCCGGACTATGTTGCGCCCGACACGCAGATGGCGCCGTTTCACAACGCTAAGGTCGTCGCGGACCGGCAAACGACGTTGCCGGCCCCGAGTCTCGATAGCTGGTGGACCGGGTTCAACGACCCCGAACTGGTCAAGGTGGTACGACGGGCGCTGGATCAAAACCTGAGTCTCCAGGCTGCGATCGCACGGGTTGCACAGTCGCGCGCGGCGGCCCAGGCGGCTGGCGCCCGCCTGCTTCCGACGGTCGATGCCAATGCGTCGTATACGGCAGTGCACCAGAGCACGCAGAGTCCTCTTGGCACGATAGCAAGCGCGTTTCCCAACTACAGCCGCGACCAGAAGGAATATGTCGCCGGTGCGACGGCAAGTTGGGAAATCGATCTGGCCGGCGGTCTGCGGCGTGCACACGCGGCCGCCACCGACGAAGAGCAGGCCGCCGAGGCCGCTCAACTCGGCACGCGCGTGACGGTTGTTGCCGATGCTGCCGACGCATATCTGCAAATCAGAGGGCTGCAGGCGCGGCTGGCCGTCACGCAGGACCAGGTGGATACTGATGCGCGCCTGCTGGACCTCGTGAAAGCGCGCAAGCAGGCCGGTGCATCGGACGAACGCGAAGTGGCGCAGGCTGAAGCCTTGCTGCGTCAGGCACGCGCCACCGTTCCGAGCTTGCGCGTGTCGCTCGAAGCGCAATTGAACCGGCTCGATGTGCTGATGGGCGTCCAGCCGGGGACCTATGCGGCAGAACTCGGCACGAATGCGGGCGTCATTCCAGACGTGCCTGCCATCGGCAGCGCGGATCAGCCCGTCGACGTCTTGCGGCGCCGCCCTGACATCATTGCTGCCGAACGCCACCTGGCGGCGTCCAACGAAGCGATCGGCGCCGCACTTGCCGATTACTACCCGAAGATTTCCCTCGCTGGCGCACTGGGATTCGACAGTATCTCAGCCAGCCACTTCCTGAGCGCGAAGTCGTTCCAGCCAATCGGGACAGGTGCGCTGCAATGGCGTCTATTCGATTTTGGCAAGGTAGATGCCGAGGTCAAGAGTGCGCGCGGATCGTATGCGGAGGCATTGGCGCAGTATCGGGAGGCTGCTCTCAAAGCGACCGAAGACGTCGAAGACGCGTTGATGACGCTCTCGCAAACCGAGATTCGTGCGCAGGAAATCCAACAGGAAGTCGCCGCATTGACGAAGGCGCGCGACCTTTCAGAGAAAGCGTATCGCGCGGGATCGATCACGCTCACGGATGTGCTCGACGCCGACCGGCAACTTCTCGAGTCACGCGACGATCTCGATGCAACGAGGGCCGACGCCGCCCGCGCCGCAGTTAGAACGTTCCGTTCGCTTGGCGGGGGATGGGACGCTCCGCATCAGCAGGTCGCGCGGACAAACTGACTCCGAAGCACGACTTAACTGGTTTATGGGGAACAGCTTCCTGCTTTCGACCCGTAGTGCGATGCAGTCGGGTTCCCTATAGTTTCGTCACGAGACTGAATTCGCAATCTTTCTGGAGAGGCCGACATGGATCGCCGCCTTCTAACACTCTCACTCGGTATGTTCGCGTTGGGCACCGACAGCTTCGTCTTCGCTGGCATCCTGCCTGAAATCGCGCATTCGTTTGGCGTCAGCATCGGCGCTGCGGGCCAGCTGATCAGCGTCTACGCGCTGAGCTATGCCCTGCTCGGTCCGACCCTCGCAGCGCTTGCTGCGAACGTTGCACGCAAGCGTCTGCTGCTCAGCGGCATCGGATTGTTTGTCATCGCCAATCTCTGCACCATCGTGGCGCCGAATCTCGCCATCGCGTTGGCCACCCGCGCTTTCGCAGGTCTTGGTGCAGCGATGTTTTCTCCGACTGCCAGCGGAACGGGCGCGTCACTGGTGCCGCCGGAGCGTCGCGGGTACGCATTGTCCATCATCGTGGCGGGGTTAACAACCGCTACCGCGCTGGGCTCGCCCATCGGTGCCGTGATCGGCGGGCTCGCGAGCTGGCACTGGACGCTGGTGCTCGTTGCCGCACTTGGCGCAGCCGCGTTCGCCGGCATTCTTGCGTTCCTGCCTGACGTACCGTTGCCGCCGGCCATTTCGCTGCGCGAACGCCTATCTCCCCTCACCGATTCCCGCGTCGGACTTACGCTCACGACGACTGTGCTTGCACAGATCGGCACGTTCATCATCTTTAGCTACTTCTCGGTTGTGTTCGATCGTGCGATCGGCCACAGCGCCCTGGTACTGGGTGGACTGCTTGTTCTATGGGGACTGGCAGGAACCTTCTCGAATCTGCTGACTGGACGGATCCTCGACAAGATCGGTTCGCACAAAGTCGTTCTGATCAAACTCTCCATCGTGGCAATCGTCATCCTCACCATGCCGATCACCGGCGCACATCTTTGGAGTGCAGCGATTGCGGTGACGATCTGGGGTGCCTGTGCATGGGGTGTGCTGGTGCCACAACAGTTCCGCCTCGCAAGCCTGAATCCTCCGATGACGGCTGTACTGGTCGGTCTCAACACTTCAGCGACTTATGTGGGTGTGTCCATTGCTGGTGCTCTCGGTGCTGCTGTGATCCCGGTCATCGGCAGCCATAACCTTGGCTACCTCTCCAGCATTCCCGTGGTCATCGCGATCCTTGTCTCCTGGCTCGCGACGCGCCGCATCGCATCGTTTGCAAAAACAGCAAAAGGCGCCGTAGCGGCTTGAGTTTTCATTTCCATTCGAGGAAAAAGCAATGTCTAACGTAAATACATTTCGTCGGTTGCACGACAATTCGGTCCCGCTCCGCTTGCCGAACGTGTGGGATGCCGGAAGTGCACGTCTCATTGAATCGCTGGGTGCACCCGCCATCGCCACGACAAGCGCCGGCTTTGCGTGGGCATTGGGCTATCCGGACGGCCGCGTACTGCCTTTCGATGAGGTCGTCGCTTCTGTTCGGCGTATCGTCCGCGTGCTGAATGTGCCTTTGTCGATCGATATCGAGAATGGCTATTCCGACGACCCAAAGACCGTTGCGGACCATGTCATGCAACTGGTGGATCTCGGCATCGCCGGCATCAATATCGAAGATGGCTCAGACCCGGTATCGCTTCTCGCCCTGAAGATAGAGGCGATCAAGAATGCGCTTGTGAGGTCGGGTTCGGATCTCTTCGTCAACGCACGCTCCGACGTCTTTCTTGCGGGCCTCGCTGAAAAGTCGAAGCAGCCGCAAGAGTCGATTGCTCGCGGCAATCTATATGCATCGGCCGGTGCGGATGGACTTTTCCTGCCGGCCCTCGTGCAGTCATCCGATATCGAAACGATTGCGGGCGCAACGCGTTTGCCTCTTAACGTCATGGCCGTGCCAGGACTCGCCGATGCAGCGGCGCTCGGCAAGCTCGGCGTGCGCCGGTTGAGCGCGGGCAGCGGCATCTCGCAGGTCGTGCTCGGCAAGGCGAAGGCCCTCGCGCAGGACTTTCTGAACGACGGCCGTTCCGAAACGCTCGCTAGCAATCCCTTGCCGTACTCCGAAATCCAGAACCTTTTCGCCGGACTGATCAAGCGATGAGCGAGAGACGTATCGCGAAGGTTCGATCGTCGACGTCCGCTCGAACTCCTTTCACTACTGAACACACAAGCAACTGGTTGCTAGTTTCGTGGCTGTGCGGCATTGTAGGATACCGGCGGCATTCACGAACCTGCGAAGCAGGATGGATAGTTGCGGGGTAAATGGCGGTTGTTGGGTTGTTCAGCTGGATATTTCCATCAGGAATGCGAATTGATGTGAGGTGACTATTCATAGCGCTATGCGCCACTGATGAACTGCGTGCCCCTGCTATGGCGCTCAGACTGTAGTGGCGCAGGTTGATCATCGTATGGGCGAGCGTCTTGAAGGCGTAGTGCACGTCACTGATGCGTTCGAAGCGCAGCAGCAGACGGTGAAATTTATCTTCCCAGGCGAACACGCGCTCAATGATGCGAAAGCGCTCTTAAAAGATCGCCGGATCGAAGCGTCGCTTACGACCGCCTTTGAGCCTTTGCGTCCACGCGGCTTCTCGGGAATGTTGGGAACCATGCCGCGATTGAAAATCGCCTTGCGGTCGGCCCAGCAGTCGTAGACGCCGTCCAGACTGACGATCGCGCCTTGCAGGTCCATGCCGATGGCGCGCGCTATCTGGCTGAGCTGGGGCAGCGCCTCGCGCAGCAGGGGCGATTCGCTGCGGCCCTACTACATCCCGAAAGTTAAAAAACCGCAACGCGCTATGCATGAAGCTATGCGCGCTGGTTTGAGGTGACGCTATGCCCACTCGCACGAAGGTAGTCGCATTTTTGGTTGGATCGCCCGCTGATCTGATCAACTTGATTTCCATTTCTACGGTCTTCTCCTACCCGCGAGTTGATGGGAAGTCTGTGTACGCGACCAAGATCCTCTCGACTCAACCGACCCAAGTCGTCCAGGGTTCAGGTGGAATCACGCTTGCTGACTGCATCCCCTACTCGGAGTACACAGGTCCAATTGACACACTTGTGGTCGTCGGAGGTATCAGTGCATTTGCTGAGGTTTCGCCGGACTTGATTCAATGGGTGCGTAGACGTGCACCCCAAACACGCCGTCTCGTTTCTGTCTGTACCGGGGCGTTTGTTTTGGCTCCCACAGGCCTACTTGACGGGAAGCGTGTAACTACCCATTGGCATCACGCAGCAAAGCTTGCCCAGCTTTTCCCGAAACTGAAAGTCGATAAGGACAAGATTTTTCACAAAGACGGGAAAGTCTACTCCACGGCCGGCGTAACGGCAGGGATAGATTTAGCACTCTCTATCGTTGAAGAAGATCTCGGACACCAACAGGTTGCCGCAATCGCTCATACGATGGTTCTCTACGTCCGTCGCCCGAGTCATGAATCGCAGTACAGCACGCTTCTTGCCCAACAGGCTGACGTCAGCGGTACACGCCTTCGCGACCTGCCCGCATGGGCACAATCACGCCTAACGCAAAAACTGGATGTCAACACGATGGCAAAGGCGGTCGCCATGACACCACGAACGTTCGCTCGCCAGTTTGAGTTGCACTTCAAGACGACTCCGGCACGTTGGGTCCAAAAGATTCGAGTAGAGGCAGCTTGTGTGTACCTTACGACCGACGATCTGCCGGTGAAGGCGATCGCAAGACTGACCGGCTTCCGCGACGAACTGTCACTTCGCAGAGCATTCAGTCAACAACTCACGATGACGCCGAAAGACTATCGTCGAACGTTTGGCATGGCTCGGCATATAGGGTTTCAATTAGCTGAATTGCAAAACGTTGCAGTTTCATAGAAAAACGCTCAATGACGAGGTTCATAGCGATACTCGGTTTCATGATTCGTGACGGTACAGTGCTTTGAGGATAGGAGTGGTCTATGTTGCAAATGAAGAGTTCGTGTGAACGCTGCGGAACCGACCTAAAGAAAGAGACGACACAAGCACGGATTTGCTCTTACGAATGACATAAGAGACAAGGCGCTGGGCGGCGGTTTCACCGTCGCCCAGCGCTTTTTGTTAGCCGTGCGATTAAGGAGCGCTGTCGCATGAAGGTTCGCGTCGGAGGCGCGCGGGGGCGCCTTCGAACGCTTCAGGCTAGTGGCCGGCAGTGCGACCGCCGTCGACATAGTGGATTTCGCCAGTGACGTAGTCGGCATCTTCGAGGTAGTTCATCGCCCGAACGACGTCTTCGATCTTGCCGTTACGGTTCAAAGGGGAGAACGACTTCAGGTCCTCCGAATTTGATCCATCGTGAAGCGGCGTGATCACGATGCCGAGCGAGATTGCGTTCACGCGGATGTTGCTCGAGGCCAATTCCATGGCCAGACCACGCGTAGCAGCAACGCAGGCACCCTTTGAGAGTGAAGCAACAACCGCCGGAACTGTTTGCAGGGCATGCTCGACGAGGCTGGTCGAAATCTGGACGATATGGCCACCTCCTTGCTTCTTCATCGCCGGGACTGCAGCTTGCGTTGCGAAAAAACGCTGTCGAGATTAGTCCGCATTACTTGGCGGTAAGTCTCTTCCGAGATATCTTCGATTCTTCCCGGACGCCAGATTCCTGCGTTGTTGATTAAGGTATCCACGCGACCGAAGCGGTCGAGCGCGGTATGGATGACTTTTCGTGCAATTTCAGGATTGCCGATATCACCAGGAACGGTGATGTAGTCAGGATCATTCGATTCCGCAATGGTGCGTGCATTCCCGACGACTAGCCACCCACGCTCGCGATAAGCGTTCACAAACGCCGCACCGATCCCGTGGGATGATCCCGTCACAACGACAACTTTCTGGATATCACTCATAGTTCTTTATTCCTCAGGTTGGTTGAAGCGGACTTGCCCACAGCGCCGCCCACCACAACCGCAAAGCTAAGCGGCTGTCGCAGCAGCCTTCATCTTGTTCACTGCTTCCTCAGTCGTCCAGAGACCGTTCGCCATGAAGCGCCAATTGACCATGGCAGCCACATAGCCGTCGCCTTCCTCGTTCTTCGGTCCCGCTACCGCGTCGCGTACCATTGCAACCTCAAAACCAGCTTCGATAAGGTCACGCATGTGAGATTCGAGGCAGATATTCGCCGCCGGACCAGCCATGATGACTTTCTCCACTTTGCGCATCCGGAGTTGCTTGACCATGTCATTCGCCATAGTTCCAAAGTGCTTGTGCGGAGATGTGTTGCAGGTGCGTCCGTCCATCAGATACTTCTTGAACGGCTCGTAATAGTCCGCCCGCGAGTGAGCAAAGCCCTCCAGGTCCACCGGATCCTTGCGCCCGCAGAAACCGATCCCTCCGAGGTAATGCGCGATAGCGCCACCGGGAACCACCCATTGAAGATCTGTTGGGTAGTACCAGTGGGGGGAGTGAAGGATGTAGTAGCCCAACTCTTGTGCAGTTTTGAGAAGCTGTTCCGTGTGTGAGATCACGTTCCGTTCTTTCAGCGAGTCCGCGATCAGCTCGTAGTACGTCCCGGTCTTTTCTTCAAAAAACTCGTTTTGCATGTCGACCAGCACGAGCGCCGTGCGCTTGTGGTCAAGTTCCATCTCGGGGTTGCGATGCGTGAACAACATCTGAGCCTCCCTATTTGGGGTCATGGCGCCTTCATATTCAGGCGTACAAACCAAGTATTGCAGATTCAAAAGGGGACCATTCTGACAAAAACAGGGCAGATTCTGCCACTCAACCAAGACCGCTGGAAGCAATCGAAGCGCTCCGCGATGGTCACGATCAAGTCTGAAACCGAAGTCCAGGTTCATCTTCAGCTTCCATGCGCTAGTGAAGGAAGTACCTCGTTGTCTTGACCGCTTTGAATTTCAGAGTGGCAGAATTCGCACTCTATTTGTCAGTCAAATTGATCTGATTCCAACCAGTTGTAAAAATGCTGGCCAGGAAGTGATTTACCAGTTCTGCCATTCGCCACAATTCGATCACGAACTCCTCGTCTGGCTCAAAATGAGCAGCATTAACGTAACCGATGAGGAGATCAACAGCGCAAAGCCGTTCGTTTGCGGTAGCTCAGGGCAGGAGGCCGGAGCACAGTAGCGCATCTCCATCGAATGACCGGACTCGGGAGCGCTCCGGTCGTTCGAAGCTGCATGGTGGGTGTCTCTTGATGGCCGCCTACGGCCTAACCCATATGCTGCCCGCAAGCCACCCTCAACCGTCACTCGACCCAGTGACGCTTTGATTGCCAGTTGCCCGAGGTGGGCGCACAGCGGATATCAACTCGACGGTCTGTCGGAAGCCGGTTCGGTAATGAGTCGCGTGCTGCGTCGGTAGGTGACATAGGCCCAGAGCCAATCCAGCATGACCTTCACCCTGTTCGGCCCTCCGGTGAGAAACGCGATATGTGCGGCGCCCCAGAACCACCACGCTGGCGCACCCCAAATGCGGATGGGGCCGATTTCTGCCACCGCAGCCTGACGCCCGATCGTTGCCAGGCTGCCGAAATGCTTGTATCGAAACGGCGGAGGCGGACGGCGACCCGCAAGCTGTGCGTCGATCACGCGCGCTGCATATCTTCCCTGCTGTTTGGCGGCAGGCGCCAACCCCGGCACCGCTGCTCCGTTCCAGCCCAGACTCGCAGCGGCGTCGCCAATCGCATAGATGCCTTCTGCGGCCGGAACGGAGAGATCGTCGTTCACCTTGATTCGTCCGGACGCGTCCTCTGGCTGGTTTAGCCATCTGGCGACCGGAGACGCTGCCACTCCGGCAGCCCACAAGATGGTTCGGGATGCAATGCGATCCTTGCCGAGGTCGGCGCCCTCCTGATCGACGCCCAGCACCCTGGTATCGAGGTAGATCGTGACCCCCAGCTTGCGAAGGGAACGTTCCGCGGCGGCAGACAGGGAAGGCGGGAACGTCGGCAGAACGCGAGGGCCGGCATGGACCAGAATGACGCGCGAGGTCGACGGATCGATCGTGCGATATTCCTGATCCATCCCGTGGTGCGCCAGTTCCGCGATGGCGCCGGCCAGCTCGATGCCCGTCGGTCCTCCGCCGACGATGATGAACGTCAGCCACGCGGCACGGGCTGCTTCGTCGGCGGCCGTTTCCGCTTCTTCAAATGCCCGCAGCAGACGGCTCCTGATCGAGGTCGCGTCCTCGATGCTCTTGAGCCCGGGCGCGTAAGGCGCCCAGTGATCGTTGCCGAAGTAACTGTGACGCGCGCCGGTCGCGAGTACGAGATAGTCGAATTTGAGGCTGGCTGCGCCGATCAGCACTTCGCGGGCGGCGGTGTCGATGCCTGTGACGCTTCCCAGACGGACCTGGACATTTCGCTGGCCACGAAAGAGGCTCCGGATCGGCGTCGCGATTTCGCCGGGCGACAACGCTGCTGTCGCGATCTGATAGAGCAGCGGTTGAAACAGATGATGATTCCGCTGGTCGATGAGGGTGATCCGGCAGCGCGAATTGCGCAGGCCGCGAACGGTCTCGATCCCGCCAAAGCCGCCGCCGACCACCACGACATGCGGACACTCGTCCAGCGTGCCTTCTTCTTTGTCCGGGCGGTCGAGCACCCAGCGGGCGAGCCAATGATCCACCGAGATGGCGCCGGGCCCCGTGGCGACAAACATAAGCAGCAGGAGAAGCATGGCCAGCCGGTCGTCCATGGACATGGCGATGCCAGCGAGTGGAACCATGGCGGCATAGATGAACATCGCCGGCCGCGTCAAGCAGCCGAAGGCGATGCAGAATGCGAGCAGCGCAGCGACCCATGAGGGGTAGGCGAACAGTGCCGCCAGACCTTGATGGGCAGCGTGCCCGAAAAGGGTAGGCGTCAATGCGGAGGCGAGACTGAGCGACGCCGCTATGCCTGCGCGCGAGACGAGCAGGAGCACAGGTGACACATACCGCTCGATCAGCCCATAGCATTTGCTGACCTGTCGGGCCGGCCCAAGTGGCGCCCACGCCAGGCCTCGCGCCAACATCTCGTCGAGGGAGAATGTTCCCGGACCCAGCACGACCAGCCAGGCGAGCAAAACAAGCGTTGTGCCGTCCGGGCCGAGGGCGATCGATCCGTAGCCGCCAACGAGCAACGCAAGCGCGATGGGCCGGGTCAGCAGGCCAGCAGTGAGCAGGAGCGGCACGATACCGTGCAGCGCTGCCTCCACGCTGGACGGCGCATGCAATCCGGCGGCGGTTGAGCCGCTGTGATTGCCTTGCGCCATGGTCATGATCTGATGCACGAGCACGACCTGCCCAAACCAGACGCGAGTGGCAAGAAGCAGCCAAGGCATGCAAAGCGCACGTAGTTTGGGCGCGAAGCGGACCAGCGGTTTGAAGGCGTTCCAGAACATACGGCACCCTTTCGAACGAACCATCACGGCGCATGCGGCGTCGACGCGAATCTCACCAGCGCAGACAATGCGGCGCGACGGCCGCGCCGACTGCAGTCGTGATGACGATGGCGAGCACGTACCAGACTCCCCAGAACGGGACCGCCATCTCCGAGCAATAGAGCGAGTAGACGAGCAAGCCCTGCGCGCCTGCCAGCAGACCCGCGCCTGCGCCGGCCAGGGCGAGGCGCGTCGGCGCGAGCTGCTTCATCGCGCGCAATATCGCAGCGAGCGAGGGCAGCGAGAGCAGCACGACGTTCGCCGTCGCCGTGCGCCATGTCGTGCCGAGCATCAACTCGAGCCGGTAGCCCGGCGGCGTCGCCAGCAGAACGCTGCCGGCGGCGAGCAGCATGGAGGCCACCGGCAGCGCCGCCGCGAGCCCCGCGAGCCTGAGGTGCGCGCCGGGGCGGCCCAGCCGCTCGGCGAGCGCCACGGCCGCGGCGATGATCGCGAGCGGGAACGCGAGGCGCACCCAGAACATCGTCGTGAGGATCAGCTCGGGCATGTCGCTGCGCACGCCGTACAGCGCAACCAGCAGGGCCGCGCTACCGGCGAGGCCGTGCAGCAGTGCGCGCGTGAGCCGCCTTGGGCCGGCGTTGCGCTCGATGGGCGACACGTCGCTCGCGAGCCGGGTGACCAGCTCTCGCGTTTTCATGACCGGTACGCGCGATCTCCGAGCAGGTAGTCGATCGATATCACGCCGGGGCCCCAGGCGGCGATGCCGAGCGCCATGGCGGCCCACGTGATGTGGATCGGCCAGCCGTCCGGCACCGTCAACTCGATGATGCAGGTCATCAGCAGCAATCCTGCGGCCGCGAAGCGCGTGCCGAACCCGAGCACGAGCAGCACCGGGAAACCGACCTCGCCGCACGCGGAGAGGAACGCGAAGAGGGCCGGCGCGGGAAACGGATACGGACCGCCGGGCAGATGGAGCTTGAATTCGTCGGTGAAGAGATCGATGGCCGTGTCGTTGAGCTGCAGGAACCCGTGCCACTTGAGGATGCCCGATTTCCAGAAAGGCACGGCAAGCGCAATGCGCAGCACGAGTTGCACGAACGACGGTTGTGCGAGCCGTTCGATGAAGCGCCGGGCGCACCCGATCGCGTGCGCGACGTTGCCCGCGAAAGACGGTCTGGAGTCCTGTCGAGTTTGCATGATGGTTACGCTCCTGGTTGAACGGCGGCGAACACGCCCGCCGAAATCATTGCGGCCAGGCTGGCCGGCAGGTCAAAGGCGGCGCTCTCCTCGAAGGCTGCCTGCGCGGCGGCGCCGAGCGGCATGCCCTCGATGAGTGCGAGCAGAAACGCAGCGCCGCCCGCGGGCAGGCGCGAGACAATCACGTCGTAATCGGGCCGCGTGACGAGCGCGTCTTCCGCATCGCTCGAATGCAGCGGGGTGACGGGGCCGGGCGTCCGGTTCATCGCGAAGATCGCGGCGGCCGGGTAGCGCGAGCGCACGATGCGAGTAGCCGGATGCGGGACAAAGCGAAGTTGCGCTAGCGAATCCGCATCGACGCCCGCGAATGCGTCGGCCGCAAGCGGTGTGGCGTCCCCGGCGTGGTAGGCGTCGAGCCACGCGCGCTCGATGCGTGCCGTATCCGCAAGCCACGGCATGTCACGCGCGTACTCCCAGGTTTCGATGAACGACGGAAAATCGCGTCCGTACTCGAACAGGAGCGGCGAAGCCGGTGGTGTAGCGCGCACGTGACAGCGCGCCATCGCGCGGAAGAACTCGACGCCCGTGATGCGCTGCACGGCGGGATAGATCGCGGCCAGCGCATCGATGAGGCTGACCGTGACGTTGTTGCGATAGACGTTGTAGCGCTTCACGACGCCCTTGCCGTGCGCCGCCACGACACCATTCGGTGCGGCGAGGTCGGGGTTCGTCAGTCCCGGCGCGAAGGCCGTCGCGTAGTCGCTCGCGGATGGCTCAGGCTTCATGGCGGGCACGCTCCTTGAGGTATGTGTCGGACTCCGATGTATTGTTGAGAAAAAATTCGGAAGCGATGCGCCGGGCCGCCAATGCTTGTGCGCGCAGTTCGGGCCACGCAGGCAACTGGCTGTCCCATTCCACCAGTGTCGGTATGGGCCCGGTGCGTGCGATCACGTCGCGGTAGAGCGCCCAGACCGGATCGGCGACGGCGCGGTCGTGGCTGTCGATGAGCAGTGGCGCATGCTCGTCGTCGTGCTGCTCGCTGTAGCCGGCCAGGTGAATCTCGCCGACGTATTCGAGAGGAAAGTCCGCGAGGTACGCGTGTGCCGGAAAACCGTGATTGGTCGCTGAAACGAAAACGTTGTTGACGTCGAGCAGCAGCCCGCAGCCCGTGCGCTGCGCGACCGCACGGATGAATTCCGTTTCGCTCATCGTCGACGAGGCGAATGCCACGTAAGTCGACGGATTCTCGAGCAGCATCGGACGTCCAATGGCTGCCTGCATCTGATCGATGTGATCGCAGACCTTATCGAGTGTCGCCTTCGTGTAAGGCAGTGGCAGCAGATCGTTGAAGAACGTGCCGCCGTGCGAAGACCACGCGAGGTGTTCGGAAACGAGTGCGGGTTCGTAGCGCGCGACCAACTCGCCAAAGCGCGCGAGATGGCCGGCGTCGAGCCGGTCCGGTCCGCCGATCGACATGCACACGCCATGCAGCGAGACTGGATAGCGCTCGCGGATCGCGCTCAATGCGCGGTGCGGCGGACCGCCTGCGCCCATATAGTTCTCGGCGTGCACCTCGAAGAAGCCGTCCTGCAGACCGTCTTCGAGAATCGCCGCGAGATGCTCATGCTTGTAGCTCGTGCCTGCTAGCGCAGCCGCGCCGGGCGCCATGCGAAGGGGACGGCCGGACCGCGCCGCTGATTGCATGGGAGTGCTCATGACCGTCCCCTCTCTTTCGTGGTCGTAGCGATCAGGACTTGATCGGCGTGAGCGAGCCGTGGCCACCGCCTGGCACGACGATGCTCGCGCAGGTGCCACCCTGAACGAACTTCCACGAGTTGCCCTGGAAGTCGACCGTCGAGGTTCCCTGACAGGTCGTGCCGGGACCGGCGGCGCAGTCGTTTTGCCCCTTCAGCGCGACGCCGAAGCACTTCTCCTTGTGCGCGGCGACGGCGGCGTTCATCTCTTCCTTCGTGAGCGGTGCGGCATGTGCGACTGAAGCCAGCAGGCTGGCAACGGCGCCTGCAAGCAGGGCGGAACTAACAGTGGTCTTTGCGGACATTGACGTTCTCCAGTGATTGAGATTTGAGGTATCCGTCGCGGATACACCAGCTAATTCGCGCGATGCAGTGGGCCGGTTACAGCGATCGATTTATTTTTGCGCGAAGCTTCGAAGGAGGGGGAGAGCAAAACCCTTTCAAGCTCTGCCAAGCTTTATCGCGCAAAAAAAAGCACTTCAGCTTGTAACCGGGATGCGCAATCGCCGAATCGGGTGGGATGACCTGATCCCGGTCGACGTTTTAGGGCGAAGGCGTTCAGCGAGTAACAAAAATGGGAGACGACCATCCAGGCTGTCTTTGAGGAGGGAATGGGGCGCGACATTACACCGCTCTTTCAGTTTTTCATGTCGATTGTCCACGCCCGACGCCGGTTTTCGGGTTTTTTCGCAGACTTTTCAATTGCTTTTGTGCCGCACCATTCAATTTCCCAGCGGCAATTCTCAGCCAGTCCATATAAGATGCATTGAAAATGAATGTATTGGCGAGAGCGATCATGACCGTTTTTCGAATCGAAGAACCCACCCCCGCGGCCCGCGGCGGTTTCGCGCTGTGGGCGCTCGGCTTCCGGCCGTTCTACCTTGGCGGCGCGCTCTTTGGCGGCGCGGCGCTGCTGGCCTGGATGGCCGCGTATGCCGGCCATCCGTTGCCGGGTCTCAGTTCCTACCTGCCGGGCATGTTCTGGCACGCGCACGAGATGATTTTCGGCTTCGGCGCGGCGATCGTGGCGGGTTTTCTGCTGACCGCGGTGCGCGCGTGGACGTCGATCACGCCGGCGCAGGGCAAGTCGCTGGCGGCGCTGTGGCTGTTGTGGCTCGCGGGGCGCATCACGGTTGCTTACGCACCGTCAGGCGTCGCCGCCGTGGTCGACAGCCTCTTTCTCCCCGCATGCGCGCTCGTGCTGCTGCGCGTGCTCATCGGCGCCAGGAACAGCCACAACATCTTCTTGCCGGTCGCGCTCGGCATGCTCGCCGCGCTGAATGTGGCGTTCCATCTTTCGATGCTGGCGGGCCGCGCGGACTGGGCGCTGCACAGCGCGTATCTCGCCGTGGGCATGCTGGTGCTGTTCATCACGATCATCGGCGGGCGCATCATCCCGTCGTTCACGGCCAACGCCGTGCCCGGCTACGCGGCACAGCGCTGGAACGCGGTCGAGCGCGCGGTGATGCCGCTCAGCGCGCTGGCGTTCGTGCTCGACGCCGCGCTCGGCTCCGGCGTGCTCGTTGCGATCGCCGCGCTCGCGGCGGCGTGCGCACAAGGTACGCGAATCTGGGGTTGGCGTTCGTGGCGCGTCGGCAACCGGCCGATCCTGACTATCCTGCACATCGCCTATGCATGGATCCCCGTCGGCTTTGTGCTGCTCGCGCTCGCAGCAATGGGTTCGGTCGCGCATACGCTCGCCATTCACGCGTTCACGGTGGGCGCTATCGGCTGCGCGATCATGGCGATGATCACACGCACGGCGCGCGGACACACGGGTCGCAAACTGATGGCGGGCGGCTTCGATATCGCCTGTTATGTGTTGCTCGTGCTTGCCGCGCTGATTCGCGTGGCGGGACCCTCGCTCGCGCCGCAGTGGCTCGCGTTCTGGATCGAAGCGTCGGGTGCGTGCTGGGTCGTTGCGTTCGCAGCCTATTGTTATCGCTACGCAGGCTGGCTGGTGGCGCCGCGTGTCGATGGTAAGGAGGGCTGATTCATCGGCCTTGCACAAGGCGTATCGCGCGAGTATGTTGACTGGCAAGGGCTGCACGCGCGTAACGCCTTGGCCCGCCGATGAAGGAGGGTGTGCAATGCATCACTCTGTTCAGATCGCAGGCGCGGCCTGTCTCGTCTTTGTAACCTCTGTGCAGGCTCAAACGTCAGCTTCCGCACCGCCAGCGGCTGCCGTGCCCGAGCGCATGCCTTACGACATTCCTTACGGTTCGCCTATCGGGCTTGATGCGGCGAAGCATCTGCTTGCGCTTGCTGAAGCCGAGGCGCGCAGGCACGACTGGAAAATGAACATCGCCGTGGTCGATCCGCATGGCGATCTCGTTGCCTTCGAGCGTATGGATGGCGCGCAATACGCCTCTGTCGAGGTTTCGCAGAACAAGGCGCGCACGTCCGCACGCTTTCGCCGCGAGACCCGCGTTTTCTATAACCAGTTCGAGAGCGGTCATGCCTACGTTGCCACGCTCGTGCCGGACCTCGTGGCTTCGCCCGGCGGCTTTCCGCTCGTCGAGGACGGCAAGGTGATCGGCGCGATCGGCTGCAGCGGCGGCACGGGCGAACAGGATGCCGTCACGTGCAAGGCGGCGGCTTCCACCGTGAAGTAAGCGCGCGGAACGCCGTAGCTTCTTCCGTCAATGCGGCGAGCCGTACCCCTGGACCTTCAGCAGATGCTCGCGCATGCAACGCGCGGCGGTTTCGCCGTCGCGCGCGAGAATTGCCTCGACGATGGCCTGGTGCTGCTGTGCGAAATGATGGCGCGTGGCCTGATCCGTGGTCTTTTCACGTTGGGTCGGCTTGACCCGCATGCCGTTGATCACTTCCATCAGGGCAATGATCGCGGGATTGCGCGAGGCCTGTGCGATCAGCAGATGAAAGCGCTGGTCCCATAGTTGCCACTCCTCATCGTTTTTTGCCGTCGCGTTCCGTTTCGCGCACTTCTCCAGTTCAGCCAGATCCTCGGGCGTGGCCTTGGCGGCGGCAAGCCCAGCTAACGCCGGCTCGAACATGAGGCGCATCTCCGCGATGTCGACCGGGCTCGTACGCGAGCGCAGGCCGCGCAGCGTGGGCGCGAACTTCAGCGGCCGCGCGCCCAGATACGTGCCGCGGCCCACGCCGCGCCAGATCCGGCCCGATGCCTCCAGCGAGGCGAGCGCCGTGCGCAGTTCGCGGCGGCTCACGCCGAGGTCCTCGGCGAGCTTGCGTTCGGGAGGCAACGCGTCGCCGTCTTTCAAGCGGTGCTGTGCGATGTAGGCAAGCAGACTGTCGAGCACGGACCTTTCCATGATGTAGCGTGAACCAATATGAATTGGTTTGATTCTATCAGTTGTGCTGCGCCGCGCAACCGTGCGCTCGTCAAATCGACGTAATCCACGGTACTCCGTAGATTTACAGGGTTAACACGGGGTGCAGCCAAAAATCTTCCTTCGTATGCTGATCGTGAAAGGTTTTGGAACCAATCTGGAAAGGTTCGACTACGGGCCGAACCTTTCACACAGGGAGTGGAAGATGTCGTTTACAACGCGTCCGGAGCTGATCGGGACCTTCGGGATGGTGGCGTCCACGCATTGGCTCGCCAGCGCGTCGGCGATGGCGGTGCTCGAGAAGGGCGGTAACGCGTTCGATGCGGCTGCTGCTGCCGGCTTCGTGCTGCAGATCGTCGAGCCGCATCTCAACGGCCCCGGCGGCGAGTTGCCCGTCGTGTTCTACAGCGCAAGGCAAGACCGTGTGCGCGTGCTGTGCGGCCAGGGAGTGACGCCGGCGACCATGACGATCGAACGCATGCGCGCGCTCGGGCTCGAAGTCGTGCCGGGCACCGGCCTGCTGCCCGCCGTGGTGCCCGGCGCGTTCGGCGCATGGATGATGATGCTGCGCGACTACGGGCAACTGCCGCTCGAAGACGTGCTGAGCTACGCGATCGGCTACGCGGAGAACGGCTATCCGGTGCTGCCGCGCATGTGCGCGTCGATTCTCGCGATCAAGGACTTTTTCCTCAGCGAATGGACGACCTCCGCCGAGCAATGGCTGCGCGACGGCGACGCCCCCGCTCCAAACGCGTTGTTCGCCAATCCCGCCATTGCCGCCACGTACCGCCGCATCCTGCGGGAGGCGAGCGCGAAAAGCGACCGCGCGGAGCAGTGCGAACTCGCGCGCTCGGCGTTCTACCGCGGCTTCGTGGCCGACGCGATCGACCAGTATTTCCGCTCGACCGACGTGCTCGACACCTCCGGTCTTCGCAATCGCGGCCTGCTCGATGCGGACGATCTCGCACGCTGGGAGCCCACCTACGAGGAAGCGCTCTCGTACGACTACGCGGGCCTGCGCGTGCACAAGACAGGACCGTGGGGCCAGGGGCCGATGTTCCTGCAACAACTCGCGCTGCTCAAGGGCTTCGATCTGGACGCGATGGATCCGTTCGGTGCGGATTTCGTGCACACGGTCATCGAAACGTCGAAGCTCGCGTTTGCCGACCGCGACGTGTTCTATGGCGACCCGCACTTTGCCGACGTGCCGATGCAAACGCTGCTGAGCGACGCGTACAACGACGCGCGCCGCCGTCTCGTCGATCCGCACAAGGCCTCGTTCGAATTCCGCCCCGGGCCGCTTCTCGACAGCGAAGCGCGCGCGGCGCGCATCCTCGCCAACGCAGGGCGCCAGCAGCCGGGCGGCTTCGGGCAGGGCGAGCCGACGTTCGCACCGCTGCCCGAATTGCGCGGCGATACCGTTCATCTCGACGTGGTCGATCGCTGGGGCAACATGGTCTCGGCCACGCCGTCGGGCGGCTGGCTGCAGGCGTCGCCCGCGGTCCCCGGCCTCGGTTTCAACATCACCACGCGCGCGCAGATGTTCTGGATGGAAGAGGGCTTGCCTTCGTCGCTCGGGCCGGGCCGGCGTCCACGCACGACACTCTCGCCCACGCTCGTCACGCGCGAAGGCGAGCCCTATGCGGCGTTCGGCACGCCGGGCGGCGATCAGCAGGATCAATGGTCGATGCAGTTGTTCTTGAGGCACGTGCATGCGGGGATGAACCTGCAGGCCGCCGTGGATGCCCCCTCGTTCCAGACCGCGCATTTCCCCGGCTCGTTTTATCCGCGCTCGATGCAGCTCGGCAAGATGTCGGCCGAGTCGCGCTTTCCCGAAGCCACGCTCGCCGAATTGCGCGCGCGCGGCCACGATCTCACGGTGGCCGAGCCATGGGGGCTCGGGCGCGTGTGCGCGGTGGGCGTGCGCAACGGACTCATGCGCGGCGCGGCCACGCCGCGCCAGATGCAGGCCTATGCGATCGGCCGCTGAACACGCGCCACGCTCAACCGGAACCGACTCACCATGTCCACCGTCGCCGCCCGACTCGAACGACTGCCGCTCGCTGGCTTCCATCGCAAACTGCTGTTGATCGGCGGGCTCGGCTATATGTTCGACGGGCTGGACTCTTCGTCGCTCGCCTTTTTGCTGCCGGTCGTGAGCAAGCTATGGCATTTGACGAGCGCCGAAACGGGACTCGTCGCCAGCAGCACGTATATCGGCTATTTTTTCGGCGCGTTTCTCTCGGGCGTGCTGGCCGACGTAATTGGCCGCCGCCGCATCATGATGAGCGCGCTAGCCATCTACTGCGCCGCATCCATGGCGAGCGCGACGGCGCACGACTGGCATACGTTTTTCGCCCTGCGCATGCTCGCGGGGTTTGGTTCGGGCGCAGAAACGGTCGTCATCGCACCGTTCCTCGCGGAATTCGTGCCGCGACGCTATCGCGGCATGTTCTGCGGCGCGCTCGTCGGATTCATGTCGTTCGGATATCTAAGCTCGTCGATTCTTGGCTATACCGTCGTGCGCAATTTCGCGGACGGCTGGCGCTATCTCGCCGTGCTGACCTCGCTGCCGGTCGTGATGCTGCTCTGGTGGCGCAGGACGTTGCCAGAGTCGCCGCGCTGGCTCGAAAGCCGCGGACGCTCCGCCGAAGCCGACAGCATCGTGCGGGCGATCGAGTCGCGCTACGAGCAGGAGGGCATTGCGCTGGCGCCGCTCGGCTCGGTGGGCGCGATTCCCGCCGCCGCGCAGGGCAGCGGCAGTGCGCTGCAAAACGTGTTGACACTGTTTTCGCGCCGGCTCGTGGGCACGACGGCGGTGAGCTGGCTGATGTGGTTCTCCGTGGCCTTCGCGTATTACTCGTTCTTCTCGTGGATTCCTAGCCTGCTCGTCAAAGAAGGCCTAACGCTCACCAGGAGCTTCGGCTATTCGATTGCCATCTACGGTGCGCAGATTCCCGGCTATTTCTCGGCGGCGTGGCTCAATGAGCGGATCGGGCGCAAGGGCGTCGTGGCCTCCTACATGACGCTTGGCGGGCTCGCCGCGATTGCGCTGGCTTTCTCGCATACGGGCGTGCAGATCACGGTGGCGGGCGTGTGCCTCTCGTTCTTCATGAATGGCGCATTTGCGGGCGTCTATGCCTATACGCCGGAGGTATTCCCGACGGCCGTACGCACGACCGGCACGGGATCTTCGTCTTCGTTCGGTCGCATCGGCTCGGTAAGCGCGCCCATTCTGGTGGGTCTCGTGTATCCGGCGTTCGGCTTCTTCGGCGTGTTCGCCATGACGACCGCCGTGCTGCTGGCGGGCGCTTGCGTCGTGTTTTTCCTCGGCATCGAAACCCGCAATCGCTCGCTCGAAGACATCGAGGCGAGCGGCGCGCAGGCGGAGTTCCATGCGCACAAGCCGCTTGCCCGCGACGGGCTGCGAGGCTGAGCGCGCGCCACTCTCACTCTCGTACGCCCCATGCAAACGCCCCTTTCCCTCGCGAACGAACCCTACGCGCTCCAACGCGAACTTGCCGCGCTCGCGCGCCTTTCGCACGTCATTCGCCAGCCCGGGCAACCGGACGCGATTTTCCGCGAAGTGTGCGCCGTCGCCGCCGAAGCCATCGGCTTTCGCCTCTTCACGATCATGGCCTACGACGCCAGGAACCAGGAGGTGGAGCGCATGTTCACGAACATGCCCGACGTCTACCCGCCGGGCGGACGCAAGCGGAAAAGCGGCACGCCCTGGGCGCGGCGCATTCTTTCGGATCTCGAACCGTTTCGCGCCACGACGCCAGAGGGCCTGCGCGAAGCCTTCGACGATCACGCGGTAATGACGGCGATGGGGCTAGGCTCGATACTGAACATACCGGTTGCCTATGACGGCCGCTGCGTCGGGACGATGAACCTCACGCACGTGGAGGGCTGGTACACCGCGCAACACGAAGAAACGGGCCTGCTGCTCGGCGCGTTTCTCGCGCCTGCGCTCGTCGCACATGGCATGTCTTTTGCGGCCCATGCAAGTCTCTGAACGCAGGACCCTTGTCGATGAACACAACGACATCCACCGGAACCGCCAATCGCTGGCTACTCGTCTTCGCGCTCGGCTATCTCGCGCTGCTGGTCGACGGTGCCGACGTCATGATGTACGGCCTCACGCTCTCGCGTATCAAGAGTGAATTCGGCTTGACCAATGTCGAGGCGGGTGCGCTCGGCAGCCTGACGCTGCTCGGCATGGCGATTGGCGGCATTCTTGGCGGCTGGGCGAGCGACTCGCTCGGGCGCGTGCGCGTGGTGGTCTGGGCGATGGTGCTGTTCTCGGTGGGCGCGGGGCTGCTCGGTTTCACGCACAGCTTCCTGGAATTCGCGGTCGTACGCTTCTTCAGCTCGATGGGCATTGGCTGCATGGTGCTGGTGAGTACGCTCGTGGCCGAATACGTACCCATGGCGCGACGCTCGCTGATACTCGGCGTGCTCCAAACGGCGATTTCCGCAGGCTATATCACAGTGATCGCGCTCAGCACGTGGATCCTGCCGCATTACGGCTGGCGCACGTTGTTTTATGTGGCGGCGGCGCCCGTGCTGCTCGCGTTGGCGATTCACTTCTTCGTGCCCGAGCCGCCGAGCTGGCGCATGAGCGAGGCCGCGGCTCGCCCGAGCGGCCGCCGCTGGCACGACAACCGCTACGCGTTGATTTTCGCGGACCGCGAGGCACGCAGGATGTTCATTTTCTGGTCGCTCGCTTCCGTGTTTGCGCTTTCAGGGTTCTATGGCTTGAACAACTGGTTGCCCACGTATCTGGAAAGCGAATTGCACATCAAATTCAGCTCGATGACGGGGTACATGACCGCGACGTGGGTCGTGGCGTTCATCGGCAAGATCGTGGCGGGCTGGCTAGGTGACATCTGGAGCCGGCGCGGCGTGTATGTGCTGGGCTGTATCGGTGCTGCCGTCTTTCTTCCCGTGATCGTGCTGTTCCATACCCGCGAGAACATTGCGTGGCTGATGCTCGTATTCGGTTTTCTCTACGGCGTGCCGCTGGGCACGATCGGGACGTTCATGTCGGAGAGCTTCGAAACGCGCATTCGGGGCACGGCGGTGGGCGGTTCGTATAACGTGGGACGCTTCTGTTCGGGCGCGGCGCCTATTGTGATCGGCTATATCGCTACGCAGTTTTCGATCGGCATGGGTTTTCTTGTGGTCGGCGCGGTGTTTTTCCTGAGCGGCGTGATGGCGCTGTTCATTCCGGACCGCCTGCACGATACGAGCGAAGGCGATCCGGCGCAGGCGAGTGGGGAGGCTCGGCAGGGGACGTTGACGCCGGCGACTGGAAAAGGGTGACGCGTAGTGGGACACACATTGTATCGACTGCGATGCGTCGCTGCATTTACGCTACGCTAACACGGGCCTGAAAAAACTCCGCTCGTAACTCACGATACAACGCTCTTTTGGTCGTTGAAGTAGGGGCTTGGGCCGTGCTTAAAAGGGCAGCCTACGCTTGCGCCATCTCCAGAAGCTTCGCCACGGTATTCATGTTGCGCGCGGTTCCGGCCTTCGCCGCAGCGATCCTGAGCTTCGAGCGCCCGATACCGTCCTTGTAAAACACGTAGATCTCGCGCTCGCCCAGCTGGAATTCTTCCGCCTGCTGACCGCTTACGTTGTCGAACGCGTCCGAGGGCGGCGGCGTGTCGAGAAAGATCGCGACAGTGCGATCAGGCGCGCCAGCGGGAAAGGGGTTGTCATGCAATACGGCGGCCAATTCGGCAGCCGTACGCACCACCACGCCGACGGGTTTGCCTGCATAAGCCTCGAGGCTCTGCTCGAGCTTCTTTTTCACCGATGCTTCGGCCAGCCGGCTCTCGAACACCACGTTGCCGCTCGCGATATAGGTACGCACTTGCGCGAACCCGAGCGCTTCGCACATGCCGCGAAGTTCGGGCATGGGAAGCTTGCCGGTTCCGCCGACATTCACGGCGCGTAGCAGGGCGATATAGACGGGCATGGGTTCGATCGGGAAGCCAGGAGTTAGTCAGGGCGCTGCAAGTCGGTGACGGCGAGGGCCTCGTTTGCGACGACGGCAGGGCGCCTGCGTGCGTTGATCGTCACGAAGACCGTCATCAGCACCATGAAGGCGGCAAGCAGCAAGGCGCTGTTGACGAGCACATGTGCATAGCCGAGCTGAGCGACGTCGATGAATGGATAGGGGTAGAAGTCAGTCTCGCTGCCGCGCCAGAAGGTGACGGCAAGGTAGCCCAGCGGATAGACGAGCCAGGCGAGGCGGTCGCGAGCAGTCAGGGTGAAGCGCGGCACGAACAGGAGCCAATACGCGGCGCATAGCAGCGGGATCAGGCTATGCAGGCTCTCGTTGAGCAGCGCGCGATAACCGTGTGGCGTCCAGAGATGCCGCAGCAGCAGATTATAAGCAATGCCAACGAAGACGATATACACCGTAACCGCGCTCACGCTGCCCGGAGCGCGGAGCAAGCGTGCCGGCCACGTGCGCACGCGCAGTGCGATGCAGGTGAAGGTGAGCGCAACGAGCAGCACCGTGAGATTGGTGAGGTAGGCCGAAAGCCTGCCGATGGCCTCGAACGTGTCGAAACCGCGCAGCACCATGCGCTGGATCGTAATGTCGGTTTGTGCGGCGAGCGCCCCCCACGCGAGCAGCGCGATCACAGCCGCCAATGCGGTGGCATAGGGGCCTGGGGGCTGCGCCGTGTCGGCAAGCGGCACGGCAGCCGCGCGTGCGGGTAGCGGTGGTTCGGACATGCAGCGATGGTAGCGCACAAAGATCATGCGCGCCTGAAGCCGCTTTTCCCGGTGGCGGCTATTTGCCGTCGGCGCGCTGCGCAGCCGCAACGAGATACAGGCGCACGAGATCGCGCAGTTCGGCCATCAGCACGGCGCGCGCCGATGGCTCTTCGTTGGCGATGCTGGCGACGCCCTTGAGCATGTGAATCAGCACGATCGCCATGACTTTTGCCTTGGCCGGCTTCAGATGCGCGATCGCGCGGCTCAGGATGTCGGCAACGCCGCCGCGCATCGCTTCGCGAAAGCGCCTGCGATGGTCGTCGCTGCCGCTGCGGGCGTCGACGAGTGCAACGGCAAAGCTGCGTTGCGATTGCAACAGCAGCATGAAATCGACGAGCGCATCGGCGACGGCCGCGAGCGTCATCTCCGGAACCTGTTGCTCCAGTTCGGCGAGTCCGTTCTTCGCCTGTTGGGCGTAACGCAGCAACAGTGCTTCGGCCAGCGCCTCCTTGGTCGGGAAGAAGCGGTACAGCGAACCGATCGCCGTCGACGCGCGCGCCGCAATTTCGGTCATGGTGGCGGCGTCGTAACCCTTCTCCGTGAAAACGGCGACAGCGGCGTCCTGGATCGCGGCCACGCGCTGGCGGCCCCTTTCGCGTTTGGGCTCGATGCCGCGAGCGGCTTGCGCAACGGGTGTGGATGACGTCATGGCGTTATCTTCAAATGCGAGGATATGAGAGGAATTCCTCGCATATTAGCACGCAGGGATGCCTTTGTCGGCCGGACGCAAGAACACGCGTAAATGAGGGTGTGTCTCGACTGCTCGCCGGTCAATTGACTTATGAGAGGCTACCCACTACCATGATTTGCGAGGCTGTCCTCGCATTTCGGCGCGGCGGCGATCGCCGCCGTTGCCGCCCGCCGTTGCCGCCATCACGCTGCCCCTTCCCGTTTGAACGTTCGAGGTTATGACATGCCGTACGTGTGGCTCTTTTTCGCTGGCGCGTTCTTTTGCAACGCGATTCCACATCTGGCTTCCGGCCTGCAGGGGCTGCCTTTTCCCACGCCCTTCGCCCGTCCCCGAGGGCGGGGCGACTCGTCGCCCATCGTGAACGTGGTTTGGGGCTTCGTGAATATCGCGATCGCAATCGCGCTGGGCGCTGGACGTCTCGAGCAACCTGCAACGCGCGAGGACGTCGCGGCGCTGCTCGCGGGCGCGCTCGTCATCGGGCTTTTTCTTGCGTTCCATTTCGGCGCGGTTCATCGGGAGAAGCGCGCCGATTGAGGTCGAAACAGGCCGCGGCAAGATCGTGAAAAAAGCAGTTGCGCAGATTAGGGGAAAACCCTATACTTAACCCGTCTCCTCCATGTCTCCTCCTGATATGGATTCAGCCCGCTCTCTCAGCGGGCTTTTTCTTTTCTGGCGCCAATTCGCTCAGGCCGCCAGCCATCCTCGCCAGTCATTCCTTTACGAACACAAATTCGCATTTGCGTGCGGTCGTGCGCGAGCCGCTGCCTGAAGTCGCGTCGAACTGCGCGCTGACCTCATACGAATAGGGCGCTCGATTGTTGGCGTGCGGCGATGTGGCAGTCAGGCCCTGGGCGACGAGTGTGGCAGAACCGTCCGGTTCGAGCTTGCCGTCCAGCGTGAGCCAGCCACTCGCGTCCCGTTCGCCGTGTTCTCCGTGGAGGACGTTTTGCTGGATTTCGACGGGGAATTGATATCGGTAAGCCGGTGTGTCGCCGGCGCCCTTGGGGCACGTGAGCGTCACGTTCCAGTCGCCGTCGAAGGTGCCGGCGGCGTGTGCCGCGGGCGTTCCAGCAAGGCCCGCGCAGACGGCGATGCAGCGCACGGCCAACGTTAATTTACCTACCCGCATTGCGGCTCCCGGTGTCGACTCATCTGGCACTATTCCGACCGCAATTGGCGTGCCGGTATGGGCGCCGTCGCACAGTGTGTTTCGCGGCAACTCGGCGCCTGGGTTGCCTTTTGTCAGTCCGGCTGCGCCTCATTTGCGCAACTAACTGTCGAGCCCGGCAACCGCAATCGAATTTGGCCCGCGCGCCCGCAAAAGAATCCGACCATTGCCATGACCGATACCGGCCTCCAGGACGCGCGGCGCAGAAGCGCGGGCGGGCGTGCTGCGTCTTTTCAGACAGTAGACGACTTCCGCCCGGCCGCCACCCTCAACTCCGGGCCAGATTGCGCTGGAGCGCCGCGCAGCCCGCATCCGTGAGCGGCTCGACCATCTGGATCCGCTCGTCGGGCTTGAAGTCGCTGATCCAGACCACGCGGCAACGTTGGGGCGAATCGGATGAGTCCGGCATCACCTGAAGCGTCGCGTGATGATGCTCGAAGCGTCCGCCGCACACGGTGTAGGCGAGGCGCATGCGGGCATCGTCGACGCCGATCACGCGTTCCTCGATCACGGTGCCGTCGACGAACGTCACCCATCGCACGTCGTTTTCCATGCGCGCATTGGTCAGCACGCCGGCGAACACGCGGTCGACGGTGGCGGGATCGCGCAGCGCGGCCCAGACATCTTGCGCCGAGGCTTCAACGGGAACGTCCCGGTAGACAGTAGCCATCGCACTTGTCTCCTTCGTTTTGTGTGACGAGTGCATCGTGCGCGTGCCACGCGCGGCGGTCCTGGGAAATCTTGACGTCGTTTGCGAGGGAAGCACCGCGACGCGTGCCGCCCTCAATGCGCGTGCCGATGGTGCACGTCGGGATAGTGCGCGTGACTATGCGTGATCGGCGCGTGACGGTGCGCATGCGTGTGCGGCTCCGAGCCGTCCCACGCGAAATCGTGCTCGTGCTGATGGTGTTCGTCATGCCGGTGCGCGTGGGTGTGCTCGAGGGGTTCGTGCGTATGCGGGTGGTCGTGACGTTCGCGCACGTGCAGCCATACGCCGAACGCCATCAACGCGAGCGCGAGCCAGAAGGCGAGCGCCGGGCGCTCCGGCCACAGCAGCAGTGACAGCGCCACGCCGAAGAGCGGCGCCACGGAGAAATAGGCGCCGGTGCGCGCCGTGCCGAGATGGCGCAGCGAGACGACGAAGAGCACGAGGCTCACGCCATAGCCCGCGAAACCCACAGCCATGGCGCCGCTGACCGCCGGCCAGGCGGGCCAGTGCGCGCCCGCGGCGAGCGCAATGCCGATATTCACCGGCCCGGCCACGAGCCCCTTGGTGCAGGCCACGACCATCGCGTCGTTGGTGGAGACCTTGCGGGTGAGGTTGTTGTCGATGGCCCAGCACAGGCACGCGAGCGCGACGAGCAGCGCGCCGGGCGCGATGCCGGACACGGCGCCGGCATGCGCGCCGGGCCACGAGAGCAGCACGCCGCCCGCCACGATCGCCAGCATGCCTAGCGCGATCTGCGCGTCGAAGTTTTCGCGAAAACAGACCCAGGCGATGAGCGCCGTCAGCACGCCTTCGAGGTTCAGCAGCAGCGCGCTCGTGGCGGCGGGCGTGGTGTTCAGGCCGAGCATGAGCAGGGCGGGCGCCGCCACGCCGCCCGCGGCAATCGCACCGGCAAGCCATGGCAATTCGGCCAGGCGCAGCGGGTTCTGTGCGGGCTCCTGCGTGGCGGCTGAGTGGCTGCGGCGCGCCGACAAGCGGCGTAACACCAGGACGGCTGCGAGCCCCGAGCCGCTGCCGAGATAGAAGAGTCCCGCGAGCATGAACGGCGACACGCTGCCGAGCAGCGCCTTGGCGAGCGGGGTGGTGATGCCGAACAGGGCGGCCGCGAGGAGCGCCGTGAAGATGGTATGCCGATGGGACTTCATTGCAGGCCGGAAGCGGGAAGTGGAATAAAAAGCGTAGAAGGCGCGCGATGGGCGCGCAAGCGGGCCGCGCGCCGAGCGGGCCCTGGACCCATCAATCTTTAACCTGGGCAGGAGATAAGTGCCGATTCTGCCACTTGTGCGAGATGAGAGAAAACCCTGGATCTAAAAACATAGCGGAGTTCCTGCCTACTGGTATGATGACATCATGATGGCATAAGTGATGAGTGTTGAAAGGCAATCACGACCGTCAGCTGGTTGTAGTCAGACAAAGGCGTTTAACCAGACAGGAGACAGCATCATGAAGGCACCCAGGCGTTGGCTTGCGTCGACGTTGATGTCATTTGCGGTTCTCGGCACGGCGGGCGTCGCGCAAGCGGCCAATCTCATCGCCATCATCACCCCCTCTCACGACAATCCCTTCTTCAAGGCGGAAGCCGACACGGCGAACGCGCGCGCCAAGGCGCTCGGCTACGACACCATCGTGCTGGTCCACGACGACGACGCCAATAAGCAATCACAACTCATCGACACCGCCATCGCCCGCGGGGCGAAGGCGATCATTCTCGACAACGCCGGCTCGGAGGCGTCCATCGCCGCAGTCAAGAAGGCGAAGGACGCAAAAATTCCCGCGTTCCTGATCGATCGTGAAATCAACGCGACTGGCATCGCGATCTCACAGATTGTTTCGAATAACTACCAGGGTGCGCAGCTCGGCGCGCGCGCCTTCGTCAAGGCGATGGGCGAGAAAGGCAACTATGTGGAGCTCGTCGGCCGCGAGGCGGATATTAATGCCGGCATCCGCTCGAAGGGCTATCACGATGTGATCGACCAGTTTTCGAACATGAAGATGGTCGAGCGTCAATCGGCGAACTGGAGTCAGACTGAAGCCTATTCGGTAATGGAATCGATCCTGCAGAGTCACCCCGACATCAAGGGCGTGATAGCCGGCAATGACACCATGGCGATGGGCGCAACAGCCGCGTTGAAAGCTGCGAAGCGCAACGACATCATCGTGGTGGGCTTCGACGGCAGCAATGATGTGCGTGACGCGATCAAGCGTGGCGAGATCCGCGCGACGGTGTTGCAGCCAGCGGCCGAAGCGGCCAACGACGCGGTCGATCAGGCCGACAAGTATCTGAAGACCGGCGCGACGGGCAAGCCCGAAAAGCAGCTCATCAACTGCTCGCTCATCACGAAGACGAACGCTAGCAAGCTCGACATGTTCGCCTTGCGTTAAGGCGCGCATCGGTAGCACAAGCATTGCACGAGCGGGGCGCGGCGCGCTCCGCAACGACATCCGTAACCAGATGGGGTTATGCATGGGAGTGCTTCGGTACGCGGTCATTGCCGTGGTGGCGAGCGGTGCGCTGCACGGCTGCAAGCTGGTGAAGAACAGTGACCTGCAGGGCTCGGGTGGATCGCACGACAACTATGCGTCGGCGGGCTACGACCCGAACGCCATGGTGGCGTCGATGTGGAATGCGAAGATCGTGCCCGACATCGAAAAGCGCGCAGTGGACTATCGGACGCTGCGCGATGCCATCAAGGCGGACCCCGACGCCGCCGGCCACAAGTACGGCTACCGCGGCAAGGACGATGGCGCGCCGTGGAACTTTCCGACCACGCTGCACGGCACGATCGTGGACGTGGACACACAGTCGAGTCAGGGCACCGTGGGCGTGGACGTTGATGGCAGCGGGCAGGCCACCGTGATTGTCGACATCGGTCCGACGGTGCTCGGGACCACGCTGCGCGATTCGCTCGATTTCATTTCGTTCAGCAATTTCCGCAACCAGATCGAGTATGCGCAGTTTGGCACGGCGCTCAATGCGTACGCGGCGAATCACGTCATGAAGCCGCTGCCGCGCAACGATCTCAAAGGCAAGCCGATTACGGTGACGGGTGCGTTCTCGTACGACTCGTCGAGCGACCAGCCGGAGATCGTACCGCTCGCGGTCACGGTCGGGGGCAAGTCATGACCGATGCCAGCAATGCCGACGTAATCCTCCAGGTCGAGGACGTCACCAAGGTCTATCCCGGCACGGTTGCACTGAAGGGTGTGAACTTCTCGGTGCGACGGGGCGCAGTCAATGTGCTCGTGGGCGAGAACGGCGCGGGAAAATCCACGCTCATGAAGATCATCGCGGGCGCGGAGCAGCCGACCAGCGGGAAGCTCGTGCTGGACGGCAAGCCTGTCGCACCGGCTAGCAGCGCAGAGGCGCTGCGCCTCGGCATCGGCATCGTCTTTCAGGAACTCAACCTGTTTCCGAACCTCACGATCGCCGAGAACATCTTCATCGCGCACGAAATCACGCGTGTCGGCATCGATATCGACGCCGACGCACAGCGCGAGAAAGTGCGCGAGTTGCTCGCGCGGCTCGAACTCGACCTCAGCCCCGACACGCTGGTCGAGGATCTGCGCATCGGGCAGCAGCAGCTCGTGGAGATCGCGAAGGCGCTCGCCCACGATGCGCGCGTGCTGATCCTCGACGAACCCACCTCGGCGCTCAGCGCGGCGGAAGTGGCCGTGCTGTTTCGCGTGATTGCGGAGCTGAAGGCGCAGGGCGTGTCGATCGTCTACATCTCGCACCGGCTCGAAGAACTGGTCAGGATCGGCGACTACATCACGGTGCTGCGCGACGGCCTCATCACGGGCCATCAGCCGATGGCGCAGATCGACGTGCCGTGGATCGTGCGGCAAATGGTGGGCCGCGAAACGAAGGACTTTTCGCGCCCCGTCGGCCACACGCGCGGCGCCGAGGTGCTGACGCTGCGCGACGTCACGCTGCCGCGCAAGGGCAGCGGCTTGCTCGTGGATCACGTCTCGCTGTCGCTTCACGCGGGCGAGATCGTCGGCATCTACGGACTGATGGGGGCGGGGCGCTCCGAACTGTTCGAATGCATTCTGGGCGTGCATGCGCACGCAACCGGCAGCGTGGTGCTCGACGGCAAGGCGCTCGACGGCAAGCCGATCGCGGGACGCGTCGTGCAGGGCCTTGCGCTCATTCCAGAGGACCGCAAGGCCGACGCGCTGCTGCCCATCATGTCGATTGCCGAGAACATGACGCTCTCGAGTCTCGCGGCACATGCGCGAGGTTTCCACATCGATCCGCGGCGCGAGCAGCGCTCGGTGCTCGATTACATTCGCAACCTCGCGATCAAGGTCGCCGATTGGCGGCTGCCGGTCAGTTCGCTCTCCGGCGGCAACCAGCAGAAGGTGGTCATCGCGCGTGCGCTGATGACCACGCCAAAAGTGCTGCTGATGGACGAGCCCAGCCGCGGCATCGACGTCGGCGCGAAGGCGGACATTTTCAAGGTCATGCGCGACCTGGCCGGCCGGGGACTGGGCGTGCTGTTCGTGACGTCCGATCTCGAAGAGGTGATGGCCTTGTCCGATCGCATTCTCGTGATGTCGAACGGCCGTGTCACTGCTGAATTCGATGCCGCCGACGCTACGCAGGACGCGCTCGTCGCCGCCTCCGCAGTCGGGCACAGGACGGCGCATGCCACCCATGCTGCGCACGAACAGGCGGCTTGAGCAAGCGCGTTCAACGGTCGTCACGGTTCCAACGTTTAGCCTGCATTCATCTGGAGAGCATTCATGTCGCTGGCCATCAAGAGCACGGCACCCGGAGCGAGCTTCAGCGAGGCGCCGCTGCTCCTGCTGCTGAAGCTGCGTACGTTCATCGCATTGTTCGCGGTCGTGGTTTTCTTTTCGTTCGCCGCCCATAACTTTCTGAGCATCGAGAACCTGCTCATCATGTCGCGGCACGTCGCGCTCAACGCCTTTCTCGCGATCGGCATGACGTTCGTGATCGTGGCGGGCGGCATCGACCTTTCGGTGGGCTCGGTCGTGGGGCTCACGGGCATGGTGGCGGGCGGGCTCATCCTCAAGGGCATTCCCATCGGCAGCGAGTACACGCTCTTTCTGAGCGTGCCCGCCGTGATCGTCGTGGCGCTGATCGTGGGCGTGCTGGTAGGCGCGATCAACGGCTTGCTCATCACCCGGCTGAACGTCGCGCCGTTCATCGCGACGCTCGGCACGCTCTATATCGCGCGAGGCGCAGCGTTGCTGTCCTCGGGCGGCGAGACCTTCCCGAACCTCACGGGCAATCCCGCCTACGGTACCAGCGGCTTTCCGGTTCTCGGCAGCGCGACGATACTCGGCATTCCGCTCACGGTATGGTTGCTGGTCGTGGTGGGCGTGGTCGCCGCGTACATTGCCGCGCGCACGCCGCTCGGCCGGCAGATCTACGCGGTTGGCGCCAACGAGCGCGCCGCCCAGCTCTCGGGCGTGCGCGTGAATCGCGTGAAGATGTTCGTCTATATGTTTTCCGGTTTCTGCGCGGCGATCGTCGGGTTGATCATTTCTTCCGAACTCGTCGCTTCGCACCCCATGAGCGGCGA
Source organism: Paraburkholderia nodosa (assembly GCF_001718195.1). Classification (GTDB taxonomy): domain Bacteria; phylum Pseudomonadota; class Gammaproteobacteria; order Burkholderiales; family Burkholderiaceae; genus Paraburkholderia; species Paraburkholderia nodosa_A. Next base: position 122,022 of record NZ_MCNV01000013.1, read on the forward strand.
GACATTCGAACTCAACGCGATCGCGGCGGCCGTGCTGGGCGGCACGTCGATGTCGGGCGGACGCGGCAAGATCGGCGGCACCATCGTCGGTGCGTTCGTGATCGGCATGCTTTCGGACGGGCTCGTGATGATGGGTGTCAGTTCGTTCTGGCAAACGGTGATCAAGGGCGTCGTCATCGTGGCGGCGGTGGTCGTCGACCAGATCCAGCGGCGCGCGCAGCAGCGCTTTGCGCTGCAAAAGCAGGCCGCAACGGGGGCGTGACCGATGAGTGTGATCACGAGTGCGGCACCGGCGCAATTGAAGGGCGCGTTGATCGGCTGCGGATTCTTCTCGCTCAATCATCTGCATGCGTGGCAGGACATCGACGGCGCACGGATCGTCGCGCTGTGTGACGCGAACCGTACGCGCCTCGACGAAGTCGGCGACAGGTTTGGCATCGAACGGCGTTACACGGACGCGGCCACGATGCTGCGTGAAGAGCGGCTCGATTTCGTCGATATCGCGACCACCGTGCCGAGTCACCGCGCGCTCGTGGAGCTTGCGGCGGCGGCCGGCGTGGCGACGATTTGCCAGAAGCCGTTCGCTTCCTCGCTCACCGATGCGCGCGCTATGGTTCAAACGTGCCACGAGGCCGGCGTGCCACTGATGGTTCACGAAAACTTTCGCTGGCAGAGCGCGATCCAGGCCGTGGGAAGGGTGCTGCGCGAGGGGGCGATCGGGCAGCCGTTCTGGGGGCGCGTGTCGTTTCGTTCGGCATACGATGTGTTTAGCGGCCAGCCCTATCTGGCGCAGGGCGAGCGCTTTATCGTCGAAGATCTCGGCATCCACATTCTCGACGTCGCGCGCTTCCTGTTCGGCGACGTGGCGCGCGTGAGCGCCACGACCGCGCGCGTGAATCCCTCGATTCGCGGCGAGGACGTCGCGACGATCCTGCTCGCGCATGAAAACGGCATGAGCAGCGTGGTGGATTGCAGCTACGCGACGCGGTTGCCGCGCGAGCTCTTTCCGCAGACGCTCATCGAAGTCGACGGCGCCGAGGGTTCTCTGCGGCTCTTTGCCGACTACCAGCTGCAGATCCACACGCGAGCAGGTTCCGAGCTGCGCAACGTCGCACCGCGTGCGCTCTCGTGGACGAGCGAGCCCTGGGTGGCGATCCAGGGCAGCGTGTTCAGCATCCAGTCGCACTGGGTGGATTGCCTGCGGCGCGGCGTCGAGCCGGCCACGAGCGGTAGCGATAATCTGCGCACGCTGGAGCTTGTGGAGGCCACGTATCTTTCGGCGCGCGAGCGGCGCAGCGTCGTGCCGGGAGAGGCGGCGTCATGAGCAATGGTATGAGCAACGCGATCTACTACGGCACGCAGCAGCCGGTGACCCCGGGGCGCCGCCTCGAAGCGGGACCGTGGTCGGCGTGGCTGATCGACGGCGCATTGCATGACATCCGCTATCAAGGCACCGAAGTCATACGCGCCGTGTCATTTCTCGTGCGGGACAAGGACTGGGGCACGTGCCGCCCCGACATCGAACGCATCGATGTCGAAGAGACGGCGGGCGGCTTTCACGTTGCGTACGACGCGCGCTGTGCGAATCCGGAAGGACACGCACTCAGCTATGCGCTTGCCATGGCGTGTTCAGCCAACGGCGCCCTCACGTTTCGTTGTGACGTCACCGCGCATGCCGATTTTCTGGCGGCCCGCTGCGGATTTTGCGTGCTCCATCCCATCGACGGCGTAGCCGGTGCGCCCGCGCGCGTGGAGCACGGCGACGGCAGTCGTGAAAGCGCGGCCTTCCCGGCACTGATCGATCCGTGGCAGCCCTTCAAGGACATCGCGGCAATCGAACATGATCTGTCGAATGGATTGACGGTGCGTTGCACCTTCACGGGCGACGTGTTCGAGATGGAAGACCAGCGCAACTGGTCCGATGCTTCGTTCAAGACCTATTCACGCCCGCTTGAACTGCCGTGGCCCTATACGCTGGAAAAGGGCGCAGCGTTCGCGCAGACGGTGACGCTAAGCGTGGCCGGTACGCGTCAGGCGACGGGGAAAGCAGAAGCCACACGAGAGGCGCGTGCCGACAAGATCGAAATCGCTTCTGGCAATCTCGGGCAGCACGAAACCATGCCGGCGATCGGCGTAGCCATTGCCACACACGATGCCGCAGCGGCGCTCGCGAATCTCGTGTTGCTTGCAGAACTCGGGCCGCAGCAATTGACGCTGAGCTACGACCCGCTTGCGGGCGATGGCGTGGCCGAGCTTGGACGCTTTGCACAGTTGCAGCGCGAAAGCGGCGTGGCAGCCGTGCTGGAGTTTGCCTTGCCCGGTATCGAGGCGCCGCATGTGGAACTCTCGTGCCTCGCCGCCCAGATCGACCAGGCGGGCCTCGCCTTGACGGGCATCGTGGTGAGCCCGGCCGTGCATCGGCAGTCGAACCCGCCGGGCAGCGTGAGCCTGCCGTGTCCCGCGCTCGACGAAGTCTATCGCGAGGCGCGCCGTGCGTTCCCCAGGCTACGCCTTGGCGGCGGCATGCTGAGCTACTTCACGGAGCTGAACCGCAAGCGGCCGCCGCTCGACCTGGTCGACTGGGTTACCCACGCGACGTGTCCCATCGTGCACGCCGCCGACGACCGCAGCGTGATGCAGACGCTCGAGACCATTCGCCACATCACACGCTCTTGCCGCGCGCTGATCGGTGGGCAGCCCTACGCGATCGGGCCGGTCTCGATCGGCATGCGACAGAACCCATACGGTTCGCGCGTGATGCCGAATCCCGGAGGCGAACGCGTGGCCATGGCCGCCAACGATCCGCGCCAGCGCGCGTTATTCGGTGCCGCCTGGCTCGCCGGATATGCGGCCGCGCTCGAAGGCGCGGGAATCGAAACGCTCACGCTCGGTGCCTTGACAGGGCCGCGCGGGCTTGCCGATGTGGAAGGCCACACGCCCGCGCGCTATCCGGTTCTCGATGTCGCGAAGGCATTGGCTCGTATGGCGGGAGCGTCGCGCCTGCACGTCACGCGAAGCGGCCATGTCGCCCGTATCGCGTGCCTCGCAGGACGCCACGCCGACGGCGCGATCGAACTCGTGCTGGCCAATCTGACGAGCGAGCCACGCGAGGTTCAGCTCGAATTCGACGAGGCGATACCCACATCGCTGCAGGCGACGAGCCTCGACGAATGCACGTTGGGCGGGGGGGCCGACGCACCCGGGCCATGGACGCTGTCGCCCGGTGTTGCGGTGACGCTGCGGCCGTTTGCCTGTGTGTTCGCCTCTTCGCGCGCGGTGTTGACGTAGCGTCCGCGGCGCATAAGCGCCGCGGCGTACAGGCATGTCGGTGGAAATACCAGGTGTAGTCGTTCCGGCAAGATGGTCTACTCATCATACCAGCACATATGATCTGTTAATCAACATCGGATCACTCGCGGGAGCAAACGCATGCAAGCCGTTTCAGGTAAAGCCGAATCCGCTTTCGAACGTCCGACGATCCGCAAGGTCTCGCTGCGCCTCGTGCCGTTCGTCGCCTTGATGTTCTTCATCAACTTCCTTGACCGCACCGCGATCTCGTTTGCCGGCCCGAACGGCATGGCGCACGACCTCGGTCTCGACGCGGCGCAGTTCGGATTCGCGGCGGGCGTGTTCTTCATCGGCTACATCTTTCTCGAAGTGCCGAGCAACCTGGCGCTGCATCGCTACGGCGCGCGCCGCTGGCTCGCGCGCATCATGGTGACGTGGGGCGTGGTCGCGCTCCTGCTTGCGTGGGTCGACAGCGCGACCTCGCTCTATGTGCTGCGGTTCCTGCTGGGCGTGGCGGAAGCGGGGTTTTTCCCCGGCGCGATCCTCTTTCTCAGCAACTGGGTGCCGCAGCGCCATCGCAGCCATATCCTCGCGCTGTTCTATCTCGCGCAGCCGCTCACCATCGTGATCGGTGCGCCGTTCGCCGCGCTGCTCATCGGGGCGCATGGGTGGTTCGGGCTCGCGGGGTGGCGCGTGATGTTCATCGGCGTGGCCTTGCCGGCCATCGTGGTGGGCGTGATCGCATGGTTCTATCTGAGCGACCGTCCCTCGCAGGCGCGCTGGCTCACACGCGACGAACAGGCGTGGCTCAACGCGGAACTCGAAGCGGAGGCGCGCACGAAAGAAGCGGGCGCGATGCGTCACGGCGCGCATGCGGGGGCGGCCCTGCTGAGCCCTCGCGTGTGGATGTTTTCGCTGATGTACTTCGGGCTCGTCTACGGCCTTTATGCGCTCGCGTTTTTCCTGCCGACCATCATCGGCGGATTCGAAGGGCAGTTCGGCACGCACTTCAACGTATTCCAGAAGGGGCTCATTACGGCCATTCCGTATCTGCCCGCCGCCATCGCGCTCTTCGTCTGGAGCCGCGACGCCACGCGTCGCGGCGTGCGCGGCTGGCACGTCGGGATTCCCGCGCTGCTCGGCGCGCTGAGCATTCCGGTCGCGCTCTACATGAAGTCGCCGGCAGCAAGCATTGCCGTCATCACGGTGACGGCCTGCGCCGTGTTCGCCGCGCTGCCGTGCTTCTGGACGCTGCCGGCCCGCTCGCTCTCGGGCGCGGGCGCGGCCGCGGGCATCGCGCTCATCAACACGGTCGGCAACGTGGCGGGCTTCGTCGCGCCTTACGTGACGGGCGCCATGCACGATGCAACCGGCTCTTACCACGCGCCGATGTTCGTTGTCGGCGCCTTGATGCTGCTGAGCGCCGTGCTCGCGCTGGCCTTTGCCCGCGAGCCGCGCGCATCGCGTGAGCGCGAGCACGCGCTCGCCGCGAATTGATCGAAGCTGGACTCACGGACCTGGCAAGGAGGATGAACATGAAAGAGAAAATTGCGCTCTTTGGCGCCGGCGGAAAGATGGGCTTTCGCCTTTCGGGCAACTTGCAGAAGTCGGACTATCGCGTGGCGCACGTGGAAGTCGGCGAAGCGGGGCGCAAGCGCCTCAAGGATGAACTGAACATAGAGTGCGTGTCGGTCGAAGCGGCGCTCGACGGCGCGCAGGTCGTCATCCTCGCCGTGCCCGATACGCTGATCGGCAAGCTGAGCCACGAAATCTCGCCCATGCTGAAGGCCGGCACGATGGTGATGACGCTCGACGCGGCCGCGCCGTTTGCGGGCCATCTGCCGGAGCGGCCCGATCTCACGTACTTCGTTGCGCATCCGTGCCATCCGATCATCTTTAACTACGATGTCGATGAAAAGTCGCTTCACGATCATTTCGGCGGCGCATACGCCAAGCAGTCGATTACGAGCGCGCTGATGCAGGGCCCAGACTCGGCGTTCGATCTCGGCGAGGATGTGGCGAAAACGATCTACGCGCCGATTCTGCGCTCGTATCGCCTGAGCGTGGATCAGATGGCCATGCTCGAGCCGGGTCTCTCCGAAACGGTCTGCGCGACGCTGCTGTACGTGATGCGCGAAGCGATGGACGAGACCATCCAGCGCGGTGTGCCCAGGGAAGCCGCGCGCGACTTCCTGCTCGGCCACATGAACATCCTGAGCGCGGTGATCTTCAACGAGATACCCGGCGCGTTCTCCGACGCCTGCAACAAGGCGATCGAATTCGGCAAGCCGCGCCTCATGCGCGACGACTGGAAGGGCGTATTCGACCGCGCCGAGATCGCCGAGAGCATTCGCCGCATCACCTGACCCGAAACAGGAATCGCACCGTGACCGAACGTATTCACGCGACTTACTGGCTGGAGACCGGCGATGATCCGCGGCGTGCCGCCGACGTCATCGCCGGAGAGCAGTCGAGCGGCACTTTCGTCGCACTGCCAAACGAAACACCGGAGCTGAAGGCGCGCTCGGGCGCGCGGGTCGAGCGCCTCGACGTGCTGGAAACCGTGGACGCGCCGAGCCTGCCCGGCGGGATGCGCTCGGACGCATACACGCGCTGTACGCTCGAACTCTCGTGGCCGATGGAGAATTTCGGCGCGTCGCTGCCGAACCTGATGTCGACCGTTGCAGGCAACCTGTTCGAGCTGCGCCAGGTGTCGGGCCTGAGGCTCACCGGGCTGCGACTGCCTGAGTCGTTCGCGGCGGCCTATCCAGGGCCGGCGTTCGGCATCGAAGGCACGCGGCGGCTCACGGGCGTGGCGCACGGTCCGCTGATCGGCACGATCATCAAGCCGAGCGTGGGGCTTTCGCCCGAGGAAACCGCGCAGCAGGTGCGCGAGCTCGTGGAGGGCGGCATCGACTTTATCAAGGATGACGAACTACAGGCCGACGGCTCCCATTGTCCCTTCGACGAACGCGTGAAGGCCGTAATGCGCGTCGTGAACGACCATGCCGATCGCACCGGCAAGAAGGCGATGGTGGCGTTCAATCTCACGGGCGACCTCGACCAGATGCGCCGGCGTCACGATCTCGTGCTCGCGCATGGCGGAACGTGCGTGATGGCCGTGCTCAATTCCGTGGGTATCGTGGGCCTGCATGAATTGCGGCGGCATTCGCAGTTGCCCATCCACGCGCATCGGGCGGGCTGGGGCTACCTCTCGCGCAGTCCGGCGCTCGGTTGGGACTACGCGCCGTGGCAGATGATCTGGCGTCTCGCCGGAGCGGACCACATGCACGTGAACGGCCTGCGCAACAAGTTCAGCGAACCCGACGACAGCGTGATCGCTGCGGCGCGCGCCGTGCTCGCACCGGTGATGGCGAGCGCCCCCATGCCGGCCATGCCTGTTTTCAGCTCGGGGCAGACCGGCCTGCAGGCCGCCGATACCTACGCTGCACTCGGCTGCGCCGATCTCATCCATACGGCGGGCGGCGGCATTTTCGGTCACCCGCAGGGTGTGGCCGCAGGCGTCGATGCGTTGCGCGAAGCCTGGTGCGCCGCCATCGAAGGCGTACCGCTGGAGCAGCACGCGCAGAGGCATCCGTCATTGCGTGCGGCGCTCGGCTTCTGGAAGTGAGCAACGGGATGGCTGAAACAAACAACGCATCCCTGCCCGAGGGCCTGCTTCTCGCCTATTACGGCGACGACTTCACGGGGTCGACCGATGCGATGGAGGCCATGACGGCCGCGGGCATCCCCACCATCCTGTTTCTCGACACGCCAACGCCCGAGGCGCTCGCGCGCTTTCCCGAGGCGCGCTGCGTGGGTATCGCGGGATCGTCGCGCGGGCGCAGTGCCGCGTGGATGCGCGAAGCGCTGCCGCAAGCGTTCGCGAGCCTCGCCGCGCTCGGCGCGCCGGTGCTGCAGTACAAGGTGTGTTCCACGTTCGATTCGTCGCCCGAGGTGGGTTCGATTGGCGCCGCGGTCGACATCGGCACGCAGTACATGCCGGGAAACTGGTCGCCGATGGTGATCGGCGCACCGCGCCTGAAACGCTATCAAGTGTTCGGCAACCTCTTCGCAGCCGTCGATGGCGTCGGCTATCGCCTCGACCGTCATCCGACGATGTCGCGCCACCCCGTGACGCCGATGGACGAAGCGGATCTACGCCGCCATCTCGCGCGGCAGACGTCGCGCCGCATCGAACTCATCGACATGCTTCAGTTGCGCGCCGGGGACGGTGCCTCACGCGTGGGCATGCTATCGGCGGAGGATACCCCCGTCGTGCTGATCGATGTGCTCGACGACGAAACGTTGGCAGAAGCGGGCCGCCTCGTTTGGGAAGCGCGCGGCGAAGGGGTGTTCACGGCTTCGTCATCGGGCCTCCAGTACGCGCTTGCCGCGTACTGGCGCTCGCGAGGCTGGCTGCCCGCTGCGCCGTCGTTGCCCGCGGCGAGCCCGGTCGATGCGATTGGCGTGGTGAGCGGCAGTTGTTCGCCGGTCACCGCGGCGCAGATTGGCTGGGCACGCCAGCACGGTTTTCACGTGGATCGGCTCGACCTCGCGCGTGCCCTCGATCCGCAAGCGGGCCCCGCTGAAATCGAACGGGCCGCAGGTGCCGCTACGCAAGCCATCATCAGCGGAAGCAGCGCCGTCGTCCACAGCGCGGAGGGCCCGGACGACCTGGTCGTGCGCGGCTTCGACGAGATCGCGCGGCGCTGCGGACGCACGCGTCAGGACGCCGCCCGCGAAGTAGGCCGCGCGCTCGCGGCGGTGATGCGGCGCATGCTCGATCGCACCGGCGTCACGCGCGTGGTCGTTGCGGGTGGTGACAGTTCGGGCGAGGTCGCCGGCGCGCTGGGCATCGACGCGCTCAGCGTGACGGCGGGCGTGGCGCCCGGTGCGCCGCTGTGCAGAGCGTGGTCGAGCGCTGCTGCGCGCGACGGTCTCGAAATCGTGCTCAAGGGCGGACAGATCGGCCAGGCCGACTTCTTTGGTGCCGTGCGCGAAGGGCAGGAGTGATCCAGCGGTGACGTGGTGGCCGGCGGCGTGGTGTGGTATTGTCATTACACCAGACGTTTACAGTACCACTGCAATGGGCGAGATCATTCCACGTCGCAAGCTATATCAGGAAGTCGTCGATCGACTCATGGAACGCATTCGTGCGGGCGAGATCGCGCCCGGCGCGCAGTTACCGTCCGAGCGCGAGCTGATGGAGATATACGGCGTCGGGCGGCCGGCGGTGCGCGAAGCACTGCAGGCGCTGGAGCGTTCCGGCATCGTCGAGATCGTGCATGGGGAGCGCGCCCGCGTGGTCGTGCCGACCGCAGACCGCCTGATTGCCCAGATCGCTGGCGGCGCGCTGCATCTGCTGCGCACCCAACCGGACATGCTCGAGCACCTCAAGCACGCGCGGCTTTTTCTCGAAACCGGCACCGCACGCATGGCGGCCGAGCGGGCCACGGAAGAAGACGTTGCGCGACTTCAGTTGAGCGTGGCGCAGCATCGCGCGTCCATGGTCAATCTCGCGGAATTCATCGAGAGGGACATGGCGTTCCACCGCGAAATTGCGAAGATCAGCGGCAACCCGATTTTTCCCTCGATCGTGGAGTCGCTGTTCCGCTGGGCGGGCGAATACTACCAGCCGCTCGTGCGCGCGCCGGGCGTCGAGGAACTCACACTCACCGAGCATCAACGCATCGTCGATGCGATCGCCGCCCGTGACGGCGACGCCGCCGAGGCGGCGATGCGCGCCCATCTTACGCGCGCCAACGAACTCTACCGTACGCAAGGCCGCAACTAGAATACGCTGGCGGTGTTCGCCTGGCGGCGTACGCTAACTACGCAAGCGGCAGGTGATGCCTCGGCTGCGTCAGCATCGTGGGCTTGAGAATGTCTTCGAGTTGCGCCCGCGTGAGCAAGCCTCTCTCGATGACAATATCGGCGACGCTCCTTCCCGATACGAGCGCTTCCTGGGCTACCTGGGTCGCATTCGCATAGCCGATGTACGGATTCAGCGCAGTCACGATGCCGATGGAATTTTCAACGAGCGAACGAAGCCGCTCGCGATTGGCCGTGATCCCGTCGACACACCTCGATGCCAGGGTCAGACATCCCGCACGCAGGTGCGCAACGCTCTTGAACAGGCTGTGCGCAATGACCGGCTCGAACGCATTCAACTGCAATTGACCGGCCTCCGCAGCAAAGCTGACCGTCACGTCATTGCCGATGACTTCGAATGCGATCTGGTTCACGACCTCCGGAATGACCGGATTGACCTTGCCCGGCATGATGCTGGAGCCCGCCTGAACCGGCGGCAGGTTGATTTCACCAAGGCCTGCGCGCGGGCCGCTCGAAAGCAGGCGAAGGTCATTGCAGGTCTTCGAGAGCTTGACCGCCACGCGCTTGAGCACGCCCGACAGTTGCACGAACGAGCCGACGTCCTGCGTCGCCTCCACGAGATTGGGCGACGTCGTCACAGGGATACCGGTGACACTGGCCAAATGGCGGCAGACGAGCGGCGCATAGTCGGGCGACGTATTGATGCCCGTGCCGATCGCCGTGGCGCCCAGGTTGATTTCGCAAATCAGTTTCGACGCTTCCCGCAGACGTTCCTGATCTTCTTCGAGCATGACCGCAAAGGTGCTGAACTCTTGTCCCAGGGTCATGGGGACCGCGTCCTGCAACTGGGTTCGCCCCATCTTCAGATCGTCGTGAAACTCCACTGCCTTCCGTTCGAACGACGCGCGCAGGACACCCATCGCATCGACCAGTTGCGCGATGCCCATATACGTGGCGATTTTCAGTGCAGTCGGGTAAACGTCGTTGGTGCTTTGCCCCAGATTCACATCTTCGTTTGGGTGCAGTACCGCGTAGTCTCCTCGTTCGTGGCCAAGATGTTCGAGCGCGAGATTGGCGATCACCTCGTTCGCGTTCATGTTGGTCGACGTGCCGGCGCCGCCCTGAATCACGTCGACGACGAATTGGTCGTGCGCAACCCCCTCACGAATCTGCTGGCACGCGTGAACGATGGCCTTCATCTTGTGCTCGGGGAGCAGCCGTAACTCGCAGTTCGCAATCGCCGCGGCTTCTTTCACAAACGCCAGGGCGTTGACCAGATTCGGATAAGTCGAGATTGGAATGCCGGTAATCGGGAAATTGGCGAGCGCACGAAGCGTATGGACTCCGTAATAGACTTCATTGGGCACGGCGAGGTCGCCGAGAAGATCGTGTTCGATGCGTTCAGAACGATTGGACATTGCTTTGCTCCGTTGGAGAGTATTCGGGTCAAGCGAGGGTCGCGTCGGCCGACAATGCGTACGCGATGCATCGTCGCGCGAGAACGTCGGTGGGATCAACCAGCCTGACGCGCGCGCCGCCGCTGCCCACGAATTCACTCCCGGTCAAAAGGAGCGGGAGTTCGGTGCACCCAAGGACGACGACTTCAACGCCTTCGGCAATCAGTCCTTCCATCGCGGCGGCGATGTCCTCCTGACACTGCCCCGTCGTCAATCCCGCCTTGACGCCATGTTTGCCGTAGATGGCTTCCATCACGCGCTCCTGTAGCGCAGGGGAGGGCACGACCTGACGAAGATCCTGCGATTCCAGCGCCTTTCGATAGACCCCGCTCTCGATCGTGCCCGATGTCGCTAGCACACCGACATCACGAAGCGCCGGATACGTCGTGCGCAGATAGCCAACCGTGACCGTCAACATGTTCACAATCGGAATGTTGAGGTACGGCTGGATCCGCTCGACGAATGCATGCGCGGTGTTGCACGGAATCGCGATGATGTCCGCGCCGCCGTCTTCGAGCCGCTTGCACGTCGCGTACAGCGAGACCGTTGGGTCCGCGCCGTCGCCAATCAGATTATCGGTGCGATCCGGAATCTGCGGGTTTTGTTCGACCAGCAGCTTGATGTGGTCCTGGTCGCGCGTGGCGCGTGTATTGCGGACAATCTTCTGCAGAAAATCGACCGTCGCCGCGGGGCCCACGCCGCCCACGACCCCAACCTTGAAGGCGTGCGACGGCGAACCGTAACCGCCAGAGACGACGTACTGCGCGTACGCGAGGTTGGCATCGACGAGCGGTACGCCCAGCGGGCCGATTTCGTCCGCGACCAGGGCGATTTCCGTCATGCCGGGCACGATCACCTGGGCGCCTTGCGCGATCAGATCGCGGCAAGCCTCGCGCAGCAGTTCGACCGGACGCCCGCGCAGGTTGCCACTCTTGATGCCGTCCGATCCATATACCGCTTCCGTGACCGGATCGAATTCTTCGTGGCATCGGGGGTGGATGACTTCGAACTCGCGGGGCGCAAAGTACCGTTCAAACAAGCGCTTTTCCCGCGTGTAGTCGGAGGCGAGTATGCCGATACGGCTTGCGCCCGGGAACTTGCGCCGAACATGGCTGCGAACCGCCTCGATCATGTCCACGATCTGCAAGCGCGTGTTCGCGCGCAGTTCGTCGATGAAGGTGTGACTGAGAAAGCACGGCAGCACGACCGTTGTTACGCCGCGCTTCTCGAAGTCCCGGATCATCTCGAAGATATAGAGCTTGCGTTCCGTCGTCGCGGTGCTTCCGGAGCCCGAGTTGGGAAAAGGCGACTGCTGAAAGATTGCGTCGAAGTGCTCGGCATCAGTCGATGCGGGCGTCGCCTTCACCAGTTTGAAGAAGACATCTGCGCTTGCCAGCGGCCCCAGGCCGCCGACAATACCGAACTTGGGCTTGTGACCGGCGACATCGGAAGTCATTTCGCTCCACCTTGCGCCGGACCGAAAATCTGTTCGCCATCCTCAATGAAGTCGGAAGCCTTGCTCTCGCGCGCACCTTCCCATTTCGCGATCACGGCGGTCGCCACGCTGTTGCCGATTACATTGGTCATCGTGCGGCCCATGTCGAGGATCTGGTCGATCGCAAGCACCATGGCGACCCCTTCGACCGGCAAATGGAACATCGGCGCCACTGCCGCAACCACCACCACCGAGCCCCGCGGAACGCTGGCCATGCCCTTGCTGCTGAGCATCAGTACGAGCAGCATGAAGAATTGCTGCGAGATCGGCATGTCGACCCCGAACGCCTGGGCGATAAAGATGGCCGCAAACGCCTGATACATCATCGAGCCGTCCAGATTGAACGCATAGCCCAACGGCAGCGTGAAGCCGACGACTTTCTTGTCGACGCCAAAGCGCTCCAGCTGCTCGGTCAGCCGCGGATAGGCCGCCTCGCTGCTCGCCGTCGCAAACGCGATCATCGCGGGTTCACGCACTGCCTTGAGCAACGCGCCGACACGACGGCCGAGGAACAGATAGCCGACGAAAACCAGGATCGCCCACAGCACGACCAGCCCCAGATAGAAGGAGCCAATCAGCTTGCCATACGTGTAGATGACGTCGAGGCCGCGCAGCGTCACCGCCGAAGCGATCGCACCGAACACGCCGAACGGCGCCGCACGCATGACGTAGTTCGTCACGCGCAGCATGACGGGCACCATGCCTTCAATGATCTCGATCACGACCTTGACGCGCGCGTCCCGCTTTGTTGCGCTCAGACCCAGGCCGAGGAAGACAGAGAAGACCAGGATCTGCAGGATATCGTTACGCGCCATGGCGTCGAGCAGGCTGGTCGGAAAGGCGTGGGTCAGGACGTCCCTGAAGTTCAGCGCCGAGGTATTCAGGCCGGTATCGACTTCACCTGTACCCGCCACCATGTGCAGGCCGGCCCCCGGCTGCAGGAGATTGGCGAAGACGAGGCCTACCGTAAGCGAAATCAGCGATGCGCAAACGAACCAGCCCACCGAACGCAAACCGATGCGGCCGACGTCCTGGCCGCTGTCCATGCCGGCGAGGCCGGACACCAGCGTGACGAATACCAGTGGCGCGATGATCATCTTGATGAGACGCAGGAAGATGTCCGTGATGATCGAGAAGTATCCTGCAATGGCTTTGAGTGTCGCCGGGTCAGATGTGCTGGCGTGGCACGCGTAGCCCGCAATGACGCCCAGTATCATGCCAACGGCAATATAAACGGTGAGGCGATTTTTCATTTCCGTCTGTCCTTGAGTGACACAAGGTGGTCGAGACATGACCGGTGTTGAGAGACGCCTGGAGCGAGATCGACTGCGACCTCGGTCAAGCGTTGGGAGGCATATTAGGGGTGCCAAAGTAAGCGATGATGCTGTTGTTGCATGTGCATATGCGAATTTTGCATAACGCGGGAAAACCCTAGACGCCGGTCTGTAGAACTGCGCGAAGATGCTGCCAGAGCGTATCGAGAAACTCGCTGCGATTCGAAGCGTCGCGGTAGACGCGCAACTCGATATCCAGATTCCAGTGCGTCGGGCCTGCGGGGACTAGTTCGCCCGCATCCAGTTCCGCGGCTATCGCGCTCTTTGGCAGCCATGCCATCCCTTCGCCTTCCATGACCATTTTTTTGAGCACCTCGGCCATGTCCGATTCATAGTGAAGCAACAAGGAAGGCGCAGAGGGCGCTCGAGCGAGCAGCACCGCAAGGCAGCGGCCGAAATAACTCGTTTCCGTGTATGAAATGTGAGGCAATGGCTGTTTTGCTGTTCCGGGCAGTCGATACGTCGGCGCGGAACGCAGGTTTGGCCTGCTGGCAGGCATGAGCGTGTCGATACCCACAGTGAGATGCTCATACCTCGCGGGATCGAGATGCAAGGGCAGTTCAGGGTGGTGGTAGGCGAACATCAGTTCGCAGTTGCCATTCACGAGCGACAGGATCGAGTCGTGCACATTGGCCGGTACCACGCGCGCGCGCACGTCCCCGAAGTGGGCGGAAAGCGCCTTGAGCCACGCAGGCAGAAAATTCAGCGCGATGGTGTGGCCGGCGGCAATCTGGAGGCTCTTGCCGCCGATCCGTTTTTCAGTCCGGATGATGGCGCGTGTATCGAAGAGTTTGTTCAGGATATCTTCAGCGACTTCGCGGAAGAGTTGACCTGCGGGCGTCAGCACGGGAGGGAAGCTGCTGCGATCGATCAGTTCCGCCCCGACCCATTGCTCCAGCGATTGAATGCGCCGGCTGAACCCGGACTGGGTCACATTGCGGAACTCCGCTGCGCGTGAAAAGCTCTGGTATTGAGCAAGGGCGATGAAGTCCTCGACCCACTTGATTTCCATACGTATGGCCCGCCTTCTGGGACGTGAAATGGCGTTTTCGGGAAGTTCCGATCTTACGCCGGTACCGTTGCACCAGGTCGCGTCGAGGACTGCGTCTGACCTGGCGAAGGTCCGCGATGGTGTCGACGCGAATTGCGCCCGCACTGACCCAATGCAGACGCAATCCTCATCGGTTGCGATCAGTAAGTCGCAGAAAACGCTGCCTGTACCTGGTCGGGCGACGTGATCCCATTGGCGATCAGCAGTTGGGTCAGCAAACGGGCCTTCTCAGGATTGAGATCGAGCGACGCGACAAATCCGCTCTTGCCATCGTCGACTTCGACGTTGCGGTTCAACTGAACAAAGCGGGCGATCCCACGACTCCGAATTCGATTGGTAGCGGGATGGACCCCGCGTCACACCAGAGTCAGACCGGATGGTAGAAGCGGTCAAAAAAAGGACGATGCGGAGGTGGCATGTCCCTATGCGAGACTCGCATAACGTGGGAAAACCCTGGCCTCGCCGACGTGCGGTGCGAGTCTCTTCGGTCTGCAGCAGGTAGTCACCTATCCGTAGTAGTCCAGATTAACTTGCGCGTGAGTGGAAGCGTTACTCATCTCCACAGGTCGGACCAGCGACTACTGGCCGGTCGACCTGGTGCCTGCATTCGGGAAAGCGCGCCAAGACCATCGCGCCGCCCCGCGAGCCCTACTGCCGAATCAATGCCATCATCGCGCCAAACCCGACGAACACCCCGCCCGTCACGCGGTTGAACGCCTTTGCCACACGGCGGCTCTTGAGCGTCGCGCCGATGCGCGTGCCGAAACCCGCGTAGACGAGATACCAGCTCACTTCGCACACGGCGAAGGTTGCAACGAGCACGCCGAACTGCGGCAGCACCGGCCGGGTCGCGTCGATGAACTGCGGCAGGAGCGCCGCCGCGAAGAGGATCGCCTTCGGGTTGCTGCCGCCGACGAGAAAGCCGTTGCGATAGAGCGCGAGCGGCGAGCGCACGGGGCGCGCGGCCACACGTTCTGCAACATCGGCGGCGGCCTCGGGCACGGGTGCGCCCCACGCCTTGACGCCCAGGTAGACGAGGTACGCGGCGCCTATGAAGCGCAGCGCGTTGAACATGGTCGGCCACGCTTGCAGGAACACGCCGAGCCCGGCCGCCGAAACGGCGAGCATCAGAACCAGTGCGGAAAGGCAGCCGGCCATGGTCGCGCTCGTGCGGCGCAGTCCGTACTGCGCGCCGTGCGACATGATGAGCAACATGTTGGGACCGGGGATGGCGCAGACGACGAAGACGGTGACGAGGAACAGCCACCAGGTATGCAGATTCATTGCAGCGGCGAGATCAAAGAGGGCTGGAAAACGGCGAAGGGACGATTATGCCAGCGGAAGGCGCGAGCCTGGCCGCGGCCAGCAGGCCAGAGGTGATCCGGCGTGCCACGAGAATGCGGGGCGGGAAAAAGAAAAGCCCGCAGCGAATGCGGGCTTGAACCATGCCAATGGAGACATGGAGGAGACAACCTCACTATAGTCAAACAATTGACGCATCGCAATATATGTTCGTGTATCACATCGTTAATTATTGTCAGATTAATGAGTTAGTGATTGATACGGCCATCGAGCAGGCACACAATGAAGCGGCGCGCTCGCTGGATGGAAGGTGCGGCGCACGGGAGGCGAGACATCGCCTCGTCAGCCCGGAGCGGGTTTCAACTGGAGGGATGAAATGGGCATTCTGGACAAGGTGGGTGAAATTGCCGGTGCGGTTGCCGCTGTGGAAGGCGCCGAGAAGCTCGATCCGAACGCAGGCTTTCTGACCAAGGCCGCCGCCGCGGTTGCCGGTTTCGAGGGCGCCAAGGAAGTCGAGCAGCTAGTCGAGAAGAAGGAAGACGAAAAGCCCGCCGACGACAACACCGCGCAACCCGCGGATGGGTCGGATCAGCAGACGTGAGCGTATCGCTGCGCGCATGACGGTTTGACACAGGCACAGGAAAGCCGCGGCCGGATCAGCCGCGGCTTTTTCGTTGGACCACCTGCCAGGCAGGCCGCTAGCGGGCAGAAGCCGGCGACGCGCGATAAACGAAGCCCAGCGCGATGACCGCAACCGTGAAGCCGAGGGCAACGAGGCACACGCCGCTCCAGCGCGCCGTGGCCCACGCCGCGCCGGCCATGAGCGCGCCCGCGGCGCCGCCGATGAAGAACATCCCCACGAAAATCGCATTGAGCCGGCCGCGCGCGGCGGGATTGAGCAGGTTGATCGCGCGCCGCCCGAGCGTCTGGTCGGCGATGACGCCGGCATCGAGCGCAGCCGCGCCCACGACGAGCAGGCCGAGCGCCAGCGCGGGATGCGCGGCGGGTGCAAAACCGCCCCAGCCCGCGCCCGCCACGCCTAACAGCAGGACTGCGCCGAGCATCGTCGCGTGCGCGGCGTATTGAACCGCGCGCCCCACGCCGTGATCGCCCAGCCGGCCCGCGAGCGGCGTGACGATCGCGCCGCTCGCGCCCGCTAGCGCGAACGCCGCAATGCCGTTCATGCCGAGCGAAAACGGCGGCTGCGACAGCAGCAGCGCGACGGCGGTCCAGAACGCCGAGAAGGCACCTAGTGCAAGTGCCGCGAGGAAGGCGCTGCGCCGCAGAACCCGCTCGGTGCGCAGCAACGTCCAGAGCGAATAAAGCAGATCGGCGTAGCGCGCCGTCACGCTCGGCATGCGGCGCGGCGTGCGCAGAAAGAGGACCACGGCGAGCAGGGCATCCGCCCCCGCTTCGATGCCGTAGAACGCACGCCAGCCCAGCGTTCCCGCAATCAGGCTCGCGAGCGGCCGTGAGAGCAGGATGCCCAGCATCAGGCCGCTCATCACGTTGCCGACGGCCCGCCCGCGCTGGCTTTCAGGCGCCATCGAGGCGGCCATCGGCACGAGCATCTGGATCACGCTGGAGGTCGCGCCCGCGAGGAATGCCGCGGCGAGAAAGAGCGGGCCCGAGCGCGCCAGTGCCGCGAGGGCCAGAAAGACCGAGCACGCAAGCAGCGTGCGGAAAATCAGGCGCCGGTTTTCCAGCAAATCGCAGAGCGGAACGAGCAGCAGCAGACCGGCAGCGTAGCCGAGCTGCGGCAGCATGGCGACCGCGCCGACGAATTCCGGGCGCAAACGCAGCGAATGGCTCACGAGCCCGGCGAGTGGCTGGGCCGCAGACAGATTGACGACGATTACGCCGACTGCGGCGGCGAAGAATAGCGTCATCGGTAGGGTGAGGGTGGTGTGCGTCGCCTGATTGGCGTGGCTCGTGGGGGCGGCCTCGCGCGCCATCGGACGCGTACAGGTTTCAGCAGGGTGCTCCATCGATTGGCTCCGCAACGTGGCAGGTCCAGGTATCGTAGGGATTGTTACGTTATGCGACAATTGAATTATCACAATAATCTTTATGCGGAGTCGTTGTGAACACTCGAGATCTGGAAGCCTTCGTGGCGGTGGTCGAAAGCGGCTCGCTCGTGCGGGCGTCGGAGCGGCTGTTCCTGACGCAGCCGGGCCTCACGCGCCGCGTGCAAAACCTTGAGACGACGCTCGGCATCGAGCTTCTGGATCGCCAGAGCAAGCCCCTCAAACCCACGGCCGCGGGTAACGAGGTATACGGCCTCGCGCGCTCGGTCCTGCGTGCGGTCGACGACCTGATGTCGGTCGCCTCGCCGGAGAGCGAGCCGGTCGGCGAGCTCAAGCTCGGTGTGCCGCCGTTTCTCTCGGAACTGGCGCTCGAACAGCCCGTCGATCAATTGCGCGGCGAGTTTCCCAAGCTGACGCTGCGCGTGAGGGCGGGCTGGTCGCCAGGCCTGCTCGACGAGGTCGAGCGCGCACGGCTCGATGCGGCCGTGATTCTGCTGCCCGCCGCGGTGATGCCGCCGGAGGGCGTGGTCGCGACCCAACTCGGCTACACGCCGACCCTCGTGGTCGCGGCGCGCTCGTTTGGTTTGCCCGACGAGCCCACCACGCTCGCGGCGCTCGCGCACCATCCGTGGGTACTGAATCAGGACGGCTGCGGGATGCGCTCGGCGCTGAGCCGGGCCATGGGCATGGCGGGTCTGCCGTTCAACGTCGCGGTCGAGGCCTTCGGTTCGGAACTGCAGCTTTCGCTGGTCGCGCGCGGCATGGGCGTCGGGCTCGCCGCGCCGCAGGCGCTCGCGCGCAGCCCGCTGCGCGACCAGTTGCAGATCATCGACGCGACCGACTTCCGCTCGGGCCTGAATGTCTGGCTCGTACACGGGGCGCTGCCGGGGCGTCTCGTGCGGCCGGTCGCGCTGATCCGCGACGCGCTGGCGAACAGGCTGGAGATGGCCGAGGTGGCATGACGGCGTAGCGCCATATGGCTACTCCGAACGTTATGCGCTGAGCTGGTGGACATCGGAGTTCCAAACGAGCGGCACGCGTGTCACACAATTTACCATTCCCCCTTCAAAGCCAATCTGCCCTGCGGGATCAAGTTCGAAATCGGGAATGCGCCGGAACCATTCCTCAAGGAAAACGCGAATCTCGTTTCGGGCCAGCAGCGCCCCTGCACAGCGATGGGGGCCGTTGCCAAAGGCTGCATGTTGGGATGCATTCGCGCGCGCGAAATCGGCATGCATTGGGCACTGGAACTTGCGTTCATCCATGCCATGCAACAGTGGGCGGACGTACACCCGGTCTCCCGCCTTGAAGCGGACACCCTTATATTCGAAGTCGCGAGTCATCACACGGCCTGTGCTGGATGGTGCAAACATGCGCAGCAGTTCCTCGACGGCGTTGCCCACCAATTCCGGGTGCTCCGCCAGTTGGCGACGATGTGCTGGGTTGCGCGCGAGATAGAGCACGGCAAAACCCATGGTCGACGCGACAGTGTCGAGTCCGCCAAAGATGACGTTGACCATCATGCCGCGTATTTCCTGCTCAGTGAGAGGTCGTCCGAATACCGTTCCATTCACGATTGCACTGATCAGATCCGCTCCCGGCTCCTTTTGGCGATCGCGAATGATATTCTCAAGGTAGCCGAACAGCATGCGCTGCGACCACTCACGACGCTCTGGGTCATTCGCTCGAACGCTTGCCTCGGTCCACGCAAGCAGGTCGTCCAGATCGGTGAGCGGGAGATTCACGAGTCGCATGAAGATGGTGATCGGGAACTTCATTGCAAAATCGGACATGAATTCGCAACGGCCTTTCTTCTTTAAACCTTCGATAAGCAAGACCGCCAGTTCCCGGATTTCGCCCTCCATGTCACGAATAACCTTCGGCGCGAAGAAGCGGTTGATCAGCGCACGATAATCTGCGTGCTCGGGAGGGTCGGCCGACAGAGGCAAGATCTGCATCGTCGTGCTGGCGGGAAGCGTGATCTCGTGCATCGAGAACGGGTCGTGATTGCGCTGCGCAAATTCGATATCCGCCGCTCGTGTGAGGATCCAGTGACCGCCGTTGTACGGCGTCCAGACAATGTCCGGACCATCGTGAAGGCGCTTCCACGCGCCGACAATGTCGGCTTCGCCGCCGGGAGGCTTGCTGAAATCCCAGTCTACGACGAGTTCTTGAGGTACATGATCGGGAACCGGTACGAGAGGGACAGCGATATGGGACATGTGAGTTCTCCGCGAACGAGTGTTCACCGGTTGCTTTGATCAGGTTTGCGAAGCGGGTAACCGCACGACTAATCCGTCGAGTTCATTGGTCACCCGAATCTGGCAACCGAGCCGGCTGTTGCTATTCGCATCGATGGCGCCGCTCAGCATATCCAGTTCGGCGTGCTTCGCGGGTGGAATCCTTGCGGCCCACATGTCGTCGACATAGCAGTGACATGTCGCGCAATTGCAGTAGCCCCCGCAATCGGCGAGGATGCCAGGCACCGAGTTTTCGATGGCTGCCTGCATCAACGACTGGCCGGCATTCGCCTCGACGGTATGCTCCGTGTCGTCATGCTCGATGAACGTAATCCTTGGCATTTCAGTATCCTAAGTTTTTACTGCTGCGCGCACATCGTTGCGGCGGTTGCCTAGCTGACCGTGAAGCCGCCGTCCACAGCGATGATCTGGCCGGTGACGTAGCTCGCTGCGGGGCTTGCGAGAAAGAACACACTCTGGGCGACTTCGATTGGGGCGGCCATTCGCCCCATAGGAACGCGGCCAGCGCCCACGATCGGCCCGCGTATCCTGAACGTGGTGCTGATGTTTTTGCCGCCCTCGCTGGCCATACCGCCAGGCAGGATCGAATTGACGCGAATTCCATCGACCGCAAATTCGCTGGCCAGTGTTCGCGTAATGCTGTCCACGCCGGCCTTCGCGGCGTCGTAGTGGGCGTTGACACCCCACAACGTCGGGCGAAGCGCACCGACGGAGGAGATGTTGACGATCGAGCCACCTTCGCCCTTTTCCTTCATGCGCGTAATCGCCTCGCGGCAACACAGAAAAGTGCCACGTAGCGTGACGTCCTGCATCTGGTCCCACTGCTCCACAGACATTTCGAAAAACTCAGCCTTCGAACGGTGGGCAGCGTTGTTGACGAGAATGTCTACGGCACCGAATTTTGCATCGATGGCTGCAAAGAGCGCCTTGACGGAAGCTTCGTCCGCAACGTCCACCTTGCATGGCAATACAATGCCACCGTTTGCCTCGATATCCGCCGCAGTTGCGGACGCGACATCCGGGTTCAGGTCGGCGATCACGACATTGGCGCCCGCCTCAGCAAGCAGTCGCGCTGTTTCGCGGCCTAGACCTTGCGCAGAGCCGGTAACGACGGCAGTCTTTCCCGTGAGATTGAAAATCTGCGCGAGGCGCGCGCCGATCGGGTTTTCGCTAAACATGGAATGCTCCGTGTGAGTAGTCGCTCAGAGTTGTGCTTCCTGGCGGGCCTTCAGCTAATCAGAAATCCGCCGTCGAGCGTAATCGACTGGCCCGTCATATAGCGGCCCGACGGGCCCACGAGGTACAAGACCGCCGCCGCGATGTCGGCGGGATCTCCCCATCCAAGCGGCAAGCGTCGCTCTGCATCCGTGCCGGGGCCCGTGAGCTTTCCTTTCTTCAGGCGTGCCTGCATGTCGGGATGAAACTGAACCTTGCCGGGCACGGCGCCTGGAAGCACGCAGTTGACGAGGATCTGCTCGGAGGCATAGTCGAGCGCCGCGGAGCGAGCCAAGCCCGTTACGCCGGCTCGCGCGGCGCCGTAAGCGCCATTGCCGTTGAGGACTGCATGCATCGCTCCCATAGTGGTCACGTTCACGATGCGGCCACCCCTGCCCGCGGCGAGCATGTGCTTGATTGCTTCTCGCATGCAAAAGAAAACGGACTTCAGGTCGATCGACATGACTTCGTCCCAGGCCGCTTCGGTGAAATCCGTGAGCGGTCCGTTATTGGTCATCGCGGCGCAATTGACCACGATGTCGGGGCTGCCCCAAGTGGCCTTCACCTGTTCGAACAACGCGATCACAGAGGCTTCGCGCTCCACGTCCGTCTCGATCGCGACAGCATCCCCGCCTGCCAAAAGGATTCTGTCGACGACAGGCTGCATGTGTGCCGCGCTGCGATCCGCGATCACGACCTTCGCGCCGGCTTCGGCCAGCACAGGGGCAATATCGATACTGGAATTGCGTCCCTTGTCGGTCACGACAGCGACTTTTCCGCTGATGCCGAATAGCCGTTCAAGCACGGTCGTGGTCATCGGGTTGTCTCCTGAAGGTTTGTCGATTTTTCTGCATTCTAGCGACAACCCACGACGCACAATGGTTACCGTATGGAACAATCAGAGTGAATAATTTTCATCAAATCTGAGCGCGCGAGACGGCGAGACTTCAGGGCGGCGAGGCGATTGCCAGGCCGGTACCGGAGGGAAAGTATGTACGCAAACGTGTACGGTGTTCTATATTTAAAACAATGACGCCAGCCGGGATTTCCCCTGTTGCGAGCGTCTGGAGGTGCCGCGCAACATGCGCGAACTAACATGCACTGCTCAGGAGCGCGTCAACATGCTTGTTGCGAACATATCGAACCCGGCTCCCGAAAGGCTCCCCTTACACGTCGAGGAAATCACGACGTCGTGGCTGACGTCGGCGCTCGCGCGCGGTCATGAGGGCGTGACGGTCGAATCACTCGCAGTGAGCGATGTGATGTACGGAACCGCTACCAAAGTCAGGGTGCATCCTGGCTACAACGCAAGGGGTCGCGAGCTAGGCCTGCCGGAGTCGTTGATCGTGAAGGCCGGTTTCGTTCCAGAATATCGGAATCTGAACGCCTACATATACGAATACGAGGCGAGGTTCTTCAAGGAAGTCCATCCTCACATGCACGCGAACGTACCGGCCTGCTTTTACGCAGAGACGGACGCTCGAAGCGGGCAGTCTATCGTGATCCTCGAAGATCTACGCTCGCGGAACGTTGAATTCTGCCGCGTGCAAAAGCCGCTCACATTTGCGCAGGCCGCGGCGAATCTGGACGCGCAGGCACGTTGGCACGCCCAGTTCTGGCAATCGCCGGAACTCGATAGTGGTGGTGAACTGGCCTGGCTGGCGCCGCAGGACCCGCTCCCCGACGGCGAGTCAGGCACGTATCACTGGGGCCAGTTGAAACCCGATGTTTTCGCAAGCTATACGCAGTTGCCGCGCGGGGCTGCCGTGCCAAAGCGGTTTCACGATCGGGACTGGATGGAGCGCGCGTTGCTCGATCTGCGCGCTTTCGACCGAATCGGGCCGATGACGCTTCTCCACGGCGACGTTCACCTCGGAAATCTCTATTTCGACCGCGACGGCACGCCCGGTTTTCTCGACTGGCAGTCGTATCGACGCGGACCGTGGGCGCATGATGTCACGTATTTCCTGATCTCAGCATTGGACATTGCGGATCGACCGCGATGGGAACGTGCGTTGCTGGAGCACTATCTCGAGCGGCTTGCGTTTTACGGGGTGAAGGAGCCGCCGTCATTTGAAACCGCGCTCGAGGCGTATCGGCGGCACATCGTCTACGGGCTGTTCTTCTGGCTCGTGAACCCGGTGGAATGGCAGGTGGAAGTCAACAATTGCGCAGTTGCCCCGCGATTCGCAATGGCTGCGCTCGATCACGAGATTCATGACCTTATCGGCCGATAACAACCTTCGGGGCGTTGAATGACACGGCCAGGCGTGCCGCTATCGAAGCCGGCATTGCGTATTGCGCTTGACGTTGCCTCCTCAGCAGGGTACATTTTTTAGACCATCATTCACAAATGTGAATGGTGTGATGATGAGGAGGCAAGCATGTCGGAGATGGTCGCTCGGCGCAGTACGACCTGGCACAGGGTGTATGCGTGGGCTGCGCTCGGTGCGCTTTTCGCGTTTGCGCAAATCTATGCCTACGTGGCATGGATTCGTTCGGAGGACTTTCGCCCCGTCGATGTGGGCACGGACACGATTCCGGAATCCGTGAAGGCGACGATCGACCATTACCAATGGGTCAGCGTGTTGCTGTTGATTCCGGTGGCAATATGGTTCGTCTACGGAATCGTCAAAAGCCGCCGCATCGACGCGGTGCGTCTCATGATGATCGGCTGGCTCTCTGCCTACTGGCTTGATCCGTGGCTGGACTTTCTTCGTCCGATGTTCACCTATAACGCCTATGCATTGAATTATGGCTGTTGGTGCCGTTTCATTCCGTTCTGGCAATCGCCACATGCGCGCATTGCTGAGCCCATCCTGATAGACGCACCGAGCTATTTCTACACTTTCACGGGTACCGCAGTGGTCGCGCTATGGGCGATGCGTGCGGTCCGCAAGCGTTGGCCCCGTGCAGGTAACGTTGGACTCACGCTCGCGGGCTTTGCGGCCATCTGGATGACGATGGGTTTGCTCGATATCGCCGCCAGCCGCTTCATGGGATTCGACGCATGGCCGGGCGCGTTTCAGCGTGTTTCCTTCTGGGGCGGTCACTACTACCAGTTTCCGGTTTACGAGTTCCTGCTGTTTCCGTCCGCCTTCGTGGCTTCTGCGTTCCTACTGATGAGCGTCGACAACAACGGTTACACGGCGATCGAACGAGGCGTCGATCGTCTCGAGTGCCATTCTGCGGTTCGCACGGCGCTGCGCGTGCTGGCCTTCGTCGCGTTTTGCAATGTACTGAATCTTGCCTACACGACCGCAATGGGTGTGCACGCGGTATATGCGGATCCGTGGCCGACGGATATGCCGAGTTGGCTGGCGAACGATCGATGAACAACCGGAACGCTCAGCGCTTCGAGAACGTCGAGTATTACGTAGAAGACGACGTGGCCGTCGTCGCGATGGGCCACCCGCCGGTCAACGGGCTGGGCCTCGGAGTTCGTCGCGGGCTCGTCGCTGCGTTCGAAGCGGCGCGGCACGATCCGGAAGTTCGAGCGATCGTGCTCAAAGGCTGCGGTCGTGGCTTCTCGGCAGGCGGCGACATCCGCGAATTGGGCACGGCCGCTGCGGCGGCAGCCCCCGCGTTATCGCTGCACGTTCATCCGGTGATCGAGGCGAGCGAGAAGCCGGTTGTCGCCGCTATTCACGGATTCGCCATTGGCGGTGGGCTGGAAACGGCGCTGGTCTGCCATTACCGGCTTGTCGCGGGCAATGCGCAGATCGGACTGCCGGAGTGCAGGCTTGGTGTGATCCCGTTGTCCGGGACGCAGCGTTTGCCGCGTCTGCTGGGCCTCGCAGAATCGATCGAATTCATTCTTGGCGCGCAGATCGTGACCGCGAGTACGTTCGCCGGAACAGCACTATTCGACCGAATCGTCGAGGGCGATGAGCAGCACGTGTTGCGCCTGGCGATCGAACTGGCGCGAGAGAAGATCGGCAGCGCGGCGTTGCCATTGATAAGTCGGCTGCCATTGCCGGATCACGATCCGGTTCCCGTTATCGCTCAGGCGCGTGCACGTCTTGCCTGTGGCGATGCGATAGAGAGCAAGTGCCTGGATGCCATCGCTGCAGCCGCCGAGTCGACTGATTTCGAGGCGGGCCTGGCCGCCGCGCGTGCGATTTACGATCGACTCGCCGCGTCCGAAGAGGTGTCGAGGCAGCGAGATCGCTTTTTCAAGTCCCGCCAGGACAATCACGCGCGATAAGTGCCGACTGAACTGCTGTTACGTAGAAAGCTGCTTGCGCAGGTCGCCTTTACGCACTTTTCCCGATGGCGTGCGGGGTAGTTCTGCAACGATGCAAAGATGCTCGGGGGTCTTTTGCTTCGCCACACCCGCGGCGGCAAAGTGGGTCTGAACTGCGTTCAGGTCGAGTGCCGTGTGTTCGTGCAGGACGACTACGGCACAGACTCTTTCGCCGTACCGGGCGTCGGGTTGGGCCACGACGGCGACATCGCGCACTGCGGGATGAGCGGCAAGCACACGCTCCACTTCGAGCGACGAAATGTTTTCTCCACCGCGAATCACGATGTCCTTCTTTCGGTCAGTAATGGTCAGGCAGCCGCTTTCGTCGAGATGGCCAATATCGCCAGTCCGGAACCATCCGTCGAGAGTGAATGCCGCCGCATTGAGTGCCGGGTCGGTGTAGCCGACGAACAACTCCGGTCCCTTGATGAGAATCTCGCCGTCGTGTCCCGCAGGCAGGTCGCGATCCAACTCGTCGACAACGCGCACCTGAGAGCCGGGCTGAACGCGCCCGTCCGTGTTGGCTCGAATTTCAAAAGGCGAATCGGCCCAGCCAACACTCACCGTCGAGTGTTCGGTCAACCCATAAGCGCGTGTTCCCTTAAATCCGGCACGATCGACGAGGGCGACGTGCTCGGGCGTGACGCCCGTGCCGCCCAGACCGTAAGACACGAGCGACGCCAGGCTGCGGCCGTCACGATGAGCGGCATCAAGGAGTCCTTGAAGATGGAACGGCGTGCCGCCCGAAAGGCGTACCCGGTGCTGTTCAATGAGTCGCGCGGCGAGTGAGGCGTCCCATCGATCCATGAACACCATCTCCGTGCCGGTGACGAACGGGCGCAACAGAAAATTGAAGCCTGCGATATGCCCGGCAGGGAAGGGCGTGAGGTATGGCCCTGGCCCGTCGATGAACGGAATCTGCCACTCTGCGCCAACGGTTCGATGCGAGTGCTGTACGCCCTTGGGAGAAGCCGTCGTTCCCGAGGTGTACAGCAGCAGGCAGATGTCTTCCGACATCGGCGTATCCACAGAATGCCGATCGTGCGTTGTCGCCGCGAGTCGTTGCAGCGCGTCGAACGTGATGCCATTCGCGGGCGCCCGATCGCCAACGACGATAACGCGCTCCAGATCGGGTGGGTCGCCCAGCGCGGCGACACGCTCCAGGTAGTCCGTGCCGCACCAGACGTCGGGTACGCAAAGAAATCGGGCGCGCGACTGCCGCAGGATGAAGCCGACTTCGGCTGGACCGTAGATGTGGACGATCGGTACGAGCACGGCGCCGATTTCGAGTGCAGCCAGATACAGAAGCGCAGTCTCGCGTTGCGTGGGGAGCTGTATCGCGATCACATCGCCTCGACGCAGGCCGATCGCTCGCAGCGCCTTGCCGATTTCTCTCGCGTCGTGCAGTAGGGACTGCGTGGTGCACGTATAGGCGCCGCCCTGGGTATGAAAATGGAGCGGCGTAGCGCCGTGCCGTTCGACGGCGCGCGCTATCAGCGCCGAGAGGGGCAACTCGCTCGACCAGGTTGCAGTTGTGTCGGGTTTCATGCCAGCAACGCCCGTAAGAGGCTGACCAGCCCAAGCGGCTGGTCTAGCATCATGTGATGGCCTGCGCGCGGCATCGTGATGGGTCCCTTCGCGCCGGGAATTGCCGCTACGATGTGGCGCGCGCGATCCGCGCTGACCACGCTGCTGCACTCGGCGTGAACGTAGCTGACGGGAACCGTGATGCGGGTCAGCAGGTCTTCCTCGCCTTCGACCGGCTGGAGCTCCCGAAGCTTCGGGTCGAAGCGCCACACCCAGCCGTCGGCGGTTTGGCGAAGCGATGTCTGCGCGAGATGTTCGAGAAGCCACGGCCCGCAATCCTGCTCGGGGATGAGGCGAAACCGGCTGACGGCGGTTTGCCAGTCCGGATAGGGGCGTGGAGGCGGGCGTCGTTCCACGGCAGGCAAGCTGTCACCGCGTAGCATGAAATACGAATCGAGCACGATGGCATGCGAGAGACGATCGGGAAAAGTCGCGCACGCCTGCAGGAGACGCGATCCGCCGAAGCTGTGGCCGACCGCGACGCACGGACCGGAGCCGATTGCATCCACGACGGCTACGAGGTCGCGCACGAAAATGTCTGCGCTGTATTCCTGCCTGTAGCCGCTTTCACCCATGCCGCTGAAATCCAGAGCGAACACACGAAAGCGGTCGGTGAAGAACGGCGCAATGAAGTCCCACCAATGCGTGTGTCCTAGAAATCCATGCGCGAAGACGAGCGGAGGTTTGCCTGTGTCTGCGGCGTTCCAGGAGACATAGTGCACTGCGACCCCGCCGGCTTCGGTGAAGTGAGAGCGGCGTGGCTGGCTCATGGCGAGATCGAACCAGGAGGGGGCACAGACATTCATTGCGGCTCTTCCATTGCTCAAGGATTGTTTCGCACACCTGTCACGCAAGCGGGATGTGCTGTCGATTTGCGTCGATCCAGTCTGTCATCGAGGTCAGCTGGATGCCACGTTCGGAGAGCGAATCGATGTCGACGCGATACCCGACCGCGTTGATCCATTCCTGCGCGTTCACCCACCCCGGTGCGAGGCCCTTTGCTCGCGCTTCGTCCGGCGAGACGTGCGAAACGCGAATCTGTGTGCCAAGGACCTGACCGAGGCGAGATCCCACTTCAGACATCGTGAGCTTCTCCGAAGCCAGCGGCACAGTCTCGCCATGCCAGCGTTGCGCGTCGTTGAGCGCGCTGGCTGCGAGCGCACCCACGTCGTCGGCGGCGATCCAGTCGAGCCGGGAGGCGGGCAGCAACGCGCTGAGCAGCAAGCCCTCGCGCAGGTGCGGGAACATCGTGCCCGCTTTCGGCTCAGCAAGATTGTCCATCATGAATGCCGGTTGCAAGACCGTCCATGATTCGAAGCCCGCAGAGCGAACGGCCTCTTCGACGTCCCACTTGTCCGTCCAGTATTTTTGATTCCAGCGCTGCTCGTTCCAGCCCGGAAACGTCAAATGATTGCCTGCCTGCGCCACGGAGGTATGAACGAATTGCGGGACGCCCGCGTTGCGCGCTGCGTTGATGAGCGCGAAACCCTGGCGACGCTCCCTGTCGCTGCGATCGAAATCGGGGAGGAGAACGGAAAAGACGGAGCGGACGCCCTCCATTGCTTTGTCGAGCGACTCGCGGTCGTCCAGATCCCCCCTTAGGCCCTGCGCATTCATTTCGATGAGTGCCCGGGCAGCAGGCGAGTCTGGATCTCGCGTCAGGAAGCGCACTGTACGTCCAGCCGCAAGGAGGCGACGAGCGGTGGCCCCCCCTTGCGCGCCAGTAGCGCCGATGACGAGTATCACGTCGGATGAATCGGCCATGATTTTTCCGGTGGTCGAACTACAGAGAAATGCCAGCCGTGTCGTGGCCGGGCGCATAGCGCGCGAAGTCACTAGCCAGGCGACAGGTCATCCCAGAATGGCCTGGAATTGTGTCGTTATTCTAATATTAGCACGACGTTCAGAAAAATACGTTGGGTGAATGCCCGTGCGCTGAAGGACGCGAAGCGGAAAGACGAAGCGTCGTCTTTCCGCTGTGATGGACGATCAATGCTGCGGCCGCAGCGTTTGAACGAGGCCGCCTTCATGGGCGACGATCACTTCGCAGCCCGGCTGATAAACGTCGGCAATCTCGTCGCCGCGCACGCGGTTGCCCTGGAAACCGCGCAAATAGCTCGTTTCGTCGAGCCGCAAGACATGCTCGCCATCCGCGTCGCGCACAACGATCTGGTCAGACGCGATAGACGTCAGCGTGCCCACATAGGGCAGCCGCGGTGCGAACGGGAAACTGCCGCCTTGCGGCAGGATCCGCGTGTCGAGCGATAGGCGGAAGCGGTCGGAATGATTGCTGAGCCCGGAATGCGGCGTGCGCCGGCTCATCAACAGCACGTCGCCCAGGCGGTAGTTCGTGCGGCGCCATGCGTCCTCGGGCACGCTCGCGAGATCGATGGGAATGATCTTGTCGCCGTCCTTCTTATGGAGGCACGGAAGCTTGTGCAGCCCTTCCGCAACGGCCAGCCCACCGACTTGCGCATCGATATCGCTGAGTGGAATCCAGCAAATGATGAAGTCGAGGCGGTCGCTGTAGATCGCATCTTCGTGAATGAAGTCGAAGCGTGTGCGGCTTTTGTCGATGGCGGGCGGCGAAGTGCGGTATTCGGTAAACGGCACCCAATAAAGCGGTACGTCGAAGAGCCGCTGGAAGAATGCGCGCGTTGCGGGATCTTCCATCACGGTTCGCGCGGCGCGCTGCTCATTCATTTCCTTCACGGGAAAGAAGCTGAAATTTTCGCGCTCCTTGCCGGTCCATCGCACGTCCCGATCGTTACGGTCTACGAAACCGTTGCGATCGAGGTGGTCAACGAGCAGCGCGCGCATGCGTTCGAGCGGCTCGTGGTCCAGTACGTCGCGGAAGAACAGGTAGCCGTCTTCGTCCCAGCGTTTTTGCAGCGCGGCGTGATCGCCTAGCAGATCGTTCGAAACGTTGAACTCGCGCATCGTCGGCACGATATCCACGATTGGTGTGCTCACAAATTGTCTCCTCTGGTCGCAGGGGCGCTTTGCCGACGTCTCACAGCAATCCGCGTTCTTCCGAAGTGCGGGTGGTAGTGTCGATACCCAGTTCCCGCAGCGTCTCGAGTACGGCCGTGGTGGCAGAGGCGACAGCCGGGAAGCCTGCATACGGCAGCGCCTGGATAAGCACGCCTTCCAGTTCGCGTGCGCTCAGACCGTTGCGTACTGCAATGCGGACGTGGTTTTTCAGTTCGAGCGTCTGGCGGTTGGCAATCAGGATGCCGAGCGTCACGAGGCTGCGCTGTTTGCGCTCGAGCTTGTCGTCGCCCCATACGTCCGCGAATGCGTAATTGACGGCAAGGCGTGAAATATCGGCGCCGAAGCCGTTGGACTCGCTTGCGGCCCGCAGGCCGGCTGCCTTTTCCTCACCCATGATTTCGCCGAATACCTTTAAACCATAGGCGTGTTTCTCTTCCAGGCTCTTCATTTGCGTCTCCTGTTTTACCGCAGCGGCGCGGCTATGGGTGGCGGGTAGCGGCTCCGCTCTTCCCGCCATTCTTTTTGCTGACAATGGTGACGATGATGCGTGCTAAGATCGCCGCGAAAGAGGATCAAATTCTGCATATAAGGGGATCGAAATTCGCAGGCCCGCCACGCCGACTGAGCCAGTGAAAGACGTTGCCGCGCTCGTGCTGCCGGGCACCTATCTGTCGAGCGTAGGCGCGCTGGTGGATGGATTCGCGCTTATTGCGCGACATGTATTTACGCAGTTCGCGCCGCCATACCGCCACACGATGAAGACGCAGGTGCGACTGTTGAGCGCCACCGCGGGCGGTCTGGAGTTCGCCGGCGGCCGGAAGATGGATGGTGACGGCGACTTGCTGGGCGACGCCGAGTACAGCATCGTCTACGTCCCGGCCTTTGCGGTGGCCAGCGAAGAGGCGCTCGTTACGCTGCTCGACCACGCACAGCCGGTGACGGAGTGGCTGCGTTGGCAACGTTCCCGGGGCGCGGTACTGGCCGCAAGCGGCACAGGGGTATTGCTGCTCGCTCAGGCAGGCCTTCTCGACGGTGGCCCTGCGGCTGTCCCGCGCGTGCTCAGGGGCGTGCTGCGCTCGCGCTATCCCAAGGTGCGCGTGGACACAGGCGCCACGATCGCGGAGCACGCAGGTGCGCACACCTGCAGCGTGCCGGCAAGCGAATGGCAACTCGTGGCGCGCCTCGTCGATCGTGCGATTTCATCGCATACCGCTCAATGGCTCGCCTCGACGACAGGCACGGATGGCGAGCGCGAGGAAGGCCGCCTGTCGAGCGACGATCCGCTCGTAAGCAGCGCGCAGTTCTGGCTCGCACAGCGTTTCGCCCAGGACTTCAGGATCAGCGAACTGGCGGACGTGCTGGCCGTCAGTCACGCTACGTTGCTGCGCCGCTTCACACGAAGCCTCGGCATGACGCCGCGGGCTTATGCAAGCTCATTGCGAATCGAGGCAGCAAAGCGCATGCTGCGCAACACTCAGGTCTCAATCGAGCAGATCGCCGTCATGGTGGGCTATTCAGATGTGCGCGCGTTTCGCAACATCTTCCACAAATACGTTGCGATGAGTCCTTCCGCGTATCGACGGCGCGGTGCCGCCCACGAATGAAGAATGAAGCTGCCCGGCATTCAGGCGGCAAAGGTGTCGAGTTCCGCTTTGCCGGTATCGGTCGAACGAAACCGTTCGAGCAGGTAATCCACAAAAACCCTGACTTTCGCGGGCAGATACTGGCGGTGGGGGTAGTGCACGTAAATGCGCGGCCCCGTGCCATCAGCCTCGTCGCCGCGCACCCGGTATTCGGGAAGCACGATCTTGAGTGCCCCGCTACGCAGATACGGTAGCACCACGGGCACGGAAGACGGCGTGATCCCTGCGCCACTGAGCGCTGCGACGAGGCCGGTGTCCGGTTGGCCTGCCACGGTTAGACGCCCGCGGGGATGGTGGACGAATGTCCTGTCCTTCCGGGCGCCGCGCTTTCGCGTACTTCCTGGCATGCGTTCGAGATGAAGCGCGGCGAGTCCGAACGGCATACGGATGCCGACGAATTCGTGTTCCGCCAGTTCCTCCGGTGTTTGAGGAACGCTCTTGCGTTCCAGATAGCCCGGGCTCGCGACCAGTACGATGGGGTAGTCGCACAGCGGACGGCAGACATGATTGGTTCCGCGTCCCCGCGCGTGCTGAATACTGACGTCGACGCCGTCGTTGACGAGGCTTGGCGCAATTTCGTCATAGCTGATATCGATTTCGACGAGCGGATAGCGTTGCAGAAATTCCGCGATCACCGGAGTCAGGCAATGCCTCCCGAACGTCGGCGTGACGGATACCTTGATCATGCCCTCCGGATGCTCGGGACTGCGCCGCACATCGGCGACGGCTTCGTCGAGCTGATTCAACAACGGCGCCACCCGTAGATAGAACTGCCGCCCCTCGCTCGTGAGGCTCAACTTGCGTGTGGTCCGGTTGAAAAGGCGCACGCCGAGTTCACGCTCCAGCGCCGCGATACTCTTGCTGATGGCAGGCGGCGTGACCTGTAGGCGGGTTGCCGCCGCGATGAAGCTGCCGCAACGGACGGCCTGAACGAAAGGCTGCAGATTCCGGATTTCTGGCATCGTCGATTAATGAAAAAAAGTCACTCTAAATGTTCCGTTTAGTAAGCAGTGTAGAGCCTGAGCCGACGCTAGAATCGAATTTATCAGAGGCGGCCCGCGCTGCGCGCGCCAGGCCGACCACGAAAATGCTCAGGAGACGACACGACTGACCTCGACGGCGCGTGACCGGCGCCGGTTCCTGCACGCGTCTCCTGCCTGTAGCAGTCAAACGCACAATGGAACGGCACACGGCACTTTCCCAATCGCACCGGCGCCCGCTCGACGTCCCCGGGCGCCTCTATATCGGCGGTGCATTCGTCGAAGCTGACGGCGCAGCCAGCGTCGAACATGTCAACCCTTCAACAGGGCGGCCTCAAGCCGTCGTGCCCCTCGGCAGCGTGAGCGATATCGACCGCGCCGTGAAGGCTGCCAGGGTGGCGCAACGCGTGTGGATGGAGATGGGGCCACGCGCGCGGGCGCGAAGCTTTCGGCGCCTCGAGGAGGCCGGACCAACGAACCGTCTTGCAGTTCGTATTCACGCTTCGAAATGTTCTCTTGCCCCATGCCTCTTCCAGTTCATCCGGGCGGCTCGTTTTATTCATAATTTAGAACGATATTCAAAAATGTATGTTTAACGCAGGTCTACGTCAAGTCCGTATGCACCCGATACCACCTGCGTTCAACAATGTGACCAGGGTTCATCCGCAGTGCACCGCAATAGGACAAAGGCGATATGCTGGCGGCACCCTCGATATCGAAGTCATATCAAGCCATGGAATTGCGGCATCTCAGGCACTTTGTAGCGGTTGCGGAGACCCAGCACTTCGGGCGTGCGGCTGCACGCCTTGGCATGGCTCAGCCGCCGCTCAGCCAGTCGATCATGCGGCTGGAGGAACAGCTTGGCATCAAGCTGCTCGAACGCACGCCGCGCGGTGTGACCCTCACGCCCGCGGGATCCGCCTTGCTCGCGGAAGCCAAGCCGCTCATCGCGCAGGCGGAATTGGCCGAGCGGCGGGTGCGTCAGGCAGCCGATGAACTGGCGAGCTTGAGCGTGGCGTTCGTGCCGATGTGCGCCCTACGCATCATGCCGCTCGCCATTCAGGGGCTGCGCAAGCAATGGCCGGGTGTCGATGTCCGGTTGATCGAGCGTGGTAGTGCCCTGACTGTCGCGAGCGTGAAAAACGGCAGCATCGACCTGGGCGTGGTCGTAACCAGCGCGGCGGACGTCTCGGGTCTGGAAAGCGTGGTGATCGAGCGCCTGCGCGTGGTGGCTGCGGTTCCCGCTAAATGGCCGGTCGCGACGCAGCGTTCGATTCGCATCGCGGATCTCGCTCGATATCCCCTCATCATGTTCCCTCAGCAGATGTCGCAACCGCTGTTCGCCGCGTTCGAAGCAGCACGGCGCGAGGAGGGCTTGTCGCCGCGAGTGACCCAGCAGGCTCGCCACCCCTATACGATGCTCAACCTCGTCGCTCACGAGCTGGGTGTCGGTTTGATGCTGGACTCGGCGCGATACTTGCCTGTGGAAGGCGTTGCTTACGTCGATATAGAAGATGTCCCGGCATCTGGCGAAACGGAAGTGTCGCTGGTGTGGGCGGATAGACCCCACAAGCCCTGGCACCGCGCGATGCTCGACATCATGCGCGAGATCGCGTCGCCGACTCCGGTGTGACGCGCGCAGCCGCGCCGTTGAACCGATTCATTCTCGCTGCTCCTCGCGCCATTCGTTTCTGCGTTCACCTTGACACCCCACGATGGGGTGTTTATCTTTGCGAATGACGTTCACAAAACAACCCGCTCGCATGGCGAGCCAAAGGAGGAGCAGTGAGCACGAATGTGGCGAGTCTTTTCAGTCTCGATCAGAAAGTGGCGGTGGTGACAGGGGCAGGTTCGGGTATCGGCCGCGAGACGGCGCTGTTGCTGGCGTCGGCCGGCGCCGCTGTGGTCGCGGCGGACCTGAACGAGGAAGCGGCGCAGGAAACGGTCAAACAAATCGAAAGCGCTTCAGGTAAGGCGATCGCCGTCAAGGTGGACATCGGCAATGAATCTTCGATTCTTGCGATGTACGAAACCGTTCAGGCAAAGCTCGGGCGTCTCGACATTCTCGTCAACAATGCGGGTATCTATCCGAAGACGCAATTCCTCGAAACGTCGGCCGAGAAGTGGGACAAGGTTCTCGGCGTGAACCTGCGCGGCACCTTCCTTTGCATGCGCGAAGCGATCAAGCGCATGCAAGCGGCCAAGCGCGGCGGTTCCATCATCAATATCTCGTCGGTGGCTTCGCTGCAGCCCGTAATCTTCGACAACGGCGATTACGGCGCATCGAAGGCGGGCGTCAATAACCTCACCAAAGTGGCAGCTCTCGAATTTGCAGCAGACGCAATTCGTGTGAACGCAGTGTTGCCCGGCGGCGTGGCGACCGAGGGCGCAGCTGCATCGACCAAGGTCCATCAGGCAAGCGGCCCGATTACGCAGCCCGGCCGTATGCCCCTGGGCCGCATTGGCGTCGCCTCCGATATCGCGCGCGCCGTGCTGTTCTTTGCCTCGCCGGCATCGGACTATGTCACCGGCCAGCTCCTGGCTGTCGACGGCGGTTTCCAGGTTTCCTGATCGCCCCTCGGCGGCCCGTTTTTCGCGTTGCGAGGCCGCATCGGCGATGCGGCCTGGGCTGCCTTTTGCTTTGCCCAAATTGCATACGATCCGTTGCGCACAATTGACCGTGTGCGTAGCTTGCGCTCGCGCATACGCTGCACGCTACGCCCTGGCGGCTGGTGAAAACACCGACACAGTTAATTGAACGAGTTGTTGCATAACGGAACTTCGTCACCTACGATGTCGACATAGAGGCGCCGCGAATGCGCCCGCGTGGCACAAGCCTGATCGGAGACATGCGATGTACCTGCTCGACAGCGATTTACGTGGCCCTCTCGCGGACTACACGTTCCACCATCGGCGCCAGCCTGCTGGCAGCCATCCTCCCTCGTCGGACGAATCGGATCGTGCAAAACAATCGAATTGGGCGGCGCGTGCGCTAGGTGCGATGGCGCACCGTATCTTCGGCAAGCTGCGCATGGAGGGGGCGGCACGATGAAAACGATGCCTGGCGAGCGCGCTCGAGAGGCGCGCAAGGTATGGCTCCCGCTTATCCTCTTGTCGATTTCGGCAGCGGCGATCTGGCTGCTGCAACGCGACTTGCGCATGGAAGAGTTGGGCCGTTCGGCGCTGTTCGACGTTGTGATGACGATTGCCGTGCTCGGTGCAACGGCATTCGCGGGCCTCGTTGGGTGTGCGATTGCGAGTCGCGCGCAGGAAGAGGAAACCGATTTGTCGACAGGTGAAGGGTATTGCTTCATTGGCGCGGTGATCGGCGCGGTGGTCTTTTTCGTCGCTATGACTTACTAACGGTAGAAACCATGAACGAAGTGCTGAGCGCACGCGTGGAAGCGCTGTTGGACAAACAGGCCATACTCGAATGCGTGCACCGCTATTGCCGCGGGGTCGACCGCATGGACCGTGAGTTGACGCTGTCAGCGTACCATCCGGACGGGATCGATGACCACGGCGCATTCGTTGGTAATGCAAAGGAATTCGTAGATTGGGCCTTTGCGTACCATGCCGAGCATCAGCTCTCGCACCACCACATGGTTTTCAATCACAGTGTCGAGCTGCAGGGCAACGAAGCGCACGGGGAAACGTACTGGCTTTTCTTCGGCGAGAATCGCGTCAAGCCGGACACGCTTGCGGTGGGGCGCTATATCGACCGCTTCGAAAAGCGCAATGGCGTGTGGGCGATTGCCGCCCGCGTCTGTATCTCGGAGGCGATCAACGAGCTCACGCCTGCCGTAGTGCCTGCTGCCTGGCGCGCAATCTTGATGAGCAATGGCGTGAGTTCGAGAAATCGCGAAGACGTTTCTTACGAGCGGCCTCTCACGACACGTCAGCCCAGCGAGGTTTAGGGGCTTGCGTAAGCGTCGCGCGAAGCTCGTCACGAATAACCAGCATCTCATGCAAGCCAACGTCGGCGTGGAGCCGACGTTGGCTTTTTAGCTATGGGGCAGCGGCATGTTCGTGCTGTGGCCTACGATCGACAGAAACTCACGGCGCGTTGAGGGATCGTCGCGAAACGCACCCAGCATCCGGCTCGTCACCAGCGAAGCGCCGGGTTTATGCACGCCGCGCGTGCTCATGCACTGATGCGCGGCTTCGAGGATCACGGCAACTCCCTTGGGCTGTAACACCGTGTTCAACGCATCGGCGATTTGAACGGTCATCTTCTCCTGAATCTGCAGACGCTTGGCATACACGTCGACGAGGCGAGCAAGCTTGGAGATGCCGACCACACGATGCTCGGGCAGGTAAGCAACGTGTGCGCGCCCGATAATGGGCACCATATGGTGCTCGCAATAGCTTTCGAAGCGGATGTCTTTTAGCACCACCATCTCGTCGTAGCCATCCACTTCGGAGAACGTCGTAGCAAGAATCTGCATCGGATCGGATTCGTATCCGGAGAAGAACTCGCGATACGCGCGCGCGACGCGTGCGGGTGTTTGAGTGAGACCTTCTCTTTGGGGGTCGTCGCCCGCCCATCGGATAAGCGTTCGCACGGCTTCTTCCGCCTGATCTCGCGTCGGGCGAACCGACGCTACCTCAGTGCCAATTTCTTTGTCTCGCGTGTTCATCAACTCTCCTGATCATTCATGCCTCGTGCAATCCGACGCGCGTGCGCGTGTGCTGCGCACCCGTATCGGCAACGTGAATAAAGTGTATATAATTGCACGGTGTTCGTAAATACAAACGCGT
Organism: Paraburkholderia nodosa; assembly: GCF_001718195.1. Taxonomy (GTDB): domain Bacteria; phylum Pseudomonadota; class Gammaproteobacteria; order Burkholderiales; family Burkholderiaceae; genus Paraburkholderia; species Paraburkholderia nodosa_A. The sequence continues at coordinate 159,498 of NZ_MCNV01000013.1, forward strand.
GTACCTCGCTCGACGTGCCGCGCGCTGCAGAAGCAGGTTGCACTTACATCACAGGATCAGTACATGAAAACGCGCATTACAGAGTTGCTTGGGATTCGATATCCCATCGTTCAAGGCGGCATGATGTGGGTGGGCCGCGCGGAACTGGCCGCTGCCGTCTCGAACGCCGGTGCGCTCGGCACCATCACCGCGCTCACGCAACCCACGCCGGAGGCGCTGAGCAACGAGATTGGCCGCGTTCGATCGATGACGGACCAGCCGTTCGCGGTGAACCTGACGATTCTGCCGACGATCAAACCGGTTCCGTACGATGAGTACGTGCAAGCGATCGTGGAGAACGGCGTGAAGGTGGTCGAGACGGCGGGGCGTAATCCCGAGCCGCACATGCCGGCGTTCAAGGCTGCGGGAATCAAGGTCATCCACAAATGCACCTCCGTGCGGCACGCGCTGAAAGCAGAGGCATTGGGGTGTGACGCCGTGAGCGTGGACGGCTTCGAATGTGCCGGCCACCCAGGCGAAGACGACGTGCCCAACCTCATTCTGTTGCCCGCGGTCGCCGCGAAGCTGCGTATTCCGATGCTGGCATCGGGCGGTATTGCCGACGCGCGCGGCATGGTCGCCGCACTCGCGCTCGGTGCGGACGGCATCAACATGGGCACGCGATTCATGGCCACGCAGGAAGCGCCGATTCATGAGAACGTCAAGCGCAGGCTGGTCGAGAACGACGAGCGCAACACGGCGCTGATTTTCCGCACGCTGAAGAACACCTCGCGCATTTTCAGAAATTCAGTTGCGGAGAAGGTGCTGGAACTCGAATACAAGGAAGGCGCGACGTTCGCGGATCTCAAACCACTCGTGAGTGGCGAGCGCGGAAAGCGTATGTACGAAACGGGGGATACGGAAGATGGGACGTTCCCTGCCGGTCTCGCGATCGGGCTGATCGAGGATATTCCCACCTGCGCGGAACTCGTGAGCCGGATGGTTGCTGAGGCGCGCGCACTCATTCACGGCCGGCTGGCCGCATTTGCAGAAGATAACTGAGCGTGCGCTAAGGCGCCTTTCGAATCGTCTGCCCGTGCCCGGATTGAAAACGGGCGCGCGCAGGCAGTTTGCATTCAGCAACGCGGGGCTTGTTCGTCTAACCGTTCGAGATGAGCAAGCAGCGAGCGGGCCGCGGCTGGCCAGAGCTTTGCCGGTACGTCGTCGTAAGCATGGCGTAGCCAGTCATCGATCGAGCCGTTCGGCAGTGTCTTCACTGCCTGCGCGATCTTTGCTTCCCGCGCCATGCGGTGCGCCTTGAGGCGCGCGATCTGCTCACGCGCTCGGTCGAGCACGTAGCCGTGTGCAGGCAGAATGAAGTCGATCTCATGTTCGGCGCAGATCGCGTCCAGCCGGTCCAGCGACGCGAGGTACGCAGTCATGTTGCCGTCGGGCGGATCGATGATGGTCGTGCTTCCATTCAGGATGTGGTCTCCGCTGAATAGCAATCCGTCCTCGACGAGGACGAGGCACACGTGGTTGCTCGCGTGCCCCGGTGTCGGAACGACAAGCAATCGATGTGTCTCGCCGTCACAGGCAAGCGCGAGCCATTCACCGTCGCGCAGTTCGCGGTCCGGTACGAAATGGCTGCTCGCCCTCGCAAAGGACCCGGACGGCAGGCCGAGGATCGCTGGCTTGTTCGCGCACATGGCTTGCAGTGGCCGCGCGCCGGGCGCGTGGTCCGCGTGCGAGTGCGTGCAGACGATCATGCGTATGTCGCCACCCGTTGCGGCGAGAATGCGCTGGAGGTGCGCCCGATCGTCAGGCCCCGGATCGATCACGATGAAGCCGGTTGCCGCTGTGCCGACGATATAGCTATTCGTGCCGGGTCCCGTCATCATGCCGCCGTTCGCGACGGTCAGCCGCATCACGTTTTTCAGCAGCGGGACGGCCTCGGTTGATCGCCAGTCGAGCGCGTGAAGTACCTGGCCGTCAGGGCACACGAGGCGAAGCTCCCCGTACGGCGCGTCGCCTTCCATGCAACGCACGACGTTGCCGGCTTTCAGGCCACCGCGCGGACAACTGCTCCACAGCGGTTTTTCACCGGCGCATGCCGCAAGCAACGCTTCGACCGAGTCGAACGAACGAAGGCGTTCGAGCGTGCGCACGGTTGGGAAGATCATGGCGAAGTCGCCCGCAGCGTGGCGCGCGAGGGCGTCGGAGGGATTGACCCACACCGGTTCGAATTGCTCGGCGCCATCCGCGACAGCGGTTTGTCCGGCAGGCATGCGCGCCACGAAAAACTGCACGTCGAAGCGCCGAGGCAGGTCGCGGTCGGTGATCCAATGCGCAAGCGGATAAATGCAGTCGGCGGCGAGCGTGAGGCTTCGCTGCGCGCAATGTTCCCCGATCGCCGCGCTTCGGTCGAGCGTCGCCATATCGCTGTCGTCGACGAACGCGCCATCGCTTCGCCGCGCGAGCAACACGCCTAGCTCCTCGAATGTCTCGCGTATGGCGGCCACAGCCTGAACTGCCTGCGCTTCGTCTTGCGTGCCGCGTCGTGACGCGCACGCGGCGATGCGTGCATCGGACGGATCGATCGCGCCACCAGGGAAGACAAAGGCGCCCGGTGCGAAGCTCGCTTGCGCCGAGCGCCGCGTCATCAGCACTTCAATGGCCGGCGCACCTTTGTATTGAGCGTCGCGCAGCAACAGCATCGTTGCCGCCGGGCGCGGTGAAACGGGTTGGCGCTGCGCGTCGAGCAGCTGTTCGGGGCGTACCACGTCACTCCCTCTGATTCAATGAATAGCCGCTTGCGTGTAGCGCTAAATGCGTTCGAAGACTGCTGCGATGCCCTGGCCGCCGCCGATGCACATCGTGACGAGCGCATAGCGGCCGCCGCAGCGGTGCAGCTCGTGAATCGCTTTCACCGCAATGACGGCGCCGGTCGCGCCGATCGGATGGCCGAGCGAGATGCCCGAGCCGTTTGGATTGACCCGGGCGCTGTCGAATTCCAGCTCCTTCGCGACGGCGCAAGCCTGCGCGGCGAATGCTTCGTTCGCTTCGATCACGTCGAGATCCGCCACGGTCAAGCCCGCGCGTTGCAATGCCTTGCGTGTTGCAGGCACCGGGCCAATGCCCATGTATTGAGGATCGACGCCTGCGTGAGCCCAGGACACGAGCCGCGCGAGTGGACGAAGGCCGCGTTGCTCGGCAGCGCGGCGCGCCATCAGCAGGACTCCCGCAGCGCCGTCGTTGAGGCCAGACGCGTTGCCGGGCGTCACGGTCCCGTCCTTCTGGAATGCGGGACGCAACTTGGCGAGATCCGCGGCGGTCGTGCCGGGCCGTACATGCTCATCCGTATCGAACACGCTGTCGCCCTTTTTCGTGCGGAGTGCTACAGGCACGATTTGCTCGCGGAAGTGGCCATCATGTATGGCTCGTGCGGCGCGCCGGTGCGACTCGACGGCGAGCTGGTCCTGGTCGTCGCGCGAAACGCCGTACTTCTTCGCGACGTTCTCCGCCGTCACGCCCATATGGCAAGCGCTGAACGGGTCCGTCAACGCGCCGGCCATCATGTCGATCAGGCGGATGTCGCCCATGCGTGAGCCCCAACGCGCGCTAGTGGCAACGTACGCTGCGCGCGACATGCTTTCCGCGCCTGCGCCGATGGCGATTTCGGTCTCGCCGAGCGCGATGGCCTGGGCGGCGGAAATGATGGCCTGGAGGCCGGAGCCGCACAGCCTGTTGAGTGTCAGCGCCGGGGCGTCCGCACTCACGCCGCCCTCGAGCGCCGCCACGCGCGCGAGGTACATGTCGCGAGGCTCCGTATGGATCACATTGCCGAACACCACGTGGCCGACATCGTCGCCCGGCAGATTCGTGCGGTCGAGCAGCGCGCGAACGACCGTCGCGCCAAGTTGCGTAGGCGGAACGCTCGCCAGGGCACCACCAAAATCTCCAATCGCCGTGCGAACGGCAGCGGTGACGACAACCTCATCCGACATGATGGCTCCTTGATCCGGCGCTCGGCTACGACCTGCGCATCGCGTTTAACAATATGAATGACATTCATAAAGTAGCGCATTTCTTGTTTCATGTCCACGTTATTGTGCAGTGCGCAAGGATGCAATCGAGCCGCGCATTTCGACGCGTATTCGCGTCAGATGCGAGTTGCGCATCTGACCTTCCTTGCGGGTGACAACCGGATAGACGTCCGTTCGATTTCGCGTTATGCTAGTTCAACATGATGATCAACGTTCAATTATTGGTTGCTATGGAGCTGCAAGAATTGCGTCTGCTGGAAGATGATGCGAACGCTCTCAGGACATGGCCTGCCAGATAACAACAGGACGATTCAGATGGATGCAGGTACGGCTTCGCACGATGCCCTCATGGATGTACCGTTTCGCCCGATTCGCCTTGGCAGCATGGAAGCGATTGTCGAGCGCAGACCCGATGGCAGCGTGGTGTACGCACTGAAGGAACCGCTCGAACCGTATCCCGTCCGCTTGACGGAGCGGCTCGAACACTGGGCGAGTGTTACGCCCGAGCGCGCGCTGCTCGCGCGCCGCACGCCGGACGGCAAGTCCTGGGAGTCCCTCACCTATAAGCAGGCGTTCGACGATGCGCGTGCGCTGGGGCAGGCGCTGCTCGATCGCGGTTTGTCCCAGTCGCGTCCGTTGATGATTCTTTCGGATCGAAGCTTCGAGCATGCGCTCTTTGCGCTTGCCGCATTGCACGTCGGCATTCCCTATATTCCGGTCACGCCCGCGTACTCGCTTTTATCGCAGGACTTTTCGAAGCTCAAGCAACTGGCGGCCGTGTGCACACCTGGGCTCGTGTTCGCGGACGACGGCGCGCAGTATGGCCGCGCATTGCGCGAGGTATTCGGTGACGTGGAGTGCGTCGTCGTCGGCCCGTTGCCGGAGGGCCGGGCCGGTTCGCGTGTCGCGGAGTGGCTGAAGACGCCGGTTACCGCCGATGTCGAAAAGGCGTTCAACGCAGTGGGCCCGGACACGGTGGGCAAGATCATGTTCACCTCGGGTACGACGGGCGCACCGAAGGGTGTGATCTACCCGCAGCGCATGTTGTGCAGCAATCGCCAGCAGGTCGCGCAGGTGTTCGCGTTTCTTCAGGACGGCCCGCCGGATCTCGTTGACTGGCTGCCGTGGCATCACACCTTCGGCGGCACACATAACTTCGGCATGGTGCTGTACGGCGGGGGCACGTACTACCTGGACCCCGGCAAGCCAACGCCGGAGGAAATTGGCCCGACTGTGCAGGCGTTGCGTGAAATCGCGCCGGTGGTCTACCTCAATACGCCCCAAGGGTTGGCCTCGCTCATTCCGCATCTTCAGGCCGACAAGGCATTGCGCGAGAAATTCTTCAGCAAGCTCGCGCTGATCTACTACGGCGGCGCAAGTCTGCCGGAGTACATCTGGGCCGAACTCGACGAACTCGCCGTACGCACGATAGGCCAGCGCGTGCTCATCATGTCGGGCATCGGTGGCACGGAAGCGGGCCCCACGCCGATGTCGGCAGCCTGGGATCCGCGGCGCGAGGCGATCGCGGGATTGCCCGTGCCCGGCGTCAAAGTGAAGGTGGCGCCGGTTGGCGCAAAGCTGGAAATCCGCTTCCTTGGCGACTGTGTCACGCCCGGGTACTGGAAAGATCCCGAGCGCACCGCCGCCTCGTTCGACGAGGAGGGCTATTTCCGCTCCGGTGACGCCGCAACGTTCATCGACCCGCAGCGTATCGAACTCGGCCTGCGCTTCGATGGCCGCATTGCGGAAAATTTTAAACTGTCCACCGGCACGTGGGTCAACGTCGCCGAGTTGCGTCTGCACGCGTTGAACATTTTCGGCCCGTATGCGCGCGACATTGTCATTGCGGGGCACGACCGCGATTACCTGACTGCGCTCGTATTCCCCGACATCGAAGCGTGCCGTGCGCTGTGCGACGACCTTCACGAACTCACGCCGAGCGTCGATCAGATCGTCAACAGCCGTGGTGTGCTGGCGTTCTTCCAGAAGGGCATCGACAAACTCGCTGCGCGGCCCGGCGGCAGTTCTGCCCGTATCACGCGCATTGTGCTCGAAAGCGAGCAGCCCACGCTCGACAGCGGTGAATTGAGCGCGAAGAGCGCGATTAGCCAGCGCAACGTGCTCGAGCGGCGTCGCGGCGTCGTAGAGGAGCTTTATCGCATGCCGCCCACGCCGCGCACGCTGGTCGGCAATGCCGGCGCTGCCGAAGCAGATCCTGTTCAACGTATCGAAAACGCTGGAAGCTAAAGAATATGGACTTTCGCGTAGACCCCGCCGACATTGCGTTCCGCGAAGAAGTGCGGGCTTTTCTCAAAGCGCACCTGCCGGCGGATATGGCGTTTCGCGGCCAGCAGGGCTTCCTCGCAGGCGACGACGATTCGCAGCGCTGGACCCGCATTCTGCATGAAACACGCGGATGGTCGGTGCCGCATTGGCCCGTCGCCGATGGCGGCACGGGCTGGACCGCGATGCAGCGCTACATCTTCGAGGAAGAGTGCTATCTGGCGGGCGCTCCAACGCAGAATCAGGCGGGTGTATCGCTCGTCGGACCCGTGATTTGCGAGTTCGGAAACGAAGAGCAGAAGCGCTGCTTTCTTCCACCGATTCAGCGCGGCGAAGTGTTCTGGGTGCAGGGCTTTTCGGAGCCGGGTTCGGGCTCCGATCTCGCGTCGCTGCGCACGACGGCGGTTCGCGATGGAGACCACTACATCGTCAACGGACAAAAGATCTGGACGAGCTTTGGCGCCTATGGCCAATGGAACTTCGTGCTGGTACGAACGGACAGCGAAGCGAAGCCGCAGAAGGGCATTTCATTCCTCCTGCTCGACATGGCGACGCCGGGTGTCACAGTGCGGCCCATCGGGTCGCTCGACGGTTGTCATCACCTGGCCGAAGTGTTTTACGACAACGTGCGCGTGCCCGCCGAAAACCTGATCGGCGAAGTGAACAAAGGCTGGGGATATACGAAGTTTCTGCTCTTTAACGAACGTGCGTTCCTCGGCGCCGAAGCACCGGCGCTCAAGCGTTATCTGCGCAAGATCCGGCACTACGCGTCGCGCGAGCGCGTGGCGGGCAGGCCATTGATCCAGGACCCCACGTTTGCCTCGCGTCTCGCGCAGCATGAACTGGAGGTTCGGGCGATCGATATGGCGGTGCAGAAGATTCTGCATCAAGGGATCGACGAGCGTAGCGGCGGCATGGCAATCGGGTCCATGCTCAAGGTGCGAGGCTCGGAACTTCACCAGAAGCTCACGGAAATGTTGCTGGAGGTGATTGGCGACTACGGCGCCGTGTTCTACCCCGATCCGAACGAGGAACATGCACTGCGCGACGCGTCGTTTATCGGGCCCGAATACGCGCCGGGCCTCGCCGCCGAGGTTTTCTACCGGCGCGCGTGCACGATCTACGGCGGCACGGCCGAAATCCAGCGCAACATCATCGCGAAGGCGATGTTCGACCTGTGACGCCTGCGTCGATCCAGGAACAGCCGTCGATCCCCGTTACGGGTGATCGCATCAATTGCCGGTAGATAGAGGGTGCAGCATGGACTTCGAGTTGAGCGACGAACAGCGGATGCTGCAGGAAAGCGCGCAGCGCTTCGTGCAAAAGAGCTATACGTTCGAACATCGCAGCAATCTGGCTTCGCAACGCGGCGGTTTCTCGCGTGAGACATGGCGCGTGCTCGCAGAAATGGGTTGGCTTGGCATCGCGGTGCCGGAGGAAATGGGCGGGCTCGGTTTCTCGCCGGTGGAGAGCGCCATCGTGGCCGAGCAGATCGGGCGCGCACTGGTGCTCGAACCCTACGTGATGTGTGGCGTTTTTCCGGCCTCGCTCGTCACGCGCTGCGGGCGCGAAGGACAGCGCGAAACCATGCTCGGGGAAATCGTCTCCGGCGAAGCCGTTTATGCGGTCGCGCACAGCGAGCGCGAGGCGCGAGGCCAGGTGCACTACGTCACGGCCACGGCGCAGAAGACGGCAGACGGCGCCTGGCGCCTGGACGGCTACAAAACGCTCGTGGTAGGTGCACCCGTTGCCGACCGGCTGCTTGTCGTCGCTCGCACCGCGGGTGCGGCCGGTGACAAGGACGGCATCGGTATTTTTCTCGTCGATCCGAAGCAGGCGGGCGTGACGCTCAAGACGTGCGCGCTGCTCGACGGCACGCCGTCGGCCGATCTGCTGCTCGATGGCGTGATCGTGGCAGATGCCGATGTCGTCGGCGAGCCAGGGCGCGCTTACGAAGGACTACAGGCCGCAGTTGACGAAGCCATCGTTGCGATTTGCGCGGAACTGGTGGGCGATATGGAAGACGCCATTGAACTCGCTTCGGACTACCTGAAAACACGCAAGCAGTTCGGCGTTCCTATTGGCAGCTTCCAGGCGCTGCAACACCGTATGGCCGACATGGCGATCGATGCCATGCAGGCGCGCGCAACACTGCACCGTGCATTGCTTGCGCTCAGCGAGGACAGCACGAAGCGAAGCGTGGAGATCTCAGGCTGCAAGGCGCAGACCACGCGCAGTGCGAAGTTCGTCACGCAGCAAGGCATTCAGTTGCACGGCGGTTATGGCATCACGAACGAATACAAGGTAGGTCATCACTATCGCCGCCATCTCGTGCTCGACGCGTTGTTCGGCAACATGGACTATCACCTGAATCGCTACGCGTGCCAGATTCAACACGAGGCATTGGCGGCGACGGCTTGAACCTTATCGAGGCACTGCCATGGACGCAACAAGAACCGATCTGCTCGGCACGACGCGTGAGGACGCCGTTCTCACGCTTACACTGAACCGGCCCGAGGCGCGCAATGCGCTGAACCTTGCGTTGACCGAAGCGCTGGTCGAAGCACTGCGCCGCTTCGAAGCCGACGAAAGCCTGCGCGTGCTGATTGTGACGGGCGCCGATCCGGCCTTTTGCTCGGGGCTCGACCTCAATGACTTCTCCGCGCCAAATGCGCCGCGCGCGCAAGTCGCAGAAATGATCGACGTGTGGCCGCACATCACCAAGCCGGTGATCGCGGCGGTGAACGGCGCCGCCGTTACCGGCGGGTTCGAGCTTGCAATGGGATGCGATTTCATCCTTGCGTCCGAGCGAGCGCGCTTTGCCGACACGCATACGAAAATCGGCGCGCTCGCAGGCGGCGGCATGACAGCGCGGCTGCCCTATATCGTGGGCCCGAGGTGGGCCAAGCAGATCAGCCTGACGAGCGAGCCGATCGACGCGGCAACCGCGTTGCGCATTGGTCTTGTGAACGAGGTGGTGGGTCACGATCAGTTGATGGAGCGGGCAAAGGCGGTTGCGAAGACGATTGCGAGCCGTCGTCCCGACCTCGTCGCAACCGTCAAGCAGGTGATCGATCAGGGCGCGCTGGCAACACTCCAGGATGCCTTGCGCATCGAGAAGGCCGCGCTGGCGGAACGAAAGCAACGCGGCAGCATGGCGTGGCAAGTTCAGAAATAATCGATTCGCCGAACAAGGCGCGTAACCCGGGCGCGGTAGCGCCGGCTCATCCAGCAACTCTGGCCCTACGGCGCCAAACATGACAAATCTATACGGCCTTCCAGACGATATTCAAGTCACGGCAGATGGCGGCCTGCGCATCATCACGCTCAACCGGCCCGACGATCTGAACGCGTCGACTACGGAGATGTTGTTTAGCTATCCAAAGCTATTCGCGGCGCTCGCTGACGATCCCGAGGCGCGCGTGGCCATTCTCACGGGTGCGGGGCGGGCATTCAGCGCAGGCGGAGACATGAACCATTTCGTCAAGACGCTCGACGACCCCGAGTTCGCCCGGCGGGTTCAAGAGAACGCACGCCAGACCATACACGGTTTCATCGACGTACCGATTCCGATTATCGCAGCGGTCAACGGCCCTGCGGTGGGGTGGGGCGCGACGATGGCCACGTTGTGCGACATCGTTCTGATGACCGAGGAATCGTTTCTGGCCGAACCGCATATCAACATCGGTCTAGTCGTGGGCGATGGTATTTCCGTAGCGTGGCCGCTCTACACGAGCCTGCTGCGGGCGAAGGAACTGATCTTTACGGGCGATCGCATCACTGCGCAGCAGGCGGTTGAATACGGACTCGCCAACCGCGTCGTGGAGCCGGGCAAGCTGATGGACGAAGCGTTGGCGCTTGCCGAAAAGCTGCTCAAGCAACCGCGTCACGCGCTGCGCGAAACCAAGAAGCTGATGAATCTCCACCTCCATCGCAGTGCCGCGCAGATGCTCGACACGACGCTTGCGCGGCAGCTTGCGGCAACGCTCAGCGATGAGCATCACGAGATTGCCTCGGCGTTCATCGCTCAGCAGAAACGCAAACAGGGCTAATTGGCACGGTGATTCTCCTTCATCGGCACCCCATTCTTATGTGGAGTACGCATGGGCTCTTCGCTTTTCGACTTGACCGATAAGGTCGCCATCATCACGGGATCGAGTCGCGGCATTGGGTACGCCAGCGCGCTCGGCATGGCAGAGCACGGTGCAAAGGTCGTCATTTCCGGCCGTAACGCCGACGCGTGCGAAACCGCCGCGCAAGCCATCAACGAAAAGATCGGCAGCCGGGTGGCGATGCCGTTTGCCTGCAACATCGGGCGCAAGGCCGAGCTGCAAAATCTCGTGGAGGCAGCGAACGGCAAGTGGGGCAGAGTCGATATCGTGATGGCCAATGCGGCAATTCATCCCTGGATCGGATCCGCGATCTGCCGGACGAAACGTTCAACAAGTTCATGCAAGTCAACGTGCAGAGCAATATCTGGCTCGCGCAGATGACCATGCCGGGCATGATCGAGCGCGGCTATGGCCGCTTCATTTCGGTGGCATCGGTGGTCGGTCTGTTCGGCGACGCCGTGACGGGAACCTACGGGCTCACCAAGGCCGCCGATATGCAACTGGTGCGAAACCTCGCGATGGAATTCGCAGCGAAGGGGGTCACTGCCAACTGCATTGCGCCGGGCACATTCAAGACCGAGATGGCGCGTTCGCAATGGGAAGACGAGGCGATGGTCGAATGGTACCGTGGCCGCAATCCGTCGCAACGCTTCGGCGAAGTCGAGGAGATTGCCGGGCTCGCCGTGCTTCTGGCGTCGCCCTCGGGTGGCTATATCAATGGCCAGACGATCGCGGTGGACGGTGGCCACACGATTTCGTTTCGCTGATTTGCGCGAGGAAACCGCATCGTGCGCCCACAGATGTTCAAGACGCGAATCACCGATCTGCTCGGCATTCGCCACCCCATTCTTTGCGGCGGTCTCGGGCCACGCGTGTCCGACGCTCGATACGTCGCCGCCGTCGTCAACGCAGGCGGCATGGGGTTCATCGTCGGCGCCGGCTTTCCCGATGCCGACGAATTTCGCAACGAGTTGCGGACCTGCCGTGAACTCAGCGGTGCGAAGAACTTCGGCGTCAATCTCTACATATCACGGCAAGCGAGTGGCGTGGAGCGCGTCAAGCAACAGATCCGCATTCTGATCGAAGAGAAAGTCGCTTGCGTGGAAACGGCGGGCGCGAGTCCGGAAGCGGTCGTGCCCATCCTCAAAGAGGCGGGCATCAAGGTTTTGCACAAGGTGCCCGCTGTGCGCTATGCACATACGGCCGTGCGGATGGGCGTCGACGGTGTGATCGTCGTCGGCAACGAATGCGGCGGCCACCCCGGCATCTATCAGATCGGCAGTATCGTGCAGGCCGCGCAGGCGCCGCGGGAAGTTGGCTTGCCTGTCGTGATTGGCGGCGGCATCGGTACGGGGCGCCAGCTTGCAGGCGTGCTGGCGATGGGGGCCGACGCCGTCATCATGGGCACGCGCATGATGGTTGCAGAGGAGCTGTGGATTCATCCCGAGGTCAAGGCGAAGGTGGTGGCGGGCGACGGCAGCGAGAGCGTCGTGGTCAAGTCTGCGATCCGTGATCACCACCGCGTGCTGCGCAACGAGAGCGCTGAGGCGGTCCTGGAGCTGGATCGCGCGCAGGTGACCGAATTCGAGCAATTCCGTCCTCACGTGATGGGCGCGCTCGCACACGATGCCTACGTGACTGGCGACACCCGCAAGGGCATGATCGACTACGGCCACGCGGCGGTCTTTGCCGATGCGGTGAGGAACGTCGAAGCCATCTTCGACGAGATGATCGACGACGCGGTAGCTGCGTCGGACCGGCTGGGCAAACTGATGACGTAGAAAGTTGTCATGGCGACGATAGAGCGTGCAGGGGTCTGGCAGGTCCGGCACACGTGGCCCCTGGGCTACAATCTCAGGCGTACTGGTTTCAATACCTGTAATGCATACGCAATCTCTATCGGCACGCCATGAACGCAGTGAAAAGGCCGCAGGCCACGCTTGAGGACGAGGCTTTGCCAGGTGCGAAGCGGGGGCGCCCATTCAAGGCCGACGCGGCGAAGCGCCAGGACGAACTGCTCGATCACACACTGGAGCAGTTCATGGCCGTGGGCTATCGAGCCGCGACCATGGACGGCATTGCGGCCTCGTTTGGCGCGAGCAAGTCCACGATCTACCGGCGCTATGGAAGCAAGGCCGGTCTGCTGAGCGCGGCGATGGAGCGCGGCGTTCCGCTGCTCCTCGATCCGCTTGCCCAGGTCTCCACCGATGCTCGCCGCTCGCCGCGCTCGGTTCTGCGCGATTACGGCGAAATCATTCAGTCTTATCACGCCGATCCGAGCATACGCGCGATGTGGCGGGCGGTAAGTGAGGCGAGGGAAGAACTGGGCGACATGCTGGGGCACGTCGTAGAACAGCAGGATAGGGCGCTGGCTCCCATCGCCGACTATCTCGCTACGCTGGCACGCAACGGAAAGATCGCTGTTGCCGAGCCGCGTGCGGCCGCTGCGTGTTTCGGCGCGCTGACGAGTGGCGGTCTCGCCAGCTTCCTCGGCGAGCCGCCTCGCGAGAACGAGCGGCGAGGCGCGCTGGAGTTTGCGCTCACGCTGTTTCTGGACGGCATACTGCCGCGTGCGTCTGCACGGAAATAAGTGAGAGCTTGCGCTGCGGCGCTAACCAAACAGTTTGCACAACGTGCCGCCCATGGGAACGGGGAGCGTCGCGCCTTCGTCGTAAGGCCAGCGCAACATGCCGAGGGCGGCTGCGGCACCGCCGTCCACGTGCAGTACCTGACCTGTGATCGACCTCGCGAGGTCGGATGCGAGGAACAGCACGGCATTGGCGAGGTCGTCCGCGGCAGGAGGCGTTTGCAGCGGGATGTACATCTGAAAGGCCTTCGCCCACCATTCGGCCGGGGCGTCGGCGTTGAGCGAGCGCCATGGTTCGGGAATGGCTGCGGCGTTGCCCGCGCTGGGCGTCGTATCGGGCGCGATCAGGTTCACGCGTATTCCGTGCGGGCCGAGTTCCCATGCCATCGCTTTCGAGAAGTTCGTCGTTGCCGCTTTCGCGCCCGCGTAGACGGCAAAACCGCCGGCACCGCGATGTGCTTCGATGGTCGTGAAATTCACGATCGATCCGCCGCGCCCGCTGCGCTGTAATAGCGGCACCGCGTGACGCATCGATTCGACTACGTAGCCAAAATTGCGCTGAACGTCGTCGGCGCAATCGCGCTCCGCGCGTTCCATGAATGGCTGCATGCACGTGCCGCCAACCACGTTGACAAGCACATCGATACCGTCGAAGAAGCGCGCGGTCTCGCCATAGAACTGCGCGAGTTGGTCACTTCGTGTGGCGTCCGCATGCATGTCGAACACGCGGCGTCCCATCTCCCTTAGCGCCGCCGATGTGCTTGCAATGCTTTCGTCATCGATGTCACAAAACGCGATGTCAACGCCGGCCTCGCCGAGCGCAAGCGCGACCGCTTTGCCAATTCCTGCCGCACCACCAATCAACACGGCTCTGCGCCCTTCGAGTGCGCCCCTGCGATCCAGAAATTCCATCGACTTCTCCTTTCATTGGGATGTGAGTGAGCGAAGAACACGGCAGAATCCGCGTATTGAATAATGGTACCGACGGTGCTATTGTTTCTCAAGGGTATCAAAGCAATGTGCCGAAGACGTCGATCCATGGAGGAACCTGCGTGACCGACATCGAACGACTCCTTGCAATCGAGGAAATCAAGCAGCTCAAAGCGCGTTATCTGCGCTGTGTCGATACGAAGCACTGGGAAGCATTCGGCGCAGTGTTCGCGCCTGATGGCCAACTCGACATCAGCGACGATGTCCCGGGATGCATTCTTGCGGGCAGGGAGAACATCGTGCGCGCGGTCAGTGTCCCGCTTGCCGGATGCGTAAGCGTTCATCACGGCCATTGCCCCGAGATCGATATCACATCGAGCACCACGGCCAACGGCACCTGGGCAATGGAAGACATGTTGCGCTGGGGGGCGAAGTCGGCGTATCCGAATCGCACGCTGCATGGCTACGGCCACTATGTCGAGACCTACGAGAAGATCGACGGCCAGTGGCTTATCAAGAGCATGAAACTGCAGCGACTGCGCGTCGATGTCGGAGTGCAGACGTGAGTGCAATAAACCCATCGGAAGCAAGACATGGAGAAGCGATCGTGACACGCAGAATCGGCATCATCGGCGCCAACTGGAGCCTGAAAGTGCACGGCAGCGCCTGGCGGCTGCTGCGGGATGTGGAGGTGGCGGCGGTCTGCACCGCGCACCGCGAGACCGCCGAAGCGGCGGCGCAGGCATTCGGCGTGCCGCGCGCGTATTGGAACGTCGCCGATCTCGTCGCCGATCCGACGCTCGACATCATCGATGTCGGCAGCAGGCCTGCATATCGCTACGACATGGTCATGGCTGCGCTCAACGCCGGCAAACACGTGTATGACGCGCTGCCCTTTGCGGTCGATACGGAGCATGCCGTTGCGCAGAGCGAACTCGCGGCGAAGAAAGGATTGGTTGGGGTCGTCGATGCACAGTTTCGTTGGGTGCCCGCAGCGATGCACATGCAGGCGCTGATCGCAGAAGGGTTCCTCGGCGAACCGCTCGGATTCAATTTTCAGCTGCTTCAGCCGCTGCGCAACCACGATGGTTTCATCTATCCCCACGCGTCCTATCCCGGCGGCGGCGTCTCGCCCTACAAGTGGCTTGCCGATGCGCAAAGCGGTGGCAGCGCATGGCGCAATTTCGGCAGCCACATGGTGCTGCTGCTCATGCCGCTGCTCGGGCGGGTGAAGGCGGCCGCCGGTTCGGACACAACGGGCCTCAAGCAATGGCGCCTGCCGGACGGCAGCGTATTCACGCCGGACACCGCCGATCTCGGCTGTAGCGTGCTGCGCATGGAAAACGGCGCGCTAGGCACGGTCCAGACGAGTTGGGCCGTGGCCGACGGTCCGGGCATTCGCGCAGAACTTTGGGGAACGAAAGGACGCCTGCTCTATGTCGATCCCACGTTTGGCGATGGGGTTTCGTCGCGTCTTTACGCGGGAAAGCCGGAGCCATTCGAATTCGGTACTGCGGCAGGCGAGTGGCTCGAAACGCCCGCACGCTATTTCGAGGTGCCTGGAACTGGGTTCTCGAAGGAGAACGCGCCTTCGTATATGGTGTCGATGGGATGGATGTTTCACGACATGCTCCAGGCCATCGAGCAAAAACGGGCACCGTCACCCAGCTTCGAGGAAGCCACGCACGCGCACCGGGTGGTGGAGGCGGTGATCGAATCCGGCCGTAGCGGGCGGTGGATCGAGATCGGCGGTCGTTGAGGTTCGCGGGGACAGCGCGGTCGCTGTTCCAGCCACCTTCTCCTTCACTCCAGCAGGGCGTCGCGCAACCGATGTAGTTGAGACGGGTCGAGTCGGGCAGCGCTTCGAGGTTACGCTCGACCGAGCCGTGGCTGGCGGCCATCGCCGAGAAACCTCATCGAGATAGAGCGCATCGGCGCCGGCTACAACATCGATCATCGACGCATCGAGTGCTGCACCGAAATGGATGGCCATCGCTTGCGCAGCGGATTCGTGCAAGAGTCCATTGCGTGTGCTCCTCAGATAATCACGATAGATCGTATCGCGCGAGACGCCCAGCGCATGGAGCATGATGGCTATCCGAAATCCAGTCCGGTCTTTGGCCGCCGTGCAGTGGAAAATGACGGGCAGACACCGACCTCCATTTACCATGAGTCTTGGCCGAGGCAATGAGCGTTTACGGGTGCCTCACTATCGACGTACACGCGCGAAAATTGAAATGAGGTGGGCTGGCGACGGCAGGCAGGCGCGTCGCCGCATTTTTTGCTTCGTCTTATTTCACGTACTTGCGGAACTCCGGCTTGCGCTTTTCGCGGAACGCATTGCCGCCTTCCTTGGACTCGTCGGTTTCGTAATACATTGCGAGCGCTTGCATTGCGAACGCACCGATGCCGCGAATATTCTCGGTATCGATATTGAACGATCGCTTCGCCAGCGCGATGGCCGTGGGGCTCATCTGCAGAATCTCGTCGCACCACTTTTTCGTTTCGGCATCGAGTTGCTCGGGGGGCACGACTGCGTTGATGAGACCCCAGTCGAGTGCCTCTTTCGCGCTGTATTTGCGGCACATGTACCAGATTTCCCGTGCGCGCTTCTCGCCGATGATGCGCGCGAGGTACGCGGTGCCGAAACCCGGATCGACCGAACCGACCTTCGGGCCGACCTGGCCGAAGATCGCGGTTTCGGAAGCGATCGCGAGGTCGCAGATCGTCACGAGCACGTTGCCGCCGCCGATCGCGTAGCCGTTCACGCGTGCGATCACCGGCTTCGGAATGTCGCGGATAATGCTTTGCAGTTCCTCGATCGGCAGGCCCACGGTGCCGCGGCCGTTGTAGCCGTCGCCGGACTGGTCGCCGCCGGTGCAGAACGCCTTTTCGCCGGCGCCGGTGAGCACCACGACGCCGATGTCCTTGTTCCATCCCGCGAGACCGAAGGCCTTGATCAGTTCTTCACAGGTGTTGGCGTTGAACGCGTTATAGACGTTGGGGCGATTGATGGTGATCGTCGCGACGCCATCCGCTTCCTTGTAGATAATGTCCCTGAATTCCATGTCGTATTCCGATGTTGTTTATTGAGCAGGTTCGAGACGCGGTTAGCCGGCCATCGTCAGGCCGCCAGACACGCTGATGACCTGGCCGCTGATGAAAGCGGCGTCGTCGCTCGCGAGGAAGGCAACCGTGCCGGGGATATCGCCCGGTTCGCCCATGCGGCCGAAAGGCACGGCCTTCACGAGCGCCGCCTTGATGCGCTCGCCTTTCTCACCTTGCGCGAGGTTGTCGAGCAGCGGGGTCGCGGTGGGGCCGGGGCACACGACGTTGACGGGAATATGCTGGCGCGCCATTTCGCGCGCCATGGTTTTCGTGAACGCGATGAGACCGCCTTTGCAGAACGAATAGACGGCTTCCATCGAGGAGCCCACGCGTCCCGCATCGGACGAGATGTTCACGACGCGGCCACGGCCGCGCTCAGCCATGCGGCGCAACACGGCGTGGTGCATATTCAGCGGGCCGTACAGGTTGATCGCGACGACCTTGTCCCAGAACGGCTTCTCCGTTTGCAGGAAGAACGAACCCATGTCCCAGCCCGCGTTGTTGACGAGGACCTCAATCGGACCGAGGTCTTCCTCGACTTTGGCCACCGCGGCATGCACGCCTTCGTGATCCGTGATGTCGACACGGTACGCACGCGCCTTGCCACCCGCCGCCTCGATTTCTGCCGCGACACGTGCTGCGCCTTCTTCGTTCAGATCGAACAGCGCGACGGTCGAGCCTTCCTCGCCGAATCGCTTGCTGATGGCGGTTCCGATCCCGCCCGCGGCGCCGGTTACGATGACGACCTTCTCCTTGAGCCCCTTCATTGGTTCCCCTCCGTGATGTGCGAGGCGCGTTCGCGCCAGTTAGTCTTTGCTCAACGCTTCCGTAACGGCTTGGCCTTTTCCCGTGGCACGGGCGACGAGCGCGCTGGCTTCGCTTGCGCTATAGCCCGCTTCGATCAGGACTTCGATGCTGTGCTCGCCGAGATTCGGCGGCAGATAGCGAACGTTGCCGGGCGACTCGGAGAAATGCACCGGGATCGAGGTCATGACCATGTCGCCTTCGGTCGGGTGATCGAAGCGCTGGAAGAAGCCGGTTTCCTTGACGTACGCGTCGTGCATCAGGTCTTTCAGGTCGCGCACGGGACCGTGCGGAACGTCCGCCAAGGCAAAAATGGCGTTCCATTCAGCCGTGGTCTTATTGCGGATGGCGTCGCCAACGATGCGGTACAACTCGTTGATGTTGCGCATGCGCTCGGTCATGTGGCAAAAGCGCGGGTCATCCAGCAGATGCGCCGCATCGATCGCGCACAGCACGCGGCGCCATTGCTCGTTGTTCACCGCAAGCAGGCAGATATGGCCGTCCTTCGTCGCATACGGGCGGCGATACGGCGAGAACATGCGCGGATAGCCGAGGCCCGTGCCGTCATTGGAGCCCAGCGCGCCTTCCCAGAGATGCTCGAAAAGATTGAACTGCAGCATCGTTTCGAACATCGGCACATGGACGAGCTGACCGAGGCCGGTACGCTCGCGGTGATAGAGCGCCATGCCAATTGAGGAGGCCAGCACGTAACCGCAGAACTTGTCGACGATCACGGTGGGGAAGTAGCGCGGCGAGCCGTCAGCGTCACGGTTCATCGCGGCAATGCCGGTTTCGCCCTGGATCACGTCGTCGAAGGCGGGGCGATCCTTGTAGGGGCCGTCGATGCGGTAGCCGGCGCCCGACGCGTAGACGATGCGCGGGTTGCGCGCCCGTACGGCTTCGTAGCCGATGCCGAGCCGTTCGGCGGCGCTCGGACGCATGCTGTGCACGATGACGTCGGCCGATTCGACAAGCTTGAGCAGCGCTTCGCGGCACTCGGCCTGTTTGAGGTTCAGGATCACGCTCCGCTTGTTGCGGTTCATGATCGTATAGAACACGGCCATGTCGGGATTGCGGCCGGGGCCGTTCTTGCGGTTCTGGTCGCCTTCGGGCGGTTCGATCTTGATGACGTCCGCACCCATGTCGCCGAGCAGCTGTGTGGCGACCGGACCGAGCACGTTGATGGTCAGGTCGATCACGCGCACACCGGCTAACGGGCCCGTGGCCCGTTCGAGGGGTTGTTGTGGATTTTCCATGCTCAGGCCTTGTATTCTTTGCCCTTCACGAGTCTGAGCGGCGTGTACACCATCACTTCCGTGCCGTCCTGCTTGATCACGCGATTACGCGTGCGTACGAGACCCAGTCCTGGACGCCCGTTGCTGGGCCGGCATTCGATGACTTCGCATTCCACATGAATCGTGTCGCCCACGTAGGTGGGACCCTTGATATCCAGCTCCATGTTGAGGAACGCGAAGCCGACGCCCTGCATGGTGGCCTGCGTGAGCAGCCCCTCCATGAGCGTAAACACGAGTGCTCCCGGCGCGACGCGTCCCTTGATCGCGGACTGCTCCCTTAGAAACTCTGTGTTGGTAAACAGCACTTCCAGCATGCCAGTCACCGATACGAAATTCACGACGTCCGTTTCGGTGACTGTGCGGCCCACGGTCTTGAACTTGCGTCCAACGGGCAGGTCCTCCCAGTGGATACCCAAACCAACCGTTTCGACTTCTTCCATTGCCTGTCCTCTGTTGTTGTCGCTCGCTTGTTAGCTCAACTGTCTTTTTCAGTTCTTCTTGATGCGGCCCAGCACGTTGTCCGCGACAATGTTGCGCTGGATTTGATTCGTGCCCTCAATGATCTGAACAACTTTTGCGTCGCGGAAATACCGGTTTATCGGGTACTCGTTGGAGATGCCGGCAGCGCCAAAAAGCTGTACGGCGTCAGTCGCGACCTTCATGGCGACATCCGATGCGAACATCTTCGCCATCGCAGCCATTGGAGCGAGTTCGCGTCCGCTTACGCCCGCGTCGACGAGCGACGCGGTGCGGTAGACAAGTTGGCGCGCGGCTTCGGTCTGCGTGACCATGTCGGCAATCATCCAGCGCACACCCTGGAAGTTGCTGATGGTCTGGCCGAACGCTACGCGATCCTGAATGAATTTGACGGCATGGTCGATCGCCCCCTGCGCAATGCCGACCGCGCGCGCGGCAACGATGGGGCGGCTCGTGTTGAGCGCTTCCATGGCCACCTTGAATCCCTGGCCGCCTTCCGGCCCGAGACGGTCTTCCGCGCGAATGAAGGCGTCGTCGAAATAGAGGGGGCAAGACGCTACGCCTCGCGCGCCCATCTTGTCTTCTTCATTACCGATGGTGAGCCCGTGCGTGTTGCGATCGACGATAAAAAGATTGATCCCCAGCGGCTGCCCTTCCTCATCGAGCGTCTTTGCCGCGACGAGAATGAAGTCGGCAATATGCGAGTTCGTGCACCAGATTTTTGAGCCGTTGAGCACATAGCCGCCGTTCTTGCGGCGCGCTGTGGTGCGAATGCCGGATACGTCGGAGCCGCTTTGAGATTCGGTAATCGAGAGCGCGCCGCGCAATTCGCCGGATGCGAGTCCGGGCAGAAGGCGTGCCTTCTGTTCGTCCGTGCCTCCTTCGAGAATGGCGCCAAAGGGCGTCCATTGCACGACCAGCAAATAGCCGGTGTTGTAGCAAACTCGCCCAAACTCCTCGACGGCGATACAGGCCGACATCACACTGCCGGCGCCGCCATACGCTTCCGGAAACGGCAACGTGAAGAGGCCCAGTTCCTTAAGCAGTGCATACATGTCATGCGGATACTCGGCCGTACGGTCGATCTCGTCGGCGCGCGGTGCCACACGCTCCCTTGCGACGCGACGGATGAGATCGCGGATCTGAACCTGGTCGTCTGTTAGTTCGTATGTCACTTCGAGCTCTCTTACTGGCGGTTTTCCGGATCGGGCCAGGATTCGTCTTTCGGAGCGGGCCAGGTTGCCCCGCTGACCACTCCCGAATCACCCCGGTCTCTTCAAAATGTTGAACAATGTTCGATAAAGTAAACGATGGATCAGGTGGCCGTCAAGCGCAGAAACCGGCTGGCGCGGGTTTGTCCGAGGTGCGTCCGGAATTTCGCCGGGATGTAGTGTCAGCCTTGTGGGGCGGGGCACGACAGGGCTTTCCCACCGTTGACAGCACGCTTCCGATGCGTTTAATATTTAGAACAGTGTTCGGTTATTTGTTCCATTTTGGCCCGACATAGCGGCTCGATTCGCGGGAGCCCTAAGGCAAAAACGATTTGGAGGAGCGGGGAATGGACTCTCTTTGTCCTGAAGTCGACTATCAGAAGTTTCTGGCCGAGGGCCGCTTGATGATCCAGCGCAGCCGCAGCAGCGGCCGCTATGTGTTCTATCCGCGCGTGGCCGAGCCGGTCACCGGGGCGCGCGATCTGGAATGGGTCGACGCGTGCGGGAAAGGCACGGTTTATTCCACCACGGTCGTGCGCCAGAAGTCGCCCACGCCGAGCTACAACGTCGCAGTGATCGATCTGGAAGAAGGTGTGCGCATGCTCAGCTGCGTTGAGGGCATCGAGCCGGAGGCCGTGCGCATTGGCATGCCCGTGCAGGCGAAGATCGTCTACCGGGGGGATGCGGCACTGCTCGTATTCGAACCAGCCTGACGCCCGCTAACCCGCAACCGGCCGTCAAGAGCCGGTCGCACCTGATGAAAGGTAGATCGAATGGAATTCAACTTGCGCGGGCGTACCGCACTGGTGGCAGGCGCCACTTATGGGATGGGGGAAGCACCTGGGTTGTCGTCGATGGACCTTGCTGCGCGCGCTTGCGTCGACGCGCTGGCCCAGGTAGGGCTCACGCCCGGCGATGTGGATGGCCTGTTCGTGTGCACGCCCGACGACATGCTCTCGGGTCTCACGTTTGCCGAGTACCTCGGTATTAACCCGAAGTTCACCGATAACAACCGAAGCGGCGGCTCGGCGTTCGAGATTTACGCACACACTGCGGCGATGGCGTTGTGTACGGGCCAGATCGACGTCGCGCTGATCGCATATGGGAGCAACCAGCGCAGCGCGGCGGGCAAGCTCGTGCAGTCGTCGCGTCCCTCGCCGTGGGAGAGCCCGTACAAGCCGATGAATCCGGTCTCGTCTTATGCGCTCGCGGCGGCGCGGCATATGCACCAGTTCGGCACGAAGCGCGAACATCTGGCCGAGGTGGCCGTCGCCGCGCGCAAATGGGCGCAGCTCAATCCGGATGCGTACATGCGCACGCCCTTGTCGATCGATGACGTGATGGGCGCGCGTCTCGTATCCGACCCGCTTTCCGTGCGCGATTGCTGCCTCGTGACGGATGGCGCGGCGGCCGTCGTCATGGTGCGCGCCGACCGCGCACGCGATCTGACCGACAAGCCCGTCTATCTGCTCGGCGCGGCTTCGGCCACGTCACACCGCGAAATTGCGAGCATGCCCGATCTCACGGTGACGGCGGCCGCGCAATCGGGCCGGCGCGCGTATGAAATGGCGGGCGTGAAGGCAAGCGATATCGACGTCGCGATGCTGTACGACGCATTCACGATCAACACCATTCTGTTCCTGGAAGACCTCGGCTTCTGCCCCAAGGGCGAAGGCGGCCGCTTCGTCGCGGACGGGGCCATCGCGCCGGGCGGCCGGCTCGCGGTGAATACCAACGGCGGCGGGTTGTCCTGCGTTCACCCCGGCATGTATGGGCTTTTCCTGATCGAAGAGTCGATGCGGCAGCTGACGGGGCGCGCCGGCGAACGCCAGATTCCCGGCGCGAAGCTGGCCATCGCACACGGCAACGGCGGCGTGCTCTCGAGCCAGGCCACGGTGATTCTCGGAACTGAGGAAACGCTGTAAGACACGGCGGCCGCACAGGCCACGGTCAACAGTGTTGCATGGGAGACGGACAGATGAGCGAAGAGATCGGCAGCGACGCGACAGAGATCGTCCAGGTCCAGCAAGACGGCGCAATCGCGATCGTCACATTGAATTACCCCCAACGCCGCAACGCATTTTCATTGAAGATGCGTCAGACGTTGTATGCGCAACTTTATCGTCTGATGCATCACGAGGAAAGTTGCCGCGCAATTGTCCTGACCGGCGCCGGCAATACGTTTTGTGCGGGCGGCGACATCTCGGAGATGCAGACGCGCAAGGTGCTCGAGTACCGGCAACGCAATGAACTGCCGCTCGATATCTTCAGACTGATGGTCGAAGGCCCGAAAGCGGTTGTTGCCGCGGTCGAAGGGTTTGCGTTTGGTGCAGGCCTCTCGCTCGCAGCGGCTTGCGACTACGTCGTCACATCGTCGGCGGCGCGCTATGCGAGCGCGTTCGTGAAAGTCGGGCTTTTGCCCGATACGGGGCTCTACTGGTCGCTCTCGCAACGCGTGGGCGGCGGCCTCGCACGTGAACTCATGCTGAGCGCGCGCGAGTTCAACGGAGTAGAAGCGGGCGAGACCGGGTTTGCGAATCAGGTCGTCGAGCCCGGCGAGGCGCTGAACGCGGCCTTGAAGGTGGCGCAACAGTACGCCGAATTGCCCTCGGTCGCCACCGCGCATCTGAAGGCCGCGCTCGCGACGGGCATCCGCACGCTCGACGAGGCGATCGAAGCCGAAGTCAACCTGCAGCCCATCCTGCGCCGCAGCCGCGAACACCAGGAAGCCGTGAGCGCCTTCATGGAAAAGCGCAAGCCGGTGTTCGTGGCCGACTGAAGGGAGCCAACATGAGCGAAAAACAAACGGCAGCAACCGAAACGGCGGCGCTGATCGAGGTGACCCGCGAGGGGCCGGTCGCGATCGTGACGTTGAACAATCCGCGACGCCGCAATGCGATGGGGCGCCAGATGCGCCAGTTGCTGCGTGACACGGTGCATCGTCTCATGGTCGACGACCCAGAGTCGCGCGCAATTGTACTCACTGGCGCGGGCGAGCATTTCTGCGCGGGTGCGGACATCTCCGAGATGACGAAGCGCACGATCCTGCAAAGCCGCGAAATTCTGGCGGAATCGTGCATGGTGGTGCGCGAAATGCAAGCGGGTCCGAAGCCCGTTGTGGCGGCGGTGGAAGGCGTGGCCTTCGGCGCCGGCCTGTCGCTCGCGGTGGCGGCCGATTACGTCGTCGCAGCGTCGAGCGCGCGTTTTTGCGCTGCGTTTCTGCGCGTGGGGCTGATTCCAGATACCGGCATTCTGTGGACGCTTCCGAAGCGCATTGGCATGGCCCGCGCGCGCGAGATGCTTTCGCTCGCCACGGAGATCGACGGTAACAAGGCCGCGGCAATCGACCTCGCAAACGAAGTGGTCGAGTCGGGCGCGGCGCGCGCCAGGGCGATTGAAGTTGCACTCGGCCTCGCGGCCTTGCCGCCGCTCGGCGTGGCGCTGTTGAAGGAGTCGCTCACCAACGCCGCGACGACCATGGAAGGCGCGCTGCGCGCCGAGATCGACTATCAGCCCATCCTGCGTCAGTCGAAAGACCATCAGGCTGCCTGCAAGGCATTTATGGAAAAGACCACGCCGGTCTTCACCGGTGAATGAGCGCGGGGACCCATGCGATGAGTATCGAGCAGAAGGAAATGACTGCGGGCGCCGACGAGGTCGTGCAGGTGCGCCGTGAAGGCGACGTGAGCGTTGTCACGATGAACTATCCCGAGCGCCGCAACGCGTTCTCCATGAAGATGCGGCTCGCGTTGACGGAGGTGTTTCAGCGGCTCATGAACGACGACCCCGATACGCGCGCCATCGTGCTGACGGGAGCGGGCGGTCATTTTTGCGCGGGCGGCGACCTCTCGGAAATGCACGCGGCCACGCCGCCATTGCTCGCGCTGCGTGAGCGCATTGCGGTGGGCGTGCGTCTGTTCAAGCTGATTTATACCGGCACGAAGCCCGTCGTCGCGGCAGTGGAAGGCACGTGCTACGGAGCGGGCGTCTCGCTGGCTGCTGCCTGTGATGTCGTGGTCAGCGCCGAGACGGCGAAATACTCATGTGCCTTCGGCAAGGTAGGCCTGCTGCCCGACACCGGGATTCTCTGGACGCTCCCGCAAAAGGTGGGTGGCGGCAAGGCGCGCGAACTGATGCTGAAGGGCGATGTCATCGATGCAACCACGGCGCGCCGCATCGGCCTCGTCAGCGAGCTGACGGTGAGCGGACACGCGCTCGATGCGGCGATCGAGGCCGCGGCTCGCTTTGCGAGCTATCCGCCGGTGACGCTGGCGCTCCTGAAGGCGAGCCTCGTCAACGCCGGCAACTCGATCGAGGACGCATGCCGTCTGGAGACCGATCTCAATCCGCTGGCGCGTCAAACGAGCGATCACACGGAAGCCGTGAAGGCCTTCATGGAAAAGCGCAAGCCGGTTTTCACGGGCGCCTGAAGCCGACGTTCTTCATTGCTGTCTCTACAGGAAGTTCAATGCCAATGTTTACGCCTGACCTGCTGAAGAACAAACGAATCCTGATCACCGGCGGTGGCACGGGGCTCGGCAAGAGTATCGGCCGACGTTATCTCGAACTGGGTGCCGATCTTGTCATCTGCGGCCGCCGCAAGGAAGTGCTCGACGCGACCGCCGACGAGTTTCGCGGCGCGGTGCCCGGCGCACGCGTCACGACGGTGCAGGCGGACGTGCGCAGCGCGGAATCCGTCGAGGCAATGATGGATACGATCTGGCAGGACGGCCCGCTCGATGTGCTGCTGAACAACGCTGCGGCGAATTTCATCGCGCGCACGGAGAGCCTTTCGCCGCGCGCGGTGGACGCGGTGCTCGGCATCGTGCTGCACGGCAGCTTCTATTGCACGATCGCGGCGGGCAAGCGCTGGATCGACGCGGGCCACGCGGGCAACGTGATTAGCACGGTGTCTACGCCCACGATGACCGGCTCGGCCTTTACGGTGCCCTCCGCCGCGGCGAAGGCGGGCGTTCTTGCGATGACCCGTAGCCTTGCGGTCGAGTGGGGCCCGAAGGGCATCCGTCTGAACGCGGTGGCGCCCGGACTTTTCCCTACGCCCGGCGCCTGGGAGCAACTGTATCCGCCGGGCTCGCAGGTCGAACCGCAGGAGCGCTCCGTTCCGCTGCGCCGCTTTGGCGATCACACGGAGCTTGCCGATCTTTACGCGTATCTGGCATCGGATGGGTCCGGCTACATCACCGGCGACATGATCGTGATCGACGGCGGCCGCTGGATGCAGGGCGTTGGCGGCCCGACCTTCCGTGCCATGCAGGACTGGACCGACGAACAATGGGACGCCATGCGCGCCCATGCGCGCAAGGGTTGAACGATGGGTCCGCTCGCGGGAATCCGAATCATTGAGCTGGCCGGCATCGGGCCGGGCCCCATGGCCGCGATGTTGCTCGCCGACCTGGGCGCGACGGTGTTGCGCATCGAGCGTCGCCAGCCGGTCAAGCTCGGTATCGAGCGCCCGCTGCGCTACAACCTGTTGCTGCGCAACCGGAAGACGATCGCGCTCGACCTGAAAGACCCGGAGGCTGTCGAACTCGTGCTTTCTCTGGTGGAGCGCGCCGACGCCTTGATCGAAGGCTTCCGCCCTGGTGTGACCGAGCGCCTGGGGCTCGGTCCGCAGGTTTGCCTCCAACGCAATCCGAAGCTCGCCTATGGGCGCATCACGGGATGGGGGCAAGACGGACCGCTCGCGCAGTACGCGGGGCATGACCTGAACTACATCGCGATCACCGGTGTGCTCAACGCGATCGGGCGCTGCGATCAGCCGCCGTCGATACCGCTGAACCTGATCGGCGACTATGCGGGCGGTTCGCTGTATCTCGCGATGGGGCTGCTCTCGGCAATTCTGCACGCGCGTAACGGCGGCTCAGGCCAGGTCGTGGATGCCGCGATCGTCGACGGTACGGCCAACCTTGCCACCACGTTCTTCGGCATGCAGGCAGCCGGTATCTGGCGTGACGGGCGCGGGACGAATATCACGGACTCCGGATCACACTTCTACGACGTATACGAATGTGCGGACGGCAAGTGGATTACCATCGGCCCGATCGAGGACAAGTTCTATCTCGAACTGCTGCGCTTGCTCGACATCGACACGCGAACCCTCGGCGCTCAGCTTGACGAAAGCAATTGGCCTGCCGCGCGCGCCCTGTTTGCGCTGAAATTCAAGAGCCGCACACGCGAGCAATGGACCACGCTGCTCGAGCATTCGGACGCATGCTTCGCACCGGTGCTGTCGTGGACCGAGGCACCCGAGCATGCGCATCTGAAGGCGCGCGGCACGTTCATCGAAGTCGACGGCATCGTGCAGCCCGCTCCGGCGCCGCGCTTTTCCACCACGGTGCCCGCGAAACCGACCGCGCCTGAAGCGCCCGACGCGGCAACGGTCGACGCCGCGCTGGCTGCGTGGCTCGAACCGGGCCGCATTGGCGAGCTGAAAGAAGCGGGAACGCTGGCCTGAGTGGCACACGCCAGGCGAGCCTAAGAAAACGAAACGAGACACTCATGGATCTGCGATATACCGACGAAGAACTGGCGTTCCGCAATGAGGTGAGAGCCTTCTTCAAGGAAGCGCTGCCCGCCGACATTCGACGCAAGGCCACCCTGGGGCAGCGCTATTCGGCGGCCGACCTGCGCCGCTGGCAACGCATTCTCTACGAGCGCGGCTGGGCGACGCCCGCGTGGGACAAGGCGTGGGGCGGGACCGGCTGGAGCGCGGTGCAGCAATACATCTTCAAGGAAGAGCTGCACATGGCCCCGGCGCCCGAAACATTGTCGTTCAACGTGAACATGATCGGCCCGGTGCTGATCGCGTTCGGCAGCGAAGAGCAGAAGCGCCACTTCCTGCCCCGCATCGCGAGCCTCGAATACTGGTTCTGCCAGGGCTTTTCCGAGCCGGGCGCGGGTTCGGATCTGGCCGCACTGCGCACCCAGGCGATTCGAGAAGGCGACCACTACGTCATCAACGGGCAGAAGCTCTGGACCTCTACGGCGCATCACGCCGACTGGATGTTCTGTCTCGTGCGCACGGATTCGAGCGGGAAGAAGCAACAGGGTATTACCTACCTGCTGATCGACATGAAGACGCCGGGCTTGACGGTGCGCCCGATCATCACGATCGACGGCCACCACGAAACCAACGAGGTGTTCTTCGACAACGTGCGCGTGCCGGTTGCGAATCGCATCGGCGAGGAAAACAAGGGCTGGGACTACGCCAAGTATCTGCTCGGCAACGAGCGCAGCGGCATTGCACGCGTGGGCGTTTCGAAGATGCGCGTGCGGCATGCGAAGGACCTCGCGAAGCGCGTGCCCTGCGGGGACGGCGTGCTGTGGGACGACCCGCGCTTTCGGGAGCGGGTCGCGGCCGTGGAAGTGGAGTTGAAGGCGCTGGAAATGACGCAGATGCGCGTGATCGCCGAAAGCCGTGCGCAAGAGAGCCATGTGCCGGACCCCAAGACTTCGATCCTGAAGATCAAGGGTTCGGAACTCCAGCAACTTTCCGCCGAACTGCTGCTGGAAGTGGCGGGGCCGGATGCGTTGCCGCTCGATATCGACTTCCTGCGCGGTCTTGGCGACGCGGTTCGCGAGCCCGAATGGGCGCTGACGATCGCGCCGAACCACTACTTTGCGCGTCACGTTTCGATTGTGGGCGGCTCCAACGAGATTCAGAAGAACATTCTCGCCAAGTCGGTATTGGGACTTTGAGCGACGGTCGAACAGCGGAGAAGCATGGGCTATGGACTTTGATTTCACCGATGAGCAGCGCATGCTCAAGGACAGCGTCGAGCGTCTCGTCAAGGACGAGTACGGTTTCGAGCAGCGTGCGAAGTACCTCGTGGAGCCGGACGGCTTCAGCCGCGAGCAATGGGCGCGCTATGCGGAGATGGGGCTGCTGGGTCTTTCATTCGATGAGGAATACGGCGGCAGCAACTGCGGTCCTGTCGAGACGATGATCGTCATGGAGGCGCTCGGCCGCGGCCTCGCGGTCGAGCCGTACCTCGCAACGGTCGTGCTGGGCGGCGGCTTCGTGCGCCTTGGCGGCAACGCGGCGCAACGCACGGCGATTCTGCCGCAGATCGCGCAGGGCGAATTGCTGATGGCCTTTGCGCACAGCGAAGCGCAGTCGCGCTACGACCTGGCGGACGTGGCGACCACTGCGCGGCGCGAAGGCGACGCATGGGTGATCGACGGCGCCAAGCACGTCGTGCTGCATGGCGGCAATGCCGATCTCCTCGTGGTGTCGGCGCGGGTGTCGGGCGGCAGGCGCGAGCGTGACGGCATCGGCCTGTTTGTGGTGAAGGGCGACGCTGCGGGCGTGACACGCCGCGTGTATCCGACACAGGACCGGCTGAGCGCGGCAGACATCGAATTTTCCGGCGTGCGAGTTCCGGATAGCGACGTGCTGGGTGTCGCGGGTGCCGCGTTCCCGCTCATTGAAACAGTCGTTGCGCACGCAATCGCCGCGGTGAGCGCGGAAGCTGTAGGCGCGATGACCGCCGCGCACGAAGAAACCGTCGAGTATCTCAAGGTCCGCAAGCAGTTCGGCGTACCCATCGGGTCATTTCAGGCGCTCCAGCATCGGGCGGTCGACATGCTGGTCATGGTGGAGCAGGCGCGCAGCATGGCGCTCTTCGCGACCATGATGATTGAGGAACCCGATGCGGGAGAGCGCGATCGCAGCCTGTCCGCCGCGAAAGTGCAGATCGGACGCTCGGGCCGCTTCGTCGGCCAGCAAGGCGTGCAACTGCACGGCGGCATCGGGATGACCGAGGAGTGCAAGATCGGCCACTACATGCGACGCCTGAGCGTGATCGATATCCAGTTCGGCTCGACCGAACATCATCTGACCCAGCTCGCCAATGCCGGCGGGCTGATCGATGCAGCAGCGTGAGCCGCGTCCAGCCAAGTATACGGAAACATTCATGAGCCGAATTACCTCTCCCGACCAATATCAGGAACTGCGCGACGCGCTGCGTGACCTTTCGAAGGAATATCCCGATGAGTACTGGCGCCGCATCGATCACGAACGCGTGTACCCGGAGGCGTTTGTCGACGCGTTGACGAAGGCCGGCTGGATGGCGGCGCTGATTCCTCAGGAGTACGGTGGTTCCGGCCTCGGGTTGACCGAGGCGTCCGTGATCATGGAGGAGATCAACCGCAACGGCGGCAACTCGGGGTTCTGCCACGGCCAGATGTACAACATGAACACGCTGCTGCGCAACGGCTCGGAAACGCAAAAGCGCAAATATCTGCCGAAGATCGCGAGCGGCGAATTGCGCCTGCAGTCGATGGGCGTGACCGAGCCGACCACGGGAACGGACACCACGAAGCTGAAGACCACCGCCGTGAAGAAAGACGGCCGCTATGTGGTCAACGGCCAGAAAGTTTGGATTTCGCGCGTGCAGCATTCGGACATGATGATCCTGCTCGCGCGCACCACGCCCTTGTCTGACGTGAAGAAGAAGTCGGATGGGCTGTCGTGCTTTCTCGTGGACCTGCACCAGGCGATCGGCAACGGTCTGACCGTGAGGCCGATTCCCAACATGGTCAATCACGAGACCAATGAACTGTTCTTCGACAATCTGGAGATTCCCGAAGAGAACCTGATTGGCGAGGAAGGCAAGGGCTTCAAGTACATCCTCGACGGGCTCAATGCCGAGCGTGCGCTGATCGCGGCCGAGTGTATCGGCGACGGCTACTGGTTCGTTGAACGCGCATCGAAATACGCCAGCGAGCGTATCGTCTTCGACCGGCCAATCGGCATGAACCAGGGTATCCAGTTTCCGATCGCCGAGGCGTATATCGACGTGCGCGCGGCGGATCTCATGCGCTACAGAGCCTGTGAACTGTTCGACAACCATCAGGCATGCGGCGCGGAAGCGAACATGGCGAAGCATCTGGCGGCCACGGCTTCGTGGAAAGCCGCGAATGCCTGCTTGCAGACGCATGGCGGCTTCGGTTTCGCCTGCGAATACGACGTCGAACGTAAGTTCCGCGAAACGCGGCTTTATCAGGTGGCGCCGATTTCGACGAATCTGATTCTGTCCTACGTCGCCGAGCATGTGCTCGACCTGCCGCGTTCATTCTGATCATCGAGAGGGGATCTCATGCGCTTCGAGACCATTCTGTACGACGTCAAGGACCGTATCGCGACGATCACGCTCAACCGTCCTGAACACATGAACACCTGGAACGACCAGGTGGCGACGGACGTGTACGAGGCAATGCAGGCCGCGGGCACGGACCGCGGTGTGCGTGTCATCGTATTCACCGGCGCGGGGAAGGCGTTTTGCGCGGGCGGCGATATTCACAGCTTCGGTGGTGACCCCGCCGCACTCATGACCAAGCTGCCGCGTCCGTTCGACATGCGCAAGCGCGCGGACTGGCAGACGCGTTGTTCGTATTACCCGGCCATTCCGAAGCCGGTGATCGCCATGCTCAATGGCGCGACCGTCGGTATTGGCCTGATTCACGCGCTCTTTTGCGACATCCGGTTTGCTTCGGAAGACGCCACCATCACCACGGCATTCGCGCGGCGCGGTCTGACCGCCGAATACGGCATGGCGTGGATCCTCGCGCGCCACGTGGGCCAGGCGCATGCGCTCGACCTGCTGCTGTCGGGCCGCAAGATCAAAGGGCGCGAAGCCGAGCGCATGGGACTCGTGAATCGTGCGATCCCGGCGGAGAAACTGGTCGAAGAGACTTATGCCTACGCGCGCGAAATGGCGGATTACTGCTCGCCGCGCTCCATGCGCATCATGAAGGAACAGGTCTGGGAGGTGCCTTTCCAGACGCCCCACGAGGCGATCATGTCGGCCGGTCTGGATATGCCGATCGCCAACCAGTGCGACGACTACAAGGAAGGCATGGCGAGCTTCCTCGAGAAGCGCAAGCCAAACTTCACGGACTACTGAGCACCTACGGGACACCCTCATGCTGAACTACGAAGTCGTCAAGAACTGGCCTATCGAAGATGTTACGCAGACGTACAGCGAACGCGACGTCATGCTGTATTCGCTGGGCCTTGGCCTCGGCGGAGACCCATTGGACGCAGACCAGCTGCGCTACGTCTATGAAAAGGACCTGCAGGCAATGCCGACTTGCGCGGCCGCGTTCGCGTGGCCGAAATCGTGGATGCGCGATCCGCGTACGGGCATCGACTACCTGAAGCTCGTGCACGGTGAGCAGGACGTCCGTTTCGTGCGGCCGATGCCGGTTGCCGCGACCATCGTCAGCAAGACGCGCGTGAGCCGCATCTCCGATAAAGGCGCGGGAAAGGGCGCGATCGTCGAGCTCATGCGTGACATCATCGACGTTTCGAGCGGCGAACAACTCGCCGAAGTCCGCCAGGTGTCGTTTCTGCGTGGCGACGGCGGGTTTAGCGCGGAGTCGGGCGTGAGCGATGTGCCGCCCGAAGCGCTTCCGCCGGTGCCGGAGCGCGCGCCGGATGCGGAATACGTCTTCTCCACCGGCGCCCATGCCGCGTTGATCTATCGCCTTTCGGGCGATGCCAACCCGCTGCACGCGGATCCTGAAGTGGCTTCGAAGGCGGGTTTCAGCCGCCCCATTCTGCACGGCCTCGCGACCTATGGCATGGCGGGCTACGCCGCGATTCGCACCTTCGCCGGCAACGATGCCACCCGTCTGAAGCGGCTCGCCCTGCGTCTGACTTCGCCGGTTTATCCGGGCGAAGAAGTGCGTTTCCAGTTCTGGAGGGATAGCGACACCCGCCTGCATTTGCGCGCGCGTGTTGACGCGCGCGATGTGGTGGTGCTGAACAACGGCATCGTGGAAATTGCCTGAAACCGCGCCTGGCAGCGACAACGCGACTTGCCGGGCAGCGACTGGAGCCTGACGATGGACCTGAGAGAAAGCCCCGCCGAGAAGGCGTTTCGCGCCACGGTGCGGGAATTCGTAGCGACGCATTTGCCTGATGACATTCGTGATCGCGTGCTGAACTTCCGCCATGTGCCGCGCGAAGACTACGTGCGCTGGCAACGAATTCTGGCTGGAAAGGGTTGGGGCGCCCCCGCATGGCCCACGCAATTCGGCGGCGCCGCCTGGAATGCCGCGCAGCGCAATATCTTCGACGAGGAATGCTTTACCGCTGGCGCGCCGCGCCAGATGCCGTTCGGCCTTTCGATGGTCGGACCCGTGATCCAGAAGTTCGGCACTGCGGCGCAGCGCGAGCGCTTCCTGCCGCGCATCGTCTCGATGGAGGACTGGTGGTGCCAGGGTTATTCCGAGCCGGGCGCGGGTTCCGATCTGGCCTCGCTCAAAACGCGTGCAGAGCGTATCGAGCGTGACGGTCAATCGTTCTATGTGGTCAACGGCCAGAAGATCTGGACCTCGTTCGCGCAATGGGCGAACTGGATTTTCTGTCTGGTTCGCACGGACGGAAGCGGCCGCCCGCAGGAAGGCATCTCGTTCCTGCTGATCGATATGTCGACGCCCGGTATCACGGTCAGGCCGATCCGCACGCTGGACGGCGGTCACGACGTCAACGAAGTGTTCTTCGACAACGTGGAAGTGCCGGTGAGCAATCTCGTCGGAGAGGAGCATCGCGGCTGGTCGATCGCGAAGTATCTGCTCGGACACGAGCGCACGAATATCGCCGGACTTGGCAACTGCAAGCGCTTCATGCGGCGTCTCAAGGAGATTGCGAGCACCGAGCGCAAGCACGGCAAACCGCTCATCGAGGACGTGCGCTTTCGCGATCGCATCGCCAAGGTGGAAATCGACTTGATCGCTCACGAATGGTCGCTTCTGCGCGTGGTCTCCGCTGAAACCGCAGGGCGCCCCATCGGGCCGGAAGCCTCGGTGCTGAAGATCCGCGGGTCGGAGATTCAGCAGGAACTCACCGAGCTGATCATGGAATGCGCAGGCCCGTATGCAGTGCCCTTCGTAAGCGAAGCGCTGGAGGCGGACTGGCAGGGCGAAACCGCGAACGGCGAATTGCTCAACGCGCTGGCCGCGCACTACCTGGACTGGCGCAAGATTTCGATCTACGGCGGTTCGACCGAAGTGCAGAAAAACATCATCGCCAAGCAGGCGCTCGGCATCTGAGGACACGCCATGGACTTCACGCTGGTTGAAGAGGAACAGATGCTGGCCGACGTGGTCGGTCGTTTCGTCGAAAGGGAATACGATTTCGAGGCGAGGCGCCGTCTCGCTGCCACGCCGCAGGGCTGGTCGGATGCGCACTGGTCCACGCTCGCCGAAATGGGCGTGCTCGCGCTGAACGTGCCGCAGGACCACGGCGGGCTTGGCACGGGCCCGGTCGAGACCATGCTCGTAATGGAAGCCTTCGGCCGGGGACTCGTGCTGGAGCCGTTCGTTTCGTCGGCTGTGATCGGCGCGAAGCTCATCGGGCGCGCGGGACACGAGGCGCGCAAGGCGGAGCTGCTGGCCGGTATCGCAGACGGAAGCCTGAAGACGGCGCTTGCAACGCTCGAACCTGGCGCGCGTTTCGATTTGTGGAACGTCGCGACGAGGGCCGAGGCAACGCGCGACGGGTTCATCCTCGATGGCCGCAAGGGCGTCGTGCTGCACGGCGACTGCGCGGACATTCTGCTGGTTTCGGCGCGCACGGTAGGCGAGCAGGCGGACAAGCACGGCATCACGCTCTTCGCTGTCGATGCGCGCGCGCAAGGTGTGAGCGTCAAGGGGTTTCCCGCACTGGATGGCCAGCGTGTCGCGGAAGTGGTGCTGAACGGGGTGCGAGTCGACCAACAGGCGGTGATCGGCACGATCGATCAAGGCTACCCGTTGCTCGAATGGGCTGTCGATCAAGGCATATTCGCGCTGTGCGCCGAAGCCGTGGGCGCGATGTCGCGGCTGAGCGAACTGACTTTCGAGTATCTGCGCACACGCAAGCAGTTTGGCTCGCCCATCGGCAAGTTCCAGGCGCTGCAGCACCGCGCCGCCGATATTTTGACCGCGGTGGAGCAGGCGAAATCGATCGTCTATTTTGCGGCTGCCAGGCTCGGCGAAGACGATGACGTTGCCGCTCATCGCGCTGTGACCGCTGCGAAAGCGCTGATCGGGCGCAGCGCGCGCTTCGTCGCGCAGCAGGCAGTGCAGCTTCACGGTGGGATGGGCATGACGGACGAGCTGGCGGTGGGTTGGTATGTAAAGCGCCTCACCTGCATCGACATGACGTGGGGAAACACCGAGCACCATATCGAGCTATACGGCGCGTTCCTGTAACTGCGGCTCGATGGCAACAAGAACGATTCATCCGACCGCGTAGAGCGGTCAATTCGAAGAAAGGAGACAACCTTATGTCAGCAACTGGCCATGGCGTGACTCCGGAGCTGGCGCCGGTACCCGCGCACGTTTCGCCGGAACGGGTATTCGATATCGATATCTATCACCCGCCCGGCGCAGAAGACGACTACCATCTCTCGCTCAAGAAGCTGCACGCCGAAGGGATTCCCGACATTTTCTGGACGCCTCGCAACGGCGGGCACTGGATCGCCACGCGCGGCGACGACATCTATCACATCCTGAAGGACTACGAGAACTTCTCGTCGAAGCAGCTCACCGTTCCCCTGGTCGAGCATCAGCCGTTGCCGCCGATCTTCTTCGATCCTCCGCAGCATACGGCGTATCGTGCGTTGATCGCGCCCGCGTTCATGCCGCAGGCGATCAGCAAGCTCGAAGAAAAAGCGCGCGAAATGGCGATCGAGTTGATCGAAGACTTTTACCCGAAGGGCGAAGTGGAATTCGTCTCTGGGTTCGCGCAGCATCTGCCGATCGGCATTTTCATGAACATGGTGGCGCTGCCCGCTGAGGATCGCGAGTACCTCCTGAGTCTCGCCGACAAGATGGTGCGCCCGGTGGACGCCAGGGAGAAGCTCGGCGCGCTAGGCGCAATCTTCCAGTACCTGGGCGTGAAGATCGCCGAACGGCGCGCGAATCCGGGCGACGATCTCATCAGCAAGATCGTGAATTCGAAAATCGACGGGCGAGCCTTGACCGACGAGGAGGTTCGCGGTCTGTGCGGACTCGTGCTGATCGGCGGCCTCGATACCGTTGCGTCCGCAATGGGATTCATCGCCAGTTTTCTGGCCGGCAGTCCCGCGCACCGCAAACAGCTCATCGACAATCCCGAACTGACCCAAAAGGCCGTTGACGAGCTATTACGGCGTTTCCCGGTGGTCAACCAGGGTCGGCGGATCACTCACGATTTCGAATATAAGGGCGTGCGGCTCAAAGAGGGAGACATGATCATCATGCCGACCACGCTGCATGGCCTCGACGAGAGAAAATTCGACGATCCGCTTACCGTCGATTTTACCCGGCCCACGCCGATTCATTCGACGTTCGGCAATGGTGCGCATCGTTGTCCCGGCTCGTTCCTTGCGCGCGTGGAACTGAAGGTTTTCCTCCAGGAATGGCTTAAGCGTATTCCTGACTTCCAGATCAAGCCGGGTGAGAAGGCGGGTGTCCACGGAGGGGTGAACGGCACGCTGTACCACTTGCCTCTTGTGTGGAAAGTTGCCGGCTGAGCGTCCACATCTGCAGAAGGCGGTGCGCGCAGACCGCTACCCGTGCTGCGCGCACCTGAACTTCAGATTCATGGAGACGCTTTGCTCAGCGCACGCCAGACGACCTTCATGGCGTGACGGAATGAATCCCGCTCGGGTGTATTCGTCCCCGACCGGCGAAGAAAGACGACCAGACCTTGCAGATGGGAAAGAAGCAGGGCGCCACGCAGCGTACATTCCGCCGACGCCAAGGTTGGGTTGATTTCCGCGATCAGTTCCGCGAGAAGAACCTGGAAATCCGCAGTGGATTTGGCCATCAGGGCATGGAGATACGGTTCGTGTTCAGCCAGGCTCCAGGTTTCCAGCACAAAGGCGCTAACGCGATTGCCGCCGGGTGCCGTCAGCACAGAGAATGCCTCTTCGACGATCATGTCCAGCCGGGCCTCCGGTGGCCGGTGTTTGTCCTGCGTGATCGCCTGATAGTGTTCGAAATAGCGATTCGTGAATGCCTCTATCGTGGCCCGCAATAGTTCTTCGCGGGTGCTGAAATAGTGCTGCAGCGTCCTCAGCCGGATGCCTGCGTCGCTGGCGATGCGGCGTTGCGTGAATCCAGCGTTGCCTTCCGATGCGAAGACTTCGATCGCCACTTCAATGATGGCTGGCACACGTGTAGATCTGTTCCCTCGCCGCCGAGGCGCGTCTGCTGCCGGCTTGTCGAGGTCTGCCGATGAGATGGTCAGGTCTTTCATCTGTTGTGCTCTCCTTGGCGTTTCCTGTCCCTCTCGCGCGCGTTGTAAGGGCGAGACGAACAAGACTGGCAACTGTTCCCGCCCCCGATAGGTACGTCTTCCGATTCGACACGGACGGCGGCAAGTTTGATCTGATGATACTGCTAGTCAGGCGACGAATAAACGGTAGTCCGACGACTAATTGATTCCAGATCACATGCGGCTCTCGCCCCGTAGCATCACCCATGCTACTAGAAAATAGGGTGGACTTGTCCATACCGGCATTTCCCCTGGTACGGTTGAATCTTGATAATGGGTCTGCTGACTACTAATATTTAGTCAGTAGACACATTTGCGTCCAATCACACGGATCCTTTCGCGACGGCAACCGGAGCACGAGGAATCCGGGTGTCTGGGCTGACTGGTGAGTGCCTCCATTTGCACTCGTGAGTGTGATCGTCAGAGGCGCGCACAGAGCGGTTGAAGGAGCAGGGCATGAAACTTGGAGAAAGTTCTTTGCGTGCGCTCATCGAAAAATGGTTCGCGCCCTCTGCGACCACCCCGGTGCACGTGACCCGATATAACTTCGCGAATTCGAGCCAGACGAGGTGTGTGCTCGCACGGTCATCCGCCTCGGAGGGGGGGCTTTCGATATTCTTCTTTCGGCATGACGATGGGGCCTGGCGCGTGTTCCCTCCTGCTCCCCGAAAACCAGCAATGCACTCTCGCGCAGGAACGGGGTAGCGGATCACGAAAGTCGCGGCCGACAGCCGGCATATATGGAAGGACTGCCAAGGAAGACGGCCTGGTCCCGTAAGCGCTTTGGTCGCTCGTGCAATTCTTCCTCCGTTCACCATTGAATCGACAGACTAAACGCCGCGTCTTCCATGACCGGTACCGCGTACCGCTTTGGGTCGGCGGTACCTGGCCGCGTCCGGCCTGCATGTCGATTGATGAACCGCCGCCGGGTTGTTGCAGCGAAACCTCCCATAGATCGCATCGCCAACCCGCACAGGCGAGGCGAATGCCCCGCAAATGCGAGCGCCGCCAACACGCGTGGGCACAACGCGCGCGCGCCGTATGCAGTCGGCGCCACTTGGCCGAGGCATGCATGTACCGAGTTAAGCCGATGACAAAAATCGAACCCTCGTTTACCCAGGTTTGTGAACGGCGTTCGAGAAAATGTACCGCATAGGGGTGAGCGAGCGTTGACAGTCAGGTTTCGAGCGTTTATCTTTGCGAACAGCATTCGCATTCTGGTGATGCGCTTGGGGGACCCCGAGACGCGATGCTGACGAGGTAGGGAGGCCGGTTTCGCTTCATAGCTAAAAGTCTGCGGCAGTCCAACGGCCTTGGCCTTTTCTGCGGCAGTTCGACAAAGAAAAGAGGAGACGCATGAAAATGAAGAGCCTGAAGCCAAGTGCGATCAGCCTTGGCGTGCATGCAACCTGTATCGCGGCGGCTTGCGGGTTGTGGAGCGCGAACGCCAATGCATTTCACTTCGATGTGCCGAACCCGGACATCGACATGGAATGGGATAACACGGTGCGTGCGGATTACGACATTCGGCTTCAGAACCCGGATCACTTCTACACGAACAGTCCGACCTACGACGAAGGTGATCTGTCGACGCCGAGGTTCAGCACGATCCAGGCGATGCTGAACCTCTATAGCGAGTTCGATTTCAAGTACAAGGAGACGTCGGGCTTCCGCATCAGTATGGATGCGTGGTACGACCCGACGTTCAAGAATCACAACACGAGCAATCCTGCATTTCCGCCGAACTATCCCAACAACGAGTACACAAGCTACATCAAGAAGTATTACCAGGGACCGAGCGCCGAGTTGCGTGATGCCTTCGTGTTCAACACCTTTGACCTCGGCGGGCATTCTGTCAACGTCAAGCTAGGCCGTACGGCGGTAACCTGGGGGCAGTCGGCGTTTGCTACGTTGGGCGGCGCCAACTCGGTGGCGATTGGCCAGGCGCCGCTCGATCTGATGAAGCTGACGCAGAGCCCGAGCGCATCGCTGAAGGAAATCGTGTTGCCGACGGCTCAGGCTGACGTGACGACGAACATTACGGATACGATCACCCTCGGGGCGCAATACACCTTCGAGTGGAACCACGATCGCCTGCCAGAAGGCGGCACCTATTTCGGCGGTGCGGATCCGATTCTCTATGGGCCGCCGGTGGCCAGTTACACGACGATTCCCGGACTGGGCACGTTCGCGATTCCGCGTGTACCGCCGACCAAAGGTCAGATCGGTGATATCGGTCTTGACGGCAAGTGGCGTGTTGATTCGCTGGCAACCACCTACGAACTGACGTATCGCCACTTCGCCATGAAGATGCCTTGGGCGGCCGTGCTCGTGCCGGGCGCTGGGCCGCAACTCTTCCCGGGCACCAATCTGCCGGGCGTCACGGCGAAATACGGCAACGACGTCAACCTGATCGGTCTGGGCTTCAATAGTGCTATCGGCAATGCCGCCGTGGCTGGGGAAGTCTCATACCGCTGGAACATGCCGCTCAATGCAGTCAACACGACGACGGTCAACGACGCGCCGACCGGCCGTACGCTGCATGGTCTTTTGAACGTTACGCAGTCGTTCGGCAAGTCGCCGTTGTGGGACAACATGTTCCTGCAGGCGGAATTCTCGTTCAATCAGTTGTTGAGCGTGCAGTCGAATGCGGGAAATTTTGCGAATTCCAGCTATGACACCACCGGCCAGTGTTCGGCATCGGGCAATTCTGCATTCAATAACTGCTCGACGCGCTTCTGGGCCGGTCTAGGGATCGGTGCGAGCCCGCAGTGGTATCAGGTATTCCCTGGGGTCGACCTGACGATGCCGCTGTTCGTCAATCTGAACCTGAAGGGCTACTCGTCCGTTATCTCGCCGGCCGCCGAGGCGCAAGGCCAGAATACGTTCGTGGTCGGGCTCGACTTCACAATCTACAACAAGCACGAGGTGGACATCACCTACACCTATTACATGAACAAGAAGGGGTACTCGACGGCGGGCGCCGCAACCGCTCTCGGCGCGCCGTACAGCGACAAGTCGTGGCTCGGCATCACGTATCAGACGACGTTTTGATAATGGAGACAGCTGTGAAAAGATTCCCAAAGCTTCTTAAGGCGCTTGCGGTTCTTGCGGCAATCTGGGCTTCGCCATACACGCTAGCCGCCGATAGCGGATTGACGCCGTTTGGCGCCGAGATCGCAGGAAACAAGGACGGGACAATTCCTGCCTATACCGGGGGCATCACGCAGGCTCCGGCCGCATTCAAACCGGACTCAGGAAAATGGGCGGATCCGTTTCCCGGTGAAAAACCCATTCTCCAGATCACGGCACAAAACTACGAGCAATACGCGGACAAATTAAGTGCGTCGGAAATCGAATTATTCAAGCGCTATCCGACTTACAGGATGGATGTCTATCCGACTCACCGCAGCGTTTCGTATCCCGACTGGTATTTGGAGAACTCCACCAAGAACGCTCAAACCGCGAAGCTTGAAAAGAACGGCCTTTACCTATCTGGAGCATTTGGCGGAAAGCCGTTTCCGGTGCCGAAGAATGGGCAGGAAGCGTTGTGGGACTGGGAGTTGCGTTACGTCGGTACGCTCCAACGCAATAACGTGAAAACGTGGTTGGTGGACTCGAGTGGTACGCCGATCCTTGCGGCGCAATTCAAGAGCTCGCTCTATTACCCGTACTTCGATATCAAGAAGGAGGATGAATTCCGGAAAAAAGCGGGCCTCGCAAACTGGTATTACGTGTACAACGACTACGCGGCACCGGCGCGCTTGATTGGCGATACGACCCTCTTCTGGTACTTCATGGATACGGCGGATCATGATCAGCAGTCCTGGGAATACAACCCGGGGCAGCGTCGTGTGCGGGTGGCGCCGGATCTGGCCTACGATACGCCGAACCCCGGGTATTCGGGGGCAATCACGATGGATGACATCCAGTTGTTCTATGGACGGATCGATCGCTGGGACGCCAAGCTCGTGGGCAAGAAGGAGATGTACATCCCGTACAACGACTACAAGCAGCAGTATGAAACGCCGGCGAGCAAGATCCTCACACCGCATTTCGTCAATCCGGATCACGTACGCTGGGAGCTTCACCGTGTGTGGGTCGTTGACCTGAAGCTCAAGTCGGGTGCGCGCCACGTCTACGGCCGCAAGATGCTCTACCTGGATGAAGATGGCGGTGGCGGGATGATGGACGCCTACGACCAGTCGGGCAAGCTCTATCGCGGTGGATTCGAGACGACGGTGCCCGCCTACGACTACAAGGTTCCGTATTCGCTCGGCAACTGGTTTTACGACTTCAATAGCGGCATTTACATCTTCGGCAGTCACCCTGCCGAGACGCCGGGGATTCTCTTTAACGTGAGCTTCCCGTCCGACTACTACACACCGGAACGCATGCAGTCTGCGGGTGTGCGCTAATTGCCTGCCGATGCAGGAGTGAGGTAATTAGTAGCGTCCTGCGTGGCCCCGCCGGGCAGGACGCTTCGGCAACGAAGTTCTACATGGGTGTTGGGTATCGAAAGTAGCGTTGTTGCTTTTGGTTCTGAGTTAATCAGGAAAGGGATGGTGAAGGCTTTGAAGAAGCACCTGATGTTGATGAAGGCGCTCGCATTTGCAGCGGCTGTTTGCATGGCGCCGATGGCTGGCGCGCTCGAGAACGGGATGACGCCATTCGGCGCGCAAATTGCCGGCAGCAAGGACGGGACGATTCCTGCGTACACGGGCGGAATTACGCAGGCGCCGGCGGGTTTTAAGCCCGACTCGGGAAAGTGGGCGGATCCGTTTGCCGGTGAGAAGCCGACGATGCAGATAACGGCGCAAAACTACCAGCAATACGCCGACAAATTGAGTGCCAGTTCGCTCGAGCTGTTCAAGCGCTACCCGACGTACCGCATGGATGTTTACCCGACGCATCGTTCCGTCTCGTACCCGGACTGGTATCTGGCGAACTCGGAAAAGAATGCGCAGAGTGCGAAGCTCGAAAAGAACGGTCTGTTCGTGG
The DNA here is from genome assembly GCF_001718195.1 of Paraburkholderia nodosa. Lineage (GTDB taxonomy): Bacteria > Pseudomonadota > Gammaproteobacteria > Burkholderiales > Burkholderiaceae > Paraburkholderia > Paraburkholderia nodosa_A. Next base: position 201,604 of record NZ_MCNV01000013.1, read on the forward strand.
CAGACGCATTCGGCGGAAAACCGTTTCCTGTGCCCAGCAATGGGCAGGAAGCGATGTGGGACTGGGAACTGCGCTACGTCGGTACGGCGCAGCGCAACAACGTAAAGACGTGGCTCGTCGACACCAGCGGCACGCCGATCCTCGCGGCGCAATTCAAGAGTTCGATTTACTACCCGTATTTCGACCTCAAGCAGGAAGATGCATTCAAGAAGAAGGGTGGCACTGCCGTCTGGCAGTACATCAACAATGATTTCGTAGCGCCGGCGCGAATGATTGGTGATACCACGCTTTACTGGTTCTTCACGGACACTGCGGATCACGACCAGCAATCGTGGGAGTACAACCCCGGTCAGCGTCGCGTACGAGTCGCGCCAGACCTGGCCTATGACACTCCGAACCCCGGCTACTCGGGCGCGATCACGATGGACGACATTCAGTTGTTCTACGGGAAGATCGATCGCTGGAATGCGAAGCTGATCGGCAAGAAGGAGATGTACATCCCGTACAACGACTACAAGCAACAGTACGAGACGCCTGCGAGCAAGATCCTGACGCCGCACTTCGTGAATCCCGACGATGTGCGTTGGGAACTGCACCGGGTGTGGGTCGTGGAATTGACGCTCAAGCCGGGCTCGCGCCACATCTACAGCAAGAAGACGATGTACTTCGACGAGGACGGCGGCGGCGGAATGATGGACGCGTACGACCAGTCGGGCAAGCTCTATCGTGGGGGCTTCCAGACCACGGTGCCTGCCTACGATTACAAAGTGCCGTATTCGCTGGGCAACTGGTTCTACGACTTCAATAGCGGTGTGTATATCTTCGGAAGCCATCCGGCCGAATCGCCGGGCGTCTTCTTCAATAGCAGCTTTTCGCATGACTTCTTTACGCCGGAACACATGCAGTCAAGCGGTATCCGGTAGCAGGCGGTAAAGCAGTAAGCGCAGCAAACTTGCAGTGCCGGTTCGACCCGGCACTGCACGCCAAAATTACATAAAGCCCAGGACAGTTCGCGGAGTCGATCGGCAGTAACTGTGAAGGAGACGCAATGCGCAATACCATGTTTCGTTGGCTCGCCCTGGTGGCGGCAGCAGGCCTCGCGAGCAGTGCGGTTTATGCGGGGTTTGCCGACCCGATGCACTCGCCGGCAATCACCAACCCACGCGCTGCACACGAACCCGTGATGGCCGTTGCCCAGGCCGGCCAGCGACTGGTCGCGGTGGGGCCACGCGGCGTCATTCTCGTCTCGGACGACGACGCGGCGCACTGGCGCCAGGTGAACGTGCCAGTGAGCGCCGATCTTGTTGCGGTGACCTTCAAGTCCTCGACGCTGGGCTGGGCGGTCGGACACGATGGGGAAGTGCTCCACACGGCCGATGGCGGCAATACCTGGA
>NZ_MCNV01000014.1 GCF_001718195.1 Paraburkholderia nodosa
CGCTCCGAAGAACACTATCGGGTCGCCACCGCATCAAGCGCCCACACTTATCGGCTGTAAATTTTTAAAGAGCAATTCGTCTTAATCGCTTCGTTTTCGTTCGCAGCGATCAGCGAAGGAGGCGAATTATGCGGGTCATTCCGGATATCGTCAAGCGACTTTCGAATATTTATTTTTGGGGTCCGCTACGCCAATTTTCGACAGCTACCGGCACCCACACGAGACAGGTCGCCCCTTCTGTCACCAAATCGGGAACGGCAGCTGCATACGGGTCGCAGCACAATCGAATTCGAGCGCAGTGATGTCGCTATCGATCAAGCGCCGACGGTCTCGACGACGCCTTCGGGAAGCGGCTGGGGCAACCCGACACAAAACCCTTGCGCGTAGTCGATGCCAATCCCGCTGAGGCGACCGATGATCGCCTCGCTTTCCACAAATTCAGCGATGGTCGCCTTGCCGGCGGCATGGGCCACCTGGTGAATGGACTGGACGATCGTCCGATCGAGGTCGCTGCTGGCAATCCCGCGCACGAAGCTGCCGTCGATCTTCAGGTAGTCCACGGGCAGGCGCTTGAGGTAAGTGAACGAGGACATGCCCGAGCCGAAATCGTCGAGGGCGAATCGACAGCCGAGTGCTCGCAGGCTCTCCATGAGCGTAATCGCTTTCGAGAGATTGGTGATCACGGCCGTTTCCGTGATCTCGAAGCAGACGCTTTCGAAACTGATTGCGCAACGCTGCTGCTGCTGCACGATGTACGCGAATAAGTCCTCGTCGCCGAGCGACGCGCCGGAGAGGTTGATCGACCAGACGTTTGCGGCGAGATGGCCCGCCGCAATGGCTTCGAAAGCACGGCCGATCACCCATCGATCGACGAGCGGCATCAAGTTGAAGCGCTCGGCGGCGCCAATGAAGTACGCGGGAGGAATCACTTCACCCGATTCGTCGACCATGCGCAGCAGCAACTCGACATGCACTTCTTCGCCGGGACCGCCCTCCTTAAGCGACTTGATCTGTTGCGCGTAGAGGCGGAAGCGGTCGTGCTCGAGCGCGGCTTTCACGCGGGCCACCCACTCCATCTGCGTATGGGTGGTCGACTGGAGCTGATCTTCGAGGCAATACTGGTGCACGCGGTTGCGGCCTTTTTCCTTGGCCATATAACAGGCGACGTCTGCCGCCTTCATGATGTCCCACGTCGAGATTTGCGCGGCGTCCACCTCCACCACACCGATGCTCACGCCGGTCGTCAGCAAACGCTGGTCCCAGGGTAGCCGGATGACCGTCACGGCCTCCCGCAGATCCTCCGCGACCCGCAGGGCGTCGTCGATGCAGCACTCCGGCAGCACGACGCCGAATTCATCGCCGCCGAGGCGGGCGAGGATATGGGCAGCGCGCAGCTGCTCTTTCAGGGCACCACCCACACTGCGGATCAATTCGTCGCCGGCCGCGTGGCCGCACGTATCGTTGACGACCTTGAACTGATCGAGGTCGAGGAACATCACCGCATGCGGGCGTGTCCCGGCCTTCTCGAGCAAGCTCGAAAGCCGGCGCTCGAATTCGCGGCGGTTCAGCAAACCCGTCAGATGATCGTGCGTAGCCTGATATTCGAGTTCGGCGGCATGCTTGCGCTCCGTGCTCGCGTCTCGAAGCACCATCACCGTGCCCAGCATTTCCTCTTCGTCATCGCGGATCGTCGCCACAGAGCAGGCCACGGGCAGGAGCGAGCCATCCGGGCGCGTCACAGAGAGTCTGCGTTGCGCGTCGTCATCGGCCGCTGCAGCACGGTTGTGCAGACATTGCGCAGTGACGATATTGCCGGACCGCTCGTCGTAGAGATCACAGACGTCGAACAACGGCTTCAGGTAGATATCGCGCGAGGCACGCCCGAGCATGCGCTCGGCGGCGGCGTTGCAATAGGTCACGCTCGCCTGGTTGTCCATGCGGATCACACCGTCGTCGATCGAAGCGAGCGTGGCTTCGGTGAGGCTCTTTTCCTTCGCGGCGGCCGCTTCTGCGCGCTTCAACCCGGAGATATCGAAGAGGCAACCGACGATGCGCGTCGCCCGGCCGCTCTCGTCGCGTATGGCCTTGCCGCGTCCCCGGCACCACAGATATCGACCATCGGCCATTCGCAGTCTGTACTCGACGTCGTAGAGGCTGTCATGCTTCAGATGGTTGATGATGGTCTCGCGCAAACGGAGCAGATCCGCAGGATGCACGAGCGCATTGAACGCGCGGGTGTCCATGGGGAGGTCGCCGTCGCCATACCCGAGTTGCTGATACAGATAGCGAGAATAGTAGGCACGGTCGTTGACCAGGTCCCAGTCCCATAGCCCAGCGTTGATGCCTTCGAACCCGAGGCTGAGACGCTCCTCGCTCAAACGCAAACGAGCGGCGAGTCGCTGGGAGAAGCGCAGCATCGATAGCACAACGCTGCACGCGAGTGCCGCGACGAGCCACGCTATCGCAGCACGGGACTGCTGAGCGAACACGGCCGCCGCAACGGCACTCATCCACATGGGGACGAGCACCACAACGATTCGACCGCGGCGGTTGCCTTCGGTAAGCCAGCTCACTGCGCGTGTGATCAGTCTCATGGCTGATTTAGTATTCTTTTTGGTTCAGCTTCCATGCGTCGCGTGCGCGCGGCACTACGAGACAGAGTCACAGTAAAGCGTGACGGCGTGTATCTGGAAAACGCGCAAACGGAGGAAGGCCCACGGACGGGTGGGTAAGTCTACCTGCTTTCCCTATTCAGATTGAATGGGGATTACCCCCGGAAGTCATTCATGTTCGCGAGAGTATGCATTTACGTTCTCGCGTGTGCGAATGATAGATACGGAAAGACTTGCGAATTCGATTTTGTACCGGCTCGCAAACGTTCGCGAGCCGGCCGTTTTCAGGAATTGAACACAGAGGCCGCCAACGCAGCCTCTGTGCGTCCTCTCGCTTACCGGCTCTGCAGGCGGATATCGCGCGACGAAGCCCCCACATACACCGCGCCGCCAGCAACATAAGCCCAGTCGCTATGCGTCGTGTCCCAAACGCTCTGTGCACGTTCGGTGATCGTCACGCGCACCGGCTGCGACTGACCCGGCTTCAGGAACACCTTCTGGAAACCAACCAGACGACGCGGCGGCTCGCCGGCATAACTCACGCCCAGATAGACCTGTGCCGTTTCCGCACCCGCTACGCGGCCATCGTTGCGCACCGTGAACGACGCTGTGAGCGTATGCCCCGGGCCCTGCTTCACCGTCAGCCCCGAATAGCTGAAGTGCGTATACGAAAGGCCATAGCCGAACTCGTAAAGCGGCGTGATGTTGTTCGCGTCATACCAGCGATAGCCCATGTCCAGCTTTTCGGAGTACACGGGATCGGTCGCGAAGGCGCCGTTCGTCCCCCACGTCGGCGTGTCCTGATCGTGCACCGGGAACGTGACCGGCAGCTTGCCCGAAGGGTTCACCTGTCCGAACAGCACGTTCGCGATCGCCTTGCCGCCGCCCTCGCCCGGATACCATGCCTCGACGATTGCCGAGACCTGGTCCTTCCACGGCATCAGTACCGGATTTCCGCTCTCGATGATCACGATCGTGCGCGGGTTGGCCTTCGCAACGGCCTCGACGAGCTGATCCTGATTCGACGGGTTCGCGAGACTCAGGCTTTGCAGATCGCCGAAGTCCTCACCCGCAGGCTGCGCCACGACGACGATCGCGACATCGGACTGGCTGGCGAGCGTCGCGGCCTGGGTGATCTCCTGCTGCGTATAGGCGCGGAACGGCTGCGTCTGGTCGGTGTTGCCCGCGAAGCTCACCTGCGCCGAAGGCGCGAGCTGCTGGATCGCCTGGGTGATAGGCGTATTGAGCTTGAGCCACGGGTTGGTCCACCAGCCGCAGCCCGTGGACGAAGCGAACGTGAGCCCGCCGCAGCCCGAGAAGTTGCCCGTGACCGGATCGCGCGTATTGCCCGAGCCGCCGCCGCTCAGCACGGCCGTATCGGCGTGAGCGCCGATCACCGCGATCTTGTGCAGGCTCGGGGCCGAAAGCGGCAGCTGGCTGTTGTCATTCTTCAGGAGAACGATGGATTGTTCTTCCGCAGCCTGCGTGAACGCGTTGTACTTCGCGAAGTCGATCGTGGCACCGCCCTGCGCCGGATGGTCCAGCACGCCCGTGCTGATCATCACATAGAGCTTGCGCCGCACCATGTCGTCCAGACGGTCCTGCGACACGGCCTTCGAAGCGATCGCCTGTTTGACCAGATCGGGCGTGAGGTAGACCGTCGGGCCCACGTCCTCTTCCTCGTCGAGACCCGCGTTGATCGCCGGGGCCGTGCTATGCGTCGCGCCCCAGTCCGACTGCACCTGGCCCTGGAAGCCCCAGTCCTTCTTCAGCACGTCGGTCAGCACATGCGTGTTTTCGCATGCGTAGGTGCCGTTCAGGCGGTTGTAGCTGCACATCACGCTGCCCGGGCGCGCTTCCTTCGCCGCGATTTCGAACGGCAGCAGATAGAGTTCGCGCAGCGTGCGCTCGTCGATCTGGCTGTTGCCCCCCTGGCGGCCCGTTTCCTGTTCGTTGCCGACATAGTGCTTGATCGTGGCGATCACCTGCTGGCTTTGCGTACCGATGGTGCGCGCCGCCAGAATTTCGCCCGCCAGCACGGGGTCTTCGCCGAGGTACTCGAAGAGGCGCCCGCCGCGCGGTTCGCGCGCGAGGTTCGTGCCACCGCCCAGTCCCATGCCGAATCCTTGCTCGCGCAACTGGTCGGCTATGCGTGCGCCGAAGTCGCGCGCGAGATAGGGGTCCCAGCTTGCCGCGAGCGCGATCGTCGCCGGAAAGGTCGTGCTCTTCTGGCTCGTGCTGCCGGAGCCCGTTGCGGAATCAACCATATTGAGGTCGGGAATGCCCAGACGCGGCACGCCCTGAATATAGCCCGCGCCGCCGCCCGGCACGGCGCTCATCTGATATTCGGAATGGATGAACTGGAGCTTCTCGTCCTGCGTCATGCGCTTGAGCAGCAGGTCGGCACGAACGTGCGCGCCGAGGTTCTGGGGGATGGCCATCAATGGCATCGGCAACGGATAAGGTACGTCGTTGCTGCTGTCGCCGGCATGGGCGGTAGCGGCCATCGCAATCAGCACGGCGGCGGTGGGCCAACGGGTGATCCTCATATGTCTCTCCGAGAGTTCGAATACGTTATGGAGTACTGATCAGACCGGTAAACAGGTCTGGCAGAACGGCCGGCCGCGTCGGGCACCGGCAGACTTCCTGCGGGGAAACCGGTTTAGTTGCAGCGCGCAAACGTTTGCTTTGATGCATCCGCTTTGGCTTCGCCGGTTGATGTAGCAAAACTCCAAATAATCATATAAAAACTATTGAGTACCCTTACGGGCTTTTATCTCAGTATTTTCCCGGCTGGCGGTAGCTAACACGCATGAAAGGCGCCAAACCGACAGGTAATTGCAAGCTACCGGTAATGTGATTGTTGCGAACGCAACGGAAATTCGGCATTCGATGTGATTTGCATGACGCTCGCGAATGCGGCGCGCCGGCCTGTGAACGCGGCGTGCAGCGCGCATCGCGGGTCGAAAAAAGCTAATCTGTTACGAGGCCTGCGCAAGCGGCGGCGCCGCCCCTGCGCGCGCGAGATCGACATCACTGTAAGGAGTGACCACGATGGAAAGGCAACGCAAGGTTCCCCGAATCGCGTCGGCCCTGCTCGCTGCAATGTGCGCATTCGCAATGGCAAGCAGCGCACTCGCGCAAACGGGCATGCCCCAAACGGAGCAGCAAGGCGACATCTCGTTCGTCTCCGGCGGGGTCGGCCGCGACGAGTCTTCCGCACTGCGGCACGCGCGCAGCCAGTGGCCGCTCTCGATGCTGTTTACCGGCCCCGGTTCGAGCTATGTGGCCGACGTGCACGTGCAGATAACGAACGCTGGCGGCACGTCGGTGCTCGACACGCGTTCGCACGGTCCGTACATGCTCGTGCGACTGCCGGCCGGACGCTACACGATCACCGCCACCTATAACGAGGTAACGAGGACGCAGCGTGTAAACGTCGCCGGCAATGGCAGCGCGCGTGCGACGTTCTCGTTCCCGGGCAAGCACTGAGCACGAATCGTTTCCGGCCGGTCGGGATGGCTCACCAGGGAACGACTCTGGTGCCCGGATCGTTTCTGTGCAACCGCCGTGTGCAACTGCCGGAACAACGGGGAGAACTGCGCGAATCACTCCACTCCGCTGGAATCCACGTTTTCGAGCTGCCGGCAACGCGTGCCGCTGTGATGTCGACGCAATCAATGCCCAGCGGCCCAGGCAACGATGAAATCGATGAATGCGCGCGTTTTCGCGGGCATGTAGTGGCGTGACGGATAGTAGACGTATAGCGGGAAGCGTTCGTCGGGCCAGTCAGGAAACAGATTCACCAGCCTGCCATCGGCAATCAGGGGCTCGGCGCCGAGAAGCAGCATTTGCGCAATACCGGAACCGGCCAGGCAAGCATTGAGCAAGGCGCCCGGGTCGTTCACCGTGAGTCGCCCTTGCGTCGCCAGCACGACGTGCTTGCGCTTGCGATGAAACTCCCACGGATAAGGCTTGCCTGTCTCAGGGTCGCGGAATTCGAGGCACCGGTGAGCGGGGCCTTCGAGATCTTCGGGGCGCAGCGGTCTTCCCCAGCGCGAGAGATAGGCCGGCGCCGCGACCGTCACGACAGCGGTATCGAGCAGCTTGCGAGCAACCAGCGTGGAGGATCGCGGCTTGCCGAATCGCATCGCGACATCGAATCCCTCCGCAACCAGGTCGCCAAGACTATCTCTCGCGATCAGTTCGATCTCGAGTTCGGGATGGGCGTCCATGAACCGGTCGATTTCCGCGCCGAGAATCGCCCGATAGCACACCGGGTCCAGATTCACCCGCAATTTACCCCGCACCGCCGACGCATTGCCCGATGCCGCGATGGCCGCTTCCTCGAGCCCCGCGAGATGCGGAACCACCTGCTCGTAGAAACGGCGCCCGCCTTCGGTGAGCGAAATCGATCGCGTCGTGCGATTGAAGAGCCGGATATCGAGCCGCTTCTCCAGCCTCGCAATCGCACGGCTCACGCCTGGCGGCGACATGCCGAGCACGTCTGCCGCGGCGGCAAAGGTCCCCGCGTCGACAACGGCGGCAAACACGTTGATCGCGCCGGAAATGTTCTCGAGTGTCGTTGTTCTCAATGTCGTCGTTCCAATGGCAGCCGGTACGGCGGCCCCTGGCAGCCTTTGGCGATGATGGATCGGCCATCCGATTCGTGCGCCCGAGTCACTGATGTAGTGCCCTTCGCGGCATTTAGCTTCGGCCGCCCTGCGTCCAGAATGCGTCTCACCGAAACGGCACCAGGCAGCACCTCGCTGCCAATCGTGTTCGGCTTTTTCGACACATTCGTCGTCGCATGCGGAGGGTTTCAAGTGTACGCAATTACAGGCATTACCGGAAAAGTGGGCGGCGCACTCGCCCGTGCGCTGCTGGCCTCTGGGCAACCGGTTCGGGCAGTCGTGCGCGACGCTGCGCGCGCCGCGTCGTGGCAAGCACGAGGATGCGAGCTGGCCACGGCAAGCATGGAAGACGCCGCCGCGCTGACCGCGGCATTCAGCGGCGCGCAGGGCGTGTTCATCCTGCTGCCTCCGCAGTTCGATCCCTCGCCGGGCTTCCCGGAGTCGCGCGCGGTCATCGACGCCGTTTGCACCGCGATCCACAACGCACGGCCCGCGAAAGTCGTGTGTTTGTCGACCATCGGTGCGCAGGCGCAAGAGAGCAATCTGCTCACGCAACTCTCGCTGATGGAGCAGGCGCTCGCCGCACTGCCTGTGCCGGTGACTTTCCTGCGTCCCGGCTGGTTCATGGAGAACGCCGCGTGGGATGTCGCGAGCGCGCGCGACCATGGCGTGATCGAGAGCTACCTGCAACCGCTCGACCAGGCCGTGCCGATGGTCGCGACCGCAGACGTCGGCCGCCTCGCCGCCGAACTGCTGCAGCAGACGTGGAGCGGCACGCGCGTGGTCGAGCTGGAGGGCCCGCGCCGTGTGAGCGCGAACGACATCGCCTCCGCGTTCGCCCGCGTGCTTGGCCGGCCTGTGCGCGCGGTGGCAGTGAACCGGCAGGAATGGGAGTCGCGCTTCCTGTCGCAAGGCATGAAGCATCCCTTGCCGCGGATGCGCATGCTGGACGGATTCAACGAGGGCTGGATCTGTTTTTCCAGGCCCGCCGATGAAATCCTTCGCGGGCATGTCGAACTGGACACCGTGCTCGAAGCGCTGGCAAGCGGTGCGTGACGAAAGGCATTGGCGGGAATGACGCCAAAGTTGGCGGGTTCGGCCGTGGTCCGCCGAACCCGCCTCGTCTAGACTATCGTCGCAAACCGTCACCATCCCTTACCGGAGCGCGAATCATGTTCGATGTGCTGGCAACGATACCTGCGGGCAGCACGACCGCGCTGGACAACGTGCCAGGGCACGCGCTGACGGGCCGCCAGCGCCATCTCGCCGTTGGGAACGAGCGCGCAGTGCGGTATGCGCCCGCCGTCGCCCCCTTTGCGGCAATGACGGACACCACGCCTGAATCGTTCGACGCCTTGCGCGGACTGATCGAAGAGCACGCGCCCGTTGCCCTGACCACGCTGGATGCCGTGGAGCCACCCGACGGCTTCGCGCTGATCCGGCACGCCACGCTGCTGCAAATGGTCTGGCAAGGCGAAGCGCCTGCGCCCACCGCGCTGGAGCACGCGCGGCTAACGGGGCAAGACGTGCCGGAGATGCTCGCGCTGGCCGCCGCAACGCAGCCGGGCCCGTTTGGTCCGCGCACCATCGAATTCGGCGGCTACGTTGGCGTGCGCAGGGAGGGCAAGCTCGTCGCCATGGCCGGCGAACGCATGAAGATCGAAGGCCATACCGAAATCAGCGCCGTGTGCGTGGACCCGGCGTTCCGGGGACAAGGGCTCGCGGCGAGCCTCATGAAGCTGCTGATGGCGGCAATCAGTGCGCGCGGCGAGACACCCTTCCTGCACGTGCTCACGTCGAATCACGGCGCCATTTCCATTTATCGCACGCTGGGCTTTGTCGAGCGCCGCGAGATGCATCTCACGGTGCTCGGCCTCGCGCCATAGAAAGGCCGCACGGTCACAACAGGTCGGAACGCAGTTCCCGCACCCCTCTTCCCAAGCGCTGTCGCAACAGGCTGCGCAGCGTCGCGCCGTCGCCGTAACCGACTTCGGCGGCGATCCTTTCCAGGTCGAGCTTGCCGCTGCGCAGCAGCGACTGCGCGTGCTCGACCCGCAAATCCTGAAAGTACGCCAGCGGCGACTTGCCGAGTACTTCCTGGCAGCGGCGCTGCAATGAGCGCGAGCTCGTCGCCAGCGCCTTCGCGGCGTCCTGCAGCGAGAATCCCGACTTGAGATTTTTTCTCGCCCATTGCTCGAAGCGCTGAATGAGCGGATCGGCCTGCGCGAGATGATTCGGGATGATGTACGGCGCCTGCGACGAGCGAATGTCGGCCAGCAGATAGCGCGATACGAGCGATGCGAGTTCGGGGCTCGCCGAACGGATCAGCCAGAGCGCGAGATCGAGATGCCCCATGGCCGCGCCGGCCGTCACGCCGATATCCGAAGGCACGAGCATGCGCGATTCGTTCAACTGAACATGCGGATAGCGTTGCCGGAAGAACGGCGCGAGCGACCAGTTGGTCGTGGCTTCGCGGTGATCGAGCAGCCCCGCCTCTGCGAGGATGAACGTCCCCACACAAGATGCGCCGATTCGCGCGCCCCCCGCTTGCCATTCGAGCAAACGCGCCATGCCCTCTTCGACGTCCCGGCGCTCGAACGACCGCATCAACTCCTGCGCAGACAGCGTCACCAATGCCGGTACGATCACCCAATCGGGCTTCGCATCCGGCGCGACCGTTTGCACCGGCACCGCGAGGCCGTGAGCCGAGCGCACCCGCTTTCTCACCCCCACGAGCGTGATGTCGAAACGCGGAACGCCGCCCATGGCCGCGGCCGAAAGCTTGTTTGCGACCGAGAACGCGTCGAGCGTGACGGAGAGCCCGGTATCGAAGACGCCGTCGAGAGCCAGGACAGCAATGCGCATGGCGTAAATGCCTCTAAAGTTGTCGTTTGTGACAGTACAGCCGACGAGACCCCAACGATACACTCAATCGCGTTGCAAGTCGCAACAAACATGGATCAAGGAGGTTGTCATGAAGGTTCTCGCCATTGGATCGATCGTCAAGGAACTCACGCCCGCGCAGCGCGACGAGATCATGCCGCACGAAGTGCCGGCCACGCTCAAGCTCTACCTGGACGACAAAATCGAGCAGTACTGGTTTCGCCACGACAAGCCGGGCGTGGTGTTTCTCATGAGCTCGGGCTCGGTCGACGATGTGAAGGCTACGCTGGATACGCTACCGCTTGCCCAGGCCGGCATCCTCGCGTTCGATCTGCTGCCGGTGGGCCCGCTCGCGCCGCTCGGGCTGCTTCTTCAAGGAAAGTAAGCGCTACGCAGGAGGCGCCGTCCACGCATGCGCCATGGGTTGTCGGCGGCCTCCTGGCAGCCTTCTTCTCCTCGCCGGAGATTTCACCTACAACGTACTGATCCGCCGCCTGTTTTCGATGCGCTCCGGCGGCGGGCGCAGAACTTTGGGGAACCTGCAGAACCTGGCAAAGGGAAGAAGGATGAAAACTAACGGTAAAAGCCAAATCGCCCGCGCACTGGTCCTCGTGGCCATCTCGAGTTGCACGGGCTATGCGTACGCACAAACGGCCGCGAGCGCGCCTGGCGAGGCGTCTGCTCAGGAAGGCGCGCCCGCGCAGTCGGGCAGATCGGACAGCGCGCTGGTGCGAGATGTGCGCCGGGCCTTCACGCGCACCACGGGACTGAATTTCGCCAACATCCACGTCACGGCGCATGAGGGCGTCGTCTCGTTGACGGGGTCGGTACCGCACAAATCGCAGATAGCGCGAGCCGGCGACGCGGCCGGGTCGGTGCGCGGCGTCACCTCGGTGTCGAACCACTTGACCGTGCGGACCGCCCGCGGCAGCGGACCTTGATTGGGCGGACTCGGCAGCGGGCTCAGAACCGGCTTCGATCGGCCGCACAGCAGGATCGTCCTATTCCCGGCGCGCGCGTCCTGTCAAAGTGAGTCATCGAATTTCGATCAAGGAGCCCGCCGTGTCCGGCCAGACTGCGTCCTCTAGCCTCGTCTGCGAGACTTTCACCGAATCCGACATCGAGGGCGCCCACGCGCTTTCCCTGCAATTCCGTTGGCCCCATCGTAGCGACGACTGGCGTTTCGCCGCCGCCGCGGCCGGGCACGGCTACGTGGTTCGCGAAGGCACGACCGTGGTGGGCACAGCGCTGTGCTGGCCGTGGGGCGAGCATGGCGCGACGCTCGGGCTCGTGATCGTCTCGGCCAACCAGCAAGGCCGCGGCATCGGCCGGATGTTGATGGAGCGCCTGCTCGAAGCGCTGGGAACGCGCATGACCGTGCTGCACGCCACCGAGGCAGGTCAGCCGCTCTACGAAAAGCTCGGCTTCAGGAAGATTGGGCTGCTGCATCAGCACCAGAGCGACAGTTTCGCGGCGCCGATTGTCGAGCCGCCGCCGGGCGAGCGTTTGCGTCCACTCGAACCGGGCGATACGCCGCGCCTCATCGAACTCGCTTCCCGCGCGAGCGGGCTCGACCGCAGCGCACTCGTGCCGCCGCTGCTCGATGTGTCCCAAGGCGTCGCGCTGGTGCGCGGCGACACGGTGCTCGGCTTTGCGCTGTTGCGCCCGTTCGGCCGCGGCCATGCGATCGGTCCGGTGGCCGTCGCCGCCGACGATGGATTGCACATGCAGCGCGCCAAAGCGCTGATCGCCAACCGCCTCGCCGCCAACGCGGGGGCCTTCACGCGCCTCGATACGCCCGACGAACACGGCCTCGGCCCCTGGCTCGAATCGATCGGCCTCGCGCGCGTCGACACGGTCGTGAAGATGTCGCGCAACGGCGCGCCGGCGCACGATCCTGGCGTGCTGCAATTCGCCATCGTCAATCAGGCGCTAGGCTGACTGCGCAAACCGACCTCATGACGCTCCTCTACAAAGCCGACCCCGAGCGCGGCAAGCAATGGGCACAGCTTTTCGCGCACAAGGCTCCCGAGATCGCTTTTCGCCTGTGGCCCGATACCGGCGACCCCGCCGCTGTGCGCTTTCTCGCGGCGTGGCAACCGCCCGAGGACCCCGCGCGTACGCTGCCCAATCTCGAAGTGATCTTCTCCGTGGGCGCGGGCATCGACCAGTTCGATCTTTCCGGCGTGCCGGAGCACATCGCCGTGGTGCGCATGATCGAGCCGGGCATTGTCGAGGGGATGGTCGAGTACGTGACGCAATCGGTCCTGACCATTCATCGCGATCTGTTCGACTACGCCCTGCAACAGCAGCAGCGCGTATGGCGCGCCCTGCCCGTACGCGCCGCCGCGTCGCGTCGCGTTGGCGTGCTGGGGCTCGGCATGCTGGGCAGCGCGGTGCTCGAACGCCTGCGCCTCTTCGGCTTTGCATGCGCGGGCTGGAGCCGCTCGCCGCGCGCCTTGCCTGGCGTGGAGTGCTACGCGGGCGCCGAGGCGCTCGACGCCTTCCTCGCGCGCACCGATATCCTCATCTGCCTGTTGCCGCTCACCGAAGCCACGCGCGGCCTGCTCGACGCCTCGCTCTTCGCGAAGCTGCCGCAGGGCGCCTCGTTCATCAACGTCGGACGCGGGCCGCAAGTGGACCAGCAAGCGCTGCTAGACGCGCTCGATCGCGCGCAACTGCGCAATGCGATTCTCGATGTCGCGGACCCCGAGCCGCTGCCGCCGGAGCATCCGTTCTGGACGCATCCGCGTGTGCGCCTCACGCCGCACATTGCCAGCGCCACGCGGCCCGAAACGGCCGTCGATGTGGTGCTCGACAACATCCGCCGCCACCGCGACGGCTTGCCGATGCTCGGCCTCATCGACCGCACGCGCGGCTATTGAGTCTCGTGACGGCGCAGAGGGCGCAGCACAATATGCTGCGCTCCCCGATCAAAACGCCACAAACACGCTATTTCGCGAATTAATTGGCGAAACGCGCACCGGTATCGGCCCGGTAGCATGGAACGGTGAATCAACGGCCAGCCAACGCCCAATCAACGGCCAGGCGCCGCACTCCTCTGACTTATCAGCCGGGAACCGAACCATGCCGAATCGCTCGCTCATCGAAGCCGACCGCAAACATCTGATCCATCCCGTCGTGAACTTCCGTGCGCACGAAGCGCGCGGCGTGACCGTGCTCGAATCCGCCCAGGGCGTGTTCCTGCGGGACGCCGTGGGCAACGAACTACTCGACGCGTTCTCCGGCCTCTGGTGCGTCAACACGGGTTACGGCCATCAAAGCATCGTCGAAGCCGCCGCGCGACAGATGGCGCGCCTGCCCTACGCGACGGGCTATTTTCACTTCGGCTCGGAGCCCGCCATCGAACTGGCCGCGCTGCTCGTCGAGCGCGCGCCTGCTTCGCTGCAACACGTGTACTTCACGCTGGGCGGCTCGGATGCAGTGGATTCGGCGCTGCGCTTCATCACGCACTACTACAACGCCACCGGCCGCCCCGCGAAAAAGCACGTCATCGCGCAAGAGCGCGGCTATCACGGCTCGTCGGCAGTCGGCGCGGGGCTGACTGCGTTGCCCGCGTTCCATCGCAACTTCGACTTGCCGCTCGCCACGCAGCATCATATTCCGTCGCCCTATGCATATCGCAGCGAGCATGCGGACGACGCAGCGCTCATCGCCGCTTCGGTCGACGCGCTCGAAGCGAAAGTCGCGGCACTCGGTGCCGAAAACGTCGCCGCGTTTTTCTGCGAGCCGATCCAGGGTTCGGGTGGCGTGATCGTGCCGCCCGCCGGCTGGCTGAAAGCCATGCGCGAAGCGTGCCGCAAGCTCGACATTCTGTTCGTCGCCGACGAGGTGATCACGGGCTTTGGCCGCACGGGTCCGCTCTTCGCCTGCCAGGCCGAAGACGTCGAGCCGGATCTGATGACGGTGGCCAAGGGCCTCACCGCGGGCTATGCGCCGATGGGCGCCGTGCTGATGTCGGATGCCCTTTATCAAGGCATTGCCGATGGCGACGCCGCCGCCGTGATCGGCCATGGCCACACTTATTCGGCGCACCCCGTGAGCGCGGCCATCGGCCTCGAAGTCATGCGCCTCTATCACGAAGGCGGCCTGCTCGCGAACGGCGTCGCGCGCGCGCCGCGCTTCGCTCAGGGGCTCGACGCATTGCTCGCCCACCCGCTCGTGGGCGACTCGCGTCACCGCGGTCTGCTCGGCGCGCTCGAACTCGTCGCCGACAAGGAGACCAAACAGCGCTTCGACGCCTCGCTCGGCCTGCCCGATCGCATCGCCGCCGCCGCGTATGGCAACGGCCTCGTATTCCGCGCGTTCGGCGACGGCATTCTCGGCTTCGCGCCCGCGCTTTCGTACACCGAAAGCGAGTTCGACCTGCTGTTCGAGCGCCTCGAAAAAACACTCGACGACGTGCTCGCGCAGCCCGAAGTGCGCGCCGCATTGAGGACAAAGAATGGGGTCAGCGCCCGTGTCGCCGCGTGATACCATCACTCGACACTTCGACATGCAGGGCCGCCCCCATCACGATGAGCAACGACTGCAAGCTGGACCGAATCGATCTGCGCATCCTCTCGCAGCTGCAGAAGCGGGGGCGCATCACGAATGTCGAACTGGCCGACGCAGTCGGGCTGTCGCCAAGCCCCTGCCTGATCCGCGTAAAACGTCTGGAGAAGGCGGGGTTCATCGTCGGCTACGGCGCGCAGATCCAGCTGGAGAAGCTGGGCGACGTGCAGATGGTGTTCACCGAGGTCACGCTCGCCGACCATCGCCGCGAGGACTTCATCAAGTTCGAGAAGGCAATACGCGAGGTGGACGAGGTGGTCGAGTGCCATCTCGCGAGCGGCGGCTACGACTATCTGCTGAAGTTCGTCGCGCGCAGCGTGAGCCATTATCAGAGCATCGTCGAGGGGCTGCTGGAGCGCGATATCGGCATCGAGAAGTACTTCAGCTACGTCATCATCAAGACGGCGTTCGTCAAGCCGCACTACCCGCTCGAAACGCTGTTCTCGCAGAACCTGCATTCCTGAGCATGGGCAACGGACGTGAGGCACGCGCCTCGCGCTCCTGCGTCCCGCATCCATTTTCTCGCGCGCGCTTCGCTGAAACCTCGCGGCTTCGGCGCACTCGTCGTGCGCGCTCATTTCCCTGCATCGATCCATTTTCTTCCGCACGTGCGGAAAGGAACCGGCATATGACCACGCGTTATCCCTTGAGCGCGCTGATTCGCGGCGACAACTTCATCGACGGGCAATGGGTGCCCTCGGCCTCCGGCACGCGCTTCGCCGTGACCGATCCCGCGACCGGCAAAACGATCGCCGACGTCGCCGATAGCGATGCGAACGACGCACGCGCAGCGACCGACGCTGCCGCCCGCGCATTCCCCGCCTGGCGCGACACGCTTGCCGCCGAACGCGCCGCCGTGCTGCGCCGCTGGCATGCGCTGATCGTCGCGAACGCCGACGAACTCGGTCAACTGATCTCGCTCGAACAAGGCAAGCCCCTGCATGAGGGACGCGGCGAAGCGATGTATGGCGCGTCCTACGTCGCCTGGTTCGCCGATGAGGCCACGCGCATCTACGGCGACCTCATCCCGCAGCAGCAGCGCGGCAAGCGCATGAGCGCCGTGAAGGAGCCCGTTGGCGTGGTCGCGGCGATCACGCCCTGGAACTTCCCGCTCGCGATGATCGCGCGCAAGATCGCCCCCGCCCTCGCCGCGGGCTGCACGGTGGTCGGCAAGCCCGCCGAAGATACGCCGCTCACCGCGCTCGCACTCGTCATGCTCGCGCACGAGGCGGGTGTGCCGCCTGGCGTGCTGAACCTCATCTGCGCGTCGCGCGAACGCGGCGTGAGCGCCGTCGCCGACTGGCTCGCGGACGCCCGCGTGCGCAAGATCACCTTCACCGGCTCGACGCCCGTGGGCAAGCACCTCGCGAAGGAATCGGCGGCCACCTTGAAGAAGCTCTCGCTCGAACTGGGCGGCAACGCGCCGTTCATCGTCTTCGACGACGCGGACCTCGACGCTGCCGTTGCAGGCCTCATGGCCGCCAAGTTCCGCAACGGCGGCCAGACCTGCGTGTGCCCTAATCGCGTGTACGTGCAATCAGGCATATTCGAGCGCTTCGCCGACAAGCTCGCCACGCGCGTGGCCGCGTTGAAAGTCGCGCCTGCGACCGACCCCGCCGCGCAGATCGGCCCGATGATCAATGCGCGCGCGGTCGAGAAGATCGCCCGCCATGTGGACGACGCCGTGAGCCGCGGCGCGCGCGTGCTCACGGGCGGCAAGCGTTTGAGCGAACTGGGCGCGAACTGGTACGCGCCCACCGTGCTCGCAGGCGCCACGCCCGACATGCAGCTAAGCTGCGAAGAAACCTTCGGTCCCGTCGTGCCGCTATTCCGCTTCGACGACGAAGCCGAGGCCATTCGCGCCGCCAACGACACGCCATACGGCCTCGCCGCCTACTTTTACAGCCAGGACGTGCGCCGCATCGATCGCGTCGCGCGGCAGCTCGAAGCGGGCATCGTCGGCATCAACGAAGGCGCGCTCGCTAGTGAAGCGGCGCCGTTCGGCGGCGTGAAGGAATCGGGCTATGGCCGGGAAGGCTCGAAGTACGGGCTCGACGATTACCTTTGCATCAAATACCTCTGCCAGGGAGGGCTTGCATGAGCACCTATCCGATCGAAGTCGCGTTTCCCGACATCGCCGTGCACGAGCGCAGCGAGACGGGCATCCCCTATGTGCATACGTTCGACGCGGGCGCGCCCGGCCCGCACGTGATGATCAATGCGCTCACGCATGGCAACGAGGTGTGCGGCGCGATCGTCGTCGACGCGCTGCTGCACGCGCGGCTGCGGCCACGACGCGGCAAGCTCACGCTCGCGTTCGCGAACGTGGAGGCCTACCGCCGCTTCGACCCCGCGCACCCCGACGCGGCGCGTTTCGTCGATCAGGACTTCAACCGCGTATGGACCGCGCAGGCGCTGGATGACCTCACGCGCGAATCGAACGAACTGCGCCGCGCCCGCGCGATGCGGCCCGTGATCGACGACGTCGATCTGCTGCTCGACCTCCATTCGATGCACGAGAGGTGCATGCCGCTCATCGTCGCGGGGCCGCTCGCCAAGGGCGTCGAACTCTCTGCGCGGCTAGGCGCACCGGCCACCGTCATTTGCGACGAAGGCCACCCGGAAGGCCGCCGCATGCGCGATTACGAAGGCTTCGGCGACGCCGCGAGCGCGAAGAACGCGCTCTTGATCGAGTGCGGACAGCATTGGGAAGCAAGCGCCGTGAGCGTGGCGCGCGATGTCACCGCGCGCTTTCTGCTGCTCTCGGGTGTCGTGGAACAAGCGGATCTGCCCGCGGACTGGCTGCAACCGCTTCCGCCGGAAATGCGCGTGGTGCGCGTGACCGAGCCCGTGGTGGCGAAGAGCATGGACTTCCGCTTCGCTGGCGATTACACGGGCCTCGAAGTGTTTCCCGAGGCCGGCGCCGTGATCGGCTGGTCCGATGGCGCGCCGGTAGTCACGCCCTACGACGACTGCATCCTCGTGATGCCTTCGCTGCGCCAGTTGCGCCCGGGCGTGACCGTGGTGCGGCTCGGCAAGATCGAGCAGCGCATCGTTCGGAAGCGCTGAAGCGCCCCTACTCATTACACGCAAAGCACGAGGGGAGTCGACAAAATGATGCGCAAGGTCTACGTCATTCTGTGACGCGCGACACAGAAGGCGCTCAAGCCGCTTCGAGCGCCCTCGCCTGCTGCAGGAAGGCGCTGGGCGTCACGCCGCAAAAGCGCTTGAAATGGCGCGCCAGATGACTCTGGTCGAAGAAGCCGACCTGCGTCGCGACCACGGCGCCCGGCACGCCCGCCAGCAGCAATAGCTGCGCGCGGCGCACGCGCACCTCGCACAGGTACTTGTATGGCGAAAGGCCGACCTGCTCACGAAACACGGTCGCGAATCGCGAGACGCTTAGCGCCGATACCTCGGCCAGTTCGGCTAGGCTCACGGACTTGTCGAAATTCGCGTCGATATAGGCCAGTGCGTCGCGAAGCGGCGTGACTGGCGCAGCAACGGATGCATTCGCGTCATGCATGATCAAGCCTCGCTGGCAGTCGATGTGTGCGCGCTTGCAGCGGGCGCCGCGCGCCCGAAACGCGCAATCGAAAACGGTTCGAGCGGTATGTCGGTTGCGCCGGCGTCGAGCAGTTCCGCGAGCGTTTCGCCCACGCCTGGCCCGATCTGGAAGCCCGAGCCGCTGAAGCCGAACGCATAGAAAAGGCCGTCTGTCGTCGAACTCGGGCCAATCACCGGCTCCGAATCTGGCAGGTAGCTTTCCACGCCGCTCCACACGCGGATCACATGCAGCGGCGCGAGCGCGGGAACCAACCGGCGGAACTGTGCGATCTGCTGCACGGTGTTGCCGGGCAGCACGCCTGCGCGGCGCGTTGCTGCGTCGGCGGGCCCAGGGGCGCCGCCGCCCAGCACGAGGTTGCCGCGCGGAATCTGCCGGAAGTACACGCTCTCCTCCTTGATCGACGTGTAGACCCCCATCGAATGCATGAAGCGGTAGGGCACGGGCTCGGTCACGGCCATTTGCGGGCCGCGCGCGACGAGCGGCACCGGCTCGCCGAATTGCGCGGAGAGCGCTCCCGCCCATGCACCGGCGCAAATCAGCAGTTGCTCCGCGCGCCACACGGCGCCCGTTGCGCTCTCCACGCGAAAGCCGCCCGCTTCCTTTTCCACGCGCACGATCTCGGTGTTCTCCACGAGATTGGCGCCGAGCCGCGCGGCGGCGCGCCCGAACGCCGGTGCGGCCAGACGCGGATTGGCGTGACCGTCGCGCGGCGAGACGGAGGCGGCCAGCACCTCGCGGCCCAGGAACGGGAAGCGCTTGAACATCGCGGCGCCTTCGAGCACTTCGAGATCGAGGTCGTACGCACGCGCCTGCCCGGCGTAGCGATGAAAGTATTCGGCGTCGTGTGCGTGGTAGCACACGCGCGTGTGGCCCGAAGGCAGAAACTCGACATCCTCGCCGAGCAGCGACTGCGCGCGATACCAGATATCGAGCGCGCGATTGGACATGGCGAGTTGAGAGAGCGCGCGTCCCTGGCGGCGCACGCCGCCGAAGTTCACGCCGCTAGCCTGCTGGCCCGTGAGCCCGCGTTCGATCAGGATCACTGAACGCTTGCGGCGGCTCAGGAAGAACGTCGTGGACGTCCCGATGATGCCGCCACCAATCACGATCACATCGGCGCGATCCGTCATTCGCTGAACTCCTTTGTGCGGCATGCGCCGGGCTGCGTTTGCGCGGCGGGCGCCGCACCGCCCTGCGCTTCGTCGATACCATTCACCGCGGCGCTCAGCGTCATCGTCAACGGCTTGACCGGCGCCTGACCGCGCAGCCGGCCTACGGCTTCCAGCGGTACACGCGCCTCGGCTGCGATGACTTCGGCCCCGGCGTGCGCGCAGAAGCGGCCCTGGCAGCGCCCCATCCCCACGCGTGAGAACGCCTTCGCGCGATTCGCTTCGGTAGCGCCCGTCTCGCGCACTACGCGGCGCAATTCGCCCGCCGTGACGGCTTCGCAGCGGCAGACGACGGTGTCATCAGGCAGCGTCGCCGCGAAATGCGCGGGCCACGGAAATGCCTGGCGCAATCCTTGTGCAAAGCGCGTGAAGCGTGCGAGTTCGACACGCAGTGTCGCCACTTCGGCAAGTGCTCCTTTCGGTGAGACCGCGCCCGCATCCTGCAACGCCGCCAGAGCGGCAAGACGGCCCGCACGCTCGGCCGCGTCGGCGCCGCGCACGCGTGCGCCGTCCCCGGCCAGATAGACGCCTGCCACGCTGCTGCGGCCGTCCTGATCGACTTCGGGCAGCCATTGCCGCGCGGCTCTATCGAAACGGAACGCGCAACCGGCGAGATCCGCAATTTGCGTTTCGGAGCGCAAGTGATAGCCCAGCGCCACGGCGTCGCATGCCACGCGCGCTTCGCCGCCGTTCGCGAGTTTCACGCGAACCGCCGTCACGCCGTGCTCGGGCGAGCCTTCGATCGCGAGCGGCGTCACGCCCCGATGCATCGGTACCCCCGCGCGGCGCAGCGTGCGCAGGAGCGCCATGCCCTTGCGCAGCGTGGCGGGCACTTGCAGCAAATCGGGCAACGCGCGCAGGCGCTGGCCGAGCGTGGACGTATCGAGCACCGCGCTCACCGTCGCGCCCGCTTTCACGTACTGGGCGGCGACGAGGTAAAGCAGCGGGCCGGTGCCCATCATGACAGTGCGCGCTCCGATGGCGCAGCCCTGCGACTTCAGCGCGACCTGCGCGCCGCCCAGGCTGTATGCGCCCGCCAGATGCCAGCCCGGCACGGGCATGAGCCGGTCGGTGGCGCCGCTGCAGACGATCAGCGCGTCGAAGGCCAGCTCGTGGTAGCGTGCGCCGCTCGCGAGATGCACGGACTTCGGCCCGACGTTCCAGACGAGCGTGTCAGGCAGATAGTCGATCTGCGAGCGCAGCGCGTCGAAGCCGCGATGCAGCGACGCCGCGCGTTCGGCCTCGGTGCCGTAGAGCGTTTCGTAGCTGCGCTTGAAACCTTCGGGTTGACGCCGATAAATCTGCCCGCCGTCGCGCCGCCCTTCATCGACGACGACGGGTCGCAGGCCCGCCGCGACCAGCGTCTGCGCCGCGCGCACGCCCGCCGGTCCCGCGCCGATCACGACGACCTTCAGTTCTGCGCGCGCGGCCATACGCCCTCCCCGGCAAGCACGTTGCGGGTGACGATCGACATGCCCGGCGCCGCGGGTGTCGTGCAGGCGCGCAACCGCTCGCCCTGCGCGGTCCACACCCAGCAGTCCTGGCACGCGCCCATCAGGCAGAAACCGGCGCGGCGTCCATCGTCGAACTCGCAGTCGCGCAGCGCGTCCTGCGTGGCGAGGAGCGCGACCATCAGCGTGTCGCCCTCGGCGGCCTGCGCCACGCGGCCGTCGATCTCGATCTCGAAGGTCGGGCGGCCCGCTTCCGCCACTCTCACGAAGCGCGCGCTCATGCGGCTGCCCTCCCGTTGGATTGCGTCGCCTGTGCGACTTGTGCAGCCTGTGCGGTCTGCAGCCGTTCCAGTTCCGCCGTCGTGTGATGGCAAAGGATCTGCGCGCCGCTCGGCAAGCGCTTCATCACGGGCGCCGACACATTGCACGCGCCATCGATACGCACCGGGCAGCGTGCGCGGAACGCGCACAGCTCGCGTACCTCGGCCGACGCCCCGAGCGGCGGCAGCGCGGCGCCCGCCAGGGCACGCCGGGCGTCGAGCCAGCCCGGCTGCAGGGCCGGCACCGAATCGACGAGCAACCCCGTGTACGGGTGATAAGGCGGCGCCTCCAGCACGTCGCGCTGGCCCGCCTCGACACACTGGCCGCCGTACAGCACGACGACGTCGTCGCAGATCGCGCGCACCGTCGAAATATCGTGGCTGATGAACATGTACGAGACGCCCAGTTCGCGCCGCAATTCGGCGAGCAGGTCGAGAATCGCGGCGCCAACGACGGTGTCGAGCGCGGACGTCACCTCGTCGCACAGAATGAGTGCCGGCTCGGCCGCGAGGGCGCGGGCCAGGTTCACGCGCTGCTTCTGGCCGCCCGAGAGGCCGCCCGGCTGACGCTTCGCAATCGATGCGGGCAGCTTCACGAGGTCCAGTAGTTCGAGCATGCGCTTTTGCGCCCGCGCGCCGCGCAGGCCGTGATAGAAGCACATGGGCCGCGCGAGGATATCGGCAATCGTGCGGCTCGGGTTGAGCGCCGTGTCGGCGTTCTGGAACACGATCTGGATGCGCCGGTACTGATCGGGCGTGCGCGCCGAAAGCGTCGCGGGCAGCGGCACGCCGTCGAGCAGCACCTCGCCGCGCGCGCGCTCGACCAGCCCGGCCACCACGCGCGCGAGCGTCGTCTTGCCCGAGCCCGATTCGCCGATCACGCCCAGTGCGCTGCCGCGCTCAATCCGCAGGCTCACGTCCTCGAGCACACGCACTGCGGGCACACCGTTCGCATCGACCCGGCCATAGCCCGCGGACAGACCGCGCACTTCGAGCAGCGGCACTTCGGCGGCAGGCGGCACGGCGGGCGGACCAGGGTCGGGGCGGCGGCGGGCGGCCAGCAGCGCGCGCGTGTAGTCGTCGGCGGGGGCGTCGAGCACCTGGAGCGTCGTGCCGTTTTCGCGCACCGCGCCATTGTTCAGGACGACGATGCGATCGGCCATCTGCGCCACGACCGCGAGATCGTGCGAGACGTACACGGCCGTCGTGCCCAGCTCCTTCACGACCTTGCGGAAGGCCGCGAGCACTTCGATCTGCGTGGTCACGTCGAGCGCCGTGGTGGGCTCGTCGAACACGACCACGGCGGGGTCGGTGATGAGCGCCATCGCCGCCATCAGCCGCTGCAGCTGGCCGCCGGACACCTGGTGCGGATAGCGCGCGCCGATCGTCTCGGGCGAAGGCAGCGCGAGCGCCCGGAACAGGCTCACCGCCTTCTCGCGCGCCGCCGCGGGCGACATCAGCTTGTGCAGCAGCGCGGGCTCGGTCACCTGATCCATGATCGTGCGTGCCGGGTTGAAGCCCGCCGAGGCGCTCTGCGCGACATAAGCCACGGTACGCGCGCGCAGCGCGCGGCGGCCGCGTTCGTCGAGCGCGAGCACGTCGGTGCCGCCGATCTTCAGGCTGCCGCCCGCAATGGCGCAGCCGTCGCGCGCATGGCCGAGCAGCGAGAGCGCGATGGTGGTCTTGCCCGAACCGGACTCGCCGATCAGCGCGAGCACTTCGCCCTTCTTCACCGTGAAGTCGACACCCTTGACGATCTCGACGACCGGATCGGGCGCCGCGCCCGCGACCACTCTCAGGCCCGTCACTTCGATCATGTTCATTTTCCGCCCCCATGCGCGCGGCCGCCGTGACGGCGCAGGCTGTCGATCAGCAGGTTCACGCCCACCGTGAGCGTCGCGATGGCGACGGCCGGCATCAGCACGGCCGGCGCACCTTCCGCGAGGCCGCCGATGTTCTCGCGCACGAGCGAGCCCCAGTCCGCGTCCGGCGGCTGCACGCCGAGGCCGAGGAACGAGAGGCCGGAGAGCAGCAGCACGATGAACACGAAACGCAGGCCGAAATCGGCGAGCATCGGGTGGATCATGTTCGGCAGCACTTCCACGCGGGCGATATAGAAGAGCCCTTCGCCGCGCGCTCTGGCGACCTGCACATATTCGAGCGTCATCAGGTTCACGGCCAGCGAGCGCGAGATACGGAACGCGCCCGGAATATAGGCGAGCGCCGCGACGGTGATGAGCATCGGCACCGACGAGCCGAACGCCGCGATCACGACGAGCGCGAGCACCTTGCTCGGAATGGAGATCAGTGCGTCGAACAGGCGGCTCAGCACCTCATCGATCCAGCGCGGCGCGACAGCCGCAAGCAGTCCGAAGAATATGCCGATACCGCTTGCGAGCAGCGTGGCGGCGAGCGCGAGGCCCACGGTGTACTGCGTGCCGTAGAGCACGCGGCTCAGCATGTCGCGACCCAGGAAATCGGTGCCGAGCAGATGCGCCGCGCTATACGAGCCGAAGATTTCCGTGGAGGTGATCGCGCCGCCCTTATACGGCGCGACGAGCGGCCCGATGAAGGCTACGCCGAGCCAGAACACGACGATCGCCAGGCCGATCAGGCCGAGCACCGAGAGGCGCCCGACCATGCGGCGCAGCGGCGAGCGCGGCGGCGTGGGCACGTCGCCCGGCACGTCCTTGACGGCGTCGGCGGCGGCCCGCTCCTCGCTCTCGCTCGTCGCGTAGAGCACGGTCGCGGCATGGGAAGTGGCGGGTCGGTTCATCGTTGACGCAGCCTCGGGTTGGATACGATTTGACACAGGTCCGCGATCAGCACGAGCACCAGATACGCGGCGCAAAACACCATCACGCAGCCCTGCACGAGCGGCAGATCGCGGTTCGTCACGGCGTCGACCATCAGGCTCGCGAGGCCCGGATAGTTGAAGATCGACTCCACGATCACCACGCCGCCGAAGAGATACGAGAGGCTCAGCGCGACGGCATTGGCGATCGGCCCAATCGTGTTCGGCAGCACGTGGCGCAACACGACGCGAGCGGGCGACGCTCCTTTGAGGCGCGCCATTTCCACATAGGGCGCGCTCAACTGGTCGATCACGGCGGCGCGCGTCATGCGCGCCATCTGCGCGACGATCACGCAGCACAGCGTCATGACCGGCATCGCGTAGATGCGCAACAGCGTGCCGAACGAGTCCACCTCCGAGAGGTACGAGAGCGCGGGCAGCCAGCGCAGTTTCACCGCGAAGATCAGCACGGCGATGGTGGCGACCAGAAATTCGGGCACGGCCACGGCGGAGAGCGTGAGCACGTTGAGCACGCGATCGAGCAGCGAGCCGCGGAACACGGCGGAAAAGATGCCGATGGCGAGCGCGAGCGGCACCGAAACGAGCGTGGTGAGCCCCGCGAGCACGAGCGAATTCGGCAGGCGCGTGGCGATCAGCTCGCTCACTGGCTGGTTGTTCGACACCGAGGTGCCGAAGTTGCCGGTCACGGCCTGCAGCAGCCAGTGGACATAGCGCGTGAGCGCGGGCTGGTCGAGGCCGAACTGGTGCCGCAGCGCCGCCACCTGCTCGGGCGTGGCCGCCTGACCGAGGGCCTGCTGCGCGGCGTCGCCGGGCAAGAGGCCCGTGAGACCGAACACGATTGCCGAGACGATCAGCAACGTGAGCAGTGCGAGACCGAGACGCGCGGCAATGAGACGTTGCGCGTGAGCTTTCATCGGATGTCGCCTCCCTGAACATCATGAAGCGGGGAATCGGTGGCCGGGGGCCCATCCAGGCGCACACCGGCCGCACACATCACACCTCGAACTACGCCTCGAGCCAGACGTTCTCGGCGAACTTGAAGCCCATCAGTCCGGCAATCGGAATCGAACCGAGGCCCTTGAGCTTCGTCGTGTGCGCGTCGAGCGAGCTCAGGAACAGCGGAATGCCGATGCCGCCGTCGCTGTGCACGAGTACTTGCATGTCGCCATAGATCTTCTTGCGCTTCTCTTCGTCCGGCTCGCCGCGCGCGGCCAGCAGCATCTGGTCGAACTTCGGGTCCTTCCAGTTCGCTTCATTCCACGGCGCATCCGACTTGAAGAACTGCGTGAAGATCACATCGGCGCTCGGGCGCGCGTTGATGTTGCCGAAGGTCAGCGGGTGCTTCATCCAGTGGTTCGACCAGTAGCCGTCGCCGGGCGTGCGCACCACCTGCAGGTTCAGGCCCGCCTGCGGCGCGACCTGCTGCAGCAGCATCGCCATTTCGACCGAGCCGTCCGCTGCCGGGGAGGCATAGATCTGCAGCGGCGTGCTGCCGAGCTTTGCCTTCTGGAAGTAGAACCTGGCCTTCTGCGGATCGAAGGCGCGCTCCGGCAGGCCGGCAAAGTAGTACTTGTTGGTCGGATCGATCGGCTGGTCGTTGCCGATCGCGCCATAGCCGAGGAACACGGCGTTGCGGATCTGCTCGCGGTCGAACAGGTGCATCATGCCGCGGCGGAAGTCGGCATTGCCCGTGACGCCGCCTTCGTCGCGCATGATGAGGTCGGTGTACTGGCCCGTCTTCGTCTCCTTCACCGCGAAGCCCGGAGTGCCCTTGACGCGCGAGGTCGAGCGCGGGCTCACCTGGTTGATGAGCTGCACGTCGCCCGAGAGCAGCGCGTTCACGCGCGCCGACTCGTCGCCGATGCCGACCAGTTCGATCTCGTCCAGATGCGGCAGGCCCGGCTTCCAGTAGCGCTCGTTGCGCACGACCACCGTGCGCACGCCCGGCGAGAACTCCTTGAGCTTGAACGGGCCGGTGCCCACGGCCGTCTTGAAGTCGTTCGTGCCGTCCTTGATGATCATGAAATGCGAGTCGGCGAGGATCACGGGCAGGTCGGCGTTCGCGCCCGAGAGCGTGATCGTCACTTCGTTCGGGCCCGTGGCCTTCACGTCCTGGAACTGATCCGCGAGCGTCTTCACCTTCGAGCCCACCGCGGCGTCCTTGTGGCGCATGAGCGAGTACACCACGTCGGCGGGCGCGAGCGTCTTGCCGTCATGGAACTGCACGCCGCTGCGCAGCTTCACGACCCACACCGTCGCGTCCTTCGTTTCGAGCGACTGCGCGAGCGCCATTTGCGCGCCGAGGTGCGAGTCGTACTCGGTCAGGCCGTTGTACAGCATATTTGCGCGCACATAGTCGGTGGACACCGACTCCTTCGCGGGATCGAGCGTGTCCGACGCGGAAGACGACTGCGTCGCCACGCGGATCTTGCCGCCCTGCTTCGGCTTCTCCTGTGCGAAGGCGGCGCCGCTCGCGGCGAGCAGGCCCGCGCCCGTCATCGACATCATGCCCCCCGCGACCATCGCGCGAAGGAGGTCGCGGCGCGAGGCGCCGCGCTTCGTCAGTTCATCGAGCCGCACGCCCGGGTGAGCCATGTCTTCAAGCGATTTGTCGGTGCTCATGAAACTTCTCCGCGTCTGATGGGGGGGCTGCAGCTCGACGTATCGAGGCTGTGTGTTGTGAAAAACAGCGTCAGTAAAAAGCGTCTTTGATCTGGTAGTACGCGCCGACGAGCGGCAAAAACCACGGCTTGCCCGTGTGGCCCGGAATGGCGGGCCACGCGAAATCGCGCCACGGATTCGCACACGGGTTGCCGCTCATCACCTCGGCCATCACCTGGCCCATGTGCGTCGACATCTGCGTGCCGTGACCGCTGTAGCCCATCGAGAACCACACGCCTTCGTGCTGACCCGCGCGCGGCAGGCGGTCCGCGGTGATATCGACAAGCCCGCCCCAGCAGTAATCGATCCGCACCCTCGCGAGCGCCGGAAAGAGCTGCGCGAGCGTGCGCTGGAGGATGCGCCCGCTCCTCGCATCGGACGGCCGCTCCGACGCCGTGAAACGCGCCCGGCCGCCGAACAGCAGGCGCGAATCCGGCGTCACGCGGAAATAGTTGTGCATGAGGCGGCTCGTCGTATACGAGCGGCGGTTGGGCAATAGCCGCATGAGCTGCGCGGGCGGCAGCGGCTCCGTCACGACGATGAACGAGCCGACCGGCGCAAGACGCCGCCGGTACCACGCGAACGGCCCATGCCGCGAAGGACCCGTGGCGATCAATACCTGTTGCGCATGCAACGTTCCGCGCGCCGACTCCACGCGATAGCCGCCGCCCTCTTTCGCGATGGACGTCACGGCGGCGTGCTCGTAGAGCCGTGCGCCGCGCCGTACCGCGGCGTTCGCGAGCCCGATCGCGAAGCGGCCCATGTGCATCTGGCCGCCGTGCTTCTGGAGCAGTCCGCCATGGAAGCTGTCCGATTCCACCTCACTGCGAATCTGTTCGCGGCCGATGATCTCGACGTCCGGATCGACTTCGCGGCGAATCAGCTCGGCCGTTCGTTCGAGGTGTTCGAGGTGATGCGGTTTCGCCGCGAGCTTGAGCTTGCCCGAAGCGAGATAGTCGCAGTCGATGCCCTCTTCGCGAATGAGCCGCTCGACCGTGTCGACGGCCGCCGCGTAAGCGCGGTAGCAACCCTGCGCGCGCTCGACGCCCAGTTGCCCGCGCAGCGCCGCATAGTCCTGCGCCACGCCGGTATTGCACTGGCCGCCGTTGCGCCCCGACGCGCCGCCACCCATGCGCCCCGCGTCCAGCACCGCGACGCTCGCGCCACGGCGGCCGAACGCGAGCGCCGCGGAAAGCCCCGTGAAGCCGCCGCCCACCACCGCGACGTCCACGCGGCCTTCCACCGGTCCCTCGCTTGCGAGCAGACCGCCAGGGGCGGTGTCGAGCCAGTAGGAGTCGAGCTTCATCGGGCGGCCTCGGCTAGCGCGTTTCTCAAAGACCCAGTTGCGAAGCGAGTTCGCCGATCGTCTCGACTTCGTAGTACTCGTAGTACGGCGTGCCCGGCTCGTGGCCGCGCTTGACGAACGCCTTGTGCTCGATGCCCATGTCGTGCGCCGTCATGAGGTCGTAGCGCAGGCTCGACGAAACATGCAGCACGTCGCCGGGGTTGCAGTTCAGCTGATCGAACATGTACTCGAAGCCCTGCATGCGCGGCTTGTACGACTGCGCCTGCTGCGCCGTGAATACGCGGTGGAACGGCGCGCCGAGTTTGTCGACATTGCTCTGGATCTGGTCGTCCGAAGCGTTCGAGAGAATCACGAGCTTGTACTTCTTCGCGAGGCGCGAGAGGCCTTCCGGCACGTCCGGGTGCGGGCCCCAGGTCGGCACGGCGGTGTAGAACTTTTCCGCTTCGGCCTCGATGAACTCGACGTTCATGCGCTTGCAGGCGCGGCGCACCGAATTGACGACCACGTCGCGGTACGGCTTCCATGCGCCGAGCACCTCGTCGCGGCGATAGCCCGCGAAGAACGCGACGAACTTCTCGAGGTCGGCGCCCTTGAGGCGGTCGCCATACATCTCGCGCGCCGTGTCGGCCATGCGGAACTTCGTCAGCGTGCCGTAGCAGTCGAACGTGATGTACTTCGGCTCGAAATCGATCATGATGGCAATCCTTTCGTGTGATGAACCCGCTTGGGGCTCAGTGGCGAAAACAGGTGGAAGTGCGTCCCTGTGGAAAATTTAAACAGCGCAAAATTTGGCGTTGGCGTCGAATCGTGGGGCCTGCACGGTATAAACGACGCGTTTGCAGGGGCCGCCGCAGCAGATTCTGCGGTGGCGCCATCGCGCGGGCCATAGCCGAATGACCGTGCGTTTTCGTGCGTGATTCGTCAGCTTTGCAGTCAGCATGGCGTCAGGTTCTCGTATCGATCAGCACGCTCTTGAAACGCAGGTGCGCTTCGTAACCCTGGCGCCCGAGATCCTTGCCCATGCCCGAGCGTTTGTATCCGCCCGTCGGGATCATGAAATCGTTGCTGCGGCCGTAGCGGTTGACCCACACGGTGCCCGCCTCCAGCGCGCGCACGAGGCGCAGCGCGCGGCCGATGTCCGCGGTGTGCACGCCAGCCGCCAGGCCGTATTCGGGATGCGAGGCGAGCGCGAGCGCCTCTTCCTCGGTGTCGAAGGTCTGCACCGTGAGAACCGGGCCGAAGATCTCGGCGCGCACCGCCTCGGTTTGCGCCGTCACGCCGGTGAGGATGGTGGGCAGGTAGAACGCGCCGGGCACGGGCGCGTCCGCGCGGCGGCCACCGCAGTAGAGCGTGGCGCCTTCGGCCACGCTGCGCTCGACGATGCCTTCGATGCGCGCGGCCTGGGTTTCCGAAATGATGGGCGGCAGCGTCGTGCCCGAAGCCCACGTCGCGCCGGCGCGCAACTCAGCGATAGCCTGCTCGATGCGCGACACGAGTTCGTCCGCAACGGCGCGCTCGACCAGCAGCCGCGAACCGGCCACGCACACCTGCCCCGCGTTGACGGCAATCGCGCCGGCGATGCGGCGCGCGACCTCGTCGAGCTTCGGCGCATCCGCGAAGACGATTTGCGGGCTCTTGCCGCCCAATTCCAGCGTGACCGGCTTCGTGCCGCTTTGCGCGCACGCCGCCATGATCGCCGAGCCCGCGCGCGTCGATCCCGTGAACGTGACTTTCGCGATGTCCGGGTGGCGCACGAGTGCGTCGCCGGTCGTCGCGCCGTCGCCTTGCACCACGTTGAAGATGCCAGGGGGAATGCCTGCCTCGATCGCGAGTTCGGCCAGACGCAGCACCGAGAACGGCGTCATCTCCGAAGGCTTGAGCACCACGGCATTGCCCGCCGCGAGCGCCGGACCGATCTTCCACGACGCCATCACGAGCGGGAAATTCCACGGCGCGATCGCGCCGACCACGCCATAAGGCTCGGCGATCGTCATGCCCAGATGGTCGTGATCGGTGGCCACGACCTCGCCGCCGAGCTTGTCGGCGAACTCGGCATAGAAACGGATGCCTTCCGCCGTGAACGGCACGTCCCACGCGCACACGTCGCGCACGGGGCGCGTCGAGCCGAGCGCCTCGAGCGGCGCGAGCGTGGCGGTGTCGGCGGCGATCAGGTCGGCGAAGCGGCGCAGGATGCGGGCGCGCTCGCGCGGCGCCATGCGTGGCCAGCCGCTCGTGCGAAACGCGCGCTTCGCGTTGTCGACGGCGTGGTCCACCCGTTGCGCGTCGCCAAGCGGCGCCGAGGCATAGACGACGCCGTCCGATGGCCGCGCGACCCCGATGCGCGCCGCGCCTTCGACGACCCACTCTCCGCCGATGAAGTGGCCGGCTTTTTCGGCCACTGAGGCAGCGACTGCGGCGGGATCGAACTGGTCCATGACTGGGTTCCCTCGACTTGGTCTCGATGGGAAATATCGTAGGTCCACTGCCACCGCATATTTCGCCGACAAAAAAGCCCAATCAGCAGAATCGACGCGTTATTGACCGTCCAACCCCGCGTTTTGCGTTGCATCACGGGCGCTGGCGGGGCGCGCGCCCAAACAGGAAGATCGTCCTAGTCAGTCACGGCGGGCGATGCGATAGTCACGGGACGCGTATACAGAATCCGGAGGCCGGCGTGTCCGACCCAAACCTGAACAGCGTCATTACCTACCGCGCATTTACCGCCGACGATCTGGCCGCCGCGCATGCGTTGTCGACGGCGGTGCGCTGGCGGCACCGCCCCGAAGACTGGCGTTTCGCTGCCCGCATCGGCGAAGGCATCGTGGCCGTGGACGAAAGCGGTTCGCTCGTCGGCACGGCTTTCTCGTGGTTGTTCGGTCCCAACGCGGCGACGCTCGGCATGCTGATCGTCAAGCCCAGTCATCAGCGCCGCGGCATTGGCCGGGCCATGATCGAGCACTGGATGCAGGCGCTCGCCTCGCGCACGCTGCTGCTCCACGCGAGCGACACGGGCTGGCCGCTCGTCGAGCGGCTCGGCTTTACGCGCATCGGCCGCATTCACCAGCACCAGGGCGCGGCGTTTCAGCCGCCGCTCGTCTCACTGCCCGCGGGCGAGCGGCTGCGCCCGATCGGCGCGAGCGACCGGCCCCGGCTCATCGAACTGGCGACGCGCGCAAGCGGCCTCGACCGCTCGGACATGCTGCCGAAACTGCTCGATCAGGCGAGCGGCATCGCGCTCGACCGCGACGGCGACCTGATCGGCTTCGCCCTCTTTCGCCGCTTTGGCGACGGGCACGTGATCGGCCCCGTGATCGCCCCCGATTCGCCGGATGCCTGCCGCGCCAAGGCGCTGATCAGCCATTGGCTCGCCTCCAACGCGGGCATGTTCGTGCGCATCGACACGCCCGTCGATCTGGGACTCTCCGACTGGCTCGAAGGCGTGGGGCTGCCGCTCGTCGACCACATCGAGAAGACGGAGCGCGGCGCGCCCTTGCGCGTCGATACCCAGTTCAAGCAGTTTGCAATCACGAGCCAGGCGGTGTGGTGAGCGCGGTCGAATGGACGGCATCCGGCGTGCTACCACCCGGGCAGCGAACGGATTACCATTAGACGATTCTCGCCTCGAGGGTGACGCTATGGCTACCTATGGTATCGACGGTGTCCGCATCAGTTCCTCAACGGACCGCGTAACACACGTGCGCTGGGCGCTGATCGACCCCCAGACACACGACTGGCTCTCGACACCCACCATCTCCGAAGTGGCGGCCGTCACCAACGACATCCGCTCGGGCGCCGTGGTGTATTCGGTATTTACGCTCGGCGGCATGAGATTTCTCGGTCCGAAGATCAAGCCGGTGCCGCATCCCAACGGAATCGATGGAATCGATCTGGAAGTGCCGGACGGTAACGTCGAAAAATCCATCGACGATCTACCGCGCGTCTAGCGGTGCGTCGATTGTCCTGCCGACTACCGGAAAGAAAGTGCGCTGCGCCCGGATGGGCGCACGTCGGCCGCTAGTCGCCAAAGCAGAATCGCCGGATCAAATCATTCGGAATACCGAATATTTGACCCGGCAATCGACGAGCGAACGCGTTGCAGTCAGTCAGTTGTACCCGAGTATCGCCGACGTAGCGACGTCTGCGCGGTCGCTCGGGTTGCCAGCCAGTACGACGGTGGGCTCATGCAATAACGAGCGATACGGGTGCAGATAAGGTTCGTTTTCCGGATCGGCGTCGTCCTGTTCGATCTCCTGGGAGTGGCTGTACTCACGTTTATCCATGATCGTCTCCTGATGTAGGGTCTAGTTGTTCGACAGTAGGGTTCCCTACATACCGGCTGAGCAAGTTTGGTGCCGCACTCGCTTTCTATCATGCCGGCGGAGTTTCTTCTGCCGCGCCCGACTCTCAGGAAGTCGTGAGCTTCAGGTTCGGACGCAAGTCGTGAGTAACCGCTTCACGTTGCCCTTTGCGCAGGTCCGACACCTGTTCGATGCCGGCCTTCAGCACCTCCTCGCAAAACGCAATTCGCGTGCGGTAGTACTCGGCCTGCAATTGCGCATCGAGAACCCGCTGTTCGGCCTGGAAGAGTGCCATGCGCAATTCACTGAGCGCGCGTTGAGCCTGCTTCTCCGGCGTTGCGGCATTGTGGGCAATCAAGTTCGAAAGCCAATGCAACATGGATAAGCCCCCCTGTTTTCAATTTCACGATCGCACGCGTCAAGTTTGATAACCGCCCGAACTGTCGCTGGGAAAAGACTATCAGAGGCGAAGAAAACCAGTGTGTGTGCAAACGAACGTGTTGTATAAACGATGCAAAAGGTCGTATCCACGACGCGCTTACATAGCGCGTTTTCATCGCATGCTTTCGCTGCACGCTGCGGTTGCAAATAGGGAGCGATACATGTCCGTGGTGCCGGATCAGCCGATCGAGATGGGGCGCAACCGTGACTATCCACAAGCTGAGGTTTTGCACACTTGCGCTGTGCATCGCGTTCGCGTTATTGGGCCCCGGCGTGTGTCTGGCGGACCAGGTGAAAGTCATGATGTCGGGCTGGTTTGCGCCAGCGTATCGTGATCTGGGCCCGCAATTCGAAGACGAGAGCGGCTATACGCTGGCCACCGTCTGGGGCGCTGCAACAGGCAACGCCCTGAATGCGATTCCCGTGCGGTTTGCGCGCGGCGAGTGGGCCGACGTGCTGATCGTGGTCAGCAATGCGCTCGACGACCAGGTTCGCGCGGGCAACGTGGTGCCCGGCAGCAAGGTGGACTTCGCACGCTCGCCAATTGGCCTCGCGGTGCGCGAGGGCGCGCCGCAACCGGACATCAGCACGGTCGACGGTTTGCGCCGCACGCTGCTTGCAGCGAAGTCGATTGTCTATCCGGATAGCGCGAGCGGCGTCTATATCGCCAACGAACTGTTTCCGCGTCTGGGCCTCGACGGGCGCGTGAAAAGCAGGAGCCGCATGGTTTCCGCCGAGCGGGTCGCCACTGTCGTCGCGAACGGCGACGCCGAGATCGGCTTGCAACAGGTCGTGGAACTGTTGCCGGTGAAGGGGATAATAGTGGTCGGCAGTCTGCCCGCGGAAGTACAACGTTACACGGTGTACTCCGGCGGCATTGCAACCACAGCGAGAAATCCTGTCGGCGCAGAAGCGCTGATCCGCTTTCTGTCCTCGCCGGAAGCGGCGGCGGCGATCACGCACAGCGGTCTCGAACCGATCACGGCACCGCAACCTCCTCCGCTGCTGCAGCCGCAACCGGCGCCGCAACTGCCGCTGCAACCACCACCGCAACCGCAACTGGCGCCACAAGAACTGCAACCTCAACCGAATTGAGCGAAGCAGCCGTCCGGCCGATCGGCCATCACCGAAAGCCGGCCATCAACTGGCTGCCATCCCTTTTTCGGCCAGTTCTTTCTTCGCGCTTTCGTTCTTGGTCAGGTGCGTCAGGCCCATGCCGCGCAGGACGTTCGGCGCCTTCGTGAACTGGATGTTGTCATAGCCCACGATCTCGATGCGATTGCCCCAGGGGTCGCGAAAATCCAGAAATGGACCGTCGAGCGGCTTCACGCCCGCCGCCTTGAGTGCGGCGCGCGCCGCCTCCTTGTCATCGACAACGAGGCCGACATGGCGGCCGTCGTCGGCGGGCTGTTTGCGCCCCGCCTGCAACGCGATGAATTGATCGCCAAGATCGATGAAGGCCATCGTCCTGCTCTTGCCGCGCAACTGAAAGTCGAAGATGCGGCCATAGAATGCCAGCGCTTCCTCGATGTCGCCGACTTCCAGCGCGACGTGATTGAAGCCGATGACGCGCGGCCTGGTGGTTGAAGTGTCAACCATTTCCCCCTCCTTCTGCAGCCAGTGCATAGCGTTCGCAAACTCGCCCGGAACCGATATTCCGACGAGACACCCTCAAGTATGGGGATTGAAGTCGACTCGCACTAGCCGGTCAAACAAGATTTGTTGGAGTTATTTTTGAATAAGAATCGTACCCGATGCGGCGCGCGTGCATGGCGTAACCTATGATGGTTCGAGCGCAATGAGCCGGCAAACCGTGAGGGCACCAGCACCATGGACAGGACAGAGCGGACTATCAAGTGGCGCAGTTTGCCAAATGTAAGCAACGACGCGAACGAGCCACGCAATCCATTGCCTGCGGTCTGTGACGTCTCAGTGACGAACGTTTGCAACGCTGCATGCGACTTCTGCGGCTTTTCTCGTGAGAAGAAAATGGCAGGTCCGCGCCGCTATCTCGATCCCGATGCGTTCGAGCGTGCGATGCCGATGCTGCGCAGACGCAAGATTCGCTACATGACGCTGCAG
This sequence comes from Paraburkholderia nodosa, assembly GCF_001718195.1. Classification (GTDB taxonomy): domain Bacteria; phylum Pseudomonadota; class Gammaproteobacteria; order Burkholderiales; family Burkholderiaceae; genus Paraburkholderia; species Paraburkholderia nodosa_A. The sequence goes on from NZ_MCNV01000014.1 coordinate 34,816, forward strand.
GGCGGAGAGCCTCTGGTGCACCCGCAAATCGAATCGCTCGTAGGCTCGGCCACGAAAGCCGGCATCCAGTGCGGCGTGATCACGAACGGCTGGTTCCTTCCCCGCCACATCAAGCAGCTGGCTGACGCCGGCCTCAAGCGTCTCCTGATCTCGATCGATAGCGCGGACATGAGCGAGCACGAGCACAATCGCGGCCTGCCCGGCCTTGCGGCCCGCATCCGCGAGGGCATCACCCAGGCGCATGCTTTCGGCATCCCGGTTTGCGCAACGGTTACGGTGAGCCGTCTGGTCCGTTACGCAGCGCTTCCCGAGACGCTCAATCAGCTTGGCTTCGATTCCGTGGTGTTCTCCTACCCAAGGCGCGACGCATTCGGTTCCACATCGCTCGTTTACGACGAAAATTCGAAGCTCGTCGACCTCAGCCGCGACGAACTGCTCGAAGCATTGAGTGCCATCGAGGCCCTCAAAAAGCGCTTTCGCGTGATGGACCCGGGCGCTGCACTGGACGAAGTCGCGCGGTTCGTGCGCGGCGAACAGCAACTCATTCCGTGCATCGCCGGGAGCAAGTATTTTTATATCGACTGGAATCTCGATGTCTGGCGTTGCGAACCGTGGCATGAGCCCATGGGCTCTGTGTTCGACCTCGACCGCCTGCCCGATCAACGCGAACCGTGCAACGCCTGCATGATGGGGTGCTACCGCCATGCCAGCGTGCTGATGCACGGCGCCAAGGCCGTCACTGACTCGGTCTATGCGCTCGGCAGGGGCGAGCTTCGCAGTGCTGTCAGCTTGTTGTTCCAGCGCGGCGTGGCGTATTCGCTGTGGTCACTCGCCACCGAAGAACTACCTCGAACGGCGCTTGGCGCACTGGCAGGACGGAGCGGCGCACGCCGTTCATCGCCGCAAGGCGCATGAATCGAGGCTACGGGCAAATCACCGTCATGTTGAACGGGCCGCCGTTCGCCGCCGCGTGCGCGACGGCCTCGTTCGCATCGTCGAGCGCGAAGGCCGTCACGTCGAAATGGCGCAGATCGAGCAGTGCCCCGTTAATCAAACCTGTCATGAGCGTCACGGCTTGCGTGGGGTACATCCATTTGCCCCGCACCGTGATGTCATTGCGCATGATCCACGGATAAGGCAGTTCGAGCCCGGCGCCACCGAGCATGCCGACCCCGCCCATCAGGACCACGCGCCCGTATGGGCGGACCGCCATCACCGCGGCGCGCACCGTCGTCGCCGGAACCGATGGCGGCATCAGGTCCATTACGCAGTCGATCGGCCCAGGCGCCGCCTGTTGCATGCGCTCACGGTCCGTTGCTTCGTCGCCGGAAAGCGCCACGGTCCGCACGCGCTCGCCGAAGTGGCGCGCCAGTTTGTCGAGCGCCTGTACATTGCGCCCGGGGGCTACGACGCACCGCGCACCCATGGCGAGCGCGACCGCGACGCACGCGCTGCCGAAGTTGCCGGTCGCGCCGCTCACGAGCAGGATCTCGCCCGCCCGCAGATCGGACGCGAGCAGCCCGCCATAAGGCACGAGCAGCGTATTGAGCGCACACCATCGCGCAGCGTCGGCCGGATCGATGTCGCCGATACGCACCGCGTTTTCGGTCGGCACCCTAAGCTGTTCCGCGAACGGGCCGTCATGAAAATAGCGCTGCAATTTCTGGGCGCCCTCGCCCCGCGCGCTCCAGCCCTGCAGCACGATGTCGGGCATGAGCGCGTCGTCGCGCGCGCGCACCGTCGGATCGCAGAACACCCAGTCGCCCGGTTGCAGTTTCGTCGCATCCGGGCCGACGGTCCGGACCCGGCCGATCGCGCCGCAACCAGGCACGATCGGCAGGTCGATGGGATAGCGGCGTTCTCCACTAAACACTTCCTGCGCATAGGACAACACCGGCGCCGCAACGACGTCCACGACGACCTCGCCAGTGCCGGCGGTGGGGTCCGGTATCTGTTCGATCGTGAGCGGCGCGTTGAGGGTTTTCAGAATGGCAGCTTTCATGGCGCTTCCAGAAGGGGGACCGAGCCGATTCTGGCAGGCTTAGAATGGGCAACAAGGCCCGCTGCGATCCCAGGATTGCGCAGTCCCACCCACCCTGCACGAAGCGAACGCGATGACCGCCACGACACAAACCCAATTCGGCGATTTTCTGCGCTCCCGGCGCAAGAAGCTGAGCCCCGACGACGTTGGCCTTAACGGCGGCCGGCGCCGCCGCACGCCCGGCCTGCGGCGTGAAGAAGTCGCGGAACTCGCGGGCATCGGCGTCGACTGGTATGTCCGGCTCGAGCAGGGGCGCGCGGTCAGCCCTTCGGCTTCGACGCTCGATGCACTTGCCCAGGCACTGCGGCTCGACAAGGCCGAAGCCGCCCATTTGCGCGCGCTCGCGCAGCGCGGCGAGGCGCGCGTCTTCGCCCGCGAGAGCGTGCCGCCGACCCTTGCGCGGATCGTCGCCAGTCTCGGTCTGCCCGCTTACGTCACGGGCCGGCGCTGGGACATCCTCGTGTGCAACGAGGCCGCCTCCGATCTGCTTGGCTTCGATCGCCTCGCTGCGGCAGATCGCAACATCATGATCTACATGTTCATCGAACCGGAGGCACGGCGGCTCTTTGGCGCGGGCTGGCCCGATGAAGCGCGCCGCATGATCGCGCTGTTTCGCACGAGCCACGACCTCCATGCAGGCGACCCGGCGTTCGTCGAACTGGTCGAGCGCCTGCGTTCAGGCAGCGAGGAATTCGTGAGGTGGTGGAGTGCGCACGACGTGCGCAGCGGCGCATCGGGCCAGAAGGTCCTGGCGCACGCGAAGCACGGTACGCAGCGCTACGAGTACGCAACGTTTCAGGCGAACGACGATCCGGCGCTGAAACTCGCGATTTATACGCCGGTCGACACGAATGCCGTCTAGCCTAGCGCGGCAACCAGCGTATGGTGCGCCCGCTTGCCGGCATGGTGTTTGACGCTCTGCCGGTGCGCACCGGACGTCGGGGCGCTCGGGTACGATGCGAGCCGCACCCTGACGCCGTGCGAACGCGCGAGCATCGAATAGTGATGATGCGCACGGGCGCTTGCGTAATAGCGCGGTTCCACGACCGGCGTGTCGTCGCCGTTCAGCCATCGCCGTATCGTGACGAGATCGGCAGAGCGTCCCCACGAGGTTCGCGAGCCGAGCAGCGCAATCATGACCTGCCCGTTCGGCATGTTCGCATCGACCACGATGCAGCGCCCCGCCTCGCGGATATAGCCTGTCTTTGCGACCAGCACGTCCCAGTCGGCTGAGCTCACTATCGGGTCGGTGTTGTGATAGAACCGCGTCCTCGTGCCGATCGCCTCTTCGTAACGGGGAAGCGTCGTGTATTCGCTGATCAACGGATAGCGCGCCGCGGCGTCCGCCATCTTCACGACATCGCGCGCCGTCGAGAGATTCTCGGGCGAGAGCCCGGTTGGATCGTCGAAGTGCGTACTGGCCATATTCAGCGCGCGCGCCTTTTCATTCATCTGCCGGATGAACGCCGCCTGGCCGCCCGGGAACGCATGCGAAAGCGCGGATGCAGCGCGGTTCTCCGACGCCATGAGCGCAAGACGCAGCATTTCTCCTCGCTCGAGCGACGCACCGATAGGGATGCGGGACCCCGTATGCTTGAGCCGATCGATGTCGTCGTTGTCGACGGTCACCGTGTCACCCAACGGCTGGGCGCTGTCCAGCACGACCATCGCCGTCATCAGCTTGGTGAGCGACGCGATCGGCTGGGCCTCGTCGGCGTTCTTTTCGAGCAGGACTTCGTGGCGCGCGACGTCATACACGATCGCGCTGTGTGAATGGAGGAATGGCGTCTCGCTCCACGCGACGAACGGCGCCGAAGCGAGCAATAGCGCGCTGAGGAATTTTTTCATGGCGTTCACACCCTGGGACGGCAATCAGGCGATGGCGGGTCCAACGTGCAACTGATCCCCAACGATTCAACTGTAGTTGCTCGTTGCACGAATGAGTGTGGGAAAGAGGACAGAATTCTTGCCCTTCACGCCGAGTATTTAGCGGCTTGCGAAAATTCCTCGGGCGTCAGCGAAACCGCCCGTTTCATGGCGTCAGGCAGACAGCCGTTCGACGATCTCATCGAACGAAGGCCGCCTGTCGACCTGCTCGGCGAAACAGTCTGCAATCAGCGCATCGAAGCCGGCGTCGCGTTCATTAGCCTCTGCGGCCAGACGTTGCGCGAGTTCTTCCAGCAGACAGCCGAACGCACGCACCTCGATGCGCTCGAGCGCCTGGGACTGTGCGCGATCGTCGATATCGTGAAAGGACGCCGCGCCGAAGTCGCCGAGCAATACGTGCCCTGAGCCGTCGTGCAGGATGTTGTGCGCATAGAGATCGCCGTGCATGATCCCGCGCCCATGCAGATGCCGCGCCGCCGACGCGATCCCGCGTGCGATCTGCAACGCAACCGGCCTGTCGAACAGAACATCGGCTGCGTAGACGTCCCGCGTACACGAGTCGAGGCTCGGCGGCCCGGCGAGATTGACGAACGACGGAGGGATCAGTTCCATCACGAGGCCGTGCTCGCCCAGCGGATGACCCGTGATCTTGCCGAGCACCGGGATGAGGTTCGCGTGCGGCCCGGCTTGCAGGCACGCCGCCATTTCCAGTTCCGGCAAACCGTCGCTCGTCACCGCGCCCTTGAACAGCTTGACGGCGACCGCCTCCACCGGATGCCCGTCGCGCAGGAGACGCGTCGCGCGATGCGTCACGCCCGATGCGCCCTCGCCGAGCGTTTGTCCGAGTGCGAGCGTATGCCAGTCGATATCGGGCACCGGCGAATCGGCCAGCGCCACCTGCTCGCGCACCACGTTCAGCGGATTGCCGGCGTAGGCGAGCCACGCCAGGCGCGGCAGGCGCAACAGCCAGTCGGGCAAGGCGTCGAGCCGGTTCGCCGAAATCCGCAGCAGCTCGAGCCGGCTGCACGCGGCCATCGTCTCGGGCAACGAGCGCAGCCGGTTGCCGGCAAGCATCAGCTTCTGCAGATTCGGACGTTCGCCGATTTCGGGCGGCAGCGCGTCGATGTCGTTATCGGTCAGGATCAGCCAGCGCAATTGCGGCGGCAGCGCGCGCCCCGTAACGCGGCGGATGCGGTTCGCCTTGAAGCCGACCATGCTCAGCGATTCGCAGTCGCCGAGTACAGGCGGCAACTCGGTGAACGGGTTGTTCGAAGCGAACAGTATGCGCAGACGGCGCAGCCTCGGCAGGTCGTCCGGCAGCGACGTGAGCGCATTGCCCGAGAGGTCGAGCACCTCGAGGGTGTCGGCGAGATCGAAGATTTCGCGCGGAAATTCGGTCAACCCGCAAGCGAGCTTGAGCTGTCGTGCGCCGGCGAGTTGCCCGTCACGCAGTTGTTCGAGAGTAGCGGTCTTCACGCGTGAATTGAATCGAGTAATGGCAAGGAAGTCGCAAGCGCCGCTGCACAACGCAGCGCCGACCATCGCAATTCTAGCGGGTGACTCGCCTGGACTGCATCCTGGGCCGCATTTCCGACTGCATGTTTCAGGAATGCGCCGGGTCGCTTGCGGCAGCCTGCTCAGGCACGCTCGACGTGGACCAGCCGCCGCCCAGCACCTTGTACAGCGTGACCTGATTCGAGAGCTTCGCCAGCTCGTCGGTGACGAGTTGCTCCTGTGCCGTATAGAGCGTGCGCTGCGCTGTGAGCACGGTCAGGAAGCTGTCGGTGCCGGTCTTGTAGCGCGCCTGCGCGAGGTCGTAGTAATCCTGCGCCGATTTCACGTAGTCGCGGTCCGCCGCGACCTGCTCGACATAGGTCGCGCGCCCCGCCAGTGCGTTCGACACTTCCTTGAACGCCGTCTGGATCGCCTTTTCGTAGTCGGCCACGTCGATATCCTTCTCGATCTTCGCAACGTCGAGCGACGCCTTGTTGCTGCCGTAATCGAAGATCGGCATCGTGATCGTCGGCGCGAAGGTCCACGCACCCGTGCTCGCCTTGAACAACTGCGAGAGGCTCGTGCTAGCCGTGCCGGCGCTCGCCGTCAGCTCGATCTTGGGAAAGAACGCCGCGCGCGCGGCGCCGATGTTCGCGTTCGCCGCCTTGAGCGTATGTTCCGCCTCGATGATATCGGGCCGTCGCGCGAGCAAGTCGGACGGGATGCCCGCATCGACGTCCGCGAACATCGCGTCGCTCTCGAGCAGAGTAGGCCCCGTGGCGAAGTCGTCGGGCAACGGACAGCCGATTTCGGCGATCAGATTGTTGCGGTCCTGCGCGACCGCGCGCGTGTATGACGCCACGCTCGCGCGTGCGCTCGCAAGCGACGTCTGCGCCTCGCGCACGTCCTGAAGCGACGCGCTGCCGATCTTCATCATGCTCACCGTGAGGTCGTAGGTGTTCTGGTCGGCCGCGGCGGTGTCGGTCGAAACCTTCAGCAAGGTCTCATCGGAGAGCAATTGCAGATAGTCGGTCGCGACATCGGCCACGAGCGAAAGCTGCGTGCTCGTGCGCGAGGCCTGCGTCGACAGATAGTTCTCGAGCGCCTGGCGCTTGAGGCTGCGGATGCGCCCAAAAAAGTCGATTTCCCACGACGTCGTGCCGACGGAAACGGTATTCGAGTGGCTCACCGCGCCGTCGGTGCGCGTGTTCGTGAGCGAGCCGCCGGCGTCGATCGTCGGCGCCAGCTCCGCGCGCGTGATGCGGTACTGCGCCTCGTACTCGGCCACCTGCAGCGCCGCCACCCGCAAGTCCCGGTTGTGGTCGAGTGCGAGCGCGATCAGTTCCTGCAGGCGCGAGTCCTTGAAGTAATCGCGCCAGCCGACGTCGGCCGCGTTCGGCGCCGCAGGTGATGTCGAGGGCGTAGCCGCCGATGCACCCATAGCGTACGCGGCGCCCGTTGGCCAGGCGGTGGCGACCGGCGCAGCGGGCCGTTGATAAACCGGGTCGAGAGAACACGCACTCAATGCTGCCGCACAGAGCACGGACAGAAGCTTCAATTTCATTCCTGGTCCTTTGCGTGCTGCACGGCTTCGCCGTCGCCATGCTCCTTGAACAGCCGGCGCACGACGATGAAGAACACGGGCACGAAGAAGATGGCGAGCGCCGTCGCCGCGATCATCCCGCCGGCGACGCCGGTTCCGATCGCATGGCGCGCGGCCGAGCCCGCGCCGGTGCTGATCACGAGCGGCAGCACGCCGAACACGAACGCCAGCGATGTCATCAGGATCGGCCGCAAGCGCTGGTGCGCCGCCTCGAGCGTGGCCTCGACGAGCCCACGGCCCTGCTCCTGGAGGTCCTTCGCGAATTCGACGATCAGAATCGCGTTCTTCGTTGCGAGGCCGATTGTCGTCAGCAGGCCGACCTTGAAATAGACGTCGTTCGACAGCCCGCGCAAATGCGCGCCCAACAACGCGCCAAGCACGCCGATCGGCACCACGAGAATGACCGCGAGCGGCACCGACCAGCTCTCGTACAGCCCCGCGAGGCACAGGAACACCACGATCAGCGAAATCGCATACAGATACGTGGCCTGCGAACCGGCAAGCACTTCCTGATACGACTGCCCCGTCCACTCGATGCCGAATCCGGTGGGCAACTGCCTCGCGAGATTTTCGACGGCGGCCATTGCCTGGCCGGTGCTCACACCGGGCGCGGGCTGTGCGCTCATCTGCATCGCCAGTTCGCGGTTGTAGCGCTCGATCTGCGGCGGCCCGAACGTCCAGCGCGTGGTGGCGAATGCGGAGAACGGCACCATCTGGCCGTCGTAGCCCGACGTCGTCGTGGACGTCGTGGACGTTGTAGACGTTGAAGCCGAAGTCGAACTCGACGACGAACTCGAGGATGACGAAGTACTCGACGACGACGAATCCGCGCGCACATACCATTGCCCGATGTCGTCCGGCATCATCCGGTACGGTGCGTCCGCCTGCACGTAGACCTTCTGGATCCGCCCGGTATCGATGTAGTTGTTCACGTACGCGGAGCCGAACGCGGTGGAAATCGTCGTGTCGACATCGGCGATCGACAGCCCGAACGCACTCGCCTTCTCGCGGTCGATATCGACGTAGAGCTGCGGTGTATCTTCGAGGCCGGCCGAGCGCGTCATGGCGAGCGACGGTTCCTTCGCGGCCAGCGCAAGAAACTGGTTGCGCGCCTTCAGCAGCTTGTCATGCCCCTGGCCCGCGCGGTCCTCGATCTCGAAGTCGAGGCCGCTTTGCGTGCCGAGACCATGAATCGCGGGCTCGTTCATCACGAAGATCTGCGCATCGCGATTGCCCGCGAAGACCGCGTTCGCGCGATTGATCACCGCCTGCGCGCTATCGTTCGACCCGCGCTGGCTCCAGTCCTTCAACTGCACGAACGCCAGCGCATTATTCTGCCCTTGCCCGTTGAAGCTGAAACCGTTCACGGCCATCACGTGCGTTACCGCGGGCTGCTTCAGAAAGTATTGCTCGACGGCTGCCACGGTCTGAAGCGTCTTCGAAGAAGGCGTGCCGACCGGCGCCGAAATCGATACCATGATCGAGCCCTGATCTTCCTCCGGCAGATACGACGAAGGCAGCGTCACGTACAGAATGCCGACCACGCCCGCAATGAGTGCATAGCCGAGCATCCAGCGCGCGGGCCTGGCCACCACGCGCGCAAGCGTGGTGCTGTAGCGCGCGTTGCTCTTCGTGAAGAAGCGATTGAACGCGCCGAGCAAGCCGCGGCTCTGCGCATGTTCGACGGCCGACGGGTTCAGCAGGCTCGCGCAGAGCGCGGGCGTGAGCGTCATGGCGAGCAGCACCGAAAGCACCATCGCCGAAACGATAGTGACAGAAAACTGGCGATAAATCGCGCCGGTCGAGCCGGAAAAGAAGGCCATCGGGATGAAGACGGCGGTCAGCACCGTCGTCACGCCTACGAGCGCGCCGGTGATCTGGCTCATCGCTTTCTTCGTGGCCGCCTTCGCGTCGAGCTTTTCCTCGGCCATGATGCGCTCGACGTTCTCGACGACGACGATCGCGTCGTCCACGAGCAGGCCGATCGCGAGCACCATCGCGAACATCGAGAGCACGTTGATCGAGAAGCCTATCGCCGACATCACGCCCAGCGTGCCGAGCAGCGCAACCGGCACGACGATCGTCGGAATCAGCGTCGCACGCAGGTTCTGCAGGAACAGATACATCACGAGGAACACGAGGATCACCGCTTCGACGAGCGTCTTCATGACCTCCTCGATCGAGATCTTCACGAACGGCGTGGAGTCGTACGGATACGCAATCGCCACGTCTTTGGGCAATTGCGGCTGCAGCTCTACGAGCTTCGCGCGCACGGCCTTCGCGACCGCCATGGCGTTCGCACCCGTCGAGAGCTTGACGGCCAGCGCGGCCGCCGGCTTGCCGTCGAGCCGCGAGGACGTATCGTATGAATCGCCGCCCACCTCGACGCGCGCGACGTCCTTGAGCCGAACCTTCGAGCCGTCGCTGTTCACGCGCAGCAGAATGTCGCCGAACTGGTCGGCAGTCGTCATCAGGCTCGACGCCGAGATCGTCGCATTGATCGCCTGGGAGTCCGTAGCAGGCGCGCCGCCGAGTTCGCCGACGGAAAGCTGCACGTTCTGATTGGTGACCGCTGTCGTCACGTCGGACGCAGTGACGCCGAAGCTGCGCAGCTTCACGGGATCGAGCCAGATCCGCATGGCGTGCTGCGCGCCAAAGAGCGTGACGTCGCCCACACCGTTGATCTGGGTAAGCGGGTCCTCGATCTGCGTGGCGATGACATTGCCGAGGTCGATCGAATCGAGCGTGCCGGCCGGCGACGAGAGCGCGACGATCATCAGAAAGTCGCTCGACGCCTTCGCCACCTGCACGCCCTGCTCCTGCACCGTCTCCGGCAGCGAGGCGGTGGCCTGGGTCACCTTGTTCTGGACCTGCACCTGCGCGATGTCCGCATTGGTGCCGGGCCTGAACGTCAGGTTGATGGTCGCCTGACCCGCGCCGCTGCTCGTCGACGACATGTACAGCAGGTTATCGATGCCGGAAAGCTTCTGCTCGATCACCTGCGTGACGGTCTTCGCGACCGTGTCGGCGGAAGCGCCCGGATAGGTCGCCGTGACCTGCACCGAAGGCGGCGCGATGGTCGGATATTGCTCGATCGGCAACGTGGTGGTCGCCGCAGCGCCGATCAACATGATGACGATCGCAACGACCCATGCGAGGATCGGGCGCTGAATGAAGAAACCTGCCATGCGCCCTCCTTACGACTTCGCAGCAGACGCAGCCGCGGCTGCGGTGGCCGAATCCGCGGCCACGTGAACCGCCACGCCGGCCTGCACCTTTTGCAGCCCGCTCACGATCACGCGATCGCCGGCTTGCAATCCGCTCGTGACGATCCACTGGTCTGCATAGGCACTGTCCGCGTGTACCGCAACCTGCTTCGCGTGTCCGGTCGCATCGACGACCCATACGCTCGCGCTGCCGTCCGAAGCGCGCGTGACCGCGAGTTGCGGAACGAGCAGCGCGTTCGTGCTCTCGCCCTCGTCGAGCTGCGCGCGCACGAACATGCCGGGCAGCAGTTCGCCGTCCGGGTTTGGGAAGACCATGCGCAGCGTCACCGAGCCCGTTGTCGCGTCGACGGTGATGCCCGAAAACTGCAGCACGCCAGCGTGTGCGTATGGCGTGCCGTCCTCCATCACGAGCTGCACCGCCGCGCCCGTGCCCGACCGCTTGAGCCGGCCCGAGGCAAACGCCTTGCGCAAGCGCAGCCAGTCGGCGCTCGAACGCGTGACGTCGAGGTACATCTCGTCGTATGCCTGAATGGTGGCGAGCGCCGTGGTCTGCTCTGAAGTCACGAGCGCGCCTTCGGTCACCGACGAAGCGCCGATGCGGCCCGAAATGGGCGCCGTGATCCGCGTGTAGCCGAGATTGATACGCGCCGACTCGAGCGATGCGCGATCCGCGATCACGTCAGCCTCGTCCTCGCGAACGGCCGCGATCGCATCGTCGTTGTCCTGTGCGCTGACCGCGTTGATCTTCACGAGCTGGGCGTAGCGATCGGCTTTCGTCTTCGCGGAAGCGAGCGTTGCCTCGGCCTTCGCGAGCGTGCCGCGCGCCTGATCGTACGTCGCCTGGTAGGTGGCCGGATCGATCTGGTAGAGCACCTGCCCCGCCTTCACGTCCGAACCCTCGACGAAGAACCGCTTCTGCACGATGCCGCCGATTTGCGGCCGCACATCCGAGACCTTGAGAGACGAAAGGCGGCCCGAAAGCTCGGCCGTCATCACGATGCGCTGCGGCGCGAGCGTCTTGACGCCGACTTCGACGCTCTGGCTGGCGGGGTTAGCGGGCATCCCGGCGTCGTGACGTTGACAGCCGGCGATCAATATGGCGGTCGAGCAGAAAAGCGCCGCGCCGAGGCGTTGGCCTTTCCTGTTCCATCCCTCTCTTGCATGAATCTGTTGTGGCATATATTCCATCGAATCGTGCGTTGACGCGCCCTGCCAGAACAAGGCAAGGCGCAAAGCCATTGACTCGTAGTACTAAGCGGTTGAAGTCTTGCAGCCCGGAAAGGCTGATGCCTCGTTGCGCATCAACTTCGAACCCTGAATTAATGTCCCGGTCACATAACTAAACTGAACGGTATGGTTTATAATGGAACGATCGATGACTGTCAATCGCCTTGCCCGGCAACGAATGTTTCATTCCATGACGGACGAGGGTATTGGCGTGGACGCTCGCGTCCCAGGCCCGAGAACAAGTGAGGAAGGGAGACCCGATGAGAAAGAAGACCGAAGAAAAGCGTCAATCCATCATCGAAGCCGCGCTGGCAGTGTTCCGGGACGTCGGCTTCGAGCAGGCGTCGATGACGCAAATCGCGGCTCGTTCGGGCGCGTCGAAGGCGACGCTGTATAGCTATTTCGAGTCGAAGGAGGCGTTATTTGCTGAAACAATGACGAGCCGCGCCGGAAGGGAAATCCGGCATGCGTTCAGTCAACTGACGCTCGAAATGCCGCTGGGCGAGTCGCTCGTCGCGTTTGGGGTCCACTTCCTGACGGCCGTGCTGCAGCCCTCTTTTCTCGCAACGCGCCGCCTGTGCTACCAGGAGGTCGACCGGTCGAACGTGGGCCGAGCCTTGTATGAATCGGGTCCAAAACGGGGCTTGATGCACGTGCGCGACTTTCTGGCGAGCGCGATCGAGGCGGGCACAATCCGGCCGTGCGATCCAGGCGTCGCGGCGCGACATCTACTGGCGCTTCTCGAAGCCGAGTTGGTCGAAATTGCGACGCTAGGCTATGAGGTCAAGGCCTCGCGCGCGAAATTGCTGGAGGTCGTGAACCGGGCAATCGATGTATTTCTCGCGGGCTATGCCGTGACAGCGCCGCAAGCGAACCGCAAGGGTCCGCAGAACGCAAAATGATGGGGGGATTCGCGAGCGCAAGCCCGCATCAGCAAGGCGCAACATGCGGAATCATCGCAGCTTGCCCGTGCAGCACACCCGTTTCGTCGATCAGTTGCCATACGGTCGCGCGCTCGATCCAGAAGCGCTGCCCCGACCTCGTGATGCGGATGCCGCGATAGTCTTTCACGAAGCCTTCGCGCGTCACCGAATCGAGAAATGCCTGCCGCTCGCTACGCTCGGGCGCCTGCGCGGAAAGACGCGAAGGCAGCGCCGTGATTTCGTCCCAGTCGTAGCCGAAGATCGCTTGCGCGCGACGATTGCCATACATGAATACGGGGTCCGCCTGCGTGCCGTGCGCAAGCAAGCCGAACGGCGCGCGTTCGTAGAGCCAGGCCGCGCCCTCTGTGTCGCCCATGCCTTCGGGCACGAGCGCGACGCCCAACAGGCGGCGATAGCTGTTCGCGAGAAGGCGAAATAATTCGGTATCCGTGTTCGGCGACATTCAGACTGGCTCCTTCGAGTCGAGGGGTTGCTTGCGCGTTGCGCAATTCTATCAACCGCTTGTAAAAACCCGCGCCCTGCCTCACGATCCGCCGTCTCGATGCGCCAACTACGGACATCCACGATGTCTATCTGCACTTGCACCCGAATCCGGCTTGCTTCGGGTGAAGTGGTAAACGCCATCGACATCAGTGGCCGAAGCGGCCTCGTGTATCGGCGCAATTCGCAGACCGGTCAGATCGAAGCGCTGGAAAGTGCGAGAAGCTGGGTGTCGCTGCATCCGTCGCTTCACCGTCCCTCGCCTCAACGGTATCTCGTCACGCCAGACAGCCGAGGCTCGATTCGAAGCGTTTGAAGGAGAGGCCGATCTCTAATTCGCCGCGCCGCACGCGCATGGTGTTCGCAACGGCTTACGTATGACGAAAGACGGCGTAATCCGCAAAAACTCAAGAACAGCAGACTTGAGCCGTAATAGGGAAGTCGGCGCGTCATGCGCCTTGCATTTTTAGCCATTCGAACCCCATGAAACTCAGCCGCAAGATTCCCCTCGCCTTCGCCGCGTCGCTCACCCTCATGTCGGCGGGTGCGTTCTACGGCATCCACACGCTCAACCAGGCGATCGATACCTACCGCACCACCGTGCAGGACGCCGCCGCGAACGAGCGCATGGTGTCGGCCACGCTCGTCGAGTTCAAGCTGCAGGTGCAGGAGTGGAAAGACACACTCCTGCGTGGCAAGGACCCGCAAAAACTCGATCGTTACTGGAGCGCGTTTCAGAAGCGCGAGCGCACCGTGAACGATCTCGCCGCCGGGCTCGAAACGAAGCTGCCCGAAGGCGAAGCGCGCACGCTCGTCGCGCAGTTCGCCGAGGCGCACGAGGCGATGGGCCAGGGGTACCGCAAGGGCTTCGAGGCGTTCAAGGCGGCGGGCGCCGATCCTGTTGCGGGCGATACCGTGGTCGCCGGCGTCGATCGCGCGCCCGCCCAACTGCTCGACCGCGCCGCACAGATCATTGCCGCCACCAACGCGCAAGTGGCCGCCCAGGCCGCGGTGCAGGCCGCGCACGCCACCATCGTGAGCGCCGTGCTGATGGTGCTCGCGTTCCTGCTCGCGCTGGCGGGCGGCGTGCTGTTCAGCCGTACTGTCACGAGCCCGCTGGGCCGTGCCGTGGACTTCGCGCGCGAGGTCGCCGACGGCGACCTGTCGACCGATCTGCATGCACATGGCGACGACGAGACCGCGGAACTGCTCACGGCGCTTTCGAAAATGCAGACGAGCCTCGCACGCGTGGTGAGCGAAGTTCGCGCCAACGCCGAAGGCGTGGCAACGGCGAGCGCGCAGATTGCCTCGGGCAACCAGAATCTGTCCTCGCGCACCGAAGAGCAGGCTGCATCGCTTGAAGAAACGGCCGCGAGCATGGAGGAGCTGACGTCGATCGTACGCATGAACGCGCAGAACGCGGAGCACGTCAGTTCGCTCGCGGGAACGGCGGCGCAGACCGCGGCGCGCGGCGGCACGGTGATGCGAGGCGTGGTCGGCACGATGCAATCTATCGCGGACAGTTCGAGCAAGGTCGGCGAGATCATCGGCTTGATCGACGGCATCGCGTTCCAGACCAACATCCTTGCGCTCAACGCCGCCGTCGAAGCGGCGCGTGCGGGCGAGCAAGGCCGCGGTTTCGCCGTTGTCGCGGGCGAGGTTCGCACGCTCGCGCAGCGCAGCGCGAGCGCGGCGCGCGAGATCAAGGCGCTCATCGAGCAGTCGAAAGTACACGTCGAAAGCGGATCGTTCCAGGTGGCCGACGCCGGCCACATCATCGACGAGATCGTCGAAGCCGTGCAGCGGGTTTCCGGGACCGTGCAGGAGATTTCGACGGCGTCGCGCGAACAGTCGACGGGCATCGAGCAGGTGAACATCGCCGTCACGCAAATGGACGAGGTCACGCAGCAGAACGCGGCGCTCGTGGAGGAGGCTTCGGCCGCGACGTATGCGCTGGCTGAGCAGGCGCACGCGCTTCGCGAGACCGTGTCCGCGTTCAGGCTCAGGGAAGGCGCCATTGCCTGACTTCGAGCGATTGCCGCGCGCGCCCTGGGGGACATAAGCGCCGCGTTCTCTCGCTCTGAGCCTGCTCCCCGGCTGGTCTGTGCAACGCAGACTGGCCGTAATTGACTGGCACGCCCGGCCGCGGCGCGCCTTGCGGCTCGGGCAACCGCCGCCGCCGGTTCGCGCTCCAATTTTGTGAGGCGATACGCCGCACTGAAACTTCGCTCCCATTGCTTGAAAGCAAATCTTACGGAATGTAAACTTGATGCAAGCTTTGGATTCGGACGCAGTCTTCCCGAGGCTTCCCTCGAAGCTCGAGTCAATCCATCGATAACTTAGTCATCCTTTACTTCCTTGCCATGGAGAAAACCATGAACTCGTACATCAACCGACTCAACGCCACGTTCGCGATCGCCGGCCTCCTCATGATGGCGCCGTTCATGGCCATGGCCCGCTTGCCAGCGCCGAGCGCTGTCCCGCATGGCGAATCTCTCGTCAAGAAGCGCACGTCGAACCGCTTCGCCGATGAGGAGCGTCGCGCCAGCGAATCCGGTGGAAGTGAATCCGTTAGTGAGTGATCAACATTCCTAAGTAAATTCCATCTCACTTCCTCTTTTCTTGAACGCTATTTGGAGCATTCACCATGAAAGCGAAAGTCACGACACTCTTCATTATTGCCGCCCTGCTCGCCACGACAGGCACCGCGTTCGCATCGCAGCCCGAACACCGGCCTGGCAACCCGCCGCCTACGTCGATCGAACGAGCCAACCGTCCGGTCGGTGCGATTCCGCATCGCGACTGGCATCGTGGCGACCGCCTGCCGCCTGAATACCGTGATCGGATTTTCGTGGTCGAAAACTGGAATCAGCATGGCCTGAAAGCGCCCCCGCGTGGCTACCACTGGGTCGGCGTAGCCGGCGACTACGTGCTCGTTGCCAGCGCGACCGGCGTGATCTCGACGGTTCTGACCGCCGGCAGCCATTGATCATGCCGTTGTCTTTCCACGATATGCCCGCTCTTCGCCGCAACGCGGCCAAGGGCCGGCAACCAGCAGCGACCTGAAGTCGAGCCGCAACGACGGCAAAACAACTAACTCTCGCAAATCCCCGGCACGGCAACTTTCTGGAAGATATGCGGCGACGCGATCACCGAGGAAGGATAAGCGGCCAGACTCGACCGGAACGCCGGCGCAGAGAATGCCGCCCGAAAATGCGCCGTGGATTCCCACACTGCGTAATTCATATAAGCCGGTTGCTCTCCGATCGCGCGGTGGAGTTGCGTTGAAATAAAGCCGGCTTGCTGCTTCATGTGCGCAGCGTCTTCCTGCCAGGCCTCCAGAAACTTCGCCTCATCGGCCAGATCCAGTGTGAAAACGTTCACGAGCACAACGGGCTCGGCGTCAACGGCAAGTTGACGTTCGATCGGGAAAGAAGGATCAAGCGGTCGCAATTGCAGCATGGTGCACTCCAGAGTCTAAAAGCATGATGTCAACCGGTCATGGCCAATATATAGTAAATTGACATGATGATGTCAACTTAGAAATAGGGTGCCATATGCGCGAACTCGCGAGAACACCGGTCGGCGAACTCCTGTCGGGCATCATGCTCGAGCTCTTCCGGCTCAATAGCGGACTGCTCACCTCGGGCGACCGCCTGGTCGAGGGCCTCGGCCTCACGAGCGCACGCTGGCAGATGCTCGGCGCCATCAGGGCCGCGCAACGGCCGCAGCCGGTGGCCTGGATTGCCCGCGATCTGGGGGCCAATCGGCAAAACGTGCAACGAATCGTGAATGACCTGGCCAACGACGGTCTGGTCCGCTTCGAGGCCAACCCTCACCACCGCCGCGCGCAGCTTGTCGTTTTGACCGACGAGGGCCGGCAAGCTTTCGAAGCGGCCATGCGTCTTCAGGCCCCCTGGATAAACCAGCTCTCCGCTGGCGTGACCGCCAGCGAAATCAAGACCTTGCACCGCGTCATCACGAAATTGCAGTCGAATCTGGACCAAATGGCCGGAGCCGACGAGCCGGATTGATCGACAGCGCTGCTTGCGCATGCAATGTGCTACAGCAGGGCATCGTTACCATCCGCGAGGCGAGGCCCACGCATGTCGACCATTGCCCTCATTGTCGTGACGGTCGCGGTGACGCTCGTCGTCATCCTGGTGATCGCGAACCTCACGAGCGGCGAAAAGAAGATCGAGCACAAGATCGACCGGCTTTACGCGAGCGACAGTCCGCAGTTCATCCGCTCGATGGGGCTGCTGCTCGGGCCGCCCGTCGTGGGAGGCAATCGCTTCGAGGTGCTCGTGAACGGCGACGAGATCTTTCCGTCGATGCTGGCCGGCATCCGCGCGGCGCAGCACACCATTACCTTCGAGACCTTCATTTACTGGTCCGGCGCGATTGGCGAAGAAGTCGCCCGCGCGCTGTCCGACAAGGCGCGCGCGGGCATCGCCGTGCACGTGCTGCTCGACTGGGTCGGCTCGTCCAAAATGGACAAGCGTTATCAACGCATGCTGCGCGAGGCGGGCGTCCAGCTCGTCCTGTATCACAAGCCGCACTGGACGGGCCTCGGCCGCATGAACGACCGCACGCACCGCAAGTTGCTGGTGATCGACGGACGCATCGGTTTTACGGGCGGCGTAGGCATCGCCGACGAATGGACCGGCCATGCGCAGGACGAAAAGCACTGGCGCGATACGCACTTTCGCATTGAAGGCCCGGCGGTCGGACAGATGCAGGCGGTCTTCATGGACAACTGGGTCAAGTCGACGGGCAATGTGCTGCACGGCCCGCAGTACTTTCCCGCGATCGACGCCGCGGGCAACGGCCTCGCGCACGTGTTCAGCAGTTCGCCCTCTGGCGGCAGCGACGACATGGAGTTGATGTACCTCATGGCGATCACCGCCGCGGCGCGCTCCATCCATTTGTCGACGGCGTACTTCGTGCCGGACAAGCTGACGATCAACGCGATCGTCGAGGCGGCGAAGCGCGGCGTGAAGGTGCGCATCATCACGCCGGGCAAGCGCATCGATACTCACACGGTGCGCGAGGCCTCGCGTGCGTGCTGGGGCGACCTGCTCGCGGCCGGCGTGGAGATGTACGAGTATCAGCCGACGATGTTCCACTGCAAGCTGATCGTCGTCGACGAATATCTGGTGTCGGTCGGCTCGACCAACTTCGACAGCCGCTCGTTCAAGCTCAACGACGAGGCCAATCTCAACATCTACGACCGCGATTTCGCGCGCCAGCAGACGGCCATTTTCGATGCCGACGCTGCCCTCGCCAAACGCATCACGCTCGAAGACTGGCGCCGCCGGTCGTTACGGGAAAAGCTGCTCGAACACGCAGCCGCCCTCCTCGATTCGCAGTTGTGACGCCTCCCGCGAGCGCCGCGCCGCCAATCGACAAGAAAGCGAAGATCGCCGACAATCGGTGCCCGACATTGGGCTGTCGACAAAGCAAACAGAAAAAAGGGACCGCAATCCATGCTGCACATCGAGGATCTGGCCAATCCGCCCGAGGGGTTTCTGCGCGACGAGCCGGAGGGAGCGGAGTTTTACCAGGCCTTTCAGACGGCCCGGCTGGATGATTTCAGCTTCGGTTATTTCGCCGTGTACCGGGACAGCGCGCTCGTTACCGTGGCGCCCTACTTCGTGATGGATTTCCGGCTCAACACCCTCCTTCCCAGCGGCTGGCTGAAGCAAAGCCTGAGCTGGATCCGCTTCAAGCTGGCCTGCATCGGGCATCCGACCGTCGATGCCGGCCGCATCCAGGGCGAAGTCTCGCAGGAGACGCTCGCGGCCATCAGCACGGCGCTTGCGAAGAAAGGGAGCCTGCTCGCGTACAAGGGTTTCACCGAGGACTTGCCGCTGCGCGGCTTCGTGGCGGCAAAAGGCCTGCCCGTGCCGGTGCTGTCGATCGGCCCGGACTACTACCAGGCCATGAAGAGCGACCGCAGGAACCTGCTCAAGCGTAAGCTGAAAAAGGCCGCCGCACTGCGCTATGAAGAATGCGCGGGTCTGCCCGATCACCTCGTCGCCAGAGTGTATGAGTTGTATCTGAACACCTGGCAGAAAGCCGAGTTGAAGTTCGAGAAGCTCACGCCGGAGTATTTCGCCAATACCCGCAGCCTTAGCCATTATCTGCTGTACTTTCTGGACGACGAGTTGATTGGCTTCACCCAGTTGATCGGCAAGGGAAGGCACCTCGTCAACCGCTATATCGGGCTCGACTACGCCAGGAGCCAGGAGTACGGCTTGTACTTCGCCATGTTCATTCGCACGGTCGAATTCGGCATTCGCGAAGGTTTCGAGGAAATCGAGCTGGGCGCGACGTCCTATGAGTTCAAACGCATCCTCGGCGCCCGCCAGATTCCCACCTGGAATCACTACCGGCACAACAACGCGTTGGTCAACTGGCTGCTCGGCAAGCTGCGCAGCGTGCTGGAACCGTCGGAGTCCGAACTGCGTTAGCGCCCGACCGATTGGTTCGGTGCGTCCCACCTGCCGGCAACACGCGTTACAGGCGATAATGTGCCAAACGCAATCGACTTGAGAAACGGAGTGAGAATGAGCAAGCAAGGCTTCACCACTGGCATCGTTCACGGCGACAGGATCGCGGGCACCGAGCACGGCGGCGTGCGCCAGCCGATTCATACGTCCGTGCAATATGGTTTCGAGCGCGTCGAGGACCTGATCGGCGTATTTCAGGGCACGAAGAAAGGGGGTTTCAACTACGCGCGGCAAGGCACTCCCACGACGGCGGCTCTCGAGCGCAAGATCACGAGCCTGGAAGGCGGCACCGGCACAGTCTGTTTCAGCACCGGCATGGCCGCGATCACGGCGACCTTCCTCACGCTGCTGCGTGCGGGCGATCATCTCGTGTCGAGCCGCTATGTGTTCGGCAACACCAACAGCCTGTTCGGCACGTTGCGCACGCTCGGCGTGGAAGTCACGACCGTCGACGCCAGCGACGCGGAAAACGTGAAGAACGCCATCCAGCCGAATACGCGCATGGTGTTCGTCGAAACCATCGCGAATCCGGGCACGCAGATTCCCGACCTGCAAGGCATCGGCGAGCTGTGCCGCGAGCGCGGCATCGTCTACGTCGTCGACAACACGATTACCTCGCCCGCCTTGTTCCAGCCGAAGGCGGTCGGCGCGAGCCTCGTCATCAATTCGTTGACGAAGACCATCGCGGGCCATGGCGCCGCGCTCGGCGGCGCGGTGACCGATACGGGCCTGTTCGACTGGAGCACGTATCCGAACATCGCCGACGACTATCGGCGTTCGGCACCGAAAGATCAGGGGCTCCTGCAGATCCGCAAGAAGGGCCTGCGAGACATGGGCGCGTCATTGTCGTCCGAGCAGGCGCACGCCATCGCCATGGGCGCGGAAACGCTCGCCCTGCGCGTGAAGCAAAGCAGCGACAATGCGCTCGCGCTCGCACAGTTTCTCGAAGGCCACGAAGCCATCGGCAAGGTGTTCTATCCGGGCTTGAAGAGCCATCCGCAATACGAGGTTGCCCATGCGCTTTTCAAGGGCGCGTCATGGCTGCTCTCGTTCGAACTGCTCAACGCGGAACGCATGATCGACGTCGTCAACGCGCTCGAACTGCCGATCAAGGCGACCGGCCTCGGCGACACGCGCACGCTCATCATCCCCGTCGCGCCGACGATCTTTTTCGAAGCCGGCGCAGAAACGCGCAAGGCGATGGGCATCTCCGACGGCATGCTGCGGCTTTCGGCGGGCATCGAAGATATCGACGACCTGATTGCAGACTTCTCGCAAGCGCTCAAGCTGGCAGCATAACGCCGGGAGCGTCGATGTCGTGAACAGGGCCAGCACTCGCTGGCCCTGCGCGTTTTCGACGCTGATGCCGCTTACGGATTGAAGCGTTTTGCCTCGTCGCGCCAGTAGTGCTGCTGCTGCCAGCCAAGCAAGCGTTTGAGCTTCTCGTTGCTGAGCAGCGTCTCGAACTCGCCGAGGGCCTTCTTGACCGGCACGCCCGGATAGTAGCGATCCAGCAACGTCTGGGTCGGCAAGTCGGACGACACGTCGTCCGCCGCGACGTTCATGATCTCGAAGCCGAGGCCGTCCGTTTCGATGGCGAGCCGGCACGCGTTGGCGAGATCTCGCCCGTCGATGTAGCTCCACGCAATACGCTTGCGCAGCGCGGGATCCTTGAGCCACGTGGAGAACTTCGCGTAATCCTCGGGATCGAGCACGTTGCCGATGCGAAAACAGTAGATGTCCGACCCGGTGCGCGCCTGGAATGCCTTCGCGGTCACTTCGTTGACCACTTTCGAGGTGGCGTAGCTGTCCATCGGGTCCACCGGATAGTTCTCGTCCAGCGGAAAGTACGCGGGATCGCGATGCCGGTGGGCGAACACCACACCGTAAGTCGTCTCGCTCGAGGCGAGGATCACCTTGCGGACCCCTAGTTTCGCAGCGGCGTCGAGAATGTTGTAAGTCCCCATCACATTGATGCGGTAGACCTCGTTATCGGTCGTCAACATGATGCGAGGAATCGCCGCGAAGTGAACGATCGCGTCGATGGGTTTCGGCTCCAGGTCGTCGGCGAATTCCACTGGCGCCGTGGTCGAGGCGATCGCGTTGAAAACCTGGCCCGCGTCGGTGATGTCCGTGATCAGCGTGCGCGCCGTGCGCTTCGGCATGGGCACACGGTCCAGATTCAACACTTCGTAGCCGTGCGCGACCAGGTTCTCGACCACCCATTTGCCGGCAAGGCCGCTACCGCCGGTCACTATCACTCGCTTTGTCATCTGTCTCTCTCCTTTTCGTGGCGTCGTTCCCGCCTCTGCAAACGCGCACGTTACCGCAAACATCGGCCGGCTGTAATGACCACCGCTACCTTTCCAGCCGGATGGATTGTCTGCGGGGGACGCAGACAAAATCGTTATGCGCCCGATTGCGCGGGCGCGGCCACCGCAGGCTGCCGGTTGAACCGCTCCGCCAGAAAATCGATGAACGCACGCGCACGCGCCGACTGATTGCGCTTGTTCGGGTAGTACACGAACAAATCGGCCAGCGGCTGCACGAACTCGGGCAGCACGACGCGCAGCCGGCCGCTTTCCAGATACTTCGCCAGGTCCCACTCCGAGCGCAGCAGAATGCCGTGCCCGTCGAGCGCCCAGCCGAGCACGATATCGCCGTCGTTGCTCGACAGCATGCCGTGCACCTTCACCGCATGCGCCTCGCCATCGCGCTCGAGGCGCCATATGCCGTAGGCGTTGTCGTTCTGTCGATGCACGATGCATTGATGGTTGGCGAGATCGCCCAGCGTTGCGGGCGTGCCCTGCGTCTCCAGATAGCGCGGCGAGGCGCACAGCAAGCGGCGGTTCGTCATGATGCGCCGCGCAATGAGCCGCTTGTCGGGCAGCTCGCCAAAACGGATCGCCAGATCCACGCCGCTTTCGACGAGGTCGATCGGCCGGTCGGTGACATCGAGCTGCACTTCGACATGCGGATGCCGCCGCGCGAACTCCGAAACGAGCGGTGCGATCGTCGTGCGCCCGAAGCCGAGCGTCGCGTTCACACGCAGCAAGCCGCGCGTGACGGAGCGGCTCGACGACACGACATCTTCCATTTCCTGCACTTCGGCAAGAATGCGCGTCGCGTAGTGCAGAAAGGTCTCGCCTTCGGCGGTCAGGCTCACGCTGCGGGTGGTCCGGTTGACCAGGCGCACGCCCAGGCGCGCCTCGAGCTGCGCGAGCCGTTTGGTCGCCGCCGGCGGCGTGATGTCCATGTCGCGCGCAACGCTTGAAAGGTTTCCGTAACGCCCGAGCAGAACGAAAAACGCCAGGTAGGAGGTCAGGTCATTCTTCACCGTGAGTTAATAAAGATGTGAAAACAAGTGAATCATAGAGCCGATCCGGGCGCATAACCTAGCGTCTCCCACAGCCAGCGAATCGCGAACGACCGCGAGAACGACCGCGCATGCTGGCCGTGCCACCAGGAGACACCCGTGAGAATCGTTGAAATCCGCGAAAAAACCGTTCCGATCAGTTCCTCGATCCGCAACGCCTATATCGACTTCAGCAAGATGACGCTCAGCCTCGTCGCCGTGGTCACCGACGTGATCCGCGACGGCAAGCCCGTCATCGGCTATGGCTTCAACTCGAATGGCCGCTATGGCCAGGGCACGCTGATGCGCGAGCGCTTCATCCCGCGCATTCTCGAAGCCGATCCCGCCTCGCTCGTGAACGAGGCGGGCGACAACCTCGACCCGCACAAGATCTGGGCGACGATGTTCACCAACGAAAAGCCGGGCGGCCATGGCGAGCGCTCGGTGGCGATCGGCACGATCGACATGGCGGTATGGGACGCCGTGGCGAAGATCGAAGGCAAGCCGCTCTTCCAGTTGCTCGCCGAGCGCTACGGCAATGGCCAACCCGACCGCAAGATCTTCGTCTATGCGGCGGGCGGCTACTACTACCCAGGCCAGGACCACAACAAGCTCAAGGACGAAATGCGCAGCTATATCGACCGCGGCTACACGGTCGTGAAGAAAAAGATTGGCGGCGCGTCGCTCGACGAGGACCTGCGCCGCATCGATTCGATCCTGAGCGTGCTGGGCGACGGTCAGAAACTGGCCGTCGACGCCAACGGCCGTTTCGATCTGGACACCGCGATCCAGTACGCGAAAGCGCTCTCGCAATACGATCTGTTCTGGTACGAGGAGCCGGGCGACCCGCTCGACTTCGAATTGCAGGCCACGCTGCGCAACTACTACGACAAACCGATGGCGACCGGCGAGGATCTGTTCTCGATGCAGGACGCGCGCAACCTCATCCGCTACGGCGGCATGCGTCCCGACCGCGACTGGCTGCAGTTCGACTGCGCGTTGAGCTACGGCCTCGTCGAATATCTGCGCACGCTGGAGATGCTGCATCAGCACGGCTGGTCCGCGAGCCGCTGCATTCCGCACGGCGGCCATCAGATGTCGCTCAACATCGCGGCGGGCCTCGGGCTTGGCGGCAACGAGTCGTATCCCGATCTGTTCCAGCCTTATGGCGGCTTCCCCGATGGCGTGAAGGTCGACAACGGCTACATCACGATGCCCGACCTGCCCGGCATCGGCTTCGAGAGCAAGGCCGATCTGTTTGCGGAAATGCAGAAGATCGCGGCCTGACGCCGAAGCGAAGAAAAGAGCGCGACCGGAAACACAACCGCTGCACGCATGGCGGTTGGCGGTCGCCCGAAATTACCTGCATGGCGCCATGCTCAGGAGACAGACATGCGGCCCTCGAAACTCAAAAAGTATCTTTCGAAGCTCTACATACAGGTCTTGATCGGTATCCTGGCGGGCATTCTCGTCGGCCACTTCTATCCGGACATCGGAGCGGATCTCAAACCGCTTGGCGACCTCTTCATCAAGCTGATCCGCATGGCGCTCGCGCCGATCATCTTCGCTTCGGTCGTCGTGGGCATTGCCCGGATGAACGACCTGCACGAAGCCGGCCGCGTAGGCGTGAAGGCGCTGCTCTACTTCGAGGTGGCGTCGACCATTGCGCTTCTCGTAGGCCTCGTCGTCGTGAACGTGATCAAGCCGGGCAGCGGCATGAACATCGATCCGGCGCACCTCGACAGCTCGGCGATCGCCAGCTACGCGCACGCGGCCCACGACCACACGGCGCTCGGGTTCCTCATGAGCATCGTGCCGAACAGCATCGTCGGCGCGTTTGCGAACGGCGAAATTTTGCCGATCATCTTTTTCTCGGTGCTGTTCGCCATTGCGCTGGCGAAGCTCGGCCCGCGTACCGCACCGCTCGTCGATATGCTCGACATGTTCTTGCAGGGCATGTTCGGCGTCGTGCGGATCGTCATGTATGTCGCGCCCGTGGGCGCGTTTGGCGGCATGGCGTTCACCATCGCGAAGTACGGGCTCGGCACGCTGGCGTCGTTTGGCGAGCTGATGCTTTGCCTGTACGTGACGTCGATTGTCTTCGTCGTGGTGGTGCTCGGGCTCGTCATGCGCGTTTGCGGATTTTCGCTGTGGAAGTATCTCCGCTATATCCGCGACGAAATCCTGATCACGTTCGGCACGGCGTCGACCGAGGCCGTGCTGCCGCAGATGCTCGTCAAGATGGAGAACCTCGGCTGTTCGCGGCCTGTTGTCGGCATGGTGTTGCCGACCGGCTATACGTTCAACGCGGACGGCACGGCGATCTATCTCACGATGGCGGCCCTCTTCGTGGCCCAGGCGATGAACATTCATCTCACGCTGTTCGATCAACTTGTCGTGCTGAGCGTTTTGCTGCTGACTTCGAAGGGTTCTGCTGGTGTGGCCGGAGCGGGGTTTGTTGCGCTCGCTGCTACGCTTGCTTCGATGCATAAGATTCCGGTTTCCGGGCTGGTGCTGCTGTTGGGGGTGGATCGGTTTCTCAATGAAGCTCGGGCGGTGACCAATTTGATTGGGAATGGCGTGGCCACGATCGTGGTCGCCAGGTGGGAAGGGGCGATGGATGTTGCGCGGGCTCGGGCGGTTTTGAATGGGGAGATTGAGGGTGGGGACGCGTCGGGCGCTGGCGATTTGTCGTTGCCCAGCGGCGAGCCGGTTTCTGGCTCGAGGGGGCTGGTAGAAAACCATCTGTGAAATGAGTACTTTGCGGTGCCTTGTTTTCGCGTCGGTATGCCTGGGTTGCCCCTGTAAGGTTCACCGACGCGAACACAAGAAAAAGCCAAAGCGCCAAAAACCACAACCCTTCCGCGATAGCACCAAAAAACCACAACAAAGCAAACCCAAACCAGACACCAAAGAAATACATATCAGAATTCGTTAGTTTGTCGCAGATGGAACCCTGACTAGACTGCAGGTCCATCTTGTTATGACAAGCGAACCATGCCCCGAACAAATCTGGTGGCGCTATCCCCCCAGCCGCTCTACGTCCAGATCAAGGACACGCTCCGAGAGCGCATCCTGAACGGCACCTATGCGCCGCACAGCCAGATGCCCTCCGAACACGAGCTATGCGCCCTGTTCGGCGTCAGCCGCATCACCGTGCGCCAGGCACTAGGCGATCTGCAAAAGGAAGGCCTGGTCTTCAGGCTGCACGGCAAGGGCACGTTCGTCTCCAGGCCCAAGGCATTCCAGAACGTAACCTCGCTGCAAGGCTTCGCGGAAGCGATGTCGTCGATGGGCTACGAAATTGTCAACCAGTTGCGCAGCTTCAGGATCATCAAGGCCGATCGCCACGTCGCGCAACGGCTCAATCTTCTGGAAGGCGCGCCGGTCGCGGAAATCCATCGCGTGCGCATGCTCAACCGCGAACCGGTTTCGCTAGAACTCACGTGGGTGCCGGAAGCGCTCGGCAAGCGGCTCGCCAACGCCGACCTCGCCACGCGCGACATTTTCCTGATTCTCGAGAACGACTGCGGCGTGCCGCTCGGTCATGCCGATGTGTCGATCGACGCGATTCTCGCCGATGACGACATCGCCCGCGCCCTGCGCGTGGAAGACGGCAGCCCCGTTCTGCGGATCGAACGCCTGACGCACGACGCATCCGGCAATCCCATCGACTACGAATACCTGTATTTCCGCGGCGACGCCTTCCAGTACCGGCTGCGCGTCGACCGCCAAAAAACCCGTGCAAGGGGAAGGAAAGCGCTATGAATACCGAAGTGCTCGAATACGACATCGTGGTCGTCGGCGGCGGCACGGCCGGCCCAATGGCTGCAATCAAGGCCAAGGAACGCAACCCGGCGCTCAAGGTGCTGCTGCTTGAAAAAGCCAATGTCAAGCGCAGCGGCGCAATCTCGATGGGCATGGACGGCTTGAACAACGCCATCATTCCCGGCCACGCCACACCCGAGCAGTACACGCGCGAAATCACCGTCGCCAACGATGGCATTATCGACCAGGAGGCCGTCTATGCGTATGCGCGACACAGCTTCACGACCATCGAGCAGCTCGACCGCTGGGGCGTGAAGTTCGAAAAAGACGGCAACGGCGACTATGCCGTGAAGAAGGTCCATCACATGGGCGCTTACGTATTGCCCATGCCCGAAGGACACGACGTGAAAAAGATCCTCTACCGGCAGCTCAAACGTGCGCGCATCGAGATCACGAACCGCATCGTCGCCACGCGGCTCATGACCGATTCGCAGGGCCGCATAAGCGGCGTTCTCGGCTTCGACTGCCGCACGGCGCAGTTCCACGTGGTGCGCGCGAAAGCCGTGATTCTGTGCTGCGGCGCGGCGGGGCGCCTCGGTCTGCCCTCCTCCGGCTACCTGATGGGCACTTACGAGAATCCGACCAACGCGGGCGACGGCTACGCCATGGCGTACCACGCGGGCGCCGCCCTCGCGAATCTGGAATGCTTTCAAATCAATCCACTTATTAAGGACTACAACGGACCGGCTTGTGCATATGTCACCGGGCCGCTCGGCGGCTTCACCGCGAACGGCAAGGGCGAGCGCTTCATCGAATGCGACTACTGGAGCGGCCAGATGATGTGGGAGTTCTACCAGGAGCTGCAGAGCGGAAACGGCCCCGTGTTCCTGAAGCTCGACCATCTTGCCGAGGAAACGATCCAGACCATCGAGCAGATCCTGCACACCAACGAGCGCCCGAGCCGCGGCCGGTTCCACGCGGGCCGCGGCACGGACTACCGTCAGCAGATGGTCGAGATGCATATTTCCGAGATCGGCTTTTGCAGCGGGCATAGCGCGTCGGGTGTCTATGTGAATGCGCGCGCGGAGACGACCGTACCCGGACTCTATGCAGCAGGCGACATGGCGGCCGTGCCCCACAACTACATGCTAGGCGCATTCACCTACGGCTGGTTCGCGGGCGCCAACGCGGCCGAATACGTGGAGGGCCGCGAGCATGCGAGCCTCGACGAATCCCAGATCGCCGCTGAACGCGCACGGATCTACGCGCCGCTCGATCGCGAAAACGGACTCGCACCGGCCCAGGTCGAATACAAGCTGCGCCGCATGGTGAACGACTATCTTCAGCCGCCCAAGGTCACGCGCAAGATGGAGATCGGCCTGCAGCGCTTCGACGAGATCGCCGAAGACATCGAAGCGATCAAGGCCAACAATGCGCACGAATTGATGCGCGCCGCCGAGGTGCGCGCCATTCGCGACTGCGCGGAAATGGCGGCGCGCGCCTCACTGTTCCGCACCGAAAGCCGCTGGGGCCTGTATCACCACCGGGTCGATTACCCGCAGCGCAACGACGCCGATTGGTTCTGCCATACGCACCTGCGCAAGGACGCTTCCGGCAGCATGACGAGCGAAAAGCGCGCGGTCGAGCCGTACATCATCCCGCTCGCGCAAGCGGATCGAGGCGCTTACGATCAGCTACGCATTCGCGAATCCGCGGAACTCGTCGCCGAACACTAAGGAATCCGAATATGTCCTATACGCCGCACGAAATCTTCCAGCGCAGCAGTGCGCCCGTCACGATCGACGAAGACCGCTGCATCGCCGACAAAGGCTGCACGGTTTGCGTGGATGTGTGCCCGCTCGACCTGCTCGCAATCGATGTGAGCAAGGGTAAGGCCTATATGCAATTCGACGAATGCTGGTATTGCATGCCCTGCGAACGCGACTGCCCGACCGGCGCAGTCAAGGTCGACATTCCGTACCTGTTGCGCTAACCGCTGTCACCCAACGACGGTACCCGTATTGCTCGCCAAACAGATCATGAAAACACGCCAACGGATTCTTCGCCTTTTCGCCGCCCCGCTACTGTTGAGCGCCGCGATCACCGTACACGCCGAGACGATTCGCGTCGCGATCGGCACCCAGGACACCACTATCAACTGCGCGACGGGTGGCCTCCTGATCCGCGAATTGCACTTGCTCGACAAGTATCTGCCCCACACCGGCAAATACGCGAACGTCACCTACGACGTGCAGTGGAAGGACTTCACTTCCGGCGCGCCGCTCACGAACGAAATGGTGGCCGGCAAGCTCGACTTCGGCGCCATGGCGGATTTCCCGGGTTCGCTCAATGGCGCGGCGTTCCAGAAAGCGGGCCGAAAGAGCCTCTTCATCACCGTGCTCGAAGGCAGCACCGATGGCAGCGGCAACGGCATCGTCGTGCCCGTCAACTCGCCGCTGCATTCGATTGCCGACCTCAAGGGCAAGACGATCTCGGTACCGTTCGCCTCGACGTCGCACGGCATGCTGCTGCGCGCAATCAAAGCGCAAGGCTGGAACCCCGATACCGACGTGAACATCATCACGCAAGCGCCGGAAGTGGCAGGGAGCGCCCTCAAGGCGGGCAAGATCGACGCCCACGCCGACTTCGTGCCGTTCGCCGACCTGTTCCCGTACCGCGGCATCGCTCGCAAGATATACGACGGCGCCCAAAGCCGTGCGCCCACCTTTCACGGCGCGCTCGTCGATGCCGCTTATGCGCAGAAGTACCCGGAAGTGGTGGTCGCCTATCTGCGCGCGGCAATCGAAGCGAACCGCCTGATTGCGGAAGATCCCGAAAAATATAGTTTGCTGATCGAGAAGGTGACGGGCATCGAGGCGCCCGTCGACTATCTCTATCATGGACCGCTCGGCCTGCAAACGCGCGATCTCACCTGGAAGCCGGAGTACCGCCAGGCCGTGGCGACTGCCATCGACACGCTGAAGCTGCTCAAGAAAACGGATGTCAATCTCGATGCGAACACCTTCATCGACGACCGCTACATCCGCGAGGCGTTCAAGGAGTCTGGACTCGACTATGACGCCGCGCTGAAAAACTACGCTCGGCAGCCGCTCGCCGCGAACGACGCGCTGACCGGCAAGCCCATTCGTGATTTCCTCGCGGTCACACAGGTGTGGGTCGCCAACGAGGCACACGTGCGCAACTATGCGAACGCGGCGGAAGGGTTCGCAGCGCTCGCGAAACTCGAACAGTCCGGCAGCAAGGTGCGCGCGGTCTACGTGCAGGACCACGACAGCGGACAGAAGCTCTTCGCTTCCGACGCCTGGTACGTACGCGACGCGCATGGCGACGTCACCGCGTTCCTGCAGAAGACAGGCGCGGATGCCTACGCACAGCACACGTCGGGCGCGGTCGTCGACTATGCCGCTGCAAAAACGGGCGCCCAGCAGGCCCTCGCTTCGCGCTAACGCGTCGCGCTCTGTCCGCCCGCTCACTTGCGATTTATGAGGAGTCCGCATGTCTGCCACGCTTGACCTCGCAGCCCGGCAACGCCAGGCCGTCCGGGAACCGGCACTGACTGCAGCCGCAGCGCGCAGCGCACCGATACGCCGCCGCGCATGGCGCGCCGGCTCGATCGTGCTGTTCGTGGCTGCCTGGCAGTTGGCCGTTCATTTCCGGCTCTCGCTTGGCATCGTCACGTTCGCGAATGTCCCTTCGCCCGCCGACGCCATTCCCGCGCTATGGGCGCTGCTCCATTCGCCGAAGCTGCCGATGCATCTCGCCGCGAGTCTGACGCGCGTGCTGGCCGGCTTCTGCGCGGCGGCCCTGGTCGGCGTCGGGCTCGGACTCGCGATCGGTCGCTATCGCGCACTCGAAGATGTGCTCCTGCCGCCGCTCGAAGTGCTGCGGCCAATCCCGGCGGTCGCGTGGATTCCGCTCGCGATCCTGATGTTTCCCTCTTCGGAACTGAGCATGATGTTCATCACGTTCATCGGTGCGCTGTTCCCGATCCTGCTGAACACGATCCACGGCGTGGAGGCCGTCGACCCCCGCCTCGTCGCCACCGCGCGGGGTCTCGGCACCGGCTCGCTGTCGCTCTATACAGAAGTGGTATTGCCGGGTGCCGCGCCTGCGATCTTCACGGGTCTTTCCATCGGTATGGGCACCGCGTGGTTCTGCCTCGTAACCGCGGAAATGATCGCCGGGCAGTACGGCATAGGCTATTTCACCTGGGAATCCTATACGCTCCAGAACTATGCGGATATCGTGGTCGGCATGGCCCTGATCGGCGTGCTCGGCATGGGCAGCAGCCTCCTCGTCAAACGCATCGGCACCGCACTGACGCCGTGGTACCGCCTGCGGGGAGCGCGCCAGTGAACACGCCTGCCGCCGTCCATCCTGAAGCCCGCGCCAGGGCGCCGGTGCCCCACGCGGCGGGGCACATCAACGTGCGTTCGCTGACCGTGGAGGTCGGGCCGCCGCACGCGCGCTTGGCCGCGCTCGACTCACTGAACGTCGAGATCGCACCCGGCGAGTTCGTGTGCGTGCTTGGGCCGTCCGGCTGCGGAAAGTCCACGCTGCTCGGCGCCATCGCGGGGCACGTCCCGTCCACGCAGGGCGAAATCGCCGTCGACGGTCTCGCGGTCGAGCGCCCGCATCCGGAGCGCGGCCTCGTATTCCAGCAGCACACGCTGTTTCCCTGGAAGCGTGTGATCGACAACGTGGCATTCGGCCTGAAGATGAAGGGCGTTGGCGCCAGTGAGCGTCGGCGCGAAGCGGCCGAACTGCTCGCGCTGGTGGGGCTCGCGGGATTCGAGTCGCACTATCCCGCGCAGCTGTCGGGCGGCATGCAGCAGCGTGTGGAAATCGCGCGCGTGCTGATCAACCGTCCGCGCATTTTGTTGATGGACGAGCCCTTCGGCGCACTCGACGCCCAAACGCGCCGCATGATGCAAACGCTTTTGCTCGACATCTGGACGCAGATACGCACGACCGTCGTGTTCGTCACGCACGACATCGACGAAGCGCTGTTTCTCGGCGACCGCATCCTGATGCTCTCGCAACGACCCGCGCGCCTCGTCGCCGATATCACAGTGCCGCTCGCGCGGCCACGCAGCGACGAGAGCACGACCGAAGCCGGCTTCGTCGACATCAAGCGCCGCTGCCTCGCGTTTCTGCGCGAAGCGGCGTAGTCCCTCAAGCGCCCACCAG
This sequence comes from Paraburkholderia nodosa, assembly GCF_001718195.1. Classification (GTDB taxonomy): domain Bacteria; phylum Pseudomonadota; class Gammaproteobacteria; order Burkholderiales; family Burkholderiaceae; genus Paraburkholderia; species Paraburkholderia nodosa_A. The sequence goes on from NZ_MCNV01000014.1 coordinate 66,568, forward strand.
ATCACTGCCCTTCCCATGACCGTTTCCGCTCCCACCTTGCCGAACCCGCAGCACCCGAGCGCCGAAGCGAGCGCCCTGCTCGCGCGCCTCGCCGACGCCGATCCCGCCGTGCGCCGCATCGCGCTCTTCGAACTCGCCGATCTCGAAGATGAAGCGCTGCTGCCCGCGTTCGTGGCGACGCTGCGCGACGATCCCGCTCCAGACGTGCGCCGCGAAGCCGCCGCCGTGCTGGCCGCGTGGGAAGACGACGACGTCGTCGAAGCGCTCTGCGCAGCATTGCTCGACACCGACGACGACGTGCGCGAAGCCGCGGCGCAAAGTCTTTCGGAATTGAAGGCTCAGTCGTCGGGCCACGTGCTGCGCCGGTGGGCCGCGCGGCCCGAACCGTTCGTGCGCCGCGCGGCGCTGCGCGGCCTGCGCGAACTCCGCTTTGCGGATGCCTTCGAGCCCGCGCTGCATGCGCTTGCGGACACTGAGGCCGACGTGCGGCTCGAGGCCGTCGCCGTGCTCGGCTGGCTCAAGGAGGAACGCGCGCTGAAGGCGCTCGCCGCGCTCGGCGCCGGCGACGCGCACCCCGACGTCCGCCGCGCCGCCGTTGGCGCGCTCGGCTTCGCATCGTCGGACGATCAGGCCACGCTCGACGCGCTGCTCACGGCGTTGCGCGACGACGCCTGGCAGGTGCGCGAAGAAGCCGCGACGACGCTCGGCAAGCTGCGTGCCGCAACGGCACTCGCACCGCTTGTCGAAGCGCTCGGTGACGCCTACTGGCAGGTCCGGCTGCGCGCGGCCCGCGCACTCGGACAGCTACGCGATGCGCAAGCGGCCACCGCCGTCGCCACGCTGCTCACGCATTCGATCAGCAACTTGCGCAAGGAAGCGGCGCTCACGCTCGGCGAACTGGGCACGCGCGAGTCTTTGCCCGCGCTGCAAAGCGCGCTGCAGGACCGCGATCCCGAGGTGCGCAAGGCCGTGCGCATCGCTATCGGCCAGATCGCGGGCGCAGCGCTATGAAAACGCCGCTCGAGGTTCGCAACGACGCCGTCGCGCGAGCGCTCACGCTCCGCTGGCCGGCAGGCGAGACACAACGTGTGAAGCACGCCCGGCTGCGCGCGGCGTGCCCGTGCGCAGCCTGCCGGCGCGTGCGGCTCGACGGCGCCGCGCCCGCGGCCGCTGCGGATGTGATGCTGATCGCCATCGAGCCGATGGGCTACGGCGTGCAGCTCGCGTTCAGCGACGGCCATGCACGCGGCATCTATCCATGGACCTACCTCGAGCAGCTTGGGCGCGGCGAAGACCGCTAGCTTGCGCCCTGAAGCTGGCAGCCACCCGCCTCGCTTCGATCTTCGATTAAAGAACGCTCGCATCGCGCCGATAAGCATGCCATGCCGTGCTCGTTTGACGGGCGCCCGATCCGTTGACAAAGAATCGAAGAAAAAGATGCGAAACAGAATGACCCGCCTGCTCGTCGGCACTTCCTTCACATCCGCTGCGCTATTGTCAGGTTGTGTTCAGTTCGTGCCGGTCAAGGATATGGCCAACGACAAGCCCGGCTATCTCGCGGCGCACTTTGCCGTGGATTCCTTGCCCACGAGCGTTCGCGAGAAAATGCCGGCACCGGGCACGCACGTGCTGCCCTTCAAGGTCTTGACGGTGCTCGGCAAGGTAACGGGCCATGTTGGCACGGTGGGGATCGAGCGCGACTTCAAGACTGTGCTGATCAACGCACAAGATACGGGCATGGTCCAGCAGTTGTATGAAAGCTCGGCGAATGGTGTGCCCGCCGCCGCAACGTTCAGCCTCTCTTACCTCAACATTTACAGCCTGAAAGAGGAAACGGCGAACTACGCGCAGACGGCGGCGTTCATCCCCTTCGTCGCGCACGACGCCGACAACAATCAGTTCGCGTTCAACGCGCCGCAGGAAGACGAAACCTATACCACGACGTTCAAGTTCGGCACGACGGTTCAGATCGTCAACTTCCGGGCGCTCACGTGGACCTGTCACACGAGCCGCTACTATCCGGCTTCCCAGTTCAATGCAGCGTTCACCGGCAAAGCGATCGACCTGGACTGCGAACAGACGAAGGACGGTATCGTCCAGAACAAGACGCGTCGAACGTATCTGACTCAGTACGGCATCGGCCTGACCCGCTCGGTCGCCACCACTTCCGGCAAACTGGACTGGACCTATAGCGGCTTCGACAAGGACGGGCAACAAACGCTGACGCCGCACGGCCAGGCAGCGATCGAAAAGCCGATTTGAAGTCGAGGCAGTGACGGCGCGCGCGATCGTCGGCCCCGCCCCTCGATTATTCGGACCGTTGAGAATCGATCGATGCGGTGAACACGCGGTTTCCCACGATTGTGGCCCTGAGTTCCAGCGCCTTGGATACCTGCTCCTGACAGCCAGCTACACTACGGGCGCAGAGGCGATTGCAACGCCTGCCAGACAACTGCGCAAACCACAGGAGGAGCACGCAAATGACGCTTTCGAAGAGAAAATTTGGGCGGACCGGCTGGAACGTGTCCGAGATCGGCTTTGGTGCATGGGCAATCGGCGGCTCGTGGGGAAGCGTCGGCGAAGACGACGCCAGAGCCGCGCTGAACGCCGCGCTCGATAACGGCGTCACGTTCATCGACACCGCCGACGTCTACGGCGACGGCCGCTCGGAGCGCATTATCCGGGACGTGCTGCGCGAACGCGGCGGCAAGCGCCCGATCGTGGCGACGAAACTCGGACGCCGGCTCGATCCGCATGTGACCAGCGGCTATCTGAACAAGCGCGAACTCGAAGGCTTCATCGACCGGAGTCTTTCGAACCTGGGTGTCGACACGCTCGACCTCGTGCAATTGCACTGCCCGCCGACGGAGGTCTACTACCGCCCCGAGGTATTCGACGCGATGGACAGCTTCGTCGCCGCCGGCAAAATCCGCTTTTACGGCGTTTCGGTCGAAAAGGTGGAGGAAGCGCTGAAGGCGATCGAATATCCCAATGTGGTCTCGGTGCAGATCATCTACAACATGTTCCGCCAACGGCCTGCCGCCCTGTTTTTCCGCGAGGCGCTAAAGAAGAATGTTGCGGTCATCGCGCGAGTGCCGCTCGCGAGCGGCATGCTCACCGGCAAATTGTCCGCGGATTCCGTTTTTGCGGCGGACGACCACCGTGCGTTCAATCGTCATGGCGAGGCATTCGACGTAGGCGAAACGTTCTCGGGCGTGCCGTACGACGTCGCCTTGAAGGCGGTCGATGAACTGCGCGGCCTGGTACCCGTGGACGCCTCGATGGCACAGCTCGCCCTGCGCTGGATACTCATGGAAGACGCTGTCTCCGTCATCATTCCGGGCAGCAAGAACGCGGCCCAGGCGGCGTCGAACGTCTCGGCGGCAAACCTCGCGCCGCTCTCCGACGCGGCGATGCAACGCGTGCGGGACGTTTACGAACACTATATAGCGCCGCACGTCCACCAGCGCTGGTAAAAGCCCTTGCGGTCGAGGCCGCAGGAATTTCTGCGCCCGCTTACCCGATTTTGCTCCGCCCCGATTGTTCGGCTGATCCTGCCAGTCAATTCGCGCCAGGCCGCTTTATCGCGGCGGCGCGGACCTTTAGATTCGCAATAGTCGCCGGCCGATGGCTTCATTCAAGCCAGGACGCCGGTTCCATTCGATGCTGCGACATACGGTAAGGAGAACATGATGGGCAAACTTGCAGGCAAGGTGGCAGTCGTCACGGGCGCGTCGAAAGGCATTGGCGCTGCGATCGCCAAGGCCCTCGCGGCCGAAGGCGCTTCGGTGGTCGTGAACTACGCGAGCAGCAAGGCGGGCGCCGATGCGGTCGTGAGCGCGATTACGGCCGCGGGCGGCAAGGCGGTTTCCGTCGGCGGCGACGTGTCGAAGGCGTCCGACGCACAAGGCATCATCAGCACGGCCGTCGAAACTTACGGTCGCCTCGACATCCTTGTCAACAACTCGGGCGTCTACGAGTTCGCGCCAATCGAAGAGTTCACGGAGGCGCAATACCGCAAGCAGTTCGACATCAACGTGCTCGGCGTGCTGCTCACCACGCAGGCGGCCGTAAAGCATCTTGGCGAGGGTGCGAGCATCGTGAACGTGAGTTCGGTCGTGACGACGGTCACGCCACCGGGAACGGCTGTCTATAGCGGCACGAAGGGCGCGGTGGATGCGATCACGGGCGTGCTGGCACGCGAACTGGGACCGCGCAAGATCCGCGTGAATGCGATCAATCCCGGCATCATCGAGACAGAAGGCGCACACGCGATCGGCGTCATCGGATCGGATTTCGAAAGCCAGACGGTCAGCCAGACGCCGCTCGGACGCATCGGTCAGCCGGACGATATCGCCTCGGCCGTCGTGTTCCTCGCATCGGACGACGCCAAATGGTTGACCGGCGAGCATATCGTCGCCAGCGGGGGCCTGCGCTAAGGCAGGTGGGTGAAACTGGCTGGCGCGAAAAAACGCGTGCGTGCTAATCTCCTGAAGATCGGTCGTGCCGCCCGGGTGGCGGCACGACCGGCAACGCTTCGGAAAGAGGAGTTTGGCCAAGCCGCCTCATGCGAGTTTCCGACCTTGTAGACAGCCGCACGATTCTGCGCAGCCGGCGGCGTTGGCTGTATTTCGGCGTGTTCTGGCTCGGCGCCATCGCGACGGGACTGGTCGCGGTCATGTACGCGCGGCTCGTCGACTTCGGTTACTCGCTCTTTGTGCAGATGACAGGCCACAACCGGTGGCTGCCACTCGTCATCACGCCGGCCATCGGTGCGTTCTGCGTATGGGCCACGCGCCGCTGGTTTCCGGGTTCGGAGGGCAGCGGCATCCCGCAAGTCATCGCAACGCTGCACGACGTGCGCAAATTCGGCCCGCGCCTGCTCACGCTGCGCATCCTGATCGGCAAGATCGCCCTGTCGTTTCTCGCCATTGTCGGCGGATTCACGATTGGCCGCGAAGGGCCGACTATCCACGTGGGCGCGGCGCTCATGTACAGCCTCCGGCGTTTCTACCCGGCGCGACTGCGCAGCATGTACGGCGTCGGCCTCGAATACAAGCTCGCGCTCGCGGGCGCCGCCGCCGGCCTTTCCGCCGCGTTCAATGCACCGCTCGCGGGCGTGGTCTTCGCCATCGAGGAACTCACACGCAGCTTCGAGGCGAAAACCAGCGGCGTGATCATCACGGCCATCATCTTTGCGGGCGTCGTCTCACTCGCGCTGCAAGGCAACTATGTGTATTTCGGCACGATCGCCATCGGCAGTCATATGCCCGATCTGCTCGCGGTCGCCGTCATCCTCGTCGGCGTGATCACCGGCCTCGCAGGCGGCGTGTTCTGCTGGCTGCTGCTCAACACCGAACGATGGATGCCGTCCCGTTTGTTCGCTCTCCGAAAGGAACGGCCCGTGACGTTCGGCGCCGTGTGCGGTTTATTCATCGCCGTGATTGGCGTGGCGAGCGGCGGCAATCTGTTCGGCAGCGGCTATGCGCAAGCGCGCGGCATGCTCGAGGGTCATTCACAGCTCGGCGTCGCCTATCCCGTGCTGAAAATGGCCTCGATGGTCGGCTCGTACCTGCCGGGCACGCCGGGCGGCCTCTTTGCGCCGTCGCTGGCGATCGGCGCCGGCATCGGCAATGCACTGCACATGGTGTTCGGGCAGATGCAGCTGCCAATGCTGATCGCGCTCGGCATGGTCGGCTATCTGGCCGCCGTCACGCAGAGCCCGATCACGGCGTTTGTCATCGTCATCGAAATGATCGACGGGCACGCGCTCGTGATCTCGTTGATGGCAACGGCGCTCGTGTCGAGCCAGGTCTCGAAGCTGTTCGCGCCGCCGCTGTACGAAGCCCTGGCGCAACGCTTCCTGAAACAGTGACGCGCGCTCACGCGCGTCGATCCTCACGCGCCGTTACCAGCGCAGCAACCGCGGCCCCAGCCACGCGCCAATGCCGGCGGGCAGCAACATGCCGATCACGTACCAGACGCTCCAGAACGCCGGGCTCATTTCCGGGCAATGGAGGCAATACGCAATGGTCGCGAGCGCGCTCGCAAAGAGCCCGGCTGCCGCGCCCGCTGCGCGCAGGCGGGTGGGCGCGAGACCGCGCACGGCCCAGAAGACGGCCACAAACGTGGGCACCGAAAGCAGCACGATATTGAACGGGCACGTGCGCCATGTGAGGCCCATCACGAGCGGTATGCGTTGCGCGGGCGCCGCGTCGCCCAGTGCGAGCCACGCGCCCGCCAGCACGGCGACGAACGGCAGCGCGACCAGCGCCCACGCATAGCCGCCGCGCCGGCCCGGCCGCCCGAGGCGGCTGACCGCGAGCGCGGCGGCGGCCGCGACACACAACGGGAACGCGAGCTTCGCCCAGAAGATCGGCGTGTGCATGACACTCATGAGATCGTGCCGCACGCCGAACACCACGCTCATCAGCACGACCGAGCCCGCAAAACCGAGCGCCAGCGCCCGCGCGAAGCGGCGCAGCACAGCTTTGCGGTCCACGCGCGCATCGCCGGCGGCGAGCAGGTTGATCAGATCGTCGGTTTTCATCGCGCTCCCCTGATGCGCGTGGCAAGCGCCTTCAAACCGCGATGAATGCCCACCTTGACCGCCGATTCGGAGAGCCCCGTGAGCTTCGCCGTCTCCACGACCGAAAGCCCTTCGAGCTTCACGTGGACGATAGGCAGGCGCTGCTTGTCGGGCAATTGCTCGAGCAGCTTGCCGATATCTCGGCGCGCCTGCGCGGGTTCGTCGTCGGGCGCGGCGAAGAGATCGGTGTGATCTTCGAGCGGATCGTTGAGCACGTCGCGGCGTGCGCGCGAGCGGAAAAAGTCCATCAGCTTGTAGCGGGCGATCGCGTGCACCCACGCCGTGAGCGGTTCGTCGGGGCGCCATGTGTGACGCGCGTTGTGGACCGCCAGCAGGATCTCCTGTACGAGGTCCTCGACGTCGTCGCGCAACTGCGGGATGCGCCGGCGCAGGTAGCCGCGCAAATGGCGCGTGAGTTCCTCGAGGAAGTCGCGATACGCTTGCGCGTCGCCTTCCAGGCCGCTGACGAAAAGCGCTTTGAGACGGGTTTCCGCGGTGTGCAAAGGTCGTCCTGGATGATCGCGACGGTAGGTTAGCGGGCTTGCGGGCATGGCGCTCGCCTGGTCTTGCGAAGGAGAGCTTTCAAAATTATTACGAGCACCGCCATATTCGCGCCCGTTCGCGTGAGCGTAGCCGAACGCTTCGCTCCCCGCAACGGCATGCGCTGCCCCGGCGCGCGCGCCGGGCGTCGCCCCTTCCGTCATCGTCGCCCATGTGCTAGTCAAACCCACCTTGTGCCTCTTTCGCTCGGCGCGAGCGCGTGCGCCCGTTGCGGGTAGTTCGTTCGCCGCGCCAGTTAGGTTACAGCCTCGGCGACTTATTTTTAGGCCGCCCCCCGGTCTCGCGATTTATTCCCGACGCGCTGTAACCGGCGCGCGCGCCACAGCGAATTCACTGTCAACTCTGCGCTAACGAGGAATCGCCATGCACACGTCGATCGGTGAATCGCCCGCACTCGAAGCCAGCGTGCGCCGCCCACGCGCCATCCAGCCGCTCTGGCTGCGCGTCACGCATTGGCTCAACGCGCTTGCGGCGCTCGTCATGATGTTCTCCGGCTGGCGCATTTACGATGCGTCTCCCGTGTTCGCGAGCTTCGTCATTCCCACCTCGATCACGCTCGGCGGCTGGCTCGGCGGCGCACTGCAATGGCATTTCGCGGCAATGTGGCTGCTGTTTTTCAACGGCCTAGTCTATCTCGCCATGAATCTCGCCACCGGCCGCTGGCGCACGAAGTTCTTCCCGCTGAGCCCGCGCGCCGTGCTGCACGATCTGCGCGCCGCGCTCATGGGCCGACTTTCTCACGCTGACCTAAGCCAGTACAACGCCGTGCAGAAGCTCGCCTACCTGATTGCGATCGCCGATCTCGTCGTCCTCGTGCTGTCGGGCCTTGCGATCTGGAAGTCGGTGCAGTTTCCGCTGCTGCGCGAGTCGATGGGCGGATACGACCGCGCGCGCGTCGTGCACTTTTGCGCGATGTCCGTGCTTGCGGCGTTCGTGCTCGTTCACGTGACGATGGTCGCGCTCGTGCCGCGCTCGCTGCTCACCATGCTGCGCGGACGCTGAACGCGCCGCCCAATCCTGTTTGAATCACCGTCCTTCGATATCGATAAGGATTCCAGATGAACACGACCGACCGCAAGATCATCGCAATCGACCGCGCAGCGATCCTTGCCGATGCACGGCGCGAACTCGACATGCCGTCACGGCGCCTGTTCGGCAAGCGCATGCTCACGCTCGGCGGCCTCTCGCTGCTGACAGGCTGCACGATTACCGACGACGCCTCGGTCAACACGTTCCTCACCGCCGTTTCCCGGCTCAACGATCGCGTGCAGGCATGGCTGTTCGACCCGACCGGGCTCGCACCCACGTACAGCGAAGCCCAGATCACGCGCCCCTTCCCCTTCAACGCGTTCTATAGCGAAAGCGAAGCGCCCGTGGTCGATGGCGACGACTATCGGCTCAGGCTCAGCGGGCTCGTCAAGGGCCAGCGCGTCTGGACGCTGCCCGAGTTGTACGCGCTGCCGCACGCCGAGCAGATCACACGGCACATCTGTGTCGAAGGCTGGAGCGCGATAGGCCGCTGGGGCGGCACGCCATTCGCGCATTTCCTGCGCCGGGTCGATGCGGATCTCACCGCGCAATACGTGGGCTTTCGCTGCGCCGACAACTACTACGAAAGCATCGACATGGCCACGGCGCTGCATCCGCAAACCTTGCTCGCTTTCGACTACGACGGCGAGCGCCTGCCGGCGAAATATGGCTATCCGATGAAGCTGCGCATGCCGACGAAGCTCGGCTACAAGAACCCCAAGCACATCGTCGAGATTTTCGTCACGAATACGTATCCAGGCGGCTACTGGGTCGACCAGGGCTACAACTGGTTCGGCGGTTCGTGACGTCTTCCGGCCGCCGCCTGATACGCCACTTCATGCGACGGTTTCACTTCCGCCCGCAAAAGGGGCAACGTTTTTTTCCACCCAGCAAGGAGCAATGCAAATGAACACGATCCGATTCGCAGCCATCGCCATCTCGGCCGCCCTGTTGAGCATGAGCGCGGGAGCATTCGCGCAGGCAAGCGGCGCGATGTCGAACGACGCCATGTCGAAGGACTCGATGCAGAAGGACGCCATGGGCAAAGGCGCCATGGCGCACGATACAATGAGCAAAGGCGGCGCGATGAGCCATGATCAGATGAAAAAGCCGATGAAGCCCGACGCCATGGGCATGGATCATCCGGCATCGGGCGCCATGGCGCACTGAACCGTCGTAACGCGCTCCCGGCATCGCTTGCCAGGAGCGCATCGCGTGCGCCCCAGCACAATGCGCAAGCGATGCACGATTTCCGCGGGGCCGCACACCCTGCACTGGGAGTACGTGATGGGAAGCGAATGGCAACGCCGCCTGAAATTGTTCATTCAGCGCTTCTGGCAGCCAACCAGCGCATGCATGACCTGCATGCCGGGGAGCTGGGGCAACATCATGAGCCTGCCCCATTGGACCATTGCATTCAAGACAGGACTGTTCACCGGCGCGCTGGCGGTGCTTCTCACCTTCACGCCAGCAACGAAGTGGTACGCGAATCGCTATGGCAACGCGCTGCTGGTGGGCTGCCTGACCATCATCGGCGATGCCTACGCACACACGAGTCACTATCGCATTCATGTTCTCGAACACATTGCGACGGGGGTCGTCGCTGGCCTGATCGCGCTCGCAGCGTCGTATCTGTTTGACGAGCGAGCGCGCCGCATACGAACGCTATGGACGCGCCTGACCGGGTGATTCACGAGGCGAAGCGGGCTTCCGCATAGGCCATAGGTCCGATTGACTGCGCATCCACGCATGGCACCCTTCGACAAAGCCGTCCTTTGGCTCATCGAAGGGGAACCCAATGCGCGCCTGCCGATACGTGGTCCTTTGCGCTTTGCCATTCACGATCGTCGGCTGCAACACGCCGCCCATTCCACCGGGCAAGCCGGTCGATATTCCGACCGCCCTCGAGCAGGTCCTCACGGGCCTGTGCAATTTCAGGAAGGAACAGGCCGAGCGCAAGCAGGATATGGGCGTCGCAATCGACACGGTCACCGTGGAACTCGACTTGACCGTCGACGGCGCAAGGAATCCCCCTGTAGCGGTCGCGCCGGATATCCAGTTCATTCCCACGGTGAGCTATGGGCAGATCATCACGGCGAACCGGGGCAGCCGGCTTACGCTCACCCTGAAAGGCGCTGGCACGCACGGCGGCTGTGACGTCATGACATCGCCAAAGTAGCGGCTGTTCGTTTTCGCTATAGGACCATGGGCCCATAGCCAGATCGTGCGGTTGTGACATGATGGGAGGGCGCGTCACACTCGGCCCTGGCACCATGCGCATTGTTCATACGTTGCTGATCATCCTGGCTTTCGGGACGAGTATTGCCAGCCGGCCGACAGGCTGCCTCGCTGCCCAGGGAACGCCTGCGCAAGCCGCGGCGTCACAGGCCGCGACGGCTGCACCAGCCAGTGCGCCATCGCCCCCTGCGGCCCCCACCCCCACCGCCACGCGCCGGCTCAACCTCGCCATCCAGCCGAAGTTCGGCGATTTCGATGCCATGCTCGACCGCAGGCTGATCCGCGTGCTGGTGCCATACAGCAGGACCCTCTATTTCAACGAGCTCGGTCATGAGCGAGGGCTGACCGCCGGGCTCATGCGCGACTTCGAGCGTTACCTGAACAAGACGTACCGGAGCAGCCTCGGCAAGCGTCCCTTGACGCTCGTGATCATCCCGACGACGCGCGACCAGCTCCTTCCCGCTCTGCTGGCCGGGAAAGGGGACATTGCCGCCGGCAATCTGACCGTCACCGAAACGCGGCTCAAGCAGGTCGACTTCGTCGCGCCGCGCGACCGCAAGCCGGTTCGCGAGCTGGTCGTCACCGGTCCGAAGTCGCCCACGCTTACCAAACTCGACGACCTGAGCGGCAAGACCGTGCACGTGCGTGCGAGCAGCAGCTATTTCGAGAGTCTGACCGCCCTGAACGCGCGCTTCAAAAAAGAAGGCAAACCGCCGATTAAGCTGGTATTGCTGCCCGATGCGCTCGAGGACGAGGACGCCATGGAGATGCTCAATGTCGGGCTGGTCCAGATTCTCGTCGTCGACGACTGGAAGGCGAAATTCTGGGCGCAGGTGCTGCCGGGCATCGTGGTGCATGACGACATGGCCGTGCGTGACGCCGGCTATATCGGCTGGGCGATCCGCAAGCAGAGTCCGAAACTCCAGCAGGCCATCACCGACTTCTACGTTGGCTACGTGAAAAAGCAGAGCGTGGCGGAAGTGCGTCTGCAGCAGGAACTGCAGCGCGTCAAGCAGATCACCAGCAATACGGAGGACGCCGAACTGAAGCGCTTCACGCAAACGGTCTGTCTCTTCGAGAAGTACGGCGCGCAATATCGCTTCGATCCATTGATGCTTGCCGCGCAAGGGTTCCAGGAATCGCAGCTCGACCAGAGCGCCCGCAGCCACGTTGGCGCGATCGGCATCATGCAGCTCATGCCGGCGACCGGCAAGGAGCTGGCCGTCGGTGACATCCGCGTGACAGAATCGAACATCCACGCCGGCGCGAAATACCTGGACCTCCTGATGTCCCGCTACTTCCCGGATGCGCACTTTTCCGACTCGGACCGCGCCCTGTTCGCGTTTGCGAGCTACAACGCGGGTCCGGCCAGGATCGCGAAGATGCGCAAGGAGGCGGCCGCCCGAGGGCTCTCGCCCGACAAGTGGTTCAACAACGTCGAGATCGTGGTCGGCGAGAAGATCGGGATCGAGACGACCACTTACGTGCGCAATATCTACAAGTACTACGCCGCCTACCGGCTCGTACAACAAGCGCAGGCGGCACGCGAACGCGCCATCGGGCAGGCGCGCAAGCAGGGCTGAGGCAGACTTACGCGTCAGGCGTCCAGCACCGCGAGATGAATCTCGCGACTTCATCCAGCGCATACCGCGCACTCGACAGCTCGTGCGTGGATCGCTGGAACACGTGGTGCAGTCCTTCGTAGATTTCCAGTTGCACCGTTGCGCCCTGCTCCGCTGCAGCCGCCGCGTAACGTCGCGCGTCGTCGAATAGCAACTCGTCCGTGCCCACCTGGAGCGCGATGGGCGGCAGGCGCCCGGGAATGGCATGCAGCGGCGACGCGCGTCCATCCGTGGGATCGCCAGCCCCAAGATACGCTGCGGCGGCATTGGCGAGCACCGGCCGCGTCAGAACGGCATCCCGGGTCGCATCGCTCTTGAACGACGGCCCTGTCAACGCCAGATCGACCCACGGCGAGAAAGCGGCCACGCTCGCAATGTTCAACGTGCGCGGTTCCTCCACACCCAGAGCCGCCAGTGCAAGGGCGCCGCCCGCGGAGTCGCCGACCAGCGAGACTTCGCGTATGCCGCCGTTCGCCAGCCATCGCAGCGCGGCGAGCACGGCATCGTGCGCCGCGGGAAACGGATGCTCGGGCGCAAGCGGATAGTCGAGCACGAAGGTATCGACACCGGCACGCACCGCGATCTGGCTCGCGAAACCGCGATAGCCCGATGCAGAGCCGAGCACAAAGGCCCCGCCGTGCAGGAACAGGATCGCGCGATGGGCAGGCGCGGCGCGCGGCCGAATCCACCACCCTGTTGCGTCCGCGTTCGCGATGCTCTCCATGCCGACGCCGTCCGCGACCGGCGTCTGCGCGGTGATGGCGTCGTACGCCTCGCGCATCGTTCCTTCGAATTCGTCGAAAAGCCGCTGCGTGCGCTCGATCGAGGCCCTCGCCGCCTCGCGGTCGTCTTCGCTCAGGCTGTGCCGCACTTCGGTCAGGTTTGTGCGTTGTCCGATGCTCATCATGGCTCCTTCGTTGCGTGAATGCGTTGTCAATGGGCATGACGATATCGATTCCACTCAGGGCATGGAAGACGGTCAGATGGAATAGAATCCATTCCAGTCAGGAAGTTTTGGGGAAGGGAAAATGGACCGGCTCGACGCGCTCAAACTTTTCATTCGCATCGTCGAAAGCGGGAGTTTCGCCGCGGCGGCCCGCGACATCGGCGTGGGTCAACCTGCGGTCAGCAAGCAGATCGCGTCGCTCGAGCGTCATCTCGGCGCTCAACTGGTGCGGCGCACGTCGCGCAGCATGACGCTCACCGAGACCGGTCAAACGGTCTATGAAGCGGGCTTGCGCATCATTGGCGACTTCGCCGATCTCGAGTCCTCCGTCGGGCACGGCCAGCTGTCTGCGAGCGGGCTGATCCGCGTCACCGTGCCACCGGTCTTTGGCCGGCTGTATGTCGTGCCGCACCTGCCGGTGTTTTTCTCCCGCTATCCGCAGGTGTACGTGGACCTTTCCGCAACGGAGCGAGTCGTCAATCTCGTCGAGGAAGGTTTCGATCTTTCGGTCAAAAGCGGACCGCTTGCCGATTCCTCAATGATTTCGAGGCATCTGGCCTCGAGTCCGGTCGTTGTCGTCGCGACACCGCAATACCTCGAAAAGCATGGGCGCCCCGAACGGCCGCAAGAGATCGAACGGCATGCCTGTGTGGTTTTCGCGCCCCTGCACGAGCCGCGGGCATGGCGTTTCGGCAACGTCGAAGGGCCGGGCCTGCAGGTTCCGTCCGGCAATTTCCGCACCGGCGACGCGGAGCAGATTCGCGCTGCCGTTCTGGCCCATATGGGCCTGGTTCAGGCGCCGGCCTGGCTCTTCGCAGCGGAGATGGCGAGCGGCGAGGTCGTCAGCGTGCTGGAAGGTTTCGCGCCGCCGCCGTTGCCCGTCCACGGCGTGCATCCATCGGGCAGGCGGCTGCCGAACAAGACTCGCGTGTTTCTCGACTTCGTTGCCGAAATCCTCGCGGCTGCTCCGCGGCCGGCTTTCGTTGCGGCCTGATGGCTTTGCGCCTGTGCGGAACGGTGCTTGCTGCGATAAGTGGGTCACTCATTAAGGAGAGCCAAAATGCCCGAGAAGAAAACGATCGAGCGTGCGCGCGCAGACAAGCGCGCAGGCAAATCTGCAAGTACCCAGGCCGGCGAGTTCGTGAAGGAGGAGTTCGATCGCGTTCGCGAAGGCAAGCATGGCGTGCGTTCCGCGAAGCAGGCTGTCGCGATCGGCCTGTCGAAGGCGCGGCGCGCCGGTGTGGACCTGAAACCGCCGGCGCCAGGCAAAACCAGCGAGGCGACGCGCAAGAAGGCCGCAAAGGATAGCGCGGCGGGCCGCGGCGAGAAAACGGGCCGCGCGAGCACGGAATCGAAGGCCAAACGCTCGCGCACGACGACGCAAGTGCTCAAGGGCGAGAGCCGGGAGGGCGCATCGCCACAAGCCGCGTCGAAGCAGGCAAAGACCGCGGCGGCGCGCCGCCCCGCGGCCAGCCGGTCGGCGGCCGCGAAAAAGGCTGCGCAGACGAAGGGCGCAGCGGGCCGTTCCGCCGCGGCAAAAAAGGCGGCGAAGACACGCGCCGCGCGGGCGCAGCACACCCGCCACTAGCGGTAGCGCGGGGTTATGAGACTATCTTCCTCATCGCCCCGCACGCGCGTGCTGCACAATCGCCGATGTCCTCACCCGCTCTGCTGCTCGAACAGATCCTTCGCGACGTCCCACGCCGCTATCGCTTGCCGCAAGAGCCCGCGGCTTCGGCGCTGCCGCTTCGACACGCCAATCCGGCGACGGCTCTCGCACGCGTCATCGAACAGGCGCGTGAAGCCATCGCACATGGCGGAGCACCCGACGCGACGCTGAAGCCGCGTTTCATCGACGCGCTCGCGGCCATGATCACGGAGGCGATGCACGCCGATTCCGGAGACCGGGCATTTCAGGCGATGGTGCTGCGGCACCGCGCGCCCCACGTACGCGAATTTGCCTCGCTTTCGGCACAGGCCGATCAGGACCGCCGGCAGATCCATGCTGCGGTCAATGCGATCGCGCATCCAGCCAAACAGCAGCGCGCCCTCGAGGCCTGGCAGCGCGAAGCGCTTGCGCGGCTGCATGCGTCCGCGGCATTGGCGCACCACGAGGCCCATTACGCGGGACTCCATGAAACCGCGCGAGACCTTCTCGCTTCGCCGGAGCTTGCGAAGGGCTCGGCTTTCGAACCCGCGCTGGCCGATCTGCAGAACAGTCCGGCACTGGCGCGCTTGTGCCGGCTCGAAGCCCTGGCGCCCGACCCACTCGTGCAGCAATACGTATCATTGCTGGATGCGTATGGTCCGCGGCCGGGTACGCCGGCGGCCGTGGCGCAAGGCCGGGCGTCGCAGCGACGCGGCGCGGCTGTCGAAGCGCTGGCCATCCAAGCCTTCGAATCTCTGGCTCAAAGGCTCAACGCGGCGCAGGAGAACCCGCACGCGTACCGTGTCGTGAGTTCGATGCGCGTTCCGGCCTCGATACCGGGTTCGCACGAGCGCGCCAAAACGGAATGGGACGTGGTCCTGCTCGAGCGGCTGCATGCGAAGACCTTCGATATCGTGCCCGTCTGGAACGTGCGCCTGCTCGTCGAAGCGAAGGCATCCGTCGAATCCGCAACGACCGACCTGCCGCGGCTCATGCGCGGTTTGCGCCTGCTCACGCACGCTGAAGAAAACGTCGTGTATACGTTCGAGACCCAGCAGGGGCCCGTGCGACTGCACGGCGCCTCGCTACGCGCGCAAGGCTTCGACGAGTGCGGCTTGCTGAACGCCGTGCTCTATTGCTGCGACGCGCCCGCCAACGGCGTTTCGCGAATGCTCAACGCCGCGAGCCGTATGCAGCTTTTGTCCGCACCGGCGAGCCTCGAATACGCCAGCACCCAGTGGGACGGGCGCCATGCGGATCCGGAAATACTGGCTGCTGTCTGGCAGCACCTCACGCATTCGTCGCGCTGGCATGCCGTGCTCGACCAGTATTCGATGCTGCGTCTCGTGCGCGAATTGATGGTGCACCCCGATGACCTGATGGCCACGATTCGCGATGCAACGGGGTGCTCGCCGGGGTGTTCACAGTCCACAGCGAACGAACGGCCTTGTTGAAGTGCGCGTGCGTGCGTTCGAGAGAGGCGCGCTGACGCCTCAATGCTCCGTGCTTGCGCGCGCCGCCGCGGGGCACGCCGGATCCTTGCCCCAATGCCCGTCGCACACGCGCCAACGGCAAAGCTGATCTTCGAAGAAGCCCTGTTCTCCGCACGCCTTGACTTGCTGCGCGAGCGTGAGCTTGCCAGCCGCCGGCTTCGACGCGTGCGCGGACGCGTCCTTGCCATCGCCCGGCTTGGTGCGGGCAACGAGCACGGCTAGCAGATCGACATCGGAATCGTCCTTCTGGCCGCCTGGCCGCGCATCGTGTCGCTTCTTCGCCAGCGTTTCACCCTTGGCGCTCCCTGCATGCGCGGCGCTTTTCGCTTCGTGGCGGGCTTCGGCGCCCTTGGCCGGATGCTTGTGATTCGCGTCTACGGACGCGCTCGCCTGCGGCGCCGCACCGCCCGCCGGTGCGCTCGCTCCGGCATCGCGCGCGCCATTGGCCAACGCACGCGAAAGCCGGCCATCGTCGGGTACCGTTGCGGACGCAACGGCGTCAGGTGCGGGCTTCGCGTTGTCGGCAGTTTCGTCGTCGCTCACGATCGTGGCGGCGTGCGAAGCCGACGCCGTATCATGCGCGCTCGCCGCGTTCGCGACGGTTGGCGCTGCCCCTGCAGGGGCAGCTATCGGTGCAACGGCGGTGGCAGCCGCCTGCGTCCCGGCGTTCGCTGGTGCGCTGCGCTCGGCCACGTGCCAGGCGCCGAAACCGGCGGCGCCGATCAGAACCAGCGCCCCGACCAGCATCGGCGTGCGCGAACGCCGACCTGTACCAGGCGGCGCGGCCGGCGGCACGACGCGGCCCTCGAGATTCGCGAGGATGCGCGAGCCGCCCGGTTGTGCGCCCGGGACGCTGGCTGGCGTGTCGGCGAGGAGGCTGGGGGCAGCCTTGGGGGTAGAGTTGTCCGGCGCACTCATTCACTGTCTCGTTGGAATCGTGCTCATTGTGCTCATTGAATTGAGCCTGTTTCACCGCAATAATACGAGGCGGCCCAACTTCGGGCAGCGCTGATTCTAAAATCAAGCATTACAAAAAACAATTGCCACTCCGCGGGTTCGCTTTTGGTCGCCATTGCTCTCGTCGCCTATTTTGCCATTGCCGTACCACTGGCCGCACTCTTGCTGCTGCCCGCCGTACGCGCATCGCTTTTCAGCACGTTATTCGAATTGCATAATTTAATTATGCGTCGCGCTTCAGCAAGCGCCACTCACGCCCGGAGTCAGTTCTTTAAGTCGGCAAAAATTTCTCATTCGAGAATGGCCGATATGAAAAATATACTCATCAGGCGGCGCTTGCTGATTTTCATTACCGCAGGTATTCTTGCGACGCCGCCGCTCATTGCCATTACATTGCGCGGTCATCAGTTATTTCAATACGATGACACGCCCCGGGTGCCGGACGAAAAAATCGCTGCCTTGCTGAACGGCGAGCAGCTGGTTCCACCGCCGCCGCTGCCTCCCGAGGTATTCGCCACGAAGGAGGTCGAGCAGGTGCGGCCCGCGCTGCACGACGCAAGCCGCGACTGGAATCTGCTGGATGCGGATTTCCGCACGCGGCTATTGCTCGTCTACAAGATCATGCGCGAGCAATACGGTTATGAAATGGCACTACTGGAAGGTTACCGCAGCCCCGAGCGGCAAAACAGGCTTGCGCAAATGGGCGGTAATGTGACAAACGCGGCAGCTTTCCAAAGCTATCACCAATATGGACTCGCGGCCGATAACGCATTTCTGCGTGACGGCAAGCTCGTCATTTCAGAAAAAGATCCCTGGGCGATGCGGGGTTATCAGTTATACGGCCAGGTGGCCGAGCAGGTTGGCCTGACCTGGGGCGGACGCTGGAAATTGATGGACCTGGGCCACGTCGAATATCACAAACCCGGCTTCGTTCTGGGTCGCGCGCCGGCAATTGTTAAATGAGGCGCAGCGGGAAATAAATGGGGAGTTTTATGGGGCGTTCATTCATTCTGCCGGGCGGCAAAACCTCTTGCTGCGTGACGACACCGCACACCACGACAAACAGCACCCAAGGCACCAGGACCTGAACGGCTTATGCAACGCTTCTTCAACGTGTTGACAAACACGCGCACGCTCTCTGTCGTCGGCGTGATCGCGCTCGCGGCCGCATTGTTCATCGCGGCCGATGCACTGCAAATCAGCCCGGTCTGGCCCGCTGCCGTGCTCGGCGCGCTGTTCGCGATCTGGCTCGTGTTCTGGCTCTGGCGCCGCGCGCGCGTGCGGCGCGCGAACCGCAAGCTCGGCGACATGCTGGAGCAGCAGGCGCAGACCGATAACGGAGAGCCCGCACCCGCCCCTGCCAGGCAGGCGGAGCTGGATGTGCTGCGCACGCGGCTCGTCGACGCCGTAAAAACCATCAAGTCCTCGAAGATCGGCCAGCTTTCGGGCGGCTCGGCGCTGTATGAGTTGCCGTGGTACATCGTCATCGGCAATCCTGCAGCCGGCAAGAGCAGCGCCGTGCTGAACTCGGGCTTGCAATTCCCCTTCGCCGACAAGCACGACGCCGTGGTGCACGGCATTGGCGGCACGCGCAACTGCGACTGGTTCTTCACGACCGAAGGCATCCTGCTCGACACAGCGGGCCGCTATTCGGTCCACGAGGAAGACCGCAGCGAATGGCTCGGCTTTCTCGGCCTCCTCAAGCGCCATCGTCCGAAGGCGCCGATCAACGGCATCATCGTCACCGCGAGCATCGCGGAACTCACGGGCAACCGCCCCGAGTTCGCCATCAACCTCGCGAAGAATCTGCGCCAGCGCGTGCAGGAACTGACCGAAAAGCTCGAAGTGTTTGCGCCCGTGTACGTGATGTTCACGAAGGCCGACCTGATTACCGGCTTCACCGAATTCTTCAGCAGCAACGACCGCCAGGAGTACGACCGCGTGTGGGGCGCTACCCTGCCCTACGAGCCGGATGAGAAGCGCGATATCGTCGCGCTGTTCGACGAGCGCTTCGAAGAGCTTTACGAAGGCCTCAAGGAAATCAGCATCGCGCAGATGTCGCTCAGCCGCGGCAAGCAGCTCTCGCCTGGGCAACTGAGCTTCCCGCTCGAATTCTCGGCGATCAAGCCGGCGTTGCGCGCGTTCCTCGCTACGCTGTTCGAGAACAACCCTTTCCAGTACAAGCCGATCTTCCGCGGCTTCTATTTCACGAGCGCGCTGCAGGAAGGCGAAACCAGCAGCGCCGCCGCGCAGCGCATTGCCAACCGTTTCGTGCTCTCCGCCGAGGGGCTGCCCAAGCCGCATAGCGCGTTTTCCAAAAACGGCTTCTTCCTGCGGGATCTCTTCTCGAAAGTGATCTTCGCGGACCGGCAAACCGTGAAGCAGTTCGCGAGCCCTGCCAAGACGCGCATGCGCTACGCCACGTTCTTCGGCTTCGTCGCGGTGCTCGCGCTCGCGCTGGGCGGCTGGACGTGGTCGACCATCGGCAACCAGCAGCTCGTGGCGAACGTGCAGGCCGATCTCGACAACGTCGAGCGCATGCAGCAGAACCGCAACGACCTGCAGTCGCGCCTGCAGGCCATGGACATTCTCGAAGACCGCATCGAGCAACTCGAGCAGTTCCGTCGCGACCGCCCGCTCGCCGTTTCGCTCGGACTCTACCAGGGCGACCGGCTCGAACAGCATCTGCTCGAAGAGTATTACAGCGGCGTACGGCAGATCATGCTGACGCCCGTCTCGCAGAATCTCGCCTCGTTTCTCAAGGACGTGGACGCGCATCCCGAACTGCTCGCGCCGATGTCGCATACGCCCGATTCGGGTGCGATTCCCGTCTCGGCGCACACGGCAATGGCGGCCGGCAGCCAGGGCGGCCTCTATAGCGCCGCCTCGCCCACGAGCGTCGAAGACGCGTACAACGCGCTCAAGACCTACCTGATGCTCTCCGACAAGCGTCACGTCGAGGCCGCGCACCTGACCGACCAGATCGCGCGCTTCTGGCGTGGCTGGCTCGAAACGAATCGCGGCAACATGCCTCGCGACGAGATGATCAAGAGTGCCGAGCGCATGATCACGTTCTACCTCGCGCGCGTCTCCGACGACGACTGGCCGATGATCGACGCGAACCTGGCGCTCGTCGACCAGACGCGAGAAAACCTGCGCCACGTGGTGCGCGGCATGCCGGCGCGTCAGCGCGTGTACGAGGAGATCAAGGCGCGCGCCTCCACGCGTTTCGCGCCCATGACGGTGGCGCGCATCGTCGGCGACACGAATACCTCGCTGATTGCGGGCAGTTATGCGATTTCCGGCACCTTCACGCGCGAGGCGTGGTTCCAGTACGTGCAGCCCGCGATCCGCGACGCCGCGACGAAGGAACTGCAAGCGAAGGACTGGGTGCTCAACACCTCCGCGCAAGACGATCTCACGCTCGAAGGCAGCCCCGAGCAGATCCAGAAGGCGCTGGTGTCGATGTACAAGACCGAGTATGCGCAGAACTGGCAGAAGTTCATGCAGGGCATTGCCGTGCAGGACTTCGGCACGTTCGGCCAGGCCGTCGATGCGATGAATCGCCTGGGCGACCCGCAGGATTCGCCGATCCGCAAGATCCTCGAAACCGCGTACGACCAGACCTCGTGGGATAACCCATCGCTCGCGAGCGTGAGCATCAAGCGCGCGGAAAGCGGCGTGACGGGATGGGTCAGGCAATGGTTCTCGCGCATGTCGGGCAACACTGCCACGGCCAATCTCGACCTCAACGGCAATCCGGTCGAGCCTTCGATGGGTCCGATCGGCCAGGCATTCGCGGGGCTGGGCCGCATGGTCGTGACGCACGACAACGCGTCGCTGCTCGGCGGCTACATGGACTCGCTCTCGAAGGTGCGCACGCGTCTTAACGTCATCAAGAATCAGGGCGACCCGGGACCGGGCGCGCGCCAGCTCATGCAGCAAACGCTGGACGGCAACGGCTCCGAACTTTCCGATTCGCTCAAGTTCGTCGACGAGCAGATGCTCACGGGCTTGACCGACGCGCAGAAGAAGGCGCTGCGCCCGCTGCTCGTGCGCCCGCTCATGCAGGCCTACGCCGTGGTGATCCAGCCTGCGACCGTGGAAGTGAACAAGGTTTGGAATGCGCAGGTGTACCAACCGTTCCAGGCCTCGCTCGCGAACAAGTACCCGTTTGCGGGCAGCGCGAAGATCGAGGCAGGCGCGAGCGAAATCGCCCAGATGTTCGGGCCGGACGGTGCGATTTCGAAGTTCGTCGGCACCACGCTCGGGCCACTCGCCGTGCGCCGCGGCGACACGCTCTCCGCACGCACCTGGGGCGACATGGGCCTCACGCTCACGCCCGACTTCACGACCGGCTTCGCGCGCTGGGTGGCGCCGCTTGCGGGCGGCGCGGCGGGCGCGGGACAAGGCTCGTCCGAGCCGCAGACCGTGTTCCAGATCCTGCCGCAGCCGTCGAGCGGCACGACCGAGTACACGATCGCGATCGACGGCCAGCAACTGCGCTACCGCAACACGCCGCCGCAGTGGACGAACTTCGTCTGGCCCAATCCTCAGGGCGCGCCGGGCGCGACGCTCTCGGCCACCACGTTCGACGGTCGCACGATTCAGTTCGTCAACGAGCCGGGACGTTACGGCCTGGAGAAGCTCATCAACTCGGCACAGCGCACGCGCCATCCGGACGGCACGTTCGACCTGACGTGGACGCAAGGCAGCGTGACCGTATCGGTGAGCATGCGCATCGTCAGCACCTCGCAGCCCACGGCTGCGAGCAGTAACGCGCCGCAGCAGCAAGGTTTGAGCGGCGTGCAACTGCCCTCTTCGATCGCAAGCGTCGGGACAGTGAACAGTGCGGCTGCCAACCCTGCGGCCGGCGCGAGCGCGTCGCCCGCCGCCGTGGCCGCGGCGGCCCCCACTCAGACAGGAGGAACCGCGCAATGACGCAGTCCGTTCAGGCGCAGATCGCGTACTTCGGCAAGATTCCGTCGCGCGGCGACTTCGTCAAGAGTGCTCACAATCCGCAGCTGCTGCAGACACTGGACCGCTGGATCGCACAGGCGATGGAACTGCTCGCCGACGATCCGCGGTGGAAGATCGTCTATGCCGAAGCGCAGCCCATGCACTTCGCGTTTCTCGGCTCGCAGAGCAAACTCGCGATCGCCGGGCACATGGTGGCGAGCCAGGACCAGTCGTCGCGGCGCTTTCCGTTTCTCGCGGCCACCGCGCTCGAAGTCGAGCAGCCGCTCGCCTTTCTCGCGCGCAGCCCGCTCGCCTTCGCGCGGCTGTGGTCGCGTGCCGCGCAGCAGATGCAGCCGCTCCTTGGCACGAGCGAACCGGTGGGCGCGCTGCATGCGCTCGGCGAAACCCAGGTTCCCGTGGATGTGGGCGGCGTGGGCAACCCGCACGACGGCACCTTCAACGACTTCGTCGAACACCAGACGCTCGAAGGCCTCGAGCGGATGCTGCTCGCGAGCGGCCACCCCGTGCGCCTGCGCGGCGCGATGCTCGCGCTCGGCTCGCTCCTGCGACCAGTGATGACGAGCGGCTCCTCGCATCTGGAGCGCGGCCTCACGCTGCCGCTGCCGGTCGACCCGTTCTACCGCAGCCTCGTGGCCGCATTCTGGCTGGAGCTGATCGCGCCGTTCGTTTCGAAGGCGGACTTCGAACTCGCTATCTTCATCGGCACCATCGCGCAGCGCGAGCGGCTCATCGTCGGCTTCAACGGCGCATCGGCCCGGACCCTGCACAGCGTGGTTGATCCGCAAACCTACGCCGCCCACAACATCGATATCGACGATCCCGAATGGATCGACGGTCACGCACAAAGCGACCATGGCATCAGCAAACTCGTCAGCTACCTCGATCAGCCGCAACTGTCGCTGCGTCTTGCGATCGACACGTTCCAGGAAGCGTTCGTTGGGGAGGCTGGGCATGCTCGGCGCGGATAAACAGGCGCGCGCTCCTGTGCGTACGGCGATGGCTGCGGCGCTCGCGGCTGGCGTGTTGGGATTCGCTGGCTCGAACGCGTGGGCCGACGATGCGAGCCCTGCTCGCGTCACGCCCGTGAACAACAGCGGCGCGCAGGTCAGCACGACTGAGCTTCCTGCGGCGAACCCGGCGGCCTCTACGGCTGATACTGTTCCCCGCTCGACCGCCACGTCCACGCCCGCGCCTGTCGATACGGCGCCCGGCCAGGTCGTGGCAGGCGGCAAGGTGCCCGACGAAGCCACGCACGCGGCTGTGCTCTCTCGTCTGCGCGAGACCTATGGCGCGGCGAACGTCGTGGATCAGATTGAAGTGGGCGACGTAGCGACGCCGCCTAACTGGTCGGATAACGTGCAGAAGCTGCTCAACGCGCAGCTCAAGCAGATCCATAAAGGACAACTGAAGATCGACGGCACGCAGATCGACATGCGCGGCGAGGTGGGCAACGAGGCCACGCGCCACCAGATCGCGAGCGACATGGCCACCGCGCTCAATCCGACCTATACGATCCGCAATGGGTTGCGCGTGAGCGCGTCCGAGCAGGGGCTGCTCGACCAGACGCTCGCGAATCGCACGATCGAATTCGAAACGGGCAGTGCGACGCTCACGCCGCAAGGCCGGGCGATTCTTGATCAGATGGCGGCCGTGCTTGCGAAGATGAATACGCGTACTGTGGCGATCATCGGGCATACGGACAACTCGGGTAATCGCACTTCAAACATTGCGCTGAGCCAGGCGCGTGCCGATGCTGTTAAAGGGTATCTCGTCGGCAAGGGGATCTCGCCGCAACAGATGACGGCGACTGGTGTGGGTCCTGACCAGCCGATTGCTTCGAACGATACGAGTGATGGGCGGGCAAGGAATCGGCGGATTGAGTTTCGGGCGGGGTTGTAGGGGGACGGGAAGGCGAACTCACTGTCTTTTCTCTTCCGGCGCTGGGCGTTCATCGACGTATTCTTTGGATACCTCAGCCACGGCGGTTTCATTTGGATACACATGCACCGTGAGTACGCTGGAATCTCCCGGCAATTCCCGCAAGACGGCGGTTGCATGGATTCTTTCGCCTAATCTTGGGGCGCCCTCTGGCCCTCCCAGCGAATAATCGATCGAAATCGGGCCAGGCTTCACCTTCACGCAGCAGACGGTCGAGCCACCCGCACCGCCTGGGTGATAGGCCATATAAGCACCACCTGCGTATTGACCGTTGACCGCGACATCGTAGATCGCGCGGGGCCAGTAGTTGTAGATTGAGACGTCGATGTTCATCGGCCGCTCCGAGCAAGCGGCGAGCGGCAATACGGACAGCAAACCGACGAGCAAGCGGCGGGTTAAGGTGTTGAACGCAGCGTCATACATCATGCATCGACGGACATGGACTGCTGCGATGCCACAAGCTTCGGCGGCGGATCGCATTTGCAAATACAGAGGTCATCGCTCAATGCCGCATGTCGTCCATCGGGCGCGGTCATCACCTGACGCGGTCCATCGCATTTGATTTTGCCCGTGGTGTTGCATGCGGGGCATTGCACATCATCGCCTTCGTGGGCAACGTCACGTCCTTCGAACTCGATTGAGGTTGGCGTGGCGACCACCGTACCGTTTGTGGTGGTCCTGTCGCCTTGAAGTATCAAGTAACGCGGCATGGTTCACTCTAGTTTGACGACAAATGGGTTCAACTGACAATCACGCGTCGATCGATATGACCTGCTGCAACGCGACGGTTTCGGCGTCTGTGCGCATTAGTGAACGTCATCACTAACAAAGACGACTGATTTCCCTTGCGTGCGTTCCAGCATCCTGGGCAAACGTATCATCACGATATACTGCCTGACGCCGAGTCCGGCAATCCATTGCGAAACGGGAAATAGAATCAGGGCGCGCTCAGCAGGATCGGGCCGTGCGAACCAAAAACTGGCGTCAGAATGCGCACGATCACGAGCGACAGAGGTGCAATCAACAGCACCAGGTACATGTGCAACTTTCCAGAGGGGCTGCGTGAACTCAACACCGCCTCCAGCTTGGCGATACTTTGCAGCCGATACTGAAAGACACTACCTTAGTCCTCAAATGCCTGCTGAACGAAGCGCGAGGTCGCTAGCGCCCTGTCGACATCGCGGGCGGTAACTGCCATCCAGTAGCCGGTCAGCGTGATACCGAGCGCGAGACCAACAGCGTGTGCGTACAGAGGCAGCGGCGCGAACATAAGGTAGAAAAAGAAGAAAACGACGCCAAAAAAGAAGTAAAACGCCGTCACCATGATCATATTCGCGAGCCCCAGTGAAACGAGCCTCGATTGACCTCTGTCGATCAAAACAATGACGCATGGTCCCACGACGGCAATTATCAACATCGCCGTAGCTATCCAGAAAGGCGCTAGCGACACACGAAACGCCAGCGCGTAAAAACCAAAGGCGATGGTGATCGAAACGACATTGACGAACAGCGTTAGCGGAATCGTCTTCTTCACTACGTTCCAAAGCGCGGTCTTTGCGTGAATCACGGTCGTATCGCGGCGAATTACATTTGCAGATACTGAGCTACTCAGCCACTAGTACGGGCTTTCGGCGATCCTTCGCGAGTTGTCTCGGCAAAATGACCATCACGACAACGATGCGAACCAGCAGCCCCCCAAAACCACAGCGACACCGGCATGCCCAACACCGCCAGAAAAAAAAGGACACCGTTCGTTCCAAAGCTGGAACTCAGGAGTCGGCTCAGAATAAGGCAAAACGGCGCAACACCGCAGACGATCCAGTAATAAATCTTCGGGAAAGGCAAGCGCTCATTGTGGAGTTGATCGAACAACATCATTCCTGGCTGAATCTGAAAGCCGAGATTGGACCCTTGATCGATAAAAGCGCGGTCGACAAAAGAAGTTGTCGTGATTGTATGAAGGACGCTTCGTTTGATGATGATCAGCCAGTACAACGTCAATGCGATGCCACCCAGAAGCCCTGGCCATTTAACCACCGGATGCAGTGGCGCAAAGATGAAATAGTAAAAGTACGCAAAAATGCCGAAAAAGAAATAGACCGCGAATATGCCGATCGACTGGACCAGCCCACACACCCACAGCAAGTTCGTGCGGCGGTACATCATGTAGATCATGAAGGGCGAGAAAGAGCACGTCAAAGTGACGAGCATCGCGAATTTCCACGGCCACCCAGAGACCGCAAGATCGTCGGCATAGGCGGCATATGAAACGCCGGTACCAAGGCAAGAGCAGGCTCATCGGTGCGACTGTTCTCACCATGTCCCGCAGCGAATCCTTGGGTGCCGTCTGCAGCGTTGCTATCGACTGTCTTCGTGGCATGTCTTTGCTTTCTTCCAGTGGATACCCGTCATGATCGAATGCACGCCAAAACCGTGAAGGACTACCTCTTCTACGAGGGAGGATTGCCGCGGCTGATGACGGCGACGGGCGCTGAGCGCTATGCGTCGACTGACATCGACTGCTGCGAAGCCACAAGCTTCGGCGGCGGATTAGATTAACAGACGCAGAGATCGTCGCTCAACGCCGCATGCCGGGCATCTGACGCCGTCGTCACTCGACGAGGTCAATCGCACTTGATTTTGCCCGCGGTGTTGCGTGCGGGGCATTGCACGTCATCGCCTTCGTGAGCAATGTCATGACCTTCGAGTTGAATCGTGGTTGACATTGCCACTACTGCCCCGCTCGCCGTAGTCTTGTCGCCGTTGAGTATCAGGAAGCGTTGGACGGCCTTCTCTCGGAAGCAAACTGCGGCGGTTATTACGGTGCGTCCTGTCGAAGGTGAACTATCCCGGGCAACCCGTCGAAGCCATCGATCAACATGTCGAATTGTTTTGGCGATCCGCTTGGCGCACCGAAAGCATACGCGTCGTCGATCCGCCACGAACCTGTTTCCTTTACGAGAATCAGATCCGTCCGGCCGATTCCGTAGTAGCTCGCGCCACCTTTAACGATCTCTGTCCAGTCGACCCGCACGCGCACCCGCGACGGGCTTGCCTGCAGAATACGGACAGGCTGTGTAATCTTTGGTCGAGCCCCATTGCCATAGTTCGATGGATCGTTTGGGTGTTCCTGCCGCCCACGCAAAGGTAGTTGCGCTTGAAATCACTATCATAGTGATGATACGTCCGAATGTCGATATGACCAGGCTGACTTCTTCCACTATTCTTTCTCGCAGTGGCCGCGGTATCCACGACGCTAGCGGATTGCCCCTGGAACTGCCGTCCTCGCCGGTGGAACAATCAACTGTCGCACTATCGGACTGCACGCGGTAAGTCAGGCCACTAATCGGGCTACCGTCCAAACCGACAAACCTGTATTGCATTTTCGGTGGAGAATCGGAGTCCGTTGACATCTGAGTGTCGGTAGATGAATCCTCCGCAGGCGTTTGCGATGTTGAGGCAGCAGTCCCATCGGCGCCGACGGGTTGTGGCGTCGCGACTCCCGTTCCGTTCGCGGCGGCCTTGTCGTGATGAAGTATCCGGTAACGTGGCACGGTTCATCCCGGCTTGACGCCAAATAGCACGATAAACTGGACATCACGGATCTGATCGAGCAATCGATTTCAAGTTTGACCCGGCGGCCCGGCATCCAGAGGCGAATGCTGCGAGCATCGTGGCCGCTAAAAAAGCAATCAAATAGCGTCGCATGTGTTAGCGCGTTCTGTAGTTGGCAACGACGGATAGAGACGATTCCTGACGCACTAGCACTGGATACTCGTGCAACATCGGCAGAATGTCTCACGGGTCAATTGGATTCCTTGCGAGGCAGCCCTACTGTCCTAATCGTACGGAGAGGTCGGAAGATTTCACCCATCGCACGAGGCCCCCTCCCTTACCGAGGTAGTCGATTCTGGACCAGCTGGAACGCGTTTCAAGCACGGCCACAGGATCTAGTCGAACGAGATAGGCCTTTGTCCTGCTACTGTCTGCCGGCGCGGAATAAAGAATTGATTTCGGGACTGCAACGTAGTTGATGACGCGCCACGGTTGTGGCGTATCCAGTTTCAGAAAATCGCCCGTCGCAATAGTCGGCACGTCGCAATTGGGTAACGCGCCGGACAAGGTGGCAATCCAGGTACCGTCAGACCGTTTCTTCAGGGCAACAGACGCGCCCGTCTCATCGGCCTTGCCGCGTTCCGTGGGATACCAGGTATCGAGTTTCACCTCGCCGGCAGACGACAGCTTGCCTGTGAGAAAAAAGCGACAAGTTGGATTTGCGTCGGGGTCGTTTGATGCGGGCTGAGTGAACGGATTATCAAAAAAACCAGAGACCCGATCGCCGTCGAAAGACAAGAACAACTTCCTGTAGTCAAGCTGCGTTCCAGCCACTGTCCGAAGCGTGTACGCACCTGATTGTTCTTCACTGCGGGCAACGTTGAATGCAGACAGCATGATCAAAGCCATGCCGATCGTCTTTACCCTGGTTACTTTCACTTGCCCTCCTGCGCATTGCGCTTTGCGTCCGCCTTCTGCAGTGCGTCAAAATTTCTCTTCATCTTTCCATCATAGTCGTTCTCGGCATACGATGGTCCGTTGTAACGGGATGCAAATTTGGTAAACTCTTCCTTCTGGATGGCCTTCAATAGTACCGGATCGGCCTTGACAAAATTCACAAATCCGTCAAGATGCGCTTTTTCAGATCGGGAAAGGGCTCTCACCATGGCTTGTACTGAGTCATACCCTAGCGTTTTGTAGTTGGAGCCCATAATCTGGAACGCTCCCCAGGAACATGACTCCAGTGCCGCTGTGTCATCGAGTCGAAACGCCTTTCTCAGTCGGCGATAGCTATCCTTATAAAAATCCCGATCGTCAAGGAGCACTCCTTCACGCAGCAATTGTTTGCCCGTTTCTGCTCCCGCAGCGTGAGATTTATCCTTGTCGTCATATCGCACCCAAACATCGACGGCAGCGGCCGTCCCGTCTGTTTTGGTCAGCGTCTCGGATTTCTTGTAGTACTTCTTTTTCAGGCGATAGTAGCCCACGGGATAAGAAAGATCGGGATTTGTGTCCCAATACTTCTTTCCAGATAGCCGATAAAAATAATGCCGCTCGTAAAGAATCTTGGGGACGGTGCGCCCATCCACAATAGTAAAGCTCCCCGAACCGACCTCCGTCTCATGGACTGCTTTTACGGCGTTGACGTTGCAGCTCAGCGATTTAGCAGCCGCCTTATAGTCATCTTCGCAAATCGGATCGCCGGTATACTTGTCAAGAAATTCATCAAGAGACGCATCATCGCTGGTCGCCTTCAAGACTGAAGCGCCGTTCTTGTCCTCTTCCAGTTTGGTCTTGACACCTTTATCGGGTGCAAACCTCGATGAGGTCTGGCTTCCTAATGGTGCCGCCTTAGGACCTGATTTCGCGCCATATTCAGACACAGCTGCATTTTTTGGATGGAGGACTGTCTGTGCGGTTAACTTGAGCCGAGGACTCACAAGCGTAATAAGCTTGTCGTTCATCGACGACATTGTTACATGGACAATCTTCCACTCACCGTTCAGCTTTTGAATGAGGAACTCAATCGTTTCGTCTTGGGTCGACGGCCAAAAGTCCTCTGTTTGCCCACCGGCTCCCGTCTTGCCAGACACTTCGCGGTCGGCGCCCTTGATACGATAAGAGACGTTCCCGAGCGGATTATGATCGGCATCCAGTACATGCGCACGCACCTTCCCAGATTTTCGCTTCGGAATCTTGAGCGTCTGTCCCGCACGCAACGCACGAGGGTCGCCTATACAGTTCGCTTGTGCGATGGCCTGCCAGGTTACACCTTTTTGCTGAGCGATCCCACTCAACGTGTCGCCGGGTTGAACGACGTAGTTGCCATCCTCATTGGTCATGCTTGACCTCGCAATGCCTGATCATCAGATAGGTGCTCCTCCTCGGAGACACGCCATTTCTCACTTTCTACCCACACGTCTACCTGCTGAGACTCTCTGGTAAAAAAGCGGCTTCCCACCCCGAATTGGTCGGTTACACCGCTTGCTATAACTGTTCCTTGTTGATCCGCAACGTAATAAGGCGCGTTCGCCCACAAATGCGCGTAATCTTCGGAAACAACGTCAAGTCCAGAAAGGTCGAGGAGGTTGCTATACCGTTGTACGTCAACAGGTATCGGCAACGCTGGGATCGGATAATTCGCTTGCGTAGGTCCCGCGAACGAATGCTGCGCACCCTTGATATCGATCTTCCCAGGAGCATGAATTTCTATGTTGCCATCCTTGATGCGGATATAGGCCCCGCCTGACGTCAGCAGGATTTCCTGTTTCGCGGCGGCTTCGATATTCTCTGTCGCGGAAAGCACCTTGACCGTCTTCTGTGCAGTCAACTCGATGTTGTCCGAGTGCGCCTGAACTTCGACCTTGCCCTTAGCCGCAAACAGTTTCATCCCCGCGTTCTGCACGAACAGACTGATCTTCTCGGCAGCGCTGGCTACAAGCGATTTCCCGCTGGCGATGAACGTGCTCTGTCCACTAACCAGGTTAGTCTGCTGATCACTCGCCAAGTGCACTGACTTTTGCGTCGACAGCGCAATACCGGACGGACTCGCAACCAGCATCACAGGCGACTTGAACGCGTTCGCATTGCCGGTGCCACCTCCAGCCGTTCTACCACCAGACGATGCCCCACCCTGCGCACTGCTCTGTGTCGCATCGGTAAAGGACTTGAGCGCATCGTGCCCGTCACTGAGACTCTCCACCTGATGCGCCTCGCTAGCCTGCGACATCGACTCAACCACGCTCTTGGCGCCCATGAGTTGCTGTCTGGCCTCGCTCACGTCCAGTTGCTGGCTGCCAGCCTGTTTAGGATGCGTCGTGACGTACAGCCCCTGCGAAGCACGCACCGCACCGTACGAATCCGTCTTCAGATCGAATCCTGATCCAAGGTATGAACCGCGCGTATTTCCGCTCTGGTCGATCAGATACCCCAGATGAAGCACACTGTTCCCCGTACTGCTGTACAACCTCGCCCGATTCTGCCCCGTCGCATCGTCGAGCACCATTTCATTAAAGCCGGAACCCGAATACTCCTTCGACCGGTAGCCCGAGAGAATACCGTTGCTGTGCCACTGCGGCTGGACACTCCCGTTGTAGACGCGATGCAGGACGATGGGCCGATCGCAATCTCCGCCCACATACCCGATCAGCACTTCCTCGCCAACTCGAGGAACGTGAACGCTACCGTAACCGCCCCCCGTATCCGACTGCGCGACCCGCACCCAGCACGAAGCGCCCGCATCTCCAGAATTCTGCCGGTCCCAGATGAACATCACCTTCACGCGGTTCAGTTCGTCCGTGTAGACCTCTTCGCCCTGCGGACCGACGACGATAGCCGTCTCCAGGTGCATTTCTGGCTTCTTGTGCCCGAACGGGCTGCGGTACGGAACCGTCACGCGCTGCGCTTCGACTTCGACCAGATAAAAACCTGCGGAACCGTCTTCCTGGGTAACAGTTTCTCCGGTGTGCCCGGATTTGGCCCTCGCCAGTTCGTTCTGCAAGCTGTGCGGAAAGCTCGCTTCGTGGTCCGAAAGCGGCAGGTTGTTCTCGATGTACCGGCGCACCTTGATTGCCGCGAATTCCCGCTGGCCCGCCGGATCGTGATCGTGCTCCGGGTGACCGGTCAGTTCGAAGCGCAGTCCCGCATCCATACCGCGAACGCCACCCGCCGCATAGAACCGTTTGGCACGCGACTCCCATTCTTCCAGATGAACTCTTGAAAGGTGTTCGCCACGAGTCTGGTCCGAGTATGTATATGCACCGGTATATTCGTAGACCTCAGCTTGCTCGGGCAGATTCCCCTGGTTCGCCATCGTCGGCAGCGTTGTCCCTTTGGGATTGACCGCGGACGACGGCGTCTTGTAGTCGAAAGTGCGCGTCGTGTGCACGGTGCTTTGCAACGTGCGCGAGCCCGACCACTGCGTAAAGGCGTCCGTTTCGCTGCCAGTGCCGGACCGGTAGAACGTAACCGGATTAGGCGACACCTCGTCGAGCGAATGAATGTCGTCGGTCACGACCAACGTATGTGACTTGCCGTCCTTGGCCTGCCGCCAGAAGCCGAACAGACCTTCTTCTTCCATCAACCGGTGAACAAAGTTCCAGTCGGTTTCACTCTGGCGACAATACGAGCGTTGCGGCAGCGGCTTGCTCAAGGCGAACTGGAACTGGCCGCGCGCTTGCGGATGCTCATTGAATACGTCGGTGATGATGGCGTCGGCGCTCTTGTCCTGCCAGTACCGCATGTCGCTGCGGAACCTAAGAAAGTGCATCCATGAGGCGTAGGTCAGCTGGTAACTCGTGAAGCTGCCGTCCGCGCCGAGCCTTCGGGCCGTATGAATATAGCCGTTGACCGGGAGATAGGACTTGTCCGCCTGCTGAATCCACAGCGTCATTGGCTGCGCGATGAGCTTCTTGAGTTCGATGTCGCCCGCCGTGGACACCAGATCGAGCGTGCCACTGAAATCGCGCCCCAGCTCCGAACAAAGAACCGCCCTGCGCGGCACGAGCGCACTATCCGGCAAGGCTGGAATATCGGTCTTGATCAGGCGGTCCTGCTGGATCAGACCGCCCTGAATGACCTGAACAAGTTCAGTGAGATTCATGCTCAACCCGCATCATCGGTCTTCACACCCAGCATCTCGCGAATCTGCGCGAGCGTGCCATCGTCTTTCACCACGGACGAAAGCCACTTGTGCAGCGGCATTTCCGCCCATTCCGCCGCCTTGTCCGCGAGATAGGCGGCGGGGCTATGCGGTTCGGTCTCGCGAAAGAAGACAGCAACCGCGCGCAGTTGCGCAACGGCTTCGGCACGGCTCTGTATGCCCGCGTACGCGCGTACCGGCATTCGAATCGGATTCGCCATGGTGTCCTCAACGGCCAAAGGTGTCTTGAAGCTTGGTTCCGCGCGTTCGACAGCCACGGGCGAAGCGGCCGGCTGCACGGCAGGCTCCAAGGCCTCCGCATTCAGGTTCACGCCCACGTCACGCGCGAACCGCTCCGCAAGTCCATACACGCTCTCGTTGGCCTCGCGCGCTTGCCGGAAGCTCGGCGCCGCATCACCGGCTCGCGCCTCGAGCACCATATCGAGCGCAGCGAGAGAGGCTTCGAATGCTTTCAACTGCGTGAGCAACGTTCGATAGAACGAAGCCGGCGTGGCCCGCTTCGAGGCGTCGATCTGCTCCACCGAAGGCTTGCCGCGCGCGATATCGTCTGCGTGATCCGGATCGCGCTTGACGGCCTGCGCGACGTGCATCGCGACATCCCAATCGATCGCGCTGAAAGCCACACCCGACTGCGTGAGCGGCACCGAACGCAGCAATTCCGCCGTGCGGCCCGCAAGCCACGCGACATTGCCGAGGCGGTACTCGGTATCGTCACCTTCCGGTAGCGGATGCACCTGCTCCCAATACTGCTCGACCAGTCCGCTCAGGAGCGCATAGCCCTGCGTGAGCCCCGGCACGCCCTCCTGAATCGCGAGCGCCTCGGTAAGCCACACGGCGAGCCGCAAGTCCTTCGTCTGCGTGCGCAGCAACGCCGTGCAGCGTTCGACGACGAAAGGCCAGTCGGCTTCCTTGATCTCGGTGATCCACTCGCCCTGGTCGAGCGACGGGTCATCGAAGCGGCGTGCATGCTGGATCGCGTCGAAATCCGCCGAAAACAGCAGGTCGGCGCCGCACGGCGACGCTTCATTAATGGGCGCTAGCAGCGCGGTCGTGTCAGTCGACATGGCGTTCTACAGAAGGGCTAAGGCGTCGGGCTTCGAGCGAAGCATGGGGGTCGCGTATCAACGTCATGGTCATTGCACCGCGTACTTGAACTCACGCGCATCATCGGCGCGCACGCTCACGCGCGCGAGCGACGTGCCCTGCGCGATGCGCTCCAGAACCTGCTGTGCGAGTTCCGGCAAGAGCGTGCCGTTCAGAATGTGATCGACGTTGCGCGCGCCCGAATCGACTTCGGTACATCGCGCAAGCACCGCATCGACGAGTGACTCGTCCCATTCGAATGTGGCGCCGTGGTTTGCCTCGACGCGGCGGCGAATGCGCTCGAGCTTCAGCTCGATGATCTCCGCGAGCACGTCGTCGGAAATCGGGTAGTACGGCACGACTTTCATGCGGCCGAGGAAAGCGGGCTTGAACGACTTGTACAGTTGCGGGCGCAGCAACTCTGCCAGCGCTTCAGCGTCAGGCAGTTCTTCAACGGACTTGTTCAGGCAGGCCTGCATGACCGCAGTCGAGCCCACATTCGACGTGAGGATGATGAGCGTATTGCGAAAGTCGATCGCACGGCCTTCGGCGTCGTCCATCGTGCCTTTGTCGAAGACCTGAAAGAACATTTCCAGCACGTCGGGATGGGCCTTTTCCACTTCATCGAGCAGCACGACCGAATACGGGTTCCGGCGCACCGCCTCGGTCAGCACGCCACCCTCGCCATAGCCTACATAGCCGGGCGGCGAGCCCTTCAGGCCCGATACGCTGTGCGCCTCCTGATACTCGCTCATGTTGATGGTGATGAGCTTGCGCTCGCCGCCGTACAGAATGTCGGCCAATGCGAGCGCCGTCTCCGTCTTGCCCACGCCGGACGGTCCCACGAACATGAAGACGCCACGTGGCTTGTTCGGGTCCTCCAGATTCGCGCCCGCCGTGCGCACGCGCTGCGCGATGGCTTCTAGCGCATGATCCTGGCCGATCACGCGCTCGGCCAGCAGCGGATGAAGATTCAGCATGGTCTGGATCTCGTCCTTCACCATGCGGCCCAGCGGAATCCCGGTCCATGACGCGACGATTTCCGCCACCACGTGTGCGTCGACCTGCAGCGGCACCATCGGCGCGTTCTCCTGCAGCGCGTGCAGGCGCGCGATGAGCGGCGGCAACGATTCGCGCGCGGCATCGGCTTCGCGCATTCGTTCGGATGACGTACTGTCTTCGCGCGCCGCGTCGATCTGGCCGCGCAGTTTCGTGATCTGCGCCACGAGTTCGCGCTCCTCGGCGTGGCGCGCCTCGCTTTCTGCCAGTTCGCGAGCGGCAGTGTCCCGCGCCTCGCGCAGCGCCACGAGGCGCCCCTCATGCTCGGCGCCATGCACGGTTTCCCGCTCGAGCGAGGCGATCTCCGCTTCGATACGTTCGATGCGCTTCTTGCCGTCATCGATCGCACCAGGCGTCGCGCCCTGCGCGAGCGCCACTCTGGCGCACGCGGTATCGAGCACGCTCACGGCCTTATCGGGCAGTTGCCGCGCGCTGATATACCGGTGGGAAAGCCGCACGGCCTCGGTAATCGCCTCGTCGAGAATGCGCACGTCGAAGTGGCGCTCCATGAGCCCCACCATGCCGCGCAGCATGGCCGCCGCGAGCGTTTCGTCGGGCTCCTCGATCTTGACCACCTGAAAACGCCGCGCCAGTGCCGCATCTTTCTCGAAGTAACGCTTGTACTCGCTCCACGTCGTCGCGGCGATCGTGCGCAGCTCGCCACGCGCGAGCGCGGGCTTGAGCAGGTTCGCCGCATCGTTCTGGCCGGCCTGACCGCCTGCGCCGATGATCGTATGCGCCTCGTCGATGAAGAGCACAATGGGCTGCGCACTCTTCTTGACCTCGTCGATCACGCTTTTCAGACGGTTCTCGAACTCGCCCTTCACGCTCGCGCCGGCCTGCAGCAACCCCATGTCCAGCACGCGCAGCGCAACGCCGCTCAGCGCCTCTGGCACATCGCCCGCGGCGATGCGCAGTGCGAGCCCTTCCACCACGGCCGTCTTGCCCACGCCCGGCTCGCCGGTGAGGATCGGGTTGTTCTGGCGGCGGCGCATCAAGATATCGATCGTCTGGCGGATCTCCGCTTCGCGCCCGATCACCGGGTCGACAAACCCTTCGCGCGCACGCTGGGTCAGGTCAGTCGTGTAGGTATCGAGAGCGGGCGTTTTCGACGCAGCGACACTTG
Organism: Paraburkholderia nodosa; assembly: GCF_001718195.1. Lineage (GTDB taxonomy): Bacteria > Pseudomonadota > Gammaproteobacteria > Burkholderiales > Burkholderiaceae > Paraburkholderia > Paraburkholderia nodosa_A. The sequence goes on from NZ_MCNV01000014.1 coordinate 102,553, forward strand.
TTGCGCTTCCGACCTCGCCACCAGCTTCTGCCGCGCCTTCGACAGGCTCGACCTCGACCGAACCGAGCGTCACTTCATCAAAACGATGCTTGAGTTCGCCGACAGGAATCTCAGCGAAACGCGTCGATATGCGCTGCGCGAACTGCGCAAGATCGGGCGCGCTCAAGAGCGCGAGCAGCAGATGACCGGAACGGATGCGCCCGATCTGCGAGTCGAGCGACGCGATCAGCCAGGCCTGCTCGAACAGCGCGATCAGATGCGGGGAGAACACCGGTGTGCGCGTGTTGCCCGTCTTGAGGCGTTGCAGTTCGCGTTCCAGATCCGCACGCAGCGCATGCGCATCGACGCGCGACGCACGCAGCACGCATACGAGGTCGCTGGCCGGTTCCTCGAGCAGCGCGAGGAGCACATGTTCGAGGTCCACTTCGTAGTGCCCGCGCGACAGGCACGCACTGGCCGCACGCTCGGTAGCCAGCCGGCAAGTCGTGTTCAGCTTCGCGATCAGGGTTTTCAGGGGCGTGCTCATGTCGTCCGGTCCGGCCTCGGGTCTCGTGTATTCAATGAATGACGTGCAGTTCGTAGCGTGCGTCGCGGCGCTCGCGGTCGGCTTCGTGCGTGCAAAGGAAAGCATCCCAGCCCAGACGCGCGCCGGCGCCCAGGCGGCTCGACCCGACTTCCTCGCGGCGCAGCACCAGCAGCACCTCGTATTCGAGCGTCACGCGCGCGAGCAGCGTGAGCATGCGTTCGAGCGCGAGCGCGTGTTCCGCGCCCGGCAGGAAAGCCTCATAGTCGGCCTTCGAAAGCGGCCCGATCACCAGGCGCGCACGCATGTCGCGCTGCCAGACGCGCTCGCCCGCAAGCGCCGTTGCACCGAGCATCACGTTGCGCTGGCCGAGCATGGAAAGCTGGTCGGGCGGCACGTCGTACCACTTGCCCACGAACTGCTCGACCTGCACGGGCACGCCGAAATAGTCGGAGAGCGTCTGGCGCAGATACGCGGCGGAAACCGGCTGATGACGCGCGGCCACCGCATGCCCCGCGATCGCCTCGTCGAAGAGCGCGCCGCCGCCGTCCTGCAGGCTCTCGCGCGACGCGTCGTTGGCCACGCCCGCAAGCGCGAGCAGCAGTGGCAGATAGCGTTCGTCGCGATCGAGTTCGTAGTGCAACGGCAGCCGGTACTTTTTCCACGCCGAATAGAACAGCGCCGTGGCGCGGTTCGAGAACACGTCGAAAAACTCGCGTGCCGCGCGGTCGCGCCGCAATTGCTCGCGCGCGACGATCTGCTCGGTGTAGTTCAGCGGCAGCGCGCCTTGCGCGCCCAGCAGCCCGAAGAACGCGGGCGTGAGATCCACGCGTTCGAGTTCGCCTGCATCGAGCGCCGCCGTGCGCTGGCCGGCATCGGCCAGCGGCGCGCCAGCCGCGTCATAAGACACGGCACCCGCGATCTCGCTGGCAGGAAACGCGAGCGACAGCGTGTTGCGAAAGCCGATACGCTGTGGGAGCACGTCACGCTGCCGCGCGCCGGCCTTGTCGACGAACCAGCGTTCAAGCAGGCGCACCGCCTGGAAAAAACCAAAGCGGTGCGGCTCATCGAGCAGCCGCTCGATTACGCCAGAATCGATTCGCCGCTGCGGGGGCTGCATCGCATGATCTCCTCGCCGGTGCGCCGCGAAACGACGACCAGTTGCACGAAGCTGTTGATGTGCACGTAAAGCCCGAAAAACACGTCGATGACGCGTACGAACGTTCCGAGGCTCGTGCCGACGAAGTGATCCTCATCGACGGTCAGGCGGATTTCGATGCCGCGCACAAAGGTCGCGAACGGCTTGCCGGGCAGCCATTGCACGGCGGCGCGCTGCTCGACGTCGACGATGCCGTCCACGTGCCGCGCCGAAACCGCCGTGCGCCGCAGGTCATAGAGCGCGAGCATCTCCTTGAGCGTCGTGGCGCCGTGGTTCACGAGCGAGACGTGATTGAGCGCGAGATGCGAAATGAGCCGCCAGTGCGCGGCCTGGCGGCGCTCGAAGCGCACGCACGGCGTCGGCCGCATCAGGAGCGCGATGCTGCTCGCCATCGCGCCGCCCTCCAGAAACAGATCGCCGCCTTCGAGCCCGGTCGCGAGCGCAGTGGGCAAATCGCGGTTGGTACAGGTCAGATCGAGGCTCAATGTTTCGTTTTGCTCGGTATCGACTTCGAAGTCGATATCGACGATCGAGATTTCGGTTTCGTAGCCCGGACTCTTTTGCGCGACGGCTTCGTCGCGCCGGGCGAACCAGTAGTGGCCGGCCCGCATCGATTCGCCATGCCGCAGCGAATAAAAAGGCCGGAACTCGACGACCGTTTCTTCGTGTGCACGTTGCCGCACCAGTTGCACGGAGTCGATCGAATAAACTTCATAGGCGAACGCTCGCCGGCCCTCCGCCACCACCGGATACGAGACCGCCTGATGATCGAGGCGAATCGGCTCGCCGTGCTGCTTGAAGAGGTTCACCACGGGCGTGCAGAAAAGCCGCAGATGATGCGCCGCGAGTGCGTCGAGCAACCGTGCCACGTGCGAGTCGCCGCGCACGTCCTTGAGCACGATATGAAGCGTGAGTCGCTGGCAGCGGCCCGCCGCGGCGGTCATTGCCGCGAGGTCGAAGTCGACGAAATCGAACTTGTCCGGAAACGCAAAATACTCCGTGAGCAAGCGGTACGCAGGGTGCGATTTCGCGGGATAGTCGATCAGCGCGTCAGCCTCGTCGAAGCCGGCTTGCGCGAACGGCAGCGCGGAGAGCGCACGCCAGCGGCCATTGCGTTCGGGCTCGGCGTACGCGGCGATCGCGTGCACGAAGAGGCAATCGCCGAGCGCCGCGATGAACGACTGCTCGCCGTGCAGGTACGTGCGCAGCCCGCCGCTTCTCCACGCAGAGAGGTCGAACTGCGGCGACGTCGACTCGAACGTGATCGACAGGACGCCGGTTGCATTCGGCGGGAGCACGGTCGCGCTCGGTGCGATCGCCGTCGGCACGTAGCGCGCCTCCGAAATGCGGATCGGCGCGAGTGTCACGTCATAGGCGGTGCGAAAGCGGCATTGCACGCCGCGGATCGGCCGGGACTTCAGTTCCGTGCCGCGCTCGATCACGGCCGGCTCGGTGAGATTGCCGAGCGCGCCCGCGGCGCCGAACTGGGCGATCGAGCACGAGGGGAATGGGCGCAAATAATGCGGGTAGAGCACCTCCAGCAGCGCCTCGGTGAACTCCGGGTAGTCGTCGTCGAGTCGCTTGTTGATGCGCGCGCCGAGCAACGCGAACGATTCGATCATCCGCTCGACGTGCGGGTCTTCGCAGTGCTCGCCTGTCATCGCGAGGCGGGCCGCGATCTTCGGGTAGCGCTGGGCGAATTCGCGCGAATAACGCCGCAGGAACGACAATTCGCGCTCGTAATACGGCAACAGCTCTTCCATCGGTACGCTCCCGCCCCCCAAAACTACCTTTGTGTCATGCCATGTCGCGCGCCGCCGGTCGCGGCCGCGTCATGCTTTTGCGCGTGCGCGCGTGACCGAATACTGCAGCGTCGATGGCTGCAGCATCGCGTCGAAACTCACCGGCTCTTGCGCCGGATGCACCACTAACAACGCCTGAATCGCGAAGTACAGTGCGTTGGTCGAGCGCTCGTTCAGTTCGAGCGTCACCGTTACGCGCTGCAAACGCGGCTCGTGCCGCTCGATCGCCTGCTGGATCGACTTGCAGATGAACGCGCGGTCGTAATGACTCGCGAGGCTCAAGCCAGCGAAATCGTTCAGCCCGTAGGTCAGGATCGAACGGCGGCACTCGGGCAACATCGCGAGTTCGTGCTCGGTGAACGCGATGCGCGAATTCAGGATCGACTCCAGATCGCGCGCAACGGTCGCCTTGAGCTCTTCGATCGAGAACTGCCGCAATGCCGCCGGTGCCGGCGAATGCGGATCGTCGTCGAAGAGCTTGTCAAGCAGTCCTGGCTCGAAACGCTTCATCGGTTCAAATAGAGTCGGTCAGCCAGATGAAACCGGCGCAGGCATTGCACGCGATCGCGCGCGCCGCCAGCGCACGCCGCGTCAGACCGCGTAGGTCTTGTCGTTCTTCGTGAGGCTCCATGCGCCTTGCGCATTGCCGCCCTGGTTGCCGCCGATCTTCTGCTGCGTGTACTTCCACTGCACGGCCGCATACTTCAGCGAAAACTGCTCCGTGGGCAGCCCTTCGCCGACCACTTCCGGCGTGATGCTGGAAATGATCACGTATTTGAGCTTGATTTCGAGGTACTTGATGCGGTTACCCTCGCCGTCCGAGCGCATGAAGTCGATCGTGACTTCGTCGAAGGTCGTGCCGCCCGAAGCGTGCTGATAGAGCAGCGGGCTCACCACGTCGATGTCCTTCAGGAAGCGCATGTCGGCATGCTCGCAGCGCTCGACCGTGTGACCGCCCGCCGTCGAGGCCGTTGCCGAACGCGGCTGCAGAATCGAGTGATTCCACGAATCGATTTCGATCCAGCCAGCATGGTCCTTGTCCTGCGACTCGCCCTTGATGGCCGGATTGCCGAATTTTAGATAGATGTCCTTCATAACGCCTCGACTCCCCAGAGTGGTGGTTTACGGTAGTTTGCTAACGCGGGCCCGAGGGCGATGCCCCCGGGTTGCTTCCCGGTGCGATCCGCTGGATAGCGGACCGCTCCTGCTCAACTCAGTTGCGCGCTCGCGCGGTTTTATGCATTCGCCGGCTTCGGCAGATCCGCCACGAGCCGCAGCGAAATCGACAGTTCGTCGAGCTGGAAGTGCGGCCGCAGGAACGCGACCGACCGGTACGAACCCGGCTTGCCCGGAATCTCGCTGACCTGGATCGATGCCTCGCGCAACGGAAACTGCGCCTTTTGTTCCTGCGAGGCGTTGTCGTCGAGCAGCACGTACTGCGAAATCCAGCGGTTCAGGAACACTTCGACGTTCTGCGCGGACGCGAAGCTGCCGATCTTGTCGCGCATCATCGCCTTCAGATAGTGCGCCACGCGCGACACCGAGAAGATGTATTGCAGCTGCGCCGAAAGCACGGCATTCGCGTTCGCGTTGTCGGTACTATATTTTTTGGGCTTCTGCACTGACTGTGCGGCAAAGAACGCAGCGTAGTCCGAGTTCTTGCAATGGACGAGCGGAATGAAGCCGAGGTCGCTCAGTTCCTTTTCGCGCCGGTCGGTGATGGCGATTTCGGTCGGGCATTTCAGCGCGATCTCGCCGTCGTCGGTCTTGAACGTATGCGTGGGCAGGTCTTCCACGAGGCCGCCGCCCTCCACGCCGCGAATCGCCGCGCACCAGCCGAAGTCGTCGAACGCCGCGGTCAAACGCGCCGCAAAGGCCCATGCCGCGTTACACCACAGGTATTTTGCGTGATCCGTGCCGTCCACGTCTTCGACGAAATTGAAGCCTTCCGCCGTCGCGCCGTCCTTCGGATTGAACGGCAGGCGGCCGAGAAAGCGCGGCAGCGTGAGACCCACGTAGCGCGAATCTTCTGCGTCGCGGAACGACTTCCACTTCGTGTATTCGACGGTGTCGAACACCTTGCCGAGATCGCGCGGCTTGCCAAGGTCGGCGAACGACTCGAGGCCGAGCAGTTCCGGCGAGGCCGATGCGACGAACGGCGCATGCGCCGCCGCCGCGACATGCGACATCTGCTCGATGAAATACATGTCTTCGGGCTGGCGCGTCACTTCGTAGTCGCCGATCAGCGCACCGAAGGGCGCGCCGCCGAACGTGCCGAACTCTTCTTCGTAGATCTTCTTGAAGAGCGCGCTCTGGTCGAATTCGACGGCGGTCTTGAAGTCGCGCACGATGTCGCGCTTGGGCGCGTGCAGCGCCTTGATCTTGATGGTCGAGCCGGTATTGCTTTCCTTGCACAGATACTCGAGGCCGCGCCAGGTGCTTTCGAGCCCCTGGAATTCCGGCGCGTGCATCACGGCACTCAGCTGCGCCGAGATCAGGCGGTCGAGTTCGGCCACGCGGGCATCGATCGTCGCGGAAAGATTGCTCGAGACGATCACGGTGCCTTCCAGCACCTGATGCACGAGCTCGCCAATGAGGTCTTTCGCGCGAGCGTGCTCGGATTCGGATTTGGCCACCTTGCTCTTTTCGACGATCTCGTCGAGCAACGAGGGCGCGGCCTTGGCTTCTTCCAGGGCCGGTGCGCGAACTGCGCCAGTCTGCTGATTCATGTCGATCTCCCCTCGCGCTTATGACTCGTTGCCGTCGCCGGATTCGTTGCGCTCGCCACGATCCGCTTCGCCAGCGCCGCCCGTGTTGCCCGCGAGCGCCTGCAATTGCTGCGTATTGGCCAGCACCTCGCTCAGCAGGTCTTCGAGCTTGTCGTTGCCGGCGAGCTTGTTGCGCAGGTCCGCGAGCTTCGAGCGCGCCTCGAGCAGACGACGCAGCGGCTCGACCTGCGCGACGACTTCGTCGGGATTGAAGTCGGCCATCGAACGGAAGCGCAAGTCCACGGCGAACTTGCCGCCCGCCTCGCTTAAGCGGTTTTCGACCTGGAACGCCGCGCGCGGTTCGATGCCCTTCATGACGTCGTCGAAATTGTCACGGTCGATATTGACGAACTTGCGGTCGCGCAGCCGCGGCTGTTCGACTTCCGACTGACCCGCGAGATCGCCCATCACGCCGACTACGAACGGCAGTTCCTTCACCTCAATCGCGTCGCCGAGTTCGACTTCGTACGTCAACTGGACGCGCGGCGGCCGCACTTTCTGCAAGCGCTTCTGAATACTTTCTTTCTTGGCCATCGAGGGCTCCCCTGTTCGAGTCGTTCAAGACCTGTTGTCAGCAATTCACCGCCGTGCGGTTCAGCGCAGTGCGCTGAACGGATCGGACGCACCACCGCTTGCCGCCGCTTTGGCCGGCGCCGCTTTGGCGGGCGCGGGCGCAGGAGCCGCAGCCGCGGGGGCTGCGGGCGCGGACGGTGCAGCCGGCGCAGCCTCGGCTGTTTCAACGGGCTTCGCCGCCGGCTTCTGCACATGGCGAACGATGCGGCGCTTCTTCAGCGCGGGCTTATCCGCCTGCTCGGGCGGGAACAGCGAATCCTCGCCGAGCGTGTCGCGCAACTGCTTCGCGAGCGCCTGCGCATCGGACTTCGCATCACCCTGTAGCGAGGCATCCTGGCGCAGTTCGCCAAGCGACTGCGTCGCGACGCGCAAACCGGCCACGGCCAGCACGCTCTTCGCGGCGCGGTCGGTCTGATCGCGCTGCAGCGCTTCCTGCGCCGCCACGATGGCTTGTCCATAGTGTTGCTGCTGGAACTGGATCTGCGCGATGCGCGACCACGGTTCTTCGCGCGTGGGATCCGCAGCGGCGAGTTTCTGGTAAAGCGCGATCGCGCGATCCTGATCGCCGCCCTTCGCCGCGGTATCAGCGTCGGCTAGCGCCTTGTTGAATGCGTCTGGCGATGCCGCGAGATTATGGTCCTGCGTAGCGCAGCCCGCGATTACCCCGCATGCCAGCACCACCCCGGAGAGCCTTGAAATGACCCGGTTTATCATTCTTTCACCAGCGTGTAATTATTAATTCGATGGGAGGGAACTAGAGTTTTGCTTTAGCTCTAGCGCGCGGGTATAGTACAGCCCAAATTTTGATAATTCAACTTCTTAATGTAATGCGCCGACACTAAATAGCTTCTTTGACACGAGGTTTACTGCCACAAGAAATTCACACAGGAAAGAATTTCTCACTCGTGCAATTGAAAACACGAGCGAGCCGGAAAAGTTTGCCGCATCACTTAATCAACCGCTTATCGGCGCCACGCGGGGTTAAACGCGTCTTTATGCGGATAGCATTATCCGGATCGCATATCAACACTTAACGGACCCCGGGCATTCACGCCTGGCCAACAAATAATGAATGCGCGTGTTATTCGTTTCGCATCGATCCTCATCGTCGCGGCGCAACTCGCCGGCTGCGCGGCGGCCGTACCGGCGCTCGGCAGTGCGGCGTCGGCCGCTTTGCAACTCGCGGGCATCGGCAAGCCCGACGTGCCGGACAGCCAGAAACCCCCGCGCGACCTCGGTATCACGCTGCTTGCCGCGCAAAACCTCAACGCGGCGATCGACCGCAAGCCGCTTGCGCTCGTCGTGCGGCTATACGTGCTGAAGGACCCTACGTCATTCCAGCAGGCGCCGTTCGATACGTTCACCGACCCCGCAAAAGAAAAGAGCGCGCTGGGCAGCGACTTGCTCGGCGTGCGCGAAGTGACGCTCATTCCTGGCCAGAGATATAACGCCACAGAAAAGGTTTCACGCGAGGCGCAAGCCTTCGGCATCGTCGCGCTATTCCGCGATCCGGCCATGCAGCGCTGGAAGTTCGCCTTCGATCCTGCGAAATCCGAGAAATCCGGCATAATGGTCGGCCTGCATAACTGCGCAATGACCGTCACGAGCGGCACGGTGATCTCGCCGGACCAGGGATTACCGCCGCAGCAGCTGAATCTGCTTTCGTCGGTGACTTGCGGGTGAATAAAGGGCAAAGCACCAGGCAGAGTAACGAGCAAGCGGGATATTTAACAATTTCAGTCCGCCGATCGCCGGCGCGAGCGGCACGGGCCGAATCACGCATATAGCCGATTTAACATGAGTTATTCCTCGAAAGTGCTTTGGGGAGAAGGCCTGTTCCTCAGGCCTCAGCACTTCCAGCGGCAGGACGCCTATCACGAAGCGCGCCTCTTCGAATCGATCCAGGCCATTGCGCCGTACAACTGGGGCGTGCGCACCGCGCGGCTCGACCACGACGCACTGGGCAGCAACATGCTGCGCATGAGCGAACTCGCGCTCGTGTTTCCGGACGGCACGCTCTACAGCGCGCCGCAGGCCGACGACCTGCCGCCGCCCGTGGCGCTCGACACGCTGCCCGAGGGCATCAACGAATTCACGTTCTACCTGGCGCTGCACCAGATGCGCGAAACCGGCACGAACTACGCGCCGGATCGCAACGACGGCTTCGTCACGCGTTACGTGAGCGAGCAGGCGAGCGTAGCCGATCACTACACGGACGCCGCGCAGGCCGACGTGACGTTCCTGAAAACGAACGTCAAGCTGATCGCGCACAGCGAGCCGCGCGATCAGTTGCTCTCGGTGCCCGTCGCACGCGTGCGGCGCACTGCGACTTCGGGATTCGAGGTCGACGAAAGCTTCGTGCCGCCGAGTCTCGCCATCGAAGCGTCGCCGCTCCTGCACCAGCGTCTGCGCCGCCTCATCGACGCGCTGCAGGCCAAGGTCAATGCGCTCTACGGCTTTCATCGCGAGCCGACCAAGAACATCATCGAGTTCCGTTCGGGCGACATCGCCTCGTTCTGGCTGCTGCATACGGCGAGCGGCGCGTTCGCCACGCTCGCACATCTCTATCAGCATGCGGCGCTTCACCCCGAGCGGCTCTTTCACGAGCTGCTGCGCCTCGCGGGCCAGCTCATGACGTTCTCCAAGGGCTACGCGCTGGCCGACCTGCCGGCGTACCGTCACGACGATCCCGGCCCCGGCTTTGCGCGCCTCGATACGATACTGCGCGACCTGCTCGAAACGGTGATCTCCACGCAATACTTCGCCATTGCGCTCGAAGAAGTGCGTCCGTCGTTCCATATCGGCCGGCTCGATTCGGGCAAGATCGACGACAAGACCACCTTCTATCTCGCGGTTTCGGCAGACATGCCCGCCGTCGACCTCGTCGAGGCCGTGCCGGCTCGCTTCAAGGTCGGCGCGCCCGACGACGTCGACAAGCTCGTGCTCTCGGCCATGCCGGGCGTGCGGCTCGTCTACACGCCCCAGGTGCCGCCCGCCATTCCCGTGCGGCCCGGCGCATGCTATTTCGCGTTCGAGGCGCGTAGCGCGCTTTATGAGCGCATGGTGCAGGCGCAGTCGGCCATGGTCTATGCGCCCTCGGGCATCAACGATCTCAAACTCGAACTGATCGCGGTGACGTCATGAGCAACGCCCCTTCCCTTTTCGGCGACGCGGCGCCGCCCGTGAATCACCCCGCGCCTGCCGCGGAGCCCGCTTACCAGGTGCGCTCGCTGCTCGATTTGCTCTACGACGGCTTCTTCATGCTGTTCCTGTTGAAGAACGGCCGCGAGCCCGGCGACGCCAGCGAATTCGGCGCGCGCGTGCAGCAGTTTCTGGGCGATTTCGAGCGCGGCGCGAAAAAACTGAACGTCGCGGCCGAAGACGTGTACGCGGCCAAGTTCGCGTTCTGCGCCGCACTCGACGAATCGGTGCTGGCGTCGTCGTTCCGTATTCGCGCCGAGTGGGAACGCCGCCCCTTGCAGCTCGCGCTCTTTGGCGAGCAACTCGCGGGCGAGAAGTTCTTCCAGTATCTCGAGGAATGTCGCGCACAAGGCGCGCCGCGGCTGCAGTCGCTCGAGGTCTTCCATATGTGCCTGCTGCTCGGATTCCAGGGCAAGTACATTCTCGAAGGGCCGGAAAAGCTCGCCTATCTCACGGCGCGCCTGGGCGACGAGATCGCGCATATCAAGGGCAAGCGCGCGGCCTTCGCGCCGCATTGGCCGCTGCCCGATCAGGTTGCGCACCGCCTCAAACGCGAGGTGCCGCTGTGGTCCATCGGCGCGGTGTTCGCGCTGGTGGGTCTGCTCGCCTGGCTCGGCCTCAGCACCTGGCTGCGCGACAACACGGTGCACATGCTCGCCCCGTATACGCAACTCATCAAGCTCGGGCCGCAATCGGCAAATTTGACGATCTCGCTGCCTTGAGCGTTCGAAAGGGGCGTGGCGTGCGGCCCGCCCCTTTCGCACCCAATCAACGCAAAAAGCAAAACCACCGCCGCAGCGGATATTTCGAAGCAACTGCAGAGTAGCCGGATTGACGCATTGTCGATACGAACAACTAAGCAAATCATAATTCGTTGGTTTGCCTGGAATCGTTGCAGATCGACAATCATCGAGCATCGTCAATCCACTACCCTGCTCGTTGCCGAGTCTCCGCTCATGAAGGCGTTCTCCCCGAAAATCCGTCGGCGCTCCGCCGGAACCGTTCTGCTTGCCGCGTGCGCCGCTGCGGTCCTGGTACTCCAGGGCGGTTGCAAGCCGCATGGGGAGCAGGCGCAAGACGCGTCTGTCACGACCCGACAAGCGCCGGCGCAGCAGCAAATCACCTACTTCAAGTACCCCGACAATCCCGCGTTCGACCTGGTCTATCTCGCCGACAAGCTCGGCTACTTCGACAACACGAGCACGCGGCCCAAATATGTCGGCAAGATTTCCGCGCCGCAGATCATTCCGCTCGTGGGCACCGGCGATATCGATTTCGGCACGCGCATGGTGCCGCTCGTCATCTCCGCGATTGCCAGCGGCGCCGATATCAAGGTCATTTCCGCAGGCGGCGAAACACTGCCCGACGCGCCGCACATGAAGTATTTCGTGCGCAAGGATTCGGGCATTCTCGGTCCGAAGGACTTCGAAGGCAAAACGGTAGCGTTCAACAGCTTCGGCGCGTGCGCGGAGTTCGTGACCAAAAAGTATCTGGCGCAACACGGTGTGAATGTATCGAAGGTGAACTGGCTCGTCGTGCCCGACAATCAGTCCGAGCAGGCGCTCGTCACGAAGAACGTGGATGTCGCGATCATTCATCCGCCCTTTTCCGGCTCGGCGGAGGCCGATCCGCAACTGCGCAAGCTGTGGAGCGACTGGGACGAGGATCACGGCCTTGGCGGCATGGCGCCCTATAGCGTGAACGGCGCGTTTGCCCGTGCCCACCCGCAGGCGGTGCGCGACTTCGTCAAGGCCATCGCGAAGGCGGGCAACTGGGTCAATGCGCATCCCGACGAAGCGCGCAAGCTGACGGCCGAGCGGCTCGGCATCGACGTTCGGCTCGTGGAGCGGTATGCCTACGTGAAGGACCTCGTGGTCACGGAGCCGCCCATCCAGTACTACATCGATATCCTCGAAACGGCAGGCAAGATTCCGAAGGGCAAGGTCAACGTCAAGGATGTTTACACGAACGACTTCAATCCGTTCGCGAAGCACGAGGCCCAGGCTAGCGCGACGCCCTTGCCGAACGGAACACGCTCGTGAGCACGGCAACTGCGCTACGCGAGAAGATCGTCGCGCGCGATCTCTCCCTCACCTATAGCAACGCGCAAACGGACACGCACCATACGGTCCTCAAACGCTTCGATCTCGCCGTACGCGAAGGCGAATTCATGGCGCTTTTGGGCCCGAGCGGCTGCGGCAAGTCGACCTTCCTCAACGTGCTCGCCGGCCTCACGCTGCCAACCTCGGGCGATATTCGCGTGGACGGCGACCCCGTGAGCGCCGTGCGGCAAAAGCTCGGCTTCGTGTTTCAGGGCTACGCGCTCTTTCCGTGGCGCACCGTGCGCAAGAACGTGGAGGCGGGACTCGAAATTCGCGGCATGAAACGCGTCGAGCGGCGCAGCGAGGCCGAACGCTTCTTGCGCCTCGTGGGCCTGCTGGAATTCGCGGATCACTATCCGCATCAACTTTCCGGCGGCATGCGCCAGCGCGTGGCCATCGCGCGTGCGCTCGCTTATGGCCCCGAGATCCTGCTGATGGACGAGCCGTTCGGCGCGCTCGACGCACAGACGCGCGAATTGCTTCAGCAGGAACTGCTCGCGATCTGGGAGCAAAGCGCCACGACCGTCGTGTTCGTCACGCACAGCATCGACGAGGCGATCTTTCTCTCCGATCGCATCGCCATTCTTGGGCGCGGCCCCGGACACGTGAAAGAGATCATCGACGTCGACCTGCCGCGCCCGCGCGACGCCGCGCTGCGTCACTCGGCGGCGTTCGTCGCGCTGCGTCAGCGCGCATGGGCGAGCCTCAGCACGGAACTCGACACGCGACTCGACGCACAGCCGCAAACCCATGCATTGACGGGAGCCGATCATGTCCGATTCGATGTCTGACTCGATGTCCAACCCGGGCGCGGTCCGCGAATCCTCGCACAGCGTTCAGCGCGCGCGCACAGCTTCATCTTTCGCGCGCCTATACGTAGGCGTGGAGCGCTCCCTCGCGCTCGCCGCCTTCCTCCTGTTGTGGGAGTTGCTGCCCCGGCTCGGCGTGGTCAACGCGGCTTACCTGAGCCCGCCTTCACAAGTCGCCCTCGCCATCGCGCGGCTCTTCGAAAACGGCGACGCGTGGACGCATATCGGTGCGAGCGCCGTGCGCTCCATCAGCGGTTTGCTGCTTGCCGTGGCCGGTGGCATTGCATGCGGCTTCCTGCTGGGATGGTTCAAGCGCGTCGAACGCGTCGTCGATCCTGTCTTTCAACTGCTGCGGCAGGTGTCGGCGTTTGCGCTCTTTCCCGTTTTCATGTTGTTTCTCGGCATCGGCGAGTCGTCGAAGATCGCCATTGTCGTGTGGGCCGCGTTCTGGCCGGTGCTACTCAACACCATTGCGGGCGTGAAACAGGTCGAGCGCGTGCTGATCGACTGCGCGCGCTCGATGGGCGCCTCGCAGCGCTTTATCGCGACGAAGGTCGTGCTGCCGGCTGCGTTGCCGCAGATCCTCACAGGCGTGCGTCTGGCGGGCGCCTACAGCATTACGGCGCTGGTGGCGGCAGAAATGATCGGGGCACGTTCGGGGCTCGGCTTCTATACGCTCAATTCGCAGGAGACGTTTCAGATTCCCGATATGTACGCAGGCATCGTGCTGCTCGCCATATTTGGACTGCTGATCAATCAGGGCCTGTCGATACTCGAACGGCAACTGCTGCGCTGGCGCGTCGGACTCGCGCAGAATGGCTAGGAACGCTGAGCTCGACGCTTCGGCAATTCCGCGGCGCCTGCGCTGGCCCGCCACCGCGCTAACGGCCACGTTCGCAGCGCTCGCATTACTCGCGCTGCTCGCGTGGGCGCTGAACCGCGAGTTGCCACGCGCCCTTGCCGAAAGCGACCTGCCTTTCGCAGCCGCGGCAGCACGCGGCGTGCTGATCGTGGCGGTGCCCCCGCGCCCCGCGCCTGCGCTTTATGTCGGCAAGGTCGACCGCGCGCTGCGCTCGCCCGACCCGTTCGCGGCGGCGCTCGCTTCGGACCTCGCTCGCCGCGCAGGGCTGCCTGTGCAGTTCCTGCTGGCCCAACCGGCCGCCGCGCGTGCCGCGCTGCAGGCGGGCAAAGCCGATGCCGCCATTGCCGGCCTGGATTTCTCGCCCGACGCGCGGGTCGCGTTCGCACCGGCTTCGTATTCGAGCGGCCGTGGCATGGCGCTCGTGCTGGATCATGGCAACGTGCGGACATGGCGAGACCTGAGCGGCCGCGCGATTTGCGCATCGCAAGGCAACCCTTATGCACGGCGCGCAGCGCGCGAGTACCACGCGAACCTGCGCGGATTCGACCGGTCGCTCGATGCGCTGCTGGCGTTCCAGGCGGGCGATTGCGCCGCCCTTGTCGACGACGAATTCGTGATCGAGGCGCTGCTCAAGCAGGCGGACTGGTCCTACTATCGCCCGCTACCCGGAACCATCGCTGCGCAGGCGGCGTTCATCGCCACGCGCGCGGGCGACGCGGCAAGCGCGGTCTTTGTCGGCAATACGGTGGCGCAGTGGCAACGCAGCCGCTGGCTGGCGACCGTGCGCAAAGATCAGGCAATCAGCCTCGCGTTCGACATGTTCAACGCGGAAAACGACCTGTATTGCCACTAGCTGCGCCGCCTGAGTTCTGCCACGCGCAGCTGGCAGCTTTTCAACAGGCACGCCTTGTGGCCGCACGCATTGCGCGAGTTTCGAATCCATGCCCTTGCTCTGCCCTTAGCCGGTAACGAAAGCGGCGCTCGCGCAAAGCTTCAGTAGATATTGAACTCCATGGCGCGCAAGACGCCAGGCAGCACGAGTAGCGCAGCCGATAGCCACGCACGCGCGAGGCGGTGCAGAGTCGTCGAATCGTGGGCGTTACGCACACACGCCTCTAAACGGAACCCGGTCTAGAACCCGCGCCTCAGGTTCCGGTCGCGCATTGGGTCGGGCGTCTTCTGCGTGAGCCGCAAGATGCCCTGATCGTCGAAGTAGAAGTGAAACATCATGTAGTCGATGTTGTTCGCGATGTAGCGGTAGGACCAGACTTCCCGCTGCATGCGCGAAAAGTAGGCCGTCTCCGCGGGCCGGCCGAAATTGATCAGGACATCGTTGCGTGTCCACTCGTTGACTTTCGCCCGATAGAACTCGCTCTCCTGCATGACCTGACGCACACTCACGACCTTGCCGCTCGCGTCGATGTCGGCGACGGTGTTCGTCGACCCCATCGGCTGGGTCGGCCACATGAGACGTTTGCCGCCGTCCGGCAGGTTATAGGTTTCGCGCGGCGGCCCGAGACGCGCGATCAACGCAGACTGGTCGCTGCCCGGTTCGATGCTTTGCCACGGCTGGGCGCAACCGGCCGCGAGCAGCACCGCGGCGGCGAGCCACGCGCGCTTCACGAAATTGGACAGAGACCCCATTCACGCACCCCTGAGCAGCGAATCTGGCGAGCAACACACGCAGATCATGGCGGCCGTGGCGGATGCGGACAATCAGACCTTGGTCCTACCGGCAAAAGCCGGCGCTCCGCGGAGGCCGGCCACGGCGTGTGCAATACTGGTGCAGCATGGTTGCACGCCCCGAACGGGTTGCCAGCGGCGTTTACACGCGACCTCTGCTTTCGGGGCGATCGCGTGGAAGCGATCTGGCCAGTCGACGCACGCGGTCTTTCCCGATGACGCTCCGATGCCGCAACGATCGCTGCGGCATCCGCTTTTACGTCAAGCGCCCACAAATCTGAAAACCGACACCGCCTGCTGCAACTGCGCCGCCTGATCGGCCATCGAGCTTGCCGCGGCAGCCGCCTGCTCGACCAAGGCCGCGTTTCGCTGCGTGACCTGGTCCATTTGCGCGACCGCGCGAATGTCGGCGACGATGCCGGTTAGCTGCGCACGCATCTCGCCGAGCGCGTACAGCAAGCTGCTCGTATCGCCAGCATGCGTTGCTATGGATACCGAAAGATCGCCAGCGGCGATACGGCCCGCGATTTCCATGGCGTGAGCCGGCTCGCAGCCCAGCCGGCGCGAAAGCCGCTGCGAAATCAACCAGGCCAGCAATGCGCCTGTCGCGACCGCACCGAGCAGCATCGCCACGATGAGGGTGCGCATGTACTGGAATTGCACCGTGGCTTCGGTCTGCGCACTCTTGGCCTCGCGTTGCAGCGAATCGATCAGCGCGGCGACGCTGTCTCCCAACGCGACACTCGCCGCAATGGCGCGGCGTACGAGCTCGGCGTTGTCCACACCTGCCGGCACGGGTGCGAAACCGATCTGCTGATGCATGCTGTCAGCAGCTTTTTGAACACCGTCATGCGATCGAGCCATCTCATGGCTGTCCCCTTATTCGATTCCGCTTTATGTGTATCACGGCGAGCGAAAGCCTCGACGCAAGCGCGCCAAGCTTGATGCAATCCCCCCACCAAGGGTAGGAGGGCAACGGATACAGGGAGAATCAGCCAGCGCTTCTAGCGGTGTCAGCGGAGTTCTGCTAACCCGCCGCGCGCGCCGCATTTCGAGGGGGACGTGACATCCATGACGCTGAGAGCCCTCAGTTTCCAGCCTGCTGCGCGCTGGCCGGTACGAGCTTCAGCGTATGCACCAGTGCGCCCGGCAGGAACGGCGCCGCGTCGCCATGCACCCACGTTTCATGCCCCGCGAGGAAATACGGCGACATGGGATTGCCCGATTGCCCGCCCGGCATCTCGAAGATGCCGTCCTGTTCGCGCCCCGGCGACACCGCGAAACGCTCGGACGCGCCGAATGCCCGGGCCTGCACGCGCGGCATGTTGATGTCGCCCGGGAGCGGGTCGTGCGGCGCGCTGAGCCAGCCGCGAACCCACGGCAGCCATGCCGGCACCATGCGCGCGAACGGATGCGCAATGGTCGAGCGGTTGCGCTCGCCCCAGCGCGCCTCTTCGAGCGTGGTGCCCTTGGGCAACCGGGCGATCGTGTGATCGATGCGGTCCAGCATGAACGCGCGCCAGTCCGCGAAGCCTCCCGGTATCCACGCGCGATGGTCGGCCAGCGTCTCCATCGTCGCTTCGTAACGCGAGTTCGCCGCGCGATAGCTGAGGTCCGGCGCAATCGCGGCCATCTGCTTGTCAAGTACCCCGAACCATGCTTCGTAGAGCGAGTCGTAGAACGCGCGCACCAGCCGGTAGCCGACAGCATTCACATCGGCGCGGCCATCCCACGCCTGAACGAGGCGCTGGAATTCGGCGCGTTGAGGATGGCCGTCGAGCGCGCGTGCATCGAGCGCGTCGAGCGCAACGCGTCGCCAGTACTCGATCCAGAACGCGCGATCGTCGGTCTGCACCGCGAGCATGTCGCGCTCGCCCGCGTGCGGCAGCGCGAGGAGGTCGTTGCGAATCTGCGTGGCGCGCGCGCCGAGATCGGTGCCGGCATCGCCAATTTGCGTCACTTCCTCCAGCGGCAGGGTACGGTTATTCGCGGTCCAGATGCGGCCGGCCGGCGGATCGACGCGAACCGGATACGCATCGGGCGTCCGATATCCTTGCCAGCCGGCGTACGTCCCGGAGAGGTACGGCATGCTCGCGAGCGCGGCCGCCTGACCGTCCACTTCAGCGTCCGCAGTGGCATCCGCGAAGCGCGGCAGCG
Source organism: Paraburkholderia nodosa (assembly GCF_001718195.1). GTDB lineage: Bacteria > Pseudomonadota > Gammaproteobacteria > Burkholderiales > Burkholderiaceae > Paraburkholderia > Paraburkholderia nodosa_A. The sequence continues at coordinate 120,192 of NZ_MCNV01000014.1, forward strand.
GCCCGGCGAGCGTCCAGCCGATATGGCCTTGCGCGTCGGCCACCATGAAGTTCTGCGTCGGCATGCCGAAGGTCTGCGCGGCATGCAACGCGTCGGCGACGTTCGTGATGCCTTCGAGCCGCATGAAGTTCATGTTGGTCGCCTGCGGATCCTGCGCGACCCAATGCAATGCATACGCGCGCTCGCCGGCCACAATCTGTGGCCCCCAGCGCGTTTGTACGACCGGCAGATCGACGCTCGCGCCGCCGTTCACGTCGAGCCGCTCGTGGATCACCTGCGCACGCTCCCATCCGCCGCTCGGGACGCGGTAGCGCAGTGGATCGGCCGGATCGCGTTGAAGTTCGACCAGATCGACGAAGCGCCCATAGCTGTTCGTGAAGCCCCACACAATATGGCCGTTGCTGCCGGCCACGACGAACGGTGTACCCGGCAAGCTGACGCCCGTGATGCGCCGCACGCCGCCTTCGGGCGCAGGATAGACGAGCGAGATCCGGTACCAGATGTTCGGCAACGAGAGGCCGAGGTGCATGTCGCTCGCGAGCAGCGCGCCGCCGTGTGCGCTGTGCGCGCCGTCGACCGCGAAACCGTTGCTGCCGACCATCGAATCGACCGCGCTCCCGCCGCCCGCGAAGCCGCTAACGAAACCAGGCGGGCCGGCGACAAGTACGTTGGCCTCCGGTTCGGCATCGACGGCGGACCGCGTTGACGGGAGCCATGACGGCGGCGCGGCGGGCAGCGCCGCCGGCGGCTGCGCCAATGGGCGCTGCCCGTCGAGCGGGGCGTCCCAGTGGCTCGTCTCAGGCAGCAGGAACGCAAGCAGATCGGCCGGCACGCGCTCGCGCAACGCCGCGCGAGAGAGTACGCGCCTCACCTGGTCATACTGAAGATCGAAGTACATCGCGTAGACCGCGAGAACTGTGTCTTCGGGACGCCACGGCGCCGGTTGCGCGCGCAACAGCCAGTATTCGAACGGCCGCGCGCGAAGCGAGCGCAGGCCGTCGTTGACACCCGCCGTGTAGCGCTCGATCAACTCCCGCTGATCGGCGGAGAGCGCGGCGAGCGCCGCCTGCGCGTGCTCGCGAAAGCGCAAGGGCCGGTCGCGTCGGTCCAGCGGCAGCGCCGCCGGGCCGATGAGTGCCGCCATTTCGCCAGCGGCGACCCGGCGCAGCAAATCCATCTGGAAGAAGCGGTCCTGCGCGTGAAGGAAACCGCTCGCATACGCAACGTCGCCACGCGTGCCGCCCTGTACCGTCGGCACGCCGAGCGCATCGCGCCCGATCGTTACCGGTGCGGAGAGCGGCACGGCACGCGTGCCGTCCAGCTGTGGCAAGCTGACGCGCAATGCCAGCCAGCCCGCCAGCACCATGGCAGCCAGGACGATGACGACGGCACACAGCAAAATCAGCGGCCACGCACGGCGCCGCTTTGGCGGGAAAGGACTCGAACGGGTCATGGAGGAGCACGCAGGTCGTTGTGTTCAGCGCTTCCAGGCGCGGCGACCGGATCGGCCGGACGCCGTACGACCATAGCATGACCCTGTGGCAACAACACGCAGGGAGAGCGACGCGGCCTTCTACCTCTTCACCGCCCTTCCTGGGCGCGACAGTCTGCCATCTGCCACCGTGCCGCGGAAAGAACACAATCTCGATATTGCGTTCCGTCCGAGATCGCGCGGGGGCGACATCATGGCAAAGAAGTTTCCGATTCACCCGCTGCGCCCCGAGCGCCTGTGCTGGGGCTGCGACCACTACTGCCCGGCCAACGACATGCGATGCGGCAACGGCCAGAGCCGCACGCAGCATCCGGCCGAACTGCTCGGCGACGACTGGCTCGAACAGGGCGACTGGGGTATCGAAGTCGACGCGTCCGGCAAAAGCTTCACGCCTTAACGCGCGAAATCAACCGCGCAATCAGATATGAATGCCGCCAGCCACCTCGATGCGTTGCGCGTTCACCCAGCCAAAGTCATCCGATAGTAGACCGGCAATCACGGGCCCCACGTCCGTCGGTAATCCCACGCGGCCCAGCGCGGTATGTTCCGCCACTGCCTTGTTGACCTCAGGATTGTCCCGCACGATACCGCCGCTGAAGTCGGTGGCAATGGCGCCCGGCGCCACGACGTTGACCGCGATCCTGCGCGGCGCGAGTTCGAGCGCCATATAGCGCGTGAGCGCTTCGACAGCCGCCTTCATCGGGCCATAAATCGAGCGGCCCGGGTACGCGAAGCGCGCAAGGCCCGAAGAGATGTTCACAATCCGGCCGCCGTCATGAATGAGCGGCAGCAGCTTTTGCGTCAGCAGGAACGGCCCCTTGAAATGCACCGCGAACTGCGCGTCGAGCTCCGCTTCGGTGCCCGCTGCGAGCGTGGCCGTCGATGAGATACCGGCGTTGTTCACCAGATAATCGAAGCCCGTTGCATTGAGCGTCCCAAGCGCCTCTCGCAGGCGCGCGACGAAGTCGTCGAACGCGCCCGAATTCGCGATATTCAACTGCAGGGCAATCGCCCGGCCGCCCGCTTGCGCGATCTCGGCGCAGACCTTCTCTGCCTCGGCGTGATTGGTGTTGTAGGTGAAAGCCGTGTGGACGCCGCTGCTTGCCAGCCGCAGCACCGTGTCGCGACCGATCCCACGGCTGCCTCCGGTGACGACTGCGATTTTCGGGCCCGACTGACTGCGGTTGTTCGTTGCCATTTGGCACCTCTCGCTGGGTTGGATAGCGTCGATTCTGCGCCTGACGCGACCGGCGAGTGAATACCCGAATCTCCCCGATTCTTGCCTAATCCTGCTTCGCTGACTAAGATGGACCGGCGCGCACTTTCCGTCGCGCGTTTCTTATCCAGCCCCCATGACAAACGATCTGGCCGCCGCCCTGCTGCGCTACACGCAAACACAGCCGGGCACGAGCCCATACAGCACCGCTGTCGACGGACTGCTCATCCTGCGCTCCGACCATCCCGCGCCGCCCACGTTTCGCTCGGCGCGGCCGGCTTTGTGCATCGTCGCCCAGGGCGCCAAATGGGCCAGTTTTGGCGGGGAACAACTGGAGTATCGCGCCGGTCAAGCGCTCGTGGTCGGCGTGGAAACGCCGTCGCGGGGCCGCGTGTTCGAGGCGAGCCCGGACAAGCCTTGCCTGGTTCTGATTCTCGAGCTGGACCTGGCCATGTTGCGCGCCGTGGCAAAGGAGATGTCGCCTGCGCCCGTGCCGGCGGCGGACGCAAGCCGCGGCGTGTTCGTCGCGAACTTCGACGGCCCCCTCGCCGATTGCGCGCTGCGCGCCGTGCGCCTGCTGGACACGCCGGACGCCATCGGCATGCTGTATCCCATGCTGATGCGCGAGATCTGCTACTGGTTGCTAAGCGGTCCGAACGGTTCGGAAATCGCGAGGCTGGCGTCGACGGAAAGCCCTTCTCACAGCCTGCTGCGCGCGGTGGAAAACTTGCGTGCGCGGTTTGCCGAACCCGTGCGGGTGGAAGACCTGGCGGCAGTCGCCCAGCTCAGCGCTTCGGCGTTCCACCGGCAGTTCAAGGCGCTGACCGGGCTGCCGCCCCTTCAGTACCAGAAGCAGCTGCGGCTGCTGGAAGCGCGCAGACTGCTGCTTTCGCTGTCGATGAGCGTACAGGCCGCCGCCTTCGAAGTGGGATACGAGAGCGCCTCGCAGTTCAGCCGCGAATACACGCGAATGTTCGGAGCGCCACCGAAAAAAGACTCGACTCAAGCGAAGGCACTGCGCGAGGCCGCGTAGCACGCTCCGCTGACACGCAGCGCGAGAGCGGTGCATCCGCTCTCGCGCCGTGCACACGTCACGCTGGACGCGTCACATCACTTGCCATACACGTCGAAGTCGAAGTACTTCTTCTCGATCTTCTTGTACGTACCGTCCTTGATGATGCTGGCGATCGCGCCGTCGATCTTCGTCTTGAGCGCGGCGTCTTCCTTGCGCAGGCCGATGCCGGCGCCGTTGCCGAGCGTTGCCGGATCGTCGAGGTCGCCGCCCGCGAAGCTGTAGCCCTTGCCGCGCGGCGTCTTCAGGAAGCCCACGTCGGCCTGCACGGCGTCTTGCAGCGCGGCGTCCACGCGGCCGGCCAGCAGGTCCTGATAAACCTGGTCCTGGTTCTGGTAAGGCACGACCTCAACGCCTGCCGTTGCCCAATGCGCCTTTGCGTAGGCCTCCTGAATCGTGCCCTGCTCCACGCCCACGCGCTTACCCTTGAGCGATTCGGCGGTCGGCATGATGCCCGAACCCGTCTTGGCGACGAGACGCGTCGGCGTGTTGAACAGCTTGTCCGAGAACGCGATCTGCTCTTTGCGCGCCGGGGTCATGGACATCGACGAAAGCACGCCGTCGAACTTGCGCGCCTTCAGCGCCGGGATCATGCCGTCGAAGTCGTTCTCGATCCAGACACATTTGGCATTCAGACGGTGGCAGATCTCGTTGCCGAGATCGATGTCGAAGCCGACCAGTTTGCCGTCCGGCGCTTTCGATTCGAACGGCGGATAGCTTGCATCGACACCGAAGCGAATGGTGTCCGCCGCAAAGGCGCCGACGCTGGCCGTGGAGGCGATCAAGGCAATAGATACGGCTGCAAACAACTTTTTCATGGGATCCCCTCGGTTCTGGATATCAAGGTGGTCAAGAACATAAACACCGCCCGCATGGTTGCGGCGCGGACATTCCCTCGCGGCGCACGCCGCAAACGTGATCGACGCTGCGGGTGCACCTGCGCCCGGCAAGGTAGCAGTCCAGAATACGCGCGTCGAGTCGTCAAAAACAGGCGGAAACACCTATGGCAGGGAAGACCCTAAAGGGGGTTGAAAGCGGCAGCCGAAGACTTACCCGAATGTCCAGTTGCTCTTGCCGGCGCGAGCCGCGCGCGCCGGTTGGGCAGTTCCGTCATGTCGTCGATCAGGGCGCGTTGTGCGAGATGTTCCGGCTGATGGCGCATAGCGTACCGATGACGGCGCCGCCTTGCGCGCAGACCGGTGCGCTCGCATAGGTGCAAATCCCGAGTTCGGAGGCCGCCCGCGAATCGCCCCGGATATCCTTGACGTTGCTGACCACGCGCCGCCCGCTTTCCAGACTGCGCTTGCAGAGGGTGTCGAACCGCTGAACCTGCAGGCCCTCCATGATCTGCACGTCGCCGTCGTTGCGCGAATAGAGGACGGTCTGCACCTCGCGGCTGAAGTCGACCGAGGCGCCCGTCAGTTCGTCGATCGTCGCGAGTTTTTCCATGCGCCCAGGTATCCGGTCGTGAGCGAGCATCACCATGCCGATCGACATGCAAGGCAACGTGACGATCGCAAGGCCGAGCAGCACCACGTTCCAGGGCGACGGCTGCACCGCCACACGGCACGCATGCCGAAAACTTGGCGCGTGCCCTGCACGAGCAGCACGACGACCATCGAAAGCAGATTGAAAGAATCCAGGCCGCGTGTGGCGCACATCGCTTAAGCGTCGGGGACGCATCGTATCCCAGGTTTGGCCCGAATCCATGCAATCCGGATCGATCCGGTCGACTCCGCCCGCTCGAACCCGCGAATCGAAACTCGGGGGCCGGCAACAGTCGGGCGCACAGCGCGAAATCCGCGAAGGATCGACGCTACACTAAGCGGCACCCGCGGACTCTCCAGACGAGGTACTCGCCATGCCAGCACCTGACGTCAGGCGCTCAATGCGACTTGTTTGCGCCTTGCTTTGTGTGCTGTTCTGGCTTGGCGGCTGCGCGGGGTTGACGGGAGACCCGCTGCGGGTCAACGTGGCGGGGCTGGAGCCACTCCAGGGCGAAGGCATGGAAATGCGCTTCAACGTGAAGTTGCGCATCCAGAATCCCAACGACACGCCGGTCGAATTTAGCGGCGTGTCACTGCAACTGGACCTGAACGGTCAATCGTTCGCGAGCGGCGTAAGCGATCAAAGCGGCGTCGTGCCGCGCTTCGGCGAAGCGGTGATCATCGTGCCGCTGACCGTGCCGGCTCTCTCCGCCGTCCGGCAGGCTTTCGCCTTTGCGGGCAGCGCACAGGCCGGCAACATTCCCTACGAAATACGCGGGCGCCTAGCGGGCGGCATCGGCGGCGGCACACGCTTCGTCGATCACGGCAACCTGTCGCTGCCAACGCAGGGCCTGTTCGGCCCGTGAACGGCGCCAGCGCGCCGGCCGGGCGTGTCGCAGCTTGCTTCGGCGCTCAAACGTCACGGCCCTCGACGCCGAGCGCCGGACGCGCTTCGTCCGGCGGAAAGATGTACCAGCTGCCGTCGTCGTGACGAAAGAAGAACATGCCCGATTCGCCGACGGCGCCGACCGCGCTGACATAGACGCACGACCGATGCTTCCTCGCACCCTGCGCAACACGCGTCACATGCACTTGCGTGTCCGGCCGCAAGAAGAGCCATTTATCGGCCATCGCTCGCAATGAGCGTGATTTCCTGCGCATCGTCGTTTCCCTCCCAGCTCGCTCCGATGTTCCAACCCGCGGCATCCCCATTGACACGGTGCATCGGGCATGCCGGCATGATCAGCCAATCGGACTTCGGATACCTTTAAATTCGCATCGCATGTTCCTGCGCCCCGCGCTATTCAGGCATCGAAATAAGTCAGGCCCAACGTGTCTTTCACCTCGGAAAGCGTCGTCCCGGCGTGCAGCGCAACGCGCAGGCCGGCTTCGATCGGCATCTCGCCAGGCCTACCGGCCTTGATTAGCTCACCGCCGCGCTGATGCTTGCGCGCGAGCGCTGATTCGCCCGTGTTTCATCGATCGCTGCACTGCGGGCATTCGCGTTGCTCCACCGTCATTGCGCAAGTGGAGCGCGCAAACTCAATGACCCACCCTGAGCACACAGGAGCACGATCATGGACACGAGACACGCACACGCCATCGCGAACGAGGTCGCGGGAGAAGCGCAGCACCTGGCCGGCCGCATGCTGCGCGACCCCGCCATGGGCCTGGCCGGCAAGGCAAAGGTGCTGTACGGCAAATCCCAACAGGCCTTGAACGATGCGGCCGACGCAACACGCGACAACGTCGCCGACAAGCCCATGACCGCGCTCGGGCTCGCCGCCGCTGTCGGCTTCGCGCTCGGCGCGGCATGGGTCTTGAACCGCAATAAATCCGAAGGCTGAAAGCCAGCCCCGGCTCGGGAACGCTTTATGCGCGTGGTCGTGAAATCGCCTCACTGATGCGAATCGTGTGTCATCGCGAGGCGTAGTCAGGAGCTCCGCCCATGACGATCGGCTGTCCCGAATGCGGCGCCCTCGAGGACATCCCTCCGCTCGGCCCGCGCATGCTCGCGCGCTGCAGGACCTGCCACTACCCGCTCGAGCGGCGCAGCGGGCGCAGCATCACCGCTTCGCTCGCCTGCGCCATCACGACCTTCGTCCTGCTGTTCCCCGCCAACCTCGCGCCGCTGATGACGGTGCACATGCTCGGCGCCGATCGTTCATCCGTTCTCGCGTCGGGCATCGTGTCGATCTGGCGCGACGGCTGGCTCGCGCTCGCGCTGTTGCTCGGCGCATTCGGCATCGTGCTGCCGCTCGTACGCTTCGGCCTGCTCATGATCGTGCTGGGACTGGTCGGCTTCGGTGTGCGATTCAGGCATATCGGCACGCTCTTTCGCTGGTCCATCGCGCTCGACATCTGGGCCATGCCCGACGTCTACCTCGCCGGTTGCCTCGTCGGCTATGCGCGCGTCACGCAGAACCTCACGGGAACGATCGGGGCGGGCGGCTACTGTTTCATCCTTGCCGCGCTCATGTCGATGCTCACGCGCGCCTCGCTCGATCGCCGCACCGTCTGGCGCGCCATCGTCCCCGACCAACAGGCGCCGCACGGGCATGGCGCGCTGTCCTGCTCCGTGTGCGACCTCGTCGTGCCCATTTCGCATGAAGGCCGGCCATGCCCGCGCTGCGGCCTGAAACTGCGCGCGCGCAAGCCGGACGCCGTGGTGCGCGCGGCCGCGCTCACGCTCGCGGCGCTCGTGCTCACCGTGCCCGCCAACTTCTATCCGATGACCATGTCGCGGCAACTCGGGCATTACGACTCGCACCGCATCATCGACGGCGTCTATCAGCTCTTTCACGTCGGACTATGGCCGTTCGGCATCCTGATCATTGGCACGAGCATCGTCATTCCCCTTGCGAAGCTCGGCGGCATGGTGTGGTTCATCACCTCGGTCTTGCGCCATTCGCGCCGGCACCTGCGCGCCAAGGCCCATCTTTATCGCTGGATCGACGAACTGGGCCGCTGGTCGAACGTCGACGTCTTCACGATCGCGGCATTCGTGCCGCTGATCCACTTCGATGGCGTGGCGGTGGCGAGACCCGACACCGGCGCGACGGCGTTCGCACTCGTCGTCTTCTTCACGATGCTGGCCTCGCGCAGCTTCGACCCGCGCATGATGTGGGACGTGCATAGGCGGAGAAAGCCATGAGCGGCCCGCATCGCCACCGCACGCAAGCCGAAGTGCGGCGCAGCGCCTGGCCCGGCTGGATCTGGGCCGTGCCGATTGCCGCCATCGGCGCGACGGGATGGCTCGGCCTGCGCGCGCTCGTCCATGACGGCGAGACGGTTGTCGTGACGTTCGACAATGCCTACGGCATGAAGCCCGACGACACGATCGTCACACTGCACGGCGTGAAAGTGGGCGCCGTCTCGGACGTGTCGCTCGCGCCAGATGGTCAGCATGTCGAAGCAAAGCTCCGGATCGACCGGGCGGAGAATCCGTATTTGCTCTCGGGCACGCGGTTTTACCTGCGCGGCGCGAAGGTGGATTTGAGCGACCCTGCCTCGCTGAAGGCCATGCTTTCGGGACCCGAAATCGTCATGGAGCCCGGTCCCGGCAAACATGCCGACCACTTCGACGGCAGCGATCGCCGGCCCCCGCTTGCGCCCGAACACGGTCCGATGGTGCGCTATGCGGTGCGCTTCGACGGCGCGGTCGGCAACCTGGAGACCGGCTCGGAAGTGGACCTGCGCGGCTTTCCCGTGGGGACCGTCACGAGCGTGCGCCTGAGCTACGACGTGCGCACTGGCGCGCTGAGCACCCCGGTTCAACTCGCGCTGGACCCGTCGCAGCTTGGCATCGTCGGCGCACCGCCGCCCGCGGACGGCAACTGGCGGCCGCTCGTCGACGGCATGCTCGATCACCTCGTCGCCGACGGGCTGCGCGCGCGCCTTTCGCAGGACCCGCCGCTCCTCGGGCCGCGCAAGGTCAATCTCGACTTCGTTGCGGGCGCAGCGGGCGCGACGCTCACCGCCGACAGCGGGCTCCCTGTGATCCCGAGCGTCGCCCCCGCCGATTTCGATACCATGACCTCGCGCGCCGGCGAGGTGATCCGGAAGATCGACGACCTGCCGATCAAGCAAACGGGCGACGAAGTGCGCAGCATTGCCGCGCACGTGAACGCCATCAGCGCCTCGCCGCAGATCCGCGACAGCCTCATGCATATCGACCGCTCGGTTGCGCAAATCGATCAGACGCTCGCGCAGGTGTCGCCCAAGATCGGCCCGCTCGTCGCGCAGCTGCGCGAGACGGCGAACGAAGCCGATCGCACCGTCGCGGCGGCCAATCGCACGCTGGGCGCCGACGCCTCGAGCCAGAACGACCTGCCCGCCGCGCTGCGCGAGCTGACGGATACCGCGCGCTCGGTTCGCGCGCTAGCCGACTATCTCGACCGGCATCCCGAAGCGCTGCTGCGCGGCAAGGCGCAGGAGGAGAGCCAATGATGCGCCGCCAAGCGAGCCGGGCTTCGATCGCGCGACTGCTAGATGCGGCCGTGCTCGCGGGCATCGGCGTCGGGATCACGGCATGTGGCCACAGCGCGCCCACGCGTTACGTCACGCTCAACGCGACGCCTGCGCAAGCGCCGCTTGCCACCGCCGCCATGGCGCCGGTGCAACTGGGCGCCGTGCATATTCCCGCCGTGCTCGACCGGCCCGAAGTGGTGACGCATGTCGCGCCCAACCGGCTCGCCGTCGACGACAACGACCGCTGGGGGGCGCCGCTCGGGCAGATGATGCGCAGCACGCTCGCGCAGGACCTGCTGCCGCGCCTGCCGCCCGGCGCATTCGTTTTTCCGGACGCGCCCGCGCCCGCCGGCACGCGCACGCTCGTCGTCACGGTGCTCGACTGCAACGCGAGCGCGGGCGGCACGCTCACGCTGCAAGTGGCGTGGACGCTGCTCGCGGGTCAGCCCGCACGAACCACAATGAGCCAGGAGGCGGCGCTAAGCGCACAGGTCGAGGGTCACGATGCGGCCGCGCAAGCCGCTGCGCTCAGTCGCGTGCTCGGCGAACTCGCCGACCGGATCGCCGCATCGATCGCCGTGCGCTGACATGCCGATCGCTGACACAGGCGGCCCTCCCCGCATCGCTAACCTCCCGTCTGGAATCCTAACGACGCCGCCTTGGCGCGCAGGTCCGCGAAGCGGTCCACGTTCGGGTTGGTCGCGAGCTGCGACTGATCGATCGACGACACCGGATTCGACGGCGACACCCCGGGGATCCCCGAGCACTCCCCGCCGAACGTGCCTTGGGCAATCGTGAACGCAGGCGCGTCGGTGCGCGGCGCATCGGTGAAATCGAGCGCATAGGCGAGATTGAACGTCGCCGAATCGCTGCTGCGCACGCCGAGCGGCGGCAAGCCGAAGCGCCATTGCAGCAGCGCGTGAATCGAACTCGGGTCGAACGGATAGCGCGTGACCGTGCCCGCGCGAACGCGCGGCCCCAGCAGCGCGAGCGGCACGCGAAAACCCAGCTTGCCGTCGTTGCCGAGCGCGAGCTCGTTCTTGCTGATCGGCCTCGTGGGCGGCACCACGTGCTCGAGAAAGCCGCCCCACTCGTCATACACGACGATCATCAGCGTGCGGTTCCAGGTCGGACTCGTGCGCAGCGCTTCGTACACCTGCCCGAGAAACGCCTCGCCGTTGCGGATGTCCGCGTGCGGATGATCGTCCGCGGAAGTGCCTTGCGGCTCGCCCGCGAATGCCGGATCGACCATGCAGAACGGCGGCAGCGTACCCGTCCCGGCATGCGCGACAAAATCCGCAAACGGACGCGAAATGCCGACATGGCGCCTGCCGTAAAGCGCCGTGAACGGCACGTCGTGATAGTAGTAGTTGCAGCCGATATTCGCGGCGCTGAGCCTGTCCCAGATCGTGGGGAGCGTCGAATTGTCGATACTGTCGTCGAGGCGATCCGTGGCGCCGCTGTGCAGATAAAGGCGATTGGGAAACGTGCTGGTGAGGATGCCGGTGAAGTAGAAGTCGCCGATCGTGTAACTGCTCGCGACCGCGTCGAAGAACTGCACATCGGCCGAAGTGTAGTAACCGATGGGCAGCAAGTCGCCCTGATGCAGGCTCGTGCCGGGTGTGAGGAGAAAGCCGTTCATCGCGCCCGAAGCGAGTTGCGTACGCGCGCCGTCGTAGCTGTGATTGGGGTCCTGGTACGCGCACGCCTGGTAGCCATAGGCGGAATTCGCTGCGAGCGAAAACGGCGTTTGCGTCGCGCCGAACGCGTCCTTGAACTGCCGGTTCGCGGGCATGCCTTCGGCGCCCGGCACCCAGCCGAGGAAGTGGTCGAAGGAACGATTTTCCATCGTGACGAGCACGATGAAGTCGATGCCCGAACTCGCGGGATTCGGCAACGCCGGACGCGGCAAGCTATAACGGTCAGCGCCGTCCGGCGAGGGAACGTCGCCGACCGAGGGCGCGGGCGCGTCGCCGTTCTGGCCGGCCGGGTCGTCACCGCCTCCGCCACCGCAGCCCGATAATGCAACGCTGCCGGCAACCGCCGCTACGCCGGCAAGAAAGCGGCGCCGGTCGTATCCGTGATGCGGGCTATTGTCGTCTCCCATGACACGTCTCCTGGTTGGATGCGGCGCTGGCAATCCGCCCGTGCCTCGCTGCCGCGAAGCGAAACGCGCTCGCGACGGCGAGCAGCGGACGGCCTTTGCCCGCAAGCCTCGCGCCCGCTGTGGTGCAGCCAGGACACGCTCGGAGTGTGGCGATGAGAGAGGAGGACGAGGGAGGTCAGGATGCGTGCGGCAGGGTCACGACTGCTCGATGAGCGCCTTGATGCGCTCGGCCTGCCCGGCATCGACCGGGTGGTAGGCGATCATGTGCAGGTCGGGCCGGCCATCGACGGAAAACGCCGATTGCTCCAGCGCGATCAGACCCAGCGTGGGATGGTGCAAGCGCTTCACGTGGTCGGCTTCTGCATGTGCCGGCACTTCGTTCTCGCGCCACAGTGCGTCGAACTCGGGGCTCATGCTGCACAACTCGTCGACGAGCCCGCCGAATGAATCGGAATGGAAAGCCTGTTAGGCATCTTACTATGATGAACTCACTACTTTAACGGTATAGAGAATTTGGAGATAGTACGCCAGTCATGACCCAGGAGAGATGACCATGCGTATTTTTCTAACTGGCGCGACCGGCTTCATCGGCTCCGCGCTCGTGCCGGAACTCATCGAAGCCGGTCACGAAGTGATCGGCATGACCCGTTCCGAAGCCGGCGCACAGGCGCTCGCCAGGGCGGGTGCACGCGTGCATCGCGGCACGCTGGAGGAACCGGCAAGCCTGCGCAGCGGCGCGGAGCAAGCGGACGCCGTGATCCACACGGCCTTCGACCACGACTTTTCGCGCTTCGTCGAAAACTGCGAAAAGGACAAGCGCGCCATTGCGGCGCTCGGCACCGCCCTCGCCGGCTCGGATCGTCCGCTACTGATCACGTCCGGCACGGGCATCGGCAACGCCCAGCCAGGCGAACTGGCCAGCGAGGACGTCTTCAATCCGGGCCATCCCAACCCGCGTATTGCGTCCGAGCTGGCTGGGCAGGTACTGTTGGAACAAGGGCTCAATGTAGGCGCGGTGCGGCTGCCCCAGGTCCACAACCCGTTCCGGCAGGGGCTCATTACGCCGCTCGTCGCGATCGCCCGCGAGAAAGGCGTTTGCGCCTACGTGGGCGACGGCCAGAACCGCTGGCCGGCGGGCCACCTCTCCGACGTCGTGCGCCTTTATCGGCTCGCCGTTGAAAAAGGTCAACCGGGCGCGCGCTACAACGCGGTTGGCGAAGAAGGCGTGACGAGCCGCGCAATCGCCGAGGCGCTAGGCCGCGGGCTCGGCCTGCCGGTCGTTTCGATCGCGCCGGAAGAGGCAGCCGCGCATTTCGGCTGGATGGGGATGTTCGTCGGCCTCGACATGCCCGCTTCGAGCGCGCTCACCCAGGCGCGGCTAGGCTGGCGCCCGACCGGTCCCTCGCTGATTGCCGATCTGAACGAAGCGCGCTTCGCCGAGGTGGGAGCGTCGACTTGATCCGGCAGCAATCCTGAATATCCTCACCTCACCGTCTCGTGGTCGACGACGCCATCGCCGCGCTTACGCGGGGTCGCGTCGCGCGTCATGCGCGCGCAACGCCACGGCGAATCTGCCTGGCTCCCAGTCCTCATGCAGCGCGCGCTGCATGAGTGCCTGCTGGCTTTCTGGCGCGAGGCCCCCCAGAGGCGGGTCCCGGTCGAGATTCGTGGGAAACGGATAGCCTTCGGCGCACGACGCGATGACCGCCATTGTCGCGAGTTCGTCCGCAACGCCCAGGCCCTTCCTGCGCCACTCGCGCAGCACGGGATAAATCGCCTCGCACATGCTCGCACGGTCGAGCGCTTCCATTGCGCGCCCCATTGCCGACGAAACCTGCAGCAGATTCGCCATGCGCTGCACGTCGGCGGTGCGGTTCGCGCCCGCCGCATGAAATAGCGCGGGATTGAAGAACAGGGCGTCGCCCCTGGTAAGCGGCAACTGTACGCAATGCGTTTCGAAGTACGCGCGGAAATCGGCTCGCCGCCATGCAAGATAGCCCTCGGCATAGCGTTGCGAGTACGGCAGGAGTTTCGTCGGCCCGCTCTCGACCGGCATGTCGCTGTGCGCCACCGCCCCCTGGAGCGTGAGGAAAGCGGATACATGATGCACGTGCGCCGGATAACGCTGCGCCTGCTCGATCGTCTGGAATCCCAGGTGATAGTCGCGGTGCGCTTCCTGTGCCGCGCCGCCCGGCCGCACCACGTTGACCTGCGAAGTCATCTGATAGCACGGTCCGAGCCACGCCTCGCACACGGCCATGAGCGGCAGATTTGCGAAGTAGTCGACGAACACGGCAGGCGCTTCGAGGCACAGCTTCTGTTGCGCATTCCAGATGCGGTCGTTTGCGCCCGCCTTCGCGAAATGGTCCGCGCCGCTCGTGCCCTGCTCCCGCTCGGCCCGGATGATGGCTTCGAACACGGCGGTGGCATCGTCCACGGGCTGCGTATTCGCGTAGGCGCGCTCGAGCACCAGCACGCCGGCGCCGTCGCGCAGCACATGCGCCCATTCCGCCTGCAACTGCGCGCGCCGCGCCGCGTCGTGCAGCGCGCCTTCGAGCGCCACGCAGTCGTAGACGGGAATGCGCTGCCTCATATCGCAGGCGTAACGCAACGGGCTGCCGTCGTCGCGCAGTCGGTTCACGAAGGCGTCCAGCGAGCATTCGCGTTCGACGTACCATTGCCGCCCCAAATCCGCCACCGGTATTTCGTGCTGGTCCATGCGTCTGCCTCCGTGTTGGATCAAGCATAACGTCGGCACCCGGCGCCGTGGATACCAAATCTATCAAAACCGCATCAGGAAGGCGGCGGCAGGGCTGCGTGCGCCACCTCACTCCAGCGGAAAGCCATCCTTGAACGTCTGCCGCAGAAACTCCGTAAAGTGCTTGACCGCTCGCGGCACTTGCGCCCCATACGGCCGCACGACGTGCAATTGCGAAGCGAACGCGCCCACGGGGCGCCAGTTGGGCAGCAGCACGACGAGCTTGCCGGCCTGCAGCGCGGCCTGCGCGCTGAAATCGGGCAACAGCGCGATGCCGAGATGTTCCAGCGCCGCGTCGCGCAACGCCTCGCTGTTGTTCGCCGAGAACGGGCCGTTTACCGTCACCGTCTCGCGCGCGCCTTCCGCGCGGCGGCCGGCTTTCTCGAACGACCACACGCCCGCCCCCAGCGGGCGCGGATAGAACAGACAGTCGTGCTGCGCCAGATCGGCGGGCGTTTGCGGCGTGCCTCGCTGCTTGAGGTAAGGCCGCGTGGCGACGATGACCGAGCGCGTGTCGCAGAGCTTCCAGGCCACGTGGGTTTCCGGCACCTGCGCGCTATGGCGAATCGCGAGATCGAACCCTTCGGTCGCAATCGAGCTGAGCCGGTCGGAAAGCTCCAGTTGCACGCGCACTTCGGGATGCGTGCGCGAAAAGTGCGCGAGACGCGGCACCAGTTGCTGGCGCGCGAAGGCGACCGGTGCAGTGACGCGCACCGTGCCGCGGGCGACGTCGGCCATCTCGCGCACGCTCGCGAAGCTCGCGGCGATGCTGTCGAACTGCGCGCGCGTGTCCTCCACGAGCCGCAGCCCCGCCTCCGTGAAGCGCACGCTGCGCGTGGTGCGCTGCACAAGCGGCACGCCCGCCACGCGCTCCAGTTCCGCGATGCGCTGGCTCACGGCCGCCTTGCTCACGCCCAGGCGCGTCGCCGCCGCGGTATAGCTGCCCTGGGTGGCCAGCACATTGAGCCAGTGTAAATGCGTCCAGAGTGCTTCGACTCGCTGTGTATCCATCGATAAAAAGTCCGCGTCAAAACTCGTGAATCCCGCGTCGATACTAGCATGCCGTTCGCGCACTTTTCACAGACTACGCCAGTGATTGTTCACAGCTGAAAACAATCAATTCAGCGCCAGCGTCTTTCCTCGCCCCCGCACCCTCCGTAGACTGGCGGCACGCACTCACCTAACGAGGAGATGACATGCAGGCCTATACCGATTCCGCAGACGTAGTCCACTTCATCGGCGGCAAGACCGAGCGCGGCACGGGCGACCGCACGCAAGCGATCTTCAACCCCGCGACCGGCGCCGCCGCGCGCCGCCTCGTGCTGGGCGAAGTCGCCGACGTGGACGCCGCCGTGGCGAGCGCGAAAGCCGCGTTCCCGAAGTGGCGCGACACGCCGCCCATTCGCCGCGCGCGCGTCATGCTGCGGTTCCTCGAGCTGATGAACCGTCACGCGGACGAACTCGCGGCGATCATCACGGCCGAGCACGGCAAGGTCTTCTCCGACGCGCAGGGCGAAGTGGCGCGCGGTATCGACGTGATCGAATTCGCCTGCGGCATTCCGCAACTGCTCAAGGGCGACTACACCGAACAGGTTTCCACGGGCATGGACAACTGGACCGTGCGCCAGCCGCTGGGCGTGGTGGCGGGCATCACGCCGTTCAACTTCCCTTGCATGGTGCCGTGCTGGATGTTCCCGGTGGCGCTCGCAGCCGGCTGCACGTTCATCCTCAAGCCTAGCGAGCGCGACCCTTCCGCTTCGCTTTTCATGGCGCGTCTGCTCACGGAAGCCGGCCTGCCCGACGGCGTGTTCAACGTCGTGCAAGGCGACAAGGCCGTGGTCGACGCCCTGCTCGCGCACCGCGACGTGAAGGCCGTGAGCTTCGTGGGCTCCACGCCGATCGCGAACTACATCTACGAGACCGGTGCGAAGCACGGCAAGCGCGTGCA
Source organism: Paraburkholderia nodosa (assembly GCF_001718195.1). GTDB lineage: Bacteria > Pseudomonadota > Gammaproteobacteria > Burkholderiales > Burkholderiaceae > Paraburkholderia > Paraburkholderia nodosa_A. Next base: position 136,742 of record NZ_MCNV01000014.1, read on the forward strand.
GGCGCTCGGCGGCGCGAAGAACCACATGGTCGTGATGCCCGACGCGGACCTCGACAAGACCGTGGACGCGCTGATCGGCGCGGGCTACGGGTCGGCCGGCGAGCGCTGCATGGCGATCTCGGTGGCCGTGCTGGTGGGCGATGTGGCCGACAAGATCGTGCCGCGCCTCGCCGAGCGCGCAGGCAGCCTCATCGTGAAGAACGGCATGGAAGCCGACGCGGAAATGGGCCCGATCGTCACGAAGCAGGCGCTCGAGCGCATCGAAGGCTATATCGCGAGCGGTGTGGAAGAAGGCGCGAAGCTCGTGGTGGATGGACGCGGCCTCAAGGTGCCGGGCCACGAAGCAGGCTTCTTCACCGGCGGTACGCTGTTCGACAACGTCACGCCCGAGATGCGCATCTACAAGGAAGAAATTTTCGGACCGGTGCTCGCCTGCGTGCGCGTGAAGGATTTCGCCGAGGCCGTGGAACTCATCAACGATCACGAGTTCGGTAACGGCGTCGCCTGCTTCACGAGCGACGGCCACGTGGCGCGCGAGTTCGGCCGCCAGATCGAAGTGGGCATGGTGGGCATCAACGTGCCGATTCCGGTGCCGATGGCATGGCACGGCTTTGGCGGCTGGAAGCGCAGCCTCTTTGGCGACATGCACGCGTATGGCGAAGAAGGCGTGCGCTTCTATACGAAGCAGAAGTCGATCATGCAGCGCTGGCCGGAAAGCACCGAAAAGGGTGCGGAATTTTCGATGCCGGTGGCGAAGTAACAGTTGTCGGGCCTGCGTGAGTTTGCGTGGCGTGGACACTGGCCTCGCGGTCGCATCAAAGGACGCCATTCATGCTTTGATGAAGTGTCACTGATCATCACGACGCCATGACGCGTCGGCAGTGCGAGACGCGCTGCGCACGGTCAGTCCGGTTGCGCGCCGAGCATGCGCGAAATATCCGCGACGAGCGCATCCACCGCCACGCGCACCTTCGACGGCATGTGACGCGCCTTCTGCCGCACGACGTGCACTTCGTCGCCCATCACGCTCTTGCTGTCCATGACGAGTTCGAGTCGACCGTCGCTCAAATACGGGCTCATGAGCCAGCACGGCAGCCACGCGAGACCGGCGCCGGCGGCGGCGGCATCGGCGATCGCCAGCAGGTCGTCGAAGCACAGCCGCGACGCGAGCCGGCATTCCTCGATCTCGCCGCCGGGCCCGCGCACGCGCCACGCCGGGCTCTGCCCCGCTCGGCCATAGGCGATGCCCGTGTGAGTGGCGAGGGCTGCGACGTCCGCGGGCTTGCCGTGTTGCGCGAGATACGCAGACGACGCGCAGATACCCATGCGCTGCACGCCAAGCCGGCGCGCGACGAGCGTGCCGTGATCGGGCAGCGTCCCGATGCGTACGGCCAGATCGAAGCCGTCCTCGACGAGATCGGCCACCCGGTCGCTAAACGAGAGTTCGACATTCAGACGCGGATGCTCCTCCACGAGCCGCCGCACCACGGGCGCCACGCACTGGCGTCCGAACAGCACCGGCGCGCTGATCCGCAAGCGCCCCGCAGGCTCGCGCCGTCCGTGATCGAAGGCGGCTTCCACGGCGCTCAGCTCCCCCAGCACGCGGCGGCACTGCTCGTAGTACGCGTGGCCTTCGTCGGTGAGGCTCAAGCTGCGCGTGGTCCGCTGCAGCAGGCGCACGCCCAGGCGCTGTTCGAGCCGCGCGACGATCTTCGCGACCGCCGAGCGCGTCACGCCAAGGCGCTCGCCCGCGGCGGAGAAGCTGCCCGCGTCCACCACGTCTACGAATTCGGCCACGCCGTTCAGGCGATCGTTCATATCCCCACTCCTTTTGTATCCACAGCGGCGACAACCAAGCTCCGGAATCTCACCAATGTCGCCTCGCAAGCAACACTATCATAGGTGCTCCCACTCGTACTGGAGCAGTCATGAACGCATGGAAACTGAAGGCCGGCAGCGGCCATGGCGCACTCGCGCGCACCGACGTCACGCCGCGCGCGCCCGGTCCGCATGACGTGGTCGTGAAGATTCACGCAGCCTCGCTCAACTATCGCGACCTGATGTTCGCGCGCGGCGATTACCTCGGCCTTGGCGACACGCCGCTCGTGCCCGTCGCCGACGGCGCGGGCGAAGTGGTCGAAGTCGGTGCGGCCGTCACGCGCTTCAAGCCCGGCGACCGCGTGATCAACACCTACTTCCCGCATTGGGTGGATGGCCCACCCACACCGTGGAAAGTGCGCGAGTCTCCCGGTGCGCAATTCGACGGGGTGCTCGCCGAACGCTTCGTCGCTGAGGAAACCTCGCTCGTCTCGATTCCCGCGCACCTGAGCTATGAGGAGGCCGCAACGATCTCGTGCGCCGGCATCACCGCCTGGAACGCGATCTTCGCCGATGGCGGCGCACGGCCCGGTGCGACCGTGGTGCTGCTCGGCACCGGTGGCGTGTCGATCTGGGGGCTGCAGCTCGCCCACGCGGCGGGCTTGCGGACCATCATCACCTCTTCGAGCGACGAGAAGCTCGAACGCGCCCGCACCCTCGGCGCGAGCGAGACCATCAACTATCGTTCGCATCCCGAATGGCAGGACGAAGTGCTGCGGCTCACGGGCGGCGAAGGCGCGGATATCGTCGTGGAAGTGGGCGGACGCGATACGCTGCCGCGCTCGGTGGCGGCCGCGAAGATGGGCGGGCTCGTTTCTATCATCGGCGGCGTGACGAGTTTCGCGGGCCCCGAATTGGGGTTGTTATCGGTGATCGGCGGTATCAAGCGTCTGCACGGCATCATGGTCGGCAGCCGCACGATGCTCGACGACCTGACGCGTTTCGTCGCCGCGCAGCAGATTCGCCCCGTGGTGGATCGCGTGTTCGCTTTCGAGGAAGCGCCCGAAGCTTACGCGTGGCTGGAAGCCGGCAAGCATTTCGGCAAGGTCGTGATACGCGTGGCCTGAGAGCACAGTGCGCAGAAAAGCGAAGCGGGCACGCATGGTGCCCGCTCCGTTCTTCTTGTTCCGGTCGTTCTAGAAAACCGGATGCCCGTTGATCACGCTGGGCAGCCACGTCGAGAAGAACGGAAAGTAGGTGACCAGATTGATCGCGCTAAAAATCGCGAGATAGTACGGCCACGCGACCTTGGTCGTCTCCCCGATCGACACGTCGCCAATGGCGCAGCCGATGAACTGCACCGAGCCGATTGGCGGATGCACGAGGCCCAGCGCGCAGTTCAGCAGGATCATGATGCCGAACTGCACCGGGCCCACGCCGCTATGCATGGCGAGCGGCAGGAAGAGCGGCGTCGTGATGAGGATGTGCGCCGCCATGTCGATGAACGTGCCCAGAAACACCTGGATGATGTTGATGTAGAGAAGCATCAGCCAGGGAAGGGTCGTGGCATGTTCGAGCACGCGCTCGATGGCCTCCGGAATCTCCAGATAAGCCATCTGATAGCGCAGCATGTTCGACACCGCGATCAGCAGCAGCACCACGCCCGTGGTCTTGGCCGCACGCGAGAGGGCGAAGAACAGCTTCTCCTTCGTCATCGAGCGATACACGACCACGGTGAGCGCGAGCGAATACACCACGGCAATCGCGGCCGCTTCGGTGGCGGTCGCAATGCCCCGCGCCACGCAGAAGAGAATGATCGCGATCACGAACAGGCCAGGCAGCGCGCCGAGGAACGCCCGCACCACGGCGAGCCAGCCGGGAAACACCTGCAGCCTGGTCGAGCCGTCCGCGCTGCGCGGATAGCCGAAGCGGCGCGCCTGCCAGTAAGCCGCAATCAGCACGAAGCCCATGACCCACAACACCGGCAGCAGGCCCGAGAAAAGCAGGTCGCCAATCGACACGCCGCTCATCTGCTGGCCGTTCAGCGTGCCCGTAATGCCTTGCGCCGCGAACGCATAGATGATCATGTTGGTCGAGGTGGGCATCAACGCGCCCGCCAGCGACGAGTGCGTCGTCACGTTGACGGCATAGGCCGCGCTATAGCCTTCGCGCTTCATGAGCGGAATGACCACGCCACCCATCGCCGACGTATCGGCGGAAGGCGAACCGGAAACGCCGCCGAACAGCGTGCACGCGACGACATTGGCCATGCCGAGTCCGCCACGGAAATGTCCCACTGCAGCCTGGGCGAAGCGCAGGATGCGGTCGGCAATGCCGCCGTGCAGCATCAGCTCGCCGGAGAAAATGAAGAAAGGTACCGCGAGAAACGAAAACGCGTTCATGCCCGAGATCATCGACTGCATGGCAGTCGCGGCCGGCAGTCCTTCGTAAAGGTACGTGCTGACGCAGGCGAGCCCCAGGGAGAAAGAAACCGGCACCCCAACGGCGAGGAGCACCAAAAAACTGAGCGAAAGAATTGCGAGTTCCATGTTTGCCCTACTTTGCCTTGCGTACGAACAGCGCCAGAAGATGCTCGAGCGAGAACAGCACGATGCAGGTACCGGCCACGACCGGTATGACATAGCGCACCGCTTCCGGTATGCCGAGAATCGCGATGTGGTCATCCATGGTCGTGTCCGCCATTTGCAGGCAGCCGAAGAAAATCGCCACGCCGAGCGCGATCAGGCAGAGATGCTGGAACGCCTCGGCGATCAGTTGCCCCCGCGGGGAAAGCTTCTTGACGAGCGAATCGAGACCGATATGCCCGCGCTCGCGCACCTTGAGCGCGGCGCCGAACATGGCGATCGTGACTACCAGCAGCAACGCGATCGGCTCGACGAAATCGGGTGCGCTCTCGAACACGTAGCGCATGATCACGCCGTAGAAGACGAGAACCGTCAGCGCGGCGAGCGCAACCGAGGCAACGATCGTCAGCAGGCGAAACAGCAAATCGTTGGGGAGTTTCAGGAAAGTCATGATCCATCCTTGCACGGCACACACTGCACAACGGCGTTTTTCCGGCTCCGCGCCGCTTGTGACGCGGAGCCCCGGGCTTTAGTGAATCGCCTGGATTTCGTCCACGATCTTCTTCATGTCGGCCGTCTTTTCATACTTCGTCCAGACCGGCTGCATGGCCTTCACGAAGGCCGCGCGATCGACCTGCGCGGCCGGAATGATGGTCGCGCCGCCCTTTTCCACCGTCTTGCCCGCCGTGTCTTCGCGCGCGGTCCAGAGCTTCACGTAGTACGGCACCGAGTCGGCGGCGGCCTTCTTGATGATCTCCTGCTCCTGCGGCGTGAGCGTGTCCCATACCTTCTTCGAGAACACCAGCACCTCCGGGGTCATGGCATGGTCCGTCTCGGAATACACCTGCGCCACTTCGTAGTGCCTGGTTTCCTCGTACGACGGCAGGTTGTTTTCCGCTGCATCCACGAGGCCCGTTTTCAAGCCCGTATAGACTTCGGCGAACGGCATCGGCGTGGGCGTGCCGCCCATCGCCTTGATTTCGTCGACCATGAGGTCAGACGGCTGCACGCGCACCTTCAGGCCCTTCATGTCGGCCGGCGACTTGATCGGACGCTTCGCGTAGATCGAGCGCGCGCCGCTCTCGTAGAAGGTCAGCGCAATCATGCCCTTGGCCTTGAACGCGTCGAGAATCTTCTGGCCTTCGGGGCCGTACATCACCTTGCGGAAATGGTCGATGTCGCGAAAGAGGAACGGCAGCGAAGGAATCATCGATTCCGGCACGATCTCGTTGAACGCGGCGCCATTGGCGCGCACCATGTCGAGCGCGCCGATACGCACCTGATCGATCGTATCGTTCTCCGAACCGAGTGCGCTGTTGCCGAACACCTTGATCGAATCCTTGCCGCCCGTGGCCTGCGAAATTTCCTCGCCCATGTGCTTGAGCGCCATGTTGGTCGGGAAGGTGTCGCTGTGCACGTCGGCGACACGGAACACGCGCGCGTGCGCAGCGCCTGCGGTGAGCGCGAGCGCCGCCGCCAGAACGGTCATTGCGGTCTTCGCGGTGCGTGCACCCTGTGAGTTGCGAAAGGTCTTTTTCATTGCTTGCCCCAAGAATGGAAGAGTTGTTTTCGAGCCGTGTTTGGGCTGATTCGCTGGCCAACCGGGTGTCTCAGAACCGGTGGTGGGTGATGCCTGCGTGAAGGACGACGCAAAGGCGGGGGCGGGCGCCGGCAATTGCCACCCCGACCACAGCGCACTTCGACCGGCGCCTGTTCTCCGCCATTTTCCGATCTCCTTTTGTTCTTCGCGTGCCATTTCTGGAAAACGTTTTCTCGAAATTTAATGCGTTCCCTTCAAAATGGCTAGTAGGTAGTTACGCGGAGCGAAGCAGGGTTGGCGTGGCCCAGTTGGCGTATCGGAAACAGGCGTGGCAAGGCCGCCGGCCGTTGTCTGGCGGCCAGCGCGGGGGATCTACAGCGATCAGGGAATCAGCGACAGGCGACGGTCGAGTCGCGCACGACGAGGCGGGGTTCGAGCACGACCTGCTCGACATCGGCGCGGCCGGCCAGGACGTCGATGAGCTTTTGCATGGCCAGTTCGCCCATGCGCTCGCTCTGCCCGTCGATCGTGGTCAGGCGCGGCTCGACGTATTCGCCATAGGGCACGTTGTCGATGCCGGCAACCGAGACGTCCTGCGGCACGCGAAAGCCGAGCGACCTGGCCTCCTTCATGAAGCCGAGCGCAATGAGGTCGTTGTAGCAGATCACCGCCTGCGGGCGTTTCGGGCCGAGCATCACCCGCGAGCAGGCGTGCTCGCCCGCCTGGGCGGTCGGCGCGTGCGTTTCGTAGACATCGAGCGTGAGGCCGGCCTCGGCCAGCGCCTCGGTGGCGCCGGCAATACGCTCGTCGTTGATGGTCGCCGCGGCGAAGCCCAGATAGGCGATATGCCGGTGCCCGAGATTGAGCAGATGACGCACCAGCATAGACGTCGCGAGCCGGTTGTCGAAACCGACGGTGGGCATGTCGAGCCCGCGCACGGTCCTGAGCATGACGACCGGCTTGCCCAGATTCATCGTCCACCGGGCGATTTCCTCGGAAGCCCGCGAGCTGACGATGAGCCCGTCCACGCGCGGCGCGAGCGCTTCGATGAGGGAGCGTTCGCGGGCCAGATTCTCTTCGGCGTCCACGAGAAGCAGCGTGTAGTCGTGCTGGAGCGCCACGCGGTTCGCGCCCTTGACCACGTTCGTGAAGTGCGGGTTCGCGATGTCCAGAATGGCGATGCCGATGGTGCGCGTGCGCCCCGTGATCATCGAGCGCGCCAGCGGATTGGAGCGGTAGCCGAGCAGCGCGATGGCGTCCTTGACCTTCGCTTCCACCGCCGGCGAAAAGCGCTGGGTGCCGTTCACGTACTTCGATACCGTCGCGACCGAAACGCCGGCCATGGCGGCGACATCGCGAATCGTCGGGGAACCACTTTTCATAGATCGGCAACGCCAGGGAGGATCGACGGCGAGCATTGTCGCAGAAACGGACCTCGGGTGAACCCCGGTATTCGCCGCAGGTATTCCTCCATTGACGCTGCGACCGCCGATGGCTATATTTGGAAAACGTTTTCCTCGCGTTTTCAATACCAAAATAATCTCCAGGGAGCCCTGATGTCGCAACACCCACTTGCAGCCAAACCGTTCGGCCGCCTTCTTCTTACCGGCGCGGGCGGCAATCTGGGCCGTCAGTTGCGCGGCGCGCTCGCGAACTGGGCCGAGATCGTTCGCGTCAGCGACATCACGGAGCCGGGCGAGGCGGCGGCACACGAGGAAACGCGCCGCGTCGACCTCTCGGATCGCGCGGCGGTCATGCAACTCGTGGAGGGCGTGGATGCGATCGTGCACCTGGGCGGCATCTCCATCGACGCGCCATTCGACGATCTACTCGAAGCCAACATTCGCGGCACGTACAACCTCTATGAAGCCGCGCGCAAGCACGGCGTCAAGCGCATCGTCTACGCCAGCTCCAATCACGTCACGGGCTTCCATCCCGTCACGAGCGTGCTCGATACCGATGCCGCGCACCGGCCGGACAGCCTGTACGGCGTGACGAAATGCTTCGGCGAATCGCTGTCGCGCTATTACTTCGATCGCTTCGGCATGGAGACGGTCTGCCTGCGCATCGGTTCGTCGTTCGAAGAACCGAAGAACGCACGCATGCTCGTGACGTTCCTGAGCTATCGCGACTTCATCGAACTCGTGCGCTGCTCGCTGTTCACCAACCGCGTGGGTCATGCGATCGTCTATGGCGTGTCGGACAATCCGGCGAGCTGGTGGGACAACGGCAAGGCGGGATTCCTCGGCTACCGCCCGCGCGACAGCTCGGCGCCGTACGCCGAACGCTTCCCGGCGACCGCGCCGAACGCCGAGCTCGGCGACGCTGCGCAGCAGTATCAGGGCGGACCGTTCGTGCTCGGCGAGCCGATGCATGGCGCCGAACGCTGATCGGAGTCCTGATAAAAGGGAAGACGGGCCCGGACGCCTGCAAGCAGACTGCCCTGGCCGCGAAGCGGCTAGGGCGGGGTTGCGCGGCGATTGACAGTTAGTTGCACATTTACTGACGTGTCATGCACCTACCGCCGCCCTCGCCCGGCAGCGAATACAACCTGTAGACTGTATTTTTAAATTACAGCCTGTGATTTGTATTTTTCCTTTACAGGGTATAGACTGTATCCGACTGCGCCGCGCGTTTCCGTTTGCTTCGGCCGTCTGCATCGGCATTTCGCCGCCCGGAGTTGCCGTGGACTACCCTCTCAAGACCCTGAGCCAGCTGCGCCCGATTCTCGTCGGCTTCCGCAAGAAGGCCGGCCTCACCCAGAAAGACATCGCCGCGCGGCTCGGCATCTCGCAGCAGAGCTATGCCGCGTTCGAGGCGAATCCCGAAGCCGCGAGCGTCGAGCGGCTCGTGCGGGTCTTGCGCCTCGTCGACGTCGAAATCAAGCTCGGCGCGCCCGAAGCCAAGGCCTCGCCTGTCGCGGCGAAAGCCGCGCCCCGCCCGGCCAAAGCACCTGCGGCTGCAGCCAGGATGCCGAGCGCGGCCACCCCCCCGGCCGCCCGCAAACGCACCCGCGCCACGCCGGCGGAGGCCGCGCCGCAGCGCCAGTCCGCCGGCCGCCGCAAGCCGAGGGAGGACTGGTGAGCACACGCCCCCGCCTGCCCAACCGGCTCGACCTGTGGATGAACGGCCTCCCGGTGGGCTACTGGGAGAACGTGCGCGGCAACGAACGCCTCGTCTACCTCGACAGCTGGCTCGACGACGAGCAAGGCCGCCCCCTTTCGCTCTCGCTGCCGTTCACGCCCGGCAACCAGCCCTACCGCGGCCAGATCGTCGCGGACTATTTCGACAATCTGCTGCCGGACAGCGACCGCATCCGCAGACGCATCGCCGCGCGCTACCAGACCGGCGGCACCTCGCCGTTCGAGCTGCTCGCCGCGCTCGGCCGCGATTGCGTGGGCGCGCTGCAGATCCTTCCAGCTGGCGAAGCGCCCACCGGCCTGAAGAGCATCAAGGGGCGCGCCCTGAGCGAAGGCGACATCGCGCAACTGCTGCGCGAAACCACCGCCACGCCGCATGCGGGCGAGCACGAAGCCGTGGACAGCCTGCGGCTGTCGATCGCCGGGGCGCAGGAAAAGACCGCACTGCTGCGGCATGGCGGGCAGTGGCTGCTTCCGCAGGGCAGCACGCCGACCACGCACATCCTGAAGCTGCCGCTCGGCCTCGTCGGCAACATGCGCGCCGACATGCGCACCTCGGTGGAAAACGAGTGGCTGTGCACGCAAATCATCGCGGGCTACGGTTTGCCCGTCGCGCCGTGCGAAATCGCGCAATTCGAGGACGCGAAGGCACTGATCGTGGAGCGTTTCGACCGGCGTCTTGCGAGCGACGCCAGGTGGATCGTGCGCCTGCCGCAGGAGGATCTGTGCCAGGCCACCGGCACGTCCGGCCTCGCCAAATACGAAGCCGACGGCGGCCCCGGCATCGACGCGATCATGCAGGTGCTGGACGGCTCCGTGCAGGCCACGGCCGATCGCCGCAACTTCTTCGTCACGCAGCTCATCTTCTGGCTGCTCGCGGCCACGGACGGCCACGCGAAGAACTACAGCATTGCGCTGCTGCCCGGCAGCCAGTACGCCGCCACGCCGCTCTACGACGTGCTCAGCGCGCATCCGGTCGTCGGCCGGGGCCGCAATCATATTGCGCCGCAGCGCGTGAGCCTTGCGATGGCCGTGCGCGGACGCAACCGGCACTATCGCGTCGAGGAGATCTATCCGCGGCACTGGATCGCCCAAGGCCAGCGCGTGGGATTCGCCGCGGCGGATGTCGAAGCGATGCTCGCGCAGGTGGCAGCGCAAACGCCGCGCGTGATCGAAGCCGTCGCGGCGCAGATCCCCGCCGATTTCCCCGCAGATGTAGCCGACGCCGTTTTCGCCGGCATGCGCCGGCTCGCCGCGAGGCTTACCGCGTAGGCGAAATCAGCCGCCCGCAAGCTCCTCGTCGTCGATCGCGCGCGTGAGCAGGTCGAGAAAGGCCTGCATGGTTTGCGGCAGCGTGCGGCCCGCCATCGTCTGGATCTGCAGCGTACGCTGATGCAGTTCCGGGTTCGTGAGCGGCACGGCGGCCAGCCCCTCCACCTCGAGACGGCCGCGCACGGTCAGAAAGCCGGTGAACGTCACGGCATCGGTGAGGCGTACGAATCGTTGCAACGCCACATGATAGTTGCTGACGAACACCGGCTCGAAGATCAGCCCTTCGAGGCTGCACGCGATGTCGAGGAGCTGGCGAATCGTCACGCCCTGGCTGTTCATGGCGACCGGCCAGGGGATCAGATCGCGCAACGACAGCGACTCGCGCGCCGCCAGCGGATGATCGCGCCGCATGAGCGCGAAGATCGGCGCGCGCTGCGAACAGTGCACGGCAATCTCCTTCTCGGGCGCGACGCTGAAGCACAGCGCGATATCGGCTGTGCCCTCGCGCACGCGCTGCGTTGCAACAGAAGGCGCCGACACGTCCAGCTGAAAATGCGTTTGCGGATGGCTCCGGAGAAAGTGAGCAAATACCTGTGGCAGAAAATCCGGCGCGAGGCCTTCGGAACTCGCAACGCGGATAGTCGCGCGACCGCCCTCGCTCAGCCCGCGAATCTCGCCGACCACGCGCTCCGTTTCGAGCAGGCTGCGCCGCGCGTGCTCGGCCAGCATGCGCCCCGCCTCGCTCAGCACCATGCCGCGCGGGCGCCGTTCGAATAACGGCGTGCCGAGCTCCTCTTCGAGCCGGGCGATCTGCCGGCTGAGCGCCGACACGGCAACGTAGAGCCGCTCGGACGCCTTGCTCAGCGAGCCGCTGCGGGCCACTTCCAGAAAATAGCGCAGTGCGGTGTTGTCCATGTCGATGAGCGCGGTCTCGTCCGCTTTGCCGTTTCGGCAAAGATAGATCACAAATATTGTAATTGTGCAGAAATATCGGTGGTTGCAGGATCGGTCGACGTCATCAAACGCCATCGAACAGAGGGAGACGCGCGTTGAACCGTGACACCGCCATTCAAACTGCAGTCGATCAATACGATTCAGGCCGCTTCCTGAACGACCTGCGCCGCCGCGTGGCATTTCGCACCGAGAGCCAGGAGCCGGAGAGCGGCGGCCGTTTGCGCGCCTATCTGGACGAGGAACTCACGCCGCTGCTCACCCAATGGGGTTTCACCTGCCGGGTCGTCGAGAATCCCGCCAACGGCGGCGGCCCGTTCCTGATTGCTCACCGCCACGAAGACGATGCGCTGCCCACCGCGCTCAGCTACGGCCACGGCGACGTGGTACGCGGCTACGACGCGCAATGGCGCTCGGGCCTCACGCCATGGGACGTAACCGTCGACGGCGAGCGCTGGTACGGCCGCGGCACCGCCGACAACAAAGGCCAGCACAGCATCAACCTCGCGGCGCTCGAGGCCGTGCTCGACGCGCGCGGCGGCAAACTCGGCTTCAACCTCAAGCTGCTGTTCGAAACGGGCGAGGAAGTCGGCTCGCCGGGCCTGCACGAACTGTGCACGCGGTTGCGCGACGAACTCGCCGCCGACGTGCTGATCGCCTCCGACGGACCGCGCCTGAGCGCGCACCGTCCGACAATCTTTCTCGGCTCGCGCGGCCTCGTCAATTTCAAGCTCGAACTCACGCTGCGCGAAGGCGGTCATCATTCGGGCAACTGGGGCGGCCTGTTGCGCAATCCGGGCGTCGTGCTCGCGAATGCGATCGCTTCCATGGTCGATGCGCACGGCAAGATCCTCGTCGATGGCCTGCGCCCGCCGCCGATTCCGGAATCCGTGCGCCGCGCGCTCGCCGATATTCGCGTGGGCGGCAATCCGGGCGAGCCCGAGGTCGATCGCGATTACGGCGAGCCGGGCCTCACGCCCACCGAGCGCGTGTTCGGCTGGAACAATCTGGAAGTACTCGCGTTCCGCACGGGCAACCCCGAGAAGCCCGTGAACGCGATTCCGCCGCACGCCATCGCGTACATGCAGATCCGCTTCGTCGTGGGCACGAACTGGCAGGACCTCGAACGGATCGTGCGCGCGCACCTCGATGCGCACGGCTTCGAGATGATCGAACTCGAAGTGGAACGCGGCGCACCGGCCACGCGCGTCGATCCCGACAACGCCTGGGTGCAATGGGCGCTGCGCTCGCTGCGCGAGACCACGGGAGCCGACCCCGTGCTGCTGCCGAATCTCGGCGGCACGCTGCCCAACGACGTATTCGCCGAGGTGCTCGGCATGCCCACGCTGTGGGTGCCGCATTCGTATCCGGGCTGCTCGCAGCACGCGCCGAACGAGCACCTGCTCGGCCCGGTCGTGCGCGACGGGCTGCGCATCATGGCTGGCCTCTTCTGGGACCTCGGCGCAAGAGAGGCCGGCGCGTCCAACCCCGCACCGCATCCCACCACGCTTGCATGAGGACGTCGCAATGAGCATCGAATCCCTACCCGCGCACGGCAGCGAGCCCTGGTCAGAGCCTGCTCAAGGCACGTCCGGCAAGAACGTCTCGCGGCTCATCGTCGCGACTTCGATCGGCAACGCGCTCGAGTTCTACGACCTGCTGGCTTACGGCTACTTCGCCTCGACGCTCTCCAAGCTCTTCTTCCCCGTTCACAACGCAACGATGTCGCTGCTGCTCACGCTCGGCACATTCGCGCTCTCGTACCTCGCGCGGCCGGTCGGCGCGCTCGTGCTCGGCTCATACAGCGACCGCAAGGGCCGCAAGGCGTCGCTCACGCTCTCCATCACGATGATGACGATCGGCACCGGCATGGTCGCGCTGATGCCCACCTACGCGACGATCGGCATCCTCGCGCCCATCGGCATTTTTGCCTCGCGTCTTCTGCAAGGCTTTTCGGCGGGCGGCGAGTTCGGCAGTTCCACTGCCTTCCTGATCGAGCACGCGCCGCAGCGCAGCGGTTTCATGTCGAGCTGGCAGTTCTCGAGCCAGGGCGCAAGCACGCTGCTCGTCTCCCTGTTCGGCGCGGTGCTCACGGGCATGCTCACGCAGCCGCAGCTCGAAGGCTGGGGCTGGCGCATTCCGTTCCTGTTCGGTGTGCTGATCGGTCCCGTGGGCCTTTATATCCGCCGACGCATGGACGAAACGCCCGAATTCGAGCGTATCGAAAAAGCCGAGTCGCCCGTGCGCGAACTGTTCGCCACGCAGAAGGCGCGCGTGATCGCATCGATCGGCGTGCTGATCCTGACTACCTCGGCCCAATACGTGCTGCTCTACATGCCGACCTATGCCGCGCGGCAGCTCGGCCTCGCACCTTCGTCGGGCTTCATCGCCACGCTCGTGGCCGGCCTGATCGCCATCGTGCTCACGCCGATCGTGGGCCACTGGTCGGACAAGGTGGGCCGCACGCGCATCATGTTCGCGGCGGGCGTGCTGTTCCTGCTCACCGTCTATCCCGCGTTCATGTTCGTCACCGCCCATCCTTCGCTGCCCTCGCTGCTGGCGGCCGTGGTCTGGATCGCGGTGCTGAAGGTCACCTATTTCGCCTCGATTCCGGCGCTCATGGCCAGCTTCTTCCCCGCACGCACGCGCACCACGGGCATGGCGCTCGCCTATAACGTCGGCACGACCGTGTTCGGCGGCTTCACGCCGCTCGCCGTGGCCGCGCTCATTGCGGCGACCGGCAACAATCTCGCGCCGGGGCTCTGGCTGATGTTCGCGGCCGTGTTGAGCCTCGCTACGCTGATCTGGGCCTGCATGCGCCTCGACGCCCGTTGAAGCGGCCCGCACAAGAACACCAACAGGAAACACGCACGTATGCAACACGATTTGCCGCAGGAAGTTCAGGACGCCATCCAGTTTTCCGTCGATCACGAATCGGCATGGGACCGCAATGCCGATGGCAACTTCGGCGTGCACGTGAACGACCCGCCGCCGTGGAACTGCTTGCTGGGCCCCATTCACGATCGCGGCCCTGTGTCCGGCGCGGTTGCTGTGAACGGGCGCCCGCTCGCGCAATGGGGCGCGCCCGATCGGCCCGATCTGACCTTCAGCATCGCCAAGACGTATCTGGCGCTGCTCGCGGGCGTGGCGCACGATCGCGGCCTGCTGCCCGATCCCGACGAGCCCGTCCACGTGCGCGCGCCCGGCATCGGCTTCGACGATGACCACAATGCGCAGGTCACGTGGACGCATCTACTGCAACAGACGAGCGAATGGCAAGGCACGTGCTTCGGCCTTACCGATCAGGCCGATCACTATCGCGCCGTTACGTTCGGCGAGCCGCCCGACGGGAAAAAAGGCGACTTGCGCCCGTTACGCGCACCCGGCACGTATTGGGAATACAACGACGTGCGCATCAACCAGCTTTCGTTCGCGCTCCTGTGCCTGTTCGGTCGTTCGTTACCCGAAGTCTTTCGCGAGACGATCATGAGGCCCGTCGGCGCGAGCGAGAACTGGCAATGGGTCGGTTACGACGACGCGTGGATCGACCAGGGCGGCAGACGCGTGCAGTCGGTGCCGGGCGGCTCGCATTGGGGCGGCGGCATGTCGGTGAGCGCAAACGATCAGTTGAAGGTCGCGCAAATGCTGCTCGACGACGGCGTCGTATCCGGCCGCCGCGTACTCTCGAGCGAATGGATCGCGCGTATGCGCACGCCCTGCCCGCTCGCGCCGTTCTACGGCTCACTGGTGTGGCTCAACACGGGGCGGCGCATGTTCCCGAGCGTGCCCGAGTCGAGCTGGTTTGGCGTCGGCGCGGGCAGTTCGTTCATGTGGATCGAGCCCGAGCGCAAGATCGCGCTGATCGTGCGCTGGCTCGATTCGCAATTCGCCGATGCGTTCTTCGGCAAGATGCTGCACGCCGTGGATGCCGTGTGCGCGCGCCAGGGCACGAGGACGCTGGCGACCTAGCGCAGCGCCATTTCCAGCACCCGCGCCACGTGCAGCGCCGTGGCGTTTGCGCCGTCGTGGATCTGGTGGCGGCAACTCGTGCCATCCGCCACGACGAGATCGGCGCGATCCGCCTTGCGCACGGCGGGCAACAGCGCCAGCTCGGCCATCGCCAGCGAAGCTTCGTAGTGCTCCGCTTCGTAGCCGAAGCTGCCCGCCATCCCGCAGCATGACGATTCGATCGGCTTCACATCGAGGCCCGGAATCCAGCCCAGCACCGTGAGCACGGGGCGGAAGGCGTCGAATGCTTTCTGGTGGCAGTGGCCGTGCACCCACGCGCGTGGCGCATCGAGTTCGTGCAACGTCAGATCGAAGCGGCCCGCGCCTTTCTCGCGCACGAGGAATTCCTCGAACAGGAACGCCGCGGCCGACAACTCCCGCGCTTCGTTGCCGTAGCCGTATTGCAGGAATTCGTCGCGCATCGAGAGCAGGCACGAAGGTTCGAGCCCGACGATCGACACGCCGCGGGCCACGAACGGCATCAGCGTATCGAGCAGGCGCCGCGCCTCGTGCTTTGCCTCGTCGACCAGTCCCGCGGCGAGGAAGGTGCGGCCACAGCAGAGCGGGCGCTCTTCGCCGCGCACGTTGAAGTGCACGAAATAGCCGGCCGCTTCGAGCACACGTTGCGCGGCGCGGGCGTTTTCGGGCTCGAAGTTGTCGTTGAAGGTGTCGACGAACAGCACCACTTCCTTCGTTGCCGCTGCTGCGTCGGGCTTTGCGGCCGCGACCTCCGCAAGGAACGAAGGCCGCAACTGCGGCAGCGAGCGTTGCGGCGCGAAGCCGAGCATGCGCTTTGCCCACGCGGAGACCACCGGGATACGCTCGCCCGCCGCCGCAAGGCCGCCGGCTTGCGCCGCGCGTCGCGCATAGCGCGGTAAATAGGCAATCATCTTCTCGCGCAGCTTCACACCGTGCTTCGTATTCCATGCAGCGCGCGCCTCGATTTTCAGCTTCGCCATGTCCACGCCGGTTGGACAGTCGCGCTTGCAGCCCTTGCACGATACGCATAGGTCGAGCGTGTCCTTGACGTCGTCGCTTGCGAGTCCGTCCTCGCCCAACTGCCCCGAAATCGCGAGCCGAAGCGTGTTCGCGCGGCCACGCGTCACGTGCTTCTCGTCTTTCGTCACGCGGTAGCTCGGGCACATCGTGCCCGCGTCGAACTTGCGGCAGTGGCCGTTGTTGTTGCACATCTCCACGGCCTTCGCGAGGCCGCCGGTCAGGTCGTCGCCGCAGCCGGGCGGCGTTTCTACACCCGTTAGCGGATCGCGGCCCACGTCCCACGCCGACCAGTCGAGCATCGGCCGCATCTGGCGCTCGCGATATCCCGGCGCGAAGCGGAACAGCGTCGCGTCGTCCATTTTCGGCGGCCGCACGATCTTGTCGGGATTGAAACGGTTCTCGGGGTCGAACAGCTGCTTGATTTCCGAGAATGCGGCGTTGATCTTCGGTCCGTACTGCCAGGCAATCCATTCGCCGCGGCACAGACCATCGCCATGCTCGCCCGAAAACGCACCCTTGTACTCGCGTACCAATTCCGCAGCCTGCTCGCCTATCGCGCGCATTTTCGCCGCACCGTCGCGGCGCATGTCGAGTATCGGCCGCACGTGCAGCGTGCCGACGCTCGCGTGCGCGTACCACGTGCCTTCGGTGCCGTGCCGATGGAAGATGTCGGTCAGGCGGCTCGTGTACTCCGCGAGATGCTCGAGCGGCACGGCGCAGTCCTCGATGAACGAGACGGGCTTGCCGTCGCCCTTCATGCTCATCATGATGTTCAGGCCCGCCTTGCGCACTTCCCACAGCGCCTTTTGCTCGTTCGCATCAGTCATCTTCACGACCGAGTCCCGCAGGCCGTGATCGCCCATCAGCTGGACCAGGTCATCGAGGCGGCGCAGCTGGGCGTCACGCTCGTCGCCCGCGAACTCGACCAGCAGGATCGCATCGGGCCTGCCCACCAGCGCCTTTTCGATCACCGGCTTGAAGCCCGGATTGCCGAGCGCGAGTTCGATCATCGTGCGATCGACCAGCTCGACCGCAGTCGGCTTGAGCTTGACGATGTGCTGCGCCGAGTCCATCGCTTGCCAGAAGGTGGGAAAGCTCACTACGCCCAGCGTTTTGTGCGCTGGCAACGGCGCGAGCTTCAGCGTGATCTGCCGGCTGAACGCGAGCGTGCCTTCGGAGCCCACGAGCAGATGCGCGAGATTCGCCACGCCGTCGTCGGTATAGGCGAGCGGGTTCTGGCAATCGAACAGGTCGATGTTGTAGCCGGCCACACGGCGCAGCACCTTCGGCATGCGTTCCGCGATCTCGCCGCGCTCGCGCGTGGCGATGCGCTGTACGCCTTCGAGCAGCGCCGCCAGCCGCACGCCTTCGTGCGGCATGTTCAGCGACTGGAAGCGCGCTTCGGTGCCATCCGCGAGAATCGCGTCGATGCCGAGCACGTTGTGCACCATGTTGCCGTATTCGATCGAACGCGAGCCGCACGAGTTGTTGCCCGCCATGCCGCCGATCGTGCACTGCGCCGCCGTCGACACATCCACGGGAAACCACAACCCGTGCGGCTTGAGCCACGCGTTCAGATGATCGAGCACGACGCCCGGTTCGACCGTCACAGTGCGCGCATCGGCGTCGAACTCGACGACGTTGTTGAGCCACTTCGACGTGTCGATCACGAGCGCTTCGCCCACCGTCTGCCCGCACTGGCTCGTACCCGCGCCGCGCGCCAGCACGGGAGCGTGCGCGAGGCGCGCCACTTCCAGCGCGGCGCGCAAGTCGTCCTGATCGCGTGGCACGACCACGCCGATGGGCATGATCTGATAGATCGAGGCGTCGGTTGCGTAACGGCCGCGGCTTGCGGCGTCGAACCACACGTCGCCGCGCAGTGCTTCACGCAGACGCCGCGCGAGCGGCGAGCCGTGGCCCGCGCTCGAAGGAACGAGATGAACCGGCTTGACCAGCATGCCCGAGGTGCGTGCGCCTTCCATCGCCGTTCACACTCCTTGATGAGAACCTGCGGGTTCGTCAGCCTTCGTGCCCAGCTCGAAGCGGCTCTCCGGCTGCATGCGGAACGCGAGGATCACGCCGCACCCCATCAGCACCATGCTGCCCACGAACGGCAGGTCCCAGTTGCCGAAGCGGTCGATCAGAAAGCCGCCCACCACGGGCGAGATGATCGCGGCCAGCGCCGAGCCCGTGTTCATCATGCCGCTCGCCGTGCCCGAGAATTCCGGCGCGATATCCATGGGAATCGCCCACATCGGCCCGATCGTCATTTCGGCGAAGAAGAAGCCCGCCGCGAGGCACGCCATGGAAATGACCGGATCGTGCACGAACATCAGCGGCACGAGCACGATCAGCGTGATCAGCATGCACACCGAGACCATCCAGCTTCGCGCGCGCTTGAGGTTGCCCGTGCGCTGAAAGAGCCAGTCGGTCACGAGGCCGCCGAGCGTGTCGCCCACCACGCCCGCGAGAAACACCACCGAGGCGAAGATCGCCGACTTGCCCAACTGCAGGTGATAGTTGTGCAGGAAGTATTGCGGGATCCAGCTAAGGAAAAGCCACAGCGTCCAGCCGTAGCAGAAGTAGACGATCGTCACCGGAATCATGCGCCTGAAGAGCGCCATCCACGGCAGGCCGGTCGCGCGCGGCTTGGGCGGCGGCAGGATCGCGAGCTCGGCCTCGGTAATGCGCGGGTGATCCTTCGGATGTTCGGTGAAGGTGAACGCCCACACCACCACCCACAGCAGGCTGAGCGCGCCGCAAACATAAAACGATTCGCGCCAGCCGTAGCGCGCCATCACCAGCACGACCACCGCTGGCGCCACGGCATTGCCGATGCGCGAGGCGGAGTGCGTGATGCCCTGCGCGAAGCCGCGCCGCTCTTTCGCGACCCAGCGCGACATCGCCGAGGTCGAGGCGGGAAACGTCGCGCCCTCGCCGAAGCCGAGCAACAGGCGCGCGGCGAGCAGCGTGGCGAGGCCGCCCGCCATGCCGGTGAGAACCGTGGCCACGCCCCACAGCGCACCGCAGAAAAGCAGCGTGCGCCGCGCACCGAAGCGGTCGCTCACCCAGCCGCCGATGATCTGAAACAGCAGATACGGATACGCAAACGCCGAAAAGACCAGCCCGACTTCGGTGTGCGAGAGCTGGAACTCCTTGCCGAAGCCCGCCGCGGCCGTGCTCACGTTCACACGGTCGAGGTAGGTGATGAAGTACATGATGCAGAGCATGATCAGCACGACGCTGCTCGCGCTCGTCAATCGATACCGTTTCATCGTCAGTCTCCGTTGCTGGTTCTGTCGGCCGCATCGCCCTTCTCGAAGTGGCGTCCGGCATGGGAACGATCTTGCATCGCCCGGAATCGGCCTGGCATGCCGCGCCCCGTGCGCGGCATGTGAAAAAGTGCTTGTTTCAGGCGGCTTTCAGCGACACCACGTTGGGTTGCGCCGCGAGATAGTCCATCGCGGCAGGCAAGCCGCTGTCCCTCAAGGGCACGCCCGCGACGCGCAGGCCCATTTCGCAGCCGGCCAATGCCGCCAGCAGCGTGAGATCGTTGCAGTCGCCCAGATGCCCGATGCGGAACATGCGCCCTTTGACCTTGCCGAGGCCCGTGCCGAGCGAGAGATCGAAGCGCTCGTAGATGATCTTGCGCACGGCATCCGCATCCACGCCTTCGGGCATCATCACGCCCGTGAGCACGGGACTGTAGACGGCGGGATCGGCGCACTGGATCTCGAGGCCCCACGCGCGCACCGCGCGCCGGCACGCCTCGCCCAGCCGCTGATGCCGCGCGAACACGTTGTCGAGCCCTTCGTCCTGCAGCATGTCGAGCGCTTCGGAAAGGCCGTAGAGCAGGTTCGTGTTGGGCGTGTACGGCCAGTAGCCGCTCTTGTTCATCTCGATGATCTCAGCCCAGCCCCAGAAGCTGCGCGGCAGCTTCGCGTGCTCGCTCGCGGCCAGCGCCTTCGCCGAAACCGCGTTGAAGCTGATGCCCGGCGGCAGCATGAGACCCTTCTGCGAGCCGGAGACGGTCACGTCCACGCCCCATTCGTCATGGCGATAGTCAGCGCTGGCGAGACCGGAAATCGTGTCGACGAGCAGCAGCGCCGGGTGCCCGGCGGCATCGATCGCGCGGCGCACCGCGGCGATGTCCGAGGTCACGCCGGTCGAGGTCTCGTTATGCACCACGCACACCGCCTTGATGGCGTGCTGCGCGTCCTCGCGCAAACGCTTTTCGATCATGTCGGCCTGCACGCCGCGCCGCCAGCCCTCGATGCCGGGCAGGCCGAGAAATTCCGGCTTCAGGCCAAGGCGCTCGGCCATCTGCTTCCATAGCGTCGCGAAATGGCCCGTCTCGAACATCAGTACCGTGTCGCCGGGGCTCAGCGTGTTGGTGAGCGCGGCTTCCCACGCGCCCGTGCCGGAGGCCGGGTAAATCACCACCGGCTGCTGCGTCTTGAAGATCTTCTTGATGCCGTCCACCACCTTGAGCCCGAGCACGGCGAACTCGGGGCCGCGATGGTCGATGGTCGGATAGCTCATCGCGCGCAGGATGCGATCGGGCACCGGGCTCGGCCCGGGAATCTGGAGGAAGTGGCGACCAGCGGGATGGAAATCGAGCTTCAACATGCAATCGCTCCTGTTTTGAATTTTGCATTCAAAAAACTATAATCCAGCCAGCTCATGTGCAGACAGGCAATTCTGATGTGGTTTACCCCAGGCGCAGTGTGCTTCTTTGGGGTCCTGTCCTTGGGCTAGAATTCGCTGGAAATCGATGGAAATGCCTTTTGCATGCAAAACCCGAACCTGAACCCCTCTGCGACCAGCCCGGAACTGCCGCCCATTCCGCGCCAGCAACTCCATGACACCGTCGTCGACCATCTGCGGCGGTTCATCGTGGAAGGCGCGCTCGAGGCCGGGCGCAAGCTCAACGAGCGCGAGCTGTGCGAAACGCTGGGCATTTCGCGCACGCCGCTGCGCGAGGCGCTGAAGGTGCTCGCGTCCGAAGGGCTGATCGAGATTTCGCCGAATCGCGGCGCCTCGGTCTCGAAGATGTCGGAGGCGGAACTGCGCGAGACCTTCGAACTCATGAGCGGACTCGAAGCGTTTTCAGGCGAACTGGCTTGCGAGCGGATCACCGCGGCTGAGATCGCCGAGATCAAGGCGCTGCACTACGCGATGCTCGCCTGCCGCGCGCAGAACGATCTGGCCGGTTACTACAGCCGCAATCAGGCGATTCACGACAAGATCAACGAAGCGGCGCGCAATTCGGCGCTGCGGCAGACGTATATCGCGGTGAATCGCCGTTTGCAGGCGCTGCGGTTCCGCTCGAACTTCGAAACCGCCAAGTGGGACCGCGCGATCCATGAGCACGGCGAAATGCTGGCGGCGCTCGATGCGCGCGACGGCAAGCGGCTCGCGGCGATACTGCGGCAGCATTTGCTCGCCAAACGCGATGCGGTGTTGCGGATTGGGGATACGCCGCCGGTGCAGGACACCGGCAACTAAATCGCCGCTCGCGCCACGTCTTTCGACTACTTCGCCGCCGACTCCAGAAAACTCTGCGCAAGCTGCTTCCTCAGGTGATCGGCAGCAGGTGAGAGCCTGCGGCCCACGCGCGTGACCATCTGGCTCGAAAAGCCCGCCGCGATCGGATGATCGATCGGCACGGCCACCAATTCGCCCAGATCGATGCCGCGGCGCGCCGTGATCGACGACATGAACGCCACGCCAAGACCAGCGGCCGCGAGCGTCTGCGCCGTGTTGAACAGATCCACGCGATACGCCGGCATCACGTTCAGACGCGCATCTTCGAACAGCGACTGCACGAAGTGCTGCACACCGAACGACTCGGTCATGAAGATCAGGCGCTCGCTGGCGAGTTCGGCGGGCGCCACCTTGTGCATCTTCGCAAAGCGGTGCGAGGGTGCGACGAGCGCGCAAAGCGGCCGCGACGCGAAGGGATGAATGCGCATGGCAGGGTCGTCGGAGGTGCGTGTGCACAGGCCGATATCGACGACGTCGTCGCGCACGAGCGACAGCACGACCGGCGTCGGCCCCGAGCGAATCTCCACGAGAATGTCCGGGTACGTCATCGAAAAACGCTGCAACGCCCGCGCGATCAGATTGCCGATGAAGCCCTCGCCCACACCCAGCGCCACGCGGCCGCGCCGCAGGTGCCGGTACTCCTCCAGGCGCGCGGCCAGATCGCGCTGACGGCGTTGCCCGTCGCGATAGTGGTCCACCAGCACCTGACCGATCTCGGTCACGGCCACGCTGCGCCCGCGCCGCTCGATCAGCGGAAAGCGCAGCCGGCGCTCCAGCGCCGCCACCTGCCTGCTGATGACCGAGGCGTTGATGCCGAGCGCCTCTGCGGCCATGCGCACGCCGCCTGCGGCTGCGATTTCGGCCAGATAGCGCAGCGGCCGCTCGCCGATCTCGTCGATCGCGCCTCGCGCCGCATCTTCCCAATCTGCCTTTCCCCGCACTGCATTGCTCCTTCCGCGCGCCTTGCCATGCTGCGCCGCGACAATCTATCGTTGACTATAAGTCAACATTTTCGGTGCTTTTCCGTCATGGGTCGAGTTTTTCGTCGATGCAATACTCGGCCTTTGGCTTTTGCCCAAAACCCATTCCAATAAGGGGAGTCCCCGTGAGCGAGCACCACTACTGCGAAGTCGCCGACCTGGCCGAAGCCCGATCGGAACTCGACGAAATCCGTCATCACCTCCACAAGCACCCCGAGCTGTCGTACGAGGAAGCCGACACGTCGTGTTTCGTCGCCGACAAGCTCGAGTCCTGGGGCTACGAAGTCACGCGCCATGTGGGCGGGCACGGCGTCGTGGCGGCGCTCAAGGCCGGCACGAGCACGCGCACCGTAGGCGTGCGCGCCGACATGGACGCCCTGCCGGTCCAGGAGCTGACCGGCCTCGACTACGCGAGCATCCACGCGGGCAAGATGCACGCGTGCGGCCACGACGGCCACACCACCGTGCTGCTCGGCGCCGCGCGCCAGCTCGCGAAAACGCGCAATTTCGACGGCACCGTCCACCTGATTTTTCAGCCCGCCGAGGAAGCCGGTTCGGACAGCGGCGCCGAGCGCATGATCGCCGACGGCCTGTTCGAGCGCTTCCCCTGCGAAGCCATCTTCGGGCTGCACAATCATCCGGGCGTGCCCACCGGCACCTTCGGCTTTCGCGCCGGCCCGCTCATGGCCGCGTGCGACACCGTCAAGCTGCGCGTTCACGGCAAGGGCGGCCACGCGGCGCGCCCGCATCTGGCCGTCGACCCGGTGCTCGTGGGCAGCAGCATCGTGATGGCCCTGCAGTCGGTAGTGTCGCGCAACGTCGACCCCAATGAAGCCGCGGTCGTGACCGTCGGCGCGTTCCGTTCGGGCCACGCGCCGAACGTGATCCCCGAAGACGCCGTGCTCGAAATGAGCGTGCGCTCGTTCTCGCCCGAGGTGCGCGCGACGCTCGAGGCACGCATTCGCGCGCTCGTGCAAGCGCAGGCGCAAAGCTACGGTGCGACGGTGGACATCGAATTCATCCGCGGTTATCCGGTGCTGATCAACAGCGAAGCCGAAACCGAATTCGCACGCCAGGTCGCCGAGGAACTGGTCGGGCCGGAGCACGTCATCGCGCCGTTCCCGCCGATCGCCGGCAGCGAGGATTTCGCGTACTACCTGCAGCAGCGGCCCGGTTGTTTCGTACGCCTTGGCAATGGCGAAGGCCGGCCGATGCTGCACAACGCGCGCTACGACTTCAACGACGACAACCTGACCATCGGCGCCGCGTTCTGGACGCGCCTCGTCGAACGCTTCCTCAGCAAGGAGCGTGCATGAACGCCGCCACCGAACCGCTTCTGGAAACAGCCGAAGAAGCGCCGCTCTCGCCGGGCTACCAGCGCAAGATCGTTCTCGCGGCGGTGATCGGCAACCTGCTCGAATTCTTCGACTTCACGGTCTATAGCTATTTCGCGCTCACGATCGGCCATCAGTTCTTTCCCGCCGACAGCCAGGTCACGTCGCTCTTGCTCGCGTTCGCGGTGTTCGCCGTGGGTTTCGTGATGCGCCCGCTCGGCGGCATCGTGCTCGGCCGCTACGCGGACCGCGCGGGCCGCAAGCCGGCGCTCACGCTCACCATCCTGCTGATGGCGGTGGGTTCCGCGTCCATCGGTCTTGCACCGACCTATGCGCAGATCGGCCTGGCCGCGCCGCTCTTGATCGTGGTTGCCCGCCTCGTCCAGGGTTTCGCGCAGGGCGGCGAGTTCGGCGCGGCCACCGCCACCCTCCTCGAAATGGGCGGCCAGGCAAGCCGCGGGTTTCGCGCGAGCTGGCAGCTCGCGAGCCAGGGCGCGGCGGCGCTGCTCGGCTCGGGCCTCGCGGCAAGCCTCGGCTTTCTGCTCTCCGCGGAAACGATGCATAGCTGGGGATGGCGCATTCCATTCTTGCTCGGCACGCTCATCGCGCCGGTCGGCATCTATCTGCGCCGGCACATTCGCGAAGAGCCGCCCGCGCAGCGCGTGGTCGCGGACCGCGACGACCCGAAGCGCGGCCTGTACGTGCGCAACTGGTTTCTCACGATCTTCGCGATCATGGGCATGTCGGTTTCGACCTACGTGATGATGTACTACATGCCGACCTACTGCATCCAGTACCTGGGACTGCCACCCAAAATGTCGATCCTCGCGGGCGTGGCGTCCAGCACGATCTCGCTCGTGATGTGCCCGATCTACGGCGCGTGGTCGGACCGCATGGGCCGCCGCAAGCCGCTCACGGTGATCGGGCGCGTCGCGTTGATCCTGCTGCTGTATCCGGCGTTCTGGCTCATGACGCACTTTCCGTCGCTGCCGGTCGTGCTCGCCGCGCTCGTCGTGCTCATGCTCTGCTATACGATGGGCTCTGCGCCCGCTTACGCGCTGATGCCGGAAAACTTTCCGAAACATCTGCGGGCAGGCTATATGTCGAGTGCATACGCGATTGCGGTTTCCGTGTTCGGCGGCACGGCTCAGCTCGTGGCCGGCTGGCTCATCCATGTGACGGGCAACAAGATGGCGCCCGCGTGGTACATGATCGGCTGCGTGCTGATTTCGCTCATCGCCGTTTCAATGTTCGAGGAAACCGGCAACAAGCAGATCGACTGACCGCTCGCCTGACAAGATGCAGCCCTAAAAAGGGCGGGCGACGCACGCTGCGTCGCTCGCCCTTCGCACTACACCCCGATTCTTCTTCGATAGTCAGTTTGACTACCTACCACGCCCTTATTGGCTGCCGCCAGGCTGCGTGCTCATCCCGCCATTGCCATTACCGTTGTCGTTGTTATACGGCATGCTTTGAGGGGTTCCCGTGGCAGGCGCAGGCGCCGCGCCAGTCCCCGTTCCCTGGCCGCCGCCGGTCGCTGTAGTGCCGGGCGCGCCATAGCCGCTATTGTTATAACGGGTGCCTGCGGTGCTGCCCGGCGGACGCGCCGTATTGATGCCCGCCGCGCCCGTCGTGCCGCCGCCCGCGCCGACACCATTGCTACCGCCGCCGGCGCCACCGGCTCCCCCGCCGGCTCCCCCGCCTGCGCCCTGCGCGAGCGCCGCTGCCGAACACGTTGCGATGATGACCCCAGCCAGCAATTGTTTGATCGATCCATTCATTTCGCTCTCCTTGAGGATTGTGGATGGAACTGCTACGTGGCGAACCGGCGGCGCACCACGCCTGACTGTTGTTCCGCAAGCGCCATGCCGCCGCAGAGTCGAACCCGGCTGCGCGCCGTTTGCTCTGATTCGAGGTTTCACGCGCCGCGCGGCATCCGCCTTGCTACATTTGAGATTGGTTGCAAACGGTCTCAGACGGTCTCACTCAAGGAGGAAATCGCAATGGCCAATATGCTCGACAACTGCAAGGTCGCAATCCTTGCCATGGACGGATTCGAGGAAGTCGAACTTACCGAGCCGCGCCGCGCATTGAAGGAAGCGGGGGCGCACGTGGACGTGATATCGCAGAAAAGCGGTGAAATTCAGGGTTTTCGTCACGTCGACAAGGGCAGCAAGATCAAGGTGGACCGCACCTTCGGCAGCGCGAAGGCGGATGACTACGACGCGGTCGTATTGCCCGGCGGCGTGGTGAACTCTGACGCCATCCGCCTGATTCCGGAGGCGCAGGCGTTCGTGCGTGCGGCCAACGACGCGCATAAAACGATTGCCGTGATCTGCCATGGTGGTTGGCTGCCGGTCTCGGCCGGTATCGTCAAGGGACACACCATGACGAGCTGGCCCTCGCTTCAGGACGATATCCGCAATGCGGGCGGCAAGTGGGTCGACGAGACCATGGTCCACGACGGCAACTTCATTACGAGCCGCAAGCCCGACGATATACCTGCCTTCAACGTCGAGATCATCTCCACCCTTTCGGCGGCGGCGGGCACGGCATGACGGCGCCGGCCGGCGTCATGCTCACAGCGCCACCTGCACGCCCAGCTCGACCACATGCGCGGGAGCCAGACCGTAATACTCGGCGCTCGAAGTGCAGTGGTACGACATGAACGCGAAGAGCCGCGCACGCCAGCGGCTCACGTCCTGCTGGGCTTGCTCGCGCAGCACCTCGTCGCGCGGCAAGTAGAACGTGGTCTGTTGCGGGTCGAAACGCCAATCGCCCAACCTGCCTTGCAGCGATGCCAAAAGCCGCGGCAGATTGGGCCGCTCGACGAAGCCATGATGCGCGACGATCTCCCAGCAACCCGCGCCGAGGTCGCGCGCTTCGATGCGCGTTTCATCGTCAGCCTGCGGTGCGGACTCCGAAACATTGGCGAACACGATCACCGTGCGATGCAGGACGTGATTGTGGCGCACGTTGCTCGCGAGCGCGGCCGGCGTCATGCCGGGTGCGTTGCCCGGATACACGGCCGTGCCCGGCACGCGAGGCGGCTTCGGATCGGCAGTGCAGATACCACGCAAAAAGACGTCCACCGATTCGCCGCGTGCCGCATGACGCGCCTCGAGTTCGCGGCCACGGTGCCAGGTACTCGTCATAATGAACAGCAATGCGCCCACGGAAACCGGGAACCAGCCACCGGTGGGAATTTTCGGCAAGCTCGCGGCGAGCAGCATGCCGTCCACGATCAGCAGCGGCACACATGCCAGCCATGTGGCGACGCGCGGCCAGCCCCATACTTCGTGACATACAGATAGCATTTGCATCGACGTGGTCACCATCGTCATCGCCACGGCGAGGCCATACGCGGACGTGAGCCGCTCGGAGCTGCGAAAGAACAGCACGAGAAACACCACGGCCACGAGCAATCCCGCGTTGACTGCCGGAACATAGATCTGGCCGCGCCGCGTGCTCGAGGTTTCGATCGTTCGCATGCGCGGCAGGAAGCCCAACTCGATGGCCTGGCTCGTCATGGAAAACGCGCCCGAGATCACCGCTTGCGAAGCGATGATAGTGGCAAGCATGGCGATGCCGACCGCCGGAATGAGCGCCCAATGCGGCATCGAGCGAAAGAACGGCTGGCTGGCGCCGCCCGGCTCGTACAGCACGGTCGCGGCCTGGCCGAAATAGCCCGCGACGATCGCCGGCAGCACGACGCAAAAGAACGCAATGCGAATGGAGCGCGTGCCGAAGTGGCCAATGTCGGCGTAGAGCGCCTCGGCGCCCGTCAACGCAAGAATTACGGCAGCGAGCACGCCGAAGGCGAGCCCCGGATGCGCGAGCGCGAGCCGCACGGCCCAGACCGGCGACGCCGCGGCGAGAATCGCCGGATAGAGCGCGATGTGATAAACGCCCACCGCGCCGAGGCTCAGGAACCAGAGCGCCATGACGGGCCCGAAGGTGCGCCCGACCACGGCGGTGCCGCGCGCCTGGAACAGGAAGAGCGCCACGAGAATCGCCAATGAAACCGGCAGCACGGCGCTGTCGAATGCGGGATTGATTTCCTTGAGCCCTTCCACCGCGGAGAGCACCGAAATGGCAGGCGTGATCATCGAGTCGCCGTAAAACATCGCCGCGCCGACGAGACCCGCGAGCACGAGCAGACGCGGCGCGGGCCGCCCCGCCTTCGCGAATCCGGCGCACACCAGCGCCGTGAGCGCAACGATGCCGCCCTCGCCCTCGTTGTCGGCGCGCATGACGAAGCAGGCGTACTTGAGCACGACCACGATCAGCACCGCCCACAGGATCATGGAGAGCACGCCCATCACCACCGGCTGGGCCGAGGAATGCGCCGTCTGCACGGCTTCGCGCAGCGCGTAGATCGGGCTCGTGCCGATGTCGCCGAACACCACGCCGAGCGAGCCGAGCACCAGTGCGCGCTGGCCGGCGTCGTCGTCCTGCCTGCGCGCCAGCTCTTTGGGCGCGTTTCCGTACGGGTTGAGGCGTTCCTTGAGCATGGCTGCAGGCGTTCGGTGGAGGCTTTGACCTCTCGCAATTGGCGTTCCTCTGGCGCCTGAGCCAGTGGAAGGGTCGAACGTCAATTTCCCGGCCGCGTGGCGAACTTGCCTTATCCGTCGGGCACGCCTATATTGAGTCCGGATGGTTGCGAGTCGCAACCATTTGCATGAAGACCATAACGGAGACCATCATGGATTTTGTCGACGTGCCCGCGCAGCCTCGCGAGACGACCATCCTCGAACTGCGCGAGTTCTCGCGGCGGCTCGTGCGCGAACTGGGCTTCATGCGCACCACGCTCGCCGACAGCGATCTCGCCCCATCCGCCGTACACGCCATCATCGAGATCGGCGCGCAGCCGGGCATCAATGCACGGGCGCTCGGCGACATCCTGCGGCTCGACAAGTCGAACACGAGCCGCCAGGTCGCGCGGCTCGAGGCGGCCGGTCTCGTCAAACGCAAGACCGCCGACGATGACGCGCGCTCTACCGAGTTGACCCTGAGCGCGGCAGGCCAGAAGCTGCGCGCGAAGATCGACCGCTTCGCCACGGATCAGGTTTCCAATGCGCTGCGCAGGCTCGTTCCTGCCGACCAGCAGACGCTCGTGCGTGCGCTCGCGCTCTACGCCGACGCGCTCGCGCACGACAACCCCAACGAGACCCGCGCAACAGCGCCGGCGGCGGGCGTGCAGATCGTGGAAGGCTACCGGCCCGGGTGCATTGGCGACATTGCGAGCCTGCACGCGCGGTTCTACGCCGCGAACTGGGGCTTCGGCTCGTACTTCGAGAAGAAGGTGGCCACGGAACTCGCCGACTTCACCGGCGCCTTGCCAGCCGTTGGCAAGGCGCTCTGGCTCGCGGTGGAGCGCGATCGCGTCCTCGCTTCGCTTGCCATCGACGGGAACGAGAGCGGCAACGCAGGTGTCGCTCACCTGCGCTGGTTCATCGTCGACGTCTCACTGCGCGGTACCGGCATCGGCCGGCAGTTGATGACCAACGCGATGCAGTTCGTCGATGCGCACTACGCCGAGACCTACCTGTGGACCTTCAAGGGCCTCGACGCCGCGCGGCATCTGTACGAGTCGTTCGGCTTTCACCTCGCGCAAGCGTCCGAAGGCGACCAGTGGGGCACGAAGGTCACGGAGCAGCGCTTCGTGAGGCGCCGTGCCGATTGACTCGCATCACGCGGAACTCGCCGGGCGCCCGCGCGTTTCCGGCATGCGCAGATACACGATCAGCGAAACCGCCGCGCAGGCCGTGACGTACCAGTAAAAGTACTGCTCGTGGCCGCTCGCCTTGAAGCGCAGCGCGACAAACTCCGTCGTGCCGCCGAGAATCGCCGTGGTGAGCGCGTACGGCAGTCCCACCGCGAGCGCGCGGATGCGCGTGGGGAACAGCTCCGTTTTCGCGAGCATGTGCACCGAGGTAAAGCCGCTCAACATCACGAGGCCGGCGAACGACAGCAGGAACGCCACCAGCGGATCCCGCGTGTGGCTGAGCGCCGTGAAAAGCGGCACGGAAAACAGCGTGGTCGACAGGCCAAAGCAGATCAGCACCGGGCGGCGGCCGAACACGTCGGAGGCGAGCCCGAGGAGCGGCTGGAGCGGCATATACAGCAGCAGCGCGCCGGTGGAGACGAGCGTCGACATCTCCTTCGAAAGGCCCACGGTGTTCACGAGGTACTTCTGCATGTAAATCGTGAACGTATAGAAGCCCACCGTGCCACCCACAGTCATGCCGATAGCGAGCAGAATCTGCCGCCAGTGCAACAGCAGTTGCTTGAGCACGGGCGGACCGGCCTCACGCCGGCCGCGCTCGAACGCTTCGGTCTCCGTCACGTTGCGGCGCATATAAAGCGCGAACAGCGCGAGCGCGCCGCCCAGCAGAAACGGCACGCGCCAGCCCCAGCGCTCGATCTGCCCGGCCGTCATCAGCAGGTTCTGCATGACGAGCATGAGTGCGAGCGCAACGAGTTGGCCGGCCACCACGCTCACCTGCAAAAAGCCAAGATAGAAGCCGCGCCGGTTGGCGGGCGCGATCTCGCTGAGGTAAGTCGCACTGGTGCCGTACTCGCCGCCCATGCTCAGGCCCTGGAGCAGGCGCGCCGCAATCAGCACGACAGGCGCGAGTACGCCGATGCTCGCGTAACCGGGCGTGAGCGCGATCATCAGCGAGCCGATGCACATGGCCGTGACCGACCACGTGAGCGCCGACTTGCGCCCGTGACGGTCGGCGTAGAAGCCCACGAGCCAGCTGCCGAGCGGCCTCGCAACGTAACCCACGGCCGCGATGGCCGCCGTGTTCATGAGCTGCACGGTCGGCTTGTCGCTCGGGAAAAACGACTTCGCGAAGTAAATCGAAAAGATGCTGTACGCCAGAAAGTCGTACCACTCGATCAGGTTGCCGGCCAGGCCCCCGACGATCGAACGGATGCGCGGCCGCGCGATCGGTGCTGTTTCTGCCGGCTGGTTTTCGATTCGGACTCCGAAATCCGTGTCGTTCGACATGCGTGTCTCCTCCTCTTGTTTTGCAAATTGTGCGCTGTGGCGTTCAGTCCTTCGGTGCGTACTCGCGATCGAGCCGGTCGAAGAGCGGCTTGTTCACGAGGCGCTGACGCTCGGCGAACGGCGCGACGATCGTCGCGTCTTCGTCGAGCCGGCCGTTCGTGCGCAATTGCCCGAGAGCGCGCTGCATGCCGACCACGGCGCCCTGCAGCGCCGCGTTCGCGTACAGCACCAGCGCATAGCCAAGGCCCGCCAGCGCCTCGCGCGACTGCACCGGCGTCTTGCCGCCAATCACGATGTTGATGAGTTGCGGCGCGTCGATGAGTTTGGGCAGGCGCTCGATATCTTCGAGCTTTTCCGTGGCTTCGATAAAGAGAATGTCCGCGCCCGCCTCGATGAACGCGTGGCCGCGCGCGATCGCGTCTTCGATGCCGTGCACGGCGGCCGCGTCGGTGCGCGCCATGATGAGCAGGTTGCCATCTTCGCGCGCATCCACGGCGGCGCGGATCTTGCCCACCATCTCGCTCGCGCCGATCACTTCCTTGTTAGCGAAGTGGCCGCACTTCTTCGGCATCACCTGGTCTTCGAACTGGATCGCGTCGGCGCCGCTGCGCTCGAGCGTGCGCACGGTCTGGCGCACATTGAGCGCGTTGCCGAAGCCCGTGTCGGCATCGACGATGAGCGGCAGGTTGACCGCGTCGCGCACGCGCGCCGTGTGCTCGGCAATGTCGCTCAAGCCGATGAAGCCGAGATCGGGCAGGCCGAACGACATGTTGGTGACGCCCGCGCCCGTGAGGTAGAGCGCTTCGAAGCCGGCGTCCTCGATCACGCGGGCGCTCATGGCGTTGAAGGCGCCCGGCACGAGCAGGCCGCGGCGCTCGTTGACCTTGGCGCGGAACGCGGCACGGCGTGCTGCAGTGGAAGTGGTCATCGCGATGACTCCGTTCAGTGGGTTTTGAGATGGCTCAGGCAGTGCACGATGTGTGCCAACCAGCGGAAACTGGGCGCAAACCATATAAAACAATACTTTAGGCAACCCCAGCGTACGACCGGTGTTTCATGCCACAATCTATGGAACGTTTCATGAAACGTTTCCGAACACCCATTTCCGTACCAAGGATTGCGCCGTGCCTCCCTCCAGCCCGTCCCAGGCCGCCAGCCGTCCGAGCATCGCGCTCGTGAGCATCAGCCGGCTGCGCAATCTCTGCGAAACCGTTGCGCCGCGCTATGCCAGCGAGGCGCGCTTCTTCAACGTGCGCGAAGGCTATGGCGACGCCGTCACGGCGCTGCAGCCCTATATCGAAGCCGGCACCGTCGACGTGGTGCTCGCCGCCGGGTCCAACGGCGCGTACCTGCGCGACAACCTGAGCGTGCCCGTGGTCATGGTGAAGGTGAACGGCTTCGATGTGCTGGCCGGCATCACGCACGCGAACGCCACCTGGCCCGGCGCGCCCATCGGGCTGATCCTGCACGAGAGCGTCTCGCACGAACTCGCCGACCTCGGCGCGTGGCTCAACCTGCGGCTCACGCAGTGCGCCTATCGCACGGTGGACGAAGTGCACGACGCCGTCACGGCGCTCGCCGCCGAGGGCTGCCGCGTCATCATCGGCCCCGGCATGGCTTGCGATCTCGCCCAGGCGGCGGGGCTCGAAAGCGTGTTCCTGTACTCGCTGGGCGCGGTGCACGAGGCATTCGAGCGCTCCGTGGAGCTGGCCCGCGTGAGCCGCCAAAAGGAGTCCAAGCGCGTGCGCCTGAACACGATCGTCGCGCACCTGCGCGACGGCGTGGCCGCTTTCGACGAAGCCGGTCAGCTCGAAGCGGTCAATCCAGCCATGCTCGATCTGCTCGGTCTCGACCGCGCGCGCGATGTGAGCGCGCAACTGGTCCGCTCGGTGGGCCCGCTACTGCACGAAGTGGCCGGCGGCGATGCGGCGGTCGATGAACGCATCGAGCAGATCGGCGGCCGCTCGCTGATCGTGAGCTGCGTGCCGATCGTCGAGCAAGGTGCGCGCTCGGGCGCGGTGGTCACGGCGCAGGATGCGCTCGTCGCGCAGCGCATCGACCGGTCGCTGCGCACGACCCAGCGGCCGCGGCACCTCGTGGCGCGCTACGAACTGGACGACCTGGTCGGCGTTGCGCCCGCCATGGCGCGCGTGCGGCGCCTCGCGGCCATGAGCGCCGCACACGACGCCACCGTGCTCCTCACGGGCGAAAGCGGCACGGGCAAGGAACTCGTCGCGCAGGGCATCCATAACGCGAGCCGCCGGCGCGGCAATCCATTCGTTGCCTTCAACTGCGCGGCGCTGCCCGAGGGGCTGATCGAAAGCGAGCTGTTCGGCCACGAGGAAGGCGCGTTCACGGGCGCGCGGCGCGGCGGCAAACCGGGCCTCGTCGAAATCGCGCATACGGGCACGATCTTTCTCGACGAAATTGGCGAGATGCCGCCCGCGCTGCAAAGCCGCCTGCTGCGCGTGCTCCAGGAGCGCGAGGTGATGAAACTGGGCGCCAGCCGCGCCACGCCCGTTGACGTGCGCGTGATTGCCGCCACGCACCGCGACTTGCGCGCGCTGGTGCAGGAAGGCGCCTTCCGCGCCGATCTGTATTTCCGGCTCAATCTGCTGCATATTCCGTTGCCGCCCTTGCGCGAACGCCGGGAGGACATTGCCGCGCTCGCGCGGCATCTGCTCGAACGTATGGCCGATCGCTACGCCTTGCGTGCCGCCGCGATCGAGCGCGTGCTCACGCTGTTCGCACCATACTTCGCGAGCTATGCGTGGCCCGGGAATGTGCGCGAGCTCGAGAATCTGCTCGCGCGCGCGGCCATCTTCCTCGCCGACGAAACCGGCGACGCGTCCGCGGATAGTTCGTTATACGATGTATTCCCGGAATTCGCGCAGAACGACGAAGCGAACGATGCGCCGCGGCGCGCGGCGATTGCCTCGAACGGCGCGCGGCGCGACGCCGCCAGGCCGGTCACGCGGGAAGACGTCGAGCGCGCACTCACCGCGCACGGCGGCAATCGCGCAGCCGCCAGCCGCGCGCTCGGCATAGGCCGCACGACGCTTTGGCGCTTGATGAAGGGCGCGTGAGCGCACGGAGTATCATGACAACCTCCACGATGCGCCGATTGAGGGCGCATCGAACCTGCCGGGGAACCTGCCTTCGTGAACTATTTCAATGTCCTGGTCGCGCTTTCTGGCGTCCTGCTGCTGAGCGTCGCCAGCCCGGGGCCGAACTTCGTCATCGTCACCTCCACGGCGGTGGCCTCGCGGCGCGCGGGCCTCGCGACCGGCCTCGGTCTCGCCGCCGCCTCCGGCACATGGGCATGGATCGCCATCGCGGGCCTAAGCCTGATCGTCTCCCATGTGGCCTGGATCGGCACCGGGCTGCGCATCGCAGGCGCGGCCTACCTGATCTGGCTCGGCGCGAAGATGCTCCTCACCGCACGACAGCCCTTGCAGGTTGCCGCGCAGGCGGGCGCTTCGGGTTGGGCCGCCGCGAAGAAGGGCTACGTCGTCAGCATGACGAATCCCAAGGCCATTGCGTTCTACGGCAGCATTTTCGCGTTGATGGTGCCCGCTGCCGCGCCGCGCTGGCTCGAAGTGGCGGTCGTCGTGATCGCGATCCTCATCTCGTGCGCCTGGTATTGCTCGATGGCCCTGCTCGCCTCGCATCCCACGGTGCGCCACTTCCTCGTCCGGCGCAAAGCCGCGCTCGACTCGGTGGTGGGCGTCGTGCTGATCGGGCTCGGCGGGCGCATGCTCGCGGGGCGCTGAGCCGGGTCACGCGGCCATGAGCGTGCGCATGGCTTCGCGATGGCTGCGCGCCGCGCCGCTGGCGTCGGCATTGACGCTGGCGTTCGTGCTCGCAGCGTCGTCCTTTCTGGCCCACGCGCAAAGCGCGCCCAAGGTCGTCGACATACCCACGAGGCCCGGCGTCACCCAACGCTTCCTTTTCATTGCGCCCGCAGCGCCGAAGGCGGCCGCGATACTTTACGCGGGCGGGCATGGCGGCCTGCAACTGGACCCGCAGGGAAACTTCGGCTGGGGCGCCAACAATTTTCTCGTACGCAGCCGCATGCTGTTCGTGGGCGACGGCGTTGCTGTGGCAGTCATCGACGCACCGAGCGACCGGCAATCACCGCCCTACCTGGACGGTTTTCGCCTCACGCCGGAACATGCCGAGGACGCTCGCGCCGTGATCGCATGGTTGCGTGAACAATTACACGTGCCGGTCTGGCTAGTCGGCACGAGCCGCGGCACGCAGTCGGTCGCGGCCATCGCGATTGCTCTTGCGAATGACAGCCACCCCAGCGCTGGCCCGGACGGCATCGTGCTCACCTCGACCATCCTGCGCGAAAATCGGGGCGGCGACCCGGTCACGGGCATGAAGCTCTCGGCGCTCGAAATTCCCGTGCTCGTGGTGCACAACAAGGACGACGCCTGCAAGGTGTGTCCGGTGTCCGAAACGGACACGCTCATGCAGAAGCTCACGCAATCGCCGGGAACGAAGCTGATGCTCGTCTCCGGCGGAACTTCGCGGGGCGACCCGTGCGGGGCGTACGCGTATCACGGCTTCAACGGCATCGAAAGCGAAGTCGCGCACGGCATCACGGCGTGGATGCTGGCGCCTTAGCGGGCTTTCCGCGCCGGGCATCCCGCCTCTGCTTGCACCTCTAACCGCCCTTTCTTTTCACGGGCGCGCTGTTGTGTCCGAACGACCCCGGCGGCTCCGCCCGGCCGTGATGGCCGAGCGGCACCTCGGCCGTCTGCTCCGGATGCGGCCCGCCCTCGCGCGGCATGAACTCGGGCCGTGGTTCCGGTTGATCGAAGCTGCCCGGCGCACCCCGTGGGGGTTTCTCCTGCGTCGGCTGCTTGCCGGCGGCGAGTTCGTCGTCGGTTGCGCTGGCCTCGTCCGGCCTGGGGTTTTGGGTTGAAAGACCCATCATCCGCTCCTTAAAGGGTGTGGATGCGAGGCATCCTGTTCATGATTTCGGACCGCTCGCCGGCGTCGGTTGCGCGCCGGCTGGCGCCGACATCTGGCTACTCGAAGAATCCTGGGTTTGCGGGCGCGCCCCTTCGTCTGCACGTTTGCAAGCCGTACAGCCGAGCGCCAGTGCGGCCGCGCCGAGCAGCCAAACACGCGGCCACGAATGGAGCCACAAACGGGCGCGCGGCCTGTCCAGATTGGCACCCGATTTCGCAGTGCTTTTCATCCGATCCCTCCCTTGTGCGCGCCAATTGCAATTCCGCGCGCCACGCTTGTAATTCTTCTACCCGCTCCCCGTCTGTCCGACCATTCACTTTTTCGCTGGCGCGCCCCGTATTGCGCCGGTCCTGCGCTCATCATGCCTTCCCGAAAGGCTTCATTCCCGATAAGCCGCCATTACGATCCACATATCGCGCTCGCCATTGCTCACTTCGGCAGCCAGCGCATAGCGGTCATGCGGACTGCAGGCGTTCTGCAGCGCCTTGCGCGCCTGTTCCGTGTTGTCGTAGTCGCGCTTTTCCAGCGGACGCACTTCGTTGCGTCCCTCGAACATCTTCTGGTCCTTGCGGTAGATAAGCGTTTCGGTTTTCCATTCGCGAAAACATTCCCGGACATGCTGGAAATCGCCTCCGCAGACGTTCACTTGATAGCGTGGAGTTGACTTCATGATCGACTGCCTCCCTTGCCGGTTCGAAGCGCACCTGCCGCTAACCTCACGCCGCGCGCGTCCACACCCGCGGCGCCGCATAGGGCGTGCCGGGCCTGACTTCCCTTGCGGGCGGTATTGCATTTGCGCAGCGGGTGAGTCGTCTGATGGAGAGGGAGAAGTCATGAGCACGAGCCAGCATCCTGCTACGCGACGCAAGGGCGGGCGCCCCGCGCGGCAGCGTCATGCCCACGCGAGCGCCGCGAAAGCGCACACGAAACGCGCCACGAGCGGCGCCCCGAAAAAATGGTCGAAGCACGTGAACGAGACGAGCGACGCCATGGACATCGAGTCCGGCGTATTCAAGTCCGGCAGCGCCGAAGCGATCGCCCGCTCGCTCAAGGAGTCGTCGCTGCACAGCCGGCGGCGCAAGGGCACGCCATTTCAGTCGGCCATGTCGATGCTGAACTTCTACATCAACCGCGCAGGCAGAAACCTGCCCAAGTCGCGGCGCGACACGCTCGTGAAAGCCAAGGGAAAGCTTCGGGAAGCGTTTGGCCGCAAGCCCTGAGCGAAAATTTCAGGCCTTTTCACGGTGGCATCGGCTTTGCGGGCAACTCTTATATAAGACATAAGACATTTGACGTTATATCGTATTGCGCTTAAAATCCCGGTCAAAGCAGTGCCTGGAAAAGCCTCGGAGTGCCCGAAAAGCCTTCGCCTTCAAACGCAATACCAGTAGGTCCCCCAATGCTTGAAAACTTTCGCGCTCACGTAGCCGCACGCGCCGCGCTCGGCATTCCCCCCCTGCCGCTCACGGCTCAGCAGACCGCCGAACTGGTGGAACTGCTGACGAATCCTCCCGCTGGCGAAGAGCAAACGCTGCTCGACCTGATCACCAACCGCGTGCCGGCAGGCGTCGACGAAGCCGCCCGCGTGAAGGCCGGGTTCCTGGCCGCCGTGGCCAAGGGCGAAACCGCCTGCGCACTGATCTCGCGCGCTCGCGCGACCGAACTGCTCGGCACGATGCTGGGGGGCTACAACATCGCCCCGCTGATCGCGCTGCTCTCCGACGCCGAAGTGGGCACCGTGGCTGCTGAAGCGCTGAAGAAAACCCTGCTGATGTTCGACCAGTTCCATGACGTCAAGGAACTGGCCGACAACGGCAACGCCAACGCCAAGGCAGTGCTGCAAAGCTGGGCCGACGCCGAATGGTTCACGAGCCGCCCGGAAGTGCCGCAAAGCCTGACCATCACCGTGTTCAAGGTGACGGGCGAAACCAACACCGACGACCTCTCGCCGGCCCCAGACGCGACCACCCGCCCGGACATCCCGCTGCACGCGCTGGCGATGCTGAAGAACGCGCGTCCCGGCATCACGCCGGAAGAAGACGGCAAGCGCGGCCCGGTCAAGTTCATCGAATCGCTGAAGGAAAAGGGCCACCTGGTCGCCTACGTGGGCGACGTGGTCGGCACGGGCTCCTCGCGCAAGTCGGCCACCAACTCGGTGCTGTGGTTCACGGGCGAAGACATCCCCTTCATCCCCAACAAGCGCTTCGGCGGCGTGTGCCTCGGCGGCAAGATCGCCCCGATCTTCTACAACACGATGGAAGACGCCGGCGCCCTGCCGATCGAACTCGACGTGTCGCAAATGGAAATGGGCGACGTGGTCGAACTGCGCCCGTATGAAGGCCGTGCGCTCAAGAACGGCGCAGTCATCGCCGAATTCCAGGTCAAGTCCGACGTGCTGTTCGACGAAGTGCGCGCCGGCGGCCGCATTCCGCTGATCATCGGCCGCGGCCTGACGGCCAAGGCGCGTGAAGCGCTGGGCCTCGCCCCGTCGACGCTGTTCCGCCTGCCGCAAAACCCGGCCGATACCGGCAAGGGCTTCTCGCTCGCGCAGAAGATGGTTGGCCGCGCATGCGGTCTGCCGGAAGGCCAGGGCGTGCGCCCGGGCACGTACTGCGAACCGAAGATGACCTCGGTCGGCTCGCAAGATACGACCGGTCCGATGACCCGCGACGAACTGAAGGACCTGGCGTGCCTCGGCTTTTCGGCCGACCTCGTCATGCAGTCGTTCTGCCACACCGCCGCTTATCCGAAGCCGGTGGACGTGAAGACGCACCAGACGCTGCCGAACTTCATCAGCAACCGTGGCGGTATCGCGCTGCGTCCGGGCGACGGTGTGATCCACTCGTGGCTGAACCGCATGCTGCTGCCCGACACCGTCGGCACCGGCGGCGACTCGCACACGCGCTTCCCGATCGGCATCAGCTTCCCGGCGGGCTCGGGTCTGGTCGCCTTCGCGGCCGCCACCGGCACGATGCCGCTGGACATGCCGGAATCGGTGCTCGTGCGCTTCAAGGGCAAGATGCAGCCGGGCGTCACGCTGCGTGACCTCGTGAACGCGATTCCGCTGTGGGCGATCAAGCAAGGCTCGCTGACGGTTGCCAAGCAAGGCAAGAAGAACATCTTCTCGGGCCGCATTCTCGAAATCGAAGGTCTGCCCGACCTGAAGGTCGAGCAAGCGTTCGAACTGTCGGATGCTTCCGCTGAACGTTCGGCCGCCGGTTGCACGGTGCATCTGAACAAGGAACCGATCATCGAATACCTCAACAGCAACATCACGCTGCTGAAGTGGATGATCGCCCAGGGCTACCAGGACCCGCGCAGCCTGCAGCGCCGCATCAAGGCGATGGAAGCGTGGCTGGCCGACCCGCAACTGCTGCAACCGGATGCGGACGCCGAGTACGCCGCCGTCATCGAAATCGACCTGGCCGACGTGCATGAGCCGATCGTGGCCTGCCCGAACGATCCGGACGACGTGAAGACGCTGTCGGACGTTGCCGGCGCCAAGATCGACGAAGTGTTCATCGGCTCGTGCATGACCAACATCGGTCACTTCCGTGCCGCGTCGAAGCTGCTCGAAGGCAAGCGCGACATTCCGGTCAAGCTGTGGGTCGCGCCGCCGACCAAGATGGACCAGAAGCAGCTGACCGAAGAAGGCCACTACGGCGTGTTCGGCACGGCTGGCGCGCGTACCGAAATGCCGGGCTGCTCGCTGTGCATGGGTAACCAGGCACAGGTGCGCGAAGGTGCAACGGTCATGTCGACCTCGACGCGCAACTTCCCGAACCGTCTGGGCAAGAACACGAACGTATACCTCGGCTCGGCGGAACTCGCGGCGATCTGCTCGCGTCTGGGCAAGATCCCGACCAAGGAAGAGTACATGGCCGATATGGGCGTGCTCAACGCCAATGGCGACAAGATCTACCAATACATGAACTTCGACCAGATCGCCGACTTCAAGGAAGTGGCCGATACGGTGACGATGTAAGTGTGATGCTGGAGTACGGCGCGGGACTGTTGTTCCAGATCTGCGCCGTAGCGCCGGACAATGGCGCCGCAGGCTGAATGCCTGCGGCGCCATTTTTATTTGGTTCGCCGAGGTGCTGGCTTATGAGTGGGAGTCGAGCGAGCTGTTTCGGGAAGCGATGACTGCCCGGACGACCAGCATGATGCGTTCGACCCGCGCACCGGGCCGGATTCGGCCTGAACGTTCGAGTTCGGCGAGCCCATGCAGGGCTGCCCAAAAGGTCTCGGTCACGTTTTCGACATCGGCACTGAACGGCGCGACGACCGACGCGATCGCTTCGAAACCGGCCCGCAGTTCCGGTCGGGTCTCAGCATCTGCAAACCGCAGATCGGTCGGGAGCGTGAACATCGCCTCGTAGAGCGCGGGACACCGCACGGCAAAGCCAAGATAGGCCATGGCGACACGCTCGAGGGCGTTTTCCTGCCCCGCCGCTCCATGCGCCGCTTCCCGAAGTGCCACCGTGAGTTCTTGGAAACCCTCGAGTGCAACGGCTGAAACGATCGCATCCCTGTTCTCGAAATGCGAGTACAGGACCGGCTGGCTATATTCGATCTCTTCGGCGAGGCGGCGAACCGTGACGGCATCCCATCCGTCGCGCTCCGCAATCAGGCGCGCTGCCGCGACAATGCGGGACTCGCGCTCGGCCCGTTGCCTGCCCTTGCGCTCGGCGATACTCAACTTTCCACCCTCCTGCCCCGAATAGTCCACATGCCCGTGATGATACGGAAGCTTGAAAATCTAGCATTGCTAGATTATATTCCGTCACTACACCACGAAGCACAGGACACTGCAATGCATTGGCTTTCGTTCGGACTGGCGCTGTTCCTCGCCCTCGCGATTATCGCGATCGGCACCCAATATCTTGTCAGGCCAATGTCTGCGACTCGCAGTTTCGGTCTGCCGCTTCCAGAAAACGGCGCCAATACCGCCTGGTGGCTTCGCCTCAAGGGCGTGCGCGACATTGCGTCGGGACTGGCGGTCCTCGCGTTCATGGTGTTGGGCACGCCACTTGGGATCGGCATCGTCCTGCTCGTGGAAGCCGTCATCCCCATTGGCGACATGCTGCTCATTCTTGCCGCGAAAGGCTCCACCAAAAGCGCCTTCGGCATGCATGGCGCGACGGCCGTGCTGATGGTCCTCACCGCAATTTCGATGATGATGGGAGGGCGCTGAAATGATCCACACGGTTTCGATCTGGCTTCTCGCCGCCGGCTTCTTTGGCGCCGGTCTATTCAACGCGATTGGCACGTCCGCATCGCAAAGCGATTACGCCCGGTGGGGTTACCCGCGCTGGTGGTGCCGTTTGACCGGCGCACTGGAAATGCTATCCGCCGTTCTGATTGCGCTACCGGCAACTCGCATGATTGGGCTGGCGCTCGGGGCGCTAATCATTGCGGCAGCGGTTTTGACCGTTCTGCGTCATCGCGACTTCTCGCACCTTGTGCCGCTTGGTGTCTTTGTCGTCGTGATCGCGCTCGCAGGAATCCCGGCTTGAAAGGGCCGCGCGCAGATCTGCACATCCGGCACAATCAGCGCGCGAATGCCAACGCGGGGGACTCAGCCGTTGCCGCCGTGAAAGAGCGTTAGCTTGTTCGACACCGAATTCACGCCTTGCACCGAACGCGCAACCTCTTCCGCCTGGCGAATCTGGTCGCCGGTGCGAACCGTGCCGCTCAGTGTCACAGCGCCGCTGCGCGCGCGAACGAAAACGCCGGACACGTTGAATCCCTGCGCCCTCGACAACGCACGCCGCACGGCACGGGCAAGTGCGCGGTCCGCCTTCTTCTCGCTGGGCGCCGCCTGGGTCGTGCCCGGCGCCATCGACGCGTCCGTTGGCGCATTTTCCGTTTGGGCATGCGCCACGCCAGCGGCGGTCAACAGAAAAGACGCAAACACGGCGCATCGCAGATTCGATTTCATGACCTACTCCTGACATTGCCGCGCAGGGACGCGCCGGCCGCCGTCCATATTGCACCTCCACGCAAACACCCGCTCCGAAGGCGCTCGCATCGCGCCGTCGCACTATACGACCGCTGATGCCGCCGCCACGCCCAGGAAGGTCTGCACGATGCCTCGCTTGCGTTGGCTGTGAAGGCAGGCCACCGAATCGATATTGCAGTCGCGCAGCTCCTCCACCGGGATGGCGACGCAATGCGCGCCCTCGGGAATCTCGCGCTCGAGCACGAATCCGATGCCGAGGCCTTTCCGGACCGCTTCCAGAACGGCCTCGCGGCTACCGAGTTTCATCGCCGTCGGGAGCGAAATCCCTGCGCCTCGCAAGGCTTCGTCGACCAGACGCTGGGTATTGGAACCCGCCTCCCGGCGAATCACGGCATACGCCGCGAGATCGCCGAGCGACACGCTTTTGGCCGCGGCGAGCGGATGATGCCCCGGTACGAGCACCCGCATGCCCTGACGCGCGACGGGGATCGACGCCACACGCGCATCGCTCCTGGCATTGCCGATGACCACCGCGTCGACCCGATAAGCGAGCAGATCATCCCAGACCTCGCGCTGACTTCCGAATGAGACCGAAATTTCGATATCGGGGTATTGCGCACGAAAGGCGGCCACCACCTGAAGCACCACCTGTGGCCCGTCGGCGGCGAGTTTGAGGCTGCCGTGCTGGAACCTCGTCGCCCGGCTCACCATGTCCTCGATCTGCTCTTCCGCCGCAAACATCTGGCGGGTCAATTCAAAGAGCGGCTTCGCGGCATCGGTGGGTTGAACGCCCTCATTCGTGCGGATAAAGAGCGCCTGCTTGCAATCCTCTTCGAGATTGCGGATCTGCGCCGTGATGGCCGGCTGCGTCAGACCGAGAAGATTCGCCGCCTTCGAAAAACCGCCCTCGCGCACGACCGCATCGAACGCCCTGAGCTGGAAATAGCGCATCGCCACTTTGAACCTCGCCCCATCAATCTCAATGCGAAAATATAGCACCGGCATTAATTTGACTGCCACAGGTACGCGCTCTAAGCTCGGTGCCGTTGCGGTCGTGGCTAGCCGCCCTCTTATAAGTCTGGGGAGATTCGAAATGAGCATAGAGATCGACTACCTCAATCCCGCCCTCCCGCGAGGCCTGCGGCGAGTGGCGATGCCCGTGGTCGACGCGACTCCGGCAACGCTGAACGGCTATGGCAAGCTGGTGGACGACCCGCACGCCTGCCAGGTGGAAATCGTCCAGTGGCCCGCCCTGGGGTCTAGACCGATCGACCCGGGAACCGGCGATGAAGCGGGC
Source organism: Paraburkholderia nodosa (assembly GCF_001718195.1). Classification (GTDB taxonomy): domain Bacteria; phylum Pseudomonadota; class Gammaproteobacteria; order Burkholderiales; family Burkholderiaceae; genus Paraburkholderia; species Paraburkholderia nodosa_A. Next base: position 180,179 of record NZ_MCNV01000014.1, read on the forward strand.
ACGACCGAAGGCACGTTCGTCAGCGAATGGCGCGGCGACATTCTCTACGGGCGCAACGAAGCGGTAGGCGGCAATTATGTTCTCGCGTACGCAACGCAGCCAGACGACGCACGCGAAGACAGCGCTACCGTACCGGAACGCATGTTGTTATGGCATGCGAACTATCACCCCGACGGCGGGCAACTGTTCTTTCCGCTCGATCGTCGCCCGTTCTATGTTCCGCTGGCATTGCCGGGCGACGATATTACGCCGGAGAAGTTCGTGTGCTTCCGCTTCGACGGACGCCAGGGTCTCTATATCCACCCCAACATCTGGCACGAAGGCGTGTTCACGCTCGACGGGACTCAGCGATTCTTCGACAAACAAGGCGCCGTGCATGCACGCGTCTCGGTCGAATTCGCATCGGAGTTTGGCTGTCTGCTCGAGGCCGCCATCGCGCGTGACTAGCGTGCGTTGCTCGAGCGGGTCACGTCCTTTGCTTCCGTATCGACGGCATCGCTTTGCTGCAATGCATGCTGCCGCTCAGGCGTTTCGCCTTGCGCCATGCCTTCCTTGAATCCCTTCACCGCGACGCCCAGATCGCCTCCGATGTTCCGTAGCTTGTTCGTACCGAAAACCAGTGCCACGATCAGCAGGACGATCATCCAATGCCAGATGCTCAACGAACCCATAACTGAAAATCCTCTCTTTGCCGTCGCGCGCGTCGCTTGCGACGAATGAATGAACCTTGCGGCCCGACCCGGCGTATCGCCTGATGTTCCGCAGGCGTATTGGAACGCGCCGATGTGTCTCGCTCGTTTCCTTGAACGGCGGTTTTGTATGCGCATGTACGCATGCGCCCCGTAGATACACGCCTATACAAAGAGGGCGCGGTTCCACAGAAGCGTTTAATGTTCCCACCGGCGACGCCCCGCTCGTCTGACAAATTTACGAAACCGTAAGCTATCCGCAGGCACAAGGCATATCTCATAGACCCAGGTACACCCCCTGGATAAATCTGATTGACGATTTCCATGTCGTCTGACAACAATATCCATGGTGATCGAGTCAGCCGCTCCTGTTCGATCTCGCCGCTGTAACCGTGCCTCTCCCGTTCGCATTAGCGTCGCCACGCGGCCCAATCGCCGCCCAATCGCCGCCGTAGTCGAGCCACGCTTTCTTCAGCAAAACAATCCAGCGAGACAACATAGGAGAACGAATCAAATGGCAATATATGACCAGGACGATCCCCTGCCCTCAACAGCCCGCAACCATGCGCCCGCCTCGCCCAAACGGCGCGCGTTCATGGCCTTCGCCGGCGCGTCCGCAGGCGCAAGCCTCCTCGCCGCCAGCCGCGCAGCGGCAGCAGCCGATTCCGTGTTTCCCACGCCTGCCGCATTCGGAGGCAAGATTCCGCAGCCGCCCGGCCACGCCGCCGGCGACCCGATCTGGGGCCCGGACGGGCAGGCCACGGCGATCATCAGGAGGCTTGCCCATGTCGATCGGTCGCTGTTCTCGCGCGCCGACTTTCACGTGACGAGCTACGGTGCGCGCACACTGCCGCCCACCGCGCTGATTACGTCGACCGCGTGGCCGGGCGGCAAGATTCCATGGGTGACGGGCGGCACGGAACAGACCGCGCATCCGACCAGCGATCTGCAGAGCCCCGGCTCGGGCGTGATGGTGCCGTGCGACTACACGGGCACGCAATACGACTCATGCACGGCGATCAATGCCGCGGTTGTCGACGCGAGCCGCGCCGGTGGCGGCCGCGTGGTGGTGCCGGCCGGCAACTGGTACTGCGGCGGTCCGATCGTGTTGCTGAGCCATGTGAACCTCCACCTGGAATCGGGCTGCACGATCTATTTCAGCCCGAATCCTGCGGACTATGCGAAAAACGGCCCGTACAAGACGGCCAACGGCAATCTGTACCACACGCGCTGGCAGGCGAACGACTGCCTGAATTTCGGCTCGCCGATTTATGCCTTCCGCCAGACCAACATCGCCGTGACCGCCGACGACAACACCTGCGTGCTGAACGGTCAGGCGATGACACCGATGCAGTTGAGCACCCAGCCGCCGACCTCGTGCTGGTGGACCTACAAGGGAAGCAGCAACACCTACGGCTGCGCCGGTTCATCGACGCCTTCTCAGGCCTATGTGAATCCGAACAACGTCGCGCTAACGAGCCTCCCCGCTGGCCAGATCCAGAACCCGCAGGCGAATGTCTCCTTTACGAACCCGTACGGCGTGACGACGTCGCTGATGACCCTCCTCACGGGCACGGGCTGGAACCAGGACCAGAACTATCTGCCCGCGCTGTCCGAGCTGCGCGTGCCCGTCGAGAACCGCATATTCGGCAACGGTCACTATCTGCGTCCGTGCATGATCGAGTTCATCGGCTGCACCAACGTCTATCTGCAGAACTACCACACGCAGAACACGCCCTTCTGGCAGCACCATCCCACCGATTGCACGAACGTGGTCATCGACGGCGTGTTTGCCGATAGCGTCGGACCGAACAACGACGGCTTCGATCCGGACGCGTGCAATCACGTGCTGGTGCAAAACGTTCAGTTCAACACCGGCGACGACTGCATCGCGATCAAGTCCGGCAAGTATCTCGACACCGGGTACGGCCCGATGCAGAACATCGTCGTGCAGAACTGCACGATGCAAAGCGGCCACGGCGGCCTGACGATCGGCAGCGAAATGAGCGCGGGCGTGCGCAACGTCTACGCCCGCAACCTGACGATGCAAAACGAGAACTGGGCGAGCAACCCGCTCAATATCGCGCTGCGCTTCAAGAGCAACATGAATCGCGGCGGCTTCATCAACAACGTCTGGATCAATGGCGTGACGCTCGCCAATGGCGTGAACCTCGCGGGGAAATACGGCGGCGGCTCGCTTGGGGCTGCGATCAGCAAGATCACGGGCACGGGCACGACCGGTCTCGCGACGAACCCGTCGACGGGCCAGGGCGGCCTGATCACGTTCGACTGCGATTACAGCCCGTCCGGCGACGCGGTGCGCTGGAGTCCGTCCGTGATCAGCAACATCAACATCACGAACGTGAACGCAAGCAACGTGTCGGGCGCGGTGTCCTACTCGATGCCCTCGGGCTTCGTCGCCGGGTCGAACTCGTGCTTCCAGGCGATCGTCATGCAGGGCCCCGAAGCGGTCGATTACAACGGTCCACTGCCGGTGCCGAGCGTGAGTCCGATCAGCGGCGTCACGATCTCGAACTGCAACCTCGGCAACCCGGTGTGCGCGGGGGCGGTACCGACCACGCCTTCGACATCGGCGACGGCCGCGCCGGGGCCGGTCTTCGCGAGCAACGTGAGCGGCATCACGCTGACCAATGTGGTGATCGCGGGCACCACGTACAACACGTCGCTGAGCGCACCGGCGACCTGATATCGACGCAACGCACACGGAACGCGTGGGAAGCGCGTTCCGTGTGCGCGGCGATCGGTTTCTTCAGCGTGGTTCCTTGTCTGCCGGAGGTTGCCGGCGTTTCGGCGCCGGCTCATTTCCGGAGCCCACCGGCTCGCGCGTACAGGCGTCCGGCGGCATGACAAAGGGAATGTCGTCGCGGCAACACGCATATACCGGAAACCCGTATGCGTTCGTCCCGACGATGGTCGTTGGCCCGTGCAGCGGGCACACCGCCTTCATGGCGCCTCCCGAAACGCATTGCTCGATGGCTTGTAGCATACCCCTCTCGGGGCATGACTCAAGCCTTCTTCACGTAGGCATTGCACCAGCCTTTGGCGTCGACGATCTTGCCGCCATAGGTCGCGCACGGACCATTCGGCGCGCCCGGCTTGCCCTGAAACAGCTGACAGTTCGCGCAGGTCTGCCCCGCCTGGAAGCGCGGGAACTTCGTCTTGTCGACTTTGCTCGCGTCGGTTTTGTAGCCGAGCGCCATGGCGGTCGGATCGCTCTCGGAGAGCACCGGCGCGTCGGCGCGGGATTCGCTGGAAAGCGCCGCCGTGGAAGCCACGGAGGCGGCAAGGATCATGAAGCGACGACGGGAAAGCGGCATGGTGGGGCTCCTGAGCATGGAACGTACCCGGCTCTCGTGGTTGCTGATCGGCTGGCCGATTCGTTCGTGTTTCTTTCGTGTGCTATTTATTTATAACACTTCGCGATGTCTTGTAAAGAACCGAAACATTGGGCATCGGATGCTTCCTTATTTACTTCGTTATGCAAATCAATTTTCATGGCGAGCGAAGACTCGGCATCACAGCGGCGCCGCATTGACTTCACCAGGCCGCGCAGACCTTGCCGAAATGCGCCCCGGCCTGCTGATGACGAAACGCATCGGCCAGTTCGTCCAGCCCGAACGTCCGGTCGAGCACCGGGCGAATGCCAGCCTGGTCGAGCGCCGCGACGTACTCTTGCTGCTGGCGCCGGCTGCCCACGATCAAGCCCTGCAGGCGCGCCTGCTTCGCCATCAGCAAGGAGGTCGGCACCGTGCCTTCGCGTCCGGTCAACACGCCGATCAGCGCGATGTGGCCGCCCACGCGCACCGCGTCGATCGACTGGGCGAGCGTACCAGGACCGCCGACTTCGATCACGTGATCCACGCCCTTGCCGCCCGTCATGTCGCGCACGAGCGCGCCCCACTTTTCGTGTTGCCGGTAGTTGACCACCTGGTCGGCGCCGAGCGCTTTCGCACGCGCCAGCTTCTCGTCCGACGATGACGTGACGATGACCGAAGCGCCCATCATCCGCGCGATCTGCAACGCCGCGATCGACACGCCGCCGGTGCCGAGCGTCAGCACGGTGTCGCCGGCCTTCAGGCCGCCGTCGACCACCAGCGCCCGCCATGCGGTGAGTCCAGCCGTCGTAATCGTGGCCGCCTCGGCGTAGGTCCAGCCGCGCGGCGCGAGCGTGAAGGCGCTCGCGGGCCGCACGGCGTGCAAAGTCGCGAAGCCATCCGCGCCGTCGCCGGGCGTCTGCGCGAAGTTGCCCACGGCCTGCCACGGCAACCCGTCCGCCCATTGGGGGAAGAAGCACGACACGACGTGGTCGCCGCGCTTGAACTCCGTCACGCCCGCGCCGACCGCCGACACCACGCCTGCGCCATCGGACATCAGCACGCGGCCATCTGCTGTAGGGATCGCGCCGTTGGCGACCAGCAGGTCGTGAAAATTGAGCGACGTAGCGTGAAGCTCCACGCGGATCTCGCCGGCGCCCGGCGCGCCGGGCTCGGCGATATCGAGCAGCTCGATGCGATCGAGCCCGCCCGGCGCACGCACCACGGCGGCCTTCATGGCCGTGCTCCCTTCGCCTTGCGCGCGGCGTCGACGAGGCCGTCGAGCCAGTCCTGGTGCCCGTTGATCATCGGACTCGGGCGCGTTTTCGCCAGCGTCACAGCCGGTTTGCCCTTCTGCGATTCCTGCGTGAGCACGCGCACGCGGCCGCCGGAAAGGTCTTCGATCAGCCAGGCGTGAATCACGTCCAGACGCGTTTGTGCGTCGCCCTCGGCCCAGCCGTGCCACGCCACGCGCGCGGGCTGGCCTGCGGCCGGCGGCACGTGCTCGGTCACTTTGGCCTGCACCGGGAAGCCGAAGGTCTTGAATTGAAAACGCGCGCCCGCGCTCAACTCGGGCCCGTGGCCGTCGTGGAAGCCGACATCCGCGGAATTGCTGTAATAGCTGGGCCACACGGTCGCGTTGTTGAGTAACGGCCAGACGTCGGCGGTGGAGAGGCCCGCCACGATCACTTCGTTGGAACAGAAGTTATCGGTCGTGCCGGGCAAGTAGTCTTCGGGCCAGAAAATCTCGTTCATGTTCGTTACCTTTCGATGCTGTCGGTTTCGGTGCGGTGGACACGAGAAATCATGCGGGCTATGCTGAAATAAATCCAATCGCAACTCATTATTTCGGCCATAAACCGTGTTGATATCAGAATGCTCGATCTGAATCTCTTGCGGGCGCTTGACGCCCTGCTCGACGAACGCAACGTCACGCGCGCCGCGCAGCGTCTGTCACTCACGCAGCCAGCCGTGAGCGCGATGCTGACGCGTCTGCGTGAGAGTTTCGGCGATCCGCTGTTCGTGCGCTCGCAACGTGGCATCGTGCCGACCGAACGCGCACTACAACTGGCCGCGCCGCTCAAACAGGTGTTGAGCGAAATCGAGCAGATGCTGCAGCCGCAGGCCTTCGTGCCAGCCGAGGCCGAGATGACGCTCACCCTCGCTTCGACCGACTACGCGCTGCGCGCAGTCGTCGTGCCGTATCTCGCGCGGCTGCGGGAAACGGCGCCCGGCGTGCGCGCCGTGATCGTGCCGGTACAGCACGAGCGTCTGCAGGCGCAACTCGAAAGCGGCGACGTGGATCTGGCCCTGATCACACCGGAGACCGCGCCTGCCGATCTGCATGCGCGGCGCCTCTTCGACGAGCGTTACGTATGCGTGATGCGCGCGGATCACCCCGCCGCCCAGCGGCGGCTCACGCTGGAGCGCTTTTGCGCGCTCGATCATGCGCTGGTGTCGTATGAGGGTGGAAGCCTGAGCGGCGTCACGGACGAGGCGCTGGCGCGCGTGGGTCGCACACGTCGCGTGACGGTGTCCGTGAACAGCTTTCTCGTGCTGCCCGATCTCTTGCTGACGAGCGATCTGATCGCGGTCGTGCCGTCACGGCTTGTGAAGAACGCAACGGGGCTCGCCGTGGTCGAGCCGCCGCTGGCGATACCGGGGTTCACCAAGACGCTCGCGTGGCACGAGCGCACGCATCGCTCGCCAGGGCATCAGTGGGCGCGCGCGTTGTTGTTCGAGACGTGTGAGGCGTTGGCGAGCGACGCGCCGGGGTGATGCCGTCACATCGGCGCGCGTAAAGGCGATCAGCAGGACGGGCTGCCGTTGGCCGTGCAGAACGCCGCGGGCGCACCCGCGATGAGCGGAAGCGGCGTGACGGGTCCTGGCGGTGGCGGCACAATCCTCACGGCGCCGCACCACGAGGTATGGCTGTGCCCCGCGCTGGGCACGCAGGGCGCAACGGCTGCGCGCAGCTCATCGGCCGCTTCCTCGCTCAGTTCGTTGCGCTCGCGCGCTTCGAGCGCGGGCCGCAGCTGGTCGCCCAGCCACGACGCGAACGCGACGACACAGCCCGCCGCGACAGCGAGCAGCATGACCCGCGCCTTGTGCTCGCGCAGCTTGATGAGCAGGCGCAGCGCCGCCGGCCGGCCAGCGTTGGGCGCCTCGCGCCCGGCGGCGGCACGCACTGCCGCTCCTTCGATGATTCTCGTTGCCACTGTCTATTCGTTTTGCTCTTGTGATTGCGCCTGGCGCCCGTATCGGGGCATACGGGTTAACGGCAGGTCGGCGCAATCCGAAAGGGGTGCAACGAAAATATTTGAAAGCCTCAGCGGTCCTCGCGCGAGCGCTCCGCAAACGCGAACACGGTTTCGCGGAACCCTCCACCGCCGGATTGTGCACGGCGGGCTTCGTCACGAGATGCAGCGGCGCGCGAAACGCCTCGTCCCCGGCCATGCGGCAGTAGCGCACGCTCTCCTGCTGGTAGCGCCGCATGGAAGCCGGCACGAGCGTCACGCCGCCGCCCGCGGCCACGAGGTCGATCGCGGTGACCATGCGCGGCACCTCGTCGACCACGCGCAACTGCACGCCATGGGCTTCGCAGGCGCGCACGAAATCGGCGTACATGCCCGGCTATGCATCGATCGGCATCGCCGCGCCGCTCATCGTGCTGCTCGCGCGCATCCTGCAAGGGCTGTCGGTGGGCGGCGAGTTCGCCACCGCCGCCTCGATGCTCACCGAGTACGCGCCGCCCGGCCGCAAGATGTTCTATGGCAGCTTCACTCGGGCGGCGCCCAGGTCGCGCATCGCTATGCCATCCTGAGCACCGCGCCCGAGCAATGCGCCCAACGCGGCGTGCCGCTGCGCTTCGTGATCGCGAATCCCTCTTCCTGGGTGTATTTCGATTCGTTGCGACCGCAACCGGATGGCAGCTTCGCCCCTGCGGATCGCACCGCATGCCCCGACGTCGACGACTGGAAGTACGGCATGTGCAAGCTCCCGCGCTATGCGGCAGCCACGCACGATGCCGCCACGCTCGAGCGCCGCTACATCGGGCGGGAAGTGGTGTATCTGGCAGGCGAGCGCGATTGCGACCCCGCGCACGCGGCGCTCGACCGCTCGTGCGCGGCCAGCGCGCAGGGGCCTCACCGGCTCGCGCGAGCCCTAACCTGTTACGCCTACCTGCGCGCGAGGCACCCGCAGTTGCGCCATACGTGGTTCGAGGTGCGGGGTGCGGGCCACAACGCCGAGGCCATGTTCCTCTCCGGGCCCGGCATACGCGCTTTGTTCGGCGCACGTGCCACGATCGACACGGCACGCGAGGCGAGCCAGGCACAGAGCGCAGACGGCGCAGACGATTGAAGCGGGCGGCCGTCGTATCATAGCGGCTCGATTCCCGCCGGCTGCGCGCACTCGCCCGGCCGCCCAACGACCGCCATGAGACGCCTTCCCCCGCTCAACGCCCTGCAGATTTTCGAAACGGTCGCCCGCTACGGCAGCTTTACGCGCGCGGCCGAGCACCTTTGCCTCACACAGGGCGCAGTCAGCCGGCAGATCCTCGCGCTCGAGCAGTACTATGGCCTGCCGCTCTTTCGCCGCTCGTCCAAAGGTCTCACGCTCACCGCCGAAGGCGAGCAACTGCTGCCGGCCGTGCGCGACGGCTTCGGGCGTATCGAAGAAGCCTCGCAGCGCCTCACGCGCCAGCGCACCGAGCTTGCGCTCAAGGTCCCGACCTGCGTGATGCGCTGGATGCTGCCGCGCATCATGCGCTTCCAGAACGAGCACCCCGACCTGCAGATCCAGATCACGACCACCTGGGGACACGAAGTCGACTTCCAGGCCGAGCCGTTCGACGCGGCGATCATCTACGGTTCGTCGCCCGGCGCCGACGTGCATGCGGTGCCGCTCTTCGACGAATACCTCACGCCCGTCTGCACGCCCGAGGTGCTCTCGCGCCGCCCGCTCGTCAAGCCCGACGACCTCGCGCACCAGACCCTGCTGCACCCCACGCGCGACCACGCCGACTGGCGCCTGTGGCTCGCGCGCGCGGGCGCGAAGAAAGTCGATGCCGATCTCGGTCCCACGTTCGAATCGCTCGATCTCGCGGCCACTGCCGCCATGCAGGGGTTCGGCGTCGCCATCACCGATCGCACGCTCGTCCGCGAGGATGTCGAAACACGCCGCCTCGTCATGCCCTTCGACCTCGCCGTACCCACGGGCTCGCGCTACTATTTCGTGTACCCCGAATGCGTGGCCCAGCAGAACAAGGTGCAGCTGTTCAGCGACTGGATGGGCCGGGACCGCTCGACGCCGTAGCGCGCCATGAGGGCGGCGCATGGCGGCCATGAGAATTAATCGATTGCATGCGGGCTGCTCTTTCGGCGTAATGGGGCGCTCCGCGCAAGGCCCGATCTTCCGGCAACCTCGCATTTGACACACCATGCGGCCGCGCGCCGCCCGAAGGGAGACCGACCATGCAGAGCGCCGCGCAGGCCCGCTCGAAGCTGCCCGATGTAGGCACGACGATTTTCACGGTAATTGGCCAGCTTGCCGCCGAGCATCAGGCGCTGAACCTCTCGCAAGGCGCACCGAATTTCGACCCGAGCGCGAAACTCGTGGATGACGTGGCCGCCGCCATGCGCGCGGGCCACAACCAGTACGCGCCGATGGCGGGCCTGGCCGACTTGCGCGAAGCGCTCGCCGCGAAGTTCGAGATGCTCCATGGCGCGCACTACGAGCCGTCGAGCGAGGTGACCGTGCTCGCGAGCGCGAGCGAAGGCCTGTACTCGACGATCAGTGCGCTCGTGCATCCCGGCGACGAGGTCATCTACTTCGAGCCCGCGTTCGACAGCTATGCGCCCATCGTGCGCCTGCAGGGCGCGCTGCCCGTGGCGATCAAGCTCGCGCAGCCGCATTTCCGCGTGGACTGGGACGCAGTGAGCGCGGCCATCACGCCGCGCACGCGCATGATCATCGTGAACACGCCGCACAATCCCACGGCCACGATCTTCGGCGAGGACGACATCGCGCGGCTCACGGCGCTCACGCGCAATACCGACATCGTGATTCTCTCCGACGAGGTGTACGAGCACGTGGTCTTCGACGGCGCGCCGCACCGGAGCATGGCTCGCTATCGCGAGCTGGCCGAGCGCAGCGTGATCGTTTCGTCGTTCGGCAAGTCTTATCACGTCACGGGCTGGCGCGTGGGCTATTGCCTTGCCCCCGCCGAACTGATGGACGAGATCCGCAAGGTCCACCAGTTCATGGTCTTTTCCGCCGACACGCCCATGCAGTATGCGTTCGCGCAGGCGCTTGCCGAGCCGAAGACCTATCTGGGACTCGCGGCCTTCTACCAGCACAAGCGCGACCTGCTCGCGCGCGCGCTGGCAGCCTCGCGCTTCGAACTGCTGCCGAGCGAAGGCAGCTTTTTCATGCTCGCGCGCTTCCGGTCTTTCTCCGACGAGCGCGACAGCGACTTCGTGCTGCGACTCATCCGCGCCGCCCGCGTGGCGACGATTCCGCTCTCGGCGTTCTACACCGACGGCACCGACGAAGGCATCATCCGCCTGAGCTTCGCCAAGGATGACGAAACATTGCTCGAAGGCGCCCGCCGCCTTTGCGCGATCTAGCGCACCCCATTCGAAACACAACGAACCTGATCGGCAAGGAGATCACCATGAAGCGACTCAACGCGCTCCTCGCGCTGGCATGCGTGTGCGGCGTACTCGGCCCCGCATCGACATTCGCCGATACGAACCTGTTGCGCTTCGGCGTCGAGGCGCAGTATCCGCCGTTCGAAACCAAAGCCGCGGACGGCACGCTGCAAGGCTTTGACATCGACATCGGCAATGCCGTGTGCGCCAAGGCGGGCATGACCTGCAAATGGGTCGAAACCTCGTTCGACGGCCTGATTCCCGCGCTTCAGGGCCGCAAGTTCGACGCCATCAACTCGGCGATGAACGCCACCGAAAAGCGCCGCGAGGCCATCGACTTCACCACGGTGATCTATCGCGTGCCGAGCCGCCTGATTGCGCGCAGTGACAGCGGGCTTGTCGCGACTGCCGCGTCGCTCAAGGGCAAACGCGTCGGCGTGCTGCAATCGTCGATTCAGGAAACCTATGCCAAGGTGCACTGGGAGCCGGCCGGCGTGAGCGTCGTGCCCTATCAGGACCAGAACCAGATTTACGCGGATCTCGGCGCGGGGCGTCTCGATGCAACGCTCGTGCTCGCGCCAGCGGGCCAGAAGGGCTTTCTTTCGCAACCCGAAGGAAAGGGTTTCGCGTTCGTGGGCGAAGCCGTACGCGACGACAAGATTCTCGGCAGCGGCGTGGCGTTCGGCATCCGCAAGGGCGATACAGCCTTGCGCGAGCGCCTGAACGCGGCCATTGCAAAGCTCGAGTCCGACGGCACAGTCACCTCGCTCGCGCACAAATACTTCGGCGACATCGACGTTTCGCCGAAGTAAAACGCAGCACTCAGGGGCGGCCGTATGGCATGAACGAAGTCAGCGCCGCCCCTCGCGCGAATTGCGGTTCACGGGCTCGTCGTTCTGCGTGCGCTCCTGGTACGCATCGCCGCCCCGGCGGTCCGTATCCTCCTGGCCGCTCTCCACGTCGCTATGCCCCTGGCGGCCCACCGAGCGCGGCTCGTGCGGATGACGTCGCGCGAGCGGCTCGCTGCCTTCGTGCTGCGGGCTCTTGACGTTCGTACCGTCGTCGTCCGGCGTCTCGTGATGCTTCATGATTGCCTCCTTGTCGGCGCAACGCGCCGCCGTCATTCACGCAGCGGCTCGACGCTGCGGGTGGGGTCGAAGTCGGCCCAATGACCTTGCTGCCAACGTCCGTCGGCGCGCTCGATCTCCACGCCGCCCGCCGCGCTCAGTACCTGCGCCGCCGTGTGCTGGGTGCCGGAGCTCACATGCACGGCCACCAGCACGCCGGACTCGCGGGCCTTCGGCGTGCCGTCGGGCTCGTGGCCGACGTCGGGCTGGCGCGCCTTGCCGCCACCCCTCGTCTGCCATAGCGCGCCCGCGAGCGTGCCCACATAGGCGCCGACGCCGGCGGCCACCGCCAGCACCACCAGCGAGTGGAATACGACGTACGAGATCAGCACGCCGAGCACGAGCCCGATCACCGCGCCTCCCGCAGCCCCCGTCGCCGCGCCCAGCGACGTGCCGCGCGCGCCCGGGTCGACGAACTCGTCGCCGCCCACCGGAAAGCGCGCGTGCTGGCCACTCGGGTTCACGAAGAACGAGGCGACATCCTCGCCGACAAAGCCGTTCGAATGCAGCTTGTCGACGGCCACTTCCGCTTCGTGCAGGGTCGTGAAGCGGCTCGCAACGATCATAGACATGGCTCTCTCCTTGCAGGCTTCGATGAGTGGAAGTTCCTGACCGAGCGCGCACGCGTCGTGCCATTCGCCTGCGCTCGATCCGATGCGCGCCTTCGCCTGCCGCTTGCCGCGTAGCGCATCGGCCGTGCCCAGGGGCGGCTGGAACGCCCGATGCGCGCTGTGAAGTCACGCGAAAGCGCACGCAAAAGCGCGCGCAAAAACGGCCATCGAGACGGGAGCCCCTATGAACACCTTCGATTTCGACCAGCGTCTGGAGGAGATCCAGATCGCTGTCGCAAGTATTTTCGAATCGCCCAAGCGGCCGGCGGTCAGCCTCATCGATGAGGGCGAGACGATCGTTATCCAGCTTTCGTGGGTCGTGGACTCGCACCGCGACACCACGCTCGACGCGCGCTGCGCCGCCACGCTGCGCTTCTCGCGCACGCAACTCGACCGCTACGCCGAGATGGACACGGCGCGCCGGCGCATGATCCAGCAGCGCATTCGCGAGCGCGTGCGCGAGCGCTTCGAAGCACGGCAGGTGCCGCCCGCCACAGAGGGCGCGTGCTCGATCGAAATCGACGTCGACGATTCCGAGTTCGAAACGCCCGAAGGCTTTCTTTGAGCCACGCGCACGCCTAACCTGCGGCTGCCGCCGGGCGATCGACCCGCGAGCGCGACGAAGCGTGCAGCCCGAGGTTCGCCAGCAGCGCGACCAGCGCCGCACCGATCACGTACCACGCCGGCGCGGCCGGCGACCCGCTCATGCGCACGAACGCCGCGCAGAGCAACGGCGCAAACCCGCTGAACACGACCACCGAAACGTTGTACGCGAGTGCGATGCCGCTAAAGCGCACCTGCACCGGAAAGAGGTCGGCGAGAACCGCGGCCCACGTGCCGCTTGCGAGCGAGAACACCAGCGCGGCGAGCACGAACAGGACGACCACGTTCACGCTGTGCGCCGCGAGCGCCGTATAGAACGGCCAGGCGAGCGCGGCGAGCAGCACGCAAGACACACGCAGCAGGTACCGGCGCGGCACGAAGTCGCCAGCCCAGGCCGCTGCGAGCAGCCCCACCGAACTCACGAGCAAGTACGCATTCTGGGCGAGCGCGGCCTCACGCGGCGCGTATTTCAACGTTTCGATCAGATACGCGGGCATGTGGCCGTAGAGCACGCCGTTGAAGCCCGCCATCACCGCAATCGAAAGCGCGCCGCCCACCACCGCGCCGCGATGGTGGCGCAGCGTATCGCGAAACGGCTGCTTCACCACGGCGCCCTGCATTTGCCGGAATTCGGGCGACTCGTCGAGATTGCGGCGCAGCAGATACGAAACGATCCCGCACAGCCCGCCCACGAGGAACGCGATGCGCCAACCGTAGCTCGCTGCGTCGGCGGGGGTGAGCGCGGACTGCACGACGAGATTGACGATCGTCGCGAGCATCACGCCCGTATTGATCGCGCAGACGATCACGCCGGCCGCGAGGCCCGCGCGGCGCGGCGCCGCTTCCACCGCGTAGGTGATCGCGCCGGGCATCTCGCCGCCCACGCAAAAGCCTTGCAGCACGCGCAGGCCGATCAGCGCAACGGGCGCGGCAACGCCCCAATGCGCGTAATTGGGCAACAGGCCGATGCAGATCGTCGCGAGCGTCACGACGACGATCGAGCCCACGAACACGGGCCGCCGCCCGATGCGGTCGCCCAGGCTGCTGAGCACGATGCCGCCGAGCGGCCGGATGATATAGCCGATCGCGAGCACCGAAAACGTGAGCAGCATGCTCACGAGCGGGTCGCTCGCCGGGAAGAATTGCGCGGCGAGCGAATGCGCGAAAAAGCCGTAAATCACGAAATCATAGAACTCCAGCGAGCCGCCCAGACTCGCAATGAGGATCATCTTCCATTGGGCGCGGGTCAGGCCAGGCGCCGCGGCGTGCGACGCTGGCAGGGAGGGTGTCGTCTCCATATGCTCTCCTTGTTGATGGACCTGGCGGCGCTTGTGTTTCTGCTAGCGGATCTTCGTCCTGCGCCACTTCTTCAAAATCATCGGCCCGGGCAGCCGCGTTGCATTGCGGACTGCCCGGGCCTTGGGTCAAGCGGCCTCGCGTCGCTGCAGCGCGCACGCAACGCCTGCACGTGCGAGCAGCGCTTCCACGTCGCTCGCGTCGTGCGCGACGCCGCCGACGTAGCGGTCGGGCCGCAGCAGCACGGCGCGCACGCCGGTGTCCGCGAGCCAGGCGCGCAGCGGCTCCCGCGTGGCCGGCACGATCGCCACGCGCTCACGTTGGGCTGCGTTCGTCAGCGCGCTCTGCGCGTGTTGCGCAAGCGCTTCGTCGACGATCAGCGCGAAGCGATAACCGACGGCGTCGTCGAGGCGCGAGCCGTCTTCGAACACGGGTTGCGGCCCGATATCGCCGCCCGCCGCACCGGCGTGCCAGCCCGGACCCAGACGCGGCTGGGGCGTGCGAAATTCGCGAATCGCCGCCGTCATCTCGCGGTCGCGCGCGGCAACGGCGTCGCTGTCGGTGGCCTGGATCACGCCGCCTAGCTGCACCGCCGTTTCGATGAACGTGCGCACGTGCGGCTCGCGCTCGCTCTCGTAGGTGTCGAGCAGCGCGTCGGGCAGCGCGCCGTCGATCACGTCGGCGAGCTTCCATGCGAGGTTCGAGGCGTCGCGTATGCCCGCGGCCATGCCCTGCCCCATGAACGGCGGCGTCTGGTGCGCGGCGTCGCCCGCGATCAGCAGCCTGCCGCGCCGCCAGCCCTGCGCGATCACCGAATGGAACGTGTAGATCGCCGAGCGTTCGAGTTGCGCGTGCGCCGGCGTGATCCAACGCGCGAGCCGCTCCCAGATCCATTCCGGCGTGCCGATGCGGCGCTCGTCGTCGCCCGGCATCACCATGATTTCCCAGCGACGGCGGTTGTGCGGCCCACGCGTGTATGTGGTCGGCCGCGCGGGGTCGCAGTACTGGATCGAGTAGTCGCCGAGATCGGCGCGCTCGCCCTCCAGCAGCACGTCCACCACGACCCAGCGCTCGTGCGATTTCAGATCGGCCAGCTCGGTGCCGATGAAGCGGCGCACGGTCGAGCGCGCGCCGTCGCAACCCACCACGTAGCGCGCCGTGGTGTGCGCAAGCCGCCCTTGCGCCGTATCTTCGAAACGGATGCGCACGTGGTCGTCGCGTTCGTCGAGCGCGAACACTTCGTGACCCAGGTGCACGTCGGCGCCGCCGCGCACGGATAGTTGCGCACGCAACGCCCGTTCGAGATCCGGCTGATGGAATTTGTAGCTTGCGCACCAGCCTTGCGGGCCGATGCCGCCCGGCCGGGTCCAGTCGATCATCAGCTCGCCGCGCGCATTCACGAACTTCATGCCGGGGCCGACGAACAAATTGGGCAGCAGTGTCTGTGCGATTCCCGCCGTCTGAAACACGCGCATGCATTCGCCGTCGAAGTGCACGGCGCGCGGCAGCTGGAACACGTCCTTGTCGCGCTCGAACACCACGACTTTCAGGCCGCGCAGCGTGAGCAGATTGGCGAGCGTCGCGCCGGTCGGCCCGAAGCCGACGATCGCGACGTCATAGTCTGGCTTCGAATTTGATTTGCATACCGAATTGTCTACGACATCCTTCATCCCATTCACCTGATCCGTGGCTAACTGAGTGAAAACTACGTGGATGACTGCGCCGCCCGCATCGCGCGGGCGGCGTCCTGCGGCTTACGCTTCGTCCGCGACGGGGTTCCTGAGCGTGCCGATGCGATCCACCTCGACTTCCACCACGTCGCCATGCTTCATGAAAAGCGGCGGATTGCGCTTCGCGCCCACGCCGCCGGGCGTGCCGGTCACGATCACATCGCCGGGGAAGAGCGGCGTGAAGGTGGAGAGATACGCGATCTGCTTCGCAATGCCGTGAATCAGCATCTGCGTGGTCGCGCGCTGCACTTCCTGGCCGTTCAGACGCGTAACCAGCGTCATCAGCGCGTTCGGCTCGATCTCGTCGCTCGTGACCATCCACGGGCCGAACGCACCCGTGCGGTAGAAGTTCTTGCCAGGTCCCCATTGGCCCGTATGGCGCTGCCAGTCGCGCACCGAGCCGTCGTTGTAGCAGCTGTAGCCCGCGATATGACGCCACGCGTCGGCCTCGGCGATACGCCGGCCGCCCTCGCCGATGATCACGGCGATCTCGCCTTCATAGTCGAACTGCGTGGACTCGCGCGGACGCAGCATGGGCTCGCCGGCGCCCACCTGCGAAGCCGGCAGCCGCATGAAGATCACGGGCTGCTCGGTGGTCTCGCGGTTGGTCTCCTTCACGTGCTCCGCGTAGTTCAGGCCCACACAGAAGATCTGCTGCGGATTCGCAATGACGGGCTCGAGCGTGACTTCGGCGAGCGGATAGTCGCCCTGGCCTTCGTTCGCGGCCCGTTCCGCTTCGGCGAATGCACCGGCGGCGATCAACGACTTGAGGTCGGCATAGCGGCCGCCCAGGCGCTTCTTGAGGTCGTACACCGCGCCGTCGCGCACGACGCCGAACGACGAACCTTCATGGGTGGAAAAGCTGGCGAGTTTCATGATGCTCCAATGAGAAAGAGGGTATTCGGTGGAAATGGGGGGCGCGTATTTATTGTGCGTTTATCGTATTTTGAGAATACACTACGTAAAACGCACAGTACAACGTGATTTGCATCAGGGTTTATCACTATCACTGGAGACAGCATGACTCTGCCGAACACCGAACCAACCACCAGACGAACCGGCCTCACGCTCAGCCACATGGGTTTTTACGTGAGCGACATGGCGAAGGTCGAAGACTTCTATACGCGGGTGCTCGAATTCACGGTCACGGACCGCGGCACGCTGCCCTCGCCGCGCGGCACCGTCAGCCTCGTCTTTCTCAGCCGCGATCCCCGTGTGCATCACCAGATCGTGCTGGCGAGCGGCAGGCCCGAGCGGTTGGCGTTCAATCCGATCAACCAGATTTCGCTGGAGGCGGACAGCCTCGCCACGCTCAAGCACTTTCACCGGCGCTTCGTGGAGGAAGGGATGGAGGAGATCGTTCCGGTCACGCACGGCAATGCGATCTCGTTCTACGCGCGCGACCCGGAGGGCAACCGGCTGGAGATCTTCATCGACACGCCGTGGTACGTGGATCAGCCCATGCGTGTCGCCGTGGACTTTACGCTGCCCGACGACGCGTTGCTCGCCGAGGTCGAGCGCCATGCGAGCACGTTGCCGGGCTTCCGGCCGCGCGCGGTGTGGGAGCGGGAGATGGCGGCGCGTATGGGCGTAGCGTGACGCCGCGCCGTCTTATGCCTCGATCAATGCACGCACGCGCGTGGAAATGCGTGCGGCGGCTTCCTTCACGGCCTCGACCACGCGCTCGAGGTTGAAGAACGCGAGGCGCTGCTCGGGCACGACGAGCGCGAGCGCGGCCACGGCTTCGCCCGATGCGTCGGTGAAGAGCGGCGAAGCGACGGCGGACATGCCCGCTTCGAGTTCGCCCTTCGAGAGATAGAAGCCCGAGCGGCGGATCTTGAGCAGGCTCGCGCGGAATTCTTCGAGCGAGCCGCCGAGTCCGCTGGCCGCGATGTCTTCGGGGTACTGCTCGAACAACGCGGCGAGCTTCGCCTTGGGAAAGGTCGAAAGGATCGCCTTGGGCGCGGCGCCAAGAAAGAGCGGACGCGGACGGCCACGTCCATAGCGCAGGTCGAATGCGGCGTCGTGCGATTCGCGGTGCGTATCGACGAGCTCGTTGCCGTACCAGCGCGACATGACGGCGTCGAAGCCCGATTGCTCCGCCAGCTCGCGCATGATCGGCTGCCCCGCTTTCAACAGCGGATCGGAAATGCGCAAATGGTAGTCGAGCGTGATGATGCGCGGGCCGAGGCCGTATTCGCCGCCCACGAAGCGCAGCAGCATGCCCGTATCGACGAGTTCGCGCAGATAGCGGTAAGCGGTCGGCACCGAGCATTGCAGTTCGGCCGCCACCTGTTCGGCGGAAAGAAAAGGCCGCGCCTCGGAAAAGAGTTCGAGGATGGACAGCAGTTTCGCAATGCTCGACAAAGGCCGGTCTCCGGTCACGCGTGGGGTGGCCAATTATAGCGGCACGCTTCACTGCGTTCGTGCCCCGCAAACCCGGCGGCACCATGCAAAACCGCCGCATTGCAGGGCACGCTTTACACGTGCCTTGCAATGCGGCGGTCGGTATGGATTACCGCTGCCGCATGCATCGCGCATCGCCCAGGCGAAAGTCGCCTGACATCATTCATGCGAGATACATGTTTAGCATAGCTTTATTGCATATGCTGTCCGCCGTTGATAGGAATATTTGCGCCCGTCACGAAGCCCGCTTCGTCCGAACACAGGAACAGCACGAGCGCCGCGACTTCACCCGGGTTGCCGAGGCGGCCCATCGGGATCTGCGGCAGAATCTTCGAGTCGAGAATGTCCTGAGGAATGGCGGTCACCATCTTCGTGGCGAGGTAGCCCGGCGAAATGGTGTTCACGGTCACGCCCTTGCGAGCCACTTCCAGCGCGAGCGACTTCGTGAAGCCGTGCATGCCGGCCTTCGCCGCGGCGTAGTTGGTCTGGCCGACCGAACCCTTCGAACCGTTCACCGACGAAATGTTGATGATGCGGCCCCACGCGCGCTCGACCATGCTGTCGCACAACGGCTTCGAAATATTGAAGATCGAGTCGAGATTCGTGCGCAGCACGGCGTCCCAATTGACCTTGTCGAGCTTGCGGAAGGTCATGTCGCGCGTGATGCCCGCGTTGTTCACGAGAATATCGACAGGGCCGATCTCGCTCTGGATCTTCTTCGCGCCGCGCTGGCACGAATCATAGTCCGCCACGTCCATGCCGTAGGCGTGGAATTCGCGGTCGGTCTCCTTCATGCGCGCCAGCCAGTCCTTCGCGCCTGCGTTATCGGGCGAGTGCGTCACCACGACGCGATAACCCGCGTCGTGCAGTTTCACGCTGATGGCCTCGCCAAGGCCGCCCATGCCACCTGTCACCAATGCAATACGATTAGTCATCCTATATATCCGCGAGAGTTGAGCGTCATTAAAACCGTGGCGATACGCGCTACGCGTGCAGGCGCCACATACACCGTTGCCCGGCTTCATCCTTCCACCCAGGAAAAAGACAGGCGAATGCCGCGCGGCTTCTGATCAATTTCTAGTATTGCGCGTGGTTGCTGCTACTGGCGGCTCGCCGCTGCTTCTCGCGCGACGAGCCGCTTGCTGCCTGGTTGCTACCCGGCTTCCCGCCTTGAAAGCGGGATCAAGCTGGAATCAAGCGCGCTCGAGCGCGAGCGCCACGCCCATGCCGCCGCCGATGCACAGCGAGGCCAGGCCGCGCTTCGCGTCGCGGCGCTGCATTTCGTGCAGCAGCGTCACGAGAATCCGGCAGCCCGACGCGCCGATCGGGTGACCGATTGCAATCGCCCCGCCGTTCACGTTGATCTTCGACGTGTCCCAGCCCATCTGCTTGTTCACGGCCAGCGCCTGCGCCGCGAACGCCTCGTTGATCTCCATGAGATCGAGGTCGTTCACCGACCAGCCCGCGCGCTCCAGCGCCCGCTTCGACGC
>NZ_MCNV01000015.1 GCF_001718195.1 Paraburkholderia nodosa
CAGTGCGCACCGGTATCCGGAGACACTGCCGCCGATCGAATATCGCAGCGACGACACGGTGGTACGCGTGGGGTGGAATGGAGAACTCCGTTTCCGGTGCCGGTGTTTCAAGGTTTCAAATGCGCTGCACAAGCTGCCGGTTGCGGTGCGCCCCAGCGCAGGAAGCGGCAACCGCTATGACCTGTTTTTCCTGCATCATCATTTCGGAACCATCAACCTGGACCATCCCGAATGAGCGGATCATGTGTTACCCATGTCCCCGCACACCTGTTACCCATGTTTCCGGTCCATACACGGCGGCAAAGAAAGTAGGCAAAGAAAGCCGCTCACACCGCTAGCGCCTGCCACGGTTCACATCGCACCACTAATGGTGAATGGCTCCGGAGCGTCTGTCGCCTCGCACCACCCAAGTGAGTGACAAGGTAGTCATTCATCCCGCTGCTCGCTGCGCGCACTGCGGTCGGGTCTGCATGGGAAACCAAGGGGTATTGCCAAGGTTCGCGAGAATGCACGCGCCCCGCTGGTGTTGGGTTATGCCCTTCGGCGCGCGCAGCGCCGCCGGAAGGATGAGCGCCTTGTCACTACCTTTGAAGGCGCGAGGTGACAGACGCTCCGGAGCCATTCACCATTAGTGGTGCGATGTGAACTGTGGCAGACATTAGCGGTTTGAGCGGCTTTCTTTGCCCCGCACAGGGGCAACGCATGCATACCACCGCGAAAACAAGAAAAGGCCAACGGTTTAAAGAAAAGCACAAAAAATCCGCTCAGTCCTCCTCATCATCAGGCATTTCACCTTCAAACTCATCGGCATATTCACTGCCGCCTTCACCGGCCGGCTCCCGAGCAGCATGTTCACCAAACCGCTCGGCAAAACCCACCTCACCGTCCGGCACAAACACATACCCATGGCCCCAAACGGTCTGAAGATACCGCGGCTCGGAAGGATCGGTTTCAATGAGCCGCCGCAAACGCCAGATCGCGACATCGAGACTGCGGTTCCGATACCGCCCCGCCTCCCCATACACGATTTCAATAATGCGCTCACGCGAAAGAATCGTCATCGAGTGATTGACGAATAGCTTGAGAAACGCGAATTCACTGGAACGCAGCGGCATGCGAACTTCGTCGCGATACAACTCGCGCGAACGAAAATCGAGTTCAAAAGGGCCGAAGCGAAACGATTCCCGGCTCTCCGGCGCGCCTGTGAGATTCGATATGCTGCGCCGGCGCATCACTGAACGAATGCGCGCCACCAGCTCGCCCGGATCGAACGGCTTGCCCACGTAGTCGTCGGCGCCGAATTCGAGGCCCAGCACGCGGTCGATCACTTCGTTACGCGCGGTGAGCATGATGACCGGCAAGTCGTCGCCGCTTTCGCGCAAAGCGCGCAGCGCGCTGATGCCATCCACTTCCGGCATCATGATATCGAGCACGACAACCTGCGGCCGCTCGGAGCGCAGCCGCTCCTGCATCGCGCGCACGGAAGGCAGCGTCGTGACAGTAAAGCCGCGCATCTGCAGATATTCGGCCGTGACGTCGCGCACGACCGGATCGTCGTCGACGAGAAAGATATTATTTGCCATGCGTAAATCGTAAGGGACGAGAACGAGCCGGTACAGGCCCGCAGCCTTACCAATCCTTTCCCACGCCTCGCGTGGGACACCCGTTTTACTGGTCGCGCGAAGCGGACTGGAATGAATTGCCCAATTGCGTCTGGTCGACCACCATGCTGTCCAACAGCCCCTTGAGCTTCACCGCCGCGCTCGAATAGCGGTCGGTGCCAAGGCCGTGCACTTCGTAACGCCCCGTAACGGCAATATGATTGTGCATGAAGATCGTCAGATTGATCGTCGAAAGATAGGCCCGGCTTTCGTCGCTGAACGTCGGCTTGCCGAATTCGATCGATGCGTTATACACGAGGCGTCCTTCGCAACTCACCGGCTCGGTTCCGGCGCCGTAGACGTCCGAAGTCACGCCGCGCTGCGCGAGCACGAGCTGCAGCGATGGCACGAAGTCTCCCGACGTGACCATGGGATTGTTCTCGATGCAAATCGAACTGAGATTGACCGGCCGGCCCGACACGAATTTAGGCGAGGAGTAATTCGACGCGACTGCGTAACCCGCCTGGATCACGGAGCCGGTCGCATCGGCCGCGGTGATGAGCGTCCATGCACAGCCGTTGAGCGCAAGCGCCGCGGCGCACGCGGCGCCGAGTTTCACCGTGCGCGCCCTCGCACGGCTGACGTATGACACGATTTCATGTGGCATGGGAGCGGATACCCGATGCGTTAATGGGCTGCGCGGAACATGACACATTCCCTGCAGGACTCGCCACGCATGATCGGTGCAAAGCGATGCGCGCGATGGCCGGGACATCGGTCAATGTTGAATGCCACTTTCCACTTCTTCAAATACCTCCCGCCTGGTAAGGCGTTGAACGGCACTCGTGTGCGCCGTTTCAACGCAGAGGCGCGCACCACAAGCGCTCAACGACCTTCGGTCATGACCGCGGGCGGCTGCGCGTGTAATGTTTCGTAAGCGCTCCTGCATTCTCCCCGCTGAGCGAGACATTGCGGATTCACCGCCGCGCTATCGTTCTCACTGCGGTTCTCACTGCGGCGCCTCGCGCCTTTGCGACGCCGGACGAGCCACATGCTGTTCCTGTCTTTCTCCTGTTATTTCAACGTCATCATGGCTGCCATGAACCGAGAACCGAAAATCCGTCGCGCCCACTTCTTCAAGCGCGGCCTGAACGCTGCTGCGATCGCGCTGTTCGCGTCGCTCGCTGGCTCGCCGTTCGCGCACGCTGCAAGCTTTCACTGCCCGCATAACGCGTCCGCCTCCGAGCGGCTCGTCTGCAACGATCCGACGCTCTCCGCGCTCGACGACAAACTCGCCGCGCTCTATCGCAGCGCGTTCGACGCGAGCACCGACACCACCGCGCTCGAAGCCGACCGCGTGAGCCAGTGGCAATGGCGCCAGCACAACTGCAAGGACAAGGCGTGCGTGACGGACTGGTACGACCGCCGCATCGCCGAACTCGAAGGCGATCTCAAGCATGGCAAGCAGGCTGCCGCGCGCCGCGTGAAGGAAGGCGTCGTCGACCAGCACCTCGCCCCGTCGGCACAAGACGCCGTGCTCGAAATGCACGGCATCCCGCCCGCGCCGAAGGACGATAGCGCAGCGGCCGCGCCCTCTGCGGACAGCACGAAAAGTGTGAAGAAGGCGGGCGCGAAGGTCGCGGGTGCCGAAGCCGATGCGTCGCTGCACCTGCAAAAGATGCCGAGCGGCGTGGCCGCCGACGCGCGCCAGACGCGACTCGCGCAAGCGCAAGCGCAGGCACACGCGCATGGCCTGCCCCAAAAGGATGTCGCCCCGACGGGTGACGTTTCGGCGATGACCGCGAAAATGGCTGGCGCGAACTCGGCGTTCGCCAAAGCGGCAGGCATGGCATCCATCGACGCGCCGGCCGCACAGCCCGCGAGCCCCGCGGCCAATGAAGCAGCCACGAAGCCGGCGGACCAGGCGAGCGCACTCAACTGCGCATCCGTCGCGTCGACGGAATCCGCGCACGCTACGCAGGCAGCGATCGAGCCAGGCGCCGTCGCCATGAAGTAACACGCCATGTAAGCTACGGGAAGAAATCTGCGGTCGCGCGCTGTTCTGCCGGTTGTCGATATCAAATAAAATACGGCGATGAGTCCACACGTTCTCATCGTCGACGACGATCCGGTCGTGCGCGATCTCCTCTCCAGCTTTCTTCGGGCCAATGGTTTCGAGGCCTCGGTCCTCCACGACGGCACGCATCTCGGCGCTCGGCTGGAACGCGAGCGGCCATCGGTCGTCGTGCTCGACGTCATGATGCCGCGCACGGACGGCTTGCGCGCCCTCGCCGCCTTGCGCGCGCAGGGCGACAACATTCCGGTGATCTTCGCCTCCGCACGCGGCGCGGTGGGCGACCGCATTGCGGGTCTCACGCTGGGCGCGGACGACTACGTCGCCAAGCCCTTCGATCCGCAGGAATTGCTGCTGCGTATCCAGACCGTGCTGCGCAGGCGCGGCAACGGCCCCGCGGGCGCACCCGTGGCGCGCGAACGCTACCGCTTCGGCGACTTCGAGCTCGATTTCATGGCGCGCACGCTCGAACGCGACGGCAAGCGCGTGCCGTTGCGCAGCAGTGAGTTCGTCCTCCTGAAGATTTTCACGGAGCATCCGTATCGCGTGCTTTCACGCGTGCTGATTCACGACCTGCTCCACGCAGACGGCCTCGAATTTAACGAGCGCAGCCTCGATGTACCGGTCTGGCGCCTGCGCCGCGTGATCGAAGACAATCCCGCACAGCCGCGCTACGTGCAGACCCTGCGAGGCAAAGGCTACGTGTTCGTGCCGCAGAGCGGGGTCGGCATCGAAGGCGACGCAGGCAACCCCCCAGCAGACGACAGCGGCCGCAGCCTGAACGCGTAATTGCATGAACAATCCGTTGAATACGCTGTTCGGACGCATGGCGCTGATGTCCGCGCTCCTGCTGTTCGCCATTCAGGCATGCTGGTTCATCGTGTTCGCGCCGCAGCCGCGCCGCCACGAAGTGGAAGGCTTCGAGCGCGGTCTGCTGCTCATGCTGCACGCGGCAACCAGCGCGGCGCCCGGTACGGCGACGAGCGCGGCACCCAGCATGCCCCCTAACGAGATGGACCTCGCGCCAGCCCTGCGCGTGCATCTCGTGCCCACCTGGAACATGCCCGCCGATGTACGGCTCGAAGTGCCCAAACGCGAGCCGCTTGCCGACTTGCGCAAGCAACTCCTGCGCGATTTGCCGCCCGGCACCGAGATTCTCGCCGACCTGCGCCATCGCGAAGCCCTATGGGTGCGTTTCGCGGGGCAATCCACCTGGATCGTCGCGCCCGTCGATCTGCCGCCACCGCGAAACCTGCTGCCGCTGTTCGGTTCGATGCTCGCCATTTCGCTGCTGCTCGCGCTACTCGCCATGTGGCAGATGCAACGGCCGCTTTCGCTCGTGGCCCAAGCCGCGCGCGCATTCGGCACCGGCCATCGTCCCGCGCCCGTCAAGCAGCACGGGCCGCGCGAATTGCGCGAACTGATCGGCTCATTCAACGGCATGATGAAGCAGCTCAACGAAGCCGACGACGATCAGGCCGTCATGCTCGCGGGCGTCGCCCACGATCTGAAGTCGCCGCTCACGCGCCTGAAGCTGCGTGCAAGCATGATGGGCTCCGAGCGCGAGCGCGAACAGCTCATCCGCGAAGTCGATTCGCTGAACGATATCGTCCAGCAGTTCCTGGAATTTGCCCGCCAGCGGCCCGAATCGGGTCCCGAGGTGGATGTCGATGCGCTGCTGCGCGAGCAGTTCTTTTCCGATGCAGGCGATGACGACGATGCGCTCTTCAGGCTCGATCTGCGCGCGGGCTCGGCGTTCAGGCTGCCGCGCACGCTGCTCGACCGGCTCGTGTCGAATCTCGTCGACAATGCGCTCCAACACGGCGTGCCGCCCGTGGAAATCGCCACGCGCCGCGAAGGCACGCAGTGGATCATCGAAGTGCGCGATCATGGCCCCGGCATCCCGCCCGAGCGCGTGGCCGCAGCGCTCAAACCCTTCGTACGCCTTGACGAAGCGCGCGGCGGCGAAGGCCATTGCGGGCTGGGTCTCGCCATCGTGACGCGCCTCACGCGCAATCAGGGTGGCCGCTGCGAGCTGACCAATCACCCCGAAGGCGGGCTGCGCGTGCGTATCGCGCTGCCGGCCGATGCACGCTCCGCTGTGTAGCCCGCTCGGATTACCTGTTGATTCAGCGCTGCGCGCCGCTCAGACCACGAGCCGGCCGCGCAGACGATTCACCGTGTCAGACGCAAGGCCGAGACCCGCGGTGAGATACCGGTTGAGGTCGCCGTAGCTGCCCTGCACCGCGTCGAACGCGGCCTGCAGATAGCTGGCCTGCACGGGCGGCGTGAGATTGGTCGAATCCACACCCGTCGAGCGCCACGCATCGGTCAGCATGAAATCCTTCACGATGATTTCGAGCGGCACGTTTGCGATCAGCAGCAACAGGGCGCACGCCCAGCCCGCCACGTCCACGCCTGTGCCACCCGTGATTAGCAGCGGCCCCGGTGCGTCCGCGATGTGTTCGAGCAGCGCGCCGTAGATCGAGCATTGCGTGCGGCCTGTCACGAGCGTGCGCCAATGCATTTGCATCGCCGCATCGAGTTCGCCGGCCAGCATGCCCCCGAACGACGGCGGCTCGAGCGTGCCCAGCACATTCAGCGCGAGGTAACTGGCGGTGCTGGGCGTTACGTCGGGCGCCGCGTCGATCTCA
This sequence comes from Paraburkholderia nodosa, assembly GCF_001718195.1. Classification (GTDB taxonomy): domain Bacteria; phylum Pseudomonadota; class Gammaproteobacteria; order Burkholderiales; family Burkholderiaceae; genus Paraburkholderia; species Paraburkholderia nodosa_A. The sequence goes on from NZ_MCNV01000015.1 coordinate 6,330, forward strand.
GCAGGCGTGCGCAGATCGTAGATGTTGGACAGCGCCATGCGCTCGAGCGTCGCGGCGTCGGCGGCGCTCGGCGTGAGCGCGTCGGAGCGGTAAATCAAGGCGCGGCGCACGTGCGCGCCGTCGCTCGTCGAGTAGCCAGGCGCAGCGCCGCCCAGATCACGGAAGTTCGCGACGGAGCCGATCACCGGCGTGGGCGCATCCTGCGCGCCGTCGCCTCCCGTGTATTCGCCGCCGCACGCACTCAACAACGTGCTCGCGCAACCGCTCAGCGCGAGCAGGCTCACCGTGCCCTTGAGCAGCGCGCGGCGCGGCGGGTTGTCGAGCGCGCCGCCGCCACTGCGGTTGAAGTTGCCGGTCGCGGCCACAGGCAAACGCTTACGCGCCTGCGCGAACGAAGAAGTGTAGGCGGAGAAAGACAAATTCATCGGTTGGCAGCTTATGTAGGGAACCCGCAGTTCGCGCGGGCCGCTGCAACGTCGCACGTCGCATGCGTTCGGAAAGGCCGCAGTTTACCGGCAGATGCGCCTGAAAAGGTAAAAGCGCAAAACGCGGTAATAATTTTTTCCGATCCATGGTGCATTGCGCACTGATATTTTCCGCCGGTTTGTACTTATATTCTTACCGTACCTTTCTATTCACACCGAACAGGTAATTACCGTGGTAATGCGCGGTTATTTCTCATTTCAATCCACACCTGAATATCGGCTGCACAGGCCATTTTCTTTATAGATATTCCAGATTCTTTCCAAATATTATCCTTGACGCTCTTTGTCGCGCTTTTATAATCGCCCGTGAATTCAGGCATTCGCCTGGACCACCGTGGCGGTCGTCGGCTGCCCCTGGGAGTACCACGTCATGTACAAAGGCAGTGTGACCGAAGAAGCGCGTGAAGTGCTGCGCGCAATCGAGCTGATCCAGCTGGGCGCACGCATGCCTGTGCTCGAAAAAGAACTGACGCTTTCGCGCAATCGTTTGATCAGGCTTTATCGGGAACTCAAGAATGCTTCGCCGCCCAAGGGCATGTTGCCGTTTTCGGCAGACTGGTATTTCACATGGCTGCCGAACATTCATGCGTCGCTCTTCTACAACATCTATCTGTTTCTTACGGATAGAGCGAAATGCAGCCGGCTCGATGCCCTCACGCGTGCATACCGCCTTTATCTCGAGCATTGCGAGAGCGCCGAAACCGAGCGCGTGCTGAGCTTCACGCGGGCATGGACGCTGCTGCGCTTCTTCGAAGGCGGCCTGCTCACGCTGTCGAGCTGCACCGTTTGCCACGGCCGCTTCGTGCGCCACGTGCGCGACGCACACAAGCCCACCGCCTGCTGCATTTGCATGCCGCCCGCGCGCGCCGGCATGACGCGTGCCGCACGCGCGAGCCGCACGACGGAATCCGATGCCCCGGCAGCCGCCTCCGCCACGCGGGGCCGCGCCGCAGCAGCACTGGGCGAACTTTCGGGCACCATGCGCGAAACCATGCGCGACACGCTCGCCGAAGTCACGCGCGCCCTCGATCCAAAGCGTTCCGCGAACCGCCTGCGCCTCGTCGCTTCCGTCCCCGTCTAGGTTAAAGCGGCACGTTCCTTACGTCACATCCTCGTCGCGCTCTGCATCCGTCTGCAGAGCGCGAATATCGCACGCACAAATCCGGCAGATTGCTTTGTGATCCTGATGAGCGTGCTGATTCTGACGACGCTCGCATTGCTGCGCCGCAAGCTCGATGGCGTGCGAGTGCGCGGCCTGCCAGATCTCCCACGCGATCTGCGCGCCGCTTTGCGAATAATCGTCGTTTTGATCGCGCTCGAGCGCATCGGGCAGGCGCGTGTGGACTTGCAGATAGTGCGTGCGATAAAGCGCCTCGAAAATCTCGCGGCGTGACGGGCGCTTCAAGCTCGCCTCTTCGCGAACGTGAACGGATTTGTGAGGCGCAGAGACTTCATCCACATTCGACGTCGAGGCGTGCTTCTTCTTGCGGGTGGGGAGGATCACGCAGACGTCGCGCGGTAATACGCGCACGACGTTACGGATACCGATATTGTCGCAGGCTCTGCAAAAGAATTGGCCGCGGAATATCGCGAATTTTTCGGCGTTATTCGTGAGTCGCTTCAGCGCTGGACCTGCGATTATTGCAGGCATAAGAAAGTCGAAAGGAGTCGACCATGCAAATCGGGGCGGCGACACAGTTCGCCAACGGTAGCGCCAACACGAGCACACTCCGTGCGGGCGCGGCTTCAGACCAGGCAGAACAGGACGGCACGCAGTCGAGCCACGCATCGACGAATGTCGCGCCGTCCACATCGCAGGACGAGGCCGTGCAGATTTCGCCGCAAGGCTATGCGGCTGCATGGACCGACGATAGCGCGGACAGCGGCGACGCAGCGGCCGACACGAGCGATGCAACCGATACAACTGATGCGAGCGACACGAGCGATACCGGCGATGCCACCGACACTAGCGACGCAACCGACACGACATCGACGCCGGGCAACGCGCAGCCCGTGAAGTCGCTCGTCTATGGCGCGCTAGGCCTCGAGCGTCCCGACGCGCCCGCCGACCCGAACCACACCTATACGCTTGGGCGCTGGATCGCGGCGGGCATCACACTGGGCGGCATCATTTCGCTGTTTATCTGAGCGCGCTGCGTCGCAATCCGGAGCGCATAATGTTTCGGAGACCCGATGATATGGGCGGCAAGTCGGCTATCATCACTGCCGGCAAGACCATCAACCCATAACGTACACGAGGTCCACCCGTGGCTCTCAGCGCCTTTGCCGCTTCGCAAGCCGTTCCGCTCGCTGCCATCGCCGCCGCGGCCGTCGCGCTCGCCAAGGGCGGCCCGAGGCAGCCCGAGCCGCTCGAATCGATCAACGCGCCGTTCAAGGAAGTCGACTTTTCCGACCTTCCTGCGGTGCGCCGTTATCCGGCGCGAGACGGTGCGTCGCTCGCCTGGCGTGCCTACCTGCCGCAGGCGGGCGCGCCACAAGCGTGTGTCGTGCTCATCCATGGATCGTCGGCAAGCAGCGCGAGTCTCCACCCGCTTGCGCGCCAGTTCGCCGCCGCGGGCTACGCGGCCTGCGTGCCCGATATGCGTGGCCACGGTGAATCGGGGCGCAAGGGCACGATTGCCTACATCGGTCAGTTGGAAGACGATCTCGAAGATCTGCTCGCCGCACTGCCGGGCGAGCTGGCAGCGCTGCCCAGGACGCTGATCGGCTTCTCGTCCGGCGGCGGCTTTGCGCTGCGCTTTGCGGGCGGTACACGTCAGCGCCTGTTCGAGCGTTACGTGCTGCTCGCACCCTTCCTGCACCACAAGGCGCGCACCACGCGCAACGAGGTCGGCGGCTGGGTCTCGGTCGGCATACCTCGCCTCATCGTGCTCGCTATGCTTAACGGCTTGCGCATCCGCGTCTTCAATCATCTGCCGACGATCGCCTATGCGCTCGCGCCCGAGGTCCGAGACGAGGTCACGCCGCAGTATTCGTTCAACCTGATGCAGAATTTCCGCCCGCACGACGACTACCGCGCGGACATACGCGGCGCGCGGCAGCCGGTGCACGTGCTGGCCGGCGCCGACGACGAGGTTTTTCACGCCAGCGAATACGCGGCGGCGTTCGAGGAAGCGGGCGCACACGTGCCGGTCACGATCGTACCCGGCGTGGGGCACATCGGCTTGACGCTGGATGCCACTGCAATCGCCACGGTCATCGGCTGCGTGAAGGGATAAGGCAAAGGCGCCCTCGCCGCCGTTTCGCCTGTCCGTATCCGCCAAACTGGCGGAATCCGCCGATTGATCTCCGCGGCGAAGTGGCCCATATTCAAGTGAGTGCGTACATCAGGCACCGGTTTTGCGGCAATTCGTCAATCGAAGCGAAAGCGCGCTCCTCCCATGCTCAACACCCCTGGTCACGACGACTCCGATCCGTCGGAATGCCCCTACTGTGGGACCAGGTTCAATGCGCCGCTTGCACTCTGCCCCCAATGCGGAGCGAATCAACAGGCCGCTGCCGCGCGCATCGCAGGCGCTGACGAAGGCTTGCCGGACGAACGCGCGCACGGGGTAGCCGAGCGCCTGCGTGCAAACCTGGCCCTTGGCGCCAATCGGCCCTACGACGGCGAGTACCCTTCGATCGACGAGGAACACGTCGCCGAGCGTAAGCGGTTGCCGCGCTATGCCTGGGCGGGTCTCGGCGCGCTCGCGATCGCGCTCACCGGCTACGCGTTCCTGCATCGCGGCGAATGGGAGCCGAAGCTCGGCGTACAGGTGGTCCAGGGGGCCGTGAGCGGGTCGAAGGGCACGCGGGGCACTCACGGCAGCAGCCGCAGTGTCGCCGCAGTGACTAATCGGCCACCCGCCGTCCTGCCGCATGCGAACGCGGCGCAGCGCCGCGTTGCCCAGCGGAATACGCCGGCGGTCTCGCATCCGCTCGCCGCGCCGCGCTATGCGAGTGCGCATCCCGAGGTCGCGAGCAATCTGGCCAGCGCGCGTCTGAGTCTCGACAAGAACAACCTCTGGCCCGCACGCAGGGCGCTCACGAGTGCGCTCGCCGTCGAGCCCGGCAACCCTGAAGCGCAGCAGATGCAGGCCGAACTCGTCACGCGCGAGCAGCAGCGCGACGCGTTGATCGGCGAGGCGCGGCAATGCGAGCACGAGCGCCAATGGGCTTGTGTGCGGCAAGACGCGGGGCATGCGGTGGAAGTAGACGCATCGAGCCGCGAAGCGAGGCACCTGCTCACGCTCGCCGGCACCGAGCACCAGCCGGCCGCCGGCAAGCGCAATCGCCGTACATGGCCAGGGGAAAGCCAGTATGCGCAGGCAGGCGACAGCCGCTCTCGCCAGGAGCCCCTCTTCTGGCATCACTGATCCGCCCCGCAGGCAGTGACATCGGTTCAGTCGCGAACACATCGGCCGCCACCCGGATGGCTACAGTCATGCTGCCTATCCTTGTGCAGGCAGCACGAAGCGCGCAATCGCCTCGCGCAAGCTCGCGGCCTGATCGCGCAACGAGTGCGCAGCAGCCGCGGCTTCTTCGACCAGTGCTGCGTTCTTGCGGCCAACATAGTCGGCAAAGCCACCACCTGGCTGGTTGCCCGCGGCCACGAGCTTCGGGAACAGCGGCTGACCGGCCCCGTCCATCATGCGGCTCACGTCCTTGCCGGTCATTTGCTGCAGGAACGGGTTCATCACGATCACGAGATGCGAGTCGATGACCGCGAAATAGCCGTCCTTGCCGTAGCGCAGCCCCGCTAGCGCGGCGAGCGCCTGCTTGCGTGCGTCGGAGTCGCTGAGCACCCCTTGCTGTGCGAGGCGGTGGTAGTGCTTGACGAGCGTTTCGGCCTGCTGCACGAGCGATTTCAACTGATCACGCCGGTCGTCCAGCATGGTCGAGCGCATTTGCCATGCACCAAAGCCGCCGATCAATACGAGGCCGATCCACAGCACGGCGATCATCGACAGGAGCTTGCGATTCAACGTCATGTTTGTATTTTTTTATAAGGATAACGAATCAGACTCAACAAAGCGCCACCCTGCCCCGCGCGCGGCGGCACTTACCGTGCGACGATCATGCACACTGCCGTTGCCGTGGCGATGAGCTTGTCTTCCTGCCAGAGTTCGCCGTGCACGTTGCATACGCCGCGCCCCCTGCGCACGAGGTTTGCGCGGCCGGTCAGCTTCCCGGGCCTTGCGGCCCTCAGGAATGAAGTGTTCAGGCTGAGCGTCGCGCAGTGCTCGCCTTCGGCGAGCGTGGAGGTAACCAGCGTTGCCGTCACGTCGTCGAGCATGGCACACAGCATGCCGCCCTGCACTTGCCCCGCCGGGTTGCGAAACGACAGGGCGCCCTCGTACTCGGCCTCGAGCGCATTGTCGCTCAGCGAGAGAAACGTGGCGCCCAGCGTGGTCGTGATCGGCGGTGCGCCGTTCACGCCGTACAGACGCGCGAGAGCCGGGTTATCTTCGATTTCCATGAATGCCGTCCTTTTCGTATAGCTTCGCGGGGGTGCTCGTGTTTTGCCGCTCGCGGCTCACTCGCCGCGAAATACCGGCTTTCGTTTCTCCTTCCAGGCGAGCGAACCTTCGCATAGATCGCGCGAGGCATCCGCTTCTTTCACGTCGCGCTGGAATTCGTCTTCGTCGAGCGTGCCACTCGCGATCCGATTCAGGTGCTTCTTCATACCCAGCAGAGCGAGCGGCGCCATTGCCGCCAGTTCGCCGCTCAGGCGCTCGACTTCGTCGAATAACATTGCACGCGCAACGACTGTGTCGAGAAAACCGCAAGCCCGCATCTGTCCGGCATCGAGGGTCGTGGCGCACAACAGCAGCTTCTTCGCCACGTTCAGTCCGAGCCGCGACACGTAGCGCCGCAAACCACCGCGATAGAACAGCAGGCCGAGCCGGGCCGCAGGCACGAACATCTGGCTGCTTTCGACGCCGACGCGGAAGTCACACGCGAGCGCCAGATCGGTCGCACCGCCATAAACGCCGCCGTTGATCGCGGCGATCGTCACAGGCCGCGCCTCTTCGAGTTCGTTGGCGAGCGCCTCGAAACTCGCCCCCGCGTTCTCGTCGGCCACGCTGCCAATGTCGAACCCGGCGCAAAAGTGCTTGCCTTCGGCGCACAGCCGCAGCACGAGCACCTCGCGTTGCGCGTTCACTTCGCGAATGAAACCGCGCAATGTGGCGAGGTCTTCGAATTCGAGGCGGTTCGCCATCTCGGGGCGGCGCAGCGTGATGGTCGCGATCTTCCCGGCGACGGTGAGTTCCGGCGCCTGACCTGCTGAATGAGCGGGTTTCGAGGTCATCGTCAGCCTCAGTGGAAGTTGTAGATCTGCATGGTAGTTTCGCCTCCCTCGATGCGCTTGCAGATCGCGGCTTCGTCGGCTTCGCGCTGCACGCCCTTCTCCACCACTTCTGCCGCGCGGGCACGCGGAACGGCCACCACACCGTCGCGGTCGCCGACGATCAGGTCGCCCGCACAAACCGTGACGTTTCCGATCATCACCGGCTCGTTGATCCAGCCGATCGCGCCAAAGTCCTTGCCCGTGCCGCGAATGGACAGCCCGCGCGAGAACACCGGGAAGCCGATCGACTCCAGCAGGTCGGCGTCGCGCACCGCGCCGTCAATCACGAGCCCCGCAAGACCGCGCACCTTCGCGGCTGTCGTCATCACCTCGCCCCAGTAGCCGTGTTCGTACACGCCGTTCGTGTAGACCACCAGCACGTCGCCCGGCTGAGCAAGCAGAATGGCGCGGTGCAGCCAGAGGTTGTCGCCGCCCGGCGAATGCACGGTGACTGCCGTGCCGCAGATCCTGAAGCCAGGCGAGACAGGCTTGATCGCAGCGGGCAGCGCGCCGATCTTGCCGCCGGCTTCGTGCAGCGTGGCTGCGGGCACCTGGCGGGCCGCGTCGACCACGCGTGCCTCGACGCGTTCGATTGAAGTGCGGATAGTGGTTGCCGAATCGTGTTCTTTCATACCTTTTGCTCCCGCGTTTGCAACTGGTGGTACTTGAACTGCTTGCGCGCTTCGTCCAGACGCATACCGCCGCGGCACGCCTCTCGAATCGCTTCCTCGGCATGATGGATCGCCTCCGCGGCATCGAGGACAGCGTCTTCGTGCTCGCGCGGAATCGCGAGCACGCCATCGGCGTCGCCGCGCAGGATGTCACCGGGCTGCACGCGCGCCTCGCCCATGTTGACGGGAATATTGGTCGCCTCGACCTGCACGCGGTCCTTGCCGGTGCGCATCCAGTGATCGCGGCTGAACACCGGATAACCGAGCTTCAGGCACAGCGAAACGTCGCGGCAGATGCCGTTGATCACAGTGCCCGCAATGCCACGGCGATGCGCGATCTCGGTGAGAATGTCGCCCCACACGGTCGCATCTTCGCGTCCGCCGTTATCGAGCACGATGACCGCGCCTTCCGGGACGTCGTCGATATAGTCGCCCACCGTGCCCGGCGGGTTGGCGGCGGGACCGTACTTGAGCGTCCATGCGCGTCCCGCGAGGCGGAAGTCCGTGCTGCGCGCCTTGATCTTGTAGCACTGGCCGTTGATGCCGAGCTTGTCGAGCGCGTCGGAGAGCGTGGCGGTGTCGAGCTTGCCGGCGCGCTCCACGTTGCGGCTGTCGTTCGTCGTCATGGTTCTGGATCGCTTGCGTGAATTGTGAATATGCGCTCAGGCGAGCATGTGTTCGTAGTTGCCGCCCATGACCCTGCCGACTGGGACGCCTGCAAGAATCGCTTTTGCCATCGCGGCCTCCTTCGCCACAATCGTCTCCGCGGTGTCCAGCACGAGGCCGATATCGGCAGCGCGAATGAAGATCACGGCGCTGTTGTCGGCCACGACGTAGTCGCCTGCCTCCACCTGCACCTCGCCGATCTGAACCGGCACATTGGTGCCCTTTTCGACCACGCGGCCGCGTGCCGTGCGCGCCGTGGTGGCGCGGCTGAACACGGGCAATTCGTAGCCGATGGCCTCGTCGATATCGCGCACGGGCCCGTCGGCCACGACGCCGGCGACCTGGCGCACCTTCGCGGCGAGCGAGAGCAGGCCGCCCCAGCAGCCGGCTTCCACGCCGCTGCGCTGCTCGACCACGATCACGTTGTCGGCGTCGGCCTGTTCGATTGCGGTACATCCGAGGTGCACGGGCGGTCCGGGCGGCGCGTCACCGGTGCCGAGCTTGACGGTGATCGCGCGGCCCGCAATGCGGCCCTGGCCCGAGCGCTGCGGCAACCCGCTCACCACGCCGGTCAGTTTGAGTTTGTCGAGCGCGTCCGAGACGGCGCAGCAGTCGAGCCGCCGCAGGCGCTGTACATTTTGGTCAGCCATGTTCTAGTCTTCCGTGAAGGTCTTGCGCAAATGAAGCGGATCAGTCCAGCGTGCGCCACGCGGCGAAGCAAAGACCCGTGCCGGTGAGCGCGGGGCTGCGATAGCCCGGCGTGTACGAAACCCATTCGAGGTCGAGCGACTTGACCGCCTCGACCGCGATGATCCAGTTGCGGATTTCCGAACTACCCGCCTGTAGCTGCTTCGGATCGAGCGCGGCAAGCCACGCGCTGTCCTTGCGGTGGATCGCTTCGATAATGCCGTTGTCGAGCGCCTCGTCCACCACGAAGTGCGAGAGGCCGCCCGACGCGAGCACGCCCACCCTCAGGTCTTCGGGGTATGCCTCGATCAGCTCGCGCAGCGCGGCGCCAAGCTGAATGCAGCGGCGCGGCGTGGGCTGGTTCGGCGGATCGAAGGTATTGACGATCACCGGAATGACAGGCAAGTCGAGGCCCTGCAGATAGCGGCGGTGAATGAACGAGAACGCGTGGCCCTCGTACTGGCCGCGCTCCAGACCGTCCATCGCCGCCATGTCGAAGTCGCGCTCGCAGAGTTCACGAATCATCCAGCGTGCCATCTCCGACTTGACGGGATAGTGCACGTCGGCATCCGGCTCCTGGCGCATGGTGCGGGCGCGGGCGTACCAACTGTCGTTCGGGCTCGTCTCGCGCTTTGCGTTGCGGATGGTCTCGCCATAGTAGATGGCGAATGCCGGGTTATTCGTGGTACGAAACAACTCGGTCTGATCGTCACCCACCACGATCAGCACATCGAGCCGGGCTGCGCGAATACGCTCACGCAATTCATCCATCGCCGCTTCCGACCGGTCGTAGCGCTCGCCCATGCGCTCGGGCGTGACCATCGCCTCGGCGTCGGCCGGTGCGCGTTCCAGCAGGTCGCCGTACGTAACGTGATTGCCCGCCTTGTCGTAGTAATGCGGATTCTTCGGGTCCACCGCGCGAAAGCCGTGCTGCCAGTCTTCGCGCTGCGACACCAGCATGATGCTGTGCGACGAGCCGAATGCCGCTACCAAACGTGCCATTTCGTCTCCTTCTCCTGTGCGTTATTGCTTTGCCGGCGCGCGCTCAGACCACGAATGCCGCGCGCCATTGTTCGATCTGTTCGTCCGCGTAACCGAGTTCGCGCAAGATGGCCTGCGTATGCTCGCCCTGCTCGGGCGCAAGCCGCGGCGACGCTTCGCGCGGATAGCGCGAGAGCCGGAACGGCTGGCCCACAAAGGCGACCTCGCCTTTGCCCGGCAACTCGACCGGCCACGCCATGCCGAGATGCTTGACCTGCGGGTCCTCGAACACCTCGTCGATGCGGTGAATCGGGCCGCAAGGCACGCCCGATTTAATCAGCACTGCAGTCCATTCTTTCGTCGTCCGAGTCTTGAAGACTTCGCCCACAGCGCGGTTCACGGCGTCGCGGTTGGCCACGCGCGCCGGATCGGAATCGAAGCCCGCGGCGCGCGCCAGATGTTCGAGGCCGAGCGCCTCGCACAACCGTGTCCACATCGTCTGGCCGATGGCAGCGAGATTCAGGTAACCGTCCTTCGTTTCGAACACGCCGGTCGGCACCGTGAGCGGATGCTCGTTGCCTACCTGCTGCGGCACCTTTTTGTCCACGAGCCACTGTGCGGCCTGAAAATCGAGCATTGCGAGCTGTGCCTCCAGCAGCGAGGTTTGCACCCACTGGCCTTCGCCCGACGCGTCACGCTCCAGTAGCGCGGTGAGAATCGCCATCGCGCAGAAGTGGCCCGCGCACAGGTCCGCGATTGGGATGCCCACGCGCATCGGGCCTTCGCCCGGCTTGCCCGTCACGCTCATGAGGCCGCCCATGCCCTGCGCGATCGAATCGAAACCCGGCCAGTTCGCATAGGGACCGTCCTGGCCGAAGCCCGAGATGCTCGCGTAGACGAGGCGCGGATTGATCGCTCGCAGCGCGTCCGGGCCAATGCCGAGGCGGTCCTTCACGTCGGGGCGGAAGTTTTCGATGAACACGTCGGCGCGGCGTACCAGCTCGCGGAGAATCCCGCGGCCCGCGGGGTCCTTCATGTTCAGCGTGAGGCTTTCCTTGTTGCGATGCAGGTTTTCATAATCGGCGCGATTGTGGTCGCGGCCGCCGATCATGTCGTCGCCACCTAGCGCTCCGGGCGGGATTTCGAGCTTGATGACGCGTGCGCCCATGTCCGCGAAAAGACGCATGGCGGTCGGGCCCGCTCGCACCCGCGAGGCGTCGATGATCGTGAAGCGTGACAGCGCGCCTTTACGGGCGGTGGCCGCACCCTGGTCGTGCTGGGTGTCCTTGTTTTCTGCGCTCATGGGCGTTTTTCCTCAGGCCGGAGTGAACATCGGAACCGGATAGCCGCCATCGCTCGGCTCGAACACGACCTGCACGCGCTGGCCGATGGCGAGCGTGGCCGGGTCGCAGTCGACGATATTGCTGAGCATGTGTACGCCTTCGTCGAGCGTCACATAGGCCAGCGTGTAGCGCGCCTCTTCCTTGCCCATCGTGCTGCACGAGTAGATCGCGCCTTTGCCCTTCGACTCGACCCACTCCGTGTTCGCGCTCAGGCAATGCGGGCAGATGTCGCGCGGGTAGTAGTGCGTCTCGCCGCAGTCGGCGCAGCGCTTGACGAGCAGGCGCCCATCCTTCGCCGCTTCCCAGAAAGGCATCGCCTCGGGCAATACGCGCGGCGGCGAAATGCGGCGCCGGCCGGTGGCCGCGGCGGCCTTGGCCGCCTTTTCCGTAGCAGGGTTCTGATTAGTCGTACTCATCGTTAAGCCCGTTCCAAAATGAGCGTTGCGGCCGTATGACGCGAAGCCAGTGCGCCGCCGATTCCGTTCGCCAGTGCGATATCGCAGTTCGGCACCTGCACGGCGGGGTGCGCTTCGCCGCGCAACTGGCGCACGGCCTCGATCACCTTCGTGACACCGCCCCGGTTCGCGGGGTGGTTGTTGCACAGGCCACCGCCGTCGGTATTGAAAGGCAGCTTGCCCACGCCCGAAATCAGGCCGCCGTCCTGCACGAACCTGCCGCCCTCGCCCTTCTTGCAGAAGCCGAGGTCTTCGAGCTGCATGAGCACGGTGATCGTGAAGCTGTCGTAGAGCGACGCATACTTGATGTCGGCGGGCGTCAAACCTGCTTCGGCGAACGCTGCCGCGCCGGACCACTTCGCCGCCGACCACGTGAGGTCGATCTTGCCGCCGCCAGCGTGCTTGGGCGCTTCGCCCGTACCGCGCACCTTCACGAGCGGGCGCTTCAACTGCTTCGCGATCTCGGGACGCGCCACGATGAGCGCGCCGCCGCCATCGCTCATCACGCAGCAGTCCAGACGATGCAGCGGGTCAGCGACCATCGGCGAGTTCACGACGTCTTCGACGGTCACGACGTTGCGCAGCATCGCGTTGGGGTTGTGCTGCGCGTGGTGGGACGCCGCGACCTTGATCCACGCGAGTTGCTCGCTCGTGGTGCCGTACTCGTACATATGGCGCTTCGCGACCATGCCGTACAGATTCTGTGTGGCCGGGCCGAACGGCAGCTCGAACTGCACTTCGGGCGCGTCCGGGTCCGGCACCTTGAGCGAAAGCGCTGCGCCCGCCGCACGTGGGCGGCCCGCAAGCGTGATCAGCGCGATATTGCAGCGGCCGGCCGCAATCGCTTGCGCCGCGTGCGCGACGTGCAGGATCGGCGCGGACCCGCCGCATTCGGTCGAATCGACGTGGCGCAGCTTCAGGCCGAGGTATTCGGCCATGGTCGTCGTGCCGAGGCCGGGCGCATCCCCCGCGCAGAAGTAGCCGTCGATGTCGTCTTTCGTCAGGCCCGCGTCTTCCAGCGCGCCCTTCGCGACGTCGGCGTGCAGGCGCGCGACGGAAAGGTCGTCCGCTTTGCGCGTGGGGTGCTCATAGGCGCCGACGATACAGGCTTGTCCGTTCAGAGTCATTCGGATTCCTTATCGAGTCGTTGCACCGTAAAGCGGTTCAGATGCCAGGTGGCGTCACCGTAGGTCATGTTGATCGCGAACATGCGCTTTGCGTAGTGGCCCGCGCGGCACTCTTGCGTCATGCCCATCGCGCCATGCAGCTGAATCGCCCATTCGCCCGCGTTCTTGCACACATCGCCGATAAAGGCCTTGACGGCGGAAACAAAGCGGCCACGGCGCGCCGGGTCGTTTTCATCGACGGCCATGGCCGCCGCGCACGCCATCGACTTGCCCTGTTCGAGCGCGATCAGCATGTCGGCCACGCGGTGTTGCAGCGCCTGAAACTTCGCCAACGGCGCACCGAATTGCGAGCGCGTATTCAGGTGCTCGGCGGTCAGTTCGAGCAGCGCTTCCAGCGCACCGACCGACTCTGCGCACAGCGCCGCGTTCGCGCGGTCGAGCGCGGCTTCGATGAGCGCGTGCGCTTCGCCGGCCTCGCCGATCAGGTCGGCTTTGGTCACGATCACGTTGGCGAAGCTCACGTGGGCCGCTTCGCGTGCGTCGATCGTCGCAAAGCGGCGCAGCGTGATGCCTTGCGCTTTGGCGTCGACGAGGAAAAGCGACAGGCCATGCATGTCGCCGCGCTCGCCCGAGGTGCGCACGGCTACCACGAATGCGTCGGCGATCGCGCCGTCGAACACGAGTGTCTTGGTGCCGTCGATGCGCCAGCCGTCGCCCGTTTCCTTCGCGCGCACCGCGATGCGCGCAAGCTCGTAGCGCGCATCGGCTTCGCCCACCGCGAGCGCAAGCACCTTCTCGCCGCACGCGGCCGCTTCGAGCCATTGCGAGCGCTGCTGCGCGCTGGCCGCCGCGCCGATCAGCGCAGCCGCCGGCAAGCCGCTCGACAGCCAGCCTGCACCGCCCAACGCGCGGCCGAGTTGCTGCGCGACGAGCATCGTTTCCACCGCGCCGTAGCCGCTGCCGCCCTGTCCGGCGTCGATGATGAGGCCCGTGATGCCGAGTTCGGCGAAGCCCTGGCGGCGGTGTGCCGCAAGCGCCGCGTCTTCGGCGTCGCCGCGCCGGTGCGCGGGAAACTCGCCGTCGCAGAAGCGGCGTACCGCGTCTTGCAGCGCGACTTGATCTTCAGTCAGAGAAAAGTCCATGTTTATTCGTGTCCCGCTTCAGGCATTGAAGAACGCGCGGCTGATCAGGTTGCGCTGCACTTCGTTCGTGCCGCCGTAGATCGACAGCTTGCGTGCATCGAAGTAGTTGGCCGCGACGGCAACGGTCTCTTCCGGGCTCGGCGGCTCGTGGCCCGCCTGGTCGAGCAGCGCGGCTTCGTCGAACGGAATGCCGTCGGGCCCTGCGACTTCCGCGAGCAGCGCGTAGATCGCCTGGCGCAGCTCGGTGCCGCGCACCTTGAGCATTGACGCCTCTACCGCCGGCACGGGGCTCTGCTGGTTTGCGCTCAGCATGCGCAGGCCCGTGAATTCGAGCGCCATCAACTCGATTTCGAAGCGGCTCACGCGCGCCTCGAATAGCGGATCGCCGGCGGGGCCCTGCTGCTTGCCAAGCTGCTTGACGCGCGCGAGCTGCTGCTTGCAGGAGCCGATGCCCGCAATGCCGGTGCGTTCGTGGCCGAGCAGATACTTGCCGTACGACCAGCCCTTGTTGATCTCGCCGACGAGGTTCTCGACCGGCACGCGCACGTTGTCGAGATAGACCTCGTTGAGGTCGGTGCCGCCTTCGAGCATGCGAATGGGGCGCAGCTCCACGCCCGGCGACTTCATGTCGATCAGCAGGAACGAAATGCCTTCCTGCGGCTTGGCGGTCGGGTCGGTGCGCACCAGCGCGAACATCATCTCGCACCAGTGCGCGTACGAAGTCCAGACCTTGTGGCCATTCACGACGAAGTGATCGCCGTCGCTGTCTCTGGAAAGCACGGCGGTGGTGCGCACGCTGGCGAGGTCAGAGCCCGCACCCGGCTCCGAGAAGCCCTGCGCCCACCACGTTTCGCTGCGGCGGATTGCGGGCAGGTAGCGCTCTTTCTGCTCGGGCGTTCCGAACGCATTGAGCACAGGGCCCAGCATGTTGATGCCGCTCGCGATGATGCGCGGCGCGCCGCCAACGAGCGTTTCCTCGTCGAAGATATAGCGTTGCAGCGGCGTCCAGCCAGGGCCACCGGCCTCCTTCGGCCACGACGGCGTGATCCAGCCGCGCTCGTACAGATGCGTGTACCACTCGACATAATCGGCGCGCTCGATGCGCAGGCCCAGTTCAGCCTTGCGCTTGAGTGCGGGCGAAAGGTTCTTCTTGACGAACTCGCGCACCTCGGCGCGAAACGCCTCGTCCTCTGCGGAGAATTCCAGTCTCATTGATTCATTGTCCTTATTAGTGATGTGCGCCGCTGTTTGCGCCCTGCGAACCGCACACGACGAGTGCATCGAGCGCGAGCACGCGGTCCGGGTAGGCAACGAGCGGATTCACATCGATCTCGGTGATCTGCGGGTTCGCGCGCATCTGCGCACCGATCGCGGCCACGGCCTTCGCGATGGCGGCCACGTCCACACCTTCGGCGCCGCGCACGCCGTCGAGCAGCGCGGCGGCCTTCAGGCGGCGCAGCTCGACCACGATGTCGGTTTCGGCCATGTCGGCGGGAATCAGGCGCACGTCCCTGAGCGCTTCGATCCAGATGCCGCCCAGGCCGACCAGCACGACGGGGCCCCATTCGGCGTCACGCCTGGCGCCCACCACGAGTTCGAGACCGCGCGGGCCCATCGCTTCGACAAGCGCACCGTCGAGCCGCAGCTCGGGGCGATGCGAAGCCACGCTCGCGTGCAGCTTGTCCCAGCCGGCGCGCAGCGAGGCCGCATCGGCGAGACCGACCACCACGCCGCCCACGTCGCTCTTGTGCGGCAGTTCGCTCGCCTGCGCCTTGAGCACGACCGGATAGCCGATTTCATCCGCAATCTTCTGCGCTTCGTCGATCGTCTTCGCGAGTCGCCCCGGCGGCACCGGCAGACCCGCTGCGGCAAGCCATTGCTTGCCCTGATATTCGGCATAAATACCGTTCGCCGGCACGGCGCCCGGCAGCGCGATCGCGGCTGGCTGCGCCGTTTGCGCGCGCTGCGCTCGCTGCAGCGATTCGCCGTAGGCCGCCACGCGTGCGCAGGCGCGCAGCGCGCGGTCCGGCGAACGGAAGAACGGCACGCCGCTCGCGGCAATCGCTTCGATGAAGAACGGCTCCAGCACGTTGTTGTCGCCCATTACCGCAAGCACCGCGGGCTTGGTGGCGCGCGCGAGCGCGGGCACGAGGTGGTCGGCCTTGTCGCGCTGCGCGATGGGAGGGCCGCCCATGATCGAGAGGACGAGGCTGCCGATGTTCGGGTCGGCGAGCACCGTGTCGATCAGTTCGCCGATCAGGCCTGGGTTGCGCACGCCGATCGTCGTGTAGTCGAGCGGGTTGTCGGCCACGGCGAAGTCCGGCAGCAGTTCGGTGAGCTTCCCGAGCGTCGGCTCGGTGAGCGGCGGCAGGTTCAGACCGATGTCGTCGGCGAAGTCGAGCGTAATGTTCTTCACCGCGCCCGATGCCGTCATGACCGCCGTACCCGCTGCGGGCGGCACCGGGAAGCGCGCGAGGATCGTCGTGGTGTCGAACAGTTCATCGAGCGAATCGACCACCACCACGCCTTCGCGCGCGAGTAGCACGCTCGCCGTGGCATGGTCGCCTGCGAGCGCGCCGGTGTGCGACTGTGCCGCTTCGCGCGCTCGCGCGCTCTTGCCCGGCATCAGCATCACGATCGGCTTGCCTGCCGCACGCGCTTCGCGCGCCAGCGCGAGGAAAGTCTGCGGGCGGCGCACCTGCTCCGCATACACGGCGATCGCAGTCGTCTGCGGGTCGGCGATGAACCACGCGAGATAGTCCTCGATGCCAAGCACGGCTTCGTTGCCGGTCGAAACGGCCGCCGTGATCGGCTGGCCGCGGCCCATGAAGGCGTCGCGCAGGTTCGCGGCCATCGCGCCGCTTTGCGCCACCACGCCAACGCCCTTGCGACCCGCGCACGGATATGGCGCGAGCGCCTCGAAAGTGACCGGCACGCCGGCCTGGAAATTGGTGAAGCCCATGCAGTTCGGGCCGATCAGCGCGATGCCCGCGGCGTTCGCGGCCTCAGTGAGCGCCTGCTGTTTCGCACGGCCTTCCTCGCCTGCTTCGGCGTAGCCCGAAGCGAAGATCACCGCCGCGCCCGCGCCGCGCGCGCCCAGCGTGTAGACGGCGTCGAGCACACCGGCTTCCGGAATGCACAGCACCACGAGGTCGATGCCTTCGGGCAGCGCGTCCACGCTCTTCACGCACGGGCGGCCGTTGATTTCCTCGCTGCTGCGCGACACGAGATGGATCGCGCCCGCAAAGCCGAAACGCTCCAGGTTCTGCAGCACGAAGTTGCCGAACGAGCGGGGATCGGCGGAAGCACCGACGATCGCGATCGAGCGCGGCTTGAGCACGCGTTCGACGGACAACACGCCGCCTGCTTCGGAGAGTGACTTACTCATCAGGTCATGCCTCTTCTTGATTGCGATCCCGGCACTGGCAAACCAGGATCAGTTCGATTGAGAGCCATTCTGGCATACCACAACCGCTTTCTCAATACACCAGAAGCACATTTACCAGGTTAGTGTTTTCCCCTAACAGCACCCACCCGGGCCACCTATCAAACGGCATCTCATTGATTTTAATGTCTTTTAATTGTCGCTCGACGTACATCCAGCAAACGGCGCGACCGTATAAGAAAAACGCCGACTTGAATGCCACAACATCATATTGGTATATTTAAGCCATCCGAACCCCAACGACCGTCCTTTCCATGAAACCTGTAGCCGACCTGACCGCCGAACGCGACGGCGCAGCGCCCGCCCATCCGGCAGCCGCGCCCCGTATGCGAGCGAGTCTCGCGAACGACATTCGCGAGACGCTTCAGGCCGAGATCGAAACTGGCCAGCTCGCGCCGGGCATGCCGATCGACGAGCGTGCGCTCGCTGCGCGCTTCAACGTGTCGCGCACGCCGGTGCGCGAAGCGCTTCAGCATCTCGCGGCGCGCGAGCTCGTGGTGATCTCGCCGCGCCAGGGCATGACCGTGGCGCGGCTGTCGATCGCCAAGGTGCGCTCGATGCTGGAGTACATCGGGGAACTGGAGGCGCTGTGCGCACGCTTTTGCGCAAGGCGCGCGAGCGACACCCTGCGCGAGGCGCTCGACCGCGCGCTGATGGCGTGCCAGCAGGCCGCAGTGGAAGGCGACGCCGGCGAGTACGCACGCGCCAATGCGCTTTTTCACGACACGATCTACGAAGGCAGCCGCAACGAGTGCCTCGCCGACCAGATTCGCGCCGCGCGCCGCCAGTCGGCGCGCTACCGCGTGGCCGACCTGCGCAACCGCAGCCAGATCAGCCGCTCGCTCCAGGAGCACTTCGAGATCGCGCGCGCCATCCAGGCCGGCGACGAAGCGAAAGCCGCCGAGGTGATGCGGCGTCACGTTCCCGCGGGCACGACCGGCTTTTCCGAATTCCTCGCCGCCGTGCCACGCCACTTCTTCGACTTCGGCACCGACTGAGATATCCAGTCATCCTGAATAATCCATACGGAGACACCATGCCCCGCTCCATCGACGTCCCAGGCCTCTCGCATAACGCCCCGATTCCGGTGGGCGCCCGCGTGGCCAACGTGCTGTGCTCGTCGGCGATCGCCGGCAAGGACCCGGCCACCGGCAAGCTCGCCGCCGGCCCCGCCGACCAGGCCCGCCTCGCGTTCGACAACCTCGAGCGCTTTCTCGACGCAGGCGGTGCGACGCTCGCGGACGTCGTGAAACTCACCGTCTATGTGAAAGACGATAGCGTGCGCGAACACATCAACGCGCACTGGCTCGCCTTCTGGCCCGACCCGGCGCAGCGGCCCGCACGCCATATCGTCGTGCACGACCTGCAGCACGGCATGGCTCTTCAGCTCGAAGCAATGGCCGTCGCGCCCTGAACGCGCGGCCTCCACCACCAACGTCAAGCAACGCAGCGCATCCCTCCATTCATTGAAAAAGGTTCCAACGTGATCATCGACTCCCACGCCCACGTCGTCATGCCACCGCAAAGCTTCCGCTACATGGCGGAGCTCGTTGGCGGACGCGCCAACCCGTCGACCAACCCGAACATCCCGGACGAAGCGGTGCGCAAGCAGGCCGAGGAACTCGTGCGCAGCATGGACGCCGTCGGCACCGACGTTCAGTTCATCTCGCCGCGCCCCTACCTGCAAATGCATTCGGTGAAGCCGGCGCGCGTGACCGAGCTGTGGACGCGTCACTGCAACGACCTGATCAAGCGCTTCGTCGACATGTTCCCGGACCGCTTCCGTGGCGTGGCCGGCCTGCCGCAGTTCATGAACGAATCGCCCGCCGAAAAATGCGTGGCCGAACTGAAGCGCTGCGTGAATGAACTGGGCTTCGTCGGCACGCTGCTGAACCCCGATCCGACCGAAGGCGAGGGCCCCGCGCCGGCCGGCCTCGGCGATCCGTTCTGGTATCCGCTCTATGAAACGATGACGGCGCTCGACGTGCCCGCACTGATCCACTCGGCCGGCAGTTGCAGCCCGCGCGAGTCGTACACGCTGAAGTTCATCAACGAAGAAAACATCGCGGTCATTTCGCTGCTCGAATCGGACGTGTTCCAGAAGTTCCCGAACCTGAAGATCGTGGTGGGCCACGGCGGCGGCGCGATTCCCTACCAGATGGGCCGCTTCCGTTCGTGGGCCGTGCGCCGCAATCATCCACAGACTTTCGACGAACAACTGCGCAAGCTCTACTTCGACACCTGCAACTACTCGAAAGATTCGATCGAGCTGCTGCTCAAGGTGGCCGGCACCGACAACGTGCTGTTCGGAACCGAAAAGCCGGGCACGGGCAGCGCGCGCGACCCGATCTCGGGCCGCGACTACGACGACATGAAGCCGGTGATCGAAAGCATCGAGTGGCTCACCGAGGAACAACGCAGGAACGTGTTCGAGTGCAATTGCCAGCGCGTCTATCCGCGTGCGTTCCGCCACTATCAGGAGGCCTGAACATGGCCATGACCGCTGAAGAAAACGATCTGCTCACGCGCGTCGAAAACGGCGCGCCGATGGGCGAGATGATCCGCCAGCATTACTGGATCCCTGCCGTGCCGTCGGCGAAGCTCGAAGCGGATGGCGCGCCCGTGCTGGTTCGCCTGCTTGGCTCGAACTACGTGGCGTTTCGCGGCACCGACGGCAAGGCCGGCGTGATCGACGAGCTTTGCCCGCACCGCAAGACCTCGATGATGATGGCGCGCAACGAGAATAACGGCTTGCGCTGCATTTTCCACGGCTGGAAGGTGAACGTGGAAGGCCAGGTGGTCGAAGCGCCGAACCAGGTCGGCGACCAGGCGCAGTTCTGCAAGCGCGTGAAGACGAGTCAGTACAGCGTGGAGGAGCGCGGCGGCATCGTCTGGATATGGCTCGGCAAGGGCGGCGAGAACGCCGGGCCGCCGCGCTTCCCCGACCTGCCGTTCACTCAGCTGCCCGCCGGGCAGCGCTCGGTCACCTGCGTCGAAGTGCCGACCAACTGGGTGCAGGGCGTCGAGGCGTCGATGGATTCGTCGCACGTGGGCGTGCTGCACGAATCGACCACGCAGATCACGGCTGGTGGCGGCAACGAACGCATGCACATGACGAAAGCGCTCGCGCCACGTCTCGAGTTCGAGGACCGGCCATACGGCTATCGCTACGCCGCGCTACGCGATTTGCCCGACGAAAAGGTCTATGCACGCGTCAACAATTTCGTGATGCCGTGGTACGGCATCATCTGCGCGCCGGACTCGAACGGGCCGAGCACGGTGTTCTTCTCCACGCCCGTGGATGACGTCACGCACCGCGCCTGGTTCGTGCACTTCAACCCTACGCGCGAGCTCGGCATGACGGTGATGTCGGCTACGCCGGATGTGTGGAACTTCCCGCCGCTGCCACCGGGAACGCGCGAAACCGGCTTCGGGCAGAACCGCGACCTCATGAAGCGCGGCCACGCCACCGGCTTTCACCAGCACCTGGGGACCGAAGACTTCGCGATGTTCCTCGGCCAGGGCCCGATTGCGGACCGCACCACCGAGCAACTCTGCTCCGCCGACGGCGCCGTGCTGCGCGTGCGCGGGCTGCTGCTCAAGTCGGCACGCGAGTTCATGGCCGGCAAGACGCCCACGCTCGCCGACAACCCCGAACTCGACTACTCGCGCGCGATCTCGATCGGCGGCGTGCTGCCGGTCGGTTCGGACTGGCGTTCGCTGACCGATGCCACGTAATCGTATGCAATCCTACGTAACCGACCGCATTACACCCGCATAACACCGTATCTCCGGAATGATTTCGATGCTTGCTCCCCTGCTGCTCACGCTGCGCGTCGCGGCGATCGACACCCCGACTTCGCTCATCAAGTCGTATACGCTCGAAGCGGCCGACGGCGCGTCGCTGCCCGGCTTCGAGCCTGGCGCGCACCTTCAGGTCGAGATCCCGTCCCCGACGGGCGGCGTACCGCAGTGGCGTTCGTATTCGCTGATCCATCTCGATCCGTCCGTCGATCCTCGCGGTGGCGTTCCGGCCTACCGGCTCGGCATCCGCCGCGAGGACGAAGGCCGCGGCGGCTCGCGCCACATGCATGCGCTGGAAGTGGGCGCCACGCTCAACGTGCGCGCGCCGGTCAACCATTTCCGGCTCGCCGCGCCGCCGCGCGTGCTGCTCGTCGCGGGCGGAATCGGCATCACGCCGATCGTCTCGATGGCCAGCGCCCTCGCCGCACAGCAACGCGAATTCGAGCTGCATTTCAGCGGCCGCACGCGCGAGGCGCTGCCCTTCGTCGATGAACTCCGCGCGCTCGCGGGCAAAAGGCTCGTGCTGCACGCCGACGACAATCCGGCCACGCGCCTCTCGGTCGACGCGTTGCTCGACGGCGCTCAGGTGAACCAGCCGATCTACGTGTGCGGACCGGCGGGCATGATCGAAGCGGTGCTTTCAGCGGCGCGCCAGCGCGGCTGGCATGAATGTGATCTGCACTACGAACTTTTTGCCGAGGCCGTGGCGCACGAAGGCGACGCCGCATTCGAAGTCGAACTGAAGTCATCGGGCAAATGCTTCACGGTGGCCGCCGACAAGTCTCTGCTCGATACGCTGATCGAAAACGGCGCCGACGTGATGTATGACTGCCGCGCCGGCTACTGCGGACTGTGCACGACCAAAGTGAGCAGCGGCGAGATCGAGCATCGCGACGTCTATCTCTCCGAGGCGGACAAGGCCAGCGGCAAGGTCATGCAGGTTTGCGTGTCGCGTTGCAAGAGCGGCCGCCTCATGCTCGACCTCTAACACTTTCCACGCAATTCAAGCGGAATCCAGAATGAGCAAAATCCTGGTTACTTATGAACTCGACGGCCCGGTCGCCCTGATCGGCCTGAACCGCCCTGACAAGCGCAACGCGATCAACGAAGACGTGATCGCCCAACTGCGCGCCGCCGTCATGCGCGCGGGCGAAGAAGCCGACGTTGGCGTGCTGTTCGGGCACGGCGGCAATTTCAGCGCGGGTCTTGACCTGCGCGAAGCGCTTGCGCGCGCAACCGGTGAGACCGCGGCCCCGCGCAAGCGCCGCCGCCACTCATGGCACGAAGTGTTCGACATCATTGCGCGCGGACCGATTCCTTTCGTCGCGGCGCTGCACGGCGCCGTGGTGGGTGGCGGCCTCGAGCTCGCGACGGCGGCCCACGTGCGCGTGGGCGACTCGACAGCGTTCTTCGGCCTGCCCGAAGGCCAGCGCGGCATCTTCGTGGGCGGCGGCGGCACGGTGCGCATTCAGCGCGTGATCGGCTACACGGTCATGGCCGACCTCATGCTCACGGGGCGCCTGCTCTCGGCCGAAGAAGGCTTACGCGAGCACGTCATCACGTATCTCACGCCGCCGGGCGAAGCGCTCGCCAAGGCGAAGGAGCTGGCCGCGAAAATCGCCCAGAACGCGCCCGATACGAACTGGCGCATCACCAACCTGCTGCCGCGCGTGAACGATCTTTCGCACGAGGACGGCCTCTTCCTTGAATACATGAGCTCGAATATGGCGCGCTCGCCCGAAACCGCGAAGCGCCTGCAGGCGTTCGTGGATGGCAAGGCGAAGCCGCTCGAGCGCCCCGACACCCGCAAGACCACGGCATAACGACAGCGTGAGGCGCAACGAATCATGAATGCATCAAACGAACTGAATCCGCAGGAAGCGGTCGCGCGCGAAGCGGCGCTCGCGCACGTGAAGGCTGCCGAGAAGACAGCCGCGCAAATCCCGGTCGGCGACGCTGCGCCGCGCCCGGTCGCGCAGGCCGCCGTGATCGGCGCAGGCACGATGGGTGGCGGCATTGCGATGGCGCTGGCCGCCGCGGGCATCCCCGTGACGCTGATCGACGCGAACGAGGAAAGCCTCGCGCGCGGCCTCGCCCGCATTCGCGACAACTACGAAAACAGCGTGAAGCGCGGCAAGCTCGACGCCGCCGTGCGCGACGAGCGTCTCGCGCGCATCACGGGCTCCCTCTCGATCGCCGACGTGAAGAACGCCGACATCGTGATCGAGGCCGTATTCGAAGACCTCGCGCTCAAGCAGGGCATCTTCCGCGAGCTGGACGTGCACGCGAAGCCGGGCGCCGTCCTCGCCACCAACACCTCGGGCCTCGACATCGACGAGATCGCCGCCGTTACGAAGCGCCCCGCCGACGTGGTGGGCGCGCACTTCTTCAGCCCCGCGCACGTCATGCGCCTGCTCGAAGTCGTGCGCGCCGCGCAAACCGCCGACGACGTGATCGCCACGCTCATGGATCTGGGCCGCCGCATGGGCAAAGTGTCGGTGCTCTCGCGCATCTATCCGGGCTTTATCGGCAATGCGCTCTTTCGCAACTACAACCGCGAAGCGCACTTTCTTGTCGAAGACGGCGCGCTGCCGCACGAAGTGGATGCGGCGCTCAAGGCGTTCGGCTACGCGATGGGCATCTTCGCCGTGCACGACATGGCCGGCAACGACGTGGGCTACCAGACGCGCAAGGCGCAGATGGCGACACGTCCCACCGACCGCCGCTGGAACGATCTCATCATGAAGCTCGTGGAAATGGGCCGGCTCGGCCAGAAAAGCGGCAAGGGCTGGTATCGCTACGAGGCGGGCAGCCGCGAGCCGCAGCGCGACGAAGAACTGGAGCGCTTCATCGTAGAGGAATCGGAACGCATGGGCATTACCCGCCGCCCGATATCCGCCGGGGAAGTCGTCAAGCGCTGCGTGTACGGCATGATCAACGAAGGCGCGAGGCTGCTGGAACAGGGTATCGCGCTGCGTGCGAGCGACATCGACGTAGTTTACGTGACGGGCTACGGCTTTCCCGCGCACCGCGGCGGCCCGATGTACTACGCAGACCAGATCGGCCTGGCGAACGTCTATCGCGACATCCAGCGGCTCCATGAGGAGTATGGTTACTGGTGGAAGCCCGCACCGCTCCTGGAAAAGCTCGCGGCGGAGAACGGCCGCTTCGGCGATCTGTGACGCAACCGCTGTCCCGCAGCCGCCGCGCGTACGCGCACGGCGGCCGCTACGGCACCCGGCCGAACGGGCCACGCTTTCACTCTTCGTGCTGCTCGGCGTCGAGCGACCCGGCCTCGGCCGAAGCCGTTTCGCGCGCGTGGCTCATCGGCGCGTCGTTGAAGAACTCGGCCGGCAAGGTGGCGAGGAACTCCGAGAAGCCCGCGTCGCCGCCCGGCGAATGCTGCGCCATGACTTCCTCGGCGGTCGCCTCGTCGCCCGAAAGCAGCGCTTGCGCGAGGCGCTGGTGGTCGGCGATCACCTTCTCCCGGCGGCTCGGCGCCAGAAACAGCTTGGGGCGATAGCGTGAAATCAGGCGGCGGATCGCCCGGATCTGCTCGGCCAGGTAGTCGTTGTGGCAGGCCTGACAGATCACCTCGTGGAATTCGGCATTGCTGCGCGCAAAACGGCGGGCGTCGCTCTGGTTCAGCGCTTCCACGCCTTCGTCGATCGTGCGCTGCAGTTCCACGCGCTGCTCGTCGTTCATGCGGCGGGCGGCCAGGCGCGCCGAAACGGCTTCCAGCTCGTGCAGCAGTTCAAGCATGTTCCGCAGCTGCGGGACCGTCATCTTTGTCACGAACACGCCCTGGCGCGGCACGATCTGCACATACTGCTGCGCGGCAAGCTGCTGCAGCGCCTCGCGAATGGGCGTGCGCGACACATTGAAGCGCGCGGCGAGCGCGCGCTCGTCGAGCGCGGCGCCCGGCACGAGTTCGCCTCGCTCGATTTCCGATTCCAGGAGCGCCTTGATTTCGGCGGACCGGCTCAGTTTGGGTGGCAGACTCATTGAATGGCTGACAGTGGGTTCGAAGGGCCATATCGGCGGCTTGCAACTGCCGATGGCGTTTAAAATCCATATGATACCGTCAGGTATACCAAACGCCCAACTGTGTGTTACCCCAATGAAAAGGGAATGATCGAGTCGCCGGAGGGCATCCGTGCGCGCGGACAGCAACTCAATCCGCGCAAGAGAGTGGCATTCTCCTTACCCCGGCTTGGCGCCCCCAGGGCTTCGCGCGCGAATGCCCGCCAGGTCCATGAGGTCCCGGCGGGCATGTAGACAAACGGTTTGAACCGGCCGAACTGTCGAGTAGGATTCCTTAAAAAAGCGCCGGCACCCGGAAACTCAATCCAGCTACCGGCGCGTCGCGAAACGATTAGAAAGTGTGTCGAATACCGATCTGCATAGCCAGCTGGTTGGCCGTGGTCGATGCGAGGTTACCGTACAGCGAGCCGCCTGCTCCCGGAACCGAGTACGGCGTCGAAACGAGGAAGCTGTCCGCGAACTTCTGCCCCGCGAACGCATGCTGGAATACGCCGAACATGTAGACGTCGGTGCGTTTCGAAAGGTGATAGTCCACGCCGGCGCTGTAGAGGTCGTATTTGCCAAGGCGGTGCTGGTCTACATAAGTGAACCCGCCGCCCACCGTGAGCATCGGCGAGATCCTGTAGCTCGTGCCGACCTCGTAGGCGTTCACCGTGACGACACCACGCGGGCTCTTCGACGCATTCGTGTACGTGTACGTGTACAACCCATTGACCGACCACGCATCGTTCAGGTTCACCATGCCGCCAACGGCAACCGTGTAGATCGACTCCGCGTCGAGCGCAACCTGCGCCATCGTGCCGACGCCGCGCGTTGCGTTGCCGCCGTCCGTCTTTGTGATCACGGCAGCCATCGAGTACGGTGCGTTGAACGTGCCGGTCGGGCTGTACTTGATGCCGCCGCTAATCACGCGCGGGTTACCGGTCGGCGTGCCGCCGAAAGCGCCTGCGATATTGCTGAAGCCATACATCACGCCCGCGCCGAAGCCAT
The DNA here is from genome assembly GCF_001718195.1 of Paraburkholderia nodosa. Classification (GTDB taxonomy): domain Bacteria; phylum Pseudomonadota; class Gammaproteobacteria; order Burkholderiales; family Burkholderiaceae; genus Paraburkholderia; species Paraburkholderia nodosa_A. Next base: position 32,522 of record NZ_MCNV01000015.1, read on the forward strand.
GCCAGTTAGGCGTTTCGTAGCGCACCATGTTGCTCACCGGCTCGCCCGCGAGGCGGTCAATGTCGTAGGCGCCGTGGAACGCATACGAAGGCGCGAACTGCGCGACGTTCGTGTAATAGGAGATGTAGTCGTAAATGAAGTCGTAATCGTAGCCGGCGATCAGCGTACCGAACCTGTCGCTCGACAGTCCCACGAAAGCGCGGCGTCCGAACAACGCGCCGCCGTGGCCCGCGGCGCCGGTGTTCAGCGAAAAGCCGTTCTCCAGCGTGAAGATCGCCTTCAGTCCGCCCCCCAGATCCTCCACGCCTTTCAAGCCCCAGCGCGACGCCTGGTTGATGCCGTCATCCATTTTCCAGAGCGAATGACCGCCCGCGTTGCTCACATAGGTGAGGCCATTGTCGATAATCCCGTACAGCGTCACGCTGCTTTGCGCGTGCGCGCCACCCGCCATCACGGCCGCTATCGCGCCCGCCAAAACCTTCTTCTTCACTTGACGATCTCCTGAAATTGCGGGCTTTTGCACCCGCTTTTATTGCTGGTGTATTCCCATCGGCTGGCGCCGGCTTCGAACTACTTGCTGCGAGAGAGGTGGCGCGAGGCCAGGAAGTAATGGACAGCCGACCATCCGAGCGCCACGCTGACCGCCAGCATCGCGTAACGAATGCCGTGAGCCGAAGCATCGTGACAGGCCGACGCGAAGGCTCCCTGACCTGCGGCAACTGCGCCATGCAGGCCGTGTGCGCCGCCAGCCGCGCAAACCAGCTTGAACTGGCCTTGCGTGAACAGGCGTGCCGCAAGGTGATCGCTCAGGAATCCTACAGTGGTCGGACCCAAACCCTGACCCACCAGATTCATGAGCAGGAACACACAGGCCGACGCGGTGGCGCGCATGCGCGGTTCGACGATGCCGTGCACGACGGCGAAGGTCGGGCCATTCCACATGCTCAGCATGATCGTGGCGCAGAAGATCAGTGCCACCGCGGCGTGCCATTGCCCGAGGGTGAGGGCGAATGCCACGAGCGGAAAGCCGATCGCCGTGCCGAGCGCGGGCACCCAGGCATACCAGCGCCGATTCTTCACGCCCAGCGAGTCGGCGAGCAGGCCGCCCAGCGGGTTGCCGAGCAAACCGCCCACACCGATCATGAGGCCGAAGATCAGCCCGGCCTGCGCGAAGCTCAGGCCGTACACGCGGTTCAGATAGACGGGGATGAACAGGTTGACGCCGTACTGCGCGAACCCGCCGATCACGGTGCCGAGCAGCATGTGCACGAAGGCGCGGCTCTTGAACAGAACGGCGAGCACATCGCGCAGCGGCGGCACGGGGGCCGCAGCGTGCGCACCGCCCTCCTCCGCCCCGCCGCGCTTCGGTTCGCGCAGCGTGACCCAGGCAAGCAGACCGAAGATGAGTCCCGGGAGGCCGACCACGAAGAACACCGGGCGCCAGCCCATGTGCTGCACCATCAAGCCGCCGCCTAGCGCGCCGGCAAGCACGCCGATGGGCGGCCCGAACGCATAGATGGAGAGCGCGCTCGCGCGGCGGCGCGGGCCAAACTGGTCGGAAATCAGCGAGTGCGCGGTGGGTGTGCTGCCGGCCTCGCCAATGCCCACCCCAAGTCGGTAGAGCAGCAATTGCCAGTACGCGCCGGCAGTACCGCACAGCGCCGTCATGACCGACCAGGCACCAATAGAAAGCGCGATCAGCACGACACGGTTGAAACGCTCGGCGAGACGCGCGATCGGCAGGCCCAACAGCGAATAGAAGATCGAGAACGCGAGCCCGTTCAGCAGCCCGAGTTGCAGGTCGCTCAGGTTCATCTCGATCTTCATCGACTGGCCGACGACCGCGATGATGATCCGGTCGACAAAACTCGACGCATAGATCAGAACGAGGAGTAGCAGAAACCAGCTGCGGTACCAGCCGGTTTCGGACCTCGCTCCGATGTTCGGGGCCGTCAGTTCCTTCATTTGGTGTCTCCGAGGTGAACCGTACGTCATGTTCGGCTCGCCGTTTGTATGCCACAAAGCGTCTGTGGGATTTTTTGAGGATTCTGTAGCATAATTTTTGGGTGCGCAAGGCTAACTCGCGTCAAAGGCATCCTCGTTTTCACTAGGACGAATCGTCTAATCAATGCAGTCCCGGCGACCGGATAAGTCCTGGCAAGCCGCAAATGCGCGCTGGCCAAGGCGCAGACGGGCGCGAGTCGGCAAACGGCTAACGCATGGAGAGGGTGAGACGCGACAATCAGCGATTTGTTGCGCACGCAACGAACATGATCGAACAGCTTGTCACCAATCCGGCGCCATTTACTGTTTGATGTTTGGCGCCAAAGGTGCTACGAGTGGCGTGGCGAACGCGGTGCCCGCCCTCGAACGCATCGTTGCGGTCGATGTGCGCGAGGGGGCGTGAAGTCAGCCGGTCAGAGAAGCCGCGATGGCCTTCCTGAACGGCATCAGTTTCGAAGCCGCGCGCAGCATGAACTCGCGCGCCAGTTTCGCGGGCGCGGTGTTGTTCGTATAGACGTCAGTGATGAACCGGGTCGCGAGATAGAGCGGCTTCGTCGCGCGGCGGTGCTGGGTTTCATAGCGCTGCAAAACCGAGGGAGCCCAGATATCGAAGCCGCTTTTGTGCGCCTCGATGATTCGGTTACCTAATGTTTCCACGCCGAGCAGACCGAAATTGAATCCATGCGCGGTCACCGGATGCATGCCCACCGCGGCGTCGCCCACGGCCGCGAAGCGTCTGCCGACGAAGCGCTCCGGATAAACGGCCACGAGCGGATACACATGCCGCGTGCTCGCCAGCCTCATCGCGCCCAACCTGTGCATGAAGCGATCTTCGATATGCCGCGCGAACGCGACGGGCGCAAGCGCGGCGGTCTCGTTGACCTGTCCCATGGGTAGCGTGAGCACGACCGACGACTGATGCGCGTTCGTCGAGCGCTCCGCGTTCATGGGCAGCAACGCGAGCGTCTGATCGTAGCCGAACCATTCCCACGCGGCGTGCTCGTGAGGCGCTTCGTGCGTCATGCGGCAAACCAGCATAGCCTTGCCGAAATCGTGCATGTTGGCAGCAATGCCCATCATCTTGCGCGTAGGCGAGAAGCGGCTGTCCGCCGCGACGATCAACTTCGCCGAGAGCGTTTCACCGCTCTCCAGTGTCACGTTCGCCAGAGCGTCATCGGCTTTCACAGCACTGACCTTTTGCGCCGCGAGCAGCGTCACGTCGCCATGCTCCGCCGCGCTTTGCCGCAGCGCCTCGTAGGCGGCCTTGCGAATCAGATGGTTGGAGACCAGCCAGCCCAGTTCCGTGTGGCCGCTCAGGTCGTGCCCGATCTCGAGCGCCCCCGGCGAGGGACCATTGAATACCCTCGCGCTGCGAAGCGGCGCACGCGCGTGCGGGTCGATGAGATCCCAAAGCCCGAACCTGCGCATCGCGCGCACCGACTTCTGGGTCAGCGCGATCTCGCGTCCGTCGAACTGCGGTTCGCTGATGTCGGCGAGGCACTGCTGCTCGACGATGACGATCTTGAGGCCAACACCACTGAGCGCGCGCGCGAGACACAGCCCCACCGGCCCGGCGCCCACGATTACGATATCTGCTTGCATGAACCGAACGATTGGAATGTGATTCAGACGGGTTAATCGGTTTGATCGGCCTGATCGGCCGTTGCGATGCCGCGTTCGCGCAGGGCTTCGACCATGAGCGCGTCCATCGACTTCACGTGCCAGGCGAACCATTCGCGTAGTTCGCTCACCAGTTGCCGCCCGCTGTCGAAGCGTCCCTCGTCGGCGACTTGCCTGCGCACCTCGCGGGCCACGTTCAGGACGTGCCGATGCTGGCTCCCATGGCAATGGCGCGGACCAAAGTTCATCTCCTCCATCCATGCCTCTTCCTGCGCGAAATGCTGCTTCGTATGCGCCGCCCACGCGTCGAACGCGCCGAGCCAGGTTTCGTCGCTCGCGCACGCGAGCGCGTCGACCAGCGCGACGAATTCGGCATGCATCGTATCGGTCATGGGTTCGCCCAGTTGCAGATCGGGCGCAAGTGTCGGCGAGGTGCGCGGCGCGGGTGAATTCATCAAGGGGGTGACTGCGCTCAGAAACGGTCTGAAAGCCCACTCGGGCAATTTTTCAAGATACCGGGGCGCATGAGATTGCGCGCTGATTTTTAGCAAACGTCGCACGATCGGTCGGTGAGGCCGATGGACGCGGCCCGCCCACATGCAGGCAAAGCGATCAGACGAAAAGAAACATCGATTCCGGCGCAGCGCGGGGAGCGCGGGCCGCAAACGTGGAAGGATGCGAGGAAAGGTGCCGCAGACGTAAAAACACGAAGCCGCGCGGCGCGCGGCTCAAACCAGTTCGGCGAGATTGACGAGGGCGCGGTCGCCGTCGGACTGCGCTTCGTCTTCGGCGCGGAAAGTCTTCTCGCTGTACGCGATGACCTTGAACCCGCCGCCTGCCGAACGCTCTATGGTGATACCCCAGTGCCAGCCGCCTTCCTGTTCAAATACGTGCAGCTTCGGACTCGATGGTTGGCTCGGCGATTGAAAAATATTCATTGAAGCCTCCCGTGGTGGGAATATCGTCTCCGACGATTGCCTGGATAAGAATCAGTCTAAAAACCTCCTTGCTGCGACGCAATACGGAATTACGTGGACGTGAGAACCCTGAGGCGTTGCGCATTATTCGAGAAGTACCCCGGTTACTATTCGACGCCTGGCAAACGCAAATGCCGCCAGCCACGCTCCCATTCCTGAGTGCGAAACAGCGAGAGCCCGATGACTACCGTAACGAATGCCACGACGCATGCCGCGTCCCCCTATCAGCTCGATCTTTCGCGGCATGCTCGCCGCGCACTGCTGGAAGGACCCACGCCGATCCAGCCCTTGCCGCGGCTAAGCCACGAACTGGGGGGCGTCAATGTCTATGTCAAGCGGGACGATCTGACTGGCCTCGGCGGCGGCGGCAACAAGCTGCGCAAGCTGGAGTTCCTGATGGGCGAAGCGCTGGCTGCGGGCGCGGACACCATCATCACTGTGGGCGCGCGCCAGTCGAACCATGCGCGCTTGACGGCGGCTGCGGCGGCGCAAGCGGGCCTGCAGTGCGAACTCGTGCTCACGCGGGCCGTGCCGCGCGCGGATTTCGAGTATCTGGAGAACGGCAACATCCTGCTCGACGACCTGCTCGGCGCACGCGTGCACGACCTGCCCGGCACGGCCAACGCACTGGAGTTCGCCCAGGCCCGCGCCGACGAGCTGCGCGCCCAGGGCCGCAAGGTCTACGTGTGCCCGCTGGGCGGATCGAGCCCGGTCGGATGTCTGGGGTACGCGGCGTGCGCCGCGGAAATCATGACGCAGGCCCATGCACAGGGTTTGAGCTTCGCACGCGTCGTCGTGCCGAACGGCAGCGGCGGCATGCACGCAGGGCTCGCCGCCGGCTTCGCGGCCTTGGGCATCGATCCGAGCCTCGTGCTTGCGTACACCGTGCTGGCGAAGGCCGGGCAGGCCCACGCCGCAACGTTCGAAAAGGCCGGCAAGACGCTCGAGCTGATCGATCAGGCGCGGCGCATCGAGGGCCGCTCGATCGTGATCGACGAAGCCCAGCTCGGCGAAGGCTACGGCATTCCAACCGACGCGATGCGCGAGGCCGTGCGTCTCGTCGCTTCGAAAGAAGGCCTGCTGATCGACCCCGTGTACGGCGGCAAGGCGTTCGCGGGTCTCGTGCACGCCGCGCGATCGGGGCGCCTTGCACGCGGCGAGAACGTCCTCTTCGTCATGACTGGCGGCTTGCCGGGCCTGTTTGCTTATCGCAGTGCATTCTGATGCGTCGCGCGCCGCATTCTAGAATCGTCGAACTGAACGACGAGGGAGTCCACGATGACCGATGACGAACGTGCCATTCGAGAGCTGGTGCAAACCTGGATGGAGGCCAGCCGCGCCGGCGACACGGCCAAAGTCCTGAGCCTGATGACCGACGACGTGGTGTTCACGGTGCCCGGCCAGGAGCCGTTCGGCAAGGCCGAGTTCGCGGCGGCCTCGCAAGCGCAGCAAGACATGCGCATAGAGGGCACGGCTGAGATCGTGGAACTGCAGGTGCTGGGCGATTGGGCCTTTCTGCGCAATCGCATCGATATCGCCATTACGCCGCCGGGCGCGCCCCAGCCCATACGCCGTGCAGGCTACACGCTCACGCTGGTGCGCAAGGACGCGAGCGGACGCTGGCTGCTCGCGCGTGACGCCAATCTCGTGGCGCCGAAGGCGTAAATTCCCCGCCGCGAACGCGGTCGGCGCCGCTACAAACCACGATCCTGCCGCCGCGCTCCAGGCCGCCGGCAGCGCGGGCGCACCCGCTTGCTTTCACCGCTGAAAGAGAACAACCCCGCGCGACGGGCCTCGCAGCGTTACGTCCCTTTTTAGAATCAGAAAAGCTTATCGATTCCTTCAGTTTATTGAGTTTCCCTTAATCGTTCGGTTGCGGCAAAGTGACGCTCATACGCTCGGAGCCACTCCTTGAACCAACGCATCGATCCCTCCCTACTTGCTGTGCCCGACCTGTCGTACGCGACGTTGCACTCGGGCATTGCCCTGCCGTTCCTGGAGCGCGGCGATGGCGAGCCGCTGCTGTTCGTCCACGGATCGCTCTGCGATTACCGCTACTGGATGCCGCAGCTCAACGGCCTGTCGGAGCATTTTCGCTGCATCGCGCCGAGCCTGAGCCATTACTGGCCCGCGGCCGACGCCTGTATCCAGGGCGATTTCGGCTGGGAGAGCCACGTCACCGAGTTGGCCGATTTCATCGCCGCGCTGGGTCTCGAATCGGTGCACCTCGTGGGTCATTCGCGGGGCGGCTGCGTGGCGTGGCATCTGGCGCGCCGCTATCCGCGCCTCGTGCGCACGCTGGTGCTGGCCGACCCGGGCGGCCCGCTCTCGCGCGTGGACGACGACGAAGCCGCGCTGCCCCCTGCCACCAATGCACTGCGCACGCGCGCGGCCGACCTCATCCATGCCGGCGAAGTCGAAGCGGGGCTCGAGTTGTTCGTCGACTCCGTGAGCGTGCCGGGCGCGTGGAAGAAAGGCTCGGCGGCGTTTCGCCAGATGGCCATCGCCAACGCCACGACACTGCCCAAGCAGTTGCAGGACCCGCTGCCGCCGTATGCGCCGCGCGCCGCGGGCGAGATCAAGTGCCGCACACTGCTGATCGACGGCCAGCGCAGCCCGCTCATGTTCCGCAACAACGTCGAAGCGCTGGACGAGTGGATCGAGTTCGCGCGCCGCGTCACGATCAAGGGCGCCACGCACGGCATGAACGGCACGCACCCCGACCTCTTCAACACCCACGTCCATACCTTCATCACGCAGGGTTGAGACTTCAGTCACGGCCCGGTTGATAGCTCGCCTGTGGTCGAGGCGACTCAACCGTCGGCCGCAATTCCAGCCGCACCGGCATGCGATTCGGCACCATCGCGAACGCCGTGATTTCCTCGATCATCGAAGGTTCCTCCGCCCACTGTTCGAGCACACGATGCAGTTTGGGCGCATTCAGCTGATGCAGATTGCCGATGAGCGGCAAGCCGCGCGGGCATGGCAGGTCGCGCACCTGGCGCAGGCGCCGGGCGGAGGATGCGGCGGCGTCCATGGCGCGACGGAGGCGAAGGCGCTCAGTCGAGCGACATGCCCAGCTCGGCGGCCATGCGAGCGACGAGCGTTTGCAGGCGCGCGACTTCATCGGCGAGACGCTGCTGTTCGGCGCGTACTGCTTCGAAGTCCGCGAGCGAGACGCTCTCGCCGGCTTCCTCGCGCGCCCCGGGAGCGATGGTCCCCGCGGCGACGAAACTTGCCGTGTTGACCTCGCCGCACATCAGATGCATCCAGCGGCTTTCGCGCTCGCCCGGCGCGCGCGGCAGCTTCACGACGAGCGGCGGCTCGCGTTCGGCCAATTCTTCGAGGAAGCCTTCGACCGAAGAGACGTCGGCGAACCCGTGCAGGCGCGACGAGTTCAGGCGCAATTCCGCGGCCGTCTGTGCGCCGCGCAGCAGCAGCACCGTCAGGAGCGCAACGGCCTGGCTCGGCACGCCGAGCACGCGGTTCAGATTGTGCTCGAAGCGCGGCACGCGGCTGCTGCTGCCTTCGAACACCAGGCTCAACAGCTTGAGGTCTTCGATGGCGGCCAGCACTTCGGCTTCGCTCACGTTCATGACCGGCGTGCGCGCGGTCTTCTGGTTGCAGCCGAGCGTGAGTGCGTTGAGCGAGAGCGGATAGGTGTCGGGCACCGTGTGCTGCTTTTCGACCAGCACGCCGACGATACGCGCCTCGATCGGCGAGAGCGCGCGCAATGCGCGCGGCGAGGAAGCATCGGCAGGAGAATTCATGGGCAGATCAGTCCGCTGTGTTTCTGTTGGAATCAGGCGTTCGATCATACGCGCGCCGGGCTTCCTGCAGAAGTCACGCATCGCTCAGTCCGCGCTCAGCCCGCGCTCAGCCCGCGATCAGCTTCAGCCCCGCCGGCAGCGCCTCGCCGAACACCCGGCCCGTGTCGGCCGTATCGAGCGCGACGACTTCGCGCACCATCGTGACCCACGTGGGCGGCGCGTTCGCCGACTCCATCCGGCGCACCACGGTCTCGCGCAGCTCGGGGGGCAGGTCGCGCGAACGGTCGCCCGTCATGCGCGCGATTTGCGCGGCGGCGAACATCGCCGGTTCGATCTTCTTCCAGTCGAGCGCGAGAATCGCATCGAGCCAAAGCGCTGCGGTGTGCGGCGGCACCACGCCGTGCGCGCTGCCGTAGAACGGCTGGCGCGCGCCGATGCGGCCCACGGCCCACCACGTCTGATGATTCTCGGTAGGCTTCTGGAGCCGCTGCAACAGCCGCTCGCCGATCTCGATCTTGCGCTCGGCCGCAATCTGCTCGAGCGACGCATAGAGCCGGATCATGTCCGGCACGCCCAGCTTCGCGGCGTCGAAGGGCAGCTTGTGGCGCTTCGCGCCGGCCGCCTCTTCGAGGTACGTCATCGCCGCCAGCACCTCGTCCTGCTGCGCCTCGTTCAGGCCGCCCGCCGCGCGCCGCCAGAGCGTCCACCACTCCGACCACACCTGGCCTTCGCCTACGAACTGGATGCCGTCGTCGAAGAGCGACCAGAGCTGCTCGACGCGCCATTCGTCCAGCGGATAGCCGAAGCCCGGACGCAGACAGAAGCCGGCGAGATTGAGCCACAGGCGTTCGTGATCGGCGGAGCGCCGCCGCTTGCCCGCGCGTTCCCAGAGCGCGCCGAACAGCTCGCGCAGCAGCGGTCCGTCCCAGTTCTGGCGCGGCCCGAGCCGCTCTTCGAGATGCGCGCGCAAGCGCTTCACTTCCTTCGGGTCGACCTTGGCGGAACGCGCGCCGAACACGCGCTCGATCGCCTCGATCGCTTCGTCGAGGCACGCATGGCGCGACTCGCCGATTGCCGCGCCTGCACCGCCCTCGTGCTCCGCGCGGCGCAGCGCAAATTCGAGCAGCCAGCGCTGCGAAGCATCGTCGGTGGCGATGCAGTGCATCTCCAGGGTGCCGATTTCGGTGAGCGCGGTCGTGAGCTTGACGGGGCGCTCGCGTGCCGTCTTTGCATTGCCACCCGCGGGCACCACGGTTGCGAGCGGCGGCAGGCGCACGAAGTCGGCCGCCGCGAGGTCGGCCAGCTCGCCGGGTTGCCACGCGGTGTCGGCCACCGTCGATGCAAGGTGGAACTGCACCGGCTGGCCCAGTTGCAATGCGAACGTGCGGTCGTCCAGATGCAGCTCGTGGCCTTCCTCCGTGCCGCGTGGCAGGACGCACACGCCACGCGGAGCGGCATCGGCTCCCGCGCCTTCATCGAGAACGAGAAAGTAACTGCGCGGCGAGCCGCCGCCGATACGAGGCGCGTTGCCTGCCCTCGCAAGCGCATAGGCGACCGCGCCGCGCGCGACGGCCACGTCGGGCTGATCGTTCTGCAGCACGTTGAGCGGCTCGCCGCGCCACGTGCCGAGCGTATCGGCCAGACGCTGCGCGAGCAAGCGGGCGCGGAACACGCCGCCGTTGAGCAGCAGCGCGTCGGGCATGGGCAGCGCGGCTTCCGGTTCACCGGCAGCGCCAGACAAACCCAGCGCCTCGCGCGACTGCGCCGCGAAGCGCTGCAAGAACGCTGCGATATGGCGCGTGATGCCCGGATCGGCGGCATAGGGCAAGCCGAACTCGACGATCGCCGCGCGCGAGCGGCGCGGCAGGTCGCCGGCAGTGCCCATGGGGAAGAAGCCGTCCACCACGATCTGCGCGACTTCCTCGCGGCCGAGCTGCGTGGTGCGCGCGCCGCCCACGAGCCGCGCGCCCGCGCCGAGCAGCGTGATCGGCACGGACTCGGGCGCGCTCGTGTCGAGCAACTGCTCCTTCGCGACGCGGCAGCGTTCCACGAGCTGCGAAAGGCTCGCCGCGCTCAGGCGCGTTGGTGCGTTCGCGAGTCGGCTCTCGGCCAGATGCGCGAGCGCGAGATCCATGTTGTCGCCGCCGAGCATCAGATGATTGCCCACGCCAATGCGCGTGAGCTGCGGCTCGCCGCCCTCGAACTGCACCTTGATGAGCGTGAGGTCGGTCGTGCCGCCGCCCACGTCGCACACGAGCACGAGGCGCGACGCGCCCAGCTCCGCATCGAGCGTCGTGCGATGGTGATACAGCCAGTCGTAGAACGCGGCCTGCGGTTCTTCGAGCAGACGCAGCGCGGGCAATTGCGCCATGCGCGCCGCTTCGAGCGTGAGCGCGCGCGCGCCGTCGTCGAACGAGGCAGGCACGGTGAGCACCACGTCCTGATCTTCGAGCGGCGCATGCGGGAAACGATGGTTCCACGCGGCGCGCACGTGCGCGAGATAGCTCGCGCTCGCGACCACCGGCGAGACCTTGGCGACGTCCTCGGGCGCGCCCCACGGCAGGATCGGCGCGAGGCGGTCCACCGCGGCGTGCGAGAGCCAGCTTTTCGCGCTCGCTACGAGCCGGCCGGGCACCTGCGCGCCGAGCGTGCGCGCGAGGCGGCCGATGACGGCGTCGTCGCCGGGCGTCGGTGCGCGCCACGGCAAACGCAGATCGCCTGCCGCAAGCTCGCCTGCCGCCGGGTGATAGCGCGCGGAAGGCAGCATCTTTTCCGCGCCCACTTCCCCGAGGCCGGTGAGCTGCTCGACGTCGAACACGTGGATGGCGTCGCCGCCAGCCTCCACGTACGCCACGACCGTATTGCTCGTCCCCAGGTCGATGCCGACGACGTATTGCTTCATCGGGCTCAGTCGCCTGCTCCGCCACGCACGTCGAACTCGACCTTCCAGCGCTCGTTCGTGCCGCTCGGCATGGCTTCGAGCTCCAGCGTGCCCGCCTCCGTCACGCGCGCGTGCAGCTTCACGGGCACGACTTCGCCGGGCGTGCGGCCTTCGGTCGGCAGCGTGGCCTGGATTTCCTCCAGCTCCTGCAATTCTTCGGGCGACCAGTAGTCGAGCATCGTGCCGACCTGATCCAGGCGCCGCACCGAAGAGCCGAAGAAACGGAAGTGCACCGGCTCGCCCACGACGAGGCCGAACTCCTGCGGCGGCAGCGCCGCCTCGGTGCCCTCTTCCATGCCGAACGGCGCGACGCAGAGCGCCGACACCGGCGGCTCGAGCCCCGGCACCGCCGGCATGGCCGATTCGACGGCCACGTAATACGCGCGCGCCGTGCCGCCGCGAATGCGCACGCCCTTGCCGCGCTTCACGTAGCCGTAGTAGGCCGCGCCGCGCGCCACCGCGAGGTCGAGATCGGCACCGCCGAGCAGACGCGCGGGGGCAGCACCCTCGGCCGCGAGCCAGCCGTTGAGGATATCGAGCACGCGTTGCGAGAGCAGCGCCGACTTGAACACGCCGCCGTTGAACAGGACCGCCGTGGGATGCAGGAAGGTCGCGCCTGCGGGCGGCGCGCCAAAGCCTTCGAGTTCCGCGAGCGCCTGCACCTGGCGGCCGAGGAAGGCCGCGAGATGGCGCGTGACGCCCGCGTCCTGCGCATACGGCAGGCCAAGCTGCGTGAGACCGACGCGCGTGCGCACGGCGGGACGCGCGGCGGCGTCCACCTGCGGGAAGAAGCCTTCGAGAATGATCTGCGTGAGTTCGGTGCGCGTGAGTTCCGTGCGGATCGAACCGCCGATCAGCTTCGAACCGCGGCTCGGCACGACGATCGGTACCGTATCGACGGAGGCGTCGCTCAGCAGCGTTTCCTTCGCCGAGCGGCACGCATAGGTCAGCGCACGAAGCTGCCACGGATCGGCCTGCGTGCCCTGGGTCGCGAGCTTGCGCGCGACGACGTGCGCGAGTGCGAGGTCCATGTTGTCGCCGCCGAGCAGAATGTGCTCGCCCACGGCCACGCGGTGCAGTTCGAGATTGCCTTCGCGCTCGACCACGGCGATCAGCGAAAGGTCGGTCGTGCCGCCGCCCACGTCCACGACGAGGATGATGTCGCCGACCTTCACTTCCTTGCGCCACGCGCCGCCGCTTTTCTGGATCCAGCTATAGAGCGCCGCCTGGGGCTCTTCCAGCAGCGTCATGTTGGCGTAGCCCGCCGCTTGCGCCGCCTCGGCCGTCAGCTCGCGCGCGGCAGGGTCGAACGAGGCGGGAATCGTGACAGTGATCTCCTGCTCGCCGAACGGCGCCTCCGGATGTGCGTGATCCCAGGCCTCGCGCAGGTGCGTGAGATAGCGCACCGAGCTTTCGAGCGGCGACACGCGCGTGACTTCGGGCGGCGCGTCGTTGGGCAGAATGGCCGCGCGGCGATCCACGCCGGGGTGGCACAACCAGCTCTTCGCGCTCGAGACGAGGCGGATCGGCGTGCCCGCGCCACGGCTGCGCGCGAGCTCGCCAACGGCGTACTCGCGCGTAGTGGTCCACGGCAGCGTGAGGTCGCCCGGCGTCAGCTCGCCCGCATGCGGCAAGTAGAGAAACGAAGGCAGCAGGTCGGGCGATTCCAGCGTGCCCGGCGCCGTCAGCTGGGTCACGTTCAGCACGCCCTGCTGGGTCTTTTCGCCATCGCTGGCGCTGAGGTCGACGTAGGACAGCGCGCAATGCGTTGTGCCCAGGTCGACGCCAATCGAATAACGCGGATCGCTCACAGCTCCACCTCCGCCGGCGCGATGATGCGCGCGTCATGCGTCTTGACGAGTTGCGGCAGCTTGACCTCCTCGACGCGCCAGCCGCGATGCGTGAGGCTGCCGCTGAACGGCGCCTCCCCCACCACGTTACCGGTGAGCCGCACGGCGGCGGCGTCGAAGCCGGCCGGCAGCGTCACGCGCGAGCCTTCGGACTCGCTGCGCACCGGGCGGATCGAAAAGTGGTCGCGCAGCGTGGCGCGGCAGCCTTCGTGGACGATGCGGGCGGCGGCGCCGATATCCGCATCGGCATAACCGGCAATGTCTTCCTCGACGAAATCGACGAAGCGCGCGTTGCGCTGGAGCAGGCCGAGCAACTGGAGCGCGGCGTCGGGCGTAGCTTCCTTGATGACGGTGGGTGCAGGTGCGGGCGCGGGGGCCGGCTTCGCGACCGGAGCCGCGGCAGGCGCAGCGGCGGCGGCCGCGAACCCGCCTTCGCGCAGACGGCGCACGTTGGCGGCGAGCTCGCCGTCGCCAAGGATCGCGAAGAACGATCCCAGCGCGACCGAAAGGCGGCCGAAGAAAGACAGATTCGATTCGGGCATGTAGACGACTCCAATATCGCTTGAGGGCTCGCAGACAAGGCGAGCCGACCTGCCGGGCTCGCAACGAGGCCCGATCGATGCCTGGAAGGAGGCGGCCGGCAGGGGAAACTCGAGCCCGGCTCGGGCTCAAAACCCGTATTTTGCCTTGTCGCGGGCGTAAGCCGGTCAAAATGCGGATTTGGCGAAGGAATGGCGGGCCCGGCGGCGGGCGCCGGGCGTGGGCGTCGCGCGGGCGGCGCGGCTCAACCTGGGCGGTCCGAGGTAGAGAGCTGCGGCCCTAAAAAGGCGCGACAAGGCAGATGAAATGGGTCGCGATTGGACGACAAGCGGCGGGCAAGCGCCCAGGCCTACCCCGTTGCCGTGATTCGCACTCAAGCCCCGGCGCTTTCAGGGGAAGATGGGCGTCGTCGCTTCCGCGCCTTCCACATCGGCGCGCGGAACGTGCTGGGCGATGTTCGCCTCGATCTCCGCTTCGCGCGAGCCGGGCACATCGGCCATGACCAGCAGTTGGCCGTCCTCGATCGGCCCATTAAAGCGCGCGAGCCGGGTATTCGGTTCGTCCACGCCGATCATGCCGGCCACCCACGCGCCGAATATCATGCCCGCGAGGGTCAGCGCGACGACGACCCCGCCCGTGATATCGAAATTCGCGGGCGGAAACATCAGCGCGACGAGACCGACGACGGCGCCGGTCGCCGCGCCGAACATCACGCCGCGCTCCAGCGCATGCACGACGTCGCTGCGCTGCAGCAGCGAGGCCTCGGGCAAGCGCTCGAGCCCCACACTATGATTGGCGAGCACATGGATATGACGCCACGTGATGCGCGCGCGCAGCAGATCGTCGACGATCGCCTGCGCCGTGGTGGTGTCGGGAGCGAGGAAATAGAGGCGTCTCATGATGGCCCTCCTTCGGTCATGCGGCGAGCCGCTTGCAACCGGCTCGCTGCCACATGACCACGATGCGATTCCGATCATCCTACGCCTGAGTGTCCGTCAGCGCGACAGCCTGCCACGCGTTTGCGCTACAACCCAGGCGCGTCGAGCCGCCTAGATCTCGACGCGTGCACCGACCTCGATCACACGATTGGCTGGAAGCTTGAAGAACGCGGCGATATTCCCGACGTTGTGCAGCATCACCGCGAAAAGGCGCTCACGCCAGAGCGACATGCCATGGCCGCGCTTCGGCACCACCACGGCGCGGCTGAGGAACCACGACGTCTCGTCGAGATCGAACGTCAAATCCGCGGACTTGTAGGCGGCGAGCGTGCATGGCAAGTCCACCTCGTCCTTGAATCCGTAATTGATGACGACGCAGTAGCAGCCCGGACATAGCAGTTCGACCATCACGCGCTCGCTCTCGGCCACCCATGGCACGTCCTTCGTTTTCACGCTCAGGAATACTACGCGTTCGTGCAACACCCGGTTGTGCCGCAAGTTGTTGACGAGCGCGTGCGGTACCGCGTCGGCGTTCGGCGTGAGGAAGATCGCCGTGCCGCCCACGCGCACCGGGGAGCTCTCGAGCAGCGTCGCGAGATAAGGCTTGAGGGGCTTCTTGCCGGCGCGCACGCGCGCCTCGGCCGCCATCATTTCCCAGCCCTTGCCCCAGGTCGCCATGACCGTGAACATCAGTGCGCCGATCACGAGCGGGAACCAGCCGCCGTCCACGATCTTGAGCAGGTTGGCCGAGAAGAACATGGCGTCGATCACGAAGAAGAACGCCGTGGCGAACACGCACAGCAGCCAGTTGTAGTGCCACGCGTAACGCACGACGAAGAACGTGAGGAATGTCGTGATAAGCATGGTGCCTGTCACGGCGATGCCGTAAGCGGAGCCAAGCGCCGTCGACGAACGGAAGCCCACCACCGCCGCGACCACGGCGACGAGCAGGATCCAGTTGATGCCGGGCACGTAGATCTGCCCGATTTCGCGCTCCGAGGTGTGCACGATATTCATGCGCGGCAGGAAGGAGAGTTGCATGGCCTGCATCGCCATGGAATACGTGCCCGAAATCACGGCCTGCGAAGCGATGACGGTGGCGACGGTCGCAAGCACGATCATCGGCACGATCGACCATTGCGGGAAAAGCCGGTAGAACGGGTTTTGCACGGCGCCTGGGTTGGCCAGCAGCAGCGCGCCCTGCCCGAGGTAATTGAGCGCGAGCGCGGGAAACACCAGGCCGAACCACGTGAGGCGAATAGGCTGTTTGCCGAAGTGGCCCATGTCGGCATAGAGCGCTTCGGCGCCCGTGAGCGAGAGCACGACCGCGCCTAGCGCGACGAAGGCGAGCCAGCGGTGATGCAGGCAAAACGCGATGCCCTCGCGCGGATCGAGCGCGAACAGCACGGCCGGCGCGGAGGCGATGTTGGCCACACCCGCCGCAGCGATCACGATGAACCACAGCACCATCACCGGACCGAACACGGCGCCGATGCCACCCGTGCCGTGCTTTTGCGTGACGAACAGGACGATGATCGCCGTAAGCGTCACCGGAATCACGTAGGTCTTGAGCCCGGGTTCGGCCACTTCGAGGCCTTCTACGGCGCTCAGCACCGAGATGGCCGGCGTGATCACGCTGTCACCGAAGAAGAGCGCCGCGCCCATCACGCCGATCACGAGCAGCGTGGCACGCAGATGCGGCCGTGACGCCACCGAGGAAGCTGCGAGTGCGAGCAGCGCCATGATGCCGCCCTCGCCGTGATTGTTCGCGCGCAGGATGAGCGCAACGTACTTGAGCGAAACGACGATCATGAGCGACCAGAAAATCAGCGAGACGATACCTACGATGTTGAAAGCATTGACGGCAAGGCCGTTGCCGGGATCGAACACGGTGGCGAGCGTGTAGAGCGGGCTCGTGCCGATGTCGCCGTAGACCACGCCGAGCGCGGCCAGCGCGAGCGCGGGAAGCGCCGGACGATGCGGGCCGGAGTCGCCAAGGTGCCCGTGCGCCGCGGATGCGGATGCGGATTGTCCCATGTCTCCCTCCTGATGCTGCCGCATGCGGGCCCGGGGGCCGCGCGGCCTTGTCGCTTCGTGTTGGCGAGGCTGCCTCGTCGGGCGCGTTAGTCGAAGTATAGGAACTTGGCGCGAAAATGCGCTTTGCGTGGCGCACAAGGGCAACAGCGCCCTGCGAGGCGCCGCGTCTTCGCAAAACTGTCATAGTCGAGCGTATTTTCCTGAACATTCGCCCGATCAATCGTGCCGCCTGTTACGCGTATAAGGAAAAGGAGTTGCGCAATGCGAACCCGCCTCACGTTCCTCTGCGCCGCGCTGGCGCTCGCTGCCTGTGCATCGCAGCCACGTCCAGGGCAACAGAACACCGGAACGCTTTCTGCGCAACCCGCGGCCTTCGCACAAGCGGGCGCCGCCGCACACGGACGCCCGGTGAAAGTCATGATCGTGACGATGTTCGCACCCGAAGCGAAGACATGGCTCGAGCGCCTCGGTCCCTGGGAGTCCGTGACAATCGCGGGCCTCTCGCCCGACTATCCCGCTGTGCAATGCAATGCCGACGATGTCTGCGTGATGACGACCGGCATGGGCCATGCGAATGCCGCCGCTTCGATGATGGCCCTCGCCTTCGCGCCGCAGTTCGACCTGCGCAAGACCTACTTCCTCATCGCGGGCATTGCGGGTGTGAACCCCGGGCACGGCACGATCGGCTCGGCGGCCTGGTCGGACTGGCTCGTCGATTTCGGCCTGCAGTGGGAGATCGACGGCGACGGCCGCCCGCGCGGCTGGCGCACCGGCTATCTCGGCATCAATACGAAAGGCCCTGACGACAAGCCCGCACTCGATTACCGCACCGAAGTGTTCCACTTGAATCCGAGGCTCACCTCGGCCGCCTGGGCGATCTCGCGCGACGTGACGCTCGCCGATAGCGCGCAGGCCCAGGCCGCGCGCGCGAAATATGCTTACGCTCCCGCGAACCGGCCGCCTACGGTGATCCGCTGCGATTCGGTCGCCGACGATACCTGGTGGTCGGGCAAGGCGCTCGGCGCGAGGGCGAGCGAGTTCACGCGCCAGTTGACGGGTGGCCAAGGCGTTTACTGCATGACGCAGCAGGAGGACAACGCCACGTTCGAAGCACTGAGCCGCGCGGCGCGTGCGCAACGCGTGGACCTCGATCGTGTGGCCGTGCTGCGCGCGGGCTCGGACTTCGATCGTCCGTATGCAGGAGAATCGAACGCGGCGAATCTGCTCAACTATGCGAGCCAGGGCGGCTTCGCCATCGCGTTGGAAAATCTCTATCGCGCGGGACATCCTCTCGTGCAGACCATCGTCGCGCACTGGAGCGCATGGCAGGATGGCATTCCTGCAAATACGTCCGCAGCGCCGCCGCGCTAGCCACAACCACGCGCTGCCCCGCTTTGCCTCGTTACACCGAAGCATCCTTGTGAGGAATACAGACGATCAATGCGTGCCGCTATCCGGCATGCATCGCCAATTCGCAAAGCAATTACAGCGCACGATCGTTCATACGCATTGCGCATCGGAATGCGGGATTTCCGCTACT
This sequence comes from Paraburkholderia nodosa, assembly GCF_001718195.1. GTDB lineage: Bacteria > Pseudomonadota > Gammaproteobacteria > Burkholderiales > Burkholderiaceae > Paraburkholderia > Paraburkholderia nodosa_A. Next base: position 50,739 of record NZ_MCNV01000015.1, read on the forward strand.
GAAATCCTCCTTTGACCGGATAGCTTTATCGCGGCATCTATGCCAGATTAGGTTTCACTCCTTTCGAGCGCAGCGCAGGGGTCGCAAAGCGATGCGCCATGATTCCACGGGGGACAGCATGCACGGTTACCTCCCTCACCTTCATGCCGCCACGCACATCATGTTTGCGAGCGTACACGCGTGTGTGCCTTCGCGAGCGCGCGCGTCATGAATGCCGCCAGCATCGTCGTGCTTGGCGCGGGGCCAGCGGGCGCAGCCGTTGCGCGTGCGCTCGCGGGGCTCGATTATCGCGTGGAGGTGGTAAGCGACTGGCGCCGCTTCGACGCGGCCGAAGCCTTGTCGGCACGTGCAATCGAAGCGCTGCGCCGTGCGGGCCTGCATCGCGCAGCCAGTTGCGGCGAAGGACCGTGCGTGCGCACCACGCTCTGGAACGGCGCGTTGCAAACGCTCGACGCAGAATTTCTCGTGGACCGGCGCGTATTCGATGCGGCCCTGCGCGAGGACCTGTGCAGCGCGGGCGTGGACGTGATCGAGGCGAATGTGCGCTCGCTGCATTCCTCATCGGCGGGTCACGATCTCATGATCGAAACCGCCGACGGACCGCTCACGCTACGCGCGGACTTTCTGGTCGAAGCGCGCGGGCGCCTCGCGCCGCTGTTGCGCGACGCCACGCGCGGCCCGCAAACCGTGAGCCTGCTGAACGTATGGAAGGGCCGCGGGGGCGCATCAGCCACCGCGGTGGAAAGCCTGCCTGGCGGATGGGCATGGATGGCGCGTCTGGGCGACGGCCGCTGCTACTGGCAATTGACGCTGGACGTCACGAACCCCGAACTGCCGCAGCGCGATGAACTGCTCACATTTTGCGAGCGCATGCGGCATTCGCCGCTTGCCAGCGACTTCTTCGCGGGCGACGCCGCGACCGACGCGCGCCTCTACGCTCGCAGCAGCACTGCCACGCTGTGCGGCCGTACTGGCGGCCACAACTGGCTGCGCGTGGGCGACGCAGCCATGGCCGTCGATCCACTCGCGGGCAACGGCGTGTTCCAGTCGCTGACCTCCGCGTTGCAGGCGCCCGCGGTGATCCATACGCTACTCGCACGGCCCGAGCGAGCGCCGCTCGCGCTGCGCTTTCATCAGCAGCGCATCGAGCAGTTGTTCATGCGCTTCGCGCGCACCGGGCGCGATGTCTACGCGCTCGAACAGCGGTGGACTACGCAGCCATTCTGGCAAACGCGTGGGGCATGGCCTGACGACCGTCCCGCGCATGTGAGCGCGGATTTCAACGAGTTGAATGTGGGGCGTGCGCCCGTGATTGATGGCGGCATGATTGCCGAAGCGGATGTGGTCGCTAGTCCGGACCAGCCGCTGGGGATCTGGCATCTTTGCGATGCTGCGCTGGCGCCTGTGGTTGAGGCGTTGCGGCGGGAGCCCGCTGAGCAGGTGCTCAAGTCGCTCGATGCCGATCAGGCAAGGATGATTCGGCATTGGCTTGCCATGCAGGATTATCCTTAGCCTTGTTGGTTTTTCGCCTTTTTCTGTTTTGGCCTTTTCTTGTTTTCGCGTCGGCATGCCGCGAAAACAAGAAAAGGCCAAAGCACTCAGAGCACAACAAAAAACTCCATCGCACTCCTGCGCAAGTGAGCCGCGCGCACGACCCGTTCGGGCTCGATACAGAACGCATCGAGGCGTGGCGCGACGCGTGAAGCCGCTGGGGCACCGCCAGGGGCACGTAACGGACAATCAGGGACCGGGCATCGCACTATTAGGTTTCGGCGTAAAATGCGCGTTCGCCGCGATGTACCGGTGTAGAAGCCTCACGCCAGCGATGCACGTCGATCTACTTACCATCTACTTCCTCCTGATCGGGACCCTGCTAGCCAGTTCCCTGATGACGCTCTGGGAGCATCGTACGCATCCCGCGCGCAGCAAGGCATTGCGGGTCCTGGCCGGGGGCTACGCGACCCTCGCAGCCGGCTGCGCCGCGGTGCTCGTGCGCGCCGATCTGCCAGGGGTTTGGGGCGCCGCTCTGAGCAACCTCGTCATGATGGCCGGCTATCTGCTGGTCCTGCATGGCGTCGCGACGCTGAACGGGCGGCACTACCGGGCGGCCTCGTTCGCCCTGCTCGCGTTGATCGCACTGACATGGGCCACATGGGGCGCACGGCATCCGCAGGCCATGTGGTACTACGCGAGCGCGTTTCCTATTGCACTGGTAAGCGCCATGACCTCGCGCGAGCTGCTGCGCGGCGACGGCATGAAAGGGGGCCAATCGCGCCACGTCGCGACGTTCGTCACCGGAGTCCACGCACTCTTTTACCTGTTCAGGACGTTTGTCCTGCCGTTGCTGGGCAGCCGCTATGGGGGCGGCTTCGTCGCGCTCGTCAGCAAGATCACGATGTATGAAGGCGTGCTGTATTCGATCATTCTGCCCATGGCCCTGATCAAGCTGGTACGCGAAGAAACGCATGGGCAGTTGTTGCGCGAGTCTCAAACGGACTACCTGACCCGCCTTGGCAACCGCCGCTGCTTCTTCGAAGAAGGCGAGCGCGTGATGAACGAGATCGGGACGCGTCAGCCCGGGGCGCGTCAGCCGGTTTCGCTGCTTGCCTTCGATCTCGACCACTTCAAGACCATCAACGATCGCTACGGCCACAAGACCGGCGACGAAGTCCTCAAGACGTTCGCGGACATTGCCCGCAGCGCCGTGGGACCCGAGGCGATCCTCGCGCGCATAGGCGGTGAAGAGTTCGCCGCCCTGCTGCCAGGCCATGACCGCGTGCGCGCCAAAGCGGTGGGCGAAGCGATCGCCAGGCGTTTCGCTCAAACACCCATGAACAAGGTCGATGGCATCGCCATACGCGCCACGGTGAGCATCGGCCTGGCGCAACATGGTCAGGAAGCGTCCACGCTCTCCGACCTGCTGGCTGCCGCCGACGCCGCGCTCTACAGCGCGAAGGCGCTGGGCGGCAACCGGCTCGAAATGCTGGCTCTGTAACGCCTCACGCGCCTTCCAGTCAGCTATTTGTAGGCTGCGCGCATTGTTTTTGCTAGCCCACTTAGGCCCGCCCTATCCGGTCGCGGGTGCAATCGCGTCAAGCGGTAAGGGGGCACAATGGCAACGATCGATACCCGGATCCGGGTGGCAATTTCCGCCGGACTGATTTACCTGCTCGCGGCTTGCGGCGGCGGCGGTGGCGGAGGAGGCGGTAGCGGCTCGAACCCCGGCACGAGCACGCCGGCTGGCGGCGTCAAGCTGCAAGTCGTCTCGTTCGGCGACAGTCTTTCCGACGTCGGGACCTACGCGCCGCTTGCGAGCGCCGCAGGCGGCGGGCGGTTCACGACCAACCCCGGTCAGGTCTGGTCCCAGGACGTCGCGCAATATTATGGGGACACCCTGAACGCCGCATACACGGTCGGCCTCGATCACAAGCTGAGCGCGCAAGGCGGCTTCGGCTACGCAGAGGGCGGCTCGACGGTCGCCACGCCGGCGAACCAGTACGACTTCCTCTCGGACGTGATCGGCAACATCGAAATGCCGGTCAATCAGCAGGTGTCGAGCTATATCTCCGCTCACGGCACCTTCAACTCCGGTCAGCTCGTGCTGGTGTGGGCAGGCGCGAACGACGTGCTGCGCGCCGGCAACCCGCCGACAGCCAATACCGTCGTGCAGACTGCCGCCACGACGCTCGCACAAGTCGTCGGGCAGATCGTGCAGGCCGGCGCCACACATGTCGTGGTGATCAACGTGCCGAACGTCGGCCTCTCGCCCAAGGGCATCACCTCGGCCGACGGCGGCGCGAACCTGACCCAGCTATCGCAGCTCTTCAACTCGACATTGAACGGCGCGTTGCAGACGGATGGCCTGCAAGGCAAGGTCATCGAAATCGATTCCTACACCTGGATCACGCAGCTCGTCGCGAACTTCCAGACGAACGGGTTTACCGTGTCCAACACGGCCCAGGCGTGCGACCCTTCGAAAACGCCGGACAACACCTCGCTGCTCTGCTCGCCCGTCACCTACGTCTCGGCCCATGCGGACCAAACCTATATGTTCGCCGACGACCTTCACCCGACCACGCACACGCATTCGCTGTTCGCGCAGTACGTCGAGCAGCAGATCGCGGCGAGCGGTCTGGGGCATTGAGCGCTGGATTCAAGCGACCGCGCCGGGCATGAGCGCGGCCGCTTGCGTAGTCCCGTTAGCAGCACGCCTTCGGGGCGGCGGCTCAATACCGTATCGAGCAGGCGCTCTTCGTTCGACGCGCTATAGTCGCTCAACGCGAGCAGCACTTCATAACCCGCACGCGCCTGGCGGCGCGATCCTGGGGGAAGTGCGGAGGGGACAAGAGCGCCCCGCCCCGATTGTCGCCCTCAGTTGAACGCAGCATCGCGCTCCAGCCACTTTATCCCCACCCGCGCCGACCGCATACTTGGTCACGTAGCCTCCACCGACCCGTCAACGCCATGCTAAACAGGGACGCCATTCGCTCCGGCGCGTTTCTCGAGAGTTTCAGCCATCTCCCGCCGGAAATTCTCTGGACGCAAGCCCAGATCGCCCAGTCGCTCGCCGAAACGATGGCGAAGCGCCCCGCCGGCGAAGAGGTCTGGGTGTTCGGCTACGGTTCGCTCATGTGGAATCCGCTCTCGCACTTCGACCGGCGCGCGCACGCCACGCTGCACGGCTGGCGCAGGAGCTTTTGCATCCGCCTGTTCGGCGGGCGCGGCACGCCGCAGTGCCCCGGCCGCATGCTCGCGCTGGAGCGCGGCGGCCATACCCAAGGCGTGGTGCTGCGGCTCGATGCGGCCACGCTCGACGAAGAGTTGCACATCCTCTGGACCCGCGAGATGCTGACGGGCGCCTACACGCCCGCCTGGACCTCGGTGACGCTCACGACGGGCGAGACGCGGCACGCCCTCGCCTTCGTGGCGAACACCTGCCCGCGACAATACGAGGCTGATTCGAGCCCCGCGACTGCCGCGCGTGCGATAGCCCAAGCGCATGGGCCGCTCGGCAGCAACGCGGAATATGTGTTCCGGCTCAGGCAGGCGCTCGCGGACTGCGCAATGACGGACGCCTACATCGAGGAAGTGGCGCAAGCCCTCGAACGTTTCGAAACGACGTCTTAAGCGAGCCGCACGAGACCGGTCACCATCTGAACCACGCCAAACGCGGCAATCGCCACGGCGGAAAAAAGGGAGATGCCCCGCGTGAACGCGAGTGGCAGCTTCGTACGCAACGCGGACGTCACGCCGCTCAGGAACAGCCACCACACGGCCGAGCCCGCGAACACGCCCGTCACCATAGTCACCATCAGCGCCATCGAAAACCCTCCCGGCGCCCCCTGCTCGCCTGGCATGGGCGGTAATGGCCCGAGCGAGGCAAACGCGGCAATGAACGAAAAAATGGTCAGAGGGTTCGAGAGCGTCAGTGCAAACGTCGTGAGGAAATCCCGCGCGACAGGGCTGCGCTGCGTCTCCTGTACGGCGGCCGGCGCGGTCGACGACGCGCGTGCGATGGTCCACGCCATCCACACCAGAAATGCCCCGCCCGCCGACTTCAAGACCACCGTCAGCATCGGCAGCGCCGTGACGATACCGGCCACGCCGAGCGCGCCGAGCAAGCCATAAAACGCATCGGCGCACGCAGCGCCAATGCCGGTTGCGAAGCCGGAGTAAAAACCGCGGCTCAGGCTGCGCTGGATGCACAGCATGCCGATGGCCCCGACCGGTGCGGCGATGCAAAACCCCATCGCCACGGCTTTGACGAACAACATGTCCCCTCTCTCCGCAATGCGTGTTCTATAGGGGACTATCGTAGACCGCGAAGAGTATCCGCAGAAGCCGGGATTTAAGGGAAAATCGGCCTTTCACCTTAAACATTTCGCCATGATGGACGATCTGGACTGGAAAGTACTGGCGCTGCTGCAGGAAAACGGCCGCACGACCTACACCGAGCTTGCGCGCCAGGTGCATCTCTCGGTGCCTGCGGTCACGGAGCGCGTGAGACGTCTCGAAGAGACCGGCGTGATCGAAGGCTACACGGCGCGCGTGAATCCGGCCGCCGCCGGCTATCCGATCTCGGCCCTGATCGGCATCACGGTGCCCCAATCCGCGAAAGCGAAGTTTCTCAAGCTGCTCGGCACGATTGCCGAGGTGCTCGAATGCCATCACGTGACCGGTGCGGACTCCTATGTCATTCGCCTCGTCGCGACGAGCGTGGCCGACCTGGAGCGCCTGATCCAGCGCATCAATCTCTACGGCGAGACGCGCACGTCCATCGTCATGTCCACGCCGCTCGTCGCACGTGCGCTCGCGAAGCCTCAAGTGAGCACGGCCGGGTCGCGCGGCAAGGCCTAGCCGCGACGACCCTGGTCCTCAGAGGGAGCGCTCGATCGCCTGCCCCAGCAACTCCACGCCGAGATCGATCTCCTGCTCGCTCACGGTCAGCGGCGGTGCAATGCGAAACACGCCGCCCATGCCCGGCAACTGCACGATGTTCATGCTGAGCCCGAGCTTCATGCACTCGCGCGTGATTTTCGCGCCAAGGCCGTCGGCGGGCTCCTTCGTGCGGCGGTCCTTGACGATCTCGAGGCCGAGCAGCAGCCCGCGCCCCCGAATGTCGCCGATGCATTCGAAGCGCTCCATCAGATCCAGCAGCCCGCGCCTCAAACGGCCGCCCATGATATTTGCGCGCGCAACGAGTCCGTCGCGCGCCACGACGTCCAGCACCCGCAGGCCGACCGCAGCAGGAAGCGGATCGGACACATGCGTCGTGTAGAACAGGAAGCCCCGTTCGTGCGCGGCTTCCTCGATCTGCGCGGACGTGACCACGGCCGCGAGCGGCAATCCGGCGCCGAGTGTTTTCGATAGCGTGAGAATGTCGGGCGTCACGCCGTCGTGCTCGCACGCGAACATCGTACCGGTGCGCCCGACGCCCGTTTGCGCCTCGTCCAGAATCAGCAGCATGCCGCGCTCTTCGCATTTGCGCTTGAGCGCGGCCATATAGCCGGGCGGCAGTTCGATGATGCCGCCCGAACTCAGGATCGGCTCCGCGATGAAGGCCGCAAGATTGCCGCTCGACTGGCGGTCGATGAGATCGAACGCGTAGTCGAGTTCCGCGAGGTAATCGTATTGCCCGTTGCGCTCGAAGCGCGGCCGGTACGTGAACGGCGCGGGAATCGCATAGGAGCCCACCGCTGCGGGGCCGACGCCCTTGCGCCCTGCGCTATAGGTGGCCGAAGCCGCGCCGCCCGTCATGCCGTGCCACGACTGCGCAAAGCCCACGATTTCGAATTTGCCCGTGACGAGCTTCGCCATGCGGATGGCGGCCTCGTTCGACTCCGCGCCGGTGCTCAGCAGCAGCGCCCGGTCGAGCCCGGCGGGCGTGACGTCGGCGAGACGCGTGGCCAGTTCGACCACGGGCCGCGAGAGCATGCCGCTGAACAGGTGGTCCAGCTTGCCCGCGTATTCGTTGACGACCGAGACGATTTCCGGGTGGCTGTGACCGAGCACCGCGCTCATCTGTCCCGAAGTGAAGTCGAGAATCGGCCGGTCGTCCGCGTCGTAGACGAAGCTGCCCTGGGCGCGCTCGATGATCATCGGCTCGAACGTGCCGCCATAGCGGATCAGATGCTGTCTCGCGTTGCGCCAAAACTGTTCGTCGTCGTTCCTGGACACGGGCTTCTCCTCGTCGGGTAGCGGGTTTTGCGGGTTTTCCTTGCAGTCTAGGCGGCGCTCTGGTTTTATTGAATCGAATAGTTCTTATGCAAGCTAGAAGAGGGTCTAATATCGTGAGCCGACCGCTGGAAATCGATCTGCTGCGTTCGTTCTCGGTTATCGCCGAGGTGCGCTCGATAAGCCGCGCGGCCGAACGCGTGGGCCGCACCCAGTCGGCGCTGAGTCAGCAGATCAAGCGGCTCGAGGAGATCGTCGATCAGCCGTTGCTTCAGCGCACCGGCCGCGGCGTTGCGCTGACGAGCCCCGGCGAGCGCCTGCTGGTGCACGCCCAGCGCATTCTGCGCCTGCACGACGAGGCCATGGCCGACCTGTGCGGCACGGGCTTGTCGGGCACCCTGCGCTTCGGCTGCCCGGACGACTATGCGGCCGTATTTCTGCCCTCCTTGCTGCGCCGGTTTTCGGGCCAGCATCCAAATGCGCTCGTGGAAGTCGTATGCGTTCCCACGCCGCGCCTTCTCGAACAGCTCGACAAGCGTGCGGTCGATCTCGCCCTGGTATCGCTGCCTTTGACCGCCATCGGGTCCGCCAACGCAAGCGGCCCGCACGACGAGATCATTCGCCGCGAGCAGCTGGTCTGGATCGGCTCGCCCGGACTCGATTCCGCCCATGTCGATCCGCTGCCGCTCGCGCTCTCCGATCCGGACACCCTCGATCACATCGCAGCCTGTGAAGCGTTGGAGAGGATGGGCCGCGCCTACCGCGTCGCGTATGCGAGCAGCAGCCTCGCCGGTCTCACCGCGCTCGTGCGTTCGGGCCAGGCCTTCGCCGTCATGACACAAACGGCCGTTCCGGCGGATCTGGCGATTCTCAATGGCGATCCCGCGCTGCCGCCCTTGCCGGCCGTGGGCATTACGATCAAGTTCGGACGCAAGCGGCCGTCGCTCCTCACGGCGGCGTTCGCCGAGCACATTCGGCTCACGCTGCCGCTGTTGTGAGCGCACCGCCGCGAGGCACCGCCGCCCCACGCCGCCCCTTCGTTATGCGAACATCGCAGCTTCGCTCGCGGACGCCATCCCCATGTCGAAAATCCGGAAAACACTCGCCACGCTGCTGGGCATCGCACTCGCCGCGGGGAGCGCCGCCGCACAACCGGCGCAGAAGCCGCCGGGGCCGGCCATGATGGTCCATTTCGACTACTACCCGAAAGACCGCCCGCAGATTCATGCGCTCGAACAGCGGCTGGCTGGCGCCATCAAGCGCGCCGATGCCGGCGAACTCGGCGAAACCGAAATTCACATCGACGGCAACGACGGCTATCTCTACATGTATGGGCCCGACCCGGACCGGCTGTATCGCGTCACGAGCCCGATTCTGAAGTCATCCAGATTGACCGCGCACTCCGAAGTCACGAAGTGGTACGGGGCTCGCAGGGAAACGTTCGTGATTCGCTGAGGCGCGGGCCTCAAAGCTTGGGATGACATTCGAAGCGGATGACGGAGGCCTGCTGCTGCAGCGCCTCGATGCCTTCGGTGTGCTCCATGCCGAGACTCGTCTGCATGCCGCGGCTCTCGCAGTAGTCGTTCGCTTCGCTCACCGCGCGCTTGTGGGCGCGGGCCCACGCGAGTCGGCCGCCCGTTGCGGAAGCCGAAACGACGAACGTGCCCGACTTGTCCGCCGTGGTGACGTCGCTGGCCGACGCGCAACCCGCCAGCACCGTGCACGCGGCGACCAGCGATACGGCGACCCTGGGCCAAGACCGGCTTGCCACGTCCGCAAGTCTGGCCGTCCCCTTGAAAATCTGCTGCATGAATCCCTCTCATGATCGAGCGTCGCAATACGCTCACATATGACAGTGGATTTTAGGGGTGCCCTATCGAAAGTCTATGCCCATAGATTGAATTCACTGTTACGGCGAGAAATACAATCGCGATCGCTTTCCGGCCCGATGAACGCGACGAGTGGCCCGCGTCAAGCCGGCACGCCCTCGATGGCGCGCCCTGAACGTCCCCACGCCACCACGACGCCGAGACCGAGCACCGCGAGGCACACGATCGGCACGATCATCGGACCGAATGCGGTACCCGTGAGCTTGCCCGCCAGCGGCATGAGGTTCTGGCCGAAGAAGCCGCCGAGATTGCCGATCGAGTTGATCGCCGCCACGCTTGCGGCAGCCCGCGCGCCGGTGAAGTAGCGCGGCGGCATCGACCAGAAGCACGGGTACAGCAGCGGAATGCACGCGCCGCCGAACACGAGCGCGATGAAGCGCAGCGGTGTGGAAGGCAGCAGGAGACTCAGCAGGAAACCCAGCGTGCCTAGCGCCGCGACGATCGCCATCGCGCGCAGAATGCTTTTCGCGCGGCGCAGCTTCGATGGCAGCCACAGCAGCAGCAGCACTGCCAGCGCCCACGGCAGCATGCTCAACAGCCCGTTCACGCTGCTCGACACGCCAAACGACTTCACGAGCGTGGGCAGCCAGTAGGTCACGCCGTAGAGCGACGTCGACATCAGCATATAGGTTGCCGCGAACAGCATCACGCGCGGATCGAGCAGCGCCTTCCAGGGCTGCGAGTGTTCGGCGTGCTCGGGCTTCTCCCGCTCGTGCGCGGCCGCCACGATCTGCTTTTCGCGATCGTGCAGAAAGCGCGCTTCCTGGTACGACGCCGGCAGCAGCCTGAACACGGCGATGCCGACCAGCACGGCGGGCAGGCCCGTGGCGATGAACACCCACTGCCAGCCGGCGAGGCCCCATACGCCATTGAGACTCAGCAGCCAGCCGCCCACGAGCGAGCCCAGCATATTGGCGAGCGCGCTGCCCAGCGTGAAGATGCCGAGCACACGCGCACGATAGCTTTGCGGAAACCACAGCGTGAGGTAGTAGATCACGCCGGGATAGAAGCCGGCTTCGGCGACGCCCAGCGCGAGGCGCAGGCCGCAGAACACCTGCATCGAGGTGGTGAAGCCCATCAGCACCGTGATCACGCCCCAGGTGAGCATGATGCGCGCGAGCCACACGCGCGCGCCGAAGCGGTGCAGCGCGAGCGTGCTGGGCACTTCGAACAGCAGATAGCCGATAAAGAACAGCGACGACGCAAGGCCGAACGCCGTTTCGGTCATGTTGAGGCTGTGCACCATCTGCAGCTTCGCGAAGCCGACGTTTTGGCGGTCGATGAACGAAATCAGAAACATCACGACGAGGATCGGCATGAGGCGGCGCGCGATCTTCGACATGACATCCCGCTCTTCGACGGATGGTTGATCGACGGTTGAGTCTGTATTCACTCTGTTCTCCTACGTTTATTTGTGTCTATGCGTATGTCTAGGACGGACGGAAATCCCCGAGCATCGCCACGAACATGTCGTTCCATGTGCGCGGCTTCGCCTTGATCGTGCCCACCATGTACAGAAAATCCACGTACTCCATCAACTGCTCGGGCCAGACCGAAAAGCGCGACTCCGGCGCGCAGAGCGTCTGCACCACGTGCTCGCGCGACGCGCCGAAGCCCGACGAATCGACATAGATCTGCGCCGCGGCCGCCTTGTCCTGCGAAATCATCCGGTTCGCCTCGTCGAGCGCGTGAAGGAACGCCTTTGCCAGCGCAGGCTCGGTATCGACGAGGCGCTTGGGCGCGAACACCACGTCGAGCGTGAGCGGCCCGAGCACGTCGACCGAATTGACCACGCGGTGGATGCCAGGCTGCTGCAATTCGAGCGTCGAAAATGGCGGCGACGCGAAATGCGCGGTGATGCCGCCCTCGCGTCGGATCAGCGACTGCATGGCCTGCGGATGCGGCAAGCCGACGGTGATCGAATCGAGCTGCGCGAAGTGCTGCGGCCCTAGCAGCTTGCTCGCCACCATCTGCAGCACCACGGCCGAAAGCGAGGTGCGAATACCGGGCACCGCAATGCGGTCGGCGGCCGTGAAGTCGCGCAGCGTCGCAATCTGCGGCCGGTTCGTGTTGAGCGAGAGCGCCGTGGCCGAAAGGCCGCTGATGCCGATCACCTCGACGTTCGGTATGCCGCGCGCCCGCGCCCACAGTTCGATGAAGCCGGGCGCACCCACGGCGGCGAAGTCGAGCGTGCCGGCCATCATGGCGTCGTCGACCGAATTGCCGCCGTCGAGCCTCACCCACTCCACGCTCACGTCCGCGAGCCCCTGGCGGGCCGCATGGCGCTCGAACAGGCGCGCCTTTTCCATCACGAGCAGCGGCAGATACAGCAGGCCATAGCCCTTGGAAATGCGCACCGTGCGCGGTGTGGCCCGGACCCAGGCAGGCGCGAGCCCCGCGGCAACGGCAGCCGCGCCAAGCCCGGCCGCAACGAGCGCGCGCCGACGCGGTGAAGGCCGCGGCGACTTCACGCGCATCTTGCCGTCTCCGTTGGTTCGTGTCGTAATCACGTCGCGCTATCTTCCATGGTTCGCGAGATTACCGGGCGAGTCTGAGAAAATGCTGAGAAACACACACAGTAGACCTCGGGGAAAACCCGCAATCGCACCCATGAAGATTTCGGCAGGAACGGCATCATGCGCATTCTGGTGGTAGAGGACGACGCGGAAATCGGCGCGGCGGTCCGCAGCCGCCTCACGCGCCTCGGTCACGCGGTGGACCTCGAAGCGAACGGCGCGACGGCGAACAGCCTGCTCGGCGTGGAGCGTTTCGATCTGGTCGTGCTCGACGTGATGCTTCCCGCCATGGACGGCTTCGAGATTCTGCGCCATCTGCGTGCGTCGGGCTCGACCACGCCGGTGCTGCTGCTCACCGCACGCTCGGCCATCGACGACCGCGTGAGCGGCCTCGGCCTCGGCGCCGACGACTACCTCGTCAAACCGTTCGACTACCGCGAACTCGAAGCGCGCGTGCAGGCGCTCCTGCGCCGCAACAGCGGGCACGCGAACGATGTGGTGAAGCTGGGCGGTCTCGCCATCGACCGCAGCAGCCGGCTTGCCGAACTCGACGGCAAACCGCTTTCGCTTTCGCGCCAGGAGTTCGCGCTGCTCGAAATCCTCGCCAGCCGTCCGCAACGCATCTTCCCGAAAGAAGAACTGCTGAATCAGTTGTTCAGCTACGGCAACGAGCCGAGCGCGAACGCCGTCGAACAATACGTCACGCGCGTGCGCAAGAAGCTGCAGGGCAGTTCGGTCGAAATCCGCACGGCGCGCGGCATGGGATATCAAATTGCCGCGCTTTGACTGGTTCCCGAAAACGCTGCTCGGGCGCACGCTGCTCTTCATCGCGCTCGTCGTGGCGTCGGGCGCGGCGGCGCTCGCGGGCATCGCGCGCTATTACGCGGGCGTCGCGTCCGAGCGCGCCTACGATCAGCTGCTTGCGGGCGCAACCATCCAGGTCGCCGAAAACCTCTACGTGCAGGGCGGCGTGCTCGCGCTCAATCCGCCGGTGGCCGCGCTCTCCACGCTCTCGCGCTATGACGTCGTCTACTACAAAGTGGTCGACGCGCGCGGCCTCGTCGTCGCGGGCTATGGCGATCTTCCCGGTCCGGCCGATACGAAGAGCGCGATGAACGCGCACCAGGGTCCGACATTCGCGAACGCCCGCTACCAGGGAGAGCGAGTGCGCACGGCGACCATCGGGCGCTACATGCCGGACGCGCGGCCGCCCGGCTGGGCCCTCGTCACGGTCGCGCAGACCACCCATGCCCGCCAGCAACTCACGAACGACATGAGCCTCAAGGTCTGGACGCTCATTTTGCTGATGAGCGTGCTCGCCATCGGCGCGAGCGGCCTTGCGATCCGGCGCGGCTTGCGTCCGCTTGCGCAGATCGAGCAGATCATCGCCGCGCGCGACCCGGCCGACCTGCGGCCCGTGGCGCACGACACGCCGAGCGAAATCAACGCGCTGATCGGCGCCATCAACGGGCTGATCGGCCGGCTCGCCGAACGCATGACGGCCATGCAGCGCTTTATCGCCGACGCCGCGCACCAGATGCGCACGCCGATCGCGCGGCTCGACGCGCAGATCGAATTGCTCAGCACCGAGTCCGATCCCGCGCGCCATGCCGCGCGGCTCGAAGCGTTGCGCGCAACCTGCTCGGACGTGGGCCGGCTCACCGGCCAGTTGCTCAATCACGCGATGGTGATTCATCGCACGGAAGTGGTCCCGTTGCAGCGCCTGGACCTCGCGAAGCTCGCCAGAGAAGTGTTGGGCCGCACCATTCCGCTCGCCGACGAACGCGACGTGAAAGTGGCATTCGAAAGCAGCGCGCCGCAGGTCTGGATCGCGGGCGACCCCGTGAGCCTGCAGGAAGCGCTGTCGAACGTGCTGCACAACGCGCTGCTGCACGGCAAGGCGGACGATATCGTCGTCATCGTGAGCACCTCGCCGGCGGCCGTCACGCTAACCGTGACCGACAACGGTCAAGGCATCGCACGCGAACACTGGGACGCCGCGTTGCGTCCGTTCGAGCGCATCGGCCAGGAAGGCGCGGAGCGCGCGACGGGCTCGGGCCTCGGGCTCGCCATCGTGCAGGCGGTGATGAAGGCACACGGCGGGCGCGTGAACTTTGCGTTTCCCGCCGGCGGCGGCTTTGCCGTGGAGCTGACGTTTCCTCCCGTAGAAGGCGAGACGCCGTCCGTGACGCCACTGTGAACGCCTCGCGAAAGCGTTGGCGCGCGAGTTCGTCGCCGCACGCGGTGTATCAGTGCGCGGATGGATGCGCCCGCGCATACATGCGCAATGCGAACCAGCATACTCCAGCCCCAAGACCACCCACCACGCCGCCGAAACTGCCGAGCCACGACACGCCGAAGCCATTGGCAATATGGTTGCCGAGCAGCGCGCCCGCGCCGATCCCCACGTTATAGAGGCCGGAATAGATCGAGACCGCGAGGTCCGCGGCCTCGGGCGCGAGCTTGAGCACCCATGCCTGCATGGCAAGGCCGAAGGAAACGATCGCGCCGCCCCACACCAGCGTGTGAACGGACAACGTGATGATGCTCAGCACGGCGGGAAACTGCACGAGCAGGCACGCACACACGGCGATCACAGCCACCTGGAGGAACTGAGCCGGATCGCGCGGATAAAGCCGGTTAAAGAAGATGGCCGCGGGAATACCGGCACTGCCGAACAGAATCAGGATATAGGTGATGCGTTGACTGCTTTCGTGGCCCACGGAGTGAATGAAGGGCTCGATATACGTGTACGACGTGAAGTGCGCGGTCACGACGAGTATCGTGAGCAGATACAGCGAGGCCAGCATCGGCTTTCTGAACAGCACGGGCACGCTGCTGAACGAGCCCGTTTGCTGGCTCGGCAGCAAGGGCAGCATCACGCGCAGCATGAGTAGCGCAAACGCCGCCGCGCCCGCAATGACGAAGAAGGTCTGCCGCCAGCCGAGCGTCTCGCCGATCACGCGCCCAAGCGGAATGCCCGCCACCATGGCGATCGAGGTTCCCATGCCGAGCATGGCGAGCGCCCGGCTCTTGTTGCCGGGCGGCGCGAGCCTCACCACCAGCGAGACGGAAATCGACCAGAAGATGGCGTGTGCAAAGGCAATACCGATTCGGCCCACCATCAGCACCGTGAAGTTCCACGCTACGCCGGTCACGATGTGGCTGACGACGAAGAGCGCGAATATCCAGGTCAGCAGCTTGCGGCGTTCGACGTTGCGTGTCAGCAGCATCAAGGGCAGCGACGCCACGGCCACCGTCCACGCGTAGATCGTCAGCATGAGGCCGACGTCGGTCGGCTTCATGTGCAGGCTGTCCCCAATGGCGCTGAGCAACGCAACCGGCACGAATTCGGTCGTGTTGAAAATGAAGGCCGAAAGCGCCAGGACGAGCACGCCCCACCAGGATTGGCCGGAAGCGACCGGTTCAGGCGTCGACATACGAGTCAGGCGAGAGTCGATAAAGGGCGATTATCGCGTATCGCCGTTCGACGCAGTTTCAAACGGTGCAGCGCGTCGGTGCGGTGGACGACGGAAGACGACTAGACCAGACTGGCCAACCCGCCAGGAAGCCCGATTGCCGCGCCAACGACACGCATGTGATCGTTGCCGGCACCAGCGAGGCGCGCGCAACTTCACGTCATCGCGCATAGGTTCTCTCTATACTGGCCCACGTGTCCTCCCTGCCTCGTTGCATGACGCGCAGGCACCGGCACGTTCCACCCGCATTGCCCATCCCTGGACGCCGCCACGAACCGCCGCGCGAAGCGCGACCGCGCGCCAATGCGTCGGCGTCTGCCTGCTTTGTGATGCTGTAAAAGAAACTGGAGAGTTTCCATGAGCACCTTCACCACCCGCGATGGCACGTCGATCTATTACAAGGATTGGGGCAGCGGCAAGCCCGTCGTGTTCTCCCACGGCTGGCCGCTTACCGCCGACGCCTGGGACGCTCAAATGCTCTTTCTGGTGCAAAACGGCTTTCGCACGATCGCGCACGACCGCCGCGGCCACGGCCGCTCCGATCAGCCCGCCAAGGGCAACGACATGGACACCTGGGCCGACGATCTGGCCGACCTGCTCGACAAGCTCGATGTGCAGGACGCCACGCTCGTTGGCCATTCCACGGGCGGCGGCGAAGTCGCGCGCTACATCGGCCGCCACGGCACGAAGCGCGTCTCGGGCGCGGTGCTGATCGGCGCGGTGCCGCCCATCATGATCAAGAGCGAGAAGAATCCGGGCGGTCTGCCCAAGGAGGTGTTCGACGGCATCCGCAAGGGCGTGATCGACGACCGCTCACAGTTCTTCAGGGACCTGGCCGTGCCGTTCTACGGCTACAACCGCAGCGGCGCGAAGGTCTCGCAGGGCGTGATCGACTCGTTCTGGCAGCAGGGCATGTGGGGCGGCATCCTCGCGCTGCATGACTGCGTGCATGAGTTCTCCGAGGTCGACTACACGGAAGATCTCAAGAAGATCGACGTGCCCACGCTGATCCTGCACGGCGACGACGACCAGATCGTGCCGATAGACGACGCGGGCAAGCTTTCCGCGAAGATCGTCAAGGACGCGACGCTCAAGATTTACCCGGGCGGCCCGCACGGCATGTGTACGACGATGGCCGGGCAGGTCAACGCCGACCTGCTCGCGTTCCTGAACCGCAAGTAACGTCGCGGCGCGCGGCGTGCCCGTTCAACGCGAGCACGCCGTGATTGCCTCGACGTATTGCGCCTGCCACGCCGGGTCTTGCGCGAACGCCGCGAGATCCGCGTGCAGATCGTTGGCGTAGGCCGTTATGCACGCGCGGTTGTTCGCCTGGACGGCGCGCGGCATCGCGAGAATCGCCGCCACCACGCCACCCACTGCCAGCGCGGCGATCGTCACGCCGATTGCCCAACGCCAGGCTTCTTCCCCTGTCCCTTTTAGCGCCGCTTCGCTCATCGCTCTTCTCCTTATTGATTAGCAAGACAATCATTCGAGGTTTAAAAAAGGCGCGAACGCATTACGCAAGTCCCTTGCGTATCTTGCGCATGCCGGCGACCGTGGACTCGAAGAGGTCCGGGCCGACTTGCGCACGCAGGCGCCGCGCCACGTCGGCGCTCGCGCCGTTGATCGGGCCGTCGAGCGCCGTGCCGCCCGCCGTGGGAAAGAGTCCCCATTCGCGGCCATCGGCCTCGCCCTGGCGGCGCTCGAGCAAGTCCTTCTCGCACAGGTTGTCGACGAGGCGCGTCGCAGTGGGCCGCGCGATGCCGAGCGTTTGTGCGACATCGCTCGCGAGGCACCCGGGCTTCGCCAGCACGACGCGCAGCACGAAGCCTTGCGCGGGTGTGAGGCCGAACGGCGCATAAGCGGCACTCCACTCGCGCTCGACCAACCGCGCGAGCGCCGACGAATTGAAGTAAAGGCAGTGATCGAACATGGCAGCAATGAAACCACGAATTGATTAGCAAGGCAACCGTTTTCAGAGACTTCGGCGAGGCCCGCAGGACAAAATTCTTATATAAGACTCCCCGATTCACTTCTCTTTTCACAAGGGTCTTTACCAGCTTGACAGTCAATCAAGGGTACGATCCACAAAACCGGAGAGCCATCTCCGAATCGTCGGTCTCACCTTGCAAAGCCTTATAGAACGGGGCTCCGGCACGGAAACGTTTTCGGCGCAGGGCCAGCCGATCAAGGCAAACGCGCCGACTTTCTGGTCAATTAACATTGCGCAAGCGCTTTCCACGATATGAAATATAGGCACGCCAGGTCCCCAGCCCGCTGCAAATTGAGGCAAAATCCAGGTGTTTCGCCGACTGCGCGCAGCCGGTGGTGTTATCACCCCGTTTTTGAACCCCGCCAAGAAGCCGATGAGTACCCAGCAACCCACCATCATCTATACCCTGACCGATGAAGCGCCGCTGCTCGCCACCAGCGCGTTTCTGCCGATCATCCGCACCTTCGCTGCGCCGGCCGGCGTGAACGTCGAGACCAGCGATATCTCCGTTGCGGGCCGTATCCTCGGCGAGTTCCCGGAATTCCTCACGGAAGAACAGCGCGTGCCGGACAATCTGGCCGAACTGGGCCGTCTCACGCAGTTGCCGGAAACGAACATCATCAAGCTGCCGAACATCAGCGCATCGGTGCCGCAGCTCGTCGCCGCGATCAAGGAACTCCAGGGCAAGGGCTACAAGGTCCCCGACTTCCCCGAAGATCCGAAGACCGACGAAGAAAAGGCTATCCAGAAGCGCTATTCGAAGTGCCTCGGCTCGGCTGTGAACCCGGTGCTGCGCGAAGGCAACTCGGACCGCCGCGCACCGCTCGCGGTCAAGAACTACGCGAAGAAGCACCCGCACAGCATGGGCGAGTGGAGCATGGCTTCGCGCACCCACGTCGCGCACATGAAGCACGGCGACTTCTACCACGGCGAAAAGTCGATCACGAACGACAAGGACCGCGAAGTCCGCATGGAGCTCGTGACGAAGGCCGGCGAAACCATCGTGCTCAAGCCGAAGGTCAAGCTGCAAGCCGGCGAAATCGTCGACAGCATGTTCATGAGCAAGAAGCACCTGCTGGCCTTCTACGAAGACCAGATGGAAGACGCGCGCAAGACCGGCGTCATGCTCTCGCTGCACGTGAAGGCGACCATGATGAAGGTTTCGCACCCCATCGTGTTCGGCCACGCCGTGCGCGTGTTCTACAAGGACGCGTTCGCCAAGCACGCCAAGCTCTTCGAAGAACTCGGCGTGAACGTGAACAACGGCCTCGTCGATCTCTACACGAAGATCGAAAAGCTGCCGGAATCGCAGCGCGAAGAAGTCATCCGCGACATGCACGCATGCCACGAGCACCGTCCGGCGCTCGCCATGGTCGACTCGGCCAAGGGCATCTCGAACCTGCACGCACCGAACGACGTGATCGTCGACGCTTCGATGCCCGCGATGATCCGCGCAGGCGGCAAGATGTGGGGCGCCGACGGCCGCCCGGCCGACACGAAGTGTCTGATTCCGGAAAGCACGTTCGCGCGCATCTACCAGGAAATCATCAACTTCTGCAAGACCAACGGCGCATTCGACCCGCGCACGATGGGCACGGTGCCGAACGTCGGCCTGATGGCGCAGAAGGCTGAAGAGTACGGTTCGCACGACAAGACGTTCGAAATCCCGCAGGACGGCACGGCGCGCATCGTCGACAACGCCACGGGCGAAGTGCTCGAAGCGCTCACGCAGCCCGTCGAGCAAGGCGACATCTGGCGTATGTGCCTCGTGAAGGACGAGCCGATCCGCGACTGGGTCAAGCTTGCCGTCACGCGCGCGAAGAACTCGAACACGCCGGCCGTGTTCTGGCTCGACCCGTACCGTCCGCACGAAAACGAAGTGATCAAGAAGGTCGAAACGTACCTGAAGGATTACGATCTGACCGGCCTCGACATCCAGATCATGTCGCAAGTCCGCGCGATGCGTTACACGCTCGAGCGCGTGATCCGCGGCCTGGACACGATCTCGGTCACGGGCAACATCCTGCGCGACTACCTCACCGACCTGTTCCCGATCATGGAACTGGGCACCTCGGCGAAGATGCTCTCGATCGTTCCGCTGATGGCGGGCGGCGGCATGTACGAAACGGGCGCCGGCGGCTCGGCTCCGAAGCACGTGCAGCAGCTGGTTCAGGAAGACCACCTGCGCTGGGACTCGCTCGGCGAATTCCTTGCGCTGGCCGTTTCGCTGGAAGACCTCGGCATCAAGACGAACAACGCGCGTGCCAAGCTGCTCGCGAAGACGCTCGACGCCGCCACCGGCAAGCTGCTCGACAACAACAAGGGCCCGTCGCCGAAGACCGGCGAGCTGGACAACCGCGGCAGCCAGTTCTATCTCTCGATGTACTGGGCGCAAGAGCTGGCCGCACAGAAGGATGACGCGGAACTCGCGGCACACTTCGCGCCGCTGGCGAAGGCATTGGCCGAGAACGAGCAGAAGATCGTGGGCGAGCTGGCCGCGGTTCAGGGCAAGCCGGTCGATATCGGCGGCTACTACAAGCCTGACTTCGCGAAGCTCGCTGAAGTCATGCGCCCGAGCGCGACGTTCAACGCCGTACTCGCAGCCGCTGCGAAGTAAGGGATGGACCCCGCCCCCCGTGCATTGCGCGGGGGACGTGCCACCAAACGAATCGAGCCTCCCACACTACTGTGGGAGGCTCGATTTTTTTTGCCCGGTTGATTGTGACGGCCGATATCAGGCGGCGAGTTTCTGCTCGACTGGCCGATCGTCCCGCGTCGGATCGCTCTCTCCGAGAGCAGGGCCCGGCTCCAGGTCGCAACGATCGGTTGCCAGAGCCACAGCAAGATCCAGCAGTTGCTTGTTCGAATCTGGTTGACCCAGATGCGGCGGCATGACCTCTTCAATCAGGCCAGCATCCATCGCCCGAGGGATCTGCGCGAGTAAATCTGCAATCAGCGTCTGTCGCCTGCGGAATGCAGCACGCCGGTTCGACGGAACCTCGCTGACGTCGCGGTGATGCAGGCGAAGCGGCAGTACATATCGCCCATTGCGTTCGACGCCACCCAATTCCTGCCAGAAGCCATCATAGTCCGCGTGTATCTGAGCCCGCCTGGAGTCGGTAACGTGCGTCTTCTTCGTCACGCCAGTCAGCACGTCCACCCCTGCCATCCTGGACAATTCGCAGACAGCCTCCATGACAGCAGCCTTGGGCCGCAATCCATGGCATTCGCGCGTGGCCTCACGCACCCGCTCCCTGGCCGCGCCGGAAGGTCCTTGCAGGCCGCCGATAAGCGCCCCGATTTTCCCCGCTTCGGCGTGCCACTCGAAACTGATTGTCGCCCACGCAAGATCGACGCGATCGACCACGTCGCGCCAGGCGACGCTCAGCAACCCTTCGCGCCAACAACGTACCGGCTCGCTCACGACGATGGCGTACCTTCCGCTCGACGCCAAGGTCACGTCTTCCGAATTCAGGTAGAGGCTGCGCACCAGATCGTCGCCGAAGCGTTCCCGTACGACCCGAAAATGTCCGCACAGTAGCTCGGCACGCGCGCAGGCACGCATGTCCGCCTGGACGAAGCGGCGAAAGGGGCGTTCAAGATAGCGACGATTACGGACGACAATCTCGGCAAGCAGGGAGTTTGCCGCCAGCGCACTCAACCAGACGCGAGCTGCAAACGGATGAAGCAGTGCGTACATGAGCACGCGCCCCTTCCGGAACAGGGCATCGGGACGTCTCCCAGGAATAGCCCTGGACAAGAGTTGGAAAAACTCGGGAATCGGTGTCATTGACCGCGATCCGTTTTCGTGAATGGCTCAAACGCGGAGGCAACCGATGCAGCCGTGACGGCGTTGCGATTTGCGCCCGATGATGATCCGAATGCTGGAGGGTGGAATGTGCTGCGCAGATACATCGCAGTCCTTAGAAAAAATTGCCTCACTCACCGATCTTCGATACACGGGACGTCACGGAACAGTAACAGTCATTCGACGACCGGTACGAACGTTCTTGCGAGGATTCGACCAGCCGTCGAGGTCATGAAACATATCACAGTATTACGAAGCGTTACAGAATTTTTCAAACGAGGGCACGATCGGTAAGTTCTCCGTAAACGTTATGAAAACTTCAGGCAAACGTACGGTCCAGTCCCGGGCTTGACCGAACCTCGGCGCCCTGGCCCTTTCCCGCGAATCCGTGATGCGCCAGCCAAAAAAAACCGCTCCGGGGAGCGGCTTTACTGATCTGCCGATCGACGGGCGCGAAGCCCGTTGCAATCTCAATCATCCAGCAGCGAAAGATCGCGCACGGCGCCCTTGTCTGCCGACATCACGAGCTTGGCGTAGGCCTTCAGCGCCGCCGACACCTTGCGCGGACGCGCCTTCGCCGGCTTCCAGCCCTTGGCGTTCTGCTCTTCGCGGCGGCGCGCGAGTTCGTCGTCCGAGACCAGCACGTTGATCGTGCGGTTCGGAATGTCGATGCGGATCTTGTCGCCGTCGCGCACGAGGCCGATCGCGCCGCCTGCCGCCGCTTCCGGCGAGCAATGGCCGATCGAGAGGCCCGAAGTGCCGCCCGAGAAGCGGCCGTCGGTCAGCAGTGCGCACGCCTTGCCGAGGCCCTTCGACTTGATGTAGCTCGTCGGGTAGAGCATTTCCTGCATGCCGGGGCCGCCCTTCGGCCCTTCATAGCGCACGATCACCACGTCGCCGGCCTTGACCTTGTCGGCGAGGATGTTTTCCACCGCTTCGTCCTGCGATTCGGTCACGTGAGCCGTGCCTTCGAACACGAGGATGCTGTCGTCCACGCCCGCGGTCTTCACCACGCAGCCGTCGAGCGCGATGTTGCCGGTCAGCACGGCGAGGCCGCCTTCCTTCGAGAACGCGTGCTCGTACGAGCGGATGCAGCCTTCGGCGCGGTCCGAGTCGAGGCTCGGCCAGCGCGTGTTCTGGCTGAATGCGACCTGCGACGGAACGCCGGCCGGGCCAGCCATGTAGAACGTCTTGACCGCCTCGTCCTGGGTGCGCGTGATATCCCATTGCGCGAGCGCGTCGCCGAGCGTCGGCGTGTGCACGGTCGGCACGTCGGTGTGCAGCTTGCCGGCGCGCTCGAGTTCGCCCAGGATCGCCATGATGCCGCCGGCGCGGTGCACGTCTTCGATGTGGTACTTATTCGTGTTCGGCGCGACCTTGCAGAGCTGCGGCACGACGCGCGAAAGGCGGTCGATGTCGGCCATGCCGAACTCGATGCCCGCTTCCTGCGCAATCGCCAGCAGGTGGAGGATGGTGTTGGTCGAGCCGCCCATGGCGATGTCGAGCGTCATGGCGTTTTCGAACGCCTTGAAGCCCACCGAGCGCGGCAGCACGCGCTCGTCTTCCTGCTCGTAGTACTGGTGCGCGAGTTCGACGATGCGGCGGCCGGCGCGCTTGAAGAGCTGTTCGCGGTCCGCGTGCGTGGCGACCACGGTGCCGTTGCCCGGCAGCGAGAGGCCCAGCGCCTCGGTCAGGCAGTTCATCGAGTTGGCCGTGAACATGCCCGAGCACGAACCGCAGGTCGGGCAGGCGGAGCGCTCGACTTCGGCCACTTCGGCGTCGGAGTATTTGGTGTCGGCCGCGATCACCATGGCGTCGATCAGGTCGAGCTTCTTGACTTCGATGGCCTTCGTGACCGGGTTCGCGAGGCGCGTCTTGCCCGCTTCCATCGGACCGCCCGAGACGAAGATCACGGGGATGTTCAGGCGCATGGCGGCCATGAGCATGCCCGGGGTGATCTTGTCGCAGTTCGAGATGCAGACCATGGCGTCGGCGCAGTGCGCGTTGACCATGTATTCGACCGAATCCGCGATGATGTCGCGGCTCGGCAGCGAATACAGCATGCCGTCGTGGCCCATGGCGATACCGTCATCGACGGCGATCGTGTTGAATTCCTTGGCCACGCCGCCCGCGGCTTCGATTTCGCGCGCAACGAGCTGGCCGAGGTCTTTCAGGTGCACGTGGCCGGGAACGAACTGGGTGAACGAGTTGACGACCGCGATGATCGGCTTGGCAAAGTCCTCGTCTTTCATGCCGGTGGCGCGCCAGAGGGAGCGCGCACCTGCCATGTTGCGGCCGGCGGTGGAGGTTTTGGAACGGTATGCGGGCATTGTGGCTGTAGAAGAAAAATCGCAGAAAGGAAGCGGGCCACGGGATTGAGGGCCCCACGCACGCCCTTGCGAACAACCTCTTGAGCTGCGCTCTGGGCAGAACTCGTCATTATCCCACAGGGATGGGCGCCCCGCTGGATCGGCCGGCGGCGGTCGCGGGGTGCAGCTGGTACGCCCGAAGGCACCCCCAAGGCGTCGGCCGTTTTCTCAGGGTTGCCGAACCTTGCCGAATCCACCCGCCTGCACCACTATTCTTCGTCAAACCCGCGTGACGGAGAGAGCCCATGTCCCTGCAGAACATCAAGCACGTCGTTGTCGTGATGTTCGAGAACCGATCGTTCGACACAATGCTTGGCGGCTTGTACACGAACGGCAGCAGCCCCACCCATTTCCTGCCCGCGGCCAGCGCGGAACGGCCATTCGATGGGCTCACGATGGGCCTGAGCAACCCGACGAAGGCCGGCGGCACCATCGCCGCCACCATGCCGGCCTCGACGGCCACGCTGCCCGACCCCGATCCGCAGGAAACGTTCGCGAACGTGCGCGTGCAACTGCTCGGCAACGCGGCAGGCGCGACGCCCATGTCGGGCTTCGTGCAAGACTACGAAACGACCGCGACGACGGACGCGAGCCAGGTCATGCAGTGCCACAGCCCGGATCAGCTGAAGGTGCTCTCGACGCTCGCGCGCGAATACGCCGTCTGCGACGCCTGGTTCGCTCCCGTGCCGAGCCAGACCTGGCCGAACCGCGCCTTCGCCCACGCGGGCACGTCGAACGGCCACGTCGACAACGGTGCGCCGCCCGACCCGTTCGACTGGCAAGTGCGCACCATCTTCAACGTGCTGGGCGACATGGGCACGAGCTGGGCCGTGTATAGCGCCGCCCTCGTCGCGCCGTCGCTCACGCTCACCATGTTCCCAACGTTATGGGATGCGAAATATAAGGCCAACTTCCAGCGCTTCAGCAACTTCGTCTCCGACTGCGAGAACAACACGCTGCCGCAGTATTCGTTCATCGAGCCGCGCTTTCTGCTCGACCCCAACGACCAGCACCCGCCACACGACGTCTATGCGGGCGAGAGCTTTCTCTACGACATCTGGCACGCGTTGAGCACGTCGCCCGCATGGCCCGAAACGCTGCTGGTGATCACCTACGACGAGCACGGGGGCACCTACGACCACGTGCTGCCGCCCGCCAACGCCGTAGCGCCCGATGCCGCGAGCAATCCCGGCGACCAGAACTTCGCCTTCGACAGCTTCGGCGTACGCGTGCCGGCGGTCGTGGTGTCGCCGTATATCGCACCGGGCACCGTGTTCCGCTCACCGGGCGCCACACCCTACGACCACACGTCGATTCTCGCCACACTGCGCGACTGGCTCGGCATCGCGCCCGCCGACATGCTCGCGAGCCAGCGCGTGGCCGCCGCGCCCACGCTCGCTCCGCTGCTCACGCTGGACGCGCCGCGCACCGACCTGCCGGCCATCGCCGCGCCGCCCGCTTCCGGGTTCATCGCCACCAATCTCGCCCGCCCGCTCAACGACCTGCAAAAGAGTCTCGTGAGCGGCACGGCGCGGCGCTCTGGGCTCGACCCGGCAGCCACGCTCGGGACCATGTCGACGCGCCAGCACGCCGTGGACTTCTTCCACAACCTGCTTTCGTCCGACCAACCCTGAGCCGACGAGGAAACCCAAAGCCGCCTCAGGCTTCGCCCAGGCCTTCCTGTGAAATCGACGCGAGCAGCACGTCCGAAAACGCGTTGGCGGCGAGCGTGCTCGATGCCCGCCGCCGCTTGAGCAGCGCGACGGTGCGCTGTGGCAACGCCGGCGTGACCGGCAGCGTGACGAGCCCGCGATGCTCGCGCAGCACCGCCGAAGGCAGCAGCGTGGCGAGCGTGCAGCGCCGGTCCGAAGCCGCGCCGCGCCCCTTCAATAGACGTCGCGCAGGTAACGCTTGTCCCGCCCGAGTGCACTGACGTAGTCGTGCGCGGCCTCCGCGCTCATGCCGCCATGGTCCGCCACTACCTCCCTGAGCGCCGTATCCACGTCCTTCGCCATGCGGCTCGCATCGCCGCACACGTAGAGGTGCGCCCCTTCCTGCAGCCATCCCCATAGCTGCGCGCCCTGCTCGCGCATGCGGTCCTGCACATAGACCTTCTCGCTCTGGTCGCGCGAAAACGCGAGGTCGAGCCGGTCGAGGTGGCCGTCCTTGCGCATTTGCTCGAGTTCGTCGCGGTAGTAGAAGTCGGTGGCTGCGTGCTGCTCGCCGAAGAAGAGCCAGTTGCGGCCCGTGTCGCCGCGCGCCTGCCGCTCGTGCAGGAAGGCGCGGAAGGGAGCGACGCCCGTGCCGGGGCCGACCATGATCATCGGCGCGTCGCCGTTGCGCGGCGGCCGGAAATGCGTGCTCTTCTGCACGAACACCGGGACGCTGCCCTCCTGCGCGCGGTCCGCGAGGAAGGTCGAGGCCACGCCCTTGCGCTCGCGGCGGCCGTTGTTGTAGCGCACGGCCGAAACGGTCAGATGCACTTCGCCGGCATGGGCTTTCGGGCTCGACGAAATCGAATAGAGCCGCGGCTGCAGGCGCTTGAGCATGCCGAGCAGTTCGGGCGCGCTCATGTCGACGGGATATTCGTGGAGCACGTCGGCGAGCTGCTGGCCCCACAGCCAGTTGCGCAGATCGCCCTTGCGTGAATCGTCGAGCATCTCGGCGAGGCCCCGCGAGCGCGTGCGCGCCGCAATGAACGCGAGCGCATCGGGGCTCGGGCGCGCGATCTCGTAGTACTTGCCGAGCGCCTCGCCGAGGCGCATCTCGCCGTGGCCGCTCACGGCGACCGGCGTGTCGGCGGCGAGGCGCGTGAGGTCCAGCAACTCGTCGACGAGCGCGGGACAGTTGGTGGGCCACACGCCGAGCGCGTCGCCCGCTTCGTAGTCGAGGCCCGCCTCGCCCGTTGCGAGCGAGAAGTAGCGCGTGTCCTTCGTCGCGCCCTTCATGTTCAGGCGCACGTTCTTCAGCAGCTTCGAGGCGGCCGGGCGTGCCTTCGTCGCCGCACAGCCTGGCAGCACCTCGGGAATCGAACCGTCGGCGGGCACCGCGTGCAGCGCCGCGTCCTCCTGCTTGATGCGCACGACAATGCGCTCGAGCCAGGCGTCGGCGGCGCTCTGGTATTCGCTGTCGCAATCCACGCGCTCCATGAGACGCGTGGCGCCCAGCGCCTCGAGGCGCGCGTCGAGCTTGCGCCCGTGGCCGCAGAACGCGTCGTAGTTGCGGTCGCCGAAGGCGAGCACGGAAAAGCGCAGCGAGCCGAGGCGCGGCGCGTTGTCCGCCGCGAGCGCACTCCAGAAGGCCGCACCGTTGTCGGGCGCGTCGCCGTCGCCGAACGTGCTCGTCATCAGGAGGACGTATTGCACCTTGGCGAGGCTCCCGAGCGGGTAATCGGCCATGCAGGCCGTGCGAATCTCGAAGCCCGATTCCATCAGCTGCGTCGCGTATTGCTCGACGAGCGATTCGACGTTGCCCGTCTGCGAGGCCCACAGCAGCACGACCTTGGGGCGCGTATGGGCGATGCGCACGCCATGCGGCTTTTCTTCCGGTGCACCCGGCACGGCGAGCGCAGCCGTGCGCGCGACAGGCTCGCCGCGGCTGAAGAGGCCCGCCAGCAGTCCGTCCAGCCACACGCGTGTGTCGGCGGGAAACGGCGCGTGCGCGGGCAGCATGGGCACGCCAACGGGCTCGGCCGCCCGCAACGCGCGCAGGCCGCCGACAAAGCCCGCGAGATACTGGCGTTGCGCGTCGTCCAGCTGCGGCGCAGCGACGTCGTCGAGACCGAGTAGCGTCGAAAAGGCATCGATACGGGACATGTCGAGTTCCTGAGACGGGTTGGCGGTTTTCGGCGCGCTGGCGTCGAACGCGCCCGACGCAACGGCGGCATCGGTGCCATCCGGTACGCGCGCGGTCTCGCGCGGCGCGGATGGCGGGCCGACGCGCGAGAGCGCGACCGCGCAGAATTTCAGTTCGGGCTGCTGGGAAATCGGGTCGATCGCGTCGCTCGTGACCGCGTTCACGCAAAGCTCCTCGCCATACACGTCGTTCCAGTGCATCGGCGCGAAGCAGTTGCCGGGACGCACACGCTCGGTCACCACGGCGGGCAACACCACGCGGCCGCGGCGCGAGCGCACTTCCACGCGGTCCTTCGCGGCAATGCCGAGCGCGGCGGCATCCTCGGGATGAATCTCGACGAACGGGCCCGGGTTGAGCTTGTTGAGCATCGGCACCTTGCCGGTCTTCGTCATGGTGTGCCACTGGTGCTGCAGGCGACCCGTGTTGAATACGACCGGGAACGTGCCATCGGGCAGTTCGGCAGGCGCAACATGCGGACGCGCGAAGAACACGCCCTTGCCGTGCGGCGTGGCGAATGCGATGTGGGGACGCGTGCCGTCGGCGTTTTCCTTGAGCGTCTGGCTCACGCCGTCGTTCACATAGCGCAGCGGGTTGCGATCGCTCGCGGTATCCGGCGCGATGGGCCATTGCAGCGGCGTTTCGCGCAATTTCGCGTAGCTCGCGCCGCGCAGGTCGTAGCCCGTCTTCGGGTTCGCGAAGCGCGTGATTTCGTCGAACACCTCGGCGGCGCTCGCGTAGCTGAACGCCTGCGCAAATCCCATCGCGCAGGCCACGCGCGCGATGATCTGCCAGTCGGGCAGCGCCTCGCCCGGCGGCTCGACGGCCTGCTGCATGAGCGTCATGTTGCGCTCGGAGTTGATCATCACGCCCTCGGCCTCGGCCCAGAGCGCGCCGGGCAACAGCACGTCGGCGTACTGATTCGTTTCGGTGTCCAGAAAAGCGTCCTGGGCGATCACCAGTTCGGCAGCCCTCAGGCCCGCCACCACCGTTTGGCGGTTCGCAACGCTCGCCACCGGGTTCGTGCAGATGATCCAGCACGCCTTGATCTCGCCCGCGGCCATGCGCGAAAACATGTCGACGGTGCCGCCACCCACTTTCACGGGCAGCGTGCCGGGCGCCACGCCCCACGCCGCTTCGACGAACGCGCGGTCTTCTTGCGCGAGCACCGTGCGCTGACCGGGCAAGCCGGGTCCCATGTAGCCCATCTCGCGCCCGCCCATGGCGTTGGGCTGTCCCGTGAGCGAGAACGGACCGCTGCCGGGGCGGCAAATTTTGCCCGTCGCGAGATGCAGGTTGCAGATCGCGTTGGTGCTCCATGTGCCGTGCGTGCTCTGGTTCAGGCCCATGGTCCAGCAGCTCATCCACTCGGGCGCCTCGCCAATCATCTGCGCAGCGCGGCGAATGTCGTCGACGGCGAGACCCGTGATTTCGGCGACCTTTTCCGGCGTGTAGTCGTCGAGGAACGCGGGCATCGCGTCCCATCCTTCGGTGTGCTGTGCAATGAAGTCCGCATCGGTGTGGCCGTTCCTGTGCAGCAGGTGCAGCAGGCCATTGAGCAGCGCGAGATCGGTGCCCGGCGCGATCTGCAGGAACAGCGACGCCTTCTCGGCGGTCGCCGTGCGGCGCGGGTCCACGACGATGAGCTTCGCGCCCGCCTTCACGCGCTCCATCATGCGCAGGAACAGGATCGGATGACAGTCCGCCATGTTCGCGCCGATCACGAAGAAGAGGTCGGCGCGGTCGAAGTCCTGATAGGAACCCGGCGGCCCGTCCGCGCCGAGCGAGAGCTTGTAGCCGCTGCCCGCGCTCGCCATGCACAGGCGCGAGTTCGACTCGATATTGTTGGTGCGCACGAAGCCTTTGGCGAGCTTGTTCACGAGGTACTGCGCCTCGATCGACATCTGCCCGGAAACGTAGAACGAGAGCGCGTCGGGGCCGTGCGCATCAAGCGTCGAGCGCAGCCGGCGCGCCGTATCGGCGATCGCCTGCGCGAGCGGCAGCGGCACCGGGTCCTCGTCGCGGGCGTGGCGCACGAAGGCACGCTCGAGGCGCCCCGACTTGCGCAGCGCCACGTGCGCCGACGAACCCTTCGTGCAGAGGCGGCCGAAGTTGGTCGGATGCTCGGCGTCGCCAGAAATCTTCGCGACCTGGCCGTCCTCGACGTGCAGGACCATCCCGCAGCCTACGCCGCAGTACGGGCAAACGCTCTTTACGCTCTCGCTGCTCATGCGGTCGATCGATATCAGCTTGAAACGGATTCGGGGCGCACGGCGCATCCTGCGCGCCGCGCGTTTGTCATTTCAGTCGGCACCTGGCCAGTCAGGCGGCAATCCACACCTGACCGTTTTCCACGCGCGCGGGAAACGCATTGACCGAATGCTGCGGCGCTTCGATGCACTCGCCAGTGGACAGATCGAAGTGATGCTTGTAGATGGGCGAGGCCACCACGACGCGCTCGCCAAAGCTGCCCACGAGCCCGCGGGAGAGCACGGCCGCGTGCGAGTTCGGATCGTAGTTGCCGATGGCGTACACGCGCGCGTCGCCGTCGTCGACATGAAACACGGCGACCTGCTCGCCTTTAACGAGCGCACACACGCCGGTGTTCGGCACGATGTCGTCGAGCGTGCAGACGGGAACCCAGTTGCCTTGACTATGTTCGTTGCTCATTTCGTACTCCTCGGTTCGATGAAAGGGAATCAGACGGCTTCGACGACGACGGGAATGCCGGACAGCGCCTCATGTCGCTCGTATCGCGGCGCCGCTTGCGGGACCTGCGTGCGCTCCTCGGGCGTAGCCGGACGAATCTGGCCGCGCTCTTCGATGAAGGTGACGTGCTGGTCGCCCGCATCGCTATTGACGAAGTGGCGAAAGCGGCGACGCGTTTCAGGATCGGTCACGGCCTTCTTCCATTCGCATTCGTAGGTGTCCACCACGAGCTGCATTTCCGCTTCGAGTTCGGCGCCGAGTCCCAGCTTGTCGTGCACGACCACGTCGATCAGATAGTCGAGGCCGCCTTCGAGGTTGTCGCGCCACACGCTCGTACGCTGCAGGCGGTCGGCCGTGCGCACGTAGAACATGAGGAAACGATCGACGTAGCGCACCAGGGTAGCCTGATCGAGATCGGCGGCGAGCAGTTCCGCATGGCGCGGCTTCATGCCGCCGTTGCCGCACACGTAGAGGTTCCAGCCCTTCTCGGTGGCGATGATGCCGACGTCCTTGCCTTGCGCCTCCGCGCATTCGCGCGTGCAGCCCGAGACGCCGAACTTGATCTTGTGCGGCGCGCGTAGACCCTTGTAGCGGTTCTCGAGTTCGATCGCGAAGCCCACCGAGTCGCCCACGCCGTAGCGGCACCACGTCGAGCCCACGCACGACTTCACGGTGCGCAGGGCCTTGCCGTATGCGTGCCCCGATTCGAAGCCGGCGGCGATCAGTTCTTCCCAGACGAAAGGCAACTGCTCGACGCGCGCACCAAAGAGGTCCACGCGCTGGCCGCCCGTGATCTTCGTGTACAGGCCGTACTTCTTCGCCACCTGACCCACGGCGATGAGGCCCTCCGGCGTGACCTCGCCGCCCGGCATGCGCGGCACCACCGAATACGTGCCGTCGCGCTGAATGTTGGCGAGGTAGTAGTCGTTCGAATCCTGCAGGCTCGCGTGCTCCTTCTTCAGCACGAATTCGTTCCAGCAGGACGCCAGAATCCCGGCCACGGCCGGCTTGCAGATATCGCAGCCCAGGCCTTTGCCATGCTTCGCGAGCAGTTCGCCGAAGGTCTTGATGCCTTCCACGCGCACGAGGTGATACAGCTCCTGGCGCGAATAGTGGAAGTGCTCGCAAAGGTGATTATTGACGGCGAGCCCCTGGCGCTTCATCTCCGACTTCATGATCTGCGTGACGAGCGGCACGCAGCCGCCGCACGACGTGCCAGCGTTGCACGCCCCCTTCACCGCGGCGATGGTCGTCGCGCCTTCCTGGACGGCCGCGCAGATTTGCGCCTTCGACACGTTGTTGCACGAGCAGATCTGTGCGGCGTCGGGCAGCGCTTCCACGCCGATCGCGGGCTTGGCCTTGCCGTCGGCCTGCGGCAGGATCATGAATTCGGGCGACTCGGGCAACTCGATGCCGTTGAGCATCATCTGCAGCAGCGTGCCGTATTCGCTCGCGTCGCCCACCATCACCGCGCCGAGCAGCTTCTTGCCGCAATCGGACACGACGATCTTCTTGTAGACCTGGCGGCGCTCGTCGGCGTAGCGGTAGGAACGGCTGCCGGGCGTCTTGCCGTGCGCGTCGCCGATGCTCGCCACGTCCACGCCCATCAGCTTGAGCTTGGTGCTCATGTCGGCGCCCGCGAAGCTCGATGCCTCGCCCGTCAGCGCCCTGGCGGCGATGCGCGCCATGTCGTAACCGGGGGCGACGAGGCCGAAGATCTGCCCCTGCCAGAGGGCACATTCGCCGATGGCGTAGATGTTCGCGTCGCTCGTACGGCACTGGTCGTCGATCACGATGCCGCCGCGCGCGCCGATTTCGAGGCCGCAGGCGCGGGCGATTTCGTCGCGCGGGCGAATGCCGGCCGAAAACACGATCATGTCGGCATCGAGGTGCGTGCCGTCGGCGAACTGCATGCGGTTGGCGGCCGTTGCGCCGTCCGCCGTTTTACCGTCCACGATCGCCAGCGTGTTCTTCTGCGTGTGCACGCTCACGCCGAGTTCTTCGATCTTGCCGCGCAGCATGCGGCCGCCGTCGTCGTCGACCTGCACCGCCATCAGGCGCGGCGCGAATTCCACCACGTGCGTCTCGAGGCCCAGGTCGCGCAGGGCCTTTGCGCATTCGAGACCGAGCAGACCGCCGCCCACCACTACACCCGACTTCGCGCTCGCGCCGCGCGCCTGCATCGCTTCGAGATCGTCAATGGTTCGGTAGACGAAGCAATCGGCGCGATCGTTGCCCGCAATGGGCGGCACGAACGCCGAGGAGCCGGTGGCCAGCACGAGCTTGTCATACGAAAGCGTCTCGCCGTTGGACACCTCGATGGTGTGCGCTTCGCGATCGATCGACACCGCCTTCGCGTTCAGCACGAGACGCACATTCTCGCGATCGAAGAAGCCGGGCGCTACGAGCGAGAGATCGCCCGCCGACTTGCCTGCGAAGAATTCGGAGAGGTGCACGCGGTCGTACGCGGGGCGCGGTTCCTCGCAGAGCACGGTCACGCGCGCGTTGGGCGCGCCGTCCGCAAGGATGCACTCGAGAAATTTGTGGCCCACCATGCCGTGGCCGACGACGACGATCTCCATCGCGGCCGAGCTGTTCACTTCGTTCGTTGCTTGCACCATGCTGAGCCCCTGCCAATAAAAAAGGCGTCCCGCGATTCCAGCTTGCGCGAAGCCAGATTCGGGGGACGCCGTTGTCCTGAATACGAAACCCTTGTGCGCCGCGCTACTGCTTGCGGCCGAATCCTCATTGATTCGCGTGGCACTTGCTGCGAAGCAATACGCAAGCACTGTGCCAATCTGCGCGCATTCCGTGCAAACGCCCCGTCCGGCGGAGTTCGGCGGCTGGTGAGCGGGGCGTCCGCCACAACGCCCGCGCGCGCATCGTGATGCAGGCCAGCACAAGATTGGTGCCCTGCAGCACATTGACTGTGCGCCCTGGGCGTGCAGGTTGCGGCGTCGTCGATTGTGGCCGGCGCCCACGGACGGGCGGCGCGAGCGCGCGTAAATTGGTCTGGAACTTGCGTGCGCCCGAGCGCCCGGCAACGTTGCCGGGCATGCAACCTGAGGCCGCGCTTCGCGCCTCGACTCGAACACACCGGACAATGGCGTCCCCTCGTCGCAAGCGGCGAGCGGACGCCATTTGTCTTATGGCGCTGCCCATGCGGTGCGCCAATACAAAGGAAGACGACGATGATGACGGGCAACGAAGGCAAGGTCACGCTGGTGAGCGCAGGTCCGGGCGATCTCGACCTGCTCACCCTGAAGGCGGCGAAGGTGCTCGCGAGCGCCGACGTCGTGCTGCTCGACGATCTCGTGAGTCCGGAAATCGTCACGCTCGCGCCGCAGGCCCGCGTGATCCGCGTGGGCAAGCGCGGCGGCTGCCGGTCCACGCCACAGGCCTTCATCGAGCGGCTGATGCAGCGCTACGCGCGCCGCGGCTTGCACGTAGTGCGGGTGAAAGGCGGCGACGCGCTGCTGTTCGGCCGCGCAGGGGAAGAACTCGCGGCGCTGCGCCGGGCGGGCGTGAGGGTGGAAATCGTGAACGGGGTGTCCTCGGCGTTCGCGGCAGCGGCGGGACTCCGCGTGTCGCTCACGCATCGCGATCATTGCCAGGGCGTGATCTTCGTGACTGCGCATCTGCGCGACCACAGCGAACCGGACTGGCAGGCGCTCGCCGCGACGGGCATGACGCTCGCCATCTATATGGGCATGAGCCGCATCGAGTCCCTGTGCGCAACGCTCGTGGGCGCGCTGCCCACAACGACGCCCGCCGCCGTCGTGCAGTGGGCGGGCAGCGCGAACGAGCGGCGCGTCACGGGCACGCTCGGCACGATCGCAGCGCATGCTCGTGCAGCAGGCCTCGGCAGCCCCGCCATCATCCTCGTCGGCAACGCGATTGGCGAGGCGGCTTCGTTCGCGATTTCGCCTGCGTCGTTCGGCGTGCATTCGCACGAATCGAGTATCGAAGAGCTGCGTCGACGCGCGTAAACGCGTTGGCGGCCCGTCGCTCACGCGCGGGCCGCATCCTGCTAACGACCCAGTTCTCAGTTGCTTGCGCTCGCCTGGGCGCCCTGCACGACGGCCTGGGCCATCGCCGGCTCCTGGGGCAGCGCCCATTCGAGCCAGCGTGCGCGATGCAGCACCACGAGTCCGAATGCGGCCGCCGCGATCAGGCCGAACGTCGCGAAGCCCATCTGGTAGCTGCCGGTGCTCTCCTTGGCAATGCCCATGATGACCGGCAGATAGAAGCCGCCGATTCCCCCCGCCGCGCCGATGATGCCCGACATCAGCCCGGTGCGGCCCTGCCAGCGGCGCGGGACGAGCTGGAACGTCGCGCCGTTGCCGAGACCGAAGCACACGTAGGTGAAGGCGAGCAGCGCAATGCCCGCGGCGAACGGCGGCATCCACAGCGCGAATGCGAAGTCGCACACCGAGATCGCGGCAAGCAGCACCACGAGTGCGCGCACGCCCGAAATGCGATCCGCGATCAGGCCGCCGAGCGGGCGCACCATCGCACCCGTCAGCGCGAGCAGCGACATCATCACGCCGGCTTCGAGCTTGGGCACCTGGTAGAGCGAAATCAGCAGCGTCGAGACATAGGACGACATGCCGACGAAGCCGCCGAACGTGATGCTGTACACGAGCATCACGACCCACGTGTCGCCTTCGGTCAGTACCGCGCGATAGTGGCGCGGCAACACGGCGATGGCGAGCAGCGCGCCGAGCACCGGCAGCAGCAGAACACCGGTCTTGCCCGCGCCGAACAAGCCTGCATGCACGGCAAGCACGAGCGCGATCAACCCGGCGAGCGTGATGCCGAACGAGCGCAACGCCTGCGGCGCGCTGCCGGACTTCTGGCCGAGATCGCGAGCCCAGAAGATCACTGCCGTCGCGGCGAGCGCGAGCAGCGGGAGCGCCGCGCCCGTGGCGCGCGCCCATCCATAGTGGCTCGCGAGGCCCGGGAAGAGGAAGCCGTCGAGCACGGCGCCAATATTGCCGGCCGCGGCGAGGCCGAGCACGAGGCCCTGCACCTTCGGCGGATAGTTGCTGCCCGCCATGGGCAGCGCCACGGCGAAGCTCGCGCCGCCCACGCCGAGCAGCACGCCGAGCACGAGCAGCAAGGTATAGGACGGCGTGCCCGGCATCATCAGCAGCACGGCGGCGGGGATGGCGGAAAGCGCGATGCCCATCAGCGCGACACGGCGGCCGTCGTAGGCCTGATAGAGATTGCCGAGCGTCACGCGCAGAATCGCCGCGCCGAGCACCGGCACGGCCACGAGCAGGCCCAGTTCGCCCGGCGTCATCGCAATGTCCTTCTGGATGAACGGCGCGAGCGGGCCGAACATCACCCACACCGTGAAGCCGGTGTCGAAGTACAGGAAGCACGCGACGAGCGCGCGCCAGTTACCGCTCTTGAGCGAACTTACCAGGTCTTTCACGAGGTTCTCCCCAATAGTGGATCTCAACCCGCCAGGCGGGCATGCATCCGTTGATTTCGCAATCCAGAATGTCTTTCGGGCGCGCTATTGTGCGTTTCGGGCTTGCCGACCACGCCCTGCACGAGCCTGTCCATTTCGCCTATTACGTGCGCGAGTTCCGCCGTGATCACCGCGAATTCGCGGCCGAACTGGCCGGCGCGAGCGGCAGCCACCCGTGCATTGAGCGCGACGATGTTCGCGCGCAGTGAAATGGCAGCGAGTTCGTCGACAATGCCGGCCTGGCGCTTCGCCGCGGCGGCTTCCACACTACGCAGTTCGTCCTGGTACGCCTGGGTCAGCGCTTGCAACAGTTCGAGCAGCGGCGTGGCGGCAGCGGTGAGTTCCGTCACGGCTGCCTCGCACCCGCTATCGGCCGCTGCGAATTGGACTGAGCGCTCGAGGCACGCGCACGCGTGGGCAGCGAGTTGCATGAACGCGCGTATACGCTCGTCGGCCTTGCGCGCGCCGAAGTAGAGTTCGCGCAACGCCGTCGAGAACACGCCGGGAAAATGATCGTCACCGTCTACTAGCCGCGTGTGCGAAGCCGCGAACGT
The DNA here is from genome assembly GCF_001718195.1 of Paraburkholderia nodosa. Taxonomy (GTDB): domain Bacteria; phylum Pseudomonadota; class Gammaproteobacteria; order Burkholderiales; family Burkholderiaceae; genus Paraburkholderia; species Paraburkholderia nodosa_A. Next base: position 87,061 of record NZ_MCNV01000015.1, read on the forward strand.
GTCGAGGCAGTCGCGCGCGACGACGAGCGCGGCCGTGTCGCCGCGCAAGCCGAGCAGCGCATGCAGGACCACGCGCTGCGAGAGCATGCGCTGGCGCCCGGCCAGATTGATCAGTTCGCCGACGATTTCCGCAGAGATGTCAGGTATCGGTTCCCGCATGGTCATCTTTAGTTGTCCAAATCGCATCGCCAGGTGTTTGTCAGAACCACGGCGTTTGTGCGACGCGCATAAAAAAAGCGTCCCGAAGCGCACCCGCCACGCACGCTGTGCCGTGGAGTGCCGCTTCGGGACGCCGTTGCCCCGCACGATCGAATGATCCCGCGCACCGCGGGACGATGATGCAATTCATTGGAGCCGTCATTGGCTCCGGTAGCGACAAAGCAATAGGTATGCCACCCGCCCCACATGCAAACCGCGCGCCCCGCATAACGCCCGGCTGGCGCGGGTTTCACGGCCCACGCAGCGCGCGTAGCTCGCGAAACGGCGACCGACTGCGCGCCACCAATCGTGTGCTTCAGGTGACTGCTGCTGGTGCACTGCAACGAAGCCCCGCACCATCGCCGGGCACTATCTTGCCCTCCGGCGCTACCGCACTACTCTGTAAACATGGATGGGTGGGCCGCGCCAGCGCTCATGCGCAACGCCGGCCTGGGAGGTGCATCATGAAGGCAACCGCAATCGCCCTCACGCTCGCATGGGGCGCCGTCAGCCTTGGAGGGCTCGTTATCCCGTCTGCGGCGAGCGCCGCGAATCAAGCGACGATTGCTATCGTCTCCGGCACTTACGGCAGCAACTGCGGCGCGCCACACGGCAATGTCACGCGCGATCTCGCCGCGCACTGTGACGGTTTGCGAACCTGCAGCTATCCGGTGTCGATGGTCGCCGCGCAGTCAGACGGCTGTCGCAATGACTATCTCGCCGAGTGGCGCTGCGGCGGTCATGAATTCCACAACGCCGCACTGGCTCCCGGTGCGGGCGACGGCGATCGACTCATTCTCAGTTGCGAGCCTTCGAGTGGTCCGGGGCATTGAGGCCTGCAAACAAGAATCAGAATCAGAAACGCAACCCGCGCATGACGCCATTTTCAGCGCACTGCTAACCACTTTTTTCGCCGGTCCAAAGCGGGCCGCGCGTTCATTGTCCCTTTTCAGTGCGTGTAATAGACTCAATTCGACGACGCGCTCCGCACAACTCACAGGCGACTGCAAACATCGTAGAGTCGTGCTCCCTGTCACGGGGTCATGCCAGGAAGGAGCGCAACGTCGGCGGACAGTTTCTCGTACTACCTGGAATTCCGGCGGGCCTCGCCGGAACGCGATAGGAGCCTGGGCGCGTCTGGATTGCACGCCCGGTCAGCGAGGAGACACAAACGATGCTGCTGCCCACTAGATCAACGCCGAAGGCGCAGTCCCGGGATTTGCTCGATGTCCTGATTCGCGCCGCGCTCATTGCCGTCCTGGCGATGTTTTGCTTTCGCATCTTCGCCCCGTTCCTCGACCTCATGGTGTGGTCCGTGATTCTCGCGGTCACGCTCTATCCGCTGCAAACGAAGCTGCAGCGCAGCTTCCCTCACAAGGATGGACTCATCGCCACGCTCATCATTCTCCTGGCGTTCGCCGTGATCCTCGCACCCACCTGGCTGCTCGGTGTCGCCGTCGCCGATTCGATCGAACATGCCATGAGCGTCGCGAAGGGCGGCACGTTTCATATCCCGCCTCCCGCCGACTCGATCGCTCACTGGCCAATCGTCGGTCAGCGCGTATACGACTTCTGGATGCAGGCGTCGACCGACATCGCCGGTCTCGTGCAGCGGTTCGCGCCGCAACTGAAGGCGGCTGGCCTTGCGCTGCTCGGCACGATCACCGGGCTTGGCGCCGCGCTGCTGATTTTCTTCGTAGCCCTGATCGTTGCGGGCATTCTCATGGCCCACGGCGAGTCAGGCTATCGCAGTATGGTGCAGATCGCGTCGCGCGTTTCCGGCCCGGAAAACGGCCCGCAAATCGCCGACCTTTGCACTGCCACGATTCGCGCCGTCGCCCAGGGCGTGGTGGGCATCGCGTTCATCCAGATGGTGTTGATCGGCGTCGGCTTTATCGTGATGGGCATTCCCGGCGCAGGCCTGCTCGCGCTGGCCGTGCTGCTGATCGGCATCATGCAGCTGCCCGCCACCCTCATTACCGTGCCCGTCATTATCTTCGTGATCATGACGCAGGGCGTGAGCACGGCGACCATCGTCTTCGCCGTTTACGAGTTCGTCGCCGGTCTCGCCGACAATGTACTCAAGCCGCTGCTGCTTGGCCGCGGCGTGGCCGTGCCGATGCCCGTGGTGCTGATCGGCGCGATTGGCGGCATGGTCACGGGCGGCGTAGTCGGCCTTTTCATCGGCCCGGTGATGCTCGCCGTCGGCTATCAACTGTTCTGGCGCTGGGTGAAAGACCAGCCGCAAGCCGAGCACGCACGAGAAGAACAGCAGGCTTGAGCCGCGAGGCCGCCCTGTGATCCTCTGCGAGCGCCCTTACTGGCTCCCGCTCGGCGCCTGCTGCCTGAGCACGCTAATGGGCGCGTGCATGCGCGTGGGCCCCGATTTTCAGCCGCAACGCGAAAGCTGGAGCGAACACTGGAGCAGCGCGTCGATCGAGCAGGTCACGTCGATCGCGGCACAAGCCAACGCGCAACCCGACGCGCGGCAATGGTGGCGTGTATTCGGAGACGAAAATCTCGAACAGCTGATTGCCGCGGCCGACGCGAACAACGGCGACCTGAAGATCGCCGCCTTGCGCGTGATCGAGGCGCGCGCCCAACTCGGCATCGCGCTCGCAGGGCGTTACCCGCAGGTGCAGCAGGCCAACGCCGACGTGCTGGCCTCGGCGCGCAAACGCCACGACGGTTTCGACCCGCGTTCGGGTGCGTACTTTCAGTACGGTCTTGGCTTCAGCATCGGCTGGGAGCTGGACTTCTGGGGGCGCTTCAGCCGCGCGATCGAATCGGCCGATGCCTCGTTCTTCGCCGCCCGGGACAACCGCGAGGACGCGCTCGTGCTCGTTCACGCGCAGGTCGCGGACACCTATTTCACGCTGCGCACGACCGAAGCGCGCCTGCGCATTGCGCGCGAAAACGCGCAACTGCAAAAGCGCAGCTACGAGATCACGCAAAAGCTCTTCAAGAGCGGCGAAACCGACGAGCTCGATCTCGAGCAGGCGAAAACCCAGTATCTCGGCACGCTGAGCAGCGTTCCCGTGTTCGAAAGCCAGATCGCGGTGGCGCGTCACGCGCTTAGCGTGCTCCTCGGGCGCCCCCCCGGCCCGCTGCCGGAGCTCGACGTGCAGCCGGCCAAGGCAGGCTTCGTCCCGCTCGTCGACCGTGCGGTGCTGGAGGACGTGCCCGCGAAGCTGTTGCTGCGCCGGCCGGACGTACGCGCCGCGGAGCAGCAGATGGCCGCGCAATCTGCGTTGATCGGCGTGGCGAAGGCCGACCTGTATCCGTCCATTTCGCTCGTTGGCTCACTCGCCTGGAGCGCCAGTTCGCTTGCGGGCGCGCCGAGCACGCTTGGCGTGGCGGGCGGCCCGAGCATCACATGGAACCTGTTCGATCACGGCCTCATCACGAACAACGTGCGCGTGCAGGACGCCCGTCTGCAGCAATTGATCGTCGCGTATCAGGACACCGTGCGCGACGCGGCGCGCGAAGCCGACGACGCCGCAACGGCGCTGAACGCGGCGCTGCAGCGCGACACGATCCTGCACGACGCGCAAGGCGCGGCGCAGCGCTCGCTCACGCTCGCCAATACGATCTATCGCGAAGGGTACTCGGACTTCCAGCGCGTGCTCGACGCGCAGCGCGCACTCTCCGCGCAGCAAGACGCGTTCGTCGTCAATCGCGGCAACGCCGTGAGCAGCCTGATTGCGCTGTACAAGGCCGTGGACGGCGGCTGGGATCTCGATCAGCCGCTCATCGATCCCGCGACCCGCGCCCAGATGCAGCGACGCACGGACTGGGGCGACCTGCTCGACGAACCGGCGTCGCCCGCTGCCGCGCAGGGTGCCGGCAACCGACAGGGCGGTCCGACACGATGAGCAGCGCGTCCGAACCTTCGAACCCGCGCGAGACGCAGCCGGCTTCCGACCCCTCCGGCAAGGCGCTCAAGTGGATTGTCATCCTGATTGTCGTCAGCCTGATCTGGTATCTGCTTGCCGATCGCTTCACGCCTTATACGCAGCAGGCGCGCATCGCTGCCTACGTCGTGCCCGTTGCGGCAGAAGTGTCGGGACGCGTGACGCGCGTGCTCGTGCACAACAACCAGGAGGTCAACGCAGGCGACGTGCTGTTCGAAATCGACAGCGAGCAATACCGTATTGCCGCCGACCGCGCGCGCGCCGACCTCGAATCGACGCGGCGGCAAATCGGCGCGAGCACGGCAGGCGTCGAGTCGGCGCAAGCCTCATTGCGCGCGGCGCTCGCCAACGAGGTCAAGGCGCGCCAGGACAGCGACCGGCTCGAACGGCTGTACCGCGAAGACGAGGGCACGGTCTCGCTGCGGCGGCTCGAAGTGGCGCGCGCGACGCACGAGCAGGCGCAAAGTCAGGTCGAAGCGGCCCGGGCCGAAGTCGAACGCGCACGCGAACAGCAAGGCGGCAACGAAGCAGAGAACGCCCAGTTGCGCAGCGCGGCGGGCGCGCTCGAAAAGGCCGAACTCGATCTCGCCAACACGCGTATTCGCGCGCGCTCGGCCGGGGTCATCACCGACCTGCGCACGGAAGTCGGCCAGTTCGCGGCCGCGGGCAATCCGGTCATGACGCTGATCGCCATTCGCGATGTCTGGGTCAGCGCGGACATGACGGAGAACAATCTTGGCCGGCTCCATGCGGGCACGCCCGTCGCCATCGCGCTGGACGCGCTGCCGGGCGAAGTGTTCGCCGGACGCATCCGCAGCATCGGCTATGGCGTGAGCGTGGGACAGAGCACACCGCCCGGCACCTTGCCGACCGTGCAGAATAGCCGCGATTGGCTGCGGCCCGCGCAACGCTTTCCCGTGATCGTCGAGTTCGACAGTGACGAGCGCGCACGGCTGCGTAACGTTCGCGTGGGCGGGCAGGCCGAAGTGATGGCGTTTCCGAGCGCCGGCAACCCGCTCAATCCGCTCGGCCGCGTGTTCCTGCGCGCGATGAGCTGGCTCTCCTACGTCTACTGAGGGGCGCCCATGCAAACGAGCCCATCGCTTCCCGGCCGCCGCGCGCTACGCGTGGCCTCCGGCACGGCGCTCACGCTTGCCATCAGCTTCGCGCTCGACTTTCCGATTCCGGTGATCGCGCCGGTGCTCGCCGTCTTTCTGCTGGCGACGCAGAACCGGCCGCTTTCGCTCAAGGCGGCGCTCGCTCTCGCCGTAGTCGTTGCGCTCACGACGGGCAGCGGCGTGCTGCTCGTCCCCGTTCTGCGCTATTACGCGTTCGGGGGCGTGTTGCTCGTCGGCCTCTGTCTCTTCCTGGCGTTCCGCGCCGGCCTGCGTGGCGGCAACAATCTCGTGGCGACATTCCTCGCGGCAGGCCTCACGATGATCAGCGCGGCAGGCGTGGCCGACCAGCAACTCGCGGCCACAGTGGTCGGCGCGCTCGTAAAGGGACTGCTGCTCGCGGTGCTCGTCTCGGTCCTGAGTCACGCGCTCTTTCCCGAGCCCGGCGCCGCGGGTGCGGGCGCCAAACCCGCCGCGCGCGTCATGCCGCCGGACGCAGCGTCGCGCATCGCCCTGCAGGCCGCGCTCGTGGTCATGCCCGCCTGGCTGCTGGCGATGAACGACCCCGCGAGCTACATGCCGATCATCATGAAGTCCGTGAGCCTCGGCAGGCAAACCTGCACCACGTCGGCACGCAGCGCAGCGCGCGAACTGCTCGGCTCCACGGCGCTCGGCGGACTGCTCGCCGTCGCGTTCTGGTTTGCGCTCAGGCTCTTCGTGAATATCTGGATGTTCTATCTCTGGATGCTGCTGTTCGGTCTGCTCGTGGCGCGCAAGCTATATCGCATCCGCCCTACGCGTTACTCGTCCGGCTTCTGGCTGAACAGTCTCGTCACCATGATCATTCTGCTGGGTCAGTCGGTCGAGGACAGCGTGGCGGGCAAGGACGTGTACCGCGCATTTGCCGTGCGCATGGCGCTCTTTCTCGCCGTCACCGCTTACGCGTGTCTGATGCTGCAGATAGTCGAGCGTTTCGCACGGCGCGGCGCAACCGCACTCAAGAGGAATACGCCATGAACGATGCGTCAACGAGCGCGGACCATGCCCCGAACGCACGCGAAATTCTGCTGGAACCGGGGCGGCGCCTGCTTCTGGGCGGCCTGCTACTGCGCGGACTGGTCGGCGTGAAGGCGGCCTCACGCCATGCGCAATCGGGTGTGAGAAGGCTTTAAGCGAATTCGAGCAGGTGCAATCAGACCCAATCGGGCATCGGGACCCGGCAGGATCGAACATGACGAACACCACCGTCCGTTGGCTGCAACTGCGCATCGCGCTAGTGAAGACTGGCGTGGCGATGCTCGCCGCAGTGCTGCCGTGGCATGCGCACGCGCAGAACGTACCGGGCCAGCTGTCGAACCAGACCGTGATAGGCGGCAACATCAAGCAGCATGCGGACGCCGTGCTGTCCATCATGACCTACACCACGGTGCCGGACGTCACCACCAGCTCGCTTTCGATCAACAACGGCACCACCGGCAACCCGGGCTTCGGGCAAACACAGCTAGGCGGTGGTTTCACGCTGAGCCGGTCGTTTCCGTTGTACATGGAAGGCACGATCGCCTATAGCCGCTACGACCCGACGTTCATCGCGACCGACGGAACCGAGACACGCGCTGTGCCCACCAGGTGGAATACCTTCAGCGGCACGGTGGGGCTTGGCTGGGACTTCCGCATCACCAACGAACTCGTGTTTCGCCCGATCATAAACGGCACGATTGGCCGTGTTTCCAGCGATCTGCGAATCGGACAAACGCTGTTCAACCATGTCACGGACAGCAATCTCCAGTTCCTCAATAACGGCTATCTGGACGCGTATGGCTACGGCGGCTCGCTCATGCTCGACTATGAGCACTACCGAGAAAACTACGAAATCGATGCAGAACTACGCGCGACCGATATCTACCTGCGCAGCTTCGGCGGGAGTTCTGAAGCCGTTCAGGGTTCTGCGATGGCACAGCAAGTGAGCCTCTGGACGCGCTGGCGCGCGCCGACAGGTTGGCACGCGCTCGACAAGCCGGTGCGCTACGTGCTGGAGTTCGCCTACTCGCATTACTTCGGTGACAGCGCCGGGGTGCTCGGCTTCAACGAACTCACTTCGCTGGGCGTGGGCCTGGAACTCGACAGCAGCGCGTATCCCGTCATCATTACCCGAACGCGGGCGATGGTCCGCTATGTGTTTGGCCACAACGTGCGCGGCGTGTCGTTCGGGCTGGCGGTCAGCTTTTAGGAATTCGAACGATGGATGCGTGAGGTAAAATACGATGAGTCCGAGAGGTGAGCGTCAATTACGTTCAACGGCCGGTTCCGCATCGAGGCGTCTCGCGCTCGCGGGCGTTTGGGCCTGTCTGCCGCCACTGGCGGGATGCCCTACTAGGCGGCGCCACCGGGCACCGTGGTCATGACGCCCGCCAGCTACGACCGGCGCATGGGGCGCCAGGGGATCGTTTTCCGATTGAACGCGGGGCCCGCGAACGCCGCCCCATCCTCTTACGCAACGTGCGCGGCAAACCCCGTGCGTTCCGGCGCAACGTCCTCACGCAGCGTGAGTGCCGGAATGTCATACGCACCGCCATTTTGCTTGCGGAACGCGATCGGTTCGGTCTGCGCCAGCGCATCCAGGCGAGCGCCGAGCGCGTCGCGTGTTTGCGCATAGCGCTCCTCGTCCATGCGCCCCGTGCGATACACGAGAAACGGCGGCAGCACGTCGTAGCCCGGGTAATAGAGCACGCCATGATGGATCGGAAACAGAATGTCGTCGATCGGGCCGTTCACGCCCCGAGGCCCGTAGTGCGACGCCCAGCCGCCCATCGTCACGACGAGCATCGCGCGCTTGCCGGCCAGCGTTCCTTCGCCGTAGCGGTCGCCCCAGCGCACGTCGGAGTGCTCGCCCACGCCATAGGCGAAGCCGTACGCGAAAACACGCTCCACCCAGCCCTTGAGGATGGCAGGCATGGAGAACCACCAGAGCGGAAATTGCAGGATGAGCGTATCGGCCCACACGAGTTTGGCCTGCTCCTGCGCGATGTCCCCGGTCTGGAGGCCGTTCTCGAAAGCGTGCTTCGAATCGAGCGACGGATCAAACGGCGTGTCGCTCCGGCGTTCGACGCTGTCCTGAGCGTCGAGCGCCGCTTTCCAGTTCATGGCATAGAGGTCGGACACCTGAACGGCGTGCCCCGCCGCCTCGAGACGCCGCACGGTGAAATCTCTGAGCGCGCCGTTGAGCGACTTCGGCTCGGGATGCGCATAGACGAGCAGGATATTCATGGGGAGGGCTCCGTGATGTGGTACGAACCCAGCTTAGTTGCCCGGCTGCTATAGTGAAAATGAATAACGAGAATACCAGCCATTATGTCCGCTAATTTGCGCAGCCTCGACCTCAACCTGCTCGTCACGCTCGACGTGCTGCTCGCCGAGCACAACGTCACGCGCGCGGCGCGGCGCCTGAACTTCTCACAACCGTCGGTTAGCGTGCATCTCGCGCGGCTGCGCGAGATATTGGGCGATCCACTGCTGCTGCCAGGCCCACGCGGCATGCAGCCTACGGCACGCGCGCTCGCCTTGCGCGAACCCCTGCGCGAGGCACTCGAGTCGCTCGAGCGCGCCATTGCGCCCGAGAGCCCGTTCGATCCCGCCAGCGCCCACGATACCTGGTGCGTGGCCGCGAGCGACTATGGCGAGTCCACCATCGCGTTGCCGGCGCTGCGCGGCTTGCGCGAGGCCGCGCCGCATACGCGCCTTGCCGTGGTGGAACTCGCGCCGGCGCGCGTCGCGAAGCAGGCGGCGCAGGGCGAAATCGATCTGGCCTTCCACACCACCAGCGACGCACCCGAGAACCTGCGCCGACGCGCGCTCTTCACCGAGCGCTACGTGCTCGCGGGCCGCGCGGACCATCCGCGCCTCAAGCTCCGTCCGGGCGTCAAGCAGTTCTGCGCACTGGAGCACGTCATCGTCTCGCCCGATGGCGGCGGATTTCGCGGCATCACCGACGAAACGCTTTCACAAGCCGGACTCACGCGGCGCGTCGTGCTCTCCGTTCCGCACTTCCTCTTTGTCATTTCCGTACTCGAACGCAGCGACCTGGTAGCGATGCTGCCGTGGCGGCTGGTGCGCGCAAGCACGGCACTGCGCGTGGTCGAACCGCCTGTCGAGGTACCCGGCTACGAAATGTGCATGCTCTGGCACGAGCGCTCGCATCGCGACCCCGCGCATCGCTGGCTGCGCGAGCAAATCGCCCTCGCTGTTTAACTGCGTGAGACGGACAGACGCCGAAGAGAACAACACGATGTCACCCAGTCGCGCACGCCGGCGCCTGAAAAGCCGGTGCGCGATATCGCTAGCAAACCTGTCGCGTAGGCGCTCGCGTCAGCCAGCATGTCAATGGCATCGGCGAGTCATCCGCTGGAGCCAGGGGACATTGTCACGACTGCAAGATAAGGAAGCCTTAAGAATCATTCCCTAAGCTCGCCACAGGGAATTCATAAGTCGAAGCGCATTCTGCGCCGTCCTATAGGGCTACACACTTCCCTGGTCGGGCAAGGGTGAACTCGCAGGAACTGATGAATGAGCCATGTAGATGCGAGCAGACCGGCAACGCTGACGCGCATTGCGCGCGCATCCGCACCGGCTAGTCGTGAAAGGAAATGGAAAGGCAGAATTCACGTATGTCGGTTCAGGTCGTATGGGCACGGGCTGGACGGCGAACCGCACTTTCAATGCGTTGAATGCGGCGTGTTTATGGTGCGTGGCATCCTCTATGGCCCAGATTGACTCCCCTTGATGTTCCGCAGCCCATGCGGCCAACAGCGGGCAGTCGTGAATTGCTTCAGAATACTGGCTGGCCAATTCACTGAGGCTACAAATGGTTATTTCGTCTGCTATTGCGACAGTCTTTTCCGTCTATGCGGCAGCTGTCGTCATACCTGGGCCGAACTTCGTCGCAATCACTCAGAAGGCGGTAGCCGGCAGACGCTCCGACGCGCTCGCGCTTGTCGCCGGGATCGTGACGGTGAATCTGTTCTGGGCGACTTGCGCCATTCTTGGTATCGGCATGGTGTTCGCTATTTTCCCGTGGCTCGCTGTCGGTATCAGGCTTGCTGGCGCGGCCTATCTGATCTGGTTCGGGGTGCGGCTCATTGTGTCGGCACGGGCAACCCCCTCCGAAACACGTCACCCAACGAAGGCGCCTCTGTTTCGTGCCGCGTTCCTGCAAGGTATCGCGACAAATATCGCGAACCCGAAGTCCATCGCCTTTTATGCGGCGGTGTTTTCCTCAGCGGTGCCCACGCACGTTCCCATGCCGACGTTTTTCGCGATGCTTGCTACCGTCGGTGCAACAGCGACGTGCTGGTACGGAGCAGTCGCGCTCGTCCTATCGCACGCGGCGATTGCGACGGCGTATCGACGCGCGAAGTCATGGATCGACCTCACATGTGGTGGGCTCATGATTGCGTTGGGAATCCGGCAGGCATTTCGGTAAGCGAAGAGATGAAGTCGTTGGTCCGCAAGGGCGGGTGTTTCTTTTCTGAGAGCGAGCAGCAAGCAAGACAGCAGGGTCGCCCTCTGGCACCTTCGCAGGCGGCCCCAATACCGTGCAATAACGGTTAGTCAAGAGGTGAAGCGCTACAAAGGTCGCGGCTCCGACTTCCTCCCGTTGCTCCGGTCGTGTCCTTGTGGTTGAAAGGTCTATGATGGGACTGTGAGCTTGCCATGCGTTGTCAGGACCCGAGCATCGAATGAAGCCACCACGTAATACCGACTCCGCCCCAGGGGAGTGGTACATCGACACAGCGTGCATCAATTGCGGTGCATCGCGTCATGTCGCGCCTGGGCTGATCGTCGAGCGAAACGACAAAAGTATCTTCGTTCGCCAGCCAGGCACGCCGGAAGAGCAGCTTGCTGCCTGGCGGGCGGCGTTCGTATGCCCAACGGCATCGGTACGCAGCGAAACGAAGCAGCTTCGTCCGAACGCGGTGATCTTTCCGCAGCAAATCACATCAGGCGTGTGGCGCTGTGGATTCAACTCACGCTCATCGTTTGGTGCACATTCGTATTTTGCCTCGCGCGTTGACGGCAATCTGCTGATCGACTCACCGCGCTACACGGCCGAGCTCGTCAAATGGTTCGACGACGCCGGTGGCATCGCACACATTCTTTTGTCGCATCGCGACGACGTCGCAGACGCGGACAAATACGCGCGTCGATTCGGCGCGCGCGTCTGGATTCACCGGGAGGACAGTTCGGCTGCCCCCTATGCAACCGATCTACTCGACGACGTGTCGGCGCCGACCATTGCGGCCGGCGTACAGGCAGTCCCCGTGCCCGGTCACACGCGGGGTAGCGTCGTGTATCTCCTCGACGATCGCATTCTCTGCTCCGGTGATTCGCTCGCCTGGAGCCCACGCGAGCAGGACCTCGTCGCATTCAGGGACGCGTGCTGGTACTCATGGGCCGAGCTCACCGAATCGCTCGGCAAGCTCGCCATGTATCGTTTCGAATGGCTGCTTCCTGGTCACGGCTGGCTCGCACACTTGCCGGCCAAGGAAATGAGTGCTCGCCTGGTCGCATTAGTTGCACGCATGCGAAACGGTTGAATCCGCCGCCAGTTCCGGACACTCGATCGCCAGGTGCACTTCACCGCGAAGCAGACGTTCGCGAGAGCTCTCTCTACTCGCTAGAAGCGCTCGGCGCACCAGCACACGACGTCTTCCTTATCCGGCACACGGTTTTCCCAGACGGTCCACTGGGCGCCGTCCCAGCGCCAGAAGCGACACAGGACGAACGGCACGGCCGTGGCTATTCCATGCCCTAAGGGAGCAACGCCATTTTGCGCCGCACGATGCGTAACAACGCATCCAACTCTGATGCGTGTTGCGCATTCCTGTAGGCGAGGCCGAATCCGATCCAGAATTCCCCTTCCTTGAGCGGCCTGAAAGTCGCACCGGCGCGCCGCACCTTCGTCATCGACTTCGGTATGAAGCCGATGCCCCGTCCGCTTGCCACTTCGGCCAGCAGGAGGTGGTGATCCGCGGGTTCCGTCAGTCTGCGGCTCGGCGCATGTCCGAGCTTCGCGAACACTTCCTCGTAGTGATCGAAGAATCCGGGATTTGTTCGGCGCTGCGGCCAGAACAGGGGTTGGTCATTCAACTGCGCGATCGACAGAACTTTGTGCCGCGCGAGCGGATGCCGCACGGGGATTACCGCGACCAGCGGCTCTTTGTGCAGCGGTTCAACCACAAGCTCCCCTGTTGCGCTGGGCAGTCCGATCAAGGCGACATCGAGCGCGCCACGCTGCAGGCGCCGGATAAGCTCGACGGAAATGGCGGCAACGAAAGCCAGCGACCCGCCAGGAACCGCTTTCTTGAAGGCAGGCTCGAGGGAAGGAAAGACCTCCGGGTCGAAGACCTTGGTATAACCGACCCTGAACTGCCGGGGCGTTCCCTTCGAATGCCGTCGTGCGGTTTCGATCGCCTCTGCGGCTTGAAGCAGCGTCTTCCTTGCCCCCTTCAGAAATGCGCTGCCCGCCGTCGTAAGTTCCGCGCCCGCCGAATCGCGATTGAGCAACGTCACCCCGAGTTCGCTCTCGAGCTGTTTGATCTGGCGGCTTAGAGGCGGTTGTGACATGTGCAGTCGTTCGGCCGCGGCGCGGAAGGTGCCTTCCTCCGCCACTGCAACGAAGCACTCCAACTGGCGTAGATCGATTCGTATCCTCATGCAGAAAAGGTATCACGAATTTGGTCTTGGCCCATTGCATCTTCCTGCCCGTATGCTTCGTTCCACTGACTTCGAGAAGGAGCAAATCAGACATGGATACGTGCAAGCGCAGGGACTTTCTGCAGAGGATCGCCGCAGCCGGAACGCTGGCAGCGGCCGAAGGCGAAACACCGACGAATGGATCTACGGCTCAGACAGGCATGACGGCCTTGTTGGGTGCTTCCGCTGGCGAAACCAGTGCAGAACGTCATTCCCGGGGTATCGAGGTGCTGAAGAGGATCGGTCGCGCGGGCTATGATATCCCGGTCCACCGTCTGGCGCAGGTTGCCCCGGATTTGGCACGATTCACGGTTGAATTTGCCTATGGAGACATCCTGTCGCGGCCGGGGCTGGATCTGCGCCTTCGCCAGATCGCCACCGTTGCCGCGCTGATGGCCCATGGCAGCGTGCAGCCGCAGCTGAAATATCACATGACCGGCTTCCTCAATACCGGCGGAGAGCCGGCAGAACTGGTCGAAATGCTGTTCCAGGCGATTGCCATCCTGGGGTTTCCGGTCTCGATCAACGCCGTGGGCATCGTTCGCGAGATCTTTCTGGAGCGCGGTCTGGCTTTCGATCCGATAGCCCCAGTGTCCGACGATGGCACTGCGCGATATCAGCGGGGTCTCGAGGTGCTCGACGACTTGATGGCTAATCCTGATGAGTACATGGAAAAGCTGGAAGGCACTTCACCCGAGCTCTCCCGCTGGGCGGTCGAGTTCGTGTTCGGTGAGATCTTCGTTCGCGAGGGACTCGATCCAAAGGCAAGACAGATCGCGATCATCTCGATGCTCGCGGCAGCTGGCAATCGCAGCGATCTGCTCCACCTTCATATCGAAGCCGGGCTCAAGTCGGGCCTGTCCCGCACCGAGATCACCGAAGCCCTGATGCAACTGGCCGTCTATGCCGGGTTCCCGAGCGCTTTAAATGCCTTTGGGGTTGCGAACGCCGTCTTCACGAAGCCGGAGCAGAAAGAGAAAGAACGAGCAGGCGGCCGGGTACGCGCGAGTGCCATCGTCTCCGAAACTCGCAAGGCTCGCAGCGAACGCGGATTGGCGACACTCGCCACGACTTCTGCCCAGGCGGGCGAGGCCGTGGTCAACAGCTTCAACGACCTGGCCCCGGATATCGGCCGCGCGATCGTCGAGCACTCCTACGGCGACATCTTCAGCCGTACCGAGCTCGACGCGAAGACGCGCGAGCTTGCCGCATGCTCGGCGCTCGCCGCGGTGGGAAGCAAAGCGACGGAGACGCCGCTGCGGGTCCATGCGAATGCGGCGCTGACGGCGGGAGCGACGCAGGCGGAAATCGTCGAAACGCTGCTAAACGTCATTCCCTATCGCGGATATCCCGCAGTCGCGGAAAGCATGCGTATCGTCGGCGAGGAATTCAGAAAACGCAGCGATCACGCCTGAAAAGCGGCGGGAGAACGGCAACGAATGCCACACGCTTTCGGACACGCGGCCGGCCCGAAGGCAGCACGACCGGTATCGGGAACAGAGCTAGCGGGCGTACGAGCCGCCTACTGGTTGTAGAAGACTGAAGTAGACGCTCTAATTGACTGAATGTCGGCTTTGCTCGGATTCGATGCCCGGTTCTGGGAGCGGTCTACGTCGGCTCAGGGTCCGATCCGGTCATCGGGCCGCTGCGCAAGCGACTCCATGGTCCTACCGTAAAATGGCGCCCATGAACATGGAACCAGCGGATCCCCCAATGCTCAGTGAAACCGAACTGCGTGAGCAGTATGCGAACCTTCAGCAGCGCGCGCTGAACCTCGGCTCACATGGGCAGTCACGCATTGACCAGCTCACCGCGGCAATGCAGTTGCCACCGACGCAACATACCGATGCGTATTTGCACGCGCTGCAGGGCGCGACAGATGACGCGAGGGTGGCCGTCCTGAGTTATCGCCGTGGGTTGCCCTTCGTCGAAACGGCCAACTCGCTGATCGAAAGCCTCGCGAAGCCTTCCCCGTCTGCCGACGAGGAGGAGGCGTGGCGCGAACAGTTGCTGTTCAGGCTCGCCGAGGTGCTGGAGATGGGCGCCGACTTGATCGCTGAAGGCGAAGCGCACCTCGAGCGCAGCGCGCGCGCTGAAATCGAGTGATCGCCCTACGTAGGCGCCCGGGTGTCTAACTGGATGAGTTCAGTCACAGCAACGGTCAATTGCTGAGGAAACGCGATCGCTGCTGGGCGCGTCCCAACGCGATCGCGAGCCCCCTCGCTAACGCGTCAGGTAAGGACTTTCATGGCCCGGCTCATACGGCCGCGCCTTGATCTCCATGCGCGCAATGCTCTGGAGATGCACCTCATCCGGGCCATCCGCGAACTTCAATGCACGCCCCCAGGTCCAGCTATCCGCCAGCGGCGTATCAGGGCTCAGCCCCATCGCGCCGAAGGTCTGCATCGCGCGCTCGCATACGGCCGTGTGCACGCTCGGCACGAGTGCCTTGATCATGGCGATTTCCTTGCGCGCCTCCTTCGCACCCACGTTGTCGATCATCCAGGCCGCCTTCAGCACGAAGAGCCTTGCCTGATCGATTTCGATGCGTGACTTCGCGATCCACTCGCCAACCGAGCCGTGCTGATAGAGCTTCTTGCCGAACGCCGTGCGCGCCTGCGCGCGTTCGATCATCAGTTCAAGCGCAAGTTCGGCGGCGCCGATCGAACGCATGCAGTGGTGAATGCGCCCCGGTCCCAGACGCGCCTGGGCGAGCGCGAAGCCGCTGCCTTCTTCGCCGAGCAGATTCGAACGCGGCACGCGCACGCCCTTGAATTCGATCTCGCAGTGGCCTTCGGGCGCCGTGTGATTGACCACCGTGATATTGCGGATGATCTTCACGCCCGGCGTGTCGCGCGGCACGAGAATCATGCTTTGCTGACGGTGCGCGGGCGCCTCCGGGTCGGTTTTGCCCATGACGATGAACAACTGGCAGTTCGGGTGCGCCGCGTTCGTGATGAACCATTTGCGGCCGTCGATCACATAGTCGTCGCCGTCGAGTCGAATCGACGTGGTGATATTGGTCGCGTCCGAGGACGCCACTGCGGGCTCCGTCATCGCAAACGCCGAGCGGATCTTGCCTTCGAGCAGCGGCTCGAGCCACTTCTTGCGCTGCGCGGGCGTGGCGAACATATGGAGCAACTCCATGTTGCCCGTGTCCGGCGCATTGCAGTTGAACACTTCGGATGCCCACGACACGCGCCCCATGATCTCGGCCAGCGGCGCGTACTCGAGATTGGTCAACCGCGTGCCTGGCTCGTCGTCGCGCAGATGCGGCAGGAACAGGTTCCAGAGGCCTTCGGCACGCGCCTTCTCCTTCAGGTCTTCCATGAAGGAAACGGGGTACTGCCCCGCGCTCACTTCTTCATGCCATTGGTGGATGCGCGGCACGATATGCGTGTCCATGAACGCGCGCAACTGCGTGCGCAGCGCTTCGACTTTCGGGCTATAGGCAAAGTCCATCTTGCTTTTCCTTGAATCGTGGTGAATGTCATGCGGCGCGTAGGTCGATGACGCGCGCCGCTCCCATCGTCAAACCGTCAGGCCGCCGTCCACGACGATGCACTCGCCGTTGGTATAGCTCGCCGCGTCGGAGACGAGATAGAGCACGGTGCCGGCCATCTCGCGCGGCTCCGCATGGCGGCGCAGCGGAATCTTCGTCATCCAGCTTTCGTACATGGCCTGGTCTGCGAACAAGGCTCCGGAAAATTTCGTTTTGGTAAGACCCGGTAGCAGCGCATTCACGCGAATGCCGAGCGGCCCGCACTCCTTGGCGAATGCCCGCGTCATGTTGACTACAGCGGCCTTGGTGATCGAGTAGATGCCCTGTTTGTCGCCTGGCTGCAGCGCGTTGACGGAAGCCGTGTTAACGATCGCGCCGCCGCCGTGCTCGCGCATCAGCTTGCCCGCCTCGACCGACATGAAGAAGTAGCCACGCAGATTGACCTCCACCGTCTTTTCGAACGACGAAAGATCGGTGTCGAGAATGTGGCCGAAGTATGGGTTCGCCGCCGCGTTGTTCACGAGGATGTCCAGCCGGCCATGTTTCGAGCGAATGTGCTGGAAAACGCCTTGAATGTCGTCGAGACGCCCCACGTGGCACGGATACGCCTCGGCGCTGCCGCCCGCTTCCCGGATGCCGCGCGCCACGGCTTCGCAATCGTCGAGCTTGCGGCTCGACACGATCACATGGGCGCCCTGCTCCGCCAGCAGCTTCGCAATCTCTTCGCCAATGCCACGGCTCGCGCCAGTCACCAACGCAATTTTTCCGTTCAGATCGAACAAATTAGTAGTCACAATTGTCTCCTCAATGTATTCGCGTATCCGCGTCGAACGCCAGGCGTCAGGTGACGTCGACGCCCATCTTCGCGAGCGCGCCGGCCATTTCACCGACCTGGCGCGCCCTCTCATGCGATGCGTTGCCGCCCAGCGCGCGCTTCTTCACGCCCTGCGCGATCGCAGCGAGCCGGAAGAAGCTGAACGCGAGATAAAAATTCCAGTTCCCGATCGATCCGATTCCCCGCAAGCCGCAATACCGCTCGACGATCGCGGCCTCGTCCGGCACCCCAAGCGCCGCCCGGTCCACGCCAGCAAGACCGCCGATATGGCCTTTCGGCGGCAGCCGCAGGCACATGCAGAAGTACGCGAGGTCGGCGAGCGGATTGCCGAGCGTGGAGAGTTCCCAGTCGAGCACGGCGCGAACCTTCGGCGTGCCGCGGTGGAAGATGAGGTTGTCGATGCGAAAGTCGCCGTGCACGAGCGAAGGCTTGCCCGCTTCGGCCGGACAATGCGCCGGCAGCCAGTCGATCAGCGCTTCCATGCCGTCGAGGTCGTCGGTCTGCGCCGCACGATATTGCTTCGTCCAGACTTCGATCTGTCGTGAGAAGTAGTTGCCCGCGCGGCCGTAGTCGGCGAGGCCAACAGCCTCGACGTCCACATCGTGCAAAGCCGCCATCGTGCCGATCAGCGCGTCGTACAGGGCGCCGCGCTCTCCAACGGGCAGCGCGGGCAACGCTGGATCCCAATAGATTTCGCCCTCTTCGAAACTCATCACGTAGAACAGGCTGCCGATCACGTCGCGGTCCTCGCAAAGATGCAAGGCCCGCGCAACAGGAACCGATGTATCGCCGAGCGCGCTCAGCACGCGGAATTCGCGGTCCACGGCATGCGCGGACTTGAGCAGTTCGCCGGGCGGCTGACGCCGCAGCACATAGCGGCCGCTTTGCGCCTCGAGAAGAAACGTGGGGTTCGATTGTCCGCCGGCGAACTTCTCGACGACCATCGGCCCCTGAAAGCCGGGCACGTGCGCGGTCAGATAGCGCGCGAGTGCATCGACATCGAACTGAAGACTTGCATTCATCATGGAGCGGGAATCCGGATTCGAATCAGCCATAGGTGACGAGTTCGCGCCTCTCGGCCTGTTCGAGATGCGGCAAGGTGTTGAAGGTGACCAGCGACATCGCGCTGTCATTGAAGACGTACTGGCTCACGCTGCTGTTGCGGATCTGCATGTTGAGCGCGATGGCGGCCGCAGCCGGCGCCTGCAGAACCTGCTGGGCAAACACCGCGATCGGTCCGCCCGAACTCACCACCAGAATGCGCTTGCCGCCGCTGCGCTGAATGGCGAGACGCGCACGCTCGCAGCGCGCCTGAAACTGCCCCCAGGTCTCGGGAATGCGTCCGGGCAGCTTGTCTTCGGACCAAAGCTGCAAGACCTGCTTGAGCCCCTTGTAGAAGGACTTCATCGAGCCTTCGGCGAGCAGGCCGGGCGCGAGTCCGCTCTCGCCGAGCGCGGAAAAGAGGGCGTGAAAATCGTACTCGTTCAGATCCGCGTCCTGCACGACTTCCACTGTCGCGCCGCCCATCGCGGTGAGCAAGGCGTCGGCGGTTTGCGCGTGCCGCCGCATCGTACCGGTCACGACGCGATCGAACGTCAGGGCCGCCTGCGCGCAATATTCGCCCAGCCAGCGCGACTGGGTAACGCCGGAAGAGGAAAGCTCGTCATAGTTTTCGGCGCCGAATGACGCCTGCCCGTGCCGTACCAGGTAGAGTTCCGCCATGCCAACCTCGTCTGGACATGACGCAAACGATACCGGGACACTGGCTATTCAGGAAATTTATTCTGGTGATACCGCGCCATAACGATTCGTGACACCTATGGACGCTGCTTGCGCATGAGACGGCCAATCTGCTCGCGCAGCCAGCGATGGGCCGGATCGGTCGTGACGCTGCGGTGCCAGTAGCCATGCGTCTCGAGATCGGGGAGATCGAACGGCAGCGCCAGGATGCGTGCGTCATAGCGCTTGAGCAACATGAGCGGCGCAGTCAGGACGAGATCGGTGCGCATCGCGATCAGGGGCGCGACGAGATAATGCTGAACGCGGGTCTGGATGGTGCGCCGAAGTCCCAGCTTGTTGAGTTCGGTGTCGACGAGACCAGGTCCCTGCCGGCGGCTGGACACATGGATATGGCCGAAGCGCAGGTAGTCGTCGATCGTGAGCTTCTTCTTCGCGAACGGATGGCCCTCGCGCAGCATGCACGCGTAACGGTCGCGGCCCATCGGTTCCTGCTCCAGGTACGGATCGTCGATGAGCGGCGCGTCGATCGCCAGGTGGACCGCGCCGCTCGCCAGCGCTTCCGGCACATCGCGGCGCGTCGTGAAGTAGCTCTCGATGCGGATGCCGGGCGCAAGACGCTGCAACACCTCTTCCAGCGCAGGAAGCAGCATGGTCTCGGTCAGATCGTTCATGCTGAGCCGGAAGGTTCGCTGCGACGAGGCCGGATCGAAGCGTTCACCGGCATGGGTGCTCGAATCGAGCAACTGCAGTGCCTCGCGCACGCGCCCGATGATGTTTTCGGAAACGGGCGTGGGCATCATGCCCGCCGGCGTGCTCACGAACAGCGGATCGTCGAATGCCTTGCGCATGCGCGCCAGCGCGTTGCTCACGGCGGGCTGGGTGATGAAGAGCAACTCCGCCGCACGCGTAAGGTTGCGCGTTCGATAGACGGCCTCGAACACGACGAAGAGATTCAGATCGACTTTGGATGGGCGCATGGTCCCGAGCCTAACCGGCCCATCGCAATGCCGTCAATCGAGGGCGTGATCGGGCATCGCGTCGCCTCGAACGTCAGTCCGCATACCCCGGATAGGCTCGATCGAGCCGGCGCAGCAGACCGGGCCAGACGAGCGCCCCTGGCATGACGCCCCGCGTCACTGCCACGATCTGCTGCCTGAAGCCGTCGAGAATGGGCTGCGCGATTGGCGTGAGCTTTGCGCCGCCCGACTGCGCGCGCACCTGGATCATGCAGGCCGCCTCGAAGAAGTACATCGCGACAAAGGCGTCCGCCGGCGTGCTTCCGACGGTCAGCAGCCCGTGGTTACGCAACATCAGATACATTTTGTCGCCGAGGTCTCGAACCAGACGCGGTTTTTCGGCTTCGTTCAGCGCAAGGCCTTCATAGTCGTGGTACCCGAGCGACGCCAACACCCCGAGCGACTGCTGCGAGAGCGGCAACAGTCCCGCCTCCTGGGCCGACACGGCCACGCCGTTGATCGAATGCGTGTGCATCACGCAATGCGCGTCGTCACGCGCCGCATGCACGGCGCTATGGATCGTGAAGCCAGCGGGATTGATGTCGTACGGCGACTCGCTCACCTTGCGGCCATCGAGGTCGATCTTCACCAGCGAGGACGCCGTGATTTCCTCGAACATCATGCCGTACGGGTTGATCAGGAAATGATGCTCCGGGCCGGGCACGCGCGCCGAGATGTGGGTAAACACCAGATCGTCCCAGCCGAACAACGCTGTGAGGCGATAAGCAGCTGCCAGATTGACGCGCGCCTCCCATTCGGCGGGTGACACGTCGTTCTTGACATTGACACAGGGTGAAGCCATGTCGACGCTCCTTGGTTGGTTTGGTGAACTCCAGAGAGTCCTCATGATGCGTGCGAACTCCCCGAAAGATTGTCGGCCAGGCGACAACTCCATTCAACCGCGGCCGGCACATGCCATTCGATACTGCTCGCCTAAGGCACCGCCTTGCGATCCCACGGCGGTTCGTCGCCAAACGTCTCGGCGAGGTAATCGACGAACCGGCGCACCTTGAGCGGTATGCGCCGCACGCCCGGATACACCGCCTGAATCGCCAGTTCCGTCGCGCGATAGTCCGGCAGCAGCGCCACCAGTTCGCCGCGCCTGAGGTGCTCGCCGAACACGAAGGTCGGACCATAGGCGATGCCGGCACCCGCCAGCGCCGCGCCGAGCAGCATCTGCGTATTGTTGGCCGCCAGCCGGCACGGCCCGTCGATGACGTGTGCGCGGTGGCGCGCATCGAGCAACGTCCAGTCGCCCACCGACACCGCCTCGCTGAAGGCGAGGCGCTGCGCGCGCCGCAACTCGTCGGGAGTGCGCGGCGTGCCATGGCGCTCGAGATACGCGGGCGACGCACACACGACCATCCGGCACGCTGCGAGCCGGCGCATTACGAGTCCCGGTTCCTGCAGCCGTCCGATCCGGATCGCGACATCGACGCCCGCATCGATGAGATCCACGTAGCGGTCCCCCAGCAGCACCTCCACATTCACGTCCGGATGATCCTCCAGATAGCGCGCGACGACTCCGCCCAGATGCATCGCGCCGAACGTCACCGGCGCGGCGACGCGCAGCACGCCGCGCGCCGTGCCCTGCGAATCGCTTGCCTCCCGATTCGCTTCGTCGAACGCTTCGAGAATCCGCTTGCAGCGCTCGTAGTAGGTGCGGCCGACATCGGTCAGGCTCAGGCGCCGGGTCGTTCGCTGAAGCAGCCGCGCATTCAGTTCGGCCTCGATTGCGCTCACGTGCTTGCCGGCCATCGCGGCCGACAGCCCGAAGCGCCGCGCCGCCGCGGCGAGGCTACCCTCCTCTACGGCGGCGACAAAGACGCCAAGGCTCGTCAGTCGGTCCATTGGTTCCTCCAATTCGATAATCCGATTATCGACTGACGACACTGCAACGGCAATTATCGAACCCAAGGATTGAATCTACCATGCATCCATCACCCAATCGGGAAGGAGCCTGGCAATGGAAATCAAGTCGAACGGCACACGGATTCACGTCAAGGAGCAAGGCAGCGGCGAGCTGGCGCTGGTGTGCCTGCACTACTACGGCGGCTCGTCGCGCACATGGGACGATGTAGCGAGCGAACTGTCCGACCGGTATCGGATCGTAGCCACCGATCACCGCGGCTGGGGCGATTCCGAGGCGCCGGCTGACGGCTACCGCATCGCCGATCTCGCCGCAGATGCCGAGGGTGTCATCGAGGCGCTGGGCCTGCAGCGCTACGTGCTTGTCGGCCATTCAATGGGCGGCAAGGTCGCGCAACTGATCGCATCGCGCCGGCCGGGCGGGCTCGAAGGTCTCGTGCTCGTGGCGCCTTCGCCGCCGTCGCCGATGGTCCTGTCGGACGAGCAGCGCGCGACGTTGACCGGCGCGTATCAATCGCGCGCATCGGTCGAATACGTCATCGACCACGTGCTGACCGCGAAATCGCTCGACGCCACCCGCCGCGAGCAAGTCATCGAGGACAGCCTGAAGGCCGCGCCGCAGGCCAAGGCGGCCTGGCCGAACGTAGCCATGGGCGAAGACATCACCGAGGCGGTGGCATCCGTCAACGTGCCGACCATCGTCATTTCAGGAGAACTCGACCAGGTCGATCGCGTGGCGACGCTGCAGGCGGAACTGCTGCCGCGCATCCCGCACGCGGCGTTGCACATCCTGCCCGGAACGGGACACTTGTCGCCGCTCGAAGCGCCCGCCGATGTGGCGCGGGTCATTGCGCGGTTCGTCGGCACGAATATTCTCGCGCGCCGCATTGACTCGAAAGCAGCGGAGTGAAGGGAATGGAACCCGGCGCAACTCGCCGGGTGCTCAGCCCGCGCCGCCATCAGGGTTACTGATCGACGGGAATCCAGTTCGCCGTCGCCGCGTCGCTGGCCCGGAATGCCGGGAATTTCGCCCCCAGTTCCGCAATGGTGTGGATATCGTTCTTTACAAGATCGTCGCGCGTGACGAGCGTGGGCTTCACGAGGATGTGATGGTCGAGCGGCTGCCCGGCCACGTCGAGCGCCGCGGCGCGCACCGACACGGCGCCCACCACGGCGGGGTTGGTCGCCGCGGTGGCGACCCACGCGCTGTTCGGCGCGCGAATCGCCTCGATGTCGGCAGTCGAGATGTCCGCGCTGTAGATCCGCACCTTGCTCGCCACGTTCGATTCATTCGCCGCGAGATTGGCGCCGCGCGCAAATTCGTCATAGGGGGCAATGACCACGCGAATATCCGGATGCGCGCGGTAGGCGGCAGCCGCCTGATTGGCAACCGACTGCGCAATCGGATTGTCCACGGTGCCCCAGCGCGCCTTTTCCTGGATGCCGGGATGCTCGTGCTTGAACGCCTGCCAGACGGCGTCGCGCCGGTCGAGCGGCGCAAAGCCCGCTACGTACACGTAGCCCGCGGAAAACGCGTTGCCATTGTCCTTGACGGCCTGAGCGAGCAGCAGCGAAGCGAGGTCGCTGTCGCTCTGCTCGATTTGCGGGACCTTGGGGTTCGTCAGATTGACGTCGAAAGCGACGACCTTGATGCCCTTGTCGAGCGCCTGCTGCACGACGTCCTTGAGCGACTCGGGCAAGCCGTGATTGACGATGATCGCGGACACGCCCAGATTGATCGCCTGCTGGATCTGGTCGCGCTGCTCGGCCGCGTCCTGGCGCCCTTCGTAAATGCGCAGGTCGATGCCGAGCGCCTTCGCCTGCTTCTGCGCGCCCGCCTCGTAGGCCTGGAAGAAGTCGCCCTCCGAAAGATAATTAACGAGCGCGATCTTGACGCCGCCTTTGTCGAACGGCGCCGGGGCGCCCGCCAGGGTGGCCGCCTGCGCCGTGAGCGTGCCGAACAGGCCCGCCGTGCAGAGCGCCAGCGCTCTGTTGCGAATGAGCCGTTGAATCGATGTCTTCATGACGTTCCCGTTTGTGCGATAGGGTCAGTTCCAGGCGTGACGTGCCGGCTTGACGCCGTTGAGGTAGTAATTGCCAACAAGGTGATACTTCCAGCGCACCGGATCGTGCAGCGTGTGCGTTCGTGCGTTGCGCCAGTGGCGGTCGAGGTTGTGCACGTCCAGCGTCGACTGCGTGCCGGCCAGTTCGAACAGCTTCTCGCCGGCCAGCAGCGCGACTTGTGTCGTGAGCACCTTCGCCTCGCCCACGGCGACCGAGGCGCGCGCCACGTCGTCCTCCGTCGTCTCGCCCTTTGCGGCGAGTTCGTCGAGTACACGCGCCGCACGCTCGAGCAAGGCCTCGGCGGCATGCAGCTGGATATGCAGATTGCCGACCTCGCGGATCGTCAGGGGGTCGTCGCTTGCGCGCTCGACGCCGCTATCGACCCACGGCCGTGAGCGAGAGCGCACGAACGCGACCGTGTCTTCGATCGCCGCGCGGGCAATGCCTGCGTCGATGGCGGCCTGGATGATCTGCGAGAGCGGACCGTTGAGCGTGGGCTGCTCCGACACGCGATGCGCGGGCAACACGAGCCTTGCCGGCACGCGCACGTTCTCTAGCGTCACGGTGCCGCTCGCGGTGGTGCGCTGGCCGAAACCGGACCAATCGTCGACCACGCTGAGCCCTGGCGTGCCGCGCGGAATATAGGCGAGCCAGCCCCTGCGGTCCTCGTCGAGCCCGAGCACGGGAACGTAATGCGCGAACAGGGCGCCCGTCGAATAGAACTTGGTGCCGTCCACGACGTAGTGATCGCCGTCGCGGCGCACGCGCGTCTTCAGGTCGAGCACGTGTTTCGTGCCCTTTTCCGAGAAGCCGTTGCCAAAGCGCTTGCCGGCGATGACTTCGCCGAACAGCTCGCGCTTTTGCTCCTCGGTGCCCGTCAGGGCGATCACATCGACGAGGCCGAAGTGATTCTGCGGCAGTTGCCCGAGCGACGGGTCCGCAGCCGCAATGATCTTGACGACCTCCGTGAGCGTGACGTTGGACACGCCAGCGCCGCCATACGCTTTGGGCACCGTAATGCCCCACAGCCCCGAGCGCGAAAACCACTCGATCTCCTCGTGCGGCAGGCGCCGCTCGCTGTCGCGCTGCGCCGCGCCAACGGCCAGCCGCGCGGCCAGCTCCGTTGCGACAGCGATCGCTTCGTTTTCCGTAGCAATCACATGCGCGGCCTCCGTTACGGGAGCGGCGCCCAGTGTCTCGCTGCCTGCCAGTGTCTCTGCCATGATTTGCTCCGCTCGATCAGATTGTGTAACTCGCTAACCACGAAATTGCCGGGCGTCTGCCGGCTTCAGTTGCGCCCTTCCGCCCGGCGCCCGATGCTGAACGTGAACGCCAGCGCCACGACCAGCAATGCGCCCTTGATAAAGTCCTGGAGGTAATACGGGGCGTTGAGCATCGTGAGCCCGTTGAGCAGCACGCCGACGAACACCGCGCCGATCACCGTGCCCGGAACATTGGGCCGCTTCGCGCCCCATACCGCATAGCCAACCAGCGCTGCCGCCACCGCATCGAGCAGCAACGAATGCCCCGCGCTCACGTCGCCTCGGCCCACGCGCGCGGCGATGAGCAGCCCGCCGAGCGAGGCGATCGTCGCGGAAGCGACATAAGCCGCGAGCCGGTAGCGGGCCGTTGGCGCACCGGCCAGCCGGGCCGCCGTCTCGTTGCCGCCGATCGCATAGACCACCCGGCCCCAGCGCGTGGAGCCCATGACGAATGAGACGAGCGCAGTCAGCACGAGCAGCACGATGACAGGCACCGGCACCACATCGAGGAGGCGTGCGCGGCCTAGCGCGAGGAACGCATCGGGGAACGTGCCGCTCGCTTCGGTGCCGTCGGGCAGGATCGTGCCGCTCGCAAGCGAGCGGCCGCCGGTGGGAATCAGTTGCAGGCCTGCAAGCAGGAAGAGCGTGCCGAGTGTCGCGAGCTGGTCCGGGACATGCAGGCGCGTGATCAGCAACCCGTTGAAGAGCCCCGCCGCCACACCCAGCGCGAGACACGCGAGCACGGCTTCCCAGCCGTTGCCGTGCCACACCACGAGCACATAGCTAGCGGCCATCTGCGCCGAGGCGGCGACACTGCCCACGGAAAGATCGAAGCCGCCCGCGGCGAGCGTGACCGTTACACCGATGCCGAGCAACGCCACGATCGAGACGGCCTGCAAGATGCTGAACAGGTTCGCGACGTTCAGAAACGCGGGTTCGCGAACCGTGAAGATGACGCCAAGAGCGACGAGCACGAGCAGCAGCCCGCCGCGCTCGAGCGCGACGAAGAGGCTGTGCCGGCGCTGCCGGGTCGTGTCGCGCGCGGAAGACTCGTCCGATGCTGCCGTGGGTGTGATGGATCTCATGAGTGGGCTGATAAGAGGGATTCCGCTACGGCTACGCGTTCGACTGTGCCGCGGTCGAACAGGACGATGCGGTCGGCGACTTCATGCGCCTCTTCGAGGTCGCTGACGAAAACGAGCGTCGCGCGCGTAGCGGCGCGCTCGCGCAACGCGGCGGCGATATCGGCCCGTGCGCCCGCATCGACGCCCTGGAACGGCTCGTCGAGCAGCAGCAGCCGGGCCGGCTCGGCGTGCCAGCGCGCGAGCAGCACCTTCTGCTGATTGCCGCCCGAAAGCCGCGCGACGCGGTCGTCCGGACCCGAGCAGCGAATGCCGAATGTCTCGATGGCGTCTTGCGCCTGCGCGGCTTCGCGATCGCGAGGCAGGCCCACGCCGCGCTGCCAGCGGGACAGAAACGGAAAACTGATCGTGCCGGCGATCGATGCGAACGCAACGGTGTCGGGAAAGAGTGACGTGCGCCACCGGTCTTCGCCGGCGAGGAATACGCCCGCGCGGATCGCGTCGGTTGGCGAGCGCGGGGCCCAGGCGCTGCCGTAAAGGCGCATCTCGCCCGCGGTCGCGCGCAACGCGCCGAATATCACCTGGGCAAGCCTCGACTTCCCCGCGCCGACCGGGCCGACAACCGCGACGATCTCGCCTTGCTGCACGTCGAGATCGAACGCGTCGCCATGCGCCGTGAGGCGCAAGCCGCGCAGCCGCAATGCGGGTTCCGCGCCCGCCTCGCCCGTGCGTGGCAAGACTCGCGCCTGCGGCAGTGCGCGGCCGATCATCGCCTCCAGCGCCGCGTCGAAATCGATGGGCGCGCTCTGTTCGGCCACGATGCGGCCGTCACGGAGCACGGCCACCCGCGAAGCCAGTCTTCGCAGGTCGCCAAGCCGATGCGAGACGAGCAGCACCGCCACGCCCTCCGCGCGCAAGTCATCCACTAGCGCATGGAGCCGTGCGGCCTCGCTCGTGGAAAGGCTGGCCGTAGGCTCGTCGAGAATCAGCAGCCGCGGGCGCGAAGCCAGCGCCCGCGCGATCACCACGCGCTGCTGGCCGGCGAGAGAAAGCGAACCGAGCGGTGCGGTGAGATCGGCTTCGAGCCCCACGCGCGCGGCCAGCGCGGCTGCACGGGTGTAGCGGGAGGCGCGCGGCGTCCACCAGCGCGCTCCGCCGCCGCAAAGTTCGTCGAGCAGAAGATTGTCGGCAATGGACAGCGCGGGCACCACGGCGTCGGCAATGCTCTGATGCACGGTCGCCACGCCCAGACGCTTCGCCGCCTGGGGCGAACCCGGCGCATAGGCGTGTTCGCCGAGCGTGAGCCCGCCTTCGTCCTGCGAATTCACGCCGCTCAGGATCCTGACGAACGTCGATTTCCCGGCGCCGTTCGCGCCCATCAGCGCAACGACCTCGCCGGCGTGGATGGAAAAGTTCAGCCGCGACAGCGCGAGCGTCGCGCCAAAACGCTTCGTGATCGAGTGGGCAGTCAGAATCGGAGCGGACATCGCTGGGTTAGCCGGATGGAGATCGCTAGCGGACAGTGCTGCCCATCGTAGCGAGGCATGGGAGGGAGCCCAACGAAGCGATGCTCATATTCATGCGTCTGCGTTTGATAAGGCACCCTACAGAAAGCGGCTTGACAGCAACAGGGCGTATCCGCTGTCGCAACAGCCAATTCGACGACATTGCAAAGAACGCGCAGAAGCAAATCGGGCAAGCCGATATCGATTCATCAATCAGTTATTGGAGCCGCAGCGCGCGGGTTTCTATACTTTTCTTCTTCGCTGCGTGGTGCGCAGTCTCTCCACCCCCAACCGAGAAAGAACGCATGAATGTCTCCCGATCCCATGACGCGCTCTCGCAAGGCGCCGACTACGAAACCCTCGCCGCCCGCTTCCGCCCGATCTTCACGGAGATCGGCCGCGAAGCCGCCGAACGCGAGCGCTCGCGCACGCTGCCGCATGACGCGATTGCCGCGCTCAAGCAAGCGGGCTTCGGCGCCGTGCGCATTCCGGTGCGTGACGGTGGCGCGGGTGCTTCGATCGCGCAGTTGGCGCAACTGCTCATCGAGCTTGCCGCCGCGGACTCGAACCTGCCGCAGGCGCTGCGCGGGCACTTCGCCTTCGTCGAGGACTGGCTGAACGTGCCTGCCGGCGCGGACCAGCGCGCATGGTTCGATCGCTTCGTGAGCGGCCAGCTCGTCGGCAATGCATGGACCGAGGCTGGCGACGTCGCGCTCGGCCAGATCAACACGAAGGTCGCGCGCCGCGACGGCGGCTTCGTGCTCAACGGTTCGAAGTACTACAGCACCGGCAGCCTCTACGCGGACTGGATCGACGTGTTCGCGCAGCGCGAAGAAGACGGCAGCGACGTGATCGTGGCCGTGGCGACGGACCAGCCCGGCGTGCTTCGCGAAGACGACTGGGACGGCTTCGGCCAGACGACCACGGGC
This sequence comes from Paraburkholderia nodosa, assembly GCF_001718195.1. GTDB lineage: Bacteria > Pseudomonadota > Gammaproteobacteria > Burkholderiales > Burkholderiaceae > Paraburkholderia > Paraburkholderia nodosa_A. Next base: position 115,841 of record NZ_MCNV01000015.1, read on the forward strand.
AGCGGCACCACGCTCTTTCGCGACGCCGCGGTCGAGGGCCGCAACATCATCGACTTCAGCCGCCGCTTCAAATATCAGACCGCGTTCTATCAGCTCTTTCACGTCGCCACGCTCGCAGGAATTGCCGAGGCAGCGAGGCGCGATGCCGCCACCCTCGTGCGCAGCCGCAAGCGTATCTACAGTCACGGCAACGCGCCGCGCGTGAGTGACGACGCGCAGATCCAGCAGGTGATCGGCGAGATCGCCTCATGGGCCTATGGTGCAAAGGCCGTCGCGCTGCAGACTGGAGGAGCCGCACAGCGCGCTTACGAGGCGCGCTTCGAAGGTGACGACGAGGCCGAGCGCGCGGCAAACGTGGAAGCCGAAATCGCTTCGGCACAGGCCCAGATCGTCGCCTCCGAATTCGCGCTGCGCGCGGCGACGCATCTATTCGATGCGCTCGGCGCGTCTGCCATCCGCGCCGGCCACGCGCTCGACCGCCATTGGCGCAATGCACGCGCGGTGTCGTCGCACAATCCGCTCGTCTACAAGGCGAAGATCGTGGGTGACTGGACCATCAACGGCACCGAGCCGCCCTTTCTCTGGCAAATCGGCAACGGACAGGAACGCGGGAGCAATTGAACATCATGAGCAAAACTATCCACCTGAACGCGTTCGAGATGAACTGCGTGGGCCACCAGTCGCCAGGCCTCTGGACCCACCCGCGCGATCGCTCGTGGCAGTACAAGGATCTCGATTACTGGACCGACCTCGCGAAGATACTCGAGCGTGGCGTCTTCGACGCGATCTTCATCGCAGATGTAATCGGCTACTACGACGTCTACAAAGGAAGTAACTATCACGCGCTTCATCAGGCCGCGCAGATTCCGGTCAACGACCCACTGCAACTCGCCGCGCCCATCGCGATGGTGACGTCGCATCTAGGTATTGGCATCACGGCCTCCACGAGCTTCGAGCACCCCTACACGTTCGCGCGGCGTCTGTCCACAGCCGACCATCATACGAAGGGGCGCCTCGCGTGGAACATCGTGACGTCGTATCTCGAGAGCGGCGCGAAGAATATCGGGCAAGGCGGTCTGCGCGACCACAACAACCGCTACGAGGTCGCGACGGAATACGTCGAGGTGCTCTACAAGCTGTTCGAGGGCAGTTGGGAAGACGGCGCCGTGGTGCGCGACCGGGACCGGCGCGTGTTCACGCACCCGGAGAAAGTGCACGAAATCGGCCACAAGGGAAAATACTTCGAAGTACCAGGCTATCATCTTTGCGAGCCCTCTCCGCAGCGCACACCGGTGCTGTTTCAGGCCGGCGCATCGGGCCCCGGCAAGACGTTCGCGGCGCAGCATGCCGAATGTGTGTTCGTCGCGGCACTCACGAAAAACCTGCTGCGCGACTATGTGGCGGACGTGCGCCGCCAGGCGGCGCTCGCCGGGCGCGATGGCAACAAGCTGCTGATCTACAACCTCGTCACCGTGATCGTCGACGAGACCGATGCCAAAGCACAGGCGCGCTTCGAGGAGTATCAGCGCCACGTCTCCTACGACGGCTCGCTCGTGTTCATGTCGGGCTGGACCGGCATCGACTTCGGGCAGTACCTGCCCACCGACACAGTCAAGCGTGTGCAAACGAATGCGATCCATTCGGCTGTCGAACATCTCTCGGGCGGCGACACGACCTGGACCATCGAAGCGCTGGCGAAGTGGGGCGGCGTAGGAGGAATGGGACCGGTATTCGTCGGCTCCCCCACGACGATTGCCGACATCCTCCAGGAGTGGGTCGAAGAGACCGGCGTGGACGGATTCAATCTGGCGTACGCGCTCGCGCATGAGACCTTCGAGCATGTCGTCGAGTACCTCGTGCCCGAGCTGCAGCGCCGCGGCGTGTACCCGCGCGACTACGCGCCGGGCACCTTGCGCGAAAAGCTCTTCGGCGGCGGTGCGCGATTGCCCGACGAGCATCCGGCGGCGCGCTATCGCGACATCGAGCGAGTGAAGCGCGAATCGGCCGTTGAGACGGGCGAAGTGGTTCCCGCCCCGGCTGCGTAACTCAACATAAGCAACCCAAAACAGGAAGGCGCGTCCGTGGATGCAGCACATCCGTCGTTATATTCCACCAGCGCATATGCATAGCGAATGTGTCTGGTTTGCAGGCAGACACGCCGACAGTAGAATCCGTCGACTCACTGATGCCGTCAACGAAACTCTCATTACGAACATTTCAATCATGAAAGCCATCCGCTCCGCTCTTTTCGCCGCTCTGCTGTCGGTCGTCGCCGCGGCGCCGGCCCTCGCTGCAGACGAACTCGCGCAGGTCAAGTCGTCCGGTGTGTTCCGTGTCGGCACCGAAGGCACTTACGCGCCGTTCACCTACCATGACGAAACCGGCAAGCTGACCGGCTTCGACGTCGATATCGCCACGGCCATCGCACAACGGCTTGGCGTGAAGGCGCAGTTCGTCGAAGGCAAATGGGATGGCCTGATCGCGGGCCTGGACGTCAATCGCTACGACGCCGTGATCAACGAGGTTTCGATCACCGACGCACGCAAGGCCAAGTACGATTTTTCGAAGCCGTATATCTCGACGCACGCCGTGCTGATCGTGCGCTCGGAGAACACGACCATCCATTCCTTCGACGACCTGAAGGGCAAGAAGTCGGCCAATACGCTGACCAGCAACTTCGGCAAGCTCGCCGCGTCGCATGGTGCCGACGTCGTGCCGGTTCAAGGTTTCAACGAATCGATCGATCTGCTGACATCGGGCCGCGTGGACGCCACCGTCAACGACGCGCTTTCGTTCCTCGACTTCCAGAAGCACAAGCCGGACGCGAAACTCAAGATCGCCGCCATCGACGCGTCTTCCGCTGACGACCAGTCGGGCGTGCTGCTGCGCAAGGGCAACCCGGACCTGGTCGCGGCCGTCGACAAGGCGCTCGCCGATATCAAGGCCGACGGGACCTACGCGAAGATCTCGCAGAAGTATTTCGGCAAAGACGTTTCGCAATAAGGCGGACTGAACAATGCCGGCATGGCTGCATTTGATGGCGCAATCGTTGTGGCCACTGCTCTACGCGGGACTGGTCTTTACCGTCCCGCTCACGCTGGCTTCGTTCGCGATCGGTATGGCGCTCGCGTTCTGCGCGGCGCTCATCCGCCTCTTCGGGCAACGCTGGGCGGTCGCGGCCGTGCGTTTCTATATCTGGCTCTTTCGCGGCTCGCCACTGCTCGTGCAGCTGTTCGTCATCTTCTACGGGCTGCCCAACGTGGGCATCGTGCTCGATCCGTTGACGGCGGCCATCATCGGCTTTTCACTCAATGTGGGCGCTTATAACGCGGAAGTCATTCGTGGCGTGATCGAATCGATTCCGCGCGGCCAGTGGGAAGCCGCCTACTCGATGAACATGACGCGCGCGCAGGCGCTACGCCGCGCCATCCTGCCGCAAGCGATTCGCGTAGCGTTGCCCGCGCTCTCGAACTCGTTCATCTCGCTCGTGAAGGACACGTCCCTCGCGGCCGTGCTGACCGTGCCGGAAATCTTCCAGGCTGCACAACGCATCGCCGCCGTGACTTACGAACCCCTCATTCTTTATACCGAGGCCGCACTGATCTATCTCCTGTTCAGCTCCGTGCTCTCGCAGGCGCAAGGGCGTCTCGAAGCGCGCTATGGCCGCCATGCCCTGTTCCAGGCAGGGCGCTGATGATCCACATCGAGACACTCCACAAGTCGTTCGGCGACCACGAGGTGCTCGCAGCCATCGACCTCACGCTCAAGGCCGGCAGCGTCACGGCGCTGATCGGGCCGTCCGGCAGCGGCAAGAGCACGCTGCTACGCTGCATCAATCTGCTCGAAATCCCAGACTTCGGCACGTTGAGCGTGGGCGATGCCCGCCTCGAATTCAGCCGCGGCCGGCGGCTCTCCCACGCGGAAATCGCCTCGGTGCGTCGGCAAACCGGCATGGTGTTCCAGAACTTCCAGTTGTACCCGCACCTGAGCGTGATCGAGAATGTGATGGAAGGTCTCGTCACGGTCCTCAAATGGGAGAAGGAGCGAGCCCGCGAGCGCGCTGCCGCGCTGCTTGCGAAAGTGGGGATTGCCCAGAAGGCGGACGCATGGCCCTCCACGCTTTCGGGCGGCCAGCAGCAACGCGTGGCGATCGCGCGCGCACTCGCGCCCTCGCCCCAGGTGCTGCTCTGCGACGAGCCGACTTCGGCGCTCGACCCCGAACTCTCCGCGGAAGTGGTCGACGTGCTGAGGCAGCTCGCGCAGGAGGGCACGACCATGCTGATGGCGACGCATGATTTGCGGCTCGCGGCTTCCGTCGCGCACGACGCAGTCTTTCTCAAGGAGGGTGCGATCGTCGAAGCCGGCCCGTCGCATGAACTCTTCGCGCGGCCGCGCGATGCGCGCACGGCTCGCTTCGTCTCTACGCTTACCCAGGCCCTTCCGCCGCTCTGAGCCCACGCAGGCGGCGTCGCCCGACGCCGCCTGATCGTATCCGCTCAATGCACCCTGGGAAAACCGTGACGATCGGCAAGCAGCGCGAGAATGCGTTTCGTGTCGGTTACGAAGTGACGGCCGTTCAGCGTCTGTACGCCCTCGGGTACCGGATGCTCGTCGCCCAGCACGAGCACGGGCAACCCCTGATGCGCCTCGTCGAGCACGTCGATCACGGCCGCCCGCGGGCGTGCAAACGGCAGGCGTTTCACATCGAGCCGCGCGACGCGCTCGGGCTCGGACGCGAGCAGTCCTTCTATCGGCGCGCCGTCCGCACAGATGAAACGCTCGCCGGGACGCGCGGGGTCAGTGAAGCCAGGTTCCAGCAACAGCAGCAGGTCTCGAGTCATGGTAGATCGACGCTCCGTGATTGAATTGAGGGCACACGGGGATTGTCGTGCGCGGCGGCCACTGCCGCCACGAACGAATCGATCCAACAATATTCGCGCCGCTGCTAACCGGCATTTTGGCTGACCGCAAAAAACCGGTTCTCCGGTCTCGGCAGGCCGAGATGCTCGCGTAGCGTATTGCCCTCGTACTCGCGACGGAAAATGCCGCGCCGCTGCAACTCGGGCACGACTTTCTCCACGAAGTCGTCGAGGCCCGCGGGCAGATACGGGAACATCACGTTGAAGCCATCGCTGCCCGCCTCCACCAGCCATTGCTCCATCTCGTCCGCGATCGAATCCGGTGTGCCGACCATTTGCAGGCCCGAGTAACCGCCCACGCGCTGCGCGAGCTGGCGAATCGTCAAGCCCTCGTCGCGCGCCCAGTCCACCACGCGTTGCCGCGCGGTACGGCTCGCATTGCTCTCCGGAATCTCGGGCAGCGGGCCGTCCGGCTCGAAACCGGAGACGTCGTGACCGAGCGCGATCGAAAGCGAGGCAATGCCGCTGTCATAGTGCACGAAGCTGTCGAGACGTTCGCGCTTCTCGCGCGCCTCTTCCTGCGAGTCGCCCACCACGACGAACGCGCCAGGCAGGATCTTCAGATGATCGGGATCGCGGCCCAGCTTTTCCATGCGCCCCTTCACGTCGGCATAGAAACGCTTGCCGGCTTCGAGATTCGGCTGCGCGGTGAAGACCGCCTCGGCCGTTTCGGCAGCGAGTTGCCGCCCGGCCTCCGACGATCCGGCCTGCACCACCACCGGCCAGCCCTGCGGCGGCCGCGCAATATTGAGCGGCCCGCGCACGCAATAGTAGTCACCCTTGTGCGCGAGCACATGGAGCTTCTCCGGATCGAAATACTCGCCGCTCTCCACGTCGCGCAGGAATGCATCGTCGGCCCAACTGTCCCAGAGGCCAGTCACGACGTCGAAGAATTCGCGGGCGCGGCGATAGCGTTCGTCGTGCTCCACGTGTTCCTCGAGGCCGAAATTGAGCGCTGCGTCTGGATTGGAAGTCGTCACGAGGTTCCACCCGGCGCGGCCGCCGCTCAGATGATCCAGCGAGGCGAAGCGGCGCGCGACATGATATGGCGTGTCGAACGTCGTCGAAGCCGTTGCGACGAGCCCGATCTTCTCCGTCACGGCGGCAAGCGCCGAGAGCAAGGTGAACGGTTCGAACGAGGTGGCGGTGTGGCTTCGCTTGAGCGCGTTGACCGGCATGTTCAAGACGGCGAGGTGGTCGGCCATGAAGAACGCGTCGAAACGCGCACGCTCGAGCGTCTGCGCAAAGCGCTTCAGATGCGCGAAATTGAAATTCGCGTCAGGGTATGCACCGGGATAACGCCACGCCCCCGTGTGCAAGCTGACGGGGCGCATGAATGCGCCGAGATGCAACTGTCGGTTACGGTTCATCGCTTCGGCCGCCGGAAAACGAAAGTCACAACATACTCCGGATCGGCAAAATCCGCTGAGGGCGCCAGCGCAGATAAGCATCTGACAATATCTTGGTTGTGCCGATGTTGAAACAGATTAAGGTGAGAGACGGATCGCCGCGCACGCGCGGCAGTTTCAACATGCATCTTTAAACAGGCAACGGCACGATGTCGAACGACAACTACGACCATCACGACGACCACACGGCAAACGGCGCGCGCCGCAAGCTATTGAAGCTCGCAGCGGGGGCCGCGACGGCCGCCGCGCTGCGTGGCGCAACGGGGCTCACGAGCGCTGCCGCGTTGACGCTTCAAAGCGGCGCGGCACGCGCGGACGAAGGCCGGGTCCTGCGCATCGGTTTCCAGAAGTACGGCAACTTTGTGGTGCTAAAGGCTCAGCACACGCTGGAGAAGCGGCTCGCGCCGCTCGGCTTCACCGTGCAATGGCTCGAGTTTCCCGGTGGCCCGCAGTTGCTGGAAGGGCTTGCCGCCGGCGCGGTGGATGTCGGCACCGTGGGCGAAACGCCGCCCATCTTTGCGCAGGCCGGCGGCGTGGATTTCGTCTACGTTGCCAGCGAACCGCCCGCGCCGCAGGGTGAGGCCATTGTCGTGCACGAAGATTCGCCGATCCGCACGCCCGCCGACCTGCGCGGCAGGCGCGTTGCGTTCAACAAAGGCTCGAACGTGCACTATCTGCTCGTCAAGGCGCTGCAGAGAGCCAACCTCAAGTATGAAGATATCCAGCCCGTCTATCTCGCTCCCGCCGATGCGCGCGCCGCATTCACGAGCGGCAGCGTGGACGCCTGGGTGATCTGGGATCCCTACCTCGCGGCAATCGAACGCCAGGCGAAAGTGCGTTCGATCGCGAACGGCGAAAACCTCGTTCGCAATACACAGTACTACATAGCAAGCCGTAACTTCGCGAACGCGTATGCGTCTGTCCTGCATGCGGTCGTGGAGGAAATCGGCGCCGTGGACGCCTGGGCACGCGACAACGTTCCGGCCGTTGCGGCTCAACTGTCACCGCTTGTCGGCCTCGACGCGTCGACGCTCGAACTCGCCCTCAGGCGCGCGAGCTACGGCGTGCAGCCCGTCGACGCGGCCACGCTCGCCTACCAGCAGAAAATTGCCGATACGTTCTCCGAACTCAAGCTGATCCCGAAGAAGCTCGTCGTCGCCGATGCGCGCTGGCAATCCGCCTGAGCGCGCTGACGCCCGGTTGTCGAGACATGGCAGCCGCGCCTGGCATCGCGCCAGGGCGGCCTTCCCCCCTTGCCCGGCAAAACCGGCCTAGAAGCCGAGATCGGCGCCGCCAGGGCCACCCACCGGCGCTTGCGCCGCCTGGGCTTTGGGAGCCTCATGCACCGTGGCATCGGTCGTGAGCAATAGTCCCGCCACCGAAGCCGCGTTTTGCAGCGCCGTGCGCGTGACCTTGGTCGGATCGAGCACGCCCTTTTCAACCAGATCGCCGTATTCGCCCGTGGCCGCGTCGTAACCGAAGTTGCCCGTGCCTTCCGCGACCTTCGCCGCCACCACGCTCGCTTCTTCGCCCGCATTGCTCACGATCTGACGCAGCGGTTCTTCCAGTGCACGCAGCACGATCTTCACGCCCGCCGTCTGGTCGGCGTTCTTGCCCTTCAGGTCGAGGATCGCCTGACGCACGCGGATCAGCGCCACGCCGCCACCCGGCACGATGCCCTCTTCCACGGCCGCACGCGTGGCATGCAACGCATCGTCCACGCGGTCCTTCTTTTCCTTCACTTCGATCTCGGTGGCGCCGCCCACCTTGATGACAGCCACGCCGCCCGCCAGCTTCGCCACACGTTCCTGCAGCTTCTCGCGGTCGTAGTCGGAGGTCGCTTCCTCGATCTGCACGCGAATCTGCTTCACACGCGCCTCGATGGCGCCGGCTTCGCCCGCGCCGTCGATCACCGTGGTGTTTTCCTTGCCCACCTCGATGCGCTTGGCCTGGCCCAGCTCCTGGAGCGTGGCCTTCTCCAGCGTGAGGCCCGTTTCCTCGGCGACCACCTGGCCGCCCGTGAGGATCGCGATGTCTTCGAGCAGCGCCTTGCGGCGGTCGCCGAAACCCGGCGCCTTCACGGCCACCGTCTTCAGCACGCCGCGAATGTTGTTGACGACGAGCGTGGCGAGCGCCTCGCCCTCGATATCCTCGGCGATCAGCAGCAGCGGGCGCCCGGCCTTCGCCACCTGTTCGAGCAGCGGCAGCAGGTCGCGAATGTTCGAGATCTTCTTGTCGTGCAGGAGGATGAACGGATTGTCGAGTTCGGCGACCTGCTTGTCCGGGTTGTTGATGAAGTACGGCGAGAGATAGCCGCGATCGAACTGCAAGCCCTCCACGACGTCGAGTTCGTCGGCGAGCGACTTGCCGTCTTCCACCGTGATCACGCCTTCCTTGCCCACGCGATCGATCGCCTCGGCAATGCGCTGGCCAATCGACTCCTCGCCGTTGGCCGAAATCGTCGCGACCTGCGCAATCTCCTTGCTCGTCGTGGTGGGCTTGCTGATCTTCCTGAGTTCTTCAACGGCGGCCACCACCGCCTTGTCGATGCCGCGCTTCAGGTCGAGCGGGTTGAGCCCCGCCGCCACGTACTTCTGCCCTTCGCGCACGATCGCCTGCGCAAGCACGGTGGCGGTCGTGGTGCCGTCGCCCGCTGCGTCGCTCGTTTTCGAGGCGACTTCCTTGACGACCTGCGCGCCGATGTTCTGGAGCTTGTCGGCCAGTTCGATTTCCTTGGCGACCGAAACGCCGTCCTTGGTCACGACGGGCGCGCCGAAGCTGCGTTCGAGCACGACGTTGCGGCCCTTCGGGCCGAGCGTGACCTTGACGGCGTCGGCGAGCAGGTTCACGCCTTCGATGAGTTTGGTGCGGGCGATGTCGCCGAATACGATGTCTTTGGCTGCCATGATGACGTGCTCTCTCAGGTTCTCGCTTATTGATTGACGACTGCGACGATGTCTTCTTCGCGCAGCACGAGGAGTTCGTTGCCGTCGACCTTCACGGTCTGGCCCGCGTATTTGCCGAACAGCACGCGGTCTCCCGCGTTCAGGTCCGGCGCAATGCGGCGGCCGTCGTTGTCGCGGCGGCCCGGTCCCACGGCCAGCACTTCGCCCTGGTCCGGCTTTTCGGCGGCGCTATCGGGAATGACGATGCCCGACGCGGTGCGGGTTTCCTGGTCGAGTCGTTTGACGATCACGCGATCGTGCAGTGGGCGCAGGCTCATGGGTGGCTTCCTTGCGGTTATCTCTCGGTTATTCGCGGTGAAAATGGCACTCGCCTCGTGCGAGTGCTGATGGAAAACCGAGTATAGAAAGCCGGCGCGCGCCGCTCCAATAACGGATTGGCAGATCGATATCTCACGAACGGGCTTATCGATATCGCGCGGAAGTGGAAAACGGAAAGGAGAGAGGAAAAGAGGAAGCGGAGCGGCGTCAGGCAACGCCGCTCCGGAGTCGTGTTACTGCCGCGGCGCCAGACCGCGAACGACCGACACGAGCGCATCGACCTCTTCGCACGTGTTGTAGAACGCGAGCGAGGGCCGCACGGTGGCTTCCAGACCGAAACGGCGCAGAATGGGCTGGGCGCAATGATGCCCCGCGCGCACTGCAATGCCTTCGCGGCTCAGCGCCTGCCCCACCTCTTCGGTGCTGTAGCCCTTCAGCACGAACGACAGCACGCTGGCCTTGTCGCGAGCCGTGCCCACGAGGCGCACGCCCGGCACCGGCGCGAGCACGCTCGTTGCGTAGGCAAGCAGATCGTGCTCGTAACGCGCGATGTTTTCGATGCCGACGCGGCTCACATAGTCCAGCGCGGCGCCCAGCCCCACCGCATCGGCGATATTGCCGGTGCCCGCTTCGAAGCGCGACGGCGGCGGCTGGAACACCGTCCGCTCGAACGTCACGTCCTGAATCATGTTGCCGCCGCCCTGCCATGGCGGCATGTTTTCCAGCACCTCGCGCTTGCCGTACACCACGCCGATGCCGGTCGGCCCATAGATCTTGTGGCCCGAGAACACGAAGAAGTCCGCATCGAGTGCCTGCACGTCCACCCGCATGTGCGAAATCGACTGCGCGCCGTCGACCAGCGCCTTCGCGCCCGCACGATGCGCAAGCTCCACAATCTCGTCCACCGGCACGACCGTGCCCAGCGCGTTCGACACCTGCGTGACCGAGACGATCTTCGTGCGGTCGTTGAGCAGTTTGCGGTACTCGTCCAGCAGCACCTGGCCCGAATCGTCGACCGGAATGACGCGCAGCCTGGCGCCCTTGAGCGCGGCGAGCTGCTGCCACGGGACGATGTTCGCGTGGTGCTCGAGATGCGAGACGATGATCTCGTCGCCCTCGCCCACGTTCTGCACGCCCCAGGTCTTCGCGATCAGGTTGATCGCCTCGGTCGTGCCGCGCACGAAAACGATCTCTTCGGGCGACGATGCATTGATGAAGCGCTGCACCGTCTTGCGCGCATGCTCGTACGCGTCGGTCGCTCTCGCCGCGAGCGTGTGCGCCGCGCGGTGAATGTTCGAGTTCTCGTGCGCGTAGAAGTACGCGAGGCGATCGATCACGGCCTGCGGCTTGTGCGTCGTCGCGGCGTTGTCGAACCACACCAACAGCTTGCCGTTCACGCGCTCCTGGAGGATCGGGAAGTCGCGGCGCACCGCATTGACATCGAAAGGCGGATGCGCGCCGCGCAACGGCACCCCCTGGCTCACGCCTGGCGCCGCTGCCCGTTCGTCGAGAAAGTATCGCGCGGGGCCGCCGTTTGCATCGTAGTCCCGATGATCGAGGGTCAGCAGGCCACGCAGTGCATCGTCGCCCGGCAAGCCGAACGCCTCCGGCGTAGGGAGCCCGCGCACCGGCACCTCGATATCGCGCGCCGTATCGCGCCAGCCGTTGCCCGCCGTTTCCGTGAAGTAGAACGGCGAACGCTCGCTCGTCGTGGCTCGCACTGGCTCGGACGGCTCGGCCACCGTGTAAGCCTGTGGCACGCCAAGCAGCGAGCCGCCCGCGCGCGGCTCCAGCGCCGGTGCGACCGTCACCGCGTTGTCGGGCAGCCCGTTCGCCGCCGCCGCGTGCGGCGCGAGCGCGGGTACGCGATTGCCGAGCGAAAGCACGTGCGTGGGCGCGGAAGGCGCGAGATTCAAGCCCGGCGCCTTGCCTTGCGGCGGCGCGAAGCCCGGCACGCCCGTGCCGGTGCCGCCCGGACCCGCGAGCGGTGAGCCCGCCGGCGCCGGATTGCTGACCGAGGCAAGTATCGGCGCGGCCGCGGGCAAGGCGGACGGCACGCCGCCTACCGCGCCGCTGCCTGCCGCGACGCCGGGCGCGCCTGCGCCGCCCGGCAACGTGCTGAAGAACTCGTTGGCGAGCCGCGCGAGCGTGGCGGGATCCGGCAGTCCGCCCGGCAACGGCGGATGCGCGATCTCCGTTGGCTTAGCGGTAGGTGTCAGGGTAGTCATGGTACTTGCCGATTTCCACGTCATCGAGCACAGCCAGCGCATCCGGCGAATGCACCGCCAGCGAGCAGTACAGCGAGATCAGATACGACGCGATCGCCTGGTTGTTGATGCCCATGAAGCGCACCGAGAGCCCCGGCCCCTGCTCGCCCGCCACGCCCGGTTGATACAGGCCCACCACGCCCTGGCGCTTGTCGCCCACGCGCAGCAACAGGATCTTGGTCTTGCCGTCGGCAACCGGCACCTTGTCCGAAGGAATCAGCGGAACGCCGCGCCACGTGAGGAACTGCGAACCGAACAGGCTGACCGTAGGCGGCGGCACGCCGCGCCGCGTGCATTCGCGGCCGAATGCGGCAATCGCGAGCGGATGGGTAAGGAAGAACGCGGGCTCTTTCCAGACCTTCGTGAGCAGTTCGTCGAGGTCGTCGGGCGTGGGCGCGCCGGTCAGCGGGAAAATGCGCTGGTTTTCCTCGACGTTCGCCAGCAGGCCGTAGTCGGGATTGTTGATGAGCTGGCTTTCCTGCAACTCCTTGATCGTTTCGATCGTGAGGCGCAGTTGCTCCTTGATCTGGTCGTGCGGGCTGCTGTAGAGGTCGGAAATCCGCGTGTGTACGTCGAGCACCGTGCTCACCGCGTTGAGGAAGTACTCGCGCGGCTGCTCTTCGTAAGGCACAAATGTCGTGGGCAGCGTGCCTTCGTCCTCGCGCGCCGTGCAGGCGGCACGCACTGCTTCGGGGTCCTTAACGCGGTTCAGACGATAAATACCGGCTTCGACCGGCACCCATTGCAGCAGGTGCGTAAGCCAGCGCGGCGTGATCGTGGAAAGCTGCGGGACGGTTTTGGTGGCATTCGCCAGTTGCCGCGCGGCGTTATCGCCAAGCGCGGTCTGGCCGCTCTGAATCGAGGACATGAACGAGGGCTCCGGTGACTTATAACGAAAACTGCTTTGCTTATGAAGACGGCTGATTATGAGGAGCCAATGGAGCCGGATCAACCGGCTATAGACGGCAGCGTGCGGGAAGCCTCAGGGCGACAACGGGCTGCCAGGAAGCGAGATCGCGGTCGGCGCGCCCGCGGCCCCACCCGCGAGCAGCTCCGCGATACCCAAGCCGAAAGCCAATGCAAGCTTTTCGACGGTGACGATCGAAGCGATGGCCGTGCCGCGCTCGATTTCGCCGACGTAGGTGCGGTTGAGTCCCGCATGTTCGGCGAGCCGCTCCTGCGACCAGGCCTGCGCCTCGCGCAGGCGACGCACCGTGGCGCCGAAGTCATGGACGATGGCGCTCATCATGCCGCGCCCGTTGCGATGGCATCCGGCGCGGCGGTGCCGGGGCGTTCATGCGCCGGCGCGCGCACTTCGTGCCGGGAAATCGCCTGGGTGATATGCGCCCCCGCCGGCACGCTTTCGGTCAGCCAGACATTGCCGCCAATCACCGCGCCGCGCCCGAGCGTGACACGCCCGAGAATCGTCGCGCCCGCATAAATGACGACCTCGTCCTCGACAATGGGATGACGTGGCAGCCCTTTCTCGAGATTGCCGGCCGCGTCGCGGGGAAAGCGTTTTGCGCCGAGCGTCACGGCCTGGTACACACGCACACGCTCGCCAATGATCGCGGTTTCGCCGATCACGACGCCCGTGCCGTGATCGATGAAGAACGCACTGCCGATCTGCGCGCCCGGATGAATGTCGATGCCGGTGGCCGCATGCGCCAGTTCTGAAATGATGCGCGCGAGCAGCGGCAAACCGAGCCGGTAGAGTTCGTGCGCGAGCCGGTGGTGAATCATCGCCAGCACGCCCGGATAGCAGAGCAGCACCTCGTCGACGCTGCCCGCGGCCGGATCGCCGTTGAACGCCGCGAGCACATCGCTGTCGAGCAATCCACGGATGACTGGCAGGCGCTGCGAGAACGCACGCACGGCGGCCAATGCGCGTGCATCGATTTCGCCGTGATCGGCTTCGGCGTGGCGCGCCTTGTAGCGCAGTTCGAGCCTCGCCTGCGCCAGCAGTGCGTGCAGCGCGGCGTCGAGCGCATGGCCGACGTAGAAGTTCTCGCTTTCCTGGCGCAGGTCGGGCGGCCCGAGCCGCATCGGGAACAGCACGCCCTTGAGCGTTTCGACGACCTCGGCCAGCGCTTCGCGCGCGGGCAGGTCGCGCCCGCCCGGCTCCAGGGCGCGGCGCTGCAATTCCCGCCATTGCTGACGCACGCCCTGCAGCGCATCGACGATTTCCGACACATGAAATACGGTCACGCCAGTTCTCTCTCTTCGTTATTCGTTGGGGGCGTCGGGAACAGGCGCTAATCCTGCACCCACGGTAAGTCATGAAAACGCCAGCCATTACGGCGCCCGCGCCGGCCGGCTTCGTCCAGGTCGCCTTCAAAGCCTTCGGTGACGTTGAACACATGGGTAAAACCCGCCTTGGCCGCCGCTTCGGCGGCCTGTGCCGCCCGGTTGCCGCTGCGGCACAGCAGGACAATCGCCGCGCTCTTGCCCGTCTTTGCCTCGAGTTCGCGCACGAAGCGCGGATTGCGTGTGAAGCTCGTGCCTGTGGCCCACGCCACATGCAACGTGTCGGGCACGTGGCCAACGAACTTGCGCTCTTCGGCCGTGCGCACGTCCACGAGCACCGCTTCGCCCGCCTGATGGAGCGCCCAGGCTTGCCGCGGCGTCACGCTGCCCGCGTAGGGCAGGCCGGCCGCCTGCGCGGCGCCGCGCGCCGCTTCCAGATCCGCGTGCAGCGGCGTTTCATGCAGTTCCACTGTCATCAGTGTCTCCTTAATGTGGACGGCAGCGCCCCGACCCTCGGAGCGCTGCCGCCTATAGCCATCAGGATTCCACTATGCAAGTGCGCCGCCGGCGTTCCAACCAATAAAAACTGATATGCAAATGGGCACAGGTGGGAGATGCAATCGTGCAAATTCGATCGCGTGCGCCCTCGTCAACATGACGCCGGCCTGCCGCGCTGGTCGATCCACAGTCGCGCCCAGCGCGAGGCGTACGCAATGGCGTGATCGGCCTCGAAGAAGTAATCGAGTGCGTCGAAAGTGAACGACGAACCGGGCGGCGACGACCAGTTTTCGATGGTCAGGTTCGCCGCGTAGAGTCCGCTCGGCAATGCGTGTGCGGACGCTTCGACTTCGTAGCCCTTATATCGCATGAAGGCTCCCGTAATGACAAACGCGGACACAAGCGCCCGCGGCACTTCATCCTGGTGCAAGAAGCGCACGACGGCAAAGAAGGCTTTGGCGTTAGCAAATCAGCACGGGCATCACTTCGTCATCACGATGCACTTTGCCTGCATGGGCGGGAATATTCACGCTGGAACGTCCGATGACAAACGACAGCATATGGTTTGCGCAATTCATTATTTCGCGGCAAACCAGATTCGGCATTACGCTGACATTCGACGTCGCTTTGCAATACTTACGCCATTTAATTAGGTTTACATACGATTCGATTCATGGCGACGCGCGCGCACGTATGCAGACCGCACTCACCTCAAGCGCCTCTTCACTTCGATCCGCACGGAGACCGATTCATGGCCGCATTGCACGGTTCCAGCCTCACCCCGCCCGCCCCGAACGGGCAACGCCGCAAATGGCTGCGCGCCGCCGGCGCGACCGCGCTTAGCGCGCCGGTTCTGACACTCGGCCGCAAGGCATGGTCGGCGCCGGCGCTCAAGCCGTTCACCTTCGCGTGGGCGCCGAACGGCTTTTGCCTCACGCCCGTCGCCGTCGCGCAGGAGCAGGGGTTCTTCGAAAAGAACGGACTGAAGGTCAATCTAGTGAGCTACGCCGGCTCGAACGACCAGTTGCTGCAAACGCTTTCCACCGGCAAGGCCGACGCTGCGGTCGGCATGATCCACCGCTGGCTCAAACCGTTGGAGGCAGGGTTCGATGTGAAGATCATTAGCAGCGTGCACGGCGGATGCGTGCGCCTGATCGGCTCGAGCGCGGCCGGCGTGACGTCGCTCGCCGCGCTCAAAGGCAAGACCGTGGGGGTGAGCGACCTCGCCTCTCCGGGCAAGAACTTCTTCGCCATCCTGCTGCTCAAGCACGGCATCGACCCGGACCGCGACGTGAGCTGGCGCCAGTATCCCGCGGACCTGCTCGATGTCGCCGTGCAAAAGGGCGAGATCCAGGCCATCGCCGACGGCGACCCGAATCTCTATCTGCTGGAACGGCAACGTCCGGGTGCATACACGCATCTCGCCAGCAATCTTTCCGACGAATACGCGCACAAGGTCTGCTGCGTGATCGCCGCACGGGGCTCGCTGCTGCGCAGCGATCGCCCGACCGCTGCGGCGCTTGCGCGTGCGCTGATTCAGGCCACCGACTTCTCGCGCGAGAACCCGCGGGAAGCGGCGAAATCGTTCGCGAAGTACACGCCGAAGTTCGCCGAGGATGACCTTGTAAAGCTCTATTCGTCGCTCACCTACGATCACCATCCGACCAACGTCGATCTCCAGCAGGAGATCGCGTACTTCGCCGAGGACTTCAAGCGCGCCGGCGTGCTCAAGCCCACCACCGACCCGCAGCGCTTCGCCGCGGCCGTCTACACCAACGTACTGGGGTGACGCGATGACGACGCTCGAACAGCCTGCGCTGGCGCGCGCCGGCGCCAGCGACGCACTGGAGGCCAGCGAAGGCGCAGGCCAGCCTTTCGCGAATGTCGACCTGCGGGGCCGGCGTTCTTCCGGGCAGCCAATCGCGTGGTACACCGGGCTCGCGGTCGCGGCGGCATGGGCCGTGTTTGGCGGCGTCACGCGCCTGTGGCCGAACCGCATCACCGGTTTTTCCGACTGGGCCTATACCGCCGAACTGGGCGCGGCCGCCTGGGCGATCGCGGCATGGCTCGCGCTGTTCGCGCTCGTACTGCCCGCTCTCGAACGCAGCAGCGAGCGGTTGCGGCCCGCGCTGCGCGGCTTGAGAAAAGCGGGACCATGGCTGATCGCGTTGCCCGTTGCGTTCGCGCTCTGGGAGATCCTCACGGCGAAGACCGCGCTCCTGCCTACGCCGTTCTTCGCGCCGCCGCAGGCGCTCGTCGAGGTCTATCGCGACGACTGGGCGCGGCTCGCCGATTGCGTGGTCCATTCGATCGGCCTGCTCGCCGTAGGCTTTCTCTACGGCGGCGTGGCCGGATTCCTCATCGGCGTGTCGATCGGCTGGTCGCGCGCCGTGGGCTACTGGGTGCACCCCGTCATGCGCGTGCTCGGCCCCGTGCCCGCCACGGCGCTGCTGCCGCTCGCGTTCTATATCTTCCCGTCGAGCCGTTCCGCCGCGATCTTCCTGATCGCGCTCGCCACCGCGTTCCCCGTGACCGTGCTCACGTGGTCGGGAGTCGCGAGCGTGAACAAGGCGTACTACGACGTGGCCCGCACGCTCGGGGCAAGCCAGCGGTTCCTCGTGCTGCGCGTCGCCATTCCGGCTGCGCTGCCCCAGGTGTTCGTCGGCCTCTTCATGGGCCTGAGCGCCTCGTTCACGGTGCTCGTGACAGCCGAGATGATGGGCGTGAAATCCGGCCTTGGCTGGTACCTCACATGGGCGCAGGGGTGGGCGTCGTACTCGAACATGTACGCCGCGCTGCTCGTGATGGCTGTCCTGTTCTCGGGCCTCATCACCCTGCTCTTCCTCGTGCGCGATCGCACGCTCGTCTGGCAGAAAGGAACCGTCAAATGGTAAATGCCGCCGTGGCGCACGCCACGCCCTCGATCTCGCCCGAGCCAGCGATCCGGGGCGCACATATCTCTGTCGAGCAGGTGAGCCACCGCTTCGACACGCCCAAGGGCCCGCTCGCGGTGCTCGACGACGTGACGCTCTCGGTCGCGCCGGGCGAATTCGTCGCGCTGCTGGGCCCAAGCGGCTGTGGAAAGTCCACGCTGCTGCGTCTCGTCGCGGGGCTCGAACCGGCGACGCAGGGCAGGGTCCTGCAAGACGGCGCGCCGATCGAGCGGCCCGATCCCTCGCGCGTCGTGGTGTTTCAGGACCCGACGCTCTACCCATGGCGGCGCGTGCGCGCGAACGTCGCGCTCGGGCTGCAGGCGCGCGGCGTGATCAAGCAGGAGCGCAAGCGTGTGGATGTCGAGCTCGAACGCGTTGGCCTCACCGAATTCGCGGATGCCTTTCCGCACCAGCTTTCGGGCGGTATGTCGCAGCGCGTGGCGCTGGCCCGCGCGCTCGTCAACGATCCGCGCCTGCTCGTGCTCGACGAGCCGCTCGGCAAGCTCGACTCGCTCACGCGTCTGGCAATGCAGAGCGAACTCGTGGATCTCTGGCAGCGCGACCGTTTCTCTGCGCTGCTCGTCACCCATGATGTGGAAGAAGCGCTCTTTCTTGCCCAGCGCGTGATCGTGTTCAGCCCGCGGCCCGCGCGCGTCGCGGCCGAACTGCATGTCGACCTGCCCTATCCGCGCCATCGCGGCGACCCGGCGTTTGCCGCGCTGCGCCGCGAAGCCTTGCAGCATCTCGGCCTCGACGCGAGCTGGTAAGGAATACGAATGATGCGGCACGCTTCATCCCACGCGCGGCGATGAGCGCGCTGCTTTCCGGCAACGCCTGGCTCAACCCGTTTCTCGGCGCGCTGCAGGCGGCGCAGGTCGAACTCGGCAGTGTGGCGCACGCGCTCGGCATCGCCGGCGACAGCCACGGCCAGCCCGCGTGGCCGTGGCCGAAACGCCTCGCCGTAGAGGTTCTGCTGATCGATGCGGGCGTCGCGCGCCAGCTCGCACTGGCGCTCGCCGCCACCGGCGGCGCACTGCTGCTCGCGGTCGCGGGTCTGGTCTGGCGCGGGCGGCGCATCGCGCTGTTCGCCGCGGCCGCACTCGCCGCCTGGTTCGCGCCGTGGCCCGACACTTCGCTGTGGCTGACCGACGCCGTGCCCACGAGCTTCCAGACCACGCCCTTCTCGGTCGAGACGATCGCGCTCGGCGCGGCACACTATGCGCGCGAGTGCGCGGCCTGCCACGGCGACACGGGCCGCGGCGACGGCCCGCGCGCCGGCACGCTCGTGCACTGGCCGCCGACCGTCGTGGGCCCGCTGCTCGGTCATCGTCTGGACGGGGAATTGTTCTGGCGCGTGCTGCATGGCATGCACGCACGCGACGGCGCGCAAACGATGCCCGGATTCGAAGGACGCCTGTCCGATGCGCAGACGTGGGCCATTCTCGATTACCTGAAGGTGCTGGCCGCGGGCGGCGGCGCGCAGGACGGCGAAGGCTGGCCGGTGCCTGTGGCGCTGCCTGCACTAGACGTGCGCTGCGGCGACGCGCCGGCCGTGCCGCTGGCCAGTTGGCGCGCAGGGCAGCGAGTGCGGGCCGTGGCCGTCGACGGGCGCGCGCCGCCGCTCGAAGATCCGCGCTGGCAAACGCTGCTGCTGTTCCGCGACGGCGCGTTGCCCGCGCCGTCCGAAGCCGCGCGTTGGGCAGCGAATGGCGACGCCTCGTGCGTGGCCGTCTCGCCCGGAGCGTGGACTGCGTTCGCGGGCATAGCGGGCGTGAATGCGCAAGCCTTCGCGGGCTCGCAACTGATCGCTGACCGCGACGGCTGGCTGCGCGCCGAGGCGAAACCGGGCGACCCCGCATGGGCCAACGCGGCGCTGCTCTGCACAGCCGCCGGCGCGGGCGGCGAACGCGGCGGGCGCGGCGGGCGCGTGAGCCGCGGGCGGTCCGATCCGCTCACTTCGCTACTGCTGCGCATTGATGCGGAGCCAGTGCGTTACGTGAAGGGTGGCTACGTGCATTGATCGCGGCACGGAAAAACGCACCTTCATCGCACACCTTCATCGCGCACCTTCCGCCGCATCGAACGAATCGGAAAGATAACGCATATGATTCGGCATCCCTATTATCTGCCTTCGATTTGTAAATCTCGATTTGATATTGGCCACGGTTTGCATCCCAAACCATAATGGGCAACGAGCGGATTGCACCGCCCGCGCGCTCCCGCAGTCTTGAAGCGCGACCTCTCAACCGTATCTGGATCGCTGCGGCCGCGGCCACTTCCGCCACACGGTGACGTGACCCGCGCTCGCGCCCATGCAGGAGGTAACGTCTTGAGTACCGTACTGGAACATCGAGCGCCGCAATCATCACTTACCCCGCAAGCGGGGTCGCCACTGCTCACCGACTCACTGCTGGAGCGCATCGGTGGCCGCGCAGCGCAGTACGACCGCGAGAACGCGTTCTTCGCAGAGGATCTGGCTGACCTCCACGCATCAGGCTTCCTGCGTGCAAGCGTGCCGCGCCAGTTCGGCGGCCTTGGTTTCACGCTGCCGGCGCTATTGCGCGAGCAGATCAGGCTCGCCTCCCGGGCGCCCGCCACGGCGCTCGCACTCAATATGCATCTCTACTGGGCAGGCGCCGCCTTGCATCTGTGGCGGCGCGGCGATCCTTCGGCCGACTGGATTCTGCGCGAGATCGGCGCGGGAAAGGTGTTCGCCGCAGGCCATGGCGAGCCTGGCAACGATGCGGGCCTCGCGGACTCGACAGTCCGCGCGACGCCGCTACCCGGCGGCGCCTGGCGCTTCGAGGGCCACAAGATCTTCACGTCGCTCGCCCCCGCATGGGACTGGCTCGGCGTGCATGGGCGCGACGACAGCGATCCGGCCAATCCGCGCATCGTGCACGCCTTCATTCGCCGGGACGCGGCGGGCCATCGCACCGAGCCCACGTGGGACGCGCTCGGATTGCGTGCGACGAGCAGTCACGACACGTGGCTCGAAGGCGTCGTTGCGCAGCCCGAGCACGTCACCCGCGTGTTGCCCGCGGGGCCGCCCGATGACCCATTCGTCGACGGCATTCTTGGCGCAGTCCTGCCCGGGCTGGGCGCGGTGTATTACGGCATCGCGAAGCGCGCTTTCGACCTGGCGCTGGATGCGGCGCGATCGCGGCGCTCTCTCGCGCTGGGCGGCCAGACGTATGCGTTCAAGCCGCTCACGCAGGCCCACGTCGCGCACGCCGCGATCGAACTGGAGAGCATCGAGGCGCTGCTCGAGCGCACCGCACAGCGCTGGTGGGACGGCTACGCACCTGGCGAACTGTGGCTCGCGCAACTCCTTGCGGCCAAACAGCACGCCGTCGATGGCGCGCTGCGTGTGGTCAATCTCGCCTTGCAGGTGAGCGGCGCGGGTTCGCTCTCGCGCCGGCAGGAACTCGAAAGGCTTTTTCGCGACGTGCGCGCCGGCGCGTTCCATCCGCCCAACGCCGATGCAACGCACGAGTTGATCGGCCAGCTATGGCTGGGCGTCCTCGGCCAAACCGTATAGCGCACGCATCTCAACGATTCTTCGAAGATTTCCGGTTCGCACGCAAAACAGAAGGAGTCCTTTTATGTCTTCTGCCGCATCCACTATCGATATCGCGTCGCGTCGGGCGGATTTCGTTGCCGGTCACGACATCGCACACGAGCCCGTCTCCCGGCTTGGCCTGCCCGAAGAATCGGGGCTGCCGCCGCATGCTGCCGAGCTCTTCGAGCGATTTCGGCGCCAATACGGCTTCGTGCCAAACTGGCTGGCCGCACTGGCCGTCAACCCCGACACGGCGTCGCGGCTCGTGGCGTTCTACGAACATCTGTTCGACCCGCATCGCAGCCGCCTGACGGCCGCCGAGCGAGAACTGATCGCAGTCGTCACTTCCGCGGCGAACACCTGCAGCTATTGCGTGTTCAACCACACCCAGTCGCTCGCGACTGCGCTCGGCGACACCGTGCGCGCACAGCGCATCGCGCAGGGATGGCATCACGTGCGGCTGGATCCGAAGGAGGCGGCGCTCGCCGGGATTGCGGAGCAGCTCACGCGCGAACCCGGCCTTGTCGACGACAGCGCTTTGCAGCGGCTCCACGACCTCGGCTTCACGCGTGAGGCGGTCGTCGAGATCCTCGAAATATCCGCTTTCTTCAATTACGCGAACCGTCTGACGATCGCGCTCAATGTCGTGCCCGACGATCAGTTTTTCTCGGGAAGAGACCGCGAGACCTCATAAGATTCGCGCCGTCGACGGGACCGTATAGCCGCTGCCGCCCGCCGCAGGCGCTACCGCCGCTCACGCCGCACGTGCAAGCTTCGCCGACTTGAAGCTTTGCGCAACGCTTTGCGCCAGCACCGCGATAGCGGATTCCATCTTGCCAATGGCGCGTGAGCGGACGATCCGCACCGCGATTTCGGGCTTGAAGTCGCTCACCTGCACGATGTCCAGCAAATCGGCGTGCGCGCTCGCCACGACGAGCGGATACGGCACGACACCGAGGCCCACGCCGTCCGCGACGAGCCCGAGTTGCAACTCGGTGCCGAGCGTTTCGAAATTCAGTTTGAGTGCGTGGCCTTGCGCAGCGAGCGCATGCTGCAGGCCGGCGCGAAAACCGCAGCCGTCCGGATTGAGCACCCAGCCGTGCGACTGGCATTCGGCGAGCGTCCAGGCGCGGCGCTTCAGCAGCCCCTTTTGCGCGACCACGGCGAGCTTGAGCGAGCTGAGCGATTCCGCCACCAGCGTTTCGGACAACGCGCGGTTCGCGGGCAACAGCACGACGGCCGCGTCGAGTTCGCCGTCCTCCACTTTTTGCAGCAGCGGTGCGCCCCACCCCGTGGATACGCGCGCCTGCAACCCGGGATGCGCGTGACGCAGCGATTGCAGCGCGTCGAGCATCGCGATGTCGGCAACGGTTTGCGCTACTCCCACACGCAGCACGCCCGCAAGCGGCGCCCCGTCGTTCACGAGTTGCCGCAGCGCGTCGATCTCTCGCACGATGGCGCGGCACTGGTCGTACACGGCGCGGCCCATCGGCGTCGTGCGCATGGGCTTGGTGTTGCGATCGAGCAGCGCCACGCCCAATGCTTCCTCGAAATTCTGGATGCGGCGAGTCACGGCGGGCTGCGTCAGTTCGAGCCGTTCGGCCGCGTGGCTCAGCGACTCGCTGCGCACCACGGCGACGAAGGCTTCGATCTCGTCGAGTGTCATGATGGTCCCGGTGTATTGATCGCGTAGCTTAACGTCGTTGCAACGCTTCGTTCAAGCGCCGGCGCATTTGCGATCTGCATATTTCCTTAGAAGAACAATGCGTTTGCCTTATACGGGAGCGCTCCGTATCGTGCTCTCTTCGCTATCCGCATTACCCAGGGAATCTTCATGCGCCGCGCTTATGTCCGCTTTCTTGTCGCGATTGCTGCAACATTGCCGCTGGCTGTATCCGCCGCCACGCTCAAGGTCGGCGACCAGCAGCTCCAGACGCGCGGCATACTCGAAGCGTCGGGCCAACTAAAGGACGTGCCCTACCAGATCGAATGGTTCAATTTTCCCGCCGCGCAGCCGCTGGGCGAAGCGCTCAACGCGGGCGCGATCGACGTGGGCGGCCTGGGCGACGCCCCGCTCATCTTCGCGTACTCGGCAGGTGCGAAAATCCGCGCCGTTTCGGCCACGCGCTCGACGCCTGTCGATCTCGCGATCGTCGTGCCCGACGCTTCGCCGATCCGCAACGCTGCCGACCTCAAGGGCAAGCGCATCGCCACCACGCGCGGCTCGATCGGCCACTATCTCGCCGTGGCCACGCTCGAACATGCGAACCTCAAGCTCACCGACGTGACCTTGTCGTACATGCAGCCCGTCGACGCCCAGGCCGCACTCGCCACCGGCAGCGTGGACGCCTGGTCCACATGGGACCCTTACGTGGCACTCACCGAAGCGCGCCAGCATACGCGCAGCATCGCGAACGGCGTTGGCGTTTCATCGGGCTTGAGCTTCGAGGCCGCCACCGATACGGCGATCCGCGACAAGCACGCCGAACTCGCCGACTTCCTGCGTCGCGTGGCGGCCGGCCAGCGTTGGGCGCTCTCGCATCCTGACGAAGTCGCGGCGATCCAGTCGCGCGTGACGGGTCTGCCCGCCGACGTGCTCAAAACCGTCTATCAGCGCGCGCAACTGCATCCCGTGCCGATCGACAACGGCGTGATCGCCGAGCAGCAGCGCACCGCCGATCTCTACCTGCGTGCGGACGTCATCAAAACACGCCTCGACGTTGCGCCGAGCTTCGACAAACAGTTCTCGTCGACCGCTCCCTGAACGGACGTCCATCGCCCGGACTTCACCGCAATTACGGAACCGCCATGGCAGACGTCACCTCCTCTTCAAACCGCTACGGACCGCCTTCGCGCGCCGGCGGCTCGCGGCTTTCGACGGGCCGCTTTTATTTCTGGCTCTCGTGGGCGATCCCCGCGCTGATCGTCGTGGTCTGGGAACTCGCGGCGCGCGTGGGCTGGATCGCGCCGCAAGTGCTGCCGGCGCCGAGCGGCGTCGCCGCGACGGCGTGGGATCTTGCCCGCAACGGCGACCTGTTCGTGCACCTCGGCGTCTCGCTGCTGCGTGCCGTAACAGGACTTCTGATCGGCGGCACGATCGGCCTCGTGCTTGGCGTACTGGTGGGTTTTTCCCGGCTCGCGCAGGCGCTCATCGACCGGTCGATCCAGATGGTCCGCGCGGTTCCCTTTCTCGCGATGCTGCCGCTCGTCATCGTGTGGTTCGGCGTGGGCGAAGTCGCGAAGATTTTTCTGGTCGCGCTCGCCGTGCTGTTTCCCGTCTACATCAACACGATGCTCGGCATTCGCCAGATCGATCCCAAGCTGATGGAACTGGCCAAGGTGATCGGGTTGAACTGGCCGGCCGTGGTGCGCCGGATCATCCTGCCTGGCGCCATGCCTTCGATCCTCACCGGCGTGCGCTACGCGCTGGCGCACGCGTGGCTCGCCCTCGTGATCGCCGAAACGCTCGCGACGACCAAGGGCATCGGCTTTCTCGCCATGGACGCCCGCGAATTCCTGCAAACCAACGTCATCCTGTTGACCATGATTATTTACGCGATCATCGGCGTTGCCGCGGACGCGCTGGTTCGCTCGCTCGAAGCGCGCTTCCTCTCGTGGCACGCGAACTATGCGAAGGGAGCGAAATAATGAGCTCCATCGTCGCGTTGTCCCTTCCTCCGAATGGCGCGCCTCGCGCCGCAAACGAAGCCGCCGCGGCACCGTCCGCTGTATCGGTGCACGGCCTGCAACGCCGTTATGGCGAGCGCGTCGTCATCGACGCACTCGACCTCGATATCCGCACAGGCGAATTCGTCGCGCTGCTCGGCGAAAGCGGCTGCGGCAAGACCACACTGCTGCGTGCGCTCGCGGGCCTCGACAAACCGGATGCCGGGCAGATTCGTGCACCGGAGCGGCCCTCCGTGGTGTTTCAGGAGCATCGTCTGCTGCCCTGGGCCACCTTGTGGGAGAACGTCGCGCTCGGCCACGAGTCGAGCGTCGGGCGCACCGGTGCCACCCGGGCACTGGCCGAAGTCGGTTTGTCAGGCCGCGAGGACGACTGGCCGCGCAATCTGTCCGGCGGTCAGGCGCAGCGCGTGGCGCTCGCGCGGGCGCTCGTGCGCGACCCCGCGCTGCTGCTGCTCGATGAACCGTTCGCCGCGCTCGACGCGCTCACGCGCATCAAGATGCATGGACTCGTGAAGCAGCTGGTCGCGCGCCACGCGCCGGGCGTGCTGCTCGTGACCCACGACGTCGACGAGGCGCTCGCGCTCGCGGACCGGATACTCGTCATGCGCGCCGGGCGCATCGCGGCTTCGTTTCACACCAAAGACCACACGCCGCAGGCATTGCGGCTCACGCTGCTCGAGGGACTGGGCGTTCGGTCGCACTGATGCGCTCCGCTCTCTACAGAAGGAACCACCACGAATGAACGATGTTTCACTGACTCGCCGCCAGCTTCTGCTCGCGGCGGGAGGTTTGCTTGCCGGCGCCGCAGCCGCGCCTCTTCTTTCCGCGCAGGCGGCCGAGCCGCCCCGCAAGCTCACGCGCAACACCGACACGGTCCGCATTGGCTGGGGTTACGGCGCCCTGCCCGACATCGCCAGGCAGCGCGGCGCGTTCGAGAAGACGCTCGCCGCGAAGAACATCAAGGTCGAATGGATCGGTCCGTTCCCGAACCATGCGCCCTCGATCCAGGCCGTGGTCGGCGGTAGCGCGGACTTCGGCTTCTGGGGCTCCACCACACCCGCGCTCGCCGCCATGCTGGCCGGCTCGCCCATCGTCTTCACCGGATTCGACGTGTATTCGCCGCGGTCCACGGCCATCATCGTGAAGAAGTCGAGCGGCATCAACTCGGTTGCCGACCTCGCCGGGCGCAAGGTCGCGGTGAACCGCTCGGGGCTCGGCGAGTTCCTGCTCATCGCGGCGCTGGAGAAGCATCATATCGACCGCGACAAGGTCGAGTTCGTCTATCTGAATCCGCCCGATGCGGCGCCTGCATTTGCGCAAGGCAGAGTCGATGCATGGTCGATGTGGTCGCCCGCCGTGGATATCGCGCGCTATTCGCATGACGCGAAGGACATTTTCAACGAGGGGCGCGATCTCGACTTCCTCATCGACTACAGCTCGCTCGTGACACGTCGCAAGTTCACCGAAGAAAATTCGGAGCTGGTGCGCGCCGTGCTCGACGCGTATTACGTGGAAGGCGCCTGGCAGTCGGCGCATGCCGCCGATTCGGAACAGCTCGTGCAGAAGGAAGCGAAGTATCCGGACCAGGTGCGCGACTATTTGACGAGCCTGAAGCGCGTGAACCAGTTTCACGAGCCGGACGACGCGGCCTTCATGGCGCAGTTCCAGCGCGCGGCGGATTGGCTCGCGCAACGCAGAATCATCAACGCGCCCATCAAGGTCGCCGACTACAGCGTCAAGGTGTGACGCGCCATGAATGGGAATGCGCATGACTGAAACCTCCGCCCTCCAGCCCGGCGGCATCGCGCTCGTCTCGCCGTTGTCGGCCGCGCTCGGGTTCTCCGAAGCGATAATCGGGAGCGCCGCGACGGCGGCGCAGCGCGAGCGGGAGCAGCGCCTGCCGCACGAAGAGATCGCCACGCTGAAGGCGCTCGGTTTCGGCGCGTTGCGCCTGCCCGCCGACGACGGCGGCCGCGGTCTGTCATTGAGCGAACTCTTCGCCGTGGCGCGTGACGTCGCCGCGGCCGATTCGAACATCGCCCACGCCTTGCGCAATCACTTCTGGCAAGTGGAAGCCGCGCTCAAGCAACGTGCCCTGCCGTTCCATGCGCACGTGCTCGACCTCGTGCGCCAGCGCAAGACGATCGGGCTTAGTTTCGTCGAAAGCGACGCGACGGCGGCCGGCGCGCGGCCGAGCCGCGTATTGAGCCGCCTGGAATGGGACGAGCGCAAACAGGTGTATCTGGGTTCGGGCGACAAGGTCTACGCGACAGGTAATCTGTACAACGATGCATTCATCGGTGTCGCTGTGGAAAGCCGTGCGAACACAACTGTGCAATACGTGCTCGAACGCGCCGAAGGCGTGAGCGACGAGGACGACTGGCTGGGTTTCGGGCAGCGCCTGACCGGCTCCGGCACCGCGCGCTTCCGCGACGTCGTGGTAAAGGTCGAGCATGTCTATGCGCCCGACCCGCCGAAAGCGCCCGAAGCCGCGCCGTGGGGCTTCACCTTCCACCAGATCTACCTGACCAATTGCATTGCCGGCATCGTTCGGCGCGTGGTGCTCGATGCGGTCGAGGTGCTGCGAGGACGCAAGCGCAACTTCTACCACGGCGGGGCGGCGCATCCCGCCGACGAACCGGCGCTACAGGCCCTGCTGGGCCGGATTCGCGCCTACGCGGCGAGCATCGAGGCGAGCGCCGACCGCGCCGTGCAGGCGCTGCAACGCGCGTTGGATAGCGAAGGCACGAACGAGGAATACGCCGCCACGCTCGCCGCGACGCTTGCGGCTTCGGAGGCGAAAGTCGTGATCGACGATCTCGCGCCGCAAGTCGCGAGCTGGCTCATCGACCTCGGCTCCGGCTCTGTGGTGTCGAGCGTGGGCGCGCTGGACAGGCACTGGCGCAACATCAAGGTCATCGCCTCGCACAATCCGCGCCTCTACAAGGAGCGCCTGCTCGGCCAGAACCTGCTGACTGGCCAGCTTCCGCCAACGGGCGCGTTCTTCTGATCGCGCCCGCCGCTACCCGCTTCACGCTGCGAGTTCGCGGCGCACGCGCGGGACGATCTCCTGCGCGAAGCGCCGCATATCGTCTTCGAACGGCTGGAACTGGAGCATGAATAACTCGACGCCCGCCCGGTGAAAGGCCGCGATGCGCCGCGCGACCGTATCGTAATCGCCTACGAGTCCGGCGGCCGTGCCGCCATTGGAACCGACGCGCGCCGAGCGGGCGAAGGTCTTGAACATTTCGGCGTTCGGGTCGATGTTGGCTTTCTGGCGCTCGCGTAACGACTTGTCGAGTTCGGCCAGTGCGAAGAGATGCTCGAGATGGGCTTCGGCCTGCGCTTGCGTTTCACGCGCGATCACAAACGCGGACAGGCCAAAACGCAACGCTTCGTGGCCAGCCGGACGCGTGCGTGAAGACACGTCGGCGATCAGGCCCGCCACGTCGTCGAGCGGCTGCCCGTTGATGAACCACGTATCCCCGTGCGCCGCAACAAGCGAGCGCGCCGGTTCAGACTCGCCGCCCACATAGATGCGCGGACGCGCACGAAACGGATCGGCCGGAAGCAGCCGGTAATCGTCGATGTGGAAATGGTCGCCGTGATGGGTCACACGCTCGCCGCGCAGCAGCGCGTCAACCACCGAGATCCATTCGCGGCCATAGCGGTAGCGATCGTCGTGTTCCGGAAACGGGATGCCGGCGCGTTCGAGTTCAGGCCGGTTCCATGCGTTCACGAGGTTGATCGCAAAGCGGCCGCCGCTGATGTGCTCGATCTGCTGCGCCATTTTCGCGAGCACGACCGGATGGTAGAGAAACGGCTTGATCGCGGCGATGATCTCGATGCGCGAGGTAAGCGCCGCGAGCGCCGCCGAAGCGGTCCACGCCTCAAGCTGGTCGAGTGCGGGATCGTGCGGATTGACCGTATGCTGCGCCACGAGCACCGAGTCGTAGCCAAGCCGCTCGGCTTCGAGCACGAGCGCCTTGTTGCGGGCCCACGAGGCATCGTAGGGTTCAGCGGGGTCTTGCAGCGCCGCGCGGCTTCCGTGCACGAGCGCCCAGATGCCAAAACGTGGGAAAGAAGGGGACATCGCGTGAGAACATCAAAGGACGGCAATGGTCGGGCATCCATACTAACGCCACGTGCGTCACGGCCAATCCAATATCTGCTGATATCAAAGCCGTGAAAACGCATTAAGGCGAATCACGCCGCCGATATGGCGCGCTCACCCGGCCAAAGCGCTCCCGCGCGAATCCTTAGCAGAATCGCTTCGTTGCCTTGTGCGCGAAGGTCATCCAGCATTTTCGATTCGTCAACTGAATCCGCTGGGTCCGCCATGTTCTCTCCCTCCCGCCGACGCCTGCTCATTCATGGATCGATTCTCGGCGTCGCGGCGACCACGGGCCTCGCTTTTGGCGCTCCCGCTTCCACGCTGCGAATCGGCTATCAGAAGTCGTCTACGCTGATCACCGTGCTCAAGGCGCAAGGCAAGCTAGAATCCGCGCTCGCGCCGCTCGGCGTGAGCGTGACCTGGAGCGAGTTCGCGAGCGGGCTGCCGCTCACCGAAGCGCTCAATGCGCAAGCCGTGGATTTCAGCGCCGATGTTGCCGACACCGTGCCGATCTTCGCGCAGGCTGCACATGCGCGCTTCGTCTACGTCGCCCAGGAAGCGCCCTCGCCCGGTGCGCAGGCCATCATCGTCAAGCGCGCGGGTGCGCTGCGCACGCTCGCCGACCTGCGCGACAAGGACATCGCCGTGACGAAGGCGGCCGGCAGCCACTATCTGCTACTGGCTGCACTCGCGCAGGCGAACGTGCCCGCCGAAGCGGTGCGCATCCACTACCTCACGCCTGCAGACGGGCGCGCCGCTTTCGAGAACGGCAGCGTCGACGCGTGGGTGACGTGGGACCCCTATGTGGCCTCGGTCGACCAGCAGCCCGACGTGCGCGTGCTCGCCGACGGCAAGGGGCTCGCCACCTACCAGCGCTACTATCTCGCCTCCACGCGTTTCGCGCAGGCGCGGCCCGACGTGATCGCCGTGGTCTATGCGCAGTTGCGCGACGCCGGCCAATGGGTGCGCAGCGCGCCGCAGGACGCCGCGCGGCTGCTCGCGCCGGTCTGGGGGCTCGATGCGCCCACCATCGAGCGCGCCAACGCACGCCGAAGCTATCTCGTGCGCGAGGTGAGCGCCCCGGTTTTCGGCGAGCAGCAGAAAATCGCCGATACGTTCTTCAACGCGCATCTGCTGCCGGCCCCGGTGGAGACGGCGCACGCCGAGCGCTGGGACTTCGCGCAAAAGCGTGCGATTGCGATCGGCGTGTAAGCCGCTCCGTTATCGCGACGGCGCCGGCTCGACGCGCTCTTCACTGTACACGCTGTCCACATACAGCGACGGCTCGAAATCGGCGGCCACCACGGCGCTCATCCGCGCCTCATGCGCCTCGATATCGTCGAGAAACAGATCCTCGCTGATGCGCCGGATCACGGCGGGGATATCGCGCTTCATGCTCGGCACGTCGCCAACGGGCAGCCCGCGGCTCACGAACGCGGCCGGATTGAAGACGTGAACATTGCGCAGGAACGGTGCCGTGCCCGGCGTCTTCTCCAGGTATTCGAGCGCCGCGCCGAGGTAAGGATGCGCGCCGAGCGCCTCGTCCTGCTCGTGCGGCGCCGGCGTGTAATGATCGCGCCAGAGCAGCACGTGATCGGCCAGGTCGGCAAGTTCGGGCCGCGCGTGCAGGTCGACGGCGTAACCGGTTCCGGCAATCGCGAAATCGAATGCGAACGTCGCGTCGTTCACCCGCGCCGCTACGCGCGTGCCCTCCACCGTCGCGCGCTGCCACACGGCGTCCAGATGCAGATGGAAGTTCGGGAAGCGCGTGGCGCGTGAGACGGCGTCGGCGGGCGGCGTCGATCCCGCGCGGCGAAAGCGCAGTGCCAGGCGCCAGCGCAGCGCGTCGGGCAGCGCGGGATAGTTGTCGTACGCGCCAGGATACGCACGGGCGCGCGTCACAGGAAGGCTTGGCAACAGCGCGCGACGCACGAAGAGGTGCACATCGGCAGCGCCCGCTTCGAGCGCCGTCGCCGCCGCGTCGAACGCCGAGGCCGCGCCCCCCACCACCGCGACGGACTTGCCGCGCAATGCGGCGAAATCGATCGCATCGGACGTATGCGCGAGGTGCGTGCGCGGCAGCACGGCCAGCGCCGCGGCGAGGTTGGGCTTGCCATTGCCCGCCACGCCGTTTGCGAGTATCACCTTGCGCGCCGTTTCCACACGCCGCACGACATCGTCACCGTGACGAACGTCCAGATGTAGCCTGAAGTGCGTTCCAACGGGTTCGATGCGCGTGAGCGTCGTGCCGTAACGAACCGCGATGCCGAGGAATTCCCGATACCACGCAAGATACTCGGCCCAATCCTCGCGGCCAATGCGTTCGAATTCGGCGTACGCGGCCTCGCCGTGACGCGCTTCGTACCACGCCTGGAAGCTCAGCGCGGGCAACCCTGCTTCCGGCCCTGCCAGTGTCTTGGGCGTGCGCAAGCGCTGCATGCGAGCGCGTGTGGTCCAGACACCCGCGTGCGGCGCGCCAGGCGCGCCGTCGATCACGCTGACCTTGCCGATCCCCGCGCGCCGCAAGCCGAACGCGAAGGCCGTGCCGCTCTGGCCGCCGCCCACGACGACCACGTTGTGATCGATGCCGTCACGGTTGACGACCCAATCTTCCGGATCGGGGCCGATGAGGCGCAGTGTGCTGTGCGCTAGACGGTCGTGCAGTGTGGGATCGCTCATGGGAATGTCCTGCGAAGGGGCACGTGGGGCGCAACCGCGCGCCGGAAATCCGAGTATCGGTGAGCGCTCGCGCGCCGGCAAAGAACGATTCGGACTTTCCTTTTTCGGCGCGCGGCATGCCGCTGCATGTCATGTGCGAATGGAATGTTTATCAGCATTCAATATTTAAACCTCGCATGCCCGGGTGGTAGCCTCTTTGGATCGTTCGTCCACCCAGGGAGCCCGCATGAGCATCGAATTCATCGGCATGATCCAGCAGCGCAAGGTGTCGGAGACGCATCTCGCCGAAGGTCCGGCCATCGACGTCGACTACGTTCGCGACTTTGCGCAGGCGCACGAGCACGCAGGCTTCGACCGCATTCTCGTGCCGCACAGCTCGGTCAGCCCCGACGCCACGCTGACGATCGCCTATGCGGCAAGCGTGACGTCGCGCGTGCATTTCATGCTGGCGCACCGCCCCGGCTTTGTCTCGCCGACGCTCGCCGCACGCCAGCTCGCAACGCTCGATCACTTTTCCGGCGGCCGGCTCGCCGTGCACTTCATCTCGGGCGGCAGCGACGCCGACCAGCGGCGCGACGGCGACTACCTGAGCCACGACGAGCGCTACGCGCGCACCGACGAGTATCTGCAGGTGCTCAAACGTGTATGGACCGAAAGCAAACCGTTCGACCACGAAGGCCGCTTCTATCGCTTCGAACAGGCGTGGTCGGAGGTCAAGCCGCGTCAGCAGCCGCACGTGCCGATCTACTTCGGCGGCGCTTCCGAAGCCGCGCTCGCGGTGGCCGGCAAGCACGCGGATGTGTACGCGCTGTGGGGCGAATCGAAGCAAGGCGTGGCCGACCTCATTGCTCGCGTGCGTGCCGAAGCCGCGAAACACGGACGCCAGGTGCGCTTCTCCGTGTCGTTCCGGCCGATCCTCGCCGACACCGAGAAGGCGGCGTGGGAGCGCGCCGAACATATCCTCAACGAGACGCGTCGCCTGCGCGCCGAACAGGGTCTCGACACGGGCGCCCCGCTTCAGAGCGAAGGCGCGCGTCGCCTGCTCGGCGCAGCGGGCGACGGCGTGCGCGCCGACGACCGCCTGTGGACCGCCGTCGCGAAGGAAATTGGCGGGCGCTCGAACTCGACGGCGCTCGTGGGCACGCCTGGCCAGGTGGCGCAGACGCTCGCCGAATATCACGCACTGGGCGTGACGACGTTCCTGATTCGCGGCTTCGACCCGCTCGAGGACGCCATCGATTACGGCCGCGCGCTGATTCCGGCCACGCGCGAACTGGCCTCGCGCGTACGCGCCGCCGCCTGATACGGCTGGAGAGACCGCCATGAGCCATACCGACGCCGCAGATATCGGCACCGCTGCACCGCGCGCCGTCCTCCGGCATGCGCCCATCCGCAAGTTCTGATGGGCATTCACAAGCTTCGCCGCTTCGTCGGCACGATTGCGGAACTCGTGGACCACGCGCCGCGCGAGTCCAGATTGATCGATCGCGGCCTCGATGCGCTGCGCGAACTCGTGCGCGACGACGACTGGTTGCCCGACGCCTACGCCGCGCCCTCGCCTGAGCGCTATCAGCAATACCTGCTCTACGCCGACGCGCGCCAGCGCTTTTCGGTGGTCAGCTTTGTCTGGGGACCGGGCCAGCAAACGCCCGTTCACGACCACACGGTGTGGGGCCTGATAGGCGTGCTGCGCGGCGCCGAATATGCGCAGCCCTACGCGCACGACGCGGCGGGTGCGTTGCATCCGCTGGGCCGCGAGGTGTTGCTTCAGCGCGGCGAGGTGGAGGCCGTCTCGCCGACGCTCGGCGACATCCACCGCGTGCGCAATGCCTACGACGATCGCGTTTCGGTCAGCATTCACGTGTATGGGGCGAACATCGGCGCGGTGCGCCGGTTTACCTATCCGGCCGACGCCTCGCCCAAGCCCTTCATCTCCGGTTACTCGAACGACGTCCTCCCGAACTTCTGGGATCTCAGCAAGGAACCCAACGCCTCATGAAGCCATTTCCCGTACGCACGCATCAGGACGTGCGCGACGCCCTGCTCGCCCGCCGCGAGATCGCGCTGCTCGACGTGCGCGAGGAAGATCCGCATGCGCAATGCCATCCGCTTTTTGCCGCCAACCTGCCGCTCTCGAAGCTCGAACTCGACGCCTGGACGAAGCTGCCGCGCCGCAGCGTGCCAATCGTGCTGCTCGATAACGGCGAAGGCTTCGCACAGCGCGCGGCCACGAAGCTCGACGCGCTCGGCTACACCGATATCGCGCTGCTGGAAGGCGGACTCGCGGGCTGGATCGATGCGGGCGGCGAGGTGTTCCGCGACGTGAACGTGCCGAGCAAGGCATTCGGTGAATTCGTCGAAGCGGAGCGCCATACGCCTTCGCTGACGGCCGAGGCCGTGAATGCGCTGCTCTCGGGCGGCGAAGACGTGGTCGTGCTCGACGCGCGCCGCTTCGACGAGTACCAGACGATGAACATTCCCGGCAGCATCAGCGTGCCAGGTGCGGAACTCGCGCTGCGCGCCCGCGCGCTGGCGCCCAATCCCGCTACGCGCGTCATCGTGAACTGCGCGGGGCGCACGCGCAGCATCATCGGCACGCAATCGCTCGTGAATGCGGGGCTGCCGAACCCGGTGGCGGCGCTGCGCAACGGCACGATCGGCTGGACGCTGGCCGGGCAGACGCTCGAGCATGGCAGCGCACGCCAGTTCGAACCGCAGGCGGGACGCGACGCGGCCACGCTCGCGCAATCGCGCGCAGCGGCCGCCGCGCTCGCCAGCCGCGCGGGCGTGCAGCGCACGACGCTCGCGCAAGCCGAACAGTGGGCCGCCGACACGTCGCGTACGACGTATCGCTTCGACGTGCGCACGCCTGCCGAGTATGAACACGCGCATGCTCGAGGGTTTCAGGGTGCGCCGGGCGGGCAGCTCGTTCAGGAAACCGAAATGTTCGCGCCGGTGCGTGGCGCGCGCGTGGTCCTGTTCGACGACGACGGCGTGCGTGCCAACATGACCGCTTCCTGGCTCGCACAGATGAACGTCGACGTGCATGTGATCGACGAAGCCCGCAGCGGGCACCTCACCGAAGCGGGCGCATGGCGCGCGCCGAAGCCCGCCGCCGCCAGCGTCTCGACGATCACGCCCGAAGCGCTCGCCACGCGTCTTGCCGCGAGCGATCATGGCACTGTCGTGCTCGATTTCACATCGAGCGCCAATCACGTGAAGGCACATATTCCCGGCGCGTGGTGGGCGCTGCGGTCGCATCTCGCGCCAGGCTTCGACGATCTGCGCGCGCTGCCCGATGCGCGCCGCTATGTGGCCGTGTGCATGACCAACGCGCTCGCACCGTTCGCCGCGTCCGAGATTGCCTCGCTCACGGGCAAGCCCGTCGAAGTGCTGGAAGGCGGCACGGCGGCATGGATAGGCGCCGGCCTGCCGGTGCAAAGCGGCGATGCGCATCTGGCGTCGCCGCGTATCGACCGCTACCGGCGCCCTTACGAAGGTACCGACAACGCCCGCGAGGCGATGAACGCGTACCTCGAATGGGAGTACGGGCTCGTGGCGCAGCTAGAGCGCGACGGCACACATGGATTCTTCGTGATCTGAAGGCGACGCCGAGAGCGCGGGTCGCGTAAAACAGGATGCGTTCAGCCCGGCAATCTGCAGACAGTCGAAAGTGACGTGATGCAGCGCGATGACGATTGCCGCGGCCTGATAGCCTAACTGGGCTACGCCGGAATCGCCTGACGAAATCGATGTGAGCGCGAGGAACTCGACAAGCCTCTCGAGCAACAGTTCGTAGCACTTGAGAGCCCCGCCTCCGGGTTATTACGTGAAAGCGACTCGGCTAGCTTCCCGCCAGAAGCCTTGCGGCCAATGCGCAAATCAGGGCCGGCGGCATCACGACGGCGCCCACGCTCAGAAAGCGGCCAAAGGTAATGGACTCACCTTCGCGGCGAAGCGCGGCGAGCCACAGGATCGTCGCGAGCGATCCAGTCACCGAGAGGTTAGGCCCGAGATCGACGCCGATCAATAACGCGTCGATTACTGGCTGGGGACTCTGCGCCTTGATCGTTGCTGCGCTAGCAACCAGTCCCGCAGGCAGGTTGTTGACGACGTTGCTGACGAACGCCGCCGCCGCGCCCGCGCCCAATCCTGTCAGTGTCTCGTTCGCCGAAGTCGCGTGCTTCAGCAGACCGGCCAGCGCGTCGATCACGCCGGTATGATCGAGCGACGCAACCATCACGAACAGCCCGGCGACAAGTGGCAGCACGCTCCAGGAGATGCGCTTGAGCAACGGCCACGGCGACGCGCGCTCGCGCCATAGCACGACGCCGGTAGTGAGCGAACCCAACACTGCGGTCGGCGCACCGAGCTGCAGGCCACGCAACGACGCGGCCAGAAGCGCAACTGACGTCAGCGCGAGGCCGCAAAGCGTCAGGCGACCACCGGCGCCAAGACCGGACTCAGGCTCATCGTTGGCCAAGGTGCCTTGCAACGCGCGACGCTGCGTCCACCATAGGAGCGCAAAGGTCGCGAACAATGACAACACCGACGCCAGCGCGAATCTCGAGAGCCAGGCTCCGAGGGGCGGCGTGTGATTTCCATATAGAACCAGGTTGGCCGGGTTCGAGATCGGCAGCACGAAACTGGCCGCATTGGCGACGAACGCACACGAGAGCAGGAGGGGCAACGGCTCAGCCTTGGCCTCTTTGGCGGCGGCGTAGACGGCCGGCGTCATGACGACCGCGGTCGCATCGTTCGAGAGAAAAGTGGTCGTGACGACTCCTGCCACGTAGACGAGCACCAGCAGCCGCAGTGGAGAACCACGCGCATGTTGCACGGCGAGCGCGGCGATCCAGTCGAATAGTCCTTCCTGTCTGGCGACTTCCGAAAGCAGCATCATGCCGCCGAGAAAGAGATAGACGTCCGTCCCCTTGCCGATAGCCTGCAATGCCGCGCTCAACGGCAGCAATCCGGACAGCGTTAGCAACAGCGCCCCTCCGACCGCCCAGATGGCTTCCGGCCATCCAAGCGGCCGCAGGATGACACCCGCAGTCGCGACCGCTGCGATGGTCCAGGAAAAGACCGCTGGATTCAAGGGTGCTTGCAACTGTACCAAGCCTGACAGATCGGGACAGCAGCCCCTCGAGCACCCGTCGTACCTGCCCTGACCGGTCGGCGCTCGCGCAGCCGACGGCAATTTGATCAACAATCCCGGGGCCGAAGACCGTCCGGCGCTCGAATCCGACGTGGCGAGCAGGCTTTCGGCTGCCTCCTGTGGTCAACCAGTCACTACCGGCCGCGATGCCGGCTCGCCATTGCCTGTATCGAGGCGCTCGTACTCGGCAATGAGTTGCGCACCGAACAGCATCAGGGTCGCAAGGGTTTCGAGGCTGAATAGCACGACGATCGCCGTCGTCAGCGTCCCGTAGACGACGCTCACCTCGGAGAGCGTCGCGAAATACCACACCAGCACGCGTCGCGTGATCTCCCACAACACGCCGGCGGTGACCGCGCCGACGAACGCATGGCGCAGCGTCGTGCGCCCCGCCGGTATCACCAGATAAATCGCCGTCAACACCAGAATCTCACCCGCGAAACCGCACAGATACAGCACGACCCGGGTCGCGCCTGTTAGCGGCACCGCATGACCGAACAGCACAATGCTGTCGCTCGCTACGGCATGCAGGCCGCTGGAGACGAGCGTCACCACCAGCACGCCGATACCCAAAGACAGGCTGAACAGATACGGCACGATTGCCGACAGCAGGAAGTGTCTGCGCCGGATCGCGACCCGGTGCACGAAAATGATTGAAAGCGCGTTCTCGAGCACGGTGAAGGCAAGCGAGCTGAAAAAGATCATCGTGACAACGAGAAACCAGCCAATCACGGAGCGATGGGCGAGAAAGCTGGCAAGCTCCGCCACAATCGCTTTCGACTGCCCCGGTACGAGCCATTCGAGCAAATGCGCGAGCGTATCGAGCAGAAGCTGCTCCCCAACGAAATGACTAAACGCGATCGCGACGAGTATCAGGAGCGGCACGATAGACAGCAATGCGTAGTAAGCGATCGCACCTGCGAGCAGCAACCCCTGGTTCCTGCGGAACGCCGTGCACACCTGGAAGACGAACCGGAGGGGATGCCGGGTAACGAAGCGCAGAGCCTGTCCGTGTGGATGATCGGCGTTGCTCACGTGAAGCTGTCCTGTTTCGTCCGCTCCGGGCAGCGTTCGCCTGCACCCGGCGCGAGGCGTTGCGCCCAAGGCCGCACCGCCTGGGCTCATTGTGCAGGTGACGTCCTGAAGCACAGCGAAGTGCGACGTCACCGGTCAGCGAACATTGGCGCGGGGAAATCGCTACCTGGCGGTGCGCAGTCTGACGCCTTCCTGGCAGCAAGCAGCGGACCTGCTTGCGCAATACCTGGCACGTCGCCCATGTTCCCACCCTCTTCCGCGGTCCGCTGCGTTCGCGCGCGCGGCACGTTTCGTGCTGTTGCGCTCTTGACCCGCCTGCCGATGCGTGGCTTCGCATGCAGGCTCACGACCGGAAAGAGAGTTAGCCATGGATGAGATCGATCGACTCGGGAATGACGTCGCAGCAGCGCGGGTCGCGGAGTCCCGCAATGGACGCCCACGCTCCGCCGTTTCCTGGAGCGCTGTCGTGGCGGGAGCCGTGGGCATGGCGGCCTTCGCCCTCATTCTTCTCATGCTCGGCACGGGCCTCGGGCTTTCGTCGCTTTCGCCCTGGTCCGGAAGCGGCGCGCACGCAGAGACTTTCGGCGTGGCGGCCGTCATCTGGATCTGCGTGACGCAGGTGATGTCTGCCGGTCTCGGCGGCTATCTCGCGGGGCGGTTGCGTCGGCACTGGCCCGGTATCGGTACAGACGAGACCCACTTCCGCGACACCGCACATGGCTTTCTCGCCTGGGCGCTCGCCACGCTCCTTTCCGCCGTCCTGTTCACCGCGGCCATGTCCGGGCTGGCCCGAGAGGGCGTGAGCGCAGGCGCACGGAGCGCAGCGCACGTCGCAAGCGGCGTTGCCGCCCTCAATCGCGGCAACGCCCAGGCCGCATACAGCACCTGGCCCATGGGCTATCTGATCGACGGCATGCTGCGTCCGGTTGCGGGCGCCGCCGCATCCGGTGCGTTGTCTACCTCGGTTGCTTCGAGTTCACCGAGTACCTTGCATGCCGAACAGGTCTTCGAGACCGCGCAGCAGAAGCAGGAGATCGCGCGAATTTTCCTCAACAGTCTGCCCGCGGGCGGGGCGCTTTCGGCCGAGGACACCGCGTACGTAGCGCGCATCGTAGCCGAGAGAACCGGGCTCGCACCGGCAGATGCCCGCGCGCGCGTCACGACCACCTGGTCGCGCTTGCAGGAAAAGGTCGATGCCGAGGAACGCGCCGCGCGCGCAGCCGCAGAAGCGGTCCGCAGGGCCACCGTCCGCGTCACGTTGTGGCTCTTCATTTCGCTGCTCATAGGGGCCTTCTCCGCCAGTCTCATGGCGACGATCGGCGGCAGGATGCGTGAATGGTGACGGCTCGGCAAATCCCACTACTTTCGATCTGAGAGGAGGCAAACATGCGCTCAATTCTTCTTTTTCTGCTTGGCGTTCCGATTCCGATCATCATTCTTATCGCGCTCCTTTGGCATTGACCCGAACAATCACGCCTGCACCCGGACATGGCGGCTGCCGGTGCCTCCCGGCCCATAGCGCGGTCGCGCTCAGATGCACGAGACGAATGGCTTCGCGCGCCGGGAAGTCGCACGCGTCCGCCGCGTGGCTGGCCGCGGCTTTGCCAGCAGGATGGCAAGCATCCCGAGCCAGGCCCCGATCTTCTGACGGTGGCGGTCAAGCATGGCGAATCGACGAGACGTAAAAAATTTGCAGAGGAACGGCTGAACCGACGCTGCTCGTAAGCGGTGACTAGTCATCGCGCGGCCAGTTTGCAGCAGGCAGCGCGATGACCAGGTGGCCGACCGTACCAAAGCTCTCGCCTGGCGGGAGATTCCCCATCGTATAGCGGCAATTTTGCGCTACCGGTCAGTTGAGGTATGGCGAGACGCCGCTCGCCGCACCTCAACAAGTGCGGCGTCTCATGCACCGTCACGATCAAGTCACTTCCGCGTGTTTCCATCTATTTCGGTTTCCTACCGGTCGCCTCAAAAACGATGGCGCCCCGACTTTTCTGCCCGCGTACCTGCTTCAGGAGATGAACATGCGAAGCATTCAAACTCTTCACGCAGCAAGCCGCATTTTTAGCCGCACCGCGCTCGCGTTCACCGTACTCTGCTTCGCGGCCGGTGCCGCCGACGCCCAGACCGCGGCAAAACCGATAGTCACTCCGGGATTCAGCCTGTCCGTCTTCGCGACGGGTTCAGGCGGGCTGATGAGCGCACCGGACTCACTTGCCGTGCTTGATGATCACGTTTGGGTCGGCTATGCAAACACCGGCGCACCGGATGGCACGAATGGCGCGATGAG
Source organism: Paraburkholderia nodosa (assembly GCF_001718195.1). Taxonomy (GTDB): domain Bacteria; phylum Pseudomonadota; class Gammaproteobacteria; order Burkholderiales; family Burkholderiaceae; genus Paraburkholderia; species Paraburkholderia nodosa_A. Next base: position 155,863 of record NZ_MCNV01000015.1, read on the forward strand.
CGTGATTGTCGAATACACGTTGGACGGCAGCATCGTGAAGTCGTATCAAGTCGCGGGACACAACGATGGCCTGAAGGTCAATCCGTACACGCGCGAGATCTGGGCGATGCAGAACGAGGATGCGAATCCGAACCTCGTCATCATCAATCCCGCGACCGGCCAGGCCTCCAGGCCGTATTCCTTCGCCAAAACGCTGCACGGTGGCGGCTATGACGACATCGTGTTCAAGGACGGCCAGGCCTACTTCAGTGCGTCCAATCCCACCCTTAGCGCTAGCGGCAAGAATACGGGGCCCGCGATCGTCCGCGTCGTGCACCTTGATGCAAACAGCTACAGGATCGACGTTACGCCTGTCATGAGCGGCTCGCTCGACGCCAGCAACATTCCGTTTGGCACCGTGGCAACCCTCAACCTGACCGATCCGGATTCAATGACGCTCACGCCGTCGGGGGATGTACTGCTCGATGATCAGGGAGACGGTCAGCTTGTCCTGTTGCGCTCGTCGGGCGATGAGCCGCGCGTGCAATATCTGCCACTTCTCGGCAACGTGCAGGTTGATGACACGGTATTCGCCGCGGCGCGACAGGGGTACTTGCTGGTATCCGATACGAAAGCCAACACGGTGTACAAGATCAGCGCCAATGTCTGGCAGCGTGACGCGGCTTTCTCCGCCTCGACGGGTGTGGCCGCTTCCGGTAGCACGCCGGCAGTGCCGGCTTACGTTGGCCAACTTGACTTGCGCAGCGGAGCACTTCTGCCGCTGGTAACCAATTTGGCCAGTCCGCATGGCATGGCCTTTGTATCGACAGGCGCCCAGCAATAACGGCCGCGTATCGATTGCCGGATGACGTGATCGCAGCAAGCCGGTTCGCGGCGATTGCGTCATCCGGCAAGTGCGCCCCCTCGGCTCGAAGACGCCGCGCCCCTGAAGCCTTCCCCTCTCCTTCCAAGACCCGGTCGAGCGATTTTCGAAAGCGAGCGCCACGGGAAATCAATCAAGCGTGAGCATGCCCGTTCCTGACGCCCTGGATCGGCGCGATACGGGGGATTGCCAATTCTTTATGTTACGTTATAACATTACCAATCCTGCGCGCCAACGCTCGATTGATCGATGGCGCGTCGTTGCCTGACAAAAGGCGCGTCCACCCCGAAATCACAACAAAACAATGAACCGCTCGCTGAAATCGCAGGCCGGTATGGTGCTGCTCGCCTGTACGTTTTGCACCCGCTCGATCGCTGCCAGTGGCGAAGCCACGCTTGCCGGCACGGTAGCGGACGCGCAGGGCCACGCGCCCGCCCATGTCCAGATCTCGCTCCAGGACGCCGGCGGCAAAAAAGTCGCCCAGACGACGGCCGACGCCAACGGGCGCTTCCGGCTCGAGGACATCGCGCCCGGCACTTACGCCGTCAACGTGGAGGCGACTGGCTACAACACCGTCACACGCGTCGCGACGGTGACACAGGGACAGGCGCCCGAGCCGGTCGCCGTCGTGCTCCAGAAAGACTCCACGCTCGACATCACCGTCAACGCCCAGCGCCTTGACCGCGCTCGCAACGGTCTCCAGCCCGAAGTGGGTGCGAGCGTCTACCGCATCACGCAGGCCGACATCGACTCGTCGCCGCAAGGCGCGAACACGCCGCTCAACCAGGTTCTGCTGCAGGCGCCCGGCGTCGCCAACGATTCCTACGGTCAGCTCCACGTGCGCGGTGACCATGCCAACCTGCAGTACCGCCTCAACGGCATCATCATTCCGGAGCCGATCAGCGGCTTCGGGCAATCGCTCGATACGCGGATCATCGACCAGGTGAATCTCGTGACGGGTGCGCTGCCGGCTCAGTACGGCTATCGCACGGCGGGCATCGTCGACATCCGCACCAAGTCCGGCGACACCGGCAACGGCGGCACGATTGACGTTTACGGCGGCAGTCACCAGACAATCCAGACGAGCGCCGATGTGTTCGGCTCCAGCGGCCCGTTCAGCTATTACTTCGCCGGTTCGCTCGGCCAGAACAATCTCGGCATCGAGGCGCCCACCTCGGACGGCAGCCCCCTGCACGACCACACGCGCCAGGGCAACGGTTTCGGCTACATGTCGTACCTGCTCAACCCGCTCACGCGCGTGAGTGTGATGTTCGGCACCGCAAGCAACCAGTTCCAGATTCCGAATACGCCGGGGCTCGCCCCCGTCTACACGCTGAACGGCCAGTCCACGTTCGACTCGGCGAACCTCAACGAGACCCAGTCGGAGCTGAACAACTTCGCGGTGGTGGCATTGCAGGGCACCAACGGTGGCGCACTCGACTACCAGGTGGCGCTCTTCACGCGCTACACGCGCACCAAGTTCAATCCGGACCCGGTCGGCGACCTCATTTTCAATGGCGTCGCATCGGAGGACTTCCACAGCAACCAGGCGAATGGCGTTCAGGCCGATTTCACTTACCGGCTCAATGATCAACACACGCTGCGCGCGGGTCTCATGTTCCAGCAGGAGCATGCCGTGTTCGACAACAGCGTGGCCGTGTTTCCCGTCGACGCGAACGGCAATCAGACCTCCGACCAGCCACTCACGATTCAGGATGCCAACAGCAAAACAGGCTATCTGTACAGCCTCTACCTGCAGGATGAGTGGAAGATCACGCCGAAGCTGACACTCAACTATGGTCTGCGTTACGACCGCATGGACGAGTATGTGCAGGCCGGACAACTGAGCCCGCGCGTCGGACTCGTCTGGCAGCCGACCAACGCGACGACGCTGCACGCCGGCTACGCGCGCTACTTCACGCCGCCGGCTTTCGAACTCGTTTCCGACTCCACGGTCAGCAAGTTCAACGGCACGACCAACCAGAGCCCGAACGCGCAGAACGATCCCGTGAAGCCCGAACGCGCCGATTACTTCGACATCGGCATTACGCAGCGCCTCACCTCCAGCCTGACCGTTGGACTCGACGCGTACTACAAGCGCGCCAGCAATCTGCTCGACGAGGGGCAATTCGGCACCGCGCTCATCTTCACGCCATTCAATTACCAGTATGGGCGAGTCTACGGCGTGGAGTTCACGTCGAGCTACCACCAGGACAATGTGACGGCCTATCTGAATGTCGCATTCAGCCGCGCGCAGGGCAAGAACATCGAATCGGCGCAGTTCAATTTCGGCGCCGACGAACTGGCCTACATTGCAAACCATTGGGTCTACCTCGATCACGATCAGCGCATTACCGCGTCGTTCGGCGGCACCTACTCCCTGGGCCAGACGACTCTCACCACAGATGCGATCGTAGGTAGCGGCCTGCGCAGCGGCTTTGCGAATACCGGGCGTCTGCCCTGGTATGCGCAGGTCAACGTCGGTGTGATCCAGCATTTCAGCGAACCGTTGATCGGCCGCTTCGATGCGCGGCTCGTGCTGGTCAATGCCTTCGGCCGCGTCTACCAACTGCGTGACGGATCCGGCATCGGCGTGGGTGCGCCACAGTATGGCCCGCAGCGAGCGATCTACGCCGGCATTACCAAGCACTTCTGATCATTTCACGCGTAAAGGAGTCCAATCATGAACGAATGGAACGGTATTGCCGAAGCGTTGCGGCTCGGCGGCTGGGTCATTTACCCGTTGAGCCTGCTGGCGATCTTCGCACTCGCCATCACGTTCGACCGGATGTACGTCTGGTGGCGCTACGCCCGAATGCCGCGTGATGGCGCCGTACGCGCACTGCCGGACGAACATGTGCTGCGACGCGTGGACATGCTGTTCGATGACAGCAGCATGCCCATCTGGCGTATCGAGGGGCAGGTCGAAACGGCCGCTTCGCAGATCGAGCGCGAGATGGGCCGCGGTCTGTGGCTGCTCGAAACGATCGTGACCGCTGCGCCGCTGCTGGGATTGCTTGGCACGATCGTCGGCATGATGCATTCGTTCCGACTGATCGGCGGCGATGGCCTCGTCAGCCCTTCGGGCGTGTCGGGGGGTGTGGCCCAGGCCCTGGTTGCCACCGCCATCGGTCTCGTGATCGCACTGATCGCACTCTTTGCGTTCAACTATTTTTCGCGTCGCGTCGACCGGCTCATGGATGACGTCGAGACCTTCGCGAACGGCCGCATCGGCGACCTGCGCCTCGCGCGCGAACGCTCCGGTGCGGCGTCATGAAGCTCAGACGTGCACGCACGTCGAGACGTGGCCGCATCGAGATCATCCCGATGATTGATGTGATGTTCTTTCTGCTCGCCACGTTCATGCTGACGACACTGGCGATGCAGCGGCTCGACGCGGTCCATATCGATCTGCCCCGAGGAGAGGCACAGCCGATGCAGATGGACCGGCCGCTCACCATCTCCGTGAATCGCGCCAACCACATCTTCGTGAACCAGCAGCCCGTTCGCCTCGATGAAGTGCGCGCGGTGGTGGCGAACCTGCTCCGAAAGGACGGGCGTATTGTCGTAGCCGCAGACGACGGCGCTTCGCATGGCGTGGTCGTGGAAGCAATACTCGAAGCGCGCAAGGCGGGCGCCGAACATTTTCTCGTTGCCGTGCATCGTGAATAGCGAATCGCTATCACGCCGCAACCACAATGTGCGTCGCTTTATCGTTGCCGCGTCGGTGGCAGCGATAGCGTGGTGGTTCTTCCTTGCGCATCTGCGCTGGCTCATGGGCTCCGGGCGACCCGCGGCGCCCCCGCAGGCGATAGAGCTGCAGGTCGTGGAACTACCGCGCGCGCAACGTGCAAGCGAAACGCCACACGACAACGTCCGGCTCGCTGCGCCAACCGCGCCTCACAGCGCGCCCCGCATGCAACGGCAGCAGCTGCAGGTGGCGCGCAGCAGCGCGGCGCACCATGCCCCTCGCGAGCTTACGCCGCCCCGCCCCGCACCCGACGCTCCTCGAGGCGCGACAGCCACACAGCAAGACGCATCCGCAACGCCCGCGTCAAAAACTGCGTCTGCCCCGGGCGCCGACACGCTGCAGTCCGGCGCCCCATCGAACGCCGACGGTTCGACCGGGCCCGTCAGCCAGCAGGCCCGGCTGCTCTCGCAACCCCTGCCGGAAGTCCCCGACGATCTTCGAGAGCAGGCATTTCAGGCCGTCGCCGTTGTACGCTTCGCCGTCCATGCGGACGGTACGTTCGATATCGAACTGGTGAAGCCCACGCAAAGTCCGCGGCTGAACCAGATTCTGCTTGTCACGCTGCGGCAGTGGCGCTTCTTCCCGGCAATTGAGAACGGTCGGCCCGTCGAGAGCCATCAGGACGTTCGCGTCCACTTCAATGTCAATTGACACACTGAACGATGAGCCAGGCGTGCACGCGCGGCCGCTCCTTATCGTTGGGGCGGCCGCGCGTGGCCGTCACGTCGTCGGTGAGGTTTGAGCGTGAGGAGCGTCTCGGGCAGCCCGACCATCGTCATCAAAGCGGCGTAGGGCAGGACGATCCTGAGCGTCGTGAGGTCGAACGGCAGGAGGCGAGACGCACGCCTGCCGTTCGCGTGTTTGATACGATTCGCTTCACCCGCCCCCACAGCGAACCCCATCATGGCGCGCGAAAACTTCAGCGATCTCATTGCGTTTCTCGCCGTCGCGCGCGAGCGCAGCTTTACGCGTGCGGCCGCGCAGCTCGGCGTCTCGCAGTCGGCGCTGAGCCACACCATCCGCAGCCTCGAAACGCGTCTCGGCCTGCGTCTGCTCACGCGCACCACGCGTAGCGTCGCCACCACGGAAGCCGGCGAGCGGCTCTTTCAGGCGCTCTCGCCGCGCTTCGAGCAGATCGACGCCGAGCTTGCCGCGCTCACCGAACTGCGCGACAAGCCCGCGGGCACCATCCGCATCACCGCGATCGATCATCCCATCGACACCGTGATCTGGCCGAAGCTGCGCCCGCTCCTCGCAGACTACCCCGACATCAAGGTCGAGATCACTGTGGACTACGGCCTGCGCGACATCGTCGCCGATCGTTACGACATCGGCGTGCGCCTGGGCGATCAGGTCGAGAAGGACATGATCGCGGTGCGCATCGGGCCGGACGTCAAGATGGCAATCGTCGGTTCTCCCGATTATTTCGCGGCGCACAAGGCGCCGCGCGCGCCGCAGGATCTGCTCAAGCACAATTGCATTACGCTGCGGCTCACGTCGTCGGGCGGCCTGTACGCGTGGGAACTCAAGAAGGACGAGCATGCGCTGCAAGTGCGCGTGGACGGCCAGCTCACGTTCAACGCCATGCCGCAAATGCTCAACGCGGCGCTGGACGGTCGCGGCCTCGCGTTCGTTCCCGAGAACGCCGCGTTGTCGTTCATCCGCGCAGGCCGCCTGAAAAGCGTGCTCAAGGACTGGTGCCCGGTATTTCCGGGCTATCACGCGTTTTATCCGAGCCGGCGACAGTCGTCGCGCGCGCTCGCGCTAGTGATCGACGCGCTGCGCTATCGCGCTTAGCGTAGCGCAGCGCCTGCCGGTGCGGATTACGTACGCGTCTTGCGCCCTTCGACCGGATAGCCCGGGTCCGTATATCCCGGCGTAGAGGCATGCCCCGGCGCCACGAGGCTGTCGACGAACGTTTCGTCGTCGGGGCCGAGCTGAAGGTTCAGCGCGTCGATATAGCTGTCCCAATGCGCTTCGGTGCGCGGGCCCGCGATCGTCGAACTGACGTGACGATTCTTGAGCACCCATGCGAGCGCGAACGCAACAGGCGTCGTGCCGCGCTCTACGGCGTAATTCGCGATCTCGGTCGCAATCCGCAACGACTCGGCGCGCCACTCCGTCTGGTGGATGCGCCGGTCGCCGCGGCCCGCTCGGCTGTCGCCGGGCGGTGGCGCATCGACGGCGTATTTGCCGGTCAGCACGCCACGCGCGAGCGGACTGTAGGGCACTACGCCTAGCCCGTAATGCGCGGCCGCGGGCAACTGCTCGACCTCGGCCGTACGATCGACGATGTTATAGAGCGGCTCGCTCGCCACGGGCCGGTCCATGCCCATCTGGTCCGCGAGGCGCACGATCTCGGCGATGCGCCAGCCACGGAAATTCGACACGCCGAAATAGCGCACCTTGCCCTGGCGGATCAGATCGCCGACGGCGCGCACGGCTTCGTCGAGTGGCACGTTGGGCAGCGCGCGGTGAAAGTAGAGGATGTCGATATAGTCGGTTCCGAGGCGCTTCAGGCTCGCCTCCACCGACTGGTAGATCCACTTGCGCGACTGCCCCTGCTCATTCGGCCCCTGTGCGAACGGGAAACCGAATTTTGTCGCAACGACCCAGTTGTCGCGCTGCGCCGCGATGGCGCGGCCCACGATTTCTTCCGAGCGGCCTCCGCGATAGACGTCCGCCGTATCGATGAAGTTGATTCCCTGTTCGAAGGCCTTGTCGATGATGCGTTTCGACGCGGCTTCGTCGGTCTCGCCGCCAAACATCATCGCGCCGAGGCACAGCGGCGAAACTTTGAGTGCACTGCGGCCCAGATTGCGATAGTCCATATCCTCTCACTTCGAGCTCGTTGCCAAAGTGGAGATTTAAATACGGAGTGGCTTTTCGATAAAGGCCTGGATCGCGCATGCTTTCATGAATACGATTCATGAAACGCTATTGACAAAAAAGCTACCGCGCAAAATACATATCGTGAAGCACCTCCACGTTCACCTCCCTGGCACGCGCAGCAAACGTAACCTTCCCGCCCTGCATGAGATAAACCTGATCCGCAAGCCGCAGCGCCATATTGGTATTCTGCTCCACCAGCACGATAGTACGCCCCGCCCCCTTAAGCCGCTCCAGGATCGCAAAAACTTCCTGCACCATCACAGGCGCAAGCCCAAGCGAAGGCTCATCGATCAGCATCAGTTGCGGCGAAGACATGAGCCCGCGCCCCAGCGCCAGCATCTGCGCCTGCCCGCCTGATAGCGTGCCCGCAGGCAGCGCGCGCCGCTCCTTGAGCAGCGGAAACAGCGCATAGACTTCCTCGAGCTGCGTTTTCGCCCCCGCGCGCCGCGTTTTCGCAAACGCGCCCAGCATCAGATTCTCCTCGATCGACATGTCGCGGAAAATCATGCGCCCCTCGGGCACCATCGCGACACCGCGCTGCGCCATGTCCCATGTAGGCACGCCCGCGAGCGGCGCGCCGTCGAAGGTGATCTGACCGCGCTCCAGCGGCACGAGCCCCATGATCGCCCGTAGCAGCGTGGTCTTGCCCGCCCCGTTCGGGCCCACGATCGTCGTGACCTCGCCGCTCGCGATATTGAGCGTAACGTCCCACAACACATTGATCGCGCCATAGCCGGCGCGGGCGCTGCTGACCTCAAGCATGGGCGGCCTCCCCCGTATAGCTGCGCACGACCTCGGGATCGCGGAACACTTCGGCGGGCGGCCCATCGGCGATCAGCTTGCCGAAATTGAGCACGCACACGCGCCGGCACAGGTTCATCACGGTTTCGATATCGTGCTCGATGATGAGGATGCCTACGTTGTATCGCTCATGCGCCGCCAGCAGCGTTTGCATGAAGCGGCGCTTGGTGGCCGTCTCGAGACCGCCCAGCACTTCGTCGAGCAACAGCAGCTTCGGCCCCGTCGCGAGCGCCTTCGCGACCTCCAGCGCCTTCAGTTCGGTGAGCGCAAGTTCGGTCGCCGCGTCGCGCTGCGCCTTGCCGTCGAGTCCCAGGAACGCGAGGATCTCGTCGATGCGCGCCTCGTCCACTCGCCCAGTGCCGAAGCGTTGCGCGACGATCAGGTTCTCGCGCACCGTGAGCTCGTGCATGGGCTGCGGCACCTGGAACGTGCGTCCGATGCCAAGGCGCGCGCGCCGATAGAGCGGCGCTTTCAACAAATCCACATCGCCGAAACGGATCGAGCCGCTCGTGGGCCGCACGAGCCCCGAAATCGCGTTGAAAAGCGTCGTCTTGCCCGCGCCGTTCGGGCCGACCAGCCCCACCACATCGCGCGTGCCGAGCGAGAGCTTTACACCGTTGACCGCCGTGATGCCGCCAAAGCGGATCGACACATCCTGCAGGCGCAGTTCCGCCGCCTGTTCAGCTTGCTGCATAGACACCTCGCCGGGTACGTTTGAAGCGCAGCGCGGTCAGACCCGCGGGGCTCACGATGATCATCGCCACGAGCAGCATGCCCAGCACGATCTGGTGCCCCGTCGGCAGCAGGCTTTTGAGCACGAGCTGGTCGACCAGATAGACCGTCACCGCGCCCACGAGCGGTCCGAGGATGGTGCGATAGCCGCCGCAGATCGCCGCGATGATCGGCACGACGGCCCAGCTCGCGTTGAACGCGTAGTCGGGTTCGAGAAAGTTGATGTAGTGCGCGTTGAATGCGCCGACGAGCCCTGTCATCAGCGCGGAAAGCATCAGCATGGCGAGCTTGAGCATCACGCTGTTCACGCCCACCACGCGCGTGGCGTCCTCCGACTCGTGCATCGCCCGCAGCGCGAGTCCCACATGGCTGCCGCGCAGCCGCGCATAGATCGCGGCGAACACCAGTACGAGCGTGAGCACGACGAGGTAGCCGCCGCTCTTGCTGCCGAAGTCGAAGCCCGCGACCTTCGGCAGCCCCGGGATGCTCGAAAGGCCGCTCGCGCCGCCCGTGAGATCGGACCATTCGGTCGCGATGATGCGGAAGATCTGCGCATAGGCGAGGATGGCAAGCGCGAAGTACGGCCCCTTCAGACGCAGCGCGGGCGCCATCGCAAGCGAGGCAACTGCCGCCCCCACGCCGCCCGCGAGCATCGCGGGAAACACGGGCCAGCCGGCCTTGAGCGTGAGGAGCGCGGAAATATACGAGCCCACGCCGAAAAATGCCGCGTGGCCAAAGCTCACCATGCCGCCGAGGTTGCCGAGCAGCGCCCACGCGAGCGCCACGCCCGCGATCGTGAGCGAGGCCACCGCCAGGCTCATCAGATACAGGTTCTGCCCGAACACGAGCGGCACGCCCGCATACAGCACGGCCAGCGCCACCGCGAGCCCGGCCAGGCGCGGGCCGGACCAGGCCGATGTGATTTTCAAAGTCGACATCGATCTCATCCCCTTCGTTTCGCCACACCGAACAAGCCGTTCGGCAGCACGTAGAGCACGAGCAGAAACAGCAGCATGCCCGCGAGTTCCTGCAACGCCGAACTGGCGAGCGTGACGGTGAGCGCCTCGGTAATGCCGAGCAGCATCGCGCCCGCCAGCACGCCCGGAATCGAGCCCACGCCCGCGAGCACCGTGATGATGAACGCCTTGACGGTGAGCGCTTCGCCGATGGATGGCTGGATCGCGCTCGACGCGTAGATCGACACGCCCGCGCACGAAGCGAGCAGCCCCGCTACGACGAACGAGATCAGTTCGGTCTTGCGCGGGTCGATGCCCATCAGGCGCGCCGCATCGCGGTTGCTGGAAATCGCGCGCACGGCGCGCCCATACCACGAACGCGAGAGCCACCACCAGAGCGCGAGCATCAGCACGACGCTGATACCGAACGAGAGCACTTCGCTGCGCATGGAAAGCAGGTTGCCGAGCATCACGCTGTCCTGCAGCCATGCGCTGCCGGTCGAGCGCACGTCGGCGCCCCAGCCCAGCAGCACGGCATTGGTCAACACGATGCCGATTCCGTAGGTCAGAATCAGCGAGTTCAGCTCGCGGTCGCGCTTGATGCGGCTAACCAGATACCACGCGGCGGCCGCCGCGGCGCAAACCACCGGAATCGCCACCGGAATTGCGAACACGGGGTTCAGGCCCAGCTTCGTCTCGAACGTGTAGGCGATATAGGCGGCAAGCAGCACCAGTTCGCCGTGGGCGAGATTGATGATGCGCATCGAGCCGAACACCAGCGCGAGCCCCAGCGCGACGAGCGCGTAGGCGCCGCCCACCAGCACGCCCGAATACAGCGATTGCAGCAACAGGTCCGTCATCGCGGCTCCTCCTTCGTTGCGCGCGCAATTACCACGGCAGCGCGGGGTAGTTCAGCTTGCCCGTGGCGCGCTCCTTCGGCCACACGAGCACGATGCGATTGCCCTGGATCTGCGCCATGTTGTTCAGGAACACGGGGTTGTCGCCGTTCGGCGCGAAGCTCACCTTGCCGATCAGCGTGTCGTGCGGCTTCGCGCGCAGTTCGGCGGCAATGCCGTCCTGCTTGAGCGTGCCCGCGTCGGCAGCGCGCGCCATGGCGTCGAACAGCAGCCGCGACTGCACGTAGGCGAATTCGGCCAGATAGTCGGGCTCCTTGTGATATGCAGCCTGATATGCCTGCACGAAGGCCTTGCCGTCGGCCGTGCCGAAGTCCGCGGGATATGGCAGCATCGCGCAGCCGATCACGTTGTTCACGAGATCGGGATAGTCGGTGGTCATTTTCGGCGTCACGATGGACCACGCGCCCATCACGGCCTTTAGTTGCGGGCGCAGCACCTTGGCCGCGCGCAGAATGCCGATATAGTCGTTCTCGTAAGCGATCATCAGCAGAACTTCGGGTTTGTCCTGCAAGCGCACCTTGTTCACGAGCGGCTTGAAGTCCGTCATCGCCGGGTCGAACGCATGCACCGTCACCGCCACGCCCTGCGCGCGCAGTTGCGTCGAGACTTCGTTGCTGAGGTCGGTGGTGGCCTGCTTCGTCGAGGCGAGAATCGAAACCGACTTCACGCCCATGGCGTTCAACTGCCCCACCACGGCCTTCGAATAGCCCGATGCGGGGCCGATGCGGAAAAAGTGCTTGAGGCCGCGCGAGGTCATCGCGCTGTCCACGGCCCCCGAGGTGATATAGACGATGCCCGCCTTGTCGGCCGCTTCGGAAGCCGGGCTCACCGAATTGGAGCCATAGCCGCCGGTAATGGCGAGCACGCCTTGCGACGCGAGCTTCTCCACCGCCGATACGGCCTTGGCGGGCTGCGCCTCGTCGTCGATCACGGTGAGTGCGACCTTGTGTTTACCGCTACCGTTGTTGAAGAGATCGGCGGCGAGCCGGATGCCCTCGAGCTGCGCGTTGCCTGCACGCGCCATCGAACCGGTAAGCGGCAACTCCACCCCCACGGGCAGTGTGTCGGCAAATGCGGCGGGCGTGTGGGCGAGCAGCGCGCAGGCGCTTGCGGCGCCCGCGCCGATGCGAAAGAGTGCGCGCACGAGGGCGCGCGGCTTGCTGCGAGTCGCGAAGCGGTCCATCGAACCTCCAAACCTGAGTCTCGGTAATAGGAAGCGGCACCGTTCAATTGCAGTGCTCGCCCTGTTTCGTTTTTCTATGTTTTCGTTACCACGGCACGCCGGGATACACCGGCTTCGCCGTCGCGTAGGTCGCGGGCCAGACGAGCGAGAGCTTGCCGTCGTGCGCGAACTGGCCCATATGCGCCACGTAGTTCGTGTTGTCGCCGCGTGCGTCGAACGCCACCTTGCCGAGGAACGTGTCGTCGCGCTGGGTCGCGCGCAGCGTGTCGGCGAGACCGCCCTTGTCGAGCGTGCCCGCTTTCTGCGCGTTCGCGATCGCGTCGAACAACAGCTGCGCGTAGACGAACGACGTCTGCGACTGATAGTTCGAGGTGGTCTTGAAGAGCCGCTGGTACGTGTCGGAGAAGTCGCGCTGGTCCGCCGAGCGGTAGTCGGCCGGCGAAGAGAGCACGGTCGCGCCATACACGTTCGGCACGAGGTCTGGGAACGACTGCGCCATCTTCGGGCTCGCGAACGCCCATGGCGCCGCGATCGCCTTCAGGTCGGGCTTGAGCACGCGCGAGGCGCGCAGAATGCCCACGTAGTCGTTCTCGTAGCCGAGCATCGCCATGGCGTCGGGCTTGTCCTGCAGCTTGACCTTGTTGACGAGTGGCTTGAAGTCGCCGATCGAGGGATCGTAGGCATGCAGGAAGGTCTTCATGCCTTGCGCCTTGAGCGCCGTGTCGAGCTGCTTCGCGAGGTCGCTCGTCGCGTCCTTCGTCGAGTAGACGATCGCCACCGACTTCACGCCCAGCGTGTTGAAGAGGCCCACCATGCCCTTCGTGTAGCCAGGCGTGTTGCTCACGCGAAAGAAGTTCTTCAGGCCGCGCGTGACCATGTCATCGCTCGTGCCGCCCGACGTCACGTAGACGAGCCCGGCCTTGTTCGCAGCTTCCGACGCCGGGCCGGCGCAGTTCGAATTGGCTGCGCCCGCAATCGCGACCACGTGCTGCGAGGCGAGTTGCTCGACAGCAGCGACGGCCTTGGCCGGGTTCGATTCGTCGTCGACGGCCACCAGCGTGATCTTGTCCTGCGGATGGCGCCGGTTGTAGATGTCGGCCGCCACCTGAATGCCGCGGTACATTTCGGTGCCCGCCTGCGCGAGCGCGCCGGTGAGCGGCAGTTCGACGCCCACGCGCCATTCCGTGGCGTGCGCGAACGACGGCGCGAGTGCGATGGCGAGCGCCGCCGCCAGCGCGCCGCGCAGGTTCGTCTGTGCGGGCCGTTCGCGTCCCGGTTTGCCGATGCTCCCGTGCTGCGTCTTGGGTCGCGTCATGTCTCCTCCTTTGCCTTTGGGGGCTTTTGTCTGCTTTGGAGTCTGCTGCGCGGCGGCCGCCTGATTCGCATATGCGCGCCACTGGACAGGTGCCAGTGTGGTTCAGGCGCGCAAAGCCAACAATTCGTTTTCGGGAAAGCGGGCGTTCGGCTGGCTGGAAGTCGGCATTTGTCCCGATGCCTGCGTGCGTGCAGTCAGCGGATCCATCGAGGCGGGGCAAAAAAAACCGCTGCACTCAGGCAGCGGTCATTGGGAACCAGGTCGGCGCACGCACTCGCGATGCGCCGTCAAACGTACGGTCTACGGTGCGCTCAGGCCGGCGCGTTTTCGGTGCTCAGCTTCGACACCATGCCGGTCTTGGCGTCGTAGGCATAGCCCTGCTGCTCGAGATGGGCGCTGACCGCTTCGACGACCACTTGCTGCTGGGACTCCTTGCGCAGCAGTTCATGCTCCGGCGCGACCTGGCCCAGCTCGGTGGCGAGGCGACGGCTCAACGAGGCTTCGCCGGCGCTGCGGGCAAGACCCACGATCGCCTTTTCGTTGGCCTGGGCCAGTTGCTGCTTCAGTCCGTTCGCGTACTCGGACCAGCGCTTGATGTTCTCGCGCGCATCGGCAATCGCGGCGGCGTGCCTGGCCGTCTCGCTGGCAAGCTGGGCCTTCAGCGCTTCGACTTCTTCCGGATCGGCGGCCGCGGGCTGTGCCTCGGCTGCGCCCTCGGCGGCTTCGCTCGATTCCGCGGCCTTGGCGAATTCGCCCATCTCGGCGAGTTCGGTCGCCTGCAGCTGCGCGGCGTCGGCGCGCTCCTGCGCCTCGGTCAGGCTCGCCGTGAGACGCGCGATTTCGGAGGCGTCGGCCGTGCGCTCGTCGCTCAGGCTGGCGAGCTGCTGCTGGGCATTCTGCAGTTCGGTGGCGGCGGCATCGCGCTCGGCCTGGGCACCGGCGACCTGTTCGCGCTGGGCCGCGAGCGCTTCCTGCTCGGCTTGCAGCGCCGCGCGAATCGCTTCCAGTTCGCCCTCGAGCTTCGCCACCGCTTCCGCGTGAGCCGCTTCCAGCGCTGCGCGCTCCGCTTCGTCATTCCCGGTCGAGGCTGCCGGCTCGGCTTGCCCGCTTTCCTCCGCGGCTGCCTCAGCGGCTTCGGCTTGGGCGGCCTGGGCCGCGTGCGCTTCGCGCTCAGCGGCCAATTCGGCGACCGCGCGCTCCAGTTCCGCCTCGAGGGCCGAAACGCGCCCGGCCAGTTCCTCGGCGCGCTTCTCGGCTGCGTCGGCGCGCCCAATCGCGCTCGCGATGTCTTCCTCGAGAGCCGGCCCGGCATTGGGCCTGGTCTCGTAGGCGCGCGTCATGTTATCCAGCTGAACTTGCAGGGCGTCGAGTTCCTGGACCGTGCTCTGCAGCTCTTCGAGCGCGTTGTCGCGCTCGTTGCACGCGTCCTCGACACGCTCGCGCATCGACAGCAGCCGGCGCGCCACGGCTCGCTCGGCCTCGTCCTGCGCCGACGTCCACAGACGGTCGAGCGCGTCGCGCATCGTGTCCGTCACGGTTTCCGGCAACCCGGGGCGCTCCACGACCTGCTGCACGCGCGGCGCACGCTCTTCGCGCCACTTGCGCAGCGAGGCAGCCACCGCGACCACCGAACCGGTATGAACTTCGGACCAGATGGCCATGGGAGAAACCTTCTGACCCTCGTCGGCCATCCGCTCCGCGATTTCAGCAACCAGTTCGTCCGTGATCGTAATGCTGCTTGACATATCTGCCTCGAGAAAGTGCGAGCCCACCCCGCGTTTCTAGAGATTGTCAGGCAACCACTTCCCGGTTAATCGCTCGAAAAGCCGGGTTTAAGGGGAGGTGTTCACAGGATTGCGCAGCCGGGCGTGGTCCGCGTCACGCCGCTGCCGCAGCCCAAAGTCAGCTCCTCCACGCTGGCCACCGGGGTTTTGTGGCTCGCGTCAGGCGGCCAGCGCCCTGCGAATCGCCGCCGAAAGCTCCGCAGGTGCGAACTTGGAGACGTAGCCGTTCGCGCCCGCGTTGCGCGCGTGCGCCTCGTTGGCGCTGCCTGAAAGCGACGAATGAATGAGCACCGGAAGGTGCTTCAAGCGCTGGTCGGCCTTGATCTTGCGCGTGAGCATGAAGCCATCCATCTCAGGCATTTCCAGGTCGGTGATCACGAGCGAAACCTTGTCGCGAATTGCGATGCCTTCGCTCTGCGCATCAGTCGCCATCTGCTGGAGGATCTCCCACGCGGCCTGGCCGTTGTGGGCAATCACGTGCGGCACTTCGAGGGCGGTGAGCGCCTGCCCGATCAGCGCGCGGGCGAAGCCCGAGTCGTCGGCAGCGAGGATGCGGCCGCCGGCAAGACGCACGGCTTCGCCCACGGCGTCGGCGCCCACTTCGGTGTGCTGCTCGGGGAAGGCGTCGCGCATGATCTGCTCGACGTCGAGCAGTTGCGCGAGGCGCGCGTTCGCGGTGCCCGGATTGATGCGCGCCACGCCCGTCACATAGCCCGTGGTGCCGCTCGATTCCGCACTCAGCACCTCGCTCCACTCGAGCCGGACGATGTCCTCCACTTCCTCCACGGCGAACGCCTGCGTGCCGCGAGAAAACTCGGTAACGAGCAGAATGCCGGGCGGCTTTTCCGAAACGGACCCGATCATCGAGCCGATATCGATCACCGGAATGATCTGGCCGCGAATATCCACCGCGCCGGCGAGATGCTCGGGCGAGCCTGCAATCGGCGTGAGCTCGGGCATGGTCGCGATTTCGCGAATCTTGAAGACGTTGATGCCGTAAAGGCCGCGGACCGTCCCCTTGCGCGCCGAGCCCAGGCGAAAGAGGAGCAGTTCGAGCCGGTTATTGCTCGTCAGAGTGGTACGCTCGTCCACGCCATGCTGCTGCACTGATTTCAATTTGCACTCCGTAATGATCTGTCGCGAATAGGCTTGGGGAACCGGTCATCCGGCTTACCGTTGTGCTTGTTTCAGGGGGCTTCCGGTGGTATCAGGCGAATGCAGGAGACATGACCGGATCGTACCGCTCGCCGAGCACGCCGCTGCCCTCCACGAGTGCGGTGAGTACAACGTCGGCGAGCGGCAAGCCCTGCCAGAACGCGCGGGCGCTGGCGCCATGGGCCACGTGCAGCAACGAGAGCGAACCGGTGAGCACGGCACGCAACGCCAAGGGCCGCTGTTCATCAGCAACTCCATCACCGCCAGCACCGCGTTGAAGTGCGGCGGCGTAACGCGCACCGCGAACATCTCCGGCCGCGCGAAATATCCGTAATCGGCTGGCGCGCCATCTGTGCGGCGCGCCGCGACGCCTCTTCCATCAGCAATCCGCCCAATTCTTTCTCCTGTGCGGCTGCTTTCCGCGTGACATCTGAGCTTCCTCTACTAACGGCTCGGACGCGTCTACCTTGAGTCGATTTACACGTTTACCTCGTCTTTGTTCTGGTTATCCCGCAAGTTCATTCTGGCCCTTACGGCTAACGCTCCTCGATGTCGGGCCGCAGAAAGATACGCCGTGAATAGTTGTAAGCGACAGATCGAACGAAAAAGCACGGCCATTATTTCGCTATCCAGATTAATCTTTTGTTAGAAAAATGGCTGCCCAATCGTGCGCACCTCGGGCGCCCGAGGACCGGCATCGCGGGCTCGCAAGTGATTGTCGATCTGTCACCGCCGGGCGTGCATGTCGCGCCAATCCGGGACCTCACCGGCGATGCGCACTTCTCCGAAGTCACCTTCGACGATGTCGAATTGCCCGATGACGCACTGATCGGCACCGAAGGCGCGGGCTGGGAACAGGTCACCGCGGAACTCGCGTTCGAGCGCAGCGGCCCGGAGCGCATTTATTCGAGCATCGTGCGGCGGCCATTGCGAAGGCGCGAGCCGCGCCGCGCCGCTGGTGGCGAACGGCGCACACGCGCTCGTGGGCGCGATGGGCATCACCGCCGAGTTCGATCTGCAGCTCTATACGAGACGGTTACACGCGCAACGTCTTCAATATGGATCGGAGTCGTTCTGGGACGACGTGGTCGGCACGCACGCCATCGATCATTGGAACAATGTCGCCGCGGGAGTCATCGGCATTTACGATGCGCTCGACGAGGCCGCGGCGGTGGGGACGTAATCGCGCAACACGCGGGCCTCACGCCGTGCCACCGCGCGCGAAGACCACATCGAGCAGCACCTTCGCGCCGTCGATGAACTGATCGTCGTCCGTGTGCTCGCGCGGATTGTGGCTAATGCCCCCGCGGCTCGGCACGAAGATCATCGCCGCTGGCGCGATCCGCACAATCATTTGGGCGTCATGGCCCGCACTCGGCGTCCTGCAAACGCGTTTCACCCAGTTCGCGCAGTTGCCGAAGCAGCACTTCGCCATTCAGTTTCAGCATATTCACGATTGGTTGGTTCCCACCGGCAAGGCGAGGCGCGCGATCTCCGCGAAGTAGCGTGCGCCGGTCATCAGGATGTCGTCGTTGAAATCGTAGCCGGCGTTGTGCAGCGGAATCCCGCCGCGCTCCGGCGCGTCGCCGTTGCCGATGAAGATGAAATTCCCGGGCACGACCTGCAGGAACGCACCGAAATCCTCGGAGATCATCATCGGTTGCACGTTGGCGTCCACGGCGGCGTCTCCCGCCACGCTGCGCGCGGCGTTCACTGCCAGTTCGACGAACTGCTCCGAATTGACCGTTGGCGCGAACTCGTGCGTGTACTCGAAGCTGCATTCGGCGCCGTGCGTCTGGCAAATGCCGACGCTGACTTCCCGCATGCGGGTTTCTAGCAGCGCTTGCACCTCCTTCGAATAGCTGCGCGTATCGCCCTTGATGATCACGTTCGACGGAATGACATTGCGAATGCCGTCGGTGATGAATTCCGTGCAGGAGATCACGGCTTGCAGGCTCGGGTCGAGATTGCGCGACACGATGGTTTGCAGCGCGAGCACGATTTGCGCCGCGATGACGATGGGATCGGCCCCCATGTGCGGGCGCGCCGCGTGCGTGCCACGCCCCTTGATATGGATGACGAAGTTATCCTCGCTCGCCATGATGCCGCCCGCGCGCGTGGCGAACGTGCCGGCGGGCATGCCCGGCATGTTGTGCGCGCCGAAGATCGCATCGACGGGAAACCGTTCGAACAGCCCGTCCGCCATCATCGCCTTGGCGCCGCGGCCATGCTCTTCGGCCGGCTGGAAGATGAAACGCACCGTGCCGTCGAAATCGCGCCGCTCGGCGAGCAGCCGCGCCGCGCCGAGGACCATCGACATATGGCCGTCGTGTCCGCATGCATGCATTTTTCCCGCGTTCAACGAGGCATGTGCGCGGCCCGGCGCCTGCTCCGCGATATTGAGCGCGTCCATATCGGCGCGCAGGCCGATCACGCGCTTGCCGTTGCCGACCGTGAGGTTTGCCACGAGCCCCGTGCCGCCAATGCCGCGGTGCACTTCGAGACCCAGTGTCTCGAGGATATCGGCCACGTAGTGGGCGGTATGGATCTCCTCGAAGCCGGTTTCGGGACGTTGGTGCAGATACTGTCGCCAGCTTTTGAGTTGCCCTTGCAGTGTGCTTTCCATGTGGGGGTGTCCTCTTTTCGGTTACTGCGCGACCTGACTCAGCCAGGCGTCGCGACGGGCCGCCACGGTCTCCGCGGACGCGCCGACCAGTTGCGCGTACACGCCGGGCGCCGTGGCGCCCTCGGTACTGATCAACAGGACGCGTGAGGCAGCGTCGAGCCCTGCTGCGCGCGCGAGATCGGGTTCGCGCATTAGCATCGCGAGGCCCGCAAGCCCTGCCGCGCCCGATTCGCCCGCTACGATCGGCACGTCGCCTGCCGCGCCGGTGGCGAGGCTACGCATCGCCTCCACGGCATCCTCGTCGTAGATCAGCATGAAGTTGTCAACACACGGCTCGAGTATCTGCCACGCGAGCGGCGACGTCTCCCCGCACGCAAGGCCCGCCATCACGGAATCGACCGACCCGGTGGCTTTCGCTGCGCGGCCGGCGATGGCGCTTTGATACAGGCAGTCGGCCTGGCGCGGTTCGACCACGATGAAACGCGGACGCGCCGCGCCATGATGCTCCCACAGGTAGCTGGCTACGCCGGCCGCGAGCCCGCCCACGCCGCCCTGCAGAAACACGTGCGTCCACGCATCGCCGGACTGTTCGATGAGTTCCGCCGCGATGGTGCCGTAGCCTTGCATGACGTCGCGCGGGATCGCCTCGTAGCCGCCATAGGAGGTATCGGAAACGACGTGCCAGCCGTTCGTTTTCGCCAGTTGCGCCGCGTGCTCGACCGATTCGTCATAGTTGCCGACGATGCGAACGATACGCGCGCCGTACGCGGCGATCGCCGCTTCGCGCTCGACGCTGACGTTCGCATGCAGCACGATCACGCAGTTACAGCCAATCGATTGCGCGGCTGCGGCGAGCGCCTTGCCGTGGTTGCCATCGGTCGCGCTGATGACCGTGAGGTTCGTGACCATCTCGCCGTAGCGGCCTTCGATCAGCTTGCGAGGATCGATCTCCTGCAGGGGCCACAGGCGCATGATGAGGCGCATCAGCGCGATGGGTGCGCCCAGCGCCTTGAAGCTGCCAAGAGGAGAACGAAACGATTCGTCCTTGAGTCCAATGCGAGCAACGCCCAGACGCGCCGCTGCGCCGTCCAGATCCCAGAGCGGCGTGGACTCCGGGCTGATCAGCGACCAACCGGCGAGCCATGCCCGGCTCTCGTCGCCCGATTTCACGTTCAGGATGGCCCCGAGCGTTTCGGGGTAGGCATGGCGCGTGGCGCGCGGGTTGGCGATCAGCATGGGTGGGCTCCGGTGGACTTGCGATGTCGAAATGATATTGCGCAGCCCCCGCGAAAAAGTCTCATAATGCGGCCACGTCACGCAAAAAAATATCGACTTTCAGGCTCCCGCGTAAATGGCGACACATCTAGACTCCTTCGACCGCAAACTCCTGATGGAAGTCCAGCGCGACGCCCAGATTCCCCAAAACGAACTCGGCGCACGCGTGAACCTCTCTACGGCTGCGGTGAACCGGCGTTTGCGCCGTCTCGCCGACGAAGGCGTGATCGACCATTACGCGGCGATCGTCTCACCCGAGAAGGTCGATCATCCCATCACGATCGTCGCGACCGTCGAGGTGGAGAGCGAGCAGATCGACTTGCTGGACGCCATGAAGCGCACCTTCGAGCGCTGCCCGCAGATTCAGCAGTGCTACTACGTCGCGGGCGAGTGGGATTTCGTGCTCATTTTTGCGGTGCGTAACATGGACCAGTACACGGAACTCACGCGCGAGCTATTCTTCTCGAACAACAACGTGAGGCGGTTCAAGACGCTGGTGAGCATGAGCCGCGTGAAGGTGGGACTCGAAGTGCCGCTCGCGCTCGACGGCGAATGACGAATGCGGGCTGCGACGCAGACGCCACGCGGTCATCTGAACAACAGGAGCCACGACCCATGAGCGACGCCGTGCATCATGCTGGAGCCATTGAAAGCGAAGACTTGTTCCACCACCCGGAAATCGCGACGCTGCGCGCGGACCTCGCGCTCGCACTGCGTGCCGCCGCGCATTTCGGGTTGGGTGAGGGCGTCTGCAATCACTTCAGTGTCGCGCTTCCCGGCGAAGACGGCCTCTTTCTGCTGAACCCGCGCGGCCTGATGTGGAGCGAGGTGATGGCCGACGACATCGTCATCGTCGACGCACAGGGGGACGTGATGGCGGGCCGCCATGCCGTGGAGCCGACGGCGATGTTCATTCATGCCGCCATCCACGGCATCGCGAAGAAGGCCTGCGTGCTGCATACGCACATGCCGTATGCGACCGCCCTCACGCTCACGGTGGACTGCGGGCTCGATACGACCTTGTCGCAGAACGCGATGCGCTATCACGGCCGCGTCGCCCTCGACCGCGAGTACAACGGCCTCGCGCTCGGCCCCGAAGAAGGCGAGCGCATTGCGCATGCGGTCGACGGCAAGGACATCGGCTTCCTCGGCAATCACGGCGTGGTAGTGTGCGGCGAGCGCATCGACTACGCGTTCGACGACCTCTATTACCTGGAGCGCGCCTGCGCCGCGCAGGTGCTCGCGGGCTCGACCGGGCGCGCGTTGCGGCCCGTGGCGCCCGAACTCGCGCAGCGCGTGGCCGACCAGATTCAGGGCGAGCGATTGCAATCGGAGTTGTTCTTCGCGGCGCTGCGAAGAACCCTCACGCATGCCTGACGAAAGGGCCGCCCTACCTCCCCTGCCACACCGCCTTGCGCTTCTCCGCGAACGCCGCCGCGCCCTCTCGCGCGTCGGCGGAAGCGAACACCGGGTCCGTGATCTCGCGCTGACGCGCGAACATCTGAGCACTGGACCAGTCGCGCGATTCGCGCATCACGCGCTTGCTCGCGGCCACCGCGAGCGGGCCGTTCGCCACGATCTTCTGCGCGAGTTCGAGCGCGCCCGCCAGCGCTTCGCCCGGCGCGGTGAGACGGTTGACGAGGCCGAACTCGAAGGCCCGCTGGGCGCCGAACATGTCGCCGGTAAGCACGAGCTCCATCGCGATACGCTCCGGCACCTGCTGTTGCAGACGCAACAATCCGCCAGCCGCGGCGCATAGCCCGCGCTTCACTTCGGGCAAACCGAACTGCGCGTTGTTCGCGGCCACGACGAGATCGCTCGCCAGCACGACTTCGAAGCCGCCCGCGAGCGCATAGCCTTCGACCGCCGCAATCAGCGGCTTGCGCGGCGGCGCTTCCGTGAGCCCGGCAAAGCCGCGGCCCGGCAGGCTCGGCCGTTCGCCTTCGAGAAAGCCCTTCAGGTCCATGCCCGCGCAAAACGTGCCGCCCGCGCCAGTGATGATGGCAAGCCGCAGATCGTCACGCTGTTCCAGTTCGTCCAGCGCGGCGGCTATCGCTTCGGCCACCGCCTTCGTGCAGGCGTTGCGTGCCTCGGGACGGTTGATCGTGAGGATCTGGATGCCGTCACAGAATTCGATCAGCAATTCGTCGCTCATGGTCGGCCTCGCTCATGGTCGGCCTCGCTCAGCGCGGCTGCATGCGAATCGCGCCGTCAAGGCGAATGGTCTCGCCGTTGAGCATCGGATTCTCGAGAATGTGCAGCGCGAGCGCGGCGAATTCGTCGGCTTCACCGAGTCGCGGCGGGAACGGCACCATGCGACCGAGCGATTCGCGAATTTCCTCGGGCAGGCGCGCGAGCAGCGGCGTGTCGAAGAGACCAAGTGCGATCGTGCACACACGGATGCCCTTGCTTGCCAGGTCGCGCGCGGCCACGAGCGTCATGCCCACCACGCCCGCCTTCGACGACGCATACGGCACCTGCCCGATCTGCCCTTCGTACGCCGCCACCGAAGCCGTGAGCACGCAAGCGCCGCGCTCGCCTCCGGCATCGGGCTCGTTGCGCGCCATCGCCGCCGCCGCGAGGCGCAGCGCATTGAAAGTGCCGAAGAGATTCACGCGCACCACGTTCTCATAGGCTTGGAGCGAGCCCGGCGAGCCGTCCTTCTCGATCAGGCGCACCGCGCCGCCACGACCAGCGCAATGCACGAGCGAGCGCAGCGTGCCGCGCTTCGTAGCCGCCTCGAATACGGCGTTCATGTCGTCGGCGCTCGTCACGTCGGCGGGCACGAAGCTCGCGCGCGCGCCGAGTTCATCGGCCACGGCCGCGTGTACAGGAACGGATCGCCCAGGCGGTCGCCACGCGCACGCGCGATGAATGGACCGCCGTGTTCGAAGGCAGCGACGCATGCGTCACGCCCGTGCTGGGTCTTGCGGAAGCGCCGCTCGATGCGCACAACGTGGCGCGCGGCGCGTTCGCGCAGAGCGGCGGCGCATGGCAGCCGCAATGCGCGCCGCGCTTCGTGGACTACGGCGGCGAGAGCGCTTAACCTCGCACCGCGCCCAGCGCTGCTTCGTCGTCGGCGAGCAGCGACAGTTGCCCGCTCGCCACGATATGGCTCAGCGGCGCCGGGCGGCCGAGCAGATAGCCCTGCACTTCGTCGCAGCCTTCGTCGGCGAGCAGCGTGAGCTGCGCCTCGGTTTCGATGCCTTCGGCCAGCACCGGAATGCCGAGGCTCTTGCCGAGCGCGAGCACCGCGCGAATGATCGCGGTGGCCTGGCGGCTCGACTCGGCCTCGCTGATGAAAGACTGGTCGAGCTTGATCTTGTCGAACGGGAACGAGCGCAGCGTGTCGAGCGACGAGTAGCCAGTGCCGAAGTCGTCCAGCGCGATGCTCACGCCGATCGCCTTGATTCGCTGCAGCACGTCGAGCGAGCGCTCGCGGTCCGCGAAAATGGTCGTCTCGGTCAGTTCCAGTTCCAGCCGCTCGGGCGCGAGGCCGGTCTCGACCAGCACGGTCTCGACGAGCTTCGGCAGGTCCGCGTGCGAGAACTGCACGGGCGAAAGATTCACCGCCACCTTGTACGGTGGCGACCACGAAACAGCGCGCGTGCAGGCCTCACGCAGCACCCAGGCGCCAATGCCGAGAATGAGGCCGTTCTCTTCGGCGAGCGGAATGAATTCGGCGGGCGAGATGAAGCCGAGCCGCGGATGCTCCCAGCGCAGCAGCGCTTCATAGCCGCAAATTTCGCCGCTCGCGATCGAGGTCTGCACCTGGTAGTGCACGCTCAGCTGCCCGCGCGCGAGCGCCTCGCGCAAGTCGTGCGTGAGCGAGCGGCGCGCCCGCGCGATCTCGTCCATCGCCGGCTCATAGAAGCACACCGACTGCGCCAGATCCGCCTTCGCGCGGTACATGGCGAGGTCGGCGTTGTTGATGAGCACGGTCTTGGTGGTGGCGTCGTCGGGATAGATGGCGACGCCAAGGCTCGCGCCCGAGAGCACTTCGGCGTCGTCGTAGCGCACCGGCCGGTACAGCGCGGTTTCGAGGCGCGAGAGCAGATCGCCGAGATCATCGCGCGAGGAGAAGCGCGTGAGCGCCACGAACTCGTCGCCGCCCACGCGCGCCACGAACTCGCCTTCGCGCATCAGGCTCGAAAGACGCCGCGCGAGAATGCGCAGCACTTCGTCGCCAGCGTGATGGCCGTGCAGGTCGTTGATTTCCTTGAAGCGGTTCAGGTCGATGCCGATGAGCGCCAGCTTGCGCGTGTCCTGCGTGCGTGCCAGTTCGGCGTCGATGCGTGCGTTGAAGCTCGCGCGATTGGGCAGGCCGGTGAGCATGTCGCTCATCGCCATCGTGCGCAGATGCTCGACGGATTCGGCGCGCACGCTGTCGTCGAGCAGAAAGCTCACGCAGCCCGCGCCTGCAATCACGAGCGCCATGCACGCCACGGCGAGCGCGAGCGCGTGCAACGCGGCGGGATTCGAAAAGTGTCCGTCGAGCGGCATCGGCACCACCTGGAACGCGGACATGCCGGTGAAGTGCAGCGCGGCGATGGCGAGCGCGAGCACGCCCGCCACGAGGCGCGCGGACGCGTCGGCGCTCGCTCGCGCGCTGGCCGCGTTCTCCTGCGGGCGCCGAGCGGCCACGCCCGCGAGATGCAGCGCGAGCGCGCTGATTGCGACTGCAAACACGATCGACAAGGCGATCCCGACGCGATTCCAGATCACGATGCCTTCCACGCGATACGCGAGCATGCCTGCGTAATGCATGAGCGCGACCGCCAGCCCGACGATCGCACCGCCCAGCGCGGGCGCAGCACGCGTGAGACGGTTCGCGGCGTGGCTCGTGGCGAGCAGGAACCCCGCGAAACTACCCACGAGCGCGATGAGCAGCGACGTGATGGTCAGCACGGGGTCGAAGGCGATCGGCACGCCCGGTTCGAAGCCGAGCATGGCGACGAAGTGCGTGCACCAGATATCGGCGGCGGCCACGACGGCCGCGATGAACGACCAGCCCATGTGCTGCAGCGAACGCGTGGCGAACGCGCGCAGGACGAGCCGCGCCGTGACCCACGAGCCCGCGGCACAGATCAGCAGCGCGACGACGACGAGCCACAGGTTGTGTTTGTAGACGATGCAGCCCGCCACGCTCATCATGGGAAGATCTCCTTGTTCACCACTCGTTCACCCGGACGTCGGACGAAGCCGCGTCCCTGTTCGCCCGCACGCGCGGCTTCCAGGCTGCCCGCCTGGTGTTCGGTACGCGCACTCAGGTTCGCGTTGCCTTCCGCGATTTCGAGCGCGGCCTGCTCCACGTGCGCCGTGCTCGTGCTGACCTCCTGCATGGCGCGCGCCATCTGGGCGATCGCCCCCTTGAGCGCGACCGCCGTGGGCGCGCTGGCCGGAACGCCGTCCATCGCGAGGCACGAATACATGATCGCGTCGGCGGCGCGCGCGACGTCGTCGAGCGCGCGAATGACCACGCGCGGTGGCGAGCCGGACAGTCGAAGCGACTGCGCGCGACCCGGCGAATCTGCCAGCATGAACGACACTTGAATGAGGAAGAAAAGTTGCAGGTAGGCGTTAATGCGGCGGCAGCTGATGGACCTTGATGCGCCTGGTTGAATTCGGCTGCAAAAAGAGCCGCCGTAAAGGCATCGGCGCGACTCGTTGGCGGGCTCGACAGGGAAAATCGGGACCGCGCACGAGTTTACGGCAGCAAATCAATAAACTTCAGGAAACCCTTTATGGGACAGGTATTTGCAAACGTTTGCAATGTTTTGGTCCCGTTTATTTGCCGCTTGCCGAACGAGCCCCGTTTATCGCTGGAGAAACTACCAATAGCACGACCGTTCTATTTTAGGTACGCTAGCAGCCTTCTCCTCTCAAGATGCGAGACCGTTCCGCCATGTCGCTGATCCTTTCCCGCCGCGATCTGAACTTCCTGCTCTACGAATGGCTCGATGTCGAAAGCCTCACGCGTATTCCGCGCTACGCCGATCACACGCGCGAGACCTTCGACGCCGCGCTCGACACCTGCGAGAAGATCGCCACTGACCTCTTCGCGCCGCACAACAAGAAGAACGATCAGTACGAACCGCACTTCGACGGCGAAACGGTCACGATCATCCCCGAGGTCAAGACGGCGTTGAAGGCGTTCAGCGACGCAGGCCTGATGGCCGCAGGTCAGGACTACGAATACGGCGGCATGCAGTTGCCGCTCGTCGTCGAGAAGGCAGGCTTCGCGTGGTTGAAGGGGGCGAACGTCGGCACGAGCGCCTATCCGTTCCTCACCATCGGCAACGCGAACCTGCTGCTCGCGCATGGCAGCGCAAAGCAGATCGACACCTTCGTGCGCCCCGAACTGGAAGGCCGCTATTTCGGCACGATGTGCCTTTCCGAGCCGCAAGCGGGTTCGTCGCTTTCGGATGTCGCCACGCGCGCCGACTTCGAATGCGACTCCCCGCTCGGCGCGCAATATCGTCTGCGCGGCAACAAGATGTGGATTTCGGGTGGCGAGCACGAGCTTGCCGAGAACATCGTGCACCTCGTGCTCGCCAAGATTCCCGGTCCCGACGGCAAGCTCATTGCGGGTGTCAAAGGCATCTCGCTGTTCGTCGTGCCCAAGTACCTCGTGAAGGAGGACGGCTCGCGCGGCGAGCGCAACGACGTCGTGCTCGCAGGCCTCAATCACAAGATGGGCTATCGCGGCACGACGAACTGCCTGCTGAATTTCGGCGAAGGCACGCAGCACACGCCGGGCGGCCGCGCGGGCGCGATCGGCTACCTCGTGGGCGAGCCGCATCACGGGCTCGCGTACATGTTCCACATGATGAACGAGGCGCGCATTGGCGTGGGGCTCGGCGCGACGATGCTTGGCTATACCGGCTATCTGCATGCGCTCGATTACGCGCGCAACCGTCCGCAAGGGCGTCCCGTGGGCGCGGCGGGCAAAGATCCGGCTTCGCCGCAGGTGAGGCTCGTGGAGCACGCCGACGTGCGCCGCATGCTGCTCGCGCAAAAGAGCTACGTGGAAGGCGCGCTCGCACTCAACCTCTGGTGCGCCAAACTCGTGGACGAAGCGGGTGCCGCCAGCGGCGCGGCGCGCGAGCCGCTCTCGCTGCTGCTGGACCTGCTCACCCCCATCGCGAAGAGCTGGCCTTCGCAATGGTGTCTCGCGGCCAACGACCTCGCCATCCAGGTGCACGGCGGCTATGGCTACACGCGCGAGTACAACGTCGAACAGTTCTATCGCGACAACCGTCTCAATCCGATCCACGAAGGCACGCATGGCATTCAGGGGCTCGACCTGCTCGGCCGCAAGGTCGTCATCAAGGACGGTGCGGCGCTCAAGGTCTTCGTGGCGCGCGTGCAGGCTACGCTCGAACGCGCACACGCTTCGGGCACGGCAGACGAGGCCGCCCACGCAAGCACGCTCGCAGCCGCACTCGAGCGGCTCACGCAAGTCACGCGGCAGTTGTGGGCAGCCGGCGACCCAGCGGTGACGCTCGCCAATGCTTCGGTGTACCTGGAAGCGTTCGGCCACGTGGTCCTCGCCTGGGTGTGGCTCGAACAGGCGCTCGTGGCACGCGCGGCGCTCGCCAAAACCGGCGGCGAGGAGGCGGACTTCTATCGCGGCAAACTCGCGGCGGCCGCTTACTTCTTCGCATGGGAGTTGCCGAAAACCGGCGCGCAGTTCGATCTGCTCACCTCGCTCGACCGCACCACGCTCGATATGCAGGACGCGTGGTTCTAAAGCCGCGATCACGGAGCGAAAGCCAGGCGCCCCAAAAGACCGGACTGGCGTCGGCCTTTTGGGGCGCTGCCCGATGCCTCACGCGAGGCATCGGTTCACTTCACGTGCGTCGGGCCGTCAGTTCGCGGCCTGCTGCTCGAAACGCCTGAGCAGATCGTTGCCGCGCGAGTTGGCCGAATCGAGCGCCTGTTGCGGCGTCTTCGCGCCCGTCCACACCTGTTCGAGTTCCTCGTCCACGATCGTGCGGATCTGCGGCATGTTGCCAAGGCGCAGGCCCTTCGTCCACGGCAGCGGCGGCTTGTTGAGCATCTGCTTCGTGGCCGTGTCGGCGCCGGGATGCGACGCGTAGAAGCCTTGTTGCTGCGTGAGTTCGTACGCGGCCTTCGTCACCGGCAGATAGCCCGTGTCCTGATGCCACTTCGCGGCCACGGCCGGCGAGCTCAGGTACGCGAGGAACTTCGCCACGCCCTTGTAGACCTCGGGGTTCTTGCCGCCCAGCACCCACAGGCTCGCCCCGCCGATGATAGCGTTCTGCGGCGCGCCCTTCACGCTCGGGTCGTACGGCATCATGCCGGTGCCGAACTTGAACTTCGCATACTGCTGCACGTTCGCCAGCGCACCCGACGAGCCCATCATGATGCCGCAGTCGCCGCTATAGAACTTCGCGGTGGCTTCATCCTTGCGGCCCACATAGGTGAAGGTGCCCTGCTTCGCCATGTTCTGCAGGAAGGCGATATGCGCGACCTGCATCGGCTTGTTGATTTCGAGTTGCGCGTCGAGGCCGTCAAAGCCGTTGTTGCGCGTCGCGATCGGCGCGCCTTGCCATGCGCTGTAGTTCTCTATCTGGATCCAGCCCTGCCAGCCCGTGGTAAAGCCGCAGCTCATGCCCGAGGCCTTCAGCTTCGCGGCGGCTTCGGCGACTTCGGGCCAGGTTTTCGGCGGCGCGTCGGGCAGGCCAGCCTTCCTGAAAGCGTCGCGATTGTAGTAGAGCACCGGCGTCGAACTGTTGAACGGCATCGACACCAGATGGCCCGTCCTGGCATCGCTGTAATAGCTCGCGATGGTCGGCACGAAGGCCTTCTCGTCGAGCGGCACGCCGGCGGTCTTCATCACGTCGTACACGGGCAGCACGGCCTTCTTTGCGTTCATCATCGTGGCGGTGCCGACTTCGTACACCTGGAGGATGGCGGGCGCGTCGCCGCTGCGATAAGCCGCGATGCCGGCAGCGAGCGTCTGGTCGTAGGTGCCCTTGAAGACGGGCACGATCTTGTATTCGCTTTGCGACGCGTTGAATTGTTCGGCGATCGCGTTCACGCGTTCGCCGAGCTGGGACTCCATGGCATGCCAGAACTGGATTTCCGTGGCGGCATGCGCGGCTTGAGCGCCGCCCGCCAGCACCGCGGCGGCGATCAGCGCGCGCAAGCGGCCGCGCGAACCTGCGCGTTGTATCTCGTGCTTTTTCATCTGCCTCTTCTTCCTGTTATTGGTCGTTGTCCCGGCGCATGCGCGCGAGGAGGCGCGGCGCGGGACTTTGGTTCAGGACTTCGATTTTCGACTTTGATACATCGGACCGTCCGCCGGCGGTCGCTTGCACGCGTGCACGGCACCCTCGGCCCAAGGCAGGGCAAGGGTAGCACAGCGAATGGGACGCCCGTGTGATGGCTTGCCGCGCGGTGTCAATGGTCCGCG
This sequence comes from Paraburkholderia nodosa, assembly GCF_001718195.1. Classification (GTDB taxonomy): domain Bacteria; phylum Pseudomonadota; class Gammaproteobacteria; order Burkholderiales; family Burkholderiaceae; genus Paraburkholderia; species Paraburkholderia nodosa_A. Next base: position 185,554 of record NZ_MCNV01000015.1, read on the forward strand.
GGATCGTGGCAACAGACGCAGAACTTGTTGCCTTCGGGGTCGCGAAAGTACGCGCCGTAGTAGTTCGGGTGATAGTGCGGGCGCAGCCCGGGCGCGCCCTCGTCGGCACCTTGCCTCCTCGTTAGCAGCGGCGCGCGGGGCGGTGTCAGCCGCGCCGCTGCGCCATGAACAGCACAGAAGCGGGCTTGCCGCTGCGCGGGTCGAGCGGCTCGCGCAGCGCACGCCAATCGAGACCGCTCACGTCGAGCAACGCGACCCAGCTTTCGAGCGCTCGCGGGCCACCAGAAGGCGTCGGGCAAGACGATCGACGCGGACACGGGCGAGCTCGTCAACGCGGCCGCCTCGTTCGGCGACTTCGACAACGATGCGAGCAACGACAAGCAGGCGATGGTGATGGCCGGGCTACGTCACAAGTTCGGGTTCGCTTCGCGCGAGGCACGCGCGGCGGGCGCGCCGGAAATCGTTCGCCGCGATGAACTTCGGCTATAATCGCCCCCTGTCTTAGGGGAGTAGTCTGCAACGCCTGCTTCGGCGTTGCGCCGCCGTCAACATAATTGGTGCCCCTGCACCATGGCGCCGGCAGCCGTATTGCGGATCATTGCAGCGCATCGCTGCAATAGCGCGGCCTGACGAGACCTATGACGTTTTCCCTTTCACCCGGGCCGGGCGAAGGGAAGCGTCATGGTTTCGGTGCCCGGCTCGCACATCACGGCAAAAATAATGACTCGTCTCGCCCCGCTTCACCTCCTCATTTGCGCCACGGAGCGGTCGTCATGATCTTGACGTTCGCCTTGCTCATTGCCGCGGCCGGCATCATCTACCTGTCCTGCGAGACGTTCGTCAATAGCGTCGAGTGGCTCGGCCACAAGCTCAAGGTCACGCAAACCGCAACCGGCACGATCCTCGCCGCATTCGGCACGGCGCTGCCCGAGAGCGTGGTCACGCTCGTTGCCGTCGCTTTCGGCGGCGATCCCGCGCACAAGGAAATCGGCGTAGGCGCCGCGATTGGCGGCCCGCTCGCGCTCAGCACGATCGCCTATGCCGTCGTGGGCTTCGCGTTGCTTGCGACAGCGAAGCGCGTGGGGCGCGAGCGCGCGGCCACTGTCGACGTCAATACACGCCGTCTGCGCCGCGACCAGCTCTGGTTCCTCGCAATCTTCGTCGCGAAGATCGCGCTCGGGCTCGTGGTGTTCAGCTTCAAGCCAGTACTGGGGATCGCGTTTCTCGCGGCCTACGCGTTCTACTGCTGGAAGGAGCTTTCCGCTGAAGATAGCGGCGAGGTGGAAGGCGATCTCGAGCCGCTGAAGCTGCGCCCGCACGACGACAATCCGGCCATGGTGTGGATTCTGCTGCAGACGCTGGGCGCGCTCGCCGTCATCTTCGCGGCCTCGCATCTGTTCGTGCAGCAGATCGGTGCGGTGGGACCGTGGCTCGGTCTAAGCCCGCAGTTGACCGCCGTGTTGTTCAGCCCGATCGCCACCGAGTTGCCCGAGATCATGAACGCGATCATCTGGGTGCGCCAGGGCAAGGAGCGGCTGGCGCTGGCGAACATCAGCGGCGCGATGATGATTCAGGCCACCATTCCCACGGCGTTCGGCCTCTTCTTCACGCCGTGGCATCTCGGCACGCCTTCGATTCTCGCGGCCGTGACGACCATGATCGCCATTCTGATCCTGCAATGGGCGTTTCGCGCGCCGAAGGTACGTAGCCGTCAGCTCACACATGTCGGCTGGCTCTATGCAGTGTTCGCGTTGTTGCTGTTCGTGGTGTGACGCGGCCAGACGCCAGGCTCAGGCTGCCTCGGCGGCGGCCTGGGCAACGCCCGCGTGGTGATGGAGCCAGCGGATCATGTCCGAATGCCTGACCACGCCAACCAGCCGACGCGCATCGTCCATCACTGGAATGTCGTGGTAGGCATGCTCGACAAAAATCGGCACCAGATGCGCGAGCGGCGTGGCCCGATGGACGGCGTGCACGCCGGCTGCCATCACGGCTTCGACCGTTTCTTCCACGCGCGCCGATTCGCGCTGCGCCGCGCGACGCAGCGTGTTCCTGAATCGCTTGAGGCCAGCCGCCGGCGCAAGGTCGCCGAGCGCGTGATGCGTGACGACGCCGACCACGCGATCCATCGCATCGACCACGGGGAGCGTCGAAGCACCGTGGCGGCGGAACATCTCGTGCGCCGCACGCGCGCCCATTGTTGCGGGCACGGCGGGACAGCCGATCGACATGATCTCCTCGCAAGTTAGTTGTTCGAACGATTTTTGCGGAAAATCCAGCGGCGCGAGTCGCTGTTGCGACAGCACGGCAAGCGGCGCGGCAGCGGCTTCCGGCGTGGGACGAAACGCAGCGCGCGGATAGCGGTGCCCGGTCAGCGCGTGGAAGGCCAGCGCCGCACTGAGCAACGCGAAGGACTGGAACGCAATAGGCGCGATCACGAAGTGAAAGCCGAGCGCGTGAACCGCGGGGCCGCCGAGCACGGCGGTCAGCGCGACCGCGCCTGAAGGCGGATGCACGCAGCGGCACAGGAACATCGCGCAGATCGCGAGCGCCACCGCCACGGAAGCCGCCGCGACCGGCGATGCGATCCATTGCGCGCACGCCACGCCCACCAGCGCAGAGACGAAGTTGCCGCCAAGAATCGACCACGGCTGCGCAAGCGGGCTGTCCGACGCGCCGAAGAGCAGCACCGCGGAAGCGCCCATGGGCGCCACGAGCAGCGGGATGTCGCCCGCCGCGCCGAACATCACGTGGGTTGCGAGTCCCGTGAACGCGATGCCGATCAACGCTCCGCCACAGCGTCGCCCCCGCTCGCGCCATTGCGGCGCAGCCGGGTTGGGCACGAAACTCGTGAACCATTCGATGAGCGCGGTGCGGGTCATAGCGGGGCTTGCTGGTCGGTATGTCGGCCAAATTACCGACGCGCGCCGAATATCAACAATTGATATTTCTGTGCGTACATATAATTCATCCTGTATGCATGTTTGAATTCTCCACGCACATTTTTCTCGGCAATTCGGAATCGATTGGTCTAGAATGTCGACATGAAATCCGATACCCGTTCTGGCCCCGGCCGTCCACGCGAATTCGACGAGCAGGAAGCCGTGCAGAACGCGCTAGAGGTGTTCCGCGCGCGCGGCTATGCGGCAACGTCGCTGCCCGACCTGATCGAGGGTACGCAGCTCTCGCGCGGCAGCCTCTACAAGGCGTTCGGCGACAAGCACCAGCTCTTTCTCGCGGCGCTCGACTTCTATACCGAGCGCGGTATCGCGCGGCTTACGCGCAATCTGCGGCACGCGTCGGCGCGCACCGCGCTGCGCGAGGCGCTGCGTCACTACGTGCGCCTTTCCGTCGGCCTCGAAGGGCTTGCGGGCTGCCCGGTGACAGCCGCCGCCACCGAATGCCTGCCCTTCGATGCCGAAGTGAAAGCCCGCGTCACGGACATGTTCGCGCGCATGCAGGCGCTGCTCGCCGGCGCGATCCGGCGAGGCCAGGCAGCGGGCGAACTGGCCGCCGACCAGAATGCCGACGATCTCGCGCGCTTCCTGCTCTGCACGATCGAAGGTATGCGCGTGCTGGGCAAGACTGACGCCGGCGGGCACGCGATCGATGCAATTGCTGAAATCGCGCTGAGCGCCATCCGCTAGTTTTTTTGGCTAATTAGGAACCAATTAGTTCCATATGGAGGCTGCATGACGAATCTTTCGACTGTCGAAATGCCGTCCACGCGAGCGGGCGCACGCACCTGGTGGGCGTTGACCGTGCTGCTGATGGGCACGCTGTTGCCGCCGCTCGACTTCTTTATCGTCAACGTCGCGCTGCCGTCGATGCAGGCCGACCTGCATGCCAGCCCCGCTATCGCGCAGCTGGTGATTTCGGCCTATGCGGCGACCTACGCGATCTTTCTCATTACGGGCGGCCGGCTCGGCGACCTGTACGGACGGCGGCGCATCTTTCTCGTGGGCATCCTCGCGTTTGCGGCGGCTTCGGCCGTGTGCGGGTTCGCCAGTTCGCCCGCAGCGCTGGTGACGGGACGCATCCTTCAGGGCAGCGCCGCAGCCGTCATGGCGCCCCAGGCGCTTGCGTCGATCCATGCGCTCTTTCCGGCGCATCAGAAGGGGCTTGCACTCAGCCTCTTTGGCGCGGCTTACGGGATCGCCGCGGTCGCCGGCCAGGCGCTCGGCGGCGTGCTCGTCTCGGCCAACGTATTCGGACTCGGCTGGCGCAGCATCTTCCTCATCAACCTGCCCGTCGTGATGGCGGCCGCGCCCGCGGCGTACTGGCTCGTGCGTGAAAGCCGCTCGGACCACCCCGCGAAGCTCGATCCCGGCGGCATGGTCCTGCTCGGCATCGCGCTGGCTGCGCTCGTCGTGCCGCTGATCGAAGGCCGCGAGCGCGGCTGGCCGGTCTGGACGTGGGCGTTGCTCATTGGCGCCGCGCCACTGTTCGCGATCTTCTGGCGCTACGAGGCGCGCGTCGCGAACGCCGGGCGCGACGCGCTCGTGCCGCCCGTCATCTTCGCCGCGCCCGGCCTCGTGCGCGGGCTCGTTGCCACGCTTTTCTTCTATTCGCTCGCACCGTTCTTCATGATGTTCGCGATTTACGTCCAGCGTGCGCTCGGGCTCGCGCCGCTCGAAGTCGGATTGCGCATTCTGCCCCTGGGCGTCGGCTTTCTGGTCGGGCCGCTGCTCAATCCACTGATCGTGCGCCAGTTCGGGCATCGTGCGGCGGCGGCCGGTATGGCAATCGAGGGGTGCGGATTAATTTGGACTGCCATGCTTGTTCACGATGCTCAACTCCACGCACTCAACGCGTCGCTCTTTCTGATCGGCTTCGGCCAGGGCGTGGCGCTGCCCGCGCTCGTCAGGCGCAATGTCGAATGTGTCGATCGACGCTGGTCCGGTCTTGCCGCCGGGCTCGTCAGCTCGGTTTTGCAGGTCAGTGCCGCGCTCGCCGTGGCGCTGCTCGGTGGCCTGTTTTTCGCACTTGCCGGGCCGGATGCGAGCAGCGCGCAGGTGGCTCGCGCGTTCGCAACAACCGTTGCGATTATCGGCATTCTGCTTTTCGTCGCAGCGTTGCTCGCCAGCGGGCGCAATAATCACGCGCCGCAATTGCGCAATCAGCACGTATAAGAATAAGTGCGCCCGACGCGCTGCATGAAACGATGGCCATGCGTCGGGCCGATCGAACTCGTCAACGAATACGGCCAGCACGCGGTGTGCGTGAAGGTATGCGGTCGAGCCGCCCTGCTCGATGCGCCCGATGTAGACGGCCTGATCGTAGAAGTCAGCAAGCTGCGCGCGCTCATGCAGCCAGCCGTGCCCGAGCAGCTCTTGCTCTCGCATCAGTATGTGCTCGAGATCGATCCGTGCTGGTACACGGATCGCAATCCGCTCCGGGTGGGGCTTTTCAGGCACGGGTGAACGGCGCGCTCTCAGCGTGCCGTTTGCTTTTTGAGTTAACAAACCCATGCCTCCGCGCCCGGATAGGTAACCGGTTCCCACAAACGGTTACCTGAGCGCGCGCATCAGTCGAACGTCGGCGAGGTCAGTTGATAGCCGTCGCGGCTGATGGTATCGATGCGCACTTCGATGCCTTCGCGCGCGAGCTTGCGCCGCTGCCGCGAGACGACGAGGTAGACGGTTGAAGCGTCGATGTCCTCTTTCTCGGGCCACGCGTAGCGAATCATCTGGCCGCGCGGCGCGCGATAGCGTGTGCATACGCTCGTGCATTTCCATGAACGAGAACTGTAGCGAAAGCACGCGTCGGCGCCCGCGCGCAGCACCTTCGAGGTCCCAGCGCAAGACCGGTGGGCATCGCGCGGATATCCTCGGCGAGCCAGCGCCCGTCCGGTGCGAACAGGCCGTAGAAGTTGTCGCGCTGGTCGGGGCGTCGGAAGCGCGCGTCGATGGCGCCGGCAAGGCTCGCGTCGCTGCGCGAATCGAAGTACCGCAGTTGCCAGCGCAGGCGGCTGTCGGTCTCGCGCATCATGGCGCGCGTCACTGAGTATTCGATGATGCCGAGCAGCGCCATGAACGCGAGCGAGAAGATCGCTGCGGAAACGGTGAACCAGCGGAACGTGGTCCTCTGCCAGTGGTCGGGCCAATGACCCGCACGTCCGGCACCGCCCGCGACGACGCCGGAACGAACAGGCCAGGCCCGAGCGCCAGCCAGGCAGGTTCATCGCGCGCCTCGCACACAGGGCCCGGCGTCGTGCAACGCCTGCAGTTGCGCGGTCGTGCATCGCGCGCACGGTGCTTTCTCGCTGACTGACGCGGCTACCCAACCATGGGCCATGAATGGTCGGCTCGACGACTCACTGGCGAACCCACGAACGCGGATGCGGCCGCCGCACCGCATCTGACTCAGCAGGCATGTCACAGGTACCCGTTCGTCAAACCGGCCCACGAGGTCACGCATGCCGGTCTGATACCGCAAATTACGGTACTCGAGGCGGTGCGTTACGACCCGAACTCGGACGACGACACCCGCCGATATCGAAGCCGCCCAGCAGCGTCTCGCCGACCGGTACCGCAGCGATTGCCTGCGGCGGCACACCGCGGCCGCGGTTACCTTTCCCGCGTATTCACACTGAGATCCGGCAGGCGCTCGGTGGGCCGTAGGTTACCGATAAATCTTGTGCAGTGCACCTTGTCCGGTTGGCGCCTGACTTTCCTTGATTGTTTTGGGTCGCGGCCCAAGTGGACCTTCGGTGACTCCCATGTTTGGTGACCTGAGGTGGGTAACCGGAAATGGGAGGAACGGTTCGTCCACAAGTGCGCATCTCCGGATCGCTGGTTCCCCTGACCTGGTTCAGCGGGCGTCCAAGGCTGGCAGGACGCTTTACGGTTCGATCCAACTGGTGTCGTAGTCATTCAGCCGGTCCCATAGGCAGTTACCTTTGGACGAAGAACAGCACCATAGACGTAGACCATCCGGGTGTTTCCCTCGGTAAATCAACGGTTTGATTCGATCTCTAGAAGTTTATTCTCAAGAAAAGGGGGCTTAGCTAATGCTCCAGGGTGCCCGCAAAGCGTTGGTAGACGGGCTAGGTAACCCGGAATGGGGTTACGGAGGTTGGTGACCACTTACATGCGATTAGGTCCCCGGTTTTGGGAGACGTCTTTCTCATCGAACGCGTGTTTCAGTGTTTACCTTTTACGCTTTAACAACTTTAGTAAACCTTTAGACGGCTCGAACCCTTACCAGGCAAGGCTTTGCGGCCGATTTGGTGGCGCGTTATGGGATTTGTGGTCCCGGGTATGGGAGTTCGGGGTTGTGGATATGGGACTTCGGTACCCGGGCATGGGGTTTACGGGTTGTGGATATGGGGGAAAGGTCGCCCGCTATGGGAAAAGGAGCGGTTTTGCCTTCAGGTCACTGTTTATGGGAGTCAGTGAAGGTCGCTGCTTATGGGATGCGGGGCTTTTCTTGAGGGTGTTCAAGAGGACCCGTCGCTTGAGTTCAGGTAACCGTCTTTGGGAATCGGTATGGGTAACCAGATATGGTGGCTTGTCGGGAGAGGAATTCCGGCGTTATCGTGCGCCGGATTGGCTACCCGCATGAATCCTTGGACGCGGAGAAGCTGGCTGGAGCCAGGTAACAGCCTATGGGATCAGGCGTGGGTCACCAGTTATGGGGGAAAGTGCTGATCCGCCGACCTCGAGCGCCGTATTTGGCCCCGCAAGGGTAGCCATTTGTGGGAGCCGGTTCAGGTCACCATTTATGGGCGTACTGGGCATGACGACGCTTGGCCGAGCTGCTCCGGGCGACAACCTGGATAGCAATGTGAAAAATCCCATGGACAGCTACCTGTTGAGGCTAAATTCTCGGAGTGAGTACTCACATTTTGCATAAAGGTCACCGGCTATGGGATAGTTTTCAGGACGCGGCGACGCAAAGGTCACCATTTATGGGTCCGTGCGCGGGGCCTGTTCAGAGTGCCCAGGACGGGTTCCCGGTGGCCATCGAGGCAGAGAATCGCCGGCTGTCAATGCTCGTAGCCCTTGGGTGTCGTGCCGCGTCACGATTGCGTCTGTGGCCTTGAGTCACCTGATCGCTTGGTATACAGTTACCAACCGACCAGGTTCCCTTTCATCGTGGGTCATATGGCAAGAAAAAAGGCCGAAGCCGGCGACGCCGACAAGCAAGGTGCACTCGTATTCCAGCAAGGCCAGCCGCCTGATCTGTTCCGCAAGGCCGTTCCGGCGATTCATATCGCACCGAAATCCGGCTCGATCAGCCTGCAGCAGCGCAAGATGTTCAGCTCGCTGATCAAGAACGCCATTCGCCAGGATTCCCTCGACCGCGGCCGCTCCTCGTTCGAGATCACGATCTCCGCCCTCTCCCAGGACGTCGATCTGAACAGTAACAACACCGAGTACGTCAAAGAAACGATCAACTCGCTCATCAGCACGGTCGTCAACTGGGACTACCTCACGCAGGACAAACGCAGCATCTGGAAGGCGTCCGGCTTGCTCGCCGGCGCCGAACTCGAGAGATCGGTATTGCGCTATACCTTCTCCGAACAGATTCGCGGCGAACTGCTCAATCCTGAAATCTACGCGATGATCGATATGCGCATTACGCGTCAGTTCAGGAAGGCGCATTCGCTTGCGCTGTGGGAGAACGTCGTTCGCTACGAGGCCGTGGGTGTGACGGCGCGCTTTCCGCTCGCGACGCTGCGTGACCTGATCCTTGGGCAGGATACTTCGGCGCAATCGTACAAGCTCTACAAGCAGTTCAAGAGCCGTGTGCTGGTGCCCTGCATCAAGGAAGTCAATGAGATTTCGGATCACAATTTCGAGCTCATCGAGCACAAGGTGGGACGCTCGGTCGTCGCCCTGCAGTTCCGCGTGACCCGCAAGCCGGAGACCGATCCGTCCCAGGAGCTGCGTGCAAACGAAACGCTGCTGATTGGCGAGATGTCGAAGTTCAGCATCCCGGTTTCCGAGGCGCGGCGCCTGCTCAAGCAGTACGGCGAGGACAAGATTCGCACGGCGGTGGCCTATACCGCGGCGCGGGTGGCGCAGAAAAATTCGGCGCCGCTCGCCAACGTTGCGGCGTATTTCCGCAAGGCGCTGACCGAGGGCTACGAGTTGCCCGGTGCGAATGCCGCCGCGCCCGCCACCGACGCTGGCCGCGCGCGCGAAAGTCAGGATCAGGTGAAGGACCGCTATATCGCTGCGAAGATCAATGAGGCGCGCGCCTACTTCAATGAACTTGAATACGACGACCAGACTGCGCTGATCAAGCGCTACAACGAGACGGTCGGTATGGACAAGCTCAAGGTGTCGACGGCGAAGGTGCCGAGCAAGATGGCATCGACGAACTTCTTCCGTTGGGTGGTTCTGGACACCTGGGGCCAACCGACTGCTGCGGATCTGCTTGAATTCCTGCTGAGCGGACAACAGGCGCCGGCCGGGGGCGAAGGCCTGCAGGCGGCGGAAATCGATCTCGCGCTGAAAGCTCGGGACGAGTGAAGGCGATGGATCTAACGGGACGGCGGCTTCGGCCGCCATTTTTTTTGTGCGATTCGCTGTGAGTACATGCGGATAGTGCTCAAGGAAATTTAGCTAAATATAACGACGTAGAATTCGTAGCTAAATATATATTTCGAAGCTTCTGAGTGTTAGATCGACCGCTTTTTTGGTGACGAGTCAAGCTTCGACTGTTTGAGTGCCTCGGAGTGATGTTTGTGCTCTGTCTCGGCGTACGCGGATGCCGATGGCGCTTGGTTGCTTCGTGCTGTTCCGCGTTGATCTCCACGTGGAGAGTCGCTGCTTTAAACGATCAAGAATGTGTGGATGCGGCGAGATACACGCAATGGATGGAACTCGCTTACCGTCACTGCCCATCCCTTCATCCCGGGTAGTACCTGCTCACGCGTCATCATTCTCCCGAATGCTGATTGAGGACTCTCCACGTGGAGAATCGCTCAGAACACTTGCTGGCCGGATCGCTTCTGGACATCGACATCACACTCACTGCACTGCGCTAATTCGAGGTCAAGTCGATCACTCTCCACGTGGAGAATTGCTCGGTGTTCCTCGTCTCCCTCCGCGAAGATACCTATCGAGCACTCTCGCGCAACTTGAACTTTCCTCCCGCGTCACCAACGTAATGCACGGCTGTGCAAAGATCCAGTGTCTAATCGACCTGCGAGCAGACGAGCTCCGCAACTTCGATGGGCGCATTCTGCGATCTCCACGTGGAGATCAGCGCCCATCACTGTTGAAACATCGCGATCCCGTCAATCCACCCCGCCCACCAGCCCTCTCCATTGCATCCAATTCTTATCCGTTCAGCCAATTGGTTGTGAACTGACAACGTCCGGGGCGGAATTTCTAGAATTTACTTTAAGTTGCCAGTAGACTGTCGAATGACTTGCTGGAGTCTCCACGTGGAGAGTGCACCTGGGAGACTCGCCCGCTGTTGAACAATTGCATGGAGAAACGAATGGGTCTCGTGATAGCCGTAGCGAACCAAAAAGGTGGGGTTGGCAAAACCACTACCAGCATGAATCTGGCTGGGGCATTTCAGGCTGAAGGCTATAAGGTCTATGTCGCCGATGCCGACGGTCAGCAATCTTGCATGAGTTGGTGTGCAGCGGCCGGTCCCGAAACGCCTCTACCGTTCCGCGTCGGCAGCATTCACAAGCTGGAGAAGATGATTGGGCCGGAAATCGCCGCACTGGCGAACGACTACGACGTCGTTATCGTCGACTGTCCGCCTAATATCAACGACCTGACTACCGCGCGAGTGCTTGCCGTAGCCGACGCAACTGTCATTCCGACGGACGCATCACCGATCGACATCTGGAGCAGCGAAGGGATGATGGAGTTGGTCGAGCGAACCCGCGTGGCCAATCCGGCCGGAAAATTCGCAATTTTGTTGAATAAATCTAATTCGAAGACGCTGCTGCATACGCAGATGAGCGCCATCCTCGCTGAGAGCAACGTCCGCGTATTTTCGGCAACCATCAAGCAGCGTGAGCTCTACCGTCAGGCGGCAGCGCTTGGCCGCACCGTCTTCGATGTGCGCGGCGTGCGCGGGGCGAAAGTCGCGAAGGACGAGATCAGCGCTGTCTACAACGAGATCATTGCGCTGGTTCAGGAAGAAGAAGAGGAGGAGGTCGTCAATGGCCGCTAAGCTGAATTTCACCAGCAAGGTCCGCGCAGGCATGGCCGCCGAGCGTGTTTCGGCTGGCGAGCGTCTCGCGGAAGCCGATGTCGTCAATATCGCGCAGCGCGACGCGGGTGTACCCAACGCCGTAGACACGCCCGCCGCTCCGCCTGCCGAAGTCGTCGAGGCACCGCTTTCGCTGCATGCGGTCCGCAAGATTTCGGTCGAAGATGTCGTCTCCAATCCCTACAATCCGCGCGCGTTCTACAGCGCCGAGACGATCGACGAGCTGGCAGAAAGCTTTGCGACGCAAGGGCAGATCACGCCGATCCTGGTCACCAGACTCGCGGCGTTTCCCGGTCAATATGTGATCGTCGACGGCGAGCGCCGTATTCGTGCTGCGCGTTCGCGCGGCGACAAGTTCATCGACGCCGATGTCCGCGAGGGCCTCGACAACCAGAACCTGTACCTGCGCGCCTATCACGCCAACAAGGAGCGCGAGGAGCAGACGGTATTCGACGATGCGCTCGCGTGGAAGAAGCTGCTCGATGATCGCGTCTACGTCGACCAGATCGAGTTGGGGGTAGCGGTAGGCGAAGATCCGAAGCACATCAGCAAGGTGATCGCACTCACGTCGCTGCCGCCCTATCTGCTGCAGAGAATGGCGCAGCATCGCAAGGACGTCGGACTCGGACACGCCTACAACATCAAGCTGATCTTCGACCGGGCGGGTGCAACCGTTGCCGAGCATTGGCTTGCGCAGGTGGTCGAAGGGAAAGCGAGCGTGCGCAAGCTCGAGGCGGCGGCCTCGGCTGAAGCGGGTGCGCGCAGCGTCGGGCCGCGTCGTACGCATTACCAGTCCCGCGTCCAGTTCAATCGACCGGACGGCGTCGCGCTGGGCGAACTGAAGCTGTTCGGCGACGGGCGCGCGGAGCTGAGCCTGAAGGGCATCGCGCCTTCCGATCAGCAACGTCTTGCCGAGCGCGTGAAGGCAGTCATCGAGCAGTGGGCTTCGGAGATGGATACGACCGGGGCGACCTGAGCGTCGCGAGTAGCGGCTAACGGTGGCAGGGGAGGGCGTCGTCGGGCGCCCTTTTTCGTTGTCGAGGCGACGCGGGCTATACGCCAGTCACCACCGGGGTCGAATCCGTGAAACAGGCGCGAAAAAATACCGGATCAGGCTTACCTATTTAAAATCAATGGGTTAGACAGGGTTTTCTAGAATGTTTCACGAAACATGTTAGCTTGGATCGGGCTAAATCACGTTTTTTGCGTCTCTCGCCACGAAGATACCCGCTGCAAGCGAAAAACGTAGCAAATAAGACGTAATTTGTAGTGCATTACAATCAACAAGATTGTGAGCAATTGACAAGGCTCGCCCCTCAGGTCATCCTACAGAGATGAACTGCCGCCTTTTCACGATTGCGTTGATTATTAGCACCATTCAACGAATGGTGGGTTAGCGTACGTCTGGCAGCAGTGACAACAACAACCCGCCCCACGAGGCGGGTTTTTTGTTTCCGCCTCCTGGCCAAAACGAAAGTGAAGACAGGAGCCGTCATGCAGGTGCATCAAAGCCGCCCCACCGCCGAAGCCACTGAAGTCGTCAAAGCTACGGATTCCGCAGAGTCTCGACGCGACGAAAACGACTATCTCCGCAAGATTCTCACAGCGCGTGTCTACGACGCCGCCCGCGAAACCGAACTCGAGCGCGCCCCGAACCTCTCGGCGCGTCTGCGCAACGCCGTGTTCCTCAAGCGCGAGGACAACCAGCCGGTGTTCTCCTTCAAGCTGCGCGGCGCCTACAACAAGATGGCGCATCTCTCGCCCGCGCAGCTCGAGCGCGGCGTGATCACCGCCTCGGCGGGCAACCACGCGCAGGGCGTCGCGCTTTCGGCGGCGAAGCTCGGCGTGAAGGCCGTGATCTGCGTGCCGGTGACCACGCCGCAGGTGAAGGTCGATGCCGTGCGCGCCCACGGCGGCGCCACCGTCGAGGTCGTGCAGGCCGGCGAGTCGTACAGCGACGCCTACGCCCACGCCGTGCGCCTGCAGGAAGAACGCGGCCTGACCTTCGTGCATCCGTTCGACGATCCCCACGTGATCGCCGGCCAGGGCACCGTGGCCATGGAGGTGCTGAGCCAGCATCAGGCCCCGATTCACGCGATCTTCGTGCCGATCGGCGGCGGCGGGC
>NZ_MCNV01000016.1 GCF_001718195.1 Paraburkholderia nodosa
TGCCGAAGCGTTCGAAGATGAGGCGTGCGTGGCCGACGCCGGTCACGGCGCCCAGGCGCAGGACCATTTCCTGGTTCACATAGAGAACCGGAATCAGCAGCGCGAGCGTCCAGAGCAGCGACGTGCCGTAGTTCTGCCCCGCCTGCGTATAAGTGCCGAAGGCGCCGGCGTCGTTATCGCCGACCATGACGATGAGGCCGGGGCCGAGGATGGCAAGCAGTGTGCGCAGGCGCGCCATCCAGTTGCTGCGCGGAGCGGTGTCGTGGCGGGCGATGGTGCCGAGGGCGCCTTTGATATCGCCCACGTGCGCGTCGTCGAGCACGGCACTCCGACGTTGCGTGATGTTTGCAGGAGTGGTGGACATCGTTACTTATTCCTTAGTAGTACTTTTTTGAACTTAATGATTGAGACGTGGCGCTGCCCCGCCGACTGCTGATGCGGGAGCAGGGGCAGAAGTCGGCGACGCCAGGCCGTGTCAGCGAACGAGCTTTTTGAATGCCGTCCAGACGGCAGCGACTACGCCGGTTGAGCCGTGCGAATGTGAGTCGATCCCGAGCATGCCGTTGTAGTGCGTGCGAGCTTCTTCGACGTGCGGGAGTTGCGAAACGAGGAGAGCGAAGTGCATGGTGATTCCTCCAGATGCCTGAAACGTGGCGCCATCGATCAGGCGTACCTTCGTTTCGCTTCACGCGGGGGGCGATATGCCCGGGCGTGTGGGAGGAACGTGTGCGGACTGATGTCAGGCGAAGCGGGCCGCGCCTTGTGGGAGCGCAACGCAATTCGTGCAGGGACAAGGCTCAGGGTCGGGCATTGTGAACTCCTCTGTTGTCAGGGTCAGGGTCCGAGTCAAGCTTGACGGACGTGTTTAACCACACGCCAGGTCCCGCGCGCCAGTGCGCGAAAACGGCGTGAACAAGCGGCGTCGCGAGCCAATGGCTCGACGCGCCGGGTCGCGTTGACGAACGTGCGTGACAGCACGCGCGTCAACGACGGCGGCCAATCGAAAAGATGCGCGGGAGGGACTGCGGAAGCTACTGCGGCGCGCACCGTCTGCCTGCTGGCAGGACGGCGGCTAAGGAAGAATCCAGGCGGGCGTCGTGCCGGTCAGGCAGAAAAACGATTCGAAGGTCGACAACTACAACTGTCCAAGGCATATGCCCCTTTCGTGGAAACAGGCGAATTCTAGTGACGACGCGTGAGCCGAGTCAACGACTATTTCAAAGATTTTTCTTTCGAATCTGTTACTTCCATTTAACGAAATTCATTTGCATTCCGTTTTGTTATGCACTCCACAACAGAACCACTGTCGGTGAGTTTGTGTTGCACACGTGCTGCGCCGCGCACGCTCGTGAGCCTCCCAGAATGCCATTGAGCTGGCACAGTCCGGTGCGTTTGGCATCCCTCTTCGAACTGCTCTGCACTGCATGACAATTTTTACTTGCGCGCTCGCAGATGGCGCGCATAGAATCCGCCCTGTCTTAGAAACAGGAGAGTCCTTCGTGGACGCAAGCTCTAGTTGTCGATCTTGTATGCCGGCGTGTGCCGGCAACCAGACTGCAATCGCGCGTTAGCGACCGGACTTTCCCTCCTGCCGCTGACCCCGATTGACGGGTCAGCGCGCTTCTTCCGGACCGCCCGTGCGGTCTGTCTGTAGCTCGCTCCCTTTTTGCTTAAGTACGCCGACAGCGCCCGACTTCGCTGACGGTGTGCCACTTATCGAACGTTGCCCGGCCAGCCGGGCTCGACGGGAGTTGAATCATGCATATCGAACGCTTTCTCCTCGCCTCACGCGATTACCTGCGTGCAACGCCAGCAGTCGCACCGCAACGCGAACCTGACGGGCACAGCCAGCTCTGGCGGCACACAGGTGCCGACAGAGTCCAGGCAGTGCAACGCGGCACCTCGGTTGCAGCCCTCTGGAAGATGCCAGGACGCACCGGTGGCGGTACTTGGTGGCCCGCCTGACCGGGTCATCGTCGCAAATAGGCTTTGCAAGACTGCAGCCCCCACGGCGAGTCGGCGCCGGACACCCTCCCGCGTTGGCATCGCTTATTCATCAGTTCGCTTCCCAGAAAAACACAAAATGATCTCCTTTGGCACGCCCACACATAACGACAACAGCATTGACAGCCGATGTATGCTCGCTCCGCCCTCGCGCCTGAAGCCAGTCTGCGCCGCCGCAGCGCTGTTGGTGGTACTGGGGGCCAGCATCAACATGCCGGCTTACGCACACTCGGAGTCAGCCGCGCCCACATCGGCGGACCAGGGCTCTTCCGCAACCACAAACACCGACACAAGCGCGGCATCGGCCGGGGCCGCCGCCGCGCCGACCGGCTTCTGGGAGCGCTCTAACCTGCTCGGCGACATGGGCGGACTGCGCACGCTACTGGGCGATCACGGCATCACGTTCAACGCGCAAGAAACCAGCGAGCTCTACGGCAACTTCTCCGGCGGTATCTCGAAGGGCGCTTCATACAACGGCGCCACTCAGTTCGGCCTTAGCGTCGATACTGACAAGGCGCTCGGCCTGAAGGGCGGCACCTTCTTCGTCGATGCCCTGCAGATTCACGGACACGGCATCACGGCGGCACGCCTGAATGCGCTGCAAGCCGTGAGCGGCGTTGAAGCCAAAGCGTCGACGCGTTTGTGGGAACTCTGGTACCAGCAGGCGATAGGTGACAAATTCGACGTCAGGATCGGCCAGCAGAGCCTTGATCAGGAATTCATCATCAGCCAGTACGGCAGCACGTTCGCGAACGCGACTTTCGGCTGGCCCGTCCTGGCCGCCACTGACATGCCTGCGGGCGGCCCTGCCTATCCGCTCTCGTCACTTGGCGTGCGCCTGCGGTTCAAGCCGAGTGACTCGATGACGATTCTCGGCGGCATCTTCGACGGCAACCCCGCGCCGGGCAATGGCGACCCGCAGCAACTCAACGCCAGCGGCACCCGGTTCAACCTGCACAACGGCGTCATGATGATCGGCGAGGTCCAGTACGCGATCAACCAGCCGCCGGCAGGCGGATCTGGTTCGGCACAGCCGGGCGGGCTGCCGGGCACCTACAAGCTGGGCTTCTGGTACAACAACAATCACTTCGCGGATCAGCACCTCGACACGAACGGCATCTCGCTCGCGAGCCCGGCGTCGAACGGCGTGCCGGCCACGCATCGCGGCAACTTCAGCATTTATGCCGTTGCAGACCAGATGGTGTGGCGCCCGAGCGCCGACAGCCCGCAATCGGTTGGCGTGTTCACGCGTGTGATGGGCGCGCCGGGCGACCGTAACCTGCTCGACTTCAATATCAATGGAGGCGTCGTCCTGAAAGCTCCGTTCAAGGGCCGGGACAGCGACTCGGTCGGGCTCGCGGTGAGCTACGCGAACGTCAGCTCGAGCGCGAGCGCACTCGACCGTGACATCGCAACGCTCAAGACGCCGGGCTACCCTGTGCGTTCGGCGGAGACGGTGATCGAGGCGACCTATCAGTATCAGGTTGCGCCGTGGTGGCTGCTGCAGGGCGAACTCCAGTACATCTTCCATCCGGGTGGCGGCATCCCCGACCCGAATAACAGCGGCGCACGCATCGGCAACGAGGCCGTAGCCGGACTGCGAACGGTCGTGACGTTCTGATGCCCTGACGTTCTGCAGTGTCCGGGCCTGCCGACGATTTGTCGAAAAGGCCCGGACAGGTCACTAATAGGACGCGTTCGTCTCGACTTCCGGCCACCGCATCAGTCGGTAGCCGGCCTGAAAGCGGCCGTTCGATCTGCTAACACCGTGATGCGTCGGCTGCTATTGCGCTTGCCGTCGAACCGGCTGAACTGAAATTACTGCGCTCATTCCCGTGCGACGGCTTCGAGCAGAAAAACGAGCAGATTCGGCGTTTCAGTTGGGAATCAGCGTCGCTCGTCCTTCGCAATGCGACGCAGGCCGAGCGCGAGTGCGAGCGTGGCGAAGCTCAAGGCGGCGATGACGCCGGCGCCCAGATACACGGCGAAGCCCAGTCCGTGAACCGTCGCCACGCGTCCCAGAATCGGCGCGAGTATGCCGGCGGCCAGATAACCAAGGAGATACAGCGCCGACAGGGTGCCGCCTCGTCCATCGCCGGGGGTCGCGCGGTTGATGAAATCGCGGTGGCAGTCGGGCAGGCTGTATGGGTCATGCCCGTCTCCCCCGGTATCAGAGCTTGGAGCCGCCATCGACACGCAGCGTGTCACCCGTCACCCAGCGCGCCGCATCGGATGCGAGGAACAGGGCAGCGCCTGCGATGTCGTCGGGTTGCGCCACGCGCTTGAGGGCCTGCATGCCGAGGGTGAAGTCCCGCCCGGCATCGGTTTTGGCGAAGTTCGACATGTCAGTTTCAACGACGCCCGGCGCGACGGCGTTCACGCGAATGCCGCGCTCGCCGAGCGCTGCGGCGAAATGCTTGACCAGGGTGTCGATTGCTCCCTTACTCGCGGCGTAGGCTGACAGATTGCCAACCGAAGCGCGGGCTGCAAGTGAGGACAGCAGGACTACGCTACTGCCCTCGCCCAGCACGGGCAGCAGTTGCTGGACGAGGAAGTATGGGGCGCGCACATTGACGGCGAACAACCGGTCGAAGTCCTCTACCGTCGTTTCCGCGATCGACGAGGCCTTCGAGATGCCAGCATTCGCAACGAGAATGTTGAGACGCTCGCCAATCAGCCCGCGTACCTGACGGGCCAGTTCGTGAGGGCCGTTCGCCGCGCTCAGGTCTGCCGCGACCTTGTCGGCCGAACCACCCGACGCACGGATCGCCTCGACGACGGAATTCGCAGCCTTCTCGTCGCTGCCGAAGTGCACGATCACGCGCGCGCCTGCTGCTGCCAGAGCCTGAGCGGTTGCGCGGCCGATGCCGCGCGAAGCGCCCGTGACGAGTGCAGTTTTGCCGTGAAGATTAGTAGTCACGATTAACTCCTGTTGAATTCGGGATCAAATGTCGGTGTAACTGGCGACTCAGGAAAGGAACCTGGAAACGTCTTCCACGAAACGCTCGGGGTATTGATAGAGCGAGCCGTGATTGGCGTCCGGATAGATGATCAGTTGGGCATTCGGGATGTGCTGGCGCAGAATCAGCGAATTGACCGTATAGATGATGACGTCGTCGTCACCATTGACGACCAGAGTCGGCTGGCTGAGTGCAGACAGGTAGGCATACGGCTTGTCTTGCGGCGCGCCCCATTTCGCGAGTGCCGCGAGCTGGGCCGGTGCCACGGCTTCGTTGGCCGCTGGATCACGGTTCTCCGTGCGAAGGCGGAAGCGTTCGAGGAACGCACGTCCGGCCGTCTGGCTGGTCCTGGTCGGCGAGAAATGGACGCGCAGCCAGAGATGGTCCGGTTCGGCATAGCTCGCGCCGAAGATATCCTGCGCTTCGGGCGTCAGCGAGGCCATGCCTTCTCCGCTGCGCGGGCCCGTGCCGACGAGGATCAGGCGGCGAACCAGCGTGGGCTCAGCAATGGCGAGCGTCTGCGCAATCAGGCCACCCATTGAGAATCCCAGTACATCGACCTGTTCGAGACCGAGCGCACGAATGAATGCGGCAGCGTTGGCCGCCATTTCCTCGATCGATTCGGGAACGCTGCCTGAACTGCTCGAAATGCCGGCGTTGTTGAACAGGATGACCTCACGTCCGGCGGCCAGGCCGTCGGTCACGGCGGGGTCCCAGTGATCCATGGTGCCGGTGAAGTGGATGTTCATCACAAGCGGTACGCCCGCGTGATTGCCGAAGCGGCGATAGGCGAAGCGGATACCGTTTGCTTCAACGTACTGCGTTGGTGCGGTCTGGTGCGTCTGGTGGCTCATGATTGCGATCCTTTCAGAAGTAAGTGCAGCAGTTGTTTTGCCGGTATGTTTGAAATGCATGGGGTGCTGCTTTGGCAATCCAGTCACGCGCCTGGAAATCTCGTGGGGCGGTGCCTGCTGATGGGTACTGTATGCGGTGGCTGGCAAGAGGAAAAAGACTTTGTAGGCAAGTGGCCATGCCTGAAAGATATGGCGCGTGCATGACTGCGCGGTCGCAGCCCGCTGGAATAGTTCAGGTGGACGCGGGCTCGTCAATCCTGCGAGGATGCCCGCCGGTCAGCGCGAGCGTCAGGATCGAAACCAAGGCGAGTCCGGCACCGAAGTACATTGCATTGAAGAGACCCAACCCGTCGACGATCCGGCCGCCGACGAACGAACCCAGTGCAATCGAGATCTGGAAATTGGCTACGAACAGCGCCATGCCACCTTCGCGGACTTCGCGGGTTGCCTGCGCCATCCACATCTGCAGTGCGACGGGCATGGCGCCGTATGCGGTTCCCCACGCGGCCAGCGCGACCAGCACCGACGGCCGACTGGTGCCGAGTGCGGGAAGCATGGCGAGCGGCAATGCGATAAACAGGATGCTCGCGATGAGCGTGGTCCTGACGTTCCGTTGCGCGAATGAACCACCGATGAAATTACCGAGCAGCCCGATGAACGTGTAGCCGAGCAGCAGCAACGAGATGACCTTGCCGCCAAATCCCGACACCGTTGCGAGGAACGGAGTGATATACGTATAGGTCGCAAACTGTCCGCATAGGGCCAGCGTCATCGCGATCAGCCCGATGCGTGCCGGTCGCGTACCGAAGATGCCGAGCAGATCGCGTGTGCTTACCCGATGCTCTACGTGTAGCGACGGCAACGAAACCCACTGGGCCAGCAGCGCGGCAACGGACAGCGCGAGCGCTGCGCCAAATGCGGTACGCCAGCCAGCCAGGTCTCCGATCAGTGCCCCGGCCGGCCCGCCGATCAGCATGCCGAGCGAGACGCCCGCGAAAATCAGCGATGTGGCCCGACCGACATTTTTCTCCGGCACGAGTCGGGCGCCGAGCCCCACACTGATTGCCCAGAATCCGCCGATTCCGAATCCGAACAGCGCACGGGCCGCGACGAGAATCGTAAAGTTCGGCGCCAGCATGGCCGTCAGATTCGAGATTACGAGCAGCAGGCCCAGGCCTAGTAGCACGCGCCGACGGTCGAAACGTCCGACCGCTACCGTAAGAAACGGCGCGGCGATGGCGGCCAGCAGCCCGGGCGCCGTGACCATGATGCCGGCGGTTCCTTCGCTGACGCCCAGTCCCTGGCTGATGTAACGCAGTAGCCCGACGGGAAGGAATTCCGTGGTGCAGAACACAGTCGCGCTGAGTGCGACCGAAAGAACCGCGAGCCAGTTTCGCGTGCGCGGGGGCTGTATTGAGGTAGTTAGCGACATTGATATATCCGGGTGCGTGAATCGAATTGGATGGCCGAAATGGCGGCGTCGCGCTCGACTCGCTCAGAGCTTCGAGCCGCCATCCACATTGAGCGTCGCGCCGGTTGTCCATCTGGCCTGGTCGGAGGCGAGAAAGGTGATCGCAGCGGCGATGTCATCGGGTTCGGCGAGCCGTTTGATGGCCTGAAGGCTGAGTGTCATGTCGCGGCCTTCGTCGGTGCGGTTGAAGCTCGACATGTCGGTTTGCACCACGCCGGGCGCGACTGCGTTCACGCGGATGCCGCGCGGTCCCAGGCCAACCGCGAAGTGGCGCACAAGGGTGTCCACGGCGCCTTTCGTGGCCGAGTAGGCCGATAGTTCGCCGACGGCCGCATGGGCCGCGAGCGACGAAAGCAGCGTGACGCTGCTGCCCTTGCACATGATCGGCAGCAATTGCTGAACGAGAAAATACGGAGCGCGGACGTTGACTGCGAACAGTTCGTCGAAATCTTCGACGCCTGTTTCCTCGAGCGTGGCTGCCTTCACGATGCCAGCGTTGGAAACGAGGATGTCGAGCCGTTCACCGACGATTGCCCGGACATGGCGCGCGAGCCTGTGCGGCCCGTCGGATTCGGCTAGATCGGCCTGGAGGGCATGGGCACGAGTGCCCGTCGCAGTGATTTCGGCGACGACGGCCTTGGCCTCACGCGCACCGCGGCCATAGTGAACGATGATCTGAGCGCCTGCCTGCGCGAGCGCAAGCGCAGTGGCGCGTCCGATGCCACGGGAAGCGCCGGTGACGAGCGCGGTCTTTCCTGTCAGGGTATTCATGATCGTCCTTCCAGCAGATAACTGACATTGGGGCGAGGTAGGGTTTCGTCCGGCTGATGTGATCGAACGATAGCCGCCACTTGTCCGCGCGAAAAAGACTTTGTAAGCTGATCCCCATACCTGTCATGCATGACTAAAAGGAACGCGTGAATGGAACTGCGTCATCTTCGTTATTTCCTCGCCGTGGCCGAAGAGGGCAGCCTGACCGTCGCGGCGGAACGTCGGCTGTACACGTCCC
This sequence comes from Paraburkholderia nodosa, assembly GCF_001718195.1. GTDB lineage: Bacteria > Pseudomonadota > Gammaproteobacteria > Burkholderiales > Burkholderiaceae > Paraburkholderia > Paraburkholderia nodosa_A. The sequence continues at coordinate 8,299 of NZ_MCNV01000016.1, forward strand.
AGCCGTCTCTGAGCCGGCAGATCAGAGACCTTGAATACGAAGTAGGTGCGCAACTGTTCGTGCGTAGCGCGCGTGGCATTGAACTGACCGACGCCGGCAAGGCATTTCTGGTCCATACTCGCCTCGCCCTTGCACAAGTCGATGCGGCGTGCGAGGCAGCGCGGCGGGCGGCGCGACCGTCCAAGCCGACGTTTGCGGTTGGCTTCCTGAGCGGACAGGAAGTGACCTGGCTCGCGGAAGCGACTCGCGTGCTCGCGAGCGATCTGCAGAGCATCGAAATGACGGTATCGAGCGAGCACTCCCCTGAACTCGCAGAGGGATTGTCGACGGGACGGCTGGACGTCGCCTTCATGCGTGCCGAAGCCAACCGACCCGACCTCGATTACGTGACAGTCGCACGCGAGCCTTTCGTCGTGCTGATGCCAAGCGATCATCGCCTTGCGGCCTTCGATGAGATCGACGTGCACGAACTGGCGGGTGAATTATTCATAGGTGGTTCAGACGTAGCCGGTCCCATGCGCGGCGCGATCGAAAACTATCTGGCGACAAACGACGTCGTCATCGAGCCCGCGCATCGCGTGCACAACCTGACGATGGCGATGTCGCTAATCGCCTCGACGAGAGGCGTCGCACTACTGCCCTCCTATGCCGAGAAACTGCTGCCCTGGTCGGTAACAAGCCGACCACTCAAGGGCGAACCGCCGAGAATCGAGCTTGTGGTGGGCTATAACCGGAATAACCGCTCAGCGATTCTGTCGACGTTTCTGTCGCGCATCGACCAGATCAAACAATAAGATGCACGACGCGGTGTGGCCTGTGCGGGGTGCAGTCCCGCACGCGTTGAAAGTGCTGAAACGCGCTGAAAGAAGCTGATGCTTACCGGTGTTCGCGCCGTTCGGGCGGCAGCCAAAATGCTGACGACACTCGTGAAGCTCAGATTTCCGCACTTCGCCGCGCTCTCGGAGACGACCGGGCGGCAATACGTACGGTGACCGGGCGCGGATACCAGTTCATCGCAGAAGTGCTCCCGCAAGTCACGAATTCGGATAGGCACCCTGCTGCACCTGCAGACGGACCGGCTTTTTCCGGCCTGCCGCTACCTGCAGAGGTCAGTCCTCTCATCGGCCAGGAAATTGCCATACGCGAGATTTGCCGTGGCCTGCAAACGCATCGTCTGGTCACGCTCGTGGGTACCGGCGGTGTGGGAAAGACGCGGTTGGCGCTCGAAGCCGCGCACGGGGCCGCCAGGATTGCCGAAAGGCTGCTTCGGATCGCTCCGCGAGCAGTCGTACTTGCAACAAGCCGCGAAACGCTGCGCGTTGCAGGGGAGCTGATCTATCGTGTTCCGTCGCTCGAGGTTCCGCCGGACGAAAATTGCGATGTCGCTCTCGACTACAGTGCGGTACGTCTCTTCGAAGAGCGTGTCGGACCGCATGCCGGGCTCAGCGTGGATTCACGGACAGCGTTGAGGCTGAAGTCGCAAATCTTCCGCCGGCTCGATGGAATTCCGCTGGCGCTGGAACTTGCTGCGGCATGTGTGCCGGCGTTTGGGCTCCAGGGCGTGGCCGACCGGCTCGGGAATCGCTTCCAGCTCTGCCTGAGCTATGGAGAGCGAAGGCGGAGGTGCTGGTCGCGATCCGGGGCGACGAAGCGATACCGGCGGCCGAATCGATTTTGATCGATGCTCTTGAGACGGCCCAGAAACACGGATTCCTTGCGTGGCAGTCGCGTTGCTCGTTGAGTCTTGCCTGGCTCCGACACATGAAAGGCGACGCGAAAGCCGCGCTCAATGCCATCTTTCCCGTGACGCAGCAGTCCGCGGGTGCGGGTGACATTGGCGCGGCAGGTCCGACGCTTACCGGCCGTGAGGCGAATCGCAGAAGCCGGCCGCGCAGATACTGAGCGCACGGCATCGGTCACGACAGGCTACCTTGCGGGCCGTCATGCCTTCGACGACGGACGTGCGTTGACTTTGTCGTACCACGCTTGCAGTGCGTCGAAGCCCGTAGGAATGCTCAGCTTCATGCCGCCCGCCGCGAAGTCGATCGCAACGAGCGTAGTAATGTCAGCCACCGAGAATGCGTCGCCCGCGACGAATGGCACTGTCTTGAGGCGGTCGTTGAAATCGGCAAAGAAGTGCCCGACGCGCAGCTTGCTGCGCTCGACGATTTCGGGGATCTGCTCGTACGCATGCGGGCCTGAGAGCGCCCGACCTTTCAGCCCGGCAACGGCGTTCCTGACGCCCTCCATTACCGCCGAGAATCCGTCCAGCTCGGCACGTCGTTCCCACGTCGTGACGAGCGCCTTCGTAGTTGGCGTCGTGCCTAGCAATGCGGGCTTCTCGGGGTAGGCCTCCTCGATGTAACGCCAGATTGCCGGGACTTCGCCAATCGCTGTGCCGTCTCGCAGCACGAGCGTGGGAACCTGGCGGCGAGGGTTGATCGCAACGTAGGCATCGGAGAATTGCTCTTTGGCGCCGAGGTCCACCGCCTTGGCAGGAAATTCGATGCCCTTCTCGGCAAGGAAGATGCGAACACGGCGAGAGTTCGGGGAAGCCTTCGATTCGAAGAAGGTGAGATCGGTGTTCATTGATGGTTCCATCCAGAAGTGTCGCTTGTATAGGGCTTCGCCGGTTCAGCAGGAAGCCTAAACCGCGTTGAAAGCTCAACCCGCTGTCTTGCCTCCGTCGACGGTGAGGATCTGCCCTGTGACAAACGCAGCACCGTCATTGGCCAGGTAGAGCACCGCCGCCGCGATGTCGTCAGGCCTACCGATTCGTGCGAGCGGAACCGTTGCCGCGAGCGAGGCCTTGTTCTCCGGCGTGCCGGTGAAACGGTCCAACATGCCCGTGTCGGTGGGACCAGGCGCTACGGCGTTGACGCGAACGCGCGCCGAAGCGGCCTCGAGTGCAGCCGATTTCGTGATCCCTTCCACAGCATGCTTGCTGCCCGCATACACCGAAGCGAAGGCCGCACCCTCATGACCATAAGTCGAGGATATGTTGATGATGCTGCCAGCTTGCTGTGCGGTCATCACGCGCAGTTCGTGCTTGAGGCTCAGCAACGTGCCGAGCACGTTGGTGTCGAAGGTATCAGCGTAGCTCTCGGCAGTCTGATCGACCACAGGTCCCGGTTTACCTTCCGTGCCAGCATTGTTGACTGCAACGTCGAGCCGGCCGAAGCGAGCAACGGTTTCATCGACGAGGTGACGGACGTCTTCGTCGCGGCGTACGTCAGCCTGCACGAAGAAAGCTTGTGCGCCTGCTTCGCGCAATTCGGCCTCGAGCGCCGAACCTTCCGCGGCACGGCGGCCCGACACGACGAGACGTGCGCCCAAGCGGGCGAATGCAAAAGCGGTGGCGCGGCCGATGCCCGTGAGGGCGCCGGTGATCAGGACGACGGGTTGGTTCATTTTGCGGCTCCAGTTAGGTAAGTTCATGTCAAACGCAACGCAGAGAGAGCTTCGATTCCAGGGGCGCGCGCAATATCTATTGCTTAATATGCAGCTCCCGTCACTGGACGCGAGTTACGCGACAGCGACGGTGACGTCGTCCGGCGCGTGTGGAATGCTCTAACTCGTGCATGCAGAGTAGCGTTTCAGCTCGCAACGCAAAAAGACTTTCCAGGCTGACCGGCATGCCTGCGAAGCATGGCTCCGGAGCTGGGGATAGTGGGAAAGCATGACTACCGATCTACGTTAGCGCGTTACGGTCCCGAAGCAGCGAACCTCATCGCTGGTGGAGCAGCAAATAGCCGCGGCGCATCCGTCACCGGAGCACACCGTTTGCCCTGATTGATGAGGTACGCACAGAGCCTTCCGTGCCGGTTTCAGCGGCGCAGAATGGACCGGATGTGGCAACGCATTTAGACCCGTTGCGCCTGATGGCTTCCTAAGACTCGTTACGCCTGGCGATTTAGAGCTGGGTGCAACATCATGATGGCATCGTTCTCGGCCATCGAGAGTACCCGTGGCATATTGAACTGACTCACCAGCACAATGTGACGGTCCCGAATGCACCCACTAAGGAGCATCTCTTGGTCATCTATTTGCCGATGCCTGAGGAGTGGGAAATCGCCGTCGAAAGGTTCCGCGAATTGGGAAATGAACCAGTGCCAGCAGAGAATCCGTACTGGGATCGACGGGGTCTGACGTTCGAAGATCCCGATGGCTACCGCGTGGTCCTGCAGAATGCTTGTTGGACGCGCTAGCGCTGCTGGATCAGGTACTGCGCGGTCGTTCGGACGTGCGTTTGCGGCAGAGAGCCGCGTTCGGCCACGAACGGCCGTTCACAGGCCGAGCGTTAGTGCCCACGGCCGGTTGCCATATTCGGTGCCTGCGGGGCCCTGAGAGACTCTTGGGAATCGAGCCTCGAATGCCTGAACCTGCGTTACTGCGAGCGCCCTACGGCCCTCGCATGTCGGCCGTCGGTAGTCGGTTCGAGAGCAAGCTGATCTGGGACGCTATCTTCTTCGCATCCTCCGGCGTCGCGGGATTGTAGACACACATGCTGAGATCAGTCCGGCCGTCGACGGAGAAGGTCGAATATTCGAAGGCGAGCGGGCCGAGCACCGGATGGCGGATGCGCTTGATGGCCTCGCCGTGGACCTCTCGAACCTCGTTGTCGCGCCACATCACCTTGAACTCGGGACTGAGCCGGCATAGCTCATCAACGAGAGGCGCCACCTCCGTTGCCGCTCCCGCACGCGCTGCATCGACGCGGAATGCACCGATGATGTGGCGCGCCACGCTCTCCCAGTCATACTGCACGGCGCGCGCACGCGGATCAAGGAAGATAGTGCGCAGCACATTGCGTTGGTTTGGCGGCAGGGAGCCATAGTCGCCCAACATGACAGTGGCCGCCCGATTCCAGGCAAGGACGTTCCAGGTGGCAGTGCGAATGAGGGCGGGGCTGGGGTCCAAAGCGTCGAGGACACGCTGCAGCCGAGGCGTGACACCTTCCTTCTCTTGGTAGCGGGCTTCGGGCGGCCGCCCGAGGCCAACTAGAAAAAGGTGCTCGCGCTCGACATCCGTCAGCATCAAGGCCCGCGATATTCGATCGAGCACATCCGCCGAGGGGGCACCGCCGCGACCTTGTTCAAGCCACGTGTACCAGGTGGGGCTGATATTGGCGCGCTGCGCCACTTCCTCACGGCGCAGCCCAGGCGTCCGCCGGCGCTCTGCGGGAAAGCCGAGTACTGCGGGATCAAGCTTCATTCGCCGGTCCCGCAAATAGGCGGCGAGGAGGTTTTCGTTGTCCTGGCGCGACTTCATGCTGTTAGTAGTCTTACCATAATAAGGTCACTACTTTACCGGAATACTCGCAAAGCTGACACTTGTCTCCAGCGAAACCTGGAGACAAGTTCATGCGCGTTTTCATCACCGGCGCTACCGGATTTATCGGCATTCCCACCGTTAAGGAACTGATTGCTGCGGGACATAAGGTTCTCGGCATGGCTCGTTCAGACGAGGGAGAAAAAGCCCTGGCAACTATTGGAGCGGACGTGCATCGCGGTTCGCTTGAAGACCTCGAAAGCCTTCGGAGGGGCGCAGCGGCGGCCGATGCCGTGATTCACCTGGGCTTTATTCACGACTGGTCCAACTTTGCAAGTTCTTGCGAGGTCGATCGCATCGCAATCGAAGCTTTGGGCTCAGTCCTCGCTGGCTCAGATCGGCTTCTGATCGCCACGTCGGGAACGGCAGGACTAGCCGGGCCGGGCCAGATCGCGACCGAGGACCATGACGTGCCGCCAGATTTCCCCTTTCCCCGCGTCTCGGAGCAGACGGCGCTATCACTGAGGGGCGTGCGCGCCTCGGTGGTGCGGCTTCCCCAAGTTCACAACACAATGCGGCAAGGGCTTCTGACTTACGCCGTTGCTGTGGCGCGCGAGAAAGGCGTGTCAGCCTATGTCGGGGAAGGACGCAACCGCTGGGCGGCGGCACACATCTCGGATGTCGCCCGTCTTTACCGGTTGGCGCTGGAAAAGAACGAAGCGGGCGCGAAATATCATGCGGTGGCTGAAGAAGGCGTGCTGATGCTGAATATTGCCGAAGCAATCGGCCGCGGGCTGAAACTGCCCACAAGATCCATATCCGCGGGAGAAGCTTCGACGCACTTTGGTTGGCTGGCAATGTTCGCTAGCCGCGACCTTGTGGCATCAAGCGAAAAGACGCGGAGGACGCTCGGCTGGAATCCGACCGGGCCCGGGCTGATTGCCGATCTAGAACGGCTTGGCGCATCGAATAGCTGAAGCATGCGGGCGCGCCGCACGCTTTCTCGAAGGACCGCTTTCGGCGACCCCGAACGTCTCTGGGTCGGCTGAGGCCGACCGCATCGGTGGAGAGGTCGGGCCACGAACAGTCAGTAGCAACCGCTGCATTTGGTCACCAAAGCGTCGTTCCGCCCCCCAACAAACGCCCCTCTCGGCACATACGCGATGACTGATGCGGAGCCCCACTCCAGTTGTGGAAAGCGTATCGGTCAAGTGTGGCGTAGCGCGCGATCCAGGTCGTCGAGCAAGCGTTGGATCGCCACGCTATTGGGCTTGTAGTACACCCAGTTTTTGATTTTCTTCGAAGTCACCAGGTCTGCCGCTGCCAGCGCCTGCATATGCGTGGTGACAGTGGGCTGACTGAGGCCAGTCTTCTCGGTGATGAAGCTGACACAGACCCCATCCTTCACAAGGTCCGCGTCCCGCTGCGGTGGAAAGTGCTTTTCCGGCTCGGTAAGCCAAATGAGTATCGTCAGCCGGTGGCGATTCGAGAGTGCATGCAGCGCCTCCTGCAGCTGGTTCTCATCGACATTGTCCATTTTCGACATTGCTCAGATTTTCCTTGACGGGACCAACCTATATTGTACTCTTTCTATATAGCTACTTATCGATATAGGTCGACTATGGCGACGCACGCAATGACTTCCACGAGAACCCAGTCGATCGTACGCACGATCAGCGTTGCTGTCGTCTTCACGCTGTTCGTGGCGGTCGTGTTCGGCTTTGGGCTCTATCTTTTTGTGCTGGTCGTGCCAGTGATGCGGCAAAGTCTCGGAATCGACTATACGGCGATTGGCATCGTAACTGGTGGGACCCAGACGGCGTACCTCGTTGCGGCGTTAGTTTCTCCGCGCCTCACAACCCGCTTCGGCGAGGGGCAGGTCATTGTGGGCGCTGTCACTGCGGCAGCCTTGCTTTTGCTACTGTTCGCGAAAGTCCAGAGCGTAATGTCGGTCGGACTCGTTCTCGCCGGACTTGGGGCGACGGCGGCTTTCATGATGGTCCCGAGCGTCGGTGCAATCTCCGGTACAGTTCCCTTCGGGTACCGTTCCCGCGTCAATGGTCTGGTTTCGAGCGGCACGGCCTATGGGCAATTCGCGAATGGTCTTCTTGTGTCGCGGGGCTTACCAGCACACAGTTGGCACTCCATATGGATTGTGGCGGGGTCGGTCTCGCTCGTCATCGCCCTTGTGGGACTGCTTGCGCTTCGCCGCTTCGCTCCACAGGTTTTCAGCCGCAAGGCGCCAAAGCGCGCCGTAAGTCGTCGCGCGTCCGGCGGCCGGTGGCAATTGATGACTCGCACCAACCTGACGGTCTGGATACTGCTCGCGTTGAGCGGAATGGCTTGCGGGCCGTGGCAAAACTACCTGTCGAGCTTTCTGGCCGATGAGGGACATTCCCTGGCAACTATCGGGCAAGTCTGGTCGACGATTGGCGCGGTGGGACTGTTCAGCGGATTTGCGGCGGGGATGGCTGCCGACAAGGCAGGGGCACGGATTGCGCTCGCATTCTCCTTCACTGCACTCGCCGGCTCCGGTCTCCTGATCGCTTTCCATTCCGAAGCATGGCAATTGCGAGCGGCCGCCGTGTGTTTCGGTCTCTCGTTCTATGCGATTTACGGACTGATTCCCGCGTATATCAGCAAGACTATGGACCCTTGCTCGGCAACCACGGTGTTTGGTGTTGCCAACGTCTTTCTCGGTCTTGGAACGACATTGGGCAACGTGATGGGGGGCAATTTCGTCGCCTGGTTTGGTTCGCTCAAGGACGTTTTTATCACCGCGTCGGCGATTGCATGCGTGGCGATGATACTCACGGCGACGCTCCGTGATGAACGAGCGGTTACCTCCTGATATACCGCTTGCACTGCCAATTCGCCGTCCACCGAGCGCCTGCCTGCTGGACCGCTCTGGCTCGCTTTCCGTCGATGGCACTGTGTACGGCATGCGACGGTGGTCGGCCAGAAGCTGCCTTTTACGATCGCAGCCACTCAGTCATTCGAGTGGCTGTTCGGCAGCGAACAGCGGACCTTCTCTAAAAGGATCGAATCGAGAATCCGGCGCTGCAAGCCGCACCACGGACGCGCAGATCGCTCGGCAGATTGAGCCGTGACATGGCGTCAGTGGTGTGATTGCCTACGTCGAGCGCTTGCCTGATTTGAAGCCCGCGATCGAAACCCGTCGATATTTCGCCCCCCGGTTTGACGTGACCGTCACGATCGCAGTGATTCGTCGTTCAGCCCGGACGATCGGCACGCGTCTTGCGACCGTGAGCTACAGGGCCGGAATCACGTTTGGATATTCAAGATGGTACTCCACACGCTTGACGCCCGGCACGCTCTCCGCCGCAACGCGGATGGCCCGCTTTTCCTCCACAGATTCGATCACCCCGCATAGATGCGCGACACCGTCCTTGACGCGCACGCAGTTTTTGGGCAACCCCCAGCTCTGCCCGTGCATTGTCCGGACTATCTCTTCGCGCAGGCTCGCGTCATCGCGCGAAACTAATTCCACGACCGGAGCAATCCGCGCGAGTGCGCGAATCAGGTTCGAGCGACTTAGATTTCCGATCAGCGTGCCACTCTTCAACACTGGCACGCTGTCGAGACGTCGACGCTCCATGAGGTCCGCGATCCGCTGGAGCGGCATGTCCTCCGAGATCGAAATCACCTCTTCGCACATCACGTCGCCGACGACGCGCCCGTGCTCCTTCAGATACCTCGCGGCCTGAGCGCGGGGGGACGACAACAGGAGTTCGAGCCACCACTGGCGCTTTCTGTGGCAGGTGCTGTTCTCTACTCGATGCAGAAGATCGCGTTCGCCGACGATACCGACAACTTGTCCGTTCTCGTCGACGACCGGCATGCTTCCGATATGGTTTTCGACCAAAAGTGTTGCCGCTTCGTGGATCGTCATGTCCGGTGTGGCAGTGATGACGGACGCAGTCATGATGTCTTGCGCGCGCATAGTTGCTCCTCCTGCTTGTTTGCGACGGGTCCTCGTCTGGTGCTCCCATCACGTGGCTTTGGCAGACCGTCCCGAGCCGATCGCTCGGTGCTGAGGCGCCTTGATTCCACAACCTGATTCAATTCCCGGAGGGGTCGGTGCTCCTTGGGCAAACACCCGCCTTGAATAGCCTTTTCTTATCGTTGAGCGCGATCGCGCCGACTGCGCTATCGCACTGCGAGTGAACAGTAGAGGTCCGGAATACAAAGGGCAATTGAGTCATCCAGTGCGGGCTGCGGAGCAAACGGAATCTGCGATGCGTCGAAGCGCGGAAACGGAGTGTTTCCCGAAGCACGGGAAAATACGGCGGAGTCTTCTAGCCCAGAATCGAAATCGTCGTTACCGGTCGCGGCAATACAGCATTGGACCCCGGCGGTGGCCATCGCCGTGAGCAGGCAGCAGGTTCGAACAATGTTGACCCGGCTCGCGCATCTCATGTCGAGGTTCCTCAAAAGGCCAGTTCAAAAAGAGCTCGTAACGGCACGGTGCAATGCAATAGCGGCATGGGTCGAATCGTAGATGATTCGCTGACACCCGAACATAACCTGAATAGGTGATCGCGTGACTCTCTCTCAGCCCGTGCCGGTGCGACCTGTCCAGTCCACTTCGGACAGCCAGCCTGACGACTCGATGTTCGCACTCCGGGATGAGCCCTCTGGCCGACCTGGCCGTCGGCCACGCAGACAGCATGTCAATGCGTTGCGACCTCAACGAGGATGTCCGCGTGCACATCTTTATCTTGCGCAGCGCGGAGGCTCCGCGATTTGCATCCACGGACAAGAAGCCTTTCGGCCTCGCCTTGCGCGGGTGGCTCGCCATCGTCGCCTGCAACGCCAGCGCCTGCAGTTTGCTATCTCAGCTTGCCGAGCCACAGCGCGGTGAGCGTTGAGCGATTCCGGACGTTGAATTTGGCGTAGATCGCCTTGATATGGACATGCGTCGTGTTCGGACTTTGGTCGAGCTTCTGCGCGATCTGCTTTTCCGTGAGTCCGTCGAGCAGCCACAGCAGCACCCTTCGCTCGGCCGTCGTCAGGGGCGCGTCGGCGATGAGCAGGCCGTGGCTGAGCAGTTGCTGCCGGTTGAACCATCTCAGCCCGTGCATCACGAAACCCAGACGCTCGAGATCCGGCGCAGAGAATCGGGGTGCCCGCACATCGCGAAACACGAAGAGATGAATCCGCACATCGTCATTGAGCGAGCAACGCACCTGGATGCTGTCGCCGTGGCCGACTTCGAGGTAGTGGCGCCGATAGTGCTCACCTTCAAACCATTCGGCGGGCATCGCCTCGAAGAGCAGGTTGGCGCAGAACGGCTCGTTCCCTGAGGCGGCCACGACATGTGACGAGTCGACGTGGCCGGACCAGAGCGTGTCGTACTGCTCCTGCACCGAAGCGACCATCGCCGGTACCGGATGCAGAAGCCGAACCAGTCGTGGACGCCAGCCGAACAAAGGATCCTTTGGCGCGAGCGAAGGCAATCGCACGACAACGGCCCAAAGCGCATTCTGTGCTTTGACCATGGCACAGAGCTTGGTTAGCAGATGGGACAGCGCGACATCGCCATCACCTGCTGAGAACTCGGCCAGCCGATCCCAGAGTGCATAGACGTCATCGTGCACCGGTGGATTGGTGGAATCCGCGAATGGAAGCATGTCGTCCTCAAGAAGAATGTGCGGATCACCGATCTTCGGTGAGCATGAGGGTATCACCTTTTCAGGTAGTACCGACGCGTATCACGGTGCTCGATACTGATGTGCCGCTCACAGCCGCGACCGTCATCAACTGGAACTAAACAGCACTGGGCACTCGATGTTTCATGGTGCGACGACACCCAGCGGACGCGGGACAAGGCTGCCGCGCGCGACGTGGCGAGCCAGCGCACCCGCCGCACCGATGTAATCAATCCTTGAACGCGCGCTTCCCGCCACAACGGGCGGGAAATACTGGCCTTTCCTGTAATGTCCAACACGGAGAGACACGGCAAATGGATAGCGAACCTCAGCCCGCGCCCGAGAGCGCCGCGGGACCAGCCCGGTCATTGCCCCCGGCAACGGGATGGTACCCCTGGCAGGTCAAACTTCAGTGGGCGGTGCTCGTGCTCGCCACGGCACTTTGCCTGGCCTTGTCCGTGCACGAAGGCGTCGAAGTCTTTGTCATCGGTGCCGTTTTTCTGGCGTCTGGCATATCCAGCATCGCGGGCTTCGCCTTCTCCGCAGTCTGCGGCGCAATGCTGTTCCATCTCTCCGCCGACCCGGTGCAGGTCGTCCAGATCATGATTGTCTGCAGTATCGCGAACCAGACAGCAATGGTCTGGTCACTCAAACGGGATATCCAGTGGCGGCCGCTGTTTGTTTTCCTGGTCGGCGGCGGGGTCGGACTGCCCCTGGGCATCGCCGTACTGCTCACGCTGGATCGTCACGTCTACACCCACGTGCTTGGTGTGTTCCTGGTTCTCTACGGGTGCTACATGCTCGCCAGGCGGCCGCTCGTCATCCGGCGCCAGGCGAAGGCACTCGATGTCTTGGCGGGATTTCTCGGCGGCGTCACGGGTGGCGCGGCCGGCTTTCCCGGAGCATTCGTGACCATCTGGTGCGGGTTCAAGGGGTGGAACAAGGACCGCCAGCGTGCCATGTATCAGCCGTTTATCCTGATCACGCAGGTCGCTGCGCTCGCTGCAATTAGTCTCTTGCGACACTCCGCCGGCAAAACCGGTTTCACCCCAGCCATTCTGCTCTGCATACCCGGGTCGCTGCTCGGAACCGCGATCGGCATGACGCTCTATAAACGGCTGTCCGACAATCATTTCGTACGGCTTGTGAATCTGCTGTTGATTGTCTCGGGGATCAGCTATTTTGGATAACTAGAGAATCCGCCGCAGAACGTGCGCCCCGTCGAATCTGGCTGTCCGCTCAAATGACCTCTGAACCGCAGCGGAGAGTGATGTCCAACAGCGCTGTGGTCCGCTATCGGGTCGCCTGCGGGCATCCGCGTCGGGCCGCAGGCAGCCATGAAGGGCCACTCGCTCTCGGGCCGCCGCCGATGTTCGGATGACTCACACACCCCTTACAGCGGCCGTTCACATGCGCGAGCCTTTATCGCTTGCCCTGAGACGGGGTTTATGTGTCCGCCTGCCGCTTATCTTATGTGCGTTGCCCTACATATACGCTTCGTCGCCCCTGGTCATCTACGTCAAATCATCTAGCCTTTTTCTGTCCGAAACGAGGATTGCGCGACGTCACGGTTGCCATATCCAGGCACCTCCGACCATCACCGGTCGACCCAGAGGGCGCTTGAGGTTACTACTCTCCAACGCGACAGGGGTGCCGACATGCCGCAAACCGTCCGAAAGTATTGGGGCCCCTTTCAGGGGCGCACGACGCTCAATTTCAACTGGGACGCCATCAACCACGACTCAACGGTCATCGTCACCGCCGCCGAGTACAAGGTGACGACGCCCGCCAACAGCGAGCACCGTTTCATCGGCGCGGCCACCATCACCGTCGACAACGTCTGCCCCCACGGGCCGCCATTCGACTCCAACCACGGTGTCACCTTCGTCGTCAACGTCAATTGGGGGGCGCCGCTGAACATCGTCACGGACGTCACCGTTCTCGACGATGCGCCGATCGAGATCCAGTACTGAGGCTGGGATCATGCCGCTGACAATCCGCAAGTACTGGGGGAAGTTCCTCGGCCGCACGACCCTCAACTTCAACTGGGACGCCATCGACCACGACTCGACGGTGATCGTCACGGCGTCGGAGTACGCCGACAACAAGGTCCGGTTCATCGGTGCAGCAACGATCTCCGCCGACAACGTCTGCCCCCACGGACCGCCCTACGACCCCAACCACGGCGTCACCTTCGTCGTCAATGTGGACTGGAACTCGCCGCTGAACGTCGTCACCGACATCACCGTCCTCGACGCCAAGCCGATCGAGGTGCAGACGTACGTACCGGACGTGACCAACCGCCTCGCGGTGCGGTTGCAGTACCAGCAGAGTGACCAGTGGTGCTGGATCGCCTGCGGCGCCACCGTCGATCACTTCTACGACCCGGCAAGCACCTGGAAGCAATGCGAGGTGATGACGCAGATAGGACAGGAGATCAACGGGTTCCCGACGAACACCACTGCCTGCCCGTCGGCGCAGGCACTGATCCAGAACCCCGACCTGGCCGCTCGCTACGCCAACCCCTACGCCATCGGCGCCCGCTACGTGCTCGACGACGCCCGCCTGGGGATCGACACCCGCTATCTGAAATCCGGCGGGGTGACCGACGCGTTGAAGACGGTCGGCAACTACGCCAGCTATCACGGACCGGATCTGACTCTCGCCGACCTCAGAGCCGAGATCGACGCCGGGCGACCTGTTGTCGCCTCGATCACCTGGCTCAGCGGCGGGACCCACTTCGTCGTGATTGCCGGCATCCAGGGCGAGGGGCTGCTGATCCTCGATCCGGTCAACGGCGAGTGCTTCACGGAGTTCGGCGCGTTCCCCGGCACCTACTTCGGCGGAGCGACCCTGGACGGCTACGCCTTCACCAAACCCTGAGCCACCTCGAAGAGCACCGGCACTCCGATACGGTCGCCGGAATGCCGCACAGATGCGCGACACAGGGGTGGCGACCTCAGCGGACGACTGGTGAGGCGGCGATGGTGTCGAGCAGGGTCGCCAGACGGATCGACTGCCCCGCCGTCCACGGGCTGGGACCGCCTCTTGCGATGCGGCGACGGACACATAGTCGTCAGTGGGGGAGGTTTTCGGTAGTGACCGCGCTGCGGCGCCGGCGGGTTGTTTGAGGGTGTATTGTTCGGTCTTCACGTCGACCCTTCAAGGTGGCTCGTTGACCTGGGGCTGCAGGCCAGTGGCGTGCACGATGTGCTCCCGAAGGGGTGAGACCGCACGGTCTCACGCCGTGCTCGTCGTCTCAATCGCTCTGAGGGCTGCCCGCCGATGTGCGCCCTCGGATGCGGGGCCTCCTTCAGGTGGCTGTGTTCGCGCTCGAACGGCAACTTTGCGGCGACGGGATCCAGCTGACGCATGTCTCTTCATGGCCCGGAGCACTCGGTCGCCACGTCACCCCGATCGACTGCTCCCAATCAGAAAACCGCCATTGGGCCGCCAGAGTAGCGAAGGTCCGGATTGGGTGACTACGGAAGTTCGGAGCGGCGGTCGGGCGACGAACTTCCGAGTGCGGCCATGAAGCGACGCTCGCCCGACAGTGACAGGTGGCAGAAACTCGCCGCGTTTCGGCCATTTGCCCCTTTCGACGACGGTCCGCAAATTGAGTGCATGTGCGGCGGCCATTATCGACCGTCGCGACCTCGCTACGCCGGCTTGCCGCGACCCTGGAAAAAACCACGTCGACGTTTCATAACGCTCGAGTCTCGTCATTTTCGGCGTCCTTCGCTCAACCTGCGGCTCCAACGCAAAAATAGGCGCGATGAACTAAAACGTAGACGTGGTTGCTCAGGCGGCGTTGTTGCTATTGGTAAAGCGACCGGGACTTTCTGCTGCGACGTTGAGAGCGCGGATCGCCGACGCGGCGAGAGGAAAGCTGACGGCCCGCCACGCGAGACGACAGGGACAACAGGCTGCCAGGTAGCAGGTTCATGGCTGACACCAACCAACACGATTGGCAGCAGCAGAAGACTGATTGCTACCGCCCCGAACAGGCAGCCGGCAATCGGATGCTCAAACTCTGTCTTCACCGCCTGCCAGGCAGTCAGGCATTTCCAACCATGGTGCGATTGCTGCATTCGACCGTGTTGCATTTGCGGCGCCGCACACAACTGTTGCGGCTCTGTCGTGCGGTCCGCAGAGGCTGGAATTTCTCACGCAACTTCGCGAGCTTTGTGTCAATTGCGCGAGGATCGCTGCCGGCTGATTCGGAAGGCGAGTTGGATCGGCGAGGCCTTCACACGCGCCCGTCTGAGCGCTTCAATGCGGCGGCGGTTTAACGTCGAACGCAATCCGCCCCGCCGGCAAAAAAGTGAGCGAGATGACGGCCTCCCAGGCTCGGGTGCCGTCCAGCCGCCATAACACCTGCCGTTCCAACCTGCGAGCGCCGCGCCTTCGTTGAGCGGGACCACCAGGTTGATCTCGCCGTATGGGTGCAAGTGATAGCCGGCGCGCAAGCTGCCCTCGGGGTTGTTCTGGACGCTATCTGTGCTGTCCAGCAGTACCGCTGTGGCGCTAAAGAAGAACCAGTCGCGCCAGGTCTTTGTACAACTCGCTCTCAACGCCATATTTCGCGTTCAGCCATTGCTCGACCCCAATGCCGGTGGTCATGTCCTTGACCTCTTGCAGCAGGGGGATGAGACGGGCCACAAGTTCGTCTTTACTATGGCAATATGCACCTTTCAGTAACCTTCTCGCCCCCCGAGAAATCCCCTTCAAGGAAGCGTTTTCATGGACCAGAAAGCATGTGTCTTCAGCGAGCTGCGCCCACGATTGCAGAAAATCGCGTATCGAATGCTCGGCTCGGTAGCCGAGGCGGAAGACATTGTGCAAGACCTATGGCTGCGCTGGCAGTCGGCCGACCGCGAGAGCATCGACAACGCGGAAGCTTGGCTAGTCGCGGTCACGACACGCATGTCCATCGACCACCTGCGCGCCGCGAAAATCCGACGCGAACACTACACGGGCATCTGGCTACCGGAACCGGAATTGACAGATTCCCCGACCACGCCAGAACAGGCCAAAGAACGCGCCGATGACGTATCAGTTGCTTTCCTACTGTTGCTCGAGCGCCTCACGCCCGAGGCACGCGCAGCGTTCCTGCTGCGCGAGGTCTTCGACGCGGACTACGCGGAGGTGGCACTGGCCATCGGCAAGAGCGAAGCGGCATGCCGTCAGCTCGTGAGTCGTGCGAAGGTCCAACTGCGCGATGAGCGTCCACGTTATACAGTCTCGCGCGAAACGCATCGGCGCCTGCTGGAGGGGCTCGCGCAGGCGATCGAGCGCGGTGACTTCCACGCAATCAACGCGTTGCTCTCCGAGGACGCCATCCTGATTGGCGATGGCGGCGGCAAGGTGCAGAGCTTCCCGAAGCCGATGGTGGGCGGCAGGCGCATCGCGCAGCTCTTCTATGCGTCTCATTTACGATTTGGCAGCGAAATGCGGCTCAAGCTGGTGCAACTCAACGGCCAATGGGCGCTGCTACGCTATTTCGAAGACCAGCTCGAATCCGCACAGTCGTTCGAAATCAACGGCAATCGCATCGTTTGCATTCATGTGCAGCGCAACCCCGACAAGCTGGCACGTATCGCAGCTGTGCACGGCAACGGCTGATACCATGCGCTGCGCACGCGCACTTGAGAGGCAGTAAGTACCCCGGCCCCCCTATCGCGCCGCTCGTCGATAAATAAATCTGGATTTGCGTCACAAACGAACGCACCCACCCGTCTAGTTGTCAGGAACATTACGACTCTTGCTTCCATGACAGACCATCTTTCGTGCCGCTCGAACGGCGCCGACGATCCGTTGGCCAGCAGTTTCGCGACCAGCTATGCTGGCGTGGTGTCGTTTATCGCAGTCGCGAATGAGGGCAGTTTTGCGCGAGCGGGCGACCGCTTGGGCATTGGGCGCTCATCTGTGAGCCGCAACGTTCAGAAACTTGAGGCTCAACTCGACGCGCGGCTCTTCCTGCGCACGACGCGCAGCACCTCGTTGACGCGCGAAGGCGAGCTCTTTTACGAGAACTGCCAGGCTGGTCTCGCGCGCATCGCTCAGGCACTCGAAGACATGCGGGAGCTGCGCAACGGACCGCCTCGCGGCCATTTGAGCATCGCCTCGACGGCGGCCTTCGGGCGCAGGGTCGTCGCGCCGCTATTGCGGGGCTTTCACGCGCGCTATCCGGATATTTCCTTGGAACTGCTGCTGAACGAACGGCCCGCCGATTTCACTTCGGATCGCGTCGACGTGTCGTTTCGCGATGGACGCATGGAAGACAGCGGCATCGTCGCGCGCCGCTTGATCCCCATGCAAATGATCGTTTGTGCATCGCCCGCGTACGCCCGAATTCACGGCTTGCCTAGCCACGTCGATGAACTGCTCGAGCATCGCCACATCAACCTGCGGACGGCATCGGGGCGCCTCAAGGAGTGGGAATTCAAGGTGGACGGTCTTACGCAGCGGTACCAGCCGACCGCGCGCCATACGTTCAACGACCCGGATCTGGCCTTGCAGGCCGTACTCGACGGACTAGGCCTGGCGCAGTTGCCTGCCTACCAGGTGTGTGAACTACTTCGTGACAGGCGGCTCGTCAGCTGCCTCGCCCAACACGCGCCAGACGACGGTGGCCACTACCTCTGCTTTCTCAGCCGAAAGCAGCTTCCGGCCCGCATTCGGGTGTTCGTTGACTACATGACTGAGCAAACGAGAGCGCTCGATCTCCAGTGTTCGACGCCGCTCACTATTGCGCAGGCAGCCGACCAGCAGCCCGCATGACGACTCCAATGATGTTTTGCAGGAAACACGGTGATTCCTCGCAAAGGCCTACCGGACAACACCGAGCATATGTATGATCGTTCGCGACCAGGCCGTCACCACCTCCCACAGCAGAGAGGCGTCTGCAAACCGATGCATCACGATGCGAATCCGCGCAGTGGGCGCGGAGGCGACCTGTCGAACCACAATCTCACGGAGAATCGTCAGACGATCGTCGGCATTGCGGTACAGAACTTACCGAGGTCAAGACAGTAGTATATAAATTGCGCGAGCGCGATTATTTGGCAATTGCCGCTCGGCCGGCAACGGACGTACCGTGGACGATCATGCGGTTCCAGCAGCGCCCGACCAAGAAACTACCGTGATCGAATTTGGGACCCCATGAGCAATCCTTTGCATCCCCCACCTCTGACCCTGCTCGAGAAGTATCGCGGCAAAGAAGGGCAAACGCTGTATTCAACGACAGTCACCGTTACCGGTGGCACAGCGGGACACGGCCGTGCCTCAGGCATCGCGAGTTCCGACGACGGCCAGTTGGCCGTCGAGCTCCGCCTACCCGAGGAACTGGGCGGACCCGGTGGCGGCACCAACCCGGAGCAGCTTTTCGCCGCGGGCTATGCGGCCTGCTTTCATGGTGCGCTGAGTCTGCTTGCCGCGCGCGCCGGCATTGCGCTCGCCAACACCTCCGTCGACGTCACGGTGCGATTCGGCCGCGATCCCGTTGATGGCTTGTTCGTCCTAACTGCGTACACACGTGTCCGCTTGCCGGGTCTAGAGCGTGAGCTCGCCGAACAGCTCGTTCGCGAAACTGAGCGTTTTACGCCTTACACTAAGATGGCGCGGCAGGGAATCGAAAACGTCGTCGCGCTCGCTGCTCCGGACGACACGGACTGAGACTGCGCGCCGCACATTCCCGGCACTACATCGCGATCGACTCCGCTGCGATATCTTCCGTGTGTTCGCCGAGCAGCGATCGCAGTTCGCGCTCGATCTGCACACATAACGTCGAAATCGGTACGTCGTTCGCGCTTCCTTCAAACGGATTTTCTGTACTCTCGCCGACCTGTTCTAGCGAGGTGTACATCCACGATACTGCGACGCTGCACGGCACGACGAGCCATATCATGTTTCCGTGCATGAAGCCACTCACGCTATCGTTGAGCTTGTCGAATTCGTGCAGCAAGCCAAAAGGAAAGAGCAGGCAAAAGAAGCGGACGAATAACGTGCTCACGGTCGCGTATTGACGCGGATATGGAAAATCCTTCAACCGTTCTGCCTTTGCCTGCAACGCAACGAAATCGCCCAAGGCGCGTTGAAGTTCCAGATAGAACGACAAATTCAGCTTTCCCGCGGTATGAAGCTTCTGCAGGCATGCGCCCTGGGTGTTCAGCAAGGCTGTCGCGGCGTTTGGGGCGTTTAGCGCGAGCGCGGTATCCGACGCTGGTAAATATCTATGCAGCGTCTCCTTGAGGCTCAATTCCCATTCCGGCACCCTGTAGTGACGACGGTATTCGGCATTAAATCCCTTGTTCATGCTCTCCCACACTCGCGGGCTGCGCAACGAATAACGCAACGTAGTGAGCCAGGCTAAATGACGCTCGATCAGCCTGCGGCTGACGATTTCGTCGTCTGGAAAATCGCGGGCGAGCTGCCCCCAGCGCCGGCTCGCGCTCACAATGCCGGTCCAGATGTCCTGCGCGTCCATTGCCCTATTGTAGGTTTGAACGTTCTTGAAGCCGACGATGAACGACGTCGCGGTGCCAAGCAGCACGACGATGGTAAGCGGCACCGATAGCCACTCTATGTTGCAAAACCTGAACAGAATGACAGGCAACGTGCCCCAGATCGCGAGCGCGTAGATTTGTCTCCGGGTCCAGTAAAGAAATTCGGATAACTTATAAGACTTGCCGAGGTGCATATCGTGATCGCCTCGTTACACGGTGAATGAGTGGGCGCATGGATGGTCCGCTCGACGGATGCGCGATGCGTGTGCTTCCCGCACTCTCAAGACGTTCGACACACTCATTTTGTGACATCGAACACGAAATTGCCGTTGGTGTGCAGAGTATGTGGCTGGATGCGTAACCCAATTGGTGTAAGAAAGACAACACTATGGATCCTTACATGCGGCTAGCGCGAGACAGCACACCGACCTACGATTTACTTACGCGCTGATCCTCGGTTGAGGCATCAACCAGTCGCGGAGTCGAAACTCACACCTACTCAAGGGGAAACGCATGACGCAGCGTATCAACTACATCCAGCAGTCACCGGAACTATTCAAGAAGTACATGGAATTCAGCAATCAGTTGAAGGAGAGCGCGATCGAAGAGTCGATTCGCGACCTCATCTCGATACGCGCTTCCCAGATCAACGGTTGTGGCTTCTGCGTCGACATGCACGTAAAGGAAGCTCGCATGCACGGTGAGCGCGAGCTGCGTATCCATCATCTGGCGATCTGGCGTGAATCCACGCTATTCGCACCACGCGAGCGCGCCGCCCTCGCATGGACCGAAGCACTGACACAGCTAGGCGCGCACGGCCTTGCAGACGATATTTACGAGCGCGTGCGTACGCAATTCTCGGAGAAGGAACTCTCGGATCTGACCTTCGATGTGATGGCCATCAACGGCTGGAATCGTGCGAATCTCGCTTTCAGGACCGTGCCGGGATCGGCCGACAAGGCCTTCGGCCTCGACAAGGCCAACCTGGCCTGACTGCTCATACTTTGCTCTCGTCGCGAGCCCGCGTATGCGGGCTGCTCTACTGGAAGCCAATCATGGCTGGTTTCAAACATACCGCAGTCACGGCGCTCATCACTGCACAGGCGTTGATGTGCAGCGTTCAGGCCGCGCCGCCAGAAGCTCGCGTCACGCCTCTCATGACGGTCCCGCTTGAGCACTATCCGGGCAAGGAAGCGTTGATGATCAGCGTCGAATATCCGCCGGGCGCCGCGGATCCGGTGCATCGGCACAATGCATACGGCTTCATCTACGTGCTGGAAGGCACGATCATCATGCAGGTAAGGGGCAAAAAGCAGGTCACACTTTCGCCAGGGCAAACGTTCTATGAAGGCCTGAACGATGTCCATACGATCGGGCGCAACGCGAGCCAAACGGAGCCCGCAAAATTCCTCGTGATGCTGCTGAAAGATAAAGGCGCGCCGGTTCTTGTACCGGCGAAATAAACCAGACGCCTACGTTGCCCCAGGTCGAACGTTCCCGACCCCTAGGAAAACATGGCATTCCATCCGGAAAGTTGTGCCTGGCGAAATCGAGGGAGTTGCCTCTACCGAGCGCCTCGCCGCCGCGCCAATGCGACAGCCACCGGTTAAGTGGTGGCAACGCTCGGTTAGCAGCATTCGCTCCTGCGATTGCGTCAAGCGCTCGGGAGAACCGCGAATGCGGTTGGCGAGACTATAGCTGTGGCAGACAAGAACTGACTGAGACAAAAAGATCGGCTGGCAAATCTTTAGTAGCAAGTGCATGACCGCATCAGGCCAGAAAATACTCGCTTTCGTAATCACGCAATAATCTTCTGCATTCCTATATTTATCCACTCAAGGGAGTAAGCATTCATGCGACTCGTCATTATAGGTGCCGGCTTCGCCGGCATGTACGCTGCGCTTTCCGCAGCTCGTCTGCGCGACATCCAGGGAGTGACTCCCGAAGAACTCGAAATCGCGCTGGTAGCTCCGGAGCCGAAGCTGGTGGTTCGCCCGCGGCTCTACGAACGGAATCCTGAGACCCTCACGGCACCACTGCTGAATGTGCTCAACGCCATCGACGTGGTGTATGTGCAAGGTAGCGTCGAGACGGTTGACACCCAATCCCGCATGATGCAGATCGCATACGGAAAAGACCTGAGCAAGTCGCTCTCTTACGACCGCCTGGTGGTGGCCACCGGCAGTCGACTATTCCGTCCCAACATTCCCGGACTCGCCGAGCACGGCTTCAGCGTCGACTCGCTCGACGATGCGGTTGCCCTCGACAAGCACCTGCACAGCCTCGCCAACCGCCCGCGGTTGAACGGGCGCGACACGGTCGTCGTGGCTGGCGGCGGATTCACTGGCATCGAGGCGGCAACTGAAATGGCGGGCCGTCTGCCCGAGATTCTCGGTAAAGATACCAAGACCCGTGTCATCATCATCGACCGCAACAGTGTGATCGCACCCGACATGGGCGAAGGTCCCCGCCCCCTCATTGACGACGCGCTGCGCAAGCTCGGTGTGGAAACCCGCCTCGACGCCGGCGTCGCCTCTCTCGACGAATCGGGCGTGACATTATCCACCGGCGAACACATCGAGACGGAGACCGTGATCTGGGCAGCAGGCATGCGTGCCGCCCCGCTGACCGCGCAGATTCCGGCCGAACGCGATAATTCTGGCCGACTTCTGGTCGATCGCGATCTGCGCGTACCGGGCGTTCAGGGTGTCTTCGCCACCGGCGATGCCGCCCGTGCCGCCTGCGATGACGACGGCAACTATGCACTGATGTCATGCCAGCACGCGACGCGTATGGGCGCATTTGCCGGCAACAACGCCGCAGCGGAATTGCTTGGCGTTCCGACCAAGCCCTACCAGCAGAAGGCCTACGTCACTTGCCTCGACCTCGGCGAAGCCGGCGCACTGTTCACGCGCGGTTGGGAGCGCAAGGTAGAGATGGTCGGCGATGTCGCAAAAAAGACGAAGCAGGAGATCAACACCGTCTGGATATATCCACCGAAGGCCGAGCGCGCCGCCGCACTCGCGTCGGCCGATCCAGAGCGTGTGACCGATCTCTGAACACCTCGCGAGGATCGAACGCGTTTTCCACGCTGAAAGCGCGATCTGCCAAACATCGCGCTTAGGAGCCCCCAGAGATGAACCAGATGACTTGCAACTCCCAAGAGGAGGCAAACATGAAACTGGATAACACCCGCACCTCGGCAGTCCGCGCCAGACGAGTTGGCGCTATCCAGTTACCAAGTCGAAACATTTAAAACTCGAGCGATGTGGGGTGGACGCCGTCTGCGGCGTCCGCTATAAGTCGAAATGAAAAGGACACGGCTTCCAGCGGTAGGTGGACGCTGGGCTGACAGCGTCGAGCAATATCAGGTCGTCCCCTCGCACTCCTCTTCCAACCCAGCGCCCGCTCGTAGCGGTTCAAACGAGGATACGACGTTCCACGCGGCCAGTTGCGCAGCGACGAAGTCGATAAATACCCGCACACGCATTGGCATATTTCTTCCGAACGCGTGAACTGCGTGAACGGGCACCGATGCTAACGCGCTATCGGGCAGAACCACATGCAACCGCCCCGCTGCAATGTCTTCTCCCACGGCGATCTCCAGAATCTGCGCGATACCTAGTCCATTCAACGCTGCAACCCGCATTGCATCGCCGTTGTCCGCGTCAAACCTCCCTTCGATCGCCATCGACATCCCGTCTCCGAAGACTAGGGGGTACGCACGTCCGTTGAGCCGGTAACGCACATGCTGATGCTCGGCAAGATCCGCGACCACACGCGGCGTACCTCGCTCGCGCAGGTAAGCGGGCGCGGCCACCAGAGCCAGTTGAAGACTGGCGACCCGCAGCGCATGCAAGCTGCTGTCTTCTAGCCAGCCCACTCTTATGACGATGTCGAAGCGATCGCGTATCAGGTCCGCATGGCGATCGCTAACGCTCACGTCCAGCGCGAGTTCCGGGTGACTCGCCATGAGTTTCCGCGTGACGGGGTCGAGCAAAAGGCAGCTCAGCTCCGCAGGCAAGCTCACACGTAGTCGTCCAGTGGCGGCCGCAGGCGAGCGCAGCACTTCGTCCGCACCTTCCAGTCCGCGCATCAGTGGTGCTACGCGCTCATAGTACGCCTGACCCTCCATGGTCAGGACAAAAGCGCGCGTCGAGCGTTGAAACAACCGAACACCCAGTCGCTTTTCGAGCCTCGCGACGCTCTTTGACACGGCTGACGGTGTGGTGCATAACGATTGGGCTGCCATCGTAAACGACCCCGTTTCGACGGAACGAACGAAAGCCGGAAGGCCATTAAATTTTTCGACAGACATGACAAAGCGGAACAAGTGAAATAGCCGATGTGTGACTACATCAGCGTGGCGGCCGTTGCTAAATTTCAGCGGTACGCCAGATCGGCGGAACATCGTGGAGAAAACATGAATCGGCTCGCAAATAAAGTTGCTGTCATCACCGGCGGAAATAGTGGAATCGGACTGGGCACTGCCAAACTACTAGTCGCCGCAGGTGCGAACGTCATCGTTGTGGGGCGCCGAGCAGATGCCGTCCATGCGGCTGTGTCCGAGCTTGGCGACAAAGCACTGGGAGTGACGGGAAATCTCGCAGATCCGAAAACGCATGACGATGTAGCATCACTCGTGTCTCATCGTTTCGGTGGGCTCGACTTTTACTTCGCAAATGCGGGAATCAACACACTCGAGTCGTCGAGCGAAGTTAGCGCTGATTCCTACGACCTGCACTTTGCGACCAACACAAAGGCAATCTTCTTCGGCGTACAAAAAATTGCGCCGTTGATGCGCGATCGCGGTGCCGTCTTGCTGACCAGTTCGATTGCAAGTTACAAAGTGTTTGATGGGCACGCCGTCTACGCAGGCACAAAGGCCGCAATCGAGGCGTTTGCGCGGAGCTGGGCGCTCGAGTTCAAGGCGCGCGGCATTCGAGTGAATGTCATGAGTCCGGGACCAGTCGACACGCCAATACTTTCGAAGCTTGGCGTGGCGGATGCCGAGCGGCCAGCGTTCGAGGCCGCCGTAGCGGGCCGCATTCCGCTCGGGCGCCTCGGACGTCCGGGAGAGCTCGCGCGCGCGGCGCTCTTTCTCATGAGTGACGAGAGCAGCTTCATCAACGGCGTCAATCTGAGAGTCGATGGCGGCATGTCGCTCACGTGATCTCATGAGCAAGACTGCTCAGTTTGCCGGGCTCTGGTACGTTGCGACATAGCGCGCTTTCGCGATGACCTTCCCATGCATCTGAAACGCAACGAGCGCCGGACTCGACTTCGGATCCACATCGATATGGGGCACATCGAGTGCGTAGACAGTAATCACGTAGCGATGCGGCTTGCCTTGCGGCGGACACGGTCCGCCGTACTTCGACTCTCCGAAGTCGGTCAACGTTTCGACGGCGCCAGCCGGCAATAGTTGAGTGTTGCCGGAGGCACCTTTCTCCAGAGAGGCTTGCGATGGGGGTATGTTAGCAACGGCCCAGTGGGTCCAGCCGAGGCCGCCGGTTGGCGCGTCGGGGTCATACATCATCACAGCGAGGCTGCGGGCTCCGGGCGGTATGTGCTTCCATGAAATCCGCGGCGATACGTTTTCGCCGCGGCAGCCGAAACCGCTGTACACCTGCTCTTTTGTGAAGCGGCCCTGATCCAGATCGCTGACTTTCACAGCAAGTGTTTCGGCGAGCGCGATCGCGGGCAGTGTTGCGAGCAGTGTAAAAACACAGACCGCTTTTTGTGTTATGAGAAGAAATCGCATAGCAAACTCCTGTGGATTGGTGAAAGGTCCGACGACACTTCTATCGCACGGTAACGCCAGCGAGAACTACTCGGAAGTGGGATCCACGAAACCACTTTGTTGCTTGGCGCGCAACAAGCGCACCACAATTGCTGGGGGCCACAACTATGTTGGCCGACCGGCCAACATAGTTGTCGCTGACCGGCCGTGCTGCTTGATGCTCTCTAAATCGCTGTGCTAACAATCGCACGTTTGGTCCTTAATGGTCCAAGTTGACGAGAACATCGAGGTCATTCCTTTTCAAAGACGAGCGTGAAATCGCTGTTATGCAAAATGATCACGAGCACTTCCAAGGTTTTACCGGGTCGTGCAGACGTAGCACCTAACATTGACGGTGGAGATTGCTGAAGCCGGGCAGCCTCTCAGCCGCAAGCCGTAGGGGATTCAGCCCCCGATAGCCGTCGCTCGAACGTCGGACAAACGAATTCTGGCGGCGAGCGAGTCGGCGGCGGCTGCCTGTCACTTCGCTAGCAAGCGGTTGACGCATGGCACGTTATCCCGCCATACCTCGCGTTTCCGCTGCAATATACGTGCTGTATATCGCTTCTATTGGGTCAACACTAAATCCCGCCGCGCGCCACGCATCGATCCCACCTGTTAGCGGCAACGCAGTCTGGACGCCAGCGCCTCGTAGGCGCTTCGCCATCCATGCCGCTGATACTTCTCCGGGACATGAGCAATAGATCACCATCGTTCGACGAGTGCCAAATTCGTTGACGATCTCATACGCTCTGCGTTCATCGACATAGATTGAGCCAGGAATGACAAAGGGATCGAGGATGCGTCGCTCATGCGATCTAATGTCGAAGACCACAGGTCGCGGGTCACATGACTGGAGAACATGCAACTCGCCCGCCGTAATCCGAGCAGTTTCAAGAGCTCTTGCGAGCAGTATCCGTCGCAAATAGCGATAAAGAATATAGGACACCAGTCCCACAGCAACCACAACTAACGCCTGCCATCCAAGCTGGGAAAATATCCGAAATATCAAGTCAATTTGTGCAGAAAATAGCGCACCCATAGTCAGCCCAACAAATGCCCAAAGGCAGATCCCGATACAGTCGTAGGATATGAACACACGTAGCCTAACTGCCATAGCGCCACACAACGGCACAGAAACGAGGGACAATCCTGGTAGAAACCGGGCGACGATCATGACACGGACTCCCCAACGCCCGAAGAATCGCTCTGTCTTTCGAACACAGGTCTCTCGGGACATCGACAGCTTACATATTGTTTGAAGTGTGCGCTCACCGTACCGCTTGCCGCCTTGAAACCAGACAAAGTCACCGATCGAACCTCCCACGACAGCTGCTGTCAGCATGATTGAGAAATTCGCCAAAGTCGAAGAAATCGCGTGCGTTGAGATGGCAATGCTCGCACCGATGGTGATTAAAGTCGGGATGGCGGGCAACGGCAAACCAAGTGACGAGCCAAGAACGTTCAAAAAGACTATCAGTGCGCCGTATCGGGAAATTAGTTCATGTGACAACATACTGCGCTCCTTGGATTGCCTACGCACGCACTCTCCTCAGGATGAGTCAAGCCGTTTCTAACTAACGGGCATTGCCCGAGCATCATCCCCTCTACTCAGAGAAGTGTTTCTTAGATAAAAAGCGATATACACAAGATGCCGGCTTAACTCAGTTAATTTAACGACAATGCACAGGCGATCTATTGATGAAAATTACTTGTATCCATCGACCAACGAGACGACCTCAGTTGTCAACGTTTCCGCAAATCATTACTGCCAGTATCATCGCCCTCGCGTTTGCGGGAGTTGGTCGCGAAAATGGCTTAAATACCTCATCACCGCGGCCGATGATTCGTCCGCTAATTGCGCAAACGCCTGCATGACGCGCTACGCCCAGCCGCCATGTTTGATTGCCGAAGCAGCCCAGCGTCGAGTCACTCCAAGCCACCGTTACGGTCGTTGGAGTTGGACGCTCTATCAAACGCACGGACGCGCTCGCCGATGGTCGAGCGCGACCCTTTGAGGTTCGACGATTCACACTGTTTGCTGCGACGCACTCCGGTGTAGTTGGACCGGCATACTCCCTTGCCAACAAGCTGATCGTCCGTAACCAGGGATCGAGTAATAGGGTAGCCATATTAGATCTAGAAAGTCTCTTGTCGAACACGACTCACGAATAGCAGTCGACCTACCTCAACCAGAACGGCGACGAAATGCATGCCACGAGCCTGGCTTTCTTAATGCCTCCGCCAGCACTTCATGGGTGGTATCCCGTCGAGATTGAACGGCTGGAAAAGTTGAATCATGTTGGATTTCGCGGTGTGCTGACTCAGCCCTGCAGGTACAGCTTGAGCGCTTCGGATCCGCCAATATGCCGGCCGTTGATGAATACTTGCGGCGCGGTGGTGCTGCCGGATACTGCACCGAGCACTTTCCCACGGATTTTGTGATCGAGCGGTACATCGACGTAGTCCATCTTGCGATCCGACAGCAACTGTTTCGCCTTAGCGCAATAGGGGCAGCCAACCTTCGAAAACACCACAATCTGGTCTGGACGCAGCGCGTTCGGCGCCGCATAGTTGAGCAGTGTGTCGGCATCCGACACCTTGAAAGGGTCACCCGGTTCGTCAAGCTCGATGAACATCCTATCCACTATGCAGTCCCTTACCAGCATCGAATAGCGCCTGCTGCGCTTGCCGAACCCCAGGTCAGTTTTGTCCACAAGCATGCCCATGCCGTCAGTGAACTCGCCATTGCCATCTGGAATCATCACAATGTTCCCGCATTCCTGGTCCCTAGCCCATTCGTTCATCACGAAGGCGTCATTGACGGACACGCAAAGGACAGCATCCACGCCTGCAGCACGGAACGCGGGAGCCAGCTCATTGAAGCGCGGAAGGTGGGTCGAGGAACACGTAGGGGTGAATGCGCCTGGTAGCGAGAACACAGCAATCGTTTTGGCGTTGAATAGTTCGGCAGTGGTCACGTTCTTCCATGCGTCTTCAACACGCATGCGGAACGTCACGTTCGGAATGCGTTGACCTTCACGGGATTGGGGCATGATGGACTCCATAAGTAGTCACGGTCCGGATTTGGCAACGGCGTCGGACAACTGCGTCGAGGTGGGTAGGGGGAGTAACGTCTGCCCTCCCCCGTACATAGATTCTGCCGCTTATGAGACAAATGTGGCAGCTCAGGCTTTCGAATTCAGTCTCTCAAGAAGGCCAACAGATCCCGGTTCAATTGATCCTTGCGGGTTTGCGGGAAAATACCGTATCTGCGCAATTTCCCGTATGGGCGCCATCACTCAGCAACGCGGAAAATAGGTCGAACAACTTCCCAACATGCAGGGAATGCTCGGCGCACGAACGCGTTTCTCCTCTGCAATCCTCTCGCGGAAATACGCGCTCGAACAAATTGTCGATTTCGACAGCAATCTGCGCGACCCGTGACACCTCCTCTTCGCTGCCTCTCCGGAAAATAGAATTCCGCGGGACATTTCGAAGAATCTCAGAGGGATCCTATCTTCGACCAGTGCATTCGTCGAGCCTATGCCTTTCACGCCACCTATGCCTTCTGAACGAGATACCGGAAGAACCTCGTGCCCTCGTCCGAAAAGCGGTGGACCACCGTGGTTCCGATGAGCCCGCTGCCATCAATCATTACAAAGCTTCATGATCGCGCTCCGAGGTTAGATCTGCATCGGGATCCGGTAAGTGAATTGCACTCGACCGAATGGCTGGACTACTCGCAGCGCGCCCACTGCTTCTATTCGCCGACGACCCATGTAGCGCATCGTAGGCTTACGGTTGGCTACGCAATAGACCAGCAGACCGAACCAACGTGTTGTCCAGACCACAACAATCAACCGGAGACCAGCGGGGGAGCACTAAATTGAACTACTCAAGTCGAGTGCTCTAATTCGCACAGTCATGTAGTCGAGGAGAACACTTACGTGGGGCGGCAATTGCTTGCACATCCGATAGCATGCGTAGTGACCTCTGTCGTCCGGTGCGTATTGAGCTAGACACGCAAGGAGACGCCTTTCACGCAGTAGCACACTTGCCTGATAGGCGGGCAACTGAGCAATGCCCTCCCCGTCCAACACCGATTGCAAGACGAGATCCGGGTCATTGAATGTAAGCAAGGCCCTCGGGACCGTCTTTTGGCTCACCCCGCCCGTCTTGAATTCCCACTCGGCAACGCGACCGGATGCCGTTCGGACATTAATGCAGCGATGGCCGCTAAGCTCATCCACAGTGCGTGGCAAGCCGAGCTCGCGAGCGTAGGCAGCCGATGCGCAAACATGTAGCTGCATGGGTATGAGTTGCCTCGCCACAATTCGAGCGTCATCCATTCGATCATCACAAAACGCGATGTCGATTCGATTTGCGGTAAGGTCCGGGGCGATATCTTGGAGCCAAAAGTCGATCGCTATATCTGGATACTTAGCACGGAAACTAGTTAACAGCGGCCCAACAATTCGGCGGCCAAACCCCGTCGTAGAGCAAATTCGCAAACGTCCACAATGCGGATCACGGTGAAGTACACGCATCACTTCATTTTCCTGGGGCAATCCGGTCGATTTCCTGACGGCAGTTCTCTCGTAGATGAGTTCGCCCTCGCGCGCCAATGAAATACTTTGTGTCGACCTCGAAAATAGCCTAGCATTCGGCCGCGCCCCCCGCTCCCGCAATTTTCGACTCGCCGAGGCGGGTCGACTCGAAATCCGTCACTGGCCTTCGAGAACCTACCTTCCTTCACGACGGCAGGGTATTCAATGATGCCAAGATAGCTGCTAGTGAAACTGCAGGCGAGTGAGCCTTGGCCGGCCGCGGCTCGGAGGGACATTTTCCTCTGGACAAGAGAAAGTCCCATAGAGCATGCGCATCGTCGATATGAGCGGTGATTCGCTCCAAATCGACGACGTCCCGCGCGATGCGGCAACAAATCACCAAGGCGAAACCTCACCGAAAGGTCGGAACTACGTGCACCCGACGAATAGGTAACGTAGACGTGCTGTGTGAATGTCATCGTCGTTTCAACGCCAAGATACCGACAGGTAGTTGGAGGGAATCATAGTGTTGTCCTCTCGACAACAGTGCCGTTTGCCATTGTCGATGAATTTTGGTAGCAAGACCCGCATTCGGTAGCCGGTAGAGAACCGGTCGAAACGTATATCAACCCTCCTAATGGCTGGTCCATGACCTATTCTTCTATATCGCCATTTTCCTGCCAGCTAAAGCATAGCTGTGGCATCTAAGTGCGGCAGAGTCAGGATATGCAGCGGTATATAAGACGGTGTGGAGGTCAAGTTTGTGACAGCAAGGTCAGTATTCTTCCTGACCCGCCGTGCGTGGCGGCTCATGTTTTTGATTTGACGAGTACAGTTGTGCCAACCACGCCAAGCGACCTAATTTGGTGTGCCAACGGTAGCGGCTACTGACTAGATGTAGCTAGCATCCAGTGAAGGGCGGGTCATCTCGAAAGGAGATATCGCAATGCGAAGAACAGCAGTGTCAATTGAATGTCAAGCGTGCTGCGCCTACGGCGACGAGATGCTCGTCGGGACTTCCGTCGTCTCTTCGATGGGACTAGAAATCGACCAACGCTACTGGCCGAATTGCATCCATCGTGAGCAACAGCATTCCACCCGGCACCAGTGGGCTTTCGAGCTGTCTTTCAACGCTGGACTTTACGAGTTGCAGGACGAAGATTTCCAGTCGGCGGTTTCTTACTTCTCTCTAAGCTTGCAGCATTCTTACGAATTTTATCTTCGTGCCGCGGCGTATCAAGATGGAATCAATAAGGAGCGTTTCGATACGGCGTGGAGAATTCTATCTGATCGTCCAGACCTACAGTTCGAAGCCTATGTAATTTATTACCGTGCGGCGTTCGGGTTCGCCCCGGACCAATTGTCTGACGTCCATAGGGTGATGCGCCAGACAATCGCGGAAGACACCGTGGTCTTGACACGTGCGGAGGTTGTTTCATTGGCCCAGTTGGTTCTGAATGCGCTTCAACTGGCTACGGCAGACGCGAGGCATGCATTTCCCGAAGGGTTTCAGCGCGTCAAGGATGAACATACCACTGAAGCAATACCCAGGGTCTAGCTGCATCTTTCCTGTGCGAACGAGGATGTACCGGACGCGCGCCTGATGTCGGAAGACCGGCACATCGGGACCACCGGCTATAGCCGACAGTTTCTGTCGATCTCTGTTCGTCGTCGATTGTTGCCGTTCGGACAACATGATGGATGCATTCGCGATGCTACCGGTGCTCGCCTCTCTGCCTACAATCTTTCACACGGCTCGAAACGCGAGCAAAACGAAGCGCGCGGAACTCGCCGCCGTGCTCGTGTACCGCGCCGGTGCGGAGTGCCCCACTTAATGAACAGGAGTATTGAAGATGAGCGAAACAACTCGCAATTTGCAACCGGTTATCGCCAAGCTCGGCAAGGAAGGTTCAGGCGAGCTCGTGCCTTCCCGCTACGCCGTGCGCGTGGGTGACGTCGACGTCGTGCTGATCAGCGATGGCATTCTGCCGCTTCCGACCTCAACCATGTCCACCAACGTGAGCGAAGCGGACCGCAACGAATGGTTCGACGGTCGCTTCCTGCAACGCGACATGTTCGACTGGGCGCTTAATATTGCGCTCGTGCGCAGCGGCGAACGCCTGATCCTGATCGACTCGGGTGTGGGCGACGGTTTCGAATACTTCACGCGTGCAGGTCGGTCGGTGATGCGCCTGGAATCGGCTGGCATCGACCTGGCTGCGATCACCGATATCGTGATTACGCATATGCACATGGATCACGTCGGCGGACTGAACGTTGATGGCGTTAAGTCCAAGCTGCGCCCGGACGTGCGCATTCACGTATCTGCGGCCGAAGTGGAATTCTGGAAAAATCCGGACTTCAGCAAGACGGTGATGCCGGAAGCCGTTCCTCCCGCGCTCCGCAAAGCGGCTGCGAAGTTCACGGAACTCTACAGCGAAAACATCATGCAGTTCGATCAGACCGTCGAAGTCGCAACGGGCGTGTCGGCGCGCGTAACGGGTGGGCACACGCCGGGGCATTGCGTCGTAGACGTCGCATCGAACGGCGAGAAGCTGACGTTCGCAGGTGACGCGATTTTCGAAGTCGGCTTCGAGAATCCCGAATGGCAAAATGGCTTTGAGCACGAACCTGAAGTAGCTATGGACGTGCGCATCGCGTTGCTCAACGAAGCGGCTGAGACCGGCGCTCTGCTGGCAGCAGCACATATCGCGTTTCCGTCCATCGGTCACATTGCAAAAAACGGCGACGGCTTTCGTTTTGTGCCGGTGCTGTGGGACTACTGATCATCGACTAACAACCGATGGCAATTCTCAGAAGAGAATAAAAATAAGGCAATCTCTTCGCAATCCTGCTCGTACCTAGATTCTGGCTCTGAGTTGACGACTCTATTTCCGGTTCAAGTGAAATAAAGTCGTCAATTAGCATATGCAGGAACGAATGTGTCAACTCACCTTCGCTTCCGATTCCCATAAAATCCTGGTCTAAGGTGCGATTCTGTGTACGTGACGCAGCCGAACAGCTCCGCCATGAGCACGGCAGCCTCGCTTGGCATCAGGTTCCGTGGCGGCTGGTATCTCGCACGCCCTTCGACAAGATCTCCGTTGACGACAGCGCATCGGATCTGATCGACCAGCCAGCAGCGCATTTGTCGAAGTTTGCGCATGCGCCGATTCCGCGCCTGATTGACCACGAACGCGGCTGGCGCGGGCGACATCGCTGTGTCGCGGCGATGTCACTCGCGGCAGTTGATCGTCGCCCAAAATGACGTCGACGTACTCCCCCCTCGAGTCAAGCTACTCCAGACATCCAGCAATGGCTCGCGCTTCAGGTCCGATCTCGCCACAGATGATGAATGCCGTGCACGCGGGCTTTCGCCTTTTCCAACTTTGCATTTCAGAAGCACCGACGCAGCTTGCCAACGCGGGAAATCAGGGCGCTTTAAGCGGCCTTTTCAGTTTCCACTCTCGCGCATGCTCCCTTGATGGCCAACCCGAAGAGTACGCGTTAGGCCTACTCAGTTCAATTAGCCAATGGCTAACATCGAGTTAGCCATTTGGTGTATTCCAATGGTTTAGGGGTGCACGCATACTGGCCACGGCCGGACGACCACGTGCGCAAGCAGGTATCCGGTGAGAATTAGCGCTAATGCGTATTTTATGAAATTCGCTTCGCCAGCAAGTTTTGCCGTAGTTCGCTACGCGGGGACTCCTGTGATTGATGATTCTGGTTCGACGTTGATTGCCAGCGTACCGACGCAGTTCTTTAGGTCGGCGGCGAACAAGTCAACGCCAAATCCTGGACGACGTCCACACTATTTGCTACGCCAACCGCACGATGAGGAAGGCGGGCCGTCCTGGGAAGGTTTCGACTCGCTTCGTCTGTGCATCAACAACTGGAACTTCGACTTCGAAGGCCCGCTATTTGCTATCCCGGACGAGGTCAGGGGCGCATATCTTCGCGACCTGACATTGTCCGTTACGTGTGACGATCTGGGCAACTACCCGATCAGAACAACGAGTTATTTGTACAGCAAGGAAAGCGCATTCATTGGGGTCATCGATTTACGTTACTTCGGCGAAAACATGCGGCGCACCCATCGCTTCAATCTCGCGGCGCATCGGCTCCCGGTTTCAACGCGTATGTCTGTTCGATTTTCGGTGGACGGCGGTGGTGCGCCGACCATCCCTACCCCTCCCTCCATCACGAGTGTAGCGGTCGCTCTCACGATAAGCGGCTCTTTCCAACACGACCAAGCAAGGACCATATGGGATACCAACAAGCGCTGAGTGGTCTCGCGGCGGCGTCCGACGACCTGGGTGTCATCGGGAACAATATTGCCAACGCCAACACCGTCGGCTTCAAGCAATCGACTGCGCAATTCGCGGATATGTATGCCAATGCGTTTGCGACATCCGTCAACAATCAGGTCGGCATTGGAACGCAGCTTTCCGAGGTTCAGCAGAACTTCAGCAATGGCAATATCACCTCGACCGGATTGCCATTGGACGTAGCAATCAACGGCAACGGCTTCTTCCTGCTTTCGAACAACGGCGCGACGACGTATTCTAGAAATGGAGTATTTCATCTGGACCCGAGTGGCGCGATTGAAAATGCCCAAGGTCAGAAGTTAATGGGTTATGGAGTCGATGCCAACGGGAACATCGTCAGGGGAGCTATCGGCCCCATCGTCATCTCTAACGCGGACCTCCCGCCGACTGCAACTACGACCATTCAGGCGTCGTATAATCTGAACTCCGGAGACAGCAACGTCGCGAACGCTACGTTCAGTCCGAGCGATCCGTCCAGTTACACGACCAGCCAGCAGGTCAACCCCTACGACTCGCTTGGCGACGACCAGCAGCCGGTCACTTTTTATTTCGCGAAGACAGCAACGGGTTCGTGGAATGTCTACGGCACCTACGGTGCAACTGGTACCCCGGTTGGGCCAGGCGCGAATGGCCTCCTGGGAACGGTCACGTTCAATAGTTCCGGGCAGATTACCTCGCCGAGTCCCGCAACATTTGCAATCAGCATCCCCAACGCTGCGGACAATGGCGCGACGACACAGAATCTCACGCTCGATTTGACCGGAACGACACAGTACGGCGCCAAGGACGGCGTCACCAATCTCGCCCTAGACGGCAACCCCGCCTGTCAGCTCACCGGATTCACGGTCGGGTCGGACGGCGTGTTGACTGGCACCTATTCGAGCGATAGGTATACGAGTACCCAGACACGCAATCTTGGACAGATCGTACTCGCAACGTTCAACAACCCAAACGGCCTCGTCGACCTTGGCGGAAACGCCTACGCGCAAACCAATGAATCGGGTGCGGCTCAGATTTCGACGCCTGGTTCGACGACGCACGGCACACTTCAAGGCGGTGCGGTGGAGGAATCGAACGTCGAACTCACGAACCAGCTCGTCGATCTCATCACCGCGCAACGCAATTACCAGGCGAACGCGCAGACCATTAAGACGCAGCAAAACGTGGATCAGGCACTCTTCAATCTCTGATTGAGCAATACGCGGCGAGAAATCGCAAGTCCTTACGCCTGACGTCTTCGCCGAATGTGAAGCGAGCCTGGCAGCAGGAATTGCGATTCCGCGCCCGTGGCAGTGCTCTGAGGCCGGCCGTCTAACGCGCCTGTAACGCAGGTTAAAGCAAACTGCTTCCTTGCCGTTGGGGGTAATCGCCGAACAGTGATCGCTCCCCGCCCCTGAACGCATGTGAGCCCAAACGCACTAGACTCGATATGTGCCTGCCATTCCGGATTGAGTGGGTCGTTAAGATGCATGCGCCTCGCCACCATCCGGTGCGAAGTGTTACGGAGTTTCCGACTGCGTGCGCGTTAACCAGCGAAATCGTGCCCGCGAGTTCATGCACACGCACAATCGAACCGGCCGGCTACGCGGCGCGCCAACTTGCCCCTTCTATCACCTTGAACAGCGAGCCGCCCCAGCTGCAGTCCATGTTGCCAACACACGACGCGTTTCCCATCAAGGTATGGAATCGTCTCGTTTCGCATCGCGCGCAGCTGCGAACGCGCCATGTTCTGCCGTAGTCAGTAATCGCGATCGTTGCTGCGCTTATTGAAGGCGAGCCCGGTTCGTCGCAGATGTTCGAAACGGTCTGCGAGTGCTTTTTTCAAATCGCTATGCGGTGCAACCCAGACCAGCCCGTGTACATAGTGGCGCCGTGCGCCAACGGCTGAAGCTCGTTTGCCCCGACGCACACATGTTGCTCATATCGCCAACTGGTGCGATGCGGTCAACACTATGAGCCCGTTCGCATGTCTACCACCACATGCTACTCCCTCCTACGATGACGCGTTGCGGCGAACTGCACTAACGGCATCCGCAAGGCTCGGGGCTTATCCGACACCGCGAAGCGCAACTCATGGTGCGACGTATCAACGGCGTTCAGCAATCGCCGAAGCTGGTCCGAAATTTCCTCGCAGTCTGCAAGTCGCGAAGTAGGCGGGTACACAACATGTGCCAATGACCACGTTGTGTCCACAGCCGCCCTACTCGACAGCTATCTTGTCCGCGACACACAGCTGATTATGCGTTGAAGGGTCCGCTCCACGCTTTGGAGCCCCGCCGTTAGTCTTAGTGTCCGACTGCAGTGCGTGGTAAGCCCGCGAACACCTTGCGGCGGACCCAGAGGTTCAGAGACGACACGATGCTCCACGGGGCCGTGGTCCGTAACGGCGGCTTCCAGCTCCCCTCGACATACGTAACAGGGTAGTTTCGAATGACAAAGAAAATGACCGGTACGGCCGCACACCCTCGAACCTACCTGGGACTCGAGGCTCGAGGGTCCGCGTCGCTACGGCGACCCGGGATCTCGCGAAATTTCTCCGGTGTTATCGGTTTCATCAATGTCGCACTCAGCGGCAGCCTCACCGAGGCGTCACGTCGCCTTGGTGTGTCGTCGCCCTCGCTAAGCAAGAGCATTGCTCGGCTTGAGTCCCAGCTGAATGTGCGACTTTTGGAGCGCTCCAATCGAAAAATAGCGCTGACCGCCGAAGGCACAATATTCTTTGAAGAGTGTTTTCCGGCTGTGAATCACATCATTCGTGTTGCGGGAGATTTAACTGAAACTACTGCTATACCTGCCGGACACCTTCGTGTCGCCTGCTCACCAAGTTTCGGCCGGCTGTATGTCATTGGCATGCTGCCGTCGTTCTGCGCAACGTTTCCGGGCATTCAGATTGACCTCGATCTCAATGATCTCAGTCTCGATCCGGGGCGAAACGGTATTGACGTTGGGATCCGATACGGCGAGGTGAGCAAGGGAGATTTCGTTGCGCGGCGCCTCTGCGACTCTGGATTGGTGGTATGCGCGTCACCGTCATATCTCATCGAACACGGAACCCCGCTAACGATAGATGATCTTCGCCAGCACAGGCTCATCCTGCATCGGCGCGCGGATTCTGGTCGGCCGGTTGAGTGGTTGTTTTACCAGAACGGCGAGGCGGTCAAGCGTCGCTTCGATGGCTACATTGTCGCCAACGATCTGGATCTCATACAACAGGCGGCGCTTTCCGGGTGCGGGCTGGCGCAGCTCGACAGCAAGCAAGCGGGAAAACACATTGAAAGAGGTGAGTTGGTCCCCGTATTGGCGGGACTTGCGCCCCGGGGCGGTGGATATTTCATCTGTTACCGCAACAGTCCGCGAACGCCTCCGAGGGTCAAGGCCTTCGTCGACTTTCTCCTCGACCATCTGGCTGGCTACCGAAATGTCTAACGCTCAACGCAGGCGGATTCTCCAACGGTTGCAGCATGACGACCATGCAAGGCGGCGAGCGCTTGGTTCTCAAAGGCAAGTGCGCATTGGCAGTGACAATCACGGACGTGCCGGAACTGAGCCCTAGGGAAGGTCTGCAAAAGTCCTGGCGCTGAAGTCTGGTTGTCCTCTCCTGGAAGAACGCGAATTAAAGGAGTTCCTCGATGACACAGCTCGGTCTTGGCCTGGATCTTTCAACGAAACGCACACGCAAGCGGGAATTCTCGATGAGATGAGGCGCCTTGTGCCATGGTCGAGGTTGATTGCGTTGATCAAACCGCACTATCCGAAGGGTAAGACTGGAAGGCCGCCGTTTCCGGTTGAGACGATGTTGCAGATTCACTTCATGCAGCAGTGGTCAGAACGCCCCATGGATTGATCGAACCGTCGGTCTTGAATACATCGATGGTAAGGGCTTTAAGCAAACCAAGGCGGTGGCGACGACCGACGTGTCAATCAGGGTTCCCGAGTCGGGAATACGCGTGGTATCGCCGAATTAACGACGGGGGCAATCTGCTGCCACTGACCCGGCATGAGCAGAAAGCACTGGTCAACGCGCTGAAGCATCTGGGCAATCGCGAGACGAGCTAATGCACTACGTCGCGCTCCTGACCGGTGCTCGCATTCAGACCGTCCTGACACTTCGCTGGGGCGATTTCGCTACGCCGCCGAGCCAAATCAACCAGTGGCCGCTCAAGTTGCAGTGCGGGCCGTGGGCCAGACTCGAAAATTGCCGCGTCATCCTTCACCAACAGGCATCCGCGATTCTACGCGGAAAAACATACCACCAGAAATACCACCAGGTGCGACACGCTGTGCATCTACCCTCCTGCCGTTGATTGTTGTCGCATAGACAACACGGGGAGTTCCTTTGCAGGGCTACTGCCGCAAGACGACCACGCTTACGCTTTGTCCTGACGGCGATGGCGCACGATGCCTGATGCAAGCCGTGAAACACAACACTACAAAAGAAACGTGCAAACGCGCACAGCAAGTCTTCACTGCCTTGCGCGTGCACGTCATTGGTCGCGGCAGCAAAAGCTGTTGCGATGCGCGTTGCGCAACCTCTCACCATGCGAGGAACGACCCGTGACAGAAGAAGATATCCGCAACAACGCCTTTGCGATGCCCGTACACAATCCGGCGTATCCCCGTCCGCCCTTCCGCTTCATCAATCGGGAGTATTTCATCATCTCGTATGAAACGGACATGGATGCGCTAAGGGCCGTCGTTCCGGAACCGCTGACGGTCGACAACGCTATCGTCCACTACGAATTTATCCGCATGCCCGATTCGTCGGGATTCGGCAACTACACGGAAAGCGGTCAGGTGATTTCGGTGCGGGATGAGGACGGCAATCGCGCCAACTTCACGCACGCGATGTATCTGGACGACGAAGGCCCGATCGCCGGTGGACGCGAAATCTGGGGGTTTCCCAAGAAGCTGGCTTCGCCAAAGCTCTGTGTCGATGGCAAGGACACGCTCCTCGGCACGCTCGACTACGGAACGCAGCGCATCGCCACCGGGACGATGGGCTACAAGTATCGCGCGCTCGACACAGCGGCCGAGTGCCGCAAGCTCGCCGACACGCCCAACTACCTGCTCAAGGTCATTCCCCACGTAGATGGCTCGGTACGCATTTGCGAACTGGTGCGCTTCTTCCTGCGTGACGTCGACGTGATCGGCGCGTGGGAGGGACCTGCAGCGCTCGAGCTACATCCGCACGCACTCGCATCGGTTGCTGATCTGCCGGTTCGCAAGGTGATCGGCG
This sequence comes from Paraburkholderia nodosa, assembly GCF_001718195.1. Taxonomy (GTDB): domain Bacteria; phylum Pseudomonadota; class Gammaproteobacteria; order Burkholderiales; family Burkholderiaceae; genus Paraburkholderia; species Paraburkholderia nodosa_A. Next base: position 47,648 of record NZ_MCNV01000016.1, read on the forward strand.
CACGTCACGTCATTGCAAATCTGACGCTCGATGTCGGCGACGTGGTCTATGACTATCTCGCCCCTGCCGAGTCGTTGAAACTCGCGGTCAACCAGTAAACCCCCGGAGGACGTATGGCATTGAATGATAAGGTCGCGCTCGTTACGGGTGCAGCAAGCGGTATCGGCGAACAGTGTGCACGCAAGCTTGCGTCAGACGGCGCGACGGTCGTGATCGCGGATCTGAATCTCGCGAACGCTCAAAATGTCGCTAAGGAAATCGCCGCCAATGGCGGGAAAGCGTTCGCCGTTGCGATGGACGTGACCAGCGAAGAAGCGGTCAATGCGGGTGTGGCCGAAACGGTAAACCGGCTCGGCGGCATCGACGTGCTCGTGTCGAATGCAGGCATCCAGATCGTCAACCGGATCGAGGACTACCCATTTTCCGACTGGAAGAAGATGCTGGCGATTCACCTCGACGGCGCATTCCTGACGACCAAGGCCGTCATCAAGCATATGTACGCGGCGAACAATGGTGGCGCGGTGATCTACATGGGCTCGGTGCACTCGCACGAGGCGTCGCAGCTCAAGTCGGCCTATGTGACTGCGAAACACGGGCTGCTCGGTCTCGCCCGGGTTGTCGCGAAAGAAGGTGGACCACGTGGCGTGCGCGCCAATGTCGTGTGTCCGGGCTTCGTGAGAACCCCGCTGGTCGACAAGCAGATCCCCGAGCAGGCCAAAGCCTTGGGAATCTCTGAGCAGCAGGTTGTGAAGGACGTAATGTTGAAGGAGACAGTCGACGGCGAATTCACGTCGCTGGAAGATGTCGCGAACACGGTTGCATTCCTCGCCGGCTTCGAGTCTAGCGCTCTCACCGGACAATCGATTGTGGTCAGCCACGGCTGGTTCATGCAGTAAGGAGGCAACCATGTATCCGAGCCAGCGTAACAAGCTGCATCAGCCCCATCCCATCAAGCTCCCGGCATATGACGAAATCGGACTCGTGCTGCAGGGCGGCGGCGCACTGGGCTCATATCAGGCCGGCGTATATGAAGGTATGGCCGAAGTCGGCGTGGAACCGACGCGAATATCCGGGGTATCCATCGGCGCGCTGAATACGGCGATCATCGCCGGCAATGCGCCTGCGGACCGGATGGAGGCGCTGCGCGGCTTCTGGAACACGATCAGTCAGCCCGCGGATTTCTTCTCGCATGTCGGTGCGCGGATTCCAACGTGGCCGGGGCTTGAAGATATGGGGCGCCGGTGGTCGAGCGCATGGGCGGCGACGCGCACGCTGATGGAAGGTCAGGCCGGGTTCTTCTCCCCGCGCACGCCTACGCCTCTCGCAGGGCTCGGCCGGAAACGTCCTGACAAGGTCAGCTATTACGACACGTCCGCGTTGCGTGAAACGCTTTTGCGATACGCAAACTTCGATCGGATCAATGACGGGAAGATTCACGTATCCGTTGGGGCGGTCAATGTGCGAACGGGCAATCTCGTGTACTTCGACAATTCGACAATGCGTCTGGCACCGGAGCATTTCATCGCATCCGGCGCGCTGCCGCCGGGCTTTCCAGCCGTCGAGATCGATGGAGAGTTCTACTGGGACGGCGGACTGGTTTCCAACACACCGCTCACAGAGATCATCAGGGAAAGCCAGCATAAGGACACACTCGTTTTCCAGATCGATCTGTGGAGCTCGCGAGGCAAGCTACCAGGTGACTTCCTCGACGTCAGCGAGCGCACCAAAGACATTCAATATTCGAGCCGGACGCGAGCGATCACCGCGTTCATGTCGCAGAACCAGAAGCACGCCCAGATGATCAAGGCGCTGCTCGAACACATTCCCGAAAAGGTACGGCTTGCGCACCCCTTGTTGCGGGAGGCACAGAACACGGCGGATGGCAGTGCGGTGAATGTCGTGCACCTGATCTACAAGAATAAATCGTTCGAGGGGCACTACAAGGACTATGAATTCAGCAAGGATACGATGCGCGAGCATTGGGCGAGCGGTCTCGAGGATATTCGCCGCTCGTTCGGCCACCCCGAGTGGTTCGATATCCCGAGCCGCGAAATCGGCTTCGTCACGCGGGACGTGCATCGCTATCGACAGGAAGTCAACCGCATGGTTTGATCGTCCGCAGGCGGTTCGGAAGCGGTCGCACCTGAACGTGCCGTGAACGTCTCCGAAGGGTCGCGAAGCGTCTCTGGCTTCGCATTTCAGCACTCGTACACCAATGCGTGCTGCCGCCGATCGGCGTCCACCCGTGACGGGACCAGACCGGATCCCTCGGCGATCTTGCCATACCTCAGATCGAACGCCTCGATCTTCAAGTCGGCTCAAACTTTGGCCAGCTTCAAACGTTCGATATTCGCACAAGGCGCGGTTCTTTTATGCTGCCGCACTCACGTTAAGCGGAATAACGTTGTCACCTGCGGCTGCTCGCCCGTGCAGGTAATTCGTCCATGCGCCCATGAGGACCGCGCGGCGCTCAAACATCGTATCTCGTTGATATGCCACCGCCGTCTCTCCGCGTGGCCGGTGCGCAAGCTGTCGCTCGCCATGTCTGGGATCGTAACCTTGGGCGTCGACCCAACCGCGAAAGCACGCACGACAACCATGGGGCACAGGCGTGCGGCCCGGAGTATCCGACACAATGCCGGTTTCCCGAAAGAACGTCTGCAGATCCACATCGGAAACCGGGCCGAACCGCCGTGTGCAGCAGAACGAACGTGCACGCGCGTAAGCTCGTGCGGCTCAATGCCCGCAAGGTGCGCTCGCATGAACACGGGTGCATCGGTATGCAGGATCGCGGGGTGGTGCTTTGGCTTCGACTGCCGCGCGCTTCTGCTCGGCAGCAACGCGCGCGCTTGGCACCGGATTACACATCGCGCGCTCCGGGTACGCCGCGAACGCCCATTCCATGATCGCGCTAGCACGCTGAAAGACGTTATCCGCGACACGCAGGCACTCGATCCATGCGGACTCGAGCGCATCGAAAAAGTCACGCGGCTTGAGCGTATCGACCCGGCGCTCCAGCAGCGGTGCCAGGTGCGCTTTCACGCTACTGAGCCACCGCCGCGCGTTTGTGCCGTCGGCTTGCCTCCAGCCACTCTTAGCCTTCTCATGCGTTTTCACGGCGGCCTGCAAGAACGTGGGCACCTTCGCATCCCGCTCGATAATCACCTGCTCGCGTCTGCGCTCCTGGATGGGGTCATGGCTACCATCGATCTGGCTGCGCATTGCCAGCGCACGCGCTCGGGCGTCGCGCAGCGACGTAGACGTAGCGCCCACTTGCCGCCGTTAGCATTGGGTCGAATCATCAGTCCGGGTACCTGACTATCACTGAGCGGCATGTCGCCGGGTTTCAGGTTGCGCAGCGCGCGGTCGGTCAGCATCGGCATAGGGTATTTCCCAGGATTTTGACCCACCATCTAGCCCACCACTGGACACATGGCAGCAGTCGGAACAAAATGGATCGAACCGGACTCATTATGTTGGCAACCTATTGATTATACAGTGAAATTTGGAAACGCTCGTGGGTCATACCGGATAAATCTGTACAACAATGGATCGACAAATGGATTACAGTCCCGAAGCCATCCGCACGATCGCTCTGGTCGGCCATGCCGGCTGCGGCAAGACCTCGCTTGCCGAAGCGCTCCTGCACCAGGGCGGCGCGCTGCACGCGCCAGGCAGCGTGAATCGCGGCACCGCCCTCTGCGATTTCGATCCCCTCGAACGCAAATACCACCACTCCCTCAACTCCGCCATCGCCCACCTCGACCACCAGGACACGCGCATCTACCTGCTCGACACACCCGGCTACCCCGACTTCGCCGGCATGTCGATGAGCGCGCTGCCCGCGGTGGAAACGGCGGCCATCGTCATCAATGCGCGCACCGGCATCGAGATGACGACGACCCGCATGATGGCGTACGCGCAGCAGCGCAAGCTGTGCCGGATGATCATCGTGAACGGCATCGACGCGGAGAAGGTCGATTTGCCGGGGCTGCTCGAGCAGATCCAGGAGACCTTCGGCAAGACCTGCCTGCCGATCAATCTGCCTGCGCAAGGCGGCCGCGAAGTGGTGGACTGCTTTTTCAACCCGGCTGGCGAGGCCGATTTCTATTCCGTGGAGGCAGCGCACAATGCGCTCGTCGACCAGGTGATCGAACTCGATCCCGAGTTGATGGAGTTGTACCTCGAACAAGGCGAAGCCATCAGCCCCGAGCAACTGCACGAGCCGTTCGAACGCGCGTTGCGCGAAGGCCATCTCGTCCCGGTGTGCTTCACTTCTACGGCGACGGGTGCGGGCATCGCGCAACTGCTCGACGTGTTCGTGCGGCTCCTGCCCAATGTCACCGAAGGCAATCCACCGCTGTTCTACCGCGAAGTGGAGGGCAAGGAAGGCAAGGAGCCCGTGCGCGCCGAGCCGGATGCCGACAAGCACGTGCTCGCGCATGTGTTCAAGATCGTGATGGACCCGTATATCGGCAAGGTGGCGGTGTTTCGCATTCATCAGGGCACGGTGACGCGCGACAGCCAGCTTTATATCGGCAACGCGCGACAGCCGTTCAAGGTCGCGCATCTGCTGATGCTGCAGGGCAAGGAGCATACGGAGGTGCAGCGCGCGGGGCCCGGCAATATCTGCGCGGTGGCGAAGGCTGACGATATCGGCTTCGACGCCGTGCTGCACGACGCGCCCGAAGACGGCAACATCCACCTCACGCCGCCTGCGTTTCCCAATCCGATTTACGGTCTCGCTATCGAGCCGGCGCGACCCGGCAACGAGCAACGCGTGTGGGAAGTGCTGCAAAAGCTCGCGGCAGAAGATCCTTGCCTGCAGATCGATCACCCCGAAGGGACCAATGAAACCGTGGTCCGCGGCCTGGGCGAACTGCACTTGCGCTACATGCTGGAGCGGCTCACCGATCAGTACAAACTCGATGTCGTGACGCGTCCGCCGACGATTGCGTGGCGCGAGACGATTGGCGGCAAAGCCGAGGGCCATTGCCGGCACAAGAAGCAGACCGGCGGCGCGGGCCAGTTCGGCGAAGTCATGTTGCGCGTCGAGCCCTTGCCGCGCGGTGCGGGCTTCGAGTTCGTGGATGCAGTGAAAGGCGGCGCGATTCCTTCGCAGTTCATGCCTGCCGTGGAAAAAGGCATCTTGCAGGTGATCGACAGCGGGCCGCTCGCGGGCTTTCCCATGCAGGACGTGCGCGTGATCGTGTACGACGGCAAGCACCATCCGGTGGATTCGAAGGAAGTGGCGTTCGTTACCGCGGGGCGCAAGGCGTTTATCGATGCGGTATTGAAAGCGCAGCCTATCGTGCTCGAACCGATTGTCGATATCGAGGTGATGACGCCCGAGGCCGCGATGGGCGACATCATCGGCGATCTTTCGGCGCGGCGTGGGCAGGTGCATGGCACGCGCACGATGGGCGGGCAGGCCATGGTCATTGCGGGGAAGGTGCCGCTTGCCGAGCTCAACGATTATCAGTCGCGGCTGAATTCACTCGCGGGCGGGCATGGGAATTACAGCATTCAGCTGAGCCACTACGATCCGGTGCCGCCGACGCATCAGGAAAGGCTCGCGGCGCAGCATAAGGGGCGGGGGGAGAGTGTGGAGTGAGGTGTTTGAAATGAGGCTGTTGATTAGGAAATAAACATTTCCTATAATCTCCCCATGGCATCCGAGCACCCATCCCAACCCCTGTCCCGCTCCCCCGGCCGCCCACGCGAGTTCGACATGGCAACCGTCGTGGACGGCGCCGTGCGCGTTTTCCGCGAGCGCGGTTACCACGCCACCTCCGTAGGCGATCTCAGCGAAGCAACGGGCCTGACAGCAGGGAGCCTCTACAAGGCATTCGGCGACAAGCGCGGTGTCTTTCTCGCCGCGTTCGACCATTACGTCACTACGCGCAACGCCGAACTGCGTCATCGCCTCGACAAGCAGTCCAAAGCAAGCGAGAAGATCCGCGTCATCTTCCTTTTCTACGCCGAATCTTCCCATGGCAGCGAGGGTCGGCGCGGATGCCTCGTGGTTTCCAGCGCAACGGCGCTCGCCACTTTCGACGACGAAGTCGCCACGCGCATCGAAGCCGCCATGCGGCGCACCGAAGAGATGCTGCGCGAACTCCTCCAGCAAGGCCAGCAAGACGGCTCGGTTGCAGCGGAAGTCCATGTCCCGGCGATGGCGCGCACGTTGCTCGCCCTGCTCCACGGCTTTCGTTTGATCGGCAAATCCGGGCGCACGCAGCGCGACATGCTTGCCGCGGCCGACGAAGCCATGCGCTTGCTGCGTTGAAAATTTTTTAGCCAATTTGGAAATGAATATTTCCAATCTTCGCCTACGTTCCTCAAATCCATAGGAGCTTCACGCCATGAATACGCTCTCACGCATCATCGACCACGGTCCAGCGTCGCTGGCCGACCCCGTCCTGCCCGGCTTCGCGCATCGCTTCGAAACTGTCGAAGGCACACGGCTCCATTACGTAATCGGCGGAAATAAGGATGGCGAAACAGTCGTGCTGCTGGCAGGCTATCCGGAAAGCTGGTTCGCGTGGCGCAATGTCATGCCGCTGCTCGCCGGGCGTTATCGCGTGATCGCACCGGACCTGCCCGGCCAGGGCGACTCCGACCGCCCACAAGGTGGCTACGACACGCAATCGCTCGCAACCGCCCTGCACACGCTGCTCGGCAAGCTCGGAGCACGCCGCTATCACCTCGCCGCTCATGATGTCGGCGCCTGGGTCGCTTACCCTTATGCGGCACTGTTCGGCGATGAAGTGTCGAGCCTTGCGTTGCTCGACGCCGGCATTCCCGGCATCACGCTGCCGGAAGCGCTGCCAGTCGCGCCCGAGCGCGCGTGGCGCACCTGGCACTTCGCCTTCCATGCGGTGCCCGATCTGCCGGAGCTGCTGATAGCGGGCAAGGAGCGCGCGTATCTGGAGTGGTTTCTGCGCCGCAAAACGGCGAATCCGCAAACCTTCACGGATGCCGATATCGACGAATATCTGCGCGTGTTCACGAAGGAAGGCGGATTGCGCGCGGGGCTGGCCTACTACCGAGCGGCCGATGTTTCGGCGCGTCAGAATCGCGAGTTGAGCACGCGCGGCAAATTGCGGATGCCCGTTCTCGCGCTGAGCGCCGATCAGGGCTCGATTGCCGACATGGCCGGTCCGCTGCGCCCTTACGCCGATGAGGTGCAAGGCGCGACGCTGGCCCACTGCGGCCATTTCCTGCCGGAGGAGCAGCCCGCGGCGGTGGCCGAAGCATTGCTGCATTTCTTCGGCCAGACCTGACTCGGGCCGGCGTTACTCCGGTGCTTCGACCGTGGTCACCGCCGAGGAGAACACATACCCCTCGCTGCGCAGCGTCTTGATGTAACGCGGCTCGCGCGCCTCGTCGCGCAGGCGCTGGCGCAACCGGCTCACGAGCAGGTCGATCGAGCGGTCGAACGCGTCGGCCTGGCGGCCTTGCGTGAGGCTCAGCAGCTGGTCGCGCGTCAGCACGCGCTGCGGATGGTCGAGAAACACGCGCAACAGCCGGTATTCCGCGCCGCTCAGCGCGACGATCGTGCCCTCGGCGTCGAGCAGATGCCGCGCCGTGGTGTCGAGTCGCCAGTCGCCGAACGCGAGCAGTTGCGCCGCCTCGCTCACTTCCATGCCCGGCGGCAGCATGCGTGTGCGGCGCAGCACCGAGCGGATGCGGGCGAACAGTTCGCGCACGGCGAACGGCTTGGGTAGATAGTCGTCGGCGCCCATTTCGAGGCCCACGATGCGGTCAGTCTCTTCGTTGCGCGCAGTGAGCATCACCACGGGCACGGCGCGGAACTTGCCCGCACGCAGCTCGCGGCATAGCACGAGCCCGTCGTCGCCGGGCATCATGAGGTCGAGCACGATCAGGTCGGGCGCGCCACCCTCCAGCACCGAGCGCATTTCTCGCCCGTTCGCGGCCAGCGACACGCGCATGCCGTTCTTTTCGAGGTAGGCTCCGACCAGTTCACGTATGCCGCGATCGTCATCGACGATCAGAACGTGATCCATCTTTTCCGTCATTGGTATTTTTCTCCTTGCGCCCGAGGCGTGAACGGGTTTCTGCGATGCACGAACAGTACACCGGATGCGCAATCTCCGCAGCCAGGCCGCTCGCCGCGAAGAACAGGATGGCGAGCAGGCGTTTCATGCGTCCTCCACCAGGGAAAGACTCGCACCGTCGGCAACCGACGCTTCGAGCGCGTAGACGTCCAAACCCTCCAGGCAGCCGAGATTGACGCGCCAGCGCGCCGGGTCCCTGCGCGTCTGGTGAAACGGATAAATGCCGCAGTGACTGCAGAAAAAGTGCTTCGCCACGCCCGTATTGAACTGGTACAGCGTGAGCGCGTCTTCGCCCGCGAGGATCGTCAGTTCACGGCCCTCGAACGGCGGGCTCATCAGCGCGCCCTTGCGGCGGCACAGGCTGCAGTTGCAACGCCCGGCCGGCTCGATCGGCGTGTGGACTTCGAACTTTACCGCACCGCAATGACAGGAACCCTTCCAGCGGGTCGTGCTCGTCGACGTGCTCATCTTGCTCTCCATTATTTCGATGGGTGATGGATAGCGCGCCACCCGCCGCGTACAACCTGGAACCGCCCCGCCCGATTCGGGACGACAATGACCGCTAGCGCCCATCCGGCGCGACGCATATCGACCTGAAATGGCCGGCGATGACCACAGCCGGGCCAGCCACAAACCGGCATTGTTTATGCTCGCAAGCTGATAGCGAGCGAAACGCAGAGAACGGCTCCAGGAGGTCCCCATGAAATGTCTGCGCATCTACGCCGACGCCCAGGGTGAGTCCCATTTCGAGGACATCGATATCCCGCTCACGCCACTCGAGCTCTTTCCGAACATCCCGCCCATTTACCTGTCGACGTGGGAGCCGGCGAAGGCGGTGCGCTTCGGCTGGGTGCCGGCCGGCCTCAACGAGGCGGACTGGCACACCACGCCGGTTCGTCAGTTCGTGATCTGGATGACCGGCTGGGTCGAGTTCGAAACGAGCGACGGCGACACGCGCCACTGCGAGCCGGGCACGGTCGTGCTGTGCGAAGACACCATTGGCAAGGGCCATCGCTCGCGCCATCCCGAGGAAGGCCAGTTCAACGTGTTCATTCCGCTCGCCTGAGTAACCGCTTGATTCGCACGACCGGGCGCTCGTGGCGCGCCGCCATTCACGCCTGCGCGCCGCGCAGCACGAGCCGCCCTTCCAGGCCGCCTTCGGGCCGGTTGCGCAGCGTGAGTTCCGCGCCCATCGCCACGGCGAGCTGGCGCGAGATTGCGAGACCGAGACCCGTGCCGCCCGTGCCCCGGTTGCGCGAGGTCTCGAGCCGGTAGAACGGCTCGAACACCTTCTCGAGCGCTTCCTCCGGAATGCCGGGACCGCTGTCGAGCACCGAGATCGTGACGGTCTTGTCCCGCGGCGACGCGCTCACCTCGATGGCCGCCGTGCTCCCGTACTTCAGCGCGTTATCGACGAGATTGCCGACGATGCGACGCAACGCCTGCACGCGCGTGACGATCGCCACGTTCAGGCGGCGCTCGAAGGTCACGGGCGAGCCCGCATCCACGTAGTCGCATACGAGGCTGTCGAGCAGCGCATCCAGGTCGACGCGGGCGGGCGCTTCGCCGGTGCCGTGCAGCGTACGCGCGTAGGCCACGCCCTCCTTCACCAGCTGCTCCATCTCGTGCAGGTCCTGCGCGAGCTTGCCCGCTTGCGCTTCGTCGTCCATCTGGTCCACGCGCAGGCGCATGCGCGTGATCGGCGTCTGCAAATCGTGGGAGATGGCCGCGAGAATCTGCATGCGCTCGGCCACGTGCGCCGAGATGCGCTCCTGCATCGCGTTGAACGCTCGCGCCGCGCGCGCCACTTCGGAGGGCCCTTCTTCCTCCAGACGCTCCGCCTTCAGGTCCGGGCCGAGCGCGTCGGCCACACGCGCGAGTTCGTGCAGCGGCCGCGTGGCGGTGCGCACCGCGAACCAGCAGCACGCCGCCAGCACGACGAGCTGGGCGATGAGCACGGCCGGCAGCCAGCCCGACAGGGGCAGCGCGGGACCCGGGCGGTAATCGATCGTGAGCGGCGAGCCGTCCGACAGCTGCAGGTGGATCTGCAGGCGTTCGTGCTTGCCGGGCACCGAATTGGTCGTGAGCGCGTACTTGTCACCCAGGCCCGCCGCGATGGCCGAGGCCACGTTCTTCGAGCGGCTCGCTTCGGGCGGCTCGCCCGGCGTGCCGGGACCGAGGATGAAGCTATACGTGCGCCGCGCGAGCTGCGGCAGCCACGCGGCACGTTCGGCGGCGGGCAGATGGTCGAGCAGCGCCACGGAGATGGCGACTTCGCGCGAGATGTAATTGGTCATCATGTTCGCGGTGGCGTCGTTGCGCTCGGTCATCGTGAGCTTGAACGACAGCCCCTGCGCGAGCGCGAGGCCGACGCAAAGGATCAGGGCGAGGCGCGCGAACAGCGTGCGCGGCCAGTGCAGCGCGCGCATTGCCGCGCCGCCCGCTAAAACCGGCGGTGTGCGGCGGGCCGCAAGTCCATCGGCGTGCATGTTCGGACTCCGTGTGCAGGGAATGATGCGTTTATACCCCATGCCGCGAGCGGCTTTGTATCCCACTGTATCGGCGCGGGCACGGGACACAATACATTGCAGGTCGGTTCATTTCACCGCGTCCTTTCATGTTTGCGGCTTGCGCTGCGGTGCGGCATCGGCCCATTCGCGCACGGCCTGCGCGAACAGGCGCAGCGCCGCGGGCGGATGGCGATTGGCCGGATAGTAAAGGCAGAGCCCCGAAAACACCGGCCCCCACTCGGGTAGCAGGTGGACGAGCCGCCCGCCAGCCACATGCTCGGCCACGAGCGTTTCCGGCACCCAGGCCACGCCCACCCCGGCGAGCGCCGCCTCGACCATCAGGTTGAGGTTGCCGAGCGTGAGCGGCCCGTCCACGTCGATGCTGGCGCTCTTGCCGCGGTGCGCGAAATCCCAGCGGAACAGCGCGCCGCTCTCGAAGCGAAAGCGGATACAGCGGTGCTGCTCGAGGTCGTGCGGCGCGCGCGGCGGCGCATGCTGCGCCAGATACGCGGGCGAGGCCACCGCGCCAAAGCGCATGTCCTGCGTGAAGCGCACGGCGATCATGTCGCGCGGCACGTCTTCGAGCACGCGCACACCGGCGTCGAAGCCACCGGCCACGATATCCACGAGCCGCGAGTCCGCCACGAACTCCACGCGGATGTCCGGATAGCGGGCGAGGAACCCCGGCAGCACATGGCGAATCAGCGGGCGCGCCCCCGATTCCGAGGCGCTGACGCGGATCGATCCCGAAGGCCGGTTGCTCGCGGTCGCGACGTCGTTGACGGCGTCTTCGAGATCGGCCATGGCAGGCCGAACGCGGCTAAGCAGCCGCTCGCCCGCCTCGGTCAGCGCCACGGAGCGCGTGGTGCGGTTCAGGAGGCGCACGCCGAGCTTCGCCTCCAGGTTGCGCACGGTGTGGCTGAGCGCGGAAGGCGAAACGCCGAGCATGCGCGCCGCGCCGCTGAAGCTATGCTGCTCGGCGATCGTCACGAAGGCCGTCAGTTCGGATAAGCCGGTGCGCACCATCTGTGAATTTCCTTCAATACCCCATGCAAGTTTAGCGGCATTGTTGAGTGGCCTGCAGGAACCTACACTCGGTCGGGTAGAAGGCGGCTTCCGTGCGAACAGGAGCGCCGGTCATTTCAGTTCACGCAAAAAGGAGCAAGACATGCAAAAGCGCACACTCGGCAAGAACGGCCTCGAAGTTTCCGCGTTGGGCCTTGGCTGCATGGGCTTAAGCTTCGGCTACGGCCCCGCCACCGAAAAGAACGACGCGATCCGCCTGATCCGCACGGCGTTCGAGCGCGGCGTCACGTTCTTCGACACGGCCGAAGTCTACGGGCCCTTCGTCAACGAGGAACTGGTTGGCGAGGCGCTCGCGCCGATTCGCGATCAGGTGGCGATCGCCACGAAGTTCGGCTTTCAGGACGGCGATTCGAAGAAGCCCATGGATAGCCGCCCCGAGCGCATCCGCGCCGTGGCCGAAGCATCGCTCAAGCGCCTGAAGACCGATCGCATCGACCTGTTCTATCAGCATCGCGTCGATCCGAACGTGCCGATGGAAGACGTGGCCGGCACGGTGAAGGACCTGGTCCGCGAGGGCAAGGTCAAGCACTTCGGCCTTTCCGAAGCGGGTGAGCAGTCGATCCGCCGCGCCCACGCCGTGCAGCCCGTCGCGGCGCTGCAGAGCGAGTATTCGCTCTGGTGGCGCGAGCCGGAGCACAAGGTGATGCCGGTTCTCGAGGAGCTGGGCATCGGTTTCGTGCCGTTCAGCCCGCTCGGCAAGGGCTTTCTGACCGGCGCGATCGACGAGCGCACGTCGTTCGACCAGAGCGACTTCCGCGCCATGGTGCCGCGCTTTACGCAGGAGAACCGCAAGGCGAACGCGGAGCTGGTCGACGTGCTCGGCCGCCTGGCCGAGGGCAAAGGCGCGACGCGCGCGCAGATCGCGCTGGCCTGGCTGCTCGCGCAAAAGCCGTGGATCGTGCCGATTCCTGGCACCACGAAGCTTTCCCGGCTCGACGAGAACGTGGGCGCGGCCAGTGTCGAGTTGAGCGCCAGCGATCTCGCCGGGATCGAAGCGGCGCTCAACGAGATCCAGGTCGTGGGCGACCGCTATCCGGCCCAGTGGCAGCAGCGGGTGGATCGCTGAGCCTGCGCGCACGTGCCATGTTCGTCGGCAATGGGCCGGCTACAGATCCGCCGGTTCGACATCCCTCGCTATTCACCGGAACTGATAGAACCTGGCAGCTACTACGCGAGTCGCGAATCCGACCCGCGGCGAAGCGCGAAGGCAGAGGCGTGTTTTATCGCCGCGTGCAAGGGTCAGCTCGTGGGAACGCCCGCCATCGATGCGCCTGGCAAAAGCGAAGCCCCCGTTGACGAAAGGTCTCGGGGGCTTCGCGCTGATCAGTCGGGTAAATATTGGCGAGCCGTCCGGAACGCACTCAGAGATCGGTGGCTGCCAGTGTGATCCGCTCGTTGACGAGTAGAGGATATCGATGCTCGATCAGGCGAACGAGCCTCGATTTATTGAGCGCAAATGCCAGCATGAGTTGTTACGGGGATCCCTTGCCGTAGCGATTGCCGGCCACGGTCACGCTGAATCCGCCATTTAGTACGGAATCCATACCAACAGGATTGTGCTCGCCGGTCTGAAAGCCGAGATAACGCACGCGGCCGAGGCGGTCGTCGAAGCGCGTGAGCACGCTCATCGGCGTGATCTCATCGGTCGACACGTGTCTTTCAATGCGTCCGGCGTGACGCCGGGCAGATCGGCGCCGTTCAATTGCCGCTCGACCTGCCCCGGGTCATTGCAAAGAAACAGTACGCGGCCGGTCAATTCCAGTGTTGCCATCCAATTTCTCCTTGAGGGGAAATCTAGACGGCGGCGTGCGGCGCGATGAAGTGCTCGATCGGCACCTGGCGCTCGAGGATATCCCCACGTCCGCGCGGTCTTCCATACAGGCCCGCACTACACCGTCGCTGATCTGTTCGGTCAGGGCGATCTGCACGAGCGGGTAGCGCGCCTGAAAGTCCTTGAGCCGTTCCGGCAGAAAACCAATGATTGCGGACGCGTTAGCGAACAGGCGCACCACGCCCGCCACCTCGCCGCTGAGCGACCGGACTTCCCGCGCCAGCGACTGCAACTGGTCGTGCACCGCCACCGCGCTTGAAAACGCGTGACGGCCCGCCTCGGTCAACTCGACGCCCTACTTGCTCCCAATAATATCAATAGAGTCAATTAAAATCCGACCCGAATAAAACAGAAAGCAATTTAAAAGGGAAATATAGACGAAAGAATAAATTACATCGATACACTTCAGGCCATCCCAGAACTGCCGATATAGCCGGCAATAGCAGGCGAAACACGCGATCCATGCAGTAAGCATTACCTTCTGCATTTGAGGTAATTAATACCTTGCTATTGGCGAAAATTGACTAAGTTTCGGTAATTGAAACTCGAGCCAATTCGTGTGACATTTTGTTACGTCTGATTTTCACATGGCAGGGGGAATTATCGGTAATATCCGCCGCGCGTCTGACTTCAAGCAGTGACTTCGTAATCTTCGTCCGAAAAAATTGCGCACGTCTCCCCTCCTTCAGGGATCCAGCGCAGGGCCGAATTCCCGACGGGGCAGCCGTAGCGAGGGTGCAAGATTTACCCACGTGAAAGCAAGGACAGATACGCACGTTCGCGCAATAGCGCGAGCCGCGCGGCGCACGTAGCGGGCGCAGGGCTCATCGAGCCGTTGTGCAGCGTCCGTTAAATCTCATTCTTCAGACCTTAGCCAGCATCCGAGCGCTATCGCGCGCCGTCGCCGGCTGGGCGTCGTTTTGTCTTTTTTTTCTTCGATCGATGAAACTCTTCTATCTCTTGCTGTCGTCGTCGTTGTTCCTCGCGGCGTGCGGCGGCGGCTCCGGAAGCTCCGGTGCGAATGCAACCAATGCCTCGGCCACGGCACAAAGCGCGAGTGACGCGACTGCCATGGACGCCACCGCAAATGCGGCCACCACCACGCGCGGCACACTGCACTGCGGCTCCGCCGTGAAATCGAGCGCGGGCTCCAGCAGCGAACTGGTGAGCGTCGATACGCCGACCACGCAGAGCGGCCGTGTCTTCGCCTCGGGCGCGGCATTTCCCCTCGCGTTCACCACCAACGCGCCCGCGGCCGACACCGTGAACTGGTCGATCAGCGACCATCTCGGCAAGGTGGTCACGAGCGGCAGCCTGCGCGTGACGGCAGGCCCGGTGACGACCACGCTGAGCTGCTCGTCGACGCTCGCGGGCTACTTTGCCGTGACCGCCAAGCTCGCGACCGCCGGCGGTCAACTCCCCGAACTGGGCACCCGCCCCGCCGGTACCGCGACCTTCGGCGTGCTGCCCAATCTGGCCGGCATCGTGCCGACTGTGACGTATTCGCATCAGGACCTGCACCGCTTCGGCATGCAAGGCGAAGACGACAACACTTCGGTGCTCTCCTCGCTCGGCATCTCGTGGACGTACGACCACCGCGAGCTGTACAACATGGAGCCGAACGGCCCCAACACCTTCAACCCGAACGTCAACAATCTCGACCCGTTCTACAACACGGGCAACGTGATGCGGCTCGTGCGTCTGGACGGCATTCCCGCCTGGGCGAGCCCGACCGGCGCGTTCGAGGACGAAGCCCTTCCGCCGAGTAACCTCTCGTACTACCAGAACTACATGAGCCGGATCGGTACGGAGTCGAACCTCATTCGGACGGCTTATTTTCCGAAGCAGGCGTCGAACTACTACCAGCTCACCTGGGAACCGGACGCCCAATGGCAAGGCAACAACACGCAATTCGTGCAGCTCTATCAGGCCGTCTATCAAGGTATTCACTCGACCGACCCGCACGCAGTCGTGATGGGGCCGACCGATACGGCGCCGTCCGGCACGGCCGATCACCTCAAGGCCCTCGCGCCGCTCGGCTACGCGCAGGACATCGACGGCGTGACGACGCACGGCTACTACGACATCAACGGCAGCTCGCCTTCGTTCCCGCCCGAGCGTCAGGAAACCGATCCGGCCAACGCGTCCGGCTCGCTGATGGGACAAATGCGCGCGCTGCGCAGCGAAATGGCGGCTGACTACAAGCCGGGCACGAAGCTGTTCAGCACGGAGCTTGGCATCAGCTACGACAACGGTTCGTCGTACGGTCCCAACTATCCGACCGGCAATATCCTGTACGCGCAAGGCGCAGTGGTGGCGCGCAGCCACCTGATCATTCTGGGCGAAGGCGCCGATCAAACCTGGATCTTCTACGGTGCCGACTTCCCGGGCCTCGTGGGCTACGGCACGTTCTTCGATCTCGCCGACGCACAGGGTCAGTATGGCGCGCAGAACATCAGCCCGAAGCCCGCGGCCATGTCCGTCGCGGCCATGACGCGTATTCTCGACGGCACCAACACGCTCGGTCCGGTGAAGAAGACCCCCTCGGGCGTCTACGCCTACGCGTTCCAGCAGCTCAACAACGGCGCGGTCATCACGGCCTTGTGGACGCACAACAACAGTGTGTGGAGCGCGAGCGCCGGCTACAGCTCGACCTATAGCGTGGGCTACAGCCTCGCGGTGGATGCACCCGGCACGAGCGGCACGGTCACCGTGCTCGATGAAATGGGCAATCCGACCACGAAGAGCTACACCAACGGCAAGGTCGCGCTGAGCCTGACCGAGTCGCCGGTGTATGTGATTTCGCAGAACGCTTCGGTGGCGAGCGCCAATGCGACGCTGCCCACGGGCTACGTGGCGAACTAATCGAACCGGGCGGCCACCTGGTCGCGCGAAACAAGCTGTACCCCCAGGCGCCCGGCCCGCGGACATTGTTCTGCGGGCCGGGCGCCTCTTCCGTTTACCGTCGGCGAGGCATGCTTGCCGCGGTAGACTTGCGCTCTGTCCATCCGCGAGCCGGAACATGGAGAATTCGACGTCGACATCCGGCTGCACAGGTCCTTCACGGCCTCATCGGTTAGTGATTGTCGAGGGCATCGCTCTGCACGGCGTACGTGATCGCGACGCCTGCTCGCGGCACTCTCGAACCCTTGAATTTTCGACGCAGCGACAGAAATGAACGAAAATCCTGCGAAGCCACTGGAAAGCAACATGAAACGACTGTTACTCGCCGCACTCACCGCCGCCTCGTTCGTGACCTGCGCTCATGCGCAAAGCGACGCGACCGGCTCGTTCGCCACCGCCGCAGGCACGGTGCAATTCGTGCGCGACGACCGCGACTTCGTGGCGGTCCTCGGCAAGGATATCTTCGACCGCTTCGACGCGAAGACGCTCGCGCACTTCGACGAAGTGGGCCACGACAACAGCACGATTACGCGCATGCTCGTGCAAACCGCATACGGCCCGGTGCTGTACGACTTTCGCCACAATCCGCCGCTCGTGCAGCACGTGAACACGCGCATGACGATCAAGCGCGTGTTCTGGCAACCCGACGAAGTCGTGATGCAAGGCTCGGAGGGCTGGTTCCGGCTCAAGAACGGCGCGCTCACCAGGCTGCAATCGTCGACGACCACGTACCGCACCAATTAATCCGGTCAGAGGTCTTTGTCGTCCTTCTCGTCGCCCTGCGTGTCGCGATCCGCGATCTTCAGCTGACGCAGCTTGTGATACAGCGTTTTCTTCGGCATCCCGAGCTCCTCGCTCGCCTGGGCGACGTTGCCTTGATGGCGGCGCAGCGTGTTCTCGATCAGCATCCGCTCGAAATACGCCAGCTGGTCCGCCAGCGTCTCCCCTTTCACGGTAGCCGCGCCCGCTGAAAGCAGGCTGTCGCCAGTCAGCCCGAGCACGAAGCGGTCAGCGACATTCTGCAGCTCGCGGACGTTGCCGGGCCATGCGTGCGTCATGAGCTCGGACACTTGCGCAGCCGTCACGACCGGCGCCGGCGTGCCGAAACGCCGCGCGGCCGCGAGCACGAAATGCTCGAACAGCAGGGGAACGTCCTCGCGCCGCTCGCGCAGCGGCGGCAATTCGATCTGCGCGACGTTCAGCCGGTACAGCAGGTCGGCGCGAAAGCCTCCTTGCGCAGACACTTCCGCGAGGTCGGCCTTCGAAGCGGCAACGATCCGGCAATCCACCGGAATCAGCTCGTTTGCGCCGAGGCGCTCGACCACGCGCTCCTGCAGCACGCGCAGCATCTTGATCTGCAGCGCCATCGACATCGTTTCGATTTCGTCGAGAAAGAGCGTGCCGCCATTCGCCCATTCGATCTTGCCGACGCGCTTCTTGATCGCGCCCGTGAACGCGCCCGCCTCATGCCCGAACAGTTCGCTCTCGAACACCTGCTCGGGCAAACCGCCGCAATTCAGCGCCACGAAATGCGCGTCGCGCCGCGCGCTGAAGTCATGCAGGCTGCGTGCGATCAACTCCTTGCCCGTGCCGGTTTCACCGGTGATCAGCACCGACACGGAGGTATCCGCGAGACGCAGAATTTTCTTGCGGACCTCCGCCATGGCCGGCGACTTGCCTAGCACCAGCGCCTCGATCCCCTGCCAGTTGTGCAGCGAAGCGCGCAAGCCCTCGACTTCGAGCGTGAGCCGCCGTTTCTCGACCGCGCGCGCCACGCGGCCCGCGATGACATCGGAGGAGAAGGGTTTTTCGATGAAGTCGTAGGCGCCCACGCGCATCGCGCTGACCGCCGTCGAAATGTCCGCATGCCCGCTGATCAGCAGCACCGGAATTTGCGGGTCGATCGCCATCACGTGATCGAGCAGTTGCAGGCCGTCGATGCCGGGCATGCGTACGTCGGAGACGATCACGATCGGCGCGCCCGGCGCGATGTCGGCATACGCATCGGCCGCCGACGCATAGGCGCTCACCGGAAAGCCCGCCAGCGCCACCGCCTGCTCGACGCCGATGCGGACATTCTCGTCATCCTCGACGACCAGCACCCGAATCTCATCTGCCATGTTCTGTCCTCTGCGGCTCGGCGGCCGCGAATTCGATCGTGAAGCGGGCTCCGCCTTCGTCGCGATTCGTTGCGGTGATTTTTGCGCCAAAGCCTTCGACGATGCGCGACGTGATCGCGAGCCCGAGCCCGAGTCCTTGCCCGCGCGGCTTGGTCGTCACGAACGGCTCGAACAGGTGCGCCAGCACATCCGGCGCGATGCCGGGGCCGCTATCCTCGAGCGTGAAGCGCACACGGCCTTGCGTGTCAGGCTCGCCCGCCTCGATCGCGATCACGCGCGTGCTCGCGTCGCGCACGGCGTCGAGTGCATTGCCGAGCAGATTGACGATCACCTGCTGCAGTTGACTCGACTCCGCATACACCGTCGTGCCCGGCGCGATCCGCACGTCGAGGCGCACCGCTTCGTCGCGGATGCGCGACTCGTAGATGAGCCGAGCATGCGCGACGGCTTCGCCGAGCGACACCGCCACGCGCTCCACTTCCGGCTTGCGCGCGAACGCCTTCAGCTCGCTCGTGAGCACCGCCATGCTGTCCACGAGACGGCCGACGCGCTCGAGATTGGCGATCGCTTGTGCGCCCTGATTGCGCTCGAAGAAGGTACGCGCATTGTCGCAGAGCGTGCGGATCGCGACGAGCGGCTGGTTCAGTTCGTGTGTGAGCCCCGCCGCCATCTGGCCGATCACCGCAAGCTTGCCGGCATGGACGACTTCCTGCTGCGTGGCGCGCAGACGCTGCTCGGTGCGTTCGCGCTCGGCGATCTCGCGCTGCATCTGCGCGTTCGCTTGCGTGAGCGCGGCGGTCCGCTGCGCCACGGTCGTTTCCAGCTGATCGTTCGCGCGCCGCAAGGCTTCTTGCGCCTTGAGCTTCTCCACGATCACACGGCGGCGCTGCACCGCATACAGCGCGTAGAGCGCGGCGATCAGAAACACGCCCGTCACGAACGCGAACGCAAGCCGTTGCTGGCGCCGCGCGCCCGCCGTGTCGAGCAGCACCATGATCGTGTCCTGCCCTTGCGGCGCGGGGCGCGACATCACGAGAAAGCGGGCCGTGCGGCCCGCGCGGCGCAGGTCGGGGAAGATGCCGATCCACGCGCTGTCATTCCAGTCGCCCACGCGCCGGTATCGGAGCGCCTCGACGATGCGCCCCGCGTATTGGCGCGATGCCTGGATATCGCGCTGCTGCGGCTCGGTCATCGCGCGCATCGCGGTGAATTTCCATTCGGGCTGGGTCGAGATCACGATCACGCCGTTGCCGTCGACGACGATGGCCGCCTCGCCAGGCGTGCGCCACGCGGATTCGAGCGCGTCGACGCTGACCTTCACGGCTGCCGCGCCGATCGCCGTGTCGCCGTCGTGAATCGCACTGGCGAAGTAGAGCCCGGGAATGCCGGTGTTCGTGCCGATGCCGAAGAAGCGGCCGCGGCCCTGCGCGAGCGCGTCCTTGAAGTACGGGCGATACGACACGTTGGTGCCGACGAAGCTGACCGGCTGATTCCAGTTGCTCGCGGCGACCACCGTGCCGTGCGCGTCGATCACGTCGACCGCGCCGCTGCCGACATCGTTGTTGACCGCTTCGAGATAGGCATCGACCGCGGGCAACATGCCATGCGCTTCAGCGGGCGGCGCCTTGAGCAACGCGCGCACGCTGTCCTGGCGCGCCACGAGCGCGGGGACCATCTCGAAGCGTCCCAGCTCGCTTTTCAGGCTCGCCGCGTAAAGATCGAGCCGATGCTCGCCGACGTCGGCCAGCGCATCGATCGCACGGTTCCATGCGAACTCCACCGCGGCGGCGGCCGCACCGACATACAGCACGGCCGCCGCCGCCCATCCCCACCATGGAATGCCCTTGTAACGCATCTGCACGTTCGCCCTCGTCGATTGGCTGCCGCCAGACGGCGGGTTCAGCGGATACCGCGCGCCGGATGCACCGGCGCCACGATCGCGAAGGCGCGTACGAGGGGCGCACAGCCGCGCGTCATGCGCCGAAATGCGCGAGCAGAATGAGCGTCACGGTCACGACGATGGCGCCGCCAATGCGCGTGGCGATCTGCGCGAACGGCATGAGCTGCATTCGGTTCGCGGCGGTGAGGATCGCCACGTCGCCGGTGCCGCCCTGGCCGCTGTGGCACGCGTTCACGATTGCGGTGTCGATAGGGTACATCTTCATCAGGCGGCCCACCACGAAGCCCGTGCCCATCAGCGTAACGACGGTCGCGGCGATCGTCACGACATTGACGAGCGTGAACGCGGCCATGAGCTTGTCCCACGGCGTCATCGCCACGCCGATCGCGAACAGCAGCGGGTAGGTGACCGCAGTCGAGAAGAACTTGTAGACCACGAACGCGCCTTCCTGCAGCGGCGGCGAAACCGCGCGCGCGAGCTTCACGAGCACGGCGAGGAACAGCATCGCCACCGGCGCGGGCAGGCCGAACAGCTTGTTCGCCATCAGGCCGATGAGGTACAGCGTGATCGCGGTGATACCGGCCGCGGCGATGTGGCTCACGTCCACGTGCCCGCGAGCCTCGTCGTTCGACGACGCCAGTTCGTCGCTCGCGCCGACTTGAAGACGGCCGTTACCGGTGAGATGCGGCATACGCTTGCCCAGCATGTCGAGCATGCCCGAGAGGATGATCGCCATGAGGCTGCCGAGCATCACGGGCGGCAAGACCTGCGCGAACAGGTCGCCTTGCGCGACGTGCATGATTTCCGAATAGCCCACGGAAAGCGGAATCGCGCCTTCGCCCACGC
This sequence comes from Paraburkholderia nodosa, assembly GCF_001718195.1. Lineage (GTDB taxonomy): Bacteria > Pseudomonadota > Gammaproteobacteria > Burkholderiales > Burkholderiaceae > Paraburkholderia > Paraburkholderia nodosa_A. The sequence continues at coordinate 68,926 of NZ_MCNV01000016.1, forward strand.
CGCCGGCCATGATCGGCACGACGATGTAGAGCAGCGTGTGCTTGACGCCGAGACCGAGCGCCGCGCCAACCGCGGTGCCCACGATGGTCGCCGCCACCGTGCCGGCCGCAAGCGGAATGAAGATCTTCAGGAAACCTTGAATCAGCACGCGCCGGTCCATGCTGAGAATGCTGCCGACGATGATCGAGGCGATGAAGAGATAGAGGAAGTTGGTCTGCTTCGTGAACTCGACCGTGAGGTGCTGCACGGGCGTGGGCAGCACGTGGTAGTACACGAGCGCCGAGGGCACGAAGGTCGCGAGAATCGCCGCCGCGCCGATATTGCGCAGCAGCGGCAGGCGCTTGCCGAGTTCGGCGCACGTGAAGCCGCAGAAAGCGAGCACGGCGATGGCCATCGAGATCTCGCCGGGCACCTTGCCGGTGACCGCGAAGCCCGCGATCAGCGCAAACAGGATCACGTAGATCGGCAGCGGAATGATGCCGATGCGAATTTCCATCAGCTTCCACCAGCCTTCGGGCCAGAAGCGGGTTTGCGTTGTTTGGGATGACTCGGGGACCGCCTGGTTGACCTGCGAGGCGGCGGATACGGATGCACTGTTCTGCACGGGATGTCTCCTTCGTTTTCGCGACCGGACTGCGTCGCATCTCCGGTGCTTGTTTAATGAGGGCTGCGGGCTATTAGGGATAGGCCGTCGGAGCTCTATAAAGCAGTAGCCGTGCCAGCGCGCATCGACGTCTGGAACAATCCGCAACACATTGATTTCTTTGCCATTTTCCGGAACGCCACTCGGCTCGAATCCGCCATCGATCCGAGATTTCAGAATCGGCTCGAGCCGGAGGCCGAAATCTCGGCCTGCCTCGACCCGACCGTTGAGTGTATGGCAAGAGTGAGTTTCAGAATTCGCTCTGGAACGGCGCCGATCGTTGGCAGAAGATGGATCACCGCAATGTGAGGAGTGAGCCATGAAGATCGTCTTGCCAGGATGCGCCGTCGTTTGCGCCGCGGCGCTATGGAGTGCCGGCGCGCTGGCCGCGCCGCCGGGTTCGGCTTACCAGACGCCTGTGCAGTTATCGAGCGGAAGGAATCTGCTTTGCAGCGTGAACGCATCACAGCCTGCCGGCGAAGCGGCCGCGCTCTCGCGTCGCGAGCAGGTGGAAGCCGATGTCCTCGCCACGCAGCCTTTGAGGCTCGTGAGCGGCCCGGAATCGCCTTACCCCTCTGCCTATACGGCGCCGAGCGTTGCCTGCGTGGACGCGGGTTGATGCCGCAGAAAGCACCGCGGGGCTCGATTCGCCTGACGAATCGAGCCCCGCGTGCTACGAAGTTGAGTGAGAAGGCCGATCAGAAGCGCGTGCGCACGCCCGTCGTCACTTCGACCTGGTTGGTCGCACCGAAGGTCGTGCCCACCGTGTAGCCGCCGTGCAGCTTCATGTAGTCGCCTGCCAGATACACTTCGGTGCGCTTGGACAGGTGATAGAAGATCGAGCCGTAGAGCGTTTCCTTGAAGCCGTTGTGCAGCCCGCTCGTGGGATCGAATGCGCCGATGTTGGCGTTCGGAATATTGCCATCGACGTTATACGCGGCGTTGTGCGTGCGCATTTGCTGGTAGCCGAGTTCGTAGTCGAGCGCGCCCTTCGGCACGAGCTTGAACGAGACCGTCCACGCATTGTCCTGACGCTGGCCGAGCGCCCCCTGATTGCCCCAGTAGCGGAAGTAGCCCGCATTGGCGCGCACGATGCCGATCGTGTAGTTGCCGCCAACCGAGAACGCCTGGTTCGTGTTGCCGTCGCGGTTCACGTGGTTATAGAAGGTCGAGGCCGTCCACGTCGGGGCGTTGTAGCCGAGTGCGAACTGATAGTTCGCGTTATTGCCGAAGCTCGTCGAATTGCCGAAAGCGTAGCCCGCTGCCGCGTAAATACCGTTATCGAAGACCTTCTTCCACGCGAGGCCGTTTTCGTAACGGGTGCCCGTTGCGCTCGCCGCGTAGAAAATCATCTGCTTGAAGTTGTTCGCGTTGGTCCAGCCGCCCTCTTCCGTCGTGAGCTTCGCGTTGCCGTACGGGTCGCCGTAGATGGCCGCGGCGTCACGCGCGATGGTGTTCTGGAAGCCCGCCGTGAGCTTGCCGAAGCGCTCGTCTTCCACGCCGACCCAGGCGTCACGGTCGAAGATCTGGCCCGGGTCTTCCATCTGGCCATCGCTCGCGCGGTATTCGCTTTCGAGCCGGAAGATCACCTTTGTGCCGCCGCCGATGTCTTCGGCGCCCTTCAAGCCCCAGCGGCTGCCGCTGAACCACGGTTCGCCGGCAATGCCCATGCCGATCACGTGGTTGCCGTTGGCATCCGCGTGCGATTGATAGGTGGGGACGCTCAGGTCGATGAGGCCGTAAAGTTGAACGCTCGATTGCGCGTGTGCGCCGCTCGCTGCGAGTGCGCCGAAGGTCGCGCCTACGGCAGCGACAGCAAGTTGTTTTCTCTTCAAGATCGTCTCCAGGGGTTGCTTCGTTGGAAGTTTTCATGGACCCGCTGCCATCACTCGCCGGTTTCGGCGAGCCGTGTGAATCAGCGGGTGAGACGAATAGTAGAGAGGTGAATCCTTCGCGATTCTTTCACGAACGATGGGTATTCCTAAGTAGATCCACTAATACCGTAAATAAAGCCGGCCTGCTCAGGCCGCCACCGCCTCTTTCACGCGAAGGATGTAGCCGAGGCCGCGCAGCGTGGTGATCTGCACGCTCGATTCCGCCAGATGCTTGCGCAGGCGATGGATGTAGATGTCGATCGCGTCCACGCTCGGTTCGTCGCTCAGGCTGCAGATGCGATCCAGCAGCGCCTGCTTAGGCACAGCCTTGCCCTGGCGCAGCATGAGTGCTTCGAGGATGGAGTGCTCGCGCCGGCGCAGGGTGAGCGGTGCATCCTTGTGGCGAAACTCGCGCGTGTCGCAAACGTACTGCAGGTCGCCGCAGGTCAGCCAGCCCGACTTCTCGCCAGTCTGCCGCCGTATCAGCGCCTTGATGCGCGCAACCAGTTCGCGGCTGTCGAACGGCTTGACCACGTAGTCGTCGGCGCCCGCGCCGAAACACGCCACCTTGTCGTCTATCGAGCCATGCGCGGTCAGCATGAGCACGGGCACGTTGTTGCGCCTGCGCCGCAAACGATTGAGCACGTCCTTGCCGCTCAGTCGCGGCAGGCGCATGTCGAGAAGCACGAGGTCATAGCTCTGCGTGAGCAGCACGGAGTCCGCGGCTTCTCCATCGGCCACGCAGTCCACCGTGAAATTCTCGGCGCGCAGCAGGTTGACGATCCAGTGCGCGAGTTCGGCGTTGTCTTCTACGAGCAGCAGCTTCATGGTCCTTCTTACCCCTCCTCATCCGGGCCAGACGGGCAAACGCACCGTCGCGACCAGACCCACCCGCTCGGCCCCCGCGGCAACGCTCACCGAGCCGCCGTGCGAGCGCGCGACCTGATGCACGATGGCGAGACCAAGCCCCGTGCCGTCGGTATCCGCCGCGACGCGATAGAAGCGCTCGAACACGTGCGCACGGGCCTCGGCTGGAATGCCGGGGCCGTTGTCCACCACTTGCAGCATGACCTGCTCCCCTTCGCTGCGGCACACGGCCGTCACGCGGCCGCCCTTGTGCGTATAGCGAATGGCGTTGTCGATCAGGTTGGACACGAGCGAGGCCAGCAGGCCGGTGTTGCCCGCCACGTGCACGTCGTCGTCGAGTTCCGCGCCGAGATCGATGCCGCGCCGCTCCGCCGCCTGGACCATCTCTTCGAGCACGGAAGACACGACCTCGGTGAGATCGACGCGCGTCTGGCTCGGCGACGATTGCGTCATCGATTCCGCCTGTGCGAGCACAAGCAGTTGATTCGTCAACTCCGCCATTTTCTGGCTGGTGCGGCGCACACCTTTGAGTGCGTCGAAAAGCGCGGGATCGTTCGCGTCGCACTGACTCGCGAATTGCGTTTGCGTGGTGAGCAGCGTGAGCGGCGTGCGCAGCTGGTGCGCCGCGTCGGCGATGAACTGCCGCTGCATGGCGGCATGCACCTTGAGCCGCGCGATGCACTGGTTGATCGCCTCGACAATCGGCCTCAGTTCCGATGGCAGATGATCCGGGCGGATCGGCTCCAGTTGCACGGGCTCGCGGTCCGCGACGTCGTCCTTGAGCTTCATGAGCGGCCGCAGCTCGAGCGTAAGCCCGAGCGGCACGAGCAGCGCGACGAGCGCCAGCATGAACCACTGGCGTGCGAGTTGCGGCCTCCACAAGGCGTTGATCATCGCCTCGCGCGACGCGATCGTCTTGCCGACGATCACCATGACGCGTTCGGCCCGGCCCGAGTCGTAGAGCATGCGCTCGTAGGCCACGGCGCGAATCGGCAGTCCCGCATACGTGGTGTCGTAGAACACAGGCACCTCGGCGGTGTTCGCGCGCGGCAACGGCAAGTCCGGCGCGCCGCCCAGCAAGCGGCCATTGCCGGCGAGCACCGTGTAGAACACATGATCCTGCCACGGCGATTCGAACAGTTCCAACGCCGCCGGCGGGATTGTCGCTCTGAGGGAGCCGTTGTCCCAGTCGACGTCCTCGATGATCGTGCGCGCCGAATCCAGCAGCGAGTGGTCCTGCACGAGATCCGCGGTCTGCCGCGCGGCATCGTACGACTCGCAACTCGTCACAACGACAAACGCGGCGAGCGGCACCAGCAGCCACAACAGCAACCGCCCACGCAGGCTATGCACCATGTCGCGCTCTCTCAGATACCGGACCGCCAGACGGCGAGCGCAGGACGGCAGCTCCGGACCTGCTTCATTTCGCGCTGACGAATTCGTTCGTGTAGGTGCCGGACAGATCCACGTGCTTGCCCTTCACCGAGGGATTGAAACTGGAGAGCACCTTCAGTACGGTCGCCGGACCGTCGGCGGGCATCTTGCCGTCTGCGGTGTACATCGGCAGCGAGGCCTTGAGTGCGCTCACATAAAGCGCCTTGTCCTTTTGATAGTCGGCGGGCATTTGCGCGGCGATTTCCTCGGCGCTGTGCGTGTGAATGAATTGCATGGTGCGCACGAACGCGTGCGCGAGCTTCACCGCCTGAGCCTTGTGCGACTGGGCCCATGCGTCCTGCACGTAAAGGCTTGCGGCGGGATAGGTGCCGCCGAGCGCGGCGCGCGTGCCTTCGACCGTGCGCATATCGACGAGCACCTTTGCATCGCCGGCTTTTTGCAGCGCCGATACGGTCGGCTCGGTCGTCATGCCCGCGTCGATGCGCCCCTGCTTGATGGCCGCGATGAAGCTCGCGTCCGCGCCCACCGGCAACATGGTGTAGGCGCTGGAGGCGATGCCATGCTGGCTCGCCAGATACTGCGTGAGAAAACTGGTCGAGGACCCAAGGCCCGTCACGCCGAGCGTCTTGCCTTTGACGTCGGCCATCGACTTGATCGTGCCCGCCGCTTTCGACGACACCAGTTCCACTTCGCCCGGCACCTGGCCGAACACGACGATCGCCTTGACGTCCTTACCCTTGGTCTGCAGGTCGATAGTGTGATCGTAGAAGCCGACCACGGCCTGCACCGCGCCTGCGAGCAGTTCGTTCTCCGCATCCACGCCCGCGGGTTGCGAGAGCAACTCGACGTTCAGCCCTTCGTCGCGGAAATAGCCCAGTTGTTCGGTGAGGCGCGCGGGCAGGTAAATGAGCTTCGTGATACCGCCGACCATGATGGTGATCTTCTCGCCGGCATCGTCGGCGGCATGCGCGCCTTGAAGCGCCATGGCAAACAGCAGGCCACCAGCGAGTGCGACTCGACGCAGCGCGCCAAAACTCAATTGCATTGATTGTCTCCGTCGGGATAGGCCGGTGGCGCGATGCTCGCCACTTCGATCGTTTCGGGGATTCTAGTGATTCAAACCCTTCCCGAAGCTTTCGCGGGTCACGCGGATTTATACGGGATTTCCATGAGCGACGGTGTTATTTATGCTTTTAATTATTCTGAATAAAAATGGCTTTTATTCAGAATAATGACTGCGGTGCAGTCGATTCAAACAGGATTACTGATCGATTTGGTGCAAAGCCGAGAGACCCGGTTCGAGAGTCTCTGCCAAGGGAAATACCGGCCGGCGTTATTGCGGCAGTGCGCTCTTCATGACCCGCACCACGTCGCGGGGCTCAATTCCTGGCCTGCCGACCAGCGAGTCGTCACAGAACGCGCTGGACGGCCCGGGCGGAATCTGTGATGTCCTGCCCGAAACCGGCGACCGTGTTGCAGCCCGCCAAAGCGGCCAAAGCGCCGATCATCGATACCGCCGCCAGAATCCGTCCGATCATGTTCAACTTCCCCTAAGCTCGATTTTTGATTGTTGCGCGGGCGGCCGCTCATGGCCATTCGCCCGCGGAGTCCAGCCCGATTTGAGTCGGCCGGAATTTCGTATTCTGCCTGTGCCGGATCTTTGCGTGCAAATTGGCAGCGGATGCGGTCACGCGCGGGGGCATTGCGCCGCCCGCGCAATCCGGCAGTTGCTTGAATGCGGCGTTCCTTCTCGAGCAAGGCGCCAACGCCAGTTATTCGCTTTGGGCAGCCGTATGGCGCGATGACGAATCTGAACGAAGCGGGAGCCGATCCGTCCATCGCCGACCCGCAAGGCCGCGATAGCATGGCGATCGCGCGCGAACGCAAGCTGCCGGCGGGTATCATTGAAAAGCTCGAGTCGCTGCAGCGCAAACTGCCTGGGCGTCGCCATTGATCCGCCAGCTTCCAGTCATTTCGACGCCTGCGACGCGTAACACAATCACGTAACACAACCACGCAACACAACGGGCCCTCTCGTCAATGCGCATTTTCGGAATCAGCCTTTACGTCATCATCGCGCTGCTTTTTGCAGTGCACGCGATCCGCAACCAGCAGAACATGTACTGGCTGCTGATCCTGTTTCTTTTCCCCGGGCTTGGCAGCCTCGTCTACTTCTTCGTCATTTATCTGCCGAGCCTGCGCCAGTCGCGCGGGGCGAGGGCAACAGGCCGGGCCATCTCGCAACTGGTCGACCCCAACCGCGCCGTGCGCGAAGCGCGCAACGATTTCGACCGCGCGCCGACCGTCGCGCACCGTATGCGCCTGGGCGCTGCGCTGCTCGACGCGGGCAACGCCGTCGAAGCGCTGCAGCACTACCAGGCGGCGGCCACCGGGCCGTTCGCATCCGATCCCGCGTTGCTCGAAGGTCTCGCACGCGCGCAGTTTGCCAATGGCAATACCGCAGCCACGCAGGAGACGCTGGAAAAGCTGTTCGCCCTCCAGCCTGTCGCCCGCCAGCAGCCGGATCCCTCCTTGTTGTATGCACGGGCGCTCGCCGCGAATGGCGCAGCGGGCACCCGCGCCGCGTTCGAAGCCGCGCTCTCGTGCGCGAGCGACGCCGCTCCGCGTTGTCTCTTCGCCGACTGGCTGGCAAAGCAGCCCGGTGACGCCGATCGCCAGCGCTCGCGCGAGCTTTACGCCGAGATCGTGCACGACGCGAAGCACTGGCCGCGTCACGCCCGCGAGCACAATGGCGAGTGGCTGCAACGGGCTCAGGCCGCGTTGAGCCGATAGCGTGCCGAGCAGCGCCGCGGTGTCATGGTGTGCGCCGGTCATCGCGCCTGGAATCGATATGACATGACCTGCCGGATGCGTTCAGTCCGGCGTGTGCGCGTCCATGCGCGCGCACATGCGCCGGTAGGCGGCCGGCGTCATGCGGTACGCGCGGCGAAACCAGCGGCCGAGATGGCTCTGGTCGGCGAAACCCACTTCAGCCGCGACCCGCGCCGGCGTGTGGCCCGCCGCCAGCAGCCTGCGCGCGGCACGCAGGCGCAAGCGCACCAGGTACGCATGGGGCGACGTGCCGAACTCGCGCTGGAACAGGCGCGTCAGACGAAACCGGTCGATGCCCGAGCTATCGACGAGTTCGTCGAGCCCGATGTTCGCGCTCATGTGTTCGTGCAGCAGGTCGCGCACACGGGCAAGGGCGGGCGAAGCGGGGCGCGCCGCTGCGGTCGTATCGAGCAGATGGCCGCCCAGGCGCTCCAGCAAGCAGTCGAGCGCCTCGTCGCGCGCGAGCCGGCCTTCCTCGCCGTATAGCGCAAGAAACGCCCGGCGGATCGACTCGGTCAGGCGCGGGTCGTCAACGAGCGTCTGGCCGAAAGCGGCCGCCACGCCGCCCAGGCCCGCGATGTTCAGCCTGCGCGCCGCACACTCGACCCACGGCTGCGGGAGGTACAGCATCGCGTAGGTGAAGCCGCCCGGTTCGGGCGCGTGGCCGTCGTGCAGCGCGCCCGGTTCGATCAGGATCGCGCGGCCCGGCACGCTCGTATGCAGCGACCGGTGACACTGAAAGCGCTGCACCCCCTGCTCCGTATAGCCGATCAGCATGTCGTCGTGATCGTGGGGATCGTAAGCGTGGCCGCTGAAATGCGCGCGCAGACTCTCGATGCCCGTCTGCGCATCGCGCCGCGCGACGAGCCAGTGATCATTCCGGCCCTCAGTCACCGTGGCGTTCGTCATGGCAAGCCTGGCTCCTCGTTTCCGATTCCTTTCCCAAGGGGACGAGTGTACGCCGGCCATGCGCGGAGGACCGTACGTGGCCTCGTCGGCGTCATCGGCGCCGGCGCTCCATGGGGTTCAGTCGTCGAACTCGCCGGCCTGCAGCGCTTCGTCGAAATCCGTGATCCACGGGGCGAAGTGATCGGTGTCGTAGGTGGCCGTCTTGCCGTTGGCGATCCGGGTGACGGATACCTGGCGAATCGCCGCGCGCTCACCGCCGGCAGCGGTTTTCTCGTTGTCCGAGATCCGGAACTCGCCCAGGTCGAGCCCCCGGCTCGCGAGCACAGCCTTGACGTCTTCCTGCTCATCCCAGGAAAACTCGGCGAAGTCGTGGGCTGTCATGTTCGTCTCCTCCAGGGCGTCATCACGGACTGCACGGCGCGACGGGCAATCCCTCGGCCTTCCAGCGCAACATGCCGCCAGCGAGATTGGCCACCTTGCCGAAGCCCGCCTTGGTCAGCAATACGCTTGCCTGCGCGGAGCGCACGCCGGAGCGGCACACCGCCACGACCGGCCGGTCGCGATCGAGCTCGTCGATGCGCGACATCAGTTGCGAGAGCGGCACGAGTTTCGCGTCGGGCAGATGGCCGAGATGGTCGATGAACTCGGGCGCCTCGCGCACGTCGACGATCTGCAGCGCCGCCGCATGCTCCAGTAGCGCCATGGGCTCGATTTCCCATACGCCGCTGAAGCGCAGCGTGAGCGGCGCCCAGTCGGGCGTTTCCTGGATCGGCGCGTCGCCTTCCGGCTTGCCGCAGCGCAGGTTGGCGGGCACCGCGACGGCCATCTGCTTGGGGTGCGGCAAATTCAGGTTGTGCATGTAGCCCGCGAAGTCGCCGAGATCGACGTCGCCGCCCAGGCGCGGATTAAAGCGCCTCTCCTCCGCCACGCTCGTGACCGTGATGCCGCGATAGTCGTGCGCCGGGTAGAGCAGGCAGTCGTCGGGCAGCGTGAGAATCTGCTCGCGCACGGAAGTGAACAGCTGCTCCGCGCTCCCGCCCTGGAAATCGGTGCGGCCGCAGCCGCGTATCAGCAGGCTGTCGCCGGTAAAGGCCATGCTCGCGTCGTCGAGGACGTAGGTCAGACAGCCGCTGGTGTGACCAGGCGTGGCGCGCACTTCCAGATACCGTTTGCCGAAGGCGATGCGATCGCCGTGCCGCAGCGGACGGTTCACGCCCTCGGCGCCCACCGCGTCGGCGAGCGCGATCTGGCTCCCGCTGCGCTCGCGCAAACGCCACGCACCCGTGACATGATCGGCGTGCACATGGGTATCGAGCGTCGCCTGCAGGCGCAAGCCCAGCTCCCGCAGCAGCGCGAGGTCGCGCGGCACCTGCTCGTAGACCGGGTCGATCAGGAGCGCCTCGCCGCTTTCGGGGTCGCCGAGCAGGTAGGTATAGGTAGACGATACGGGGTCGAAAAGCTGGCGAAAGATCATCGCGGCTCTCTGCGAAAACAAACGCGTGGTTCGCTTTCCAGTATGCCGCATCCGGTTTCGGCCCGGCGGCTCGACGTGCGCGATCTACCCGCGTTTGTTCGGCAGAGAACCAAAGAGCCGCAAGGTCGCTCGCCGCGATGCGGCTCATCGATTGCCATTGCCCGGCTCACCCCTGTGCTGCGGGGCGAGCCGTGGGCAGTGACGTGCATTGTTGGCGATCAGTTACCCGTGCGCAACGTCCAGACCGTTGCCGCGTTGGTAGTGTCGTCGACGGCGGCGAACTGCGAGTGGTGCTGGCTGTCCATGCCAAATGCGAGCCCGAACGCGGAACCCGTCGTGGGATCGACCGACATCTGCGCGACGAACTGGCCGTCCATGGTGAATTCGACGATCTCGCTGGGCTGTTGCGCGTCGGCGTTCACGGCGTCGCCATTGGCCGTGACGAGATGCCCGTTGGGCGCGAGCGCAAGGGCAAGCGGTCCGTGCAGGTGGGTATTGTCCTGATAGATCAGCCGCCCCACTCCGCCGCTATGATTCGCACCCGCCGCGCCGTAGACGGCGAATACCGCGTTGTCGCCTGTCGAAGCGACGTAGAGCACGTCGTGCTGGCCATCATAGGCGAGGCCCGTCGGGCCGACGACCAGCGCAGCCGGATCGGTGCGATGCATGTAGCCCGAAGCGACGATGGTCGAGGAGGGCAACTCCTTCACGCCGTCCTCGCCGATCGCAAGGTCTATCCGGGCGACGGTGCCGTCGAGCACGTCCGAGACGAAGACCTTCACGATTTGGCCGCCGTCGAGCACGGTGAGGTCCCAGGGGCCGTCGAGCAGCCGCGCATCTTTCAGTTCCTTGACGAGCCGGCCCTGCGGATTGATGACGAGAAGCGAGCCCGGCGCGATGACGTCCTTGCCGTTCGTGGTCGGCACGTTGCCCACCAGTACGAAGCCGCTTCGCAGCACGGCGAGCGCCGTCGTGAGACCAAGGTTGGCGCCCTGGAAGAACGTCACTGGCGGGCTATTCGGAACGAGCTTCACGATCGTCGTGCCGGTGCCTTGCAGATTCGATTTCGCGTTGAAGTTGGACACCACCACGTCACCGGGCTTGAGCGTACTCCATGAGGGCACGCCGAACGGTACGAATGCGATGCCGTACGGATTGACGTCGCCATTGGACGGCACGGTCGATGAAGTCGCAAAGGCCGGCGGCAGGATCGCCTGCAGGCCGTCGGCGCGCACGGTCCCAAGCGTCAGGGCGAAGAGCCCGGCGCCCATCGCGAGATGACGCAGTCGCGGCACGAACGCCGCCCGGTTCCGGCCGAAGTATGAACGACATGCAGACAACGCGGGGGAAGCTTTCATCTGACACCTCCTTCTCGCGGGGACGGTCCGGACGCCAGGACGACTCGCGCGGCCAGTGAACGCACCATGCTTCGCGCGCCCCGCGTTTTGCGTAAACGATCCAGTGGCGAGGCTATTCCGCTAGTCGCGCTTCAACGCTTTGCCATTCCGATTTTCGCTTTTGGCGAAACCGCAGGCGCCGAAAGCTGCTCCACCAGAAAATCCACGAACGCCCGCACCCGCGACGTCAAATAACGTGCGTGCGGATACAGCAGGATGAACGGCCGGGTACGCCCTCCCTCCTCTCGCAGCACTTCCACGAGCCGGCCTTCGCGCAGGTCGTCGGCGACGACGAAGCGATACGTCTGGAACAGCCCCGCTCCCGCGCGCGCGAGCGTTACGCCGGCGAGCGCGTCGCCCGACGTTCCGTAACTTCCGCTCGTGATCACGTCGCCATCTTCATTGGCATTGCCGTCGAACGTCCAGGCAAGATGGCGCCCACTACTTGGCAGTTCGAACTGTATGCATTCGTGCGACTGCAGATCCGCCACGGTCTTCGGCACGCCTGCGCGCTTCAGATAGGCGGGCGTGGCCACCACCACCATCTCCGCGTCTTCCAGCTTGCGCGCCACCAGGTTGGAATCGGCGGGCGCGCGCCCGCGGATCGCCAGGTCGAAGCCTTCGTCGGCGAAGTCGATGTTGCGGTTGCTCAGATGCGTGTCGACCTGCACCTCCGGATAGCGCTCGCGAAACGCCGGCAAGAGCGGCAGCACGCGATAGTGCCCGTAGGGCGTGGGCATGCTGATGCGCAGCACGCCAGCCGGCGTGGTCTGTTCGCCCGTGACTTCGCGCTCCGCGTCCACGAGTTGCGAGAGCGCCTGGCGGCACTGCTCGAAGTAGCGCCGCCCCGCATCGGTCAGGCGAATCTGGCGCGTCGTGCGCACGAACAGGCGCACGCCGAGCCGCTCTTCGAGCCGCGCCACGGACCGGCTCACCGCGGCGGGCGTGACGCTCGCCGCATTGGCCGCCAGCGTGAAGCTGCCCAGCTCCGCCGCCTGGCAGAACAGTTCGATGCTGCCCAGCAGCAGATCGTCGAATTTGCGTTGCATGCCCTTTTCTCCTGATGGCTCCAGCTCGCGCCAGATGCTTTAGTTCTATTCTGATGCGTCCAACATGAGGCGAATACGCATCGCCACTCGAGGAGAACATGGTGTCCGTCGAACAAAAACTTGCCGATCTCGGTCTCGCTCTGGCCGTCGCGCCGCAACCGCTCGGCAACTACAAGGCCAGAAGGCTTTCTCGAGCAGCCTGCCGTGCTCGACGCCGCATCGGATCTCTTCGCCGCCGCGCTCGGCGAGAAGGCCGGGCACGCGCGCTCCGCGTTCTCGCATGCGCGACTGCCCCTCGATCTGCCCGTCGAACTCGTGGTGATCGCGCAGATTCTGCCTGCCTGAAACCGTCTTTTCCGCCGCCTAAAGGAACATCGGCACGCGCATCCATCGCGCGTGCCGATGTTCCCGTTTGCGTCGATCAAATGCCGCTCAAGCCCATACCGACTGCAGCCGTGCGATGCTCTCGCGCGTCTCGCGCTCCAGTTGCGCCACCAGCTCCGCCGCCGGCAACGCGCGCGCGAGCGGCGCGGCCTGGCCCGCCCACTGCGCGCCGTAGCCGAATTCACCCTTGGCCTTCGCAGCCGCGATCAGCGCCTTGCCCGCGTCGTACGTGATCGGATAAGACGGAACGCGCGGCGCCTTCGGGTCCTCGCCAAGCGCGGTGAAGCGATTGACGATGCTGCGCGCAAGCCGCCCCGAGATTGCCGAGGTGAACGTCGTATGGCGCGCGGGGTCGCCGAGCAAGGCGGCGCGATAGCCTTCGTCGGCCGCGCTCTCCGGGCAGGCCACGAACGCCGTGCCCAGTTGCGCCGCCTGCGCGCCCAGCGCGAGCGCGGCCGCGATGCCCGCGCCGTCCATGATGCCGCCCGCCGCAATCACGGGCACGTCGAATTCGCTCACCAGCAGGCGCGTGAGCGCGAACGTGCCGAGGCCGTCGTCGCGGGCGTCCTGATCGAACACGCCGCGATGGCCGCCCGCCTCCACACCCTGCGCGACGATCGCATCCACGCCCGCCTCCACCGCTGCGGCCGCTTCGTCGAGACTCGTTGCGCTCGCAAACAACCGGACGCCCGCGTGCTTGAGCTCGGCGATCACCGCATCGGGCGGCAGGCCGAAATGGAAGCTCACCACGGCCGGCTTCTCTTCGAGCAGCATGGACTGCATGGCCTTGTCGACGACGAAGCTCATGTAGATCTCCGAGAGCGAGGCAGGCGGCTTCGCGCCGTATTGCTCGAACACCGGCGCGAGCCAGTCGAGCCACGCGCGCTCCACAGCCGCGTCGGGCGTGGCCGGGCGATGGCAGAACACGTTGACGTTGAACGGCTTCGCCGTCAGCTCGCGCGTCTGGTGGATCGCGCGACGGGCGTTCTCCGCGTTCATCGCGGCCACGCCCAGCGAACCGAGCGCGCCCGCATTCGACACGGCGGCGGCCAGCGCCGGCGTGGTAGTGCCCGCCATGGGCGCCTGGATGATCGGCTTCTGAATGCCGAGCGAGCGCAGCAACGCCCGCTGGTCCACTTGAGTGCTCATGTTGCGTTCCCTCCGGATCCGTTCCCGTTTCAAGCGTGAGCGCGGCGCTGCGCCCAGTGCGCGAGTCCGCCGCATGCGACCAGCAGCGCGCCGGTCGCGAAGAACACGGCGTGCAGACCGAAGTGAACGCCGACCACGCCGCCGATCACCGGCCCCACCACCTGGCCGCTGAATTGCGCCGACTGCAAATAGCCGAGCATGCGGCCCGTTTTGCTTTCGTCTACCGACTGCCGCGCGAGCTTGCCGATGGAAGGCAAGAGCCCCGCGAGCGTCATGCCCATCACCACGCGCAGGCCCGCGAGCTGCCACCAGTGTATGACGAACGCTTGCGGCACCATCGCGAGCCCGGTGAGCACGAGGCAGGCGACGATCACGCGCCAGCTCCCGAAGCGGTCGGCCAGTGCGCCGAGGCGCGCCGCCGTGAGCATGCTGCCAAGCGCCGAGCATGCCATGACCACGCCCGCCACGCGCGCGAGATGCGCCGCGCCCACGCCCAGACTGCCGATATACACCGTGATGACGGGCTCGATCGACATGTTGGCGAGCAGCACCATCATCGCGGTCACGAGCAGCGCGGCCACCACCGCATAGTCGGGGCGGCGCGCACCGCTGCCCGAACCGGCCGCCGCGTTGCTTGCGTGCGGTTTCGCGTCGCTTTCTGGATGAAACTCTTCCTTCACGACGAAGATGGTCAGGAGCGCCGCCACGGCGATCATCGCGCCGCCGGCGAAAAAGGTGCCGCGAATGCCGATCCACCCGGGCAGCACGCCGCCCACCAGCGGCCCGACGAGATTGCCCGCGAGCGCGCCCGTGGAAAGAATGCCGAGCGCCCAGCCCGCGCGCTCGCGCGGCGCCTGGGTGCCGACCATCACCGTGGAAGCCGACGCGTAGCCACCTACGAGGCCGGCGATCAGACGCAGCGCGACGAGCTCGTACACATTGTGCGCCACGCCGATCATCGACATCACCACGGCCATGCCGATGGCCGCGCGCACGAGCATGGGCTTGCGGCCATAGCGGTCGGCAAGGCGGCCCCAGATCGGGGCGGTGAGCGCCGTGCCGAGGAAGGTCGCGCCGAATGCCACGCCCGACCACTGGATCACGGCGGACTGCGAGCTCACGCCGAGCTGCCGAACGTAGAGCGGCAGGAATGGCAGCAGCATGCTGAGGCTCACGAGCGTCGTGAACGAGCCGATCACGCACACGACGAGATTGCGCCGCCAGTACTGCGCATTGCGCTCCGAATAGCCGCGCGGTTGCGGCTTTGACTGCCGCAGCGCAGCCGCGGGCGAGGAAACAGTGGTATTCACTTGGCCCTCAACGCAGAGAAGAGATCGACGAAGAGCGCGAGCCCGAGCGCCGCGGCGCCGAGCGCGAACAGCGCGAGGTAGTTGCCGCCGCTCGACGAGAACACGAACGACAGGCCGTACGCGGCAACCGCCTGCATCACGGCGAAGCTCGTCGTGGCGGAGACCGCGTTGCAGGCCGCAGGCGCGGACGGATTCGAGACGGCTTGATGCATTGCGACTCCCAGGAGCGAATGCAATGAAGCACCCGCTGAACATGGGAGCCAGTCTAGGTTAGATCGCGCAGCGAGAGAATCACCGCGATACGTAAGTCATTCTTCCGTGAGGCGAACGAATGGTGAAGATGTGCTCAGTCGGCGTCGGTAATGCGCCGGGCCTGCTCGAAGTACTCACGTAGCCGGGGCACGGCGAAATCGACGAAACTGCGCACCTTAGGCACCGACAGGCGCCCGTGCGGCGTGACGAGATTCGCGGGCAGCGGCCCATGCTCGCTGTCGCGCAGCACGATCCTGAGCCGGCCCGCCTCGACCTCTTCGGCCACGTGATAGGAAAAGAGCCGCGTGACGCCATGCCCTGCCACGGCCGAAGCCCGCGCCGCGCGTATGGTATTCACGATGAAGCGCGGCGAGAATTGCACGACCTGGGGCAGCGCGGTCTGACGCGCCGCCGGGAAGCTCCACGAGTCGAGCCCGAAATGCGTCATCGAGATGATCGGGTGGCTCGCGAGATCGGCGGGCGTCTCGATGGCCGGATGCGTGGCGAGATAGTCGGGCGAGGCGACCACCACGCGCCGCACCTCGCCCACCGGGATGGCGACGAGCGTCGAATCCTGCAGATGCGCAATGCGCAACGCCACGTCGATGCCCTCGTCGATGAGGCTCGCGGGCCGGTCGAGCAGGTGCAGACGGATCGACACCTCGGGGTTGCGGTCGATGAACGCCTCGATCATCGGGCGCAGCACTTCTTCGCCCACGGCCACCGCCGCCGTGACGCCCAGCAGCCCGCGCGGCGCGGAGCGTTCGTCGGCGGCGAGCAGGTCGGCTTCCTCGAGATCGGCGAGAATGCGCCGGCATGCCAGCGCATAGCGCTCGCCCGCCTCGCTCAGGCGAATCGTGCGCGTGGTGCGGTACAGCAGCGCCGTGCCGGTGTGCTCCTCGAGGAACGCAATGGCCCGGCTCACCGCGGCGGGCGAGCGGCCCAGCCGGCGGCCCGCGCCCGCGAGACTTCCCTCGTCGAGCGTGGCGACGAAAACCTTCATGGCGTCGATTCGGTCCATTGCGCGTTCTGGCTTGCGGTCGCTTCGCTCTGTGAATTCCGCGTCGATCTTAGCGGATATCGCGCAGGCGTTAAAATCGGCGCTTCCACTTTTGCGGCAATCGATCACTCATGAAGTGTCCTACCCTCTCGCCGGTCCTCGCTGCCTTCGCTGCCATGGCGCTGGTCGCAACGCCCGCCCTTGCCCAGACGTCGTCGGGCGATTCGAATTCGAAGCGCGACTGCGCGATCGGTTATGTGACGGGCGTGGCAGGCTCGGCGCAAAGCGTGCGCGACTATCTGGCCACGCCCGACCGCGACCGCATTCGCTACCTCAAGGACAACGAGATTCAATGCAAGATCGCCGACGACGACAGCCACGCGTCCGGCTGCACCGGCGTCACGCTATTGAAGAACGAGAAGGTGAGCGTGTACGACGATAGCGACCCTGCCACCACCGCCATCGTCGTGCGCGTCGAACTCGATCGCGGCACCTACCCGGTGATCATCGTCGCGCCCAAAAACGAGGTGAAGTGCGACGAGTGAGCGGAACGTAGTTAGCCTGGCAGTTAACGCGAGCTGCTCTCGCACGCCGCGATTTCCGCCTCAGTCACGCCCGCCATACGCGCGGCATCGACGATCTGCGACCAGCTCGTCGCATCCACGGGAATGCCCTGCGCTTCGCGCTGCCGCCGCGTCGCGTCCTCGCGCTCGCCGGGCAGCAGGATCTCGTCGACACCCGCTGCGCGCCGCGTGGCCTTCAGCCATTCCACGAACGCAAGCGCTTCGTGCTCGCGCGAGGGCGCGTCGAACGCCGCCGGATCGACGATCACCGACGTCATGCAATTGACGATCGCGTGCGTGGAGACGATGGTTTGCTCGCGCGTGGTGAAGCCGCCCGAGAGCGCGCCCGCCAGAATTTCGCACATCGCGGCGAGCCCCGAACCCTTATGGCCCGCCACCGCGCCGCCGAAAGCGCGCAGCGCACCGTGCTGCGTATCGCTGAACAGCGCGCCCGGATCGCGCGTGGGGCGGCCGTCGCTGTCGATCAGGGCGTCGGCTGGCACATCCACGCCCTTGTTGTAGGCCACGCGCACTTTCCCCGCCGCAATCGCGCTCGTGGCGAAGTCGAGCACCAGCGGCGAGCGCCCCTCGAGCGGAAACGCCGCGCAAAACGGATTGGTGCCGAAGCGCCTGTCGATGCCGCCGAACGGCGCGACGAGCGGATCGCCCGCGACGTTGACGAAGTGGAACGACACGAGCCCGGCGCGCGCGCATTGCTCCGCCCAGTGCCCGATACGTCCGATGTGATGCGCGTTGCGCAGGCCGAGTGCACACACGCCGAGCGATTTCGCGCGCTCGATGCCGTGTTCCATCGCCTCGAAGGCCGTGACTTGCCCGAAACCGCGCCCGCCTTCGATCGTGAGCACCGCGCCCGCGTCGCGCGCGACCTGCGCGTGCGCGTTCAGTTTGAGCTCGCCTTCGCGGCACGACAGCATATAGCGCGGAATCATGCCCACGCCGTGCGAGTCGTGCCCGGCGAGATTGGCTTCGACGAGATGATCGGCAACCAGCGTCGCCTCGCGCGCCTCGCTGCCGGCCGCGCGCCAGATGGCGACGACGAAGGCGTGCAGCGCACGAGCCTCGATAACGACTTCTGAACCTTTTGCAGCAGCGGCATTCGACATGTACGTGACCCTGTGTATGGCGGCGGAGTAAGAGGCCGCGCCTTCGTGGTTACGTGCTTACGTGCGCGGCGCGTAAGCCGGTTGGTCGACGCGGCTGGCCTCGGGAGCCTCAAGCGGCTCGACGCGTCCGACAATCACAAGATAGCTCACCGCGCCGAGCACGCAAAACCCACCGGCGACCACGAGCGGAATCGTGAACGAGCCGCGCGTGAGCTGCAGCATCACGCCGGTAAACGTCGTCAGCGCGATGCCTGCGAGATTCGACGCGAAGTTCTGAATGCCCGCCAGCGAAGCGACATGCCGCGGCGTGGGCGCGACGTCGGCAGGCAGCGACCAGATGCTGGCCGCCGCGGCCGCGAGGCTCCCATAAGCAATCGCGAAGAGTGCGAGCATTACATAGATATCCTGAACAACACCGGTTAGCGTGATCACGGACGAAAGCAGCATGCCGCCGACGATGCACGTCTTGCGCGCAGCCGTCAGGCTCCAGCCGCGCTTCACGAGTGCATCGGAAAGCCAGCCGCCCAGCCAGCCGCCCGGTATCGAGGCGATGGCGGGCAAGGTGCCGAGCGTACCGAGCGACTTGAGCGAGAAACCGCGCGCCTCGACGAGATAGCTCGGGAACCACGTAATGAAGAAGTAAATGACGAAGTTCAGGCAGAAGAAGCCGAGCATCATGCCCCACACGGTGCGGTAGCGGAACAGGCCGCTCCAGCGTATCGAGGCGGCGGCCGGCGCGGGGGCGCGCGGCTTGTCGAGTGCGGCCCGCGCCTCGGGTTCCCGGTACATCACGATCCAGCCCAGGATCCACACGAGCCCGAGCGCGCCGGTAATCACGAACGACGCCTTCCAGCCCCACGCGGCCATGATGGCGGCCACGAGCGGCAGCGAGAGTGCGGAGCCCACGCGCGAGCCGCTGTCGAAGATGCTCGTGGCGAGCGCGCGTTCATCGCGCGAGAACCATTGGCTCACGAGCTTCGCGCACGACGGATACGCCCCCGCCTCGCCCACGCCGAGCATGAGCCGGCAGCCGAACATCGCCGCGAAGCCGCCCGCCACCGCGGTGGCCGCGGTGAACACCGACCACCAGCCCACGGCGAACGGCAATGCGATGCGCGCGCCGGCCCGGTCGACGAACCAGCCAAACGGCAGTTGCATCACGGCGTAAGTCCAGAAGAAGCCGCTGAGCAGCAGCCCCATGGCGGCAGGACCAATGCCGAGGTCCTTCATGATGTGCGGCGCCGCTACCGCGAGATTGGCGCGGTCGATGTAGTTGACCGCTATCGCCAGAAAACAGAAGAAAATGACCAGCCAGCGCGATTTTTCCTTCATCGAAAGCACTCCTTCTGAATGTGGCGCCGTCTATCCAGTGAATGGCGGCGCCTGTTCGAATCGCTCCCGCTCTACATGACCGCCCCCAGATGCCAGGGCACGAATTCGTTCTGGCCGTAGCCGTGCAGTTCGCTCTTCGTGCGCTGCCCGGAGGCGGTCGCGAGCATCAGCTCGAAGATCGCAGCACCGGCCTCGTCCACGCTTTGCTCGCCGTCCAGAATGCGGCCGCAGTTCAGGTCGATGTCCTCTTCCTGGCGTCGCCACAGCGCGCTGTTGGTGCCGAGTTTGAGCGACGGCGAAGGCGCGCAGCCGTATGCCGAGCCGCGACCCGTCGTGAAGCAGATCAGGTTGGCGCCGCCCGCCACCTGGCCTGTGGCGGACACCGGGTCGTAGCCCGGCGTATCCATGAACACGAGACCCTGGGCGCGCACGGGCTGCGCATACTCGTAGGTTTCGACGAGCCGCGTCGTCCCGCCTTTCGCCACCGCGCCGAGCGACTTTTCGAGAATGGTCGTGAGGCCGCCCGCCTTGTTGCCGGCAGACGGGTTGTTGTTCATGTTGGCTTCCATGCGCGCACAATACGCTTCCCACCAGCGAATGCGCGCCACCAGCTTTTCACCCACCTCGCGCGACACCGCGCGCCGCGTGAGCAGATGCTCGGCGCCGTAGATTTCGGGCGTTTCGGAGAGGATCGCCGTGCCGCCGTGCATGACGAGCCGGTCCACGGCCGCGCCGAGCGCCGGGTTCGCGGAAATGCCGGAATAGCCGTCCGAGCCGCCGCACTGCAAGCCGACCATGAGGTGACGCGCATCGACCGGCTCGCGCGTCACGCGGTTCGCATCGGCCAGCAGCGCACGCACCTGTTCGATGCCCGCTGCCACCGTGCGCGCGGTGCCGCCCGTCTGCTGGATCGTCATGGTCGAGAGGCGCGTACTGCGCTCGAGTTGTTCCGCTTCCACGAGACCGTCGATCTGATTCGTCTCGCAGCCGAGCCCGACGATCAGCACGGCGTAAAAGTTGGGGTGCCGCGCATAACCCGCGAGCGTGCGGCGCAACACCGTGATCGGCTCGCCCTCGGCCGCTAGCGCACAGCCTTCGCCGTGCGTGAGCGCCACCACGCCATCCACGTTGGGGAACGCTTCCAGCGCTTCGGGGTGGATGTCGCGGCGAAAGTGATCGGCAATCGCGCGCGCGACCGTGGCCGAGCAGTTCACAGACGTCAGGATGCCTATGTAATTACGCGTCGCGACGCGGCCATCCGCGCGCCGAATGCCGAGAAACGTGGCCGGTTGCGCAGCGGCGGGCGTGTCGTGCGCGTCCACGCCGAAGGCGTAGTCGCGCTCGAAATCGCCCATCGAGAGATTCTGCGTATGCACGTGTTCGCCGCGACGGATCGGGCAGCTCGCAAAGCCGATGATCTGCCCATAGCGGCGCACGGGTTCGCCCGGCTCGATATCGCGCAGCGCGACCTTGTGGCCAGGCGGAATCATACCCGCGACCGTATGGTCGCCATAGAGTGTCGAGCCAGGCATCAACTGTCCGCGCGCGATGGCAACGTCGTCGCGCCGGTCGAGGAGAATGAGCGCGGCCGAAAGCGAGGCGGGGTCGAGAAGTGTCATAGCCGGTCTCCGTAGGCAGCGCCGCGCACGCCCACGTAAAGCGAGTACAGCGACGTGCTGGCTGCAATGAATAGGCGATTGCGATTCGGGCCGCCGAACACGAGATTCGCGACCGTCTCCGGCACGAGAATCTTGCCGAGCAGCGTGCCATCGGGCGCATAGCAGTGGATGCCGTCGCCCGCGCTCGTCCAGACGTTGCCATGCTCGTCCACGCGCATGCCGTCCGGCACCCCAGGCGAAACGTCCGCGAATAACCGCCCGTTGTGCAAACCGCCTTGCGGATCCACGTCGAATACGCGGATGTGATGCGGACCGTTCTCGATATGCGATGCGCCCGAGTCGGCCACATAGAGCCGCAATTCATCGGGCGAGAAGGCGAGCCCGTTGGGCTTCATGAAGTCGTCGGCCACGCGCCGCACCACGCCCGTATCGGGCGCCACGCGATATACGTG
Organism: Paraburkholderia nodosa; assembly: GCF_001718195.1. Taxonomy (GTDB): domain Bacteria; phylum Pseudomonadota; class Gammaproteobacteria; order Burkholderiales; family Burkholderiaceae; genus Paraburkholderia; species Paraburkholderia nodosa_A. Next base: position 90,551 of record NZ_MCNV01000016.1, read on the forward strand.
GCATGCGCCGATCTCGCTCGGCGCGCGAAAGCCCTCGTAGTCGCCGAGAATGCCGTAGTCGGGGTCGGTGAACCAGATCGAGCCGTCCGAATGCACGATCACGTCGTTGGGAGAATTCAGCCGATGCCCTTCGTAGCGGTCGGCAATGACGGTGATGCGCCCGTCGTGCTCCGTGCGCGTGACGCGGCGCGTGCCGTGCTCGCAGGTCACGAGCCGGCATTCGCGGTCGAGCGTGTTGCCATTGCTGAAATTCGAGTTCGCGCGGAACACGCCCGTGCCGATGCCGGGCACCCAGCGCATCATCCGGTTGTTGGGAATGTCGCTCCAGACAAGAAAGTCGCCGGCGGGAAACCACACCGGTCCTTCCGCCCACATGCAGCCGCCCGCGAGCTTCTCGAACTGCGCGTTGGGCTGCAGCAGCATGCGAAAGCGCGCATCGTGGATTTCGTATTCGTGGGGATTCATCGTTCCGGCCTCGTACCGTCAGGGTCAGGTCACGGCGACGCGCGTGACCCGTCGCTCACTGCCGCGCCGGTTTATTAAATACTAGTTGAATAGGCGTGTGAAGATTTTCTTCAAGCGCCTGGAATGTGGTTTACCCGTGTTTCCCCGCGAGCCTGTGTGGCGATCAGGTTTCGTCGAACACCTGGTCCAGGTCGTAAACGAGCAGGAACACGCAGCCCGTGTCGCTATGAAATCCCGCGTCGACGGTGCCCCGTTCGGCAATGCCCACGTATCCCGCAGTGAGCCGCCGGCCGTTTTGCACGGCCTCGCCTTCGAGTACGTAGATGAACTCCGGGCCCGTATGGCGGTGATCAGGGAACGTTGCCCCTGCAGCGAACCGGACCAGTTGCATCGCGCGGCCGTCTGCCTTGCCGAGGTTCTTGACCTCCACGCCGGGCGCGAAGCGGGAGGGCACCCATGGCAGGCTCGCTGAATCGATGCCTGAGAACCCAGGCGCGAGCGAAGGGTCGTTTGCCATGACGGTGCCCTCGTGTGCGCGGGTGCGCGTTATTGCGCCTTCGCGTCGGCAGCGGCAAGCATGGCGTCGGCGATGCGCGACTCGCCGCTCGATTTGAGCGCGTCGCCCGCGCCGCGAATATCGCGCTCTTCCTTGTTCTGGCTGAGCTTGCTCTTGCCGACCAGACGCGTGATCTCGATCTCCACGCCGACGATCGCCTTGACGAGCGTGTCCGTGTAGTCCTTGGGCGCATCGGCCATCTTCCAGGGCTTGGGCTGCGTGGCTTCGTGCGTGCGCGTCAGGCGGCCAATCACGCCGCGCACGTAGCGCTCGTCGTCGAGAATCTTGATGCGCCCGTGAGCATGGACCACGACGTAATTCCAGGTCGGCACCTGCTTGTGCGCCTCGTGCTTGCTCGGATACCAGTTCGGTGAAATATACGCGTCGCCCGCGCGGAAGATCACGAGCACGTCGTCGCCGTTCGCCACGTCCTGCCAAACCGGGTTGGCCCGCGCGACGTGCGCACGCAGCACGCCCAACTCGCCCTCGCCCGCCGCGAGTTCAAAGGGGATGTGATTCGCATCGAGCCCGCTTTTGCCCTGCGTGACCAACGTGCCGAACGGATGTTGGGCGATGCAATCGTGCAGAACGTCTTTGCGGTTTTCGGCGAAATGGGCTGGTACGTACATGCGTTTGTCCCTGCTCGTAAGGTGATGGGCGAGCGCGGCCGCAGCCGCCACAAATCCGAGTCTGCCGCAAAAGTGGTTTATTCTATAGATCCAGTTTATTCATAATCCAGTGAACCAGAATCATGCCGAGAACCGCACAGGCCGCTGAGATGCCATCGTTCGGCACGCTGGACCGGGAGGCCGGCAATCTCAGCCGCCAGCTGGCCGAGGCGCTGCGCGAAGCGGTGCGCAAAGGCGATCTGCGGCCCGCCGATGCGCTGCCTTCCACGCGCGCGCTCGCCGCTTCGCTCCGGGTCGCGCGCGGTACGGTGGTCGAGGCCTACGAACAGCTGATAGCCGAAGGCTTTCTTGAATCGAAAGCCGGGGCAGGTACCCGCGTGGCGCTCGCACTGGCGGAGCCGCCCGCGCGCGAGCCCCGCGTGGCTTCATCGCAGGCGGCGCAAGCCGGGCTGCCGGAGCGCGCCGAAACGTTCGCCAGGATCGGACGCGAGTTCAAGCCGCTTCCTCCGGTGCCGTTCGCCATTTCGGTGCCAACGGGCTTGACCGCGCCCGGCGACATCTGGCGCCGGCTCGGCAACCGCCTGCGCGCGCGTGGCCCCGCCTCGCCGACCGGCTATGCCAACCCGCTGGGCGCACTGGCGCTGCGCGAAGCGATTGCCGATTATGTGCGCAAGTCCCGCTCGGTGCGCTGCGAAGCGGATCAGGTCATCGTGACGAGCGGCACCCAGCAGGGGCTCTTTCTCGCAAGCCAGGTGCTGCTGGGGCCGCGCGACCAGGCGTGGGTCGAGAACCCGGCCTATCGTGGCGTCACCGCCATCCTCGAAAGCCTGCCCTACCGCGACGCCATGGTGCGCGTGCCCGTGGACGCCGAGGGTCTCGACGTCGAGGCCGGCATTCGCATGGCCCCGAAGGCGCGCGTGGCGTTCGTCACGCCTTCGCATCAATATCCGCTCGGCATGCCGCTGAGCATGGCGCGGCGCGCGGCGTTGCTCGCCTGGGCGCGCTCGGCCCATGGCTGGGTCGTCGAAGACGACTACGACAGCGAACTGCGCTACGAGGGCTCTCCGTTTCCGGCGCTTCAGGGCCTCGCGCCGGATCGCGTGGTGTATCTCGGCACCTTCAGCAAGATCCTGTTTCCGTCACTGCGGCTTGGCTACGTCGTCGTGCCGCCCAGCCTCGTAGATGCGTTCTGCGGCGCGCGCGTGCTCATGGACCGCCATCCGCCAACGGCCGATCAACACGTGCTCGCCGCCTTCATGACCGAGGGGCACCTCGAGCGACACGTCCGCAAGGTGCGCAACGTCTATGCCGAGCAGCGGCTCAGCCTGATCGAAACGCTCGAAGCGCTTTTGCCCCGTGAACTGGCGTGGATCGAGCCCGGCGATCAGGGCATGCATCTCGTGCTCTGGCTCGCCGCGAGGCTGGACGATCACGAGATCGTGCGGCTTGCAGCGAACGAGGGTATCGCGGTGCGCGCAGCGTCGCCGATGTTCGCCGCGGGCACCGCACGCCCCGGGCTCATCCTGGGCTTTGGCGGCTTTCTCAGCGCGCAAATGAAAGCGGCCGCGGAGCGCCTCGCCGCCGTGATCGCCACGGCGGCGACATGAAGCATCGCTAAGCGCTTCGGGCTACTGGATATCGCTGCGACTTGCTCAATTCGATAGCGAGGAAGTCGACGAAAGCCCGAATGCGCGTGGACAACTGGTGCCGCTGCGCATACACGGCGTAGATATCCGCACCGGGCGTTTCATACTCGGGCAGCACGACCACGAGCCGCCCGTCCGCCAGATACTCGTTGATGTCCCATTCCGCGCGCATCAAAATGCCATGCCCGTCCAGCGCCCACTTCACGGCAATCTCGCCGTCGTTGGTCGTGAGATTGCCATTGATCCGGACGGCTTCCGATTTGCGCGCATTGCCGCGCTCGTGCGAAAGCCGCCACACGCCATAGGCTTCGTCGCCCTGACGAATGCTGATGCAGTTGTGCTTCACGAGGTCGTGCGGCGTGGCGGGCGTGCCCCGGCTCGCGAGATAGGCGGGCGAAGCGCAGAGCAAACGCCGGTTCGCTGCGAGACGCCGCGCGATCACGCGCGTATCGGGCGGCTCGCCGAAGCGGATGCAGACATCGTATGAATCTTCCGTGAGCGGCGGCGGCATGACCGAAAGCTGAAGCTGCACGGAAACCTGTGGATACTGCGCGACGAAACGCGAAAGCGCGGGCCCGATATGGCTGCGCCCAAAGCCGAGCGTCGCGTTCACGCGCAGCAAGCCCTTGGGATGCTTCTTCGAGCCGCCCAGCAGCTCGCCCAGCTCGTCGATCTCGTCGAGAATGCGGCGCGCGTGCTCCAGGTACACCTCGCCTTCTGGCGTCAGCATCATGCGGCGGGTCGTGCGGTTCACGAGCGGCACCCCGGCGCGCTCCTCCATTTGCGCGAGCCGCTTGCTCACGGCGGCGGGCGTGAGGCCCAGTTCGCGCGCGGCGGCGCTCAGGCTGCCCGAGGAGGCGAGCGTCGAGAAAAAGCCAAGATCGGCGGGTAGAACGGTGTCGGTCACGGTCGCCACTTGTGAATTCAAGTTAAGGATGCTTTGAGTCTAGCACCGGTTTTTGAACCGGGAGTTCGGTAAAGTGAACCCACACTGGCCTCACTTCACAGGAACGAGACATGAAGACCTATCGCATCGCGACCATTCCCGGCGACGGCATCGGCAAGGAAGTCGTGCCCGCGGGCAAGGAAGTGCTGGAAGCGCTTGCGAAAACCACGCAGCGCTTCGCGTTCGAATTCGAAAACTTCGACTGGGGCGCCGACTACTACCGCCAGCACGGCGTGATGATGCCGGCCGACGGGCTCGACGCCATCCGCAACAAGGACGCCATTCTGTTCGGTTCCGCGGGCGACCCCGACGTGCCCGACCACATCACGCTCTGGGGCCTGCGCCTGAAGATCTGCCAGGGCCTCGATCAGTACGCGAACGTGCGGCCCACGCGCATCCTGCCCGGCATCGACGCGCCTCTGAAGCGCTGCAAGCCCGAAGACCTGAACTGGGTGATCGTGCGCGAGAACTCCGAAGGCGAGTATTCGGGTGTGGGCGGCCGCGTGCACCAGGGGCATCCGCTCGAAGCCGCGACCGATGTCTCGATTCTCACGCGCGCCGGGGTCGAGCGCATCCTGCGCTTCGCGTTCCGCCTCGCGCAGTCGCGCCCCCGCAAGCTGCTCACGGTCATCACCAAAAGCAACGCGCAACGCCATGCCATGGTGATGTGGGACGAGATCGCGCAACAGATCTCGAAGGAGTTCCCGGACGTGAAGTGGGACAAGGAACTGGTGGACGCCGCCACGGCGCGCATGGTCAACCGCCCGGCTTCGCTCGATACGATCGTCGCGACCAACCTGCACGCGGATATTCTCAGCGACCTCGCCGCCGCGCTTGCGGGCAGCCTGGGCATTGCGCCGACCGGCAACATCGATCCCGAGCGGCGTTATCCGTCGATGTTCGAGCCGATCCACGGTTCGGCCTTCGACATCATGGGCAAGGGGCTCGCCAATCCGATCGGCACGTTCTGGTCGGTCGTGATGCTGCTCGAGCACCTCGGCGAGACCGAAGCCGCCGCTCATGTGATGCAGGCCATCGAGACCGTGACCGCGAACCCCGCGCTGCACACCGGCGACCTGGGCGGCAAGGCGACCACGGCGCAGGTCACGGCCGCGGTGTGCGAACTCGTCGAGAAGGCGGCCGTCGCTGCCTGAGCGCTAGCGCGCCGTTAAAAAAAGCAGACACGGGGGCGTGACACCAAAAATACCCGCATGCCCCCGCCGAACCCTCCAGGGAGGAGACACGTGAATTCGGATACCGAAGCAATCGTCACGCGCAAGCTCATGTGGCGCATCATCCCGTTCGTCATGCTGCTCTATTTCGTGAGCTTTCTCGACCGGGTCAACGTGGGCTTCGCGGCAATGACGATGAACAAGGCGATCGGCCTCTCGCCCACGGCGTTCGGCCTCGGCGGCGGCCTCTTCTTCATCGGCTACTTTCTGTTCGAAGTGCCTTCGAATCTCATCTTGCACCGCGTCGGCGCGCGCATCTGGATCGCGCGCGTCATGGTCACGTGGGGCATCGTTTCGGCGGCGTCCGCCTTCGTGACCGGCCCCACCAGTTTCTATGCGCTGCGCTTTTTGCTCGGCGTGGCGGAGGCGGGCTTTTTCCCCGGCATCATCCTTTACCTGAGCCTCTGGTTCCCGACGAAGCAACGCGCGGCAGCCGCGGCGTGGTTCATGGCGGCGGCGCCGATTTCGACGGCGCTCGGTTCGCCGATTTCCGGCGCGCTCATGCAATTGCCGACCCTGTTCGGGCTCGCCAACTGGCAGCTGCTCTACGTGATCGAAGCGGTTCCCGCTGTGCTGCTCGGTTTCGTGGTCCTGAAAGTTCTCACCGATGCGCCTTCGAAAGCACACTGGCTGAAGCCGCAAGAACGCGACTGGCTCATGGCAAAGCTCGCCGACGAAGCGAGAACGCGCGAAGGCCACGCAGGCCACACAGCCGGGGCGCTGAACGCCCTGCGCGACCCGCGCGTGCTGGCGCTCGCGCTGATCTACTTCGGCACCTCGGCCGGCCTGTACACGCTGGGCCTGTGGGCGCCGCTCATCATCCGGCAATATGGCTTCAGCGCGCTCGAAACCGGGCTGCTGAACGCGATTCCGAGCATCGTGGCGGTCGTCGCCATGATTCTCTGGGCGCGGCACTCCGACCGCACCGCAGAGCGCACCTGGCACGTCGTGATTCCCTGCGTCCTGGCATGCGTGGGCTTCGTCTTCGCGGGGCAGGCCAGTACCGCGCTGATGATCGTGCTGGCACTTGTGGTGGTCAATGTCGGCATCAGCGCAGCCAAGGCGCCGCTCTGGGCCATGCCCAGCATGTTCCTCTCCGGCGCCGGGGCCGCAGCGGGCATCGCCATGATCAATTCGATCGGCAATCTCGGCGGATTCGTCGGGCCCGCCGTGATCGGGTGGCTGAAAACCCAGACCGGGAGTTATGCCGCGGGCTTGTACGTCGTTGGCGCGACGCTCGCGCTTTCCGCGGTGGTGACGCTGATGCTGAGCCGCAAGGCGAGCCAGCCGGTGATGGCGCAGGTAAGGCACGATCACTGAAAGCAGGCAGGCCCTTGCGCGGGCATCGGCCGAGTTTTGCCGATTCTGGCGCACGTTGAGTGCGCTTGCATTATGTGCGCTAGCGCACGGAGCAGGCCGCGCGGAGTCACTATCCTCGCCGGGTGCCCGAGAGACCCGGCGCGAGCCCCCACGTTCGTTTCGCCAAACGGTATCGCCAGTGCGTAGCCAAGCCATCCAATATGCCTTGCTTCTCGCCTGCGGGTGCCCGCCAGCCTTCGATGCGCACGCAGCCGATGCAATTGGCATAGTCAAGACGATCAAAGGCTCGGTGCATATCGAGCGTGCGAGTCAGCCGGTCGGCGTCGCGGTCGGCAGCGAGGTGTTCGCGAGCGACCGCGTCCTGACCGGCCCCGCGTCTTCCGTCGGCATCACCCTGCGCGACAACACGCTGCTGACCGAGGGCGCCAACTCCATTCTCGATCTCAACAAGTTCGCATTCGATACCACCACCTACGACGGCGCGCTCGACGTGAGCATCAAGCGCGGCTCGCTCGCCGTGGTCGACGGCAAGCTCGCAAAGGCCAATCCGGAAGCCGTGCGCTACAGCACGCCCACCACCACACTCGGCGTACGCGGCACGGAGTTCATCATCGAGGTGGGAGGAAGCGGGGAGACCGATCATTGAAGACGACGAACGCCGCACACTGCCTGCCGCAATGCATGGCGCTCACGCTGTGCGCGTGCCTCTGCGCGTGCAGCACGCCCGACAAGATCACGCTCCTGCCCAACCCGGACGGCAGCGTCGGCAACGTGATCGTGCATAACGGCGGCAAGACGCAAGTCATCAATAAGGCCTACACGCGCGCCGATGTTTCGAAAAGCGGTGCGATCGAGCAAACCGCCGGCAACAAAGCCGCGGTGGATGCCCAGTACGGCGACCTGCTGGCCGCAGAGCCGCCCAGGCCCCGAACGTTCACGATCAACTTCGTATTCGACTCCGCCACGCAACTTGCGCCCGAGTCCGCGGCCACCGTCGCCGAGTTGAAAAAGGTATTGGCGAACTGGCCCGCGCCTCACCTCACGGTGGTCGGCCACACCGATATGGCAGGCTCCCAGGAGTTCAACGACCGGCTTTCCATGCGCCGGGCGCAAAGCGTGGCGTCGTTTCTGGTCAAGTCAGGCATACCCGCGCAGCAGATCGAAGTTGCAGGCCGAGGCAAGCGCGAGCCGCTCGTCCATACCGCGGACGGCGTGCCCAACCAGGCAAACCGTCGCGCGGTCATCACCGTTCAGTAATCCGTATCGATCCGCGATGCGCTTCATCGATCCCATGCCACCATGAAACGCTACCGCAACTCATGCATCGCCTTCCTCAGGCGCATGATGCGGGCGCGCAAAGGGCGCCCCTGGGCGCTCGCGGTGCTCTTGACGCTTCTGTTCATCAACCTGTGCAGCGAATGGCCCGGCGATATTGCGCGGCCGGCCTTGCTCGACACGCTCGATACCGTGTTGCCCGACACCTTCGGCTCGGCACGCCAGCTTCTTTTCGACCACTACCAGCGCCGCTTTCCTCGCGTGCCGGCCACGCAGCCAGTGACCATCGTCGAGATCGATGACAAGACGCTCGAAACCTTCGGCCAATGGCCGTGGCCGCGCAACCGCCTCGCCGGGCTCGTCGATGCGATCGAGGCGAACAGACCGCTGGCGATCGGCCTCGACATCTACATGCCCGAGCCCGACCAGACCTCGCCTGGCATCGTGGCCGACAATCTGCCCGCCTCGGAGGCCGCGCTCGCTACGCAACTGCGCGCGCTGCCCAGCCATGAGCGCATTCTCGCGACCGCGTTGCGCGCATCGCCTTCGATTCTCGGCGCAGCGGCCTTCGACTACGCGACCTCCACGACGCGCACCGACATCCTGAGCGCCCCCGTGCTCGTGCACGGCCCGGACGCCCTCGCGAACGTTCACCGCTTCAATTACGTGCTCGCGAGCCTCCCCGAATTGCAGGGCGCCGCCCACGGCCAGGCCATGCTCAACGTTGCACAGGAACAGGGCACGGTACGGCGCATTCCGCTCGTGCTGGGTCTTGGCGACAAACTTGTGCCGAGCCTGCCCATCGAGATACTGCGCGTGGCCACCGGCTCGCCAGCCATCGAGGTGTTCGCGGGCCCATCCGGCGTGCGCGCGGTCGGCGTGGCGGATGTGCGGGTGCCCACGCAGCCCGACGGCGATATCTGGCTGCATTTCGCCTCGATTGCGCGTACGCAGCAGCGTTATGTTTCCGCACGCGATGTGTTGCAGGGCAAGGTCGATGCGAGCCGCATCCGCAACAAGCTGATTCTCGTCGGCCTCACCGGCACGGGCTTGACCGACATGCGCACAACGGCGTTAGGCGAACTGGTGCCCGGCATCGAGATTCAGGCGCAGGTCATCGAAACGATTTTCGAGGGCAGATTCCTGCAGCGCCCGGACTGGCTGATCTGGTGTGAGACGGTTTTCATCCTCGCGCTCGGCCTGTTCTTCATCTGGTATGTGCCGCGCAACGATTCACGGCTTGCCGTCTTCATGCGCGCCGTGCCGAAGGCCTCCGCGATCATCGGTCTTACGCTTAACTTGTTGACGCTTTCGATTTGCTTCCTCGTATTCCGTTATTTCGGCTTCCTCGTCGATGCCGCATCGATCTTCATCATTCTTTCCGCGGTCATGGGCAGCTTCTTCACCATCTCCCTCATGGAGCCGGAAGCGCACAACGCATCCACCTCCGCCAAGACGCCCGGTTCGAGCGCGACGACCAACACTTAACGATTGCTTCGGTTGCCTGCATGGCTTCGACCTGGCAACCTCGGTGCTACATTACGATCCTGATTGCCCGACAACAGGAAGTCATGCAAGCACGGAGCGCGAATGACCCCATCGGAACGGATTGACCAGCTGATCGCGGAACTCACCGACTGGCGCCGCGAAACCTTCGTCGCGATACGCGAGGCCATTCTCGCAGCCGACCCGGCAATCGTCGAGGAATGGAAATACATGGGCAGCCCCGTGTGGTATCGGGACGGCATGATCGCCGTGGGCAACGCGCACAAGGGCAAGGTGAAGCTCACGTTCCTGTACGGCGCGAGCCTGCCCGACCCGAAGCAGCTGTTCAACGCCGGGCTCGACGGCAACGCGCGACGCGCCATCGACTATCTCGAGGGCGACAAGGTCGACAAACGCGCGCTCACAGCGCTCATTCGCGCGGCGATCGAATTCAACCAGGGCAACGCGAAGAGAAAGGCGCCTACCAAACCGCGCGCCCGCAAAACGGCCTGACGCGAGCGCAAGGCGGCGCGCGTCAAAGCACCTTCGCCTCAGGCGTCGGCCTCGATCATCTCGCGAATGGGAATCACGGTGCGCGCGCCGCAATCGCGCAGCAGGTCGCGCAATTCGTTGATGACAGGAAACACTTCGTGATTCCAGTCGGCGCCCTGGTTGTCGTGCGCGGCCTGTTCGAGTTCGACGATGGTGCGGTCTTCCTTGAAGATGCGCTCCGTGAACCAGACCAGCAGCGGCCACGCCGCATCGAGCAGGAAGGGAATGGCGGGCCGGCGGATCGAAAGGAGTCCAAAAGTCCGGTTCGTGCGCTGCCGTGCGTCGAGCGGCACATAAACGATCCACAGGTCCATGAGGAGCGAGTCGTCGCCCGAGCGTATTTTCAGCGTTTGATACGGATATTCCGTGCGGATCGTCATCACGCTCTGGTCGCTCGGGTCCGCGCGGTTCTTGCTCGCGCCAAACACGAGCGCCTCGCCTGCGGGCTGCTTGCCCGCCATGCGCGCGAACGTATAGTCCACTTCGATGGAGTTCTCGCCACGCCGCCGGCCAAGCGAACGCGCCCGCATCTGGCCCATCTGGCGGCGGTGCAGAAACTGATGATTCATGTCCATCAGATTCTCGTGCATGAACGAGTAGTGGCACTTCACCTCCTGCCCGAAGCGGCGCGTCTTGTATGCCTTGTCCGTGACCGAATCCAGCACGGGCAGCGGCGTTGCTTCGGCGAGCGTGGCGTTGCCGGGAAAGACGAAGATCATGCCGTGCGCCTCGCGGCACGGATAGGCGCGCACGCCGTTGGGCAGGCGCTCCCTGCCGAGGTAAGGCACGTCCACGCATTGGCCCGAACAATCGTAGGTCCAGCCGTGGTAGCCGCAGCGAAGCGACTCGCCCTCCACCACGCCCGCATGCAGCGGCACCTGGCGATGCGCGCAGCGGTCTTCGAGCGCGTGCACCGCGCCGGACGCGGTGCGAAAGAGCACGATGGGCTCGCCGGCGAAATGCGTGCCCAGCGTCTTACCGGGCTTGAGTTCGCGCGACCAGGCAAGCGGATACCAGTGATCGGGATGAATGGGCACTCGGCGCAGGTCGCGCGGTTCCTGCAAATGTGACTCGATCGTATAGCCGTCGGGGAAAGGCATTGCGCGCATGCGGAGAAACTCCTTGTCGAGTCCGTCGATATGGTCGTTATCGTCGTTCCGGGAAATCGGTACGTCGACGCAAATCTCGTGCCCGCCCATTCAACGCGAATGGCGCATGCGTGTCGATCAGTGTTTTGCCGGAAAGCACGCGATGATGGCCGCCTGGACCTTGACGATGGCGGCGTCGCGCAGCGAACTGTTGCGCCACCCGAGCTCCACGGGATAGCGCGGCAGATCGATCGGACACTCGAGCAGCTTCAGGCCCGTCACGCGCGCGATCGCCTCGGCCGCGTGGCGCGGAATCGTGGCGACGCTGCGCGTGCCCTTGAGCAGAAAGGGCAACGCGGCGAAATGCGTCGTCGAGGCCACGACATTGCGCTTCAGGCCCCGCGCGGCGAGCCCTTCGTCGACGATCCCGACCACGCCGCCCGACGACACCAGGATGTGCCCTCTCGACACGTAGTCGCTCAGCGTCAAACGCCGCGGCGTGCGCGGTGCGTCGTCCACGAGGCACGCATAGCTGCCCTCGCCGAGCACCCGGTGACTCAGCCCGCGCGAAGCGAAGCCGCCCGCCGCGACGGCCAGATCCATGTCCTGATTGGCAAGCGCATCGGCGACGATCTGACTGTGCGTCTGGCGAAAGATGATGCGCAGACCCGGCGCGCTGGTTTCCAGCGTTTCGATGATGCGCCGGCCGAAAGCCACTTCGAAGTCGTCCGAAAGCCCGATGGAAACCGCGCGACCGTGAAACGTGGTGGCATCGGGCGAGGCGATCGCGAGGCTATGGCGGCAACGGTCGAGCGCTTCGCTGATCACGGGCTTGAGCTCCTGCGCACGCGAGGTCGGCGCGAGCCCGCGGCCGGTGCGCACGAACAGCGTGTCCGCATAGAGCGCGCGCAGACGCCTGAGCGCCGCGCTCACGGCCGACTGCGTCATGTCGAGGCGAATCGCGGCGCGGCTCGCCCCGCCCTCTTCGAACAGCGCCTCGAATATCTTCAGCAGATTCAGGTCCACGCCGGCGATATCAAAGTGGTTCATATCTCATAGTATCGATATACGTTCTCGCGATTTTATCGCCGTGGAAAGATGTGGGCAGTCCAACCCCTGGGAGCCATCATGGCCAAGTCGAAAGTCGCCGCGCTGCAGATCGGTTCGTCCGCCGCCGGCAAAGCGCACACGCTGGAACAGATTCTCTCGTTCGAAGCGCAGATCCGCGCCTCGGGCGCGAAGCTCGTCGTCATGCCCGAGGCGTTGCTCGGCGGCTACCCGAAGGGAGAAATATTCGGCACGCGCCTCGGCTACCGCTTGCCCGAAGGCCGCGAGGCATTCGCGCGCTACTACGAAAATGCGGTCGACGTGCCCGGCGCGGAAACCGAAGCGCTCGCAGAGCTTTCGACGCGTTGCGGCGCATCGCTCGTGATCGGCGTGATCGAGCGCGACGGCAGCACGCTCTTTTGCACCGCGCTGTTCTTCAATCCGGGGGAGGGGCTCGTGGCGAAGCATCGCAAGCTCATGCCGACGGGCACGGAACGGCTCATCTGGGGGCAAGGCGACGGCTCGACGCTGCCGACCGTTCGCACGGAATCAGGCGTCGCGGGCACGGCCATCTGCTGGGAAAACCACATGCCGCTGTTGCGCACGGCGATGTACGCGAAGGGCGTGCAGATCTGGTGCGCGCCCACCGTGGATGAGCGCGACATCTGGCAATGCTCCATGCGCCATATCGCGCACGAAGGACGCTGCTTCGTGATCAGCGCGTGCCAGGTGCAGCCTTCGCCCGCGGCGCTCGGCGTCGAAGTGCCGGGCTGGGACGAGAACCGGCCGCTCATCAACGGCGGCAGCCTGATCGTCGGGCCGCTCGGCGATGTGCTGGCCGGCCCGCTGCGCGGTGAAACCGGGCTCATCGTCGCCGAGATCGATACCGACGAACTCACGCGCGCCCGCTACGATTTCGATGTGGTGGGCCACTACGCACGGCCCGATGTGTTCGCGCTTTCGGTCGACGAACGGCGCAAGCGCACGGTCTCGTTCATCGCGGAGTAACGCCGCGCGGAAGCGAAAGGCGCGCCGTCAGGCCGAATAAAGCCCTTCCGGCCCGTTGCGCAGCGTGCGCGCCAGCAACTCGAGCCCTTCCCGCAGCGCCTCATGGCTGCGCGCGCCGCCGAGGCTCAAGCGCACCGCGTGCGGCGCCGAGCCGCGGCCGATCACGAAGCTGTCCGCCGTTTTCGCAAGCACGCCGGCCTGACGCAGCGCCGCGGAAAATTCGGCGGCGCGCCAGGGCTCGGCGAGCGGCAGCCAAAGATGCGGGCTCGCCGGATCGGTGCGATACGTCCAGTCCGCCAGCACTTCGGCGGCGATCGCATGGCGCGCGTCCACCTGCGCGCGCTGCTGCGCGATGAGCCGATTGACCTCGCCGTCCACGATCCAGCGCGCCGCGATCTCTGCTGCGAGCGGCGACGTCATCCAGCAGTCGCTGCGTATCACCGCGAGGATCTTGCCGACCCAGTCCTGCGGCGCCTGCACATAGCCCACGCGCAGACCCGGCGCCACTGCTTTCGAAAGACTGCTGATGACGATGCCGTGCTCGGGCAGCCGCGCGGCGAGCGGGGTGGGCGGCGCGTCGAGCAACGCGGCGGGCACGAGGTCCTCGATCACGACGAGGTGATGGCGCACCGCGATCTCGGCGATCTGCGCGCGGCGCGCTTCGGAGAGCGTCGCCGTGGTCGGGTTGTGCAGCGTCGGCACGCAAAAGAGCGCGCGCGGGGCGAGCAGCCCGCACGCGCGCTCGAGCGCGGCGGGGACGATGCCCTCTTCGTCGATTTCGATGCCGACGAGATTCAGCCGCAACTGCCGCGCGAGCGCGACGATGCCCGGATAGCTCAACGCCTCGGCGAAGATCGTGTCGCCTGGCCGCAGCACCGCGCGCAACACACAGGCAAGACCGTGCTGCGCGCCCTGCGTCACCAGCACACGCTCTGCAGCCACCGTGCAGCCCATGCGCGCGAGCCAGCGCGCACCCGCCTCGCGGTGCGAGCGGCGCCCGCCTTCGGGCTGATAAAGCAGCAGTTCGCCCGCGAGGCGCTCGTCGGTGGCCAGCTCGCGCAAGGTCTGCGTGAGCAGGAAGGCTTCGTCGGTCGGCATCGGCACGTTCTGACCGAGATCGATCAGGCGTCCCGGCGCATGGACGCCCGGCGCACCCGCCGTGACCTGCGCGGCGGCGGCCCGCTCGCTGGACTCGGGCACGGTGCGCGTGCGGTCCTGGATGCGCGCGCCGTCGGCGTCGGGCTCGGCCACATAGGTGCCGTCTCCCACGCGCGCCACCACGAGACCGCCGCGCTCCAGCTCCGCATAAGCACGGCTTACCGTGCCGGTTGTGACGCTGAGCTTCTTCGCGAGCAGCCTGTGCGCGGGCAGCTTTTCTCCGGGCAGCATCTGGCCGCCGTGAATGGCCTGTGAATAGGCCTGGGCGATCGCCCGGTACTTGGGTTCGCTGCTGCGCGAGAGCGTGGGCATCCAGCCATTCATGGTTTTCCCGAAGGAGATAAGCACGCCGCAGCACGGCGCGACGGCTGCGTCATTATCGCGCCCAATCCGCGGAAATGAAGGCTGTCATTTACTTCAATTGACTTCATTGAGTGCACGAAATTGACCCTCTAGGATGCCGTAACGCCTGACAAGGCCAAGGAGACAATCGCCCGCCCACGGCGCGCCGCATGCGTATCTTCAGACGTAAGCCACGCAATGCTGCGCGCCCAAGGCGGCGCCCCACGCGCCATGACGAATCGCATCGCACGCATCACCATGAGCCAGCACCGGCTGCCGCTCGACCCGCCGTTCCCCGCCTCGTGGGACAGCCGCCCGCGGCGCGCCTTCCCCGCGACGATCGTCCGCGTGGAAGATAGCGAAGGCCGCGTTGGCATCGGCTCCGGCGACGCGATGTACGGCTTTGACGACTACCGGGATCTCTTCATCGGCGCCGACCCGCTCGACCTCGCGCGGCATTCGGCAGTGCTCGAGAACCTCAGCTTCCACGCGGGGCGCCTCTGGCCGCTCGACGTCGCGCTCTGGGACCTCGCCGGGAAGATTCGCGGCGAGCCGTGCTGGCAAATGGCCGGCGGCCGATCGAAACGCGTGCGGGCCTATGCGTCCTCGGGCGTGCATCGCACGCTCGACGGCATGGCGCAGTGGGCCGAGCATGCCGTCGCCCGCGGCTTCCCGGCGCTCAAGGTGCGCTTCGGCCGCCCGACCCTCGCCGACGATCTCGCCGCGCTCGCCGCCGTGCGCGAAGCCGCAGGCGAGAACATCGAACTGATGGTCGATTGCAACCAGGGCTGGCGCATGCCGTGGGACACCCAGGCGCCGTGGCGCGCCGACGAAGCGCTCGCCGTGATTCGCCAGATCGAAAAGCATCGCGTGTACTGGGTCGAGGAGCCGCTGCATCGCGGCGACTACGCGGGCCACGCGCAGTTGCGCAAGCAAACGGACGTGCGGATCGCAGGCGGCGAGATGACACGCGACGCGCACGAGTTCGCAGCGCTCCTCGCGCACGACTGCCTCGACGTCTATCAACCCGATGTCGTCTGCACGCTCGGCATGGAAGGCGCGCGGCGGCTCGCGGCGCAAATCGAGGCGCACGGCAAGGTGTTCACGCCGCATACGTGGGGCAACGGCATTGGCCTCGCGGCGAACCTGCATGTCGTGGCAGGCGCTGCGCACGCGCCGTTCGTCGAGTTTCCGTACGACCCGCCTGAATGGACGCCGGCGCGGCGCGACTTCCCGATCAAGCGCGTGATCGACATCGACGCGAACGGCTGGATCGAGCTAAGCGATGCGCCAGGACTTGGCATCGAACTCGACGAAGCCATGCTCGCCGCGACACGCGCACACGACAGCCGTTACGACTGAAACCTCTTTGGGCCGCAGCAACGAACCAGATGCCAGCCCCATCTAAAGCATTCCGAAACATTTCAATAAAACGGAGACACACAATGAAACGCTTCACCACCCTCTTGCGCGCAGCCTGCCTGGCGGCCCCGCTCGCCCTCGCCGCGTTGCCGGCGCACGCCGCCGGCACCTGGTGCAGCGCGGGCAAACCCGTGCGCTTCGCTGGCGTCACATGGGAAAGCGGCAACTTCACGAGCGAAGTGCTGCGCTACATCCTCAAGAACGGCTATAGCTGCCAGACGGACACGGTGCCGGGCAGCACAGCGGCCACCGAAACGGCGCTCTCGCGCAACGACCTGCAGATCTGGTCCGAGCAATGGACGGGCCGCTCGGAGATCATCGCCGGCGCGGTCAAGGCGGGTTCGGTCAAGCTCGTGGGCGACACGCTGCCGGGCGGCACGAAGGAAGGCTGGTACGTGCCCGACTATGTGGTGCACGGCGACGCGAAGCGCGGCATCAAGGCGAGCGCGCCCGACCTTCAGTCCGTGAGCGATCTGCCCAAATACAAGGGCCTTTTCGTCGATGACGAGGAACCGGATCGCGGCCGCTTCCTCAACTGCCCCTCGGGCTGGGACTGCGAACGCGTGAATACGCGCCTGCTCAAGCTGCTCAAGCTCGACGACACCTACACGAACTTCCGCCCCGGCACGGGCGCGGCGCTCGACGCGGCCATCTCCTCGGCCTACGCGCGCGGCAAGCCGATTCTCACCTACTACTGGGAGCCGGCCGCACTGATGGCGAAGTACAAGTTCGTTCAGCTCAAGATGCCCCCGTTCAACGAAGCGTGCTGGAAGACGCTGCGCGATGCCAACAGCGCACAGCCATGCGCCTCGTCGTATCTGGTCTCGCAGTTGAAGATCGGCGTTTCGACACCGTTCTATCAGGCCGAGCCCGACGTGATGGCGTTCTTCTCGAAAGTGAACTTCCCCATCGACTTCCTGAACACGACGATTCTCGACATGACCGAGCATAAGGTCGATGCCCAGAACGAAGCGCTCAAGTTCCTCAAGCAGCACCCCGAGATGTGGAAGACCTGGGTGCCCGCCGATGTCGCGCAGAAGGTGCAGAAGTCGCTTGGCGCGTAAGCGCGACGCGCCCCACGAGATAAAACGATTCCAACGAGAAAAGCCGGGCCGCGCAATGCGGCTCCATGATAAGGAGACTTAAATGAATAAGAAGATTCTCGCGGCGCTGCTGCTGGCGCTGGCCGCGGCGGGCGCGCACGCCCAAAGCAGCGTGACGCTGTACGGCCTCATCGACCTCGGTGTGGACTACGCCAGCAATGTGGCAAACGGCGCGAACGGCCAGCTCGTGCCGGGCACCGGCAGCAAGCTCGTGCAGATGCAAAGCGGCGTGCCCGCCGGCAGTCGCTGGGGTCTGCGCGGCACCGAAGACCTGGGCGGCGGCTACGCCGCGATCTTCCGGCTCGAAAGCGGCTTCAACGCGGCGACGGGCGGTCTGGGCGGCGGTCTCGCGTTTTCGCGCAACGCGTATGTCGGCTTCAAGTCGGACCAATACGGCCAGATCACCTTCGGCAAGCAATGGGACGCCACCGTCGATCTGATCGAGCCGTATTCTCTCAATGGCAACTACGGCGGCTGGTATTTCGCACACCCGAACGACATGGACAACCTCGACAACGGGTTCCCGGTCAACAACGCCGTGAAATACGTGAGCCCGGTGCTCGCCGGCTTCCAGTTCGAAGGCCACTATTCGTTCGGCGGCCAGGCGGGCCAGTTCTCGAAGAACGCCTCGTATAGCGCGGCAGCGGCCTACACGCTCGCCTCCTTCAGCGCGGGCGTCGGCTACCTGCGCGTGAACGATCCGATCACGGCGGTGGCCGGGTATGGCAGCGGCGGCAGCTTCGTGAACTCGATTTTCGGCGACGCGCTCGCCAACGCACGCTATCAGGGCATCCTCTCGGCCGGCGCGTCGTATGTGATCGGCAGCCTCAAGCTGATGACGAACTACTCGAACGTAGACTTCGCCTCGGCCACCGGCAGCGGCGACCTGCACTTCCAGAACTTCGAAGTGGCGGGTACCTATGCCGTGACGCCCGCGTTCGTCGTGGGCGCGGGCTACACCTACACGGTGGGCCAGGACCACGCCACCGACAAATCGCCGAAGTATCACCAGGTCAACCTGATCGGCCAGTACGCGCTGTCAAGGCGCACCTCGCTCTATGCGATGGGCGTGTACCAGCACGCGGCGGGCTCGGCGGACAACGCGCAGATCACGGGCTTCAACCCCTCGGGCACCGACAACCAGGCCGTCGCCCGCGTGGGCATCACGCACGCGTTCTAACGTTTTCCACGCTGTCCTTATCACCGAAAATGCGCCGGCGCGAACGACAATGCGCCGACGCTTCTGCATCGCGAGGCTTGCATGCGCCGCCTACCCTCTTTATCGGCACTGCGTTCATTCGAGGAGGCGAGCCGCACGCTCAGCTTCACCCGGGCAGCGCAGAACCTGCACGTGACCCAGGGGGCGATCAGCCGCCAGATTCGCCTGCTCGAAGACTATCTCGGCACGCCGCTCTTCATGCGGCATCATCACCGGCTCGAAATCACGGCCGCGGGCAAGCGTCTGCTGCCTACGCTGCAGGCCGCGTTCGACAGCATCGCCCATACGCTCGACACGATTCGCGCCGATCCGTCGAACAGCCTGCTCAGTCTGAACGCCGCGCCCACGCTCGCCACGCGCTGGCTCACGCCGCGCCTGCGCGACTTCCAGGTGCGCCACCCCGACTTGCGCATCTCCATCACCAACGAATACGGGCCGCTGCACGGCACCGAGCGCAACGAAGATTGCCAGATCCGCTTCGGCATGGAACCGCTGCCGGGCGGCCAGAGCACGCTGCTCATGCGCGAGCGCCACGTGCTGGTCGGCTCGGCGCGCGAGTTCAGCCAGCCCGCCGCCGATCAGGACGCGTTGCGCGAGATCCTCGCGCAGCATCCGTGGCTCTATATCCTCGATATCGACCGGCGCCTGCTGGTCTGGGAAGCATGGCTCGAAGCCGCGGCGCTCGACGTGCAGATGGCGCCGCGCGGAGAACTGGAGTTCAGCACGCTCGATCAAGTGATCCACGCGGCGGTGGCGGGTCTGGGCATCGCCGTTGCCGACCGGCACATGATCGCGCCCGAACTGGAGAACGGCACGCTCGTGCAACTGTGCGAAGTGGAAGTGGTGGGACCTTCGGGATACTGGCTCGACGTGCGTCCCGAAGTGCAAGAGACACTACGCGTGCGCAACTTCAGCGACTGGCTGGTCGGCTACCACAGCGAACAGGGCAGCCAGCAACGCTAGCGCGGGTGCATGACTCGCGTCACGCACCCGCGTCTGCGCTTTGGATATCGTCAGTTGGGATCGATCGGTGGCCCCGGCGGGCCCGAGTCCACCTGTCTCATCGTGGCCGCGGGGGGGCCCGCGCCCTGTGCCACGTGGCCGGCGCCCTGTGCCATGTTGCCGGCTCCCTGAGCCGCGATCGAACGCGAGAGGATCTCCCGCGCTTCGCCGCTCGACGAATCGACGGTCAGTGCGTGCCCCGCGTTATGCCAGGCGCACACCCACCGCCCATCGCGCGCGCAAAGCCGCGCGTAGCCAAGCAACGAATCGCGCTGATCTTCGCGCGACGTCAATTCGGCCTGCATTTGCAGCGCGGAGCCGTTGCCCGGTTGTGCCGCGAGCGCGGAATTGATCGCACTGCGTGCAGGCCCGAGGCTGTTCTTGTCGAGGCTCGCGCGCGCCATCGCCAGACTTCTCGAGACGTCGGCCCGCGAATCGGCGGCGGCCTTCGCTGCGGCGACCTTCTCTGCGTTGGCCTTCGCGGCCGCGACCTTCTCCGCGTTCGCCTTGTCTGCCCTGGCCTTCGCGGCGGCAATCCTCTCCGCGTTGGCCTTGTCTGCCTTGGCCTTCGCTGCAGCGAGCGCGCGCTCTTCCGCAGCGCTCGGCGGTGGTGCGGTCTCCGCGCGAGCGGTCGCCGTACGCGGCGGCTGCACTTGAGCAGGCGTCGGTTGAGGCGCCGGCACCGGTGCGGGCGGCGCGACATGGGCCACCACGGGCGGCGGCGCGGTATTGGCTGGAGGCGGCTTGACGCTCGCGACCGGAGGCGGCGGCACACTGGCAGCCGGAGGCGGCAACTGCGCGACGGCTACGGGCGGCGCGCTGAGCACCGTATGCGGCTTCGAGTCGTGCGCGGCCGGTGTGGCCTTGGGTCCGAGAATCGCACCCTCCACGATCTGGGCGCCCGGGGTCGGCTCGCGCTCGGTCCGGTGCGAAATCATGTACGCGGTCAGCAGGAACGCGATCGACACTACGCTGCCAATCGCATAGAAGGGCAACCACGAGCGCGGCGCCCGAGGCGCCTCATCGCGCGGCTCGTAATCGCTGTCGCGCGGCGCGCCGCCACTGAAGCTGAATGCAGAAGGGTTCCACTGCGTGCGCGCATGGCGCGCGAACCCATCGTGCCATTCGGGCGCGACGGATTCGCTGGCCGGCGACGTGCGCGGGCCAGAGGAAAGCTGCTTCGCGCCGCACTGAGGACAGATCATCAGTGGCGCATTAAAACCGGTCCCGCAGTATGGACATCCCCACGGACCAGACTTGGATCGGCCAGGTTCGTTGAACATTGCAGGCATGGAAGCTTTGACAGGATGGTTTCGGGTTGGCTACCGGCGGCTGGTGCGCGTCGCAGCGGAGGCAACCAGGCGGCCCGGATTCGAAGTATTCGCTGTAGTCTCTACTCTATTGCGCAGATCGTTGGACGGTTGTAACAAATAGTCGATTTGAATATGAGCTACTTCGCCGCGAAGTTCAACCGGCATAATCGGCCAGATGGCGGATAAGGACAGGCGGGATTTCGACCCCCGCTGGGGCCGCTCGGGGCGTGCCATGATGGCCGCGCTGCGCAGGCAGATGGGCCCGCTTGATGCGTCCCCGCGCCGTGACATCTTGATACAGAAATCGTGTGGCTGACTGTGGCTGATACGCCATGAGCGCAGCGTTCGGAACGCCTGCGCGGGATATTTCGCCCTCGATTTGCGTGCCAAATCGCGACCGCGACCCGTTTGTTTTCGGCTGTTTTTTAAGTACGTTGGTGACGCCGCGAGCCCGCGCCCCACAGTGTCACGCCTTCAACGCGTCCTTGTAGACGCGGCCATCCTTCATGATCAGGCTCAGGTTCTGATCGGGGTTGGCCAGCAGCGTCATGTCCTGGAGCGGGTCGCCCGCCACGATCAGCAGATCCGCGTATGCGCCCTCCTCCAGCACGCCGAGCTTGTGCGGATACGGATTGCGCTCGCCCGCCATCGCGAGCAACTGTCCGTTCGTGGCAGTAGCCATGCGCAACGACTCGGCATTCGAATACCAGCGCGTCATGTGCCCGAGCATCGTGCCTTGCCGTGTGGCCAGCGCCTGCGAAAAGATCAGGTCCGTGCCGAACGCCACCTTGAGCCCATGCTTGCGCGCGAGCTTGTACATGTTGTCGGTCCCGGCTGTCACCTCGAGAAACTTTTCGCGGCTCGACGGCGCCAGCGGCGCAACGTCCTCTTCGCTGGTAAATGGTTGCGTGCTCAACCACGTGCCGTTCTTCGCCAGAACTTCAGCCGTCCGGTCGTCGATGAGGTGTCCGTGCTCGACGCATTGCACGCCGGCAGCCACCGAGCGCTTCACCGATTCCGGCGTGTAGGCGTGCACGAGCACGTAAGTGCCCCAGTCGGACGCCGTTTCCACCGCGGCTTTCAGCTGCGGCTCGGTGAACGTGAGCATGTCGAGCGGACTGCGCGGGGTCGACACACCGCCGCAGCCCACGAGCTTGATCTGCGTGGCGCCCATCATGAACTGCTCGCGCACACGCAGGCGCACTTCGTCGGCCGTGTCGGCGATGGCGGCCGCGCCGGTGCGTTCGATCTCACTGATCTGGCTGCTCGTGCGCGGCACGTCGGTCAGCAAACGAAAGTCTCCATGGCCGCCCGTCGTGGTGATCATCGCGCCGCAGGGGTAAATGCGCGGGCCGCTCAGCATGCCGGCGTCGATGGCCTGCTTCAGCGCGAATGCGGGACCGCCCACGTCGCGAATGGTCGTGAATCCGCGCAAGAGTGTGCGCTGGGCCTCCGCGCCCGCGGCCAGGTAGACGAAGCTCAGATCGGACTGGAGGATGGTCGCGATCGGAACCGCAGCGAGAAGCGAATGCCAGTGCATGTCGATGAGGCCCGGCATCATCACCTTGCCGCCGCAGTCGATCACGCGCCCGCCCGACGCGTTCTGCGCGTCAGGCGCGCCCCGACGCAGCCGCGAAATGCGGTTGCCATCGACGACGAGGGACATGCCGTCCTGCAGCGCCGCGGACTTGCCGTCGAACAGGCGAAAGTTCGTGAAGGTCGTGGGCTGGGCGGGAGCGGCGGCGCCAGGCTGCTGCGCGCTGCTGAACTCGGGCAGCACCGCGCTCAACAGGGATGCGCCCATGCCGATCAGGAAGCCGCGACGGGCAAGATCGGCGCTGATGCGGCGACTGGCGAACTCCGCGAGCGCCTTGTCGCCCAGGCAGGCGGAGACAGGGCGGATTGCATTGCCGCGGCGGTCGATTCTGGAAGCCATAGTTCACCTGTGAAAGTAAGCTACGCATTTATTCTGCACGCCTGACTACATCGTCCTTCGTCAACAGCAGCGCCAGCGGCCGTGTCGAGCTGAACGCAGAGAAAATGATCGTGAGTGCCACGGTGCCCGGCACGGCGAGAAAGGCGCCGGGTATGCCCCACAGCGCCGTCCATGTGGCGAGGCTCATCAGGATGACCGCGGGGCTCAGGTTCAGCGACCCCGCCATCAACCAGGGATCGAGCACGTTGCCCATCACGAAGTTGATCGCGGAGAGCGCAATGAGCAACGTGATCGACTCGTTCCACTGGCCGAATTGAAGCGCGGCGAGCAAGGCGGGAAGCGCAACGGATATGAGCGACCCCGCATACGGCACGAAGTTGAGCAGCACGATGAGCACGGCGAGCAGCGGCGCGAACTCCAGCCCGACCAGATGCATGCAGATCCAGCTGAGTATGCCGAGCACCACGCCGAGCAGCGCTTTCAACGCGAGATATGTGCCGATCTTCGAATTGATGGCGTCGATCACGGGCTCCATGTCCGCCTTGCCGCGCATGACCGCGGAGAGCTTGCGGCGGAACCGCCCCATCTCGACCATGAAGAACGCCGTGTACAGCAGAACGACGAGCGTCGTTGCCATGAGCGAAGAGAGCGAGCCGAGCAGCGAGGTGAGCAGCGACTGGACGTTGACGGTCGCGAGCAGCTCGCGGCGGAAGGCCGTCCACGAAGCCTCGGTCTCCAGATGAAACAGCGCGGTGATTTTTGCGAGCAAGGCGAGCAACGTGGCTTCGTATTTCGGCGCCACGGCCAGCATGCGGTCAGTGTCGGACAGCAGCAGTTCGGTCGCGACCCACGCGGCCACGAGGATGAGCGCGGCCGCGCTCCAGTAGCGCGCCCCCGCGCGAATGCGCGTGCCCACGTGAGGCACGCGCCGCAGGATTTCAGCAAGCCCGTAGATCACATACGACGTGATGATCGCGAATGCGATCGGCACCAGCACCGGGCGCCCGATATACAGCACCCACCCCGTGATGACGGCGATGACGACCACGCAGGTGAACGTGACGAGATCCTGTTTCATGGAGATGCTTGGGATGACGAACCACGTTGCGTTGATGTTGTAGACAGCGGTTGCGTACAGCGTGTCGCGCGGCGAAGCGGGGACCAGGCACGAGACGTTTGCAACCCATCCACGCCTCGCCGCGCACATCCGGCCCTCAATAAAGCGTCTTCGGGGCGCGATCGGCCGCCACTTCGCAAGACTAGCCGCTTTGAAGAAGACGTGCGCGCTAGCTGGCGAGGAATCCGAACAACCGCGCCGCGGCTTTTCGTTGCGCGCACATCGACTCTTCGCGCGGTCAAAAGATCTCTCCTGCATTTAAGTCACGTTTAAGCAGCTAAACGTACCTTACGCGCACCTTCACCCTCTCTTCGAAGACCATAGCAATGAGTACCATCAAATATCGGCGCCGGGGCCTGATCGCCGGTGTAGCGGTGGCGCTTGCCGGCGCCTGGGTCGTGAGCCATGAGCACGCCAGCGCGGACGAAAGCCCCATCACGAAAACGACGTTATCGGCACCCGTGCCGAAGGCAGACGACGTCCGGGGCTCGGCGCCCAACTTCTCGGCGATCGTCGCGCAGTACGGCCCGGCTGTGGTCCATGTCGAGGTCGTCAAGGAAAACCCGGACTCCGAAGACGGCCATTCGGGCGCCCTGGGTTCGGGCTTCATCGTGAGCCAGGATGGCTACATCCTGACGAACAATCACGTCGTCGAAGGCGCGGACGACGTGACGGTCAAGCTCACCGACGGCCGCAAGTTCCCCGCACGCGTGATCGGCACCGACAAGGCAGGCGACGTGGCCGTGCTGAAAATCGCCGGCACGGGTTTCCCCACGGTGAAGATCGGCAATCCGGCGAACAGCAAGGTCGGCGACTGGGTCGTCGCGATCGGCTCGCCCTATGGTCTCGACAATACCGTGACCTCGGGCATCATCAGCGCGAAGTCGCGCCAGCTTTCGGAAGATAGCCCGACGCACCTGATCCAGACCGACGTTCCCGTCAACCCGGGCAATTCGGGCGGCCCGCTCTTCAACCTGAACGGCGAAGTCATCGGCATCAATTCGATGATCTATTCGCGCACGGGCGGCTTCCAGGGCCTCTCGTTCGCGATTCCGATCGACGAAGCCATGCACATGAAGGATCAGATCGTGCAGGGCGGCGGCCACGGCAATGGCACCACGCTGGCCCGCAATGCGCACCCGCGTCTGGGCGTGGCCGTGCGCGCGCTCAGCGGCGACGAAGCGCAGCAGATCGGCGTGGAAGGCGGCGTGCTCGTCGTGAAGGCGGGCGGCGCGGCAAAGGCGGCTGGCATCAGCGCCGGCGACGTGATCATCGCGGTCAACGGCATCGAGGTGGACAACGTCGAGCAGCTGCAAAGCATGATCGCGCGGGCACGCAGCAACGTATCGATCGTCGTGGCCCGCGACGGCGAGCAAATGACCGCACAGGTCGAGCTCGCGCCGCACGCATAAACCCTGGCCGGGTCCGGGCCTGGCGCGCGCCAGACGCGCGCTCACGGCCCGTGGCTCGCCAGGTAGTCGATACGCTCGACGATATAGTCGTAGAAGGGGTTCCACGAAAGCCGCGTGAGAAGCCCCGCCCCCACGATCAGCGCCCCGGTTTCGCCGCGTACGGACTGGGCGCCCAGATGGATGCCCAGGTCGTCGTTGGGATCGGGGTTGCGGCCGTACAGCGAATCGGTCACCGGAAACGGCAAGGCCACGTGTGAAAGCGAATAGACATCGAGCGGATAGTCGAGCCCCGTGGGTTCGACTTTCGCCGTTGTCTCGTTCGGCGCCGTACTCTCTTCGACGACGTGCAGCGAGGTGGCGGAGGCGTTGGTGAGCACGGTCAGGCGGTAACGCAGTGGCGGCACGGGCGAGAGACGGCGCAGCGCGTCACGCATCGAAGCGCGCAGCAGGGGGCTCCATTGCGCCGTGCGATTAATGTCGAACAGCACGAGCTCGCTGCCGTTGGCAGGCAGTTGCGCATACAGCGAACTGACGATCGCGCTCGTGCTCACCGTGAAGTCGAGCACGGACTGGAACGTGAGCGTGGGCGGCAGCGCCGCCAGCTTGCCGTTGCGCGCCGCGTCCGCCACTTCCTGCTGGATCTTGCGCGTGACCCGCCACGACTGGCGTGCGCCGTTCACCGGAAACGAGTTGTACTTGAACGGATTGAATTCCGGCACGATGTCGAGCCACGCGGCTTTCGCAAACGCAGGCAGGATCGCGGGCAATGCCGCGAGCCCCGCAAAGCGCGCGAAACGCGTAATGCCGATCATCGGCGAAAGCAGGATCAGGCGGTCCGCTTTCGGCAGGCTCGGGTCGTCCAGCGCCTCGAGCGAGTATTGCAGCGCGAGCGCGCCGCCGTTCGAAAAACCCACGATATGCAGCGGCGCAGGCGCCGGCACGAGGTGCCGCGCTTCGCGCACGGCGAGGCGCGTCGCCGCCTCCCAGTCTTCCGCCGTCACTTCGGTCAGCCCCGAGGGCACGGTGCCGTGTCCCGGCAGGCGCACCGCCACTACCGCGAAGCCATCTTGCTGATAGCGCTGCGCGATGTGCCGCAGGCTATAGGGAGAATCGGTCAGCCCATGCAGCATCACGGCCACGCCGCGCGGCGCGCCCTCTGGCATAAGAGTGTATGAGCGGTTCCAGTTGGTACGAAAGTGCCCGGGATAAATCGGGCTGCCCGAGAAGTAACGATTGGCGGGAATGCGTTCGTCCGCCGGCAGCTTGTCGGTCACGTTTTTCTTCACCGAGTCGAACAGGCGGTTCTCGTTGGCGATGTATTCCTCCCACGTCGCATGATCGATTTCGTGCGCGTGCATGTCTTCCGGCACGTACGTGTGCCACAGGCTCAACGGCGCCTTGCGCTGCGCGTCGAAGAACCGCACGCCGGCAATGCACACGAATGCGATCAGCACGAAAAGGGAAATCCGCTTGATCCAGCGAAGGAGCCACGCTCTCGTCAAGAAATTCGCCATGTCCGGTCAATGCCTCGTGAACGGGTGGCCGGCCTTTCCTCGCGCTAGCGCGGGAAAACCGGCCAGATGAGCGGTACCAGCGTGACGGTGATCACGAGCGCCCCGAGGGCAGCCGGCGAGCCCACCATAAAAAATTCCCGGAACCGATAGCCGCCAGCCGTGCTGACGAGCGCATTCACGGGCGTCGAGATCGGCGACATATAGGCCGCCGACGCGGCAACCGCCGTCGTCATCGCGAACGGATACGGCGACGCATGCAGGTGCGCCGCCATCGCGAGCACCACGGGCGCCATCAGCACCGCCGTCGCCGTGCCGGAAATCACGGTGCCGATCACGAGCGTCAGCAGGAAAACGGCGCCCAGCAAGCCGTGCGCCCCCCAGTTGCCGGCCACGCGCAGCACGGCGTCGGCGGCGATATCGATGCCGCCCGTGCGCTGCAGCGCGATGGAAAACGGCAGCATGCCCACGATCAGCACGAGGCTGCGCCAGTGAATCGCGCGATACGCGCTGTCGAGGCTCACGCAACCGGACGCGCCCATCAGCAGACACCCGATCAGGCCCGCGAGCACGTTCGGCACGCGCGGCGTGAGCATCATCGCGATAACGAGCGCCATGATGGCGAGCGCGTGCAGCGCCTTGTGCGGCACCGGCACGTAGGCATCGCTTTCGACCGGCATGGCGAGACACACGATGTCGCGCTCCACCGACTGCATCGAGAAGATGTCGATCCACGGCCCGACCACCAGCAGCGTGTCGCCCACCTTGAGCTGCGTGGCCTGCAGGTCCTGCTCGAGCGCGGCGTCGGCGCGTCGCAGGCCGACGACCGTCACGCCGTGCCGACGCAGCGCCGAGGAACTGCGCGCGACGTTGCCCACGAGCGACGAGTCCGGCGGCACGATGACTTCGGCCATGCCCACGTCGTGCGACTGGTCGGTGAAGTACGCGCCCGACATGCGGCGCGTCGCGAGCGCATAGCGCGCGCAAAACGCCTGCACGTCGAAACTCGCGGATTCCACGTCGAGTAGCAGCACGTCGCCGGGCGCAATGCTGCTGTCCGCGGTCGCGGGCAGGACCGTCGCGCCCATGCGCGTGCGCCGCTCGATCGCGACGACGCGCGCCACGGGGTCGTCGTCGAGCCCGGTGTGGCCGAGCGTCTGCCCGACGAGCGGCGAGTCCCCGCCGACCTCGAGGCGAAAGGCGCGCCCTTCGAGCGAATAGCGCGCGACCCAGTCGTTCAGCGACGGGCGCGTGGTCGCCTCCGCGCCATCCGTGCCGGTCAGAAAGCGCCTTGCGAACAGCATCCAGCCGATGCTCGCGGCGAGAACCGGCACGCCCAGCGGCGTGATGGCGAAGAAACTGAAGGGCCGGTAGCCGCGATAGACGAGCGCGCTGTTGATGACGAGATTCGGCGTCGTCGCGACGAGCGTGAGCATGCCGCTCGTGAGCGCCGCCATGCTGACCGGCATGAGCATGCGCGCGCGCGACACGCCCGACTGGCGTGCGATGCGAATGACGATGGGAATGAAGATCGCGACGACGGCCGTCGAGCTCATGACGGAGCCCATGACGCCGACGATGATCATGATCAGCACGACGAGGCGACGCTCGTTGGACCCGCCGCGCTCGATCAGGTAGTCGCCCACGCGCTGGGCGACGCCCGTGCGCGCGAGCGCGTCGCCCAGCACGAAGAGCGCCGCGATGAGGACGATGTTCGGGTCCGAGAAACCGGCCAGCGCCTCGTTGACCGTCACGATGCCCGAGAGCGACAGCGCGACGATCATGATAAGCGCCACCGCGTCCGCGCGGGGCCGGCCGATCAGGAACATCGCGATCGCGCAGGCCAGACAGGCAACGGTCATCAAAAGGTCGGTAGACATGATTTCGCTTTGCCTGCTCAACGGGCCTGGGAAACCACTGCTACCGCAAATAGTGCCGGATTTTGAAAACTTACGTTTCAGCGCGGCCTTGGGCCGTCATGCCTGCGACGCCGCCATTTCAATGCAACGTTTGTGAACGTCCAGCCCTTCACGATTCCAGCAGCGAAACGCGGTTGCGCCCCTGGTGCTTGGCGCGGTACATGGCTTGATCGGCCTGGTCGAGCAGCGAGCGCGCCAGCGCTTCGGGACTCGCGGCACCGGCATTCGTCTCGCTGTTGAGCCGATACGCCGCCACGCCAATCGACACGCTGAGCGCAATGCGCTCACCCTCGTCGTCGAGCACTTCGAGCGCCTCGACCGCAATCCGGATGCGCTCCGCAACGGCCAGCGCGTCGGGCAGCTCGCACATCAGCAGCGCGACGAACTCCTCGCCGCCGTAGCGCGACACCGTATCCCCCACGCGCACCTGCTGCTTCAGGCAGGTGCCGATGGCGCCCAGCGCGAGGTCGCCGGTTGCGTGGCCGTGCGTGTCGTTGATCTGCTTGAAATGATCGATGTCGATGAAGAGGCACGACATGGGCGCCGCGTGCGAACTCGCGCGCCGGATCTCTTGATGCAGGCGCTCGTCGAAATAGCGGCGGTTAGACAGGCCCGTGAGCGGGTCGGTCACGCCGGTCTTGCGCAGATGCTCGCGGTGAGCGACGTTGTCGAGACTCGCCGCCGCAACGCGGCTGAAGCGCGCGAGCAGATCGGTGCCCATGCTGGCATCGAAACGCGCGGAGTCATCGCTTGCGAGGCACAGATAGCCGAGCAGCTGGGTGCGGTTCAGAAGCGGCAACACGATCGCACTGCCGATCGCGGTCCGCGCGTCGAAGAAGGTCTCGCTCACGGCGGGCTCGAGTTCGCTCAGTTCGCTCACGCGGCCAAGCCACGGCTGGTTTCCCGCGCACAGACGCGACAGCGCGAGGCCGCCCTGGAGCCCCGATCGCAGATTCGCTTCGAGGTCGGCGCGCCCGCAGTCGGATTCGAGCAGATCGCGTAGCAGCGGCGTACGGACGTCGAGCCAGAGGCCGGCGCAAGCCAGCCGGAACACCTCGGGCAGATAAACGAATATCCCTTCGAGAAAAGCGCACCAGTCGTGCGCGCCGATCAGGCGCAGTTCCACGTCCTGGAACGACTTCGATGCGCGCTCGTTGCGCTGAACGGTTTCGATTAGCGCAGCAAGATCCAGTGAAGGCTGAGTCCCGGGATGTGTCACGATGCATCGAGAATATTCCGAAGCCTGCTATTACGGCAGCCTGGGGTCAGACTTGAGCGTCGAACGACGAGACTCGCGCGGCGGCGGCCTGTTCCAACGGAGTCAGGGCAAAAGAAAAGACCGCTGTCCGTGAGGGCAGCGGTCTTGCTTATGGTCACAGGCTGCTGTTATTTCGCTGCCGGCGACCTTACGCTCGGCCTCGCCAGCGAGTTGTTGTCAGGGCCGCCGGGGGCCGGCGCCGCGCTGTTGTCCATGCTATTCGGCGACGCAGCGCTCATGCCGCTGTCCGAGCCCGTGGCGCCTGGCGTGCCGTAGCCGCTCGTTGCATTGGTATTGGCTGCGGCAGCCGGCGACGTAACGCCTGGGGTTGCCAGTGTGTTGTTGCTCTGTGCATACGCACCGGCGGACAGCGTGAGCGCGGCAACGGCCGCGATCAATGTGCTGGTTGTCTTGCTCATGACTTCCTCCTCCTTTGATTGGACTGGAATTCCGGCACAAACGACCCGCGATATTTCTCATTGGGCGGTCGTTATATGCGGCTCACGACGATCAAATCGCGTAACTGTTCGCAGTGGTGTACGTAAAGCAAACCACTACCAGTTCATGTCAAGTTTAGGAAAGCAATCGCGGATAATTAAGCGCATTGTGCGCAACGATTTATTTCGTTTTTTGGCAATTACCCGTAATGGCGTAATGGATTTATCGGCCTGTAATCCGGGCGCGGCGCGGTTCGATATGCGGTTCGGCGATTTGACGTGGCATTTGCGAGAAGCCTTTTTTTTGGCGCCCTGATTGAAATCCACCTCAACGATTTACAGCGCATTTTGCGAGACTACATTTCGCATCCATATTGCGGAATATCGGTCGCGTTCATTGCGGCACACATAATCGGTCTGCGCGATTTTCGTTGCATGCGCATCGAGGTCATCATTCATTTCCGCGCTGGCATGCAGCCCGCAGCACGCCGGCAAAAACGTACGAAGCGCGAGCGAGGCCACCGAGGCCACCG
Source organism: Paraburkholderia nodosa (assembly GCF_001718195.1). Lineage (GTDB taxonomy): Bacteria > Pseudomonadota > Gammaproteobacteria > Burkholderiales > Burkholderiaceae > Paraburkholderia > Paraburkholderia nodosa_A. Next base: position 121,482 of record NZ_MCNV01000016.1, read on the forward strand.
AGGCCAAAATTTTCACGTCGTGCGAGCGATCTCCTTGCCAATTCTTCGATATTTCGACTATTATCGAAACATGGAAACGAACCAGACCATCGCCGCACTGGCGGCTCTCGCGCACGAGTCCAGGCTCGCGATCTTTCGCGCCCTCGTTCAGGCAGGCCCCGAAGGCTTGCCCGCAGGCCAGATCGCTACCCTGCTCGACGTGCCCCCGTCGTCGCTCTCCTTCCATCTGAAGGAGCTGTCTCACGCGCAACTCGTCACGAGCCGCCAGGAAGGCCGGTTCGTTTTCTACTGCGCGAACTTCGCGACGATGAACGGCCTGCTGGCCTACCTCACCGAGAACTGTTGCGGCGGCAATCCCTGTTCGCCGACATCAATGTGCTCACCCTCCACGGAGAAGCAGTCATGAAGCGCTTTCACATTCACGTCGCCGTTGCGGATCTCACATCGAGCATCCGTTTCTACTCGGCGCTGTTTGCCGCTGAACCGACCGTCGTGAAGAGCGACTACGCGAAGTGGATGCTCGAGGACCCGCGCGTCAATTTCGCGATCTCGCAGCGCGGCGCCGCACCGGGCCTGGATCACCTCGGTGTGCAGGTCGAGAACGAAGCCGAACTGGCCGAAATGCACGCGCGGCTGGAAAGCGCGGCATTGCCGGTGGATACGCAGCTGGATACCACGTGCTGCTACGCGAAGTCGAACAAGTACTGGAGCGTCGATCCCCAGGGCATCGCGTGGGAGTCGTATCACACGCTCAATGAAATTCCCGTGTTCGGGGAGTCGCGCAATACGCCGACCGGTGCACCGGCCCGCGAAGTGGCTGCGTGCTGCGCGCCGTCGTCGGACAAGCCGGCTGGCAATCCGGCCAGGTCTTCGGCGTGCTGCTGAGTAGCCGCGAACGATCCAGCGGGAAAGCCATGACGACCAACGTATTGATCCTGTGCACGCACAACTCCGCTCGCAGCGTGCTGGGCGAAGCCATGTTGAATCACCTCGCTTCGAAGGCCGGCAAGGACGTGCGCGCGTTCAGCGCGGGCAGCGCGCCGGGCGGACGCCTGAATCCTTTCGCCGTCGAGTCGCTCGAGCGCGCGGGCATCGACGTGAGCGGCTACCGCAGCAAAAACTGGGATGAGTTTGCCGCCAGCCATGCGCCGGTCATGCGCATCGTCATCACCGTCTGCGACAGTGCCGCCGCCGAGACGTGTCCGTATTGGCCGGGCAGTCCCGTCAAGGTCCACTGGGGCTACCCGGATCCTTCTCTCGCGCCCGGTGGCGATGAAGGCAAGCGCGTGGCGTTCGAACTCACTCGCCAGGCGATCGGTTATCGCATGCTGCAACTCCTTGCGCTGCCGCTCGAATCGATGAGCGACGAGGAACTTCAGCAGGCGCTCACTGCAATCTCCGGATCATGACCGCAGTCACGAGTCTCAAGCGCAAGGTCCTGGCCGAGTTGATCGGTACGGCCTTGCTGCTCGCCGTCGTCATTGGCTCCGGCATCATGGCGCAACGGCTTGCGGGCGGCAACGCGGCGATCGCGCTGCTCGCCAACACGCTGGCAACCGTGGCCGGACTGTATGTGCTGATCGAGGTGTTTGGGCCCTTGAGCGGGGCGCATTTCAATCCCGCCGTCAGCGCTGTCATGGTGCTGCGCGGTGAACTGCATGCTCAGGAATTGCTGCCGTACATCGCTGCGCAACTCGTCGGCGCGCTGCTGGGTGCATGGCTCGCGCACGCCATGTTCGACCTGCCCATCGTCGAGCTATCGAGCAAGGTGCGCGCAGGCACCGGACAATGGATTGCCGAAGCCGTGGCGACTGCAGGTTTGATCCTCGTGATCCTGCGCGCGCCGGGAGAACGCGCCGCGATCATGGTGGCTGCGTACATTGGCGCCGCATACTGGTTCACGGCATCGACATCGTTTGCGAATCCGGCCGCAGCGTTCGGACGCATGTTCAGCGACACTTTTGCAGGCATTGCGCCTTCCAGCGTACCCGCCTTCGTCATTGCCCAACTGATTGGCGCGGCGACTGGCCTCGCGCTGCATACAGCCTTCGAACCGCGCAAGCTACGCGTTGGTCACCCGAACCTGGTTGAGTCGTCCGGCGAACACGGCGACGCTCGCTAATGCGCGCATGCGGCTCAGCTGCAGCTTCGCGAGACAAAGCCCGCAGGAGGATCCCGGAGACCTGTCTCCGGGCTTTAGCGCATGCGCCCGGCCGGGCGCAAGGCCATAGTGAGGGGATGATCAGGACTCGTTCGGACGGATCGTCAGCGCGTTCTTGACCGACGTGACGCCTTGCACGCCCGTGGCGACTTCGGTGGCGTGTTCGATCTGCGACTGCTCCGGCACCGAGCCCTGCAGGACGATGGCGCCGTCACGCGCGCGCACGGTGATGTTGGCAACATCGATCTTCTTGTCCTTGGCGAGAGCGGTGCGGACCTTACGGCTGAGCGCGCGATTAGCGGCCTTGGCCTGCTTCGATTGCGCCTTCGACGGGGTTGCCTGTTGCTCGGCTGCGGCAGTCGCGCCGCTAGCTGCGTCGCCCTGCGCATAGGCGTGCAAAGACGCGGCCACGAGAGCCGTCGCCGCGGCCAGCTTGAATACCTGAATAGCCTTCATGGAATTTCTCCTGTTGTCACAGTCTTGTTGTGGGCCCACGAACGGGCCGGTGCACTACACCAACGACTAAGCATTCGCGCGCCAGAAACGGCGCTAGACGCGATGCCGCATTTTTCGACGACATCGCATCCATTCGCGCGAGCGCGCGGCAAATTATAAGAATGAAAGGAACGGCACAGGTCGGAGAAAATGCGGCCGAATCATTAGCTTGATATCGGTCCCGTCATGGAGTAGGCACACCGTTCGTGACCACGGGCTTGTGGTCACATCGCCCGCTCCCCTAATTGCATCCGTCAACGATCGAACGGCTTCGATGCGCTATTTCCGCGTTGGGAGCGAAATGGCGCGCGCAAACGGTCGCGCGTGGGCGGCAAAATTCTGCCGGGCGTCGCATTATTACGACGCCGGTTTTGCCGTTGGATCAGCGCGATGACCGGCTGCCTCTTGCATTGCGCGACGCATCTGCGTTCACTATTGCCTCGCGTTCGAGCCATGAACGGAACAACGCGACCCGTTCATCGCCGGACTTCTCGTCCGCCACGTAAGTGCAATAGCTGCGCGATGGCAGACGTGGGCCAGCGAACGGTGCGACGAGCCGGCCAGCGGCGAGGTCGTCGGCGACCAGCGCGGTGGGCCCCATCGCGATGCCGATTGCGTCGATGGCAGCCTGCAAGGTCAGAAAGAAGTGGTCGAAGGTCAAAGCGGCGGCCGGCCTCAGGTCGGGCATCTGCACGCTCGCCAGCCAGTCGGGCCAGAGCCGAGGAAGACTCGACGTGTGCAGCAACGTGTGCTCTCGCAAGTCGCCAGGCGAGCGCAGCGGTACGCGCTTCAAAAGCGTAGGACTACAGACCGGAAGCCGCTCCTCGGACAAGAACGGTTGCATCGAATAGCCGTAGAAGGTGTCCGGGCCACCCCGGATGACGAGGTCATAGTCGTCCTTCAGACTCTCCAGCGGCTCGTTCGACGTCTCCACCTTGACGTCGATGTCGGGATGGCCGGCGCGGAATTTCGCCAGCCTCGGCACCAGCCAGCGCAGCGTGAATGTCGCGGGCGCATTCACGGACAGGGTTCGGGAGACCGTTTGCGGCGTGCCGTATCGCGCGGTTGCCGCCGAGAGCTGTTCGAACAACGGGCCGATTTCCGCCAGATAGTGCTTCGCCGCCGGCGTCAGCTCCACGCGGCGGTTGTGCCGCTCGAACAGCGACGCGCCAAGCCACTCCTCCAGCAAGCGCACGTGCTGGCTCACTGCACCGGGCGTCACGTGCAGTTCCGCGGCGGCGTCCTTGAAGCTGCCGAGCCGGCCTGCGGCCTCGAAGGCTCGCAGGGCGTTGAGTGGGGGCAACACCGGTTTCATTCGCGAGAGTTTATCTAACGTAAGCACCCAATTTATCTGGTTTGTTAGCCCGTCACAAGATAGATATCCTTCTTGCTAGACCATTCATGCATCCCTGCCCGCACCCTCATGCTCAGTTATACCGGCGGTATCGTGCTTTTCGCCGCGCTGCTCCACGCGAGCTGGAACGCGATGCTCCACGGCAACCGCGACCGGTTTTTCTCCATGGCGTGGATGAGCATCGCCATCGGGCTGGTCGCCACGCTCGTCATCCTGTCCGTACCCTCGCCGGCCCGCGCTTCGTGGCCCTACATCGCCGCGTCGGGGCTCGTGCATGTCTTCTACAACGTGAGTCTCGTGCGCTCGTATCGCCGCAACGACCTGGCGCTCGCGTACCCGATCGCACGAGGCTCGTCGCCGCTGCTCGTCACGCTCGGGGCGGCACTGTTCGCGCATGAAGCGATCGGCCCGTTGCACGGTCTCGGGATCGTGATGATTTCGGGAGGCATCATCGCGATCGCGCTGCAGGGGCGTCACGTGTCGCGCGCGGGCGCACTCGCCGCGCTGACGACCGGTGCAACGATCGCGCTCTATACCGTGATCGACGGCATCGGCGTGCGCATGTCCGACGGCCAGCCGCTCAGCTACACCGCATGGATGTTCCTGTCCTATTGGACGATGCCGGCGCTGTTCGTTGCGCGCCGCGGGCCCCCGGCGCTATGGACACCGGTACGCGCCGAGCCGCTGTCGATCGCCTCGTCGCTGGCCGGCGGCCTCGTGTCGATCGGGGCGTATGGCATCGTGATCTGGGCGCTGCAGGCGGCCGCGATGGGCGCAATATCGGCGTTGCGCGAGACGAGCGTGGTGTTCGCGGTGCTGATCGGGCGGATGTTTTTGCGGGAGGCGGTGAGCGGATCGCGCTGGCTCGCCTGCGTGGTCGTCGCGGCCGGTGCGGTTTGTCTCGGGCTCTGAGATGATTTCACGCACACTGTTTGCTACCCGTGCTGCATCACGCAACTGAGCACGCAACTTGAGTTCGAAGGAGCGCCCCATGCTTGACCATATCGAAACCGACCTGCTCGACATCGCCTATGACGAACAGGGCGACGCGAATGGATGGCCCGTCGTGCTGCTGCACGGCTTTCCCTATGACATTCGCGCATACGACGAGGTGACGCCACGCCTCGTATCCGAGGGCGCCCGCGTCATCGTCCCCTACCTGCGGGGATACGGCCCAACGCGCTTCCTTTCGCCCACGACACTGCGCTCGGGCCAGCAGGCAGCGCTTGGCGCTGACCTGCTGGCGCTGCTCGATGCCCTGCAGATCGAGCGGGCCATCCTCGGCGGATACGACTGGGGCGGCCGCGCGGCATGCATCGTGGCGGCGCTCTACCCGTCGAGAGCGCGGGGTCTGGTTTCCGTCAACGGCTACAACATCCAGGATATCGCCGCTGCCGCACAGCCAGCCGACCCCGAAAAGGAACACCGCATGTGGTACCAGTACTACCTGCATGGCGAGCGCGGCCGCGCTGGGTTGATTGAAAAACGGCGCGAATTCTGCCGTCTCCTGTGGTCACTCTGGTCGCCGACCTGGCACTTCGACGACGGCCTCTACGCGCGCACGGCAGCGTCGTTCGACAATCCCGATTTCGTCGACGTGGTGGTCCATTCTTACCGTCACCGTTTCGGACTGGTCGAAGGCGATCCCCGCTTCGACGACATCGAGCGACGCCTCGCCGCCACGCCGCCGATCACCGTGCCGACGATCACGCTCGACGGCGACGCAGACGGCGTCCAGCCGCCCGGCGCACGAGAGACAAGCTCGAAGCGCTTCAGCGGGCGCCATGAGAACCGCATCGTGCCGAATGCAGGTCATAACCTTCCGCAGGAGGCGCCAGAAGTGTTCGCCAAAGCGGTGCTCGACGTCAACGCGTGGGCAGGTTGACGCCGCGTCCTTGCACAACACGCTTTATTCGAGAGGAGAAGCTAAAGACATGGTAGGCGATACGAACCAACGGGCAGGCCAGTGCCATTGCGGCGCAGTGCGTTTCGTGGCGACACTCAGCGACGGCTTCAACTCGATCCGCCGCTGCAACTGCTCTTACTGCCGCATGCGAGGCGCGGTCATCGTCGCGGCCGAAACGGGTGGGATCGAATTCCTGCAGGGCGCGGAGATGCTAACGGACTACCGCTTCAACACCGGAGCGGCGCGGCACTTCTTCTGTTCTCGCTGCGGAATCGCCACCCATCTTCAACGGCGCTCGAATCCGAACCTGTATGGCGTGAACGTGGCTTGCCTCGACGGCGTCAGCCCGTTCGATTTCGCCGAGGTCCCTGTCATGGATGGCGTGAATCATCCGAACGACACCGGCGGGCAGGCGCGTCTGGCGGGCATGCTGCGTTTCATCGCAGCCAGCTGAGGTCTCAGCGCCATTCGCATATCGAAGTGAAGGCTCAAAAAAACCGCCGCACTTTCGCGCGGCGGCTTTCGCCAGAAGCTGGCAAGCGTAGCAACAGCAAGGAAAATCAGCCGAGCCCGCCCATCATCAGGTACTTCGTTTCGAGGTACTCGTCGAGCCCGTACTTCGAGCCTTCGCGCCCGAGCCCCGACTCCTTCACGCCACCAAAAGGCGCGACTTCCGTCGAGATGATGCCCTCGTTGATGCCGACCATGCCGCTTTCCAGCGCGCCCGCCACGCGCCACACGCGGCCAATGTCGCGCGCGTAGAAGTAGGCGGACAGGCCGAAGTCGGTATCGTTCGCCGCCTGGATCGCTTCTTCCTCGGTCTCGAAGCGGAACACCGCGGCAACGGGGCCGAACGTCTCTTCGTGCGCGAGCATCATGCCGCCGTGCGCGCCCGTGATGACCGTGGGCTCGTAAAACGTGCCGCCCCGCGCATGCGGGTGGCCGCCGCACGCAATGGCGCCGCCCTTCTCGAGCGCATCGCTCACGTGCGCCTCGACCTTGCGCAACGCCGCGCCGTTGATGAGCGGCCCCTGCGTGGCGCCCGGCTCCATGCCGCCCGACACGCGCAACGCGCGCACCGCCGCAACCAGCTTCTCGACAAACGCGTCGTGTACGCCGGCCTGCACGTAGAAGCGGTTCACGCACACGCAGGTCTGCCCCGTGTTGCGGAATTTCGAGGCGATCGCGCCTTCCACGGCGGCATCGAGATCGGCGTCGTCGAACACGATGAAGGGCGCGTTGCCGCCCAGTTCGAGCGACACCTTCTTCACCGTATCGGCGGCAGCGCGCATGAGCAGCTTGCCCACGCGCGTCGAACCCGTGAACGAGATCTTGCGCACCGCCTTCGAGGCCATCAGCGTGTCGCCGATCGCCGGAGCATCGCCCGAAACGACGTTGAACACGCCGCGCGGAATGCCCGCCTCGACCGCCAGCTCGGCGAGCGCGAGCGCCGAAAGCGGCGTCTCTTCCGAAGGCTTGAGCACCATCGTGCAACCTGCCGCGAGCGCCGGGCCGGCCTTGCGCGTCACCATGGCGAGCGGGAAATTCCACGGCGTGATCGCACCGACCACGCCCACGGGTTCCTTCGTCACGACAATGCGCGCACCCTTCTTCGGCGCGGGAATCACGTCGCCATAGGCGCGTCGCGCTTCCTCCGCGAACCACGTGAGAAAGCTCGCCGCGTACGCCACTTCACCCAGCGATTCTGCGTACGGCTTACCCTGCTCGGCCGTCATGATGCGCGCGAGGTCTTCGCGATGCAGGTGCATCAGCTCGCCCCAGCGGCGCACCTTCGCGCTGCGCTCCGCCGCCGTGGCGTCGCGCCACGCAGGGAACGCATGCGAGGCCGCCGCCACGGCCTGCAGCGCTTCGCGCGCTCCGGCGCGGGCCACTTGCGCGAGCGGCGCGCCGGTGGCCGGGTCGATGATCGGGTAGGTCGCTTCGCTCGCCACCCATTCGCCGTCGATGAAGCTCGAGGTGCGCCACAGGCGCGCTTCTTTCAGTCCGTCAATCGTCAAGCTCGTCATGCTGCGATCTCCAGGCGTCGCGCCGCGCGCGGCACGCGCGGAATGCGTGCGCTCACGTAGTCGTTGATCACGTCGCACGGCGTGTAGTTGCGCTCGAGTTCATACAGCTCGTCGGCGGTGAGTTGCGTGTCGAGCGCGGCGAGCGCGCTTTCGAACTGCGCGACGGTGTCCGCGCCCACGAGCATCGACGAGACGCCCGCACGCCCCAGCACCCAGGCCTGCGCGATCTGCGCGCACGACACGCCGCGCGCCGCCGCGACTTCGGCCACCGAACGCGCGATATCGCGCGAGGCTTCGTCGTCGTACATCTGCACGGTGAAGAAGTCGGTCTGGTTCCGCACCGACTTCACGTCGCCGGAAAGAAGGCCTCGTGCGAGCGGACTGAACACCGACACGCCCACGCCCTGATCCTGGCAGAACGGAATCATCTCGCGCTCTTCCTCGCGATACGCGCAGTTCAGCTGCAGCTGCATATTGATCGGTCGTGCGAAGTGATAGCGCTCGCACGCCTGCAGGATCTTGGCGAACTGCCAGGTGAACATCGTCGACACGCCGATATAGCGCGCCTTGCCTGCGCGAACGATGTCGTTCAACGCATCCATGGTTTCTTCGACCGGCGTATTCACGTCGAAGTAGTGCAGCATGTAGACATCGACGTAATCGGTTTGCAGCCGGCGCAGCGAGCCGTCGATGCCTTCCATGATGTGCTTGCGCGAGTGGCCCTGGTTATTCGCGCCATTGCCGATCGGATAACCGACCTTGGTCGTGAGCACGAGTTCGTCGCGCTTCGCAAGCCGCCGCACGATGCGCCCCACCACTTCTTCGCCCACGCCGGTCGAATAGAAGTCCGCGAGATCGATGAAGTTCACGCCCGCTTCGAGCGCGCGGCGCACGATGGGCTCGCTCTGCTCTTCGTTGTAGATCCAGGGCTTCCATTCCGGCGTGCCCATGTTCATCGTGCCGAGGCACAGGCGCGACACCTTCAGGCCGGAGCGGCCGAGTTGCACGTATTGCATCGTAGTCACCTGTAACGATTGGCGCGACTCAAGCCGCTTTGGCCTTCGGCGTGTAGAACGGATTGCTGATCTGATCCTTGATCTTCGCAATGTCGTCGAGTTTCGGCAGCCCGTTCATCGCAGCGCGAATGGCCGTCTTGCAGGCCACGTAATTGTTCTCGTACACGGCGTCGAGGTCGTCGCACGACCAGTTCACCCAGTTCGCCGTGACGATGCACCATTCGTTCTCGGCCGGCGGCGGCAGCGTGCCGTCGAGCATCGCTTCCGTCACCGCCTTCGCGATGGCCGCCTGCGAGGCACCCCACGTGGCGTTGCCGTGCAGGTCGCCGCGAATGTCGGCCTTGTTCACGTAGAGCGTGGCGGGCTTGACCGGCACGTTGGGCTGCGCCACCACCATGAACGGCACGTGCCCTTGCGAAGGCGACGACAGGCTGTTCGTAAACGCCTGCCCCACCGGGCCATTGCGCGGGCCGATCATGATGTTGATGTGGGCAGCGTTTACGCCTGGTCCAGCGAAACCTTCGCCGATATAGACTTGCAGGTCTTTCATGTTTGACTCCGTCTCCTGTGTACATGAGTTCGAATTTGGCCAGACGCATTCCAGCACACGCCGCAAGCGCCCAAAAGCTATGAAATCTCATGGGGGCATGACGCGCAGTCATCGCTCTCGCATGCATCATTCGCGTGATGAAAGTGGCATGAGATCAGGTAATGCATCGATGACTATTCGTTGCTTCGCAACCCGAAATGCCACGGCTAGACTCTGGTCGGACTGATTCGAAAAGCGGCGGCCCACGCTGGCCCGCGCATACAATTCCAATCACTGGAGACGACATGAGACGTATCACGCTGGCAGGCGTGCGTATTGCCGCCGCCCTCGCGCTGACCTGCGCGGCCACGAGCAGCTTTGCAGCCCCCGGCTGGTGCCAGGCGGGCAAAACCGTGAAGCTCGCGCAAATCACCTGGGAAAGCGGCGCGCTGATGACCGAAATGGTGCGCACGGTGCTGGAGAAGGGTTACGGCTGCAAGACCGAAGTCGTGCCTGGCGCCACGGCCGCCACCGAAACGGCGCTCACGAAAAACGACCTGCAGGTGTGGGCCGAGCACTGGACGGGCCGCAGCCCCATCGTCGCGCGCGGCTTGAAGGACGGCGGCGTGAAGCTCGTGGGCGAACTGATTCCCGGCGGCGACAAGGAAGGCTGGTACGTCCCCGACTATGTGATCAACGGCGACGCCAGGCGCGGCATCAAGCCCATGGCGCCGCAACTGCGCTCCGTCGCCCAACTGCCGCAGTACAAATCCCTCTTCACGGACGACGAAGAACCCGGCAAGGGCCGCTTCTACAACTGCCCCGCGGGCTGGGATTGCGAGCGCTTCAACAACCGCCTGCTCACCGCCTACAAGCTCGGCGACGACTACACGAACTTCCGCCCCGGCACCGGCGGTGCGCTCGACGCGGCGATCGCGTCGGCCTACGAGCGCGGCAAACCCATTCTGTTCTACTACTGGCAGCCCGCCGGCCTGATGGCGAAGTACCACTTCGTGCAACTCGAGGGCGCGCCGTACTCCGACGCCTGCTGGGACACCATCGCCGATCCGAAGGGCGCGCCGTGCGCCTCCGCGTTCAAGGTCTCGCATCTGAAGGTCGCGGTCTCCACGCCGTTCTACGACGCCGAGCCGGACGCCGTCGCGTTCTTCGGCAAGGTGAGCCTGCCGCTCGCGCTCGACGAACAACTGGTCCAGCAGATGCACGACAAGAAGCTCGACGCCTCCACGGTCGCGCGCACGTTCTTCGAGCAGCATCCGGAAATCTGGAAGCAATGGGTCACGCCGGAAGTCGCGGCGCGCGTACAGGCCGGCCTGCGCACGTAAGCAACGACACTGGCCGCACGACGGCACGCATCACATGACACACGCAGAATGAGGCTCACCATGGGATCTCCCTTTCTTCACCTCTCGATCGCCGACTGGGTCAACGATCAGGTCTCCGCGTTCGTGCAGCGCTACGGCGACGCGTTCCACAACTTCAGCGTGCTCATGCTGCGCGACCTGCTCGTGCCGCTCGAAAGCCTGCTGCGCGCCACGCCTCCCGTCGTCGTGCTCGCCGCCGTGGGCCTGCTCGGCTGGCATGCCTCGCGGCGCATCGGCGTGGCGCTGCTGTTCGTCGTGCTGCTCTGGCTGATCGGCTGCTTCGGGCTGTGGGACAAGCTCATGCAGACCTTCGCGCTGATGGTCGTCGCCACGCTCTTTTCGGTCGTGCTCGGCGTGCCGCTCGGCATTCTCGCGGCTTCGAGCAGCGGACTGCGCCGCGTGCTGCTGCCGGTGCTCGACGTCATGCAGACGCTGCCCGGCTTCGTGTACCTGATTCCGGTGCTCATGCTGTTCGGCCTCGGCAAGGTGCCCGCGATTCTCGCCACGGTCGTCTATGCGCTGCCGCCGCTCATTCGTCTGACCGACCTCGGCATCCGCCACGTGGATGCGGAAATCGTCGAAGCCGCGCGCGCGTTCGGCACCACGCGCATGCAATTGCTGTTTGGCGTGCAGTTGCCGCTCGCGCGGCCGAGCATCATGGCCGGTATCAACCAGACCACGATGATGGCGCTTTCCATGGTCGTGATCGCCTCGATGATCGGCTCACGCGGTCTTGGCGAAGACGTGCTCGCGGGCATCCAGACGCTCGACGTGGGCAAGGGCACGCAAGCGGGCGTCGCCATCGTGATTCTCGCGATCGTGATCGACCGCATCAGCCAGGGCTACGGCCAGGGCCGGCGCACACGCGGACTCGCGCGAAAGTCGAAGCAGCCCTCGCGCATTCCGTTTCGCCGCGTTCGCGAACAGGAAAGCACAAGCGCCGACGCGGCCAGCGGCAGCGAGCTGACGAGCCAGCCGGCCAAGTAACGAACGCGAAGGCAAAAGCGCCGGCACAATGGCGGAGACCCGGCCGGCGCATCCAGCATACGCAATGAGCATGCAATGAGGTAACGATCATGAGCGGCATCGAAGTCAAGAACGTCTACAAGATCTTCGGCACGCGCGAAAGCAGCCAGCGCGCGCTCGAACTGCTGCGCGGCGGCGCCGGCAAGGCCGAGGTCCTCGAGAAGACCCGCTGCAACGTAGGCCTGAACGACGTGAGCCTGTCGATCGGCTCGGGCCAGATCTTCGTGATCATGGGTCTGTCGGGCTCGGGCAAATCCACGCTGGTACGCCACTTCAACCGGCTCATCGAGCCGACCGTGGGCGAGATCCTCATCGACGGCAAGGACGTGCTCAAGCTCTCCGACAACGGGCTGCGCGATCTGCGCCGCTACGGCGTGAGCATGGTGTTCCAGAGCTTCGGACTCCTGCCTCACCAGACGGTACTCAACAATGCCGCCTATGCGCTGGCCACGCGCGGCGAAAAGAAAGCGGCGGCGCACGCGAGTGCGCGCGAATGGCTCGGCAAGGTGGGCCTCGCGGGTTATGCGGACCACTATCCCGACGAGCTTTCGGGCGGCATGCGCCAGCGCGTGGGCCTCGCTCGCGCGCTGGCCGCGAACACCGACGTGCTGCTGATGGACGAAGCGTTCTCCGCGCTCGATCCGCTCATCCGCACCGAAATGCAGGACCAGCTGCTCGAACTCCAGGCCACGCTCAAGAAGACCATCGTGTTCATCACGCACGACCTCGACGAGGCGCTGCGCATCGGCAATCAGATCGCGATTCTGCGCGACGGCCGGCTCATCCAGTGCGGCACGCCCGACGACATCCTGCACCGCCCCGCCGACGACTACGTGCGGCGCTTCGTCGAGCGCCGCGCCGGGACGACGCACTAAGCCGCCGTACATGCGGGCGCTCATCGGCCTGCTGGGCGGCTATACGATCCTCGTTTGCGGGAACAGCCTCCTCACGACGCTGATCTCGCTGCGCATGCTGCAAGGTGAGCGCACCGCACTCGACGTCGGCCTCGTGCAATCGTGCTATTACGTCGGCTTTATCGTCGGCGCGCTGGGGCTCGGCCCGATCGTCGGGCGCATCGGGCCACAGCGCGCCTTCATCGGCTTTGGCGCGCTCGCCGCGCTCGCGGCGCTCGGCTATCTCTCGTTCGATTCCCCTGACATCTGGGCCGTGCTGCGGCTCATCACCGGCTTCAGCATGGTCGGCGTGTTCACCTCGATCGAAAGCGGCGTGAACGGCGCGGTGCCGAACGAGCGGCGCGGGCGTGCGTTCGCGTTTTATCTTGTGCTCACCTATCTCGGCGTCAGCGCCGGGCAGTTCCTGCTGGGCGTGGGCGCGCCCGGCGGCATCTTCGAGCATGCGCTCGTGAACGGCTTGTTCGTGACCGCGCTCATCCCGGTGGCGTTGATCGGCGAGTGGCAATCGGCTGGAGCCGGACCGCCCGCGCCTGCGGCCACGGCGCCGCCTTCCGCGCTCGCCACGCCGAAGCGCCCCACGCTGCTGCTCGACGGCCTGCGCGAACTGCACCGCGTCGCGCCGCGCAGCGTGCCGGCCTGCATCGGCGCGGGGCTGCTTTCCAGCGCGTTTTACGCGCTCACGCCGGTGTATCTCGCGCGCATCGGTTATCCGGCCAGCGGGATTTCGCGCGCCATGGGTGTCGTGCTGATCGGCGCACTGCTTTCGCAATGGCCCGTGGGGCGGCTCTCGGACCGCCTCGGGCGGAGCGCCACGCTCGGCCTGATCTCGCTCGTCTCCGCGTGCGCGGCAGCGGCGCTCGCCATCCTGCGCGCACCGGTTCTCGTCGATACGATCCTCTTTCTCTACGTCGCGCTTACCTTCACGCTCTACGGCGTGATCGTCTCCGACGTGAACGACCGTGTCGATCAGGCGCGACGCGTGCAGACGAGCGCGACGCTGCTGCTCGTGTTCTCGCTCGGCGGCGCGGCCGGTCCCACCGTCGCTTCGCTGTTCATGCGTCTTCTGGGGGCGGGCGGGCTCTATGTGTTCGCGCTCGTCGTCACGCTCTCGCTCGCTGCGCTCTCACGTGCGCGGGGCGTCTGAATGGCGGCGCGGGCCGGTATACTGCGTCGTTTGCAGGAGGCGTCGTTTCGACATGGCGCCCGGAGCGAGGAGACGACCTTGAAGCGAAAGATGCCGGCGCTGAACGCCCTGAAGGCGTTCGAGGCGGCAGGCACGAGCGGCAGCTTCACCCGCGCCGCCGAGCAGCTGAACGTGACGCAGAGCGCCGTGAGCCGCCAGGTGCGCCAGCTCGAAGAACAGCTTGGCGAGGCGCTGCTCGAGCGCCATCACCACCGGCTCGAACTGACCGAAGCCGGGCGCGCGCTGCTGCGCACGCTCCAGCAGTCGTTCGACCGCATCGAACTGACGGTGCGCACGATCCAGCAGAAGAGCGACCTCAACCGCCTGCGCGTGAACGCGCCGCCCACCTTCGCGAGCCGCTGGCTCGTGCCGCGCCTTACGCGTCTGCAGGCGCGCCATCCCGAACTCGAACTGAGCCTCACCACGCATCTGCAGGACAGTCTCGCCGATTCGACGGCGCTGGACTGCGCGATCCGCTTTGGCGATGGCGAATGGGAAGGCCTCGACAGCTCGCTGCTGATGCACGAATCGCACATCGCGGTGTGCGCGCCCGCGCTGCTCGCGCAAGGGCCCATCGATCTCACGCGGCACACTTTGCTGCACGTGCTCGCGGGCGACAACCAGCGCTATCTCACGTGGCGGCACTGGCTCGACGCGGCGCGCATCGAAGACGTTGACACCTCGGGCGGCTACGAATTCGACTTGCTCGATCATGCGATCCGCGCGGCCATCGAAGGGCTCGGCGTGACGATGGCCGACCGCCACATGATCGAGCACGAGTTGGCCCAAGGTCTGCTCGCGCCCGTGCGCGACATCCACGTGGACGGCCGCCAGTCATACTGGTTCGTGGTGCGGCCCGAACAGAAGGCTTCGAAGCCGCTCCGGCTTTTCCGGCAATGGCTTCAGGACGAAGTTGCGGCCATGCGCTGACGGCCCTGCTCGATGGCCTTTGCGGCGATGGCCTGATCGGCGTCTTCCAGAATCAGGTCTGCGCCCTTTTCCGCGACCATCATCGTCGGCGCGTTGGTGTTGCCCGAAGTGATATTGGGGAAGATCGACGCATCCACCACGCGCAGGCCCTCGATGCCATGCACGCGCAGGCGCGCGTCCACCACCGACGTGCGCGGGTCCGGCCCCATCGCGCAGGAGCCGCACAGGTGATAGATCGAGCCGCTTTGCTCGCGGAAGAACTTGAGCATGCTCGCGTCGTCGGTCACTTCGCCGGCGGGCGTCACCTCGGCTTCGGTGATGCCCTGCAGTGCGCGCGCTGTCATCAGCTTGCGCACGAGGCGGCTGCCCGCAATCGCTTCGTCGCGGTCCTTCTGCGTCGAGAGGTAGTTGCCGCGAATTTTCGGCGCGTCTTCCACGTTCGCCGAAGCGATCTCCACCGAGCCGCGGCTCGTGGGCCGGCAAGGATTGAAGCAGACGAGAAAACCCGAGTACGGCTCCGGCGTGAGCTGCGCCCGATTGGATTTGGGAATCCGGTACGAAAGCGGATTGAAGTACACCTGCATGTTCGGGTGCGCCTCGTCCTGGCTCGTGCGGAAGAAGCCGCCCGACTGGTTTACGCTCATCGAGAACGGGCCCTTGCGCTGAAGCACGTATTGCAGTCCGAACTTCAGCTTGCCCATCCAGCTGCTGAATGAATCGTTGAGCGTCTTCACGCGCGAGCGATAGTAAAAGCTCACGCACAGATGGTCCTGCAGGTTCTGGCCCACCGCAGGCAGTTCATGCACCACGTCGATGCCGTGCTTCGCGAGCAGTTCGCGCGGGCCCACGCCCGATAGCTGCAACAGCTTGGGCGAATCGACCGCGCCGGCCGCGACGATGACCTCGCGATTTGCACGAAACGTGCGCTTCACGCCCTGCTGCACGATCTCCACGCCGATGGCGCGCTTTTGCGCCTCGTCGAACAGCACACGCGTGGCGCGCGCATGATGCTCGATCTTCAGGTTCGAGCGCTGCCCCGCGCGATGCAGGTAGGCCACGCTGCTCGAATCGCGTTTGCCGTCGCGCGTGTTCACATCGTAGATGCCCACGCCTTCGAGCCGCGCGCCGTTGAAGTCCTCGTTGCGCTCGTAGCCGAGCTGCGTGCAGCCTTCGACAAAGGTGCGGCAAACCGGATGCGCGCCCTCCTTCATCGGCGTGATGCGCACGGGGCCGTTCGCGCCGTGCCACGGCGTGTCGCCCAGCGGATGCGATTCGAGCTTGCGGAAGTACGGCAGCACTTCCTGGTACGACCAGCCCGCATTGCCCGCCGCGGCCCAGTCGTCGTAGTCGCGCGCGGCGCCGCGCACGTAGATCATGGCGTTGATCGCGCCCGAGCCGCCCTGCACCTTGCCGCGCGGCGCGTAGATCTGCCGGCCGGCAAGCTCCGGCTCCGGCTCGCTGTAGTACATCCAGTTGTACTGCTTGTTGTAGTACAGCTTGGCGAACCCGATCGGGATCTTGAACCAGAACGAATCGTCGGGTCCGCCCGCTTCGAGCAACAGCACCGAATGACGCCCCGAAGCGGAGAGCCGTTCCGCGAGAATGCAGCCCGCCGAACCGGCGCCGGCGATGATGTAGTCGTAGTTCATCTGAGTGCTTCCGGTAGGTCAGCCGCGTGCGGGCGAGGTATCGCGCACGTCGGCGGGCTGGCTCGCCATCTGCAGATGCAGACGCTTGCCCGTATAAGGCGAGTGCGCGCGCACGACGTCCATGTCGAGTTCGACGCCAAGGCCCGGTGCCTTCGACGGGATGATGTAGCCGTCTTCCCACTGAATCGGCTGCTTGAGCACTCGTGCGTGGAAACCGTCCCACGTGCCGATGCTTTCCTGAATCAGGAAGTTCGGCGTGCAGGCCGCGAGCTGAATGCTTGCCGCCGCGCCAATGGGCCCGTTGTAGAGATGCGGCGCGATCTGCGCGTAGTGCACTTCGGCGAGCGTCGCGATCTTCTTCGCTTCGAGCAGGCCGCCCACGCGCGCGACGTTCAGTTGCAGGATCGACGCACCGCCCGCCTGCAGCAGTTTGTGAAATTCGTATTTGGTGGTGAGGCGCTCGCCCGTGGCAATGGGAATCGACGTGTGCTTCGCGACATTGGCGATGGCTTCCTCCTGGCCCGGCGGCACCGGCTCTTCGAACCACAGCGGGTCGTATTTCTCGAGCCGCTTCGCCAGCCGGATCGCCGAGGAAGGCACCATCTGTCCATGCGTGCCGAACAGCAGATCGGCCCTGCTTCCCACCGCTTCTCGCACCTTGCGGCAGAACGTTTCGCATCGGTCGAGCACGTCGAGCGAAAGCTGATGCCCCGAGTAAGCCGTGTACGGACCGGCCGGATCGAACTTCACCGCGGTGAAGCCACGCTTCACGTTCTCGGCCGCGCATTCGGCGGCGAGATCGGGATCGTCGTAGTCGTATTCGCCCTGCGTGTTCTTCGGGTACAGGTAGGTGTACGAACGAAGGCGCTCGTTCACCATGCCTCCGAGCAGTTCATACACGGGCTTGTCCGCCGCCTTCCCGATGATGTCCCAGCATGCCATTTCGAGGCCGCTCACGATGCCCATCATCGTGAGGTCCGCGCGCTGCGTGAAGCCGCTCGAATAGGTCTCGCGGAACAGGCGCTCGACGCGGTGCGGATCGTGGTCCAGCAGATAGCGTGTGAAGACGTCTTCGATCGCGCTCACCATCACGTCGGGATGGAACGTGGCCGCGTAGATTTCGCCTACGCCTTCGATGCCGCAATCGGTTTTCAGCGTAACGAAGATCCAGTACATGCCGCCGAGGTGCGGAGGCGGCACCGCGACGACGTTCGTTTCAATTGCAACGACTTTCATGGTTCAGGCTGTTTCAGGCAGGTTTGGAGTGGGTCATACGCTTGAGCACGAGCGCGGCGATACCGCCGAGCGTGCCAATGGCGGCGACATAGGAGAAATAGATCTGGTAGCCGAGCATGCCCGCGTAGTGCTCGGTGATATAGCCGTTCACGAGCGGCAGGAAGATGTCCGACGAATACCCGATCAGCGAAACGAGACCGATGGCGAGGCCCGTGATGCGCATGGGAATCGCGCAGTAGTCGAGCAGCGTCCAGTAGAGGCCGCGAATCGCGTAGGTCATGAGGCCGATGAACAGCACCACCGCGCCGAGAAGCGCCATGTTGCGCAGCGCGGGCAGCACGATCAGGCCGATCAGGCCCGCGACGGCCAGGAACAGCGCCCAGATCAGCACGCGCAGGTTCGACAGACGGTCGCCGAGAAAGCCGCCGCCGATGCCCCCGATGGGACGCATCCAGAGCTTCGCGGTGGTGACCATGCCGGCCGCCACGACGGTCATATGCATCTCGCCCTGCTGCAGATACGCGGAGAAGCTGTAAGTCGCCCAGAAGATCTGATAGCCGCAGAACACCACGGCTGCCATCAGCCAGAGCTGGGGAATCGCGGCGAGCGTCGCGAGATCGCGCCACAGCGAACCGTTCGCATTCGCCTCGACCGGCTTGCTTTCGGCCTGCGCGGGCGCGGGGTCCTTGAAGAAGCTCATCAACGCGCCGAGTGCGATACACGTGAACGAATACATATAGATCACGTGGCGCAGGCCCGCCGCTTCACCGCGTCCCGATCCGGTTGCGGCGGCGAAGAGCGCGAGCGCGGCGGTGGCGAGCAGCGCTTCGACGAGCCCGCGTCCGCCGTCGAGCAGCCCGAAAAAACGGCCTTGTTCGTTCGCCCCCGCGATCATGCGCACGCGTTTGAGCACGGACGCCCAGAACGTGAGGCCGGTCGTGACGCCCCAGAGGCAGAAGATCACGAGCAGCGCATGGAACGAGGGTGCGGTGGAGTACCAGAGGCCCAGCGCCCCGGTGCCGATAAGCGAAAAGCAGATCAACAGGCGCGGTGCGACGCGGTCGGCGAGCCAGCCGCTCGGCAGATAAGACACGAAGAACACGATGCCGAGCACCGAGTAGAGATAGCCGAGTTGGGCGTTGTCGATATGCAGGACATCGAGCATCGTGGTCTGGTAGACCTGACGCAGATACAGCAGTGGATAGATACCGCCCGCGGCGAGCACGAGCAGCAGCAACTGCACGTAGCGCTGCATGGAGCCCGCTGCGGCGGGCGTGAGCGCTGCGGTTTCGGCGCGCGGCATCGCCGGCGCATCGGGCTTTCCGATGGACTTCTGCAAGTTTGTCTCCTGTCGACCAGAGTTAGTGCAAAGCACTTACTCTGGTCCCATGCAAGGCTGTCGACCGGCACGCGGGCGGTTGCCCGCGCGAGGCGTCTTTTCTTTATCTGCGACGCCCAGTTCAAGGGCGCCGTTGCTGCGATTAATCAGTAACTCGAACGATCAGAACGGCATCACGACAAGGCGTGTCTGCGTGAATTCGAGCATGCCGTGCTTGCCGTCGTCGCCGCCGAGGCCCGAGCGCTTCCAGCCGGCGTGATAGCCCTGATACGGGTCCGCGGGCGTGCGGTTCACGTACAGCTCGCCGGCTTCGATTTCGTTCGCGACGCGCAGGGTCGAGCGGTAGCGCTCCGTAAAGAGCACCGACGAAAGGCCGAACTGGTGATCGTTGGCCATGCGCAGCGCGTCATCGAGCGTCTCGTACGAAAGCACCGGCAGCACCGGGCCGAAGATCTCCTCCTGCACGATCTCCATGTCCTGGCGGCAATGCGTGAGCAAGGTAGGCGGATAGAAATGGCCCTTGCCTTCGGGCACGTAGCCGCCCGTTTCGAGCTTCGCGCCTGCGGCCACCGCACGTTCGACCATCGCGTGGATCGCCGTGCGTGCGCTCGCGCTCACTAGCGGACCCATGCGAGCGGCGTCTTCGGCGCGGTCGCCGAAGCGCACGGCGCCCATCTTCTCGCGCAGCAGCGCGACGAAGCGGTCATGCACCGAAGCGTGCACGTACACACGTTCGATCGCCGTGCAAAGCTGGCCGCAATGCGTGGTTTTCGAGCGCACGATGGCCGTTGCGGCCGCTTCGAGATCGGCGTCGTCTTCGATGATCGCGGGCGTCTTGCCGCCCAGTTCCAGTGACGGCTTCGCGATATTTTCCTTGCAGTAGTCGAGCACCTTGCGGCCCGCGCTCACGCTGCCCGTGAGCGTGATCATGCCGACGTCCGCGTGCGTGCAGAGCACGGCGGCCGTGTCGTGGTCCATGGCCAGCACGTTGAAAATGCCCGCCGGAAGTTCGGCTTCCTGCGCGGCGCGCGCCACTTCGAACGCCGAGCACGGCGTGTTGTTGCTCGGGCGCACGACCACCGCGTTACCGGTGATGAGCGCCGGCGCGACCTTGCGCAGCAGCGTGTACACGGGGAAGTTGAACGGAATCAGGCATGCGGCCACGCCGATCGGCTCGCGCATGAGAACGAGGTTTTCGTTCGCGCTGTCGCTCGGAATCACCTCGCCTTCGATGCGACGCGCCCACTGCGCGTGGTAGCGCAGGATTTCGGCGGCGTACTGTGCTTCGGCGGTTGCGTCCGCGACGCTCTTGCCCGACTCGGCGGCAAGCGCCGCGCCGATCTTCGGCGCGCGCGCCACGATCGCTTCTGCAAACCGGTTCAGGATTGCGCCACGTTCGGCGGCGGGCAACTTGCGCCAGGCGCGCTGCGCGGCCCTGGCGGCCACGACCGCGCGAACCGCGTCCGCGGCGCTCGCCGCGCTCACGTGGCCGATCGCGTCGCCGGTTGCGGGATTATGGACAGCGATCTGCGGCCCTTCGGCGCCGACGAACTGCCCATTGATGAAATTGAGGTCTGATCGCATGGATTGCTGCCGGTTTGGCGTTGCCGCCGCTTCACGAGAAAGGGCAGTATCCGTGCGGCATCGGGACGCCACAAACGATTAATTGTCGAGCGGAGCATGCGAAAAACGCATGCTCGCCGAAGCGGGCGCCGGGGCGGCAGGAGCCAAAGCGCGTGGCCATCGCACGCCTTGCTTGTTATAATTCGCTCAAGCGTCCGAAACAAATCTAACGTTCGCCGGAACGCAGCACAGTCCGGCGCAGCACCCACTCCATGGCCAAAACCGACCGGCTGCGCGCCCTTGCCGACGCGCTCGCAAAACACAACGTCATGCATCTGCGCGATGCAGCCAGCGTGCTTGGTGTCTCCGAGATGACCGTGCGGCGCGACATCGCCGCGAATCCCGAGCGTTTCACGTATCTGGGCGGCTATATCGTGAGCGCGCAGGACGTGCCCAATACCGCCGGCTACTCGCTCGAACACGAAAAGGACCACTTCGCGCAGGCCAAGTCGCAAGCGTCCGCGCACGCGGCACGGCTCATCGCGCAGAACGACACCGTCTTCATCGACTGCGGCACGACGCTTGCCGCACTCGCGCGCCTCATTCCTTCCCAGCTGCAGATCACGGCGGTGTGCTATTCGCTCAACGTGGCCGAGATTCTGCGGCGCATGCCCAATGTGCGCATGATCCTGCTGGGAGGCGTGTATGTGCCGTCGTCGGATTCGTTTTCCGGCGAGGAGAGCCTGGAAACGCTGCGCCGCATGGGCATCAACAAGGCGTTTATTTCAGCGGGCGGCGTGGACGCCGCGCGCGGCGTGACGTGCTGGAACTTTCACGAGGTGGCGCTCAAGCAAGCCGCCATGGCCAGCGCCGTGGAAAGCCATCTCGTTGTGGATGCCAGCAAGTATGGCATCGTGAAGGCGTGGCGCTTTTCGCAGCTGGACGACTTCAATTCCGTCATCACCGAGAAAGGCCAGACGCTGCGCGAGCACAGCGCATAAGCGCCGACCGGCCGTGCGGCGCCGGTCTCGCGCCAATAGTCTGCCGACTCAGCCGCGCCGGCGCAGCGCGAACAGCGTGCCGGCCACCAGAATGAACGCGCCGACAATCACCTTCTGCCACGTGCTCGGCACGCCCACGAGAATCAGCACGTTGTTGATGAGCGTGACGAGCGCCACACCGAGCAGCGTGCCCACGACCGTGCCACTGCCGCCGGTAATGCGCGCGCCGCCCAGAATCACCGCCGCGATCACGTCGAGTTCCGAGCCCACCAGGTCAAACGGATTGGCAAGCCGGTTGTTCGCCACGTGCAAAATGCCCGCCACGCCGGCGAGAAACCCCGTATAGCCGAACACGAACAGCCGGATCGCGCGCAGGTTGAAGCCCAGCCGCTCCGCAATCGCCGTGCTGCCGCCCATGGCGTAGACGCCGCGCCCCATCATCGTGCGATTGAGCAGCCACCACGTGAGAATCGCGCCCGCCACGAGCGCGATCGCGGAAACCGGCAGCACCGCGTTGAGCCCATCGGCGGTCTTGTAGGCGATGAGCGGAATGCGGCCGAAGTGATCCATGCTGTGCGGGATGTTCATGAAGAACGTCGTGCCCACGAAGGTAAGCAGCAGCCCGCGATAGAGGTATTGCGTGCCGATCGTCACGATCAGCGAGGGCGCCTGCAGCCGGTGCACGAGCATGCCGTTGATGACGCCGAGCACGATACCGCCCACGGCGCCCGTGAGCAGAATGAGCGCGAACGGCGCATCGGGCCACCACGCGAATACGGCCTTCGTGATCGCGTACATCGTAAGCGCGCCGATCGCCGTGAACGAGACGTCGATGCCGCCCGACGCCAGCACGACGAGCGTGCCCAGCGCGAACAGCGACGTGATCGTCGCCGAGTGCAGCAGGTCGAACAGCGTGGCCCACTGGAAAAAGCGCGGGTTGATGGAAGCGACGATCACGCAGGTAATGACGATCAGCGTGGCCGTGAACCATTCGGGGTTGCGGGCGAGCTTCGCGCGCCAGTTCAGCGGTACGCTCTGGCGCGCGACTTCGACGGTGTTGGACGACGTGCTCATTGTCTGATTCATGCTCATGCGGTGTCCGGCAAAACGTTACGCGGAATTCAGGCTGCCTCTGCAAGCAGCGCACGGTACAGCTCGGCTTCGGTCAGACGATCGGCGTGGTGCTCTTCAGCGAGGCGGCCCTTACGCATCATCAGTACGCGGTCGCAGTTCTGCAGCAGCTCGGGCAGGTCGTCGCTCACGAGCAGAATGCCGATGCCTCGCTGCGAGAGCCGCTGCATGATGCGATAGATGATGTCCTTCGAGCCGACGTCCACGCCCACGGTCGGCCCGTGGAGAATCAGCACGTGCGGGTCGATGGCGAGCCAGCGGCCAATCAGCACGCGCTGCTGGTTGCCGCCCGAGAGCGACTGCACGGCCTTGTCCACATCGGGCGTGGCGATCTGCAGTTCCTTCACGGTGCTTTCGGCCAGCGCGCGTGCGCGCGTGCGATCGATCTGGCCGAAGCGGTCGCGCAGGCTCGCGATCATCGCCGTGATCACGTTGTCGCGAATCGGCTTGTCGAGGAAAAGGCCTTCATTCAGACGGTCTTCCGGCACATAGCCAATGCGCGCACGCCTCGCGTCGCCGGGCGTCGAAAGCTTGATCGCGCGGCCTTCGAGCACGATCTCGCCCGCATCGGCGGGCGCGACGCCCGCAAGCGCGCGCGCGAGTTCGTTGCGGCCCGAATCGAGCAGACCCGTCACGCCGAGAATCTCGCCGCGATGCAGCGTGAACGACACGTCGCTGAAGAGGCCCGTGCGGCCGAGGCCGCGAACGTCGAGCAGCACGTCGGCTTCGGCCGCGACGTTGCGGTAGCGTTCGGTGGAAAGCTCGCGGCCCGTCATCAGTTCGCTCAACTGCGCCTTGGTGTAGTTCCTGATCGGGCCTTGCGTCACTTTCTGGCCATCGCGCAGCACGATCACTTCGCCGCCGATCGCATAGCACTCGTCGAGCTTGTGGCTCACGAACAGCACGGTCACGCCCTGCGCGCGCAACTGGCCGAGCACGGCAATGAGGTTGGTCACTTCCTTTTGCGTGAGCGAGGTCGTGGGCTCGTCCATGATGACGAACTTCGCCTCGCTCGCAATGGCGCGCGCAATCGCCACGAGCTGGCGCGTGGCGAGCGGCAGTTGTTCGATGAGCGTCGCCTGGAAGTCGGCGTCGCCCGGCAGGCCCACGGCCTTCAAGGCGCGCTCGGCCGTGCGCGCGAGTTCGCGGCGGTCGAACGTGCGCGCGAGGCGCCCCGCGTGCTCAGCGAGTTCGGTCGTGAGCCCGATGTTTTCCGCCACGTTCATGTTGGGCAGCAGCGAAAGATCCTGATACACGGTCTCGATGCCCGCCGCCAGCGATTCGAGCGGCGTGAGCCGCGTGTGGCGCGCGCCGTCGATCACCAGCTCGCCTTCGTCCGGCGGCTGCGCGCCAGAGATGATCTTGATGAGCGTGCTCTTGCCGCACCCGTTCTCGCCGAGCAGGTGATAGATCTGCCCGCGCTCGAACGCGAGCGTCACGCCGCGCAAGGCGTGCACGCCCGTGAAGCGCTTGTGCACGCCGAGCACCTGCAATAACGGTTCTGAAGCCATGTCGTCTCTTCGTGACGTTGCGACGAAGCGCGCGCCGGGCTGCGAGCCCGCTGCGCGCGCCACCTTCTACCGATCAGAAGTTGTATTGCTTGTAGTTCGACTTGTCGACGCTCACCCAGCCCTGGCCGCGCACGATGATGCCCTTGCCCGGACCCTTCGACACCGTGACCTTCTCGTAGCCCGGCAGACCGAGGTTCGCGCCGTTCTCCACGGTCTTGCCGTCGATCAGCATCATCGCGATCTTGTTCATGGCGATGCCCGCCAGCTTCGGATCCCAGAACGCAATGCCGTTGATCGCGCCGCTTTCGAGGTACTTGCCGGCCTCGGTCGGCAAGCCGGTGCCGTACACGCAGATCTTGCCCTGCAGGCCCGCTTCCTCGACGGCGCGGCCAATGCCGATCACGTCGAGCGACGACGAGCCCTGGAAGCCCTTGATGTCCGGATGCTTGCGCAGCACTTCCTTGGCCACTTCATACGCGTGCTCGCCGTCGTTGTTGGTTTCGAGGTTGGTCTCGACGAGCTGCATCTTCGGGAACTTCTTCTTCGCGTTGTCGATGCCGCCATTGGCCCACTGCACCTGCGAGCGGCTGCCGAGCGAGCCAACCATCGTCGCCCACTTGCCATCGTCGTGCATGCACGAGGCGAGGCGGTCGTTGAGCGCGGCACCATAGGCGGAGTTGTCGAACGCCTCGACGTCGACCATCGTGTTCTTTTCGTTGTCGGCTTCGTGCGTGACGACCTTGATGCCGCGGTCCATCGCCTTCTTGAGCGCCGGTTCGAGCGTGGGCGGGTCATACGGCACGACCGCGATCGCGCTCACTTTCTTCGCGATCAGGTCGTCGATGATCTTCAGTTGCTGCGCGGCGTCCGCGCGGCCGGGCCCGGTCTGGTAGACCGAAACTTTCGGGTTGTCCTTGCCGAATTCCTTGACGCCGTCGTCCATGCGATTGAACCAGCTGATGCCGGTCACCTTCACCACCGTGACGATGGTCGGGTTCTCCGCCGCATACGCCACGGCCGCCATGCCAGCGGCAAGTGCACACGCCGTGATCGCCACACTGAGTCGCTTGATCTTCATGTTCGATGTCTCCGTTTTTTATTAGCCGATTAACCGTCGCCCCGAAAGAGATGGCGGCGGACCTCCGAGGCACGAGGCCCGCCTGCTACACAGTTCGGCTGGTCAGCCCGAAGTCCGCCCTTTGCCAGCAGACGGGGAGCCGCCGAAACCGAAAATCGCG
The DNA here is from genome assembly GCF_001718195.1 of Paraburkholderia nodosa. GTDB lineage: Bacteria > Pseudomonadota > Gammaproteobacteria > Burkholderiales > Burkholderiaceae > Paraburkholderia > Paraburkholderia nodosa_A. Next base: position 147,073 of record NZ_MCNV01000016.1, read on the forward strand.
CGCACCCGCTCGCCGCCCGCGAACGCGAGCGAGAGCAACAGCAGGAAGCCCCAGGCGCAATCGCCGAAAAACTGCGAAACGCCCATCAGATTGAAGAGGCTCGAAAGGAATTGCAGCACCGTTGCGGCGAAGAACACGCAGATGATGCGTCCGTAGCCGCCCGCCGGATTCACGCCGCCCATCACCGCAATGAGAATGGCGATCAGCAGATAGGAATTGCCGTAGTCCCATTTCGCACTGAGCGTGTGCGAAACGCTCACGAGCCCGGCGAGCGAGGCGAGCACGCCGCACATCGCGTAGGTCATGATCAGCATGCGCGCGCGCGGAATGCCCGCATAGAACGCCGCGCGCTGGTTCGTGCCCATGAGGTAAAGGCGCAGCCCGAACGGCGTGCGCCTGAGCAGCCAGCCCAGCAGCACGACCACGGCCACGAATAGCAGGAACGAAATCGGTATCTGAAAGAACGTGCCGTTGCTGATATCGGCGAGCGGTTCGACATAATCCACGTGCACGGAGGCGCCGTTGCTCAGCGCCACCGCGAAGCCCGTGAAAAGCAGTTGCGTGCCGAGCGTGCAGAGAATGGGCGTGAGCCCGAGGCGCGCAATCACCACGCCGTTGAGCAGACCGCCAAGGAGCCCCATCCCAAGCACGATCACGATGAAGAGCGCCGTATAAAGCGCGGGCGAATCGTCGCCGCTCACGAAACGCGGCACCAGCAGCGCGGCGATCATGCCCGAAAGATTCGCGAGCCCCACGCCGGACAGGTCGATGCCGCCGTTGCCTGACAGCATGGAGAGCATGATGCCGAGCGCGAGCAGCGCGACTTCGGGCAGTTGCGCGCCCATCGACTGCAGGTTGTCGATGCCGACGAACTGCCCGCGCGACACCCAGACCGCGACCAGCACGACCAGCAGGTTCACGGCGAGCAGGAAGTTCAACTGCCGGTCACCGAACCATTTGGCAAAGAGTGCAGACTTCATGGACCTCATCCTTTGCGGTGTGTTTTCAACTGGCAACGTTCAATGCGCGCTGGCGTTCGCCGTGCCTGCGAGCATGGCGTCGACTTCTTCCTTGCGCGGCATGGAGGGCGCGGTGCCGGGGCGCGTCACGGAAATGCCCGCCAGCGCGCAGCCAAAGCGCGTGGCCGTGAGCGCGTCGTCGCCGCGCGCGAGCGCCGCCGCGAAGCCGCCCGTAAAGCCGTCGCCCGCACCCGCCGTCTCCACTACCGGCCCGCAATTGAAGGCGGGTAGCAAGACCGAAGCATCGCGCGTGTGGAGCAGCGCGCCGGCTTCGCCCAGCGTCACGATGACCGCGCCCGCGCCCTTGGCGAGCAGCACGTCGGCGGCGCGGCGCGCGTCGTCGGCGTTGCGGATCTCGATGCCCGTGAGCGCCTGCGCCTCGGTCTCGTTGGGCGTGATGTAGTCGCACAGCGGGAAGATGTCGTCGGGCAGCGCCATGGCGGGGGCCGGATTGAACACCGTCTTCACGCCATGCCGCCGCGCGAGTTCGAGGCCGCGCCGCGCTGCCGCGAGCGGCTGTTCCAGCTGCGTGACGAATACCTGGGAGGCCGCAATATCGGCTTCGATCGCTTCGGCGTCGCCGGGCTCCATCGTGGCCGCTGCGCCCGCCGCGACGATGATCGCGTTCATGCCGGTCGTGTCGTCCACGAAGATGTGCGCCGCGCCCGTGGCCAGTCCGTCCACGGCCTGGGTGCGCGCCGTGATGCCTTCGGCGGCCCACGTCGCCCGCGCGATGTCGCCGAACGCGTCGTTGCCCACACGCGTGCAGAACACCACCTGCGCGCCCGCGCGCGCGGCGGCCACGGCCTGATTCGAGCCCTTGCCGCCCGGCCCCATCGCGAATGCCGATCCGGCGAGCGTCTCGCCGATCATCGGCATGCGGCTCGCGCGAAATGCGAGATCGGTCACATAGATGCCGAGGATGACGACGCGTCCGCTCATTGGCCCTGCTCCCTGCCGCGCGGCGCGTCGGGCGCGAGCAGCACGCCTTTGGTGAACACGAAGCAGCCGTAGCCGCGCGTTTCGCCCGTGGCGATCACGCAGTAGGCCTTGCGGGCGCGCGCATAGAACGCATGGCGCTCGATAGGCGCGAACGGCACGGCGCGGCCTTCCGCGGCGTCGACCTCGGCCTGCGCTTCGTGCTGCACGGCGGGAATCGTGTTGGGTTCGCCGACCACTTCCATGCGCATGGCCGGGGCTTCGACGAAGGTGTCGAGCGGCAGCACGGAGAGGATCGCGCGCACGGCGCGGGGCGCATCGGCGCCGTCGATGCGCAGGAGCTTGCCGAGCACCGTGGCGCGCGCAACGGAGTCGGCGGGAAAGTTGGCGTCGCAAACGACGAGTTCGTCGCCGTGACCCATCGCGCGCAGCGCTTGCAGGACATCGGCGTTCAGAAGCGGGTCGAGATTCTTCAGCATGCTTTTGTCTCCATTGATCTGGCGTTTTCTTGTTCGAAGCGCTCAGTCGCCGTACGGTATCCAGATGTTCTTCACCTGCACGGCATGGCGCAGGAACGGCAATCCTGCGCTCGTCCGGTCAAACCAGTCAACCTCCCGGCCATGATCGACGAAGGTCCGCTTCAGGTTGCCCACCGACTCGCGCTCCACGAGGGACGAATCGGCCGCCGTGCCGAAGCACCAGAGCGCGTCCACGTCGTCGTGCTTCGCGAGGGCCGGCAGCAGCGCGGCGCGCTCGCCGGTCAGGATGTTGAGCGCGCCCGCAGGCACATCCGAGGTTTCCACGACCTGATAGAAGTCCGTTGCCGCCAGCGGGCACGCCTCGCTCGCCAGCGCCACGACGCGATTGCCCATTGCGAGCGCCGGTGCGATCAGCGAAACGAAGCCGAGCAGCGGCGCTTCGTCGGGGCAGGCGATGCCGACCACGCCCAGCGCCTCGTGCATGGCGAGCGCGACACCGCGCAACGGCGGGGTATGCACCGCGCCATCGAACTTGTCGGCCCACGCCGCGTAGCTGAAGAGCCGGTCGATCGCCATCTCCACTTCACGCCCGGCCGCGCGCGCGTCGTGCCCGGCGCGGCGCGTGAGTTGCCGTGCGAATTCTTCGGCGCGCGCGCTCAGGTTTTCCGCGAGGTAGTACAGCACCTGGGCGCGAGCGTGCGTGCTCATCTGGGTCCACTTGCCCGCGCCGCGCGCGGCGGCAACGGCGTCGCGCACGTCCTTGCGGCTGCCCGCACCGACTTCGCCCACCCATTCACCGTTTGGTGCGTAGATGGCGTGTGAATAGCCGCTATCGGGCCGTACCTGTTTGCCGCCGATAAAAAGCTTCGCAGTGCGATCGAGACCGCCGCCCGCGTGCGCAAAGTCTGGCGCCGGCGGGCGCACCTCACGTTGCGCGCGCATCGGCAGCTTGCTCCACGCGGCCGGCTTCAGATATTCGAACACGCCTTCGCGGCCGCCCTCGCGCCCGAAGCCCGATTCGCGGTAGCCGCCGAAGCCCACGCTCGCGTCGAAGAGGTTCGTCGCGTTGATCCACACCACGCCGCATTGCAGGCGCGGCGCGATGTCGAGCGCGCGCCCGATGGTCTCGCTCCACACGCTCGCGGCGAGGCCGTAGCGCGAATTGTTGGCGAGCGCCACGGCCTCTTCCGGCGTGCGAAAGCTCATGGCCGCGAGCACCGGCCCGAAGATTTCCTCCTGCGCGAGCGTCGAGGCAGGCCCGATGCCCGTCACGAGCGTCGGCGGATAGAAGCAGCCGCCCGATGGCAACTCGACTTCGCGCGGCTGCCACACGTTGCAGCCTTCGCGCCGCCCGGCTTCCACGAGCGACTCGATGCGTTCGAGCTGCACCGGATCGACGATCGCGCCAATGTCGATGCCCTTGTCGAGCGAGGGCCCGACGCGCAGCGTCGCCATGCGGCGCTTGAGCTTCTCGATAAAGCGCGCCTCGACGCCCTCCTGCACCAGCAGCCGGGAACCCGCGCAGCATACCTGGCCCTGGTTGAACCAGATCGCGTCCACCACGCCTTCCACGGCGCCGTCGAGGTCGGCGTCGTCGAACACGATGAACGGCGACTTGCCGCCCAGTTCGAGCGTGAGCGACTTGCCCGTGCCGGCCGTGGCCGTGCGGATGAGGCGACCTACTTCGGTCGAGCCCGTGAACGCGATCTTGTCGACGCCGGGATGCTCGACGAGCGCCGCGCCCGTGCTGCCGTCGCCCGTCACCACGTTGAGCACGCCCTTGGGCAGGCCGGCGCGATGCGCCAGTTCGGCGAACAGCAGCGCGGTGAGCGGCGTGTATTCGGCGGGCTTGAGTACAACGCAGTTGCCGAGTGCGATGGCGGGCGCCACTTTCCACGCGAGCATCAGCAGCGGGAAATTCCACGGCACGATCTGGCCGATCACGCCGAGCGGCGACCAGCCTTCCAGCTCGCTCTCCTGAAGCTGCGCCCAACCCGCGTGATGGAGGAAATGGCGCGCCACGAGCGGCACGTCGATGTCGCGCGCCTCGCGAATCGGCTTGCCGTTGTCGAGCGCCTCGAGCACGGCGAAGAGGCGGCTGTGGCGCTGCACCATGCGCGAGAGCGCGTAGAGATGCCGCGCGCGCGCCGCGCCGCCCATGGCGTACCACTCGGGCTGTGCCGCGCGTGCTGCCGCAACGGCCGCCGCTACGTCCGCCGCACCGCCTTGCGCCACGGCGGCGAGCGCCTCGCCCGTGGCGGGCGCGCGTACTTCGAAGCGCGCGCCATCGGCACTTTCGCGCCACGCGCCGTCAATGAAATGCCCAAACGCGGCCTCGTGCTGCGCGAGCCACGCGCGCACGGGCTTATCGTCCTCGGGGGCGGGACCGTAATCCATCGTTCGGAAATACTCGGCTACGCTCATCGGTATGGTCTGCTCAGGCTACGGGGTGGCGGTGGAAGGCGGAATAGCGGCCGCTCACATGGTGTTCGAGTTGGCGCTCGATGTCGGCGAGCAGACTCGACGCGCCGAAGCGGAACAGCTCGGGTTCGAGCCAGGGCCGCCCCAGCTCTTCCTTCATGAGGATCTGGTACGCGAGCGCGGTTTTGGCATTCGAGACGCCGCCCGCGGGCTTGAAGCCCACCAGCGCGCCGGTGCGCTCGCGGTATTCCCGAATCATGCGCACCATCACGAGCGAAACGTCGAGCGTGGCGTTGACCCCTTCCTTGCCCGTGGATGTCTTGATGAAGTCCGCGCCCGCCATCATGCAGACCATCGACGCGCGGGCGATGTTCGACAGCACGCGGATGTCGCCCGTGGCGAGAATCGCCTTCAGATGCGCGTCGCCGCAGGCCGCGCGAAACTCGCGCACTTCGTCGTAGAGCGCGCGCCAATTGCCGGTGAGCACGTGCTCGCGCGTGACGACGATGTCGATTTCCTCGGCGCCGTCCTTAACGGAGGCCTCGATTTCCTTGAGCTTGAGCGCGTGCGGATTGAGGCCCGCCGGAAAACCGGTGGAAACTGCCGCGACGGGAATGCCACTGCCTGCCAGCGCATCCACGGCTGCCGCAACGAAGCGGTGGTACACGCACACCGCGCCTGTCGTGATGGCATCGGGCGCGAAGCCGAGCGCCGCGAGCAGGTCGGCGCGCACGGGGTGGCGCGCCTTCGTGCACAGGCGCCGCACGCGGCCTTCGGTGTCGTCGCCGTTGAGCGTGGTGAGATCGATGCAGGTGATGGCCTTCAGGAGCCACGCGGCCTGCGCGTCCTTCTTGACCGCGCGGCGCGTGCCGAGCGTGGCCGTGCGCCGCTCGACGGCGGACTGGTTGACGCGCAAGGCGTCGAGCCACGCCGCGTCGAACGCCACGCCGGCGTTGCGCGCTAAATGCGCAGCATGCTGGGCGGGCGCGCCGCGCAGCACGACGAGCGAGTTCGTTGAGGCTTCTGACATAGGCTGAGTGGCGAATTTGTGCAATGCACATCAAACCGTGGTGGTTTATTCGCACCCATCCTATACCGATGAAACGATCGTGACAATACTCGTTACAATCCTATCTATCGGGCTCGGGACGTGGGAACGCTGACCCAGACAGCGGTTTAGAACTGCAACCGATACCGTACGAAATCGTCGGCTTGCGCGAATTCGTCGTAGAGCTCGCGCGCGGGGTTGTCCTCGCGCGTATGCCAGTAAAGACGCGACCATGCGCGCGAACGCGCCAGTGCGATGAGGTCTTCGATGAGCCGCCTGCCGATGCCCTGGCCGCGGCAAGCGGGATCGACGAACAGGTCTTCGAGGTAGCAAATGGGCGCATCGACCCATGTGCCTTCATGCAGCACGCACATTCAGGAGGTTGCCGCTTCTCTCAAGCTCGCAAGCGACGCGCGCTGCTGGCCTTGCGCGTCGAAGTTCTCCTTCGAGAGCCACTGCTCGAACGCTGCTTTTATGAGCGGCCAGTCCTGGTCGATGATCGCGAACCACGCGGTGTCGCGGTTACGACCCTTGTACACGATCGCCTGGCGGAAAATGCCCTCGAACTGGAAGCCCAGACGCAACGCCGTCTTGCGCGAAGGCGCGTTGAGGCTGTCGCATTTCCATTCGTAGCGCCGGTAGCCGAGATCGTCGAACACGTACCGCATCAGCAGGTACTGCGCCTCGGTGGAAAGCGGCGTTTGCTTCAGGCGCGGCGAAAACGTCACGCTGCCCACTTCGATTACGCCATGCACCGGCTCGATGCGCATGAGCGCGAACGTACCCACGGCCTTCCCGCTCGCGCGGTCGATCACGGCGTAATGGAACGGGTCGCTCGATGCAGCCGCTTTCGCGAGATATTCGCGAAACGCGGCGAAGTCGGTGAAGGGCTCGGAGAACAGGTAGGTCCAGTCGCGACCGTCGGTCGCCGTGCCGTAGGCTTCGAAGAGATCGGCGGCGTGGCGGTCGAGGTCGATCGGCTCGATGCGGCAGAACCGGCCCTCGATCGTCACACGCGCCGGCCGTTCGCGCGGCTGCCAGCCGCTGACAGGGTCCCCGATGGGCTGCTGGAATTCGTTCAGTCTTGCGGACATGCGTGACAAGCTCCTCTTGCGCGGGACGTAGCCAATATTCGCGTTAAGGTACCGCATGTCGTGGTTCTGTGGAAAGGTCCACGAACGGCAGGGTGCGTGGAACCACGCAGCGCACACCAATTGTTCAGTTTTCCTCTGCTTTTCGATTCCCGCCTGCGCGCGCCATTGCGGATCACCGACGCCCACCCGCAAGCCGCACCGCATCGGGATGCCGCCGCAACCGCAGCATCGCCACACAGCCGAGCGCCGGTCCCACGGCCAGCATGCCGAAGCCGCCCCGCCATCCCAGCCACGCCACCGCGTACGGCACGAGATGAATGCTCACCAGCGTGAGCAGAAAACCCGCGCAAGTCTGCGCGGTCAGCAGCGTGCCGACCGAGTCCGGATCGGCCAGTTCGGCCACGCTCGCCGAAAACTGCGCGGAATCGGCGATCACCGAGACGCCCCACACGAGCGCGACCGCGCCCATCACGATGAGCGGCGCGTGAGCCAGCCAGCCCATCAGCGCGGCACACGTTGCGCTCGTCGCCATCGCGCCGACCGTGACGGCCGTGCGCCCCACGCGGTCCGCCAGCACGCCGCCGAGCCACGCACCCGCCGCGCCGATCGCGATCACGCTGAAGGTCATCCACTCCGCGCGCGTGCGGGCGTTGGCCATGCCGCGCGCGACGAACGTTTGCTGCAGGAACAGCGCGAGCCACGCCCACATCGCGTAAAGCTCCCACATGTGGCCGAGGTAACCGAGATTGGCGAGCCGCAAGGCGGGTCGCCGCCACGCCTGCGCGACCTTCGCAACGTCGATGCGCGTCGCGCGCCGGATATTCGGCCCGATGCCCGCAAAGCCGATCAGCACCGCGGCGCACGCCGCGCAAGCCGCGGCGACGCCATAGATCGTGCGCCAGCCGAGCCCGCCCGTGGCCGCCAGCAGATGCGGGCTTGCCGAGCCGAGCGTGAGCGCGCCCACGAGCAGGCCGACGAGCAGACCGAGATCGCCTTGCGCCCAGGTGGCCGCGAGCCGCATGCCGACGGGATACACGCCCGCCATGCACATGCCCGTGATGAACCGCAGCGCAACAACCGCACCGCCGACCGGCGGCAGGAACGCGAGCGACGCCGTGGCCACGGCCGCCACGAGCGCGGAACCCGCAAGCAGCCGGCGCAGATCGTAGCGGTCGGGCAGCGAAAGTAACGCGGACGTGATGGTGCCGGCCACGAATCCGCACTGCACGGCGCTCGTGAGCAAGGCTTCGTCGAAGGCGGCAATGGCGTGCGCCTGTTTGATGAGGACCACCACGGTGCTCGACGAAAACCATACGCCCATCGCCGCCACTTGCGCGAGGAGCAGCAATGCGAGCGAGGCGGCCTTGCCGCGTTGCGCCGCGCCAAGCCCCGGCGGCCCCGTTTCGTCCGACGAACGGGAACCGGCAGCGCCCTGGGAAGGCGTGCGCGTCACGCTCAGGCCGCCGCCGCTGCCGCTTGCGCCTGTGCGAGCACGCGATGAAACGCGCGGCCGAACCAGATCAGCCCGTCGCGCCCGCCCACCATGCGCGCCGCCTTGATCTCACAGAAGAACACCGTGTGCGTGCCGACTTCGGTTGTGCGCGCGATGCGGCAATCGAACGAACTCACCGCGCCGCGCAGCGCGGGCGCGCCCGTTTCGAGCCGATACCACTCGGCGAGCGCGAAACGTTCGTCCATGTCGATGTCTTTCGTGGCGAAGCGCGTGGCCACCTCGCGCTGATCGGCCGCCAGCACGTTCACGCAGAGCCGCCCGTTCTCGCGCAGGATCGCGTTGTTGCGGCTCGTGCGATTGATGCAGACGAGCAGCGTGGGAGGCTCGTCCGTCACGCCACACACCGCGGACGCCGTACAGCCGGCGCGCCCGGCGTCGCCATCGGTGGTGACGATGTTCACGGCGGCGCCAAGACCGGACATGGCGTCGCGAAAGAGGGATTTGTCTACCATATTCTCGCCCGCTTGCCGCGGTCTCCTCGTAGCGGGAATTCAGTGCCCGATTTTCATGCGTCGCTCATGCCTCGTTCACGCGCGCGCCGCGATGCTGCGCTGCCGCGTGAGAGGCCGGCAGGCGCGCGCGGCCGGAGAGCTTTTCGCGCAGGGTGCCCTCACGATACGCGCTTTTATACACGCCACGTGCTTGCAGCTCGGGCACCAGCAGTTCGACCACGTCGTCGAAGCATTCGGGCACCACCGTGCGCGAGAGATTGAAGCCATCCACGCCGGCCGTTTCGCTCCACTCGATCAACGTCTGCGCGATGCTCTGCGCAGAGCCGACCCACGGCGCCTGACGGCTGCCAAGCACCATCTGCTCGAGCAGCGTGCGGCGCGTCCATTGCGGCCCGGCGCTGCGCGTCATGGCCTCGACGTTCGACACGATCGCCTGGCTCTTGCCCGTCTCGATGGGCTCGTCGAGGTCGTAACGCGCGAAGTCGATGCCAAGCGACGCCGCCGCGTGCGCGAGCGCCGCTTCCGAACTCACGTAGCGCCGGTACTCGTCGAACTTCTCGCGCGCTTCGCTATCCGTGCGTCCGACGACCAGCGTCGCGCCCAGAAAGACCTTCACGTCGTCGGCCGCGCGCCCGAGTTGCACCGCTTGCGCCCGAATGTCTCCGACGATCTCCTTTACGCCTTCCCTCTTCTGACCGTTGATGAACACGCATTCGGCGTGCGTCGCGGCGAAACGCCTGCCGCGCGTGGACGACCCCGCCTGGTACAGCACCGGCGTGCGCTGTGGCGACGGCGCGCACAGATGCATCGCATCCACCTTGTATTGCGGCCCGCGATGATGAATCATCCGCACGCGCGCGGGATCGGCGTAGATGCCGCCGGCGCGATCGTTGAGGACGGCGTCGTCGTCCCAGCTGCCTTCCCAGAGCTTGTAGACGAGCGCCATGTATTCGTCGGCCAGATCGTAGCGGTCGTCGTGAGCGTTCTGGCCGTCGATGCCGATGGCGCGGGCCGCGCTGTCGAGGTAGCCCGTCACGATGTTCCAGCCGATGCGCCCGCCCGTGAGATGGTCGAGCGTGGACATGCGCCGCGCGAACAGAAACGGCTGTTCGTACGTGAGATTGGCCGTCACGCCAAAGCCCAGATGCTGCGTCACCGCGGCCATGGCGGGAATGACGAGCGTGGGATCGTTCACGGGCACCTGCACCGCGCCGCGCAGCGCGGCGTCGGCATTGCCGCCGTAGACGTCGTATACGCCGACGACGTCGGCGAAGAAAATGCCGTCGAAGAGGCCCCGTTCGAGCTTCTTCGCGTAGTCGGTCCAGTACTGGAGTTCCGTATAGCGGCTCGACTGGTCGCGCGGATGTGTCCACAAGCCTTGCTGAATGTGGCCCACGCAGTTCATGTCGAAAGCGTTCAGACGGATTTCACGTGGCATGCCGGCTCCTTTTGGGCGCGCTCGATGCCATCTACTATAGTAGACGAATGGATACTCGTGAAACCTGGGATTGATCCGGTGTTGGTGGAAAGTACTCGGGCGAACTTCGCCTGCCGGCTTCACTAAATGTGATGCCACCCATCACGGATTGTCATTTGTCCCGCTCGACCGGGTGGCGTATGTTTGCCGGGACGCAGCGCTGCAGTTGGCGCGTGCCGGGCTCCGATCAGCGCGGCGCGGGCAGCGTGGTCCCGTTATTTCCTGGCGATGCGATATTGGCAGATGAGCCGGCCTTCGCGTAAGCAGTGCTCGCTGACCGGGCGGCCAGTCGCCTCGGAAAAATACGCTGCGAGCGCGCGACATACGCATGGCGTTTCACGCACAGCACCCGCAACCGGGCAGCTGTAATTGCGGACCATGATTGCGTCACCATCGGGGACGGCTTCCGTGTGCGCGCCGAGCGCGTCGACGATTGCCATGGCGTCGGCGAGATTCGTCTTGAAGTCGCGCGATGCGGGCAGGCCGTTCTCGCGCGCAAGGCGGCGGCCCGTTTCCGTGAGGATTTCCTCGAGCTCACGGTCGTCGAACCGATGCTTGAGTGTGGCGAGAAGGCCGAGCAGGAACCCGGGGTACGCGCTCGACGATGCATCTTCACTGCCCGGCGCGGCCTCATAGAGGACTGCCGGTTTTCCCGGAGTCCCGGTTTGCAGCAATTTCCGCCGTTGAACGAGCCCCTCCGCTTCCAGTTGCTTCAACTGCATGTTAATCGCCGTGCGCGTCACGGCAAGCCGCTCGCAGAGTTGGACGACAGTCAACGGTTCTCGTTGCAGCGCGCGCAAGACGTCGTTCTTGGTAGTCACGGGAAAGAGGTGTGGATCAGCAGGCGTAGCGGGCGATTATAGCCCCGCCCTGGACGGGACCATATTAACCATAATGACATATATAATTGTCATTATTGTCGATATCAACTAGACTTGCGCTATCTCGTCCAGCCCTCATCCAACCGAAGAGTCCCCAAGCATGAACCGATCCGTGCCCCGTTTTTCGTTAGCGATCCTGTTAGCCCTGTCGACGGGGCAAGCCGCGACTGCCCAGACAACGGCATACCCGCCCGCTCAAAAGTCGACCCCGGTACAACTCGTGGACGCCCTGAATGGGGTATTCGGCAAGCATCCGGACGCGCGGGCGGTGCATGCGAAAGGCATCGTGCTCGAGGGCACTTTCACGCCCAGCGCGAGCGCGCCGGCCGTGAGCAAGGCGCCGCATTTCCAGACCACTGTCCCCGTCGTCGTGCGGTTTTCGAACTTCGCCGGCATTCCCGATATTTCCGACGACCATCCCCTTGCGTCCCCTCGCGGCATGGCCATCAAGTTCAAGCTGCCGGACGGCAGCGACACCGATATCGTCGCGCACTCGTTCAACGGGTTTCCTTCCGCGACGGCCGACGATTTCCGCGATCTGCTGATTGCCCTCGGAACGAGTGGCCCGAACACACCGAAGCCGACTCCGCTGGACGTTTATCTGGGCAGCCATCCGGTGGCAAAGGCATTCCTCACCGCCCACAAGCCATACCCGCGCAGCTATGCGTCACTGCCCTACTTCGGGGTCAACACGTTCAGGTTTATTGATTCAAAGGGCATCGTGACGTACGGGCGCTATCGAATCCTGCCGGTTGGCGGCGCGCACTACCTGGCGGATGCCGACGCAGCAAAGAAGGCGCCAGACTACCTGCAGTCGGAAATCCGCCAGCGCGTATCGCATGCGCCCGTGCGGTTCCGTCTCGTTCTGCAGATCGCTCAAGCGGGCGACAAGCTCGACGATCCGTCCGTAGCGTGGTCGAGCGCGCATCGCACCGTGGAACTGGGCACGATCTCGATCACGAAAGCCGTGGCGGACAATCAGGTGGCCCAACGTAGTCTGCTGTTCCTTCCCAACGCCTTGCCGGCCGGCATTGAAGTCGAAGACCCGATGATCAATGCGCGTTCCGCTGCCTACCCGGTCTCGTTCGCACGCCGCCAGCAATAATCGCCAAACTCAAATCGTGAATCCCGGCACTCAGGTCTGACGGGCTATCGGAGTGCCACCCTCACGCTGTCCCACTCAAGGAGAAGTTCACATGCCAATGCTCAAATTCGACATCATCGAGGGCCGCACCGACGAACAGGTGCGGGCGCTTCTCGACGCCGCCCATGAGGCCATGGTTCAGGCCTTCGATGTACCCGTTACCGATCGCTACCAGAGCGTCAACCAGCATCGTCCCGGCGAACTGGTGGTGGAAGACACCGGACTCGGGTACACACGATCGAGAGACGTCATCTTGCTCACGGCGGTGAGCCGCAAGCGCACCGAGCCGCAAAAGGTCGAGTTCTATCGCCTGCTCGTCGAAAAGCTGCAAACCCAATGCGGCATTTCGCCGGACGACGTCATCGTGTCGATCGTCGAGAACGACGATGCGGACTGGTCCTTCGGCCGCGGGCGCGCGCAGTTCATCACCCGGGAACTGACATAGCGTCGCGAGGTGGGGGGCCACGGTAAAACTGCAGCAACAGTCGCGCACCGGCGAGGAGCCATTCAAAATCTCTGCGCCTGACCGATACGCCACAAGCCGGCCCGTATAATCGACTCATGGACCGACCGCTCACCGACCCCACCTCCGCCATTTCCACGCGCGTGCGCATCGAGCGCGAATCGCGCGGCTGGTCGCTCGCGGACATGGCCGAGCGCTCGGGCGTTTCCAAGGCGATGATCAGCAAGATCGAGCGCGGCGAAGCGAGTCCTACCGCTACCGTGCTCGGCCGGCTTTCGGGTGCCTTTGGCCTGCAGCTGTCCATGCTGCTCGCGCTCGCGGAGCAAACCGGCGAGCGTTTGAGCCGCGCCGCCGACCAGCAAATCTGGCAGGACCCCGAAACCGGCTACACACGCCGGGCCGTCTCGCCGCGCAACGGCGGCATGCTCGACCTCGTGGAGATCGCGTTGCCGGGCGGGGTTCGCGTTGCGTATCCGGCGTCGGCGTTCACGTTCCAGCATCAGCAGATCTGGGTGCGCAGCGGCACGCTGGTATTCGAGGAAGGCGAGCAGGTTCACACGCTCGAAGCCGGCGACTGCCTGCAGCTCGGGCCGCCTGCCGACTGCGCGTTCTTCAATCCGGGCAAGGGCCCGTGCGTGTACGTTGTTGCGCTCGTGCGTCGCTGACTGCGAGCATTTGGACAACTAACCGAGGGTGGGCGCTCATCCCTCCACCCGCGCCTTCACGATCTTCCCTCGCTGCGGCACATATTCAATCCGCTCGCCCTCACCGGCCACCATGCCGATGTCGGCGAGCGGATTACCATCGAGCACGACCATATCGGCAATCGCACCCGCCGCGATCACGCCCAGTTCGCCCTTCAGTTCACTGCGTATTGTTGATGGGATCCGTCGGCGAAGCCACACCGCCCGCCCCCTTGGCGGCCGATCGCGCTTTGCGTGAGGTGCAGTTCGGCAGCCGCACGCGTGAAGCTGGCGTGACGCACGGCGGCTTCGAACGCGACGAGACAGGGCAGCGGAGGCAGTGGCGTGATGCGCATGGAATGACTCGGGCGGGTGGCAGGGAGATGTTGCCATACATCCCACGGCGGCAGCCTCGAACCAAAACTGCACGCGCACCAGGTTGCGCGTGCCTGTTGCGAAAAAAACTTACTATTGCGTTGAATCTCTGCGCAACCAAGGGGGCGAAGATGAGTTCTGCCGAGAATGCGGCAACAGGTGCGGGCGCAGTACAGTGGCACGCCATGCCCGCTGCCGAGATCGAGCGCCAGCTCAGCGTGAATCCGTCGCAAGGGCTCGATGTGGCGGACGCCGCGCAGCGCCTGGGCACCTATGGGCCAAACGTCCTGCCTCAGGGCAAGAAGAGTGGCCCCCTCGTGCGTCTGCTTGCCCAGTTCAACAACGTGCTCATCTACGTGCTGCTCGCGGCGGGCTTCATCAAGCTGATGCTGAGCCTGTGGCTCGACGCCTCGATCATCTTCGCGGTGGTCATCCTCAATTCGCTGCTGGGCTTCCTGCAGGAAGGGCGCGCCGAGAAAGCGCTCGACTCGATTCGCAACATGCTCTCCGCGGAGGCGCGCGTGCTGCGCGCCGGCGAGGTGCGCCTCGTCCCCGCCGAAGAGGTCGTGCCCGGCGACATCGTGCTGCTGGAATCGGGCGACAAGATCCCCGCGGACATTCGCCTCGTCGAGGCGCGCAACCTGCGCACGGAAGAGGCGGCGCTCACGGGCGAATCCGTGCCTGCGGAGAAGAACACCGGCGCGGTGCCGGCGCATGCCACCGTGGGCGATCGCGAGAATATGGCCTTTTCCGGCACGATGGTCCTCTCGGGCCGCGCAACCGGCATCGTCGTGGCGACGGGCAGCCAGACGGAGCTTGGCCGCATCAACGAGATGCTGGCCGAGGTCAGCGCGCTGGAAACGCCGCTGCTCCGCCAGATCAAGAAGTTTGGATACGTCATTACGATCGCCATCGGCATCATCAGCGTGCTGCTCTTCGCATGGGGCCATTGGCTCGGCCACATGACCTTCATCCAGTTGTTCCAGGCGGTGGTGGGCATCGCGGTCTCGGTGATCCCGGAAGGCCTGCCGGCGCTCATCACCATCACGCTCGCCATCGGCGTGCAGCGCATGGCGAAGCGCAACGCCATCATCCGCCGCCTGCCCGCCGTCGAAACGCTGGGGTCTGTCTCGCGCATCTGCTCGGACAAGACCGGCACGCTCACCCTCATGGAGATGATGGTGACCTCGGTCGTGACGGCCGACGCGCCCTATGAAGTGACCGGCGACGGCTACGCACCCGAAGGCGAAGTCCGCGCGGGCGGCAAGGCGCTCGGCGCGCAACGGCCGGAGGTGCTCACGCTCATGGGCCGGGTATCCATGCTGTGCAATGACGCCGGGCTCTTCGAAGAAGACGGCAAATGGAAGGTGGAAGGCGACCCGACCGAGGGCGCGCTCTACCCGTTCGCCGGCAAGCTCGGCATGGACCGCAGTGCGGAGGCCGCCGCAGCGCCGCGCATCGACGGCATTCCGTTCGAGTCCGAACACAAGTTCATGGCCACGCTGAACCGCTCGGCGCAAGGCGAGATGCTGCTCGTGAAAGGCGCGCCGGAGGTGATCATCGAAAATTGCGACCGCCAGCAAACCGCAAGCGGCCCCGCGCCGCTCGACCGCGAGCGCTTTGCGCGCGAAGGCGAACGGCTCGCCTCGCAGGGCGAACGCGTGCTGGCGCTCGCCTGGCTGCCCGATCCCGGCCTCGAAGTGGGCAACCTCGGCCCGCAGGATCTGCCGAAGACGCTCGTGCTGCTCGGTCTCGTAGGCCTCATGGACCCGCCTCGCAAGGAGGCGATCGATGCGGTGCGCGAATGCCACGGCGGCGGCATCCGCGTGACGATGATCACGGGCGACCACAAGGTCACGGCCGCTGCGATCGCGGGCATGCTCGGCATCGGCGACGGCAAGACGGCCGTGGCGGGCGCCGAGATCGAGGCGATGAACGACGCCGCGCTGCAGGAATGTGTGCGCGACGTGGATGTGTTCGCGCGCGCGAGCCCCGAGCACAAGCTGCGGCTCGTGAAGGCGATCCAGGCCAACCGGCAGGTGGTCGCCATGACGGGCGACGGCGTGAACGACGCGCCCGCGCTCAAGAAGGCGGATATCGGCGTGGCGATGGGCATCAAGGGCACGGAAGTCACGAAGGAAGCCGCGGGCATGATCCTCGCCGACGACAATTTCGCCTCGATCTCGGCGGCAGTCAAGGAGGGGCGCACGGTCTACAACAACATCGAAAAGGCCATGCTCTTCATGCTGCCCACCAATATCGCCCAGGGCGCCGTGATTGCCATCGCGATCCTGTTCGGCTTCGTGCTGCCGATCACCGCGCCGCAGGTGCTGTGGGTGAACATGGTCACGTCCGTCGCGCTCGGCCTCGTCATTTCCTTCGAGCCTCACGAGAACGACGTGATGCAGCGCCCGCCGCGCTCGATCGACCGTCCTATCGTCACACCATTCGGCGTGTGGCGCATTCTCTTTGTCGGCGCCACGCTCGTGCTCTATACGCTCGCGGCATTCTTCTGGATGAAGTCGCAGGGCGTGCCGGATTCGATGGCGCGCACGGCCGCCGTCAACGCCATTACGCTGGGACAAGTCTTCTATCTGCTCAATAGCCGTTCGCTGCTCAATTCAGCGCTATCAGTGCGGGCGCACATGGGCAACCCGTATCTCTGGTACGGCATCGGTGCTGTCGTCGTGCTGCAGATTCTTTTCACCTATACGCTGCCCTTTCACGCGGTGTTCAATACCGAGTCCCTGCCGCTCTCGACCTGGCTCTGGCTCGTGGCGGGTGCGATCCTGTTCTTCCTCGTGGTGGAGCTGGAGAAGCTCGTCATTCGTTCGATACCGGCGCTGAAGAAGTCCGTGAGCCCGCAACCGCGCGGCGCGCCAACAAGGCAGTACCATGACGCGTAGAATCGTTTCGTCCCGTCTCGAGAGCGAGGGCCCAATGCCATGCTGCCTGGTGCGAACCTGAACCTGGTCGAGGTGACCGGACTGCTGGTGGGCGGGCTCGCCCTGTTCCTGTTCGGGCTGGATCTGATGACGGGCGCGCTCAAAACGATCGCTGGCGCGCGCCTGCAATCGCTGCTGGGTTCGCTCACCGCCAACCGCTTTCGCGGCGTGCTTGCGGGCGCCGGCATCACGGCGCTGCTGAATTCGTCGACTATCACCACGGTACTGCTGGTGGGCTTCGTTTCCGCGCGGCTCATGACGCTGATGCAGTCCATCCCGATGATCATGGGCGCCAATATCGGCTCGACGCTCACCGCGCAGATCATCGCGTTCAATATCTCCGCGCTCACGCCGTTCATGCTCGGCGGCGGCTTCCTGCTCTATGGCTTCGCGAAGCGCGAAACGCTGCGCGAACTGGGCGGCGCGCTGCTCGGCCTCGGTCTGCTGTTTCTCGGCATCGAAATGATGGGCAACGCGACCCGGCCCCTGCGCGATTACCAGCCGTTCATCGACGCGATGCAGAACATGCGCAATCCGCTCATCGGCATCGTGATCGGCGCGGTGTTCACGGCCATCGTGCAAAGCTCGGCGGCCACGCTCGCGATCGTGATCGCGCTAGGCAGCCAGGGGCTCATTCCGCTCGAGTCGGGCATTGCGCTGATACTCGGCGCCAATGTGGGCACCTGTGGCACGGCGCTGCTCGCTTCAATCGGCAAGTCGGCGGAGGCGGCGCAAGTCGGTATCGTCCACCTGATCTTCAACGTGCTTGGCGTGCTGTTCTTCGCCTTCGTCATTCCGCAGTTCGCCGATTTCGTGCGCATGATCTCGCCTTCCGCGCCCGAGCTGACCGGCGCTGCGCGCCTCGCGGCGGAAACGCCGCGGCAGGCCGCCAATGCACACACAGTGTTCAGCGTGTTCAGCACCCTCGTGCTGATCTGGTTCACGGGGCCCATTGCGAAGCTCGCCGAACGCCTGGCCCCGGCACGCCGCGAAGGGTGGCAAGACCCCGGCGTGCCGCGTTACCTCGATGAAACGCTGGTCGAAATGCCAGCGCTCGCCATTGCCCGCGTGCAACTCGAACTGGCTTCGCTCGGCAAGCTCGTGCAGATTCTCGTCGAGCATAGCGCCACGCTGCTGGTCGAAAGCTCCACGCAGGCGCTTTCCACGGTGTCGAACGAAGACAAGGCGGCAGACTCGCTCAGCACTGCCATACTCACCTATATCGGCAAGCTCTCGGATGCCGTGCAAAGCGACGACGAGGGCCGGCAACTGGTGGATCTCGCGCGAATTGCCACCTGCCTCGACGCCATCCGGGAAGTGGCCACCACGAGCATGCTCGCGTTGAGTCAGAGGCGCGCCGCGCAAAGCGCGGACGTGACCGTGTTGGCGAACAACCCTGAGCTGGTGCAATTCGCCCGGTCCGTCATCGAGCGTTTCACGCTTGCCGTGCAGATGATCGCGCACCCGGAGGCCGACGTCGTGACGGGCATCGTCAACGCCAAGCCGGAAATCGAAGCGCAGTCCGACTCGGCGCGCCAGCGCATCATGTCCGCACTGCAGTTGCGCAACGAGGGAGCGGCGTTCCTTTTCCGCTTCGCCAACGACGTGATCGAGCAGTTGAACGAGGTGGCGCGGCTTTCCCGGGCCATCGCCAAGGCCACGCGGTGGCTGCACGACGTGAAAGTGCTGGAGCCTGAAAGCGCAGAGGCCGTGGCCGAGACCGAGGCAGAAGCTCAGGCGTGAAGACGCGGCGCGCGCATGCCGCGCGTGGCCTTCAACGCGGCGCGCCCGAGGTCAGTGCATGAGGAACGGTCGTGGGCACCGCTTCGAGAAAGCCGCGCCCCATCTCCGTCTCGAAGCGCGAAGCGCTCCCCTCCCAGACGATGCGCGCATGTTCCAGCACATAAACGCGGTCCGCGTGCGGCAGGGCGAAGCGAACGTTCTGCTCGCCCAGCAGCACCGTAATGGGCGTGGACTGCTGCAGCGCGTCCAGCGCCTTCGAAAGCTGTTCGAGGATCACGGGTGCGAGCCCGAGCGTCGGCTCGTCGAGTATCAGCAGCCTGGGCTGAGGCATGAGCGCACGCGCAATGGCCAGCATTTGCTGCTCGCCGCCCGAAAGCGTGCGCGCGGTTTGGCTCTGGCGCGACTTGAGGATCGGAAAGAGGTCGAACAGCCACGTGAGCTGCTTCTTGCGCAGGTCGTCGGAGAGATGATAGCCGCCGAGTTCGAGATTCTCGCGCACCGTCATGTCGCCGAACAGCTCGCGCGTTTCCGGGCATTGCACGAGGCCCGCGCGCGCGACGGCCGCCCCGCTCATGCCCTTCAGATCGCGCCCGTCGAAGCGGATCGTCCCCTTGTACGGCAAGAGGCCTGAAAGCGCGTTGAAGAGCGTGGTCTTGCCGGCGCCGTTGAGGCCGACCACCGAAACGAACTCGCCCTCGCGCACGCTGAGGCTCACGCCGTCGAGCGCGCATGCCTTGCCGTACAGCACGCGCAAGTCCGAAACCTCGAGGATGGCGCGCTTCGCCTCGCCCGCGACGCTCGAGCGCTGACGCAGCTCCAGCTTGCTGCCCAGATACACACGGCGCACCGTTTCGTTTTGCATCACCTCTTCCGCCGTGCCTTCGGCAACGTGCTCGCCGAGGTACATCGCGAGCACGCGGTCGGCGAGCGCTGAAAGGCTTTTGACGTTGTGATCGACCAGCAGCACCGCGCGCCCCTCCGCGCGAAAACCGCGAATCAGCTCGGAGAATGCCTCCGATTCCGCAACCGTGAGTCCTGCGAAGGGCTCGTCGACGAGCACGACCTGCGGGTCGCGTGCTATCGCCTTCGCCATCTCCATGCGGCGCAGGTCCGCGAACGGCAGCGTGGCAGGGTGCCGGTGCATGACGGCGGCCAGACCCACGCGCGCGGCAATCTCCTGCGCGCGCCGATGCACATGCGGCTCTGCCGCGAGCTTGACGAGCGAGTCGGGCAGCAGTGCGAGCTTGATGTGCTCCAGCACCGTTTGCCGATGCAGCGGGCGCGAATGCTGAAACACGATGCCCACACCGGCGCGCGCAATGCGGTGCGGCGCCCAGCCGGCCATCTCTACGCCGTTCACCTTGACCGAGCCCGCGTTGGGGCGCTCGATGCCCATGATGAGCTTCATCACCGTCGACTTACCGGACCCGTTGGGGCCGATCAGGCCCAGGATCTCGCCGGGCCGGATGTCGAAGCCGATGTCCTTCACCGCGACGAGACCGCCAAAGCGCTTGGTCAGCCCGCGTACCGAGAGCAGCGGCGTGTCGTTCATTGGCGGGCCCTCGTACGCAGCAAGTTGCCGAGCAGGCCGTCCGGAAAGAACAGCAGCGCCGCGAGCGCGACGGCCGCGACGACGAACGTGTTGAGTTGGCCAAGTGGGCGCAGGAATTCGCCGGCCACGATCAGGAAGATCGATCCGAGCACGGCACCGAGTATCGTGCGGCGCCCGCCGAGCACGGCCGCGATGATGATCTGCACGCCGACGCTCAGGTCCACCACCGTGCTCACCGAAGCCGTGCCTTGATAGAACACGAGCATCGCGCCGGCCACGCCCGAAAACACGGCGCTGATGCAAAAGGCCACGAGCTTGTGCCGCGTGACGTTGAAGCCCAGCGCCTGCGCACCGGTCGCGTCCTGGCCGCTCGCCTGCAAGATGAGGCCGATTGCCGAGCGGGAGAGACCGAACAGCAGGATCGCGCAGACGACCAGAAACGCCAGCGCGATCCAGTAGTTGTGGTTGGCGTCGACGGACATCACGTCGGGCACCATCATGCCGATCTCGCCGCCCGTCACGCCCGCGAAAATCACGATGGCGTTCTGCAGCAGCAGCACGGCCACGAGCGTGACGAGGCCGAAGTACGGGCCGCGCAGCCGCAGCGCGGGCACCGCGAGCAGCAGGCCGCCGACCAGCGCGAAGAGGCCGCCCGCGATCACGCAAACAGGAATCGGCAGCCCCCAATGGGCGTCGATGATCGCCGCCGAATAGGCGCCGAGACCAATCAGGAACGTCGGGCCGAAATTGACCTCGCCGGCAAAACCGAACAGCAGGTCCCACGACATCGCGAACACGCCGAAGTAATACGCGACCGTGAGCACGCCGAGGATATACCCCGACATCCACCACGGCAGCGTGGCCGCCGCAACGGCGAGCAACACGGCCACCCACACCCCACGCGAACGAAGAAGACCGGACATGTCGATGTGCTCCCCTCGCTCCGTTAGCGACGACCCAGGAAGCCCTGGGGCCGCACATAGACGACGAGCACCAGCAGCAGCAGCGCTGGCAGCGGCCGCAGCGTCGGCGCAACGAGATACGCGGTGACGGTCTCCAGATAGCCGACCACATACGCGGCCATCAACGATCCGGAAACGCTGCCGAGCCCGCCCAGCACGACGATGGAGAACGCGCTCGCCGTAAGCTGCCCGGCGTTGTTCGTACTCACGCCGAGGAACGACGCCAGCAGCACGCCCGCAATGCCCGCCAGCACGCCGTAGATGGTCCACGCGAGCAGATAGATGCGCGAGAGTTCGAAGCCGAGCAGCGTGAGGCCGCGCGGATTCATCGAGGCGGCGAGCAGCGCCTTGCCCGCGCGCGTACGATTCACGAAGAGCCACAGGAGGCCGATCACGGCCCAGCAGACCACGGCGATCATGATCTCGTTGAACGGCACGCGCACGCTGCCGATCATCGCCACGCCGCCGATGAGCGGGCGCATCGTCACCGGGTTGTCGGTGAAGAGCCAGGCCATGCCCTGCTGGATCATGATGCCCCACAGCAAGGTGCCGGTGAGCACGAAGATTTCCTTCTCTTCGGCCGGAATCGCAGCGGAACGCTGGATAGGCCGAACCACCATCAGGTAGGTAACATAGGCCGCGATGAGACCGGCGACCACGCCAAGCAGCGTGCCGAGATAGGTGCCGAGGCCCGCCTCGCCCGCGAGCATCCAGCCCATCAGCGCGGCGACGAGCATCACGCCACCATGTGCGAGATTCAATATGCCGGAGACGCCGAAAATCAGCGTGAAGCCGATGGCGCCCAGCGCGTAGAGCGAACTGATGGCAAAGCCGTCGATGAGGATCTGCAAGAGCAGCATGCCCGGCCTTTCAGGTGGATTGGCGTGTCGCAACATGCGCCATGCGGCCCATCGTCAGACGAAGGGCCGCACGGCGCGACGCACTACGCGAAGCTAGTTTGCGCTAGCCTGCTGGAGCTTGATGAAGGTCGGGAACTTGACCTTGCCGTTTGCAACGGACTTGGGCCAGATCGCGATCTGCTTGCCGTCCTGCCACTGCAGGTTGATGCCGGTGATGTAGCCCGGGCCGTACTTGAGCGCGTGCGTGAACGTGTCGTTCTTGCCGTAGAATTCCCAGCGCCCGATCGTGCCGACGTAATCCGTCTTCTCGAGCGCGGCGACCATCTGGTCCGGATCGGTCGAGCCCTTGTTGCGCTTGATCGCATCCGCGAGGATGTATACGAGGTCATAGGTCGAGAAGCCGCAATACGCTGGCGATACGCCGAACTTCTTCTGGTACGCATCCGCGAAGGGCACCGTCTTCGGCGTGATCGCCACACCCGGCGCCGCGGCGGAAGCCGTGATCACGCCCTCCGTCGCGCCGTTCGTGTCCTTCCAGAAGCTCGTGGTCGTGGCCTGGGAGCTCTGGCCCGACATCGGGATCGGCACCTGCTGATCGTGCCATTGCACCGTCGGCTGCACGCCCACGTGGCTGATGCCCGTGGTGATCGTATCGGGGTGTTTGGCCTCGATCTGGTTGAAAATTGGTGTGAAGTCCGAAGTATCCGGATTGAAGCGGATATGATCCAGCACCTGAAGACCGGCCTTGGGCAGGCATTCCATGAAGCGCTCGTCGAGCGGCTTGGTCCATGCCGCGTCCTCGCTCATCACGACCGTCGACTTCATCTTGAACTGGCCGACGAGAATATCGTGCGAAAAATCGCAGATCGACTGCGCGATGAATGCCGACGTCATCCAGCCGTGGAACGTGTATTTGTAGTGGTCGTAGTCGTCGTGAACGTGCTTCGAAATATCGTTGCTCGCGGCGCCCGGCGTAATAAAGGGCATTTTCAGCCGCGCCGACCAGGGTTCCATGGCGAGCGCCACTTCGCTGATATAGCTGCCGATCACGGCGACGACCTTGTCCTGGGTCGCGGCGCGCTGGAACGCGCGCACGCCGTCCGAGGCCGACGAGTGGTCGTCGTAGGCGATGATCTGGATGGGCCGGCCATCTACGCCGCCGCTCGCGTTGATCTCGTCCGCGGCGAGCTGCGCCGCCTTGCTGATCGAGGCGCCCGCCACCGCGGACTCCTCGCTGATCACGCCGATCTTGATCGGGTCGCCCGCGGCATGCGCGCCGGCCGCGAGGCCCAGCCCTGCCGCCACCATACCCGTCGCCGCTACGCGATGAAGGTTTCGCCACACGCCGTTACAGGACATCATGCATCTCCGATTCGCCTGGATCGTTGAAGAACATCTGCCCGCTTCAAAGCTGCTTTGAAGAATGTGCCCCCAACAGTATCACCCGCCTTTACACGCTCAATCGGGAAAAACGATGACAGGTAACATACGGATAACGTGCTGATTTCATGGTGCAAAGCGGCAAGAAAACGCGCTTGCCCGCGCGGCTGCGAACGATGCGCGCAGCACCTCGCGCACGTTCGCGCTCGCTGAACGCATCAGGGGACGAGACGCTCACTCGCGCTCCTTGCCCCAGCGCCAGCGAGGCGGCTCACCCTTGAGCCAGCAGACCGCCGAAAGCGCGAGCGTGGCGAGTATCACGAATGCCGCGAATGCGTACGGCTGCCCGTGCGGTTCAAAAAGTACCGCGCTCAAGGCAATCGACAAGACATACGCTACGAGCACCACCCACCCCTGCCAGGTGAGCGGAAGTCCCCACCCCCAGCCATAGCGTTTGGCTCGAAACCAGTATTTGCCAGTGCCCACCATGTCCCCATCTCCCGCGCCTCGCGTGAGGCGCAACTTCAGGCCGAGGCAGTATGGCACACGGCCTCGACCCGGTTTCCGGCAGGATCGATGAGAAAGGCGGCGTAATAGTCGGCGTGATAATGCGGCCGCAAGCCTGGATCGCCATCCGAGCGGCCGCCCGCAGCGAGACCGGCTGCATGGAACGCATCGACCTGCGAGCGTGTAGCGGCCTTGAAGCACCAGTGCCGCTTGTTCGGCTCGATGGCGCTGGCGTCCAGGTAGATGGAAAGATACGACGACTGCGTTTCGGCGGCGTCGCAACGCTCGCCGTAGCCGAGCGCGTTGGGGCGGTCGTAGACCTTGAGCGCACCCAACGCATTCATGATCGCATCGTAGAAGGGACGCGCAGCGTCGAGATCGGGCACGCCGATCGAAACGTGATCGAGAAGCTGCATGGTGCTGGCACTCCGCAGTCGTGAATACACGACTATAACCGGCGGATCACACCCTGCAGCGTTTGCGTTACCCGGTGCGGCCGACGCGGAACACCGAAACCGCGGCGTTCAGCCGGTGCGCTTCGTTTTCGAGCGACGACGCGGCAGCCGTTGCCTGCTCAACGAGTGCCGCATTCTGCTGGGTCACGAGGTCCATCTGTCCCACGGCGACGTTGACCTGATCGATGCCCGTGCTCTGCTCCGCCGCCGCCGATGCGATCTCGTTCATGATCGCACTCACGCGCGCGATCGCTTCGACGATTTCGCTCATGGTCGAGCCCGAGCGCTCGACGAGGCCCGCGCCCGTTTCCACGCGCGAGGTCGACGACTCGATCAGTTCCTTGATCTCCTTGGCCGCCGCGGCGCTGCGCTGCGCGAGCGAGCGCACTTCGCTCGCCACCACCGCGAAGCCGCGCCCTTCCTCGCCCGCGCGCGCCGCTTCCACCGCCGCGTTGAGCGCGAGGATGTTGGTCTGGAACGCAATGCCCTCGATCACGCCGACGATCTCGCCCACGCGCCGCGAGTCGCCCACAATGTCCTGCATCGTGCCGACCACTTCGCGCGAAAGCGCGCCGCCCTGCGCGGCGAGGCCGGAAGCGCCCTCGGCGAGCGTGCTGGCCTGGCGTGCGTTTTCGGCGGTCTGCTTGACGGTGGAGGTCAGCTCTTCGATGCTCGCCGCCGTTTCCTCGAGCGAGGCAGCCTGCTCCTCGGTGCGCTGCGAAAGGTCCGTATTGCCCGCCGCGATCTCGCTCACGCCCTTGTCGATCGACAGCGCGCCTTCACGCACGCTGCTGACCGTCTTGATGAGTGCATCCTGCATCTGCCGCAGCGCGGCCTGCAGGCGGCCCATTTCGTTGTTGCTCGTCGTCTGCACCGTGCCGCTCAGGTCGCCCGCGGCGATACGCTGGAACTGGGCGATGGCCGCGTCCACGGGATGCACGATCGCGCGCATGAGCGCGGCGCGGCCAATCCACGCGAACAGCAGCGAGAGCACCATGCCCACGCCCACCGCGACGCTCACTGCGTTGAAACGGTCCTGCGCTTCCTGGTAGCGCTGCGCACCGAGGTCGATCTGGCGCTTCTCGAGTACGAGCATCGCCTTTTCGTAGTTGCTGTAGAGCGACGGCAGCTTGTGGCCCTGCAGTTCCTGGAATGCGGTTTTGTCCCCGGCCTTGAGCGCCGCCAGTGCCGGCTCGAGGCCATCGTGCAGGAAGCTGTTGCGCCTGGCCTGCATGTCGGCGATCAGATCCTGCGCCTCGCCTTCTCCGCTCGCAATCGACAGATAGTGGTCCAGACGCTCGTTCGAGTTCTTCAGGTACTGGTCGTAGCGCTTGAGCACCGCGTCCGCGGCATCGTGGTCGCCGAGATCGGAGAGCGATGCGTTGGTGGCGAGCGCGAGGCGCAGACGCAGCAACTGGCCGGCGCTGCCTTCGAGGTCGGCGACGGCCGGCGTATTGACGGTGTACATGGTGCGCAGCGACTCGTTGCCCGCTCGCATCGACAGGAGTCCTGTGGCGGCGCCGACGATCAGGACGATGCCGAAGAAGGCGATCATCAGGGTCAGGCTCGCGCGTATCGACAGCTTGTGAAGCATTCCTGGTCTCTCTTCCGTGGGGGCGCGCGGCTCTGGAGGCCGCGCGTGGCCCAGTCGTTTTTCATTGATTGTTCCGGTGCGCTTATCCAGTGCAGCCCGGGCGTTCAGGCTGATTAAGCGCCCAGTACATAACAACGGCAGGAGAGCTTGCGAACTTTATGGTTTGCTGCAAAGAAGTACGACCGTTAGCAACGCTTCGTAATACAGACCAATATATGGGACGCGTACGAATCAATCCGCATCACGCGCTGGCTGGCTCCGCACCCGCCTCGCCCTCGTCCATCGGCACGAGATAGCGCAGCACGTCGCGCCAGCTCACGATGCCAACGGGACGGAATTCGGCATCCACAATGGGAATGCACGAAATCTTGTTGGACAGAAAGAGGGCCACGGCGTCGGAGAGGCTCGACTCGGGCCGCAGCGTGAGCGGCTTGCGGCTCATGATCTGGTGCACGCGCTTGTTGAGCGTGCCGAGATCGCGCGCGGATTCGACCACGCTGTCGATGAACGGGCTGATCGCGCGCAACAGGTCGCGATCGGAGACGACGCCTTGCAGCTTGCCGTCTTCGACCACGAGCAGATGATGAAAGCTCGCTTCGGCGAAAATCTCGCGCACGGTCGCGAGCGTGTCATCGAAGCCAATGGTGACGACACGGCTCGTCATGAATTTCTCTACTTGCATACCTTCCAGACCTGAATGGGTTCGACGTCCCGAGCCGGACGATGCGCTGCGCGGCCGATTCCGGCTGCAACTCGGGGCTTCAGCCCGTGATATCGACCGCAGGCGCGTAAATCTTCAGTCTGGAAAGCGGCGTGAGGCGCGCGCGAACGGTACGCCCAACACGTTTCACGCCTTCGTCATGCTTCTAGCGCGAGCGTCGCGAAGGTGGCGAGCCAGTGCTCGCCCATGTAGTCCCCAGCCACGTGGTCGAGCGCGCGGGCCAGATGCAATTGCGCGGCATCGTTGAGGACGGCCACGCGTGCGTCGCCGGCCGGCAGTGCGCGTGCAAGTGAGCGCTGACACCACGCACGGCTCAGGTTGAGGCCGTCGAGGTGGGCGATCTTGCCGTCACTGCGGTCGGTCACGGTGGCCGGCGTGAAGAGCGTGACCGGTTCTTGCACCGCGAGGCTGGGCAAAAAGCGCGTGAACCACGGCTCGAAATCCTGTGCGCGCAACACTCGGCTCATCAGCAGGGCCACGCTCAGCGCGGGCGAGAGGAATTCGTCGCCGCCCGGCTCCCATGCCTGGCAGCCCGCGTCGTTCGCGTGCCAGCGCGTGGCCGTGTCTTCGATCAGCGTCGCCAGCGCCGGACGCGCTGTGGCTTTTGCGAAGTCGTACGCGAGCGTGAGCGCGAACGCCGTATTGAAGTGAGTGCCCACTCGCAGCGGATAGGTCGCCTTCGGCAGGAACTCTTCGAAGCGCTCGACGAACCAGTCGGTGAGCGGCGCTAGCGCCGCCTGCCAGCGCGCGGCCTGCGGCAGCTTCATCGATTCGACCAGCGCGTCGACTTGCGCCGCGAGCGCGAGCAGCCATGCCCAGCCATAAGGGCGCTCGAAACCGCGATTGTGCGCGAGCGTGAGGTAGGCCATCTCGCCGGCCATCTTCTCCGGCGTGAAGTGTTCGTCGACCACGGCGACGATCTGCGGCCCCTCGGGCAAGTCGGGAAAGCGCTCGAGCAGATGCAGCACGAGCCAGTAGCCGTGCACGCACGAATGCCAGTCGTAGCTGCCGTAAAAGGCCGGGTGCAGCGCGCGCGGGCTCTGCACGTCCTGGGGGCCGTCAAGCGAGTGGGTCAGCTTGTTCGGGTACTCGCGCGTGAGGTGGGCAAGCGCGAGCGAGGCGAACTTCGAGGCATGGGCGGCGGTGAGTTGTGTGGTCATCGTGAGCTCATCAGAACCGGAAAACGAAGGCGTACATCAGCAGCGTGGTGAGAAATCTATCACGACAATTTATCGATAAATAGTCGATAAAGTCTTTGTAAGGGAAGTCCCTGGGCGATGGGCATCGCATGAAGGCGAATCAATGCCGCCGCGCTGGGGCGCGGCGTATGGCTGGGGTTGGCGGGCTTGGCAGTTAGTTGCAATCGCCGCGACGGACTGGAATCTCTGTTCAGCAGGATTCAGAGATCGAATGCGTGTTGATCGTTCGCCGCCTTCTGCGCGTCGTGGAACGACAACTCGGCGCCAATGCGCTCGCCGCTGCGCACGCGGCTGATGGCATGCCGGAGGTTCACGCGGTAGTAAGCGCTGCTGCCTTTGAATGGCCGCTGGGCAGTGGCGATGATCGCCGCGTCGCCCAAGCCGAGCGGAACGACCGTCGGGCGCGACTGCATGCGCGGACGCTGCTCGGTCAGCACGAGTTCGCCGCCCGTGAAGTCTTTCCCCGGCGCCGAGAGCAAGGCGACCATTTGCAGCGGAAATACATGCTCCCCTTCACTGCGTTGATGCAGCGCCAGATAGTCGTCGGTGCGGAGCTGGTTCAGATGCGACTGCGCCTGCGTTTGCCCCGCTCGACGGTTGCGCTCCAGAAATGCATCCAGCGCTGCAGGGTACCGATAAGGCATGCCAAGCATCTCGTTCCATCGATTGGCGATGGGCGCCAACTGGCGATAGAGGTCCGCACGCCATTGCGCCCACGGATGCGGCAGCGCGGCGCCGAAGTACAGTAGATCGCCACGACCGAGATCGAGCGAGGCGAGCGGAACGCGGCGCAACGCGGTCAATCTGCCGGCCTCGCGCGCGAGCATGCGGGCCTCGGCCGCGCCAGCTAGCCGAGGCAGTACCGCATACCCTTCGCTGTCCAGTTGCGCGGCGATTGCGCTCCAATCGAGCTTATCGAATGTGTTGGCGGCTGAACTCATAGACAAGGACATATTCGTTTCAAAATCCCGGGAGCGTTGCCGTCTGCGGAACCTCGCGCGCGGCCGCAATCGCCTTCTCGTGTTCGAGGAGCCAGCGCTTGCGATGCAGGCCCCACGCGTAGCCCTTCAAATCGCCGTTGCTGGCAATCACGCGATGGCACGGCACGACGATAGCGATGGGATTCGCGCCGCTCGCCGCGCCGATGTCGATCGCCGCGCGCGGGTCTTCGAATCCCAGCGCTTTCGCGAGCTTGCCGTAGCTGGTGGTGGTGCCGGCCGGAATGTGGCGCAACGCCGCCCAGACCTCTTCTTCCAGGTCCGAACCCGCCATGACGACCGGGAGAGCATCGAGTGCGTCCAATTCGCCCAGGAAATAGCGCGTCATGGCGTCGGCAATCGAAGCCGGCGCGGCGGCGTCGATCAATTCGGCACTCCCGTAACGATCGCGCAGACCGCGATGCAGACGAGAGCGGTGATCGGCGAATTCGAGCGCATACAGCCGATGCTGCGCGTCGCTCACCAGCATGAGATCGCCAGGCGGCGACTTGATATGGCTGAGAAACAGTTGCATGATGCGTTCCTTCGCGTCGTGCGCGCGCTAACGTGAATCGTGAAAAATCAGGCCGACCGTGTGGCGCTTGCCGCTGCGCACGACGCTCACGCCGTGCCGCATCGCGACCCTGCGCGTGCCGCCACGCCGGTTCGCAGCCGGCCGCTGGTTGACGGTGAACAGCACCGCGTCGCCCTGGTCCAGCGGAATCACTTCGGCGCATTGACCGTTCGACGCGCTCTGCGTCATCACGAATTCGCCGCCCTCGAAATCGACGCCGGGGCGTGAGAGCAGCATCGCCACCTGCAGCGGAAACACATGCTCGCCGTACAAGTCCTGGTGCAGGCAGTTATAGTCGCCCGGGCCGTATTCGAGGATGAGCGGTGTCGGACGCGTTTGCCCCGCGCGGTGGCATTGATCGAGAAACGCGTCGAGATCGGCCGGGTACTGCGTGTCGATCCCCAGCTGCTCGTTCCAGCGGTTGGCGATAGGCGCGAGGGACGGATAGAGCGCATGCCGCAAGCGCTGAAGCAGCGACGGCAGCGGATACGCGAAGTACTTGTATTCCCCGCGCCCGAAATTGTGACGCGCCATGACGATGCGCGAGCGAAAGCGATCGTCCCTCGCGTAGAGGGCGGCAAGCTGTGCGCATTGTTCGGGCCTGAGCACGCGGGGCAGCACTGCGTAGCCGCGCATGTCGAGCGATCGCTCGATCTCGACCCAGTCATATGTTCCGGATTCCCGCTTCTCTGCCCGCATGGCCCCGGTACTCATCGCGTGTATCCCTCCTCTCGCAAGCGGCATTTTCGCCGATCTCCCATACAGACCAACGATACGCCTACGCTCCGCGCGTTCCGATCCGAATGTTGCGCTCTAATTCGGCGCGCGCCACGGCGTGAATGCCATGCGAATGTCACGGCAAGAAACGGGTATTGACGAGGTTTGCCTGTCGATATCGTTCATTTCAGGCGCAGCAATCCTGCTTCGCCATGAATCGAGATCAGCAGTCGGAGTAGGAATGACGGTCACCCATCACCCCCTCCACAGATCCGTACGTGCGGAATTACCGCATACGGCTCCTGCCTTGGGTCGTAACGATCAGACGCTGGGACGGATACGGATGGCAGATACGCACGGGAGGCAACCAGTGCAAGACGAGGCGCTCCATTCGCTGCCTGGTCAGTCGACAGGTCTGGCTGCGGCGTCGCAAGGTCCGATACCACAGGCGTGCAATGTGGCCCCGGAAGCGCCCGAGGCGCGAGCCGTTGCGTGGCACACCGAAGTACCGGGCATGCCCGGCC
>NZ_MCNV01000017.1 GCF_001718195.1 Paraburkholderia nodosa
ATATCGCAGCGACGACACGGTGGTACGCGTGGGGTGGAATGGAGAACTCCGTTTCCGGTGCCGGTGTTTCAAGGTTTCAAATGCGCTGCACAAGCTGCCGGTTGCGGTGCGCCCCAGCGCAGGAAGCGGCAACCGCTATGACCTGTTTTTCCTGCATCATCATTTCGGAACCATCAACCTGGACCATCCCGAATGAGCGGATCATGTGTTACCCATGTCCCCGCACACCTGTTACCCATGTCTCCGGTCCATACACCGCCGCAAAGAAAGTAGGTGCCGCCCCGCACAGGGGCAACGCATGCATACCGACGCGAAAACAGGAAAACCACAAAAAAAGGCCAAAAGCCAAAACTAAAAATTAAGCGGCCAACAACCCATGCGGATCAATCACAAACTTCCGCGGCGCACCGCCATCAAACTTTTTATACCCCTCAGGCGCCTCATCAAGCGAAATAACCGAAACATTAACGATCTTGGCGATCGGCAACCGATCAAACAAAATCGCCTGCATGAGATTCCGGTTGTACTTGAGCACAGGCGTTTGCCCTGTATGGAAAGTATGCGACTTGGCCCAACCAAGCCCGAAGCGGATGCTCAGGCTGCCATGCTGCGCGGCCACATCGCGTGCACCCGGATCGTCCGTCACATACAACCCAGGAATACCGATCATGCCTGCGGGCCGCGTGATTTCCATCAGCGAATTGAGCACCGTGGCCGGCGCCTCTTCCGAGTGACCGGAAGCGCCATGCCCGTGGGCTTCGAAGCCCACGCAATCCACCGCGCAATCGATTTCCGGCTTGCCGAGAATCTGTTCGATCTGCTCGCCGAGCGTTGCGTCTTTCGAAAGATCGACCACTTCGAAGCCCATCGCCTTCGCATGCGCGAGCCGCTCCGCATTGATGTCGCCGACGATCGTGCAGGCCGCGCCAAGCAAACGCGCCGACGCCGCAGCCGCCATCCCCACTGGACCCGCGCCCGCGATATAAACGGTCGAGCCCGGCTTCACGCCCGCCGTGACCGCGCCGTGATAGCCCGTGGGCAGAATGTCGGATAGGCAGGTGAGATCGCGAATCTTCGACATCGCCTGATCGCGGTCCGGAAACTTCAGCAGGTTGAAATCGGCATACGGCACGAGCACGTATTCGGCCTGGCCGCCAATCCAGCCGCCCATGTCGACATAGCCGTAAGCACCGCCCGCGCGCGACGGATTCACGTTCAGGCAAACACCGGTGTGCTGCTCGCGGCACATCGCACAGCGCCCGCAAGCCACGTTGAACGGCACGGAAACGAGGTCGCCGATCTTCAGCGTTTCGACGTCGTTGCCCACCTCCACCACTTCGCCAGTAATCTCATGACCCAGCACGAGGCCGACGGGCGCCGTCGTGCGCCCGCGCACCATATGCTGGTCCGAGCCGCAGATATTCGTGCTGACTACCTTCAGAATGACGCCATGGCCGATCGAGCGCCCGCTCGGATCGACCATCTTCGGATACGCGATGTTCTGCACCTCGACTTTGCCCGGCCCTTGATACACGACGCCTCGATTACCGCTCATCTCGCTGTCTCCTGTTCGATGCAGCTCGCAACGCTGCTCACTAGATGGCGTTGCCTTGCGCAAACTGCACGCAAGACAACGGTGCTTCGAGCGTAGCCTGAGCGCCGCAGACGACGATGTGCAAGAAGCGACGCGCCCTTGCTTTGCGCCGACATCCGGCTACGCGTCTTGCCTGCTACTGCCCACTCCCGTCGGCCCGTATCCATTGCCGATAGTCGGCGCGCGTCCAGTCGAGCCCCACGCCCACGCGACGCGTACCCGGCCGGATCTTCGGCTTGTGCACCGCGAGCCTGAGCGTTTCCAGCGCGGGCCATTCGCGAAACGAAAACGCCGCCATGTCCGCCACCAGCGTTTCGAGCAGCCGCGTATGCGGCTTGCGCCCGAGAAAGTCGGCAAGGCGCGTGCAATAGCCGTCGTAGTCGATCCAGTCGCCCGCTTCACCCGTCGCGTTCTTTTCGTGCGGCATGCAGCGATAGCCGAGCTGCGCGTCGATCACGAGCGGCTGCGGGGAACCGTGCTCGTGCGGATAGATACCGATGCGCGCCGGCACGCTCAACGCTTCGACAAATACGCTCCAGCCGCGCCCGAGCGGCGCGTCGTGTGCGCCGAGCGCACCGATTGCGCCCAGCGCGCCAAGCGCCGGCTCGAACGCTGCATCGACGATCTTCATGGCGCGACCGACGCCGCGGCGTCGACCATGATGCGGCAGAAATAATCGGCGAAGCTGCGGCGCACGACGATTTCGAAGCGGTCGTCGCCCGTAGGAATCAGCATGATCGAAGCCTTGAAATACACGCTCTGCGCGCATTGACCCGGCTTGAAGAGGCGCGGATGCAGGTCGAGCGGGCAGCCGCGCGAGAGCACGTCGCGCGCCCGCGTGCCTTCGATCTCGATCACCGTGTTGCCGCTGCCGACGTCCACGGCCGCCGCATAGGCATCGCCGAGCACGGGGGTCAGCTTCGCTTCGAGCATGCCCGTTTGCACAGGCGCGAGCGAGCGCACGAGCCATTCGTCGGGTCCGAGCCAGAGCACGTCGTAGTGGTCGCTGCGCGCGACGGTGTTCGGCGCGGCCGGCGGCTCGCAGCCAACCACGCCGGCGAACGCCGCGACGAACGCCGGGTCGCTCAATTCGCCGCGCACGTTCACGAGGTCACGAAACGGCAGCTCACGCATGGCGAACGCTTTCGAGGCACGTCCCTCCTGCGCCTTGACCAGATCCGCGGCACCGATGAGCGGCGACTCCAGGCGCACACCGACGACGCGCTCCGCGACCGGCAGGGGGTCTTTCGTTTCATTCAACATGCTGACGCACTCCTTCCGTGTCGTAGAAAATCGGGCTCGCGATCTGCGCGCTCACGCGCCGGCCATCGGCCATGGGAATCACCACGCGCTCGCCCATCTTGTTCAAGCCGCCCTTCACGACCGCCAGCGCGATGGAACGCTGCAGGATCGGGCTGTAGTAGCTCGACGTCACGTGACCGATCATCGGCGTCGTGCCGTCGGCGCGCGCATGCGCATCCGGTGCGATGATCTGGCCGCCTTCGGGCAGCACGTATTGCGCATCGTCGGTCAGCAGTCCGACGAACTGCTTGCGGTTTTCCTTCGCCGTATCCGAGCGCTTGAGCGAGCGGCGACCGAGGAAGTCCTTCGTCTGCGAGACGAGACCGCCCATGCCGAGATCGAAAGGCGTGACCGAGCCGTCCGTGTCCTGACCCACGATGATGTAGCCCTTCTCGGCACGCAGCACGTGCATCGTCTCCGTGCCGTACGGCGTGATGTCGAACTCGGCGCCGGCCTCCATCAGTGCTTCCCAGACGGCGCGGCCTGCATTGGCCGGCACGTTCACTTCATAGGCCAGCTCGCCCGAGAAGCTGATACGCATGACGCGCGACTTCACGCCCGCGACCGTGCCGTTGCGATACGACATGAACGGGAACGCGGCGTTGTCGAAGTCGATGTCCTTGCATACCTTCTGCAGCACCTTGCGGCTCTTCGGGCCGACCACGGCGAACGTCGCCCAGTGGTCGGTGACGGAAGCGAGACGCACCTTCATGTCGGGCCACTCGGTCTGCAGCCAGCGTTCGAGCCACGTGAGCACACGCGCCGCGCCGCCCGTGGTCGTCGTCATCATGTAGTGCTGCTCGCCGAGGCGCACCGTCACGCCGTCGTCGAACACCATGCCGTTTTCGTCGAGCATCAGGCCGTAACGGCACTTGCCCACTTCGAGCTTGAGCCACGGGTTCGTATAGACCCAGTTGAGCAGCTTCGCGGCGTCGGGGCCTTGAATGTCGATCTTGCCCAGCGTGGAAGCATCGAGAATACCGACGCTGTTGCGCACCGCAAGACACTCGCGCCTCACGGCCGCGTGCAGATTCTCCCCGCTTTTCGGGTAGTACCACGGGCGCTTCCAGTTGCCCACGTCCTCGAATTCCGCGCCATGCTGCACGTGCCACTCGTGAATGCAGGTCTTGCGGATCGGGTCGAGCATGTCGCCGAGTTCGCGCCCTGCGAACGTGCCGAACGTGACAGGCGTGTAGTTCGGGCGGAACGTCGTCGTGCCTGTCTCGGGAATCGTCTTGCCGAGCGCGCTGGCGAGAATCGCCATGCCGTTGATATTGCCGAGCTTGCCCTGGTCGGTGCCGAAGCCCATGGCCGTGTAACGCTTCACGTGCTCGACCGACTCGAAGCCTTCGCGCGCGGCGAGCAGAATGTCCGCTGCCGAGACGTCGTTCTGAAAGTCGACGAATTGCTTCGGCCCGCGCGCCGCATCCTTGCGACTGCCCACGAGCCACAGCGCCTGCAGCGGCGTCTCTTCGACCTCGGCTGCCCTGGGCACAGCGGGCCGCTTGAGCGGGAAGCCGAGCGACTTCGCCGCGTCGATGCCGCCGTCCACGCCCTGCACGAGCGCGCGGGCAAGCCCGAATTCGCCCACTGCCGCCCCAACGCTCACTTCCTCCTGCACGCGCTTGCCGGGCAGGAAGCACGCCTTCGCGTCGCTCCAGTGCGCCTTGCCGCCCGACTGTGCGAAGAGGTGCAGCACCGGGCTGAAGCCGCCCGATACCGCAACGAGATCGCATGCAAGCGTGGCCTGCTGCGCGCCGGCCTGCCCGTTCGTGTAGCCCACCACGTCGACTGAGCTCACGCGCTGCTTGCCATGCGCACAGTTGATGGCCGCGTTGTACATCACCTTCACGCCCTGGCGGCGCGCGGTGGCCTGCAATGCGCCGTTGCCCTGGGCGCGCCCATCGACGACCGTGACGGTCGCGCCGCATGCCTTCAGATCGAGCGCACAACGGTAGCCCGCGTCGTTGTTCGTGAAGACGACCGCATTGCGGCCCGGCAACACGCCATAGCGATGGATATACGTCGAGACCGCCGAGGCCAGCATGATGCCCGGCAGATCGTTGTTGCCGAACACGATGGGACGCTCGTGCGCACCGGTGGCGAGAATCACCCGCCTGGCGCGGATTTTCCACAACAGCTCGCGCGTGCCCTGGCGCGTGGAAACCGGCAGATGCTCGGTCAAACGCTGCGTCACGGTCACGAGATTGTGATCCTGATAGCCGAACGCCGTGCTGCGCGACAGGATCTTCACGTCGGGCATCTGCTTGAGTTCGGCTTCGATCTTCTCGACCCAATTGAGCGCAGGACGGCCGTCGATCTCGGCCTTGCACGACAGCAGGCTGCCGCCCAGTTCGCGCTGGTCGTCCACCAGAATCACGCGTGCGCCGGTTGCGCCCGCCGTATGCGCGGCCGCGAGGCCGGCGGGGCCGCCGCCCACCACGAGGACATCGCAATGCGCGAAGCATTTGTCGTAGCGGTCGGCGTCGCGCACTTCGGGCGCTTTGCCGAGACCCGCGGCGTCGCGAATCTTTTCCTCGTATTTCGGCCACCATTTGCGCGGCCACATGAAGGTCTTGTAGTAAAAGCCCGCCGGCAGAAAGCGCGAGAACTTCTGGTTGATCGCCATGCGATCGTTTTCGAGGCTGGGCTCGGCGTTCACGCTCGTCGCGACGAGTCCCTGGTACAACTCGACTTCGGTCGCGCGCGCATTGGGGACCGTATACGCGCCGCGCTCGAGCTGCACGATAGCGTTCGGCTCGGCCACGTCCGCCGTCATGATGCCGCGCGGGCGATGGTACTTGAAGCTGCGCGCGACGAAATGCACGTCGTTGGCGAGCAGCGCCGAGGCCAGCGTGTCGCCCTGAAAGCCCTGATACGTGCGGCCATTGAACGTGAAGTTCAGCGGAATCGCGCGGTTCACGCGCCCACCGGCGCCGAGGCGGTTCTTCTGGCTCATCGCTGCGTGCTCCCTTGCTTGTCGCCTTGCGCCCCATTTGCTGCGCCGAAGGTTTCGTAAGACTGAATCTCGTAGGTGACGGTGTCGCGCGTCGCCATGAACCAGCGGCGGCAGCCCTGCGCGTGCAGCCACTGCTCTTTATGCACCCCGCGTGGGTTGTGACGCATGAAGAGGTAGTCGCCCCACTCCTTGTCGGTGAGCTTGTCGGTGTCGAGCGGACGCACGATTTCGGCTTCGCCGCCGCACGTGAACTCGACTTCGGCGCGGGGACCGCACCACGGGCATTCAATGATCAACATGTTTGGATCTCCTGTCGACCAGAGTTGGCGCTTCAGCGCCTTACTCTGGTCCCATGCAACGAAGTTGCCTAGTGCGCGACGGCGGCTGCGCCGTGTTCGTCGATCAGATGGCCGGTATAGAAGCGGTCCAGCGAGAACGGCGCGTTGAGCGGATGCGGCTCGTCCTTCGCAATGGTGTGCGCGAACACCCAGCCCGAGCCCGGCGTCGCCTTGAAGCCGCCGGTGCCCCAGCCGCAGTTGAAATAGAGACCCTTCACGTCGGTCTTGCTGATGATCGGGCAGGCGTCCGGCGAAACGTCGACAATGCCGCCCCACTGCCGGTTCATGCGCACACGCGAGAACACCGGGAACATTTCGACAATGGCCTGCAGCGTGCCTTCGATGATGTGGAAGCTGCCGCGCTGGCCGAAACCGGTGTACTGGTCCACGCCCGCGCCGATCACGAGATCGCCCTTGTCGGACTGGCTGATATAGGCGTGCACCGCGTTCGACATGATCACGGTGTTCACGACCGGCTTGATCGGCTCCGACACCAGCGCCTGCAGCGGGTGGCTTTCCAGCGGCAGGCGCACGCCGGCCATGTCCGCGAGCGTCGTGGTGTTGCCCGCCGCCACCACGGCGACCTTCTTCGCCTTGATGAAACCCTTCGACGTATCCACCCCGGTCACGCGCGCGCCGTCGCGGCGAATGCCCGTCACCTGGCAGTTCTGGATGATGTCCACGCCGTGCTGGTCCGCGCCGCGCGCGAAGCCCCACGCCACGGCGTCGTGGCGCGCCACGCCCGCGCGGCGCTGGATCGAGGCGCCCAGCACGGGGTAGCGGCTGTTCAGGTTGATGGTCGGCTCGATTTCCTTGATCTGCTCGGGCGTGAGGAATTCGGCGTCCACG
This sequence comes from Paraburkholderia nodosa, assembly GCF_001718195.1. GTDB lineage: Bacteria > Pseudomonadota > Gammaproteobacteria > Burkholderiales > Burkholderiaceae > Paraburkholderia > Paraburkholderia nodosa_A. The sequence continues at coordinate 7,043 of NZ_MCNV01000017.1, forward strand.
CCGTTCAGGCGGTTCGCGTTCACGCGGCGCTCGGTATCGCGCACGTCCTGCAGCGTATGCGCGAGATTCATCACGCCGCGCTGGCTGAACATCACGTTGTAGTTGAGGTCTTGCGAGAGCCCTTCCCAGAGCTTCATCGCCTTTTCATAGAGCGCCGCCGACTCGTCCCAAAGATAGTTCGAGCGCACGATGGTCGTGTTGCGCGCCGTGTTGCCGCCGCCGATCCAGCCCTTCTCCAGAATCGCGACGTTCTTCACGCCGTGCTCTTTCGCGAGGTAATAGGCCGTTGCGAGACCATGCCCGCCGCCGCCGACGATCACCACGTCGTACTCCTTCTTCGGCTCCGGGCTTCTCCACTGCCGCTCCCAGTTCTCGTGATACGACAACCCGTTGCGGAACAGACTGAATATCGAATAGCGGCTCATCTCGCAGACCCCTTGTTGCGCGTTACCATTAGCTTCAGTTAGCACTCGATGACGTTCACGGCGAGACCACCGCGCGACGTCTCCTTGTATTTCGTCTTCATGTCGGCACCCGTTTCGCGCATCGTCTTGATGACGTTGTCGAGCGTGACGTAATGCTCGCCGTTGCCCTTGAGCGCCATGCGCGCGGCATTGATCGCCTTGATCGCGCCCATGGCGTTGCGCTCGATGCAGGGAATCTGCACGAGGCCGCCCACGGGGTCGCAGGTCATGCCGAGGTTGTGCTCCATGCCGATTTCGGCGGCGTTCTCCACCTGGCGCGGCGTGCCGCCCATGACGGCAGCGAGCGCCGCGGCGGCCATCGAGCACGCCACGCCCACTTCGCCCTGGCAGCCCACTTCGGCGCCCGAGATCGACGCCGTTTCCTTGTAGATGATGCCGATGGCCGCGGCCGTGAGCAGGAAGTTGGCGATGCCGTCTTCGTTTGCGCCCGCCACGAACTTCACGTAGTAGTGCAGCACCGCGGGAATCACGCCCGCCGCGCCGTTCGTGGGCGCCGTGACGACGCGGCCGCCCGCCGCGTTCTCTTCGTTCACGGCCATGGCGTAGAGATTGACCCAGTCGAGCATCGACAGCGGATCGCGCAGCGACTCCTCGGAGCGCGAACGCAGATGCACCGAGAGATCGGCGGCGCGGCGCTTCACCTGCATCGGGCCGGGCAGCTCGCCATGCATCTTGCAGCCGCGCTCCACGCAGGCGGCCATCGCGCGCCAGATCACGAGCAGCCCTTCGCGCACGTCCTCCGGCGAACGTGCCGCGCATTCGTTCGCAAAGGTGACGTCGGCGATCGACCGGCCGCTCTCGTTGCACACGCGCAGCAGGTCGTCGCCGGTGCGGAACGGATACGGCACCTCGCGTCCGCTGCGCACGCCGTTCACGCGGTCGCCGTCGCGGTTCACGACGAAGCCGCCGCCCACCGAGTAGTACTCCTTTTCGACGAGCAGCTGCCCGTTTTCGTCGAAGGCCTGAAAACGCATGCCGTTCGGATGCAGTGTGTTCGCGCCGCCCATCGTCTTGCGAAAGAAGCCAACGCACTCCTTCTCGTCGAAGCGGATGGTCTGCTTGCCGAGCAGCACGAGCGTCTTCTCGCGGCGCATGGCGGCGAGGCGCGGCTCGATCTGGTCAGGGTCGATCGAGTCGGGCAAGTTGCCTTCGAGGCCGAGCAGCACCGCCTTGTCAGTGCCGTGGCCCTTGCCCGTCGCGCCGAGCGAGCCGTACAGCTCGACCTTGACGCGACACACAAAGGCGAGCAGATTGGCGTCCTCGATGTGGGACGCGAAGCGGCACGCGGCAACCATCGGGCCGACCGTATGCGAGCTGGACGGACCGATCCCGATCTTGAACAGGTCGAAAACGCTGACGTTCATCTGACTTCCCTTCGCGCTGAGCGCATGGATGAGCTTGAGTGCAAGTAGACCAAAGAGGCCGTGGTAGCCGATAGAACAAAAACGCCATCGCCGTTGGACGGCCTCGCCAGCCGGGGCTGCGGGCGACTCCGGCGGACGCAACGCCAGCGTTTAACCGCGGGTTTTCCCGACGTTTTGCCGCGGGAAAACACCCGCCTGCATGCTCAGAACTGATGACGCAAGCCAATGCGCACATCGGCCTGGGTGGTGGTGGAAGACGGCGCGAAGCTATAGCCGATCACCGCGTCCACACCCTGCGAGGCCTTGAGCCAGTCGCCTGAGATGTACACGTCCGTGCGCTTCGAAAGCAGGTAATGCATCCCCGCCGAAAGCTGGTTCCAGTGGTGGCCGTCGAAGTGGGTGTACTGGTAGCCGCCCGCCACGCTGAATGCGGGCGTCACCTGCCAGTTCGCGCCGCCCTCGCCCACCTGCATGTGCTCGCTCTCGCCGAACGCCTTGATCTGCGTGTACGTGAAAGCGCCCATGAGCGTGACGTCGCCGATGGCGTAGCTCGCGCCCGCGCCGAAGGTGGCCTGCTTGTCCACGGGGAACGGCGTCTCCGAGTAGAGCGAGCTAACCGCGCCGGTGGCGGGATCGACGCTCACAGTCGGCCTGCCAAAGAACGTGCGCACGCCGATCATGTTGTACGGGTCGAACGCGTAGATGCCCGATGGGTTGTTCAGCTGCGTGTAGGCGGTGCCCATCGCGAACGGGCCGTTCTGGTACTGCGCGCCCACGCTCCAGGCGCTGCCGGTGTGAAAGTCGCCTGGCGTGTTACTGAACGAGTACATGCCGCCGAACTGGAATCCGCCGAACGTGTTCGACATGAACTTCACGGCGTTCGGCAGATGGTCGCCGTTCATGCGGTCGAAGTCGCCCTGGTTGATTGCGTAGCCGCTCGCCCACGCCGTGACGTTGTAGAGGTAGACGAACTCTTGCGTCATATCGGCCTGATTGCCGAACGTGAGCGCGCCCCAATCGTTCTGGAGTCCGACATAAGCGAGGCGACCAAAGAGTGAGCCCCCGTTGGCGATCTGTCCGTTGCCGAGGTGAAAGCCGCTCTCCAGCTGGAACACGGCCTTCAACCCGCCGCCGAGATCCTCGGTGCCCTTGAGACCCCAGCGGTTCGACTGCGCAATGCCATCGTCGAATTTCACTTGATGCGAGCCGCCCGCATTGCTCACATAGGTCACGCCCGCGTCGATGATCCCGTACAGGGTGACGCTGCTTTGGGCATGGCTCGCGGCCGAGACAGCGCTCAATGTCACCGCGATGCCGCTCAGTGCCACCGCTTTCAGTTTTCTCATGGTGTCGGGTCTCTCTGGTCTGGCGATACAGGTTGTCGGGCCGCGCGGGCAACGCGTGACGCCCTGCGCGGTGGATCAAAACGTACAAGTCCAAATCTCGACCGACTTGCGCAGACACGACACGCGCTGGCGCTAACGCGACACGCCAACCAGCGAAAAACCCCTGTAAAACAGGCGCAATCCGTTATCCGGCGGGCCTCGCAGGGCGTTCCGGCGAGGCGATCATCGGTAATCCGACGCGGACTTTGTAAAATCCGCCGATCCCGCCATTTCTACGTTTTTATTGATTGAACATTCAATAAAAAATACCTAAAGTGGAAACCTCCCCGAATCGCCCGGAATCACCATGCCCAAGATCGGAATGCGCGACGTGCGCCGCGCGCAACTCATCGACGCCACCTTGCAATCGATCGACCAGTCGGGTCTTTCCGGCACCACGCTCGCCACCGTGGCGCAGCACGCGAAGATTTCGACTGGCATCGTCAGTCACTATTTCGGCGGCAAGGACGGCCTGCTCGAAGCCACCATGCGCCACGTGCTGCACGACCTCTGGGAGGCCACGGTGCGGCGTCGGCTCGCCGCGAAAGACGAACCGCGTGCGCGCTTGCGCGCCATCGTCGCGGCTAATTTCGACGTCTCGCAGGTGAATGCACCCGTCATGAAGACCTGGCTCGCGTTCTGGGCAGAGAGCATGCATCAGCCCGCGCTGCGCCGGCTGCAGCGCGTCAACACGCGGCGGCTCCATTCGAACCTCTGCGCGGAGTTCGAAAAGGTGTTGCCAGGGGCCGCGGCCCGGCGCGCCGCAAGCGGACTCGCTGCGTTGATCGACGGCCTCTGGCTGCGCGGCGCGCTCACGGGCGAACCGTTCGACACGAAGGCCGCGCTGCGCGTGGCCAACGACTACATCGACCTGCTGCTCGAAGCGCGCGCCAAGCCGCGCTCAGGCAAGTCAGGCAAATAACTCGGCCCGGAGCCAACGATGTCCCACTTTCCCCTGCAACGCCTCTTCATCGACGGCACCTACACCGACGCCACCAGCGGCGAAACGTTCGACACCTACGATCCCGCCACCTGCGCCAGGCTCGCCACGGTCCAGCACGCAAGCGCCGCCGATATCGACCGCGCCGTGCAGTCGGCCCGCAACGGCCAGCGCGTCTGGGCTGCCATGACGGCCATGCAGCGCTCGCGCGTGCTGCGGCGCGCGGTCGAGTTGCTACGCGAACGCAACGACGAACTCGCGGCGCTCGAAACCAGCGACACCGGCAAGCCCATCGCCGAAACGCGCAGCGTGGACATCGTCACCGGTGCCGACGTGATCGAGTACTACGCGGGCCTCGCGCCCGCGCTCGAAGGCCAGCAAATCCCGCTGCGCGAAAGCGCGTTCGTCTACACGCGGCGCGAGCCGCTGGGCGTCACGGCGGGCATCGGCGCCTGGAACTATCCGTTGCAGATCGCCTGCTGGAAATCGGCGCCCGCGCTCGCCGCCGGCAACGCGATGATCTTCAAGCCGAGCGAGATCACGCCGCTTTCGGCCTCGAAGCTCGCCGAGATCTATATCGAGGCGGGCGTGCCGCCTGGCGTGTTCAACGTGGTCCACGGCGACGGCCGTGTGGGCGCCATGCTGAGCGTGCATCCCGGCATCGAGAAGATTTCGTTTACGGGCGGCGTCGAAACGGGCAAGAAGGTCATGGCGGCCGCGGGCGGCTCCACGCTCAAGGAAGTCACGATGGAACTGGGCGGCAAGTCGCCGCTCATCGTCTTCGAAGACGCCGACCTCGAGCGCGCCGCCGATATCGCCGTGACCGCCAACTTCTTCAGCGCGGGCCAGGTATGCACCAACGCCACGCGCGTGTTCGTCCATCAATCGGTCATTGCCGCGTTCGAGGCTCTCGTGCTCGAGCGCGTGAAGCGCATCCGCGTGGGCAACCCCGCCGATCCCGCCACCAACTTCGGGCCGCTCGCGAGCGCCGCGCAGCTCGACAAGGTGCTCGGCTATATCGAGAGCGGCAAGCGCGAAGGCGCGCGGCTGCTCGCGGGCGGCGCGCGCCTCACGCAGGGCGACTTCGCGCGCGGCCAGTACGTGCAGCCCACCGTGTTCTCCGGTTGCCGCGACGACATGCGCATCGTGCAGGAGGAAATCTTCGGGCCGGTGATGAGCATTCTTGCCTTCGCCAACGAAGTCGAAGTGATCGCACGTGCCAACGAATCGCTTTACGGCCTGGCCGCCGGTGTCGTGACCGAAAGCCTCTCTCGGGCGCACCGCGTGATTCATCGGCTCGAAGCCGGCATCTGCTGGATCAATACCTGGGGCGAGTCGCCCGCCGAAATGCCCGTGGGCGGCTACAAGCAGTCGGGCGTGGGCCGCGAAAACGGCATCACCACGCTCGAGCACTACACGCGCATCAAATCCGTCCAGGTGGAACTGGGACCGTATCAGCCCGTTTTCTGAGGGAGTCCTGCATGGCAGCGCAAGAGTACGACTACATCATCATCGGCGCGGGATCGGCGGGCAACGTCCTTGCCGCGCGCCTCACCGAGGACCGCGACGCGACGGTGCTGCTGCTCGAAGCGGGCGGCCCCGACTACCGCTTCGATTTCCGCACGCAGATGCCCGCGGCGCTCGCCTACCCGTTGCAAGGCCGCCGCTACAACTGGGCCTACGAGACCGATCCCGAGCCGCACATGAACAACCGGCGCATGGAATGCGGGCGCGGCAAGGGCCTGGGCGGATCGTCGCTCATCAACGGCATGTGCTATATCCGCGGCAATGCGCTCGACTACGACGGCTGGGCCGAGCGCAAGGGGCTCGAGGACTGGAGCTATCTGGACTGCCTGCCCTATTTCCGCAAGGCCGAAACGCGCGACGTCGGCGCGAACGACTATCACGGCGGCGAAGGTCCCGTGCACGTGACGACGAGCAAGCCGGGCGTGAACCCGCTCTTCGAGGCGATGATCGAGGCGGGCGTGCAGGCGGGCTATGCGCGCACCGACGACCTCAACGGCTACCGCCAGGAAGGCTTCGGGCCGATGGACCGCACCGTGACCGCAAAAGGCCGGCGCGCGAGCACCGCGCGCGGCTATCTGGATCAGGCAAAGCATCGGCCCAACATCGACATCGTCACGCACGCGGTGACGGACCGCATTCTGTTCAGCGGCAAGCGGGCATGTGGCGTCGTCTTTCTCGACGGGCCCGCGCGTGTGACCCGCTACGCGCGCCGCGAAGTGCTGCTGTGTGCGGGTGCGATCGCCTCGCCGCAGATCCTGCAGCGCTCGGGCGTCGGTCCCGGTGCATGGCTGCGGGAACTCGACATTCCCATTGTGCTCGATCTGCCGGGCGTCGGGCAGAATCTTCAGGACCACCTGGAAATGTACATGCAGTACGAGTGCAAGGAGCCCGTCTCGCTCTACCCTGCGCTCCTCATGCGCAATCGACCGGCGATTGGCCTTGAATGGATGCTGCGCGGCACCGGCATTGGCGCGAGCAATCATTTCGAGGCGGGTGGCTTCATTCGCACGCGCGACGACGATCCGTGGCCGAACCTTCAGTATCACTTCCTGCCCGTCGCGATCAACTACAACGGCAGCAATGCGATCAAGATGCACGGCTTCCAGGCGCACGTGGGCTCGATGCGCTCGCCGAGCCGCGGGCGCGTGAAGCTGCGCTCGCGCGATCCGCGCCAGCATCCGTCGATCCTCTTCAACTACATGGCCGAAGCGCTCGACTGGCGCGAGTTCCGCGACGCAATTCGCATCACGCGCGAAATCATTGCGCAGCCCGCGCTCGACCGGTTTCGCGGACGCGAGTTGAACCCCGGCGCGGCGCTCAAGACCGACGCCGAGATCGATGCTTTCGTGCGCAACCGCGCGGAAACCGCCTATCACCCGTCGTGTTCGTGTGCGATGGGCTACGACGACATGGCGGTGGTGGACGGCGAAGGCCGCGTGCATGGACTCGACGGCCTGCGTGTCGTGGACGCGTCGATCATGCCGCGCATCACCACCGGCAACCTCAATGCGCCGACCATCATGATCGCGGAAAAGATCGCGGATCGCATCCGCGGGCGCGAGGCGCTTGCGCGATCGCATGCGCCGTATTTTGTGGCAAATGGGATGCCGGCACGGGGACCGGATTTTTCCGCGGCGGATGGCGCGTCGCGCAAGGAGAAAGTACGTGCACATAGCGTGACGCTTTAAGCAACGCTAATGGGCCAGAGTCGTCGCGCAAGGAGTTGCGCAGCGACTCTGGCTTTTTCTTCGGGTTCATCGAACATTCAGCGCGCGATCAGTCCTGTAAAAGGCACAGCAACAGGAAGAGCCAAAAAAAACGCGGCACCACGCGAGCACCCCGCCCGCACGATGCCGCCAACACTGAAGTCAACTCAGACCGACGCGGCCAGCCAATGCGAAACGGCAATCGTCAGCGCCGCCGCAACGAGCGCGCCATAAGGCGCAAGACTCAACCACCGGCTGCGCACCGGCACGCTCACTTCCATATCGAGCGCACTCCCCGCCGGAAACCGCCCGCGATCTTGCCAGTAATGCCGGAAAGCAAACACCGGCACGATCAGCAGCATGGCAATGAGGCCATCGCGCAGCGTCCCCTCGCCTTGCAGATTGGCGCCCGCGCCCACGAACACGAGATTCGCATAGCCGCACAGCGCACCGAGCGCGAGCAGCCACGTCGGGCAACGAAACGGCCGCGCCCAGGCGCTACGGTCCATGCAATGAATCCAGCCGGACTGAAGGTTCAGGAACACGAACAACATGTAGCAGACGTTCGAGATCGACAGCACCGTCATATAGTCCGACATCGCGAGCAGGATGAGATTGAAACCGAGATCGGTCCACATCGCCGCCGTCGGCGCGCCGTGCTCGTTCACGCGCGAGAGGTAGCGCGGCAGCCAGCCGTCCACCGACGCCTGATAGAGCGTGCGCGACGAACCCATCATCGACGTCATCACGATCAGCAAGATGGAAAGCATCAGCATCACCACCACGGCGTTGCCCACCCAGGCGCCGCCGCCCACCATCGCGGCCATCGCGGTGCCAACACCAGTGCCGTCGCCGATGCGCGGATCGAGCATCATCGCCGTACCCAGCGAGCCCTGAAACGCGAGCGGAACGAGCGTCATCACCACGAGGCAAAGCGCGCCCGACCAGAAGATCGCCCGCGCCGTATCGCGCCGCGGGTCGCGAAACTCGCGCGTGTAGCACACCGCCGTTTCGAAGCCGTACGATGCCCATCCCGCCATGAACATCGCGCCCAGCGCCATGACCACGCCCTGCCCGTTCCACGTGCCGAACACCGCCGCGGTGAGATTGCCGTGCGCGTCGTGGCCGAGCGGCAGCAGCGGAAACAGATGCTTGGCGGGAACATCGCCCGTGACGAAGGGCACGAGCCCGACGATCAAAAGCGGCGTGAGCGATGCGATGCCGAGAATCTTCTGCGTTTTCGCGGCCTTCGAAGCGCCGCTGTGCTGAAGCCGGAACGTGATGAGCAGGAACGCCGCGGCGATCAGGAACGTCGCGTTGATGCGCAGCGTGAGACCCGGCTTGATGAAGTCCAGGTTGGCGAGCGTCCAGTGCCACTGCAGGATGGCCGCTTCGGGCGCGAACAGCGTGGCGAGCGCGTAATTCGCGGCAAGTCCGCAGCCCAGCGCCAGCATGGGCGACCACGCGAGCCAGTTGCACCACACGGAAACCGGCGCGATCATCTTGCTGTAGCGGACCCAGCCGATTGCTCCGTACACCGAGGCACCGCCCGACTTGTGCGGAAAGAGCCCTGAAATCTCGGCGTAAGTGGCGCTTTGCACGAGGCCCATCGTGATCGATGCGATCCAGATGGCCCAGGCCGGCTGGCCGATGGTCGCGCAAACGCCGCCAATCGTGAACAGCACGCCCGCGGGCACGCCGCTCGTCACCCAGAACGCATCTTTCCATGTGAGGCCGCGCTGCAGCGCATGGCCATGACCGCCTCGTGCGGCGCTCTCCTCTGCGCCATGCGTACCGATTCCTGCTTGCTCCATCTGCCTCCTCCTCTTTTGAACGCTAATCAACCAAAATTGCCGCGCAAATAGGGATGTACCGCAGGGTTGTCCGCGGCTTTCGCCGCGGACAACGGCACGTCAGTGCACGCCCAGCGAGGCGCGCACGGCAGGCAGGCCCGGCTTGCCGTCGAGCGTGGTCACGCCGGCGAGCCAGTTGTCGAGCACCTGCGGGTTGCTGCGCAACCAGTCGGCGGCGGCCTTGTTGGGGTCCTCCTTGTTGGCGATCGGCACCATCAAATGGTTCTCGATGGCGGTCGTGAACTGCAGGTTGGAGACGAACTTCGCCACGTTCGGGCAGCGCGCGGCATAGTCGGGCGGTTCCGCGGTCAGCACGCGCGCCGCGCCGTAGTCAGGCCCGAACACCGCGTCGCCGCCCGAGAGATAGTCGATCTTCATCTGCACGTTCATGGGATGCGGCTCCCAGCCGAGGAACACGATCCATTGCTTCTCGCGCACGGCGCGGTTCACCTGCACGAGCATCCCCGCCTCGCTCGATTCGACGAGCTTGAATTTGCCGAGGCCGTACTGGTTCGCGCCGATCATCTTCTGGATCAGCGCATTGCCGTCGTTGCCGGGTTCGATGCCGTAGATGCGTCCTTGCAGTTTGTCCGCGTACTTCGCGATGTCCTGAAACGATTTGAGGCCGCCCTGGTAGACGTAATCGGGAACGGCAAGCGTGTATTTCGCGCCCGTGAGATTGGGCGTCGAGAGCACCTTGATCGAACCCGACTTCGTGAACGGCTCGATGATGGGGTCCATGGTCGGCGACCAGTAGCCGAGGAACACGTCGATCTGCTTGCTCTTGAGCCCTGCGAACGTGATCGGCACAGAGGCGATGGTCTTGGTCGGCGCATAGCCGAGCGCGCCGAGGATCGTCGACGCCACGCCCGTCGTCGCCGCGATATCGGTCCAGCCCACGTCGGCAAAGCGAACGTCCTTGCACGCGGTCGGATCGGCCGCGTAGGCGCTGGTGCAGAGAATGGCGGCGCACGCGAGCGCGCCTGTCTTAAGCAGGGGGAATCGGTACATCGTCATCTCCTCAGGAATCGAACTGCGTCGCAGGGTCATGAAGGCTCATGACACATGGTTGTCCGGCAAAAAGCCGACTAACGTAGCAATTGCGACGAGCAATTGCGCAGAAGCGACAAGCGATTCCAGCGAGTACCGATGAACAGCGACTTTAAGTTAATTGAACGATCAATATACGAACTTGTACGACGTTCCTTTCAATTTCAAAACGTGACCATCAGCCTCGCACACGGGGCTGTTGCCAGACCGGGTCGCGTGCGAATTCGACGAACGATTTCAGGTAGTCGACCACGGCGTCGCCTTCGCGCGTGCCGAGAAAGATCTGCTTCGCGATGCCCTGCTTGCCGAGCTTCACGATCGCGAGCGGCATACGGTCTGCGTATTCCTCCGCGAGCCAGCGCGGCAACGCGGCCACGCCGCGATGGCTCGCGACCATCTGCAGCATGATGTCGGTCGTTTCGATCGTCTTGTGACGGCGTGGCGTGATGTTCGCGGGCCGCAAAAACTGGTTGTAGATATCGAGCCGGTCGGTATCCACGGGGTACGTGATGAGCGTTTCGTCGACGAGTTGCTCGGGCTTCACGTAGCGCACGTTCGCGAGCCGATGGTCTTCCGCGACCACCAGCACCTGCTCGTAGTCGAACACCGGATCGAAACGCAGTCCGGGCCGGTTGAGCGGATCGGGCGTGACCAGCACGTCGATGTCGTAGCCGATCAACGCACCGATGCCGCCAAACTGAAAACGCTGCTTCACGTCCACGTCGACGTCGGGCCAGCGCGCCAGATACGGCGAGACCACCTTGAGCAGCCACTGATAGCACGGGGCGCATTCCATGCCGATACGCAACGTGCCCCGCTCGCCCGCGGCGTACTGCTTCATGCGCTCTTCCGCGAGTTCGAACTGGGGCAGAAGCCGCTCGGCTAGCGAGAGCAGATATTGCCCGGCCTGCGTCAGCCGCAGGCTGCGCCCCTCGCGGTCCCAGATTTGCGTGCCGAGCTGCTGCTCGATCTTCTTGATCGTATGGCTCAGCGCCGACTGCGTGAGGAAAAGCGATTCCGCCGCTGCGGTCAGTGAGCCCTGGCGGGCGACTTCGCGGACGATGACAAGGTGAACGCGTTCGAGCATCAGGCGACCAGATGAAAAAAACTAATGGATGGATGAAATAATGCCATTTTTCTTCATCATCGGATACGTCTATCATCGCTGCCACTCTGGATCGTTTTCAGCACTTTCATTTCGGACGGCACCGCACATGGTCACCACGCACAATCTCGGCTTTCCGCGCATCGGCGCGAAACGCGAACTCAAATCCGGTCTGGAACGCTACTGGAAAGGCGAATCCTCGCGCGACGAACTGAAGGCGCTCGGCGCGCAACTGCGCAAGCGCCACTGGGAAAACCAGAAGGGTCTCGACTTCGTGCCGGCCGGTGACTTCGCGTTCTACGACCAGGTGCTCGACATGAGCTTCACGCTCGGCAACCTGCCCGAGCGCGTGCAGGGCTTCCACGGCGACAAGCTCGACAACTACTTCCGCGTGGCGCGTGGCCGCTCGGCGGCGGGCGCCGAGGACCATGCCGCGTGCTGCGGCGGCGTCGCGGCCGGCGAAATGACGAAGTGGTTCGACACGAACTATCACTACATCGTCCCCGAATTCACGGCCGATACGCAGTTCAACCTCGACACTTCGCGTCTTTCCGAGCAACTGCGCGAAGCCCGCGAACTGGGCGTGAAGGCCAAGCCCGTGATCATCGGGCCGCTCACTTACCTGTGGCTCGGCAAGGCCAAGGACGACTCGGACAAGCTGGCGCTGCTGCCGCGCCTTATGCCGGTCTATCGCGCACTGCTCGACTACTTCCGCGTGATGGACGTCGAATGGGTGCAGATCGACGAGCCGATTCTCGTGACCGAACTCCATCCGGCCTGGCGCGCCGCGTTTGCGACGGCGTATGAAGGCTTCGAGCTGCGTAGCGTCAAGCTGCTGCTGGCCACCTACTTCGGCCAGCTGCAGGACAATCTCGACCTCGCGTGCTCGCTGCCCGTCGACGGTCTGCATATCGACGCGATCAACGCCCGCGAAGAAGTCGCGCTGGCCGCGCAAAAGCTGCCTGCACAGAGCGTGCTCTCGGTGGGCGCGATCAACGGCCGCAACATATGGAAGACGGATCTGAACGCCATGCTCGAATGGCTCGAGCCGCTCGCGAAGCAACTGGGCGAGCGCCTCTGGATCGCGCCGTCGTGCTCGCTGCTGCACGTGCCGGTGGATCTCGCGAGCGAAGAAAAGCTCGACGTCGAAATCCGTTCGTGGCTCGCGTTTGCGCTGCAAAAGCTCGACGAAGTGAAGGTGCTTGCCACGGCGCTCAATGCCGGCCGCGACAAGGTCGCAGCCGAACTCGCGGCGAACGCCGCTGCCGTTCAGGCGCGCCGCGAGTCGCCGCGCGTGAACAACCCCGCCGTGAAGGCCGCGATCGCCCGCATCGATGCGCAGCTCGGCAATCGTCAGCACGCCTATGCCGAGCGCGCCGCGAAGCAGGCCGCACGCCTGAAGCTGCCCGCCTTCCCGACCACCACGATCGGCTCGTTCCCGCAAACGGCGGAAATCCGCCAGGCGCGCAGCCAGTTCAAGAGCGGCGCGCTCGACGACGCGAGCTACCAGGCCGCCATGCGCGCCGAAATCGAGCGCAGCGTGCGAGAGCAGGAGCAACTGGGTCTCGATGTGCTCGTGCACGGCGAAGCTGAGCGCAACGACATGGTCGAATATTTCGGCGAGCAGCTCGACGGCTACGCGTTCAGCCAGTTCGGCTGGGTGCAGTCGTACGGCTCGCGCTGCGTGAAACCGCCTGTTCTGTTCGGCGACATCAGCCGCCCGAAGGCGATGACGGTGGAGTGGATCACCTACGCGCAGTCGCTCACGAACAAGCCCATGAAGGGCATGCTCACGGGCCCGGTGACGATACTCAACTGGTCCTTCGTGCGTGACGACCAGCCGCGTTCGGTCTCGTGCTACCAGCTCGCGCTCGCCATTCGCGAAGAAGTGCTCGACCTGGAGAAGGCCGGCGTGGGCGTGATCCAGATCGACGAGGCCGCGCTGCGCGAAGGTCTGCCGCTACGCCGCGCGCAGTGGGGCGAGTATCTGCGCTGGGCCGTGGAATCGTTCCGCATCACGGCGAACGGCGTGGAAGACGAAACGCAGATCCATACGCACATGTGCTATTCGGAGTTCAACGACATCATTGCGTCGATCGCCGATATGGACGCGGACGTCATCACGATCGAGACCTCGCGCTCGGACATGGAACTGCTCGACGCGTTCGACGACTTCAGGTATCCGAACGAAATCGGGCCGGGCGTGTACGACATTCACTCGCCGAACATCCCGACCGAAGCGCACATCGTGCAATTGATGCAGAAGGCCGCCGGGCGCATTCCGGCAGAACGCCTGTGGGTCAACCCGGACTGCGGTCTGAAGACACGACAGTGGGCCGAGGTCATTCCGGCGCTGACCAACATGGTCGCTGCCGCCAAGGCGCTGCGCAGCCAGGTGCGATAAGGCGCTGAAGCGCCCCGAGCCATGGCGGGGATTCGGCTCGATGCGCGCGCCAGGGAAAGCGTTCGCAGGCGTTCATGTTCGTCTCCTCAAGCCGCGTCCGCCGGCTGGCCCACCGTGCTGCGCGCCATGAACCAGTAGAACAGCGCCGCGCAGCCCGCAATCGCGCCGCCCATGATGAACGCCAGCGAATACGATCCGGTGCGGTCGACGATAAAGCCCGCCACGACCGGCGAGAACGCCCCGCCGAAATAGCCGCCGAAATTCTGGATCGAACTCACGGAAGCGACCATCGACGACGGGGCGATGTCGGCCGCGAGCGCCCACGCGTTGCCAATGGTGGCGGCGATGAACGCCAGCCCCAACGTCATCAGCGCGACGCTCGCGCCTATCGTGCTCGCCAATGGCAGCGCCGCCGCGCACACGCCCGCACCGATTGCACCCACCACGATCAGCATGCGCTTGGCGACCATGGGCGAAGCTATGCGGCGATCCACGAGTTTCTTCGCGACCCAGCCCGCGACGATCTCGCCCGCCGCGCCGCCGAACCACGGAATGCTCGCGTAGATGCCCAGTTGTGCGAACGAAATATGAAAGCGATCGAGCAGATAGAGCGGCAGGAACACGAGGAAGATATTCCACAGCCAGATCGCGCAGAAGTAGCCGAAGATCATGCCCCACACGCTGCGCGAGGCGAACAGCGCGCGCCAGCGAATGGCCGCGGTCGTGAGCGAGCGCTCGTGGCCGCCGCCGCCCGCTTCGATATAGGCGAATTCCTCTCGCGTGAGCCGCTTGCTTTGCGCGGGGTTGCGATAGAGAAAAAGGAACAGCACGGCGAAGACGATGCCGATGGCGCCCGTCACGTGAAAGAGCGAGCGCCATCCGAAGGCGATCATCAACGCTACCAGCACGGCGGGCGCGAGCGCGGGGCCCCACTTCGACGACGAATCCCAGATGCCGGTGGCGAAGCCGCGCTCCTTGGCGGGAAACCACGCGGCCGTGATCTTGGCGGAGGTCGGCCAGCACGGCGCCTCGCCCACGGCGAGCAGCACGCGCATGACGATGAGGCCCGAGATCGACCCAACGACGCCGGTGAGCCACGTCGCCACGCTCCACCAGATCATGCCCACTGCATAGGCACGTTTCGCACCGAAGCGGTCGATGATCCAGCCCGCCGGCAACTGCATCACGGCGTAGGTCCACGCGAACACCGTGCCCAGCAAGCCGATTTGCGTGCGCGTGAGGCCCAGGTCGTGAATCATGCCGGGCGCGGCGATCGCGAGATTCGCGCGATCGAGGTAGTTGATGATGCCGCCGAACAGCAGCCAGATCAGCACGCGCCAGCGAAAATTCGCGGCGGTGGTGGCTGCGGCAGTCGATTGTGTGGTGGATGCGGTTGCAACCAGCTCGTCGTCCATCCTGTCTCCTCCTCGTTGGCCTACGTTTTTTTGCGTGCGCTTTTGCGCACGCTCGTGAGACTCAAACCGCGTTCGTGCCCAGATCGTGGGACTTTTCGCTGTAGCAGCAACGACGCGCGCGAGGGACATTGTGCGCCGGTTGGCGCGAATGGAAAACGCCGTATTGGCATAAGCGCATGACGTCGATGTGACTACGCGGTTCGTTATCTCTGTCGCATGCTCTCTTACCAACCGTTACACAAGCGAAGCAATCGTTTCACCTGAACGGCGAACGACTTCATAGAATTCCCCAGACCGTTGAGCAGCAAGGCGCCTCGCCACAACGGTCCCGCGCAGAGCCGCACGAAAAGCCGCATGACACAGCCCTGCGCGGCAATCGATACCAACTACGCAGAAAGGAGTTCACATGACTCGCCTCTCGCTTGCCTCGCTCATCGCGGCTTCGGCCGCCAGCCTTTGCGCCGTGACGCTGAGCGCCCATGCGCAGACCCCCGCGCCCACCGCGGCTTCTGCCTCGACTTCGGCCGCACCCGGCAAGCTGCACGAAGCCGACAAAGCCTTCATCGCGGACGGCACGCAAACCGTCGCCACGCAGCGCGATGCCGCACGCATTGCCGATTCGCGCTCGACCGATCGCGAAGTGAAGGCTTTCGCGGAAAAACTGGTGGCCGACTATACGAAGCTGTCCGACTCGATGCGCGCGGCGAGCCCGCGCGGCGTGGACGTGCCGCGCAACGACCCGGATGCGGCCGTGATCGGCAGCATCAATAACCTGCGCGGCGCGGACTTCGACAAGACGTATATCGAGCAGGTCGCGCTGGCCGGCCAGCAGAAGACGCTCTCGG
The DNA here is from genome assembly GCF_001718195.1 of Paraburkholderia nodosa. Classification (GTDB taxonomy): domain Bacteria; phylum Pseudomonadota; class Gammaproteobacteria; order Burkholderiales; family Burkholderiaceae; genus Paraburkholderia; species Paraburkholderia nodosa_A. Next base: position 23,122 of record NZ_MCNV01000017.1, read on the forward strand.
CATTCCAGGCGGAGATCGCCTCGGGCCGCGACGCGGGCCTGAAGAAGGCTGCCACGGAAGGTCTGCCCGTGATCCAGGCCGACTATGCCAAGGCTCAGGAACTCGCCAAGCGCAAGCACCTGGCAGGCTGATGACGATGTGATGTGCGAAGGGGCCGGCCGCACGCGCGCCGGCCCCACTGCTGTTTACTCTTCCTTCTTTTCGCCGGCAGCGAGGGCGAGCCGTTCCATACGCCGGTCGGGCACGAGCCAGAGCAGCGCCACGATGAAGTAGAAGATCGCGCCAATGCGCGGATAGTCGAACGCCGCGAGCGCAAACCCCGCCAGATACAGCGCCGGCGAAATCTTGCCCTTCACGTCATTGCCCAGCGCAACGGCAAGCGGGCTCTGCATGCCGTGGTAGCGCACCAGCGTGAATTGCAGCACGACGTAAGCCAGCGCGCAGAGCAGCAGGTTGACGCCGTAGAGCGCGGTCGGCCAGCGCCCGAACTCGTTCTCGCCCATCCAGCCCGTGGTGAACGGCAGCAGCGACAGCCAGAACAGCAGATGCAGGTTGGCCCAGAGCACCGAGCCGTTCACGCGGCGCGCCACCTGCAGCATGTGGTGATGGTTGTTCCAGTAGATCCCCACGTAGATGAAGCTCAACACGTAGCTCAGATAAACCGGCCACAGCGGCGCGAGCGCAGCGAGATCATTGCCATGCGGCACCTTGAGTTCCAGCACCATGATCGTGATGATGATGGCGAGCACGCCATCGCTGAAGGCTTCGAGTCGGTTCTTTTCCATCTGCGGAATCAAATTGCAAGAGATGTAAGGCGAGCGGCAAGTATCGCCGAAGTCGCCGCACGACGCCACGTAGGCGCTGAGGGATCGCAGGTGCGTATATTGCGCCGTACATGGCGCGCGCGTTCCTGGCCTATGATGGCCTCGAGCGCCACGCCCGGCCGCCCGCCTCGAATCATGAACTCCACGACCTCCGTAACCCGCCACCGTCCCGAGCACCCTGAGCGGCCCGAGCGCCGCGTGCCCGTTTGGGACCTGCCCACGCGCCTCTTCCACTGGCTGACCGTCGTGCTCGTGGCGGCCGCTTACATCACGCAGCGCATGAACTGGATGCAGATGCACGTGCGCCTCGGCGAGACGCTGCTCGCGCTCGTGCTGTTTCGCATCCTGTGGGGCTGCTTCGGCAGCGAGACCGCGCGCTTCTCGCGCCTCGTCGCCTCGCCGCGCAAGGCGATCGAGCATCTGCGCCATCTGCTGCGGCGCGAGCCCGACGTCCAGGTCGGTCACAACGCGGCCGGCGGCTGGATGGTTCTGCTGCTGCTCGCGCTGCTGCTGGTCGAAACGCTCACCGGTCTCTACGACAACAACGACATCGCCGACGAAGGCCCGCTCAGCGAAATCGTGCCCGCGAAAATCGCCAATGCGATAGCCGGCCTGCACGCGTGGGGCTGGGACCTGCTCGCGGCCGCAGTCGTGCTGCACGTGTGCGCGATTGCCGTCTATGCCCTCGTGAAAGGCCACAATCTGGTCGGCCCGATGGTGAGTGGGAAAAAGCGCCTGCCCGCCTCGGTGCGCGCGCCAGCGCGCGGGTCGCTGTGGCTCGCGGCGTTGCTGATGGGGCTGTCGGGCGTCGTGGTGGCGCTGCTCGCCGCGTATGTTTGATGCCGGAAATTGCGGTGTAAAGCCCACGCGAAGCCCGCACAACGCGTAAAATCAGCGGCTCGTTTTCACTCGACAAGAATCATCGATGGCTACCTACCTCGAATTGCTCGCCCAGAAGCGCGAACTCGACGAGCGCATCGAAGCCGCGCGCGCCGAAGCGGCGCACGAGGCGCTGGCCAATGTGCGCGAGGCAATCGCCGAATTCGGCTTCACGCCCGACGAGGTGTTCGGCAAGCCGCGCCGCGAAAAGACCGCGCGCCGCACGCGCAAGGCCGAAGGCACCGAAGGCAAAAAGCGCGAGCGCGCCAATCTGGACCTGTTCGGCGACAACGCCTGACCGGCGCCACGCCCTCAACGAGCAAACAGGGCAGCAAGGCCCCTGTCGCAAGCAGCCATGCCGCGCGCCGGCTGGCGCGAGCATGGCGTGAACACCGAACGCGTTACTGCGCGCCGAGCTTCTTGATCAGCACGTCGAGCTGCGCCACTTCCTCTTGCGTGAGATCGGTGAGCGGCGCGCGCACCGGGCCCGCGTCGCGGCCCACGAGCTTCGCGCCCGCCTTCACGATGCTCACCGCGTAGCCCGCGCGGCGATTGCGAATGGCGAGGTACGGCAGGAAGAATTCGTCGATGAGCTTGCCCACCGTCGCGTGGTCGTCGGCGGCAATCGCGCGGTAGAACTGCATGGCCGTCTTCGGAATGAAGTTGAACACCGCCGACGAATACACGGGCACGCCCAGCGCCTTGTACGCCGCCGCGTAGACTTCGGCCGTGGGCAGGCCGCCCAGGTACGAGAAGCGGTCGCCCAGACGGCGGCGAATCGTCACCATCGCCTCGATCTCGCCCACGCCGTCCTTGAAGCCGATGAGGTTCTCGCAGCGGTCGGCGAGCTGCTCGAGCATGTCGGCGTTGAGCTTCGAATTGGCGCGGTTGTAGACGATCACGCCCATCTTCGGGACGGCCTTGCAGACCTGCTCCACGTGCGCGGCAATGCCTTCCTGCGACGCTTCCGTGAGGTAGTGCGGCATCAGCAGAATGCCCTGCGCGCCGTTGCGCTCGGCTTCCTGCGCGTATTCGATGGCCACGCGCGTGGCGCCGCCCGCGCCCGCGAGAATCGGCACCTTGCCCTTGCAGGTTTCGGTGGCCGTCTTGATGACCTGCGAGTATTCGCTCTTCGTGAGCGAGAAGAATTCGCCCGTGCCGCCCGCTGCGAACAGCGCGCTCGCGCCGTACGGGGCCAGCCATTCGAGGCGCTCGGCGTAGGTGCTCGCGCGGAAGTTGCCCTGCGCGTCGAAGTCGGTCACGGGGAACGAAAGCAGGCCTTCGGAGACGATTTGCTTGAGTTCTTGCGGCGTGGTCATGGTCTTGATCCTGTTGCGAAGTCAGTAAAGGTGTTCAGTCGAAGACGGCGTTCAGCGCACGAGGCACGGACGCTTGTTGTCGAACTTCCAGTTGGGAATGAGGTATTGCATGGCGATCGCGTCGTCGCGCGCGCCGAGGCCGTGCTCCTGGTAGAGCGCGTGGGCCTTTTCCAGCTCGTCCATGTCGATCTCGATGCCAAGGCCGGGCTTTTGCGGCACCTGCACCTTGCCGCCCACGATCTGCAGCGGCTCGCGCGTGAGGCGCTGGCCGTCCTGCCAGATCCAGTGGGTGTCGATCGCCGTGATCTTGCCGGGCGCCGCGGCGGCTGCATGCGTGAACATCGCGAGCGAAATGTCGAAGTGGTTGTTCGAGTGCGAGCCCCACGTGAGGCCCCAGTCGTTGCACATCTGCGCTACGCGCACGGAGCCCTGCATGGTCCAGAAGTGCGGGTCGGCGAGCGGGATATCCACCGATTGCAGCTGGATAGCGTGGCCCATCTGACGCCAGTCGGTCGCGATCATGTTGGTGGCCGTGGGCAGGCCGGTGGCGCGGCGGAATTCCGCCATCACTTCGCGGCCCGAATAGCCGTTCTCCGCGCCGCACGGGTCTTCCGCATAGGCGAGCACGTCGTGCTTGTCGCGGCACAGGCGGATGGCTTCCGCGAGCGACCACGCGCCGTTCGGGTCGAGCGTCACACGCGCTTCGGGAAAACGCTCGGCCAGCGCCGTGACCGCTTCCATTTCCGCGTCGCCCGCCAGCACGCCACCCTTGAGCTTGAAGTCGTTGAAGCCGTAGCGCGCTTGCGCGGCTTCGGCCAGGCGCACGACGGCATCCGGCGTCATCGCCTCTTCGGTGCGCAGGCGCTCCCAGTCGTCGCGGCCATCGGCGCCGCTCGCGTAGGCCAGATCGGTCTTGTTGCGATCGCCAATGAAGAACAGGTAGCCGAGCATCTCCACTTCGCTGCGCTGCTGCCCCTCGCCAAGCAGCGCGGCAACGGGCACGTTCAGATGCTGGCCGAGCAGGTCGAGCAGCGCGGCTTCGAGCGCCGTGACCGCGTGAATCGTGGTACGCAGGTCGAACGTCTGCAGGCCGCGGCCGCCCGAGTCGCGATCGGCGAACTGCTTGCGCACGGTGTTGAGCACCGACTGCATATTGCCGATGGATTGGCCGACCACAAACGCGCGCGCATCTTCGAGCGTCTTGCGGATCGCCTCGCCGCCCGGCACTTCGCCGATGCCGGTGTTGCCCGCGCTGTCGCGCAGCAGCACGACGTTGCGCGTGAAGAACGGACCGTGCGCGCCGGAGAGGTTCAGGAGCATGCTGTCGCGGCCCGCCACGGGCACGACGCGCAACTCAGTCACAACGGGCGTGGCGTTCGGTTGAACGGTTTGTGTAGACATGAACGGATTACCTGTAAAAGTGCGGCGCGCTGCGCCCTGACAATCGAAACCCTGGATTGAAGCGGTCAAGCGTGGGCGGCGACGATCTCCACCCAGTTCGCGCCGTTGCCGCCCTCGCCGCGCCAGACGGCTGTGAGCGCGCCGCTCGCCGCATCGACCGCGTAGACCGACACGTGTTGCGATTTTTCTCCGCACGCCACGAGCAACCGGCCCGTCGGGTCGATGCGAAAACCACGCGGCTGTGTTTCCGTTGCGGTCGCGCCGACGTATTCGAGCGCGCCGTCTTGAGCCACGCGCAGCGCGAGAATCTGGCTCGTCGTGCGCTCGGACACGTAGACGAAGCGCCCATCGGGCGAGACGTGGATATCGGCGGCCCAGACGAGCTTCGCGAGCACGGCGGGGTCGGGCTGCACGGGGTCCGTAGGGCTCGGGCGCGCAAAGCCGTCGTTCAGATGCGCGAGCACCGGCGCGCGCGGCGAAACGTGCAGCGCCGCGAGCTTGCCCGTGGCGGCGTCGCGCGTGAAAACCGCCACCGTCGCGCGGAATTCGCTCAGCACGTACAGCACGTCGCCGTTGGGCGAAAAGCGCAGATGCCGCGGACCGAAGCCCGTACCGAGATCGACTGCACCGATTTCGACGAGGCGCCCCGCGTCTTCCAGCGCGAAAGCAAACACGCGGTCGCTGCCGAGCGACGACGCATAGGCGAAGCGCCCGTCGGCGGAAACGATCACGGCGTGCGCGTGCTCGATATCGTCGATCACTTGCAGCGGTGCGCCATTGCCGCTCTCGAGCTCGTTCGCGCCATACAGGCTCACGCGATGCTCGCCGTACGAAGCGCCCAGCAGGAAACGCCCCTGCGGCTCGGCACACAGATACGCGAGGCTCGATTCGATCGGCGTCTGCACGCGCGGCGCGAGACCGCCGTTTTGCGCGTCGATGGCGTAGTCGTTGATGCGCTTGTCCGCGCCGCGCGTGGCCGCGTAAAGGCGGCGGCGATCGGGCGAGAGCGCCATCGGCATCACGTTGTCCTGCGCGGCCACGCGGGCTTGCGGCGCGAGCGCGCCATTGCGCGCATCGAGATGAAACACGCCAATGTCGCCGTCTTTCGAATTCGCGACGTAGACGAAGAAGCGTTCGGGGTTCGGCTGGTTCATGGTGTGGGTTTCCTTCTCGATTGAGGAGTGCGCGCGGGCTCAGTGCGCGCCGCTGCGAACCGAATCGTCGGCAAAGGCGCGGCGCGACGGCTTGTTGCGGGCGAGGAACGCGGCGGTGGCGGCAATCAGCGAGGTCACGCCGAGGCCGTAGAGGCCGCCCGCAATCGAGCCCGTATGCTGTTGAAGATAGCCGAAGGTGGCCGGCGCGAAAAACCCGCCCAGGTTGCCGAGCGAATTGATGAGCGCGATCACGCCGGCGGCCACGCGGGTGTCGAGATAGCCCTGCGGCATCGGCCAGAACAGCGACGAAGCCGCCTTGAAGCCGATGGCCGAGAAGCAGATCGCCACGAACGAGAACACCGGGTCTGACGAGGTCGAAGCGAACAGGCCACAGGCCGCGATCACCAGTGCGACGGCGAGCCACGCCTGCTGAAAGCGGTACTTCGCCGAGAGCAGCGCGAAGCAGTACATCGCGACGATCGCGATCATCCACGGAATGGCGTTGTAGAGACCTACCTGGAAATCGCTGAGATCACCCATCTTGCGGATGATCGTGGGCAGCCAGAACGTGGCCGCGTAGATCGTGAGCTGGATCGCGAAGTAGAGGAGGCAGAACAGCACGATCTGCGGGTCCTTCAGGAGACGCAGGACCGGCACGTGCGCGCCCGTGGCGGCTTCGCGCTCGGCCTGCTCGCGAACCATGTACGTTTCGAGCGCGCCCTGTTCGTCGTTCGTGAGCCAGTGGGCATCGCGAATGCGCGACTTCAGGAACACCCAGCTCACGCCGCACAGCACGATGGAAAAGCCGCCTTCGATCAGGAACATCCACTGCCAGCCCGCGAGACCGAGGCCGCGCACCGACAGCAGCGCGCCCGTGATCGGACCCGAGAGCACCGAGGCGAACGCCGAGCCTGCGAGAAACACGGCCGCCGCCTTGCCGCGTTCTTTCTGCGGCAGCCACTGCGCGAAGTAATAGATCACGCCGGGAAAGAAACCGGCTTCGGCAACGCCCAGCAGAAAGCGCAGCACGTAGAACGAGGTGTCGTTGTGCACGAACGCCATCGCGGCGGCCACGACGCCCCACGTACCCATGATGCGCGTAAGCCATGCGCGTGCGCCATACTTTTGCATGAGGATGTTGGACGGCACCTCGAAGATCGCGTAGCCCACGAAGAATAGCCCCGCGCCGAACCCATACGCCGCCGCCGAAAGACCGATATCGGCTTTCATGTGCGCGCCGGCGAAACCGACGTTCACACGGTCGATATAGTTCGCGATGAACATGATGAGGAAGAGCGGGAGCACGTGCCTCAGGACCTTGGCGCTGGCTGACTCCAGCAGGTCCTCGTAACGGTTGGCGGGGGCGGACATCGGGGTTGTCTCCTTTGGCGCGGGCGGCGCGCGGATTGGATCGCGGTTTGAATGCTTTGTGGTACGTTGTCTGACGACATTCTAGGCTTGCCCGCCGACGGAGCCAATGTCGTGTTTACCCTGCCATGGAACGGGAATCATAACCGACAAAGCTTGAAACTGCGCGCCCGCAGCGCCCCCCGACTGCCAAAGGCGCCCGCCTCGGGTGTGCGGCGGCGACGATCTGGCGTATGATAGTTGTACGATGACTTAACTCACTGCAACGAGACTCGGAGACATCATGCAAATCACTGGCGACATGCTCATTGGAGGCCGCGCCGTGCGCGGCTCGGAAAAGCCGCTCGCGGCTTTCAATCCCGCCACGGGCGAAGCGATCCCCGCGCCGGCCTTCGGCAGCGGCACGGCCGCCGACGTCGACGCCGCCTGCCAGCTCGCCGCAGAGGCGTTCGACGCGTACCGCACGCTGCCCCTCGCCGTGCGCGCGGCGTTCCTCGAACGTATCGCCGACGGCATCGCCGCGCTCGGCGACGCGCTCACCGAACGCGCCCACGCGGAAACCGGCCTGCCCAAGGCGCGCCTCGAAGGTGAGCGCGGCCGCACCGTCGGCCAACTCAAGCTGTTCGCCCAGGAAGTGCGCCAGGGCCTGTGGCTCACGCCCACGCTCGACGCCGCCCTGCCCGAGCGCAAGCCGCTGCCGCGCGCCGACCTGCGTCTGCAGAAGATCGCGCTCGGCCCGGTCGCCGTGTTCGGCGCGAGCAACTTCCCGCTCGCGTTCTCGGTGGCGGGCGGCGACACGGCCGCGGCGCTGGCGGCGGGCTGCCCGGTCATCGTCAAGGCGCACGGCGCGCACCTCGGCACTTCGGAGATGGTGGGCCGCGTGATCCAGCAGGCCGTCCAGGAGATGGGGCTGCCCGAGGGCGTGTTCTCGCTCATCGTCGGCGCGGGGCGCACCGTGGGCGAGGCGCTCGTCGCGCATCCGGCCATCAAGGCCGTGGGCTTCACCGGCTCGCGCGCGGGCGGCACGGCGCTCATGCGCATCGCCGCCAACCGGCCCGAGCCGATTCCCGTCTACGCGGAAATGAGCAGCATCAATCCCGTGTTCCTGCTGCCCGAGGCACTCGCGGCACGCGGCGCGGCCATCGCGCAGGGCTTCGTCGATTCGCTCGTGCTCGGCGCGGGTCAGTTCTGCACGAATCCGGGCCTGGCGATCGGCATCGAGGGGCCGGCGCTCGACCAGTTCGCGCAGGCCGCCGCGCAGGCGCTGGGCATCAAGCCCGCGCAGACCATGCTCACGGCGGGCATCCATGCGGCGTATGAAGAAGGCGCGCGGCGCCTCGCCGAAACCCAGGGCGTGAGCGCCCTCGCGCAAGGCCAGAGCGCGAGCGGCCCGAACCAGGCGTTCGCCGCCCTCTTCGTGACCGACGCGCAAACCTTCCTTGCGCAACCCGCCCTCGAAGACGAAGTGTTCGGGCCGGCCTCGACGCTCGTGCGCTGCAAGGACGAAGCCGAACTGCTCGCCGTGGCCGAACACTTCGCGGGCCAGCTCACCGCGACGATCCAGATGGACCGCACCGACGTGCCCGCCGCGATGCGTCTCGTGCCGATCCTCGAACGCAAGGCCGGCCGCCTGCTCGTGAACGGCTTCCCGACCGGCGTGGAAGTCACGCATGCGATGGTGCACGGCGGCCCGTTCCCGGCCACGTCCGACAGCCGCGCGACCTCGGTGGGCACGAGCGCGATGGAGCGTTTCCTGCGGCCCGTGTGCTATCAGGACTTCCCGGCCGAGTTGCTGCCGCTGGCGCTGATGGACGCCAATCCGCTCGACCTCTGGCGGCGCAAGAATGGCGAGATGGTGCGAGGCTGACTTAGCTCGGTATCACCTACGCCCATCGCCAATGAAAACAGCGGCCAACGGCCGCTGCTTTTCCATGCACGCTCGCGCTATGCCTTTTCACCCGACTCCGCCGCCGCGCGTCGCAGCCGCTCGCGGCTGCTCGACAGATGCATGCGCATGGCCGCGCGTGCGCCTTCGGGATCGTGACGGGCGATGGCGTCGAAAATGCTCTCGTGCTCGCGGTTCACCAGCTCGGCGTAAGCCTGCGGATCGCGATGCGCGATGCCGGCCGAATCGACGCGACGGCGCGGGATCAACGCCGCGCCCATCTGCGTGAGGATGTCGACGAAATAGCGGTTGCCCGTCGCGCGCGCCACCGAGATGTGGAATTCGAGGTCGGCGCCCGAGCTGTCGCCGCCCGTGCGGATGACGACGTCGAGCGTGTCGAGCGCGCCGCGCATGCCGGCCAGGTCGCGCTCGCTCGCACGCTGGGCGGCAAGGCCCGCGGCCTCCGTTTCGAGACTGATGCGCAGCTCGAGCACGGAAAGCACGTCGTCCAGCGTGCTGGCCGGGACGACGTCGAGATCGAGCGGCTCGCGGCGCGGCTCCAGCACGAAGCTGCCAATGCCGTGACGCGTTTCGATCACCGACATGGCCTGCAGACGCGAGATTGCCTCGCGCACCACCGTGCGGCTCACGCCCAGTTGCGTCATGAGGTTGCTTTCGGTGGGCAATTTGTCGCCGGGCTTGAGTGCGCGCGTGGCGATCTGCTCGCTGATGAAGTTGACGACCTGCTCGGCGAGATTGCGGCTACGCGCGGCGATGGGCGTGGCAAGCGACTCCGCCATGTGGATCTCCTTGGCTCGATATGCGTGCGTCAGTCATGTCATTCCATTATACGTTGTCGGACAACCGCTGGAAAAGCGCGCACACACGCGACCGAGGACATCCTACGACCATACAATGGACTCCACCCGCGCAGGCCCGAAGACCACACGAGATCGCTCCTCAAACGATCCTCATTTTATTTCGCATTCCGATGCAATTCGCGCCACGATAATCTGTAGCAAGACGCGCCTGTCGTTGTGTTAGCAAACATATGCCGATGCAATAATCCGGCAGATTTATTTGCACATCCTGGCTGCACAAGTCGGCGTTCTCCGATAATCTCCTCGAAAAGGTGCGCGCCCGGCCGTCTTGCACAATGAAAATCCCCCACGGACGACGCCTCAACTGATATCGAATCGCAACGCGTTTGTGTCGTTACCATCCGCAACGAGGGAATCATTGAGAACCCGCATCGTCCTGATCATCCTTGCGCTCGCGCTGCCGTGGGCGCCGCTCCTCGCGGCGCCCCCCGCCGAGCCCGCGCCTGACACGATGCAAGCCCGCGTGATGGGTTGCGCGGCCTGTCACGGCGCACACGGCGAAGGCACCGACAACGACTACTTCCCGCGTCTCGCGGGCAAGCCAGCGGGGTATCTGTTCAACCAGCTCGTCGCCTTCCGCGACGGCGGCCGCAGCTACCCGCCCATGAACTATCTGCTGGCATATCTGCCCGACGCCTACCTCAAGCAGATCGCGGAATTCTTCTCGCAGCAGCACCCGCCCTATCCGCCGCCCGCCAAACCCACGGTCGACGCGGCCACGCTCGCCCTCGGTAAAACGCTCGTCATGAACGGCGACAGCAAGCGCAACGTGCCCGCCTGCGCAGGCTGCCACGGCGCCTCGCTCACTGGCATGCAGCCGGCCATTCCGGGCCTCGTGGGCCTGCATGCGAACTACATCAGCGCGCAGCTCGGCGCGTTCCGCTACGGTACGCGCCGGGCTGCCGCGCCCGACTGCATGCACGACATCGCCACCCGTCTCGCCGACCGCGACATCACCGCGATCGCGGCCTGGCTCTCGTCGCAACCCGCGCCCGCCGATACGACGCCGGCGGCGGCCTCGCCGCTGCCGCTCGCGTGCGGTAGCGTCCATAACTAGCCGGGGCCTCGACGTGCGCAGACTTCGATCCCTTCTCCCGTCATCGCCCAGGCCACTCGCGACGCGCCTCTCGCTCGCGGCCGCCACGCTCTGCATGGGCGCCGCGGTCGCGCTCGCGCAAACGGCCGCGCCCAGCGCGAACGCAGCGGACGCGGCGAGAGCCGCCGCAGCGGCAGCGACGGCCAACGCGAAGCCCGTCGCGAGCAACGCCGAACTGATCGCGCGCGGCGAATACCTCGCGCGCGCCGGCGACTGCATTGCGTGCCACACGGTGCCTTCCGAGCAGATGTTCGGCGGCGGGCGCCCGATGGAAACGCCGTTCGGCACGCTCTACACGCCGAACATCTCGTCGGACAAGACCTTCGGCATCGGCTCGTGGACCGCCGACGAGTTCTACCGCATGCTGCACGAGGGCAAGTCGCGCGACGGCACGCTGCTCTATCCGGCCATGCCGTTCGCGTCGTACACCAAGGTCACGCGCGCGGACTCGGACGCGATATTCGCGTACCTGCTTTCCACGCAGCCCGTGCACAAGGAAAACCGCCCGCACGACCTGCGCTTCCCGTATAACAAGCGCGCGCTGCTGCTCGGCTGGCGCACGCTGTTCTTCCGCCAGGGCGAGTTCAAGCCCGACCCGACCCAGTCTGCCGAATGGAATCGCGGCGCCTATCTCGTGGAAGGTCTCGGCCACTGCACGATGTGCCATACGGCCATCAACGCGCTGGGCGGCAACTCGCCCTCGAAGGCATTCGAGGGCGGTCTGATTCCGGTGCAGAACTGGTACGCGCCTTCGCTCACCTCGAACAAGGAGGCGGGGCTTGGCGACTGGAGCATCGAGGACATCGTCGATCTGCTGCACGCGGGCGTGTCGAAGCGCGGCGCCGTGTACGGCCCGATGGCCGAAGTGGTCTACGACAGCTTCCAGTACCTCACCGAAGACGACGTGCGCGCCGTGGCCGTGTATCTGAAGTCGTTGCCGGGCCGCAACAACGAAGTCGACAAGTCGCCCAAGAGCACGTTCGTGACGGAGGAAGCCCAGCGCCTCGTGCCGCTCGGCAGGAAGATCTACGAGTCGCAGTGCGCGGTCTGCCACGCCACCGAAGGCCAGGGCAAGCCGCCGCATTTCCCGCCGCTCGCCGACAACCAGTCGATCCAGATGAACTCGGCCGTGAACCCCATCCGCATGGTGCTCAACGGCGGCTACGCGCCGGGCACGCGCAAGAACCCGATGCCCTACGGCATGCCGCCGTTCGCGCAGTCGCTCTCCGATGAAGAAGTGGCGGCCGTGGTCACCTATATCCGCACGGCGTGGGGCAATCACGGCACGCCGGTTTCCGAACACGAAGTGAACGCGCTGCGTTCCGCGCCGCTTTTCTGAGGCTGCGATGATCGAAACTCCCGTACCCGAACAACCGGGCGAGCGCCCGCAACACGAACAGGTCGACGAGATCGTAGCCAGCGGCCCGGGCGGCGCGCTCGCGGTAGCGGGCATCGCCACGGCGATCGTCGCCGCGCTCTGGTTCATCTTCTACTTCGTCGTGTTCCTGCCGCGCGGCGTCATCCAATAGATCAGACAGACAAGAAAAGGCCGGCCTCATGTCGAATCCGCTCGATAACCATGCCAGTGCCGAAGTCGCCGCGCGCGTCGAGCGCCGCTGGGCGACGCTCATGGTGGCGTTCGTCTGCCTGCTCGTGGCCATGGTGGTGTTCACCGGCCTGCACTGGGCCATGATGCCGCCCTCGCGCGTGGAGCTCGTCAATACGCAAACGCTGCACGTGTCCGGCGAATTCGTCGAATCGAACCTCGGCAGCGCCGTGGAAACCGACGGCTCCGTGACGGTGCGCATTCTCGCGCAGCAATATTCGTTCACGCCGCAGTGCATTCTCGTCCCGGCGAACACGCCCATTACGTTCCGCGCGACGAGCGCCGATGTCGTGCACGGCTTCCTCGTCACGGACACCAACCTGAACTCGATGGTCGAGCCGGGCTACATCTCGACGTTCCGCACGACTTTCGACAAACCCTCCGACCATCTCATGCCGTGCCACGAATACTGCGGCACGGGCCACCAGGGCATGTGGGCCCACGTGAAGGTCATCGACCGCGATGCCTTCATGCAGATGGCGAATCAGACAGGCAATTCCGCGCGGAGACTCAGCTGTGTTAAATAACAAGCGACTCGTACTCGCCCACTTCTGGCTCGCGTTCATCGTCTTCGGCGTGGCGCTGCTGCTCGGCGCGTGGCAGATGTTCGTGCGCAGCCCGCTGCATCCGTGGCTCAACGACCCCGAGCTGTACTACCGCTCGGTCACGGAGCACGGCACCGTGATGGGTTATGTGTTTCCCACGCTCATCGCGATGGGCTTCGGCTACGCGGTCAGCGAACTGGCGCTCAAGCGCCCGCTCGTGGGCGTGAAGTGGGCCTGGCTTGGCTTCATCCTGCTCGCGCTCGGCGCCGTCACGGCCTCGGTGCCCGTGGCGCTCGGCCTCGCCTCCGTGCTCTACACGTTCTACCCGCCGATGATCGGCAACGTGTTCTATTACCTGGGCGTCGTGCTCGTCGTGGTGGGTTCGTGGGTCTGGGTCGCGCTGATGGGCATCAACACCGCGAAATGGAAACGCGAGAATCCCGGCAAACCGCTGCCGCTCGCCATGTTCGCGACCACGGCGGGCGCGTATCTGTGGGGCTGGACCGCGGTGGGCGCCGCCATCGAAGTGCTGTTCCAGATCCTGCCCGTGGCCTTCGGCTGGCGCAATACGATCGACGCGGGCCTCGCGCGCGTGTTCTTCTCCTGGACCCTGCACGCCATCGTCTACTTCTGGCTCGTGCCCGCCTATATCGCCTACTACACGATCGTCCCGCGCGCGATCGGCGGCCGGCTCTACAGCGATGTGATGGCGCGCATCTCGTTCATCCTGTTTCTCGTGGTGGCCATGCCCATCGGGATTCACCACCTGTTCACCGATCCGCAGGTGGGCTCGGGCTTCAAGTTCGTGCAGTCGGTGTTCACGGCGCTCGTCTCGGTGCCCACGCTTCTCACCGTGTTCACGATCTGCGCGTCGGTCGAAATCGCCGGGCGGCTGCGCGGCGGCAAGGGGCCGTTCGGCTGGATCGCGAAGCTGCCGTGGAAGAACCCGCAAATGCTGGCCGTGGCGTTCTCGTTCGTCATGCTCGGGTTTGGCGGCGCGGGCGGCCTCATCAACATGAGCTACCAGCTCGACCAGCCCGTACACAACACGCAGTGGATCACGGGCCACTTTCACCTGATCTATGGCGGCGCGATCGTCATCATGTATTTCGCCATCGCCTACGACCTGTGGCCGCAGATCACGGGCCGCGCGCTCAACAACTGGCGCCTCATGCGCTGGCAGCTGTGGCTGTGGTTCATCGGCATGATCGTGACGACCTTCCCGTGGCACCTGGTCGGCCTCATGGGCATGCCGCGGCGCATGGCCTATTACGACTACAGCGACCCGGCGCTCGCGGGCCAGGGCGCGCTCGTGGTGCTCTCGGCCATTGGCGGCCTGATCCTCGTGACCTCGGCGGTGCTGTTCTTCCTCGTGCTGCTGCAGGGGCATCGCAGCGAGGCCGCCGCGCCCGAGGAATATCGCTTCAGCAAGCCGGTGCACGAGTCGGCCACGCTGCCGGTGGCGCTCAATAGCTTCGGGCTGTGGGTCGTGCTGATGGTCGCCCTCACGATCACCAACTATGGCTACCCGATCGCGCAACTGCTGGCAACGCCCGAATCGGCCGTGCCCGCGATCCCGATTGGAGCACAGCGATGAGCGACGAACGCCTGTTCTCGTTTCGCAATGTGTGGTTTCGCGCGGGCGTGGGCACGGCGATCGTCGTGTTCGTCGTCTCCGTGCTGATCGGCTTCATCTGGCTGCCTTCCGCCAAGAGCGCCCCGTATTTTCAGGGCATCTGGACGGCGATCTGCAGCGCGGCCGGCGTGCCGCGCGACTGGCACCCGGTCGGATCGGCGGTGCCGCCGGGCTACCAGCTAAGCCAGGTCGAACTCACGCCGCACATGCTCGATGGCGCGACGACGCTCTCGGTTGGCCGCGGCGCGACGCTCGCCCTGCGCTGCACGATGTGCCATGGCCCGCGCGGCATCAGCATGGCCAATTCGCCGAATCTGGCGGGCCAGTTCGCCATCGTGGTCTTCAAGGAGCTGCACGACTTCCAGACGGGCGCCCGCCAGAACGCGGTGATGTCGCCCATGGCGCGCGATCTGTCCGACCAGGACATGCGCGACCTCGCCGCCTATTACGCCTCGCTGCAGCCGATCGCGCACCTGCATGGCGGCGCGCCCGCCATCGTGGCGCACGGCGCACCACTGCGCAATATTCCCGCATGCGCGTCCTGCCATGGCGGCGTGGACAGCAAGATCGGCAGCCCGTGGCTCGACGGCCTCCCGGCCGCGTACACGAAGGCGCAGTTGCTCGCGTTCGCGAACGGTACGCGCCATAACGACATCTCCGAACAGATGCGCAACATCGCGCGCAACATGACGCCCGAGGAAATCGACGCGGCCGCCGCCTGGTACGCGGGCGAATGGCAGCCGAAGCAACCCTGAACCCAACCCTGCAGGACTTGCGGCGGTACGCAAATTGCGCGCCCTGCACGTCCTTCACCCAACCTCGCGGAGCGACATCATGCAAAAGACGGCATCGGCAAAATGGCACGGCGGCATCAAGGACGGACAGGGCACGATCTCGACGCAAACCGGCGTGCTCAAGGAAGCGCCTTATGGTTTCGCCTCGCGCTTCGAAGGCGGTCCCGGCACCAATCCCGAGGAGCTGATCGGCGCGGCGCACGCGGGCTGCTTCACCATGGCGTTCTCGCTCTTTCTCACCCAGGCGGGCTTCACGGCCGAGAGCATCGAGACGAAATCGACCGTTACGCTCGACAAGGTGGGCGAAGGCTTCGCCATCACGAGCTGCCAGCTCGACATGACGGCAAAGATTCCCGGCATCGATCAAGCGAAGTTCGACGAGCTTTCGAAGGGCGCCAAGGAGAACTGCCCGGTGTCGAAGCTCTTCGCCAACAACGCGAAGATCACGCTCAACGCGAAGCTCGTTTGAGGGGCTGTCATGGCCATCCCCCATGCCGCGCCGGGTGAGGTCTTCGACGTGCGACCGCTAGGCGGCGCGCTCAAGAATGCGAAGTCGACCACCCTGATCCGCGCGCAGCAACTCGAAGTCATGCGCATCGTGCTGCCCGCAGGCAAGCGCCTGCCCGAGCACAGCGTGCCCGGCGAGATCACGGTGCAGTGCGTGGAAGGCGTGATCCGCTTCTTCGTGAACGGCGACCCGCGCACCATGCACGCCGGCGACATGCTGCTGCTCGGCGGCGGCGAAACGCATGCGCTGGAAGCGCTCGACGACGCCTCCGTGATCGTCACGATTCATCTTGCCCATGGGGACAAGTAAGGGCTAGTGCGGCATCCGCAACAAAGAAAGGGGCGTGTCCTGGCAAATGCCGGACACGCCCCTTTTAGTTTGCGAGGACGGGTTGCCCCGCCCCGCTCATTGCTTCGATGGCACCGGATCGTCGTTGAGCGTCTTGAGGAACGCGATGATGTCCTGAATGTCGCCTGGCGTCATCGCGGGCTTGTCGCCGAACTTGCGGTCGAACGGCGCATCGGTCACGTCCACGTTCTTCCGGAACTGCGGCGGAATATCGTCGTACTTGTCGATCTTGCCGTCGGGGCCGTGCGGATAGAACTTGCCCGGGTCCGTATTGCGATCATTGTAGAACGCCATCACGTCGTCGAGGTTGTGGTACGCGCCGTTATGGAAAAACACCGTGCGCGTGGCCGAATTGCGAAGCGTCGGCGTGAGGAACATGCCGCAGTACTGCGTCTGGTCCTTGAAGTCCGAGCGGAACGGGCCGCACACGCCCAGATCGAAGAAGTGCGGGTCCTTGTTCTGCGCGAGCTTGTTGTTGCGCGGCACACCCAGCGCCTCGTACTGGTAGTCCGTGAACATGGGCGGCAGGCCGTCCTTGCCGGGCTTCGAGAGGTGGCAGCCCGCGCAGTTCGCCTTGTTCGGGTCGTTGAAGAGACGCAGGCCGCGCAGCTCCGCTTGCGAGAGGCGCGCGTGGCCTTCGAGCCAGCGATCGTATTTGCTGTTATACGGGTGGAACGACTGATCTTCGACCTGGTAGCGCGAGATTGCGAACATCGCCTCCGCCACGGCCAGCTTCGGGTCGCTGAAGATCCGGTCGCCGAACAGTTCCGTGAAGTGCTTCGCGTACGGCGCCTTCTCGAGCTTCGTCGCCACCTGTTCGATGCTCGTGTCCGCCATTTCCACAGGATTGAGCAGCGGGCCATACGCCTGCTGCTGCAGCGTGTCGGCGCGGCCGTCCCAGAACAGGCCGCCCTGCGGCACCATCTCCAAGGAGGTCGATGCGCCGCCCGCCACCTTCTGCGACTTCACGACGTCGGCGGCGGCGCTGGCCTGCTGGACGACCGTCGGCGCGTCATCGGCTTCACCCTGGTCCGGACCGATGCTGAAGTTCGGTTGGCGGTACAGATACATGAGCGAAGGCGGCGGGCGATAACCCTGCTGGTTCATCGCGAGGCCGCCCATCTGCACGTCGTGCCCATTGGGAGGACCGTAGGAACGATCGGGGCTATGGCACGAAGCACAGGACTGCTGACCGGAGCCCGAGAGCGCCGGATCGAAAAAGAGCTGCTTGCCGAGCTGCGCCATCGCCGAAAGCGGTGCGACTGGCGGGCGCTGCAGCACGACCGGGTGCGGATTCGCGCCCGTCAGGTTCTCGACGACCTCGCCCACGGCTTCGGGCACGTTGGCCGGAAACGCCACGGCGTAGGCGCAGAAACCCAATGCGCCGACCGCGATCACGGCAGCGGCGGCGCGCAGGACGACCCGCGTGGGGCTCGCCGCGCTGCGCGGTTTGGGTGAAGACGGTGTCGGCGAAGTGGAAAGCTCGGACATGATTCGATCTAGCTTTGCGAAATACCACGAAAAGGAAAAGCCGAACGCCGCGGAGTTCAACTGCGTGCCCAGCGTAGAGTCCCTCAGACGCGGCGCGCATCAGTGCGCCCTGGCGCCGCGCCGTACAGGCGGCGCCCATCCATCCTGCGAACGGGCGCCAATGCGCCTCTCACATCAGAGCGAGCGCATTACAGCATCGCAAGATGACTACACGGCGACCGTTTAATTTCCGAATACTTTCAGTTATTTTCAAAACCGAAAGAATCGCTGGAGGGGCGGTGTGTGCGGGGTTCTGGATTCGGCCCTGGATTCGCTCCGCGCGCGGGGCCGGGATTGAGCCGATTGCACTCCGTGCGGCGCGAGCTATAACTGAAAGCACAGTGCGGATGTTCTCTGCGCCCGCGCGCCCCTTCTTCTTGCGCCGCGCCGCGCTGTGCCGCCCCCGAATGCGTGGGCGCGCTTCTTTCGTGAGCAGTGAGCTAAGACGTTCGGCAGCCGTGCGCTGCGCGCAGGCATCCCGACTTTCCAGATGAGTGTGCGGCTTCAGGCTTTGCCTCTCGCTCGCGCGCACCTTCGCCGCGGATTCATTCCGCCGTTATCCCGCAGTGACGTCGTCATTGCCGCGAAGGCGCACTCACGAACTCGAGAAAGGAGGTTGATATGACATTACGCCTGGCATTGATCGCCACATGCGTGGCGGCCGTGGCAGCCGTTGCGCCCGGCACGGCGCGCGCGAAGGACGAACCCGTTTCGCAGGAACGCGCGCATCAGACGATGACCGACGACGCCGATGCTTCGGCTCAGGCCAGCACCGACATGTCGTATGGCGGCACGCCCGATACGCATAGCGCCTCGGGCCATCGCACCGGCAAGATGTGCTGGCCGCGTCCCGATTGCGACGTGTTTTTTGGTCACTGAAGCGCGCCCGCTGAACGAGCGCCGATGAACCCGAGGCGGCGGCGCGCAAGATCCGCCGCCCTCGCCTCTCACACTTCGAATGCCTGCGCGCGGCATCGCCGCCGCGTTACGCGCGCCGGGCGAAACCCACCGCGCGCCACGTAAACAGCGCGCCCGCCAGCATCAGCAGGCTCGTGCCGAGGAACACGGCGCGCATGCCAAGATGCCCGCCGACGAAGCCGCCGATCAGCGGCCCGAGCACCTGCCCCGCGAATTGCGCCGACACCGAATAGCCGAGCACGCTACCCGCGGCATGGTCCGGCGCGTTGTGGCGAATGACGGTCGCGATGCACGGCAGCAGCGCCGCGAGCGACACGCCCATGAGAAAACGCAGCACGACGAGTTGCCAGCCCGCCGTGACGAACGCCTGCGGCACGAGCAGCAATGCCGAGGCCGCCAAGGCCGCGACGATCACTTTCGCGTGCCCCACACGGTCCGCCACGCGCCCGAGTCGCGAAGCCGCGACGATGCTGCCGAGCGCCGCCGCCGACATCGCGAGGCCCGCGACGAACGTCACGCGCGCGGGGTCGTGCACGAGCGTCGCCACGTACACGGTGATGATGGGTTCGATCGACATGTTGGCGAGCATCAGCAGCATGCCGGTCACGAGCATGGCGACGATCGGGCGCTTGTCGGGCAGCGCCGACCAGCCGCCCTTCTGCGCCGCATGCGCTACGCGTGCGGGGCGCGGCGCTTCCTTCACGAACACGCAGGTCGCGATGAAGGCCGCGAAGATCGTTGCGCCGGCCACCCAGAACGTGGCGCGCAGGCCGATGAGCGGCGGCAGCGTGCCGCCCACGAGCGGCCCGATCAGATTGCCGGCCATGACGCCCGACGACAGCACGCCGAGCGCCCACGCCGAACGGTGACGCGGCGTTTGCGTGGCGACGAGGATGGTCGAACCCGACGAATAGCCGCCGGCGAAACCCGCGAGCAAACGCAGCGCCACGAGCTGCCAGATATTGCGCGACATGCCGATGAGCGACATCGTGACCGCCATGCCGAGGCTCGCGCGCACCAGCATGGGCTTGCGGCCGTAGCGGTCGCCGAGGCGTCCCCACAGGGGAGCGACGAGCGCGGCCGTGAAGAACGTCGCGCTGTACGCGATGCCCGACCACTGCACGATCGCCGCGTGGCCGTGCACGCCCAGTTCTTCCACGTAGAGCGGCAGGAACGGCAGCATCAGCGTCATGGCGACGAGCGTCGTGAACGAGCCCACCACGCAGACCGCGAGATTGCGCCGCCAGTGTTGCTCGACATCGGCATCGTGCGGGTTTCGGGGGAGTCGCTGCGTGGCGGCAGCCGCAGGCGATGCCGTGAGTGGGGAAGCGGGAGTCGAGTCGGACGCCCCGGCGCGATCGCGTGGCGGATCGTCGGGGTCTTCTGCGCGGGAGGTCATCGGCGGATCGAGGCAGCGGCGGGCTACGCGTTCGCCCGCTTGCCGGGCGAAGTCGCAAGGCACCTACGTTAAGCGAAGCGCGCCGCGGCTGTCAATTTTTTAAGCGCCTGCCGAAGATGGGGGCGCCGGCGCCGGCCCAAGGGACTGGCGTGAGGCGCGCAGTTCGTTTGCCGCTTATTGCACGGCGGTCTGCAGCAGCCCCACCACGCGCTGCAGCGGCACGAGCACTTCGGCGTCGATGCCGTAGAGCGGGCCGAGCGTCTGCGAGACGTCGCGATAGTCGAGCCGCGTGTGCCCCTCGTTGTCTTCCCAGATCACCATGCGCAGCGGCAACTCCACCGCCGCGTGCGGGTTGGCCGCCATGACGGGCGTACCCGCCTTCGGATTGCCGAACAGGATGAGGCGCGTGCGGCGCAGGCTGAGCCCGGCGGTCTCGGCGGCTTCGCGCTGGTCGACGTCGGCGAAGATATCCGCACCCGCCTTGGCCAGCGCGGTCTTCAGGCGCGCGATCGTCGTGTCGAAGTCGTGGACGCTCTTGAGCGCCAGCACGGATGAGGGATGTTGCCCGTATTCGGCCATGACAAACTCCTCCTATGGCGCACGGTCTGCGCGAATGCGCGATGCATGCAACGGCACTTTATCCCAGAATCCGCAGCGGATGATCCAGGGCGCGCGGGTGAGGCGTCAGGCGCAAGGCTACCCGCCACGCGCCTTCTTCGCGCCATGCGACCGGGCGCCGTGCGCCGCCTGGTGCGACCACGCACGCCACCACACCCACGCCGCGCCTGCCGAAAGCACGGCGGCGATCAGCAGATTCACGCGCATGCCCGCGCCGATCGACGCGCGCCCCGCGATCATGGCGCCCGCCACGGCCACGCCGAGCGCCGCACCGGTCTGCCGGGCGGCGTTGAGTACGCCAGCGGCGATGCCCGCGCGGCCCTGATCGACCGTCGCCATGAGCGCCGCCGTGGCCGCGGGCGTGATCAGGCTCGCGGCGAAACCGATGGCCGGCAGCGGCAAGGCCAGCAAGTCGTAGCGCGCCGTCGTGCCGCAAACCGCCTGGCCGAGATAGCCCGCCGCCGCGAGCAGGCAAGCGAGCGCGACGAGCGCACGCGGCCCGAGCCACACCACGGCGCGCCGCGACAGCAGACTGCCGAGCGGCACCACCACGGTGAGCGGCAGGAAGGCGAGGCCCGCGCGCAACGGCGCGTAGCCGCGCTCCTGCTGGAGATACAAACTGAGTCCGAATAGCAGACCGTAAAACGTGAACGCCGAAATCATCGAGAGCAGCACGGCCGCGCTGAACACGCTCTCGCGGAAGAAGCCGAGCGGCAGCATCGGCTGCGCGCGGTGCTTTTCGAGCACGACGAAGGCGATCGCCGCTCCGCACGCCAGCACGAGACCGCCCGCAACGACCGGGGCACGCCAGCCGTGCGCAGGCGCCTCGATGATGGCGGCATTGAGCAGCGCCAGTGCAGCGATGGCCGCCGCCTGGCCCGCGAGATCGAGCCGGCGCGGCGCGCCCGGACGCGGCTGCGGCGCCACGCGCGCGGCCATGACGATGCCCGCGACGCACACCGGCACGTTGAGCAGAAAGATGCTGCGCCAGCCGACGAACCCGATCAGCACGCCGCCCAGCAACGGACCCGCCGCCATCGCGACGCCGCCCAGCCCGGCCCACACCCCGAAGGCGGCGGCACGCTCGCGCGCGTTGGTGCATGCGCCGTTGATGAGCGCCATCGATGCAGGCACGAGCAGTGCCGCCCCCATGCCCTGCAGCACGCGTCCGAGCGTGAGCAGCGCGAGGCTCGGCGCGGCGCCGCACCACGCCGAAGCCGCCGTGAAGATCGCGAGCCCGGCCATGTAGACGTGGCGCGCGCCGAGCCGGTCGCCGAGCGTGCCGCCCGAAAGCAGCAGGCTCGCGAACGCGAGCGTATAGGCGTTCACGACCCATTGCAGGCCGGCCACGCCGCCCGCCAGGCTCGCACCGATGCGCTCGAGCGCGACATTGACGATCGAGGTGTCGAGGATCACCACGACATAACTGATGCTCGTGGCCCAGAGCACCCGGCGTTGCTGTTCCCGGCTGTGCGTCTCTTGAGTCCGGTGCGTCTCGTGCATTTGCATAGGCTCTCCCGCTACGCCGGCGCGCGTTGGGCGCCGGTCACGAGCCCAGTATCGGACGCGCGGCAGTGGCGATGCTTCGATGCGTATCGAAACATGCGATCCTGCTCGCGCGTTACGCTATGCGTATGTTTTGGAGAAACGCATGAATGGCACGAACACGCACCCGAGGGTGTCGGCCACGGCCTTCCTGATCGCCGACCCCGCGCGCGCCGCGATGCTGATGGCGCTCGCCGATGGCCGCGCGCTGCCCGCCGGCGAACTGGCTTACGCGGCCGGCGTGACCGCGCAAACGGCGAGCAGCCATCTGGCGAAGCTGCTCGACGGCGGGCTGCTGGCCGTGGAAAAGGAAGGCCGCCACCGCTACTACCGGCTCGCGGACGCCCAGGTCGCCACCTTGCTCGAAAACCTCGCGGCGGTCGGCGCGCGCGCGCCGGTGCGCCGCAAGCCGCTTGGTCGCGAAGCGCGGGACCTGCGCTTCGCGCGCTGCTGCTACGACCATCTCGCGGGCCAGGTCGGCGTGGCGATCACAGAGCGCCTCACCGATGCGGGGCTCATCACGGCGCAAGCGGACAAACGCTTCGCGGTGACGCCCGCGGGGCAGACATGGTTCGGCGAACTCGGGCTCGACGTCGCCGCGCTCAAGCCGGGGCGTCACGGCATTGCGCGCCAATGCCTCGACTGGACCGAGCGCCAGCATCATCTGGCCGGGCCGCTCGGCGTGGCCTTTCTCACGCTGCTGTGCGAACGCGGCTGGATGCGGCGTACGCGTGCGTCGCGCGCGGTGCAGATCACGCCGCGCGGCTGGGCCGATCTACGCGAGCGGCTGGGCCTGACGCCCGACCTGCTGGCCGCCCACGCCGATGATTCGAACGACTAACGACTTGCGCCTCGTCACGCGACGAGAAACCGCTGCGCGAGCCGCACCCAGCACGTCGCGCCGAGCGGCAGCACCTGGTCGTTGAAGTCGTAGCCGGGGTTGTGCACCATGCAGCCGCCGAACTCCCGGGCAGGTCTCACTTTTGAAAGAAGTCACAAATTTTCATCTTGATAACCGGATGGAATCGCAGTGACGCGCAACGGCCATCGAACGATCGCAGCGCCCTCGACATGACTAGACAATTAAGGAGGTATTCCAATGACCGCAACAGCCCATGTCGCAACGACGACTCGACTTGCCACAAGCGCGAATTCATCGAAAGTCCACGCCCGTTCACAGGGTTTTCCATGAGTCGGGATTTATGAAATTCTCTTGCGCTCAAATTCTTTTCTCTCCATGCTTGTCTATGCAAGTCGCACGAACGAATGAACGTCCCCACGGGTCCACGGTACCCACCGACACAGGAGCATGGTCATGCAGGCGAAGTACACCCGGCTAGCAAAAGCGCTGATTGGCGCAGCACTCGGCGTCACGCTGCTTGGAAGCGGCAGTGCCGGCGCGAAGGAATGGAAAAGCGTGACGATCGCGCTCGACGGCAGCTATGCGCCCTGGAACCTGACATTGCCGGGCGGCAAGCTTGGCGGCTTCGAACCCGAACTCGTCGAAAACCTGTGCGCGCGTGCACAAATCCAGTGCAAGCTCGTCGCCCAGGACTGGGACGGCATGATTCCGGGCCTGCAGGCGGGCAAGTTCGATGTCCTGATGGATGCGATCTCGATCACGCCGGATCGCGAGAAAATCATTGCATTCTCGAAGCCCTATGCGGCCACCCCGGCCACCTTCGCCGTCTCCGATCCGAAGATCCTGCCCAAGGGCGGCCCGAACACGACGCCTCTGAAGCTCGACGTCGACTCGCGCAGCAACGCGCCCGCCATCGAGTCGATGCGCAAGGCGCTGAAGGGCAAGACGATCGGCATCCAGTCGGGCACGGTGTACACCGGCTTCATCAACGCCAACTTCAAGGACGTCGCGTCAGTGCGCGTGTACAAGACCGCGCCCGAACGTGATCTCGATCTCACGAACGGCCGCATCGACGCCACGTTCGACGACGTGACCTACTACACCGCCAACGCCGACAAGTCGCCCGTGGTGATCGCCGGCACGATGATTGCCGGTCCGATCTGGGGACCGGGCGAAGGTCTCGCCTTCCGCAAACAGGACGCCGACCTGAAGGCGAAGTTCGACAGCGCGATCACGGCGGCACTCGCCGACGGCACCGTGAAGAAGCTCGCACTGAAGTGGTTCAAGACCGACGTGACGCCGTAAGCATCGCACCCTGGCGGCGCGCGCCGCGCCTGACGCGCGCCTTCGCTTCCCGACCCGCCTGGATCCCTGCCATGTCTCTGTTATCGCTATTCAACACACTCGGCCTCGGTCCGGACGGCTGGGGCAGCGTTCTGCTCCTCGGCGCGTTGATGACCGTCGTGCTCACGCTTGCCGCATTGGCAATCGGCGCCGTGTTCGGTGCGCTCATTGCCGCGGCAAAACTCTCGCGCTTGCGCGTGCTGCGCGTTTTCGGCGACTTCTACACGACCGTCTTTCGCGGCGTGCCCGAACTGCTCGTCATCTATCTGTTTTACTTCGGCGGCTCTTCCCTGGTCACCACCGTCGGTCAGTGGTTCGGCGCCGACGGATTCGTCGGCGTGCCGCCCTTCGCCGTCGGCGCGTTCGCGGTCGGCATGATTTCGGGCGCTTATCAGGCCGAGGTCTATCGCGCAGCCGTGCTCGCCGTTGCACGCGGCGAACTCGAAGCCGCTCGCGCGATAGGCATGCCGACGCTCACGCTGTTTCGCCGGATCCTGATCCCGCAGGTGCTGCGCTACGCGTTGCCCGGCATCGGCAACGTCTGGCAACTGAGCCTCAAGGACTCCGCGCTGATTTCGGTCACCGGGCTCGCCGAGTTGCTGCGGGCGAGCCAGATCGCAGCGGGCTCGACGCACCAGTACTTCCTCTTCTTCGTCGTCGGCGGTCTGCTCTATCTCGCCATGACGGGTGTGTCGAACCGTGTCTTCGGTCGCGCCGAAGCGGTCGTCGGCCGCTCGTTCAAGCGCAATTTCGCGCGCAACTGATCGGGGAGCGCACACTCATGCATATCGATTTCGCGTTCCTGCTCGACACGATGCGTCAGCTCATCGGCGCCGTGCCGACGACGCTCGGCCTTTTCTTCGTGTCGCTCGTGCTGGGCGGCTTGCTCTCGCTCGTGATCGTCACGATGCGCGTCTCGCCGCACTGGCTGCCGAACCGTTTTGCGCGCGCCTACATTCTCGTATTTCGCGGCTCGCCGCTGCTGATCCAGATGTTCCTCGTCTATTACGGCCTCGGGCAGTTCGGCGTGATTCGCGAAAGCTTTCTGTGGCCCGTGTTGCGCGAACCCTATGTCTGCGCGGTCCTGTCGCTCGCGTTGTGCACGGCGGGATACACGGCCGAGATCATCCGCGGCGGCCTCATGGCGGTGCCCGTCGGGCAGATCGAAGCCGGCTACTCGATCGGCCTTTCCGGCTTCGCCCTGCTGCGCCGCGTGATCGGCCCGATCGCGCTGCGTCAGTGCCTGCCCGCGTATTCGACCGAAGCCGTGCTGCTCGTCAAGTCGACGGCGCTGGCTAGCCTTGTCACCGTTTGGGAAGTGACGGGGGTCGCGCAGCAGATCATTCAGCAGACCTATCGCACCACCGAGGTATTCACGTGCGCCGCGCTGATCTACCTGTTCCTGAACTTCGTGGTCGTGCGCGTGATCGGCTTCGTCGAGCAACGGCTGTCGCGCCACCTGCGCGCGGCGCCGCCCGCCCCGCGCAAACCCGCCGCGCCGCTCGAAGCCACGCGCGCCGCGTCGTGACCCGCCGCCCTACCTGGAGAGATTGATGAATACGTCAGCACCCATTGCGCTGTCGGTGCGCAACATCCACAAGTCGTTCGGTGACCATCACGTGCTCAAGGGCATTTCGCTCGACGCGCACGAGGGCGACGTCATTTCGATTCTCGGCGCGAGCGGTTCGGGCAAGAGCACGTTCCTGCGCTGCCTGAATCTGCTGGAGACGCCGGACGACGGCTCGGTCGCGCTCGCGGGCGAGGAACTCAAGATGAAGCGCCGCAGCGACGGCAAGCTGCAACCGGGCGACCGCCGTCAGGTCGACCGCGTGCGCTCGCAACTCGGCATGGTGTTTCAGAACTTCAACTTGTGGTCGCACATGACCGTGCTGGAGAACCTGATCGAAGGCCCCATGCGCGTGCTCAAGCGCAGCCGCGCCGAGGCGGTCGAAGAAGCCGAGGCGCTGCTCGCCAAGGTCGGCCTTGCCGACAAGCGCGGCCACTACCCCGCACACCTGTCGGGCGGCCAGCAGCAGCGCGTGGCGATTGCACGCGCGCTCGCGATGCATCCGAAGGTGATGCTGTTCGACGAGCCGACCTCGGCGCTCGACCCCGAGCTGGTCGGCGAAGTGCTGCGCGTGATGCGCACGCTCGCCGACGAAGGCCGCACGATGCTCGTCGTCACGCACGAGATGGGCTTCGCACGCCACGTTTCGAATCGCGTGATGTTCCTGCACCAGGGCCAGGTGGATTCGGATGGCACGCCAGACGAGGTATTCGGCGAACTGAAGTCGGACCGCTTCCGCCAGTTCGTGTCGAGCCACCAGGATCGCAACGCTCACTAAACCCGCACCACGCACTCCCATGGCCATCACCCGTACCCAGAATCCGCTCGACTGGCGCGCGATCGCTAGCGTCGCC
This sequence comes from Paraburkholderia nodosa, assembly GCF_001718195.1. GTDB lineage: Bacteria > Pseudomonadota > Gammaproteobacteria > Burkholderiales > Burkholderiaceae > Paraburkholderia > Paraburkholderia nodosa_A. The sequence continues at coordinate 50,003 of NZ_MCNV01000017.1, forward strand.
GCAGGCGAGCCGCTGATCCTCGGCGCCGATGCGCAGGCGAACATTCGCAGCGCCCGTGTGCTCGTCGAACAGATCGTCGCGCGCAGCATCCGTGCGTATGGCGTGAACACGGGCGTCGGCGCGCTGTGCGATGTGATCGTCTCGCAAGACGAACAGCACGACCTGTCGCACAACATCCTCATGAGCCACGCAGTGGGCGTGGGCGAGCCGCTAGGGGCAGACGAGACGCGCGCGATCATGGCTGCGGCCATCAACAACTTCGCGCATGGACACTCGGGTGTGCGCCTCGAAGTCGTCGAGCGTCTCGCCACGCTGCTGGAGGCGAATTGCCTGCCGGAGGTGCCCGCGTTCGGTTCCGTCGGCTATCTGAGCCATATGGCGCACATCGCGCTCGTTTGCGTGGGCGCGGGACACGTGCGCTGGAACGGCGAGCGCGTGAGCGGCGCTCAGGCCCTGCAGCGGCTCGGCTTGCAGCCCCTGTCGCTCCAAGCGAAGGAGGGATTGAGCCTCGTGAACGGCACGCCGTGCGTGACCGGGCTCGCTGCGCTCGCGCTTCACCGCGCGGAGCGCTTGCTCGACTGGGCGGACGTCGTCGCCGCAATGAGCTTCGAGAATCTGGGCGGGCAGATCGCGGCGTTCGACACCCGTTCACTTGCATTTCGTGTGTCGCCGGGCCTCGCCCACGTGGGCGAGCGTCTGCGCGCGGCGCTCGCCGGTAGCGCGCTGCTCGAAATTTCTCTCGGGCGGCGCACCCAGGACCCGCTCAGCGTCCGCACGATACCGCACGTGCACGGCGCCGCGCGAGACACGTTCGCGGCAACGGCCGAAGTCGTGAACCGCGAGCTTGCCTCGGTGACGGACAATCCGATCGTTGCCGGCACGCCGGAGTCGCCCCGGGTGTACTCCCAGGCGCATGCGGTCGGCGCCTCGATCGCGCTCGCCATGGACAGCCTCGCAACCGCGATTGCGCAGGTCGCGGCGATGGCAGAACGCCGCCTCGACCGTCTGGTCAACCCGCTCGTGAGCGGTCTGCCAGCCTTCCTCGCGCACGCATGCGGCACGCGTTCGGGCTTCATGATTGCGCAGTACACGGCCGCGTCGCTCGTCGCGCAGAACCGCCGTGAAGCCGCTCCCGCGAGTCTCGACGGCGGCGTGACATCGGGGCTGCAGGAAGATCATTTGTGCCATGCGACGCCGGCCGCGCTGAAGGCGCTCGCGGTCATCGAGAACAGCAACCGCATCCTCGGCATCGAACTGCTCGCCGCGGCACAAGCCTACGATCTGCAGCCGCTCGACGCGGCGCGCGCGCCCTATACGGACGCGATCTACGCCAGCGTGCGCGCCACGCTGCCGACCTATCGCGACGACCGCCCGCTTTCCGACGACATGACTTTCGCGTTTCGCCTCGTTGCCGACAGCGCCCCGCCGCCGCTTGCCGGCACGGCACGAGACGACGCCATGACCGTCTCGCGGGAACCGGCGCTGGACTTACCGCCAATCGCGCGCAGTACGGCGGCCCCGGCGAGCCGCGCGGTGCCCGGCTCGGTCGGCGTCTGAAGCGAGGTCATATATGAACGCGCCATCTTCGCTGATCGACAACTCGACGCAGTCCGCGACAGCGCATAAGGCCGCTCCAGCGTATGAGCAGATCAAGCGCTACGTGGTCGATCGAATCACGGACGGGACCTGGAAGCCCGGTGAGGCAATTCCGTCGGAGACAGAGCTCGTCAAGGAATTCGGCGTCGCGCGAATGACCGTATCGCGCGCGCTGCGCGAACTGTCGGCCGAGCATGTGCTCAGACGCGTTCAGGGCGCGGGAACGTTCGTCGCCTCGCGCGACGTCGAATCGACCGTCCTCGAGGTTCGCAACATCGCCGACGAAATCGCCGCGCGCGGTCACCGGCACAGCGCGCGGGTGCTGACGCTGGGCGCGAGCTCGAACGATCAGGCGATGGCCGCGCTCGAGCTCGGCTGCGGTTCCGTGTTCCATTCGCGTATCGTCCACTACGAGGAAGACGAAGCGATTCTGTACGAGGACCGCTACGTGAACCCCCATGTGTTTCCGGGTTATCTCGAACAGGACTTCACACGGGAAACACCGAACCACTACATGATGCGGCTCGCGCCGGTTCAACGGGCGGAGTTCCGGATCTACGCGCAAAAACCGGATGCGGATATACGACGCCATCTTGCGATGAATATTGGCGAGCCCTGCCTGCTGATGTGGCGGCGTACGTGGGTCGGCAGCGCCGTGGCGACCGCTGTCGAGCTTTGGCATCCCTCGTCGCGTTTTCATCTGGTCGGCAAAGTCTCGACATGACACGGGGTGCCACGGACCTGATGACCCAGGCGTGCACCGAGTTCAGCAAGGAAATTCGCCATCGCTGCCGCACGATGGTCTCGCCGCGCGCCGCCGCGCTCGCTACCGCGCGCACGCGCAGGACAACGGGCGCAGCCGCGAAGTCACGCGTGGAACGCTGACGTCGTGCACGGTGGGACTTAGCCGGGCGCCTGGCCCAGCTTCGCACCCGCCTCGCGCGCCCGCGCGAGCACGTCGAGATTGCCCTCGCCGAAACCGTGGTGGCCGCTGCGCTGCACGACTTCGAAAAAGATTTCGCCGGGATGGCGTTTGGCAAAGGTCTGGAAAAAGAGCCGCGGCACGCCGTCTTCGCCAATCTCGCCATCGATCAGCACATGGCGCTTGCGCAGCGCTTCCAGTTCCACGCCGTGGCCTGGCAAACGCGCATCCACGGTGTCGTAGTAAGCGGGCGGCGGTTCGACGAACTCCACGCCATTGGCCTTGAGCGCATCGACGCTCGCGAGGATGTCGTTGCTCGCCAGCGCGATGTGCTGCACGCCTTCGCCGGGATGCTCGGGCAGATAGTCGTGCAATAGCTGCGTGCGCCGCGTGCCTTCCTCATAAACAGGAATGCGCAGTTCGCCATCGGGCGACACCATCACGCGGGACTCCTCGGACACGTGCCAGTTCGCGTTGATTTCGTGGATCTCGCGGAAATGCAGCAGGTCGCGATAGAAGTCGAGCCATTCGGCAATGCGCCCCGCCCCCACCGTTTGCGTGAGATGGTCGACGCGCGTGAGGCCGGTGCCGCCGTGATCGAGATCGGTATGCGCCGTGGCGACGTCGATGGGCCGGAAGTCGATGTCGAAGATCGAAATGTCGCCCACGCCGCCGCGCTGGCCGCCGCGGCCGCGCCAGCGGTCGATGAAATAGAGGTGCGAGTCGCCGATACCCTGGATCGCGGGAATGTGCAGTTCCGCGGGACCGAGACGCTCGCCTTCGAACGCCCACGCGCCGAGCGAGATGGCGTGCTCGAAGGCGCGCCTGGCATTGTCGACGCGCACGCCGATCGCGCAGATGCCCATGCCGTACTCCTGCGCGTAACGCGCGGCGAACGAGTCGGGCTCGGCGTTCAGCAGGAAATTCATCTCGCCCTGGCGGTAGAGCGTGACCGCCTTGCTCACGTGGCGTGCGATCGCCTTGAAGCCGAACTGCTCGAAACGGCGGCCGAGATCGGCGGGTTCGGGCGCGGCGAACTCGACGAACTCGAGTCCCGCCATGCCGAGCGGATTGTCCGCCTGCGGCGGAGGATTAGAGGGGCTGGACATGCAGTGGGCTCCTGACGCAAGCGCTGAAACGGACACCTCGCCGCCCCGTCGCGACTTCGAGGCCGCGAATCTGGCATATGAGGCAGGCCGATTTTAACCATTTCGTTCATTTTGACGAAGACCGCCGTGCGCGGTCGGTCCACGCGCCATCTCGGTGCAAACCCGCAAAGCGTTCGATAATCGCACGCACTTGGGCGATAATCGCGCAAAACGGCGCCACCACGCATTGCCGGACCGCGAGGGCCGCCCTATGCTGCGTCTCACGTTTAGCGCGCATCCTGAATACTGCAGCAGCATGGCACATGCGCAACAGTCTGGAGACAACTGATGACCCCAAGCCTCGACACCACCGGCGACGCCGCCCCTTTCGCCCCGTCGCGCAGCCAGGCCCGCAAGGCGGCGCTCGGCAGCTTCGTCGGCGCGGTCGTCGACTGGTACGACTTCCTGCTCTACGGCATCGTCGCCGCGCTGGTGTTCAACGTGGCGTTCTTCCCGCAGGTCGGCAGGACCATGGGCACGCTCGCCGCGTTCGCGACCTTCGGTGTGGGCTTTCTCTTCCGGCCGCTCGGCGGCGTCGTGTTCGGCCACTTCGGCGACCGGCTCGGCCGCAAACGCATGCTCGTTCTGACCGTCATGATGATGGGCCTTTCCACCGTGGCCATCGGTCTGTTGCCGACCTTTGCGACCATCGGCTGGTGGGCGCCCGTGCTGCTCGTCACGATGCGCGCGCTGCAAGGCTTCGCCGTGGGCGGCGAATGGGGCGGCGCGGCGCTGATGGCCGTGGAAAGCGCGCCGCGCGGCAAGAAGGCGTTCTATAGCAGCGGCGTGCAGGTGGGCTACGGCGTGGGCCTCGTGCTCGCCACCGGCCTCGTGGCGCTCCTGAGCCACCTGCTCGGCGACGCGGCGTTCCGTTCGTGGGGCTGGCGTCTGCCGTTCCTCTTCAGCGTGGTGCTGGTGCTCGTCGGCCTGTGGGTGCGCTCGAGCATGGACGAGTCGCGCGAGTTCGTCGAGAAAGTCGAGCACGGTCATCGCAAGCTCAAGATGCCGGTGCTCGAAGCGCTCACGCGTCACCCGAAGGCCTTCCTGTACATCATCGCGCTGCGCCTTGCCGAACTCTTCACGATGTATATCGTGACCGCCTTCGCGCTGAGCTATTCGACCACCAACCTCGGCATGTCGCGCGATCTCTTTCTCGGCATCGGCCTGTTCGTCGGCGCGCTCTCCTGCGTGACGATCCCCTGCTTCGCGTGGCTCGCCGATCGCCTCGGGCTGCGCCGCATCTATCTGATCGGCGCGTTCATCGGTCTCCTGAGCGCCGTGCCGTTCTTCCTCGCGCTCGAAGCGCGGGCCACGATCTGGATCGTGATCTTCTCCGTGATGCTCGCGAACATCGCCCACGACATGGTCGTGAGCGTGCAGCAACCGCTCTTCACCGAGCTGTTCGGCGCGGAGTACCGCTACAGCGGCGCGGGCGTGGGCTACCAGTTCGCGAGCGTGGTGGGCGGCGGCTTCACCCCGTTCATCGCCGTGGCGCTGGTGGGCTTCGGCGGCGGTTCGTGGCACCTCGTCGCCGCGTACCTCGCGATTGGCTGCCTGATCTCGCTGATCGTGGCGGCGCGCATGAAGCCGGAGTGAGCAAGAGCCGATCGTTCGCACGCAAGCCGCAGGCGTTTCGCGCTTGCGGCTTTTTCCATTGTTTTGACCACCGTGCAGCACAGGGTCTTGCGCGCCGATGAAAAAACCGCCACTGGACCGGCGCGACTGGATCGCCGGGCTCGAAAAAGGCCTCGCGATTCTCGAAGCCTTCGACAGCGAGCACGCGCGCATGACGCCCACCCAGGCGGCCGAGCGCACCGGCCTCTCGCGCACCGCCGCGCGCCGCTATCTGCTCACGCTCGAATCGCTGGGCTATGTGTACACGGACGGCCGGCTGTACGGCCTTACGCCGCGCGTGCTGCGGGTAGGCTGGTCTTACTTCGATTCGGCGCGTCTGCCGCGCACCGTGCAGCCCTATCTGCAGCAGCTAAGCGCGACGCTCAACGAGTCGGCCTATGTGAGCGTGCTCGACGGCTGGGACCTCGTCGTGATCGCGCGCAATGGCGTGTCGCGCGTCATGACGACTGGCTTCGTACTCGGCGCGCGCGTGCCCGCGCCGCTCATCTCGCCGGGCGTGGTGCTGCTCGCGCACGAGGCCGATCAAAGCGCAGTTTCAGCGTGGCTCGATACGGTCGAACTGTCGCCCTTCACGCCGCATACGATCACGAGCGGCGCGCGCCTGCGCGAGAAAATCGGGCGCGCACGCGTGGACGGCTATGCGCTCATCGAGCAGCAGTTGCAGGTGGGCGTGCGCGGCATTGCCGTGCCGCTCAGGAATCGCAACGGCGAAGTCGTCGCCGCGCTCAGCACCAACATGCCGATGGGCGAGGAAAGTCCCGAGGCCGCCCTTCAGCGCGTTCTGCCGCATCTGCAGGAAAGCGCGCTCGCCATGCTCAACGTGCTTTAACGCTACGTTTGAGCAACGGCTCACGAGCGCGTGAGCGCAGCATGATCGCCCGCCATGCGCGCGTTGCCCGCCACGGCGAGTCCCGCAGTGGCGAGCGTTTCGCGCGCATGTCCGCGGATGTCGTCGACGGCGTATTGCGCGTCGGCGTTGCGCACCCAGGCGCGCACCAGCAAGCGCGCGCCGCCGCTGGACGGGTAGCTGTCCACGGCGACCGTCGGCGCGAGCGTCGTACCGTTCTGCACGCGCGGTTCGGCGGAAACCATCTCCTTGAGCTTGCCGATGGCGGCGTCCACCTGGTCGCGCCGCGCGAGATCGACCGTGACGTCGATACGCTGCGTGCCGCCGCTGCTGTAGTTGATGACGGGATTGCTCCAGATCTGGCTGTTCGGCACGAAGACGACGTTGCCATCGCCGCGCTCGATACGCGTGGTGAACAGCCCCACTTCGCACACGATGCCCGCCGCCGCGCCGCTGCCTTCGATCACGTCGCCCGCGCGAAACGGGCGCAGCATCAGCAGCATGATGCCGGCAGCGATGTTTTGCAGCGTGCCTTGCAATGCGAGGCCGATGGCGAGACCGGCGGCGCCCAGCGCGGCGAGCACGCTAGCCGTGGCGATGCCCACCTCGCTGAGCGCGGCAACGAGCGCAATGACGCGCACGGTCCATGCCGCCATACCTGCGAGCATCGGTGCGAGCGTGGGATCGGCGTGCGAGTGCGCGAGCATGCTCGCGAATATGTGCGCCACGCGATTGGAAACCCACCACCCAACCACCAGCATCAGCACGGCGACGATCACATTCATCACGTCGTGTGTCATCGTGGCGAGCAGCGAGGGTTGCAGATGGAAAAGGCGGTTGAGGAAATCGTCCATGATCGGGGATCAGATGGTTGCGATGGGGGCGAGGTGCGCGCATGGCGCACCCCACAGGACTGCGCAGCAGTCCGCATGCCCGTAAGCTTTGAAAGTCTCGACTTCCACGCCGCATCGATCCGGCACCATTGCGGCGCGGAGATGCCGCCGCTGCTTGCGCCCGCAACGATCTCCTCGCCCTGCGACGCTAGAAGTCCACTGCGTCGCGAATGATCGGGCACGTCATGCAATGGCCGCCGCCGCGCCCGCGCCCCAGTTCCGCGCCCACGATCGTCACGACCTCGATGCCGGCCTTGCGCAGCAGCGTGTTCGTATAGGTGTTGCGGTCGTAAGCGAAGACCACGCCGGGCGAGGTGCAAACGAGGTTCGCGCCGCTGTCCCATTGTGTGCGTTCACGCTGGTAGTCGTTGCCGCCCGCTTCCACCACACGCATTTTCTTGATGCGGAGCGCCGCGCTCACCACCTCGACAAAGGACTTCTTCTCCTGGCGCAGCTCCACACCCGCCGGTTGATCGCTGGGCCGGTACGTGAAGGTGCGCGTGCGTGCGAGGAAATCCGGCGCGATCAGCACGCAGTCGCGATCGGCAAAGGTGAAGACCGTATCGAGGTGCATGGCCGCGCGAATTTTCGGCATCGCCGCCACGATCACCTGCTCGGCGGCGCCCTTCTTGAAGAGCGTGGCGGCGAGCTGGCTGATCGCCTGGCGCGAGGTGCGCTCGCTCATGCCGATCAGCACGGTCTTGTTGCCGATGGGCATGACATCGCCGCCTTCGAGCGTCGCCATGCCGTGGTCCTGTGTGGGGTCGCCCCACCACACGTTGACCTTGCCCGCGAAATCCGGATGAAACTGGTAAATCGCCGCGGCTAGAATCGTTTCCTCGTGCCGCGCAGGCCAGTACAGCGGATTGAGCGTCACGCCGCCGTAAATCCAGCAAGTGGTGTCGCGCGTGTAGATCGTGTTCGGCAGCGGCGGCAGCAGATATTCGGTGGACCCGGCCGCTTCGCGCACGACCTTGAGCGCCGCGCCGCCATGCGATTCGGGGAAATCGTGGATCGAAAGGCCGCCGAGCAAGGTCTCGGCCAGCTTGCGATCCTCGAGCTCTTCCAGATAGCTGCGCAGTTCGTCGATGAACCCCAGCCCGACCTGGTTCGGCACGATCTGGTTGTCGAGAATCCACTTCTTGCCTTCTGGCACGGCAACGGTTTCGGCGAGCAGGTTGTGCATTTCCACGACCTCGACGCCGCGGTCGCGCATCTTCGTGACGAAGTCGAAATGGTCGCGCTTCGCGTTGTCGACCCACAGCACGTCGTCGAACAGCAGCTCGTCGCAATTGCTCGGCGTGAGACGCGAGTGCGCCATGCCGGGCGCACACACCATCACCTTGCGCAGTTGCCCGACCTCCGAGTACACGCCAAGCGCGCTCCCTTCCTTCGCCTTGCCCTTGCCGCCCTTCGCGGCTTTCTCCGCCTTTTCTACCTTTTCTACCTTTTCTACCTTTTCGCCCCTTTCACTCTTGCCACCGCCCTTCGCCTTGGACATATCGATCTCCGCTCGTTCTCGTTAGACCGCCATGGTGCCCGTGGCCAGCGCAACGACGCCTACGATGGCCGCTACGGCCGCCACGATGAAAATGACCCAGTCGCTCGTACGCTGGAAAACCTTCAGCTTGCGCTCGCGCCGCGCGAGGAAATACAGCACCGTGCCAGGCGCGTAAAGAATCGCCGATAGCAGGATGAACTTGAGACCGCCGGCCACGATCATGAACAACGTGTAGATCACGGCGACCGTGGCCAGCGCGAGATCGCGCCTGCGCTCCTCGGGCCGAACCTCGTAGCTCTCGCCGCGGTTCGAGACCATGAACCCGTAGGCCGCGACGAACAGATACGGAATCAGCGACATCGAACTCGTGAGGTTGAGCATCAGCGAGAACGCATCGCGCGAGAAATACGTGCTCGCGACCAGCAGCTGCACGACGATATTGGTGATCCAGAGCGCATTGGCCGGCACGTTGTTGGCGTTTTCGCGCGCGAACACGGCCGGCATGTCCTGATTGCGCGCCGCCGCGAACATCACCTCCGCGCAGATCAGCGACCACGCCAGATACGCGCCGAGCACGGAAACGATCAGGCCGATGCTCACGAAAATCCCGCCCCACGGACCGACCACGCTTTCGAGCACGGCCGCCATGGAGGGCTGGCGCATGCCCGCCACGTCCGCGCGCGGCAGCACGGCGAAAGGCAGCATGGAAACGAGCACCATGAGCGTGGTCACGCCGGCGAAGCCGAAGATCGTTGCACGACCCACGTCCGTGCGCTCCTTCGCATAGCGCGAATACACGCTCGCCCCTTCGATGCCGATGAACACGAACACGGTCACGAACATCGTCGCGCGAATCTGCTGGATGAGGCCGCCCTCTTGCGCGGCGGACTGGATATTCAGGTGGAAGGTCCCGTACTTGAAGACGAACAGGAGGATGACGATGAACACCACGATCGGAATGACCTTGGCGAACGTCACGACAGTGTTGATGAACGCGGCCTGCTTCACGCCGCGCAGAATGAGGAAGTGAAACAGCCAGATGCCGATCGACGCGACGACGATGGCCGTGACCGTGTTGCCGTCGCCAAAAATCGGGAAGAACGCGCCCAGCGTGGACTTGATCAGCACCCAGTACGAAACGTTGCCGATGCAACTGCCGATCCAGTAACCGAACGCCGAGAGGAAGCCGGGGTAATCGCCAAAGCCCTCTTTCGCATAGACGAACACACCGGCGTCGAGATTCGGCTTGCGCTCCGCGAGCGCCTGAAACACGCGCGCGAGCGTGTACATGCCCACGCCCGCCACGAGCCACGCAATCGCCGCGCCGACCGGCCCCGTTGCATTGGCGAAGGTCCGCGGCAGAGAAAAAATCCCGGCGCCCACCATGCCCCCGACTACCATCGCGGTCAACTGCACGCGACTCATCTTCTGCTCGGTATCGGCCATCGGTTTCCTCGCTTTTTGTTTGGAACTGCGCTTTATCGGGCGGCCGGCGCACCGCTGCGCCGCCGTTCAGGCTTCGGGCGCCTGCAGGGTCACCGCGTCACGCGCACCGAGTTGTTGCCCATCAGCACACGCACACGATCACCGGGGACGAATTGCTGATCCGAATCCTGGACCACCGATATCAGTTGTCCCGAATCCAGACGCACGACGATTTCAAGGCCTTGCCGCTGCGTGACGCGCTGCTCCACGGCATTGCCCGCCGCGCCACCCAGCACGGCGCCGCCGATGCCCGCTGCAACAGCGCCGGTGCCGCGCCCGATGTTGCTGCCTGCCGCGATGCCGCCAAGCGCGCCGCCGGTGATCGCGCCGATGCCCGTTGGGCCCGGCTGGATCGTGACGGGCCGAACCGATTCGACCGCACCGAGTTCGACCACGAACACCTGCTGCGCCTGGGCTGGCGTGAAGACAGAGCCAGAAGTCGGCGCCTCACAGCCGGAAAGCGCGAGCGAAGCAACTGCGGAGCCAAGAAGTGTTGCTGCGAGATATCGCATGAGATTCCCCCTAATGCGGCGCATTGCGGATTCGCTAATTCATTCGACCTGTTTGCTAACGATTACACATAGGGTCATTAGCGAACATTCAACCAATACGTTCCCGGTAATTCTCCTTTTGCTTTCCATCCTCCGGACACCTGACGAACATTATGGAATACGATTCGCACATGATGTATTCAACGTGACATTCGTTCGAGAATAGTTCATCGATTCAATGTGGCGCGCATTTTTTATCCGCGATTTCCCGCGCTTGCATTACGACCGGTCAAAGATCAGAAAAAGGCTCGAACATGAAATCGACGGATGACCAGAAATTGTCGCTGCCGGTCCTGACGGCCATGGTCGTGGGCTCCATGGTCGGCGCCGGCATCTATTCGCTGCCGCGCAACTTCGCGCTCGAAGCGGGCCCAATGGCCGCCGTCATCTCATGGTGCATTGCGGGAGGCGGCATGTATATGCTGGCCCGCGTCTTCCAGCTTCTCGCCGAAATCCGGCCCGACCTCGACTCCGGCATCTTTGCTTATGCACGTGACGGCTTCGGCGGCTACGCCGGCTTTCTCTCTGCGTTCGGCTACTGGATGGCCGGTTGCTTCGGTAATGTCTCTTATTGGGTGCTGATCAAATCCACGCTCGGCGCATTCGTGCCGGCATTTGGAAACGGCAATACACCGATTGCCATTGCCGTTTCGTCCGTCGGCATATGGGCATTTCACTGGATGCTGCTGCGCGGCATTCAGCAGGCCACGCTCATCAATGCGATTCTTACTGTCGTCAAGATTCTGCCCATTTTCGTTTTTATCGGCATTTTGAGCGTCTATGCGAGTGCGGAGCCGTTCACGGACAATCTCGCGGAAAGCGCTCGAGGGCTTGCCCCGCAGGTCAAAGGGACCATGCTCGTGACGGTATTCGTGTTTCTCGGCATCGAAGGCGCAAGCGTCTATTCGCGCTACGCGAAGAAGCGCTCGGACGTGGGCGCGGCAACGGTACTCGGCTTCGCCTTCGTGCTGTTGCTGCTCGTGCTCGTGACGCTGCTGCCCTATGCGCATCTCCCGCGCGTGGATATCGCCGTCATGCGGCAACCTTCGATGGCGTCGGTGCTTGGCGCCGTAATCGGCTCGCCGGGCGTGGTGTTCATCGGCGGTGCGCTCATCGTCTCCGTTCTCGGCGCCTACCTCGCGTGGTCGCTGATCTGCGCGGAAGTGCTGTATGCGAGCGCGAAAGCGGACGCCATGCCAGCCATCTTCGCGCGCCGCAACGCCCGGCAGCTTCCCACCGCCGCGATCTGGCTCACGAGCGGCGTGGTACAGGCCTTCGTCATCAGCACCTACTGGTCCACCGACGCCTTCTCGCTCATGCTGCGCCTCACGAGCGCGATGGCACTCATCCCCTACTTCTTCGTGGCGACCTTCGGGCTCAAGGCCATCCGCGCACTGCCGCAAGCGGCCATGAGCGCGCGAACGCGCACACTGCGCTATGCCACAGCGGGCATCGCCACGATTTATACACTGTTCCTGCTTTACGCTTGCGGGCTGGAACTGCTCGTCATGTCCGCACTGCTCTATGGACCCGGCAGCCTGCTGTACATGTGGGCGCGTCGCGAGCGTGGCGAGGCGCTATTTTCGCGGCCCGAGTGGTGCGCGTTTCTCGTGGTGATGGGCGGCGGACTCGCCGCGATCGTCGGGCTGAGCACCCCGGCGTGGCGTTAGCCGCGCGCCACGGCGCCTGCCCGCATCCATCGGCCTCGTGACTGCGTTTCGCCTCACCGCTGCCATCCAAACGTTCCAAAGTTCGACAGCGAGGAACCATGCCTATCAGCTACGCGCTCCGCAAGGCGCGGCTCGCAGCGGTCGAGCAGCGCACGATGAAGGTTTCCATTTACGTCGTGTGCCTCGGTTTCGCGGCCAACGTCGGCTATGGCTTCTTCGTGCAATCCGATACGCTGCTGCTCACCGCCATTTTCTATCTGCTCAATCTCGCGAGTTCCGCGCTTGGATTGCTCGTGGCCACCGTGGTGAGCCGGCCCGCGACGACTCGCTTCGAATACGGGTATTGGTTCCTCGAGCCGCTCGTGAACGGCATAAACGGGCTCATGATGCTGCTCGTTTGCGTATATGGCTTCGTGAACGGGATTGAGGGGATACGTTCGGGCGGCCACGTGGTGAATGCGCAAGGCGTCATGCTGATCAGCGCCGCGAGTTGCGTGATCAGCTTTGCCATGGTGGTCTATAAAAAGCGCGCGGCCGCGCAGATCAATTCCAAGCTGCTCAAAACCGACGGCTGGAAATGGATCATGAAATTCTCGTTCAGCGCAGCCACACTGCTCGGCTTTTTCGTGTATTCGATATTGCCCGAAAGCTTTCACTATCTATGGGCGCGCTATGTCGACAGTGCAATGACCGCGGGGCTCTCACTGATTTTTTTCTTTGCGCCAGTGAAGATCGTGAGCACGAGCTTTGCTGAATTGCTGCACATGAGCCCCGAAGAGAACAATCCGCGTTCGGAGATCGAAATGGCGCTTTCGAAGCTCGAACGCGAACTTGGCATTCTGCGCCATCACACACACGTCATCCAGGCGGGCCGACGCAATTTTGTCGAAGTCAGCGTGCTCGTCGGCGCAACGTCCACGCTAGGCGATCTCGCCTCGCAGGACGAATTGCGCGAACGCATCTGGGAAACGCTCAGCGCGAATCCGCTGGAAAGCCGGCTCATTGTGCAGATTACCGCGGACCCGCGCTGGGAAGACGGACGCCAGCCTGGATAACGCGCGCCTCACCTGAGCGCGCTCGAAGAAGGCGAGTATTCCAGCGGCGTGTCCGGCTCCATCCTGGCGGCCATCGGAAACTTTGTCATCCGAACACGTCAGCGCGGCGACTGGGAATGGTCGATCGCTCCCGGCTGCGGTGGAACCGGGCCGACTGCAAAGCGCGGTGCCGCGTTCGCCACCAGAATCAGGGCGGCACCGGCCAGGCCGCTCGATACGTGCTTCAGCGCATGCCCTGCGATCACATGGCGAGTGAGCTCCCACACCTGCCAGTCAAGGCTCTCAAAGACCTTGGCCAGCCCGTAGAAAACGATCACCATCGTCCAGCCGAATACGCTGTCCACCTTGCGCGTAAGCGTCAAGCCGACGATGAACATGAGCCCGCCGAACTGCAGGATCGCGTACGGCCACAGGCTGTTGAGTGCGAGCCAGTACTCGATCGTGCCTAGCGATACGGCAACCAGGATTAGCAACGGCACCCAGCCTACGCGCTGCCCGGTCTTCGACGTCCAGACCATCGCCAGTATGCCGGCGAAGACGATTGTCATCGGCAGGCGATCCCAGACGAGCGTCGCGTCGGAAGGTGCCCAGTGATAGTAGGCCGACCCGATTGCGGTCAGCACGAGCCCGAATCCGGCGACTACCATGCCGGGGAATTTTGGCGGCTGCCGCGACGCATTGCGCTTCGCCCAACTGAGGCAGGCGATCCCTGCCGCCAGGATGACGAGATTCGACAGCACGTCCGCGGCATGCGGTATCAAACCCAGCGCGCGTTGGTCGGCGAAGTGGTGATACGACGCCGCCTGCGCCAGCGGCCATACCAGCTGCAACACCGTACCCACCACGAAGAGCATGATGCTGCCGAGCAGCAATCGGGTCATGTTCACGGTGCTCGTCTCCGGGTATGACGCAACACTCAACAGGTGCCGGTGCTCCACGAGTACGTCTGACCAGCCGGTGGCCACGGCGGCCCCATGCGAGCTTGCGCACCCCGCCCGTATCATCGGACAAACCGGGCTCAGTAACAAGGTCGGCCGACCCGGTGTCTGGATGCTGTCGATTCTTCCAGTCGAGTTGCTGTTGCAGGCGTCGGCTTACGGCTCGACGTAATCATCTCCGGCCTGCTCCAGTTCCCTCAACGCTTCTGCGGGATCCTCCGGCTTCCCGGCAGCGGTCTCATGAGTGCGCCTCGGTGAATCGACAACTGGCGGAGGCATCTTGCCGATGCCCTCGTCGACGCGTTGCAGGAGATACGGGAAGAACGGATTCGATGCAATCCGGAACATCGAGTCGAGCGTCAGAATCAACGTGCCGCGTTCTCCGCGCGGCGCGAGCGTACCAAGGTTGACATTGAAGTTCTCGTCGTCGCCCGGCTCGATGCCGTAGAGTGCGTCCGTCACGGGAAATGGAATCGCGACATGCGATAAGGAAAAAATATCCGGAGGATAGTCAATTTCCAAAGGGCGAACGTGAGTTGCCACACTGCCGGCATCGACACTGCGTTCGACCGTATGAGCCGAATCCTGGGAGGCGTTGGCAATGACCGTGGTGCGATAGTTCTGCGGCCCGATGCGCAGCAGCCGTGTGAGCGCCGAATAGGACGCGACGCGCAGGAAGGTTCTGAAACTCACGCTGCGGTTCACATCGAACAACACGATTTCGCTGCCGTTTGCGGGAAGCTTGTCATACAACGACGACATGACAGCAGGGGTGCTGACCGTGAAATCGGTCACCGACTGGAACGTCAGCACGGGAGGGAGCGAATTCAACCGATTCTCACGCTCGAGCCTCGCCATCTGCTCCTGGATCGCGCGGGTAAGCAACCAGGACTGACGCGCTGCGTTCACCGGGAACGAGTTGAATTTGAAGGGGTTGAATTCCGGCACGATGCCAAGCCAGGCGGCCCGCGCGAACGCGGGCAACATCGCGGGTAGTCCCACGAGGCCCGCAAACCGCGCGTAACGCGTGACTCCGATCATCGGCGAAATGAGCACGAGCCGGGTGGGACGCGTGAGCGCGGGGTTCTCGATGGCGTCCATTGCATATTGCAGGGCAAGCGCGCCGCCGTTCGAGAAGCCTATCAGTTCCAGCGGCTTGTCCGGGCCCACGCGCCGGCGCGCTTCGCGAACCGCGAGTCGCGTTGCTGCGGCCCATTCTTGCCATGTGACATTGGTCAGTCCCGCAGGCACGGTACCGTGTCCAGGCAAACGGATGGCGATCGCGACAAAGCCCCGGTCACGATAGTTGCGCGCGATGTGCCGCAAACTGTAGGGCGAGTCCGTCATGCCGTGCAGCAGCACGACCGCTCCCACCGGCGGTCCGGGAGGTTCCAGTATGTACGAGCGGTTCCAGTCCTGAGTGAAGTGCTCTGGATAGATCGGTGAGCCTTCGTAGTATCGGTTCGACGGGACACGCTCGGATGCGTCGATCTTTTCGACGACGTTGACGCGCACATCCTCGAAAAGCCGCGACTCCTCCCGCATGTACGCACTCCAGTCGCCGGCGTCTATTGCTTCGACGGTCATCTCCCGCGGCACGTAGGTGTGCCAGACCGATAGTTGCGGGCCGCGCAGCGAAGACCATGCCCGCAAACCCAATGCGAGTAACGCGAGCACGACCAGGATCGACACGCATATTTTTATTACCTTCAGCGACGTGCGTAGCATGGGTTTTCTCTTGGAAGCAACTTCAAAACACAGAGTGACCTTGACCTTCTTCTGCTGCGTATCAATTCGACCGGATGCTTCGTGATGCGCAGCCTGGCCCTATGTCTTTAAAGCCTGTGTCACCTGCCCTGTGAGGCATTGCCCTTTCGGTCGGCGCTCAGGGACACGGGCGTACGCGAATCGGCGATATCCACCCAGCCGCCACCCATGGCCTGATACACGCTGATCACCTGGTTATAGCGCGAGGCCTGCAAGTTGGCGAGCGCAAGCTCGGCGGAGAACAGGTCGTTTTCGGATATCAGCACTTCGAGATAGCCGATCAACCCGTCTTCGAACTTGAGCCGCGAGAACCTCGCATATTCGCGCAAGGCATCGACGCGCTGCTGTTGAAGCGCGGTCTGCTCGATGGTCATTTGTGAGCTGACGAGCGCATTATTGGTGTCGTTGAACGCGCCCAGCACCGTCTGCCTGTAGACCAGTTCGGCCTGGCGCTTTTGTGCCTCGGCTGACTGCACCTGGCCACCAATCGCACCCGACGTGAAGATCGGCCCGGTGAGTCCTGCTGCGACCGACCAGAGCGAGGCGGGCCCGGAAAGGAAGTCGCCGAACGCGGTACTGACCGAACCCAGCGCCCCCGTCAGCGAGAGGGTGGGATAGTAAAGCGCACGCGTGGCGCCGACATTCGCATTGGCCGCGACCAGATTCTGTTCGGCCTGCAAAATATCGGGCCGCCGCTCGAGCAATGTCGAAGGCAGATCCGCCGGAATGACAGGAAGCACCAGCTCGCTCACCGACTTGCCTCGCGCAATGGGCCCGGGATTACGTCCCAGCAGAATAGAAATGCCGTTTTCCACGATGGCGATCTGCTGTTTGATGGCCGGTATCGCGGATTGAGCCAGCTTGTACTGCGAGCGCACCTGGGACAGCTCCGTCTGGGAAACCAGGCCGTCGCGATAGCGCAACTCGAATATGCGTAATGTTTCGCCGAAGTTACTCGCCGTGGCCCGTGCGACTTCGAGTTGCCGGTCGAGCCCGCGCAGCGTGATGTAGCTGGTCGCCACGCCTGTCACCAGCGAAAGCACGACGCCCCGCTGGGCCTGTTCGCTGGCATAGACCTGCGCCTGCGCGGCTTCGGTCAGGCGTCTTACCCGGCCGAACAGGTCGATTTGCCAGGAAGCGGACAGCATGCCCTGATAAAGATTGAATACGGGATCGAGCAAGGGGGACAGCGGTGGCATCCCGACCTCGCTGGTCCGGTTGCGGCTCACGTTGGCGCCATAGCCGATCTGCGGGAGACCCTGCGAGCGCGCAGCGCGCAACAAGCCGATGAACTGGTCGATACGCGCCGCTGCGATACGCACGTCCAGATTGCCCTGCAGTGCGGTTTGAATCAGGTCGTTCAACACCGGATCGTCGAATTGCTCCCACCACGCCGTGTCCACGACTTCTTCAGCCGCGGGCAAATCGACCCGCCACGTTGCGGGCACCGCCACCTCGGGGCGACTGTAATCGGGCCCCACGCTAATGCAGCCGGCCAGGCAACTGGTAGCGGCGGCAAATATCGCAGCACGCGTCAGCGTTCTCATGACGTACTCCAGGTTCTGCTGCGACCGCGTCCCGTATGCGCAGGCGGTGCGGTCGGTTGCGCCACACACATCATGCCGCCACCGCGAGCAGGCCGCCGAGCAGCAGCGCCGCGAGCAACAGCGTCAGACAGGACACGGCCCATCCGCGTACGAACGCATCCGTACACACAGCAATTCGTGCGGCCCCCGTGCTGCCGCGTTGCAGTCCGCGCAGGAAGCCAGAGATATCTCCCACAGGCACGGACGGCACCGTCTTACCCCATCGGTTCCAGCCAATCGCGAGCGCCGCGCCAACGAGTACCGGCCAGAGTGCCGACCACAGCGCCGCGGGCGCCAGGGCCTCGGGTAGCGAGCCTGCCGGGATACGCAGATACACCACCCACGGAACGGCGAGCGAGACCACGACCATTGCCAGCCATGCCCCCCTGAACGGCCCCGGCGCGCGCGCGTTGGAATCGGTCGCGGCCACTGCACCCAGACAGCGCACGAAATGAAGCATCAGCAACGTGGTCGCGGCTGAAGACGCCGCAGCCAACGACCCGGCCAGATCGCCGCCCAGCAGGTCCTTGGCCGCGTACTTGGCCAGTGCGCCGCCCGTCAACGGCAATCCGCCCAGTCCAAGCGCGATGACCGCCGTGGGCAGCAGCACTCGTCGCAACGATCCGGCACCCGTCAACGCGACCACGCCCACGGCCAGAAACAAGGTGCCTTTGACGAGCAGATGGTGCGCGGCATAGTAAGCGGCTGCCACGACGGTAGCGGGGTCGCCTGCGGCGAGCCCCATGCCGATCACGGCCATCAGGAAGCCCATCTGGCTGACGCTCGAGTACGCAAGCACGACTTTCGGCTGGGCCTGAGTGATACCGATCGCCACGCCGTAGAACGCGCCGACCATGCCCAGCGCCGCGAAAGGGATGCCAAAGTGCGGCCATGCGTCGTTGAAAGTAAATGGCAGAAAACGAACCAATGCGATCACGCTGGCCTTGACCACCGCGCCGCTGAGCACCGCCGCCGCCGGAACAGGCGCCGCGCGATAGGCGTGCGGCATCCAGACATGCAGCGGCACCATCCCGGCCTTCATGCCGAGGCCAACCAGGAGCAATAGCAGCGTGGCGTTGCGCCAGGGCGAGCCCGGCAAGGCTGCAGCCGCATCGCGAATCAGCAGGCTGCCGCCAGGCGTGGCCTGTGCGAGCAGGACCAATCCTCCCAGCACGAAAGCCTCGGCCAGTAATGCAACGCCAAGATAAAGCGCGCCCGCGTATCGGGCTTCGGGCCCGTCGCCCTGGAGCACCAGCCCGCTGGCGCCGACACTCAACACCGCCAGCATCAGATAGAAGCCAATCAGGTCGGCCGTCAGGAACACGCCCACGCTGCCGGTCAAGGCCATGAGCCAGCAGACGACGAACCCATCGATATCTTCGCGACCGCGTACATATCGTGCGGCATAGATTCCGGCGAAGAGCCACAACAGCGCCGCCGTGCCGAGCAACACCGCGCCTGGCGTATCGAGCGCGAAACTGAGGGCGAACCGGCTGTGGCCGAGCATCAGGGTTTCGCTCTGACTGGCGCCGACGGCCGCGGCCAGCGCGGGCAGCGCAGCGACCGCGAACCATGACGGCAGGCGCCTGCGAACCGGCGCCGACGCACAGACCAGCAGCATCAGCAATGGCAACCCGACGGCTGCGACGAGCAGAGCCTGGGAGACGTTCATGGCAGCCCCGCTGGCGGCATCACCGTGCGGCCAATCTGGGCCACGTCGACCGGCAGCAGCACGGCGAGGCCAAGCAGGAACGAACACGTTGCGAGGCCAAGCACGGCGAGCTGCTGGTAACGAGGCACCTGCTTTTGCGGCGACCAGCCGGGCGCAGCGGGCTCCATCGCGCGCACCACCACCATGAAAACGTAGACGCTCGTGAGCAGGCCGCCGACCAGCATCACCCCCGCCCACCACCATTGCCCCGTCGCGAGTGCCGCCGACATCAGCAGCCACTTGGCCAGAAAGCCCCCGGAAGGCGGCAAGCCGATCAACGTGGCGCCGGCCAGCGCGAAAGCAGTCAGCGTCATGGGCAGGGCGCGCCCCGCGCCGCGCAGGTCGGCCAGACGGTCATGCCCCAGCGTGCTATAGATCAGACCGGCCGCGAGGAACATGGCCGCTTTTGCGCTCGCGTGCGATACGGCCTGCAACAGGCCACCCGTGACGGCCCGAGCACTTTCGTGCTGCACGGCAAGCGGGAACAGCAGGAACAGATAGCCGATCTGGGCGACCGTCGAGTAAGCGATCAAGAGCTTCAGCCGCACCTGGCGCAGCGCCACCACATTGCCGAAGAGGATCGCGAGCGCCCCGAGGCCTGCAAGCAGTTGCGAGCAGGACCCGCTTGCGATGCCGGCGAAGACGTCGACCCACAACCGCACCAGCACGAACCACGATCCCTTGATGACCAATGCCGACAGCAGCGCGCTCGCGGCGGCCGGTGCGCCCGCGTGCGCAGGCGGCAACCACAGATGCAGCGGGAACAGCGCGGTTTTGGCGAGCATGCCGGCCGTCATCAACCCCAACGCGGCCCAGGCTAGCGGCTGCGCCCCGATCCTCGCGGCAAGCAGCGCAATGTCCAGCGTGCCATAGGCGCCATAGAGCAGAAAAACCCCCAGCAAATAAAGCATCGAGCCGATCAGCGCGTACAACAGATAACGCAACGCAGCCTGCAATGTTTCGGCGCGGCCATCGAGGGACACGAGAGGAACGCCCGCAAAAGTCAGCAGTTCGAGCGCGACGTAGAGCGTGAAAATGTCTGCGCTCACAAACACCAGATTGAGCGCTCCCCATACCGCCAGCAGCAGCAGCCAGAACGCCAGCGGCGCGCGTGCCTCGTTCGTGCCGGACGGTGTGCCGAAGTCGCCATTGGCGTAAATCGCCACCGCCCCCACCACCACGGCAACCACCAGCATCATGCACACCGAGAGGCCGTCGGCGCGGAGCATGACGCCCAGCGGCGGCGCCCAGCCGCCCAGCAGATAGCGCAATGCGTCGCCCGAGACCAGCAGCCTCGCCGCAATCTCCAGCACGAGGCCGAAACCGAAGGCGATCGTCACCCAGGCCACGCGTTGCGCGTGGCGTCCGCCGAGCGCCAACCCTGCCAGCATCCCGGCAAAAGGCAGCAACACGACGAGCGTCAGCAGCACGCCGCCCGGCGTCGATTGCCCCGTGAGCGCCAGCGTCGTCACCTCGCCTCCGTATTGGCGCGCGTCCCGCCCGACGCCGCATCACCGTCCGCCGACAGAGAATTCGAGCCCGTTTCCGCGAACCTGCGCAGCATGAGTCCGACTGCGAGCGCGGAAGCGGCGAACGACACGACAATCGCCGTGATCAATAGTGCCTGCGGCACCGGGTCGCCGGACATGCCGGCGCCAGCTCCCCGATGCGCGATCACGGCACAGGCCAGAAAGACGCCATTGCCCGTGAGGTTGAAGGCCAGCACCTTGCGCAAGGGCTGCGGGTTGACGATCAGGCCATAGAGGCCGAGACCCACGAGGGCAGCGGCGGTCAAGCCGAACAACTGCGAGACGTTCATGGGCTCACCTCCGGCCGCTGCGGTGGACCGACGAGCAGGAGGACCAGGGTCACGGCAAGCGAAGGCAGCAGCGCGGCTTCAATGATGATGATCCACAGCTTCGCCCAGCCATCGGGGTACGCGAGAAACGCTCCCGCCACGACGGCGCCGAGCAGGCCAAGCGCGATGAACACCGCCGGCCCGACGATAAGGACGGCGCGCAGCCAGCGCCGGCTGACCGGCGGCGCATCGCGCAAACCGGACATCATGACGAGCAGCCACATGGCCGCAATCACTGTGGCGCCCTGGAACTTGCCACCCGGATGATCGGCGCCGACCCAGAAAATGTAGATGCCGATCACGACGCCGATCGGCGGCAATACACGCGCGAGATACACCAGAATGTCGTTGGGACTCACCCCCTGCGCCAGTCCCGGCCTGCCGCCCCAGCAACGGTCCGGCGCCAGCGACCAGACGCCGACCACGCCGAACAGCAACACGATGGCTTCCAGCAGCGTGTCGATCGCGCGGAATGACAGCAGGACGGCCGTGATCGGGTTGCCGACGCCAGTGGCCTGAATGTGTCGCGCCACCTCGGGCGCCAGGCTCGGCGCGGGGTCCGGCAAGCTCAACAGGCTCACGGCAATCACGACGGCGACCGCCGTGGCGGCCACGCCTGCCGCGACACGCATCGCGAGGCCCGGCGTTTCTGCCTGGGCCGCCGCTTCAGTGACCTCGAGCCGCGACGCCGCGCGGATCAGCAGCGCGCCGGTCAGGCCCGCACCGATGGCCGCTTCGGTCAACGCGACGTCGACAGCACGAAGCACTAACCAGGCCAGCGTGAGCAGCAGGCCGTAAGGAATGAATCCGGCGACCGCGGCGAACGTATCGCGCACGACGACCGTCCAGAGCGCAAGCGCCAGCAACAGGATGCCGATACCGACGGAGATCGCGGCGATCATGCACGCTCCTCCTGCCGGCGCGCGGCGCGCGCGATGAGCTGCGACACATCGGACGACGTCAGCATCACCAGCAGCCAGACCACGATCAGCTTGAGGGCGATCACGATGTGACCCGTCTGTGGCAACAGCCCCAGCACCACCATGCCCAGGCCTAGATTGTCGGCCTTGGTCAACGCGTGCAGCCGCGTGTACGTGTCCGGGAACCGCAACAGCCCGACTGTGCCGGCCACGAAAAAGACAATGCCGGCCAGCATGGCAATGATCGTGAAAATATCGGCTGCGGCTTTCATTTCCGGTCCTCTTTCGCGATATCGCCTTCTGCCTGACGATCGGCCTTGACGAAGGCGACCGACGCGAACGCCGCAAGCACGGCGAGCGTCAACGCCACATCCACGACAGCCTCGACGCCGCTTGCCGTGCCGACCAGCAGCAACGCCGCGATCCCTCCCGTGCCGAACAGTTGCGCGGCCATCATGCGGTCGGCGCGCGTGGGCCCGCGCAGCACCGACAGCAGGCCCACGGCCACCATCAGCAGCACCAGCGCGCAAACGGCGATGAGCACGTCAGCCATGACGTTCACCGCTGACCAGCGCGCCCGCGAGGCGCCGTTCTTCGTCCGCCAGTTGTTCGTCGACCCGCTTCGAGGTGTCGAGGCAGTGGTAAACGAGCCCGTCCGCGGTCTCATCTACCGGCAGCGACCCCGGCAAGAGACTCGTGATGATGGCGAATCCATTGCGCGCCGTTCCCGGCGGAAAACCGACACGATAGACCACGATACCGGGCCGCAAAGGCAGGCGCGGGTCCAACGCGCGGCGCGCCACGTCGATGCCCGCGAGCAGGGACTGCAAGAGGAAATGCGGAACGAAGACGAGTAAGGCGCCGAGCCGTACCCTTCCCGCGACGGGAGGCAGGAGCCGCAGGCTCATCTGCGTCGCGACGAGCGTCGCGATCAGGCCGCAGACGAGATCGGCCGGCTTCACGCTCGGCATCAGGATGATCCATAGCGCGAGAAAGCAAACCGCGCGTGTCAGCGCGACGCGCCAGTGCGAACGCCAGTCGAGCAGGAAAGCACGAAGCGTTGGTGAGCTCATGGAAGATACGCCTCCTCTATCGAAAAACCAGCGAGCGCGAAAACGGCGGGCGTCAGCCGGATGGCGTCAGGCCCCGGCGGCTCACGTCGCCCCGCTCGCTATCCCCGACGACTGCGACGGCGGCCGGTCTTCCTTGCCAAACACCACCATGTACAGGGCCGGCAGGAACACGAGGGTCAGCAGCGTCGCGACCAGCAAGCCGCCCATGATCGCGAAGGCCATGGCGCCCCAGAACACCGTAGGCGCGATCGGGATCAGGCCAAGCACGGTCGAGATCGAGGTCAACATCATTGGCCGGATGCGCGATGTGCCCGACGCGACAACGGCCTCGAGTACGCCCATGCCCTCGTGTCGAAAAGTCTCGATCTGCACGATCAGGATCAGGCCGTTCTTGGCGATCATGCCGATCAACGCAAGAATGCCCAGAATGGCGACGAAACCAAGCGGCCGGTTGAAAACCAGCAGTGCGAGCACCACGCCGATCAGGCCCAATGGCATCACCGAGACCACCATGGCCAGGCGCCTGAAGCTCACCAGCAGCAGCATCATGCTCGTCAGCATCAGCACGATCATCACCGGGACCACGGCAAATACCGAGGCTTGCGAAGTCGCGCTTTCCTCGAAGATGCCGCCAGTCGCGACGTGGTAACCCTTGGGAAGCTTCGCGTTGAACGCATCGATTTTCGGCGCGAGCGTTGCGACGACTTCGTCGGGCAGCTCGCCATGCATCACGTCGGCGCGCACCGTGAGCGTCGGCACACGGTTTCGCCGCCATATCAGCGGCGACTCCTGTTCCTCCGTGAACGTCGCGAACTGACTGAGTGGAACCATGCGCCCGCTCGGCGTGGGCACCTGCAGCGTACTCAGTGACTGCACCGTCAGCGGCTGCTCTTCCTGCGCGCGCGCCACGACGTTGACGAGGTAGATGTCGTCGCGTATCTGCGTGAGTGGCGTGCCGGTAATGACGGTGTTCATGATGGCGGCCAGCGCGGCGGAACTCACGCCGAGCTGACGCGCTTCATCCTGGTTGATGTGGATGCGGATCTGCCGGGCCGGCTCCATCCAGTCGAAATTGATGTGGCGCGTTCGCTCGTCGGAACCCACGATACCGGCCAGATCGAGTGCGGCCCTGCGCACCTGCGCCGGGTCGGGCCCCGAGACGCGATACTGCAGCGGCCACCCCACCGGCGGTCCCAGTTCCAGCGGCGACACGCGGGCGACGATACCGGGGAACTGCTCGCTCAGCGTCTTCTCCAGTTTCAATTGCAGCCGGTCGCGCGCCTCGAGACTTTTCGCGACCACGATGACCTGTGCGAAAAACGGATTGGGCAACTGAACATTGAGGGTAAGAATAAAGCGCACTGCGCCGCGGCCCACATAGCTGCTGAAGTGATCGACATCGGGATCGCTTTTCAGAATGGCTTCGAGTCGCGCGACCTGGTCCGCGGTCGCGTGGATGGACGCGTTCTGGCGCAAGGTCAGATCCACCGTCAACTCCGGCCGGTCCGAGGCGGGAAAGAACTGCCGCGGCACGAACCGGACGAGGAAGATCGACACCACGAACGCCGCAAGCGTGACGGCAATCGTCAACCACCTGAGCCGCAGCGCGCCGCGCAGGAAGCGGTCATAGGCCATGAGCATCTTGCCGGGCTTGCGCGGCTCTTTTTCGGCCTTGGGCGCTTTCAGGATTGCCACACCGACGAGCGGCGAGAAAATCACCGCACCGAACCACGACGCGAGCAGCGCGATGGCGACTACCGCAAAAATAGAAAACGTATATTCGCCGGCCGAACTCTTTGCGAAGCCAATCGGCACGAAACTGGAAATCGACACGAGCGTGCCGATCAGCATTGGCGCGGCCAGCGTACGGTACGCGAACGTCGCCGCCTGATCCTTGCTGTCACCGGCGGCGAGGCGGTTGATCATGGCGTCGACGGTGGTCATGGCGTCGTCGACCAGCAAGGTCAGCGCGATGATCAGCGCGCCCAGCGAGACCCGGTGCAGGTCGATGTGCACGACGTCCATGATCCCGAAGACAATCGCCAGCGTCAGCGGGATAGACAATGCCACTACCGTCCCCGGCCGTATGCCCAGACTCACGAAGCTGCACACCAGGATGATGATGATCGCCTGCCAGAGCGACGCCATGAAGTCGTTGATCGCCACGTCGACGGTATCTGACTGATTGGCGACCAGGAACGGCTCGATGCCAGCGGGCAGGTTCGCGGTGGCGTCGGCCATCTCGGCCTTCAGGTTGCGACCGAGCGCCAGTATGTCGCCCGAATCGCGCATGGCGATCGCGAGGCCGATGGCCGGCCTGCCGTTGACGCGGAACATTGGCTGTGGAGGGTCGGCGAAACCGCGTCTCACGGTGGCGATGTCGCCGAGGCGAACGATGCGCCCTCCCAGCACGAGGTTGACATTCTCGATGTCGCGTTCGGAATCGAAGGCGCCCGTCACCCTGAAGAACACCCGCTCCTGCCCGGTTTGCAGGACGCCGGTCGGCCTGATGAGATTTTGCGCTCTCAATGCGGCGACGATGGTCGGGTAGTCCAGACGCAAGCCCGCCAGACGGGTGGTCGAGAATTCGATGTAAATCTGTTCGTCCTGAGCGCCCAGGACCTCGATCTTCGAGACGTCCGGCACCAGCAGCAGGCGCGAGCGAATCGCCTCGACGCGATCGCGCAACTCGCGCATGTTGTAGCCGTCGGCGGTGAAGCCGTAGATGATGCCGTAGGTGTCGCCGAAGTCGTCGTTGAAGAACGGCCCGAGCGTTCCCGCCGGGAGCGTTTGTCGCATATCGTCCACGTTTTTGCGAACCTGATACCAGACGTCCTGGACTTCGGAGGGTGGCGTGGACTGCAGAAGATCGACGAAGATTGTCGTCTGACCCGCTGTCGTATAGCTGCGTATGCGATCCAGGTGACGGGTCTCCTGCAACGTGCGTTCGAGCCGCTCGGTCACCTGCGAGAGCGTGTCGTCGACAGTGGCCCCCGGCCACGCAGCGGCCACCACCATGGTGCGGAATGTAAAGACCGGATCTTCGGCGCGCCCCAACCGCAAGAATGACAGGGTTCCCGCGACCAGCGCAGCGATCATGAGGAACACGACCAGGGGGCGCTTCGAAAGCGCCCACTCGGATAGATTCGGGCCAATCACCTGGCTGCCTCGGTCCAGTTAATTTTCTGTCCCGGCCGCAATGCCTGCACGCCGGCAGTCACGACCACGTCGCCCGTGTTGAGACCTTGCGACACCTCAACGCGGTCCTCGCCATATGCCTGAAGCTCGACCTCACGCGCCGAAACCGTCCCTGTCTTCGTATCGACCACCCAGACCGCCGGCTTCCCTCCTGGCTGGATCAGGGCGCTCGAAGGAATTTCGATGGCCGCCGCGCGCGGGAGCGTCATGTGGCCAATGACCGTACTGCCAAGGCGCATGGCTGCCGGCGGATTGAGGACTTGAACCCGGACCGCAAAGGTTCCGGTCACCGGATCGGCGCGGGGCGATACTTCGCGCACCTTACCAACAGCGGTGACCTCGGGGTTGCTGGCAAGCGCGATGACGATGTCGGGACTGGCCGGCGCGACGTCCTTGATCGCGGCGGGCACATCGAATACGGCATCCACCGCGCCCTCGCGAGCGATCTGCACGATCATGCGGCCAGCCGGAACCACCTCGCCCGGCTCCGCTCCGCGCGCCGTCACCACGCCGGCTACGTCGGAAACGAGGTCGGTATAGCTGAGCCGGTTCTGCGCGATGTTGACCAACGACTGCGCCGAATCGACTTGCGACTGGGTGATCTTTGCCATCGCTTCCGACTGCTCGAACGAAGCACGCGACACGGCATGCTCCGCAAGCAGATCGCGCATGCGGGTGAACATGGTGCGCGCTTCCAGGGCCTGTGCCTGCGCGGCGGCCAACTGTGCCCGAGCGGACTGCAGGCTGCTTTCCTCGTTCATCCGGTCAAGCCGCGCCAGTACCTGGCCCGCCTTGACACGGTCCCCGACATCGACGTTGCGGGACGTCATTCTTCCGTCGATACGGAACGATTGATTGATCTCGGCCTGCGCCTGCAATCTTCCGGTCAAGGCGATGGTCGCTCCGGCCTCCTGCTTTTCTACCCTGACGACGCGTACCGGGCGCACTTCCGTCACCTGCGCCTCTTCGCCCTTACGGCAGCCCGCCAGGAGTCCGCCCGCCGCCGTTAGACACAGCGCACACAGCGTCACGGCCAAAGGCCGCGACACCATTCGACCTGCAGCATGATTCGCAAACACTGGCGTATTCCTCTGGATCCCTGGACAGGTTGCCCGTGTCCACCGTGAAATGGCTTCGCGCCCTGTTGCGGCCCCGCCGGGCGTGCCGGTGTATTCATCCGAAAACAACGACGATTCAAGCGCTAGAACTCGACGACACCGGGCGACGTTCCAGACTGACGATGAACACCACGATCGGAATGACGTTGGCGAACGTCACGATGGTGTTGATGAACGCGGCCTGCTTCACGCCGCGAAGAATGAGGAAATGAAACAGCGAGATGTCAGCCGACGCCACGACGATGGCCGTGCCCACCACGCCGCCGACTACCCTCGCGGTCAACTGCACGGGACTCATTTTCTGCCCGGTATCGGCCATCGGTTTCCTCGGTTCGACACTTCGTTTTATCGAGAGGTCAACGACACCTGCGTTCACTTCATCGCGTCACGCGCACCGAGTTGTTGCCGAGCAGCACACGCACGCGGTCACCCGGAACGAACTGCTGATCCGCATCCTGGACAATCGACATCAGTTGCCCCGAATCCAGACGCACGACGATTTCAAGGGCTTGCCGCTGCGTGACGCGCTGCTCGACGGCATTGCCCGCCGCGCCGCCCAGCACGGCGCCGCCGATGCCCGCCGCTACGGCACCCGTGCCGCGCCCGATGTTGCTGCCAGCCGCGATGCCGCCAAGCGCGCCGCCGGTTATTGCGCCAATGCCCGTTGGACCAGGCTGGATCGTGACGGGCCGCACGGATTCGACCGTACCGAGTTCGACCACCATCACCTGCTGCGCCTGGGCCGGCGAGAAGACAGAGCCCGAAGTTGGCGCCTCGCAACCGGAAAGCGCGAACGAGGCGACTACAGAGCCAAGAAGTGTTGCAGCGAGAAAACGCATGACATTTCCCCTAATGCGGCGCATTGCGGATTCGCTAATCTATTCGGCCTGTTTGCTAACGATTCCACGCATAGTCATTAGCGAACATTCAGCCAATACGTACGCGGAGCATTGTCTTTTGCCGTCCATCCTCCGAATACCTGACGAACATTATGGAATACGATCCGCACAGATGTATTCAACGTGCCATTCGTTCGAAAATGGTTCAGCGATTCAATGTGGGGCGCATTTTTTATCCATCTGCTTCGGCTTATGTCTCTTACCGGTGCTGAACAAAATCCACGCCTGGTGCAGTTCTGGAAACGGCAATACGCCGATTGCGCCCTCATTTTCGTCGCGCAAGCGGAGCGACTGATGCCTCAGGTATAGACAGGTGCGCTGGTCGAGATCCAGCACAATGCGTCGACGGCAATGACAAGCCGGGTTCGATCGCGATTGCGACGCGTCGCTGGTTCTTGATCGGCTAACTACCACGAGATGCGTTAGCGGCTATAAATTTTTCTCTTTCCTCCGATCTGTTTTATCGTCTGAAACACGTTGCCGCATTGCGTCGTCGCTCAGCCGTTCAATATATTGGGCTCCTGATTATTTACTATTGACTACGGGCACAAAAAGGGAGAGCGTATCCCTTGGCATCAGGTTCGCTGTTGTCTCGATCAGACCAACAATCCGAGGTAACCATGTGGATCTTCCGTGTCGATGAACCTCGTCTCGGGGTCATCCGTATTCGAGAATGGCGCCGTCGCGCGCATCACACCATCGGCCTTCTCGTCATGCTGCTGGGCGGCGCCACCATCGGGCTGATCGCCCTCGATCAGTCCAGCAACGCTTTCCCCGACAAACTGTTTACGGCTCTTTGGAACGGAGTCAATCTCATTACGACACTCGGCGCCTTCAGCGAATTCAGTCCGCCTCAAAAGGGCTTCATGCTTCTGGCCATGGTCGCGACACTGCTGATCGGCGGGTTCGCAGTTTCTAGACTCACAGGCATGCTTTCGGGCGATGACGTGATGGCTTATCGGGAGAACAGAATCATGGAACGCAAGCTCGAGCAACTCGCCAATCATGTCGTGGTGGTTGGATTCCATTCTCTCGGAGAGCGGGTTGCAGACTACCTGCATGAGGAGGGAAACACCGTGCTCGTACTCGTGGGCGATCAGGATCAGGCCAACCGGGCAACGGATTGCGGGCATCTGGTCGTACTCGGCTCGCCGGACGCCTTCGACGAAGTGCTCAAGCGTGCGCGACTCGACAGCGCGAAAGCCATGTTCGTCACGACACCCGACAGCAATAACAATCTGGCAATCACCCTGCTGGCCCATACGCTCAACCCGTCGCTCGCCATTGCCGTACCGGGCGAAAACCCCTTGCGAAAAGGGCTGCTGGAGAACGCTGGCGCGACCAACGTCGTCATCGCCGACGACATTATCGCCAAAGCACTGGTCACCCGGACTACGACTGCAGCGGAGGCCGCACGATGAAGCCCGCCGCTCCTGCACCGCACCGCCTCCCTCACCTGCCTTTCCTGCAGGGACTGCTGCCCTTCAATGCCGCGCAACTGCCGCACGACATCATCGCCGGGATCACGCTGGCGGCGCTCGGCATTCCCGAAGTGATGGGATACACGAAAATTGCCGGCACCCCCACCGTAACGGGCCTCTATACGATCCTGCTGCCGCTCGTGGCGTTCGCAGTATTTGGAGCGTCGCGACAACTGGTCGTCGCCGCCGACTCGGCCACTGCCGCCATTCTCGCGGGTACCTTGACGGCCGTCGCCGCACTCGGCAGCAAGGACTATGTCGCTCTCACGAGTACAGTCGCCTTGACGGTCGCCGCAATGCTGGTGATCGCGCGTGCTTTTCGTCTGGGTTTTCTGGCCGACTTTCTTTCCCGCAGCGCGTTGATCGGCTTCCTGACCGGCGTCGGCATCCAGGTCGCAGGAGGCGAGCTTGCCGGCCTGATCGGACTCGCCAGGCAAGGGCATGGGCCGTTGATGCAGATCGCGTCCGCGTTGCAACGCGTGGCCCAGGCCAATCTTCCGACCACGATGCTCTCGATCGCCGTGCTCGTGGTGATCATCGGCTGCAAGCGCTTCGTGCCGCGCGCACCGGGTGCGCTGATCGCCGTGATCGGCTCCATCGTGGCAAGCGGCGTGTTCAATTTTGCCGGACATGGCATCGCGGTGACGGGCGAAGTACCGGGGGGACTCCCGTCATTGTTCCTCCCACCGTTGCATATGGGCGAGATCAACCAGATACTCATCACCGCCGCCTCATGCTTCATCGTCATCATTGCCCAGAGCGCAGCAACGGCACGCGCGTACGCCAATCGCTATAACGAAAGGGGCGACGACAACGCCGATATCATCGGGCTCGCGGCCGCCAACGCGGCGGCGGCTTTCACGGGAACATTCGTCGTGAACGGCAGCCCGACCAAGACCGAGATGCTCGACGACGCGGGCGGACGCACCCAGGTCGCCCATCTCACGACTGCCGCCATCGTGCTGCTGGTGCTGCTATTTCTCACGAGACCGCTGAGCCTGCTCCCTGCCGCCGTGTTGTCGGCCATCGTCTTCATGATCGGCGTAAAGCTGATCGACGTGAAAGGCATGATCGAACTGTATCGCATGCAGAAGGATGAGCTCGTCGTGGCGTTGCTGACTGCGGGCGTCGTCGTGTTCGTCGACGTGATGCACGGCATTCTTGCTGCCGTCGTGCTTTCCCTGATCGCGCATGCACGCCACAGCTACCGCCTGCGGACCCGGGTGCTGACGCGAGGCCCCGGCGACAGCTGGATCGCGCGACATGTCGAGCCCGATCTGCTCGCCGCACCTGGGATCGTCGTCTACCGTTTCGAAGCAGACCTGTTCTATGCGAACACCGGCCGATTCACGGAAGAGGTGCTCAAGCTTGTCAACGAAGCGAGTCCGGGGCTGCGCTGGGTGGTGATCGACGCATCGGAGATCAGCAACATCGACTACACGGCAGGCAAGACCTTGATCCAGCTAGGCGGCGAACTCGACAAGCACGGTGTGGGCATAGCCGCGGTCGCCCTCCCCTCGGGCGTCCGACACGAAATCGAGCGGTACAAGGCACTGCGTGTGAGTGGCGTACATCGCGAGGTCTTTGCAACCGTCGATGCCGCAATCGAGGCGCTACGTGACATTTCGCCGTCTACGTCCTCAACTTCTCAAGACGCCAAGCCGCAATGAAGCGACCTGAAATGACACAGGTCCGATCCGGCCTTGAATCGAAAATAGGAGTGCTGCGTGCCCGATCCCGCTAACACAAAGCGCGCCGCCCCCGGCGCAGTTCTCGCTGACCCGGCTACGCCGACGGTGCAGGAAGACCCGTCCACACTCTTTGCGGGGCGTGGCTCGCTGGCCGATCGCGTCAGACGGGGCAAGACGGCTCGCAAGGAAGTGCCGCGCGAGAAGCTCGCCGAATGCCGGATTGCAGATCGCGATCCCATCGCACTCCTCGACGCTTCCAACGTGGGGCGGGTAGTCGAACTGATACCCATCCGTTATGGACGGATGGTCGCGAGTCCCTTCGCGTTCTATCGCGGTGCGGCGCCGCTCATGGCGCACGATCTGTCGACGCTGCCGCATTCCAACGTGATCGTGCAACTGGGTGGCGATGCGCACCTGGCCAACTTCGGTCTGTTCGCGAGCCCCGAGCGGCGCGTTCTGTTCGGCCCCAACGACTTCGACGAGACGCTGCCTGGACCATTCGACTGGGACGTACGCAGACTCGCGACATCGTTCGTGATCGCTGCGCGCGAGCGCGGATTTACCTTGCGTGACCAGCAACGCATCGTGCGCCGGTTGTGCGCAACCTTCCGCCAACGGCTCGCCGACTTCAGCCGCATGGACACGCTCGACGTCTGGTACTGCCAGTTCAAGGCGGCGAGCATGCTGGCCATTGCCGATTCCGTCGAAGAAAGGAACAAGGAACTGGCCGTCATCGAAAAGGCAAGACAACAGTCGTCGCGTACCGTGCTGACTCATGCAACCGAGGTGATCAACGGCAAGCTGCGGATCAAGGATGTCCCGCCCCTCGTGTATCACGTACCGCTGGAGAGCGCGAGTGACAGCAAGCAGTA
Organism: Paraburkholderia nodosa; assembly: GCF_001718195.1. GTDB lineage: Bacteria > Pseudomonadota > Gammaproteobacteria > Burkholderiales > Burkholderiaceae > Paraburkholderia > Paraburkholderia nodosa_A. The sequence goes on from NZ_MCNV01000017.1 coordinate 82,418, forward strand.
CAACGCGATGGTACGGCGCTTCTTCGCCGACTACCGGCTGACGCTTCCCGACGACAGGCGCGCACTCTTCGACCGATATGAACTGGTGGATGTCGCCATTCGTGTGGTGGGCATCGGCTCGGTTGGAACGCGTTGCTATGAGGCGCTTTTCATGGCCGACGGCGATTGCCCGCTTTTCCTTCAACTCAAGGAGGCGCGCGCTTCCGTGCTGGAGGGCTATCTGCCGCCGAGCCGCTACCCCAACCATGGTCAACGTGTGGTCAACGGGCAGCGTCTGCTGCAGTCCGCCAGTGACATCTTCCTCGGATGGTCGAAGATGCGCCACACCGGCAACGACTTCTACGTGAGGCAATTGCGCGACATGAAGGGCGCCTTCGACTTCACGACCTTCGACGTCGAAGATCTCGGCGAGTATGCGGTTTCCTGCGCCCACGCGTTGGCCCATTCGATGGCAAAGGCAGGCGATCCCGCGTTGCTCAGCGGATATGCGGGCAAGTCAGCGGTATTCGACGAAGCCATCGTGCGATTCTCGCTCGCCTACGCAGAACAAAATGAGCGGGACTGGGCGGTTTTGAAAGCGGCAGTCAAGGCGGGACGCATTCAGGTCATTCGTCAATAGGATTCGAGCGCCGTTCAGTCCGGAGCGGTGACGCGCGCCGCTGATGCCCTGCGCGCCGGTTCCGTAGCCGCCACTCAGCCCTTCATGCCCCCAATCCGTACCGTTGAGCGTCTCCACAACTGTACCGGTACTGTACCGCGAACTGTCGATAAACTGGGTTCCGTCGAATCTGTCTTCTCTTTCCGGAGCCCCTCGCATCATGCTGCCCGAAATGCTCAGTGCGCTGCCCGCCGGCATGCTTTTCGTCGTGGTCACGACCATCACGCCCGGCCCCAATAACACCATGTTGCTCGCTTCCGGCGTCAACTTCGGTTTTCGTCGCACGGTGCCGCACATTCTCGGCATCAGCGCGGGCGTGGTCGTGCTCATGCTCTCGGTGGGCTTCGGGCTTGGTCAGGTGTTCAGGCACATCCCGTCGCTCTATACCGTGCTGGAGGTCGCGAGCATTGCGTACCTGCTGTATCTGGCGTGGAAAATCGGCACATCGGGCGACATCAAGGTGAGGAGCGGTGAACACCGTCCCATGCGCTTTCACGAAGCCATCGCGTTCCAGTGGGTCAATCCCAAGGCGTGGATGATGGTGCTCACGGCCGCCACCACGATCCGCCTTTCCACGAACTTCGGCACCAACACGATGGCGATGGCCTTCCTGTTCTATGTGATTGGTCTGCCCTGCATCTGCATCTGGGCCGCGTTCGGCACCAGCATGCGGCGTTTTCTGTCGAATCCGCGACGACTGCGCGCCTTCAATGTCTTCATGGCACTTTCGCTGCTCGTCTCGCTGTATCCGATGTTTGCGCATTTGCTTCAACATTAAGACGACCCGCCGCCCTTCACCCGTTCAAACGCTACAATCGCAAGCGGGAAACATGGGCGGCGGAGTCACACTTTGTCTGAGTTTGAAGCGGGTTTTATTCTCACCCGCCATTGGCGCGATACGGGAGAGCACACCGAGGTCGACTTCTGGCTCGCGACCGAGGCGGGGCCGCGCCAGCTGCGCCTGCGCCCCCAGCCCTCTGTCGCGTTCGTGCCGGCCGCCCAGGAAGCCGCGGCCCGCGCCGCGCTGAAGGGCGACGCACGCGCCGAGCTACGCCCGCTCAATTTGTGCGACTTCCAGCGCCGCCCGGTGCTTGGGCTCTATTCCCCGCAATATCGCGCCCTGGCCGGGCACGCAAAGCGCCTCGCCAAAGCGGGCGTCAACGTCTACGAAGCCGATATCCAGCCGCCGGAGCGCTACATGATGGAGCGCTTCATCACGGCGCCCGTTCTGTTTCGCGGCGATGCGGGCAGCCCGCAAGAAAGCGGCGTTCTGCTCGAAGGCGAGATGAAACCCGCCAACGGCTATCGCCCGCAGTTGAAACTGGTGTCGCTCGACATCGAAACGAGCGCCCAGGGCGAGCTTTATTCGATCGCGCTCGAAGGCTGCGGACAACGCCAGGTCTATATGCTCGGCCCCGCAAATGGCGATGCGAGCCCGATCGACTTCGACTTCGAATACTGCGAAAGCCGCGCGCAGATGCTCGAACGCCTCAACGCATGGATGGCGCAGCACGATCCCGACGCGATCATCGGCTGGAATCTCGTGCAGTTCGATCTGCGCGTGTTGCACGCGCACGCCCAGCAAACCGGCGTGCCGCTGCGTCTTGGGCGCGGCGGCGAAGTCATGGAGTGGCGCGAACACGGCATGCGCGAGAATCACTTCTTCGCGGGCGCCGCGGGGCGCCTCATCATCGACGGCATCGAGGCGCTGCGCTCGGCCACCTGGAGCTTCCCGTCGTTCAGCCTCGAATACGTCGCGCAGGCGCTGCTCGGCGAGGGCAAGTCGATCGACAATCCGTATCAGCGCATGGACGAGATCCAGCGCCGTTTCGACGAAGACAAACCCGCGCTGGCCATCTACAACCTCAAGGACTGCGAGCTGGTCACGCGCGTCTTCGAGAAAACCGAGCTGATGGCATTTCTGCTCGAACGCGCGTCCGTCACAGGGCTCCCGGTGGATCGAAGCGGCGGTTCGGTCGCCGCGTTCACGCATCTGTATCTGCCGAAAATGCATCGGCTCGGCTACGTCGCGCCGAATCTCGGCGACGTGGTGGGCGAAAACAGCCCCGGCGGCTTCGTCATGGACTCGCGCCCCGGCATCTACGATTCGGTGCTCGTGCTCGATTACAAGAGCCTCTACCCCTCGATCATCCGCACCTTCCTGATCGATCCCGTCGGGCTCATCGAAGGTCTGAACGATCCCAGCGACGAAGCGTCCGTGCCCGGCTTTCTCGGCGCGCGCTTCTCGCGCGAGAAGCACTGTCTGCCCGAAATCGTGCGCCAGGTGTGGGAGGGCCGCGAACATGCGAAGCGGCAGCACAATGCCCCGCTTTCGCAGGCGCTCAAGATCATCATGAACGCGTTTTACGGCGTGCTCGGATCGACCGGTTGCCGCTTTTTCGATCCGCGCCTCGCCTCTTCGATCACGATGCGCGGGCACGAGATCATGCGCAGAACCCGTCAGCTGATCGAGGCGCAAGGCTACGACGTGATCTACGGCGACACCGACTCGACCTTCGTCTGGCTCAAGCACGCGCACAGCGAAGCCGACGCCACGCGCACCGGCAAGCAACTCGTCGAGCACGTCAGCGCCTGGTGGAAGGCCGAACTGCAGGAACGTTTCGGTCTCCAAAGCGCTCTGGAGCTGCAGTTCGAACGCCACTATTCGCGCTTTCTCATGCCCACGGTGCGCGGCGCGGAAGAAGGCAGCAAGAAGCGCTACGCGGGCCTCACACTCGCGAAGAACGGCGGCGAAGAAGTCGTGTTCAAGGGCCTCGAAACCGTGCGCACCGACTGGACGCCGCTCGCGCAGGAATTCCAGCGCGAACTGTACCGGCGCATTTTCCAGCGCGAGCCGTACGTGGAGTACATCCGCGACTATGTGCGGCGCACGCTCAACGGCGAGTTGGACGATCAGCTCGTCTACCGCAAGCGCCTGCGGCGGCCGCTCGTCGAGTACCAGCGCAACGTGCCGCCGCACGTGCGGGCAGCCCGCGTCGCGGACGAGTTCAATCGCGCGAAAGGCCGTCCGCTCCAGTATCAGAACGGCGGCTGGATCAGCTACGTGATGACGACGGCCGGGCCCGAGCCGCTCGAAACGCTAAGTTCTCCGCTCGATTACGCGTTCTATGTGAGCCGCCAGCTACAGCCGGTTGCGGACGCGATTCTGCCGTTCCTGCGCGAGGATTTCGATACGTTGATGTCGGGGCAGCAGAGTCTGTTTTAAGCGTGCGCCGTCGCGCACGCCTTAGCGAGCGCGCTCGATGAACCGCCACAGCGCATCGTCCGTCGAATATGGCGCGTTGAAACGAAACCACGCGCTCGCTTCGTCGTCGGGCCTGAAATACGAGCCAGGCGCGAGCCAGATGCCGTCGCGCAACGCCGCCGTCGCGATCGCGCCGGCCCGTTCGGGTTCGATGGCAAGGCGCGCCCACACGAACAGCCCCGCGCGCGGCCGGTGGAATATCTCGAGCCCCAGCGCGTCGAGCCGCTCCTCCACGCAGGCATGCGCGGCCTTCAGCCGTTCGTTCACGAGTTCGACGTGGCGCGCGTGGCGTCCTTCGAGCAAGACCTTGTCGACCATGCGCTCGATGGTCGCCGACGAGGTGAGCCCCACTGCCATCTTCGCGCGCGCCAGTTCGCGCAGCACATCGCGCTCGGCGACCACATAGCCGCAACGCAGCGAAGGCGTGACCGTCTTCGAAAAGCCGCTGACGTACAGCACGCGCTGCAAGCCTTCCATCGCCGCGAGCAACGGCGCGCCTGGCGGCGCAAGCTCGCGGCTCACATCGTCCTCGACGACCCACATGCGCTGGCGCTCGGCGATCTGCAGCAAGCGGAAGGCGTTCGACATCGCATACGTCGCGCCGGTGGGATTCTGCAGCGTCGTGTTCACGAAGATCGCCTTCGGCTGGTGCGCCGCCACCTGGCGCTCGAGCGCCTCGATGTCGAGCCCTGCCGGCGTACGCGGCACGCCATGCACCGTGAGCCCCGCGAGCTTGAGAATCTGCAGCAGATTGCAGTAGCCGGGGTCTTCCACGAGCACCGTGTCGCCGGGCCGCAGCAGCGTACGCACGATAAGGTCGAGCCCCTGCGTCGCGCCCTGCGTGAGCAGGACGTTCGACACCTCGACAGGCAGCCCCTGACGATCGAGCTGCGCCGCGATGCGCTCGCGCAGCGGCGCGTAACCGTACGGGTGCCCGTAGTCGCCAAGACGCACGGCCGGCACCCGGCTCATGGCGCGCAAGGCGTGCTGCAGGCCGCTTTCGTTGATCCACTCGCCCGGCACCCAGCCGCAGCCCGCCTTGATCGGCACCGAATGATCGGCGAACACGTCGGAGAGCAGCCAGGTCGCCGTCAGCGTGGGCGGCTGCCAGCCCGCCGCGCTCGCCCGCGCCGACTCGCTGCGGGGCGCCACGCGGTAGCCCGAGCCGCGCCGCGCGACGACGAAGCCCATCGAAACGAGACGGTTGTACGCCTCGGTCACTGTATAGGTCGATAGTTCGTGCGATTGCGCGAGCTGGCGCACCGAGGGCAGGAGCGCCCCGGCGCGCAGCGTTTGCGCTTCGATCGCGCGCGCGAAGCCCTGCACGAGCTGCTCGACAAGCGTCGTCGTGACGCCGCGGCCGCGCTCAAGTTCGAGTTCGATCATCGGGAAAGCAAGCGTATAGTGCGAGGGAAAACCCGTACGATTCCCGGTGCCGACCAATACAGTTGGCGAGAATTGTCCAGCACGGTTTGCAGATCAGTATAGAGACTGTCTATGCCGTCGTTCAAGCCTCGGCGCTACAGTTGAGCCAAACCTACCTGAGGAGAAGCACGCATGACTTCGCGCCCCGTCATCGACGATCTCTCGTCGTTCTGGATGCCCTTCACCGCCAATCGCCAGTTCAAGGCCGCGCCGCGCCTGCTCGAATCGGCCAAGGGCATGTACTACCGCACGACCGACGGCCGCGAAGTGCTGGACGGCAGCGCGGGCCTCTGGTGTGTGAACGCGGGCCATGCGCGCGAGGAAATCGTCGCGGCCATCGCCCAGCAGGCCGGTACGCTCGACTTCGCCCCCACGTTCCAGATGGGCCACCCGCTCGCGTTCGAAGCGGCCCAGAAGATCGCCGAAATCATGCCGGCCGGCCTCGACCGTGTGTTCTTCACGAACTCCGGCTCCGAGTCGGTCGACACCGCACTGAAGATCGCGCTCGCCTACCATCGCGCACGCGGCGAAGGCCAGCGCACCAAGCTGATCGGCCGCGAGCGCGGCTATCACGGCGTGGGCTTCGGCGGCATTTCGGTGGGCGGCATCGGGCCGAATCGCAAGGCGTTCTCGGGCCAGCTGCTGCCCGCCGTCGATCATCTGCCGCACACGCACAATCTCGAGCACAACGCGTTCTCGAAGGGCCAGCCGGCCTGGGGCGCCCATCTCGCGGAAGACCTCGAGCGCATCGTCGCGCTGCACGACGCCTCGACCATCGCCGCCGTGATCGTCGAACCCGTGGCAGGCTCGACCGGCGTGCTGATTCCGCCGCAAGGCTATCTGCAGCGTCTGCGCGAGATTTGCACGAAGCACGGCATCCTGCTGATTTTCGACGAGGTCATCACGGGCTTCGGGCGCCTCGGCAAGGCCACGGCCAGCGAGTATTTCGGCGTGACGCCGGACATCATCACCATGGCCAAGGCGATCAACAACGCCGCCGTGCCGATGGGCGGCGTGGCCGCGAGCCGCGCGGTTCACGACACGATCGTGAATAGCGGCGCGCAGGGCGCAATCGAACTGTTCCACGGCTACACCTATTCGGCGCACCCGCTCGCCGCCGCCGCCGCGATCGCGACGCAGGATCTGTATCGCCGCGAGGGCCTGTTCGAGCGCGCCGACGCGCTCGCGCCGAAGTTCGAGGCCGCCGCGCATGCGCTGCGCGGCGAGAAGCACGTGAAAGACGTGCGCAATCTTGGCCTCGTTGCCGGCGTCGAACTGGACTCGCGCGACGGCGCACCTGGCGCGCGCGCTTACGAGGTTTTCGTGAAGTGCTTCGAGGCGGGCGTGCTGATCCGTTTCACGGGCGACATCCTGGCGTTCTCGCCGCCGCTCATCGTGACCGAAGAGGAAATCGCACGCCTGTTCGGCACGGTGCGCGACGTGCTCGCCACGGTGCAGTAACGCGCGAGGCGCGAGCTAACGGCTTACGCGCGCCTGCTTTCATTTGGTAATCCGCCGCAAGGGCGGCCCGGGCTCGGGCCGCCCTTTCTTTTTCCGGCCGTCGGCGCGCCAGGACCCGGTTCAAGCACAGCGCGCGCCATCGGCGTATCGTTGCCCTATCCGCCATAAGAAACGCGATTGCGGCGAGCGCGCATCGACCGACGTGCGCTGGCCAGGAGGGAATCTCATGAAGATGCCAGTCCGCATCGGCACGCATATCGAGGGCGTCCACTGGATCGCCGAGTATATGGAAGCGACCCATCAAATCCGTGTGTTCCGTGACGGCCGCGTGGTCGACACGATCCCCGCGCCCGCGGCCATGTTCGGCGAAGAGCGCGACGCGGGTTCGGCCAGCGACGCAGCGAGCCGCGCCGAGGAAGCCGCGCTGCTCGCCTGCCTGCGTCGTTACGTAGCCGACGTGCAGCCGGAAGAATAGGACTCTTGATCATTGTCCCTGCCTCTTGCAAGGAGAGCTCGCCGATGATCGAGCGCAACGATCGCTTCCCGCCGCAGCTTATCGAAACCGATGCGCTCATCATTGGCGCCGGGCCGGTGGGACTTTTCCAGGTATTCGAACTGGGCCTGATGGAAATCCACGCGCACGTGGTCGACTCGCTGCCGGTGGTGGGCGGCCAGTGTGCCGAGCTATACCCCGACAAGCCGATCTACGACATTCCGGCGGTGCTGATGTGCACCGGCCAACAGCTCGTCGATGCGCTGATGCAGCAAATCGAGCCTTTTGGCGCGACGTTCCATCTCGGCCAGGAAGTGCAAATCGTCGAGCCGCGCGCCGACGGCCGCTTTTTCGTGCAGACGAGCAAGGGCACGCAGTTTCTGGCGAAGACGGTGTTCATCGCGGCGGGCGTGGGCTCGTTTCAGCCGCGCACGCTCAAGCTGAGCGGCATCGAGCGCTACCGCGACACGCAGCTCTTCTACCGCGTGCGCGATGTCGAACCCTTTCGCGACAAGGACGTCGTGGTGTGTGGCGGCGGGGATTCGGCGCTCGACTGGGCGCTGCAGCTCGTGGACGTCGCGCAGAGCGTGATTCTGCTGCACCGGCGCGAGGGCTATCGCGCCGCGCCGGCAACCGTCGCGAAGATGCACGCGCTATGCGAGGAATGGCGCATGCAGTCCATCGTCGGCCAGCTGACCGGCTTCGACGACGAAGGCGGTAAGCTCAAACGCATCAAGGTGACGGGCGGCGACGGCGTCACGCGCTCGCTGGATCTCGACTACCTGCTCGTGTTCTACGGCTTGTCGCCGCAACTCGGGCCGATCGCGCAATGGGGCCTCGAGATCGAGCGCAAGCAGTTGCCCGTGGATACGGCGCGCTTCGAGACGAGCGTGCCGGGCATCTTTGCCGTCGGCGATATCAATACTTATCCGGGCAAGAAGAAGCTGATTCTCTCCGGCTTTCACGAAGCCGCGCTCGCTGCGTTCGGCGCGGCGCATCACGTGTTTCCCGAGAAGAAAATCCATCTGCAGTACACGACGACCAGCACGCGCCTGCACAAGGTGCTCGGCGTGGAGTCGCCGGTATTCGACTGAACGCGGGGCGCATGCCCCGCGCGTTGTCACCACACGATCAGCCCTGCTCGGCGTCCTGCTCGCGGAAGATGCGGTCGGCGAGATGGAACGCCGAGTTCGCCGCCGGCACGCCGCAGTAAATCGCTGTCTGCAGCAGCACTTCCTTGATCTCGTCGCGCGTGACGCCGTTGTTGCGCGCGGCGCGCAGATGCAGCGCGAGTTCTTCGCTGCGGTTGAGCGCGACCATCATCGCGATCGTCAGCAGGCTGCGCGTGTGGCGCGGCAAGCCATCGCGCGTCCAGATCTCGCCCCACGCGTAGCGCGAAATGAAGTTCTGGAATTCCTCGGTCACTTCGGTGCGGTTGGCGAGCGAGCGATCGACGTGCGCGTCGCCCAGCACCGCGCGGCGCACCTTCATGCCGGCTTCGTAGCGGTCTTCGTCGTTCATCACGCCCCCAGCAGGAAATCGACCACGATCTTGTTGTACTCGTCCGCCAGCTCGACGTTCGAGATGTGCGCGGCGTTCAGCTCGACATAGCGCGCGCCCGGCACCGATTCGGCCAGTTCGCGCCCTTGGGCGGGCGTCGCGGCCAGATCGTGCGTACCCGAGATCACGAGCGTGCGCGCCTTGATCGACGGCGCCTCGCCGCGCAGATCGGCGGCATTGATCGCTTCGCAGTTCGAAGCATAGCCGTCCTTGTCCGTATGCACGAACACGTCGCGAACCTGCGACATCACGAGTGCATTGTTGGCGATGAATTCGGGCGTGTACCAGCGCGGGAGCACCGCTTCGGCGAGCGCGAGCATGCCTTCGCTGCGAGCCTTCGCCGCACGCGGCACCCACACCTCCGGCGAGCCGATCTTTGCGGCCGTATTGCACAGCACGAGACGATCGATGCGGTTGGCGTAACGCGCGCCGAGGCCGACGCCGGTCAGGCCGCCCATCGAAACGCCCGCGAAATGCGCGCGTTCGATGCCGAGCTGGTCCATCAGGCCGATCACGTCGCCGGTCAGTTGCTCGATGGTGTACGGGCCCAGCGGCGCCGCCGAGTGGCCGTGGCCGCGCGTGTCGTAGCGCAGCACGCGGAAATGCTTCGTGAACTCGACGATCTGCGGCGTCCACATCGACACGTCGCTACCGAGAGAATTCGACAGAACCACCCATGGCGCCGAATGGTTCTCCGCACCGTCGATGCGGTAGAACAAATGCGTGTCGTTGACGGCTGCGTAAGGCATGCGTGTTACTCCTCGTGTGTCTTCTGTAATCAATGGGGCGTGCGTTACTTTGCTTTCGCTTCATACGACGCGAGCACCGCGTCGACGAATGCGTGGGCCTGGCCCACGTAGTTGGCCGGATCGAGCAGCGCCTCGAGGCGCGCTTCGTCCAGGTGCCTCGTGACGGCGGGATCCGCCGCGAGGACTTCGTACAGCGTACGGCCGCTTTGCACCGCGGATTTCGATGCGTGCTCAACGAGATGATGCGCGTCCAGGCGCCCGATCTGGTCGCCAAGCGCGAGCATCACGGCCTCGCCGAGAATGAGTCCGTGCGTGATGTCGAGATTCGCCGCGAGCCGTTCGGGCCGCACTTCGAGTCCGGCCGTGATCTGTTCGATCTGCGCGAGCGCGCCGCCGGCGAGGCGCGCGAGATCGGGTAGCGCATCCCACTCGGCTTGCCAGCCGCCGAGCGCGCGCTCGTGTTCCTGAACCATGCCGGCGAACACCGTCGCGACGAGGCCCGGCGCGCGTGCGGCAGCCGTCAGGACAGCTGCGCAACCCACGGGATTGCGCTTGTGCGGCATGGTCGACGAACCGCCCTTGCCTGCCGCCGCCGGTTCGCCCAGTTCGCCGACTTCGGTCTGAATCTGCAAGGAGATATCGCGCGCGATCTTGCCGAGCGTGCCGATGAGCATGCCGAAGAACGATGCGGCTTCGGCAATGCGGTCGCGCTGCGTGTGCCACGGCAACGCAGGCAGCGCGAGAACGAGTTCTTGCGCGAGCGCAGCGCTCACCGCCGGGGCGGCGTCGCGCAGGCTCGCGAGCGTACCGGCCGCGCCGCCGAACTGCAGCACGAGCGCGCGCTCGCGCAGCACGACGAGGCGTTCGCGATGGCGCAGCACCGCGTCGAGCCATTGCGCGAACTTCAATCCGAGCGTGATGGGCAGCGCCTGCTGCAGCCACGTGCGCCCGACCGCGGGCGTCGCGCGATGCGTGCGCGCGAGGTCCGCCAGCGTCGCGCAGAGCGCGTCGATGCCGCGCTCGATCAACGCGAGCGCATCGCGCAACTGCAGCACCGTTGCCGTGTCGATGATGTCCTGGCTCGTGGCGCCCCAGTGCACGTACTTGGCAGCTTCGGGGTCGGCGGACTTCACGCGCGCCGTGAGCTGCTTGACGAGCGGGATCGCCAGGTTGCCGCCCAGCGCGGCGTCGCGCGCGAGCGCCGGGGCGTCGAGCTGATCCGCCGCGCAGGCCGCGACGATCGCGGCCACGGCTGAGTGCGGAATTACGCCATGCGCCGCCGAGGCGCGCGCGAGCGCCGCTTCGACGTCCAGCATGCGTTGCAGCGTGGCATCGGGAGACCAGACCGCGTTCATCGGTTCGGTCCCGCAGATCAGGCTCGTGAGGCGTTCAATCATGGAGTGTGGCGCGCGGAAAAAAGCAGGCGTTCAGATACAGCCGGAACGAAGCGGGCGCGGCAACCGTCGACGAATGCCGAGGGTTGCCGCGCCACTCACGTGCGAACGATGCGCACGTCTACAGACAGTTTACGCTGCGCGACGGTTTTGCGTCGCGTCGATCAGCGGCACGCCGGCGAGCTTCTGCAGCGCGTCGAAATCGATGTCCGAATAGATCTCGCGTACCGCGAGGCCTTCGGGCGTGACATCGAACGCGGCGAGGTCGGTATAGATGCGGCCCACGCAGCCCACGCCCGTGACCGGGTACGAGCATTCGCTCACGAGCTTGCTTTCGCCCTGCTTGGTGAGCAGTTCCATCATCACGAACACCTGCTTGGCGCCGAGTGCGAGGTCCATCGCGCCGCCCACGGCCGGAATCGCGTCGGGCGCGCCGGTGTGCCAGTTCGCGAGGTCGCCGTTCACCGACACCTGGAACGCGCCGAGCACGCAGTAGTCGAGGTGGCCGCCGCGCATCATCGCGAACGAGTCGGCGTGGTGGAAAAACGCGCCGCCGGTGAGCAGCGTGACGTGCTGCTTGCCCGCGTTGATGAGTTCGTCGTCTTCCTCGCCGGGCGCGGGCGCCGGGCCCATGCCAAGCAGGCCGTTCTCGCTATGCAGGAAGATTTCCTTGCTCGGATCGAGGTGGTTGGCCACCAGCGTGGGAACGCCGATGCCGAGATTCACATACGCGCCTTCGGGAATGTCCGCGGCCACGCGCTTGGCCATTTCATCGCGATTCAGTCGTTTCATTGCCTCTCTCCGTTCCTTCAGGCTGCCTGGCCGCTTTGGTCGGCGTGCGCTTGATGCGCCGCTTGCGGCACTGCCACGACGCGTTGCACGAAAATGCCGGGCGTCACGATGTTTTCCGGATCGAGCTGACCGAGTTCGACGACCTCCGAAACCTGCGCGATGGCGACCTTCGCCGCGCTTGCCATGATCGGGCCGAAGTTGCGCGCCGTCTTGCGATAGACGAGGTTGCCCCAGCGATCGCCCTTGTACGCCTTGATGAGCGCGAAGTCGGCGTGCAGCGGCGCTTCGAGCACATAGTGACGGCCGTCGATCAGGCGCGTTTCCTTGCCTTCGGCCAGCTTCGTGCCGTAGCCCGTGGGCGTGAAGAAGCCGCCAATGCCGGCGCCGGCGGCGCGGATGCGCTCGGCCAGATTGCCTTGCGGCACGAGTTCGAGTTCGATTTCACCGGCGCGATAGAGCGCGTCGAACACATACGAGTCGGTCTGGCGCGGGAACGAGCAGATGATCTTGCGCACACGCTTCGCCTTGAGCAGCGCGGCCAGGCCGATGTCGCCGTTGCCTGCGTTGTTGTTGACGATGGTGAGGTCGCGCGCGCCCTGCTCGATGAGCGCGTCGATCAGTTCGGCGGGCATACCGGCCGTGCCGAAGCCGCCGATCATCACCGTGGCGCCGTCATGCACATCGGCCACGGCGGCTTGAAGCGAGTCGAAAATCTTGTTGATCATGCCTGTTCCTGAAAGCGATGTGCATCGCGGAAGGTCCACGTCACTCGATCGCGAAAAAAGTTCTATATACGAACACTGATTCGTTTAGCGAACGTCCAGCGCATTATCGGAGTGGATTCAAGCGCTTGTCAAGGCGGGTCTACCCACACAGGCAATCTACTTCATGTCGACGCCGATGCGCGCCCGACCGCACGCACCGCCCGCCTTCAGGCCACGCGCGCCCGTGGGCACATACCCCAATATCCGGAATTGCGATTCATCGACTAGTCTTTATCCGATTTCGACATAGTCAGCGCCGCCGCGCCCGCCTTCATGCAAGACCTCGATCTGAATCTCATCCCCTTTCTCGTGGCCATGGAGGAAACGCGCAACGTGAGCCGCGCCGCCGAGCGGCTCGGCGTGAGCCAGCCGCGCGTGAGCACGGCGCTCGGCAAGCTGCGCGAGTTCTTCGGCGATCCGCTCTTCGTGCGCACCTCGCGCGGCATGGAGCCCACACCGCGCGCGCTCGCCCTCATTCCCGCCGCACGCGACGCGCTGGTGCACATCGAGAAAGGCATGCTGCAGGCGCAGGACTTCGATCCCGTCACGAGCACGCACACGTTCTCCATTGCGCTCTCCGACGTCGGCGAGATCGTGTTTCTGCCGCGCCTCCTGCAGGTATTCTCCGAGCGCGCGCCCAACGCGAACCTGCGTTCGGTGTCGCTGCCGCCCAACCAGGTCGAGCGCGGTCTCGAATCGGGCGACATCGATCTCGCGGTCGGCTATTTCCCCGACCTCGGCGGCAACAACTTCTTTCAGCAGCGCCTCTTCACGCACCGCTTCATCTGCATGATGCGCAGCGGGCATCCGCTCGCGGGCAAGGCCATGACGATCGAGCAGTTCCTTGCCATGGGCCATGCCGTCGTGCGCGCCGAGGGACGCAGCCAGGAAGTGCTGGAGCAGTATCTGGAGAAAAGGCGCATGCGCCGACGCGCCGTGCTCGAAACGCCTCACTTCATGAGCCTGCCGTTCATTCTCACGCGCTCCGATCTCATCGCCACCGTGCCGCATGCAATCGGCTTCGCCTACGTGTCCGAGCATGCATCGATCACGCTCGTCGAGCCGCCGCTGCAGTTGCCGCGTTTCGATCTCAAGCAGCACTGGCATCGCAAGTATCACAATGCGCCGCGTGGCGAATGGCTGCGCAGCGTCGTGGCGGAACTGTTCAACGACGCCATGGACGAATGGCCCAAATGACCCCTCGCGCCAAGCACGGCAAAACATGAAACAATGGGCGCTCGTGGTGCACGCCAAAGCGGCGTACTCCCACATGACAGGAGCCCATGCATGAGCGAAGAAAAAAAGGCCGGGAAATCGAAGCAACCCGCGAAGCAAAGCGCGAAGCAAAGCGCGAAGCAACGCAAGAACACAGCGAGCGCGACCGTCGCGCGTCCGTCACGCGCCGAAGCCGAGGACGCCGTGCGCGTGCTGTTGCGCTGGGCCGGGGACGACCCCGCTCGCGAAGGGCTGCTCGATACGCCGGGCCGCGTCGTGCGCGCCTATGAGGAATTCTTCGCGGGCTATGCGGTCGATCCGCGCGAAATCCTGTCGCGCACCTTCTCGGAGGTGGATGGCTACGACGAAATGATCGTGTTGAAGGACATCCGCTTCGAGAGCTACTGCGAGCATCATATGGTGCCGATCATCGGACGCGCACATGTGGCGTATTTGCCCGAGCATCGCGTGGTGGGCATCTCGAAGCTCGCGCGTCTCGTCGACGCATTCGCGAAGCGCCTGCAGATCCAGGAGAAGATGACCGCGCAGATTGCCGACACGCTCAATGAAATCCTGCAGCCCAAGGGGGTGGGCGTGATACTCGAAGCGGCGCATCAATGCATGTCCACGCGCGGGGTGCACAAGGCGGGTGTGGCGATGGTGACCTCGCGCATGCTCGGCACGTTCCGCACCGATCCTTCCACGCGCCGCGAGTTTCTCGCGATCGTCGGCAATCCGAGCGCAATGAGCGTCTCGAATACCTGATCGCAACGCACAGATAAAGAACGGGACCGCGTGTCCCGTTCCCCTCCTTACTTGAGCGGACCTTCGTCGCCTCGCTCGATCTCGCGAATCTTGCCCTGGCGCACGCTGCTGCCCGGCGGCACGCTATGCGTGAGCCACACGTTCCCGCCAATTACCGAGCCGCGCCCGATCGTCACGCGGCCGAGAATCGTCGCGCCGGCGTAGATCACCACGTCGTCCTCGACGATCGGATGGCGCGCATTGCCCTTCACGAGCGTACCGTCGAGGTCGGCCGCGAAACTCTTCGCACCGAGCGTCACGGCCTGATACACGCGCACGCGCTCGCCGATGATCGCCGTCTCGCCGATGACGACGCCCGTGCCGTGGTCAATGAAGAAGCTCGAACCGATCTGTGCGCCCGGGTGAATGTCGATGCCCGTTGCCGAATGCGCGATCTCGTTGATGAAGCGCGCGAGCAGCGGCACGCCGAGGCGGTGCAGTGCATGCGCGAGCCGATGATGCGTCATGGCCCACACGCCCGGATAGCACAGCAGGATCTCGGTGATGTGCTGCGCGGCCGGGTCGCCCGTGAACGCCGCCTGAATGTCGCTCACGAGCAGCGCGCGAATATCGGGCAGTTGCCGGCCGAACTCGCGCGCCACGTTGAATGCACGCGCTCGCAGTTCGTCGTCGCTCGCCTGCGAGCTTTCCGGCAGGAAGCGCAGCGCGCGGCGAATCTGCTCGGCAAGCAGCCGCAACGTGCTGTCGAGTGTATGGCCGACGTAGTAATCGATGCTCTCGTCGGTCAGATCGGGCGCGCCGTAATGCGTGGGAAAGAGCGCGGCGCGCAGGCCCGCCACGATGTTGACGACTGCATCGCGTGACGGCAGTTCGCGGATGCCGAGCGGATGGCGCGTGCGGTGCCGCTCTTCACGCGACGCACGCAGATCGGCGACGATCTGTTCGAGACCCCAGTCGGGGGAAGCAGCTTTGGACATGGTGATGCGGCAGCAGACGCAGAGTCTGCGCAGGAGTGAGTGTATCGACCCCAGAGATTACCGCGTTTTGCCGGAGTTCGCCGAAGCGCCCTCGGCGCCGATCCACGCACGCGAGGCGCGCGCCTTCACAGCGTGACCGTGCTTGCGTCGATCCAGCGCACGGCCCAGTCGCGCGCATGAGCGATGGCGGCCCCTTCGTCGGAAAAGCGCAATTCGGCAGGGAAAAATCGGTTGGCAACGAGTTCGCCGTCGCTCGAGCGCGAAATCACCACATACGGCTGATACGTGCCGTCACCGGCACGCGCCGGTGCGCAATTCAGCAAATAGCCACGATGCGTAAATGCAGCGTCGAAGTGCATGTGTGTCACCCGCCCCTGACTGCCTCGTCCATTTTATTTGGCGCGTGCATTCAGGATCGTGCGGCAAAGCCACAGCATGGGCCCTCGCCCGGCCCATTAATCGAAAGCGCGCCAACTCGTTGAAAGAGGATCATACTCCTGGGAAAAAGCCCAAACCAACGAAAAAAATGCAACATCGCTGGAGGCGTTCTCCTGGCGAACCGGCTTGCTTTTCACCCCGATTCAAGGGCGCGGCGCTGCAGCGGAACGGCGCTTGCGGAATGGCCTGCTGAACGCAGGCACCCAGATCTTCCAAGGAGGAAGCATCATGAATCGTCCCGACGACATGCAGAAACCGAATGCGGGAGATGTGAGCGCGTCGCCGTCGCGGCCGCGCAGCGCCGAACTCCATAACGACCGCACACACGACAGTTCGGTCGACACGGACGGCAAGAACCGCGAGGCGGCGCGCCTGGCGGGCGAAGGCTGCATCGGCCCCGACGAAGTGACGACCAGCAATGCGACGCTCGTCAACAGCGTGGCCGAAGCGGATGACGGGCTGGCGGGTTTCGACAGCCGCAAGGGCGTGCACCGGCTGCCTATCGCGCTGGAGTCCGGCTACGAGGTCGTCGACCTCGGCATGAGCGCACCCGAAGAGCCCGAAGACGCCGAGTGGCAGCGCAACGCCGCGCGCGAAGAGGGCGTGCGCCGCAGCCCTGGACGGCTGCACTTCGCGCTGAACCACCTGCGGCCGACCCGCGTGATCGAGTTGCAGCGCAAGCCCTGAACAACGGTTCGCCGCTCACCATGCGGCGAATCGTTTGCGATTATCCAGGCGAAATCGCAGCAATGGCGGATACAGACAGTATCCAGTCGAGTGCAATTAAAACTCGCAATGAAAAGCCTGAAAAATAATGAAAGCCGATAAATCGCCGGCATTATCCCGGCGCGCTGCGCGCTTTTGCCTTCGAAATGGCGTCCGGCTTTATTTCGGCTCCGCAATGCACTTTTTTCGTGCAGGCCCGCGCTTGTTCAGGAGACGCAGAATTCTCTCCGATGTCACCGAAATCTGACAGAAATGACCCCGGCAAAGCGGGAGGATTGCAGACGAGGTGGGATCGGATAGGAATTTAGTGATAAATTCTTACATCATAAGAAGCGAGGAGCGAGTGTCTGAGGCTTGCCCCGCGATCTCGCCCAGCGCTGATGGAGAGTGTTGAACGTGCCTCTACATTTTATTGAGCAGATGTCGCCCGTACTCGACGCGCCCGAAGAGGCAGCGTGGTTCGACGCGGTGGCGAAGCTCGCCAGCTCGTGGGGATTCAGCCAGCTCATGCTGGCTATCTTGCCGCGCCCGGGCATGAGGCTCGAGGATGCGTTCATCCGCACGAACTACTCGGCCGCCTGGCGGCAGACGTACAACGACCACGGGATGGCCTACTTCGACCCGACCGTGTCGCACTGCACCACGCGCTCGGCGCCGCTCATCTGGTCGCCGGAGCTGTTCGCGACCGAACAGCAACAATCGATGTACGAGGAGGCCCGCTCGTACGGGCTGCGCGCAGGCATCACCCTGCCGATCCATGGCCCGCGCCAGGAAATCGGCATGCTCTGCTTCGTCAACGACGCGAATCCCACGGACAAATTCTGGGACGACGTGAACCGCGCCTTGCCGAATCTCGTCCTGCTGCGCGACCTCGTGCTGGACACGAGCCAGCGGCATCTGAACGACCATGTCCAGTCGCTGATTCCCAAGCTCACGCCACGGGAAAAGGAATGCCTCAAGTGGACTGCGCTAGGCAAGTCCACTTGGGAAATTTCTCACATCCTGAATTGCTCTGAGGCCGTCGTGAACTTCCACATGAAGAACATTCGCGGGAAGTTCGGCGTGAACTCACGGCGAGCGGCAGCCGTGATTGCAACCCAGATGGGTCTTATTGACCCGGGCTAAGCACCATCGGTGCTTCGCCGCGCAGCACGCGCTCGGCACGGCCAAGGTCGCCGTCCGAAATCGTCTTGTTGAAATACAGCCCGAGCAGGATCGACACCGGCGGCGGAATCTCCGCGCCCGACTCGAACCGGCTGCCGCGCGACTGCGTCACGCCGAAGCGCGCCCAGAAGCGGCGCTGGCTCTCTTTCTTCTTCTTCCGATACGCAATGATCAGGACGCGGTCGACGACCGAGGACAGATCCCCCGGGGACGACATGGTATTCGCACCCGAGTGCCATTGATTGCCCATAAGTTCCATGATGACTCTCGCTGTCAGATATGCCTGATGAGTGACTGCCGCGGAAGTGATTCTCCTTAAGAGGCCCTATCTGCGCACCTACCTATCTAGATAGGTGTTTTTTTATATTCATAACGCATAGCTTTCGAACCGTACTGCCGCGCCTCCACACAAATCGGGAGAGTTGTCATGCAAGCTGCGATACGGATCGGACTGAGACAGGACTTCGACAACGAGGACATCAACGAGATGTACCGGCTGCGCGCGCGCGTGTTCCGCGACCGCCTCGGCTGGGACATTCCCACCATCGCGGGGATGGAAATCGACGGCTACGACGCGCTCGGGCCCCATTACATGCTGATCCAGGACGGCGCGGGCCACGTGCGCGGCTGCTGGCGCCTGATGCCCACCGAAGGCCCCAACATGCTGCGCGACACGTTCCCGCAACTGCTGCAGGGCAAAGCTGCGCCTACGTCGCGCAACATCTGGGAACTGAGCCGCTTCGCCATCGAATCCGGCAACGACCAGGCGTTCGGCTTCGCCGACGTGACCATGAGCGCAATGCGCGCGGTCGTCTCGTTCGCCGACCGGGCGGGCATCAACAGCTATGTGACGGTGACCACCACGCCGATGGAGCGCCTGCTGCGCCGCACGGGCATCGAGCTGACGCGGCTTGGCGCGCCGATGCGCATCGGCGTGGAGAACGCCGTCGCGCTCGAAATCGCGATGAGCGAGCAAACGCACCACGCGCTATTCGGGGCAATGGCCCACGCCGCCTGAGGGCGACGCCGCGCAGGGACAAATACGCGCTGGCTGGGCGCCGCGGCCTTTCTCGCTCAGCCAGGCATACTGTTGTTTTTGTCAGACAAATATTACCGAAACCGCGCCGACGGCCTACACCCGAACGCTGCGCGCCCTAATCGGCCTTGACCTCGTCGGCGGGCGCCTCCGCGCTTTTCTGCGCCGCCGACGCGCTGCGGCTGAAGCGGATGTGGGAAATCCGACCCACGCACAGGGCCGCCGCGAGCGCCGCGCAGCCCGTCAGGCCGATCCCCAGATGGATCGCATCTACCAGTACGTGGCGCACCGCATCGATCAGCGCCGCGCCGTCGAGCCCCGCCGCCTTCATCTGCGCGACGAGACCCTCGCGCAGCGACGGGTCGATCAGCACGCGTGGATCGGCGAGGTGGGGTTGCCAGCGCTGCTGCAGCGGCGCGCCGATCACCGCCAGCGCGTCCCCCACCCCGGCCGCATAGCGATGGCTGACGATGGTCGCGACGACGCTGGTGCCGAGCATGCCGCCCACCATGCGCGTGGATTGCAACAAGGCAGTCGTGATGCCGAAACGCTCCCGCCCGGCGATCTCCTGGCCGAAGATATTCAGGTTGTTCAGGATGAAGCCGAGCCCGATGCCCACCGCCGACATCGCCAGTTCGAGCCAGAGGTGCGCCGTGTGGCGGGACGCGAAGGCAAGACCGGCGGAAGCCGCGACCAGCAGGCTGAAGCCGACCGTGAGAATCGTCGTGGGCTTGCGCAGCCGGATCACGATGCGCGTGTTGATGAGGCTGCCTAGCGCGATACAGGCGGCGATCGGCGTGGCGAGCAGGCCCGCCTCCTGGGGCGACAGCCCGAAGCCGCCCTGTAGCAGGAGCGGCGCGAAAAAGATCAGCGAGAACATCACGAAGCCCGAAAGCGTCGAGAGTGTAAACAGGGTGACGAGCTGCGGGTCGCGAAACAGGTCGAGCGGGATGATCGGGTGCGTCGCGCGGCGCTCGCAGGCCTGCAGCGCCGCCGCGCCGGCGAGGACCGCCAGCGCGAGCGCGCCGTTGCCGGGCGTCAGGCCGCTTTTGGGCACCGCCTCGATCAGGGTCTGGAAACCGCCCAGCACCAGCGCGACGAGCGCGGCGCCCGTCCAGTCGATGCGCACCTCGCCGGTACGCGCCGGCTGATAGCGCGGCAGATGCGCCCAGATGAAATAGAGCGCCAGCGCGCCGACCGGCAGATTGACGAGAAAGGTCGAGCGCCAGCCAAAGTGCTCGCTGAGCCAGCCGCCCAGTGAAGGCCCCGCTGCCGTGCCGATGCCGTAGGCGGCCGCCATCACGACCTGCCAGCGTACCCGGGCGCGCGGGTCGGGAAAGAGATCGGGAATCGAGGCGAACGCCGTGCCCACCATCATCCCGCCTCCAACGCCTTGCAGCGCACGCGCCGCCGCCAGAAAACGCATGTCGGTCGCGAGCCCGCACAGCACGGAGGCCACCGTAAATACGATCACCGCGGCGATCACGAAGCGCTTGCGGCCAAAGTAGTCGCCGAGCCGGCCGAACACGGGCACCGTCACGACCGAGGCCAGCAGGTAGGCGCTCGCGATCCACGCGTAGAACTCGAAACCGTGCAGTTCGGCGACGATCGAGGGCAAAGCGGTGCTGACGACGGTTTGATCGAGTGCGACGAGCATGTTGACGAGGCCGATGCCGAGCATGGCCAGCAGCGCGTCGCGAAACGGCAGGTTAGCGGAGGAAGGTTTCACGGGAGGGGAAGAGACTGCGCGGAGCGAAAAAGAGGCAACAATAGCGGGATGCCGGTGCGCGTGCAACATAACGGCATAGCAAACGAAAACCTGGCGGCGCTGCGGTATTCCGACGCAAGGCACTTGATCTTCCTTCCAGTACCTTCCACATTTCATACAGTCCGACTGCGTTTTTACTTGCGATCCATTAAGCTTCTCGCCAGTTACGACACAACACGCCGCGCCCGCCTCCTCACAGCTTCGCCCGAGGCCGCGCGATTCTCGATCCCACTCAAAGAGGAGGTCTTATGTACAAACGCATCCTTGTCGCCGTCGACGGCAGCGCCACGTCGCGCCGCGCCTTCGAAGCCGCGCTCGACCTGGCGAAGGCGATGGGCGCGACCCTGCAGCCGTACTACGTGATCGAGAACACGCCGATGTATTTCGACGCGCCCGGCTACGACCCGTCGATCCTGCGCAACCAGATGATTGCGCAGGGCAACGAACTCGCGGAAGAAATGGACAAGGCGATGGGCGAGCTTGGCGTGCAAGGCGCCATGGTCACGGGCGAAGCGTCCTCGCTCGACGACGTGCCGACGCTCGTGCTCAGCGCCGCGAAGACCGCGGGCGCCGACCTGATCGTGATGGGCACGCACGGCCGCCGGGGCTTCCAGCGCCTCATCCTCGGCAGCGTTGCCGAACGCTGCGTGCGGCAATCCACGCTGCCTGTCCTGCTCATCCCCTCGGCCGCCGGAAATGCCGGCGA
The DNA here is from genome assembly GCF_001718195.1 of Paraburkholderia nodosa. Lineage (GTDB taxonomy): Bacteria > Pseudomonadota > Gammaproteobacteria > Burkholderiales > Burkholderiaceae > Paraburkholderia > Paraburkholderia nodosa_A. The sequence continues at coordinate 103,774 of NZ_MCNV01000017.1, forward strand.
GTAGTCGCGTCGAGCGCACGCGGTTTTGCGTGTTATCGAAAAGTCGCTTGCGCGCCGTCAGACGCCGCGCGAGCGGCTTCTGACAAGCCTCAAAACGATTCATCTTAAATGCGCGTCGCTTTGCCACTAATCTGAGATTCGACCCCGGTAGACAATGCCTGGACAGAAATCAAAGGAGCATTGTCCACGATGAACCATACTGTCGCTTCTCAAACCACCGTGCGCCGCAGCAATCGCGCGCCGCTAACGGCGCCGCGCACGTCAACGCGCTGTTCGGTTTGCGCCATGCGGCACCTGTGCATGCCCCAGGGCCTCACGCTCGACGACCTGCCAAAGCTCGAAGCCTTGATCTGCTCCGCGCGCAGCGTGCGGCGCGGCGAAGCCCTGTATCGCGCCGGCGACGCATTCGACACCCTCTATGTCGCGCGCTCCGGCTCGCTCAAAACGGTCATGGCACACCGCGACGGCCGCGAGCAGGTCACCGGCCTGCGTCTGGCCGGCGACCCGCTCGGCCTCGACGGCATCAGCACCGGCTTCCACACCTGCAGCGCCGTGGCGCTCGAAGACAGCTCGGTCTGCCTCATCCCCTACTCGGCCCTCAAGCATTTGTGCCGCGAAACCGGCGCCATGCAAGACCGGCTGCACCGCCTCATGAGCGAGCAGCTCATTCGCGAATCGTCGCAAATGATGGTACTCGGCTCGCTCTCCGCCGACGAACGCGTCGCCGCGTTCCTGCTGGACGTTTCCGAACGCAACGGCCAGCGCGGCTATTCGCATGCGGAGTTCAACCTGCGCATGACCCGCGAGGACATGGGAAGCTATCTCGGCATGACGCTCGAAACCGTGAGCCGCACCCTGTCGAGATTTCAAAAGCGCGGCCTGATCGACGCACAGGGCAAGCTGATCCGTATCATCGATATCGAAGGTCTGCGGCATCTGTAATTCGCGGCAAACCCCGGGCGGCCGGCCAGCCCGGGGCGCCCGCGCCGCCCCTCGTTGGCGCGGCAACGCCGTTGGCACAACTCCTGCGCAGGGTTAAAGTTTCGTACTACGCCCACGCAAGGAGAATCGCCGAAATGCATCTCCCGCAATCCCCCACGCTCGCAGCCCGTCTGGAAGCGGCGCGCAGCGCCAGCGACGCGCTCTTCAACGTCGTCAAGCCCGAGTTTCTGTACGAGCGGCCCATTCGGGAGCGGCACCGTATCGTCTTCTATATCGGCCATCTGGAAGCATTTGACCGTAACCTCTTCGACAAGCGCCTGTTCGACCTGCCCTCCGTCGATGCGCGCCTCGACCAGCTGTTCGCGTTCGGCATCGATCCTGTCGATGGCGGCCTGCCGACCGACGTGCGCGCCGATTGGCCCGACCTCGCCGAAGTCCTGGCCTACGGACGCGATGCACGCAAGCGCATCGACGCGCAGCTCTCGACGCTCGACCTGCCGCCCGATGCCTCGAATCACGACACGCCAGGCCGGTTGCTGAACGTCGCAATCGAACATCGACTCATGCACGTCGAAACGCTCGCCTACATGCTCCACCAGCTGCCGTTCGAGCAAAAGCAGGCGCCCGCCGCTACGGGCGCGCGCACCGACCCGCTCCGTACGGTCAAGGCCGGAACAGTGCAGGTGCCCGCGGGCCGCACCGAACTCGGCATGACCGCCGAGCGCGGCCTGTTCGGCTGGGACAACGAGTTCGGCGAGCAGCAGGTCGACGTGCCGGCCTTCGAGATCGACCGCTACATGGTGACGAACGGCGCATTTCTCGAATTCATCGAGGACGGCGGCTACGACACGCGCGAACTCTGGAACGACAAAGACTGGGCCTGGAAGGAAAGCGCACGCGTGGCGCACCCCGTGTTCTGGTCGCGCGGCGCCGAAGGCTGGACACTGCGCACGATGTTCGAAGACATCGCATTGCCGCTTGCCTGGCCCGTGTATGTGAGCCACGCCGAAGCCAGCGCCTTTGCGCGCTGGCGCGGCATGGCGCTGCCGAGCGAGGCACAGTGGCAGCGCGCGGCGCACGGCGCGCTGCCCGGTCGCAGCGACAACTTCGATTTCCGCGACTGGAACCCGGTGGCCGTCGACACCACGCCGGACAGCGCCAGCACGTGGGGCGTGGAAGGCCTGTACGGCAATGGCTGGGAATGGACCTCCACGCTCTTCGGTCCGCTGCCGGGCTTCAAGGCGTTCCCGTTCTATGAAGGGTATTCGGCAAACTTCTTCGACGGTCAGCACTACACAATGAAAGGCGGCTCGCCGCGCACGGCCCAGTGCATGTTGCGGCCGACGTTCCGCAACTGGTTTCAGCCGCGTTATCAGTATGTTTATGCGGGTTTTCGTTGCGTGGGCAACTGATTCGCCAATCGAACACGCGGCAGAACGCGATCGGCAAGCTACCGGACGCAGTCAACGAAGCGGCGAGTCGACAGTTGGAATCCAGATCGTGGAAGTCGCTTCGTAAAATTGCTCCGGCCCGCCCTTCGGCGGCCAGATGCCGTCGGCATACGATTTTGCGCGAATCGCGATGCGCTCATCGAGGCTGTTCCAGGGCCAGATATGCGTGATGCGCGGCGCGCCATCGAGCGCATACATGTTGAGCGTCAGCGGCGACCGTTTTGAGCGCTCGGGCATCGCCGCCTCCCAAGCCTCGATGGTCGGCGTCAGTCCGCCTGGCTTGAGCCAATAGGTGCGGAACTCGTAGTACTTGCCGAAGACTCCCGGCTCAACGGCCGGGAGAAACGGAAAACCGGCGTAGCTCTCGCTCTCGAATATACAGGCACTGCTGGCGGCCCCGAACGGATCGGGATGGTGCAACTCGCGGTGGCGTTCGCGCGCCAGTTCTTCCGCATCGGCGAAGCCGCGCAGAACGCGCACGCTTCCGAGCCGGCCGTTTTCCGAGGTCCAGATCCCGAGCCTGCGCCCCATGGCAACCGGACGATCGAGCCACGTCTGCGCATTCGCGATCACCTGGGGGAGCTTCAGAATGTGGGACGACAGCGTAGTTAGTTCGTAATGCATAGCGAATCTCCTGAGTCCATGAACGCCCCTTCGGACGTCCTTGACGGACGAGATTAGACTGGTCCCATTCGGAAGAGAATTCCCTCTTTTCTCACACACTCTGTCGGAAAATCGCCATGTTCGACTGGCAGGATCTACGTTATTTTGTCGTGCTCGCGCGCGTGGGGACGCTTTCCGGTGCCGCAGGCGCGCTGTCGGTCGAACATGCGACCATCGGCCGGCGTGTCGCGTCGCTGGAAGCGGCACTCGGGTTGAAGCTGGTATATCGGTTGCCTCGCAGCGTTCGCCTGACCGAGGACGGCAAGGCCATCGCCGCACTGGCCGCGCCGATGGCCGAAGGCGCGCTGGCGATCGAGGCTTATGCGTTGCGTGCTTCCGCCTCGTTGTCCGGGACGATACGCATCAGCGTGCCGCCCACTCTCGGCAGCCATTGCATCGCACTGCACATGCGCGGGTTCCGCGAAGCCAACCCAACGGTGAAGATCGTCATGGAAGGCGCCGCCGGCATCGCGCCACTGGATCGCGGTGTCGCCGACATTGCCATCCGGATGGTCGAGCCCAGGGAGGCCAGTCTGGTCACGCGGCGGATCGGGGCGATCCGCTTCGGCTTGTATGCCAGCCATGATTACGCCACGCGCTCCGCGGCACAATGGGAGTTCATCGCCAATGACGCATCACTGGACCATGTGAGTCATCAACGCTGGCTGCGCGCCTATCTCGAAGGGCGGCCCATCGTATTCGAAACAGGCGATGTGATCGGCCAGCAGGCGGCGGCTCGAAACGGTGTCGGCGTCGCGCTCCTGCCGACGATGATCGGCGATGGCGACACGGCACTGGTCAGGGTCGGCGGAAAAGCAGCGCCGCCGGAAACACCGCTTTGGCTCGTGACCTATCCCGACCTCCGTCGCACGCCGGCCGTCAAGGCCGTCATGGCGTTTCTGGTGGAATGTGTTAGCCGCGAACCGCATTTTGCAGATTCCTGAACCTCCTGCCGAATCGACGTCACTGACCTTCCCTTCTGTCGTAGGCATTCTGAGCCTGCTCGATTTCGTCCAGATGCTTGATCGACCAATCATATACGGCGCCGAACGGAACTTGCAGCGTGCGCCCCAATTCGGTAATCGAATATTCGACCGCCACCGGCGAAGCATTGATCACTTCGCGCGCAATCAGACCATTGCGCTCGAGACGCCTCAGGGCCTGCGTGAGCGCCTTGTGTGTGATGCCTTCCAGGCGCCGCTTGATTTCATTGAACCGTGTCGGCTTCTCCGTGAGCAGCGTAAGCACCGACCACTTGTTGGCCACCTGATCGAAAAACGAACGCGCGGCACAGTCCGCAAAGAATACGGCGTCAACCTCGCAAGCCATGCAGATATCCTCCTGTATATCTACGCACTTCGTGGTGCGTAATTGACCGTAGATCTCCAACGTATACCATGAGTATCACGCAAATTGCCTCGGGCCCTGAGTCTGAATGGCTTCGCTCGATCACCACGGAGAATACAGAATGGAAGCAGATCCAGGCAGTTCAACATTACTCGACGTAGCCGATTTCGCCACTCCAACGGACGTCTCCATAGCACGACTTTCTGTATCAGATCGCGGCACTGGGAAGAACGTGATGTTCTTGCACGGCTGGACCTGCGATTCGCAGGATTGGAGTGCGCAATTACCCGTCTTCGCGAGCAGGTATCACGTCGTCGCCGTCGACCTGCGCGGACACGGCGCGTCCGAGGTCCCGCCGTCCGGCGCGTATTCGCCGAAGGACTATGTAGCCGACATCGAGGCGCTGATTGCGACGCGCTACCCGAACGAGAGCTTCATCGTCGTGGGACATTCGATGGGCGGCCAGATCGCAGCCCGTCTCGCGGCACGCCGGCCCGATCTGGTCAGCGCCGTCGTCTCCGTCGACGGGGCTCTCGGGTTTTCAAGCGAGGCCGCTGAGGTCTTCGAGAAAACTGCGCGTGAATTGAACACAGGCGATCCTCGCGCGGTCGTCGCCGCGTTGTTCGAGCACGTCTACGGGCCCGCGACCGATCCGGCTCACAAGCGTCGGCACGCGAGCCGGCTGCAAGCCATGCCGCTGCACGTCATACGCGAATCCTACGCCCCTTTGTTCTTTGGCGACGATCAGACAGGCATTGGAGACGCGAGCGCGCGATTCTGCGCGGGCTTGCAGATCCCCTTCTATCACCTGTGTATCGACCCAGTCCAGGCCGACAGGATGCGGCCGTGGTTCTCGCACCCAAAATCGAAAGTGCAAGCATGGTCCAATGCGGGTCACTGGATCATGCAGGACCGCCCCGATGACGTGAACGCCGCCGTGGCTTCATGGATCGATTCGCTTTAGCCGGTCGCCATTGGTTTTCGCCAGGGGCACACCGCTTCGGCATGATCCCGGTTATCGGGATGAGCGCCGTCGCGACACGATGGCGAGCAAGATCGGTTTACCTTGACCCGGGCACCCGCTGCCCCGGCAGGAAGCCGCCATCGAAGCCAGAAAGCGCAGGAAAGCCGGTCGATTTACTGGGCGCGGCAAGGCCGCCGGCATTGCTCTGCGTGGTTCGCAGGCCGGGGGCCAGAAACAGGAACTTCCAGCCGTCGTAGGTCTGCGCCCCCTCGAAATCCTCGTACTGCCGCGGAAATCCGGCGCGCTTGATCGTGGCCTCGTCTGAGCGGCTGAAGACCCCGTAGAAGCGATCGCCCTGCAGCATGGGCACCCAGTCGTTCTTGCCCGTGACCGGATCCGGATAGGCAAAGCGCAGATGATGCAAGGGCTTGGGAAATCGTCGGTCGTCGAGCAGTTCGTCGACCGATGCGGGATAAGCCCGGCCGACGCGGTAATACCTCAGAATCGCGAGCCGGTACTGGTTGCCGGCGAACAGCAGCTGCTTTTCCTGCTCGCGGCGGCGTTGCAGCGACCACACGTCGAGCGCCCCCGCCAAGGCAATCGACATCAGCATCAGCGCAATCAGGAGCGTCAGCAGCACCAGCCCGCCCTCACCCGCGGCACGCGGCCGCGAGCGTCGCCTCACGCGCGCCCTCGCGCGCGAGGCGACACGTGCCGTGCAGGCCGCGCGGATCATTTTGCGCTCCCCTCTGCGCGCGGTGGCGCTCCCTGAGGAGCACTTGCCGGCGCCACGTCGTAGACGCCCGGCTTGTTTTCGTCCGGCGAAGCGATTACCGCCCATTTTTCGTCGCCATTGACCGGATCGACAGGAACGGCGCGCAAGTAATGCTTCGCCACCAGTTCGTCGAGCGTCTCGGGATACTGGCCGTTGTCTCCGTAGTACTGATCGATCGCGTTGCGCATCACCGCGACGTTCTGCTGCCTGACCTGCTCCTTGCCGCGTTCGATGCTGTGCATGTAGCGCGGCACCGCGATTGTCAGAAGCAGGCCGATGATGGCCATTACGACGACGAGTTCGATCAGCGTGAAGCCACGGGCCTTGTGAGTGCGAGCGGGTTTCATGATGCATCGTCACCATTGTTTGTACGGGACGCCGTTAATGCCGACGCGATCGGATTTCGACGACACGTCGAACACATCCTTGCCAGCCTGTTCGCTGCTCATGCCCGGATCGCCGCCCGCTGCCTGATCCGGCGGCTCTCCATAAGACCGCACGCTCCATGTATCCTCGGCAAGCGTGTCCGGGTCGCCGCTAAAGAAAGGATCGCGCGGCACGTGACGCAGGAACATCAGCAGCCCGCCTTTCGGATCCCTGGCGTTCTTCACACCCGTCACGAGCACGCTCAACGTCGGCGGATAGCCGGATGCTTCGGCATCCTTGTCGATGAGACCGGTATCGCTCGCCTCCTTGTAGGCGTCGAGCGCGGTACGGATCTCGCGCAATGCGTCGCTTAGCTGCTGCTCCTTCTGACGCTGCACCATCAGCTCCGAAAACGGCATGATTGCTAGCGCGAGAATGCCGACGAGCGCGAGCGTGACGACCAGTTCGATCAGCGTAAATCCACGCTGCTCGAACTGGCGTGCGGCGCGCAGGCGCATCGTTGCCGTTCCGGTAGCCACGGCTCAGTACCCACCCTCGACGGGGCGAAGCGGGTTATCGCTCGGCATCGTCCCAGGCGGCATCGTCAGCATCGGCGGCGGTGCGGGGGGCGCAGGCGCTGCGGGCGGTGGCGGCGCGGCGGCCGCAGCTTCGCCACCCGCCTGCTCCGCGGCCGTTGGTTCGGCCGATGCCGGCGCCGCGCCCTGGCCGGACTGCGGCGCGGGAGCCGCTTGCGGCGTGGGTGTTCGCGAGAAGCGTCCGCCGTACGGTTCGGGGGGCGGCGTCGTGCGCGGCGGCGGGGCCATTTGCCCGAACGCGCCGTTCGAAGGCGACGGCAGCGCGGGGTACGCCTCGGCGCCGCCTCGCGACGACGCGCCTCCAACCGTACCGCCGCCGACCATGCCCGGCATCGGCTTCACCGCAGGCGCCATGGACGTTGCCGCGTTCGCCACGACGGGGTCCAGCCGGAGCTGATCGGCGTGCACGTTGACATCGGTGCCCGACCACAACTCCTGCGTATCCGCATCGGCGGCAAGCTGCGGCCGGACGATGTGCGGTGTGATCTGCAACACGATCTCCGTCTTGACGTGGTCGCCCTGGTGGTTGGAGAACAGCCTCCCCAGCACCGGCAACTGGCCAAGACCGGGCACCTTGTTGGCGTTCCTGCGGTCTTCGTCCGAAATGAGGCCGCCGAGAATCTGCGTTTCGCCATCGCGCAGGCGCAGACTCGTCGAGGCGCTGCGCGTGCCGATCTGATAGGCGAGCGAATTCAAGCCGTTCGAATTGCTGCTCGAAATCGTATTCGTGATGTTGCTGACTTCGAGATTCAGCTGCATGCCGACGTCGCCGTCGCGATAAACCCGTGGCTGCACCTCGAGCTTGATGCCGACATCGAGGTACTGAATCATTTGCGTATAAGACGGGCCGCTCGTGCTCGGCGTGCTGGAACTCGAAATCACCGGCACCTTATCGCCGATCATGATGCGCGCCTTCTCGTTGTTGCGCGTCCTGATACGCGGGCTCGCGAGGAGATTCGCGTCGGTATCGGTGAGCTTGAAGTTCGCCGTGGCCGAGAGGCTGCTGACATTCAGTTCATTGATCGTCAGATGATGCAGCAGGCCCCATGTCGTCGCGGTGCTCGGCGTCGACATCGTGAACGAGTTGGGCCAGTCGATACCCAGATCGGTGAGGCGCTCGTGCGACACTTCCAGCACCTCGACTTCCATCATCACCTCGGGGTCCGGCAAATCCTGCGCGGCGATCATTTCCTCGGCCACCTTGATCGTGTCGGGTGTGCCGCGAACCGTTACCGTATTCGCACGCTCGTCGATCACGACTTCCTTGACCTTCAGAATGCTCTTGAGCAACTGCTGGATCTGCTTGGCGTCGACGTTCGACAGCTGGAACGTGCGCACCTTGAGTTCCTGATATTCGAGCTGCTTGGCAGGCGTGGCGGGATAAATGAACAGCGTGTTCGCGTTGAGTTGCTTCTTGTCGAGCTGGTTCTGCATCAGAATCATGTCGACCGTGTCCTGCACCGACGCGTTCGTCACGAAGATCGTTGTCTTCAGATCGGCGCGGACGTCACGGTCGAAGATCACGTTCAATCCCGTGGTGCGCGACAACGCTTCGAACACCATGCGCACGTTCGCGTCGCGAAACTGCAGCGTCACGGGCTTCTGCATGATCGACGAAGCCGCAAGCTTGTCATCGCGATCCGCGCGCTGCTGGCTGAGTTTGGCGTTGAGTTCAGTCTGCATCTGCTGCGCAAGGGTGTTGGTCGGGTTCTCCACCAGCACGCGGTGCACCCGCTCGGCCGCCTGCGCATACGCGCCGCGCTTCATCATGCGTTGGGCCTCCTGGAGGATGGCCAGGTCCTTGCGGTCCTGATCGATCTGCAGGCCGATCTTGCGGATACGCTCATTGGTCGGGTCGATGTCGTACGCCTGGAAGAGATTGCGGATCGCTTCGTCGTACTGATAGTTCTTGCGGTACTGATCGGCCTGGTCGAGCAGCGTGTTGACCTGGGCGTTGCGCTGGTTCAGATAGTCGACCTTCGCCTGGGCGTCGGTCGGATCGTCATGCACGTTCGGCACGTGCATGCAGCCGCTAAAGGCGAGCACGGACACCGCAATGGCAAGCGCGCGTCTTCTCGCGACCTGAATCGCGTCCGGGCGAGGAACAGGGTGCCAGATGACTGGCGAGAGGCGTCTTGCTGGGCCGCTGCCTGAGTCGCGGCCCGCACCCCGTGTGCGTGAGGTTTTCATTTACTTGTCCTCTCGTGGAATGGCGACCACCTGTCTTTCGTGCAGCGGCAGATAGGTCAACACGACGTCCGACTCCGACACGGACTCGACGCGGTACTGGTTGTCGATCACGTCGCCCGGCGACACGATCAGCAACTGGTCTGCGTTGCTGAGAAAGACTTGCGGCTTCGCCGCCTTGGCATCGAGTTGCCCCACGTAGGCGAAAGGCACGGGCGGCGCAGTGGGCGGCGCGGGCCGCACCGGCGCGGCCGGCACTTCGACGGGCGGCGGCGGAAGCCACGATGACGCCGTGAAGGGATCGTGGGCCGATTCGAGCGAAAGCGGCGCGCGCAACGAGACGAGCTTCGCACGGGCCGCCGACGACGCCGACGCCGCAGACGCAGACGCAGTCGCCGCTGCCTTCGCGGCCGCCTCGGTGGCATGCGTATGACGCCTGGCATCCAGCCTCGCATGCATATCGATGCGACGCTGGCTGTCGAGCGCAACGACCTGCGCCGGCATCTGGCGCGCCGCGACCAGCACGCGATACCCTGCCCCGGCGGCCGCGATTGCGCAAAACACCAACAGCACACGCATGGGCAGAGCGGGTTTCATGGCTGGGCGCTCCGGTAAATCAGTTCGAAGCGCACCCGCGCATCGAGAATATTGCCGTCCACCGCGGGACGTTCGACATGGATTTCCCGCAGCGCTGCATTCGGCACGTTGTTGAGCACCAACGCGAGAAAATGCCGGATTGCGCTGTACTGATCCTTGACGGGCAGCATCACCTGGTAGCGTGTGAAGCGCGCGCCCGCGTCCGTGCTCACCTGATACTCGGCAGACCCGAGTGTCAGTTTGCTGCCGCGCGCCTGTTCGAAGATGGACGCGATATCATCCGCACTCTGCGAAAAGCGCGGAAACAGTTCGGGCAACGCCTCGAGCGCGACCGCATCGACCTGCGCATCGTGCTTGCCGATTGCATGACGCGTCTGGGCCGCCTCGACGACATGGGCCGGTGCCTGCATCTCCTTCGTATCGGCTTCCACGCTGGCAATCTCGGCGCACATGAGTACCGCCGCGCCAATCATCAGGATGCCGATCAATCCAGGCAGGCCGAACAGACGCCGCAGCTCGAATCGCAGTGTCAGTAGCCGGTCGCGCAACGGAGCCGCATTCATGACTTCCTCCAGACGGCGGTGATCTGGAAACGAACCGGCTTGCCCGGCACGTTGTTCTCCACCAGATGGTCGTTGAGTACCGCTTCGCGCAGCAACACGCTGGTCTGCAGATACTTCAGATAGGCAATCATCGCGTCGACATTCTTCGCTTCGGCGGTGATACGAATCTGGCTCTGCGCCGGGTTCTGGTCGATGCCGATCAGCGCGACGTCATGGTCCGGATAATCTTCCACGATCGAAAAGAGGTCCTGCCACGGTACGGTCAGTTCTCGCAGTATCGACAGGCTCTGCTTTTCCGCGAGCCTCGCAGCCAGCGTAGGCGGCGGCTTCACCGCGTGCCTTTGCGCGAACGTTCGATGGCGCACGGCGTCGAGCTGCGCCTGCACGCGATCGCTCTCGGCATAGGCACGCCAAAGCCGCGCGCCGCATCCGAGCAGCAGCAGAACGGCGACACACAGCAGGATCAGGCCGCTCGTCCCGGTGCGCGCACGCCGTCTGCCGAAGTCGATATCGAGGACCTGGATCATTGCGCATACTCCATGAGCCGGCGCGCGGGCGAGTTGTCCGTCGCCGGCTGTGCCGGCCGAACCGCGGCCGCAAAACGCGCTTCGAACGGCGCCGGGTCGGTGTCGTTGCCGAACAGATAGATCGTGCAGTCCTCTCGCTTGAGGCCCGCTCGCGTCGCCGAGCGTTCGAACAGTTGCTCGGCCAGTTCGGCAAGCCGTGACGCATTGTCCGCATCGCCGGGAAACAGGCGCTGCGCATCGTAGGCGGCCCAGCCGCGCCGCTCGATCATCACGGCCTGCATCAGTTCGTCTGCAACGAACATCAGCAGTGCGTCGCCGCCCGCTGCAACGTCGATGCAATTGAGCATTTCAGGCAGGCCCAGTTTCAGGCGCGCAATTCGCAGATGTGCGGACGCGCCGGCCTCATGAATGCCGTCATGAAGCGCGCGCGACATGGCGCTCGCAAACAGCGCACGTCCGCCCTGCTGCACGCAGAAGCGCACCAGCAGCGTGGCGCCGTCGACCCCATAGGTGTCGGTGAAATGGGCCAGCGCGACCTCTTCGAGCTCGCGCGCCCGCAGCGTGCGAAAGTCGCCGCGCAATATCGCGTGGATGCCCCAGAAGTCGTCCAGTACCACGTGTGCATTGCGCGTCGGTGCCTTCGTTGCGCGGGGCGCCTGACCATCCGCATCGGCGGCATCCGCGCCGGGCGTGGCGGCGAGCGCCGCGCGCAGCGCGTCGAGCAGACCCGCCTCTGTGCCGTACTGGTCATCGGGAATCGTGAAGCTGGCCGGCTCCGCAGGCGGCAGGTGCTTGCGCGGCCGCAGAAGTCCGGGCGCGCGTACCCCGACGACGATCTCGCGTGTGCCGACTCCGATCGCAACCGGACTATTCGACCATCGTGACACGATTGATCTCCTCGAGAGTCGTTTCGCCGCGCTTCACCAGATCGATCGCGGCGACGCGCAGTGTCTGCATGCCGTAGCGCATCGCCGCAGCCTTGATTTGACCGAGCGGTGCCCGCTCCGACAGCAGTTGCCGCAACTCGTCGTTCATGCGCAGTGCCTCGGCGATCGCACGCCGTCCCCGATAGCCGCTGCCTCGGCATGTGCCACAGCCGGCGCCGCGGCGAAAGAGGTAGCTGCCCGCAGCGTCCGGGTCGATGCCCGAGCGGATGAGCGTTTCCGTGTCCACCCTGTCTTCGGTCACGCAGTCCGGGCAGCATTGCCGCAACAGGCGCTGCGCGACCACGCCATTGAGCGCGGAGACGAAGCTGTAGGGATCGACCTCCATGTTGGTGAAACGGCCGATCACGTCGAACACGTTGTTCGCGTGGACGGTCGTGAATACCTGGTGCCCGGTCAGTGCCGCCTGCACGGCGATCTGCGCTGTCTCCGGATCGCGGATTTCCCCGACCATGATCTTGTCCGGGTCATGGCGAAGAATCGAGCGCAGCCCGCGGGCGAACGTGAGCCCTTTCGCCTCGTTGACCGGAATTTGCAGGATTTCGCCCAGCTGGTATTCGACCGGATCCTCGATCGTCACGATCTTCTCGAGGCCGTTGTTGATTTCCGTGAGGATCGCGTAGAGCGTCGTGGTCTTGCCGCTGCCGGTCGGACCCGTGACGAGCAGCATGCCGTACGGCATCGACGCGAGCTTGCGCATGAAGCGCGTATCGGCCTCCTGAAAACCGAGTGCCTCGAGCGTCAGACCGCCCGCCGATTGCGAAAGCTGATAGCGGTCGAGAATCCGCAGCACCGCATCCTCGCCGAACTGATTCGGCATGATCGAGACGCGGAAGTCGATTTCACGCCCCGCGTACTGCGCCTTGAAACGGCCGTCCTGCGGCACACGGCGCTCGGCGATATCGAGCTCGGAGATCACCTTCACGCGCGAGAGCACCTGGTCCGCGACGTCGCGTCCCTCGGCACGGCCGACCACGGCGAGCACGCCATCCACGCGGCACTTGATCATGAGCCCGTTGGCGCGGCATTCGAGGTGAATGTCGCTCGCCATCATCTTGAGCGCGTCGTAGATCGTCGAGTTGAGCAGCCTGACCACAGGACTGTCGTCGCTGCTGATGCCCTGCAGCGTCAACGCCAGTGAGGCCGGATCGACCGTCTTCTGGATCGGATCGTCGAACGCGAGGGAATCCATCGCGCGCACGTCCTTTTCGCGCACGGTCAGATACGCATTGATGTCTCCCGCGCTCGCGAGCGCCCAGCTATACGGGACGCCCGGCTGCGAGCGCATCCGATGCTCGACCCAGCCGCGCGTGCGCGCATCGAGCGGATCGGCAATCGCGAACAGCAGCCCGTGAGTGGTGTCGCGATCGCGGAAGCACACGCAGAGGCGAGTCGTCGCTTCGACGAACGAAATCACTTCGAAATCCGGCTCGAGCCGATTCAGCTCACGCATGCCGATCGACTTCATGCGGAACAGCGCGGCCAGTTGCACGCGCAGTTCGTCCGCGCTGAGCGCGGTTTGTGCCATCAGCTCCTCGAGCGCGCGAATGCCGGAACCATGCCGCTCGCCGAGCGCTCTCAGTGCGTCGCGCAGATCGGCGCGCGCTTCGGCTTGTGGGCCATCCGGCTGGGCGATGACGGTATCCACGTGCTTCCCCAATTCGGTTTACTGAATGCTCGACGCAATTTCGAAGATCGGCATGTACATCAGCACCACGATCCCGCCTATCACCACGCCGATGAAGATCATCATCGCGGGCTCGATCAAGCGCGAAATCAGATCGATCGTGCGCGATACCTGCGCTTCCTGGAACGCCGCGATGCGGTCGAGCACGGGCCCGAGACCGCCGGTCTTCTCGGCGACCGTCAACAGGCGGTACGCGATCGCGTTGGCGAGCCCCGCCTCCTGAAACGCATCCGAAACTTTCGCGCCGTTGCGCACCTGGTGCAGCGCGCCCGCGAGCGCCGTCTGGTCCGCTCGTCCAACCAGGCCCTGTGCGAGGTCGAAGGCCTTCACGGCGGGAATGCCGCCATCCACGAGCATGGCCGTCGTGCGATAGAACTGCGACTGACGAAACACGCGAAAGTGTTGCCCGATACCGGGCAGCGCCAGCATGCGATCGGCGATCCAGTTGCGCACGAACGGGCGGCGCAAGGCGAAGCCGGTCGCCACGGCCAGCACCGCGACGCTCACGGACAGCCCGGACCCATGCGCGTGCACCAACCCGCCCCAGGCCATCAGCATGCGCGACAGCAGCGGCAGCTCGCGCCCGCTGTGTTCGAGCAGGCTCGCGAAGCGCGGCACCACGAAACCGAGCAGGAAGAGGACGACCGCCGCGCCGACGAACAGCAGGACCGTCGGATAGATCGCCGCGGACACCACACGTGCACGCAACTCGTGGAGCGTCGCGCTGTTGCGCGAGTAACGCGTAAGGCTGTCGGCAAGGCCGCCGGTCTGCTCGCTCGCCTTCACGCACGCAACCAGAACCAGCGGGAAGATATGGCTTGCGTGCTCGAGCGCCGCGGACAGCGAGTGCCCCTCTTCGAGCTGACGCAAGAGGTCGCGATACACTTGCGCCGACGTCTCGCGGCGCTCGTTGCCGCCGAGCGTGCGCAACGCGTCGACGACGCCCACGCCCGCATCGAGCAGCGCGGCTAGCTCGCGCGCAAAGAGTTCGACGTTGAACCGGCCTCCGGGAAGCCCCAGCCGGTTCGCACGTTGCCGCCGGCCGCCCTCGGCGCGCACCGAGACGACGCGCAGACCGCGGGAACGCGCGAGTGCCGTGGCTGCCGCGGGCGTTTCGCTGTCGATGCGAAGCGTCTGGACCGAGCCATTCGTATCGAAGACACGCAGCACGTACTTCACGTCGACTCTCCTTGCAGACAACCCACCGGCGGCGCGACGACCGCGCCGCGCGCCCCTACCACGACGAGATCGTGACGTTCTCGCCCGTGCCGTCACCGCGTCCGTTCTTGCCGAGCGAAAACAGGTCGTAGTCGCCATGGTCGCCAGGCGAACGATACTGATACGGGCGATCCCACGGATCCACGGGCACCGCCTTCTGCAGATACGGCCCGCTCCAGCGCGTGGCATTCTGCGGCTTCTCCACGAGCGCCTCCAGGCCTTCTTCGGTCGTCGGATAAGCGCCGACGTCGAGCCGGTATTGATCCAGCGCCTGCCCGAGCGACACGATCTGCGCACGTGCGATCTTGACGTTCGACTTGCCGACCTGTTCGAAATATCGGGGCGCAACGAGACCGGCGAGCAAGCCGATGATGACCATCACGACGAGCAGTTCGAGCAGCGTGAAGCCGCGGCGCGCATACGTGCGCGCCGGTGCCGCACGACCGGCGCAACGCCGCGGCGCCTTTGACTCGGGCATCGGCACACCGTGTTGGATAGAGGTCGATTCGCTGTGCACGGCTCCCCCCCCTGTATCGACTCACCGCTTCAGCGCCGCTGAAGCCGTTCAATGCATTCTTGTTCAGGTCGATACGGGCAAGTAGTAGGGAGTGCCGTCCAAAGACATGGGTAAAGACCCTCCAGTTGCACGATCGCGTCTGGAGGGATTTCACACATGCTCGTCGTCGGGCAACGACAGCACGCCCATGTCGATCGCAATGCGCACAAGACCGTTCAGGTTCCGGATGCCGAGCTTGCGCATCAGGTTCGCACGATGCTTTTCGATGGTCTTGGGGCTGAGGCTCAGGCACTCGCCCACCTGGCGGTTGGTGTGCCCTTCTACCACGAGCCGCAGCACCGTGCGTTCGCGGCCCGTCAACGCGTTCCAGAGCTGCGCCTTGTGGGCGAAGTCTTCCTGCGATCCGTGCGCCCCTCCGCTGATCCGGTTGGCGCCGGGCACACGCTTGCCCTGCAACACGAAGCGCATTTCCCGCACCAGTTGATCGAACGACGCGTCCTTGACCACGTAGCCGTCGGCGCCCGCGGCGAACGCCTCGCGCACGTGGTCTTCGCTCCAGTGAACGGTGAGGACGATGATCCGGACGCGCGGGAACTCGCGCTTGATCGCGGTGATCGCATCGAAGCCACTGCCGCCGGGCATCGTCAGATCCATCAGGACCAGATCGGGCAGCGTCTCTCTCGCGAGGCGATGGGCTTCGAGCCCGCCGCTCGCCTCGCCGACGATGCAATAGTCGTCCAGTTCGGACACCATGCGGCAAAGTCCGCTGCGCAATAAATGCTGGTCCTCGGCAATCAGCACACGATGTCTTTTTTCCAATTTCGTCGCTCCTTGCGGGACACTGCAGGCCTAGTTGGAAGCGACGACATCGTGATAGGCGGCGAGCAGTTCAGAAGGCGTGGCAAAGCCGTCGATGCGCAGCCAGGGCTTGCCCGGTGCGGCGCGCAGGAAGGCAACCGGCGTGTGATTCATCTTGTCGCCCCGATAGACGTTGAACGCGCGCTGTGCCGCAATGCTCGCCTCGACCGTGCCGGTATAGTGCTGCCACTCGGGGCCGGCTTCGAACCTGGCCGCATAGGCCTTCAGGCGTGCGGGCGTGTCCTCTTCCGGGTCGATCGAGATCGAGACGATATGGACCTTGTTGCGATCGTCGCCCAGATCGTTCTGAAATTGCTCGAGCGTCTGGCTGGTCATCGGGCAGATCGTCGTGCAGGTGGTATAGATGAACGTGACGATCACCGGACGGCCGTCGTTCAACTCGTCGACGAGCGAAACGGTCTTGCCGTCGTCGCGCACGAGGTCCACCGAAGGCAGCGTGTATTGCCCGGTCGTGCGCGTCGTCATACCCGCCATCATGTGATGATGCATGTGAGGATCGGCGGCGGCGTCATCGGCCGGTGCGCTCCATGCCGCGGTTGCCGCGAGTGCCATGCCAGCCAGCACCCCAAGCCTTAATTTTGCAGTCCTGTTCATACCGGTCTCCAGAAGTGAGGAGAAAGGTCGCTTCTCGCGATGCGCAGGTCGCGGCGCTTTCACTCCCTTGCGAGCCCAGTGTCATGAATTTGCCAACGAGCGTCATGGGTGGAGGGACCCCAAACGACGGTAGGGTATGCCCGCTTGATGGAAAACCCGCACCGTGCAATGGGGGGGTCCCCATACTACGAGCCCGCACATTACCCGTTGCGGCCCGCACCGATCACGGCCTAAAATCCCGATATTCTTACGATCTGCTTATATCGACGCATCGGGGGGAGCTCCAATGGATGCGATTCAGCCTGGAGGACCGCAGGTAAGATTGCTCGATCTGATCGAAGCAATGCGCAAGCTTCGTCGTGCAGCCTGCGCCAGTCAGCCCGAAGCCGGCGTCGTCACCGATGCGCGCGGCGCAGCGCTTGCGATTCTCACGCCCGCTGGAATCTTCGTGTCGGCAAACCGCAGCGCGGCCGCACTGCTCGGCTACTCGAGCGCCGAACTCGTCGGCAAGCGTCTCGTCGATCTTGCGCCCGACGACGCTCATGCGGCGTTGACAGACGAATTGTCCGCCAGCGCGGCTCGCGAGTTTCATTCGTTCAAGGCCCTGCTCACTGGCCGAACCGGTCACCCAACGCGGCTTGCACTGCATCAGCAATGGGTGCCCGCGAAGACGATGAATTCGGGCGTCTTGCTGACGCTTTTCGAAGAACCGCTGATCATCGAGCCCGGGTCTGCCGACTCGGAGTTGCTCGACGCAAGCGAGCGGTTGTGCCAGACGTATCTGATGATAGGTCAGCAGAAAGAGCGCCAGCGGCTCGCTTCGGAGTTGCACGACGGCCTCGGCCAGGCGCTCACCCTCGTCAAGCTGATGACAGAGGACGCGCTGATGCGCATACGCCGCGGTCAGGTCGACGATGCGGTGCAGCTGCTGGATTCGACCGTATTCAGGATCCGCGAAACGATTGGCGACGTGCGGCAGATATGCGGTGAACTAAGGCCGCTCATGCTCGACAAACTGGGGCTGCCCGCGGCATTGGGTTCGCTGTGCCGGCGCATCGAACGCGGCACGGGGGCGATGTCGGTCGTGTTCGACTGCGATGTCGCGGATAAGGACGTGCCCGAGCATCTGAAAGCCGACATGTTCAGGGTGGCTCAGGAGGCGCTGAATAACGCCGTCAAGCATGCCGCGGCGACCGAAATCTCGCTCAGCCTGCGCAGCGATGCGGCCCGCCTGATGTTGACGATTCGGGACAACGGCATTGGCTACGAGAACCATCCATTCGCCACGGACGAAGCGTATACAACAGGGTTGGGACTCGTCGGCATGCAGCACCGTGTAGAGATGCACGGCGGCGCGTTTTCGATCGAGTCGTCCGCCGCAACCGGGACCCTCGTCTGCGCGACCTGGACGCGCTAGCGCCGCCCTCGCCGCATTCAGGTTCCCGTCTCGCCCAGCCTGCATTCGGGCTCTTCGCCGCCTGGCCCCGGGCCCGGCGCCGGATCGGCGCGTTCCGGCAAATGCTCGTCGTCCACATCCGGCTCAGCGCATTTGGCGGCGAGCGACGTCAGCAAACCCATGCTCATCGCAACGAGAACCAGTTCGGTCAGGTTGGCGATATGGAGCTTGTGCATCATGCTCGCGCGATACTTCTCGATCGTCTTGGGACTCAGGTTCAGATATTGTCCCACCTGACGGTTGGTGCGTCCTTCCGCGATCAGCTTCAGCACGCTGCGCTCGCGCGCCGTCAGCACATCCCACGCATGCTTCGGTGCGGGCGCTTCGCGGCCGCTGACGAACGAGTCGACCATAAACCCGTAGACGTCCGCACTCAGATGCTTCTTGCCCTGCATGACAGAGCGCATCGCGACCAGCAGTTCCTCGAACGAGACGTCCTTCAGCACGTAACCGTCGACGCCGGCACGCAACGCTTCCCGCACGTACTCCTCGTTTTGATGCACCGTGAGCGCGATGATCCGGATGCCCGGCGATCGCCGTTTGATTGTCGCGCTGGCGTCGATGCCGTTCATCCCCCGCATCGACAGATCCATCAGGATCAGTTGGGGGGCGAGTGTCATCGCCTGCTGGCAGGCCTCTTTGCCGTCACGCGCTTCGCCGACGACGTCGTAGTCGGCTTGCGCACACAGCATCGAACGTAGACCATTTCGCAGCAGATCGTGATCCTCTGCGATTACAACGCGACATTTCATGTTCACGTCTTGTCTCCCGGTACCCGTGCCCTCGGCCGTCTTCACCGCATTAACGCTTCGACGAAATACTTCCCTTCCACACAGCTTTCACTCTTTACATTCGAATTCCTAACTGTTAGCTTTGTGTTATTTTCGGGTTACTGTGTGTACCTGCCCTTCGCAAGGTTCACGCCACTTCGCGCAGAGCAAGCAACGGCGCGCATCTCCACTTGTTGGGACATTCCGGCCGCGCGTCGAGTGCCGAAAAATGTTTCATTTTCGAATCCTTTTTAAATCCCCAGAAGATTAGCTGCCGCAATGGATGGCAGGAAGCCGGTTCATTTTTATCATTGCGTGAAAATTGATCGATGATATTTGCATCCGGCGAGAAGAATCAAGGCGCCAGGCATGACTGCGGAGCGGCTGCCGTTGATTACCGTCCATTACCATTTATTTCGAATGTTAAGTTTCTGCAATGCGCTTTTTGAGCGCGCTTTCGCGTCACAAAGTGTAGGGAGGTGCCCCATTGCCGAGCCGTTTTTTCTTCCACCACAATTCAGGTGCAGGAGAAAACAACGATGCATTGCCACCCGTCATCCAGCTTCGGAAACGCGATCATTGCCGCATTCGCGATGCTCGGTGCGGTGTTGCCGGGACCGGCGTGCGCACAAATTTTCGGCACCGTCGACAGCAACGGCGCCATCGTTCTGACGAACGTGCGCGGCAAGCCGGGATTGAAGGTGATCGTTGCGGGCGAACCGCCAGGCGAACCCGGCGCCAGGCGCCGGTCGCGCAAGTCATCGGGCGGCGCCGACTCCCCCCTGTACGCGGACGTGATCGACGAAGCGAGCCGCTCCTTTCGCGTTCAACCCGAACTGCTTCGCGCGGTGATCGACATCGAGTCGGGATACAACCCGAAGGCGGTTTCGGACAAAGGCGCGCTGGGACTGATGCAGTTGATGCCCGATACCGCTGCGCGATTCTCGCACGGCGACATGTTCAATCCACGAGACAACGTGCTGGCCGGCGCCCGCTACCTTCGCTTTCTTCTCGACCTGTTCAAGGACGATGTGGAACTCGCGCTGGCCGCCTACAACGCCGGTGAAAACGCGGTGATTCGCGCCGGCTATCGCGTGCCGTCGCTGCCGGAAACGCGTCTGTACGTTCCGCGCGTGCTGGCGCGCTACAAGCAGCTCCTCGCGTCCAGTTGAGCCTGATTGCACGCCCCGGAGCATAGCGAACCGGCCGACTGGGGACCAGTTCAGCCGGCCGGACGCCCTCTGCGACGTAGAACGCGAACACTTGCAGCGGTGCTGCGTCCTACGCTCTCCCTCCGTTGTCTACCGCGTGCGGGCACACGTCACCGAAACAAGGCAATGGTCTTGTCCGATCCCTCGCCGTGCGCCTGTACATGGTGAAGCTCGATCATGTCCTCGATCTCCTCCACGCGCTCCTTCGGGACGTCGATCATCATCAAAAGCTCGCCGCGGAGGATCGCTTCTTCGAAGCGCTTCAAGCGCGTATTGCGCACCTCGACGCCGACCACGGCCGCTACCCCGGCGCCGAATCCTGCGCCCGAAAGTGCGAGGATCACCACTGTGCCGCCGGCAATCCGTACGTCTTCGGGCGGGCACACAAGCGCAATCAGCGCCACCAGCAGCCCGATCGCACAGCCCACTGCCGCGCCTCGAGCCAGCGAAGCAAGCAGATCGCTGCGTTGCGCGAGCGATGCCTGCGGCAAGCCGTCGAGCGACACATTCTCGTTGGCGATGACATGCATATGCCGCCACTCGACCCGATGCAAAAGCAGTTCGCCGGCGACCGCGCGCGCGCGCTGTGCGGTAGGCAGCAAAAGATAGACGCGTCGCATTTGAGCTTCCCGCTTTCCTTCGAAAGTGTGCAGATGCACGACACGCCCCGCAAAGCGCCATCGATCTCACGGCACGATCCAGTCCCCATCGGCGACGAGCTTGATGTGGTCCGGCCCGGCAAAGCGAACGATATAGCCGCCCTTGGACGCGAATGTCTGCCCCGGCGCCAGCGTCAGGCGCGGATAGTAGCCCGTCAGGATGCGGCGTTCGAGCATGTCCTGAACCCGCTCCACCAGATAGTCCCTCACGAACGCATCGACCATATGGCTCAGGGTCTCGGCGAGCAGACCGCAGGCGAGGTAGGTGTCCGCCTGCACCTGGGGAGCCACCATCGGTATCTGTCTGATCGAGAACCAGCCGAACGCATAGTCGACGCGCACGCGCCGCCCTTCCGGCAAATCGAACGGGTACGCAAGGCGCGTGACGCCGCGCCAGCTCGTCGGCAAGGGGATACTATCCAGCCCACCCATGAGGCCCGACATGAACACCGTATGCGTCGCTGGAGGGATCCGCGCGAGCGCCGCAATATCGGGCGGACGCAGCCACAACACAAGCACATCCGAGCGCGGTATGCCGTGCAGCGCACCTGCAATGCCCTCGCCCGGGGCGAGTGCGTGATTCGATACCGCAATGCCGTGAGCCGCCAGCGCCGTGGCGAGCGACTGCGCTCCGCGTTCGCCGTTGTCGCCGGTACGATAGACCTGCCAGACGTGTGTCGGCGCCTTCGCCTCTTTCGTGCCCTGCGCCTGCGGCGCGTCGGTTTCATCGACGATGCGCGCCGCAATCAGCTCCGACTCGAGCAGCACGCCCTTCGAGAAGTACACGGAATAGAAGTCGCGATCGTTTTCGATCGGCACCTCGACGTTGGGAAAGAGACACGGCACGGCCTCCTGCTCGCAGAAGTCGTGAATCGGCGCCCAGTTTTTGCCGCCGAGACCCGACAACACCGCGAACACCGGCTGCCGGGCCAGAAACTGCGTGAGTTGCCCGCGCCAGGTGTCCGGCGGACCTTTTAGCTCCCACACATGCAGTTCCCAGCGGCGATTGACCATGAACATCATCTTGCGCGACGAACGCAACGGCGGCACCGCACCGAGCGGAAAGACGTTCTTGTCGGCGAAGTAATGCGTGAGCACATCGAGCATGCCCGCGCGTTTCACCGGGTCGGCATCGGGGGTGATGATGGTCGCGAAGTGCAGCACGGTATCGGTGACACCCGTCGGCCTGCGCCGATCGAGCTGCTTCAGATAACCGATCAGCGCCTGCATATCGGCGTCGTTCAGCGCGTACTGCGGCATCAGGCTGCTGAGCGGCTTGCCTTCGGAGTCGATGCCTTCGCGAATCGCGCGGGCGACCGTCGCCTCGGTGTACGGTTCACGTTCGGCGCGCATCCCGGGAACGTACGGCAAGTCGCGATCCTCCGGAGTTTGCGTGCGCGGCTCGACGAGGTAGCGCCAGCTGATTGGCGGAATGCTGCTGTTGCCCTCCCGCGAGCCGAGGCCACTGCGTCGATGACAGTTCACACAGGCCGCGGCCGCGCCTTGCAGGTGCACGCCCCCGTCGTGCATCGCTTTGAGCGCTTCGCCCGAACCCAGTACGCCCTGCTGATAGAGCGCCTGCCCGGCGCTCGCCGTCGCGACCGGTGGGGCGGCAGGCGCGCAACGCGCCTCGCGCACAGGCACGATCAGCGCGGCGAGCAACGCGCATGGAGCCAACCATCGCGTCGCCCGCGACGGTGCCCGTGTGCGGCCTCTCGGCCCGCTTGCCGTGCGCTTCATGATCAGGGCGACGGATGTCCCGCGCCGGGCAGCGCCGGCGAGGCATCGACGTCGATCGAAACCGATTTGCGGTGCATCTGCGGCGGTGCGGGTCTCGTGAAGATGCCATCGTCCAGCGCCGGATTGAGCGACACCTTGTCGATGGTGAGCTTGTCCTTTTTGTCGGACGCCGGTGCCCCACTCTCGATCTCGAGCGGTATCTGCAGCCCCTCGACGCTCCTGAAGTCGCTGTAGTTCACGTCCACGACGACCGTCTGCCCACGCGGCGTGCGCACCTGGCGGTCGACCTGCACGTCGAGAAACGTTTGAGCGTCGATCCACACATGGCGGATCACACCGGAAGGCAGCTTTGCGGCAAGGCGATACGCATCGCGCCCGCCCACCTGATCCTTGCCCTCGAGCGTAACGGTGACGCCCTTCGCTTCATGGTCGATCAGGAGCCCGTCGATCACCTGCTCGTCGCGCGCGGACGTCGCCTCGTCCATCGAGTACGGCCGCGGCGTCGCGCTGCCCATGCCGTTCGGGCCCAGTTTCCAGCCTTGTTTACCGTCGAATACGCGCACGGACTTCTGGTTGTACACAGTGACCTCGAAGCGTGTCTTGTTCGGGCGTTTCATGGCGAGGACAAACGGCAGGTCCGGCGCGGGCGCATTGGCGCTATCCACGTGACCGGACCAGATCATGGTCTGGACTTTGCGCCACGCGTCGAGCCCGCCTCTCGCGTCGACGTTCTTCTGGACGATCTCATCGGCACTCAGATCGTGCGCGGGGATCTGCTCTCCCGCGAACACGACCGCGGCGACACTGCCGGCGAGCACCCATACTGCGACTGGTTTCATGGCCGTCAACCTCATGGGGCACCCAGCGGCTAATGGCTTGCGCTCTGGCGCGGGCCCGGGTGCGCCCCTGCATTTGCGCCTGGGTTCGCACTCGCCGCCGGACGCGGGCTCAGCGCTGGGTTCGCGCTGACGACCGGTGCGGGGTGCGTGACTTTCGCCACCGTGACCTGCGGCTTGGCAAACGCGGTGTCGTCCACCTGCGGGTTCAGCGCAACCTTATCGATGATCAGCTTGTGCGTGCCTCTTGCGCCGACGACAACCGTTTCGAGCGTATGCGGCATGACGAGGCCGCCCTCCTTGCGATAGTCGCGATAGAAGATCGCAACGTTGTGCATCTTGCCGTCGAGCTTGCGCGCATCGCCGTCGACCTTCAGTTCGAGAAAGCTGGCCGCATCGATCCATACGCGGCGCGACGTGCCGTCTTTCATCGTCAACTTGAGCACATACGCGCGGTGGCCCTCGACCATTTCCATGCCGAGCACGTCGATGCGCGTGCCTTTCGCCGCATAGTCCATGAGCGGCCCATCCAGTTCGGCCCACGACGCGGCCGCCTTGGCCTCCGCGGGCGTGTAGGGCTCCACTTCATTGCGGCCGAGGAACGGCCTGACCTTCCACCCTTGCGCGCCGTCGTAGACCTGGAATGCCGTCTGGTCGTTGAAGCGGACCTCGATACGGCTCTTGCGCGGGCGCTTGAGCGTCATCGTGAAAGGAAGTTTGGTGTTCTTCGTGCCGCCCGCCTCGAGCTGCCCCGACATCGTCATCGTGTTGACCGCGTGCCACGCCTGCAGGCCGCCGCGCGCGGCGACGTTGCGCTCGACGATCTGCGCGGCACTCACGTGCGCCGCGCCCGCAGTCTGGGCGCTCGCCGCAGAAGACCCCGCGAGCGCGAGGGGAGCACTTGCCGCGAGCGTCACCACCGACGCGGTCCGGATCGCCAGCGAAAGAAAGCGGTTCATGAGTCATCTCCTCTTCGTCTGCGCGTGAAAAGCGCTTGTGCATTCATTCGACTATCAGCCCGTCGATGTGGAACGACCCCACGAATACGTCGACGCGCTCCCCGGCCTTGATCAGACCGCCCTTGTTCGAGAACACCATCCAGTACTCCTGACCGGTTTCCAGCGGACCGCTCTGGCGCAGCGCCCCAACCTTGTCCATCACCGGGATTTCGAGCAATGCATGGCTCGTGCGTCCGAACATCACGGCTGTCGCGGTCTTTTCGCCGAGCGGCCGCGCGGCCACCGGGTCCGTCACACGATAGCTGAAGCGGATCAGGTTGCCCGACGCCGTGCGGCGCACGCTCAGGTGGTCGATGCCCTGCATCAGTTCGTAATAGCCCCGCGCGCGCTGCGGCAGGCTCGCCGGCGAGTACGGCGACTGCTTCGCCGCCGCGCTCGCACCGGCCTCGCCGACCGCCGGCTGAAGCGAGGCGGCGACGAGACAGATACTGCCGGCCAGCAGCACGACCCGCGGCGTCCGGCGCAGACGCTGGCTCATGGCAACGCTCCCAGTGTCTTCAGACCCGCCGGCGTCGTGACTGCGGGCGGCGTGCCTACCGGCAGCGCAGGCTGGCCCTGATTGCCCTGTGCGCCTCCGATGCCGGGCAGCCCTCCGCTGTTCGCGGCGTTTGGCAGGATCCCCTGCAACAATCCGAGCAGCGTCACCGGATCGTTGACGCCAAGCGCGAGCGGATACGGCTGCGAGGCGAACACGCCGGGCCTCACGAACTCGACTGCGCCGATGTCGTAGCCACCCAGCTGCGGCCGCGGCGTGCCGAAGATGTCACGATTCGGCGCACCCGCTGCCGTGGCATGGTTGACCGCCGGCGAGGTCCCCGGGATCGTGTAGTTGCCAAGCAGCGTGTTGCGTTGCGCGCCCGTGCGCGCCTCGTTGAACAGCGACAGCGGACCGTACGACATGTTGATCCAGTTGTTGCCCTCGTCCGGCGTCGCCGAAGGCAGCAGGCTGAACAACGGATTCGGCAGCACCGTGTCCGCAATGCCCGGGGGCACCGTGATGCCGATGCCACCCGCCTCCGGCGGCACGCGCGCACCGTTGCAGTACTGATGCACGACGTCCGGATTCGATCCGCTGTTGTTCGCGTTCGGATAATCGCCGGCGTCGGTCAGGATCGAGTACTGCGGGTTCATCGTCAGACCGGACCCATGGTTGGCGGCTCCGGTGTCGCCGAACGCGCCGATGTCCCAGTAGACCGCCTTCGGATCGCAGTAGCCCGTGGCGTGCCCGGCCTGATTCAGCGACGGATTGAGCGTGACCACGTTCTGCAGCCCCGCAATGCCCGGATCCAGTCCTCCCACCGTGATGTAGAACGTGCGGTTCTGCCAGAACAGGTCGTTCGTGAGCACCGGGTTCGAGAACGTCGTGCAGTCCGGGTGGCCCGCCGGGCATTTCACGTTCGGCCTCGTGAATGCCGCCACCAGGTTCTGCGTGTGGCGCGCGGTCTCGAGGCCGGCCGGCTCGTACTGCGACGTCGTGGTCGGCTGGCACGTCGTTTCCGAACCCGAGGTCGTGCAGTTCGGCGGCCCGACATTGGCCTGGGTCGCAGCGGAGGTGTTGAACAGCACACCGGCCGTCGCCGTCGAGTCGTTCGAGACGACCGTGTTGTTGATGAAGCTCACCGCCACGGCATCCTGCAGCGATACGCCGCCGCCCGCCCAGCCCGCCACGTTGTTCGCGATGATGTTGTTCGTCACCTTCACGCGATACCACCTGGAGCTGTCGTTCGGACTACGTTGCACGTCGGTGCCGTTGACGTTCTGCAGCCGCAGGCCGCCGCCCTTGCCGCTTTCCGCCGTGTTGCCGACGATCAGGTTGCCGTCGATCGTGATGTCCGGGCCCGCGCCGTCCGAGAGCTGCGGCGCGCAGTCGACGTCGGTGGCCGAGTTCTCGCAGAAGGTGCCGTCGGGCGGCACACCCTGAACGATCAGCCCGCCGCCGTACGTCGGCAGCGTCGGGTTGTTGCTCTGATTGAACAGGATCCAGTTGTGCGACAGGTCGCCGTTGTAGCTGAAGCCGAAGTGCGCGACGCCGCCGCCGTCACCGCTGCTGATGTTGCCGCATACCCAGTTGTAGTTGAACTTGTAGTAGTCGGCGCCCGAACAGAACGTCACTCCTCCTGCCGAAGACGGCGTGGTCGAGTTGATTTCGTCGCCGTACGAAGCGTTCGACGTGACCTGGTTGTTGTGCACGTTCACGTGGACGTTGTACTGGAACGGCAACTGGGTCGCGTTATTCGCCGCGATGTTACCGTCGGGCACCTCGACCTGGCCGACGATGATGCCGCCCGTGAGCGTTCCCGCGTTGGAGAAGACGCGGTTGTTCGATACCTCCGTGTAGTGGTTCCAGCCATGCAGGTAGATACCGCCGCCGCCTTGCGAGCTGTTCGTGAACGACATGCCGTCGATGCGCGACGGGTTGCACAGGAAGTTGCTCTGATAGGTATTGCAGTCCGCGGCGCTGTTGGTGAGCGGCGTGCAGATGCCGTTCGCGACGCAGTTCTGGTCCTGGGTCAGCACCCCGCCCACCAGCACGTCCTTCACGCCCTTGCCGAGCACGGTAATGGCCGCGCCTTCGTACGCGCCCATCAGCGTCGGCTCGATCAGCGTCTCCGCGAGGTTGCCGTTGAGGTTGAAATCCCAGCCGGAAGTCGGCTCGAACGGAATCCCGTCGATCTTGCGCTGCATCGAGGCGAGGCAACTGTACGCGCCGGTCGGATCGTACGGATTGCTCGCGGAGATCAGGCCGCCGTTCAGCGCATCGCCGAACAGGCACCCTATCTGCCTGCGCCACGGGTCGAGCTTGCCCGACGGATGCGGATTGGCGTCGACCGTCACGGACGTTGCCCCCACGCCTTGCAGCCGCACCGGCTTCCACATGAGCAGCATCTCCTTGTAAGTCCCGGGACCGACGACGATCATGTCGCCGGCGGTGGCATGGTCGATTGCGGTCTGGATTGCATTGCCCGCCGTGTTCTCGCCCCCCACGTAGGTGGGCGCCTTGCCGCCGATCGTCACGGTGACCGCATCGATCGAGCGCTTGCCGCTGGCTGCGGTGACGACGAGCTGGCCGCACTGGGTCGGCGTCGTCACGCCGCGCTGCTGCATCGTGCAGGCCGCATCGGGACCGAGCAGAGGCGGCACGACCACGGTGATCTTCGCGTCGCTCCACGACGTCACCGGCGCCGGGATGCCCGCGATCGTCACGACGCCCCGTTGCTGGCCGAAACCGTAGTTGCGCGTGATGAACTTCTGGTTGAACGGCGCGGCGGTGGCAGCTGGACCTGTGTACGCATGGTTCGGCACCTGCTGCCTGCCGACCGACGTGATCGTCAGTGTCTTCAAGGGTCCACTGACCCACGGGCCCGCGCCGCCGTTGCTGCCCGCGGACGTATTGCCGGCAATCGCGTCGCCCGTCACGGAGGCAATGCCCGGCGTGCCGTCCGGATAGGCGCAGTCCACCTGGTTATACCCGTCCGCGAAGGCCTGGACGGGCACCACCGGCGTATCCATGTACTGGGTCTGTCCGGGCATGAACGGAATCTCGTAGCAGAACTGGCTATATGCCGGGTTATAGAGCGGGTCCTTGATGGTCTGGCCGGAATGCGCCGGGTCGGGCTTGTACGGATCGTTCATGCAGGCGACCATCATCGTCGGCGCGTAGCCCGTCGGGTTCGGCGGGTTGACTTGCCAGGTCGAGTAGGTCAGCCCGTTGAAGATGCCCCACTGGTCGGAATAGGTGCGCGAGATTTCATTGCCCGCGAAGTCCTTGAACGACACCGGCACGTTTGGCACTGCGAACTTCTCGCCGAACTGCGGCGAATACGGATCGAACTCCGACGAGAAATCGTCCAGCATGAAGCCGGTGTAGTGTGCGGCGACGTGCGTCGAGCTGAAGATCCAGAACTTCGCCAGCACCGCGCTTTGGTCGGTGAGCTCCACCTCCTTGCGGTCGCACAGATTCCGCGAAGCCCCCGCGAACGGCGAGACTTCCTGCGAACCCGGGAACAGACTGATGTAGTCCGGCACGATCCGCAGTTCGCCGACACACGGCCAGAAGCGTTCGACGGAGCCGGTGTCGCCTTCGGCATGCGGGGTGGAGCCGAGATTCGAGGTCGGATTCTGCGGGTTGTTCCGGTTGTAAGTGGAGTTCATCGCCGCCTGGTCGGGCAGGATGAAGATGTCGCCGATGCCGCCGAACTGCTGCGTAACCGGTGCGATGTAGTTGTCGCCGATCAGGATGTTCTTGTCCTCCTCCTTCACCAGTTCGTAGCCCGGCGGCACGATGATCTCGACCACATACTTGCCGGGCGGCAGCATCTGCGTGCCGTCCTTCGTGGGATTGGCGCTGCAGATCGTGCAGTTGGTGCCGGTCGGCAGGCCGCTATGCGGATCGCGGCCCGTCACGCTCGGGAACTGGTACATGCCGTCGAACGGCGCCGGCTGCACCTGGTTGAACACGTGCATGCCGTCATAGCACTTGAACTGCGAGTTGTTCGGCAGCGCTCGCTGCTGCGGGTCGAGCCAGTTCGGCGTGTTCCGCAGCGTGTAGAAGTACGGATCGCTGGTGCTCTGGCCCGGACAGTTCATGTTCGGCACGCCGTCCGAACGGAACCCCTGGGCCCAGTCGTCCCAACTCGCGGTCTTCGTCGTGTCGACGAGCTTCAGGCTCGTGGAGCCGTCCGCCGCAACGCCTTCCTGATACAGGTTCACCGTGACGTTCGGCACGTTGGGCGTCCACTTCGTGTGAATCAGCAACGTGGGATCGTCGAACGGGCGCGTGGAGGCATAGACGACTTCGCCGTGGATGCCGCCGTTCTCATTCGCCGCGTAGGGCGTCTTGCCGAACTCGACGAACGAGCTCTGGCCCGAGAAGCCCTGCCAGCCCATCGTGGTCACCCACGGCGGATCGACCCGGCCGGTCGAGGGATTCGAGCCCGAGCGGTCGTTGCAGTCCGCGTCGTTGCAGTACACCGCGCCCGGCACCCGCAGGTTCGTGGGCAGATGGACCGATTCCAGCGTGTTCGCGAAGTTCGCGGCGATCGTCGACTTGCCGCCGCCCGGCGTGCCGTCCGGCGGACCGCCCGCGTCATAGACGACGTGCACGCCGCTCTGCTTGAAGCGCGTCAGGTCGGTATCGACGACGTACCAGTTGAACAACGGGAACTCTTCGTTGAACGACGCATAGCCGCTCCCGTCCGTGACGTTGAAATCCGAATAGCTGCCGTCGCGGAAGCGAATGTTGGTCGACAATAGCGCGAGACCTGGCTTGCTCGGGTCCCCCACGCCGTTGCCGTTCGTGTCGAGGAAGGTCCGCGTATAGAGATTCGTCTGCCACTGAAGCACCGCGATATCTCCCGCGTCCGTCACCGTACCGCCGCCGAGCGTCACGGCCGATGCGAGCCCGTCGACGATCTGGTCGTTCCACTGGTCGAACACCGTGATTCGGGTTATGCCGGCAGGCAGGCCCGTGAAGCTGAACGTGCCGTCCGCGTTGCACTTGGTGAACGCGTAGTCTTCACCGTCCGGATCGCCCACGCTCACGTAGCATTGCGTGAAGCTCAACGGCTTGCGCGACTGGCTGCCATAGAGGTGCTCGTCGGGCGGACGGCTGTAGTGCAGGTTCGTCACCCGGCCCTTGAGCCCGTTGTTGCAGCTCGAGGTGGCGCACAGCAAAGGCAGCCGCGCGTTGATGATCTTCGGATTCGCAAAGCCGATCGACACGTGGAAGCCCGCCGGACCGAATTCCTGGAAGTACGCAGGGCCGCCGATCTTGATGAACGAGTCGTGGGCCTTCTCGCCGTCCAGCGTGTTCGTCTGCAGCCATTCCTCGCCTCGCGCGATGCGGTCAGCAGCGGGCGTCGCGATGATGCCGTACCGGCCCGGCATCAGGTTCGCAATGATGGCCTGACCAACGAGCGGCGACAGCGTCTTGCCATCCGACTCGTATTTCGGGCAGGTCGGGATCATGCCGACGAGGCCATCGGTCGATGTCGAAATCGGGCACGCGTTGAGCCCGCTGACCGGATCGATCGTGCCTTGCAGCGAGTTGGACAGCGGCATGTTGAACATGTCGTAGGTCATCTGGCCGGTCGGCTGGCCGCTGCCGCCCGCGTCGTCCCACAGCTTGATCTCGAAGCCGCCGAGTCCCGGTTCGCGCGCCGAGCCGAAGGTGTCGGTGCCGCCGCTCACGTCCACTTCGCCGTTCAGCGGTGCGTCGTCCTCGAACACGAACACGGAAACCTTCGCAGTCGGGAATGGCGATTCCTCCAGCAACACATTGACCGAAGTCTGCCCGGCCGCGATCGGTGCGCCGCCCATGCCGTTGCCGCATTTGCCCGTGCCCGGCGCGAAGTTCGCGACGCCCGGACAGTCTTTGGAAATGTCGAACTGCCGCTGCGCGCCCGAGGGGTTGGTCGGGTCGACCGGCTGCGGAACGCCGCCGCCGTTCGTGAACGAGTTGTACGCGTTGCCCGGCAGGATCGAAATGTAATAGCGCTTCTTCGGATCGAGCGCCACCTGCGACGGATCCACCGGCACCTGCTGCGCCGCCGTGGTCCGGCACACGCCGTTGCCGACGTCGCACACCGCCGGCAGGTGGGTCTGGCTGACCGGGTCGTAGACCGTCTGCCCCGCTTCGCACGCGGCGACGCCGACACAGCCTGCCGCCACCACCGGCATGTAACTCGTATGGAAGTTTGCACCGAGACTCGGCACAGGCAGCGGCGGACACGTCGCCGGACGCGTGGGCGAATTCACCTGGCACGCCGGATCGATCTGGAACGTGCGGTCTTCCTCGATGATCCAGCGGTAGTCGCTGATCTTCACCGGCGTCTTGCCCGGCTGCGTGCTGGGCGCATCGAGTACGTTGACGACGAGTCCGCTGCCGCCCTTGAACGTCACCGTCACGCTCGCCGTGTTGCTCGCCGTATTCTGCGCATTCACCGCCTTGTACTGGAACGTCACGCTCGCGGACGCCGCGCTGCCCATTGGCGCCGTTGCCGGGCTCGCCGTGAAGGAGCCGTCCGGATTCAGCGTGACAGAGCCGCCCGAAGGGGTGCCGACCAGCGTCGCGGTGAGCTGCAGGCCATTCGGATCGCTGGCGTACGTGAGCACACCGGGCTCGGAGATCTGCAGCCGCGAGGCGACGTTGCTTGTATAAGCGGCATTACCGGCCGTGGGCGGTCCGGACTGACACCCGTTGCCCGTCGTGCACGCAGTGAGCGTCACCGTCGCCGCGGCGTTCGGGTTGCCGTTCGCCTGGTACACGAAGCTGTCGGCCGTCGTGCCTTGACTCGGGGTGTAGACGAACGTGCCGTCCGGGTTCAGCGTGAGCGAGCCGCCAGTCGGTGGCGTCTTCACCTGCACGCCGTAGACGTTGGCGTCCTTCGCCGCCACGCCTCTAGCCGGGTCGGACACGGTCAGCGTCTTGCCGGGTACGAAGAAATAGGTGGAACCGGTGACCGAAGCGTTCGCCACGGCGGCCGCGGACGCCGCGGTGGAGTTGTTCACGCTGATGTAACCCTGCATGCCGCCGTCACGCGCGTTGTTCGTCGACAGACTCAGTTCGCGATCGAACACCGGCAGCGCGGAAGCGGCTGCGGCCGGCATGTTGACCAGCGCGTCATAGGTCTTGCCGGCCGCCATGAACACTTCCGACTGGATCCGCGGATTGCCGGGCAGCACGTTGCCGTCTTCGGCGATCAACGCGAAGCCGGAGACCGGGGTCGTGCCGGTTTGCGCGCCGACCACGGCCGGCACGTGCATGCGCAGACCCGCGTTGACGAAGCGAAGCATCACCGGCCCGGTGGTCGCTGCGCTCGTCGCGGCGAACGTCGAAGCGCCCGGATTGGTGCGGTCGAACGAGACGCCGTTGATCAGGTAGTAGCGCGGATCGTAGTTCACCGTGGGCGGATAGCAGGTGCCGAACGAGGTCGACTTCGAATCGCCGCAGCCGCCCGGCTGCCCGGACCAGGACAGGGTTTCGCTGAAGCCCGGGGTCGCAACCGCGGAGGCGACCGCGGTGTTCTGCACCGGATCGATTTCGCTCAGCACGAGCGGCACGTCGGTGTCGTAGCTGATGCCCGGATACGCCTGTGCAGGCGTCGTGCCGTTGGCCGCCGTTCTCACCACCAGCACGCCATAGAGCCCCATCGGCCCCTGGATCGATGGGTGCGTGCCCGACTCGATCAGATAGGTGCCGGGGTTCAGGTTGCTCCACGTGAGTGCAGTGGTGCTGCCGTGCGCGACTTCGGTCGCGAACGACTGCACGCGGGCCGCTTGCGTCGGCGGCGTGAACGTCGCCCCGCCGGGCGCGGCGGCGGCGGTCGGCCACGTGGTCGCGGTCTGGGTGGGGTGCGTCGGGCTCGGCATGCTCGTCGCCGTCGTGCCCAGACCGCCGCCCAGTTGCCCGACGATCACGAGCGAGGTCGGCACGGAGCCGGGCAGGCTGTTGTTGAGATTGATCGTGAGTGGCCCAGGCGGCACCGTGATGACGACGGGCGACCAGTTCGCCCCTGCCCCGGGGTTCGCCGCCGTACACGTGGCAGGCGCAGCGGCCGCCGTGCAGCCGTAACCCCACATCGGCACGGCCTGCCCGTCGGGCATCACGGCCGTGGTGGCCTTCGCAGTGAGATTGACGGATGCCTGGGCGAATGCCATCCCGCTCGCGCCCAGCAAAACGGAAGCGGCAATCGACGCCTTAAGCATACCTAACAGATTTGCCTTGAGTGTGGTGGATCTCATCGCCGTTCTCCCCGCCTCTAGTTCGATTCGTCGATCAGGAATGCTTGCGGATCAACGAGCATCATCATCATCATTCCGCCAGGGAAGATGTTGTTCGTGGTGATCTCACGTTCATTGTGCGAGTGCCACATGAATGCAAAGCCGGCTTCCGTTTGCGGTGGATTCACCGACGTGCCGCTTGGCGGCGTCGTGCCCGTGGGCGAAGTCGCGCGCATGGTCGCATCGGGGCCGAGATAGGGGCTGCCGCCGTACCAGAAGCCGTTGGTCAGCACGTGCGAGTCGGGCAGCGTCACCGGGCCGCCGCTTCCCACCTTGCCGAACGGATGGGTTTCGAGCGCCTTGTTGTGGTCCGCGCACCACTCGTAATAGTTCGGTGCCGTCGGATCCTGCGTGTAGTAGCCGTTTGCATCCGGGATACAGACGCTGCCGTCGCCGGGATAGTGCCCATAGACGTCCCAGTTGAGCCCCTTGCCCGTCCAGTAGAAGATCCCGTCCATCGCAAGGCCCGGTGTCGTCGTGGTCGTGAACAGCAGCGGGCCGGCGACCTTGGTCGCGTCGGACCTGGCGAGCAGCATGTTGCCGTCGCGCGCGAGCACGCGCACGTGATTGCCGTGCTCATGGAACGGATGCTGCCAGCGCCCCGTGCCGATGATCCGCAGCAGCACCATTTCGCCGGGGTGCATGTGCGGGTTGCCGTTGTATGGCTGATTCGGATATTGCGCCGCGTAGTTCGGGTCCATGTCGTCCGGCATCGAGCGTCCGTTGACCATGAAGTACGCTGGATGATACGGCTCCGTCTCGACCGTCATGCAGCCGGTCGGACTCGTGCAAGCGTTGCTGGCCTGTTGCTCCGCCTGTGCATGAATGCGCGGATCCATTTCGGAAAACTGAAACAGATACTCGCGGTCGTAGCACGCTGCGCTGTGGTTGTAGGCCGCCGCGGCATTGCGGAAGTCGGGCTGGCCGTCCAGCAGCTTGCGCGTCCCCTGGATCGGGTTGCAGCCGGTCGGCACGGCGAGCGTACCGGGCGACGACGTCGGCAACACGATGACCGCGCCATACATGCCCATTTCGATCTGCAGATCGCCCTGCGTGCCGCTGTAGTACGCGTGCGTGCCCGGCGTAGCGGCGATGAAGCTGTAGGTGACCGTGACGGTGTGGGACGCCTCTCGCGTGAGCAGGCCCTGCACGCCCGTCGGCGTGCCGGAGCAGAGCCTCGTCGTCGGGTCGATCGTCCCCATGCATACGTCAAACCCGGGAAAGAGAATCGACGTGTTGCCCGCCGCCGCCGGCAGATTGTTGGTGAGCGTCACCGTGACGATGTCGCCCTGGTTGACGATCAGCGTCGGGCCGGGAATCTGCATGGTCGGACAATTCGCACCGGCGATATTGGGCGGCGAAAATCCGGCCGGCGCCGTATTGCAGCCGTAGCCCCATGAATAGACGCTATTGCCGTCCGGCTGGGTGATGCGGCTCGCCTCGGCGCGCAGGTCGAAATGCGTGCCCGTGATGCCAGGCGCGGCCGCATGCACCTGCATGCAGAAGAGCGCCGCGAGCGCCGCCACGCCGAACCGTGCAAGCCGTCCGAGGCGCGCGAGGGTCGCGATCGCTATGCGGTAAGTGATGTGTCCCACGGCTCTTCTCCTAAGTGCAGGACTTCCTGGCCGGGTCCATGGCAGGGCAGCCATGAACCGTCTTTATCGCGTGCATGATGCGTCTCATAGCGTGCAGACCTTCGTCTTCGGATCCACCGACCTGCAGATGTGCACCTCGGTCATCAGTCCTCCGAAGTTTTCCTGGTCGTTCGCCAGATGGTCCAGATTCGGCGTGTACAGGTAGAAGACCTGCCCTGACTGATACTTTGTCGTGTCGGTGGCGTCGAGGATCAGGTCGAGCGACTCCCCGCCGCCGAGCGTGATCGAGTTCGTGTAGTAGGTCATGTCGTTGCCGGCCATGTCGCGCAGCAGCCGCGCATTGAGCGCGACCACGTGCATCGGAATGCCGAGCGAGGCGAGCGTCTGATATTCGGTGACGTCGAGGTCCGAGATGCGCAGCAGCACCTTGCCGCCGACAGGGATATTGATCAGCGACGGCAGCGGTTGCGAGAAGCGCGGCACGCCGTCCGACGCGGGCGTCGAAAGCGCATTCGGATTGACGGTGTCCGGATAGCTGCGGCCATTCAGCATGAAGAACTTGTCTTTCATGTCGGTGAAGGGCTCCGGATTGAACGTCATGCCGACGAAGTGGAAGTTCGGATCGAAGCCATGGATCTGCACCGGATACTCGACGTCATAGGCGGTCGAGCCATCGCCGTCGTTGTATGCGTAGAGCGTGGGCGTCCCGCTCAAATTGTTCACGTGCAGCACGCCGTTCTGTGGCGGCAGCGGCGTCGTGCAGAGAATGTCGGTGCCGCACCGCGTGCGCAGATCCTGCTGCTGCAAAACCAGCGACTGATACAGCGACTTGCCCGCGGGCACGCGGTTCTGACGCGGACGCACGAAGATCTGGCCGACCATGCCCATCTGCAGGTGCTCCGGGGGTGTGATGTGGCAGTGCCAGAAGTAGGTGCCCGCATCCGGCGCGAGGTAGTAGTACGTGAAGCTCGCGCCGATGTTGATCGCGACCGAGGCGTCCGGCACGCCGTCGTAGAACGAGGAGGCATTCGGATAGCCGTGAAAGTGCACCGTGTGCTTCTCGAACAGGTCGGGGCGCATGATCATGCCGACGTTCGTGAGCGTGAGGAAGAACTCGTCATCCTCGTCGATCGCCATCATCGGCGCGGGCTCGTTGCCGTTCATCACGCCGATGTCCATGATCGGCCGCGGGTCGACATGGCCCGTGAGCTGGCCGGGCGGCGTCGATTCCGGATCGGGCGTGAGACCGACC
Organism: Paraburkholderia nodosa; assembly: GCF_001718195.1. Classification (GTDB taxonomy): domain Bacteria; phylum Pseudomonadota; class Gammaproteobacteria; order Burkholderiales; family Burkholderiaceae; genus Paraburkholderia; species Paraburkholderia nodosa_A. The sequence goes on from NZ_MCNV01000017.1 coordinate 139,910, forward strand.
GCGCCGTTGTAGGTCGGATCCGTTCTCGGATCGCCGACGGTGTTGAACACCGAGGCGAACTGCGTGCCGGGCAATCCGGCCTTGATGTCGGCAAGACCGGACAACGGCCCGAACGCGAACAGATAGGTCTGCACGCCGTTGGCCATCGTCGCATAGCCGTCGCCACCCGAGATCTGCTGGCACTTGATGGCGCCGTTGACGACACCGGTCGATGCCGAGGTTTGGCCCGTGAAGGACGGTCCCGTGTACGGCGGTTCGCCGGCGCCCGCGGGCAGCGCCGACGGATGAGACGGCGTGGTCGGCGGGCATTGAACCATGAACGATTGGGAAAATGAGGGGATCGCAAACATCATGCATAGCAGGGCTGCCACGCTATTGCGACACATGCGGATGCTGAACATATGACCTCCGTCCTTGGGGTCAAGCAGCGCGTCAGGCGCTGAACGTCACGCTCGACTGCAGTTGCGGGCTGATGCATTCGTCACACTGACCCGTATGTGGATTCTGGATATCGGCAGCGGAGCCTGCGATGGGTTACCTCCCTACACTTGCAGTAGGGCAAACCCATCGCGTTGCGCGGCCGTGGTCCTGACGGGCGATGGAGTGTGTCCTGGCCAACACAAGCGGCGCGTCATGCCTCGATTCCGGTCTGCAAGGGGAACGCTCGTGTACCGTCATGGCTTTCATTTTCATTTCGAATCGACGTGATTCTTCGAATCAATCTGAGGATTGAAATGTCGTTCTTATGTGCCCTGTGGCATATAGCGGCGAACTTTCCGATGGGTACAATCCCCCCTATTCACATCACGCGCAAACCGGAATACCGCGGACGATTCTCGATCACGCGGTCAGACGGACGGCACTCACCTCCCGGTCTCATGCCGGCGAGGGACCTGGCGGCGTGGGGGGGAACATGGATTTTCTGGAAAAGAGAGCGGCGGTGAATCTCGTCGAACGCAACGATCACGCTCTTGAACTCGTCGAGCTGGCAAGCGCGAAGCGGACGTACTACCCCACCACGTCGATGTGGTTGAAGCTGGAACAGCTTCAGGTGGCGCAGCAACTCGTCGAGCCGCTGGATCAGGACCGGCAGCCGGTTCTGTCCACGTCGCTCCACGGCGCGGCGCATCTCGACGGCCAGGAGCTTGCGATCATTGGCTTTCCGCAGCTGGCGACGCGCGTGCTTCAGGTAAGCTTCGAAGCCCGCGACGTCAGCACGGCCGACCGGCTTGGCCTGCGCGCACTGGAAGACGAACTGGGCAACTCGATGTCCGATGTGGCGCTCGGCACCGCCCGGCTGGGCTTCAATGCCGCCGATGACGAGACCGGAGAGCCCGATCGGTGGTGGCTCGCGTGCCACATTCCCCCTGCCTGCCTGCAGGTGCTGGCGAAGGCGATCTCGGACGGCCAGCTTGGCGCGGTAGAGCTGGGTCTGGCCATGCGGCACCTCTATACGTCCGAAGATCCCGCGGCCGAGCCGTCACGCCAGCCCCGGCTCTTTCTGCGGCCCGATGAAGGGGACGACACGGTCGAATGGCCGAACATAGCGACTGGCTATGTCACCCATCTGCGCATCGACTTTGCGACGGCTTCATTGCGTGGCTCGGCGGCGAGCAGCGACCCGGCGGGGGCGGCGAAGGTCGTCGCGGAAGCCGTGAGCTCGCTGGGACCGACGCTCCTCAACCTCAGACTGACGGTAAGGTGGATCGGCATCCTCATTGCCGTGCTGCTCTTCCTTGAAGTTCTCGAGCGGCTGCAGATCTGAACCGGCATCTGCCTCGCGATCGCATAAGCAAGCAAAGCCAGACGCATTTCGGGCGCAACGGCGCGGCTATAACGCGCCGCCCCGCCCCAGCCTTTCCCCGCGGGAAAGCACGCTTCACCCTTCCTCAATTTTCGCGCTCGCGAAAATCTCCCACACTTGCCATCACGCCTTCTCCGTACCGTTCGTACGGATTTGCGCCCCGACCGCGGCTCGTGACGCGGCATCGAAAATACCGGAGACAGCATGAACAGCCATCCCCTCGACCTGGGCGGCAGCGCGCCGGGCGAAGCGCCACACCGCCCGCTCGCCGCGGAAGCCCCATTGCCAGGCCACCAGGGCGTCACGCTCAGCAGCTTCATGGACGACATGCCCGTGGGCGCGCTGCACCGCTTCGTGGTGTGGGTGATCGGCATTGGCCTCTTCTTCGACATGTACGAGATCTTCCTCGTCAGTTCGATCGGCGCCGCGCTGCAGAACGAATACGGACTCGATGCGCACAGCCTCGCGTTCAAGCTCTTGCTGGCCTCGGCCTTCGTCGGCATGTTCTTCGGCTCGCTCTTCCTCGGCAGTCTCGCCGACCGCATCGGCCGCCGGCGCGCCTTCCTGTTCACGCTCGTGTGGTACAGCGCGTTCTCGCTGCTCGCAGCGTTCTCCGTGGACGCCACCATGCTCGTGGTCTGCCGCTTTCTGACCGGCGTGGGCGTCGGCGCGATCTATCCCGTGGCCGATAGCTTCCTTTCGGAGATCCTGCCGAAGGAGAAACGCGGCCGGATGGCCGCGTGGGCCTATACCACCTCGTACGTCGCGGTGCCGCTGGTCGGTTTCCTCGCGGTTTGGCTCAATCCGATCCATCCTGCCGGCATTGCGGGATGGCGCATCATCCTCGCCATCGGCAGCCTTGGCGCCCTGTTCGTGCTGGCCGTGCAGCATCGCCTGCCGGAAAGCCCACGCTGGCTGCTGGCGCAAGGCCGCGCCGACGAGGCCTATGCGATGCTGGGCCGCTTCGCGCAAAGCGCCGGCGCGCCGATGCCGAAGCGCTTTGCCGAGCCGAAAACGCGCCAGCATCCGCTGAGCCTCGCCGAACGCATTGCCCTGCTGCGGCGCGCGCCCTATGACAAGCGCTATGTCATGCTCGTCGTGTTTCACCTGTTCCAGGCCTTCGGCTACTACGGCTTCGGTACGCTTGCAGGCGTCGTCGTGAAGAGCCGCGGCATCGACGTGACGGGCAGCACGCTGTTCGTGGCCCTCTCGTTCCTCGGCTACCCGATCGGCTCGCTGCTCTCCGTGCCGCTGCTCAACTGGATCGAGCGCCGCACGCTCGTGATCGCCTCGCTGATCTCCATCGGCATTTTTGGCCTTGGTTTCGCGTACTCGGGGCAGGCCGCGCTGATCGTTTGCTTCGGCGTACTGACAACATGCGCATCGAATGTGTTCAGCAACGCTTACCACGTGTACCAGGCCGAGATTTTCCCCGCCAGCGTGCGCTCGACAGCGATCGGCAGCACCTATTCGCTCTCGCGCATCATGAGCAGCGCCCTGCCCTTCATCCTGTTGCCGGTGCTCACGCAGCACGGCCCGATTGCGATGTTCGGGGTGATCTCCGCCGCGCTCGCCATCGTTGCCGTGACCTTGCGTGCGTTCGGGCCCCTCACCACGCGGCGCAGCCAGGATGAGATCAATCCCGTCTGAGCGTCCGATACCTCAAGCGTCCCAGCGTCACCGGGGCGGCTGCCGCGTCTTGCGGGGCCGCCCCGCTTTTCATTGCTCTGCGCGCGCCGACATGTAGTCGAACAGGCTCACGATGTCCGAGCTTGGCGCGCTATCCGCCTTCATGCCGATCCAGAGCGTGCGCGTCGCCCACGTGTCCGCCAGCTTCACCTTGACGACGCCGGCTTTGCCGCGCTCGTCGCTCACCGCGTCGCGCGGCAGCACGCCGATGCCCAGTCCTGCTTCGATCATGCGAAACACGCCGTCGAAGTTCGAGGCCTGGATGCGCAGCTTCAGCGATCGCTCGACGGCGAATGCCGCGTCCGTCATGCGCGCGAGCAGCGAGCTGCCATCGCTCAGGCCCACGTAGTCTTCGTCGAGCGTATCGGCGAAGCGGATCACCTCGAGTTGCGCAAAGTGATGACTGCGCGGCACGAGCAACACGAGTTCGTCGCGGCGATAGAGGCGCCGCTCGATGCCGGGTGCGGGCACGTTGTCGGCGAACACGCCGAGGTCGGCCTTGCCTGCGCCGAGCGCTTCGACGATTTCGTGGCTCAGCCGCTCTTCGAGACTGACCTTGATGCCTGGATGCTCATTCAGGAAGCAGGCGAGATCGACGGGCAGAAACTGCACGATCGCCGACGTATTCGCCCACATGCGCACGTGCCCGCGCACGCCGGCGGCGTAATCGCTCATTTCGGTGGCCATGCGATTGACCTGATCGACCACGCGCGTGGCGTGCTCCAGCAGCGCATGCCCCGCGGGCGTGAGATCCACGCCGCGCGCGCGACGGATGAACAAGGCGCAGTCGGTCACGCTTTCGAGTTCGGCAATGCGCTTGCTGACGGCCGAAAGCGTGAGCTGCCCGTGCTCGGCGGCCTTGGTGAGGCTGCCATGTTCCGCGACGAGCAGAAAGACCCGCAGCGACTGCAGATCGAAGTGAAGTGGATTGACCATGACGAATGGGGCAAAGCCGGCGCGAGAGACGATTGTCCTGCATCGCGGGCTCGGGAGGAAGTGCAGATGTGGGAACGGAGAGGCGAACGTGCTGCGATGCACGTCCGCGTGCCGGCCATGCGGGCCGGCGTGCTCGCCGCCCAACCGGCGCCCCCCGGCTCGACGGCAAAAACTGGCGAGAGGGATCAACCGGCCTGGATCGGCTCGGAAATTTCGATGAGGTTCAGATCGGGGTCACGCACATAAACGGAGCGAATCTTCTGCGTCGCGCCCGTGCGCTCGACCGGACCTTCGACGATCGGCCAGTTCTTCCCGGCGAGATGCGCGATCACCACATCGAGCGGCACCGCGGCGATGAAGCACAGATCGAGCGCGCCCGGCACCGGCACATGCGCCTTGGGCTCGAATTCCGCGCCACGCACATGCAGATTGATCTTCTGGTTGCCGAAGCGAAACGCGAGCCGCCCCGCACCGAAGGTCTCCAGTTGCATCTGCAAGACTTCCGTATAGAAGTGCTTCGTTGCCTCAGGGTCCACGCAGGTCAGCACCAGGTGGTCGAGGTGGTCGATCAACGCCATGCTTCGCTCCTTGTCATGAGTACGCGCGTTGTGGGGGCATGCCTTGCGCCTGCTCAGGCACCGGATGCAGGTCGAGGCGGCGGCCGGCCTTCAGAATCTGGCTGGGCACGTCATGACCGATCAGGCCGGGCAACAGCGCGGCGGCGTCGAGCACGGCGGCGAGATCGACGCCGGTGTCGTAGCCGTCGAGTTCGAGCATGTGCACGAGTTCTTCGGTGCACACATTGCCGCTCGCACCCGGCGCGTACGGACAGCCGCCAAGACCGCCAAGCGAAGCGTCGAAGCGCACGATGCCCGCCTCGAGCGCCGCAAGCGTGTTGGCGAGCGCCATGCCGCGCGTGTTGTGGAAGTGCAGCGTCAGTTCGAGTGTGCCGAACGCCCGCGCAGCGCTTTCGCACAACGTCCGTACCTGTGCGGGATGCGCCATGCCGGTGGTATCGCAAAGCGTCACGCCCTGCACGCCCAGTTCGGCAAAACGCTGCATCCAGCCGAGCACGTCCTGCACGGGCACGTCGCCTTCCATCGGGCAGCCCATTGCTGTGGAGAGCGAAACATTGATCGCGACGCCCGTGCCGCGCACGGCGTCGATCACGTCGCGCAACTGCGCGAACGACTGCTCGCGCGTCATGCGCAGGTTGGTGCGATTGTGAGTCTCGCTCACCGACATCACGAGATTCACTTCATTGACGTTGCACGACAGCGCGCGCTCCGCGCCGCGCACGTTCGGCACGAGCACCGTATAGACGACGCCCGGCACGCGCTCGATGCCGTGCATCACCGCCTCGGCGTCGCGCAGTGCGGGAATCGCCTTGGGCGACGTGAACGAGGTCACTTCGATCTTCGCGTAGCCGCAGGCGCTCAGGCGGTCGATCAGCGCGATCTTGTCGTCAGTGTCGATGAAGGCGGCTTCGTTCTGGAAACCGTCGCGCGTCGCGACTTCGTTCAGATACAGCACCTTGCCCTTGAAGTTGTCCTTATTTCCGGTCGTCATCTTGCCGCTCTCCGTTCAGATCACACCGCGCGCGCGCCATGTTTCGCGCGTTGCGGCGTCTACGCCTATCGATTCCAGCACCGTTTCGGTATGCTCGCCGAGCGTCGGCGCGCTACGCTCGATCGTGCCGGGTGTGCCGCACAGTTTGGGCACCACGCCCGGCACTTGCACCGCCGTGCCGTCGGGCAAGGTATCGTCCACGATCATCTCGCGGGCGTGGTAATGCGGATCGGCCGCGATGTCTGCGATGTCGTAGATGCGGCCCGCTGGAATACGCGCCTCGTTGAGCGCCGCGAGCACCTGGTCGAGCGTGTGCCGCGCGGTCCATTCGCCGATGGCGGCGTCGATGCGCTCGACCTGCGCGACGCGTCCGTCGTTCTGCGCGAGCGCCGGATCGTTGCCCAGGTCCGGGCGGCCGATGAGTTCCATCAGGCGGCGATAGATGCTGTCGCCGTTGCCTGCAATCAGCGCGTACTTGCCGTCGCTGCAGCGGTAGGCGTTGCTCGGCGCGATGCCGGGCAGGCTGCTGCCTGCCGGCTGGCGCACGGCGCCGAACACCGAATACTCGGGCAGCAGGCTTTCCATCATGTTGAAGACCGACTCGTAGAGCGCGACGTCGACGACCTGGCCCCGTCCGCCCTGCTGCTCGCGATGCCGCAGCGCCAGCAGGACGCCGATGACGCCATGTAGCGCAGAGAGCGAATCGCCGATCGAGATGCCGACACGCACCGGTGTGCGCTCAGGCTCGCCGCTCAGGTGACGCAGGCCGCCCATCGCTTCGGCGACCACGCCGAAACCGGGCCGGTCGCGATACGGGCCGGTCTGCCCGTAGCCCGACACGCGCAGCATGATGAGGCCGGGATTGATCGCGCTGAGTTCGTCCCAGCCGAGGCCCCAGCCTTCGAGCGTGCCGGGGCGGAAGTTTTCGATCAGGACGTCGGTTTCCGCTACGAGACGGCGAATCACGTCCTGCCCTTCGGGCGTGCGCAGATCGAGCGTGATGGATTCCTTGTTGCGCGACTGGGCGGCCCACCAGACCGACGTCCCGTCGTGCAGCAGGCGCCACTTGCGCAAAGGATCGCCCACGCCGGGCGGCTCCACCTTGATGACGCTCGCGCCGAACTCGGCGAGCATGCGGCCAGCAAACGGACCCGCGATGAGCTGTCCGAGCTCCAGAACGCGGATGCCTTCGAGTGGTCGTGGCATGGCTGTGTCTCCTGTCGACCAGAGTCAGGGCAAAGCTGTCGATCAGAGTTAGCGCTTTAGCTGTCGATCAGAGTTAGCGCTTTAGCGCTTACTCTGATCCCATGCAAAGCTCCTTACTCTGATCCCATGCAAAGCTCCTGACTCTGGTCCCATGAAAGGGGTTATTTCGGACTGTCTGCGATTGACGATGGGAGACATGATGAACCGGCCCGCACCCTTTGATAATCGATGCTTGCTCAATCTGGCTTGAGCAAATGGAAAGGCAGCGAAGGCCTGTGGCGCGGCGTCGCTGCGCATTTCCTCACCGGAAACCCAGTTGGCGGATCGAGCAAGCCAGCCGCGCACCCGGTGCGCGACAATCGCGGACTACCCCTCTTTCGCTCAGGCCAGACATCATGCACGTCGTATTTCTCGATCGCGCGACGCTCGCGCCCCAGACGCGGCTGCGTCCGCTGCCGTTCGACCACACCCTGGAAACCTTCGAGCGCACCGCGCCCGAAGAGGTCGCCGCCCGCATTCGCCACGCCGACATCGTCATCACGAACAAGGCGCGCATCAGCGCCGAAGCGCTGGCTGGCGCGACCCGCCTGCGCATGGTCGCCGTCGCCGCCACGGGCACGGACAACGTCGATCTGGCCGCCTGCGCGACGCGCGGCATCGTCGTGAGCAACGTGCGCGACTACGCCGGCAACAGCGTGCCGGAACATACGTTCGCATTGATATTTGCGCTGCGCCGCAGCCTGGCCGCGTATCGCGACGCCGTGCGCGCAGGGCGCTGGCTCGAATCGGGGCAGTTCTGCTTCTTTGATTATCCGATCCGCAATCTCGCGGGTTCGACGCTCGGCGTCATCGGGGACGGCGCACTGGGACAGGCCGTCGCGCAAATGGGACGCGCGCTCGGCCTGCGCGTGCTGTTCGCCGCGCGCAAGACGCGCAACGACGCGCAAGCGGGCTACGTGCCGCTCGAAGCGCTGCTAGAAGAAAGCGACATCATTACGCTGCATTGTCCGCTCACCGTGGAAACGCGGGATCTGATCGACGCCACGGCATTCGCGCGCATGAAGCGGCGGCCCTTGCTGATCAATACGGCGCGTGGGGGACTCGTGAACGAAGCGGCGTTGGTGGACGCCCTGCAAAGCGGAGCGATTTCAGGCGCGGGATTCGATGTCGTGACGCAGGAACCGTTGCCTGCCGATCACCCGTTTCAGGCCATCGTCTCGCATCCGGCGTTCATCCTCACACCCCACGTTGCGTGGGCGAGCGATGAAGCCATGCAGGCGCTTGCGGATCAACTCGTGGAAAACATCGCGGCGTTTTGCGAAGGCACGCCGCGCAATCGGGTCAGTGCGCGTTGAGCGCGAGGCGCGGCAACCGCAGCGGGGTTGCCTGCGCCTGAAACATCAGGCCATTTCCGGCTGCCTGGCGTGCCACCATTCGTCGACGGCCTGCTTCGCCGTTTGCTCGACCACGCTCAGCGCCATCAGCACATCGATCTTCAGCTTGGGAATGGCAAGCTCCACGGAAGGCAGCTTCGCCGTTTCCACCTGTGCGTCGACACCTTCCATAACCGCGCGGCACAGCCATTGCGTGTCCGTCGCGTCTGCTTTCGCATCGACAGTGACTCGAAAGCCACGATATTCGACTGCCATATACTCTCCCGAAACCTGACAAAACGTAATGCTCGCCCCGCCGGACGGCGGTGAGGGGGCGACTATATCACCACTTTCGTGACGCTTCAGCGAGGCCCACACGAAGTCGCGAAGAAGTCGTGCAAAAACGCCGCGCCCGCATTCACGCCCTGTTTAAGGAGCGATTCTGCGGGCGCAAGAACAATCGGGTCAGTTCGGACTTCCGAATTTCAGCTCGCGAGCGTGGTGCGCATCGAAGCCTTCCGCATCGTCCGCCAGCCGACGATCGCGAGCGAAACGCCCGAGATCACGGCGGCAAGCGAGACGTAATACGCGGGAGCGAGCGTATCGCCCGTCACGTGAATCAGCACTTCGGCAATCGTCGGCGCGAAGCCCCCGAAGAGCGTCACGCCAAGGCTATACGCGATGGAAAGCCCCGCAGAGCGCACGCGCACGGGAAAGATCTCCGACATCAGCGCTGGCATCGGGCCCGAATAGGCGGCCTTGAAGATGCCCGCCGCGCCCTGGAGCACGAGCAGCCAGCCGAGCGTGGGGTGTCGCTGCAGCAGCGCGAACATGGGATACGTGAGCGCCGCGAGCAGGATCGACGTGGTCAGCATGATGCGGATGCGGCCGATGCGGTCCGAGAGCGCGCCCATCACCGGCGAAAGCGCGAACTGCAGGCCGCCGTTGAGCACGACCACGCCGAACGAGGTTGCCGCCGCCATGTGGAGCTGCTTCACCGCGTACATCGGCATGTAGAGCTGGAGGATGTACACGCCGACGGTGGACTGCGCAACGATACCCACCGCGAGCACCAGGTTCACCCACTGGCGCCCGAGCCCCGGCTCACTCGTTGCGCGCGCATCCTGTTCGCTGTGCGCTTGCTGGTTCGCGATGAATTCGGGCGTCTCGTCCAGATGCGAGCGAATGTACCAGCCCACGGGCCCGAGCACGAGCCCGAAGAAGAACGGCACGCGCCAGCCCCACGCCTGCAACTGCTCGGGCGGCAGCCACCATGCGAGCACGCCGCCGAACGACGCTGCGAGAATCGCGGCCGCGCCCTGGCTCGCGAACTGCCAGCTCGCGTAGTAGCCGCGCTTCGAGGGGCTGTGTTCGACCATGAACGCCGTCGCGCTGCCGAATTCACCGCCTACGGCAAAGCCCTGCACGAGGCGCGCGAGCAGGATCAGGAGCGGCGCGGCGATGCCGATCGACGCATACGGAGGCATGACGGCCATGGCGAGCGTGCCCGCCATCATGAGCGCAATGGCGAGCGTGAGCGCAGCCTTGCGTCCCTTGCGGTCGCCGTAGACGCCCAGCACGATCGCGCCGAGCGGCCGCATGAGGAAAGAGATGCCGAAGGTGCCGACCGCCAGCAGCGTGGACAGCCATTCGTCGTGCACGGGAAAGAACTGCTTCGCGATGATCGGCGCGAAGTAGCCGTACACGAGAAAGTCGAACCACTCCAGCGCATTGCCGATCGACGAGGAGAACACGATGCGGCGCACCATGCCGCGGCTGAGCGGCGCACCCGTTACCGATGAACCGGTCTCCATGTCAGTCTCCTCCGTTTTTATTTGGTCTACTCATTGATCGTCGTGAACCGCGAGCGAGGTATTCCCGCTCGCGTCAAATACTGCTTGCCGGTTTGCCGCCTAGAAACCCGCTGCGAGCCCGTCGCGGCGCGTGTCGCTCGCGGCCACATAGCCGCGCTCGGGATCGTTGCGATCGAGCTTCCAGATGAACTGGCCCGAGCCGAAGTCCATGTACGGATCGTCGATGCCCTTGATCTCGTGGCCGAGCCCTTGCAGCGCGCGCGCCGTCTGCGGGTTGAAGGTCGATTCGATGTCGAGCGTGAAGTCGCGGTTGACCTTCCAGCGCGGCGCATCGCACGTGGCCTGCGGCTGCTGGCCGTAGTCGAGCATGCGCACGACCGACTGCAAATGTCCTTGCGGCTGCATGTCGCCGCCCATTACGCCGAAGCTCATCACCGCTTCCTGGCGGCCGTCCACCTGCTGCGTGAGGAACGCCGGAATGATGGTGTGAAACGGGCGCTTGCCGCCTGCCACGACGTTGGGCGATGCCGGGTCCATCGAAAAGCCGCAGCCGCGGTTCTGCAGCGCGATGCCCGTGCCCGGCACGACCACGCCCGAACCGAAGCCCATGTAGTTCGACTGGATGAAGCTGACCATCATGCCGCGCTCGTCCACGGCGGACAGATAGATCGTGCCGCCCGAACGCGGCATGCCGAAATCGAAGTGCGTGGCGCGCTTCGGGTCGATCAGCTTCGCGCGCGCTTTCAGATAGGCGTCGTCGAGCATCTGCTCGGGCGTGACTTCCATCGAACGCGGATCGGCAACGTAGCGATAGACGTCGGCGAACGCGAGCTTCATGGCCTCGATCTGCAGATGCTGCGATTCGAGACTGTCGAGCGCGAGCGAGCCCATGTCGAACTGCTCGAGAATGCCGAGCGCGATCAGCGCGGCGATGCCCTGTCCGTTCGGCGGAATCTCGTGGACCGTGTAGCCGCGATAGTTCTTGCCGATCGGCTCGACCCATTCCGGGCGATAGTTGCGCAGGTCGTCCAGCGTGAGCGCCGCGCCGCCTTCGCGCGCAAACGCGGCGATGCGCTCGGCGAGCTCGCCCTCGTAGTAGTCGCGCGGACCGCGTTCCGCAAGACGCCGCAGCGTGGCGGCGTGGCCGGGGAAGCACACGCGCTCGCTCACTTCGGGTGCGCGGCCGCGCGGCATGAACGTTTCGGCAAAGCCCGGCTGATTGTGCAGCTCGGGAATCGCCGCCTGCCACTTGCGCGTGACGATAGTCGCTACCGCATGGCCGCGCTCCGCGATCTCGATGGCCGGTTCCATCAGGTCCGCGAATGGCAGCTTGCCGAACTTCGCATGCAGCGCTTCCCAGCCCGCGATCACGCCAGGCACGGTCACCGTGTCCCAGCCGCGTTTGGGCTGCTTCGCGAGACCGTTTTCCTCGCCGTATTTGCGGCGGAAATAGTCGACGCTCCACGCCGCCGGCGCGTTGCCCGACGCGTTCAGGCCGTGCAGCTTCGCGCCATCCCACACGAGCGCAAAGCAATCGCTGCCCAGGCCGTTCGATACCGGCTCGACCACGGTGATGGCGGCCGCGGCGGCGATGGCGGCGTCGACGGCATTTCCGCCTTTCCAGAGCATGCGCAGCCCGGCCTGCGCGGCAAGCGGATGCGATGTCGAAACGATATTGCGGGCGAACACCGGCAGGCGCGGCGTCGGATAGGGGTTTTGCCAGTTGAAGCGCGTCATGGAAGTCCGGATTCCGGTAATGAACGAAAGCAGCGGCACGCGCACGGCCGCACTCAATTGCGGCGCGCACGGCTCACGCCGATCTGTCGATTATCTTGAAGGATCAAGCGAAAAAATATTAATATTTTATTGTCGACACTTAAGTTTTATTTACATGCTAACCCTACGCATGCTCCGCACCTTGCAGGCCGTCGCACGCAGCGGGTCGTTCGCCACGGCGGCAGAAAAATCGGCGCTCACCCAGGCGGCCGTGAGCCTGCAAATGCGCGGGCTCGAAGAGGCGCTCGGCCGGCAGATCTTCGACCGCCGCGCGCGCCAGGTCGCGCTCACGCGCGAAGGCCGCGAGATCTGCGCGAAGGTCGATCACATTCTCGCGCTGATCGACGAGTTGCCCGCCAGCGCGGGCGACACGATGCGCGGCTCGATCATCATCGGCGCGGTGGTGTCGGTGATCGGCGCGCTTTCGCTGGCCGTCGCGCATCTGAAAACGGGCCACCCGGAACTCGAAGTGCGCCTCACCTCGGCGCGCTCGAACGAACTGGCGCGCATGGTGGAAGACGGCGACGTGGACCTCGCCGTCGTAGTTGGCAGTGCAGATGGTTCGCTTCACGAGTCGCTCGCCTGGACGCCGCTCTACGAAGAGCCCCTCATGCTCGTGACGAGCTGCGCGACGCCCGGCGACGATGCGCGACGCATCCTGCGCGAGCGCAGCTTTCTGCGCTTCGACCGGCGCGTGCCGACGGGCGTCGTGATCGACCGCGCCCTGCGCGAGTTAGGCATCGAACCGCTCGAATACCTGGAGCTGAACTCGATCGAAACGATTGTCTCGCTGGTGCGCAACGACGTGGGCGTGAGTGTGCTGCCCGTCCTGCAAGGCGGCAAATGGCAGAGCGATCCGAATCTGCGACTCGTGCCGCTGCCTGGGCGGCCACTCATCCGCACGGTGGGGATGATTCACCGGAAAGCACACAAGCAGACGTTGCTCACACAAACGATTGCAGACATGCTGCGTCGGTGACAGAACGCGCAACTGCGACCATCTGTCATGCGAATTCCTCAATGGCCTATGAATAGGCGCATTGCGGCCGCACGGCCATTTCGCTAGAGCCTCTCTCGGGTTGACCTGCCTCAACTAGAAAGTAAAATGAAAGCTCAGAAGACAAGAGCGGACGAGGCCACCCGCCTCTGATCGCTCGACAGGCCCCGCTCTCGGCTTTACCCGAGCACGAGAATTAATTAGCAACCCAAACTTATTTTCCGGAGAGAAACTCATGAAAATCAGAACTCGCACCGTTGCCGTCGTCGCCATCGTGGCCAGCGCCCTGTTTGCGGGCCAGGTGTTTGCACAGACCCCCGCACCGGCAAGCCAGGAAGGCCAGCCCGCCACCACGGTGACGCATAACGACCCGATCGTTCAGAAGCGCATGGAAGTTCGCGAGGCCAACCGGCAACAGCGCGCCCGCACGGCGGAAGCGCGCCAGACCTTCAAGCAGGAAGCACGTGACGCCCGGGCCGAGCGCAACCAGTCGGCGCAAGACTCCCGCGCCCGCGCGCAAGCGGCGCTCGACGCGCACTAGGATGCTGGACGCCGGCTTCTCGCTGCCATCTGGGCGTGAAATCCATGCATGGGGTCGAGGCTGGCAAGCACTGTCGCCAGTTGCCCGTGGCAGCGATACGGAGTAGCTCGTATCAGTAGCGAAAGCGGCGAAGCACGTCGCGACAGATGCAGCCGGCGGATTCGCGAATGCCGCCGGAATGCGAGGCCACGCGACTGGCGTGACAAACAGGCGCGCGATTTTCACGGTGCGGGTCGCGCCTTCTGCGTGTCGCCGGCAGCAACGAGATCGTTGCCGACGAGTTCCAGCTTCAGCGGGTCATCAGCCGACAGTTTTTTCTTCGCGAACACACGGCGCCAGCTTGTGCTGGCCGTCGCGTCACGAAAGAATGCCACCACGGCAACATACTCGGCATCGGGCTTCATGGGCTGCGTGACATTTACCGCCCCCCCCGGGGCGACGACGACGCTGGCCATGTCCTGGAGATCCTGGGCCAGCACCGAACGGTCGTCATTCAGGAGGTCGTCGTACGATGCGGCGTCAAACCCCTTGCGGTCCTTGAGCTGATAGATGCGCACAGCGACCGAGAACGGCTGGTTGCCCGAGGTACTGTTCAGCGATGACCGAGCGCTGAGGTCCACGTTGAAGAATCGGGGCTGGTCGTTGACGCAACAGGTACGCATCGCTTCGACCGGTTCTATCGGCTCTCGCCGTGGGCGATCGCCGGACTCGTGTGTGCGGGCGCCGCCATCGTTTTCGTGCTCATCGGGCAAGGTCTCGATCTGCAGGCCTCCCATCTGCTGTCGGCGAAGACCTGATGCCCAATGCGTTGTGAGGATGCGGCGAAACTCGTGCTCCGGACGCGCCTCGCACTGGAACGCCTGCAAAACGGCGAGGTGAATCGCCGTCTGATCAACGATTTATCCAGGCGGTACTGATAACCAACTTTGTCACCGCAGCCTCGCCACCCACGCGTTCGCTCCCGGGCCGTACGCCTGGCGTGGTGCCCGCCACGCCAATCGCGTAAGCTAACGTCGTTGCACGCTCACTCGCGAAGCCCCGCGCTTCGCGCCTCGAAGCGGGATCGACACGGAAAAGCGAACGCTCCATGCAAAAATCGCTCATCGCGCTGGCTGCAAACAGGTGGCGAAAACTGTGCGCCATGGCGTTGCCGCTATGCGCAATCGTGCTTGCCACAGGTCTTGCCGCGTGTCAGCAGTTGCCCCCTCTCGGCGAGCGCCCGGAAACCACGGCGCTCACGTCAGCCGAAGCGCGATCGACTCCACTTGGCAAAGCCGTAGCGGCCGAACTCGCCACCCATCCCGACTTCACCGGCATCGACCCGCTCGCGAACCCGCTGGACGCCTTCGCCTCGCGCGTGGCGCTCGTGCGCAATGCCCAGCGCACGCTGGACGTCCAGTACTACATCTGGCGCAGCGATCTCACCGGCACGCTGCTGCTCGAAGAACTGCGCGAAGCCGCCGACCGCGGCGTGCGCGTGCGCTTGCTGCTCGACGACAACGGCATTCCGTCCTCGCTCGATCCCACGCTCGCGGCACTCAATGGGCATCCCAACATCGAGGTTCGGCTCTTCAATCCGTTCGTCACGCGCAAGCCCAAAGCCATCGGCTTTCTCACCGACTTCTCGCGGCTGAACCGGCGCATGCACAACAAGTCGCTCACGGCTGACGGCGTGGCGACCATCCTTGGCGGCCGCAATATCGGCGACGAGTATTTCGGTGCCACCGACGGCGTCGTGTTCGCCGACCTCGATGTGCTCGCCATCGGGCCCGCCGCCACCGATGTCGCGAACGACTTCGACCGCTACTGGGCCAGCGCTTCGTCATTCCCCGCGTCGCAAATCCTGCCGTACGCGGCGCCCGACGCACTCGCCACGCTCGATCGTGCGGCGCTTGCAGCGCGCACCGATCCGGCCGCGCAGGAATACATCGAATCGCTGCGCAAGACCACCGACGTGCGCCGCCTGCTGGACGGCACGCTGCCGCTCGAATGGGCGAAGACGCAGCTGGTCAGCGACGACCCGGCGAAAGCGCTCGGCACGGCGCCCAAGGAAACGCTCATCCTGAGCCAGCTCCACGAGATCGTCGGCGATCCGCACCGCGAACTCGATCTGGTTTCGCCGTACTTCGTGCCGGGCGAGGTGGGCACGCAATACTTCACCCAGCTCGCCGCCCAGGGCGTGACCGTGCGAGTACTGACGAACTCGCTCGAAGCCACCGATGTGTCCGCTGTCCATTCCGGCTACGCGCGGCGCCGCGTGGCGCTGCTCAAAGGCGGCGTGGAGCTGTTCGAACTGCGGCGCGCGGCGGGCACGAGCAAGGGTTCAGACAAAGCCGCGGGCAAAGGCGCAGGCAGTGGCCCGTTCGGCAGCACGGGCTCGAGCCTGCACGCCAAGACCTTCGCCGTGGATGCAGAGCGCGTCTTCGTCGGCTCGGTGAATTTCGACCCGCGCTCAGCCAACCTCAACACCGAACTCGGGCTCGTGATCGACAGCCCCGTGCTCGCCACCCAGATCGAAAAAGCGTTCTGGACGCGCGTGCCGCAGCTCGCGTATCAGGCGCACCTCGACGAGAACGGCAAGCTCTACTGGACGCGCCTTTCCGATGACACGGTCATCCGCTACGACACCGAGCCGAACACCACATGGAACCAGCGCCTGAGCGTCTGGTTCTTCTCCACCCTGCCTATCGAGTGGCTTTTGTAAGCCACGCATCGACAGGGTAATCCCCAATTTCTCCTAAGTTGTCTATACAACATCATGCGGACATTCCCATCGTCCGCGGCTCGCGGACGCCCTGCACTCACCCCAATGTTCGGAGCCGTCCGTGGCCATGCCTGAATCCGTCGCCAACCTCGAAACCGATGGCCGCAAGATCCTGGAAACGCGCTCGATCGACTACATCCCCGATTCTGAGCGCCACGGCAGCCTGTTCAGCCAGTTCACGCTCTGGCTTTCCGCGAACCTGCAGGTCACCGCGATCATTATCGCTCGATTCACTTCGTCGGCCGCATTGCCAGCGTGATCGGCGTGCTCGCGTTCGTGTTCATGTTCGCGCAGCTCTTTGCGCACCACGATATCGGCGCGCTGTTGGCCAATCGCCATTTTTCGATCGCGAGCTTCCTGCTTTCCATGTCGCTTTCGGCTTCGTGGCAGATCGCATTCGGCCCCTATGTTGCCGACTATTCGCGCTACCTGCCGCGCTCGACTTCGCCCGTGCGCACGTTCCTCGCCGTCGGGCTCGGCTCGGTGGTCGGCGCGCAGGCAGCGATGGTGTTCGGCGTGTTTGCGGCCGCGCTCGCGGGCCACGCGTTCGCGCACCATGAGGTGGCGTATATCGTGAGCCTCGGCGCGAGCGGCGCGGTCGCCGCGATGCTCTACTTCAGCATTGCGTTCGGCAAGCTCACCGTCACCACGCTCAACGCCTACGGCAGCTTCATGTCGATGGCGACGATCGTGAGCGCGTTTCGCGCGAAGCGCGCGATTTCCACGCGCCACCGCTTCCTCTACATCATCGGCATGGTGGGCATCTCGACGCTCGTCGCGCTTGCGGGGCGCCACTCGTTCCTCAAGGAATTCACGGCGTTCATCCTGTTTCTGCTGGCGTTCTTCACACCGTGGAGCGCGATCAACCTGGTGGACTTCTACTGCTTCACGCGCTCGCGCTACGACGTGCCGGCGCTCTCGAATCCCGATGGCCGCTACGGCCGCTGGAACGCCAAGGCCATTGGCATCTACGTGCTCGGCGTGCTGGTGCAAATGCCGTTCATCTCGACGAGCTTCTATACGGGCCCCTTCGTCGACGCACTCGGCGGCACGGACATCTCGTGGATTCTCGGCCTGATCGTGCCGGGCGTGCTCTACTACGCCGCCATGCGCCTCACGCCGCCGGTCATTCCGGAACGCCTGATCCTGCCGGTCGAGCAGGATTGACCCGTGCGGCGCAGCGCGCCGCTTCGCTGATCCACATAGTTCCCATTCGCGCGGGCCTCACCACCCGCGCGTTCGTTTCATTCCTCCGAAAAATAGTTGTACTGATAATGAAAAAGCACCCCGCTACAGCTGTTCGCCCTTCCGCTCGCGCCACGAGAAACTCACTTTGCGCCACCGCACTCGGCCTCTTCGCGCACAACGCGCTTGCCCAGGACGGCGTGACGCTCTATGGGCTCATCGACGAATTCGCCCAATACGTCAACACCGGCAATGGCTACACGGCCGCGCTCGGTTCGAGCGGTCAATGGGGCAGCCGCTTCGGCCTCAAAGGCAAGGAAGACCTGGGCGGCGGGCAGACGCTGTCGTTCGCCCTCGAAAACGGCTTCAACCCCACGGACGGCACGCTGGCCACCAAGGGCTCGCTGTTCGATCGCCAGGCATGGGTCGGCCTCTCGGGCGGCTGGGGCCAGTTGCGCGTGGGCCGGCAAAATTCGCCGCTCTTCAACGATCAAGGCGGCCAGGACGCTTTTGGCGGCGTGACACAGGCTTCGGCCATGGACAACCTCACGGTGTTCACGTTCCGAACGAGCAACACCGTCTCCTATGTCACGCCGGAGTTCGCGGGCCTTCAGGCCGGCATCTACGTGGGCTTCGGCGACGCAGGCGGCCTGCGCTCCGCGGGCTCGAGTCAACAGTTCGACGTGACCTATGCGCACGGCCCATTCGCCACGTTCGTGGCGGGACAGTGGCTCAAAAACAGCGAGGGTAGCGCAACAGACCGCACGATCATGGCGGGCGCCTCGTACGCGATCGGGCGCGTCACGATCTTCGGCGGCTATTCGGACATGAAATGGCCCGACCTGGCGCTGAACGCCTATACCGTGGGCCTTTCCGCGAAGTATCAGTTCAACGTGAACAATGCCGTGTCGCTCGGCTACGCCACCCTGCACGATCGGACGTCGCAAGGGGACAATGCCGATCAGATCGGTTTGATGTACGAATACGACCTGTCGAAAACCACGAACTTCTACGGCGCACTTTCGTTCTTGCGCAACCGTAACCAGGCAAGTTACACGCTCGCCGGCGCGGCGAATCCGGGCCTGCCGCTCGCCTACCCCGGCGCGGACGCGCGTGGCGTGCAGATCGGCATCGTTCACCGCTTCTAAACGCAACAACGGCTCTCGATCGTCGATCGAGAGCCGTTGTGCCCACGCCCAGCCTGGACGGCCGTCGGGAATGCTCAGGCCGCAGCGGCGTTCATCGCCTCGATTTCCGCAAGCGCGCCGCCCACCATTTCGCGCAGCACCGGCTGGACTTTCTCCGCAAGCGCGGGAACGTAGTCGAACGGCGCCGTTTCGTTCATGTAAACCGACTGGCACATCTCCAGCTGGATCGCATGCACGCCGTCCTGCGGCGCGCCGAAATGGCGCGTGATGTAGCCGCCCTTGAAACGTCCGTTCGCGATCCACGAATAGCCGCTTGCCGCCGCCGCGCGTTCCGCGCGCGCCTGCACCGCCGGGTTCACCGTGCGGCCGTCCTGGGTGCCGATGTTCAGGTCGGGCAGCTTGTCGTCGAACAGACGCGGCAGAACGCTCGCGATCGAATGCGCTTCCCACAGCAGCACATTCGCATGCGCCACGCGCAGGCGCTCGAGTTCGGCGGCGAGCGTGTCGTGATACGGCTGCCAGAATTTCTTCACGCGGCGCTGGCGCTCAGGCGCGTCGGGCACGCAGCCGTCGCGGTAGACCGGCTCGCCGCGAAACGTTTCGGTCGGACACAGCGACGTGGTGGTCTGGCCGGGATAGAGGCTCTCGTCGTTCGGCGGGCGGTTCAGGTCGATCACATAGCGCGAAACGCGCGCGCCGAGCACGGTCGCGCCCAGCTCCTTCGCAAACGCGTAAAGGCGATCGAGATGCCAGTCCGTATCGGCGACGGTTAGCGCCACGTCCGTGTACTCGCCGTGCATCGCGGCCGGAATGTGCGTGCCCAGGTGCGGGATCGAAATGATGAGCGGCGCGGTGCCGCGTTCCAGCGAAAAGATATCGGTCATCGAAAGTTGCCTCGTGAATTGGCGCCTGCGTTCAATCATCAGCCAGCAGTCTGGCGAGCGCCGCGCGGTAGTCGGCGTAAAGGCGGGCTTCGTCGCGATGGCGGCGCGCTTCCACGACCTTGACGCCACCGGTATAGACGTCGAGCACGGGCGTTTCGCCATGTTCGCAAAAGACGACCGACGAGAGCCACGTGAGCGGCTTTTGCTCGGCGAGGTTCGGATGTTGAGCGTCGAGCACGATCCAGTCGGCGCGCGCGCCTTCCTTCAATGCGCCAACCTTGCGCCCCGTAGCACTGGCGCCTCCGGCGAGCGCTGCGTCGAACAGGCGGTCCGCAACCTGTGCCTGATGCGTCGAGGCCAACACGTTGCGCTCGCGCCGCGCGAGCCGCTGACCGTATTCGAGCAAGCGAAGCTCCGCGCGCCAGTCCACGCCGATGTGACTGTCCGAGCCCACGCCGAACGCGCCGGTCGCATCGAGATACTCGCGCGTGGGGAAAATGCCGTCGCCAAGATTCGCCTCGGTCGTGAGGCACAGACCCGCAATCGCACCGCTCTGCGCAAGCGCGGCGGTCTCCCTTGCATCGATATGCGTGGCATGGACGAGGCACCAGCGCGAGTTGACGTTGAAGCGGTCGAGCAACCATTGCACCGGCCGCGCGCCTTCGATCGCCATGCATGCCTCGACTTCGGCCGTTTGTTCGGCGATGTGAATATGCACCGGTGCACCGGGAAGCGCTCGATCCAGGCCTTCCAGCAGCGCGCGCAAGGAGTCGTGCGAGACGGCGCGCAGCGAATGGGGCGCGACGCCGTAGCGCAACGCGCCGTGCTCGGGCTGCCACGCACGCAGCGCTTCGACGATGCCGAGCAACTGTTCCGGCGTGTTGATGAAGCGCCGCTGATCGTCGCGCGGCGCTTGCGCGCCGAAGCCGCTGTATTGATAGAGCACGGGCAGCATCGTCATGCCGATGCCGGTCACGTTCGCTGCGTCCACCACGCGTTGCGCCAGTTCGGCGGGGCTCGCATACCGCTGGCCATCCTTGCCGTGATGCACGTAGTGGAATTCGCAAACAGAGGTGTAGCCCGCCTTCAACATCTCGACATACAGCCAGCGCGCAATCGCCCCGAGATCGTCGGGTGTGATGCGCGCCGCGAAGCGGTACATGAGGTCGCGCCAGCTCCAGAAGCTGTCGGTGGGGTTCGCGCGATATTCGGTGAGGCCCGCCATGGCGCGCTGAAACGCATGCGAATGAAGGTTAGGCATGCCAGGCGTGATCGGGCCCGACGCACGCGCGACGCCTTCAGGCGCTTGCGCCAGATCGGGCGTCACGTTGCGCAGCGTTCCCGCGGCGTCCCATTCGAGCAGCACGTTGCGGCGCCAGCCGTCAGTCAAGTAAGCGTACTCGGCGAAGAGCGCGCGCGAAGTCGGATTCGTTTCGATGGTGTGATTCATGCTGAAAATTGCGCTCAAACGCGACGCTCAAATGCGCGACGCTCAAAGACGGTCTCGCCGCCGCGCACCACGCGCGCGCAGAGCGGACGGCCAATCCAGTAAGCCAGCTCCGCGAGTGACTGCACCGACCAAACGGCAAAGTCTGCGGGACGGCCAGCCGTGAGCGTGCCATGACGCTCTGCGTCGCCAAAAGCCTGCGCGGCGTGCCGCGTCACGCCCTGCAACACCTCGGGCACGGTCATGCGAAACAGCGTGGTCGCCATGTTCATCATGAGCAGCAGCGAAGTGGCGGGCGACGTGCCCGGATTGCTGTCGGTCGAAATGGCGATCGGCACCTCGTAGCGCCGCAGCAAGTCGAGCGGCGGCAGCTGCGTTTCGCGGATGAAGTAGTACGCGCCCGGCAGCAGCACCGCCACCGTGCCCGCCTGCTTCATGGCGGCGACGCCCGCTTCGTCGAGAAACTCGAGATGGTCGGCGGACAACGCGTTGTAACGCGCCGCGAGCGCTGCGCCGCCGCTATTGGAAAGCTGCTCGGCGTGCATCTTGACCGCAAGCTTGCGCCGCGCGGCCGCCTCGAACACGCGCTCGCTCTGCGCGAGCGAAAATCCGATTCGTTCGCAGAACACATCGACAGCGTCCACGAGCCCCTCGTCGGCCAGCGCAGGAAGCATACGTTCGCACACTTCGTCGATATAGTCGTCGGCGCGGCCGGCGAACTCCGGCGGCAACGCATGTGCGCCGAGAAACGTCGTCCGCACCGTGACCGGATAACGCTCGCCAAGCTGACGCGCGACGCGCAGCATCTTGCGCTCGCTCGCCAGATCGAGGCCATAGCCCGATTTGATTTCGACTGCCGTTACGCCTTCGGCGAGCAACGCTTCGAGACGCGTTGCCGACTGCGCGAACAGCGCGGCTTCGTCGGCCGCGCGCGTGGCGCGCACCGTCGAGACGATGCCGCCGCCCTGCCGCGCGATTTCTTCGTAGCTCACGCCCGCAAGGCGCTGCGCGAATTCATCGGCGCGCTGTCCGCCATAGACGAGGTGTGTGTGGCAATCCACGAGGCCTGGCATGACCCAGGCGCCGCCCAGGTCTTCGCACGGCCAATCGGTGAATGGCGCGGGCAATTCGGCAGCGGCGCCGAGCCACGCGATCTTGCCGTCTTCCACAGCAATCGCCGCGTTCTCGACGACGTGGCCCGGATCGCCATGCGGGCACAGGTTGAGGTTTTGCCAGAGTGTGCGTTTCATCAGGTATGCACAGCATCGCGCGATGCCGTTTCCGTAGTGTCTTGCGGCGGCTCTTGCAGCACATCTAGCGCAACGGCGAGCAAGGCGCCCGCGCCGCGCGTGTCGATGTGCAAAGCGCGTTGCGCATCGAGCGTATCGATGCGCAGCGTGTCACCCGCTTCGAGGCGCACGTGACGTTCGTTATCCACGCGCACATCCTGCCCGCCTTGCGCGCAGTAGAGCAATACCGTTTGCGCATGCATGCTGCGCCGCTCGTTTGCGCGCCACACTTCGAGCGTGCCGCGCGCCGCATCGCGGCGCACCATCAGGTTGAAGTCGCGCGTGGCGCCGTTCACGAGGCGCGCGTCGATCGCGGCTTCTCCCGCGAAATGCGCGACGTCGAGGGGCTGCGTGAGCACATGCGTACGCCCCGCTTCGTCGAGCAGCATGCCCGCGCCGTCGAGCAGCACCAGCGTCCGATCGACGCCCTCGAAGCGCGAGAACGGCCCCGCCTGCGCGACATCGGCCACGCTCACGCGCCACGCGAACGCGTCCAGTGACGCGTCGGCACGCGATGCCACGTGCGCCACCGCGATTTCGCGCGTGACGCCGCCGCCGTTCTTCCACGGCGACGCCACGAGCGCCGCGCCACGCAGCAGCGTGAGCCTGGCGCCCCCCGCCGCGCCGCCTACCGCTTTTTCGCCGCTCATCGGCCGAGCATCGGCAGCTTGAGACCCGCCTCGCGCGCGGTCTGCTGCGCGAGTTCGTAGCCGGCATCCGCGTGGCGCATCACGCCCGTGGCCGGATCGTTGAGCAGCACGCGGCCCAGACGCTCGTGCGCCGCCTGCGTGCCGTCCGCCACGATCACCACCCCCGAGTGCTGCGAGAAGCCCATGCCGACGCCGCCGCCGTGGTGCAGCGACACCCACGACGCACCGCCCGCCGTGTTCAGCAGCGCATTGAGCAGCGGCCAGTCGCTCACCGCGTCCGAGCCGTCCTTCATCGATTCCGTTTCGCGGTTCGGGCTCGCCACCGAGCCGGTGTCGAGGTGGTCGCGGCCGATGACGACCGGCGCCTTCAGCTCGCCGTTCTTGACCATTTCGTTGAACGCCTGGCCGAGACGATAGCGATCCTTCACGCCCACCCAGCAGATACGCGCCGGCAGGCCCTGGAACGCGATGCGCTCGCGCGCCATGTCGAGCCAGTTGTGCAGGTGC
>NZ_MCNV01000018.1 GCF_001718195.1 Paraburkholderia nodosa
GCTTGAGGCCATACGAAGCGCCCCTTCTCGAGTCGCTTCATCAGCAGGCACATGCCATCGCCGCTCCACCACAGCACCTTGAGCAGGTCGCCACGTTTGCCGCGAAACACGAAGACGTGTCCGCAGAATGGATCGCGTTCAAGCACCGTCTGCACCTTGGCGGCGAGACTGTTGAATCCGGCCCGCATGTCGGTCACGCCGGCAGCCAGCCACACACGCGTGCCGACAGGAAGACCAATCACGTCTCGGCCTCGGCAGCGGCACGCAACGTACGCAACACGACACGCAGCGTGGCTGCGTCGGGCGTGCCCTCGATACGCACGCGTGCGATGCCGACGCAAATCTCAATCACTCCCGCGACGACCGGATGTGCCTTGTTCTGCGACTGAACGGGCAATGCAGCGGCCGCGCTCTCAATCGTGCGTTCCTCGTGAGTCACTTCTACCGGCAACAGTGTCGGCGGCTCATACTGCCCAGCTTGATAGGCTCGGCGCCATTTGAACAACAGATTCGTATTGAGCCCGTGTTCCAGAGCGAGTCGTGCGACCGAGACACCCGGTTCACATGCCAGCTTTGCGAGTTCTCGCCGAAACCCAATGGGGTGGTTGGGGGTGCCTTTACGCGTCCGTCTTGCCGCTGTCGCTATCTCAGGTGACAAAGTAGTCTCCACCACTCGTTTGGTGGGGCCTACTTTGTCCACTTTGGCGCCATCGGTCTAGACGGTGCTCAAGCAACGCTTACCCTCGTGAACCGCCATCTTTTATATCGGCTCTCACGCCGTCGCGAGTTACAGGGGCGAACGCGGAGGGTCGACAGATGCAAACGCCTGGACCGACGCGAAGCGCAGGCGCTGCGCCTTCATCTCGCTGGCGTTGAGGATTGCGGGTTCACCGGCACCGGGCAGGCCGACAGATTCAGCGGAGGGCGGGGCGCGGGACCGCATCCGGCGATTTTTGAAATCGCGTAGTTTTATTGCTAAACAGACGCCTTGTGATAAGAATACTTATCCGAATAGCAATGAAGCACCACACCTTTCACCCAATTCTTCACACCCCGTGTTCAACGCCTCCACACGGCAGGTGCTAATTTCCGCCACGCTTGCAGCTATCGAGCGCGCACCCATTCTGGCGCGCCGCGCAACGGAGAACGCGACATGGGCAAGACATTCAAAATCGCCGCCATCGCCGGCGACGGTATCGACCAGGAAGTGATGCCCGAGGGCGTGCGCGTGGTCGAGGCGGCGGCCGTGAAGTTCGGCCTGAAGCTCGAAATTAGCCATTTCGACCGGGCAAGCTGCGACTACTTCCTTCAGCACGGCAAGATGATGCCCGACGACAGGTTCGCCACGCTCGAGGGTTTCGACGCGATCTATTTCGGCGCGGTCGGCTGGCCCGACAAGGTGCCCGATCACATTTCCCTGTGGGGTTCGCTACTGAAGTTCCGCCGCGAGTTCGACCAGTACGTGAACCTGCGCCCGGTGCGTCTGCTGCCCGGCGTGCCGTGCCCGCTCGCCAACCGCAAGCCCGGCGACATCGACTTTCTCGCACGACGCGATCATGCAGGCCATCGAGAAGGTGCTGGTGGAAGGCCCGCGCACGCCCGACATGGGCGGCACGGCGAACACCACGGAGATCGGCAGGGCAGTCGCCGCCGCGCTTTAAGCGCAAAGGCGTGGGATGGACACCCCGGTACTGCTCACGAACTCAGTGCGGCGCGGCCCCCGTTGCCGCGTTTTCTTCCGCGCCCGGCTGTGCAGCCGCGGAGGCGCCTGCCGCCATATCGGCTGGCTGCGCGGCGCGGCACAGTGCCGTGAGCCATACGTCCTCGCCATGCGGTGCCACGCGCGCGTAGCCTTGCTCCACCACCAGCCGCCACGTATCGTCGGGCAGCGCCGCCCGATACAGCACGCGATAGTCGCCGCGGTGCGCGAGCGCTTCGTTCACAGCCGCTTCGCGCGCCGCGCGGTCATCCGGGTGAATGTGTCGCGATAGCTCGACATAGTGGCGCGGCGCGTGCGCCGGATCGACGCCGAACAGGCGGCACCATTCGTCCGAAACGATCAGCTCGTCCTGCGCTCGCAGCCAGCGCCAGGCGCCGAAGCCCGCAATGCGCGCGGCGTCGTTGAGCAGTTGCAGCCGCCGTTGCTCTGCGGATTCCACTTCCTTGCGCGCGCTGATGTCAATGGTGGTGCCCACCACGCGCACCGGGCGCCCCGCGTCGTCCAGCAGCGTGGCGACGCGCGACTCGATCCAGCGGATCTGCCCGTCCGGCAAGATGATGCGGAAGTCCCAGACGCGCGGCGCCGTGCTCGCGACCAACTCTCTAAGCGTCTCGTCGTTCAGCCAGATCGAATCCTCGGGATGGAGGATTTCCCAGAATTCGGCGTTGCTGTGAATCTCGCGGCCATAAAGCTTCGCGCAGTTGCTCGAATAGATCAGCTCGTCGGTGACGAGATTCCATTCCCACGTCACGATGCCCGCCAGTTCCTGCGCCTGCTTCATGCGCGCCTCGTTCGACATGATCTCGGCGGTGTAGCGGCGGCGCAGATCGGTCATCGGCAGTTCGGTATTGCCCGCGATGCCGAGGTCTTTCACGGCATCGTCGCCGTAGCGCAGCCAGACCCAGTTCACGTCGAGAAACGCTGCGAGGCGGCGCAGGTTCGAATAGTCGATCTCGCCGCCGCGCGTCCACTTGTGCACGGCGGGGCGTGAAATGCCGACGGCGTCGGCGACTTGCTGCAGGCTCAGCTTCTTGTGCTCGAGCAGCACTTTCAGACGGAACGCGAACGTATCCTCGGACATCCATTTCCCTCTGTGACGAATCTCGCGCGGTCGAAAGAATCAAGCGCAAAAGGGCGGCATACACCCCAAGGCCGCCGATCGGGGCCGGGAGTATGCCGCCTCTGATGAATGGGGCGCGCGGCCCCGACGTTTCGTCTGCTCCGTAATTCCCGCTAGTTTAACGGATCGGCAAGCGGGCCGTTCCGGACGGACGTCTCACGGTGTCCCGCCTACGCAGCCGGCCTAGAGGTCGATCACGAGGCGCGGCGTGCGCGCTCGCGACACGCACAGCAAAATAGTCTTCTGCGCGGCTTTCTCGTCGTCGTCCAGATATTGGTCGCGGTGATCCGCCTCGCCTTCGAGGATGGGGACTTCGCAGGTGCCGCACACGCCTTCGCGGCACAGCGACTCCACCGTCACGCCCGCGCGCTCGATAGCCTTGAGGATGGTCTCGTCTTCGCCCACCTCGAGTTCGATGCCGGACTTCGCCAGTACGACCGTGAACGCCTTGCCGCCCGTGTCCGTCGCGGCGAACTGCTCCGAGTGCAACTGCGCCTTCGGCCAGCCCAACAGCGCGGCGTTCGCGTAGACCGCGTCGTTGAGGCCTTGCGGGCCGCAGACGTAGACATGCGCGTCGCCGGGCAGATTGTGGAAGAGCTTGAAGAGATCGAGCTTCTGACCTTCGCTGTCGATATAGCAGTGCACGTTCGCCGCGTGGGGGCCGGTCTTCAACTCGTCGACGAAGGCGCCGTGCTCGGGGCTGCGGTACGCGTAGTGCAGCTCCAGCTCGACATCCTCGGGGCGATGCTCGGCCAGTTGCGCGAGAAAGGGCGTAATGCCGATGCCTCCCGCGATGAACACATGCCGCTTGGGGCCGTGTGTGTTCGCGAGTTCGAACAGATTGGCGGGCGAGCCGATCGCGAGCCGCGTGCCTGCCTCGACCTTGTCGTGCATGAAGGCTGAGCCGCCGCGCGAAGCCTCTTCGCGGCGCACGGCGATCTGATACTGGCGCGTGTCGTGCGGCGAACTCAGGAGCGAATACGCATTGTGGTGCCACTGCTCGCCGTCCTGCATCGAGACGAGCACGTGGGCGCCGCCGCTGAATTCGGGCAGCGGGGCGCCATCGGGCAGCGCAAGCGTGAAGCGCTTGATGAGCGGAGTGAGTTGTTCGACGGCGACGACGTCGACAGTGATCGATTCGCGGGCGTTCATGTTGACTTCCTTGACTTCTGAATCCGGAAAAAGCAGCGGATGCGGCACGGTCCGCATCCGCTCGAAGCTGGGCGCCCGCCTTAGCGCGTGACACCCGCCATGCAGAGGTACTTGATCGACAGATAGTCTTCGATCCCGTACTTCGAGCCTTCGCGGCCGATGCCCGACTGCTTCACGCCGCCGAACGGCGCGACCTCGTTGGAGATCAGCCCCGTGTTGATACCGACGATGCCGTACTCCAGCTGCTCGGCCACGCGCCAGATGCGGCCGATGTCGCGGCTGTAGAAGTACGCGGCGAGGCCATAGATCGAATCGTTCGCGAGCTGCACGACTTCCGCGTCGCTCGAAAAGCGCACGATGGGGGCGACCGGCCCGAAGATTTCCTCGGCGAGCACGGCCATGCCGGGTTTCGCATCGGCGAGCACGGTGGGCGCGTAGAAGTTGCCGCCGCGTGCATGCGGCGCGCCGCCTGTGACTACGTGCGCGCCTTGCGCAACGGCGTCGCGCACGAGGCCGTCGACCTTGTCGCGTGCCGCTTCGGTAATGAGCGGGCCGATGTTCACGCCTTCGGCGAAACCGTCGTCGACCTTGAAGGCGCTCACGCGCTCGGCAAAGCGGCGGCAGAACTCGTCGTACAGGGCATCGTGCACGTAGAAGCGGTTCGCGCACACGCAGGTCTGGCCGGCGTTGCGGTACTTCGACAGCAGGGCGCCCTCGATGGCGGCGTCCAGATCCGCATCGTCGAACACGATGAACGGCGCGTTGCCGCCCAGCTCCAGCGAGACCTTCTTGACCGTGTCCGAGCACTGGCGCATCAGGAGGCGGCCCACTTCGGTCGAGCCCGTGAACGTGAGCTTCCTGACGAGCGGGCTCGACGTCATTTCGAGGCCGATCTCGCGCGACTTGCCCGTGACGATGTTGATCACGCCGGCCGGAATGCCGGCCTGTTCCGCCAGTGCCGCGAGTGCGAACGCGGAAAGCGGCGTCTCGTTGGCGGGCTTGATGACGATGGTGCAGCCGGCGGCCAGCGCCGGTGCGGCCTTGCGGGTGATCATTGCGGCCGGGAAATTCCACGGCGTGATGGCGGCGCACACGCCGATCGGCTCCTTCGTCACGACGAGGCGCTGGTCCGGGTTCGGGCTCGGGATCACGTCGCCGTCGATGCGCTTGCCCTGCTCAGCGAACCACTCGATGAACGAGGCCGCGTAGCCGATCTCGCCGCGTGCTTCCGCGAGCGGCTTGCCTTGCTCGCGCGTCATGATCTGGGCCAGCGCTTCCTGATTCGCCGTCACGAGCTCGAACCAGTTGCGCAACAGGCGCGCGCGCTCCTTCGCGGTGGTGGCGCGCCAGGCCGGGAAGGCACGGTGCGCGGCTTCGATGGCCGTGCGTGCTTCCGGCGCGCCCATGTTCGGCACGTTCGCGATGCGCTCGCCGGTGGAGGGGTTGTGGACCTCGAGCGTGGCGCCGTCGTCGGCGCCGCGCCACTGGCCGTCGATATAGGCCTGCTCGCGCAGCAGGCCGTGATGTTGAAGGTTCGTCATGCCGGCCTCTTAGTCCTGATACTGCTGCGCGAGCAGATTGTGGAAGTGCGCGATGCCGTGCTCGCTGATGCCGCTGCGCTGCTTGTCGACCATGATGCGGCCCTGGCCGCGATAGCCACGCGACTTCAAGCCTTTCTGCACGCTTTCCACGAGGCGCAGGTCTTCCGGGCGGAACACGGTGCGATACCACTCGATCAGCTTTTGCTGCTCTTCCGTCGGTTCGTCGTTCAGGAAGTAGATGTCGTAGTGCTGGAGCGTGACTTCGGCGCTCATCGGGAATTCATAGATGACCGTCATGAAGTCGCTGCCCGGCGGCACGTTGAACATCGTGCATGGCCACGCCCAGTAGCCGCTGAAGCTCGGGTCCTTCACGGACGGATCGAGCTTGAACGAGCGCTCCGACGATTGCGCATGACCGAATTGCACCGTCCAGTTGCCGTGCAGCGTGTGCGTGTACTGGTCGATCTTCACGGAGTCCGAGAAGCCGGGATGAGCCGGGCCGCAGTGGTAGCACTCCAGATAGTTATCGACGATCGACTTCCAGTTGGCCGGCGTTTCGGTCACGAAGCGGGCAGCCAGCTTGAGGTCGTCGATCACCGGGCAAGCCTTGCGCAGGCTGGCTTCGAGGCCCGGCAGCTGCGCTTCCACGCCTTGTGCGTCCGGGTTCAGGTTGATGAACACGAAGCCTGCGTATTCCTCCACGCGCACCGGCACGAGCGTGGAGTTCTCCTTGTCGAACGACTCCACGTGATCGCAGTTGTTGGCGTGCGCGAGCGCGCCGTCGAGCTTGAACGCCCAGGCGTGGTACGGGCAGGTGATGACGTTCTTCGCCTTACCGCTGCCTTCGAGCAGTTGGTGGCCACGGTGCGGGCAGACGTTATAGAAGGCGCGCAGGACGCTGTCCTTGCCGCGCACGAGCAGAATGTTTTCGCCCACCACCTCGCGCGTCACATAGGCGTTCGTCTCGGCCAGCTCGCTGCGGTGCGCGACGCAGATCCACGCGTTCTCGAAGATCTTCTGTTCTTCCGACTTGTAAACCGCCTCGGAGGTGTAGTAGCTCGCCGGGATGGTCCAGGCGAGTTCCGGGTTGGCGCAGAAGTCGGCCGGGAGTTTCGGCTGTTCGGGTGTCTTGTGGAATTCGATCGGGAGGTAGGTCATGGGGGTCCGCCGCACTGGGGTTGGTTAACTAGCAGTTACGATGAAACTATAAGTTAACGAAAATATAAGTGAAATTTCGGCGGCAGTGGAATCAGGGTTATCCCTTGACGTTGTCGGAGATGGCTCTTCCGTTGATGCGCGGGGCCTATTCTTGTTCTTGTAAATCAGTGTCCTTTGACGTTTGGCAAAGCAAATCGATTTCTCCCCGGGCGTCAATAGGAGGATGCGATAGTGCGACGAATCTCTCTACGGTGCGTAACATTGTTAACTGATGGTTTTAGCTTAACCGCAGGATAACCGCGCCGTGTCTGGAAACTGGAACCTCTGGTATCGGGGCCGGCGTGGAAAGCGCAGCCGCGTCATGCGGGGCCGCGCGAGCCACCCCACAACTGGAGGAGACATGTCCCAAGAGGCAATAGCCGAAGCGCTGGCCAACGAGCCGTCGCGCGCCAAATCCCGTATCGAATCACGCTCGATCGACTACGTGCCGCTCGCCGAACGCAAGGGCCGGGCGTGGCACCTGTGGCCGGTATGGTTCACGGGGGATGCCAATCTCGCGACCATCGCGGCCGGTGCGATCGGCATCAGCATGGGCGGCAACCTGCTGTGGAGTGCGATCGCCATCGTGCTCGGCAACGTGCTCGGCACTTTCTTCATGGCGTTCCATTCGAGCCAGGGCCCGCAACTCGGGCTGCCCCAGATGATCCAGTCGCGCCCGCAGTTCGGCTATAGGGGCGCGTTGCTCGTGTGGGTGGTCGCGCTCGTCACCTATATCGGCTACAACTCGTTCAACCAGCTGATGGCGGGGCAGACCGCGCATCATCTGCTGGGCACGGAACCGCATCTGAGCTACATCGTCTTCACCGTGATTGCGGTCGCGCTCGCGGTATTCGGCTACGACCTGATCCACAAGGCGCAGCGCTGGCTCGCGTTCGCGCTGCTCGCCGCGCTCACGATCTTCAGCATCGGCATGTGCGTGAAAGTGCCGTTCCCCGCGGGCCAGCTGAGCTTCGCCGGCTTCAAGACCACGCCGTTCCTCGTCCAGCTCTTCTCGGCGGCGGCTTATCAGCTTTCGTGGTCGATCTACGTTTCGGACTACTCGCGGTACTTGCCGCCCAATACCGGTGTGCGTGCCACCTTCTGGTGGACCTTCCTGGGCGCGTTCATCGGCGGCGTCTGGATGATGCTGGTGGGCACCGCCGCGGCGGCGCTCAACGCGCAGATCGAGATTTCCGATGCAGTCCAGCGCGCGGGAGACATGATCTTTCCGGGCTTCGGCACGGTCACGCTGCTGCTTTCGCTGCTGGGGCTGCTCGCCATTACCGGCCTGAACTTCTACGGCGCGTCGCTCACGCTGCTCAGCATCACCGACTCGTTCAAACCGCTCAAGTCGAACGCGACCAAGCGCGTGGTGAGCCTCATCGTGGTAGCCCTCACGGCGACATCGCTCGCGTTCGCGGCGTCGGACAACTTCATGGGCAAGTTCGGCGATTTCCTCGGCATTCTCGGCTACCTGTTCACGCCGTGGACCGCGATCAACCTGGTCGACTTCTTCATCGTGCGTCACTCGCATTACTCGGTGCGCGAGATCTTCAACCCGCGCGGCATTTACGGCCGCTGGAACTGGCGCGGCCTGACCGCCTACGCGGTGGGCTTCGTCGCGATGATCCCGTTCTTCAAGACGGAGCTTTACACCGGCCCGGTCGCCAATGCGCTTGGCGGCACCGACATCGCGATGCTCGTGGGCCTGCCCGTTGCCGCGCTGGTTTATCTGTGGACCTGCCGCTCGCTCGACATTGAAAAAGAACGCCAACTCGTGCGCGAAGCCGACCGCGGCCTGAACTGACTGCGCCACCACAACGACTACAACATGAAATCGATGAATACAATGTGGCTTGCCGCACTGCATGTGGCTGCGCTCGCGCTCGCCGCGCTTCCGATGGCAGCCCGTGCACAAAGCAGCGTCACGCTCTACGGCGTGCTCGACGCGGGCGTCACCTACGTGAGCAACGCCGGCGGTTCGTATCAGGTGAAGTTCGACGACGGTGTTTCGTATGGAAACCGCTGGGGCCTGCGCGGAACCGAGGATCTGGGCGGCGGCCTGAAGGCCGTCTTCAAGCTGGAGAGCGGCTTTCACATTGGCAACGGGCAGCTCACGAACGGAGGATCGCTTTTTGGCCGCCAGGCTTATGTAGGTCTGCAAAACAACTGGGGTACGCTCACGTTCGGCAACCAGATCGACATGACCCAGGAGTTCGTCTACCTGTACAACGCCTCGTCATGGGCGAGTGGCTACGCCATCAACCAGGGCGACTTCGACCGCATGAACGGCGACCATCTGCCGAACGCCGTGAAGTTCATGTCGAACACGTTCGGCGGATTCCAGTTCGGCGGCATGTACTCGTTCAGCAATACCCCGGGGGACTTCCATACGGGCAGCGCGTGGAGCGTGGGCGCGCAGTATCAGCACGGCGCGTTTTCGATGGGCACGGCCTATACGCAGTTGAACAACCCGTCGGGCATCTACGCGTTCGACCCGTACAACATGATCGGCGTGCGCACGTTCTTCGGCAGGCCGACCGTGAGCGTCGATCCCGCCACGGGCGCCGTCAGCTCGCTCTATGCCAACACGCCATTCCCCGTGGACAAGCAGGGCGCCTTCGGCGTCGGCGCGAGCTACGTAGTCGACAAGGTCACGCTGATGGGCGCGTTCACGTACACGCAGATCAAGGCGTTCGGCGAAAGCGAGCACATGCAGGTCGCCGAGGGCGGCGCGAACTGGCAGATCACGCCGGCGGCAAGTCTCGTGGGCGGCTATCAGTACACGCACTTCGACGGCCATCACTGGAACCAGCTCTCGGCGGCGATGCATTACCTGCTTTCGAAGAGCACGGACGTCTACATCTCGGGCGACTGGCTGAAGGCGTCGGAAGGCGTGGATGCGGTGATCGGCTACAGCTTCACGCCGTCTTCCACGACCACGCAGGCCGATGTGCGCATCGGCCTGCGCCATACGTTCTGATGAAGCCAGCTGCCAACCCGGAACTGGACGACCTGCGAGTCTTCTGCACGGTCGCCCGCAAGTCGAGCTTCAGTGCGGCCGCCGACGCGCTTTCCGCCTCGGCGGCATATGTGAGCAAGCGCGTCGGGATACTCGAAGCTGTGGGTGCAGGCGAACGTCTCGTGGAATCCGACTGAAAAGGAGTGTTTGGCGTGATCGATTTTACCCATGTTCGTTCGTTGCTCGAGGCGAGGCGCGAAGGCTACAGCCTCGCAGGAGACTTCTATACGGACCCTGCGATGCACGAACTGGACATCGAGGCGGTCTTCTCGAACGAATGGCTGTTTGCGTGCAACGTGGCAGAAATTCCGCGCGAAGGCGACTACATCACGCTCGATATCGGCAAGACCTCGGTGGTCGTGCTGCGCGGGAAGGGCGGGGACGTCGGCGCGTTCTTCAACACCTGCCGCCATCGCGGTTCGCTTCTGTGCACCGAGCCGGCGGGGCACGCGAAGCGGCTGGTCTGTCCGTATCATCAGTGGGTCTATGAGCTCGACGGCAGCTTGCTGAGCGCGCGCCAGATGCCCGCTGGTTTCGATCGCAGCGCGCATGGCCTGCGTCCGGTTCATGTCGAGGTCATCTGCGGGATGGTATATGTCTGTATCGCCGACACGCCACCCGATATCTCTCGCTTCAAGGCGGCGGTCACGCCGTATATCGCGCCGCACCGGCCGGATCGCACCAAGGTCGCCTTTTCCATGACGCTCGTGGAGGAGGCGAACTGGAAACTCGTCATCGAGAACAATCGGGAGTGCTATCACTGCGTAGGAAGTCACCCGGAACTGCTCGCCACGCTAATTGAATTCGCGCTGCCGGACGACCCGCGCGCGAACCGCGATTTCCAGCTCCTGATGCAGGAAAAGACGGCACTCTGGGATCATCTCGACTTGCCGCATGTGCCCGCGGATGGTGGAACGGAATTTCGCTGCATCCGATTGCCGTTCCATCGCGGCGCGGTGTCGTTCACCGCAGACGGGCGCCCTGCATGCAAGAAGCTGCTGGGCGGCCTGACCGAGCCCGATATCGGATCGGTGCGGATGTTCAGGGTTCCGAACAACTGGAACCACTTCCTCTCGGACCACATCATTCATTTTCGCGTGCTGCCCTTGTCGGCCACGCAGACTGCGCTCAAGACGACCTGGCTCGTGCACGAGGATGCCGTAGAAGGCGTGGACTACGACATAGAGACGCTCACAGCGGTATGGCGCGCGACGAACGAGCAGGACGCCACGCTGGTGATGCACAATCAGCGCGGCGTGAATTCGAAAGCGTATTCGCCGGGGCCTTATGCGCCTTCGGAGTTCATGCTGACCAACTTCACCAACTGGTACGCGCGGAAGCTGGCGGAGTACGTAAAAGGAGCGCGGTGGGCGATTTCGCAGGCTTGATGAAAAAAGTGCATCAATTAGTTCTTAAATATCGTTTGTCGTCTGCGTTTCCCAATCCCTATACTCGGTCCGGCGTCGCGTGTGTGCTGTACACCGCAGGCGCATTCCCGGCCGCTTCGTTTCAGGCGTGCGGCCACCCCAAAAAAATGAAGACGGCACGTACGTCGGTCGGTCCCGTGCGTGAACCCCGCAAGAGGGCAGCGGAAAGGCCAGACGTGCTTCGCCTCTGAAAGTCGACATGGAGACAGCGCACGTCATGCGTTCACAATCCGGTAAGAATACTGAGAATCCATCCAGCTCGAGCCCCCGGAAGCCCAAACTCCATCGCAGCCTGCAAGCGCGCCACCTGCGCATGATCGCCATTGGCGGCTCCATTGGCACGGGCCTGTTCGTGGCCACGGGCGCATCGATATCGCAGGCAGGACCCGGAGGCGCGATCCTTTCGTACATGGTGATCGGCCTGATGGTCTACTTCCTGATGACGAGCCTCGGCGAGATGGCGGCGTTCATGCCTGTTTCGGGCTCGTTCGCCGCGTACGGTGCAAAGTTCGTCGATGAAGGCTTCGGTTTCGCCATCGGCTGGAACTACTGGTATAGCTGGGCCGTGACGATCGCCGTCGAACTGGTCGCGGCGCAGCTCGTGATGGGCTACTGGTTCCCGCACGTGCCGGGCATCTGGTGGAGCGCGCTCTTCCTGGCTGTGGTTTTCTCGTTCAACGCGTTGTCGGTTCGCGGCTTCGGCGAGGCCGAGTACTGGTTCGCGTTGATCAAGGTGCTGACCGTGCTTGCGTTCATCGCGATCGGCCTCCTGATGATTTTCGGCATCCTGCATGGCGGCCCCAGCAACGGCTGGGAAAACTTCACGATCAAGGATGCGCCGTTTGCCGGCGGCTGGAGCGCGATGCTCGGCGTTGCCATGATTGCGGGCTTTTCGTTCCAGGGCACTGAGATGATCGGCGTGGCGGCGGGTGAAGCAGAAAATCCGGGCTCGACGATTCCGCGTGCAGTCAAACAGATCTTCTGGCGCATCCTGCTTTTCTACGTGCTCGCGATTTTCGTCATTGGCGTGCTCGTTCCCTACACGGATCCCAACCTGCTGAAGAGCGACGTGACCGATATCGGCGTGAGTCCATTTACGCTCGTCTTCCGGCGTGCGGGTCTTGCCTTCGCGGCCGGCGTGATGAATGCGGTCATCCTCTCCGCCGTGCTGTCCGCCGGCAATTCCGGCATGTACGCGTCGACCCGCATGCTGTACAACCTCGCCATGGAAGGCCGCGCGCCGCGGCTGTTCGCGAAGCTCTCGGCAGGCGGCGTGCCGCGCAACGCACTGTATGCGACGACTGCGGTCGGGGCACTGTGCTTCCTCTCGTCGCTCTATGGCGATAAGACGATGTACCTGTGGTTGCTGAACTTGTCGGGTATGGCGGGATTCATCACGTGGCTCGGCATTGCGGTCAGCCATTATCGATTCCGCAAGGGATTCCTGAAGCAGGGCTATCGTCTCGAGCAACTGCCGTATCGCGCGAAATGGTTCCCGTTCGGCCCGATTCTCGCCGCCGTGCTGTGTACCGTCGTCACGCTCGGCCAGAACTATCAGGCTTTCCTTGCCGATAAGATAGACTGGGTAGACGTGTCCGCGACCTATATCGGCCTGCCGCTCTTTCTCGTGGTCTGGTTGGGCTACTCGATCGTGCGCAAAAGCAGGCTGGTTCGCTACGAAGACATGGAGATCGCGCCGTGGATCGAACGCCAGATGGCGGCTTCGTCCGAGACTTCGTCGAGCGCCGGTTATCCTGGCAGCATCGCTATCCAGGCGAATCAGGTGAAGGCGGCTTCGGACGTTTGATCCAGTACTGCGGCGTCGACTTTCTCCTGTCTTCCTTTCGCACATCGAAATTCTGTAATCGCATGAAAAATTACTACGAATCCACCGTCTCTCGCCCGTCCTACCCGCAACTGAGCGGCAAGACAGATACGCAAATCTGCATTGTCGGCGGCGGCCTCGCCGGCCTGAATACCGCGCTCGGGCTAGTCGAGCGCGGCGTGCGCGACGTCGTCGTGCTCGATGCCGAGCGCGTGGGCTTTGGCGCATCGGGCCGTAACGGCGGCTTCGTGTTCGGCGGTTACAGCCTCGATAATGCCGATCTGCTGCGCACGCTCGGGCACAGCCAGGCGCGCTCCCTGTACCGGCTCACGGTCGACGCCGTGGACCTGATCCGCACGCGCATCGCGCGCTACGGCATCGATTGCGAGATCGTCGATCGTGGCGTCATGCTTGCGAACTGGTTCGATGATCCGTCGCGGCTCGACGCCACGCGCACGCTGATGAAGAGCGAATTTGGCGTCGACTGGGAGCCGGTGGCGAAGGACGCATTGCGCTCGCAGTTGAAGACCGCGCGTTATCACGGCGGCCTTTTCGAGCCCAACGCTTTTCATTTCCATCCGCTGAAGTACGTGCTCGGTGTGGCGAACGCCGCTGCGCAGGGCGGCGCCCGAATCTACGACCAATCGCCGGTGCGCGCGATCGAGCGGAACGGCGCGGGCTTCGTCGTGCGCACGCCACATGGCAGCGTGACGGCGAAGGATGTCGTGTTCGCCGGCGGCGGCTATGCGCGCGGCGTCGCACCGCGTATCGAGCGCGCGGTATTGCCGATCGCGACCTACGTGATCGCCACCGAGCCGCTCGGCGCGCGCCTGGCCGATGCGATCGACGCACCCTACGCGGTCTACGACACGCGCTTCGCGTTCGACTATTACCGGCCGCTGAAGGACACGCGCATTCTTTGGGGTGGCCGGATCTCGGTGCTCGACCGCGGCCCGGAAGCCATCGCGCGATTGCTCAAGCGCGACCTCGCACGCGTGTATCCGCAACTGGCGGATGTGAAGATCGAACACGCGTGGGGTGGCTTGATGAGCTACGCGCGGCACAAGATGCCGCAAATCGGTCGAGACGCCGACGGCGTCTGGCATGCCATCGCGTTCGGCGGCCACGGCATGGCGCCCACCACGGTTGCGGGCGAGACGCTTGCCGACGCCTTGGCGCTGGGCGTGCCGGTGCCCGAAGGCTTTTCCGCATTCAGCCTGACGCGCACCTTCGGCCTCGCGGGCCTCGCGGCCGCACAATTGACGTACAGTGCTTTCCAGGCGCGCGATGCGCTGGCTGGATACCGCCACTGAGTCCCGCATTCACTTCGCGCAACCCGATGCCTGCTGCGAGGCCGGGTTGCCTGCGCGGGTTACGTATTCGACGGCGTCAGTGAATACAGGAGCCGATGCGCCGATTCGTGAAGAAGAATGAGCGCCCGTTTTATTGGGCATCCTTCACGACTCAAGGCAGCATGCAGCCATGCAGCAATCCGCGCCCGAGATGAAACTGCGCGGCAACGCCTGCTGCATGCAACCGCTCGACGTAAAAATTGCCATCGTCACGCAAGGGATCGAATTCGGCCACGGCCACGAAAGCCGGCGGCATGCCGGCGAACGACCCGCCTGTATCAGGCTTTTGTCGAGGCGATAGCGCACTTCCTGGGCCCGCTGGAGCCGTACACTCAGCCGCTCCGCGCGCGGGGTGTGCCGCTGTGCTGGAATCCGCATGTTCGGTGCGGTTTGTTGTCAAGACGCGTCTATTTCGGCTCCCTATACTCGCCTGACATTGCCCGGCGCCACGCCACTCCCCCTTCTGGAGGCAAGCCATGTCGAAGATTCCAGCACGCATAGAACGCATGCCGTATTCGAGCTTTCATCGGCGATTGTTGTGGCTGGGAGGGCTGGGCTATGTGTTCGATGCGATGGATGCCGCCGTGCTGGCCTTCATGCTGCCGGTGCTGCGCACGCAGTGGCATCTGAGCAGCGTACAGACCGGCGTGCTCGGCAGCGGCACCTTCATCGGGTATTTCTTCGGCGCCGCGCTCGCCGGCATCCTCGGCGACGTGATCGGGCGGCGCACGGTCATGGTGTGGGCGCTGATCATCTACTGCATCGCTTCGCTCATTAGCGCCGGGGCGCAGGACTGGCCGTTCTTCATGGCG
Source organism: Paraburkholderia nodosa (assembly GCF_001718195.1). Taxonomy (GTDB): domain Bacteria; phylum Pseudomonadota; class Gammaproteobacteria; order Burkholderiales; family Burkholderiaceae; genus Paraburkholderia; species Paraburkholderia nodosa_A. The sequence continues at coordinate 15,169 of NZ_MCNV01000018.1, forward strand.
ATGCGCATCGTAGCCGGCGTTGGCACCGGCGCGGAAAGCGCCATCGTGGCGCCGTTTCTCTCCGAGTTCGTGGCGCGCAAGTATCGCGGCACGTTCACCGGCAGTCTGGCGGCGTTCTTTTCGTTCGGCTTCGTCGCCGCCGCCGTACTCGGTTATCTGGTCATCCCGCTGGCACCCGATGCCTGGCGCGTCGTCTCGGTGATCACCGCGCTGCCGGTCGTCATGCTGCTGTGGTGGCGGCGTGCGCTGCCGGAGTCCCCGCGCTGGCTCGATACGCGCGGCAGAACCGCCGAAGCCGAGGCGATCGTCGACAAAATGGAAGCGGAGGTGCGCGCCAACGGCTTGCAGCTCGAACCGCTGCAACCGCACGAGCCAGCCGCGCCGGCGACCGCGGGGCGCGGCACGCCGCTCGGCAATCTCAAGGCGCTCTGGTCGCGCGAACTGGCGAGCATTACCGCGATGGCCTGGCTCATGTGGCTGTCGATCACGTTCAGCTACTACGCGTTCTTTACGTGGATTCCCGGTTTGCTGGTGCAAAGCGGCATGACCATCACGCGCAGCTTTTCGTATTCGCTCGTCATGTACCTCGCGCAAATCCCCGGTTATTTTTCGGGTGCGTGGCTCAATGAAAAGATCGGCCGCCAGGCCACCATCGCGAGCTACATGGCCCTGGGCGGCCTCTCCGCGCTGGGACTCGCGCTCACGCACGGCAATGCCGAAATCCTGACTGCGGGCTTCCTGCTGTCGTTCTTCATGAACGGCACGTATGCCGGTGTCTACGCTTTCACGCCCGAAGTGTTCCCGACCGACGTTCGTGCGACCGGCATGGGCGTCGCTTCGGCAATCGGGCGCCTGGGCGCGATCGCCGCGCCGATCCTCGTTGGCTATCTCTACCCGCGCCTGGGCTTTGGCGGGGTTTTTGGCGCCACGACGCTGGTGCTGATCATCGGCGCGCTCGCCGTTCTGATCATGGGCGTACCCACGCGCGGCCGCTCGCTCGAAGAAATTGCCGCCATGCGCATGAAGCGCTCGGAGTCGGCGCATGACACGCTCGCGCGAGGCAACCAAAGGAGGAACGTATGAACCGCATCCTGTTCAAGAACGGTGCTTTGCTCGATCCGCTGCAAGGCGCTTTGCAGCCGGGCCACAATCTGCTGGTGGAAGGCGACACGATCAAGGCAATGTCGACACAGCCGATTGACGTGCACGACGCGCAGATCATCGATCTCGCAGGAAAGACCATCATGCCGGGCCTGATCGACCTGCATGCGCATATGGTCGCGACGCAGTTCGACTTGCCGGCCCAGGCGAGGATGCCCAACGTATTCGTCACCCTCAAGGCGGTTCCGATCATGCGCGGCATCTTGCGGCGCGGATTCACGACCGTGCGCGATGCGGGGGGCGCCGGCTTCGCGCTGAAGCAATCGATCGAAATGGGCCTCGCTCAGGGGCCGCGCCTGTTCGTTGCCGGGCGCGCGCTCAGCCAGACCGGCGGCCACGGCGACGTGCGCGCGCGCTCGGACTTCATCGTCGGCGACGCGCCGTGCAACTGCTGCGTGCGCGTCGGGGCCTTGAGCCGCGTGGTCGATGGCGTCGACGCGTTGCGCCGGGCCGTGCGGGAAGAACTGCAGATGGGCGCCGACCAGATCAAGATCATGGCCTCGGGCGGGGTCGCGTCGCCGACCGATCCGGTCGGCGCGCTCGGTTACTCGGAGGACGAGATCCGCGCGGTCGTCGCCGAAGCCCACGCGCGCGGCACTTACGTGATGGCGCATGCCTATACGCCCGAATCGATGCAGCGTGCGGTGCGCTGCGGTGTACGCACCATCGAGCACGGCAATCTGATCGACGCACCGACCGCCGCGCTGATGGCCGAGCACGGCGCGTACGCGGTGCCCACGCTGGTGGCCTACGAAGCGTTGCATCTGGAAGGGGAGCGCTACGGCTTGCCCCCCGAGAGCGCGGCCAAGATCGACATCGTGCGCGAGGCCGGCTTGCAGTCACTGGAAATATTCAAACGCGCCGGGGTCAAGATGGGCTTTGGCACCGATCTGCTCGGCCCATCGCATCGCATGCAAAGCGACGAGTTCACGATTCGCGCGCAAGTCCTGACGCCTGGGGAGATCATCAGCAGCGCCACCACCATCGGCGCCGAAATCCTCGGCATGACGGGCAAGCTGGGACGCCTGGCACCGGGCGCCTATGCCGACGTGCTGGTGGTCGATGGCGATCCGCTGCGCGACCTGAGCTGCCTCGGCGGCCAGGGCGATCACATTCCGCTGGTGATGAAGGGCGGACACGTCGAGTTCAACGAATTGCGTTGAAGCGGTCAAGGCATGCTAGCCGAATTGGCAGACAGGCTGGCACTTGTGCGGACATCACTAGTGAATATTCCGGGTTGCAATCTCGCCGCTGGAAAGCACAACTCCATGCCGCTCACACGCAGTTTCACGCGTCGCATCAATTTCCTGCAGCGTGCGTGCCGAATCCCATCCTAGCGCCTGTGCTGCAATCGCGGAGACTTCCAGCAACAATGCGTTCGTCAGATGCCCTGAGATCGCAATGGTCGTGCGGCGGAACACCAGATCCGCGAGATGCGTCACCATATCTTGCTCGCAAAGGTATCGGATTTCATGGGTCGTATACGCCGCCTCGCCCGTGAGCGAATGATCCGCGCGTCCGTCCTGCGCATGCGCGCAGTACGCGGCGACCGCCGCAGCCGCTGTGCCATAGCGGGCGAAAAGCGTCTCGGCCCGTGCGGCCGGAAGAGTGTGGCGTTGTGCGAGCGCGCCGATCCACGCGTCCCGTTTGCCTGCATCGTGCGGATAATCACGGCCGCCGCCGATCGGCTCGTGGCGCGTGCTGATCCTGCGTGAGCGTTCGAGGCGTCCGAGCACATCGTCGGCGACGGATTCCGCAAATCCGCGAAAGGTCGTCCATTTGCCGCCCACCAGCGACAGCACCGAGATCTGCGTACCCGGCAGGTGATCGACGTGCACCACATGATCGCGGCTCACATCGCCCGGATTCGCAGCGTCTGAATAAGGCAGTGGCCGCACGCCGCTATAGCGGAAGGCGATATCCGATTGCTTGAGATCCACACGGGGAAAGACTTCGCGCAAGACGCCGAGCATATAGGCGACCTCGTCGTCCTCGCAGCGCACGCCGTCCGGATCGTCGACCCGGATATCGGTCGAGCCGATGAGCAGCTTGTCCATAAACGGATAGATGAGCGAGATGCGACCGTCCTTCGAGCCGTAGTACACCATGCGGCCGCGCAGTTGCGCATGGAGCTCGGGATGGTCGACGATCAAATGCGACCCCTTCGCTCCGCCGATATATTTCCGCTCGATCCCGAGCGCAGCATTGACGCTGTCGATCCACGCGCCGCCCGCATTGACGACGATCGCGGGCTCCGTGGCAATGCGTTCTTGCGTCACGAGATCACGCAGCCATACGACGCCGCTCTCCACGTGATCGACACTCACGTAATTGGCTGCGGCAGCGTGCTCGCAGGCAGCGAGACCATCGGCGACGAGTTCGAAGTTCAGCCGTTCGGCTTGCGTCACTTTGGCGTCGTAATACGTGGCAGTCGCCTTGATCGCAGGATCGAGCAGCGGCAGGCTCTGCAGCGACTGCTTTCTGAGCGCGAAACGGTGCCGCGGCATCGTGCGGTCATGCCGGCCGAGAAAGTCGTACATCGCCAGACCGATCTTCGAGATGACCGCGCCCCGATCGGCGAGCTTTGCCTTCATGCCGAAGAAGCGGCGCGCGGACGCGATCATGCCGCCGAAGTACGAGTGAATCGGCAATACGGTTTCGAGCGGCCGCACAAAGTGCGGCGCGTTTTTCAGCAGCAGGTTGCGCTCCAGCGTGGATTCGGCCACGAGGCGAAACTCGCCGGTTTCGAGGTACTTCACGCCGCCATGGATGAGCCGCGACGGCGCGCTGCTCGCCCCCGAAGCGAAATCCGTCTTGTCGATCAGCAGGCAGTCGACGCCTTGCAATGAGAGGTCGCGAAAGAGGCCCGCGCCGTTGATGCCGCCACCGACAATCAACACGCTGACCTTCGGCCGCTGCCTCACGCGGTCGAGAAAGAATTTGCGGTTTCGTTCTGTCATCGTTGCGCTCCCCTTTCAGTGCGCGATGGCCGCATGATCGAGCGCGGGCCACAAAGGCTGCATGGCTGCCGTTAGCCGCGACCAGAGCGCATACGCCTCGTCGAGTTGGCCATGTCGTTGGGTGTCCGGAACGTACGTGTGCGCGACCCGGCACGCGCGCGCGGTCGCTTCGGAAAGCGAGGCGAAAACGCCCACGCTGACACCGGCGCAGAGCGCAGCGCCAAGCGCGCTGGCCTCCCGACTCTCGGGAATATCGATCGCGACGCCGAGGACATCGGCGAATAGCTGGGCAAGCAGGGGACTCGACGAGCCTCCGCCAGTCAGCCCGGCCCGACGCGCAGGAAACGCGCTCGTCAATGCTTCGACGTGCCAACGGTGATTGAACACCATGCCTTCGAGCACGGCCCGCGCCAGATGCGCGCGACGATGCCACGAGCGTATGCCGAAGAACGACGCACTCGCCGGTTGCTCGAACGGCGAGCCGAACAGGAACGGATGAAACATGACCGAACTCGGCTCCGCGAAGGCCGCTTGCACTTCGTCGCCGATCAGGTCGAACAGCGAGCAGCCGCGCCGCGCGGCTTCCTGCGTTTCGTGCTGAAAGAGTTCGCGCAACGCCCAGTCGATGTTGCTCGATGAAGCAGGCGAGATGGACATGTTCAACCACTGGCCGGGGCGCGTGCCATTGCGGCATGACCAGCGCGGATCCCGTTGCGGTCGATCGGAGAGGATTTCGTTGATGCTGAACGTGCCCGCCGTAATCGAAACAACACCCGGCTCGATGTTGCCCATGCCGAGCGCGCTCGACGTGACATCGTGCAGCCCGCAGGCAACCGGCGTGCCTTCCTTCAGCCCGGTCTGCGCGGCGGCCCGCGCGGTGACCCGGCCGGCGGGCGCTGCCGAAGCGATGATCTGCGGCCGCGCATGACCGATCGACGTCAGGCCGTAGAGCGCCAGGACTTCGTCGCTGTAAGTCTGCGTATCGACATCGGTGAAGGACGAACTCGCTTCGGTCGGATCGGTGGCCGGCACGCCGGTCAGGCACAGACGCAGCCAGTCCTTGCAAAAGAGCACGTGGCCGATCTTCGCAAAGCGCTCTTGCTCGTTGAACTGGATCCACTTCAGCAGGCTCACCGCGGCGTAGGGATAGGGCTGCTGTCCCGTCAGCGTCAGCGCTTTTTCGAGCACGCCTGCCTCACGCCAGCGCTCGGTTACCTCGAATGCGCGACTGTCGAGCGACAGTACACCCGGTCCGAGCGGCGCGCCGGCGCTGTCGACGAGATAGAGCCCGTCGCCGTGCCCGGTCACGCCCACGGCCGCAATCGAGTCCGGCGGAATCTCGTGCAACGCATCGCGGATGGCGCCGCAGGCCGCTGCCCAAACCTCTTGCATGTCCCGTTCGACGTGTCGCGCGCGCGGTTGGCGCTGCTCGACCCGCCGGCTTCCCACCGCGACGGTGCGTCCGGATGTGTCAAAGACGACGGCCTTGGTGGCGGTCGAACCGCTGTCGACGCCGAGTAAATAGCGCTCCATCGTGTCTCCATGCTGTTTTTTGATGCGTTGCAACAGCTTCCTTTCGGCCCATCGAGCAGGCGAAGACCACCCAGGGTTATCGCGGATGGCAGCCGGGGAAAGGAATGCTTACCTTGGGGTCACTGAAATAAATTTCAACACACGAAAAAAATATCACTTTTCGTGGGTGCATGGAGACAACATGACGAAAATCGCCGGAAAGCGTGATGCCGAGGACAGCCTTGCGATACGCGCGGCCTGGTTGCACTACGCAGCCGGGCAGACCCAGGCCGATGTCGCTTCCCGACTCGGCGTGAGCAGCGTCAAGGCGCACCGGTTGATCACGCGCGCCAATCAGAGCGGCGCGATCAAGTTCACGATCGACGGCGATGTCGCCGAGTGCGTCGTGCTCGAAGCCGAACTGGCCCAGCGCTATGGCCTGAGTTATTGCGAAGTGGTGCCGGATCTGCACGAAGGCGACTTGCCGTTGCGTGCGTTGGGGGTCGCGGGGGCGTACTTCCTGCAACGCGAGATCGCGGCGCGCCAGGACGGCGTGATCGGCATCGGACACGGGCGCACGCTCGCCGCCGTGGTCGCGAACATCCCGCGCATGGACGCAGGCACGGTGCGTTTCGTGTCGCTGCTCGGCGGCGTGACGCGCAAGTACACCGCGAATCCGTACGACGTCATCCACAAGCTCGCCGACCAGACGGGCGCGGTGTCGTACGTGCTGCCGCTGCCGTTTTTCGCCAATACCGCGGAGGATCGCGAGGTGCTGCTCTCGCAGCGTGGCGTGCGCGAAGTATTCGATCTCGCGGCGCATGCGGATTTGATGGTCGTCGGCATCGGCTCGGTGGACGAGGACGCGCAGCTTGTCGCGTCGCAGATGATCGAGCCGGCCGAAATCGAGGAAGTGCGCAGCAAGGGCGGCAAGGGCGAACTGCTCGGCCATTTTTTCAGCGACGCCGGCGAATCCGTCGAAACGTCGCTGGCGGCGCGCACGGTCGCGCCTCCGTTGGCCGATCTGACGAGCCGGCGCATTGTGGCCATTGCCGGAGGCGCGTCGAAGATCGCGGCCATCCGCGCCGTCCTGAAGAGCGGACTCCTTAGCGGCTTGATCACCGACGAGGCCACGGCGCTGGCGCTGAATGGCGACCCTGTCGCGACGGAAGCGCCGTGATGGACAAGGTCATGGGCACAGTCACGGGCAACGCGGCACGAGATCTCCTCGTCGGCATCGACGCGGGCACCTCGGTCATCAAGGCCGTGGCCTTCGATTTGTCGGGACGGCAGATTGCCGTGGCCTCGCTGCCCAATCGCTACACGACCAGCGCCGATGGCGCGGCGACCCAGTCGCTGGCGCAAACCTGGGCCGATTGCGCGCAGACCTTGCGCGATCTCGGCGAGCAGGTCGAGGGCCTCGCGCAGCGCACGCAGGCGCTGGCGGTCACGGGCCAGGGCGATGGCACGTGGCTCGTCGGTGCGGACAATCAACCCGCAAGCGACGCCTGGCTGTGGCTCGATGCGCGCGCCGCGAACACGGTGCGCGCCTTGCAGGAAGGCCCCGCAAGTCGCGCGCGCTTCGAGGCGACCGGCACCGGGCTCGCCGCATGCAGCCAGGGCGCGCAGATCGCGCATATGGCCGCGACGATGCCGGACGTGCTGGCGCGCGCCGAAGTCGCGCTGCATTGCAAGGACTGGCTGTATCTCAATCTCACCGGCGTGCGCGCGACCGATCCGTCGGAGGCCAGCTTCACCTACGGCAACTTTCGCACGCGCCGCTACGACGATGCGGTCATCGACGCACTCGGCCTGAGCGCGCGGCGCGGCTTGCTGCCCGAGATTATCGACGGGACCGAACACACGCATCCCCTCTCTGCGCAGGCCGCAGCCGAGACGGGCCTGCTGGCCGGTACGCCCGTGTCTCTCGGCTTCGTCGATATCGTGCTGACGGCGCTGGGCGCGGGCATCCACACCGAAGGCGCGGCGGGCGCGAGTTGCTCGATCGTCGGCTCGACGGGCATGCACATGCGGGCCATGCGCAACGAGAACGTGCATCTGAACGCGGAAGGCACGGGCTATGTCATCGCGCTGCCGTTGCCGGGCATGTCGGCGCAGGTGCAGTCGAACATGGCGGCCACGCTGAACGTCGACTGGGTGCTCAATCTCGCCTGCGATCTGCTCACGCAGTTCGGCACGAGCCTCTCGCGCAGCGACCGGATCAAATGCATCGACGGCTGGCTGCAGGAAGGGCGGCCGGGCTCGCTGCTGTATCACCCGTATATCTCGGATGCGGGCGAACGCGGGCCGTTTGTCGAGCCCAACGCGCGTGCGGACTTCATTGGACTGACGAGCGAAAGCCGCTATCCGGACCTGGTCCGCGCCGTGGTCGAAGGGCTCGGAATGGCCGCACGCGACTGCTACACGTCGATGGGCATACCCATGCCTGACGAGCTACGCCTGACCGGCGGAGCGACGCGTTCGCGCGCGTTGCGCGGCGTGCTCGGCGCCGTGGTCGGCGCGCCCACGCGGATCTCCACCCGCGAGGAAGCGGGCGCGGCCGGTGCGGCCATGATGGCTGCGGTTGCGCTCGGCGTGTACCCGAACATGAATGCGTGCATCGCCGAATGGGTGACGCCGCTGCTGGGACGGCCCGAGTCGCCCGATGCGGAATTGACCCGCTTGTACGCGCAACTTTTTCCCGCGTATCGCAAGGCACGCGAGGCGCTGGTGCCGACGTGGGCGGAAACGGCCCGATTGCTGAAATCCCGGCATCGGCCAGTTTCCGCAAGCCTCAACTAACGTCGAACATGGAACGTGAGATGAGCGAGAAGGACATGGTGGACCTGTGTGTCATCGGCGGCGGCATCAACGGCGCGGGTATCGCGCGCGATGCGGCGGGCCGCGGGCTGTCGGTAATGCTGTGCGAGAAGGACGATCTCGCGCAGGGCACGTCGTCGCGTTCCGGCAAGCTGGTTCATGGCGGCCTGCGTTATCTGGAGTACTACGAATTCCGGCTCGTGCGCGAGGCGCTGATCGAGCGCGAAGTGCTGCTCAACGCCGCGCCGCACATTATCTGGCCGCTGCGTTTCGTGCTGCCGCACAGTCCCGGCGATCGTCCCGCCTGGCTCGTGCGCACGGGCCTGTTCCTGTACGACCATCTTGGCGGCCGCAAGAAGCTGCCGGGCACGCGCTCGCTCGATCTGTGGCGTAACCCCGAAGGAGCGCCGATCAAGGACGAGTACCGCAAAGGCTTCGAGTATTCCGACTGCTGGGTCGATGACGCGCGCCTGGTGGTGCTCAACGCCGTCGATGCCGCCCGGCGCGGCACCGAAGTGCTCACGCGCACCGCGTTCGTTTCGGCGCGGCGCGAGGGCGGGACGTGGCGCGTGGAACTGCGCGACGCGCGCAACGGTGCGACGCGGGTGGTGAGCGCGCGGGCGCTGGTCAACGCGGCCGGACCCTGGGTTTCCGAAGTGATCGGGCGCGCGGGCGCGCAGTCGACGCGCAAGGTGCGGCTCGTCAAGGGTAGCCATCTCGTCACGCCGAAGTTCTGGGAAGGTCCGCATTCCTACCTCGTGCAGAACCACGACAAGCGCGTGATTTTCATCAACGCGTACGAAGGCGACAAGGCGCTCATCGGGACGACCGACGTCGCCTGGGATGGTGCGCCGGAAACGGTGGCGATCACGAACGACGAGATCGACTATCTGCTCTCGGCGGTAAACCGCTATTTCAAGCATCCGTTGCGCAAGCAGGACATCGTGGAGACATTCTCGGGCGTGCGCCCGCTCTACGACGACGGCAAGGGCAATCCGTCGGCGGTCACGCGCGATTACGTGTTCGACCTCGACGTTAGCGGTGGTGCTCCGCTCCTGAACGTCTTCGGCGGCAAGATCACCACCTTCCGCAAGCTCGCCGAGCACGCGTTGCAAAAGCTGCAGCCGACCTTCCCGAAGATGGGCGCGGACTGGACCGCAGCCGCGACGCTGCCGGGTGGCGACATCGAAGGCGCCGACGTGCCGCGTTTCATGGCGAGACTTCAGGCGCAGTACGAATGGCTGCCGCGTGACCTGTTGCGCTATTACGTGCAGACGCACGGCACGCTGACGGCCCGGGTGATCAACGGCGCGACCTCGCTTGCCGGTCTGGGCCAGCAATTCGGGCCGAGCTTCTATGAGGCGGAGGCACGTTATTTGATGGCTAACGAATGGGCTGAGTCGGCCGACGACCTGCTCACGCGGCGCACCAAGCACGGCTTGCACATGAGCGCCGCGCAAAAGGCCGCCTTCGGCGTCTGGCTCGACGGCCTCGTCAGGAAATCCGCGTAAGCAGGCGGGCCCCAACCCCGAGGCAACCCATAGGACACGAGACGAACATGGCATTCACACTCGCACTGAACACGAATCCGCTGGTGAACCGCTTCGCGGAGCCGGCCGACCTGATCGATGCCATTGCGCACGACATGAAGATCCGTGACGTGCAGTTGACTCACGAGTTCATCAATCCGTCGTGGCCGGCAGCAACGACACGCAGGCTGACGCGCGAGATGCGCGCGTCGATGACGCGTACCGGCGTGCGCATCACGTCGGGCATGACGGGGCCATACGGGCGGCTGAATCACTTCGGTCATCCGGATGCCGATGTACGCCGCTATTACGTCGACTGGTTCAAGACCTTCGCGGATATCACCGCCGACCTGGGCGGCGATTCGATCGGCACGCAGTTCGCCATCTTCACCTACAAAGACTTCGACGACCGGGCGCGCCGCGATGCGCTGATTCAAACCGCGATCGATTGCTGGGCCGAAGTCGCCGAACATGCGAAGGCGGCGGGGCTGAAATACGTGTTCTGGGAACCCATGTCGATCGGCCGCGAGTTCGGCGAGACCATCGCCGCGTGCATGGCGCTGCAGGACAAGCTGAGCGCCGCGAACATGGCGATTCCCATGTGGATGATGGCCGATATCGACCACGGCGACGTCACGAGCCCCAATCCCGACGACTTCGATCCGTATGCGTGGGCGCGCGCCGTGCCGCGGGTGTCGCCGATCATTCACATCAAGCAGTCGCTGATGGACAAGGGCGGTCATCGTCCTTTCACCGCCGAGTTCAACGCGCGCGGCCGCATTCAGCCCGAACCGCTGATCAAGGCGCTGCACGAAGGCGGTGGACGCGACAACGAGATCTGCCTCGAGCTGTCGTTCAAGGAGCGCGAGCCGACCGACCGCCAGGTCGTCGAGCAGATCGCCGAATCCGTGGCGTTCTGGGCGCCGCATTTCGATTCCGGCGTTGCCGATCTGAATATCTGAGGAGATCCGACGATGCACGGCGCGAGGACACAGAAACTGATCAACGACGGCGACGCCGCCGTCGACGAGATGCTGGAAGGCATCATGGCTGCCCACGGCGATCTGCTCACGCGCAACGACAGTGCGCCGCGCGCGATCGTCGCACGCAACGGGCCGCGCGCCGGCAAGGTGGCGCTCGTGATCGGCGGCGGATCGGGCCATGAGCCGACGTTTCTGGGCTTCGTCGGCAAGGGGCTGGCCGACGCGGCGGTGATCGGCAACGTCTTCGCGTCGCCGCCGCCGCAACCTGCCGTGGATGCCGCGCTCGCCGCGCATGGCAGCGCGGGCGTGCTGTTCATGTACGGCAACTACGCCGGCGACGTGATGAATTTCGACATGGCCACCGAGATGCTCGAACTCGAGGGCGTCGAGGCGCGCACGGTGCTGACGACCGACGACATCGCCTCGGCGCCGCGCGAGAAGCGCGCAACGCGCCGCGGCGTGGCGGGCAACGTGTTCATCTTCAAGGCGGCGGGCGCCGCTGCCGATCTGATGATGCCGCTCGACGAGGTGGAGCGCGTGGCGCGTCATGCCAACGCGCGCACCTACACATTGGGGGTGGCGCTCGCGCCGTGCTCACTGCCGCAAACGCGGCGTCCGAACTTCGAGATCGCGGCCGGTGAAATGGAAATCGGCATGGGCATTCACGGCGAGCCGGGCATGCGCCGCGAGACGCTGCGCACGGCCGACGCGATCACCGACGAAATCATGGATGCGATCCTCGCCGAGATGGACGCCGCAAAGGGCGATCGCGTTGCCGTCCTCGTGAACTCGCTCGGCTCCACGCCGCTCATGGAGTTGTACATCCTCAACCGCCGCGTGGCGCAGCGGCTCAAGGATGCGGGGCTCGTGGTGCATCGCACGCTGGTCGGGCCGCTTTGCACGTCGCTCGAAATGGCGGGCGCGTCGATCACCGTGATGCATCTGGACGATGAACTTCAGCGCCTCATCGATCACCCGTGCGAATGCGCGATGTTTCAGCAGAGGGCTGCATGACGCCCGCGCTGACGACCGCCGATATGGCGCGCCTGTTCCGCGAACTCGCGGACGCCATCGCGAAGGCGCGCGACGAGCTGTGCCGGCTCGATGGCGCGATCGGCGACGCGGACCACGGTATCGCCATGGAGCAGGGCTTCACTGCCGCCTCGAAAGCGATCGAGGTGCTGCCGGCGGACGCCACGCTCGCAGATCAGTTGAACGCGGCGGCCAAGGGTTTCCTGAACGCGGTGGGCGCTTCGTCGGGACCGCTTTATGCCACCGCGTTCATGCGTGCGGCCAAGCTTGCCGGTGCGCGGCAGGCACTGCCACTGAACGAGGCGCCAGGCCTGATCGTCGCGATGGCAGAAGGCATCCGCTCGCGCGGCCGGGCCGAAGTCGGCGAAAAGACCATGGTCGACGCCTGGGCGCCCGCTGCGGAGGCGATCGAACACGGCATGGAGGAGGGCTTGCCGGTGCGCGAGATCATGACGCGCGCGGGCGAGGCGGCAACGGCGGGCGCCGAATCGACGATCGCGATGGTCGCGACCAAGGGTCGGTCGTCGCGTCTCGGTGAACGCAGCATCGGGCACATGGACCCGGGCGCGGCGTCGGCCGCGATGGTGGTGAATGTGATCGTAGAAAACTGGAGGAGACATGGCACGGATTGAATGGGCAGACGGCCGGCAAAGCCGCCGTACCGACGCAACGGAGGTGAGCCAATGAGCGCCATTGCTCCATCGACGAAGGGTCACGGCGGGCACAAGGCTCGCCTCGTGATCGAAGTGGTGTTGCTGGTGATTTTGCTGGTTGCGATGGCGATGAGCACGAAGGTCGTGAAGATCGGCTCCAGCGCGGACTCGCAGACCCAGGAATTCGAACCGGCCGCCTACGGCAAGAAGCAATTTCCGAAAACTCAGGCCGCCATCGAAAAGCGCGCAATCGATGCCGCCACGCTGGCCGCGGCTATCGCCAAGGATCAGGACGCGGCGGGCAAGCAGTACGGTGTGGCCGGCGGCGGCGTGGGGCCCGAGATGTCGGTGAAATTCACCGGTGTAGCGGGCAAGGACGATGCGGGCGTGTACGAAGTGAAGGTGCCGGGTTTGCCTGACTCGCTGGTCGTGCGCGTGCAAACAGGACCGGCAATCAACGGCACGGATCTGCGCGACGCCACCGGCGACATCAGCTTCGGCCAGTTCACCAATCAGATCGACTATCAGAACGCCGGCTACGCGATCAATGCGGAAATGAAGAAGAAGGTCCTATCGAAAATCGATACGACCAAACTGACCGGCAAGACCGTCTCGGTCGTCGGCGTATTCCAGCTGATCAATCCGAACGGCTGGCTCGTCACTCCTGTGAAGCTGGACGTCAAATGAACACCGCGACCCCTATCACGACACCTGCCGCAACGAAGGACGGCGTCCTGCTGTCCGCGCGCAACATCGTCAAGTCTTACGGCGGCGTGCATGCCCTGAAGGGCGTGAATTTCGAGATCCATCGCGGCAAGGTCACGACGCTGTTCGGCGAGAACGGCGCAGGCAAGTCGACCCTGATGAAGATCCTGTCCGGCGTGGAAAAGCCCACGTCGGGTGAGATCGAACTCGACGGCGAGCGGGTCGCCTTCGCCTCGTCGAGCGATGCACGCGATCACGGCATTTCGATCATTCACCAGGAGTTGAGCCTCGCGCCCAATCTGAGCGTGCGCGACAACATCTTCATGGGCCGCGAGCTGCGCACGCCGACCGGCGTGGACTTCGCCGAAGAGGCGCGCCAGACGCAGGCACTGATGGTCGACCTCGAAGAAGAGATCGACCCGATGACGCTGGTCCACGACCTGCGCCTCGGCCAGCAGCAGGTGGTCGAGATCGCACGTGCGCTCTCGGTCGATTCGCGCATCCTCATCATGGACGAGCCGACTTCCGCGCTGAGTGCCTCCGAGGTCGAGGTGCTCTTCAAGGTGATTCGCGACCTGACGAGCCGCGGCGTGTCGATCGTGTACATCTCGCACCATCTCGAAGAGGCGTTGCAGGTCACGGACTACGCCGTGGTCCTGCGCGACGGCAGGATCACCGCCACGGCGCAGCGCAAGGACATCGACCTCGGCTGGATCGTGCGCAACATGGTCGGCGAGAATTTCGATCTCGGCTCGCCGCCGACGGGTTACGCGTTCGGCGACGTCGCGCTCGACATCGACGACATCAGCGTCGCCGACGAATCGGGCACGGGCACCTCGGTGGTCGATCATCTGTCGCTCGAGGTGCGCGCGGGCGAGATCGTCTGCATCTACGGCTTGATGGGTGCGGGCCGCACGGAACTGCTCGAAGCGGTGGCCGGCCGCACGCACCTGCCTGTCACGGGCGGCAAGGTGCTGCTCGAAGGCGAGGACATGGCGTCGCTGAGCATTGGCGAGCGCATCGCGAAGGGCCTCGTGCTGGTGCCGGAGGACCGGCAGCGCGATGGCCTCGTGCCGACCATGAGCGTGGGCTCGAACATGTCGCTCGCGAGCATCCGCTCCTTTGTGAAGGGGTTCCTGATGTCGGCTGGCGCCGAGCGCGAACTCGTGGGCGAATCGATCCGCAACGTGCACGTCAAGACCTCGGGAGCGGGGGCGTCGATCCGCTCGCTCTCGGGCGGCAATCAGCAAAAGGTGGTGATCGGCAAGATGCTGGCGACCGGGCCGAAAGTCATCCTGCTCGACGAACCCAGCCGCGGCATCGACATCGGCGCGAAAGCGGAGGTGTTTCGCCTGCTCGCGGAGAACGCGAAGCAAGGTCTGGCCGTGGTCTATTCGACTTCGGAAGTCGGGGAGTGTCTGAGCGTCGCGCACCGCATCATCGTCATGCGGCGCGGCAAGATATCGGCCGAATTCGGACCGGATGCCAACAAGGACGACATCATGGCCGCCTCGGGCGAAGCCGTGGTTGTCTGATCGAAGCAATGCCAGGAGACATTCAACATGAACCATGCCGCCAAAACACCGAGATCCAGTCGCTTCGGCGGAGAAGGGCTTGACTTCGGCAAGATCCTGCTCGAAGGACGTGCGTTTTTCGCGCTGATCGCCATCGTCATTATCTTTTCCTTTCTGTCACCAAATTATTTCGCACTAGAAAACTTCCTGACGATGGCCTCGCACGTGGCCATTTACGGGATCCTTGCGATCGGCATGCTGCTCGTGATCATCAACGGAGGGATCGACCTCTCGGTCGGCTCCACGCTCGGACTCTCCGGTGTCGTCGCGGGATTCTTCATGCAGGGCGTGACGCTGAACATGCTCGGCGTCGTGGTGTATCCGCCGGTCTGGGTGGTGGTCGTGCTGTGCTGCGCGCTCGGCGCGCTCATCGGCCTCGTCAACGGGGTTCTGATCGCGCGCTTCCGGGTGCCGGCCTTCGTCGCCACGCTCGGCGTCATGTATGTCGTGCGCGGGTTCGCACTGCTGATGACCAACGGGCTCACCTACAACAACCTCGGTGGACAGGCAGACCTGGGCAATACCGGTTTCGACTGGCTTGGTTTCGACCGGCTGTTCAACGTGCCGGTGGGCGTGCTGATTCTGGTGGCGATCGCAGTGCTCTGCAGCATCATGCTCAATCGCTCGGCATTCGGCCGCTGGCTCTACGCCTCGGGCGGCAATGCCCGCGCGGCGGAACTCTCCGGCGTGCCGGTAAAGCACGTGCAGATCAGCGTGTACATGCTCTCGGGCATCTGCGCGGCGATCGCCGGTCTGATTCTCTCCTCGCAGCTCACCTCCGCCGGTCCGACGGCGGGCACGAGCTACGAGCTGACGGCCATCGCGGCCGTGGTGATCGGAGGCGCGTCGCTGATGGGCGGCACCGGCAATATCCGCGGCACGCTGCTCGGCGCATTCGTGATCGGCTTTCTGTCCGACGGTCTCGTGATCATCGGCATTTCATCTTACTGGCAAACCGTATTCACCGGCGCGGTCATTGTCCTCGCGGTGTTGCTGAACGCCATTCAATATCGCCGCCGTGTCAAGCGTCCCGCGCCGACCGGTGGACAACTGGCTTCTTCGCAAGGCGGCAAGGCCTGAGCCATACGGCCGGCAAGCGAGAAGTGAATTGACGCTTTTCACCATCATCCACTGAGGCGGAGACAACTCATGACCTTCAAGACAAAGACCACGATCCTTGCGGCCCTGGCCCTGGCCGCACCCTTGTTCGCCGGACAGGCTCAAGCCGCCGGCCTCATCAGCATCATCGTCAACGATCCTGCGAACCCGTACTGGCTGGCCGAAGGCAACATCGCTTCTGCCGAAGCCAAAAAGCTCGGCTACACCGCGAATGTTTCCGCGTCGAAGGGCGACACGAATACCGAGAGTCAGCAGATCGACACCGCCATCACCAACAAGTCGGTCGCGATCATTCTCGACCCGGCCAACGCGAGCGGTTCGGTTGGCGCCGTGAAGAAGGCGATCGCCGCGAAGATTCCGGTGTTCCTCGTCAATGCGGAAATCAATCAGCCGGGCCTCGCCAAGGCGCAGCTGGTTTCGAACAACGCTCAAGGCGCCGCCCTGGGCGCCCAGCAATGGGTCAAGGACGTCGGCTCGAAAGACAACTACGTCGAACTGCTCGGCGCGCCGTCCGACAACAACGCCGCGACGCGCTCGAACGGCTACAAATCGGTGCTGAGTCAGTATCCGGATCTGAAGATGGTGGGCTCGCAAGTGGCCAACTGGGATCGCACACAAGGTTTCAACGCCACGCAGAGCCTGATGCAGGCGCATCCGGACGTTATCGGTGTCATCAGCGGCAACGACGAAATGGCGCTCGGCGCGATCGCCGCGCTCAAGCAGGCAGGCAAGCTCAAGAGCGTGAAGGTCGGCGGCTTCGACGGTTCGCCCGCAGCAGTCGACGCGGTCAAGGCCGGCGAGTTGCAATACACCGTGCTGCAGCCGGTCGCCGAGTTCTCGGCCAAAGCGGTGCAGGAAGCAGACCAGTACCTGAAAACCGGCAAGACGGGCGCATCGAGCGAGAAGCAGCTGTTCGATTGCGTGCTGATCACCAAGGCGAACGCGTCGAAGTACACCGCGCCGTTCGTGCTGTCGAAGTGAGTTGACTGGCGTATTGATCACTGTGCCGGACTGGCGGGTCGAGCCGCTCCCGCCGGTTCCGGCGCGACATGCGCTGTGAGACGTGAGCGCATAGACGCAACAAGGTAACCATGACTGATTCCCTCTTTTGGGTCGGCACGAGCTGGAAGATGAACAAGACGCTGGCGGAAGCGATCGCTTTTGCCGAGCGCATGTTTGCCAGCCCCGACGACCCGCGAATTCAGTGCTTCGTGATTCCGCCTTTCACCGCGATTCGGGAAGTCAAATCCATTCTTGCGGAGACCGACATCAAGGTCGGCGCGCAAAACATGCACTGGGCCGAGCACGGCGCCTGGACCGGTGAGATAGCGCCGCCGATGCTGGTCGATTGCGGCATGGACCTGGTCGAACTCGGTCATTCCGAACGGCGCGAGCATTTCGGCGAAACTGACGACACCGTTGGCCTCAAGGTCGAGGCGGCCGTGCGCCATGGGCTGACGCCGTTGATCTGTGTTGGCGAGACGCTCGCCGACAAGCAAAGCGGCCGCGCTGCAGAAGTGCTGGCTGGCGAGGTCCGCGCTGCGCTGGCAAGACTCAGTACGGAACAGCGCGCAGCGCCGATTCTGCTCGCGTACGAGCCGGTGTGGGCCATTGGCGAACGTGGTGTTCCCGCCAGCCCCGAGTACGCCGATGCGCGACAGGCGGAAATCATTCAGGTCGCGCAGGCGATTCTCGGCCGCCGCATCCCGTGCCTGTACGGCGGCTCGGTCAACCCCGACAACTGCGCGGAGCTCACCGCCTGCCCGAATATCGACGGGCTCTTCATCGGCCGTTCGGCGTGGGATGTGAGCGGGTATCTGGACATATTGAAGCGCGTCGGGGCAGTGCTCTGACCTCGATGCGGGCTTGCCAACCCTTATTCTCAAGGAGATCGTCATGAAAGTGGCCATTGGAGGCGACAGTGCCGGAGTCGGATTGGCCCGGGTGCTGGCCGACTATCTGAAAGATCGTTTCGACGTTTTCGAAGTATCGAGCAACGAAGCGAATCCGAACGAGTTTTACGCCAATCTCTCGGACCGCGTGGCGTCGGGCGTGATCAGCGGCGCATATGACCGCGCGATTCTCGTGTGCGGCACCGGCATCGGTGTCAGCATTTCGGCGAACAAGGTGCCGGGCATTCGCGCCGCGCTGTGCCACGACACCTATTCGGCGGAACGCGCGGCGCTCTCGAACAATGCGCAGATCATCACAATGGGTTCGCGCGTGATCGGGCCGGAGGTGGCCAAGGCCATTGCCGACGCGTTTCTGGACAACACGTTCGACGAAAACGGGCGTAGCGCGGGGAACGTCGCGGCGATCAACGAAGTGGATTCGAAATATCACCACCGGTAACTCGACGGATTTCCCAGCGCGGCTGGGTGTCGTCAGCGCTTGCGATCGACACGGCGCGCAAAATACTCGCCGACCAGCTGAATCACCGATACGAGCGCGACCAGAATAAAGATCACGACGATCATCACCTGGGTTTCGTAGCGTTCGTAGCCATAGCGAATCGCCATGTCGCCAAGGCCGCCGCCCCCGACGGCGCCAGCCATCGCCGACATGTCGATCATCGCGATTGCCGTTACCGTGACGCCGCCGAGAATGCCCGGCAGCGCTTCGGGCAACAGCACGTGGTGGACGATCTGGGAGCGTTTGCAGCCCATCGCGCGCGCGGCTTCGATGAGCCCTGGCTCCACACCCCCGAGATTGACCTGGACGATGCGCGCAAAGAACGGAATCAGGTTCGCGCTCAACGGCACGACGGCAGCCCACGCGCCCAGCGTCGTACCGACAATGAAGCGCGTGACCGGCAGCAGTGCAACCAGCAGGATGATGAAGGGGATCGCGCGGAACATGTTGATGGCGGTCGAGAGCGCCTTGTGCAGTAACGGTCGCGGATAAAGTCCGCCTGGTGCGCTCACCGTGAGCACGATCGCGAGCAGCATGCCAGCGACGATCGCGATCAGCATGGAGGCACCCACCATGAGCAGGGTCTGCAGCAGGGCCTGCACGTAGCGGTCAGCCAGGGTTGGCGACATAACGTTTCACCTCGATGGAAGCATGCGCAGGCATGCGCAATATCAGAATGCGGGAATCACGGACCCATTGAAGTGTGTCTGGATAAAGTGCCTGACTTCCTCTGACTGATACGCCTTGACGAGCTTCGGCACCCACGGCGCGTTGCGGTCCTGCTCGCGCACCGCGATGATGTTCACGTAGGGGTTGTGTTCCTTGTGCTCGACGGCGATGCCGTCACGCGTGGCGTACAGTCCCGCCTCGGACGCCACGTTATTGACGATGGCCGCGGCATCCACGTCGGGCAGCGAGCGCGCCTGGACCAGCGGGTCCGCCTCGACGAAATTCAGCTTGCGGGGGTTGGCGCGCACATCCTGTAGCGAAGCGGTGCCGGTGTAGGGATCGAAGCCGTCGCGCAACGTGATGAGCTTGTGATCGCGCAGGATCACGAGGGCCCGGGTCTGGTTGCTCGGGTCGGCAGGAATGCTGACCGTTGCACCGACAGGAAGCGCCTCGAGCGACTTGTACTTCTTCGAATAGAAGCCGATGGGCGAAATATACGTGTCGCCAGCCGCCACGATCTTGTAGCCGCGCGACTTGACCTGATCGCGCAGATACGGAATGTGCTGGAAGGAATTGGCGTTCAGATCGCCGTTGTTCAGCGCCTCATTCGGGCTCGCGGTACCGCTGATGACGATGGCCTCCACGTCTAGCCCGTCCTTTTTTGCAACCTGCGTGACGACCTCCCAGATTTGCTCGTCTACGCCACCGGCCACGCCCACCTTGAGCGGCGTCGGCGCGCCGGCGGAGTAGGCGGGACCGCTGGCAAACGGCAGCACGAACGCGAGCGCGGCGAGAATGGGCAGAGTGCGTCGAATCATGAAGATGGCTCCGGGGTGAAAGGATGAGTTGATACGCCGGGCCATTATAGGAACGCGGATCTGCGTGGCACTACGAATGGATTGTCGAATGCTAATGACGCGCGGCGGTCCACCTATAGCCAGCAGGCCTGCTTAACGTGACGCGTTACGGTTGCCATGCGCCGCGATCGAAACGGGATGTAGACGAATTTTGGCTGATAGGCTTTTTAGTGGTTTGCTATATACTTTTCCAACTTTTCTTGTCCCGGGGCGACGACGCTGTGAAAAAAATCCTCCTCACCCTTGCCGCCTCGGTGGCAGCCTGTGCCATCTGGTCAGTCGCCGCGCACGCGGAAGACCGCGAACTGGTTGTGGCATCGAGTGCGACCTATACACCGTTCGCGTTTGAAAACAAGGACAAGCAGATCGTAGGCTTTGACATCGACATCATCGACGCGATCGCGAGGCAGCAGCATATGAAACTGCGTATCGTGAACACGCCGTTCACGAGCATCTTCGCGTCGCTCAACAATGGCGACGTGGACCTGGTCATCTCCGGCGTCACGATCAACGATAAGCGTAAGCAGAGTTTTGACTTCTCGGCGCCGTATTTCGACGCACGCCAGTTGATCGCGGTGCCGAAGAACAGTCCCGTGAAGTCGTTGAAGGACCTGGATGGCAAGAAGGTCTCCGTGGTGAGCGGTTCCACGGCCGACGATGTCATGAGCCGTGAGGTGGGCAAGACCAACCCGAATATCCGACGTTTCGAGAGCACGCCGCTCATCATTTCCGAACTCGCCTCAGGTGGTGTAGACGCGGCAATTGGCGACAACGGTGTCATTGCGTACCGGGTATCGCAGAATCCTGGCCTCAAGACCGTGGAAGACGCGAATTTCCCCAAGGAATACTACGGAATCGTGGTCCGCAAAGGCGACAAGGCCCTGCTGGACAAGATTAACGCCGGGTTGGCTGCGATCCGCGCAGATGGCAGCTACAACGTGATTTACAAGAAGTGGTTCAACCAGGACTTCAAGCCGCAATAATGGCGTGATGCACCGGCGCGCGCCGGGCCCGCCCGCGCTTCGGCCTTTTATTGAAAGCGAGCATGGAAGACAGCAATCCGGTCATGTGGTTCGGCTGGTTCCGCCCGGACATCCTGGTGGAGTACAGGCAACTGTTCTGGGAGGGGGCGTTGGTCACCGTTGGCACGACGGTGGCCTGCGTGCTGATGGGCTGCGCCTTGGGCCTCTTGTTGGCGCTCGCGCGGCTTGCCGACGCGAGGCATCAGCCGTGGCGGGCGGCGTGCAAATATGTGCTGCGCTGGCCGTCTACGGCTTATGTGAGTTTCTTTCGCGGCACGCCGTTGTTCGTGCAGATCTTGCTGATGCATTTCGCGGTGATGCCGGTGTTCATCCATCCGGTGCACGGGCTGTTGATCAGCGGCGATCTGGCTCGAACCTTGAAGCAGAATCACGGGGCGCTGATCTCCGGCGTAGCGGCGCTGACGCTGAATTCCAGCGCCTATATCTCCGAGGTGTTTCGCGCAGGCATCCAGTCGATTGCGATCGGCCAGAGGCAGGCGGGCCAATCGCTGGGCATGACGCACGGGCAGATGATGCGTTATGTTGTGATCCCCCAAGCCTTCCGGCGCATGCTGCCTCCACTGGGCAACAACGTGATATCGCTGCTCAAGGACACGTCGTTGATCTCGGCAATCGGTCTCGGTGAGATGGCCTACGCTGCACGCACAGTGGCCGGCGCTTACGGCCGCTATTGGGAGCCTTACCTGGCGATTGCCGCAGCATACTGGCTGATGACGTTGGCGCTGACAATGGGCCTGCGCAGGCTGGAGGATCACCTGGCGCGAACCGATCACGTCGCACGGTAATCCGATATCTAAAGACTGACGGCAGCAGAGCGGGGTCGCCGCCAAGCTTCGCGATATCCCGAGTCACGCGCGGCGCTTCACACCCGGCAGTACGCAAAGCGCTTCATAAGCGAGATTGGCGGCAAGCAGGGCGGTGGTGCCGAACGGATCGTACGGCGGCGCGACTTCGACCACATCCGCGCCCACCAGGTCGAGCCCCCATGCGCCACGAATGATTTCGAGGGCTTGCGGGACCGTCAGTCCTGCGATCTCCGGCGTGCCGGTACCGGGCGCGTACGCCGGGTCGATGCCGTCGATATCGAAACTCAGATACACCGGCCCTCCGCCAACGCGCTCGCGCACCTCTGCCATCAGCGGTTCGAGCGAGCGGTTCCAGCACTCCTCGGCCTGCACTACGCGAAAACCCTGTTCGCGACACCAGTCGAAGTCTTCTGCGGCGTAGCCGGTGCCGCGCAGACCGATCTGCACCACACGCTGGCAGTCGAGCAGCCCTTCCTCGACCGCGCGGCGAAACGGTGTGCCGTGCGCAATCTTCTCGCCCATCATCGTGTCGTTGACATCCGCGTGCGCGTCGACGTGTATCAGGCCGACCTTGCCGTGCTTGCGATGAATGGCACGCAGGACCGGCAGCGTGATCGTATGGTCGCCGCCTAGCGTGACCGGCGTAGCGCCGTGGCTCAGGATGGCGTCGTAGGCCGTCTCGATCCGTGCGATCGAATCGGGGAGGTTGTACGGATTGATCGCGACATCGCCGATATCCGCGACGCGCAGCGAATCGAACGGCGCGGCGCGTGTCGCCATGTTGTACGGGCGCAGCAACACCGATTCGGTGCGAATCTGGCGCGGCCCGTAGCGCGCGCCGGTGCGATTCGATGTGCCCAGATCGAACGGCACGCCAACGAAGCAGGCATCGAGCCCTTCGGCGTTCTCCACGTTGGGCAGTCGCATCATCGTCGCGATCCCGCCGCAGCGCGGCATCGCGTTACCGCCCAGGGGCTGGAAATATTCCATGTTCACGATTCGCTCCAGTTGCATTCAGTCAGATGCTTAAAAGCATTCGGTGAATGCATTTTCTGCGCGAGGGCGGGACACGAACAATCGAAATATTTTCATGCGACGCATGTTCTCCCGTCATGGATCCGCGTAAACCCTCGCACCTCGCCGTGCATAGGCGGGTTTTCCTCAGGTCATGCAAGAAGCTCATGCACCGCATGAAAACATATCGATTGTCCGCGCCGCGCGGCGCCGCCGAGAATGGTTTGGACAACGACGCAGATGCGTGTGCATAGGCCAATCGGGCCGGCATCTGTATCGGACGGTACCAACCAGGAACGCGACCATCCATGAACTATCCGGAATACACCGCCAGCTTCGAGGAAGCCGGCGCGCGGCCAATGCAATGGCCCCATACAACGGGCCAAACCTGCGGCGAGGCACTCGTCACCCTGCTCGAAGGATACGGCGTCCAGTACGTGTTCGGCATTCCGGGCGTGCATACGGTCGAGCTTTATCGGGGTCTCGCCGCTTCGTCCATCCGCCACGTCACGCCGCGCCATGAACAGGGCGCGGGCTTCATGGCGGACGGCTATGCACGCGTGACCGGAAAACCGGGCGTGTGCTTCATCATCACGGGGCCAGGCATGACAAACATCGCGACCGCGATGGCGCAGGCGTATGCCGACTCCATTCCGATGCTGGTGATATCGAGCGTGAATGCACGCCGCGAACTGGGCAACGGAGACGGACGCCTGCACGAACTGCCATCGCAGCGCGACGTATTCACTGGGCTCACCGCGTTCTCGCACACGCTGCTCGATGCTGCGGAACTGCCCCAGGTGCTGGCCCGCGCATTCGCCGTTTTCGGCGGCGCGCGGCCGCGTCCGGTGCACATCGAGATTCCGCTGGACGTAATCGTCGCACCCGCTCGCGGCATGAACCTGATGCCAGTCGTCCTGCCAGCGAGGCCGGCGGGGTGCCCGGTGGCCCTCGCTGCGGCGGCAGACCTGCTTGCCACGGCGCGCCGTCCACTGATTCTCGCAGGCGGCGGCGCGCTGCACGCCGCGGCCGAACTGCAGGAACTCGCCGAGCGCCTGCAGGCGCCGGTTGCGCTGACGATCAACGCCAAGGGCTTGCTGCCGCCCGAGCATCCGCTGCTGCTCGGCTCGACGCAATCGCTGCCGCCAACGCGGGCGCTGGCCCGCGAAGCGGACGTCGTGCTCGCGGTCGGCACCGAGTTGGGCGAAACCGACTACGACGTGGTGTTCGACGGCGGCTTTTCGATCGAGGGCCGGCTGATCCGCATCGACATCGACGCGCAGCAACTGATGCGCAACTTCAGTCCCGACGTGGCCATCCCCGCCGACTCGCGGCAAGCGCTTGGCAGTCTGTCGACGCGGCTGCATGAACGCATCATGTCGGCGCGTCAGCGCGAGTGGGGCGCGCAGCGGGTCGCGCTCGCGCGGCAGGCCGTGGAGGCCGGCTACGACGCGCCGACACGCTCGCAGAAGCGCCTTGTCGACACGATCACTGCCGCGTTGCCACACGTCATCATCGCGGGCGACTCGACCAGTCCCGTGTATGCGGGCAACTTCGTGCACGACGCACCGCAGCCGCGTTCATGGTTCAACTCGTCGACTGGCTACGGCACGCTGGGCTATGGGCTTCCCGCGGCGATTGGCGCGAAGCTCGCGGCGCCCGATCGCCCCGTGGTTTGCCTGATCGGCGACGGCGGACTGCAGTTCACGCTGCCGGAACTCGCGAGCGCCGTGGAAGCCAGAGTGCCGGTTGTTGTTCTCTTGTGGAACAACTTCGGCTACGGCGAGATTCGCCGCTACATGACGGCGCGCGACATCGTGCCGGTCGGCGTCGATATCCACACGCCGGATTTTCTCGCACTGGCGCGCGGTTTCGGCTGCGTGGCGGCTCGCGTGGATACGCCCGATGCACTTGCTGCCGAGCTGCAGCAAGCCGTATCGCGCGACATTCCGACCGTGGTCGAAGTGAACGAAGCCGACTGGTTTGCGCGGGTGCCAGCATGAAGCTGCATGAAGGGTTCGGGCCGGGAGTGACCCTGCGTACGCAGCTCTACATCGACGGCTTCTGGTGCGCGGGCGAGGGCGGGCGGCGTCTGACGGTCGTCAACCCATCGACCGAAGAAACGATTGCCCACGTCGAGGCTGGCAACGCCGCCGATGTCGATAGCGCGGTGCGTGCCGCCGCACGGGCCTTCCGCACCTGGAAGAAGACAACCGCCGCGCAGCGTGCAGCCTTGCTGCGTGCGATCGCCAGCGGCGTGAGCGACCGGCGCGAGCATCTGGCGGCGCTGCAGTCGCTCAACAACGGCAAACCGCTGGAGGAGGCGCGAATCGACGTGAGCGACGTGATTGCCACGTTCGAGTACTACGCGGGCCTCGCCGAGCAACTCGACGCAGTCGGCGAGTCCGTGGTTGCCATTCCCAGCGACGACTATCGGGCGAGCGTCCGGCGCGAGCCGGCGGGCGCGGTCGCGCTGATCGTGCCGTGGAATTTCCCGATGGTCACGACGGCGTGGAAACTCGCGCCTGCGCTTGCGGCCGGCTGCACGGTCATTCTCAAGCCATCCGAAATAACGCCCCTGCCTGAGCTGGAGCTTGCGGCAATCATCGCGGAGGCCGGTGTGCCGAGAGGCGTGGTCAACGTCGTGACGGGCACGGGCACCGAAGTCGGGGCGCCGTTGGCGTCACACCCGCTCGTCGCGAAGGTTTCCTTTACCGGCAGCACTGCGGTTGGGGCGCAGGTCATGAAAACCGCTGCGGATACGATCAAAGGCGTGAGTCTGGAACTGGGCGGAAAGTCCTCCATTATCGTGTTCGCCGATGCGGACCTCGATCTCGCCACCGACCTCGTTGCGGGCGGCGCGTTTTTCAATGCCGGCCAGATGTGCTCGGCCACTTCGCGCGTACTGGTCGAGCGACCGATAGCGGACGCACTCGCGGCGCGGCTCGCCGACCGCGCAACGCGCACGGTCGTCGGCGATCCTTTCCAGCCCGGCGTGCAGATGGGGCCACTCACCAACCGCGCGCAGTACGACCGCGTGCAGCGCTACATCGCGCACGGCAAGGCCGACGGCGCGCGTCTCGTGATCGAAGGCGAGGCGCCAGCCGGTCCCGGCTACTTTGTGAAACCGACGATGTTCGTCGATATCCCCGCCGAAAGCCCGCTGTGGCGCGAGGAAATCTTCGGCCCCGTGCTGTGCCTGCGCAGCTTCGATACCGAGGACGAGGCCATCGGGGCGGCCAACGATACGGAGTTCGGCCTGGTCGCCACGGTCGTCACGCGTGACGCCGGGCGGGGCAGGCGAGTGGCGGCCGAACTGGAAGCGGGCGTTGTCTGGATCAACGCGCCGCAGGTCATCTTTCCTCAGACCTCATGGGGCGGCTACAAGCGCAGCAGCATCGGGCGCGAGCTGGGTCCGTTCGGGCTCGCCGCCTTCCAGGAAATCAAGCAGGTGCTCATGCCTGTCGGGGCCGCCGCGGCTCCGGAAAACGTTCGCGGTGCATGAGCTTTTTTCATGGCGCGCATGCAGAGATTTCGTTTGTTGCGGGTTTTTGACGCACGTAGAGTCCATTCACGCAGCACGTTCGCGTGATTTTTGGTAATGGCAGCGCGCATTGAGCAGCGCCCATACGGTTCAATCAGGAGATGACCATGCAGGGGATCAAGCTGGGGAGAAGGCAGGCCATTCAGGCAATCGGCACGGCTCTGGCGGCATCGGCCTTGCCCATGCCATTCATCAGTACTGCCAGGGCACAGGAAAAGAGCTATGCGGGCAAGACCCTGCGGCTGCTCACCTGGTCCGACGACACCGGCGCAGCGGCCTTGCGCAACATCGCCGCCACGTTCAGCCAGAAGACCGGCGCGCAGGTCATTGCCGACCGCGCCGATGGCACCTCCGGCATGGTCGCGAAACTCAAGGCGGCCGGCGACCGGCCGACCTACGACGTGATCACGCTTGCCGGGGTCGGCGCCTCCGGTCTCGCCGATGCGGGCCTGCTGATGAAGCCGGATCTGAACAAGCTGCCCAACCTGAAAGACGTCGCGCCGCAATACCGCACGGGCGCCAATGGATTCGGCGTCGGCTACCTGCTGTGGTCGGACGGCCTCGTCTACAACACGTCCACCGTGAAGGCCGCCCCCTCGACGTACGAAGCCCTTTGGGATCCGAAGTATGCGGGACGCCTGTTCCTGCCGCCGCCCGAGTGGGCTGAAGCGGTCGATCTCGCGATCATCGCCGCGAAGATGGCGGGCGGTTCGCAGCAGAACATCGATCCGGGGTTCAAGAAGCTCGCCCAGTTGAAGGACCGCGTGCTGACGCTCGGCGAAAACCCGAACCAGGTCGCCGACCTGTTCCGCACCGGCTCGCTTGACATCGGCGGCATCTATGCACCGGCATTCTTCCCGGAGCAGATCCGCAAGCCCGAGTACAAGATGGCCGTGACCTACGGCATGAAAGAGGGCTTCGCAACCCAGCCGATGTTTACGGTGATTCCGAAGTCGCATCCCGGCGATGTCGATCTCATCCATGCCTTCATCAATCATTCGCTCGATGCCGGCGTGCAGGGCCGCATGGCCGCCGACGTGCTCAACGGTCCGGTGAACTCGCGCGCGGTCATTCCCGCCGAAAGCCGCGCCTTCGTGCCGTCGCCGCAGCAGATCGCCGAGAAGGCCGTGCTCCACGACGACAAGGCGCTCGCCGCGTTGCAGCCTGCGTGGATCAAGCGCTTCACCGAGATCTTTTCCGCGTAAGCGCCATGTCAGCCCTCTCTTCACATCGCGCGGGCACGCCGGCGCAGGCCGGCGAATCGACAGCCCAGCCCGGCACCGCAACGGCGCTGCCGCGCGTGCCGCCGTTGCTGCTGCTCGCGCCGATCCTCGCGTTTCTCGCCGTGCTGATCGCGGCGGCGCTCGCCGTGCTGCGCATGAGCTTTGGTGTGCCAGGAAACGAGTGGCATGCCTTCACGCTGCAGAATTACGTCGACCTCGGGGACGCCTACTTCCTGCGCTCGCTCTGGCTGACCTTGCGGCTGGCCTTCCAGAGCATGATCGTCGCCGTCGTGCTGGCGATTCCCGTGGCACTCGCGATGGCGCGTACACAGTCGCGCACCGCGCGGCGCCTCCTGCTGGCCGGTGTGCTGCTGCCGCTGCTGGTCAATCTGCTGCTGCAGGGCTACGGGTGGCTCGTGATGCTGGGGCCGGCGGGCCTCGTCAATCACGTGCTCATGGCCACCGGCCTGATCGGGCGTCCGGTGTTGTGGCTGTATCGCGAGAACGGCGTGCTGCTCGGACTGATTCAAACGGCGTTCCCGCTCGCCGTGCTTCCCATCTCGAGCGCGATGCGCGCGGTGTCGCGCTCGTACGAAGAGGCGGCGGCTACCCTCGGCGCAAGCCGCTGGCAGACGCTGCGCCACGTGCTGCTGCCGCTGGCGATGCCTGGCATCGTCTCGGGCGCGCTGCTCGTGTTCGCCTATAACGCAAGCGCGTTCGCGGTGCCATTGCTGCTGGGCGGACGCCGCGTGCCGATGCTCGCCGTGCTCGTGCACGATCAGGTCGCGCCGTTGCTGAACTGGCCGGCCGCGTCTGCCTCGGGTGTCGTTCTGATGGCCGCGACGCTTGCGGTGATGGCCATCTCGCAACGACTGGTGCGCGACCTGCAACGCCACGCGGAGTCCCGCTCATGAATGCCTTGCGTATTCCCCTGACGATGCCCGGCCGCCTCAGCCGCGTGACCGGATGGTTCGCGACGATCGTGCTCTTTCTCGCCGCGCTGCCGATTCTGACGATGATCACGATGTCGTTCGGCAATTCGGACACGCTCGAATTTCCGCCACAGAGCTTCGGCCTGCACTGGTATCGGGCCGCATGGCACACGTTCGTGTCACCCGATGCGAGCGACGTGCTGTCCATGGGCACGGCGCTCACGACGAGCCTCATCGTCGCGGTCTCGACGATGTTCATCGCCACCGCCGTTTCCGTGCCCGCTGCCTACGCGCTCTCGCGCTACCGCTTTCGCGGCAAGGCCGTGATCGAGCAACTGGTCGCGCTGCCGCTCGTCTATCCGCTCGTGATGCTGGGGCTTTCGCTGCTGCTCGTCTTCAATGTCCTGCCGGTGGAACTGGGCATGGGGCGGCTCGTCATTGCGCACGTCATCCTGGCGCTGCCGTTCACGGTGAAGAACTGCGCGGCATCGGTTGCGTCGATCGGACCGGAGTTCGAGGAAGCCGCCTGCGTGATGGGTGCGAGCCCGCGGCGTGCGCTCGTCGACGTCGTGCTGCCGCTCATGCGTCCCGGCATTCTCGCGGGCATGCTCTTCGCATTCATCATTTCGTTTAACGAATTCACGGTGACGTTCTTCCTCTACGGCATCAACACGATGACGCTGCCTGTCTGGCTCTACAGCCGCACCGTTTCGTCGCTCGACCCAACCGTGTTTTCGTTCGCGGTCTTCATCGTGCTGATCGACTTCGCCTTGATCTGGCTGCTCGAAAAGCTCGTCGGCGACGAAGGCGTGGCGCTCTGATCGCCGCCCCTCACGCGGTCCCCGGGCACAAAGGAACTCTCATGACTCATCTGTCTTTGCAGGCCATCACCAAGCGCTTTCACAACGCGTTCGCGGTCGACCACGTCGATCTCAACGTTCCGGACGGCAAGCTGGTGTGTTTTCTCGGGCCTTCGGGCTGCGGCAAGACAACCCTGCTGCGTATCATCGCGGGCCTGGAGACGCCGACTTCCGGATCGGTGATATTCGCGGGGCGCGACCTCACGCAGGTGCCGGCCAACCGGCGCGACTTCGGCATGGTGTTTCAGTCGCTCGCGCTGTTCCCGCATATGACCGTTGCCGCCAATGTCGCCTATCCGCTGCGTTTGCGTGGCGTCGACACGCGCGCACAAGCGAAGCGCGTGGCCGAACTGCTCGACCTGATCCAGCTTCCGCACATGGCGAACCGGCCCGTTACGCAGCTTTCCGGCGGGCAGCGCCAGCGCGTGGCGATTGCGCGTGCGATTGCCTCGTCGCCGAAACTGCTGCTGCTCGACGAGCCGCTTTCGGCGCTCGATGCGAAGCTGCGTGAAGCGATGCAGGTCGAGATTCGCCTGCTGCAACAGCGGCTTGGCATCACGACGATCATGGTCACGCATGACCAGCGCGAAGCGATGACGATGGCCGACGAGATCGTCGTGATGCAGAAAGGGCGCATCGCCCAGGTCGGCAGGCCGCTCGACATCTACCGCGATCCCGTGAATGAATTCGTGGCGGACTTCATCGGCCTCGGCAACATCTTGCCCGTGACGCTCGAAGCCGACGCCGGCATCGCGCTGCCGGGCGGCCAGCGGATCGCCGTCAATGCCGCGATGCGCGCGCCGGAGCGCTCGGGCGACATCCGCCTGCTGATTCGTCCGGAAGACGTGTGTGTGCGGCCGATGACTGCGAATCCCGGTCCGAACGTCGTGGCCGGCAAGGTGACGTTTGTTCGCGACGTGGGCGCGCAGATCGAAGCGACGATCGATTGCGACGGCTTCACGCTCACTGCCGCTACCACCCCCCGCGAGACGCCGGACCTCGAAGTGGGGCGACCCGTGCTCGCCGAGATGCCGGCCCACGCGTGCAGGCTGATTCCGGCGCATACCGCCCACTAAAAATTCGCGTTGAAGTTTTTTTACCCCCAAAGAAGCAGTTGGAAGGAGATATCCGTCATGAACACCACTCACGTCACCACGAACCCCATGCAGCGCCTCGCGGCTCGCACCATCGCAGCCTTCGTGCTTGCCGGCATGGCCGGCCTCAGCGCGTTCGCGCCGCTCGCGCATGCGGACGCGCTCGACACGATTGCGAAATCGGGCGTCGTGCGTGTCGGCGTATTCGAGGACTATCCGCCGTTTGGATCGATCGGACCCGACATGAAGCCGCAGGGCTACGACATCGACGTGGCCAATCTGATCGGCAAGGCCCTGAATGCGAAGGTCGAACTCGTGCAAGTGACGGGCGACAACCGCATGGCCTATCTGGCGGATCACAAGGCGGACATACTGCTTTCAGTTGGCCAGACGCCCGAGCGCGCGAAGGTCATCGACTTCTCGCAGCCGTATGCGCCGTACTATCTCGCGGTATTCGGGCCGAAATCGCTGGCGGTGAAGAATGCCGGCGATCTGGCCGGCAAGACGGTCGCCGTCGCGCGCGGCACGCTCGAAGATCTGAGCGTGTCCAAGGTGGCGCCGCCTTCCGCGGTCATCAAGCGCTTTGACGACCCGAACGGCGCGATTTCCGCATTCCTCTCCGGTCAGGCCCAACTGCTCGTGGTTGGCAATGACGTTGGCGCGACCATCATGGCCCGTCATCCCGCCAGCGATCCGGAGCAGAAGTTCTCCTTGTTCAGCTCGCCAGATCACGTGGGCCTGAACAAGAACGAGCCGCGCCTGAAGCAGAAGGTCGACGACGCGATCGCGGCCGCAAAGAAGGACGGCTCGATGAACGCCATCTCGCTCAAGTGGCTGCGTGCTCCGCTGCCGGCCAGTCTTTGATGCGCTCCGGCTCCCGCTTACCTGAACGACAGACGGCGCAGCGATGACTTACACATTCGACTTTAGTGACTTCGGTCTCTACGCGGGCATGCTCGCGCGCGGCGTGGAAGTGACGCTAGGCCTGACGGCGGTCTCGACCGTGCTGGGCGGCCTGCTCGGCATTGCGGGCGCGAGCCTTGCCGTCGCGGGCCCGAGGTGGGTGCGCGCGCTGGTTGCGTCCTACGTCGAGCTGATTCGCAATACGCCTTTTCTCGTGCAGCTCTTCTTTGTGTTTTTCGGGCTGCCGGGTCTGGGCGTGCAGATCAACGAGATGCAGGCGGCGGTTTTGGCGATGACCGTCAATCTGGGGGCCTACGCGACCGAGATCGTGCGCGCCGGCATCGACTCGGTCCCTCGCGGCCAGCGCCAGGCGGCCATGGCGCTCGGGTTGCAGGGGCGGCAGGTTTTCCGCCATGTCGTTCTGCCCCAGGCGCTCGCCAACGTCTTTCCGGCGCTGCTGGGCCAGGTGCTGATCGTGATGCTCGGTTCGGCCGTCGTCTCGCAGATTTCCGTGCCCGACCTGACGTACGCAGCCAACTTCATCCAGTCGCGCAACTTCCGCTCGTTCGAGAGCTACGTGATCGTCACGGTGATCTACCTTCTGCTGTCGATCGTCCTGCGGTTGCTCATCAACCGGCTCGGCAAGGGCCTCTTCGCCGGACGCACGGCACGCGGCGCCGGCGCCTCACGCACAACCCTGCGCGCGTGGTTTTCCGGTCGCGTCCGCATGGCTGCATCCGGCCTTTCGAAGGAGCGTTCGTAATGGTCGAGTTCACGCTCTGGGATATCGCGCGCAATCTGCTGCTGGCCGCGCGCTGGACCGTTCTGCTTTCGCTTTGCGCGTTCGTTGGAGGCGGCATCGCGGGCCTCGTGCTGCTGGCGATGCGCGTGTCGCCGTTGGCCTGGTTGCGTCGCATCGCCGTGCTGTACGTCGAACTGTTCCAGGGCACGCCACTGCTGATGCAGCTCTTTCTCGCGTTCTTCGGGCTGCCGCTCGTGGGAATCGAAGTGTCGCCGTGGCTCGCCGCAACGGTGACGCTCACGCTCTACACGAGCGCCTACCTGGCCGACATCTGGCGCGGCTGCGTCGAAGCCGTGCCACGAGGGCAGTGGAGCGCCGCGGCCAGCCTCGGCATGACATGGCCTCAGCAACTGCGTTACGTCGTCTGGCCGCAGGCATGGAAGATCGCCGTGCCGCCCACGGTCGGCTTTCTCGTGCAGGTGGTGAAGAGTACGGCGCTCACCTCGATCATCGGCCTGACCGAGCTGACCAAGACCGGGACCATGATCACGAACGCCGTGTTTCGTCCGTTCCCGATCTACGCGATGGTCGCGCTGCTGTACTTCGCGATGTGCTTTCCGCTCACGTGGTACGCACGTGTGCTCGAAGGCCGCCACCAGCGTGCCCGTCACCGCTGAACGCATGAACTTCAACGCTTTTCAGAAGCAGGTTTCCACATGATTACCATTAGCAACGTATCGAAGTGGTACGGTCAGTTCCAGGTGCTCACTGACTGCACGACGGAAGTGAAAAAAGGTGAAGTCGTCGTGGTATGCGGGCCGTCGGGCTCGGGAAAATCGACGCTCATCAAGACGGTCAACGGCCTCGAACCGTTTCAGAACGGCGAGATCAGGATCAACGGCGAGTCGGTCGGCGACAGGAAGACCAATCTGTCGAAGCTGCGCTCGAAAGTGGGCATGGTTTTTCAGCATTTCGAACTCTTCCCGCATATGTCGATTACCGAAAACCTCACGCTCGCACAGGTGAAGGTGCTTGGCCGGCACAAGGAAGAGGCCGCGCAAAAGGCCCTGGGGCTGCTGCATCGCGTGGGCTTGCGCGCTCACGCGGACAAGTTTCCTGCCCAGCTCTCCGGCGGTCAGCAGCAGCGTGTCGCAATCGCCCGCGCGTTGTCGATGGACCCGATTGCGATGCTGTTCGACGAGCCAACCTCGGCACTCGATCCGGAGATGATCAACGAGGTGCTGGACGTGATGGTCGAACTCGCCCAGGAAGGCATGACGATGATGTGCGTCACGCACGAGATGGGCTTCGCGAAGAAGGTGGCGAATCGCGTGATCTTCATGGACCAGGGGTGTATCGTCGAAGACGATCTCAAGGAGGCGTTCTTTGCGCAGCCGAAGTCCAGTCGCGCGAAGGACTTCCTTTCAAAGATCCTTCACTAGCCTGCTTCCGTCAAACCGGAAACGCGAATCCCCCATGCGACGCCTTCCTCCACTCAACGCACTGCAGGTATTCGAAGTGGTCGCGCGCCACCGCAGCTTCACGTGTGCTGCAGAACACCTGTGTCTCACGCAGGGCGCGGTGAGCCGACAGATCCTCTCGCTGGAGGACTACTACAAGTTTTCGCTTTTCATCAGAGGAAAGAAGGGGCTCACGCTGACGACCGAAGGCGAGATGCTGCTGCCCGTCGTGAGGGAGGGCCTCGCGCGCATCGAGGAGACGTCGGCGCGCTTGACGCGGCAACGCACCGATCTCGCCATGAAGGTGCCGACCTGCATCATGCGCTGGATGTTGCCAAGAATCATGCGGTTTCAGGGCGAGCACCCAGACTTGCTGGTGCAGATTACGGCAACCTGGCAGCATGACGTCGACTTCCAGGCCGAGCCGTTCGACGCCGCGATCATCTACGGTTCGTCCCCAGGCGCCGATGTTCACGCGGTGCCGCTCTTCGACGAGCAGATCACGCCGGTATGCGCGCCGGAACTGCTGAACAGCAAGCCGCTCGCACAGTTCGACGATCTCTCGCAATTTACGCTGCTGCATCCGACGCGAGACCATCGTGACTGGAGACAGTGGCTCGATCAGGTTGGCGCGACCCAGGTGGACGCAAACATGGGTCCGAGTTTCGAAACGCTCGATCTGGCCACGAACGCGGCCATGCAAGGCTTCGGCATTGCGATCGGCGACCGCACGCTGGTCGACGACGACCTCGTGGCGAAGCGGCTTGTCATGCCGTTCGACACGGTGATCGAAACGGGCGCGCGCTATTACTTTGTCTATCCCGAGTGCGTGGCACATCAGCCGAAGGTGAAGCTCTTCAGCGAGTGGATGGCACGCAATCACCAACGACAACCGGCGATTGCGCCGGTATAGCAACCGCCAGGCGAGCGGCGCCCCCTCAAACCTGCGCCGCCGCTTCATCCGCTTTGTCGCGTTCCAGCAAGGGATAAGCGAGCGCGCAAATATGTGACTGGATGCGCACGAGATCGCGCAGCACGTCGAGATGCAGCGAACTCGAGGCCAGGCTGTCCGGCTGGCCGTCGCGCAACCGTTCGAGGTGGCGTTCGCGCGCCGATCGTTCGAGTTGCCTCAGGGCCTGCTTGTCGGCGATGAGCTGCGCGGCGGTTTGTGTGCGCCCCGACACGAGCAGGGCCTGGGCGCGGCGAAAGCTGTCGATCACCGAGTCATGCAGCATGCGCAGCTCTTCGGTGCCTTCCGCCGAAAAGCTCAGCTGCATCTTGATCTTCTTCTGTGCGATCTCGAGCAGATTCTTGTCGATGATGTCGCCGATATGCTCGAGATTGATCACGGCGGTCATGATGTCCGATGCCCAGCGCCGGTCCTCTTCGCTGAGCGGCTCGCGGGTCAGTTCGGTGACGTAGCGCTTGATCGCGTCGTGGAGCACGTCCACGGTGTCGTCACGGCTCGCGACATCGCTCACTGCGCGGCGGTCATTGGCAAGCAGCACCGGCACGCTCTCGCGCAGCATCGCCTCGACGATCTCGCTCATTCTGATCACTTCGCGCGCCGCGCACGCCAGCGCCAGCGGCGGAGACTGCAAGGCGCTTTCATCGAGGTAGCGCGGCGAGCACGCATCGTCGCCCGCAGCGGGCGAGGGCATGATGCGCTCCAGCAGACGCGCTACCGGATCGAGCAGTCCGATGAACACGACTGCGATGGCGACGTTCAGGCCAGTGTGAAAATCGGCGATCGTGCGGCTGGCGTCGCCGGGCAGCGTGTCGAGCAGGCGCGCGAGCGGCGAGCACACGGCGAGCAGCAGCACGCACACGCCGCCGCGCAGCAGCAGGTTGCCGGCGGGCAGCCTGCGGCGGCTGAGATCGTGCCCCTTCGCCGCCTCGAAGTACGGATTGAGCGCGCTCCCGACGTTCGCGCCGAGCACCATGGCGATCGCGATGTCCAGAGGCACGGTATGCAGCTTCGCGAGCGACATCACGAACAACACGACCGGAATGCTCGAATGCGCGGCCCACGTGAGCACGCACGCCAGCGCGGCGTTGAGCACGGGCTCGCCGGACAGCGCGCCGAGTACCGTACGCAGCGCGGGCGCGGTTTCCGCGGGCTGCACCGTCGAGACGAGCAGCGTGAGCGCGAGCAGCATGAGTCCGAGCCCGATCGATGCCCGGCCGATATCGCGGTTGCGCGAGCCCTTGCCCCTTTCGAACAAAGCCATGCCGATGAGCAGGCACGCGGGCGAAATCCAGCTGAGGTCGAGCGAGAACGCCTGCACGATGAGCGTCGAGCCCACGTTCGCGCCGAGCATCACGGCGAGTCCCGTCACCGCTCCCATCAGGCCGCGCGCCGCGAAGGACGACGCGATCATGCCAGTTGCCGTACTGCTCTGCAGCGCGCCGGTGATCGCGAGCCCTGCACAGAATGCGTTGAAGCGGTT
Organism: Paraburkholderia nodosa; assembly: GCF_001718195.1. Taxonomy (GTDB): domain Bacteria; phylum Pseudomonadota; class Gammaproteobacteria; order Burkholderiales; family Burkholderiaceae; genus Paraburkholderia; species Paraburkholderia nodosa_A. The sequence continues at coordinate 51,226 of NZ_MCNV01000018.1, forward strand.
GCCGAGGCTGCGCGCCATGAAGCGCCGCAGCGAGGCGCCGAACGCGCGCATGAGCCCGGACTCGACCATGTGCAGGCCCCACGTGAGCAGGGCGACACCGCCCGCGAGATGAAGCACGATCAGGATCATCCGGCGCCTCCTTTGTGTTGTTTTCGGCTACACCGCCTGCACGCCTGCCTCGATCGCCTCCTCGAGTATCATCAGCGCACCGCCGCTTTGGTCGAGACGCGCGAGAGCGCGAGCAGCACGAGGAGCGTGCCGCCTCCCAGCACCATCGTGAGGGTCGACGCATCGAAGATCGCACCACGGTCGGACAGCGCGAAGATGCCCACGGGCAGCGTGACCCAGCCAGGTGGATAGATCATCAGCGTCGCGCCCAGTTCGCCCATCGACAACGCGAAGCTCAGGCTGAACGACGCGAGCAGATACGGCGCGATGAGCGGCAGTGTCACGCGGGTCAGCTGGTAGAACGGCCGCGCGCCGAGGCTTTCGGCGACCTCGCCGTACTCCGGCGCGAGCCGCGAGAGCCCCGCCGACACATTGCCGTACGTGAACGCCGAAATCAGCAGGAAATGGGCGAGAAGCACAATCGACGCCGTGCCGTTGAGCAGGACGGGCGGCTGGCTGAACGCGACGAGCAATCCAAGCCCGATGGAAACCGACGGCACCGCGCTCGGCACGAAGAAGACGACGTCGAGCACGCGTCTCGGCATGCCCTTCATGCCGCGCAACGCGAGTGCCGCCCATGTGCCGCTCACGAGTGCCGCCGCACTGGCGAGCGCCCCGGTGAGCACGCTCACGCGCAACTGGTCGGCCGAATCCGTGTGGAACACCCGCGCGTAGTGCGCGAGCGTCAGGTGGCTCGGCAGAATGCCGTTCCACTGTCCGCTCACGCTGGCGAGCGCGATCATCGCGACCGGCAATCCATAGATCGCGGCGAATAGCAGCGCCGTCGCACTCCAGGTCGACACCTTTGCCCATTTAGCCCAAAGCAGCACGGCGACCTCCGCAAAGTGACACGACTGTCCGGTAGCAGGCGTAGAGCCCGAGCGACAGCGCGATGTTGATGACGGCAATCACGCAGGCCGTGGTGTAGTCGAACTCCTGAATCGCCTTGCCGTAGATGAGCAGCGGCAGGGTGATCACGTCTTTCGCGCCGATGAACAGCACGATGCCGAACTCGTTGACGGTCAGCAGCAGGCAGAGGCTGCCGCCCGCGAGCAGCGCGGGCAACGCGGCGGGCAGGATGATCTGCCGGATGATGCGCAGCGGCTTCGCGCCGAGACTGCTCGCCACTTCGATCTGGGCGTTGTCGATCTGCGAGAAGCAGGCAAGCAGCGGGCGCATGATGAACGGCGTATAGACCGTCACCTCGGAGAGCACGACGCCCCACTGCGTGTACAGGAAGTCGACGGGCGGCAGGTTAAGGTGGAAGAACGTCATCAACGACTGGTTCAACAGCCCTGCCGAGCCGTACACGAACGTGAAGGCGAGCGCGACGAGAAAGGTTGGCAGTGCGATGAACGTATCGATCAGCCGACCGACGAAGCGCGCGCCGGGAAACGGCACGAATGCGATCACGAGCGAGAACACGAAGCCCAGCACGAGGCAGCCCACCGACGCGCTGACCGCGATGGCGATCGTGTGATAAAGCCCGCTCAGGAACTGTCGCGAATGCAGCACGGCGGCGAAGTTCGCGAGCGTGAGCGTGTGAGTGCTGGAGTCGGCCCCGCCGCCCAGGGCCTGCAGCGCGATGAGGCCGAACGGGTAGAAGAAGATTGCCGCCAGCACCACGAGCGGCGGCGCGATCCAGAGGCCGCGCCAGCTGGCCGGGGAGCGGCCGGCCGGCGCGGGCGGCGCAATGACGAGATCAGCCATGGCCTTCGACCTCCGGTACGAGCGTGACGTCCGCGGCGTCGAAGTGAACGGACATCGCCGTGCCGGGCTCCGGCGGGCTTTCGAGCGGCGCACGCGTAAGACGTAGCGCTTCGCCGCCGACATCGAGCACGACGCTGTGCAGTTCACCAAGCCATTGCACGCTCTGCACGACGCCCGTCACGCGATTGGACGCTTCCGTGCGCGGCCTGAAGTGCAGATCGTGCGGCCGCACGCATACGTAACACGCGCTGGCGGCGGGCAGGCCGTGATGATTGCGCCCGACGATCGAAAAATCCCCGCAGCGCACCCGCGCGTAGCCGTCGGTCGTGGGCACCAGCTGCTGTGCCGGCAACACGTTCGCACGCCCGAGGAATTCCGCCGCAAAACGGTTCGGCGGATGCCGGTAGAGCCCCTGGGTCTCGCCGTGAGCGACCAGCTTGCCGTCGCGCATGATGCCGATGTGGTTCGCGAGTGTGAGCGCCTCGGTCTGATCGTGCGTCACATAAAGCACGGTCAGCGAGGGCAGGCTGCGATGCAGCTTCGCCAGCTCGTCGAGCATCGATCGCCGGATCTGCGCGTCGAGCGCGGAGAGTGGCTCGTCGAGCAGCAGCACCTGGGGCTGGATCGCGAGCGCACGCGCGATTGCCACGCGCTGCTGCTGGCCGCCGGAGAGTTCGCGCGGATAGCGCTTCGCATACTTCGACATGCCGACGAGGCCGAGGCACTCGGGCACCCGCGTGCGGATCGCGTCCGCGTCGGTGCCGCGTGCACGCAGGCCAAAGGCGACGTTGTCTTCCACGCGCATGTGCGGAAACAGCGCGTAGTTCTGCACGACCATGCCGATGTTGCGTGCATACGGTGGCAAACGCGTGACGTCGCGCGCGCCGATCACGATGCGTCCCGCGCTCGGCTGCACGAAGCCCGCGACGGCCCGCAGCGCGGTCGTCTTGCCGGAGCCCGAGGGGCCGATGAGCGCGACGATCTCGCCGGGCTTCACGGTGAGCGTGAGCGAGTCGAGAATAGTCTGGCCGCCGTACGTCACCGAGACATTCTCGAAGCCGATTCCGCTGGCGCCGTGCGCGACCGCCGTCGGCACCGCGGGGGCCTGCGGCGCAGGCCCGCGTTCCATGGTGAAGGTATTGGCCATTAGTTGCTCGAGATCGCCTGGTTGTAAGTTGCCACGTCGGACTTCAGGTCGTGCATGACCTGGTTCCAGTCGGGCTCCCAGATTTCGACGCCCTGCAGCATCGCGCTGAGCGTCTTGAAGTTGGCGTCGGTGGGATGCACGTCGGTGCGCACGGGCATGCCATAGGCGGACTTGCTCACGTCCTGCTGGGCCTCGGCGCTCAGCAGGAAGTCGATCAGCTTCTTGCCGTTGTCCGTATGCGGCGCGCCGGCGACGAGACCGATGTAGTAGGGCAGCGAGAACGTGGCGCGGCGCCCGCTCGGGCCGGCGGGGAAGAAGACCGAAATGTTCGGGTTGTCGCGCATCTGCGAGAGGTTCATCTGCAGATCGCCATTGGCGACGTAGAGTTCGCCCTTGTTCACGAGCGCCGTGAGCTTGCCCGTGGACGCCGACGGCCCGAGGTTGTTCACCTGGAGCTTGCGCAGATACGCGAAGCCGCCGTCCTTGCCGTCGAACGCGTGGAAGGTCTGCAACATCAGCGCGGTACCGTCACCGGCCTGGCCCGGCGTCGAGTACTGCACCTTCTGCTTGAACTGCGGAGCGAGCAGGTCCGTATAGGCCTTGGGCGCACTCTTGAGCACTGCGGAGTTGTAGATGAACGTGGGGTAGTTGTCGACCATGGCGACGTACAGCCCCCTGGCATCCTTGTCGCGCGCGGCGATCTTGTCGGCGCCAGCCGGAGAGTAGGGTTGCAGCAGGCCGTCGGCCGCGGCCTTCTGCATGAACGGCGGCAACGTCACGAGCACGTCGGCCTGAATATTCGACTTCTCCTTGCCGAGACGATCCACCACGCCGCTCGACCCGGCCTCGATATATTGCACCTTGATGCCCGTTGCCTTCGTGAAGGCTTCGAACTGGTTGCCGAACCAGCTGGGCGTGCCGTCGTGAAGACCGTCCGCGCTGTAGAGGGTCACGACGCCGGATTGTGCATGCACGGAGCCCGCTGCGAAGGCGAAGGCACAGGTCACCGCGGCGATCAGTTGAGTTTTCATATTCAACCTTCCTTGAGTTCGGATGCTGAAAAAAACCTCGTAGGGCCGCGCGCTGGCGGCTTGCATCGCAATCCTGCCGGATGCTGCAGTCACTCCCAGGGCATGGACCAGGTCCTGACGTTGGTGTAGCTCTTCATCGCCTCGACCATGCCTTCCTTGTAGCCGTTGCCGGAGTCCTTGATGCCGCCGAACGGCGACATTTCGGTGCGATAACCCGGCACTTCCCAGACGTTCACGGTGCCGACCTCCAGCTCGTTGACGAACTTCGTGGTGTAGTCGAGGCGGTTCGTGCAGACGCCCGAGGAGAGGCCGTAGGCGGTCGAGTTCGAGATGCGGATGACGTCTTCGATCTGGTTGGGAACCCGAATGATCGGGATGACCGGGCCGAAGGTCTCCTCGCGCACGAGTTCGCAGTCGTAAGGCACGTGATCGACGACGGTGGGGGCGTAGAGCGCGCCCTGGCGTGGGGCGCCGTAGAGCACGCGTGCGCCGTGCGCTTCGGCGTCGGCCACGCGGCGCTCGAACAGTTGCGCGGCCGCTTCGTTGATGACCGTCCCCACGTCGACACTGGGGTCCATCGGCTCGCCGCACTTGAGCTTCTTCGCGTGCACGAGCACTCGCTCGACGAAGGCATCCGCCACGCTTTCCACCACGAGAATGCGCTTGACCGCCGTGCAGCGCTGGCCGGAATTCTTGGTCGCGCCCGTCACCGCGAGCAGCGCGGCACGGTCGAGGTCGGCATCTTCCATGACGATGAGCGGGTCGTTGCCGCCCAGTTCCAGCACGGTGCGGCGGTAGCCCGCGTGCTGCGCGATGTACTTGCCCACGCGTACCGAACCGGTGAACGTAACCAGATCGCAGTGCGGGTCCGTGATCATGCTGTCACCCATCGTGCGCGGATTGCCGGTGACGACGCTCAGCATCTCGGGCGGCAGGCCCGCTTCGTAGAGCACGTCGGCGAGCGCGAGCGCGGTGAGCGGCGTGAGTTCGGTGGGCTTGAGCACCACCCGGTTGTTCGTTGCGATGGCCGGCGCGAGCTTGTGGCTCACCATGTTCAGCGGATGGTTGAACGGCGTGATGGCGGAAATCACGCCGAGCAGCGGTAGACGCGTCGTGAAGATCTTGCGGTTCTTGCCGTTCGGGCTGATGTCGCACGAGTAGACTTCACCATCGTCCTTGATCGTGAGTTGCGCGGCAAACGACCAGACATCGTAGGCGCGGCTTGCTTCGTAGAGCGAATCTTTCCAGCACAGACCCGACTCCGCTGTGATGAGGCGCGCGAAGTCCTCCTTGCGGTCGCGCAGCGCTTCGGCGGTGGTCTGGAGGATGCGCTGACGCTCGAAGCGCGTGAGGTGCGGGCGCGCGGCGTGCGCTTTGGCGAACGCTTCCTGCACGTGTTCGGGACGGCCCGCGGGCACGGTGCCGACCACTTCGTTCGTGTAGGGATTGAAGACTTCGATCACTTCGTCGGTCGAGACCTGCCGGCCGGCGATGCGCATGGACTCCTGCTTGAATGCGGGTTTGGTCATGACGTTCATCGCATACCTCGTTCTATGATCCGGTTGGGCGCGCCCCCCTCGCGGATGCGAGCGGCGGCGTGCGGGGGCCTTCGTGTTGATACGTGTGTCAAGCGGCGGCGGCTTGTGCGACGTGGTTCAGCGCGACATCGAAGATGTCGAAATTGCGCAGCGCGCGGCCCTGCGGCCAGTCGGTCTTGCGGTTGACAATGAGCGGCACGTCCTGCTCAGAGATCCCGCCATGCGAGCGCAACGGCTCGGTCAGGCCGGAAAAGTCGTGGCGCGCGGCGCTCGTGCCGAACACCTTGGCGCGCGTGCCGACCACGACGATGTCGCCGATCCGGTCGGGCGGCAGCTCGAAGCGCTCGCATGCGGCATCGCTCGTCAGGGCGAGTTCTACGCCCTCGGTGTTGCGCAGCTTGTCGAGCAGCGTGGCCGCGCCTGCCGTGTCGGTGCCCTCGGGCAGGTAGACGGTGGCGAACGAGCCGAGCGCGCCGTGGTGCGCGACGTAGGGATCGGTGATCGGCAGGATCACGCGCGCGCGACCCTTCCCGGTCCACTCGTCGAACAGATCCTGGAGGTAGAGCACGTCGGGCTCGCCATTCGCGCGGTGCTTGTCGTTCATGCCGTGGTCCGCCGTGATCGCTAGTACGCAGCCTGCGGCGTCGAGTTCGCCCACGTAGCGGTCGAACATTGCGTAGAAGTCGTTGGCTTTCGGCGCTCCAGGTGCTGCCTTGTGCTGCACGTAGTCGGTCGTCGAGAGATACATCAGGTCGGGGCGAAACGTATCGAGAAGCTTCACGCCGGCGGCGAACACGAACTCGGAGAGATCGGCGGAGTAGACGTCGGGCAGCGGCTTGCCGACGAACGCGAGCACATCGCCGAGACCGTTCTGCTCGCGTGTCGCCTGATCGGCTTTTTCGGCCGAGAACGCGATGGCGCGGCCGCTCGCGAAGTCGAGCCCCTTGCCGAGCAGCGTGCGCAGTTTGTCCTTCGCGGTGACGACCGCCACCTTCGCGCCGGCGTCGTGGAACGCCGCGAAGATCGTGGGTGCGCGCAGGAAACGCGCGTCGTTCATCATCACTTCTTCGCCGCTCGCACGGTCGTAGAAGTAGTTGCCCGCAATACCATGCACTTTAGGCGGGCGGCCCGTGAGGATCGAGAGATTGTTCGGGTTGGTGAAGCTCGGAATCACGCACTGCGCAATGCGGCTCGTGCCGGTGCGCAGCAGCTTGGCCAGATGCGGCGCGCGGCCTGCCTTGATGGCCTCCTCGATATACGCCGGCTCGGAACCGTCGAGGCAGATCACCACGACGGGCGCGGCGGGAAAGCGGTATTCGCGACCGTTCACGGCCACTGCGGTGTCATTCAGCGTGCTCATTGCATCTCCATTCAGGCTGTTTTTTCGATCTGACCGACCATGCCCATTTCCTCGAGGACTTCGCCGATCGCGGCGAGTGCGGCGCGCATTTCCTTTTCGCCGATCCGGCCAATACAGCCGATGCGGAACGAGTCGGCCACGGTCAGCTTGCCCGGATAGATCACGAAGCCGCGCGCCTTCAAACTTTCGTAGAACTGCGCAAAGACGAAGAGTGGGTCCTCGGGCATATGGAACGTGACGATGATCGGCGCCTGCAGCGCGTCCGCGAGCAGCGGCCTGAAGCCGAGCGCGCGCATGCCGTCGAGCAGGATCCGGCAGTTGTTGCGATAGCGTCCCCCGCGACCGGCTACGCCGCCTTCGGCATCGAACTCATCGAGCGCCTGGTGGAAGGCAACGATCACGTGCGTGGGCGGCGTGAAGCGATACTGGCTCGTCTTCTCCATGTTGAGCCACTGGTCGTGCAGGTCGAGCACGAGCGTGGTGGCGTTGCCCTGTGTGCGCTTGAGCGCTTCGACGCGGCAGATCACGAAGCCGAGTCCCGGGACGCCTTCGATGCACTTGTTGGACGATGCGGCGACCGCGTCGATGTGCATGGCCTGCACGTCGATGGGCAGCGCGCCGAAGGCACTCATCGAATCGACGAGATAGCCCTTGCCGTATCTGGCCGCCAGGGCGCCGATCTGCGCGATGGGGTTGAGGATGCCCGAGGTCGTCTCGCAGTGAACGGTGAACACGTGCGTGATGGACGGGTTGCTCGCCAGCAGCGCTTCGACCGCGGCGAGGTCCGGCGGCGTGTCCTCGGCCGTTTCGTGCACCACGGTCCTGCGCCCGGCGATATCGAGAATGCGCTTCGCCCGCTTGCCATAGGCGCCGTTGATCAGCACGAGGACCTCGCCGTCGGCGGGCACGAAGGTCGTGAGCATGGCCTCGACGGCGAAGGTGCCCGAACCTTGCATGGGCACCGTCGCCCAGTCGTCCGAACCGTTCGCTATCCTGACGAGTCGCGTGAGCACTGAGCGGTTGATTGCGATGAAGTTCGCATCGCGCGAGCCCCAGTCGTGAACCATTGCCGCTTTGACGGTGCGCGAGGTGGTGAGTGGACCGGGCGTAAGGAGCAGCGGATCGCCGGTTTCTGAAGCTGCAGGGGAGGAAGCCGTGGAAGATGCCGTCATGGGGTGTCTCCGTGAAGGTCTGTTCTGACTGTCTGACTGCGTGTTGAAGTCACTTTAGGCCGCGCAACAAAAACAGTCAATACGCCACTATTTGCCACAACACCAGGGGATACGCGGATGCGTTGCCAGCGATTGCGTCAGATGCGGCGCGGCAAGCGGCAGCGCGACCCGGCACTACGTGCGCGCAGAGGAACGATGTGGAGAGGGATGGGCAAGCGCCCGTGTGTGCGGCTCAGCGCTCGCCGCGCGCGACGATCACTCGCCACTGCTGCAGTTCGAACGCACGAGCGATACGCGGGGGCGGCGGCGCATCGACGACGACGCCTGCGATGTGCGGCACGGGCGTGATCCGCACGGGCGTGCCGTGCTCGAACTTGGTGTGGTCGGCGAGCACGTAGACCGCCTTGCCGGCGTTCATCATCAGATGCCGCTGCTCGGCGGCGAGCCGCGAGTAATCGGTGAATTCGCCCTCCGGTGAGATGCCGCTCACGCCGAGAAAAACAAGGTCGACGCGATAGTGGGCGAGCGCGGTCATCGTCTCGATGCCGAATGCCGCTTCGTCGTTCGGCTCGATGTCGCCACCGAGCACGATCACTTTCACGCCGGGCGCGCGGCACAGGAGCAGGCCGATCGGCAGGCTGTTGGTGATGACGGTGAGGTCGCTGTGGTTCGTGAGCGCAGCGGCGAGGCCCAGCGTGGTGGAGCCCGAATCGAGCAGCACGACCATGCCGTCGGCGACGAGCTGCGCCGCCGCGGCGCCGATGGCTGCCTTGCCCGCTGCGTTCGCCGCTTCGCGCGTGGCAAGCGACGGTTCGTCGACCGCGCGCTTCGCCGCGCCGCCGTGGACGAGACTCAGGCGGCCCTGTTCCGCGAGCGCCTTGAGGTCACGACGGATCGTTTCGCGCGAGACGCCGAGCGTCATGCTCATGTCGGCGACACTCACTGAGCCGCTCGCATCGAGGCTTTGCAGAATGTAGTCGGTGCGTCCGACGGCGAGACGGCGGTTCAGCGGCATGGGTGGAGCAAGGGGTGGGGCGGCGCGGTCATCTGGCATGGTGTTGCCTTTCAGGAAAGGAAAGCGCGGCGGTGCCCGTGAACTGGACGCACGAGGATAAGCCACAAAATACCACAAATTGCCGAGCGATTCGTTCCTCTCGAAGAGGGGGTGAATCGTCGTTGTATTTTGGCGGGTGCGCGATGCCACGCCGCCCAGACCAGGCAAATATCCCCCATCAAGCGCGCCCGTCTTGTGGCAAATTGAGTTGTTTTGTGTGGCATCTTGTTGCATTATTTGGCCTGGTAGCTGTCCTCGCAACGCATTTCACTCCGCATCGAGGCCCACCCTATGCCTACCCCTGTCCCTGCGCATGCGCGCGTCGTGATCATCGGCGGCGGTATCGTCGGCTGCTCCGTGGCTTACCATCTCGCGAAACTCGGTTGGAGCGACATCGTGCTGCTCGAACAGGGCGTGCTCTCGTGCGGTACGACGTGGCACGCGGCGGGTCTGGTCGGCCAGTTGCGCGCGCAGCACAGCATGACGAAGCTCATTCGCTATTCCACGGCCCTTTATGCCGAACTCGAGGCCGAAACGGGGCTGGCCACCGGCTGGAAGCAATGCGGGTCGCTCTCGGTGGCGCGCACGCCGGAGCGGATGACCCAACTGAAACGCACGGCCGCGTCGGCGCGCGCCTATGGCGTGACCTGCGACGTCATCGGGCCGCGGGAGGCGGGCGAGTTGTGGCCAGTGATGCGCGCCGACGACCTGCTTGGCGCAGTCTGGCTCCCGGGTGACGGCAAGGCGAATCCGACTGACCTGACGCAATCGCTCGCGCGCGGCGCGCGCATGCGTGGCGCCCGCGTGGTCGAGAACACGCGAATCACCGCCGTGCACACGGCCGCCACGCGCGCGGGGCGAGTCGTCACCGGAGTCACGTGGCGCAACAAGGACGGCGACGAAGGCACGTTGCAGGCAGATCTCGTCGTGAACTGCGCGGGGCAGTGGGCGAAGGCGATCGGCCGGCTGGCCGGCGTCACGGTGCCCCTGCATTCGGCGGAGCACTATTACATCGTGACCGAGCGCATCGCGGGCGTGCGTCCCGATTTGCCCGTCATGCGCGACCCCGACGGCTTCATCTACTTCAAGGAGGAAGTGGGCGGCCTCGTAATGGGCGGCTTCGAGCCCAATGCGAAGCCGTGGGGTATGAACGGGATTCCGGAGAACTTCGAGTTTCAGCTGCTGCCCGACGACTGGGATCAGTTCGAAGTGCTGATGGAAAATGCATTGCAGCGCGTGCCGGCGCTTGAAACCGCGCAGGTTCGCCAGTTCTACAACGGGCCGGAATCGTTCACGCCGGACAACAATTTCATTCTCGGTGAGGCGCCCGAGTTGCGCGGCTTCTTCGTGGGCGCGGGTTTCAACTCGATGGGCATCGCCTCGGCGGGCGGCGCCGGCATGGCGCTCGCCGAGTGGATCGTGGCCGGCGAGCCGACCATGGATCTCTGGCCCGTGGACATACGCCGCTTTGCGCGCTTCAACGGCAACGACACCTGGCTGCACGACCGCGTCAAGGAAACACTAGGCCTGCACTATGCGATGCCCTGGCCAAATCGGGAACTCGACACGGCGCGGCCATTCCGTCGCTCGCCGCTCCATGCGCTGCTCGCCGCCGATGGCGCCTGCTTTGGCAGCAAGATGGGCTGGGAGCGCGCGAACTTCTTCGCGCCAAAGCCCGTCGAGGCGCGCATCGAGTACGCGTTCGGCCAGCAGAACTGGTTGCCGTGGAGCGGCGCGGAGCACCGCGCCTGCCGCGAACGCGTCGCGCTGTTCGACATGACGTCGTTTGCCAAGCTGCTCGTCAAGGGGCGTGACGCGGAAGCTGTCCTGCAGGGCATCGTCGCCAATGACGTAGCCGTGCCGGTCGGCACCACGATCTATTCCGGTATCCTGAACGATCGCGGCGCTTACGAGTCGGACGTCACGCTCACGCGCCTGGCGGAAGACCAGTATCTCGTCGTCACAGGCTCCGCGCAGGCGACGCGTGACTTCGACTACATCGAGAAGGCGATTGGGCACGAGCGGCACTGCGTGCTCGTCGACGTCACCAGCCAGTACGCGGTGCTTGCCGTGATGGGGCCGCACTCGCGGGCACTGCTGCAAAGTGTTTCGAAAGCAGACTGGAGCCCCGCGGCGTTCCCGTTTGGTCAAAGCCGCGAGGTCGATATCGGTTACGCGACCGTGCGCGCAACGCGCGTGTCCTACGTCGGCGAACTGGGCTGGGAGCTATACGTTCCCGTCGAATTCGCCGTAGGCGTCTACGAGACGCTTCATGCGGCGGGCGAAGCGTACGGCCTTGTGAATGCGGGCTACTACGCGATCGAGTCGTTGCGCCTCGAGAAGGGCTACCGCGCGTGGGGCCGCGAACTCTCGCCCGAGCACAATCCCTTCGAAGCCGGGCTCGCATTTGCATGCAAGCTCGACAAGGACATCGCCTTTCGCGGTCGCGACGCACTTCTGCGGCTGCGCGACCAGCCCTTGCAGCGTCGGCTCGCCGTCTTCAGCGCCGACGGCGCAAGCGATCGCATGCTATGGGGCGGCGAGGGCATTCTGCGCGACGGCAAGCCGGTCGGCTCGGTAACGTCGGCCGCCTTCGGCCACACGCTCGGTTGTCCGGTTGCCATGGGCTATCTCTCGCGCCTGGACGGGCCTGTCGATGCCGCGTGGCTCGCCCAGGGGCGCTATATGATCGACGTGGCGGGAGAGCCGATTCCGGCGACGCTGCATCTGCAAGCGCCATACGACCCGTGCTCGTTGCGCACGAAGAGTTGACTGAGTCATTGCGGGCAACTGAAGGGCTGCACGCGAGCGGGTCAACGGCATCGTCCTCCCAGGGTGGCAACATGCATTACGCGCAATTGCGGGCATTTCATGCGGTGGCGGAGCAGGGCGGCTTTTCGAAGGCCGCCCGTGCGCTTGCGCTGACACAGCCGGCGATTTCCGATCACGTGCGGCGCCTCGAACAGGACTATGGCGTACGACTTTTCGAGCGCACCGCGCGGGGTGTCGAACCGACGGACCTCGGCCGGCGCCTCTACGCGGTGACGCGCCAGATGGTGGCCTGCGAGCGCGACGCCCGCCGCCTGCTCGAAGCCGCGGGCGAGCTCGAGTCGGGCGAGCTTTCCCTCGTTGCCGATGCACCGGACCTGGCGATGAGGCTGATCGGCGCGTTCCGGATGCGCCATCCGGGGATCGTGGTGAAACTCTCGGTGGCCAACGCGACCGAGTGCATGCAGCGCGTGCTGGCCGGTGTTGTCGATGCCGCGATCTCTGCCGCGCGGGTCGTGCATGCCGGCCTGGAAACGCGGGTGCTGTGCGAGGCGCCGCTTGCCGCCGTCGTTCCTGCCAGCAGCGCGCTCGCCACACAGGCAGCGCTCAGCTACGAGGCGCTCGTGCGCGAACCGATGATCTTCCGCGAGACGCAATCCGTCACGCAGCAACTGCTCGAAGCGGAGCTGGTGCGCAAGGGCCTGCAAGTGCGTCCCGTGCTGTACGTGGAAGGTCGCGAAGCATTGCAAACCGCCATCGCGCAGGGCGTTGGCGTGGGTGTCATCGCGCGCACCGAGTTCGGTGGCTCGCCGGGCGTCCGCGCGATTGCGCTTGCCGACTGCCGGGTGCGCATGATCGAGTCGCTGGCGCGGCTCGCCGACCGTCCGGCGTCGAACCTCCTCGATGCACTGTTTAGTACCGACCCCGTATCGACCTGACTTCGGGCTCGATGCTTGCTACCCGAGGCGGAACAACGATCGACTCATACGAAACAGATGGCCTCTATCATGAAACGCGAAGCATGAAAGAACGAGCAACTGTCGTGTGCTGGCAGCAAGGACGGATTCTCCTCGTTGAACGGGGGCGATCGCGATGGTCGCTGCCCGGCGGCACGATCCGGCGCGCGGAGTCGCCGGCGGACGCTGCCGTACGTGAACTCAATGAAGAGACGACGCTCGAGGGCTGCGAGCTGGGATACCTGTTCCAGTTTGGCGGACTCAACAAGCGGCACCACGTCTTTTTCTCCGTGCTGCACGACGACGCGAGACCTGTGCCGAATAACGAGATTCTAAGGTGCCGATGGTTTCGTCCGCAGAAGGTCTCGACACTGATTACCAGCGTGCCGACACGGGAAATCGTCGATCTCCTGTTCGGTCATGAAATCAAGCAAACCACGCTCGTGCGCGCGTAACGCGCTCTGCCGCCGAGCGGCCTCGCTGACCGCAGCGCTGTCCAGTCATCGAATCCAGACGCCAATCCCCGCGCATCGCCCGCAACTATCGGGCGGGCTGATGAATGAGATCGCAAATTGCGAGTTTTTCTATTTGCCGCTCATTTATACGATATTCATTGTCCGCACAGTGTTTGTGCGGCCGCACCGCAAGCGCATCTGGAGGAGCGATGGAACATCAGCCCCGCACGCAGAACGAAAAGCTCGAGGTCAAGACCACGACGTGCTACATGTGCGCGTGCCGCTGTGGCATACGCGTGCATCTTCGCGACGGCGAGGTTCGATATATCGACGGCAATCCCGAGCATCCGCTTAATCAGGGCGTAATCTGCGCCAAAGGCTCGTCGGGCATCATGAAGCAGTATTCGCCGGCGCGCCTCACGCAGCCGCTGCTGCGCAAACCGGACGCCTTGCGCGGCACCGCCCAGTTCGAGCCCATCTCGTGGGAAGCGGCGTTCGACATGCTGGAAAAGCGCCTCGCGCATTTGCGCGCGACCGACCCGAGGCAATTCGCGCTCTTCACGGGCCGCGACCAGATGCAGGCCCTCACAGGCTTGTTCGCCAAACAGTTCGGCACCCCAAACTATGCGGCGCACGGCGGCTTCTGCTCGGCGAACATGGCGGCCGGCATGATCTATACGATGGGCGGCTCGTTCTGGGAGTTCGGTGGGCCGGACCTCGACCGCGCGAGACTGTTCTTCATGATCGGCACGGCGGAGGACCATCACTCGAATCCGCTGAAGATTGCGATTTCGAAGTTCAAGCGCGCGGGCGGCCGCTTCATCGCCATCAATCCGATCCGCACGGGCTACGCGGCAATCGCCGATGAGTGGGTGCCGATCCGTCCCGGCACGGATGGTGCGCTGTTCATGGCGCTCATGCGTGAGCTGATCGAACAGAATGCGTATGACCGCGAGTTCGTCGAGCGCTATACGAATGCCGGTGAACTGCTCGATATGCGCGCCGACAGCGATACGTACGGCCTGTTCGTGCAGGACCCGGCGGTCGAAGTGCGCAATCCGCTGTTTCCGCAGAATCACCTCTGGTGGGACGCCGCGAGTCAGCGCGAAGTGCCGCATCATGCGCCGGGCGTGCGTCCCGCGCTGGAAGGGCGCTATACGCTCGCAGACGGCACGCCGGTCGCGCCATCGTTCGGGTTGCTGCGCGAGCAGGTTGCCGACTGCACGCCCGAGTGGGCGGCGCAGATCACCGGCATTCCCGCCGCCACGATCCGCCGGCTGGCTCAGGAAATGGCCGATGTCGCGCGCGATCAAAAGATCACGTTGCCGATTCAGTGGACCGACGCCTGGGGCGAAACGCACGAAACCGTGACGGGTGCGCCCATTGCCTTTCACGCCATGCGCGGGCTCGCCGCTCACTCGAACGGCTTTCAGTCGATACGCGGCCTCGCCGTGCTGATGTCGCTGCTCGGCACCATCGACCGGCCGGGCGGTTTCCGGCATAAGTCGCCTTACCCGCGCGCCGTGCCGCCTTCGGCGAAGCCGCCCAACAGCCCCGACGACGTGAAGCCGAACACGCCGCTCGCGAATGGTCCGCTGGGCTGGCCCGCCGCGCCGGAAGATCTGTTTATCGACGCCAAGGGCGAGCCCGTGCGCATCGACAAGGCGTTTTCGTGGGAGTATCCGCTCGCCGTGCATGGCTTGATGCATAGCGTCATTACGAACGCGTGGCGCGGCGATCCGTATCCCATCGATACGCTGTTGATCTTCATGGCCAACATGGCGTGGAATTCGTCGATGAACACGATGGAAGTCCGCAAGATGCTCGCGGACAAGCACGAGAACGGCGAGTACAAGATTCCGTTCATCGTGGTGTGCGATGCGTTCCAGTCGGAGATGACGGCCTTCGCCGATCTGATCCTGCCCGACACGACCTACCTCGAACGCCACGACGCGATGTCGATGCTCGACCGGCCCATTTCCGAATTCGATGGTCCGGTGGACTCCGTGCGCGTGCCGGTCGTCCCGCCGACGGGCGAATGCAAGCCGTTCCAGGAAGTGCTCGTCGAGCTGGCGAGCCGCCTGAAGCTGCCGGCTTTCACGACGCCCGAAGGCACGCGCAAATACCGCGACTATCCGGACTTCATCATCAATCACCAGACGGCGCCGGGCTCCGGCGTGGGCTTCCTGATCGGCTGGCGCGGCAAGGACGGCGAGAAGGCGCTGGTTGGCGAACCGAACCCGCGGCAGTGGGATGAGTATGCGAAGCACAACTGCGTCTACCACTACACGCTGCCCGAGTCGCTGCAGTACATGCGCAACTGCAACGGGCCTTATCTGGACTTCGCTGTCGAAAAGGGCTTTCGCAAGTTCAACGAGCCGATCGTCATCGCGCTTTACTCGGACGTGATGCAGAAGTTCCGGCTCGCCGCGCAGGGCAAGAGGAAGGGCCGGCAACCGCCCGAGCATTTGCGCGCGCGTATCGAGCAGTACTTCGACCCGCTGCCGTTCTGGCATCCGCCGCTCGAGCACGACGCGACCGATCACGCGCAGTATCCGCTCGCGGCCGTCACGCAGCGTCCCATGGCGATGTACCACTCGTGGGACTCGCAGAACGCCTGGCTGCGGCAGATTCATGGCGAGAACTATCTGTACATGAATCCGCGCACGGCGGCGGCGCAGGGCATCGAGGACGGCGGCTGGATCTACGTCGAATCGCAATGGGGCAAGGTGCGCTGCCTCGCGCGCTACAGCGAGGCGGTCGAGCCCGGCACGGTCTGGACGTGGAACGCCATCGGCAAGTCGGCGGGCGCGTGGAATCTCGGACCCGACGCGAACGAATCGCAGCGCGGCTTCCTGCTGAACCACCTGATCGCCGACGAGATTCCCGTCAAACGCGCCGATCACACGCGCACGTCGAACTCCGATCCGATCACGGGGCAGGCCGCATGGTACGACGTGCGCGTGCGCATCTATCCGGCGGAGGCGCACGCCGACCACACGCTGCCGCAGTTCGCCCCCATGCCCGCGCTGCCGGGCGCCGTCGGCACCAGCGGCGCGGGAGGCCTCGTCCATCGCGTCGCGCAGGCGTATTTCGCCGGGCGCGGCGAGTTTGCCGCGCGGCTTGCGAAAGCCGCGCAACGCAAGTGAAACGGAGAGCATGCGATGACACAGATGGCGCTCGTGATCGATCTGAACGTCTGCGTGGGTTGCCACGCGTGCGTGACGAGCTGCAAGGAATGGAACACGTCGGGCGAGGCGGGCAGTCTCGCCGACTTTCGCCCGTATGACGCCGATCCGTCGGGCACGTTCTTCAACCGGGTGCAGACGTTCGAAGCGGGCGAGTTTCCGCTTGCCGACACCGTTCATTTTCCCAAGTCCTGCCTGCACTGCGAGGACCCGCCGTGCGTGCCGGTCTGTCCGACCGGGGCAAGCTACAAGCGCAAGGAAGACGGCCTCGTGCTGGTCGACTACGACCGCTGCATCGGCTGCAAGTACTGCGCGTGGGCCTGCCCCTACGGCGCGCGCGAAATCGACGAAGCGCGCAAGGAAATGACCAAGTGCACGCTGTGCTCCGACCGCATCTACAACGAAGCGCTGCCAGAGCGCGACCGCAAGCCCGCGTGCGTGCTGGCGTGCCCGACCTCGGCGCGCCTATTTGGCGACATTCACGATCCGGAGTCGGTCGTGTCGAAGGCGATCCGCGAACGGGGCGGCTATCAGCTGATGCCCGAGTGGGGAACCCGGCCGTCGAATCACTATCTGCCGCGTCAACCGGTGACGTCCTGCGGCAGCGGCTCGTGTTCGTGCAAGACAGCGGGCGCGGGGGAGACCGAAACGCTGGAAACGCAGGTCGAACACGGCGCGCTCAATCTCGCGTCGATCGCCACGCGCGTATGAGCACGTCAGCGCGCCCGCATGGCGCACCCCGAATCGTAGAGTGGAGAACGGTATGAATCCGGCATTTTCCGTGGTGTTTCTCACCACGCTGAGCGGTGCGGGCCAGGGCTTGCTGATCGCGCTCGTCGGCGTGGAGCTGGCGCAACGGCTCGGCTTCGGCGACGTGGCAGCGGTTCCGGCGATGTTCTATGTCGTCGGTGCGGCGCTTTCGTGCGCGCTGGCCGCATTGGGGCTCGTGGCGTCGTTCTTCCATCTCGGCCATCCCGAGCGGGCATGGCGGGCCATTGCGATGTGGCGCACGTCGTGGCTTTCGCGCGAATGTCTTTGCCTTCCCGCGTTTCTGGCCTGCACGTTTGCCTATGGTCTCGCGCACCTGCTAGGGGCCCCGTTTTCCCTGGCAATAGGGGGCGTGGCTGTCGTCGCGAGCCTGCTGCTGTTCGTGTGCACCGCGATGATCTACGCCTGCCTGCGCTTTCTCCAGGAATGGGCGACGCCGCTCACGCTGGTCAATTTCGTCTTGCTCGGCTGCGCGTCCGGCTTCACGCTCGCAACCGCGTGCGCCGCGAGATTCGCACCGGCCATGGCGGTGCCGCTCGCCGTCTGCGCGTGCGTGTTGACGCTGGCGGGCTGCGCGTCGCGCACGGCCTCGCTGGTCCGCAATGCGCGTCTGCGTCCGAAATCGACTGTGCAAAGTGCGACCGGCATTCGCGCGGCACATGTCGAGCAGAAGTCGCGGGGATTTACGGCGGGCGCTTTCAATCTGCGCGAGTTCTTTCACGGCAAGACGCCAGGCGCGCTCAAACGCATCAAGTGGACGTTCCTGATCGCGGCGTTCCTCGCTCCTTTCTGCCTCGTGGCGATCGGCGGCGGCATTCGATCCGTTGGACTCTCGTTCGCGGTGTTTTGCCTGGCGACTGTGATTCAGTACGCGGGCCTGGTGGCGGAGCGCTGGTTTTTCTTTGCTGAAGCGCGGCATCCGCAGAATCTCTACTATCAGCGTTCATAATTCGCACGCTCCACGTCCCTGTACTCGCGGAACGTTTTCGCGGTTTCCGTTGCGGCATGCCTCAGGTCGGGCACGAAGGCGAGCAGGTCGTCGAGCGCGACGCGCCCAACCGGCGCCTGGACGGCGATTGCCGCGCACGCACGGTTGCGGTCCAGCATCACGGGCACCGCAATCGCGATCAAGCCCTGTAAATGCTCCTGATTGTTGATCGCGAGCTGGCGGCGGCGCGTCACCGCTAGTTCTTTGCGCAACGCTTCGCGGTCGGTGATCGTTTGCTCCGAGTGGGCGCGCAGCGGCAGCGTATCGATCATGCGGTCGCGCCGCTCCTTGGGCAAAAAGCTCAGTAGCAGCTTGCCGCTCGCCGAACAGTGCAGCGGCACGTGCGAGCCCGGCTGCAGATGCATGCGCAGCGGCCATTCGGTCTCCACGCGGTCGACATAGACCACGTCGTTGCCGGCGAGCATGGTGAGATTGCAGGTCTCGCCAATCTTTTCGACCAGCTGCTCGAGCAGCAAGTGCCGCGCCGCCGCCGGCCCCGCGTGCATCAGCACGTTCACCGCCATCATTCTCACGCGCGCCGAACATTCGTAGAGCTTGTCGTTGGCGCCGCGTGTGACGAGCCATGCGTCGGTGAGCTGGGCCAGGATGCGGTGCACCGTCTGCTTGGGCAAGCCGAGCGCATCGACCAGATCCGTCATCGCCAAAGGACGGCCCGCCTGGGCTAGCGTTTCCAGCACGCGAAACGCGCGCACTGCCGCCGCATTCGATTGGTTCGAGGTGGACACGCTTGTCTCCTGCGTCGCTTGCCTTGTGCGGTCGACGCTAGCTTCCCGTCATTGTGCATCTTCCAATGCGATTTTCGGGACTGGTGAAAGTCCCGAAAATCGCATATTCCGCGCCTTGATAGTCGTGTGTCTGCGATTGCGCGGGAATCGGGACTCGCATTCATGCGCCGATGAATAGATTGGCAGTACAGCCAATTATTTGATCGGAGCGCGCCGATGAATGTGAGAGAGACCGTCGCCAACGCCGCCGGTGCGGGCAAACCCGAAGCGCCCGCGCCGCAGATCGCCGCGCTCGTGGCGCGCGCGCGTGCCGCGCAGCAAGCGTTCGAGTTCGCCGGGCAGGCAACCCTGGACACCGCTGCAGCAGCCGCCGCCTGGGCGATCATGGAGCCCGGCCGAAACCGAGAGCTAGCCGAGCTGGCGGTGCGCGACACGGGACTCGGGAACGCCGACGACAAGTTCCGCAAGAACTACCGCAAGACGCTCGGGCTGCTGCGCGACCTGCATGGGAAAAAGACCTGCGGCGTGATTGCGCGTGACGAGGCCACAGGCATCGTCGAAATCGCGCGCGCGGTGGGGGTAGTCGCGGCGATCACGCCCTCCACCAATCCGGCCGCGACGCCCGCCAACAAGATCGTCAACGCGCTCAAATGCGGCAATGCGGTGATCGTCGCGCCTTCGCCGAAGGGCTATGGCGCGTGCGAGGCGCTCATCGGCTTCATCCACGCCCAGTTCGCCAAGGCGGGGCTGGACCCGGCGCTCGTGCAGATGCTGCCCGCGCCCGTGGACAAGGCCGCCACCGCGGCCCTGATGCGCGAGGCCGACCTCGTCGTCGCGACGGGCTCTCAGGCCAATGTGCGCATGGCCTACGCCAGCGGCACGCCGGCCTTTGGCGTAGGGGCCGGCAACGTGGCGTCGATCGTGACGCGTACGGCGAACCTGCGCGATGCGGCGCACAAGATCGCCGCGTCGAAGACCTTCGACAACGCGACGAGCTGCTCGTCGGAGAACAGCGTCGTGATCGACGAGGCGGTCTACGACGCGATGCTGCACGAACTCGCCGCCTGTGGCGGCGTGCTGCTCGACGCGCAGCAAAAGGCGCAATTGCAGGCGGCGATGTGGACCGACGGCAAGCTCTCGTCGCGTTGCACCGCTAAATCCGCGGCGCAGATCGCGCGCGCCGCCGGCCTCGACGAGGTGGCAGAGGTCGCGGCGCACACAGGCGCGTTCCTGATGGTCGAGGAGAGCGGCTTCGGCGCGGCGCACCCGTTTTCGGGCGAAAAGCTCGCGCCGGTGCTCACGGTCTATCGCGCGCGCGATTTCGACGCTGCGGCGGATATCGTGCGCAGCCTCTACGCGTATATGGGAGCGGGTCACTCGGTCGGCCTGCACACCGACGACCCGGATGAAGCGGTGACGCTCGGTTCGACGCTGCCGGTGGCGCGCGTGATCGTCAACCAGGCGCATTGCTTCGCGACGGGCGGCAACTTCGACAACGGCCTGCCGTTCTCGCTCTCGATGGGCTGTGGGACCTGGGGGCGCAACAACTTCTCGGACAATCTCGGCTTTCGCCAGTACCTGAATGTCACGCGCGTGGCGTACCCCATCACGGAGCGCGTTCCCGAGCTCGACACCTTGCTCGGCGACTATTTCCGGAGGTTCGGCCCATGAGCGCGCCCGCCACGATCCGCGCGCTGATCGAAACCCGCGCCGCACAGTATCCGGACAAGCCCTTCCTGCTGGCCGCGCCCGACGAAGGCGCCAGCGAAGACGCCGGCGCAGTCGCCGAGAGCGCCACGGCAGGCGCGACGTTGACCTTTGGCGCGCTGCTCGAGCGTTGCCGCACGCTCGAGAGCCGCTTTCGCGACGCCGGCCTCAAGCCGGGCGATGTCGTTTCGGTCCTGATGGGCAACAGCATCCAGACTGCCACGCTGCTGCTCGGCGCGATGTACAGCGGACTGATCGCGCATCCGCTCAACCTGCTTTGCCAGGCGTCCCAGCTCGCCTATATCGTCGAGCACTCGGATACGCGGATGATCTTCGCGAGCGCGCAGACCAGCGGCGCGCTCGAAGCGGCGCTCGCCGCGCTGCGCGAGCAGGGCATGTCGCGCCACATCGCGCTCGTGCGCACGCAGCCGGATGCCGTTGCGTTGCCGGTGCTGCCCGCACTCGAAACTGTGGCCGCCCATGAGGCGAGCGCTGTGCCGGCGGCGGCGAGCCTCGCGGGCCTCCCGGCCCTGGAATCCGCGCCCGTGGAAGAAGCCCGGTCCGGGCCCGATGCGGCCGACATCGCCCTGCTGATGTACACCTCGGGCACGACCGGCGCGCCCAAGGGCGTGCTGCTCAGCCACGCAAGCCTCCATGCGAACGCGCGCAACATCAGCCTCGAGCACCGGCTCGCCGACGACGACCGCGTGCTGGCATCGCTGCCGCTCTATCACATCAACGGGCTCGTCGTGACCTTGCTTGCGCCGCTCTGGCACGCGGGCTCGGTCGTGCTGACGCCGCGTTTCTCCGGGCGCACGTTCTGGCGCGACGCCGCCAGCTACGGCTGCACGTGGATCAACGTGGTGCCGACCATCGTCGCCTATCTCCTCAACGGCGACGAACCGAGCGGACTCGACCTCTCGGCGCTCAAGTTCTGCCGCAGCGCGTCGGCTGCGCTGCCCGCCGACCATCATCGCGCGTTCGAGGCGCGCTTCGGCATCGGTGTTATCGAAACGATGGGGATGACCGAGACCGCCGCGCCTGTCTTTAGCAATCCGTACGATGCATCGCGGCGCCGCATTGGCAGCATCGGGCTGCCATCGGGCGGCGAAGCACGCGTGATCGACCGTGACGGCCGTGAATGCGGACCGAACGAGTGCGGCGAAATCGTGCTGCGCGGCGCCCAGGTCATGCGCGGCTACTACAAGCGCGGCGAGGACACGGCGAAGGCGTTCACCGCCGACGGCTGGCTGCGCACCGGCGACCTGGGCTATCGCGACGACGAAGGCTACTTCTATATCAATGGCCGCTCGAAGGAACTGATCATCAAGGGCGGCGAGAACATCGCGCCGCGCGAGATCGACGAGGCGCTGCTGCGCCATCCGGGCGTGCTCGACGCGGCGGCCGTCGGCGTGCCCGACCCCGCCTATGGACAGGAGATCGTCGCGTTCGTGGTGGCGCGCGAGGCGCACTGGCAGGGCGCGCCCGACGCGGACGCTCTGCGCGAGCACTGCCTGCGCGAACTGGGCCGCTACAAAACCCCAAAAGAATTCCGCTTCGTGAACGAACTGCCGCGCGGCCCCTCGGGGAAGGTCCAGCGGCTGAAGCTCGTGACGCCCTCGGGCTGAGACACGACTAGACGCATCCGACCTGGCGACACAAAAGAGAGACTCAGGAGACGACGACATGAAGCAGCACGCCCAGCGCGTCAAGACGCGCCATATCATTCTCGCAGTCATGTGCCTGATGTACTTTATTTCGTACATCGACCGCGTGAACATCGCGGTCGCGGGCCCGCTGATCCGCCACGAAATGGGCCTGAGCGCGGTACAGCTCGGCCTGGTATTTTCCGCATTCGCCTATCCCTATGCCGTCATGCAAATCATCGGCGGCTGGCTTTCGGACAAGTTCGGTCCGAAGCTCGTGCTCACCGTGCTTTCGTTGATCTGGGGCGCGGCGACGCTCGCCACGGGCTTTGCCGGCAGCGTCGCGATGCTGGTGGGGCTGCGCTTCGCGCTCGGCGTGGGCGAGGGCGGGGCGTTCCCCGCGGCCACGCGCGCTTTCACGTACTGGATGCCGGTGGGCGAACGCGGCTTCGCGCAGGGCATCACACACAGCTTCGCGCGCCTGGGCGGCGCGGTCACGCCGCCGCTCGTGCTCGCGGTGGTCGTGGCAGGGGGCTGGCGCGACGCGTTCATCCTGCTCGGCATCGCGAGCCTCATGTGGACGGTGCTCTATCTGTTCGTGTTCACGAATTCGCCCGAACAGAACCGGCGCGTCACACCCGAAGAGACCGCCGAGATCGGCTATTGCAAGGGCGACTGCGACCGCGCGAAGCGCGCGGCGACACCGTGGCGCAAGCTCGTGCGGCGCATGTGGCTCGTCACGTTCGTCGACTTCTGCTATGGCTGGCTGTTGTGGGTCTATCTCACGTGGCTGCCGTCGTATCTGAAGGAGTCGCGCGGCTTCGACCTCAAGCAGCTCGCGCTGTTCACGGCGCTGCCGCTGCTCGCGGGCGTGGTGGGCGATACGCTCGGCGGCGTGGTCTCCGACCGGATCTACAAGTGGACGGGCCGGCTGCGCTTCGCGCGCTGCTCGGTGCTCGTGACGGGCATGGGCGGCTCGCTCATTTTCCTGCTGCCGATGGTGTCTGTCGCGAACCCGATAGTCGCGGTGCTCTACCTCTCCGCTTCGTTCTTCTTCCTGGAGATCACGAATCCGGTGCTGTGGACGCTGCCGCTCGATATCGCCGGCAAGTACGCGGGTACGGCGGGCGGCATGATGAACACGGGCTTCGGCATTGCGGGGATGGTGTCGCCGGTCGTGTTCGGCTACCTGATCCAGCACACCGGCAGCTACAACGTGCCGTTCATGATCTCGGCGGGATTGCTGGCGCTGGGCATCGTCGCGGCGCTCTTCATCGATACCTCACGCACGGTCGAGGCCGACGAGGAACGCGAGCGGCGCATGGGCCCGGAAGAGGCAGGGGCCTTCGCGTTCCTCGACAGCATGCCGGCGGTGCGGCTCGAACGGCACACACTGCGGCGCCCGCTGCGCTGGTGGCGCTGAGCCTCGCGGGGTGCGAGGCGTGAGGCAGGGCATGCGGCGGCCCTGAATGCACCCAGCGGCTTCCGGTGCCTTGCGAGGGCCGCCGCGCGGGTACGTCTTATGCGCCGCCGTCGAGCTTGCGCAGACGCCAGATGAGACTCGACGTGTCGAAGCGGCTGCCGCCCAGGCGCTGCACGTCGCCGTAGAACTGGTCGACGAGCGCCGTGACCGGCAGCGCCGCGCCGTTGCGCTTCGCTTCGTCGAGGCAGAAGCCGAGGTCCTTGCGCATCCAGTCCACGGCGAAGCCGAAGTCGAACTTGTTGGCCATCATGGTCTTGCCGCGGTTGTCCATCTGCCAGCTCGCGGCGGCGCCCTTGCCGATCACGTCGAGCACGAGCGCCATGTCGAGCCCGGCGCGCTCGCCGAAGTTGATCGCCTCGGAAAGCCCCTGCACGAGGCCCGCGATGCAGATCTGATTGACCATTTTGGCGAGCTGGCCGGCGCCCGCCGCGCCCACCAGCGTCACGGCCGCCCCGTAGTGGGCGAGCGTGGGCTTCGCGCGCTCGAAGGCCGCGGCTTCGCCGCCGCACATGATCGTGAGCTTGCCGTTCTGGGCGCCCGCCTGGCCGCCCGACACGGGCGCGTCGATGAAATGTAGGCCATGTTCGGCGGCTTGGGCCGAAAGCTCGCGCGCCACGTTGGCGGAGGCGGTCGTGTGGTCGGCAAACACGGCGTCGCGCGCCATGCCGGCGAAGGCGCCGTCCGTGCCGAGCGTGATGCTGCGCAGGTCGTCGTCGTTGCCGACGCAGGCGAGCACCAGATCGGCGCCCTGGGCCGCTTCGCGCGGCGTGGCGGCCGCGCGGCCGCCGTATTCGGCGACCCATTGCGCGGCCTTTTCAGCGGTGCGGTTGTAGACCGTGACGTCGAGCCCGGCCTTGGCGAGATGACCGGCCATGGGATGGCCCATCACGCCAAGGCCCAGGAACGCGACACGGCGTACCGGATTGGGGGCGGACGAGGATACGGATTGGCTCACAGTGGCTCCTTGGGGTGGGGTTTGAGGCTGGGGCGCTCTCATTATCTCAGCTATCGGCGCGGCGCCTGGGCGGCGTCGGCACGAGGCGGCGCCGGCCTGGACTCAACCTGGACTCAAGGATAGGGCCCCTCTTCACCGCGCCCCGCTGATGGCGAGATGCCGCGTGTGATGGCGGCGACCCACCCAGGCGGCCGAGAGTGCGCTCACGAGACCCGCGAACATCGTGTAGAGGCAGATGAGCCACGGATCGCCGCCGTTGCGCTGCAAGAGCCAGGTCGCGATGATCGGGCTGATGCCGCTCGCGAAGATGCCGGAGAACTGATAGACGAACGAGATGCCGGAGTAGCGCACGTTGGCATCGAACAGCTCCGCGAAGAGCGCCGCCTCGGGCCCGTAGACCGAAGCGTAAATGACGCCCAGCGGAATGATCACGGCGATCCACACGAACACCGGCGAGCCGGCGCTGTGCTTCATGAGCCAGAAGCCGAAGAACGACGACAAGCCCGTGAAGAGCGAGCCCCAGAAGTAGATGCGCGTCCTGCCGACGCGGTCCGAAAGGCGGCCAAAAAACGGAATCGTGAAGATCATCGTGAAAGCGGCCGCCATCACGGCGAGCAGGGCGTCGGTGCGCGAGAGCTTGAGCGTCTGCGTGAGATAAGCGATCGTGAAAACGGCGAAGACGTTGAAGAACACACCGTCGATGAAGCGTGCGCCCATGCCGGCGAGCACGTTGCCGGGATAGCGGCTGAGCACCTCGGCGATCGGCACGCGGACTTCGGCGCCCTGTTGCTTCACGCGTTCGAACTCCGGTGTTTCCAGCACACGCAGGCGGATATACATGCCGATCGCCACGAGCGCGAAGGAAAGGAAGAACGCCACGCGCCAGCCCCACGCGAGAAACTGCGCATTGCTGAGCACGGACGAAAGCAGGGCGACCACGCCCGACGCGAGGCAGAGCCCGATCGCGAGACCGATCTGCGGAATGCTCGCATAGAGGCCGCGCTTGCCTTCGGGCGCGTATTCGAACGACATCAGCACGGCGCCGCCCCATTCGCCGCCAAGGCCCAGGCCCTGCGCAACACGCAGGACGAGCAGCAGCGCGGGCGCCCACAGGCCGATCTGCGCATAGGTCGGCACGGTGCCGATCAACACGGTGGCGACGCCCATGATCGACAGCGTCAAGATCAGCATGCTTTTGCGGCCGAGCCGATCGCCGAAGTGACCGAACACGATGCCGCCGAGCGGACGGCTCAGGAAGCCCACCGCGAAGGTGCCGTAGGCGAGCATCGTCGAGATGAGGGGATCGCCGCTCGGGAAATAGAGCTTGTTGAAGACGATGCCGGCGACGACGCCGTAGAGGAAGAAGTCGTACCACTCGATGGTCGCGCCGATCAGGCTCGCGACGACCACGCGCCTCATCTGCCTGGCGTCGGTGCGGGGCAATGCGTTCATGGCTGTCTCCTTTTTGGGCGCACCCGGTGCGGTGCGGCTCCTTGAAAAGCAGATTTTTTCGTCAGGTATCCTTTGTTTGCTGCGTGTCGCTTCGGTGCTGCATGGACTACTTGCTTGAGCCACTGCGTGTGGGCTTCAGGGGTGGGCCTCGGCATGCTCCCGTTGCGGCTCGGTGAGGCTCGCGTGGTCCTCGAGAATCATATCGGCGGCTTTCTCCGCGATCATGATCACGGGGGCGTTGGTGTTGCCTGAGACGAGCTCGGGCATGATCGACGCGTCGACGACGCGCAGCGCAGCGACGCCATGCACACGCAGGCGTTCGTCGACGACCGCGCTCGCGTCGCGGCCCATCTTGCAGGTGCCCGCGGGGTGATAGATGGACTGGCTGAACTGGCGCGCCGCATCGAGCAATTCGGCATCGCTTTGATACCGCTCGCCGGGCACGAACTCGGACACGATGTGCGGCGCAAGCGCCGGCGCGGCGGCGATGCGGCGCGCCACCCGAATGCCGCCGATCACGACGGGATGGTCGCGCGGATCGGACAGGTAGTTGGCGCGGATGGCGGGGTACTGGAGCGGGTCGGTGGAGCGGATTTCGACGCTGCCGCGGCTATGGGGCCGCAACTGGCAGACGGACGCCGTGAACGCCGAAAAGGGATGCGCGCCCTGGCCGGGCTTGTCGGCACTCAGCGGCTGCATGTGGAACTGGATGTCGGGGCGCTCGACCGCGGGGTTGGAGCGCGTGAAGATCGCCACCTGGCTGGCCGCCAGCGTGAGCGGCCCGGTGCGCCAGAGCGCGTATTGCAGGCCGATCCACGCCTTGCGCAACGGATGGTTGACCTCGTCGTTGAGCGTGCGTTCGCGCGTGCGGAACACGAGCCGCACCTGAAGATGGTCCTGCAGGTTCTGACCGACGCCCGGCAAATCGTGCAGCACGGCAACGCCCGCATTGCGCAAGACGTGCGCAGGGCCCACTCCGGAGTGCTGAAGAATTTGCGGCGAACCGATCGCACCCGAAGCAAGAATGACCTCGATGCGCGCCCGTGCGCGCTTTTTCACGCCGTCCTGCAGATACTCCACGCCGACCGCGCGGCGCCCTTCGCACAGGATCCGGGTCGTCTGCGCCCGCGTTTCCACGATCAGATTGCTGCGTTTGCGTGCCGGTTTGAGAAAGCCCTTCGCGGTGCTCCAGCGAAAGCCGTTATAGGCCGTCTGCTGAAAGTAGCCGACCCCTTCCTGGAACTCGCCGTTGTAGTCCTGATTGAGCGGGATGCCGATTTCCTGTGCGGCGGCGATGAAATGATCGGCGATGGGGCGGCGCAAGCGCAGGTCGGAGACTTTCAGCGGTCCACCTACGCCGTGCCACGCGTTCGCGCCGCGCTCCTGGTCTTCGGACTTCCTGAAATACGGGAGAACGTCCGCATAACTCCAGCCGCGATTGCCGAGCGCCGCCCAACGATCGTAGTCCTCACGCTGCCCGCGCACGTAGAGCAGGCCGTTTAGCGAACTCGATCCGCCGAGCACTTTGCCACGCGGCCAGTCGATCTGCCGGCCGGCCACGCCTTCGTCCGGCTCGGTGCGATAGCACCAGTCGAGCGTGGGGTTGTGCATGGTCTTGAAGTACCCGACCGGCACGTGGATCCACGGATTGTTGTCCTCGCCACCCGCTTCGAGCAGCAGCACGGCGTTGCGCGCGTCGGCACTGAGCCGGTGGGCAAGCACGCAACCGGCCGATCCGGCGCCGACGATCAGGTAGTCGACCTCATGGTCCATGAATCCCGTCTCCTCGAAATCCAGGGGCGGCATGACGCGCCGCGTTTTCGGATCAATGTCGGGGAAGGGGATGCCGACCGCAAGCGGCGATCGTGCGCACGGGCCGAAAGTGAAACGGAAACTGCCGAAACGGAATCAGAAAGCCACGGCGCTGCGCCGGGGCCCGCTCAGGCGAGCGAGAGCCCCTGGAGCAGCGGCGCGAGCCGGCTCGCCGTCTGCTTCATGCGGCCCACCGACTCCAGCAGTTCCTCGAGGGTCGCGCGCGCGGTCGGGGCATGCACGGCGAGCGCGGCGAGCACGCGTTTGCTGGCGGGGTCGCGCACGGGCACCGCGATCGCCACCATGCCGCGCACGAACTCTTCGTTGTCGATGCCGATGCCGCGCACCGCGAGCTGTTCAAGCTCGGCCGCGAGCGCCTTGGGGGCGGTCAGGGTGCGGTGTGTCATCTTCGTCAGCACGAGGCGTTCGAGCAGCGCGTTGCGCTCGAGCACGCTCATCTGCGAGAGAAAGAGCTTGCCGCTCGCGGTGCAGTGCAGCGGAACATGCATGCCCGGACGCATCTCCATGCGCAAGGGCTCCGTCGTCTCGACGCGCTCGATATAAAGCACGCGGTCGTCGTCGAGCGCGGTGAGATTGCAGGTTTCGCCGAGCGATTCCACGAGGGTGCGCAGCAGCACGCGGCACGAACGCGTGAAGGTGTTGTTGGCGAGGGTGGCGAGCGCGAGCTGCGCCGCCCGCGGGCCCAGCGCGATGCTGCGGTCGTGCCCGCGCGAATCGGGCATATGGATCACGTAGCCGCGCGCTTCCAGCGAATCGATGAGCCGCAGCAGCGTCGCCTTGGGAATGTGCAGCCGGGCGGACAGCTGTGAAAGCGTATACGGCTGGCCCGCGGACGCCAGTTGCTCCAGCACCACGAGCGCGCGCAGCACGCGGGCGTCGTCCGCCGACGTCTCTTCGCGCAGCGCGGGGGCGTGGTCGTGCGCCCTGATTTGCGGTGGGGTTTGCGTCGTCGCTCGCGCTGTGTCGCGCATCGGTCTCCTCCTGAAGAGCATGGAAATGAAACGAATTGTTCGAGTTTCCGGGCTTTTTTCAGTATGAGCGCAAAGTGCGCGGCGTTACGTAGCGGATTACCCCGATATGTCATGCAAATGATTCCCGCGCCGTATCAGGCCGCTGTACCAGGCGATACCGGTCCACTGGCTCTACCTGCGCAATTCTGGTCTGCCTAGAATTTTTCCCAACAGAGCGCCAAAGAACGACGACAGCTTTGCAAGGAGACAGGCATGACGAACAGGCAGTCGGCAGGAACCGCTCTCGCAGCGGAGCGTGCGAGCGTCTTCACGAAGCCTGTGGAGCATTGATCATGGGATACAGCACAGTCGATCCCACCGCCGCCGGCTTTGCCGCGAGCGATTGTGGCTCCACGAAGTACGACCCAAGGTACGATCCGCTCGTCTCGCCGGGCCCTGGCGTCGGCAAGGATTACGCGCCGACCTACTGGGTCGCGACGGCGGGCAGCCCGCCGCCCGACGACGGGCCCGTCACGAAAGATCTCGACGTGGATGTCGCGATCATCGGCGCGGGTTACACGGGGCTCGCCACGGCGCTCTGCCTCGCACGCGAGCATGGCATCAAGGCCGTGGTGCTGGAGGCGAACCGCACGAGCTGGGGCTGCAGCAGCCGCAATGGCGGACAGGGGCAGAACGCCTCGGGGCGCCTCTCGCGTTCGCAATGGATCGAGCGCTGGGGCAAGGATATCGCCCTGAAAATGCACGACGAGATCCAGCAGGGCTTCGATCATTTCAAGGAGCTCGTTGCCCAGATCGATTGCGATCCGCAGCCGGGCGGTCACTTCCTGATCGCCCACCGGCCGCGCATCATGGCGAAGCTCGCCGCCGAGGCGAAGGTCTGGAAGGACGTATTCGGCTACCCGTCTGAGCTATTGAGCGCGCAGACGTTTCGCCGCGAGTTCGTCGACGACCACGAGGCGGCCGGCGCGCTGCACGAGCCCGAAGGGATCGGCATTCACGCGCTGAAGCTGGCGTTCGGTTATCTGCGCCTCGCACGCGCTGCTGGCGCGAAGGTCCACACGAGCAGCCCGGTGATGGGATGGGAGACCATCAACGGCGTGCATCACTTGCGTACGCCGGGCGGCATCGTGCGGGCGCGGGCGGTTGGCATTGCGACTGGTGCATACACGGCGCAGACGCTGCATCCCACGCTGCGCAGCAAGGTCATGCCGATTCTCTCTAACTCGATGGTTACGCGTCCGCTTACCGAAGCCGAGATTGCCGCTTGCGGCTTTCGGACGACTCAGGTGCTTACGGATACGCGCACGTTGCGCTTTTACTATCGGTTCTTGCCCGATTTGCGATTGCAGATTGGCAGCCGTAGCGCGATTACCGGCGAGGATGCGCCTAATCCGCGGCATCTCGAGCTGCTCAAGGAAGGCATGGCGCGCAAGTTTCCGGCGCTGCGTGGCGTGCAGATCGATTATTCGTGGTGGGGGTGGGTCGATGTGAGCCATGACATGATGCCTCGGGTGTGTCAGCCCGATCCGCGGCAATCGGTGTTTTACGCACTTGGCTATGGGGGTAATGGCGTGTCTTATTCTCAGCAGGCGGGGAGGCGGCTTGCTGAGCGTATCGCGGGTAAGGGTGGACAGCTTACGCTGCCGATTTTTACTACGCCGTTGCCTGGGCATCCGTTTGCGCCGTTCCGGCGGATCGGGCAGAGGATGCTTTATTGGCAGTATTTCAGGCGGGATGAGAAGGCTTGAAGGTTTGGGTTTTGAGTTTTCTTGTGTTCGCGTCGGTCTGCAGGCGTTGCCCCTGTGCGGGGCGGCACCTACTTTCTTTGCGGCGGCAAAGAAAGTAGGCAAAGAAAGCCGCTCAAACCGCCAGCGCCTGCCACAGTTCACATCTCGACGTACATGGTGAATGGCTCCGGAGCGTCTGTCACCTCTCGCCCCCAAACGGAGTGACAAGGCGCTCATCCTTCCGGCGGCGCTCCGCGCGCCGAAGGGCATAACCAAACACCAACGGGGCACGAGTTTTCGCGAATGCACATTCATGCCCCCCGTTTTCCCTTGCAGACCCAACCGCAGCGCGCGAAGCGAGCAGCGGGATGAATGAGCGCCTTGTCACTGACATTGAAGGTGCGAGGCGACAGACGCTCCGGAGCCATTCACCATTTATGGCGAGATGTGAACTGTGGCAGGCATTAGCGGTGTGAGCGGCTTTCTTTGCCTACTTTCTTTGCCGCCGCAAAGAAAGTAGGTGCCGCCCCGCACAGGGGCAACCCAGGCAGACCGACGCGAACACAAGAAAACCCACAAAACCCAAAACAAAAAAAAAGCGCCACCCAAAAAGGCGCGCCGAAAACCGAATCCGATATCTGTGGAGGTGACATGCAACCCCCGAAGGAAAACCAGGAACTGAAGTGCGGCCTAAAGCAGCGCCACATGACGATGATCGCGCTAGGCGGCGTGATAGGCGCCGGCCTCTTTGTCGGCAGCGGCGTCGTGATCCAGCAAACCGGCCCCGCCGCCGTGCTCTCCTTCCTCATCACCGGCGGCCTCGTCGTGCTAGTCATGCGCATGCTCGGCGAAATGGCCTGCGCCATGCCCGCAGTCGGTTCGTTCTACGAATATGCACGCCTCGCCTTCGCCACCTGGCGCGGACCGGGCAAGCTGGCCGGCTTCCTCACCGGCTGGATGTACTGGTACTTCTGGGTCATCGTGGTCGCCGTCGAGGCGGTGGCAGGCGCCAAGCTCGTCCAGTTCTGGCTGCCCGACGCGCCCGCGTGGCTCATCAGCCTCGTATTGCTCGTGCTCCTGAGCGCAACGAACCTGATCTCGGTGGGCAGCTACGGCGAATTCGAATTCTGGTTCTCCTCGATCAAGGTCGCGGCGATCATCGTTTTCCTCTTTCTCGGCGGCCTCTATGTCCTTGGATTGTGGCCATCGTCGCTGCATACGACTGCCGTATTGCCGACGCTGCTCGGCCATGGCGGCCTCATGCCGAAGGGCATCGGGCCGGTGTTGAGCGGTGCCGTCGCGGCAACGGGCTTTTACTTCGGCGCGGAGATCGTCACGATCGCGGCGGCCGAGGCGCGCGAGCCCGCCAGGGCCGTCGCGAAGGCCACGAACTCGGTCATCACGCGCGTGCTCGTGTTCTACGTGGGTTCCGTGCTGCTCGTGGTCGCGCTCGTGCCGTGGAATTCGCCGGCCATGTCGACGCCCTATGTGAGCGCGCTCCAGGTGATGGGCTTGCCCGCCGCCGCGAACATCATGAACGCGATCGTGCTGACCGCCGTGCTCTCCGCGCTCAACTCGGGGCTCTATGCGGCCTCGCGCATGCTGTTCGCACTGACCCGCCACGGCGACGCCCCGGCGGCGCTCGCGAAAGTCAACCGTCGTGGCGTGCCGGTGCGCGCGATCCTGCTTGGCACCGTGTTCGGCTATGTGTCGGTCGTGATGTCGTACGTGTCGCCGGATACGGTGTTCGCGTTCCTCGTCAACTCGTATGGCACGGTCGCGATCTTCGTCTATCTGCTGATTGCCCTGTCGCAACTGCGCCTGCGCAAGCGCCTCGATCAGGCAGCCGTTGGCGAACTGCGCGTGAAGATGTGGTGCTTCCCCTACCTCACGTGGGTGGCGATTGCCGGCATGGTGGGCACTCTCGTCGCGATGGCGTTCATCCCCGAGCAGCGCAAGCCGCTCTGGCTTGGCGTGGCGAGCCTCGCCGTGCTGCTCCTCACCTATGCATGGTTGCAGCGCCGCGCGCGCATCCGCGAGCGTGCCCGCGAGTACGCGCCGTCCTTCGCGACGTGGCCGCCCGCCGCAACCGGGACGGGCGCGGGCCGCTACGGCAAATGAATCCGCAGCCTGCATGCAGTCATGAACGTGACAAGGAGAACGCGATGACCACGGAACGCGCGATGGAGGGCCCGGACCGCCTGGTGTCGGTGCGCGAACGCTTCGGCTTCGATTCGAATCTCAGGGTGCCGGCCTTCGGAGGCGAGCGCGACGCCCACGTGCCGGACGTCGATGAGGCCTATCGCTTCAACCCCGAAGTCACGCTCGCGATACTCGCCGGCTTCACGCGCAACCGGCGGGTGATGGTGCAGGGGCTCCACGGCACGGGCAAGTCCACACATATCGAACAGGTCGCCGCGCGCCTGAACTGGCCCTGCGTGCGCGTGAATCTCGACGGCCATATCAGCCGGCTCGATCTCGTCGGCAAGGACGCGATCGTGGTGCGCGACGGCCGCCAGGTCACGGAGTTCCAGGAAGGCATCGTGCCGTGGGCGCTGCAGCGTCCGGTCGCGCTGATCTTCGACGAATACGATGCGGGGCGCCCCGACGTGATGTTCGTGATACAGCGCATTCTCGAGCGCGACGGCAGCTTCACGCTGCTCGACCAGAATCGCGTGATCCGCCCGCACGCCCACTTCCGCCTTTTCGCGACCACCAATACGATCGGCCTCGGCAATCTCAACGGCCTGTATCACGGCACGCAAATGCTGAATCACGCGCAGATGGACCGCTGGAACGTGGTCGCCACGCTCAACTACCTGCCGCGCGAGGAAGAGGCCGGCATCGTGCTCGCCCGCGTGCCGGAGATGACCGACGACGCGGGCCGCCAACTCGTCGATTCGATGATCAGCATGGCGGCAATGACGCGCAAAGGCTTCGCGACCGGCGATCTCTCCACGCTGATGTCGCCGCGCACCGTGATCGACTGGGCCGAAAACTGCCAGATTTTCCGCGATCCCGCGCTGGCGTTCCGGCTCACGTTCCTGAACAAATGCGACGAGGCGGAGCGGCCGATCGTCGCCGAGTATTACCAGCGCTGCTTTGGCGTCGAGCTGGACCCAGCGTCCACAGCGAAGGGCGGGGAGGGCGGCGAACCGCGGGAGCCGCGCGCGTGAGCACCACGCCCACACCCGAGGCTGTGCGCACCGCGCTGCGGCGCGAGTCGCTATGCGCGGCCGCCGTGCGCGCGCTCACCGGCGACGCCGCGCTCCACTATCGCGGTGGCCGGCTTTGCCGCGAGTCGCGGCCCTTGCCGCTCTATGCGCCGCATCTGCGCAGCAACGTCTACGAGGACGAGTTCGCCTCGCTGCGCGGTGCCGCGGACGCGGCCGCGCAACGGCTTCGCCATTCCGACGCGGCTTTGCACCGCCTGCTGGCTCCCGAGGCGCCGACCGAGCGGCTGCTGTTCGATTTGTTCGAGCAAGTGCGCTGCGAGGCGCAATTGCCGCCCGGCATGCCGGGACTCGCGCACAACCTGCGACATCGCTTCGAAACGTGGTCGCGCGCATATTGCCGGGCGGGCTTGACCGAAGGCCATCTCGGCATCCTGCTCTATACGGTGGCGCAGATCGTCTGGTCGCGCGTGAGCGGCTGGCCCGTGCTCGACGAGACCGAGGATCTGATCGAAGCGACGCGCGCCGGCATCGTGCCTGCAATCGGCGTGCAGCTTGCGGGGCTGCGTACGACTCGCGCAGATCAACGCGCCTATGCGGCGCATGCGCGCGAGCTGGCGCGCCGCGTCGCGATGATGCTCGACGATGCGCGCGCGGCAAATGCAGGGGACGACGCCGAGGAAGCGCACGCACCCGACGACGCCTTGACGTCGTTCTCGCTGTGGGTCGACTTCGACGAAACGAGTGTCGAGCTGCCCGCACTCGCGCCGACCGGCGTGAGCCGCGTGCTGGCCGAAGCGGCGAATGGCTATCGCGCATACACGACGCAGTACGACCGCGAGATCCGGCCCGCCACGCGCGTGCGCGAAGCGCTGCTGCGCGAGTATCGCGAGCGGCTCGATGAGCGCATCGCCGCGTGCGGCATCAACGTTGCGCGCCTGGCGCGCGCGCTGCAGACGGCGATTGCGGTGCCGCAGCGCGATGGCTGGCTTTTCGGCGAAGAGGACGGCCGCATCGACGGCAGACGCCTCGCGCAGGTCGTCAGCTCGCCCGCAGAGCGCCGCGTGTTCAGGCGCGAGCGATTCGAGCCGCGCAGCGATTGCGTAGTGGGCTTCCTGATCGATTGCTCGGGGTCGATGAAGGCGCATATCGAGCCCGTCGCGATGATGGTCGATCTGCTCGCCCGTGCATGCGAGCAGGCGGGAATCGCGACCGAAGTGCTCGGCTTCACGACGCTCGCCTGGAACGGCGGCCGTGCGCGTGCGGACTGGCTCGCGGGCGGGCGGCCACCGCATCCGGGGCGCCTGAACGAGACCTGCCACATGGTGTTCAAGTCCGCCGACGAGAGCTGGCGGCGCGCTCGCCCGGCCATCGCCGCGCTGCTCAAGGCGGACCTGTTTCGCGAGGGCGTGGACGGGGAGGCCGTCGAATGGGCATGCGCGCGGCTCGCGGGCCGCGCCGAGGCGCGGCGCATTCTCGTCGTGATTTCGGACGGCAGCCCGATGGACACGGCCACGGCGCAGACGAACGACGCGTTCTATCTCGACAATCACCTGAAGGAGGTGGTCGCGCGCCACGAGGCAATGCGCGACGTCGACGTGATCGGGCTCGGTGTCGGGCTGGACCTCAGTCCTTACTACCGGCATTGCGTTGCGCTCGACTCCGCTGAGCCTCTGGACATGAAGCGGCTGGTCGCTCTCGCGCAATGGATCGGTGCGCCGCGTTAGTGCGATGGAGGCACCCTGTGCACAGGTGTCGATTCCTGCACGGGCCATCCGCAGCTCACATCAAACCAACAGTTCCTTCATCGCACACAGCACGAGCGAGGCGCCGATGATCATCAGCACGCCGAACGCCAGCCTGCGCATCGCGAGGGAAGACAGCGGCGGCGGGTAGTGGCGCGCCGCGAGCGTCATCAGCATCACGACCGGCGCGGCGAGCGCGGCCTCGATGCAGATCGAAGCGGGAAGCTCGCCCTCCCAGGCGCTGAACATCACACGTACAAGCGACGTCACCGTGAAGAGCAGGATCAACGCGCAGCGAATCTCGATCAGCTTGAGCGGCTGGCGATAGAACTGGAAGATGAGCGGCGGCCCGGACACGCCGAACATGCCGCTCAGCAGGCCGCCGAATACGCCGCTCACGAAAAAGCTGCGGTTCCCCGAGCGTTGGGCGAGCGGCACGGGCCGCAGCGCGGCGCTCAAACCGCCATACAGCACGACGGCGCCGAGCAGCAATTGCAGCATGCCGGAGGCCGAGGCGCTCAGGTAGTCGAGCACCATCACGCCCACTACGACCGAAGGCAGCACGCCGAGCGTCGCGGCGCCCACGGCCCGCCAGTCGATATGGTGGAGCTTGCCGGGCAGTGCGGCCGCGCTGTTCGCGAGCGTAACGAGGCTCAGCAGGGTGGCGATGCTTGCGAGCGGCGCGAGGCTGAAGCCGCTCGTGGCGCCCATCACGATCATGCTGAGGCCGAAGCCCGTGATCGTCTGAAAATAACTGGCTGCGCCGATCAAGGCGATCAGCACCAGGACCTTCTCATGCGTCATGCTGCGTGGGGTTCCTTCGAGTGAGTGACGTCGCGTTGGCGGGCCGTCTGCGCCTGGACCGCCGTGGTGGCGATCACGTAATAGATATCCTCGGGGCAGCAGCCGCGAGAAAGATCGTTGGCAGGCCGGTTCAGGCCCTGCATCAGCGGGCCGATGGCCTTTGCGCCGCCAAGACGCTCGGCGAGCTTGTAGCCGATATTGCCCGCATCGAGATTCGGGAAGACCAGCACGTTCGCGTGGCCGCCGCACTGCGAGTGCTCGATCTTGCGCTCGGCGATCTCCGCCACGAGCGCCGCGTCGAGCTGCACGTCGCCGTCCACGCAAAGGGCGGGGCGCTGCTCGTGCACGCGCCGCGTCGCCTCGATCACCTTGTCCACGTTCGCATGGTGGGCGCTGCCGCTCGTCGAGAACGACAGCATCGCGACGCGCGGCTCTTCCATCAGCAGGCTGCGCGCGCTGTCGGCGGCGGCCATGGCGATCTCGGCGAGCTGTGCGGCGTCGGGGTCCACCACGAGCGCGCAGTCGGAAAAGATCAGGCCGCCTTTGTAGCGATGAAACGGCTCGCACAGCATCATCAGGAAGAAGCTCGAGACGAGCTTGAACGACGGCTCGACGCCGATCAGCTGGATGGCCGAGCGCACCACGTCGGCGCTCGTGTGAACGGCGCCTGCCACCGAACCGTCCGCGTGGCCGAGACGCACCATCAGGTTGGCGAAGACGAGCGGCTTCGCGGCGTCGTCCCACGCGAGCGCGGGCGTCATGCCCTTGGCACCGCGCAGCGTGACCAGTTCGTCGGCGAAGGCCGCGCGCCATGCGCTTTTTTGCGGGTCGATCAGCATGATCTCGCCGAGATCGACCGACTCGCGCGCCGCGGCCGCACGGATCGCGCCCGGTTCGCCCAGGAGCATGATGCGCGCAATGCCCTCCTGGTGCGCGCGCGCCGCGGCGGCGACCACGCGTGGGTCATCGGCTTCGCACAGCACGATGCGCATGGGCACGAGGCGGGCACTTTCGACGATACGGTTCAGGGCTTTCATGGTGTCATGGGCTCATGGACGCACAAACGGACGGACTCACGCCAGCAGTTGGCGTGTCCAGACGAAAACCGGCCACAAGCGGATGCTCCGCCTGCGGCCGGCGATCGGAGGCAGCCCGCGCGCACCTGCCTGCAACGTACGGCGCGCGCGGGCTGCGGCTGGCCCTTCAGACGAAGTCCTTGTACTTGTCGAGCAGGCGCACGGGCTTAGAAAGCGCGTCGCGGCGGAACGGATCGCCGAGTTCGCGCGTGCACATGATCTCGACGATGGTCGTCTTGCCCTGGTTCATCTGCAGATCGATCGCGCGCTTGAGCGCCGGGCCCACGTCCTCGAGCTTGTCCACCACGATGCCTTCCGCGCCCATCGCCTTCGCAATGCCGGCGAAGCTCGGGCTGTCCAGCTCGCCCGCCACGAAGCGGCGATCGTAGAAGTCCACCTGGTTCTTCTTCTCGGCGCCCCATTGGCGGTTATGGAACACAACGGCCGTCACCGGAATGTTGTGGCGCACGCAGGTGAGCGTTTCCATCAGGCTCATGCCCCAGGCGCCGTCGCCCGCATACGAGATCGCGGGGCGATGGGGTGCGGCCACCTTCGCGCCGATGATGGTCGGGAACGCATAGCCGCAGTTGCCCCAACTCATCGCGGCGAACAGGCTGCGCGGCTTGTTGAAGCGCAGATAGCTGTTCGCGACGGAGTTGATGTTGCCGATGTCGGTCGACACCATGACGTCCTCGGGCATCGCCTTCTCGAGCTCGCGCAGCACCTGGCGCGGATGCAGATACTCGCCGCCTGTCGGCGTGCGCTCGTGCTTCTGCTCTTCGATCATGTCGAGGCTGTAGGCGTCGCGCTCGTGCGTCCACGAGTCGAGTTCCTTTTCCCACGCGGCCTTTTCGGTGGCGATCTGGTCGGCGCGCTCGGCGCGGTTGGCGTCGCTCGCGAGCGTGCGGTTCGCGAGGCGCTCGGTCAGCGCCTGAGCCGAAGCCTTCGCGTCGCCGCAAATGCCCACCGAAATCTTCTTCACGAGGCCGAGCATCTTGTGATCGGCGTCGATCTGGATGATCTTCGCGTCTTTTGGCCAGTAGTCCATACCATGTTGCGGCAGCGTGCCGAACGGTCCGAGGCGCGAGCCCAGCGCAATCACGACGTCCGCGCGCGAGATCAGCTTCATCGCGGCCTTCGATCCCTGGTAGCCGAGCGGGCCGCACCAGAGCGGATGATTCGCCGGGAACGAGTCGTTGTGCAAGTAGCTGTTCACGACGGGCGCACCGAGCCGTTCGGCGAGCGCCTTGCACTCCTCGATTGCATCGCCCATCACGACGCCGCCGCCCGAGATGATGACGGGGAACTTCGCGGCCGCGATCAGATCCGCCGCTTCGTTGAGGCTTTCGTCGCCGCCGGGGCCGCGGTCGAGCCGGCGCGGCTGCGGAATCTCGGCCTTGATCTTGCCGTAGAAGTAGTCGCGCGGAATATTCAGCTGGGTCGGGCCCATTTCGGACATGGCGCGGTCGAAGCAGCGCGCGGTGTACTCGGCCATGCGCGCGGGGTTCGTCACGTGGCCCTGGTACTTCGTGAACTCCTGGAACATCGGCAACTGATTCGCTTCCTGGAAGCCGCCGAGGCCGATGCCCATCGTGCCTGCCTCCGGCGTGACGATCACGACCGGGCTGTGGGCCCAGTAAGCCGCCGCGATGGCCGTTACGCAGTTGCTGATGCCGGGACCGTTCTGGCCGATCACGACGCCGTGGCGGCCCGATACGCGCGAGTAGCCGTCGGCCATGTGCGCCGCGCCCTGCTCGTGAACCACAGGAATGAGGCGAATGCCGGCGGGCGCGAAGATGTCCATCGCATCCATGAACGCGGAGCCCATGATGCCGAACATGTCGGTCACGCCGTTGGCCGCGAGGGTTTCGACAAAGGCCTCGGACGGGGTCATGTCCTGCGGGCCGCTGGCCGTCTGGGTAGGGGTCTTTTCGCTCATCAACTGTCTCCGGGTTATCGTTTGACGGAATGCCGTGGTTTGAATGCTATTCGGCGCCCGATGAGGGTCAAGGGATTCCGTCCTTGAGGGGTGAATCTGAAATGGAATGGAACGATTCGTTTCAAAACACTGGCGACCGCTGCGCCGCTGTACGCGGGTCAGGCGGACTGCTTCGGCCGTTCCTTGCGGAACGCGCGCTTCACGGCGATCAGGCCGTCGCGGAACTCGAAGAGATCGCAGCCTTCGGACTCGATCCGCCAGCCTTCGGCATGCGTGCCACTGAACAGCCATTCGGATACGCCGCGTTGGCCCGCGACGTAGTGGCGGCCCTTGCCCCAATGGGCGTCGGGGAACGTGCGGAAGACCGCTTCGAAAGCAGCGCGCACCGCCTCACGCCCGACGAAGCGGGTGCCATACACTTCGGGACCGCCGGCCGCATCGAACACGCAGTC
Source organism: Paraburkholderia nodosa (assembly GCF_001718195.1). Taxonomy (GTDB): domain Bacteria; phylum Pseudomonadota; class Gammaproteobacteria; order Burkholderiales; family Burkholderiaceae; genus Paraburkholderia; species Paraburkholderia nodosa_A. The sequence goes on from NZ_MCNV01000018.1 coordinate 91,239, forward strand.
TTCGGTCATGAACCGCATCAGCGCGTCGGCGTCATGACGGTTGAAGGCATCGGAAAAGGCGGCGAGCGTGTCGGCCGTGACGGCGGGTTGGGCGCTGAGCGTGTCTGCCATACGTGTCTCCAGTGGAAAAGCTGGTGCCGCGCGGTGCGCAAGGACTCGCGCGCGGCACGGTATAGCGACACGTTAGGGTTTGCGAGGCGAGGGCGGTAGCACCAGTGCGGAGCTTTCGCCTGGGCCAGCGCCCGGAGACTTCCTGAGAGACTCAAGCGGGCCGCTGCTTGCGCACAACCTCGGCGAGCGCGCGCACGCCGGGTTCGATTTTCTCGAGCTTGATGGCGGAGAAGCCCATACGGAACCATGGGCTGTGTTCGGCCTCGTCGGCGAAGAACACGCCGCCGGGCTCGATCAGGATGCCGGCCTCGCGCGCATCGTCGGCAAGGCGTGCGGAGTCCAGCCACGCCGGCCCCTGGACCCAGCACGAGGCACCACCGCCGATCGGCACGTATCGCACCTCGGGCAGATGGGTGTCGAGCGCCGCCATCAACGCGCGGGCGCGCTCCTTGTAGGCATGCGCGAGCCGGCGCAGGAGCGCGTCGTGGTGTCCGAGCGCGAGGAACGTCGCGAACGCGCGCTGGATATAGGCCACCGGGTGGCGGACCATGAGGCGGCGCAGCGCGCGCAACTCGCGCACGAGTTCCTGCGGGCCGACCACGTAACCGAGACGCAGGCCCGGGGCGAACGTCTTCGAAAGGCTACCCACATAGATCACGCGATCGGCGGTGTCGAGGCTCTTCAAGGCGGGATGCGGCGTGCCGGAAAACGTGTTCTCGCTCTCGTAGTCGTCTTCGATGATCACGAAGTCGTGCTGCTGGGCGAGTTCGAGCAGCGCCTGGCGGCGCGCGATGGGCATGGTGGCCGTGGTCGGGCACTGATGGCTCGGCGTGACGAACACGTAATCGCAACGGGCGAGCGAGTCGCGCAGGCGCACCGGGTCGATCCCTTCGCCGTCGATCGGCAATTCGAGCAGTTGCGCGTTGCGATTCACGAAAATATTGCGTGCATCGGGATATCCCGGATTCTCGAAGCCGACCGTCGTGTTCTTGCCGCAGAGCAGGTCGGCGACGAGATAGAGCGCCTGCTGGCAGCCGTTCGTGATGATGATCTCCTCGGGCATGGCGAACACGCCGCGCCGCGGCAGCACACGCGTGCGGATCTGCTGGATCAGCGACTCGTCATCGCGTTCGATCAGGTCGGGCGCCCAGTTGCGGATCTCCATGATCGAGAGCGCTTTCAGGCAGCACTCGCGCCAGTCGTTGGTCGGAAAGAGCGATTGATCGAACTGCCCGTAGATGAAGGGATATGCGTAGTTCTGCCAATTGGCGGGTTTGACGATGTTGCGCTGGGCGGAGGGCGGGCGCACGATGCGCGAATTCCATGAGGGTGGGGCACGCAAGCCGGCGTCATGGGGCTCGACGACGTCGGGCTGCTGCACTCGTTGTTGCACGCGCTTTTGCACCGTTACGCCGTGCAGGCCCTCCAGCATCTCGGGGTTGACGAAGTGGCCGCTGCGCTCGCGTGAGACCAGATAGCCTTCCTCGACGAGCATCTGGTAGGCGAGCACCACAGTGTTGCGCGCCACGCCGAGCTGCTCGGCCAGCTCGCGGCTCGAAGGCAACGCGGAGTCCGGCGGCAGTTGCCCGTCGAGGATGGAGGCCACCAGCATCTCGCGGATCTGGTGCTGCAGACTTGTCTTCGACTCCGATGACCGTCGGAATTGCTGTGCCCACAGGGCGGACGGGGTACGGGTCGGCATGCTGGCTCCTGTGATTGATGGCGGCGGCGAGACAACGTTTGAGCAACCGTATTGCAGCAAAATCGGCCAGTCAATCGACACACGATATTCAACACTGGCCGTCCAGGTCGATTAGGTAAATTTCGGAGCGACGGTTTGCGACAAGACGGTCAGCGCTGCGCTTTCGGAAGGAAACTCGAGATAGACGCGCGTGCCAGGCCCTTGCTGCGGCGCAGCGCGACCGGTTGGCGGGCGTTGGGGCGGCGCGCGCGCGAAGAAAAATAATCGGAAGAAATCGGCTGGACGGTGCTTGCGGCGCTTCGGCAAAGCGGCAGACAGCGGTCATCCGCCACTGGCCCCATCGGAACTTCCTGCCTGGTACTACCCGCCGTTTTATTGATTGAGAATGCTTGACTAAACGGGCGAGTTCGCGAGTGCGAAATGAAAGAAGCCGAAATTCGCCCTGGTAGCCGCTGACTATACTTGAATTGAGACGGAACCCGAAGCGGACGTGGAACTTCGCGCTGGCGTGCGCATAGTTTTTCAACTTGAGGAGACGGCGGTGAGAGCCCTACCCAGACTAAAGACGATGAAGCATCACGCGGATTCGTCGATCGAGCCGGTCATCAAGATCCGCCGCGGCCGCGGGAAAATGAATGCCTGGTGGCTAACCACTGCAGTGCTCGTGATGTGCGTCGTGCTCTGGCAGGCCGTATCGATGGCGCGCATCTTCCCGCCGTTCGCGCTGCCCTCGCCGGTGGCGGTATGGCAGGCCTTCGTCGAAATCGTCCACAACGGGTACGGCGGCCAGTCGCTCGTCAGCGACATCCTGATTAGTTGCTTTCGCATCGTTATTGGTTTTGTGGGCGCGATTGCGATCGGCGTACCGATCGGGCTGCTGATGTCACGCAACAAGATCGTGTTCGACATCATCGATCCGCTGCTGCAGTTCGTGCGGCCGGTTCCACCGCTTGCCTATATTCCGCTGCTGGTGGTGTGGTTCGGCATCGGCGAATTGCCCAAAGCCATTCTGATTCTGGTCGGCACCATTCCTGTAATCATCATCGGCACGATGTCGGGCGTGAAAAGCACGCCGCCGCTGCGCATCGAGGTTGCCCGCACGCTCGGCGCGACCAACGCACAAATCTTCCGCAAGGTCGTGCTGCCCTCGGCCATGCCGGAGATCTTCACCGCGATGCGCGTGGGTATCGGCGTGGCGTGGACCTGTCTGGTCGCCGCGGAACTGATCGCGGCGAGCAGCGGCCTTGGCTGGCTCGTCCAGTTCGCCGGACAGGCCTTGCAGGTTGCCATCGTGATCGTCGGCATCGTGATCATCGGGTTGATCGGATATGCAATGGAGCTGGCGATTCGCAAGATCGAAAATATCGTCGTACCGTGGCGCGGACATAACTGATCGGGTGAGAGGAGGAGACGACAATGAAAAAGAGGCAATGGGTCTATGGCATGAGCGCGGCTGTGCTGGCGAGCAGTTGTCTGGTTCCTGGCGCGGTGCATTCGCAGAGCAAGCCCGAGGTGATCATCGGCTACGAGGACAACGGCGCCGATCCGTACATGGTATCGATGGCCGAGCATCTGTTCGAAAAGCAGATGAACGCCGATGTCCAGTACAAGCTCTTCAGTTCGGGGCCGGCGGCGATGAGTGCATTGGCATCGAACAGTCTCACGTTCATGTGCGGACTGGGCGTGCCGCCGCTCGTCACGGCGATCGCACAGGGCTTGCCGATGACCATCGTATACAACCAGGAGCGCTATACGAATGCGGCCGGCATCGTGGTCAAGCCGGACAGCGGCATCCACGACGTCGCGGGGCTGCAAGGCAAGAAGATCGCGATCGTCGCCGGCTCGCAGGCCTCGTTCGAACTGGCGACCTTCCTGGCTGCTGCGCATGTGCCGTATGCGTCCGTCACCCAAATCAACATGGCGCCGCCGCAGATGCGCACCTCATGGGTGACCGGTGCGATCGATGCGGCGATCGTCTGGGATCCGGTATTCAGCGCGCTGCGTACGTCTGGCGGCAAGGCGATCAAGACGGACGGAGACTTGCCGCGCGAAGCCTCGAGCTACAACGTCTGTATCGCCAACTCTGACTGGGCGAAGGCGCATCCGGACCTGGTCCGCGGTTTCGTGGCGGCGCTCGACCAGGGCTATCAGGTGACGATGAAGGATCGCGACAAGGCGCTCGCCGAGATGGCGAAAGCAACGGGCGTGACGGTGCCGGTGGCGACGAGCGAACTCGCCGGTTATGAGCTGTTTTCCGGCGCCGATCAGACCACGCCGAAAGTCATGGGCCTCGACGCGGGCGTCAAAACGTCCGCCACGTACCTGACTCTGGTGAATACGGCCAAGGTGCTGAACTCGATTGGCCGCATTCCGAGCGTGCCGGCGAGTTTCGACAACAACGTCGCGCCGCAGTACTCGAAACATCTGGCGCATTGATCCATTGACTGTCTGACTGTCGAGCAGGAGACGAACTTGAACATCGTCATCGATTCTCTGTACAAGACGTTCGGCGCCACATCGGCACTGGAAAACATCAATCTGCAGTTCCGGGGCGGCGAATTCATCACCGTGCTCGGCGCCTCGGGCTGTGGAAAGACGACCTTGCTGCACCTGCTCGCCGGTCTGACTTCGCCCACCAAGGGCAACATCTATATCGATGGCGAGATCAAGGACCAGCCCGGGGCCGACCGAGTCGTCGTATTCCAGCAGGCCGGCTTGTTTCCGTGGCTCAGCGTGGCAGAAAACATCGAGTTCGGGCCGTCACTGCATGGGGTGCCCAAGGCGCAACGGCACAAGGAGTCGGCGGACATTCTGCGCATCATCGGTCTGGAGTCTTTCGCACGACACAAGCCCTATGAGCTGTCGGGCGGCATGCAACAGCACGTGGCAATCGCGCGGGCGCTCGTGATGAAGCCGAAGGTGCTGCTGATGGACGAGCCCTTCGGCGCACTGGATGCGCAGACGCGCAGTTCCATGCAGACGTTCTTGACCGCGCTGTGGGAGCAACTCCACTGCACGGTGGTCTTCATCACCCATGACATCGACGAAGCGATCTTTCTCGGTACGCGTCTCGTCGTGCTTTCGGCGCGGCCGGGGCGGGTGGCACTCGACGTGCCCATCGAACTGGACAGACCGCGTACGCCAGAGGTCGCATTCGAACCGCACTTCCTGGATCTGAAGAAGCGCGCGATGGGCATTCTCGCGCACTGATCGCGCGCTCAGCGGCGAGCGGCCGTCGACGCCATCGCGCAAGGCGCAGCGGCGACGCGCGTCTGCGTGTCGATGCGGCGGAAGACCAGGGCGGAGATCAGCGTGATCGCGCCCACGCCGGCGAAGCTCATGCGAAAGCCGGGCGCAACCGATCCCCACTGTGCCTCGCCAAGGCTCACGAGCGCGCCGCCGATGGTGACGCCGAGTCCCATCGCGAGCATTTGCACCATCGAAAAAAGGCTGTTGCCGCTGCCGGCGTCTTCGTGCGAGAGGTCCTTGAGCGTGACGCTGTTCATCGCGGCGAACTGCATCGAGTTGGCCGCGCCGAAGATGGCCAGCACGACCATCTCCACCGCAACGGGCGTGCCGCGCGAGATCAGTGCGAACGCAACGATCGATGCGCCAACGATCAGCGTGTTGACCAGCAGGAACGTCTCGTAGCCGTAACGGCGGATCAGCGGCGCAATCCAGCGTTTGGCGACCGTCCCTGCGAGCGCGGCGGGCAGCATCATGAGGCCCGAGCGCAGCGGCGAGTAGCCGAGCTCGAGCTGCATGAGCAGCGGCACGAGAAACGGCACGGCACTCGAGCCGACGCGGCAGACGAGATTGCCGATCAGGCCGACGCTGAAATTCGGCTCGCCGAACAAGCGCAGCTTGAAGAGCGGTTCGCGGTGGCCGCGTGCATAGGCCACGTAAGCGAAGGCCGCCGCGATGCCGACTGCGAAGAGGCCGGCAGACCACGCGGCGCGATGCGTCTGGACCGGCGTGTCGAAGGCCAGCGAGAACGCAATCATGCACAGCGACACGAGTGCACAGCCGGCGAGATCGAATGGAGGCGCCGCAGTGCTCGACGCGTTAGGCAGATAGCGGTGCACGGCGAATACGCCGGCGAGGCCGATCGGCACGTTGATCAGGAAGATCCAGTGCCACGAGATCGCCTGCACGAACCAGCCGCCGAGCGTCGGGCCGACGATCGGCCCCACCTGGCCCGCCACCGAAATGAGTGCGAGCGCCGAGACGTACTGCTCGCCGCTCACCGCACGCAGCACCGCGAGCCGGCCGATCGGCATCAGCATCGATCCGCCGATGCCCTGCAGCACGCGCGCGACCACGAGTTGCGCGAGGGTGTGCGCACTCGCGCAGCATAGCGAGCCGAGCACGAAGATCAGAATCGCGACGAAGTAGACGCGGCGTGTGCCGAAGCGGTCGGCAAGCCAGCCCGAAGCGGGCGTGAGCATGGCCATGGTCAACGTGTACGCGACGATGACCGGCTGCATCACGAGCGGTCTTACGCCAAGACTGCGCGCAATCGAGGGGAGCGCGGTGTTGACGATCGTCGTGTCGAGCGTCTGCATGAAAAAGCCCGCGGCGACGATCCATAGCAGCGCCGTGTGGCTCGAATTTTTGTTCATCTGGAACTTCTCGGCGCGCCGCGTGAGGGGCGGGAACGGCTTTGCGGCGCAATTGTCATCAATGGCGTCATGATATTGTTACCGTCGCTCATCGGGAACCCCAGTAGAGACTTTGACTGTCATCGGCATTGCCGATAACCATCCGCCATGCTCAATCCCATCTGGCTCAGGACCTTCGAAGCGGTCGCGCGCTGCCACAGTTTCACAGAAGCGGCGCGCCAGCTCGGCCTCACGCAGTCGAGCGTGAGCGACCACGTACGCCGGCTCGAAGAGTCGATTGGCCGCCGCCTGTTTATCCGCGACACACATTCGCTTGCCATCACGTCCGATGGCGAGGCGATGCTGGCGCATGCCGGCAGCATCCTGCAGGCGATCAACCGCGCCGAATCGCAGTTCCGCGCGCCGCGCCTGCGCGGGCGGGTGCGGCTCGGCTGCTCCGACGACGTTGCGCTCGGCCCGCTGCCCGCCGTGCTGACGGCGTTTCGCAACGCGCATCCCGACGTGGAGCTGGAAATCACCATCGGCATGACGGGCCGGCTTTACGAACTGCTCGATTCCGGCGCCATCGACCTGATGGTCGGCAAGCGGCGGCTGGGCGACAAACGCGGCACGGTGCTCTTCACCGGACGGCTCGAATGGCTCGCGCGCGCCGGCACGACGATGGATCTCGCGCAGCCGCTGCCGCTCATCCTCGTCGCCGAGCCGAGCGTGACGCGGGCCGTGGTGCTCGACGCGCTTGCGCAGACTGATTTCCGCTGGCAACTGGTATGCACGAGCAGCAGCCATTCGGGCTGCGTGGCGGCGGCGCGCGCCGGCCTCGGCGTCACTGTGCGGCCCCAATACCTCGCCGCGCGCGGGCTGGCGCCGCCCGTGAACGTCGCGAGCCTGCCGGCGCTGCCCAACGTCGAATTCATCGTGCTCGCGGCAAAGCGGCTTTCCCGCCCGGCGCAAACGCTGCTGCAGCTCATGCACGACAGCGACTTGCGGGGCTCGTGGATTGGGGAGTGAGCGCGAGGCGGGAGGGGGGGGAATGCGGGGTGGTGCGCGGATCAGGTGCCGCCGGATTCGAACGCGCTTTCCGCACGCAGCACTTCGACGAACGCTTGCTGGACGGCGGTGCCGAGCCAGTCGGTGCGCCGCTGAGTTTCGGCATCATGCGCGCGCTGCTTGTTTATCGGCGCAAGAGCCGGGGGTTGCAAGTTTGATGGGGCGTGGCTGCGTCTGGGTGGAGGTGTCCCACAGCGCATTTTATGTTGTATTTAACATAATATAATTTATCGCAGTTTTACTTGTCACAGCTTTTTTGTAATGTCTGATTCTGGCTATTTGCAGATGTCGTGTTTTTGAGCGCTGGCAAGCTGGCAGACTGCCGCAACCGCTGCGGGGCCTGCCATGAAGCCGGACACGACGCTGGTCGCACACTGGTGCGGCCTTCATGTCAGAGGGACTTAGAGCCGGGCACCGCCCGTCGCGTCGATCACCTGCCCCGTCGTCCAGCGTGCCTCATTCGATGCGAGGAACGTGACGACATCAGCGACATCAACAGGTTGACCCACTCGTGAGAACACCGACATGGCCTCCGCGCCGGCACGTGCCTCCGGCACCTTGATCCACGCCGCATTCATGTCGGTCTCCGTGACGCCCGGCATGACCGCATTCACCGTGATGCCACGAGGACCGAACTCAGGGGCAAGCGCCAGCGTCAGCGTTTCAATCGCACCTTTCGAAGCGGCGTAGGCGGGATGCGTTGGAGCCGCGACACGCGTAAAGCCCGTCGAAACATTGATAATTCGCCCATTGTCGCGGATGTGATCTGCAATAGCCTGGATCAGGAAGAACGGTGCCTTGAAGTTGATCGTCAGGACCTCGTCGAATGCGGACTCACTCGTCTCAGACAGGCGGATGGCCGGTGCCACGCCAGCATTGTTGACGAGGATGTCTAGCCTCGGCTCGCCCGTGGCGTCGATGGCAGCGGCCTTGAACTGTTCCCAGATACTGTCCGTTGCTTCCTTTCCGCGACTTAGGTCCGCTTCGATCGCGACGGCTTTCGATCCGAGAGCTTCGATTTCACGGATGGTGGCGTTCGCCGCATCCCGATTGGCGCCGTAGTGCACGCCGATGAGCGCAGCCCCCTCTTTCGCAAATGCCAGGGCTACGGCATGGCCGATGCCACGCGAGCCTCCCGTAATCAGGGCCACCTTGTTTGAAAGCTTTGCAGACATCGACCACTCCTTCCTGACTGAATTAGTAGTGGTCACTATAATATTGACGTCGAAACACGCTTGTCAACGATTTTTATAGGACTCGATATAAAAATGAGCGAACCCGCCCGGAAACGCGGCAGGCCGAGGTTGCTGGACCGCGACGTGGGACTCGATGTCGCCGCTCGGCTGTTCTGGGAGCATGGATACGAGGGCACCTCGATCGCCGATCTGACCGAGGCCATGGGTATCCCGCCGCCGTCCCTCTACGCAACCTACGGCTCGAAGGAGGACCTTTACAGACAGGCGCTCGACCATGTCAGCGAGCGTGAAAACAAAGCCGTGCTGGAAGCGCTAAGCGGAAAGTTGCCGGCGCACGATGCGATAGCGTTCTATCTGCACGACGCTGCGGCACGCTTCACCGACCCGGGAAGGCCGCGCGGCTGCATGATTTCGACTGCTGTTCTCCAACACGCCGAAAAGAGCGAGTCGGTCGCCCAATTGGTCTCCGCGCGACGGGAGCTTGGGCTGCAGACCATCAAGGTACGCTTCGACCGTGCCGTCGCTGAGGGCGAACTTGCCCCGGATACCGACACCGAAGCGCTCGCACGCTTCTATGCCGCAGTGGTGCAAGGCATGTCCGCGCAAGCCTGTGATGGGGCATGCAGGGAAAGACTGAAGCGGCTGGCTGATATTGCGATGTCTGCATGGCCTTCGCCTCCAGTTCGCCGCCGGAAGCCGGTTTCATGAGAGAACCCGCTTTCACCAAACACGATCCAGCGCACTGATCGGTGTGCCATCATTCGTGACTGCCTTTGCCGTCTTCCCACGCTCGACCCTAAGGATTGCCGGCAGCGACACACGATTCTTCGCGGCCGTTACTTCTGCGAGAATCGATATCGCGATTTCGGGCGGCGTGCGGCTGCCGATATAGATCCCGGCCGGACCGCGCAACCGTGCAAGTTCTGCGTCGCTCAGATCGAACTCTTTAAGCCGCTCGCGCCGTGCAGCATTGTTGCGCCGCGAGCCAAGCGCACCGACATAAAACGCGGGTGTCTTCAGCGCTTCCATCAGCGCGAGATCATCGAGTTTAGGGTCATGCGTGAGTGTAATGATTGCACTGCGTTCGTCGGGTCTCATTTCCAGGACCGTATCGTCAGGCATCGTGCGCACGAGTTGCGTGCCGGGTACATTCCATGTCTGCACATACTCCTCGCGTGGATCGCACACCACCACCTGATACTCGAGTCCTGTCGCGACCTGGCATAAGTAGCGCGATAGCTGTCCCGCGCCAATAACGAGCATACGGTAGCGGGGCCCGTGAATCGTCGTCAGATGCATCCCGTTGAAGTGCACACCGTCAGTCGTCCCCGGTGGCCCAAGTGTGACGGCACCCGTTATCATGTCTAGCGTGCGCGCCACCAGTTCGCCACGACTGAGCGCTTCGTGCAGGGCCTGAATACGGCTTTGCCGCGTAATCGGCTCAAGCACGAGTCGCATCGTGCCACCGCAAGGCAACCCGAACCGATGCGCTTCCTCGGCACTAATGCCGTATTCGACCACCTCCGGCACCCCTTGCGCGACGCCGTACCGACGCACCTGGTCGATGAGATCATCTTCGATACAGCCGCCTGAAACGGAGCCCACCACACGACCGTCATCGCGCAGGACAAGCATCGCCCCCTCCGGGCGAGGCGACGAACCCCAAGTCTTCACGACCGTAACAAGCAGCATTCGGTGGCCCGCATCAAGCCAGTGCATCGTAGCTTCCAGCACCTCGAAATCGACACTGTTCATGCTCACATTCTCCTACGGTACGCAGTCGAGCCGCGTCATGCACGTGCGCCTACTGACTGCCAAACGGCGTTTTGACCGTCAGCCGGTTGGTCACGGACCTCACGCCGGGAACGCCCCGCGCGATCTCCGTCATCTCACCGATGTGTGAGGCATCAACCACCGTCCCGTCGAGCGTCACCGCGCCGCGCTTCACCACCACGCTGATGGCGCCCGCGTCGATCTCCTCGTGCTGTGCGATTGCCGCGTAGACCTTGCGGCGCAGCGCAAAATTGTCCTTCCGGCTACTCGTCTGCGTGACGCTGCCGGAGGCTTCGGTCGCTGTGCCTTTCGACACGGTGCGCGCTTCGCTCTCGCTGGCCTGCGCCCAGACGTGAATAGATGTTGATCCAACCAGCAACCCGACAGCGATTTTCAGTGCCCTGCTTGTCTTCATTCATTGCTCCAATCAGCCACGGTGGGATCAGAAGGTGTGCCGAATGCCAATCATCGCGGCGGTGCTGGAGGTACCCTCAGGAACCGGCGCGGCGTAGGCGATCGCCTGGCTCATCTTGCCCCGGTTATTGACATGGCCAACCTGTACATAGGCGATGGTGGTCCTGGACAAACTGTATTCGGCGCCCACCGCGTACGCATCCGATTGATTGGATGAAACGTTGCGGTCCTTGAGGTAATAAAAGCCAGAGGTGACCTTGAAAAACGGCGTGAACTTGTAGCCGAGCCCCGCGGAAATCATCTCGAAGTCGGCCTGACCGCTGTTCGCCGGATCCTTGCCGATGCTGTATGACGTCGATACTGACAGGTCGTGGAACGTGTACATCGCGCCGAAATAGTAAAAGCGATTGTTATCGCGCCCGGTGGACGGTGCCGTGATGATCGCGCCGATCGCTGTCGTCGTGAAGGGATTGCTGTCGTGGCCGTTGTAGTAAGCAGCCGAGAGATTGAGACCGTAGTTCGAATACCTGAGCACGGCAGACTCGCGCGTGCCACCCTGGGATTGACCGGCGACGCCACCCGGCGCATATTCGAGTCCCAGCGATAGACCGTGAAATTTCGGCGACTGGTAAACGATCGCGTTAGAGTCGTACAGCGCACCGATCGCTCCGTTTGTACTGGTGCCCTGCCAGCCTGCAGCCTGATTCATGCCAAGCCATGCGGTGAGGATACTGCCGAAGAATTGCGCGCCCCGTACGTCGGTGTCGGCCATCGCAAATATTATCGGCACGAACTGACGGCCCGCATCGATCGAACCGAAAGGACCGGAGATGCCGATCGTCGCTTGCTGGTTGAAGATTGCGCTGACGCCCGGCGTGTCGGACAGCCCGAATTTTCCGTTGGTACTGGTGAACGCTCCCTGGAGCTTGAAGTTGACCTTGTAACCACCGCCAATGTCTTCAACGCCCTTGAGCCCCCAGAAACTGGTGAAAATTCCCGCGTCCTTGAGTGCGTATAGGTGGCCGAGATTCATTTTCGACTGGAAATTTGGCGCATTCGCGCTTTGATACAGCAATCCCGTATCGAGGGCGCCATACAGCGTCATCGACGATTGCGCGTGTGCCGCGACCGTCCACACAAAGACCGTCGAGGCGACGATCACTTTCATTTTCATGCTGTCTCCAATGTCATATTTTTTGGTGGATGCGTGCCACGCTTCGAACTTCCACGTCGTCTTTTCAGCCCGTTTCCGGCCCGAAAAATATGGCGGCCAATCCCATTCCGAATACGGTTGCGAGAGTGATTCCCACCACACGGAATCCCAGATTCGCCGACGCAAACGACACGAGCAACGGTCCGAACGCGGTAAAGAGACGGGCCATATTCCAGGCGAAGCCTTGTCCTGTGGCGCGAACATGGAGCGGAAAAAGCTCAGTCAGGTACAGAGCGACGATCCCAAATCCGCCCATTGCGAAGAAACCGAATCCAAGCATTGAGAAATAGAACGTCCCCAGTGTTTTCGCCGCTCCAAAAAGGACAACGACTGCAATCCAGGCGCCAGCACAAAACACTGCGTAGACGATCCGTCGGGAGACACGCGGCATCAGACTGACGAGGAGCAGAATCGAGGCGTATCCAAGCACCGCACCGGCGTTGGTCGCCATGAAAGCGATGCCCGTCTGTCGCGTGAATTCCGCGCTACCGGCGGATGGGAAGAACTCTCTCAGCAACGTGGGAAAGATGATGGATGCCCCCCAGCCACCGATCATCATTGCCGAGGCAATGAGCGTTCCGACAATGGTTCGACGGCGCAACGGGCTGGCAAATATCTCCGATATCGAACCCATTTTCGGACCTGCGTGACGCATTGCGGCCGCACGTGACTGCTTCCAACTCGCCGATTCCGGTGTGATGAACCGCAGGCCAAGGCTCGCGAGTGCCGGTGCCGCCCCCACGCCAAGCACCCAACGCCATCCAGCGCCTGAAAGCAGGATCGCGAGCGCGGAGGCGGCAACCAGCCCCGCCACATTGGCAACCTGCATCACCTGAACGGCCTTCGCCCTGTGTTTTTCTGGCCAGGTCTCCACGACAAGCGCGGCGCCGGCGGCCCACTCACCACCGATTCCAAAGCCCGCCAGCATCTGAAACAGGAGGAGTTGATACCAGTCTCGCGCGAAGGCACCGGCTGCCGTGAATACCGAATAAATCAGCATCGTGCCGAGCATCACTCGCGCTCGCCCGAACCGGTCTGCCACGATACCGGACAGAATCCCGCCGATGCCCCAGCAAAGCAGTTTCGCGCCGACAATGAGCCCTCCAATCCGCATGACGCTGCCCTGTGAAGCCCCGAGCAGGTCGTGAAGGGCCGGAACCATGATCATGGTGAACAGGTAGAGATCCATTGCATCGAACATCCACCCCACAAACGCGGACGCAAGTACAATCCAGGCGGCCTTGCCCACGACAGGAGCACCAACATTGCTCCCATGGTCTGTCGACTCGAAAGGAGTCGAGTTCGTTTCCATCTTCCCATCTCCTGCTTTGCACTACTTATGATTAGACAAACAGTTCCGGACACTTCGATGGCATCGCGTGCTGGCATGACAGGGTTCAGTAGAAGCGGCTGCCGTTTGCACGCCTGACCAAACTGATCAGAAACATGAACGAAGGGAACTATGACGAACGCGGTCTGGCAAACCACCGCCTGCACTTCAAAACCAGCATTTTCCACAACAAGCCGAGTACGGAAATCTCGTTCGTTGAGCGTGCTGAGTTGTCGCTGCGTGTTGCCGCCACGGGTTCTCTGTCTCCAGTGGATGTCGAAGCGAACGCGTTTGTGTCGTCCAGGGGCAACGCTGTTTCGGCCTGCCGGTCCGCAAGTTTCTCCAGCAAATTCGCCGCGAATTGACGGACCATCTGTTCCGATACGGCATTGATGATTCCAACTCCGCGGCCATACTGCGCCACCTGCCCCGCCATCTGCACACTGGTGCGAACGTCAACCTGGGTGCCGGCGGCTTCATTGAGGCGTGATAGAGAAAACGTGGTCACCGTATTGGCCGATCCGCGGTTTTTGGTCTCCTGCCATGTGGCCTCAACGGTCGCCATATGCGCGTCACCCCACGGGGCGCTCAAGGTGACCTTGCCGGAGAACTCCATCGCGATTGGACCCAGCTTGACGCGAATCAGCCCCCTGTACGTGTCCTTGCCGAGTGTGTCCGTGAGCGTCGCACCGGGAAAGCAGGACACCACCAGCGGAACGTCGAGTAGTGCGTTCCAGGCGTTCTCGATAGTCGAGTCGACCGAAAAGCGATTTACGATCTCCATACTTCTCCACCTTCATCCGTGTATTGCTCAAACTGGCTTAATAAAACGTCCGCGTACGCATCGGGCGCGTCGACACATGCAAGGTGCCCGGCAGCGCGCAGCGTCCGTTCCTCCGCCCCATGGATTCCTTGCGTCAACTGCGCCGATACGGTTCTGGGTACACTTCCGTCGAGTTCGGCGTTGAGCACGAGTGTCGGGACCTCGATGTCGCACAGAAGACTGGAGACGTCATCCGTGGCAATGGCGTGCAATATCTCCAGGTAATCCTTTGAAGCGATGGCCGCAATCTGCTGGGCAAGTCGCTCCCGCTTCGGGTACGCCGTGTTTCTGTGGAGGGTCTGCTCCACGTACATGCGCGCAAAGAGATGCATTGGCAGCTTTTTCAACATCCCTTCGGTTGCTGCGAGCCGCTTGGCTACCGTCGGTCCGGAAACGCTTGCGTAAGCACTCGACAAGACCATGACAGCCACGCGTCGACCCAGCTTCGCGGCAACGCGGATTGCAGTGAGTCCCCCCATCGAGATACCCACCAGGCCAAAACGGTCGAGACCGATGGCCCCCGTCACCGCAACAACGTCGCTGGCAACCGCGTCTGCATTCCACGCGCTTCGCTTCGTCGAGTCGCCGTGACCGCGGGCATCTATTGCCACGACTCGATAATTCGCGGTGAGTGCGGGCAGAATATCGTCCCACAGCGCGCTCGATGTGCCGAGACTATGGAGCAAAACGACCGCGGGCCCGTTGCCGATGTCGATATAGGCAATGCGCTCGCCGTCGACGCTCAGAAACCGCTTGTCGTGGGACGGCGCGAACGGCGCTGTCACGTCGAGGCGAGCCGCAATCGATTCCGCCAGAACGTCGGCGGCAAGCTTTGACGAATCCGGGCCGGCCGATTCGCGCAGGAAGGTCTTGATTCCGAGTAATGCCTGCGGAGCCCGGCTGTTCATGAACGCGATGAAATCGTCCTGCGCGTTGTCCAGTTCCCAAGGAGCGACTATTTCGCCGATGAGCCCATACTCCAGAGCGGTCGTCGCGTCGATGGGCCGACCCGTCAAAACCAGACGCGAAATTGCCTTGACATGGACACGCGAGATGAGCACGGACATCAGCAGTGCAGGAGCAAACTGCTTCTCCAGTTCGTTGGCTTCGAACTGGCTGCGCACGTCGGCGACTGCGTAGTCGCTCGCTGCAACGATTGCGCAACCCATACCCGAAGCGAGCCCTTTGACGAAACACGCAACCGGTACCGCACTCGAACGGATTGCCTCATAGAGTGCGAGAATGGGCACCGCGCCCCGTTCCTTGATTGCAGGGCGTGGATCTTCCATTGGGGAAAGTGCCGGCGGTGGCGAAGAGGCCCGGCCTGTGCAGAAGTTCTCGCCTTCGCCGGACAACACGATTGCCACGGTGCACTCGGGAGGGTCACTGATCACCTCTGTGAGCGCTCGAGTCATTGCGTCATCCAGCTCGTTCCTGCCGTCAGCACTGTTCAGGGCAATGTGCAAAACATGACCCTTCATCGTCAGCAGAAGATTTTCATGCATTCCGATCTCCACGTTCATCGCGATTTCACGCCGGGTGATGGCATGCCGGGTACAAACTGCCGAACAACCCCCTGGTTCTGAAGTGTCCTCAGTTCGTCAGTATCCAGCCCGACGTACTCTCCGAGCACGACGTTCGTATGCTCCCCCAGATGCGGTGGGTAACTCGCATCGACAGGCCCCGAGGTATCGAGCTTGATTGGATTGCCGGGCACGCGCACATGAGATCCCGCTCCGCTGCGAAGCTCGACGAGCATGTCTCTGTGCGCGACCTGGGAGGCGTTCAGTGCTTTATCCACCGTCTTGACCAGAGCGGCCGGAATCGAGGCCGAATTCAGCAGATCGAGCCAACTCTGCGCGGATTCGGACCGAAAGCGCGCCTCCAGTATTTCCCATAGCGCCGCCTTGTTTGCCAGGCGTTCGTCCGGATCCTTGAATCTCGGGTCGTGGACGAGGTGTGGCAAACCGACTGCCTTGCACAGGTCCGCCCACATACGTTCGGTGTTGGCGGTCACAACCAGTGAAACGCCGTCGCCACATTCGAACGAGCGGTAAGTCGGTATCGAATCGTGGCCTCGTCCCTGGGGTTCCGGCACTTCACCCGATAGCAGGTAATAGGCGCCTTGATAACAAAGCATCGCGATTTGCGCATCGAGCATCGACACATCGACGAACCGTCCTTCGCCGGTAGTCTGGCGCTCGACCAGCGCAGCGAGTACGCCCATTACGCCGTACATGCCGGCCGCCAGATCGCCGATCGGAATGCCAGCGCGAACGGGCGCTCGCCCAGGCTCCCCGGTCAGACTCATGCCCCCTGACATCGCCTGCACGATCATGTCGTAAGCGGGAAGATCCCTGTCCGGGCCGGTCTGTCCGAAGCCGCTGATACTGCAATAGACGAGCCGCGGACTGCGCGCGCGAAGCGCCGCTTGACCGAGCCCGAGCCGCTCCATCACACCGGGCCGATTGTTTTCGACAAGGACATCTGAATGTGCCGCCAGCTCCCGAACGAGTTCGGCTCCCCGCTCCGTCTTGAGGTCAATGACCACGCTCTTCTTGTTGCGATTGACCGCAAGATAATAGGCGCTGTCGCCCTCTACGAAATGCGGTGGCACGCCGCGTGAAAGTTCGCCCGCCGGCGGCTCGACCTTGATGATCTCAGCGCCGAGGTCACCGAGAATTTGCGTTCCGAAAGGGCCCGACAGGAACTGCGTGAGATCCAGAACCCTCACGCCGCTCAGCGGACCCGTTTTTCCAGATTCCATAGCGTTATCCTGCAAGTTCTTCGTTCGAGGTGTGTTGGGGAGCGGCGTCGCTGTAGGCGCCTGCGGCATGCAGCCGATCAGAGATCATTTCAGGCAGCACGGGGGTTTCGTCAAATCGGATAGACCAACGGCTCAGCGCATCCTCGATGGCACTGACGATCGCCGCGGAGGCAGGAATCGTCCCGCCCTCCCCGGCGCCTTTGACGCCAAGCGGGTTGTTCGGCGAGGGGGAAACGAGATGCGCCATCGAGATGTGGGATGGCATGTCGAGAGCGGTCGGCAGCAGAAACTCCGCGAAATTCGTCGCAAGCGGCTGGGCATTCTCGTCGTAGGCATGCCGCTCGAGCAGCGTATTTCCGATCCCATGGGAAATCGCGCCAATCACCTGCCCTTCGACGAGCATTGGATTGATCACATTCCCGCAATCGTGCGCAACGCCATAACGCAAGACCTTTACGTAGCCAGTCCCGAGATCCACCTCGACTTCCGCGAACGCCGTTCCGTTGGCGTAGACACTGGCTTTCGGGGAGAAGTAATGCGTGACAGTCATGCCTGCATCCAGCCCGTCAGGAAGCGTGAACCCAGGTATCCCATAGGACATCTGAGCGATTTTCCCGAGCGGCAACGCCCTTTCCGGCTGACCTCGCGCGCATACGACGCCACGCGCGATCTCGATCTGATCCAGCGGAACACGAAGGGCGTTCGCAGCCAGCGCCCTGATTTTTCCCGCGAGCTTGCCGCATGCAATGTGGACTGCATTTCCGGCGTTGACGGTGATCCGGCTCGCGAATGTCCCGACACCCATTGCAAGCTTGCCCGTATCGCCGACGACTACCGTGATGGCATCCATATCGACACCGATCTGATCGGCTGCGATCTGGGCAAAGATGGTTTTCATGCCTTGCCCCTGCGCGCCGGCGCCACCGACGTCCAGGTGTATGCGTCCGTCGTTTTGCAAGGTGACTTCCGCCCCTTCATAAGGACCTAGACCACAGCCTTCCACATAATTGGCAAAGCCAATGCCGAGATATCGTTGCCGCGTGCGCGCGTCCTCCTGGCGGGCGCGAAACGCGTCCAGACCGGCAAGCTCCTCTGCCTTTTTCTGGGTCTCCGGATAGTTGCCGGAGTCATACACCATCTGCGAACCGTCGCGGAATATCAGGCCAGTTTTGTACGGTAGCTGTTCCGGCTGCACGAAATTGCGACGTCGAATTTCCAGACGAGTGAGGCCGAGCTGGTCGGCTGCGGCATCGAGCATCCGCTCCATCGCGAATACCGCTTTAGGCCGCCCCGCACCACGCACCGGCGTGGTGGGTACCATGTTCGTGCACGCGACTTTCAGCTTCACCTGGAATGCCGGGACGACGTACGGACCCAGCGACGAGGTCACCGCGATGATCGGCACGACTATGCCCCAAGGCACGTACGCACCGTTATCGTGGACCACGGAACCGCGCACGCCGAGGATCTTTCCGTCCTGGTCGAGCGCCATCTCGAGATCCCACAGTTGATCGCGCTCCTGGGTAATACTCAGGAAGTGCTCGCGACGATCTTCGGTCCATTTGACCGGCACACCCAGCCTGAGTGCAGCCGAGGCCACGACGAACTCTTCCGGATAGGCGATACCCTTGGGACCGAACGCCCCCCCAACGTCCGGCATGATGACCCGGATCTTCGCTTCGTCGTAGCCGAGCGCTTGCGCGAGGAGACGTCTTTCGAGATGCGGCGCCTGGCCTGAATTCCAGACGGTCAGATCACCGGTGCCGCCATCGAGCCGCGCGAGGGTTGCGCGGCACTCCATCGGGTGCGCAGTTGCGCGATGATGGAATATCTCGCGCTTGACCACGTGCGCTGCGCATGCAAAGGCCGAGTCGACTTCGCCGAAAGCAAACGGCATGTCGAGCAGGAGGTTTGTCGGAACGTCGCTGTGAGCCCGTGGCGCATCCGGGTCGAATATCTTCCTGATGTCGCCGGCAACAGGCAGTACCTCGTAGTCGATCTGCACCAGGTTAGCGGCGTCTTCCGCGATGTACCGGCTTTCGGCAAGGACAACAGCAACCGCCTCGCCGACGTAGCACACCTCGTCCGCAGCCAGCGGCGACCACATGCGCGGCTCAGTGAGCATGTGCGTGGGCGCCAGGACAGGCAATGGCTGCCGCAGCGCTTCGTCCAGGTCGGCGAACGTCCAGACATGGTGGACGCCCGGTATGGCCTTTGCCGCTTGCGTATCGACGTGCCTGATGCGGGCGTGCGCGTGCGACGATCGCACGAAACAGCAATGCAATGTTCCGTGAAGGTGGATATCGTCGACGAATTGCCCCTCGCCTTTGAGCAGCGCTGGGTCTTCGGTGCGCTTGACGGGTTTGCCGACATATCGCGCGTGCACGGCCGAATCCGTGAGAGGTGCGCTGTTTTCTGAGTGTGCGGTAACCAGACCGAAAACTGGATCGGGCTCGCCGCGCATTCTCGCTGCGGCGAGCAGCGCGGCTTCGACTATGGCCTGGTAGCCCGTGCAGCGGCAGATATTGCCGCTGATCGCATCACGAACTTGCGCCTCGGACGGGTCGGGGTGGGCCCGCAGAAACTCCGTGAGTGTGGTCAACATGCCCGGGGTGCAGTATCCGCACTGCAACGCATGGCGATCCTGAAACGCCTGCTGCAGGATGCCTAGCGAGCCGTCGGCATTCGCCAGCCCCTCTACGGTTGTGACCTTCCGCCCGTCGACCTGGCCACAGAGCTGAAGGCACGAGCGCATGGAACGTCCATCCACCAGCACCGTGCATGCCCCGCAAACACCATGCTCGCAGCCATAATGCGTGCCGGTCTTGCCAAGCTGGTGACGAAGAAAATCGCCGAGCGTCACTCTGGGGTCGATGTCGCAGGTCACAGCCTGTCCGTTCAGTTCGACGGCAATCCTTGCCTGTTCCACGAATTCGATTCTCTGATCCATGATTCCCTCAGCTTGCGTTCAATGCGCGAGCGAACGCACGCCCAAGCGCACGCTCGGTTACGGTGCTCGCGAGGCGTTGCCGATAGGCGGCACTGGCACTCGTGTCGCCAAGGGCATCGATCGAGCTTGCTCTGCCGGCTGCTGCCTTTGCGAGACCGTCGCTGGGCTGCTGTCCCTGGAGGACGTCGTCGAGCTGCAGACGGCAAGGTTTGCTGCCCATGCCGCACAGGACCACGTCGGCACGGCCGATAGCGCGATTGGCGTCGACGGACACCATGGCCGCGGCCCCGACGATTGCGAAGTCCCCATGCCTGCGCGCGAATTCCTCGAACGCATAGCCGTGCGGCTCGTTCCAGATGCGCAGGCGAATTTGCGTCACCATTTCGTCCGGTTCGATCGAAGTCGTCATGAAGCCGCACGCGAACTCATGAAACGGGATGCGCCGCTCTCCGCGGGGTCCCACGGCGACGATGGTCGCATTGAAGATTTCGGCGAGTGCGGGCTGCTCCGAGGCCGGGTCGAGATTGCAAACGCTTCCGACAAAAGTGCCCCGATTTCGCGTCTGAATATGACCGACCAATCGATACGCCTCCACCATCAGCGGTGCGTATCGATGAATCAAAGGAGATTGCTCGATATCTCGCTGGCGAACCAGTGCGCCGATGCAGACCTCGCCGCCTTCCAACGCTATCCCGTCGAGGCCGGGTATCGCGTTCACGTCGATCAGATGGTCCACATACGCGTAACGCATGGCCAGCATCGGCATCAGCGTCTGGCCGCCAGCGACGATGCGTGCATTGTCCAGCGTGGCAAGCAGCTCGACGGCACGCGCCACGCTTTCCGGGCGGTGCCAGGTAAAGGGTGCTGATTTCACTTCTCACCTTCCAAGAATGTGTATTGCGCAGGCACCGTGATCGAAGCCGTAGGTGCCTCCACCGGTGATGTGCGCCAGCCCGATTCGCGGACCGCGCGGCTTGTCTTTCGCGACCTGCCGTGCGCCGCAGCGGCCCTGCAACTGGCGGGTTATTTCTACGATCTGCGCGATTCCCGACGCGCCAAGCGGATGGCCCCTGCAGAGCAGACCGCCGGACGGGTTGAACGGAATCCGTCCGTTCAGCGACGTTTGACCTTCCCTGATCAAAGCCGCCCCTTCTCCGTGGCGGGCAAAACCCAGTGCTTCGTAGTACAGCAATTCGGCGATGGTGAAGGCGTCGTGACACTCGACGAGATCGATGTCGGAAGGGCCGATGCCGCAGGATTCGTAGGTCTCGTTCGCACAACGCATCGTGACCTCGGGAGTCGTCATATCCCTGCCTCCCTGCATGTAACGGCCCGACGTCAGATGCGACGCAAGAATCTTCACGGCGCCTTGCCGATTCGCAATGGGAAAGTCGGAGGCCGCAAGCACGACCGCCGATGCGCCATCGCCCAGCGGGCAGCACTGATGCAACGTCAGCGGCGAGGCCACCTGCCGACTAGCGAGCACCTCATCCACCGACATGGTGCTGCGGATCTGTGCATACGCGTTGAGCGCGCCATTCGCCCTGGCCTTGACCGCGATCTGCGCGAGATCGCGAGGCGACAAATCGAATTCGTGCATGTACCGCTGTGCGCGCATTGCGTACAGCGCCGGCATCGTCAAACCGTTCGCCGCCTCGACATCCTCATCGCCCAGATCAAGTGGGCCGCTGCCGAGACGGGTCAATTGCTCCGCTCCGACCACCACGGCACAATCCACCGCCCCCGCGGCAATCGCGAGCCAGGCGTGCCGGAATGCGCTCGCCGACGACGAGCAGGCATTTTCGAAATTCGCCGCTTCGATGCCGGTCAGCCCCGTCTCCCGTGCGATACGTTGAGCAGCCAATGGACCACCGGATACCGTTCCGCAATAAATAGCGCCGATGCGCGGTCGATCGATTCCAGCTTCATCAAGTGCCTCGATGACCGCAGGCGCGGCGAGCTGCGCAAGACTCACTTCCGGGAAACGCCCAAAGCGAACCATACCTGTGCCAGCGACGCTCACGCTCCTCAAACCGTTCGTCGCGCTCATGAACTTACCTGCCGGGGAACTTCGCCGGGTGCGGCAAAGAAGTAGATGAACTGGCTCGCTCGTTTGTTTGCTGCTTTCACTCGCAATTCGAGTTGTTGCCCCGTCTGGACAGCGCCAGCCTCCATTTCGATGCGCCCGAAGACCCTCAGACCCTCACTAAAGTCCACGTAGCCGACGGTATAGGGCGTGTCGACGCCCCTTGGTCCCATATGCACCACGCTGTGGCAGTAGAGGGTGCCGATTGTCGGCAGCGGCAACGCAACGAAGTCGCGGCCGCCGCAGTGCGGGCACACGGTGAGGACTGGATAGATGGGCGCTTCACAGCCGGAGCACCTCGCCCCGAGTAATGACCAGCCTTTCCCGCCTCTGATAACCGAGGCTGTGCTTAATCGTCTGAAACCGTTCACGCTGGCTCCCATTTCTGTTCGAGATTCATGGTGTAGTGTGTATTACACTATAGTACTAAACGGCAGCGATAAAGGTAGGGAAAACCCGGCATTGCCGATGCCTCCGATTTCGAAGGACCGTCCGCAGTCTCGCTTGCTGGCGATTTTTGCCAACGGGGGGCAGAATGCCTTCCAGACCGATAGTTTTGGAGCTTGTGAGTGGAAATAGCGAAGGCAGGAAGGAAGAAGCCCATCTCGCGCGGAGAGACTTCCTCGACGAACGGCGTAGAGGGATATCAGCAGCGTGTTAGCAGGGAAAAGCGCGCGCTGATCCTGGAGGTTGCAATTGCAACGTTCCTGGAAAGCGGATACGACGCGGCCACGATGGATTCCATTGGCGATCGCGCGACAGTGTCATACGCGACCCTGTACAAACATTTTCCCAGCAAGGAAACGCTGTTCGTCGAAGCGGTGGACCATCTGATCCATCAGCTATTCTCGAACTGGAAAGATCACGTCGTGCCCAACGACGTCGAACCGGGCCTGCGCGAAATTGGACGCGCATTCTGCGAGCTCGTTTCAGACGCGCGGTTGATTTCCGCGATGCGCCTGATCATTGGGCAAGCGCGAAACTTTCCCGCGGTGGGCGCCCGCTTTCAACTTGCGAAGCATTTATTCAGCGATATTACGGATGCCTGGTTGCAAAGGCGCGTTGACGAAGGCGAGCTGCGTGTTGCCGACGTGCAGCTCGCGCGCGCAGAATTCATTGGTATGCTGGGCGAGACCGTTTTTTATCCTCGCCTCATGCAAACAGACTACGCCCTGTCCGACGATCAGGTAGAACGCGTCGTCGAGAGCGCCGTTTGCACTTTCCTGGCGCGATATCGAGTCCAATGAATCGCATCGCGGCGATCCCCGCTGCGTCCCTCCCGGCGCGGGCCCACCGAACAACAATTGCAGCCGCAACCGCGATGAGACCAACATGAGCGATTCAAATGACATTCGCTTCCTGCTGACCATACAGGAAACCGGCAGCCTCGTTGCGGCAGCGAGAAAGCTTGGGCTGTCGCCGCCGGCGGTCACGCAGCGGTTGCAGCAGATCGAAAGAAAACTCGATATCCGCCTCGTCGACCGCAGCGCTCGCCGCTTACGGTTCACGGAAGAAGGAATGTTGCTGTGCCAACGCGGCGCACACCTGGTGACACAGTTCGACACGCTGCTCGAGGATTTGCGCGCACGCCGCGGTGGGCTCGTCGGCACCGTGAGAGTTCGCGCGCCGCTAGGTTTCGGGCGGCGCTATCTCGCTTCCGTCGTTTCCCGCTTCCAGCAGGACAACCCCGACGTCGACATCGAGTTGACGCTCACCGATCAACCATTGACCGAGGCCGCCGACCGCTATGACATCGTGGTTCACATCGGCGATCTGCCTGCGTCGAATCTGATCGGCTATGCGATTGCGCCGAATGCACGCTTCGTGTGTGCATCCCCAGCGTTTCTGAAGCGCTTTCCGAACCCGGAAACCCCTGACGATCTGGCCGAACTGCCATGTATCGTGCTGCGAGAGAACAACGAAGACGCATCGCTCTGGCAGTTCCGCAAGGGCCGCACGGCGCGCAGTATCCGCGTGTCGTCGAAGTTGAGCTGCAACGATGGCGAGGTGATTCGCCAATGGGCGTGTGAGGGCCGTGGCGTCATTCTCCGCTCGGAATGGGACGTTGCCGGCGATATCGCGAAGGGAAACCTCGTGCGGCTGCTCCCCGCATGGAAGGCGCCCGACGCCGATGTGATCGCACTCACCAACAATCGCGCCGGATTGCCCGCACGCACCCGGCAATTCATGCAGTATCTGCAGGCACATTTTCGCCCACAGCCGCCGTGGCGGAGCTAGCCGACACCTCGAAAGACATTCAATCTTTCTGAATGATTGATTTCGTGCGACTGAATTCCCGGCGCCTGATCGAACTCTATACTTGATGCCATGAACGAACCGCATGGAGGCCTCGCTCATGAGCAGTCCATCTTCAACGACCGGCTATCCGAAGGCGGTCCTCTTCGATCTTCTCACCGCGCTGCTCGACTCGTGGACGCTCTGGAACCGCTCCGCAGGCTCGGAGCAGGCGGGGCGTGCGTGGCGCGCCGAGTACCTACGTCTAACCTACGGTTGCGGGCGCTACGTCGCCTACGAACAGCTGGTAAAGCAGTCCGCGGTGCACGTGGGCTTGCCCGAATCCTCCGCACTCGCGCTTGAGGCAGACTGGCTTCAACTGACACCGTGGAGCGGTGCCGTCGAGGCAGTGCAACAGCTTCAACCGCATTGCAAGATCGCCATCGTAACCAACTGCTCGATACGACTTGGCCGCCAGGCGGCAGGAATCTTTCCCGTCAAATGGGATGCCGTAATCACCGCCGAAGAAGCCGGCGCATACAAACCCGACCCGACGCCCTATCGCCTGGCGCTCGACGTGCTCGGCGTGACGCCTTCGGAGGCCGTCTTCGTCGCCGGCTCGAGCTACGACATGTTCGGCACCGCCTCGGTCGGCTTGCGGACTTATTGGCACAACAGGGTTGCCCTGCCCTTGGTAGAAGGTGCGCCGCCTCCCGAAATCGAGGCGCCGACACTGGAATCACTTGTGCCCTGGTGCAGCCGGTTCCGACATTTCGGCGCACAACAAGCTGCCCAACTGAAATCATGAAACTTGATCAACTCGATACCCCTGCAGCCCTGGTCGATATCCCGCGGATGAACAGGAATATTGCGCGTATGCAGTCGCGCCTGAACGCGCTCGGCGTGAAGTTTCGCCCGCACGTGAAAACGACCAAATGTAGGGAGGTGGTGCACGCGCAACTGGCAGCCGGCGCGAACGGCATCACGGTTTCGACGCTGAAGGAAGCGGAAGCGTTCTTTGCGGCTGGCGTGACCGATATTCTCTACGCGGTCAGTATCGTGCCGTCGAAGCTGCCAAGAGCGATGGCGCTCCGACAACGGGGCTGCGATCTGAAGCTGGTGGTGGACAACACGCGCGCAGCGGTAGAAGTCGCGAGGTATTGCGCCGGGCAGAAGGAAGCCTTCGAAGTCTGGATCGAGGTGGATACAGATGGGCATCGCTCAGGGATCGCGCCGGAGCAGGATGCGTTGCTGGAGGTCGGGCGCATCCTGCATGACAGCGGCGTCAAGCTCGGCGGCGTGATGACACACGCGGGCTCCAGCTACGAGCTTCACACGCCCGATGCGCTGTCTGCGCTCGCCGAACAGGAACGCGCAGGCTGTGTTCGCGCAGCGCAACGGCTGCGTGACGCGGGCCTCCCTTGTGACGCGGTGAGCGTCGGTTCGACACCCACCGCGTTGTCCGCCGAGAAACTGGATGGCGTATCCGAGGTGCGCGCGGGTGTTTACGTCTTTTTTGATCTCGTGATGCGCAACATCGGCGTATGCTCGACCGATGACATCGCTTTGAGCGTGCTCACGACGGTTATCGGCCATCAGCCGGAAAAAGACTGGGTGATCGTGGACGCAGGCTGGATGGCGATGAGCCGCGACCGCGGGACGTCGCGGCAGACGGAAGATTTCGGATATGGTCTGCCCTGTAGTCTCGATGGCACGCCTTTGACCGACTGGGTTTTAAGCGGTGCAAACCAGGAGCACGGGATTTTGTCGCCGGCTCATGAAACACAGCAAACAACGAACCTGGCGACCCGCTTTCCGATCGGAACGAAGCTGCGTATCCTGCCCAATCATGCCTGCGCAACAGGCACGCAGTTCCCGGAGTATCACGCGCTATCCGCAGATGGCGAAACAACCGTATGGAGCCGCTTTCATGGCTGGTAACGAATCGGGCACGCGATTGCCGCGCACGGAAAACCCGGTGAACCTGCGTCCCCCGGGGGGCCACTATAGTCACGTGGCGATTGCAAACGGACTGGTCTTCGTGTCGGGTCAGTTGCCGATCGACGCGCAGGGCCAAAAGCTGACCGACGCGTCGTTCGAGGCGCAGGCCGAGCAGGTGCTGGCGAATCTCAAGGTTGCGCTAGAAGGCGCAGGCAGCAGCATCGCGCAACTGGTCCAGGTTCGCGTCTATCTCGACGATATCGAGCATTGGCCGAGTTTCAATCAGATCTACGCGGATTGGGCGAGCGAGGCGCGGCCGGCACGCACAATCGTGCCGACGGGACCGCTCCACTTCGGCTTCAAGATCGAGATCGAAGCGACAGCAGTGCTATAAGGTTGCTTGTGCTCGCGGCAGAGTCACGACGTACCCGATGCGATCTTGAATTCCGAAACGACATTGTCGAGCAGCGCGGCCTGCTCCTTGAGCGACTGGGCTGCGGCTGCAGCCTGCTCGACGAGTGCCGCATTTTGCTGAGTCGTTGTGTCCATTTGCACGACCGCGCCACTCACCTGCTCGATGTCGTGACTCTGTTCCTGCGTAGCCCGGTGCAACTCAGCCATCAACCCGCTTACCGCTGAGACTGACGACACGACCTCGGTCATGATCGTGCCTGCCCTTTGCGCGAGCAGCGAACCTTGGTCGATCTTCCCGACCGTCGCATCGATCAACTGCTTGATCTCTTTTGCCGCCTGCGCACTTCGTTGAGCGAGACTTCGGACCTCACTCGCAACGACCGCAAAACCGCGCCCGAGTTCTCCAGCCCGTGCCGCCTCGACGGCGGCATTCAGCGCCAGAATGTTGGTCTGGAAGGCGATGCTCTCTATCAGGCCCACGATTTCGGCGACCTTGCTGGAATGCACCGATATGCCTTGCATCGTCCGGACGACTTCGTGAACCACCTCGCCGCCCGCAGATGCCGTTTGTGAAGCCGCCAAGGCCTGTCGACTCACGGTATCGGCAGTCTCCGCGTTCTTCTTGACGGCCCGCGTCAGCTGCGCCATGTTCGCGGCTGCAAGCTCGAGCGACGCTGCCTGTTGCTCGGTTCGCCGCGAAAGATCCGCGCTGCCGGAGGCAATCTCCTGTGCGCCGACGTTGATGGTTTCCGTGCCGCCGCGAACGCTCCGGACAGTTCGCACCAGCGCGTCCTGCATCGTCCTGACGTCCGCCATGAGCATTCCCATCTCGTTCCGATATTCGGCGAGCACATCACCCTGAAGATTGCCTGAGGCAATGCGCGCGAGATGTGTCTTGATTTCAGCGATAGGGCTCACCACGATTCCAACGAGGATCCGCCGAGCCCCTATTCCCACGGCAAGTGCGACCACCGCCGTTGCCGCAAGCATGGCGACCATCAAATGAAAGCGCGACTGCGCCTGCGCAAAACGCTCTCGTTGCAGGTCGACGACCGCGTTCTCGCGTTCCTTCATCGCGCTCTGATAAGACGCCACCGCATCCTGTGTCGCCTTCCCCTGGAGTTCCTTGAAGTGGCCGAAATCCATTTGGCCGAGCGCGTCAGCCGCGGGCAGGATTGCCTTGTCGAGGACCGACCGGCGGCGCTCTGCCAGCTGCTTCGCCGCATCGGAGTCTGCGCCCGATTGCAGTGAAAGATATTTCGAGAATTCTAGTTCGGAATCCTTTAGATCCTGTCGCGCGCCCGAGAGCAAGTCCGGCTCCGGGTCACCCAGACCATACAACGAAAGGTAGCTGTCGAGTGAAACGCGTGCGCGCTGAAGCAAGGCGTCACTGGTCTTCAGCGCGACCAGCGAACTGGTATCCACTTCATACATCGCTCGCAGCTCGTCGTTGTTCAGCTTCAGCGCCAGAATGCCCGCAGAGCTCGTCACAGCAAGGATGACGACAAACACCGAAATTACGCAGGTCAGCCCGCTTTTGATACCGAGCCCCTTGAGCATGTTTCCCCCCGATTCATGATGTGTCAAATCGACCTCTCCACACGGGCCGTGACGACCTTTTTATTAGTATGAAAAGATTCCAACTGCAATAAACCACTACTCCGCCGAGTAGCGCGCGGTCCTCGTCAGAGACGCCAGACGTTCGACTGTGAAGCTGACCCGACGGCTGAGCGTTTGTCCCGCAGCAAGAACCGAAAGCCCGTGCAAGCCATCGCCGTCGCGGATGTAGCGGTGTTCCGATTGATCATTCATCACCTGGAACGAAAACGAATCGTCTTCCGGATATGCACAAAGGCGATAGCAGTCCGTGTTTCCCACGATCGCGAGAGAAAACTGTCGCGCCGGCCATTCGACCAGCGCCCTCCCTCCCCAGCCAGTGAACGCGTGGCCTTCGCCGGTAAAGGGTATGTCACCCCGAATTGCCACGCGAACGGAGCCGGAACGAGCCTGGGAGTCTTTCCGTTCTCTCGTGCAATCCAGATCCAGCCCGCCGGCGCGCTTATGCGGGTATCCGCGTCGCGCACCAGGGCCGGACTGACCTCGATTTCGCACGGTAGCGGCGTGTGTCCCGTATTCTCGAGTTCGACGGCGATTTCCAGTGTCGGCCCGTCAAGCTCATATGTCTGGACTGCCCTATAGCGCTCTGCGACTTCGGCTATCAAGCGGAGACATTTTTCTCCGGTCGAGTCGATTTTCCAGTCGCCCATAAGTGCAACATCGGCCAGCGGAACCCGCCGACTTGCGCCGATTGGCTGTGATCCTGACGACGTCGCCGCAGCCCGGATGTCCTGCGCCACGTTCTGAACCCAGATCGACGGTTGACACGATAGTCGACGGGGAGCAGTTCTATGCCCTCGCCGCTGCGCCTGTCGAAAGACGGGCGTCCACACGCCCCGGTCGTTCCACTCTAGTTGCGCAATCCCGCCGTGGCGCCCCGCCTCTACGTCGAGCCTCAGATAGGCATTCGAAAGCGTCGTCTGCCGATACGCCTTCCCGCCTGTGCCCTGCTCTGGCTCTCCAGGTTGCGCCGCCTTCCCGAAGCCTGGCTCTCGTAAATCCGTTTCCCGCAACTCGAGCATGTTCTCCCCTCTCGTTCGGCCAGACTGGATATCAACCTGAGACGTTCAGGTCGTCGTGACGAGATCACCGCGACCGCGCTTATCCCGCCCCCGCTGCCCACCGTGCGATGGCCCGGCCGAGGTCGACGCGAGATCTGTGCCGCCCTTGCGGCGTCGACCCGCGTGCCGCTCGATGATCCGCTGCAGCAGACAGAACACGCAGAGCAATGCGCCGATGACGATGCGCGTCCACCACGAACTCAACGTGCCGTCGAAGGTGATCAGCGTCTGGATGGTGCCGAGGATGCCGACGCCGAATAGCGAGCCAATTACGTAGCCGACCCCGCCGGTCAACAACGTTCCGCCGATCACCGTTGCAGCGATCGCATCGAGTTCCATCCCCTGTGCCTGCAGTCCGTACCCGGAAAGCACATACAGCGTGAAGATCACCCCGCCCAGCGCCGAGCAGAAGCCGCTCAACGCATACACTGCGATCTTCGTTCTTGCGACTGGCAAGCCCATAAGGAGCGCAGAGCGCTCATTGCCGCCAATTGCATAAACGTTGCGCCCGAAGCGCGTAAAGTGCGCGATGAAAATGGCGATCACGAGCGTCGCAATGCCAACCAGCGATCCGGCATTGAGGGAGCCGCCGCCGACCGGAATATTCAGAGACGCGACAGCATGGAACGTCGGCTCGTCGATTGTGATCGATTCCGTCGTAATCAGGAAGCATGCGCCGCGAGCCAGGAACATGCCCGCGAGCGTGATGATGAACGGCTGCAGGCGGAAGAAGTGAATCAGCGCTCCCATCGCGGCACCGTAGAGCGCGCCGAAAACCAGCACGATCGGCACGACGACCCAGATGGGCCAATGCAGCCACTGCGCGCCCACAGCGCACAGTATCGTGGTCAGGGCAACCACAGCGCCGACCGACAGGTCGATGCCCCCCGACAGGATCACGAACGTCATGCCAATCGCCACGACGAGCAGAAACGCGTTGTCAACGAACAGGCCCGTCAAAACCTGCATCGAAAAGAAGCCGGTGTACATGACAGAACCAAACCCGAACAGCGCGGCGAACAGCACGATCGTTGCGACGATGGGCAGGGTTCTCGGATCGGCCAGACGACCAGTCAGCTTTCTCATGATGGACTCGTTCCGGTGGATGCGCGTTCGCGCGCCGGGGAAAGAAGATGTTTCACCTGCCTGACAACCAGCGCACGCGCAACCTCCGACTGAATGACACTCACCGCGACCACGACAATCGCCTTGACAACGAGCGTTGCTTCCGGCGGCACACCGATCGAATAGGTCGTGTAGGTCAACGTCTGGATGATCAATGCGCCGAGCACCGTGCCGCCAAGACTGAAGCGGCCGCCAAGCAACGACGTCCCGCCGAGCGTCACGGCCAGAATCGCGTCGAGTTCGAGCAACAGACCCGCATTGTTTCCATCGGCACTCCGTACGTTCGAGCTGGCGATGATCCCGGCGAGCGCCGCCATCAACCCACAGATGACATACACGCCGAAGACGATCGCGCCGGAACGCAGCCCGACCAGCCGCGTTGCGACAGGATTGACGCCAATGGAGCGGACAAAGAGTCCGAGCGCGGTGCGGTTCACCAGAAGCGCGAGCGCGAGCGTCACGACGACCGCGATCCAGACCGAGCAGGGAACCATCGCCAGATATCCATCTCCCAGCCTGAGGTAGCCAGGTGCACCGATGGGAATAATCTGGCCGCCGGTCAGCAACTGTGCGACGCCCCGCCCTGCGACCATCAATATGAGTGTGGCGATGATCGGCTGCATCCCGACGAGCGCGACAAGCAGACCGTTCCACATCCCGGCCAACAGTCCGACGGTAATCGCCGCCCCAAGCGCCATGCCAACGCGCGACGGATCCGCCTCGAGGATGATCGCGGCGGCCGCGCCCGCAATGGCTACCGTTGCTCCGACCGAGATGTCGATGCCTCGCGTCGCGATGACGAGCGTCATGCCGAGGGAGACCATCACGAGCGGCGCAGCACGATTGAGGATGTCGATCGGCGCACCGAAAAGATGACCGTCGAGGACTGTCACAGAGAGAAAGCTTGCGCGATGCGCCACGTCCAGAAGAATCAGCAAGACGAGTGTGATGGCGGGCCAGACCAGTTGATGCCGCACCAGCGCGCGAACCGGTTTCATGACTCGCCTCCTGCGATGAGTTGATACACCTGATCCTCCGAGAGGCGATCGCCCGCGATCTCGGCGACCTTGCGACGGTCGCGCAGGACAGCAATCCTGTGACTGACGCGAACCACCTCGCTCATTTCAGAAGAGATAAAGAGAATTGCGAGGCCTTTCGCGCAAAGCGAACGCACACGGTCCATGATCTCGAACTTCGCGGCGACGTCGATACCGCGCGTTGGCTCATCCATAATCAACAGTTTCGGCTCGGTCGCGAGCCAGCGGGCGAGCAGCACCTTTTGCTGGTTTCCCCCCGAGAGCAGGCCGATGGGCTGCTCTGCGTCGCGTGCCTTGATCCCGAGTTGCGCGATGTATTCATCGGCCATTTTTCTTTGGCGGGCGTAACTCAGCATGCGCCACCATCCACGTCGTGCCTGCAACGCCAGAACAATGTTTTCCCGGATCGACAATGCCGCTACGATTCCTTCTTTTTTTCGATCCTCGGGGCAATAGGCAATGCCATGTCGCACAGCGTCACGCGGCGAAGTGAGCTTCGCGCGATGTCCGTCGATCAACATCGTCCCAGTGTCCGGGCGTTCCGCGCCGAACACCAGCCGCGCTGTTTCGGTGCGGCCAGAACCGAGCAGTCCAGCAAGGCCGACGATCTGGCCTGGACACACGTCGAGATCGACGGGACTCATCAATCCACGCCGACCCACACCCTGCATGGAAAGAAAGGGGGTTGCCGCTGCATCCGGGTGTGGTCCGTCCGATGCGCCAGCCTTCATTGCCTCATTCATGCCTTCGCGGCCAGTCATCTTTGCGACCAGCACGTCGACGGGCAAGTCCTTTGCCAGGTACTCGCCTTCTCGTGCGCCATTACGCATGACGGTGATGCGATCCGACACGGCATAGGTCTGCTCAAGAAAATGCGTCACGAACAGAATCGCCATTCCCGATTCCTTCAAGCGGCGCAGCACAGCGAAAAGCCGCGCGACTTCGCCGTCATCGAGACTTGACGTGGGCTCGTCGAGAATGAGCACGCTCGCGTCGACGGAGACGGCGCGCGCGATTGCCACCATCTGCTGGACCGCGATCGGGTAGGAATCCAGTGAGCGCGTGACATCAATGTAAAGATCCAGAGCGGCCAGCGCGTCCCGCGCCTGCACGTTGATCGCTTTCCAGTCGATTGCTCCGCGCTTCTTGGGGTGCCGGCCGGCGAAGATGTTCTCCGCCACTGAAAGGTTCGGGCAGAGGTTCACTTCCTGATAGAGCGTCTGGATGCCGGCGGCTTCGGCGTCCAGCGGCGCGGTGAAGCGAACCGGCTTCCCAGCGAGGCAGATTTCGCCGCGATCGTGTGCGAATACGCCCGTGAGCACGTTGATGAGCGTTGATTTGCCCGCGCCGTTCTGGCCCATCAACGTGTGAATCTCACCGGGAAACAGCCGAAAATCGACCTGCTGCAACGCCTTGACGCCCGGGAACGTCTTGTCGATGCCGGTCATTTCGAGTATGGGTAAAGGCTTCATGATGTTCGCGAGATCCGCGGACGGCCTCGGCAGTGGTGTCGGGGACGAGCCGGCGCGCTCAGGAGTGACGCTCCCGAGCGCGCCCGTCAGCGGCTAGATATGACGTGCAGATCAGTACTTTCGGCTCGGCATGACTTGCGCAGCGACATTCATCGGGAAGATGCCTTCGTCGGTGACGATGCGCCGCGCAACCTGCTTGCCGGCCACGATGTCCTTCACCGCGGCCATCAACTGAGGACCGAGCAACGGGCTGCATTCGACGTCCACGTTGATCTTCCCGTCCACCATGGCCTGGAAGCCACCCTTCGTCGCGTCGAAGGAAACGACCGTGACATCCTTGCCCGGTTTGATGCCTGCTTCTTCCATGGCCTGGATTGCTCCGAGCGCCATATCGTCGTTATGGGCATAGACCACGTTGATCTTTTTGCCGTACGTCTTCGCAAACGCTTCCATTACCTGCTTGCCGCCCGCAAGCGTGAAGTCACCGCTTTGCGACGCGATCACCTTGAACTTCGGATCGCTCTTGATCACTTCCATCAGGCCCGCATGACGATCGTTGGCTGGCGCGGAACCGACCGTCCCTTGCAGTTCTGCGATGTTGATGGGACCCGGCTCGTTCTTGTAACGCTCCTCGAGCCAGTGGCCTGCGCGCCGCCCCTCTTCCATGAAGTCGGAGCCGATCATCGTCACGTACAGCGAGGGATCCTTTACGTCGATCGCGCGATCGGTGAGGACGACCGGAATCTTTGCACGCTTCGCCTCTTCGAGCACCGGCTCCCAGCCGGATTCGACGACAGGCGAAAACGCGATAACGTCGACCTTCTGCGCGATGAACGAGCGGATCGCCCTGATCTGGTTTTCCTGCTTCTGCTGGGCGTCCGAGAACTTCAGGTTGACGCCGGCATCCTTGGCTGCCGCTTTCACCGACACGGTGTTTGCCGTGCGCCATGCACTTTCGGCGCCAACCTGGGAGAACCCAAGCGTAATCGGCTTGCCCTGTGCGAATGCGCTTGTCCCGGCAGCAATCGTGAACGCCGCCCCCACCATCGTACGTAGTGCGATCTTTCTGACCAGCTTCATTATTCTGTCTCCGATGTACGAGTTTCTAATTACTATTTTTCGCCACAGCCTGATGCTGTTCGAATCACCGATCGAATGGATGCTTTAGCCAAAACGCAAGTATTCCGCTCCCCTGTCTCGTTAGACTTGAATTTCCGGGCAATGCCGGCTAAGGCAAGAACGTCGTCGACTCGGCCCCTTGCCTCGAGACAGCGCTCGATCAATGGGTTCGGCACAGTCTATGGAGAAGCCCGATAACCTTCCAATGAAAAATTCGCCTTCTCCGATACACGTTTTGGCATTGGTGTAAATACCTATCTGTGCCTTCGCGAATTGTCTTGCCAACCTGATCTCCAGTGGATTTTGTCCTCGCGACTACAATAATTACATAGGGATACTTATGATCAGAATCGGGGTGATCTGTCGCGTGAGAAAGCGAAAGGCTGTGCGCGCGACGATCCCCGAACCACCCATCGAGCCGAAATCGCGCCCTGCCAGAGCACATAACCACGCTCTCGGTTCGACACAAAATTTTGCGCTGCACACAAAAACTGAGCAAAAAGTACAGAACCGCTGCCCCGTTTTGGCGTGGCTGGCGCGCCAGGCCGGTGCTAACTTACGCTCGCTATCTACCGGCACGCAAACTCCACCGGCCGATAACAAACCACTCGAACTAAAACCTTCCAGGAGACGGCAGTGAAAAGGTTCCACTATTCCGCACTGTGTGCGTTGCTGGGCGCGACCCTGCCTGTCGTGTCGGTCGCGCAGTCGTGCAATGTTCCTGTCATCAAGGTGCTC
Source organism: Paraburkholderia nodosa (assembly GCF_001718195.1). Lineage (GTDB taxonomy): Bacteria > Pseudomonadota > Gammaproteobacteria > Burkholderiales > Burkholderiaceae > Paraburkholderia > Paraburkholderia nodosa_A. The sequence goes on from NZ_MCNV01000018.1 coordinate 126,032, forward strand.
GCGCAGAAAAGTCTCGGCCTTACCGTGATGGAAAAATCCTTGCCGGACTACGAGAAAAAGACCGGAACGAAGATCGAGATCAGCTATTTTGGAGAGAACGACCGCCGTGCAAAATCGCGGCTCGACGCGTCGACCGGCGCCGGCTCATACCAGGTCTACTACGTGGATGAGGCGAATGTCTCCGAGTTCGCGACGGCGGGCTGGATCGTGCCCCTGCTGAAGTACTACCCCAAGGAAGCCGACTACAACGACTTCCTGCCCGGACGTCGCGCTGTCGCGAGCTATAAGGGCGTCGCGTATTTCGCGCCGCTCATCGGCGGTTCCGACTTCCTGTTTTATCGCCGGGATATTCTCGAAAAAGCGCATATGCCGGTGCCGCGCACGCTCGACGAACTGGTTGCCGACATCAAGAAACTCAACGCGCCGCCGAACCTGTACGGCTGGGTTGCGCGAGGCCAGCGCGGCTCCGGCATGAACGTCTGGCGCTGGGCGCCGTTCATGCTCGCCGAAGGCGGCACATGGACCGACAAGCAGCAGCAACCCGCATTCAATTCACCCTCTGCCGTCAAGGCCACGCAGCTTTACACGGACCTCTTCAAGTATGCGCCGCCGGGCTCCACCACCTATGACTGGAGCAACGCACTCGAAGCATTCCGCTCTGGCAAGGTGGCGTTCATGATCGAGTCGACGCCGTTCGCCGACTGGATGGAAGACTCCACCAAGTCGAGTGTCGCCGACAAGGTCGGCTACGCGAGACCGCCCTCACCGCTGCCATCCGCCGCTTACGGGCATGGTCTGGCCATTTCTGCAGTCGGCGCAAAGGACGAATGCGCCCGCCAGGCAGCCGGCAAGTTCATTGCGTGGGCAACGAGCAAGGAGCAGGAACAGGCGCGCCTGCGCGACAACGTGTTCAGCGACTACAACCGCACGAGCACAGTCGAAAGCGACTATTTCCAGAAGCATGTCAAACCGCAGATTCTCGCCGGGTTGAAGGATACGACGCCGGTGTCGAAGGTTACGTTCTGGCCAAGCCCCCAATGGCCGGATATCGGTGACAACCTTGGCGTGGCGCTCGAGGAAATCTTTACGGGCACCCAAAAGGACATTCAGGGCGCGCTCAACGATTCGACCCAGTACGCGGAAGATGCCATGGAGCATGCGCGCAAGTGAGGGGCACCGCGGGGACGCGCGCGAGGCGCGCGAATCCCTTCTGTGCAACGGAGCGGCGGCATGCGCTCCCGCGTATTCGAAGCTGGAGAGCTGAATGTTCAATCGCGGTAAGACTAGCCTTCCGTTCGTATTTCTGGTGCCGCCTCTCGTTGCGATGGCGGTCCTGGGATTCGTGCCTACCATCGCGGCGATCAACCTCGCGCTCCGCAATCGCGTGTTGCGCTACCCGGACAGCGAGTTCGTCTGGATGCGCAATTTCGTGCGCCTTGCTGCCGATCGGCGCTTCATCAACTCCATCGAGGTCTCGGCCATCTGGGAGGTCGTGACGGTGCTAGGCGCGGTCGCGCTCGGAATCGTCGTTGCCATTTATCTGTTCGAGCATGTGCACGGCCGGTTGCGCAATGCCATCAGTGTGCTGTTGATCATCCCTGTGCTGTTGCCACGTGTTTCTGCGGCGTTTATCTGGAAGTTCATGTACTCGCCGCTCAATGGCATTCTCAGCTGGCTGATCGGCCTCTTTGGCATCACGAACACGGCCTTTCTCTCTGACCCGGCGCTTGCGCTCTATGCGGTCGCGCTGGTCGATATCTGGCAATGGGGACTGTTCTTTTCCGTGGTGGTGCTGAAGCTGCTCGAGACGCTGCCGCCCGAGCCGCTCGAAGCCGCACGGCTCGACTATGCGAGCACATGGCAGGTTTATGCATACATCGCGCTGCCAATGCTGAAGGCGCCGATCATGAGTCTCGTGTTCATCAAGATGGTGGAATCGCTGCGCTCGTTCGACCTGATCTACGTGATGACCAAAGGCGGCCCGGGCGTATCCACCGAAACGCTGGACATGTACGCGTACTCCCAGGGAATCGGCCTCGCAGGAAAGGTGTCGTACGCGTCGAGCATGGCGGTCCTGATGATGGTCGCCACGACCTTGATTTTCACGCTTATCTGGAAGCGGGTGAACAAATGGGAAGACTGATCTCCCGCAGTACGATTCTGCTGCTCGGTGTAGCGCTCGCCGTCGCGGCGGTGTTCCCCGTCCTCTGGGCAGTGCTCAATTCACTGAAGAACCTGCTCGATATCGTCACACCCACGCCGCGTTTCATCTTCACGCCCACTCTGGACAATTACCGGCAGGTGATTTCGAGCCCGGAGGTGCTGATCGCACTGGAGAACAGTTCGGTCATCGTGGGCACCGCGGTCATCCTGGGCACGGTGCTTGGCGTGCCAGCAGCCTATGTGATCGCGCGTTTTCACGTTCCGGCAAAACGCGACATCCAGTTCTTCCTGCTGTCGCTGCGTTTCCTGCCGCCGGTCGCGGTAGCGATTCCGCTCATCGCGATCTGGGTGGACCTCGGGCTGTATGACACGCGGTTCTCGATGATCGTCACCTATCTGCTAACGACCTTGTCCACCATCACATGGCTCTCGATACCCGTGTTCCAGCGCATGCCGCGCGAGATCGAGGAAGCCGCCACGCTCGACGGTTATGGACCTTACGCCGTGTTCTGGCGCATTGCCTTGCCGACCTGTGGCAACACACTGCTGGGCGGCATCATCTTCAGCTTCGTGCTGGTCTGGAACGAACTGATGATGGGACTTGCGCTGACGTCCTCGCGCAGCGCCACCCTGCCGGTCGTCGCATCCGCGTTTACGTCGCTCGGTCAGGAGGTGCCGTGGGGCGTGATCAACGCGTCGACAGTTCTACTCGCACTGCCGCCAATCATCTTCGTGGGCGTGCTGATTCGCCTCCTGAACTCAATGGTCAAAGGAAAATAAGGAGAATGTTGTGAAGGCACTTGTACTGGAAGAAGCTAGACGCCTGAGCCTGCGGGACATCGATTTGCCGCTTGCGATCGGGCCACGGGATGTCAAGGTTCGCATTCATACCGTTGGCGTGTGCGGAAGTGACGTGCACTACTTCACGCACGGCCGCATTGGGCCGTTCAAGGTCGAACAGCCGATGGTGCTCGGTCATGAGGCGTCGGGCACGATCGTCGAGGTGGGGGCCGAAGTCGGTCACCTGAAAGTTGGCGACCGCGTTTGCATGGAACCCGGCGTGCCGCAGTTCGATTCACGTGCCACCATGCGCGGACTGTACAACCTGGACCCCGCCGTGAGGTTCTGGGCCACCCCCCCGGTGCATGGCTGCCTGACTCCCTACGTGGTGCACCCAGCCGCGTTCACTTTCCGACTTCCGGACAACGTCTCGTTCGCGCAAGGCGCCATCGTCGAGCCCTTGTCGATCGGCCTGCAAGCAGCCACGAAGGCCGCGATGAAGCCCGGCGACGTGGCCGTCGTAATTGGTGCAGGCACCATCGGCGCGATGACGGCGCTCGCGGCGCTCGCGGGCGGCGCGTCGCGCGTGATCCTCGCCGACGTCGTGAAAGAGAAATTGCGCCATTTCGCGGGCAATCCGGCGGTGACTACTGTGAATGCCGCAGTGGAATCGCTCCAGGACGTGGTGCGCCAGGTGACCGAAGACTGGGGCGCCGATGTCGTGTTCGAAGCCTCGGGCAATGCGAAGGTCTTCGAGACGCTGCTGGACCTCGTGTGTCCGGGCGGCTGCGCGGTGCTGGTTGGCATGCCGCCAGGCCCGGTCGCGCTCGACGTGGTAGCGATGCAGGCAAAGGAGATCCGGCTCGAATCCGTGTTCCGCTACGCGAACATTTTTCCGCGGGCGCTGGCCCTCATCAGTTCGGGAATGATCGACGTGAACCCGTTCATCTCCCGCAAGTTCGCATTTTCAGACGGCATCAAGGCGTTCGAGGAAGCCGCTGCTGGCCGGCCCGAGGACGTGAAGATCCAGATCGAGATGGATTGAATCATGGCGACTATCGTCTGCGAAGGGCTCATGAAGCAGTACGACGCCGGGCAACCGGTACTGCATCCACTCGACCTGCACATCGACGAAGGCGAGTTCGTCGTTCTACTGGGGCCGTCGGGATGCGGCAAGTCGACGATGCTGCGCATGATCGCCGGGCTGGAGGAGATATCGGGAGGCAATCTCTCGATCGGCGGCACTGTCGTGAACGACGTACCCGCACGCGAGCGCAATGTCGCGATGGTCTTTCAGAACTACGCGCTCTATCCGCACATGAGCGTGTACGAGAACATCGCGTTTGGCCTGCGGCGCCTCAAAACGCCCAAGGCCGAGATCGACCGCCGCGTGCGCGAGGTGGCCGCCATGCTCAATCTCGATGCGCTGCTCGAGCGCAAGCCGCGCGCCATGTCGGGCGGGCAGCAGCAGCGCGCTGCCATCGCCCGGGCGATGATCAAGACGCCCGCGGTCTTCCTGTTCGACGAGCCATTGTCGAACCTCGACGCCAGGTTGCGCGCCCAGTTGCGCACCGACATCAAACGCTTGCATCAGCGCCTGAAAACGACCACGGTCTACGTGACGCACGACCAGCTCGAGGCGATGACGCTAGCCGACCGCGTCATTCTGATGCGCGGCGGACGCATCGAGCAGGAAGGCACGCCGACCGAGCTATACCGCTATCCGCGCACGATTTTTGGTGCGGGCTTTATCGGCACGCCTGCGATGAATTTTCTCGATGCCTCGGTGCAACGCACTGGCGAAAGAGTCATCGCGTCGTCTGCCGTCGGTCACTGGGAACTACGCGCAAACCGCTTTCAGCGCTTGCAGGACGGACAGGCGATCAAGCTGGCGGTTCGCCCAAATTTCGTATGGATTCCCGATGATGCGAGAGCGGATGATGCACTCATGCCCAGCGGTGCGGTGGAGCTGGTTGAAGTGTTGGGCGCAGAAGCGCTCATTACCGTTGACTGCTCAGGCGAGCGTATCACCGCGCTTGTACCGGCGAATGCCGTGCCTCACACCGGGGATCACGTCAGACTCGCGTTGCGCGAACACGATCTGCATGTTTTCGACGTCGCGACGGGGGCTAACGTGTCGCTTGGGCTGGCAGAAGAGGCAGCTGCGGCGCCCCTACCCGACCCGCTCCTGCACGCGGCGCCCGGCGTGGGAGTACATTAGCGTGCGAGCGCGCGTGTTGGCCGCGAAGCCAGGATTCCCGTGGAGACGAGAGCAATGAATCCGGATCTCGAATTGGTCCATACCCGTCAGGACGAGTCCTTTCGGGCCTGGGTGCACGACTATCCGCATATGGTTGCGAAATGGCACTTCCACCCGGAGTACGAAGTGCATGTCATTCGTGCTTCATCGGGCAAGTTCTTCGTGGGCGACCACATCGGGGACTTCCATCCTGGCAACATCGTGCTGACGGGCCCGAATCTGCCTCATAACTGGGTGACAGACAGCGGCGGCGGCGCGAGCGTGCCGTCCCGCGACCTCGTGCTGCAGTTCTCGCGTGATGCAGTCGAAAAGATGGTCGCGGCATTCGCTGAACTCAGCCCCGCGATCGCGCTAATCGATCAGGCGTCGCGAGGTATCCAGTTTCCGGACGCACTCGGCCTCGCGATTGCCCCTGTGATGCAGGAGGTTTCAGGTGCGCACGGTGCGCGCCGCGTGATGCTGCTGATGTCGATCCTCGACCAGTTGTGATCGCCTGCACCAGCAGGAAACTGCTCGCCGGTCCGGCATACAACGTCAGTGCGCAGCGCTATATGTCGTCGACCATCAACCAGGTGCTGTCGTACATCCAGCAGAATCTCGCCGGCAATCTGCGTGAAGTCGACGTTGCGGAAATGTCGAGCATGAGCGTCAGCACCTTTACGCGCTTCTTCAAGCGGCATACGGGCTGCACGTTTGTGCAGTATCAGAACCGGCTGCGCCTCAACGAAGCCTGCGAACTGCTCATGTGCTCGGATCTCGGCGTGACCGATATCTGTTACCGCGTCGGATTCAATAACGTATCGAACTTCAACCGGCAGTTTCTCGCGCAAAAAGGGATTCCGCCTTCGAAATTTCGCGCGTTGCACCGGCTCAACGACGCCCCCTCACACGCTCACAAGGCAGCGGCCTGAGACCACGCCAAGGCGGCGCAGCCGCCCGCTCACCGTCGGGAATACACTTTGAGTTATCTGGGAATCGACCTCGGCACGTCCGAGGTAAAGGTTGTGCTCACCGATGCCGAATCGAACGTCATCGCCAGCAGCCGGGCCCGACTGCGCGTCGATAACCCTCACCCCCTGTGGTCGGAGCAAAGCCCCCAGGACTGGTGGAACGCTACGCTCGACGCCGTCGCGGCGCTACGCAGTGAGCAGCCTCGCGCGTTCAGGGCGCTGCGCGGGATCGGCCTTTCCGGCCAGATGCACGGCGCGACGCTACTCGATCGCAGTGGCAACGTCCTGCGTCCGGCGATTCTGTGGAATGACACGCGCGCCTACGCGGAGTGCGTCGAACTCGAGGCGCTCGTGCCCGACTCGCGCAACATCACCGGGAATCAGGCCATGCCGGGCTTCACGGCGCCCAAGCTGCTCTGGCTTTCGAAGTACGAGCCAGCCGTTTTTCGTGCAGTGCAGAAAGTACTGCTTCCGAAGGATTACATTGCGTGGCGTCTGACGGGTGAGTTTACATCCGACATGTCCGACGCCTCGGGGACGCTATGGCTCGACGTTGCAAAACGCGACTGGTCCGACCGCATGCTCAACGCGACCGGGTTGTCGAGGGAGCACATGCCCCGGCTGGTTGAGGGCAGCGAGCCTGCGGCCCCGTTACGGGGAGACCTTCAGCGCGAGTGGGGCCTCGATGGCAGCGTGACGGTTTGTGGCGGCGCCGGTGACAACGCCGCGAGCGCAGTTGGCATCGGCGTTGCCCGGCCGGGCGATGCGTTTCTGTCTCTGGGGACGTCGGGCGTGCTCTTCGCCGCGACCCCGAGCTATGCACCGAACCCGGCGCAGGCAGTCCATGCTTTCTGCCATTGCGTGCCGCGGCATTGGCATCAGATGAGTGTCATCCTCAGCGCAGCGGCAAGCCTGCACTGGCTGTCCGGCTTGCTCAAGAGCAGCGTTGCCGAGCTGATCGAAATCGCCCCCTCGGGACAAAGCGCCATCGCGCCGATTTTCCTTCCCTATTTGAACGGGGAGCGGACGCCGCACAACGATGCCGCAGCAAAAGGTGTCTTCTACGGGATGAGTTCGGCGCATGGCCCCCAGCATCTCGCATACAGCGTGATGGAAGGCGTCGCGTTCGCGATGGCGGATGGATATGCGGCGCTGCGGGAAGCGGGAACGACGCTCACCGCGGCCGCATTGATCGGCGGCGGTTCTCGCAGCGCATACTGGGGAAAACTCTGTGCTTCTGCGCTTGGCTTCGAACTCAATCGAAACGAAGGGGGCGAACTCGGAGCGGCACTTGGAGCGAGTCGCCTCGCTCGTCTCGCGTGCACACGGGAAGAACTCGCGGCAGTGGTCAAAGCGCCCGCTGTCCTTGAACGATACGAGCCTGAGACAGCACTTCGGAGCGTGCTGAGAGACCGGTTCGAACGGTATAGCCGGCTCTATCAGGCGTTGAAATCCGAGTTTCGTACCTGAACGGCTCTGGACCGAAGGGCGTTGCAGCAGGAGCCCGAATCGGTCTGGGCGCACGGCATCGCCCCACGCCCACACCCAACTGATCTGCGGCAAACCACCGGCTAGCGCACTCAGAATTTGTGCCGCAGTCCCACGTGCACGAGCATCTGGCTAGCCGTACTCGACTGCCCCGCACTGCCGAGTATCAACGCCCCGCCCATTCCGCCCATGTCATCAGCCACGCCGCTCACGTGCTGCCACACGCCCTGGACATACACGTCGGTGCGCTTTGATAGCAGGTAGTCGCCCATCACCCCAATCTCGTTCCAGTTCGGGCGGACGGTTCCGTTGCTCGCGGCGTAGTCGCCATGTGTAAAGGTGTACATCGCCATCATGGAGAACTGCGGAGTCACCTGGTATGACCCGTTGATTTCATAATTGCTGAATCTCAAGCGGGTGCCGTTCAGTGTTGCGCGAACGAGGTTGTTCCTTACGGGCTGGCCGATGTCCGTAAATGTATAAACGAAGGCGACTGCCGCAGGTCCGAAAGCGTACTTGATTCCCGCGCCAGCTATCTTCTGGGAATCTGCGACGAACGGCGCGGTGTCGGGCGTGACGGCACCGTTCGTGCTGGTGCCGAGGCCGTTGACGTTCGAGTACGCGCCGGCAATTACCAGAGGACCGTGCGTGTACTGAACCCCCACGCTGTATTCACGGTCTTGCGCGAAACCCGTTGTGTTGCTGAACGCGTATGTCGCCCCGACACTTAGGCCCAGATAGTTCGCGCTGGTGTACTTGATCGCGTTGTTGATGCGAAACGAGCCGTCCGTATTGTCGTTATCGAACGGATGCGAGAAGGCATAACCGCCCCACGACGAGTTTGCCGTCATTGGCGCCACATAATCATTGATCATGTCGAGTTGGCGACCCAGCGTCAGCGTCCCGTGCGTGCTCGAGGCCAATCCAAAATACGCTTGACGGCCGAACTCCCGTCCGCCCTGCGATAGCGTGCCGTTATTGATGTTGAAGCCGTTTTCGAGCCTGAATATCGTCGTTAGGCCACCTCCCAGGTCTTCAATTCCCTTTAGCCCCCAACGACTTCCCTGCGCGCTTCCACTGACCATTTGCCAGCCAGCATGGCCACCCGCATTGCTCGTGTAACTGGGGCCATCGTCGACGATCCCATAGAGCGTAACGCTTGACTGTGCATGCGCGATGCCAGTCAATGCAAACATTGCGATTGCAATCGCAGAAAATGGGATAGTGTCTCTCATTAAATCACTCGCTGTACTAATCAATTTGAAAACGGAGATCGATACGAATACCGACCACCCGGGCATAAGTTCTGACTATTCCGTGCCGAACGCTTCAGGACTCCCTGTCCTCCGTGCGAGGTCCGCGCGCACCTTGAACTTCTTCTCGGCGAACGCACGGTCCGCCTCGTGAACAGCCTTCACCGTTTGACCGAAGCAATCGGCCGCGAACAGCAGATCCAGCCGGTTCACCTCGTCAAGTTGCCGGCAAATGCGCTCCTCGATCACGGTGTTGCCATGCATTGCCCCGAGCACCGCTCCGATCATCACGCCAATCGAATCGGTGTCGCGTCCCGAATTGATGCCGTCCTCGATCGCCTGATGGAAGTCGCCGTAGTTCGTCATGATGAAGCCGAGCGCCAGCGGCAATTCTTCGATCGAAAGACGCCGCGAGGGCCGATAGGCGTCGGACGCAATACCGGCTTTTCTCGCGGTATGCTCGACATCGTCACCAATCGGCGAGAAGCGTCCGATGATCCGGTGAAATTCCGTGACCACCGTCTCGTAGTCTTTGCCGCGCAGTCGCACTGCGGCATCGGCGATCGCGTCAATCGCTGCACGCGTGCCGTCCTTTGCGACGCCGAGCGCTGCCTCGACAACCGCTTCGATCGCGACGCCAGGCACGAACGCCGCGGCTACCGCACTGGCGAGCACACCGGCTGCTTCGAGCCCATAGCTCTCCTGATGCCCGCTGGCAAATGCGATCGCTTCGTCATAGGCGCCCTTGGGATCGCCGGCGTTGATCGCGCCGATCGGCGCGATGTACATGGCCGCACCGCAGTTGACCATGTTCCCGATTCCTCCTTGACGCGGATCGCAGGAAGCAAGCTGATGCCGCAAATAGATCCATTTCTCCGGATAAAACAATCGCTCGATCAGCACCGTCTCGCGCTGCAGTTCGGGTATCCATCGCGGAACCCAGGCGATCTGGCGCACCATTGCATCGGCCATATCCCACGCGTCGAGGTGCCGACCGACCTCGTTGTACACACTCATCAGCGCTAGCACCATGAAGGTGTCGTCGGTGACAATGCCGCCTCCACGTATGCGTCCCTTACGGCCGGCTTCGTCATCTTTCGCGCGGTGCCATTCGGTATTGATCGAAGTGACTCGCCCGAAGCGCTCACGGATTTGCGACGCCGAAAGCTTCTCGACCGTGGCGCCGAGCGCGTCGCCGTACGCGATCCCGTACAGAAGTCCACGGATACGGTCCTGCAGTGACTGGTGGGCAATGCTCATACGTTTTCCTTGTCCTTGTTTTCGCCGCTGCCGTGTCGGGTCCGTTGCGTTTGGGACCTGCTCGTTACGCTCGATTCCCGCCTGCCCACCATATGGCCATGGAAGCCGTAGTACATGATGTACAGGTAGCACGACACGGTTAGCACCATGTACACAAACTGAAAGTCATACACTCGCTTCAGGTGTGCAAAGAGTTGGGGCATCACGGCTCCCCCCACAATTCCCATAATCAGCAATGCCGATCCGGTTTCGGTAAACCGTCCCAGTCCTTTGATCGCGAGCGGAAAAATCGCCGGCCACATCATCGCGTGCGCGAAACCCAGTGCAGCGATGAACGCAATCGACGTATAGCCGTCAGAGAGATATGCGCAAACGCTGAGCAGCACGCCAATGAGTGCGGAGACGACCAGATAGCGCTGCTGCGAGATAAAGCGCGGCACGAGAACGAGCCCGACCAGGTAGCCAACGAGCATCGCGGACATCGTGTAAGAGGTGAAGTGTTTGGTTGCGTCGAGCGGCAGATTCAGGCTTTGCCCGTATAGGCCGATGGCGTCACCGGCCAGCACTTCAGCGCCTATGTACGTGAAGATGCAAAGCACTCCAAACCAAAGATGAGGAAATGAAAAGATGCTGCGCGCGGAATGACTACTGCGCTCAGCGACATTGACTTCCGATGGCTTGATGTCGGGGAGAGACGAAAATGCGATGAAAATGGCGAGCGCCGCGAGAATGGCCGCGAGCGTGAGATACGGTCCGTGCAGTCTGGCGGCAAATGCGTTGAGCAGAGCGTCGGCATGTGCTGCTGTCGGCGCCGCTTTGACCCGGCTGACGAATTCGCCCACGCTACCCATAACCAATGCGCCGAATACGTAGGGGGCAAGGATACCCGCGGTCTTGTTGCAGATTCCCATGGTAGCCACACGCCGCGCCGCGCTGTCGATCGGCCCCAGAATGCTGACGTACGGGTTGTAGGCGGTCTGCATCAGGGACAGGCCGGTTCCGATCACCAAAAGGCTTGCAAGTACGCCGGGGTAGCTGTGCGCACCAACGAACCAGCTGAAGGACAGCGCACCGATCGACATGACGCCCAGGCCCGCCGCCATCCCTCTTTTCATCCCGATTCGCTTCAGCGCAGCGGCATACGGCAATGCGAACAGGAAGTACGGTAGATAGAAGACGACGGTAATCAGGAGCGCCTGAACGTCATCAAGCCTGAAGGCCAATTTGACGAAGACGGTTAACGGCCCGTTTAGCCAACTGAAGGCCCCGGTCACGAAGTACAGCATGCCGATGGTCAGCATCGGCCGGAGATATGTTCTGCCGGGCGGTTGGACGATTGGTTGAACGGTCAACATGGTTCCTGTCTCCTCCAATAAGTTTTGGCTTTGTCATGAATATGGGAACGTTCCCACCCTGCAGAAAAAATATATCGATGTCGTCGCGACTCAGCGCCTCTCCCCTGATGCCACGGAGTCGCGCATCGATTTGCGACGCAGATCGGCGATCGATCCACGTTCAGTTAACGTGCATGGCAGATAAATCCGCGAGCCTTGGGCTGCCTCGACATCGCGTTTGAGGAGTTGCGCGACGGCCTCGGCGCCGATCTGACGAGCGGGCTTTTCTATCGTTGTGAGTCCTGGCCACGCGAATGCGCCCGCTTGAATGCCGTCGAAGCCAAGAATCGACACATCTTGTGGACAATGCAAACCCGTTTCTCGAACGGCGCCCATCGCCCCGAGCGCCATGAGGTCGTTCGCGGCGAACACACATAGATGTCCGCCCTCATGCCGCTCCAGCAAACGTCGCATAGCGAGTGCGCCGCCTTCCGTCGTGTAGTCGGCGTCTTCCACGGGCAGGGTGACGGGATCGATGTCATGCTTGATGCAATGTTCGTGTACCGCGCGCAAAAACCGCGCACGGGCAAGGCGCGTGCACTGTCCGACGATGAGGGCGGGCCGAAGATGGCCTTTGGAACGCAGGTAATCCATGCCCAGAGCCACGCCTTGTGCAATGTCCGAGCCAATCGAAGCACTGTCGGGAAACCGCTCCGCGCTCGATCCAATCATGATGCAAGGCAATCCAAAACGCTCGAGATCGCCGAGTTGGTCGGCGACCGGATTAATGATCGCGCCATCGACACGCGCCTGCATCATGGTGCTCAAATGCATCCTTTCCTTTTCCGCGCTCCAGTTGGACGAAAAGATCAGGATGGAAACCCCTGCATCCGCGGCCCGATCCTGTGCACCCCGCGCAACCTCGCCCCAAAACGGATTCGCGATGTCCGGCAAGACAAGCCCCAGCATGCCGCTGCGGCCCGAACGCATGCTGACCGCCAGTTCATTACGTGTGTAGCCCAGCGCTTTCGCAGCCAGCAGCACCTGCTCTCTCGCCGAATCGGAAATGTTAGGCGCGTCCGACAGCACCCGTGCCGCAGTACTTTTGGAGACCCCTGCACGCTTCGCTACGTCGATGACGGTCGGCCTGCGTCCGTTGAGGGACTCCATGGCTGGTCTCCTGTTCGCTTATCGATTTTGATTTGGGAACGATACCACAGATTTTCCGATGGTCAAGATGAACGCGGAAAACGTGCATCGATCTGTTGATCTCGCGCGCCGCGGTGCTTGATGTGTTGTGAAATCACTGCATCGGCGTGGACGCATCATCGACGCAGGCACCGCATGCCGATGCAATCCATCGGAAGGCGGGCTCGACCGCCGTCGAGCGCGCGGGCAGCTTCGATTTCATGAGCCACAGAGGCGGCATTGCAACCCCAGGCACCTGTGGCAGTCGGCATACGCGCTGTTGCGCCAGCGCTTCGCTCGCGAACAGCTGCGAGACCATGGCAATGCCGGCCTCCCGCTGCGCAGCCGCCACGAGCAAATGCGGATCGGCACTCGTCATGACGCGCCGGGTTTGCAGACCGCTGCGCCGCAGTTCGGGCAACCAGGGTGCCCATTCCTGTGATTGTTCGTGCACGAGCAGCGGTGCACGCGCCAGCACCTCGGGAAACGGCGCGTGATACAGCCGGCTCGCAGTCTCGGGTCCGCAGATCGCCACTTTTTCTTGCTCCATCAGCAGCAGGCATTCGACATCCGGCGACTTGATCGGCTTGGCCGATATCACGAGATCGATGTCGACGCGGTCGATCTCGGTGACCTCCATATCGGTCACCAGCCAGATCTCGACGTTCGGCATCGCGGCCGTCAGTTCGTCCATGCGCGGAATCAGCCAGCCCGAGGCAAATTCCGGCGGGCAATAGAGCAGCACCGAATCGGGGTTGCCATACGGCTCGATCCTCTCGCGGCCGTCGCTCAGCAGCGCGAGCGCGCCGGCCACTGTCTGCGCAAACAGCTTGCCGGCCGCGGTCAACACGACGCCCCGGCCCACACGCAAAAAGAGAGATTGCCCGGTCCATTCCTCGAGTTGAAGGATCTGATGGCTAATCGCGGACTGGGTCAGCGACAGCTCCTGAGCCGCACGTGTGAACGAGCCCAGTCGGGCCGCCGAATCGAAGGCCAGCAATGCCTGGAGAGGTGGAAGTCTTCGCATCGAGGTATGAACGAAATCGATCGTTCCAGAAAAATCCTTCGCTTTTATATCAATTGTGTCCGGCGAATCATAGCGTTTATGGAATTCCGTCTGAAAAGACGACAAGTCATATGAATCGATTTACTGGCACCTTACATACCGAGATCATGACCTCCGCCTTGCAAAAAGACCCATTCGCCACCGACTCCGCGCAAGCAACCAATCGTTCCCCGCAGCAGCAAGACCCCGCTTCGCCGACCTACGCCGGACCGCTGTCATTCTTGCGTCGCCCCTATAGCCGTGATCTCATCGGCGTCGACGTTGCCATTTCCGGTGTGCCGCTCGACCTTGCAACCACCTACCGCCCCGGCGCGCGCCTCGGCCCCGCTGCCGTGCGTGCGGCCTCGGTACAACTGGCGGAGTTGGGCATTTATCCATGGGGCCTTGCGCCGCTCGACGCACTGAACGTGATCGACTATGGCGACTGCTGGTTCGATGCGCATCGGCCGTGGACGATCCGCGATGCCATTGCGGCCCACGCCCGCACTATCCTTGCCTCAGGGGCCAAGATGCTGACGCTGGGCGGCGACCACTACATCACATACCCTCTGTTGATCGCACACGTCGAACGTTTCGGCCGCCCCCTCGGGCTGATTCATTTCGACGCGCATTGCGATACATGGCCCGACGAGCACGCGGATTCGCTCAATCACGGCACGATGTTCTACAAGGCGATCCGCGAAGGCCTGATCGATCCGGCGCGGTCGGTTCAGGTCGGCATCCGGACCTGGAACAGCGACTTCATGGGTGTACGCGTACTCGATGCCCCCTGGGTGCATCGTCACGGCACAGCAGCTGTGGTCGACCGGATTTTCGAGGTGGTAGGCGATGCCCCCGTGTATCTGACCTTCGATATCGACTGTCTCGATCCTGCCTTCGCCCCGGGCACCGGCACGCCCGTCGCGGGCGGACTCTCCTCGGCGCAGGCACTGGAGATCGTGCGCGAGCTGGACGGGATTCAGCTTGTCGGCGCCGACGTCGTGGAAGTGGCGCCGTCCTACGATCAGAGCGATGTCACCGCGCTCGCGGCCGCGCATCTCGCGGCCGACATTCTGTTCCTCATGCGCAAGCAACCCCACCCCTGAACGCGCCAACTCACTATAACGACCATAGACCCTATCGGAGACATCATGCCAGCACCGAATTTACGGATAGCGCTCGCCTTGCTCACCTGTTGTGCATTCGCGACGACAGCGCTCGCAGACGAGAACACACTCAACGTCTATAACTGGGACGATTTTATCGCTCAGGATACCGTACCAAACTTCGAGAAGGAGACAGGCATCCACGTCCGCTACGACGTGTTCGATAGCGACGATACGTTGCAGGCGAAGCTGCTTACCGGTTCGTCTGGCTACGACATCGTCGTGCCTTCGTCGAGCTACCTCGGTGCGCAAGCGGCCGCGGGGATCTACCTGAAGCTGGACAAGTCCAGGCTGCCGAACCTTGCCAACCTGGATCCGCAACTGTTGAAGCTGACCGACGCGGCCGACCCGGGACATCAATACGGCGTGCCCTGGGCATGGGGCACGACCGGTCTCGCGTACAACGTCAGCCAGGCGCGCAAGGCACTCGGACCCTCCGTCGCGCTCGACAACTGGGACGTCCTGTTCAAGCCGGAATACCTGAGCAAGTTGAAGAGCTGCGGCGTCTCGCTGCTCGACTCGCCGACCGACATGTTTTCCATCGCCCTGCACTATCTCGGCAAGGATCCGAACAGTCACAATCCGGCTGATTATCAGGCCGCCTATGAATTGCTGAAGAGCATTCGCCCTTATGTGACGCAATTCGCCCTTTATTCATGGATCAATGACCTCGCCGGCGGGGACATCTGCTTCGGGGTGAGTTGGTCGGGCGACGTCAAGATGGCTGCGAGCCGCGTGCGCGAGGCACACAAAGATATCGTGCTGGCGTACGTCATACCGAAGAGCGGTGCACCGGTCTCGTTCCAGATGATGGCGATCCCGAAGGACGCGCCTCATCCGGACGCGGCGCTCAAGTGGATCAACTACATCGAGCGGCCTGAAGTTCACGCAGCGATAACCAACACGATTTACTACCCCAACGCCGACAGCGCCGCTTCGAAGTTCGTCAAACCCGAGCTGCTCGACGACCCAATGGTTTATCCAAAGCCCGAGGTCCTTGCAACGCTGTTCATGCAACAGCCGCTGCCCGCGGCAATCAAGCGTCTGGAAACGCGTCTTTGGTCGCAACTGAAGGACGGCCGCTAAGGTCGCGCCTGTCACACGGCGGCGGCACGCCGCCATAACAGCACTTCAGCCCCCGACGACACCGTCGCGAACTGACTAATGGCTTGCCGCTTCGCCGGCAAGCCTTGGCGGGCGGCTGCACCACTCCCCCCCGACGCCAACCGATTTGGGCCCGGATAGGGACTCGCTTTGCCCTTTAAAAGGCCACACAGTAAGGAGACTTCCCATGCGATGGAAACTGATCTGCCTGTTCGTGAGCGGCACCGTCCCGTGTCTCGCGACAGCCGATCCGATCTCCGCGCGGATCGAAGGACTGCAGCAAGAACTCAAGGCGCTGCAGAAGGAGGTGGAGTCGCTGAAGGCCGAACTCGCCGCAAAACCGCCCGCTGCAAACGCGCCACAAATCGTCGATGCGTCGGCATCCGGCTACGGAAACGCGCCTGCAAGGCTGACCAACGACGACGTCGCCGACATGAAGCAGCAGCTCGCGAGCCAGCAGCTGAAAGTCGACTCGCTCTCCGATGCCGCCACCTCGGGACCGCTCGCCGGACTTTCGGTGACCGGATATATCGATCCCGCGTACGTCTATAACCGGGCCGCCAGGACCTCGTCGTTTCTCTTCGCGAATCACGAGTCATCCTATACGTACTTCAACGGCACGATCGGCGACGTCTACCTCAACATCAAGAAGACGTTCGGTGTCGGCCCCATGGCGCCATCGGCCGAATTCTCGCTGATGCCCAATCGGGGCAATGGCATTTCGCTGCTGGCAAACGAGCATGGCAACATTGGCAACAACATTCTCAACACGGCATTCGTCACCGTGCCGTTGTCGGGCACGACGACCTTCCTTGCCGGACTGATGAGCGCGTTCGGCGGATATGAATATCAGCTGTCCACGCAAACGCTGACTCTGACCCATAACCTGCTCTATGACTTCTCGGACCCGGCAGCCTACGTCGGCGTCGGCCTCAATTACACGCCCCAAGCCAGTAACTGGTCCTGGAAGTTCATGCTCGGCAATGAACAGGCCCGGACCTACGGCGCCGTCACGCAGACAGGACAGAATGCGCTTGGCGACCCTGTCACGACAAGCAACCGCGTGCCGAGCTTCGCCGCGCGAGCGGACTATACGTGGTCCACGGCGCTCGACACCGGTGGCTCGTTCACCATCGGCCGGCAGACGTTGCCGAGCGCCCACGATCCGGTGACAGGCCGCACCGTTTATGGAGCGGGCGGCCAGGCATCGAGTTCGGGCGGATACTTCATATTCGGCGAGCTCGACGCCACTTACACGCTTGCCGATGCGCAGTTCAATGCCGAGGCCGACTATGGCACGCAGCAACGCGCCGCGTTCAATGGCGGCAATGCACAGTGGTATGGCTTGTCATTGCTGGCACACCGCAAGTTCTCGATGCCGGTCGTTGGCCGCATGGGCGCCACCGCGCGCTACGACTTCCTCGTCAATAGCCAGAACGGTGGTGGGGGTGGGGGCATATTCCTGAACGGCAACGGCATGGACCCTTACAACGGCTTTGGCATTGGCGCGGACTGCCTGGCAAACTCGAAGGCAAACGGCGGCCTCGGATTCGAATGCAAGGGGGCGGTTCGTCAGGACGTTGCGCTGAATCTGCTCTTCTATCCGACGCAGCAGATTACGGTGAAGGTCGAGTATCGGCACGATTGGGCAAACAACCGGGTCTTCCTCCGCAATGATGGATCGTATGCCAAGGCGAATGACTTGTTCGCCATGCAGTTCATTTACGCCTTCTGAGCGGCATCGAAGCGAGCGCCGGCATGCGGCGCCCCCCACTCACGCACCGACGCGCTTGAGATACGTACCAACGAGTTCGAGGAGCCGCTCCCTGCTGAAGCTCGCGTCATGGCCGCCGTGGACGACCTTGACTGGCAAACGCGCGAGACGCTGCATGGTCTTCACGTAATCGGGCACCGACGAGTGATGAAGGTCGTCGATCAACGGGCCATCATAGATCGCATCCCCCGAAAATAGCGTTTGTGTACGCGCTTCCCAAAGGCCGATGCTGCCCGGTGAATGCCCCGGCAGATGCAGCACCTCGAAATGCCGGTCGCCCGTATCGATGATGTCGCCGTCGACGAGTTCGCGTGTCACATGAGCTGGCTTGATGTGCCAGCTCGCGAGTTCATATCCCGCGTGCGGCAACGCATCCACCACGGAGCCCTCGTAAGGGAAATCGGCAAATGCACTCTTGAAGTACTCGGGATTGAAGCGGTCGTCCGCGAGCGTATATGACCATTGCGGATTACGCAGCCCCGGCGCCTCGAGCCGATGGACCATGCATTCGTCGAACTCGTGAAGATTGCCCACGTGATCGAGATGCGCGTGCGTCGCGATCGCTGCCGTGCGTTTGCCAAACAGGTGCTTGCCGGCCTCCTTGAGGCTCGAAAAGCCCATTCCAGAATCGATAATCAGATCGCGATCACGGCCACGCACGTACCAGATGTTGCACCGGAACAAGGGAATCACATGTGGCTCCCAGAACAGATAGACGTCGTCGTCTAACTGCTTGCACTCGAACCATTTGGCAGCGATTTTTAGCATCACGGTCGATCGAAATTAATCTGGATTACATAATTCTCGCACGAGGCAACGGGTGACACAATATCGATTCCGCCATGATTTAACTGGCTGAAGAAGGAATACGTATCGTATTTGAACTAACCGACTCTTGCGCTTACCGCGACAGAAGCAGACTGGGTATTCAGCGGCGCGCCGCGCGCCGCCGGTAGCTCTACATAAAAAGCTGGACCGAGGGCAATGCGGCGTCGCAGTTCAGCAGGTTGACCCGTTTCTGCCGCACCTTCAGCATGCCGTCGCGCAGCACAAGGGTGTGCTCGGCACGTAGATGTAGCGGGTGCGCGTGAGGTACGTACCGCTCTCGTGGTCCTGCACCACCACTTCCGGACTCTGCAGCACGTGCAGGCAACGGCTTTCCGGCTGCAGGGAGAAAGCACGCGGGCTGCGCATGCGCTCGATGCGCAGTTGAAGCAGCAGGCGGTCTTCGTACATCAGCGACGCGTGGTTAATGCCATCCTGCTGGCCCGGCACGAGCGGAATCCAGTAGCGGCCGTCGTCCGCGAAGAGCGCGAGCCAATCGTCGAAGCGTTTGTCGTCGATCAGCCGTGCTTCTTCATAGACGAAGGCGATCAGGTCATCCCGTGCGGGCAGCGTCGTGAGTTGGGGCTGGCTCATTTTGTTTTATCTCCTGACTGGATTTCCGGTGACATGTATCGGGCCCATGCGCGGAACTGATTGCGCATGGAGATTTCGCTCGTGCCGTTGGCGGTGGTGTCCTCCTGCCCGACTTCGGAGGCATCGAAGTTGCGGTGCAGGCTCACCCACTCATTGCCGCCCGCACGCAACCCTTCCTGCATCGCGCGGTAGGCGTGCAGGTCGTCGTGGCCGACTACGGACATCGGCGAGTTGATCAGTCGCGTGTACATCAGCGTACGGCGCAACAGGTCCTCCGGCGCACCCTTGGGGCGGAAAGTCCACGATTCCACGATCGTCTTGCCGGGCGCCACCGGCCGCACTACGCGGATCGCCTGAATGGCGCCCTTGATGGTCAGGCTCGGATAGAAGACGGTGTTGTGCCGCACCGTTGCGAGGATCTCCGCGGCACGTGTCACACCATAGACCTCGGCCATGCGCTCCTCGTATTCGGGCATGCGGACATAATTGGCATGCAATGACACCGTGCCGACTCCCGTGTAACTGTGCCCGTTGGCGAACACCCTCACGCCCATCTCGTCGGAGAACGCATAGCCCGATGTGAAGGGCACCAGCTGTTCGATCGCCATCGGCAGGGGCTCGTCGTGCGGCTTGCCGGCCCACAGCTGTCTTGCCGTGCCCGCAGACGACTCGTGCGCCACCATGGGGTGCATGGTGTCGTTCAGGTTCTCGATGAACATCTTCCAGTTGCAGTCGTGGGTGTAGCGCAGTACGCCCCCCGCGACTTCAAGCTCGCCCTCCGGCGCGCGATCGGCCATGTTGTCGATGGACGTCAGCGCCTCGCCAAAGTACGCGTGGAACGCCGGACCGTCGTCAGCCAGGCGGGCAAACACAAAACCGCGATAGCTCGCCACGTGCCGCAACGCCCCCATGCCCTGGCTCGCGGGGCAGGCATCCAGGCTGGTGCCCTCGTAGCCTTGCCGCAGCGGTATCGACAGCAGCGCGCCATCCGTCTTGTACGTCCACGCGTGATACGGGCAACGGAAGAAGCGACCGACATTCCCGCTGGCCTGCGAAACTAGCCGGGCGCCCTTGTGTGCGCACCGGTTGCGCAGGACTTTCACCGTGCCATCGGGCTGCCGCACCATGATGACGGGCTGCCCCGCGATGTCCGCCGTGATGAAGTCGCCGGCTTGCGGCACCTGGCTGTCGTGACCGACGTACACCCACGCCCGTGACCAGAGCCGCTCCATTTCCAGCGCGAAGACCTCCTCATCGAGATAGACGTCCCGATGGACCTGCTCGTCCTGCACCAGCCGGCGCAGGGCTTCCGGATTGTCCCGGTATTGACCCATGATGTTCCCGCTCCCCTTCATGCATCGAGCACCAGCCGCCCGCAGCCGGCGCGCGACACGCAGATTTGCATCACATTGCCTGCCTGCCGTTCCGACTCACTGAGGCAATAGTCGCGGTGATCGAGTGCCCCTTCCAGCACCGTCGTCCGGCACAGCCCGCATTCACCGCGCTTGCAGTCGTAAAGCGGGTCGAGGCCCGCCTCCAGCATGGCGTCAAGAATCGATTCCCCGGCCGCCACCGTGAGCGTGCGACCCGACTGGCGCAGCTCGACTTCAAAGCCGGTGTCGGACGCCGCGGCAGGCGGCGCGGCAAACCGCTCGAAGTGAATGTCCTCACGAGCCCACCCGCGCGCGTACGCCTGGGCCAGCACCGCGTCGATCATCCCCGCCGGGCCACAGACGTAGAGGGGCTGGCCGGGACGCAAGCCTTGCAACAGTGCCGCGATATCCAGCACCGGCAGTACGCCCTCGTCGGCGTAAAGCGATAGGTGCGCGCCGGCGATGCCGCGCAGTTCCTGCGCAAATGCCAGCTGGCGGGTGTCGCGGGCGCTGTAGTGCACGCGGTAGCGCCGCCCGGCGCCCGCCAACGCGGCCGCCATCGACACAATGGGCGTGACCCCGATGCCACCGGCAATCAGCACGGCGTCTTCGGCATCCACGTCGAGCACAAAGGCGTTGCGCGGCTGGCTGGTCAGCAACCGGCTGCCAGGCTTCAGCATGGTGTGCATCCAGCGAGAGCCGCCCAGACCATTGTCTTCGCGCCGCACGGCGATGCGGTAGACCTCAGGCGCCAGCGTGGCGCCCACCGTGCCGTTGATCAACGAGTAATGCCGCCAGTCCGCGGTGCCGCCAGGCGCGACCCGCACGCGCAGATGGGCGCCCGCGGTGTACCCCGGCAGCGCCCTGCCCGCCGGATCCCGCAGACGGAACTCGGTGATGGTGCCGGTCAGCGGAATCACTTCGTCGACCACCAGTTCGATCGTTGCGTCGGAGCCAGTCATGCCGATGCTCCTTTCGCATCCGCCGTCATCAGCGTCGCCCACGCGCGGAACTGGTTGCGCATCAGCAGTTCGTTAGTGCCGCTCACCTCCTGCTCCGGCTCCAGCTGTTCGCCGTCGCGGTACTCACGGTGCAGGCTGATCCATGGATTGCCCTGGGCGGCTAGCGATCTCTGGACGCCCTCGAAAATATGGATGTCGTCATGTGCCACCACCGACATCGGCGAGAACGTCAGCCGGTTGTAGGTCAGCGTGCGCTCCAGTAGCACCTGCGGCGCTCCTTTGGGTGCCAGCGCCCAGACCTCGACCAGCGTACGGTCCACGCCCAGCGGCTTGATCACACGCAGCGTCTGCGGCGATCCCTTGAGCGCGAGTGACGGAAACAGGACCACGTTCTGCGGCGCGAAGCCGAGAATTTCAGCTGTTCGCTGCGCGCCATGGGCCGCCTCCAGCGCCTGCCGGTAATCCTCCGGCATGTCATATCCCGAATGGATGCTGGCGTGGATCCCCAGCACGCTGTGCCCGTTCGGATAGATACGCGCGCCAGTTCTCGTGAAGAAGTCATAGCCCGAGCCGAATGGCAGCAGTTGCTGCAGGGCTATCGACTCCGGCGCATCGGCCGGCTGAGTGTCCTGCACGGACCTGGCCGTCGCCGAGACCGACTCGTGCGTGGAAACCGGGTGCACCGAATCATTGACGTTCTCGAGGTACATCTTCCAGTTGCACCGCATCACGCTGCGCAGGCAGCCGCCGGCAATTTGCAGTTCGCCCATGGGGGAGCGGTCGGCGAGGCTGTCGAGCACCGTCAGCACGGGACCGAGGTAATCCAAAAACTCCGGGCCGTCCGCCGACAAACAAGTGAAGACGAAACCGCGATGCACCGCCATGCGTGGCGCCACCAGGCCAGCTCCGGACTCGCAGGCGTGCATGCGGGTGTGTTCATAGCCAGTCTTCAGCGGCACGGCCAGCAAGGCGCCATCGGTCTTGTAGGCCCACGCGTGGTATGGACAACGAAAGAATTTGCCGGTGTTGCCTTGCACCTGGCAAACGAGTCGCGCACCTTTGTGGGCACAGCGGTTCATCAGCACCCGCAGGCTGCGGTCCGGCTGGCGCACCAGGATCAGAGGCTGGCCGGCGATCTCCGTGGTGTAGTAGTCGCCCGGTTCGGGCACCTGGCTTTCGTGGCCGACGTAATTCCAGCTGCGCTGGAACAAGCGTTCCTGCTCGAGGCGGAACAATTCCTCGCTGAGGTAGACGTCGCGGTGCACGCGGTCTTCCTGCACCAGCGCGCGGATGGCGCCGGCATCGTCCCGGTAGCGGGTCATGTCAAGTCTCCTTCCTCGTTGCTCGCCAGTGCCGGGCGCGCGACAAAACGGCAAGTGGCATGTGGGTGCACGGCGGCGCACACGGTTTCCTGCACCCGCACCGGTTGCCCCAACACAATCGCGGCGACGGTGCGGAACATGCCTGCGATCGGCGCGCAGACCGGCTGGGCCGCCGACCCGTAGCCCGCGGCAAAGGGGCTGTTGAAAACATTGAGAACCAGACCATCGCCGCTGCGCTCGAAGTCCCACCGCCCCCAGCCAAGCGCGGGCGACGTTTCGCAGATCAGATCGAGCAGCGCATTGCCGTCGCCCGCCCCGCGGCCGGGCAGGCCGTCGAGATAGGCGAGAATGCTGCGCTTGCCGTGCCGGGCCGTAGAGTCGGCGAAGGCGCACAGCGCTTGCGCCCGCGCGGTGTCATCCAGCAACTGCAGCATGCCCATGAGGCCCATCAGGGCGGTGGCAAGCCCCATCACGACCAGCGTCAGCACCAGAACCAGCTTGCGGCCGTAGCGGTCGCCCACGTGACCGCAGATCACGCCGCCGAGCGGGCGCGCGACGAACCCCACCGCGAAGCCGCCGAAGGCCGCCAGCGTGCCCACCAGCGGGTCCGTGCCGATCGGGAAGAACAGCTTGCCGAAGATCAGCGCCGCGGCCGTGCCATATAGAAAGAAGTCGTACCATTCGAGTGCCTGGCGCCGCTCTGAGCGACGGTCTGCGCCCAGGTGCCGGGGTGGAAACGGTCAAGCTGAATGATGCAACCGCCGCTCAGGATCATCGCCATCGATGAGCAGGCCAGCGCGTTCATATGCACCAGCGGCAACGGTGTGATCAGGCGTTCGGCACCGGGCTCGATCGTGCACAGGCCGCCGAGCGACAGGTACCAGCGGCCGAACGACAGCATGTAGGCATTCGAGAGCATGCAGCCCTTCGGCAAACCGGTGCTGCCCGAGGTATAGACCAACGCACACTCGTCCGTGCTGGCTGCGAACGTGCCGGG
The DNA here is from genome assembly GCF_001718195.1 of Paraburkholderia nodosa. Lineage (GTDB taxonomy): Bacteria > Pseudomonadota > Gammaproteobacteria > Burkholderiales > Burkholderiaceae > Paraburkholderia > Paraburkholderia nodosa_A. The sequence goes on from NZ_MCNV01000018.1 coordinate 149,870, forward strand.
CAGCACCGGCACCCGGGGCGCGTCGTCGCCGAGGCAGCAAACCGGCGGCAATGCCCTGTCGGTGCCGGCCAGTGCGAGGTGCAGTGCGGGTTCCAGTGCCGCCCTTCGTCTTTCCAGCGTGACCACCATCACGGCCGCGCTGTCGCGCAGCACATGCGCCATCTCCGCAGCGCTGTGCTCTGCGTTGAGCGGCACGATCGACACGCCGATGCCGTTGAGCGCCAGCCAGCACAGGAAGAACTCGGCGCGGTTGTCGAGCATCACGGCGACGCGATGGCCGCGCGTCAGGCCAGCTTCGCGGAAATCGGCCTCCAGCGCCTGCACGCGAACGGCTGCTTCGCCGTATTCCCAGTCCACCGCTTGCCCCCCGTACCCCGCCGTTGCTTGCGCGGGAATGTGGAGAAAAGGATGCGCCGGATAGCGGTCCGACGTTGCGTCAAAGGCCGCTCGAACCGAGCCGCCAGAGATTGCGGCGCTATCGCCCGGTTGCGCAGGAAACCCGCACGAGGAATCAAAAGCCATGTCGTGTCTCGCCCATTTCATTGTCTTTCTGATGTCGGCCGGTTGTTGTCCCCGGTCAGACCATGAGCGAATACTAGTCATCGAGTATCTTGATGTCAAGCAATCAATTGCGAAGTTATTTGGAGCCAAGTAAAATTCGCGTATGACTACCCTTGACTATGTGGACCAATTTCTCGCCGAATGGCGTACGGCGCGCCCTGACCTGGATCTGCAACACGCCGACATGCTGATCAGAGTGATCCGTCTGGGCGGCGTGCTGGAGCGAGAGCTGATCAAGCTTTCCCAGGCGCACGGCATCACCTCGGGCCAGTTCCAGGTGCTGGCGGCGCTGCGTCGGCGCTACCCCAAAACGGCATCCCCGTCGGACCTGAGCCGCATCGCCATCCTTACGACCGGCACGATGACCGTGCTGCTGGACCGGCTGGAAGACAAGGGCCTGGTGCGCCGTCTGCCCGATCCGAATGACCGCCGGCGGCTCGAAGTGGAACTGACGGAAGAAGGCCTGGCGTGCATCGATCGTGCACTGGACGAGCGGGTCGGCCGGCTGAACGCGCTGACGGCGATGCTCGATCCGGAAGAGTCCGTCGCTGCAGGCCATGCACTGCGTCATTTGCTGAACGCGATCGACGCTTCGAGCGACAGCGGCGACTGATCGGCGAAGGGGATGCCAGCTCAGGCGCCGCCCGGGAAATTTCAGTGCGAATCGATCCGGTCAGCCTTTGGCGTCGCGCTTTGGCTCGGTGGGTCGATGTGACGGAGCCAAGTAAACGCCATGAAGGTATGTCAAGTAAAAAGGCGAATCCATCGCTTCCAATATTAATTTGCACTACGACCTATATCTTTGATCCGCGATTACCGATCACCAGACAGGAAGGGTACACCGGCAAGCCTGCCCGCAAACGCTGCGTCCTCGATGCGAAGGTAGATTCCCTCGCCGTGGCATACTCACCCCGAGCGGCAACGGCAATAAGCTCAGCATAACGATCAGAGCGAGCCACGACGCACCGCGATCCTTGCTGCGTTGCATCCTGGAGGCGTACATAACGATGCCCCGACACAATCCGGCACTGCATCGCAGCCAGACAGCACCCATGACCAGGGCGAGGCGGCGCTTCCTGATCGTCGGCGTAATCATTTTGTTGGCTGCGTTTGGCTGGGTGGTGGCGATCGTGGCCGCACCCGCGTTCCAACGCACCATCGTCATGACCAGCGGCGCTGACAACGGCATCTATCGTGGCTTTGCGGATCGCTATGCGCCCATCCTGAAGCGTGCGGGCATCAAGCTCGATATCCGCAGTTCCTCCGGCGCGGTGGAGAATTATGAGCGGTTGAGAGACCCGAACAGCGCCTATGAAGTCGGTTTCATCCAGTCGGGTACCACCAACCCGAAGGAGACCGACGGTCTGCAGACGATCGCTGCCGTGTCGTACGAACCGATCTGGGTGTTCTATCGCGGCGACACGACGGTCGACCGGCTGTCGCAGCTTCGTGGCAAGAAGATTTCGACGGGCGTGCCCGGCAGTGGCCTGCTCAATGTCGCGCAGGTATTGCTCGGCTACAGCGGCATCACGAGCCAGAACTCCACCCTGCTGCAAATGGATGCGCCGGCAGCGTATCAAGGGCTCGAAAGCGGTCAGATCGACGCGGCTTTCTTCATCGGCCGGCCCGACGCCGAGATGCAGAAGATCCTGCTGAACAGCGATCTCAAACTGATGAGTTTCGCCCAGGCAGACGCGCTGGTTCAGAAGTTCCCATCGCTTTCGAAGATCGTCTTGCCCCGCGCGTCGACGAGTGTCGCCGATGATCTGCCGCGCACCGACGTCACGCTGCTCGCGGCAACGGCGCTGCTGGTCTCGAAAGACACGCTGCATCCGGCGCTCGTCTATCTGCTGCTCGACGCGGCTCACTCCGTTCACGGTGGCGAAGATTACTTCACGCCGCTCGGCACCTTCCCTAACCTGAAGACGGAAGAATTCCCGCTCTCCGACGAAAGCGTCCGCTACTTCAAATCCGGCCAGCCGTTCCTGTACCGCTATCTGCCGTTCTGGCTCGCGAGCGTGATCGAACGACGGCTGTTGATCCTCGTGCCGTTCGCGGCGCTCCTGATTGGCTTGCTTCAGGCATTGCCGCGGTTGCTCGAAGCACGGATGAAAAAACGGCTCGTCGTCTGGTACCGCGAAATCAAGGCACTCGAAGACGAAGTGTGGAGCAACAGCGAGCCGAGCCCCTCGCAGATCGCGCAATGGAGCGAAGAAATCGAAAACATCGACGCAAACGCGAGCCGGATACGCATTCCGTACCGCTATTTTCAGGACGTCTACGCGCTCAAGCAGGCGATCGGTGTTGTGCGGGACCGGATAGCCCACGTTGCGCAGCGAGCGAACGAATAGCGACGCTCGCCCCATTTATCTTTATTCTGCCCGCGGTCCGACCGCATGGCGAAGCACGCCACACAGGCGTACATCGCCGTTCGCGCCCCCTAAGAAACCACGCAGCCAGGCTAAATCACCGGATTAAAAGGTATTTATCCGTCAATCCCCTTTTTCGCGGGCCGCCTAACGCAGGCATAATCCTATTGGAGCAGCGCGATTAAAAGGGTCGTTTTCGTATTCCTGACTATCCATGGACTACGCAAGGCGAGACGTTCGAGCGCCTCCAGTCCCACGATAGATTATCTGGCGTCGTCACGGCGGCGCCAGGCAGGAAAGGATTCATGAAACCGGCAAGGAATTCGCGGTGGTCACGCTTTGGCCGATACGCGGCGTTGGGTGTATGCGCGGCGGCGCTCGCGGCGGCGTCTGGCTTTTTCTACTGGCGCCATCAAGCGAATCTTGCGCAGTCCCAGCCGGCTGCGCTTACGGGTGTCGCCAGCGCGATGCGGCATGACGCATCGCCATGGACGAAGCGCGAGAAGGATGCCTCGGAATTGCTGCGCGATATTCGCGACCGCGATGTCGCCGCAATTGGCGTGAGCCGCGAAGCAATTCTCGTCTCGACGATCAAGGGCGAAAAGTATTATGTGGCCGATCACAATGGCGCGTTCGCGAACGCCCTGCTGCTCGGCGATCTGAAACCGGGCGCGACGCCGCCCTGGCAACTCGTCTGGCTGCCGCACGCCGATGTGCGCATCGGCGCCGAGCGCTGGACAGAAGCCCTCGACCGTGTGCGCGACGCGTTCAGTCTGCTACTCCCCGTGCTGATGCTAGGCGGCCTGCTGTGGTTCATGCGCCGCGAAATGGGCGGCGGCGCGCAATTGCTCGGCGAATCGCCGACTTTGCGCTTCGACGACGTGATCGGCGCAGGCGAGGCGAAAGCCGCGCTCGCCGACGTGCGCGCGTGGCTCACCGAGCCCGCGCAGTTCACGGGCATGGGCGTGCGCGCGCCATGCGGCGTGCTCATGACAGGCGGCCCGGGCGTCGGCAAGACGCGTCTCGCGCAGGCGCTTGCAGGCGAATGCGGCGCGAATTTCATCGCCATCACGGGCAGCTATTTCAGCGCGAAGTATTACGGTGTGGGCATTCAGAAGGTCAAGCGCCTGTTTGAGCTCGCGCGCAAGAACGCGCCGACGGTCATCTTCATCGACGAGGCGGACGGCCTGGGCAAGCGCACCGATACGGGCGGCGGCCCGGTCGAAGCGGAAAGCAACCGCATCATCAACCAGCTGCTCGCGGAGATGGACGGGTTCGAGTCGAACGAAGGCGTGATCATCGTCGCCGCGACCAATCACCCGGACAATCTCGACGAAGCGCTGCGCCGCCCTGGCCGCTTCGACCGCACGGTGCAGGTGCGTTTGCCCGACCTGGAGGATCGCGCAGAAATTCTGCGCTTCTACGCCGCCAATCTGAAGTCGAAAGCCAACGACCTCGATTTCAACCAGCTCGCACGGCTGACCACGGGCCTTTCCCCGGCCACGCTCTCGATGATCGTGAATCAAGCGGGTCTCGTCGCGCGCAAGGCCGGCAAGCGGCAAGTGGCCGCGGTGCATTTTCTCGAGGCCATCAAGATTGCACGCATTGGCGACGTCAACGGCGCGGAGCGCGCGCTTTCGGACGACGAACGCACACGCATTGCGATCCATGAAGCAGGACATGGACTCGTCGCCGCCCTCCTCGGCACCGGCGTGCTCGAAGAAGTGACGATTTTGCCGCGTGGCGGCGCGTTGGGCGTGGCGCTGATCACGAAAATGCAGGACAAGTACCTGTATCGCGAAACGGAAATGCGTAACGAAATCCAGGTGCTGCTGGGCGGGCGCAACGCGGAACTGCTCATGTTCGGCGAAGCGTCGAGCGGCGCGGCGCAGGATTTGCAGGAGGCCTCGCGCATCAGCCTCGACATGGTGTCGAAGCACGGCTTCAATGCGGATGGCAATCTGTTCAGCCTCGCGGCGCTGCCGCAGCAGGTCGCGGGCTTGCAGTTGAAGAGCGCGATCGAGCACGCGAACGCACTGCTGCACGAACTCAACGACGCGTGCTTCGCGTTGCTGCGTGCGAACGAGCCGGTGCTGCGCGCGATCGCCGACCAGTTGCTCGAGGCGGAGACGGTGCCCGGCGAGACGGTCTATCGTCTGATTCGCGAGCATGCGGCGGCCGTGGCGAGCACGCAGGCGGTGACCGAAGCGGCCGCCGCGTAAGCCGCTTGCACCGCCGTCATCGTTCGAGTCTTCAAGTCCTTTCGAGCGCCGCCATCGCCCTCACGATCACGAGCAGCACAGAAAGACTCACGCCGCTCGAAGCACGCAGTTCCGTAAGCAACTGCCCATAACGCTCGAGCGCCGCCTCGTGCTGAGCGCACCATGCGTCGACGAGCGTTTGTGCGTCCGCGGTTTCGGAGCCTTGTGCAAGCACGCTCGTGGTGAGCGCGCGCTTGAGGTGCGCCACCTCGGCGAGCGCAGCCGCGCGCGCCATGGTGTCCCAATGCGTCGGCGTAGGCAGCGTCGCCGCACGCTCGCCAATCCAGCTGTAATTGAGCCGCGTACCCAAAGCGAAGTACGCCGCCGCAACGCGCTCAAGAGGACGGTCGCACGCCGCCGCTACATCCGCGATGTCCAGCAGTGCTACCGAAATATCTCCACTCGCCACGCGCAGCGCGAGCGCATTTTCGACGCCCGCCTTCACGAGTTCTCCCTGGCGTGCCGAAAGCGCTTCGAGATCCGGGTCGGGCAGCAGCGTCGGCAATTGCGGCGCGAGGCGCTGAGCGGCGTCGCGGCAGCGTGCCAGCAGCGTGCTCACACCATCGTTGTCCACCGAGCCTGCCTGCAGATGCCGCAGGAACCATAGCGCCGCGCGTTCGAGCAGCCGTGCGATGTCGACGAACATGCGCGCCTGCACGTCGTCGGGCACGCGGTTGTCGAGCGCGTCGATGGCGCGCCAGATATCGTTCAGACCAAATACGTCGCGCGCCATGATGCACGCGCGCACGATTTCGCCGGGCTGCGCGTCGGTTTCCTCCATCAAACGGTGCACGAATGCGCAGCCCACGCGGTTCACGAGCGCGTTCGTCAAATGCGTCGCCAGAATTTCACGCCGCAGCGGATGCCGATGCATGGGTTCGCTAAAGCGCTGCTGCAGTGGCTGCGGGAAGTAGTCGATCAGCAAGTCCGCGACGAGCGGGTCTTCCGGCACCGATGAATCGAGCAGCGCGTCGTAGAGCCACATCTTGCTGTAGGCGAGCAGCACGGCGCGCTCCGGCGACGTGAGCCCGAGTTTCGCGGCCTGGCGTTCGGCGATTTCATCGTCGGTCGGCAGGAATTCGATATGGCGATTTAGACGTCCTGCGCGTTCGAGCCAGCGCATGAGGCGCGATTCGGCATCGAGCAGCTCCACGGCGTAGCGGCCCGCGATCGAAAGCGCCTGAGTCTGGTAGTAGTTGTCGCTCAGCACCAGCAGTCCGACTTCGTCGGTCATCTCCGCGAGCAACGCGTTGCGCTGTTTCGTCGTCATCTCGCCGTCGGCTACCACGAGTCCGAGCAGAATCTTGATGTTGACTTCGTGGTCCGAACAATCTACACCTGCCGAGTTATCGATCGCATCCGTGTTGATGTGGCCGCCATGCTGCGCGAATTCGATGCGCCCGAGCTGCGTGACGCCGAGATTGCCGCCCTCGCCCACGACCTTGCAGCGCAGTTCCGAGCCGTTCACGCGCACCGCGTCGTTGGCTTTGTCGCCGACTTGTGCGTTGGTCTCGCGCGCGGATTTCACATAAGTGCCAATGCCGCCGTTATAGAGCAGGTCGACCTTCGCCAGCAGGATCGCGCGAATCAACTCGGTTGGCGAAAGCGCCGCCGCCTCGATGCCGAGTGCCGTGCGCACCGCCGCCGAAAGCGGGATCGTCTTCATGGTGCGCGCGAACACGCCGCCGCCCGCCGATATCGTAGCCGGGTCGTAGTCGGCCCAGCTCGAGCGTTCGAGCGCGAAGAGCCGCGCGCGCTCGGCAAGGCTCACGGCCGGATCGGGATTCGGGTCGAGGAAAATATGGCGGTGATCGAAAGCTGCGACGAGCTTGATATGCGGCGAGAGCAGCATTCCGTTGCCGAACACGTCGCCCGACATGTCGCCAACGCCGACCACGGTGAAATCGGTGGCCTGCGTATCCACGCCCATTTCGCGGAAATGCCGCTTGACCGACTCCCACGCGCCGCGCGCCGTGATCGCCATCTTTTTGTGGTCGTAGCCCACGGACCCGCCCGAGGCAAATGCATCGTCGAGCCAGAATCCGTATTCGGCGGATATCGCGTTCGCGTAGTCGGAGAACGTGGCGGTGCCCTTGTCGGCGGCCACGACGAGGTAGGGGTCGTCGGGATCGTGGCGCACGACATCGGGCGGCGGCACGATCGCGTTGTTCACGAGATTGTCGGTAAGATCGAGCAGGCCGCGCAGGAAGGTCTGATAGCACGCCACGCCCTCGCGCATCCATGCTTCGCGGTCGCTCGCCGGCGGCGGGTTCTTCACGACAAAGCCGCCCTTCGATCCCACCGGCACGATCACGACGTTCTTCACCATCTGGGCTTTCATGAGGCCCAGCACTTCGGTGCGGAAGTCTTCGCGGCGATCCGACCAGCGCAGGCCGCCACGAGCGACACGCCCGCCGCGCAAGTGCACACCCTCCACGCGCGGCGAATAAACCCAGATCTCGAACATGGGCTTGGGTTCGGGCAGGCCAGGCACTTTCGAAGGGTCGAATTTGAACGAGAGCGAGGGCCGCTCTGCGCCATTGGCTTCGCGGCGGAAATAGTTGGTGCGCACCGTCGCATTGATCACGCCGAGGAACTGCCGCAGGATGCGGTCTTCGTCGAGATTGGGCACCTGGTCGAGCGCGCTATCAATGGCCTTGAGCATGAGTGCCGTGCGCTCTTCCCGTGCCTGTGAATCGCGCGGATCGAACCGGAGTACGAACAGTTCGACGAACTGCCGGGCGATCGCCGGATTGCCGGTTAGCGCACGCTCGATATAGGCGTCGCTGAATGTCGAACCCACCTGGCGAAGGTACTTCGCATAGGCACGCAGGATCGTCACTTCGCGCGCGCTCAGATAGGCGCGCAGCACGAGCCGGTTGAAATCGTCATTTTCGATGCGTGCGTTCCAGACGCTTTCGAATGCGTCTTCGAACAGGCCCTTCACGCGCTCGATGTCAAATTCGGCGTCGTCCGCGAGTTCGAGGCCGAAATCGTGGACCCAAGCAGGCGCGCAAGAAGGCGCCTCGATCACATAGGGCCGCTCTTCATCCACACGCACGCCGAGGTGTTCCAGCATCGGCAGGCTGCGCGAGAGCGCGATCGCTTCGCCCGTGCAATAAACCTTGAAGCGGAACGTACGTGGGCCCGCCTCGATAGGCCGGTACAGATTCATCGCGATGCGCTGCGTTCCCTGCACGCGCTCGATCAGCTCGATATCGCGTACCGCCGTGCGCGCCGGATAATCGTCGCGATAGCCCGGCGGGAACGAATCGGCGTAGCGATGCAAGAGACTCGTGCCCTGCTCTTCGCCGAATGCGTCGAGCAACGCATCGGCCAGATCGTCCTGCCAGCGGCGCGTGACCTGCACGAGCCGCGCTTCGAGTTCGTGCGTGTCGACTTCGGGCATCGAGCCGGGTTCGGCGTGCACGACGAAATGAATCCGTGCGATTGCCGACTCCGAAAGCAGCGGCGTGAACTCCACGGAAACGCCGTTGAAGGCGTCCACGAGCAGGTTTGCAATCCGCCGCCGCAGATCGGTGTTGTACTTGTCGCGCGAGACGTATACGAGGCAGGAAACGAAGCGGTTGAAGCGGTCGCGCCGCACGAATAGCCGCGTGCGCTGGTGTTCCTGCAAGCGCAGCACACCGAGCGCGATGTCGAAAAGCTCGTCTTCGCTCGCCTGCAGCAGTTCATCCCGCGGATAGGTTTCCAGCACCGTCACCAGCGATTTGCCCAGATGGCCTTTCGGCAGAAAGCCCGCGCGCTGCACGATATTCGCGCATTTGCGCCGCACGATCGGGATTTCGGCGGTGGAGACCATATAGGCGGTCGAGGTGTAGAGGCCGACGAAGCGGCGCTCGCCGCACACCTTGCCATCCGCGCCGACTAGCTTCACCCCAACGTAGTCCAGATAGCCTGGCCGGTGTACGGTGGCGCGCGAGTTCGCTTTCGTCAGGAAAATGGGCCATGCGCCGCTGATGATGTCGACGGCCGCGGGCGGCAACGGCGTGATGTCCGGCGTGCCCGGCGCGCGCAGCGATTCGCGCAGAATGCCGAGGCCCGAGCCTTCCACGCCACGCAGGGCGTAGCCGCCGTCATGCGCGACCAGCGCGTAATCGCGCTGGCCGAGGAAAGTGAAATGGTCGGCCACCATCCAATCGAGAAACGCGCGCGCTTCGATGTCCTCTGCGCTCGTTTCGCGCGCTTTCATCGTCTTGATGGTGGTGCGCGCGGCCTCGAGCAGGTTCGGCCAATCTTCTACCGACGCCCGCACGTCGCCAAGCACCTTGGCGATGTCGCTGCGCAGTTCGTCGAGCTTTGCTGCATCGCCGCAGCGGTCTACTTCGAAATGGATGAACGAGGCGAGTTGTGATTGCCCGTCGCCGGCGCTAGCACCGCCTTCGTCTACTCGCTCGATCGTCCCGTCCTTGCCGCGCCAGATCCGGAATACGGGGTGCAGCGCGGAATGCAGCGCGAGCCCCAGACGGTTGACGGCCATGGAAACCGAATCGACGAGAAATGGCATGTCGTCGTTCACGATTTCGATGACCGTATGGTCCGAATGCCAACCGTGCTGTTCGAGGATCGGGTTGTAGACCTGCATGCGCTCGCTGCCCGGTACAAAGCGCTGCGCGGTTCGCCAGTGCGCCATGGCGGCGCCGTAGAGGTCGGCGATGCTGCGGCTGCGCAGATCCTCCGCGTCGGCGAAATCGTAGTAGTGCCGCAGGAAAGGCTCGACGGTCTGGAACGTCGGCTCGGGCAAGCGCGCCCGCGCAAATTCCATGACGTCGGAGAGCAGATGGGCGACGAATTCTTCGTTCCTCGCTAGCATGACGAACTCCTTGGCGGATAGTCATCGACTGCATCGGCGGTTCAGTCATTATGCACCGGCAAGGTGATCGAACGATGAATGCGTGCGCACGCGCTGTCTCACGGCGAGGCGCTGCACTGCAATGCGGACGGTGGCGCAGAACTTGCTGACTGCGAATGCCCGGTTCAACGCGCTTATATCGCGCTCGACGAGATGTTCGCTCGTGAGTGCAATGCCCTGCCCCGCAATGGTGACATCGATGGCGAGCGACGATTGACTGAAGTGCGGCCCTTTCAGCTCGCCCACATCATTTGTGCAACCGAGGGCGTTGAAATATTCCGGCCACAGATCATGACAGTCGTGGAGCAGCACATAGTTTTGCAGGTCCGAGATCGTGTGCACCGGGTGATCGGGCTTGAGCAGTTGCGGGCTGGCTACGCCGAATACCTGCAGCGGAAATAGCGGGTCGCTGACGAGGCCTTTCGCGAACGGCGGCTTGCCGAGCCGCACCGCGATATCCACGCCATCGGACCTGAAGAATTTTATTGTCAGACTATAAGAAACATCATTCGACAATCCAATCATAACGCCATACAGTTTCTGGACGATTTCCCATACGGCGCAGTTCTGACGCGCTGAATCCAATTCAAGGAGAGAGCACGATGGCAGTAGAAAAAGTCGCACTCGTCACGGCGGCCGGCAAGGGTATGGGCGCGGCGATCGCGCGCGAACTGGCAGCCAGCGGCTACCGTCTGGCCTTGATGTCACCCTCCGGCAGTGCGGCCGAACTGGCGAGAGAGCTTGGCGGATTCGGCTTTACCGGCTCGGTGACCGAGCCGGACTGTATCGACCGGTTCGTCCGCGAAACGCTCGAAAAATATGGCCGCATCGACGCTGTGGTGAACAACACGGGGCATCCGCCGAAGGGGGATCTGCTTTCTGTTGCAGACGAACAGTGGCACCTCGGGCTCGATCTCATCCTGCTCAACGTCGTTCGCGTGTTGCGTCGCGTGACCCCTGCGTTTCTCGAGCAACGCGGCGGCGCGGTGGTGAATATCTCGAGCTTCGCCGCCGATGCGCCCGAGCAGGCCATGCCCGTTTCTTCCGCGCTGCGCGCCGCGTTGAGTTCGTTCACGCGCCTTTATGCCGACCGCTACGCGAAGGACAATATTCGAATCAACTCCGTGCTGCCGGGGTTTATCGACAGCTGGCCCGAAACGCCCGAGATTGTTGCCCGCATTCCGGTTGGCCGATTCGGGAAGACACAGGAGATCGCACAAACGGTCGCGTTCCTGTTGTCGGATGCCGCGGGGTACATCACGGGGCAAAACATCCGTGTCGACGGCGGCATCGTGCGTGCTCTGTAGCGCGGCAGATATGGATCAGATCGTCGACGAGGTCTGGGCACGCCTGAACGCGGGCGCAAACGCGGGCAATGAGCGCTCGCCCTTCACGATGCTGCAGGTCGCGACGATTGCGCTGGACGGTGCGCCTGCCGTGCGGACGGTCGTGTTGCGCCGTGTCTCTCGCGAGCGGCGCTCAGTCATGTTTCATACCGACGTGCGGTCTACAAAGGTGTCTGAATTGCGGCGCGACCGGCGCGTATCGCTCGTCGGCTGCGATCTCGACGGCGGCATCCAGATAAGGCTGCACGGCGTTGCGAGAATCGTCGAGACGCCCTCGGATACGAGAGCTGTCTGGGACTCGAGCAGACCTCGGACGTTGATCGTCTATCGCACGCCGCTTGCGCCCGCGACACCGGTTGCGTCTCCCGCCGAAGCGCATGCAACGACGCTCGCCGAGGATCCCAACTCATCGGCGGGATTCGAAAACTTCTGTCTGATTGATGTGACCGTATCGAGCATTGACTACCTCGATCTGAATCCCGCAGGGCATAGGCGCGCCAGTCTGGTGTTTGAAGAAGGGGAATGGCGCGGAACCTGGCTGGCGCCTTGAATTGACGAGCTGCGATTTTAATGCGCCCAAACGCCAGAACCCCGGTTCTCTTTCGGAGACACCGGGGTTCTGGACGTTACAGCATAAGGAGCCTGACGATTACCTACTTTCACACGGGCAATCCGCACTATCATCGGCGTGGAGCTGTTTCACGGTCCTGTTCGGGATGGGAAGGGGTGGGACCAGCTCGCTATGGTCATCAGGCTTGACGGGTTGCTGCGTCGCGCTTTGTGTTCGCGCCACAGCCAATCGGGAAGAAGCGTAAAGAGGGTGATGCTGAATTGGGGTTGTGTTGTTTCAGGCACAACACACATAGTGTG
>NZ_MCNV01000019.1 GCF_001718195.1 Paraburkholderia nodosa
CGCGTGTTCTGCAGCAACTGCCCGAAGAACACGGAGGCCGGCACGCCGTCCAGTTCGACCTTGCCCGCCTCGAGCGCGCCGAGCACGCTGTCGCGCGTGCTCGCGTCGAGCGCGTCGAAGTCCTTGCCGTAGGCCTTCGTGCAGTACGCGTTCACGGCCTTGATGCCGAGCCGGTAGATGTCGCGCGGCACGAGCTTCAGCTGGTAGCCGAGTTCGGGCACGCCTTGCTGGAACGGCCCCTGCATGTACCAGAGTGCGCCGTGCGCGTAAGGCGTGTCCATCTGCCGGTCGATGAATTCGGGCACGCCGGCTTCCAGCGCGCCGGGGCCTTCGGCGTCGGCGGGAATCAGACGGTCGGTGGCGGCTTCGACAAAGGCCCACTCGCGCGCGTCGAAGAAGCGCGGCTTATAGGCGACGGCCTGACCGGCTTCAGGCCTGGCGTTGGGCGCAGAGGCGGCGCTGCCCGCCGCGGCGGTTTCGCTCGACGGCTGCTTGCCGCCCTCGCAGCCCGCCAGTGCGCTGGCGGGTACGAGCACCGCTGCCGTGCGCAGGAAGCCGCGGCGTGTCGTGAGAGGAGATTCAGACATGGTGGGATTCTGTATGAGTTCGGCGCGGTGTGGTTCGACCGCGTCCGCGTAGCCATCCTGAGTTGTTGCGCGTGACATCCGCCGCGGCGGCCACGGAACGGAGATGTTAAATGGAACCGGTTCCACGATTGGAGCGCAATTCTACAATATACCTTTACGGGGCCGGTACCGACCGCGCAAGGGCGAGCGGACCACGGTTGTCAGACCCTCCGAACAAACCCCAACAAATGCAACAAGTTGTTTGACAACTAAGGTGGGCCGGTGCTACTGTGCCCGGTATTGACAACCCACATCCCAGCACGAGGCCTCATGAACGTGTCCCCGATTGTCGAGAGCGAATTCGCCTCGACTGTGATGGCAGTGCCGCCGCTCGCACGCCGCCCCGACTTCTCCCTCGACGTCGAACAGAACCGCAAGCTGATCCGCCATATGGAAGCGGGCGGTATTCGCTCGCTGCTGTACGGCGGCAATGCGAATCTGTACCACGTCGCCGTGAGCGAATTCCGCGAGTTGCTTGACATGCTCGCCGGCCTCACCGCGCCCGAAACGCGCGTGATTCCGGCCATCGGCCCCGACTACGGCAAGATGCTCGACCAGGCGCGCATCCTCGCGCAAACGCAGTACAAGACGGCCATGGTGCTGCCGCTCTCCGGCTTCACCACGCCCGCAGGCGTCGAAGCCGGTCTCGCGCGTATCGCCGACACCGCCGGCATTCCGCTCACGCTCTATATCAAGAGCGAAGACTATGTCGACGTCGACACGCTCGTGCGCCTGATCGACCGCGGCACGCTCATTGCGGTGAAGTACGCCATCGTGCGCAAGGACCCGGCGAACGATCCGTATCTGCGCCGCCTGCTGGAACGCGTGCCGGCCTCGAAGGTCGTGTCGGGCATGGGCGAGCGTCCGGCGCTGGTCCACGTGCGCGACTTCGGTCTGGCTGCCTGGACCACGGGCTCGGGCTGTATCGCTTCGAGCGCCATCATGGCGCTCCTGAAGGCCGCGAAGGAAGGCCGTGCGGAAGAAGCCCAGCGCCTCTACGATGCCTTCATGCCGCTCGAAACGCTGCGCGACAACATCTCGCTCATCCGCGTGCTGCATGACGCCGTGACGCTCTCGGGCATTGCCGACATGGGTCCGATCCTGCCGCTGCTCTCGCAGTCGCCCGCTGAGGCGCTGCCGGCGATCGGCGACGCGGCCAGGGCGCTGCTCGCGTTCGAGCAGAAGCTGGCCGCAACGGCCCAGACCGCCAGCGCATAAATGGCAGATAGCATTTGAACGGAGCGAACATGCAGATTACTGGAGCCATGTTGTTGGGCGCGCAAGCGGTGCGCGGCGAGGCGGGCGAGATGCGCGCCTTCGCGCCCGCGCTCGGCCAGGAGATCGAGCCTTCTTTCGGCCTCGGCGGCAAGGCCGAAGTCGCGCGCGCCTGCGAACTCGCGGCGCAGGCGTTCGACGCCTTCCGCGCCGCGCCGCACGAAACGCGTGCGCGCCTGCTCGAAGCGATCGCCGAGCGCATTCTCGGCACCGGCGACGCGCTGATCGAGCGCGCGCATCTCGAATCGGCGCTGCCCAAGGCGCGCCTCGAAGGCGAGCGCGGCCGCACGGTCGGGCAGCTGCGCCTTTTCGCGTCGCTCGTGCGCGACGGCCGCTGGTGCGGCGCCGTGCTCGACTCGGCGCTGCCCGAGCGCAAGCCGCTGCCGCGCTCGGACCTGCGCGCGCATCGCATCCCGCTCGGCCCGGTGGCCGTGTTCGGCGCGAGCAACTTCCCGCTGGCGTTTTCGGTGGCGGGCGGCGACACGGCTTCGGCGCTGGCTGCCGGCTGCCCGGTCGTCGTGAAGGCGCACCTCGCGCATCCGGGCACCTCGGAACTCGTGGGCCGCGCGATCCAGCAGGCCGTGGCTGACGTCGGCCTGCCCGAAGGCGTGTTCTCGCTCGTGTTCGGCGGCGGCAACGAAGCGGGCGAAACGCTCGTGGCGCACGCGGCTATCAAGGCCGTGGGCTTCACGGGCTCGCGCCGCGGCGGTCTCGCGCTTTCGCACATCGCGGCCGCGCGTCCCGAGCCGATTCCGGTCTACGCCGAAATGAGCAGCATCAACCCGATGTTCGTGCTGCCCGCGGCGCTGGCCGCCCGCGGCGATGCGCTCGCGCGGGGCTTCGTCGACTCGCTCACGCTGGGCGTGGGCCAGTTCTGCACGAACCCGGGCCTCGTGTTCGCGATCGACTCGGCGGAACTCGACCGCTTCGTGAAGGCGGCAAGCGCCGCGCTCACGCAGAAGCCCTCGCAAAGCATGCTGACTCCCGGCATCGCCTCGACGTATGGTGAAGCGATTGCGGCGCGCAAGCAGCTGCCGGGCATCGAGAATCTCGCCGAAGGCACGAAGACAGAAGCGCATTGCGACGCGCTGCCGGTCCTCTTCAAGGCGAGCGCCGAGCAGTTCCTCGCCCAGCACGCGTTGTCGGACGAGATCTTCGGGCCGACCTCGGTCGTCGTGGCGTGCCGCGACGAAGCGGAACTCGCGCGCGTGGCGGAGCACCTCGAAGGCCAGCTCACGGCGACGCTGCACATTGACCGCGACGACTACGCGATGGCCGCGCGCCTCTTGCCGATTCTCGAGCGCAAGGCCGGCCGCATTCTCGCCAACGGCTTCCCGACGGGCGTCGAAGTCTCGTATGCGATGGTTCACGGCGGCCCGTTCCCCGCCACTTCGGACGCGCGCTCGACTTCGGTGGGCGCGATGGCGATCGAGCGCTTCCTGCGTCCGGTCTGCTACCAGGACCTGCCGGCCGAACTTTTGCCGGTCACACTGCAGAACGACAATCCGCTCGCGCTGTGGCGTTTGCGCGACGGCGAGCTGGTGAAGCAGTAATCCCGCGAAAGCGGTCAGAAAAGCGCCTGCAGAAGCCTTGCAGGCGCTTTCTCCAAAAGGAGCCCGACAAGAGGCTCACAGTAGTCTCACAAAGAGCCTGACGTTGCTTGACAACTTGATGCGTGGTTCGGCATCCTGTGTCCGGCTTTGAAAATACAAGAATCGACGGGTCGCGTAGAACAAATTCCATAAACAGAGATGTGAGGAGATGCGATGTTCGATGGACGTTTGAAGGCCAGGGTGCTGGCCGTGTGTGTGGCGGCCGCCGCGGCGCTCGGCATGAGCGCGGCAAAGGCCGATCCCGTTTCGCTGAACATAGTCGACGTGGCCGGTAACCTGCAGCTCACGCAGAAGGCTTTCGAAGCGTTCAAGGCGAAAAACCCGAATCTCGTCTCCAACATCACTTACACCAACGCGCCCGCGCCGCAGTTGCCTGGCAAGATCAAGGCCATGCAGGCCGCCGGTCGCGCCGACATCGATCTCGTGCTGACGGGGACCGACGCGCTCGCCGCCGGCATCGAACAGAATCTCTGGATGAAGCTGCTGCCCGACCAGCAGGCCGCGCTGCCGGGCGTGCTCGACAAGTACGCGCCGGGCCCGCGCAAGATGCAGGACCTGGCGCAAGGCTATGGCCTCGAAGTGGCGTACATGCCGGCCGGTCCGCTGATCGAATACAACCCGGCCAAGGTCGCCAGGCCGCCGCAAACGCCGCAGGAACTGCTGACGTGGTGCAAGGCGAACCCCGGCAAGCTGATCTATGCGCGTCCGGCCAACTCGGGTCCGGGCCGCACGTTCCTGATGGGCCTGCCTTACCTGCTCGGCGACAAGAACCCGCAAGACCCGATCAACGGCTGGGACAAGACCTGGGCGTTCCTGAAGGAGCTGAACTCGTGCGTGCCGTACTACCCGGGCGGCACCTCGGCGGTGATGAAGGAATTGGGCGAAGGCACGCGCGACATGACCGTGACGGTGACGGGCTGGGACATCAACCCGCGCGCGCTCGGCATCGTGCCGGCGGACTTCAAGGTGCAAGCGTTCAACAACATGACGTGGGTGAACGACGCCCACTACATGGTCGTGCCGAAGGGCGTTTCGAAAGAGAAGCTCGCGGTGCTGCTCAAGCTCATGAACTTCATGCTCGAGCCGCAGCAGCAGGCCATGACGTATGACGACGGCTACTTCTATCCGGGCCCGGCAGTGAAGGACGTCACGCTGCAGATGGCGCCGAAGGAAAGCCAGGACGTGATCGCGAAATACGGCCGCCCCGAGTACGCGAAGTGGCTCACGGCCTATCCGCATGTCCAGCCGCTTTCGGCGCAGGCGATGGTCGCGGCGTTCCAGAAATGGGACCGCGAAGTCGGTTCGCAGAAGTCGCAGTAACGAGAGGAAGAATCAGCAATGGACGGACCGTATTCGAGTCGCTCATTCGGGTTGAGTGCCGTCCGCGTTCCATTCGTACGTAGTTGATCTTGTTGATCAGGAACGTGTCATGAAGCATTCTTTCGATCGCCTGCGCCTCGACTCGGTGTGTCGTAGCTTCACTAGCGCAGAGGGGACGCAGCTCGCCGCGCTGCGCGGTCTCGACCTCGACATTCGCCGCGGCGAATTCATCGCGCTGCTAGGGCCGTCGGGCTGCGGCAAATCCACGGCGCTCAATTGCATCGCCGGTCTGCAGCCGCTCACGAGCGGCAGCATCTGGCTTGATGACCAGCGCATCGACGTGCTGCCGCCCGAGAAACGCGGCTTCGGCATGGTGTTCCAGAATTACGCGTTGTTCCCGCACATGACGGTGCTGGAAAACGTCGGCTTCGGCCTGAAAATGCAGGGCGTGCCGCGCGAAGAGGCGAAGCGCCGCGCGCGCGAGGCGCTGCAGCTCGTGCAGCTCGTCGGCCATGAAAACAAGCTGCCGGGCCAGCTTTCGGGCGGCCAGCAGCAGCGCGTGGCGATTGCCCGCGCCATCGTCATCGAGCCGCCGCTCGTGCTGATGGACGAGCCGCTCTCTAACCTCGACACCAAGCTGCGCATCGAAATGCGCGCGGAAATCCGCCGCATTCACGGGCAGCTCGAACGCGCCACGATTTACGTGACCCACGATCAGGACGAAGCGCTTTCGATGGCGGACCGCATCGTCGTGATGAAAGAGGGCGTCGTGCAGCAGGTCGCGACGCCGAAGGAAGTGTATAGCCGCCCCTCGAATCTGCACGTTGCGCGCTTCATGGGCTTTCGCAATGTGCTGCCGTTCGCCATGACGGGCGAGCAGGGCGCGCATGTTGCGATGTCGTCTTCGGGCATCACGCTCACAGGCGTGCCGATGGGCGAGCTGAACGGCGGCGAAATTTCCGTGGCCATGCGCCCCGAAGATTTCGAGCGCGCCAACGCGGGCGATGCGAACGCCTTCGACGTCGAAGTGGAAATGGTCGAATACGGCGGCCGCGATTCGCTGCTGCTCGCCAACGCGCCGTTCGGCAAGCTGTGGGCGCGCGTGGAAGGCGAATTCGAAGCGGGCGAGCGCGCGACGCTGCGCGTCGCGCCTTCGCACGTGCTGGCCTACGCGGAGCGTGCGTCATGAGCACGCTCCTTCCGTCGCTGGTCAAGGCGCCGCGCGATTCTCGCGGCTGGCTCGTCACGCCCGCGCTCGGCTTCATCATCGCGATGTTCCTCTATCCGTTCGCCTACGGTCTCGTCCTGTCGTTCAGGCCGATGAACGGCGGGGGCATGTTCGCGAATTACCTGCAGTTCGTTCACGACCTTTCACTCTGGCCCACGGTGTTCGTCACGCTCAAGCTGGCGGTGCCCGCGACGATCATCAATGTCGGGCTCTCCCTGCCGGTGGCCTTCGCGCTGCGCCACAAGTCGCCGTACCAGAAGCTCGTGACCACGCTGCTCGTCATCCCCGTCACGCTCGGCACTGTGCTGATCGCCGACGGCATGCTTAGCTACTTCGGCCCGAACGGCTGGTTCCCGCAGGCGCTGCACGCGCTGCATCTGTATACGAACGAAGAGATCCGGCTCACGCACAACTATTGGGGCGTGCTGATCTCGCTGATCGTTTCGGGTTTCCCGTTCGCGTTTCTGCTCACGCTCTCGTACGTCACCGGCATTGACCCGACGCTCGCGCGGGCGGCGGCCACGCTTGGCGCAGGCCCGTGGCAGCAGTTCCGGCAAATCTATTTGCCGCTGCTCGCGCCCGGTCTCACGATGGCCGCGTGCCTGTCGTTCGTGCAGGCGTATTCGGTGTTTCCTTCGGCGGTGCTGCTCGGTGCGCCCGCGGGTCCCACGCGCGTGATCTCCATTGCGGCAGCGGAGGCGGCGTTCGAGAGCTATGACTACTCGCTCGCCTCGACCATCGCCATCGTGATGGGCTTCGTGCAGTTGATCGTCGTGGCCGCGATGTTGAGCGCCAAGCGCTTCTTCTACTCGGGCCCGGTGAGCGGGGGGAAAGGCTGATGAGCGCCCATCAACGTAACGCGGCCGGCCTCGGCGCGGGTGCGCAGGCGGGCGAGGAGCGTAGCGCTCCTGCCGCTAACGTTGCGCAGGCCAGGCCCGCTTCGCGCCTGCCCGACGTGCTCTGGAAAGTGTTCGTCTGGGGCGGCGTGGTGTTCTTCCTGCTCAACGTGGTGCTGCTGATCGCCACGGTAGGCGTGAACTCGATCGCCACGCGCTGGTTCGGCACGCCGCTGCCGCAGGGCTTCACGCTGCACTGGTATGCGCAGGCGTGGCGCGACTTCCAGCTTTCGAGCGTGCTGTGGGTGACGTTCGAAGTGGTCGGCTCGGTCGTGCTGCTCTCCATCGCGCTGGGCGTGCCCGCGGCCTACGCTCTAGCGCGCGCGCAGTTCCCAGGCAAGCGCATTGCCATGCTCGTGTTCCTGCTGCCGCTCATGGTGCCGCCCGTCACGTACGGTATTCCGATGGCGACCGCCATGTACCAGATCGGCCTCGCGGGCACGTTGCCCGGCGTGATCCTCGCGAACCTGGTGCCCGCGCTGCCGTTCGTGATCCTCGTGATGACGCCGTTCATCGAGCAGATCGATCCGAACCTCGAGTCGGCCGCGCGCATTTTCGGCGCGAACACGTTCCGCTATTTCCGTTATGTATTGCTGCCGCTCCTCGTGCCGGGGATGCTGGCGGCCGGGCTGCTCGTGCTGGTGCGCACGATCGGCATGTTTGAACTCACTTTCTTTACCGCCGGGCCCGACACGCAAACGCTGGTGGTTGCGCTGTACTACGCCGTCTTCTCGACGGGCGTGCGTGCGCCGCAATCCATCGACGCGATGGCCATGATCTACATGGCCATCACGCTCGCGTGGGTGCTGGTGGCACTGCAGTTCGTCAGCCCGACACAGCTCGTGTCGCGCGTGAAGGAGCAGCGCTAGGGCCGGCGGCTTTACTGGAAACACCTGGAGCAACGCAAGATGAGCAAGAAGCGAAAGACCCCCGAAGAACTGCGCAGCCACCGCTGGTATGGCGTGAACGACCTGCGGTCGTTCGGCCATCGCTCGCGCACCGCGCAGATGGGCTACAGCCGCGAGGAGTACGCGGGCAAACCGGTGATCGCCATCCTCAATACCTGGAGCGAGATCAACCCTTGCCATACGCACTTCAAGCAGCGCGTGGAAGAGGTCAAGCGCGGCATCTGGCAGGCGGGTGGTTTCCCGATCGAACTGCCGGTGCAGACGCTTTCCGAGCCGTTCCAGAAGCCCACCACGATGCTCTATCGCAACTTCCTCGCCATGGAGGCGGAAGAGACGATCCGTTCGTACCCGGCCGACGGCGTCGTGCTGATGGGCGGCTGCGACAAGACCACGCCCGCGCTGCTGATGGGCGCGATCTCGATGGACCTGCCGACCATCTTCCTGCCCGCGGGTCCGATGCTCAACGGCAACTGGAACGGCGTGACGCTCGGTTCGGGTTCGGACACCTGGAAGCACTGGGCCGACCTGCGCGCGGGCAAGATCACCGAAGAGGACTGGAAGGGCGTGGAAGGCGGCATTGCACGCTCGCCGGGCCACTGCATGACGATGGGCACGGCATCGACGATGACGAGCGCCGCGGAAGCCTTGGGCTTCACGCTGCCAGGCTTCGCCTCGATTCCCGCGCCGGACTCGCGCCACGCGCAGATGTCGGCGAAGACGGGCATGCGCATCGTCGAGATGGTGTGGGAAGACCTGAAGCCGTCGGACATCATCACGCGCAAGTCGGTCGACAACGCCGTGACCACGTGTCTCGCGCTTTCGGGCTCGACCAACGCGATCGTCCACATGATCGCGCTTGCGCGCCGCGCCGGTGTCGATCTCACGCTCGCGCAGTACGATGAAATCGCGCGCCGCACGCCGGTGCTCGCGAACATCCGCCCGACCGGCAAGTACCTCATGGAGGACTTCTACTACGCCGGCGGCCTGCGCGCGATGCTCAAGGAACTCGGCGAGCTGATCGACGGCACGCAGATGACCGTGAACGGCAAGACGCTCGGCGAAAACATCGCCGATGCGCAAATCTACAGCGAAGAGGTGATCTATCGCCGCGCGAAGCCGCTCATGCCGGATACGGGCCTCGCCGTGCTGCGCGGCAATCTCGCGCCGGACGGCGCCGTCATCAAGCCCGGTGCGGCGGAAAAGCGCCTGCACGTGCACACGGGCAAGGCCGTAGTGTTCAAGGATTACAACGACATGGCTGCGCGCATCGACAGTGAAGAGCTCGACTGCGACGAGAACAGCGTGATCGTGCTCCAGCACGCGGGTCCTGTCGGCGCGCCGGGCATGCCGGAGTGGGGCCAGCTGCCGATTCCGCAAAAGATTCTGCAGAAGGGCGTGCGCGACATGTTGCGTATTTCCGACGCGCGCATGAGCGGCACGAGCTACGGCGCATGCGTTTTGCACGTGGCGCCGGAATCGTTCATCGGCGGTCCGCTCGCCCTCGTGCAGGACGGCGACCTGATCGAGCTGAACGTGCCGGAGCGCCGCCTGAACGTGCTGATTTCGGACGAGGAAATGGCGCGCCGCAAGGCCGCGTGGGTCGCACCGGAACCGCGCTTCAGGCGCGGATATGGCGCGATGTACCAGATGCACGTGATGCAGGCCAACAACGGCTGCGAGTTCGACTTCATG
This sequence comes from Paraburkholderia nodosa, assembly GCF_001718195.1. Lineage (GTDB taxonomy): Bacteria > Pseudomonadota > Gammaproteobacteria > Burkholderiales > Burkholderiaceae > Paraburkholderia > Paraburkholderia nodosa_A. The sequence continues at coordinate 9,559 of NZ_MCNV01000019.1, forward strand.
CAGCGTGACGGCGTGGGCGGCTCGTGCGCCAGCGCCGGCGGCGAACCCGAGATTCACTAAGGAGACGAATTCGGCCGGGAGCGCTTCAGGGGTGATGCGCTCCTTGCCGGACAGGAGGCAATGTAGCAACCAGGGTTTTAACGAGTATCAAACCACAACGACTAAAGATAGGACGACTGATGAAAAAGACTATCCTCGCTTCCGCGCTTGGACTCGCCGCGCTGGGCGCTCACGCGCAAAGCAGCGTCACGCTGTACGGTATCGTCGATAACGGTATTGGTTATCAAAGCAGCTCCACCTCGCTGGGCAAGACTTCTGGCGGACGTTCGCTCGTCAAGATGGCGCAGGGCATCTGGGCCGGTTCGCGCTTCGGCTTGAAGGGCGGCGAAGATCTGGGCGGCGGCACGCGCGCGATCTTCACCCTTGAAGAAGGCTTCAATTCGGCAACGGGCGCACAGCAAACCACGAACCTGATGTTCAGCCGCCAGGCGTTCGTGGGTGTCACGAACGCGAACTACGGCACGCTGACGGCCGGCCGCCAGTACGCCCCGTACTACACGCTGCTTTCGCCGTACAGCCCGACCACGTGGCTGACCGGCGCATACGGCGCGCACCCGGGCGACATCGACTCGATGGACACCATCTATCGCATCAACAACGCGCTGGTCTATACCTCGCCGAACATCGCGGGCCTGACCGTGAGCGGCATGTATGCACTGGGCGGCGTGGCGGGCAGCACCGGCGCAGGCCAGACGTGGAGCCTTGCCGCGCAATACCTGCACGGTCCGGCAGGCATCGCCGTAGGCTTCGAGCGCCTGCACAACGCGACGCCTAACGGCGGCGCATGGAGCGCGAACTCGACGGCTTACAGCAACGGCGAGCCGGGCGTGTCGGCTCTCACGAACGGCTTCCAGACGACACAGTCGCAGCAGCGCCTGGCTGTGACAGCTGGCTACCAGTTCACCTCGCAGTGGGACATTTCGGTGGCTTACTCGAACGTCCAGTACATTCCGGGCACGGGTTCGTCCTTCCACGACACGCAGATCTGGAACACGGGCGGCGTCGTGCTGCACTACAAGCCGATCACCGTGCTCGACCTCGCGGCTGGGTTCTCCTACACGCGCGCGACCAAGGCCAACGGCATCCAGAGCTCGGCTTCGTACGCACAGTACAACCTGTCGCAGTACTACACGCTGTCGAAGCGCACGGGTCTGTACTTCGTCGAGGCGTACCAGCGCGCAGGCGGTCAGACGCTTGGCACGAACGGCGCGGGCAACATCATCAACGCGACTGCCGACATCGGCGATGGCCAGAACAGCGCGCCGTCCTCGTCGCGCAGCCAGGTGGCGGGCGCGATCGGTATCATTCACCGCTTCTAAGTCTTCACGCTCCGAAAGCAGTATGTTCGGCGGTGCCGGGTCGATAACCGGCGCCGCCGTTTTTTTTGCGGGCAGAGGTAGTAGAACATCTAATCTTCGAATATCCGGCCGAATCGATAAGATCCTGCGATGTTTCACGGAGAATCGGCATGACATTCACGACTTCCGCGCTTCATCTCTCCAACGTCAGGCTGGCCGACGGCCAGCGCGTTGGCGTCGCGCTCGCCGATGGCCGCATCGAGGCAATCGGACCCCACGTCGCGGCACAGCCGGGCGTACCAGTCGTCGACGGCGGCGCAGGGCTGCTGCTGCCCGGATTCGTCGAAGGCCACACGCACCTCGACAAGAGCAACTGGGGCCGCCCGTGGTATCGCAACGAGGTAGGGCCGCTGCTCACCGACCGCATCGCCAACGAGCGCGAATGGCGCAGGACCTCGGGCCACGATGCCGCCGCCCAGTCGCTCGCGCTGGCGCGTGCATTCGTGCAGGCCGGTACGACGCGCCTGCGGACCCATGTCGACATCGACACCGACGCGCGGTTGCGCTACCTCGAAGGCGTGCTCGCCACGCGGCAGACGCTGCGCGATGTCCTCGACCTGCAGATCGTCGCGTTTCCGCAGTCGGGCATGCTGATCCGGCCCGGTACGGTCGAACTGCTCGACAGCGCACTGGCGGCCGGCGCCGACGTGCTCGGTGCGCTCGACCCGGCGCTGATCGACGGCGATCCCGTGGCCTCGCTCGATGCCACGTTCGCACTGGCGGAGCGCCATCGCAAGCCGATCGATATTCATCTGCACGAACCCGGCGAGGTCGGGGCGTTCACGCTGAAACTGCTGCTCGATCGCGTGCAGGCGCTCGGCATGCAAGGTCAGGTGGTCGTGAGTCACGCGTTTTGTCTGGGCGCGTTGCCGGAGCGTGTGCGCGACGCATTGATCGACCGGATTGCGCAACTGCGCGTGGCGCTGCTGACGAGCGCGCCGCCTTCGTGCCCGGTTCCGCCGCTCAAGGTCTGCCGCGACAGGGGCGTGACGGTGTTTGGCGGCAACGACGGCATTCGCGACACGTGGTCGCCGTATGGCGTGCCCGACATGCTCGAGCGTGCCATGTTGATCGGCTTGCGCTACGACTTGCGGCGCGACGACGATATCGCTATCGCATTCGACTGCGTGAGCGTGGCCGCCGCGCGTGGCTGCGGTTTCGCCGACTACGGTCTGCAGGTTGGGGCGCGTGCGGACCTCGTGGTCGTCGAGGCGGAGAGCGTCGCGCAGGCCGTCGTCGCGCGGCCCAAGCGCAAGCTGGTTGTCGCGAATGGATGTGTCGTCGTGCGTGATGGGGAGTGGATCGTGTAAGTGATCGGTGGGACATGCAGCACGGCGGCGCGTTCGGTCCGCCAAAAAGCGCTTCGCAGATTGCCAGGTCAGGGCTCGGTTCGACCCTTCTCTGTCGTTCCACTTAGAACAGCGTATGCAACTGCTGCGTGTTCTTCATCGGCCGCGGTGGCATCGTTAGATGCCACCGTGCGCGGCGATGAACATGGCGACTGCCGACCGGCAATAGGATTCGATTTCGTTGTCGTCCTCTGCTCTCGCCTCGTCGAAGCGGGCGATGAGCAGGAGATCGGATCCTTTGAACAGCGCGGCAAACAAGCGGGCCGACTGGAGAGCGTCGGGTACGTTCAGAATCGCTTTCGCGTGCAACTGACTCAACACGGCCTCGATTTGGGCGATGACATGCGCGGGCCCGGCATCGTAATGGAGCTTGCTTAACGACGGTTGATTCGTCTTGTCGGCCAACACCATGGCTTCGACACTGCGGACGTCCGGGCTCAACAGCGTGCGAAGCAGGGATGATCCCACCGCCATGAGCTGATCTTCGGCCGAACCGTCGACGCCTTCAGAAAGGGCCTGCGGTGCAAACCGATCGCAGCGGGCCACCATGGCCGCGCTGAACAGCGCCTCCTTGTTCTCGAAGTGCCGATAGATGCTGAGCTTGGATATCTTCGCGCGCTGGGCGACCTTGTCCATGGTCGTCGCTTGAAAACCCAATTCCACAAAGAGTTCGCAGGCGGCGTCGACGATCGTTTGGCGAAGCGCCTCGTTGGCGGGCCGGCCGCGCCGGCCCTGGCTGTTTTCGGTCACGTCAATTCCAGTACTTGACAGTATTCAAATTCATGTATTACGATACCATTAAGTATCGTAATGTGCAAGCCAAGGGTGGTTTCACCGGTTGTCCAAATCAGGGTTCCCCGGGGCGCCCGGCGACATCGAATGGGGCATTGTCCGGCCGGTCACCTACTCGCTGACCCTCTCAAGCGCGTATCGCCCGCCGATATTGCACACCACGCCCAGCCGACCCCTCCATCCACAACACGGAGCCCAACACCATGAATGACGTCATCATCATCGGCGGCAGCTTTGCCGGCCTCGCCGCCGCCCTGCAGCTCGGCCGTGCCCGCCGCAAGGTCACCGTTCTCGATACCGGCAGGCCGCGCAATCGCTTTGCCGGCCACTCGCATGGCCTGCTCGGCCACGATCACAAGCCGCCGCTGGACATCCTGGTCGAGGCGCGGCAGCAGCTGGTGCGCTATCCAACGATCAGGCTGGTCGATGCGCGGGCCGAGAGCGTGTCTGGCGCCATCGACGATTTCTGCGTCGTCACTGACGATCACGAAAGCCTGAGGGCGCGACGCCTGATCCTGAGCTATGGCGTCGCCGACCAGATGCCTGATGTTCCGGGCTTTGCCGAAAGCTGGGGCACGTCCATCGTGCCCTGCCCCTATTGCGACGGCTTTGAAGTCGCCGGCCAGCATTGGGGCCTCGTCTGGTCCAGCCCGCAATCGCACCAGTCTGCCAGGCTGTTCCGCGATTGGACTGACAAGTTGACTGTCTTCGCCGATGGTCATGACATTGCGGCCGATATCCAGGCCGATCTGGCGCGCCGCAACATACCTCTCGTCGATGGCCGGATCGTCGAGATCGCCCATCACATGGGCGATATCGCCACCGTCAATCTCGATACCGGCCGCAATGTCGCGGTCGATATCCTGTTCGCCCAACCGCGCAACAGGCCGTCCGCAAGCCTGCATGAATCGCTGGGCCTCGCCACGGTCGATACGCCCACCGGCATCGTCCTCAAGGTCGACGAGCGCCGCCAAACCAGCATGCCCGGCATCTACGCCGCCGGCGACCTCGCCACGCCCTTCTTGCCCTCGGTCACCCAGGCATCATCGCAGGGCGCTATGGCGGGTATCTTCGCCCAGCAGTCGATGGTTGTTTGAGAGCACAGATTCCTTTCTCCCGTTGCGTCGTCGCCTTCGAAAAGGGCGGCGTAGATCGGCGCGGTGAAGGACGGATCGTCGAGTCAAGGAGATGACATGGCAGAGCAAAGTGCCGATCGGGCCGGTGACTGGAAAGGTCAAAGCGGGGAGCGCTGGGTCGCGAACCAGGCCCGGCTCGACGCTATGGTGGCGGTCTTTGGCGAGGCCGCGATAGAAGCCGCCGCGCCCGCGACGGGTGAGCGCGTGCTGGACATCGGCTGCGGCGCGGGCGCGTCGAGTCTGGCTCTCGCAGCCCGCGTCGGCGCAGGGGGCCAAGTGCTGGGCGTGGACATATCCGAACCGCTGATCGGCCGGGCGCGCGCGCTTGCGCAACGGGATACGCCGGCCCTGTTTCTGGTGGCCGACGCCAGCAGCGCAGAGCTGCCCGAGGGCGCGTTCGACATCCTGTTCTCGCGTTTCGGTGTGATGTTCTTCGACAATCCGATAGCGGCGTTCGCCCACATGCGACGCGCGCTCCGGCCCGGCGGCCGGGTCGCTTTCGTCTGCTGGCGCGGCGCGGCCGAGAACGATTGGGTGCGCCTGCCGATGGGCGCGCTCAAGGGCATCGTCCCGCCGAGCGTGCTGCCCGATCCCGAAGCGCCCGGCCCGTTTTCGTTCGGCGACCGGGGGCGCGTGGCACGCATCCTGACGGCGGCCGGCTTCACCGATATTGCTATCGCCCCCTTCGACGCTTCCGTCCCGTTCGGCGAGGGCGGGACGCGGGACGCTGCGATCGACGACGCGGTGAAGATGACACTCGAGGTCGGCCCGTTGTCGCGTGCGCTCGCTGATCAGCCCGACGACATCCGCGCCCGCGCCTCGGCCGCAGTTCGTGCCGCCTTCGCGGGCCTTCCCGGCGAGCGGTCGGTGATGATCAACGGCGCGGCGTGGATCGTCATGGCACGCAATCCGGTAAGCTGACAGGTGACGTCGACCGATGTGTCAGAACCGGTCATTCCTCGTGTCTCGGGGAGGGCCTACCTTGAGCGCCGAACGGCCGGAACGCGACGCTGATTGGCCGTCGAGGGCAAAGAGCATTGGCTCTTGATGGCCGACTGCTGCGCGACACGGTGCGGACGGCGACCCGAACTGGCCACGTAGTTTAGCGACAGGGCACGCCGCGCTCAGAGGAAGTTCCTGATTAGCATCGTCACCCACCGCCAGGCACCGCCGCAGCCGGCGGCCCGGCAGCGCGCATCGGGATCCGCCAGAAGGCGGCCATTGGCGTCGCTCACCGAACTTGAGTTGCTCAGGAAGTACGCCACGCTGTCTTGCAAGGGATCGAGCCCGTCCTCAGGGATATCTATCCACAGGCCGTTTTCGGTATTCAAGCGGGCCGACAGCGAATCGAAATTGAAACTGCCAAGATAATATCGATGGCCGTCGATGAGGACCAGCTTGGCGTGCATCATGCGGTTCTCTCGGTCGGAATATTCGCGCACCTCGATCCCCGCATTCACCAAGCCGGGCAGATCGTCGGCATAGGCGCGCCCGACCGCGGGGAATTCCTGCGTGATGCTCGCCAGCGAGGCGCTCACCAGGATCACGTGGACACCTTCGCGCTGCCTGCGCTCAAGCGCCTCGCGCAGTTCCGGAACCAGGATCAGGTAGGGGTTGATGATCAGGATTTCGTGCTGCGCCTTATCGAATGCTTCCAGCATGTCCTGCAACGTGCCTGGCGAGCGCTTGTCGGGCCAGTCGTGGACATAGTGCAGTCGCTCGCAGGCGATCGGCATCCAGGCGGGATCAAAATACGCCCCGCGAGCGGGCGGAGCGGCGGGATCATTGGGCGTATCGGAGGCAGTGGGTGTATCGGTAGCGGCCAGGTCTGTCGCCAGGGCAGCAGCATCGAGCGGAGCCTGCAGCCATTCGCGCCAATAATGGATGCGAGCCGGGTCCAGCGTCGGATAACCCTGCGAGTCTCGATAAGGACTTTCGACGTTGAGGAATTTTTCCGGCTCGGGGCGAACTACTTCCGGGCTATTCCAGAACAACGCGAAATGCTGGTACATGGCGTGCAGGGAGGAAGCCTCCTGGCCGGCGTCGCCCGACACCATCAAATCGCGCTCGCTGAGCCAGTTGCGGAAGCTCTCATCCCAGATCGAGGTACTGCCGATCACGGCCGTGTCGCCAACCAGGAACAGTTTGTCGTGCATGCGATGCGAAATCTCGACGAGATCGGATCGTGGATGGAAGATTCGGAGTTCAATGCCGGGCGCCACCTCGTGCAGGGCGACGATGAGTTCGTCCTCGAACGGGTAGTGCGGCTCGGGGCCGATGCCGTCGATCAGCAGCTTGACCGGCACGCCTCGGCGCGCAGCCTCGACCAGATGACGCAAAAGCAGGCCGCCGGTCTGATCGATTTCGAAGATGTAGGCGAGGATGCGGATCTGTTCGGTAGGCGCGGCACGGTCGACCAGCGCAATCCGCGACTGCATCAACTGACCGTCATCAAGACTGGCGACCAGGTCGACACATTGCGCGTGACCTTGCTGGGAAGAGGCAAACACGCACGCCAGAATGAGCGCCAGGCTTCTTGTTGTGGTCATGATGTGGCAAACGGGTTCGATGTGTTTCCGGCCCTATGTCCTTGAAGGTCTGCAAGGCTTTGTCGCGTAAGCGCGGTCAAGTCGCTCGCTGTTACTTCGGGAAGGTGAACAGAGATCGACCCACTGCCGTCGTTCGATCATCTGCTGCGTGGAAGACCCTTCTCGAGGGTACAGCGGCCATTGCCATAACGCTGCGATCGTTGAACCATCCAGACGCCTTTCACACCTTACCTGTAGTCATTCCCCAGCGATTCGGCTAACGCATATCGGGTCTTTACCCATGCCCTTTGGAGTGGTTGCCGACTTCCTGTCATATCCATCCGCGCAAGAATGACATGACCATCGCCGACGGGGGGCCGTGAAGTTGTCATGCCCGTCACTGATTCGCGGCAAGACCAGGCTCCCGCCATCGGGCTACTGTCCTATCGATATTCCGACTCACTGTCGGTTCGCCGAGGGATCACATCATGAACAAGCTCACTGCCACCATTCTCGCCAGCTGCTTCTCGTTCGCGACCGCGGGCGCCTTCGCCGATGATAGTGTACCGACCGACGCGACTGCCAACGACGCGCCGAGTCAGGAGATAACCGCAAAGAGCGCAACAGAATCAGACGCGATGAGCGCCGACAGCGCGGCCAAAGACGCGATGAAAGAAGATGCGATGAACCATGACGGCATGGCCGGAGATGAAACAAAGAATGCCGAGGTGAAGGAGTAGTGTCGATGACAGGTGATCCGCTGATGCCAGACCAGAAGACGCTTCCCGGAGGCGCTGCACGGATCACCCTCACCAGGCACCCGCGCAGTAGTCAGGCCCTTCGAAGCCTTGACGGTTTCGGAACGTCCGTTGCCTGCTGGAGAGCCGACGTACGAATGTCAGCGTGAGAACGGTGGCCAGCGTCGGCAACTGGCGGGCATAACAACAAGGTGAAATGTCCAGGCTCTTCGCTAAGCCGCAGCCCCTCCTTATGCAAAGTTTGCATATGTCCATGCCGACACAGCATTAGACGAGCACGTCGGGCCACTTCATCATCGCGTCTCCGCAGCAATTGCGGTTGCCTCTACATCCCAGTGGTCACAAGGCATTACAACAAGGACATGCGTTATCAGGGCCGGCCGGCCGTGTAGACAGGCTCGGTACGGTACATGGATGCCGTACTCCCGGTATGGCTCGCTCGCGCTGTCCATCACGTAGGAGACAATGTGAAGCAATCGATACAACGGAACATCGGCCCGTTCGCGCTGATGTTCACCGGCCTCGGGTCGATCATCGGTTCGGGCTGGCTGTTCGGCGCGTGGAAGGCGGCGAAAATTGCAGGTCCGGCGGCGGTTTGCGCCTGGATCATCGGCGCCGTGGTCATTCTGGCCATCGCGCTCACCTACGCCGAACTCGGTGCGATGTTCCCGGAGTCGGGCGGTATGGTCCGCTACGCCCGCTACTCGCACGGCGCACTGGTGGGCTTCATCAGCGCGTGGGCGAACTGGATCGCCATTGTCTCGGTGATCCCGATCGAAGCCGAAGCCTCGATCCAGTACATGAGCACCTGGCCCTATGCCTGGGCGCACGCGCTGTTCGTCGACGGGTCGTTGACGCATTCAGGGCTCGGGCTCTCCGCGATTCTCGTGATCATTTACTTCATGCTCAACTATTGGGGCGTGAAACTGTTCGCGCGTGCCAACAGCGCGATCACGATCTTCAAGTTCATCATCCCGGGTCTGACGATCATCGGCCTGATGGCGGGTAGCTTCCACCAGGAAAACTTCGGCCAGACGACCTCGTTCGCCCCGTATGGCTGGTCGGCGGTGTTCACGGCAGTCGCCACGAGCGGCATCGTGTTCGCGTTCAACGGCTTCCAGAGCCCGATCAACCTCGCGGGTGAAGCGCGCAATCCGGCGAAGAGCGTGCCGTTCGCAGTCATCGGCTCGATTCTCTGCGCACTCGTGATCTACGTGCTGCTGCAGGTCGCCTATATCGGCGCGGTCAATCCGGCCGACGTCGCGAAGGGCTGGAACACGTTCAACTTCAAGTCGCCGTTCGCGGAACTCGCGATCGCGCTGAACCTGAACTGGCTCGCGATCCTGCTCTACGTCGATGCATTCGTGAGCCCGAGCGGCACCGGTACGACCTACATGGCGACGACCTCGCGCATGATCTACGCGATGGAGCGCAACAACACGATGCCGAAGATGTTCGGCAACGTGCACCCGTTCTACGGCGTGCCGCGCAACGCGATGTGGTTCAACCTGCTCGTGTCGTTCATCTTCATGTTCTTCTTCCGCGGTTGGAGTTCGCTCGCGGCGGTGATCTCGGTGGCAACGGTGATTTCGTACCTCACGGGTCCGATCAGCCTGATGGCGCTCAAGCGCGCCGCCACGGACATCGAGCGCCCGCTCTCCGTGCCGTTCATGAAAGTGATCGCGCCGTTCGCATTCGTGTGCGCATCGATGATCCTGTACTGGGCGAAGTGGCCGCTGACCGGCGAAATCATTCTGCTGATGGTTGTCGCGCTGCCGGTGTACTTCTACTTCCAGAGCAAGCAGGGTTTTGACGGCTGGGGCCAGGATCTGAAGGCCGCATGGTGGCTGTGCGCGTACCTGCCGATCATGGCGCTGCTCTCGCTCGTCGGCAGCAAGCAGTTCGGCGGCGCCGGTCTGCTTCCATACGGCTGGGACATGCTGGTCGTCGCGCTGGTCTCGCTCGTGTTCTATTACTGGGGCGTGAATTCGGGCTACCGCTCGCCGTACCTCGCGGAACGCCAGGAGCACGACGAAGTCCTCGAGGGCATCGCAGTCCATTGAATGTCGATCGCCTGTCATGCGCGCCGTGGTCATCGCCAGCAGAGATATCTCTGCTGGCGCTCGGAAATGCATTACAGGCTGCGAAGACGCGGGAGCATTGCAGGGGGCGGCGTCCATCGCATGGTCGAACGCTTTGACGCTGGCACCGCTCGAAGATCGGAGGAGGTAGTCGTGGCGATGCGTGCTCTGATTGCGGGATCAGGCCTGAAGTTGGCAACAGAAAAGATGTTGCGAAGTACGGCGGCGTCTAGGCATCACTGGATGAAACGTCGTAGCTCTACCGTGGACGGGCGGCCGAAGATGTCCTCGGGCGGTCCGCTTTCCCATACGCGGCCTTCGTGCATGAACACCACGTTGTCACTGACCGCGCGCGCGAAGCGCATTTCGTGGGTAACCATGATGAGAGTCATGTTCTCGCGCGCGAGGCTTTCCACGACGCCCAACACCTCGCCCACCAGTTCGGGGTCGAGCGCGGATGTGATTTCGTCGCAGAGGAGTACGCTCGGCTTCATGGCGAGTGCGCGCGCAATGGCGACGCGCTGCTGCTGTCCACCCGAGAGTTGATTGGGATATGCGTCGAATTTGTCGCCCAGACCAACGCGCTCCAGCATTTGATGCGCGTTGGCGCGCGCTTCCTTGCGCGGCGCCTTCTTGACAACCGTCTGTGCAAGCATCACGTTTTCGCTGGCCGTGAGATGCGGAAACAGGTTGTATTGCTGGAAGACCATGCCGACCTTCAGCCGCAGTGCCCGCAGGTCCGCGTGCCGTGCATCGACGTGTTCGCCGTCGATTTCGATCGATCCCGCGTCGATACTTTCGAGCCCGTTCAGCGTCCGCAGCAATGTGCTCTTGCCGGAGCCGCTGCGCCCAATGATGCTGACGACCTGGCCGCGTTCGACCGTAAGGTCGATTCCCTTCAGTACATGATGGGCGCCGAACTGCTTTTCGACGCCCTCGGTCTTAACAAGCGGCATGCCATTTCCTTTGCAGGGCCCGCGCATACCGCGTAAGCGGGTAGCACAGGGCGAAATAGACCAGCGCAACGAGTCCGTAGACGAGAAACGGGCGAAACGTCGCGTTCGAAATTTGGGTGCCAGCCTTCGTGAGTTCGGCAAAGCCGATAATCGACACGAGCGCCGTATCCTTGATGGCCTGCACACCGAAACCCACGGTGGGACCGATGGCGATACGCGCGGCTTGCGGCAGGATCACGTGACGTAACTGCTCGAAATAGTTCATGGCGAGACTGGCGGATGCTTCCCATTGACCTTTGGGCACCGCCTCCACGCAGCCGCGCCAGATTTCTGCCAGATAGGCACTGGTGAAGAAGGTAAGGCCAAGCGTGGCCGCCATCCAGGCCGAGACGTCGACACCTAGCAGCGGCAGGCCGAAGTACACGATAAACAGTTGCAGCAGCAACGGCGTGCCCTGGAACACTTCGATATAGACACGCACGAGAGCGCGCAGCACGCGCGAGCTCGATACGCGCATCACGAGCAGCAGCAAACCGACCATGCCACCGGTAACGAACGAAACGAGTGAGAGCAGGACAGTCCATCGCGCGGCCAGGAGCAATCCTGCGACGATCTGCGCGAATGTGAACTCGATCATCGCGCACCTCGCATGTTGCGCGTGAACAGTCGTCGGCCGGCGGCGGTGAGCGCGGCGCGCAGGAGTAGCGCCATCCCAAGATAGATCCCGGCGATGAGGAAATACGTTTCGAAAGCGCGGAAATTGCGCGACTGCACGTAGCTAGCCGCATACGTGAGATCCGCGACCGAGATCTGCGAGACGACGGCCGAGCCAAGCATCGTGATGACGATCTGGCTCGCCAGCGCCGGGAACACCTTCGCGAATGCTTGTGGAAGCAGCACGTGCACAAACGTTTCGCGGCGCGACATCGCGAGTGCCGCAGCGGCCTCGTGATGTCCGCGCGGCACCGCTTCAATGCCTGCGCGCAGGATTTCCACGGCATACGCACCGAGGTTCAGCGTCATGGCGAGCACGGCCGCGGTGTATTCGCCGATGTGCACGCCGAGGGCGGGCAGACCGAAGAACACGAAGAAAAGCTGGACGAGAAACGGCGTGTTGCGAATCGCCTCCACGTAGGCGTGAACGACTGCGCGCGGCGTCGCGCGGGGGCTCTGATATGCGGCGGCGCCCGCAACGCCGAGGCTGATGCCCAGCAGCGTTGAACTCGCCGTGAGCGCAAGCGTGACTGCGGCGCCGCTCGCGAACATGGTGGCATAGGCGGCGAGGTCGCCGAACTGAAGCTGATAGCTCATGAGGAAATGAGGGTTGCGTAGCGGAAATTGCCAGCCGCGCGTGGTGGCAACGCGGGCGTCACAGATTGGCGGGCAATGGTTGACCGAACCACTTTTTCGACATCGCCTGAAGTGAACCGTCTTTCTTCGCTTGCTCGATGGTTGTGTTGACCCTCGTGAGCAGTTGCGGCTCGTTCTTGTTGAGGCCCACGAAACACGGCGAGTCCTTGATGACGAACTTCATCTGCGGTTCGCGCGGCGGGTGTTTTGCGAGGATCGCCGCGGCGACGATGTTGCCCGCCGCGATCAACTGCACCTGGCCCGAGAGAAATGCCTGGATGGTCGCGTTGTTGTCGTCGAAGCGTCGGATGGTGGCGTTGGGCGCCATGTTGGTGAGCGCGACTTCTTCGAGTGCACCGCGCGTAGCGCCAACCGTTTTGCCAGTGAGGTCCGCCGCTGTGTTGACCTTGATGTCGACTGGCCCGAAAACGCCCTGGAAGTACGGAGCATAGGCCTGCGAAAAATCGATGACCTTCTCGCGTTCCGGCGTTCTGCCGAGCGAGGAGATCACGAGGTCGACCTTGTCGGTCTGCAGGTAGGGAATCCGGTTCGCGCTGTTGACGGGCACGAGTTGAAGCTTGACCTTCATCGATTTTGCGAGCAGTGCCGCCATGTCGATGTCATAGCCTTGCGGCTGCATGTCGGGACCGATAGCGCCAAACGGAGGATAGTCCTCCGGGACGGCTACACGCAGCGTGCCGCGCTTGGCGATGGCGTCGAGCGCATCGGCGTTGGCGGCCTGTACCGTAACGAGGGCCAAGGCTGGCACTGCCAGCAGCGCAGCGAGCCAGCAGCCACGGCGAAATGAATTGGACTTGTATTCCATGCTGGATTTCCGAGGAGATTTGCCGCTCGCCATGGGTATCAAGCGCGAGCGTGCCATGCTCCAAGCAAGGACCGCGCCAATGCCGGCGCGCCAAGCCCGTGATCCTCCAGGCAGATGAAATGACTGCGCCGGTTTTGGCTCGATGTCGGGGATATTCACCAGATCGGTGCGTGCTGGCTTCTGCGGGGAATGCATCACGAGCACGCAGGTGCGTTTCGCGCGACGCCACGCGGGCAGTCCCGATTTGCCTACCGCAAATTCAGGAAAACCTGACAGCTGTTCCGTTTCAGTCGTTGCGGCGAAACACCGTAAACATGGTGGTACCACCGGCTACGAAACAAGTCGCAACGGCGAAGCACGCGAGCGCCGGCCGCGCGAACTATCAGGAAGTCAGCATGCACAGCTTCACACAAAGCATCAAATTCAAGATCGTTCTTGCATTCAGTGTATGTCTGGTACTCATCGCTGCAGTGGGTGCCTTTGGTCAGTTTGGGCTGTCGCGGCTGAATTCGAATGTAAGCGATTCCTATGAGGGGAACCTGCTTCCGATTCTTGATCTCGAGGACACGCGAGCCGCACTGCTCGAAATGCGCCTTCAGGTTCGTCGCGCCCAGTCTCTTCACGATGTAGCACAGACGAAAGCCAGCATCGGCAGGATTCGCGCGGCTCAGGATCGCCTCAGCAAGGGCTGGAGCGACTACTACCCAAACCGCGTCTCCAGTGACAAGGAGCGCGAACTCGCCGACACCATCAAGAATTTGTTGCCGCAGTTCGAGGCAGGCATTGATGCGGAGGTCTCGGCGCTGGAAGCTGGCAACTACGACGCCGTATCGACACTCGTCGACAAGTATGGCGAAGTGGCCAATGCGACCAGCAAATCGCTCGACGACGACGTTGCCGAAAATCGGCGCCAGGCAAAGCAGTCTGTCGACGACAGCGAAGGCACTTTTGGCACGATTCGCTGGGTATCCATTGCGCTGATTGGCCTCGGTCTCGTAGGTGCCACGGGAGCCATGGTCTATCTTTCCCGGGCTGTTACGAAGCCGCTCGGCGAAGCGGTGGGCATCGCGAACCGGATCGCCGTCGGCGAACTCGAAAACCGCATCACGGTGCGCACACGCGACGAATTTGGCCAACTGCTCGAAGCGTTGAATAAAATGGACCAGCAGTTGAGCGACACCGTGCGGGGCATCAAGTCGGGCGCCGAGTCGGTCACCGTGGCAGCGCAGGAAATTGCCGCCGGCAACACGGACCTGTCGGCCCGCACCGAAGAGCAGGCGGCGTCGCTCGAAGAAACAGCATCAAGCATGACTGAGTTGACCGAAACCGTGAAGCAGAACGCCGAGAACGCCCGGCAAGCCAATGCGCTTGCAACCCGAGCCACCGAGATGGCCGATTCAGGCAACGAAGCCGTACAGGGTATGGTCGGCACGATCGAGCGGATCAGCGGCAGTTCGACGAAGATTTCGGAGATCACCGGCGTGATCGAGGGCATAGCGTTTCAGACCAACATTCTCGCGCTCAATGCCGCAGTGGAGGCAGCGCGGGCGGGTGAACAGGGTCGGGGATTCGCGGTGGTCGCCAGTGAGGTTCGCAGCCTGGCACAGCGCTCCGCGGCGGCTGCCAAGGAGATCAAGGAACTGATCGGTTCGTCTGTGGCGATGATTCGGGACGGGGCACAGCAGGCGGGCGACGTGGGTGCGACGATGGGTGAGGTCAAGCAGGCGATCAAGCAGGTGTCCGACATCGTGGGCGAAATTGCGGCGGCATCTGAAGAGCAGAGCCGCGGCATCGAGCAAGTCAATCAGGCCGTCATGCAGATGGACGACGTGACCCAGCAAAACGCCGCGCTCGTTGAAGAGGCCGCGGCAGCGGCGCATTCGCTCGAAGAGCAGGCAATGAGTCTTACGGGTACGGTTGCGGTGTTCAGGCTTGCCGACGCAAGGGGCGCCCAAACGCAAACACCGGAAAAGCCGCGAATCAAGACCGCTTGCCGCGCTGCTCCACCGGCGTGAAATCGAAGCTGGCGAAACTGCCGCCCTGATACCGCTGCGCCGTCGCGTCGAGCGGATTCTTCTGCGCCAGAATTTCAGCCGCCCAATCTTCCGAGTTCTGCTTCGGCTCATAGCCAAGCCGTTTCGCGTCGTCGTGCGCGCCTTCCTGAATCCAGTAGCTGCGCGTGTTGTTCGACACGCCCCACACCACGGCAAAGCCGATTTCATCCACATTGATCACACGATCGACGAGATGGAACAGGTCCTCGTGGCCGAACCACGTGCTCAATTGACGGAACTCGGTGGGCCTCGGCAGGCAGCTGCCGATGCGCACGTTCACGGTTTCGATGCCATGCTTGTCCCAGTACAGGCGCGCGAGCGATTCGCCCCATGCCTTGGAAAGACCGTAGAAGCCGTCCGGGCGAAACGCGCAGTCGAGCGTGAGCTTCTCTTCCACGGGGTACATGCCGATCGCGTGATTCGAGCTCGCGAACAGCATGCGCTTCGTGCCGTGGCGGCGCATGCCCTCGTAGACTTCGACGAGACCGCGCAGGTTGTTCTCGATGATCTCGGGCAGGGGACGCTCGACGCTCGTGCCGGCCATATGGATCAGCACGTCCACGCCGTCGAGCAGGCGGTCGACCACGGCGGGGTCGCGCAGATCGCCGTGCATCACGTCTTCGCCCGCGACGAGCGGTTCGAGCGGCTTCGAGCCGGCCGCGGAACGCAGGTTCACGCCGCGTTCGAGCAGGCCCTTGCGCAACACGGTGCCGAGCTGGCCGCCCGCACCGGTCAATGCAACTTTCTTCACTGTGATTGTCCTCACGTAGAAATGCCGAAAGCCGGCACCCTCGCGGGCGCCGGCCGGTGAACAGGGCGATCAGGCCTGCACTTTGTGCGAGGGCTGGAGCGCAGGGCTGCCCGCGTTGTCCTTCTGCTCGTTCGAGATCAGTCGCCATGCCACACAGGCGCCGATGATGTCGAACAGCATCAGGCACACGAACAACGGGTTATAACCGATCGTGCTGGCCACTGCGCCGACGATGAGCGAGAACACCGTCGCGCCGAGGTAGCCGAACATGCCCGAGAGACCCGTGGCCGTGGCGACTTCGTGCTGGCCGAACACGTCCGAAGCCAGCGTGAACAGCGCGCCCGAAATCGTCTGGTGTGCGAAGGTGCCGACACAGAAGAGGGCGATCGCGGCGTAGGGGCTCGCAACGAGGCCCACGCAGGCCGGACCGACCATCAGCAGCGCGCCGGTCGTGATGACGAGCTTGCGCGAAGTGATGAGCGAGCAGCCGAACCAGCGGATGAAGAGCGGCGCGAGGTAGCCGCCCACGAGGCAGCCGAGGTCGGCGGCGAGGAACGGCATCCATGCGAACAGCGCAATTTCCTTCAGGTTCATGTGACGCACGGTGACCATGTACAGCGGAATCCACGCGCCGAAGGTCTGCCATGCCGGTTCCGCGAGCATGCGCGGAATGCCGATGCCCCAGAAGCGGCGCGTCTTGAGCACTTCCTTGAACGAGGCGCGGCGGCCGCGGGTCGACTTCTGCGCTTCGGTCTGGCCTGCGCGGATGTAGTCGGCCTCTTCCTGCGAGAGCCGCGGGTGCTCCGCAGGCATCTTGAAGAACACGAGCCACAGCGCCACCCAGATCAGCGCGCCGCTGCCGGTGACCACGAATGCGAACTGCCAGTTGAACTTGAGAATGCACCACACGACGAGCGGCGGAGCGAGCATCGCGCCGATCGAGGTGCCGGTGTTGAGCCAGCCGGTCGCAACCGAGCGCTCCTTCGCGGGGAACCATGCGCTGATGGCCTTCATGCCGGCCGGGAAGATGGCGGCTTCGGTCATGCCGAGCATGCCGCGGAAAGCCGCGAGTGCGGGCCAGCTGCCGGCGAGGCCGTGCAGCATGTTGGCGACGGCCCAGCCGAACGCGAAGATCGCGAAGCCGATCTTGATGCCCACGGAGTCGAGCACGAAACCGGCGATCGGTTGCGCGAGGGCATAGCAGGCCTGGAAGGCCGTGACCACGTACGAGTACTGCTGCGTGGTCATGTGAAGCGTTTCAGTCAGCGTGGGTGCGGCTACCGCGAGCGAACTACGCGCGAGGTAGTTGAAGATGGTGCCGATCATGACGAGGCCGATGATCCACCACCGCACCCCCTTGATTGTCTTGCGTTGCACTGCGCGTCTCCTGCTGTTGGCGGGCTCTGGCACCAAGCTGTGCCTTGCCGGGATCAAGGGCGCTGCTGTTCGCATCGGGCCCTTCATGTAAGACATCATTCTATTTGCGGCAAAGTTGTAAAGCAAATATTGATGTGATGGGGATTTCCCTGATGCAGGGTCGGGGTCGGACGACCGGCGCGACGTCTGCCCGGCCATTTGTTGACTTTGACCATCATTTCTGGAGCCGCGCACGCCGATCTCACGGGTATTTCGCGCCAGTCCGATGACTGGTCGTCATACATCCTGGGGTGGCCCGCAGCGCAATGGCGGGTTGACAATTATCGTGTTGTATTACAACAATGCGACCCATCCGCTCGATAGTTTTTCGAGCCACCGCCCGCGCCACGCGCACCACGAAACACGACAACGGACGAGACACGATGACTTCCCCCGCCATGCCCGTGAGCGATGCCGCGCTCGAACAACTGCGCCACGTTTCCAACGCCACGCTCACCACGCAACTTTTCAAACGCGGCCTGCGCAACGTGTTCCTGCAGGGCGTAAAGCCGCTCGCCGCACCGGCGCCGGGCGCTCCCAACCTGGTCGGTCCGGCCTTCACGATGCGCAATATCCCGGCGCGCGAGGACCTCGACCAGTTGAGCGCGTTCCAGAACCCCGAGCATCCGCAGCGTAAGGGCGTCGAGACCGTGCCCGCGGGCGCGGTGCTCGTGCAGGACTGCCGCGGCGTGACTGACGCTGCCTCGATGGGCTCGATCCTCGCCACGCGCATGAAGGTGCGCGGCGTGGCGGGCATGGTCTCGGACGGCCCGGTGCGCGACAGCGCGACCATCGCGGCGCTCGGCATTCCGGTGTTCTGCGCGGGTGCTTCGGCGCCGCTCAATCTCTGCAGGCACCACACGGTCGACCTGAACGTGCCGATCGGCTGCGGCGGCGTGGCCGTGTTTCCGGGCGACATCATCGTCGGCGATGCGGATGGCGTGGTCGTGATTCCGCGTCATCTGGCCGAGGAAGTCGCGCGCGACGCCACGGAGCAGGAAACGCTCGAGCGCTTCATCACCGAGCGCATCGAGGCGGGCGCGGCGCTGCCGGGCACCTATCCGCCGAACGAGGCAACACTCGCTGCGTACGACGCCTGGAAGAAGGAGCAGCGTTGAGCGCGCAGCACGACGTGACGCTCGATGCGGTGTCGACGCCCCCGGTGAGGCCGCTCGAGGCACACGATGCGCGGCGCTCGTCGGTCGGCGAGTGCCCCGTGTGGCGTGCTGAGGAAAGCGCGCTTTACTGGGTCGATATTCCCGCTCAAACGCTCGTTCGCTATGCGGTCGATACGGCGCGCCGCACGGAGTGGACGCTGCCGGAGCGCATCGGCTGCTTCGCGTTCGCGCGCGATGGCGGTGTGCTGGCGGCGTTGGAGACGGGACTTTTTGCCGTGACGCTGCACGAACCGGCCGCGAACGCGCGGGCAGGCGAGGCAAGTGTGCGGCCGCTCGCGAGCGTGGCGCACGAGGCCGCGCGCATGCGGTTCAACGACGGCCGCTGCGATCGTCAGGGCCGTTTCTGGTCCGGCACGATGGTGCAGGACGCGGCGGCGCCCGACCCGGCGGGCAAGCTCTATCGCTACACGGCGCAAGACGGCTTGTCGGCGCCCGTGGTCGAGGGGTTGTGCACGCAGAACGGCCTCGCCTGGTCGCCGGACGGCCGCACGATGTATCTCTCCGATTCGCATGCGTCGAGCCGCCTGATCTGGGCCTTCGACTACGACATCGACGATGGCGTGCCCACGAATCGCCGCGTGTTCACCGATCTGCACGACTACACGGGGCGCCCCGACGGCGCGGCCGTGGACGCCGACGGCTGCTACTGGACCTGCGCGAACGACGCGGGCCGCTTGCTGCGCTTCACGCCCGCAGGGCGGCTCGAGCGCAGCGTGGCGGTGCCGGTGGCCAAGCCTTCGATGTGCGCGTTCGGCGGAGCCAACCTCGACATGCTTTACGTCACGACGATCTGCCCGCCGCAGACCGGCGAGCTGGACGGCCTCGTGTTCGCCATCGATGCCGGTGTGCGTGGCCTGCCCGAGCCCGCTTTCGCGGGTCCGCTGCGCGCGACCGACTGACCTTTGCCCTATGCCCTTAACGCGTTGACGATATGCCGCCGTTTCAGGACCGTGGCTCGGCCTGCCCGATGCGATTCACACCGGCCTCGGCCTGCGCTGGCTGGAGCCGGGAGAAACGCAGAAAGCGCAACTGCGCATCCGCGCGAGTGCGCTGCGATAAAGCGGGACAGCGCAAAAGCGTAAGCGCCCGTAAATTGGCTGCAAATTGGTAAAGCGGGACGGAAAGCGCGCAAACACCCGCAAAATGGGGGCTGGCCGGGGCAGGTGCACGCTATCGGCGTGCCATATGACTTACAATTGACGACACTCCTGACAACCCAAAGTGCACCGTCCGATCATGTCTGAGCAGAAAGCGCCGAATATGCCGGCGCGGATTTACAGCGACATCCTCAATCGCATCATCGAGGGCGAATACAAGGAAGGGGAGCGCCTGCCGACCGAGCACATGCTCGCGGAACGCTTCGCGACCTCGCGCCCCACGGTGCGCGAGGCGCTTGCCCAGCTGCGCGCAGACGGCATCATCGCCACGCGCCACGGCTCGGGCACGACGGTCATGCGGCGTCCCGACCCGGACGTGCGCCGTTTCGCGCCGCTCGAAACGCTGTCGGACATTCGCCGCTGCTACGAATACCGCGTGGTGGTCGAAGCCGGGGCGGCCTCGCTCGCCGCGCAAAAGGCCGAAGATGAAGACATCGCCGCGATCCAGCGCGAGTGGGACAACCTGCAGACCATCATCGAGACTTCGGGCATCGGCGCGAAAGACGACTTCGCGTTCCATATGGCCGTGGCGCGCGCCTCGAAGAACCAGTTCTTCATCACGGCGCTCTCGGGCATCCAGGAGCAGATGGTGTTCAGCATGAACCTGTCGCGCAACCTCTCGCTCGTGAAGTCGATCGAGCGGCAGCGCCTCGTGCAGCAGGAGCACCTCGAAGTGCTCGAAGCGATCCAGGCGCGCGACCCCGAGCGCGCATCGACCGCTATGCGCGCGCATCTCGAGCGCGCCGTAAACCGGATGTTCGGCTCCTGAGCGCACCTGCGCGGCGTGTGCCTTCATGGGTTCAAACGTTCTGCGCCGGCTGGCTGTTGTGACTGCGACGATCGCGGCGAGCGCGCTGATCGTTGCGCCGGCACCCGCACAGGCTCGCGCCGTGCGACCCGTCAGTGTGATCGCCGACGCGCGCATGACCGTCGATACCCCGCAAGGCCACGCACAATTCCCGCTCTATGTGAGCGCGGACTGGAACGTGCCGCGGCCCGCCGTCCAGCGCGCGGTGGTCATCGTGCACGGACGGCTGCGTAACGCCGATACCTACTTTCGCACCGCGCAGCATGCGCGCGAGCTGGCGGGCGTCGATCCGGCGGCCACGCTGCTCGTCGCCCCACAGTTTCTCGCCACCGCCGACGTGAGCGCGCACCACGCACCGGGCGACCTTCTGAGCTGGCGCGGCAACGCGTGGATGGGCGGCGCGGACGCCGCGAGCGGCGTGCCGGTGAGTTCCTACGCCGTGCTCGACGACATTGCGCGGCATCTCGCCGACCGGCGTCTGTTTCCCAATCTGAAAACGATCGTGTTCGCGGGGCATTCGGGCGGCGCCCAGGTGCTGCAGCGCTACGCGATCGCTTCGCATACGGATGCGCTCGCCGCCGCGGGAATCGACGTGCGTTTCGTGGTGGCGAGTCCGTCGTCGTACGCGTATTTCGACGCGCAGCGCCCCGGCGCGAACGGCGCGCCGGGGCCATTCGACGCCTCGCGCTGCGCAGATTTTGACCACTGGAAATACGGGATGGAGAACCGGCCGGCATCCATCGCCGGGCGCACGCCCGCACAGCTCGAAGCGGACTATGTGAAGCGGCGCATCGTCTACCTGGCGGGCGGTAACGACGACGACCCGGCCTCGGCCTCGCTCGACAAGCGTTGTGCTGCACGGGCGCAGGGCGCGCAGCGCGTGGCCCGCGCGCAAGGCTTCTACCGCTACCTGCAAACTCGCCACCCGGATGGCCTGAACCAGACGTTTCATATCGTCCCCGGCGTGGGACACGACGGCGCACGCATGCTCACGTCGAGTTGCGCATTGGCGACGATGTTCGATACGCCTGGCTGCGCGCCTTGACGGCTCACGCTGCGTTGCGCCGGACCCTCCAATGGCAGACGGGCGTGGAACTCGCATTGCACGAGATCCACGCCCGTCTTCAGTCCGGCTGGCGGCAGCGGTTGCCTCCGCCAGCGGAAAGTGAAGCGTAACGCTTAGGCAGCCTGCTTGGTGGCGCGCGCCGAAGCTTGCGCGACGGCCTTCGTCGCGGCCTTGCCGGCGGCGTCGAAGTTGCTTTCCGCGAATTCCACAGCCTGCTTCGCAGCCTTGTTCACCGACGTGTACGCGTTGTTGGCGGCGTTCAGCGCCGACTTGATCGCGGCGACAGCGGCTTCCGAGCCGGCCGGGGCGTTCTTCACGGCGTTGTCCACGAGCGTTTCGAGCGCGCGCTGCTGCGTTTCGTACTGCGACTGCGCGGCGGTGGCGAATTCGGCTTGCGTAGTCGAAACGATGCCGTAGACGCTGCGGCCATAGGCCAGCGCTTTTTCAGCGGCGGGCTGGGCGAAGCCGGCTTGCACGGCGAAGAAGCCTTGCGGGTCCTTGGCGGAGAGCGCGCGCTGAGCTTGTTCCTGACCTTCGGCGAACGCCGAGCGGGCCGTTTCGATGTTGAGTTCGGCGAGCTTGATCGCGCCTTCGAATGCCTTGCTCGTCAGGCCGAAGAGGGCCTCGAGACCGGCTTTCTGGTTGGCGGCGAATTGTTCGGGGGTCGGCAGGTTCATGTCTCTTTCCTTTGGGGACGCTACGCGTCGGTTTCGGTTACGAAAACAAACTTTCGGTTCGATCACCGGTTCGCGCAGACAAAGTTTTGTGCGATGCAGCAATCGAGTTCATGGTAACCCATCCATAAAACGTGTCAAGAACTTTTTTGTGCGTCGCAACAATTATGTAAACGCCTGATTTTGGGTGGAAATTTCCAACATGGCGGGAGGCCCCTAAGCTGGGCGGCGCGGCGCGTGAACCGCTTGAGCGCAGCGCTTTGCGTCTGCGCGCAAAATGGCCGTTCCCTCGGGCGAGCGCGGGGTGCCGAAGGCTGGCACCGGCGCGCAACCCGGGTTGGTCCCCCAATCTAGCAATGGCGGCCCCGACTGCGGCTCGAACCTGCTTTCGCAGTCGAACGGGCGCGGTGCGCGCAGCCGCCATGCGCGAATCCATCAGGAGAGCGGTAATGGGTGCATCGAACGACAAGTCTCCCGGTCATTCCACGACGAGCACGGGCGCGCCGGCTGTCAGCGACCGTAACTCGCTCACGGTCGGTCCTGACGGCCCGATCGTGCTGCACGACGTGCATTTCCTCGAGCAGATGGCGCATTTCAACCGCGAGAAGGTGCCCGAGCGCCAGCCGCACGCGAAGGGCGCCGGCGCGTTCGGCGAATTCAAGACCACCGAGGATGTGTCGCGCTACACGAAGGCCGCGCTGTTCCAGAAGGGCGCGGCCACGGAAATGCTGGCGCGCTTTTCGACCGTTGCGGGCGAAATGGGCAGCCCCGACACCTGGCGCGACGTGCGCGGCTTTTCGCTGAAGTTCTACACGACCGAGGGCAACTACGACCTCGTCGGCAACAACACGCCGGTTTTCTTCGTGCGCGACCCGATGAAGTTTCCGCACTTCATCCGCAGCCAGAAGCGTCTACCCGACTCGGGCCTGCGCAATGGCCAGATGCAGTGGGACTTCTGGACCAACAATCCCGAGTCCGCGCACCAGGTCGCCTATCTGATGGGCGAGCGCGGCCTGCCGAAAACGTGGCGCCACATGAACGGCTACGGCTCGCACACCTATATGTGGGTGAACGCGAAGGGCGAGAAGTTCTGGGTCAAGTATCACTTCCATACGAACCAGGGCATGCAGTTCTTCACCAACGCCGAAGCCGCGGCGATGGCGGGCGAGGACGCCGACTTCCACCGGCGCGATCTGTTCGATGCGATCAAGCGCGGCGAGTTTCCGTCGTGGACGCTCTCCGTGCAGGTCATGCCGTACGCGGAGGCGAAGAAGTACCGCTTCAATCCGTTCGATCTCACGAAGACGTGGTCGCACAAGGACTATCCGCTCATCAAGGTCGGCACGATGACGCTCAACCGCAACCCGGAGAACTTCTTCGCGCAGATCGAGCAGGCCGCGTTCTCGCCGGGCAACACGGTGCCGGGCATCGGCCTCTCGCCGGACAAGATGCTGCTGGGCCGCGCGTTCGCCTATAACGACGCGCAGCGCGCGCGTATCGGCACGAACTTCAATCAGTTGCCGGTGAATCGTCCGAAGGTTCCGGTGCAGACCTATATGTTCGACGGCAACATGGCCTACGAACATAGCGGCAACGCGCCGACTTACGTGCCGAACAGCTTCGGCCGTCCGTGGGCGGATACGACGGGCGCGGCGGACGACGGCTGGGAAGCCGACGGCGACATGGTGCGCAGCGCCTACTCGCTGCATGCGGAAGACGACGATTTCGGCCAGGCGCACGCTCTCGTGCGCAACGTGTACAACGACAAGCAGCGCGAGGCGGTGATCCAGCAGGTGGTGGCGAGCCTGAGCGGCGTGGGCAGCCCCGTGCGCGAGCGCGTGTTCGACTACTGGAAGAAGATCGACGCCGAAGTGGGCTCGCAGATCGAACAGCAGGCGGGCAGCGGCAAGTAAGCCGTCGAAGCCACGAGAGAGCCGGAACGGGTTGCACGGCCCGTTCCGGTTTTTCTTTTGTGCGCGGCCGTTTGCGAGGCGCCGCATGGCGGCCGGCCGCCGCCAAACTGGCAGAACCGCCATCTGGTGGATTCTGCAGCGTCAGGGACGACGGGGCATAATGCGCGAGTCGCCGTGTGGCAGCATCGCGCAATCCCGCCGGCGGACCGCGTGCGGCGGGAATAAAAATGCCGCGCCGGGCGTTATCCCTACTGATCCGCAACGGCCAAGTCCACGTGAAAACTTCCCTTTCCGCCGAATCCCCGTTTGTCGGTGCCGACGCCGGCGCGCAGAAATACACGCGCGTTGCCGTGCTATTGCACTGGTTGATCGCGCTACTGATCCTCACGAACGTCGCCCTCGGCCTGACTGCCGCGCTGCTGCCCGACGGCGCGCTTTCGGACACCGCCATCCGCTTCGTGATCGATACGCACAAATCGATCGGCATTACCGTGCTCGGACTGGCCATCCTGCGCGTGCTGTGGCGTCTTACGCATCGGCCGCCGGCGCTGCCCGCCGAATTTCCGGGCTGGGAGCGCGCGTCGGCCCACGCCGCGCACGTTGCGCTCTACGTGCTGATCTTCGCGATGCCGCTTTCCGGCTGGCTGCACGACTCCGCCTGGGTCGCCGCCGCCTCGCATCCGATGTATCTCTTCGGCCTCGTGCAATGGCCGCGCATCGGCTTCATCATGAATCTCGATGCGGCCACGAAGGAACAGTTGCACAGCCAGTTCGGTGCGCTGCACACGGCGTGCAGCTATGCGCTTTATGGCGTGCTCGCGCTGCATATTGCGGGCGCGCTCAAGCATCAATGGATCGACCGTCATTCGGTGCTGCGCCGGATGATGCCGTGAGCAACAGGTAAGGGTACGACTTGAAAAACACGCTTGAAGATGCGCTCGCACGCACGTCGCCGCGCCTCGTGCCGCCTCCCACGCCATTCGCGAGCATCGCCATCCACCTCGGTGTCATGGCGCTCTGGTTCGTGCTGTTCGCGCGCGCGTTCTTCCTGCAAGGCGTGGTCGCGTGGTCCACGGGCATTGCCTATGTCGTCTACGACACGGTGTTGCTGCTGTTCGTCGCCTGGAAGGCGCGCGTGCTGCTTGCGCCTGCGGCAGCACCCGCGGACGCAGGCGCGGCGAAGCTGCCGACGCTCGGCGTGATCGTCGCCGCGCACAACGAAGCGGCCGTGCTGCCGATCACGCTCGACGCGCTGTTCGCGCAAACCCGCGCGCCGCAGCAGATCTTAATTGCCGACGACGGCTCGACCGACGGCACGGCTGCCTTGCTCGCGCAGCGCTACGGCCTGGCCGACCCAGGCGTCGGCAAGCTGAGCGCGCCTTCGCCGCAGTATCCGAATCTGCGCTGGCTGAAGCTCGCGCACGGCGGCAAGGCGCGCGCGCTCAATGCGGCCTTGCTTGCGATCGCAACGGAAACGGTCATGACCGTGGACGCCGATACGCTGCTCGAACCCGACGCATGCGCTGAGATGGCGAGCGCGTTTGGCCGCGAGCCGGCCCTCGTCGCGGCGGCGGGCCTGCTCACGCCGGTTTGCGACCATACGTTGAGCGGCCGTTTTTTCCAGTGGTTCCAGACCTACGAGTACATCCGCAATTTCATCTCGCGCTTCGCGTGGATGCGCGCCGACAGCCTGCTGCTCATCTCGGGCGCGTTTGCGGGCTTTCGCCGCGATGCGGTGATGGCCGTGGGCGGCTTCGATGCGGATTGTCTCGTGGAGGACTACGAACTGATTCACCGCTTGCGCCGTTATTCGGCGCGCAAGGGCCTGGGCTGGGATGTGCGTGTGCTGGGCACCGCCCGCGCGCGTACCGATGCGCCCGGTACGCTGACGACCTTCCTGCGTCAGCGCCGCCGCTGGTTCGCGGGCTTCCTGCAAACGCAGTACTGGTATCGCGACATGACGGGCAACCGCAAGTACGGCAAGCTCGGCCTCGTGATGCTGCCCGTGAAGGCGTTCGACACCGTGCAGCCCATTTATGGACTGACGGCGTTCGCGTTGTTGATCGCCTTTTTGTTCGACGGCCGCTTTACGATCGTGCTGCCGGTGCTGGGCGTAATCGTCGGCAAGATCGCGATCGACCTCGCGTTTCATTTGTACTCCGTACATCTTTACCGGCGCTGGAGCGGCGACCGCACGCACTCGAGTTTCGGCATGGCGTTTCTTGCCGCCATCTTCGAGCCGTTTTCGTTCCAGTTGATGCGCCACGGAGGCGCGGCGCTCGGATGGCTGCATTTCCTGCTCGGGCGGCGCAAGTGGGGCGTGCAGAGCCGCACCGGGCTGGCGGCGGCGCGCAACCGCGAGAGCGCGACGTCTCAATGATCTGATTTCCGTGGCATTCGACTTGCTCCCAGGTTAAAAGGGCCGCGCCACGCGCGCGGTTCCGGCCTTTAACCGGTCAGGGAGAATCAAATGCATCGAATCAGCGTCCTCGCTTTACTATTGCCGCTCGCACTCTCAGGCTGCCTGTCGTTCAGCAGCAGCGATCCCAACCCGCCACCGCCGCGTACCGTCGTCGTGCCGCAGCAGCCGGCCACCGAGGCGCCGCCACCCCCGCCGGGTGCGGCTTGTGTTGCGCCTTGCTGATCGATTCACTGACCTGCGGCAGCGTTGTGCATTGCGCCGTCCGGCGCTTTCGCCTCCAGCGCGTGCCGCACTTCGCGCATCAGGCTGCCCGCGAACAGCACGTCCGGTACATCGTCGAGACCCGCCGAGCGCAACGCTCGCGCGGTCCACGTGTTGCAGGTATGCAAGGCATCGTAAGTCCCTGACGCCGCGAAATAGACGCTGCCCGTATAGGGTCCGTCGGCGAGGCGGCGCGGCGCGCCATCCGCGTCGGTTTCCAGCGAAGTGCGCAGATAGCGCTGAACGCTGGCAAGTCCGGCGTCGCCCACCGGCACCTCCACGACGTTCTGCGGGCCGAAGGCCGCCTCCGGGGCCGCGCGCAGTACTGTCATCAGAACGGTAGCCTGGCTCGGTATGAGTGCGCCGATCATCGTCAGCGGATCGTGGCGGCGTTCCACCACGAACTGTCTCTCTCCAAAGCCGAAACACAGGACGGTTGCGTCGTCGAAGCCGCGCGCGAGTGTGTCGACCCAGGCATCGGCGTCGCGCACCCGCAGGCAGATATCGGTGTGCCAGTCGCGCTGCACGACGGCAACAGACGTGCGCGTTGGGCCGTCGCCGGCCGCCGGTTCGAGCGCGGCAGGCAAGGGACCGGCCATGTTCGTACATGCGCCGAGTGCGAGCGCGGGCACGATTGCGCAAAGCGCTTGCCACGCAGCAATTTTCGTACGACGCTCGTTCACGCAGGTCGCTTCGGTCATTGGAACTCAAGGCCCTCCAGTTGCGTGCCGCGTCTGCATATAGCGTGCCGCGCGAGCGCATTGCACCACCTTGAAGCGCAAAATCGGCGCCGCATTGGCATGCCCCGTTTCGACGCCGCCGAACCGCCCCGCGTTGCACCAATCGAGCGCATGAAACGCGCTCCAGGGCCGATGGCATACGCCTTGCTTTTTCCTGTACCGCAGCGCGCAACGCATCGTCTCGCCTCATTCATGAGACGAAACGCGGCGGCGCCCGCTGACCGAGTTGCACTCACGCGCGAGAACGAACCGATGCAAGTCCATGACGAAATGCGCGACGAGGGCGCGGTGCGCCCGCACTACGAACGCTTCCAGCAGTGGCTGGAGAGGCAGACTGGCGAGACGATGGCGCGCAAGCGCGCCGAGGCGGACCTGTTGTTCAGGCGGGTCGGCATCACGTTCGCGGTGAACGGCGACCTCTCCGGCACCGAACGGCTCATTCCCTTCGACCTCATTCCACGCATCATTCCCGCAGACGAATGGGTTCTGCTCGAGCGCGGACTGCGCCAGCGCGTGCAGGCGCTAAATCTGTTCCTGCACGACGTCTATCACGAGCGCAACATCGTGCGCGCCGGCGTGATTCCGGCCGAGCAGGTCTACACCAATGCGCAGTACCGGCCGGAGATGCAGGGCATCGACCTGCCGCTGGGCGTGTATGCGCATATCGCGGGCATCGACATCGTGCGCGATGGGCGCGACGGCGCGTTCTACGTGCTCGAAGACAATTTGCGCGTGCCCTCCGGCGTCTCGTACATGCTCGAGAACCGCAAGATGATGATGCGGCTCTTTCCTGAGTTGTTCGTTCAGCACAAGGTGGCGCCGGTCGCGCATTATCCCGATCTTCTGCTCGATACGCTGCGCTCGGTGGCTCCCGAAGGCGTGGACGATCCGACCGTCGTGCTGCTCACGCCCGGCATGTACAACTCCGCGTATTTCGAGCATACGTTTCTCGCGCAGCAAATGGGCGTCGAGCTGGTGGAGGGCAAGGATCTATTCGTAGAGGATAACTACGTATTCATGCGCACGACGCAAGGGCCGCGTCGCGTAGACGTGATCTACCGGCGTGTGGACGACGATTTTCTCGATCCCCTGGCGTTTCGCCCCGACTCCGCGCTCGGCGTGCCGGGGCTGCTCACGGCCTACCGCGCGGGCCGCGTCGTACTCGCCAATGCGATGGGCACGGGCGTGGCAGACGACAAGTCGATCTATCCGTATGTGCCCGACATGATCGAGTTCTATCTCGGCGAAAAGCCGATCCTGAAGAACGTGCCGACGTGGCAATGCCGCCGGCCCGACGATCTCGCCTGGACGCTCGAACATCTGCCGGATCTCGTCGTGAAAGAGGTGCACGGCGCCGGCGGCTACGGCATGCTGGTCGGTCCCGCTGCCACGCGCGAGGAAATCGAGGCGTTTCGCACCCGGCTGCTTGCGCGGCCTGGCAATTACATCGCGCAGCCCACGCTGTCGCTCTCCGCTTGCCCAACCTTCGTCGAAGCGGGCATCGCGCCGCGCCATATCGATTTGCGGCCCTTCGTGCTCTCCGGCAAGACGATCCAGATGGCGGCCGGCGGTCTCACGCGCGTGGCGCTCAAGGAGGGCTCGCTCGTCGTCAACTCGTCGCAGGGCGGCGGGACCAAGGACACATGGGTGCTCGAATGATTCCACTGGCCCTACCACACGCACACCAAGAGGTTCGACCATGCTGAGCCGCACCGCCGATCATCTGTTCTGGATGGCCCGCTACATGGAGCGCGCGGAGAATACCGCGCGCATGCTGGACATCAATCTGAAGGCGCTCCTGCTGCCCGGCAGCGCGGACGCCGAGGCGCGCACGCATCGCGCGATGCTGCGGATCTCGGAACTGGAGCCCGCCTTCGATGCGCGACACGAGGAAACGACCAGCAGCAACGTGCTCAAATTTCTCGTCGCGGACCCAACGAACCCGTCGAGCATCTACTCGTGCCTGCAGGCGACGCGCGAGAACGCGCGCGCGGTGCGCGGCACGCTCACCACGGAATGGTGGGAAACAATCAACGACACGTGGTTGCAATTCGTCGAGCTGTTGCGCGGCGGTGAGCTGGAAGCGCGTCCCGATGCGCTGTTCGAGTGGGTGAAGTTCCGCTCGCATCTGTCGCGCGGCGTGCGCCTTGGCACGGCGCTGCAGGACGACGCGCTCTTCTTCACGCAGCTCGGCACATTCCTCGAGCGCGCGGACAACACGGCCCGCATTCTCGACGTGCGTTTCGTCGACGTGGAAAACGCCGACTCGCGCTCGGCCGCGCGTCAGCTCGAGGACTTCTACTACTGGACCTCGATTCTCGGCTCGGTTTCCGCGCTCGAAATCTATCGCAAGGTTTACCGCGACGTGGTGACGCCCGCGCGCGTGGTGGAGCTGCTCATCCTCAACCAGCAAATGCCGCGCTCGCTGCTGGCGTCGCTGGATGGCGTCTGCACGAATCTCGCGATGCTGCGCACCGATGGCTCTCGCGAAGTGGAGCGTACTGCGGGCAAGCTGCGCGCCGAGCTGCTTTATGCGGACCTGCGGCAGATCTTCTCCCTTGGCGTGCATACGTTTCTTACGCAGTTTCTCGCGCGCGTGTACGAGCTGGGCAATCAGGTGGCGCGCACCTATCTGATGTTGCCGGTCGGTTAGCGCGATCCCGCGCTCATCGAACTCCCAATCGCCTCGATGGAGGATTGACGTCATGCAACTCGCGGTCCGGCACGACACGGTGTACCGCTACGAAGCGCCCGTGCATTATTCGATCCAGCAGTTGCGGCTGTCGCCGCTCACCACGCCCACGCAGATTGTCAAGCAATGGCAGGTCGAAGCGCCGGGCAAGCTCGATGCGTGCCGCGACGCCTACGGCAACGCGCTGATGACGCTGGTGCTCACGCGTCCGCACAAGGAAATTCGTCTGCGCGTGCGCGGCGAAGTCGAGACCGTGGCATTGCCCGATGGCCGGCTGCCCGAAGGCGAGGGCATGGTGCCGATGCACCATTTCACTTCGCCGACACGCCTCACCGAAGCCGACGAGGCACTCACGGAATTCGCGTTTAGCCTGCCGTCGCTGGACGACACCGCGGCCGTACTCGACGCGGCGTCGCGCATCACGGAGCGCGTGCGCTACGAATCCGGCGTCACGGATGTGACACACACCGCGGCGGACGCGCTGGCGCTCGGCCGTGGTGTGTGTCAGGACCATGCGCATGTGATGCTGGCGGTTTGCCGCGCGCGCGGCGTACCGGCGCGTTACGTGAGCGGATATATCGACCCCGGCGACGTGCCCGAAATGGCGAGCCATGCATGGGTCGACGTGTGGCTCGACAACGGCTGGGTGACGGTGGACGTCACGCACGCATGTTTCGCAAGCGAAAAATATTGCCGGATCGCGGTGGGGCGCGACTATGACGCAGCCGCGCCGGTTCGCGGCCGCCGCGTGGGCGGCGCCGGTGAAACGCTCGATGTCAGCGTGCACGTGAGCGCGCAACAGTCGCAGCAATAGTTTTGCCGCTATAACAAAAAGAGCGGCGAGGTCAGGGAGGCGCATGACGTACTGTGTGGCAATGGCAGTGGATGAGGGGATCGTGTTTCTCGCGGACACGCGCACGAATGCGGGTGTCGATCACGTCAGCACGTCGCGCAAGATGGCCGTGTTCGAAGAGCCCGGCGAGCGTGTGCTCGTGCTGCTCGTCGCGGGCAATCTGGCCATCACGCAGGCGACGCTGCAGGTGCTGACCGAGCCGCAGGACGCGGGGCGCGCCACGCTCTGGAACGCGCCTTCCATGGTCGAGGCTGCGCGCGTGGTGGGCGAAGCCGTACGCGAGGTGCACCGGCGCGACGCGGAAGCGCTCAAGACTTTCAACGTCGACTTCAACTGCAGTTTCATTCTCGGCGGCCAGATCGGCGGCCATGCCATGCGGCTGTTCCAGATCTACGCGGCCGGCAATTTCATCGAGACGTCGAGCGTCAATCCGTATTTCCAGATCGGCGAATCGAAGTACGGCAAGCCGATCATCGACCGCGTGCTGACACCGGACACGCCGCTCGACGAGGCCGCGAAGTGCGCGCTCATCTCCATGGACTCGACACTGCGCTCGAACCTCTCGGTCGGCCTGCCGCTCGACCTGCTCGTGTACGAGCGCGACGCGCTCCGTGTCACGCGATACGCGGCGCTCGACCAGTCGAATGCGTATTTCCAGATGATCCATTCGACGTGGGGCGAGCGGCTGCGCCAGGTCTTCGGTGAGATTCCCGATCCGCTCTGGACCGACGAAGGCGATGTGCCGCGCCGCGAGCGCACGACGTTGCCCAGCGCCCCGCGCGCCGCGCATGAGGGGCACGCGAGCGAACCGCGTCCCGCACAAACGCTCGCGCAAGCCCAGCCGCAAGGCGCCGCAAGCGCGCCGCGTATGCCGCGCGACGGTTAAAAGGGCGGCTCGAGCGCGCTTCCTTTTTGCCTGGCCAACTGCGGAACCGGTATCCTGCTGCGTAATATTCGCGGTACGCCGCGCGCAATGCGCGTCCCCTCGACACTGGAGGCAGGCTGATGAAGCAGAACGACGAACCCAGGAACGGGCGTCCCGAAGAACCTTCCATTCCCGCCGGTCCGGACGATCCCGCGCGCCGCCGTGTGCTCGGCGGGCTGGCGGCGGTTGGCGTGGGCCTCGCGCTGGGCGGCTGCGAGACGCCGGCGCAGAGTGCGGCGGGCGCGCCGCGCAGCGCTGCCGACGCGCGCGTCGATGCCGCGTTGCGCGACCAGGTGCGCCAGATCGTCGTGATCTACGCCGAGAATCGCAGCTTCGTCAATCTGTACGGCAACTATCCCGGCGTGCAGACGCCGCTCGCGAATGTGAGCGCCGAGCGCTACGCGCAGCTCGATCGCGACGGCAAGACCCCGTTGCCGCAGTTGCCGAAGATCTGGGGCGGCCTCGTGCCCCAGGCGCAGGAGCTGGATGGCAAGCGCTACATGATCGCGGAGCATCAGATCACGGGTCTGTCCAACCGTCCGTTCCGGATTGTGGATACGCACGGCAATCCGTTGCCGAACGGCATCATCACGCGCGACCTGATCCATCGCTTCTATCAGAACCAGATGCAGATCAATGCGGGGCGCAACGACCAGTTCGCCGCGTGGGGCGACTCGGGCGGCCTCGTCATGGGCTTCTACGAGAACTCCGCGCAGACGCTGCGGCTCTGGAATATCGCGCAGCAGTACACGCTCTGCGACAACTTCTTCATGGCCGCGTTCGGCGGCTCGTGGCTCAACCACATCTTCCTGATCTCCGCGCAGGTGCCGCAATACGCCGATATCCAGACGAGCGCCGCCAGGCATCTCGCCTCCGTCGTGGAGGGCGACGATCCCACCGGTACGCGCCTGAAGGTCGCGCCGAACTCGCCGGCCTCGGCGCTCGACGGGCCGCCGAAGTTCGTGAACGACGGCCTCTTCACGCCCGACGGCTACGCCGTCAACACGATGGCGCCGCCGTATCAGCCGAGCAACGTGCGCCCGTCGGAAGACGGCAACCCGGCGCTCGCCGATCCGGCCAATCCGCGCGTGCTGCGCCCGCAGACGTACGCGACGATCGGCGACCGGCTATCGGCGAAGGGCGTCGACTGGGCCTGGTACAGCGGCGCCTGGCAGTTTGCGCTGGACCATCAGGACACGGGCGCGGTGCCCGACTTCCAGTATCACCACCAGCCGTTCAACTACTTTGCCAACTTCGCGCCGGGCACGTCCGCACGCGCGCGCCACCTGCGCGATGCGGGCCTCGGCGACGATCCGTCGACCAACCGTCTGCTCGCGGATATCGACGCAGGGCGCTTGCCTGCCGTGACGTTCTACAAGCCGCAGGGCAACCTGAACATGCACGCCGGCTATGCGGACGTCGAGTCGGGCGACCGCCACATCACGACCGTGATCGAGCACATCCAGCGCGGCCCGCAATGGGCGAACACGATGATCGTCGTGACGCACGACGAGAACGGCGGCTGGTGGGACCCGGTCGTGCCGCCCTTGGGCGACCGCTGGGGTCCGGGCTCGCGCATCCCGGCGCTCGTGATCGCGCCGTTCGCGAAGAAGGGCTATGTCGATCACACGTTCTACGACACGGTCTCGATCCTGCGCTTCATCAGCCGCGTGCATGGCCTCGCGCCGCTCGACGGCGTGGCCGCGCGCGATCAGACGTTCCTCTCGCGGGAGCAGACTCCGCCCGGCGATCTCACGGCGGCACTCGATCTGGCCTGAGTGCTGCACGCACGGATGCATCGAGGGAGAACGGGCGGCGGCCGTCGCGAAACGTTTGCGCCGCCGCCCGGGTTGCCCATCCGGAACGCAATTTGATGCATCCGCGACACAAGCGACGAACTCTCTATCCGATCAATGAGTTGGCGCGCTCGCCAGGCGGTTATCAACAGGTTTGTCACCAAAAACTGTGGACAACTTTGCTGCGCAAAAAACATGCATTTTTCATGTCGTTTGCGAGCTTCCCGTTTCCATTCAAGGAGTTGATGCGGATGTCCAGAACTTGCTAACAGGGCTCTCAACAAAATCTGTGGAAAACCCTCCGCGCGTTTCCCCCCAAAACGCCGCCGCTGCAACAAACGGCAACGCTGCGCACAATCCGAATCGCATCAAGCACTTGGTGCAGTCGTCCCAGGGTTACGCACAAGGCTGTCCCCCAAAGTTGTGGATAGCGCACCCAGATGTTGATCGCTGCGGGCTCAACCTTGCACAGTGTGGGAGTTCGGCCCGATAATCGCCGTCGATATGGCCGTCGCGTGACCGCGCGTGCACGGGCAACTCTCTTCTCGCCACTACCCGCCGCGCCGTGCTCAAAAACTCGCGCTTTGCCGGTCTTCTGCGTATTCCTGGTTTTCTGCCACTCGCCGGCGCCACCCTGATGCTCGGCGTGGCGATGTCCTTCACCGCGCCTTATCTCTCGCTCTTCGGCGTCGAGCGCGCCGGCATGACGCCGTTCCGGCTCGGTGTGTTCATGACCGCCATTGCCACGAGCGGCGTGATCGCGAGCACCGCGGCGGGCCGCTGGAGCGACGCCACCGGCAAGCACCGAACCCTGCTGCTCGTCTCGCTGTGTGCGGCCACGCTCGGCTATCTCTGCCTGTGCGTCGTGCGCGATTACCGGCTTCTGCTGCTCGTGGGCATTGCGTTCATCGGCGCGGGCGGTTGCGCGCTCTCGCTCGTGTTCTCGTTCAGCCGTGCGGCGCTGCCCGCGAGCGACGACGCCGAGCGGACCTTCGCGAGCGCGACGCTGCGCACGATCCTCTCCGCCGCGTGGGTGTTCGGGCCCGCGGTCGGCGCGCTCGTGCTGGCGGCCACGAACTTCTACGGGCTCTTCCTGTTCGCGGCGGCGAGCTTCGCGGCTTGCGGCACGATCGTCTGGCGCATGCGCGAGCCGCGCCCTGACGAACACGCCACGCAGCATCTGATGGCGCGTCCCACCGCCGGCGAAGTCGCGCAGGAGATCGATGCTCAGAGCGAGGCGCAGTACGAGGGCCAACCGCTCACGCAGGCCGAAGTGCAGCCGGGTGCACCACGCGACCCCGCAACGCTTCCGGCGGCTAAGGCAACGGCAAAAGCGAAGGTCAGAGCGGCGCGCGCGCCGGTGCCCGCCGCCGAGGGTTCGCAGAAAGACATCATGCGCGCGATCGTTGCGCTCACACTCATCGGCCTGGCCGCCAATGCGACGATGATCGTGCTGCCGCTCTACATCGTCCATGGCCTGCAGGGCACGCGCATCGACGTGTCGATCATGCTCGGCCTCGGCGCGCTCATGGAGATACCGATGATGCTCGCGCTCGGCGCGCGCGCCTCGGTGCTGGACAAGTCATGGTGGCTGGCCGCCTGCGCCGTGGTGCATGCCGTCTACTTCGTCGCGATGTCGCTGGCGCCGGGCGTGCACGCGCTGATCCCGATGCAGATCCTCAACGCCTTCGTGGTGGCCGTTACGTCGTGTCTCGGCATGACGTTCGTGCAGGATCTGATGCCGTCGTCGCCGGGGCGCGCAACGGCGCTGTTCTTCAACGCGTCGCGGCTCGGCTCGATACTGTCGGGCGTGCTTTCCGGCATGCTCGTGCAGGCGTTCGGCTATCGCGGCACGTTTCTTGTTTGCGGCGCGCTCGCGCTGTGCGCGCTGGTGCTGTTCGCCGTACCCGGCGAGCAGTATCCGAAGATGGCGCGTGCCGTGCGGCGTTATCTGCGTGAGCGTTCAGGCAAGCGGGACTGATTCATGCCGTGCGGCCCAGTCAGTGCCTGTGTCAGTGCATGTAGGTGACGCGGCGCGAGCGGTCGCTCAACCGCACGCCCGCGTCGAGCAGCGCGATGGCGAACCAGCGCGCGGTCTTGAGCATGCCGCTCACGCTCGGCATCGGCAGCCAGTCGTTGAGCAGTTGCACGGCGGCCTCGCTGCGCGTGGACTGCAGGAGCGCGATCACCTGCAGCAGCGAGCCTTCGTCCTTCGCGAGTTCGGAGGCGCAGCGGCAGCGCGTATCGAGCGGGCGGCACGAGGCGCGGCACAGGGTGCCCATCAGCAGATCGAAGTAGCCGAAGCCTTCGCCGCCGAGCCCCGCGTCGGCGAGCACGCCGCGCCAGCTTTCGGCCTTGCCGTAGGCGTCGCAATGCGGTCGCAGCCAGGTGCGCACGGCCCGCAGGACGGTCTGCTCGGCGGTGTCGGGATGATGGACGAAGGTGTCGTCGATCAGCGTGTCATTTCTCGCGAAAGGGGTGGTGTAGTTCATGGAGCCTCCGGTCCCGCACAAATCATTCGGGTGGTGCCGGGTCGTCCGGCATGGGCTGTATTCTGGGACAAATGGTGGCTAAATGCAAATGATTCTCATTTGTAAAAATGAGCCGCTGCGCAAAGGCGGCCTCGCACACCCAGTAAGGGGCTGTTCCATCCAGCGCCCTTAATTGCGGGGACACAAGCCGTTAAAGTGCCGGCCATGCGTGTTCCAGTGTTCTGGCGCAACGTGAGAGTTGGCCCCGGCCCCATGAAGGCCGGGGCTTTTTTTTGCACCGCGCAAGGGCGCGCGGGGCGGGCCTGGCACGCGTTGTGGAGGGCGCCGGGGACCTGAGTTCGATGCATAAGTCATTGAACCGAAAGAAACAAGTAAGGTATTATTTCGGCCGCGCAGCGTGACAGCGTGCCGCGCGTCATGGCGCCCAGAAGGTCGAAAGCGCTGCTTTCGCGATCAAAAATGGGTGGTAACAGCCCGTTTGTTGTTTTTTCTCTTAGTACGTTCTTGAATAAAAACAATGACTTGCGTCAATCTTAGATCCGGCCCGTGTTGTTGCGCTGCAAAACTTCCGTATTCCGTTTACCCTCGTTAACCCTTGAACGTGTGTTGCATTTCGCCTCGTCGCTGACAAATACATTACAGCCAGCCTGGTTCGATTTTCACCCCGCGTCAATCTTTCAAGTTGCTTGCGTACCTGAGCGTGCGCCGTGGAAGCTATTTGCTCCGCATTTTTGAGGTCCTGTTGAAATGCAATCCGTTCCATTCCTGAGTCTGGCGATCTGGATTCCCATCCTGTTCGGCGTGGCCGTGCTGCGCCTCGGGTCGGATCGTCATCCGCAGCGTGCCCGTTGGCTGTCGCTGGTTGGCGCCGTCGTCGGTCTGCTGCTGACCCTCCCGCTCATCGCCGGCTTCGACAACCACGCGGCCGGCATGCAGTTCGTCGAATTCCGCGACTGGCTGCCTGAGTTCGGCGTGGCGTGGCGACTCGGGATCGATGGTATTTCGATGTGGCTCGTGGTGCTCACCGCGTTCACGACGCTCGTGATCGTGATCGCTTCGTGGGAATCGATCACGGTGCGCGTCGCCCAGTACTTCGGCGCGTTCCTGATTCTCTCGGGCCTGATGGTCGGCACCTTCGCCGCGACCGACGGCATGCTGTTCTTCGTGTTCTTCGAAGCCACGCTGATCCCGCTGTACCTGTTGATCGGCACGTGGGGCAATGCCCGCCGCACCTACGCCGCGGTCAAGTTCTTCTTCTTCTCGCTCGCCGGCTCGCTCTTGATGCTGGTGTCGATGCTGTACCTCTACAGCCAGTCGCACACCTTCGACATGTCGGTGTGGCACAACCTCACGCTCGGCTTCATCCCGCAGATCCTCGTGTTCATCGGCTTCTTCGCGGCCTTCGCGGTGAAGGTCCCGATGTGGCCGTTTCACACGTGGCTGCCCGACGTCCACCTCGAAGCGCCGACCGGCGCGACCGTGATGCTGGCCATGCTGAAGCTCGGCGGCTACGGCTTCCTGCGTTTCACGCTGCCGATCACGCCCGACGCTGCGCACTTCTTCGCGCCGGCGATCATCACGCTCTCGCTCGTGGCCGTGGTCTACTCGAGCCTGCTCGCGCTCGCGCAGACCGACATGACCAAGCTGCTCGCGTACTCGACGGTCGCCCACATGGGTCTCGTCACGCTGGGCCTCTTCCTCTTCAACCAGATCGGCACCGAAGGCGCGATCGTGCAGATGATCTCGTACGGTTTCGTTTCGGGCGCGATGCTGCTCTCGATTGGCGTGCTG
Source organism: Paraburkholderia nodosa (assembly GCF_001718195.1). Classification (GTDB taxonomy): domain Bacteria; phylum Pseudomonadota; class Gammaproteobacteria; order Burkholderiales; family Burkholderiaceae; genus Paraburkholderia; species Paraburkholderia nodosa_A. The sequence continues at coordinate 47,742 of NZ_MCNV01000019.1, forward strand.
TTCGACCGCACGAAAACGCGCACGATCTCGGCTTACGGCGGCGTCGTCAACGTGATGCCGCGCTACGCCACCTTCATGATGCTGTTCTGCATGGCCAACCTCGGCCTGCCGGGCACGTCGGGCTTCGTGGGCGAGTTCATGGTCATCATGGGCGCGATCCGCGTGAACTTCTGGGTCGGCGCGATCGCCGCGACGACCGTCATTCTGAGCGCGGCGTACACCCTGTGGATGTACAAGCGCGTGATCTTCGGCGCTGTGGCGAACAAGGGCGTTGCGAAGCTGGCCGACATCGGCCGCCGCGAAACGCTGATCTTCGCTTCGCTCGCAGCGTTCGTGCTGGCAATCGGCCTCTACCCGAAGCCGATGACCGACGCGATCGAACTGTCGGCGGCGAACCTCGTCACCCAGGCCGGTCGCAACAAGCAACCCGTCGACGAAGCAGCGCCTGCTGACGCAGTGCGTGCAGGCACGGACGTTCGTGCTCAGCACTCGCCGACGTGATCGCTGAAGATTGACGGCGCAACCAACGCGCCGCATCGCCTCCGGGCGCTGCGGCGCGTTGTTGCGTCCAAGGGTTTTCGAATTTTGAGATTCGAGAAGTAGCCGCGGCGGGCCGCTGTCAAGGGCAGAGCAGGGCGCGACGTGCGTGTGTTTCCGAGGCGCGACAAACCTCGCGAACACATGCGACAAAGTGTCTCAATCTTCTTTTGACAAAGGTCATTTTCCACATTCATTGATTGCGAAATATCAAAGCGGCTGTATGATGCGGGCGCGCTTCCTTTGTCGGATGTCAGGGGACGCGTCCGGAACTATTCAATGAATGAATTTCAGGCAAACGTGATGAAAAGAACGACCTTTCAAAGGTTACTGCTTCCCATCAGCGCCGGATTGGCCTTGTGTCTTTCCGGATGCAACATGGAGCTCCTTGACCCCAAGGGAAGTGTGGGCGTGGCGGAAAAGCAGCTGATTGCGACCTCCACATGGGCCATGCTGATTGTTGTGATCCCCGTGATCGTCCTGACGCTGTGGTTTGCGTACCGCTACCGCGCGTCGAACCGTAGCGCCACGTACGACCCGAAGTGGTCGCACTCGACGGCGATCGAAGTCGTCGTCTGGACCATTCCGACGCTGATCATTCTGTTCCTCGCCGTGCTCACGTGGAAGACCACGCATGAGCTCGACCCCTACAAGCCGCTCGAATCGAACGTCAAGCCGATCAACGTCGAAGTTGTCGCGCTCGACTGGAAGTGGCTGTTCATCTACCCCGATCTCGGTATCGCGACGGTGAACCAGCTGGCCGTGCCCGTTGGCACGCCGGTGAACTTCAGCATCACGTCGGATTCGGTGATGAACTCGTTCTTCATCCCGCAGCTTGGCACCCAGGTTTACGCGATGGCCGGCATGCAGACGCGTCTGCACCTGATCGCCGACCACGCTGGCGACTACGCCGGCCTCTCGGCGAACTTCAGCGGCAAGGGCTTCTCGGACATGAAGTTCCGCACCCTCGCCACCAGCCAGCAAGACTTCGACGCGTGGGTCCAGAAGGTGAAGGCGTCGCAGACGCAGCTTTCGATGGATCAATACGCGACGGTCGCACAGCCGAGCGAGAAGGCTCCGGTGGAGTACTTCTCGACGGTCGACCCGAAGCTCTTCAACAACATCATCGCGAAGTACAACAACGGCCACGTCACGAATTTCAGTGACCCGTCGTGCGTGACCAAGGGGTAAACCAGGCATGTTCGGAAAACTTACACTGGACGCCATTCCGTATCACGAGCCGATTATTCTCGGCACGATGATCGGTATGGCCGTCATCGGCGCATTCGTGCTCGGTGGCATCACTTACCTCGGTAAGTGGAAATATCTTTGGACGGAGTGGCTGACGAGCGTCGACCACAAGCGTCTGGGCGTGATGTACATCGTGCTCGCCCTCATCATGCTGCTGCGCGGCTTCGCCGACGCGATCATGATGCGTACCCAGCTTGCGCTTGCGTACAACGCGCCGGGCTACCTCCCGCCGCACCACTACGACCAGATCTTCACGGCTCACGGCGTGATCATGATCTTCTTCATGGCCATGGCTTTCATGGTTGGCCTGATGAACATCATCGTTCCGCTGCAGATCGGCGCACGCGACGTCGCGTTCCCGTTCCTGAACTCGCTGTCGTTCTGGATGACCGCAGTCGGCGCCATCCTGCTGATGATCTCGCTCGTCGTGGGTGAGTTCGCAATGACGGGTTGGCTCGCGTATCCGCCGCTTTCGGAGCTTGCGTACAGTCCGGGGGTAGGGGTGGATTACTACCTGTGGGCGCTGCAGATCTCCGGTGTCGGCACGCTGCTGACCGGCGTGAACTTCTTCGTCACCATCATCAAGATGCGTGCCCCCGGCATGACGATGATGAAGATGCCGGTGTTCACGTGGACGGCACTGTGCACGAACGTGCTGATCATGGCCGCGTTCCCGATCCTGACGGTGACGCTCGCGCTGCTCGGCCTCGACCGCTACATCGGCACGCACTTCTTCACGAATGACGGCGGCGGCAACGCCATGCTGTACCTGAACCTGATCTGGGCCTGGGGTCACCCCGAGGTGTACATCCTGATCCTGCCGGCGTTCGGTATCTTCTCGGAAGTTGTCGCGACGTATGCCAGGAAGCCGCTGTTCGGCTACAAGGCAATGGTCTACGCGACCTGCGCGATCATGGTTCTGGCGTTCGTCGTGTGGCTGCACCACTTCTTCACGATGGGTTCGGGCGCCGATGTGAACGCGTTCTTCGGTATCGCCACGATGATCATTTCGATCCCGACGGGCGTGAAGATCTTCAACTGGCTGTTCACGATCTACCGCGGCCGCCTCGAGTTCAACTCGGCGGTGCTGTGGACGATCGGCTTCATGGTCACCTTCACCATCGGCGGCATGACCGGCGTGATGATGGCGATCCCGGGTGCGGACTTCGTGCTCCACAACTCGCTGTTCCTGATCGCGCACTTCCACAACGTGATCATCGGCGGTGTGGTGTTCGGCTATCTCGCCGGCATGAACTACTGGTTCCCGAAGGCGTTCGGCTTCAAGCTCAACGAAAAGCTCGGCAAGCGCGCGTTCTGGTTCTGGCTCTCGGGCTTCTATGTCGCCTTCACGCCGCTGTACGTGCTGGGCTTCATGGGCGCAACCCGCCGTCTGAACCACTACGACAATCCGGCATGGCATCCGTGGATGATCATCGCGTGGGTTGGCGCCGTGCTCGTGGCAATCGGTATCGCACATCAGCTGCTGCAGCTGTACGTCTCGATCCGCGACCGCAACCTGCCGGAAAACCGCGACTTGACGGGCGATCCGTGGGGTGGCCGTACGCTGGAGTGGGCGATCTCGTCGCCGCCGCCGTCGTATAACTTCGCGATCATTCCGCACGTGAGCGAACTCGACGAGTTCCAGCACCTGAAGGACACCGGCCGCGAAACCGTGGACGTCGCGAACACGAAGTACACCGACATCCACATGCCCTCGAACACGAGCGCGGGTCTGTTCATCGGTCTCTTCAGCCTGGTGCTCGGCTTCGCTGGCATCTGGCACATCTGGTGGCTCATGATCGCTGGCTTCGTCGGCATTCTCGCGACGGCTATTGGCTACAGCTTCCAGAAGAACGAAGGCTATTACATCCCGGCCGCCAAGGTTCGGGCAGACGAAGAAGCGCGCGAGCGCGCACTGGTCAAGGCGTTCGCCGACAAGCAACGCAATGGCAAGGTTGAAGCAGCACTGGAGGCCAACTGATGTCGACGCATACTAGTGCGGCCGCACACGCGGAGCACGATCACCACGATCACCCGCCGTCACACTCGGTGTTCGGCTTCTGGCTGTACCTGATGACGGACTGTATTCTGTTCGGCTCGCTGTTCGCAGTGTTCGCCGTGATGCAGAACCAGTTCGCAGGCGGCCCGACGGGCAAGGACCTGTTCGACATTCAGGGCGTCGCGATGGAAACGGCAGTGCTGCTGCTGTCGTCCATCACGTACGGTTTCGCGATGATCGGCGCGCACAAGCAGCGCAAGGGTCAAGTGTTCGTCTGGCTGGCGATCACGTTCCTGCTCGGCGCAACGTTCCTGTATTTCGAACTGCACGAATTCGCGAACATGATCGCGGAGGGCAACGGTCCGCAACGCAGCGCGTTTCTCTCGTCGTTCTTCACGCTGGTTGCCACCCACGGTATCCACGTGACGATGGGCATGATCTGGATGGTCGTCCTGATGGTTCAGGCCTTGAAGGCGCCGGTTCTGGGCGAGCGTGAAATTCGCCGCCTGACCTGCCTGAGCCTTTTCTGGCACTTTCTGGACATCGTCTGGATCTGCGTGTTCTCCTTTGTCTATCTTGCGAGCGTGATCTAAATGAGTGCTCATCCTATCCATGAAGAAGAAAGCCACGGCAGCGTAGGCAGCTACCTGGTTGGTTTCGTCCTGGCGGTGGTGCTCACGGCCGCTTCGTTCTGGCTCGTGCTGCATGGCGGCTTTTCGCGCGAAACCGCGCTGCTCGGCCTCGCCGTGCTGGCAGTCGTGCAGATCCTGGTTCACCTCGTGTTCTTCCTGCACATGAACACGTCGTCGGGCCAGCGCTGGAACGTGACGGCATTTGGCTTCACGGTGTTGACGGTCCTGATCGTGGTCGTCGGCACGCTGTGGGTCATGCACAACGTCAGCATGAACATGATGTCGCGTTAAGCGTTCATCGTTGCTGGGCATGCGCTTCGCCCGCTGCGGGTGAAGCGCAAAAGAAAAACGCCGCCAGGCCTTCAGGCCGGCGGCGTTTCTATTTTTGCGGCCCGATGTGCGCTTATGCGCCGAAGCGCTGACGCACGACTTCCGCGACGGCTTTGCCGAGCCGGTGGTGTTGCGAGGCTTCGTAGTGAATGCCGTCGGTGGGGCTAACAGTGGCGAATTCGCCGGCGTCGAGAAACGCCGAGCCGTATTTGACGGCTACGCGCTCATAGAGCGGCGCAAGCAGGCGCGATTTCGCGGCGCCCCCCGTGAAGATATCGCCGAGAAAGCCAATCTCTTCGATCGGCACCGGCGACATGAGCAGCACATGCGGCGTCGAGCCGCCCGGACCCGCGCGGCACGCGACGAGCGTTTCGAGCAGCACATCGACCGAGTTCGCAATGTCGGTGGGCGTGACGGAAAAGCGTGTCTTGAGGTCATTGGTGCCGAGCATCAGCGCGACCACATCGATGGGCAACTGGCTTTCGAGGCATGGGCGCAGATAGGCGAGACCGTTCTTGTGCCGGCCTTCGATGGGATCGTCGTGAACCGTGGTGCGCGCGGGCAGGCCTTCCTCGATGATCGCCCAGCCCGGCCCCAGCGCCTCGCGCAGCACGCCGGGCCAGCGGTCGGCGGGGCCGAATCGCTCGGACACACCGGGCACGGTCAGCGGCTTCGTGCCGTGCGTATTGGAATCGCCGTAACAGAGCAGGGTGCGTGACGTCATGGGTTGCCTCTTCCTGGTTACTGGTTAGCTGGTTGCGGGGTGCGATGCAATGCCATTACTCATCGTGGGAGATTACTAGACGACTGGTCTAATCGCTCTGTACCATGTCACCTCATGAATGCAGCGGCAGCCGTCGAAGTGCGGCAACACATCCTCGATACCGCCATGCCCATTCTGCTGGGCAAGGGCTTTTCCGCAGTCGGTCTCAATGAGATCCTCGCGGCCGCCGGTGTGCCTAAAGGGTCGTTCTATCACTATTTCGGCTCGAAGGAAGCGTTCGGCGAAGCCTTGCTCACGTCGTATTTCGACGAGTATGCGGAGCGTCTCGACGATCTGCTGGTGCGGGCGCCGGGCACTGCGGCCGAGAAGCTGATGCGCTACTGGGACGAGTGGCGCCTGATCCAGTGCGCCGACGATCCCGTAGGCAAATGTCTCGCGGTGAAGCTGGGCGCGGAGGTGAGCGACCTTTCCGAGGCGATGCGCGAGGCGCTGCGTCTTGGCACCGATGCGACGATCTCGCGCATTGCTGCGTGCCTCGAAGCAGGGCGCGTGGATGGCTCGCTCGCAGGTGTAAACGACGCCGCGACCATGGCGGTGACGCTCTACGAACTCTGGCTCGGCGCGACGCTGCTCGAGAAGATCCACCGCGACCGCAAGCCGCTCGACGCGGCTATGGCGACCACGCGCATCCTGTTGAACCTGCCTCCGGGCAACTAACCGAACGCGAAGCCGCGGCGGCGTGTGAAGTGCGCGCGATTGTCGCGTTTTGCGCAGAAGTACTAGACGACCGGTCTAATAGAGCATGAAGAGACCGGTTTCCGAAGGGCGTGCGAGCGCCCGAACCTAACGCAAAAAAGGAACGCCGATGAAGGTACTGATCGTTTTGACCTCGCACGAGGACCTCGGCAACACGGGCAAGAAGACGGGTTTCTGGCTCGAGGAGTTCGCCGCGCCGTACTACGCGCTGCGCGACGCGGGCGCTGAGCTCACGCTCGCGTCGCCCAAGGGCGGCCAGCCGCCGCTCGATCCGAAGAGCAGCGATCCCTCTGCGCAGACCGATGCGACACGGCGTTTCGCATCCGATACCGCAGCGCAAACGGCGCTAGCCAATACGAAACGTCTCGCCGAGATCGACGCGAGCGCGTTCGACGCCGTCTTCTATCCGGGCGGCCACGGCCCGCTCTGGGACCTGGCCGAAGATCCGGTTTCGATCGCGCTGATCGAAAAGACGATCGCCGCGGGCAAGCCTGTCGCTGCCGTTTGCCATGCACCGGGCGTGCTGCGTCACGTGAAGGGGGCAGACGGCAAGCCGCTCGTGGCCGGCAAGTCGGTCACCGGGTTTTCGAATGACGAAGAAGCCGCCGTGCAGTTGACGGACGTCGTGCCGTTCCTCGTCGAGGACATGCTGAAGGCCAACGGCGGCCAGTACTCGAAGGCCGCCGACTGGCAGCCGCATGTCGCAACCGACGGCCTGCTCATCACGGGCCAGAACCCGGCTTCGTCGGAGCCGGTTGCCGAAGCCCTGCTCGCGGCGCTGCGACGCGCTTGATGTTGCGCGAACGCGCGCGTCTTTGGCGAGCGCGTTCGCTTCCCTCGATTTCCTTTCGGCAACGCTGCGAGGCGCGCTCGCAGCGCGTGCGCGGCTGCGCGTTGCCGCAAGGAAATCGCGTTTTTGCCAACCGGCGCAGGTGCCGCGCGACGCGCGACCCGTGCCAAGAAAGGAGCTGTAGATGTCCGCATTGTTCGAACCGTTCAAGCTCAAGGGCGTGTCCCTGCGCAACCGCATCGCCGTGCCGCCGATGTGCCAGTACATGGCCGTCGATGGCGTGATCAACGACTGGCACCACGTCCACTACGCGCAAATCGCGCGCGGCGGCGCGGGTCTCGTGATCGTCGAGGCGACGGCGGTTTCGCCCGAAGGCCGCATCACGCCGGGCTGCACGGGCCTGTGGAACGACGCGCAGACGGAGGCGTTCAAGCCCACCGTCGCGGCGATCAAGGCAGCGGGCGCCGTGCCCGGCATCCAGATTGCGCACGCGGGGCGCAAAGCGAGCGCGAACCGCCCGTGGGAAGGCGACGACCACATCGCCGAAGGCGACGCGCGCGGCTGGCAGACCATCGCGCCCTCGGCAACGGCGTTCGGCGCGCATCTGCCGAAGGTGCCGATGGCGATGACGATCGACGACATCGCGCGCGTGCGCGAGGACTTCGTGGCCGCGGCGAAGCGCGCGCTCGAAGCCGGCTTCGAATGGCTCGAACTGCACTTTGCGCACGGCTATCTCGGCCAGAGCTTTTTCTCGACGCATTCGAACCAGCGCGACGATATCTATGGCGGCAGCCTCGAGAACCGCAGCCGTTTCCTGCTGGAAACGCTGGCCGCGGTGCGCAAGGTCTGGCCGGAGCATCTGCCGCTGACGGCGCGCTTTGGCGTGATCGAGTACGATGGCCGCGACGAGGAGACGCTCGCCGAATCGATCGAACTGGCCAAGGGCCTCAAGCGCGAAGGCCTCGACATGCTGGGTGTGAGCGTCGGTTTCTCGACGCCCGCCGCGCAGATTCCGTGGGCGCCCGCGTTCCTTGCGCCGATCGCACAAAAGGTGCGTCGCGCAAGCGGTCTGCCGGTGTCGTCGGCATGGGGGATCGGCACGCCGGAACTGGCCGAGCGCTCGGTGGCGAAGGAGCAACTCGATATCGTGATGGTCGGGCGCGCGCATCTCGCGAATCCGCACTGGCCGTATTTCGCGGCTCAGGAACTGGGTGTCGAACGCGCCGCATGGACCTTGCCGGCGCCTTACGCGCACTGGCTCGAGCGCTACAAGGTCGGCTGAAATGTGCCGACCGGTTCAACCGTTGACGATGAGGGAATACCGATGACCGTCTATCTATTCGCGAGCATTACGCCCAAGCCCGAGCATGTCGCCGAAGTGGAGACGCTGATGCGCGACATGGTCTCGCACACGCGCAAGGAGCCGGGCAACTTGCGCTACGACCTGCTGCGCCGCGCCGATGGCGCACCGGGCTTTTACCTTTACGAGACCTATGTCGACGAGGCCGCGGTGCAGGCGCATCGCGATAGCGCGCATTTCGTGGCGTACCGCGCGAAGATCGGTGCGTGGGTGACGGAGCCGCCCGAAGTGAAGCTGCTGAAGGGCGTGGACGTCGCGGACTGAGGCCGCGCTTCTTGCCGCAATCGTTGCGGCGATCCATTAACGCGCCGGATATCGCTTCGCAGCGGTGTCCGGCGCGTTTCTCATTGAGCGGCCGCGCGCCGCCTAGCCCGCCATATCGAGCACGACGCGGCCTTCGATCGCGCCGCGCTCCATGCGCGCGAACACGTCGTTGATGTTCTCCAGTTTTTCCGTGGAGACGGTCGCCTTGACCTTGCCTTCCTGCGCGAACATCAGCGACTCTTCGAGATCGAGCCGTGTGCCGACGATCGAGCCGCGCACCGTCACGCCGCCCAGCACCATGTCGAAGATCGGCAGCGGAAAGTCACCGGGCGGCAGGCCGTTCAGCGACACCGTGCCGCCCCGGCGCACCATGCCAAGCGCCTGCGAAAACGCAACGGGCGAGACCGCGGTCACGAGCACGCCGTGCGCGCCGCCAATCTCCTTCTTCAGATACGCCGCGGGGTCGGTGGTTTTCGCGTTGACCGTCACGGTCGCGCCGAGGCGTTTCGCCAGTTCGAGTTTCGTATCGTCGACATCGACGGCTGCGACGTTGAGCCCCATCGCGCGCGCGTATTGCACGGCCATGTGGCCGAGGCCGCCCACGCCGGAAATCACGACCCAGTTGCCGGGGCGCGTGTCGGTGACTTTCAGGCCCTTGTAGACCGTCACGCCGGCGCAGAGCACGGGTGCGATTTCGATGAAGTCGATATTTTTCGGCAGCAGGCCAACGTAATTCGCGTCGGCCTTGGCGTACTGCGCGAAGCCGCCATTGACCGAATAACCGGTGTTCTGCTGCTGCTCGCAAAGCGTTTCCCAACCGCCGAGGCAATGTTCGCAATGGCCGCATGCCGAGTAGAGCCACGGAATGCCCACGCGATCGCCTTCCTTCACGTGCGTGACGCCCGCGCCCACACCCACCACATAGCCGACGCCCTCGTGACCGGGAATGAACGGCGGCTGCGGCTTCACGGGCCAGTCGCCGTGCGCGGCGTGCAGGTCCGTGTGGCACACGCCGCAGGCTTCGATTTTCACCAGCAGCTCGCCTGGCCCCGGCGTGGGGACGGTCACTTCCTCCAGCACGAGGGGTTTGCCAAATGCGCGGACTACCGCGGCTTGCATCGTCTTGCTCATCGTCGGGCTCCTGTCGAAGCTGAGTGGCGGCGCGCGGCCGGATGCGTTGCGCATCGCGGTGTCGCCGCACGTCCGCCTGCCTTTCGAGTTTGAAGGAAAGGATTGTCGTGTGCGATGAACTTGCTCAATAGTCGGTAGTAGAACGGCTGTGAAGGTTTCGAAAGAAACTGCCGTTAATATTGAATAAGGTTTGGTAACGACTTCGTTGCACGAATTCAGTGAGCCCGATGCAGAACGACTCCCTTTACGAGCGCGCCAGTGAGCGCCATTTCGCCGGCGACCTGCCGCGCGCGCGTCAGTTGTACACGCAATTGCTCGAAGCCGACGCAGCGCACGCGGGCGCGATGTTTCGCCTCGGCGTGATTGGTCTACAGGAAGGCGCGCCGGCCGATGCGATCGGCTGGCTGCAGCGCGCGCTCGCCATCGAGCCCGGTCAGCGGCGCTATCGCGAAGGCCTGGGGCAGGCCTATGCCATGGCCGCGCGCCACGCCGAAGCGGCGCAGATCTATCGCGGTCTGCTGGCGGACGACGCGTCGTCGGCCGATCTCTGGTGCGGGCTCGGCGCGGCGCTGCAGGCGCAGGGTGCGCTGGCGGAAGCGGTGGAGGCGTGGCGCGCGGCACTGGAGCGCGAGGCGAACCGGGCCGACGCCTGGAACAATCTCGGCAATTGTCTGCGTCTGCTGGGCGATTCCGGCGAGGCTCAGGCCGCTTACCGTCGAGCGCTCGCCTTGCAGCCGGGCGATGTCAACGCATTGACGAACCTCGGCACGCTGCTGCAGGAAGCGGGGCAGGACGAGGAGGCGCTCGAAAGCTTGCGCGCCGCGTTGGCGGCTGCGCCGGAAACCGCCGTCGCGATGATCAACCTCGGCGTGCTGCTGACGCGTCTTGAGCGTCTGGACGAGGCATTGCCCCTGCTCGAACGCGCGGTGGCCATCGAACCGCATATGGCGCATGCGGCCTACAACTATGGCGTCGCGCTGCAGGCGCGCGGCCGTTTGCGTGAGGCCGAAGCGCAATATCGCCGCGCGCTGGCGCTTGACGCGGCGCATGCGGAAGCGGCGAACAACCTTGGGAATGTCTGCCGCGATCTCGGCGATTACCCGGCTGCACGCGAAGCGTACGAAACGGCTATCCGCGCCCGGCCGGATTTCGTCGACGCGTTCAACAACGCCGCCAACCTGATGCGCACGCTCGGCAGCCTCGACGAGGCGCAAGCGCTCTTGCGCCAGGCGCTCGACCTCGATCCGTCGCGCTCGGCCACGCTCAACAATCTGGGCAACGTGCTCAAGGACTGCGGGGACCTGGGCGAAGGCATCGAATGCTTTCGCCGGGCCGTGGCGAGCGAACCCGGCAACCTCATCGCGCACAGCAATCTTCTGTACGCGTTGTCGTTCCAGGCCGAAGACCCGCAGGTGATTCTCGACGAGGCGAGACGCTGGTCCGCGCAGCACGAAGCGCCGCTCGGCGTGCAACGCACGCGGGCGGCTGTCGAACCCGCGGCGGGAAGGCGCTTGCGCATCGGTTACGTATCGGGCGATTTTCGTGAGCATTGCCAGGCATTGTTCATGACGCCGCTATTTGCCCACCACGACCGCACGCGCTTCGAAATTCACGCATATTCGAGCGTGGTCAGGCCCGATGCGACGACCGCACGTCTCGCCGCGCACGTAGACGAGTGGCACGACGTGCGCACGTTGAGCGACGCGGCGCTGGCGGACCAGATCCGTGCGGACGGCATCGATATCCTGGTCGATCTCACGATGCACATGTCCAATGGCCGGCCTCTGCTGTTCGCTCGCAAGCCGGCACCGGTGCAGGTCGCCTGGCTCGCTTATCCCGGTACGACCGGCATCGGCGCGATGGACTGGCGGCTCACCGATCCGTGGCTCGATCCGCCTGCACACGATCGCCACTACAGCGAAAAGTCGTGGCGTCTGCCGCACACGTTCTGGTGTTATGACCCGCTTGCTTCGGAGCCCGAAGTGAATGCGCTGCCGGCATCGAGCGCGGGATACGTCACGTTCGGCAGCCTGAACAACCCGTGCAAGCTCACCGATACGACGCTGAACCTGTGGGCCCGTGTATTCGCGCGCTTGCCTGCGGCGCGCCTCGTGCTCATGGCCGCCGAGGGCGAAGCGAGGCGCGGCCTCGTACAGCGGCTTGCGCGGGCAGGCATCGCCCCGGCGCGCGTGCGCTTCCTGCCGTTCCGGCCGCGCACGGATTATCTGCGCAGTTATCACGAGGTCGATCTCGGGCTCGACACGTTGCCGTACAACGGCCACACCACCTCGCTCGACGCGCTGTGGATGGGGGTGCCCGTCGTCACACGCATCGGGCCGACCGTGGCTGGGCGCGCGGGCTTGAGCCAGCTCGCGAACCTCGGTCTTACCGAATTGGCCGCCGATTCCGACGAGGCATTCGTGGAGACGGCGGTGAGTCTCGCGAACGACTTGCCGCGCCTCGCGAATCTGCGCGCGACGCTGCGCGAACGCATGGTGCACTCGCCGCTCATGGACGGAGAGCGGTTTGCGCGCGGCGTCGAAGCGGCGTACGACGCCATGTGGCGCGCTGCAGCGCAATAGGGCCATCTGGCGCGTAAATACGGGCAACTGGCGGCCGAGACCCAGCCGAACGGCCATCCAGCGTGCTGTATAAATATACAGTAGAATCCTAGCCTGACAGCCAGGGCCGCGCGCCGATTCCCCGCGCGCGCCGCGCTGCAAGTTGCCGGGCCGCGCCGCGTATTTGCCCCATTTCGCGCGCCGTCCGGCCCCACGCGTGTGATCCAGCCGGAATGCCAGCGCAAGTGAGCGAAAACCGATCCATCCGAATCCGATGGATGGGAATCACGCAACGCGTTGATTGACAACGGATTTAAGCGGCTGATCCAAAATAAATCCAATATCGATCCAAAATAATCAGCCGACTTTTACCTCGCTCCATTCGGTTCCACGGCTGTCGCGATAGAGCGCGGTCATCTGCGCATTCTTGTGGCCGAGCAGCGCCTGAGCGAAATCCGCGCCCCGTTCATTGCCATAGAGGCGCGCCGCGAGCGAGCGAATCTCGTGGAACGATGGCGGCGTTTTCCCCTCCGTCGTCTCGATCTCGGCCAGCTCGCGAAACTTCACAAATGCGGTCGTGAAGCCGCCGAGCTTCGGGCTGTCTCCTGGCTTCGCGGTGCCCTTGCTCATGACGTGGTGGATGACGTGCTTCGAGAGGATCGCGTCGCGGCACTCGCGAATGACCTCTTCGATCGTCAGGCCGTCGAGCGCAGCGAGGCCAAGCGTCACAGGAATTTTCAGCTTCGTCTGGCCCTTGCTCTTCGATTGCTCGACCCAGAGAAAGCCGTCCTTGATGTCGGAGAACTTCATCTTTTTGATGTCCTCGCGCCGCTGGCCAGTGAGCAGCGCGAGGAGGAAGGCGCGCGCCGCCCACGACATCCCGAGGTTCTCGCGTGCCTTCGCGACGATCTTCTTGAATTCGTCCAGGCTCAGACGTTCGCGCTTCACGACTGACTTGCGCCGGCGGATCGCGATCGCCGGATTCTTGCCCGCCTCGAGCTTGCCGGCGCCGATCGCCTCATTGAATATATCGATCAGGCGCGTCTGGATCTGGCTGCTGTGCGAGCCACTCACGCGCTTTTCCTCGGCCGCGATGTAGTCGGCGACCTGCTTCGGCGTGATCTTCGATATCGAGGTCTGGGCGAAGGGCGCTTTCTTGATCGTGCGCAGATACGTTTGCACCGTCATCACCGATTTGCGCGTGTTGCCTCGCTCCGTGTAGATCTTCTCGTACTCGTCGCAAAACACGATGAGCGTGTCGTCGGCGCCGTCGATGCGCTGGATGAGGCCGACCGCGCCCTTGCGGCGTTCGAGCTCGGCGTTCGCGACGCGCGCCTGCGCGGCCGCTTCCTTGAACTCGCGACCCAAGCCCCATACCGACCCGTCTGCCGGATTGCGGTACCAGTAATAGCCCTTCGAATTGAGATAGAGGTTCGCGGGCCAGCTGCGCCGGCTCGCGATCCGTCGTCTAGCCGCGGCCATTCGTCATCCTTTCGATGCGCTCGGCGACCGGGTCAACGTATTCGGCATCCGGGCGGCAGAAGTACTCGCGGCCGATCTTGCGGGGCAGCGGTCGAATGCGACCGTTCTTGATCCAGTTACGCAGCGTGTTGCGGTGCGGTTGATGGTCGCCGAATACGCGGCTTGCCCACGATTTTACGGGGATGAGCTGTGCTTGCATGATGCCTCGCGTGCGCTGTGGATCGGGTTAAAGCAATTCTCGGACAACTTCGCCGGTTTCGACGAAGTACCAGTCCGAGTCCGTCAGGTTGTTAATCAGAAAACGTTCGAAATCGGCTGGCGGGGTGGCGCGTTGGATGCGTTGCCACTTCGCTGGCGGACCGCGCCACGTCGGCGAGACGCCGGCGGCGCGTGCCGCGGCCAAGGTGTGATGTCCGTCGACGAGGATCCGGTACCGACGGCCGCGCAGCTCGAGCTCGGCCACGCGGACGATGAACACCCGGAAGCGCCCGGCCTTGTCCGCGACCTTCGCGGGGTCCAGGAAGCGCTGTGACGAGATGAGCGGGGCGATCTCGGCGCCGGCGGCAGGTCTCATCACTTCGCCCTGTGGATGAGCCCGGTAGGCGTGCGCTCGACCGCCGGCGGATTGTCGCCGGGCAGCCGCTTCTGGTTGTCCATGAACGTCGAGCCGCCGATCGCGTCGGTCGCCTTGATGTATTCGACCTCGACCTTCGCCGTATCGACGAGCACGCTCGCGACGTGCGCGACCGCCTTGGCACGGTCGATGTCCATCGGATTGTCCTTGTCGCGAAGCGCCGCAAGCGTCTGCATCAGGTGCTCGCGCATGTCATTCATCGTGCTCACTGTCCTTCTCCTTCGCCTCGCGGGCGATGCGGTTGACCTGCCGCGTGATCGCGCCTTTGAGCTGGACCAGCTTCGCCAGCTCGGGGCTGCGCGCCCGCGGATGATTGCGACGCGCCATCTCGCCGCGGTGGACGAGTTCAAGCGCATCGATGGTGATTTCGTCCAGCACGTTGGTTCGGCGCCCGGGCAGGAACGCCACCACGTGGCTGTCCGGTATCGGGCCGTTCGCCGCTACCCAGACGAGACGGTGCACGGCAACCCAGCGCCGTGCCGGCACGAGATTCGGATCGTCGGTGACCTTCTGCTCGAGGTAGCCGTCCTTGCTCAGCCGGTAGCTGCCGATCGGCACATAGTTGTGCTGCGCCGCGCCGCTCATCTCGCCTTTCTTGAACTGCGTGCGGCGTGAGTTCGGGTGCTGGCCGGCAACGCCTTTAGTGCCAGCGGTCCAAGGCACATGCCCGGGCTTGAACTGCGTCGCGATCATCGCGGGGTGCGTCCGTCCGCGCTGTATGCGCCCGGATTTGTCGGACTCGTAGAAGGCCTCCGATTTGTGCAGCCCGAGCCCGCTTGCCTTCGAATAGACACGAGCCTCGCTCACGCCGAGCTCGGCTGCGATGTCCTTCGTCGGCCGATCGGCGTATTCGCGCGTCAACTTGAGGAGATCCTCGGGGCTCCAGGGCTTGCCGTTCACGCGATGACTCCCATGTCGTGCATCTGGCGCAGCTGCGTCGCGACGTCGGCGGCAACATCGAAGAACTGGAGCGCGCCCTTGCATTCGACGAACGGCACCGGCTTCACATCGTCGAGACGGAAGCCCCATTGGCCCTCCATGTGCCAGGTCGAAGTTCGTTTCGCCGACGGAATACAGTCAGTGAGGGTCGCGGCGCCGATGATCCCGCCGCGGTGAAGCTTTTCTTGCCCGGGCAGTGCGATGTCGATATCGAAGTAGTCGAGAAAGGCCTCGACGTCGTCATACTCGGCGCGCGTCATCGTCTTGCTCGCGTGGATCAGGAATCGTCCGCGAAGTCGTGTCGGCCAAGTGCGGTTCTCGATGTCTTTCAGCTTGCAGGCCTCGATCGCGACTTCGCGCGCCGCGCCGGTCAGGTCGGGGCGCACGATGAGCCACGCCCACGGCTGGCGGATTGACAGGGCTTTCATCGAGGATCCTCGCCGTAGCTCTTCAGGAAAATGCTCTCGCGCATGCTGATGCCGCGCGAGTTGCATATGCGGATGACAGCGATCAGGAAGCTATCGATGTGATTGCCGGCGCGAGAGAGGGCGTGCAGTAGGTCCATCTCGAAGCCGCGGTCCTTCGCCAGCTCGCAGGTCGATCCGCGATCGCCGCGATCGTATTCGACGGTCGCAACCATCGACATGCCTCTCGGCCGCATCTTGTTGGCGAGTTCGAGCAGCGCCGGCGCGATCTCGTCGTCGTAGAACTTTTCGTTGTCGGTCACGGTGCCCCTCGCGGGAATTCGTCGTGCGTGCGGCCATCAAGCATGCGGCCGGCAGCTTTCTTGCCAACGCGGTCCATGAGCATTCGGCCATCGAGGCGTACGTTGCCAGCGGCGGCAAGGCGCTCTTGCTGGTCGAACGGTGGCATGTAGCCCTCCGACATCAGCAGGAACTCACCGGCCGGCAGCACACCGGCGGTGTCCTGACAGCCAGCACGTTCGCCCCAATCCTCGTCGGTCCACTCGCCCCACTGTTTGTACAGAAATGGCACGCCTGCCGCTGCGCATTGGTCGCGCAGCATGCGCGGCCACGTCGGATGCATCGGCCGGGAGCCGGGCCCGCTCTCGCCGCCGGCGATCACCCAGTCGACGTAGTCGTGCGTGTCGCGGCGATGGATGGGATCAGACTTGTGGCCGCCGCAGCGGCCGCAGTAGCCGTCCTCCATCTGTTTGCCTTGCACGAACGCGATGCAATGGGGAAATGAGGGCGTCAGATATCCCGCGATGTCGACGGGCCCGCGCAGCGGCTCCATGCTCAGGAATTTCACGTGCGCCGGCGTTGCCAGCAGCTTCGGAATATCGCGGTCGGCCTCTTCCTGGTTGACGACTGTGATACCGAGCCAGACATTGCGCTGGCCAGCGCACCAGTCGTGCGACTTCAGCATGCGCATGGCATTGCCGATGCGCTTCGTCAGCAGCAGCCAGTCGAGGTTCGGCGTCAGCTCGATCAGGTCGAATAGGTCGATGCGCCACCGCGGGTCGACCTCATTGTCGAAAACGTCAGCGAGAGAGGCACAGAACACACGCTGGCGGCGTCCGTGAGCTGCGAAGAACTCCGCGTGTGCCTTGTTCCAATGCAGCGGCTTGCGCCAGTTGCTGGCGGATGTGCGCCGGCGCGGCGCGCCTGGGCCCCAGTTGGTCGCCGTGCCGCCGCCGAAGCGCGCATTACGCGCCTCGGCATAGCAGTGATCGCAGCCCGGGCCGACCTTCGTGCAACCCTCCCAGGGATTGAACGTGTGGTCGCACCATTCGATTTTGCTGTTCTCGCTCATTCGATGCTTCCCTGAAGTGACGCCGCGCGGCGTTCCGCATACCACTTTTGCTGCCAGTCCATCGCATCTGCATGCGGGCCGAGCTCGCCCGTGATACGGCGGCGCATCGCCATGGCGCCACACTGGCGCCAGGTGATCTCGATTGCGCCGGCGGCGACAGCGATCGCGCGCTTGCTAAGCGCGATGTCGTAGTGGCTGTCGTGCTTCGGAGGCGCTTGCCACCAACGCCGAGCGACGCCGATCCGATCGGCCATCGCGTGCAGCTCGGCATCGGTATCCGCGATCATGTGGCACATCACCATGCGGCCGTAGGAGGCACGCATGTCGTCGACGTAGACGGTCATGGCCCCACCCCCGCGCGCGCCTCGCCGAGCCGGTCAGCGACCGATTTCGCGAGGTCCGGCGACGAGTTGCCGTATTCGTAGCTGCGGAGCGCGTTGATCGCGGCGAGCGTCAGTCGATCGCCAATCGGCTGCGCATCGTGCTCATTGGCGGCAAGCAGCTTTGCCTTCGCGATCGGCTGTTTGAGATTCCAGAGGAACGCGCAGAAGTTCGCGACGTCGCGCGGGTCTCCCTTCGAAACGTGCTCGCGGAGCATGTGTGATAGGTCTTCCGGATCGCATTCCTGCCAGCCACTGCGACCCTTGGCCCGCGCCTGCGCCAACTTCTCCTTCATGGCTGCGGCGAGCGCATCGACCGCGAGATCGTCGGAGTGCGGCGCTGCCGCATCTGCGGCGACGGTAGGCGTAGGGGCGGCGTCGCGAGCGCTTAAGCATTCGAGCGTGTCGTCGAGAGACAGCTCATCATTGAGAACCTTCCAAAGGTGTTCCAGATGAACGCGGTTCATGCGCCCGTTCTTGTCGCCGTACTCATCGAGCAATCTCGCCGCTTGCCGGGTGCGCACGTCCTTTCGGTCGAACTCGGTGGTGATGTTTAGCAGCCAACGCAACGCATTGATGCCGCCAAACACACTCTTCGCCAGTTCCTTGCGCGGGCTCGGCGCTACCGCAGCAGGGGCGACGAGTCGCGCGGCATCGGCGGCGGCAAGCTTCGGGAACGTCTCGGCGATGATTGCCATCTTGCAGTCGCCGGCCGTCGCTCCGAATTGGTCAGCGTGCGCCTGTATATAGTCGAACGCGGGCGCAAGCGTTGCCATCGCGCTCGCATAGAGGTCTTGCCACGGGTTTTGCGCAGCAGGGGCGACGGGAGCGGCGAGTGCTGCTTCGAGCTCGGCGCCGACCGCTTTCAAACGCTCGATGTTCTTTTCGGTGTACATGTGCTCGAGCGCTCGCGTGGCATTCGCGTGTCGCTGGACGAGCGTATGTGCCCGGTCAGATTGCGCCGCTTCCGCCGCATCAGAAGGGGCGAGCGCCACGCCGCGTGCGAGGCCGATACCGTACATATCAATCGAGCCGTCGGCCATGAAGAGATGCCCATATCCCGCAGCGCGGAGCTTATCGGCGATCTCTTTAAACGAGCGCTCGGAGATCTCGAGCGTCGAAACTGTGTGTGTCATCGTTTCCTCACTTCGGCCAACTCATATCTTCGAGCGCCAACTGATTGCCCGGCATGACGACTTCGGATGCTTGAATCATCGAGAGCTCGAGCTCCGGTGCAGCGCCAGCGATATAGCGCATGTGTCGTCCGCCGAATTGGCGGTTGCACGAAATAGATTCGCGCATGAGTTTGAGGACCTGCATCGCCTTATCGGCGTCGAGCAAGTAGTGCTCGTAGCCGATCCGGATGCACGCGATATCGCGGCTCAGTTGGCGCTTCGATCTCGTCGCCATATCATCGACTCCCTGACGGGTCGTCGACAGCGTGGCCAAGGCAGCCGTGCTCTTTGTGATCGAAGTTGTCGCACGCGCCATAGGGAATGAAGTTGTGGCCCTTCGACAGCTCGTCGATCAGGATCGACTTCGCTTCATCGGCGGACATCGTGCGGCCGTCATCGCGCTTGAACATGCCGCGGAAGTCGCTTTTCTTCCAATTCGTCAGCGCGCCGCGCACGTCGAGGCACATGTGGAAGCGCCTCTTTTCGGAAGTGATCATGCCGGCGCTCCATTGGACTGAGACGATCGAGCGCGCGCGGCTTCGCGCCATGCTTCGATATCCTTCACGCCTTCCTTGCGCCAGTTGGCTCCGTGACGTAGCACGAGCTTCACCATCCAATGCAGCACGTGCGCCTGCTCGTCTTCAGCCTTTTTCTTCACGTCGATTCCGGCCGCGCGCATCGCCTGTGCAATGGAGATGCATTGAAAGCACATCCAGCCGAGGACTTCGCGCAGCTCGGGCGTGAGCTCATCGGGGTAGGTCGGCAGCGGACATGCCTCGAGTGCCGCGCGCGCGGCGCGCACGTTGTCGGCCGAGCCGAAAAGCGTGACGCCAGCAACCGTGCAGATGACTTCATCGGGCCCGACGCGAAGCGTCGAACCTTGGTCGCCATCTATGGGAGAGCGGTTACCTTTATCCTGTGTATCCATTGACTGTTCCTCCATACTGACGCGCTAGCGCACGCGATGCTGATTACGCTCGATTGCAACCTTCCCGATCAGCACGCACACCGGCTCATCGCGATCGCATGACACCATGTCGGCGAACGACTGAACGAGCGCATGCAGCTGCTCAGTCGTCGGATCTTTCGCGAAGAGATAGCGTCGGCTTTGCTCCAGGAAGGCCTCGCGCCGGCGCTTTCGTTCGACGTTCATCAGTTGCCTGCGACGCGATAGTTGGCAGGCTGCGTGTCGGTGCGCGACTGCAGTTCCTCGGGCTTCAGTGCGCAGTCGAATCCCGCGGCGAGATAGGCGTCATAGACTTCTTTCGACACCTGGCATCGGATGAGCACTGCGGCCTTCTGCAGCTTTGCCTTCACGTCGACGTCTTCAGTGACTGTCGACTGACGGACCGTCTCGGCGGCCGCGACCTCGAGCTTGCAATCCTGCAGGCTGTGCGAAGCGCCACCGACGAGCGAAACGCCGGCGACAGCGCCTCCGAACTGGACCGTCTGTCCGCAATTCATCTGCGAGAAGCTAGCCGCGTATGCGCCGAGAACAGGCGCCGATACGTTGCGCACGGTCTGCGAGGTATGCTCCGGCTCCTGGCTGAACTGGATGGTTCCTTGCGCGGTCGAGGTCGATGCCGAGTTCTGCGTTGCGCTCGCCGATGTCGACGTCTGTGCGATTGCGCCGGCCGCATGAGCCAGGAGTACAATCGACGCCGCGATGATGAAATTCTGTTTCATTGTTGTCACCCCCAACGGTGGTTGCACGGGGCCTTCGGTATTAGCCGTACCGAAGGCCCTTTTCATCAGTTGCCGTAGGAATAGCTGCCGTTGACGTTCGAGTAGCCGTACGACGAGACGTCGGTGCCGACCCCCGACTTGCTGTCGCCATAGCCGCTGCCGTTCGTATAGCCGCCTGCGTTCGCGCTCGAGGTGCTGCCCGTATAGCCGAACGAACCCGACGCGCCGGCGCCAACGCCGCTCAGGCCATATCCACCGACACCCGCGCCGATCGCTGTGCCGCCGATGGCATAGCCGCCGCCGCTCGAATTGCTCCACTGCGACGAATAACCGTTGCCGTTCTGGCCGGCTTCGGCCTGCGAGCCTCCCGACGTGCTGACCGACGAGCCGAAACCACCGCTGAACGAGAACGAGCTCGTCGCGCCGTAGTTGCCATTCCCGTTGCCGTTATTGCCGTTGCCATTGCCGGCGAAAGCGACGGGCGCCGCGACGAGTGCGAGGGCTGCTGCAAATGCAAAAGTGATGCGCTTCATGTAGATCTCCGTAGGTTGGTTTTGCGCGGTGGTCCGGCCGCGCCCGGTCCTTCAAACCTTTTATGTGAGCTGCTCGCTGCTTCCTGCCTTGCGATCGCGCTCGAGCTGCAGCGCCGCGCTGTATGCATCGCCGAAGCGACGCAGCGCGTCGAGCGAACCTCTTACGCTCGAGTACTGCTGATTCCCAATCACTGCGTCGAGCTGCACAAACATACCGGCAGTGCGCGCGAGTTCGATGAGTTCTTCGTTCATGGCCGACCCGTGTTGGGAAAGGGCCAAGCCGGTTCGCTGCTATTGAAGATCTCGGCAGGCGAAGGCTTCTTCGCCGCTTTCTTCGCGATGACGGGCTTTAGCGCAGCGGTGACCTTCTTCGCAGGTGCCTTTTTGGCCGCGACTTTCTTCGCGGGCGCCGGCGCGGGTTTGGTAGGTGCAGCTTTCGCGGTGGGCTTCGGCGCAGCGGGAGGCGTCTTCTTCGCCGGCGCCGGCTTTTCCTTCGGCTTTGGGCGCATGTCGGTCTCGACCTGTTTGCGCACGACGCCCGGGTCGATGCCGCGCTCGCGCGCGATCGCCTCGAGCAGCTCAGGCTTGCCGGTCGAATAGGTCGGCGCGACGGATTCGTCGATCAGCGCGATATCCATCACTAGCCGGCCGAGCGCTTCGGAATCGGCCGCGATCTCGTCGACCTTCTTCGCGAAATCGGCTTCGCTGATGGCGGTCTTGCCCCAGTCGTAAAGCTTGCAGAGACGTTTCTGGTTTTCATTCCACAGACGCCGATAGAACGTGACGGCGACGATCTTCAGGTCGAAGTCATCGAGGCCGGTGCCGTCGTGCGCCTCGCGCACCTGACGGAAGAGCTCGCCGCGATATGCGTCGGCTTTCTTCTTCTTCGCGAGCTCGGCCGACTGCGACGGGTTCGAGGCCCCAGCGCTGCGCGCTTCGATGCCCTTATCGGCGAGCGCCTTCTTGAGGTCAGCCTTCGGCATGACGTCGATCAGCTTGCCGTCGTGCGGGCTCTCGAGAAGCGCCGCCGCCTTCACGCCCTTGGCACCGATGATCTGGCGATAGGAACGGCGCTTCGGATCCTCGTAGCAGGTGTCGTCGAGCTTCACCAGGCCGCCCTGCAGCTGGCTATATTGGTTGGGCAGAGCGGCCTTCGCCTCTTTGCCGGTGATGACCGTGCGCCCGGCGGCTTCTGCGTCAGCGCGCTTCTGTACGGCCGCGGCTTCGCGCTTCTTCGCAAAGCACGCAGGATCCGTGCAGATCTCTTTGCCGCGCACGTCTTCGAACAGCTCGGGCTGATTCCCGGTGCGCTTTGGGCACGGGCCGCATGCGCCGGCCGCGGGCACGAGCGCGGCGTCGGCCGTCTTGAACGGCGCCTGATCGAGGCGCAGCATGTATGTGCGCTCGATGTGTTCCGACGCCGCCTTGACTGATCGCGGCTCGCCGTTGATGTACGTCGCGGTCAGCTCTTTCGCCGCCTTGTCCTGCAGGTCGGTGGGGAGGCGCGCGATCATCAGCGCGGTTTTCGCGTTCAGCTTCTCGTCGAAGAACAGCTTGCGCGTCTGCGCATTGAGCGCGCACAGCTTCAGGCGCTGCGCGACGTACGTGCGGGTCTGGCTGACCTCGGTCGCGATCTGCTCGAGCGTGTGGCCGCGATCGGAAAGCACCTTGTAGCCGTCTGCTTCTTCGAGCGGATGAAGGTCGCGGCGCTGCAGGTTCTCGACGATCTGGATCTGGAGTACTTCGTCATCCGTCAGATCCCGCACGAGCGCGGGGATCAGCTCGAGCTCGACCACGCTCGCGGCGCGATAGCGGCGCTCGCCAGCAACGAGCTCGAACAGGCCGGGCTCGTCAGGCCACGGCCGCACGAGCACCGGCTGCAGGATGCCGTGCTCGCGTACGCTCTCGACGAGCTCGAGGTGCTCGGCCTCGGGGAAGCGCTTGCGCGGGTTCGTCGGCGACTTGCGGATACTGTCGAGCGGCAGGAAGTCGATGGATGCCTGTTCGGTCTGCACGAAATAATCTCCTGATCTATTCGGGTCATTCACGCTCATTCAAGAGCGTTCAATGCACCACGCGGGCGTCGGCCGGAGCCTGAGTGGGCGCGGTCGCGCCGAGCACGGCTTCGAAGATCCGCGCGAGTGCCGTCGCGCTGAATCGCGGCTCAGGCGCGCCAGCGGTCGCTGCTCGTGCGCGGTAGAGCTCAAGCGCGTGGCGCCACTCGGCGTTGTCGGTGCCGGGCTGGACCAGCAGCGGCATCCAGTTGCCGGCGCCATAAATGCGGTCGTACGAAGCGAAGAGGTCACGGCGGGTCTCGTTCACCGGGATCGAGATCGAGGGATCGACGTTCGCGCCGAGCTCGTGCGCGCAGCCCATCGCATATTCGTGATGCGGTTCCGTCTTGGGGTCGAACACGATGGTGGCGACGCGTCGGCCGTCCTCGCCGAGCGCGGTCATGTGCATTGCGAGATCGGTGGGGCGGGTATCGTTGAAGATGAAGATCGTTTTCATGGCTTCGCTCTCTTCGAGTAATGCGTCATGCGCTGGCGCTTGGCGGCGCGCAATTGCGCGCGTGCGATTCGGTATGCGTCCCTGAAGTCCATGCTTCCGTCGTCGACGGCAGCGAACAGCTGGAAGAGGGTCGGGGCAGGCGTACGCCTCCTAGGCCGGCGCGTTTTCATCCTCGAACCCGAGCCGCTGCGTGGTGCCGCGGCCAGCCGGCAGATCCTGCAGAGCACGCTTCAATTCCCACGTGCCGATCGGCTGCACGCGCAGCTGGCGGACGAACAAGCGGGACGCGGCCTCGTCGAGGAACGTGATCCCGTAGATCGCACCCTTGCCGAATGCCTTCGTGAAGGCCTGCAGCGCGGGCTCGTCGTCGGTGGCTTCGCACGCCGGCACGTCGACGCGCACGAACGATTCGCCACCAATCGTGAGGTCGGACACGCGGCCCGCAATGCGTTGGTGTCCGAACAATTCAATCAACGCCCACTGCTCGAATTTCTGCTCACTCATCTCGAATCCTTAAAAAATGGGGCGCTGTACGAGCCGCCGCCGAGAGCACGCGGTCGGGGAAATTGCCGCGCACCTGAGAGCCTGATTAGTTGGGCATCGCGATCGCGGCGCCAGTCGAATACGGAGGGAAATAGCGCGTCGCCCGGGCGACGGCCGTGTCGAGCTCGAGCACCGCGGCTTCGCCTTCGTCGTGCGCGAGGTCGTAGAGTGCGGGCAAACCGGTTTCGAGCGCCGCGCGCACCTCGTCGCGGTTCGCCAGACGGCCCTCGCGGTACCAGAACGTCTGCTCGGGCTCGCCCATACGGAAGATCACGCCATTGCGGACGCTCACGGCCATCGAGTCACGCGTGACCCAGACGAGCGCGACGCCCGGGTTGTGCTCGAACATCGTTCCGGCGGGTGCCTGCTTATTCACGGGCATTCCCGAGTCACGGCGCGAGGCGCGCGGATTGACGATGAACGGGCAAACCTGCGCGGCGAACTTCGCGCACTCGACGTGGCAGGGCGGCTCGCCGGACGTGCGGCTCACGGCCGACGTCGGCCCGATCACGAATGCCTTGTACTGGCCCAGCTGCGTGCCGCAGATCCAGCAGCGCTTGTAATAGATGCATGTCGCGAACTTCTCGGTGTCTGCGACGCGAAAGTCCGGCTTGCCGTCGATGCGGGCGACAAAATACGGAATCGGATAGCCGCGGGAATCCAGCGGCAGCGCGCGCATGCGCACCGGAATTTCCGGCAGGCCCTGCCGGAGCGCGATCGACGTCATGGAAACCCCATGCGGAAGGCGCGCCGCGGCCGCGCCTCCGTCAGAGCCCGATACATCGTTCGCGGGGGCGGAAAAGTGGGCGTCGTAGCGCTTCGCGACGGCGGTCATTGTCCAGGCGACGCAGCCAGTGGCCACGGTGGCGAGGCCGAGATATCCGAGCGTGCTCATGTCATTCCTCGTCTGCGTCATTGGCTGCGAGTCGCTTCAGATCGACGATCTGGTCGTCGAACGCGAAGCACGTTTGGGTGCGGGACTCAGCGCGGGGCGTCACGTGACGGCCGACGTGGCGCTGCGGGCGGCCGACGATCTGCGCGCGGACCGCGGCTTGCACGGCGGCGCGAACCGCGGGATTGAGCAGCGCTTCGTCCGGCGCGCCTTCGACGCCGAGCGTGCGGCACGCTTGCGCGAGCAGCTCGTCGGGGAGGCGGGTGGGCGTCGGGCGCATTTCAGTCTCCTCGCGCACAAGCGAGATGTTGCAAGCCAGCACCGATGGCGAGAGCCTTCGCGACTTTCGGAAACTTGACGCTCAGGCCGCCGCACAGACAGGCGACGAAATATTCCGTGCGGTTCGCGTCAGGCACCTTCCGAGCAAACTCGTCGGCCGATTCGGCCGCGCGCTGGATACAGTCGAGCAGCTCGCTTTGCAATGTCGGTTTCATCGCGACCTCACAGGCAACGGGTGAGGGTGCACGTCGTGTCGCCGGCATCGACGCGGTCTTCGTATTGCTGCCAGCCCGTGTAGAGCAGATAGGCGAAGAGCACGCCGAGCACGGCGAACACGTTGCGAGCGATGCGAAGAGTCCGGACAAGAGCGCGGACGCCGCGCGCGCCGGCGCGGGGTGCTGCTGCGCTGGCGGTGGGGTTGGCTTGCTGTTGCTGGGACATCGTTCGCTCCACGTTGGGATCTGATGGAGCGAAATATAGATGTTCCGATATTCACTGTCAATCGGAAAATCTATATTTGTGTGCGAATATCGGTTTGACGGTGGAAGTGCGCGTCGTGAGTCAGTCGCCGAAGCGGCCGGAATGGACTTCTAGGAGGTGGTTTGATACTTCGAGCACGATCCGCAGCAGGGCAAGAGCGTGAACACGCCGCACGATCGGCGTGGGGAATTTCACGGTGTCGCCTAAGATCTCGATACTCAGGGAACTGCGAGGGAGGGAGCGTTTGCGAGACGTCGGAGGCTTGCGCTTGCGCTCCCGCCGGCGGCGGAATGCCACCAGATCAACCACCTTTCCGCTTGTGCCCTCGTGCTCCCCGTTCATCTTCGGCGTGCCCCGCGTCGCGACTCGGTAATGCGCCTCTCAACGCCTCGGTCACGTTTTTGTCGAGCGAAGATTCTGCGTCTGCTTCATTCTTTTCTAAAGGCCGAACAGAGGGCAAAGTACCCGTTTTAAGGCGAGATAGCGTGAATACCATGTCGCGAAGCGGCAAGAGTTCTTCATCCAGGCCGTTCGCGTCGGCCTCGATTGCGGCAATGATCAGCCGCGCGGCGCCGTCGCCGAGAACGCCGTCCCGGCGTGCGGCGAAGATAGTGTCGCTAAGATTCGGGTCTCTTCCCAGGGAGTTGGGATCCGTAGCTGGCTCACGATAGCCCCAGTCAGGTGCCGTCTTGGGCCCCTTTCCCTCGGCCAGCCATTCAGGCGTGACGCTGAGGGCATACGCAAGCCTGACGGTTTGCGCGGTTCCCTCGGTGTTGCCGTTTTCGAGATCGGAAATGGCTGCCTGCGTCAGCCCGACGCGCTTGCCCAGCTCGATCTGTGTGAGTTTCGCGGCCTTTCTGGCCTCGCGGAGTCGTTGCCCAAATTTCATATAGGGATTCTTATACAAGGGCGCATAGATTTTCCGATTGACTAAAAATATCGGAACATCTATATTTCTGCGCATGACTCAAGATCCCGACCTCCAGAGCATGGTGCACCGGCTTATCGCAGCTGGGCGCACGCAGCGAATGATCGCCGACCGGCTTGGCTGCAGCCAGCCGACCGTCTCCGACATTGCCAACGGAAAGATTGGCAAAAAACGGCCGGCGTACTCGCTCGTCAAGGGACTCGTGGATCTCATCGCTGAGCTCGACGACGCGGCTCAACCCGAGGAGGGGAACTGAATGAAGCTTTTGTGCGGATTCGTGCTGCCGGCCATCGAAATCGGGCTCGGCTGGTTCTGGCTGGCGGGCGGCTCCAACGTCGCTGGTCGCCTGCTGACGTTTTACTGGTGGCTCGGTGTCGCGATTACGTTCGGCCTCGCCTTCCTGTTCGTGCTCGCCGCGCTCGCGAAGCGCCCGGTTCCGATTCCCGGCTCGACGCGCGCGCATCGCGTCTGGTCTCGCACGCTGCTGTTCGCGCGCGTGATCGCACAGGTTGCGATCGGCTGCACATCGCTGGCGGTTTTCACGCTCACCGGCTGGCTGTTTGCGAGACTCGCTGTCCTGCTTGCGGCCGAAGAAAAGAAGCCCGCGGGGGCGTGAATGGTTGAGCGCTCGCTGCACGAGATCCTCGCCGACGTTATCGATGCTGGCCATCGATACCCGGCACTCCAGCTGGAGATCCTGCATTGCCTCTACGAAGGCGAGCGACTCCGCGAGGGACTGTTTAGCGTGGACTGCGACGCAACCTCGCGTGGGTCGAGCGCCGGCGCGGAGTTGACCGTCCTGACTACGAAGCTGTGGCCGACAGATTGGCTGTTGCAATTCGCGCGCGCTGTTAGCTGCGGCGTTATGCCCGAGGCGGTACTGCCGACGGCGGATGAATCGAATGGACATGTGATCTCGCGTTCGCGTGGGGAACATGAAGCGAATTTAATTACCGGTGCGTTCATGCGCATTCCTGAATATTTGAATACGGAGTAAACCCTTATGAATGCCGTTGCCCAGACGGTCCAGAGCATGCTTCCGCGCGTGCCGATCGTCGAAAAACTCTTACGCGATGCGATCTCGGATCCGAAGAAGAAGCAGGCGATCCTCGAAGCCACTGGCTGGGACGTCTCGATGCTGTCGAAGATCCTGTCGAACACGGCAGGCATCACGCTCGAGCACCAGACCGCCGTCATCGACGCGCTCGACCTCGTCATCGTGCCGAAGAGCTACATGGAGTACCTCGCTCAGGGCAACGTGATCGGGAGCAACTGCCGTTGCGCACGCATGAGCATGGGTGCGTGCGGCGCGGCCGCGTAAGAGCAGGGCCAGCAGTATTCAATTCGTCGTTTCACTGCGCGGGGTCGCAACGCATGTCGTTTCATCTTTCGAATCTCGCCTGGGATATCGAGCTTCGCGGACCGCAGAAGCTCGTTTTGCTTTGCCTGTCGCATCTGAGCGTGCAGAGCACGCGCGAGTGCAGTGTGACGATCGCGCGCCTGATGGTGCTGTGCGGCATGTCGTCGAGCGGCGTTCGCCAGCAGATCACGTCGTTGGTCGCGCTCGGCCTCGTCGAAGAGCTGCGCGACGGCCGTCAAACCTTCTACCGCGTGAACGTCCATGTGCGCGATGAGCGAGTCTAGAAAGGCACCGGGGATCAATGCCGGGCTCGTCGACGCCGCGATCAGGCGCCACGTCGATCACCGCGCGAACCTCCTGATTCCCGAGGCCTCTGTCCGCTATTCGCTCGGCGCGCGCGGGCGCGGATTCGGCGAGTACCGCGCCGACTTCGTCATGGTCACGCGTGCGGGCTATGCCACCGAGCTCGAGGTGAAGGTGTCGCTGGCGGACTGGCGAAAGGATCTGTCGAAGCCGAAGTGGGTTGGCATGCCCGACTGGATCACGCGTTTCGTCTACGTCGTGCCCGAGCAGCTCGGCATTCCCGATTGGGTGCCGGCGCATGCTGGCGTGTGGCACGTATTTCCGACGCTCGTCGGTGCTCAAGACGCATGGAATGGCCCGCACCGACCAGACGGCTACGGAATCGTCGTGAAGCGCGCGCCGCACGTGCTCGGCCGCGAGAAGGTGCCGGCCGCCGTGATCGGCACCTGGCACAAAAACCTCTACTACCGTTATTGGGACCAGCGCATGACGCTCGAGCAGCGTATCCCGCGCAACGTCCGTGAGAGTGTCGTATGACGGCGAACACGCTGGGCGAGATCGATCGCCCGATTCCCTGTTACCCGTGCGCCGTGCGTGAGCTCGGCGCGCACGCCGCTGTGCTTCTCGGCTTCGTCCTCGATCGCCAGTCCCCAACTGGTGAAGAGCTCGACCTCACGCGCGGCGGATTCTCCAGCGGCACCGGACTCAGCTGGCCCGAATTGGGCGCCGCGCTCACCGTGCTGTGCAACATCGGCCTTTTCGCAACACGCCAGTCTGACGGGCTGATGTATGTGCGCGCCGACGTGGACGCTATCGCGGACTTCATGCGAAGGGCGCAGTCATGAAGCCATGGACATGGCGCCACGCCATTATCAAATCGAAGCTGCCGCCGACCACGCGGCACGTTTTGCTCACGCTCTCGTGCCATCTGAACGACCTTGGCGAGGACTGCTTCCCGTCAACGGCCATGCTGGCGGCCGAAACAGGGCTCTCCGAGCGGTCCGTATGCACGCACCTTGCCCTCGCCGCCGAGCAGGGTTGGTTCGTCGTGCGCAAGCACGGCTATGGCAAGCAGAAGTGGGCTCGTCACGAGTACTTCCCGCGCATTCCCGAGGGCTTCGAAGTTCCCGATCGTGATGATGGAGGCACTGAAGGAGGTTCAGTGCCTCAGAAAAAGGGGCGCGGAAAAAAGGCACTGAAGGAGGTTCAGTGCCCTGTGGATAAAGCCACTGAAGGAGGTTCAGTGCCTTCTCAAGAGGCACTGAACGTCGTGCAGGAAGGCACTGAACCTAACGACATAAAGGCACTGAAGGAGGTTCAGTCTAATACTGCAGTTAACCCTTCATTAGCAGCAGCAGACGCGAGCGCGGAAAACGACGCTGCTGCCGCTGCTCAAAAAACAGGCAACGGCGAAACGTCGCCCGACGCCGACGAGATCGCACCATCCGATGCCGAAGCGACGATGCTCGCTTGGATCGCTGCGCTGCCGAACTGCGAGGTTGACGCTCAAGCCGATCGCGTCCACGTGCTGACGTGGGTGGGGAGGGGCGTGACGGCCGCGCAGCTGGCGGATGCGCATCGCCGAGCAACGGGTCGCCGAAAGCTTGCGAGCGATAGCCGGCCGATCTACGCAGGGTTCCTCGCGCGCTTTGTCGACGAGGTGCTGGCGGCTTCGACCGCTGCTGACGCACCGGTGCCCGTTGAGGAGCCCTGGTGGAAGTCGGACTCCGGCACCGGCGCCCAAGGCAAACGCGTGCGCGTCGAGCGGCGCCCGAACGAATCGACGCCCGACTACTTGATTCGCGTGGCGCAGGCCTCAGGCCGCGGCCCATGGATCGACCACGTCCTCAAGAGCTGGCAGGGCAGTTCGCGCTACCAGCAGATCGTCGAGTTCTTCGGCGCCGAGCTTCTTCCAACGGACTTCTACGCATGATCAACAGCCCCCTCGGTCGCTTCGGCGGCATGGACGTGATCGTCCACCCACACCTCGACAACGTGCCGCGGATGACTGTCTCGACGCGGTTCGCGGAGCTCATGCCGGAAGAGTTCGTCGCCGATTTGAACGCGTGGATGCTCGAGTTCTTCGGCACGCAGAGCGTTGCATACCAGCTGCCCGGCAACAGGATCGCGATGGGCCCGAAGGCGTGGGCGGCGCTTCAGCTTCAGGAGGTCGCACGATGAACTGCGAAGCCGGCCAGATGGCCATCATCGTCGGGACGAAGTACACGCCCGAGAACCTTGGCCGCATCGTCGACGTCGTTTCGCGCGCGACCTACGGCGAGGCATTCGTGATGACGAACGGCGTGCTGATCCTGCTGGGGGATCCCGACACAGAGGTTTGGCGCATCCGCAGTGACGTCCCACTGAAGTGGCGCGCGACGAACGGCGAGATCTTCGAAGCATATGAGATCGCGACGGGCGATCGCTTCCTGCTTCCGGTCACGGGGCTTCAGCTTGAGGATGACGTGCGCGATGAGGCTACAGCATGAAAGTGAGCGAATTGAGCGGTGCGCGACTCGACTACTGGGTGGAGCGGGCAGCGGGTTCGAAATGCGCCGAGCTCTATTTTGAGAATGGCGCATGGCACGCGACGGACGCGGGCGTGAAGGTCTTCTATTCGCGGACATGGCGCCAGGGTGGCCCGATCATCGAGCGAAAGGGCATCAGTCTTGCATATGAAGACTCACCCAAGGTGTTGACGCCATGGTGTGCACGGAGTCGCGATGGAAAGGTTGTGATGTGCGCCGACGAAGCACTCGTAGCCGCAATGCGCTGCTATGTGGCCTCCGTCTTCGGCTTCGAAGTGTCGGACGAGGTGACGGCATGAAGGTCAGCGAGCTAAGCGGCGCGTTGCTCAACTACTGGGTGGCGAAGGCGGACGGGCTCCATGAGCCGCGTATTGCGGAATACACAGACGGATGCCTCCATTGCCTGCTACCCGGACAGCAAGTGGGCGAAAACCACTGGCGCCCCGAGCGCCTGTACTTCCCATCGGCGGATTGGAGCGTCGGTGGCCCGATCATCGAACGCGAAGAGATCTGCGTGAGAACGATGGCGCAGCTCCGCACGTTTCGGCCCGGCGAGCGGTGCTGGCGGGCGAACCATTATCACGGCGAATACCTGTCGACCGGGAGCACGTTCCTCGAGGCGGCGATGCGTTGCTTCGTCAAATCCAAATTCGGCGACGACGTGCCCGATGAGGTGCCGGCATGAGCTTCCTCGAAATCATTGATCGGTTGGTCGCCGCGGGCGTTCGCGTGGATACCTATCCCGACAACTGGCGTTGCTCGATATGCGACATGAAAGAGCCGCACGAGCACCGCGAGCGCGGCGCGGATGGCATGTGGCGCTCGCATGACTACGGATATGACGTGCGAGACGAGGCGTCCATCTCGAAGGTGGTGCGATGAAAGCGACGATCACAGCTGGCGGGATGCTCATCGTGGCACCCGAGAACGAGCTCGAGGCATACGCCCTCGGCAGATGGTCAGCAGTCAATCTGACGGACTGGTTCACCGGCACCAACGTACCGGAGCGCATGAAATTCATGGTGAATTGCGAGGCGTTCCCCGGGGCCATGGATCCGGTTTTGCCGGTTGGGTTAGTGCCGCGCACGAGGAACCCATGAGCAAGGGAACCATTCGTCTCCCCGCCAGCGCGATCACGGGCGGCCGCGTGGGCACGGCGCGGATCCGCGAACAGATCGCGAGCGCCGCGCGCGATCTGGCGGATACCACGCCCACGCCGCTTGACCCGACCATCCGCGCGCTCGCCGGCGCCATGGCCATGCCGACGCAAGCGGTCATCGACGGGTGGCGTGGCGTTTCCTACCCGACGCCCATCGAGCGCATGCAGCAGATCGGTCGCGAGTCGCGCGGCCGCCAGAACAAGCTCGAGACCGCATACGAGGACGAAGTACTCAAGACGCAGCTGCACGCCGGCGAGATCCTTTGGTACCGCTTCGAATCAATCAAATTGCGGCTGGCGGACCCGCACGTTCATCACCATCGATTTCCCGGTCATCACCGCGGCGGGCCAGCTCGAGTTCCACGAGGTGAAGGGCCGATGGACTGACGACGCAAGGGCCAAAACCAAGGCGGCCGCCAGCCAGTTCCCATTCCGTTTCATCGCAATTCAGCGCGACGGCCGCCACGGCTGGCGCACCGAAGATCTCACCAGCCGCAGCTGGTGATTTCCCCACCTCCCGGAGAAGCTCATGAGCTACGCAATCAATTTTACCGCGGCCAACAAGGCCGAAGCGAAACAGCGAGTCGCCGACGAAATGGCGAAGATCGTCGAGCAGCAGCGCTGCCACGCGAAGGACAAGGATGCCGCGATCAGCACGGCGCATACGTTCATCGACATGCTGGCGGACGACGAGACGATGGACGTGCGCGTCGACATGTACGGATCGGTCGGCTACCAGTGGACCGAGGCCGACCCGTATGGCGAATCGGCTGATGCCCGCTTCACGGCCGCTGGCGTGAACGTCAGCGCGCATAGCGTCACGCGCGCGATCGCGCAGCAGGGCGCCGAACAAGCATAACGCGAGGCCCTCCAACACCGCCGGCTTGCGCCGGCGGGTCCAATTTCCGCCCGGGGTGAAACAGATGGCAAACCGATCCAACATCAAACCCGCGCCGACGTGCGCTACGTGCCGTTTTGGCCAACCCTCTCCGCCATCGCCACGCATGCCGCGTGCGTGCCGCCATCCGCAGCTAGAGCATTTGCGCGATCCGGTGGATGGTTGGCTGCCGACCTGCAGCGCCGCTCGGGGCGGGGATGGATTTGGCGATGACGCGTGCGGTCCTGAAGGTCGACATTGGGAGGAATACGTCGCGCCGCCGGCGCCTTCCGGGCTGCTGACGCGCGCGTGGCGCGTACTGCGCGGCAACGCATGAAGGAGCGGCGATGCGGAATGCGAAAAAGGGATGCGAACCGCTCGCGGCGCGGCTGGCGGACCTGATGGAAGACGGTAAGGAGCGCACGGTGAAGGATTGCGGCGACGCATTGAACCGTTCCCGCAAGACCGTGCAGCGCGCTTTGCACGAGCTGTCTCAGGAAGGCCCAATGCAGCAGATCCACATCTGCCGGCGCGACGGCAACGTGCTCGTCTATGTCAATGGCCCGGGCAAGAACGTGGCCGTGAAGACATGGCGTGACCCGGCTCGCGCCGCGCGCCGCGCGAGGGCCACGGAAGCCGCGCAAACCGATCACCCGACGCAGCTGGCGGACACGCTGCTCGTCGAATGCATGCGTCGCATGGTGAGCTGCGGAGCGCCCGCGATCGACCGCCAGCAGGTGGCCGCATGAGCAATTGGCAGGGGCTATATATCATCGCCGCCGTCTATCTATCGCGTGCAATCCCTCCGCGCGCCGCGCTGTTTCTCGGGATCCTTGCGGGCATCTTCGGGTTTGGGGTTCACAGCGGATGGTGGCAGTGATGCTGTCACGCAAAACGCCCATGAAGCGCACCGGCTTCAAACGCAAACCGGACTCACCGTTCAGCAGTCTGGCGAACCGCGGCACCGCGCTGCGCCGCTCGGCAATCAAGCGCCGTGTGCGCAAGCCGACGGTCGAGGAGGGCGCGCACTACCTCGCGGCGTGCCGCGGCGAGCCTTGCTATCTGCGTGTCCCCGGCGTGTGTCGCCTGAACCCAATCGACGAAACGGTTGTGCCGTGCCATTCGAATCTGCTCGAGCACGGCGCCGGGAAGGGTATCAAGGCCGACCACCGCTACACGTTCCCCGGTTGCGGTGCGTGCCATTTCTGGCTCGATCAAAGCACGGTGCCGACGAAGCAGGAGCGGCGCGACGCCACGCTCGTAGCTCTCGGCCGCTGGATCCCCGTGCGCAAACGAAAGATGGCTGCACTGGAGGCCACGCGATGACGCTGGTGCTGACAACCGAAGTGCCGACCATGGTCGCGACGTCGTTTCGCGGCCGTGTCTCATATCAACCGGGCTTTGCCGAACACATCGCGCGCGTGCGCGTCGTCAGGCGCATCCGGCTGGCGGACGGCTCGCTGGATCCGGAGCGAGCCGAGGTCGAGGTTTATGTGCCGGAGGACCGCCGCGCTGGCATCGAAGCGCCGCGCGACGCCTGGGTGACACCGGAATACCTGCGCTGCCGCGCGCTGCGGAGCAAAAACAAAAGAAGCCTGCGCGACTTCTTCGAATCCGACTTCATGGAGCTGGCGGTTTGAACCGCCAGCCGGCGCCGCGCACGGATCTGGAAAGCGCGCTTCGGGAGGCGTCGCGGGCGGTGCGCGCCGGCCACCCCGAGGAAACGATCAGGATTTCGGCGTCCGCTCTCTGGATGTTGAGCGAGACGCTGCACGCGCAGAGCAAGCGCATTGAGCAATTGAAGACCATGCAAACCACAAAGGCCATCCGATGAGCGAGACCAACGAAGTACTTTTCCGCACGCCGCAGGATGCTCTCGTTTTCGCATTCAACTATTCCATGCAGACGCGCGATCGTTCGGCCGTCGATCGTCTCGCCTCGCCATCTCCTCGCACGGGGAAGGGGTTGAGCGGCAACGATGGCGCCGGGCAGGCCGGTATGATCCGCCGCGAGCTCCAGCAGCTGACGGAGCTCGAGCGCGCGGTGTTAGTGGCACGCTTTGCGCCGAAGGCGTGGCCATGCACGTGCGGGCATGCGTGTTGTTCTGGCTATACGCCGAACCCGGAATACCAGGCGGCGATCAGCTTACTGACTGAGAAGGTAATGTCCGCTCTGGCCGGCAGACTAGTGCATTACCAACTGCGTCGCGGGCTCATTGAGAAAGCGGCCGGCAGGAAGGTCGAAGTCAAGGCGCTGGCGATCAAGTGCGAGGTGTCGGAGAAAACGGCGGGCGAGCACTGGCAGCTCATCAAGCTGTGGTTTCAGGGTCAGCCGAAGCGAAAGGCGAAACCATCGAAGCGAAAGCGCGCCGCAGCTGGCGACGCAACGGCGGACGTCGCCGACGAGGCGCATCTGCATGACGACGCGCTCGCACTGCCGGTTGTCGAAACGGCTGTCGACGGCGTCGAATCGAAAGCGCGGAAGCGTGCCGACGAGCTGCTTTCCGGACTGCCTTTTATCCGTCCGTGACACATTTTCTTGACGCCTTCCATTTTCGACAGTAAATTACCGCTCAATCTGACACTGTGAATAAGTGTCTCCAAAGCCCCGAGTCCTCACCGACCGGGGCTTTTTGCTTTTCAGTTCTGAGCCATCCAGGCGTTGAAGTTCAACTGCGACCAGCCGCCAAGCGGTTCAAATGGAGCGAATGGCGCAAACGGCGCCGCCGGCTTGAACGGTGTGAAGGGCGTGAACGGCTTGAACGGCGCGAAAGGGGGGAAGGGCGCAAAACCGCTCTCCGGAGAACCGAGTTCCGGCATCCAGAGCGCAGCCTTCCCGTTCCGGTCTTGGAACGTGGCATTGACGAAGGCGCCCAGCCATTGTTCGGTCTGCGTCGAGAACGCATTCCCGTCCACGATGAAGGCGGACCATCGCATTTGCGTGTCCCAGATGCTGCTGTTGGCCGGGTCATACCAGCCGACCAGATTGCAGTTTTGATCGAAGAGCGCGTGCATGTTTACCTCCTCTTTTTGCGTGGGGCAAAAGAGGTGACGGCAGCATCTTCAATTTCAATCCCGGCGTAAACCCTGGATTTGCGGTGATTGCGCATCAAACGAGCAAAGCGATGAACAAACCGAAGTCCAAGGGCGCCGCGCCCAAAGCGGCAGCGCGCCCGCGCCTCGGCGACAGCGTCATCGTGCGCGCGCCTTATTTCCCGAAGCCGACGGTAGCGATTGTCATCGCGACATTCGACGACGAGACCGACGACATCGCAGTGCAGGCGTTCCCGCTCGGCCGCGACTCGCTGCAAGTACCGGGCATCCCGTTTTTCGATGCGGAGCCTGACGCTAGTGTGCGCTCCGCAGCATGGCCGGCCTGATGACGATCCGGGTCACGTCGAATGCACGTGACCTAGCGCGAGGCCTCAACGACTTCATCCAGCGGCAGGTGCCGTTCGCGATCGCGCAAGGCATCAATCGCACCGCGCAACGCGTCGTTGACGCCGAGCGTAAGAACCTCGCGGACACGCTGGAAAGCCCATCGCCATTCACGCGCAGCGCCGTCGGGCTGCAGCGCGCGAAGAAGGGCACGCCCACGGCGATCGTCTATATGAAGGACATCACAGCCAGCTATCTCGAGCCGTTCGAGACCGGCGGCGTGCACAAACTCGCCAGCCGCGCGCTGCTCAACCCGAAGAACATCCGGCTCAATCAGTACGGCCAGCTGCCGCGCGGCACGCTCGCCGCACTCAAGGGCAGGCCTGACGTGTTCATCGGCGCGGTGAAGACAGCATCGGGCGAGACGATCAATGGTGTGTGGCAGCGGCCGACGAACACGAAACGCGTCACGCTGTTGAATGCTCGTGGCAAACGGCTTGGCAAGTTGAACAAGCTCGATGCCACGCAGAACAACGGTCGCGGCAAGCTCAAGCTGCTGATCAGATTCGGCGACGCGTTGCCTGTGAAGAAGCAACTCAACTGGGGCACGCGCGCGAAGCAGATCGTCGATCAGTGGATCGACCGCGATCTCGAGGACGCGCTCGCCGCGGCCCTGAAGACCGCCAAGCGCTGAGAAGGAAGGTCACCCGGTGGATGGTGACCGGCGGCCCCGAGGGGACCCCCAAACCTTACAGGGTCCTTCCGGGAGAGCCCTATTACGCGGGCATTGCGCGCGCCCGTTTTTCCCGTTCCTTTGACCAAAAAAAACTCGTTACACGTTACACGCTATGGCGGCATCCAATGCGGCTCCAAGGCGCGCCGAGCCTAGCGAAGCGGGTGTAACGCAACGCGACGCGAAAGCGAAGGGAAAGGGCGGGAACGTTACACCTGAGAGCGTTACACCGGTCGGGACCGACGGTGTAATCGGAAAAGCAGCGCTCGCGGACGCGCTCGGCTGGACGCGACCGAAACTCGATCGACGGCTCGACAGCGACGAGTCGTTCCCGATCGCGAAGCGCGGCACGCGCGCCGGCGGCTGGGAATTCGATCTCGCCACGGTGAAGGCGTATCTCGCCGGCGGTGCCGGTGCAGCTCGAGCTCGACCGCCGGCGCAGACCGCGCCCGGCGCGAATCCGTACCCGGGCGCGAAGTACACGGTCCTGCCGCCCAGCGCGGTACCGCCGCCTGGCGTTGAGCCTGTCATACACAGCGGCGAACAGACCGCGCGGCAGCGCCGCGATCAGGTGCAGGCCGAGATCCTTGAGGACAAGCTGCGGCGCGACCGCGGCGACCTCGTGCAGGCCGAGGTGATGCGCCAGGTGATCACGAAGATGCTCGTGCATCTCGGCAAGGGCATCGACCGGCTCGCGGACCAGGTGGTCGAGAAGCTCGGGCTTCCCGAGGAGAGTGCGGACTCGATCCGCGAGCTGACGGACGACCTCCGCACGACTATGGTCGACGAGCTGAAAGTACTGCTGGGCCCCGATGCTTGAGAACGCCTACGCCGACCCGTACCAGATCGTGCGCGAGGCCCTCGGCGCGCTCGTGCCGCCTGCGCGCGAGACGGTCGCGCAGTACGCGTCGCTCAACCGTCGACTGACAAACCAGGGCGGCGGTTACGTCGGCCGCTGGCACCACGAGAAGGCACCGTACCTCGTGGCGCCGATGGAAACGCTCACGCGGCTCGACTATCTGACGACCGTGGTCGTCGGCCCGGGCCAGTCGGGCAAGACGGAGATCGCACAGAACTGGATGCTCAAGTCGGTGGCCAACGACCCGGGCGACTTCCTCTGGTACATGCAGACGGACCCGGGCCTCGAGGCCTTCGTCAAGAGCCGGATCAACACACAGATTGATGGCCATCCTGAAATGGCCATGCGGCTCGGCTCGCGGCCCGTCGACGATTCGCTTCACTTCAAGCGCTTCGACGGCATGCGCGTCGAGTTTCTGTCGGCGACCGAGAACAACCTGATCAACAAGTCGGCGCCGCGGATCGTCGCCGACGAGGTCGATGCGTATCCGGAAGGCCTCGGCGATATCAAGGCGCTGCTCGACGTGCGGCGTCAGACGTTCGGCCGGCAGTCGATGCTGCTTGCGATGAGCCACCCGGACCGCGCCCGCGGCCTGAATCCGGAGCGCGACTGGACGGCAGGCGTAATGGCGCTTTACGGCGACAGCGATCGCCGTGTCTGGTACTGGCCGTGCCCGCACTGCGGCGCATGGTCGAGCCCCGTGCCGATCGCCGCGCGCTTCATGCCGCTCCACTACGAGGAGGGCTGGAGCCTCGATGAGATCGAGGAGAAGGCGCGGCTCGTCTGCCCGGTTAATGGTTGTCTCATCGAGGACCGGTACCGCCGCGAGATGAACCTCGCCGCATACCGGTCACCGTTCGGCGGATGGGTGGGCGACGGTCAGGAGATCTCGCAGGAGGGCGTTGTAAGCGGCGAGCTCGTCGCTCGAAAGTCCGCCGGCTTCTGGATTGTCGGCGCGATGTCGCCATTCATCCTGGGCGGCATTGGCGGCCTCGCACGGGCGAAGGCGAAGGCCGAGCGTGAGCTCGAGGTCGACGGCGACGACAAGACGCTGAAACAGGTCGTCGTCAAGCAATGGGGTTTCCTGTACTCGCCGAAGCGCGGCGTTGGCTCGATCGACGCGAACGTGCTGGCGGAGCGAGCGGAAGGCGATCTCAAGCTGGCGTTTGTGCCGGACGGCGTGCGGTTCATTACCGGCGGCTGTGACGCCAACGGCGGCCGCTTCGAATGGCTCATGCGCGGCTGGGGCGTGAACGGCGAAAGCTGGGTGATCGACAAGGGCCGCGTCAACGGCGATCCGGCGACATCGCCCGATGACTGGGACCTCTTGCTCGAGGTGATCCAGCGCACCTATCCGCTCGCGGATGGCAGTGGCCGACGCATGCCGGTCCGCGCTTTCGGCTTCGACAGCGGCGGCGAGGCTGGCGTTACGCAGCAGGCATACGCAGCGTGGCGCCGCTGGCGGAAGCTGGACGGCGTCGTGCGTCTGATCGGCAAGATCTCGGGCCGCGACGCATGGACCGTGCTGCCGACGAAAGGCGCGAGTGCGCTCACGGCGCAGCGACTGCTTGTGACGTATCCAGACACCGCGCGCAAATCGAACCGCGCGGCCGCCGGCGGCACGGTTCCGGTTGCGCAGTTCAATCCGAACCTTTTCAAGGATGACCTGGCCGGCCAGCTGCAGAAGGCCGACCTCGGCGACTGGTACGTGCATTTTCCGCATGGGCTGCGATCTCCCGAAGAACCTCACGTCTGGTTCGAGCAGCTGACGTCGGAGACGCGGCAGAAGAATGGCCGCTGGGAGAAGCTCGTGCGCGGACGTCGAAATGAGGCGCTCGACCTGATGGTGCTGACGCACATGGTTGCCCACCTCCACGGGCTCGCGCAGATCGACTGGAAGAAGCCGCCATCGTGGGCGGCTACATGGGACACCAACTCGTCGCTCATCGGCGCAACGCCGCCGGCGAAGCAGGCGCCAGCGCCGACGCTAGCCGCATCGCCTGATGGCGACGGTCCGAAGCCGAAGAACCCGAAATCAGCAGTACACCGTTTCCGCTAATCCTATGGCCACATCCGATTTCAGCTCACCGTACTACGGCATGAGCGACGCGCAGCTGCAGGCGGCGATCACAGCCGCTCAGCAGGCCTACATCCAGCTGCGCACGGGGACGAAGGTGGTCACGGTGTCATATGCGCAGGGCGGCGGATCGCGCAGCGCGACATTCCAGCAGACCGACATGGCGAATCTCCGTCTGCTCATCGCCGAGCTGCAGCAGGCACTCAACCCGGGCGTGCGCATCAAGCGCCGTCGTCCGATTACGCCGTACTACTGATATGGGCAACGAACTTACGATCGTCGACGCCCAGGGCAACCCGCTTCGGCGCCAGCGCGCCGAATACCCGAACGGGATGCCCCTGACGAGCGGCGTGGGCCGCTGGTTCTTCCCGTATCAGGCGGCCGACTGGCAGACGCAGGAGATGGGCAACTGGTTGCCCTGGATCCGCTCGCCAGATGCTGAGATCACGCAGTTTCGCGATCGCATGGTCGCGCGTTCTCGCGATCAGGTGCGCAACGACGGCCGCTCGAGCGGCGCGATCACGCGCATCCTCGACAACACGGTAGGTGCATCGCTACGCCTATCGGTGATGCCAGACTATCGCGCGCTGCGCCTCATCAGCGGCGCGGCCTTTGATATCCAATGGGCCAAGGAATTCGCAAGCGCGGTCGAAGCCCGTTGGCGCTTGTTCTCGAACGATCTGAACCACTACAACGATGTCTCTCGCCAGCTGACGGTCTCGCAGCAGTTGCGGCTCGCGCTGCGCCACAAGCTCATCGATGGTGAAGATCTCGTCATCAACCATTGGAAGCCGGAGCGCATCGGGCGCGGTGCCGCGCAGTATGCGACCTGCTATCTGATTGTGGATCCGGACCGCCTGTCGAACCCCATGCAGATGGTCGACACGAGGCATCTGCGCGGCGGTGTCGAGATCGACGACGACGGCGTGCCGCTCGCGTTCCATATCCGCAAGGCTCACCAGAACGATTGGTATAACGCCGTCGAGTCGATGGAGTGGGAGCGCG
Organism: Paraburkholderia nodosa; assembly: GCF_001718195.1. Classification (GTDB taxonomy): domain Bacteria; phylum Pseudomonadota; class Gammaproteobacteria; order Burkholderiales; family Burkholderiaceae; genus Paraburkholderia; species Paraburkholderia nodosa_A. The sequence continues at coordinate 88,593 of NZ_MCNV01000019.1, forward strand.
TCATCGCCGAAGACGATGACGGCTGGCGGCGCGTGATCCATGACTTCGAACGCGATCGCGCTGGCCAGAACCGTGGCATTGGCGTGTTCACGCCCGTGCTCGCGCACGCGAAGATGCTGGCGCGGTACTACGGCATCGAGCTGCAGGCGGCCGCGCTCGCCGCATCGATCGGCACTTACATCACGAGCCCCTACGACCCGTCCGAAGTGCAGGATGCGATCGCTGGCGACCATGAGCTCAAGTTCTATCAGAGCCTGCGCAAGGAATGGAACGACGAACGGCCAGCGATGTTCAACGGCGTGCGGGTGGCCGCACTGGCGCCCGGCGAGGACATCAAGTCAGTCGCATCGGACCATCCGCACAACGGATTTACCGAGTTTGTTCACGAGATGCAGGGGTGCGTCGCGTCGGCGCTCGGCGTCACGCAGGAACAGGTCACCCAGGACTGGACGCGCACGACGTATTCGAGCGCTCGTTCCGGGCTGCTCGAGAGCTGGAAAACGCTCATTCGCAGGCGCCTCGAATTCTCGGCGGGCACCGCAACCCCTATGTATGCGGTGTGGCTCCGCGAAGCGATGGAGAACGGTGAATTTGAGCTTCCCGCTGGCGCGCCGGACTTCATTGAAGCGGCGACCGCATATGCCGGTTGCTCGTGGCTCGGACCCGCACGCGGCTGGGTCGATCCGGTCAAGGAACCGCAGGGCTCCATCCTGAAGATGGACGCGGCGCTTACTACGCTCAAACAGGAAGCGGCCGAACAGGGTTCCGACTGGGAAGAGCTGCTCGATCAGCGGCAAATCGAGATCGAAGAATTCAGGCGGCGCAACATCCCGCTTCCCGAATGGGGCGGTAGTGAAGTCGCGACGCGTACCGATGAACCTCCTGAAGGGCCGAAGGCAGCATGATGAATTTCCCCCATCTCGCGACGCGGCTCTTCAATGTGCCGATCGCGATCCTGCCGCACAAGGCCGAGATCGTCATGGCCGCGCTCGCCGATCGCTTCGGTATCGCGCAGCTCTTTCGCGAAGACGGCAGTGCGCTTGCGCTCGCCGATGGCGGCGCGCGGGCATTCCTTGAAGAGTTCGGCGATGACGAGCCGGCCGTATATCGGCCATACGACGTCAACGAGGGCGTCGCGCGTATCCCGGTCGAGGGCACGCTCGTGCACAAGCTCGGCACGCTGCATCCGTTTTCCGGCATGACGGGTTACGACGGCATCCGCGTGCTGCTGAAAATGGCGCTCGAGGACGAAGAGGTACGCGCAATCATGCTGGACATCGATTCGCCGGGCGGCGAAGTCGCGGGCTGCTTCGACCTATGCGATGCGATCTACGCGGCCCGCGGCCAGAAACCGATCTGGTCTGTGCTCACCGAGAGCGCGTACTCGGCGGCCTATGCAATCGCGAGCGCAACGGACCGGATCATCGTGCCGCGCACCGGCGGCGTCGGCAGCGTCGGCGTCATCTGCATGCATGTCGACATGTCGCAAGCGCTCTCGAAGGCGGGCATCGACGTTACGCTGATTCATTACGGCTCGCGCAAGGCCGACGGCAACGAGTTCAATCCATTGACGAAAGATGCGCTTTCCCGCTTCCAGGCCGACGTCGATGCGATGGGCGAGATCTTCGTTCGGACCGTCGCGCGCAATCGCGGTCTCAAAACGGCAGCCGTGCGTGACACGGAGGCCGGCACCTATCTCGGCGCAGCTGGCGTCGAGGTTGGCTTCGCAGATGCCGTCATGGCACCCGACGAAGCCTTCGCGTCCCTGCTCGACGAGCTGGGCTGACTCATCCCACCATCAGGGTAAATCCAATGAGCAATCTGTTTCGAAACCTTGCCGCGCGAGGTGGGTTGAGCTTCGCCCATCTCGGCCGCGGTTCACGCGCCGAAGACGACCGTCCGAGCGATGACGACGACAGCGGCAAGGGCAAGAAGGGCAAGCGCGCGTCCGACGACGAAGATGATCAGCAGCAGGATCGCGACAACGGTGACAGCAAGAAGGGCAAGCGCGCCGAGGGCGGCGATTCGGACGATGACGACGAAGACGATCCGGACAACGACGTCGACGACAAGGACGATCCGGACGACGACAGCGGCAAGGGCAAGCGCGGCAAGAAGGGCAAGCGCGCGGCTGACGATGACGACGACGAGCGCGCCGAAGAGGATGACGACGACGAGGAAGAGATGCGCGGCAACAGCGCTGCCGCGCGTGCCCGTCGTCGTGAGCGCGCGCGCTGCGCCGCGATCTTCGCGAGCAAGGGCGCTGGCCGCAATACGGTGCTCGCCGCCAATCTCGCCTTCGAGTCGACGATGACGCGCAGCGAAGCGATCGCCGTGCTGAACAAGACGCCGGGTTCGGCCCGGGGCTCGCAGGAGCGTCGTAATCCGAACCTCGGGTCTGGCGACGGCCCGGGCATGACGTCCGAGCAGGCGGTCGCGGCCAGCTGGGACGTTGCATTCCAGCGCGCCGGGTCCGCATCGCGCGACTCGCGAGCGCGCGGCCGCCGCTAAACCCGGGCGCCGGCGCACGCGCAGGCACCGTCCTTTCTCTCATCAAGGACTGAATCATGACCAATCCTCCGAACCTCACCCAGACGCCGCTCGTCGAGCAATGGCACGCCGGCGGGTTCCTCGTTTCCGAAGCACGCGGGCACCGCTCGCGCGACGTCGGTACCATCGGTGGCGCTGCGAAGGTCTACCCGGGCACGGTGCTCGGTCTGCAGACCGGCGGCGTTGCGGCTGCATGGCCGGGCAACCCCGAGCAGGTAAATAACAATACCGGCAACGGCACGATCGCACTTGCGTCGCCGCCCATCGTCGCGGGCGCGCAGCTCGGCATGTACACGCTGATTGCGACCGATGCGACCCACTTCGCCGTGACCGATCCGTTCGGCAACGCTGTCGGAACTGCGACGGCCGGTACCGCGTTCAGCAATCAGATCGCGCTGACGATCACGGCCGGCGCGACTGCATTCGTAGCAGGCGACGAATTCTCCGTGCAGGTCGAAGCGATCGCCGGTGCCTATGTGCCGCTCAATCCGTCGGCAAGCGACGGCTCGCAGACCGCCGCTGGCATCGCGTTTGGCTTTACCGACGCGACGATGAACGACGTTCCCGGCACGGTCGTGACGCGCGAATGCGAGGTCAACGGCTCGGAGCTGCTCTGGCCGAGCGGGGCGACGGCAGCGCAGATCGCGGCAGCGACTTCGCAGCTCACCGCGCTGGGCATCATCACGCGCTGATTGCGCCGCGGCGTCTGCCGCGTTCCCTTCGATTCAAGTCCTTATGGCCGCGCAAGCGGCCATTATTTTTTCCGGAGCCAAATAATGGCCAGCTTGGACGTATTCCATCAGGATCCCTTCACGACCATCCAGCTCACTGCGGCGGTCGACAAGTATCCTTTCCAGCCGACGGGGCTCGGCGACCTCGATATCTTCGATCCGGATCCGATCCGGACCACGGCGCTGGCGGTCGAGCAGCGTCAGGGCAAGCTCGTGATCGTGCCGACGTCGCCGCGCGGCGCCGAAGGCCTCCAGCGTACGACCGAAAAGCGCCAGGCGCGTTACTTCGACGTGCCGCGCCTGATGCATAGCGACACGATCTATGCGAACGAGATCCAGAATATCCGCGCCTTCGGCACGGAATCGGAGCTCATGCAGGTTCAGGTCGAAGTCGCGCGTCGCATGAATGGCCCGACCGGCATCCTGCGCAATATCGAGTACACGTGGGAGTTCCACCGCCTCGCGGCCGTCCAAGGCATCCTTCTCGATGCCGACGGCGCCGTGCTGTATGACTGGTTCGACGAATTCGGCATTACGCCGGCGCAGCCAATCGAGTTCAATCTCGTGGCGAATACGGAGTTCTCGCTGCGCCCGATCATCAACAAGCTGCGCCGGGCGATGGCCCGCAAGGCGCAGGGTTCGTTCCTCCCGACGACGCGCATCTACGCGCTGTGTGGCGACGCGTTCTACGACGCGTTCGTGAATCACCAGGACGTCATCCGCACGTTCATGAACTGGTCTGCTGCCGCGGACCTGCGTGATGATCGCCAAGGCGGCGCGTTCGATGAATTCCCGTTCGCGGGTGTCACGTGGCTGAACTACCGCGGTTCGGACGACAACGAAACGATCAAGGTGCCGGACAACACCGTGAAGTTCTTCCCGGTTGGTGCGCCCGGGATCTTCCGCTGCGCGTATGCGCCGGGCGAATCGTTCGAATGGGTGAACACCCCGGGCAAGCCGCAGTATGTGATCCCGATCTTCGATCGCGATCGCAACAGCTTCTGGAAAATGGAGGCGTACAGCTACCCGCTGCACATCTGCACGCGTCCGGAAGTCCTGCAAAGCGGCACGATCTGACCGTGATCGATTTTGACGGCACGCTCAACGCCGCGATCAGCGCGACGTTGGGCGACGAGAAGCCCGTCGTCTTTCTCCCGAAGGCCGGCGGCAGCTTCGCAGGCCTGCTCGGCGTGTTCACGCTGATCACGGACCACACGTTCGACGAGGCCGGCGAGGCGCAGGGGAACATTACCGTCGCCACGCTCGGCATGCAGGCATCGCAGTTCGCCGCGCTCGGCGCGCCTTCCCCTGTGCAGAGCGATAGCTTTCAGGTGGGTGGCGTCGCGTATGTCGTCAAGGACGCGGCGATCGACGGTCTCGGCTGGCTCTATATGGATCTGGGCAAGCAATGACGACTTCCAGCAACCTTCGCGAGCTCGCGGTGCAGGGGCTCACGGTCAGCGGTGCAACGGCGGCAGGATCGAACGTCTTTTCGCCGCGCACGTGGGCGACGTGGGACGGGAAGTATCCGATGCTGCTCGTGCAGACGCCCGACGAGAACGGTGAGGGCTGGGGACGACAGGGTCCGCCTGCGTTCACGGTCACGACGACGCTGCGCGTGACGGCGCGCGCGCAGGCGGCGGCGCTGGCGAATGACGCCGCGGCCGCAGCTGTCGAAGAGCAGCTCGAGCTGATGCGCGAGCAGATCAAGGCGGCGCTGATCAACTACCCACCGATCATGAGCCTCCTGCAGCAGTTCCCTGCGTTTCGGTCGACGATCAATGTGCCGCGTGAAGGTCAGTCCCCGATCGGCGAACTCACGCTCGACCTTGAGATGGAGCACGTGCAGGGCCCCGACGACTTCTACCAACCGGCTGCGGTACCGCTCCAGGGTGTCGATCTGACCATCGAGATGCCCAATGGCACGACGGAGCCCGGGCTGACGATCAACCTTCCGCAAACCTGAGCGGCGCTCGCGCGCCACTGGAGCTTTCCATGTATGTGAAACCCGCACCGGGCCTGATGCTGCGTGACCCCGTCACGAAGCAACTGCTGTCCGCCGCGCCTGTCGAGGGTGTCAAAACCACCGTTGTACCGGACGAAGGCATGCTGGTCGACGACAACGATTTGTACTGGCGCCGCCGCCTGCGCGACGGCGACGCAGTGCGCGCGACAGGTCAGAAGTCCGCCACGCCGGCGAGCAGCTCGGCTGCACCTGCAGCGACCGCCGCCGCGGCGGCCACCGAAAAGACCTCGAGCTAACAGATCCTCGCGCTGTCCCTGACTGAGCCCCGCTTCGGCGGGGCTCTTTTTTTGGGCGGCGACATCGTCACCGGAGCCATCGAATGGGCGACATTTCCTTTCCCAACATCCCGCAGAACCTGCGCGTCCCGCTGTTCTATGCGGACCTGGACCCCAGCAAGGCGAACACCGGCCAGCAGACGCAACGCGCGCTGATCGTTGGTCAGATTCTCAGCTCGGGCAGCGGCACGCCCGGCATTCCGCGCATCTGCCAGGGCGTGAGCGATGCAAAGGCCGTTGGCGGCCAGGGCTCGATGCTCGCGCTGATGACGGCCGCCTATCGCAAGCGCGACCCATTCGGCGAGGTCTGGTATCTGCCGCTCGCGGATGGCGCGTCATCGGTTGCCGCGGTGGGCAGCATCAACTTCACGAGCCCGCCGACGGCGACAGGCGTCCTGTCGCTCTATATCGGTGGGCAGGTCGTTTCGCTAGTCGTTACGCCGTCGATGACGACGGCGCAAATCGCAACGGCGCTTGTCGCGCAGATCGGCACGTTGCCGGATCTGCCGGTGACGGCGGCGGTTGACGCCACCGTCACGACGAAGGTCGACCTCACGGCGAAGAACAAAGGTCTCGCCGGCAACGATATCGACCTGCAACTGAACTACGGTGGCACGCAGGCCGGAGAATCGACTCCCGCTGGCCTCGCGACGACGATTGTCGCGATGACCGGTGGCCTCGTCGCCCCGGACGTCGTCGATGCGCTCGCGAATCTCGGCGATCAGCAATTCGACTTCATCGCGTTCGCATACACGGACAGCACGTCGCTCGCAGCGCTGCAGTCATTCCTGAGCACGCAAACCGGCCGCTGGAGCTGGAGCCAGCAGCTCTACGGCGGCGGCTACGCCGCCTATCGCGGCACGCTCGGCACGCTCACGACGTTCGGTGTCACGCGCAACGACGAGCACATGTCGATCATGGGCTTCAACGGTTCGCCGACGCCGAGCTGGGTGATTGCAGCTGACTACGCAGCTGCGGTTGCGGTCGCTGCGCGCGCCGATCCGGCGCAGCCCCTGCAGACGGTCACGCTCGCAACGATGCAGGCACCCCCACTCGCCATGCGCTTCGCGCTGACCGATCGCAACACGCTGCTGTACGACGGCATCAGCACGTTCTCCGTCGCCGATGACGGCACGATCGCGATCGAAAACGCGATCACGACCTACCAGAAGAACTCGTTTGGCGATGCCGACGACAGCTATCTGGAGGTCGAGACGATGAATACGCTGACTTACGTTCTGCGTCAGCTGAAATCGGTCGTCACGACGAAATACGCGCGCAAGAAGCTCGCCGCCGACGGCACGCGCGTCGTTCCCGGCACTAACGTCGTCACGCCGTCGATCATCCGCGCCGACCTCGTCGCGCAGTACCAGACGATGGAAGAAAACGGCTACGTGCAAGGCAGCGCGGTGTTCGCGCAAGGGCTGATCGTGCAGCAGAACTCGCAGAACCCGAACCGCGTCGACGTGCTGTACCCGGCAATCCTGATCGACCAGCTGCGCATCTTCGCGCTGCTGATGCAGTTCTCGAACATCGTCCCCGCCACCTCGAGCTGATCGCGCGAGCAAACACCCTGATGCGCCGCGCTGCGGCGCGCTCCTTTCTTCTGGAGACACGCAATGGCATCTCCCACCGGATTGCTCGCCGGCACCGCTTCGCTGACCGTCGACGGTACGACGTACATGATCACCGGCGACTTCAAATACAAGCCGGCCAGCAGAAAACGCGAAACGCTCGCGGGCATGGACCGCGTACACGGCTACAAGGAAAAGCCGTCGGCGCCGTACATCTCTTTCAACCTCCGCGATTGGGGCGGCCTGACGGTCGCATCGATCAATAACTGGACCGACGTCACGTGCGTCGCGCAACTCGCGAACGGCAAGACGATCATCGGCCGCGACATGTGGTCGGTCGAGGAACAGGAAGTCGACTCCGAAGACGCGAAGTTCGATGTGCGTCTCGAGGGTCCCGACGAATGCGTTACTGAAACCACCACGAGCTGAACATGGACGACACGAAAATTCTCATTCTCCGCAAGCCCATCACCATCAAGGGCGACACGAAGACCTACGACTCGATCACGCTGCGCGAGCCGACGGTCGACGAGCTCGACCGCAGCGCGCAGACGCAGGGCAGCGCCTACGCCTCGAATGCCGCGCTGATCTCGATGGTCGGCGGCATTCCCCTGATCGTCGCGCGCCAGATGACGAAGACGGACTACGAGGAGGCGACGGCGTACCTGTCGGGTTTTACCTGGACGCCCCCGCAGTCTGGCGAGAGCTCGGGGACCGACGCGCAGACGTCACTTACTTCTGGCGGTGGGGACCCGACGCAGCCGGCTGCATGACGCTGCGGAAGTTCAATTACTGGTTTGAGCAAGCTAAACGTCTGAAAGGATCTTCCTGATGGCCAACGTGTTTTCGATCACGATCACTGCAGTCGACCGGGCAACGGCCGTCGCGCAGAACGTGAACAAGGCCGTCGCCAAGATCACGAAGCCGATCTCGGACGTGAAGGCGTCCGTCTCCGCTTTCTCGAAAGAGACGGGGATGGACAAGCTCGGGCGGAGCATCGAGAAGGTCGGCATTTTCGCGACCGAGTCGGCGCGCCGGGTTGCGTCGCTCGCGCCGCCGGTCGCTGCGCTGACGGGCGCTGCAACCGTCGCCGGCGTCGTCGCGCTGGCCACGAGCTGGGGCCGCAATGCGGTGCAGATCCGGAACACGGCCTACAGCATCGGCATGGGCACGACGGAGCTGCAGGAATACCAGGGTGCAGCGCGGCTCGCCGGCGTGTCCAGCGAGTCGATGACCAACGGCCTGAAGTCGGTCGGCAGCGCGTTTGAGGATGCCGCCGCGGGCCGCGACACGTTCGTTGCCGGCGTGCTGGCGGACAAGGGCATCGGCATCCATCGGCTGCGTGACGGGTCGATCGATACGGCGAAGGCGCTGAAGGATGTGGCGAACGCCGCCTCGAAGATCTCGAACACACAGGCGCGCCAGAAGTTCCTCGAGATCTTCGGCGTGAGTGACCTCGCGCCGCTGCTTGGCAAGGGCAGCGCGGCGATCGACGCATATGTCGGGAAATTCCGCTCGCTCAACGCGGTGATGACGCCCGAGCAGATCGCGCAGGGCGAACGCTATAACGAGGCCCTCGTCGGCCTCGATGCGAACGTCGACAAGCTGAAGAACTCGATCGGCGCATCTCTCGCGCTGGCGCTCGCAAAGGTGGCCGACGAGATGGGGCCGATCGCAAACGAGTACGGCCCGAAGATCGCGCGCTGGATCGAGGAGACTGACTGGTCGGCGAAGGCCGATGAGATCAAGGGGTTCGTCGATTCGCTGGGCGGGGTGAAGACGATTGGCGCGGCGATCGCCGCGATCACGTTCGCCGGCCCAATCCTGAGCATCACGACGCTGATCGCGAAAGCGGTGCGGCTTGTGAGCCTTCTCACGACTATCGCCGCGACGACAGGGCCCGGCGGCGCGGCGGTCGTCGCGGCGGCCGGCTATATCGCGGAGAAAGAGCGCGCCGCGGCACTCGATCGCAGCATCCATCAGCTGCCCGGCGAATCGGCTGCTGGCCGCGATCAGCGCGTCGCGGAAGCGATCGCCGGCGGCGTGGCCACGCCTAACGCCGCTGCGCCTGCCGATGGGGGTCTCGGCGGCCGCATATTCCGGTCGATCCGCAGTCTGTTCGTGAACAGCGCTGCGGACAACTCGCAGACCGGCGCGATCGTGCAGCGCTTCGAGGATATGGGTTGGTCGCAGGCGCAGGCCTCCGGCATTGCCGCCAACCTCTACCGCGAGAGCGGATACAACGCCAGTGCCGTCGGCGACAACGGCACGGCCTACGGCCTAGGGCAGTGGCATAAGGACCGGCAGGACGCGTTTCGCAAGCGTTTCGGAATCGATATCCGCAACTCGACGCTCGACCAGCAGCTGCAGTTCGTCGACTACGAGATGCGGCAGGGCTCCGAGAAGCGCGCCGGCGACGCGCTGGCACAGGCGCAAACCGCGGCGCAGGCCGGCGACGTAGTCTCGCGGCTCTACGAGCGTCCGGCGGATGCCGAAGGCGAAGCATCGAGCCGAGCGGCCGACGCCGTCGCCGTGAACCAGAGCGTCGCGCAGAGCAGGGACAGCACGGTGCATGTGAAGGTCGAGCTGCCGAACGCGCCGCCTGGCACGCGCGCGACCGTGCGCACGACGGGCAACACGACGGCGTCCACGAACGTGGGCGATTCTGCACTCATGGAACCTGCAATATGAGCATCGCATCGCTGACGAATCTCGCCGGCAGCATTGGCGGCGTCGCATCCGCGACCAGCGAGCTCGCGTCGCTGCTCACCGGCCCGTCGGCAAATTCGTGGTGGGGATCGCTGCGCCAGGCATCATACGGCGGTGTGCCGTTCGCCGTCGTCAGCACGAACACGAAGTTCGGCACGCGCAACGCGGTGCATGAGTACGCCTTCCGCGACGACGCCTGGGTCGAAGAACTCGGCAAGCTGCCACGTCGCTTCGAGATCTTCGGCTTTCTGGTCGAGAACAGCCGTGTGTATGGTGGCGGCGCGGTCATCGGCCAGCGCGATCGCATGGTGACGGTCTGCGAGAGCGGGGCGCAGACGCTCGTGCACCCGACCTTCGGCCGCATCGAGAATGTGTCATGCCTCGATGCGCAGGCCGGCGAGAGTCTCGAGCACGGCCGCGTGATCGTCGTGCGCTTCGTCTTCATGCGCAACGGCGTGCGGTCGGACACCTCGTCGGTGAGCGACACGACGTCGCTCCTGCAGAGGGCGGCGGATGCGCTCGGTCTGGGCGCAGCGCTCGATTTTGTTCAGTCGACGGCCGCAGCAATCCAGGAGGGCGCCGCGATCGTGCAGACGGGCGTGGGCGTTGCTGTGAGCTGGGTTCAACTGGGCGTGACGGCAGTCAATGACGTGAGGCGCTTCGCGAACTCCGTGAGCACGCTGGCGGGGAATTTCGGCCGCTTCTTCGGCGCCGGCAACTCCGGGTACAGCGGGTCGAACCAGTCGGCGCCGGCGGGCACCACGGCGCAGCAGCTGCTCAACGCGGATGCCACTGCTCGAGCTGCGCTCACACAGGCGGGAGCCGCGCTCACGGCAGCGGCCGCGAATCCGTCGTCGTCGGCCGCACTCAATTCGGCGGCGCAGTCTTACGCCGCGGCGCTGGCCGCGACGATGTCGAGTCCCGCCGACGCGATCCGATCGCTGTCATCGCTCGCGAGCTTCGCGCCGAGCGGCACGTATACGACGTCGACGATCGGCAGCGCGATGTCGACCATGGAGGCGGCGACGTCTGCGCTCCTGCGGCGCGCGGCAATCTCGCAGCTCGCGCAGTCCGTGTCCGTCTACCAGCCGTCCTCGTATGACGACGCGACGTCGATGATCGCCACGGTCACGACCTTGCTCGACAACGAGATCGAGACCGCAGCCGACGCCGGCGACGACAATTCGTTCGCCGCGCTGCGCACGCTTCGCAACTCCGTTGTCGAGGATCTGCAGGCGCGTGGTGCGGACCTCGCATCGCTGTCGACCATGTCGTTCAACGGATCGCTGCCGGCGCTGGTGCTCGCTCATCGGATCTATGGCGACGCCACGCGCGCCGACCAGCTCGTGCAACAGGTCGCGCCCGTCCATCCGCTCTTTATGCCCGCAACGTTTCAGGCGCTTTCGAACTGATCGATGGACGATGAACTGTTTTTGAGCGTCGGTGACCAGACGATTACCGGCTGGACTGACATCCGCGTGACGCGCGGCATCGAGCGCTGCGTATCCGATTTCGAGATCGGGCTTACGGAAGAGCAGATCGAGCTGGATGTAGTGACCGAGGTCGTGGTGCAGCCGGGCGACGAATGCCTCATCGACCTGGGCGTGGACCTCGTGCTCACGGGCTACATCGACGACTACATCCCTTCGATCGGCCCGAACACGCATACCGTGCGCGTAGCTGGCCGCAGCAAGTGTGAGGACCTGGTCGATTGCTCGGCCGTGTGGCCGAACGGACAGATCAGCGGCACCTCGGCGCTCGACGTCGCGACGAAGCTGGCGGCGCATTACGGCATCACGGTCAAATGTGATGTCAGCGACCTGATCGCGATCCCGCAGTTCAACGTCTTCATCGGCGAGACACCGTTCGAGATCGTCGAGCGCGTGAGCCGCTTCAGCCAGCTGCTGGTCTACGACGAGCCGGACGGGAGTCTGCGGCTAGCGCGCTCGAATTCCGGCGTGCAGGCCGCTGGCGGCCTGGTGCAGGGTTTGAACATTCAGGAAGCGTCGGTCGTCTATTCGGCGCGCGACCGGTTTTCGTCATACACGTGCTTCGCGCAATCGGTTCTGTCATTCACGGACGCGGGTATCGGGCCGAACATGATCGCCACGGTAAGCGACGTCGGCGTGAAGCGTGTGCGCGAGCGCTACATCGTCGCCGAGGCCGTTCAGGGCTTTCAGGATCTCGCGCGCCGGCGTGCAATCTGGGAGATGAACCGGCGCGCCGGGCGCGCGGCGATGGTGATGGTGAAGACCGACAGCTGGCGGGATGCATCAGGCACGCTGTGGACGCCCAACACCCTGGTCTATGTCGATATCCCGAAGCTGAAGATCTCGCAGCAGACGTGGCTCATCGGCGAGGTGACTTACAAGCGCAACGCGGAAGAGGGCACCACGGCCGAGCTGATCATCATGGATCCCGCGGCGTACGCGGCGGAGCCGATCGCGCTCCAGCCGATGTTCGTCGACGCGAGTACTACCGGGGCTGCGCGATGAGTAAAGGGTTCATGGACCGCGCAGCGCGGCGCATTTTGAACATCATCGGGCGCGCACGCGTGAATCTCGTGAAGGATTCCGGCCCCGTGCAGATGGCTCAGCTGACGGTGAACGATCTCGAGACGATCGACAACATCCCGATCGTCCACGATTTCGGCTTCAGCTCGAACCCGCCGGCGGGCAGCGACGTGGCCATGGTCTTCGTCGGTGGCGATCGAAGCAACGGCGTGATCGTCGCATCGAACCACCAGAAGTACCGCGTTCGCAATCTCGCGCCGGGCGAGAGCGTGATCTATACGCAGGATGGCAAACAGATCCATCTCACGGCAAGCGGCGGCATCAAGGTCGCGGCCAACGGGCAACCGGTCGAGGTGGATAACGCCACGATCGTGACGATCAATGCGGCGTCGAAGGTTCGCATGGTCACGCCTCGCTTCGAATGCACGGGCGACATCGTGGACAACTGCGACACCCAGACGAGCACGGTGGCGCAATTGCGCGAGGCTCACGATTCGCACGATCACCAGGTCGTCGAAGTTCAGACGGGCGGCAGCACGATTACAACTTCGGGCCCGAACAACACCGTATGAGCGATATCAAGATTTATTGGGACGCCGCGAACGGGCGCGGGGACTGGCAGCTGCTCGCCAACGACATCGCGACTGGTGACGACCTGCAGACAGCCCTCCTGTTCAGCCTGTTCAGCGATCGCGAAGCTGCGGATGACGATGTCATTCCGGACGGCTCGAGCGATCGTCGTGGGTGGTGGGGCGACGATGGTACCGACGATCCGACAGGCCTCACGGGCTCGCGCCTCTGGCTACTCGCGCGGCGCAAATCACCCACCGACGAGACGCTTCGCGATGCCTATGACTATATCGTTGAGGCAATTCAGTGGCTGATCGACACGAGCGTGGTCGCGCGGTTTAACGTAGGCGTGCAGTGGGCTCGCGCGGACATGCTGGCCAGCACGATCGTCGCGTGGCCGCCCGGCGGTGGTGCACCACAGACTTATAACTGGGCGTGGGGAACAAACTAATGCCGTACTCGAGACCTACTCTCACCCAGCTTCGCACGCAGATCTGGAGCGACATCCAGACGGGACTCAGCTCGATCCTCGCGTTCCTGCAGAAGGCTGTCCTGAAGATCCTCGGTGCCGCGCTGGCCGCGATGATCTGGGGCGTTTATGGATATCTCGACTGGATCGCGAAACAGGCGGTGCCGTGGACGGCCGATGACGAATACCTCGCGGGGTGGGGTGCACTCAAGAGCACCTACCTGAAGGAAGCCACCGCAACGGTGCTGAATGTCCTCTTCACTGGGGCGGTTCCCGGGACGCCCGTCAATGCTGGCGCCGGCGTCTCGCGGCAGGACAATGCCCTCTATACCGTCTTGTCGTCGACGCAAGTTGCGAACGACGGGACGGTGACCGTCGAAGTGCAGGCGATGGTCGCTGGCAGCGCGGCGAACTGCGACAACGGCACCGCGATGACGCTCACGACTGCGATTGCGGGAATCCCGTCGACGGGAGCTGTCTCCGGAACGGTTACGCCCGGCGCGGACGTGGAGGAACAAGAGGATTATCGTACGCGCGTGATGGACGCATACCAGAGCCCGGTGCAGGGAGGAGCCCAGAACGACTATGTAAAGTGGGCCACGGACATCGCCGGCGTGACACGTGCATGGTGTTTGCCCAATGGCTTCGGCGTCGGAACCGTCGTGCTGTATTTCATGATGGATGACGCTGAGTCGGCGCACTCCGGCTTTCCGCAAGGCACGAACGGTGTATCGCAATACGATGAAGGCCCGGGCGGATTGCCGCGTGGCATAGTTGCCTCCGGCGATCAGCTGATGGTGGCGGACAAGATCGTGAGTGAACAGCCCGTTACTGCACTTCTGTATGCCTGCTCCCCGATCGAAAATCAGATTGGCTTCACGATCTCAGGGCTCAGTTCAGCAGGCACCACTACTCAAGCCGCGGTCAATTCCGCTTTGGCCGACATATTCATTCGAACTGGCGAGCCACAAGGGACTATCGATTGGTCCGACCTTACCGGCGCCGTTAATTCTGTCTCCGGCACGAGTGGCTATCTGATCACCGCGGTCACAAGCACAGTCGCAGGCGTGACTACGTCGCTTCCGACGAATGCGAATATCACCACGAGCACGGGCCAATTGCCTGTGCTCGGCACTGTCAACTACATCTGATCCATGCTCGCTCCTAATTACAGCGCCGCGGACTACCTTCGCGCGTTGCAGGCGCTTTTGCCGCGTGGTCGGGTGTGGCCTCGCGACACCGATGCGAAGCAGTCCGCAGTGCTAGGCACGCTCACCCCCGTCTTCGAACGCCTCAATGCTCGCGCAAACAATCTTCTGATCGACGCATTTCCAGCGTCGACGTATGAGTTGCTTCCGGAATGGGAGTTGACTCTCGGCCTTCCGGACCCATGCGCCGGCGAGCAGCCGACTGTCGCCGCGCGGCGTGCGCAGGTACTGGCTCGATTCGCAGGGACCGGCGGCCAGTCCATCCAATACTTCATCGATTACGCGGCACGGCTCGGTTTTACCGTGACGGTCACCCAGTACGCGCCGTTTCGAATGGGGCAGCAGGCCATGGGCTCCCAGCTCGGTAGCCCTGATTGGGCATTCACATGGGCGGTTAATGCGCCGCTCGCATCTTTGATCCCATTCACCATGGGGCAATCGGCGATGGGTGACGCGTTGCAGTCGTGGAACAACACAGTGCTCGAGTGCGAGCTCAATACGGTAAAACCGGCGCACACCTTGCTGCTCTTCACATATGGCCTCGGCAGACTGAACGAAAACTTCGTCCTGAACGAAAACACTCTCGGCTAACCAATACGCTATGAACCTGAGATTTTTTGCCCGCCGGCTGGCGGCGATGGGCGCGCTCGCGCTTACATCCATGGCGGCACACGCCCAATTTGCGTCGGGGCAACTGCTGACCGCCGCCGCGCTGAACTCCGCTCTGGCTTCGCCGACAATCACAAACGGCACCATTACCGGTTTGACGGCACCGATCGGCGTCTCCCTGGGCGGCACTGGCGCGGCGACCGCGACGGCTGCGCTGGCCAACCTCGGCGGCCTCGCGAAGGCCGGTGGGACGATGACCGGCGCGCTCGCCGTCTCGTATGTCAACCCGACGATCACGTTCAATGATTCGGGCGGTGCAAATCAGGCTCTCCTTCAGTTTCAATCCAGCGGCGTCAACACGTGGGGACTGGCGAGCCAGGGGTCGACTAGCTTCGTCATCGCGCGATACGTTGGCGGCGTTTATACCGACATCCCGTTCTCAGTCAATCTGTCGAGCGGGCTCGTCACCATCAATGACGGCCTCTCGGTCAGCGGGACCGTTAGTGGGAGCGGCTTCACGTCTCTGCTCTCGCCATATCTGACCAGTGCGACGGCCGCTTCAACATACGCGCCTCTTGCAAGCCCGACATTCACTGGGACGGTCACGATTCCGTCCGGAGCATCGATTTCTGGCTATCTCACGACATCGGGTGCGGCGAGCACATACGCGCCACTTGCATCGCCCGCACTCAGTGGCACGCCAACGGCTCCGACCGCCACGGCCGGAACGAGCACCACGCAAGTTGCGACGACGGCGTTCGTCGCATCTTCACCCACGATCACCACGCCAACGATCGTCGGCGTGACATCCGGAGCGTGCGCGAGTACGGGAAACGTTGGTGAATGCAAGAACTCGAATGTGCCAAGCGGATCGGCGGTCTCGCTTACGTCCGGTACTCCAGCGAACGTTACATCGGTACCCCTCACCGCGGGGAACTGGATCTGCTACGGAAACATTGCGTTTTTGGCAGGCTCGACCACCGTCAGCACGACGGAGGCCGGGTGGATCTCGACGGTATCGGCGAGCAATCCGAGCGCACCGAATTCCGGCGCCTACTTCGGCCTTGTCAGTTTGCCATCAACTGCTGGCGGGAACGGAAACATCTATCCCGTCGGAATGCTTATGGTGAACGTCTCGAGCGCCACCACGGTATACCTGTCCACCTTCGCAGCCTTTAGCACGAGCACGATGTCCGCCTTCGGCTATCTCAACTGCCTCCGCTTCCATTGAGTGATGGCTCTTTGTTTGCGTCGCCACGCTCCTCATTAGTGCGCGTTTAGGCACCCTCATCATTTTTGGAGTTTGCATGTACCAATATGACGATCCGACCGCCGTGTCTGCGCTGCCGACGCCAGCCGCAGCGGGCACGTCAGGCTACTTTACCGACGGCAATCCGGCGCAAGCGGAGGCAGCAACGGTCCTGCGAAGCGACTTCATGAACATGCTCATGCTGGAGTTGCTCAACGTTGTGGAAGCCGCTGGCATCTCGCCTAGCAAGACGGCATATAACCAGGTGTTGCTGGCCATCAAGTCGCTGACGAGTTCGTATGCCGCTGGATCGTACTCGGTGCGCAAGATGGTGGCCGCGAACAACGGTGCCACGCCGAACACGCAGTTCGATACGTCGTGCGATCTGGTTGTCGTGCGAAACCCGACGACCGGGGCGTGTGCAGCAATTTCAAATCCCGGGGTAATCACCAATAACATTCTCACCGCAGGCCCCGTCGCTAATGGTCGGGACGTAGCCGGTGCATTCGCGGCATCGACGTGGCTTCACTTCTACTACGTCTGGAATGGCACCACGCTTGCGACGATTTCGAGCGCGAGCGCTCCGCCGACCGGGCCAGCGCTTCCGAATGGCTATACGAGCTGGGCGTATATCGGCGCGGTCTATCTAAATGCGTCTTCGCAGCTGATGCTTGTGCGCCAGCGTGGCTCGTGGATCATGTATGCGGATCAGCAAGCCGTTATCACGGGGGGATCTTCTACATCGGTTGCCGCGATCACCACCGCAACGCTCACGCCGCCCAATGCTGTCCAGTTCGAGCTAAGTGTTCCGAATCTTTCTATTAACGCAACCGCCGCGGGGCCAGCTGGTTTGACCTTGATTATTCAGGTCGAGTCGTCACACTCTCCGTTTCAGATGGGCATCCAAGGCTCGGGCGCCGCGTCGGCAACATGGGGTACGTCTGGCGCCTCAAAACGATTCCCGGCGATTACCCAAGGTTTCAACTACCAGATCGCGATTCTCGCTGGCTCAGGTCAGTCTGTAACGATCGACGTGACTGGGTACAGCGTTCCAAATGGCGGAGAGTAAGTTATGAAAAATGCATTTGTTGATGTAAACAACGTGTTGGTGGCATGGGGATTTGTCGAAACGAATGCTCCTGGGCAGACGGCCATTCCAGTAGCAGACGAGTTCAATCTCGAACTCGGTCAATGGCAGTATTCGAATGGACAGTGGGTGGCAATCCAGGCGTCGTCGTAAAGCCACCTAGGGACTATCGCGTAGAATGCACCATTTCCAAAATGGCCACGGATGGGCATGAATACGACCAGACTCGCGCCGAGTTCGCTGGCGCGGCGCGCTCGAGCAGATGAATCAGTTGCGAGACTTTATCTCGCATTCGTGGGCTTAGTGATCGGAGCGGCAGCTGTCGCTTGGCTTGCAGGCTCTTTGTACCGGTCGCATGTTGGAGATCATCCAATCGATGCCTCCATCCTGTTGCCCGTCTATCGCCCGCTGCTAAATCCCAAGCCTGTCGAGCGCTTCACTTTCCTCTTGCTGGCGTCGCTAATGCCGGTCGTTGCGTTCTTCTGCGCGCTGAAGTCCAGAGGCAGTCCAGCGTACTCACTTCTTTACGCGTTGAAAGCGACAATATCCGCAGCTGTTGGGGTGGCATTCTTCGTGCCCTTCGCAGAGTTCGGCTTCGATGTCTCGCTACTGACGGGGACGACGCCGTCCGGTGCACATCATTTCCTGCTCCTTTGCGGCGTAGTCGTGGTTGCCGCGCTAACGTGTTTGCCTCCGATAAAAGCATCGATCCGCTCTACGCGGATACCATCGACAATTAGTGGATGGTTGCTTTTCGCTTCGAGCGCCATGCTGCAGATAGCGGCCTGGCGCATTCTCAATGTGAATTCGATCACGGAGGGTAATACGTGGTGGATGAGTATGGACGCCGTCACCTATTCCGTGAGCCAGGTTGTCGGAGGTCGCACACTCCTTGCAGATCTACCTTCACAGTACGGGCTCTTTCCAGAATTCGTCGCGCCTGTTCTCCGATTTTTCGGGCTATCGATATTCTCTTTTTCCGCTCTGTTTGCGGCCATGCAAATAGTCTCGCTTGGAACCGTGTACTGGGTCGCACAGCGTTCGCTACGACACCCGCTGTTCAAGATCGGGTTTGGCGTCGCGCTTGTGATGATCACATACGAGACGTGTTTATTTCTGCTTGGCATTCCGGAGCTGTACTTCCAGTACTGGCCCGTGCGATTTTTTTGGCCGGCGGTGTCGGTCCTTGCGTTCTTCCTCTACGCCAAAAAGCCGACGATCCGGCGCGCGGCCCTGATTTCATTGATTGGGTCGATCGGTAGTCTGTGGAATGCCGATTCAGGGGTGATGGTAGCGCTGGCCTTTGGCGCATTGCTGCTTGCGAAATGGAGCGCCCTGTTTTTCCGCGACAAGCAGAACTCAAGTCGCGAGCGTCGCGCGATCCTCCTGAAGCTATGGTTGCATATCGCGATTTTCGCGATGGTCGCTACCACTGCGGTTCTTTACCTCACGCTCAAGGCAGACAGGTCGCTGCACTGGACGTGGCTAGTTGGCTACCAACGGCTGTTCTATGGGTTGGGCTTTATGATGCTGCCGCTACCGCTGCGCGCAAGCCCATGGATGGCGGTTCTGGGCGTTTATCTGCTGGGCATCTTGACGGCAGCATCAACATGGCGACATTCGCCGCGGAGCCGCTCGGCTGATGTGCTGCTCTATACGTGCCTACTCGGAATAGGCCTCTTTGTGTACTACGAGGGGAGGTCTCATATCCTGAACCTCATCACGGTATCTTGGCCAGCGCTACTGGCTGCCTCGTTGATGGCTGATCGACTCGTTCGAGCAACGGCAGCTGGAATACTGAACCGGATCTTCGTCGCGCCTGCGGCTGTTGCCGGGGGTGTCATGCTGCTTTGCGGCTTGGCCTTCGCCCAGGGAATTCCAGCGCTCGCAAGTTCGGCGAAGTCTACGATTGCACAATGGTCAATTCCCGCATCGCCAGTGGTCCACGATGAAGTCGCATTCATCTCGTCGAATACTAAGAGGGGCGACGCATGTGTCATCCTGTCTAAACGACAAGGGCTCTACTATGCGTCGCTTCACCTCGTTTCGCCCCTGATTGGTCCCGGTTATATGGAGACGCTCACAGTCGCCGACCGCGATGCGATGATCGCACAGTTGAATGAGCACAAGTTCGATTGTGTCTTCGTTGGACAGGGCGGCAGCACGCCAGATTTGGGCGTCGATCTTCTGAGCGCACTCCCGTCCTATCGAGTGATACGTTCCAATTCGCTCCAGACAATGGTTCAACTGATGCCGAAGTGACGGCACGCAAATCTAAGCACTCAGTCAGCCGCCTCTTGGCGGCTTTTTTCATTTCTAAAACCATATCGAGAGCATAAGAAGCCCATGCCCACATCCGGCGATGATATGAGCCTCGTAAAGCTCCTTTCCGGCATATCGGCTTCGCTTGCCGTGCTCGCAGGCACGATGTCTGCCGGCTGGCTGCGCGCGCGCAGGGAGATTTCCGGTGTGCGGAAGACCGAGTCGAGCGACAAGCTCGAGATGCGCCGCGACGAGATCGAGGCATCGACCCTCGAGAGCCTCGCCCGCGCGTCGAAGGAATGGGAGGCGCAATACCACAAGGCGATTTCCCGCGAGACACGCTATCGGCGGTTGCTCTCGGTTTCCGAGGCGCGGTACCGCAAGATGGTCCAGCAGGCGGCAGAGGACCGGCTTCAGGACCGACTGAAGATCGAAGCGCTGATGCTCAGTCTGGCGGAGAAGGATCGCCGGATCGTTGAACTGCAGGCACAGATTGGAGGCCGTCGGCCGACGGATACGCCATGACGAAAGGGCAGCGACTGAAAGCGTTTTGGCATCGCATCGACATTTTCGTGCTGTTTGCGATGGTGGTTCTGCTGGCCATGGCCGCCGGCGCCGGCGTGATGAACTGGATCAACCAGCGCGAGCGCATGCAGCTCGTCGATCGCATGCCGCTGGTGCGCAGCGAGGAGCGCGAGGCATGCGTGCGTGAGTTCAAAGGCCGCATCGACGACCTCACAAACATGAATCAGCACGACGCGGCCGCGCTCGACGATCTGCGCAATCAGATGGCGGACACGCGCGAGCTCGCGGCCTACACGCTCCGCTTCCTCGGCGATCGCGCGCGGATCAACGACGCGACGACTGCGGCCATGTTGAAGCAGGCACGGCAGGCAGCTGCGGCCGCAACCGCCGCGCAGCAGACGAGCGCGCAGGTCGAAAAGAAGGTCAGCGCGACGGCGACGAAGGTCGACGAGGCCGCCAGTACCGCCCAGGCTGTCAGCCGAAAGCTGGACACGGCCGTGCGGCCGCCACTGCCCGCGAAGCCCTGGATAGGCAACAACCACTGAGCTGTTGGCGCTCCTCGAGCGCCGTTCCCATTTCCCCCTGACACCTCGCGCGCGCCAGCGCTCTGGCGCGGCGTGCGCCTGCGCGTCAATCCTTCGCAGAGGCAATATGACACCCGACGACTTTATCGCGGCGATCGCGCCGCCGGCGCAGCAGCTCGCCGCCTCGAGCAACATCCCGGCCAGTTTCACCGTCGCGCAGGCGGCGCTCGAATCCGGCTGGGCGACGTCGCAGCTCGCGACGAAGTACTTCAACCTCTTCGGTGTGAAGGCAGATCCTAGCTGGACTGGCCAGATCGTGACGCTGCCGACCACGGAATATGTAGACGACAAGCCGGTCACCGTGCAGGCCAAATGGCGCGTGTACGACAGCTGGCTCGCGAGCCTGCAGGACCGCGCGCAGTTCCTGATCGACAACCCTCGCTACGCGCCGGCGTTCGCGTATTCGACCGGGGCGCTCTTCGCGCGCGCCGTCGCCGCGGCCGGCTATGCGACGGATCCGCACTACGCCGCGAAGATCATCTCAATCATCAATGCACACGGGCTCACCCAGCTCGACACTTAGCCTTTCCAACTGCCGCTAACGCGGCTTTTTTTTCGCCCAGAGGAAACCATGAATGCATGGATCAAGCTGTTCGCAGCCACACTGCTGTTTGCCCTTTGGGGCGCGCTGGTATTCACACATCAGGCTGACCCGAAAGAGCTCGTCATGGGGATCGTTGCCGCGCTCACAGGTCTCGGCGTTTTCCACGCTGCGACGAGCGGCGCCCCAGCCGCGAGCGAGCCGGGCGCCAGCGTCGCACAACTCCCCGAGCCTGCTGCGCCTGCAGAGCCTGCACTGCCGATCGCCGCGGCTGCTGCGCCGGCGCCTGTCGCTGTAGCGCAACCCGCACCCGTGCCGACCGCCGCCGCCCCGGCAGCGGTGCAGTGACCAGTCTTTCCCCCTAGCAGGACTCTCGCGGCGATCGCCGCACTCAACTCCCGAAGGTTCTCACCATGAAGAAACTGATTGCTGCATTCGCGGCAGGCCTCGCTGCGCTCGTCATGTCCGGTTGCGCCGTGACCGGTTCGACGTCCGCCACCGCAACGAATCCTGCCGTGGTCGCTCAACAAGCGGCCGAGAAGTTCCAGTCTGCAGTCACGGCGGCTTGCAACGTGATCCAGCCGACGATTCAGCCGTTCGCGATCCTCCTCAACGCGTCGCCCGGCTTCGCGACGTTCAATGGTGACCTGACGCTCGCCTGCGCGATCAACTCCACGATCAATCTGACGTCGATCGACAGCATCATCGACTCGTCGACGACTGCGGCGCAGACGGCCGTGAGCAACATCGCGTCGCTCAATGCGACCGATCAGGCCGTCGTCAAGGCTGCGCTCGGCGCGTTCCAGGGCGCGCTCAAGAATGCCTTGAATCAGTACAAGTCAGCCGTGGCCGCAGCGAATCTGGCTGCCACGACGACGGCGACCTCCGCGGCTGCGTCTGCACCCACCGCGGCGTCTGCGCCGGCCGCGGCATCGGCGACCTTGCAATGAGGCCTCTGCGCCTCGCGCTGAGCGGCTCGGGCTTCAAGGTGCCGGCGCATGTCGGCGCCCTGCAGGCCGTCGCTGACGCCGGCTTCGAGCCGGTCGAGCTGGCGGGCACGTCGGGGGGCAGCATCGTCGCAGCGATGGCTGCGTGCCGCATGAAGCTGTCGGACATGAAGATGCTCGCCCTGACGTTCGACTGGTCGAACATGCTCTCCTTCAGCCTGATGTCGGCGGTGCGCCTGCGCGGCTTCTGTGATGGCCGGCGGCTGCTCGACTGGCTGACCGAGCAGACCAACGGCCTGACGTTCGGCCAGCTGTCGACGGATCTCACGGTCGTGGCATCGGACGTGGCGAGCGAGGCGCCGTTCGAGTTCTCGCGCGCGACGACCCCGGGCGTCGCGGTAGCGCAGGCGGTGCGCGCATCGACGTCGATTCCCTTCGCATTCGAGCCGGTGCGACTGGGGGCGGCGCTGCTCGCCGACGGCGGGATGGTGAACAACATCCCCGTCGATCGCCTCAAGGTTGACGGCGTGCCGCGGCTCGGCGTGCAGCTCGTGAGTCAGGACCTGCCGATGCAGCCGGACACGTCGCTTTCGCCGTTCGGGTTCTCCGAGCGGCTGATCGACCTGATGCTCTCGGCCTGCGAGTCGACGCACGTGTCGGCCGCCCAGGCCGCCGGCGCGCACATGGCATTCGTTGAGACTGGCTATGCGTCGACGCTCGATCGCACGATGCCGCTTGAGCTCCGGCAGCGGCTATTCAATGACGGCTATGACGCAGCGAAGGCCGCGCTCGCGCTCATCGCGGCGCCGGCGCCCACTACCCTCCAATAGACGTTCCCACGTCAGCGGCCGTCGATCTTCGACGGCCGCGTCAATATCCTTTCGACGACCGCTTCCTGCCGCGGCGTCGGTTTGTCGGTCAGGCAGGGTTCTGTATCAAGTTCCCGAACGAAGCATTCCCATACCGATGAGGGCACGGCGCCGTGCCCGCGGTCCCCAATGAAGTTGCGAATCTGATTGGCGCGCGAGATCGTCGCGCGCAGACGGTGGATCTCCCACAGCAGCTCGAGTACGACAGGATCCGGATTTTCGTCCCAGATCTGCGCCAAGCGCGCGGCGGTGAGTGGAGGGCGGTGCGGCACGATATTTCCAAAAACTGTACGGATATACAGTGTGCTACTATCGCCCCTAACCTGTCGAGCCAGGGCGCACCGATCCAAAACGACCTTGTAAGTGTTTGATTTCTTTAGTTCAGGAATGTGCATTTCAGGTCCGGGCGATGATGCCGGAAAACGGCTCTAACACATTGATTTAATTCAATAAATTGCCTTCCAACAAGCTAATCCGAATCCGTGGTGCCCGCCAGCACAACCTCAAGAACCTCGACCTCGACCTGCACACCGGCGAAATGACGGTCGTCACCGGGCCTTCGGGCTCGGGCAAGTCGAGCCTCGTCTTCGATACGCTTTACGCGGAAGGCCAGCGCCGTTACGTCGAAACCTTCAGCGCCTACGCGCGTCAGTTCCTCGACCGCATGGACCGGCCGCAGGTCGATCGCGTGGACGGTGTGCCGCCCGCCATCGCCATCGACCAGACCAACCCCGTGCGCAGTTCGCGCTCGACGGTCGGCACGATGACGGAGCTCAATGACCACCTGAAGCTGCTGTACGCGCGCGCCGCGAATCTGTTCGACCGCGTCACGGCGCAGCCCGTACGGCACGACACGCCTGAGACGATTTACGCCGAACTGATGGCGCGTACGGCCGCGGGCGACCCGCGTCTTGTGGTCACGTTTCCGGTCGAGTTGCCCGATACGACCACCGAGGAAGAAGTCGCGCAGTGGCTCTCCGCGAGTGGCTATACGCGCGTGCAGGCGCAGCGCGAGGTGAAGACGGCCGAAGGCACGCGCAAGCTGCTCGACGTGGTCGCCGACCGTTTCCGCATGCAGAACGTGGAGAAGAGCCGCGCGATCGAGGCGATCGAAGCCTCGCTCAAGCGCGGCAGCGGGCGCGTGAACGTCTACGTGCTGGCCAGCAGCGATGACGATGCGCAGGCCGAGCCGCAGATCTGGCGCTTCTCGACGGGGCTGCATTGCCCGGACAGCGATTTACGCTACGCAGATCCGCAGCCCGCGTTGTTCTCGTTCAACTCGGCCTACGGCGCCTGCGACGCGTGCCGCGGTTTTGGCCGCGTGATCGGCGTGGATTGGGGCCTCGTGATCCCCGACGAGCGCAAGACGCTGCGCGGCGGCGCGATCAAGCCGCTGCAAACGCCGGCGTGGAAGGAATGCCAGGACGACCTGATGCGCTATGCCGCGAAAGCCGGCATTCCGCGCGATACGGCATGGTCCGAGCTGACGCAGGCGCAGCGCGACTGGGTGATCAACGGCGCGCCGGACTGGAAGGGCAGCTGGCAAACGCAGTGGTACGGCGTGAAGCGCTTCTTCCAGTATCTGGAGTCGAAGGCCTACAAGATGCACATCCGCGTGCTGCTGTCGAAGTACCGCAGCTATACGCCGTGCGAAACCTGCGGCGGCGCACGCCTGAAAACCGAGGCCCTGCAATGGCGCCTCGGCACGCAGCAGAACGCGGACGACGTGCTCGCGCCGTCGGGACGTTTCCTGCCGCACGGCGTGGACTGGACACGCGCGCAGCTCGAAGCGTTGCCGGGCCTCACCGTGCACGACGTGATGCTGCTGCCGATCGAGCGCATCCGCCGCTTCTTCGACAATCTTTCGCTTTCCTCAGCATTGCTCGACGACGCGCTGAAGCTGCTGCTCGAGGAAGTGCGCACGCGCCTGAAGTATCTCTGCGACGTGGGTCTCGGCTATCTGACGCTCGACCGCCAGAGCCGCACGCTTTCGGGCGGAGAAGTGCAGCGTATCAACCTGACCACGGCGCTCGGCACGTCGCTCACGAAAACGCTGTTCGTGCTCGATGAGCCGAGTATTGGCCTGCATCCGCGCGACCTCAACCGCATCGTCGAAGCGATGCAACGTCTGCGCGACGCGGGCAACACGCTCGTCGTGGTCGAGCACGATCCGTCCGTGATGCTCGCGGCCGACCGCCTCATCGACATGGGCCCCGGCCCGGGCGAGCGCGGCGGCTCGATCGTCTACGACGGCACGCCGAACGATATCCGCTCCTCGGGCACCCTGACGGGCGAGTACCTGGGCGGCCACCGCGCCGTTGCCGACGCTTCGCACTGGGAGCGACGCCCGGTTGATGCGTCCACGCCGAACCTCCTGCTCGAAGGCGCGAGCGAACACAACCTGCGCGACGTGACCGTGCAGATTCCGCTGCAGCGGCTCGTGTGCGTGACGGGCGTCTCGGGCTCGGGCAAATCCACGCTGGTGCAGGACGTGCTCTATCCCGCGCTCGCGCGGCATCTGGGCAAGGCGACGGACGCGCCGGGCACGTTCCGCAAGCTGAGCGGCGCGGAGCAGATCAGCGACGCCGTGTTCGTCGATCAGTCGCCGATCGGCAAGACGGCGCGCTCGAATCCGGCCAGCTATGTCGGCGCCTTCGACGAGATCCGCAAGCTGTTCGCCAAGGCGACGCTCGCGAAGCAACGTGGGTACACGGCGGGCATGTTCAGCTTCAACTCGGGCGAAGGTCGCTGCCCGACCTGCGGCGGTTCGGGTTTCGAGCACATCGAAATGCAGTTCCTGAGCGATGTGTATCTGCGTTGCCCCGATTGCGACGGCAGCCGCTATCGCGCGGAAGTGCTCGAAGTGAAGATCGAGCGCGCGGGCCGCACGCTTTCGGTGGCGGACGTGCTCGACCTCACGGTCAGCGAAGCAGTGCAATGCTTCGCTGAGGATGCCGAAGTATTGCGCGTGCTGCAGCCTATCGTGGACGTCGGTCTCGAATACGTGAAGCTCGGCCAGCCGGTGCCGACGCTCTCGGGCGGCGAGGCGCAGCGCCTGAAGCTCGCGGGGTATCTCGCGGAAACCGCGCAGTCGCGCGGCAAGGAGGCGGGCGGGCGCCTCTTCATGTTCGACGAACCGACTACGGGCCTGCATTTCGACGACATCGCCAAGCTGATGCGCGCCTTCGGCAAGCTGCTCGCGGGCGGTCATTCGCTGCTCGTGATCGAACATAACCTCGACGTGATCCGCGCCGCAGATTGGCTGATCGATCTCGGCCCCGAAGGCGGCGACGCGGGCGGCGAAGTGGTGTGCGTCGGCACGCCCGAGGATGTGATCGCGTGTCCGCGTTCGCATACGGGCGCGGCGCTCGAGCGCTACGAAGCCGCGCTTGGCAGCGGTGTCGAACTGCTGGCGGAAGAAGAGGGCGTGGCGCTGCAAACCGCGTTGCGTGCCGCGCAGGCGCGCCGCGAGGTGCAGGGCGAGGACGTGGTGCGCATCGTGAATGCGCGCGAGCACAACCTCAAGGCGCTCGACGTCGATATCCCGCACGGCCGCTTCAACGTCATCACGGGCGTGTCGGGCTCGGGCAAGTCCACGCTCGCGTTCGACATCCTCTTTCACGAAGGCCAGCGGCGCTACCTCGAATCGCTCAACGCGTATGCGCGTTCGATCGTGCAGCCGGCGGGCCGCCCCGAAGTCGATGCCGTGTACGGCATTCCGCCGACCGTCGCGATCGAGCAGCGCCTTTCGCGCGGCGGCCGCAAGAGCACGGTCGCCACGACCTCCGAGGTGTGGCACTTCCTGCGTCTGCTTTACGTGAAGCTCGGCGTGCAGCACTGCGTGCATGACGGCACGCCCGTCACGTCGCAGAGCGTCGATGCGATCGTCGCGCAACTGCTGCGCGAGCATCGCGGCCAGCATGTCGGTTTGCTCGCACCGCTCGTCGTCAATCGCAAGGGCGTCTACACCGATCTCGCGAAGTGGGCGAAGGCGCGCGGCAATACGCATCTGCGCGTGGATGGCGAGTTCGTGCCCGTCGCGCCGTGGCCCAAGCTCGACCGCTTCCGCGAGCATACGATCGAGTTGCCCGTGGGCGACCTCGTGATCGAGCCTGAAAACGAGGCGCAGTTGCGGGCGATGCTCGGCGCGACGCTCGAAGCAGGCAAGGGCATCGTGCACCTGCTCGCGCCGCTCGACGGCCTCCATCACGTGCTGGGCAATGGCGGTTCGACGGCGAGCATCGGCGAGGTGAAGGTGCTGTCGACGCGGCGCGCCTGCCCGGTGTGCGGCACGAGCTATCCGGAACTCGATCCGCGCATGTTCTCGTACAACAGCAAGCATGGCTGGTGCACGACCTGCGTGGGCACGGGCCTCGCGCTCACGCGCGAGCAGCGCGCCGCCTACGACGACACGATCGTCGCCGAAGACGGCCGTGGCCGCGAGCAGACCCTGCCTTCGGAAGAGCAGGAACCCGACGGCATGGTCGACGAGCCGTGCCACGATTGCGGCGGCACGCGCCTGAATCCGGTGGCGCGCGCTGTGACGTTCGACGCGCATCCCATCGTCGATGTCGCGCAGTGGACCGTGGCGGATACGCGCCGCTGGATCGATACGCTGAAGCTCAATGGCCGCGACGCGCAGATCGCGCGCGACGTGGTGAGCGAAATCCGCAGCCGACTGCAGTTCCTGGAAGAAGTGGGGCTCGGCTATCTGAGCCTCGATCGCGCCGCGCCGAGCCTTTCGGGTGGCGAGGCACAGCGCATTCGTCTCGCTGCGCAACTCGGCAGTAACTTGCAGGGTGTGTGCTACGTGCTCGACGAACCGACCATCGGCCTGCATCCGCGCGACAACCAGATCCTGCTCGACGCGCTGCGCAGCCTCGGCGAGAAGGGCAACACGCTCGTGGTGGTCGAACACGACGAGGACACGATCCGGCGCGCCGATCACATCATCGACATTGGCCCGAGCGCGGGCAAGCGCGGCGGCCGTGTGGTCGCGCAGGGCAGCGTGGCCGATCTCGCGGCGCAGGCCGATTCGCTCACGGGCCGCTATCTCGCACAGCCGATCCAGCACCCGCTGCAGCCGCGCCGCGAAGTGCGTCCGGCGCGCGCGGGACGCGAGGCGGTGCCGGGACAATGGCTCACCGTGCATGGCGGCAAGCTGCATAATCTGCGCAACGTCACCGCGCAGATTCCGCTCGGACGTCTCGTGGCGATCACCGGCGTGAGCGGCTCCGGCAAGTCCACGCTCGCGCGCGACGTGCTGCTTTCCAATCTGCTCGACGCCGTGGGGCGTTCGGTGCTGTCTTCGCCTGCCGAGCGCCGCGCGCGCAAGGCGGTGAAGGAGAAAGCGCCGAGCGCGGCGGAGCGCCGGTCGAGCGTGCTCGCGCGCACGAGCGCGAAGCCGAAGCTCGAGGTTTCGCATACGTGGCAGGGCTGCGATTCAATCAGCGGATGGGAAAGCATCGACCGCGTGCTCGAAGTCGACCAGACGCCGATCGGCAAAACGCCGCGCTCGTGCCCCGCGACCTATATCGGCGTGTGGGACGCGATCCGCCGCCTTTTCGCCGATACGCTCGAGGCGCGCGCCCGCGGCTATAGCGCGTCCCGTTTCTCGTTCAATACCGGCGACGGACGCTGTCCCGCGTGCGAAGGCCAGGGCGTGCGCACCATCGGCATGAGCTTCCTGCCCGACGTGAAGGTGCCGTGCGACGTGTGCCACGGCCAGCGCTTCAATCCGGAAACGCTGGCCGTGACGTGGCGCGGCCGGAACATCGGCGAAGTGCTGACGATGGAAATCGACGAGGCGGTGGAGTTCTTCGGGTCGATCACGAGTATTTCCCACCCGCTGCAGCTCATGAAGGACGTGGGTCTCGGCTACCTCACACTCGGCCAGCCTTCGCCCACGCTCTCGGGCGGCGAGGCGCAGCGCATCAAGCTCGTGACCGAACTCTCGAAGGTGCGCGACGACATCACGCGCCGCGGCCAGAAGGCGCCGCACACGCTCTACGTGCTCGACGAGCCCACGGTGGGCCTGCACATGGCCGACGTGGCGCGCCTCATCAGCGTGCTGCACCGGCTTGCGGACGCGGGACATAGCGTCGTCGTGATCGAGCACGACCTCGACGTGATCGCCGAAGCCGACTGGATCATCGATCTCGGGCCCGAAGGCGGCGTGGGCGGTGGCACGATCGTCGCCGCGGCCGATCCCGAAGCGCTCGCGAAGGTGCGGGCGAGCCACACCGGTGCGGCACTCGCGCCCGTGCTGGCGCGTGGCCAGGCTGACGTGAATGCCGCCGAAAGCAAGCCTGCACCAGAGCGGCGCGCAACGGGCGCGGCGGCTTCAGGCTAAAGGAATGGAGCGGGCCGCAGAGGCCCGCTCCGCCTTGAAACCGCTTGATCTGTGCCGCGCGCGCAAGGTATCATCGGTTCCGCTTGCAGCAAACGTTCGCTCACCTGTAGCGGCGTCACCTGAGAGCGGAGCAGCGGACTACAGATCCCC
The DNA here is from genome assembly GCF_001718195.1 of Paraburkholderia nodosa. GTDB lineage: Bacteria > Pseudomonadota > Gammaproteobacteria > Burkholderiales > Burkholderiaceae > Paraburkholderia > Paraburkholderia nodosa_A. Next base: position 118,393 of record NZ_MCNV01000019.1, read on the forward strand.
TCCGAACCGGTCGCGGGCTCCATACCCAGGCTACCTCATCAGTGCAGCAAGGCTTCGCAGTTCGTGCGCGAAGCCTTTGTCTTTTCAGGGAAGACCATTCTTTGCCGATCGTTGTATCGGTGCCTTGCCCTTGACGAAGCGAGAGGAATTAATCGATGTTCGACCTCGATGGAGAGGCGCGCGAACGGCTCATCGTGTGGATTCGACGCCGCATGGAAGAGTACGGCATTACGTTCGAAGAGCTTGAAGCGTCTATTGCTGAAAGCGAAAAACTACCCAAGTACCGCGACGCATACGGGAATACGTGGAATGGCGAGGGCGATATGCCGGCCTGGCTGTTGCGCTATAAGCACGCGGGACAGGATATCGAGCATTTTCGCTGCTAGCCATGACGGTGCGTGAGTGCGCGCCGGTGTTGCCCTTCGACCGCCAGACCGTTCGCGGCGCATGCCGCAAAGCCGCACATCGGTGCGGCGCCCAGTATTATTCAGCATAGTTTTAAAATGCCTTTCGGCGCGAGCCGGGATTTAATTGCGCCTCCTAATGTGCCGTGCCGGTTTAGGCGCGCAATGATTTATGCATTCTTTTTTGCTGGCATTTGCGCGCGTAATTAGTCAGCTTTTTTGAAAACTTCGGTTGGCTGCGCGATCAAGCTGCGCGACAATCTCGCCCATTGCGTTCTTGCTACGGCAGGGAGGTAGTCATGGCGATACTCGTGCTGGGCCTCGTGATTTTCATTGGTGTCCATTCGATCCGCATCGTGGCAGGGCCCTGGCGCGCCGCGCAGATCGAGCGCCTGGGTCCGCGTGCCTGGCGAGGCGCGTTCGCGTTGCTCTCCATTCTGGGCTTCGTGCTGATCGTCTATGGCTACGGTCTGTCACGCCGCTACCCCGTGCCGATCTGGCTGCCGCCGTTCTGGATGGCGCATGTCACGGCACTCCTCACCGCCATTGCCTTCATTCTGATCGTCGCGGCCTATGTGCCGGGCAATCACTTCAAGCGCGCGCTCGGCCAGCCGTTCGTGAGCGGCGTCGCGCTTTGGGCGTTCGCGCATCTGCTCGCCAACGGCACGCTCAACGACATCATCCTCTTCGGGGTCTTCCTCGTCTGGGCGTTGTTCGAGCTGCGAGGCGAGAACCGGCGCGACCGAGAAGCCGGGGTGGTCTATCCGCCGGGAGAGGTGTCGCGCGATGCGATCGTCGTCGTGGTCGGGCTCGTGGTCTGGGCCGTGTTCGCCTTCTGGCTGCATGGCGTGCTGATCGGCGTGCGGCCGCTCGGCTGAGTGCGCGGCAGGCCGCGAGCGCACTGCAAAAAAAGAAGCCTGCACATGGCAGGCTTCACAAGGTACAGCTCGGAGTTCCGCGATCAGTTCGCAGTGTCACGATCATAGGGCCAGTTCATGAAAGCCGCGTGAAAGTCCGTGCGATTCGTCTCGCGTGTCCGTTGATGCATCAAAGATCGAAGAACACCGTTTCCTGTTCGCCCTGCATGCGGATGTCGAACGTGTAGACGATGCTGCCGGCCTGCTCGCTACGGCGCGCGATGAGCGTGTCGCGGCGCGCCGCGGGCACGGCGGAGAGCACCGGGTCCGCGGCGTTGGCGGCGGCTTCGTCTTCGAAGTAGATGCGCGTAAAGGTGTGCGTGAGCATCCCGCGCATCATCACGATCACATTCAGATGCGGCGCTTCGCCGGCGTTCTCGACGCCCGGCTTCACGGTGTGCACGATGAAACGGTGCTGCGCATCCGTGCCCGTGCCCACGCGTGCAAAACCGCGGAAGCCGTCTTTGGCGATTTCCTCGCGCGAAGCCGGATAGCGGCCGTTTGCGTCGACCTGCGAAAACTCGAGCATCGCGTCGAACACGGCGTTGCCGTCGCCGTCGATCACGCGGCCGATCAGCGTGATGTGCTCGCCCGGCGTTTCAGGCCCGACCACGTTGGCCGTGAAGAGGCTCTTCAAATCGAAGTCGTATTGCTGCGGACACAGGCCGTAGGCAAAGTACGGGCCGACCGTTTGCGAAGGCGTTTCCTTGAGTGCCATGGTTCAACGCTCCGTGGGGGTTTGGTTCGGGCCGCGCAGCACGATGTCGAATTCGTAGCCGAGTGCGTAGCCTTCTTCGGTGGTGTCGAGCGAGAAGCGCGAAATCATGCGCTCGCGTGCGTCTTCCGGCGTGCCCTGATAGATCGGGTCGAACGCGAGCAGCGGGTCGCCGGGGAAATACATCTGCGTGACGAGACGCGAGCCGAAGTAGTCGCCGAACAGCGAGAAGTGGATGTGATTCGGACGCCACGCGTTCGGGTGATTGCCCCAGGGATACGCGCCCGGCTTGATCGTGAGGAAACGATAGCGGCCGTCGTTATCGGTGATCGCGCGGCCGGCGCCGAGGAAGTTCGGATCGAGCGGCGCGTCGTGCTGGTCCTGCTTGTGGACATAGCGGCCGGCGGCATTGGCCTGCCAGATTTCGACGAGCGTGTTGCGCACCGGCTTGCCGCCTTCGTCGAGCACGCGGCCCGTCACGATGATGCGCTCGCCGAGCGGCGCGCCATTCCTGGCCGCGTTGCGCGTGAGGTCGTGGTCGAGCGCGCCGAGGTCGTCGGTGCCGTACACGGGTGCGTGCTGGTTGCGCAGCTTTTCCTTCAGGGGGATGAGCGGGAGCGTGGGGCCGCGTTTGACCGACGAACGGTACGGCGGATAAACGTACGCGGGATGCGAGTCGAAGTCGCGCGGCGACAGGATGGACTCGTCCATGGGGTGTCTCCTGGGGTGGATTATTGGGGAAAGGCTCGTTGCCTGCAGCGATTTGTCGCTACGAGCCGATGCAGCCACTTTATCCAAAGCGAAAAGTTATGCAAAATGATGTTTTTTCGCACTTCATATAACGAACCGTTATGCAAAACCGGCTCGCGGACGGACGCGTCAAATTCCGCCATCTCCAGTGTTTTCTTGCCGTGGCGCAGATGGGCAGCGTGCAGCAGGCTGCCGAGAGTCTTTCGGTCACGCAACCCGCCGTGTCGAAGACGATCGCCGAGCTGGAGCTCGTGCTGGGCGTGAAGCTGTTCGAGCGCGGTCGGCACGGTGCGGTGCCCACCCGCGAGGGGCAGCTTTTCATGCCGCACGCGAGCGCCTGCGTGAGCGCGCTGCGCCAGGGCGTGGCCTTGCTCGCGCGCGACGAAGGCGCGGTGGCCGCGACGCTTGATATCGGCGTGCTGCCCACGGTGGCGACGGCGTTGCTGCCCGGCGCGTTGCGTCACTTCGGCGAGGAATGGCCGCGGGTGAGCGTGCGGCTCGTGACGGGCGCCAACACGGAGTTGCTCGAGCGGTTGAAGACAGGGGCAATCAGCTTTGCAGTGGGCCGTCTGGCCGACCCCGAGCGCATGGTGGGCCTGAGCTTCGAGCAGTTGTACAACGAGCCGCTCGCCGTGGTGGTGCGCGCGGGACATCCGCTCGCGCCGGGGGCGGGGCTGCCGGCGCAACTCGCATCGTTTCCGCTTGTGCTGCCGCCGTTCGGCACGTTGATCCGCCAGGCGGCGGACAGTCTGCTCGCCGCCTGGGGGGCGCCGCCGCTGTCGGCGTTCGTCGAGTTGCTATCGGTTTCGGTGGGGCGCGCGCTCGCGCTCGAGAACGACGCGGTGTGGTTCGTGCCCGCCGGTGCCGTCGAGTACGACCTGCGGCGCGGGACGCTGGTGCGGTTGCCGTTGCCTTCTGCGGGCGGCGAGGAGCCGGTGGGGGTGATTCAGCGTACCGATACCCAGCCCACGCCTGCCGGTCGCGCGCTGATCGAGGCGGTGCGGCGTGCGGCGCGCGAGCGCGATGTGCGGCCGGATGGCTCAGCGGCTCCGCGGGCGCGGCGTGCGCGTACCGCAAACCCTTCCGCTGGCAAGCGTTCGCCCGACGCCGGGGGGTGAGGCTTTACGGCTCCAGCAGACCCAACGCCGCGCGCCACATTTAGCTGGCCGTGAGCTTCGTCCTGGTGCGTGACTTCGAGGTTGCCGACGCTTCCGGTGCGACGCCGGGCAGGCGCGCACTCGTTGCCATCCACAGCACTTCGGCGTCTTCTTCGCTCGTCGAAATGGCCGCGTGGCCGGTGCGGCTGTCGAAGTAGAGGCTGTCGCCGGCTTCCAGACACGTGGGCGCGTAAAGCTCCGAATACAGGCACACGCTGCCGCTGACCACGTAGAGAAACTCTTCGCCTTCGTGGCGGCCCCAGTCGTCGAACGCATCGAGCGAATGCGCGGTGATGCGGATGCGAAACGGCAGCATGGCCTTGTGCGCGAGATCGGTTGCGAGCAACTCCATTTGATAGCCGCGATAGGCGTGGCGTTGACCCGCGCCATTGCGCGTGAGCGCGCGGCGGCCGCCGGCATTGAGCTTGGGCGGGGTGCCGAACAGCTCGGCCAGGTCGATTCTGAGCCCGCCGACGATCTTTTGCAGCACGTCGAAGGTCGGCGACATGAGCCCGTTTTCGACTTTCGACAGGGTCGAGCGCGAGACGCCGCACAGGCGGCTGGCCGTATCGAGCGTCAGCTCCTGGGCGACGCGCGCGGCGCGCACGCGGCGGCCGAGGTCGGTGGTCGCCGTGCTGGCGGATGGGGTGAGCGTGGAATCCATGGGCTACGTTCGAATGCTGCGAAAAGCCCTGGTTGGGCCCCGCGATGTCTTACCGATCATATCAAACGGTTGCCCGCACGAAACCCTGGATTGGCCTGGCTGGGCCGCGCCGTCGGCTCGGCAGTGCGGGGTAACCCCATCGTGGATTGACGCCCTGTTCAATTGCGAATTAAAACGATTCGACTTAACGATATCTAAAAGTTAATCCGCCGATGTTTTAACAAATTTTAAAGATTTCTTGGTTTTGATATTAGAGTGACGCCTCAATATGCGTCCATGCGCCGCGGCTCTCACGGATTTTGATATTTATCATTGTAATCAGATGATGTGGATCAAGTGGAGAGAGCAAAATGCATGACGAACGACTGGAGTTATTGCTGGCAATCTCGCGAAGAACGCTCGGGATCGAGAACTTCGAACTGACCGGGAAGCCGACCGCCGACGCGCACCTCGTGAGCGCGGAGGATATTGGCCGCGCGCTGGAGTCGGCCTATGACGCCGGGCTGATCGTCGGCTACCGCATGGGACGCGTGGAGTGCGAAGAGAACACCTGATTACCGCATGACGCGATTTAGGAGCGGCGCCCTTTAAAGGGCGCCGTTTTTATTTTGGTTTTGGTTAATACGATAATAAACGTTGCCTGATGAATGGGCGATGTGGCGTCTGATCAGTTCCGACGATTGTCAATCGACGCTTCATCGGCTGCATGACTCCCCAGGGTGCCTGCACCTGTTGCCAGGGAAACCTGACCGATCAGACGAGCCGACGCAATGGCGCGAGCGACCAATCGTGCGGCACGCCATGCACGGCGAAAAACCACGCGGCCACCCATGACGCCGCGACGACGATCAGGTCGCAGCGTCCGCTGCGCCACCAGTTCAGCGAATGCCGTTGAAAGATCCACGGCACACCGAGCGGATTGGGCCAGTCCGCGAACAGGTGGATCACGCCTCCGCAAGCGAAGCCGAACGCGGGCGCCGCGAGCGGCACGTGCCCGAGTTTGTGATACGACCACACGAGCAACGCGATCCAGCCGATGCCCCAGTGCGTGAACGTGCGATGCGTGATCCAGAGGCGCCGCTTCTTGCGCCACCAGGCGACCTCCAGCCAGTCGGGCGCCGATCCGCCCGCGACACCCGCTGCGAACGCGAGCGCGGCGTAGAGATGCCAGGCGCTATCGGCGCCCTGATGCGTGACGATTGCGGCGGCGATGACGCCGGCGGCCCAACCCGTGGCGTGATGTGCGGTGCCTGATGCCATGAAGCGGTGTGTTGCGAAGTCGAAGGGGGCGCAATCTTCGCAGATGTGTCGCCGTTATGACAGGGGTGACATGCGGGCGACTTGCGGTACGTCGTGTGGCGCGTGCGGTGCCCGCGCCAGCCGTTCGCGCGTCAGGTCGTGCAGCGCGCCACGTCGAAGCGCAGTTCTTCTTCAGGCGGATCGTTCGACGCGGAAGCGCCGTGCGTCACGCGAATGACCGAGCCGTGGCCGTTCGGCGTGAGCGTGACGAAGTACGACGCGTCCGAGCGCGAGCCTACGCTCAGTTCCGTCGTATTGCCGTCGCGCGAACTGTGCACGTGCGGCAAGCGGTCTTCGAGGCAGCTCGCGACCGACGACGCCGAACGCGCCGACGAAGCGTAGATCATCGGTTCGCCATTCGAAGCAGTGCCGGACGGCGGTGTCGATCCACAAGCGGCGATGAGCGCGAGCGGAGTCGCGGCGAGAAGTCGTTGCGTGAGCGTTTTCATAGGCGGCGTGACAATATCGAAGCAGCGGATTATGCCAATGAGTATACGCACCCTGATCTGAATCAAGGCCTACGCAGACGTAAAAAGATGCAACAGTTCACAAGAAAAAACGCACATGCGCTTGTGGCGCATGTGCGTTTCGCAAAGGACAGGCAGCGTGGCGGGTCGCGCCGGGTTTGCCCAACCGCGAGCGATCAGAAGCGGTGACGCAGACCGACTGTCGCGGCCACCTGGTTGTTCGTTGAAGAAGGCGAGAGCGTATTGATCGCAGCGACGTTTGCGATGCCCGAGCCGTCGGCGTTATAGCCGAGCGAGCCCGAAGCGTGCTGGTAGACGCCAGCGAGGTAGACGTCCGTGCGCTTGCTCAACGAGTAGTCGGTGCCGAGCACCACGGTGTGCCACTTCGGGCTGTTGTTGCTGCCGTTGCCGGTGACCGTGCCGTCGGTGAACGTGTAGGAGCCGACGAACGCGAGGGCGGGCGTCAGATGGTAGGCGCCGTTGATTTCATAGTTGTCGACGTGCAGGTTGAGGCCTGAGAGGCCCGGCAGCGGCGCGCTGCCGCCACTCGAGAGACTCTGCATGCCGTCGATCTGCGAGTGTGTCCACACGAAGCCAACTTGTGCCGGGCCGTAGGTGTAGTTCACGCCCGCGCCAAACGAGCGCTGCAGCCGCGCCGAGATGTTCTGGTCGGCCGAGGCCGCGCTGTTCGCGGCGCCGAGGCCGCCGGAGTTGTTTTGTTGCGAGTAGGCGGCCGCGAAGTTCAGCGGGCCGTTGCCGTACGATGCGCCCACGCTCCACGCGCGGCCATTCGCGAAGCCGTTCGCGTCGTTGCTGAAGCCGTACAGGCCGCCGAACTGGAGGCCCGCGTAGTTTGCGCTGGCGTACTTGACCGAGTTCTTGATCGAATAGCTTTGGGCGAGGTTGTCGTTGTCGAACGGGTGGCCCGCGAGATTGTTGCCGTAGCCCGCGCCGGCTTCCGAGAGCGGCGAGAGGTAGTCGACCATCGAGTCGTACTGCCGCCCGAGCGTGAGCGTGCCGAACTTGTCGCTCTTCAAGCCGACGTAGGCCTGGCGGTTAAAGCCGCTGTCGCCGTTCTTGTAGCCGCCGTTGTTGAGGTTGAAGCCGCTTTCGAGGGTGAAGATCGCCTTCAGGCCGCCGCCCAGGTCTTCGGCGCCGCGAAAGCCGAAGTAGTTGTTCGAGAGAGCGCCGCTGCCCTGAGCCCACAGGCTGTGGCCGCCGACGTTGTTCGCGTAGACGATGCCGGCGTCGAGCGAGCCGTAAAGGGTGACGCTGCTTTGCGCATGGGCGCTGATGGCAAATGCACTGAGGACGCCTGCAGCAATGAGTGCTTTTTTCATGTTTTTCTCCGGTCAGAACTTGGGGAATCTCAGGCCGAATATTCTGAAAATCGATTTCGTGCCCGGGTGATTCGCAACGAAGTGTAAGCCCGGTATTCGGCGTATTTACGCAAATCGACGCAACAATGCATTCATCTCATTTCGCGATCGGCATTAATCGCCGTAAGTGATTGCATATAAAGACTTTTTCTATTGGATTATCGGGTGCGACAAAATGGTCGAGCTGGATAATCCGTTGTGCATCCGCGACGATGCGACAAACCCGCGCAGGAGCTGGCCTAACGCGAATTCAACGCTTTTTCAAGCGCGATTCTTGTCGTTTGGTGAAAGGTACTGTTCCAGATCATGGGCTGAACCCACGCATTGCGCGGCGGTACAATGGCTTCAGCCCTCGACCAAGGGTGGTCTTTTTTCATCTGTTTTTACGCGGCTCTCGGGCCGCGTTTTTTTTGCCCGCAGGAAATTATTTTAAATTAATGCGCAAGGCGGAATGATGCGTTGCGGAAAACGCAATGATTAAAATCACCAGTCGATATTCTGCTTTGGTGGCGCGATAATCCGAACCGGCTGGATAGAAAGACGCGGCGCCCGACGCGCGACGCGATCCGGGTAGAATCTTGCCCTTGCCCCGCGACGGGCAAGTCCCCCGCAGAACCCGATGAAAACCCCGCCATGACCGATTCCTCACCCGCAACCGATTCCGATTTCCCCGCCGATGACCTCGCCGCTGAAGCCGAGGTGATCCAGGAGGCGCGCCTGTGGCGCAAGGACGGCTGGACCGCGCGCGTGATCAAGAATGAGGACGACGACGGCTGGGCCGTCGAAATGATCAAGGACGGCGAGCCTGAGCCTGCACTCGTCGGCCCGTGGACCATGGGCCGTGACAAGAAGAATCCCAAGCCGCTCGACACGTCGGCGTTCAACACGCTCGTGAAGACCGCTTCGGAGGTGCTGCGCCGGCACGAGCAGCAATTGCGCGCACTGCTGCACAAGCGCGTGAGCGTGCAGACCGCCGAAGGCGATGTGGACGTGACGCTCGACATCGTTCCCGACGAGTACGAGCCCTACGGGCTCATCAGCGCGATCGACGCGTTCGGCGAGCAACTCGCTCAGGCGCGCGTCGCGCCGAACTTCAAGCTCACGAAAGCCCGCGCCGAGGCCTGGGCCGAAGGCGGTTTCGGGCGTATCGAATAACGCTCAAAGCCTGCCCGCTTACTCCTGCTTGCAGAAGATCGCTGTTAACAGCGGTCCGGCATGGTGGACGATGGCGTTATTGCCTGCCGCCGTGAGGGCCGCCTGCACCCTCGTCTGGGTGCCGACCACGACGGCGCCGTAGGCGGAAGGGGCGATGGGTGTGCCGTCGCCGGTCTTGAAGAGCGGGTCGTCCTTCTGGAAACCCACGATGGCGAACACGCTGAATCCATAGGCGGTCATGTGCTGGCCGCGCGCGGGCCAGAATGCGTTGATCGAATTGCTTTCGACCTTCATGGGCTTCGGATCGATCAGGTTTTGCGTGATCAGCCCGGAGATGAAGTCGTGTGCGGACTCGCTGCAGGTCAGCGAATCGTCGATGGCGGCGGCGCGGGCGTTGCCGGCGAGAAGCGTCAGGACAGCGAGAAAAAGGGCGGCAAAGGTAAAGCGTTTCATTACGTGAATGGCGAAAGTGCGTGCGCCGGAGCCGTTGGACGCAAAACGTCCGGGCTGGCGCGAAGGGTTGCACTCTACGCGTGTTCGGGCAACTTCGCTTGCGCCGCCGCGGGAGCCGATCTAGCGCTTTTCCTTACAGAACCACAAGCAAAAAGTGGGACGATCGTCGGAATACCTGCAAGATTTCTGGAAGGCGTATATATTGCGCGGTTATGACCGAAAAAGATAAACCTGTAAAAATGGCTCCGAAAGCGGTGCCGCCGCCGCGCACGTGGGACGCTCGCGCGGCGCGCTGGCTTGTCACTCCGCTTGTACCCACGCGCGTTACCCCGAATCATTTGACCACGCTGCGACTCCTGATTGGCGTTGCCGGCGGCTTTTTTCTGGCGCGCGGAGACTTTCTGCACGTCAATATTGGCGCGTTTCTGATCGTGCTGTCGAATTTTGTCGATCATACCGACGGCGAACTGGCGCGTATCAGCGGTAAAACCAGCCGCATCGGGCATTTCTACGATCTCGCGGCGGACGCGCTCGTCACCGTCCTGCTGTTCCTCGGCATGGGCTACGGCCTCGGCGTCGTGGCCGCCCACACCGGCGCCGAATGGCATGTGCCGCCGGCCGTGCTGGGCGGCATCGCGGGCGTCGCGGTCGCCGTGATCTTTTTCCTGCGCATGCGCATCGAGGAAATGGCCGGCAAGGCGGGCACCCAACAGGCGTTCGCCGGCGGCTTCGAGACCGAAGACGTGCTGTATCTGCTACCCCTTGCCACGCTGACGGGCGTCGTGTCGCCGTTCATTATCGCGGCTTCGATCGGGGCGCCGTTGTTCGCCATCTGGGTGGTGCTCGACTATGTGCGCGTGACGCGCCGCCTGCGCCCCGCCAAGGAAACCCGCCAGGTGTGGAGCAGCAGATGAGCCTGCAAGCAGAACAAGAACAGGTCGTAGCGCCGCGCGCCCCCGCGCCAGCCCGCGCCCCCGCGCCAGCCCGCGCCCCCGCGCTAGCCCGCGCCTCACGCGCGGCGGCTGGCGAGCCGGACGGCGCGATCGGCCGCGCGCTGCAACCGCTGAACACCGCGCGCCTGCGCGACGACTATCAGAGCCAGGGCTCGTTCCTGTATCTCGCCGATTTTCTGCCCGCCGACGCCACGCAACAGTTGATCGACGCGGCCAACGCGCTGCTTCCCGAAGTCAACCGCAACTATCTGCCGGGCCACAAGGCGGGCGGCAGCGTGAGCCGTCACACCATCGACCGCCTCGCGCCGTACATCGCCGAGCTTTACCGCTCGCCGCAGCTCATCGCGTGGCTCGAAAAGATCACGGGCGACCGCCTGCAGCTTTCGCCCGAAGACGACCCGCACGCTTACGCTCTCTATTACTACACGCGCGCCGGCGATCACATCGGCTGGCATTACGACACGTCCTACTACGACGGCCGCCGCTATACGGTGCTGCTCGGGGTAATCGACGAGTCGTCGTGCAAGCTCGACTACGAACTGCACACGAAAGACCCGAACAAGGCGGATGAGCCGGGTTCGGTGCAATACCCGCCGGGCGCGCTCATCGTGTTCGACGGCGACAAGCTTCGCCATCGCGTCACGCCGAGTCTCGAAGGCGAAGTGCGCGTTTCGCTCACGCTCGAATACGTGACGAACCCGAATATGCGCCCGTGGCGGCGTTTCATTTCGAACATGAAGGACGCGATTGCGTACTTCGGTTTCCGCCAGGTGTTCCGCAAGGCATTCGGAGGCAAGGCGTGAGCCGTGCTGCCATCCTGCTGTTGTCGATCGGCACGGCGCTCTTCATTGCGCTGCTCGCCTGGCAGGGGCTCGGCTCGGTCACGGGCGCACTTGCGGCCGCGGGCTGGGGCCTCGTCCTCGTCGCGGCGTTCCACGTCGTGCCGCTCGCACTCGACGCGGGTGCGATCGCCGTGCTCTTCGGCCGGGACGAGCGTGTCGATCAGCGCGATGCATTGCTCGCGCGGTGGACCGGCGAATCGGTTAACAGCCTGTTGCCCGCGGGCCAGATCGGCGGCCCCGTGGCGATGGTGCGCCAGCTCGGTCAACGCGGCATGTCGATGCGCAATGCGGCTGCGGCCATCACCGTGAGCACGACGCTGCAAGCCGTCGCGCAGATCGTCTTCGCCGTATTCGGCATCGTGCTTTTTTCGGCCTACGCCGCGAATGGCGCGCCGCGCGACCTCGGCGTCGCCGCGCTGATCGCGACCGCCGTGCTCGGCGGCCTGATCGCGCTGTTTTATGTCGCGCAGCGTCGCGGTCTGTTCGGCCGCCTGCTGCGTCTGGCATCGAAAGTGTTCGGCAAGCGCGACTGGTCGGCGCTTGCCACGCGCGCCGACGCGATCGACGAAGCCGTGAAGTCGCTTTATGCCCGGCGCGGCCGCGTGGCGGCCAGCTTCGCGCTGAGCCTCGCGGGCTGGCTCGTGGGCACGGTGGAAGTGTGGCTCGCGCTGCGCTTTCTCGGCCACCCCACAGGCTGGATCGATGCGCTGCTGCTCGAGAGCATCGGCCAGGCGATTCGCGGTGCGGCCTTCGCCATTCCTGGCTCGCTGGGCGTGCAAGAGGGCGGTTATCTGCTGCTCGCGCCGCTCGTCGGCCTGCCGCCCGAGGCGGCGCTCGCGCTCTCGCTTGCCAAGCGCGCGCGAGAAATCCTGCTCGGCTTGCCGGGCCTTCTGTATCTGCATTTCAGCGAACGTAGCTGGCAACGCCGACGCGCCTTGCGCGTCCCCGCTGTCGAAGTCGCCGATTGACCTTTTTCTTCCAAGGAACGTTTGCGCATGCGCGCCATCATTCTCGCGGCAGGCCTCGGCCTGCGCCTTCAGCAACCCGCTGGAGAACAGTTTCCGAAATGTCTGCTGCAGTTCGAGGGCGTGACGCTGCTCGAACGCCATCTGCAATTCCTGGAAGAGGCGGGTGTCACGGAGGTCGTGCTCGCGCTCGGTTTCCAGCCTGAGCTGGTCGAGGCCGAACTCAAGCGCATCGGCTGGCCGCACAAGGTCGAGGTCGTGATGAATCCGCGCTTCGACCTGGGCAGCGTGCTCACGGTACATCGCACGGCAGAGGCGCTTACGCGCGGCGGCGATGTGCTGCTCATGGACGCCGACGTGCTCTACGACGAGCGCGTGTTCGCACCGCTCGTGGCGGGCGAGGCGCCTGCCAACCGTCTCTTGATCGACCGCGACTTCGAAGCCGGCGACGAGCCCGTGAAGCTGTGTCTGCGCGACGGTGTGCCCGTCGAACTGCGCAAGCAGCTGGCGGTCGGTCTGAAATACGACACGATCGGCGAGTCGGTGGGATTCTTCCGCCTGAACGAAGCGACGGCGCGCCGCTTTGCGCAGATCGTCGAAGGCTATGTCGATACGGGCCGCGCGAACCTGCCGCACGAAGAAGCGCTGCGCGACCTGCTGCTCGAACGCGGCAGCGAGTTCGAAACCGCGGACGTCACCGGCGCGCCGTGGATCGAGATCGACTTCCCCAACGACGTCACGCGCGCCGCGCAGCAGGTGCTGCCGCAACTGCGTCCCGTGGTGAGCCGCGTGAAGCAGGCCGCTATCTAAAGCGCATCTGCGTGGATTGCCTCACGCAGATTGCTCGAATCAGGCCGCGAGGTCTGTCTCCGCATGAAGGCGGAGGCGGGCTTCGCGGCTTTTATTATTTGCGCGCGCGTTTGCTGCGTGGCGCACACGCAAAGGGCGCCGCTTCATCTGTTGCCGGGTTCCCGTTTTCCGCAACAAGGGCCATAATGGCAGCTTTACGCCATCAGCCACGCTGATCGTCGTTCCTGCCCATGCCATTAGCCCTCGGCACATTCATCGTTCCGCTCATTGTCGCGTGCTCGATGTTCATGGAGAACGTGGACGGGACGGTCATCGTCACCGCGCTCCCCGCACTGGCCCGCGATCTCGGCCAGGACCCCATCACACTCAAGCTGGCCGTCACGAGCTACGTGATCGGCCTTGGCGTGTTCATCCCGATCTGCGGCTGGGTGGCCGATCGCTTCGGCTCGCGCAATGTGTTTCGCACTGCCATCGGCATCTTCATGGCAGGGTCGCTGTTGTGCGCGGCTTCGCGCTCGCTCGAGATGTTCGTGGCCGCCCGCTTCGTGCAGGGTATCGGCGGCGCGATGATGGTGCCGGTGGGCCGGATCATCATTTTCCGCTCGCTGCCCAAATCGGACTTCATTCGCGCGGTCAACTATCTCACGGTGCCCGCGCTGCTCGGCCCGGTCGTGGGGCCGCCGCTCGGCGGGTTCATCACCACGTATCTGCACTGGCGGCTGATTTTCTTCATCAACATTCCGATTGGCGTGCTCGGCATCTGGCTCGCGAACCGGCATATCGAGAACATGCACGAGGAGCATCCTGGGCGGCTCGACTGGGTCGGCTTCGTGCTCTCCGCGGGTGGGGCGTCGCTGTTCATGCTCGGCCTCTCGCTCGTGGGCGGCGAGATCGTGGCCACCGGCACCGCGGTGACGATGTGCGTGATCGGCGCGTTGCTGCTGGTGACCTATTGGTTGTATGCGCAACGTGTCGAGCGACCCGTGCTCGATCTGAAATTTCTGCGCATCCCCACCTTCAATGCGAGCGTGGCGGGCGGGTCGCTGTTTCGCATCGGGCTCGGCGCCGTGCCATTTTTGTTACCGCTCACGCTGCAGGAAGGGCTCGGCATGACGGCGTTCGCTTCAGGCGCCATCACTTGCGCTTCGGCGTTCGGCTCGATCTTCATGAAGGCGATCGTCTCGCGCGTGCTCGGGCGCTTTGGCTTTCGCCGCACGCTGATGGTCAACGCGGTCCTCGCGGGCACGGCCATCGCGATATGCGGCTCGTTTTCGCCGGGCATGCCCGTGTGGCTCATCTGGGTCATCGTGCTCGCGGGCGGGATCTTTCCTTCGCTGCAATTCACCGGCCTCAATTCGCTCGCCTACGCCGATATTCCGACGCGCGACATCGGCCGCGCCACGAGCGTGGCAAGCGTGATCCAGCAGGTGTCGCTCGGCCTCGGCGTGACGATCGCGGGCCTCGTGCTGCAGATCTCGCACCGGGTGCAAGGGCATTCGGCCATTGTCTGGTCCGATTTCTGGCCCGCGTTTCTCGTGGTCGGGCTCTTTTCGGCAGCGTCCATTCCGGTGACGATGCGATTGCCCGCGAATGCGGGCGACGAAATTGCGCGCGGCCGGCGCGGCGAGGCCTGATCCAGTCCAGAACGGACGCCGTCTTGCACGGCAGCGGAATCAGCGGATCGCCGGATCGCAATCGTTTTCCTGGCGTGCTATAAGGCCAAGGCAGGTTTCTGGTAGGCCAACAAACCGAATCATGGGGTGAACTCGATGAAGCTGGTTGAAAAAACGAAAATTTCCGCTGCCGCTCTCGCACTGCTTTCGCTATCCGCCTTGTCCACGGGCTTCCTCGAAGCCACGCCGGCCTTTGCGAAGGATACGCAGCAACGCCCTGCGGTCCTCAATGCATCCGCCGTGGCCGTTGCCGACAAGTACGCGGCCGACGCCGCCGAGCAGATCCTCAAGGAGGGCGGTAACGCCGTCGACGCGGCGGTCGCCATCGCCTTCTCGCTCGCCGTGACGTACCCCGAAGCCGGCAACATCGGCGGCGGCGGGTTCATGACGCTCTACGTGAACGGCAAGCCGTACTTTCTCGACTATCGCGAGCGCGCGCCGCTCGCCGCCACGCGCACGATGTACCTCGACGACAAGGGCAACGTGATCCCGGGCAAGAGCCTTTACGGCTACGACGCCGTGGGCGTGCCGGGGACGGTCGAGGGCATGTGGGAGGCGCAGAAGCGCTTCGGCAGGCTGCAATGGAAGCAGGTGCTCGCGCCGGCGATCAAATATGCGCGCGACGGCTTCGTCGTGGACGAGCAGCTCGCGAAGCGCCGTGAGGCCGCGGAAAAGGACTTCGCCGGCAAGACCAATTTCGACGACTACTTCGGCAACCTGAAGGAGGGCGTCACGTTCAAGCAGCCCGATCTCGCCAATGTGCTCACGCGCATTGCGAACCAGGGCGCGAAGGACTTCTATGACGGCAAGACCGCGGATCTGATCGCCGCTTCGATGAAGGGTCACGGCCTCATCACGAAGCGCGACCTGCAGGAGTACAAGGCAGTGTGGCGCCAGCCCGTGGAGGCGAAGTGGAACGGCTACGAGATCATCACTGCGCCGCCCCCGAGCTCGGGTGGCGTGGGCCTCGTGCAGCTGCTCAAGATGAAGTCGATGCTGGCGCCGCAATTCAAGGATGTGCAGCTCAATTCGCCGCAGTACATCCATCTGATCGCGGAGATCGAGAAGCGCGTGTTCGCGGATCGCGCGCAATATCTCGGTGACCCCGACTTCTACAAGGTGCCGGTCGCGCAGCTCACCGACGACGCGTACCTCGCGAAGCGCGCTGCCGAAGTCGACCCCGACAAGCCATCCGACACCAAGAGCGTACAACCGGGCCTCGGCACCTCGATGCCTGAGAAGGCGGAGACGACGCACTTCTCGGTGGTCGACAAGTGGGGCAACGCCGTTTCGAACACGTACACGGTCAATGGCTACTTCGGTTCGGGCGTGGTCGTGCCGGGCGCCGGCATCGTGCTCAACGACGAGATGGACGATTTCGCGTCCAAGCCCGGCGTGCCTAACATGTTCGGCGTGGTGGGCAGCGACGCGAACGCGATTGCGCCGAAGAAGCGTCCGCTTTCGTCGATGACGCCGACCATCCTCACGAAGGACGGCAAGGTGGCGCTCGTGATCGGTACGCCGGGTGGCTCGCGCATCTTCACGTCGGTGTTCCAGGTCATCAACAACAACTACGACTTCGACATGCCGTTGAAGGACGCGGTGGCGGCGATGCGCTTCCACCACCAGTTGCTGCCGCCCAACACGATTTTCTGGGAGCCGTATGCGCCGATCGACGGCGAACTCGCCAGGCAGGTCGAGGCGAAGGGCTACGTGCTGAAGGCGCAGGACTTCAACGGCGACATCCAGGCGATCCGTATCAACGGCGATACGCCCGACGCGGTTTCCGATCCGCGCGGCCGTGGCGTCTCGCGTCTGATCCAGTAAAACCGCGACACCGATGCGAAACGATGCGCTGCGCATGAATGCAAACCATTTCGCATCGGCAAGCTGGCATGAGGCGGCAAAAGTTTGCATGACGTGAGCGTTTGTCCTCAAATCTGGGGATGCCGCTCCGTAATTCATCGCGTACTATGCAACCTCCGGCGGAAGACAGCCCTTTGCCGGCGTGTGTTTTTCTTGGGGCGGCATTTGCCGCCCCATTTTCTTTTCGGCATGCCCGCTTCACGCTTCACAGTCGCACTGCATATTGAATCCGTCAGGCGAGATCATTAAGCTCTGATGTTTGCGTCGCCGCGCAAGCGGGGCGCGCGCCCACTTCTCATCGCACCCGAGCATGGACCTGACGAGCCGCGAACTCGCGTTGATCGCCGACGTCTTCAAGCTGCTGGCCGACCCTATCTTGCCCGAGGGTGCCTTGCGTCTCGAAGTGGGGCGGCGCCTGCTCGAACTGCTGCGCGCCGACGGCCTGCATGCGGGCGCGGACCTGTTCGTCTGGTCGGGCGAAGAGTATCTCGATCATCTGCGCATCGGGCGCGGCAAGCGGCGCGAGCATCTTTCCGATCGGGAGCTTGCGCTGTTCGATCTGGTGCGCCCGGCTTTCATCGCCGCGCTGGCGCGCTCGCGCGCGCAGACGGGCCACGTTCAGCCGCCGCCAGCCGACCCATCCACTGCGGATAACGAAGCGATCAACCGCTTGACGCGGCGCGAGCGCGACGTGGTCGCGCTCGTGGTGGAAGGGCTGCTCGACAAGGAGATCGCCGAGCGGCTAGGCATTTCCTATACGACCGTGCGCACCCATCTCGATCGTTCGTTTCAGAAACTCGGCGTCAGCAACCGCTCGCGCCTCGCGCGACTCGTGCAGTCGACGCAGCGCTGAGGCGTGCCGCGCTTCCCCTTATTCCGGCACGGCTGCCGAAACGTTCTTGCCTGCGGCGTCGATCAACCCGAGGCAGGTTTGCGCGTTGCCGATCCGCTCGATCGCGAGCAGCGCGAAGCGCGCAAGAAAGAGCGGGCCGTTGACTTCGCCCAGATTGGTCATGGTCTTGCACAGCTGCGTGTAGACGGTGTCGAGTTCGCTGTCGGTCATGGCTTTCTCCATCTGTACTTGATTCCGCCAGCGCTCATGCGCACAGCGCATGGTCAAGGGCGGCGAGCGCCTGCGTGGCGACTGTGCCGGCTTCGCCGTGCCAGCGGCCGAGCACGTGGCCGTCCGGGCGCACGAGGTAGAGCGTGCCGGGCTTGGCGCCGTACATCGGGAACAGGCGTCCCGTTCGGTCCCAGCCGCTGCGGCGTGATGCGTCGTCGGGCTGGCGCTGTGCGAGCGGCACCAGCGCGAACGGCAGCGCGCGGGCGGCCAGCGTCGTTTCGAGCGCGGCGATCGGGGCGGGCGTCGCGCCATCCTCGCTGAAGTAGAACGCCGTAAAGCATGGCGCGATCAAGTCGGTCATGTGCCCTTCGCGCACGCCAGCCTGATCGACGATCGTGAGCGGGCATTCGGGCAGCACCGTGCCCGGCACCGGACCGCTCGCGAATGCGTCGGAGGCCGCGTTGAGCGGCGAGGCCGCGTAGGCGATGGCCGAAGTCTGGCGCGGATTGATCAGCGAGCGCACGGCGGCGTGCTCGCGCGCGAGGCTCAGCACGGCGGTGCGCATCAGATCGAATGCAAACGACGGCGGCGCCATGAACTCCGTGCTCTTCGTGCCATAGCTCAGGTTTTCGTGCGCGGCGTAGACGCGCTCATCGGAGTAGCTGTCGAGTAACGCGTCGCTCCCGAGCCCCTTCACGACATACGCGAGTTTCCACGCCAGGTTGTCGGCGTCGTCGATGCCGGAGTTCGCGCCGCGTACGCCGAAGATCGGCACGAGATGCGCCGCGTCGCCCGCGAACAGCACGCGGCCGTGGCGATAGCGCTCGAGCGTGAGCGCATTGGCCTTGTAGATCGTGATCCAGACCGGCGACCACGATGCTTTCTCGCCCATCATGTCGAGCAGGCTCTGCACGCGCGGCATGACGTTTTCGGGCTTGATCGCTTCGTCGGCGTCCTCGCCGTCGCGCAGCTGATAGTCGATGCGCCAGACGTTGTCGGGCTGCTTGTGGACGAGCACGGTCGAGCCGGGATTCGACGCCGGGTCGAAATACGCGAGCCGCTCCGTGGGCCGCGCGCTGTCGAGCAGGATGTCGACGATCACATAACGGCCCTCATAGCTCGTGCCCTGAAGCTTCAGGCCGAGCGACTCGCGCACCGTGCTGCGGCCGCCGTCGGCGGCGACGAGCCAGTCGGTCTGCGCGGTGTAATCGCCTGCGGGCGTGGAGAGCGAGAGCATGGCGCCATGCGCGTCTTCGTGCAGGGCCGTCACCTTCGTGCACCAGCGAATGTCGATGAGATCGGCGTGCCGCTCCGCTGCGTCGAGCAGGAACTGCTCGATGTGGTACTGCGCGAGGTTGACCATCGGCGGGAGCTTCTGGTTTTCGTCCTGCGGCATCGTGAAGTGCAGCACTTCGTCGTTGCGATAGAAGCTGCGCCCACCGGTCCACGGCAGACCTTTGGCGAGAAAGCCGTCGAGCGCGCCGAGGCGCTCGATGATTTCGAGGCTGCGGCGCGAGATGCAGATCGCGCGGCTGCCGTAGCAGACCGATGCGTCGGCTTCGATCAGCACCGAGCGCACGCCGTGCTTCGCGAGGCCGAGCGCGATGGCGAGGCCCACTGGACCGCCGCCGACGATCGTCACGGCGTGGCGTTGCGCTTCACGGCCGCCTTCGAGTTCGGGCAGGCGGGCGGCGTGCTGCCTGGCCTCGAACGGATAGGGTTTGAATCCGGCGCTCATGGGGATTGCGTCTCCGATACGTAAGTCTTGTGCTTGCCGGCATGCCCCGAGCGGGGGCGCTGGCGATGAAGTCAGTATGGAGCGCGAGGCGCGGCCCGCTGTCCTCAATTTGGGTACAGGGGGCTTACGGGGGGGAATTTTGCGCAGTGGTTTTTTGCGCGCGCTTGCGGCGGGTGTTTAACCGTGATCCGTCGCGAGACAAAGCGCAAAAAGCTGCCGCTGGCTCGAAATGCCCAGCCGCTGATACGCGCGTTTCTGATAGGTCACCACACTGCTGGGCTTCACGCCCATGCACTCGGCGATTTCAACCGCGCTGCGTCCTTCGAGCACGCCGCGCAGGGCGTCGAGTTCGCGTTTGGAAAGCGTGGGGCAGAGCCCGCGCAGGCGCGCGAGCATCATCTGAGGAATGCCGAGCTGGCTTTGGCCGCGAATCGTGTAGTGATGCCGGGCCGACTCGCCGATCAGCGGCGCGAGCGATTCGACCAGTTCCACTTCGCCCGGCTGAAAATTGCCGGCGTCGCTTTCGCGGTACAGGTTCACGGAGAGCCAGATGTCGGCGGCGGGCTGCAGCAGCAGCGAGAGCCGGTCGGATACGTTGGGCGTGGCGTAACACGCGGTGCGATAACCATCGTGCGCGATGTCCGCGCTGCTTTGCCAGTGCAGCACGAGCGACGAGCCGGGCTTGTCGGCCGAAGCGCCGCAAACGATCTGCTGATTGCCGTCGAGCGCGTAGAAGAGGCGCGCGTAGGTGTCGGCGACGTCGCGCAAAAAGCGCCCGCCGCGATGATCGGCCACGGAAACCGTGCGCGGCCGGTTGCCGAATTCGTAGGCGAACACGGTGCACTGCGTGACCGACGTCGCCGGGCCGAGCATGTTCAGCACTTCGGCGGCGAGTGCGTTGGCGTCGTCGCGGCCGATGGCCGAAACGAGGCTGGTGACGCGCGAGAGGTCTAACTGACCTGCCTGCCTCGGTCGATCGAGATGCCAGTAACGCATGTGTCTTGACGGAAAACGGCTGGAAAAAGCAACTTTTACGAGATTAGCACCGTTTCGCATCGCCGCGAAAGCGCCGGCAGCGGGGCCGGATCGCCCGCCCGATGCCGCCGCGAAGCCTGCGTCAACGAGAGCAAGGAATGGCACGTTGGGGTAATCTCCACCCTCGGCCGGCGCGGTATGCGCGCCACGTTTCCTTACCTGAATTTCCCTGCGCGCAGGTTATCTCGAAATGTTGACGCTCCCCACCGCGATTCCACCCGATTTCGGCGCCGGAGCGGTCTTTCTCAGCGTACTCGTGACGCAACTGGGCGTGCCCGTCCCGGCCGCGCCGGTGTTGATTCTCGCGGGCACGATGGCGGCGAGCGGCGAGACGTCCTACGGGAGCCTGCTGGCGGCGGCCGTGATCGCGACGCTGCTCGCGGATTCGCTGTGGTTCGCCGCAGGCCGCAAGCGCGGGCGGCGTCTGCTCAATGGGCTCGTGCGTTTTTCGCTGTCGCTGGACACGACGATCCGCATCGCGCGCAACGTATTCGAGCGCTACGGCGCGCCCATTCTCGCGGTGGCGAAGTTCGTTCCGGGGCTCGGCCTGATTTCCGCGCCGCTGCTCGGCACGACGACGGTGGCGGTCCACGTCTTCCTGCTGTGGGACACGGTCGGCGCGGCGTTGTGGGCGGGCACCTGGCTGCTCGGCGGCGCGGCGCTGCATGCGGAAATCGTGCGATTCGCGGCGTTCGTGCGCGCGAACGGCATGACGATTTTCGACGTGCTCGCCGTGGCGGGCGTGCTGTTCCTCGCCTGGCGCTGGCTGCGGCGCATGCAGTTCCGCCACTGGCTGGCGACGCACCGCATTTCGCCCGATCAGCTCGACGAGATGATGAAGTCGAGTGCACCGCCCATCGTGCTCGACGCGCGTCCGCAAGCCGTGCGTCAGAAGGAGGCTTACCGCATTCCCGGCGCGCGGCCGCTGAATCTCGAATCGAGCGAAGAACTCTCGCCCGAGCTGATCGGGCGTCCGATCGTCGTGTACTGCGTGTGCCCGAACGAGGCGACGGCCAAGCGCATCGTCGATCAGTTGCGCAACAAGCACATCTATCACGCGCGCGCGCTCAAGGGCGGGCTCGACGCGTGGGAGCGCCACGGTTATCCGGTCGAGCCGCTGTCCAACGAGTTCCACGCGGCCCATGCCCATGCCGATGAGCTCGAAGCGGGCGAGGAAGCCGAATATACCGTGCGGGCAAGTCTTTCCAAATAACGGTGGTCCTGCCGCCGCGCGTTGTCAGGCGCGCGGCGGGACCTACGCGCGCTGCCTGCGCGAGCCGCCGCCCACGTTCTGTCCCGCATCGCGCGCCATCTGCGCATAACCCCACACCGAGATCAGCGTGAGCACGCCGGCCGCGAGGAAGGCGAGCCGGAAGTCGTCGAGCGTGAACACATGGCCCGTGGTTTCGCCGTTCAGGTTCGCGGCCACGCGCAGCGCGAGCGCGCCGAACGCAATGCCAAGGCCGATCGTCATCTGCGCCGCGGCGCTCCAGAGCGTGCTGGCCGCGCTCATTTGCGGCTGCGCGACGTCGGCGTAGGCCAACGTGGCGAGGGTGGAAAACTGCATCGAGCGCGCCATGCCGTAGACGAACACGACGATCAACACGATAACGAGCGGCGTGCCGGGCGTGAGCAGGCCGCACGCGATCAACGAGACACCGGCAACGCTGACGTCGACGACGGAAACGAGCCGGAAGCCCCAGCGTTCGAGAATGCGCGTCGTGAGCGCCTTCATGCCGAGATTGCCGAGCGCGCTCGCGAGCAGCAGCAGGCCGGACTTGAACGCCGTAAGACCGAAGCCGATCTGGAACATCAGCGGCATCAGATACGGCGCCGCGCCGATGCCGATACGCGTGATCGAGCCGGTCACGATCGTGACGGAAAAGGTCGGAACCTTCAGCGTGGAAACATCGACGAGCGGGTGTGGATGGCGTTTCGCGTGCACGAACGCGACGACCCCGATCGCGACGCCTGCCGCCACGAGCGCCATTGCGCGCCACGGATTCTGGCCGACCTGGCTCGCGAGTTCCGCGCCGTAAAGGATGGCGGTCAGCGCGGCGCCGCTCAGCACGAGCCCCGCGACGTCGAGCGGCCGGCGCTGTTCGCCGCGCAGGTTCGGCACGATGGCGGCGATCGCCGCGAGCACGGCGATGCCGAACGGCACGTTCAGCAAAAAGATCCAGCGCCACGACGCGTAGGTCGTGATGAAGCCGCCGATGGGCGGTCCCTCCACGGGCGCGGCGATGGCGGGCCAGGTGATCGTCGAGATCGCCTGCATGAGCTTGCTTTTCTCGGTGCTGCGCACGACGATCATGCGCCCGACCGGCACCATCATTGCGCCGCCAATGCCCTGCAGGATGCGCGCGGCCACGAACTCGTCGACGTTCTGCGAGATCCCGCACAGCACGGACGCCACCGTGAACGTGACCACGGCGCTGAAGAACACGGTGCGCGCGCCGCAGCGGTCCGCCACCCAGCCGCTGGCCGGAATGAAGATGGCGAGCGCGAGCATGTAGGCGGTCACGCCGAGACTCAGGCTATTCGGGCCGATGCCGAACGAGCGCGCCATCTGCGGCAGCGCCGTGGCGATCACGGTCGTGTCGAGGTACTCCATGAAGAACGTGGCGGCGACGAGGTACGGCAGCCAGCCGACGCCGGGGGAACGTTGTGCGGGAGCGGTCATTGCGCCTCCACGCAGCAGCGGAGAATCAATGCGATCTTGTTACGGAGCATGGGCAGGCAGCGGAGATATTGGCGATCGGTACGTTGCGGACCGGATAGTGAAGCACAAAGCCCGCGGCGAAAGGCGACAGTTTCCATCAGGCAAAAGCATCTGTACAGCCGCGCGGCGGTCCGCGGCGCGGCGAGCCGTTCGCCGTGTGACCCGCGCGGCAAGCCCGAATCGAAGCGCGTAGACTCGTCCGCTGTCGGCATCACATCGTCAACCCGTTGATTAATGGAGAGTCGGAAATGGAATACCGTTTTCTGGGTGCGTCCGGAATGAAGGTGCCGGTGCTGAGCTTAGGCACCGGCACGTTCGGCGGCAAAGGCGAGTTCTTCGAGGCCTGGGGCGCAACCGATGTCGCCGAAGCGCGCAAGCTCATCGACATTTGCCTCGACGCTGGTGTCACGATGTTCGATACGGCCGATATCTATTCGAGCGGCGCGTCGGAGTCGGTGCTCGGCGAGGCGCTCAAGGGGCGCCGCGACAAGGCGATCATCTCGACCAAGGCGACCTTCCGCTTCGACGACGAACCCAACAACGTAGGCTCATCGCGCTTCCACCTGAAGCGCGCGGTCGACACGGCGCTCAAGCGTCTGCAGACCGACCATATCGACCTGTTCCAGTTGCATGGATTCGATGCGCGCACACCGGCCGAAGAGGTGCTGTCCACGCTCGACGAACTGGTACGCGCAGGCAAGGTTCTCTACACGGGCGTGTCGAACTTCTCGGGCTGGCACCTGATGAAGTCTCTGGCCGTGGCCGATCGCTACGGCTATCCGCGTTACGTCGCGAACCAGACGTACTACTCGCTGATCGGCCGCGACTACGAGTGGGAGCTGATGCCGCTCGGGCTCGACCAGGGTGTGGGCGCGGTGGTGTGGAGTCCGCTGGGCTGGGGACGGTTGACGGGCAAGATCCGGCGCGGCCAGCCGCTGCCGGAGAAGAGCCGTCTGCACAAGACGGCGGAGCAGGGGCCGCCGGTGCCGGACGAATACCTCTTTCGCGTACTCGACGCCATCGACGAGATCGCGCAGGAAACCGGCAAGACCGTGCCGCAGATCGCGCTGAACTGGCTGCTGCAGCGGCCGACGGTCGCGACGGTGCTGATCGGCGCGCGCGACGAGGCGCAGTTGCGCCAGAATCTCGGCGCGGTCGGCTGGGACCTCACGCCCGAGCAGGTGGCGAAGCTCGACGCCGCGAGTGCTGTGCGGCCTGTGTACCCCTACTGGCACCAGGAGGGTTTTGCCGAGCGCAATCCGTCACCGGTGTGACGAGTCGCCTCGCCCGGTGAGGCTTCATCAAGCCGCTTCGGTCTGGCGCAGGATCTGGGTCGCGCCCAGATGCAGCGCCAGCGCGAAGAACTCGCGCTCCGCGAGATTGAGGGTCTTCGCGGCGGCCATCGCGCGGTAGTGATCTTCCGGGTGCAGGAACAACTTCACTTCGACTTTCGACTGACGGTTCTGCGCGGACTCCATGGATGCTTCTCCTTCGGTAACCGGGCGCTCGGCCCGTGACGGGTGCGAAGCCCATTACCGGGCGTCCATACGCGCAAAAGCGCGCGCCGTTTGCCGCGACGTGAATAGCAGCATGAAAACGGCGATGACGCGGAGTGGGCCTTTCAAGTTCGCCTGCCGCGGCGCGTGCGCGACGGCAGGACACGCGCGCTGAACTAGCGAAGCGTGGGACGACGCAATGCGCCGGTAGTGCGATTGAAGCCGGGATGAGACAGGTGATGCGACGGCGGGGCAACGTACTGCATAGCGACCAACCTCCGGAATTCTTCTTCTTGTGCGGCAGGGCGCCGCATGTAGTACGGGCCAGAGTGTAGTCGGGTTTTGTCCTAGGGTAAACCCCTAATTCGAAAAGAATTATTGCGCAGATTGAGAAAATCGCCCGACAAGACCCGGAAATGCGCTGTGGACGCACTTCAATTCATGCGGAATGCATAAGGGGGGTGTGAATGGGGCGGCGTGAGTCGCCGCCCCGGCGCTGGCCAGAAGTGAGCCTGGCAGTCAGCGTGAAGGCGTGGGGCGCATCAGCGCCCGGCCATTATTCCTCGACGCGCTTGCGCAGGCGCGCACGCGCTTCGCCGAGCGACAGGAACTTGCCGTGTGCTTCGTCCAGCACAGTGACCTTGCCGTGGCCGATGTCATAGACCCAGCCCTGCAGTTCGAGCTGGCCCTGGGCCACGCGCGCCGCCACGGCGGGGTGCGTGCGCAGGTGCGTGAGTTGCAGGCGGACGTTTTCTTCCACGAGCGCCTGAACGATCTGGTCGTCGTCCAGACCGCGGGTCTTGACCACGCTGCGCGCGGCTTCCGCGTTGCGCAGCCACGCGTGCACGGTGGGCATGTCGGCCGTGGCTTCCGCGCCCGAGGCGAGCCCCTTCATCGCGCCGCAATCGGTATGGCCGCACAGCACGATCTGCTTCACGTTGAGCGCGAGCACCGCGAACTCCACGACGGCGGAAACGCCGCCGAGCATTTCGCCGTACGCCGGCACGATATTGCCGATGTTGCGGCACACGAACAGATCACCGGGCTTGGCCTGCGTGATCATTTCCGGCGAAACGCGCGAGTCGGCGCAGGTGATGAAGAGCGTGTGCGGCGCCTGGCTGTGGGCGAGGCTGCGGAACAGCTCCTTGTTGCCCGGGAAAACGTGATGAGTGAATTCTTCCACGCCGTCGAGCAGGTGTAACAGGTCGCAGCCGCACGAATCGGAGTGACCGTCGTGCGAGTGGGTGTTGTCTGGCATGGATGTTTCTCTCTTTATCATGAATCGACACTATCGAATGGCAACAGCGGGAGTTTACGCTGAGCCGACCCCTTGCGGATCGGAAAACTTCGCGTCACGTTGCCCCGGACAGCCGTTTCCCCCGGTACTCAATCGTCGAACCCGCGGGATATGCCGATAAACCGGCAGAAAAGACGGCTAATTACCGGAAAGCGTGCTGCTGCGAAGGCGCTGACGCGTCGTGCGTTTCCGTTCGAAAAGAGATTTTCTCACGCCGGGTGCAATTGGCACACCCGCGGTGTCGCCGGCGATGTCGGGATCATGAGGAAGGAGGAGCCGCGACCGACCAGTCGGTCGGCGCGCTCACCACGCCATGCGCCATTGACCTGAAGATTGGCCAGGGGTGTCGGGCAACAGCGTGTCGCCGGGCGGTATCGTGGCGTCCGAGAAGTCGGAGAGAATCTCGTCGCGCAGCCGCACGAAGCGCGGATCCGCGCGATCGCGCGGGCGCGGCAATGCCACGTCGACGATGCGACGAATGCGGCCGGGGCGCGGCGCCATCGTCACGACGCGCTCGCCCAGGTAGATCGCCTCGTCGACATCGTGCGTGACGAGGATCATCGTGATGCGTTCGCGTTCCCAGATGCGCAGCAGTTCGTTTTGCAGACGGCTGCGCGTGAGGGCGTCGAGTGCGCCGAAGGGTTCGTCGAGCAGCAGCACGCGCGGGCGATTGACGAGGCCGCGCGCGATCGCCACGCGCTGCGCCATGCCGCCCGAGAGCTGATGCGGATACGCCCGCTCGAAGCCCGTGAGGCCCACGAGTGCGATGTGCTCGGCCACCGCGTCGTGTTTTTCGCGTGCCGACAGCGGGGCGTTGCGCAGTGCCGCCAGGATGTTCTGTTCTGCCGTGAGCCAGGGAAACAGACGATGATCCTGGAACACGATGCCGCGCTCGAGCGAGGTGTCGCCAACACGTTCGCCGCGCATCATGATGGCGCCGCTATAGCCCGCGTCGAGGCCGGCGATCAGGCGCAGCAGCGTGGATTTTCCGCATCCGCTCGCGCCGAGCACGCTCACGAATTCGCCGGGGCGCACATGCAGCGTCACGTCGTCGAGCACGACGAGCGTGGACTCGCCCGTGCCGTAACGCTTGCTCACATGCAGAATGTCGAGTCCGGCGGGTTCAGTGGCGCTCATCGGCTTTTCTCCAGTTTCTGTTGATTGGTAGTCCGGATCATTGGGCGGTGATGTGCAGCCGCGCCAGCACCGTTCGCTCCACGCGCCGAGCGAGCGCATTGAGCGCCCAGCCGATCGCGCCCACGACGACGATGCCGAACAGCACGAGGTCCATGCGGAACTGCTCGCTGCCGTCGATCAGAAGATTGCCGATGCCGCTGCCCGCCACGAGCAGATACTCCGCGCCGAGCGTGGCGAGCCACGAATAGATGAGCGCGAGATAAAGGCCCGTAAAAATAGAGGGCAGCGCGGCGGGCAACAGCACGTAGCGGACAAGCTGCAGGCGCGAATAGCGCAACGCCCGCGCGAGTTCGACGTATTTGCGTGGCACGGCGTGAATGCCGTCACACGTATGGGCGGCAACCGGGAGCAGCGCCGCGAGCGAAAGGAAGACCACCTTGGCGGCGTCGCCGAGCCCGAACCATACGGAAATGAGCGGAATCCATGCGAACAGCGAGATCTGCTTGAAGGTGTCGAAGCTCGGCCCCACGACGCGTGCGGCGATGCGCGAAAGACCCAGCGCGCCGCCCAGCAGGAACCCCGCCGACGCGCCGATGGCAAAGCCGCAGGCTTCGCGGGCAAGCGACGCCGAAAGCGCGCGGAACAATGCACCGCTTTCGATTTGTTCATAAGCGGTGCGAATCACATCGCCGGGACTCACGAGCAGGCCGCTTTTCACGAGATGCGAGGCGCTCAAGGCCCACCACAGCGCGATGGCGACGAGGGGCAGGGCGGCGCCACGTAAATCGACAGTGCGGCGCGGCCTCGCTTCGGTGGCCGCGTCACAGGCGCAATCGGGACGCGCGGATGCTCGTGCAAGCGATATCTTCATGGCGAATTCTCCCTTGTCCTCAATGGCGGCAGTTATTCATCGTCAGCGTCAGCCGCGAAACGCCGAAGGCGTGCCGCGCCGCAAACGTCGCTCGAGCACATCGAGCAGACGATTGATGACGAGGCCGACCGCGCCCACCACGACCACTGACGCCATCACGAGATCGAGCTGAAAGAGCTGGCGGCCATATACGATCAGATAGCCGAGGCCTTCCGAGGACGCCACGAGCTCGACGACGACGAGCGCGAGCCACGCCTTCGTGAAGGCCAGGCGCACGCCGGTGGCGAGCGTCGGAATCGCCGCGGGCAGCACGAGCCTCACGATGCGTTGCCAGCGGGTGTAGGCGAACACGCGCGCGACTTCATCGAGTGCAGCGGGTGTCTGCCGAAAGCCCTGCATGGTGCTGAGCGTGACGGGCACGAGCGCCGCGTGAGCGATGAGCAAATACTTGAGCGGCTCGCCCACGCCGACGAGCAACAGCAGAAAGGGCAGCCAGCCGAGCACGGGAATCTGCACGATCGCGTTGAAGCTGGGCAGCACCCACGCTTCGAGTGTGCGGGAGAGCCCGAGCGCACCGCCGATCAGGAACCCGAGCGCGGTGCCGCCGGCGAAGCCCAGCAGCACGCGTTGCAGGCTGATCAGCGTATTGCGCGCAAGCTCGCCACTCTGGGCGAGGTCGACGAAGGTTTCATAAACGCGCTGCGGCGCAGGCAGGATTTGCGGTGCGATCCAGCCACGCGCGCAGCCGACGCTCCACAGCAGATACAGCATTGCAGGCAGCAGCCAGGGCGCGAGATGCCAGGTGCATGCGCGCAGTACGCTGCGCCAGCGCACGTGCGCGCTCGTCGTGTCGAAACGTGGTGTTGCTGCACGCGGCGCGTCCGAAGCAATCGTGATCGCGGTTTCCGTCATGATGCGGCTCCTCTCGCGTGCTCAGCCCAGCGGCTTGCCGGCGGCGTCGTAGCGGGTCCAGTAGTGTTCGAGCTTTTGCGCACGCAGCGCGTTGTCGAGATAGCGCGGCTCGAACCACGAATCGACGTCCACGGGCTGGCGGATCAGCTTCAGGCGCAACGCGTCCTGCGCAACGGCTTTGTAGCGCGCCACGATGAACGGATCGATCAGCGGCGAATTGCGGTACTTCAGCGGCTGGTCGCCGAATTCGGCTTGCCAGGACGAATAGCTCACGCCGCTCTTCGCCCAGAGCTTGAAGAGCGCGTCGCGGTTTGCTTCATCGGACGACCATTGCGCCGCCTGCACGAAGACATTGACCACGCGTTGCACGATGTCGGGGTGTGCCTTCTCGAAGCCGTCGAGCACGAGCAGATGCGCCTGGCGCGTCAATTGCGGGCCGTCATGCTGCGATTCGTAGACGATGCGAACGAGCCCCTGATCGCGCAGCCGGTAAAGGTGATAGTCGTTCACCGAGGCGTCGATGCCTTTCGATGCGAGCGCCGCGAGCGAACTTGCGTTGTCGAGGTTGATCACCCGTAGCGCGCGCTCGTCGAGCTGGTTCTCCGCGAGCGCGTTGTCGGCCACGAGTTGCAGATTCGTGCCGCGAAAAATGGCGACGCGCCGGTCCTTGAGGTCCTTGATCGATTTGATGTCGGAATCGGCGGGCACACCCACTTTCACGCCGGAGCGCACGCCCGACTCCAGCAGGATGCGGGTCTTGAGGCCGTTGGCGCGCGCGAGCACCGAGGGCAGGTCGCCTTGATACGCGAAGTCGAGTGCATTGTTGGCAATGGCCTCGTTCACTGCCGGACCCGCGCCTTTGAAGAAGAGCCACTCGACCTTGATGCCGTCGGCGGCGAATTCCTTTTCGAGCAACTGCTGGCCGCGCACTGTGGCAGCGGTCGAACCGCCGAAAGTGGGCGGGTCGCCCGCGCCTTGCTGCGCGACGCCGATGCGGATCACGGCGGGCTTCTCGGCCGCAGCATGCAGGGAGACGAACGAAAGCGCAGCAAAAATCAGAAACTGCGGCAGGTACTGCAGTACGCGATGTGAACGCATGGGCAGGTCGGATCTGGGTGACGAAACGGGGTGCGCGGACTGGCGAGCTTGCTTCGCTGTCGTTGCCGTTGGGTCATTCTTTTCCGGGTTTGCCGATGAGGACAACCAATGATTCGAGATTTGCATTTCTCGACAAAGGCGCTGCGCTTTTCGGGGAAGGTGAACGGCAGGGCGCATTCATAGTAGTGGAACGTGGCCCGTGCAGTAGGAAGAAATCGTGCTATCGATGTGAGCAGAAGCGCAAAGCCGCACCGCGCGTCGGGGCGCGGTGCGGTGTGTGAAAGCGCGCCTTAAGGTGTTTCGACCGCGTGGCGCGGTGCAGCGGCACGCCGCGACGGCATGAAGTACCACACGGCGCAGAGTACTTGCAGACCGACGAGTACGGCCCACACGGTCTGATGCGCGACCGCGGGGTAGTGGCCGTCGAGTGCGGGCCAGTGTGCGAGCGCGGCGCCGATCGCGATCTGCAGCAGGAAGATGCCGATGAAGATGACGAGCGTGAACGTGGTGTTCACGCGGCCGATCAGACGCGGCGGGAAATATTCGGCGAGCACGGCATACGTGAGGATGCCGGTGCCCCCGAACGCGCCGTAAGCCGCCCAAAGCAGCGACGCGGGAAGCGGCACGCGCGCCGCGAGCAAGGCTTGCACGAGCACGAACACAAGCATCGTGACGCCGGAAAAGAGCTGGACGCTCACGCCGCGCCGCTCGAAGCTGCGCGCGAGCGCGCCAAAGCCGATGTTGCCGACAATGAAAGCGCCGCCCAGCACGGAAACGAGCGAGGCCGCGCGCGCGCCGACATCGGCGGTGCCGGCCGGCACGACGTCGCGCAGAAACGCGCCGACCCACAACGACTGCATGGCGTAAAACACGGCCTGGGTGAGGCCCGAGAACGTTGCGGTCTTCCAGAATGCATGGCTGCACAGGATATGCGCGGTGCCCTTGAACTGCTCGATCACGCTCGCCTGGTGGTGGGTGTCGCGCGTACGCGGCCCGCCAATCCAGATGATGGCGGCCACGAGCACCGTCAGCACCGCGAGCCCGATGCTCACCGCGCGCCAGGGCGCGATCGAGAGCAGCCACGAGAGCGGGGCGCCCACGGCCACGCCGCCCAGGCCGCCCACGGCCATCACGAGGCCGTTCACGAGCGTGAGCTGCGCCACGGGAAAGTGCTGCGCGGTGGCTTTGAACGCGCCGCCGAGGCACACCGACACGCCCACGCCGATCAGCAGCCGGCCCACCATCATTGCGGCCATGTTGTGCGAGACGCCGAAGATCAACGCACCCGCCGCCGCCACGAGCATGACGCACGCGGTGACGCGGCGCGGGCCGTAATGGTCGAGCAGCACGCCGCCCGGAATTTGCGCGCCCGCGAAGCCGAGGAAATAAAGGCTCGTGAGCGTGCCGAGATCGGTCGCCGTGAAGCCCATTTCACGCGAGAGAAACGGCGCGAAGCCGAGATTGACGCCGCGAAACAGATACGAAATGAAGTAGCCGAGCGCGAATACGGCGAATACGCGCAGTCTGAGTGAGGTCATGTTGGGGGCGAAAGCGGATTGAATGCCTGGCTGTCGATTATTGGCGATTGCCGTTTGGGAGGCCAGCGAGAGATTTCAGACGGCATTGTGAGTAGAATTTGACGTCATGGCCCGACCTCTCCCTCCTTTGCAGGCGCTGCGCGCCCTTGAAGCCGCTGCGCGGCGCCGCAGTTTCAGCCGTGCCGCGGAAGAATTACATTTGACGCACAGCGCCGTGAGCCATCACCTGCGCGCGCTCGAAACGGAACTGGGCGTCGAGCTGTTCCGCCGCGCGGGCAGCCGCATGATCCCCACGGCGGCGGGCGCGCAGCTGGCCGAGCGCGTGCGCCGCAGTCTGGACGACCTGCGCGATGCGCTCGACGCCACGCGCCCCGGCGTGAGCGGCGTCACGCGGCTGGAACTGAGCGTAATGTCCGATTTCGCATCTGTCTGGCTGATTCCGCGCCTGGGCGACTTCTACGATCGCCACCCCATGGTCGACCTCTCGCTGCGCATGCACGCCGACGTGACGCCGCCCGACCCCTATCCTTTCGACATCGGCATCTGGCATCGGCGGGTCGACGAGCCCGGCTTCCAGATCCGCAAGCTGCTGGACGACCAGGTCGTTGCGGTATGCAGTCCGGCCTTGCTCGCACGTCATCCCGACTTTCGCATGGAAGGTCTCGCGAGCATGCCGCTCCTGCGTTTTTCGCGCCGCTCGTGGCGCGACTTCTTCGAAGCCGCGGGCGTGGCCGGCGACGAACCAGAGCGCGGACCGGTGTTCGACGACGCGGGCCTGCTGCTGCAGGCAACGGTGGCCGGGCAAGGGGTGGCTACGGCGCGCCTGCAGCTCGCACGCGGTTTCATCGAGCGCGGTGAGCTGGTGCAGTTGGGGCAGGTCCGCATTCCGGCCTCGCTCGACTATTACTTCACGTGGCGAGAAGGGCATCCGCGCGAAGCGGCGATCCAGCAGTTCTATCGATGGATAAAGGCGCAATTGGCCAATTGATACCGGCCTCTCGTATTGCGCAATGGGTATTCGGGTTAACCGCTGATCGTATTGTCAACGCTACTTGAGTGATGCGCGTTGCTGTTTGAATAAAGCGGCTCAATCCCGCTCTGGATTACGCGATTAGTCATTGTATTCATATCGCATGCACCAAAGCGGATCATGGCTGAAAGCATTGCGCCGGACGTTTAAAAACGGCAATGAAACGCCGGTGAATGGACTGTAAAGCGGGCTTTGAAGCGATTCAATTGCCGTCTAGCGCAATGGCTTCACTATTTGGACTATCAACTGTATTCGTCTGCGGAAAGCGCCAGGAAGTGTGGCGTGGAATCACAGGTTGGGCACGCTTCGTGTCAAGAATGAAATAGTTGCGGTATTGTTACTCCCCATCGCCGTTTGGCGCGTGAATGTTTTGTAGTCAATGGTGTAGTTAACGGCCCATTCCTGGGCCTGCAATAAGACTGACAACAGGAGAAACTGCATGAAGGCTATTCAGATGTTCAAGCTTGCCGCAGCCACGGCACTCGTGGCGGCCTCGTTCCAGGTCTACGCGCAGGACGCTTCGGCCCCGGCGGCCGCAGAAACCCCTGCCAGCGGTCCGACGGCCGCAGCCCAGCACAACGTCAATCAATCGAAGGCAGCATTGCGTCAGGCACGTGCAGCGAACCGCGCGCTCGGCCGCAAGGTCCGTGCGGCGCTGGCGCGTGAAAAGAACGTGAGCGTCTCCAACATCACCGTGCGTGCGAAAGACGGCGCCGTCACGCTGCAAGGCACCGTGCCCGATGCGTCGCAGATCCAGCGCGCTGGCGATGTCGCCAAGGGCGTCGAAGGCGTGACGTCGGTGCGCAACGCGCTGACCATCCGCCCGGTTGGGACCTGAGCATTGGCTAGCCGGCGCGCGCCCATCGCCCTTCGAGGTGCGGGCGGCGACGCCGGAGCGGGTGTCTTCCTTCCTGAAGGCCGCACATGCAGTCCCGTTCGTGGACTGCATGTGCGGCTTTTTAATTGCTTATCGACACTGTAAAGCGCTTTGCGCTCACGGCTCGACGTAATGCATTTCCGGCGATTCGCCCATCAGCAGCGGGCGATTGGCGTCGGCGGCTGCGCGCAGATAGTCCCAGAGCGACGTGATGCGCCGCAGCTTGCGCAAGTCCTCGCGGCTGCACAGCCAGAAGCGCCGCGTCACCACGACTTCGTCGGGCAGGATCGACACGAGGCGTGGGTCCGGTTCGGCCATGAAGCAAGGCAGGATGGCGAGCGCGCTGCCCTGCAGCGCAGCATGGTATTGCGCGATCACGCTGGTGCTGCACAGGTTTGCGCTCACGTTCGGCGCTGTGCGTTCGAGATAGAGCAGTTCGTGGCTGAACGCCAGATCGGCGACATAGCTGATGAAGGCGTGATTGCGCAGATCGGCGGGTGTGCGTATGCGCGCGTGGCGCTCGAGATAGGCCGGCGTGCCGTACAGGCGCAACCGATAGTCGCATAGCTTCGTGTAGACGTACTGTCCGCGCTCGGGGCGTTCCAGCATGATCGCGAGGTCGGCCTCGCGCTTCGAAAGGCTCACGAAATGCGGCACCGGCAAGAGGTCGATCGACATGTCGGGATGCTGGCCCGTGAAGCGCGCCAACTGCGGGGCAAGAAAGAAGCAGCCGAAACCCTCCGTCGAACCCACGCGCACATGGCCCGAGAGCGACTGCGCGCCGATCGCGAACTGCTCGCTGGCCGATTGCACCGTGGTTTCCACCGCATCCGCGTAGGCCAGCAGCCGCTGGCCTTCGGCCGTCAGCACGAAGCCGCCCGAACGCGATTTGTCGAACAGGACAGTGCCTAGCGCTGCCTCCAGCTCGCGCACCCGGCGTGCAACGGTAGTGTGGTCGACGCCCAGGCGCTTCGCGGCGCCGCTCGCACGCTGCGTGCGAGCGACTTCCAGGAAGTAGCGCAGATCGTCCCAGTTCAGTGTCTCCATGCTGCTCGTTGTGTTTTTTTGCATATCGGATGGGCTTTTTCATCTCTATGCCGTGGATATTCGAATAACTATACTCGTTGGACAAGGCGACTGAAACAGACACGGTCGCAGGACAACAAGGATGGAGACAGACGATGCAAATGCAGTCGTTCCCCGCGCGGGCGCCGCAGGCATGCACACAGGCGCGTCCGTGCTCAGCAGGACTCTCCTTTACCTCGCCCGGCTCCATTCCCGGCACGCTCGATATGTCCGCATGCATTTGCACAGCGTGCTTGCGTGCGTGCTGCGATTGAAGATTTCGCCGACTCCGCATATTTCGCTATATCCGGCCACGGCCGGCCCGTTCGAATCCATCAGGGAGAGTTCACGATGAACGCAGTGACCCAGGCATCCAACGCGCACGTTTCCACCGTCAAGCTGCTCATCGACGGCGAGTTCGTCGAATCGAAAACGAAGGAATGGCGCGACATCGTCAATCCGGCCACCCAGGAAGTGCTCGCGCGCGTGCCGTTCGCGACCGTCGAGGAAGTGGATCGGGCCGTGAAGGCCGCGCACGCCGCGTTCGCCACGTGGAAGAACACGCCGCTCGGCGCGCGCCTGCGCATCATGCTCAAACTGCAGGCCTTGATTCGCGAGCATATGCCGCGCATCGCGCAGACGCTCACCGCCGAGCAGGGCAAGACGCTGCCCGACGCCGAGGGCGACATTTTCCGCGGCCTGGAAGTGGTCGAGCACGCCTGCTCGATCGGCACGCTGCAGCAAGGCGGCTTCGCAGAGAACGTCGCGGGCGGCGTGGACACCTATACGCTGCAGCAGCCGCTAGGCGTGTGTGCCGGCATCACGCCGTTCAACTTCCCTGCGATGATTCCGCTGTGGATGTTCCCGATGGCGATCGTTTGCGGCAATACGTTCGTGCTCAAGCCTTCGGAGCAGGACCCGCTCTCGACCATGCAGCTCGTCGAACTCGCCATCGAAGCGGGTATTCCGAAGGGCGTGCTCAACGTCGTGCACGGCGGCAAGGAAGTCGTCGATGCGATCTGCACACACGACCTCGTGAAGGCGATTTCGTTCGTCGGCTCGACGGCCGTGGGTACGCACGTCTATCGTCTGGGCAGCGAACACGGCAAGCGCGTGCAGTCGATGATGGGCGCGAAGAATCACGCTGTCGTGCTGCCCGATGCGAATCGCGAGCAGGCGCTCAATGCGCTGGTCGGCGCGGCGTTCGGCGCGGCCGGTCAGCGCTGCATGGCGACTTCGGTGGCCGTGTTCGTGGGCGCCGCGCAGCAATGGGTGGACGAGCTGGTGGAAAAGGCGAAGACCCTCAAGGTCAATGCGGGCCATGAGGCGAAGACCGACGTCGGACCGGTCGTTTCGCGCACCGCAAAAACGCGCATTCTCGGCCTGATCGACTCGGGCGTGAAACAAGGCGCAACGCTCGCACTGGATGGCCGCGACGTGAAGGTGCCCGGCTACGAGAACGGCAACTTCGTCGGCCCCACGGTGTTCACGAACGTGAAGACCGACATGGACATCTACACGAACGAGATCTTCGGGCCGGTGCTCGTGGTGCTCACGGCGAAGACGCTCGATGAAGCGATCGCCATCGTCAATGCGAATCCGTTCGGCAACGGCGTGGGCCTCTTCACGCAGAGCGGCGCGGCGGCGCGCAAGTTCCAGAGCGAGATCGACATTGGCCAGGTCGGCATCAACATTCCGATTCCGGTGCCGGTGCCGTATTTCAGCTTCACGGGTTCGCGCGGCTCGAAGCTCGGCGACCTGGGCCCGTACGGCAAGCAGGTCGTGCAGTTCTACACGCAGACCAAGACGGTCACCACGCGCTGGTTCGACGACGCGACCGTGAGCGACGGCGTGAACACGACGATCAGCCTGCGCTGAAGCGCTGCCCGCGATAAACATGGAGTACTGAACAATAAGGGAGAAAGGCTCATGAAAATCGGATTTGTCGGGCTGGGCCACATGGGCGCGCCGATGGCGCTCAACCTGCTCAAGGCGGGACATACGGTGACGGTGTTCGACTTGAGCGCGAGCGCGATGCAAGCGCTCGCCGAGGCCGGTGCGCAGAAGGCCGCATCGGCGAAGGCGGCGGCAAGCGGCGCGGAGTGGGTCATCACGATGCTGCCCGCTGCGGCACACGTGCGAAGCGTGCTCACTGCGGAAGACGGCGTGCTGGCGGGCGTTGGGAAGGGCGTGACGATCATCGATTCGAGCACGATCGATCCCGCGAGCGTCAAGGAGTTCGCGAAGCTGGCGCAGGCGCAGGGGAACGCGTTCGTCGATGCGCCGGTGTCGGGCGGCACGGGCGGCGCGGCGGCGGGCACGCTCACCTTCATGGTGGGCGGCAGCGCCGCGCACTACGAGAGCGTGAAGCCGGTGCTCCTGGGCATGGGCAAGAACATCGTCCATTGCGGCGAGACGGGCACGGGGCAGGTGGCGAAGATCTGCAACAACCTCGTGCTGGGCGTCACGATGGCCGGGGTGGCCGAAGCGATGGCGCTGGGCGAGGCGCTCGGCATCGATCCGAAAGTGCTGGGCGGCATCATGAACACGTCCACAGGCCGCTGCTGGAGTTCGGATACGTACAACCCGTATCCGGGCGTGATCGAGACGGCGCCTTCTTCGCGCGGCTACACAGGCGGTTTCGGCACGGACCTCATGCTCAAGGACCTGGGTCTCGCCACCGACGCTGCCAAAGGTGTGCATCAGCCCGCGTACATGGGGGCGCTTGCGCAGCAACTGTATCAGGCGATGAGCAGCCACGGCGACGGCAAGCTCGACTTCTCGGCGATCATCAAGCTGTATCGCGCGGAGAAAAGTTGAGGCGCGTTGTTTCGAGTCGCGAAAGGCGCGCTGCGAAGCGCGCTTTTTTTTGACCGTACTTTTCAGGCCTTGATGCGCGCCTCGACACGCGTGAAGAGCCGCTTGAACCAGACACGGAGCAGCGCGTTCGAAGGCGCGAGCGCGGTGGAGCAGGCAAGAATGCGATAGACATCGTTGCGCGTGACCTTCGAGGTCTTCGCGGGATCGAGCCAGTCGTCGTTGTCGACGAGGCGTTCGAGCGTTTCGAGGCCGATGAGAATGGGCCACAGGCAGGCGAGCCGCAGACGCACCGAAAAGCGCGGCAGCGCGAACGTATAGTCGATGGCCGCGCGGAAATGATCGAGCGAGATACGCACGAGTTCGAGCATGATCGGCCGTGCGCGCGCCGAGGCGCCGGGCTGCATCAGGTCCTGCGCGGTGAGCCCCGCCTGGGCCAGCATCGAAGCGGGCAGATAGCAGCGGCCAATGCGCAGATCCTTGCCGCAGTCCCGCAGCACGTTCACCATCTGCAACGCCTTGCCGAAGCGGATGCCGCGCGTGTACATGGTTTGTTCCAGCGAGGGCGCGAGCGTGCCGGGCAAGTGCATGTAGGTCATCTTCGTCCAGAACTCGCCTACGCAACCCGCCACGAGATAGGTGTAGCGGTCGAGTTCGTCCCACGTGTTGAGCGCGGCCACCTGGCCCGAGCGCTCGTCGGGGAACGTGCGTAGATCGAATTCCATGCCTTCGGTGAGCGTCGTGACGATCGCGCGCACGGCCTGGCGGTCGGCTTGGTCGAGTTGCGCGAGCACGTCGAGCGCGCTGCCCAGCGATTCGAGCAGCAGCTTCTCGTCCGATTGCGTTTGCTGGCCCGCGACCTCTCCCGCGAGATCGGCGAGCAGGGTGTCATGGTTCGTCGCGCCGTTCACGCGCTCGCGCAGCGCGAGCAGCAGGGCGAGCCGCCGCTCGGGCGGGATCAGCGCGGTGTCGGCAATGGTGTCGGCGGCGCGCGCGAGCAGATAGGCTTCGCCCACGGGGTCGCGCATGCCGGCGGGCAGCACGCGCATCGTGAGGTAGAACGAACGGGAAACGCCTTTGAGCAACGGGCCCAACAGGAAGGCCCGGGTAGTATTCTGCATGTCGGATAGGGGCAGCGGGGGGACGGATCGAACGCAGCCGCATTGTATCGTGGACGAAGGAGACTAGGCCCGTTGAGACCCGAACGCGCGTTTTACGACCTCCAGGTGCGTTTCGCGCGCACGGCGGCGCGCCTCGCGGACATCCCGCTCGCGGCGGCGTTGCTCGACTGCACGAATCTTTATGTGCGCTTCGGCGCGGGACGCACCTTCGATCGCACGCACCCGCTGTGGGCCGGCTATCTCGATGGTCTCGATGAGCACGCAAGCGTTGCTGAGCAGTGCGAGTGGACGTGGCGTTACCTGCAGCGCTGCCCAACGCATCAGGCGGCGCCTGCGGTCGACCAGACGGCTGGCTGTTTCTCTTACGCGCAGGAACCGCATGGCGGGGTGCGCCTGCATTTCAATACTCGAACCGACAACGGCATGTCGCCGCTCGATTCCCGGCAACTTGCCGAGCGGCAAGGCGAGTTGCGGACCTTGATCGACCAGTTGTGCGGGCAACTGCGCGAAAGCGGTCGCGGGTCGAGCGACGTGCTCGTCCACGGCACTTCCTGGCTGTACAACGTGCCCGCTTACCGGCGGATATTTCCCGCGGCCTATATCGCAAGCGCGCAGCCCGTCGCCCGCCTGCGTGCGCTTTCGCTTTGGGGCCAATTTCTCGACCGTAACGGCTGCGTGCGCAACGACGCAGCCACGATGCTGCTCGCGCGTATCGAACACGCAGGTGCCTTCGCCGATCTCTTGTCTTGCTTTCCCTTACAGGCACTCGCGGTACAGGCGAGCGTCGAGGTGTTTGCCGATAGAAAGTGAACGTAACCGGTACGGTTACCAAAAATTTTTCAAGGTGACCGTGACAGTGTGCGAGAGAGAGGAGATCGAAAGCCGCTGCATGTACGCAGGGTATTGGCGTAGCGCGGAAATGGGTGCGTGCGAAACGACCGTACAGGGCCCCAGCGCAATATTGATGAAAGTAATCCCTGTAATGCAGGGGTAACGCGCACACCGCGCCCAGCGCACTAGACTCCGCCGATGCTTTTGTAACGGAGCGCCGCACATGTCCTCGTCCCCGGCTCTTGCCATTCATTCCCTGCGCGATTTCGAGCTGACTGCGGACGGCCAGTACCTGATGGTGAACGGCAATCAGCCGGATAGCGTCGCGCTGCATTGCTCGGTGATGCATGAACTGCTCGCCGCGCTTTCCAACGCGATTGGCCGCTCCGAGCGCATCCGCCACAAGACCGCGAGCGTGAAATTCACCATGCCTTGCGAGGCGTGGGAGATCGGCCGCGAGTCGGGCGACGTGCAGCATCTCGTTGTGAGTTTTCGTCTGCCTGGCGGCGCCGAACTGTCGTTCCGTCTGCAGCCTGCGCAGGCCGTGCACATGACCGAGGTGCTCTCGCTCGCAACAGGGCTCGCGAAGATGCGCCTGCCTGGCCGCGCGAGCATGCAATAGGCGTGGCGCGCCGGCCTCGCCTGGCGCACTCGTTGTACACCCCGCATCCGTGGATGCCGGCCGCGCGCGTCTCGCGCCGGTCATGGCGCATTCGGCACTCTCACGGCTCCTTCGTTGGCTTCACATTCGACCTCCCGCATGACGGCATCAACTACCACGGCGCGCTATGCACGCGCACTGACTCTCGCCGGCTTCGGCATCGGCGTGACCGCTGCGGCGCACGCCACCGAGCCCTTCGTGGTCCAGGACATCCGCATCGACGGGCTGACGCGCATCGAGCCGGGCACCGTGTTCGCCTATCTGCCGATCAAGCAGGGCGAGCCCTTCACCGACGACAAGGCCTCCGACGCCATTCGCGCGCTCTACGCGACGAGCCTCTTCAGCGACGTGCGCATTTCCACGCAGGGCGGCACCGTGATCGTGCAGGTGCAGGAGCGGGCCGCCATCGGCACGATCGATTTCGCGGGGATCAAGGAATTCGATAAGGATAACTTGACGAAGGCGCTCAAGTCGGTCGGGCTCGCGCCGGGCCAGAGCTACGACAAGGCGCTCGTCGACAAGGCGGAGCAGGAGCTCAAGCGCCAGTACCTCACGCGCGGCTACTATGCGGCCGAAGTCACGACGACGGTCACGCCGATCGACCGCAATCGCGTCGGGCTGCTGTTTTCCGTGGTCGAAGGGCCGAGCGCGAAGATTCGCCAGATCAATTTCATCGGCAACAACACGTTCAGCGGCGGCACGCTGCTCGATGAAATGCAGCTTTCCACGCCGAACTGGTTCTCGTGGTACACGAAGAACGACCTGTACTCGAAGGAAAAGCTCACGGGTGACCTCGACAACGTGCGCTCGTACTATCTCGATCGTGGCTATCTGGAGTTCAATATCGATTCGACGCAGGTTTCGCTGTCACCCGACAGGAAGGACATGTACCTGACGATCGGGATTCACGAGGGTGAGCCCTATACGATCTCGAGTGTGAAGATGGCCGGCAATCTGCTCGACCGCGAGGCCGAGTTGAAGAAGCTCGTGGGCGTCAAGCCGGGGCAGCGCTTTTCGGCGCAAAAGCTCAAGGACACGACCAAGGCGATCGTCGACAAGCTCGGCGAATACGGCTACGCGTTCGCGACCGTGAACGCGCTGCCGGAAATCGACCAGAAGGACCACACGGTTGCGCTCACGCTGCAGGTCGACCCGAGCCGCCGCGTGTACGTGCGGCGCGTGAACGTCACCGGCAACACACGCACGCGCGACGAAGTCGTGCGCCGCGAAATGCGCCAGCTCGAAAGCTCGTGGTTCGATTCGAACCGCCTCGCGCTCTCGAAGGATCGCGTCAACCGCCTTGGCTACTTCACCGACGTGGACGTGACCACGGTGCCGGTGGAAGGCACGCCGGACGAGGTGGACGTGAACGTGAAAGTGACCGAGAAGCCCACCGGCACGCTTTCGCTGGGCCTCGGCTATGGTTCGGGCGAAGGGCCGATCATCTCGGCGGGCATTTCGCAGGACAATGTGTTCGGCTCGGGCAACAGCCTCTCGCTAAACGTGAATACGGCCACGACATACCGTACGCTCTCGGTCACGCAGGTCGATCCGTATTTCACGGTGGACGGCATCAAACGCATTACTGACGTCTACTACCGCACGACCGAGCCGCTTTACTACTCGAGCACGAACGACACGAGCTTTCGCATCATTTCCTATGGAGCGGACATGAAGTTCGGCATTCCGTTCTCCGAGACCGACATGGTGTATTTCGGCCTCGGCGTCGAGCAGGACCGCCTCGATGTCGATGCCAACACGCCGCAGACCTATAAGGACTACGTGAACGATTTTGGCCGCGTCTCGAACACGGTGCCGCTTACCGTGGGCTGGTCGCGCGACAACCGCGACAGCGCGCTGGTGCCGAGCCGCGGCTACTACGCGCAGGCCAATGCCGAATACGGCACGCCGGCGGGCACGCAGTACTACAAGGGCGATGCGCAAATGCAGTATTACTACTCATTTGCGCGCGGCTTCGTGCTGGGGTTGAACTTCCAGGGTGGCTACGGCAATGGTTTGGGTGGCAAGCCGTATCCGATCTTCAAGAACTACTACGC
The DNA here is from genome assembly GCF_001718195.1 of Paraburkholderia nodosa. Classification (GTDB taxonomy): domain Bacteria; phylum Pseudomonadota; class Gammaproteobacteria; order Burkholderiales; family Burkholderiaceae; genus Paraburkholderia; species Paraburkholderia nodosa_A. The sequence continues at coordinate 160,228 of NZ_MCNV01000019.1, forward strand.
GGGCGGTATCGGTTCGGTGCGCGGCTATGAGTCGGGTTCGCTCGGGCCGCGCGACACTACGACGAACGATCCGATTGGCGGCTCGAAGATGGTGGTGGGGAATATCGAGTTGACGTTTCCGCTGCCGGGCACGGGGTATGACCGCACGCTGCGTGTATTCACTTTCGTGGATGGCGGTAATGTGTGGGGTACCGAAGGCAGCAGCACCGGGGCGAACGGCTTGCGTTACAGCTATGGCGCGGGGCTTGAATGGATCTCGCCGATCGGGCCGCTCAAGCTTGATCTGGGGTTCCCGATCGTCAGGCACGCCGGTGATCAGTATCAGAAGTTTCAGTTTCAGATTGGGACTTCGTTCTGAGTTTTTTTTGCGGCTTTGGCCTTTCCTTGTTTTCGTGGCGGTATGCAGGCGTTGCCCCTGTGCGGGGCGGCACCTACTTTCTTTGCGGCGGCAAAGAAAGTAGGCAAAGAAAGCCGCTCAAACCGCTAGCGCCTGCCACGGTTCACATCTCGACGTACATGGTGAATGGCTCCGGAGCGTCTGTCACCTCGCACCACCCAACTTAGTGACAAGGCAGTCATTCATCCCGCTGCTCGCTACGCGCGCTGCGGTCGGGGCTGCATGGGAAACCAGATGGCACGCGTGAGCATTCGCGAGAATGCACGCGCACCAATGGTTTTAGGTTATGCCCTTCGGCGCGCGTAGCGCCGCCGGAAGGAAGAGCGCCTTGTCACTAACTTTGAAGGTGCGAGATGGCGGACGCTCCGGAGCCATTCACCGTGTACGTCGAGATGTGAACCGTGGCAGGCGCAGGCGGTTTGAGCGGCTTTCTTTGCCTACTTTCTTTGCCGCCGTGTATGGACCGGAAACATGGGTAACAGGTGTGCGGGGACATGGGTAACACTTCGGGCGAGTGATTCGCCTGGAGCCGTTCATGCCCTGGAACCCGAGAAACACCATGAACCTGCGTCTGGAATTCGTGAATCTGGCCCTGCAGGAAGGCGCCAACCGGCGTGAACTATGCCGGCGTTTCGGCATCAGCCCGAAGACCGGCTACAAGTGGCTTGCCCGGCATGCACAGGATGACGGCGCCACGGCGTTGGCGGACCGCTCGCGCCGGCCCCTGCAGAGTCCGGCGCGCACCATACCCACAGTCGAGCAGCAGGTGGTTGAACTGCGCCAGGCACATCCCGCCTGGGGCGGGCGCAAGATCAAGCGGCGCCTCGAGGATCTCGGCCACACCGCGGTGCCCGCACCGAGCACGGTGACCGGCATCCTGCACCGCCATGGCCTG
>NZ_MCNV01000020.1 GCF_001718195.1 Paraburkholderia nodosa
GCGCCGTCGTTGATGCCCGACGCGTTCGCCGCCGTCACCGTGCCTTCCTTGTTGAACGCCGGCTTCAGGCCCGCGAGCGATTCGGCCGTCACGCCGTGGCGCACGAATTCGTCGGTCCTGAACTGCAGCGGCTCACCCTTGCGCTGCGGAATTTCCACCGAGACGATCTCTTCGTCGAAACGGCCCGCCTTCTGCGCGGCTTCCGCCTTGTTCTGCGAGAGCGCCGCAAACGCGTCCTGTTCTTCGCGCGTGATGCCGTATTCCTTCGCGACGTTCTCCGCCGTCACGCCCATGTGGTACTGGTTGTACACGTCCCACAGGCCGTCGACGATCATGCTGTCGATGAGCCTCGCGTCGCCCATGCGGAAGCCGTCGCGCGAGCCCGGCAGCACGTGCGGCGCGGCGCTCATGTTCTCCTGGCCGCCGGCCACGACGATGTCCGAATCGCCCGCGATGATCGCGTTGGCCGCGAGCATCACCGCCTTCAGGCCCGAGCCGCACACCTTGTTGATCGTCATGGCGGGAACGGCCGCGGGCAGGCCCGCCTTGATCGATGCCTGGCGCGCCACGTTCTGGCCCGAACCGGCCGTCAGCACCTGACCCATGATCACGTCGCTCACCTGCTCGGGCTTCACACCCGCGCGCTCGAGCGCGGCCTTGATGACGATCGCGCCCAGGTCGGGCGCCGCCACCTTCGCGAGCGAGCCGCCGAATTTGCCTACTGCCGTACGTGCGGCCGAAACGATCACAATGTCAGTCATTTCCAGATCCTCCGGGCGACTTGGTGGCGCGCCATGCGCCCCGCCCGTCAAGTTGTTAATCCGAATTCCGCAGCAAGCGTTTCAATTGCCTCAATCGCGCTGCTGCACATAGCGCCCCGGCGCCGGCTCGATCTCGGGGAATTCCGCCGAGCCGGCTTGCGCACGCGGCTTCACCTTCTTGCCGCCGTACTGATCGAGCCATTCGGCCCAGGTCGGCCACCAGCTGCCGGGTTTTTCCTCGGCAACCGCGAACCAGTCGTCGGCTTCTTCCGGCAGATGCTTCGCGTCGGCCTCGACGCTCCAGAAGCTGCGCTTGTTCTTCGATGCCGGGTTGATCACGCCGGCGATATGGCCCGACGCGCCAAGCACGAATTTCAGCGGCCCGGACAGCAACGGCACCGACGCATACGCCGTGCGCCAGGGCACGATGTGATCCTCGCGCGAACCGTAGATGAAGGTCGGCACGTCGATGCGCGACAGATCCACTTCCTCGCCGCACACCGTGAGCGCGCCCGGCTCACGCAGCTTGTTTTCAAGGTACGTATTGCGCAGGTACCACGCGTACATCGGCCCCGGCAGGCTCGTCGAGTCGCTGTTCCAGAACAGCAGGTCGAACGGCGCGGGCGTACGGCCCTTCAGGTAATTGTCGACGACGTAGTTCCAGACCAGATCGTTGGGCCGCAGGAACGAGAACGTGTTCGCGAACTCGACGCCGCGCATGAGCCCCGGCGTGCCGCCGTTCTTGCCGCCGATGGTCTGCTCACGCATCTGCACGTGGGCTTCGTCGACGAACACATCGAGCACGCCCGTGTCGCCGAAGTCGAGCATCGCGGTGAGCAGCGTCATCGATGCAGCGGGATGTTCGCCGCGCGCCGCGGCGACGGCCAGCGCCGTGGCGAGGAGCGTGCCGCCCACGCAAAAACCGAGCGTGTTGATCTGCTCGCGCTCGCTGATGCTGCGCGTCGTCTCGATGGCCGTGAGCACGCCCTCTTCGATGTAGTCGTCCCAGGACCGGTCCGCGATCGACGCGTCGCCGTTGTGCCACGAGACGAGGAACACCTGCTGCCCCTGCTCCAGCGCATACGCGACGAGCGAGTTCTCGGGCTGCAGGTCGAGGATGTAGTACTTGTTGATGCACGGCGGCACGATCAGAAGCGGCCGCTCGCGCACGGTGGCCGTGCGCGGCTTGTACTGGATCAGCTGGAATAGCGCGTTTTCGAATACGACCGAACCTTCGGTGGTCGCGAGGTTGCGGCCCACCACAAAGCGCGACTCGTCGGTTTGCGAAATCTTGCCGCGCGACATGTCGCCGATCAGGTTCATCACACCCTGGCGCAGGCTCTCGCCATGGGTTTCGAGCAAGGCGCTCTGCGCGTCGGGATTGAGCGCGAGGAAGTTGCTGGGCGAAGCTGCCGCGGTCCACTGCTGAACGGCGAAGCGAATGCGCTCGCGCGTCTTCGCATCGGTATCGAGCGCGTCGACGAGTTCGTGCAGGTAGCGCGCGTTGAGCAGATACCACGCCGCCGTGAATGCATACGCGGGCGTGGCCTTCCAGGCGTCGGAACTGAAGCGCCGGTCCTTGAGTTCGGGCGCCTTGGGCGTGGTGTCGGTGGCCTGACGCAGCAAGTCGAGCGCGTCGCGCGAATATTCCGCCTGCAGATGCTGAAGGCGCGTGGGTTCGATCGATGCCGTGGGAAGCTTGAAACCTTCGAACGGGTTCGCGCCACCGAACGGATTGGCTGCGCCGAAAGGACTGCCGGCAGCGAACGGATTGCCCGCGGCGAAGGGATTGCCGGCTGCAAATGGATTGCCCGCAGCGAAAGGATTGGACGCAGCGAAAGGGTTGCCTGCAGCAAAGGGATTACCCGCAGCGAAAGGATTGACCGGCGCGCCGTTGCCCGCCGGCGGCCACCAGTTGGCCGCGAGTCCCGCGAGGGGCGCTTGCTGCGCCGCGCCGCCGGTTTGCTGCGCAGCATTCAGGGCGCTCTTCCAGGCGTTCGTCCACGCGTCGAGATACTGCTGCATGCCGGCTGCGTCGGGAGCAAAAGGCGGATTGCCGCGCGTCGCACCATCAGTTGAGGCGCCCGTGCCCGGGGCAGTCTTGGAACGTTGAGATGCCGTCATGCCTGCTTTTGACCGATGTGTCCCGAAGGACTGGTTGAGAGGCAGGTGGTACGCATACGGGCGCCGTTGCGGCGCTCGTCACGACCTGTCCCGTGGGTGAAGGACATTCTTGCTCCCCATTGCAAAGCGTGTCAATGCTTGTGCCCGATTTTGCCGCGCTGCGATATTTTTTTAATTATCGTTTTCCCGATGTAATCAATTGTTTAACTGCCGCGACACATTGCTGTGCGGTCTGGCGCACGAAAATCCGCCGTCGCGGCAAGCGTTTGCAGTGCAATGCGGCAATCGGGGAGCTAATGCACCGTGAGAGGAGCACAGTGCGTTGCGGGAATAGCTGCAGCGCAACAAAAATCGTCTGACTCGCCACGCGCCGCCTCGCCGTTTCACGACGGCGGCGCGGCGCAGCGAGGTCAGGGATTGAGCCAGATCAGCGCGGCCATGCGGCCGGTGACGCGATCGCGCCGGTACGAATAGAAGCGCTCGCGCAGCGTAACCGTGCACAGGTCGCCGCCGCTCACGTGGCGCACGCCGAGCGTATCGAGCCGCAGCCGCGCCAGCGCGGGAAGATCGGCGAGGTATTTGGCGCTCGCCTCGGGGCGCGCCACGAAGGCCGCCGCGGTGGCGGCGCGATGGGCATCGCGTCGCGCCGCGTCGACCTGCTCCGCATGGGTCATGAACGCGTCGCGCACGTCGGCGCCGACCTCGAAGGCCGTCGGCCCGATCGCGGGGCCGAGGTACGCATGCAGGTCGGCCGTCGCACAGCCGGCGAGCGCCGCGACGCGCTCGGCCGTGCGCTCGATGACGCCCGCGGCCAGCCCGCGCCAGCCCGCGTGCGCGGCGCCCACGGCGCGGCCCTCGCCATCGCAGAGCAAGACGGGCATGCAGTCGGCCACCATCACCGTGCAGGCGATGCCGGGCTCGGCGCTCACGCTCGCATCGGCTTCGAGCGGGGCGCCCGCGCGCGCGGCCGCAAGCGCCTGCGCGGCGTCGACCACGATCGGACCGTGGATCTGCTTGAGCCACGCGGCCGGCACGCCCGCATGCGCGAGCAGCCGCTCGCGGTTCGCCTCGACGTGCGCAAGATCGTCGCCGGAGCCGCGGCCGAGATTCAGGCCGCCGGGGAGATCCACGCCTTCACCGCCATGCGCCGCCTGCCAACGCCCGAATGGCGGCTCGCTCACGCCGCCGTCGCGCGTCGTCACCAGGGCGCGTACGCGCGGCGAAACCTGCCAGTCGGGATGCAGCAAAGCGTCGGATGTCAGTTCCGGGCAGGTCGTCATGCGTGCTTATCCTCGGTTTGCTCGTCGTCTTCGTCGTCTTCGTCATCTTCTTCGTCGCTGCCGATCACGTAGCCTTCGTCGGTGTACGCGCTGTCGAACATGTCCTCATCGAAGCCGGCTTCGTCCTCGTCTTCCTCGCCGCCGAAGCCGAGCGCCTCGATCAGCGCGTCCAGGTCGTCGGGCACTTCGGCGCGCCATTGCATCGAGCGGCCCGTGACCGGATGAACGAGGCCGAGACGCCACGCGTGCAGCGCCTGGCGCGCGAAGCCATCGGGCAGCGCCGCGACCGAGCGCTTGCCGCGCGCGTGGCCGTACACCGGATCGCCCAGCAGCGGATGACCGATGTGCGCGCAGTGAACACGAATCTGATGTGTGCGCCCCGTTTCCAGGTCGCAATGAATGGCGCTCACGGGCTGGTTGTGCCAGAGCGTCTTGTCGATGCGCCGGAAGTGCGTGCGCGCGGGCTTGCCCGACGCGCCCTTCACCACCGCCATGCGCGTGCGCTCGCGCGGGTCGCGGCCGATGGGTGCATCGATGGTGCCTTCGTCGGCCATGTTGCCCCACACGAGCGCGAGATAGCGGCGCTTGACCGTGCGCGCCTGCAGCTGGCGAACGAGGTCCGTCTGCGCCTCTAGCGTGCGCGCGACAACCATCAACCCGGACGTTTCCTTGTCGAGCCGATGCACGATTCCCGCGCGCGGCAGACCCGCCGCGGCTTCGCCATAACGATGCAGGAGACCGTTGAGGAGCGTGCCGCTCCAGTTGCCCGCGGCCGGATGCACGACGAGCCCGGCGGGCTTGTTGATGACGACGATGGCGTCGTCCTCGTAGACGATGTCGAGCGGCACCGGCTCGGGCGTGAACGCGAGCTGCTCGGGCAGGAGGTCCGGCACGAGCTCGATGGTCGCGCCGAGCGGCACCGGCTGGCGCACCTTGGCCGGCTTGCCGTCCACGCGCACGCGCTGCTCTTCGATCCAGCCCTGCAGACGGCTGCGTGAAAATTCCGGAAATACCTTGGCGAGCACCTTGTCGAGGCGCTCGCCAGCGAGCTCATCTGGCACCTGAACCGAGCGCGGGGCTTCGTCGCCGCGCGCACGCGGGGCGCCGCCGACGCCCTCGCCTGCGAGTTCGTCGTCGAGCCCCTCACTGGAGGCTGCGTCATCGGGCGCATCGCCCAGGCTATAATCTCTGATGCTGTTTTGGGCGCCGGGAGCGCCGGCCCCCGGAATAACTGTACGGGTCATTGAGTCTGGGTCACCTGTAGACCTGAAGCTGGACTGGATAAATGCGAGCCTTGAACACGATTACGAAACTGGCCCAACACGCGGTGGCCCGAAACGCAATGCGCGCGACGCGAGCAAACACGCTCGGCAAGATTGGCAACATCATTCGGCTTGCTGCTTGCGGCGCGGCGTTCGCCGTGGTCGCGGCCTGCCACGGCCTGCCGGAAAAGACCGACGAAACGGCAGCGTGGAACAACAACAAATTATATACGGAGGCCCAGGACGCGCTCTCCGGCGGCGACTGGGGCAAGTGCGCAAAATATTTTGAAGCACTCCAGGGCCGCGACCCGTTCGGCCACTTCGCCCAGCAGGCGCAGATCAACGTGGCCTACTGCAACTGGAAGGACAACGAGAACGACGCCGCCGACCAGGCGATCAACCGCTTCATCCAGTTGCACCCGGATCACCCGGACATCGCCTACGCGTACTATCTCAAGGGCATGATCCACTTCAACGACGACCTGGGTCTGTTCGGCCGCTTCTCGGGCCAGGACATGAGCGAGCGCGACCCGAAGTCGCTACGCGAGTCGTATGACGCGTTCAAGGTGGTGGTCGACAAGTATCCGCAGAGCAAGTACGCGCCGGACGCCGCCCAGCGCATGCGCTACATCGTGAACGCGCTCGCCTCGCACGAAGTGCACGCGGCCGACTACTACTATCGCCGGGGCGCCTATGTGGCGGCCATCAACCGCGCGCAGCTCGCGATTCAGGACTACAAGAGCGCGCCGGCAATCGAAGACGCGCTGCACATCATGATCCTGTCGTACCAGAAGCTCGATCAGCCGCAGCTCGCCGAAGACACGCGCCGCGTGCTCGCCGGCACCTTCCCGGACAGCCCGTACATCACCGGTCACGCCCGTCCCGGCAAGGAAAACAAGTCCTGGTGGCAGATCTGGTGATCGCCGCGCCTCTAGCCTGAGGCCCGCAGCAAAGCAAAACGCCACGGTTTCCCGTGGCGTTTTTTTTGGCTTCGGCGGCCGCAACGCAGGCTACGCGCCTGCGCTGTCGCGGCGTTTGCTCAGTCGCGCTCGAACAGCGCGATCGATTCCACGTGCGACGTGTGCGGGAACATGTTGACCACGCCCGCGCCCTTGAGCCGATAGCCGGCCTCGTTGACGAGCACGCCCGCGTCGCGGGCCAGCGTCCCGGGACTGCACGACACATAGACGATGCGTTTGGGCAGCGGGCCATTGCCGCTCTGCGCGATTTCCGCGAGCGCCTGGGAAACGGCGAACGCGCCTTCGCGCGGCGGGTCGACGAGGAACTTGTCGAAGTGGCCGAGCGCGCGGATGTCGTCGGCGGTGACTTCGAACAGGTTGCGGCACGCAAACGACGTGTGGCCGTCCACGCCGTTGGCGCGGGCATTTTCGAGCGCGCGCGCCGTCAGCGTATCGCTGCCTTCGATCCCCACCACTTCGCGCGCGAGACGCGCGAGCGGCAGCGTGAAGTTGCCGATACCGCAGAACAGATCGAGCACGCGGTCGCCGGCCTCGGGCGCGAGCAGGCGCAGCGCGCGGCCCACCAGCACGCGGTTGATCTGGTGATTGACCTGGGTGAAGTCCGTCGGCTTGAACGGCATGCGAATGCCGTATTCGGGCAGCGTGTAGTCCAGCTCCTTGTCGAGCGGATAGAACGGGAACACCGTGTCCGGGCCCTTCGGCTGCAGCCAGAACTGGACGTTGTGCGCGTCCGCGAACGCGCGCAGCAGGTCTTCGTCTGCGGCCGTGAGCGGCTCGAGAATGCGCAGCACGAGCGCCGTCACGCTCGAACCCACGGCGAGTTCGATCTGCGGCATGCGATCGCGAATCGACAGCGCGGCCACCAGATGACGCAGCGGCACGAGCATCGCCGAGACGTTCGGCGGCAGCACTTCGCAGCTCGTCATGTCGGCCACGTAGCTGCTCTTCTTCTCGTGGAAGCCGACCAGCACACCGCCCTTCTTCGGCACATTGCGCACCGTGAGGCGCGCACGATAGCGGTAGCCCCACGACGGCCCGTGAATCGGCCGGAACATCGTCTCCGAGCGCACCTTCGAGAGGTGCATGAGGTTATCTTCGAGGACGCGCTGCTTGACGGCGATCTGCGCTCGCACGTCGAGGTGCTGCATCGAGCAGCCGCCGCAGGTGCCGAAGAACGCGCATTGCGGCTTCGTGCGGATCGCGCTCTCGCGCAGCACGTCGACCACCTGCGCCTGTTCGAACGTGGGCTTCTTGCGGTAGCTCAGGTAGGTCACGCGCTCGCCCGGCAACGCGCCCTCGACGAAGATCACCTTGCCGGGCTCGCCCGTCTCGGTCACGGTGCGGCCAACGCCGCGGGCCTCCATGTCGAGCGACTCGATCTCGAGAATGGGGGCATGAGCGACCGAAGCTTCGATGGCGGCGCGCTTTTCGGCGCGGCGCTCGCGCTTGCTGCGCCTTTTCGTGGGCGTGGACGGCATAGGCTCGGCCTGGGCAGGCTCGGCTTGAGGGTCGGGGGCAGCTTGAGACACCAGCGGATTCCTGACTGACGATGAGTGAATTGTGGGCGAAGGCGAGATTGTAGTCGAAGTCGGCGCCCGCGCTGCGTCGCTGCCGTTTGCGCACTGGACCGATTGGGCGCGCTGCGCCCCCTCTGCGTCGCTGCCATCGCATTCGTCATACGACATATCGGGAAAAACAGGCTAGGGTTAAACATGCGTGCGCGAACCGCCGCCGCACCATACGAGGAGCGTGCCGATGAAACTGGTGAGCTGGAATGTGCAGTGGGGCCGCGACGCTTCTGGCGTCGTCGATCTCGCGCGCACGGTGCGCGAGGCGCAGCGCCTCGCCGACTTCGACGTGCTGTGCCTGCAGGAGATCACGCGCGGCTTCCGGGCGCTGCCGGGTGGTCCCGGCGACGATCAGTTCGCCGAACTGCGCGCGCTGCTGCCCGGCTATACGGTCATCGAGGCGATCGGCGCCGACTTGCCTGCGCCGCGTGGCGCGCGAGCCTCCAGTCAAGGCACGGCGCAGATGCCGCGCCGCCAGTTCGGCAACACGCTCGCCACGCGCTTGCCGCTCGCGCAGGTTTTTCGCCATGCTCTGCCGTGGCCCGCCGACTCCACCGCACCCTCAATGCAACGCGTGGCGCTCGAAGCCGTGCTCGACGTGCCGGGCGGCGCGCTGCGCGTGCTGGTCACGCATCTGGAGTTTTATTCGCTGCGCCAGCGGCTCGCGCAAGTCGACGAGCTGCGGCGCCTGCAGCAGGAAGCCGCCGATCACGCGGCGCATCCCGCGCCCGCCGAAAACGATGTGGGCCCGTTCGCCCGCACCGCGCGTCCAGTATCCGCGATCGTCTGCGGCGACTTCAACAGCGCGTGGGGCAGCGAGGCGTACACGCGCATGCTCGAACCGCTCGCGGGCAGCCCAGCCTTCATCGACGCGTGGACCGCGCTGCATGCGGGCGCGACGCCGCCGCCAACGGCCGGCGTGTATGACACGAAGCAATGGTCGGACGGTCCGCTCGCGTGCGACTTCGTCTTCATCACGGAGGATTTGCGCCCACGCTTGCGAAACTGTGAGATAGACGGCGCGACCCAGGCTTCGGATCATCAGCCGATCGTGTTCGAACTCGGCTGAGGGACGACGCCGTGCCTAGCTCGCGAAGGCCTCGAGATACTCGCCCCAATGCGGTGCGGATTCCGCGGCGAGCGACTGCTTCACGAACTCGATCTCATCCCCATATTCGCGCTCTGTGAAACCGCCGCGCATCATCTGAAACCGGCAATAGAGCAGATACGTGTTGACCACGTCGGTTTCGCAGTAGTTGCGGATCTCCTCGATGCGGCCTTCCTGAAACGCGGTCCACACCTGGCCGCCGTCCATGCCGAGCTTGCCCGGAAAACCGCAGAGCTTCGCGAGCGCGTCGAGCGGTGCGTTAGCGCGCGGCTGATACATCGCGAGGACATCCATCAGGTCGGTGTGACGCGTGTGGTAGCGGCTAAGGTAGTTGTTCCACTTGAACTCGCGGTCCTCTTCACCCGTTTCCCAGTAGCGCACCGCGCGAATGCCGTGCACGAGCGCACGATAGTGCAGCACCGGCAAGTCGAAGCCGCCGCCGTTCCACGACACGAGCTGCGGCGAGTACTTCTCGATCGTGCGGTAGAACGAATCGATCAGGCGCGCCTCGCCGTCTTCGGGCGTGCCGAGCGAGCGCACGCGAAAGCCCTGGCCGTCGCGAAATACGCACGAGATAGCAGCGACACGCTGCAGGTGATGCGGCAGGAAATCGCTGCCGGTTTTCTCGCGGCGCGCGGCGAAGGCGTGCTCGGCGACTTCGGTGTCGGTGAGCGCGGCGGGCAGATCGTCGAGACGGCGAATGCCGTCGACATCGGGAATCGTCTCGATGTCGAATACGAGTACAGGAACTGTCATTCAGATGGACTGCGAGGGTTTAAAGTACGGCGTCCTTGCGCACGCCGTTCGAAGCGAAAAAGCGCTTGAGGCGCACCAGCGCTTCCTGCTGGATCTGCCGCACGCGCTCGCGGGTGAGGCCCATTTCGTCGGCCAGCTCTTCGAGCGTGGCGGGCTCGATATGGTTCAGCCCGAAGCGCCGTTCGATGACATGGCGATGCTTATCGGATAACCGGCCGAGCCACGCGCGTGTAAGCGTTTCCAGTTCGCGATGCTGCACTTCGGCATCGGGCGACTGGCTCTGGTCGTCCGAGAGCAGGTCGAGCAGGCTGCTGGCCGGGTCGAGGTCGAGCGGAGCGTCGAGCGAGGCCGTGTGTTCGTTGAGCGCGAGAATGTCAGTGACTTCCTCGGTGGTCTTGCCCGTGAGATACGCGATGTCGTCGATGCTCGCGTCGCGCCGCTCGGAGGCCGAATCGGCGTTGAGCGAGTTCTTCTCCAGATGTCGCTTCGCGCGCAGCACCTGGTTGAGCTCACGGATCACGTGCACCGGCAAACGCACGGTGCGCGCCTGGTTCATGATCGCGCGCTCGATGCTCTGGCGGATCCACCAGGTCGCATACGTCGAGAAACGGAAGCCGCGCGTGGGATCGAACTTTTCGATCGCGTGCATGAGGCCGAGGTTGCCCTCCTCGATCAGGTCGAGCAGCGGCACGCCGCGATTGAGGTAACCCTTGGCAATGCTGACGACGAGGCGCAGATTGCGCTCGATCATGACCTGACGCGCTTCGAACTCGCCGGCTTTGGCGAGCCGCGAGTAGCGCTGCTCCTCCTCGACAGTGAGGAGCGGCTTCACGCTGATCCGGTTCAGATAATGCTGGATGGTGTCGGCCGTGAGTTCGGCCTGCAGCATGGCGCGGAAATCGTCGGCGTCGGGTGCGGCATCGGCGGTTTCGGTGCCCTCGCCCGAGCCGCCTTCGTCGGACTGCGAATCGCGCTCTTCACGCTCCTCGCGCTCTTCGTAGTCGCGGCCGCCGTCGAGTTCGGGCGACGCGTCGTCGTCGCCCGCCTGCGCGCCGTCCTCCACCGAAACCTGGGCGGCTTGGCTGTCAGACTCGGATTGCTGCAGACGGCGCTTCGATTTCGGCATGGTCGGCTCGCTTTTATTGCGGCGGCAAGTACTTCAGTGGGTCGACGGGCTTACCCTGACGGCGTACTTCGAAATGCAGCATCACCCGGTCCGAGTCGGTATTGCCCATTTCGGCGATCTTCTGACCTTTGGTGACCGCATCCCCTTCTTTTACCATCAAAGTCCGGTTGTGTGCATACGCGGTCAAAAACGTCGCGTCATGCTTGATGATAATGAGATTGCCGTAACCGCGCAGCCCATTTCCGGCATAAACCACGCGTCCATCGCCGGCTGCCTTGACAGGATCGCCCGACGCACCGCCAATATTGATGCCCTTGTTCTTCGTATCGTCGAAGCCGTTGAGCACCGGACCACGCACCGGCCACGTGAGCGCGATGTTGCCGCCCGGCGCCGCGGCGACATCGCCGCCGCTCGCACCCGGCTGCGGCGGCACGGCGGCCGTCGGCGGGGCTGCGTTCGCACCCGAACCGTAGATCGGCGGCTGCGCCGGCGTCCCGGCTGCCGGAGCGCCCGGTGCAGCGCCCACGCCCGGCACCGGCGCGGTCACGACACCCGGCGTGTATGCCGACGGATTCGCACCCGGCGGCACGACGCGCAACAACTGGTCCACCTCAATCTGGTTCGGATTGGTGAGATTGTTCCACGTCGCGATGTCGCGATAATTCTGGCCGTTTTCGAGCGCAATCCTATAGAGAGTGTCGCCCGGCTTCACCCGGTAATATCCCGGAGGCGGCGGCCCGAGCGGCACCGGCGGCTGTGCAGCCGCCGTGCCGAGCGGCGCGGTGCGGTCCACCACGGGTGCCTGATCGAGTCGCGTGGCGCAGGCGGCCAGAAGACAGAGCGCGGCGACCGCGGCGCCGCGCTGGGCTGCGATCAGCGTGGCTTCGGGCAGGTCGACATTCAGGCGGTTTCTTTTGATCGCGCGCAACATACTCATCGGATTCAGATCACTCCAGATTTTAAGGGGACAAAGAAAACGCGATCCAGGCGTGACTCCCGCCACTGCGCCGGCCCCGTACGCTCGACGAGCGTGAGGACCTGCGTCGCTTCGCCGGCGGCACTCTGGGTGCCGGACACCGCGACCGGCGCCACGAGCCGCCCGCCAATGGCGAGCTGCTCGAGCAGCGCCTGCGGCACGTCGAAGCCCGCAGCAGCGATCACGATCGCGTCGAACGGCGCCGCCGACGGCAAACCGAGCCGTCCGTCGCCGTAGTGCAAGCGGATATTCGGGATACGCAGCGGACGAAGATTCGTCTTCGCGCGCTCGTATAACGGCTTGATGCGCTCAATGGAATACACGTCGCGTGCGATCTGGCTCAACACCGCTGCCTGATAGCCGCAGCCGGTGCCGATTTCGAGCACGCGCTCCAGCACGCGGCCCGCGCCCGCGAGCTCGAGCATGCGCGCGACCACGGAAGGCTTTGAGATGGTCTGGTGATGACCGATCGGCAACGCCGCATCTTCGTAGGCCTGGGTCGCGAGACCCGGATCGATGAACATGTGGCGCGGCACGGCCGCGAGCGCCTGGAGCACGCGCGCATCGGCGATGCCGTTCGCACGCAGGCGTTCGACCATGCGTTCGCGTATGCGTTCCGAAGTCAGCGCATGCGCGCCGTTGAGCGCAACGGCGGGCGCGCCCGTGACGGCCACAGCAGCACGCGGCACACTCACGCCGCCCGGCATGGCGGCGCGCGGCGCGGCAGCGTTGCCGGCAGGATGCGCAGGCTTGATCGAACCCGCCGGCTTTGCGCTCACCGGCTTCGCATTGACCGGCTTCGCAGGCGGCGCCTTGAACGGTGTGCTCACGGAGGACTTCGCGACGGCCGGATTACCTACCTTCGCGCCGGGCTTCGCGAGTGTGCCGACGCCCGGTTTCGACGGACTGCTGTTGCCCGCGTTCGCGAGCGAGGGGCGTGCTTCGCCCGGACGCGCGTCGCGCCGGCGCGGCTCGCGTACGAGATCCGCAAGCCCGAGCGGAAAACGCTTCGTGCGCTCGCCCGTCATGAAGCACTGCCGCCCTTGCGCGCCCAGTCGTGCGTCGCGGACAGCATTTGCGTATGGGTGAGATCGAGTTGCAGCGGCGTGATCGACACATGGCCGTTCGCTACCGCGTGGAAGTCCGTGCCCTCGCTCGCATCGCGTGCGCTGCCCGACGGCCCGATCCAGTAAATCGGCTCGCCGCGCGGGTTGGTCTCGCGGATCACGGGCTGCGAAGGATGACGCTTGCCGAGGCGTGTGACGCGCCAGTCGCCAAGCTCTTCGTACGGCAGGTTCGGAATGTTGACGTTCAGCAGCGGATGACCCGGCAGCGGGTTCGCGAGGTAATGCGCAACGATCTCGGCCGCGACGCGCGCGGCGGAATCGAGATGCACCCAGTCTTTATCGACGAGCGAGAACGCGATGGCCGGCAAGCCGAACATAATGCCTTCGGTCGCCGCGGCCACCGTGCCCGAGTACAGCGTGTCCTCGCCCATGTTCTGGCCGTTGTTGATGCCGGAGACCACGAGGTCGGGTTGCTGGTCGAGCATGCCCGTGAGTGCGATGTGCACCGAGTCGGTGGGCGTGCCGTTCACGTAATAGAAGCCGGTGCTCGCCGATCGCAACACCGACAGCGGGCGCCACAGCGTAAGCGAGTTCGATGCGGCGCTGCAGTTCTGCTCGGGCGCCATGACCGTGACTTCGCCGAGCGGCTTGAGCGCTTCATACAGCGCCGCAAGGCCGGGGGCGAGGTAACCGTCGTCGTTGCTGAGTAGTATTCGCATCGAGCGATTGTAACCGAGGAAAGAAGGCACGCGAACGACAGCCCGGCCCATACGCCAGGGCGTGTCTGCCGCTGGGCTGCACGTCGAAATCATGCGCCGGTGCGGGGCGCATTCGCATCCACGGCACGGCTCGAAAGACACCCGGTCATCGACGCGAAATAAATCGCACGATCGTTCGCATTGCGGCGGATTGCCGTACACTGTCCCGCGGTAGCGAATGCATGACCGACGCAACTGCAAGCAACCGAACCGGAAAAGACAGGAGACACGATGCGCGCAATCCGCTGCAACCAGTACGGACCACCCGACTCGCTCACGCTCGAAGACTCGCCCGACCTCGTGCCGGGCCCCGGTCAGGTCGTGATCGACGTGAAGGCCGCGGCCGTGAATTTTCCCGATGTACTCATCATCGAGAACAAGTATCAGATGAAGCCGCCGCTGCCCTTCACGCCCGGCGCCGAACTCGCGGGCGTCGTGCGCGCGGCGGGCGAAGGCGTGAAGCTCGCGCCCGGTACGCGCGTAGTGGCCTATGTGGGCACTGGCGCGTTCGCCGAGCAGGCGCTTGCGGACGCATCGGCGTGCGTGGCGCTGCCCGAAGGCGCCGATTTCGCGACGGCCGCCGCCTTCACGCTCGCGTATGGCACGTCGCATCACGCGGTGGTCGATCGCGCGGCCCTGCGCGCAGGCGAAACGATGCTCGTGCTCGGCGCGGCGGGCGGCGTGGGCCTCGCGGCTGTCGAAATCGGCAAGGTGCTCGGCGCGCGCGTGATCGCGGCCGCCTCGAGCGAAGAGAAGCTCGAAGTCTGCCGCCGCTTCGGTGCGGACGCCACCATCAACTACAGCACCGAGGACTTGCGCGAGCGCATCAAGGCGCTCACCGACGGCAAAGGCCCCGACGTGATCTACGACCCGGTGGGCGGCGAGTATGCGGAACCGGCGTTCCGCAGCATCGGCTGGCGCGGCCGCTATCTCGTGGTCGGCTTCGCGAATGGAGAGATTCCGAGGCTGCCGCTCAATCTCGCGCTGCTCAAGGGCGCGAGCCTCGTCGGCGTGTTCTGGGGCGATTTCGCGCGTCGCGAACCGCAGCACAATGCGGCAGCGTTCACGCAGATGATGGGCTGGATCGGTGAAGGCAAGCTCAAGCCGTACGTCTCGAAGCGCTACAAGCTCGCCGACGCCGCGCAGGCGCTCAAGGACATGGCCTCGCGCAAGGTGACGGGCAAGATCGTGATCGAGCCCTGAACGTTTCCTGCCACGCAGGACGCAAAGCGAAAACGGCTCGCCGGTGGTTCACCGGCGAGCCGTCTTGCATAAGGCACTCGCCTTAGACGATGTGTTGCTCGCGCAACCGTGCGATGTGGTCCGCGTCGTAGCCCAGCGTCCTCAGGACTTCATCCGTATGCTCGCCCAGCGCGGGACCAAGCCAGCGCGTGTCGCCGGGCGTCGCCGAAAGCTTGGGCGTGACCGCGGGCAGCGCGATGTCCACGCCTTCGCCTTCTTGCTGCCCCGGCGCTTGCCAGCGGAACTGCTGGATCATCTGGCGCGCCGCGAACTGCGGATCGGCGAACATGTCGGCCACGCTGTAGATGCGGCCCACGGGCACGTCGGCGGCATTGAGCACGTCGAGCGCTTCGTTGATGGTGCGCGTGGAAAGCCACGCCGCGATTGCGCCGTCGATCTCCGCCGTGCGCGGCACGCGGCCGTCGTTGTGGGCGAGTTGCGGATCGTTCGCGAGGTCCGCGCGGTCGATGGCCATCATCAGGCGCTTGAAGATCGGATCGCTGTTGCCGCCGATCACGATGCTACCGTCCCGGCACGGGTACGTATTCGACGGCACGATGCCCGGCAGCGACGCGCCGGTGCGCTCGCGCACCATGCCGTACATGCCGTACTCGGGCACCACGCTCTCCATCATGTTGAACACGGCCTCATAGAGCGCGACATCGACGATCTGGCCGCTGCCTCCGTTCATGTTGCGATGATGGAGCGCCATCATCGCGCCGATCACGCCGTGCAGCGCAGCGATCGAGTCGCCAATCGAAATGCCGATGCGCGGCGGCGGCAGATCGGGATAGCCGGTGATGTGGCGCAGGCCGCCCATCGATTCGGCGATCGCGCCGAAGCCCGGACGGTCGCGATACGGGCCGCTCTGGCCGTAGCCCGAGAGCCGCACCATCACGAGGCCGGGATTCTGCTTCGAGAGCACGTCGTAGCCGAGCCCGAGCTTTTCGAGCAGGCCGGGCCGGAAATTCTCGATGACGATATCGGCTTCCTTCGCGAGCCGCCGCACGATCTCCTTGCCCTCTTCGGCTTTGAGATTCACCGTGACGGACTTCTTGTTGCGCGCCTGCACGGCCCACCAGAGCGACGTGCCGCCCGCTTCCGGGTAGAGCTTGCGCCATTTGCGCAGCGGATCGCCGCCCTTGGGGTCTTCGATCTTGATGACCTCGGCGCCGAATTCGCCGAGAAAGCGAGCGGCGAACGGACCGGCGATCAGCGTGCCGAGTTCGAGGACTTTGACGCCCGCGAGCGGGCCCGTGCCTTTCGCTGCGGATGCGTTCGACCGGGAATGGGGGGAATCGTGGGAAGGGGCGGCTGCACTCATGGGGTCTCCTTTCATTCTGTTCGGCGAGCGGCACCACATCGAGTGCGCCGCGATCGAAGCCTGGCGGGACGCTACATCGAGCGCCGGTCGAGCATGGCCCGCGCGATGGTGCCCGCGTCGACATATTCGAGCTCGCCACCCACCGGCACGCCGCGTGCGAGACGCGTGACGGCGAGTCCGCGCGCCTTGAGCGTCTGACCGAGATAGTGGGCCGTCGCCTCGCCCTCGTTCGTGAAATTGGTGGCGAGCACCACTTCCTTGACGACGCCATCCGACGCGCGCTTCACGAGCCGGTCGAAATGGATCTCTTTCGGACCGATGCCGTCGAGCGGACTCAGATGCCCCATCAGCACGAAATACAAACCGCGGTACGTCATGGTCTGTTCGAGCATGATCTGGTCGGCCGGCGTTTCGACGACGCACAGCAGCGTAGGGTCACGCTCCTCGTCGAGGCACGTTTCGCACACCTGAGCTTCGGTGAAGGTATTGCACTTCTCGCAGTGCTTCAGATTCCCGGTCGCGAACAGGAGCGCGTTGCCGAGCTTTTCGGCGCCGTCGCGGTCGTGCTGCATCAGGTGATAGGCCATGCGTTGCGCCGACTTCGGCCCGACACCGGGCAACACGCGCAGCGCCTCGACGAGAGCGGCGAGAGCGGAAGGTTGTTTCATGCGGATTCAGCGCGAGATGCGCGACGGGGGTTTGAAGCGGAACCTGCTTCGGGGTGCTTCCTGCTGCCTGGTGTTGCTTGCTACTGCTTGCTACTGCTTGCTACTGCTTGCTACATTCGACGCCGTGACGCCGCGCAGCCCTGCCGGGTCGCGACGAGGCACGCGGGACACGCGGGCGCCGGCCTGCCTCACGCAGACGCGGCGCTCGCCACGTTCCTTAGAACGGCATCTTGAAGCCCGGCGGCAGCGGCAGGCCGGCGGTCATGCCGCCCATCTTTTCCTGCGACGTGGCTTCGGCCTTGCGCACCGCGTCGTTGAACGCCGCGGCCACGAGGTCTTCGAGCATGTCCTTGTCGTCCGTGAGCAGGCTCGGATCGATCGACACGCGGCGCACGTCGTTGCGGCAGGTCATCGTGACCTTGACGAGACCGGCGCCAGCCTGACCCTCGACTTCGATCTGGGCAAGCTGCTCCTGCATCTTCTTCATGTTTTCCTGCATCTGCTGGGCTTGCTTCATGAGCCCTGCGAGTTGGCCTTTCAACATAGTCACTGCTCCTTCTGGATCGTAGTCGTTCGAATCGATGCGCTCAAAAGCGCGCGACGCTCTGCGCGCCGCGCGCGGCGCAAATCAGTGGGCGGCCTGAGTGCCGCCCGATGCGGCTTCCGGCGCGACCGGCCGGATCGAGCCCGGCACGATGCTCGCGCCGAAATCGCGAATCAGTTGCTGCACGAAGGGGTCGGCGCCGATCTCGCGCTCGGCTTCGCGTTGACGCTGGGCGCGATCGGCGGCGTCGAGCGCGGCCGCCGTGCGGCGCGCGGGACCGACTTCCACGCTCACTTCAACGGTCTTGCCAAGCCGCTCGGCAAGCGCCGTCTTGAGCTTCGCGACCTGCGAGGCTTCGGCGTACTGCGGCACCGGCACGCTCAATTTGAGGAGCGTGCCTTCGAGCGCCGTCAGCTCGCTGTTGAACGCGAGCTGGTACGAGATGCCCTTGAGCGAAAGCGTGGCGGCAAGCGCAGGCCAGTCGCCCGTGAAACCGATCGGATCGAGCGCAATGCCCGGCGGCAGCTTGCTCACATCGACCACGGCCGGCGACGGCGTCGGCATCGCAGCGGCGGCGCGCGGCGCGGACGGCTCGCTGTCGTAAGGAGGCACGAAGCCGTCGTCGGGCGGCGCAAAGTACGCGTCATCGGCGCCGAGCGGCACATAGTCGTCGGGTGAAATATCGTCCCACGGCGGCGCGCCCGAAGCGTCTTGCTGCGCGTTTGCGTTGCGCGGCGTCTGTCGTGCCTGCGCTTCGTGCGCGGCGGCGCGGCGAGCCGGATCGGGCGTCGGCACCTTCACTTCCATGCGCGGTGCGGCCTTCGGCGCGGGCGCCGGGGCGCTCGCGCCGGCAGCGGCAGCGGGACGGCCCGTGGCAACGCGCATGCCCTTGCTGCGCAGCACGTCGAGCGCAGCGCTTGCACCACCACGCGCGGATGCCGCAGCGGCGGGTTCCTCACGAGACTCGAATTGCGGCGCGGGCGCAGCGGCCACGCTCTGCACAGCTTGTGTCTCTTCTGGCGCGGGAGCGGCCGCAGCCGGCTCGACCGGTGCCACAGGCGCAGCTTGTGGCGCTGCGCCCGGGTTCGGCGCGGACTCGCCCTCGTCCTCCCAGGGCGGGACGACGCGCGCTTCGTCCGCGGGCCTCGCGAGCGGCGCAAGCGCAGGCGCGGACGCGCTCGCTTGCGGCTCGGCATCGGGCATCTTCGCCGGTGCGGCTTCGGTCGGCTGCGGCAGCGGGGCGGCGGGCTTCGGCACGACTGGCTGCGCAGCGGCAGGCGCCGCACTGCGCGCCGACGCCGCTACCGGAGCCGCCGCACGCGCGCCCGCACCGGCCGCAGCGGGCTTCGACACAGGCGCACTGCCCACGCTGCCCGCGCTCACGGAAGGCTCGAACGCCAGCATGCGCAGGAGCGTCATCGTGAAGCCAGCGTATTCGTCGGGTGCCAGGCCGAGTTCGCTGCGCCCGAGGGTCGCGATCTGATAGAAAAGCTGGACCTGCTCCGGGCTCAACGCTTCCGCGAAACGGCGAATGTCGTCGGCTTCGGGCCACTCGTCGAGCACCGATGAAGGCGCGAATTGCGCCCAGCCAATGCGATGGAACAGACTCGCGAGGTCCTGCAGCGCGGCGGAAAACGACAGGCTGCGCAGCGCCATTTCGTCGGCGATGGCGAGCACGTTCGCGCCGTCGCCGGCCACGAGCGCGTCGATCATGCGGATCAGATAGCTTTGATCGAGCGCGCCGAGCATGCCGCGCACCGCTTCTTCGGTGACCTGGTTGGCCGAATACGCGATGGCCTGGTCGGTAAGCGAAAGCGCGTCGCGCATCGAGCCGTCTGCGGCGCGCGCGAGCAGGCGCAGCGCCTGCGCCTCGAACTCGACCTTCTCTTCTCCGAGAATATGCGTGAGATGCTCCACGATGTTGCCCGCCGGCATCTGCTTCAAATTGAATTGCAGGCAGCGCGAGAGCACCGTGACCGGAATCTTCTGCGGGTCCGTCGTCGCGAGGATGAACTTCACATGCGGCGGCGGCTCTTCCAGCGTCTTCAGCATCGCGTTGAAGGCGTGGTTCGTGAGCATGTGCACTTCGTCGATCATGTAGACCTTGAAGCGCGCATCGACCGGCGCGTAGACCGCACGCTCGAGCAGCGCGGCCATTTCGTCCACGCCGCGATTGCTCGCCGCATCCATCTCGACGTAATCGACGAAACGCCCTTCGTCGATTTCCCGGCACGCGCGGCACACGCCGCAGGGCTTCGACGTCACGCCGGTCTCACAGTTGAGCGCCTTGGCGAAGATACGCGACAGCGTCGTCTTGCCCACGCCGCGCGTGCCTGTGAAGAGGTACGCGTGATGCAGGCGGCCGCCGTCGAGTGCATGCGTGAGCGCGCGCACCACGTGCTCCTGTCCGACGAGCGAAGCGAAATCCTTCGGTCGCCACTTGCGTGCGAGAACTTGATAGGTCATCTGGAAATTGTATCAGCAACGCTCGCGCGTCCGGATGAATCGAAAGGCGGCCAATGCCCGGTTCGCGGCCGCCGCGCAATGGCGCGAGCCGGCGATTGCGGACGACGAAAACAGTGGCGATGCAGGCGTGACAAACACGACGAACGAAGAACCGCGTCGCGCAGTCGATTGCGCGGCGTCAATCTCGTATCTGCGGAGAAAAACGGAAGAAAAGAGGAAGGTGACGAGCCTGACCCTCGGCACTGGCGGAAAACGGCTGTGGCTGCTTCGTTCCCGACCTGACCAGGTTGACCGCCCCTCCATGCGAGGAGGCCCGTCACGGCGCATTCTAACATCGGTCGCGCGCCAATGCGACTGCTGCAGTGCGAAAAAACGCGCCGAGCCGCGCCGGGCATCGTTGCGCGCCCAGGTAGCTACCCCCTTGCAATGGCTCGCATCGCCTCCAGATAGCGTGCAGGAGCACGAGGTACCGCACGAAATGGCCCCCGCGAAAAGGCTCGCGCCGCCGCCAGAATGTGCCGCCGAATGTGGCCTGGAGGACGGAAACCCTGCTTGCGGCATGAGTACTATCACCGTCGGCAACGCATAGGGATTTAGGCTACACTGGCGTCGGCAATCGGCTGGGCCACGCGGTTTGCGTGCGAAGGGCGTGTGATTCGGACGTATGACTGGGGTTCGGTCTGGCCGCCCAGGCGGCCCCGGAAGAATTTTCAGTTTTGGTGTATCGTGGCGAGCAATTTACTCGGCCTCGAATCGAAAGAGGTATTCATACAATGAGCGAACAAATCAAGCATATCAGCGACGCATCGTTCGAACAGGACGTCGTGAAATCCGACAAGCCCGTGCTGCTGGACTTCTGGGCCGAGTGGTGTGGCCCGTGCAAGATGATCGCGCCGATTCTCGATGAAGTCGCGAAGGATTATGGCGAGCGCCTTCAGGTCGCGAAGATCAACGTCGACGAGCACCAGTCGACGCCGGTGAAGTTCGGCGTGCGCGGTATCCCCACGCTGATCCTCTTCAAGAACGGCGCCGTGGCGGCGCAGAAGGTCGGCGCGCTCTCGAAGTCGCAGCTCACCGCGTTCCTCGACAGCCACCTGTAACTTCCTCGCTGGCCGCCCCTCCCCGTCCGGGCGCATCGCCCGGCCAGCAAGGGGATGAGCCAAGCAACGGTGCGTGTTGTCACGCGACAACACGCACCATAAAAACACGCCGAAACTTGCTGTCGGTCTTCACTGACGGTTTCTGGCGTGTGCTATGCTAGAATTCATAAAGCGTCTACCGGCGCCCTTATAAAAGTTTCAAGCAAGCTTGAAGCGAAGTTTCAACCAAAAGTCCTTGAGCGGTTCCGCTCGCTTCTTTTCCCCCATTCTTTTCGTCGCACTCCTCCCCGACGGGTTCTCCGTATGCATCTTTCCGAGCTCAAGTCTCTGCACGTGTCTGAATTGATCGAGATGGCCAATGGCCTCGAGATCGAAAATGCGAACCGCCTGCGCAAGCAGGAACTCATGTTCGCGATTCTCAAAAAGCGCGCCAAGACGGGCGAAACGATCTTCGGTGACGGCACGCTCGAAGTGCTCCCCGACGGCTTCGGCTTCCTGCGCTCGCCGGAAACCTCGTATCTCGCCAGCACGGACGATATCTATATCAGCCCGTCGCAGATCCGCCGCTTCAACCTCCACACCGGCGACACGATCGAAGGTGAAGTGCGCACGCCGAAGGACGGCGAACGCTATTTCGCGCTCGTGAAGGTGGACAAGGTCAACGGCCAGCCGCCGGAAGCCTCGAAGCACAAGATCATGTTCGAGAACCTCACGCCGCTGCACCCGAACAAGGTGCTGCTGCTCGAGCGCGAGATGCGCGGTGAGGAGAACGTGACGGGCCGCATCATCGACATGATCGCGCCTATCGGCAAGGGTCAGCGCGGCCTGCTGGTCGCTTCGCCCAAGTCCGGCAAGACCGTGATGCTCCAGCACATCGCGCACGCCATCAAGCAGAACCACCCCGACGTGGTCCTGTTCGTGCTGCTGATCGACGAGCGCCCGGAAGAAGTGACCGAAATGCAGCGCTCGGTGGCGGGCGAAGTGATCGCCTCGACCTTCGACGAACCGGCTGCGCGTCACGTGCAGGTCGCCGAAATGGTGATCGAGAAAGCCAAGCGCCTCGTCGAAATGAAGCACGACGTCGTGATCCTGCTCGACTCGATCACGCGTCTCGCGCGCGCCTACAACACCGTTGTGCCCGCATCGGGCAAGGTGCTCACGGGCGGTGTGGATGCCAACGCGCTCCAGCGTCCGAAGCGCTTCTTCGGCGCGGCACGTAACATCGAAGAAGGCGGCTCGCTCACCATCATCGGCACGGCGCTGATCGAAACCGGCAGCCGCATGGACGACGTGATCTACGAAGAGTTCAAGGGCACCGGCAACATGGAAGTGCACCTCGAGCGCCGTCTCGCGGAAAAGCGCGTCTACCCGTCGATCAACCTGAACAAGTCGGGCACGCGCCGCGAGGAACTGCTGATCAAGCCGGACATCCTCCAGAAGATCTGGGTGCTGCGCAAGTTCATCCACGACATGGACGAAGTCGAGGCCATGGAATTCCTGCTCGACAAGATTCGCCAGACGAAGAACAACTCCGAGTTCTTCGACATGATGCGCCGCGGCGGCTAAAGGCCCTCGCCCGCTCGAATCACCGCAAAACGCCCGCGACTTCGCGGGCGTTTTTCTTTTCCGGCAGCGGATCGCTGCACCTCGCAACCTGTACGTGCACGTTCACGTTGAAGTATAATGCGCAGCGTGTCTTGATCGCGTCCCGGCGAAAAAAGAGTTCCCCATGCCCAAGGATTCCCCCGCGCTGCTCACGGTGCGCGACGCCGCCGAGCGCCTGAACGTCACGCCGCGCACGCTCAAGTATTACGAAGAGCGGGGGCTCGTCAGCCCCTCGCGCAGCGAAGGCCGCTACCGGCTCTACGACGAGCACGACCTCGAGCAATTTGCGCGCATCCTGCGGCTGCGCGCGCTCGGCTTTTCGCTGCACGGCATCACCGAAATGCTCAAGCGGCCGCTCGAACAGGTTGGCGAAGGCCGCCGGCGCTATTCGCACGAGTCGCTCCAGCAGATCGCCGACGCGCTCGCGCAGCAGATCGAGACGCTGGACACGCGCATCGCGGCCGTGCGCCGCGAGTTGAAGGAGGCGCAGACGGTGCGCATGGAGCTGGCCGACGACCTCGACTACCTGCAGCGGCGCCTCGCGGGAGAGCCGTCCGATCAGCTGATCGAGCAGCGCCTCGCCGCCACGCGGCGACGCAAGGCGGCCGCGGCCGCGACGGGCGGCGGACCGGCAGAGCCTTCGGGCAACGCACGCGAGAACGACGAATCGGCATGAGCACGGCCCAGCCTCGCGAGCCGATCTTCAGCGCGGCGCGCCTGCGCGGCGACTTTTTCCCGTGGGTGCTCGCCCTCGCGACCGGTCTCGACTACTACGACAACGCGATCTTCTCGTTCTTCACGAGCCATATCGCGGGCGGCATCAACGCGTCGCCCGACGAGCTCGTCTGGTCGTCGAGCGCCTACGCCGTGTGCGCCGTTCTGGGCATCCTGCAGCAGCAATGGTGGGTGGAGCGCATGGGCTACCGCCGCTACGTGGGGAGCTGCCTGCTGCTCTATGCCGTCGGCGCGATCGCGGCGGCACTTTGCGAATCGTCGATCGAGCTTGCCTTCGCGCGCGGCTTCCAGGGCTACTTCATCGGCCCGATGATGGGCACCTGCCGCATCCTCATCCAGATCAGCTTCACGCCGCAGCAGCGTCCAGTGGCAACGCGCGCGTTCCTCATTCTCATCGTGCTCTCCAGCGCGCTCGCACCGCTCGTGGGCGGGCAGCTCGTCGCGCATTTCGACTGGCGCGCCCTGTTCGCGTTTTCCGCGCCCGCAGGCGTGCTCTATGCCGTGCTGGCCCTGCTCGCGCTGCCCGAGACGGGCCACTTGCTGCCTGAGGAGCGCGGCGAAGCGCACTTCTGGCCGTACCTCATCTTCGCGTTTGCACAGGGCGCGCTGCAGATCGCCATGCAGCAGGTGCGCTTCGAACTCTTCAGCGCGTCGCCGGAAATCATTCTGCTCACGCTCGTCGGGATCACGGCGCTCGCCTGGTTCGGCTGGCACCAGTGGCATCATCCGAAGCCGCTCATGCGCCTGCACGCGCTGCGCGAGAAGCCGTTCCGGGTGGGCCTGCTGCTCTACATGGTCTACTACTACCTGAGCACGGCGCTCAGCTACCTGGTCTCGCGGCTGCTCGAAGGCGGTTTCAACTACCCCGTCGAAAACGCCGGACGCCTCACCGGCATCACGTCGCTCATCTCGGCCGGCGCCCTCTTTTTCTATTTCCGCTACGCGAAGCTCATTACGCACAAAAAGTGGATCATCGTGCCCGGCTTCGTGCTCTCGGCGTTCATCTCGTTCTGGATGACGCGGCTCACGCCGCAGGCAAGCGAAGCCTGGCTCATCCCGCCGCTGCTGCTGCGTGGCCTGCTGCTGCTCTTCATCGTGCTGCCCGTCGCCAATCTCACGTTCCGCATCTTCGCGATCGAAGAATTCACGCACGGTTACCGCTTGAAAAACATCGTCCGGCAGTTGACGATATCGTTCGCCACAGCCACCGTTATCATCGTCGAGCAGCACCGGCTCGCGCTGCACCAGACGCGGCTCGCCGAGTTCGTGAATCCGTTCAACCCGGCGTTCCAGAGCACCTACGCCGCGCTGACGCATTCCTTCGAACTGATGGGCCGCTCCGCGAGCGAAGCGCACGGATTCGCGCTCGCGCAGGTGAGCCGCATGGTCGCGCAGCAGGCGAGCTTCCTGAGTTCGCTCGACGGGTTTTACTTCCTGATCGGCGTGGCGGTGTGCGGCGGGATCTTCGCCGCGTGGCAAAAGCAGATCGATTGAACGACATCCAGACGCACGGGAAAACACACCCAGCGATGCTTTCGAAACTCTCTCACTGGTTCGACGCGCGCCGCCGCGAAAAGGCGCTGCGCACCTACGCGATCGACGACGCGCTTTGGCAGGCGACGCTCGCGGGCTTGCCCTTTCTCAAGCACCTCGACGCCGCCGACCTCGTGCGCCTGCGCGAGATGACGAGCCTTTTCCTCGCGCAAAAAGAGTTCTCCACGGCGCACGATCTCGAGCTGACCGACCCGATGAGCGTAGCGATCGCCGCGCAGGCGTCGCTGCCCGTGCTCAATCTTTCACTCGATCTCTACAAGGGCTGGGTGGGCGTGGTCGTCTATCCGGGCGAATTCGTGATCCGCAAGACCGTGGAGGACGAGGACGGCGTGGTCCACGAGGTGGAACACGACGCGAGCGGCGAGGCGTGGGAAGGCGGCCCCGTGATCCTCTCGTGGGAAGACGCGCAGATGACCGATGGCAGCGACGCGTACAACGTCGTGATCCACGAGTTCGCGCACAAGATCGACATGCTTAACGGCGAGGCCGACGGCCATCCGCCCCTCTTTCGGCGCTGGCACGCCCCGCTCGACGCGCAGGCGTGGGCCGACGTGTTCGACAACGCCTACGACCAGTTCTGCGACAAGGTGGACGCCGTGCCGGAGCGGCGCTGGGCGCGCTTCGAGCGCGATTCGCTGATCGATCCCTATGCCGCCGACCACCCGTCGGAGTTCTTCGCGGTGTGCAGCGAGGCGCTTTTCGTCAAACCGAAGGCATTCGAGGCGGAATATCCCGAGCTTTACCGGCTGCTCGCGCGCTATTACCGCCAGGACCCGGCGCGCGTGGGCGCACTGGCCGGCCAGCCGGCCTGAAACCTGACGCGCGGGAGCCTCAAAAATTCGCCAACCGGCTGATTATCTGGCATAATCGCCGTTTTTCGACCCTTGGGTAAGTGGCTCGCGCGGGCAAAGTCGGCAACATGGTGTTGCAGGCACGCGGGTTGGCTACCGCCAGATTTAAGGAATAACCATGAAAGAAGGCATTCACCCGGATTACCGCGAAGTCCTGTTCATCGACGTTTCGAACGACTTCAAGTTCGTGACCCGCTCGACCATCCAGACGCGCGAAACCGCCGAATTCAACGGCAAGACCTACCCGCTCGCCAAGATCGAAGTGTCGTCGGAATCGCATCCGTTCTACACGGGCACGCAAAAG
Source organism: Paraburkholderia nodosa (assembly GCF_001718195.1). Lineage (GTDB taxonomy): Bacteria > Pseudomonadota > Gammaproteobacteria > Burkholderiales > Burkholderiaceae > Paraburkholderia > Paraburkholderia nodosa_A. Next base: position 26,160 of record NZ_MCNV01000020.1, read on the forward strand.
ATCATGGACACGGCAGGCCGTGTCGAGAAGTTCAACAAGAAGTTCGGCGCACGCGCCTCGGGCAAGGCCGGCAAGTAAGCACCTCGCCGCACCGGCTGCTGGCCGGTCCCGCATTGAACGTGCACAAAAAGGGCAGCATACGCTGCCCTTTTTTGTTGCCCGCGCCACCGTTGCGCCGTCCAGCAGCTATAAGGGTGCGACCTACCGCCCCTTTTTAGATGTTTCTGTGGATTATCCCGCGGCTAACGCCGTGACGCGCGATCGCCGGCCCGGCTAGAATGCCGGATTGCTCCACGGCACACGGCCGGGTGTACCGTCTGCCGCGCATGCCTGCTTGACCCCCGCGTGCGAGCCGCCCGCTCGAACACGCCCGGTTTATCCGTCTCCCTTCGTACTGCATGAAGCCAGCCATTCGACTGACCGCCTCCGCCACCAGCGCCCTGCCGCGCTGGCTGCTGCTGACCATCTGTATCGTCTTCGCCGCGTTCGGCCTCTTTGGCCGCGACCCGTGGAAGAACGAGGATGCGGCGGGCTTCGGCGTGATGTGGACGATGGCGGGGGGCACCTCGCACGACTGGCTGCTGCCCAATCTCGTCGGCAAGTACGTGACCGAGAACGGTCCGCTCGGCTACTGGCTCGGCGCCGCGTGCATCCGTCTCTTCGCACCATGGGTCGACGCGAGCAACGCCTCGCGCATCGCCACGGGCGTGCTGTTCTGCCTCGCGTGCGCGTTCGTCTGGTACAGCGCGTATCTGCTGGGCCGCCGCCCCGAAGTGCAGCCGTTCAAGTACGCGTTCGGCGGCGAGCCCGAGCCGCGCGACTACGGCCGCACGCTCGGCGACGGCGCCCTGCTCGTTCTGCTGGGCTGCTTCGGCCTCGCCGAGCGCGGTCACGAAACCACGCCGCAGCTCATGCAGTTCGTGGGCATCGCCATGCTGCTGTACGGCGTCGTGCGCGCCATCGACAAGCCGGTCCAGGGCGCCCTCTGGTGGGGCCTCGCGCTCGGCATCGTGATGCTCTCGAGCGGCCCGGTGCTCGTCGGCGCGCTCCTCATCGGCACGCTCGCCATGCTCGCCATCGCCCCCGAAACGCGCTCGCGCTGGCTGCTCGTAGCGGGCCTGCCCGTGGCGCTCGTGGTCTCGGCCTCGTGGCCGCTGCTGGCGCTGCATCTGTATCCCGACGACGCCGTCTGGTTCCTCAACCAGTGGGCGCACACCAACGTCAACGCCTTCGCAGGCCCCCCTGGCTACGTGCTGCGCTACGCCGCCAAGAATCTGCCGCTCTTCACGTGGCCCGCGTGGCCCCTCGCGATCTGGGCCTTCGTGAGCTGGGCGGGACTGCGCCGCAAACCGCACATCGCGATTCCGCTGTCGGTGATCGTGCCGCTGCTCATCCTCGTGGTCGTGCAGAGCCACGAATCGAACCGGCTCTTCATGCTCGTGCTGCCCGCGCTGGCGGTGCTCGCGACCTTCGCGCTGCCCACGCTCAAGCGCGGCGCGATCAACGCGATCGACTGGTTCGCGGTGCTGAGCTTCACGATTCTCAGCACCTTCGTGTGGCTCGTGTGGCTCGCGGGCATGACCGGTTTCCCGACACCGCTCGCGCGCAACCTCGCGCGCCTCGCACCCGGCTTCGTGCCGGAGTTCAAGATTCTCTCGTTCGTGTGCGCGGTGGCCGTTACCGTGTGCTGGATGGTGCTCGTGCGCTGGCGCGTGGCGCGCCATCCGAAGGTGCTGTGGCGCAGCGTCGTGCTCTCGAGCGGCGGCACCACGCTCATGTGGGTGCTGCTCATGACGCTGTGGCTGCCGGTCGTCAACTACAGCCGGACCTACAAGGACGTGGCCGAGCAGATCGCCGCGCACCTGCCCGCCGACTATCAGTGCATCTCGCCCGTCCGCCTCGGCGATGCGCAGATCGCCACCTTCGCGTACTTCGGCAGGATGCATTTCGCGTTCAACGAGGATTGCGACGTGATCCTGCGCCAGGACACGCAGGAATACGGCGAGCCGAGCTCGATGCCGGACTACGTGTGGAAGCTCGTCTGGGAAGGCCGCCGCGTCGCCGACCGCGACGAGCGCTTCCGCCTGTACGTGCGCATCGACCGTCCGACGCCGCCGCTCAAGAAACATGTCTGGCGCAAGCGTCCGGACTGAGACCGTGCTGACGACGACTTTCGCCGGCGACGTCCGGCGCATCGCCGCGCTCGCGTGGCCGGTGCTGGTCGGGCAACTCGCGATCATCGCGTTCGGCGTGATCGACACCGCGATGGTCGGTCGCTACTCGGCGCTCGATCTCGCCGCGCTCGGCCTGGGTTCGTCGATCTACATCTCGGTCTATATCGCTCTCACGGGCATTCTCAGCGCGCTGCAGCCCGTAGCGGCGCAGCTCTATGGCGCGCGCAAGGACACGGAAATCGGTCTCGAAGTGCGCCAGGCGTTCTGGCTCGCGCTCGTGCTGATGGCGATCGGATTTACGATCCTCTACTTTCCCGGCCCGCTGCTCGACCTCGCGCACGCGCCCGAAGCACTGCGCGAGCGCACCGTCGGCTATCTGCGGCTGCTTTCGTTCGGGCTGCCCGCGGCGCTGGCCTTTCGCATCTACAGCTCGCTCGCCAATGCCGTGGGGCGCCCGCGCCTCGTGATGTTCCTGCAAGTCGGCGCGCTCATGCTCAAGGTGCCGCTCAACACGTGGCTCATCTTCGGCGGCCTCGGCGTGCCGGCGCTCGGGGGCCCAGGCTGCGCACTCGCAAGCACCTCGATCAACTGGGCGCTCGCCTTGTGCGCGGCCTTCGCGCTCACGCGGGTGGACGTGTTCGCACCGTTCGAAATCTTCAGGCACTTCTGCTGGCCCGAGTGGAAACGCCAGGCCGAACTGCTCAAGCTCGGCATTCCGATGGGGCTTTCGTACCTCATCGAAGTGACGTCGTACACGTTCATGGCGATCTTCATCGCACGTATGGGCACGACCACGCTCGCCGGCCATCAGATCGCCGGCAACATCGGCGCCGTGCTCTACATGACGCCGCTTTCGATCGGCGTGGCGACCTCGACGCTCGTCGCCCAGGCGCTGGGCGGCGACCGCCCGGCCGAAGCGCGCACGCTCGCGCGGCACGGCGTGGCGACGGCCGTAGCGATTGCCTGCTGCTATGGCGCGATCGTGTTCGTACTGCGGCCGCTCATCATCGGCGGCTATACGCCGGACCCTGCCGTGGCAGTCGCAGCCATGCCGCTCGTCGCCATCGTCACCTGCTACCACGTGTTCGACGCCCTGCAGATCACCACCGCCTTCGCGTTGCGCGCCTACCGGGTCGCGGTCGTGCCGACCATCATCTATGCGCTTGCGCTCTGGGGCGTGGGCCTCGGCGGCGGCTACGCGCTGGGCTTCGACGTGACCGGCACGGTGCCCGCCTGGGCGACGGGCGCGCGCGGGTTCTGGCTCGCCAACATGGCGAGCCTCCTGATTGCCGGTGCTGGACTCCTGCTTTATCTCTCGCGGGTGAGTACGCGGTTTGTGAGAGAACGCGCCTAGCTCGTCGGCGTCGGAGGCGTTAGGCGGTTAGTTGCAAATGCATGCAGATCACCCCGCCTCGGCCTGCCGCGCCGCCTCCACGGTCTGTGCTGCGTGATACGACGAGCGAACCAGCGGCCCGGCCACCACCTCGCTAAATCCCATTGCCAGCCCCGCCGCACGCAACGCGGCGAATCCGTCGGGATGCATGTAGCGCTTCACCGGCAAATGAAACCGCGACGGCGCAAGGTACTGCCCGATCGTCAGCACTTCTACGCGATGCTCGAGCAGGTCGCGCATCGTCGCGAGCAACTCCGCATCGGTTTCGCCCAGCCCCACCATCAGCCCCGACTTCGTGACGAGCGCACCGTTCGCCGCTTTCGCGCGCGCAAGCAAATCGAGCGAGCCGTGATAGTCCGCGCCCGGCCGCGCCGCGCGATACAGCGAGGGCACGGTCTCGATGTTGTGGTTGAACACGTCGGGCCACGCGTACGAAAGCGCCTCGAGCGCGCGCGGGACACGGCCGCGGAAATCGGGCGTGAGCACCTCGACGCCGATTCCCGCTACGCGCTCGCGCACCCGCGCAATGCAACGCGCGAAGTGCGACGCGCCACCGTCGCGCAAGTCGTCGCGATCGACCGATGTAATGACGACGTGACGCAAGCCCAGCGCCGCGACCGCTGCCGCAAGGTGCGCGGGCTCGTCCTCGTCGAGCGGCGCGGGACGTCCGTGAGCGACATCGCAGAACGGACAGCGCCGCGTGCACAGCCCGCCCATGATCATGAAAGTCGCGGTGCGCTGTGCAAAGCATTCGCCGATGTTCGGGCACATCGCTTCTTCGCATACCGAATGAAGCCGATGCTCGCGCAATACGGCCGCCACGCCCGCTACGGTTTCGCTCATGAGCGGACGCGCGCGCAGCCAGGGCGGCTTCGGCAAGACCGCGTCGGCGCTGACAGGCGGCACGATCTTCACCGGAATGCGCGCGAGCTTCTCGCGGCTGCGCAGGCCCTCCTGACCCAGCGCCGTACTCGACGAGCGGGACACTCCAGACGTGGCGGCCCCCATGCTCAGGCCCCTTCGTCGATTAAGGCTTTGAGCAGGCGATTGACCTCCTGCGCCGCCTCCATCTGCACCATGTGCCCCTTGCCCGCAATCACCTCCACGCGCACCTGCGACGGCAAGCCCTGCGCATGGCGCGCCGGTATGATCTGGTCGACCTCGCCCCAGATCACGAGCGCGCGAGGCGCGAGCGACGCAAGCCGCTCGCGGAACACGCGCCGCTGCGCGCCGCCTTCGAACGCCTGCGCGGCAATCTTGCCGAGCGCGGCCTGCACGCCTTCGAGCCGCTTGTACTTCACGAGGTCCTCGACGAGCTGACGCGTGACCAGGGCGGGATCGGCGAACAGCTTCGTCACGTGCGGCTTGAGCGCATTGCGATTGCCCGCCGCGACGAAGCCCTCGATATACGCACCATCGATCTCGCTGCCAAGGCCTGCACTCGAAATCAGCGCAAGAGAAGTCACCCGCCCGGGCGCCTGCTCGGCCACCGCCATGGCCACTGCACCGCCCAGCGAGTGCCCGACGAGATGCGCGCGGTCGATCTTCTGCGCGTCGAGGAACGCGATCACGCTTTGCGCGAGTTCGTCGAGGCTCCCGCTCTCGAGCGCCTTGCCCGACTCGCCGTGACCCGGCAGATCGAGCGCCCAGACGGTGCGCTCCGCCGCGAGATCGGTGTGATTGAAGAGCCAGTTGTTGAGATCGCCGCCGAAGCCATGGATCAGCACGACAGGCACGCCCTCGCCTTCGCCCTGCTTCAGGTAGCGCACGGTCCTGCCGCCGATTTGCGACTTTTCCGGCTGCGGTCCCGCGTCGGCGTCGCCCGCCTGCGCCGGCACGAAGTCGCGCTGGAACTCGGCCACCGCGGCGTCGATATCCGCGTCGGCCGCTTCGGCATCGGCGACCACACCAAGCAACGCGCCGACGGGCAGCGTGTCGCCCTCCTGCGCGATCTGCCGCCGCAACACGCCTTCGAACGCGCACTCGACGCCCGACGCGATCTTGTCGGACTCCACGTCGAGCAATTCATCGCCCTTGCTGACCTTGTCGCCGGGCGACTTGAGCCAGCCGTTCACCTGGCCCTGCTCCATCGACAGGCCCCATTTGGGCATCGTGATCATGTGAATCGGCATGACTTCAGCTCCTTGCTGCGCGCGCGGCGTCGGCGATCTTCTCCGCCGAGGGGATGTAGAGGTCTTCGAGCGATGCCGCGAACGGCACAGGCGTATGCGGGGCAGTGACCATGCCGACCGGTACCTTCAGTTCCTTGAACGCCTTCTGGCCAACGAGTGCCGCAATGTCGGTCGCGATCGAGCAGCGCGGATTGGCTTCGTCCACGACCACGACCCGGCCCGTGCGGCGCGCGCTTTCGAGGATCGTTTCCTCGTCGAGCGGCGAGGTCGTACGCAGGTCGATCACGTCCGCCTCGATGCCGTCTTTCGCGAGCTTCTGCGCAGCATCGAGCGCGTAGTGCACCATGCGTCCATACGTGACGATCGTGACGTCGTCACCGTCGCGCACGATGTTGGCCTCGCCGAATGGAATCGAATAGGATTCCTCCGGAACGTCGCCCTCCATTGTGTAGAGCAGCTTGTGCTCGCAGAAGATCACGGGGTCGTTGTCGCGTATCGCCTCGATCATGAGGCCCTTGGCGTCATAGGGCGTGGCCGGGCACACGACCTTCAGCCCGGGAATATGCGTGAAGAGCGAGGTGAGCATCTGCGAGTGCTGCGCCGCCGCGCGCAAGCCCGCGCCATACATGGTGCGAATCACGACCGGCGTGACGGCCTTGCCGCCGAACATGTAGCGGAACTTCGCCGCCTGATTGAAGATCTGGTCGAAGCACACGCCCATGAAATCGATGAACATCAGCTCCGCGACCGGCCGCATGCCGCACGCCGCCGCACCCACTGCCGTGCCGATAAAACCGCCTTCCGAGAGCGGCGTATCGAGCACGCGCCCGGGGAACTTGTCGTAAAGGCCCTTTGTCACGCCGAGCACGCCGCCCCACGCGTCCTGCTCGCCTGGCGCGCCCGCGCCGCCCGCGTTGTCCTCGCCCATCACGATCACGCTTTCGTCGCGCCCCATCTCCTGGGAAAGCGCTTCGTTGATGGCCTGCGAATAGGTGATTTTCCGTGCCATTTCCGTCTCCTTGATCTGGAATCCTGATGAACTGAGTGCGCAGCGCTTAAGGGTACGACACGTACACGTCAGTGAGCAGCGCTTCGGCTGGCGGCAGCGGCGCGGCCTTGGCCTGCGTCACGGCATCGTCGATCAGCTGCTTCACTTCGGCGTCCACCTTGCGCAGATCGCCGGTGCTCGCGAGTTCGGCGCGCACCACGCGCTCTTCGAAGCGCTTCAGGCAGTCTTTTTCTTCGCGCAGCTTCTGCACTTCGCCAGGGGCTCGGTAGGTTTGCGCGTCGCCTTCGAAGTGGCCGAAATAGCGCGAGAGTTTCATCTCCACGAGCGTCGGGCCGCCGCCGCTGCGTGCGCGTGCAATGGCTTCGCCCAGCGCCTCGTGCACGGCGAAAAAGTCGAAGCCGTCGACGATCACGCCCGGCATGCCGAAGCCGTTCGCACGGTCGGCGATGTTGTCAGCCGCGACCGACCACGTCGAAGACGTCGCCTCGGCGTAGCCGTTGTTTTCCGCGACGAAGATCACCGGCAAGCGCCACACGGAGGCGAGATTCATCGACTCGAAGATCACGCCCTGGTTCGACGCGCCGTCACCGAAGAAGCACACGCCCACGCCGCCCGTCTTCTTCTGCTTGGCGGCGAGCGCGGCGCCGCACGTGAGCGGACCGCCGGCGCCGACGATGCCGTTTGCGCCCAGCATGCCCTTCGACAGATCGGCGATATGCATCGAGCCGCCCTTGCCCCGGCACGACCCCGTGGCCCGGCCATAGATCTCGGCCATCATCTCGCGCACGTCCACCCCCTTGGCGATGCAGTGGCCGTGGCCACGGTGCGTGGTGGCGACATAGTCGTTATCGTTCAGATGACTCATCGTGCCGACCGCGGAGGCCTCCTCGCCCGCGTACAGGTGCACGAAGCCTGGAATTTCGCCGGTCGCGAACTCGACGTGCAAGCGTTCCTCGAACTCGCGAATCGTGCGCATCGAGCGATACGCGGTGAGCAACTGCTCCTTGTTCAACTGAACTGACATGGTTGTCTCCTGGGTGTACGACGCTTGTACCGCTCTGGATTGGCTTGCTGCGGGGAAATGCGACTGCTCCTAGTGAAAAGTGAAACCGCCGTCGACGTTCACCGACTGGCCCGTGACGTTGTCCATCGTCGCGAAGAACAGGGCGAGCCGCCCCATGTCCTCCGGCGTTTGCGCGCGGCCCTGCGGGATCAGCGTGAGCTGATGGCGCTGCCAGGACTCTTCGACGCTCTCGCCTTCTGTCTTCCATTCGTCGGAGAGCCGGTCCCACATGTACGTACGCACGATGCCGGGGCAAATCGCGTTTACGGTGATGCCCTCGCGCGCGACTTCCTTGGCGAGCGCGTTGGTGAAGCCAACCACCGCAAATTTCGACGCGCTGTAGTGCGCAAGATTCGGGAACCCTTCCTTGCCCGCGATCGAAGCGACGTTGATGATCCGCCCGCGCTTTTGCGTACGGAAATGCGGCAGTGCAGCCTTGCAGCCGAGGAACACGCCTTTCGCGTTGACGCCCATGACGAAGTCCCAGTCCCGCTCTGTTAATTCGGATACCGGACTAATTGAAATCACGCCGGCGCAGTTCACGAGAATATCGAAGCCACCGAATTCCGAAAGCGCCTGCGAGACCATCCCTTCGAGCTGGACAGCCTGGGTGACGTCGACCTTGGCGAAGGCGGCGCGTCTGCCCAACGACCGTATCTCATCCGCAGTCGCGGCAAGCGGTTCTTCGAGCAGATCCGCGAGCAGCACGTCCGCGCCGGCTTGCGCGAGCGTGAGCGCAATGCCGCGGCCGATGCCGCGCGCGCCGCCGGTCACGATCGCGACCTGGCCTTTCAAGGGTGTGTCCATGCGATGTCTCCTTCTTTCGGTGATGCGTGGAGGAAGCAAGCCCAATCGCTATGCGCGCGCGGCGGCCTCGCGCAACAGCTGATGCGACGCCGCGTAACGCAGCGTGCGCGCGACATCGACGGTCAGCGGACCGTGCCAGTCGAGCGTCACTTCATAGCGGTCGCCTCGCGCCGGTTCGATCTCACGCTCGCCGTCGAACGCGAGCGTGCCGTGGCCCGCTTCGAGCGGCAGCGCCACGCCGACTTCGAGGCGCTGGCAGGTAAGCATCGTCAGGCGCTCGACGCGGCCCGGCGCAATCGGCGCGAGCAACGGCACGCCTGCGCCGCTGCCCTCGGGCGCGCCAGGCTGGGCGAACGTCATGTGCAGGCCGTGCGCCGCATCGCGCCCGACCGGCGCCCAAGCCCCGCCGATCGACGAGAGACCGATGCCGTCGGGCGGCGCGAAGGTCAGGAAAAGTGATTCGATATCCGAACTTTCAGAAATCGCACGCGCACCGATGAACGGCTGACGCGCCACGCAAATGTCGACGAGCGCGATTTCTTCGCGCCCGCGCGACGGCCCTTCCACGCAGCGCGCGACGAGCCGCTTGTTGCGCGAAAGCGCCGACTCGGCGGGCACCGCGCCGGTCGCGACGAGCGCGCCCGCGAGGCCCGCGACGGTGGCCTCGCGCAGTTCGGGAAAGGCGTTGTTGGTGCCGGTGGAGAGCGCGAGCAGCGGCGTCGCGCCGCAATGGGCCGCGACCGCGCGATGGGTGCCGTCGCCGCCCAACACCGCGATCAGCGCAACCTCCTCTCGCACCATGTGATCGACACCGGCGTGCGTATCGGCAACGCTTTCGTCCACGAGCAGATCGACGAACACGACCTCGGGCCAGGGTTCGTGCGCGGCAATGGCCGTGTGCGTCTCGATTGCGCGCAGGAGCAGCGCGGCCACGCCGGTGTTGTCGCGCAACGTGAGCACGCGCGTCACGCCGAGCGCGCCCAGGCCTGCGAGCAGGCGCACGACCATGTTCGCCTTCTCGGCCGTGGGAAAGACGGAAGCATGCGAAGTGAGACGGCGAATGTCGCGGCCCGATGCGGGGTTGGCGATCACGCCTACAGTCACGGGCGTCGTCACGGATTTTGTCTCCTGATGGCGTCGCACCGTGCATTGCCGTGCGCCGCCTTTGCCGCCAGACTCTGCAAGCGTCATGCCAATGACGTCGAGAAAGCGCGGCGATAGCGCAGAAGGCCGCGTGACGGGGTTCCGCGCCAATTGCACGCCGTAGCGTCGGCACGAATTGCGTCGCGCGTGGCGTCTCAGCCGCCTTCTCGCATGCGCGAAGCGCCGGTCGCACCGCCAGGCGCCCGCGTGAAGGAATACGCGCATAGCCCCGCGTGGCGTGCCAGAGCGGCGACAGAACGCCCAGGTCCGCCGCGCCGAAAGGCGCGACACGAGCCGCTGAGACGATCGTCTCAGCCGTCTCGCATGCTGCGCTGCGGTGTGATCGCGCGCAAAGGATGTGCTACAAAAGACTCCCGCCGAACGCTTTCCGGTCCGACGTAACCCGACGTTACTCCGACGCTCACCGCGAGCCGTCGCCTGGAACCGCTCATGCCCTACGCCCTTGCGTCTACCCGGCACGCCGAGCGCGTGCGCGGCGCCGTAGAAGGCCGCCTGCCCGCGCCGTCCGACTCGCCGCGCCTCGTCTCGTCGTGGCAGCGCTCGTTCGAGCGCTATCAGCTGGACCCTGGCTCCGTGATCGGCCCGCGCGTGCTGAGCGCCGCCGAGCTGCGCGAGATCCGCGATCGCGAGGAGTCCTTTCTGCGCGCCTCCGGCCAGTGCCTCACGCGATTGCACGACATGGTGCGCGAGGCCGATTACTGCGTGATGCTGACCGACGCGCACGGCGTGACGATCGACTATCGCCTGGACCGAGAGCGCCGCAACGACTTCAAGCACGCGGGTCTCTATATCGGCTCGTGCTGGTCCGAGAGCGAGGAAGGCACCTGCGGCATCGCGAACGTGCTCACCGATCTCGCGCCCATCACGGTGCACAAGACCGACCATTTCCGCGCCGCGTTCACCACGCTCACGTGTAGCGCCGCGCCGATCTTCGCGCCGGGCGGCGAGCTGATCGGCGTACTCGATGCGTCGGCCGTGCAATCGCCCGACAATCGCGAGAGCCAGCGCATCGTCAACCAACTCGTGCGCCAGAGTGCCACGCTCATCGAAGACGGCTATTTCCTGCATCGTCTCGCGTCGTGCTGGATACTCTTCGGTCACCAGAATCGCAATTACGTGGAAGCGCAGCCCGAACTGCTGATCGCCTTCGACGAAAACGGCAACGTGGTCGCCGCAAACCGGCGCGCGCGCGAATGCATGCCGTGCCTGGACGGCCCGCGTCATATCGACGAGATCTTCGATTCGTCGCACGTGCAGTTGCGCGACATCGGCCGCATCGAAACCATCGCGGCGCTGCGCCTGCGCGCGAACGGCTCGATGCTGTATGCGCGCATCCGCGCGCCGCTTGGGACGAGCGGTTACGGCGGACACAGCGCACGCAGCGGCGCCGGCGCGGCGCATGGCGCGATGCCACTGCGGCGCGACACCGCCGACGCGCACGAATACGACCGCAGCGCGCTCGGCCCCTTCCTGCGCAGCGCCGACCCGCGCGTGGCCGAAAACGCGCGCATCGCGCAGCGCGTGGCGGGCAAGCGCCTGCCGATCCTGCTGCTCGGCGAAACCGGCTCCGGCAAGGAGGTGTTCGCGCGCGCCATCCACGACGCCAGCGCGCGACGCAATCGGCCGTTCATCGCGGTCAATTGCGGGGCGCTGCCCGAGTCGCTGATCGAGAGCGAGCTGTTCGGCTATGCGCCGGGCGCGTTCACGGGTGCGCGCCGGCACGGCGCACGCGGCAAGATCGTGATGGCCGATGGCGGCACGCTCTTTCTCGACGAAATCGGCGACATGCCGCTCGCGCTGCAGACCCGCCTTTTGCGCGTGCTGGCCGAGGGCGAAGTCCTGCCGCTCGGGAGCGAAACGCCGGTGCGCGTCGATATCGACGTGGTCTGCGCAACGCACCGGGACCTCGCGCAGATGGCCGGCGCGGGCGCATTCCGCGACGATCTCTACTATCGCCTGAGCGGCGCGGTGCTCACGCTGCCGCCGCTGCGCGAGCGGCGCGACATCGCGATGCTCATCGACACGGTCTTTGCGGAAGAAGCGCAGGCCGCCGGCCGGCCGCTCGCACTCGACGCCACGCTCGCGGCGCGGCTCGCGAAGTTCGCGTGGCCCGGCAACCTGCGGCAACTGCGCAATGCGATGCGTTACGCATGCGCCGTCTGCGACACCGTGCTGGTCGAAGCGCGGCACCTGAGCGGCGACCTCGCGGCGCGCCTGCCGCCACTCGCAGCGCCGGGCGCGTCCGGCTGCCCAGCCGGCATTCCGCCAGCGTCGCCGCTCTCCGACGAGGACGAGCGCGCACGCATCGTCGCGGCGCTCACGGCGCACCGCTGGCGTCCGAACGCCGCCGCACTGGCACTGGGCATTTCGCGCGCGACGCTCTACCGGCGCATGGCGAAGCTCGCCATCGTCGGGCCCCATCGCGTTTGAGCCGGATTGCGCTGACTTCCGCGCGTTTCGCGTCGCCAGAGTGCACAGAAGTATTAAATATTGTGCGGCGCGATTTACTTGCCACACTCCGGCCGGTATAAATCGAGCGCTCGCGATCCACAGATACGCCATCTGGCCTATTCTTGTACCGCAGCCCCCTCCGCTGGATGCGTCGTCCGTTCCCGGCTCACTGAAAATGCCCTCAATGGAGTGATTGCCATGCTCAAGAAGCTGCTGATGCTTTTCCTCGCAATCGGCCTGTCGCTGTCCGCCGTGCTCGCCGCAGCCGTGGAAGTGAACACCGCCGACGAAACCGCGCTCGAATCGGTCAAAGGCATCGGCCCCGTCCATGCCAAGGCGATCATCGACGAACGCACGAAGAACGGCCCGTTCAAGGATGCCGACGACCTGGTGAACCGCGTCAAGGGCATTGGCCCGAAGTCGGTGCAGAACCTCGAGGCGGCGGGGCTCACGATCAACGGCTCCTCGGCGCCGCCCGCGGGCAAGACGGCTAGCGCGAAGAGCGGCAAGAGCGCCGCTGCCACGAGCGCCGCGCCCGCTGCGACCACGGCCAATCCGATGACGGCGCAGACGCCGGCGGCCGCGACCACGGCGCAAGCCGCCTCGGACACGGCCGCGGGCAAGTCGAAGCACAAGAGCAAGAAGGACAAGACAGCCGCCGCTGCCAGCGCGCCCGAAGCGGGCTCCGCTGCGGCGACTCCGGCCACGGCATCCGATACGAAGGCGAAAAAGCCCAGGAAGTCGAAGAAAGACAAGGCCGCGTCCGCTGCGGCCGCTTCCGGCGCCTGATTGCCGCCACCGTCCGGCGCGCGCAAGCCGTGCACTGGATCTCGAAAACGCGGCGACACCCTCGCGTGCGCCGTCCGACTTACCGGCCGCGTCCCCCTCGCGGCCATCACCCAGAGAGATCGTCATGAGTCTGCTAGATACCCTCGGTTCCCTGCTCGGTTCGCAGTCGCAACAGCAAGGCGGCGGCCAGGCCCAGCTCCTCGCCGCGGCGATGGAGTTCGTCAACAACCAGCCCGGCGGGCTGAACGGCCTCATCGAGAAGTTCCAGCAAGGCGGCCTCGGCGACATCGTGCAGTCGTGGGTCGGCAACGGCGAGAATCAGCCTGTTTCGGCGGATCAGCTGCACAACGTGCTCGGCTCGGACGTCGTCTCGGGTCTCGCGCAGAAGGTCGGCATGCAGCCCGACCAGGTGAGCGGGCTGCTCGCCCAGGTGCTGCCGCACGTGGTCAACGCGGGCACGCCGACCGGCGAAGTGCCGCAAGGCGGCCAGATCAACACCGAAAGCGTGCTCGGCACGCTTGGTGGGCTGGCGTCGCTGCTCGGCGGCGGCAACAAGCAGGCATGAGCGCCCATTAGCGCTTCCTTGCAGGCATGAAAAAAGGGCAGCGGATCACTCCGCTGCCCTTTTCGTTTCGGCTCAGTGCGCGCCTGCCGGCGCGCGCCTCAGCCGAGGTTTCTACTCGCGTTAGTGCACCACGCGCTCGAACACGAACTTGCCGTCGTGCACGCCGACCGGGATGACATCCTTCGGCCCGAACTTGCCCGCGAGGATCAGCTTGGCGACCGGGTTCTCGATCTCCTGCTGGATCGCGCGCTTGAGCGGCCGTGCGCCGAACAGCGGGTCGTAGCCGACCTTGGCGATCTGGCTCAGCGCCTCGTCCGACACCACGAGCTCCATGTCGAGCTTCTCCAGACGCTCGCGCAGACGCTGCAGCTGGATCTTCGCAATCGACTCGATATTCGAGCGATCGAGCGCATGGAACACCACGACCTCGTCGATCCGGTTCAGGAACTCGGGGCGGAACTGCTGCTTCACTTCGTTCCACACGGCGTCCTTCACCGCTTCCTGCGGCTCGCCCGCCATCGCCTGAATGAGGTGCGAACCGAGGTTCGACGTCATCACGATTACGGTGTTCTTGAAGTCGACGGTGCGGCCCTGGCCATCGGTCATGCGGCCGTCGTCGAGCACTTGCAGCAGCACGTTGAACACGTCCGGGTGCGCCTTTTCGACTTCGTCGAGCAGGATCACGCTATACGGCTTGCGACGCACGGCCTCGGTCAGATAGCCGCCCTCTTCGTAGCCCACGTATCCCGGCGGCGCGCCGATCAAACGCGCCACACTGTGCTTCTCCATGAACTCGCTCATGTCGATGCGGATGAGGTGATCTTCCGAATCGAACAGGAAGCCCGCCAGCGCCTTGCACAGCTCGGTCTTGCCCACACCCGTCGGCCCGAGGAACAGGAACGAGCCGTACGGCCGGTTCGGGTCCGAGAGACCGGCGCGCGAGCGGCGAATCGCGTCGGCGACGGCGGTAATGGCCTCGTCCTGACCCACCACGCGCTCGTGCAGCTTCTCCTCGATCTGCAGCAGCTTTTCGCGCTCGCCCTGCATCATGCGCGAAACGGGAATGCCGGTCGAACGCGACACGACCTCCGCGATTTCCTCGGCGCCCACGAGCGTGCGCAGCAGGCGCAAGCGCGTGGGGTTGTTCTGCTCGTTCGCCTCCGCGAGCGTCACCTGCTTGAGCTGCGCTTCGAGCTCCGGCAGCTTGCCGTACTGCAGTTCCGCGACCTTCTCGAGCTTGCCTTCGCGCTGGAAGCGATTGATCTCCGCGCGCACGCGGTCGATCTCTTCCTTGATCTGCGCGCCGCCCTGCACCGCGGCCTTCTCGGTGGTCCAGATCTCTTCGAGATCCTTATATTCGAGGCTCAGCCGGTCGATCTCTTCCTCGATCAGCTGCAGACGCTTTTGCGACGCTTCGTCCTTTTCCTTCTTGACGGCCTCGCGCTCGATCTTCAACTGGATCAGGCGGCGATCGAGCTTGTCCATTGCTTCGGGCTTCGAATCGATTTCCATCTTGATCTTCGAAGCTGCTTCGTCGATCAGGTCGATGGCCTTGTCCGGCAGGAAACGGTCGGTGATGTAGCGATGCGAGAGTTCCGCCGCCGCGACGATAGCCGGGTCGGTGATCTCCACGCCGTGGTGCAGCTCGTACTTCTCCTTCAGGCCGCGCAGGATCGCGATGGTCGCCTCGACCGACGGTTCATCGACGAGCACCTTCTGGAAGCGGCGTTCGAGCGCGGCGTCCTTTTCGATGTACTTGCGATACTCGTCGAGCGTAGTCGCGCCGATGCAGTGCAGTTCGCCGCGCGACAGCGCCGGCTTGAGCATATTGCCCGCGTCCATCGCGCCTTCGGCCTTGCCGGCGCCGACCATCGTGTGAATTTCGTCGATGAAGACGATGGTCTGCCCTTCGTCCTTGGCAATGTCGTTGAGCACGGCCTTCAGGCGCTCTTCGAACTCGCCGCGATATTTCGCGCCCGCGAGCAGTGCGGCCATGTCGAGCGAGAGCACGCGCTTGCCCTTGAGCGTTTCGGGCACTTCGCCGTTGACGATGCGCTGCGCGAGGCCTTCGACAATGGCCGTCTTGCCCACCCCCGGTTCGCCGATCAGCACCGGATTGTTCTTGGTGCGGCGTTGCAGGATCTGGATCGAGCGGCGGATTTCGTCGTCGCGGCCGATCACGGGGTCGAGCTTGCCCGAACGCGCGCGCTCGGTCAGATCGACGGTGTACTTCTTGAGCGCTTCACGCTGGCTCTCGGCGTCCTGGCTGTGCACCTGCGCGCCGCCGCGCACCGCGACGATCGCGGCTTCGAGCGCCTTGCGCGTCAAGCCGTGCTGGCGCGCAAGACGACCCGCCTCGCCCTTGTCCTCGGACACGGCGAGCAGGAACATCTCGCTCGCGATATACGTGTCGTTGAGCTTCTGCGCTTCCTTGTCGGCCTGATTGAGCAGCCCCGTTAGTTCGCGGCCGATCTGCACGTTGCCGTCGGTGCCCTGCACCTGCGGCAAGCGGTTGATGGCGTCGTTCAGCGCGTTCTGCAGCGCCTGGACCTGCACGCCCGCACGCGACATGAGCGAGCGCGCGGAGCCGTCCTGCTGCGCAACGAGCGCAGCCAGCAGGTGAACGGGTTCGATGTACTGGTTATCGTGGCCCACCGCGAGGCTTTGCGCGTCGGCGATGGCTTCCTGGAACTTGGTGGTGAGTTTGTCGATTCTCATTTGATGCGAGACCTCCAGATTTCTAGACTGTCACCAAATTTGAGGGGGGACGCGCCGGTTTCAAGCGCTCTGGCGTCATTTTTTCCGATTTTTGCGATTCAGGCGCGGGTAGCGTCCGTCTACCGTTGCTGCCGAGGCGTGAGAAAACGGGGAAGAATGCGAGGCGGCCGCTGCCGCGCGAGGCAGCGCGTCACGGCTGAATGCCGCGACTCGTAGGGGAAGAAAAACGAAGAGGTGACGCTGACGCGCGCTTCAATGCTCGCGCGAAGACGCGGAGCGAGCCGCCTGGGCGCGCGGCATGAACTGGATCGGCGCGAGGCCGAGCAACCCGGTCAGTTCGCCCGCAGGCTGGGCCAGTTCGCCGATGGTATGGCAGTCGAGTTCCGCGAGAAACGCATCGCGCGCCGCGGCCAGCGCGTGCTTGAGTCGGCATTGCGGCTCGATGACGCAGCTGCGCCGGTCGCCGTGTTCGTCCGGAAAGCAGCCGACGAGCGAGAAGTCGCTCTCTGTCTCACGGACAACGGCGCCAACGCTCAGATCGAGCGACGCCGGTGCGAGCCGCAAGCCGCCATTGCGTCCGCGAACGGTGTCGACCCAGCCGAGTTCGCCCAGGCGCTGCACCACTTTCATCAGATGATTCTTCGAAACGCCGTAGGCGTCCGAGATCTCCTGGATCGTGGCCAGGCTGTCGCGACGCAGCGCGAGATACAGCATCACGCGCAAGGAATAGTCGGTGTAGTCGGTCAGTCTCATGGCGATTGCAATGACAGAGAGGGTGCAGGTGACAGAACCCATACAATAACATGCAGTTAGCATGCAGGTTTTGCCTGGACTGAGTATCATTGTCACTCCGATGGACGCTTCGCAGGGCCTGGCAGCTTGCATGCGGCCCGTTGTCGCATCGTGCCGGCGCCCCGCCGCCGACTAAACGCCAAGCACTTCAGGCATCACCCAGGCCCCAAATGACTCGCCCCGACACCCCTCCCGCTGCCGCGCTGCACGCCCGGCCAACTGAAGAAAACATCCGCGAACTCGTCTACGCGTTCTACGACCGCGTGCGCGACGACGCCATGCTCGGCCCGGTGTTCGACGGCGTGCTCGCTGGACGTTGGGACGAACATCTGCCCAAGATGTGCCGCTTCTGGTCGAGCCTCGTGCTCGGCACCAAAAGCTACCGCGGCAACGTGCAGCAGGCGCACGATCCGGTGCCTGGCGTCGAGCCGCAGCATTTCAGCCGCTGGCTCTATCTTTTCCTCGATACGGTTCAGGCTCGCTACGAGCCCGCGGCGGCGGTGCAATTCATGGAACCCGCGCTGCGTATCGCGCAAAGCCTGCAACTGAGCCGCTTTGGCTGGGACTACACGATTCCACCCGAGCAACAGGCGATTCTCGATCGCGTGGCGCCTCGCAGGCGCCACGCCGGGCACGGTCATGACTTGCCAACGCGCCCGACCGGCGAGCCGTTTCCCGCCCGTTTCGTTGGCCGCCAGATGGATGTCGGCGAGAACACGCCCGCGGAGTGAGCGCATCTGCTTCAAGCGGTATATCCGAGTAGGCGGTTAGTTGCGTTAAATAGGGGCGCGAGTGAGCTGAATCCGTCCCTTCAACCCTGCGGACGAGCACCTAGCTGGAGTCCCGCGACGCATTCCCCGAGGCCACCCCCCAGCGCGCCAGCGCCTTATCGTCACTCTCGCGGGCATCGACCCAGCGCGCGCCCTGCTCCGTCTCTTCCTTCTTCCAGAACGGCGCCTCGGTCTTGAGGTAGTCCATGACGAACTCGCAGGACGCGAACGCGTCGCCGCGATGCTTCGAGGTCGTCGCGACCAGCACGATCTGGTCGAGCGGCGCGAGCTTGCCCACCCTGTGCACGATCAGCACCTCGATGCCGGCCCAGCGTCGTTGTGCATCGTCGACGATCGCCTCCAGCGCCTTCTCGGTCATGCCCGGATAGTGCTCGAGTTCGAGCGAGGCGATCGTGCTGCCGTCGTTCAGATCGCGCACCGTGCCGACGAAGCACGCCACCGCACCGATCGCCGGATTGCGCGCGCGCAGTTGCGCAACTTCGGTGGTGAGATCGAAATCTTCCGTTTGTACGCGCACGGGCATCGTGAGTCTCCTGTGGCGCTCAGCCGCCCGTCACCGGCGGGAAAAACGCGACTTCGCAGCCCTCGGTGATACGCGTGCGCGGATCCGTCATCACGTGATTGCAAGCCATGCGCAGCGCGCGGCCTTCCGCCAGCGTCTCGGCCCACACACCGCCGCGCGCACGCAGCCAGCCGCGCACATCGCCGACCGTCACGATGGCATCTGGCAGCGTGACCGTTTCGTCCGCGACGCCTAACGCCTCGCGCACACTCGCAAAAAATTTCAACTGGATCTTCATCGCTCGAGGCTTTTCAGTACAGCAATTCGGTGAACGGAATGAAGCGCACGGTCTCGCCGGCGCTGATCGCATGATTGGGCGGATTGTCGATGAGACCGTCGCCCCAGACCGTGGACGTGAGGACCGCGGAACTCTGGTTCGGGAACAGGTCCAGACCGCCAGCCGGGTTCACGCGCGCTCGCAGGAATTCGTTGCGGCGGTCGCTCTTCGCCTGGGTGAAGTCGGCGCGCAGCGAGAGCGCGCGCGGGCTCACCTGCGTCGCGCCCGCAAGGCGCAGCAGGAACGGACGCACGAACAACAGAAAGGTGACGAAACTCGACACCGGGTTGCCCGGCAACCCGATGAAAAACGCCTCGCCGGTTTCCGCGTCCGCCGCCCCCTGCGTCCGACGCACCGCGCCGAACGCGAGCGGCTTGCCCGGCTTCATCGCGATCTGCCACAGGTTGATGCGCCCTTCGGCCTCGACGGCGGGCCGCACGTGATCCTCCTCCCCGACCGAGACACCGCCCGAAGTGAGGATGAGGTCGTGGCCAGCGGCCGCCTCGCGCAGCGTCGCGCGCGTGAGCTCGAGCTGGTCCGGCACGATGCCGTAGTCGGTGACTTCGCAGCCGAGATTGCGCAAGAGGCTCGTGAGCGTGAAGCGGTTCGAGTTGTAGATCGCGCCGGGTTTGAGCGGCTCGCCGGGCATCGTCAGTTCGTCGCCGGTGAAGAACACCGCGACCTTCACGCGGCGCACGACGGTGAGCGTGGCGCACCCCACCGACGCCGCGAGCCCGAGTGCCGCCGGCGTGAGGCGCGTGCCCGCCGGCAGGATCACCGTGTTCTTGCGGATATCGGCGCCCTGCGGCGTGATCCATTCGCCCGCCTTGGGCGCGTGCAGAAAGGTGACGGCGCCTTGCGCGGCCTCGGTCTGCTCCTGCATCACCACGGCGTCTGCGCCCGGCGGCACCGTCGCGCCCGTGAAGATGCGCGCGGCCGTGCCTGCCGCGAGCGGTTGTGGCGCGTGGCCCGCGGCAATGCGCTGCGAAACCGGCAGACGGCGGCTGCCTTGCGCGAGATCGGCCACGCGCACCGCGTAGCCGTCCATTGCGCTCGTATGCATCGGCGGCACGTCGAGCGGCGAGACGACGTCTGCGGCGAGCACGCGGTTCAGCGCGTCGAACGTCGAAATCGTTTCGGCACCGGCGAGCGGCTTCGCCGCGGCAAGCAGCGTGGCGAGGGCGTCGGCAGTGGAGAGCATCGGCGCGCGCGGTGCGGGCGCCGGCGCAGCGGAAGACGGGGACGTAGGCGTGGACATCGAGGTCGTCTCGGACGTGGGCGGCGGGGCCGCCAGCAGCGGTTGGTCTGTCGTTATTGTAGCGGCGCGACCGGCGCGCCGTGCCTTATGCCGTGGATATCCCTGGCGCGCAATGCCTGCGAGTGCGCAGGCCCGGCTGAAGTGATGCAGCGCGCGGGTACGATCGACCCGCCGACGCGTAAAAGCTGATGCGATGTCCACGCGCCGGGACCGCGAACCGATCCGGCCCCGGCTGCGTCCATCAGTGCGCCGTGTGAGCGGCGATATAGTCCTTCACGCGCTGCGCGTCGGCAGGCACGACTTCGAAGCGCTGCGGCAGCGCCTCGAGGCCTTCGAACGCCGCCGGACGCTCCGGCTCGCGGTCCAGCGCTTCGCGGATCGTCTCGCCGAATTTCACCGGCTGCGCGGTTTCGAGCACGATCATCGGCACACCGGGCTGCAGGTGTTCGCGGGCGACCTTCACGCCGTCGGCCGTATGGGTGTCGATCATCGTCTTGTAGCGCGAGTAGATGTCGCGAATCGTGGCGATGCGGTCGTCGTGGCTGCTGCGGCCCGAAACGAAGCCGAACTGCTTCACGCGCACGAAGTCGCCGCTCGCCACGAGATCGAAACCGCCCTTCTCCTCGACGTCGCGGAACAACTGCGTCACGCGCGCCGGGTCGCGGCCCAGCAAGTCGTAGACGAAGCGCTCGAAATTCGACGCCTTCGAGATGTCCATGCTCGGGCTCGTCGTGTGATACGTCTCGGCCGAGCCGCGCACGCGGTAAATGCCGGTGCGGAAGAACTCGTCGAGCACGTCGTTCTCGTTGGTCGCGACCACGAGCTTTTCGATCGGCAGACCCATCATGCGCGCGATATGGCCCGCGCACACGTTGCCGAAGTTGCCCGAGGGCACCGTGAACGAGACGCGCTCGTCGTTCGACTTCGTCGCCGCGAAGTAGCCGGCGAAGTAGTACACGACCTGGGCCACGACGCGCGCCCAATTGATCGAGTTGACCGTGCCGATCTTCTGCTGCGACTTGAACGCGTGGTCGTTCGAAACCGCCTTGACGATGTCCTGGCAGTCGTCGAACACGCCTTCCACGGCCAGATTGAAGATGTTCGGGTCCTGCAGGCTGAACATCTGCGCCGTCTGGAACGCGCTCATCTTCTTGTGCGGCGACAGCATGAACACGCGCACGCCCTTCTTGCCACGCATCGCGTATTCCGCCGCGCTGCCGGTGTCGCCCGACGTCGCGCCGAGAATGTTCAGCTCCTGGCCGGCCTTCGCGAGCGCGTACTCGAACAGGTTGCCGAGCAGCTGCATCGCCATGTCCTTGAACGCGAGCGTCGGACCGTTCGAGAGTTCGAGCAGCGAGAGCGGCGCGCCGTTTTCCTCGCCGAGCGTGGTGAGCGGCGTGATCTTGCTTGCGTCTTCGCCATGGCGCACGTTGCGGTACGTCTCGCCCGTGTAGGTGCGGCGCGTGATGTCGCGCAGATCGTCGGCCGGAATGTCACCCGCGAACTTCGAGAGGATCTCGAACGCGAGGTCCGCGTACGAAAGGCCGCGCCAGCGCGCCAGTTCTTCCTTGCTGATCTGCGGATACCCGGCCGGCAGATACAGGCCGCCGTCGCGCGCGAGGCCGCCCAGCAGGATGTCGGAAAACGAATGATGCTCGCCGGCGCCCGCGCCGCGCGTAGATACGTAATTCATAGCCCTTGCCTTAGTTCAGTCCTTCCATACGCAGCTTCGTGACCTGCGACTTCACCGTCGCGAGCTTTTCGATCTGCGCGATCGCCGCGTTGACGTTCTTCTCGATCGTCTCGTGCGTGATCAGGATGATGTCGGTTTCCGCCTTGCCTTGCGCGTCGACCTGCTCCGCTTCCTTTTGCAGCAGCGCGTCGATCGAGATGCCGCTGTCCGCGAGGATGCGCGTGATGGCCGCCATCACGCCGGTCTGGTCCGCCACGCGCAGGCGCAGGTAGTAGCCGCTCGTGACTTCGTCGATCGGCAGGATCGGCGTGTTCGAGAGGCTGTCCGGCTGGAACGCCAGATGCGGCACGCGGTGCTCGGGGTCGGCCGTGTGCAGACGCGTCACATCGACGAGATCGGCCACCACGGCGGATGCCGTCGGCTCCGCGCCCGCGCCCTTGCCGTAGTAGAGCGTCGTGCCGACCGCGTCGCCGTGCACGACCACGGCGTTCATTGCGCCTTCCACGTTCGCGAGCAGGCGCTTGGCCGGAATCAGCGTGGGATGCGTGCGCAACTCGATGCCGCGATCGGTGCGGCGCGCGATGCCGAGCAGCTTGATGCGATAGCCCAGTTCTTCCGCGTACTTGATGTCGATGGCGTCGAGCTTGCTGATGCCTTCCACATAGGCTTTGTCGAACTGCACGGGCACGCCGAACGCGATCGCGCTCATGATCGTCGCCTTGTGTGCGGCGTCCACGCCTTCGATGTCGAAGGTCGGATCGGCTTCGGCGTAGCCCAGTTCCTGCGCGGCTTTCAATGCGGTCGCGAAGTCGAGCCCGCGCTCGCGCATTTCCGAGAGGATGTAGTTGGTCGTGCCGTTGATGATGCCGGCGATGTACTGGATGCGGTTGGCCGTGAGGCCTTCGCGCAGCGCCTTGATGATGGGGATGCCGCCCGCCACCGCCGCCTCGAACGCGACCATCACGCCCTTGGCGCGCGCCGCTTCGAAGATCTCCGTGCCGTGCACCGCCAGCAGCGCCTTGTTCGCGGTGACGACATGCTTGCCGCTGGCAATGGCGCGCAGCACGAGATCCCTCGCGAGCGTCGTGCCGCCGATCATTTCGGCGACGATCGAAATCGCGGGATCGTCGACCACGGCGTTGAAGTCGGTCGTCAGCTCGACGCTCCCGGCTTCACTGCCGAGCGCCGTCGTGGCCTTGGCCGGGTTGCGCACGGCGATGCGCGCCACCTCGATGCCGCGGCCCGCGCGGCGTTTGATTTCTTCCTGGTTGCGGCGCAGTACCGTGAAGGTGCCGCTGCCCACCGTGCCGAAGCCCAAGAGACCTACTTTGATCGGATCCATGCAGCGTGTGTTCGTCCAAGTGTTTGAAAAGGGGATGCGTGTGACTGGCTCAGGTGCCGTGCCGCTGGCGATAACCGTCGAGGAAGCGCGCGATGCGGTTGATCGAATCGGTCAGGTCGTCGACGTTCGGCAGGAACACCACGCGGAAGTGGTCCGGCTGCTTCCAGTTGAAGCCCGTGCCCTGCACGAGCAGCACGCGCTCCTGCAAGAGCAGATCGAGGATGAACTGCTGGTCGTTCTCGATCGGATAGAGCTTCGGGTCGAGGCGCGGGAACATGTAGAGCGCCGCTTCCGGCTTCACGCAGGTCACGCCCGGGATGGCCGTGAGCATGTTGTACGCCAGTTCGCGCTGGCGATAGAGGCGCCCGCCCGGCTGGATCAGCTCGTTGATGCTCTGGTAGCCGCCCAGCGCCGTCTGGATCGCGTACTGGCCCGGCACGTTCGCGCACAGGCGCATCGAGGCGAGAATGCCGAGACCTTCCGTGTAGTCCTTCGAGCGGCGGCGGTTTTCCCCCGTCATGCCCGAGAGGAACATCCAGCCCGCGCGGTAGCCGCACGCGCGATAGCTCTTCGACAGGCTGTTGAGCGTGACGGTGATCACGTCTTCCGAGAGCGAGCCGAGCGCCGTGTGCGTCTTGCCGTCGTAGATGATCTTGTCGTAGACCTCGTCGGCGAACAGGATCAGGCCGTGCTCGCGCGCGATCGCAACGAGCCCGCGCAGCAGGTCGTCCGAATAGAGCGCGCCGGTCGGGTTGTTCGGGTTGATGACGACGATCGCGCGCGTGTTCGGCGTGATCTTCGAGCGGATGTCGTCGAGGTCGGGCATCCACGCGTTCGACTCGTCGCAGATGTAGTGCACGGGCGTGCCGCCCGAAAGGCTCACCGCCGCCGTCCACAGCGGATAGTCGGGCGCGGGCAGCAGCACTTCGTCGCCGTCGTTCAGGAGCGCCTGCATGGCCATCACGATCAGTTCGGACGCGCCGTTACCGATGTAGATGTCGTCGAGCTCGACGCCCTTGATGCCCTTTTGCTGCGCGTAATGCATGATCGCCTTGCGCGCGGCGAACACGCCCTTCGAATCCGAATAGCCCGAGGAGCCCGGCAGGTTCAGGATCATGTCCTGAATGACTTCGTCGGGCGCGTCGAAACCGAACGGCGCGAGATTGCCGATGTTCAGCTTGATGATGCGGTGGCCTTCTTCTTCGAGGCGCTTCGCGTGCTCGAGCACCGGCCCGCGGATGTCGTAGCAAACGTTCTGCAGCTTGTTGGATTTGAGAATCGGTTTCACGGCGGGCTATCGGTTATCGGTCAGTAAAGCGGTCAGAGAATCAGTCAGGGCGTCAGAGGCGAGTAAGACGCGGTAAAAGGGCTGGAACAGGCTGAAATGCCGTCGACCGGCCGGCGGATGGCGCCTTGGTGGACAGGACATGCAAGGGAGCCGGAGGGGCGCGCCCCCGGCGGGACAAAGGCCGTGCACGATTGCGTGGGGAGCACCGGGCGCACGCGCGACGCTTCGCAAAGCGTGCGCTGGCCGACCCGACTACCCCAAAACCGCCCCAGCAGCTTGTGGCTGCCCTCGCCCGATGCGCGGATGGCGCGCGTAGCGGCCTGCCGGCGCGGTCTACCCGCGGGCGCCGCCGCAGCGGCGGCTAAAAAGCTATAATTTAGCGGATTTTGACCAACTTCCGCAATGCGCAATCGGCCACGAGGCGGGTCGCGAAGCGGGTGACACGGCGGGCTGCAAGGCGGTTCGCCGAGGCCGGCGGCGGCACAGGATATGCGCCCCTCGCTTGCGCACCCGACCTGCCCTTACCCCGGAACCCCGTTTTGAAATTACACCAGGACTCCAGCGCCGCGCTGAACACCGTGACCGGTTACGGCGCCGACTACGTCGAAGTGAACCTCGAACGCCATACGGGCAGCATCATCGTGATGCCCGAATCGCCGGTCACCCCCTGGCCGGTGCAGTCGTTCGACGCCCTCACGCCCGAACTCTTCGAGCTGCTTGTGCCGCTGAACCCCGAAGTGGTCGTCTTCGGCAGCGGGGAGCGGTTGCGCTTTCCGCATCCGCGCCTGACCGCGGCGCTCGCCAGGAAGCGCATCGGTGTGGAGGCGATGGACTTCAAGGCCGCCTGCCGCACCTACAACATCCTCATGGCCGAAGGCCGCCGTGTGGCGGCCGCGCTTCTGATCGAAAGCTGACGCCCCTTAAGCTTGCCATCAGGTCGCCGCGCGGCGGCGTAGTACACTTGCGCGCCGTGTGCGTAGCGCGCGCCCCGGACCCGGCCGCACACCGTGCGCGGCCAGCGCGCGCTTCGCACCCCGACCGCAACGACTGCAACAAGAACAGGCTGAAACCCATGAACGATACGCCATCGAGGCTACCGCTCAACCGCAGCGCGATCCTGCTACTGATCCTCGCCCTCGCCGTGATCTGGTTCCTGCCGCTCGGCTGGCGCCACCTGCTGCCGAGCGACGAAGGCCGCTACGCCGAAATGGCGCGCGAAATGCTCGCGAGCGGCGACTGGATCACGCCGCGCTACAACGACTACAAGTACTTCGAAAAGCCGCCGCTGCAAACCTGGATGAACGCGCTCACGTTCGCGTGGTTCGGCATCGGCGAGTGGCAGGCGCGCCTCTACACGGCGCTCACCGGCTTCGCGGGCGTGCTGCTGATCGGCTTCACCGGCGCGCGCGTGTTCAACGCCGCCACGGGCTTCTTCGCCGCGGTCGTGCTCGCCTGCGCGCCGTACTGGAACCTGATGGGCCACTTCAACACGCTCGACATGGGCCTGGCGTTCTGGATGCAACTCACGCTGTGTGCGCTGCTGCTCGCCCAGCGCCCGACCCTGCCCAAGGCGAACGCGCGCCTGTGGATGTGGGTGTGCTGGGCCGCCATGGCGATGGCGGTGCTGTCCAAGGGCCTCGTCGGCCTGATCCTGCCAGGCGCCGTGCTGGTGCTCTATACGGCGATTTCGCGCGACTGGGCGCTCTGGAAGCGCCTCTATCTCGTGAGCGGTCTGATCGTCTTCTTCGCGATCGTGTCGCCGTGGTTCATCCTCGTGCAGCAGCGCAATCCCGAGTTCTTCAACTTCTTCTTCATCGTCCAGCAGTTCCAGCGCTACCTCACGCCCGCGCAGAACCGCCCCGGCCCGTTCTACTACTTCGTGCCGGTCATGCTGGTGGGCTTCCTGCCGTGGCTTTCGGTGAGCGTGCAGAGCGTGCGCCATGCGCTGCGCGCGCCGCGCCAGCCCAACGGGTTCTCGCCCGTCATGCTGATGCTCGTGTGGACGGTGTTCATTTTCCTGTTCTTCAGCGCCTCGCACTCGAAGCTCGTCTCCTACGTCCTGCCGATCGCGCCGCCCGTGGCGCTCATCATCGGCATGTATCTGCCGGTCATGACGCGCGCCCAGTGGAACAAGCACCTCGCGGGCTACGCGGTGTTCGCCGTCGCGCTGATGGCGGGCTCGTTCGTGCTCACGCGGCTCGGCGACGCGCGCAATCCCAACGCGCTCTACCGGGAGTTCCAGGTCTGGGTGTTCGGCGCGGCCGCGGTGGCCTTCGTCGTCACCATGGTCGGCCTGCGCCTGAACCGGGCGAAGCGCACGCCCGAAACCGGTGCGCGCGCGCCAGCGGTTGCGCTCGGCACCGCGTGGCTGCTGCTCGCGACCATTGCGGGCACGGGCCACGACGTGTTCGGCACGCTGAGTTCCGGCGCGCCGCTCGCGCCCGCTGTGCGCGCCGCCATTGCGAAGCTGCCGCCCGACACGCCGTTCTACTCGGTGGGCGTACTCGACCATACGATGCCTTTCTACGTGCGCCATACGATGACGATGGTCGAGGTCACCGACGAGCTGGCCTTCGGCATCTCCGAGGAGCCGCAAAAATGGGTGCCGACCATTGCCGACTGGGAGGCGCGCTGGAAGTCCGACCGCTATGCGCTCGCGCTGCTTCCCGTGAAGCGCTACGAAGAGCTGGCCGCGCAGGGCCTGCCGATGCAGGTTGTCGCGCGCGACGCGCGGCGCGTGATCGTTGAAAAGCCGCAATCCTGAGCGCTTCCTGGCCCCGATTGACGCATGGGCGATAATCGGGCCGCGCCGCGCCGGTTCGGCCTACCCGGGCCGGCCGCCCTGCGCGGCTTGGCCCGGGCTCCCGCCCCAACCCGACAACCCGTTGAACCACCCTTTCCGATGAATCCGATTTCCCTCATCTGCATCCTCGCCGGCGTCGGCCTCAACGCCTGCGCGCAACTGTTGCTGAAAGCGGGTGTCAATGCCGTTGGACACTTCGAATTCAGCCGTGCGAACATCTTGCCCATTGGCCTGAAGCTCGCGACGCAAGTGCCGATTCTCGGCGGCCTCACCTGCTACGTGTTCAGCGTGGTCGTGTGGATCGTCGGGCTCTCGCGCGTGGACGTCTCGATCGCCTACCCGATGCTCTCGCTCGGCTACGTGGTCAACGCGTTCGCGGCGTGGTATCTGTTCGGCGAGGTGCTGAGCGTGCAGCGGCTCGTGGGCATCGGCATCATCCTGATCGGCGTGTTCGTGCTGGCGCGCAGCTGACGCGCCGCGGCGCGCTGTGGCGCGCGTGGCGAGGCCGCTTGCAGCGCGGCATATTGCGCCCATATAAGTATTTCGTAAGATGCGCCGCGGCGGCCTTGCCGCCCGGCCCCACTTTCTGACGAGCAAAGAGCAAGCACTCATGACCCAGTCATCCCCGCAGTCGACCCTTCCGTTCCTGCCGTTCGTGCGTCCCGAAATCGACGAGGAAACCATCCAGGGCGTCGCCGACGTACTGCGTTCGGGCTGGATCACGACCGGCCCGCAGAACCAGGCGTTCGAAGCGGCGCTCTCGGAGTATTGCGGCGGCCGTCCGGTGCGCACCTTCAACTCGGGCACGGCGACGCTCGAAATCGGTTTGCGCCTTGCCGGCGTGGGTCCCGGCGACGAAGTCATCACGACGCCCGCGTCGTGGGTTTCCACGAGCAACGTGATCTACGAGGTGGGCGCGACGCCGGTGTTCGCCGACATCGATCCCGTCACGCGCAACATCGATCTCGACAAGCTCGAAGCCGCCATCACGCCGAAGACCAAAGCCATCATCCCGGTCTTTCTCTCGGGCCTGCCCGTCGACATGGACCGGCTCTACGCGATCGCCCGCCAGCACAAGCTGCGCGTAATCGAGGACGCCGCGCAGGCGTTCGGCTCGAGCTGGAACGGCAAGCGCATCGGCGCGATCGGCGACATCGTCTCGTTCAGCTTCCACGCCAACAAGAACCTCACGTCGATCGAAGGCGGCGCGCTCGTCCTCAACGACGAAGCCGAGGCCGTGCTCGCGCAGAAATACCGTCTCCAGGGCATTACGCGCACGGGCTTCGACGGCATGGACTGCGACGTGCTCGGCGGCAAGTACAATCTCACGGATGTGGCGGCGCGCGTCGGGCTCGGCCAGCTCAAGCACATCGAGCGTTTCATCCGGCAGCGCCGCGAGCTTGCGCGGGCTTACTTCGCGGGCTTCGAAGGCGGCGCGGCGGTTAAGCTCGGCGTCGGCCTGCCGCTCGCCGATTTCGCCAACAGCAACTGGCACATGTTCCAGATCACGCTGCCGCTCGACACGCTCGCGATCGACCGCGCCGGTTTCATGGGCGAACTCAAGGAGCGCGGCATCGGCTCGGGCGTGCATTACCCGGCCATCCACCTCTTCACGCTCTACCGCGAGCGTGGTTTCAAGGCGGGCATGTTCCCGCACGCGGAGCGCTTCGGTGCGAGCACGGTCACGCTGCCGCTCTTCACGCAGATGACCGAAGCCGACGTGGCGCGCGTGTGCAGCGCAGTGAACGAGATTTGCGCGAAGTTTGCGAAGTAGTTGGCAAAACAGGCAGTAACGGAAGTCGGGGACGGGATAACGCCGCTCTGACGGGCATGGGACCCGTGGCAGCGCTAAAGCGCCAACTCGGGTCGACACAGGGGAAACGCAGGCGGACGGCGCGGCGCATGCGCCGCCGATTTGCGCATGCAGCAAACCGCAGCATCCAATAACGGAATCGACGCACACATGAGTCAAACGGAACAAGGCACCTTGACCCCGGACACGCCGGAAGTCTCGGTCATCATTCCGGTCTACAACGAGGAAGCTGGCCTTCCCGAGCTGTTCGCGCGCCTGTATCCGGCGCTCGACAAGCTCGGCACCTCGTACGAAGTGATCTTCATCAACGACGGCAGCCGCGACCGCTCGGCCGCGATGCTCGCGGAGCAGTTCCGCGCGCGGCCCGATACCACGCGCGCGATCCTGCTCAACGGCAACTACGGCCAGCACATGGCGATTCTCGCGGGCTTCGAGCAGGCCCGCGGCGAGATCGTCATCACGCTCGACGCCGATCTGCAGAATCCGCCCGAGGAAATCGGCAAGCTCGTCGAGAAGATGCGCGAGGGCTACGACTACGTCGGCACCATCCGCAAGCAGCGCCAGGACAGCCTCTGGCGGCGCAAGGCCTCGCAGGCGATGAACCGTCTGCGCGAGCGCATCACGCGCATCAAGATGACCGATCAGGGCTGCATGCTGCGCGCGTACAACCGCCGCATCATCGACACGATCAACCGCTGCGGCGAAATCAACACCTTCATCCCGGCGCTCGCGTACACGTTCTCGCAGAACCCGGTCGAGGTGGAGGTCGCGCACGAGGAGCGCTTCGCGGGCGAATCGAAGTACTCGCTCTACAGCCTCATTCGCCTGAATTTCGACCTCGTGACGGGCTTCTCCGTCGTGCCGCTGCAGTGGCTCTCGTTCATCGGCGTGATCCTCTCGCTCGGCTCGGCGGGCCTCTTCCTGCTGCTGCTGATTCGCCGCTTCGTCCTCGGCGCGGAAGTGCAAGGCGTCTTCACGCTCTTCGCCATCACGTTCTTCCTGCTCGGCGTGATCATCTTCGCGCTCGGGCTGCTCGGCGAGTACATCGGCCGCATCTACCAGCAGGTGCGCGCGCGTCCGCGTTACCTGATCCAGACGATCCTCGAGGAGCGCAATGGCCGCGCCGTCGTCGATACGCCGCGCCAGGATTTCATGCAGGCGGCCGCCTTCGCGCAGCCGGCTGAACCCGCGCGAGCGGCAGGTGCGGCTGCGAGGCCGGCCACCACGAACGCGGCCAATGAAGGAGCCGGCCAATGAAACCGCGCGCCGTTGTGTTCGCGTATCACAACGTGGGCGTGCGCTGTCTGCAGGTGTTGCTCGCGGGCGGCGTCGACGTTGCGCTCGTCGTCACGCATGAAGACAGCCCGACCGAAAACATCTGGTTCGGCAGCGTGAAGTCGGTGGCCGAGGAGCATGGCATCGAAGTCGTCACGCCCGCCGACCCGAAGAGCGCCGAGTTGCGCGCGGCCGTTTCGGCAGCGCGCCCGGACTTCATCTTCTCGTTCTACTACCGGCACATGCTGCCCGTGGACCTGCTCGCCCTCGCCGGGCGCGGCGCGTACAACGTGCACGGCTCGCTCCTGCCGAAATACCGCGGCCGCGTGCCCACGAACTGGGCCGTGCTCAACGGCGAAACCGAAACGGGCGCCACGCTGCACGAAATGGGCGCGAAGCCCGACGCGGGCGCGATCGTCGCGCAGACCCCGGTGCCGATCCTGCCCGACGACACCGCCGCGCAGGTCTTCGACAAGGTGACGGTCGCCGCCGAGCAGACGCTCTGGCGCGTGCTGCCCGCGCTGATCGCGGGCGAGGCGCCGCATCTGCCGAACGATCTCACGAAGGGCAGCTATTACGGCGGGCGCAAGCCGGAAGACGGCCGCATCGACTTCGGCGAGAGCGCGCAGCACGTGTACAACCTGATCCGCGCCGTCGCGCCGCCCTATCCGGGCGCGTTCACCGACATCGGCAACGAACGTTTCGTGATTGCCCGCGCGCGTCTCGTGCGCCCCGGCTCGCAAGACGCCGAAAGGGTCCGCACCCTCGCCGGATTGCCCGTGGGCATCCACGTAAGCGATAATGCGCTTTTCGCCGTTTGTGGCGACGCACGCGCCATCGCGATCCACGAACTGCGGCATCAGCATAACGGTCAGGAGACCGTCATCAGCCCCGCCGCGTTCTCCGAACTCATTTCATCTGTCCCCCGTCCATGACCAAAAAAGTTCTGATCCTGGGTGTGAACGGCTTTATCGGCCACCACCTCTCCAAGCGCATCCTCGAAAGCACGAACTGGGAAGTGTTCGGCATGGACATGCAGACGGATCGCCTCGGCGACCTCGTCAAGCATGAGCGGATGCACTTCTTCGAAGGCGACATCACGATCAACAAGGAGTGGGTCGAGTACCACGTCAAGAAGTGCGACGTGATCCTGCCGCTGGTCGCCATCGCGACGCCCGCCACCTACGTGCAGCAGCCGCTGCGCGTGTTCGAGCTCGACTTCGAAGCGAACCTGCCGATCGTGCGTTCGGCCGTGAAGTACCGCAAGCACCTCGTCTTCCCGTCGACATCGGAAGTCTATGGCATGTGCTCGGACGAGCAGTTCGACCCGGATGCGTCCGCCCTGACCTACGGCCCGATCAACAAGCCGCGCTGGATCTACGCGTGCTCGAAGCAGCTGATGGACCGCGTGATCTGGGGCTACGGCATGGAAGGCCTGAATTTCACGCTGTTCCGTCCGTTCAACTGGATCGGCCCGGGCCTCGACTCGATCTACACGCCGAAGGAAGGTTCGTCGCGCGTCGTGACGCAGTTCCTCGGCCACATCGTGCGCGGCGAGAACATCAGCCTCGTGGATGGCGGCGCGCAAAAGCGCGCGTTCACCGACATCGACGACGGCATCGCGGCGCTGATGAAGATCATCGAGAACAAGGACGGCGTCGCCACGGGCAAGATCTACAACATCGGCAACCCGACCAACAACTTCTCGGTGCGCGAACTCGCGCACAAGATGCTCGCGCTCGCCGCCGAATTCCCGGAATACGCGGAAACGGCCAAGAAGGTGCAGTTGGTCGAAACGTCGTCGGGCGCGTACTACGGCGCGGGCTACCAGGACGTGCAGAACCGCGTGCCGAAGATCGACAACACGAAGCAGGAACTCGGCTGGGCGCCGAAGTCGACCTTCGACGAAGCGCTGCGCAAGATCTTCGAAGCATACCGCGGCCATGTCGCCGAAGCGCGTGCGCTCGTCGAGCAACATTAAGCGTTAGAGAAAGGTCATCGCCTCTTGGCCCGCATCGTCCTGAAAATCGACGTCGACACGCTGCGCGGTACCCGCGAAGGCGTGCCGAATCTCGCGCGCATCTTCGACCGCTACAAGGCGCGCGCCACGTTCCTGTTCAGCCTCGGCCCCGATCACACGGGCTGGGCGCTGCGTCGCGTGTTGCGACCTGGCTTTCTCAAGAAGGTCTCGCGCACGTCGGTGGTCGAGCACTACGGCGTGAAGCAGCTGATGTACGGCGTGCTGCTGCCGGGGCCCGACATCGGCGTGGAAGCCGCGGCGGAAATGCGCGCGATTCACGAAGCCGGCTTCGAGTGCGGCATCCATACGTGGGATCACGTGTACTGGCAGGACAACGTGCGCAAGCGCGACGCGCGGTGGACCGCGCGCCAGATGCAGAAGAGCCACGACCGCTTCACGCGGATCTTCGGCACGCCGCCCGTCACGCACGGCGCGGCAGGCTGGCAGATGAACGAAGCCGCCTTCGAGCAGATCGACACGTGGGGCATGCGCTACGCCTCCGACGGGCGCGGTCATTCGCCCTACCGTCCGGTGGTGGCGGGCCGTACGCTGAATCACGTGCAGATGCCCACCACGCTGCCCACGCTCGACGAGGTGCTCGGTGTCGATGGCGTCGATACCGATACGGTCGCGGCGTGGATGCTCAAGCGCACCGAAAACAACCCGCACGATCAGGTCTTCACGCTGCACGCCGAACTCGAAGGCCAGAAGCTCGCACCGGTGTTCGAACAGCTGCTCGCCGGCTGGTGCGCACAAGGCCATACGTTTGCCACGATGGGCGACTACCATGCGACGCTGGACCCGGATTCGCTGCCATCGTACCCTGTCACCTGGGGCGAGATCGCCGGCCGCTCCGGCCAGCTGATCGTGCAGCCCGACTGAATCCGCCGCCTGCGCGCCGCGGGGTGTCTGCCAGGATCCGCGCCCGCGCAACACCGCCCGCCGCGGGCGGCACGCCGTCCCGGCGAAACGGCGCCGTGCGCTGCGGCAACGCCAGCCAATAACAAAGGGAGAGCCACGTGCCTGACGTGACCATCGCAGTCGACCACCCCGTCCCGGACTTCACCGCCCCTGCTACCGGCGGCGACTTCACGCTGTCGAGCCTGAAGGGCAGCAAGGTGGTGCTGTACTTCTATCCGAAAGACAACACGCCCGGCTGCACGACCGAAGGCCTGCAGTTCCGCGACCTCTATCCGAAGTTCAAAAAGGCCGGCGCGCAGATCGTGGGCGTGTCGCGCGACAGCGTGCGTTCGCACGATAACTTCAAGGCCAAGCTCGAACTGCCGTTTACCTTGGTATCGGATGCCGACGAAGCGCTGTGCACGCTCTTCGACGTCATCAAATTGAAGAAAATGTATGGCAAACAGGTACGAGGGATCGAACGCTCGACCTTTCTCATCGACGCGACTGGCGTGTTGCGCCAGGAGTGGCGCGGCATCAAGGTCCCGGGCCATGTCGATGAAGTTCTGGAGGCTGTACAAGCGCTTTGAGGAGCGTTATATTGGGCTGCAATGAGTGCCTGTCCAACCCTTTTTACGTCGCGTTGCGGCGGTTTCGCAGCCGGTCATGGAATGACCGGAAGGGCGTATCCGAGGCAACGGGACAACACCGAAGTGAAGCCGCTTGCCTCGTCATCCGGGGCGGCGGCTTTTTTGTTTGTTCGATGCTGTTCTCTCCCGCTTTTCTCCCCGTTCGTGCCGGCTTTGCGACCCGGCGCACGCAAACATCAAGGAGCTGATCGAAAACCAGGCGAACCGGCATTTTCTGACATGAGCGCGCACCTTGCGCAGTAACGGCGGAGGCCTACCCGGCACCCGCACGCACCGCCCGAAAGCGCGCCTTACTGGGTAACCCCGCGACCACTCGACCCGATTTTTTCGAGGGACACCATGCCTTTGCCTACTCCCCCCAGCAAGCTCGGCAACCTGCTGCCGCCCGAAGAATACAAGGCGCGTGCCCGCACGACGCGCAGCACACGCAAGGCCGCGAGCGAGAACGACGCGGCCGACGTTGCAGAATACGGCCCCGGCAGTGTTGCCGAGCCGATGACGCAGGCCGCCAACGCCGCGACCACCTTGCGCACGGTGCCACTTTCCAGCGCCAGCGCCGAACTGGCCGCGCTCGAACCGGTCGCACCGGCGCCCGCGCGCAACAAGCGCAACCACAACAAGCAAGTCACGGCAGCGCTGCTGCAGCCTCTCGAGGCCCGCACCGATGCCGACGAGACACCCGTTGCGCGCGGCGGCAAACCCGCCTCGGCAAAAGCGTCCGGCGGCGCCGCTGCGCCCGCCACGCGCGCCGGCACGAAAAAACGCGTGCATCCCGAAGAGAGCACCGAAGTCCAGAAGCTCTTCGTGCTCGACACCAACGTGCTGATGCACGACCCGACCTGCCTGTTCCGTTTCGAGGAACACGACGTCTATCTGCCGATGATGACGTTGGAAGAACTCGACAACCACAAGAAGGGCATGTCGGAAGTCGCGCGCAACGCGCGCCAGGTGAGCCGCACGCTCGACCAGCTGGTCGCCAATGCGGGCCCGATCTCGGAAGGCATTTCGCTTGGCCGCCTCGGCAGCCGCGAGGCGCTTGGTCGCCTGTACTTCCAGACCACGCTCACGCATATCGATCCGGTCGACGGCCTGCCCCAGGGCAAAGCCGATAACCAGATCCTCGGCGTGGTGCGCGCGCTGCAGCGCGACCGGCCGGACCGCCTCGTCGTGCTGGTGTCGAAAGACATCAACATGCGCATCAAGGCTCATGCGCTCGGCCTGCCTGCGGAAGACTACTTCAACGACCAGGTTCTCGAAGACAAGGACCTGCTCTACTCGGGCGTGCGTGCGCTCCAGCAGGACTTCTGGTCGAAGCACGCCAAGGGCATGGAGTCCTGGCAGGACACCAAGACCGGCACCACGTATTACCGCGTGACGGGTCCCGAGTGCCTCTCGATGCTCGTGAACGAGTTCGTCTATCTCGAGCCGCAGAACGGCGAACCGGCGTTCCACGCGATCGTGCGCGAGCTCAACGGCAAGACGGCGCTCCTGCAAACGCTGCGCGACTACGGCCACCACAAGAACAATGTGTGGGGCATCACGGCGCGCAACCGCGAGCAGAACTTCGCGCTGAACCTGCTGATGAACCCGGAGATCGACTTCGTCACGCTGCTCGGCCAGGCCGGCACGGGCAAGACACTCGTCGCGCTCGCGGCGGGCCTGGCCCAAGTGCTCGACGAGAAGCGCTACAACGAGATCATCGTCACGCGCGCGACCGTGCCGGTTGGCGAGGACATCGGTTTCCTGCCGGGCACCGAAGAAGAAAAGATGCAGCCCTGGATGGGCGCCTTCGACGACAACCTCGAAGTGCTTCAGAAGACCGATGACGCCGCCGGCGAATGGGGGCGCGCCGCGACCCAGGAACTGATCCGCTCGCGCCTGAAGGTCAAGAGCATGAACTTCATGCGCGGCCGCACGTTCGTGGACAAGTATCTGATCATCGACGAGGCGCAGAACCTCACGCCGAAGCAGATGAAGACGCTCGTCACGCGCGCGGGTCCGGGCACGAAGATCGTGTGTCTCGGCAACATCGCGCAGATCGACACGCCGTATCTGACCGAAGGCAGCTCCGGCCTCACCTACGTGGTGGACCGCTTCAAGGGCTGGGCGCACAGCGGCCACGTGACGCTCGCACGCGGCGAACGCTCGCGGCTTGCCGATTACGCGTCCGATATCCTGTAATCCATTCGCTTGGGCGCCGCCTTTCTGGGGCGCCCGTGCAGATGGCGAGGACCGTATCCGGGGAACCGGATACGGTCCTTTTTTATTGCCCAGGCGTCCCCGAGGCACAACAGTTGGCGCACGAACTTCAAGTAAGTTGTGAAGAATTCTTGCGAAAGCGCTGACGGGCGGGCTACCATCCGCCCATGATCCGTTCTCCCGATGGCGCGAGCGTCGCGCGCGCCACCTCCGCTTCATGCGTCGACTCTGGCTTCCGCTTCTGATCGCAGTCCTGCTTGCCGCGTGCTCCAGTGCGCCGCAAAGGGTATCGCGCAGCGGTTCGTCCGCCGGCGAAAACGCGTGGCGCACCAAGCCTGCGGGCTTCCCCAATTTCGTCGATCACAGCGTGGGCCGCGAGGAAATCTCGATCCAGGCGATGGGGCTCGTCGGCATTCCGTATCGCTGGGGCGGCAATACGCCCGACAGCGGCTTCGATTGCAGCGGTCTCGTCAAATACGTGCTCGCGCGCTCGGCCTCGGTGGACTTGCCCCGCACCACGGCCGACATGAGTATGCGCGGCGAAACGATCGAGCCCGACGAGATTGCCGCCGGCGACCTCGTCTTCTTCAATACGACGGGGCGGCCGCATTCGCACGTCGGGATATATGTCGGCAACCTGCGCTTCGTCAACGCGCCTTCGACCGGCGGCACAGTGCGACTCGACTATCTGACCAACCCGTACTGGGCGAAGCGCTTCGACGGGATCCGCCGCATGGCGCCGCCCAAACGCACGCCTTTCGAGACGCCGACCTGGGACGCGTCTGCGCCGGCTGAACGCGTGCCTGGCGCGAACACCGCGCCACCGGCTGCCGCAATGGCGAGCGTCGCGCCGACTGCGGCGGCGCAGCCCGTGCCGCGAGTCGCGGCCGCGAGCCATTACCGCGTCGTCGGCGCACCGCAGGCGGCCTATGCGGCAACACCACCGACAACGCCAGCCACCACGCCGACGGCTTCCACCGCCGCTCCGGCCGACGCGTTCGAGCCCCCGCCCGCCTCGCTCGGCGCGGCGCAGACGCAGGCACGCGACGCGGGCGCGCTCGCACCGGCGGCCGCGCCCGCCAACAACGCGCCTGCATACGCTACCAACCCCGCCGCCAGCGCCCCGCGCGACGCCATCGACGCCGCCGCCGACGCCTTCGAGCCCCCTCCGCCCACGGCAAGCGCAGCGGCGCGCCAGGCCGGCCAGGTGGGCTCGACGCCGATCCAGGCGACGTCGCCAGCCGCGGGAGGCGCGCAGATCATGCGCGCCTCGACGGCCGGCCCGGCCTCGCCCGCCCCGACCCAGTCCAGCGACGACCCGATCGCGCGCTTTGCCAACGGCGGCGACTGAAGCGACCCGGCCACGGCGCTGCGCGGCACGTTGCCCCTGGCCGCACGGCCGAGCATGCTTGCAGCGGTTTGCGGCGCCCCGCGCCTCTGCTATCGTTTTGGGACCGTTTTTCATACTTTCGCGCAGCGAGGCGACGATGGATCTTGGACTCAGCAAGAAGGTGGTACTCGTGACGGGCGGCAGCAAGGGCATTGGCCTTGCCTGCGCGCGCGCCTTTGCGCAGGAAGGCGCCCGCGTGGCGATCGTCTCGCGCGACCCCGCCAATCTCGCGCGTGCTCGTGAGCAACTAGCGAGCGAAGGCCTGCACGTGCACCTCACGCGCGCGGACCTGCACGAGGCGCACAGCGCGGCCGACGTGGTCGAAGAAGTCTCCACCGCGGTCGGCCCCATCGATATCCTCATCAACAGCGCGGGCGCGGCACGCCGCTACGACCCGGAAACCCTCGATGCGGACGCGTTCAGGGCCACGATGGAGGCGAAATATTTTCCCTACATCTACCCGCAGCAGGAGGTGCTGCGCCGCATGGTGCAGCGGATCAAGTCGGGCGAGAGCATGGAACCCGGGGCGATCGTCAACATCATCGGCATGGGCGGCAAGTTCGCGAGCGACATCCATATCGCGGGCGGCGCGGCCAACGCGGCGCTGATGCTCGCGACCGTGGGCCTCGCGCATTACCACGCGCGCTATGGCATCCGCATCAACGCGATCAACCCCGGCGCCACGCTCACGGAGCGGCTGCAGGAGGCCGTTCAGCTGGAGGCGCAACGCACGGGCGTCGGTGCGCAAGAGGCCTTGGCGAACGGCGAATCGAAGGTGCCGCTCGGGCGCTACGCGAAGCCGGAGGAAATTGCCGATGTCGCGCTCTTCCTCGCGAGCCGCCGCGCGAGCTACGTCACGGGCGCGCTCATTCCGATGGATGGGGCGAGCACGCCGCTGATCTGAAGCGCCCGCCAGCGCGTGGGCGAGGCCTCAAAAGCACTGCGGCGCCCGAA
Organism: Paraburkholderia nodosa; assembly: GCF_001718195.1. Classification (GTDB taxonomy): domain Bacteria; phylum Pseudomonadota; class Gammaproteobacteria; order Burkholderiales; family Burkholderiaceae; genus Paraburkholderia; species Paraburkholderia nodosa_A. Next base: position 64,432 of record NZ_MCNV01000020.1, read on the forward strand.
GGCGCCGCAGCTTTTACATGAAGCGGTGACCGAGCCACCACGCGGCCGCGGCCAGCGTGGCCGAGGCCGGTATGGTCAGCACCCAGGCCCAGACGATGTTGCCCGCCACGCCCCAGCGCACCGCGCTGAGCTTCTGCGTCGCGCCAACGCCGACAATCGCGCCGGTGATCGTGTGCGTGGTCGAAACGGGAATGCCCAGCGACGAAGCCGTGAAAAGCGTGAGCGCCCCGCCCGCCTCCGCGCAGAAACCGCCCACCGGCTTGAGCCTGGTGATTTTCTGACCCATCGTGCGCACGATGCGCCAGCCGCCGAACAGCGTGCCGAGACCCATCGACAGATAGCAGCCGCCGATCACCCAGATGGGCGGCGCGTCCGAACCGATCGCCGAGTAGCCCGTTGCGATCAGCAGCATCCAGATGATGCCGATGGTCTTCTGCGCGTCGTTGCCGCCGTGGCCGAGGCTATAGAGGCCAGCGGAAAGCAGCTGCAGGCGCCTGAAGCGCCGGTCGACCTTGCTTGGCGGCGTGCGGAAGTACAGCCACGACACCGTGAGCATGAAGAATGAACCGAGGATGAAACCGAGCAGCGGCGAGATGAAGATGAACGCCACGGTCTTCATGAGTCCGTCGAAGTTGAGCGAGGCCCAGCCCGACTTCGCGAGCGCCGCCCCCACGAGACCGCCGATCAGCGCGTGCGACGAACTCGACGGAATGCCGTAGTACCAGGTGAGCACGTTCCAGCCGATCGCGCCCATCAGCGCGCCGAACACCACGTAGTGGTCGACGATATCGGGATCGATGGTGCCCTTGCCTACCGTCTGCGCCACCTTCAGGTGGAACACGAAATAGGCGATCACGTTGAACATGGCAGCAAAAGCCACCGCCTGCTGCGGCTTCAGAACGCCCGTAGACACGACCGTGGCGATGGAATTCGCCGCGTCGTGAAAGCCGTTCATGAAGTCGAAGACGAGAGCGATGGCGACCAGCGTCGCGACCGCCCAGAGAGCGAGTTGTATCGATTGCATCGCAGTGTGCTCAGGCGTTCTCTAGCACGATGCCTTCGATGATGTTCGCGACATCCTCGCACTTGTCCGTGATCGCTTCGAGCAGTTCGTAGATCGCCTTCAGCTTGATCAGGTTCTTGACGTCGTCTTCCTCGCGGAAGAGCTTCGAAATGGCCCCGCGCAGCAAGCGGTCGGCGTCGGACTCCAGACGGTCGATGTCTTCGCAGGCCTGCAGGATCTCGCGCGCCTGCTTCATGTCGGAGAGCAGGCCCACCGCCAGCTGCACGCGCTCGGCCGTGGCCGTCACCACGTGCGCCAGCTGGCTCGCCTCGGCGGTCACGGCTTGCACGTCGTAGAGCGAGATGGCCGTGGCGACGTCTTCCATCAGGTCGAGGCAGTCGTCCATCGTCGTGATCAGCTTGTGGATCTCGTCGCGGTCGAGCGGTGTGATGAAGGTCTTGTGCAGAAGGTCGATCGCCTCGTGCGTGAGCTTGTCGGCGGCCTTTTCGGAGGCCTGCACATTCTGCTTGTGAACCTCGGCGTCAGCGAGGTTATCGATCAGGAGTTCGAGTTCGCGGCTCGCGGAAACGATGCATTTCGCATGCGCATTGAAAATCTCGAAGAACTTGCCCTCGGTGGGCATGAATCGACCGAACATTGGTATCCCGGAAATTGGTCTCGGATTGCCGTCACGAAGCGGTGACTTCGCGGTCACTTCGCGGCAATCGGGCAGCAAAATAAGTGACAGAGATGGCTGTCATAAAACGGCAATATTGTATCGTCAGGCGGGAGCTGCCGCATGGATCGGCAGCCGCCAACGCGGCATTTGCGCCACTTTGGCGCAAGCCCCGCAACGCTTTGCGTTATTCGCCGTAGAAGGTCTGCGCCCCGGCAAAATTATCGAACTTCGTGTATTGACCGTGGAACGTGAGGCGAACGGGTCCGATCGGACCGTTACGCTGCTTGCCGATGATGATTTCGGCCGTGCCCTTGTCGGGGCTGTCGGGGTTGTAGACTTCGTCGCGATAGATGAACAGGATGACGTCCGCGTCCTGTTCGATTGCGCCCGATTCGCGCAGGTCCGACATCACCGGCCGCTTGTTCGGACGCTGCTCCAGACCGCGGTTCAACTGCGAGAGCGCGATCACAGGGACATCCAGTTCCTTCGCCAGGCTCTTGAGCGAGCGCGAAATTTCCGAAATTTCGGTCGCACGGTTCTCGCCCGTGCCCGAGCCGCTCATCAGCTGCAGGTAGTCGATGATGATGAGCCCGAGCTTGCCGCACTGGCGCGACAGACGCCGCGCGCGCGAGCGCAATTCCATCGGATTCAGGCCGCCCGTTTCGTCGATGAAGATCTGCGCCTCGCTCATTTTCTGCACGGCGTGCGTGAGCTTCGGCCAATCCTCATCGGTCAGACGGCCCGTACGCATGCGGTGCTGATCCAGACGGCCCACCGACCCGAGCATACGCATGATGAGCTGCGTGCCCGGCATTTCCATGGAGAACACGGCCACCGGCAGACCATACTCGACGGCCACGTACTCGCCGATGTTCATCGAGAACGCGGTCTTACCCATCGAGGGGCGCCCTGCCACGATGATCAGCTCGCCGCCGTGCATGCCCGACGTCATGCGGTCGAGGTCCATGAAGCCCGTAGGCGTGCCCGTCACGTCGCTCGGGTTGGCCGTGTGATAGAGCGTGTCGATGCGCTCCACGACCTGCGTGAGCAGCGGCCCGATCTCGAGGAAGCCCTGGGTGCCGCGCGCGCCGTCTTCGGCGATCGAGAACACCTTCGACTCGGCCTCGTCGAGCAGCTGGCGCACTTCCTTGCCCTGCGGGTTGAAGGCGTCGGCGGAAATTTCGTCGGCGACGGACACGAGTCGGCGCAGCACCGCACGGTCACGCACGATTTCCGCGTAGCGGCGAATATTCGCGGCGCTCGGCGTGTTCTGCGCGAGCGCGTTCAGGTATGCGAGGCCGCCCACGTCATCCGCTTTGCCCGAGGTGCCGAGCGCCTCGTACACCGTCACCACGTCGGCCGGGCGCGTGGCGGCGATCAGCCGGCCAATGTGCTCGAAAATGATGCGGTGATCGTAGCGATAGAAGTCGCTTTGCGAGAGGAAGTCGGCAATCCGGTCCCATGCGCCGTTATCCAGCAGCAGGCCGCCGAGCACCGATTGCTCGGCTTCGATCGAATGCGGCGGGACTTTCAGCGAGTCGAGTTGGGGATCTTTCGGAGCGTTCATGGAGGGCAATTATCGGACAAGGGGGTGCCTCGAACAAGCTTGAAAACTTGCAACGCGCGTAGCGTCCAGGCCGCGCACAACAAAAAAGGCAGAAGCCCTGCGGCTCCTGCCCTTCCTGAGTCTTGCGTCAAACCGCGCGGCCCGTGAGGGCCGCACGTGGGTACTTAGGCGTGCTCGCCCAGCACCGACACCGTGACGTCGACGAGGACGTCGGTGTGCAGTGCAACCTGCACCGGGTGGTCGCCCACCATCTTCAGCGGGCCTTCCGGCAGACGCACTTGCGCCTTTTCCACTGCGAAGCCTTGCTTCGTGAGCGCAACGGCGATGTCCGCGTTCGTGACCGAACCGAACAGGCGGCCGTCCACGCCGGCCTTCTGGCCGATCTGGACGGTCAGGCCGTTCAGCTTTTCGCCTTCGGCTTGCGCTGCCGCCAGCTTTTCAGCGGCGACCTTTTCGAGTTCTGCGCGGCGGACTTCGAATTCGGCGATTGCGTCCTTCGTAGCACGGCGTGCCTTCTTGTTCGGGATCAGGAAGTTACGTGCGTAACCGTCCTTCACCTTGACGATGTCGCCGAGGTTACCCAGGTTGACGACTTTTTCCAGAAGAATGATCTGCATTCTATTGCTCCTTATCGCGTCGTCTTATTAGGCCTTGTGCTGGTCGGTGTACGGCATCAGCGCGAGGAAACGCGCGCGCTTGATAGCCGTATCCAGCTGACGCTGATAGTGGGCCTTCGTACCCGTCAGACGAGCCGGCGTGATCTTGCCGTTTTCGCCGATGAAGTCCTTCAGCGTGTCGAGGTCCTTGTAGTCGATTTGTTCGACGTTTGCAGCCGTGAAGCGGCAGAACTTCTTGCGCTTGAAGAGCGGGTTTTGTTGCTGACGACGCTTGTCGAATTTCTTACCAGTCGGGCGGGGCATGATTAGTCCTTTCCTGTGCCTTGCATTTCGGTGATGTGAAACACCAGGGTTCGCGCATTGCGGTGCTTTTTCGCCAGAAAACCGGTGAAGAGCGCTTCCACGCCCATCTCACAGCTTTCTACGAGACCGCAGGCCTTGCCGGCCGCGACCGCGGGCATCGTGAGTTCGACGAAGCGGGGAATGCCGGCTTCGACGACCTCCGTGCGATGCTGCAACGTGACGCTTGCGATCGGAACGCCGGCGGGGGTATACCGCACCGGTTCGCGTTCGACGACGCTAGCGGTAAGTTGAAGCCTGTTCACGCGGGGTTGGCTATGACTTTGCTTGAATCCTGATGGCTTACGTACTTAAGCCTGCGCTTCGGTCGGCTGGGCAGCCGCCTTCTTGGCTTCTTCGCGCTGCACTTCCTTCATCATCGGCGACGGGCCGGTTTCGGCCTTCTTCATCTTGACGATGAGGTGACGCAGAACAGCGTCGTTGAACTTGAACGCGTGTTCCAGTTCGTCGAGCGTGGTCTGGTCGCATTCGATGTTCATGCAGACGTAGTGAGCCTTCGCGAGTTTCTCGATCATGTAGGCCAGTTGACGACGGCCCCAGTCTTCGATGCGGTGGATCTGGCCACCGTGCGAGGTGATCGTGCTCTTGTAGCGCTCGATCATGGCGGGCACCTGCTCGCTCTGATCGGGATGCACGATGAAGACGATTTCGTAATGACGCATGTATCACTCCTTGTGGATTTAAGCCACCCGGGCGTCGGAACCGGTGCGGCAAGTGAGAAGCCGAAGATTGTAGCGCGGATGGGCTACGCACGCAAGACAGATCGTGCGTTCGGGCGATGATTCGGGCGTGTTTTCAATGACTTGCGCGGCGAGGAGCGCCATGAAGGCGCCCCTGTGCGGCCGTGTGAGGCGACAGCCTAGCTGCCGGCCGCCTCGCTCGCGCCGCCCGCGAGACGGGCGTCGAGCGCCGCGCGCAGGCCGTCGAGCGCGTCCGCACCGGCGTCCGACACCGCCCACAAGGTCATGCCCGCCGCCTGCCAGCGCAGGAGTGCGTAGCCTTCGCTCGAACTCTGCGGCACGGCGCCCGAGACGGCCGGCCCGTTCGCGCCTGGCGGGAACACATAGACATCGATCACGTGCTTGCCATGGTGATAGACGAGCACGGCGACGCGTTCGCGCCCCACATAATCGAGGCGCCCGCCCGCGAGCGCGAAGCCCTGCTGCGCCAGATCGAAGACAGGCGGCGCGTAGTCGATCCGGCCATTGAACCACGGCTTCACGGTATGGCGGTCGGTCGAGATCACGTCGATATCGCGGCCCGAAATCTGGGCCCGCACGTGGCTGGACACGATATCGTCGACGAAGGCCATCTCAGCGGCCGGGCGGCGCAGTTGCAGCGTGGCAATCACTGCCAGCGCGCAAAGAATCAACACCGCGCAGCCGAACCACGCGAGCGTGGCCGCGCGCGGCCCCGCGTTGACGGACGCAGCGCCCCAGCCACGACCGCCCGCCTCGCCTCGCGCCCCGCCGCCGCTGCCCGGCCACCAGTTGCGCAGCCAGGCGCGCCAGCCGCCCGAAGCGCGCGCGGGGGTTGGCGAAGGCATTGCTTTCGCCGGCGGTCCGTCCGTCGCCGGCAATGCCGCGACGATACGCGCAGCCAGCCCAGCCGGCGCACGGTGGTATGGCGCGGATCGGATCATTCGAGAGATGGCCTGCGCGTCGTCGGCGACACGCCGGCATGGCTCGCAGCCTGCGAGATGCTCGCGCACACGCCATTCGTCGGCGGCGGAGAGTTCGCGGTCGACGCTCGCGTCGACCAGCGGGCGCGCTTCGTTACAGTTCATCGGGCGCCTCCGTCGTTCGGCCTTCGGTTTGAGAGCGAGTGCGCAACGGCGCTCCGCCGTCGGCGGCCGGCTCCTCGCGGAACCGACCGCCGTTCCCCCGGCCGGATGGTCTCCTGGCTTGACTGCTTCCCCCGACTCCTGCCCTGTCGTCCGCGCAGCCGGGGGCGCGGACAACCGAATCGTTTGCAGTCTCACCGACTGCACTACCTGCCGCTGACCTGTTTCGCTCGCCGCCGTGGTACGCCGCCAGCAGCGTCGCCAACCGTCTGCGGCCACGCGCGAGCCGCGACATCACGGTGCCGAGCGGCAGATCGGCGATCGCCGCGATCTCGCGATAACCCAGCTCCTCCAGCTCGCGCAGCACCAGTACTTCCCGATACTCCACCGGCAGGCGCCTGAGCGCATCCTGCACATAACGGGTGTCTTCGGCGCGGATCGCGAGCGTCTCGGGATCGACGCCGCCCGTTTCCCAGCCTTCGAGCGGCGCGTCGTCGCGCAACTCGTCGAACGGCGCCACCTCTTCCGCGCCCGCGCGCCGCCGCCATTCGTCGTACCAGACGCGCCGCACGATCGCGAGCAGCCAGGGGCGGGCCTCGTCGCCGCGAAACGCGTCGAAGAAGCGGAACGCCCGCAGAAACGCCTCCTGGACGATATCTTCCGCGTCGCCCGGGTTACGCGAGAGCCAGCGCGCGAGGTTGTAGGCCGCATCGAGATGCGGCAGCGCCAGCGCCTGAAAGCGGCGGCTGCGTGCGGCCTCATCCTGCTCGTACGCGGTTTCTCCCACGTCGTCCCCTCGCGTCTTCGTTTGGCTTACGCGACCGTGGCCGCATACAGGCACTACCGAAGCTCGGGCCAGTTTATTCCCGCTCCGTGCGCACGAAAACGAAAAATAAATGCGAAGCGCGCGACTACGCGCCGGCCCAGTACCCCGGCCGCGCGTAGACCTCCTTGAGGTAGTCGATGAAGTAGCGCACGCGCGCCGGCACGTAGCGCTGCTGCGGATACACCGCGAGGATGTCGTAATCGGGCAGCGCGTATTCGTCGAGCACCGTTTCGAGTTCGCCGCGCGCGAGCTGGGCGTCGATCTCCCAGGTCGAACGCCAGCCGAGGCCGAGGCTCTCGGTCACCCAGCGATGCAGCAGCTCGCCGTCGTTGCAGTCGAGCGTGCCGCCCACGCGCACGGTGACGAGCTTGCCGCCGCGGCTGAAGTACCAGCCGCGGTTCTGGCCGCCCTGCAGGTTGAACGCGAGGCAATTGTGGTTTGGCAGGTCTTCGAGCGTTTTCGGCCGCCCGTGCTTGCGGAAATATTCGGGCGTGCCGCACACGACGCGCCGGTTGGTGGCGAGCTTCACGGCGACGAAGTTCGGGTCCACCGCGCCGCCGATGCGGATCGACAGGTCGTAGCCCTCGCGCACCAGATCGACCACGCGGTCGGTGAGATTGAACGACACCTGCAGTTCGGGCTTGTCGGCGAGGAACTCGGGCGCGAGCGGCGCGACGTGCTTGCGCCCGAACGCCGCCGGCGCCGAGACGATCAGATGGCCGCTCACCACCTGGCGCCCGGCGGATAGTTCGTTTTCGGCCTGATCCCAGTCGGCGAGCAGGCCGCGGCAGCGTTCGAGAAAGGCCGCGCCCTCCTCGCTCACCACGAGCCGCCGCGTGGAACGGTAGATGAGCTTCACGCCGAGGCGCTTTTCCAGCGCGTCGATACGACGCCCGAGGATCACCGGCGAAACGCCTTCCTCGAGCGCCGCCGCCGCGAGGCTGCCCGCTTCTGCGACGCGCACGAAGGTCTCGATCTGCTTGAAGCGGTCCATTGCGTGTCTCCCCCGTCGGGTTGCGAGCCGGAAAGCCCCCTCCCGCCGGCATTCCATACTTTTTGTTTCGGAATAAACGACCTGGACTGATCTTATCAAACCTTTCCTGCGCCCCTAAAGTGGGCCTCAACGCATCGCCATTCCTCGCATACGAGACATTCAGGAGAACAATCATGGCCAAAATGAGAGCCGTCGACGCCGCCGTTCTGGTGCTCGAAAAAGAAGGCATCGACACCGCTTTCGGCGTGCCGGGCGCCGCCATCAATCCGTTCTATTCGGCGATGAAAAGGGCCGGCGGCATCACGCACGTGCTGGCGCGCCACGTCGAAGGCGCCTCGCACATGGCCGAAGGCTACACGCGCGCCACGCCGGGCAACATCGGCGTGTGTATCGGCACCTCGGGCCCCGCGGGCACCGACATGATCACGGGCCTCTACTCGGCCCAGGCCGATTCGATTCCGATCCTCGCGATCACGGGCCAGGCGCCGCGCGCGCGCCTCTACAAGGAAGACTTCCAGGCCGTCGACATCGAGTCGATCGCCAAGCCCGTCACCAAGTGGGCCGTCACCGTGCGCGAGCCGGCGCTCGTGCCGCGCGTTTTCCAGCAGGCGTTCCATCTGATGCGCTCGGGCCGTCCTGGTCCGGTGCTGGTCGATCTGCCGATCGACGTGCAGCTCGCCGAAATCGAATTCGACATCGACACGTACGAGCCGCTGCCGGTCTACAAGCCGCGCGCGACGCGCAAGCAGATCGAAGCCGCGCTCGAACTGCTCAACGCGAGCGACAAACCGCTGATCGTCTCGGGCGGCGGCGTGCTCAACGCGGCAGCCGAAGACCTGCTCGTGCAGTTCGCCGAAACCGTGGGCGTGCCCGTGATCCCGACGCTCATGTCGTGGGGCGCGATTGCCGACGACCATCCGCTCATGGCCGGCATGGTCGGCCTGCAGACCTCGCATCGCTACGGCAACGCCACGATGCTCGCCTCCGACTTCGTGCTCGGCATCGGCAACCGCTGGGCGAACCGCCATACGGGCAGCGTCGAGGTGTACACGAAGGGTCGCAAGTTCGTGCACGTCGATATCGAACCGACGCAGATCGGCCGCGTGTTCGGCCCGGATCTCGGCATTGTCTCGGACGCGAAGGCCGCACTCGAACTGTTCGTCGAAATCGCCAGGGAATGGAAGGCCGCGGGCAAGCTGAAGGATCGCAGCGCGTGGGTGGCCGACTGCCAGGAGCGCAAGCGCACGATGCTTCGCAAGACGCACTTCGAGAACACGCCGATCAAGCCGCAACGCGTGTACGAAGAGATGAACAAGGCGTTTGGCCGCGACACCTGCTACGTGAGCACCATCGGCCTTTCGCAGATCGCCGGCGCGCAGTTCCTGCACGTGTACAAGGCGCGCAACTGGATCAACTGCGGCCAGGCGGGCCCGCTCGGCTGGACGATTCCCGCGGCGCTCGGTGTGCGCGCAGCCGATCCGACGCGTCCCATCGTGGCGCTCTCGGGCGACTACGACTTCCAGTTCATGGTCGAAGAGCTGGCCGTGGGCGCGCAGTTCAAGCTGCCGTACGTACACGTGGTCGTGAACAACTCGTATCTCGGCCTGATCCGCCAGGCGCAGCGCGCGTTCGACATGGACTTCTGCGTGCAGCTCGCGTTCGAGAACATCAACGCGCCCGAAGTGAACGGCTATGGCGTCGATCACGTCACGGTCGCCGAAGGCCTCGGCTGCAAGGCGCTGCGCGTGTTCAAGCCGGAAGAGATCGCCCCGGCGCTCAAGCAGGCCCAGGCGCTCGCCGCCGAGCACAGCGTGCCGGTCGTCGTCGAAGTGATTCTCGAGCGCGTGACCAACATCTCGATGGGCGCTGAAATCGACGCCATCAACGAGTTCGAGGAACTGGCCGAAAAACCCGAGCACGCGCCGACTGCCATCAGCGCGATCAATGCCCTCGACTGAGCGCACTCGAGCCCGCATCAACGCAGCACGAGCGGCGCGCTTGGCATCGGCGCGCTGCCTGAATGATTGACTGCGTGACCTCCCGCCTGACTTCTTTCATTGACCGACCAGCGAGACCCAGCACCATGCCAAAATTCGCCGCGAACCTCACCATGCTGTTCAACGAAGTGCCCTTCCTCGACCGCTTCGCAGCGGCCGCACAAGCGGGCTTCGACGCCGTGGAGTTCCTGTTCCCGTATCCGTACAAGGCCGCCGACCTGGCCGAGCGTCTCGAGGTCAACGGGCTGAAGCTCGTCCTCCACAACCTGCCCGCCGGCAACTGGGAAGCGGGCGAGCGCGGCATTGCCTGCCTGCCCGAGCGCCGCGGCGAGTTCCAGGAAGGCGTGGGCCGCGCGATCGACTATGCGAAGGCGCTGAAGGTGCCGCAACTGAACTGCCTCGTCGGCATTCCGACGGCAGGCGTCGATCGCGACACGGCGCTCGCCACGATCGTCGAGAACCTGCGCTACGCCGCGGGTGAATTGAAACGCGAAGGCATCCGCCTGCTGGTCGAGCCGTGCAATTCGTACGACATTCCCGGCTTCGCGCTGAACCGCTCGGGCGAAGCGCTCGACGTGATCGAAAAGACCGGCTCGGACAACCTCTTCCTGCAGTACGACATCTATCACATGCAGCGTATGGAAGGCGAACTCGCCGCGACGATCAAGAAGCACTTCGCGAAAATCGCCCACGTCCAGCTCGCCGACAATCCTGGCCGCAACGAACCCGGCACGGGCGAAATCAACTACCCGTTCCTGTTCGATCTGCTCGACTCGCTCGGCTACGAAGGCCACATCGGCTGCGAGTACAAGCCGCGCACGACGACCGTCGAAGGCCTCGGCTGGCTGCGCAGCGCGAAGCAGCGCACCGCCGAACTCGCCTGATCACGTACGCACATTCACGCATTCGCTTTAACGGAGACACAAGATGGCAAAGATTGGCTTTATCGGACTCGGCATCATGGGCGCGCACATGGCGCGCAACCTCATCAAGGGCGGCCACACGCTCGCCGTGAACGGCAAGTATCCGGTGCCCGACGACCTGCGCACGCAAACCGAAGTCGTCGCCGATTCGACGGCTGTCGCGAAGGTGTCGGACATCGTCATCGTGATGGTGCCGGACACGCCTGATGTCGCCAACGTCCTGTTCGCCGACGACGGCGTCGCCAAGGGTCTCTCGGCCGGCAAGCTCGTGATCGACATGAGCTCGATCTCGCCGCTCGAAACGCAACAGTTCGCCAAACAGATCAACGCACTCGGCTGCGACTATCTCGACGCGCCGGTCTCGGGCGGCGAAGTCGGCGCACGCGAAGCCACGCTCACGATCATGGTGGGCGGCCCGCAGAAGTCGTTCGATCTTGCCAAGCCGCTGTTCGAATTGATGGGCAAGAATATTTCGCTCATCGGCGACAACGGCGCGGGCCAGACCTGCAAGGTGGCGAACCAGATCATCGTCGCGCTGAACATCGAGGCCGTGGCCGAAGCGCTGCTGTTCGCAGCACGTTCGGGCGCGGACCCCGAGCGCGTGCGCAAGGCCCTCATGGGCGGCTTCGCTTCGTCGCGCATTCTCGAAGTGCACGGCGAGCGCATGACCAGGCGCACGTTCAATCCGGGCTTCCGCATCGAACTGCACCAGAAGGACCTGAATCTCGCGATCGACGGCGCGCGCAAGCTGGGCATCGCCCTGCCGCATACCGCGAGCGCGCAGCAGCTCTTCAGCGTGTGCGCCGCGAACGGCGGCAAGGCATGGGACCACTCGGCCATGATCCGCGCGCTCGAGATCATGGCGAACTTCGAGATCGCCGAGCCGCAAGCGCAGGTGAAGGTGGCTTGATTTTCAGCGGTAGCAGGTAGCAGCACGGCGGTTCGCGCGACGCAACGAGCGGACCGCCTGTAGAACCGGATTACGCATACCGGCTGGTGCGCAGGCATTCGAGCGTGTGCATCAGCCTCCCGTGGGGCGCTTCGCGGCGGCGGCAACCGTCGCGAGGCAAATCGGTGCCGCTCTGGGCTGAGGGCGGCCAGTGGGGTCCGAAAGCGGCGCCCGGTGACGGCGGGGAAGCCTTGGTCGGTCAGACGTCGTCATCGGGTGTCCGCGTGTCGGATGCCCGTTTTTCTTTGCCTTCTCTCTTCTTTCCCCGGTTTCACACTCTTTGACGCTGCCCCGATGGACGCGTTCGCGACCGCGTTTCCAGAATCGTGCTTTCATCGGGCTGTCATGCCGACGGGTCAATGTGGACCCGACGCGTGACCACCCAGTCATTTCCAGCACGTGAGGAGTGTGATCGATGGGCATTATCAATTTCATCAAGGAAGCAGGCGAAAAACTCTTCGGCACGGCTGCCGCGCCGGCCGCCGCCGCGGAACCCGCTGCCGCACCGGCAGACCCCGCCGCGAATCTCGCCGAGCTGAACCAGAAGGCCGGCGACGCGATCGCGGCCTATATCCGCTCGCAGGGCCTCGACGCCGACAACCTCGGCGTGACCTACGACGGCGTCTCGCACACGGTGACGGTCACCGGCAACGCCGCCGACCAGCCCACCAAGGAGAAGATCCTCGTCGCGGCCGGCAACGTGCAGAACGTCGACAAGGTCGACGACCAGATGACCGTGACCAACCCCGCGCCCGAAGCGCAGCACCACACGGTCGTTGCCGGCGACAACCTCTGGAAGATCGCCGAAAAGTACTATGGCAGCGGCGCGAAGAACGACGCGATCTTCGAGGCGAACACGCCGATGCTCAAGAGCCCGGACAAGATCTATCCGGGTCAGGTGCTCGTGATTCCGCCGCTGCAGTAAGTGCGGCGACACACGAACAGGGCCAGAAACGAAACGGGCCTGGCGGAGCGATCCGCCAGGCCCGTTTTACTTTGTACGCGGCCAGGCTCAGTACGTGTCGAACACGCCCTGCAGCCCCGCCTTGTCGGTCGTGCCAGCCGCCAGCGCGAGCAGCAGCAGCACACGCGCCTTGTACGGGCTAAGCGTGCCCGAAGACACGAAGCCGAGCGTATCGTCCTTGGCCGCGCCGTTGTGCATCACGTGGCCCGAGCCGACGCGCGAGGCGCGCACGACGGCCACGCCCTTGGCGGCCGCTTCGGCCAGCGACTGCTGCAACGCGCCGTGAATCGAGCCGTTGCCCGTGCCGGCCACGACGAACCCATCCACACCGGCGGCAAAGAGTGCTTCGACCGCCGCGCGCGACACGCCCGCGTAGCTCGTCACGATCTCGACCTGCGGCCATTGGACCGGTGCCGTGAACGGCGCATCGACCGTATGCGGGCGCAGCGCGCGGCGCTGGAATTCCACGCGCCCATCCTGCACCCAGCCCAGCGCGCCGATTTCCGGCGACTGGAATGCATCCACCGCATAGGTGCTGATCTTCGCGACGTCGCGTGCGCAATGAATGCGGTTATTGAACGCCACCAGCACGCCCTGTCCCGCCGCCGCCTCGCTCGCCGCGAGCGTGACGGCATTGAGCAGATTGAGCGGGCCGTCGGCGGAAAGCGCCGTGGCGGGCCGCATGGCGGCCGTCAAGATACATGGCTTCGCGCTCTTCACCGTGAGATGCAGCAGGTACGCGGTTTCTTCGAGCGTATCCGTGCCGTGCGTGATCACCACGCCGTCGATCTCGTCGCTGGCGAGCAGTTCGTTCACGCGCTGCGCGAGCGTAGTCCACAGCGCAAGCGACATGTCCTTGCTGTCGATGCTCGCGACCTGCTCGGCATGGATCTGGGCGATGGCGTCGAGGCCCGGCACGGCTGCGAGCAGCTGCGCGACGCCGATCACGCCGGCCTGGTAGCCCGCGGTGTTCGCGGCGTCCGCGGCGGAGCCCGCAATCGTGCCGCCCGTGGCGAGCACGGCAATGCGCGGCAGCGCCCTGGGCGCCGCCGCTGAAGAGGAAGTGGAAGTATTCATGGCGGCGATTTTAAGCGATCCGCCGCCCGCCGAGAAAATCAGCGCGCTTTTCAGGTTGCCTCGCGCAGCTGGCTCGCGATCTGCTGCTCGGTGAGCTGCGGCGCGAACATTTCGATGAGCCGGTACGCGTACTGGCGCAGGAATGCGCCCTTGCGCAGGCCCACTCGCGTCGTGCTCGCATCGAAGAGATGCTCCGTGTCGAGCGCGACGAGTTCGCTGTCGCGCTTCGGGTCGTAGGCCATCGCCGCGACGATGCCCACGCCCATGCCGAGTTCGACGTAGGTCTTGATCACGTCCGCGTCGATGGCGGTCAGCACCACGTCGGGCACCACGCTCGCTTTCGCGAACGCCTGGTCGATGTGCGAGCGGCCCGTGAAGTCCTGGTCGTAGGTGATGACCGGATACTCGGCCACGTCTTCGAGCGTGAGATTTTCGCGGCCCACGAGCGGATGCGACTTCGGCACGACCACCACGTGATGCCACGAGTAGCACGGGAACGTGACGATGTCGGGGAAGCGGTCGAGCGCCTCGGTCGAGATGCCGATGTCGGCCTCGCCGTTGATGATCATCTGCGCGATCTGCTGCGGATTGCCCTGACGCAACGCGAGATGGACTTTCGGAAACACTTCGCGGAACCGGTGCACGACCTTAGGCAGCGCGTAACGCGCCTGCGTGTGCGTCGTCGCGACCACGAGGTGGCCGCTGTCCTGGTCCGCGAACTGGCGCGCCACGCGGCGCAGGTTCTCGGCGTCGAGCAGCATGCGCTCGATCAGCTGATGCACGGCCTTGCCAGGCTCCGTGAGGCCGGTCAAGCGCTTGCCGCGGCGAATGAAAATGTCCACGCCGAGCTCGTCTTCGAGATCCTTGATCTGCTTGGAGACGCCTGATTGCGACGTATACAGCACGTTCGCCACTTCGGTCAGGTTCATGTTCTGCCGTACGGCTTCGCGCACGAAACGCAACTGCTGAAAATTCATGGTCTTCTCTCCGGGACTGCTGACCGATTATTCGTTTTTGTCGATGTGAGCACTGTAACGCTTGCTGCGCCGCTTTTTACAGCGCTCATTGCGCCGGAAATACGCGAAGCCCGCGCGGCACGGCCGTCACGCCCTCGCCGACCGAAAGGCCCAGCGCACGCCACGACTCGCGGTCGAGCTCGGCTTCGAGCGCGCCGCCCGTGCGGCTTTCCAGCTCCACGCGCACCGAGCCGCCCAGCGTCACCACGCGGCGCACGTCGACGACGATGCCGTCGCGATGATCGCTCGCCTGGCGGTGCAGCACGAGGTCGTGCGGCCGCACGTAGGCGAGCGCGGGGCCTTCGAAGCTCGCGTGCACGGAGATCGGCTGCGCCGCGCCCTCGGCGACGAAACCGCGTGCATCGACGCTGCCGCGCAGCCGGTTTGCGGCGCCCAGAAATTCGTACACGAAGGCCGTCTGCGGATGATCATAGACGTCCTGCGGGCTACCGACCTGCTCCACGTGCCCATGATTCATCACGACGATGCGATCGGCCACCTCGAGCGCTTCCTCCTGGTCGTGCGTGACGAAGATCGTCGAGATATGCAGGTCGTCGTGCAGGCGACGCAGCCACGAGCGCAACTCCTTGCGCACCTTGGCGTCGAGCGCGCCGAATGGTTCGTCGAGCAGCAGCACCTTCGGCTCGACGGCGAGCGCGCGCGCAAGCGCGATGCGCTGACGCTGGCCGCCCGACAGCTCGGACGGATAGCGCTGCGCGAGCCAGTCGAGCTGCACGAGCTTGAGCAGTTCATGCACCTTCTCGCGAATCACGGCCTCCGAGGGCCGCTCGCTGCGCGGCTTCACGCGCAGGCCGAACGCCACGTTCTCGAACACCGTCATGTGGCGGAACAGTGCGTAATGCTGGAACACGAAGCCCACCTGGCGCTCGCGCGCGCCCACCTCGCCCACGTCCTGGCCTTGCAGCACGACCTGGCCCGCGTCGGCGTATTCGAGGCCCGCAATGACGCGCAGGAGCGTGGTCTTGCCACAACCGGAAGGTCCGAGCAGCGCAACCAGTTCGCCCGGCGGAAAGACGAGCGAGACGTTGTCGAGGGCGGTGAAGTCGCCGAAGCGCTTGTGCAGATTGCTGACGGTGATGCCCATGTTTACTGCTCCCCTACTTGAATCGGTTGGCGCACGGCGCGAGGCGCTGCGTGTTGTGAAACATGTTGCACGGCCACGGGTTGCGGGCCGGCGTAGGCGGGAATCTCGTCCGCGCCGCGCAGTTCCGCCGAAAGGCGGCGCTCCGCGAGCAGCTTCAGGCCGAGCGTGACGAGCGCGAGCAACGCGAGCAGCGATGCCACGGCGAACGCCGCCGCGAAGTTGTACTCGTTGTAAAGAATCTCGACGTGCAGCGGCATCGTGTCGGTCTGGCCGCGAATATGACCCGACACCACCGACACCGCACCGAACTCGCCCATGGCGCGCGCGTTGCAGAGAATCACGCCGTACAGCAGACCCCAGCGGATATTGGGCAGCGTCACGCGGCGGAACATCTGCCAGCCCGAGGCGCCCAGCACGTGGGCGGCCTCTTCTTCGTCGTTGCCCTGCGCCTGCATCAGCGGAATCAGCTCGCGCGCGACGAACGGGAACGTCACGAAGATGGTGGCGAGCACGATACCCGGCACCGCGAAGATGATCTGCACGTTGCGGTCTTCGAGCCACGGCCCGAGCCAGCCCTGCGCGCCGAACAGCAGCACGTAGATGAGACCTGAAATCACGGGCGAAACTGAAAACGGCAGGTCGATCAGCGTGGTGAGCAGCGCCTTGCCGCGAAACTCGAACTTCGCGATCGCCCACGAGGCCGCGAGGCCGAAGCCCAGATTCAACGGCACCGCGATCGCCGCGGTGATGAGCGTGAGCTTGATCGCGGAGAGCGCGTCGGGATCGACGAGCGACGTGAAGTAGAAGCCGATACCCTTCGACAGCGCCTGCCAGAACACCGCGACGAGCGGCACCACGAGAAACAGCGCGAGAAACGCGAGCGCGATGCCGGTCAGCAGCCAGCGCACCCACGGTGATTCGGTGACCGGGTCCGGCCGGCGCGTACTTCGTTGTTGCGGCAGCGTGCTCATTGCGCGCCTCCCGCGACGGTTGCGCCCACCACGGCACTCGGCGCGCTGCCGGCCGTTACACCCCGGCTCGTGCGGCGCTGCAAATACCACTGCAGCGAGTTGATGAGCAGCAGCATGACGAACGAGACGCAGAGCATCATCACGGCAAGCGCCGTTGCGCCCGCATAGTCGTACTGCTCGAGCTTGGTGATGATGAGCAGCGACGTAATCTCCGACTTCATCGGCACGTTGCCGGCGATGAAGATGACCGAGCCGTACTCGCCCAGCGCACGCGCGAACGCGAGCGCGAAACCCGTGAGAAGCGCCGGCAGCACCGCGGGCAGCACGACACGGCGGAACGTGAGCCAGCGCGAGGCGCCGAGGCACGCAGCGGCCTCTTCCTGTTCGCGCTCGAAGTCCTCGAGCACCGGCTGCACCGTGCGCACGACGAACGGCAAGCCGATGAAGGTCAGCGCCACGAGCACGCCGAGCGGCGTGAAGGCGATCTTCAGACCGAGCGGCTGCAGGAACTGGCCGATCCAGCCATTGCCGGCATACACGGCGGCGAGCGAAATGCCCGCCACGGAAGTCGGGAGCGCGAACGGCAGATCGACGAGCGCATCGATCACCCGTTTGAACGGAAACCTATAGCGCACGAGCACCCACGCGAGCAGGAAGCCGAATACCGCGTTGATCAGCGCCCCGCCGAGCGCGGCGGTGAACGTGAGCCGGTACGACGCGATCACGCGCGGCGACCACACGGCGCGCACGAAGTGGCTCCAGTCGAGTGTCGCCGTCTTGAGAAAGGTGGCGGCAAGCGGAATGAGCACCACGAGGCTCAGATAGGCCACCGTGATGCCAAGCGTCAAACCGAAGCCAGGCAGCGCACTGGGCTTGCGCAATCGAAACGTTGTCATGCTCATCGTCCAGACATGGGTTGCGCGATTCGTGCGTTGCAGATTCGCGCCGAAAAGCGCGCCCGTAGGCGCGCTTCGTTGTTATGCGATCACGTCGTTATGCGGACCGCTTACTGCTTGACCGCCTGCTGCTTGACTGCTCGACAGCTTTACTGCGGCTGATAGATCGAATCGAACACGCCGCCATCCGCGAAATGCGTCTTCTGCGCGTTGGGCCAGCCGCCGAACGTGTCGTCGACCGTGTAGAGCTTGAGCTTCGGAAACTTCGCCGTGAGCGCCGCCGGGACCTTGTCCGAACGCGGACGGTAGAAGTTCTTCGCGGCGATCTCCTGGCCCTCTTCGCTATAGAGGAACTGCAGGTAGGCTTCGGCCTCCTTGCGCGTGCCCTTCTTGTCGACGACCTTGTCCACCACGGCAACCGGCGGCTCAGCCAGAATGCTCACCGAAGGCACCACGATCTCGAACTTGTCCGGGCCGAACTCCTTGAGCGAGAGAAATGCTTCGTTTTCCCATGCGATCAGCACATCGCCGATGCCGCGCTGCACGAAGCTCGTCGTGGCTCCCCGCGCGCCCGAGTCGAGCACGCCCGCGTTCTTGTAGAGCTTCGTGACAAAGTCCTTCGCCGTCTGCTCGTTGCCGCCCGGCTGGTGCAGCGCATACGCCCACGCCGCGAGATAGTTCCAGCGCGCGCCGCCCGAGGTCTTCGGATTCGGCGTGACGATCGAGACACCCGGCTTGGTCAGATCGTCCCAGTCCTTGATGTGCCTGGGGTTGCCCTTGCGCACGAGGAACACGATGGTCGACGTGTATGGCGAGGCGTTGTCGGGCAGGCGCTTTTGCCAGTCCTTCGCGACGATGCCCTTGTTGGCGAGCGCGTCGATGTCCCATGCCAGCGCGAGCGTCGCGACGTCGGCCTGCAGACCGTCGAGCACCGAGCGCGCCTGTGCGCCCGAGCCGCCATGCGACTGTTTGATGGTGAGCGTTTCGCCCGTCTTCGCCTTCCACTGCTTGATGAAGGCTTCGTTGATGTCCTGGTACAGCTCGCGCGTCGGATCGTAGGAGACGTTGAGCAGCGATGTATCCGCGTGAGCGGCCAGCGGCACCATAGCCGCCATCGCCGTGACGCCGACGAGCGGCGCAACGCCGATGACCAGTTTTGCCGCCAGTGTTTTCAGCCAGCCCGCGCGCCCCGTATGTGTCGTGCCCATCTATCTGTTCTCCGTTCTCGTGTGTGCTCGTTTGCGCTCATTGATGAAACCGCAGCTAACGATGGAGGCCAGTCTAGCGATCCCCTTACATTATTAAAAATGATGTTTTCTTATTTTTTAATACGCAAAAGTGGTAAGGACAGAGGAAGTCGCTGTTAGAGCGCGGTTTCATCCGCGCAAACACGGGAAAACGGCCTGATGGCAACGTTCAGTCGATGAACTTCAAGTAACACTTGAAAAGTGGCGAGTACTGTATAAAAATACAGTTACCTGTTCAAACATACAGTGGCGCCATGACCAAACTCACCGCACGACAGCAGCAGGTTTTCGATCTGGTTCGCCGGGCCATCGAGCGCACGGGCTTTCCGCCCACGCGCGCCGAGATCGCGGCGGAACTCGGCTTCAGTTCCGCCAACTCCGCGGAGGAGCATCTGCGTGCGCTGGCGCGCAAGGGCGTGATCGAACTGGCTGCGGGCGCCTCGCGCGGCATCCGCCTCGTGCCGGGGCCCGACGACCTGCCACACCAGTTCACGCTCCCGCACCCGAGCATCATGCAACTCTCGCTGCCGCTCGTCGGCCGCGTCGCTGCGGGTAGCCCGATCCTCGCGCAGGAGCACATCTCGCAGAACTATATGTGCGACCCGGCGCTCTTCTCGAGCCGCCCAGACTACCTGTTGAAGGTGCGCGGCCTTTCCATGCGCGACGCCGGCATCCTCGACGGCGACCTGCTCGCCGTGCAGAAAAAGGCCGAAGCGAAAGACGGCCAGATCATCGTGGCGCGCCTCGGCGACGACGTCACCGTCAAGCGCCTGAAGCGCCGTCCGAACGGGCTCGAGCTGATCGCCGAGAACCCCGATTACGACAATATTTTCGTCGAGGCCGGCAGCGCGGAATTTGCGCTCGAAGGCATCGCGGTCGGGCTGATCCGCCCCACCGAATTCTAAGGAATCCGTCTGAGCGCGGTTTGCACATTGTTTGCGCACCATCTGCGCATACCTGGAGAGAGTCATGGAACGTCTTGCCCGCCTGCTGCCCTTCCGCCAATTCGGCCGCCTTCGCCATCTCCGTGGAATCGCCTCGTGCGCGGTCCGCGATGTCCGCGATTCGGCTGCCGCACTGAGCGGTTCGCTCTTCGAAGACTCGCCTGAGATGGTGGCGGCCAGCGCAGCCGACCTGCCCGTGCTGCCCTCGGCACAGCCGGCGTTTGCGCGCGTGTCGCTCAACAGCACGCTCAACACCGAACAGCCCATGCGCCGCGCGCCCGTGCGCGTCTATCAGGGTCCGTCGCGGCTCATCCTAGTCGGCACGGTCGACGCGGTTTGCCGCGCAATCGACCGCTGCATCGCCGAGCAGCACAGCGACCTGCCCGCGGCACTCGCGAAGTAAGCAGCAACGCTGCCCAAATGTGAGAAGAGGTTACGGGCGGGATCGTTTGGCCCGGTTTGCGGTCAACACCGTGTTTAAACGATTTGCCCTATGCCGATGACGGAATCTCTCTCTACCCCGCGCAAGACCCAAGGCTGGAAAAAGCCCGTTGCGATCACGGTCGCCGTCGCAATGGTCGTTGCCGCGATCGGCTACGCCTATGCGTCGCCCTATATCGCGGTGAAACACATGAAAGCCGCGGCCGACGCGCGTGACGCCGACGCGCTCAACGAATACGTCGATTACCCTGCGCTGCGCCTGAGCCTGAAACAGCAGGTGGGCGAGATGCTGCACCGGCGCGTCGAGGGGCAGCACAGCAGCAATCCGTTGCTGATCCTCGGCGCCGTAATTGGCGCGGCACTGATTAGTCCGCTCGTGGATGCCTACGCCACACCGGAAGGCGTGGCCGCCCTGCTCGATGGCATGCCGCCGACGGGCAAGCCCGGCGACCGGCCACACGCGCCGCCGCCAGCGGAATCCGGCGCGCCATCCGCGCAATCGGCAGAGCCGCCGCAATCGGCACCCGCCTCCGCCGCGCCACCGGCCCCGGCCGTATCCGGCACCCCCGCGCCCGAGGCGCGGCCGGTGACCACGGCGGGCTATCGCGGCCTCAATGAGTTCGCGCTCACGTGGGACCGCGGCAGTACGGGCGAGCACTACGCCGCCATTCTGCAGCGTCACGGGCTCTTCTCGTGGAAGCTCTCGGCGGTCGAGCTAAGCGAAGGAAACGTCTCGAACTGAGATAGATCGGCAGTGGCAGCGCTAACAGGCCGGTTCCAGGCGAGCCGGCCCGCTTGATCCCCTACGCGGCGGCTTGCTGCTGCTTTTCCTCAGCCGCCGACGAACACGCCACGAGAATGCTGCACGAAACGCGGTCGAGCAGCGGCGTGTTGCCGGCGCCCATCCACCAACGCGAGAGCCCTGTGCGGCAGCGGTGGCCCACCACCACGAGGTCGGCATTCAGCTCGTTGGCCAGATTCGCGATTTCGTCGATCGGATGACCGAACGCGAAATGCCCCTGAGCGCGCACGCCGCGCTCAGTTAGCCAGTCCACGCCTTCCTGAAGAATCTCGCGCGCCGTTTCCTCGAAGCGGCCGCAGGCCACGTCGGTCAACAGGCCGGCGCTCTGGGCGATCGTCGAACGCATGTCGACGACCGAGAGCAAGTGCGTCTCGGCCTGCAGATCGAGTGCAAGATCGGCGCCGCAACGCAGTGCCTTGCGGCCTTCGCGCGAGCCGTCGTAACAGAGCAGAATTTTTTTATAGCTCGCCATGATCGCTTCTCCCCGCCCGCGTGATTTGCAGGCTGTGCGATTCTCATGATGGTGCGCCGCAATTCCACACGCAAGGGCTGGAAAACGCCAGGTGTGCATCGAAAAACGCCAGGCGCGTCCCAATCGGCGCATGCATCTTGCACAGTGCTGGATGCTTGCCGCGACATGCATTTACATCGTGCATCGTCAAAACACTTGTGAGCGACGCCCGACCCGCCACGCAGCAATGCACTAAAATGGGCCGCCTCGTTTCGTGCGATTTTTCGTTCGGTACTTCGAGCGACTCG
Organism: Paraburkholderia nodosa; assembly: GCF_001718195.1. Lineage (GTDB taxonomy): Bacteria > Pseudomonadota > Gammaproteobacteria > Burkholderiales > Burkholderiaceae > Paraburkholderia > Paraburkholderia nodosa_A. The sequence continues at coordinate 86,352 of NZ_MCNV01000020.1, forward strand.
CGCGATGCCCGATCGACTCACGTTCAACCGGTCCATGCCCGCACCCGCCATCGAATTCGAGCAGGTCATCAAACATTATGGAGACAGGACGGTCGTCAACGGCCTGTCGTTCGACGTCGTTCCCGGCGAGTGCTTCGGACTGCTCGGCCCGAACGGCGCGGGAAAAACCACGACACTGCGCATGTTGCTCGGCATCGTTTCGCCCGATGCGGGTCGCATCAGCCTGTGCGGCGAGCCGGTGCCGGCGCGCGCGCGCCACGCCCGCCAGCGCGTGGGGGTGGTGCCGCAGTTCGACAATCTCGACCCCGACTTCACCGTGCGCGAGAACCTGCTGGTGTTCGGCCGCTACTTCGGCTTGTCCGCGCGCGAAACGCGCGAGCTCGTCGCGCCGTTGCTCGAATTCGCGCGCCTCGAAAGCAAGGCCGACGCACGCGTGGGCGAACTCTCAGGCGGCATGCGCCGACGTCTCACACTCGCGCGCGCGCTCGTGAACGACCCGGACGTGCTTGTGATGGACGAGCCCACTACGGGCCTCGATCCACAGGCACGGCATCTGATCTGGGAGCGGCTGCGCTCGCTGCTCGCGCGCGGCAAAACGATTCTCCTCACCACGCATTTCATGGAGGAGGCCGAACGGCTTTGCAATCGGGTCTGCGTGATCGAGGAAGGCCGCAAGATCGCCGAGGGCGCACCCAAGGCGCTGATCGAATCGGAGATCGGCTGCGATGTGATCGAGGTGTACGGACCGGACCCGGTCGCGTTGCGCGATGAACTTGCGGCCGACGCGAAGCGCACCGAGATCAGCGGCGAGACGCTGTTCTGTTATGTCGACGACCCTGCGCCTGTCCATGCGAAGCTGCGCCATCGCTCTGATTTGCGCTATCTGCACCGGCCCGCGAATCTCGAAGACGTGTTCCTGCGGCTCACGGGCCGCGAGATGCAGGATTAACGGCGGCAGGATCAACGCCCCGCGTACGAATCGCCAAGGACACCATGCAGACACGCACCAACAACCCGACGCCCTCGCGCCCCGAACGTGCGAGCGTGCGCGAGCCGCGCGCCGCGCTGCCTTCGAACGCGACGCACTGGATGGCCGTGTGGCGGCGCAACTATCTGGTCTGGCGCAAGCTCGCCCTCGCGTCGATGTTCGGCAATCTCGCCGATCCGATGATCTATCTCTTCGGTCTGGGCTTCGGGCTCGGGCTGATGGTCGGGCACGTCGACGGCGTCTCGTACATCGCGTTTCTCGCGGCAGGCACGGTGTCGTCTTCGGTGATGATGTCGGCGAGCTTCGAGTCGATGTACTCGGGCTTCTCGCGCATGCACGTGCAGCGCACTTGGGAAGCGATCATGCACACGCCGCTCACGCTCGGCGACGTGGTGCTCGGCGAGGTGATGTGGGCCGCGAGCAAGTCGATGCTATCGGGCGTGGCGATCATGGTGGTGGCGGGCCTGCTCGGCTACGCGAGCTTTCCTTCCATGCTGCTCGCGCTGCCCGTGATCGCGCTCGCGGGCCTCGCGTTCGCGAGCTGCGCGATGATCGTCACCGCGCTCGCACCGTCCTACGACTTCTTCATGTTCTATCAGACGCTCGTGCTCACGCCGATGCTGCTGCTCTCCGGCGTGTTCTTTCCGATCGCGCAACTGCCCGCCGCCGCGCAGCACATCACGTTGATGCTACCGCTCGCGCATGCCGTTGCGTTGATCCGCCCCGCCATGCTCGACCGGCCTGTCGAGCAGGCCGGCCTGCACCTGCTCGTACTCGCGATCTACGTAGTGGTGCCCTTCGCGATCGCATCCGTGCTGTTCCGCCGGCGCATGATGCGCTGACACCCCATAGCGCGGCGTTCAGTCCTCGTCGTCGCCCCAGGGAATATCGACGTCCGAAATAAACGCGACCGTCGCGAACGGGCCGCCTTCCTGGCGGCCGACCTTGCCGTCGGCGCGATGCCATTCCACGCGGAACATCGTCGATTGGGTCTGGGCGAGCAAGCGCACCGTGCGGATCTCTTCGGGATCCGACTCCTCCACCGGGCCATCGAGCGAGACCAGCAGCGACTGCGGCCAGAGACCGTCGGCCGGGTCGTAGATGCGATCGCCGTCGGGGATCGAGGTATCCGCCTCGACGCCGATGGTGGCCGAAGCCTCGACGATCATCTTGCCGAGCGCACGAAGCACCGCCGTGGCGCGTGCCGAATTGGCCTGGCGAATGGCGAGATCGCCGCGCGTGAGCGCCTGCTCGAGTTTCGGATTGGTTTTTTGCTTTGCCATGCTGGTTTTCGGGCCGCGGCCCGCTCCGTGGCGGACGGCGAACCGCCCGCGTATTACAAGAATGCCAACGCTGAACGCATGGCGCCTGCCTCGTCCCGGCGTCCCTAGAAGCCTAGCGCCACCGCCGCGAGCCCGGCGGCGATGCCGAAGAACACCACCGTCGTGCCCACGACCGCGAGCATGCGCGGCCGGAACGAGCCCGCCAGCATCGCGAACGACGGCACGCTCACGGGTGGCAGCGTCATCAGCAGCGCGCCCGCTGGACCCACACCCATGCCGAGCGCCAGCATCGCCTGGATGATCGGCACCTCGCCGGCCGTAGGGATCACGAACAGCATGCCGACCACGGCGAACGTGACGATCCACCCAAGGCCGCTCGTGACTTCCGGGCCGATATGCGGGAACAGCCATGCGCGAGCGGCGCCAAGCAACAGCACCAGCACGATGTATTCCGGCACCAGCCGCACGGCCATGCGCGCAAAGATGCGCGCCCAGCGCACGAAGACGTTGCCGCCTTCGGCCTGCTGCTGGGCGAGTTGCGCGAGGCGATCGTCGGCGGCACGCGATTCCTCGGGCGTCACGAGCCGGTTGCAGACCCAGCCGAGGCCGAACACCATCAGCAGGCCCAGCGTGAGACGCAGCGCACTCCACTGCCAGCCGAGCACGAAGCCCATGAACACGAGCGTCGCGGGATTGAGCACGGAGTTGCCGAGCCAGAACGCAATCGCGCCACCAGCCGACGCATTGCGCGCGCGCAGGCCCACGACCACTGGCGCGGCGCAGCAGGTGCACATCATGCCGGGCACGGCGAGCAGGCCGCCCGCCGCGACGCTGCCGAATCCGCGTCGGCCGAGCACGCGCGCGACCCATTGCACGGGCAGGAGCGCCTGCACGCCGGAACCGAGCAGCAGGCCGAGCACCATGGCCTGCCAGATCGCCTTGCCGTAGGCGTAGGCGTAATCGAGCGCGGCGGAGAACGAGGGATCGGGGGCGGTGGCCGCGCCGCCCATCAGGATCGATTTGCCGATGGAGTGCGTCTCCTCGGCGGTAAATGCGCGGTGATAGTACGGGAACCACTTCACGTAGAAGAGGCCGGCCACCGCCAGCAAAATAAAAATGGGCCAGCCGTAAGACGGGGGCGATTGCGCTGGACGTGCGCTCGTCATTGTAAAAATTCTCCGGGATTGAGCGTATGAACGGCCGACGGGGCGCCGTCACGCGAGGCGTGATGGCGCCCCGGCGGCGCATGCTGGATCGTAGTGTATGCCTTGCGAATCGCCAACGCCTTTGCTGCGTTGGCGCCTCACGCGACGCCGCGCGGCCCGGTGAGGGACAGCGCGGTTTGCCGCTTTCCCTTTAAGGGGCCGGATTCGGCTGCTGCTCGTGCAGCGCGTCGATCTGCGCGAGCACTTCGGGGGTGAGCTTGACGTCGGCGCTGGCGATGTTTTCCTTCAACTGCTCGAGCGAGGTCGCGCCGATCAGATTGCTGGTGAGGAACGGCCGGCTGTTGACGAACGCGAGCGCGAACTGCGCAGGCGTGTAGCCATGGGCGCGGGCGAGTTCCACGTAACGCGTCGTTGCGGCCACCGATTCCGGCTTGCTGTAGCGCTTGAAGCGCTCGAACCGCGTGATGCGCGCGCCTTCGGGACGCGCCCCGCCCTCGTACTTGCCCGAAAGCCAGCCGAACGCGAGCGGCGAATACGCGAGCAGGCCCACGGCTTCGCGGTGCGCGAATTCGGACAGGCCGCTCTCGAACGTCCGGTTGAGCAGGCTGTACGGATTCTGGATGCTGACGATGCGCGGCAGCCCGAGCTTTTCGGCCGCACGCAGGAACTGCGCGACGCCCCACGGCGTTTCGTTCGACACGCCGATATGGCGGATCTTGCCCGCCTTCACGAAATCGGCGAGCACGCTGAGCGTTTCCTCGATCGGCACCGTGTATGCATCGTCGAGATACGGGTACATGCTGCGGCCGAACGTCATCGTGCTGCGATCGGGCCAGTGCAGCTGATACAGGTCGACGTAATCGGTCTGCAGGCGCTTCAGGCTGCCGTCGAGCGCTTCGGTCAGGTTCTTGCGGTCGAACTGGTTCTGCGGCCCGCGAATGTGCTGCGGATTGTGCGGCTGGCGCGCCGGGCCAGCAATCTTGGTGGCGAGCACGATACGCTCGCGCGCCGCGCGATGCTGCGCGAGCCACGTTCCGATGAAGCGCTCGGTCTGTCCCTGTGTCTCCGGGCGCGGCGGCACGGGGTACATTTCAGCGGCATCGATCAGCGTGACGCCCTGGTCGAGCGCGTAGTCGATCTGCGCATGCGCCTCGCGCTCCGTGTTCTGCTCGCCCCACGTCATCGTGCCGAGCCCGATCAGGCTCACCTTGACGTCGGTCTCGCCGAGTGTGCGGTATTCCATGGAAACGTTGTCCATCAGTTCGGTTGGGGAGCGCCGAAACTACCACGACGCGGGAAATTTTTCAGGAGTTGCAGAATACGACCGCATGCTTCCGCAAGTGGCGCAATGCGCCGCGGCGGTCGCGGCGCCGCTCGGCGACAGACGTGCCAGAATCCGCACGTGCGCCTACCAGGAGAAATCGGCATGGAAAACCGACGCAGCTACGAATATATGGGTTTCGACATGACAGCCGGCGTGGACGGCGATCACGAAGCCGGTTTTTTCGTCTCGACGCAGATCATCCAGAGCCTCACGGACGCCGAAAACGCCAACGTGCCGGTCGACGGCATCGCCGCTGGCCGCTTTCCGACCCAGGACAACGCCTTCGACGCGGCCTTCGATCGCATTCGCGAGGCGATCGACAAGCGCCTGCGCGCCGCTTCCTGAGCGGCGCACGGGAAAGAAACAGAACGGGCGCAGAAAAGCAAAAAGCCGGACGTCGCAACGACATCCGGCTTTCAGGCCGCCCGACTCGCGGGCGGCTCAGCAACGAATCGGAAACTTCGGCGCGACTTACTGGCCGAAGAAAACCGATTGCGGGCCCGTGGCCTTTGCATGGCTGCCCGACTGCGAAGCCGAGCCGGCGACACCGCCGTAAGCCGTTTGGGCGCCTTGTTCCTGGACGCGTTCGGCGGCCACGGTCTGGACGCTCTGGCCACGCTGCGAAGCGGGCGCGCCGACGTCCGGGCGATAGAACGGTGCCGGGCCGTAGCCGCTGGCGAACGCCGGAGCGGCAACAGAAGCGGTAGCTGCGACCAGCAGCGCTGCGATGAGTTTGGTCTTCATGGTGGACTCCAATATCAGGTTCAGTTGCGGATCGGGAAGGCGCCGCGCCTGGGAGGTCAGTGCCCACGAGCTGCGTCAACGAAACTCAGTGTATACACCTACTATCGGAAAATAATCGCGATAATCCGAATTTACTATTCTCCGTTCCACAACAATCCTGTCAGGCAGATCTGACGGGGCTGAGCGCCTAACAGACCCTAAAAGTGCTCCCAAAAAAATTTGCGCGACGCAGCAAATTGCACGCGGATTACATAACGCGGATAGGGTTTTTCGGCCGAAAATGGTCATCGGGCGCACTTCCTGCTTAGGTATCCGGCAAATTGGCGCAGTGCGCAAAGGGTACGAAGAGCCAGGCCCGCATGCGTTAAAATGCAAGGTTGATCCACGTCAGCCGTTACTCCCCGGTTTCCCATCGCCATGTCCGCCACCCGTCAAGCCAGCCCCCGCCGCGTTTCTGTCGCGCCGATGATGGACTGGACCGATCGCCACTGCCGTTCGCTGCATCGCTTCATCTCCCGGCACACGTGGCTGTATACGGAGATGGTGACGACGGGCGCCCTCATCCACGGCGACGTGCCGCGCCATCTCGCGTTCACGCCGGCCGAGGCGCCGGTCGCGCTTCAGCTGGGCGGCAGCGAACCCGACGACCTCGCGCGCGCCGCGAAGCTCGGAGAACAGTGGGGCTACGACGAGATCAACCTGAACTGCGGCTGCCCGTCCGAGCGCGTGCAGCGCGGCGCGTTCGGCGCATGCCTGATGAACGAACCGCAACTGGTGGCGGACTGCGTGAAGGCGATGCGCGATGTCGTATCCGTACCCGTGACGGTCAAGCACCGCATCGGCGTGGATACGGTCGAGGACTATGCGTTCGTGCGCGACTTCGTCGGCACGATTGCCGAAGCGGGCTGTGAGGTTTTCATCGTGCACGCGCGCAACGCGATCCTGAAGGGCTTGAGCCCGAAGGAAAACCGCGAGATCCCGCCGCTCAAGTACGACTACGCATACCAGCTCAAGCGCGACTTCCCGCAGCTCGAAATCATCATCAACGGCGGCATCAAGACGCTCGACGAAGTCGAGCAGCATCTACGGCACGTCGATGGCGTGATGCTCGGCCGCGAGGCGTACCACAACCCCTACGTGCTCGCCGACGTCGATGCGCGCTTCTATGGCTCGACCGATGCTGCGCTTACGCGCGAGGAAGTGGAAGCGAAGCTCATCGAGTACTGCGCGAGCGAAATCGCACGCGGCACTTACCTGGGCGCGATCGTGCGCCATGCGCTGGGCCTCTACCGCGGCGTGGCCGGCGCGCGCGGCTGGCGCCGCATCCTCTCGGACAGCCGCAAGCTCGCGAAGGCAGATCTCGCGATCTTCGACGAGGCCCGCGAATATCTGCGCGTTCCGGACGAAATTCTTGAATAAAGGGCTAGGCAAGGCAACTTTAGTATGTATATAATCTTGCTTCTTGATTGACGCCGCTTTCGAAGCAGCGCTAGTTGAGAAAACAGCGGTGGCTGTAGCTCAGTTGGTAGAGTCCAGGATTGTGATTCCTGTCGTCGTGGGTTCGAGTCCCATCAGCCACCCCAAAGAATTCAAGCACTTAGCCCAGTTCGATGAACTGGGCTTTTTGCTTTCTGGAATCCGTTTAAGCGCCGGTGTAAGCAATTCAAGTCGAAGCGGCGCGAGCGGTTGGTCGCGAAAGCGATCCCGCATGCGACGCTGCAATCTTTTGAGTGCGCGCGTAGCTGGCCTGGGTCGTCAGCCTGAGCCCGGCATGAAACACCTTCGAACCGTCGCCTAAGTAATGCCGTTTGCCCGCTCTTTCGCAGCAACGAATTGGCGATGGGTAGCGACCTCGCGCGCGATCAGGGCGCGTATCAAATCGTCGTTTGGGTTTTCGAGGATCAGCGGCGGCAGATCACGCGCCAATCCTTCGCGTGCCGCAACCCAAGCCTCGTAGGCAGTTGTGAGCTCGTCAACTTTGTCCAAAGTCTGCCCCCGACGACTGGCAATGATTCTCCCGAACCATTGCACCGATTTCGCTTGCTGCGCGCTCGCATGGGCGCGAGCGGGAGCAAGTTAATCACACATTTGCGTCGGAAACGACCAAGGATTTTCGAGGCAGCGTTCAGTACATTCGTGCGCTGCCGGATCCCTGCCAGACAACAGCAGAGAGATGGCCAAGTACGACGACGAGATCAATCAAATCAATACGCAGCGCAGTGATTGCGTAACCTGACACGCAGCATTAGTCGAGGTCAATCATTTGCAAAGCTTGCAGCTTCCCGATTGCTGTTGCCTCTTCGTAGGTACCGCGATGCATCAAACGACCACTAGACAACGGGACACTGCCAGCCCAGACAGTATCGTCCATTGCGATGGCCCACCGCGGACCGAATTCTCCGTTGCCAACATCAAACGGCGTGAAATCGACGATGTATCCCTTGTAGCGAATGACGTGATTGTTCATTGGCTCTCCTCCCGGTTGCAATCTAACACCGGCGCCGAGGGTGAATTTTTAGAGATCGTTAAGTGAATGTGGACGCGCCACGGAAATCGTTAACGGCCGCTGTGGCAGCAACCTTTAGCGACTTGGGGCAATCCCCCATCACATAGCGGCAGGGAAATGACTGCCTATTACACCGAGATCGACAAGCGAAGCGCGCGGGAGCGTCATAGCAGCAGCCGGCGAACGAGCCGCTCTCGCGCCTTCCGATGCGACGAGAGCGCCGAGTGAAACAGGTTTGCCTAGCCCATCAAGATTTCATCGACCATCGCGCGCCCCCAAGCGAACCCGGCGCTTTCGGCATCGTCCCGAGTCCTGTGGCTCGTCTTCAGGTCTTCACTCGAAGCGATCTCGCGTTCTGGGCCCCTGCTTACTTTCGCGCGCCATACCCACATTTCATTGGGGCACTCAAGGGTTTCCGAATGGAGGTCGTAACCACGGTAGTCGGTAAAACGCACGTTCCAGCCCATCGGCAGTCTCCTTTCAAATTGAAAGGAAATAGTAGCATGGCCGACGTCGCAGTTATGCATGTAACAGGTAATCGCCCCCCAATAGCTGGGAACCCACGCACTCAAGGCAAGTAGCGAATAGAGCCATCGATGAGCGACTACCTGACCACGAACGAACTCGCCGACTGGCTTGGACTCAGTGCGGATACCAGAGCAACGAAATTAGGAGGAGCGGCTAAAATAGCGACAGCATTTCGGAATGCCCCGCCGCAAACCCACACCGGTGTGGGTCGATAAAGTGGGCCATATTCCGAAATCAAAATCACAGCGCTTTGATTTTTAACCTGAATTTGCTGTTCGCCGACTCGATTGCGATTCCTGTTGTCGTGGGTTCGAGTCCCATCAGCCACCCCAAAGAATTCAGCAGTGAACAAATGAGCCCGCACGGGTTGCGGGCTCAATTGCGTCTGTGCACGAGAGACACCCGGGAACGTCTTTGAGCTTCGAGCAATACTACAGGCGGCTGCACCTGCCGGAGACTGCGTCCCCGGCAGAAATCAAGCGCGCCTACCGTCAACTGCGCGCGAAGTACCACCCCGACCGCAACAAGGGTCGCGAGGCGGCAGTCGAGCCGGTCTTCAAGCTCATTCAGGAGGCCTTCGAGATTCTGAGCGGCAGGCGCATCGCGCCAACGGCGAGGACAACTGGCGCCGCGAGTCCGGCCGGCAAGACCCGCAACGGCGAAGCGCAACCGCGTCAGCGTCGCGCGGCGCCGCCCATGCGCGGCGCCAACTGCCTCGTCGAGCTATTCGTGCCGCTAGAAGTCGCGATCAATGGCGGCGGCGTTCAAGCCCACTACCCTGTCAAAGGTCCGTGTCCCGCGTGCGAACAGGAAGATCGCGGCGCGCTTTGCGAACAATGTCACGGCACCGGCGTAAAGACATGGCGCAAGTCGGAAGTGGTCGCAATTCCACACGGCGCATGGGACGGCCAGCGTCTGGTGGTGGCCGACGGCGGCCACCCCGGCGTGAACGGCGGCCCACCGGGAGACGCGACTTTCTCCGTCTCCATCGTTTGCGGCCCGGGCTTTACGCGCAACGGGCTCGATCTCGCTTGCGAGCTTCCAGTCGACTTCGTGACGGCCATGCTAGGCGGCGGTGTTCAGGCCAAGGTGCTCGGCCGCACGTTCGACGTGAAAATCCCGGCGAACGCGAATGCGCGCACGCCGATCCGTCTGCCGGGTCTTGGACTCGCGGACCGCAACGGCGGGCGCGGCAACCTCACGCTGCACCTGGTCCTCACGATGCCGGCCGCCGCTGCACATTTGACCGGGGCCGAGCGCCAGCAACTACGCGACATGTTCGCCGATGCAGCGCGCCGGGCAAGCCAGTCGCCCAGCGCGAGTTCGCAAGGCAAACGCTAGCTCGCTTGCGTGCCGCGCGCATCGATCCACGCGCGCGCCGCTTCGAAGCCCGCCTCGGCCGCCGCGTGCTCGGTGGACCAGAGGCGCGTGATAGGCACGAGCTGCCAGTCCTCCACGATAGTATCGTCCTTCAGCACACGATAGTGCGCCTTCACGCCCGTGAGCACCTGCTCGACTGCGACTTCAATATCGTAGTCCTTGTAGCGCTCCTGGTAGTCGCCCATGTCGATGCCCTTCGGCTCCATGCTCGCCTCTTCCGTCTTCCGTTGACGGTTCATGCTAGCACTTGCGCGCGCCGCGACTCGCAGGCGGCGCCGGCGCGCGGGCACGCTTCACAGGCGCGCGATCGAGACCTCCGTCGACTTCACCAGCGCGACCACTTCCGAGCCCACCTTCAACTCGAGTTCGTCGATCGAGCGCGTGGTGATGACCGAGGTGACGATGCCGAATGCCGTATCGACATCGACTTCCGAAACGACGGGCCCGCGAATGATTTCCTTGATCTTGCCGCGAAACTGGTTGCGCACGTTGATAGCGGTAATGCTCATAGATTCGGCTCCGTGGGTTCGAGTAAAAACAACAGGATTCCTGATGAATAATTTAAGCCACTGCGCCCGTTGGCCGCCCGGCGGCTGGCAGTGGGCCGTGGCCTAGCACGCGCTGCAGCACGCTCTCCTCGAGCGCAGCAAAGCGTGCGTCGACGCGCGCCCGCGGGCGCTCGAGCGGCACGCGCTGATCGAGCGCGATGCGCCCTGCCTCGACGAGCAGAATACGGTCGCCGAGTGCGACAGCTTCGTGCACGTCGTGCGTCACCAGCAACGCGGTGAAGCGATGCTCGCGCCAAAGGCGCTCGATCAGCGCATGCATCTCGAGGCGCGTCAGCGCGTCGAGTGCGCCGAGCGGCTCGTCGAGCAGCAACAGGCTCGGACGATGCACGAGCGCACGGGCGAACGCAACGCGCTGGCGCTGGCCTCCCGAGAGGCGCGCGGGCCACTCGTCGGCGCGCGCGAGCAGGCCCACTTCGTCGAGCACCGCGCGGGCGTCGTCACGCGCGCCGCGCCCGAGTCCGAGCATCACGTTCTGCAAGACGGTCTTCCACGGCAAGAGGCGCGCGTCCTGAAACATGATGCGCGTATCGAGCGGCGCGCCATCTGCGCCGCGCCGCTCGACCACGCCCTCGTCGGGCGTTTCGAGGCCGGCGATCAGGCGCAGCAACGTGGACTTGCCGCAACCGCTGCGTCCGACAATCGACACAAAACTGCCGCGCTCGATCGCGAGGTCGAAGCCGGCGAGCACGGCGTGCTCGCCGTAGCGCTTGCCCACACCGCGAAGGGCAACGGCGGCGTCCACTTCGGGCGTAGGCGTACGTGGTGCCACGCCCTCGCGCGCCGCTTGCGCCCTGTCGTTTCGCTCGCGCGCCTGCACGCGCCCGGCATCTTCCCACCCCACACCGTAATTCGACGCCAGTTGACTCGCGCTCATGCTTCGTTCTCCTGTTGATAAGCGGGGTGCCAGCGCAGCGCCACGCGTTCGAGCGACTTCGCAAGCCAGTCGGCGAGCTTGCCGAGCGCCGCATAGAGCAGGATGCCGACCACCACCACATCGGTTTGCAGGAATTCGCGCGCGTTCATCGTCATGTAGCCAATGCCCGACTGCGCGGAGATCGTTTCGGCGACGATCAGCGTCACCCACATCAGCCCAAGCGCAAAGCGCACGCCGACGAGAATCGATGGCAACGCCCCCGGCAAAATCACCTCGCGATAGAGCGCGAAACCCTTGAGCCCATAGCTGCGCGCCATCTCGACGAGATTGGCGTCCACCGAGCGGATGCCGTGAAACGTATTCACGTAGACGGGAAAGAACACGCCCAGCGCCACGAGAAAGACTTTCGCCTCCTCGCCAATGCCGAACCACAGAATCACGAGCGGAATCATGGCGAGCGCCGGGATATTGCGGACCATCTGCACGGTCGAATCGAGCGCGGTTTCCGCGGGCTTGAAAAGCCCGGTAGCCAATCCGAGCACGAGCCCGATGCCGCCGCCGATCGCGAACCCCGAAAGCGCCCGCCACGTGCTCACGCGCACGTCCGCCCACATTTCGCCCGACTCGATCAGCGACCAGGCCGCCCGCACCACGGCGAGCGGCTCGGGCAGCACGCGCGTCGAAAGCGCGCCGCTCCTGGCGGCGATCTCCCAGATCACGAGCACCGCCAGCGGCACTAGCCAGGGCGCGAGCCGCCGCCGGCTCGCCCGCACGAATCTCCGCGCGGCGCGCAGCGCACCGCCTGCGGTGGTGCGATCGCGCGCGGGTGCGGCCCTTACTACGGATTGCGTCATCGTTGCATCCTCCACGATTGCTGCCGTTCTCCAGCGCCTCAGCTCTGGCTCACTTTCGGCAGATAGTGATTCCCGACCACTTCGCCGAAAGGCCCCGAAAGGGGGCCGCCCGCGCCCTTCGCCGTGCGCCCAGGCAGCAGCGGGAACACGAGTTCCGCAAACCGGTAGGATTCCTCGAGATGGGGATAGCCGGACAAGATGAACGTCTCGATGCCAAGCTGCGCGTATTCCTTCATGAGCGCGGCCACCTGTTCAGGATTGCCGACGAGCGCCGTGCCCGCGCCGCCGCGCACGAGGCCCACGCCAGCCCACAGGTTCGGATACACCTCAAGGTCCTTGCGCGTGCCGCGCTTGCCGCCGTGCAGCGCGGCCATGCGGCGCTGGCCTTCCGAATCCATCTTCGCGAATGCGGCCTGGGCGCGCGCAACCGTCTCGTCGTCGAGGTGGCTGATGAGCTTGTCGGCGGCGGCCCACGCTTCGTCTTCGCTCTCGCGCACGATCACGTGCAGGCGAATGCCGAAGCGGATCGTGCGGCCGTGCTCGGCGGCGCGCGCGCGGATGTCGGCGATCTTGCGCGCGACGGCTTCGGGAGGCTCGCCCCACGTCAGATAGGTGTCGATGTGCGCGCCCGCCATGGCGTGCGCGGCCGGCGACGAGCCGCCGAACCACAACGGCGGATGCGGATGCTGCGCTGGCGGATACAGCACTTTGCCGCCCACCGAGCGCAGATGTCGCCCCTCGAAATCGATCGCCTCGTTCGCGTGCGATGCGGCGAGCAGCTTGCGCCAGATATGTAGGAACTCGTCGGTGATTTCGTAGCGCGTGTCGTGATCGACGAAGAGGCCATCGCCTTCCAGCTCGGCCGTGTCGCCGCCCGTCACGACGTTGATGAGCAGACGGCCATTGGAGAGCCGGTCGAACGTCGCGGCCATCCGTGCGGAGAGTGCCGGCGACGAGAGGCCGGGGCGGATCGCCACGAGGAACTTCAGGCGCCGTGTCGCGGCGATGAGGCTCGACGCCACGACCCACGCGTCCTCGCACGAGCGCCCGGTAGGCAGCAGGACGCCTTCATAGCCGAGCGTATCGGCGGCGGCGGCGATCTGCTGGAAATACGCGAGATCGGCCGCGCGCGCGCCCTGGGTCGTGCCCAGATAGCGGCTGTCGCCGTGGGTCGGGATGAACCAGAACACATTCATGCATTGCTCCTGCCTGGAAATTCGAAACGAATCGGGTGACTGCCGGCCAGCGAGCACGCGCGGGCACGCCGCGCAAGCGAATGCGCCGCTCGTGGCTCGATTGAGAGGATTCGACAGCAGACGGAATGCGCCGGCGCGTTCCCCGTGCGCCTCGCGAGAGCGCCCGGCGACGGCGGCGCCGTCTTCATGGGGAACCAGTCTAGGGACCGCTCGCACCCTTTAGAACGATTTTTTTGAGCTTAGGTTTTCCACTTTCGTGCTTTACCCGACGCTTTAGCGTACGGTGCGCCTCGCGCGCACCGCGCGCCGATATAATGGCGCACGCACCCACAAAAACACCGGCACGCCGCGCGCATCACGCTCCATAAGGCGCGTTGCGCAGCGAGGCCAAGAAGCTCTCGCACGATTCCATGCAAAAACTGATTCTGCCGTTCGTATCCGGCTTTCTCGCGTCGCTCTTCTTTCGCGAAGCGACGCTCGCGCTCCTGCATGCCGCCCAGGTCATCGACGCGGCCGGATTTTCGACGAACCCATTCCAGCCGCTCGGGCTGCCCGAGTTCCTCGTGAATGCGATCTGGAGCGCCATCTGGGCCGTGCTGATGGCGTGGCTGCTGCGCGTGTCGCCTTCGCGGCCCGCGCCGTGGGTTCAGGCCTTCGTGTTCGGCGGCATCGTCCTCACTGCGGCTATGGTGTTCGTCGTCGATCCTCTGCGCGGCATCTGGCCGACCGGCAACATGCTGCCGCGGCTTGCCACGGGCTTCGCCTCGAATGCGATGTGGGGCTGGGGCGCGCTGGTTTTCATGCGCGCGTTCATGAGCGAAACGGCCGAAGACTGACTGCGCCTGCGGGCCGTGCGCAATGCGCGGCCCGCGTTTTCCCACCGCGCTTTCCCCCTCACACCTCCTCCACTGCTCCCTCGCGCCAGCCAGCTCAACCGATGAGTTCGCGCAGCGGGTGCTCCATCAAGCGCCAAGGGCTCTCGAACATCCGCTCGACGTCTTCGCGGCGCACGTCTTCGATATTCGCGAAGCGCCAATGCGGTTGATTGTCCTTGTCGATGATGCGCGCGCGGATGCCCTCCAGCACGTCGCCAATCGCGAAGCTCGAGCGCGTGAGGTCGAGGTCGCGGCGCAGGCAGTCGGCCATCGTGCCCTCCGCGCGCGAGACCACCTCGAGCGACACCGCCATGGAAAGCGGCGAACGCTCGCGCAGAACGTCCACCATCTGCCCGGCCCATTTTGCCTCGTCGCCCGCGCGCGCATGGCGAGCGGCTTCGAGCGATGCCAGCATGGCCGGCACATCGGCGAGCGAGAAATGCTGGTCGATCCAGCCGCGCACCGCGGCCAGCGACGATCCTTCGGCGAGTCGCCGCAATTCGGGCGCGGGCAGCGCCGCCTGGCGCATGCGCGCGACCACTTCCGCGCCGCTCGCAAACGGCTCGCTCTCCAGCGCATCGAGCAGCGCCGGCCACGCAGACTCGTCGAGCGACGCATCGGCCAGGCCCGCATACACGGCGCTCGCCTGATCGAGCGTCTCGCCTGTCACCGCGAGATACCGGCCGATCGCGCCAGGCGTGCGCGCGAGGAACCAGCCCATGCCGACATCGGGAAAGAGGCCGATGCGCGTCTCCGGCATCGCCATGCGCGTGGTCGGATCCACGAGCCGCAGCCCGCCCGTGCGATGCGCGCCCTGCGAGATGCCCATGCCGCCGCCCATGACCACGCCGTTGAGCATCGCGATGTACGGCTTCGGAAACGTGAAGATGGCGTGGTTGAGGCGATATTCGTCGGCGAAGAACGTGTCGAGCGCCGCCTGGTCGCCCGCGCGGTACGACTCGTACAAAAAGCGAATGTCGCCGCCCGCGCAGAACGCGCGCGGGTGGCGCGTACGCACGATCACCGCGAGCACGCCCGGGTCGTCGCGCCAGCGATCGAGCGCGGCGTGCATCGTGCGGACCATGGCGGTGGTGAGCGCATTGAGCGCCTGCGGGCGCTCGAGTTCGATATAGCCGATGCGGTTCGCTACGCGCGTAAGCACGTGCGAGTCGGCGTCGGCTGCGGTCGGGCTTGCGTTGGCTTCGTGTGACATGGCGATTGGCAAGGCAGAACGATGAGCGGCGCCTGAATCGGGCGAGGCGCGATCACAGGCACTCTGAGGCTATCACGACGCCACACCGGGCGCTTGCGCGGCCGGCGACGCAGCCGCAGCGGCGCGCGCGCCGAACCACGCATCGAGCGTGGCGTCGATCAACGGACCGGGCGCCGCGTGCTCAGAGCCGGCACGCGCGAGCGTGAGCATCACCGCGCCGTGCAGCGTGGCCCAAAGCGACTGCGCAAGCAGGGGCCCATCGACATGCGCCCCGCTTGGCGGCGTCAGCACGGACAGCGTCGCGGCAAAGAGTTGTGCGCCGCAGGCCGGCGCAGCGCCGGCCTCAGGCTCGCCCGCCGCCTCGGCCAGCGCGGCGCGATGACGGCGTGCGGCCGGTCCCACGTGCTCTGCGCGCGTCTTGTGCGCCATGAAGATGAGTTCGTAAGTCTGCGGATGGTCGCAGCCGTACGCCACGTATGCATGCGCGAGGGCATGAAGCCGCTCGCGCGCGTCGGCGATCAGCCCGAGCGGTTCGAGCTGCGCAAGCAGTTGCGCGTAACATTCGCGGCCGAGCGCCTCGGCAATCTCGTCGCGGCCGGCGAAATAAAGATAGAGGGACGCAGGCGAATAACCGATCGCGTCGGCGATCTTGCGCATGGAGAGCGCGGCGAGCCCGTCGCGCATGACGATGCGGCGTGCAGCGTCGAGGATGCGCTCGCGCTGATCGTGCGCGCGTGCTGCGTGCCTTGCGTGGAGTTCGCGGTCCTTGCGTTCGACGATGCTCATGACGACGCTAGCCAGTTGCGGCAACCGAAATTTCCCGTGACGCCCGTGCGGGGCGTGCCTGACTACGCGTACAAGCCTACGAGTCCAGGCGTCCGGGGGGAAAGTGACCGCTCTTGAGCAGCACCGGCGTGCCGTTGCTGAGTTCGAGATGGGCGCGCGCCACAGCTTCGATGCGCGATCGGCCGGCGTCGAACGCCTGCATCCACGCGTCGCGGTTCGCGGGCAGCGCACCGAAATGGTCCTCGAGCGCCTCGACGGAAATCGCGCAGGGAACGCGTGTGCCGTCGACGAGCGCGGGAAAGACCACGGTCAGATTGGCGTCGCGATAGAGCGGCGCGTCGGCGGGAAAACGAATGATCATGTCCAGCCCCAATGGGGAAAATCAGCAGAAAGCACTGCCGCCGGAGGACGACGCGGTGCACGGCGGTAACCGGCCATGTTACGCGCAGGGCGCAATGTCTGGCGCGAATGTGGCCAGTGCGGTGGCCGGTTCGGCCGCCGTCTTTCAATGCGCCTGCATCTTCGAGAACAGATTCAGCACGACCACGCCGGCCACGATGAGCCCGAGCCCGAGCACGGCCGGCAGATCGGGCACCTGCCGATAGAGCGCCATCGCCACGAGCGTAATGAGCACGATGCCCACGCCCGACCACACTGCATAGACGATGCCCACCGGCAAACTGCGCAACGTGAGCGAGAGCCCGTAGAACGCGATGCCATACCCCACCACGACGATCGCCGACGGCACGAGCCGCGTGAAGCCATTCGACGCGCGCAACGCAGAAGTGGCGATGACTTCCGCGACGATCGCGATGACGAGCCAGGCCCAGGCCGAGAACGGAGGAATGCGCATCGTCTCAGACCTTCGCGAGCGCGAGCTGCGCGTAGTCGGCGTTGAGTTGCGCGCAGAGCGCTTCGACTACCAGTTCGTGATCGGCGCGCTGCGGCAGGCCCGAGACCGTGATCGAGCCGATCACGCCCGTACCCTCCACCGTGAGCGGAAACGAACCGCCATGCGGCGCGAAATCGGCGATCGGCAGGCCGTGCTTGTCGGCAAGCGTCGAACCGGTTTGCTGCATGCGCAGGCCGATCGCATAGGAGCTGCGCCGAAAGTGCTCGACCACGCGCGACTTGCGGCGCACCCAGTCGGCATTGTCGGGCGTGGCGCCGTCCAGCGCGCAAAAGAAGAGCTGCTGGCCGAAGGTGCGCACATCGATGGCGACGGGCAGCGCGCGGGCGCGCGCGAGTTCATGCAGATGCGAGCCGAGCTGCCAGGCACGATCGGCGTCGAAACGCGGAAACACCAGCGCATGCTCTTGCGCGGCTATCGATTGCAGATCGATGGGAATGTCCATGGAAGAGGCAAATGAGGCGCAGTGCGTTGTCGCAGTGCGTTGTACAAGGCAACGGCGCAGCGTGAACATCGCGAAGAGCGTGCACGGCGCCGAACGAGCCCCGATTCTATCCTGACGATTCAAGAAGCCATCCACGCGTGTCCTGCAAACTTTTTGCAAACGCGTGGAAAGGCGCTCGTCATTTGTTGTTGCAACGCGGCGCGAACTGTCATATAATCTTTTCTTCGACGGACGCGGGGTGGAGCAGTCTGGCAGCTCGTCGGGCTCATAACCCGAAGGTCGTAGGTTCAAATCCTACCCCCGCAACCAGCAGAATTCGAAAGGGTTACAGGTCATTGGCCTGTAACCCTTTTTCCGTTTACGCCTCTTCCAGGCGCGGTCTTCCCATCGCTGGGCACATGAGCGAAGCCGCTGAGCGGTGATAAACTCGCATCACCCATCCCCCTATCGTGCCCATGAAATTCTGCTCGACTTGCGGTCAGGCGGTCAGCCTGCTCATTCCGCCCGGCGACAATCGCGAACGCTACGTCTGCTCACACTGCGGCACCATCCACTATCAGAATCCGCGCAACGTGGTCGGCACGGTTCCGGTCTGGGAAGACAAGGTGCTGTTGTGCCGCCGCGCGATCGAGCCGCGCTACGGCTACTGGACGCTGCCCGCCGGCTTCATGGAGATGGGAGAGACGACCGCCGAAGCCGCGGCACGCGAAACGCTCGAGGAAGCCGGCGCGCGCGTCGAGGTGCAGAACCTCTTTTCACTCCTGAACGTGCCGCGTGTGCATCAGGTGCATCTGTTCTATCTCGCGCGCCTGCTCGACATCGATATCGCAGCCGGCGAGGAAAGTCTCGAAGTGCGGCTTTTCGACGAGCACGAAATTCCCTGGGACGACATTGCGTTCCCAACGGTCGGGCAGACCCTGCGCTGTTTCTTCGCCGATCGCCAGTCGGGCAGCTTCGGGCTGCACACCGGCGACGTCCTGCGCTCGCTGCGCGACGGCTGATCGCCCTTCTAACCAAGCCCGCGACGATGGTCCCCTGGCTTTCGCCCGACGAACCGTTTCCCGCCGTCGAGCGCGCACTCGGCGCGTCGAGCGGCGCGCCAGGCCTGCTCGCCGCGAGCGCGGACCTGTTGCCGTCACGCCTCATCGATGCCTACCGGCGCGGCATTTTCCCGTGGTACTCGGACGGCCAGCCGGTGCTCTGGTGGAGCCCCGACCCGCGCATGATCCTGCGCCCCGACGAATTCAAGGTCTCACCCTCCTTCAGGAAAACGCTCAAGCGTGTGCTGCGTGAGGACGCGTGGGAAATTCGCGTCGACAACAATTTCGCCGCCGTGATGCGCGCGTGCGCGAACGCGCCGCGGCGCGGCCAGCGCGGCACGTGGATCACCGGCGACGTGATCGACGCCTACTCCACCCTGCACCGCGTGGGCGATGCGCACAGCGTCGAGGCCTGGTTCGGCGGCGAGCGTGTGGGGGGCCTCTACGGCGTGGCGCTCGGCACGATGTTCTTCGGCGAGTCGATGTTCGCTTCCATGACCGACGCGTCGAAGATCGCGCTCGCGGCCCTCGTCGCGCATCTGCGCCGTCACGGCGTCGAGTTGATCGATTGCCAGCAGAACACCGCGCATCTCGCCTCGCTCGGCGGGCGCGAAATCTCGCGCAAGGCGTTCATCGCCCACGTGCGCACGCACGTGAATGCCGCGCCCATTCCCTGGAAGTTCGACAAAGCCGTGCTCGCCGATCTGCTCGGCGGCAGGGGCGCGCCAGACGAGTTCTTGCCCGCAGCGTGAATGGCAGGCGAGCGGCAAATGAGTGGCACATGAGCGGCGTATGATCGCTCGCGTGCGAGCTTGCGACAGCCCACGCAATTCGATGGATACATGTTCGGCGTCAATGTTAGACTGAATAGCGAACCCATCGCAGCCCGGCCTTCCCTGGCACGCCATGTGCGGCTCGCCGTGTGGCCTGGCAAGGCTTGCGCGTGAGGCTGGGTGCGCGACGCGCGCGCCACGCGACGATCCGAACTGCTACGAGAGCTGCCAACGTGACGCATCCAAACGAGCTGCCGCTTTCACCGCTTTCCGCGCTGCAATTCTATGCAACGGCGCCCTACCCCTGTAGTTACCTGGAGGGGCGCATCGCGCGCTCGCAGGTGGCAACGCCCAGTCATCTCATCAACTCCGACGTCTATACCGATCTCGTGAAGGCCGGCTTCCGGCGCTCGGGCGTGTTCACCTATCGCCCCTACTGCGATGGCTGCCGCGCGTGCGTGCCGGTGCGTGTGCCGGTCGAGCGCTTCACGCCGAGCCGCACGCAGCGTCGCGCGTGGAAGCGGCACGGCGCGCTCGTCGCCACGGTCGCGCCGCTGCACTACGACGAGGCGCATTACGCGCTCTACATGCGCTATCAGTCCGCGCGCCACGCGGGCGGCGGCATGGATCGCGACAGCCGCGACCAGTACGAGCAGTTCCTGCTGCAAAGCCGGATCAACTCACGGCTGGTCGAATTCCGCGAGCCGGACCCTGCTCATCCGGACGAGCCCGGCGCGTTGCGCATGGTGAGCATGATCGACATCCTCGGCGACGGGCTCTCGTCGGTCTACACGTTCTTCGACCCGGACACGCTCCACACGAGCTACGGCACCTACAACATCCTCTGGCAGATCGAGCAGGCCCGCAGCCTTCAGCTGCCTTACGTGTATCTCGGCTACTGGATCCGCGAGAGCCCGAAAATGGCCTACAAGGCGCACTTTCAGCCGCTCGAAGGGCTCTTCGACGGCGCATGGGCGCCACTCACGCCGCTCACGCCCGAAGCCTGAGCCTGCGGCGCATCGCCCAGGGTCCGCGTTACCGCTAAAATAGCGGGTTCCCATTTTCTGGCGCCCGCGCCTTCTTCCCGTGTTCAGCACCCTTTATCCGTTCGTCCGCGACCAGCTCTTTCGCATGGACGCCGAAGACGCCCATCACCTCTCGCTGCGCATGATCGGCGCCGCCGGCCGCACCGGCATGGCGGGCCTGCTCGCCCCGCGCGTGCCCGATTCGCCGCGCACCGTCATGGGCCTCACCTTCCGCAACCCGGTGGGACTCGCCGCGGGCCTCGACAAGGAAGGCGCCGCGATCGACGGTTTCGCCGCGCTCGGCTTCGGCTTCATCGAGGTGGGCACCGTGACGCCGCGCCCGCAGCCGGGCAACCCGCGCCCGCGCATTTTCCGGCTGCCGCAGGCGGGCGGCATCATCAACCGCATGGGGTTCAACAACCACGGCGTCGAGCAGTTCGTGAAGAACGTGCAGGCCGCGCGCTATCGCGGCATTCTCGGCCTGAATATCGGCAAGAACGCCGACACGCCGATCGAGCGCGCCGCCGACGACTATCTCTTCTGCCTCGAGCGCGTCTATCCGTTCGCGAGCTACGTGACAATCAACATCTCGTCGCCGAACACGAAGAATCTGCGCCAGCTGCAAGGCGGCGGCGAGCTCGACGCCCTGCTCGCCGCGCTCAAGGACAAGCAGCAGCGTCTCGCAGACATGCACGGCAAGCTCGTGCCGCTCGCGCTGAAGATCGCGCCCGATCTCGACGACGAGCAGGTCAAGGAAATCGCTGATACGCTCCTGCGCCACAAGATCGAAGGCGTGATCGCGACCAACACCACGCTCTCGCGCGCGGCGGTGGAAGGCATGCCAAATGCGAACGAAACGGGTGGCCTCTCGGGACGCCCGGTATTCGACGCCTCGAACAACGTGATCCGCAAGCTGCGCGCCGAATTGGGCGGCGACGTGCCGATCATCGGCGTGGGCGGCATTTTTTCGGGCGACGACGCGCGCGCGAAGATCGCGGCCGGCGCCTCGCTCGTGCAGGTCTACACGGGCTTCATCTACCGCGGCCCGGCACTCGTCGCCGAATGTGCGCGGGCGCTGGCCCCGGGCCGCGCGTAAAGCTATAGTGGCAGGCTAGTCATGGCGCATCGGAGGCGCTGTGCACTAGCACCAGAATCGCAGCAGCAGAACAAGAGGAAAACATGAAATCCGGTTTGCTGAAAAAACTCCTTGCACTTGCAATCGTTGGCGCATCGTTCGTCGCAGCCAGCGCCCACGCCGATGACCTGCTCGACCAGGTCAAGGCGCGCGGCACGCTGCGCATCGGTCTCGAAGGCACGTTCCCCCCGTTCAACTCGAAGGCGCCCAACGGCGAGCTGGTCGGCTATGACGTCGACATCGCCCGAGCCGTCGCCGCGAAAATGGGCCTCAAGCCCGAATTCGTCACGACCGAATGGAGCGGCATCATCGCGGGCCTGCAGGCAGGCAAGTTCGACGTGATCGTGAACCAGGTCGGCGTGACCGACCAGCGCAAGGCGGTGCTCGAATTCTCGCCGGCGTACACGTACTCGGCCGCGCAGCTCATCCAGCGCAAGGACGACACGCGCGAGTTCAAGACGCTCGAAGACCTCAAGGGCAAGAAGCTCGGCGTCGGCCTCGGCACCAACTACATGGACATGGCCAAGTCGGTGCCGGGCATCGACGTGAAGACCTACCCGGGCGCCCCCGAGTATCTGCGCGACCTCGCAGCGGGCCGCCTCGACGCGGCGCTCAACGACCGCCTGATGCTCGCCTACCTGCTGAAGAACTCGCAGTTGCCGCTGCGCACGGGCGCGATGGTCGGCGCCGGCAACCCGTCGGCCATCCCGTTCAAGAAGGGCAATCCGAAGTTCGCCAAGGCGATCGACGACGCGATGACGCAACTCGAAGCCGATGGCACCTTCACGAAGATCTCGGACAAGTGGTTCGGCATCGACGTGACCAAGCCGATCTCGCAATGATCCGGCAATGATCGCGAGCGCCGCACAGTCCGGCTGACGCGAAGGGCGGCATCGCACGATGCCGCCCTTCGCACATATGCCTCCATTGCAAACCGCGCCACTTCCATTCGTTACCTACGCCCATGCCCATCTATACGCTCATCATCCAGTCGCTGCCGGTGCTCGCACAGGGCGCGGTGCTGACGGTCAAGTTCGCCGTGCTTTCGATGATCTTCGGGCTCATCGGCGGTGCCGTGCTCGCGCTCATGGGCATCAGCTCGAACCGTACGCTCGTGTTCATCGCGCGCGTGTATGTGAGCCTGATGCGCGGCACGCCGCTGCTCGTGCAGATCTTCGTCATTTATTACGGATTGCCGAGCGTCGGCATCTCGCTCGACCCGACGCCCGCAGGCGTGATCGCGCTCTCTGCGAACGTGGCGGCCTATCTCTCGGAGAGCATGCGTGGCGCGATTCTCGGCATTCATAGCGGACAGTGGCTCGCGGCCTATAGCCTAGGCCTCTCGCGCACGCAGACGCTGCGCTACGTGATCGCGCCGCAGGCGTTGCGCATCGCCGTGCCGAGTCTCTCGAACAGCCTCATCAGCCTCATCAAGGACACCTCGCTCGTTTCGGTCATCACCGTGACAGAGCTGCTGCGCAGCGCGCAGGAAATCATCGCTTCGACGTATCAGCCGCTGCCGCTCTATCTCGCGGCGGCCGCCGTGTACTGGGTGCTTTGCCAGGTGCTCGAATGGGTGCAGCACTGGTACGAAAGGCGCCTCGCGCTGCCTGCACGCCACTGATAGCACATGCGTTTACAGACACGGCCCGCACATGCGGGCCGTTTCGCTTACGGGCCGCTGTTTAGCGTGTCATTCGCACGGAAAACGCAGTCCGAGCGCCGCTCGCGCCGCGTCGGCCATGGCGAACATGCGGCGCGAGGTATCGTGCGTCATCACCGGGCTTTCGAGCGCACCCGCGCGCAGCAGCTCGCAGAAGTGCGCCGTTTCGTAGTTGAGGCCGCCACCCTCGAACGGCTCGTCGAGTTCGACGACGCGGCCATCCACATAGCGCACCGTTGCGCGAACCGGATTCCACCAGTTCGCGTGTATCGTCACGTTGCCGTGCGGCCCCGCCAGCAGTGCGTCGCCATAACCGTGCAGATCGAGCCCGCAGAATAATTGCGCAATACCGCGCTCATGCTGGCAATTGAGACTTGCGAAGGTATCCACGCCAGTCGAGCCGAGGCGCCCGACGGTCTGCACCTCGCGCGGCGCGCCGAGCCAGTCGACGGCAAGAAACATTTCGTACACGCCGATGTCGAGCAGCGCACCGCCCGCTTGCTCGAACGAAAGCGATGGATGGTCGGCAGGCACGCTGGCCACCGAACAGCCCGCGCGCACGAACCCGACCGGCCCGATAGGATCATCGTCCAGTTGCGCGCGCAACTTTCGATAGAGGGGATAAAAAGGCGGCTTCATCGCCTCCATGAAGAGGCGCTGCGCGCGGCGCGCCGCATCGAGCACGCGTTCGAGCTGCGCGCCGTTGACGGTGGCGGGCTTTTCGCACAGCACGGGCAGGCCGGCTTCGAGCGCGGCAATGGCGTACTGGGCGTGACTGTCCTGCATCGTGGCGATATACACGGCGTCGATGCCGCTCGCGAAGAGCGCATCCACGCTCTCGCACGCCTGCGCGCCGCAGGTCGCGGCAAACGCCTGCGCAGTGGCCGCGCGCCGCGACCAGACCGCTTCGACGCGCGCATGCGGCACGTGCGCGACGCCCTGCGCGAAGCGATGCGCAATGCGGCCCGCGCCGACGATGCCCCAACGTATCGTTTGTGTTTCGCTCATGTGCTGCGTGCTCCGGCTGTGAAGTCGAGGGCGGCCGCACGACGTACGTCATGTACGTCACGCGCGGCGCACCCAAAGACACGCACGATACCGGCACACGCGGCGCGCCGCAATGCGCTCGCATCGATCCACGCACAGCGCCTGGATCGATGCGAGCGAAGCGACGCCGCGAACGGCCTTAGCGCTGCTCCAACTCCGGCGCGAGCGCGCGAGTGAGTTCGTCGGCGGTGTATTCGATCATCGCGAGCGCGGCCGCTTCGGCTTCTTTCGGCGCACGCCGCTCGATCGCTTCGACGATGCGCCCATGGGCCGCCACGACGTTGTTCCAGCCGCCGTCACGCGTGCTGAGAATCGGATTCACCAGCGAGAGCGCGCCACGAATGATCGCGGCCATCTGCTGATAAAACTGATTCCCGCTCGCCGCGAGGATGCGCGTGTGCAGAAGCGCGTCGGCGGTCTGGAAATTCGGATCGTCGGTGCTCGTCTGGCGCAGCGCCTCGAACGCCTCGCGAATGCCGGCAATGTCCGCCGCGCTCGCGCGCGTGGCCGCGAGCGCGCACGCCGCCGGTTCGATCAGGCCGCGAAATTCGATTACGTCGCGCAAAAACGTCTTGTCCGGTTTCGAGCGGAAACGCCAGTTCACGACGTCCTCGTCGATCATGCGCCAGTCGCGCATGGGCCGGATGCGCGTGCCTATTTTCGGCCGCACGTCGAGCATATGACGCGCGAGCAGCATGGAGAGCGCCTCGCGCATCACCGTGCGGCTCACGTCGAACTCCTTCGAGAGGATGTCCTGCGGTGGCAGCACGGCGCCATACCGCTCCTCGACGATGCCTGAAATCAGCCCGTCCATCACCTTGCTGACGAGCGAGCGTTCCTTGTTCCCCAGTTCCATGACCCTACCCCCCCCGATGTGGGCGTTATCGCCCATGTTTGCCGGATACTGCGCGGGCCCTCGTGCGTCGTCGAACTTAGGTATTACGTTGCATGCGCTTCGCATAATTCGCCAGCCAGGATATCTCCTGACATGATGCTTGCGGCATGCATCTTGTTCGTATTTACGCGTGTTACGTCGGCCCTTGCGCTGCTGTTTTTGTAAGGCGATCGTATGGATCGCCCGCTTACTTCAATCGGCACGCTTTCAACTGGCTTCAAATCGATCGGCAGTCCCTGGCTGTGCATATGCAGGGATGCCGGCGTGCATGTTTCTTCTGCGCACGCTTTTTCGCGCGCGGCCCAACATCGTGCTTTTCAATGTTGTACTTGTTCACCGTTGTATCCGGCCGTACTCATCGTCGAAGCGAACGATGTCGTCTTCGCCCAGATATCCGCCCGACTGAACCTCGATGATCTCGAGCGGCGTCTTGCCCGGATTCTCCAGCCGGTGCCTCACTCCCAGCGGGATATAGGTCGATTCGTTTTCCGAAAGCAGGAAAACCTCCTCGCCGCGCGTGACGCGCGCCGTGCCACGCACCACGGTCCAGTGCTCCGCGCGGTGATGATGCATCTGCAGCGACAGCCGCCCGCCCGGCTTCACGACGATGCGCTTGACCTGGAAGCGTTCGCCCTGATCGAGCGAGTCGTAGCAGCCCCACGGCCGCTCCACGCGCCGGTGATGCTGCGCGACCGCGCTGCGCTCCTGCCTGAGCTTGCCCACGATCGCCTTGACGTCCTGCACGCGATCTCTCGCCGCGACGAGGACCGCGTCGGCCGTTTCGACCACCACCACGCCGTGGACACCCACGCAGGCCACGAGCCGTCCGTCCGAATGTGCGAACGTGTCGGTCACGTCTTCGAACATCACGCGCCCGCGGGCCACGTTGCCGCTCTCGTCCTTGTTCGACACCTGCCACACCGCATCCCACGCGCCCACGTCGGACCAGCCGGCCACGAGCGGCACGACCACGCCCGCGAGCCGTGCGTCGGCGCCGAGCGACTCCATCACCGCGTAGTCGATGGAATCGGACGGGCACGCGGCGAGCGCTGCGGCGTCGAGATGCACGGTGCCGTCGGCGTCGATGGCGGCCGCCTCGAACGCCGCCGCGCATTGCGCCGCGATAGCCGGCCGGCAGTGCGCGATCGCGGCAAGCCACACCGATGCGCGCACCACGAAAATGCCGCTATTCCAGAGGTAATCGCCGGAGGCCACGTAAGTCGCCGCGAGTTCGGCGCCCGGCTTTTCCACGAAGCGCTCGATCACGCGTGCGCCGCTCGCGCCGAGCGCCGCGCCCGCGCCGATGTACCCGTAGCCGGTCTCCGCGCGCTGCGGCGGCACGCCCAGCGTGACGATCGCGCCGCGCGCCGCATACCCCACTGCTTCCTCGAGCGCGGCGGCAAACGCGGCGCGATCCGCGATCAGGTGGTCCGCCGGCATGGCGATGAGCACCGGGTCGCTGTCGCATCCGGCAAGCGCGCCATCGCGACCGAGCGTCGCCTCGTGCCCGGAGCGCGCCGCCAGCGCCGCCACAGTGAGCGCCGGCGCCGTGTTGCGCGCGACCGGTTCGAGCACGACGCGAGCGGGCGTGCCGCTGCGGCCGAGCCGGTCGACGGTCATGAGCCGCAGCTCCTCGCTGCTCACGACGACAGGCGCGGCCTTGCGGATCGCCGCGCCCGCCTCGGCATACACCCCGTCGAGCCGCCGGACCGTGGCTTCGAGCAGCGACTCGCCGTCGAGCAGGTCAATCAGCTGTTTCGGGCAGTGCTCGCGCGAGAGCGGCCAAAGCCGCGTGCCCGAGCCCCCGGCCAGCACCACGGGCTGAACGATGAGCGCGACTTCGGGTTCATTGGCTGCCGCGATCAAACCGGCAGGCGTCACAAGCTGATTCATGCAGTGAGCTCCCCGTTGAAATACGTCGGGTCACGTCGACGAACGCCGCGCCTGCCTGCCGGCGGGCTCGTGCGAAGCGTCACGCGCCTCCCGGACCTCTAAAGCCTCACAACGCCTCGAGGCTTTTTACGGACCTCATTGGAGCAAACCTCGGCATGCCAATCTGTACGCATACCCACACTGATCGCATGCGCAACGGCGGGCGCGCCGTAAAGCCACTCGCACGCGACGTTTCAGCGCCGAACTTTTTTTCGGCGGCTTCGTTTGCGTTGCAACAGAACTGAATCAAAACCGCTTGTTTTCTGGTCGCTGCCCGAATCGCCCCGGAGCCATGTTTCAACGAGGAGCCATTTCTGAATCCCCCGCTCGACAGGAGAAATAATTCAATGAAATCACCGGCTTGCGACTTCCACCAAGGCGATGCGCAGGGCGGTGGTCCGCAAATTCGCCGTACAAAACTGAAACAAAAATGCGGTGTTTCGCCGCGCTGCCGCATGGCCGACTCGCGCTCAGCCGCTTCAATGCGTGCTTTCGCACCAACTGGCACACACCCTGCTAAAGAGAGATCGCCACACGAGCGCAGATGCGGACGAACGAAACCGCGCAGACAAACGCGAGAGTGGGACGAGGCACGAACAAGCGGGACTATGGGGCCGGCACGACGAACACAAGAGCCGCACGGGAAACGGCAGACAACAACGAGTTCGGCGCACGGAATCAAAAAACAGGAGGCGGCTCGCGCCGCTTCGCACGAGGACCAGTCATGTTAACCCTTCAATCCGATCTTCACGGCAACCATTTGCTGGGCGCCCTCCCGTCGCACGAATGGCAGGCTCTCGCCCCGCACCTCGAACTCGTTCATCTGCGCACCGAACAGTTGATCTGCGATTCCGGCCAGCGCATTCATCACGTGTACTTTCCGACTACCGCGATCGTCTCGCTGCTTTCGACGATGGAGGACGGCAGTTCGGTCGAAATCGCGGCAGTCGGCCGCGAAGGCATGACGGGCGTGCCCGTGCTCACGGGCGGCGAAACGATGCCGAACCGCGTGCAGGTGCAATGCGCGGGCTTCGCCTATCGCATGAGCGCGCAAGCCCTCAAGCAGCAATTCGCGCGCTCGGACTTCCTGCGCCGCCTCATGCTGCTCTATATGCACGCGCTGCTCACGCAGGTCGCACAGACCGCTGCGTGCAATCGTCACCACTCGCTCAGCAAGCAGCTGTGCCGCTGGCTGCTGATCGAAGTGGACCGCGTGGCGTCCAACGATCTCAGCGTCACGCAGCAGCTCATCGCCGACATGCTCGGCGTGCGCCGCGAAGGCGTTACCGAAGCGGCCGGCAAGCTGCACGACGAAGGCCTGATCCATCACAGCCGCGGCCATATCCGCGTGCTCGATCGCGAGGGCCTCGAAGCCCGCGCCTGCGAGTGCTACGGGCTCGTGCGCCGCGAATTCGACCGGCTGCTGCCGCGCCTGCACCAGGCGGAAACAGTCGAATGAGCGCGTAATCGCGCGCGCGTTTTCGTTGCGCACCGCGAGTTCATTCGCGTCTCGTCAAGCAAAGTCGAAGGGAACAGCATTGCACAGGATTCCGAATCGATCGCATCTTGCGGTGCCAGCTGAAGAGAACAGGAGCGCGCCCTCTTCTCTTCAGCCTTGCGCGATTCAATGAGCCGAAGGCACGACCGCCTGTGCAAGCGGCAAGGCGGGCAAATGCTCGCGTTCGCGCACGAACGGGTCGGTCGGCTCCTGAAGCTTCGATTCCGGGCTCGTGTCGGCACTGCGCAACTGCACGGGTGCGCCGTCATTCTTCGCGACCTTGCGATTGTCGCCGCAAGGATGATCGGTCAGCGCGGCAGCCTCGCGGAAGTCGTCTTCCTGACACATGATGTTGAACGCAATGTCCTTGCGGTCCATGCGCCATGCCACAGCCGCATTCAAGCGCTTGTTGCAGTCCATGTCCTTGATGGTGCCCGCCGCCGTCGCGCCCACGCCCACCACCGACACCGCGGCGGAAATGCTGCCCCAGCAGGTCTCGGTCACCGAGGCCGTCAAGGCCGGCGCATAGACCGTCGGCGTCGTGCGCACATCGTAGCCGCCGTGATACGTGACGTCCGACGTACCGCCGCTCGGCAATACGACGGTATTGGAAACCGTGCTCGTCTGGCTCGACGTGGACGTGGTCCCCGACGTCATCGTCGGCGTGGTTTGCGCCCACGCGGCGCCTGCAAACAGCAACACCCCGGCAACGGCTATTTTTTGTTTCAGCTTGCTCATTCTTCTCTCCGTGAACGGAAAGGGGGCAGCGCCCCCTCTCCGACGCGCTAGTGAACGGCTGACCCGTTCGGATTACCAGTGCATGCCGCCCGTGAGCGAACCCGAACCGCCCGCTGCGACGATGCCGACGCCGCCATCGGCATTGGCCGTGCCGGTGCCGTTCGCGCTCGCGTTCGACGTGAAGCCCGAGCCGCCGTAGCTGCCGCTCGAACCGTTGAACGACGTGTTGATCACCGACGAATTGAAGTTCTGCGAACCCGACTGCGTGGCGCTCGTGAAGCCGAGCGTCGACGAATTCTGGTTCGTGGTCGTCGTGCCGGTCTGGCCGACGTTGCCGTTAGCCGTCTGGCCGTAAGTCTGCGAGTTGCCGTTTTGCGTCGTGTAGCTCGAACCGAACGTGAGGCTCGCGTTCGAGAACGACTGGTTGCCTTGCGACACCGTAGCGTCGATATGGCCCGGCACCGTCAGCGCCGACGTGAAACTGCCGTTGACCGACGAGGTCGAGTTCGACGTGAGTGCCGTAGCGCCAAAGCCGACGCCCGCTGCGCCCACCGCCGACGTGGTGGAGGACGACGGCGCGCCCATACCGCCGGCACCGCCTGCGAATGCGGCAGCCGAAGCGAAAGAGAGCATGGCGGCGAGCGAAATGGCCTGAATCTTCTTCATGATTGTGGTCTTCCTGATAAAACAGGGGAACGTTGGATGAATGCGCGCACACTCCCCCTGATAGTGCGGGCGCATTTAACACGACTTCAATTGCAATGCCGATAAAATCACTGCATTTACTACGCGCGAATATCCCCGCGGACCAGCCCGATATAGGAAGACCGTTTAATGGAGTTACCAGATTAGATTCGCGCGCAGAACGCCACCAAGCTTTACGCATTCGCGCAAATCAGGCGATCATGCAGAATTGAAAATCCGGAGAGCAAAAAGGAATACCCCGTAAAACCCTGTGCCTTTTTTTCGGACCCGCATTGAATAGTAGTCCGACACAAATCGTTCAACACCCGCTGTTGTCATTATTTCCCCGTGCGCCACGCAGCGTACGCCAGCAACTTTCGCGCACCGCCTGACCGAAACCCATGGGCCGCCGCGCATTTTCGCGCGCCGCCCTTCCCCTGTCCGGTCGCTTCGACGTCTCTTTTAGCGAATTGTTTGCATAACGCCGCCGGACGGTGAATTTATATCTCAGACAGTCAGATTATTGCTACGTCATTCGCATTTTTGTGTGCGGTTCTCAACGTAGCGAATTGCGAACGCCTTGAATTCTGAGATTCCCTTTCAAAAATAATTGAAGGGCAAATTGAAGTCTCAGATAGATGCGCGGACAACCAGATCCGGAAAATCGCGTTCTTTTAATGATTAATCGCGACGTTCGGTTCGGCAGGCCACGCAGGCCTGCCGGAATAAAGAGCGGCAGCGCACAGGCAATCAGGCGCAAGCCTGTTGCACGCGCCGCTCGCGCGAGGCCGCTCAGGCCTTGCGGTAATCGATGCGCTCGACGCCGGATTCGCCGCCGAGCAGGCAGAAGTCCGCGCCGCGTGCGGCGAACAGACCCACCGTCACGACGCCCGGCCATGCGTTGACATGCGCCTCGAGCGTGCGCGGGTCGCTGATGCGCAGGCCCTTCACGTCGAGAATCTCGTTGCCGTTGTCGGTGATAAAGGGCGAGCCGTCCTTTTGCACGCGCAGCACCGGCACGCCGCCGAGCGCCGTCACGCGGCGGCCAATGGCCGTGCGCGCCATCGGCACGACTTCGATGGGCAGCGGGAACTGGCCGAGCACGTCGACGCGCTTGCTCGCATCGGCGATGCAGACGAACACGTCCGACACCGAAGCCACGATCTTCTCGCGCGTGAGCGCGCCGCCGCCGCCCTTGATCATGGCGCCGGCGCCGTCGATTTCATCGGCGCCGTCCACGTATACGGGCAGCGATTCGATCTCGTTGAGGTCGAAAATCTTGAAGCCGTGTGCTTCGAGGCGCGCGGTGGTCGCGACCGAGCTCGACACGGCGCCGCGGTAGCGGCCCTTGCTCGCCGCCAGCGCGTCGATGAAGCAGTTCGCAGTGGAGCCCGTGCCGACGCCGATTACGACGCCTTCCGGCACGTTCGCGTTGACATAGTCGGCGGCGGCCTGGCCGACCAGTTGCTTGAGTTCGTCTTGAGTCATGGGAGTACAGCCCGAGGAGGAGAAAAACGCGGAATCCGCATAGTTTACCGGAGATGCGGGCACGGGCTGCCCGCATCTCGCAGGATCGCGAAACGGCTGACCCTGCCGGCGGTCAGCGCGCGGCCGAGCGTTGGCGCACCGCTTCGAACAGGCAGACGCCCGAAGCGACGGAAACATTCAGGCTCTCGACCGTGCCCGCCATCGGAATCTGCATGACTTCGTCGCAGGTTTCGCGCGTGAGGCGGCGCATGCCCTCGCCTTCGGCGCCCAGCACGAGCGCGACCGGACCGTCGAGCTTCGTCTGGTAGAGGCTCGCGCTCGCGTCGTCGGCGGTGCCGACCACCCACACGCCCGCGTCCTTGAGCTCGCGCAGCGCACGCGCGAGGTTCGTCACGGTGATATAGGGCACGGTGTCCGCCGCGCCGCTCGCCACCTTCGCGGCCGTGGCGTTCAGACCGACGGCGCGGTCGCGCGGGGCGATCACCGCGTGCGCGCCGGCCGCGTCGGCTACACGCAGGCACGCGCCGAGATTGTGCGGATCGGTCACGCCGTCGAGCACGAGCAAGAGCGGCGAGCCCTGGATGCCGTCGAGCAGCTCCGCGAGATTCTGCGCGAGCGCCAGATCGTGCACGCGGGCCACCACGCCCTGGTGGCGCTCCGTGTGCGCGAGACCCCAGAGGCGCGTTTCGTCGGCCGCGATCACGCGCGCGCCGGCTTCCTTCGCGGTGTGCAGGAAGTCCTGCATGCGGCGGTCGCGGCGCGTCGGATCGTAGTAGACATCCTCGACCGTGGACGCGTCGTGCCGCAAGCGTGCGGTCACCGCATGAAACCCGTAAAGAACCTTGAGACGTGACATGACTGATACAACCCCTGATGAACGTTTCGCGGCGCAGACACAGCGCCGCCAGCAACGATAGTCAGCCGGCCGCATCGTGCGGTCCGGCGTATGCAAGCCGCGCGCCCATGCGGCAAAACCCGGCGCGGCAAGCAAGTGAAAAAACCGGGCACGCGCACGGCGGCGCGGCCCGGATAGGTACTGGCTGCGGAGCGCGTTTGACGCTCCGCATGCATGGCGCTCAGCGCTTCTTGCGCGGCGCCTGCTTCTTGGGCGCCGGCTTCACGGCCGAGCGCTTCTTCGCGGTCTTGGCGGCGCCGCGTGCCGCGCGCGCCTCCTTCACCGCGACGCTCGGCGCCGGCGCAGCCTTCTTCTGGCGCGCCATGTCGCCGCCCGGCAGCGCGCGCACGCGCGGTCCACCTTCCATGGTGCTCTTGTCGACCGGCATCGGCCGGTTGCCGCCCGGCTTCACGGGCGTATCGCGCACGAGGCGGAAGTCGATCTTGCGTGCGTCGAGATCCACGCGGCTCACCTGCACGCGCACGCGGTCCGACAGACGATAGCGAATGCCCGTGCGCTCGCCACGCAGTTCGTTCTTGATCTCGTCGTACTGGAAGTAGTCCGAGCCCAGTTCCGTCACGTGCACCAGACCTTCGATGAAGAGCGCGTCGAGCTGCACGAAAATGCCGAACGACGTCACGCCGCTCACCATCCCGCCGTACTCTTCGCCGAGCTTGTCGCGCATGAAGTAGCACTTGAGCCAGGCTTCGACATCGCGCGAGGCTTCGTCGGCGCGGCGCTCGTTCGCCGAGCAGTGCAGGCCCAGTTCTTCCCAGATCGCCGTGTTGGCGCCGCGGGCGCGCTTGCCGCGCTTCTCCTCGTCCTCGGCCTGCAGCGCGCGGGCGCGCGGCGAGAGCGCGGTATTGAGCTCGACGCCCTCGGGCGCCTGCGGCTGGTACTTCTTGCCCTGCAGGATCGCGTAGATCGCGCGGTGCGTGAGCAGGTCGGGATAGCGGCGAATCGGGCTCGTGAAGTGCGCGTAAGCCTCGTATGCAAGACCGAAGTGACCGATATTGTCCGGACTGTACACGGCCTGCTGCATCGAGCGCAGCAGCATGGTCTGCAGCATCTGCGCGTCGGGGCGGTCGCGGATGTGCGCCATCAGCGCGGCGTAGTCGCTCGCGTGCGGCGTGTCGCCGCCGCCGAGCGAAAGGCCCATGCCACGCAGGAAGGTGCGCAGGTTTTCGAGCTTTTCGGCGGTCGGCCCCGCGTGCACGCGGTACAGGCCCGGGTGCTTGTGGCGCTTCATGAAGTCCGCCGCGCACACGTTGGCCGCGAGCATGCACTCTTCGATCAGCTTGTGCGCATCGTTGCGCTGGCGCGGCACGATCTGCTCGATCTTGCCTTGCGCATTGCAGACGATGTACGTCTCGGTCGTATCGAAATCGATCGCGCCGCGCTTCTGGCG
Organism: Paraburkholderia nodosa; assembly: GCF_001718195.1. Taxonomy (GTDB): domain Bacteria; phylum Pseudomonadota; class Gammaproteobacteria; order Burkholderiales; family Burkholderiaceae; genus Paraburkholderia; species Paraburkholderia nodosa_A. The sequence continues at coordinate 120,214 of NZ_MCNV01000020.1, forward strand.
CGCGGCGAAGAGCGACTTGTACACGCCATAGAGATTCTGCAGTTGCGGCAGCAGCGCCGCGCGGCGCGTGGCCTCGGGGCCTTTGGTGTTGGTCAGCACCGCCGCGACTTCGGTATACGTGAGCCGCGCCGCCGAGTGCATGACGCCCGGATAGAACTGGTAGGCCTTGATCTCGCCGCGCGCGGTGATCACCATGTCGCACACGAGCACACAGCGGTCGACGTGCGGATTGAGCGAACAGAGCCCGTTCGAGAGCTTCTCGGGCAGCATAGGAATCACGCGGCGCGGGAAATACACCGACGTGCTGCGCTCGATCGCGTCCACATCGAGACCGCCGCCCGGCAGCACGTAATGCGAGACATCGGCGATGGCGACGATCAGGCGGAAGCCCTCGCCCTTGCCCACCTGCATCGGCTCGCAATACACGGCGTCGTCGAAGTCGCGCGCATCTTCGCCGTCGATGGTGACGAGCGGCACGTCGCGCAAGTCCACGCGATAACGAATGTCGGTGGGACGCACGGCGTCGGGCAGCTTCGCGGCTTCGTCGAGCGCGCTCTTGCTGAACTCGTGCGGCACGCCGTACTTGCGCACGGCGATCTCGATCTCCATGCCCGGATCGTCGATGTCGCCAAGCACTTCCATCACGCGGCCGAGCGGCTGCGAGTGGCGACTGGGGAAATCGGTGAGCTCGACGACAACGACCTGGCCGACCTTGGCCTTCTTGGGATTCTGCGTGACGAGGATATCGTGGCCGATGCGCTTGTCTTCCGGCGCGACGATCAGCGCGCCGTTCTCGTTGAGCAGGCGCCCGATGACACTGCGGTTCGCACGGTCGGTGACTTCGACGATATGCCCTTCCGGCCGCCCGCGCCGGTCATAGCCGACGATGCGCGCGAGCACGCGGTCGTTGTGCATGACCTTCTGCATTTCGCCTTGCGGCAGGAACAGATCGTCCTGCCCGTCGTCGCGCACGAGGAAGCCGTAGCCGTCGCGATGCCCCTGCACGCGACCGGCGACGAAATTCGAAGGATGGGCGAGCTGGTAGTGGCCGCGCGAGTCGAGCCGGATCTGCCCGTCGCGCTCCATGGCGGCGAGCCGCCTGAAGAACCCTTCACGCTCCTGGCGCTTAATGGAGAGCGCCTCGGCGATATCGTTCGCGGTGCACGGCGAGTCGCTGGTCCGCAGCACGCCGAGAATCTCTTCGCGGCTGGGAATCGGATACGGATATTTGCTCAAGGGCTTATCGATGGTTGTTCTCGTTGCGTGGACGTCGGATTTCGCGCGGCCCGAATGTGAGATACATGCGGGCGGCGCCCGGTCTTCGAGTGCTGCAATCTGCCGGCCCGTACGTGGATTGCCTGACCGCTCGCGCTGCGTGCGCCACGCTGCACGCAGCACCAGAATCACGGACTTTGGCCGGCGGAACTTCTGCGAGGCATTCTAACACCCGCATCGCACCCTACGAGCCGTGGGAGCGGCCTTGCGGCGCGACGAGACGGCCACTCCACGCGGTCTGCAACGCCTGGACAGCCGCGCTTTATCGCCTTCCACAAAACGCTTGACAGCCATTCCGATCCCGCTATAATTTTGGTCTTTGCTGCACAACACGTTGAACAGCAAACGACACCTTGCCCAGGTGGCGGAATTGGTAGACGCACCAGGTTCAGGTCCTGGCGGTGGCAACACTGTGGAGGTTCGAGTCCTCTCTTGGGCACCAGATTCAAAAGGCCGGCTTCATGCCGGCCTTTTTCATTTCCGGCGGCAGCAGCGAGTACAACTGCCCTGCTATCGCGTAAAACGCAGCAGCCGCGTTCCCGGGATGAAGATTTTTTGAAAAGATTTATTGACAGGCACGCGAAATCGCGTCACAATCTTTTTCTAGCTTGAAGACGTGCCCAGGTGGCGGAATTGGTAGACGCACCAGGTTCAGGTCCTGGCGGTGGCAACACTGTGGAGGTTCGAGTCCTCTCCTGGGCACCAACGGTTGTTCCGGCGAAAGCCGAAGTAGGTCGAGAAACCCCGTAAGATCAACGTCTTACGGGGTTTTTTGTTTCCGCGGACGGCCCCCATGTTCCCCTGGCATCGACGATTCTTGCGTATACGCGGAAACGAGGCCAGCGTATGCCTATGCGCGGGAGCCAGAACTGCCAATCCGAGTCTGAATCGTGGCCAGCTTGACATAAAGCGTACTCCTTGAGATCCCCAGTGATCGAGCGGCCATGGAGATATTTCCGTGAGCGCTCGCGATGGCACTGACTATTGCTTGTCTCTCTATGTCGTCGAGACGACTGGATGGAGCGGGGCTTGCCGTTGAGGTGGCTGTGGGAATTGAACCCTCTACCTGCGCGACGGACAAGGGCAACAGAGAAACCTCGATCACGCTGCCTTCACTGAGCGCGAACATCACTTCGAAAGCATTTTGCAGTTCGCGTATGTTGCCTGGCCAACGATAGCTCACGAGCGCTTGATACACGGCGGGCTCAATCCGCTTAGGTGCACAGCCATACTTGCGTGCAAACTTGTCGTTCAGATGTTCGATGATCGCTTCGATGTCACCGGGCCGGTCGCGCAACGGTGGCAGTTGCAGGCTGACGGCGCATAGGCGGTGGTACAGGTCCTCGCGGAAGTGCCTGGCTGCGATCTCATTCTGCAGATCACGGTTAGTGGCTGCGATGACGCGCAGCGAAACATGTCGCTCGCGCGTATCGCCAAGCCGGACCACGATGCCATCCTGCAGCACGCGCAACAGGTGGGGCTGCATATCGAGCGGCATCTCGCCGATCTCATCGAGAAACAGTGTGCCGCCATCGGCCTGCTCGAACTTGCCCGGAAGGCCGCCACGACGCGCTCCGGTGAACGCGCCCTCGTTATAGCCGAAGAGTTCGCTGGCCAGGAGCTCACGAGTCAACGCTCCGCAATTGACGGCAACGAACGGGCCATCGACGCGGTTACCGGCCCGATGCAGCGCCCGCGCAAAGAGCTCCTTCCCGGCGCCGGTCTCACCCAGGAGCAGTACCGGCAGGTCGAGAGGCGCAATGCGGCGAGCGCGTGCCTTGGTCGCCGCCAGAATCTCGCTTGCGCCAATGATTTCGCCGAAAGGATCGTTGCCCCCGAGTGACATCGTGGCCGTGGTCGACGGCGACAGGGTAGTTCGGTTCGCTTGCGCCCTGAGCGGAATGACGACCATCGTACCCAAGGTAGCGTCATGATCCTTGACGAGGTGCAGCCATTCGGGACGCAGCCATTCCGCGCGTTGGCAGCCACGCTCAGCGTCGGAGAGTGCGAGGTTGAGTCCGGGCACCTGGGTGCCGGTCTGCAGAAGCGGCAACCGCACGCCATGCGTTTCTCTCACCGCCTGCGCATTTCCGGAACTGCGGAGAACGCGCCCGCGACTGTCGACTAGCACGACGAAGTCGCTGGCGTAGCGGATGAAATGATCGATGGCGCGAGCCAGCAGCCGCTCGTGAAGCGTAACGTCGAGGCGTGCCAGCTCGCCCTCGATCTGCCGCGCAGCGGTCACCACCAGTCCCAGGGTGTGGCCATGAAACGTCTCCTTGACGCCGGAGACGTCCACCACGCCCAGCAGGCTGCGAGTAAGGGGATCGAGAACAGGCGCAGCAGCACAGGTCCAGCGTTTGACGTCCAGGCAAAAATGCTCGCTGGCATGAATCTGGACCGGAGCGCCGGTGGCGATTGCGGTGCCAATGGCGTTGGTGCCAATGACGTCTTCATTCCAGCAGCCCCCGGTGGAGAGGTTGACCTGCTCGCCGACGCTGCGCGCCCTCGTCTCGCCATTGAGTTGAAGAATGGTGCCGCCCGGGTCGCAGAGCATGATGAGGGTGCCGCATTCCCGCAGGATATCGCGCAGACTATCCAGTGCCGGACGCGCGGCATCGCAGAGATCCCTGTTCTGCAATTGCATCTGGCGAACACGCTCGGCGGCCGCCGACGGTGCCGAGTGCCTGGCAGGATCAACGGCCTCGGAACGGCTGCGCTGCCACGAAGCCAGGACGACGCTGCGCACACCCTCCCCCACGAGAGGCTGGTGCTGCAGAAAACGCTCCCAGGCCGAGGCCACGACAGGATCGTCGCCACTGCGGGGAACCAGGACGCCGGATTGAGAAAACGGCATGGGATGGTCACTCTCCATTGAGTGCAGCAACCGTAGCCCCTCGCCCGCGCAAAGTCAACAAAGCCTTTTAAATCAATCATTTGTGCTCTGCAGCAGCGTAAGAAGGTGTCCGGAATCCGGACACCTCTATCCCTGAACGTCCGGATTCGGGACAGCGAAAGCAGGGCTCAGGAAAAGACCGCGTTGAATATGCGAGCGTCTTCCAGCGTTGCCGGGTGGCCAGAGAGGTCCCAAGTCCGGTGCATCGCGACATCAGCGCTGTCCAAACGGCGCAAGCACGCACAACGCCCCTTGCAGGCAACTTTCGCCCCTGTTTGCGCGCCTCAGCACGGGCGCAAAGCCCTCCAGCCGATCACTGGTGGCGATGGCACACCGTATGCCCTGGTCTTGTGCGAGAGGCAGCACAGTGCGGTGGAGACCATGAACGATTCAGCGAGAACGAGGCGCCCGGTTGTCGAGACCGTGACCGGCGCGGATCTGACGATCGGCACCCACCTCATCACCAGCCTATTTGCGTATACACATCACGGTCTCTATGCGGGCGCGGGGAAGATCGTGCACTACGCAGGGCTCTCGCGGTCACTGCGTCGCGGCCCGGTGCAGGAGGTGTCGCTCACAGCGTTTGCGCATGGGCACCCGGTCTGGATCAGGCAAAGCCCCGTCGCCAGGTTCGCTGGCATGGAAGCGATCCGCCGGGCCTACTCGCGTCTCGGCGAGGATCGCTACCGGCTGATGTGCAATAACTGCGAGCACTTCTGCACGTGGTGCCTGTACGGCGAGAGCCGCAGCGACCAGATCGATGTCTTGATGCTCTGTATAACTAATCGTCTGGCAGCCGTAGTCAGGATCGCCAGGCAGCTCGCGGTCACCAGTCGGGCCATCTGTCCGTGACGCGTCCGGATCCCGGACACCTGCTGCACAGGCGTCAGGAATCCGGACAGCGCGGGCAGCCCCTCTGGATCGGCGATGCGGCAAGGGAACGCCCGCAACTCATTGATTTCGTTCGCCGATCAAGCGCGGCACGAGGTGCGGGCCACCGCTGGCACGCGCCCTGCAACTGGATGGAGCGTGGGATCTCCCACTACGACTACATCAATGATAGGAGGCACTATGCAACCTCAGTCCACCATCCAGGTGATGGGCATCGATGCCGGCGGCACGATGACCGACACCTTCTTCGTGCGTTCGGATGGCCGCTTCGTGGTCGGTAAGGCGCAAAGCAATCCCGGTGACGAATCGCTTGCCATCTACAACTCTTCCGAAGATGCCCTCGCCCACTGGGACCGGACCGTGGACGACGTCTATCCGGAACTGGTGACCTGCGTCTATTCCGGTACGGCCATGCTCAACCGGATCCTCATGCGCAAGGGCCTTGCGGTTGGCCTGATCTGCAACCGCGGCTTCGAGCAGATCCATTCGATGGGCCGCGCGCTGCAGAGCTACCTGGGCTATGCCCTGGAAGATCGCATCCACCTGAACACCCATCGCTACGACGAGCCCCTGGTGCCGGTCTCGCGCACGCGTGGCGTCACAGAGCGTACCGACGTGCAAGGCAAGGTCGTGATCCCCCTGCGTGAAGACGAGGTCCGCCGGGCGACCCGGGAACTGGTGGAGGCGGGTTCGCAAGCCATCGTCATTTGCCTGCTGCAATCCCACAAGAACGAATCGAGCGAGCAACGCGCCCGCGACGTCGTGCGCGAAGAGCTGAAGAAGCTGAAGGTGGATATCCCCGTCTTCGCCTCGGTGGACTACTACCCGTCGCGCAAGGAAAGCCACCGGATGAATACCACCATCCTGGAGGCCTATGGCGCGGAACCGTCGCGCCAGACGTTGAAAAAGGTCAGCGACCGCTTCAGCAAGCACGGGGCGAAGTTCGACCTGCGCGTGATGGCCACGCACGGCGGCACCATCAGCTGGAAGGCCAGGGAGCTGGCGCGCACGATCGTTTCCGGCCCGATCGGGGGCGTGATCGGCTCCAGGCTGCTCGGTGAGGCCCTGGGCGACGAGAACATCGCATGCTCCGATATCGGCGGCACCAGCTTCGACGTGGCGCTGATCACCAAGGGTAACTTCGCCATCAAGTCGGACCCGGATATGGCCCGTCTGGTCCTCTCCCTGCCTCTCGTGGCGATGGATTCCGTCGGCGCGGGCGCCGGCAGCTTCGTGCGCCTCGACCCTTACAGCAAGTCCATCAAGCTTGGCCCCGACAGTGCCGGCTACCGTGTCGGCACCTGCTGGCCCGAGAGCGGCCTGGACACTGTCACCGTCTCGGACTGCCACGTCGTGCTGGGCTACCTGAACCCGCACAACTTCCTCGGTGGCGCCATCAAGCTCGATGTGGAACGCGCCCGCCAGCACATCAAGGTTCAGGTTGCGGATCCGCTGGGGCTGTCGGTGGAAGATGCGGCCGCCGGCGTCATCGAACTGCTGGACCTGACACTGTCCGAGTACCTGCGCGCCAACATCAGCGCCAAGGGTTACAACCCGGCGGAATTCACCTGCTTCTCTTATGGCGGAGCCGGCCCCGTTCACACCTACGGCTACACCGAGGGTGTTGGCTTCAAGGACGTGGTCGTGCCCGCCTGGGCAGCCGGCTTCTCGGCGTTCGGCTGCGCCTGCGCCGACTTCGAGTATCGCTACGACAAATCGGTGGATCTGGGCGTTGCACAATTCGCGCCGGACGCTGACAAGGCAGCGGCCTGTAAGACCTTGCAGGAAGCCTGGTCGGAACTGGCGGTCAAGGTCGTCGAGGAATTCGAGAACAACGGCTTCAAGGCGAAGGATGTCATTCTGATTCCGGGTTACAAGATGCAGTACATGGGTCAGCTCAACGACCTCGAGATCGTCTCGCCGGTCGCCACGGCCGGCACAGCCGCCGACTGGGACCAGATCGTCGAGGCCTTCGAGACCACCTATGGCCGCGTCTATGCGAGTTCCGCCCGCTCGCCCGAACTGGGCTTCTCGATCACGGGCGCGATCCTGCGCGGCATGGTCACGACCCAGAAGCCGGTGCTGCCTGAGGATCCGGATGCCGGACCGACGCCGCCCAAGCTGGCGTATCTCGGTACACGCCCCTTCTATCGCCACAAGAACTGGGTAGACGCCGCGCTCTGGAAGATGGAATCGCTCAAGGCCGGCAACCACATCGTGGGCCCCGCCATCATCGAATCCGATGCCACCACCTTCGTGGTGCCCGAAGGCTTCGAGACCACGATCGACAAGCACCGCCTTTTCCATCTCAAGCAAGTGAACTGAGGAGACACGCCATGAACATCATGAGCGACAAGGAAGTGGGTCTGGGTAACCTGTTGAAGAACGGCGAGACCCTTAAGGAGTTCCGCGACGCGATCATCGCGCGCACGCAGGCTTCCGGCCACTATAACGGCCTCACCACGCTGGAGTTCCGGGACCGCGACCCGATCGGCTATGAAAAGCTGTTCTCCAAGCTGCGCGGCGGCCTCGTGCATGCCCGCGAAACCGCGAAGAAGATCGCCGCCAGTCCGATCGTCGAGCAGGAAGGCGAACTCTGCTTCACGCTCTACAACTCCGTGGGTGACTGCGTGCTGACGTCGACCGGCATCATCATCCACGTCGGCACCATGGGCGCGGCGATCAAGTACATGATCGAGAACAACTGGGAAGCCAACCCCGGCATCAACCCCGGGGACATGTTCACCAATAACGACTGCTCAATCGGCAACGTCCATCCCTGCGACATCGCCACCATCGTGCCGATCTTCTGGGAGGGCAAGCTGATCGGCTGGGTCGGCGGCGTCACCCACGTCATCGACACCGGCTCGGTGACGCCGGGCTCCATGTCCACGGGACAGACCCAGCGCTTCGGCGACGGCTACATGATCACCTGCCGCAAAACCGGCGCCAACGATACGCCGTTCCGCGACTGGCTCCATGAGTCCCAACGTTCAGTTCGCACGCCGAAGTACTGGATTCTCGACGAGCGTACCCGCATCGCCGGCTGCCACATGATCCGCGAGCTCGTCGAGGAGGTGATCCGTGCCGATGGCATCGAAGCCTACGACAAGTTCACGTATGAGGTCATCGAAGAAGGCCGTCGAGGGCTGCAGAGCCGTATCAAGGCGATGACGCTGCCCGGCAAGTACCGCAAGGTGTCCTTTGTCGACGTGCCGTACAAGCACGAGGACGTGCAGGTCTCCAACGCCTTCGCCAAGCTCGACTCAATCATGCATTCGCCGGTGGAGATGACCATCAAGGCCGACGGCAAGTGGCGCCTCGACTTCGAGGGTGCAAGCCGCTGGGGTTGGCACACCTTCAATGCCCATCAGGTGGCATTTACTTCCGGTATTTGGGTGATGATGTGCCAGACCCTGGTGCCGACCCAGCGCATCAATGACGGCGCCTACTTCGCCACTGAGTTCCGCTTGCCGAAGGGCACGTGGTGCAACCCGGATGACCGTCGTACCGGTCACGCCTACGCCTGGCACTTCCTGGTCTCGGGCTGGGCGGCCCTATGGCGCGGTCTGTCCCAGTCCTACTTCAGCCGCGGCTATCTGGAGGAAGTCAACGCCGGCAACGCCAATACTTCCAACTGGCTGCAAGGGGGCGGCATCAACCAGGACGGCGAGATCCACGCGGTCAACAGCTTCGAGGCCAGCTCCTGCGGCACCGGCGCCTGCGCCGTCAAGGACGGCCTCAACCACGCCGCAGCCATCTGGAACCCCGAAGGCGACATGGGTGACATCGAGATCTGGGAGATGGCCGAACCGCTGCTCTACCTCGGGCGCAACGTCAAGGCCAACTCCGGCGGCTATGGCAAGTACCGCGGCGGCGGCGGCTTCGAGACGCTGCGCATGGTGTGGAACGCGCAGGACTGGACCATGTTCTTCATGGGCAATGGCTTCATGAACAGCGACTGGGGCATGATGGGGGGCTATCCCTCCGCCACCGGCTATCGCTTCGAGGCGCACAAGACCGGCCTCGAGCAGCGCATCGCGATCGGTGACTCGCTACCTCTCGGCGGCGACATCGACCCAACGAACCCCGACTTCGAGCGCCACATCGACGCCACCGCCGAAGTCAAGCGCGACAAGCAGTGCATCACAACTGAGGACTGCTATGCGAACCATGACCTTTACCTGAACTACCTGCGTGGCGGCCCCGGTTTCGGCGACCCCCTCGACCGGGATCCGAATGCCATCGAAGCGGACCTGAACCAGAAGTTCCTGCTGCCGGAATACGCGCAGAAGGTCTATGGCGCCGTCTTCACCCAGGACGGCAAGGGCGTGTTCACGGTGGATGTCACCAAGACCGGGGCCCGCCGCGCCGAGGTCCGCAAGGAGCGCCTCGCCCGGGCCCTGCCGACGCGCGAATGGATGAAGGAAGAGCGCGAACGCATCGTCAACAAGCACGCGTCCGTCCAGGTGCAGCACATGTTCGCCACCAGCTTCGCCCTGTCGGAGAAGTTCTCGCGGGAGTTCAAGCAGTTCTGGAGCCTGCCAGCGGACTGGCAGTTGCTCGAGGAAGAACTGGGCGTGCCGTCCTACGGCTCGAAGCACCGCATGGATCTCTCCCTGCTGCCCGACGTCACCATCGTCGTCCAGGTCGAAGAGTAAACACCCCATAGAGGAGTAGAGAAATGTCTGCCTACACCAATGAACAGGTCGCGCACCTCGTCGAAGGCTCCCTTGACTGGGAAACCACGTTCCGCATGCTCTCGATGCCGAAGGACGAGAGCCGGTTCGAGCAGTATCTGGCAGCCCTGCAGGCCAGGGTCAGCTTCGCCGACCGCATCGTGCTCCCGCTCGGCCCGCATCTGCATATCGTGCAATCGGCCAGCAGCAAGAAGTGGCTGGTCAAGTGCGACTGCGGCCACGAGTTCTGCGACTACCGCGAAAACTGGAAACTGCATGCCGCGATCTACGTGCGCGACACGGAAGAGGCGATGACCGAGGTCTATCCGAAGCTGATGGCCCCGGACACGCAGTGGCAGGTCTATCGCGAGTACTACTGCCCGACGTGCGGCACCATGCATGATGTCGAGGCGCCCACCCCGTGGTATCCCGTGATCCACGACTTCGAACCGGACATCGAGGCGTTCTATAAGGAATGGGTGCAGCTGCCGGTGCCGGAACGCGCCGCGGACTGACGGGCGGTTGAAGCGGAGGGGCCAGGCATCGCCTGCCCCTTCGCAAAATGTGCTTCCCTGCACCTGACATGGAAACCAGATTGAACTCGCGCACACGCCCGCGTATCCGATGCCTTACAGCAGATCGCATCCGCAACATTTCATGCGACGAGCGAGCAGGCGTTGCACCGGAGGTTCGACGCGTGCGGCATCACTGCGCATCAACGTCCCGCGACCACCGGTGCTGATGTTCGAATACCATGTCACTGTCATCTCGTCGGCGGCCCACTCGATGGTGGCTTGTGCGTGCTTCGCAAACTCGCCCCCCGGAAAGACGCCGAAACCGTCCGCTTTTACTGTCATGTTGCCATGCCAGTTTGTGGCACTGATCGTCGCATCCATTGTCCGCGCATGGTCTGCCCCGTTCGTTTGTTGTGCGAAAAGTCCATCTCAATCCACGCCTCATCAAGAAGCGCCAGCATCAAGGTCAAGTTATGTGGTGCGACACGTGCCGCCTTCGGCCCCGTGTAATCCGGCACGAAGCAGGCAATCTCATCTTGCAAAGTCCAGGCACGCTGTCTATCTTCAAAGCGCGTGACTGTTGCAAGCGAAGCGCATCCGGTTCGATAGAGAACATCGGCGAAAACCGCAGAACTCCATGCCAGCTCTTCGACGTGCCCAAACCTCTTCTCGCTTGCGCGACGCCTATTTAAGCGCATTCATAGCAAGGCCGCCCTCGCGCCGCTATCCATTACATTGATCCCATACTTGGTGCAAGGGCTTCCTTGCCGTGGCCATCGTGCTGGAACGTTAGCAGTCTTTAGTTTTCGAGGAATAAGCCGTGAACAATAGACAATTCGTTTGCTCCGTTGAAGTCTGGCTGATGGCCGCGTTGATGCTCGGAGGTCCCGCCTACGCGCAAACCAACGGACCTGGCGATACGCGAGTCGGTTGCATACACCTCGATGCGTCCGGTGCGCATTTCATCGACGTTACCAATCGAACCCGCACGCAGGCAATTGCGGATATGCAGGCGGCGCAGGCCTCGGGTGGCAATGCTGGTGACCCGTGCCTGTCTGGGCGCGTGGCCGACGTGCCGGCACGCGTCTATGCCGGACTTGCTAAAAAGTACCCGGCGCACTTTGCACCACTGCCGGGCGCTACCGCATCGCGCCCAGCCGTCGTCCCGAGCGCCGCATCGAGCACCGCTGCGCCGTTCAACGCGACGTATGCATTCACGAATCTAGACGCCTTGGTGCCCCCCGCCTTCCTCCCATTTTTCTCGGTCACGGGGCTGGCGTCTAACGGCCGGGTCTACGGCGCCCTTTACGACAACAACTTCAACGAATGGGTCGCGGTGTATGCAAATGGCAGCATTACCCCGCTGGTTGCGGGCGTTATCAGCACGGTATCGCATAACGGGATCGTCGGCGGATCGATCGTTACGGATCCGGTCAACTATTACACGCAGGCGGCGATTTTCCGGGGCAACAGCGTCGAACTGGTTCCCCGGCTGGCGGGCGAGATTACCAGCAATGTCACCACCATCAACGATTCGGGAACGGCAATCGTCGTCTCCTACGACGCCAACTTTAACGGGACTGTGTACGGCTACCGTAACGGAAAAGCCCTGCCGGTGAATGTGTCGATCCCAGGCTTGTACCCGAGTATCATGGGTATGAACAATGCCGGCGTTCTTGTCGGGTACGTGACCATCCAGGAAGGCCCCACTTCATATTCCTGGCTTGCGTTTAGCTATGACCTTGATAAGGGAACCACCACGACTTTGCCACCTTTGCCAAGCAATCCGTTCTCCTGGGCGACGGGCATCAACGGGCAAGGCGATATCGTCGGGTACTCGTGGGGGCCCACCGCGGACGAGCGAATCGGAATATGGCCGGCGAGCGGTGGTGGTTTCGTCGAGTACTTCCATGAAGGCACGCCACAGTATCCGACAGTCAGCAATGAATTGTTGATCAACGACGAGGACGTGATTGTGATCACGCGCACGACGGACCTGAACAGCTACCTTGTACCGTCGCAAGGCGTAAGGTTATCGCTCGCGCATCTAATCAACTATGACCCGAGCACTGATGGGCTGCCATCTTATGTGTTCGGCCTGAATAACGCGGGTGCGATTACGGGCTTGACAACGGGCCCAGGATACATGGACTTCCTGCTACTGCCGCAGCCGGGCAAACAGTGACGCCGCTCGCTGGCGATCAATGCAGCACTTTCACAACTGGGTGACGGCGCGCGTTCGCAAGGAGCGGATTCTCCTCGGCGTCGAGGCGTGGCTCCTGCGCGCCGGTCTCGCGAACGGTGACCCACACGTCCTGCGCGAAGGCGTTCTCAAGACGCAGGAAACGTTCTGCGCCGGATCGCCGCACAACCATCACGCCGTAACCTATAACTGAACGACGCGCGTCCCTTTCAGGGAGCGCGCTGTCGACGCTTGCCTGGAGCTCCAGGCTGGTGCCAGTTGGCGGGAACGGTCAACGATCGTGCCGTGAATGAAACAAGCAATTGATACCCGGTTCTCGGGTGCAGGAGGAACGCATGTATTCGTTAATGCCAATTCTGGGCCCCGACCCGGCGGCGATGCCAAGCGCGGAAGCGTTCTCATTGGGTAATGATGGCCAGGCGGCCGGAGTCGCATCAGTGAACGTCGACGAGATACCGTTAGGGGTTGGCGCGCAGTGGCTAGACGGATTGCTCGCCACCACGCTTCCGCCTCCGAATAACAGTACCCTCTGGGGAATCAACGACGGCCTTGTCGCTGTGGGAGGCACGACACCGGACAACTATGCAACCATCTCCGCCATCGTTGTCGATACCGGCAACGTGACGGACCTCTCGCCCCTGGTTGGCACGGCCTCATGGGCGGCCGACGTGAACGATGACGGCCTCGTGTGCGGCGGTGACAGAAGCGGAAATGGTTTCCTATACAGCGTGCCCGCGAAGCGTCTCTTTGCGACCGTTCCGGGGGTCAACCTTTCAGTAATCAACAACCCGGGCGAAGCGCTCGGATTAGATGTTGGCGGAAAGGTTGCGGTCTATAGCGTTACGAACGGCACCACGAAGCCGCTGAATGCAATGGCAGCGGCCTACAGCATCAACGACGAGGGGATTGTCTGCGGCTCGTCTGGTACGGCCCCTACATACAACGAAGTTCCCGGAATATGCGACTCACGACAGGCGACGCCGGTCTTCCAGGTGATCCCGCTGCCCGACGGAGCGATTCAGGGGACGGCACAGGCAATCAACAACAGTGGCGTCGTGGTCGGCACCTGCCTGTTTGGCGGTCAGCCGGAGACGCAATCAGCGTTCGTTTATCAAAACGGGACGACCACGCTGCTGGATACGCTGATTTCCGAGCCAGGATGGCAACTGTCATATACGTTCGATATCAACGCAAGCGGGCAAATCATCGGAATGGGGAAGCTCAACGGCGTTCCTACGGCGTTTATGCTCACGCCCGCTTCAGGCTGGCAATGGTGGCAGTGGTGGCAGCGCTTACCGTTGCCAATACTTGTCGGGACCCTACTCGGGGGAGTGGCGAGTGACGCAGGCGGGTGGACCATCATTGGCGGAAGGCGCATCCCGATCGATCCGTGGGGCCCCTGGCTCCAACTGCAGCCCGAGAAGCGCGATGCGCTCATGGCGTTGGCGATGGACGAAATCGCGAGCTTTATTGCCGACGAAGCAACCCGGGTGCAGGTGAGAACAACGTTGGTTGAAGCGGCAAACAGCCGTCTGAAACACATGGATGTCCGACCCGTTCGAACCGGGCCGCCACGAGCCGCTCGGGGACCGGGTAAGATCCCCTTGAAGAACGGGCTCCCGGTGTCCTGGCTCAGAAAATTTGGCCGCTGACGTTAGGTCGCTAATAGCTCAGCATGCTGCTATGGATTGGCATTAGCCGTGCATGCTCCATTGCTGCGCCCAATCGCGGACTCGCTCAAATCGGACTTCTCAAGATCATTCTTTCCGCACTACCAAATATGTCATGGCCAGATAGAGATGTCTGGTCTGGGGCTGCGGCGGAATTCTTGGACTATCAGGAGCTAGTCCATGTATTCGTACGAAGGCGAAAACCCACAGCGCCCGTCACGTCTCAACAAGCTCAAGCCCGTTTTCGGCACACCATTGCCTCAGCGCGCTTTCGACAGCATCGGTTTCAAACGAATACCAACGCTCGGGAACGCCTTCACGTTCCAGCAATTCCTTGAAACGCGCATAAGCCCCTCGCCTCCGAAAAAATCCTTCGACCTGGTCGCAACATGCGGGCAACGTCTGTGCGACAAAGCGCAAGGCGAGACGGCTTCCGAGATCAAGCTCATTCTTGTGCGGTATCGCAAGGTAGCGGTCAGAGGTTTCGAGATCGTCAGGTATCTCCTCATCGAACGCCTTGCTGGAATCGGAAGTCCAGTAGACTTCTCCCGTATCGAGCGAGAGATATGCGCTATGTTCCATCGGCGCCGCGCAGCTGACAAAGTCGAACGCCATGGAAAGATCGTCGTGCCTGACTGCGACCATGGCTCTCCTCCGCCTGGGTTATAACCGTTCGAGGCGCCGGTTCGCAAAGCGGCTCGGGGCCGGGGATGGCGGCCCGTTTACCGCGTCGGCACCGCGACTCAAAGCTCATCGCTCGGATCAGCGATCTCGAGCCGGAACTGCCATGACCAGCAAGGTCAAACGCCATCCATGACCGGCGCGTTCGATGAGGTCATGCCGCACGGTGGCTTCCATGCGGTCGCGCTACGGGACTGATATGCCGGAAGCTTCAGAACTGGCACTGCATCGATGCAAAATATATAGGAATACAAATCAAAGACCAACCAAACTTCGATCATTTCTTTTATGTTAAATGAATTACGAGCATCGTTTGACGGCGTTGCGCGAGCATTTTGACCAGCGCGGGTGCGTAACTCTTCCGTGTGCAGCACGAGCGCGATCAGGCTCGCTCCCTTGCTGGCCCGTCGCGCACGACTAAAGCCATCGCCGAACCCGCGAGCGGTACCGGCCATAGACGTCGCCGAATTTACGCTCAAGATACGCCTCTTCACGGGCGATTACGCCGAACCTGATGACGAAGGCAAACGGAACCAGCGTCAGCAAAAGCCACAGGCTGTTGAAAGCAATGGCCAGACCGACGTGTCCGAGCATCATGCTGAGGTAGATGGGATTGCGCGAGAAGCGGTAGGGACCGGTCTCAACGATGGTCGTGGTCGGCCGGTTGGTGGGCACGTTCGAACCAGACCGGATCATGGTCGCGATCGCGCAGACGGCCAGCGTCAGCGCTACGGCAAATACCATCGCCCCTACCTTGCCTGCAGGGACCTCGGCCGGAACAAACGGCAAACGCATTAGCCGGTCGAGCGCGATCCCGGCGAGCGCCGCGAGCGCCCACGCGATCGGCGGCCGGATAATTACGTTCGCGGTATCTGCCATATTCACGATGTCACGATTCGGTTATAGATAGCGAGTACAGGATTCATCGACTCGTCAGTTGCGCGCCTGCATGGACAACGTGTCGATTCCGGATACCGTGTAGAACGAGAACCCTTACAGCCTCAGAAACGACAGGCACGAATTCCGTCTGATGACGGAGCCCGGGCAACGCTCGTGCAGGCACGCGAAGCGAAAAACTTTCGCTGAGCCGCAGGACGCATCAATGGCGTCAACGCCAGATGTTTTGCATTACTGCACAATGGATTAGTCATCCCCTTTGTTAGTTGTCGCGGCGTTCACTTGTTCCCTTGCCGCCGTCGTAGCCGCCTAACCGTGCCTCCTAAGCAGTGCTACGAGGCTGCAACCCGCCGAAGGCCACGCGACTTGGTAATCCGTTGGACAATCACATCGACCGCCTGGCAGGGATTGGTTGCGTAAGAGTCATCCAGCCTTTGACGTACGCTATCGAGCGTCTTGCCCTGCATGCCCTTGCCGAAACGCTATGTGATGTCGCTTTTGTTTCCCGTCGTGCCGGCGTAAGCGCGCTCGACGTCGAGCAGATTGGCGATGCCGATAAGGTATGCATTCTTTTCTGCCTCTGAAGACGCCATCCATTGCTGGCCTGTGACGATCGGAATACCATCTGCACGCGCAACGTTACAGAACATTGCCTGCGACAGAAAGAGTAGCGATAAATGCTTTCCATTTCAGTTTGATTGTCACCGCATGCTCCATGGACGGCATGCACTCGAACAGCCTGCCACAGACGGCATCCTGTGGTGTCGATTGAGCCATCTGGAAGAATGGGCCGTACGCCTCGTCGCATTTCCGTGCCGGCTCACCAGATCAGGATAGATCGTCCGGTCGATTGCATAACCAGTTAGCCACATCGGTGGCAATGATTCGTCTCTCGATCGATGGGGCGTGATGACCGAGGCGATATGCCGACTCAACCGGCGATGGTGTTCTGGCTTCGCTGCATCTGGATCCGTTTAGAGTCTACTGTGCTTTTCACAGGTTCCAAGCCCAATTCGGTTCAACCAGACAGGAGTGGCACCGGATACAGGGGCAATCATGGAAAGGAAAGGAATTGATGCAGCACGCTTGAATCTGCGCCGTTTTATTTATATCGGTGTCCAGAATTCATTGAATTGAACGATATTTCATTTATCCTGTTTCCATAGTCGTGCGATGGTCCAAATCCGCAGTCCTCTCATCGGAGGTCACGGCCAATGAGTCCCGTCATCATCACCCTGCTCGTGCTCCTGGGCGTCTTGGGGCTACTCGCGATCTGGCTTACGGGCATCTACAACGGACTGGTGGTTGCCCGGAACCGCTTCGCGAACGCCTTTGCCCAGATCGACGTGCAGCTCAAACGTCGCTATGAGCTGATTCCGAACCTGGTCGAAGCCGTCAAGGGCTACATGGGCCACGAGCGGGAGACGCTCGACGCCGTCATCAAGGCGCGAAACAGCGCGATCGCGGCCGAGCAGAAGGTCGCCGCGAATCCCAGCGACCCGGCGGCCATGAGAGAGCTTAACCGGGCCGAGACCCAGCTCGGCGGCACGCTGGGCCGTCTATTTGCCCTGTCTGAGGCATACCCGGACCTCAAGGCCAACCAGAACATGCTCGCCCTGCAGGAGGAGCTGACCTCGACCGAGAACAAGATCGGCTTCGCCCGGCAAGCGTTCAACGACGCGGCCACCGAGTTCAACATCCGGCGCGAGGTTTTCCCGGCTGTCATGGTGGCTGGCATGTTCGGCTTCAAGGAGGCGGCGCTGCTCGAAACCGCAGAGACCGAGCGCTCAGCGCCCAAGGTGTCGTTCCGCTAGCCCGGAACCGCCATGGCTCCGTACGCTTCATGCTCTCATAGGCGCGCCGACCATGGCCACCAACTTCTTTGAGCAGCAGGATTCAGCACGACGCAAGACCCTCCAGCTCGGAGTCTATTTTGCACTGGCGGTCCTGATCCTGGTTGCGCTGGTGTACGGGCTGCTGGTGGGGTTCAGCATGTATGACGCCCACGCGCCGGTGCCCTGGTGGCAACCGGAGCTGCTTCTGCTTGCTGCGCTGGGGGTGGGCCTCGTGGTGGGCGGTGCCAGCGCGTTCAAGGTGACGCAGCTCGCGTCCGGCGGCCAGGCCGTGGCCCTGATGCTGGGCGGTGTCGAGGTGCCAGGCACGACCACCGACGCGCGACAGAAGCGGCTGCTCAACGTCGTCGAGGAAATGGCCCTCGCCGCGGGCGTGCCGGTGCCCCCCGTTTATATTCTGGACGAGCCCGGCATCAATGCCTTCGCGGCCGGCTATGCGCCCGGCGATGCCGTGGTCGCCGTCTCCCAGGGCTGCCTCAACTACCTGACCCGCGACGAGCTGCAGGGCGTGGTTGCCCACGAGTTCAGCCACATCCTCAACGGCGACATGCGGCTCAATATCCGGCTGATCGGCCTGATCTTCGGGATCATGGCGTTGTCCATCATCGGGCGCAGCCTCATGTTCGCATCCCGCGGCCGCTCGTCGGGACGGCGCGACTCCCAGGGCGGCATGATGTTGCTGGGCCTGGGCGTGTTTGTGCTAGGACTGGTGGGAGCGTTCTTCGGCCGGCTGATCATGGCAGCAGTGTCCCGGCAGCGCGAGTACCTTGCTGACGCCAGTGCCGTCCAGTTCACGCGCAACCCCGACGGCATTGGCGGGGCGCTCAAGAAGATCGGCGGGCTGACCGAAGGGTCACGCATCGAGAACCCCCAGGCCGCCGAAGCCGGTCACTTGTTTTTCGCCAACGCCTTCGCCGGCAAAGGGCTCGCCGGACTGCTTGCCACCCATCCCCCCCTGGTCGAGCGCATCCGCCAACTCGATCCCCAGTTCGACGGCCAGTTCCCGGAGGTGCAGCCGGTCGGTGTCGATCGGGAAGAACTCGAAGGTCCCCGCCCCCGCCCCGGCCGCGTCCCGCCGTTCGCCGCGGCACCGACGTTACCGGGGCTTCCGCAGGTGCCGCTGTCCGTCCTGGAGCTCGCCGACGAGACAGCGTCCCGCGTCGGCCACCTCGATCCGGAACTGATTAACTTCGCCCAGGGGCTACACGACGATATGCCAGACGTGCTCCGGCTCGCCGCCCGGGAACCTTTCAGTGCACGCGCCCTGGTCTACGCCCTTCTCATGGACCCGCGGGCGGACCTGCGGGAACGCCAGCTGAGCGGTCTGAGGACTGGCGCCGAGCCGCAGGACTTCGCCGAAACCTTGCGGCTCGTCGCCCCTGCCCAGCATCTGGCGGACACACATCGATTGCCCCTCCTGGACCTGGCCCTGCCAGCGCTGCGGCAGATGTCGTCCCGGCAGCACCAGGCGTTCCGCGCTCAGGTGGAGGTACTTATAAGTGCCGACAAGCGGCTGAGCCTGTTCGAGTACACGCTGCGCTGCGTGCTGCATCGGCATCTCGACGCCCAGTTTCTGCCCCAGCGTCAGACGCGACCAGTACACAGCTCGGCGCAAAAACTGACACACTCGGTTGCGACGGTGTTGGCGCTATTGGCCTGGGAAGGCCAGCCTGAACCCGACCTGGCAGCCCGGGCGTTCGACACGGGCATGCGCGGTTTCATTGGCGGCGACCACCCCCCCCGCTTGCCGCTCCGCGAGGAATGCTCCCTCGCCGGGTTCGACGCGGCGCTGCAAGTGCTCAATCAATCCATCCCGGCCATCAAGCGCCAGATCGTCGTCGCCTGTGCAGCCTGCATTGTGGCGGACCAACGGGTCACCGTCCGTGAATCGGAGTTACTCCGCGCCATTTGCGATACGCTCGACTGCCCGCTACCGCCGCTCGTCGCGGCGGACGCGCAAGGGGCAATGAACGAGATGTCATCCAGGGGTCTGTGACCGATGCTACCAGGAGAATCAAACGCTGGACATGCAATCGGGGGAGATGCAAACCGTGCCAGCGTGTCAGCGCTGCGTGCCGGAACGCTTTTCCAACATCACGATAGTCATCGTGCCGTTGACGTTTTCAACGCGCACCTTGACCTTGTCGCCTTCGTGAACCTGCCTGGCCATCGCTGCATCCTTCGCCTTGAACGCCATGGTCATCGGCGGCATGCCGACGTTCTCCAGTGCGCCGTGACTCAGCGTGACCATACCCGTGGCGGTATCGACGTTCTTGACCTCTGCATCAGTCAGGGCTGTACTGGCTGATGTCTTCGTCGCCGAAGGCTTCCCGGACATACTCATGCCGGCCATGTCGTCACCTGCGAACGCGGGTGCAGCCACAATGGCCGCGATAGCTGAAAACGCAACAATCATCTTCTTCATTAAACTTCTCCAGTTTCGGTTGATGGCACTTTCGCGCTGGACGGTACTGCGTGGGAAAACCGCGCGTCCCGGCTTCGCGCAACGCGACGGCGCTGCAACAGGAGCCAGGCTGCGGGAATGACAAACATCGAGAGGATGGGCGCGGTCACCATCCCGCCAACCACGGGCGCGGCAATGCGCTGCATCACTTCGGAGCCAGCGCCATGGCCGACCATGATGGGGATAAGGCCGGCTAGTACGACGGCAACTGTCATCGCTTTCGGCCGCACGCGCAGTACCGCGCCTTCGCGAATTGCTTCGAGCAACGTGGCCTCGTCAAGAGGCTCACCGAGTTCGAGTCGCCGGTTGAGCGCGCCCTTCAGATAGAGCAGCATGACGACGCCGAACTCAGCTGCTACACCGGTGAGCGCGATGAATCCCACGGATGTCGCGACCGATACTGCATGACCCAGTATCCAGATGAACCCGAATCCGCCGACCAGCGCGAATGGCACCGTCGACATCAGGAGGAGCGCGTCCGCGGCCGAGTTGAACGTGAGGAACAGCAGTACGAAGATGACCACGAGCGTCACGGGAATGACGGTTCGCAACTTGGCCTCCGCGCGCTCGAGATACTCGAACTGGCCCGACCACGTAATCGAGTACCCGGGCGGAAGCGTGACCTTTGCCGCCACGGCCTGCTGCATTGCTTTCACCGCGGACTGCAGGTCCACGTTCCGTATATCGACGTAGACATAGCCCGAAAGCCGTGCGTTCTCGCTGCGAATTGAGGGCGGCCCATCGGCAATCCTGATGTCGGCTACGTCGCCGCGCTGGATTTGTGCGCCCCGGTCCGTGACCACGGGCAACTGGCGCAGTTTCCCGAGCGAGTAGCGGTATTTCCTCGCGCTTGTGCTGTGGGTCACCCGGGATGAGTTCGCCGAAGATCCGCACGATCTGGTGGCAAATATTCTGCTTCACACGGTGCAACACCTGTCCGTCGATGCCCAGAGATTCGCCGGGATTTACCTGCTTGCACACGGTGTGGTGAAGCTCTGGCTCGTGGCTGGCTTGTTGCGTGAGAGACTCCGGTACTTTCCTGTCTCGATTGTCGTCTTCGCGCTGTTCATTGCCTACCAGGCCTACCGCTTCACGTACACCCATTCGGTCTGGGTGCTGCTGGTAACGGCATTGGACGTCGTCGTCATCGCCCTCACATGGCACGAGTACCGGTATCTTCGAGACAACCGCAAGATCACCATCCCGGATTCGTGACGGGGGCCACGCCCGGAATAGGCCTGCCACCGTCCACGTTTACTGCATATATCGCGCGCCGCAGAGAGCATTCATGTCCTCGCACAGGAAGGGACATTTGCGCACTCAAAATATCGCGCTCGGCAATCGCCCGACGCGAGGCACGCACGATATGTCGATACAAAGGAGGCGATCATGTGTGCCACTTGTAGATTCATTATCCTCGCCGGTGTGATCACACTAGGGATGACATCGCATGCAAGCTGGGCCGAACAAACCGTCAACGCGACATTGCTGTCGAACTCGATCCAGCTCGGGACGCACAACGTGAAGGCGGGTCGGATCACGCTTGAAGTCAGGAATGCTGCGGATAACAGCATGGAACACGAACTCGTCGTGCTCAAGACGGATCTCGCGGACGATGCACTCCCCGTCAGCAAGGGAGAAGTGCTTGAGCGCAGGCTAAACAAGATTGGCGAAGTTGAAGGTATTGCCCCGGGCAAGAGCAAGCGCGTTTCATTCAGACTTGCGCCGGGCCACTACGCGCTGATCTGCAACAAGCCGGGACACTACGCTGCGGGAATGCATACGGAGCTTGTCGTGACACCGTAGGTTGATGCCAACGTCCAGAGCGGTCCAAATCGCGCAGTTCGACTGTACTCGGCGGAAAGAGCAGCAAAAGTGCTGCTCGAACACGAGCGTCCAAGACGCTTCGAGTTTCCTGTGGTGCCGCGCAGGTACTCATTTGGCGATGCCTCGGCCATCTATGACGCGCGTTTGGCTTTGCGCGGAATAATCAAGTGCAAGCGATTTACAGATGGTTATGGCGGAGACTGCGCGCTATCACCTGACTCTTGGGTTCACACCTAGTCGACTGCGTCATTGAAATGGCACTGGTCGAATTCGTCGTGATGGATCATCGTATTTCCATTTGATCGGCTTGGGATTCTTGTTGTGCTCGCGGATGTAGCGCATCAGCTTGCGGTCCAAATTCTTCACCGTGGTGAAGATGCCTCGCGCAATTACATCGCGCTGGATGCGAGAGAACCAGTTTGCCACCTGCTTCAGCCAAGAGGTATAGGTTGGCGTGTAATGCAACCGCACGTTGCGGTGTTGTCGCAAGAATTTGTGCACGCGCGGTGTCTTGTGGCTGCTGACGTTGTCGCAGATCACATGAATCTCTTGTTTGGGCCGCTGGCTGGCGATAACGTCGGTGAGGAAGGCCACGAACTGTTCGCTGGTATGGCGCGGTGCGGTCTTGCCGATGACTTCTCCGATTGCCGTATTGAGCGCAGCGAACAGGCTAAGCGTGCCGTTACGTTTGTATTCGAAGCCATGGCTCTCGGCGCGCCCAGGCGACAGCGGTAGCATCCGATCTTTACGATCCAGAGCTTGAATTGCCGTCTTCTCGTCCACGCAGAACACCACCGCATGTGCGGGCGGGTTCAGATACAGGCCGATGACGTCTGCAGCCTTGGTCTCGAAGTCAGCGCCGTTTGAGACCATGTGCGTATCGAGTCGATGGGGGCGCACGCCGTGCTTGCGCCAGATGCGCTGTACCGTCGAGGCGCCTACATCGCCCAGAGCCGCCGCAAGCTTATAGCTGCTCCAATGCGTCGAGCCGTCCGAGGGCCGGTGCTTAAGCGTGAGATTCAGAACCCGCGCCTCGAGCTTTTCAGGCGGATGCACAGGAACTCGTCCCGGATGGCGCGCGTACAGGCCTGCCAACCGCTCCGCCAAAAACCGACTCGACCAACGGGAATGAAGCGCGAGCCACATCGCAGCCGCTGCATGATCGCCTCACGTGCTTCGCCTTCATCAAGCATCAAGATCAGCCGTGCACGCCGCGCGTCCGCTGCGCGCACCGTTTGGCTACGAGTTGCTGACAGCAATTGTTTGCGCTCAAGCGTGGTCAAATTCATCTTTTCCATGCGTTTCATTGAATACCAAATAAGGGGCTTTTTCAATGACGCAATGGACTAGGCTATCAATACGAGACACGCTGTCCCTGCGAGGCGGCATAACCTGACTGAAGGGGCGAGCATCGTGAATCACACAATGGCTTTTTCTGCACTTGGCGTCTGCGCTGCATGCTTTTCTGCTGCAGCATCAGCGCACGCCTATGTCAGCGTCTATCTCGGTGCTCCGGTCGCTGTGTACCTGGTCCCGCCACCGGTAATCTACGAATCGCCCCCGATCGTCTATGCGCCCGCATACGGATACGGATATTCGGGCGACAACTGGGAGCGACGTCGCTGGCATGATAACGGCCGTCATCGTGGGTGGTACAAACATCACCATGGGGATGATGACGAGCAGTAATCGCCCCATCCACGTGGATGCAGGTGCAGAATTGCGACCAGGGCAATTGGCAACGCGCCGCCGTGTCGGACGGCGTAAGCAGGCTAGCGTGCACCACAAAGCTCGATGCAAGGGCCGCAGTATCAGGCGTCACAGCGACACCCTCTTCACGGGATCAGGCTCGATGATGCGCGGCAGCGGAATCAAGCCCAGATAGACGGCCGGCACGTTGGCCGCCAGGCTGTAGAGCTAGCCATTGACCGGGACCGCGAGCATCAGCACGTAGTACAGCAGACGCACAACATGCGCCACGATGCGCTGCCAGGCGCAGATGCCGGCAGGTAGCGGAGGCGCCGCATGGCTCGCGCGCCAGAGCATGCGCACCACGGCGAGCGCGAACACGGTCAGCACATGCAATGCGCGGGTATCGGCGTGCCGAACGAGAAGCCGGCTGAGGCATTCATGCAATGCCGAAAACGGTGGGGTAGAAAATCGTTCGCGGCGATCTTGGCCATACCGAGTGCCCCGATCCGGTCGCGGAATATTTCGAAGTCAACTTACGTTCTTATAGCGGAGCCGAAATGCAGATGCGATCTCATCAGGTTCTCGAGGAGAAACATCATGATAGATGTCATGATGCGCTCGTGCTCGCCGCCACCACGCTTGGCATTGCTCCGCTGAACTTGGCCCCTGAAAGGAATTTGCCGTCCGGGAAACCAAGGCAACGATCCCGAATAGAGAAAACGACACGGCGATGCGGCCCGTGCGAACACCGGCAATCCGCACCGCATACGCAAGCGTTGCAATCACATGGATTACGAATGTAAGCCCGCATATGACCAAAAGCTGCGTGTCCATGTTGTCGCCGCGAGGTTGGCAAGAACCAAAATCTACCGGAGTACACCCCGGTCCGATTGTCGGCAATTTTCGCTCACTGATTGTTTGACCGGAAATGGCCGGTTGCCGAAGATCACATTCGAGACTTCTTGAAGGGCAATCCAAAGCATTTGCTCCCGAATCCGGTATCACCAATGCCAACTTGATGGGCCTCGCCAAGGGGCACTGCGTCAATGCTCAAGCCGACGCAACGGCTAGAGCGGCAATGTCTCGTTGGTGTCGACCGCATTGAGCAGCCTCGCGACGACTTCTCGCGTTTCACTGAGTTCGCGCAGCCGGGTGTCGAGCCTTTCCACTTCGCCGCGCAGCAACGCGCGCGCTTGAACGCATGGATGAAACACAGGTTTTTCGCCGAGTACGCAAGGCAGCAACAGCCGGATGCTGCTGATCTTCAGTCCTGCCGCGCTGAGCATGCGAATGCGCTGTGCTGCGTCTACTTCGTTGGAGCCGTAATCGCGATAGCCCGAATCGGTCCTCTTCGGCCTCAGCAGACCTTCGTGTTCGTAATACCGCAGCATCCGCTCACTGACGCCGGTGCGGCGAGCCAGCTCTCCGATACGCATGACCTCTCCCGAAAGATACGCTTGACCTTGACAGCGGTGTCAAAGTTTAACCTCTTTCGACCGTCGGATTGTGCGACGTTCCATTCGTCAGGGAGCTCTAATGACACCATCGAATGACACGTTTAACGGAACGTTTCCGTTCGCGCCGCGCTTCAGCAACGTTGGCGGCTTTCGCATGCATTACGTTGATGAGGGACCCGCTGATGGCGATGTTGTCCTGTGCATTCACGGGGAACCGACATGGGGCTATCTGTTTCGTGATCTGATCGCCGCACTCGCGGGCGACTACCGTGTGATCGCACCCGATCACATGGGATTCGGCAAGAGCGAAACGCCGGAACATCGGACGTACTGGCTGCAGGATCATATCGCCAACATTGAAAAGTTCGTGCTCGCCCTAGACTTAAGCGATATCACTCTCGTCATGCACGACTTCGGCGGCCCCGTCGGCATGGGACTCGCCGCACGGCATCCCGCCCGCATTCGCCGAATCGTCAGCACGAACGGCCCGACGCCGTTCGGCCAAAGCACGTTATTCGACCGGCTGAACGCAAATGCTGCAGTCTCACCCTGGTTCCAATGGATCATCCGCGCTGATTCGCAAGGCCGTCTCGAATCCGTGCTGGGCGAACTCGGCTTCAATATCCTGAGTACCTTGAAGCTCAACGGCTTCGAAAACCACGCGCGTATCGACGATACGTGGCTGCGTGCGTACGGCTCGCGATTCACCGTGCCAACTGACAGTGCTGGCGCGATAGGCTGGGCAAAGGGTTTCGCGACAGGGGCACATCGTTTCGAAATGCCAGATGCTACGGCACTCGACACGATTCGTTCAAAACCAGCGCTCGCAATTTGGGGCGAGGCCGATCGCACGCTGGCAGCTGAACATTTTCTGCCGCTGTTCAGCGAGATCTTTCCCATGGCGCCGATTCACCGGCTCGCGGGAGTCGGCCATTACTGCTTCGAGGATGCACCGCGAGAGATCGCCGAGCTCATCGCCGCATTCTTGAAGGCCCACTAGCTCGCGGTCAGCCGGTTCGCAAAACCGGCTTCCTGCGTCCGGGATCGTGCGCTTCAATTTTTCTCGGCAATCTCGCTGCGGATTGAGTGTCGCAACGTCCATGGAGAACGGCCAATCGGTGGTGCTATGTAAAGGTCCGTTCCTGGCGTGGTCAGGGATGACCAACCGGACGCCCGCGAGGGACAGGCCGGGCGCCTTGGGGTGAAGGAGAGGCCCGTGGTACCGTTGAAGCCGGTGTAATGCTGGTGGAGGCAACGAGCCTCAGTTCAAGACCAATACAATACGGAGTGAGGACGTATCGCCGATCGGCCACAACCAGTCGACCGACACGGCTGGCTTGCCGCCAGATTCGGGCTAGCCGCGACCTTCTCTGCTAGGCCATGACCGTCTCAGCGTGGTGAAAGATTTTTGCGACAATCATCCAACGTCCTTCGAACTTCAGCAGATTGAGATTATCGACGAAGATCTTCTCGAAGATGCGAACGCGAACCTGTGCGAACGCAATCTCCGAAGACAGGACACCGATCTGCAGAATGTCATCCACGCGCGGTTGCAACATGCTCTTCGGCGGCTTGCGGGTAGCAATCTCCGCGCGATACTGGGCACATGGACGCAGGTTGAACTCACCGTCTTTCATCGTGAAGAGGGAACTGGCTGGGTGAAATACCAAGTCAAATTTCTCCAGATCGCATTCATACATGACGTCGAAGTAAATTTGCAAAGCTTGTTGAATGTTGGCAATTTCCATGTCGCGTGCCTTCCTGCATGAGTGAAGTGTTGTTTCGTGTGCCGCTACGAGCCCAATCCCGCGCGGACTCGATCAGACTACGGGGCGAGTCCGCGTTGGACGAGAGTGCTAGTATCCACGAATCGAACTCGACAACGTTTCATCAGACGGTGAACTATGGACGATACACCGGATATTCCGCGGGTTGCCAAACTCCTGGCTGACGTGGCGCGCACCAGGATCGTGTGGACATTGATCGATGGATCAGTTCGCGCGGCGGGCGAATTGGCGTATCAGGCGGGCATCTCGGCACAATCGTGCAGCGCGCATCTGATGAAGCTGGTCCATGGCGGCCTGCTGGCCGTCGAGGCACAGGGGCGTCATCGCTACTTTCGGATCGCCAATGCCGAGGTCGCCTGCATGATCGAGAGCATGGCCGCCCTCGCTTCGGGAACGGAGCCAGGCCTGCCACAGTGCCTTCCGTCAACGCGTTCGTCGACCGAGGCATTCATGCGTGCCCGAACCTGCTACGACCACTTGGCCGGGGAGATCGCGGTGAGCATACTTGCCTCCATGCAGAAGGCGCGCTGGTTACGACGCAAGGATGCCGAACTGGTCGCCACCCGGCTCGGTGAGCATCAGCTGCGCGCGCTTGGCGTTGACTTTGATTCGGCGCGAGATGAACGTCGCGTGTTTGCACGCCCCTGTGCCGATCTTACGCAACGGCGCCCCCATCTCGGTGGTGCACTGGGGGCGCACATGCTCAACCTCTACATTGATCAAAGCTGGCTCGTGCGCTCACCCAAATCTCGTCTCGTCAGCGTCACGCCAAAGGGAAACGAGATGTTTCGGAAGCTTCTGGAACTCGCATGATCTTTGTGTACTGTCATATTGTTGACAATTCCGGCTTCCGTGTCCAATGATCGAAACTGGCCGGCTGGCGCCGGCCTTGGACGGCTCAGTTCGACCCTTCAGCGACATCCGCGATCCTGAACTCGTCGCCTCCCGAAGGGGGACTCTGCACGAGGAACACGTAGGCAAACGACCGTTTGGTCGATTGAGCGTGAGCATCCAGCCGTCGCACTTTGACGCTGGCGATCAGTCGCTCGGAGCCTTGATCTCGTCGGTAGCCTCGCCCCTGTCATAGCACACCCCTAAGACAGATGTTTGTGGAGGAAGGCGGCAACGTCCTTTACCGCAAAGTCGATCTGCGCCGGTTGATCGTAATAGTCGAAATGAGTACCATCCCCCCACGCCAATTCCTTCACTGCCCCCCGGAGCGAGCTGTAGAACTTCCTGGCCTGCTCAGGGAAGGCGCATCCGTCGGAGTGAACCATGATCGTCGGAACTTTAATGGCCTGCGCCTTGCTCATCGGGTCGAAGTCCAACCAGGGCCCGTGCGACATCACGGCGAACTCGTTCTTCCACTCTGGGACGCCGCCGCGCGCCTTGTTGAAGTAGTCGTCGTAGTTTCCCTTCGGGTTGTAATTCAGGGCGCTCGGATCATCCACGCTGTAGGTCGGCACCGTCACCTGCTCTCCGCTCCGCTGGAATCTCAGCTTCGCCTCCGCTGCCGCCGCGCGACGCCGCGCAATTTCCGCCGTGCCGACAAGACGTTCGTTTAACTCGGGGTCTGGCAGGAATGCAGCGATCGTCGCAAACGCCTTGACGCGAGGATCGTCTGCGACAAGGTAAGCGCCGTTTTAAGAGCGGTAGCGAAGTTGGCGGCATTGCGTAAAGCAAGATGCTGGTATCGTCTCGAGCAAGATGTGATGTGCCTGGCAATAGTCCGCTGTTGGATCGAGCCACTCCCTCTTCCAGCGCAGCGCGGACACGTCGGCATCGTTGAGTACCAGGCAGCGGAAACAGTATGGGAGGCGTTGACGGTTCGTCATCCAACCAACCGGCGTCCGGATGGATTTCAAGCGGCCATCTTTTAGCCTAGGCAACCAGCCGAAAGAACGCAACAGCCTGGTTCAGTTGCTGGCCCTGATCCTCAAGCGACTTCGACGCGGCCGCCGCTTCCTCGACGAGCGCGGCATTCTGCTGCGTCACTTCGTCCATCTGCGTGATCGCCTGATTGACCTGCTCGATCCCGCGGCTCTGCTCCGTCGACGCTGCTGCTATTTCCCCCATGATGTCGGTCACCCGCGCCACGGCCTGCGTCACCTCCGCCATCGTCTTTCCGGCCTCGTGGGCAAGCGATGAGCCGTCATGGATCATCTGAACGGACGCGTTGATGAGATCCTTGATCTCCTTGGCCGCACTGGACGAACGCTGGGCGAGGCTGCGCACTTCGCTCGCCACCACTGCGAATCCACGTCCCTGCTCGCCTGCGCGGGCTGCCTCAACGGCGGCATTCAACGCAAGGATGTTGGTTTGGAACGCGATCCCTTCGATGATCCCGGTGATATCCGCGATCCGAGTAGAACTCGTGCTGATCTCGCTCATCGTGTCGACTACCTTGCCCACAACTTGATTACCCCGCCCCGCCACTTCGGATGCGTTGGCCGAGAGCGAGCTTGCTTGCTGCGCGTTCTCGGCATTCTGCTTCACCGTCGACGTCAGCTCTTCCATGCTCGCAGCGGTTTCCTGCAGCGACGCTGCCTGTTCTTCCGTGCGCGAAGACAGATCCGTATTGCCCGACGCGATCTGGCTCGAGCCGGTCGCGATGCTGTCAGCGGAAGTACGAACCTGACCAATCAGGCGAACGAGACTGGCCTGCATTTCTCCCATCGACGCGAGCACGCTTCCGGCCGGCGCATCCTTCGCGCCTGGCACCGGACTCAGGTCGCCGCTGGCGACACGCTGTGTGACCTCACCCAGTTCCACCGGCTCTGCGCCCAGGGCCCGCAGCAGCCCGCGCGTGATGACGAGACCCGCCACGACGGCCATCGCGACCGCAGCCAGGCTGATGACAATCAGAAGGTTTCGCTGGCTCGTGAATTGAGCCTGCGATTGCTCGACCATTTGTGCGGCCCGCTGACGCGTAAAGTCCGCATAGTCGTTGGAGGCCTTGATCAAGGCCGACAGCAACGGCCTGCATTTGGTGTCGATGTCTGCAATCGCTGCGTCGCGCTGGTTGTTCACGGCCAGCCGGTCAATCTCCAGAGCGACGGGACGGTAAAGCGATTCGATACGCGGAAGTTCTGCCGCGAGACTGCGTGCCTTGTCACTCATGTCGGAAGCGCCTGCGACCATGGCATTGAACTTTTCCAGGTTAGCTTCAACTCTGTGTTCCGCATCGAGGACAGCGGCCTTTTCCAGATCGACGTCGGCAGGTGCCGTGACCAGCACCAGGTTGCGCACCGCGATGGCTCGATCGTCCACGGCGGTGCGAACCGCTTCTGCCATGTCGGCGCGTGCCTTGATACCGCTGATATACCCAGAAAATCGGTCGTTTGCCTCGTTCAATTGCATCAGCGACAGGCCTGACACGGTCAGCACGATGACGGCCAGAATTCCGAAAGCCCCCGTAAGCTTTGACTTCACGGACAGTGTATTCAGAGTCATCTTTCACTTCCATTTCATCGGAGGGGCACGTAAATGCAGGCGATCGCACTCGCGATGCCCTTGTCAGATAACGGTATGCGCCCACGCCCCCTAATGCGCTCCGCATATACACTTACGGCGACGGACATACAGAACTGAAGTCCAGATTAGCCCCCATGCTCAATCCGCAAACGTTGTCTGAATGTTGATTTATTCTATCGACATTATTATTTATCGTTAAAACTGAATTTATCAGACAAATACATTTGACGATTTATCTAACGCTACGCAGATTTGTACGTGTTTCGTAACGAGATATTCATAAACACGAAAGCTTGTTTAATGGCCCATTACTGGCCGTCATGCGAACTTTCGCATGCCCAATTTCGGCAACGTGTGAAAGCACGTTCGTCGTCGCGCATCGACCGCTCGTCAAGTGTTGGGTGATTACAGCTCTACGTGCCAGACGCTCGTATATGAAGACATCGCCGTCCGCACAACCCTCCCCGGCGGAAGGCCTGGAGACCTGTTGTGGGTGCATGATGCGCCGGGCCCTCTCGACGAGCTGATTTACGGATCAGCTCGCCGCCCTTGCTCCGCATAAAACGCCACGAGACCGAGCCGCCAAAACAGGGCGTGGCTTTGTCGGTCCTCTGACAAGTTCATCATAACTCGTCTGGGTCACATTGCCAGGAATTAAACAATCGCCTTTCTGGTAGCGTCCGGTGTCAGCTGAACTTCGTCATTTACTTCTTCATCACCTGTTTTCCGAGCTATCTCGTAGAGGCTCATGGCTTCTCGCTCAAATCGCTCGGCACGCTCGGCATGATTCCCGCGCCCGTCTCGATTCCCGGCGACTCGGTCGGTGACTACATCTCCGACGCATTGTATCGCCGCGGCTGGAGCCTTACCGCAGCACGAAAAACTTGCATGGTAGGCGGCATGCTACTGTCTTCGGTCATCACGCTTTCGGCGTTCACGAGCAACCTGTACCTGGTGCTGACCTTCTTCTCGATCGCCTATGGGAGCCTCGGCTTTGCCGCACCGTGCATCTGGTCTCTGCCCGGCGACGTTGCACCGACCCCCGACCATGTCGGTTCGATCGGCGGTATCCAGAACTTCGCGTCGAATCTCGCTAGAATCGTCATAACGACATTCACGGGTGCCGTGCTGGCGTTGACAAACGGATCGTTCACCATTCCTCTCTGCGCGGCAGGAGTGTTCTGCCTGCCAGCGCGTGTAGCTATCTGTTTCTTGTCGGGAAGATCGAGCCGCTTGCGCTCGATAGTAGTCCCTTGCAGGAGAGCATTGCAAAAACGAACGTATGATCAGAGGGCTGAATCCTTCGGCTAAGGCTTGTGGTGCGAACATACTGAATTGAGGCATCGTGAAAGATCGCCTCGATCATCCGGTTCGCGCAGGGCCGCAAGGACCAGTCCGGCTTGGCTACATTCGATGAGTGCACGCCGCAGTGCGGACGCGAGAATGAGCTAGCAACGGTTACTGAGACGATAAGCGCAGGCGAGTGGCGCGCTACATGGCCATCCCCGCTTTGACCAGGTTTCGAAGGGCGGCACAGCCCGGTTTATGGCAGTGCGTTGCCGATGTCACTATATGTCGCCGTAACGTCCCAGGCGAAGACCGCAGACGGTCCAAACTCACTTCGTTCGACGCGGATACCGAATCTGTACTCGGCGGTAAGCACCTCCGGCACCGAAAGTCGTTGCGAAGACTTTCCTCAAGTTCCCGCGCAGAACATTTTCATTTTGTTGCCGCATCAACGGTGGCGCAAAACGCCTGAATACGCTCCATCGCGACGATGCCGGCGCGCTTACGCTTGCGTGCGCCGAATCATCGCGCGTCAGGCACCGGCGAATCAATGTTCGCTGATATGACTCTCGACGAGAGTCGAAAGATTGACGGTCCCAAATGATATCGGTCTGAAGCGTGCGTTAAATACCCTTCCGCGACCAGCGGACGTAGCAAGTACCACAGACTGCTTTTTGGCGATTTGAGCGCGAAACTAAGCTCGCCCAGAGACATGCCATCCGGCGCGCGTGCCAAGAGCGCGAACAGCGCAAGAATCCGGGCCAACGAACGTGGCCCCCTGACAGTTCGGTCTGCGGGCACTTCCGTCTCCTCACCCGAGATCGGGGCATTGTGATCGCTGCATTCGCTACGCTCAGTCAGCGCCAGGTGCGCCCGGTCGCCTTTTCGTTACCTTTCTTGCCGCGGTAGTGTCCATCACTCGCTATCCCATGCGCAGGCGCGTTAATATCAATAACAAAGTGTTAACGCCATTAACGTAATGTATACTCGACCAACCGTTGAGTCAAGTGAAGACGATCGCGCTGTCCGCCCACGTGAGGTGAACTACCAGCGCCTTCGTTTGCTGTTACCATCCACCGGGAAGCTCGAATCTAGCCGTCGAGGATCGGAGGTTCTGCAAACCTCTGTAAGTTATAGGATTTCTAAAGTTGCCGAATCAGGGAACGTCACATTGAAAACCACGGAACGTCGACGGTCGACAAAGACCGCGAGCGAGAAAAAAGTCCACTTGAAGGACACGAGTGTGAGTTCGCTTCGCGACGAGCACCGCCGTATGACAAATGCTCGAATAACCGCGGCAGCGGAGAGCCTATTCAAAAAAAATGGATACCGTGCCACCTCGGTGAACGACATCGTCCGAGTTGCGGGCACAACCGCAACGACCTTCTATCGTCACTTCAAAAGTAAGGCGGAATTGGCGGCAATTATTCAGCGCGAACTGTATGCTGCTGTCAAATCTCAGACGACCAAGCTCGAGAAAGTTAGTACGCTTCAGGACATTCGCGAGTGGCTCAATGGCTACATCGCCATGTGGAAGCGCATGCACCTGCTTTGCGACGCTTATTGGGAAGCGACATTGACCGATGGCGAACTGCGTCGCGCAATCCTTCCCGATACCATGACGCTGACAGCGCAATTGGAGACGTTCATGGCCCGATTCCCGAGTGCGGAACGCGAGCGCGCCCAATTGCGTTTGGCAGTGCTGCTGCTCACACTCGACCGAGTAGCATATCTGGCAGACAGCACCGATACAGTCAGTGAATATGAAGCCATCTTGGACGAATTCGCGCTGGTAATGCATCGAGCGCTTTCCAGCGATTGATGCTTGTTTATTGGCTCCGCTGATGGCTACCCTTGGCACAACACGGCGGATGATTTACTTTGTTGGTGCCCGCTAACCGGAACCATCGTTCCGTTCGAATGACCGATGGAGTGGTCGAGAGCATAAATGGTCGGCGGCGGTCCTTCCTTCGCAGCGGTACGAACGCTTCGAAGCATCCCACTGTCGAGCAAACGTCCGCCGGCACGACTGATGTTACGTTGTCGTGTCGTGTTAGCGGACTGGCACGATGCCGCGCGTCCGACATTTTTGTATGCATTTCGCCGGCAGCGAAGCCTGTCTCGCCCAAGGTGATGCCGGTGGCCGTCCGACAGAGTCGAGCAAGATAGACTACCGGCTTGCCGCAATGCACTTTTAGCACCGACATCCTCGCCACTATGAGCGGAGAGCGGTGTCCACATCGCATGGTTCCAAGCCTGCTGTGCCGGCTGCAGCTTTCGCCTCAGCCTTTCGGGAGATTCCCTGCAGCAGGAAATGCGACAGCGCCGGGATCAGGATCAGCGCACCGATCATGTTCCACAGGAACATGAACGTAAGCAGGATGCCCATATCGGCCTGAAACTTGATCGGCGAGAACGCCCACGTCACCACCCCCGCGGCCAGTGTCACACCGACCAGCGCCACCACCTTGCCCGTGAACTGCACCGCGTGGCGGTAGGCCACCTTCAGCGGCTGCCCTGTGCGCTGGTACGCGAGCTGCACGCTCAGCAGGTACAGCGCGTAGTCCACGCCGATCCCCACCCCCAGCGCAATCACCGGCAGCGTCGCCACCTTCACGCCAATACCCAGCTTGACCATGAGCGCCTCGCACAGCACCGACGTAATGCCGAGCGGAACGACCGCCACCACCCCCGCGCGCCAGCTGCGGAACGTGATGAAGCACAGCAGGATCACCGCCGCGTACACCATGAACAGCATCGTGCGGTTCGCCTTCGCAACGACCACGTTCGTCACCGCGTCAATACCCGCCGAGCCCGCCGCCATCAGGAACTGGTGGTCCGCGTCACTGTGCGCCTTCGCGAACTCCTCGGCCACCTCCATCACACGCGAGAGCGTTGCCGCCTTGTGGTCGGTCAGATACGCAATGACCGGCGCCGTACCGCACGTCTGGCTGATCAGGTCCGG
>NZ_MCNV01000003.1 GCF_001718195.1 Paraburkholderia nodosa
AGCGTCTTGTTTTCCGACGCCAGTGCGGCCGCCGTGACGTGCGCGATCATGAAGCCCGAATTCACCCCGCCGTCCTTCACGAGGAAAGGCGGCAGGCCCGAGAGCGTGGCGTCGATGAGCAGCGCGATGCGGCGCTCGGCCAGCGCGCCGATTTCGGCCGCGGCCAGCGCGAGATTGTCGGCAGCGAAGGCCACCGGCTCCGCGTGGAAGTTGCCGCCCGAGAGCACTTCGTTCGTTTCCGGAAAGATCAGCGGATTGTCCGACACCGCGTTCGCTTCGATGAGCAGTACTTGCGCCGCGTGACGCATCTGGTCGAGACATGCGCCCATCACCTGCGGCTGGCAGCGCAGCGAGTACGGGTCCTGGACCTTGCCGCAATCGCGGTGCGAGAGGTTGATCGCCGAGCCTTCGAGCAGCGTGCGATAGGCCGCGGCCGCCTCGATCTGGCCGCGATGGCCGCGCAGTTCGTGAATGCGCGCGTCGAACGGCTTCACCGAACCTGCCGCCGCGTCCACGCAGAGCGCGCCCGAGACGAGTGCCGTGCGGTAGAGGTCCTCGATCGCGAACATGTTGTAGATCGCAAGCGCGGCCGAAGCCTGCGTGCCGTTGAGCAGCGCGAGACCTTCCTTGGCCTGCAGCGCGAGCGGCTTGAGGCCCGCAGCCGCGAGACCGGCTTCGGCGCTGGCGCGCTCGCCGCGGATGAACACTTCGCCGATGCCGAGCAGCACCGCCGACATATGCGCGAGCGGCGCGAGGTCGCCCGAGGCGCCCACCGAGCCCTTCATGGGAATGAGCGGCAGCACGTCGGCGTTGAACAGCGTGATGAGCGCGTCCATCACTTCGCGGCGGATGCCCGAATAGCCCCGGCCCAGGCTCGACAGCTTCAGCGCCATGAGCAGACGCACGACCGGGCGCGACATCGGCTCGCCCACGCCCACGGCGTGCGAGAGCACCAGATTGCGTTGCAGCAGTTCGAGCTGGTCGCTCGGGATATGCGTGCTCGCGAGACGCCCGAAGCCCGTATTGATGCCGTAGGCGGGCTCGCCCTTCGCCGTGATCTCGGCAACGGCGCGTGCGCCAGCGTCGATGGCCGTGAAGCTGGCCGGATCGAGCTCGAGCCGCACTGCCTCGCGCGCGATCTGGCGCAGGTGGGGCAGGGTCAGATGGCCGGGCGTGAGGCGAAGGGTGGGGAGCATGGTCGAATCCTGTCTATACAAGTCGCGAAAGTGGCCGAAGTCTAGCCTGGCGCGCCTGTCTATACAACTCCCCTTTGCGGCCCGTGTAGCCTGGGATTATCCACGAGAGCGCCGCCGGCGCCCGTCACGCGTCGAGTTGCAGCCTGCCCCCGATAAACGCGAGAAAGCATTGCACGCGTGCGGCGAGCGCCGCACTGCGGTAGTAGACCGCGTGGATCGGCTGGCGCGATTCGATCAGCGCGTCGTCGACCACGGTGACGAGGCGGCCCGCCTCGCGGTCGGCCGTCGTGAGGAAGTCGGAGAGGCACGCAATGCCGCTGCCGGCGAGCGCGAGCTGGCGGATCGTCTCGCCGCTCGAGGCCAAAAGCGCGGGCGCGATCGTGTAGCCGGGCTCGGTCGCCTGGGTCTTTGCGGCCGTGTGCGTTTCGTCGCCGGCCGCCAGCCGCAGCGGCCAGCCGTTCAGATGCGCGGGCGCCGTAAAGCCGATCAGCCGATGCTCGCGCAACGCGGCCACGCTGCGCGGCGTGCCGTGTGCCGCGAGATAGCCGGGACTCGCGACGATGCGCAAACGGCTCGTGCCGAGCGAGCGCGCGTGCAGCGTGGAGTCCTGCAGCGTGCCGATGCGAATGGCGATATCCACGCGCTGCTCCAGCAAATCGACGATGCGCTCGTTGTTCGTGAGTTCGAGTTCGATCTCGGGGTAAGCGTCGGCGAATGCCGCGACGTGCGGCACGATGCAGTGAAGCATGAACGGCGTGGCCGCATCCACGCGCAACCGCCCGGAGGGACGCTCGCGGTGGCGCGTGACGGCCTCCTCGGCGTCCGCCAGCGCCGCGAGAATCGTGCGAGCGCGATCGAGGAACAGCTCGCCCTCTTCGGTGAGTTGCAGGCGCCGCGTGGTGCGCAGGATCAGCGCGACACCGAGCTGCTTTTCGAGCCGCGTCAGCGCGCGGCTCACGCCCGAGACGGTCTGCTCGAGCTTTTCGGCCGCGGCGGTAATCGACCCCGCATCGATCACGGTGACGAATACGAGCAGTTCGTCGGTCGACGTCTTCATCGTGGACATTCTTGATCCGCAGTCAATATTCATTTGAGACTAACACGGTTTTTGCAAAACCCGGATGCCCCGATACTGGCTTCCATCGCAATCAAGACAGGATCAGGAGCCACTCATGAAAGTCTTCGTGACAGGCGCAGGCGGATTTATCGGCGGCTCGATCGCGGCGCATCTCGTGCGCGCGGGCCACACGGTGCGCGGTCTCGTGCGCAGGCCCGAGCAGTTCGCCGACCTCGAAAAGCTCGGCATCACGCCCGTACAGGGCGATCTCGACGACCGCGCGACGCTAATGGGGCAAGCACGCGACGCCGACGCCGTGATCAACGCGGCGAGCAGCGACCACCGCGGTGCGGTCGAGGCGCTCATCGACGCGCTCGAAGGCTCCGGCAAGACACTCCTGCATACGAGCGGATCGAGCATCGTGGGCGACGCGTCGGGCGGCGAGGCGACCGCGCACATCTATCGCGAAGACGCCCTGCCCGAGCCGACCGCCGACAAGGCGCCGCGCGTGGCGATCGACAATCTCGTGCTCGCGGCCGCCGCGCGCGGCGTGAAGAGTGCCGTGCTCTGCAACACGCTGATCTATGGCGTGGGCGCGGTGCCGGGCGCCGCGAGCGTGCAGTTGCCGCGGCTCGTCCGCCAGGCGCGGAAGAGCGGCGTGATGCGTCACGTGGGGCGCGGACTGAACATCTGGTCGAACGTGCATGTCGACGACGTCGCCGAACTCTATCGCCTCGCGCTCGAAAACACGCCCGCGGGCACGTTCTACTTCGTGGAAAGCGGCGAAGCGAACTTCCGCGACATGACCACGGCGCTCGCCGACGTGATGGGTCTGGGCGCGCCGCAGGACTGGCCGCTCGAAGCCGCGATCGAAGAATGGGGCTACGAAATGGCGTCCTACGGCCTCGGCTCGAACAGCCGCGTGCGCGGCGAGCGCGCCCGCACGCTGCTCGGCTGGCAACCGCGGCGCACCTCGGTCACGGACTGGATCCGCAACGAGATGCTAAAAGCGCCGATCGCGCAAAAATAAGTGTTGTAGCGCACCTAATTGTTGCGTATCCGTAAGGTCGCTCCGCTAGAATCCGAGCGTCTTGCACTCGCCGCCGGCGCGCTGCCCGCCGGTACCGGATACGCCGATGCTCCTCGCGCTGAACTTCTACTGGCTAACCAACCTGCTGGCCATCCTGTTCATCGTCGCGTGCCTCTACGACACGCGCTACGACGAATATGGCACGCTGACGCTCGCCGCCGGCGCGATGGGACTCGTCGTGATGGCGATCGAAGTCCTGCTGCGCCCCGCGTTCGACATGTCGCTGTAACGCGCTCTTTTCACGATTCATTCGCGACCGGCGCCGCTTTCTTTCGTTGCGCTAACGACTGTCCGCCCAGCGCATCTACTGCTTCTCGTGCGCACAGCACGACTCCGGCGCGGGCGCGTCGTCATAGCGATCGTGGTGGCGCATCCACTCGCGCATGTCCTTCTCTTCGTTGCGTCCCTTTGCGGTCAACTCCAGCATCGCATAGGTGCCGATCAACATCTCCCCACCGCGCGCGTAGGTCGAATACGTGTGATACACGTTGCCCGCTTCGTCGCGATAAAACGCGCTGACGCCGGGCAGTTCGTCGCTCATGTAGTCCTGCTCGATGTAGTTGTAGATCGCCTTGCCGCGCGCCTTGTCGGCTTCGCTGAACGATACGTGATAGTCGAAGTTGAAGTCGCTCGCATGCGACGAAACCCACGGAAAACGCCAGCCCATGCGTTGTTTGAACGCTTCGATCTGCGCGAGCGGCGCGCGCGAAACGGCCACGTAAGTCACGTCGTGATGCTCCAGATGCGGCAGCATGCCGTCCACGTGATCGGAAAGGAACGAGCAGCCCGGGCACCCCTCTTCCCACTCCGGCCCGAGCATGAAGTGGTAAATGATCAGCTGGCTGCGCGGCCCGAATAGCTGCGCAAGCGTGCGCGGGCCTTGCGGTGTCTCGAATGTATAGGTCTTCTCGACCTTCACCCACGGCAGTGCCTGGCGCTTGGCCACCAGCGCGTCGCGTGCGTGCGTGAAGGCGCGCTCTTCGGCGAGAAGCGCCTTACGGGCCTGCAGCCATTCGGTCTGCGAAACGATCTTGTGCGATTCCATCTTTCGATTCCTCCGTGCGCTTGAATGAGCGCCGTTCAGTCGAACAGCGCCACCAGTTGATCGATCGAACTCGTCCAGCCCTCGTTGTGCGAGTCGCGCGCCGCCTCGTCGAAGAAGCGTTCGTGCTCGAGCGTGAGGTCGGTGGCGGACCCGTCGGCGCGCAGCGTCACCGTGACGAGCGACTCGCGCTCCGGTGTGCTGCGCCACGCCCACGTGAAGACGAGCTTTTCGTCGGGCACGACTTCGAGATACGTGCCGCTCACATCGTGGTCTTCGCCGTTCGCACCGCGCATGATCACGCGAAAGCGCCCGCCCTCGCGCACGTCGGCTTCGGCGTGAATGCAGGTGGTATCGAACGGGTGCATCCAGCGCATCAGTTGCGACGGCTGCGTCCACGCCGCGTAGACCTTCGCGGCCGTGGCGTTGAGACGTCGCCGGATGGTGAGGCTGGGAGCTTGCGGGGCGTTGCCAGGTCCGGCTGCGGGTTGGGTAGACATGCATCTTCCTCCACGAAAGCGGCGAGTCGATCGAGCGTTTCACTCCAGAAGCGTTGATAGTGCGCGAGCCACTGCATCGCGTCCTCCATCGGCCCGGCGGCGAGCCGGCACGCCACGGTGCGGCCGGTCTTCGCGCGCGTGACGAGGCCCGCCTGAGCGAGAACGTCCAGATGCTTCATGACCGCGGGCAGCGACATCGCAAATGGCTGTGCGAGCGCGCTCACCGAGAGGTCATCGTGCTGCGCGAGGCGCGCCAGCAGCGCGCGCCGCGTGGGATCGGCGAGCGCCGCGAAGGTGCGGTCGAGGGTGGCGTCTTCATACTTAACCATGTGGTTTAGCATAGACGACGAGCGAGCGATGTCAAGACATGCGTAAGTCGTCCGCGAGCGGCGGTGCGCACGGCCGCATCGGCGCCACTAGAATGGCGATTTCTGCGCGCCGCGCCCCGCTCTCTCCGCCACGTCACGCCATGCCGTCCAAAATCCGCAACTCACTGCTCTGGATCTTCGACGCCTTCGAGCGCGAGGCCGGCTATATCCGCAAGCCGATGTTCGGCTGCGACGCCGCCTATCTCGACGGCCTGCTGTGCCTCGTGGCCGCCGACCGCGACCCGCCCTTCAACGGCGTGCTGGTCTGCACGTCGCGGGAAAACCATGCGTCGCTCATCGAAGCGATGCCGGCGTTGCGAGTGCACCCCGTGCTCGGCAAATGGCTCTATGTGCCGCAAGCCGATGCCGCGTTCGAAGACACGGCCGCGCAGTTGAGCGCGCTCGTCCTCGCGCGCGACCCGCGCATTGGCGTGAAGCCCAAGCCACGCAAGCGGCGCAAAGCGGCCAAGGCTCGCAACAGCGTGCTGCCCGGGTAGCGCGCCGGAACATAGCGCGCAAAAGCCACACGGCCCGCGCCGCCGTGAAGCGACGCGGGCCGTGCAGCCGCCGGGCGGGCCGCCATGGCCGCCGGGCGAATGACCGGGTCATCCGATGATCAGATGGCCCAGCCGCCCAGGTAGAACGCGGCCAGCACGCCGGCGATCACCACCGTGCCCACGTTCAGCTTGCGGATCTCGCCGCTCACCACGCGGCCGATCACGAGAGTGCAGAAGCCCAGCATGATGCCCGTGACGATGTTCGCCGTAAGCACGATGAACACGGCGCATACGAGGCCCGACATCGCGTCGACCATATCGGCCATGTCGAGGCGGCTCACGCTCGAGAGCATCATGAGGCCGACGTACATCAGCGCGGGCGCCGTCGCATACGAGGGCACGAGGCCCGCGAGCGGCGCGAAGAACATCACCGCGAGGAACAGCACGCCTACCGTGGCGGCGGCTAGGCCCGTCTTCGCGCCCGCGGCCACGCCCACCGTCGATTCGATATAGGCCGCCGCCGGCGCGCCGCCCAGGAAGCCCGAGAAGATCGAGCTGACCGAGTCGGCCGTGAGCGCGCGCCCGCCGTTGACGATGCGCCCGTTCGCGTCGAGCTGGCCCGCCTGCCCTGCCACGGCGCGGATCGTGCCGGTCGCGTCGAACACGGCCGTCATCACGAGCGCCAGCACGCTCGGCAGCACGGCGAGCGAGAGCGCGCCCTTGATGTCCATCGCGCCGATCAGCGAGGCATGGCCCGGCGCCGACAGCGAAGGCCACGCGAACACGCCATGAAAGCTCACGGCCGGATCGATGGCGAGACCGAGCGCGGAGATCGCGACGATCACGATCAGGATCGAGCCCGGCACGCGGCGGCGCACGAGGCCGAAGATCGCGGCGAGGCCGACCACGGAAAGCATCACGGGCAGCGAGGTGATATGGCCGAGCGAGACCGGCAGGCCCGCGCCCGGATTCTTGACCACGAGGCCCACGTCATTGGCGGCGATCAGCAGCAGGAAGAGGCCAATGCCGATGCCCGTCCCATGCGCGATGCCGTGCGGCAGGTTGCGCAGGATCCACGAGCGCACGCCCGTCACCGAAATGCCCGTGAACACGAGGCCCATGAGGAACACCGCGCCGAGCGCGACTTCGGGCTTCAGGCCCTTGCCGAGCACGAGGCCGAAGGCGGTGAACGCCGTCAGCGAAATGGCGCAGCCGATGGCGATCGGCAGGCGCGCCCACAGGCCCATGAGCAGCGAGCCGAACGCCGTGGTCAGGCACACGGCCACGAACACGGCGCTGGTGTCGAAGCCCGCCTTGCCGAGCATGCCCGGCACGACGAACACGGAATAGACCATCGCGAGGAAGGTGGTGACGCCCGCAATCGTCTCCTGACGCAGCGAGCTGCCGCGCTCGGCAATGTCGAAATAACGGTCGATGAAACCCGAGGCCGGGCCCAATGAATCCGGGGACTCGACTTCGGCGGCGGTCGCACCGGCGAGCGGCTGCGCGTGGGGTTCGATCATGGTGAGTGCCTCCTTTATCAGCATGCTGAAACGGTTCACGGCTCACCAGCCCGATCCGTCATCAGGTTCGTCTCGAATTGAATTAGTCGTGTCGACGCGTTGCCGGCGCCTTCTTCTACTTCCAGGCGCTCATCGTTTTGACATCTCTTATGGATGGAGCGAAGGTTAGGCGAACACGATTTGCGCTCCCATCGCACGAATCGCATTGCGTTCATGCCGCGATGCTTATATGCCCGTGGACAGGCACGGCGCGGAGGCCGGCCCCGCGTTTACACCTGGGCGTGAAGCGGGCCGTTGCCGCGCGCACCGGGGCCGGTTTCGTATGACGACGCGCGATCGTCCCGGCGCGGCGCTTGCGGCGAGTCGACCAGCCGGCCGCCCACGCTGGCCG
The DNA here is from genome assembly GCF_001718195.1 of Paraburkholderia nodosa. Lineage (GTDB taxonomy): Bacteria > Pseudomonadota > Gammaproteobacteria > Burkholderiales > Burkholderiaceae > Paraburkholderia > Paraburkholderia nodosa_A. The sequence goes on from NZ_MCNV01000003.1 coordinate 7,665, forward strand.
CCCACGCTGGTCGCCTTGACGCCGTCATTAAGCGGATCGGGCCGGTGCGCGGGTTACACTCACGCATCCCGACCCGGTTTCCCCCTGCCGCGCGCGCGTCGCGACGGCTGCTCCAAGGAGTTTCAGTAGATGAGACGCGGCTTCCTGCGTTGCGCACGTCCCGTTTTTCACTTCCCGTACGCCCTTACGCTGCTGATGCTGCTCACGCTCTCGGGCTGCAGCCTGTTCCGGCCGGCCCCGCCGCCCGAGCCGGAAGCGCCCGTAGCCACGGAGCCCGAGCCGGCCGCGAGCGAGCCCGAGGCCGCATCCGCGCCCGAGATGGCGAGCGAGCCGGAAGCGGGGAGCACGGCGAAGCCGGCGCCGAAGAAGCCGCGCCCCGCGCCGGTGCACCGCCGCCGTCCCGCGCCGGCGCCGCCCGCGCCCGCCAGCGCCCCGCCGGCGCCGCCCCCAGCGCCCCTCGTGCAGGTGCGCACGCTCGAGCGCGGCACCTTCCGCACGCTGCTCGACAGCGAAGTGCAAAAGACCGACGGCAAGGTCGTGGGCCGCGCCGTCGACATGGTCACGGGCCCCGGCGGCAAGCCCGTCGACGTCGTGGTGAACCTGCAGGGCTTCATGGGCATTGGCGACCGCAAGGCCAACTTCCCGTGGAGTGGTGTGCGCGTGAATACCCAGGCGAAAACGCCCGCCATCACGCTCGCCCTGCCGGCCAGCCAGCTGCAGGTTCCCGACCGGCCCAAGGCCGGTGCGCCGCAGCCCGGCAACCCCGAGGCGAGCGCGACGCGCTTGCCCATGCTCGACGCGGACGTGGAACGCGCCAACGGCGGCAAGGTCGGCCGCGTCGTCGACGTGCTGCTCGACGGCAGCGCCGCCCCGCAGGCCGTCGTGCTCGACGTGAGCGGCACGCTCGAGAAACGTCATACGATCGCGGCCGACTGGTCGGCGCTGCACTTCGTCACGAAGAACAACACGCTCGAAGCGCAGCTCGAAATGAGCGACCAGCAGGTGGATGCCTCGCCGCCCTACGCACCCGACCAGCCGGTGCACGCGGTCACGCCCGCCGCCCCGCCGCCGGCCCCGGCCGCTTCGGCCGCTTCCGCCACTTCGGCTGCTTCGGCTGCGCAAGCCGCGCCCGCTGCATCGCCCGTCGCCTCGGCGGCCAATGCCCACGGTGCCAAATGACGGACGGCACCATGCAACAACCCAATCCAGGCCAGCGCAGCGTGCGCGCGCTCGACTGGCTGAACTTCTTCGTGGCGAACGTACAGACGGGCTTCGGGCCGTTCATTGCGTCGTATCTGGCATCGCACAAGTGGACCCAGGGCGAGATCGGCCTGGCGCTTTCGGTGGGCACGATCAGCGCGATGGTGAGCCAGGTGCCGGGCGGCGCCGCTGTGGACGCCCTGCGCAACAAGAAGGCCGCCGCCGCGTGGGCGATCATCGCGATCATCATCTCTGCCGTCCTGCTCGCCGCGAGCCCGACCGTCGTGGCGGTGATGGCCGCCGAGGTCTTCCACGGCTTCGCCAGCTGCATGCTCGTGCCGGCCATGGCGGCGCTCGCCCTCGCGCTGGTGGGTCGCCAGAACCTGGGCGACCGGCTTGGCCGCAACGCGCGCTGGGCCTCGATCGGCAGCGCGGTGGCCGCCGGCCTGATGGGCCTCTGCGGCGAGTACTGGTCGCCGCGCTCCGTGTTCTGGCTGACGGCTGCGCTCGCGTTGCCCGCGCTCGTCGCGCTCGCGATGATCGAGTACGACCAGAACGCCGCCTACGCCAAACCCGCGGCCAGGCCCGGCAAGGCCGCCGCGGCAGTTGCCGGCGAACCGCGCGAAACGATCCTCGACCTGCTGCGCGACCGGCGCATGCTGACCTTCGCGGCCTGTGTGGTGCTGTTCCACCTCTCGAACGCCGCGATGCTCAACCTCGCCGCCGGCGAAGTGACGGCCGGCATGGGCGACAACGTTCAGCTCGTGATCGCGGCGTGCATCATCGTGCCGCAAGCCATCGTCGCGTTGATGTCACCCTGGGTCGGCCGCACCGCGCAGGCCTGGGGGCGCCGCCCCGTGCTGATTCTGGGCTTTTGCGCGCTGCCGCTGCGGGCGCTGCTGTTCGCCGCCGTGGGCAACCCCTACTTCCTCGTCCCGGTGCAGATGCTCGACGGCCTGTCGGCCGCCGTGTTCGGCGTGATGCTGCCGCTCATCGCCGCCGACGTGGCGGGGGGCAAGGGCCGCTACAACCTGTGTATCGGGCTCTTCGGACTGTCGGCGGGGATCGGGGCGACGCTTTCGACGGCCCTTGCCGGCTTTATCGCCGATCACCTGGGCAATACGGTGAGCTTCCTCGCGCTCGCGAGCGCGGGCGCCGCCGCCGTGCTGCTGGTTTGGCTTGCGATGCCCGAGACGCGCGACGCGCTCGAAGAGGAAAACGCCCGCGACGCCACCGTGTGAGCGGTGCGCCGCCGGGGCGGGCGCCGGTTGCGCCTGCGCCGACGGATGGCGGCGACCCGCCTTTCACCCTGCAAACGAACAACGGCGCCCTTGAGGCGCCGTTTTGTTCTTGTGCAGTTCATGACATGAGCATGACGAGGTGTGACCAGCCACGTGGCATGTGAGCGGCGGGTGGCATACCCGCGCGGGCGACCGGTGCGCCCTGGGACGCCGCTCAGGCGGCCAGCGCCTCGTCCAGACGCGCCGCGACCACGGCGTTGGGCAGGTTGTCGAGCTTGCTCGCGAGGATCATCGCGTCGGCATTGGCCGGGCGGTGACGGCGATTGGGGCTCGGCCGGAACACCGCGTCGCCGCGGCGGATCTTCTCGCCGGTCAGCGCACAAACGGCGCTGCGGCGCGCCGTGCAGACCCGCCACAACTGGTCGGAGTAACGGCCATAGGTGGCGTCGCTCCAGCAAACGGTGATGCTGTCCGGATCATGCCGCCGGATCAACGTGATGCCCTGCGCATCCCACGAACGGACGGTGGCACGCCGCCGGTTCGCCGCCTCCGATGCGCCGCGTGTGATGGGTACCGGTTTGCAGCTTCTGCCGCCTTCGAATTCGCCGTCCAGGCTTAACGGCTCGGAAGCCGCGGACAGAAGGTCAATGGTTTGTTGCCAAACGCTGCCGGTATCTAATTTCGTCATAATGCACCTCGTGCACGTGGAAACGATTCAAATATGCCGGTCGAATAAGCACTCTGCCACGTCCGGATTATAGCGTGTCCAACTCGCAATCCACAGGAAAAACGCAATTTTCACACGATAATGCGAAACGCAAAAGACGAGACGGCAGAGCTTTCAGTTCCGGCTGTACGCCTCCAATGTTGGTTTCTTTACATCCGTGAACTTTTTTGCCGATTTGATGATACTTAACAATCTCACTGCGGAAAAAATAACCGGTTTCAGGCCTGGATGTCACGCGTCGCGCGACTTTCCACATAACTGAATTGTTACACCGCCCGCTGCGCCACGCGCGCGCATAAAGCCCGAAATGCCCGCCCATGGCCGGTCTCGCGGTCTTTACCGGCATCGCGACGGCTCCACTCTTACACACGGGACGTGACCGATCAATGAAACGCAATGCATCTATTCGACATTGGTGCATCAGACATATCACATACTAAACGTCAGTCTATTGGACGCGAAATTCTCGCACGAAGCTTGCATTCTCCACACCCATAGAATATCGAAGCATTCCACTATTCGAAAAGCAATTAATGGATTTCGGATATTGCTTTAGATGCATTGCCGCGACCCAATGCTGACATTGTGCAACTCGCAGGAGAGAAATAGCAACAAAACGGTGATGTTACGAGCCCTGTCGTGCGCACCGAAAGTCAGCACACTAATCCACCATTGAATCCGTGGATAAAGACAAACGAATGAAGCTATCGCGCGGCGCGCATCTTATGTCCCGCGGCCCTGATCGAGAAATTCGCCGGCGCGCACCTTGAGCATGGCGCCGAAGTCGTCGAGCCAGCCAATGGAAAGCCGCCAGCTTTGCCAGTACAGTTCGACGTCGAGCGCGCGGCCGGGCGTAAGCTCGACGAGTTCGCCACGCGCGAGATGCGGCGCGATCATGCGCTCCGGGCACATGCCCCAGCCCAGACCGTTCAGGCAGCAGCGCAGAAACCCGGCCACATGAGGAATCCAGTGCAGCGGCGCGTCGATCTGCGCGCGCGTGATGCGGCGAATGAAGCGCTTTTGCAGTTGATCCTTGGGATTGAACTCGACGCACGGCGCGTGGCGCAGCGTGTCGCGCGTCACCCCTTGCGCGAAATGCCGCTCGAAGAACGCCGGCGAGCACACCGCGAGGTAGCGCATGCGCCCGAGGCGCGTCGAGCGGCAGCCCTGCACGGGCTCGGCCTGCGTCGTGACGGCGCCCTGCACGCTCCCGTCGCGCATGCGTTGCGCGGTGTGATCCTGGTCGTCGATCACGAGATCGAGCAGAACGCCGCGCTCGACGCAGAAGCCCGCCACGGCGTCGATGAACCAGGTACCCACGCTGTCGTCGTTCACGGCCACCCGTAGCGTCGGCCGCGCCGCCCCCAGCGCGCTCGTGAAGGTCGGCATCGCCCCGCCCAGCTCCGCCTCGAGCAATTGCACGCGCTCCGTGTGACGGCACAGCAGCGCGCCGGAAGCCGTCGCGACACAAGGCTGGCCGCGCTTCACTAGCACAGTGCCCACGCGCTCCTCCAGCAGCTTCACGCGCTGCGAAACCGCCGAGGGCGTAACGTTGAGTGCGCCCGCGGCGCGATCGAATGAACCATGCCGCACGACGGCGGCGAGCGCATCGAGCAAGGCATAGTCGAGCATTAGCGTTCCTTAATCCGGTTAATGAAAATGAGCTTTGCTTATGCGGCTCCTGGCGGCAGACTAACGCCATTCCCTGTCGATGTCCAATGACCGCAGGCGCTGCGCACCGCGCCGCCCGCGGCGCCTACTTTCTTCGCAACCGTCATGAACTGGCTCGCTTTCACTCACGGCGCGGCGCTCTGCGCCTCGCTCATCGTCACGATCGGCGCACAGAATGCGTTCGTGCTGCGTCAGGGCATCCTGCGCTCGCACGTCGGCAAGATCGTCCTGCTCTGCACACTGTCCGATTTCGTGCTGATCGGCGCGGGGGTAGGCGGCGCTTCGGCGCTCGTCGAGCGCTATCCGACCTTCGTGCACATCGTGCTGTACGTGGGGCTCGTCTGGCTCGTGTGGTTCGGCATCGGCGCGCTGCGCCGTGCGGTGCGCCCGTCGCACGCGGTGCTGGACAGCCATGCCGCGGCGGATGCGCCCGAACAGCGCGCCTGGCCGATCATCCTCATGACGCTCGCGTTCACCTGGCTCAATCCGCACGTGTATCTCGACACCTTCCTGCTGATCGGCACGGCTGGCGCGAGAGAACCGCAAGGCAGCCGCCTCGCCTTCGCGATCGGCGCGATGTCCGTGAGCGCGGTGTGGTTCGTCGCGCTCGGCTACGGCGCACGCGTGCTTGCGCCGCTGTTCCGGCGTGCGGGTGCATGGCGCGTGCTCGACGGCGCTATCGGCGGGATGGTGCTGTTGATCGCCTTTGCGCAATTGCGTTGACGTCCACGAAAGCGCGATGCGCGGCGAGCGCACTTGCCGCGTGTGCCGCGTTTTCCATGACGACCCGCTACCCCACGCGGCAAGCGTGCCGCACCGCCATGCTCAGGCCCGCTCGTTCGCGCCGCGATTGTTCAACGATTCGATATGGAGCGGCCCGTTATTGCGCCGAACGAGACAGACTCGATCGGAAGCGGCAGTCGGCCTTCTCGCGCGACGTCTGAACGATAGCTAACGATTCGACGGCACGTCGCGCTCATCGCGCATCGCGCCGGTTCGAAGTAAGCTCTTGCGACGACTGCAATCTCTTCTGCACTGCGTGCCTTTGCCGCCAGCAAAAGAACAGCGAGATGGACGACCTGATCCTCGACGCCTTCGATGCGTCGCAACTGATTCCCGGCTTCCACGCGCCAGCGCTGCCCGTCGAGCGTCCGGACCGCGAAACGCTCGACGCCGCCGAGCGCAACACGCGCCACTGGACGAGCCGTGTCACCGGTGCGCTCACGCCGGGCTCCGACGTGCATCGCGACGAAATGTGCCGCATGTTCCGCGAGACCTTCAATCCTTACCGGCCCTCGGTACTCGATTGGCCGCAGCTCGAAGCCGCGGCGCTCAAGCGCATTACCGATCTGCCCATCTGGGACATCGCCGTGCAAACGGAAGGCCGCGCGCGCCTGCGCATGGCCGCCTATGCCGCCTCGCTCGACGACGCCGTAATGCGCGACGCGCTCGCACTCAACGCGTGGGAGGAGAACCGCCACAAGGAAGTGCTCTCGCGCATGGTGGCGGCGTACGGCATCAAGCTCGCGAGCGAGCCGCCCTACGTGTACCCCAAGGACGCCGAATGGGCCTACCTCGTGACGGGCTATAGCGAATGCGTGGACAGCTTCTTCGCGTTCGGCCTCTTCGAAGTGGCGCGACGCTCGGGCCTCTTTCCGCCCGAACTCATCGACACGTTCGAGCCCGTCATGCAGGAAGAATGCCGCCATATCCTGCTGTTCGCGAACTGGGTGGCCTGGCACCGAGTCCGGCTCACCTGGTGGCAACGCATTCGCTTCGAGTTGAAGGTGGCCGGCGTCTGGGCCTTTCTGGCGTGGGAACGCGTTGGCCTCGCGCGCGCCATGGATGCCGAGGGCAACGAACACCGGCACGACAACAACTTCACGATGAACGGCGCGCAGCAGGTGACGGACGTGGACATCAGCGTACCGGAACTCATGCACCTGTGTCTCGCCGAGAACGAGCGGCGCTTTGCGGGCTACGACAAGCGTCTGCTGCGCCCGGTGACCATGCCGCGGCTCGTGCGCTTCGCACTGCGCTTCGTGCGCGACAAGAAGCACTGACGCTCCCCCCTTCCCCTGCACGCGCGCCGCTTCGTTCGAACGGACGATTGCGACGCGCGCTGCTTTCATGTGACGCTTCGCGCCCATGCAGGTTGCGCGGTGCCGCTTTAGCGTGCTCGAAGCACGCCTTCCGCAAAGCTGAATTCCGCGCAGCTCACGCGTCTGTCACAGTGACGAAAGCATTGCCCCTATCGAGGAGAGAGAGCTTGAAAATTCTGGTGCCCGTCAAGCGCGTGGTCGATTACAACGTGAAGGTCCGAGTGAAGTCGGACGGCACGGGGGTGGATATCGCCAATGTGAAATTTTCGATGAACCCGTTCGATGAAATTGCCGTTGAAGAAGCGGTGCGTCTGAAGGAAGCCGGCGTGGCGACCGAAGTCATTGCCGTTTCGTGCGGTGTATCGCAGGCCCAGGAAACGCTGCGCACGGCCCTCGCTATCGGCGCGGATCGTGCCGTGCTGGTGGAGTCGAACGACGATCTGCAGCCGCTCGCCGTGGCGAAGCTTTTGAAAGCGCTCGTCGACAAGGAACAGCCGTCGCTGATCATCCTCGGTAAGCAAGCCATTGATGACGATTCGAATCAGACCGGGCAGATGCTCGCTGCGCTGGCAAACTTGCCGCAAGCGACGTTCGCCTCGAAGGTGGTCGTGGCCGACGGCAAGGCGACCGTGTCGCGCGAAGTGGACGGTGGCGCGGAAACGCTGTCGCTCAAGCTACCCGCGGTCGTCACCACGGACCTGCGCTTGAACGAACCGCGCTACGTCACGCTGCCGAACATCATGAAGGCGAAGAAGAAGCCTTTGGAGACGCTCAAGCCTGAAGACCTGGGTGTCGACGTCGCGCCGCGTCTGAAGACGCTGAAGGTTGCCGAGCCGCCGAAGCGCAGCGCAGGCGTGAAGGTGCCGGACGTGAAGACGCTGGTCGAGAAGCTGAAGACGGAAGCCAAGGTGCTGTAAGGAGCGAGACGAAAATGACGAATCTGGTTATTGCTGAACACGACAATCAGTCGATCAAGGCTGCAACGCTGAACACGGTCGCCGCAGCACAGATAATTGGCGGCGACGTTCACGTGCTGATTGCGGGCCACAACGCACAGGCCGCTGCCGATGCAGCCGCGCAGATCGGAGGCGTCGCAAAGGTGCTGCTTGCCGACGCGCCGCAACTCGAACAAGGTCTCGCGGAAAACGTCGAAGCGACGGTCCTCAATATCGCAAGGAACTACTCGCACATCCTGGCCCCGGCAACAGCCGCAGGCAAGAACGTCGCCCCGCGCGTTGCCGCGAAGCTCGACGTCGCCCAGATCAGCGACATCGTCGCGGTGCACAGCGCCGACACGTTCGAGCGTCCGGTCTACGCGGGCAATGCAATCGCGACGGTGCAGTCGGTCGATCCGATCAAGGTCATCACGGTCCGTTCGACGGCGTTCGATGCAGTCGCTGCCGTTGGCGGCAACGCAGCGATCGAAAAGATCGAAGCCGCAGCCGACAGCGGACTTTCACAATTCGTGAGCCGCGAAGTGACCAAGCTCGACCGTCCGGAACTCACGAGCGCGAAGATCATCGTCTCGGGCGGCCGGGGTCTGGGCAGCGGCGAGAACTACACCAAGGTTCTGGAGCCGCTCGCGGACAAGCTCAACGCCGCACTTGGCGCCTCGCGCGCAGCGGTGGATGCTGGTTACGTGCCGAACGACTATCAGGTCGGCCAAACCGGCAAGATCGTCGCGCCGCAGCTGTACGTGGCCGTCGGTATCTCGGGTGCGATCCAGCATCTGGCCGGCATGAAGGACTCGAAGGTCATCGTCGCGATCAACAAGGACGAAGAAGCGCCGATTTTCAGCGTGGCCGACTACGGCCTCGTGGGCGACCTGTTCACGGCCGTACCGGAACTCGCTCGGGCAATCGGCTAATACCGCCGCCAGGCTGGCAGCAAAAAACGGAAGGCGCCTTTGTGAAAACAAGGCGCCTTCTTTATCGACTTCATCGCAGCAACTTCTACGACGACGGCAAGCGTTCAAGCACCCAGAATCCGCCGCGCCTTGAGGATCACCGGCATGTCGACCATCTTGCCTTCGAGCGCCACCGCCGCCCCGCCGCTCGCCTGCACCGCATCGAGCACGCGCTGCGCCCATGCGCGCTCAGCCTCGCTCCATGCGTACGCGCGATGCACAGGCTCGATCTGCTTCGGATGAATGCAAAGCTTGCCGCCGTAGCCGAATCGCCGTCCACGCCGTGCTTCACGCTCGAGAAGACCGGCATCGTCGAATACGGTCGAAACACCGTCCACGGGCGCCGCAATGCCCGCAAGGCGCGAGGCCAGCACGATCTGCGAACGGAACGCGTCGAGTTCCTCGCCGTCGCCGTCGATACCCATATCCACCTGAAAGTCGAGCGTGCCGAACGCGACGCGCAGCACGCCTTGTGCGCGACACACTGCGTCCAGGCCCGCAATACCGCGCGCCGTTTCCACGATCGGCAACACGTGCAGCGCGCCGTGCGCGCCTGAGCGCACCGCCGCGACCTGCTCCGCGCTTTCCGCCTTCGGCAACATGATGCCCGCCACGCCCGCGTGTCCCGCGAGGGCGACGACATCATCGGCGAACCAGGGCGTGTCGGTGCCGTTCACGCGCACCCACACGGGGCGCACGGGGTCCAGCGATACAAGCACGGCGTCGCGCGCCGCGCCCTTCTGGTCCGGCGCAACCGCATCTTCCAGATCGAAGATCACGGCATCCGCCCCTGCGCCACGCGCCTTCTCGAAGCGCTCGGGCCGGTTGCCCGGTACGAAGAGATACGAGCGGGAAAGCACGGCGCTCATACACCCATCCTCTCGCCGAACAGCGCGCCCACGCGCTGCGCCTCGGCAATGCCCCACGCCGCGTCGAGCAGACGCTGCGCATCGCTTTCGCTCGCTGCGCCCGAAAATGCCGCGAGCCGCACGAACTTCGCGCCGATCTCCTCGCGCGAGAGCGTATTGCCCGGATCGCCCTTCGGCTCGTCCACGCGGCCCTGCAACGTCCGGCCGTCGCGCGTCGTCACGCTCACCTTGCCGATCCAGCGGGCGGGATATGCGCGATCCACTTCCTCGTCCAGCGCCATCGTCACGCGTTCGCGAAACGCGGCGATATCGTCCGCCGAGGAGTCGCGCTCGAACTCGTTCACGCCTGCATAGCCGCGATAGGCGACCAGTCCGAGCACCGTCCCCATGTTGAATTTCGCCTGGTGAACGGTGCTCGGCACGACCACGCTGCCGAGCACGTCGATGGCGCCCTGATGCACATGCGCTGTCACGCTCGCGATATCGTCGGGATTCAGACCGTGCGCTTCGATCACGGAAAGCAGCGCGTCAGCGGCCGGATGCGTATGACGGCACGCCGCGTGATACTTGAACGAGGTTTCGACCGTGGCCCAACGCTCGCCCAGGCGATCGACCAGCTTTGCAGGATCGGCGTCGCTCGACATGCCTGCCGCCATGCCCTGTGCGCCTTCGAGAACGCGCTGTGCGCCGCGAAACCCGTCCGCCGCGAGCTGGGCGGCCATCAGTCCATTCGCAGCCGCCATGGCCGTGTGCAGTTGCTTCGAATCGGCCGCGTCGCGCAGGAACTCCCACAAGCCGCTCGCCTGCGTGCCCGCCGATCCGAATGCGTCGAGCATCTGCTCAGGGGTGAGCTTGAGCAGACGACCTGCGGCCGCGGCAGCCGCGATCGTGCCCACGGTACCAGTCGTGTGAAATATCTTGTAGTGCGAACGTCCCATGAATTCGCCGACGCGGATGCCCACCTCGTAACCCGCCACCGAGGCCGCGATGAACTCGTGTCCCGAGGCGCCCAGTGCCTGCGCGAGTGCCAGCGTCACCGGAAACACGACAGTAGCCGGATGCAGCACCGAGCCGTTGTGCACGTCGTCCTGCTCGACGAAATGCGAAGCGGCGCCGTTGGTCATCGCGGCGAAATACGCCGTGGTGCGAGTGCGGTCGATGATGATGTCGCACGGCCCTTGCGCGCCGGTGCCACCGCGCGCGGCACGTGCGAAGCGCGCAATCGTTTCGACCGGACGCGCGCCCTTTCCGCCCAGCGCGGAGCCGAGCCAGTCCACGTAAAGATTGACGGCGCGCTCGACCACGTGAGTCGGAATCGCGTCGAAGCGCAGTTGCGAGGCGAAGGCCGCGAGCGCGCGGCTGGGATGATCTGTCATGGCAGCGTAGTTCAGTGGAGTCGGTTTGCGAAGCGCGAGACGCGATCAGATGGCTCCGGCTTCGCGCAGCGCGCCGATGCGCGCCGCGTCATAGCCAAGCTCACGCAGGATTGATTCGGTATGCTGACCGAGCGCGGGCACCGCATCCATGCGGGCGTCGAATGCGCAAGGCGCGCCCGGCGGCAACAGCGCCGGAACGGTCCCCGCCGAGGTCTGCACCTCGCGCCAGCGCTCGCGTGCCTGCAGTTGCGGGTGCGCCCAAACATCGGCCATCGTGTTCATCTGGGCGTTGGCAATGCCGGCGCGGTCGAGCCGTTCAATGACCTGCGCGGCGGTCAGCTTCGAAAACGCATCGACGATCAGTTCGCGCAGTTCCGCACGGCGTGCGGAACGCTGGGAGTTCGCGGCAAAGCGCTCATCGGTGGCGAGTTCCGGCTGCAGCAGCACGTGCTCGCAAAAGAGCTTCCATTCGCGATCGTTCTGTAGGCCGAGCATCACCGACTTGCCGTCGCCGGCGGGAAACGGCCCATAGGGATAGATTGTCGCGTGCGAAGCGCCTGCGAGTGGCGGAGGCGTTTGCCCGTCGATCGCGTAGTAGAGCGGATAGCCCATCCACTCCACCATGCTCTCCAGCATCGAAACGTCGATGCGGCAGCCGCGCCCGGTGCGACCGCGCATCAGCAACGCACTGAGGATGTTCGAGTAGGCATACATGCCTGCGGCGATATCGGCGATCGAGCAGCCTGCCTTCGCGGGCTCGCCGGCCGACCCCGTGATGGAGAGGAAGCCCGATTCGCTCTGGATCAGCAGATCGTAGGCCTTGCGCTCGCGGTAAGGACCGTCGTCGCCGTAACCGGAGATGTCGCACACGATCAGCTTCGGGTAACGCTCGCTGAGCGCTTCGTAGCTCAGCCCAAGTCGCGCGGCGGCGCCCGGGGCGAGATTCTGCACGAGCACGTCGGCGTCGGCGAGCAGCGCGTCGAGGATCGGCGCGGCCTCTTTGTGCTTGACGTCGAGCGAGAGGCTTTCCTTCGAGCGGTTCGTCCACACGAAGTGCGATGCGAGTCCATGCACGCGCTCGTCATAGCCGCGCGCGAAGTCCCCGACGCCAGGCCGCTCGATCTTGATCACGCGCGCGCCGAGATCGGCAAGCTGGCGCGTGCAGAAAGGCGCAGCGATCGCGTGTTCGAGCGTGACGACCTTGATGCCGTCGAGTGGTCTCATGGCGCGCGCCTCCGGTCAGAACGAACGCGGCAGGCCGAGCACATGCTCCGCCACGTACGAAAGGATCAGGTTGGTCGAGATCGGCGCGACCTGGTAGAGGCGCGTCTCGCGGAACTTGCGCTCCACATCGTACTCGCAGGCGAAGCCAAAACCGCCGTGGAACTGCAGGCATGCATTCGCGGCTTCCCACGAAGCGTCGGCGGCGAGCAGCTTCGCCATATTGGCCTGCGCGCCGCAGGCCTCGTGCGCGTCGAAGCGGCGCGCGGCCTCGAAGCGCATCAGGCTCGCGGCTTCGACGTTGACGAACGCGCGCGCGATGGGAAACTGCACGCCCTGGTTCTGTCCGATCGGCCGCCCGAACACGATGCGCTCCCTGGCATAGGCGCTCACCTTGTCGATGAACCAGTAGCCGTCGCCGATACACTCGGCCGCGATCAGCGTGCGCTCGGCGTTCAGGCCGTCGAGGATGTACTTGAAGCCCATTCCCTCCTCGCCGATCAGGTTTTCCGCCGGAATTTCGAGGTTATCGAAGAAGAGTTCGTTGGTCTCGTGATTGACCATGTTGAGAATCGGCTGCACGGTGAGGCCGTTGCCGATCGCCTCGCGCAGGTCCACCACGAAAATCGACATGCCTTCGGACTTCTTCTTCACGTCGGCAAGCGGCGTGGTGCGCGCAAGCAGGATCATGAGGTCCGAATGCTGCACGCGCGAAATCCACACCTTTTGCCCGTTGATCACGTAGCGGTCGCCCTTGCGTACCGCCGTCGTCTTGATCTTCGTGGTATCGGTGCCCGTCGTGGGCTCGGTTACGCCCATCGATTGCAGGCGCAGTTCGCCGCTCGCGACTTTCGGCAGGTACTTGCGCTTTTGCTCGGCCGAGCCGTGGCGCAGCAGCGTGCCCATGTTGTACATCTGGCCGTGACAGACACCCGAGTTGCCGCCCGAGCGGTTGATCTCTTCCATGATGACCGAAGCTTCGGTCAGGCCCAGACCCGATCCGCCGTACTCCTGAGGAATCAGCGCAGCGAGCCAGCCCGCTTTCGTGAGTGCGTCGACGAATTCCTCGGGATAACCGCGCGCCTCGTCGATCTTGCGGAAGTATTCACCGGAGAACTGCTGGCACAGATCGCGCACGGCTTCGCGGATGTCCTGAAACGAATCTTGTTGCGTGGTTTGCATGATCGATATGAATTCGCTATGTAGTTCGTGTTGCCGTTCAGGCCAGCGTGGCGGTGGCCTGCATCGTCAGATAGCCGTCGTGGTCTTTCGCCCAGAGTTCGACCGAGCGCGCGTCGTCCGCGAGCTTGCCGCACAGCGTGAACGCGTGGCCTGCGAACGTGGGCCGTACCGCGCGAAACGCAAACGTTGCGATGGTGGCGTCGGGCCGCTCGCGGCGCACGAGGTCGAGCAGCAGCGTGGCGATGAGCGGGCCGTGCACGACGAGGCCCGGATAGCCCTCTTCCTGCGTGACGTACGGGAAGTCGTAGTGAATGCGATGACCGTTGAAGGTCAGCGCGGAATAGCGGAACAGCATGAGCGCACTGGCGGTGAGCGTTCGCGACCATGTCTCGCCTTCGGGTGCCACTACCGGCTTGGGCGCGCTCGCGCCGGGTTGCGGCGCGTCGCGATAAACGATGTCGTGCTCTTCCTCGATGCACAGCGCCCCGCCGCTCTCGTAGCGATGCTGCACGGTCACGAACACGAGACGGCCGCTACGGCCGGTCTTGTCCTCGATGTTCGCGATGGTAGAGGTGCGCGCGGCCTCGCTGCCCGCGCGCAGCGGCGCGTGAAAGGTGAGGCGTCCGCCCGCCCACATGCGGCGCGGCAGTTCGACCGGCGGCAGAAAGCCACCGCGTTTCGGGTGGCCATCGGGACCCGCTTGCGCGAGCGGCGAGACGGGCAGAAAATAGAGCCAGTGCCACAGCGGCGGCACGGCGCTATCGGGGGCTTCGCGATCGAGCGTGGCCGCGAGGGCGCGCAGTGGAAACGCGGTGATATCGTCGGTGAGCGTTTCGGTCTTGTCGAGCCACGCACTGAGCGTTGGCGTTTGCGATTCCGGCATGGCGTTTCTCCGATTCGAGACTGTTGGCCATACTATGAACGGCTCACATCGTTTCGCGAAGTTGCCTTTGCCGAATCGGCCCTTTCGCTTTCGTTAATCCCTCGACCATTGCGGCCCGATACTTGCACGCGGCTTTCAACCACGGCCGCGCGCAGCCCTCACGCTTCGCCGCGCAGATGGGCGGAGGCTTCGTCTTCCACGCGCTGCCACAACTCGAACGACATGGGGCGCTCGCCTTCTTCGAGCAGATGACCCACGAGGCCAATGGCGCGCGCCATCACACCGAAGCCGCGCACGATACGCCACGGGAAGCCGAATTCGCAGCAAATCGCGCCGATCGCACCCGTCGCATTGATCGGCAGTGCCTTGCCCGACGCACGCTCGGCCTCCGCGCCAATGAGTTGCATGAGGGTCACATAGCGCCCCGACATGCCGTTTTGCGCGGCCAGTTCGAAAAGGCGCGGCGTGCGGGGATCGATGGGCTTGTGCAGCGGATGGCCGAGCCCCGGAATCGGCGTACCACGCGCGCGCCATGCGGCGACGGTATCGACTGCGAGTTTCTCCAGGTCGTCGCACTGGCCGTCATAGGGCAGCGTTTCGGACAGCATGCGGCACGCGCCTTCCATGCTGCCGACGAACACCGAGCCGAGGCCGCATAGCCCCGCTGCGACGGCTGCCTGCAGCGACTCGGGCGCACCCGCATAGGTCATGCGCGCGGCGATGGCGCTTGGCGTCATGCCGTGCTCGACGAGCGTGATGACGATGGCGTTGAACATCGCGGACTGCTGCGGCGTGGCCGCCTTGCCCGTGAGTTGCAGAAACGCGAAGTCGCCGAGATTCACGTGGCCGAGCACTTCGTCGGGCAGGCTCTTGCCTCGCACGACGATACGATCGGGCGTGCTGTACGCGATATCGGAGCGCACGAGCGGTTTCGGTTGACGGGCCATAGTCCTGATTTCCTTCGTTATACAGAATAGCGCTCAGCGCAACTGCGCGCGCCCATGGTTGAGCACGAGCACGTCGCGTTCCAGCACGCGCGCGCGAAAACTCACTTCGTCGCCATCTCGCCACATCTCGGTGCGGATCGTCTCGCCCGGATACACAGGTGCCGTAAAGCGTGCGTGAAACGCCACGAGGCGTTGCGGGTCGCTCGCGCACATCGTCTTGAGCACGGCATGCGCGGCCACGCCCCACGTGGCGAGCCCGTGCAGGATAGGCCGTTCGAAACCCGCCGCGCGTGCGACCTGCGGGTCGGCATGCAACGCGTTGTCGTCACCGCACAGGCGATAGATCAGCGCCGTTTCCGGGCGCGTCGGCAGATCGCAATGATGATCGGGCGCGCGCTCGGGCATCGGCGGCGGCGGCGCGGGCGCTTCGTCGCTCAAACCGTTGTCCGCGCTGAAGCCGCCGTCCCCACGGCAGAACGTGAGCTGCGTGACGGTGGCATACAGGTCGCCGCTTGCCTTGTCGGTAATGCTACGCTGGATTTCGAGCAGCGCGCCCTTGCCTGCGCCTTTGTCGACCACCCGCGTGATACGCGAGCGGCCGATCACCGTTGCGGCCGGCGGCAGCGGCTTGTGCATCACGAGGCTCTGCTCGCCGTGCAACAGCCGCACCCAGTCGATGCCCGAGCGCGGGTCGCGCGCCCAGAAGCCGGGAAAGCCGAGCACGACGGCAAGCGTCGGCGGCACGCGCAACTCTTTTTCGTAGACGAATGCCAGGTCGTCCGGATCGACGGGATTGGCGCCGTATCCCACAGCGAGGCTGTAGAGCATGGCGTCGCGCGCGGTATAGGTTTGCTCGACGTCCTTGAACGGCCAGTTGCGCAGGGTGTGATAGTCGATCGTCATGGCGGTGCGTGGATGAAAGATCAGGCCTCGGCGGCGGGCCACTTGAAGAGCGGGTCGGCCTTCTCGCGAAAGCGCTTCACGGCTTCGCGATGGAATTCGGTCGTGAACGCAATGCCCTGCGCCGCCGACTCGATTTCGAGCATCGCGCGCAGGTCGCTGCCAAGCGACTGATTCAACGCGCGCTTGGCCAGACCGAACGCAATGGGCGACGCCGCCGCGAGACTGGCCGCGACCTGCGTAGCGCGTGCATGGAGCTGTTCGGGCTCGACGACTTCGAGCACCGCGCCCATCTCCTTCGCTTCTGCGGCGCGTACCTCGCGCGCCGTAAAGACGAGATCCTTCGCGCGCGCGAGTCCCACCACGCGCGGCAGCGTATAGAACGCGCCGCAATCGGGCACGAGACCGACTTTCATGAAAGGCATGCAAAAGCGCGCCCGCGTGCTGGCAATCACGAAATCGGCGGCGAGTGCGAAGCTGAAGCCCGCGCCGTAACACACCCCATCCACGGCCGCGATCACCGGGCGGTCGAGGTCGATCAGCATGCTCACCCAGCCATGCAGGTCGTCGATCCGGTCGCGTCCCGCTTCGGCGCTCGTCACGTTCATGCCGCGCACGTCGCCGCCCGAGCAGAAGTCATTGCCCGCGCCGCGCAAAATGACCGCACGCACGCCGCGGTCGGCACGTATGCGCTGCACGGCTTCGAGCAATTCCACCCGCATCTCGCCGTTGAGCGCGTTCTTCGCCTCCGGACGATTGAACGTGAGCGTCGCGACGCCCGCGTCCTGTTCAACCAGCACCGTTTTTTCGCTCATGCGCTCACCCCGGCGCTTGCGAGTTCTGCGAGTGCCTTGTCGAGCGCCGTGATGAGATGCACAGGCTCAACGCCGGCGAATTCCACGTCGGGACGTGCGAGAAATGCCTCGATATGCGCCGCGCAGGCTTCTCGCGTGGCGGCAAGGCCGGTGAAGCCGTCTTCGAGCCAGGCGACCGAAGCCAGCGGACGCGGGTGCCAGTCGCCGTTGACGATCGCCTTGACCACCGTGCCGTCACGCACGAGCAGACTCAGCCAGATCAGCCCGGCCGGTGCCTTTTCGCGTCCGCGCACGATACGGTCTCCCATCGCGCTGATTGGACTGTAACGCGCGGCCTCGCTCTTCTCATGGAACCAGCCCTCTTCGTGCAGCTCGCGCTCGTATTGCCGGGCAAAAACGAATTCTTCACTGCCGAGCGCGCCAGATACGAGCGCCACTTCCCCGAACGTGCGGCGAACGCAGGCCGTGACCCACGCGGTCAACTCATCGGCGCTCACCTCGCGGCCGAGTTCCTGCTCCAGAAACGTGTAGCGCGACCCGAGATCCTTGTGCTTCTTGTCCTTCACCTTCTCTGGCGCCATGGGCATGGCGCGCGCCGCGATTGCCGTGTCGATCGCCTTCACGTTCAGCAAAATGCGGAACGTCAGCACGCCGCCTTCGATCTTCAGCGACGTGGCCACGAGCTTGCGTCCGTCGATCTCGACGTCGTTCAGCGGCCGATAAGCGGCTTGCAGGCCGAACACATCGCGTAGCGCTTCGGCGACGTGGCCCAGTATCGTCGGAAACGCTTGCGCCGCCGTTTGGGGCACGCCGGGCAGACCGATGGGCAGATAGAACGCGAGAAATGCCGAGCCGCGCCCCGCGTAAATCGCGCCGCCGCCGCTCACGCGCCGCCGCGCGAGCACGTTGTTGTCGCGGCAGAACGGCAGATCGAGCACCTGGTTCGGATCTTCGTTCACGCCTACGGTGATGCTGTCTTCGTTGAAGACGTTCAGATAGACCGTGGGCGGTACGAGATTCTCGGCCACGGCGCGCTCGACGGCCGGCGACACCGAAATGGAAAAGTCCGCGTAGCTGTGGCCGCCTACGACGAGTCGCCACGGGGTTGGGGTGTGCGTTGCGCTTGCATTCATGTCGTCTCTCTCCGTTGATCTTCTACGAGTGCCGCGCCTTCGAGCTTCGCGACCGTCTCGATGGCGTCCGCGTGTATGAGCGTCTGGCGCTTGAAGCGCTCGGCTATGGCCTCGATCGCACCGCCCTGCACCGTCCCTTCCACCTGCAGCGTCAGATGGTCGCCGCCATGAGTCTTAGTGCCGACCACGAGCCGATAGGCGCCCGTCGCGCCCTCCAGGCCCAGCAGCACCGTCTTCAATTCGGATGGGTAGACCTTCACGCCCTTGATCTTCACCATCGAATCTGCACGGCCGAACACCACGCGCGGCAGCGACACCGTGCGCCCATGCACGGGCGCAGTGCGCTCGAGCATGGTGAGGTCGCCAGTGCGATAGCGCACGAGCGGTTGCAGTTCCTTGTTCAGATGCGTGAGCACGAGTTCGCCACGTTCGCCCTCGGCAACCGGATTGCCGGTGTCCGGGTCGATGACTTCGGCGTACAGCAGTTCGTCGAACACATGCACCCCCGTACCACCGGGGAATGTCCGCGCCACCGGCAGGCATTCGGAAAGCGAGTAACTGTCGATCAACAACGTGCCCGGCATCGCTTCGCGCACGCGGGCGTACAGCGCGGCATTGCCCGTGAACGCTTCGCCACCCGCGAAGAACACGCGCGGCACGGGGCACCCCGCTTCGATGAGCTTGAGCGCATGCGACGGATTACCGGCCAGCACCGTCACGCCGCATTGCTGCGCGACACGTGCCGCGCGCTCGGTCTCGCCCGGGCCATGCGGAATGCACGCCACGCCGCGCGCTTCCATCTGGGTCTGATAGAAAAGCCCCGCAACGAAGAGGTGATAGCCGAACGTCACCATGCACACGTCGCCGGGACCGATGCCGCACGCGTCGAGATGCTGCCCGCACGCGGCTTCGATGGCACGCAGATCGGCCGCGCTCTGCAGGATCGGCACCAGCGTTGCGCCCATCGGTGTGAGGTGAACGCGCACCGGCGGAACGGCCGGCGCAAACGCGCCGTAGCCGGGGCAATGCATCTCGGCCACCAGTTCGGCGCGCGTCATGAGCGGCACGCGCTCGGCGAACTCCGCCGCGCTCGCGACGCTGCCCGGAAGACGTCCCGCATAGAACGGATGCGTTTGCAGCCGGGCGAGCTGCGCGTTGAGTGCATCGAGCATCGTCTCCTCCTTGTTATGTTCCGTAGGGATGCGAAGCGTTCGTACTCAAGCCGCCCGCTCGAAAATCGCCGCGATGCCCTGGCCGCCGCCTACGCACATGGTTTCGAGGCCATAGCGGCCCTTGCGGCGCTGCAGTTCGTAAAGCAAGGTCGTGAGCATACGTACGCCGGTCGCGCCGATCGGATGACCGAGCGAAATGCCCGAGCCGTTCACGTTCAGCCGCGCTTCGTCGTGCCAGCCCCAGCCCTTGAGCACCGCGAGCACCTGGCACGCGAAGGCCTCGTTCAGTTCGACGAGATCGAGTTGATCGAAGGTGAGCCCGGTCTTGTGCAGCAGCTTTTGCACGGCCGGCACCGGGCCGATGCCCATCGTCGCGGGCTCGCATCCCGAAGCTGCCCAGCCCGTGAGGTAACCAAGCGGCGTGAGGCCCAGTTTGTCGAGTTGGTCTTCGGCGACGATCAGGCACGCAGCCGCGGCGTCGTTCTGCTGGCTCGCGTTGCCCGCCGTCACCGTGCCGCCTTTCATGAGCGGCTTGAGCTTCGCGAGCGACGCCTCGCTTGCGTCGGCGCGCACGCCTTCGTCGCGTGCGAACAGCACCGGGTCGCCCTTGCGTTGCGGCACCGAAACCGCCACCACCTCGTCGGCGAAACGGCCCGACTCCCATGCCGCCGCGGCGCGCTGGTGGCTGCGCACGGCGTACGCGTCCGCTTCCTCGCGCGTGATGCCGTATTCCTTCGCGAGGTTTTCAGCCGTTTCGATCATCCCGGAGATGTAGCCGAAGCGCGCTTCGGGCTGCGAGCGTTCGCGGCCACGCTCGAGACGGTCGTGCATCTTCACCGAGCCCGCGCGAGCGCCCCAACGCATGTCGGTCGTGTAGTACTCGATATTGCTCATGCTTTCCACGCCGCCGGCCACGACCACGTCCGCCGCGCCGCTCTGCACCATCATCGCGGCGGTCACGACCGCCTGCAGCCCGCCGCCGCAACGGCGATCGAGCTGCATGCCGGGCACCTGCACGGGCAGCCCTGCTTCGAGCGCAGCCCAGCGGCCGATGCAAGGCGTTTCGCTGTTCGCATACGATTGCGCGAAGACCACGTCCTCGATGCGTGCCGGGTCCACGCGGCTGCGCGCGATGGTTTCGCGCAGCACCGTGGCCGCGAGCGTTTCGACGGAAACAGGGCGCAGGCTGCCGCCGAAGGTGCCGACCGGCGTGCGTACGGGTGCGACTATCGCTGCTCTTCTCATTTCGGATTCCTTTACATGGAGTCTGGTTGTTGTTGTTCGCCGCGTCGTGTGCCTGCGTACCGTCAAACCGCTATCGTATCCCGCCGCGCATGGTGTTGCGCCGCCAGCTGTTCGCGCCATTCTGGCGGCGCGATGGCGAGCATGCGCTCGGTGCGCTGGGCGAGCGTGAGCCCGCGCAGATCGGCCACGCCGTGCTCGGTGACGATCACCGCGGCGTCGCTGCGCGGCGTGCTGACCGGCCCCGAAAGACGCGCGACGATGCGACTGCCATGCCGCGTGCTGGCTGCGAGCGCGACGATCGCGACGCCCCCGTGCGAGCGCGCCGCGCCGCGCATGAAATCGAGCGCCCCGCCCACGGCGCCCACATAGCGACCGCCGGCAGCTTCCGCATTGACCTGCCCCGTCAAATCGACTTCGAGCGCCGAGTTGATCGCCACGAACCGGTCGAGGCTGCCGAGCACGTCGATGTCGTGCGTATAGGCCGTGGCGCGAAACTGAATCTGCGCATTGCGGTGCGCATGCGCGTAGACCTTGCGCGTGCCCATCATCGTGCCGGCCACGCTCACGCCTCGATCGCGCGGCTTGCGGGCATTCGTCACCACCCCCGCTTCGATCAGATCGACCACAGCGTCGCCGATGGTGCCGCTATGCACGCCAAGGTCGCGCCGGTCGCGCAACTGCGCGACGATGGCCTCGGGCAGCGCGCCCAGCCCGAACTGGATCGTCGAGCCGTCTTCGATCAGGGAAGCGGCGTGCTGCGCGATGCGCCGCTCGATGTCGCCGGCCTGTGCGGCCGGCGCTTCCAGTGGCGTGCGGTCGGTATGGATCAGCACGTCGAAATCATCGCCGCGCAACATGCGCTCGCCGTAGGTCCACGGCGCCGCCGCGTTCACCTCCGCAATGACCACGCGCGCGCTGTCGATCAGCGGCACGAGATACTCATGGGCGATCGAGAGGCTGTAGCGGCCCGCCTCATCCGCGGGGGCAACTTGCAGCAGCAACACGTCGATGCGATTCGGACCGCTGGTCAGCGCGCTGCGAAACTGCGAGTAGTGACACGGAAGGATATCGAGCACGCCTTCGCGTTCGAGGCGCCGGTTCGTTCCCGACGCGCCATAGGCCATGAAGTCCACGCAGTCGGCATACGCGGGCTCGAGCGTGTCGGACCACGACGCGCCCACGAACACGCGAAAGCGCCCGCCTATCGCCTTGCGCTGCGCCATCAGCAGCGCGGTGAGCGTGCACGGCTCGGCTCCGCACTGGCCCCATGCGAGCGTGTCGCCCGGGCGCACGTACTGCGCGAAATCGAGCTGCGCGGCGTCGACGATGCGCGCCGCGCGCGGGCCGCGCGTCATCAGACGGGGTCCCAGCTGAAGACATCGGCGGAAACATCGAGCGTATGGAACGATTTTCGCAGCGCCGGCATGGCATGCTCGGCGATCGTCTCCGGCGTCCAACCCTCGCCGCGATGCACCGAACGCACGGGGCGCGGCTGGCTCATGAGGAAGATTTCGTTGTTGCGGACCGCGAAAATCTGACCCGTCACGTCGGCGGCCTGCTCGCTCGCGAGGTAGACGGCGAGCGGCGCGATCTTCGCGGGCGTCATCTGCTTGATCTTGGCAACGCGTGCTTCCTGTTCCTGCGAATCGATCTTGATCGAGTTGATCATGCGGCTCCACGCGAACGGCGCGATGCAGTTCGAACGGACACCGAACTTTTCCAGATCGAGCGCGATGGATTTCGACAGGCCCGCAATGCCGAGCTTCGCGGCGCTATAGTTGGCCTGCGCGAGATTGCCGATCAGCCCGGACGTGGACGTCATATGCACGAACGCCCCGCTGCGCTGCTCCTTGAAGTGGTCGGCGGCGGCGCGCGAAACGTAGTAAGAGCCGTAGAGGTGAACCTTGAGCACGGCGTCCCACTCCTCTTCGCTCATCTTGTGGAAGAAGCGGTCGCGCAGGATGCCCGCGTTGTTCACCACGCAATCGATACGGCCGAACACGTCCAGCGCGTTCTGCACGATGCGGGCGGCGCCGGCGGCGTCGGCCACGCTGTCGGTGTTCGCCGTGGCCTGGCCGTCGAACGCCGTGATCTCGTTCACCACGGCTTGCGCGGGGCCGTCGTTATGGCCCTCGCCGGTGAGCGTGGCGCCCACGTCGTTCACCACGACTTTCGCGCCGTGGCGCGCCATCATGAGCGCAATATCGCGGCCAATGCCCCCGCCCGATCCCGTCACCACCACGACCTTGCCGTCCAGCATTCGTTGCGTCGTCATCGTTTTCGCTCCTCCAGCCCGCGTTGCGCCGGGCATTCATTCGATTTGAATCGTGATGCGGCAAGCTGTGCCGTTCGTGTTGCAGCTTGACGCATCGGCCAAAGCTGCACAATTTGGATATGCCGAACGCCTGTTTCGGCCAGGATTAACCCGTACTATCGCTAATGGCGTGCGTTGCGCCGCGGCGCAATAATGGCTGGAGTCTGCTCGCCCCTCATGTTTTTTGCATCCCTCTAACGAACGAGCTGACGGACATTGGAGTCACGGCAAGTCAACCCATGCATTTCGATCTCGTCGACCTGAAGCTCTTCACCCACGTAGCCGAGGCGAGCAGCCTCACGCGCGGCGCGGAACGCGCGCACCTGTCGCTGCCCGCGGCGAGCACGCGTATCAAGAATCTCGAAGAACAGGTGGGCGTGAAGCTCTTGAGCCGCACGAGCCAGGGGGTCACGCTAACGGGCCCCGGCGAGACGCTGCTCGCGCACGCGCGCCGCGTGCTCAAGCAACTCGAGCAACTCACGGGAGACTTGCAGGAATATTCGCAGGGGGTGAAGGGCCATGTGCGCGTGTTTGCGAACACCACGGCGATGAGCGAGTTCCTGCCTGCCGTGCTGCGCACCTACCTCATCAATCATCCCGACGTGTACGTGGACATTCACGAGCGCCTTTCGCCCGATATCGTGCGCGCCGTGCAGGACGGCACGATCGATATCGGCATCGTGGCCGGCAATGTGCGCACCGAGGGACTGCAGGTGCTGCCCTACCGGCGCGACCGGCTCGTGCTCGTCACCGCGCTCAGCCACCCGCTTTCGCAAGCGAGCGAGATGGCGTTTGCCGATACGCTCAACTACGACTTCATCGGGCCGCCCGACGAGAGCGCGATTTTCTCGTTTCTCAAGCGCGCCTCGTCGGATCTGCAACGCACGATACGCTGGCGCATCCAGATCGGCAATTTCGAAGCCGCGTGCCGCATGATCGAGGCGAACATCGGCATCGGCGTGCTGCCCGAAGGTACGGCGCGCCGCCACGCGCAAACCATGTCGCTCAAGATCGTGCCGCTCACCGACGAGTGGGCCGTGCGCAAACTGCAGATCTGCA
Source organism: Paraburkholderia nodosa (assembly GCF_001718195.1). Taxonomy (GTDB): domain Bacteria; phylum Pseudomonadota; class Gammaproteobacteria; order Burkholderiales; family Burkholderiaceae; genus Paraburkholderia; species Paraburkholderia nodosa_A. The sequence goes on from NZ_MCNV01000003.1 coordinate 31,628, forward strand.
TGACCGACCGCGATGCGCTGCCGCTGTTCGCGCGCAAGCTCGTCGATCTGCTAGTGGCCGACGGCATCGGCCGCCTCGAATAGCCCCATGACGCGGCGCGCGTGCTGCGCGCCGCCCCTCTCGACTAGCGCCCGCCGGCCGCCCGAATCATGTTGCGCGCAATGACGATCTGCTGGATCTGGCTCGTGCCTTCGTAGATGCGGAAGATGCGCACATCGCGGTAGAAACGCTCGATGCCATAGTCGGACATATAGCCCGCGCCGCCGAAAATCTGCACCGCGCGGTCTGCTACCCGCCCGCACATTTCGGATGCGAAGAGCTTCGCACACGCGGCCTCGGTGCTCACGTTCTGGCCGGCGTCGCGGCGGCGCGCCGCGTCGAGCACCATGCAGCGCGCCGCGTAGAGTTCGGTCTGGCTATCGGCGAGCATGGCCTGCACGAGCTGGAACTCGGCGATCTTCTCGCCGAACTGCTCGCGTTCTATCGCGTAGCGCAGCGCGTCGTCGAGCATGCGCTGCGCCACGCCCACGCAGATCGCCGCGATATGAATACGCCCTTTGTCGAGCACCTTCATCGCGGTCTTGAAGCCCACACCTTCTTTGCCGCCGATGATGTTCTCCGCGGGCACCTTCACGTCCTCGAAGATGACGTCGCAGGTATGCGCGCCGCGCTGGCCCATCTTCTTGTCGCGCTTGCCGAAGCTGATGCCGGGCGTTTTTGCGTCGACGATGAACGAGGTGATGCCGCCCGCGCGCGGCTCGTCGGGATTGGTGCGCGCCATCAGCGTAAACATGCCGGCCTGCGGCGCATTCGTGATGAAGCGCTTGGTGCCGTTCACCACGTAGTGGTCGCCGCGCCGCTCGGCGCGCGTCTTGATCGATGCAGCGTCCGAGCCCGCGCCCGGCTCCGTGAGCGCGAAGCTCGCGATGATCTCGCCGCTCGCAAGCTTCGGCAGCCATGTTGCCTTTTGCTCGTCGGTGCCGTCGATCACGATGCCCTGCGAGCCGATACCTACCGTCGTGCCGATGATCGAGCGAAACGCGGGCGAAGTCTTGCCGAGTTCGAACATCACGAGCACTTCTTCTTCCATCGTGAGATCGAGCCCGCCGTACTGCTCCGGGATGGTCAGGCCAAAGAGGCCCATGGCCTTCATGTCATCGACGATATCGGCCGGAATTTCATCGGTTTCGGCCACGCGCTCTTCGTTCGGCACGAGACGCTCGCGCACGAAGCGCGCGACGTTGTCGAGCAGAACGTTCATCGTTTCCTGGTCGCGAATCATGGTGTATGCCCTGCAATCGTTGATCGGGCGGCACGATGCCGCCCGTGAGGATGACAAAATCAGGAATGCTCAGTGAGCGCGCACGGCGCGTTTGGCCATTTCGCGCAGTGGCTGCTTTTGCAGCTTGCCGCTGGCCGTGGTCGGAATCATGTCGATGGTCACGATTTCCGAGGGGCGCTTGTAGGCCGAGAGCCGCTCGCTCAGATAATGGGCGAGATCGGCCGTGTCGATCGTCGCGCCGTCCTTCGCTTCCACGAACGCCACGACTTCCTCGTTACCTTCGGCGTCGCGCCGCCCCACCACGGCGCTCTGGCGCACCGCTGCGTAGGTGTTGATGACCGACTCGACTTCGATGGGATACACGTTGAAGCCCGAACGGATGATGAGATCTTTCGAGCGGCCCACGATGAAGAGCGCGCCGTCCGCGTCCAGCCGGCCGAGGTCGCCGGTCTTGAGCCAGCCTTCCGCATCGAGCACTTCGGCGGTCAGGCCCGGCTCGCGGTAGTAGCCGTGCATGACGCCGGGACCGCGCACCCACAACTCGCCCGCTTCGCCGCGCGGCACATCGTGACCGTCGGGCCCGACCACGCGCAACTCGGCACCCTCGACGATCTCGCCCGAAGACACGTCCTTGCGCGGACGGTCCATGCGTGTGATGAATAGCGAGCCCGCGTACTCGGTCATGCCGTAGCCGTGATGCAGCGGCATGCCGAAGAGCGCTTCGACCTGCTGCTTGAGCGTGGGATCGAGCGGACCTCCGCCCGTGTACAGGTAGCGCAAACGGGGCGCATGTACCGTGCCGCCGTGCTCGCGCACATAGGCGACGATGCGCGTGAAGAGCGTCGGCACCCCCTGCAGGATGGAGATTTCGGAGGCGGCGAGCGCTTTCACGACCTCCTCGGCCGAAAAGCGCGCGGCCAGATGCAGGCTCGCGCCCGCCTCGAAGGTGGCGAGCAGCAGCGTGGCGAGTCCGAAAATATGCGACATCGGCATGACCGCGTACGCGCAGTCCGCCTGTGTCATGTCGCGCGATGTCGCCGAGACATGCGCGAAATGCAGCAGGCCGCGATGCGTGGCCATCACGCCCTTGGGCTGGCCCGTCGTGCCCGACGTGTAGATGAGCACCGCGACCTCGTGCGCGAGCGCTTCGGCCTCACGCACGGCGTTGAGGTCGGGCGCCGCCATCATCAGCGGACCGAGCCCGGCGGGCGCGATCTCGCGCGCCCGATAGCGCACGCCATGACGCAGCGCGTCGGGCGAAGCACCATGCGTAAACAGCATGAGCCGCGGCCCGCAATGCGCGCGAATCGTCTCGATCTCGCGCTCCGAGAGCCGCGCATTGACCACAGCCGGCCACGCGCCGATTTCGGATAGCGCGAACAGCAGCGTCACCACGGCCGAGCAGTTTTCGGCCACGACGAGCACGCGGTCGCCCACGTCCACGCCCTGCTCGCGCAAAAACCGCTGCGCCTGCCCCACGTCGCTCCAGAGCTGCCCGAAGCTCGTCACCCTTGCTTCTTCGCGTATCGCCACGGCTTCGGGCGACGCCTGCGCCCAATGCCGCGCGATATCGCTGATCTTGCGCGCCGCTCGCCTCACCACTGTCACCTCCCGTCGTTGCTCTTTGACTGCGTACGGCGCGCCGTGGCACGCCGCATCGCGACAGGTATCAGTGTGGTTCAGGCGCGGCCTGCCAACAATTCGTTTTCGATAAAGCCGGCATTCGTCTGCCGAGAAGTCGGAATTCACCCCGATGGCCGGGGCTTCGAGGTGATTATCTTCTCGACCGGGAGCGTGCTCGGCGGGCGCTCAGCCCTCGTGAGTGACGCGTGCGAGGCGCCCTGCGCAGGCGCTGCCGCCAGTCACTCCATCTGCGCCGCCGCACGCTCGCCTCCCATCGTGCCCCGGGAAGCGCTATTCGCCCGATGAATCGCCACGATGCCCGCGAGCGACACACAGGCCGGCACGGCCGCCGCGAGAAAGAGCGCCGACGACGACCACTGCAGGTGCAGGAGCGCGCCGCCCAGCACCGGGCCGACGACCGAGCCGATACGCCCCACGCCGAGGCTCCAGCCGATGCCGGTCGAGCGCAGCGAGGTCGGATAGTAGGTCGCGGCGAGCGCGTTGAGCGCGGGCTGGCCGCCGATGATCGTAAAGCCCGTGACGAAGATCGCCGCGAACATCGCGGCCACGGAGACCATCACAGCGGGATTGCCGATGGCGGCCGTCGAGACGATGGCGATCAGGAACGTCGTGGCGAGCACGCGCGTGAAGCCCGCAAGGTCGATGATGCGCCCGAGCAGCAGCGTGCCGATCACACCGCCGCCCCACAATGCCGTGCCGGCGAACACGGCGGTCCGGGTCGAATAGCCGGCGTCGCGGATCACGGTCGGCAGCCAGTTCGAGAGGAAATACATGGCGAGCAGGTTCGAGAAGTTCACGACCCACAGCAGCACGGTCACCCGCGCGCGCCCTTCCTTGAACAGCTCGACGAACGGCACGCCGCGCGAGCGCGTTTCCACGCTCGTGAACTGCACGCCGGCCGGCAACGCGAGCGCAGGCGCCACGCGCGACAGATTGCGGCGCACGCGCGCCTGCGTGCGCTCACCACGGCCGCGAAACAGGAGGAACTGGATCGACTCGGGCAACGCGAGCCACATCAGCACGCCGAGCACGAGCGGAATCGCGCCGCCTACGAAGAACACGGCACGCCACCCGAACGCGGGAATCAGCGCCGCGGTGATCAGGCCACCCACCACGCCGCCCAGCGTGAAGCCGCACGAGACGATCATCATGAGCGTGACGCGCATGCGGCGCGGGCTGTACTCGCCCGCGAGCGCCATCGCGTTCGGCATGATGCAGCCGAGACCCAGCCCCGCAACGAAGCGCCAGGCCACCAGTTGCGCGATCGAATGCGCGAAGCCCGTTGCGACCATGCACGCGGAAAAGAACAGCGTCGCGCCGATCAACACCGGGCGGCGGCCGATCTTGTCGGCGAGCGTGCTGAACGTGAGCGAGCCCACCAGCATGCCAAAGAGGCCCGCACCGAACACCGGCGAGAGCGTCTCCTTCGCGATGCCCCACTCGCGGATCACGACCGGCGCCACGTAGCCCATGGCCTGCACATCGAAGCCGTCCATCACGAGGCACAATGCGCACAGCGTGACCACGAGGAGCTGATACCGCCCGAACCGGCTTTCGTCGATGATGCCGGTAACCTCCACCGCCTTGTTCATGCAATGTCTCCAATCATTGTTATGTCGTCCCGATCGCTCTGTGGCGACTAAAGTTCGAGTACCAATCGCCCGCTTTTCGCTCGCGAGCAACAGGTCATCATGCGGGTTTGCGTGTCGCGTTCGGCGCGCGTGAGCACCACGTCGCGATGGTCGATCTCGCCCGCCAGCACGCGCACCTCGCACGAGCCGCACAAGCCTTCTTCGCAATCGCTTTGCACGTCGATGTTCGCGCGGCGCAGCGCGTCGAGCACGGTCTGGTCGGCGCCCACGTTGAGTACGAGCCCTGAGTCTTTCAGCTCGACTTCGAACGCCTGCTCCCGCGAGGGGTCGAGCTTGCCGCCGGTCGCCGCGAAATGCTCCACGCGCAGTGCATCCTCGGGCCACGCCTCGCTGCACGCTTCGAGTGCTTCGAGCATGCGCGCCGGTCCGCACGCGTAGACGCGCGTATGCTCGTCGACGTACAGCGCGGCAAAATCGTTGCGCGAGCCTTCGTCCGAAACGTGCAGATGCAGGCGCTCGCCGTGCAGCTGCGCGAGTTCGTCGACGAGCGCCATCGTCCTGCGCGAGCGCCCGCTATAGTGCAATTCGTAGTCGATGCCCAGTTCGCGCGCGCGGCGCGCCATGGCGCTTACCGGCGTGATGCCGATGCCGCCCGCAATGAAGATCGCGCGCCGCCCCTCTTCGTCGAGCCGGAAGTGGTTGCGCGGGCCGCGTATCTTCAGGCGCATGCCTGCGTGCAACGTGTCGTGCACCCAGGCCGAACCGCCGCGGCTTTGCATTTCGCGTAGCACGGCGATCTCGAACGCGCCCGTGTCGGCGGGGTCCGAGCAAAGCGAGTACTGGCGCGAGATGCCCGTGTCGCCGCACTCCACGTCGATATGCGCACCCGCCGCCCAGCGCGGCAGCGCGCCGCCCTCCGGCGCGACGAGGCGCACACGGACGATGCCTTCTGCCACGGCGTCCACACGCTCGACCACCACAGGCCGCGAAAGCGCGTGCGCCGACGGCTCGCCAATGCGCACCGCCACGTGCGCGCCGAGCAGCGCCGGATTCGCGCGCTCCGGGTTTTGCGCGGGGTCCCATTCCACGAACAGATGCTCAGGACCCCGGAACGACGTGTTGGGAACATACGTGAACGCCTGCTCGGCCAGGCGCATGTGCGGCAAGCGGCGCGTGAATTCTTCGAGGAAGATCTGCATCTCCATGCGCGCGAGGTTCTTGCCCATGCACTGGTGCGAGCCATAGCCGAACGTGACATGGTCGCTCGCGTTGTCGCGGCGAATGTCGAACAGGTCGGCGTCGGCAAAGTGGCGCTCGTCGTGATTCGCCGAGGACGTCACGATGAGCAGCTTCGAACCCGCCGGAACGTCGATGCCGCCGATTTGCACGTCCTTCGTTGCGAGGCGCCGCCAGGCCGCGACCGAGCCGTTGTGGCGCAAGCACTCCTCCACCGCGTTCGGAATGAGGCTCGGGTCCTCGCAGATCTCGCGCCACGCATGCGGGTGCTGCAGCAGCAGCTTCATCGCGTTCGCCGTGGCGTTGGCCGTGGTCTCGTGCGCGGCCACGATGCCGGCCATCATCATCGAATGCAGATAGGAGTCCGTGACGACTTCGGGATGTGTCTTCTGCTTGCGAATACCGTATTGCATCCAGCCCGGGCCGTCCGGGTTCTGGCGCATCTTGTCGAGCACCTTGCCCGCGAACCGCCAGAAGTTGCCCACCGCGTGCGCCACTTCGACCTGCTCTTCGGGGCGCGGCCGCCCCCACGTATTGACCGTATGCGCAATCGAATACTTGCGCAGCAAGTCCATGTCCTCCTCGGGCACGCCCAGAAAATGCAACGCCACGGTGAGTGGCACTTCCCAGAGCATCTGGTCCACGAGGTCGGCACGCCCTGCGTCGATGAAACGGTCCACGTACTCGCGCGTGAGGCGCCGCACCATCGGTTCGTGGTGCTTGAGATGTTCGGGCGTGAACGGCTCCATCAGCGCGCGGCGGCGCGGCATGTGGGCAGGCTCGTCCTCGTTCACGAGCGTTCGGTTCATGGCGTAGCCGTACGAGTCCAGCACCGCGTTCGCCTCGGGACCGGTGGGCGTGATCTTTTCGAGCGCAATGGAGGGCGAGAACGTGAGGTTGTCGCGAAAGATCGCCTTGATGTCGTCGTAGCGCGTGACCACCCAGTAGCCAAGCTGCGGGCTGTAGAACACGGGTTCCTGCTCGCGCGCCCAGCGCACGTACTCGGGCGGGTCCTGCTGGTAGCCGTCGCTGAAGGGGTCGAATGCCGCGGCATTGGCACTGACCGGGCAGCGCGACGTGGCGGGCGACGTCCGGTTCGCGGCGTGGGGAAACGGGCAGCGGCCCGTCGATGGGGAAGGTGTCTCGCTCATATGCCTCTCCTGCATCCTGCGTGCATTACGTTTTGCGTAACTCTAGTACGCATTGCGTAATTACGAGATAGGGGTTAACGTGCAAGCTCAGCAGGCACTATGCCGCCCCTACGCGCCCTAAAATCCGCGTGAACCCAACCGATATCCCAGCGTCCCGTCCAGTATGGAAAGCAGGAAAACCACTCCCCGTCGCACCACGGCCAAAGTGGCCGACGCCTCGACGTCGCCCAAAGTCGCGCAAGAGACGAGGGCCGTAGCCGCGCCGCGAGAGCGCCGGCAGCGCGTGCAATCCGCGCAAACCGGCATGGCCGTGCTCAAGGGTCTCGCGCGCCTGGGCGGCCGCGCGAGCCTCTCGGGTCTCGCCGCTTGCGTGGGCGAGAGTCCCGCAAAGGTGCATCGCTATCTCGTGAGCCTGATCGAGGAAGGCCTGGTCGCGCAGGACACCGCCACCCAGCAGTATCGGCTCGGCGTCGAGGCAATGATGATCGGCGTGGCCGCCATGCGTCAGGCCGATCCGGTGCGCATTGCGGAGCCCGCGCTCGTGCGCCTGCGCGAGACGCTCGAAGTGACGTCGTTCGTCGCGGTGATGGGCAACAAGGGGCCCACGATCATCCGTTTCGAGGAACCGGGGCTGCCCGTGACCGTCAACGTGCGGGTGGGCTCGGTGATGTCGCTGCTATGGTCGTCCACGGGCCGCGTGTTTCTCGGCCTGCTCGACGACACGCGCGTGCTCGCGCAAGCTGAAGAAGAACTCGCCCACGCCGATGCTTCGTTGCGCGCGCAACTGAGTGCGAGCGATCCGATCGGCACGCTGCGGCGCGACGTGCAGCAAGCGCGCTGCGCGAGCGTGCGCGACACGAATCTCAAGGGCATCAGCGCCGTTTCGGCGCCGCTCTTCGATCACACCGGCAAGCTCTGCGGCGTGCTCACGGCGCTGGGCGCCACGGGCGGCTTCGACGCCACGGCCGAGGGCCCGAACGGTCGCGCCGTACGCCGCGAAGCGGACGCCGTGAGCGCCCTCCTCGGCTACGTGGCGAGCAGCGCTTAACGCTTCGTCAGCGCATAAAAAAACCCGGTTCAAAACTGACCGGGTTTTTCCTTTTTCTGAACGACGTTAGCGAGCCACCGTCTTTGCGTCCGCGTCGGTGAGGGTATCCAGGAACGCCATTACGTCGCGGATATCCGAGTCTGACCAGACCGGTTTGCCGCCCAGGTGATTCGTCAGCGGCTCCGTCCTGGTATCCACATTACTGCGCAGATTCTTCGGCAGGTCGTCAAACTTCACGACGTGGCCGTGCGCGTCTTTCGAATACCACTTCTCCGGGTTCGTGTCGCGCTCGACATAGAAGCGTAACGAATCTTCCAGCGTATGGTACATGCCATTGTGAAAGAAGACGCGTCGCGTGGCGACGTTGCGAAGCGTGGGCGTGCGGAACATCCCGCAGAACCACTTCTGCTGCTTCGCCTCGTCTTGACGCAGCGGCCCACATAACCCCATGTCGAAGAAATTCGGATCGCGGTTGGCCGGAATTTCCATGTTGCGTGGCACACCCAGCGTCTGAAAGTTGTAATCCGTCAATGCCGGATGCGCGCCGTGAGCGCCTTTGTTGATCAGGTGACAGCTTGCACAGTTGCCCTTGTCCGGGTCGCTGAACAGCGCCAATCCGTGCGCTTCCTGTGGCGTGAAATGCTCCTTGCCGTCGAGCACCCGGTCGAATTTGCTGGAGTACGGCGCGAACGACAGATCGTTGAACTGGAATGCCTGCAATACCTTTCCGAGGTCCGCCAGCGCCTGCGTCGGCCGCGAGAAAATGTCCTGACCGAATGCTTCGCGGAACTGCTGTGCGTAGGCGCTTTTGCTCAGCTTCTGCGCTACGTCCTCCGCGCTGCTGTTTGCCATTTCATCCGGATTGAGCAGGGGAAATGCAGCCTGATCCGCGGGGGAGTTGTAGCGTCCATCCCAGGTGTATCCGCCGCTGGGCTGATTGTCGCCGTCCTCGAGACGCTCTTTCAGGCTATTTGCCTGCGTGAACGTCCAGTAAGGCACAGCACGCAGATAGCGCAGCGACGGCGCCGAGCGCAGTCCGGCTCGATCGAGGTTTGGACCACCCAACTGGACTGCCAGACCGTTCGGCGGCCCATAGGCATTCGCGGGGCTGTGACAGGAGGCGCATGACTGCTTGCCGGAAGCCGACAGCGACGGATCGAAGAACGCTGCCTTGCCGATGGCTGCCAGATCAGGCGCAGGTGCTTTGACCGTGGCTGCCTGAGCGTCCGGTGCATGTTGGTCGCATGCGCAAAGCAGGCAAATGCAAAGGGCCGTTGTGAGAACAGCCCTTAGAGGAAATTGGCGCATGACGGATCAGGAAAAGAGCCCGGTTCGAGCCGAGAACCGGGCCAGGACAACAAAGTTCTTGTGAGACCGCTACGGATTAGCGGTTATCGATGTTGGCCGATGTGAAGATCGGCTTGAGCGATGCATCATCTGCGTAGCCGAGATACGAGCCGATGCCGAAGTTGTCTTCGAGCGAACGCAGCAGCGCGTAGTGGTTGTAGCCCGTACCATCCACGTGACCGCCCTTGATGAACGGCGACAGCAGAAGCGTACCGATCTGATCGCCACCGACTCCGAGGTAGTTCAACGCAATCGACACGCTCCGCACGGATGCAGGCAGCGTCGCCGGGTTGATACCGAGCAGGGCTGCTTGAGCCACCGGCAGCGTGGACATCGTGACCTGTTCCGGACGCGTCACGTTCGGACCCGTTTGCTGGTTGCAGCCCGGGCACTGGTTGCCCATTTCCGGCTCCAGCAGGGAAAGCGTCGTGCCATCTGCGCTGAGCGACGTTGTCGGCGTCAGTCCGGTCACGACGCCTTCGTCCGTCGTGATGATGATCAGGCCGTCCTGCTTGTAGGCGGGCGAAGCCTGAATCAACGGGATCGTGTTCTTCAGGAACGCGTCGATCGAAGCCAAACCGCCAGGCTGACCGTTTTTGCAGCCCTTGCCCGCCGCGCCGGTACCGTCACCATCATGGCCATCGTTACACAGGTTCGGCGTGATGAAGGAGAAGTTCGGCGTAGAGGCAATCGACTGAAGATCCGTTGCCAGGTTGTCTTGCAGGTTGACCACGTGCGCGTCGCAGTTGGCCAGATCATCGATGGTCGAATGGAAATACGGGAACGGATTGTGACGCGTTGCGTACTCATCGCCTGCCACGTCACCCGAAGCCGAAGGAGCCTGCGCGGCCTGCGTGCCGTCCACAGCCTTCGCCGGGTCCGAGCCCGCAAGCTGCGCGGTACGGCGCGGGAACGAACAGGTTCTCGTGCCGTCACGGTTCAGGTCGTTGCCCATGTCCTCGTTGTAGCTGCGCCACGTGAGCTTGGCCTGTTCCATCTGGTTGCCAATATGCTGCACGCGAGCCGGGAACACGCAGCCGCCGCTCGCGTGGCCGTTTGCGTCCGTACCTGCCTTGAGAACCTTGGGGTTCGCCGAGTCGTTGCCGGCATCCACGATATCGGACCACAGCTGGAAGCAGTCCGTTTCGGTGTCGTGCGTCGACGGCTGACCCGACACCATCGATATGTAATTGTCCAGCGAAACGTGGCCGGTGCCGTAGTAGTTCGAAAGGAACGTGCCCTGCGGCATCAGCGATTTCAGGTACGGGTCCTGGTTCGAATCCGAGGCCGTCGTGCCGTACGTCGATTCCGCGCTCTTGTTTTCGAGCACGATAACCCAGACGTGCTTGATCGCCTTGCTCGAAACGACGGTTGCAATGTACTGATCGCTCGCGGCCTTCACCAGGGTGTTGCCGTTGGTATTGAAGTCGCCCAGCAGGGCGTCCGGCGTCGTGCCGATCTTGTTCGCCAGTTGCGTTTGAGCATCCGACTGCGACAGGCCGCTGTCGATCAGTTGCGAGAGCTGCGTCGTGATCGCGCTGACGGAACCGACGCCACGCGGCGAACGGAACGTAGCCGTCCCGTTGAACGCCGTGCCCATGTTCTTGCCCGATGCGTCGTTCTCCGTGGCGCCGCTCAGGTCGGCCACGATGTACTTCCACGACCCCTTGCTCGTATCGGAGATCGAGAACTTGCCCTGGGCATCCGAGCGCGCGACCGGCTCGCCCGGGTCGCACCTGCCGTTGTTGTTCACATCCAGGCAGACTGCCGCATTCTGGATATAGCTGCCGAGCACCTGACCGGTGACCTTCGGTCTGCCATCTGAGCCGTTGCTTCCGCAACCAGATAACCCCGCCAATACGCCGATGCTCGCCAGCATCGCGAGCGCACCCCTGCGCGACTTTATTTTCTTCACAACCGTCCCTCGTTATAAGTCGGACACACCCGACGGATTTTGACTCGCGGAAAGCTTATGAAAGTTGTGTTACACGCTTGTTAAGAAGTTGTTGGGTAAACATAAAATGACTGCGTTTTACGGCTCCACGTTCGAAAATCGTTCAAAGGAATCATGCTTGCGCACACAACCACATGCCGCACGGGGTGAGGCGCCGCTATCGCGATTCGCGGCCCGCCGCGGTGCAACCGGCTATCATGTGAATTCACACCGTAGATGGAACGAATCAATCACATGGCTTCCCCCCAGGAAAACATCAGCATGGCGGTGTTCTGCGACTTCGAGAACGTCGCGCTCGGCGTGCGCGACGCGAAGATCGACCGCTTCGATATCAAGCCCGTGCTGGAACGGCTCTTGCTCAAGGGCAGCATCGTCGTGAAGAAGGCCTATTGCGACTGGGAGCGCTACAAGGGCTTCAAGGCCGCGATGCACGAGGCGAGCTTCGAGCTGATCGAAATTCCCCACGTGCGCCAGTCGGGCAAGAATTCGGCCGATATCCGCCTCGTCGTGGACGCGCTCGATCTCTGCTATACGAAGTCGCACGTGGACACGTTCGTGATCGTGAGCGGCGACTCCGACTTTTCGCCGCTCGTCTCGAAGCTGCGCGAGAACGCCAAGAAGGTGATCGGCGTGGGTGTGAAGCACTCCACCTCCGACCTGCTCGTCGCCAATTGCGACGAATTCATCTTCTACGACGACCTGGTGCGCGAACTCGAGCGCGAACAGCACACGCACGGCAGGGGCAAGAACAAGGACGGCGGCGGTGCGAAACGCCAGGGCGGCGACGAACGACAGCCGAAGCAGGACGGCGACGAGCGCAAGTCGAAGGCCGTGGCCTTCGCGATCGAAACGCTCGACGCGCTCGTGCTCGAGCGTGGCGAAAGCGGCAAGATCTGGGCTTCGGTGCTCAAGAGCGCCATCAAGCGCCGCCGGCCCGACTTCAACGAAACGCGCTACGGCTTTCGCGCATTCGGCAATCTGCTCGAAGAGGCGCAGTCGCGCGGGCTGCTCGAAGTGGGCCGCGACGACAAGTCGGGGACCTGGGTGTCGCGGCTGAACCCGCCCCCGCTCGCGGCTGCCGCCGCCAGCGTGTCAGCGCCGGAAAGCACGGCGGCGCGTGCCGAGGAGCCGCGCGGCAGGCGCAAGGGCCGTCGCAATGGCCGCGCAAGCAGCGCGGCGGAGGTGCGAGAAACCGCAGTCGAGCAACCGGCCGAGACGCAAGGCGAAATTCCGTTCGAGCCGGTCGAGGCGCTTGCGCAAGCAGCGCATCGGCACGAAGCCGAGCCGCCCTTCCCCGCCCTGCCATTCGACGCGAACGAGAACACCCACTCGCCGCAAGAGGCCTACGAGGGGCATGCGGCGCCCGAGCCGGCCGCCGATGTCGAACCCACCGCGCCCGCCCCCGCGCGAGCGCGCAAGACGGCAGCTCGCAAGAGCCCCGCGCGCAAGAAGACAGCGAAGAAAGCGGCAGAAACACCGGCCAGTTCCGTTGACGAACCGGCGAGCCCGGCAGCAGCGCCGGCTGAGCCCGCTGCCAGGAAGGCGCCGTCGCGCGCGCGTCGCGCGCGCAGCAAGGCCGCAGCGGAAGAAAGCTGACAATGGCGTGACGCGCGCCGCTCTAAGTGGGCGGCGCGCAGCGCATCGGTCAATCGCCGAACGGATTCGCGGGGCGTTTGCCCTTCGCAGGCGGCGCATCTTCACTCGCGGGCGCAGTATCGCCGAAAGGATCCTGCTTGCCCGACGGCCCCGCCACTCCAAACGGGTTTGCGGCCTGCGCGGGTTTCGATCCACCAAATGGGTTCTCAGCGCCGGCGCGCTTCGCTCCCCCGAACGGATCGCACGTGCCGGCCTGCTGGCCGACATCGTCCTCCACGGCTTCATCCTTTGCCTGCGCGATGTTGTACTCGGCCTGCACCTGCTCCAGCACGCGCGCCACGCTCGCTTCGAAGCCAGCCGCGTTGTGAAAGTGCTGCATCGTCCAGTTGCAGCCGCTGCGGTCGGGCTCCTGCAACTGCGGGCGCGGCACGCCGATCTTCACGCCGTCTTCGACCACCTCCTGCAGCTTGTGGATGCGCCGATGCACTTCCTCCTGCAGCCGCGAAGCATTGAGCGTCTTGCGCAACATTGCAAACCTCCTTTCCTGTACGCGTCACGTCGCGCGAGTCTAGCGCAATGACTCGCTCGCGTCGCTACGTGGCCGACGCGTTCATGTGCGCGAGCGCATCGCGCATCGAATCGCTCGGCACCACGAGTTGTCCCGTGAACGGCGTATCGAGGTCGGCGATCACGTAGACGGCCGACGAAATCGACACCGCACCAAGGAAGATCAGCACGATCGCCAGCGCGTTATGCGGCGCGACGAGCCCGAAGCTCAGGAAGATCAAAATCAGCCAGAGCGCGAGCATCGTGAAGAACGGCCGCGAAATCGTGCCATGCGCCTCTTCGATCAGACGCCACCGCGTATCGGTCACGCGGTCGAACATCTGCGAGAGCGGGCCCACGAGCGCCTGGTGATAGGCGTCGCGTGGCGCGAGCATTTCGATTTCGTGCCCGACTGAGTTGAGCAGCGCGCCGAGCGGCCGGCTTTCGAGTTCGTCATTGCCGACGCCCGGATCGTGTGGATAGTAGTTACCCGGCGGCGGCTTTTCCTGCGCCCAGGTCGAGGCGATGGCGCTTGCCGTATACGCGCGCAGCAAGGTGCGCGCCGCGGCCGCGTCGGGACCGTATTCGCGCAGGCGTTGATCGAGCTGAATCAGGTCGGCGGCGTAGGCGCGCATGTCGTTGGTCGCCGTATCGAAGCTCGATTTCGCGGACGCGGTGAGCAGGCTCAGCACCAGTGCCGCAAAGGTCACCAGCATGCCGATTACGAGTTGCACGAGCTGCACGGTTTCATGCTTGCGATGCTCCTCGGGCAATAGCGGCCGCAACAGCACGCCGAGGCCCGTGCCGCCGAGCAGCAACGCAAACACGAGCAGCGCCGACTGGATCTCGGTCATGGCGACGGCCTGCGCTCCTCGGCGGCGGCGTTGACCACCTGTGCGGCGGTGTCGGTGTGCGACGCCGTGGGTGCCGAAGGCGCTGCGTGCGCTTCAGCGCCGCCAACGCTCAATGCGTCGATGCGCGTATGAATCTCCTTCGCCTGCGTCTCGCCCGGCACGAGGTCCGGATGCGCCCGCGGCACGGCGAGCTTCCACGCGGCGTCCAGCTCGCGCCGGATCGAATCGTAGATCTCCTTCGAAATCGAGCGGTCCTCGTACATGGCCTGCACGCGTTCGCGCCCTTCACGCAGCGCGTAGAGCAGCAGCATGCGCCGCTCGAGCACGTCCGAAGCCTGGCCGAAGCAACGGCGCACGTCCGCGAGCCCATGCTCGGCGGTCGCGATGCGCGCCTTGAGGATCGTCTTGAGCAGCGCCGCGAGGCGCTCGCCCAACAGCGGCGTGAGGCTGCGGTCGTTGAAGACGATCAGCTGATGCAGCACCACGCGGCGACACATCAGGAGTTCGAAGCGATCGGCGAGCGCGTCGCCGTATGGCTGCCGCACGCGCAGCCAGCGATAAAGCAGCCGCGCGACACGCATCTCGATCGTATCGGCCAGTATTTTTGCGGCCGCGCGCTGATAACCGAGCCGCCCGCCCACGCGCGCCTCTTCGATCATGGCATCGGTGTTGCGCATCATGGCGTCGAGATTGCGGATCGTAATGATGCCGCTGCCATACTGCGGAATGAGGTCGCGCTCCTTCGCCGCGAGCGTCACGAGGCCGATGACGAGACGCTCGCGGTCCGAGAGCGCCGCCTCGAAATCGAATGCCGTCGCGCTGATGTCCACGCTGCGCCGGAACGTATGGCAGGCCTGGTCGGCGATCGCATCGGGAATGTGAAAGGTGCGTGCCGCCATATGCACGCGCTCGGATACGCCGATCGACGAAAGCTGCACCGCCTTTTGCTGCAGCGCCTGCTCCTGGGGCGACAGCAGATCGAGGCGCAGCCGCCGGATCAGCAGCTTGAGCGACGTGCCGTTCACGATGAGGCTCACGAGCACGAAGCCCGTCGCGAGGATCGCGACGAAGCGGCGCGTGGAATCGGGCAGCGCCGTGTCCTGCGCGAGGCCCAGCGCGAGCACGAGCGTCACCGCGCCGCGCAGTCCACCCCATGCAATCACGAGCTTGTAGGCCGCGCTCACGGGCTCGGTGAGCCGCAGGCGGCTCAGTAGCGGCAGCATGCCGAACACCACGACGACGCGCGCCGCGAACGCCGCCACCACCACGACGGCGAGCGCGACGAGATCGATCCATTGCGCGTCACGCAGCGTGGCCGGAATCTGCATGGCCGCGAGCAGAAAAATCGCTGCGCCCGCCATGGCCGCGATCTGTTCCCAGATCAGTTGCAGATGCTTCCAGTTCACAGGCGACAGGCGCGTGCTCCCCAGCCCGCTGATGACGAGCCCGGCCGCGACCACGGCTACCACGCCCGAGACGTGCAACATCTGGTCGGCGAGGAGATAGAGCGGATACGGCAGCGCGAAACTGAGCGAGATCTCGGCTTTGCCCTCGCCGCCCAGCGCCGGCAGGAGCCACGCGAATGCGCGCCCGGCCAGCGCCCCGACCAGCAGCCCGCCGCCGAGCGCGATGCCGAGCGCACGCAGCGCGGCCGTTGCCGAGACATTGGCCGCGTCTCCTGTGATCGCGGCGATCAGCACGCCGGCGATGGCAATGGCGGCCGCATCGTTGAGCAGGCTCTCGCCTTCCACGAGGCGCACGAGCCGCTCGGGTGCACCCACTTCGCGGAACACGGCGAGCACGGCGGAAGGGTCGGTGGTCGCGATCATCGCACCGAGCAGGAGGCCGTCGGCAAGCGGACCGAGGCCCGTGAGCCGGACTGCGCCGCCCACCATGCCGGTCGCCACGAACACGGCCACCACGGCAAGCAGCAGAATCGGCGCCGCGTCGCCGAGCATCTCGCGCACGTTCACGCTGAGCGCGGCCTGGAATAGCAGCGGCGGCAGGAAGATCCACAAGTAAGCCTCAGGCGGCAGCCGAGGCGCAAGCGCGGGCATCACGAAGTTCGCGGCGAGCGTGGGCCAGGCCTCGCCGCTCACGAGGTAGATGCCGCCCAGCGTGAAACCCCACCCGGCGAGCAGCACCGATTCGGAAATCGACCAGCGCAGGCTCACCGCCTGCACGAGCGCGATGCTCGCCAGCAGAAAGCCGCTCAGGAGAAGGACGTGGATGACCATGGCGTGCAACCGTCACGGCGCCGGCAGCCACACCACCGTCAACGACCTCACCCCTTGTGCCCCCTGGATCAACACGCCTTCGATATCGGCCGTCGCGGACGGCCCTGTGACGAGCGCCGCGTAGCGCGCGCTGCGAAAATCGTCGCGCCGGTACGCGTCCTGCAGCCCCGCCACCAGCTGTGCGGGATCGAGCAGCACCACGAGATGCTGCACGATATAGCCGAGCGCGTTCACCACGTACTCGCACTCGCTCAGCCATAGCGATCCCGTTTCCGCCACGCCGAAGCGTGCGCGCACCACGCCCACGTCGACGTCTTCGAGCGAGGCCGGCTTCGTGACGGCGCTGATCTCGCGCGTGCCCTGGACCTCCGGCGTGGCCGACGCGATACGCGCCTCGCTGCCAAAGCGGCGCAGGATCATGGCGCGCACCTCGGCCCCGCTTTGCATCTGCGTGTCGCTGCCGCCCATCAGTTTGAGCGCGGCGCCAAAGCGCTCGCGCAGATCGCCGGCGGGCGCTTCGAACAACGGCACCTCGGGCAACGGTTCGTGCGCGGGTTGCGCGGCGCGCACGCGCGCGAGAAACGCCTCACGATCCGCCATCGCCGCCTCCCTTGCGGTTTTTCCGGTACCACGCATGGAACGTCGTGTGCGGCACGTGCGGCAGATCGCGCTGCTTGCCCCAGATATTGAGCGGGTTGTAGAGCATGAAGTTCGGCAAGCGCCGCAACGCGCCCTCGAGCGATTTCACCGTGCCGCGATAAAGCGTCGGACTGCCGAGCAAGCGGCCAGCCATCTTCAGCACTTCCTGCTTCACGAAGGGCACCTCGTGCTGTGCCGCGATGACCTGCCGCCACTGGTAGATCTGCTCGTGAATATTGATCTTCACCGGGCACACGTTCGTGCAGCTGCCGTTGAGCGTCGAGGCGAACGGCAATGCGCTGAAGCGTTTGAGGTCGAAGGTCGGATTGATGATCGCGCCGATCGGCCCCGCATAGGTGCTGCCGTACGAAAGGCCGCCGCTGCGCCGGTACACGGGACAGGTATTCATGCACGCGCCGCACCGAATGCACTTGAGCGAATACCAGAACTCGGGCATGGCCAGCCGCTCGGCCCGGCCGTTGTCGACGAGCACGAAATGCATTTGCGCACCGGGCCGCGGCGCGCGGAAATGCGAGGTGTATTGCGTGATTGGCGAGCCGAGCGCGCTGCGCGAGAGCATGCGCACGAATACGCCGAGATCGGAAAGGCGCGGAATCAGCTTCTCGATGCCCATCGAGACGATGTGCAGCGGCGGCACGTTGGCGGAAAGGTCCGCGTTGCCCTCGTTGGTGCAAACCACCACCGTGCCCGTTTCCGCCACCGCGAAATTGCAGCCGGTCATGCCCGCCGTTTTCTCGCGCACGAACCACGGCCGCGTATTCATGCGCTGGCTTTCCGCCAGATAGTGAATGTCGTTGTTGTGCGGGTCCGTGCCGATGGTGCGGCCGAACACTTCGGCCACGTCGTCGCGCAGCTTGTGCACGGCGGGCACGACGATATGGCTGGGCGGCTGCTTGTCGAGCTGCTGGATGCGCTCGCCAAGGTCGGTCTCCATCACCGAAATGCCGCGCGACTCCAGATACGGACGCATCTCGCACTCGTCGGTGAGCATCGACTTGCTCTTCACGAGCGCCGTCATGCCGCGCTCGCTCAGGATGCGATAAACGATTTCGTTGTGTTCCTCGGCCGTATCCGCAAAATGGACCTGCACGCCATTGGCTTGCGCCGTGCGCGTGAAGTGGTCGAGGTAGTCGGCGAGATGCGAGAGCGTATGCGCCTTGATTTGCGAGGCGAGCGTGCGCAGCATTTCCCACTCGGGAATGGCATGCGCCTGGGCGTCGCGCTTCGAGCGCAAGTCCCATAGACGCTTGTCGTGGAAGGCGACGTGCTCCGGCCGCGAGAGAAACGTGCCGGCGAGCTTCGCGTGTTCGACTCGCTTCATTCGCGCGCTCCGTTGAGCACCTGGGCAATGTGGATGAAGCGGATGTCCGCGCTCATGCGCTCGGCGCAGCCCTGCTGGTGCATGAGGCAGGACATGTCGGCGGAAACGATGTATTGCGCGCCCGCGCTCACGTGATCGACCACCTTGTCCTGGCCCATGCGCACCGATACCGCCTCTTCGGTCACGGCGAACGTGCCGCCGAAGCCGCAGCATTCGTCGGGGCGCGCCGGCTTCACGAATTCGATGCCCTTCACATGTTCGAGCAGCGCGAGGGGCTTCGAAAACGTCGGACCCGCGATTTCCGAAACCGAAGCTTCCTTCAAATGGCGCAGCGCGCTGCAGCTATTGTGCAAACCCACGCGCCAGGGAAATTCGGCCCAGGGGAATTCGCGCGCGCCCAGCACGTCGTGCAGAAACTCGACGAGTTCATAGGTGCTCTCGCGCACCTTACGTACGGTCTCGGTCTGCTCGATCGCGGTGAAGTGGTCGCGCACGTGATTCACGCAGCTCGCCGACGGGCCGACGATATAGTCGTAGCCCGCGAACGCGCGCGCAAATACCCGCTCCGCGCCGGCTGCCTCGGCCTGCGCGCCGCTGTTGGCCATGGGCTGGCCGCAGCAGGTTTGTTCGAGCGGATAGTCCACCTCGCAGCCGAAACGCTCCAGCAGTTCCAGTGTGGCGATTGCCACCTCGGGGTAGAACGCGTCGATGAAGCAAGGGACGAACAAGGCAACTTTCATGCGCGGGCTCACACGAAAAGCGGACCCGAACATTCTACTGCCGAACGGCGCGGGCGTCGCGCGAAGCGTGTATGCGCTGCGCGTTGCCGCGGTGCATCATGCTGCGCCGCGGCTTTTCACTCAGAAGTTGTGGCGAATGCCCGCGATCACGGCAAGCTGCTTGTCGGAGTTCGAATTCACGAGGTTCGGAATCTGCGCCAGATTCTGCGTCGCCCCGCTCGCGGCATCGATCCCGAGACCCGCCCCCGACGACTTCTGGCCGATCGCCACCGCATAAACTGCCGTGCGCTTGGAGAGGCTGTAGACCGCGCCCAGATTGATCTGGTGAAGCCGTGTGGACGAGCCGCCGTCCGGGTGAGCGTCGTTGAAGATGTAAGCGAAGCCGAACTGCAGCGCGGGCGAGTATTGCCACGACGTATTCAGCTCGGCGATATCGAACGAGATGTCCGCGCCCTGCGGCCGTGCCGCATCCGCGAAATACTGGCTCTGCGAAAGAAGCGTATGGGTATAGCTGAGCGCCACGCTAACCTTGTCGAACGCGTACGAGCCGCCCGCGCCGAAAATGCTCACGCGCTGCGCATTCTGTAGTTCGCAGTACGACGCATTCGGATTGCTGCAACTGAAGTCGCCGATATAGCCGCTCTCCCCGCCCAACGCCGCCTGCAGCGGATTGCGCAACTCGAGGTAGCCGGCAGAAAGCGAAAGCGGCCCGTTGGCGTAATTAGCCGCCACCGACCAACCGCGGTTCTGCGAGAAATTCCCCGCCACGCCGCCGAAACTGAACAGACCGCCTATCGTGAAGCCGCCGAAACTCGGGCTCACGTATTTGATCGAGTTATTGAAGTTGAACGCTTCGTTGAGATTGTCCACGTCGCCGAAGTGCGAGCCATAGAGCGTTGCCCAGTTATTGCTCGACACATAGGCGCCCAGATCGTCGGAAAACGGATCGTACTGGCGACCCAGCGTGAGCGTGCCGTAGTGGCTATTCGCCACGCCCACCCAGGCGTTGCGGTTGAAGAGCGTGCCGCCCTGCAGGAGTGCGCCGTTCTGCGAGAAGAAGCTGTTTTCGAGCGTGAAATTGACGCTCGTGCCGCCGCCAATGTCCTCGCTGCCCGTGAGACCCCAGCGCGACGGCACGAGGTTGCCGCCGCCCAGTTGCCAGTTGGCGTGGCCGCTCGTGCTGCCGTCTGCGTGCGTGGTCTGCTGGTTGGTCGAATAGATGAGGCCCGCGTCCACCGTGCCGTAAAGCGTGACTGAAGATTGCGCGAGTGCGCTCGTCGCGAGGGCGCACGAAGCCAGCGCCAGCGCTGTGCGATTGACGAGATTTGCCATGTCGTTGTCTTGTCGAAGGGAGATGGGCCGCTGCGCTGCATGCGCGTGCGCGGCCGAAGCGCGGCGCCGGGAGCGCGCCGCACGAGTCAGGAACTGCGGGAATCGAGGGCTTGACGCGAGACGCGTCCCGGGCAAGTCGTTATTGGCCGAAGCGCGCGTAGATGTCCGGCCGCGAACGCTTGAGCACGAAAGCAATCAGCACGCCGATCAGCGCCACCGCGAGCACGACCCATGGGAACGCACGTACGACCGGGCTATCGGAACCGGCGAGCGCGTCGAGATTGCCGATCAGCACGATGCCGATGGAGAGCAGACCGCAGCCGCCCAGCACCGGCGCGAGGAACGCGTGCCACAGTCGCGTGTCCTTCTTCGTGGCGCGGAAAAACGCCGCCACCGAAAAGCTCGTGACCGCCTGCAGCATGACGATGCCGATGGTGCCGAGCGCCGAGCCCCAGCTGAACACGATGTTGAACGGATCGCTGCCCGCGAGAACGAAAAGGCCCACCGGCACAGCGACCGAAAGTGTCTGCAGATAGCTCGCGAGATACGGCGATCCATACTTCGGATGCAGGCGATCGAGCACCGCGGGAAGAATCCCCTCACCCGCAAGCGCGTGGATGTAACGCACGATCGTGTTGTGGAACGACAGCAGGCTCGCGAAGATGCTGGAAAGCAGCAGGAAGCTCATCGTCGTGGTCATCGCGCCGCCCAGGTACTTCGTCGACTGGATGAACCAGAAGTCGCCCGGCTGTTTCGTCGCGACGTCCGTGACGTTGCTGATGCCATAGGCGCAAACGATAGCCCACGTGACGAACGCAAAAAACACGAGAATCAGCGTGACGGAAACATAGGTGGCGCGCGGCACCGTCACCTTCGGGTCGCGGCACTCCTTGCCGTAGATCGCCGTGGCCTCGAAACCGATGAACGACGCGAGCGCGAACATCACCGCGATGCCGAGGTGGCCGCTGAAAACGTGGCGCGGCGAAAACGGCGCGAGCGTCAGGCCATCCGGTCCACCATGATGAATCACGATCGCGAGGCTCAGCAGCAGCAGGATGCCGAGTTCGAGACACATGAGCACGCCGAGCAGGCGGCTGTTCAGGTCGATGCCGCGAATGCCGGTGAACTGCACGACGACGAGGCACGCGAATGAATACGCGTACCACGGCAGCGAACTATGCAGCAGTGGCCCGAGCACCACCGTGCAGAAGAAACCGAACAGGCCGTACAACGCGATCTGGATGCTCGTGTACGAGAGCAGCGCGACGAGTGCGCCGGCCATGCCAACAGGTCGGCCGAAACCCGCCGTGATGTACGCGTAGAACGCGCCGGCACGCACGATGTGGCGGCTCATTGAAGCGAAGCCCACGCTGAACACGAGCAGCACGACGCCCGCGATCACGAATGCGCCGGGAATGCCCGCGCCATTGCCAAGGCTGATGGCAGGTGGCACCGCGCCCAGCATGCCGGTGAGCGGCGCCGCCGCGGAAATGACGAGAAAGACGATCTGCCAAAGCCCGAGCAAGCTGCGCTGTGAGTCCACTGCCGCGTTGTCTCCAACGAGGTGAGCGGGAGAAGAATACGGTTCGTTCATCGTTGCCTCTGCGGGTGTCTGTTCTGGGTTCGCCATACGACACGATGAAGAACCGCGTGCCTCCGGCGCTCGACGAATCGAATTTCCCGATTCGGATTGAGCGCATGGTAGGCAGCTAATAAACTCGCCGACTTGGCGCAACGCGCCAATTACTCGATAAAGTGCGCCAGGGCTGGAGCGGGTTTTCACTTAACCGCGCTGAAGCGGTCGATATTACCTTCGGCATCCTGATTAATGCCGCGAGCCGGGAATCCGTACTTCAGCCCACAAGCTTACTGAAAGCCGTCAATTCTCTTTCACCACTTGCGCGCTAGCGGGGTCGCTTGGCGCCTGCACGGCCCCAGTTGCGCGTCGCACGCCATAGCACGGTGGCGTCGGCATAACCCACGGCGCGGGCCACGGCCGCGTTGGTCATGCCCTCCTGCTCGCGCAGCACCGCCACGCTGCGCTCGCGCTCTTCGCGAATGATCTGGCGCACAGAGGTCCCGGCGTCGGCGAGATGCCGCTGCAAAGAGCGGTCCGAAAGCCCGAGGTCCTTGGCGATATCGCCGACCACGAGCTTTTCGCGCGCGAGCCGGCGCGTCACGAGATCGCGCACCTGGTCCACGAGCGTATGCGGAATCGTGTCGCGCGAAATCAGGTCGGTGGCGTGGCGCTCCATCATGCGCGCCATCTGCACGTCGGCGCTCTTGAGCGGCGTGTCGAGATCGTGCGGGTGCAGGACCACGCCGTTGGCCGGCTGCTGGAAGCGCACGGGCACGCGAAAGAGGCGCAAATAAGGCTTGAGGTCCTCGGGCGCGGCGTGCTCGAAATGAATCTCGCACGGCGTCCATGCTGCGCCTCGCACCTGGCGAATCATGTGGCACATGGCGGAGACGCTGTACTCGGCGTCCTGCCGGCGCGGCCAGATTTGCGTATGCGCGATGCGATAGCTCCACATCGGCCATGCGTTGTCGCTCACGAGATCGACGGCCGTCGCGCTTTGCCACGAGCCGAGCGTGTCGGTGAACTTACGGATTGCGGCGCCGAGTGTAGGCGACGACATGAACACGAGGCCAGCCGGCCCCAGTTCCGTGAGCTGCAATTCGGCGCCTAAGCGCAGGCCGAGAAAGGGTTCGTCGAGGACCTGCGCCGCGCGTTCGAACGCGCCCACGTAGCGCCCGAGCGCCACGATTTCATACGGATTGGAAAGCTGCCGGCGACTCAGGCCGAACTCGGCCAGCAATGCATCGCAGTCCGCACCGGCGGCGTCGAGTGCACGCACGATGGGACCCATCACGGCACCGCGAATCATCGGGAAACCGCTATTGACAGGCACTCTTTTCATGTCTCGCTCCATTAGGGCCTGTATGCGCCGACGGATTTAACAGTCGATCGTCTCTGGCGCACTCTATCGCCCCTTTGGCGCGTTTTGCAAGCGCGAAAAAAATGCGGCGTTTCTACGATTGACCCATCGACATCGCATGAGACGAATGCGGTTTCTTCATACCGTCCCATGCCCTGTTGCGCCCAACGCCATCCTTACGAAATGCTTATGAACACGAATCCGAACGCGCATCCGCTCGACCCGTTGAGCCTCGCCGAAATGCAGCTGGCCTGTGACATCGTGAAAGCCGCCGAGCAGCTCGATGATTTTGGGCGCTTTCCTGTCACCGAACTGTGCGAGCCGCCCAAGGCGGAAGTGCTCGCGTACAAGCATGGCGATTACTTCTCGCGCCGCGCCTTCGTCATCGCGATCGATCGCACCCGCAGCCAGACGCTCGAATTCGTGGTGGACCTGCGCGAGAAGAAAGTGGAATTGCGTAAGGCGCTCGCCTTGCAAAACGCGCCCTATGGCCAGCCGCCCGTGATGATCGAAGACTTCATGAACGCGGAGCGCATCGTCAAGGAAGACGCAGCATGGCGCGAGGCCGTGAAAAAGCGCGGCCTCACCGAAGACGAACTCGAGCGCGTGCAGGTCGACCCGTTCTCCGCGGGCGCGTTCGACCGCCCGAACGAAAACGGCCGCCGCCTCGTGCGCTGCGTGAGCTACTACCGCGAGTCCCTGACCGACAATGGTTACGCGCATCCCATCGAAGGCGTCGTCGCCGTGGTGGACCTGCTCGCGCACAAGGTGATCGAGCTGATCGACGACGGCCGCATCATCCCCATTCCGCGCGCCAGGCACAACTACGACACGCCGAGCCTCGGCAAGCCGCGTGACACCGTCAAGCCGCTCTCAATCAGTCAGCCCGAAGGCCCGAGCTTCACGATAGACGGCTGGCAGGTTAGCTGGCAGAACTGGAAATTCCGCGTGGGTTTCACGCCGCGCGAAGGGCTCGTGCTGCACCAGATCACATGGGACGACGGCAAGAGCGCGCCGCGCCCGATCGTCTACCGCGCGAGCGTGACCGAGATGTGCGTGCCCTACTCGGACCCCACCACGAACCATTACTGGAAAAGCGCGTTCGATGCGGGCGAATACGGACTCGGCAAGCTCGCGAACCAGCTCGAACTGGGCTGCGATTGCCTCGGCACGATCCGCTATTTCGACATTCCGTCCGCCGACGACTTCGGCAACGGCTTCACCATGAAGAACGCCGTGTGTCTGCACGAAGAGGATTACGGCACGCTCTGGAAGCACTACGAGTTCCGCACCGGTGTGTTCGAGATGCGCCGTTCGCGCCGCCTCGTGATCTCGTTCTTCGCAACAGTGGGCAACTACGATTACGGCTTTTACTGGTACTTCTATCAGGACGGTACGATCCAGCTCGAATGCAAGCTCACGGGCATCATCCAGACTTCCGCGGTGGCGGATGGCGACAGTTACCCGTGGGGCGGCATGGTCACAGAGAACCTGGGTGGCCCGACGCATCAGCACTTCTTCAACGCGCGCTTGCACATGATGGTGGACGGCGAGAAGAACTCCGTCACCGAGCACGAATTCGTGCCGCGCGCGATGGGTGCCGGGAATCCATACGGCAACGTGTTCGATACGACCAGGCGCGTGCTCAAGACCGAGCAGGAAGCGGCGCGTAACGCCAGTGGTCAGACGGGGCGCTTCTGGAAAGTGGTGAACCCGAACGTGAAGAACCGCGTCGGCGCGAATCCGGGCTACAAGCTCATCGTCAACGACTCGCCGCTCATGCTCGCCGATCCCGACTCGAAGGTGCGCCAGCGCGGCGGCTTCGCCACGCGCCACGTGTGGGTCACACCGTACGACACGACGCAGCGCTACGCGAGCGGCGACTACCCGAACCAGCACGCCGGCGGCGACGGCCTGCCGCGCTATATCGAGGCGAACCGCAACGTAGAGAACGAGGACATCGTGCTGTGGCACAGCTTCGGCCACACGCACGTGTGCAAGCCCGAGGATTTCCCCGTGATGCCGGTGGAGTATGCGGGCTTCATGCTCAAGCCCAACAACTTCTTCTACGGCAATCCCGCGATGGACCTGCCGGGCGGGCGCGATCCGCACAGCGTGCAGGACCGCGCAGACGCGCCCGAAGCAAAATCGTGCTGCCACAGCAAGCAGTGAGCGCGCGATGATGCCGCGCGAGCGCCGCCTCGATGTAATGCACGCCGCACGCCTGCTGTGCGTCTGGGCGTCGATCACGGGCGGCGCGAGCGCGCTTGCGGGAGGCGTCATGATCGCGGCGATGCCGGCCGGCGCGCCGTTTGCCGCATTCGCCGCGAGCGCGCTTGCCCTGCCTGCGATGGCGTTGATTCCGGGCGTGCTTGCGCGCAGCTTCGCCACGCACCCCACAGTGCCGATCGCGAGCGCACTCGCACTCACGATGGCGGCAATGGGCGCCGGCGCGCACGCAGGAGCAACGCTCTCGCAGACGCCGCTCATCCTGGGCGGCGTCGCCTTGATCGCCGCGGCGTGCATGCACTTGCGGCGCACGCGCGATAGCGCGGCAAGGTCGGTGCATACGCACGCAACGGCGCCCGTGTGGCGCAACGGCATGCTGCTCATCGCACCCGCGCTGCTTGCAGGCCTGTCGAGCGGCGTGCTCGCGCGCTTCCAGTTTTTCGCGCTCTGCGGCGGCACTGCGATGTCCGTGACGCAGGTTGTGACGTCACTCGCCGTGGTGAGCCTCGCAGGCTGGCTCGCCGATCGCGTCGATTACCGGCGCGCACTGCTCGTGCTCTTCGTATTGCGTGGCGGACTGCTCGCCGCGCTGACGTTCGATTGCCTCGCGCCGTGGGCTGCGCTTGCTGCCCCCGCATTCGCCGTGCTCGACTACCTGACGCTCCCCACGCTCATACGCGGCGGGCGAACGTCGCGCGCCTCGGGTACCGGCTGCCCGGGCCTCGCACATCACGCGGGCATGCTGGCAGGCGCGGCGCTCGCCACCACGTCATGGGGCTTCGGACAGGGCTTTTACGCGCTGTTCATCGTTGCGGGCGCGCTCAATCTTGCATGCGCATACGCATTCGCAATGCCACGCCGATTCCGTGCACACACGCCCTACCCTGCGTCAGCCGCCCTCGCTACGGGCAGCACAATCGACTTACGCTGAAACACTCACCGAAAAACGTTCGCATCACTACCGAAATCAGGAGACGGTATGGACCGCCAGGACTTCACGCACACGATCCGCACACAAATGTTCGTCGACGGACGTTTTAGCGAAAGCGGCAACGGCCGCACGTTTGCCGTATTCAATCCCGCCACGGGCGCGGAGATCGCGCAGGTGCCCGACGCCAGCGACGCCGACATCGACGCTGCCGTCATTGCCGCGCGCCGCGCCTTCGAAGCCGACACGTGGCGGCGTATGGCGCCCGCCGCGCGCGAGCGCCTGCTGCTCAAACTCGCCGACCTCGTCGAACAGCACGGCGACGAACTTGCTGCGCTCGAAACGCTCAACCAGGGCAAGCTGCTCGCCTTCTCGAAGATGCTCGAAGTGGGCGGCAGCGTGCAATGGCTGCGCTATATGGCCGGCTGGGCCACGAAGATCGAGGGCAGCACCGTGGATCTCTCGCTCGCTTTCCCGCCCGGCGTGCGCTATAACGCCTCCACGCGGCGCGTGCCCGCGGGCGTGGTCGCCGCGATCGTGCCGTGGAATTTCCCGCTGCTGATGGCGGTCTGGAAAATCGCGCCCGCGCTCGCCTGCGGCTGCACCGTGGTGCTCAAGCCCGCCGAAGAAACCCCGCTCACGGCCATCCGCCTCGCCGAGCTCGCGCACGAAGCCGGCTTTCCGCCGGGCGTGTTCAATGTCGTCACGGGCCAGGGCGAGACGGCGGGCGCAGCGCTAGTTCGTCATGCGCAGGTGGACAAGGTCACTTTCACGGGCTCGACCGAAGTGGGCCGCCTCATCGGCAAGCAATGCGCGAGCGATCTCAAGCGCGTCTCGCTGGAACTGGGCGGCAAGAGCCCCGTGATCGTGCTCGACGACTGCGATCCGCAGCGCGCGATCGAAGGCGCAGCCGGCGCGATCTTCTTCAATCACGGCCAGGTCTGCACGGCAGGCTCGCGCCTGTATCTGCCGCGCGCGCGTTTTGAGGAGATCGTCGATGGCATCGCTAAGGTTGCGCGCGCAACCGTGCTCGGCTCGGGTTTCGATGCGGCCGCGCAGATGGGCCCGCTCGTTTCGGCGCGCCATCGCGCCAAGGTCGCCGGCATGATCGCGCAGGGTCGCGCCGAAGGCGGCGAGGTCGTGGCGGGCGGCGGCGGCGGCAATCGGCCCGGCTTCTTCATCGAGCCCACGGTGATTGCGAACGCGACCAACAAGCCGCTTACCGTCGTGCGCGAAGAGGTGTTCGGGCCGGTGCTCGTCGCCATGCCGTATGACGACGTCGAAGAAGCCGTCGCGGCGGCGAATGCTTCGGAGTACGGTCTGGGCGCGAGTGTCTGGACCAACCAGCTCGACCGCGCGCTGCGCGTCGTGGACGGCGTGCAGGCGGGCACGGTATGGGTCAACACGCACAACATGGTCGACCCGGCATTGCCCTTCGGCGGCTTCAAGGCCTCGGGCATCGGGCGCGAGCATGGCCGCGCGATCATCGACGCGTACACGGAGACGAAATCCGTCTGCATCGCCTACTGAGCGCCGCCGTGCAGCATTGTTAATCGAAATGGAATGATGAAACCCGGCGGCGCGCAATGATCGCCGCCGCGGTTTCGTCCATGATCGAGCCCGTTCTCACCACTTACGAGAAGGACTCCGATCATGAATGCCTCCACGAATTCGCGCGGCGTCGCCATCGTCACGGGCGCCTCGCGCGGCATCGGCGCCGCCATTGCCGAACGTCTCGCGCGCGACGGTTACGCCGTCGTCATCAACTACGCTTCGCGCAGCGCCGAAGCCGAGGCGCTCGTCGCGAAGATCGCGGCGGGCGGCGGTCGCGCGATTGCGGTGCAAGCGAACGTCGCGAAGACCGACGACGTGCGCCGTCTCTTCGACAACACCGCCGAAACGCTGGGCCAGCCCACACTGCTCGTGAATAACGCGGGCATCATGAAGACGGTCACAGTTGCCGATTCGACCGACGCGATCTACGACGAAACGTTCGACATCAACGTGCGCGGCACGCTGAACACGCTGCGCGAAGCGGCGACGAAACTCGCGGATGGCGGCCGCGTGATCAACTTCTCGACCTCCGTGCTCGCGATGAATCTGCCGGGCTACGCGCTCTATACGGCCAGCAAGGCGGCCGTGGAGACGATCACGCGTGTGTTCGCACGCGAGCTGCGCGGCCGCTCGATCTGCGTGAACGCGGTGGCGCCGGGGCCGGTGGCGACAGAACTATTCCTCAGCGGCAAGACCGAAGAACAGGTCCAGCATTTCGCGAACATGCCGCCGCTGCAGCGCCTCGGGCAACCCGACGACATTGCAAATGTCGTGTCGTTCCTCGCGGGCCCGGACGGCGGCTGGGTCAACGGCCAGGTGCTGCGCGCGAACGGCGGGATCGTCTGACACGCCGCCCGGCGTGGCTTCGCGGCAGAACCCGGGCGGGACGTGGTCTCAGGGCAAACCGCTGCGGCGTGAAACCGGCGGTCCCGGCCGGTGCTACACTCCGTGGTCGAAAAACGGTAGAAAGACAGAGCCGGAGGCATGGCGCGCCGGCTCATATTGCGCCCTCAACCACTCCAGACCATGTATCTGTCCATCCTCGCCGTCGGCATTGGCGGCGCGCTCGGTTCGCTGTTGCGCTGGGTTCTCGGGCTACGCCTGAATGCCCTCTACCCTGACCTGCCGCTCGGCACGCTTGCGTCGAACATCATCGCGGGCTATGTGATCGGCGTCGCAGTCGCCTATTTCGGGCGCATGCCCCAACTCTCCTCCGAATGGCGCCTCTTTGTCATTACCGGCTTGATGGGCGGCCTCTCCACGTTCTCGACCTTCTCAGCCGAAGTCGTTTCGCATCTGCAGCACGGACGTTTCGGCTGGGCCGCGGGCGAAATCGCCATTCACGTGTGCGCCTCGGTCGTCATGACGATCCTTGGCATTGCAACGGTATCGGCACTGGTTCGCTGATCGGCAACGAAAACGGCCGCGTTCGCCATTCGCGAAACGCGGCCGCATTAATGATGCGACGGGAAGATCAGGCAGGACGCTGATACCCGCCCAGCAAACCGTTCTTCGAAAACACCCACTGCCACAACTGGATGTCGCGCGCACGGAACGCTCCGGCGCACGAAAGCAGGTAGTAGCGCCACATGCGATAGAAGCGCTCGCCCATCTGCGCCTTGAAACGCGGCCACGCGGCCTCGAAATTCGCGTGCCAGGCCATCAGCGTGCGGTCGTAGTCGGCGCCGAAGTTATGCAGGTCTTCGGCCACGAACAGGCCGCCCGAAGCGTCGGCGATCTGGCCGATGGTCGGCAGCTCGCCGTTCGGGAAGATGTATTTGTCGATCCACGGATCGGGCGTGGTGTCGCGGCGGTTCTTGCCAATGGTGTGCAGTACGAACAGGCCGTCGTCGGCAAGACAGCGGTGCGCGACTTCCATATAGGTGCGATAGTTCTTCGGGCCCACGTGCTCGAACATGCCCACGCTCGCAATGCGGTCGAACTTCTCGTCGAGCAACCGGTAGTCCTGCAGGCGGAATTCAACCGGCAGATCCTTGCAGCGCTCGGCGCCGAGCGCGGCCTGCTCCTTCGAGATCGTCACGCCCACGCACGACACGCCATAGTGTTCGGCCGCGAACTTCATAAGGCTGCCCCACCCGCAGCCGATGTCGAGCAGGCGCATGCCAGGCTTCAGGCCCAGCTTGCGGCAGATGAGATCGAGCTTGGCGTCCTGCGCCTCGTCGAGCGTTTTCGCGCCGCCCGACCAGTAGCCGCAGGTGTAGGCCATGTTCTTGTCGAGCATGGCCTCGTAGAACTCGTTGCCGATGTCGTAGTGCTGCTGGCCCACCTTCCATGCCCTGCGCACGGTCTGGCGGTTCATGAGGCGCGCCTTGAGCGCGTAGAAGACGAGACGGGAGGGATCGATCTGGTCGTCTAGATGCGCGCGCAACACATGTGCGAAGAATTCGTCGAGTTGCTCGCAATCCCACTGGCCGTCCATGTAGGCCTCGCCGAGGCCCAGGTTGCCGAGCGCCAATACGCGCTCGGGTAACTGCGGATCGTGGATGCGCATGTCCCACGGCCGTGTGCCGTTGAATTTCACGTCAGCGCGCGCCAATAGCTGGGCTATAAACCGCCAGGCCCCGGAAACGGTGGCCTCACGAACGGGTTGAGCTGCTTCGAGATCAGTCGTTGCCATACGTGCTCCATGCGGCAGGAGTCGGGTCCTTGGTACCTTGCTCCGATGCCATTCAAGAGGTTGCTATCAAGACATTCGTCGTCGCGCGCGCTGCGAGAAACTCTATGATGCACCTACTTCAAAAATTGTGCAGGAACACGCACAAGCCATACGGGGCGGGCCATAATCGCAAACTCGACGAAACCCATCGCCCTGGCGCCAGCAAACGGCGCGCCCGAACTGGAGATACCGACAATGGCCTACGACGACAAGAACATCTTCGCGCGCATCCTGCGCGGCGAAGCACCCTGCATCAAGGTGTACGAGGACGACGCTACGCTCGCGATCATGGACGTCATGCCTCAATCCGAAGGCCACCTGCTCGTGCTGCCGAAGGAAGGCGCCGAGTTCATCTATGAGCTTTCACTGGAAGCCGGCGCCGCCGCGATGGCGACGGTGCAGAAGATGGCGGTCGCGATGCGCAAGGTGCTTGCGCCCGAAGGCCTCTTGATCGCGCAGTTCAACGGCGCCGCCGCCGGGCAGACCGTACCGCACGTGCACTTCCACCTGATTCCGCGCCGCGCGGGCGAAGAACTGCGCCCGCATGCGCGTGAAATGGCCGACATGGCGCAGCTCGAAGCGCTGGCCGCGCGCATTCGCGCTGCACTGTAAGCAATATGTATTGCTAACGTTAGCTATTCTTGACGCTTAAACGCCGTCGAATTGCACGAATTCGTCGAGCGGGACCCGCGCCGAGCGCCACTGGTTGATGGGCGCGTCCGGGTCTTCGTGACCGATCGCCATGCCGCAGAACACCATGCGTTCGCGCGGCAACGCGAGAAACTGGCCAACGCTTTGCGCGTAGCGCGCCCAGCATTCCTGCGCGCAGCTATGCAGGCCGGCTTCGCGCAGGAGCAGCATCACCGTCTGCAGGAACATGCCGAGGTCGGCCCATTGCGGCGGCCCCATCTGACGATCTACGCTGCAAAAAAGCGCGAGCGGCGCGTCGAAAAACGCGTAGTTGCGCGCGAATTGCCGTAGCCTGCCCGGCCGGTCCTCGCGCGCGACGTCGATGCTGCGGTAAAGATCCTCGCCCACCTGATAACGACGCTCGCGATATGGCGAACCCAGCTCGCGCGGATACACGTCGTACTCCATCGGCTCGCCCGCAGGCACCTGCGCAATGCGATCGGCCATGATCGACTTGAGCTTCGCGAGCGATTCGCCGCCCACGACATGAACATGCCACGGCTGCAGATTGCCGCCCGAAGGCGCGCGCGCAGCGGTATCGAGTACCCGGCGAATGACGGCGGGGTCCACCGGATCGGGCAAAAACTGGCGCACGGACTTGCGGCTCGTGACGGCTTCGCTGACCTTCAAGCAGATTCTCCTCGGGGGATCGACGAAGCATTATCGGCGATCCCCCGCGCGGCTGCCGACGC
The DNA here is from genome assembly GCF_001718195.1 of Paraburkholderia nodosa. Classification (GTDB taxonomy): domain Bacteria; phylum Pseudomonadota; class Gammaproteobacteria; order Burkholderiales; family Burkholderiaceae; genus Paraburkholderia; species Paraburkholderia nodosa_A. The sequence continues at coordinate 63,877 of NZ_MCNV01000003.1, forward strand.
TCGCCGCGTGGCTCCGTTCTGGCGTCAGAACTTGTGACGGATACCCACTACGACAAGCGCCTGATTGTCGGCGCCCGAACTCACGCCGAAGTCGCCGATCGATGCCTGCGCAACGACACTCGAACCCTTTGCGTCGAGCGTGCGGCCACTCGCCTTCTGGTAACCGGCGAGCGCGTAGAGATCGGTGCGTTTGGAGAGCGAGTAGTCGCTGCCGAGGTTCACCTGGTTGTAGTGCGCTGACGAGGGCCCGGTGAGCGACGTGTAGTTGTAGCCCGCGCCCGCGCGCAGCGCCGGTGTGATCTGGTAATTCAGGAACGCCGAGCCGCTATTGAATTTGGCGGTTTGGTGGAAGGTCGAGTACGCATCGTTTGCGTATTGGGTGTTCGAGTAGGCCAGCCCGAAGCTCAATGCGCCCACCGCATAGCTGCCGCCTGCGCGCATGATCTGGATGGAGGTTGCGCTCGCAAAGCCCTGATTGATGACCGTGTTGAAGAGGCTATCCGAGCTGCTCGTCCAGCTGCGCACGCCGGCAGTGAGCGTGCTGCCGCCATTGGCGAAGAAATAGCCGGCCGCGAGCGAGAGCGGCCCGTTCGAGTAGGCGGCGCCGAAGCTGTAAGTCTGGCCGCTGCCGCTCGCGCCGGCCACGCCGCCAAAACCGTACAGCGCCTCGAACTGCAGCCCTGCGACGAGCGGGCTCGCGTACTTGACCGAGTTGCTCACGCGCAGGCTGTTGTCGTAGTTGTCGAGGTCGCCAGGCGTGCCGAACACGCCGCCGAACGGACCGTCAGCGGTGAGCGGCTGCACGAGATCGACGAGCGGATCGTACTGGCGGCCGAGCGTGAGCGTGCCCCACGTCGTGCTGGCAAGACCGACGATCGCCTTGCGCCCGAATTCGCGGCTGCCCTGCCCGAGCGCGCCGGTACCCACGTTGAAGCCGTTTTCGAGCTGGAAGATGGCGGCGAGGCCGTTGCCGAGATCCTCGGTGCCGCGCAGGCCCCAGCGGCTGCCCGAAAGGTTGCCGCTGCTGAGCTTGACGAGCGTGGACTGGTTCAGGCCGTTCGCGCCCTGGGCGTTGTGCACGTAAGCGAGGCCCGCGTCGACGATGCCGTAGAGTGTGACGCTGCTTTGCGCGTGGGCACTCGTGGCGATAGTGGCGCCCGACGCGGCGAAGGCGAGCGCGAGAGCGGCGGTTAGCGGGCGGCGTGTGAAAGAGGCGTTTTTGTTGTTCATGCGGGGCGTTCCGTTGCGTGTGGTGGTTGTCGCTACGCGGTCCTTGCGAGGCGGCTGCAAGGCCGGTGCGGCAACGTTACGGAATGCCCGGCAAGCGGGGAACGAACGAATTCTGCGTTGCTTAGGGTGCGCGAGGGACTTTGCAAAGCGCAGATCGTGCCAGGCGCTGCGCGAGCGCTTTCCTCCGGCGCGCGGAGTCTGCTATAATTCGCCTCCCGCCGGAGAGATGGATGAGCGGTTTAAGTCGCACGCCTGGAAAGCGTGTATAGGTTAATAGCCTATCGGGGGTTCGAATCCCCCTCTCTCCGCCAGAACAAAACGCCGGAACCCCGTAAGCGCAATGACTTACGGGGTTTTTGTTTTTCCAGCCCATCAAATAGCCCGCCAGAGAGGGGATAACGTGCGCGGGGCACGTCCAAACGCCCTCAATTACACCCGCTCACAGTGCAATACTTGTTGTACACGAGCCCTTTGCCATCCATCCCCGAGATCGTTCGCGTGCCGTTGCCGTAGTTCGTGATCGTCTCGGTCCACGTCGACCCATCGGCAGCCTGCCCGGTGATGAACGTCGTGTCGCCAATCGACGCGCCGGTCTGCTCCCAGGCCTCGCCCGGCAGCTTCTGCTGATACCCGTTGACGGTAGACGTATTGCCGAAGCGCTGCACCGTGTACGAATTGCCCGATTCGTCGACGCAGTTCTGGAAGGCATCGTTGCCCCAGCATTTGGCAAAAGCGGCGGGCGCCGTAAAGGCGCCGAAAATGATCAGGCTGAGTGCAACGCGCTTCAATGATTTCCCCGAGAAAACGCCCTTTTTCGGCTCGATTCACCACGAGTCCGAGGCCGGCGGCGCGCGAAATTGTACCGTAGCCGCCAGGGCTATCTACGGATGCGCCGGACACGCGTGCATCGCACGCTCCCGCTAGTTATCGGACAAAAAACGGATGACTTGATGGGCGCAACGAGAACAGCAGCGCCGCCGGTCGTTGAACACGCAACGTTGGAAGGAAGTCCGAATCGACCAGAACAGGCAAGCAGAAAAAGGCGTCGGGCCGCAGCCCGACGCCGAATTCCCGCGTACTGCTTCGAGGACCGGCGCGGGAACGAGAGGACTTCAGTATCGCCTCGGCCGCCCGTTTTTTAAGTGCTCGACCGCACACCGGCAATCAGGTCCCCACTCTCACGGATGGCGGATATAGTCCACCAGCGCGAGCGTATACGCGTCCGGCTTGCGATCGATGAGACTCACGCCGATCGCCACGAGAAAGCCTGCGGGCACACCGAACACGCCAGAGCTGATGGGCTCGATGCCAAACCATCGCGGGCCCGCGAAGCCCGTGAGCTGCGTGAAGAACGGGTACGTCGAGACGATGTAATAGACGCACACGGTCAGGCCCGCGATCATGCCGGCCACGGCGCCCAGGCGCGTCGTGCGCTTCCAGAACACGCCGAGCACAAGCACCGGAAAAAGACTCGACGCCGCGAGCGAAAACGCCGCCCCCACCAGAAAAAGAATGTTGCCCGCGTTGAGCGACGCCACATACGAGGCGAACAGCGCCACGCCGAGCAGCAGGATCTTCGACATCGTCACGCGCCGCTGGCTCGACGCGCCCGGACTGACCATGTGGTAGTACACATCGTGTGAGAGCACGTTCGAGATCGTGAGCAGCAGACCGTCTGCGGTCGAAAGCGCAGCCGCGAGCGCACCCGATGCGATGAGCCCCGACATCACATACGGCAACCCCGCGATTTCCGGCGCAGCGAGTACGACCATGTCAGGCTGCATCTGGATATCGCTCCAGCGCACCACGCCGTCGTTGTTCATATCCGCAATGCTGATGAGGTATGGCTCGACGCGCCGCCATTGCATGACCCATTGCGGCAGATCGTCGAAGCGCTGCCCCACCAGATGCGTGAGGATCTCGAACTTGATCAGCACCGCGAGCACCGGCACGGTCAGATAGAAGAGCGCGACGAAAAACAGCGTCCAGCCCACCGAGCGCCGAGCCGAGGCCACCGAGGTCGTCGTGTTGTAGCGAGTGAGGATGTGCGGCAGGCTCGCCGTGCCAAGCGAAAGACACAGGAGCAGCGACAGGAAGTTGCGTTGATGAATGCGCCGCTGGGCATCGTCGTCGGCGGGAAACGGTTCGTTCATCGGCACGGGCGGCGCGGCGCGCTCGAGCAGGTCGTCGCGCTGGCGCGTCCACACCATGCGTGCGGCATCCACGTCGCGCGGGAAGGCGCTCAATTCACGTTCGAGCGAATCGATATCGCGCAGCGGGCCGTTGTGACGGCGCAGGTTCGCAAGCGATTCGACGAGGTGCGTCTTCTCCGCAACGTACGACTGCGGCAGCGTGTCGAGCCGCGTCTGCCATTGCGCCGCGCGCTCGCGGTAAGCGTCGCGCACGGTGGCTTCGGTGCTTGCACCGCGCACGTCATGCTCGAGCGCTTCCACGCGCCGCATCACGTTGCCGTAGTCGACTTGCGGCAGCCAGCCGAGGCCGTCGCGATGCGCGATCAGCGAAACCGGAATCAGAATGGCCGCGATGAGAATGATGTATTGCGCGACCTGCGTCCACGTCACGGCGCGCATACCGCCGAGAAACGAACACACGAGAATGCCCGCCAGCCCGCAGAAAATGCCGATGGCGAAATCCACGCCGATGAAGCGCGTGGCGATCAGCCCCACGCCCTGGATCTGCGCGACGAGATAGACGAACGAGCAGAGGATGGTCGCGAGCACGGCGAGCGCACGCACGAGGTTGCTCGAAAAGCGCGTGCCGAGGAAGTCGGGGATCGTGTAGCGCGCGAGCTTGCGCACATACGGCGCCAGCAGGAAGGCGACGAGGCAGTAGCCGCCCGTCCACCCCATCAGGTAAGCGAGGCCGTCGTAGCCGCTCGCGTAGAGCGAACCCGCAAGGCCGATGAACGACGCGGCGGAAAGCCAGTCGGCGGCCGTCGCCATGCCGTTGAAGAACGACGGCACACGCCGCCCCGCCACGTAGTATTCGACGAGGTCCGAGGTGCGCGAAAGCAGCCCGATCACCGCATATACCGCGATCGGCACGAACAGGAACACATAGCCGATCCACATGCCGGGGCCGGTGGAAAGCTCGATACGCCACATCACGTAGACGAAGGCGAGAAAGCCGAGCGTGTACAACGCATAGGAGCGTATGAGCCGGTGCGCAAGCCTCATCGTTGCTGTGCCTTGCTGGCTTCGCGAATGGCGATATCGGCTTCGAGCGCGGCTTGCAGTACGCGGTCGGCGCGCTGCATCAGCACGATATAGATCGCCACGAGCAGCACGTAGAGCAGGATCGCGCCCTGTGCGCCGAGGTAGAACGGCAGGCTGAAGCCTGCGAAGCGCAGATCGGCGAGCTGCCGCGCAAAGAGCGGCGCGACGAACGAGACCAGGAAGCCAATCGTCATGAGCACGGCGATCAGCGCGAGATTGAAGCGCCAGTAGCGCCGATGCGCGCGCGCCATCGCCTCGCTCACCGGAGGTGGCTCAGGCAATGGATTGAGATTGTTCTGCGGAGTCGTGTGTGGCGCGGCCATGCGCCTGTGTAGCAAAAACGCGTAGGGCCGGCAATCCGGGGCAATGCGGGGATCGATGCGGCGCGCGGCGCCAGGCAAGGCGCCGCGCGAGCCTCGGCGTTTAGAGCGATTCGCCGAGCTGGTCCAGAATCGCCGGGTTTTCCAGCGTGGAGACGTCCTGCGTGATCGCCTCGCCCTTCGCGAGCGAGCGCAGCAGACGGCGCATGATCTTGCCCGAGCGCGTCTTCGGCAGGTTCTCGCCGAAGCGGATGTCGCGGGGCTTGGCGATCGGCCCGATCTCCTTGCCCACCCAGGCGCGCAGATCGTTGGCGAGCTTCACGGCCTCGTCGCCCTGCGGACGCGTGGCCTTGAGCACCACGAACGCCACCACGGCTTCGCCGGTGGTGTCGTCGGGGCGGCCCACCACGGCGGCTTCGGCCACGAGCGGATTCGCCACCAGCGCCGACTCGATCTCCATCGTGCCGAGGCGGTGGCCCGAGACGTTCAGCACGTCGTCGATACGGCCCATGATCGTGAAGTAGCCCGTGTCCTTGTCGCGCACGCTGCCGTCGCCGGCCAGATACAGCTTGCCGCCGAGTTCCTCGGGGAAGTAGCCCGACTTGTAGCGCTCGGGTTGTCCCCAGACGTTGCGGATCATTGCGGGCCACGGACGCTTCACGACGAGAATGCCACCCTGCCCGTTCGGCACGTCCTGGCCGGTTTCGTCGACGATCGCGGCCATGATGCCCGGTAGCGGCAGCGTGCACGAACCCGGCACGAGCGGCGTCGCGCCCGGCAGCGGCGTGATCATGTGGCCGCCGGTTTCGGTTTGCCACCACGTGTCGACGATCGGGCAGCGCTTGGCGCCCACGTTTTCGTAGTACCACATCCACGCTTCGGGATTGATCGGCTCGCCGACCGTGCCGAGAATGCGCAGCGAAGAAAGGTCATAGCTCTTCGGGTGCACCTTCGCGTCGGCTTCGGATGCCTTGATGAGCGAGCGGATCGCCGTGGGCGCGGTATAGAACACCGTGACCTTGTGCTTGGCGATCATGTCCCAGAAGCGGCCGGCGTTCGGGTACGTGGGCACGCCTTCGAACACGACCTGGGTCGCGCCGATCGTGAGCGGGCCATAGGCGATGTAGCTGTGGCCCGTGATCCAGCCGATGTCGGCCGTGCACCAGAACACGTCCGAGGGCTTGTGATCGAAAGTCCACTTCATCGTTTGCGCGGCCCACAGCAGGTAGCCGCCCGTGCTGTGCTGCACGCCCTTCGGTTTGCCCGTCGAGCCCGACGTGTAGAGGATGAAGAGCGGGTGTTCCGCGCCCACCGGCACCGGCGCGCACGTGTCGCTCTCGGCTGCCGAAAGCTCGTGCATCCACTGGTCGCGGCCTTCGTGCCATGTAACCTTGCCGCCCGTGCGCTTGTAGACGATCACGCTGTGCACCGCTTCGCAGCCGCCCATGGCGAGCGCTTCGTCGGCGATGTTCTTCAGCGGCAGCGCCTTGCCGCCGCGCATCTGTTCGTCGGCGGTGATGAGCGCGACCGCGCCCACGTCGACCATGCGTTCGTTGAGCGACTTCGACGAGAAGCCGCCGAACACGACCGAGTGCGTCGCGCCAATGCGTGCACAAGCCTGCATCGCGACCACGCCTTCCACCGACATCGGCATGTAGATGACCACGCGGTCGCCCTTCTTCACGCCGCGTTTCTTCAGCGCATTGGCGAAGCGCGACACCCGCGCGAGCAGGTCCTTGTACGTGACGTTCGTGACGGTGCCGTCGTCGGCTTCGAAGACGATCGCGACGCGCTCGCCATTGCCCGCCTCGACGTGGCGGTCGAGGCTGTTGTACGAGGCATTGAGTTCGCCGTCTTCGAACCACGTGTAGAACGGCGCCTTCGATTCGTCGAGCACCTTCGTGAAGGGCTTTTGCCAGCTCAGGGTTTCGCGCGCGAGGCGCGCCCAGAAGCCTTCGTAATCGCGTTCGGCTTCGGCGCACAGCGCCTTGTATGCGTCCATGCCGGACACCGTGGCGCCAGCCACCGTTTGCTCGGAAGGCGCAAAGACGCGGCGTTCCTGAAGAACCGATTCAATCGCAGACATCGACAACCCCTTGGTGAAGATGAAACGTCAAACTCGTGGACACGCATGAGCATCTTCAATGCCCGTGCGCGCCGTCTCCGTGCGCCGCCGCCCGCATGCGGGCACGGCGCTATTGGCTTGCGCCGGGAGCCGCCATTGTGGCATCCGGCATGCATGGGCGCGCGATACAGGCACGATCGTGCGCGATCTTCGCAAACTACCCATGCCGGCAAGATTAAGCGTAGCAACTTACCAGCCACTTACGCGCGCCCATGCAGCGGCGCGCCATGGCACGCAAGTAAGCAGACATTTAGAATGCTAACTGAACTGCGCACCCGGATTCCAGCTTGAATCGCTATTCCCTGTTTCTCATTGCCTCGATGCTGCTCGTGGGCAGCAACGTCGGCATCGGCAAATCGATTGTCGCCTTCATTCCCGTTCCCCTCTTCGCGCTGCTGCGCTTCGTGATCGCGCTCGCGGTACTGGGCCCGCTCCTGCGTCGCTCCAAAATGCAACAGGTGAAGCGCGGCGAATGGATCAATCTGTTCCTCCAGGCGCTGTTTGGGACATTCGGGTTTACGCTGCTGATGCTCGGCGGCGTGCATCGCACGAGCGCGGTCGCGGCCGGCGTCATCACGAGCACGATCCCCGCCGTGGTCGCCCTCTTCTCCTGGCTTTTCCTGCGCGAGCGCCCCGACGCACGCGCACTCGCCTCCATCGTGCTCGCCATTGCGGGCATCGCGGTCATCAATTTCGCGCACGTGGGCGGCGGTGGCGACACCGGCGCCAGCTCGTTGATCGGCAACCTGATGGTGCTCGGCGCGGTGTGCTGCGAATCGCTCTATGTGATCCTGTCGCGCCGTCTCACCCAAACGCTCGCGCCGCTCGACATCTGCGCGTACACACACCTGTTCGGGCTTTTGCTGATGCTGCCCGTGGGTCTGCCGGGCGCACTGTCGTTCGATTTCGCGAGCGTCCCTTCGGGCATCTGGTGGCTGGCGCTCTGGTACGGGCTTTCGGCAAGCGTGTTCTCGTTCTGTCTCTGGATGATGGGCATACGCCATGTGCCAGGCAGCATCGCCGGCGTGTTCACGGCCGTGCTGCCGGTCGCGGCAGCCGTGTACGGCATCGCGTTTCTCGGCGAGCGCCCCACGCCCGCGCACGGCATCGCCCTCGCCTGCGTGGTGGTCGGCATCGGCCTCGCGAGCCTCAAGATCAAGCGCCTGCCGCCGGTGGCCTCGTGACCATTCCGTAATGCGATTGAAAGTATCGGGCGCGGGCGGCGCTGCCGCAATCCCGGCGAGCCCTTCCTGCGACGCTGTACAATAGCGCCCGCCCGGCCCCTCGCGCGCGCCTTCTGGCCCTAACCAGACGGCCCCGCTTGAGCAGCCCCGCTTGAGCAGCCCCGCTTGAGCAGCCCCGCTTAGGCAGCCCCGCTTAGGCAGCCCCGCCCGAATTCGCCATCGTGATTGCCCATGTCCGCCGCACGCCCCCAGCCGCCTTCCGCCGCCGCCCCGGGTAAAGCCCGTCGCCGCATGCGTCCGTTGCCCAGCATCATCTTCATGAGCCGCTGGCTGCAGGTGCCGCTCTACCTGGGCCTGATCGTCGCGCAAGCCGTGTACTGCGTGCTGTTCCTCAAGGAGGTCTGGCACCTCGTGAGCCACGCCACCACGCTCGACGAAACGAGCATCATGCTGGCCGTGCTCGGCCTGATCGACGTGGTGATGATCTCGAACCTGCTCATCATGGTGATCGTGGGCGGCTACGAGACCTTCGTCTCGCGCCTGAACCTGGAAGGCCATCCCGACGAGCCCGAATGGCTCGACCACGTGAACGCCGGCGTGCTCAAGGTGAAGCTCGCCATGGCGCTCATCAGCATTTCGTCGATCCACCTGCTCAAGACCTTCATCAATCCGGACGCCGCTTCGGCGCATACGGTGATGTGGCAGGTGATCATCCACGTGGCGTTCCTCGCCTCCGCGCTCGTGATGGCGTGGATCGACCGCATCACCACGCATACGCACCCCGAACACTATCAGGAGCTCGCCGCGCGCCATCCAGCGCCAGGCGGGCACGCCGCTGCGCGTCGAGCGGTTCCCGAGCACGCCGAGTCCGACTGAACCGCGCACACGGCAGACATGATTCAAAACACCCGTCCCCACAGAAGCTAGCCATGACCGTCATCAAACAGGAAGACCTCATCCAGAGCATTGCGGATTCGCTGCAATACATCAGCTACTACCATCCGCAGGACTACATCGAGGCGCTCGGCCGCGCCTACGAACTCGAAGAGAGCCCGGCCGCGAAGGACGCGATCGCGCAGATCCTCACCAACAGCCGCATGTGCGCCGAGGGCCGCCGCCCGATCTGTCAGGACACCGGCATCGTCACGATCTTCGTGAAGGTCGGCATGGACGTGCGTTGGGACGGCGCCACGATGGGCGTGACCGACATGATCAACGAAGGCGTGCGCCGCGGTTACCTGAACCCGGACAACGTGCTGCGCGCCTCGATCGTGAGCCCGCCCGAAGGCGGCCGCAAGAACACGAAGGACAACACGCCGGCCGTGATCCACTACGAGATCGTGCCGGGCGACAAGGTCGACGTGCAGGTCGCAGCCAAGGGCGGCGGCTCGGAGAACAAGTCGAAGTTCGTGATGCTGAACCCCTCCGACTCGATCGTCGACTGGGTGCTCAAGACCGTGCCGACGATGGGCGCGGGCTGGTGCCCGCCGGGCATGCTCGGCATCGGCATCGGCGGCACCGCCGAAAAGGCGATGCTGATGGCGAAGGAATCGCTCATGGAATCCATCGACATCCAGGACATCATCAAGCGCGGCCCGAAGGACTGGATCGAAGAACTGCGCGTGGAACTGCACGAGAAGGTCAACGCGCTCGGCATCGGCGCGCAGGGTCTGGGCGGTCTCGCCACCGTGCTCGACGTCAAGATCATGGCCACGGCCACGCACGCGGCTTCGAAGCCCGTCGCGATGATCCCGAACTGCGCCGCCACGCGCCACGCGCACTTCGTGCTCGACGGCTCGGGCCCGGCAAAGCTCGAAGCGCCCTCGCTCGACGCATGGCCGAAGGTCAACTGGGAACCGAACACGGAAACGAGCAAGCGCGTCGACCTCAACACGCTCACGCCGGAAGAAGTCGCTTCGTGGAAGCCGGGCCAGACGCTCCTGCTCTCGGGCAAGATGCTCACGGGCCGCGACGCGGCGCACAAGCGCATCGCCGACATGCTCGCCAAGGGCGAGAAGCTGCCGGTGGACTTCAAGAACCGTGTGATTTACTACGTCGGCCCGGTCGATCCGGTGCGCGACGAGGTGGTCGGGCCGGCAGGTCCCACCACGGCCACGCGCATGGACAAGTTCACGGAGCTGATGCTCTCGCAAACGGGCCTCATTTCGATGGTCGGCAAGGCCGAGCGCGGCCCGGTCGCCATCGAGGCGATCAAGAAGCACAAGGCGGCTTACCTGATGGCGGTGGGCGGCGCGGCTTACCTCGTGTCGAAGGCGATCCGCGGCTCGAAGGTCCTCGCGTTCGAAGACCTCGGCATGGAAGCCATCTACGAGTTCGACGTCCAGGACATGCCGGTGACGGTCGCCGTGGATTCGTCGGGCACCTCGGTCCACAAGACCGGCCCCGCCGAATGGCAGGCGAAGATCGGCAAGATTCCGGTCGCCACGGTTTGATGTCTGCCTGATGCCTGTTTAAAAACCGGGGCCGCGCGCCCCGGTTTTTTTTGCATCACGCGAGGCGTACCGAGATTAGTTCCCAGCACTGAGTAAATCGCCGATATACACCGCAATTCAATGTGGATTCGGCCTTGGCTTTTGTGTATTGAGCGTTTATTGTTGGAAACCAGTCACCGCCCCACAAAGAAAGGAAAGACTATGCAAGGCGACAAGAAGGTCATCGAATATCTGAACGCGCAGCTCAAGAACGAGCTCACGGCTATCAATCAGTATTTCCTGCATGCCCGCATGTACAAGCACTGGGGCCTCGAGAAACTCGGCAAGCATGAATATGACGAATCGATCGGCGAAATGAAACATGCCGATATGCTCATCGAGCGTATTTTCATGCTCGACGGTCTGCCGAACCTCCAGGACCTGCATAAGTTGTTGATTGGCGAAGAAACCAGGGAAATTCTCGAGTGCGATTTGAAGCTCGAACAGATTTCCCAGTCCACCTGCAAAGAAGCCATTGTTTATTGCGAATCGGTGCGCGACTTCGTTTCGCGAGAGATTTTCGTGACGATTCTCGAAGACACCGAAGAGCACATCGACTGGCTCGAAACGCAGATCGACCTCATCGGCAAGATCGGCATCCAGAATTACCAGCAGTCGGCCATGGGTTCGGTAGAATCCTGATCGCGCGCCTCGCGCCCGCGCGCATCCGTCCGCCTTGCGGGTGCGCCTCAACCCTTTTGCGCCCATCCCCGTGAACCTTCCGGCCTCATCCAGCGCTGCGCCCATCGGCATCTTCGACTCTGGCCTCGGCGGCCTGTCGGTGCTGCGCGCCGTGCGTGCGCTACTGCCCGCCGAGCGGCTAGTGTATGCCGCCGACTCGCGCTACGCCCCCTACGGCCAGCGCGACGACGACTTCATCGCCGACCGCACGCTCGCGATCTGCGAATGGCTCGTGGCGCAGGGCGCGAAGGCGCTGGTGGTGGCCTGCAACACGGCGACGGCGCAGTCCATCGCGCTCGTGCGCGAGCGGCTCTCCATCCCGCTCATCGGGGTGGAGCCGGGGATCAAACCGGCGGCGCTGGTTTCGAAATCGCGCGTAGCGGGTGTGCTCGCCACCCAGGTCACGCTGCGCAGCGCGCGCTTTCAGGCGCTCGTGGAGCGCCACGCAGCCGACCTGCGCGTGCTGTGCCAGCCGGGCCATGGCCTCGTGGAGGCCGTGGAGCGCTGCGACATCGGTTCGGCCGACTTGCTCGCGCTACTGCGCGCATACGTCGAGCCCATGCTCGACGCGGGCGCGGACACGCTCGTGCTCGGCTGCACGCACTACCCGTTTCTCGACACGGCGATCCGCTCGATCGTCGGGGAACGGATGACGCTCGTCGACACGAGCGTCGCCATCGCGCGGCAGCTCGAACGCGTGCTCGACCAGCACGGCCTGCGCGCTAGCGGCGAGCCTGCCGGCGCGGGCGGCGACGAGATTCGCTTCTGCTCGACGAGCGACGGTGCGCACCTGCACGAACTGGCGGCCGCGCTGCTGGGTCTCGACGCCCCTGTCGAGCGCGTAGTCATCCCCTCGCGCCGCTCGCGGGAACTGGAAGCGAACGCCGCCTGACGCACCGGCGCCACACACCGCGCGTGATACGAAGTTCGCGATTCGCGCCTCGCCCGGAAGAGCGCGTTTCAACCCCGTTTCCGCCTATCTAACTCACCCGCCTCGTTCCGCTTGGCTCCTGCCAGCAGTCTCCTGGTGGGCTCCCGCGGCAATGCTCAATCCTGCTGACAGTCACGCAACGGCTAACCGCTAGCCGGCCCGTCAAACGCCTTGACGAGCGCTCTACAAAGGCTTGCCTTTTCCTGACGCAAAGCAAAACCCCTGCTAAGCATCCGGTTTTGTTACAAAAAATCCGCCTACGCGCTTGCCAAACCCAGCAAACATAATGATAATAATTCGCATTAACTCTCTCTATTGCGGTCCATCATGATTGTCTGCGTTTGCAAATCCGTCTCCGACCGGACGATCCGCGCCTCCATTCAGGAAGGCATGGATTCTTTCGACGAGCTGCAGTTCGAGCTCGGCGTCGCGACCTGCTGCGGCAAGTGCGAAGAATCCGTTCGTGACGTGATGGCGCAAAGCGGTGTCTGTGCGAGCCGCTGCGGGGTCACGCAACCGGCGCACCCCGCCGTGGTCCCCCATGCGGTTCCTCTCGCGTTTTACGAGCGCAAGGCTGCCTGAAGCCATGGCGCGCATCCGGCCACCGATGCGCGCCCGCCCCGTCCGCCCGTTTAGCCGGCGGCGCCTCAGGCGCCACGCGCCGCGGACGTCAAATCGCCGCCGACAGCAAGCCCGTCTCCCGACCAGCCAGCTACCGCTCGTACCCATCAAAGGAGGTCGTGATGGAATTGCTGCTCGGATTCGTAACGACGTTGTGCATCTCGCTGTTGATCTTTCGCAAATAAAGCTGCCCGACACGACGCGTAGGTTTGCCTGCGCGCCGTCGTCCGCATGGCAGCCACGCTAAACATGCAGGCTTTCCAAACCACCACTGGCACGCTGCCGTCTCCCTCCGTTCGCGTCAACCGCCGTGTCGTCACCGCGAGCGCGATCGTGGTCGCGCTGCACGCCGCGCTCATCGCCGTCGTGCTGATGAAGCGCGAACCCGTGACGCCCGTCGCGCTCCAGTCGCAGACGATGATGGCCGAACTGCTCAAGCCCGAGCCGGTAGCCGCCCCCGCTGCGATTCAGTCCACGCCCACGCCGCCTCCGCCCAAGCCGGTCCCGCACGTGACGCGCGAGAAGCCGAAAGTTCAGCCCAAGCCCAAGCCAACACCGCTGCCCGTGGCCGAAACGCCCTCGCAGCACGCGATCGAATCGGCCGCGCCCACGGCACCCACGCCCACGGCACCCACGCCGCCGGCTCCCACGCCGCCCGCACCGGCACCGCAAGCCGCGGCGGCCACCGACGCCAGGCCGACCATGGCGCTCTCGGCGCCGAAGAACGTCTCGCACCTCGACTGCCGCATCGTGCAGCCCGACTATCCGACGCTCTCGCGCCGGCGCGGCGAAACCGGCACGGCATTCGTGCACTTCGTCGTGGGACTCACGGGCAAGATCGAGAACATCGAGCTGAAGAAGTCGAGCGGCTCCACCCGCCTCGATGACGCCGCGCTCGACGCGATGCGCCAAAGCTCGTGCAAGCCGTACCTGGAAAACGGCGAAGCCGTCCGCGCGGCCTACACGCAACCATTCGAGTTCAGCCTGAACAATTGACGGGCTGAAGTCACACGCTTCCATGAATTGAATAAAGAGGATCAGGAATGCAGAACTACGGTATCGCCCACGTCTGGGCGCAAGGGGATTTCGTGACACGCGGCATCGCGCTCGCGCTGTTGATCATGTCGGTGCTGTCGTGGTGCGTGATCGTCGTGAAAGGCTGGAATGTCGCGCGCCTGAAACGCCTCACGAAGAACGCCGAGCAGCAGTTCTGGCATTCGGACGATCTCGCCGACGGCGTGAAGAAGCTCGGCAGCGGCTCGCGCGAAGACAACCCGTTCCTCGCGCTTGCGCTGTCGGGCCAGGAAGCCGCCGATCACCATCACCAGACCCAGCCGCATCTGCACGACCGCATGGACGTGTCGGACTGGGTCACGCGGTGCCTCAAGGACACGATGGACGAGTCGGTCGCGAAGATGCAAAGCGGTCTCGCCATTCTCGCCTCGATCGGCAGCACGGCGCCGTTCGTCGGCCTGTTCGGCACGGTGTGGGGCATCTATCACGCACTGCTTACGATCGGCGCGACGGGTCAAACCTCGATCGACGCCGTGGCGGGTCCCGTTGGCGAAGCGCTCATCATGACCGCCTTCGGCCTCTTTGTCGCGATTCCCGCCGTGCTCGGCTACAACGCCCTCACCCGCGCCAACAAGGCGATCGTCACGAAGCTCAACCGCTTCGCGCACGGCCTGCATGCCTTCTTCGTGACGGGCGCGCGCCTCACCTCGACCGCACGCGGCGGCGCGAAGGAAGGCAACACGAGCAACCTGCGTGTCGCTGCGCGCAGCCACTAAAGAGCGGAGGCAAGCATCATGGCGATGAGCCCCTTTGCCAGCGACGACGACGATGGCCTGATGAACGAAATCAACATGACGCCGCTCGTCGACGTCATGTTGGTTCTCCTGATCGTTTTCATGGTGACGATTCCGGTGATCCGTCACGCCGTGAAGATCGACCTGCCGCATGCGAGCAGCCAGAAGGAAGACGCGAAGCCCGCGCAGATCAATATCTCGATCGAAGCGGACGGTACTGTGCTGTGGGACGGCACGCAGGTCGACGACGCGGCGCTGAACCAGAAGATCGCAGCCGCGGCGCAAACCACGCCGCAACCGGAACTGCATCTGAACGCGGACCGCAAGGTGCAATACGAACGCGTGGCCCAAGTGATGTCTGCCGCGCAAAGCGGCGGCCTCACGAAGCTCGGCTTCGTCACCGACCCTGCGCATCACTGATCGCGTCACTGCACGCAACGCGCAAAATTGAGCGGTACAAAGTAAAAGGCCTTCATCGTCAGATGAAGGCCTTTTTTCGTGCGCACGCGGCGCATTCGGGCGGTGGCGGCGACTCCCCGACAATCGATCGGTTCACGTCGGCACATGCGACTGCCGTGGGCAACACGGACTGCGCTTTCGGCCCTGAAGGCCCACTATGATAGCGGCCATCAATTCCCGCTCAAGACCGGTGCTTGGCGAGAAGGACTTCAATATATTCCTCTCGCTTCGCACCTTCAAGAGCCAGGCCATTGAAAGTAGCGATGGCCGCTCACGCTTGAATGCCTAAAAACAAATGGCGCTATACGTTGCGCACAAATGCACTGCGTGAAAACTCAAGTTTCATACAAGCGCACGTGCCTGCACGTTCGCAAAGCTTCATGCAGTTTCGATCTTGCTCGCGCTCTTTGTGCGCGAGAGCCCAACCTGCCCGGCGGGTGCACTCTGCCCTTGCGCTTTCGGCGAAAGCGCGGCGATGTCGCTTTTCAGCGGACATTCCTGCTGCAAGCCCTTATCGGCATCGAGCACTTCGACGAGGTAATCGACGAAGGCACGCACGGCCGGAACCATGCCCTGGCGCGAGAGAAATACCGCATAGAGCTGCGGCACCGGCAGCGTCCAGCCCGGCATCACCGGTGAAAGCTTGCCCGAGCGCAGCGCGGCACCGTACATCATCTCCGGCAATGCCGCGATGCCGAGGCCTTCGAGCGCCGCTTCACGGATCGTCGTGAGGTCCGCGGTGATGAGGCGCGGCTCGTGTTCGTGCGAGTGGCGCGTGCCATCGGGTGCGATGAGCTGAAACACGTGGCGGCCGTCGCCCGTGGGCGTATCGAGCGTTTCGAAGCGCGCGAGGTCTTCCGGCGTGAGCGGCGGCGCGTTCTGCGCGAGCAGGCTCGGCGCGCCCACCAGCATCTGCTCGGTGCGCCACAGCGGACGCACCACGATATTGGCGTTCTGCGGCGGCTCCGAGCGCACGCGCAGCGCAATATCCACGGAGTCTTCGAACAGGTCGATCACGCGGTTCGTCACGCGCATCACTACCCGCACCTCGGGGTAGCGATGCATGAATTCCGGAATGACCTGCGAAAAGATCGTTTGCGAAAGCGTGACGGGCACGCTCACGCGCACCGTGCCGCGCGGCGACGACCGCAGCGACTGAACGACGTTCACCGCGGCCTGCGCTTCGGCGAGCATCGAGCGGCAATGCTGGTAGAAGAGTTCGCCCGCTTCGGTGAGCGCGAGCTTGCGCGTGGAGCGCTGCAGCAGGCGCACGCCGAGCGAGGCCTCGAGTTCGCTCACCCGCCTCGACAGACGCGACTTCGAGATGCCGAGCACGCGTTCGGCAGCGGAAAAGCCGCCATGCTCGATCACCTGCGAAAAGTACATCAGGTCGTTGAGATTATGCGAATCGATTTTCATGTCGTCGTTCCAGCGATGGGACAATCCATTGCGATGAGGCCATAAAACAGGCCAAATTGGCTACCTATAATAGCGGTTTGTTTCGCATATAACGCAATTCCCACAATTCGAGGTGATATCCATGACCATGACCCGTACGATCGAACGCGTGTATCCCGCGGTTCGCACCACCGAGGGTGGCGGATTCATCGTCCATCGGCCGTTTCCGACCCGCCAGCTGATGGACTTCGATCCGTTCCTGCTGCTCGACGAAATGGGCCCCGTCGATTACGCGCCCGGCGAGGCCAAGGGCGCGCCCGACCATCCGCACCGCGGCTTCGAGACCGTCACCTATATGGTCGAAGGCCGCTTCGGCCACAAGGACTCGGCGGGCCATTCGGGCACGCTGCGCCCCGGCGACGTGCAATGGATGACGGCCGGCGCAGGCGTGATCCACAGCGAGATGCCCGACCCCGAATTCACGCGTACGGGCGGCCGCATGCATGGCCTGCAGCTGTGGGTGAATCTGCCCGCGCGCGACAAGATGATGGCGCCGCGCTACCAGGAGCTGCCCACGGAGCAGATTCCGGTGGGCCGCTCGAAGGACGGCAAGGTCTCGGTGAAAGTCATCGCCGGCGAAGCGCTGGGCGTGAAGGCCGCGATCGAAACGCGCACACCCATCCTCTACCAGCACTTCACGCTCGCGCCCGGCGCGCGCGTGGAGCAGCCGGTGCCGAGCGACTATCGCGTGTTTGCGTACGGTCTTTCTGGCACGGGTCTGTACGGGCCCGATGCGCAAGCGATCGATGCCCAGCAGATGGTGACCTTCGCGAGCGACGGCGACACCGTCACGCTCGCCGCCCCGGCCGACGCGAGCGCGCCGCTCAGCGTTCTGTTGATCGGCGGCGTGCCGCTGAACGAGCCGGTCGTGCGCTACGGCCCGTTCGTGATGAACACGGAGCAGGAGATCCGCCAGGCCGTGCTCGACTATCAGGCCGGGCGCATGGGGCGCATCGCTCACTGAAACCGGGTTGCGCGGGGACGGGGCTTCCGAAGCATCGCTACAGGGCGGCCCGGTTTCCGTCACAATAAGGTTTCTGGGGCGCGCATCGCAGGTTGCGCGCCCGTCCCTCTTTAACCGTCCCGCCCGCGAGGAGCGCATGGCCGAACCCGCAGTCACCGCACACATTGGCTCGACGAACTACCAGGTCCAGTTCGACGACGGCACCCACACCTGGATCGCCGACGAACCCGCCTCGCTCGGCGGCGGCGACCGCGGACCGTCGCCCTTCTCGCTCTTGCTCTCGAGCCTTGGCGCCTGCACCTCCATCACGCTGAAGATGTACGCGCAGCGCAAGGAGTGGCCGCTCGAAGGCGTACGTGTGAAGCTCGCGATGGAAACCGGCAGCGAAGGCACGAAGATCGATCGCCAGATCGTGCTCGAAGGCGCGCTCACCGACGAGCAGCGCGAGCGCCTGCTGCAGATCGCCAACGCCTGCCCGGTCCACAAGGTCCTCACGAATACGATCACGATCCGCACGGGTCTCGCCGTCGCTTGAGCGACGGCGCGCGGACACAGACACAGGAAGGCGACGCCTTGAATTTCGAACACCTCATCCAGATCAACGATCCGCTGAACCCGCTCGTCGAGGCCATGACGCGCGAGCAGCTCTGGGAAGGGCTCGTGCTGCGCGCCGAGCAGCCGCAGCTCTTCGTGATCGGGCTCGACAGCTGCACGATCCTCTCGCGCACCGAGAGCACGATGGAGCGCGAGTTGCACTATGGCCACGCCACGGTACGCGATCGCGTCACGCTCACGCCCAACGAGAGCGTGCGCTACGACATCATGGCAACCGCCGAGTACGTGGGCGGCTCGCTCACGATGACGATCGAGCAGCCCGATCCGCTACAGCTCTTTCTGCGCTTCGAGTACCGCACGACGCTGCCGACCGCCGATACCGAGGACGACCGGCAGACCTCCGAGATCGTGAAGTCGGCCTATCGCGAGTCGGACATCGACACCGTGCGTCTCATCCGCCAGTTCGTGCAGGGCGACGGCAGCGCGCTGCACTGACGCCCCCCGTGCGCTTGCCCTATCGCCCTGCGCGGCGCGGCAAGCGCCGATTCAGCGCGCTTCGGCTCAGGCTATCGGCATTCGATTTCGATGAATATCTCGTAGTTGCAAATACGAACTATTATCATTTAGAATTCATCCATCGAATCGAGACAAAGACGTCACGTTCATGACCGAACTGAACCGCACCTCCACGCTTAGCTTGCGCCGCAACGGCAGCTCGGCATTGACCAGCGCGCGACCCAGGCCTGCCGTCACACAGCCCCAGCCGCGCAAGGGCGCCGAACCGGCGGCCGCCGCGGCAAGCGACGAGAGGAAACTGGATAGCGCGGCGCTGCTGCAAGGCCGCAGCCACGTGAGCATCATGCACAACGGCGAAACGTATCAGCTGCGGGCCACCCGGCTCGGCAAGCTGATCCTGACGAAATAGGCTTTACGCAGTTTTCAACCGGGTATTGTGGGGACCGCCTCCACCGAGAGGC
Source organism: Paraburkholderia nodosa (assembly GCF_001718195.1). GTDB lineage: Bacteria > Pseudomonadota > Gammaproteobacteria > Burkholderiales > Burkholderiaceae > Paraburkholderia > Paraburkholderia nodosa_A. The sequence continues at coordinate 82,918 of NZ_MCNV01000003.1, forward strand.
GTTGGGGCATTAGCCAGCAACGACGGCTTGCACGCGAGATCTAGACCCCTTCGTGCAGACATCCTTCAAGCTTCAAGCCAGCCGTCGAAGCAAGCCACGCCATTTTTTTGTTCTCATACCAGATCGGGGCGGCGCGCGAAGCGTGAGCCGCCCGGGACAAACGCCGCGGCATCCGTCCGCGGCTTTTGTTTTTTCCGGCGCCGCCCGGCGCGGCAAAGGATTGCTTACTCCACCTCCAGCGCCGCGATGCCCGCGCGCGCGATGGCGGCGTCCTGGTCGGACTTCACGCCCGAGACCCCGACCGCGCCAATCACATCGCCGTTCACGCTCACGGGTACGCCGCCTTCCAGCATGCCCGTGAGCGGCGCACTCAGGAACGCCGTGCGGCCCTGCTTGATCACGTCCTCGTACACCTTGCTCTCGCGGCGGCCCAGCGACGCGGTGCGCGCCTTGGCCACGGCGATCTCCGCGCTGATGGGCGCTGCGCCGTCGAGGCGGCGCAAATGCAGCAGATGGCCGCCATCGTCGACGATGGCGATCGTCACGTGCCATTCATTCGAACGGGCGTGCGCGACGGCTGCCTCGGCTACCCGGATCACGTCTTCATCGGTCAGTACTGCTCGCGTTCGCATGCGTCTCTCCGAAAAGTCAAAAACCGGATTTGGCGAAATCGCCAACCCGGTTTTGAGAGTAACACCCAGACTTGTGCCGCGACGCGCTGATCCTTCGTATGTCGCCTATATCAGCGGCAGATGAAGAAGCGTCGAAACAGGCTCAGCGCACCCAGCCCCAGAACATGAGCCACCAGGCGCTGTCCACCACGGCGAGCGCCAGCGCAAAGCCCGCGAGCGCGAGCGCGCGCTGCCAGAACCGCGAACTGTAGCGCCCTGTCACGCGCCACGCGAGCCACGCGCTCCAGAGGTTCGTGATGATCAGAATCGCAATGCGCACCTCGGCGGCCCAGTCGAGCGGCACGTGCTCCGCGCGCAGCAGCGAGAGCGTCGTGGCGGACAGGCCGAGGAACACGCCGGCCCCCGCCAGCGGGATCAGCGACTGTGCGAAGTGATGCAGACGGCGCATCTCGAAACGCCCGAGCACGGCAGTCGAGCCCGCGAGGATCGCGAGCAGCACGGTGCCATAGACGAGCCCCGTCGCAACGATATAAGCGACGATCATCGCGCCGTCGAGCCACGAGAAGACGTCGTTCTGCGCGGGGTAATGCGTGAGCAGGAACCACGGCGCGTTGGTATCGAGCGGCCAGGTGATGTCGCGGTCGATGAGCCAGCCCGCGAGCCACTGCTTGACGCCGATGAACCACGGCGAGCCGGTCCAGTGGAACGCGCCGATCGCCACGCCGAGCAGGCCGTAGAGAATCAGCGCCGTGTCCCACCCGCTGGCCTGGCTGTCGCCGAGTTCGACCACCTCTTGCGCCGGCGATCGCCACGAGAGCGCGATGGCGTCGCGGTGGCCGCTGCAGCGGCCACACATGTGGCACTGCGCTGCGCCCTTCATGTTGCGCAGCGGCACGAGCGGCGCGCAGTTCACGGGAATCACGCGATGCCCGCCGTGCTCGCCGTGCGTGTAGGAGTTGCGCCAGGCGTCTTCGTCGACCTTGTAGCGAAACGGCGCGAGACGCGCCAGAAGCGCGAAAACCCCGTTCACGGGGCAGAGATACTTGCACCACACGCGCTTTTCGCGCCCGTACAGAAAGCCGATCACCATCGCGCCGAGCGTCGATCCGCCCAGCACCAGCAACACCGCCTTGGGGTACTGGTAGACGCTCACCATCTGTCCGTAGATCGTGGTGAGACCGAAGGCCACGAAAGGCCAGCCGCCCCAGCGCATCCAGTGCGGGATGGCGCGGCCGCGGCCGAACTTGCTCGCGAACTCGGTGAGCGCGCCTTCGGGGCACAGCACGCCGCACCACACGCGGCCGAGCATCACCATCGAGAGCAGCACGAACGGCCACCAGATGCCCCAGAACACGAACTGCGCTGCGAGCGTGAAGTTGTTCCACAGGTGCGCCGTGTCGCCGGGCAGCGGCATCGCCGCCGGCACGAGAATCAGGAATGCGTAGACAGCGACCACGACCCACTGCACGGCGCGGATCGCCGCGCCGTTACGTTGCATCCACTGGCCCGCCTGGGCGAGCTTGCCTGGTCGACCCGTTGCCTGCGTCGGGCGAGCGGATGCACAACTCATGCTGCCTTCCTCTTCGCAACCGCACCCGCGCGGCCAGTGGCGCGCCGCACGAGGAACCACACCACGAGCCAGTACACGGCATAGGCGATCAGGTTCATGAGCGCCGGATGCGCGCGGTAGCCCGTAAGCGTCGCGACGAGCGAGCCGAAGGTGCTCGAGTCGTCGAGGATCGCCGAGGAGTTCCACACCTGGTCGACGATGGTCGGCAGGATTTCCTTGTCGATCAGCTTGTCCACGCCGGTCTGGAACAGGCCCGCGCCGAGGAACAGCAGCATGATCTCGGTGATGCGGAAGAAGTGCCGCCACGAGAAGATCTTGCCGCCCAGCTGCAGGAGATAGAACGTGAGGAACGCGAGCGCGAGGCCGATCAGCACCGCGAGGTACTGACTCGCGTCCACATGGCCCGACTGGCCGAAGCCGAGGCCGTAGAGAAAGATCACCGTCTCGCTGCCCTCACGCGCGATGGCAAGCGTGACGAGAATCGTTATGCCCCACCAGTTCGCGTCCTGCGTGCTCTTTTCCAGCGACTCTTCCATCTCGCGTTTGAGCGTGCGGCCGTGCTGCTTCATCCACAGCACCATTTGCACGATCAGCACGCACGCCACCAGCACCATGCCGGTCTGGAAGTAGTCCTGCGCATCACCCGACAGCACTTCGGTAAAGCCGACCAGCGCCGCGCCGAGGCCGATGGCGGCAAGAATGCCGAGCGCCACGCCGCCCCACAGGTACGGCACGCCGCGCCGCGCATCCGCGTCGCCGTTTTTCAGCCACGCATAAAGAATCCCGACGACGAGCAGCGCCTCGACGCTCTCCCGCCATACGATGAACATCACCTGACCCATTCAACACCTCCCGCTACCGGCGATACGCGCCGGCGGCCTGACTTCTCAATGCCCATTTGGCGACGCTCATTTGGCGACGATCACGCCCTGCGCCTGCTGATGGAAATCGTCGAAAAACTTGTACTCGCCCGGATCGAGCGGCGCGATCACGACGAAGGAGTCCGCGCCCGGCGCCAGGACTTTTTCCTTGCGCAGCTGAACGCTCTCGAACTCCGCTGCGCCCTTGCCCGTATTGCGCACCTCGATCTTGATGCGCTTGCCCGCCGGCACTTCGATGCGCGCGGGGTTGAGCTTGCCGTCGGCCATTTCGAGCTTGAACGTGGGCAGATCTTCGGCGTGCGCCGTCGTGGCCACGCCCGCCAGCGACACCGCAAACGACGCGCTGAGTGCGAGCGCCGCAAACTTCCGCATTCCAGTCATTGGTTTTACCTGCTCCTTGCTGCCATTCATGCGGCGGCGCTGCACGCGATGCGCGCCGCCGCCCGAGCTGCTTCGCGACGGCTTAGTAGCCGCCCTTCTTGCCGATGCCCGCGAACGGGAAATCGTATTCCAGCGTGATGGGCTTGAACCACGGGCCCACGCCCGTTTCCTTGTCGACGTGACGGCCGAACGCCATGTGGCCCGTCTGCATCGGCGCGTCCACGATCAGCTTGAGGTGGTACTTGCCGGGACCGGCCAGCTTCACGTTGTCGCCATAGTGCGGGCCGTCGTTCGCGACCATCGGCATCAGGTCGCCCTTTTGCGCATAGCTCGACCCCGGCTTCGTCAGTTCGTAGTGAACCTGCAGATACGGCATCCAGTCGCCTTCGGCGAAACCGGTCGGGTTGTTCTTGACCGCGTGGATATCCGATTCGAGGTGAATATCGGAATCCGATGCCTTGCGCATCATGCCTTCGGGCTCCATCGTGATCGGCTGCAGATAGACCGCGCCGATCTCCATGCCGCCCTGGATGGCCTGCTTGCCGATCGGGTATTCAGCTGCGTTGGCGGCAAATGCCGCCGTGGCGGCCGCAATGACGGCAGTGCCGCGCACGAGAGTGTGAATCCGCATCGAAACTCCTGGTTTTTATATGAGGGTGACTTCCCACTGAGCCTGCCGCATGCACATAAGAAAGTTAATGCGAACAATTCTCAATAATGGCGAAGTTTAACACCGATGCAGATGAGGGACAAATTCGGCGCCAGGAAAAGCCTCAGTGGAACAGGGTTTTAGCAGCGCCTGGTTAACACAGGCTTAGGGCGCCTTACAGCGGGGTTCCCGGGCCGGGAATACACGAAAGGCAATCGAAGGAATACTGGGGGCGAGACAGGCGCAGGGCGGCGTCCCTGCCGCCCTGCCCGGCCGAGGGGATAGCCCGCTCGACGCCCATCAGATCGGATGATCGCCCACGTTCGCCCCGAACACGCGCCGGCGCAGCACGGCAAGCTGGTCGCGCGTCTGTGCGGCCTTCTCGAATTCGAGGTTCTTCGCGTAGTCCATCATCTGCTTTTCGAGCTTCTTGATTTCCTTCGCGATCTGCTTCTCGGACATGTCCTCGAACTTCGCGCGCTCCTGCTCCTCGCGCAGTTCGGCGCGGGCTTCATCGACGTTGTAGACGCCGTCGATGATGTCCTTGATGCGCTTCACGACGCCGCGCGGCACGATGCCGTGCTCTTCGTTGAAGTGCATCTGCTTGGCGCGGCGGCGCTCGGTTTCGTCGATGGCACGGCGCATCGAATCCGTGATGCGGTCGCCGTAGAGGATCGCCTTGCCGTTCACGTTACGCGCGGCCCGGCCGATCGTCTGGATGAGCGAGCGCTCGGCGCGCAGGAAGCCTTCCTTGTCGGCGTCGAGAATCGCCACGAGCGAGACCTCGGGAATGTCGAGGCCCTCGCGCAGCAGGTTGATGCCCACGAGCACGTCGAACGTGCCCAGACGCAGGTCGCGGATGATCTCCACGCGCTCGACCGTGTCGATGTCGCTGTGCAGATAGCGCACCTTTACGCCGTGGTCGGCGAGGAACTCCGTGAGCTGCTCGGCCATGCGCTTGGTGAGCGTGGTCACCAGCACGCGCTCACCCGCGGCCACGCGCTCGTTGATCTCGCCGAGCACGTCGTCGACCTGCGTCGATGCGGGCCGCACTTCGATCACCGGGTCGACGAGGCCCGTGGGCCGCACGACCTGCTCGGCGATCTGCCCCGTCACTTTCTTCTCGTAGTCGGCCGGCGTGGCCGAGACGAATACCACCTGGCGCATCTTGCGCTCGAACTCGTTGAACTTGAGCGGCCGGTTATCGAGCGCCGAAGGCAGCCGGAAGCCGTAATCGACGAGATTCTCCTTGCGCGCGCGGTCGCCGTTGTACATACCGTTGAACTGGCCGATCAGCACGTGCGACTCGTCGAGAAACATCATGGCGTCGGTCGGCAGGTAATCGACGAGCGTAGGCGGCGGCTCGCCGGGCAGCGCGCCCGAAAAGTGCCGCGAGTAGTTCTCGATGCCCTTGCAGAAGCCCAGCTCCTGAAGCATTTCCAGATCGAAGCGCGTGCGCTGCTCGAGGCGCTGCGCCTCCACGAGCTTGCCTTCCGTGTGGAAGAACTCGAGGCGCTCGCGCAGTTCCGACTTGATGGTTTCGACGGCGCGCAGCACGGTCTCGCGCGGCGTGACGTAGTGCGACGACGGGTACACCGTAAAGCGCGGAATCTTCTGGCGCACGCGGCCCGTGAGCGGATCGAAGAGCTGCAGCGTTTCCACTTCGTCGTCGAACAGCTCCACGCGCACGGCCATTTCGGCGTGCTCCGCCGGGAAGATGTCGATGGTATCGCCGCGCACGCGGAAGGTGCCGCGCTGGAAGTCCTGCTCGTTGCGCGTGTATTGCATGGCGATCAGGCGTGCGATGACGTCGCGCTGGCCGAGCTTGTCGCCGTGGCGCAGCGTGAGAATCATCTGGTGGTATTCGGACGGATTGCCGATACCGTAGATCGCCGAAACCGTCGCGACGATCACCACGTCGCGCCGCTCCATGAGGCTCTTGGTGGCCGAAAGCCGCATCTGCTCGATGTGCTCGTTGATCGACGAATCCTTCTCGATGAAGAGATCGCGCTGCGGCACATAGGCTTCCGGCTGGTAGTAGTCGTAGTACGAGACAAAGTACTCGACGGCGTTGCGCGGAAAGAACTCGCGGAATTCGGCGTAGAGCTGCGCGGCGAGCGTCTTGTTCGGCGCGAACACGATGGCCGGGCGGCCGAGGCGCGCGATGGTGTTCGCCATCGTGTAGGTCTTGCCCGAGCCCGTCACGCCGAGCAGCGTCTGGAACGAGAGGCCGTCTTCCACGCCTTCCACGAGCGTTTCGATGGCCGTAGGCTGGTCGCCGGCCGGCGGGTACGGCTGGTAGAGCTGGAACGGCGAGCCTTCGTAGTGGACGAATTTCGACTCGTCGAGCGCGGGCGCGTCGGCGACGGTGTGGTCGGACATGAGGGCATCCTGTGCGCGGAGCAAACAACTATTCTAGCGTCTCGCCGCCTCTTGCCGAGGGGCGAGCCTGGGTGGGTCTGACTGAACCTTGGGGGGTCTGGATGCTAGATGGGTGCGGCGGCCGGCTCTGCAAGGGCTACGCGCCCAGACGACGATCGGCGGCCGGCGAACGCTGCGCAACGACACCGCAGAAATCGCCCAATCGTACCGGAAATAGCCCTCAAAACGGCGCGGAGAATGGCAAATCCGCGGAAATCCCGCTTGAGGATTCGTTACAATAGCGAGTTCCGTGGCCGGTGCAGCATGCGGCCCAACCGATCTTCCTTCACTCTAGCCGAACGATCATGTCCCTCTTTTCCGCTGTCGAACTCGCCCCCCGCGACCCGATCCTGGGTCTGAACGAAGCCTATAACGCCGATGCGCGCGCGACCAAGGTGAATCTCGGCGTGGGCGTGTACACCAACGAGGAAGGCAAGATTCCGCTGCTGCGCGCGGTGCGCGAAGCAGAAAAGGCCCGCGTGGAAGCCGGTCTGCCGCGCGGCTATCTGCCGATCGAAGGCCTCGGCGCCTACGACGCCGCGGTGCAAAAGCTGCTGCTCGGCGACGACTCGCCGCTGATCGCCGCGGGCCGCGTCGTCACGGCGCAGGCGCTGGGCGGCACGGGCGCACTCAAGATCGGCGCGGACTTCCTCAAGCGCGTGAACCCGAGCGCCAAGGTCGCGATCAGCGACCCGAGCTGGGAAAACCACCGCGCCCTCTTCGAAAGCGCGGGTTTTGAAGTCGTCGCGTATCCGTACTACGACGCGCTGACCAACGGCGTGAACTTCGAAGGCATGCTGAGCGCGCTGAACGGCTACGCCGCCGGCACCGTCGTCGTGCTGCACGCGTGCTGCCACAACCCGACCGGCGTGGACCTCACGATCGACCAATGGAAGCAGGTCATCGAGGTCGTGAAGGCCCGAGGCCTCGTGCCGTTCCTCGACATCGCCTATCAAGGCTTCGGCGACGGCATCGCGGAAGACGGCGAAGTCGTGCGCCTCTTTGCCGCTTCGGAACTCAACGTGTTCGTCTCGTCGTCGTTCTCGAAGTCGTTCTCGCTGTACGGCGAGCGCGTGGGCGCGCTGTCGATCCTCACCACCAGCAAGGAAGAGTCGGCGCGCGTGCTCTCGCAACTCAAGCGCGTGATCCGCACGAACTACTCGAACCCGCCGACGCACGGCGGCTCGGTGGTCGCAGCCGTGCTCGGCTCGGCCGACCTGCGCGCCATGTGGGAAGCGGAACTCGGCGAAATGCGCAACCGCATCCGCGCGATGCGCACGGGCCTCGTCGAGCGCCTCACGGCCGCCGGCGTGGACCGCGACTTCAACTTCATCAACGTGCAGCGCGGCATGTTCTCGTACTCGGGCCTGACCGCTGCCCAAGTCGACCGCCTGCGCGAAGAGTTCGGCATCTATGCCGTGAGCACGGGCCGCATCTGCGTGGCCGCGCTGAACACGCGCAATCTCGACGTCGTGGCGAGCGCAGTCGCACAAGTGCTGAAGTAAGCGCGTTCGCCAGCAAGACAGGCCGCTGCGCAGCGGCTAGCCGGCGCGATAAAAAAGGCGTCCGTTCTTTCGAACGGACGCCTTTTTCTTTGGTGAAGACTGCGGAAAACCCGCCGGCAAGTATCAGCCGCCGTGGCCTCGCGAATCGCGATGGATATCGTGCGTGACGAAGCCCGAGTCGTTGTCCGGCTTGTCGAGCCAGTCCGGCTGCGCGAGCGAGGCGCGGATATCCTGCAAGCCGCTAGCCCAGTGCTCGTGCATGGTCGAGAGGCCGAACTGGTAGTCCTTGAAGTGCCCCTCGTATTCCTTCTGCCTGTAGATGAGGTGGATCACGTTGTACTTCTTCGAGCACGAAAGCTCGTCCGCCAGCGCGACCCACGGGTCATTGCGATGCTCGGGCGCGACGCGGTCGAGAACCTCGCGCAACACATGCCGGTAACGCTGCGAGCGCTGCAGGATATCGGTCACGAGGCGCGTGCGGCTCGAATACTGAATGTCCTTCACGCGCCCCTGCACGTCGATGAGGTTGTCGGGCACCGGCCCGCGCGCGCTCCAGAGATCGACCTGGAACGCGAGCGTGTCGCGCCGCGGCGTAGTCTGGATCACCTCATAGAGCGGCGTGTTCGACATCAGGCCGCCGTCCCAGTAGTACTCGCCGTCGATCTCCACCGCCGCGAAGCCCGGCGGCAGCGCGCCCGAGGCGATGAAATGCTCGGGACGCAAGGTCGTGGTCTTGTTGTCGAAGTAGACGAAGTTGCCGCTGCCCACGTTGACCGCGCCCACTGACACGCGCGTTTCGCCCGAGTTGATGCGCTCGAAATCGCACAAGCGTTCCAGCGTGGCCTTGAGCGGCTTCGTGTCGTAGTAGCTGGCCGTTTCGGGCGAACCCGATCCGTTGGGCAGCGGCGGCGGGAAGCGCGGCACGAAAAAGCCCTTCTGCCCCTCCACGATCGCGCCTGCCGCCTGCATCGCCGTGAAGGTCTTGCGCACGGCGGCGTTTGCATTGAAGAGCGCATGCTCGACGAAGGGCGGCAGCGGGAAGCTGAAGGCGGGCTGGCAGATCGTCTCCCAGAACTCGCGCAGCCGCGCCACGCGATGTTCGGGCGCATTGCCCGCGATCACGGCGGTATTGAGCGCGCCGATCGAGATACCCGCGATCCAGTTCGGCGCGATGCCGGCCTCGACGAGCCCTTCGTACACGCCGGCCTGATACGCGCCGAGCGCACCGCCCCCTTGCAGCGTGAGCGCGATGGTTTCCCATTCTTTCGCTTGCGCGCCGCAGTTCGAAACATGCGGCTGCGGTGCGTTCCCCTGCGGTGCGTTCCCGACACGCGCGCCGGTATGCGCGCCGACCTCGTCGTCGACTGCGCTCGACTGGACCTGCCCCTTCTTGCGTTGCGCCATTGCCGCGCCTCCTCGGCCCGATGCCTGCGTTATTGCATGAACCAGCCGTGGCTCACCACGAAAGACTGGCCGGTAAACGCAGCGCTCGGGAACGCCGAGAGGAACAGCACGGTCTGCGCGACGTCTTCGACGGTCGTGAAGATGCCGTCCACCGTGCCGCCGAGCATCACGCGCTTGACCACTTCTTCCTCCGAGATGCCGAGTTCCTTCGCCTGCTCCGGAATCTGCTTTTCCACGAGCGGCGTGCGCACGAAGCCCGGACACACCACATGCGAGCGCACGTTGTGCTTGCCGCCTTCCTTGGCGAGCACGCGCGCGAGGCCGAGCAGCGCGTGCTTGGCCGCGACATAGGCCGACTTGAGCGGCGACGCTTCGTGCGAGTGCACCGAACCCATGTAGATCACGACGCCGCCGCGGTCGTCCTTGTACATGTGCTTGAGCACCGCCTTGGTGGTGAGGAACGCGCCGTCCACGTGGATGGCCTGCATCTTCTTCCAGTCGGAGAACGCGTAGTTTTCGATCGGGTTCACGATCTGGATGCCGGCGTTCGAGATGAGGATGTCAACCGGGCCGAGTTCGGCCGCGACGCGGTCGATGCCCTGATTCACGGCCTCTTCACTCGTGACGTCCATGGCGACGCCGATGGCCTTGCCGCCTGCGCCCTTGATCTCTTCGGCCACGGCATCCGCGCCGCTCTGGTTCAGGTCGGCGATGGCGACCGCGGCGCCCGCCTGCGAGAGCGTGAGCGCGATCTGCTTGCCAATGCCGCTGGCCGCGCCGGTAACGACGGCGACCTTGCCATCGAGTTTCGTGTTCAGAGAGAGAGACGACATCGGGCACCTCCAGGTGAGTGAACGGGACAGGATGAAACCTCGGAGCGCGCGCCGTCAAACCTGACGAATGGCTTATGCCATCCGGCCGGATGTTGCGTCGCGGCCAACGAGGCTATTGTGCATGAAGGCGCCTCGTCGAAGCATCGAGCAGGACAGGCAAAAGAGATTTTCGCCGCACTGCAAGGCGCGGCGCGCACGGCGCAAGCCGTTCAGCAGCGACGGCCAAGTCGTGCTAGCTTTATCGGCTCACAAGGAGGCGTTCATGAACTATCGGCGACTGGGCCGCTCAGGCCTGCAGGTAAGCGAACTGTCCATCGGCTCGTGGGTCACCTACGGCAACCAGGTCGACGCCAGGCTCGCGCGCGAATCGCTCGCGGCGGCGCGCGACGCCGGCATCAACTTCTTCGACAACGCCGAGGCCTACGCCGGCGGCAAGTCGGAAGCGCTCATGGGCCAGGCGCTCAAGGAACTCGCGTGGCCGCGCGTGAGCTATGTGGTCTCGACCAAGTTCTACTGGGGCTTGAACGAAGCGCCCAACCAGTACCACACGCTCAACCGCAAGTACCTCATGAACGCCATCGACGGCTCGCTCGAGCGGCTGCAGCTCGAGTACGTCGATCTCGTGTTCTGCCACCGCCCCGACCCGAACACGCCGGTCGAGGAAACCGTCTGGGCAATGAGCGACATGATCACGCGCGGCAAGGCGCTCTACTGGGGCACCTCGGAGTGGAGCGCCGACGAAATCCGCGCCGCGTGGGAGATCGCGGAGCGCCATCACCTGCACAAGCCGGTCATGGAGCAGCCGCAATACAACCTGTTTCACCGCACGCGCGTGGAAGACGAATACCGCCGGCTCTACGAAGACATCGGCCTCGGCCTCACCACGTGGAGCCCGCTCGCCTCGGGTCTGCTCACCGGCAAGTACCGCGGCGGCGTGCCGACGGGCAGCCGCGCGGAACTGCAGGGCTACGACTGGCTGCGCAAGAACGTCACCGACCCCGACAAGAACGAGATCGTCGGCAAGCTCGCCGAGTTCGCGAAACAACTCGACTGCTCGGTGGGGCAACTGGCGCTCGCGTGGATCCTGAAGAATCCGCACGTGAGCACGGTCATCACCGGGGCCTCGCGCATCGAGCAGATCGGCGAAAACATGAAGGCGCGCGACGTGGCGGAAAAGATCACGCCGGACGTCAAGGCGCAGATCGAGGCGATCGTCGGCGACGCTTACGACTGACGTGGAGCGCGTACCCGCGAGGCGCGGCGCACCCGACACCGCGGGGCGGATTCGCGCGCGGGCATAGCCGGACGGACGGCGTACCGCGGGCCGCGTCTTGCGGTGGCGTACAATACGCGGCCTCGCGGGCGGCGCAGTCATCGCGCCGCCGCTGCCGTCTCCCCCGTATTCACCGGACCTCGTGTCCCGTCCATCATGCTGAGCTACCGTCACGCCTTCCACGCCGGCAATCATGCCGATGTCCTGAAACACGCCGTTGTCGTGCAACTGCTGCATTACCTCGGCAAGAAGGACAAGGCGTACTGGTACATCGACACTCACGCGGGCGCCGGCGCCTATGCATTGCGCGAAGGCTACGCGACGAAGAACGCCGAGTTCGACACGGGCGTCGGCAAGCTGTGGGGCCGCAACGACCTGCCTGCGGCGCTCTCGGACTACGTCGACGAAGTGGCGGCGCTGAACCCCGACGGTGAGTTGCGCTTCTATCCCGGCTCGCCCTATCTCGCATGGCGCCTCATGCGCGAGCAGGACCGCATGCGGCTGTTCGAATTGCACAGCACGGAAATCGACGTGCTGCGCCACCGCTTCCACGACGCAGGCCGCCGCGTGATGATCTACGCGGGCGACGGCTTCGACGGCATCAAGGCACTCCTGCCCCCGCCGCCGCGCCGGGCGCTCGTGCTGATCGACCCGTCTTTCGAGGACAAGCGCGACTACGCGCGCACGCTGACGTGCGTCGAGGAAAGTCTCAAACGCTTCGCGAACGGCACCTATGCGGTCTGGTATCCGCAGGTCACCCGTCCCGAATCGCAGCGCTTCCCGGAGCAACTCAAGCGCCTGCAGAACAAGAACTGGCTGCACCTCACGCTTTCGGTGAGCAACCCGCCAGAAGACGGCTTCGGCCTCTACGGCAGCGGCATGTTCATCCTGAACCCGCCGTACACGCTCGAAGCGGCGATGAAAGAGGCGCTCCCGTGGCTCGTGAAAAATCTCGGCCAGGACGCCGGCGCGCAATTCAGGATCGAGTCGCGCGGCGACTAAGCCACGGACTCAACCCCGCCTGAACGGCGTCACTGCCCGGACGGTAGCGGCTGGGGAAGCGGCGGGTTTGGGCGATGAGGGGGGCGCGGCGGCCGCGGCGGTGTCGGCCTCCCGCCGCCCTGCTGCACTTCCACATACGGCGCGACGACATACGGCTGCGAAGAATCCGGCGCGAGACCCGCCGGTTGCGTCGCCTGAACCATCGGCTCGTGCGAGAGCGGCGCGTTTTGCAGCACCAGCCCCGGTTGGCCGTCGCTGATCCCTCTTTGTGTATCCAGAATGAGCGGCTGCCCGGCATGCGCGCCGACGCTGGCGCACGCCATCACGACGACGATCAGGCCCGCACGCGCAACAGAAAAACGACGCAACGCGCGGCGCGGCAACACAGGCATGCGGTGGGAAATGCGGTCTAGCACCATGAACGGCCCCCGGAGAGAAAGCGACACCATTGCTATGACGGCTTGTCGCAAAAAGACTTTACCTTACCCCGGTGGGAAGGCTCAGACTCGGTTCCATCGGCGGTGCAGAAACGACAAAGCCCCGCCAATGCGGGGCTTGAGATCGTGCTGCTTCAACCGGACTGAGCCCGGTCAAAGCTGGCTTACAGCGAGTTGTAGCCGTTCGTTTCGATCGAACGAAGGCGCTGCTCGAGCTGGACGATATCGGCCGACGAGGCGAGATACGCTTCGCGGCGACGACGTTCGGCAGTTTCAAACCAGTTGCTCAGCTTTTCAAGAAGGAATGCAAACATGACGGTGTGCTCCAAGGATTCGGTTCGGCGATCCCCGGTGAATTTGCATCAGGGATAACCCTCATCAGGGATAACCCGTATTGTAACGGTTGCACCGAACTTTGCCAGTGAATTGCCCGAATACTGTGCATTCCATTTTGGAATGACCCCTAAGTGCGAATCGGCAACATCATGTTCTATCGACACATTTTCCAGCGAATTCGCGGAGACTTGACGGCAACCACGTTACATCGCACCAATACGGTGCAAACAGCCCATGTGGTTGCGTCAATTTGCCCGCCGCGGTTGCACCTGCGCTCAGTGCACGTGGCCGGGCTCGTGGCACTCTGTAGTCGCGGCGTCGGCAAGCCGTTCGATGATCGGGCAGTCGGGCCGGTCGTTGCCCTGGCAGTGCGAGGCCAGGTGGGCGAGCGTGTCGCGCATCTGGGAGAGTTCGGCGATGCGCTGGTCGAGTTCCGCGACATGTTCGAGCGCGATCGATTTGACCTCGGAGCTCGCGCGGGAGCGGTCGTGCCAGAGCGCCAGCAGGCGCCGGATGTCCTCTACCAGAAAGCCGAGCCGGCGCGCCTGGCGGATGAAGCGCAGCGAATGCACTTCCTCCGCGCCATAGACGCGGTAGCCGGACTCCGTACGCCCTTTGGGCGCGAGCAGCCCGACACTTTCGTAGTACCGGATCATTTTTGCCGTAACGCCCGATTCGCGCGCCGCTTCACCGATGTTCACGCCGTTCTCCCGCTGTCTGGTCGATCGTTTGATCAATGCACTGATCGTACACCTTCCCACGATGGGAAGGTCCAGCGCGGCATCCAGTCCCCGCTGGCATAATCCGCCGACGGCCTCATATCGAGTAGGACAAGCCTCAATCTCTGAAAAAGGAACACACGATGATTCAGTTCAACGTCGAAGGCATGAGCTGCCAGCACTGCGTAGGCGCCGTCACGCGCGCGATCCACGAACACGACGCGCAAGCCCGGGTCGAGATCGATCTGGCCGCCGGCCGCGTGAAGGTCGAATCGAGCCAGAGCGCCGAAGTCCTGAAAACGGCGATCGACGAAGCCGGCTACACCGTCGTCGGTACGGCCAGCTGACGGTCCGGGCCATGTTCAAGGTTGCCGTGATCGGCGCGTCTGGCCTGCTTGGGCGCGCCGTGGTGCGCGAACTCGCCGCCGATACCGCCTGGCAAGTCGTGCCGACCGCGTTCCGTCACGGCGGTCCGCAACAGACTGTGCTCGATGTGCGCGATACGCAGGCCGTGAACGCGTTCGTCGAGCGCGAGGCGCCCGACGCGATCGTGCTGGCCGCTGCCGAGCGCCGCCCCGACGTGTGCGAGCACGATCCGGCAGCGGCGCGCGCGCTCAATGTCGATGCGGTGCGCAGCGTCGCCGCGGCGGCGCGGCAGCGCGGCGCGTGGGTGCTCTCGATCTCCACCGACTACGTCTTCGACGGCACCGAGCCGCCCTACCGCGTCGACGACACGCCGAATCCGCTCAACGCCTACGGCCACAGCAAGCTCGAAGGCGAACGGGCCTTGCTCGAAACCAGCGACAACGCCCTCGTGCTGCGCCTGCCGTTGCTGTACGGGCCGATCGTCGGCTGGCACGAATCCGCCGTCACGAGCCTCGTGCCGGCCATCGTCGCTTCGGGAGAGACCGGGGCGCAGGCGGCGCCGATGGACGCGTGGGCCACGCGCTACCCCACTTTCACGCCCGACGTGGCGTTCGTGATCCGCGAACTGTTGCTGCGCTGCGCAGACGGCAACGCGGTGCGCGGGGTCGCGCAGTGGTCCGGCGACGAGCCGATGACGAAGTACGACATCGCCCAACGGATCGCGCAGGCGCTTGGCGTAGAGGCGCGTCTGCTCGCACAGCCCACGCCCACCGACGCCACGCCGCGCCCGCGCGACTGTCATCTCGATTCGAGCCGCCTCGAAACGCTGGGGATGGGCCGCCGCACGCCGTTCGACGTGGCGATTCGCGCCGTGCTCGACGCTTTCATGAGAGACGGCGCGCCGGCCGCTCGCCAGTGAAAATTCAGTGAAAATTGCGGCTCTCTGTGGCGAGCCGCCCGAGCAGCCGGCTGTGGTCTTCCAGCCGGTGCGCCACGAGGTGCACGACCTCGCCCTCGCGCTGCACCACGCCCGCCACCGCCAGCAGCGAAGACCCTAGCAGTTCCTTGCGCTGCAACTCGACGAGCGACGCGTGCACGATCACGTTGACGCTGCCGGTCTCGTCCTCGAGCGATACGAAGATCGTGCCGTTTGCCGTGCCCGGCCGCTGCCGCACCGTCACGATCCCGCACACGCGCGCGAGCATGCCGTGCCGGCAGTGCGCCAGTTGCTCCGCCGTGCGAAAACGCTGCTTCGCGAGGCCGTGGCGCAGCAGTTCGAGCGGATGGCGATTGAGCGTGAGACGCAGGCTCGCGTAATCGGCGACGATTTCCGCACCTTCAGAAGCGCGCGGCAGCGCGAGCGGCGCCTCGGCAACGGGCGCGTCGCGCAAAAGCGCAGGCACCGCGTGCTGCGCGGTCACGGCCCACCATGCCTCGCGCCGGTGGCCCGCGATGCTCTCGAGCGCGTTCGACGCCGCCAGCGCCTCCAGCTCGCGTCGCGTGAGCGCCGCGCGGCGCGCGAGATCGTCGACGTCGGCGAACGGCGCGCGCTCGCGCGCTTGCATCACCCGCCGCGCGGCATCTTCGGAAAAGCCCTTGATGAGACTGAAGCCGAGGCGCACGGCCGGCCCGCCGCGTCCATAGCGCTGCGGCGCAAGCGCAATGCGCAAGTGCACGACGCGCTTGAGGCCGTCCATGAACCTGTGCCGCCGGCCGCCGCGCTTGAGCGTGCCCCTGCGCGTCAGCACGGCCGCACCCAGCAGCGCGCGATAACGCAGCCCCTCGGCGTTGCGTGCGCGAACCGCCTCGCCATCGAGCCGCTCGCCGGGTGCGTCGCGCCGCTCCAGCACCGACGCCCAGTCGCTCAACGCGATATCGGGCGCGCGCACCGGCACGCCGTGACGCTTCGCATCCTGCACGAGCTGAGAAGGCGAATAGAAACCGAGCGGCTGACTATTCAGCAGTCCTGCCAGAAATGCGGCGGGCTCGTAACGCTTGAGCCACGAACTCGTGTAGACGAGCAGCGCGAAACTCGCCGCATGGCTTTCCGGAAAGCCGTAGTCGCCGAAACCCTCGATCTGCTTGCAGATGCGCTCGGCGAATTCCGGCGAGTAGCCCTTCTTGAGCATGCGCTTCGTGAGATCGGCCTGATACGGCCGCAGATCTCCATCGCGCCGCCATGCGGCCATTGCGCGGCGCAGCTTGTCGGCTTCCTCGCCGGTGTAGTCCGCGGCGACCATCGCGAGATGCATCACCTGCTCCTGGAAGATCGGCACGCCGAGCGTACGTTCGAGCACCGGGCGCAATTCTTCCTTCGCATATTCCACTGGCTCGTCGCCGTGCCGGCGCTTGAGGTACGGATGCACCATGTCGCCCTGAATCGGCCCCGGTCGCACGATCGCCACCTGGATCACGAGGTCGTAGTACGTGCGCGGCCGCAAACGCGGCAACATGCTCTGCTGCGCGCGCGACTCGATCTGGAACACGCCGACCGTATCGGCCCTGGCGCACATGCGGTACACCGCCGGGTCCTCGACCGGAATGTCCTGCACGCGCATCTCGGGCAACCCGCGCCTGAGCGCCACGAATTCGAGCGAGCGCCGGATCGCCGAGAGCATGCCGAGCGCGAGCACGTCCACTTTCAACAGCCGCAGCGCGTCGATATCGTCCTTGTCCCACTCGATCACGTAGCGGTCCTTCATCGCCGCGTTTTCGATCGGCACGAGGCGCGAGAGCTTGTCGCGCGCGATCACGAAACCGCCCACGTGCTGCGAAAGATGGCGCGGAAAACCGCGCAGCTCGCGTGTGAGGCGGATGAGCTGCTGCGTCACGTGCGAATCGGGCGAAAAGCCCGCTTCCTCCAGATGGCGCGCGATCGAATCGGGGCCGTCCCACCACTGATGCGCGCCCGAGAGCTTTTCGACGAGCGCATTGTCGAGGCCGAGCGCCTTGCCGACATCGCGCAACGCGCTGCGCGAGCGATAGGTGATGAGCGTCGCGGCCAGCGCGGCGCGGCGCGTGCCGTACTTGCGGTAGATGTACTGAATGACCTCTTCTCGGCGCTGATGCTCGAAGTCGACGTCGATATCGGGCGGCTCGTTGCGCGCGCGGGAGAGAAAACGCGCCACGAGCATGTTCATGCGCACGGGGTCGATCTCCGTGATCTTCAGGCAGTAGCAAACCACCGAGTTCGCCGCCGAGCCTCGCCCCTGGCACAGGATCTTCTGATCGCGCGCGAAGCGGACGATGTCGTGCACCGTGAGGAAGTACTTCTCGTACTTCAGCTCGTCGATGAGCCCGAGCTCCTGCTCGATCTGATCCCGGCGCTTGTCGTTCAGGCCGTCGGGCCAGCGCTCCAGTGCGCCCTTCATCACGAGCTTGCGCAGCCACGACTGGGGCGTCTCGCCGGGCGGCACCAGTTCCTCGGGATATTCGTAGGCCAGTTCGCCGAGCGAAAACGTGCAACGGCGCGCGACGTCGAGCGTCGCGTCGAGCGCCTCGCGCGGATAAATCGCGCCAAGCCGCACGCGCGAGCGCAGATGCCGCTCTGCATTCGTTTCCAGCGCGCGCCCGCACGAAGCGAGCGGCTTGCCGATACGGATCGCGCTCAGCGTATCCTGCAACGGCTTGCGCGAACGGGCGTGCATCAGCACACCGCCCGCCGCGACGAGCGGCAGGCCGCTCTCCTGCGAGACGTGGCGCAGCACTTCGATCTGCGTGTCGTCGCCGCCGGTCTGCCAGAGTTCGAGCGCGAGCCAGGCGCGCTCGGCCGCGAAGCCCGCGAGCCAGTGCGCGGCGCGCAGCGTTTGCGCGAGCGTGGCCGCGCGTTGCGGCACGAGCAGCAACACGCACTCGCGCAAGTGCTGCAGATGCTCGAAACCGGGCTCGGGCTCGGTGAAATCGGCGGGATGCACGCGATAGCTGCCCTTTGCCGCCCGCGAGCGAGCCAGCGTGATCAGCTCGCAGAGGTTGCCGTAGCCTTCGCGTGTCGTTGCGAGCGCAACGATCGTGCAGAACGGGGCGCCATATTCGTCGACGAGATTCAGCTCGCTGCCGATCAGCAGGTGCAGCGACGGCTCGAACGGGCCCAGCGCCGCGGCAGCGGCATGGCCGCCGCGTTCGCGGGCCTCGCGCACGGCTTCGTCATACGCCTTTTTGCGCGCCTCGTCGTATTCGTTGAGCGCACTCCAGGCGCGCACGACGCCCGCGAACGAGCATTCGTCGGTGATCGCGAGCGCGCGGTAGCCGTGGCGGATCGCCTGCTCGACCATCTCGCCCGGGCGCGACGCGCCGTGCAGGAAGGTGAAATTGGTCAGGCAGTGCAGCTCGGCG
Source organism: Paraburkholderia nodosa (assembly GCF_001718195.1). Classification (GTDB taxonomy): domain Bacteria; phylum Pseudomonadota; class Gammaproteobacteria; order Burkholderiales; family Burkholderiaceae; genus Paraburkholderia; species Paraburkholderia nodosa_A. The sequence continues at coordinate 101,659 of NZ_MCNV01000003.1, forward strand.
TAGTCAGGCAGCTGCGCGGCCAACTGCGGCGGCAACTGTGGAGGCGACGACGCGCCCGTCCCGCTGATCGACATGATTCCTGAAACCCGAAAGAACGACGAATAAGCGCTAGCCGAACAGCCCTTGCAGATACCACTGGCCGCCAATGCGCTCGCGATACAGCCAGAACATGCGACCCTGGTCGTCGGCGGCGACGTAGTAGTCGCGCCCGACGCCCTCGCCGTCCCACCAGCCGGACTCGATGCGCTCGGTGCGCGTGAGCGTCTTCAGCGGCCGGCGATAAACGGGCCGATCGCCGCGCGTCGCAAGCTTGAGCGGCTTTTCGAGCAACCACGCGGGACGCGGCTGGGTCGGCAGCGGCACCTCGGGCAGATCGAAGGCGCTTTGCACGGGCGCGCTCGCGCCGGCTTCCTGCTGCGGCTTGCCTGCCTTGCGCGGCCTGCGCGTACGCTTCGCGCCGCTCTCGCGGTAAGGCCGCGCCGACATCGCCAACTCGGGCCGGTGATCGTCCTCGACGAAAAGCTGCAGCACGTTCTGCTCGCCAAGCCGCGCGCCGATGCGCTCGAAGAGCTGCCCGAGCGATGCCTCGGCAGCCTCGGCCATCGGAAAGAGCGTGTCGGTGGGCGCCGCGTATTCGCTCACCTGCGAGGCGACGAGCGCAAGGCCGATCACGGGCGCGGCAAGCTCAGTCTGATTCAGGCGCTCGCGAAGCAGCCACAGCAGATGCTCGGCGTCGCGCGAAGGCGATGCCCAGGCGATCGTGAGGCTAGATGTGCGCGGCGCGTGACGCGAAGCCAGCTCGTGCTCCAGACGCAGCTCGAAGCCGCTCAACGCCGCGTGCTGTGCTGCCAGCCAGCCGGCCAGCTGCATCACGAGCCGGCGCGCGGCAAAGAGCAGCGCCTCGGCGCTCTCCACGCGCGCCTGCAATTCGAGCGACGCGTGAAACGACGGCGGCGCGGCGAACCAGACGCGCGGGTCGGGCGCCTCGCCGCGCGCCTGCGCGAGCCAGCCGAGCACGCCGTCGCCGAAACGCCGCACGATGCCGTCGCGCGGCAACCGCCGCAAATCGCCGAGCGTCGCGCAGCCGATCTGCGTGAGCGCGTGGTCGTGCTGCGCGGCGAACGGCGCAAGCGTGACCGGCAGTGAGTCGAGCACGCGCGCGAGCGTCGTTTCCTTGAGCACGTGCCAGCGGCGCGACGAACGCGTGACGTGCGCCTGCGCGAGCGTCCATGCCCCCCACGCCGTGGGCGCGCACGCCATGCGCGCGGTGTGCCCGCAGCCGGCCACTGTCGCCGCGACCCTGGCGAGCAGCGCACGCACGCCGCCGAACAGACGCAAGCTCGAGCCGACTTCGAGCAGCAGCGTGTGCGACTGCGCGAACGACACCTTGGGCGTATAGGCGAGCAACGCGAGCGCGAGCGCCTCGAACGCGCGGGTCTCGCGCGCCGGATCGGCTTCGAGCAGCACGAGCCCCGGCGCGAGCGCGAGCGCATGCGAGCGCGTGTTGCCGGGCTCGACGCCTGCGCGCAGCGCGTCGAGATCGGCGATCAGGATGCGCGTGTGGTCGGCGAGCGCGTAGCAGCGCGGCGCGCTGGTGACATGGGCATCGACGCTTTCAGGCAGGAGCGGCGTTGACGGCGCCGGCGGCATCAGAGGTCTGACGGCCTCCAGCGGCAACAACGGCAAGGTGACGGCGATCCACAGCATGATTGACCCCGGGCCACGGCATGACGACGGAAGCTGCGTCCGGCTGGGGCAGCACCGCATCCTGCAGCGGCAATGTAATGACGAGTGGCTGGGCGGGCGGCGGCCCGCGGCGCTTGAAAATATCGACGGAGAGCGCGGCGAACTGCATCCATTGCCGGCGGTTCAGGCTCGCGTCGTCGGGCGGCGGCACCGGCGAGCAGGTCATGCGCAGCGGCGCCGGCGACGACTGGTTGCGCGCGGCGAGCGGCCGCACGAGAAATGCGAGCGCCTGCGAATCCTGGGCGGCGACCTGTAGACGGCGCACAGCGTCGGCGCGCGCCTTCGCCTGCCAGAGCAGCACGGCGCCCATGCCTTCCTGCTTGAGCGCCTGTTCGGCCACCCAGGCGGCTTCGTCTTCGGCCGCGCGCACCCAGATCACGCGATCGAGCGCGAGCCCCCACGCCTTGAGCGCGCAGGCGTATGGGCGCCACGGCGGCGCGACGAGCAGCACGTGCCGGCCCGCCTGCGCGGTGAGCGCGCGCAGCGCCGGCGCGACGAGCCGCATCTCGCCCACGCCGCCCTGTTCGACGAGCAGCTCGGTCAGGCTGCCCGAGGGCCAGCCGGCGCCGGGGAGCTGGGCGTCGAGCGTCGCGTGGCCGCTCGGCACCGTGCGCTCGCTGGCGCGCGCGAGCTGATCGCCTTGCCACACGCGGCTTTGCAGCCGGGGGGGCAAGTGCGCGGCGAGTTGCGCGGTGGTTTGCGCAGTGGTCTGGGCTGCTGCTGCCATGGTTCGTGGCCTGGTTGATGGGAACGCTGCGCCCTGCCCGGCAAGAAATGGGGCATCGCAGGCAGGAGGCAGCGCGCCTCCACCTGTATATTTATACAGTATTTTTTGGGATTGGAGGAGGCGGAAATTGGGGGTGGGTCACTTTGCAATCGCCGAGCGGCGACCGGACCGCCGCCGGACGTCGCGCTGACGTCCGGGGCAAACGCCGCTTAATACACGCCGCCAGCCCGATGTGGGCGGTGTGCGATAAGGGCGGCAGAGCTTGTTGCTATCAAGACGCCTGCGCCGACGTCATATCGAGCGCCACGGCTTGCGCCACTTCGATGCCGTCGATGGCCGCCGAGTAGATACCACCGGCATACCCGGCGCCTTCGCCCGCCGGATACAGACCTTCGACGTTCATGCTCTGGTAATTGTCTTTGCGACGAATGCGCAGCGGCGACGACGTGCGCGTCTCCACGCCGGTGAGCACGGCGTCGTGCATCGCGAAGCCTGCGATCTTCCTGTCGATCTGAGGCAGGGCTTCGCGGATGGCTTCGATCACGTAGTCGGGCAGCGCGGTGCTGAGATCGGTCGGGTGCACACCCGGCTTGTAAGACGGCACCACGGAGCCCAGCGACGTCGACGGACGACCGGCGATAAAGTCGCCGACCAGCTGGCCCGGCGCCTGGTAATTGCCGCCGCCGAGTTCGAACGCCCGCTCTTCCCACTTGCGCTGGAAGGCGATGCCCGCGAGCGGACCGCCCGGATAGTCCTCCGGCGTGATGCCGACGACGATGCCCGCATTCGCGTTGCGCTCGGCCCGCGAATACTGGCTCATGCCATTGGTGACCACGCGGCCGGGTTCGGAGGTCGCCGCGACCACCGTGCCGCCCGGGCACATGCAGAAGCTATAGACCGCCCGTCCATTGTTGGCGTGATGCACCACCTTGTAGTCGGCCGCGCCGAGTTGCTTGTGGCCCGCAAACTTGCCGAAACGGCTGCGATCGATCACCCCCTGCGGATGCTCGATCCGAAAGCCCAGCGAAAACGGCTTGGCTTCCATGAACACGCCGCGATCGTGCAGCATCTGGAACGTGTCGCGGGCGCTGTGGCCGACGGCCAGCACGACGTGGTCGCACGGCAGCGTCTCGCCGTTCGAAAGCTTGAGCGCGCGCACCTTGCCCTGTTCGATCTCGATGTCTTCGACGCGGGTTTCGAAGCGCACTTCACCGCCCAGCTCGTGGATGGTGGCGCGCATTTTTTCCACCATGCTGACGAGACGGAACGTGCCGATGTGCGGCCGGCTCAAGTACAGGATGTCTTCCGGCGCGCCCGCCTTGACGAACTCCTCGAGCACCTTGCGGCCGTAGTGGTGCGGATCCTTGATCTGGCTGTACAGCTTGCCGTCGGAAAACGTCCCGGCCCCGCCTTCGCCGAACTGCACGTTGGATTCGGGGTTGAGCACGGACTTGCGCCACAGCCCGAAGGTGTCCTTGGTGCGCTCGCGCACGGCCTTGCCGCGTTCGAGGATGATGGGACGAAAGCCCATCTGCGCGAGGATCAGTCCCGCGAACAGGCCGCATGGCCCCATGCCGATCACCACCGGACGCGGATGCGTCGAGTGCTCGGGCGCCTTGGCGACAAAGCGGTAGGTCATGTCGGGCGTCACCCCGCAATGCGGCTTGCCGGCGATCCGCTTGAGCGCGGCCGCTTCGTCCTTGACTTCGACGTCGACGATATAGGTCAGCTTGATATCCGAGCGCTTGCGTGCGTCGTGCGCACGGCGGAATACGGTGTAACGCACGAGCGCATCCGCCCCCACGCCGAGTTCCGCGAGACGTCCCCGAATCGCGGCTTCAAGTTCGCTTTCGGCGTGGTCGAGGGGGAGTTTGACTTCGGATAAACGTAACATGGCTGCCAGGGTGCGATCGCCACGGGAGTTGTGGCCGATCCGTATTTTATAGGCTCGGTGGCTTTTCAAAGGGAACGCAAGCCGTACGACGAGACGCGAGCGCGTATGACCCAACATGGGAGAAAAAGAAAAAGGGGCTACAGGCCAATGGCGTGTAACCCCTCGGTATTGCTGGTCGGAGCGATAGGATTCGAACCTACGACCCTCTGATCCCAAATCAGATGCGCTACCAGGCTGCGCTACGCTCCGACGAATCAGCGATTGTATCGGCACTGATGCCACGTCGTCAAATCTGAGTGAGCCATAGCGACGAAAAGCGATCCACATCACGCGCTTGCCGCACACCGGCCTGGCGTGCACCATGACAGGACACGCCGCACGTGCACCCCATACCGCCAAAAAAGGAGACGCCATGCACCTCATCCTCTGGCGCCACGCCGAAGCCGAAGACATCGCCGCCAGCGACCTCTCCCGCCAGCTCACCACACGCGGGCGCAAGCAGGCGCAGAACGTCGCGCGCTGGCTGCGCGCGCGCCTGCCCGACGACGCCGTGATCCTCGCCAGCCCCGCCGCACGCACCATCCAGACCGCCGAGGCGCTCACCGACCAATATCGCGTCGTGCGCGAACTCGCCCCCGAGGCGAGCGTCGAGGAGGTGCTGACCGCCGTCGGCTGGCCCAAGGGCCTCGCGTCCACGGTCGTCGTGGTCGGCCATCAGCCCACGCTCGGCGAGGTCGCGGCGCGGCTGCTCTCGGGCGGCGCCGATTCGCGCAGCTGGGCCGTCAAGAAAGCCGGCGTGCTCTGGCTTGCGAGCCGTGAGCGCGACGGCGGCGACCAGGCGGTCCTCCACGCGGCCATCACGCCCGATCTCGTCTAGCCCTGACCCCGCCTGCGTCTGCCCACCGGGCCGCCTGCGCGCGGCCCCTACAGCGGTTCAAGCGCGGTTCAAACGCGATTCAAGCGCCCTTCAAACGCGCCCGCCGCCCCCCGCCTTTCGCGCCACCTCGTCCGTCTGCCTGACGCCACGTCATCGAATCGTCATTGCGTTTTCATGGAAACGTAACCGCGTATTACTACATTGCCGGAAAAGTTCTCTTACTTCCGACCAGGACGCCCTATGCGAGATCTGCCGACGCCCACCCTGCCGTTCGCCTCGACGCTGTTCGAGTCGAACCGACGCTTGCCGCGTGCCGAAGAAACGGTCACCGCGCAGCATCGGCTGCAGGTGGCCTGGGCTCGCACCGACGAGGAGCTGCGCGAAGCCCAGCGCCTGCGCTACCGCGTTTTCGCCGAAGAGATGGGCGCACGCCTGACCGGCCCCGCCGGCCTCGACGTCGACGCCTTCGACGCCTACTGCGACCACCTGCTCGTGCGCGACCTCGACACGCTCAAGGTCGTCGGCACCTATCGCGTGCTGCCGCCGCACCAGGCGGCGCGCATCGGCCGCCTCTATGCCGAAAGCGAATTCGACGTCTCGCGCCTCGCGCATCTGCGCCCGAAAATGGTCGAGGTGGGCCGCTCGTGCGTGCATCCCGACTACCGCAGCGGCTCGGTCATCATGTCGCTGTGGGGCGGTCTCGGCGGCTATATGCAGCACAACGGCTACGAGACGATGCTCGGCTGCGCGAGCGTCGCCATGGCTGACGGTGGCCACTACGCGGCGAACCTGTACTGCGCGCTCGGCGCGAACGCGCTGACCGCGCCCGAATACCGCGCGTTCCCGCACACGCCGCTGCCCGTCGAGGAACTGCGCACCGGCACGCCGGCCGTGCCGCCGCCGCTCATCAAGGGCTATCTGCGCCTCGGCGCGAAGATCTGTGGCGCGCCCGCCTGGGACCCCGACTTCAACACCGCCGACTTCCTCACGCTCTTCCGCCTCTCGGAAATCAACGAGCGTTACGCGCGCCACTTCCTCGGCGAAGCCGTCACGCGTTAAAACCTCATCCGCTCCTCAGTGGGCAGGATGAGTCAACAAAAAAACCCGGCTCACGAACGAGCCGGGCTTTTTTATCGGCGCAGTCAGACGAGGCGCAGCGCGCTTTGCTCACTCCTCCGTATAGACCACGCGATACGGAATGCCGATCTTGCCCCATTCCGCCGCTTCCTGAACGAGGTTGTAATCGGTGAGCGGATTATTCTGAACCCAGGCATTGGGCAGCAGCACTTCGTAGCCGTTGCCCTCCTCCTCCACCTTGATGTGCGGCAGACCGACATCGGCGCGGCGGCGCGTCAGCAGCGCGGCGAGACGCAGACAGAACAGCAGCGTCCATTCCACATCGCGCGTTTGCGAGAGCTTGCCGAGCTTGCCCACGTGGCCGAGCACCAGCGCGGCGAGGCGCGCCTGGTCGGTGCGCGAGAAGCCGGGCATGTCCGCGTTGCTGGCGATGTAGGCCGAATGCTTGTGGTACGCGCTGTGCGAGATGGAAAGCCCGATTTCGTGCAGCGACGCCGCCCACGTGAGGAACATGCGGTTCTCTTCGCGGCGCTCGTCGTCGGGCTCCTCGAACTGATCGTAGAACTTCACGGCCAGCTCGCCAATGCGCCCCGCCTGCGCACGATCCACGCCGTAGCGGCGCATGAAGCCCTCCACCGTCACCGTACGCATGTCCTCGTGCTGCGAACGGCCCAGCAGGTCGTAGAGCACGCCCAGGCGCAACGCGCCGTCCGTGGTGTCGACATAGTCGATACCGAGCTCCTCGAACACCGCGATCATGATCGAGAGACCGCCCGCCAGCACCGGGATGCGGTCGGGCTTGAGCGCGACGAGCTTGAGCCGGTTGACGTTCTCGGCCTTGATGAGCGCGCGCTTCAGGCGTTCGAGGCCACCGCGCGAAATGCCGTGCGTGATGCCGGGATCGTTGAAGCCGTTCGCCTCGACGAGTTCTGCGAGCGCGCGCGCCGTACCCGACGAGCCGATCGCCTGGTCCCAGCCGGTCTTGCGGTAGTCGGAGGAAATGATCTGGATTTCACGCGTGGCCGCGAGTTCGGCCTGGCGCATGGTGTACTCGTCGACGTTGCCCGACGGGAAGAACTGGCGGCTATGGCTCACGCAGCCGATATAGAGGCTTTCCATGCGGATCGGCGTGTAGTGCGCGCCGATGATGAACTCGGTCGAGCCGCCGCCGATGTCCACCACGAAGCGCTTGCCCGCGCTCGCCGGCACCGAGTGCGCGGCGCCCGCATAGATGAGGCGCGCTTCTTCGCGCCCCGCGATCACTTCGATCGGGAACCCGAGCGCGGCTTCCGCCTCGGTGAGAAACTCGCGCGCGTTCTTGGCGACACGCAGCGTATTGGTCGCCACCGCGCGCACCTGGTCGGGATGAAAGTCGCGCAGGCGCTCGCCGAAGCGCTTGAGCGCGTCCCAGCCGCGCACCTGCGAGGCGCGGTCGAGCAGTTTGTCCCTCGAGAGGCCGGCCGCGAGGCGCACCGGTTCGCGCAGCGCGTCCACCGGGTAGATCTGGCTGCCGGCATCGGTTTCCTCGACGCGGCCGACGATCAGACGAAAGCTGTTCGAACCGAGATCGACGGCGGCAAGCAGTTGGGGATTGGTGACCATCGAAGGGGCAGGCTCCATGCGTGCATACAGAGACGAACGCGCAGCCATGCGGGCTTGCTGCGCCGCCGCCGCGCTGTCCAAATGCGTCATTTTAAGCGTAGCCGACTTCACCATGTCGCTCCTCGCATTGGTCATGACCATGGGTACTTTTACCCAGCGTGCATGTTCGCAACGCGACTTGTCGATTTCGTGAAAATGCGGCGTAAAATTTATGACACTTCGAAAGTCACAATAAAGTCATATTACTGTGAGAATTTCCGAGCGTCCGTTCGAATCCATTCCTGACATTCCGTTTTCATTGCCGATGTCCATCCGCTATCCCCTACTCAATCGCGAACTGGGCATTCTGGGATTCAATGAGCGCGTGCTCGCACAGGCGTCCGATCCCGCTGTTCCTTTGCTGGAGCGCTTGCGCTTCATCTGTATCACCAGCAGCAACCTCGACGAATTCTTCGAAGTCCGTATGGCCGGGCTTCAGGAGCAGATGCGCGACAACCCGGGCGTGCTCTCGCCCGACGGCATGTCGCTGCAGCACGTGTACGACCTCGTGGTCGAGCGCGCGCAGCGTCTCGTGCATCGCCAGTACCGCATGCTGCACGACACCGTGCTGCCCGCGCTCGAACAGGAAGGCATCTACTTCCACGGCACCGACGCCTGGAACGAAGCGCAAACCGCATGGGCGCGCAAATACTTCTTCGACGAACTGCTGCCCGTTCTCACGCCCATCGGGCTCGATCCCGCGCACCCGTTCCCGCGCGTGCTCAACAAGAGTCTGAACTTCGTGGTCGAACTCGAAGGCAAGGACGCTTTCGGGCGGCAGGCCGTCATGGGCATCGTGCAGGCGCCGCGCGCGCTGCCGCGCCTCGTGCGCATGCCGCAGGAGCTTTCCGGTTTCCAGCACGGCTTCGTGCTGCTCGGCTCGCTCTTGCAGCGCTTCGTGGGCGAGCTGTTCCCGAGCCTCGTCGTGCGCAGCTGCAACCAGTTCCGCATCACGCGCAACAGTGAACTCTTCGTCGACGAAGACGAAATCACCAACCTGCGCGTGGCGCTGCAGGGCGAACTGCCCGCGCGGCACCTCGGCAATGCGGTGCGTCTCGAAGTGTCGGCGGAAACGCCCCCGCATCTCGTGAAGCGCCTGCTCGACGAAAGCGGCCTTGACGAAAAGGACTGCTATTTCGTCGATGGCCCCGTGAATCTCGTACGGCTCATGCAGCTGCCCGAGATGGTCGATCGCCCCGACCTCAAGTTCGTGCCGCACGTGCCCGCGATTCCGCGCCGCATTGCCGCGAACAGCAACATGTTCGATGTGATCGATCAGGGCGACGTGCTCCTGCATCATCCGTACGAGAGCTTCCAGCCCGTGCTCGAACTACTGCTGCAGGCCGCGAACGACCCGAACGTCGTCGCGATCAAGCAGACGATCTACCGCACCGGCACCGACTCGCCGCTCATGGACGCGCTCATGCAGGCCGCGCGCAACGGCAAGGAAGTGACGGTGGTGGTGGAGCTGCTCGCGCGCTTCGACGAAGAGACCAACATCAACTGGGCCGCGCAGCTCGAAGCCGTGGGCGCGCACGTGGTGTACGGCGTGGTGGGCCACAAGTGCCACGCCAAGATGATGCTGATCGTGCGCCGCGTGCCCGTGAACGGGCGCATGGTGCTGCGCCGCTACGTGCACCTGGGCACGGGCAACTACCACCCGCGCACGGCACGCCTCTATACCGACTTCGGCCTCATGACCTCGGAGCCGAAGATGTGCGAGGACGTGCACCACGTCTTCCAGCAGCTCACCGGCATCGGCGGCGAGCTGCAGCTGCACGATCTGTGGCAGTCGCCGTTCACGCTGCATCCGAAGATGATCGAGGCGATCCGCAACGAAGCCGATGCCGCGCGCGCGGGCAAGAAGGCGCGCATCGTCGCGAAGATGAACGCGCTGCTCGAGCCGACCGTGATCGACGAGTTGTACGAAGCATCGCAGGCCGGCGTGAAGATCGATCTGATCATCCGTGGCGTGTGCTCGTTGCAGCCCGGCGTGCCGGGGCTCTCCGAGAACATCACCGTGCGCTCGATCGTCGGGCGTTTCCTCGAGCACCACCGCATCTACTACTTCTATGCGGGCGGTAAGGAAGACGTCTATCTGTCGAGCGCGGACTGGATGGATCGCAACCTGTTCCGCCGCGTCGAAGTGGCGTTCCCGATTCACGACCGCAGGCTCAAGCGCCGCGTGATCGCCGAAGGGCTTTCCACCTTCCTCGGCGACAATCAATCGGCGTGGCTCATGCAAAGCGACGGCCACTATCGCCGCCGCCGCGCGGGCAAGGCCGTGCGCAATGCGCAGTTGAGCTTGCTGGCGAAGTTCTGTCCGTGATGCCTTGACGGAGCAATAACGCTGAACGCAAAAAAGCCGCTTCGAATGAAGCGGCTTTTTCAATTGCGACGGCGCTTCGTTACGCCGGCGCCGGCTGCCGTCTCGTCGTGCGCGCGGCCGGAAAGCGCACCGTGAACGTGCTGCCCCGCCCTTCCTCGCTCTTCACTTCGAGCGCCGCGTCGTGACGCTGCAGCACGTGCTTGACGATCGCGAGACCCAGTCCCGTGCCGCCCGTATCGCGCGAGCGGCTGCGGTCCACACGATAGAAGCGCTCGGTCAGGCGCGGAATATCGGCGGCCGGAATGCCGAGGCCGCTGTCGGTGACCGCGAAGACCGCGCTGCCGTGTTCTGCGCGCCACGACAGATGCACCGTCCCGCCGTCCGGCGTGTAGCGCACCGCGTTGGTCGCCAGATTGCCGAGCGCGCTCATGATCTCGGTTTCGGAACCGGTGACGCTCAGTCCGTCGTCGAAATCGGCCGTGATGCGGTGACGCCCGCCCGAAAGGCTTTCGGCGTCCTCGCGCACGTGCCCGAGCACCGCGCGCATATCGACCATGTGGTCGCCGGGCTGGCGCCCCTCGCCTTCGAGCTTGGCGAGCACGAGCAGGTCGGTGACGATATGGCGCATGCGCGAGGCCTGTTGCTCCATCAGTTCCAGGTAGCGATTGCGCTCGGCTTCGCCAAGCGGCAGCTCGCGCATCGTCTCGAGGAAGCCCGAGAGCACCGTGATCGGCGTTTTCAGCTCGTGCGAGACGTTGGCCACGAAGTCGCGCCGCATGGCGTCGGTGCGCTCGAGTTCGGTGATGTCCTGCGACAGGATGAGCTTGCGGTTCTCGCCGTACGGAAACACCTGCACCGAGATCACGTTCTGACGCTTCGCGCCCATGCCTCGCATGATCAGCATGTCCTTGTAATCGTGCGAATTGAGGTAGCGCACGAAGTCGGGCTGACGCACGAGATGCGTGATGTGCTGGCGCAGGTCGCGCCTCGCATCGAGGCCGAAGTGAACTTCCGAGATCGCGTTGCACCACTCGATCTGGTCGTGGTCGTCGAGCATGGCGACGCCGTTGGGCGACGCCTGGATCGCCTGGATGAAGCGCGAATGCTGCTGCTCCACCTGGCGCACCTGAGCGTGCCAGCGCTTCGCGAGCTTATGCAGACGGTAGTAGATTTCGCCCCAGATGCCGGGAGCGCTCGGTACTTCGCCGTAGACCGGCGCGTCGAGCAGGCGCCACAGACGCTGCTTGTGAAACGTGCTGAAGAGCATTTGCGCGAGCAGCGCCAGCACGGCGATGCTCAGCGCGATCTTGACGCCGAAAATCGCGCCAACGCCCGCGCACATGAGCGCGAGCAACACGATCGATACGAGGGAGCGCGCCCAGATGATGTTCATGTTCCTGCGATCGAAGATAAATACGGTCGGATGCGGGCACGCGACATCGAGTGACTACCGCGCGAATACCGGCGGCAGTGAAACGGTCGCGCCGCCCGGTGAGTCACCCTGCGGCGCGGCCATGGGTCCAGCTCAGGCGCTCTTGGCGAGACGGTAGCCGCTGCCGCGCACCGTTTCGATCATAGCATCGCACCCTGCCGGCTTGAGCGCGGCGCGCAGACGCTTGATATGCACGTCCACCGTGCGCTCTTCTACGAACACGTGATCGCCCCATACCTGGTCGAGAAGTTGCGTACGGCTATGCACGCGCTCCGGATGCGTCATGAAGAAGTGCAGCAGGCGGAATTCGGTCGGGCCGAGATCGAGCTTGATTTCCGAGCCTTCGGCGGCGGCCGCCACGCGGTGCGTGGCCGGGTCCAGCTTCAGACCGTTGATCGCCACCACGTCTTCCGTGAGCTGCGGCGCACGGCGGCGCAGCACCGCCTTGATGCGCGCCATCAGCTCCTTGGGCGAAAACGGCTTCGTCACGTAATCGTCAGCGCCGATTTCGAGGCCGAGCACCTTATCCTGCTCGTCGCCGCGCGCGGTCAGCATGATGATCGGAATATGCTTCGTGCGTTCGTTGTTGCGCAAGTCGCGCGCGAAGTTCACACCCGACTTGCCCGGCAACATCCAGTCCAGCAGGATGAGATCGGGCAGCACGTCGCTGATCAGGTTTTGCGCCTGCTCCGCGTTGTAGGCGCGGATCGGGCAGTGGCCTGCGTGCTGCAGGTTCACCGAAATCAGCTCGGAAATGGCGGGCTCATCTTCGATGACGAGAATGCTGCTAGGCATCGGCACCTCTTGACCTTGTTACCTATGGAGTGAATTAGCTGAGCGCTTCGCGTTCGAGCGCGTCGCGCGACTTGTGGCGCACGTCGGTGCCCTTCACGATGTAGATGATGAATTCCGCGATGTTCTTCGCGTGGTCGCCGATCCGCTCGATCGCCTTGGCGATGAACAGATAGTCGAGGCCCACCGAAATCGTGCGCGGATCTTCCATCATGTAGCTCACGAGTTTGCGCACGAACGCGCGGAATTCCTCGTCGATCGCCTTGTCGTCGCGCACGATCTGCGCGGCGGCCACGGTGTCGAGACGCGCGAACGCGTCGAGCGCGCGGCGCAGGATCGACACGGCCATTTCGCCCGAGACCTTGATCTCGGCGATGTTGACCGCGCGCGAAGCGCCGTCTTCCATCAGGCGTTTGGTGCGCTTGGCGATCTTCTCGGCTTCGTCGCCGGCGCGCTCGAGGTTCGTGATGGTCTTCGAAATGGCGAGCACGAGGCGCAGGTCGCGCGCGGCCGGCTGGCGGCGCGCGATGATGTTGCTGCACTCCTCGTCGATCTCGACTTCCATCGTGTTGAGGCGGTCTTCGGCGGCGATCACGCGCTCGGCGGCGGCGCCGTCGAACTCGTTCAATGCCTGCATTGCCGTGATGATCTGCGATTCGACGAGGCCGCCCATTTCGAGCACCTTCGACGAAATGAGGTTCAAATCGGCGTCGAACTGGCTGGACAAGTGTTTGTCGGACATGATTTGCTCCCTGCTCCGATTAGCCGAAGCGGCCGGTGATGTAGTCTTCCGTTTCCTTGCGGACCGGCTTGATGAAGATCTTTTCGGTGTCACCGAATTCGATCAGCTCACCAAGGTACATGTAAGCAGTGTAGTCCGAGCAACGCGCGGCCTGCTGCATGTTATGGGTGACGATCACCACCGTGTAATCGCTCTTGAGTTCCGCGATCAGCTCTTCGATGCGGCCGGTGGAAATGGGGTCGAGCGCCGAGCACGGCTCGTCGAGCAGCAGCACTTCGGGGCGGATCGCAATGCCGCGCGCGATGCATAGGCGCTGCTGCTGGCCGCCCGAGAGGCCGTAGCCGCTCTGGCCGAGCTTGTCCTTCACTTCGTTCCAGAGCGCGGCCTTGGTGAGCGCCCATTCGACGCGGTCATCCATTTCCGGGCGCGAGAGCTTCTCGAACATCTTCACGCCGAACGCGATGTTGTCGTAAATCGACATCGGGAACGGGGTCGGCTTCTGGAACACCATGCCGATACGCGCACGCAAAAGCGAGATGTCGCGCCTGGTCGTGAGCAGGTTCTCGCCGTCCATGACGATTTCGCCCTCGGCGCGCTGCTCCGGATAGAGCGCGAACATCTTGTTGAAGGTGCGCAGGAGCGTGGACTTGCCGCAGCCCGACGGGCCGATGAACGCCGTCACCTTGCCTTCGGGAATCTGCAGGTTGATGTTCTTCAGCGCGTGGTACTTGCCGTAGAAGAAGTTCAGGTCCTTCACTTCGATCTTCGGCTTGCCCAGCGCCGGCAGGCGTGCGTTCTGGGCGGGATCCGCAGGTCCAAACCCAGCGGAGGGCGCATTGCCGTGCGCAGCGGTGTTGAGGTGACTCTCAGCCATGTTCATCGGGAACTCCGCCCTTGCTTACTTGTTCGAAAAGATCGTGCGCGCGAGGATATTCAGACCCAGCACGCCGAGCGTGATCAGGAAAACGCCGGCCCACGCAAGCGACTGCCACTGCGCAAACGGGCTCATCGCAAACTTGAAGATCGTGACCGGCAGGTTCGCGATCGGTTGATTCATGTTCGCGGTGAAGAACTGGTTCGACAGCGCGGTGAAGAGCAGCGGCGCGGTTTCGCCGGCGATACGCGCAACCGCCAGCAGCACGCCCGTCACGATACCGGCGATCGAAGCCTTCAGCGTGATCGACATCACCATCTTCCACTTCGGCGTGCCGAGCGCGAATGCCGCTTCACGCAGGTTGTTCGGCACGAGCTTGAGCATGTTCTCGGTCGTGCGAATCACGATCGGAACCTGCAGGAGCGCCAGCGCAATCGCGCCGGCCCAGCCGCTGAAGTGCCCCATCTTCGCCACGACGAGCGCGTACACGAACAGGCCCACGACGATCGAAGGCGCCGACAGCAGAATGTCGTTGATGAAGCGCGTGACGCCCGCGAGCCAGCCCTTCTGGCCATATTCCGCGAGATAGATGCCCGCGAGAATCCCGATCGGCGTGCCGACGAACGTTGCGATCGCAACGAGCATCAAGCTGCCGATGATGGCGTTGGCGAGACCGCCGCCGTCGGTGTTCGGCGGCGGCGTGGACTGCGTGAACAGTTCCACCGAAAGGCCGCCGATCCCAAGCGAGAGCGTCGTGTAGAGAATCCACACGAGCCAGATCAGGCCGAACACCATCGCAGCGAGCGAGCACGTGAGCGCGATCGCATTGGTCACGCGGCGGCGACGCTGCAGCTTGTCGCGCATGCGCTCCAGTTCGGGGCCGTAAATCGCGCCCGGAATTTTCATCATCGGTTCGCTCATCGCGCACCCTCCGCTTTTTCAAGGCGCAGCAACATGAGCTTCGAGATCGACAGCACGATGAAGGTGATCACGAAAAGGATCAGGCCGAGTTCCATCAGCGCGGCGGTGTGCAGGCCCGGGCTCGCTTCCGCGAACTCGTTGGCGAGCGCCGAGGTGATGCTGTTGCCCGGTGAAAAGAGCGACACGTTGTCGAGCAGGTTCGTATTGCCGATCACGAACGTGACGGCCATCGTCTCGCCGAGCGCTCGGCCGAGACCCAGCATCACGCCGCCGATCACGCCGGTCTTGGTGAACGGCAGCACGATCTTCCACATCACTTCCCATGTCGTGCAGCCAATGCCGTAAGCCGACTCCTTGAGCAGTACGGGCGTGACTTCGAACACGTCGCGCATGACCGAAGCGATATACGGAATGATCATGATCGCGAGAATCACGCCGGCGCACAGAATGCCGATGCCGATGGGCGCGCCCTGGAACAGCGCGCCGACGATCGGCATGCCGCCGAGCAGCGAGCCGAGCGGCTTTTCGAACCACTGCGCGAAGATCGGCGCAAAGACGAGCAGACCCCACATACCGTAGACGATCGACGGGATCGCGGCGAGCAGTTCGATGGCGATGCCGAGCGGACGGCGCAGCCACGCCGGCGAAAGCTCAGTGAGGAACAGCGCAATGCCGAAGCTCACAGGCACGGCGATGATGAGCGCGATGATCGAGGTGGCGATCGTGCCGTAGATGGGCACGAGCGCGCCGAACTGCTCGCTGGGTGGATCCCAGTCGGCAGTCCAGAGGAATGCGAAACCGAATTTCTGGATCGTCGGCAACGAGGCGACGATCAGTGACACGATGATGCCGCCGAGCAGCAACAACGTGACGATGGCAGCGAGGCGTGCGAGGCCGCCAAAAATGATGTCCCCTGCCGGGCTGGGCGCTTTTTGCTGCGCGGCGTTGCCGGGCGGGTTCGACACGAGCGGGACGTCGGACATGGTGACCTGGGTTCCAGTTGCCGCGAGCGCGGGCTCACGACGTTGATGCAGCCGTGGGACTGCAGATCGCCCGACTTCCGGCCGTTAATACTGACGACTCAGCCGGAAGGCGGACGGCACATCTTGGACAGCGCGGATTCAGGCAAGCCACAAGCGAACAGGCCGCGCGCGTCACGCGGCGGCCTTTTTTTACACTTGCCTGACGCCCTGCTTACTCGGCGACCGGCTTGCCGCTCGCGTCCTTGACCTTCTCCTTCCACTGCGACTTGATTTCGCTCACGACCGACTGCGGCAGCGAGATGTAGTCGAGGCTGTCAGCAGCCGGCGTACCGTTCTTGAAGGCCCAGTCGAAGAACTTGAGCGTTTCCTTGCCCTGGTCCGGCTTGTCCTGTGCCGTGTGCAGCAGCACGAAGGTCGCGCCGACGACCGGCCATGCGTCCTTGCCCGGCTCGTTCGTGAGGATCTGGTAGAACGACTTCTTCCAGTCCGCGCCAGCGGCCGCTGCCTTGAACGTTTCGGTGTCCGGCTGAACCACAGTGCCCGCCTCGTTCTTCATGGCAGTGTAGACCATGTGATTTTGCTTGGCGTACGCCCACTCGACGTAGCCGATCGCGCCCGGCAGACGCTGCACGAAGGCTGCGACGCCGTCGTTGCCCTTGCCGCCCGTACCCGTCGGCCAGTTCACGGTCGTGCCTTCGCCGACCTTGCTCTTCCAGTCGGGGTTGACCTTCGACAGGTAGTTCGTCCAGATGAAGCTGGTGCCCGAACCATCGGCGCGGCGGACCACGGCGATGTCGAGGTCAGGCAGCTTGACCTTCGGGTTCAGGGCGACGATGGCCGGATCGTTCCACTTCTTGATCTTGCCGAGGTAGATATCGCCGAGCACCGGGCCCGACAGGGTGATCTCGCCCGGCTTCACGCCCGGCACGTTGATCGCCGGCACGACGCCGCCGACCACCGTCGGGAACTGGAACAGGCCTTCCTTGGCCAGATCCTCGTCCTTCAGCGGAGCGTCCGAGCCCGCGAAGTCAACGGTCTTGGCCTGAATCTGCTTGATGCCGCCCGACGAACCAATACCTTGGTAGTTCACCTTGCCGCCGCCCGCCTTTTGGTAGGCATCCGCCCATTTCGTATAGATCGGTGCTGCGAAGGTGCTGCCCGCGCCGGTGATGTCAGCAGCCTGCGCTGCGATCGCGAAGAGCGCGCCAGCAACGCCAGCGAGCGCGGTTTGCATCAATTTCATGAGACCTCCAGTGTGTGAGCGGATGAACGACACCGCGAAGCTTAGGGGGTCTCTGTGACAGTACTGTGACGATTCATGAAGCGAACGTGACAGTTCGATTACTGGCTGAAAGGCGCGTGGATATGCGTTTTGGGCGACTTTGCAGGCGCGGTTGCGACATGGCCTGCACGTGCCTGGATAGCTGAAAAGCCCGCCACGCGGGAGTTTGGCGGATGCTGAGGGTCGCATGAAAAAATTCGAGGATTTCCTCGAAAATGGTTTGCAAACCGTTATGCGATTGTTTTAAACGTTTGCCTGCTTCCCTTGTGACGCCGAATAAATCGCAAAAAAATGAGCACGACGGCGGATTGCAACGTCGTGCTCATCGGTTAGGCGCAAGCGTGATTCAGTCGCGCGACTTGCGCGACTGAATCGTCGGCGATCACGCGATCGAACGCTTCACCACACTGGCGATCGCCTCGGCGTAATGCATCGTGTCGCGCTCCTCGCGGGCTTCGACCATCACACGCAGGACCGGCTCCGTCCCTGAAGCGCGAATCAACACACGGCCCTTGCCCTTTAATTCGGCCTCGGCGGAAGCGATCGATTGCTGGATCTCGGCGTTGCCCTTCCAGTCGGCGCCCTGCGCGATGCGCACGTTGATGAGCTTCTGCGGAAACAGCTTCACGCCGTCGAGCAGCTGCGCGATCGTCTTGCCGCTGCGCTTCATCGCCGCGAGCACGAGCAGCGCCGAGACGATGCCGTCGCCGGTGGTGTGGCGGTCGAGCGAAAGAATGTGGCCCGAGCCTTCCGCGCCGAGCTGCCAGCCGCGCTCGCGAAGTTGCTCCAGCACGTAGCGGTCGCCCACGTTCGCGCGCACCAGCTGTACGCCGAGGCCTTCGAGCGCCTGCTCCACCGCGAGATTGGTCATGAGCGTGCCAACTGCCCCTTCCACTTTGCCGTCGGTCGCGATGCGGTCCTTCACGAGCACATAGAGCAGCTCGTCACCGTTGTAGAGGCGGCCCTGGGCATCGACGATCTGCAGACGGTCGGCGTCGCCGTCGAGCGCGATGCCGAGGTCCGCATGATTCGCACGCACGGCGCGCACGAGCGCGTCGGGCGCGGTCGCGCCCACGCCGTCGTTGATGTTGAACCCGTTCGGCGACACACCGATCGGAATCACGTCCGCGCCCAGCTCGTGGAACACGTGCGGCGCGATGTCATAAGCCGCACCGTTGGCGCAATCGATCACGAGCTTCAGGCCGCGCAGGTTGAACGCCTGCGGGAACGTGCTCTTGCAGAACTCGATGTAGCGCCCGCCCGCGTCGTGCAGGCGGCGTGCGCGGCCAAGCTGTTCGGACGGCGCGCAGGCGAGCGGCTGCTCGAGCTGCTCCTCGATCAGCGTCTCCACGTCGTCGGGGAGCTTGTTGCCGTCGGCGGAGAAGAACTTGATGCCGTTGTCGTAGTAGGGATTGTGCGACGCGCTGATCACGACGCCCGCGGCCAGCCGCAGCGCACGCGTGAGATAGGCGATGCCTGGCGTCGTCATTGGCCCGGCCAGCATCACGTCGATGCCCGCAGCCGAGAGCCCCGCTTCCAGGGAGGCTTCGAGCATATAGCCCGAAATACGCGTGTCCTTGCCGATCAGCACGGACGGGCGCGGCCCGGATGCCGCTGCCGACCCCGCGAGCACCTTGCCCGCGGCATAGCCTAGCCGAAGCACGAAATCGGGCGTGATCGGCGCCTCGCCGACCTTGCCACGCACTCCATCAGTTCCGAAATAACGACGTCCCATCTTTCTACCCCTCGGTTTGGTGCTGCTTTGTCCTGTATTGTGGCGCCCGGAGCCGCTCCGGCGCACTTCGCGCCGGTCAGCGTTGCGCCGGGCAAACGCTCAGCCTTGTGTAGCCGACGTAGCGGCGGACATCGCGTCGCGCATCGCCGCCCAGACTTTGAGCGCGTCCACGGTGGGCGCCACGTCGTGCACGCGAATGATCGCCGCACCGCGCTCTGCCGCGCACACGGCCGCCCCGACGCTCGCCGCCACGCGTTCGGGCGCGGGCCGGTTCACGAGCGCGCCGAGCATCGACTTGCGCGACATGCCGGCCAGGATCGGATACGGTGCGAGGCCTGCCGCAACCTCTGGCGCCGTCTCGGGCAGGTGCGCGAGCAGCGCGTAATTGTGCTCGACCACCGACTTGCCGAAGCCGAAGCCCGGGTCCACGCTGATGCGCGCCTTCGCCACGCCTGCCGCTTCGAGTTCGGCGCAACGCTGGGCAAGAAACTCGCGCACCTCGCGCACAACATTCACGTAGTCGGGCTCGCCCAGCTGCATCGTCTGCGGCTCGCCGAGCATGTGCATCACGCACAGCCCGCAGTTGCTCTCGCGCACGGCCTCGATTGCGCCGGGCATCCGGAATCCCCAGATATCGTTGATCATGTCTGCGCCTGCCGCGAGCGCCGCGCGCATGACCTCGGGCTTGTACGTGTCGATCGACAGCGGCACGTTCGCACCCTTGAGCTTTTCCACCAGCGGAATCACGCGTTCGAGTTCCTCGTCGAGCGGCACAGGCGGCGCACCCGGGCGCGTCGATTCGCCGCCGATGTCGATGATATCGGCGCCGTCTAGCATCATCTGCTCGGCGCGGCGCAAGGCGTCGCCGAAAGCGATATAGCGACCGCCGTCGGAAAACGAGTCGGGTGTGGTGTTGAGGATGCCCATGACGAGCGGACGCTCGAACGTCAGCGTGAAACGACCGCACGCGAGCGGTTCAGGTGGCAGACTACCTTGCGAGGAGATGTTGGGCACGTCAGAAAACGTCAGATGTGTAACGAGATGCGGCGGCACAGCGGCACGCCAGAAATGCAAAACGGGCCGATGTGAACATCACACCGGCCCGCAACTTTACTCGATAAGGATCACGCCGGTGCGGTGGCGCTACCGGGCTTGACCTCAGTGCCCGTGCTGCCGCCCGACGACGCGTCGCCCGGCGACGGCGTGCTCTTCGGCGAGCGCGGCGGACGGCCGGCCATGATGTCGTTGATCTGGTCGGCGTCGATCGTTTCCCACTCCATGAGGGCCGCGGTCATGGCTTCGACCTTGTCGCGGTTCTCGTCGAGCAAGCGCTTCGCGAGGTTGTACTGCTCGTCGAGCACGCGGCGGATTTCCGCATCGACTTTCTGCTGCGTCGCTTCCGAGATCGCACGCGTGAAGCCCTTGCCGAACGGGCCACCGTCGTTGTCGTCGTCGGCGTAGACCATCGTTCCGAGCGCGTCGGTCATGCCGAAGCGCGTGACCATGGCGCGAGCGGTTTGCGTGGCCTTGTTGAAGTCGTCCGAGGCGCCCGTGCTGATCAGGTTCATGAACAGCTCTTCCGCCACACGGCCACCGAACAGAATGGCCAGACGATCCAGCAGATAGTCCTTCGAGTACGTTTCGTTGTCGTGCTCGGGCAACTGCCACGTCACGCCCAGCGCGCGACCGCGCGGGATGATCGTGACCTTGTGCACCGGGTCCGCCTTCGGCAGCAGCTTCGCGATCACCGCGTGACCCGACTCGTGGTACGCCGTGGCGCGCTTCGCTTCTTCGCGGATCACCGCCGACTTGCGCTCCGGTCCCATGAAGATCTTGTCCTTCGCGTCTTCGAAGTCCTGCATCTCGACGATGCGCTTGCCGCGGCGCGCCGCGAACAGCGCGGCTTCGTTCACGAGGTTCGCGAGGTCGGCGCCCGAGAAGCCCGGCGTGCCGCGTGCAATGACCGCTGCATCCACGTCGTTGGCGATCGGCACCTTGCGCAGGTGCACCTTCATGATCTGTTCGCGGCCGCGGATGTCCGGCAGGCCCACATAGACCTGGCGGTCGAAACGGCCCGGACGCAGCAGCGCCTTGTCCAGCACGTCCGAACGGTTGGTTGCCGCGATCACGATGACGCCCGAGTTCGCCTCGAAGCCGTCCATCTCGACCAGCATCTGGTTCAGCGTCTGCTCACGCTCGTCGTTGCCGCCGCCCATGCCGGCGCCACGATGGCGGCCGACCGCATCGATTTCGTCGATGAACACGATACACGGCGCATGCTTCTTGGCCTGCTCGAACATGTCGCGCACGCGGGCCGCGCCCACGCCGACGAACATTTCGACGAAGTCCGAACCCGAGATGCTGAAGAACGGCACCTTCGCTTCGCCGGCAATGGCGCGCGCCAGCAGCGTCTTACCCGTACCCGGAGGGCCAACGAGCAACACGCCGCGCGGAATGCGTCCACCCAGCTTCTGGAATTTTTGCGGATCGCGCAGGAAGTCGACGAGTTCGGACACTTCTTCCTTCGCTTCGTCGCAGCCCGCGACGTCGGAGAAGTTGACCGCATTGTTGTTCTCGTCGATCAGGCGGGCGCGCGATTTACCAAAGGAGAACGCCCCGCCTTTGCCGCCCCCCTGCATCTGTCTCATCATGTAGAACCAGAACACGATGATGAGTATGGTCGGCCCGAGGTAGTACAGCGCGGAAACGAGCGCGTTCGGCTCTTCGTCGGCCTTGCCGCTCACCTGCACGCCATATTTCATCAGGTCGCCGACCATCCAGATGTCGCCTGGGGAGACGATCTGGTATTTCTGGCCATCAGCCGGAGTGACCGTGAGGTTCCGCCCCTGCACCACGACGCTCTTGACCTTGCCGTTCTTCGCGTCGTCCATGAACTGCGAATAGGAAACGCCTTCCTGGACACGGGGCTTGTCGAACTGCTTGAACACCGTAAACAGCACCAGTGCGATTACCAGCCACACTGCTGCCTTCGAAAACATGTTGTTGTTCAAAGCACCACTCCTTCACTCATAGATGGGCGCCTACATTTGCCTTGCGACTGCGACACCACCAAAGCATTCTAATCCAGTACACGGACCCCTGCCATAACGTTTCGCTACCGCAGGAATAGCCCGAGCGCCTTGTCCTGACCGCCTCTCGGGGTCATTTTGCGACCAGAATGCGCCATTTGCACGGCAATCATGCCCCGTTTAACAGGGACGCTTCAGATGTTTACCCAAAATAAACGTTTCGGACGATTTATCACGCGAAGCCTTCGGTTTGCGTGCCGCCACGACCTTGAACTGCTGCTTGAACTTCTCGACGATCTGACTGTAACCGCTGCCGTGGAAGCATTTGACTAAAAGGGCTCCATCGGGTTTCAGATGATTCTGCGAAAACTCGAGCGCGAGGTCGCACACGTGCTCGATGCGTGCCGCGTCTGCCGACGCGACCCCCGAGAGATTGGGCGCCATGTCCGAAATTACAAGGTCGACCGGGCGGCCGCCCACCAATTCTTCCAGTTGCGCGAGCACCTCGTCGTCGCGAAAGTCGCCCTGCAGGAACTGCACGTCGGAGACGGGTTCCATCGGAAGGAGATCGAGCGCAATGATCGTGCCGTCGATCCCACCCTGCCGCTGGTCGTCGCGCTTCGTGCCTTGCGCGAGCTTGTTGCGAGCGTACTGGCTCCAGCTGCCGGGCGCCGCGCCCAGGTCCACGATCACCATGCCGGGGCGGATCAGCTTGTCCTGCTCGTCGATTTCCTTCAGCTTGTAGGCAGCGCGGGCACGATAGCCCTCCCGCTGTGCCATTTTCACGTACGGATCGTTGATATGGTCGTGCAGCCACGACTGGTTGAAGCGATTTTTTGCCATTAAAGATGAACTCTTGCTGCGTGATTCCGCGCTTTTAGCGGATAATACGCGTTTTATTCGTGCGGCCGTCGCGGCCCGCCTGGCCGGATGTTTGTTGCTCCGCCGGCGTTTTTTGCCCGCGCCCTGCCGTTCCCCACGGTTTTCCGTAGTTCCGACGCGCTTTGCCCGCTGGCGGCCCGCTTTTCGCGGACCGCAATCCACGTCTGCCCAGGTTGTCAATTCACGCCTGTCGACCCGCGCGGCGCCGTCATTTTAGTCGAGTCTGCCACATCCCATGCCCGCCCTCACTCTTTCCGCCGAACAGCGCTCCGAGCTGCGCTCCCAGGCTCACGCGCTCAAACCGGTCGTGCTCATCGGCGCCGAGGGACTGACCGACGCCGTCCTCAAGGAAATCAAGGTTCACCTTTTTGCGCACCAGCTCATCAAGGTGCGCGTGTTCGGCGACGAGCGCGAAGAGCGCCTCGCGATCTACGAAGAGATCTGCGACCGCCTGAGCGCCGCCCCGATCCAGCACATCGGCAAGCTGCTCGTCATCTACAAGCCCGAAGAAGCCAAGGCGAAGGCCACGACCGCGCGCGCCGGCGCCCGCGGCACCGTGTCGCGCCCGGCCGCCGACGTACCGAGCGCTCGTGAAGCGGGCAAGCGCGGCGCCGCGCCGCGCACCGTCAAGGTCGTCAAGGCCAGCGAGAACCCCATGCGCAAGCCGAAGGCGCAAAAGGTGACGGTCAAGGGCAACGAGCGCGTCACGCAAGGCGGCAACATCAAGCGCGCCAAGAAACGCCAAACCAGCTCCAAGCGGGCCCACCAGGGTTCGAAGTAAAAAGCGCGGCCTTCGAGCCGCGCTTTTTTTACGCCTGAACCGGCTTCAGGCCACTTTCAGCGCGGCGCGCTTTCCATGCGCTGCCCCAGCGTGCCGCGTGCCGAAGGCAGCAGCCAAACGAGCCACGCACCCAGCAGGCTCTGCACGAGATAGAACAGGCTCGACACGCCGTGCAGCAAGCCGAAGCGGCTCGCATACGGCGAACTGGCCACGTCCATGCCCGCGCTCATCGCCTGAACGCGCAACGCGTTCATGAACGGCTGCAGCGCGAAATAGCCGATCAGCACGCACAGCAGCATGGCGGCCAGAATCCAGCGCAGCCGGCGATAGCCCAACGCGCCGCGGTGCACGAGCACGCTCGAGAGCCCGAGCAGCAGCAGCCCGCACACCACGCCGATCAGACCTTCGAGGCGAAACAGCTGCGCGGCGAGTTCGCCCGCCACCGGCCTGTCGAGCGACGCGAACAGGACGGGAGCGACCGCATAGCCGATGGTCAGCTGACTGCCGACCCACAGCATGGCGAGCAGCCCGAAGAGGCGGTGCGCAACGAGCGAAACGGGAGTGGCGGAACCCACGTGGCTTGCAGTACTCACGTCGACGCGCCCTCAGACGTAGCGGACCTCGATGACCTCGTATTCGCGCACGCCGCCGGGGGCCTGCACTTCGGCGACGTCGCCTTCGGACTTGCCGATCAGCGCACGGGCGATGGGCGAGCTGACCGAGATCAGGCCGTGCTCGAGATCGGCTTCGTCGTCGCCGACGATCTGGTAGGTCACCGTCTTGCCCGAATCGAGGTCTTCGAGATCCACGGTCGAGCCGAACACCACGCGGCCGTCTGCTTCGAGCGTGGCCGGGTCGATGATCTGCGCGGCCGCCAGTTTCGACTCGATCTCGGCGATGCGGCCTTCGATGAAGCCCTGCTTTTCCTTTGCGGCGTCGTATTCCGCGTTTTCCGACAGATCGCCCTGCGCGCGCGCTTCCGCGATCGAATTGATGACCGCCGGACGCTCGACGGACTTGAGGCGCTGCAACTCTCCGCGGAGTTGGTCTGCACCGCGCTTGGTCAAGGGAATCGTGCTCATAAACAACTCGTACGGCCCAAAAGGGCCTAAAGGAGACCGCGCCACGCACGCTTGTCGCGCACGTTGCGGCCATAAAAAAATTCCGCGGTTAAGTGCATCCCGCGAGGGCGGCTGCGCGGTCTGGCGCAGCCTGAAACCCTGTCGGGACGCCGCTTAACCGCGGCACATTCAGCTTTTGTAGCCTGCCTCGTCGAACGTTAGACAGACAATGGAAGCCTTAGTTTAGGCGAGCATGGAGGCCTTGTAAATCATAGACTTCCAGGTTCTTCAGGTAGCGCAGACCCTCGACGGCCGCACGGGCGCCCGACATCGTCGTGTAGTACGTGACCTTGTTGGCCTGCGCGCTCATGCGGATCGAACGCGAATCGGCGATCGCGGAGCGGGTTTCGTCGACCGTCGTGAACACGAGCGAAATCTCGCCATTCTTGATCATGTCGACGATGTGCGGACGGCCGTCCTTCACCTTGTTCACGACCTTCACCGGCACACCGGCCGCCTCGATCGCGGCAGCGGTGCCGCGCGTGGCGACGATCGGGTAGCCGAGTTCGTGCAGCATGCGCGCGACTTCGACAGCCTTGGGCTTGTCGGCGTCCATCACGGTGATGAAGACGGTGCCCGACTCCGGCAGGCGCGAGCCCGCTGCGAGCTGCGACTTGAAGAGCGCTTCACCGAAGGTCTTGCCCACGCCCATCACTTCGCCCGTGGAACGCATTTCCGGTCCGAGCACCGGGTCGACGGTCGGGAACTTGATGAACGGGAACACCGCTTCCTTCACGCTGAAGTACGGCGGCACGACTTCCTTCGTCACGCCCTGCTCCGCCAGCTTCTGGCCGACCATCGCGCGCGCCGCGATCTTCGCGAGCGGCAGGCTGGTCGCCTTCGAGACGTATGGCACGGTACGCGAAGCGCGGGGGTTCACTTCCAGCACGTAGATGATGTCCTTCTTCGAACCGTCATCCTGCGGCACTTGCTGGATTGCGAACTGCACGTTCATCAGGCCGACCACGTTCAGCGCCTTGGCCATCGCGGCAGTTTGACGCTTCAGTTCGGCGACCGTTTCCTGCGACAGCGAGTACGGCGGCAGCGAGCAGGCCGAGTCGCCCGAGTGCACGCCTGCCTGTTCGATGTGTTCCATGACGCCGCCGATGAACACGTCCGTGCCATCGGAGATGCAATCCACATCGCATTCGATCGCGTCGTTCAGGAAGCGGTCGAGCAGCACCGGCGAGTCGTTCGACACCTTCACGGCCTCGCGCATGTAGCGCTCGAGGTCGCGCGGCTCGTGGACGATTTCCATGGCGCGGCCGCCCAGCACGTACGACGGACGCACGACGAGCGGGTAGCCGATTTCGTCGGCGAGCTTGAGCGCTTCGTCTTCGGCGCGTGCCGTGCGGTTCGGCGGCTGGCGCAGGTTCAGGTCCTGCAGCAGCTTCTGGAAGCGCTCGCGGTCCTCCGCGGCGTCGATCATGTCCGGCGACGTGCCGACGATGGGCACGCCGTTCGCCTCGAGGTCGAGCGCGAGCTTCAGCGGCGTCTGGCCGCCGTACTGCACGATCACGCCAACCGGCTTTTCCAGGTCCACGACTTCGAGCACGTCTTCGAGCGTGAGCGGCTCGAAGTACAGACGGTCGGACGTGTCGTAGTCGGTCGAGACGGTCTCGGGGTTGCAGTTGACCATGATCGTTTCGTAGCCGTCTTCGCGCATCGCGAGCGCGGCGTGCACGCAGCAGTAGTCGAACTCGATACCCTGGCCGATCCGGTTCGGGCCGCCGCCCAGCACCATGATCTTCTTGCTGGTCGTCGGGTTGGCCTCGCACTCTTCCTCATAGGTCGAGTACATGTAGGCGGTTTTCGTGGCGAACTCGGCCGCGCAGGTGTCAACGCGCTTGTAGACCGGCCGCACGTTCAGCTCGATACGACGCTTGCGCACGTCCGTGGCGTTGCTGCCCAGCAGCTTCGCGAGACGGCGATCCGAGAAACCGCTTTGCTTGAGGTAACGCAGCTCGTCCTTCGAGAGACTTTCGAGCGTGCGGCCCTTGCATGCCTCTTCCTTCTTGACGATCTCTTCGATCTGCGCGAGGAACCATGGGTCGATCGCGGTCTCTTCGAAGATCTCTTCGCGCGTCATGCCCACGCGGAACGCGTCGCCCACGTACCAGATGCGGTCCGGACCGGCTTCGCCGATCTCGCGGATGATCTCGTCGCGGCTCGTGGTCTTTTCGTCCAGACCGTCGACGCCGACTTCGAGGCCGCGCAGCGCCTTCTGGAACGACTCCTGGAACGTGCGGCCGATCGCCATGACTTCGCCCACCGACTTCATCTGCGTGGTGAGGCGCGGGTCGGCTTCGCGGAACTTCTCGAACGCGAAACGCGGAATCTTCGTGACGACGTAGTCGATGGTCGGCTCGAACGAAGCCGGCGTCTGACCGCCCGTGATTTCGTTCTTGAGCTCGTCGAGCGTATAGCCCACGGCCAGCTTGGCCGCGACCTTGGCGATCGGGAAGCCCGTGGCCTTCGAAGCCAGCGCCGACGAACGCGACACGCGCGGGTTCATTTCGATCACGATCATGCGGCCCGTGCGCGGGTCGATCGAGAACTGGACGTTCGAGCCGCCCGTATCCACGCCGATCTCGCGCAGCACCGCCAGCGAGGCGTCGCGCAGGATCTGGTATTCCTTGTCGGTGAGCGTCTGCGCCGGCGCGACCGTGATCGAGTCGCCGGTGTGGATGCCCATCGGGTCGAGGTTTTCGATCGAGCAGACGATGATGCAGTTGTCCGCCTTGTCGCGGACCACTTCCATCTCGTATTCCTTCCAGCCGAGCAGCGATTCTTCGATCAGCAGTTCGCGCGTGGGCGAGAGGTCGAGGCCGCGCTTGCAGATCTCTTCGAACTCTTCACGGTTGTAGGCAATGCCGCCGCCGGAACCGCCGAGCGTGAACGACGGACGGATCACGACGGGGTAGCCGCCCGAGCCGGTGGCTTCGGCGATTTCGCCTTGCACCTTGATCGCCTCTTCCATCGAGTGCGCGACGCCCGACTTCGCCGAACCAAGGCCGATCTTCGTCATCGCGTCCTTGAACTTCTGGCGGTCTTCGGCCTTGTCGATGGCTTCCGGCGACGCGCCGATCAGCTCGACGTTGTACTTCGCAAGCACGCCGTGGTGATGCAGGTCGAGCGCGCAGTTCAGCGCGGTCTGGCCGCCCATCGTCGGCAGGATCGCGTCCGGGCGCTCCTTCTCGATGATGCGCTCCACCACTTCCCACGTGATCGGCTCGATGTACGTGACGTCGGCCGTGTTCGGGTCGGTCATGATCGTCGCCGGATTGCTGTTGACGAGGATGACCTTGTAGCCTTCTTCACGCAGCGCCTTGCATGCCTGCGCGCCCGAATAGTCGAACTCGCACGCCTGGCCGATGATGATCGGACCCGCGCCGATGATGAGAATGCTCTTGATGTCTGTCCGCTTGGGCATAACGCTCTCGCTAAATATTCCTGTGTCTTTTACGTCTGGCGGCTCGCGGGTGACTCAGCTTGCCGCCCGGGTGCGCGCGTGGGCCGTCGTTCTTCGAACCGGCTCGCTGCGCACCCTGCTCTGCTTTTGCGCTCGATGCGGCGCTTACGCCGCCTTGGCCTTGTCCATCAGCGCCGTGAAGCGGTCGAACAGATAGCCGATGTCCTGCGGGCCCGGCGACGCTTCCGGGTGGCCCTGGAAGCAGAACGCGGGCTTGTCGGTCAGCTCGAAGCCTTGCAGCGTGCCGTCGAACAGCGAAACGTGCGTGACGCGCGTGTTGGCCGGCAGCGTGGCGGCATCCACCGCGAAGCCGTGGTTCTGCGACGTGATGACGACACGACCGTCGGCCAGATCCTTCACCGGATGGTTCGCGCCGTGGTGGCCCGTTTTCATCTTCATGGTCTTCGCGCCCACGGCGAGGCCCATGATCTGGTGGCCGAGGCAGATGCCGAAGGTCGGGATGCCGCGCTCGATGAAGGCTTGCGTCGCCTTGATCGCGTAGTCGCAGGGTTCCGGGTCGCCGGGGCCGTTCGAAAGGAACACGCCGTCCGGGTTCAGTGCGAAGGCATCTTCAGCCGTCGCTTGCGCCGGCAGCACCGTGACGTCGCAGCCGCGCTCGGCCAGCATGCGCAGGATGTTCTGCTTCACGCCGTAATCGAACGCCACGACCTTGTACTTCGGCGCCGATTGCGTGCGGTAGCCTTCACCCAGACGCCATTCGGTGGTGTTCCACTTGTACGGCTCGTCGGTCGAGACGACCTTCGCGAGGTCCATGCCCGCGAGGCCCGGGAACGAGCGCGCGAGTTCGATGGCCTTCGCTTCGTCGTCGGAGCCTGCGAGGATCGCGCCGTTCTGCGCGCCCTTGTCGCGCAGGATACGCGTGAGCTTGCGCGTATCGATGCCGGCGATGGCGACTACGCCTTCGTCCTTCAGATACTGGCCGAGCGTGCGCTCCATGCGGAAGTTCGAGGCGAGCACAGGCAGGTCGCGGATGATCAGACCGGCGGCATGGACTTTCGTGGCTTCGACGTCTTCGGCGTTGACGCCGACGTTGCCG
The DNA here is from genome assembly GCF_001718195.1 of Paraburkholderia nodosa. GTDB lineage: Bacteria > Pseudomonadota > Gammaproteobacteria > Burkholderiales > Burkholderiaceae > Paraburkholderia > Paraburkholderia nodosa_A. The sequence continues at coordinate 131,053 of NZ_MCNV01000003.1, forward strand.
ATATGCGGATACGTGAGGGTGACGATCTGGCGAGCGTAGCTCGGGTCAGTCAGGATTTCCTGATAACCGGTGATGGCCGTGTTAAACACGACTTCACCGATCGTATGACCCGGCGCGCCGATCGAGTAACCACGAAAGACCGTGCCGTCGGCGAGCGCGAGCAGAGCGGGAGAGAATGACGGCAACACGGGAGACTCCTTGGGGGAGCACCCTGTGCCGACCTGTTATCCGACGTTGCGATCTTGCGACCTGTGGGAGCGGCTGCGGCGTCGGCACCCCTTTCCGTGAGGATCAGGATGCGCGCGCGGCTCGCTCGCTTGCGCGACTCTTCGTGCGGTCGACCGTTGTGGCGCCGGGCCACGAGCGCGCGTTTGTGACGCAGGATCGGGCGGCAGCCGGCCAGTTGACGATGAAGCGCGGGCGGCGGATGAACGGATGGGAGGAGGTAGGCGCTAGGGTGCGGGTTGATAAGCTCAAACCTTGAAATTATAGCGCGAAAGTCACCTTTCCTTCAAATTTCAGGATGACGCTGGCGACGGGGAGCGTGCTCGCGGCCCGGTGCATGGCCCTTTCCACTATAGCGGGCGGGGGCGCAGCGGCAAGCGTTGCCCGCACGGCGCCGCACCGAATCACGCCCTTTATGTTTGGGACCCGCCAATGAAAACGCCGCCACCTGGCGGGGTGACGGCGTCAAACACAACAAAAACGGAAAAGTGATCGGAGCGAAATACCATGCGCTGCCCCCGCAACGCATGTTTGAGCACCCTTCGCCAGCCGCTATTTTGTATGGTGTTTCTGCGTGTGGGTGTCGGCCTTCGGGCGGCTCGCCGTACCCTTCGACGCCTTGCTGGGCGCAGCGCTGACCGTCCTGGCCTTGACAGGTTCGGAAACCTTGACGACCTCGGTGCGCGCGCGACCGTGCTTCTTATCGTATCGCGACTTCGACCCGGTGTCTGCAACGCGGGTGCCAATTCGCTGCACTCCACCACCAGAAACGTTCGTTGCCAGACGCTCCGGTCCCGGCTCGCTCGGCATCGCCTTGTTGACCGGTACGTGCAAAACCAGCACCTGGCCGGGCGCGACGTAGTCGCGGCGGGTCTTGTTCCACGCCTTCAACTGGCCGAGCGACACGCCATAGCGGCTCGCCACGGCTTCCATCGACTGCTTGCGGCGTACGCGGATCAGCATCTTGCGCGTGTCGGGTACGTCCGGCTCCATGGCCAGCACGGCGCTTTCCGCCACGTCGGCGCTGATGTCCTCGTCGTCGCCGTCGTCGGTGCGCGGCACCACGAGCGTCGAGCCCGCCTTCAGGCGCATGCCCGCCGGAATCTTGTTCACAGACATCAGCGTATCGGCGTCCACGCCGATCTTCTGCGCAATCGCCGCAGGCGTGGTGCGCGAGTCGGTCGTGTAGACGGTCCACGACGAAAGCTGACCGGAATAGGCCTTCAGGTTGCGCTCGAACGCGCTCGCGTTGTCGAACGGCAGCAGGATCTGCGGGTCGGTCGCGCCAAGAATCACGGGCTTCTTGAACGACGGGTTGAGCGAGCGGAACTCGTCGGTCGTCATGTTCGCGAGCTTGGCGGCGACGTCCACGTCGATGTCGTGCGAGGTCGTGACCGTGACGAAATACGGGTGGTTCGGAATGGATGGCAGCGTGAGCCCGTACTGCTGCGGGTTCATCACGATGTTCTTGACCGCCTGAAGCTTCGGCACGTAGTTACGTGTTTCGCTGGGCATGCGCAAGCTTTGATAGTCGGTCGGCAGGCCCGCCGCCTCGTTGCGCGCGATGGCGCGCTGCACGTTGCCCTCGCCCCAGTTGTAGGCGGCCAGCGCGAGATACCAGTCGCCGAACATGTCGTGCAGGCGCGAGAGATAGTCGAGCGCGGCGCTGGTGGAGGCCAGCACGTCGCGGCGCTCGTCCTGCCACATGTTCTGCTTGAGGTTGTAGGTGCGCCCCGTGCCCGGCACGAACTGCCACATGCCGGCGGCCTTCGCGACCGACAGCGCCTGCGGGTTATAGGCGGACTCGATGAACGGTAGCAGCGCGAGCTCGGTAGGCATGTGACGCGCCTCGAGCTCTTCGACGATGTGATAGAGGTACTTCTGCGAACGCTCGGTCATGCGCGCGACGTAGTCCGGCCGCTGGGCGTACCAGTTGGCGTTCATGTCGACGAGGTCGCTCTGCAGGTCGGGCATCTGGAAGCCGCGGCGAATGCGTCCCCAGAGGTCGGCGTCAGGGCTCGTGAGTTGATCGACGGAGCCTTGATCGACGTTAATGGTTTCTTTGGCAGCGGAGGTCTTACGAATGAGGTCGGCGTTGGCCTGGGCGTTGGCTGGTGCTTGAGAACTCGCAGACGGTCCCCCGCTCGCACAGGCGGCGAGCATGAGGACCAGCAGCGCACTGATTATGAATCGCATGAAAATCTACATCCGCATGGCTGGAATTTGCAGCCGATAGTACGGAACGTGCCGGTTTCCGTCAATCGGAATTAATGGAAAAAAAGCCATGAAATCCGCAGCTTGGGCGTGATTCCATACGATTGGGTTGAGCATGCCCCCTGACCCGGCTGGGTCAGCGGAACCGATTCTTCCATTCACGCATCATTGCGAAAGCCGCCAGCCGGTCCGGCACCGATTCGTGCAGCGCCTCTGAGAGCGCGGCTTGCACCGCCGCATCGCCCGCGCGCAGGAAAGGATTGACGGCGCGCTCGTGCGCGATCGTCGTAGGCAGAGTCGGCACGCCGCGCTCGCGCAGCGCCGCCGCCTCGCGGCTCCAGTCGCGCAGATCGCCGTTTTCGGGATCGCAGGCGAGCGCGAAGCGAATGTTCGACAACGTGTACTCGTGTGCGCAATGCACATGGGTATTGCCGGGCAGCGCCGCGAGTGCGTCGAGCGAGTCGAGCATCTGCGCGGGCGTACCCTCGAAGAGGCGGCCGCAGCCGCAGGCAAAGAGCGTGTCGCCGCAGAACACGTGAGGTGTGCCGGTGGCATCGGCCGCCTGGAAATACGCAATATGGCCACGCGTATGGCCAGGCACATCGATCACCGTCAGGTCGAGCGCGGGTGCATCCAGATGGACGGCGTCGCCACCCTTCACGCGCGTGACGAATCCATCGAGCGAGCCGAGCGCCTCGCCGGCCGGGCCGTAGACGGGCACGCGTGCGTCGGCGAGCAGGTCGGCCACACCGCCGACATGGTCGTTGTGGTGATGGGTGAGTAAAATAGCGACGAGCCGCCAGCCGCGCTTCGCGAGGTACGCGCGAACCGGAGCGGCGTCGCCCGGATCGACGGCAACGGCATTCCGGCCGTCCGAAACGACCCAGATGTAATTGTCTTCAAAAGCCGGAACCGGTACGTACTCGTAGGCGCACGCATCGCTCGAACGCGCGTACTCAAGCGGATTCTTCATGGGGCGACGTATTCTTCGACATGTCTGACCGATTGATTATAGACTGGCCCGCCTGGACCGCCTCGCCCGCTGGCAGGTATGTGCTCGGCTGGGAGCAGGAGCAGCTCGACCGCGTGGTGTCGAACATATTCGGCTACCATGCGCTGCAGCTCGGCCTGCCGCAGCTCGACGCCCTGCGCGAGAACCGCATGTCGTGCCGCGGCCTCGTGCTCGATGCCGCCAGTGCTGCAAGCGCACCCTACTCCGTACCCGGCGCGTCGGCCCATTCCCACCCGAACGGCGGGCAAACTCCGCCCGAGGCAGGCGGCGCAACAGCGGACCGCACGCCGGCTGCGGGCGGCGGTTCGTTGCTTCACGCGCCCGCGGGCCGCAGCACTGTCTGGTGCGACTTTCTCGATCTGCCGTTCGAGGCGCAGAGCGTCGACCTCATCGTGATGCCGCACACGCTCGAATTCACGAGCGACCCGCACCGTCTGCTGCGCGAAGCCGAACGTGTGCTGATGCCCGAAGGGCAGCTGCTGATCGTCGGGTTCAACTCGCTTTCACTGTGGGGTGCGCGCCAGTCGGTCGGCAAGCTGACCGGCCATCCGTTCCTGCCCGCGCGCCAGGACCTGATCGCGTTCACGCGTCTGAAAGACTGGATCAAGCTGCTGGGCTTCGAGCTTGAACGCGGGCGCTTCGGCTGCTATCGTCCGCCGCTCGCGACGGACCAGTGGCTCGGCCGCTACGGCTTCATGGAAGCCGCCGGCGACCGCTGGTGGCCGATTTTCGGCGCTATCTATATGGTGACGGCGATCAAGCGCGTGCGCGGCATGCGCCTCGTCGGCCCATTGAAGGTCAAGAAGCCGGTGCTGGCCGCGAGCCTGAAGCCCGCGGCGACCACCCCCTCCCCAACACGCAACAAGGACTCATGAGCACACCCGACTTCGTCGAAATCTTCACGGACGGCGCCTGCAAGGGCAACCCCGGCCCCGGCGGCTGGGGCGCGCTGCTGCGCTTCGGCGCGCAGGAAAAGGAACTGTTCGGCGGCGAGGCCGGCACGACCAACAACCGCATGGAGCTGATGGCGGTGATCGCCGCACTCGACGCGCTCAAGCGCCCGTGCAAGGTGATCGTGCATACCGACTCGCAGTACGTGCAAAAAGGCATCAGCGAGTGGATTCACGGCTGGAAGAAGAAGAACTGGATGACGGCCGCTAAAACGCCGGTCAAGAACGACGACCTCTGGAAGCGTCTGGACTCGCTCGTCGCCCAGCACGAGATCGAATGGCGCTGGGTGAAGGGTCACGCCGGCCACCCGGAGAACGAGCGCGCCGACGCGCTCGCGAACCGCGGCGTCGCCACCCTCGCGGAACTCTGAGACCGCTGCTTTCCAGGACCGCTTCGCGGCGGCCTCACGCTTTCACGCCTTACAAGACATGCGCCAGATCATTCTCGATACCGAAACCACCGGCCTGAACGCCCGCACGGGCGACCGCATCATCGAAATCGGCTGCGTCGAGCTGGTGAACCGCCGGCTCACCGGCAACAACCTGCACTTCTACGTGAACCCGGAGCGTGACAGCGACCCGGGCGCACTCGCCGTGCACGGCCTCACGACCGAGTTCCTCTCCGACAAGCCGAAGTTCGCCGAAGTCGCGGACGAGATCCTCGACTTCATTCGCGGCGCGGACATCATCATCCACAACGCGCCGTTCGACATCGGCTTTCTCGACGCCGAACTCGCGCTACTCGGCAAGCCGGGATTCAAGGAGCACTGTGGCGAGGTGATCGACACGCTCGTGCAGGCCAAGCAGATCTTCCCGGGCAAGCGCAACTCGCTCGACGCCCTGTGCGACCGCTTCGGCATCAGCAACGCGCACCGCACGCTGCACGGCGCGCTGCTCGACTCGGAACTGCTCGCCGAGGTGTACCTCGCGATGACGCGCGGCCAGGAAAGCCTCGTCATCGACATGCTGGGCGAGCACGCCGCGCCCGGTGCGGCCGCCGCGCCGCGCATCCAGCTCGAGTCGATCGATCTGCCGGTGATCATGGCGAGCGACGAAGAAATCGCCGAACACAACGCCGTGCTCGACGGTCTCGACACGGCGATCAAGGGGACGTCGGTTTGGCGCACCGAGCCGGCTCCCGCCGAAGCCAATGCGGCCGATGCGCAAAATGCTTAAAAAGGGCTTTACAAAATCGAAAACACCCTGCATAATCTCAATCTCTTCGGGTGGTTAGCTCAGCGGTAGAGCACTGCCTTCACACGGCAGGGGTCACTGGTTCGATCCCAGTACTACCCACCAGAATTCCTGGTGTTGGTAACGACAAGCACCGAAGAATAAAAGGCCTCGTTGCGAAAGCAACGAGGCCTTTTGCTTTGGCTTCGGCATTGCGCGAAACATCCGGTCGGCGCGTTTCACTGTCAGCAATCCGAATCAAACAATCGAAGGATCTAGACCGATGCCGCGCGCCATGCCCGTGGCCGCGAATACCATCACGACAAGCATGAGCGTCTGCCATCTGCCGATGAGTGCGTATTTCGCCGCGCCGGTGAGATCCGGCACGTCGCCGCGCCGCACGGCGAGCCTCCAGCGCAGCAGCGCCATCATGGGTGCGATTTCGAGCAGAAGGATCAGCACGAGCGCGGCCATCTTTACGAGAAAGAGCGGCTCGTGGATGTAGTACTCAGCGCCTTTCTCGAAACCGCCGAACGCACGCATTGCGCCAGTCACGATCAGGACGACCGCCGAGCCGCCCCAGCCGTTGTCGGCGCTGAAGATCATCGGCAGGTCTTCGGTCGACGTGCAGCGGCGCAGGCCGCGCGTGCGCCGCAGGATCGAAGCGAGCGCAAAGCCGAAGGCGAGCAAATGAACGGCGGCGAGCAACCAGCGTATCAGCATTGCAACTCCTTCCGGTGGACGACAGGAACGGCAAGCAATGGTAAAGCGGCGAGAACGCGGACGTCGCGCAACGCGGCCGGGCCACGGGCCGTCAGACCTGCTTGAGCGCGGTGTCGAGGGCACGTGCAGCGGTGCGGTCGCCTTCGGAGGCGAGCCCCACGCGAAACACAGCCTGACGGTTATGGCCCGCCGCAGCGGGCGAATCCCAGAGCAACTCGATCTTCGCGCGGCGCGCGGGCTTGCCCGCAGGCGCTGCAGCAGAGGATGCCGATGCCGCCCGCTGCGCAGCGGGCGCGCCCGGGTCAGGCGTGGCCGCAGACTGGCCGGCCCCCAGCGTTGCAGTGGTATCCGTGGTATCCGCGGCATGCGCAGCATCCGAAACAGCAGCCGGTTCGGCGACGCCACCCGCGGGCGCAGGATCGCCGGTCTGCGGCGGCGCGGGCAAGAGCGCGGGCCCGGACGCAACGGCCCCGCCCTGCGCCGCACCGCAGAGCCAGCGCACCGACAACTCGCGGGCATCGTACTGGCCTACCTTACGGCTCTCCCGCCAGACGACCGTCGTGCGCGTCGCAGCATCGATCGAAACGGCGAAGCGCCCGATCGCGAAGCGCCGCGCGGCGAAGTTGCTGCGCCAGAGCGCGCGCGGCCGGCAGATCCAGACCACGGCGGCATAGAGCGCGGGGGCGGCAACCAGCCAGCCGTTGGTGTCGGCCACGGCGTGGAAGGTGCGACGCCAGCCGGCGGTCCAGACGAACACGCCGATCGAGCCGATTGCGAACAAGAGGCCGAGCACGCCGAAAAATCGCAGCGCCTGACGCAGCCACTGGGGCAGCGGGTGAAACGGCCGCTCGACGCGCGCCTTGGCGCCCGGCAGCACGATCAGCAAAAACAGGAAGACGAGATTCAGGCTTGCCGCCGGCGACGACGCCATGCCTTCGAGCGCGGCGACGAAGTTCATTTGCGCCATGGAGTGCAACCAGCGCGCGAGGATTACGAGCCCGATCGCGCGCAGCGCGAAAAGCGTCCCGGCACCGGGTACGGTGGCCGTGGGCGTCGGTCGGGTTCTGGCCAAGGGTATTCTCCTCTGTCGACCAGAGTTGACGCTTTAGCGTCTTACTCTGGTCCCATGCATAGCTGTCGACCAGAGTTGACGCTTTAGCGTCTTACTCTGGTCCCATGCAAAGCTGTCGACCAGAGTTGACGCTTTAGCGTCTTACTCTGGTCCCATGCAAAGCTGTCGACCGGAGTTGGCGCTTTAGCGTCTTACTCCGGTCCCATACAAGGCACGCTTTCGTGGGCGCCGCGGATTTTACGGCACGGCCATTATAGGGACATTAAGCGTGCGCCTCACCCGCCGCCGCCGCGAATGTGACAACGCCCCGGCGCATTGCACCGGGGCGTTGGGGAACAGCGGGAAAACCGGGCGCGCCGCAGCGCGTCCAGTTTCGGTACGTAGCTTAGCCGGCGTTGACTTCGCGCAGCACGGTGCGATGCTTCTGGCGCAGCAGTTCTTCGTACACGGCCACGTAATTGCGTGCCATCACCTTCGACGAGAAGCGTGCCTCGAACGCGGCGCGCACCTTCTCGCGCGGCAGCGTCGACAGGCGCTTGACCGCCGCGACTGCGCTGATTTCGTCCTCGACGACGAAGCCCGACACGCCGTTCTCGATGACTTCCGGCACCGAGCCGCGCTTGAACGCGATGACCGGCGTACCGCAGGCCATGGCTTCGATCATGACGAGACCGAAGGGCTCCGGCCAGTCGATCGGGAACACCAGGGCATGCGCATTGCCGAGGAACTCGCGCTTTTCGTGCTCGCCGATTTCGCCGATGTACTCGACATGCGGCAACGCCATCAGCGGCTTGATGACTTCTTCGTAGTAGGCGCGGTCGGCCTTGTCGATCTTGGCGGCGACCTTGAGCTTCATGCCCGCCTGGCCGGCGATGCGGATCGCCCGGTCAAGACCCTTCTCCGGCGAAACGCGGCCGAGGAATGCGAGGTAGCCGGGCTCGACGTTCGGAATCGGCGTGAGCACGTCTTCCGGCAGGCCGTGGTACACGGTCTGCTGCCAGTTGGCCTGCTGCAGCGGAATACGCTGGTTGTCCGAGATCGACACCACCGGCACGTCGTTGAACGCATTGAACACCGGCTGCAGTTCCGGCAGGTCCAGACGGCCGTGCATGGTCGTGACGAACGGCACCGGCTGGCGCTGGAACAGCGAGAACGGGTAGTAGTCGATGTGGAAGTGCAGCACGTCGAACTCGTCCGCGCGGCGGCGAACTTCTTCGAGCAGCAGCATGTGCGGAGCCATCACGTCGCGAATCGTGGGGTCGAGGCGCAGTGCCTGCGGCCAGAACGCTTCGAGCTTTGCCGAGGTGATCGAATCGCCGCTGGCGAACAGCGTGACATCGTGGCCCTGTTCGACCAGCGCTTCGGTCAGGTAGGAGACCACCCGTTCCGTGCCGCCGTACAGCTTGGGAGGAACCGCCTCGTGCAACGGAGCGATTTGAGCGATTCGCATAGTGGTGAACTCCTTCCTCGTAATAAATCGGGCAATAGACTGCAAGTTTGACAATCGACCTATGCAGGCTGCGGCTTCCTTGTCGCCACGCGCCTTACAGGCGTTCCATACCGCTAACCGCGCCGGAAATCCGGACACAGACCCGACGCAGTTGTGAAGCGGCAAGAGAGCGCACACGCGGCGGTTCAGGCGGTAAACGCGCAGGGTTCGCGGCCGTTGACACAGAAGCTGTCAAATTCCCTACGCTGTCCGAGTCGGCATTATCCCGGTCCAGGGTAAATACCGGCTAGATCATTTCAAAGTCTTTACGTTGTTACACACCGGAAACACTCCGCAACCCATTGTTTTCCAAGAGAGTTCTAGATTGGGTGCTGCGCTGCGGGAAGCAACTGCGCGCGATTGTCGCGGCTCTTGTTCGCATGAATCGATCCTGCTCGTTTCCGGGTTCGCAACCGGCCGACAGCGTGTTGCGAGCAAGCACACCGCTTTTCCGAATGCAATCGGTAATTCTATCTCTAAAACACCTATCTCTAAAACGATCCACGATTCCTGTTGAACCTCCACTGCAACAACGTGTCCCCAATCTGTATCCCGCGCTATCGTGTCGCGATATGATGCGCGTCCGCCGGGCACAGGCGGTGCGCCAGGCCCATGGGGTGTTTACAATGCGGTAAGTCCGCCTTCGTTGCCGCGCGCCGGAAGCCGTTCATCGCCGGAGCGCCCGCTATCTTCCTTGAACTTGCACGGACGAAATTCCGTCAGACCGACCACCCGATCAATTGGAACATCTGACTCCCGCTCAGCGTAACGCCCACAACGCCAAGCTCGCGAGCTATGCGCGGCGCCCGCTCGCGTTCCTTTTCCGCTACATCAAGCGCCATCCGTTCGCCCATACTGTCGTGCTCGCGAGCGTGTTCGCGGCCGTCGGCTGCGCGCTTGCGTCGCAGTACGCCATCAAGCATCTGATCGACGTGCTCGGAGCGGGACGCCACCATCCGGGCCCGCTGTGGACCGCGTTCGCCATCCTCGTCGGCCTGATCGCCGCCGATAACCTGCTCTGGCGGGTCGGCGGCTGGTTCGCAGCGCACACCTTCGTCGCCGTGACGGGCGACCTGCGGCGCGATCTCTTTCAGTATCTGAGCGGGCACTCGCCCACTTACTACGCCGAAAAACAGCCCGGCACGCTCGCCAGCCGCATCACGGCGACGTCGAACGCCGTCTACACGGCCGAGAACACCACCGCCTGGAACGTGCTGCCGCCCTGCATCGCCGTGGCCGGCGCGATCGTCATGATCATCGTCGTGAACCCGCTGATGGCGGCGGGCCTCCTGCTCTGCTCTGCGATCCTTTCGGTGATCCTCTTCAAGCTGGCTGGGCGCGGCTCGTCGCGCCACCACACCTTCGCCTCGAAAGCGGCCGCGGTGGATGGCGAGCTCGTCGACGTGATCGGCAACATGGCGCTCGTGCGCGCCTTCGGTATGACGTTCCGCGAGCAAAAGCGCTTCGGCTCGACCGTCAAGGCCGAACTCGACGCGCGACGCTCGAGCCTGCTCTATCTCGAAAAGCTGCGTCTGCTGCACGCCGTGATCACGGCCATGCTGTCCGCCGGCCTGCTCGGCTGGGCGCTGTGGCTGTGGGATCAGGGCAAGGCGACGTCGGGCGACATCGTGCTGGTCAGCTCGCTCGGCTTCACGATCCTGCACGGCACGCGCGATCTGGCCGTGGCGCTCGTGGACGTGACCCAGCACGTGGCACGCCTCGCCGAGGCCGTGCAGACGCTGCTGGAGCCGCACGGCATGCCCGACCGGGACGACGCCAAGGAGCTCGTGGCCCAGGGCGGCCGCGTCGAATTCGAGGGCGTGACCTTCGCGTATCCGCACCGCAAGCCGATCCTCGACCATTTCGACCTGCGCATCGAGGCCGGCCAGCGCGTGGGGCTGATCGGCAAATCGGGCGCAGGCAAGACGACGGTGCTCGCGCTGCTGCAGCACTTCTACGACACCCAGGGCGGCGCCATCAAGATCGACGGCCAGGACATTGCGCACGTTACGCAGGACACCCTGCGCCACGCCATCGCGCTCGTGCCGCAGGACATCTCGCTGCTGCACCGCTCGATCTACGAAAACATCGCCTACGGCCGCCCCGAGGCGAGCCGCGAGGAAGTGCTCGCCGCGGCCCGCGAGGCGCGCTGCGCCGAATTCATCGAGGCGATGCCCGAGGGTTACGACACGATCGTGGGCGACCGCGGCGTGAAGCTGTCGGGCGGCCAGCGCCAGCGCATCGCGATCGCGCGCGCCATTCTCAAGAATTCGCCGATCCTGCTGCTCGACGAGGCCACCTCGGCGCTCGACAGCGCGTCCGAAGAGGCCATCCAGCAGGCGCTCGACCGGCTGATGGTGGGCCGCACGGTGATCGCGATCGCGCACCGCCTCTCCACGCTCAACAACTTCGACCGCATCATCGTGATGAGTGCGGGCAAGGTGATCGACGACGGCAGTCCGGAAGAACTGCGCAACCGTCCGGGTCTCTACCGCGACCTCCTCGCCAAGCAGTACGGCAAGCAGGCCACGCTCCATCTGGGCAGCAAGAAGACCGACGAAAAGCACGTGGCCTGACGCCACCCCGCATGCGGGCGCATCGCCCGCTGGTCTTGCCCCAGACTCCCGGACGCAAAAAAGCCGCTTCAGTGCATCGACTGAAGCGGCTTTTTTTCGCTCTCGAATGGGAGCGAGGCGCGGGTGCTCAGCCCTGCGCGCGCTCGAGCGGCGGCAAGCTCACCCCTTGCCGCACGCAGACCCGGCCGAGATCGCGCATGAAGCGGTCGCGCCAGACCGAGACATTGTTCTCGCGCAACTGGGCCATCATGTCCTGATAGCGCGCGAGGCGCTCGGCAAGCGGCATGGAGAGCGCGGCGCCCAGCGCATCGGCCATGCCGTCGATATCGAGCGGATTGACGATCAGCGCGCCGGAAAGCTCCTGCGCCGCGCCGGCAAAGCGCGAGAGCACGAGCACGCCCGGGTCCTCGGGGTCCTGCGCCGACACGTATTCCTTGGCGACGAGGTTCATGCCGTCGCGCAGCGGCGTGACGTAGCCGACGTTCGACGCCCGGAACAGCGCGGCCAGCACCGCCCGTTCGTACTGGCGGTGGATGTACCAGATCGGCGTCCAGTCGAGTTCCGCGTAACGGCCGTTGATACGCCCCGACTCCGCCTCGAGGCGCAGCCGGATGTCCTGATAGGCATGCAGGTCGGCGCGCGTGGGCGGCGCGATCTGCACGAACGAGACCTTGTTGCGCTGCGCCGGCGTGTGGTCGAGCAGGCGTTCGAAAGCACGGAAGCGCTCCACGAGCCCCTTCGAGTAGTCGAGCCGGTCCACGCTCATGATGACCTTGCGCCCGTGCAGCGTGGACTTGAGCGTACGCACCGGCTTGCCGCGCTCGCCGGCCTTGGCGAGTTCCGCGATCTCGTCGGGATAGACGCCGATCGGGTAATCGCCCGCGCAGAGCGTCTGCCCGAACGCCTCGATGCGCGTGAGGCCGTCCGGCTGCATCGCCGTCGTGCCTCCCGCCTCGTTCACGATGTAGTCGCAGAAGGCGCGCAGATCGGGCTTGGTCTGGAAGCCGAGCAGGTCGAACGCGCACAGCGCCTCAACCAGCTCGCGATGCGGCGGCACCGCCAGCAACACCTGCGAGGCCGGAAACGGAATGTGCAGGAAGAAGCCGATGCGGTTCGTCACGCCCGCCGCGCGCAATGCCTGGGCGAACGGGATGAGGTGATAGTCGTGGACCCAGATCACGTCGTCTTCGCGCAGCAGCGGCACGAGCTGCTGCGCGAGCCACGCGTTCACGCGGCTATAGCCCTCGTAGTCGTGTCGGTCGTACTGGACGAGATCGGCGCGGTAGTGGAAGGCGGGCCAGAGCGTCGCGTTCGAGAAACCGCGGTAGTACTGGTCGTAGTCGCGCCGCAGCAGGCCGATGGTGGCGAAGGTCACGGGACCGCGCTCTTCGAGGGCGATCTGCGGCTGGCCGGAGGTGAGCACGTCCCCGCTCCAGCCGAACCACATGCCGCCGGTTTCCTTGAGTGCGTCGTACACGCCCACCGCGAGGCCGCCCGCGGCCGGACCGCCTTCGGAAATCGGCGCGACGCGGTTCGACACGATGATCAATCGGCTCATGAGGGGCGGGGTCCGTGCAGGAAATCGGGAAGGCGTGGCGCGCGCGAGGCGGGGCTTCGGCTCGGCCGGGTCAGGCAGTCTACTTGGGCAATGAAGTGAGGCATGCGCGCGGTCATCGGGCGCCTGGCATGGCGGCGACGAGCGATGCGAGCCAGCCGATCAGCGCTTCGACCGAGTCCACGCGCGTCTGCGCGATGGTGTCGCCGCCGCCGACCTTGATTGACAGCCCGCCGAGCGCGTTGACGACGGCGAAGCCCTTTTCGTCGGTCAAGTCGTCGCCGGCGAACACCGGGCTACGGCCCGCGAACGGCGGCTCGTCGAGGAACGCGCGCAGCGCGCGGCCCTTGTCGACGTCCTTCGGCTTGATTTCGTAGACCATCTTGCCGGGCTGCAGGACGTAGGCGTCGGCGTAGTCGGCGGCGAGGCGCTCGGTCGCGGCGCGCGCTTCGGCTTCTCGCTCCGGCGCGTTGCGGTAGTGCAGCGCGAGCGACGCGCCCTTGATCTCGAGCAGCATACCCGCATGCGTGCGCACGACCTCCGCGAGCACCTGCTCCATGTGCAGCAGACGCTGGTCGTTGAAGCCGACACGCTGCGTGTCGCCGTTGGCGTCGCGCCGCTCGGCGCCGTGCAGGCCGGCCACGGGCAGATCGGGCATGCCGAGGAAACCGTCGATGCTCTCGATGCCGCGACCGGAGACGATCGCCACCGCGCCGTGCGTCGCGCGGCGCAACTCGCGCAGCAGCGCGAGCATCTCCGGTCGGACGAGCACGCCATCGGGCGTGGGCGCGAGCTCGACGAGCGTGCCGTCGAAATCGAAGAAAAATGCCGTCTGTTCAGGCGGCAGGACTGCCGGAAGTGCTTGCATTGCGTTCTTTTCACCCATCGGCCTCGCTGGCCGGGTATGGCCCCGGGCTGCGCCCAGGGAAAGTGTGCGAATCTTACCGCGCCTTGGGCCGATTATCGAGAAAGTGAGGGCTGACCGCCTGTGCAGGCATTCCCGGGCTCGAAGATGCGGCATATCGACGCGAGCGATCGGCACGACCGGGCCACTCGCGACCGCGCGGACCCAATTTTGCTACAGTCGCAGCGACAAGCCGAGCCTCATGGTCTGAGCGGGCGCGGCCAACGTGATCCAATCGAGTCGACGAGATTGCCTTTGTTTGCCACCTTCGAGCGCACGCTGCGCACGTTCCGCACCCACCTTCGCGGCCACCTTCGCGGCGGCATGCGTAGCCTGCGGCACGCGGCGGTGGTGGCCGGCGCGGTGCTGCTCGCCGCGTGTTCGCACCCGGGCGAGGCGTGGCAGCTCACGAACGTGAGCGGTCATCTGCCCGACCTGGACTTCGCGCTCACGGCCGACAACGGCCGACCCGTGACCGGCACCAGTTTTCGCGGGGACACGACGCTCGTCTATTTCGGCTACACGCATTGCCCGGACGTCTGTCCGGAAACCATGGCGCGCCTGATGCAGGTTATCGCGAAGCTCGGCCCCGACGCGGACAAAGTGCGGATACTCTTCATCAGCGTCGATCCGGCGCGCGATACGCCGCAGGCACTTCACGCCTACGTCGGCGCGTTCGACGCCCGGCATGCGCGCGGCCTGACCGGCACCGATGCCCAGATCGAGTCGCTCGCGCGGCGCTACCGCGTGGCCTATCAGATGGAAAAGCGCGACCCCGACGGCGACTACGAAGTCACGCACAGTTCGGCCGTCTATGTGTTCGACGCGCAAGGTCATGCGCGCCTGCTCGCCACCGACCACGACTCTGCGGACGCGATCGCGCATGACCTGCGCCGCGTCATCAACGACACGGCGTGAACGCATGCGGCCTCGCCGGTCCAATCATCGGGTTTTGACGCAACAGCAATCGCAACAGGAAACGTTATGACGAAGAACCTCAAGTCACTCACCGTCTCGCTCGGCTGCGCGCTGAGCACCTTCGGTGCGCTCGCCGCCTTCGCGCCCGGCGCACACGCCGCCGCCGGCACGCTGACCGCGCAGGACGCATGGGTGCGCTGGCTGCCCAACGACCTGCCGGCCGCGGGCTACGTGACGCTCAAGAACGATGGCGACCAGCCGGTCGACCTCGTGGGTGTCTCGAGCGACGCTTACGGCATGGTCATGCTGCATCAGACAGTCTCGAATGGCTCGACGCAGAAGATGGTCATGGTGCACAAGGCGACGGTGCCTGCGCACGGCACGCTCGCCATCGCGCCGGGTGGCTACCACCTGATGCTGGAGAAAGCGAAGCACAAGGTCGCGCCGGGCGACACCGTGAACGTGAAGCTGCAGTTCTCGGACGGCGAAACGCTCGACACGCCGTTCGCGGTCAAGCCGCCCTCGGGGCAGTAAGGCCGCGCTAACACCACCGCGCGCGCATTCAAGACTGGTTGCGCGCGCAAGCATGTTGAACCCGCGATGAAGCCGCCGCCATGCTCGCGATGACCCTGCTCTACTGGCTCCAGCCCTGGGAGCCTTCGCCGACCGTGATGATCTGTACGATGCTCGCGGCGGTGTTGTTCGTGCGCGGCAAGCGGCACGCGCGGGTGTCGCTCGCACGCCAGCTCTCGTTCTGGTTCGGGCTTGGCGCGCTCTACGTCGTGCTGCATACGCGCCTCGACTACTACTTCGAGCACGAGTTCTTCATGCATCGCGCGCAGCACCTGGTGCTGCACCATCTGGGGCCGTTCTTTATCGCGCTCGCCTACCCGGGTGCGGCGCTGCGCGCGGGCATTCCGTTCAGGTGGCGGCAGCGCTTCGTGCGTCCCGCGCTCGCCGCTCGACCCGTGCGCGTGGCGCTCGACATCGTCATGCATCCCGTCGTTGCGGTCGGACTCTTCGTCGGGCTCATCTATTTCTGGCTCTTTTCGCCGATCCACCTCATCGCGATGCTCGACTGGCGTCTCTACCGCGTCATGAACTGGAGCATGGTGATCGACGGGCTGTTGTTCTGGTGGCTCGTGCTCGACTCGCGCCCCGCGCCGCCCGCGCGCCTCTCGCCGGGCAAGCGTGTGCTCGTCGTGATCGCGGCGATTCCGCCGCAGATCGTGCTCGGCGCGTTCATCTTTTTCACGCCGCACGAGCTTTACCCGGTCTATTCGATCTGCGGCCGCGCGTTCACCTGGCTCTCGCCCATTCGCGACCAGCAGATCGGCGGGCTGCTGCTGTGGATTCCGGGGTCGATGATGAGCGTGGTCGGCGCGCTGGTCGCGCTGCGCCACTGGATGCGGCTATCCGCACGCGGACGATTGCAGCGGGACCGGCGGCCCGGCATGCGTCCGGCGGACGGCCAGCGTCACGAGGAAGGGCGCACCCTGCGCACGTAAAGCACTCGAGTGCCGGCGCAAGATGCGATCAACGTCGAATCAGGCCGAGCGCATCCATACGTGCGCAATGCCGTCCTCGTCGTGAATCTCGCCAACGGGCGAGAAGCCGAACGCACCGTAGAACTTCTGCAGATGCGCCTGGGCATGCAGACGCATCGCGACCTCCGGCCATTGACGCTCGATCTGCGCGATGGCGCGTTCGAGCAGCGCGTTGCCGAGCTTGATGCCGCGGTGGTTTTGCGACGTCACCACGCGGCCGATGCGCACGTCGGGGTCCTGCGCGTCAGGCAGCAGCACGCGCAAATAGCCCGCAAGCTCTCGCGCGCCGCCCTGCTCGCTCCATGCGAACAGATGCCATGCGCCGAAGTCGAGACCGTCGATATCGCCATACACGCAGTTCTGCTCGACGACGAACGCGTCCGAGCGCAGTTTGAGCATGGCGTAGACTTCGCGCGCGTCGAGCACATCAAAGGCTTTCCATTGCCAGTCGAATTGGGGCAGCGGCAAGGCGGTGGACTGCACGGTCATGGTCGGTGATTTCCATCAAGGCGTCGTGAATGACCACGATTATGCCGCGCGCCGCGAGCGCCACAAACCCGCGACTCGCGCAGCGCTCACTTTCGCCGGCGCGGTTGCTCGTATTTGCGCCAGTACTGGAATGGCTCCTCGTGCAGATCGATGTCGAGATCGACGATGCGCGCCTGCATGCTCTCCTGCGCGTCGGCAATGGCCTTGTTGTAGACCGCCGGCGCGATCTCTTCGAGAAAGAAGCCCAGCAGCGCGCCCGCTGCGACGTTGCCGATCGGCTCTTCCATGTTCGCGTCGAAATAGCGCTGGATGGAGGCGATCGCTTCGGTGCGCGCGTCTTCGGGGAGTTCGATGGACATGTCGGCAAACCGCGGAGGAAAGGTTGCGGTTATTTTGCGCCAGGCGCGTTGGCGTGTCGCGAAAAACGCAGCAAGGCGGGCGCAAAAAACAAAAGCCACCCGAAGGTGGCTTTTGTTTTGCATCTGGAGGCGCGAGCCGGAGTCGAACCGGCCTACACGGCTTTGCAGGCCGCTGCATAACCGCTTTGCTATCGCGCCAGAAGCGGACTGACCGGGGTGCGGAAACTGCTTGCGCTCGCAACGACCGGACAGATTTGTTTGATGGCTTGATACGCTGACCAAAACCTGCCAAACAAAAAGGGAAGCGCTGCTTCCCCTTGGCATTTGGAGCGGGAGACGAGTCTCGAACTCGCGACCTCAACCTTGGCAAGGTTGCGCTCTACCAACTGAGCTACTCCCGCAAATATCCTGCTTTACTGCGACTTTTACTGCTTCGGCACTTCGTTTTTCGTTACTGCAAAAACGCCGCACCTGAAATTCTGGAGCGGGAGACGAGTCTCGAACTCGCGACCTCAACCTTGGCAAGGTTGCGCTCTACCAACTGAGCTACTCCCGCATATTGGCTTCAGATTTCGCCGAATTTTCAACTAACATCGGCCTATCTTCTGCTATCTCCACCGCATCTTCTTGCTTGCTACTGCGTCGTGCAGCGGAGAAGTGAGATTATGTATAACCCGCAGAATCGTGTCAACCCCTTCGCATGATCTTTTTGGAAAAAGACATAAGGGATTCACAGCACAGGGGTCACAAGCTCCCCCGTTCGCGGATCTGGGGCCACGCGAGCTTCATGTAGTAAAGCATCGACCAGATCGTGAGGAACGCTGCCACGTAGATGAGCCACGCACCCCACACGCGCGAGTCGAACAGCGTTACGCCACCGAGCGTGAGCGGGGCGTAGAACAGCAGCATGGGAATCGCGACCATCTGGCACGCGGTCTTGAACTTGCCGAGCGAATTCACGGCCACGCTCTTCGACGCGCCGATTTGCGCCATCCACTCGCGCAGCGCCGAGATCGCGATTTCGCGCCCGACGATCACGAGCGCGATCACGGCGTCGAGACGCTGCAGATGCACGAGCACGAGCAGAGCCGCGGTCACCATGAGCTTGTCCGCGACGGGATCGAGGAATGCGCCGAACGACGAGGTCTGATTCCACTTGCGCGCGAGAAAACCGTCGAACCAGTCGGTGAGCGCCGCCAGCACAAAGAGCAGCATCGCCAGCACGTTCTGCTGCATCGGGGAAAGCATCGTCTGCGGCAGATAGAACACGCCAACCACGAGCGGAATCGCCAGGATCCGCAGCCAGGTCAGGAGAATCGGGATATTGAACGGCATCGGCTGGCGCTATCTGTCGGGGAGATGCAATGATGGGAGATGCAATTGTGCCGCGTCGCCGCACGTGCCACAAGCAACCGTAAGGAAAGGCCCAACCGGACCCGGCCAGCGACGCCGCCGCATCAGTGAAGCTGCTGGTAGATCTGCTCGGCGAGCGAGCGCGAGATGCCCTCCACGCTCGCCAGATCCTCCACGCTCGCCGCCATGACGCCGCGCAGGCCGCCAAAGCGCGCGAGCAGGCGCTGGCGACGCTTCGCCCCCACGCCCTCCAGCTCTTCGAGACGCGAAGTCTGGCGCGTTTTGCCGCGCTTCGCGCGCATGCCCGTGATGGCGAAGCGGTGCGCTTCGTCGCGGATCTGCGCGACGAGCATGAGTGCGGCGCTCTCCTTGCCGAGTTCGAGCGGCGCACGGCCGTCGGCGAACACGAGCGTTTCGAGGCCGACCTTGCGGCCCTCGCCCTTCGCCACGCCCACCAGCATCGCCGGATCGAGACCCAGTTCGGTGAACACCTGGCGCGCGATCTCGACCTGCCCCTTGCCGCCGTCGATCAGGACGATGTTGGGCAGCGTGCCGCCGGGCGGCGGGGCTTCGACTGCCTCGCTGGCCTCCACGGCTTGCGACGCTGCATCCGGGTCGGCCGGATCGGGCGCAGGCACGGACAGCCCAGGCGCCTCGCCGGCTTCGGCGCGCGCCGCTTGCGCGACCATCTTTTCGTAGCGCCGCGTGAGCACCTGGCGCATGGCGGCGTAGTCGTCGCCGGGCGTGATGCCGGTGATGTTGTAGCGCCGGTATTCGGCCGACTGCATCTTGTGATGGTGATACACCACGCATGAGGCCTGGGTCGCCTCGCCCATCGTGTGGCTGATGTCGAAGCACTCGATGCGCAGGTGCGCGAGATCGTCCAGCTCGAGCCCGAGCAGTTGCGCGAGCGTGCGCGTGCGGGCCTGCTGCGAGCCCTGCTCGGAGAGCAGACGCGCGAGCGCGAGCCGCGCATTCTGTTCGGCCATGGCAAGCCATGCGCGCTTCTGACCTTGCGGCTGACGCAGCACCGTGACCTTGTGTCCGGCCTGCTCGCTCAGCACGTCCACGAGTTCGCGGTTCGCGGGCGGATGGCTCACCACCAGCACGGGCGGCACACGGTTGCCGAAGTAATGCTGCGCGATGAAGGCGTCGAGCACTTCGGATTCGATGCCGATCTCGCGCTTTCTGCGCGCATCCGCCTGCGGCTCGAGTGCGGACGTGGCGGTTTCGGCATCGCTTGCCGCGTCGTCATCGTCGGCGAGATCGGCCGCGATGGCGAGCGGGTCCGCTTCGAGCGCCGCATCGTCCTGTGCGTCTTCCGCCTGCGCTTCCTCGACGTAGTCCTCCACCGTCTTGCGCGCGAGCGTGGGCAGCGACTTCAGCGCGCTTGCCGCGACCACGGTCTCGCTGTCGATTTCCTCGGCGACGCCGCCCTCCTCGTCGGTCAGCGCACGCTCCACGTGCGCGGGGAAATAAGCCTTGTCGCCCAGATGCCGGCCGCCGCGCACCATCGCGAGATTCACGCAAACGCGCCCGCCCAGCGCCACCACGGCAAGAATGTCGACGTCGCTCTCGCTGCCCGTTTCGATGGCCTGTTGATGCAGCACCGTCGAAAGCGAACTCATCTGATTGCGCACGGAGGCCGCCTGCTCGAACTTAAGCTCCGAGGCGAACGCGTGCATCTTCGTCTCGAGTTCCTTCATCACCTCGTTCTGACGGCCCAGCAAAAAACGCGATGCGTTGTTCACGTCGCGCGCGTAATCCTCTTCGCTGATGGCGCCCACGCAAGGCGCCGTGCAGCGACCGATCTGATGCAGCAGGCAAGGCCGCGTGCGGTTGTTGAACACCGAGTCCTCGCAGGTTCGCAACTGGAATACGCGCTGCAGGATCTGGATGCTCTCGCGCACCGCCGACGCACTCGGAAACGGCCCGAAGTACTGGTTGTTGCGATCCACCGCGCCGCGGTAGTACGCCATGCGCGGGAACTTGTGCCCGGTGATCTTGAGAAACGGATACGACTTGTCGTCGCGAAAAAGGATGTTGTAGCGCGGTGTGAGCGCCTTGATGAGGTTGTTCTCGAGCAGCAGCGCCTCGGCCTCGGAACGCGTGACCGTGGTTTCGATGCGCGCGATACGCGTGATCATCATCGCGATGCGCGGCGAAAGCTGCGTCTTGGTGAAGTAGCTCGATACGCGCTTTTTCAGGTCGCGCGCCTTGCCGACGTAGAGCACCGCGCCTTGCGCGTCGTAGTAGCGATACACGCCCGGCAGATGCGGCAACTGCGCGAGCGCCTTTTTCGGGTCGAAAACGTCGGTGTCGGTCATCCAGTTTCGGGGACGGGCGGTGCGTCGAGAGAGATGAGACCTGGCCCAGCGCCGCCGTCGCGACGCATTCATGGCTGTGTCCTAGAATCGCAAGTTTAGATCATTCCATGCCGCACGGAACCTGCGCCGAACTTGCCGGCCGGGCGTTCTGCACCCGCTTGCTGCATGGCGGTCCCGATTCTCCGCGTCACCCGCTACCTATGACAGAAGCCCCCACACCCACCGCCGTCAGCGCTAGCGCCATTGCCTGCGACCTCTTTTGCGCCGTCATCGACAATTTCGGTGACATCGGCGTGTGCTGGCGGCTCGCACGCCAGCTCGCGCACGAGCACGGCTGGCAGGTGCGCCTCTTCGTCGACGACTTGCACGCGTTTCGCAAGCTCTGCCCCGCGCTCGACCCGAGCCGCGCCACGCAATCGGTCGAAGGCGTGCTCGTCGAGCACTGGCACGCGCCGGAGCATGCGGGCGACACGCTGCAAATCGCCGATGTCGTGATCGAGGCGTTCGCGTGCGAGCTGCCGGGCGTCTACGTCGCGGCGATGGCCGAGCGTGCGCGCAAGCCCGTCTGGCTCAACCTCGAATATCTGAGCGGCGAGGACTGGGTCGCCGACTTTCATCTGCGGCCGTCGCCGCACCCGCGTTACGCGCTCGCCAAGCACTTCTTCTTTCCCGGCCTCGGACCCGGCACGGGGGGCGTGCTCAAGGAGCGCACGCTCGACGCCGCGCGCGCGGACTTCGAGCGCTCACCGGACGAGCGCGCCGCATGGTGGCAGCGCGCCACGGGCGGCCCACCGCCCGGGCCGGAAGCCACCGTGATCTCGCTCTTCGCCTATGAGAATCCCGCCGTCGACGCGCTGCTCGAGCAATGGCGCGACGGCGCGAAGCCGGTGGTCCTGCTCGTGCCGGAGGGCCGCATCTCTGGCGCGCTCGCGCGCTTTTTCGGAGAGCCGGCGTTCGGTGCAGGTTCGCAGGCCACGCGCGGCGCGCTTCGCGCGCACGCGCTGGCGTTCACCGAGCAGCGCGGTTACGACCCCCTGCTCTGGGCGAGCGACCTCAACTTCGTGCGCGGCGAGGACTCGTTCGTGCGCGCCCAATGGGCCGCGCGACCGTTCGTGTGGCACATCTACCCGCAAGCCGACGACGCCCATCTGCCCAAGCTCGACGCCGCGCTCGCGCACTACGGCCGCACGCTGCCGAAGGCACCGCGCGCCGCGCTCGAACGCTTTTGGCATGCGTGGAACGGCCGCGGCACGCCGGACTGGGCCGATTTTGCGCAGCATCTGCCCGCCTACGCGGCGCGCGCCAACGCCTGGGCGGCCGAACTCGGGCAGGTTGGCGATCTCGCCGGAAATCTCGCCGAGTTCGCAAAAAGTCAGTTAAAATAAGCGGTTATCCGACGGCAACCGTCTCAAGCGCTTCGAGTTCCGCGGCCCCCATCGTGCACGCATGAAAGAGGGTCGCAGCAACTGCACCTGCTGCAGCAACCGAATCCGCTTGCGACGTTTGCCGTCGAGCACACTCGAAGCTACTTAATCTGGACAGGACAGTTTTTTACTATGAAGACCGCACAGGAACTCCGCGTCGGCAACGTCGTGATGATCGGTAACGACGCGATGGTCGTGCAGAAGGCCGAATACAACAAGTCGGGCCGCAACGCCGCCGTCGTCAAGATGAAGTTCAAGAACCTGCTGACCGGCGCGGGCATGGAAACCGTGTACAAGGCGGACGACAAGTTCGACGTCGTCGTGCTGGATCGCAAGGAAGTGACGTACTCGTACTTCGCCGACCCGATGTACGTGTTCATGGACGCCGACTACAACCAGTTCGAAGTCGAAGGCGAGATGATGGGCGACGCCCTGAACTACCTCGAAGACGGCATGGCTTGCGAAGTCGTGTTCTACAACGAGAAGGCCATCTCGGTCGAACTGCCGACCGTGCTGGTGCGCGAGATCATCTACACGGAACCGGCCGTCAAGGGCGACACGTCGTCGGGCAAGGTCCTGAAGACCGCCAAGCTGAACACCGGTTTCGAGCTGCAAGTGCCGCTCTTCTGCAACATCGGCGACAAGATCGAAATCGACACGCGTACGAACGAGTACCGCAGCCGCGCCTAACGGCGGGCTGACGACAGCCTCAGGCCGAAAAGGCGCCCGCCCGCTGCCCCAGCGGCAAAAGGCGGACACCGCTATGAAAGCGCCCCCCGGGGCGCTTTTTCTTTTTTTGCCGAACGTGTATGTTTGAGAGTGCTACGGAAAACCTTACCGGTTATGCGCGATGGATTACGTGCTTGCCGCCTTTAGCAGACAAGCGGCGAGCAAGGGCAGCGCGCACCGGTCAAAGTGACTCCCGCGGCACGATTTCTGCTGTGGGGTGAGAGAGCATGCGTACCACGCTCTTTCCCCTTTTCAGGAGAAACACAATGAACAACGACATTGCCGAAGGCAAGTGGAAGCAGTTGATCGGCAAGGCCAAAGCGGCATGGGGCGAGCTGACGGACGACGAACTCGCAAAAGCCGAAGGCCGTGCGGATCGGCTCGCCGGGCTTATCCAGGAACGTTACGGCAAGACGCGTGACGAGGCGGAACTGGAAGTGCGCCGCTGGTTCGACGCGCACCGGCCACGCGACTGACGCACCGTCCACGGCATGGCCGGTACGGACGTCGCCCACTTGCAGGCAAACAGGGGGTTGCACGCATGCCAAAGCGCCTGGCGCTTCGGGCTTGCGCTGCTGCTCGGCCCCGCCGGCAGTTCACTGCCCGGCAACGCCGTCGCGCCCCCGTTCTGGCGCAGCACAACTGGGAGGACCGGAACTGAACACCCTGCTACGAGACATCTCCGTGATCTCGGTGAATTCTTTCGCATCGTGCCGCGCTCCCGCGCGCCGCGCGGCTGCCTGCCGGGGCGCACGCGCTACCCGCGCGCGCAGCACCGGCGCGACTGCGCTCATCCGTAAGCCGCTACCGCCATGCCACACGCCCTGATTGTCGAAGACGATCCCAATAGCCTGTCAGGTCTGTCTGCGATCCTGTCGGCCGACGGGTTCTCCGTCGACACCGCTGCCACCCTCGCCGAAGCGCGTGCCGCCCTTGCGCGCTTCATCCCCGACGTCGTACTCGTCGACCTGAACCTGCCCGACGGCGGCGGCCTCGAGTTGCTGCCGCATTTGCCGGCGCAGCCGCCAGGCGGCGCCCTGCCGGTGATCGTGATGACCGGCAACGCCACGGTCGAAAGCGCGATCGAAGGCCTGCGCCACGGCATCTGGGACTATCTGCTCAAGCCCGTCAACATTCCGCGCCTGCGCAGCCTGCTCGCACGCATTCCGCGTCCCTACGAGCTAACCGAGGAGGTCAGCGCGCTGCGCGCGACACTGCGCAAGATGGGCCACTTCGGGCCGATGCTCGGCCGCAGCAGCGCGATCCAGCATGTCTACGACACGCTCGAACAGCTCGCGCCCACCGAAGCGGCGCTGCTCGTGCACGGCGAAGCCGGCACCGGCAAGGAAGTCGCGGCGCGCACGCTGCACCAGCTGAGCCGCCGCCGCAAGGGGCCGTTCATCGTGTGCGACGCCCGCTCGCTCGTGGCCGAAGCGGCCGCGGGCCGGCCGCTGGCGAGCGTGCTGTTCGGCCACGAGCGCGGCGCGTTCACGGGCGCGGAACAGCGCGAGCCGGGTCTCGTCGATCAGGCGAGCGGCGGTACGCTTTTCATCGACGAGCTGACCGACCTGCCGCGTGAGCAGCAGGAAACACTGCTGCGCGCGCTCGATTCTCAGACCTTCATGCGCGTGGGCGGCAACAGCGAGGTAGGCACCGATTTCCGCCTGATCGCGGCCACCCATGCGAACCCGCGCGAAGCCGTCCAGCAGGGTGCACTGCACGAGGATCTCTGGCTGCGCCTCGATGCGGCGGCGATCCAGCTGCCGCCGCTGCGAGAGCGCGACGACGACGCCGCCCTGCTCGCGCTCGCCTGCATCGACGAACTCAATCAGGAGGCCCAGGCGCACGGTCTGGCCGGCGCGACGCGGCTCGTCGCGCCCTCGTTTATCCGCGAGTGCCTCGCGTACGACTGGCCCGGCAACGTCCGCGAACTGCACGAACGCGTGAGGCGCGCGTGGCACGCCTCGGGCGAGGTGCTCGAGACGCTGCAGGCCGAGGAAAGCAGCGGCGCGGGCCCGCGCGAGATGAACGGCGGCCGCGTGCAGGTCACCGTGGGCACGCCGCTCGCCGACGTGGAGGAAATGCTGATCCGCGCGACGCTCGACGCCGTGGGCGGCACGCGGCACCGCGCCGCGTCGCTGCTCGGCATCAGCCCCAAGACGCTCTATAACAAGCTCCAGCGCATGCGGCTCAACTGAATCGGCAAAACCCACGCATGTTGTAAAAAGGCTGTCCTTCGTTTCCGAAGGACAGCCTTTTTCATTCCACCGATGCAGCAATCAGCACATCAAGGCAGCACGCTGCGCAGTAACGCCTGCGCCTCGATGTACCCCGGGTCCGCTACCATCCTGTCCCAGCGCTGCGCCTTGCCGCGCGCGCGCATGCGCTTGATGCGCAGCCCCGAAGCCTTGGGCGCGCGGCGCGGCTCCATCGTACGCAACGCGTCGAGCACCTTCCCGGCTTCGTGCGGTTGGTTGCAGATCAGCACCATGTCGCAACCCGCTTCGAGCGCGGCGCGCGCGCCCTCGGTGAGCGTACCGCCCTGGCGCGCGGCCTCCATCGAGAGGTCGTCGCTGAAGATCGCGCCCGTGAAGCGCAAGCGCTTGCGCAGCACTTCCTCGACCCAGATGCGCGAGAAGCCCGCGGGCTTCGCATCGACCTTCGGATAAATCACGTGCCCCGGCATCACCGCCGTGAGCGAGAGACCGAGCCAGTCGTAAGGCTGTGCGTCTTCGCCGAGGATCGCTTCGAGCGGACGCTCGTCGACGGGCACCGCGACGTGCGAGTCCGCCGTCGCGAAGCCATGCCCCGGGAAATGCTTGCCGCAATTGGCCATGCCCGCAAGGGATAGCCCGTGATTGAGACTCTTGGCGAGCAGCGTGACGACACGCGGATCGCGATGGAACGCGCGATCGCCGACCACCTTCGACTGGCCGTAGCCGAGATCGAGCACCGGCGTGAACGAGAGATCGATGCCGCACGCGCGCAACTCGCTCGCGAGGATATAGCCCACCGCCGTCGCGAGCTTGGTGGCGAGCAGCACATCCTTGTCCCACAAGGCGCCGAGGCGCCCCATGGCGGGCAGCACGGTGAAGCCGTCGGTGCGAAAGCGCTGCACGCGGCCGCCTTCGTGGTCGACGGCGATCAGCAGGTCCTCGCGCACCGAGCGGATGGCGTCGGTCAGCGCAACGAGCTGCGCGCGGTTCTCGTAGTGACGCGCGAACAGGATCACGCCGCCCGTCATCGGGTGTGCGAGGCGACGCACGTCGTCGTCGTTCAGCGTGGTGCCGACCACGTCGAGCATGACTGGCCCGGGATTATTCTTCATCGATGAGTTTTGCGTAGATGCCGCGCAACGCACGGCGAAAGATATCAACCGTTGATTTCCGCAACCACGAACGACACCGCGTAGTCATGCTCGTCGGTGATGCTCACGCGCGCCGTGATACCGCGTTCGTCGAGCCACCGCGCGAGTTCGCCCGAAGCGACGATCACCGGACGGCCGCCCGGCTCGTTGAGGGTCTGCATGGCGCGCCAGGTCATCGGCATACGCATGCCGAGGCCGATCGCTTTCGAGAACGCCTCTTTCGCGGAGAACCGCGTGCATAGATACGCGAGGCCCCGCGCCGCCGAGCGCGCCTTGCGCGCCTCGTAGACGGCGAGTTCGTCCGGGCCGAGCACGCGCGGCGCGAAGCGCCCGTTGGTGCGCTCCATGACCGCCGCCACTCGGCTCACCTGGATGATGTCGGTGCCGATACCGTAGATCGCCATGAGACTCCCGTCGATGTCTGTCGATTGCGCCTGACGCGATGGCGCGGGGTAGCAGTCAGCCGCGCGTGCCGAGGCGCGCCGCAACCATGATCGCCTTCATTTCGCGCACCGCGTTCTCCCAGCCCGCAAAAATTGCGTGCGCAACGATCGCGTGGCCGATGTTCAGCTCGACGATGCCGTCGATGGCCGCGATCTGCTGCACGTTCGTATAGTGCAGACCGTGGCCGGCATTCACCTTCAGTCCGAGGCTGTTGCCGCAGCTCACGCCGGTGACCACGCGCTCGTATTCGCGCTCCTGCTCGCCGGCGTCGTGCGCCTCGGCGTAGCGGCCCGTATGCAACTCGATCACGGGCGCGCCCGTTTCGTGCGCCGCGCGAATCTGCGTTTCGTCCGGGTCGATGAAAAGCGAGACGCGGCAGCCCGCATCGGCAAGTTGACGGCAGGCGGCGGCAACGGCGTCGAAGTGGCCCGCGACGTCGAGGCCGCCTTCGGTCGTCAGTTCCGCGCGCTTTTCGGGCACGAGGCAAACGTCATGCGGCTTGATCTCGCACGCAATGTCGAGCATCTCGGGCGTCACCGCGCATTCGAGATTCATGCGCGTTTTCAGCTGCGGACGCAGCGCGCGCACGTCGGCGTCGACGATATGGCGGCGATCCTCGCGCAGATGCAGCGTGATCGCGTCGGCGCCCGCCTCTTCGGCGAGAAGCGCCGCGCGGATCGGATCGGGATAAGCGGTGCCGCGCGCGTTGCGCAGCGTGGCGACGTGATCGATGTTCACACCGAGGTCGATCACGTTGGGCGAAGTGAGAAAGAAGCTCATAGGTTCTGCAAGTCGATCAGAATCTGGCGCGTCGCGAGCGGCGTGCCGCCAAGGTACGTGTTCAGCAGGAAGCGCATGAGCGCCTTGCTCTGCGCAACCGTCTGGGGTCGATGGTAATCGTCCTCTTCCATGTCGAGCAACGTCTGACCCGAAAGCCGGGGCCATTGAGAAGGCCATTCATCCGATGCTTCGCGCACGCCGCGTTCCGGATCGAACACGTAGCGCCCTTCGGCCGCGACGGTCTTGCGGTTCACGGTGCGGCTGAGCGCGAGCGCGTAGCCGGCCTCGCGCAGCAGCACGCGCTCGAACGAGCGCAGCACCTGCACGGGCGGCTCGTCGTGCGCGAGGCGCGTGAGCGTCACGACGTAGTGGCGAAAGAGTTCGGGGTGCGGGTCTTCGCGCGCGATGAACTTCACGAGCAGCTCGTTCACGTAGAAGCCGCACAGGAGCGCGTCGCCGGTCAGCGGCAACATGCCGCCGACCCACTCGGCGCCCGTGAGTGTGCGCACCTCGCCCTTGCCGGTCCACGAAAGCGCGAGCGGCTGGAAGGTTTGCAGCACGCCGCGCAACGCCGAATGCGGACGCTTCGCGCCCTTCGCGACGAGCGCCACGCGGCCGTGATCGCGCGAGAGCACATCGATGATGAGGCTCGTCTCGCGGTACGGATAGCTGTGCAGCACGAAAGCCGGCTGCTCGGCGATGCGGTAATCGGGGGTCGTGCTGCGTGAAGCGCGCGGCAATTGCGAGCGCGCGGTGGTCTTGCGGCCGTTGCGCGGTTCGGCGCGGCCTTCGAGCGTGGCGTCGGCGCCTTCGGTCATCGCGTTGCGCGTGGCGGCGCCTTTCGTCGCCTTCGTGCTGCGCGTGCTCGTCGCACTTTGGGTGCCTTTCGCGGGCGAGCGACGCGCGCTGCGGGAACCGGTCGGTTCGTCCGCAGCGATTGCCTCGTCGGCCTGCGCGTCATCGTGCGCGGGCCAGTCGTCGTGCAGGGTTCCGGCTGCGCCGTCACTCATACGCGGTGCCCGTCGTGCTTACTCGTAACCGTAGGCGCGCAGCCCGGCTTCGTTATCGGCCCAGCCGCTCTTCACCTTCACGAAGGTTTCGAGGTAGACGGGACCGTCGAACAGCTTCTCCATATCGAGTCGCGCCTCGGTGCTGATCTGCTTGAGCTTCGCGCCCTTCTGGCCGATCACCATCGCCTTCTGCGTGTCTCGCTCGACGAGAATCGTCGCGAAGACGCGGCGCAGCCGCCCTTCCTGCTCGAACTTGTCGATCAGCACCGTGCTCGTGTACGGCAGTTCGTCGCCGGTCCAGCGGAACACTTTCTCGCGCAGGATTTCGGCTGCGAGGAAGCGCTCGCTGCGATCGGTGAGGTCGTCTTCGCCGTAGATCGGCTCGCCTTCGGGCAGATACGGCTTGAGCGTCGCGAGCAGGCGCTTGATGTCGTCCGGATTATTTGCCGAAAGCGGCACGATCTCGCGGAATTCGCGCAGACCCTGCACCTGCTGGATGAACGGATACAGCGTGCCCTTGTCGGTCACGCGGTCGATCTTGTTGGCGATCAGGATCGTGGGCGCACTCGGGGGAATCAGGTCGAGCACTTTCTGGTCGTCGGGACCGAACTTGCCGGCCTCGATCACGAACAGCACGGCATCGACCGAGCTGAGCGTGGAGGTCACCGCGCGGTTCAGCGAGCGGTTGAGCGCCGTGCTGTGGCGCGTCTGGAAACCGGGCGTGTCGACGAAGATGTACTGCGCGTCGTCGATCGTGTTGATGCCGGTGATGCGATGGCGCGTAGTCTGCGCCTTGCGCGACGTGATGCTGATCTTCTGGCCGACCAGCGCGTTCATCAGCGTCGATTTGCCAACGTTCGGACGGCCGACGATCGCGACCATGCCGCAACGGAAACCGGCAGGAGTGGAAGTGGGAGCGTTCATGATCGGACCGGAATAGAAAAACGGGAGGCGCGCTCGCGGCGCGCCTCGGTGGAATCAGTGGCCGGCATCGGCCGCGCGCACGGGAATGGCCGTCGTGGCTTCGGCATGGGTCTGGGCGTCGGCGCTGGTGCCGCCGGCCGTTGCGGTTTGCGCGCGCTCGACAGTGCGCAACGCCGCTTCGGCCTTCACCGCGGCCGAACGGTGGCCGATGGCGCCGGCGCTCGGCACGGCGTCGAAGCCAGTGACCTTGTCGACGGGCTTGTCGCTGGCCTTCTCTGCACCGCGTTCGGCCTTCTCTGCGGGCTTTTCAGCCGGTTTGTCCTTCTCCGCCGGACGCTCCTGGACGTGCGCCGCGCGGATCACCGCGAGCGGCGCGCCTTCGGCTGCCGCGGTTTGCGACGGACGCTCGGCGCGCGCCGAGGCACGCTCGCGGCGTTCCGGCGAGCGCAGATCGAGCGCGCCCTGCACGCCGGTCACGCCGGGGACGACCTCGGGTTCCGCTTTGGGCGCACGCGCGCCCTTTGAGCGGCGCGGCTTCGCAACCAGCGCGGGCGCCGCAGCCATGACCTCGTCGAGTGCCTTCTTCGCTGCGGCCTGCTCCGCCGCGCGACGGCTCGCGCCCGAACCCGACACCTTCACGTCGAGCTTCGGCACCGTGCATTCGACTTCGAACTGCTGATTGTGCGCCGCACCATGCGTCGCGACGACCGTGTAGGTCGGCAGCGCGATCTTATGACCCTGCAGGTACTCCTGCAGCAGCGTTTTGGAATCCTTGCCAAGCGTGCGCGGATCGATGTGATCGAGGATCGGCACGTAGAGGCGCTTGATGACCGTCTGGGCGGCATCGAAGCCGCCGTCGAGGAAAATCGCCCCGAAGATCGCTTCCAGCGCGTCGGCGAGGATCGACGGGCGGCGGAAACCGCCGCTGCGCAACTCGCCTTCGCCGAGGCGCAGGCCGTCGGCGATATTGAGGGCCTGAGCAATCTCGTAGAGCGACTGTTGCTTGACCAGGTTCGCGCGCACGCGCGAGAGGTCGCCCTCGTCCAGCTTGCCAAAACGTTGGAACAATAGGGCAGCCACCGCGCAATTCAGAACCGAATCACCGAGGAATTCGAGGCGTTCGTTATGCGTGGCACTGTGACTGCGGTGGGTTAAAGCCTGGCGCAGCAATTCCGCATTGCGAAATTCGTAGCGCAGACGGCTTTCCAACGGAGATTGGGGCATGGGGAGAGTATAACGCGCCCGCCGCCCCCGGCGAAAACAGGGGGCGGCGGGCGAAAAACCGTGACGAAGCGACGTTACCGGGGATTCTTCAAGTAGCGCGCGAAGATGCGTTGCGAGTGAGACTCGTGCTCGCGCATACGCTTTTTGTTGCTGCTTCGATGGCTCCTTCGCGCGCATGCTCTACATGCATTGCACGTCGAGGCAACACGAATTACTCGAACGAACCGATGCGACGCAGGTTGCTGAAGTTCATCCAGATGAAGAACGCGCGGCCCACGATGTTCGCGTCGGGCACGAAGCCCCAGTAGCGGCTGTCCGCGCTGTTGTCGCGATTGTCGCCCATCATGAAGTAATGGCCCGCCGGCACCTTGCAGATCACGCCGCGCGCGTTGTACTGGCAGTTGTCGCGATACGGATAATCCTCTGCGCCTACGATGAACGGCGGCACCGCGGGGTTGTTGAGGATGTTGTTCTTGCGGCCGCTGCCGAGGTCCTCGGTGAACTGCTTCGCATAGCCGATGCGCTCTTCATCGAAGAAGTCGCCCTGCGGCACTTCCGGCACCGGCTTGCCGTTGATCGTGAGCTGCTTGTCCTGATACGAGACCACGTCGCCCGGCAGGCCGATCACGCGCTTGATGTAGTCGACCGACTCATCCTTCGGATAGCGGAACACGACCACGTCGCCGCGCTCGAGCGGCCGGCCCTGCGTGATCTTCGTGTTCGTGATCGGCAGGCGGATGCCGTAGTCGAACTTGTTCACGAGGATGAAGTCGCCCACGAGCAGCGTGGGCACCATCGAACCCGACGGAATCTTGAACGGCTCGACGACGAACGACCGTACGAGGAACACGATCAGGATGACGGGGAAGAAGCTCGCCGTGTACTCGAGCCACCACGGCTGGCGCAGCTTGTCGTTGCGCAGGTTCTGACGCGTGACAGGCGCGTTTTCATCGGCGAAGCGCTCGCCCACACGCTCCTGCTGACGGTCGAACTCCGCGACCGCCGCATCGGCGGCGAGGCGCCGGCGCGGCATGAACACCAGTTTGTCTGCAACCCACGCGACGCCCGTCAAGATGACGAGCACAAAGAGTATCAGCGCGAAATTCATGTAGAGATCCGTTGTCCGGCTTATTTGCGTTACTTATTTATCTTCGACACGAAGGATGGCGAGGAAGGCCTCTTGCGGAATCTCGACCGAGCCGACCTGCTTCATCCGCTTCTTGCCTTCCTTCTGCTTTTCGAGCAGCTTCTTCTTACGCGTGATGTCGCCGCCGTAGCACTTGGCCAGCACGTTCTTGCGCAGCGCCTTGATGTTCTCGCGCGCGATGATGTGCGCGCCGATCGCGGCCTGAATGGCCACGTCGTACATCTGGCGCGGGATGATCTCGCGCATCTTCGCCGCCACTTCGCGGCCGCGGTACTGCGACTGCGAGCGGTGGACGATGATGGACAGCGCATCGACCTTGTCGCCGTTGATCAGCATGTCGACCTTCACGACGTCGGAGGTGCGGTATTCCTTGAACTCGTAGTCCATCGACGCATAACCGCGCGACACCGACTTCAGACGGTCGAAGAAGTCGAGCACGATTTCCGCCATCGGAATTTCGTACGTGAGCTGCACCTGGCGGCCGTGGTACTGCATGTTGATCTGGTTGCCGCGCTTTTGCGTACAGAGCGTGATGACCGAACCCACGTACTCTTGCGGCATGTACAGGTTCACCGTCACGATCGGCTCGCGGACCTCGGCAATCTTCGAGGGCTCCGGCATCTTCGCCGGGTTCTCGACCTTGATCGTGCTGCCGTCCGCCTGCACGACTTCGTACACCACGGTCGGCGCCGTGGTGATGAGGTCCATGTCGAACTCGCGCTCGAGACGCTCCTGCACGATTTCCATGTGCAGAAGACCCAGGAAGCCGCAGCGGAAGCCGAAGCCCAGCGCCTGCGAAACTTCCGGCTCGTATTGCAGCGAGGCGTCGTTGAGCTTGAGCTTTTCGAGCGATTCGCGCAGCGCGTCGTACTGGTTCGCCTCGACCGGATAGAGGCCCGCGAACACCTGCGGCTTCACTTCCTTGAAGCCCGGCAGCGGCTCGGCCGCCGGCTTCGTCGCGAGCGTGACGGTGTCGCCCACCTTGGTCGCGGCGAGTTCCTTGATGCCGGCGATGATGAAGCCCACCTGCCCCGCCGAAAGCTGCTCGAGGTTGCGCGACTTCGGCGAGAACACGCCGACGTGCTCGACCGGATACTGCGCGCCGGTAGCCATCAGCTTGATCTTGTCCTTCGGACGCAGCGTACCGTTGACGATACGCACGAGCATCACCACGCCGACGTAGTTGTCGAACCACGAGTCGATGATGAGCGCCTGCAGCGGCGCTTGCGGATCGCCCTTGGGCGGCGGCACCTTGGCGATGAGCGCTTCGAGCACGTCTTCCACGCCGAGGCCGGTCTTCGCGCTGCAGCGCGTGGCGTCGGTGGCGTCGATGCCGATCACGTCCTCGATCTCTTCGATGGCGTTTTCGGGGTTGGCGGCGGGCAGGTCGATCTTGTTGAGCACCGGCACGACTTCCACGCCGAGTTCGATCGCGGTGTAGCAGTTCGCCACCGTCTGCGCCTCGACGCCCTGGCTCGCGTCCACCACGAGCAGCGCGCCCTCGCACGCGGAGAGCGAGCGGCTCACCTCGTAGGAGAAGTCGACGTGCCCCGGCGTGTCGATCAGGTTCAGGTTGTAGACCTTCCCGTCACGCGCCTTGTACGAGAGCGCAGCGGTCTGCGCCTTGATGGTGATGCCGCGCTCGCGCTCGAGATCCATCGAGTCGAGCACCTGCGATTCCATTTCGCGGTCGGACAAGCCGCCGCACAGCTGGATGATGCGATCGGCGAGCGTCGACTTGCCATGGTCGATGTGCGCAATGATCGAGAAGTTACGAATATGATCCATTCAGTGCCGATCAAGCGAAAAAGGCGCGCCCCAACGATAGCTGGACACGCCTCGTAAACAGATGAAAAACCGGACTATTTTAGCCGAAAAGGGGTCCCACAGGCTAACCGTCCGCTGATGTAACGGATGTGTGATGGCGCGGGGGCATGTCTTGCGCCGCCCCCGCGCCCGCGTTTCACACACCGCCCGGCGGCGCCGGCGGTATGTTCGGCGCGTCGGCGCTCAGGCCCAGCGTAGCGCGCACGCGTGCTTCGTCGAGACGGTAGTGACACAGCTCGATGCCGTCGCAAAGGAGCACCGGCACGAGCTCGTCGTAACGCGCCTGGATCGCGGGGTCGGAATCGACATCGACGACGTCGAGACGCGCACCCGCCGCGGCGGCGAGCGGCGCGAGCGCCACGCGCATCTCTTCGCACAGATGACACCACGCGCGCCCATACAGCACGAGGTGCGCGCTCGTGCGTTCGAGCGCGCCCGGCGCCGCCGACGAAGACCGCATGGGCGTGCGCATCGGCGTTACTTCTGCCCCGGCGCGCGCGGGCGCAGCGGCACGAATTGCGTGTTGTCGCCGCGACGCACGAGCACCGCGACCGTCTTCTGCGAGTCGAGATGCGCCGTCACCTCCTGGAACTGCTTCGCGCTGGTGATATCCGTGTCGCCCACGCGCAGGATGATGTCGCCCTTCTGCAGGCCGGCGCGCTGTGCGGGGCCATCGACCGAGTCCACCATCGCGCCGCCCTTGATCTTGAGCTGGGCGAGCTGGTCGGCGGGAATATCGACCACCGCGATACCGAGCGCGTTCATCGCGCGCGGCTTGGGCTCGGGCGCCTTTTTCTGGTCGGCCTTCGCGCTCTTGTCGGTCTGCATCTCGGCGATCGTGATCGGTAGATCGCGCGTTGCGCCCTTGCGCCAGATCGTCACGGTCGCCTTGGTGCCCGGCTTCGTGTCGCCGACCATGCGCGGCAGGTCGGTCGCGGCGTCGACGGTCGTGCCGTTGAACTTCAGGATGATGTCGCCCGGCTGGATGCCCGCCTTGTCGGCCGGGCCGCCCGGCTCGACGCTGGAGACCAGCGCGCCTTGCGCCTTGGGCAGACCGAGCGAGTCGGCGACGTCCTTCGTCACCTCGCCGATTGCGACGGCAATGCGGCCGCGCGTGACCTTGCCCGTGGACTTGAGCTGGTCCGCCACGCGCATCGCCTCGTCGATCGGAATCGCGAACGAGATGCCCATGAAGCCGCCGGTGCGGCTATAGATCTGCGAGTTGATGCCGATCACCTCGCCCTGCATGTTGATGAGCGGACCGCCCGAGTTGCCGGGATTCACGGCCACGTCGGTCTGGATGAACGGCAAATAATCGCCCGTGTCGCGACCCTTCGCGCTCACGATGCCCGCCGTCACGGTATTCTCGAGGCCGAACGGCGAACCGATCGCCACGACCCACTCGCCCACGCGCACCTTGTTCGAATCGCCCATCGTCACGGCCGGCAGATTCGCGGCTTGGATCTTCACCACGGCGACGTCCGTGCGGTCGTCCACGCCGATCAGCTTCGCCTTGAATTCGCGCTTGTCGGTGAGCGTCACGTAGATGCTGTCCGCGTCGTCGACCACGTGCGCGTTGGTCATCACGTAGCCGTCGCCCGAGAGGATGAAACCGGAGCCGACGCCGCTGTTCTGTTCGGTGTCGTTGCCGCTGTCCGGGCCGGAGTCCGAACCGCCGCCCGGGCTTCCGCCCTGACTGCCCCCCTGGCCGCCGCCCTGCCCACCCTGCGGCCCTTGCGGGAGCGGGATGCCAAAGAAGCGGCGGAAGAATTCCGACATGTCGCCCTGATCCATGCCCGGCGGCAGGCCGCGCTGAGCTGAGGAGACGCGTGTGGTGGTGCGGATATTGACGACCGACGGCCCCACTTTGTCCACGAGGTCGGCGAAGTCGGGCAGGTTGGCAGCCGGCGCCGCCGCTGCCACGTGCGGTGCCAACGGCAGGCACGCCGCCACGACCGCGGCCGCGAAGAATTTGCGCAGCGGGAGAATCGTCATATCGAAGTCAGCCGAAGGAAGGAGTTACCTGGGAGCCTTGTATTCTATGGCAGACGCGAACTGCTGCAACGTGGTCTGGGGCACTTCGCCAAGCAACGTGATGAAGTAATCGCCGTTGCGCTTCACGAGCACGTGGGTCGCGCCACTGCTGCCCGAGCCTTCCTTGCGACTGTTGTTCTTCACCGGCTCGATAAAGACGGAAAGCGTGGACAGTCCGTCAGAGAATACAGCCTGATCGACCGGGATGGGCGGATCGCTCGCATCGCGCGCCGCCATCGGCCGGCGCACTTCGCGAATCTTCTGAAATCCCGGCGCAGCCTGGCCGAACGACCAGCCCTGCGCTTCGATGTCGACCGGCTGGAGCGGCGGGCGCACCACGTTCCAACCCTCGATATTGCGCATGCCATTGACGATAGGCGTCTTGTCGACGGGTCCGCCGATGCGCACCTGCGTGAACGCGAGCTGCTGGAGCACCTGGCCGTTCGACGGGTCGAGCATCTGCGAGCGCAGCAGGAGACCGGTTTTCGCGTCCGCCCACAGCTTGTAGGCGAAGCGGAAATTGTCCTTCGGGTCGAGCTGGATCACCTGGCTGTCGAGGCCGGCCACGCGGTCGTTGGCGAGCATCTTCGGCTCGTAGACGCCCAGCACCTGGTCCCCGCTCGTGGAAAGCAGCGCCGGGAAAGCGTCCTTGTTCTGGCGCTTTTCGACGACGAGCAGCTTGCGCTCGGGCACGAAGGTATAGAGATCGTCGTTGTGGCGCAGCATTGTGCGCGGCTTGCCGTCGAGGCTTTCGAGCTTTTCGAACTCGCCGTCCTGCTTCGAGGCGTAGTGCGTGATGCGCGAAGATTGCACGAACTCGCCGCGCTGATAGACGAAGGTGCCTTCGTAACTTTGCTGCTGAGCGGCCTGCTGGATGCGGTCGAGCAGCTGTGCCGCGCTCTGGCGCGTGGCGGCATCGGCCGCGGACGCGC
Source organism: Paraburkholderia nodosa (assembly GCF_001718195.1). Classification (GTDB taxonomy): domain Bacteria; phylum Pseudomonadota; class Gammaproteobacteria; order Burkholderiales; family Burkholderiaceae; genus Paraburkholderia; species Paraburkholderia nodosa_A. Next base: position 167,781 of record NZ_MCNV01000003.1, read on the forward strand.
CTTGCGCGTGGGCACGCGGGGCGACAGACAGAGCGGTGAACATCGCGGCTGCGCAGCAAAGGAATGCCGGCAACCGCCCCCAGATTGTCTTTTTATTCAACCGCAATGTCTGCATCAAACTTATTGGCCTTGCGTAGTAAGAGCGGCTGAACGGATGTACGGCATGGAATCCGAAATGACCGGCTGCTGCGCGAACTGCTGGTGCGCCTGGAGATATTCGTCGAGGCGAGCGTCGCGGATGATATTGCCGTCCTGACCGCCTGCAACCGGCGCCGGCGTGGTGTTCATCGCCACGCGCTGCACGCCGTCGCCCTGCGACTGCACAGCAGCGATTTGCGGCGCGCCAGCCATGCCCACGCCGCGCATCTGCGGCATGACGATCCACGTGAGCGTGGCGGCCGCAGCCGCCACGGCCAACGACGGCATCACGCGGCGGCGCAGCGCCAGAATGCGGCCAACGCGCTCATTGCGGCCGGCCTGCACCTGCGGCAGCGCAGCCGGTGCGAGCAGATGCGGCTGTGCTTCGAAGCGCGCCGCGAAACCCGTCATGAAGGCGCGGCTTGCCGCCTGGCTGAGGGCCAGATCGTCGGAACGCAGTACGTCGCCGATCAGATGGTACTCCGACCAGGCTGCGCGCCCTTCGCCGTCGAGTTCCAGAAAATTTCCGTTCAGATGCTCCTGCGCCGACGCTTCACCGTCGACGAAGGCGGACAGACGCTCGCTGCGCGAGCTTGATACCGATTGCATCGAGACCGAACCCATGATGCTCCCCATTCCCTAACAGACGTCCCTGTGACACCAACTCATTCTGGTGAATCGCGTCGCCGCCCGGGGCGAAGCTGGTTCTTCTTACCAGCGCTTACCTTCCGGAGTGTCCAGCAGCGGACGCAATTTTGCCGCAATGGCTTCCCGAGCGCGGAAAATTCTCGATCTGACGGTGCCGATCGGGCACCCCATCATCTCGGCGATTTCTTCGTAGCTTAGGCCTTCTATTTCCCGAAGCGTAATGGCGGTGCGCAGCTCTTCCGGTAAAACCGCCATCGCAGCATTGACCGTCTGTGCGATCTGCTTGCTCATCAACATCGACTCGGGCGTATTGATATCCCTTAGTTGATCGGCGTCCGAGAAAGTTTCCGCTTCTTCAGCATCTGCCTCGGTAGAAGTCGGCGCGCGTCTTCCCTGCGTCGCAAGGTAGTTCTTTGCCGTATTGACAGCAATTCGGTACAACCACGTATAGAAAGCCGATTCGCCACGAAATTGCGGTAGTGCGCGGTAAGCCTTGATAAAGGCGTCCTGGGCCACGTCCTCGACCTCGGCGGGGTCCCGCACGAGGCGCGAGATCAGCCGGATGATCTTGCGGTGGTATTTCGAGACCAGGAGCTCGAACGCGGCCTTGTCGCCTTTTTGCACGCGCTCGACCAGAACCTGATCAATTTCTTTTTCGCTCACCTGAAAAATCCGTTAGCACATGAAGTAGACGTGGGGGCACCATTGTAGCGTCCTCGCCACGGTCTCACGTTACGCGAGTAACAGCGGTTACAAGCTTTACAGCGAAAGGAGGCTCAGCGACCGGCCGCGCTGCGCGCGCGCACGGCGAGTGTGCGGAAGGTTTCTGCGGGAACGGCGTCGGCGGCGACGAGAATCGTCGTGCGGCGTGCGCCCTGCTCCACGACGAGCGCGAGCAGCCACGCGCCCCATTGCGACGCGCCGGCAAGCCGCCCGGCCGCGAGGCAGGCGCCATCGCACGACCAGGCCGCGAGAAAATCCGACCCGATTTCGAGGAAGGCCGGTTGCTTGCGGCGCCACGCCGCAGCCGCGAGGCCGCCGGTCGCGAGGAACGCCAGCGTGACCGGCAACGCTTGCCAGACGCCGAGCCAGGGTGCGAGCGCCGTGTAGACGGCGGCCGCGGCCACGCCCAGACCCGCGGCAACGAGCAATTGCAGCGCAAGCGATGGACGCAGGGAAAGAAGCGGCGCGCCCGCGCGCCGCGAGGGGAAAGCAGGAGGGACGCGGCCGGCCGAAGCATTCGGCACGGCCGCTGTCTCGTCGTGCGGGATCAAGCGTGACGCTTGAAGACGAGCGTGCCGTTCGTGCCGCCGAACCCGAACGAGTTCTTCAGCGCGACGTCGATCTTCATGTCCCGCGCGGTGTTCGCGCAGTAGTCCAGGTCGCATGCCGGATCCTGGTTGAAGATGTTGATCGTCGGCGGCGACACCTGGTTATGCACCGCGAGCACCGTAAACACCGATTCCAGGCCGCCCGAGCCACCCAGCAGGTGGCCCGTCATCGACTTGGTAGAGTTCACGACGATGTCCTTCGCGTGGTCACCGAACGCGCGCTTGATCGCGAGGGTTTCCGCGAGGTCGCCGAGCGGCGTCGACGTGCCGTGTGCGCTGAGCCAGTTCACTTCGTTGGCGTTGACGCCCGCGTTCTTCAGCGCGGCGATCATGCAGCGGCGTGCGCCGTCGCCATCTTCCGGCGGAGCGGTCATGTGATACGCATCACCGCTCATGCCGTAGCCGCTGATTTCCGCGTAGATCTTCGCGCCGCGCGCCTTCGCGTGTTCGTACTCTTCGAGCACCATCACGCCCGCGCCTTCGCCGAGCACGAAGCCGTCACGGTCCTTGTCCCACGGACGGCTGGCCGTCGCCGGATCGTCGTTGCGCTGCGAGAGCGCGCGCGCCGCCGCGAAGCCGCCGATGCCGAGCGGAGAGACCGTCGCTTCCGCACCGCCCGCGATCATCACGTCGCAGTCGCCGTATTCGATCAGACGCGACGCTTCGCCGATGCAGTGCAGGCCGGTCGTACAGGCCGTGACCATCGCCAGATTCGGACCCTTGAGGCCGTACTTGATCGACAGATGGCCCGAGATCATGTTGATGATCGAGGCGGGCACGAAGAACGGCGAGATGCGGCGCGGGCCGCGGTTGAGCAGTTCGGTTTGCGTGACTTCGATCATCGGCAGACCGCCGATGCCCGAGCCGACGTTCACGCCGATCCGTTCCGCGTTCGCTTCGGTGACTTCGAGACCGCTGTCCTGGATCGCCTGCATGCCCGCCGCGATGCCGTAATGGATGAACGTGTCCATATGGCGCGCTTCTTTCGCCGGCATGTAGTCTTCGACGTTGAAGCCCTTCACTTCGCCGGCAAAGCGGGTCGAGAAGTTCGTAGCGTCGAACTTCGTGATGTTGGCGATGCCGGACTTCCCGGCGACCAGATTGGCCCAGCCGTCGGCAACATTATTGCCAACAGGCGAAATCAGCCCCAGGCCTGTAACAACAACTCGACGACGGCTCACGGTAACCCCTTATCCATAGATGACAAAAACAAAAGCCACAGAGGCCACAGGAAATGCTCCTGTGAGCCCTGTGGCTAGTTGACCGGCAGATGCCCCGCAGCGAGTGCGGCGGGCGTATGCGGTTTCACGGGCGAGCGTCCTCGCGGGCCGCCAGCGCACTGCGTTGCGCGGCCCAGGCGGGAATCTGGCGCTTAAGCCTTGACGTTCGCGCGAGCGTAGTCGATCGCTTGCTGAACCGTCGTGATCTTCTCGGCTTCCTCGTCCGGGATTTCCATGCCGAACTCGTCTTCGAGAGCCATGACCAGTTCGACGGTGTCGAGCGAGTCGGCGCCCAGGTCGTTCACGAACGAAGCTTCGTTCTTGATTTCAGCTTCGGCGACGCCCAGTTGCTCGGCGACGATCTTCTTGACGCGCTGTTCGATGTTGTCCATTACCCCTCCAAGGGAAAAAAGTTAGCTCATGAATGCGAGTGCGCGCATTTTATCAGGTTTGACCTGGCTGAAAAGCGGCGCTCAAGGTTCCGGAAGGCTATCCGCGACGGCGCTTGCGCAATGTTTTGCATCAAGCGCATCAAGGCGCGGATAGTACCTGAATCCGGTTAAGACATATACATGCCGCCGTTCACGTGCAACGTCGTGCCCGTGATGTAGGCTGCCTGCGGCGACGCGAGGAACGCGACCGCATGCGCGATGTCGTCCGGGCTGCCGAGACGGCCCAACGGAATCTGCTGCTTGAGCACGGCTTGCTGCTCCGCCGGCAAGTCCTTCGTCATGTCGGTGTCGATGAAACCGGGCGCGACGCAGTTCACGGTGATGCCGCGGCTGCCGATCTCGCGTGCGAGCGCGCGCGTCATGCCCGCCACGCCGGCCTTGGCGGCGGCGTAGTTAGCCTGACCCGGGTTGCCCGACGAGCCCACCACCGAGGTGATATTGATGATGCGGCCGCCCTTCGCCTTCATCATCGGGCGCAGCACGGCGCGCGAGAGGCGGAACACCGACTTCAGGTTGGTGTCGATGACCGAGTCCCACTCGTCGTCCTTCATGCGCATCGCCAGGTTGTCCTGCGTGATGCCCGCATTATTGACGAGGATCGCAAGACCGCCGAATTCCTTGACCGTTGCGTCGATCAGCGCCTCCGCCGCAGCGGCGTCGTTCACGTCGAGCACCGCGCCGCGGCCCTTCAGGCCCGCTGCTTCGAAAGCGGCCGAGATGGCCTGCGCGCCGGCTTCGCTCGTTGCCGTACCGATCACCGTCGCGCCCTGGCGCGCCAGTTCCAGCGCGATCGCGCGGCCGATGCCGCGGGTGGCGCCGGTCACGATCGCGGCTTGATTGTCGAGAGTCTTTTCCATCGTTTGAATCCGTTAGCGGTGGTGGCGTAGGCGCTCAGGCCTTCAGAAGCGCGAGCGCTTCGTCGAGCGACTTCGGATCGAGCACCGAGGCGCCGACCAGGTTGCCGTCGATACGCCTGGTGAGGCCCGCAAGCACCTTGCCCGGACCGCATTCGACCACGTGCGTCGCGCCTTGCGCCGCAATGGCCTGCACACATTCGACCCAGCGCACGGCGCCCGCGGCCTGGCGCACGAGCGCGTCGCGGATTTTCGCGGGGTCGGTTTCGAATGCCACGTCGACGTTGTTCACCACGGGGATCTGCGGCGCATTCAGCGTCACGTTCGCGAGATAGTCGCGCAGCTGATCCGAGGCAGGCTTGAGCAGCGACGAGTGGAACGGCGCCGAAACCGGCAGCGGCAGCGCGCGCTTGGCGCCCTTCGCCTTGGCGATCTCGCAGGCCTTCTCGACCGCGCCCTTGTGGCCCGCGATCACGACTTGCGCCGGCGCGTTGAAGTTCACGGCTTCGACCACGCCGCCGCTCGCAGCGGCGGCTTCCGTGCAGACTGCGCGCACGGTGTCGTCGTCGAGACCGAGCACGGCGGCCATGCCGCCCTCGCCCACCGGCACCGCGCTTTGCATCGCCTGCGCGCGAAAGCGCACGAGCGGCACGGCGTCGCGGAATGCGAGGACGCCGGCGGCGACGAGCGCCGTGTATTCGCCGAGGCTGTGGCCCGCGACGATGGCAGGCAGAGGGCCGCCCGCCTGCTGCCACGCGCGATAGACGGCGTAGGCGGCGGTGAGCATGACCGGCTGCGTGTTGGTGGTGAGATTGAGTTCTTCGGCGGGGCCTTCGGCGATCAGCTTGCCGAGGTCCTGGCCCAGCGCGTCGGACGCTTCTTGCAGCGTCTCGCGCACGATGGCGTTATCGGCGAAGGCGTCGAGCATGCCGACGGCCTGCGAGCCTTGTCCGGGAAAAACGAACGCGAATTTCATAACGTCCCCAAATTCGATCAATACGGGTGGGCAATGCGCTCGGATGAACCGCCGCCGGCTGCGCGCGACATGCGCGTCGTGCGCCAGGACCAGCTGCGGGAGCGCGAAAGCCCGCTCAGGATGCTTAGAAGCGGATGACGGAGGCGCCCCAGGTGAAGCCGCCGCCGACGCCTTCGATCAGCACGTTGTGGCCGCGCTTGATGCGGCCGTCGCGCACCGCGACGTCGAAAGCGAGCGGAATGGAGGCCGCCGAGGTGTTGCCATGTTCGCCCACCGTCACCACCATGCGCTCGGCGGGCAGGCCGAGCTTGCGGCAGGTGCCCTGCATGATGCGGATGTTGGCCTGGTGCGGAATCAGCCAGTCGACCTGGTCGGCGGTGAGCTGCGCCTTGTCGAGCGCCTCGATCGCGACCTTTTCGAGCACGTTCACGGCCAGCTTGAACACGGCCTGGCCGTCCATGTGCAGGAACGCGTTGCCCGCGATCACGCCGCCGTGCACGTTGCCCGGCGTGCACAGGATGTGCGCGTAGCTGCCGTCGGCGTGCAGCGCGCTCGAAAGCACGCCCGGTTCGCTCGACGCCTGCAGGATGATCGCGCCTGCGCCGTCGCCGAACAGCACACAGGTGGTGCGATCGTTGAAATCGAGAATTCGCGAGAAGGTCTCCGCGCCGACCACGAGCGCCGTGCGATGCTGGCCGCTGCGGATCAGGCTGTCGGCTACCGAAACGGCGTACGCGAAGCCCGAGCACACGGCCTGCACGTCGAACGCCGCGCCGTGATTGCGGATGCCGAGCTTGTTCTGCAAGAGGCAGGCCGTGCTCGGAAAGACGAAATCGGGCGTGGAAGTGGCGACGATGATGAGGTCGATCGACTGCGGATCGACGTCGGCTGCCGCGATCGCGCGCTGCGATGCCGCAAGCGCGAGATCGCTCGTCGTGACGTCGGGCGCGGCGAAGTGGCGCGCGTGAATGCCCGTGCGGGCCACGATCCACTCGTCGCTCGTTTCGACGCCTTTTGCGGCGAGCCGTTCGGCCAGTTCCTGGTTGGTGACGCGATCAGGCGGAAGGTAGCTGCCCGTGCCGATCACGCGGGAATAGAGAGTCGATTGAGCCATTATGCCTTCGAGGATGATGCGGCGCCGGGCGGTACCTCGCCCGCTGCCTGGCTGGGCGCACTGGTAGCCTGCCCCGCCTGCGCGGCTTGCACGTTCTGGGCGCCGCCGGGCTCGTCTGCCGCCTGTTCGAGCGAACCGGCGTTTTCTTCCATGGCGTGCGCGAGGCGCTCCAGCACGCCATTTTTGACGGCATCATACCCGCGATTGATCGCACACTCAAACGCGTAGGCATCGGCCGAGCCGTGGCTCTTGATGACGAGGCTCTTCAGGCCGAGCAGCGCAGCGCCGTTGTACTGGCGATGGTCGACACGCTTCTTGAAGCGCATGAGCACGGGCAGTGCGGCAATCGCCATGAGCTTCGTGAGCCACGAGCGGCCGAACTCTTCCTTGATCATGTCGTTGAGCATCTGCGCGAGGCCCTCCGACGTCTTGAGCGCGACATTCCCAACGAAACCGTCACAGACGATGACGTCGACGGTGCCCTTGTAAATGTCGTTGCCTTCGACGTTGCCGCGGAAGTTCAGCGTGCTCGCGCGCAGGAGCTCGCCCGCGCGCTTGATGGTGTCGTTGCCCTTGATGACTTCTTCGCCGATATTCAGGAGCCCGATGGTTGGGCGATCCTTGCCCTCGAGCGCCGCGACGAGCGCGTGGCCCATCTCCGCGAACTGCAGCAGGTGCTGCGGTTCGCAGTCGACGTTCGCGCCGAGGTCGAGCATCGTCGTATAGCCGCGCGGGTTCGGCAGCGCGAAGGCGATGGCCGGGCGTTCGATGCCGGGCAACGTCTTGAGCACGTAGCGCGAGACCGCCATTAGCGCACCGGTATTGCCGGCCGAGATGCAGGCTTGCGCCTCGCCCTCTTTCACGCGATTGAGCGCGACGCGCATCGACGAATCTTTTTTCTTGCGCAGGGCGACTTCAACCGGATCGTCCATTTCGACGACCTCGGTGGCGGGCACGACGGTAAGCGCGGGATGGTCCGACGCCTTCAGCTTCTTCAACTGGGCGCGAACCGCCGACTCGACGCCCACGAGCATGAGATGCGCGTCGGGGTGCGAGCGGACGAAATGGACTGCGGCAGGCACCGTCACAGACGGGCCGTGGTCGCCTCCCATGCAATCTATCGTGAGCGTAACAGTCATGGAATGCGACGGATTTCAGGCATAAAAAAGCGGCAGTTGAATGCCGCCTTTTTGCCGAGCCGAAATATGGTCAAGCGAACGGAATCGTCAGATGCGGCGCCAGATGTCAAACACTGCGCCGCACGCTGAAACGATTAGTCGTTCTTGGTCTTGACGACTTTCTTGCCGCGGTAGTAGCCGTTCGGGCTGATGTGGTGACGCAGATGCACTTCACCCGTGCTCGGCTCGACGGCCAGGGGCGCGCCCGTGAGGAAATCGTGCGAGCGGTGCATACCGCGCTTCGACGGCGACTTCTTGTTTTGTTGAACTGCCATGATAACTCCTGAAAATTTTCCGAATTCTAACACAGCCCGATCCGGCCGCCGCCACCCTTGGGGGATGGCCGGACTCCGGGCTCAGGCCCACGCGTCTGGTACTGCCTGCCCCGCACAGCCGCCCAAGGCTTCCCTTAGTGCTTGCTGCCAGGACCGTCCTTCTTGAGCGATTCGAGCGCCGCAAACGGGTTGACGCGCTCTTCCGGCTCGATTTCCTGCTCCGGCACGTCGTCTACGGAATCCACGCCTTCCGCGCCGTCGGGACCCGAGGCGAGGCTTTCGTGAATTTCCGGACAGACTTCGTGCTTCGGCACCAGCGGCAGCGCGAGCAACAGCTCCTCTTCGATCAAGTCGACGAGATCGAAATGGCGCGAGCCCACGATCACTTCGACTTCATCGTCGTCGAGCGGAAACTCGTCCGCCTCTTCTTCCGTCTGGACGATACGGAAGGTCGCATCCGCATTGAATGCCTGCTCGTAGGGAGCGAGGCACCGCTGGCACGTGAGCCACGCGCCACCGTGAACAGCCAGCCGCAGGTATGGCTGCGGCCCTTCGGTGCCGTCGTCCTGCAATTCCTGCTGGGTAAAGCCCGCAGCCTGCCAGGTGAACGCGGTGTCGCGATCTGGCGCCTCGGCCGGGACTTCGTTTAACATGCGCGGCAGTTGCGAGACGCGCACGACGCCTGCCGCTTCGCGCTCGCTGCGCGCGAATTCGAAGATATCGAAGTCGCGCGGATTCAATTCGGCGCCAGCAGGCTTGCCAGTGTGTTCGGTCATGTGCGCTCTCCTGCTTCAAGGCTTAGGGCGCGGCGAGCGATGCGCGAAAGCCGCCAGCGGCCCGCAGCAATCCAGCCTGGCCGGCCCGCACGGGTCGCTATCGACCTGCGCTTGCCAACATTCGCCATCGACACGCTACTGCCGGCAAGGTCATTCGAGCCGTGACGCCGCGAAATTCAGGCGCCCGCACAAGACGTGCGACGAGAGCGTACCGATGAAAAGCCCAAAATCATATCGCCTTTATCTTTGTGAGTCAAACACTTAAGCTCGCGTACGCAAGTGTCTGTGCAAGCGCGGTCTTCGGGAGCCTCTGACGACGTTTTGCGGGATATCCGCCCCCGTTTTCACGGCGAAATCCGCCCGAAAATCGCCAAACCACAGCCGCCTTTTTTCCAGCCGCATACACAGCCACATTCGCAGCCGCTCTTCCATACTCCGATACTCAGATCGAACATGCAGGATTCTCCCTCGCAGGCCCCGCGCACGGGCCGCCCCGCCCTCATCCTCGCCTCCAGCTCGCGCTACCGGCGCGAGTTGCTCGAGCGCCTGCGCATTCCCTTCGACACGGCCGTGCCCGCCGTCGACGAAACGCCGCAGCCCGGCGAAACGCCCGAAGCGACGGCGCTGCGCCTGGCTACCGCGAAGGCCCGCGCCGTGGCCGCCGCGCTGCCCGCCGGCGCGGCGCGAACGCTGGTGATCGGCTCCGACCAGGTCGCCACCTTCGATGGCCGCCAGATCGGCAAGCCCGGCACGCACGAGCGCGCGCTCGAGCAGTTGCTGGCCATGCGCGGCCGCGAAGTGTTGTTCCATAGTGCCCTGAGCGTGCTCGACACCGCGACTGGCCAAACGGATACCGTCGATGTCGTCACGAAGGTGCGCTTTCGCGACCTGCCCGACGCCGCGCTCGACGCCTACCTGCGCGCCGAAACGCCTTACGACTGCGCGGGCAGCGCGAAAGCGGAAGGGCTTGGCATCACGCTGCTCGAAGCGATCGAATCTGACGACCCCACCGCCCTGATTGGCCTGCCGCTCATCGCGCTCACGCGCATGCTGCTTGCCGCGGGATACCCGTTGCTGGAGACGCAAGCATGAGCCTCGGCACCCTCTATCTGATTCCCAACACGCTCGGCGAAGGCGACGACGACGCGCTCAATGCCGTCCTGCCGACGCCCGTGCGCGAACGCGCGGGTGCACTCGCCAGCTACATCGGCGAAAACGCGAAGACCACGCGCGCCTTCCTCAAGCGCGTGGGCACGACGCGGCCGATCCAGGAAATCGAGATCCGCGAACTCAATGTCAACACGCCCGCCGGCGAGGTCGAAAAGCTGCTCGCCCCGCTGCTCGCGGGCATCGACACGGGGCTCGTTTCCGAGGCGGGCGTGCCCGCAGTCGCCGATCCGGGCGCGCTGCTCGTGCGGCGCGCGCACGAGCGCGGCATCAAGGTCGTGCCGCTCGTGGGTCCGAGTTCGATTCTGCTCGCGTTGATGGCGTCGGGCCTGAACGGCCAGAGCTTCGCGTTTCACGGATACCTGCCCGTCGACGCGAACGAGCGCGTGAAAAAGCTGCGCGATCTCGAGCAGATCTCGCGCAAGGGCAAGCAGACGCAGATCTTCATCGAGACGCCCTACCGCAACCGCACGCTGCTCGACGCGCTGCTCGCGACCTGTGCGCCCTCCACGCTCGTGTGCGTCGCCGCCGATCTCACGCTGCCCACGGAGACGATCGTAAGCCGCGCCGTGTCCGACTGGAAAAAGAAGCCCGCGCCCGAATTGCACAAGCGGCCGGCGATCTTCCTGCTGCTCGCGCACTGAACCCTTCGGCGCGCAAAAACGAATCGGCCGCTGCGCAACCCTCGCGCAGCGGCCGATTTTTCTCGAGGACGACCGGTGGCTAACGCCCCGCCAGTGCTCAGTGCACCGACAGCTTGCCGCCCATCAGCAGCGAATGCACAGCCGCCGAGCCGATGTTCGCGCCCACGCGCTTCGCCACGCGATCGGTAAGGCTCTGCTTGACCGTGTAATCGACGACGTCCGGCGCCTTGATGACCTCGCGCGCCACGTAATCGGTGTCGCCGTAGCCGTCAGCCAGACCGAGATCCACGCTCTTCTGCCCGGTCCAGAACAGGCCCGAGAAGATATCCGGCGAGTCCTTCAGACGCTTGCCGCGGCCGGCCTTCACGGCGTCGATGAACTGCTGGTGGATCTGGTCGAGCATCTCCTGGGCATGCGCGTCCATTTTCGGCGTGTCGGGCGAGAACGGATCGAAGAAGCCCTTGTTTTCTCCCGAGGTACGCAGGCGCCGCTGGACGCCGAGCTTGTCCATGAGGCCGGTAAAGCCGAATCCGTCCATCAGCACGCCGATCGAGCCCACGATGCTCGCCTTGTTGACGTAAATCTTGTCGGCGGCGGCCGCAACGTAATATCCGCCCGAAGCGCACATGTCGCCCACCACCACATACAGCGGGATGGCCGGATACTTGATGCGCAGACGGTGGATCTCGTCGTTGATGATGCCGGCCTGCACCGGGCTGCCGCCGGGGCTGTCGATATGCAGGATGACGCCCGCGGTGCCGTCGTCGTCGAAGGCGCTGTCGAGCGCGCTGATGATGTCCTCCGCGTTCGCCGGGGTGTCGGAGCCGATTTCGCCGTCGAGCGAAACGAGCGCCGTGTGGCGCCCTTCACTCTCCACGCGCGCGCCCGACAGATCGAGGATCGCCCACGCGATCACCACGAACACGGCGAGAAACGCGAAGCGAAAGAAAATACGCCAGCGCCGCGCCGCACGCTGCTCGGTTATGGCCGCAAGCGCGATACGTTCGAGCGCCTCGCGCTCCCAGCCAGGCGCGGACGCGCCGCGGTCTGACGAAGCCGCGCGTGGCGCTTCGTTCGAATCAGGGGTCGGATTGTCGGACATGCGAGCGGGTTACGTTCGAAAGGGTCGAAAGTCAGGAATCAGGTTGGGGTCGGACGCAAAGCGTCGTCCGGCAGCCAGAATACCGCACGCCCCTCGGGCGTGTCGCGTTCCTCGACTTGCACGGGGCGCAAACGCCCGCCGCGGCATGGTCCGCCCACGCACTTGCCCGTGTCGGGCTGGTAGATCGCGCCGTGCGTGGCGCACATCAGATAGAGCCCCGACGACTCGAAGAACTGGCCCTCGACCCAGTCGAGTTCCATCGGCACGTGCGCGCAGCGGTTCAGGTAGCCGTACGCCTCTCCGCCATAGCGCACGAAGAACACCACCGCGTCGCCGCCCGCGTAGGTCGCATTCATGCGCCGACCCTCGCCGCCCTCGGTGAGTTCGTCGGACGCGCAGACGCGTACCGGCTCGAGCGCCGCTGTCTCGGGCGCCGCGCTCATGCGTTCTCCCGCAGCCAGCCCGCGAGCGCAGCAACGTCGGGCGCGACAAAGCGCGGCTCGAGCTTTTCGAGTGCGCCGGATGCGTGCGCGCCATACGCCACGCCAATGGCAGCCGCGCCCGCGTTGATCGCCATCTGCAGATCGTGGGTCGTGTCGCCGATCATCACCGTGCGCCCCAGATCCTGCCCCAGTTCGCGCGTGAGCTCCTGAAGCATGGCCGGATGCGGCTTCGAGAAGGTTTCATCGGCGCAGCGGGTGCCGTCGAAGAGGCTCGTGAGCCGCGAATCCGCCAGCGCGCGGTTCAGCCCCACGCGACTCTTGCCCGTCGCCACGGCGAGCAGGTAGCCGGTGTCGCGCAGTTCCGCGAGCATCTCGCGCACGCCTGCGAACAGCTCGGTCTGCTGGTCCTTCAGCAAATAATGGATGCGATAGCGCTCGACGAGCCGCGGGTAGTCGGCCGGATCGAGCGTGGGCGCGGCGATCTGCAGCGCCTCGCGCAGGCCGAGGCCGATCACGTAGCTCGCCGCCTCGTCGCCGGGCACGGGCAGGCCGAGGTCGCGGCACGCCGCCTGGATGCTGCGCGTGATATGGGCGGTCGAGTCCATCAGGGTGCCGTCCCAGTCGAACACAATCAGGTCAAATAACTCTCGAGCCATGCAGGACTTCTCCAAACGCTGTCAGATTCGGTGTCATTCGGGACGGGCCGCGTCAGGTTGGGCCGCGTCAGGTCGGGCCGCGTCGGTTGCCGCGCCTTGCTCGCGCTGCGCGCGCAGCGCGTCGACGAAGCCGCGGCAATCCGCCGGCAGCGGTGCCTCGAACTGCAACGGGACGCCCGTGATCGGGTGAGCGAGCTTCAACCGGTGCGCATGCAGGAACATCCGCTTGATGCCCGGCCGCGCGCCCGTGCGCGCGAGATCCTTGTTGAGCGCGAAGTCGCCGTACTTGGCGTCGCCGACGATCGGCAGGCCGAGGTGAGCGAGGTGCACGCGGATCTGGTGCGTGCGGCCCGTCTTCAGTTCGGCTTCGAGCAGCGCGTAGCCCGGCCAGCGCTCGACGAGATTGAACACCGTATGCGAGGGCAAGCCGTCCGGCTGCACGCGCACACGACGCTCGCCTTCCGGGGTCAGATACTTGTGAAGCGGCTCCTTCACAGCGCGCCGACGGCCCCAGTCGCTCGCCCATTCGCCGTGGACGCAGGCGTAATAGCGCTTGTCGGTCTGGTTATCGCGCATCTGCGCATGCAGGCCCACGAGTGCGGCGCGCTTCTTGGCGAGCATCAGCACGCCCGACGTTTCGCGGTCGAGCCGGTGGACCAGTTCGAGGAACTTGCCCTGCGTTCGCGCCGCGCGCAACTGCTCGATCACGCCGAACGCCACCCCGCTGCCGCCGTGCACGGCCACGCCGGCAGGCTTGTCGATGACGAGCAGCGCGTCGTCCTCGTAGATGATGGGAAACTGAGCCGCCGGCACGGGCGTGGCGCCGGCCGGCGCATTCGACTGCGACGTGCGGATGGGCGGCACGCGCACGATGTCTCCTTCCGCGAGCCGATACTGCGCGTCGACCCGGCCCTTATTTACGCGCACTTCCCCGCTGCGCAAAATGCGATAGATGTGGCTTTTCGGCACGCCTTTGCAGACGCGCACGAGAAAATTGTCGATGCGCTGACCGGCCGCGCCCTCGTCGATTTCGACGAACGAAACCTGGTCGCTTGCGACCTGATTCTGGGATGTTTTGCCTAACCCTTTCATTCTGAATATAATTTGCCCAGCGCCGACGCAACGGTAGGCCAAATGGCCCAGGCCAAATGGCCCAGGCCAAATGGCCAAATGTTCTGCGAACCACCCAATGGACACCCCAAGGGGGTTATCCTGGACTTGGACCACGCGGCGAGCGCAGGCTGCAAGCGATAAACGGTTATTTTACTTGCGCCCGGGGCTGGTTGCTCACCCCGTTTGATGAGAAGCAACGAGTTGCACGCACGGATCACCACTCCGGCAGGGACGGCGCCCACAGGCACGTTCGGTCAGGAGCGGCTCCGACGGTAACGGAACATTGGTATAAAGAATTTATCCGGCGCGTCCCGCCGCGCGGTCGAAGTGACCGCTGCAGGAGGCGCTGGTGGCGAAAATACGGCGAGCGCCCGAAGCGTCCCGGCAATGTGCGGGACACGGCGACGTCAAAAGTGGCGAGACACCCCGAGGGGGAAGACGGGCGTTCCTGAATAGCTTCCCGTGCGCGGCCCTGATTGAATCTTGAGGCCGCGAACCTGATCCAGTCGCAAGCGCGCGCGGTTCGCCGCTGCGGCCGGCGTCTGTCACGGCCAGTGCGATGGGCACACCCATCGGCACGTTCATGGTCACGGCAGCCAGGTGGATTGGAAGCGCAGGAAAACGTTGCCGTCGCGAACCCGCGGCATGTCTCTTCTCTTCTTGAAGACGTATTTCGCATGTGCCCACGCGGCCCCGTCCACGGCAACGCAACGCCGGACCGGCGCCCAGGAAAGGCAATTCTCCCCGCCATCGTTCCCGCTCCAGCGTGCTTGTGACAACACAATAAGGCGCGGCTCGCCGCTGCCCGCACCGTGCTGCCTGGCGTCACCGCCGCGCACCGTGCGGCTCGCGCGCGAACGCACTGGAGTCGTTCAATGAAACGAATGCTGTTCAACGCGACACAGCAGGAAGAACTGCGTGTCGCCATCGTCGATGGACAGAAGCTCATCGACATCGACATCGAAACCGCCGGGCGCGAACAGCGCAAAGGCAACATCTACAAGGGGATCGTCACCCGGATCGAGCCTTCGCTCGAGGCGTGTTTCGTCAACTACGGCGAAGACCGCCACGGCTTCCTGCCGTTCAAGGAAGTCGCCCGCCAGTACTTCCGCGAAGGCATCGACATGCGCGGCGCGCGCATTCAGGACGCCCTCAAGGAAGGCCAGGAGCTGATCGTCCAGGTCGAGAAGGAAGAGCGCGGCAACAAGGGCGCCGCCCTCACCACGTTCATCTCGCTCGCCGGCCGCTACCTCGTGCTCATGCCGAACAACCCGCGCGGCGGCGGCGTCTCGCGCCGCATCGAGGGCGACGACCGTCAGGAACTGCGCGAAACCATGGCGCAGCTGCAACTGCCGGACGGCATGAGCATCATCGCGCGTACCGCCGGTATCGGCCGCTCCGCCGAAGAGCTCCAGTGGGACCTGAACTACCTGCTGCAACTGTGGCGCGCCATCGAAGCCGCGTCGCAGGCCGGCCAGTCCGGTCAGCCCATGCTGATCTACCTGGAATCGAGCCTCGTCATTCGCGCGATCCGCGACTACTTCCAGCCCGACATCGGCGAAATCCTCATCGACACCACCGAGATCCATGACCAGGCGCGCGCCTTCATGGATATCGTGATGCCGGACAATGTCAATAAGGTGAAGCGGTATCACGACGACGTGCCGCTTTTCTCGCGTTTCCAGATCGAGCACCAGATCGAGACGGCGTATTCGCGCACGGTGCCGCTGCCCTCGGGCGGCGCGATCGTGATCGACCACACCGAAGCCCTGGTCGCCATCGACGTGAACTCGGCGCGCGCCACCAAGGGCGCCGACATCGAGGAAACCGCCGCGCGCACCAACCTCGAAGCCGCCGACGAAGTGGCGCGCCAGTTGCGTCTGCGCGACCTGGGCGGCCTGATCGTGATCGACTTCATCGACATGGAGTCGGCCAAGAGCCAGCGCGAAGTCGAGCAGCGCCTGAAAGACGCGCTGCGCCACGACCGCGCCCGCGTGCAGATGGGCAAGATCTCGCGCTTCGGCCTGATGGAGCTGTCGCGCCAGCGCCTGCGCCCCGCCCTCTCGGAAGGCAGCCACGTGACCTGCCCGCGCTGTAACGGCACGGGTCATATCCGCGATACGGAATCGTCGGCGCTGCAGGTGCTGCGCATCATCCAGGAAGAGGCGATGAAGGAAAACACCGCGGCAATTCATTGCCAGGTGCCGGTCGAAGTGACCGCCTTCCTGCTCAACGAAAAGCGCTCGGAGATCAACAAGATCGAGTCGCGCTTCAAGGTTGCGGTCGTTCTGATCCCGAACAAGCACCTCGAAACGCCGCACTACAAGCTCGAGCGCCTGCGTCACGACGATGCGCGCCTCGACGACCCGCGCGCCTCGTGGAAGATGGCCGAGGAAGCGGCTCGTGAACTCGAGTCGGAAACCGGCTACAGCAAGCGTACCGCCGAAGCCAAGCCGAAACAGGAAGCGGCGGTGAAGGGCATCACGCCGGAGCGTCCGGCGCCGAGCGCGCCGGTCAAGCCGGCCGAAACCGCGCCCGTCGCGGCACAACTGGCTGTCACGCCCGCGGGCGGCGGCTTCTTTGGCTGGGTCAAGCGTCTCTTTGGCGGTGCACCGGCTGCGGCGCCCGCGCCGGCACCGGTCGCTCAACCCGAAAAGACTGCCCGTCCGACCCGCGAAGCGCGTACCGAGCGCGGTGAGAAGACCGGCGGCGATCGCAACCGCAATCGCCGCTCCGGCGGCCGCGACGCGGCAGCCCGCGGCGAAAGCGCAGGCGGCGCACGTGCCGGCCAGCCGGCTGGCCGCCGTGAGGAACGCGAGCCGCGCGAACAGCGTGAGCCGCGTGAAGCACGCGAAGGCCGTGGTGTCCGCGAGCCGCGTGAGCCGCGTGAACAACGCGAACCGCGCGAGCAACGTGAACCGCGTGAAACCCGCGAAGCGCGCACCGAGCGCGAACAGCGCATCGAACGCGTCGAGCGCGGTCAGGAACGTAGCGATGTAACGGCAGAAGCCGGCGCCGCACGTGGCGAGCGCCGCGAGCGTGGTGAACGTGGCGAGCGCGGTGAGTCGCGTCGCCGTCAGCAAGCCGAGGCCGCTGAAGCCCAGGAAGCGCGTCTTGACGCCGCATCGGCAGGCGCCGAAGGCGTCGAAGCGCCGCAGACGGAAGACCTGCTCGAAGGCGTGAGCGCCGGTGCCGACGAAGATGGCGCACCGCGTGAAGGCGAAGAACGCCGCCGCCGCCGCCGCGGCCGCCGTGGTGGTCGCCGCGAGCGCGAGACGGATGCAGCCGGCCTGACGCCGGGCGCAGATGCACCGGAAGGCGAAGAGCAAGCCGCCCCCGCCCAACCGGCGCTCGAGCAGCCTGCCATTGCCGCACAAGTGCATGAAGCACCGGCCGTAGAAGCGCGCACCGAGGCGGCTGCCGAGCCTGTCGTGACCGCACTGCCGGCCGCAGCCGCCGTCGCTGAAGCCGGGCACGTGCCTCCCGCTGCAGTGACGACGGCGCCCGTCGAAACCGTCGCGCCCGCTGCAGAGCAAGCTCCGGCTCCTGCCGAGCCGGCTCCGGCACCCGCCGAAGCCGCACCGGTGAGCGTCGAAACCGCACACGCGGTCGAGCCGAAGGCCGAAGAAGCTGTGGCACCTGTCGCTCCTGTGGCCCCTGCCGCAGCGGACGAACCGGTCGCGCCGGCAGCCCCGGTGGAGCCGGTTCAGGCCGAAACGCCGCCTGTCGTGCGCGAAGATCGCGTCGAAGCACCGCGGACCGAAGAGCCCGTGGCAGCGGCAGCAGCGCCCGTCGCTCAACCGGAGCCGGCACAAGAAGCGGTAGCCGCCGCTCCGGCGGTCGTCGCGATCACCGAGCCGGTTGCCTCGCATCCGGCCCCGGTGGCAACGGCGGCGTCCGCGGCTGCCCCCACCGCAGACACGCTGCGCCCGATGCTGGAATCGGCGGGTCTCGTCTGGGTCAATACTGACGCCGACAAGCTGCGCGCTGCGCAGCAAGCCGCCGCGCAGCTGGTCAAGCCCGCACGCACGCCGCGCGAGCGCAAGCCGCTGCCGCCGGTCGACAGCACGCCGATGCAGCAGGTCGAGACCACCCGCCTGCCGTAAGCGCTGCAAGGCAACTGGCCGCCGGGCCCCGATTCCGGCGCACCCCGAAAAGCCCGCCCCTCCCGGCGGGCTTTTTTTGATATATCAGCGTTCTCCCTTGTCTGAAGGCAGGTCCTGGTTCGGCTAAAATCGAACTAACGCGAGAACGAAGAGGCCATGACACGACGCATCATCCCTGTTGCCGACGTTCGATCGCTGCCGCCCGAATTGCCCCGGACGGCCGCAGAAGCCGTGCGCGCGCCTTCTGGCGCGGTCTTCGACGCGCTCGCCAGACCCCTGCGCGACCTTCGCATCTCGGTCACGGACCGCTGTAATTTCCGCTGCGTGTACTGCATGCCGCGAGCCGTGTTCGACAAGGATTACCCGTTTTTGCCCCATTCCGCACTGCTTTCGCTCGAAGAAATCGAGCGGCTCGCACGGCTTTTCGTCGCGCATGGCGTCACCAAGATCCGCCTCACGGGTGGTGAGCCGCTGCTGCGCAAGAACATCGAATTCCTGATCGAGCGGCTCGCCGCGCTGCGTACGCCCGCAGGCGAACCGCTCGATATCACGCTCACCACCAATGGCTCGCTGCTTGCCCGCAAGGCGCGCGCGCTGCGTGACGCGGGCCTCACACGCGTGACGGTGAGCCTGGACGCCCTCGACGACGCCCTCTTTCGCCGCATGAACGACGCCGACTTCGCGGTGGCCGACGTGCTCGACGGCATTGCGGCGGCACAAGCCGTGGGTCTCGCGCCGATCAAGGTCAACACGGTCGTCAAGCGCGGCACGAACGACGGCGAGATCGTGCCGCTTGCACGGCATTTCCGCGGCACGGATGTGACGCTGCGCTTCATCGAGTACATGGACGTGGGCACCTCGAATGGCTGGAACATGGCCGAAGTGCTGCCGTCGGCGGAAGTCGTCGCGCGCATTTCCGAGCACTGGCCGCTCGTGCCGCTGGAGCCCCACAACGCCGCCGAAACGGCGCAGCGCTGGGGCTACGCAGATGGCGCGGGCGAAATCGGCGCGATCTCCAGCGTGACGCGCGCGTTCTGCGGCGACTGCACGCGCGCGCGCCTTTCGACCGAGGGCAAGCTGTACCTGTGCCTCTTCGCCTCGATGGGTTACGACCTGCGCGCGCTGTTGCGCAACGGCGCCACCGACACGGCAATCTCCGGCGCCATCGCGCAGGTATGGGAAGGCCGCGCCGACCGCTATTCGCAGCTGCGGGGCAGCGCGCAGGCGCCGGCGGCCTCCGACGAGCGTCGCATCGAAATGTCCTATATCGGCGGCTGAGGAGCCATGACGCCGACGAGCGCCAACCCCATTCCCACTGCATCGATCACGGGCCTCGTGCTCGCGGGCGGCCGCGGCCAGCGTATGGGCGGCGCGGACAAGGGCTTGCAGATGCTGCACGGCAAACCGCTTGCCGCGCACGTGCTCACGCGCCTCGCGCCGCAGGTCGGCGCCCTCTCGATCAGCGCGAACCGCAACGGCGATGCTTATGCGGCGCTCGGCGCACCATGGCGAGCGAGCGTGCTCGCCGATACGCTGCCCGACTTCCCCGGCCCGCTCGCGGGGCTCCTCGCGGGACTGCGCGCGGCGCAAACCGAATGGCTCCTCACGGCGCCCTGCGACTCGCCCTGGCTGCCGGCCGATCTCGCCGAGCGCCTGGGCCACGCCGCGCTCTCGGCGCGCGCCGACATCGTGACTTCGACCACGACGAATGCCGAAGGCGTGGTCTCGCTGCACCCGGTATTCGCGCTCGTACGCACCTCGCTCGCCGACGACCTCGCCGCCTTCCTCGCCGCCGGCGAGCGCAAGGTGCGTGCGTGGTACGCGCGCCACACGGCCACCGAAGTCGCCTTTGCCGACGAACGTGCGTTTTACAATATCAATTCCTTACAGGAACTGGCCGAACTCGAACGCGCCTGAATTGCAATCGGGCGCCGCCCGGTCGGCCGCCGTCCCCGGCACACGGCCGGCACGCCCGCCTGGACGATCGCCGCACACGCCGTGCGGATGCGACGCTTCCTCACTCGATGACCACGCTTAACCATCCCTCCGGCAGCGCCGGCTGCATCAGCCAGTACGATCCGCAAGCTTTGCCCGTCAGCGCCGCGCAGGCCATCGTGCTGCAGTGGGCGACGCCGCTTGCGGCGAGCGAACGCGTGCCGCTGCGTGAAGCGCTCGCGCGTGTGCTGGCCGAAGACGTGATTTCGCCCATCGACGTTCCCGCGCACGACAACGCCGCGATGGACGGCTACGCGTTCGATGGCGCGGCCCTGGCCGACATCTCCGGCGCCCTCTCGCTCGCCGTATGCGGCAAGGCCTTCGCCGGTCACGCTTACCCGGGCGACGTTGCCGCGGGTGCGTGCGTGCGCATCATGACCGGCGCGCCGATGCCCGCGAACTGCGACACCGTCGTGCCGCAAGAGCATGTGTCTGTGCAGGGCGACGTCGTCACTTTCGAAGCAAACGCCGTCAAACGCGGCGCGAACGCGCGCCGTAAGGGCGAGGACCTCGCGCGCGGCGGCGCGGCGCTCGCGGCCGGCCGCGTGCTGCGCGCGTCCGACATTGGCTTGCTGGCGTCGCTTGGCCTCATCGAGGCGCACGTGAAGCAGCGCCTGCGCGTGGCCTACTTCTCGACCGGCGACGAACTGCGCTCGCCAGGCGAGCCGCTCGAAGCGGGCTGCATCTACGACAGCAACCGCTACGCGCTCGGCGCGATGCTGCAGCGCCTGAACGTCGAGGCGATCGATCTGGGCGTCGTGCGCGACGACCCCGCGGCGCTGGCCGCCACGCTGAAACTCGCTGCCGAATCCGCCGATGTCGTGCTAACCTCCGGCGGCGTCTCGGTCGGCGAAGCCGATTTCACGCGCACCCAGTTGCAAACGCTCGGCGACGTCTCGTTCTGGGGCCTCGCCATGCGTCCCGGCCGCCCGCTTGCGTTCGGCCGCATCTGGTCGGGCGGACGCCCGGGCGCGGGCCGCGCGGCGCTCCTGTTCGGGCTGCCCGGTAACCCGGTCGCGACGATGGTCTCGTTCTACCAGATCGTGCGCCCCGCTCTCTTGGCGATGGCGGGCGCGCAAGCGCAGCCCGTCCCGCTCGTGCCGGCATTGAGCGATCAGCCGATCAAAAAGCGCGCGGGCCGCACCGAATTCCAGCGCGGCCTCGCGCGCCGCGACGCCAGCGGCCAGTGGCGCGTCGCGCCGACCGGCTCGCAAAGCTCGGGCGCGCTCAGCACGATGAGCGAGGCGAACTGCTTCATCGTGCTCGCCCATGAAGCCGGCGATCTCGATGCCGGCGACGCGGTCGACATCATGCTGTTCGATGGACTCGTCTAGCGCGGCGGCGCCCGAGAGGTCATCAAAACCAACCACACGTCCACACCTGCATAACGGACCGACTACTATGAAAAAACAGATCTCGTTCATCGCTGCGGGCCAGACCGCCAAGGCGCTCATCCTCGTGTACCTGACCTTCAGCGTGCCGATCGTGCTGCTTGGCGTGCTCGTGGCGTTCGTGCGCTATGGCGCGGTCGAACTCTCGACCATCTTCAGCGCGCTGCTGCTCAACGCGATCGTCGGCTTCATCCTGCTGTGGATCGCCTGTCACGCCTACAACTGGGTGGCCTCGCGCTTCGGCGGCATCGAGATCCATCTTTCCGACGTGCCCGAGGAAGCGTGATGACCGCGACGATCCGCGCCGCCACGCCCGCCGACGTCGGCGCGATGCACGCGCTGATGTACGAGCTCGCGGAGTTCGAAAAGCTCACGCATCTGTTCACGGGCACGGCCGATGGCCTCGCCGACGCCCTGTTCGGCACGCGCCCGGCCGCTGAAGCGCTGGTGGCGGAAGACGCCGGCCGCATCGTCGGCTACGCGCTCTTCTTCCACAACTACTCGACGTTCCTGAGCCGCCGCGGCCTTTATCTCGAAGACCTCTACGTGCAGCCGTCGCAGCGCGGCACCGGCCTCGGCACCGCGATGTTGCGCGCGCTCGCGGCGATCGCCGTCGAACGCGGCTGCGCCCGCTTCGAGTGGACCGTGCTCGACTGGAACACGCCGGCCATCGGCGTCTATGAAAAGCTCGGCGCGACCGTGCTGCCCGACTGGCGCGTCGTGCGCATGACCGGCGATGCGCTCGAAAAGCTCGCCGCAGCTGGTGAAACGGTCAGCGGGTAAGCGAACGCACCGCATACGCTCGAATGCAAACGGGCCGTCTGATCAGGCGGCCCGTTGTCTTTTGGCGCGCGGGTTGCGGTCACTCGTCGCCGAAGCCCGTTTCGCTTTCTGCGTCGCCGTTGCCGTTGCCATTACGGAGCGCGTCGCCGAGAAGATTCGCGGCGGCCTCGCCCGGCAGCGCCTCGACGTCGCGCAGCTTGCGGTTCATCGCCCGCGTGCGCACCTCCGCCGCCTCGATGGAACGCGTGACCGTTTCGAGCTGCGTCTTGGTGCGTGCGAGCACGTCGCCGAACTTGCCGAACTCCGTCTTCACCGCGCCCAGCACCTGCCACACCTCGCTCGAGCGGCGCTCGATCGCGAGCGTGCGAAAGCCCATCTGCAGGCTGTTGAGAAGTGCCGTGAGCGTGGTCGGACCCGCCACGCTCACGCGGTAGTCGCGCTGCAGGACATCGGTCAAGCCCGGGCGGCGCAGGATTTCGGCGTAAAGGCCTTCGGTCGGCAGGAACAGCAGCGCGAAATCGGTCGTGTGCGGGGGCGCGACGTACTTCTCGGCGATGGTGCGCGCCTCCGCGCGGATGCGCAGTTCGAGCGCGCGCCCGGCCTCCTCGATCGCGAGCACGTCCGCGCGCTCCTGCGCATCGATGAGACGCTCGTAGTCTTCGCGCGGGAATTTGGCGTCGATCGGCAGCCAGACCGGCTCGCCTTGTTCCGCGCCGCCCGCGCCGCGTCCGGGCAGGCGAATCGCGAATTCCACGCGCTCCGTGCTCTTCGGCACCGTCGCGACGTTCTTCGCGTACTGGTCGGGCGTGAGCATCTGTTCGAGCAGCGCTTCGAGCTGCACTTCGCCCCAGGTGCCGCGCGTCTTCACATTGGTGAGCACCTTCTTCAGGTCGCCCACGCCCGCGGCCAGCGTCTGCATCTCGCCAAGCCCGCGATGCACCTGCTCCAGCCGATCGGAAACGAGCTTGAACGATTCGCCAAGGCGCTGTTCGAGCGTGGCGTGCAGCTTCTCGTCGACCGTGCGGCGCATTTCCTCGAGCTTCGCCGCGTTGTTCGCTTCGATGTCCTTGAGGCGCTGTTCGAGCGTCGCGCGCACTTCGGCGAAGCGGCGGTCGTTGACTTCGGTGAGTTGCCCGAGCTGCTGCGTGAGCAGCGCGCCGAAGTGGCGCAGCGCGGCGCCCTGCTCGTCTCGCGCCTGCTGGGCTTGCTGATGCAGACTCTGGCGCACGGCATCGAGCTGCTGCGTATTGGCGGCGGTGAGTTTGGCGAGCTGCTGGGCGAAACCGTCGATCTGGCTGTTCTGCACGGTCGCGATGCTGCCGAGCTGCGCCGCCAGCGCCTGCTGCACCTGCGCGAAGCCGCCGCCGAACTCGCTGCGCGAGCTCTGCGCCGTGCGCGCGATCTCATTGCGCAGCTCGCGCTCGATGCGCTCGGCCGCGCGCGCCTGCGTGTCGGTCGACGCGGCGAGGCGGTCGCTCAGTTGATCGAGTGCGTCGAGCGTGACCTCGGCGTCGCCATCGCCATGGCCTTGACGCGCGCGCAGCAACGCCACGAGCGTCACGACGAATGCGAACGCCAGCGCGACGATCGCCAGCGACATGACTGCGAGCGGACTCATTTACGGGCTTGCCCCAGCACAGCGGGGTTGATCGGATTGGGCGGCTGGCCGGCGCGCGGTCCCTCGCCGAGCGCCGCGATAAGGTTGTCGGCGGCGAGGTTCGCCATCGCGCGGCGCGTGGCTTCGCTCGCACTCGCGATGTGCGGCGTGAGCACGACGTTCTCCACTTCGAGCAACGCCGGATGCACGCGCGGCTCGCCCTCGAACACGTCGAGGCCCGCCGCCGCGATCTGGCGCGTGCGCAGCGCGTGTGCGAGCGCCGCGTCGTCGACGATGCCGCCGCGCGCGATGTTGGTGAGCGTCGCCGTGGGTTTCATCAGCGCGAGTTCGGCTGCGCCGATCGTGTGATGGTTTTGCGCCGTATAGGGCAGCACGAGCACGACGTGGTCGGCCTGCCTGAGCAGGTCTTCCTTCGACAGATATTCGGCATTCAGCTCGCGCTCGATCTCAGCCGCGACGCGCGAACGGTTGTGATACACCACGCGCATGTCGAAGCCGCGCGCACGACGCGCGAGCGCCTGGCCGATACGGCCCATGCCGATCACGCCGAGCGTGGCGCCGAAAATGTCCGAACCGAGGAACGCGTCGAACGACCACTTGTCCCACTTGCCCGCGCGCAGGAAGTGCTCCGATTCCGTCACGCGGCGCGCGGCCGCCATCATCAGCGCCCAGCCGAAGTCGGCCGTGGTTTCGTTGAGCACGTCCGGCGTGTTGGTGCCGAGCACGTTGGCCGCGTTGAAGGCGGCCATGTCGAAGTTGTTGTAGCCCACGGCCATGTTCGACACCACGCGCAGGCGCGGCGCCGCGGCGAGCGTTGCGGCGCCGATCGGGTCGCCCGCGGTGAGCGCGCCGTCCTTGTCGGCGAGACGCTGGTGCAGCGCCTCGGGCGAAAGCGCTTCGCCGTTGTTCCAGTCCACGTCGAAATACTGCTTGAGCCGATCGATCACGTCGGGAAAGATCGGGCGCGCCACGAGAATCTTTTGCATCGTTGCTCTCCACACTTCAGTCGATGTCCGTCATTGTTGCGCGTGACGGGGCGCTCAGGGAAGTCTCGCGCGCTTTTCGCAGTCCGGCTCGCTAGCGCCTTGCCGCTAGACGAAAAAGAGCCAGGTGGCCGCGAGAAACACCGGCGCGAGCAGCACGCCCGACCAGCCAAGATAGCCGAAGAAGCCCGGCATGCGCACGCCGCGCGACTGCGCGATCGCCTTCACCATGAAGTTCGGCGCGTTGCCGATATAGGTGAGCGCGCCCATCCACACTGCGCCTGCCGAGATCGCGGCGAGCGTTTTCGCGCCGCCGGACATGAGCGCGTTGGCGTCGCCGCCCGCGAGATTGAAGAACACGAGGTAGGTGGGCGCGTTGTCGAGAAACGACGAGAGGAGCCCCGTCGCCCAGAAGTACATCGCTTCGTTGGGGCGGCCCGGCGCGTCGTTCACGAACCGGATCAGCGACGCGAACGCGCCCGCCTCGCCTGCGCGCAGCATCGCGATGACCGGCGTGATCGTCACGAAAATGCCCGCGAAGAGTTTGGCCACCTCGACGATCGGCGCCCATTCGAAACCGTTGTCGGCGCGCGCTGCTTTCGACGTGAACACGAGCGAAATGAGTGCGAGCGCAACGAGTCCCGCATCGCGCACGAGATTCTGCAACTGCAGGTGCGCGCCCGCGACCTCGAAAACGATACCGGGACGCCACACGCCACTCATCAGCACGAGCACGACGAGTAGCGCGAGCAACACGAAATTCGCCTTGCCGCCGATGGAGAGCGCGTCTGTGTCCGGCGTCGCGTCGAGCGCAGCGGCGTGCACTTCCCCGGCGCGGCGAAAGTACCAGCTATCGAGCGCGTAGAACACGGCGAGCAGCACACCGCACACGAACAGCATCGGCAGCGCGAGATGCTGCGCAGTCCAGAAGAATCCCACGCCGTTGAGAAAACCGAGGAACAGCGGCGGATCGCCGAGCGGCGTGAGCAGGCCGCCCGCATTCGCGACGAGAAAGATGAAGAACACGACCACGTGCACGTTGTGCCGGCGGTTGTCGTTCGCGCGCAGGAGCGGGCGGATCAGCAGCATCGCCGCGCCGGTCGTGCCCATCACGCTCGCGAGCACGGTGCCGAGCGCGAGGATCGCCGTGTTCATGCGCGGCGAGCCGCGCAGATTCCCGTACACGCAGATGCCGCCCGCGATCGTATAGAGCGCGCCGAGCAACACGATGAAGGGCAGATATTCGTCGACGACGGCGTGCACGAACAGCGGATACGTCACGCCGACACCATGCGTGGCCGCGAACGGCAGCAGGAACGCGAGCGCCCAGGCCGCCGAAACCTTGCCGAAGTGGTGATGCCAGAACGTGGCCGCGAACATCGGGAAGAACGCGATCGACAGCAGCATGCCGGCGAACGGCAGCGCCCACGCGGCGCCGAGCGATGCGCCGTCGAAGGCCGCCGCGTGTGCGCTCGTGCTGTAGAGCGTCAGCGCCGTGCAGAGCGTCCCCGCGCAAGCGCTTGCCGTGTTGCGCTTACGCGCCATGCACGACGATCACATGCACGCGATAAGGCCCGTGTGCGCCAAGAATGATGGTCTGCTCGATGTCGCCGGTGCGCGAAGGCCCCGAAACGAAGTTGACCGCGCGCGGCAGCTCACCGCGTTCGGCGCGCATGAGCGCGAAGGCGTCCTCGTGGCCCGCGACGATGCGCGAAGCGGGCACGACGGCGATGTGGGTTTCGGGCAGCAGCGCGCCCGAGGCCCACGTCTGGGGGCTGGAGAGCAGGACCAGCGTGCCGGTTTCTGCGGTGGCGCAAAAGCAGCCCGTGAGGCCGACGAGATCGCGATCTTCGGGCTTGCGGAATTGCACGGCGAGACCGGCGCCGGCCCAGTCGAACGTGTCGAGCGTCTGCCACGCGACGGCCTGCATCGGCAGGCTGCGCTCAGCGAGATAGCGTTGCGCGGCGGCGGGCACGTCGGCGAGTTGCTGGATTTCGTCGACGGTGCTCGACATCTTGCGCGCCTCGCCGACGAAGCGCGCAACGAGATCGCCTTCCAGCGGCGGGCGCGGACCCTCGGGATGTAGCGCGAGGTAGTCGGCCACGGCTTCCCGCTCATCCGCCGCGGGCGTGGCCTCGCGTCCCTGCGCCGCGCGAATGCGCGCGAGTATGCTGCGGCGGGCGGCCGTCGTGTCCATGAACGTCCTCGTCAGATGAAGAAAGGCGACGCGCCGATTATACCGGGGCGTCGCCTGCGATCTGCGGGTCAAGCGTGCGGCGTTTTTCACACGCCTGGTTGCCCCCCGCACTCTTCCTCTACGGGCTGCTCGATGCCGAACACCTGGCGCAGATAGGCGAGATATGCCTTGTCGTCGCACATGTTCTTGCCCGGCGAATCGGAAAGCTTGGCGACGGGCTGACCGTTGCAGCGGACCATCTTGATGACGATCTGCAGCGGCTGGTAACCCAGGTCGTTGGTGAGGTTCGTGCCCACGCCGAACGCGAGGCGGCAGCGATCGCCGAAACGCTCGTACAGGCGCAGCACCTTGGGAATGTCGAGCGCGTCCGAGAAGATCATCGTCTTCGTGCGCGGATCGCAGCGATTGTCCTCGTAGTGCTTGAGCAGGCGCTCGCCCCACTCGAACGGATCCCCCGAGTCGTGCCGCGCGCCGTCGAAGAGCTTGCAGAAGTACATGTCGAAGTCGCGCAGGAACGCCTGCATGCCGTAGACGTCCGAGAGCGCAATGCCCAGGTCGCCGCGGTATTCCTTCGCCCACATCTCGAAGCCGAAGATCTGCGAGTCGCGCAGACGCGGCCCGAGCGCCTGGCACGCCTGCAGGTACTCATGCGCCATCGTGCCGAGCGGCGTGAGGTTGTGCTTCATCGCGTAGTAGACGTTGCTCGTGCCCGTGAACTGCTCGCCGAGATCGGCCTTGAGCGTGAGGATCACCTCCTCGTGCCAGCGCTTCGAGAAGCGGCGGCGCGTACCGTAGTCGGCGATCTTGCAGTCGGCGAATTCGGGCTTCGCGCCAAGTAGCTCGATCTTGTGGCGCAGGCGCTCGCGCCCCTCCCCGTACTGCGGATGATGCTGCGTGTTGCGGAAGTACACCTCGTTGACGATGGCGAGCACCGGGATCTCGAAGAGGATCGTGTGCAGCCACGGCCCCTGGATCGCGATGTCGATCTCGCCATTGGCCTTGGGCGACGGCGTGACCGAGATGTACTTTTCGTTGAGGTGAAAGAGCGCGAGAAAGTCGATGAAGTCGCTCTTGATGAAGCGCATCTTGCGCAGGTAGTCGAGCTCGGTCTCGGCGAAGCGCAGCCTGCACAGCTTCTGAATTTCGCTGCGGATCTCGTCGACGTAGGGCACGAGATCGACGTTCGGCGTGCGGCAGCGGAAGCGGTATTCCACATTGGCCGCGGGGAAATGATGCAGCACCACCTGCATCATGGTGAATTTGTAAAGATCGGTATCGAGCAGCGAAGTAATGATCATGATGGGCCGGCCGGACTGCAATCGGATAGCGCCCGCGAAGCGGGAACCGGACATGCTGCCGGGCAGATGTCCCGCAGCGGTTCCGGGCGGCAGACGCCAGCGGTGCGTCCATGTTACCCGAATGCCCGCGCGCGCCGCGTGCCCGCCGGCACGGCCCCTCGCGCGCAAGGGATAAAACGCTGCGGATCGCCCGGCCTTATAAACTAATCACGAAACGATCTAAGGACGGTCGCGGGCCTGTGGTTGGGGTAATTCCTCATCAGTTACAATAGCGCTTTTGGCGAACCGCCATCCCCCGATACAAAAAGCTTGCAGGAGCTGCCTGAATGACTCACGTTGTGACCGAGAGCTGCATCAAGTGCCGCTATACCGACTGCGTCGATGTGTGCCCGGTGGACTGCTTTCGCGAAGGTCCCAACTTCCTCGCGATCGACCCGGACGAGTGCATCGACTGCGCCGTGTGCGTTGCCGAGTGCCCGGTGAACGCCATCTACGCCGAGGAAGACGTGCCTGGCGACCAGCAATCATTCATCGAGCTGAACGCCGACCTCGCGAAGGGCTGGCCGAGCATCACGAAGACCAAGGCCCCGCTGCCGGAAGCCGACGAATTCAAGGACGTGAAGGACAAGCTCGCGCTGCTCGCACGCTGATCGCTTGTTCGGGGTGTCCTCCCGCCGCCGTCGCTTACACGGACAGTCCCTCGCGCAGCGGATTGCCCTAAACAGATCGCGACAGGGTATTGACAGGCCCAGCCAGACCCCATAGAATCTCGTTCTCTGCTTTTGTTGATCCCCGATAGCTCAGTCGGTAGAGCGCCGGACTGTTAATCCGTAGGTCCCTGGTTCGAGCCCAGGTCGGGGAGCCAAGATTCGCAAAAGCCCGTTGGCGTTCACAACGCAAAACGGGCTTTTTTATGACGTAAAGTGTTGTCGCTGTACTGCTGGTCCCCGATAGCTCAGTCGGTAGAGCGCCGGACTGTTAATCCGTAGGTCCCTGGTTCGAGCCCAGGTCGGGGAGCCAAAATATCGAGGGGTTGCGTGGTTGCACGCAACCCCTTTTTCTTTTGCTGCGCGCGTGGCGCACGCTACCCTCCCCGATAATGTCGCTTCGTCATCTTCGGGAATCCGCATGAAATCCACCCGCCTCTGCGCTTGCCTCGCGCGCCCGCTGCTCGCCTGCGCGAGTCTCGTCGCCTGCGTCACCGCCCACGCCGAGCAGATCGGCAGCGTGAACACCAACTTCCGCGTGACCGGCTCGGACAAAGTCGTCGTCGAGGCCTACGACGATCCGCAGGTGCCAGGCGTGACCTGCTACGTCTCCCGCGCACGCACGGGCGGCGTGAAGGGCACGCTCGGCATTGCGGAAGATCCGACCGAGGCGTCGATCGCGTGCCGGCAGGTCGGGCCGATCTCGTTCGCAGGTCCGCTCAAACAGCAAGACGACGTCTTCAACGAGCGCATGTCGTTCCTCTTCAAGACGCTGCACGTCGTGCGCGTGGTCGACGCGAAGCGCAACGCGCTCGTGTATCTGACCTACAGCGACCGCGTGGTGAGCGGCAGCGCCAAGAACAGCGTCACGGCCGTGCCGGTGCCCACGGGCACGACGATTCCGCTGCGCTAAACTGGGGATCCGTGCAGGATCCTTCACCATGACCGGTTCCCGTTTTCGAGATTCCGCCCGCTACTGGCGCACGCCGCTTCTGCCCGGCGCGGATCTCGTCACGGCCGAATACAACCAACATACGTTCGCGCCGCACTGGCACGAGGCCTACACGATCCCCGTGATCGAGGGCGGCGCGGAATGCTTTCGCTATCGCGGCACGCAGCATGTCGCCGCAACGGGCAGCGTGCCGGTGATCAATCCGGGGGAGCTGCATACGGGTTCACGCGCCGTCGAAGAAGGCTGGAGCTATCGGGTGATGTATGTGCCGATCGACTTCCTGCACGAGCTCGCCGGCGAAATCGCCGGGCGCACGCAGCCGCTGCCGTGGTTCGACGCCGAGGTGATCCACGATCTCGATCTCGCGCACCGGCTCTCGCGCGCCCACCGGCTGCTGGAAGCCGACGCGGACTGGCGGCGCGCCGCAGCCGTGCCCGAACCCGGCGCGAGCGCCAGCCCGGCATCGCCTTCGGCGCCTTGTGCCGATCTGCTCGCCGTGGAAGGCTCGCTGCTCGACGCACTCTCGACGCTGCTCACGCGCTACGGCCGCACGCGCGAGGCGGCGCTCAAACACGGCCCGAACGATCCCCGCGTGGAAACGATGAAGGCGCTCCTTGCCGCCGATCTCGCCACGCCGCTGCGCGTGGCCGATCTCGCCCAGGCGGTCGGCCTCTCGCCGTTTCACGCCACGCGGCTCTTCACGCAGGCAACCGGGCTGCCGCCGCACGCCTGGCGCACCCAGTTGCGCCTGCAGCGCGCCCTCGCCCCGCTGCGCGAAGGCGCTACGGTTGCCGAGGTCGCCGCCGCGAGCGGTTTCACCGACCAGAGCCATTTCACGCGACACTTTCGGCGCATGTTCGGCGTGCCGCCGGGGCGCTGGCAGTCGTCCTGAACGCGCCAACCCGCACCCGGCCGCAAGAACGTACAAGCCACGCGTAAGGCGGCCCGCTATGCTGTCCCCATGTATCAGGAGGACAGTTTGACCACGCATCCCAACCGCCTTGCCGAATTCATCGCCGGCGCGCGCGACACGATCCCCATGATGATCGGCGCCGCACCCTTCGGCGTGATCTTCGGCACGCTCGTCACCTCGGGCCCGCTTTCGCTCTGGCACGGCCAGTTCATGTCGCTCGCCGTGTTCGCCGGCTCCGCGCAGTTCATCGCGCTCGGGCTGATCGCTTCGCACGCGAGCTTCGCGGTGATTTGGGCCACCACGTTCATCGTGAACCTGCGCCACGTGCTCTATAGCGCGACGCTCGCGCCCTATATCTCGCACCTGCCGCTGCGCTGGCGGCTCGTGCTCGGCAGCCTGCTCACCGATGAGGTCTTCGCCGTCGCGTGGGCGCATTTGCGCCGCCATCCGCCCGGCGACGACGTCTCGCCATGGCATTTCCTCGGCTCGGGCCTCTCGATGTACCTGAACTGGCAACTCTGGACCGCGGCCGGCCTGCTGTTCGGCGCGGCGTTCCCGGGTCTGCAGTCGCTCGGCCTCGACTTCGCGATGGTCGCGACCTTCATCGCCATCGTCGTGCCACAGCTGGTTGCCTTGCGCTACCTCGCCGCCGCCGCGACTGCGGGCGCGCTCGCCTTTTTCTGGCAGGGCTGGCCGTACAAGCTCGGGCTGCTCGGCGCCGTGCTCGCGGGCGTGGTCGTGGGTGTCGTGCTCTCACGGCCAGGTTCGTCGCGCGGCGCCCGCGCCGGCAGCGAGTCCTCCCGCAAGTCCCCCAACGTCCAACGCACCGCAGGAGCCGGGCAATGAACTACGTCGTCCTGATTCTCGGCATGGCCCTGATCACCCTGGTCATTCGCACTGCGGTGTTCGTGCTCGGCGACCGGCTGGTATTCCCGCCGCTCGTGCGCACCGCGCTCGGCTTCGTGCCCGTCACCGTGCTCACGGCGATCATCGTGCCGATGGCGGTCTCGCCCCACGGTCAGGGCGCCGAGCTGACCTGGCGCAACCCGCAGCTCGTCGGCGCGCTCGCGGCGATCGTCGTCAGCGCGCTCACGAAGCGCCCGCTCCTCACCATCGCGATCGGGCTCGGCGTGTTCTTCCTCTGGCAAGGCGTTGTCCTGCGCTAGAGGCAAGCGTCGCCCCTTACGCTCAAGTTTCACCCCGGAGCGCCGTTAAACCCGTCAGGGCCTGCTCTGGCAGGCCACTGCTCGAACGGCGAAAGCACGCGAGAAGCGACAAGGATTACACCGGGGCAACCACAATGGGGCATATCACCCTTAACCTGAAGGACGAAACGCTTGCGTCGCTGCGCAAGGATTTCGACGCGTTCCTGCGCGTCTCGCTCAAACTCGACCCGCAATTCGCCACGCCGGAATTCGAGGACTACCTGCGCGCGAAGCTGCTCGACAACATGACGCCGCTCACGGAGCACGCCGTCCAGCGGCTCCTGCAAGGCGGCCAGTACGCGTGGGCCAAGCGCACGCTCGACAAGGAATTCCCCGAGGTCGTCTCGATCCTGATGCGTCAGGCAGGCGAATTCGGTTTCGGCTTCGCGTCGCGGCCCGAGTGGACGCCCGACGAACTCTCGAAGCAGTGCCGCGACTGGGCGGCGGCCATCGTGAGCGAAGCCCAGGGCGACGACACGCTGGTCGACCCGCTGGCGGCGCAGATCAAGTCGGGCGTGCAGGACATCCAGGCCCTCGAAGAGTCGATGCAGACGCCCGCGTGGCGCCTCACCGAGTCGCTGCGTCAGCGCGTGTACGAAGCGAAGATCGGCTGTGAACAGGCGAGCGGCAGCGCGGTTCGCGAGCGTCTGGGCGAGCTGCGCGGGCTGCTGAGGCTCGGCGTGACGCATGGCGTGTTCCAGAAGCAGGAAGCGCAACAGATCATGGAGTATCTGCGCCTGCTCAAGCCCGAGATTTTCGTCGAGGAGCCCGACGATGTGTTCACGCGCCTCGCCGCGTGGATGCGCAACTTCTTCATGCCGCCGCAGCGCAGCACGGCACGCGAGCAGCGGCGCTAAGCGCTGGCGCGCGCGCCTGAAAACGGCGCGCGCCCCGCTTTCCCCCTCAATCCCACATCTTCCTGAGCTTCGCGGCGATCTCGACCTTCGCCTGCGCGGCGGCGGCGAGTCCGGCCGCGCTCGGCGCGCTCGCCACGGGCGCGGGCGGCCATGCGCGGGATTCGAACAGCGGCAGCATGGGCGTCGCGATGAAGCGCGTGCGCGAGGCCCACACGTGCCGGTCGCCCGACGCCACCTGGTTGTGCACATAAAAGCGCTGCGGCACGACGATGTGCAGATCCTCCTTCGCGCGCGTCATCGCCACATAGAGCAGCCGCCGCTCCTCTTCCAGCTCCTCGTCGCTGCCCGCGCCGAGATCGGACGGAATGCAGCCGTCCACGCCGTTGAGCACGAACACGTTGCGCCACTCCTGACCTTTCGCCGAATGGATCGTCGAAAGGATCAGGTAGTCTTCGTCGAGCAGCGGATCGGCGGATTCGGCGCTCGTCGCGTCGGGCGGATCGAGCGTGAGTTCGGTGAGAAAGCGCTCGCGCGAGGCGTAGGTGCTCGCAATGCTCTCCATCTGCAGCAAGTCGGCGAGACGCACCTGGGCGTCTTCGTGATTGCGCTCGAGATGCGGCTCGTACCAGCGCCGCACGCGCTCGAACTCGGCCGGCCACGGTGTCGAGCGCATCGAGAGGCCGTCGATGAGCGACGCAAACGCCGGCCAGTCCTCGGCCGCGCGCGGCGGCGGCGCGAAAGCCGCGAGCGCCTCGGCGGCGCGATACGCGCCCGTGCACGCTGACACCTGGTCGAGCAGGCGCGCGGCGTTGGCGGGCCCGACGCCCGGCAGCAACTGCGTCACGCGAAACCCCGCTACACGGTCGAGCGGATTCTCGGCCCAGCGCAGCACCGCCAGCACGTCTTTCACGTGCGCGGCGTCGAGAAAACGCAGTCCGCCGAACTTCACGAACGGGATATTGCGTCGCGCCAGTTCGATTTCGAGCGTCGCGCTGTGGTGCGCCGCTCGAAACAGCACGGCCTGTTGCTTGAGCTTCATGCCCGCTTCACGCGCCTCGAGAATCTGCTCGACGACGTAGCGCGCCTGGGTGGCCTCGTCGGCCACGGTGACGAGGCGCGGGCGCTGCTGCGAGGGGCGCTCAGTCCACAGGTTCTTGGTGAAGCGCTCGGCGGCGGCGTCGATCACGGCGTTCGAGGCGGCGAGGATCGGCGCCGTCGAACGGTAATTGCGTTCGAGCGTCACCTGACGCGCGGGCGGGTCGAACTGCGCCGGGAAGTCGAGAATGTTGCGCACGGTCGCGCCGCGAAACGAATAGATCGCCTGGGCGTCGTCGCCGACCACGGTGAGGCCGCGGCCATCGGGCTTGAGCGCGAGCAGGATCGAGGCCTGCAGGCGGTTGGTGTCCTGGTATTCGTCGACGAGGATGTGATCGAAGCGGCCCGCGAGATCGGCGGCGATGGCCGGCTCCGCGGCCATGTGGGCCCAGTAGAGCAGCAGGTCGTCGTAGTCGAGCACATTCTGCTTCTGCTTGGCGTCCACGTACGAGGCGAACAGCGCACGTAGCTGCGGCTCCCACTCGAGGCACCACGAGAACGAACGGTTGAGTACATTGGCGAGCGAGTCGCCCGTATTGACCGCGCGCGAATAGATCGCGAGGCAAGTCGATTTCGAGGGGAAGCGCTTTTCCTTGGCCGAGAAACCCAGTTCGTGGCGCACCAGATTCATAAGATCCGCGGAATCCTCGCGGTCGTTGATCGTGAACGCCGGCGACAGGCCGATGTGATCCGCGTACTCGCGCAACAACCGCGCGCCCACGCCGTGAAAGGTGCCCGCCCAACTGAGCCCTTGCGCGAGCACGGCGGCCGCGCCTGGGGCGCTGGCAGCGATACGCGCCACGCGCCGCGTCATTTCCTGCGCGGCGCGCCGCGAGAACGTGAGCAGCAGGATGCGGTGCGGGTCGGCGCCACCCGCGATCAGATGCGCGACGCGGTGCGCGAGCGTATTCGTCTTGCCCGACCCGGCGCCCGCGATCACGAGCAGCGGGCCCGGCAGCGCGGAACCGGGCGCGTAGCCCGCTTCGCCGCCGTGTTCGACGGCCTCGCGCTGCGCATCGTTGAGTTTCGCGAGCCACGCGCCAACGGCATTGGCTGCTTCGGCGCGCGCCTGGCTGGCATCGGAGACGGAGGAATCGGCAACGGAAACGGTGGACACGGCGGGCGCTGGGACGATGAACGTGGCGAATCGGGAAGGAGCGACGCATACTGTATATCCATACACCATGCGTCCGCAAGCGCCTGATTCCACGGCGATCTGGCGGGATTTAACGACAACGCCACGGCGCGTTTCGCCGCCGCCGACACCCGGGAGCCGCCAGACAAAACGGCGGCGCCCGTTGCCGGACACCGCCGCTCACAAGGCCAGGCACAAGGCCGGCGCCCCCAAAGGCGCGGGCGCCTTCGGCATCAGCCGATCGTTACTGCGACTGGCCGCCCTGCTGCTGGGCCGACATGCCGTTCATCTGGTCCTTCATTTCCGAGTCGTTGGCCTGACGGTCGGCCTTGTGGTTGATCTTCGCGTCCTTCACCTGCGCCTTGTACTGCGACTTCGCCTGCTTCTTCGCGTCGCCGTACTCGGCGTTCGCCGACTTCTTCGCGCTGCGGTATTCGGCGTTCGCCGCCGCGTTCGCGTTGCGCTTTTGCACCAGCGGGTCGGCGGACTGCGGTGCGGTCAGGGCCTGCGGCGCGGGCGCGGGCTGCGCGATCCCTGCGGCCGCCGGCGCCTGGCTCGGCGCCTGCCCGGTCATCTGGCCAGGGGCAGCGCCCGGCGCCATGGCCGGCGCGCCGGAAGGCGCCATCGTTGGGGCTTCGCCGGCCTGTGTCGCGCCCTGGGTCGCGTTTTGGGCATACGCGCCCTGCGCAAATACGGCGGCAGTGGTCACGGTGGCAAAAGCGGCGGTAGCAGTGAGCAGCTTGGCGATCTGGGTCATGGCGTATCCTCTTTGCAGTGGTTCCGAAGGCGCTTATGCGGTGGGCAAGCCCGCCACAATCGCGCCCCGGCTCGACGGAACCGCACCAGAAAAACTCGAGCGGCGCTGTCGATCCGGGTGAAACCATTTTGGTATGAAGATCGCCGTGGGGTCCCGCGACGTTACTCAACGTTTCATTTACTGACGAATTCATAACATCTGGCCCCTGGATGTAACGATGCGCTGGCAGGCGCTGCCGCGAGCCCGCCATCGCTTATGATGCTCACCCTTCGCGCGCTAGCCGCACGCCTTTCGAATTTGAATCCGCCATGCCCAATCTCGATTTCACGCTGACCGGCGACTACGTCGAACTGCACAACCTCCTGAAGATCACCGGACTCGCCGACAGCGGCGGCTCGGCCAAGCAGATCGTCGCCTCGGGCGCGGTGAAGGTGGACGGCGAAGTCGAGCTGCGCAAGACGTGCAAGATCCGCGCGGGCCAGGCCGTGCTGCTCGGCGACACCCGCATTGCCATCAAGGCGAGCGAGTGAACCCCGCCGGAACTTGCCCGCAGGCGCCGGCTATGCACCAGATTTGAGCATCTGGATCGACAAGGTCGCTGTCTCGCAATAAGCTTTCAGTTTTGACAGACGAACCCTGCCGCGCGGCGCGCTTATCTCGCGCCGCTTGTTTTTCATGACTCGAACTACGCTTTCCCGCCGCGCCGTTGCCGCGCCGCCCACGCTGCGCCGCCATGCCGCCGACACCGCCCGCCTCGCCGGGCCGCTCGCAATCGCCCAACTCTCGCAGATGGCGATGAGCGTGACCGACACGGTGCTGCTCGGCTCGCTCGGCGCCGACGCGCTCGCCGCGGGCGGCCTCGGCGCCAACCTGTTCTTCGTGGTGGTCACCGTGCTGCAGGGCGTGCTGACCTCGGTGAGCGTGAGCGTCGCGCAGGCGCGCGGCGCCGACAACGAAAGCCACGTACCGCACATCTACTGGACCGGTTTCGCGCTGTCCCTGCTGCTTTCCGTGCCGGCGTTCGCGTTGCTCTCGTTCGCCGAGCCGATCCTGCGCGCCCTCGGAGAGCCGACGCTGCTCGCGCATCACATCGGCGAATACACGGCCGTGCTGCGCTGGGGCGCGCCCGCCAGCCTCATCGGCGTGGGGCTCATGCGCTCGTTCCTGCCCGCCATCGGCGCGGCGCGGCGCCTCCTGTGGGTGTCGGTTGCGTGCGTGTTCATCAACGGCTTTCTCAACTTCGGCCTGATCCACGGTGCCTGGGGCCTGCCGCGCCTCGGCTTTCTCGGCTCGGCGGTAGCGACGACCATCACCGTGTGGCTCACCGCGTTCGTGCTGATGGCGCTGCTGCACCTGCGGCCTTCGCACCAGCGTTTCGTCGTCGCGCGCCGACCGACGGCGCCGCTGATGGGCGAACTCTTCACGATCGGCTGGCCGGTCGCGATCACCTATGCGGTCGAAGCGACGCTCTTTCTCGCCACCGGCCTGCTCGCCGGCCTGCTCGGCGAGACGCCGCTGGCGGCGCACCAGATCGCCCTGAACGTGGCCTCTGTCACGTTCATGGTGCCGCTCGCGATCGGCCAGGCGGCCAACGTGCGCGTGGGTTACTGGTCTGGCGCGGGTGTGCCGAGCGCGGCACGCCATGCGGGCTTCGTCGCGCTCGGGCTCGGCGTCGGCTTCATGTCGCTCTCGGCGCTCGTGATGGTGCTGGCGCCGCACTGGATCGTCGGGCTCTACCTGCATCTCGACGACCCGGCCAACGCGCACACGGTTTCGCTCGCCGCCACGCTTCTCGGCGTCGCGGCCATCTTCCAGATCGTCGACGGCGCGCAGACCGTGGGTTCGGGCTGCCTGCGCGGCCTGAAGGACACGCGCGTGCCGATGCTCGCGGCCACGCTTGGTTACTGGGGGATCGGCTTTCCGCTGGGCTACGCGCTGGCGTTTTACTTCGGCCTCGGCGCGCTCGGGCTCTGGTGGGGGCTGGCGGCCGGGCTCACCACCGTCGCCGTGCTCATGACATGGCGCTTTCACCGGATGAGCCTGCGCTCGCAGGCTCACGCCGCCGCGGCGGGCCGCGCGGGTTGAAGCGCGGGTTGAAGCGTTTACTTAACCGACCGGGCCGCACCGGCTCGACCGGTTAAAATACGCGCCAGGCGCCGCAAGCGGCGTCCGTCCCACGAGGGCAAGAACAGTACGCTGCATGGGACTGGACCGGGCGCTAAAGCGCCAACGCCAGTCGACACAGGAGACAGCCGCGCCCCGCGAGCGCCGCCGGCCACCCCGGCACCGCTTGCCGTGCGCCAACGCACAACGAACGCATTCACGGACCGCCCCTTCATGCTCGCCCCGATTACCCGACTCTTCCCGCTCTGGGCCGTCCTCGTTTCCCTGCTGGCCTACTTCGATCCGGGCCTCGTCGCGCCGATCGCGCCGCACGTCACGACGCTCCTGATGATCATCATGCTGGCGATGGGCGTCACGCTCTCGTTCGCCGACTTCCAGCGCGTCTTCACGCGGCCCGCGCCGGTCGCCGCGGGCATCTTCCTGCACTACCTCGTCATGCCGCTCGCCGCATGGGCGATCGCCAAAGTGCTGCACATGCCGCCCGACCTCACGGCGGGCATGGTGCTCGTGGGCAGCGTGGCGAGCGGCACGGCGTCGAACGTGATGATCTATCTCGCGCGCGGCGACG
Source organism: Paraburkholderia nodosa (assembly GCF_001718195.1). GTDB lineage: Bacteria > Pseudomonadota > Gammaproteobacteria > Burkholderiales > Burkholderiaceae > Paraburkholderia > Paraburkholderia nodosa_A. Next base: position 206,552 of record NZ_MCNV01000003.1, read on the forward strand.
TCGCGCTTTCGGTGACGATCAGCGCGCTCTCCACCCTGGTCGGCGTATTCGCGACGCCGCTGCTGACCCGTCTTTACGTCGATGCCTCGATCGTCGTCGACGTGCACGGCATGCTCATGAGCATCCTGCAGATCGTCGGCCTGCCGATCGCCATCGGCCTCATCGTGAACCGCCTTGCGGGCTCGCTCGTGCGCCGCGTCGAGCCGGTCCTGCCGCTCGTCTCCATGGTGTCGATCCTCGCGATCATCGCCGCCGTAGTAGGCGGCACGCATGCGAGCATCGCCACGGTCGGTCCGCTCGTCGCGCTCGGCGTGGTGCTGCACAACGGCATCGGCCTGCTCGGCGGCTACTGGGGCGGCCGCCTGCTCGGCTTCGACGAATCGGTGTGCCGCACGCTGGCCATCGAAGTGGGCATGCAGAACTCGGGTCTCGCCGCGACGCTCGGCAAGCTCTACTTCTCGCCGCTCGCCGCCCTGCCCGGCGCGCTTTTCTCGGTATGGCACAACCTCTCGGGCTCGGTGCTCGCCGGCTACTGGGCCGGCAAGCCGGCGCGCGGCAGCACGCGCGATGCGCAAGGCGCTGAGAACGCGTCGACCGCGCGCGTTTGATCAACCGCAGACCTTTCCGGCCGCGCGCAATCGTCAGTTGCTTGCGGCCCGGAAATTGCATACGCAGCGTGTCCGCCGCCGCAAGCCCGGCGGGCCGCTTCCCGTAGAATCTTCGCGAAGCCGTGCAATGAAAACGAACCATCATGCGGCGCGCCGCCATGGAGAATCCGTTTGCCCGCGCATCCCGCCCGATCCGAAACCGTTACGCAGCGCATGACCTTGCGGCACGCCTCGCTGCAAGCCCTGCCTGGAGCCCCACGGCGAGCCTGCTTCGCGCTCGTTTGCCTCGCGCTGATCGCCGGTTGCGCGACGCGCCCGCCCGCCACCGACTACCCGCGCGAGACGAGCGCGGCGCTGCCGGCACAGCAAGCCAGCGCCACGCCGCTCGGCGCCGCGCTCGCCGCCCCCCTTGCCGCTCACCCCGACGAATCGGGCTTTCGCCTGCTCGCCACCGGCACCGACTCGCTGCAGATGCGCGTCGCGCTTGCGCGCGCGGCGACGAAAACGCTCGACATGCAGTACTACATCGCCAACGAGGACACCACCGGCAAGCTGCTGCTCGGGTCGGCGCTCTATGCGGCCGATCGCGGCGTACGCGTGCGCATGCTGGTCGACGACCTGAATTTTCACGACATCGACCGCCTGATGGCCGCGCTCAACAGCCATCCGAACATCCAGATCCGCGTGTTCAATCCGTACGGCAGCACGAGCGAATCGATGTACCTGCGCACGCGCAACTTCTTCACGAACGTCGACCAGTTCACGCGCCGCATGCACAACAAGGCGACGATCGTCGACAACGAAATGGCGATCGTCGGCGGCCGCAATCTCGGCGACGAGTACTTCAACGCGAGCCCGACGATCGACTTCCGCGACCTCGACGTGCTCACGGCGGGCCCGGTCGCGCAAAGCGTCTCGGCAAGCTTCGACGAGTACTGGAACAGCTCGATCTCCTACCCCCTGCGCGTGCTCAATCATCAGCAGTTCGACGCACACGATCTCGACGCCGCACGCGACGACCTGCGCCGCCACTGGCACGAGAGCGCCGAACCCTACAACGCCAAGCCGCTCAACGCCACGCCGCTCGCGCAGCAGATCGCGGGCAACACGCTCGGGCTCGTCTGGGCGAAATGGGCGTTCGTGGCCGACTCGCCCGGCAAGATCGCGGGTGCCGACAAAGGCGAGCTGGGCGACGCCATGCGCGCGCTGCTCGATCGTATCCATCAGGCGCACAGCAGCGTGCTGGTGTTCTCGCCGTACTTCGTGCCGCACGACACGGGCGTGCAAACTATCCGCGCGCTCACCTCGCATGGTGTGCGTGTGGCGATCCTCACCAATTCGCTCGCCGCCACCGACGCCGTGGCGGTGCAGGCCGGCTACAGCCCCTACCGCGTGCCGCTGCTCGAGGCCGGCGTCGAGCTCTACGAGTTCAAGCCGCAGCAGGAGGAGCACGACGACGAGCAGCGCTTCGGCGTGGTCGGTTCGCGCTCGCGCGCGAGCCTGCACGCCAAGGCTTACGTGATTGACGACAGCACGCTCGTGATCGGCTCGCTCAATCTCGATCCGCGCTCGGCACGCCTGAACACCGAGCTTGCGCTCACCATCGAGAGTCCGCCGATCGCGCATGAAGTCGCCGACCTGTTCAAGCGTGCGACCTCGCCGCAGGTGAGCTACCGCGTGACGCTCGCGACGCCCGAACAACTGGCGCTGCTCAAAGGCACGACGGTCAACTCGGCGCTCGTCTGGACCGACGAGGAGAACGGCATGATCCGCACCTACAACCTCGACCCTGGTGCGGGTTTCTACAGAAATGTCCTAACCGGGCTATTCTTGCTGTTGCCGGTCGATAGCCAGCTTTGAAGCGGCTTTGAGCGCACGTCGCTATCGGGCGAGCAAAACGTAGAACGCTTGACTCGCAAGCCGCGCGAGCGAAGGCGCCGCCTCAATCACCGGAGGATCAAATGACCGCAAGCAACGAAAGCGTCCGCATGGAGCGCGACACGTTCGGCGAGATCGCCGTGCCCGCCCAGCAGCTTTGGGGCGCGCAGACGCAGCGATCGCTGCAGAACTTCCGCATCTCCACCGAAAAGCAGTCGCCGGAACTCATCACCGCGCTAGCGACGATCAAGCGCGCTGCAGCCGAAGTGAATCTCTCGCTAGGCGTGCTCGACGAGACCAGGGCGCACGCGATCATGCAGGCCGCCGACGAGATCATCGCGGGAAAGCATCCGGGCGAATTCCCGCTTGCGGTCTGGCAAACAGGCTCCGGCACGCAAACCAACATGAATCTCAACGAGGTGATCGCGAACCGCGCGAGCGAGATTCTGGGCGGCGAGCGCGGCGAGGCGCGCAAGGTGCATCCGAACGACGACGTCAACCGCGGCCAGTCGTCCAACGACGTGTTCCCGACCGCGATGCACGTGGCCGCCGCCTACGGCATCGTCAAGCATCTGCTGCCGGCGCTCAAGACGCTGCGCAATACGCTCGATGCGAAGGCGAAGGCCTTTGCCGACATCGTGAAGATCGGCCGCACGCACCTGCAGGACGCCACGCCGCTCACGCTCGGCCAGGAGTTCTCGGGCTATGTTGCGCAGCTCGATCACGGCATCAAGCACGTGGAATCTTCGTTGCCCCATCTGTATGAACTCGCGCAGGGCGGCACGGCCGTAGGCACGGGCCTGAACGCGCATCCGCAGTTCGCGCACAAGGTGGCGGAAAGCATTGCGAAGCTGACGGGCGTGCCCTTCGTCACCGCGCCCAACAAGTTCGAGGTGATGGCCGCCGCAGACGCGCTCGTGTTCGCGCACGGCGCGCTCAAGACCGTGGCGGCGAGCCTCATGAAGATCGCCAACGACATTCGCTGGCTCGCGAGCGGTCCGCGCTGCGGCCTGGGCGAGCTGTCGATTCCCGAAAACGAGCCGGGCAGCTCGATCATGCCGGGCAAGGTGAACCCTACGCAGTCGGAAGCCGTGACAATGCTCTGCTGCCAGGTGTTCGGCAACGACGTTGCCGTGAACATGGGAGGCGCGAGCGGCAACTTCGAGCTGAACGTGTTCCGCCCGATGATCGCGCACAACGTGCTGCAGTCCATCCGCATGCTCGCCGACGGTGCGCTCAGCTTCAACGATCACTGCGCGGTGGGGATCGAGCCGAACCGCTCGCGCATCGACACGCTGCTCAACGAATCGCTCATGCTCGTGACGGCGCTCAATCCGCACATCGGCTACGACAAGGCCGCGCAGATCGCCAAGAAGGCGCACAAGGAAGGCACCACGCTCAAGGCCGCCGCGCTCGCGCTGGGACACGTGACCGAGCAGCAGTTCGACGAATGGGTGAAGCCCGGCGAGATGGTCGGCAACGCGAAGAAATAAGGTCTATTTGCAGGGCTGAAATGCAAAACGGGCGGCGTGGTTCAAACCCTCGCCGCCCGTTTTTTCATGCTGGCGCAACAGCGTGCCTGCGTGTCGACCCTGCTTAAACCTGCCCTTTCGCCACTTCCTCGGGCTTGAGTTCGACGATCGCGTCGAGCGCTTCCTTCACGTCGAGCGCGTACTTCGCGAGGCGCTTCTGCTCGTCCGTTTCCGGCACGTACGTGGGCACGGGAATCGGATTGCCGTTTTCGTCGACGGCCACGAACACGATCAGGCAGTCCGTGGTGAGCCGTAGCTGGCCGCTCTTCGGATCGCCGGCATGCACGGTGATGTGAATATGCATCGACGTGCGGCCCGTGGCGACCACGCGCGCGCGCAGCTCGACCATGTTGCCGACGAGAATCGGCCGTCGAAAGCGGATATTGCCCACGCTCACCGTGACGCAATAGCGGCCGGACCAGACCGCGGCGCACGCATAAGCCGTCTCGTCGATCCACTTCATCAGCGCACCGCCGTGCACTTTGCCGCCGAAGTTCACCGAAGTCGGCTCGGCGAGGAACCGGAACGTCGTTTCCGAACGGTCCAGCGGCTGGGTAGGCGTCTTCATCTCGGCTTGGCTCATGGCGAAAAGCCGCGTACGGCGGCTCGTATGGTGGGGTAAGGAGGCGTTGATTATACGAGTGCAATAAGACAGAGAGTCGCAGCCGCCTGCCAAACGCCATCGGCGGTGTTTCTAGCTCGCCGCGAATCGCGCCCGATAGTCGAGGGGCAGCACGCCGTAGGACCTTTCGAACGCGCGCCGCAGATTCTGCTCGGTGCCGAAACCGCAGTCGGCCGCAATGCGCTTGAGCGGGCGGCGCGACTGCACGAGCGCGTGGGCGGCGGCCTCCACGCGCATCGCCGCGACCATGCGCGCAGGCGTGCGCCCCACTGCGTCGACATATCGGCGCGCGAACGTGCGCGGGCTCATGCGCGCTTCTTCGGCCAGACGCTCGACGCTCAGCTCGCCGTGCAGGTTGGCGGCCATCCAGCCGTGCAGCGCGTCGAACTCCGCGCCCGCGCTGACCTGGGCCGCGAGTGCCTCGCTGAACTGCGACTGGCCGCCGGGCCGCTTCATGAACACGACGAGGCGGCGCGCCGCCTGCATCGCGACCGCATGGCCGCAGTCCTCCTCGATCAGCGCGAGCGCGAGATCGATGCCCGCCGTCACGCCCGCCGACGTCCACACCACGCGGCCGTCGCGCTCGTCGCGGATAAAGATCGGCTCGGGATCGACTTCGATACGGGGAAAACGGCGCGCGAGCTGCGCCGCGTTGCGCCAGTGCGTGGCCGCGCGGCGGCCGTCGAGCAGCCCCGCTGCCGCGAGATAGAACGCCCCCGTGCAGACCGACGCGACGCGGCGCGCGTGCGGCGCGGCCGCTGCGATCCAGGCGACGAGTTCGGGTTGCAGCGCGGTGGTGTCGTCGATGGGGACGCCGGGGACGATCAGCGTGTCGATCGTGGCAGGGTCGAGCGTGTCGAGCCGCTCGGTGACGATGGGCATGCCCGCGAAGGTGGGCAGCACGCCGCCGGCGACCGAGGCGAGCGTCGTGCGGTAGGCGCAGGGATCGCCGCCGCGGATACCGCTCGCGACACGCATCGTCAGCTCGGCGCGCCAGAACGCCTCGACGGGACCGCAGGCGTCGAGCAGCACGAGCTCCGGCGCGACGGCGAACACGACATGGCGTGCGTGCGTTTGGGACGGCGGTTGAGACGGCATGGCGGACTCGATGTTGACGATGTGTCCGCATCATCGCACGCGCGCCTTTGGCAGTCAGGCCGAGGTAACATCAAAAACTGCCAGATGATGCCAGGCCGCTCACTTGTGGAACGTGATGCCCTCGTCGATCGTGCCGTACATCGTGATGCCGCTGGCACCGCTCGACGACGGCGCGGAACCGCCTGCGCAGGCGGTGCACAAGGCGGCGAGCGCGGCGACGGCAAAAAGAGCGAGGAAGCGTTTCATGAAAGGCCGGGCCGATTGCGTGAATGAACGATTTTAGCGCGGGGCTCTGGCGCACCGCAGTATGTACCGCCGCAGGCAATGCCTCGACCTCACCGCGGGGATCTCGAGTGGTTGCAATCGACACTTCACCATAGACTGAAACGTCGAATGCGACAATTCGCTAAAGTCACGGTGTGGGCGGCGTCAGCCGCCATCGCAACCATGAAGGAGCCGCCATGAACCTTCCCGCCACCGACGAGTCGAGCCACTTCCCGGGCCTCGCACGCGTTGCCGCACTCCTCGCCGATTCGGGCCGCGCCGCCATGCTGTGGGCGTTGATGGACGGCAGCGCGCGGCCCGCGGGCGAACTCACGATGATCGCGGGGCTGTCGCCTTCGGCGGCGAGCGGCCACCTCGCGCGCCTGACCGACGGCGGGCTCCTCGCGCTCGACGTGCGCGGCCGCCACCGCTACTACCGCATCGCCAACCCCGAGATCGCTGCGGCGATCGAGGCGCTCATGAACGTCGCGCAGGTGTCCAACACCGTCGCCTCGCAACGCCCGGCGCCGCGCCCCGCGCGTACGGTGCCCCTCGAGATGCGCCATGCGCGCACCTGCTATGACCACATGGCCGGCGAAGTGGCCGTGCGGGTGTTCGAACGTCTCGTGGACGGCGGCCTGCTGGTGCGCGACGGCGACACCCTCGAAGCCACCCCCGAGGGCGCAACGCGTCTCGCGGCCTGGGGCGTGGACGTGGCGGCGCTGCGCGCGCGGCGGCGGCGCTTCGCCTGCACCTGCCTCGACTGGAGCGAGCGCAGGCCGCACCTGGGCGGCGCACTCGGCGCGGCGCTGCTCGATTCGTGGACGCAGGGCGGCTGGATCGAGCGCACGAGCCGCCCGCGCGTGTTGCGCATCACACCCAAGGGACAGCGCGAGTTCGACGCAATCGCCGGTGCCTGAGACACCGGCTGCACGCGCGGAATTAGCTGACAATTACCGTACAACATCGCCGATTTCGCGCGCAAAAATGCGCATTTCGCGCGCGGTCACACGTTCTGTTACATCTGGTGCATAAGCCTTAACAAATCCGTGAGCATGGAAACAAGCCCGCCGGATACAGTGCCCTGCATGGGATAGCGCTAAACGCTGCGGCAGCAAAGCGCCAAATCCCATCGACAGGAGAACAATGATGACGCGCACACCTACGATCACCCAGTTTCGGCGCACTTCGCGCCGCACGCTGTTTGCGCTCGCCGCGCTCGCGGCGCTGAACCTCGCAGCCGCGCCCGCGGTCTTCGCGCAGGCAGCGCCGCCCGATGCCGCGACCGCCCCCGCTGCCACGGGCGGCGATCCGCCAAGCCGCGTCGCGCGTCTGGACTACATGGCCGGCGCCGTGACCACCGAGCCGGCCGGCGCGAGCGACTGGTCGTACGCGCAGCTCAACCGCCCGCTCACGACCGGCGACCAGCTCTGGAACGACGCCAATGGGCGCTCGGAAATGCACATCGGCTCGACGGCGGTGCGCCTCGGCGCGCAAACGAGCCTCGACGTCCTCAATCTCGACGATCAAACCGCGCAGCTCAAGATCGCGCAGGGCACGCTCTCGACGCGTGTGCGCGAAGTGCCGCCCGGCAGCTCTTATGAAATCGACACGCCGAACCTCGCACTCGGCGTGACGAGCCCCGGCGACTATCGCGTGGATGTGGCACCCGACGGCAGCAGCACGACCGTCACCGTGCGCAGCGGGAGCGTGACCGTGTACGGCGAAAACGGTCAGACGCCGATGACGGCCGGCCAGCAGATCCGCTTCGCCGGCACCGACCTGCAGCAGGTGGCGAGCGACCAGACGCCGCCGCCGGACGCCTTCGACCAGTGGGGGCTCGCGCGCGACGCCGCCGAGGACCGCTCGGTCTCGGCGCGCTATGTCTCGCGCGACGTCCCGGGCTACCAGGACCTCGACAACAACGGCACGTGGCGCAACGATCCGCAATACGGCGAAGTCTGGACGCCGAACTCGGTACCCACCGGCTGGGCGCCGTATCACGACGGCCACTGGGTGTGGCAGGCGCCGTGGGGCTGGACGTGGGTCGATGACGCGCCCTGGGGCTTCGCGCCGTATCACTACGGACGCTGGGCTTACGTCGACGATTCGTGGGCGTGGGTGCCCGGGCCGGTCGTCGAAAGCGCGCCGCCCGTCTATGCGCCGGCGCTGGTCGCGTTCGTGGGCGGCGGCGACGGCGGCACGGACTGGGGCGTCAACCTCGCGGTAGGCGGCGTCGCGGCCGCGGGCGTCGCGTGGTTCGCGCTCGGGCCGGGTGAGCCATGGCATCCGCACTGGGGCGGCTGGAGCCCGCACTACTACGAGCGCGTGAACCAGACCGTCGTCGTCAACAACTACCGGCGCGACGTCAACATCACGAATATCAACGTTCACAACACCTACGTGAACTATCGCGCGCCGGGTGCGGTGACGGCGGTACCGGCCACGGCGTTCGTCCACGGTCAGCCGGTCTCGCGGTTCGCACAGCGTGTCGATCCGCAGCAATGGCGCAATGCGCGCATCGACCCGGGCACGCCTGGCATCGCGCCTGTGAAGGGCAGCTTCGGGCCCAACATGCGCCGCGCCGACTACCGGCCGCCCGCGGCGCTCAATCAGCGTCAGGTCGTCGCCACGCGCGCGCCCGTCGCACCGCCCGCATTCCACGACAACCTCGCGCAGCGCTTCGCCCACGCCGGCGGCACGGTGCCGGGGGCAGGCGCGCCCGTGGTGCGCGTCTCGGCGCCGGCGCATGCGCCGTCCTCGCCGTTCTCTCCCGCAGCTCACGGCGCGTGGCCCGCACAGAACGTGCGTGTCGTACCGCCGCACTCACCGGTGCTTGGCGCGACGGGCAGGCCGGCGGCCCCGCAGGCGCAAGCCGGCCGTCCGGGCATGCCTGGCGGCGCCCCCCAACCGGGCGCCGCAGCCGCCAACGCCATGCCGCGTGGCCCCGAACATGGCCAGGCGGGCATGCCGCCCGCTGTCGCGCAGGAACATGGCGTGCCGCGTCCGCCGCAGTTTGCGGGCCGGCCCGAAGGCGGCGCGCCTGCAGCCGGTCAGCCCGGCCCGGGTGCGATGAACGCGGCCAACGCGGCGCGCGGCGAAGTGCATCAACCGGCCTGGACACAGCCGCACGCGCCGATGGCCACACGAGGCCAGCCGGGCAGCAACGAGGCAGGCCGACCGCCCGCCGTCGCGATGCAGGAGCAGCGTGACGCGGCGCGTGGCCAGCCGCAGCCGCAAGCGCAGCAACGGATGCCCGAGCCAGCCGCGGCGCAGCACGGCCAGCAGATGCCGCAGCAAGCCGAGGCGCGGCCGGCGCAGCAGCCCGCGGCGCGCCCCGAGTTTCATCCGCAGGCGCAAGCGCAGCCGCAACAGCGTGCCGAGGTCCGTCCGCAACCCCAGCCGCAACCGCAGCAGCGCGCCGAGGTCCGTCCGCAACCCCAGCCGCAACCGCAGCAGCGCGCCGAGGTCCGGCCGCAGCCGCAGCCCCAGCCGCGTCAGGAATTCCATCCGCAGCCTCAACCGCAGCAGCGCGCCGAAGCCCGTCCGCAGCCGCAACCGCAGCCGCGCCCGGAATTCCATCCGCAGCCCCAGCCCCAGCCGCAGCAGCACGCGGAGGCCCGCCCGCAGCCGCAGCCCCAACCGCGTCCGCAGCCGCAGCCCGCGCCTCATCCGCAAGAGCGTGCAAGCGGTGGCAATCACGACGATCGCCACCACGGCTGATCGACGCGCCGCCAACGAAAAAGCCCGCGAACGTCGCCGTTCGCGGGCTTTATTCATGGCGCGGTCATACCGGCCACTCACGCAAATGCAAGCGCCTCACACTGCCATCGGCGCGGTCAGCGGCTCGTGATGCCGGTAGTCGACGAGCGAGAAGTCCGACGGCTCGACCTTTTCGAGCCACTGAGGCTCGTAGACGCCCGTCTTCGCGTACTCGGGCACGCGCTCGGAGATGACCAGACGCGGGCTCGCGTACGGCTCCCGGCGCAGCTGCTCGTTGAGCATATCGAGCTGGTTCTCGTAGATGTGCGCGTCGCCGATGAAGTACGTGAACCAGCGCGGCGTATAGCCCGTGAGCCGGCCCACCAGGTGCAGCAGCACCGCGCCTTCGGTGAGGTTGAACGGCGTGCCGAGGCCCACATCGTTGCTGCGGATGTAGAGGCACAGCGAGATTTCGCGCTTCGTCGGGTTCGGCAGGAACTGGTACAGCAGATGGCAAGCCGGCAGCGCGATCTCTTCGAGCACGGCCGGATTCCAGCCATGAAACAAAATTCGCCGGTCGGTGGGGTTGCTCATGATCGTATCGAGGCACTGACGCAGCTGGTCCACCGCCTTGTAGAGCAGCACCTTGGAGCGGCCATCCTCGGTAAATTCTGCCACGCGCGCATAGCCGCGCGACTGCGCGTCGGCGAGCTGTGCGGCGGCGTCGCCGTCGAGCACCTTGTAAGCAGGCCAGCGCCGCCATTGCACGCCGTACACGTCGCCCAGGTCGTCCGTGCCCTGGCGGTACGGGTTGGCGAGCCACTGGGCGTTCTCGTTCGCGTTGGCGTCCCAGACCTTGCAGCCCAGCGCCCGGAAGTCGGCTGCGCTGCGCGAGGCGCGCAAAAATCCGATCAGCTCACCCACGGCCGACTTGAATGCCAGCTTCTTCGTCGTCACCGCGGGGAAGCCTTCCTGCAGGTCGAAGCGCAGCATGGCGCCCGGCTGGCTGATCGTGCGGATGCCGGTGCGGTTTTCCTGCCAGGTGCCGGTGTCGAGAATCGAGCGGACGAGCTCGAGATACTGTTTCATGCGCGGTTCCCTCGTCGGGCACGTGGCGCCCGGTTCGGATTCAGGATGGAAAAGGAGGATTTTACCCGGCGCGCGCGTCCCGGGTCGGCCGCGCCGAAAGCGCAAGTGCATCACGCAACGGTGACAAGGGCGGAACGCCCACAGGACGGACTACGACGAGCCCGGAGAAAGTCTCGCGACGCTATAAGACGCAGCGAAACGAAACGCATGGCAAAGGCTGCGCAAAGCGACGGCGCGCGATCCACGCGTAGAGCACGAAAGTGCCGGTCGCCTCAATCGACGTCAAGCGCCCTCAGGCAACCCCACTCCGCCTCAACCGCCCGAAGCCAGGCCGCCCGGATGCGGCGCGAGCGGCTCGCTTTCCATATGGCGCATGCCATGCGCGCACAAGAGCCGGTACAGCGTCACGCGGGAGATGCCGAGTTCCTGGGCGGCGTCGCCGAGGCGGCCGCGGTGGCGTAGCAGCGCGAGTTCGATGGCCTGGCGCTCGGCGGCTTCGCGCGCCTGGGCGAGCGAGACCGGCACCACCTCGACGTAGTCGCCGAGTTCGAGATCGCGCGCCGTGATCGCGCGGCCCTCCGACATCACGATGGCGCGCCGCACGCGGTTGATCAACTCGCGCACGTTGCCGGGCCAGCTGTAGTTGTGCAGGGCGGCGATGGCGTCGGGCGAAAAGCCGCGCAGGCGCCGGCTGCCGTCCTTCTTGAAGCGCTCGAGCATGTGCCGCGCGAGCAGCTCGATGTCCTTGCCGCGCGCGCGCAGCGGCGGCTCGTCGATCTGCAGCACGCACAGACGGTGATACAAATCCTGGCGGAAGCGCCCTTCCACCATCGCCGCGCGCATATCGACGTGCGTGGCCGAGATGATGCGCACGTCCACGGGAATCGACTGATGACCGCCCAGGCGCTCGATCTTGCCTTCCTGCAGGAAACGCAGCAGGCTCGCCTGGCTTTCCATCGGCAGGTCGCCGATTTCGTCGAGAAAAAGCGTGCCGCCGTTGGCCGATTCGACCCGGCCGATCTTGCGCTGGCTCGCGCCCGTGAACGCGCCGCGCTCGTAGCCGAACAGCTCGGACTGCAGCAGGTGCGGGGGAATGGCGCCGCAGTTGATCGGCACGAACGGCGCGCTGCGGCGCGCCGAGCGCTCGTGGATCGCCACCGCCGTGAGTTCCTTGCCCGTGCCCGACTCGCCGGAGATGAACACCGGCGCATCGGTCAGCGCGACCTTGCGGATCGAGCGGAACAGCGCCAGCATCGCCTCGCACGAGCCGACCATTTCGCCTTCGGTGCCGCCCGTGGTGTCGTTCGAGGCGACTTCGCAGAGCGAGACCATGCCATACGCGTGGCCGACGGAATCGACGATCCGATCGCCGTTCCAGGGGACCGTTACGTAATCGAAACAGTAATCGCGCACCAGACGGCGCAGCGTTGCGTCCTGCAGCTGGCCCGTCGTGGTCGCAGCCACCCAGCCGACATTGGGCAGCGTGAGGCACGGCTCGAACGAGCCGATTTCATGCAGATGGAATTCGCTGGAAAGATCGAGCAGCCCGCCCGCAGGCATCCCTGCGCGCAGAGCGCGCCGCGCGTCCCGTGCGTTGCCGACGATCTCCACCTGCCAGCCACGCTCGTGGAACCGCTCGTTCAACGCTTCGACCGGTTTTCGCGTCACGTACACCAATTGCCGCGTTGCAGGTTCCATTATTCAGATCCTCTTGCCAACACCATCGTTTGGGAATGACGGCACGCACCTGAATGTACAGACACGCAGCAAAAAGCGGCTTTCGCGTACCTGAAAAACAGTGAACGCGCATGCTTTTGCTGACAGTGAATCCCCGAGTTGTGGCGTGTGTGTCAACTTGCCCAGTTGCGGGCGTTTTCTTTTAGGCATTACGGCTTTTTCTGAAGCTTACTATAGCCTCGTGGCACTTGGATAGAATTTATGCAATGGGAATGGATAAGGGACCGATGGAAATGTTTCCACTAGTTTTCCGGCATTTTGTCAGTGCAGAAAGAATTACGGATGTTTCCTTTCTCTCAATAGTTAAGTGTCTGGCGCGCAAACGTTCTCCTTTGAAACCCGTATCGCATTCCAAACGGGTTTAAACAGCCCCACGTTTCAGCGCTGAAACATTTTGGCGAATATCCGCCATTCAAAATTTGCAGAGAATAGTGCGGTTCGAAGCGTATCAATGGATTGCGGGCGATGGCACACGTTTCGCTAAATGTCTCGCATCAGGAGATACGCCATGCGACTCAACATCCAGCAGGTCCGGCGCAGTGTCATTGGCTACGGCAGTGCATGTGCCGCCATGCTCGTTCCCGCCGCCCTCCTCCTACTCTCGCCCGGTGCTCGCGCACAGGCAGTGGACGATGCACCTGCCGCGCCAACTGCGGTTGCCAGCGTCGCCAGCGCCACCCCGGATGTCGTTCCTGCAACACCTGCGGCACTCGTTCCCGCCACGCTAGCAGTGGGCACGCCGGCCAGCGACACGACTTCGACAGCCGCGGCCCCGGCCAGCACCACGTCCGCCAGCGCCCCCGCCCCGGCCGACCCCGTCGCCTTTGGCAATGACGGCGTCTTCGCGGGCATCGGCTCTCTCGACGACCAGACGCTTTCGCGCCAGCGCGGCGGCGCCGTCGGCATGGTGATGATGGCTGCCACCCCGCAACTGATGCGCGGCAACAACAACGTGACGCTCTGGGACGAAATCGCGCCGCCCGCACCGCTGCCAATCCCTGTCGACGCGACCCAGAACACGCAGGGCAACCTCGCGAGCTACACGAGAAAGTAACGATGAGATAGCACCCGCGCCGCTTGCTGCGCGGTGTCCTGGTTCGCTGCGAACACGCGCGGCCAGGACGAAATGACCGGACAAGGCGCCGATGTGCCGACTCCGGCCAGGAGGAGACCAGCATGAGAGCACGCAATGCGACGCGCGGCACCCGCCGCCGGTCGGCCCAGTTCGCCGCCGCCCTGTGCGGCTTACTGGCCGCGAGCGTCACGGCGGGCGTGGCCGCCCAGCAGGTCACGAATCCCGGCGACGTCATCGTCGAACGAGACATCACGCCGCGCAGCGCTTTCGACAACGTGCCGAAGAATCAGGACCCGGTGCTCGTGCGCGCCACAACCTTCCCCAAGAACAGCTTCGACCCGGCGATGGCGACGCTCGTCACCGACACCGATCTCACCAACGCGCACGGCTCGAGCGGCGTCAACGCGAACGGCGCATTGAGTGCGCAGACCGCCGGCGTCCAGGCGCTCACGCGCATTCTCACGGGCAGCGCAACCGGCTCGAATGTGGCGGCCGGAGCCGGCGCGACCGGCGGCGTCGGCGCCGGTCTCGGCGGCACGATTTCCTCGACGATCACAGGCGCGCTCGCCCCACTCTCGGGCGCCATGGGAGGCATGAAATGAGCCGTTCGATCCAGACGTCACGCGCGTGGCGCACGGCGCTTTCCGGCGCGCTCGCCGGCGTCGCCGCGCTCGCCTTCGCGAGCGCCGCGCAGGCCCAGGTGAGCGTCGGCGCGACGGCGAGCATCGCCCCGGGCGCCGCCACCTCGACGACCGGCGCGCTCACGGTGAACGAGACCGCGGGTGTCGACAACGCGCAGGCCAACCAGCTGACGATCACGACCGGCAACGTGTCGATCAACGTCAACGGCGACGAGCAGCTCGCCAGCGTCACGGCGCGACTCAAGGGCGCGAGCGCGACGATAGGTGCAGGAGCTTTTGCAAACGCGAACGGCGCAATGATGGTGAATCAGTCGGCGGGCGTGGGCAATGTCCAGCGCAACACTGCTCTCATCAGCAGTGGTGCGATTGGTGTAGTGGCGGTCTCGGACGGGGAACTGTCCGCGGCGGCTGCTCAAAACGGCGGTCAGGGGCAAATGGCCCAGGCAGGGGGTATTCGTGAGGTACGCATCGACAATGCGGCATTCAGGAATGCGACGGGCCTCGTGCAGGTGAACCAGACGGCCGGCGCCGGTAACGCTACGGCAAACAGTTTTGTGCTCCGTCCCCCGGCGGGCACTCTTTTTTAACTGACCACTCAGTATCGGAGCGAAATCATGAAGCGCACCCTCATAGCAGCGGCAGTTCTTGCGTCGGCGGTAGGCTCCGCTCACGCGGCAAATTCGGCGTATCTCTTCAACGCCACAGGCGTCACGCAATACGTAGGCATCGAAGGCTTTGTCGCGCTGTTCGGCTGCGTCTCGGTTTCGAGCACCGCCGGCGCCGTCATCAACAACAACCAGACCACCGGTGGCGGCACGCTGCTTCCGCAAGCGCAAAGCTACAACAGCGGCAAGATCACCACGGCAGTGAACAACACCACGTGGAGCGTGACGGGCACGGGCAGCAATTCCTTCTCGAAGTCCTCGAGCTCGAGCGAGTCGAGCAGCTCGTCGTCGTCGAGCAGTTCGTCGCATTCGCATCAAGTGAATGCGTCGAACTCGAAGAGCTCGTCGAGCAACTCGAGCTTCAGCAAGACCTTCAACGCAAGCGCGAGCGCCGACTATCACGTCGCGACCGACAATGGCAGCACACATGACCACACGACTGCCAGCACCTATAGCGACACGGGCAGCGCGGCCCTTGGCACGAGCTACAGCAGCGTAGGCAACAACACGTCGACGAAGTCGCAGAGCGGCAATGGCAGCCTCCAGGCCAACGCATCGTGGTCGCACACCGGCAACCACCGGAACGGCTCGGCCGGCATCGACCTCACTGGCTCGGAAAGCACGTCGCACACCACGACCAACTCGCACAACAACAGCGACACGACGAACGTCGGCGCGGCCTGGTCCGTGAACAACAACAAGAATACGAGCAACAGCTCGACGACCGCCAATACGGCTCATGCTGACGGCACGGCCAGCGCCGCGCTTTCGACGAGCGTGAACGGCACGAGCGAAAAGTCGAAGAACTCGTCGAGCACGTACGCATCCATGTACAGCTCGTCGAGCTCCAGCTCGGATTCGCATAGCCACTCGTCGTCGCGCAGCTCGAGCTCGAGCAAGAGCTGGGGCTACAACGTGAGCGACTCGCTCAACACCGTCGACGAGCACACCACCGGCTCCGTTACGCAGCATATCAACACACAACAGGCGGGCACGCTCGACGCCAATACCGGCAACGGCGCAGCAACCGGCGTGACGGGCAACCTCGGCGTGAACATCGCTGAAGGCATCAACAACGCGCAAAGCAACGACGTCGCGCTCGCTTCCGTCGACATGGGCAACGTGTTCGGCAACGCGCAGATCTTCAACACGCAGGCGTCCAGCGGTAGCGCCCACGTGAAGAACTTCAACCTGAACGCGTCTGTCGGCGACGGCTCTCTCGCCAACGTATCGGGCAACGTCGGCGTGAACGTCGCATCCGGCATCGGCAACGCGCAGAACAACAGTCTTGCGGGCTCGGTGACGACGGCAACCCCGGGTGCCTACTCGACGGTTGCGATGGTCGCGACGGATAACAGCTCGCAGAACGCCAACATGTCGGCAGTCGGCCAGTTCCAGGGTACGGCCAGCCTCGGCGCCAATACGCTCACCGGCGCGCAAGGCAACATCGGCGTGAACATTGCCGGCGGCATCGGCAACCTGCAGCACAACGGCATGGCAATCGCCGCGATGAACAACGGCCACTAAGCACGGTTGGCAGCACTGCAGGAACTGGGCTCGCCCCAGGCAGAAAACGCAGCAAGCAACGCGCGCCGGCTGTCCCACCGCAGCCGGCGCGCATACCAGAAGGCAGGAGACCACCATGTCCGGGCCCGTATCGACCCCGGCATCAAGGATGTTTGTCGTCGCGCTGACGCTCTCGGCCAGCGCAGCCCTTGTGCCTGTGCATGCGCAGCAGTCGACGCTCGACGCGACCCACCTCGTCGGCGTGCCGGTGAAGCTGCCGCTCCACTCGATGCGGGACCTGCGCTATCGCAGCATCGTCAGCCAGCAGTACGACTACAGCTGCGGCGCCGCCGCACTCGCCACACTGCTCAAGTATGGCTACGGCATCGACATCCCCGAACCTGAGCTGATCCGCCAGATGATGGTGTTCTCCACGCCCGAGGTGGTCGTCAAGAACGGCTTCTCCATGCTCGACATGAAGAAGTTCGTCGAGACGATCGGCTTGCGCGGCCGCGGTTTTCGCGTCAATACCGACGCGCTCTACCACCTGCAGATTCCCGTGCTGGTGCTCATGAACATCGATGGCTATGAGCACTTCGTGATCGTCAAGCACGCCGAGAACGGCCGCATCTTCATTGCGGACCCCGCGCTCGGCAACCGGATCGTCGCCGAAGACGACTTCGCCAAAACATGGAACGGCCTCGTCTTCGCGGTGCTCGGCAAACCGTTCCTGGAGGACTCTCCGCTGTTGCAGAACAACGAGTCGCTCGCGCTCAAGCTGCGTGAACAAGCCTTGCTCAATGGCACCGCGGCGACTCCCTTCTTCGAGTACGGCCTCGATAAGGCCGTCATGTTCTGAAGTCCGAAGAATCATGAAACGCAACCTCTCACAGTGTGGCATCGCGGCAGCCGTCTGCGCGCTCGCCTGCGCTTTTTCGAGCGGTGCGCTAGCGGCTGAAGGCATCGGCTTGCCGCAACCGGTGCCGGCGTTTCTCGCGAACGCCGACGGACAGGCGCAAGGCATCCGCTGCGAAGCCGTCGGCGACGACGTGCTCGCGCATCAGACCGGCAAATATGCCGGCAGCGACATGATTTCCGGGTTCGTTCTGAACCTGCTTTCTCAATGGCAATTGCCAAACGGCGCGACCGCAGTCGCGCAAGGCGCGCTCGCGGTCGCCCAGAACGCGGCCAACCAGGTGAGCGCGCAGGTGAAGACCTATGCAACCGTGATCGACCCGACGCAGGGCGGGGCCACGGGCGCAAACAGCGGCGCAAACCCGAACGCGACGGCCACCGGCGGCCAGAACGTCTCGGTCAACGGCGTCTCGCAGATCACCCAGGTGGCCGGCAACGGCAATACGGGCGCCAATGCCGCCACCATCTCCTATGACAACAACGCGCCGCACCTCGCGAATCTGCCTGGCGCCGCCAACCAGTCGAGCGCGTCGGCATCGAACGCGACCGGCAGCATAAGAGCGGGCATCTCGTTCGGCAGTAACGGCGTCAACGTGACGCTGCAGACGCCGGCGGGCATCGCCACGCAGAACATCGTGCCGGGCAACATGCAGCAAGCCGGCGCGATCGCCCAGTTACTCCAGGTCGCAGGCAACAACCAGCAGGTCGCCAACCAGTTGCAACTGAGTCTGCAGACGCAGCAGATGACGTCGCAAATGATCCGGCAGACCGGCGTATTACAGGCTCTGCGAAATCTCCACTAACCGAGGGCCTACACGAGACGTGCCAGTCAAGGAGACCACCACGCGGGCAAGGACCCGCGCGAGAAGCAGCACTTTGAATGAGGAGCATCGACGTGCGCGGGCGTGGAACCAGGGGGTTCCGCCGGGCGCCCGCATTCGATCCCGGGGGAAGAACAATGAAGATGATGTCCAGGGCGGCCGCGCCACACGTGTCGCTGGCCGCCATTCCAGCAGCCGTTTTACTATTCGCGCTCTCGCAATCCGCCCACGCGCAGGCGCTACAAAGCCAGTCGATCGAGGACCGCCTGAATACGCTCATGCGCGTCGTCGACGAGCAGCAGAGGCAAATCCAGTCGCTGGAGCGCCAGGTGACGAACCTCGAAATGGCGCAACGCGGCCGCGGCATGCCGGGCGCGGGCGCGCCTGACGCCGCGTCCTACTCGACGGTCGCGGAACAGCCGGGCGCAGACGGTCTGCCTGTGCCCCTGCCGCCGCTCGCCCAGGCGCTGCCGGGCGCGACGGCGCCGGGTTCGCTCACCGGCACGGCCACGGGCGTGCCGGTGAACCCGCCCTCGCCCGACGCGGGCGCGACCAATGGTGCGACCGGCACTTCGGCCGCGAGCGGGCCGCAGCAGGGCGCGCCCGTTGGTATCAACCCGGGCGTCAATCCCAACACCGGCAGCCCGACCGTGGGTGAGACGCAAAAGAGCGCCGAGCCGTCGCGCACGCAAGCCGAAGAGGCGGTCGTGCAGCGCGAGCACGCGCCGCTCTTCGACCACAAGCTGACGTTGGACTGGGGCATCAGCGACAGTTACTACGATCGGCGCCAGCTCCAGCTTTCAGGCTTTCTTGCACTCGACGCGATCTTTCTCGGCAACATCAATCTGGGGCAGACCAAGTCGCACACGATCACGGCCGACCTCGACACGCGCTACGGCCTCACGGACCGCATGAGCATCGATGTGGACGTGCCTTACGTCTACCGGCACAGCACCTTCATCGTGGGTGGCGCGGGCGGCTCGGCCAGCACGCTCACGGATGCATCGGTCAATTCGAACGCCATCGGCGACGTGAACTTCGGGATCTACTACCAGTTCCTGAAGGAAACCAACAGCATTCCCGACGTGGTCGGCAGCCTGCGCGTGAAAACGGCGACCGGCACCTCGCCGTTCGGCATCAAGGTTCAGCAGATCACGCCCGACAACACCAATCTCGTCGCTCCCAGCAAGCTGCCTACAGGCACGGGCTTCTGGAACGTCACGGCCGGCATCTCGGTGCTGAAGACCTACGACCCCGTGGTGCTGTTCGGCAGCTTCTCATACACGTACAACATCTCACGCTCGTTCGCCGACATCTCCTCGGTGATCGGGCAGACCGAGCCTGCCGAAGTGAAGCTCGGCGACATCATCCAGTTCGGCGGCGGCGTAGCGCTCGCCTTCTCGGACAAGGACTCGGCAAGCATTTCGTACACCATGGCCATCGAGCCGCAGTCGAAGACCAAGTCGCCGGGCGGCACCTGGACCGGCGTGCCGGGCAGCCAGACGACCGCCTCGGTGCTCAACTTCGGCCTGAATCACGTGGTGAACAAGCACCTGACGATCAACGGCGCGGTGTCCGTCGGGCTCACGCCCGATGCACCGAACTTCGTCGTCGGCGTGCGATTCCCTTACACCTTCTGATCACATGAGGCCGATCGTGCGCGAATCCTCACATCTGGGCGCCACTGTGACACCACTCGCCGGAGCCGGGCAGCGTCTCGCCGTGGGCGGGCCGCCGCTTGCCGAAGATGTCCCCGACGTGGGCCGCGCGCGCGATGCGAAGCCCGAGGCGGGCATCGAGCGCACCCTGCTGTATGTCGCGCGTACGCCCGACCCGCTGCTGTGTGCCTACCTCAAGAGCCGTGGCTGGGAAATCTCGACCGCGCGCACGGTGCACGAGGCCTCGCGCCTCGTGAAGCCGGAGGCGGCCTACGCCGGCATCATCGATCTCACGGGTTTCGCGCCGCGCGAGTTCGCGGGCCTCGAGACGATTCTGCGGCTGCAGCAGGTGGGATGGATCGCGCTCACCGACGATACGCGCCTCACCGACGCCGAAGTGCGGCGCTTGATCCGCCACTATTGCTTCGACTACGTGCACGTGCCGGTCGCGCATGCGACGCTCGACTACCTCGTGGGCCACGCGTTCGGCATGGTGTCGCTGTGCGATCTCGACACGCCGGCCGCCGCCGCGAGCCAGGACGATGACGAGATGGTCGGCACCTGCGAAGCGATGCAGCAGCTCTTTCGCACGATCCGCAAGGTGGCCAACACCGATGCCACCGTATTCATCTCGGGCGAATCGGGCACCGGCAAGGAACTCACGGCGCTCGCGATCCACGAGCGCTCCGCGCGGCGCAAGGCGACCTTCGTGCCGATCAACTGCGGCGCGATCCCGCACCATCTTCTGCAATCCGAATTGTTCGGCTACGAGCGCGGTGCGTTCACGGGCGCAAACCAGCGCAAGATCGGGCGCGTCGAATCGGCCAACGGCGGGACACTCTTTCTCGACGAAATCGGCGACCTGCCGCTGGAAAGCCAGGCAAGCCTGCTGCGCTTTTTGCAGGAAGGCAAGATCGAGCGGCTGGGCGGCCGCGAGCAGATTCCCGTGGACGTGCGCATCATTTCGGCCACGCACGTCGATCTCGAGGCGGCGATGCGCGACGGACGCTTTCGCGCCGACCTCTTTCACCGCCTGTGCGTGCTGCGCGTGGACGAGCCGCCGCTGCGCGCGCGCGGCAAGGACATCGAAATTCTCGCGCATCACGTGCTGCACAAGTTCAAGCAGGACAGCGCGCGCCGCATCCGCGGCTTCACGCCAGACGCCATCGAGGCCCTGTACAACTACAACTGGCCTGGCAATGTACGCGAGCTCATCAACCGCGTGCGCCGCGCGATCGTGATGGCCGAAAGCAAGCTGATCTCGGCGGAGGATCTCGATCTCGCGCACTTCACCGCGCAGCAGACGGTCACGCTCGCGCAGGCGCGCGAGGCCGCGGAGCGGCGCGCGATCGAGGCGGCGCTGCTGCGGCACCGGCACCGGCTCACGGAAGCCGCTGCCGACCTAGGCATCTCGCGCGTGACGCTTTACCGGCTGATGGGCACGCACGGCCTGCGCGACGAAAAAACGTTCTTTGGCGGCGATGCGGAAAACCAGGCGGAATTGCCGCCCGACGGGCAGGACTGAAAGAGCCGATACCGCAGGGGAAGCGCGTCGGGGCGCCCGGCGCGCTCGGGTAGAATGACTGCGAACAGCTTACAACCTCGCACCTCTACCCTTTCGATGACGACGCTCACTCTCATTGTCGCGCGCGCCCGCAACGGCGTGATCGGCCGCGACAACGCGCTGCCCTGGCGGCTCCCCGAAGACCTCGCGTTCTTCAAGCGCACCACGATGGGCGCGCCCATCATCATGGGCCGCAAAACGCACGAATCGATCGGCCGCGCCTTGCCGGGCCGCCGCAACATCGTCGTGACGCGCGACGCGGGCAAGCGCTTTCCCGGCTGCGACACCGCCACGAGCCTCGACGAGGCGCTCGCGCTCGCGGCCCAGGACCAGGCGCCCACGGCGTTCCTGATCGGCGGCGCGCAGCTCTACGGCGAAGGACTCGGGCTTGCGCGCGAGCTCGTCGTGACGGAAATCTCCGCGGACTTCGAGGGCGACGCCACCTTCCCCGCGCCCGACCCCGACGTGTGGCAGGAAACGTCGCGCGAGTCGCTGCATGCGAATGCACCGAACGACTTCGATTTCGCTTTCGTGCGGTACGTGCGGCGGGATTGATCGACGGGGGCGCGCAGCGCGGCACCCAAAAGCAAAACGGCACGCCAGGGCGTGCCGTTTTTCATCGAGCCTGTGCAGAAGGCGCTAAAGGG
Organism: Paraburkholderia nodosa; assembly: GCF_001718195.1. GTDB lineage: Bacteria > Pseudomonadota > Gammaproteobacteria > Burkholderiales > Burkholderiaceae > Paraburkholderia > Paraburkholderia nodosa_A. Next base: position 228,574 of record NZ_MCNV01000003.1, read on the forward strand.
CGCTTACTGCCCCGCCACCGTCATCCGCTCGATCAGCACCGAGCCGGTCTGACGCGTGCCGCGCGCGAGCGTATCCGCGCCCACGGCGACGATGTGGTGGAACATCTCCTGCAGCGTGGAAGCCACCGTGATTTCTTCCACCGGGTACTGGATCTTGCCGTTCTCCACCCAGAAGCCCGACGCGCCGCGCGAATAGTCGCCCGTCACGAAGTTCACGCCCTGACCCATCAGTTCGGTCAGCAACAGGCCCGTGCCGAGCTTTTTCAGCATCTCCTCGAAGTCGTCCTCGGGCTTCGTGAGCGAGCTCTGGAACTGCAGGTTGTGCGACCCGCCGGCGTTGCCCGTGGTCTGCATGCCGAGCTTGCGCGCCGAATACGACGACAGGAAATAGCCCTGCACGATGCCGTCCTTCACGACTTCGCGGCGCTGCGTGCGCACGCCCTCTTCGTCGAACGGCGCGCTGCCGGCCGCGCGCGGCACATGCGGGTCCTCGACGATCTGGATGTGCGGCGCGAACACCGGCTTGCCGAGGCTGTCGACGAGGAACGACGTCTTGCGATACAGCGCGCCGCCGCTCACAGCCTGCACGAACGCGCCGAGCAGGCCCGCCGCGAGCGGCGCCTCGAACAGCACCGGCACCTTGCGCGTGTCGAGGCTGCGCGCGTTCAGGCGTGAAAGCGCACGCTCGGCCGCATAGCGCCCGACGGCTTCGGGGGAGGCCAGTTCGGCCGCGCTGCGCCGCGAGCTGTACCAGTCGTCGCGCTGCATGTTGCGGCCGACGCCTGCGATAGGCGCACACGAAACGTAGTGGCGCGAGTACGGATAGCCGTGCATGAAGCCGCCCGAGGTGGCGAGCACGAACTGCGAATGCTGCGCCGACACGCTCGCGCCTTCGGAATTCTTCACGCGCGGGTCGACGGCGAACGCGGCGTCTTCGGCGCGGCGCGCGATTTCCACGGCCTCGTCGGCGGAGAGATTCCACGGGTGATAGAGGTCGAGGTCGCGCGGCGCTGTTTCGAGCAGATCGCGCTCGGCGAGGCCCGCGCAGTCGTCGTCGGCGGTGAAGCGCGCGATGTTGTACGCGGCCGCCACCGTGTCCTTGAGCGCCTGCGGCGAAAAGTCCGAGGTGCTCGCGTTGCCGCGCTTGTTGCCGATATAGACGGTCACGCCGACCATCTTGTCGCGGTTGTGCTCGATCGTCTCGACCTCGCCGCGCCGCACCGAGACGGACAAACCGTCGCCTTCGGAAATCTCGGTCGCGGCGTCGCTCGCGCCGAGCGCGCTGGCGTGCCGCAGGATGTCTGACGCGATCTCCTTCAGCTCGTCCTGGGTGTGGGGGAAAAAGCGTTGCCGGGCTTCGATGTCTGCTGCCATTGTCGTTACGGTCCGGTATTGGGCCGGTGCGGCCCGCTGATGTCGTGTTTCGCTGGTGTCGATTCAGGTGCCTCGGAACGCGCAGCGTTCGCAAAGCGCATCCCGCGATCATAGCAAGGTATGTGAACACGCATCACAGGCGCTTTCGCCGCCTGGCCCCCGCACCAACCGCCGTACCAACGCCCGCACCCGCATCGGGCCGCCGGCGCCGCTTTCCGCCGACTTCCAGCCCGAGCCGCACGCGCGCGCACGCTACAATACGCCCCATGAAACGCAAAACCCGCATTCAACCGATGAACGACGCTGTCGCCGAACAAGACGACAACGGCTACGATCGCCCGAGCAAATCGCAGCTCAAGCGCGACATGGAAGCGCTCCAGGAACTCGGCCAGGCCCTCGTGGAACTGCCCAAGGACGCGCTCAAGCGCATGCCGATGACCGAAGACCTCGCAGACGCCGTCCACGAGTGCCGCCGCATCACCGACCACGAAGGCCGTCGCCGCCAGCTCCAGTACGTGGGCCGCATGATGCGCGGGCTCACGGAGGCCGAAGTCGCCGCGCTGCGCACGAAGCTCGACGAGCACCGCGGCGTGAACAGGGCCGCCACGGCGCGCCTGCACTGGATCGAGCGCACGCGCGACAAGCTGCTCGCGGACGACGCCGCGCTCACCGAATTCATCCGCCAGCACCCCGCCGCCGACCCGCAGGAAGGCCGCACGCTGATCCGCAACGCGCGCCGCGAGCAGGAGCAAGGCAAGCCGCCCAGGTCCTTCCGCGAGCTGTTCCAGTGGATCAAGGACGCGAGCGCCCAGGGCGCCGGCGAGAGCGAAGACCAGGACGACGAGCGTGCCGACGAGGACCGCGAAGATGACGAAGCCTGAGCGCAGCCATCCTGACGAACTCGTGATCGGCCTCGTGTCGGTCAGCGACCGCGCGACGAGCGGCGTCTACGAGGACAAGGGCATTCCCTCGCTGATGGAGTGGCTCGGCAACGCGCTGAAAACGCCGTGGCGCGCCGAAACGCGCCTGATCCACGACGACGCGGGAACGATCTCCGCGACGCTCACGGCGCTCGTGGACGGCCTCGGCTGCGACCTCGTGTTGACGACGGGCGGCACCGGCCCCGCGCGCCGCGACGTGACGCCCGAGGCGACGCTCGCGGTCGCGACAAAGGAAATGTCGGGCTTTGGCGAGCAGATGCGCCAGATCAGCCTGAATTTCGTGCCGACGGCCATTCTGTCGCGCCAGGTTGCCGTGATCCGCGAGAACGACGACCACGCGGCGCTCATCATCAATCTGCCGGGGCAGCCGAAGTCGATCAAGGAAACGCTGGAAGGCTTGCGCGACGATCAGGGCGCGGTGAAGGTGCCCGGTATTTTTGCTGCGGTGCCGTACTGCATCGACCTGATCGGCGGACCGTATATCGAAACCGATCCGAACGTCGTGGCGGCGTTCCGGCCCAGGAACGCGCAGCGGGCGCCGCGCGCTTGACACTCGAACTTCAACGATCGCGCAGCAGCGGCAGCGCCGCTGCTGCTGCGTGTCTCAACGGCGCTCAGAGTGCCGGGCCGGCCTCGCCTGCCGCCACGTCGGGCACGATGCCCGGCGCCGGAACGAGGAAGTGCTCGCGGTAGTACTTGAGTTCGTCGATCGACTCGTGGATGTCGGCGAGCGCCGTGTGCATCGCGCGCTTCTGGAAACCCTTGTAGAGGGTGGGCTGCCAACGGCGGCACAGCTCCTTGAGCGTGCTCACGTCGAGGTTGCGGTAGTGAAAGAAGCGCTCGAGCGTGGGCATCCAGCGCGCCATGAAGCGGCGGTCCTGGCAGATCGAGTTGCCGCACATCGGCGACTTGCCCGGCGGCACGTATTGCGAAAGGAACGCCATGATCTGCTCGGTCGCGGTTTCTTCCGTGACGGTCGAAGCGCGCACGCGCTCGGTGAGGCCCGAGCGGCCGTGTGTGTTGCGGTTCCATTCGTCCATGCGGTCGAGCACCGACTCCGGCTGATGGATGGCCAGCACGGGGCCTTCCACGAGCTTCTCGAGCGTCGAGTTCGTCACCACCACGGCGATCTCGATGATGCGGTCGTTGTCGGGATCGAGGCCCGTCATCTCCATATCGAGCCAGATCAGGTTCATGTCGGTGCGCTCGATGAGCGGCGCGCCGGCAGCGGTAATGTCAGTCATGAAAGGCAACCCGGAGAGCGTTGGTGGCGCGGCGCGTGCGCGGCATCGACAGGATGCGATGCCCGGCCGGCGAGAACATATAATTGTCGCATAGATACCACGGACTTCCTGGATGCCTAATCTGTCCCCCTCCCCTGCGCTGTACTTCAGCGTGCTGTTCGTCGTCGGCGTGCTCGCCATGGTCGCGACCAAGCTCTGGCTCGCGTCGCGCCAGATCCGCTTCGTGGCCGCCCACCGCGGCGCGGTGCCGGCGCAGTTCACCGCCACCATTCCGCTCGCCGCGCACCAGCGCGCCGCCGACTACACGGTCGCGCGCACGCGCCTCGGCATGATCGAGATCGTGCTCGGCGCCGTGGTGCTGATCGCGCTCACGCTGCTCGGCGGCGTGCAGGCGCTCGATCTCGGCATCTCGGATGCGATCGGGCGCGAATATGTGGGCCAGATCGCGCTGGTCGGGGCCGTGCTCGCCATCTCCGGCCTGGTCGAGCTGCCGCTCGACTACTACCGCCAGTTCGTGGTCGAGGAGCGCTTCGGCTTCAATCGCATGACGAAACGCATCTTCATCATGGACCGCATCAAGGGGCTCCTGATCGGCGCCGCGTTCGGCATTCCATTGCTCTTCGTCGTGCTCTGGCTCATGAAGCAGGCGGGCAGCCTCTGGTGGCTCTGGACGTGGGCCGTTTGGGTCGCCTTCCAGATGCTCGTGCTGGTGCTCTACCCCACCTTCATCGCGCCGCTCTTCAACAAGTTCGAACCGCTGCGCGACGAAGCGCTGCGCTCACGCATCGAGGCGCTCATGCAGCGCTGCGGCTTTGCGGCCAAGGGCCTGTTCGTGATGGACGGCAGCCGCCGTTCCGCGCACGGCAACGCCTATTTCACGGGCTTTGGCGCATCCAAGCGCATCGTGTTCTTCGACACGCTGCTCGCGCGCCTGTCCGGCAGCGAGATCGAGGCCGTGCTTGCGCACGAACTCGGTCACTTCAAGCGTCGTCACGTGATCAAGCGCATGGTCGTCACGTTTGCGATCAGCCTCGCGTTGCTCGCCCTGCTCGGCTGGCTCTCGCAGCGCGTCTGGTTCTACGAGGGGCTCGGCGTGCGGCCGTCGCTGCTCGGCGGCAATGAAGGGCTCGCGCTCGTGCTGTTCTTCCTCGCCGTGCCCGTGTTCCTGTTCTTCGTTACGCCGCTTGGCAGCCTCTCCTCGCGCAAGCACGAGTTCGAGGCCGACGCCTTCGCCGCCACGCAAACGGACGCGCAGCATCTCGTCAACGCGCTCGTGAAACTCTACGAGGACAACGCGTCGACGCTCACGCCCGACCCGCTCTATACCGCGTTCTACTACTCGCATCCGCCGGCTTCGCAGCGGATCGACCGACTGCTCGCGCACGCATGAACCGGCGCGCATCCAAAGCCGCCGGCAACGCAAAAGCTGCAGGCGCCACGCTGCACGGCGTGGTGATCGCCGCCCATGGGCGCCATTATCTCGTCGCGCCCGACGGCGGCGGCGCGCACCTGCAATGCTTCCCGCGCGGCAAGAAGAGCGAGGTCGCGGTGGGCGACCGCGTCGAGTATCAGTCGACTTCCGCCGACCAGGGCGTGATCGTCGCGATCGGCGAGCGGCGCAACCTGCTCTATCGCTCCGACCAGTTCAAGTCGAAGCTCTTCGCGGCGAACCTCGACCAGTTGCTGATCGTGCTCGCCACCGAGCCGCACTTCAGCGAGGACCTGCTCGGGCGCGCGCTCGTGGCCGCCGAGGCCAACGACCTCAAGCCGCTCATCGTGCTCAACAAGATCGACGTAGAGGCCGCGCTGCCGGTTGCGCGCCAGCGCCTCGAACGCTATCGCGCGCTGGGCTATACGGTGCTGGAGGTTTCGGCGAAGGGCCGCCCCGAGCAAGCACACGCGGTGCTGGCCGAGCATCTCCACGGCCATCAGACGATCCTGCTCGGCCAGTCGGGCATGGGAAAGTCGACGCTCGTGAACCTGCTGATCCCCGACGCCGAAGCCGCCACGCGCGAGATCTCGACGGCGCTCAACAGCGGTCGCCACACCACGACGTTCACACGGCTCTACACGCTGCCCGAGGGCGGCGCGTTGATCGACTCGCCGGGCTTCCAGGAGTTCGGCCTCTATCACCTCACCGAAGGCAAGCTGGAGCGTGCGTTCCCCGAGTTCCGGCCGCTGCTCGCGCATTGCCGCTTCTATAACTGCCATCACCTGCACGAACCGGGCTGCGCGATTCTGGAAGCCGTGGACGACGGCCGCATCGCGCCCGAGCGCCAGGCGCTCTACGCGCAGCTCATCCACGAGATCAGCCAGGTCGTGCGCTGACCGCCACCTGCCCCAACGCCTATGCTCAAGCTCGTGCGCGCGCCGAATCTGCTGATCGCCCAGCACTGGATGAACATCCTGGCGACGGCGGGCGTGCCCTGCGAGCTGCACAACCGCTATCTGAGCGGCGCGATGGGCGAGATTCCGGCCGAGCAGTGCGCGCCCGAACTGTGGCTCGTGGACGAGCGCGACGAGAAGCTCGCCCGGCGTCTGATCGACGAAGCCGTGAACGGGCCGCCGCCGGGCTCGCCCACGTGGCGCTGTGCGCGCTGCGGCGAGGTGCTCGAGGCGCAGTTCACCGTGTGCTGGAATTGCGGACGCGATCGCGACGTGCGCGACGAGTGACGGCGTGAGTTGCTGATCCAGACGAAAATGGGCCGCTGGAAGCGGCCCATTTGCATTTCTGCGATTCAGCGTCGGGCGCTCAGAGCCAGACGGCAATCGTCAGCATGAGCAGCAGGATCATCCACAGGATCACGGCGCGCCACACGAGGCCCACGGCCGATTGCAGCGTACGCGGCGTGCAGTCGTCGCCCACCGTGTACGGACCGCCCTCGCCCGGCTGCGCGAGCACATCGACGCTGGACTGCTCGGCGAGCGGGCCTGACAGGCGCGCGCCCAGCGCGCCGCTGCCGGTGGCGAGCAGCACGCCTTCGTTGGTGTCGGGCCACTGGTTCGTGTGGTTGCGCCAGGCGTAGATCGCGTCCTCGAAGTTGCCGACGATCGCGAAGCCCAGCGACGTGAGCCGCGCAGGCACCCAGTCGATCACGAAGAACACATGCTGCGCGAAGTTCGAGAACGCCTCGGTGCGGTCCTCGGCCGGACGTGCCCACTCGCGCGCGAGGTATTCGGCGATGCGGTACAGCACGGCGCCCGCGGGCCCGATCGGCACGAGAAACCAGAAGAACACGCCGAACACGTGCCGATGCGAGGCGATCACCGCATGAATCAGCGTGTGGCGCACGATCTCGCTCACGGGCATGTCCACGGCGTCGATGCCGGTCCATTCGCGGAGGATTTCGCGCGCGCGCGGCACGTCGTCGTTGTTCAGCGCGAGATGGATGTCGGTGAAGTAGTGGCTGAACTGGCGAAAACCGAGCGTGAAGTACACAACCGCCACGTTCCACAGGAACGCCAGCACGAAGCTGATGTGGTACAGCACGTAGTAGACGAGCGCCGTGGCGAGCGTCCACGGCAGCACGACCACGAGCCACGCGATGAGGCCATGCTTCTGCTTGCCGGCGTCGAAGCCGTGAGCGGCCCACTCCGCATTGAGGCGCACGAGCGCCATGACCGGATTATTGGGCGACAGCGCCCGCACCTGTTCGATGACGAGAGCCAGCAATACGGAAAAGAAGGTCATGCGACGCGCCGTGCAGATCGGGTTGCGAAAGGGGTTTTATGAAAGTGTTGCAACGATATCACAGGGCCAGATGTGCCTGACCATCGCCGGCAATTCGGGCGGCAAACTCGCAACAGTGCGCAGCGACGCTTGCACGCGCCGCCAGACGTGTTACGCGAGCAGGAAGCGGTAGAAGTTGCGCAGCATACCGGCCGTCGCCCCCCAGATGAAGTGCGAGGAGCCGACACCGGAAGCGACGACGGGTTCGGGCACGTCGAGGTCCGGCGAATTGCGGTCCGGATACGGCATCGCATAAAAGCGCCGCTCGCCGCCTTCCCAGCGGAGCACGCGCACCTGGTGATGCACCGGGTTCATGAGAAAGCTGAGCGGCACTTCGAAGATGCTTGCCACTTCGAGCGAGTCCGCCGCGAGACTGAACGGCTCGTGCACGAGACCGACCACGGGCGTGACCCTGAAGCCGGTGCCGGTGAGGTAGTCGGGCAATGCGCCGAGCACCTCGACGCGCGCGGGGTCGAGGTTCACCTCCTCGTGCGCCTCGCGCAGCGCGGCGGCGATGGGGGTGGGGTCGGAAGGTTCGCGGCTGCCGCCGGGAAAGCTCACCTGGCCCGCGTGATTGCTGAGGTTGTCGGCGCGCTGGGTGAGCAGCACGGTCAGGCCGCCCGGGCGCATGGCAATGGGCATGAGCACGGCGGCCTCGCGCGGATCGCGCATCTCGAACAGACGGGCTTCCTGGGGTTCGGGGTCCCACGGCAGGCGCTGCTCGAAGCGCGTGCGCAAGCCGGCGGCGGTCAGGCGTTCCGCGGCGACCTGCGGAAGGCTCGCGCCCGTCGATTCGATCGGCAGGCTTTCGGGTTCAAATACTGGGCGGATCAACGGGCGTCCCGGATTACACGTACACGAGATTATTTTGCGGCCAAAAAGAAAAAAGCACCCCGGAGGGTGCTTCTTTCTTACAGCTTTTACGCCTGTTCGGCCGGAGCAGCTGCGCGGTCTTTCGACACCAGCTTTTCCTTGATACGTGCCTTCTTACCCGACAGGTTGCGCAGGTAGTACAGCTTCGCGCGACGCACGTCGCCGCGACGTTTCACCACGATGCTGGCCAGCAGCGGCGAGTACGTCTGGAACGTACGCTCGACGCCTTCGCCCGACGAGATCTTGCGCACGATGAACGACGAGTTCAGGCCGCGGTTACGCTTCGCGATCACGACGCCTTCGTATGCCTGAACGCGCTTGCGGTTACCTTCAACCACGTTCACGTTGACGATCACCGTATCGCCGGGGGCGAATTCGGGGATGGTCTTCTCGCCCAGCACGCGCTGGATTTCTTCCTGCTCGAGTTTTTCAATCAGATTCATGGATTGACTCCGTATGCCATCTTGTCGGCGTTCGTACCTGTGCAGGGTTGCTGCACTACGGCCCCGATAGAGGATGGATTCACAACTGGCGCCGTTCACGCATGAAGCGGCACCGCCTTTTGCGCCCCTTGTCGCGCACGCCCGAAGCCTTACGCTTCGTTCGAGCCCTTCGCGAGACTAGCGAGCCACGCCTCGTCGGCCCGGCTCAACATCTTGTTCTTTCTGGCCCGCGCGATCAGATCGGGCCGCTTATTCCACGTGTTGCGCAACGCCTCGCGGCGACGCCATTGCTCGATTTCCGCATGATGGCCGCCAAGCAGCACATCGGGCACGCGCACACCGTCGTATTCCTCGGGGCGCGTGTAATGCGGACAGTCGAGCAAACCGTCGACGAAGCTGTCCTGCACCGCCGAAAGCGCATCGCCCAGCACGCCCGGCAGGTTGCGCACCACGGCGTCCATCAAGGCCATCGCGGGCAATTCACCCCCCGAGAGCACGAAGTCGCCGAGGCTCACTTCTTCGTCCACGCAGCGGTCGACGAGACGCTGGTCGATCGCTTCATAGCGGCCGCACAACATCACGAGACCCGGCTCCTGCGCGAACTGCATGACGCGTTCGTGCGTGAGCGGTTTGCCTTGCGGCGACATCAGCAGCACGCGCGGGGCGCTCACGCCGGCTTGCGCCTGCGCGGCCTTTGCCGCGTCGATCGCCGCTTCGAGCGGCCTGGCCAGCATGACCATGCCGGGCCCGCCGCCGTAGGGGCGATCGTCGATCGTACGGTAGTTGTCGGTCGTGAAATCACGCGGATTCCACGTGCGCAACGTGTAACGCTGCTGCTTCGCCGCCCGGCTGGTAATGCCCCAGTCGGTCAGCGCGCGGAACATCTCGGGAAAGAGCGTGACGACATCGAACTGCATCGCTCTCTCCGTTCAGCGAAATTGAATCAAGGCGCGCGGCGGGGTTGCCACAGCGTTGCCGCTGCTTAGTAGTCGGCTTCCCAGTCGACGACGATACGCTTCGCCGCCAGGTCCACCGTCTTCACGAACACGCCTACAAACGGGATCAGGCGCTCGCCGGTGGCCGGCTTGCCATCCTTGTCCGTGGACGCATACGTGACACGCAACACCGATTGCGCGCCATTGTCGATCAGGTCGGCAACCTTGCCGAGCTCGACGCCCGCCTCATTGGCGACATCGAGGCCGATCAGGTCGACCCAGTAATATTCATCGGCTGCGGGCGCCGGGAATTCGGCCCGGCTCACGTACACGCGCGCGCCGCGCAACAGCAGCGCGGCATCGCGGTCGGCCACGCCCGAAAGCTGGCCAACGACGCTGTCACCATGAACCTTGGCGCTCACGCGCACCGCGCAATGACGCTCGCGATGCGCCTGACCCTCGCGGCCCTTGAGGAGCCACCAGCGTTTAGCGGAAAGCAGCGCCTGGCTATCCTGCGCGTGCGGCGCGATCTTCAGCCAGCCCTTGAGACCGTAGGCGTCGATCACGGCGCCGACTTCAACGGCGTCGGCAGGCCAACTCGCCTCGGTTTCGGCGCGCAGGCCACCGGCTGTCCCGGTTGCGGGCACAGCTTTCGCGGCGCTCTCGCGCGCAGGCTTGCGCACGAACGCACCAAAGGACGGCGCGCCGCGGGCGGCAGCCTTGCCGGCGCCGCTGGCTGCAACTTCGGGCGCCCCGCTTTCCGACGCGTCGTTCGCCTCTACGGCAGATTTGGCGTCATGCGCGGACATCGGCACCCCTTGCGACCAGCTTGATATTGCATACGCGGATCATGCAGCGCGTACACAGGTGAAACACGGACAACAGACTGAAAAGACGCTTAAAGACTTAAGCAGCCGGCGCAGCGGCGGCGGTCTTTTGCGCTTCCTTCACGAGGCGCTCGACGGCCGGCGACATTTGCGCGCCGTTTTCCTTCCAGTACGTCACGCGATCTTGAGCGATACGCAGCGTTTCACCCTTGGTAGCGACCGGGTTGTAGAAGCCCACGCGCTCGATGAAACGGCCGTCGCGACGGTTGCGCGAGTCGGTTGCGACGATGTTGTAGAACGGGCGCTTCTTCGAGCCGCCGCGTGCCAGACGGATGATGACCATACGAAAATCCTTGAAAACCGGGGGTTCGGGACTACTGAAACATGCGATTATAGCCCGAAACCGGAGGCATAACAAACACTTAACGGGAAATTGCACGCCGGCGCGCGGAAAGCGGCGAGACAAAGCGGTCAACAAAGCGGTCAAACTGCGGCTCATGCCCACGATGGGCGGGCCCTGGAGCGAATTGTGGCGACTTTCAGACGACTCGTGCAAGGGCTGCCTCGCATTTGTGGCGGCGGCGTGGGTGGCAGCTCCTTTTTTCCGGTGTCTCGCGAGTCGGCCCGACGCTTTGCAGCGGCGTGTCTCGCCTTTGCCGCCGCCCTGCTCGCGGCGCCGTTCGCTCAAGCGGCGCTTCCCATCGAGCGCATCAAGCTGCCGCCGGGCTTCCACATCGAGGTGCTGTCCGCCGACTTGCCCGGTGCGCGCGAAATGACGCAGTCAGGCAACGGCACCCTTCTGTATGTGGGGAGTACGGACGGCGACGTCTACGCGCTCGAACTCAAGGACGGCAAAGCCATCAAGCGCCATATCGTGGCCTCGGGACTGACGATGCCGGTGGGCGTGGCCTGGCGCAACGGCGCATTGTACGTTTCAGCGGTGTCGTCGATCGTGCGGCTCGACGACATCGACCGTCATCTCGACGATCCGCCCAAAGCCGTCGTCGTCACGGATTCGCTGCCCGCCGAGCGCCACCACGGCTGGAAGTTCATCGCCTTCGGCCCCGACGGCAAGCTCTACGTGCCGCAAGGCGCGCCGTGCAACGTCTGTCTGCCGGCCAGCGACCCGCAGCGCGTGCATTTCGCGATGATCGGGCGCATGGAGCCCGACGGCTCGCACTACGAGACCATCGCCCGCGGCGTGCGCAACACGGTCGGCTTCGCGTGGCATCCGCAGACGCATGAGCTCTGGTTCACCGACAACGGCCGGGACATGCTCGGCGACGACATCCCCGACGACAAGCTCAACCGCCTCGCGCACGTGGGCGAGGACTTCGGCTTTCCCTATTGCCACGGCGGCAATGTCGCCGACCCCGAGTTCGGCGCAGGCCATCCGTGCAGCAGCTTCACGCCCCCGGTCCTCAAGCTCGGCGCGCACGTGGCGTCGCTTGGCATGCGCTTCTATACCGGTTCGATGTTCCCGGCCGACTATAAGAACAGCATTTTCATCGCCGAGCACGGCTCGTGGAACCGCAGCAAGAAGGTCGGCTATCGCGTGTTGCGCGTGATCGCCAACCCGGACGGCACGAACGCACGCCAGGAAGTGTTCGCGCAGGGCTGGCTCAATTCAGACGAGACCCAATGGGGCCGCCCCGCCGACGTGCTGCCGCTGCCCGACGGATCGCTCCTCGTCAGCGACGACTATGCGGGCGCGATTTATCGCGTGACCTACACGAAACCGTGACGCGGGCAGACCATGGTGCCAGGCATAAGCGTGCGCTTGTGCTGCAAGCGCGTCGTGCGGCATACAATGCCCGGCGGCCCGTGCGCGTTCGACGTAATGCGCTCATGGCGGCCGACGCCCACGTTTTGCCCGAGCCCATGCCCAACGACAAGAACCTCGCACGCTTTCGCTCCAAGACGCTCACCGCCGCCCTCGCCTTCCTGTTTGGCAGTCTCGGCGCCCACCGCTTCTACCTGTATGGCCCGCGCGACGTGTGGGGCTGGGCGCATTTGTTGGGCACGCTCCTCGGCATTCCGGGCGTGATGCTGCTCGTCGCCACCGAGCGCGCCTCGATTCCTGGCTGGGTGCTCGCCGTGATCGGCGCGGTGTCGGTCCTCTCGGCGTTTCTGGCGGCAATCGTCTACGGGCTACGCCCCGACGCCAAATGGGACGCGCAGTTCAACGCCGCGTTCGTGGAGAAAGGCCGCACGAGCCGCTCGGGCTGGACGGTGATTTTCGTCGTGATCTTCTCGCTGCTGATTGGCGCGTTCCTGCTGATGACGGGACTCGCACTCTCGTTTCAAACGTACTTCGAGTCGCAAGTCGAGGCCGCGAAGGCGCTCTCGCAGTAAATCGCGCAGTAACGGCTCAAAACAGGTCGAGCTGAGGCTTCTCGCGCACGGTCTTCGACTGCACGAACGCCGACATGTCCAGAATGCCGTGGCGCCGCTCGTTGAGCCCGAGGCGCCGCACGGCATGATGAAAGCGCTGCTTGAGCAGGTCGGCCCACAGCCCCGTTCCCTTCATGCGCTGCGAAAACGCCGATTCGTAGTCTTTGCCGCCGCGCATGTCGCGCACGCGGCTCATCACGCGCTCGGCGCGCTGCGGGAAGTGCGCCGCCAGCCAGTCCTGGAACAGCGGCGCGACCTCCCACGGCAAACGCAGCACGATGTAACTCGCGCTTGTCGCACCGGCCTCGGCGCAGGCTTCGAGCACGCGCTCCATGTCGGGCTCGGTCACGAACGGAATCACGGGTGCGATGCTCACGCCGACCGGCACACCGGCTTCGGCGAGCGTGCGGATGGTACGCAGCCGCCGCGCGGGTGTCGCCGCACGCGGTTCGAGCGAGCGGGCGATATCGGCGTCGAGTGTGGTGATCGTGATTGCCGCCATGAACTGCTGGCGCGCGGCCATCGGCGCGAGCAGGTCGAGATCGCGTTCGATCAGCGAGGATTTCGTGATGGCCGCGAACGGATGCTGCCGTTCCGCCAGCACTTCGACCACGCGGCGTGTGATGCGCAGGTCGCGCTCTACCGGTTGCCAGGCGTCGGTATTCACGCCCAGCGCAATCGGCTCGGGCTCGTACGACGGCTTGGCGATTTCCCGCGCGAGCAACTCCGCCGCATTGACCTTGGCGTAGATTCGGCTCTCGAAATCGAGCCCCGGCGAGAGGCCGAGATAACTGTGCGTAGGCCGCGCAAAGCAATAGATACAGCCGTGCTCGCAGCCGCGATACGGATTGAGCGAGACGTTGAATGGAATGTCCGGCGACTGGTTGCGTGTGAGGATGCTCTTCGCGCGCTCTTCGAAGACTTCGGTGCGCAGCCTGGGCTCGCCGGTTTCATCGCCATCACCATCGCGCTCCCCGCCGACACCCGTGGGCTGCCAGCCGTCGTCGAACGCTTCGCGCTGGTCGACTTCGTAGCGCCCTTGCAGGTTCGTGACCGCCCCGCGCCCCTTGCGCGCCGTGGGCGGTGCAACGGGATACCAGGCGTCGGGATCGGGGTGATGGGAATCAGTCACGGGTAGAGAAAATGGACATGAAAGCGCGGATCGATACTGTATAAATATACAGTATCGATCCGCGTTGTCGAGTCCTAAAAAAGGGGCCGCCTTCAGCCCGCTGTTACCCGTTCATTCCCCCACGGCGATGGTCAGCGTCTCCTTGATCTCTTCCATCACCACGTAGCTCTTCGACTGCACGGCGCCCGGCAGTTGCAGCAGGATGTCGCCGAGCAGCTTGCGGTAGTCGGCCATCTCGCCGATGCGCGCCTTGATGAGATAGTCGAAGTCGCCCGAGACGAGATGGCATTCGAGCACTTCGGGAATCTTCTGCACCTCGCGGCGGAACTGGTCGAACATGTTGCCGCTCTTGTGATCGAGCGTGATCTCCACGAACACGAGCAGCGCCGCACCCAGCACCGAGGGATTCACACGCGCGAAGTAACCCGTGATCACGCCGTCGCGCTCCATGCGCTTGACGCGCTCGATGCACGGTGTGACCGAGAGCCCGACCTGCTCCGCGAGGTCCTTCATCGCCATGCGGCCGTCCTCCTGGAGCAGCTTCAGGATGCGGTGATCGAGCCGGTCGAGCGCGCGGACCGGTTGGCGCTGCGTTCTCATGATTTCTTCCCGAAAATCTGAAAAATACGATAACAAAACCTGGACATACAACAATAGCATAGCTACAAATACTGGCTACACCCGGATTTTCATGCCTTCTTCCCTATCGGTGCCAAAACACGGCTTCCAAGGGCCCGGCAACGCGGCGTAGCTCAACGAAACTATATGGAGCAGCTATGCGAGTCGTCGTGTTGGGCAGTGGTGTGGTCGGTGTGGCCAGCGCCTGGTATCTCGCCCGCGCGGGCCACGAAGTCACGGTGATCGACCGCGAGGCCGGTCCCGCGCTCGAAACCAGTTTTGCCAATGCCGGACAGATCTCGCCGGGCTACGCCGCACCGTGGGCCGCGCCGGGCGTGCCGCTCAAGGCGATCAAGTGGATGTTCGAGAAGCACGCGCCGCTCGCCATTCGTCTGGACGGCACGAAGTTCCAGCTGCAGTGGATGTGGCAGATGCTGCAGAACTGCACGGCTGAACGCTACGCGCTCAACAAAGGCCGCATGGTGCGTCTCGCGGAATACAGCCGCGACTGCCTGCAGGCGTTGCGCGCCGACACGGGCATTGAGTATGAAGGCCGCACGGGCGGCACGCTCCAGGTGTTCCGCACGCAGCAGCAGTTCGAAGGCGCAGCGAAGGACATCGCCGTGCTCAAGGACGCGAACGTTCCGTACGAACTGCTCACCGCAGCCGAACTCGGCCGCGCAGAACCGGCGCTCGCCGCGGTGTCGGGCAAGCTCACCGGCGGCCTGCGTCTGCCCGGCGACGAAACCGGCGACTGCCAGATGTTCACCACGCGCCTCGCCGCCATGGCCGAACAACTGGGTGTGAAATTCCGCTACAACACGCCGATCGACGGCCTCGCCATGCAGGGCGACCGTATCGCGGGCGTGCAATGCGGCAGCGAGCTGGTGCGCGCCGATTCGTTCGTGGTCGCGCTCGGCTCCTTCTCGACGAAGATGCTCGCGGGCCTCGTGAAGATTCCGGTTTATCCGCTCAAGGGCTATTCGATCACGGCGCCGATCGTGAATGCGAGTGCCGCGCCGGTTTCGACCGTGCTCGACGAAACCTACAAGATCGCGATCACGCGTTTTGACGACCGCATCCGTGTGGGCGGCATGGCCGAGATCGTCGGCTTCGACAAGACGCTCAAGCAGGCGCGCCGTGAAACGCTCGAAATGTGCGTCAACGACTTGTTCCCGGGCGGCGGCGACACGACGAAGACCACCTTCTGGACCGGCCTGCGCCCGATGACGCCGGACGGCACGCCGGTTGTCGGCCGCACGCCGATCTCGAACCTGTTCCTGAACACGGGTCACGGCACGCTCGGCTGGACGATGTCGTGCGGTTCGGGCCAATTGCTCGCCGACCTGATCTCGGGCAAGCAACCCGCCATCCGCGCCGACGATCTTTCGGTGCACCGCTATCTCGGCGACACGCAAGGCTCGCATCGTCCGGCGTATGCCTGAAGCCAGCCACGCAGCGTGAATGAACACGGCGCCGCCAGGGCGCCGTGTTTCATTTCTCGCTGTGAGTAGCGCGCGGCTGCGTCAGAACTGATCCTCCGCTAGCGCCAGCACGCCCTCGCTGCCGTTGGCGCTGACGATCGCCGCTTCGAGCGCCACCGCCTGCGGCAAGACGTGTTGCGCGTAGAACTGCGCCGTGGCGATCTTCGCGCCATGAAACTTCGGGTCCTCCTGCATGAGACGCTGCGAGGCGAGCATGGCGCGCGCCATCTGCCAGCCGCCCAGCACGATGCCCGCCAGCTTCAGATACGGCACGCTGCCCGCGAATACCGCGTTCGGATCGCTTTTCGTCTTCGCGAGCACGAAGTCCACGGCCGATGCCAGCGCCTCCTTACCCGCCGCGAGATGCTTGCGCATCGACTCGAACGCCGCGCCTCGTTGTGCGGCCAGCGCGTCGACGGTCTGCGCGATATCGGCAAGCAGCGCCTTTGCCGCCGCGCCGCCGTCGCGCAGCGTCTTGCGTCCGATGAGATCGTTCGCCTGGATCGCCGTCGTGCCCTCGTAGATCGGCAGAATGCGTGCGTCACGGTAGAACTGCGCCGCGCCTGTCTCCTCGATGAAGCCCATGCCGCCATGCACCTGCACGCCGAGGCTCGTCACTTCGAGCGCCAGTTCGGTGCTCCAGCCCTTCACGATCGGCACGAGATACTCGTAGCGCGCCTGATGCCGCGCACGGGCCGCCTCGTCGGGGTCGCCATGCGCGCGGTCGCTCTCGCCGGCCGCCACGTAAGCGAGCGCACGCGCGGCTTCGGTGAGCGCACGCATCGTGGCGAGCATGCGGCGCACGTCGGGGTGATGGATGATGCTCACCGCGGCTTTCGCGGAACCGTCCACCGGGCGGCTCTGCACGCGCTCCTTCGCATAGGCGAGCGCCTTCTGGTACGCGCGATCGGAGACGGCCACGCCCTGCATGCCCACCGCAAAACGCGCGGCGTTCATCATGATGAACATGTATTCGAGGCCGCGATTCTCTTCGCCGATCAACTGGCCGATCGCGCCGCCATGGTCGCCGAACTGCAGCACGGCGGTCGGGCTCGCCTTGATGCCGAGCTTGTGTTCGATCGATACGCAGTGCACATCGTTGCGCGCGCCGAGCGTGCCATCTTCGTTGACGAGGAACTTCGGCACGATGAAGAGCGAAATGCCCTTCACGCCTTCGGGCGCCGTGGGCGTGCGCGCGAGCACGAGATGGACGATGTTCTCCGCCATGTCGTGCTCGCCCCACGTGATGAAGATCTTCGTGCCGAACACCTTGTACGTGCCGTCGCCTTGCGGCTCGGCGCGCGTGCGCACGGCGGCGAGATCGGAGCCCGCCTGCGGCTCAGTGAGGTTCATCGTGCCGGTCCAGTCGCCGGAGATGAGCTTCGGCACGAAGCGCTGCTTTTGCGCTTCGCTGCCGGCGGTGAGGAGCGCTTCGATGGCGCCGTCGGTGAGCAGCGGACACAACGCGAACGAAAGGTTCGCCGCGTTGAGCATTTCCACACACGGCGTGCCGACGAGCTTCGGTAAACCTTGTCCTTCGTATTCCTGAGGATGCTGCACGCCTTGCCAGCCGCCTTCCACGTATTGGCGGAATGCCGCCTTGAAACCGGGCGTGGCGTGCACGTTGCCGTTTTCCCAGCGGCTCGGATTGCGGTCGCCTTCGGCGTTCAGCGGCTCGAGCACTTCGCCGCACAGCTTCGCGGCTTCGTGCAGCACCGCTTCGACCGTTTCGGGCGTGGCGTCTTCGCCGCCCGGTAAGCTGGCGATTTCTTCGAGGCCGGCCAGTTCCTTCATGACGAACAGCATGTCGCTCGTGGGCGCCTGGTACATTTCAGTCTCCTCCTGTCGGTATGCGGTTCCTCAAATGACAAAGGGGCGCCGCAGCGCCCCTTTGTTGCTTCGTCTCACGCCACGCGTTCAATCATGATACGCGGCGCTCGTCGCTCGATACACCGGCCGGATTCAGCCGAGTTCCTTCACGAGTTCCGGCACGACCGTGAACAGGTCGCCCACGAGGCCGTAATCGGCCACGCTGAAGATCGGTGCTTCTTCGTCCTTGTTGATCGCGACGATGACCTTCGAGTCCTTCATGCCGGCAAGGTGCTGGATCGCACCCGAGATGCCGACCGCCACGTACAGTTGCGGCGCGACGATCTTGCCGGTCTGTCCGACCTGATAGTCGTTCGGCACATAGCCCGCGTCGACGGCTGCGCGCGAGGCGCCAAGTGCGGCGTTGAGCTTGTCCGCGAGCGGCTCCAGCACCTTCGTGTAGTTCTCGCCGCTGCCCAGACCCCGGCCGCCCGAGACGATGATCTTTGCGCTCGTGAGTTCCGGACGGTCGAGCTTCGTCACTTCACGGCCGACGAACTGGGTGAGGCCGCTGTCCGCTGCCGCGTCGAGCTTCTCGACTGCTGCGCTGCCGCCAACGGCTGCAACTGCATCGAATGCCGTCGTACGCACGGTGATGACCTTGATCGGGTCGACCGATTGCACCGTCGCGATGGCATTGCCCGCGTAGATCGGGCGCTCGAACGTGTCCGGCGCATCCACAGCGGTGATGTCGCTGATTTGCGCGACGTCGAGCTTCGCGGCGATACGCGGCGTGACGTTCTTGCCCGCTGCCGTTGCCGGCGCCAGGATGTGCGTGTAGTTCTTCGCCGCATTTTGCACAAGCGCGAGGACCGTCGCTTCGACGTTCTCGGCGAGACCCTGTTCGAGTTGCGGCGCGTCGGCCAGCAGCACCTTCGCAACGCCTGCGATCTTCGCGGCGGCATCCGCTGCGGCTTGCGCATTGTGGCCCGCGACCAGCACGTGCACGTCGCCGCCAATTTTCTGCGCTGCGGCGACCGTGTTCAGCGTCGCGGCCTTGATCGAGTGATTGTCGTGTTCAGCAATAACCAGATTCGTCATTTTCGTCTCGCTCCTTACAGCACCTTGGCTTCCGTCTTCAGCTTCTCGACCAGCGTCTTCACGTCCGGCACCTTCACGCCTGCGCTGCGCTTGGGCGGCTCGGCAACCTTCAGCGTCTTCAGACGCGGCGTGACGTCGACGCCGAGGTCTTCGGGCTTGACGGTTTCCAGCGGCTTCTTCTTCGCCTTCATGATGTTCGGCAGCGTGACGTAGCGCGGCTCGTTCAGGCGCAGATCCGTCGTAACGACTGCGGGCAGCTTGAGCGACAGCGTTTCCGCGCCACCGTCCACTTCGCGCGACACGGTCGCCTTGCCGTCGGCCACGACCACCTTCGAGGCAAACGTAGCCTGCGGCAGGTTCGCCAGCGCGGCGAGCATCTGGCCGGTCTGGTTCGAATCGTCGTCGATGGCCTGCTTGCCGAGGATGACCAGTTGCGGCTGTTCCTTGTCGACCAGCGCCTTCAGTAGCTTGGCCACAGCCAGCGGCTGGAGGTCTTCGTTCGACTCGATGAGGATCGCGCGATCCGCGCCGATGGCCAGCGCCGTGCGCAGCGTTTCCTGCGCTTGCGTCACGCCCGCCGAAACGGCGATGACTTCGGTCGCCACGCCCGCTTCCTTCAGACGCACCGCTTCTTCCACGGCGATTTCGTCGAACGGGTTCATCGACATCTTCACGTTCGCGATGTCGACGCCCGTGCCATCCGACTTCACACGAACCTTCACGTTGTAATCGACTACGCGTTTGACTGGCACAAGGACTTTCATTCACATGCTCCGAAGTTACGAATACGTCAACCTGGCGGACATTATAGCGATAGCCCTGTCGGGCCGATCTGCCACCAGCAATTTTCCCGAACCACCGCTGCCGCACCCCGGTCATCAGTAGCGAACGATCGTGCGATTTTACGGTGGAAAAAACCCGGGCATCAAGCCCGGGCGCCGAAAAATATCTCTAATTTCACGGCCCAGGGGGTCCTACCAGGAGGTGATAACTGCCCCGCCGAACGTCGTTTCGACGTAGCGCTTCACTTCCGGCGAGTGGTACGCGGCGACCAGCTTCGCCACCCAGGGCTTGTTGCGGTCGGCCTCGCGGATCGCGAGGATATTCACGTACGGCCCCTTCGGGTCTTCGATTGCGATCGCGTCCTGTTTCGGCTTCAGGCCCGCTTGCATGGCGAAGTTCGTGTTGATCGCGGCGGCGTCCACGTCGTCGAGCGAACGCGGAATCTGTGCGGCGTCGAGCTCGACGATTTTCAGCTTCCTGGGGTTTTCCACGATGTCGAGCGGCGTCGCCTTCAAACCTGCGTCGGCGCGCAACTTGATGAGACCCTGGCTCTGCAGCAGCAGCAACGCACGGCCGCCATTCGTCGGATCATTCGGCACCGCGATGCGCGCGCCCGGCTTCAGTTCGGAGAGCGATTTGATCTTCTTCGAGTAGATGCCCATCGGGAACGTAACGGTGTCGGCGATCTTGATCAGCTTGTAGCCGCGATCCTTCACCTGCGCGTCGAGATACGGCGCGTGCTGGTAGCTGTTGGCGTCGAGATCGCCGCCCGCGAGCGCCGCGTTCGGCTGCACGTAGTCGGAGAACTCGATGATCTTGATGTTCAGGCCGCTCTTCGCGGCCACGCTCTTCACGACTTCCATCACCTGCTCGTGCGGGCCGCCCGTCACGCCCACCTTGATGGTTTCGTCCGCGTGCGCAGCAAGCGGTGCGATGAGCGAAGCCGCGCCAAGCGCCGCCGCGAGCCGGATCATGAAACGACGTTGCATATCCAACCTTTGTCTTGTGTAGTTATGTTGATCGAAAAACCGCTTGTTTTAAGGCCTATTTGTGGCTCAGGCGCCGCACGAGCCAGTCGCCGAACGACTGCACGAGCTGCACGAACACGATCAGGATCACGACCACGATCAACATGACTTCGGGTTCGAAGCGCTGATAGCCGTAGCGGATGCCGAGGTCGCCAAGACCACCGCCGCCGATCGCGCCGGCCATCGCCGAATAGCCGACGAGCGAGATGAACGTGATGGTGAGCCCCGCCACGACGCCTGGCAGCGACTCGGGCAGCAGCACCTTGAAGACGATCTGGCTCGTGCTCGCGCCCATGGCCTGGGCCGCTTCGATCAGGCCGCGATCGACTTCGCGCAGCGCCGTTTCGACGAGCCGCGCGATAAACGGCGCAGCGGCGATGGTGAGCGGCACGACGGCGGCCGCCGTGCCGATCGACGAGCCGACCACGAGGCGCGTGAACGGAATCACGGCAACGAGCAGGATGATGAACGGCGTGGAACGCACGGCATTGACGATCACCCCCATCACGCGATTCGCGGCGATGTTCTGCAGCACGCCGTTGCGGTCGGTGAGATAGAGCAGCACGCCGAGCGGCAGGCCGATGGCCGCGCCCACGAGTCCCGAGATGCCCACCATGACGAGCGTCTCCCAGAACGACTGGACGAACATGTCGAACATTTCACTCCACATGGGACAGTTCCTCCACCACGACGCCTTGTTCGCGCAGCCACGCCATGGCCTGCGCCACCTTCACCGGATCGCCGCCCGCGAGCACCGCGAGCGAGCCGAACGCCTGCCCCTGGATCTCGTCGATCTGGCCGTGCAGGATGTTGAAATCGAGTTCGAAGCGGCGAATCGTCTCCGAGAGAACCGGCTGATCGACGCCCGTGCCCTTGAACGCGAGGCGCAGCAAGTGGCCGCTGCCCTTGGCGAGATGCTCGGCCACGCGCGCCTTGAGCGCGGGCGGCAATTCCTGGGCGATCACGTCGCCGAGCAGCGCGCGCGTGACTTCGTGGCGCGGCTGCAGGAACACGTCGATCACGGGACCGCTTTCCACCACGCGGCCCGCGTCGAGCACGGCCACGCGGTCGCAGACCTGTTTGATCACTTCCATCTGGTGCGTGATCATCACGATGGTCAGGTTCAGTTCGCGATTGATCTTGCGCAGCAGGTCGAGAATCGCGCGCGTGGTTTCGGGGTCGAGCGCCGAGGTCGCCTCGTCCGAAAGCAGCACCTTCGGCTTGCTCGCGAGCGCGCGCGCAATGCCCACGCGCTGCTTCTGGCCGCCGCTGATCTGCGAGGGATAGCGGTCTTTCTGCGCGGTCAGGCCGACGAGTTCGAGCAGCGGCAGCACCGTCGCTTCGATCTCGGCGCGCTTCACGCCGGCCAGTTCGAGCGGCAGCGCGACGTTGTCGAACACGGTGCGCGACGACAGCAGGTTGAAGTGCTGGAAAATCATGCCGATCTCGCGGCGCGCTTCGCGCAGCTGGGCCGAAGAGAGCGACGTGAGCGTGCGAGCGTTGACGACGATGTCGCCTTCGGTGGGCCGCGTGAGCAGGTTGATGGTGCGCACCAGCGTGCTCTTGCCTGCGCCGCTGCGCCCGATGATGCCGAACACTTCGCCCGGCGGAATCGTCAGATTGACGTTGTGCAGCGCCTCGATCCAGCCTTGTGGGCCGGCGAAGCGCTGGGACACGTTTCGAATTTCGATCATGGAAAAAAAGCAAAACGGCGGGTGTGCCGCGCGCCGCTCGCGCAGGCCGCTCCTTTTCAGTAGCGGAAAACGCGTCGCGCCGGCAGACAGCCGCCGTTTGATGGACTGGATTTAGCCCCGCATTTTACCCTGGCACGCAAAATTCCTTTTAATAATCAATTTCGATAATTTCATAACTCATTTGCATTAGAGGCTTCTGGCAGCGCGTGGCCGCCCGCGCGGCCGCTACACTGCTGCCGACAGATTGATGCCGAAAACGAACTACCGTGAACCGCCACGCATTGCCCAAACAGGGAGCGAGATGGAGACCAGTCAGAACATCGCCATGGCGCAAGCCGCCGAACCCGCCGCGCAAGCGACGCTGCGTACGCGTGACGGCGTCGAGTTGCCGCTCTACGTCTGGCGCGCGAGCGCGCCGCCGCGCGCGGCCATCGCGCTGATTCATGGTCTCGCGGAACACGCGGGCCGCTATGCGGCGCTCGCCACGCGGCTGACCGCTGCGGGCATCGATGTCTACGCAATCGATCTGCGCGGCCACGGGCATGCCCGTGGCCGCCGCACCTGGATCTCGCACTTCGACGACTATCTCAACGACGCCGAGGCGCTCCTCGCCCACGCGAGCGCGCAATGCGCTGCACAGGGCACACCGCTCTTCCTGATGGGACACAGCATGGGCGGCGCGATTGCCGCGCTCTACGCCATCGAGCGCCTGCCGCAAACTCGCGTGCCGCTCGCGGGCCTGCTGCTCTCGAGCGCGGCGCTCGCGCCGGGCCGCGACGTGCCCGCATGGAAAATCGCCGCGAGCCGCGTAATCAGCGCAGTCTGGCCGACCTTTCCGGCCATGAAAATCGACGCGGCGCTGCTCGCGCGCGTGCGCGACGTGGTCGAAGCCAATCGCGCCGATCCGCTCGTGCATCACGGCGCGATTCCCGCCCGCACGGGGGCGCAATTGCTGGAAGCGATGAAGCGCATCGAGACGGGACGCGCGCAACTGCGGCTACCCGTGCTGATCTGGCATGGCACCGAGGACAAGCTCACCGAGCCCGAGGGCAGCCGCGCGTTCGGCGCGAACGTGGGATCGCCCGATCGCACGCTCACGCTATATGAAGGCAGCTACCATGAAACGCTCAACGACCTCGATCGAGAGCGCGTGATCGGCGCGCTGATCGACTGGATCGACCAGCACTCCTGAGCGGTCAGGCGCGTTACTTCGCGCTGCGTTTCTCGATGAACGCCTGCACGCCGTCGAGCGCTGGGTCGGTCATCATGTTGCAGGCCATGGTCTGCCCGGCCAGCTGATACGCGGCGTCGATGCCCATTTCGAGCTGCCGGTAGAAGAGCCCCTTGCCTGCCGCGACGGCCTCGCGCGGCTTCGCGCAGATGCTCGCGGCCAGTGCGGTCACGGCGGCGTCGAGTTGGTCGACGGGCACCACGCGATTCACGAGGCCTTCGCGCAACGCCTTCTCCGCATCGATGAATTCGCCCGTCATCAGCATCTCGAAGGCCGCCTTGCGCGAGACATTGCGCGAGAGCGGCACAGCGGGCGTCGAGCAAAAGAGCCCGAGATTGATGCCCGACACCGCAAAGCGCGCCGAGTCCGCCGCCACCGCCAGATCGCACATCGCGACGAGCTGGCAGCCCGCCGCCGTCGCCACGCCCTGGACGCGCGCGATGACGGGCTGCGGCATCTTTTGAATGGCGAGCATCATCTTCGAGCAGCGCTCGAACAACTTCGTGTAGTACTCGTGCGAGGGCGCCGCGCGCATTTCCCTGAGATCGTGGCCCGCGCAGAACGCGCGCCCTGCGGCTGCGATGACGACCACGCGCGCGTCGGATTGCGCCAGCGCGGCGAGTTCGCCCTGCAACGCATCGATGAGCGCCTCGGAAAGCGCGTTGAACGCATCCGGACGGTTCAGCGTGAGGCGCACGACGCCCGACACGCCATACGCATCGCGTGTAATTTCGACCAGCGCTTGCGATGAAGAGGGAATGGCACTCACGATGCGTGTCTCCTTCGTTCGAATGTGTGCGATGCGGGTCCGCGCTCTGGGCCGCGCCGGCCGCCTAGATATCCGCCAGCGCGCGCAGATGCGCCACCACGCTGCGGCCGAGCGCCGAGAGGTTATAGCCGCCTTCGAGGCTGCTCACGATGCGCCCCTTCGCATAGCGGCCCGCGATGTCGCGAATCTGGTCCGTGATCCAGGCGAAGTCGTCCTCCACGAGGCCCATGTTGCCGAGATCGTCTTCGCGATGCGCGTCGAAGCCCGCCGAGACGAACACCATCTCCGGTTTGAACTCGTGCAGCCGCGGCAGCCACATGATGTCGATGGCCTCGCGCACTTCCATGCCTTTCGTGCGCGCCGCGATCGGCAGGTTGACCATGTTCGGCGCCGGATTCTCGGCCCCCGAGTACGGATAGAACGGATGCTGAAAGAAGCTGCACATCAGCACGCGCGAGTCGCCCGCGAACGCGGCCTCGGTGCCGTTGCCGTGATGCACGTCGAAATCGACGATCGCCACGCGCTGGAGGCCGTGGACTTCGAGTGCATGGCGCGCCGCGATCGCGATGTTGTTGAAGAAGCAAAAGCCCATCGCGCGCGCAGGCTCCGCGTGATGGCCGGGCGGGCGCACGCTGCAGAATGCGTTCTCGTAGCGCCCGGCGAGGACCGCGTCGGTGGCCGCGATCGCCGCGCCCGCCGCACGCAGCGCCGCCTGCCACGTGTGCGGATTCATCAGCGTGTCCGGGTCGATGCTCGCGTAGCCTTCGCTAGGCGCCGTGTTGCGGATGAAGTCGATATGCGCCTGGGTATGCACGCGCAGGAGGTCCGCCTCGGTCGCGAGCGGCGCCGATTCGTCGCGCTCGATCAGCGCGTCGATGCGGCTCGCGATCAGTTGGTCTTCGATAGCCTGCAGACGCGCGGGGCATTCAGGATGCCATTCGCCCATCTCGTGCAGCAGAAAATCGGGGTGAGAGAAGAAACCGGTCGTCATGAGTCGCACTCGCCGCGGGCTTCGCGCATGCGCGCGGCCGCGGGTCTCCTTCTGTCTTTAGTCTGGCGGCACGCCGGCTGGCGCGCGAACAGACACCACGTTACCACAGCGACCTGGTGCTCACGCGCCACGCCGGCGCGCAACGGCCCGATTCCCCGAAGGCGCTCGGTTATACTGCCCGGGTTCTTCCTGGACCGCTCTCCCTCCGCTCTCTCATGACCCTCAAGACCGCTCTGTCCGCCTCCAGCCGCCCACGTCGCACGACCTTCGCACTCGCGCTTTGCGTCGCGGCGTCGTTGTGCACCGGCGCGGCGCGCGCGCAAACTGCCGCGCCGAAATCGCGACAGACGCCGCTCACGCTCGCGCAGGCGCAACCGCAAACGCCGACGCAGGGCCAGACGTTCGAAGAGGAAATCGTCCCGCAGCGCTACGCGAACAATCCGGACGTCGACGGCTTCATCAACGACATGGTGGCGCGCTACGACTTCGATCCCACCGCACTGCATGCGCTGTTCGCGAGCGCGAACTATTCGGCGACGGCGGTGAAGCTCGTGACGCCCTCGCCCGTTCCGGGCGTGAAGAACTGGCGCGCATATCAGGCGCGCTTCCTCGACCCGGTACGCATCAATGCGGGGGTACGCTTCTGGCGCGCGAACCAGGCCACGCTGCAGCGCGCGTCGGAGGAGTTTGGCGTGCCGCCCGAGGTGATCGTCGGCATCATCGGCGTGGAGACGATCTACGGCCGCTACATGGGCAACTTCCGCGTGCTCGATGCGCTCACCACGCTCGCCTTCGATTATCCGGACACGCCGAACCGCGCCGAGCGCATGGCGACGTTCCGCAAGAATCTCGAGGACTACCTCGTGTGGACGCGCGACGCGCAGATCGATCCGTCGTCGGTGCTCGGCTCGTACACGGGCGCGATCGGCATTCCGCAGTTCCTGCCGAGCAGCATCGTGCAGTACGCGGTGGACTACGAGGGCAACAATCACATCGATCTGCGCGGGAGCACGGCCGACGCGATCGGCAGCGTGGCGAACTATCTGCGGCAGAACGGCTGGGAATCGGGGCGGCCCGTGGTGTGGAATATCGCCACCGATGCGGGCAGCCTCGGCATCGCCCAGGCCGCCGCCGACGGCAAGCCCGAACCGCGCTGGCCGCTGAGCCAGTTGCTGCGCTCGGGCCTCGTGCTCGACCAGCCGGACGTGGATATCGCCGCCGAGGCGGGCACGCCTGTCACGGTGATCGACCTGCCCTCGCCTGGCCGCGGCACCGAGTACAAGCTCGGGCTCAAGAACTTTTATGTGCTGACGCGCTATAACCGCAGCTTCTTCTATGCGCTCGCGGTGTATCAGCTGGGCATGCGCGTGAAAGCGCAGATGCTGGCGACGCAGCCAGGCGTGGGGGTGGGCCCGGCGAACGGAAACGGTGGAAATGGCGGCAACGGCGGCAACAACGGTGGCAATGGCAACGGGATGAACAGCGCCCCGAACGGCACGGGTGCGACGCCACCCGAACAGCAAGAGTAACTTCAGCGATACAAAGCAAAACGGCCTTCGGAAACATCGAAGGCCGTTTTTTTTGCGTCCACGCTTCAATCAGGCGGGAAACACACCCGTCGAGAGATAGCGGTCGCCACGATCGCAGACGATGAACACGATCGTCGCGTTCTCGAGCTGGCGCGCAAGACGCATCGCCACCTCACATGCGCCGCCCGACGAGATCCCCGCGAAGATACCTTCGACCGAGGCCAGACGGCGCGCCATGTTCTCGGCGGCGGCCTGGCTCACGCTCTCCACGCGATCCACGCGGCTGCGGTCGAAAATCTTCGGCATATACGCTTCGGGCCACTTGCGAATGCCCGGAATGCGCGAGCCCTCTTCCGGCTGCGCGCCGACGATCTCGATCGCCTGATTCTTTTCTTTCAGGAACTGGGACGTGCCCATGATCGTGCCGGTCGTGCCCATCGACGAAACGAAGTGCGTGATGCGCCCTTCGGTATCGCGCCAGATTTCCGGGCCGGTGGCCTCGTAGTGCGCAAGCGGATTGTCGGGATTGCCGAACTGGTCGAGGATAATCCCCTTGCCGTCGCGCTGCATTTGCTCGGCGAGGTCGCGCGCATATTCCATGCCGCCCTTGACCGGCGTGAGCATGATTTCGGCGCCGTAAGCCGCCATGCTCTGACGGCGCTCGACCGAGAGGTCCTCCGGCATGATGAGCACCATCTTGTAGCCGCGGATCGCCGCCGCCATGGCGAGCGCGATGCCCGTGTTGCCGCTCGTCGCTTCGATGAGTGTGTCGCCGGGCTTGATGCGGCCGCGCTCTTCGGCTTTACGGATCATCGAGAGCGCCGGGCGGTCCTTCACGGACCCAGCCGGGTTGTTGCCTTCGAGCTTGGCCAGCAAGACGTTGTTGCGGGCGCGGATTTCGTCGTCCGGCAGGCGGACGAGCTGCACGAGCGGGGTATTGCCGATCGTGTCTTCAATGGTCTTGTAGGGCATGGGGATGGCAGTGAGGCGCGATGACGTGACCCGTCGATTCTAAACCACGCGGGCAGCGACCGCAGGGGACCCATGACGCCGGTATGGACGCCGGCTGGCGACTCGACCATCATGGGCTGCAAAAAGCCCGCGGCCCGGGCCGCGGGTCAACGTCGCGGGTCGACTTCACCTGAGCGACACCTGAAGGAAACTGCGCCCCGCGACGGCGCAGCACGACGCGCGGGGTAACACACGAGCGCGAGCGGCCTGCTACTTCTTGACCGCCACGGCAGCCTGAGGTGCGCCCGCCTTCGCGGGCGTTGCCTGCGCAACCTT
This sequence comes from Paraburkholderia nodosa, assembly GCF_001718195.1. GTDB lineage: Bacteria > Pseudomonadota > Gammaproteobacteria > Burkholderiales > Burkholderiaceae > Paraburkholderia > Paraburkholderia nodosa_A. The sequence goes on from NZ_MCNV01000003.1 coordinate 256,791, forward strand.
CGCCTGTGCTGCATGGGCATTCGCGGGACCGATCGCCAATCCTTCGGCCTGCAAACGTTCGACGGTATGGCCGCCCATGCCCTTCACGCGCTTGCCGAGGTCACTGGCATCCTTGTACGGGCCGTGCGCGCTGCGCTCGTCGAGAATGGCCTTGGCGCGCGCGGGCCCCACCCCCTTGATGCCGCGAAGCGCGTCTTCGTTGGCGGTGTTGACGTCCACGGCCGCAAAGGCGTGGCTGAATACGGCCAGAAGCGCGGCCGCCGCAAGGACTTTTCGGAACATGCTGGATCTCCCACAAAACGCCGGCGACCATCGCCGGCGAGGAGAGTCCAGTTTATGAAGTCAGGGCTTCGCGTTACACCTGGCCAGAAAGCCAACGTACGTAACGATCCACGCCTTCCTGCACCGTCAGGAACGGCGCGTCGTAGCCCGCTGCGCGCAGCTTCGACTGGTCCGCCTGCGTGAAGCACTGATACTTGCCGCGCAGCGCATCCGGGAACGGGATGTACTCGATCAGCCCTTCCTTGACCTGCTCCGCGAGCGAGAGCGCGGGCTTGCCTTCCATCGCACGCAGCGTGTTCACCACGGTCGTGGCGATGTCGTTGAACGGCTGGGCACGGCCGCTGCCCAGATTGAAGATGCCCGTCTTCTCCGGATGATCGAAGAAGAACAGGTTCACCTTCACCACGTCCTCGACCGAGACGAAGTCGCGCGTCTGCTCGCCCGGCGCATAGCCGTTGTATTCGCCGAACAGCTTCACGCGGCCTTCGGCGCGGAACTGGTTGAAGTTGTGGAACGCAACCGACGCCATGCGCGCCTTGTGCGTTTCGCGCGCACCGTACACGTTGAAGTAGCGAAAGCCCGCAATCTGGCTTTGCGCCGTGGGCAGCACGCGGCGGATCACCTGGTCGAACAGGAACTTCGAATAGCCGTACACGTTCAGCGGCGCTTCCACTTCGCGCTCTTCGACGAAGCGCGTCGAGCCGCCGTAAATCGCCGCCGACGACGCATACAGAAACTGCACGCGCTGCGCGAGGCACGTGTCGAGCACGGCGCGGCTATAGCGGAAGTTGTTGTCCATCATGTAGCGGCCGTCGGTTTCCATCGTGTCCGAACAGGCGCCTTCGTGGAACACCGCGCGCACGTCGCCGAAATCGCCGCGCGCAAAGCGCTCGACGAACTCGGTCTTGTCGATGTAGTCGTCGATCTCGCAATCGACGAGATTCCTGAACTTGTCCGCGCGGGTGAGATTGTCGACGGCGATGATGCGGTCTTCGCCGCGTTCGTTCAGCGCCTTGACGATGTTGCTGCCGATGAAGCCGGCCGCGCCGGTGACGATGAGGGTCATGATAGGTCTGCGGTGACGAGGTTCACGCGAGGTTGATGGCCCGCCGAAAAAACGCTGCGGAAATTCCGGCCGGGGTGCGAGCGCTGCACGCTCGCATGCGCAACATTATTGAAAGAGTTCGTCGTAGTCGACGGTGGCCGTGCCGAGCTTGCCGACCACGATGCCGGCCGCGCGATTCGCGAGCGCGACGCCTTCGACGAGCGGCAATCCCGCGCCCAGCATGACCGCGACGGTCGCGATCACCGTGTCGCCGGCGCCCGAGACATCATACACTTCGCGCGCATCGGCCGCCGCGTGCAGCGCGCCGTCATCGGAAAAGAGCGTCATACCCTCTTCCGAGCGCGTGAGCAGGAGCGCATCGAACTGCAGTTCGTGGCGCAGCTTCGTCACGCGCGCGTGCAGGTCCTCCTCGGTCTTCCACGTGCCCACCACTTCGCGCAGCTCCGCGCGGTTCGGCGTGATGAGGCTCGCGCCGCGATAGCGCTCCCAGTCGTCGCCCTTCGGATCGACGAGCACCGCCTTGCCCGCGGCGCGCGCCTTCGCGATCATCTGCGTGACATGCGTGAGCCCACCCTTCGCGTAGTCGGAGAGCAGAATCACGTCGTGCGTGGGCAGCAGCGCGTCGAAACGCGCGAGGCCGGCGAGCAGGATCTCGTGCGCGGGCGTGTTTTCGAAGTCCACGCGCAACAACTGTTGCTGGCGCGACAGCACGCGCAGCTTGATGGTGGTCGGCAACGCGGGATCGCGCTCGAGATACGCGTTCACGTTGCTTTCGTCGAGCAGCTCGACGATACGCTCGCCGGGTTCGTCATGGCCCACCACGCACAGGAGGCCCGCGTGAGCGCCGAGCGCCGCCGCGTTGCGCGCGACGTTCGCGGCGCCACCCAAACGGTCTTCCTTGCGCTGCACATGCACGACCGGCACCGGCGCTTCCGGCGAGATGCGGTTGACGTCGCCGAACCAGTAGCGGTCGAGCATGACGTCGCCCACCACCAGCACGCGCGAGGTCGCGAGCTTCTCGCGCGGCACGACGCGCACTTCCGGCGCGATGGCAGCAGCAAGCGCGGCGACGGGCGCGGCTTCAGGCTGCGGAGTTTGCGAGATTGACATGGGGCCGCCCAATCGAATGATAGTCAATGCCGAGCTCGGCCATGGCGTCGGGCTCGTAGAGGTTGCGTCCGTCGAAGATACGCGGTGCCTTGAGCACCTTCTTCAAATGCGCGAAATCGGGCGCCTTGAAGGCGGTCCATTCGGTGACGATCACGAGCGCGTCGGCACCCGTGAGCGCGTCGTCCTGGCTCGATGCGAACGTCAGGCGCGCGTGCTGCTCAGGCGCGTGTGCGAGATCGAGCGCGAACACGCGCTGCGCCTCTTCGGCTGCGACCGGGTCCCACGCCGCCACCGTGGCCCCGCGCGAGAGCAGGTCGGCGATCAGACGGCGGCTCGGCGCTTCGCGCATGTCGTCGGTGTTCGGCTTGAACGCGAGGCCCCACACGGCGAAGTGCTTGCCGGTGAGGTCGTCGCCGCACACGCTGGCGATCTTCTTCACGAGCACTTCCTTCTGGCCGTGATTGACCTCCTCGACGGCTTCGAGCACGCGCAGGTTCTGGCCCGACTCGGCGGCCGTGCGGATCAGCGCCTGCACGTCCTTCGGGAAGCACGAGCCGCCATAGCCGCAGCCGGCATAGAGGAAGTGATAGCCGATGCGCGGATCGGAGCCGATGCCGCGGCGCACCGACTCGATGTCGGCGCCCACGCGGTCGGCGAGATTCGCCATCTCGTTCATGAACGAGATGCGCGTCGCGAGCATGGCGTTGGCCGCGTACTTCGTGAATTCGGCGGAGCGCACGTCCATGTAGATCGTGCGTTCGTGATTGCGGTTGAACGGCGCGTAGAGGCGCTTCATCTTCTCGCGCGCCACGGTGCCGTTCTCGTCCTCGTCGAGACCGATGATGATGCGGTCCGGACGCATGAAGTCGTCCACCGCCGCGCCCTCTTTCAGAAACTCGGGGTTCGAGACGACCGAGAAGCGGTGATCCACGCTATGCGAGAGGCCGCGCTTCGCCAGTTCTTCGGCCAGCACGCCGTGCACGCGCTGCGCCGTGCCGACCGGCACCGTCGACTTGTCGACGACCACCTTGAAGCCGTTCATGTGACGGCCGATGCTGCGCGCCGCCTCGAGTACGTACTGGAGATCGGCCGAGCCGTCTTCGTCGGGCGGCGTGCCCACGGCGATGAACTGCACCTCGCCGTGCTCGACGCTCGCCGCGATGTCGGTGGAAAAGGTAATGCGCCCGGCCGCGCGGTTGCGCGCGATGAGTTCGAGCAGGCCCGGCTCGTGAATCGGGACGCCGCCGCCATTCAGGATATCGATCTTGCGCGGATCGACATCGAGGCAAAACACGTCGTGGCCGATTTCGGCAAGACACGCACCGGTGACGAGGCCGACGTAGCCGGTACCGACAATGGTGATCTTCATAGGCGCTCCGGTGACAGATGCGGATGTTGGAATGATTGTGGGCGCGGCCGGCTGGTGCCGGGCTGGGCACGCGCGCCCTTAAGGCTCAGCTCGACGCGGGAACCGGCTCGACACGGCGCGGCGCATAGGTTTCCCAGCCGCTGCAGCCCGGACACTGCCAGTAGAACAGGCGCGCCCGGAATCCGCAGTTCTGGCAGGTGTAGCGAGGCAGGTTCTTGGTGCGCTGCTGGAGCAGCTTGCGCATCAGCTCGAGTTCGCTGCGGCGCGGCTCTTCGGCCGTGGCCTGCTGCGCTTCGAGCAGGCGCGCCATGCCGGCGAGGTTCGGCGACTTCTGCATCTGCGTGCGGGCGAGCGCGTGCGCCGCATCGGGGCCGCGCAGCGCGGCGACATACTTGTAGGCGACGTCGAGCAGATCGTTCGACGGATACGCGTCGACCCACGTCGTGAGCAATTGTGCGCCCTCTTCGGCGCGGCCGAGGGTCTCGTAGGCCTTCATGACCTTTTCGGCGACGAGCGGCAGATAAGCGGGGTTTTGCGCTTCGACATCGCGCCAGTGGCCAAGCGCAGTCTCGCAATCGCCGCTTGCCGCATCGACGTCGCCTGCGAGGATCGTCGCGCGCACGTTCTGCGAATTGGCCTTGAGCGCGAGCGCCAGTTGACGGCGCGCTTCGTCGGGCTTTTTCTGCTGGAGCGCTTCCTGCGCGAGTTCGCAGTGGAACTGGGCGATCTCGAGGTCGAGCGACGCCGCGCCCATCGTTTCGAGATGACGTGCCGTGTCGATGCAGCGGTTCCAGTCCTTCTCGATCTCGTAGATCGCGAGCAGTGCACGCTGAGCGCCGAGCGCGAAGTCGCCCGACTTGAGCTTGCCGAAGGTCTCTTCTGCGCGGTCGAGCATGCCGGCCTTCAGAAAATCCTGGCCGAGTTCATAGAGCGCGTGGTCGCGCTCGTTCACGGGCAGGTCGGAACGCGAAAGCAGATTCTGATGCACGCGGATCGCGCGGTCGGTCTCGCCGCGGCGGCGAAACAGATTGCCGAGCGCGAAGTGCAGCTCGACGGTTTCGGGGTCGAGCTTGGCGACCTCGATGAACGCGTCGATGGCCTTGTCCGGCTGCTCGTTGAGCAGAAAATTCAGGCCGCGAAAATACGAGCGCGGCAGGTTGGCGCTTTCGGAAAGCAGTGCCTTCAGGTCGTAGCGCGACGCCATCCAGCCGAGCGCGAAAGCCACGGGAATGACGAGGAGCCACCAAAAATCGAGATCCATGCGAGCGATGGTATGAGCGGAAAATCAGCCGCACGCGCTCAGGCGCGCGGCACGGCAATACAAATCAGATAAGCGGCGGCAGCGGCGGCTCGACGCTCGGCGTGGGCGTTTCACGCGCCACCCGCAAGTCGCGCTTGAGGCGGCCGTTTTCCATGCGCAGCCGGAACACGCCGGGCAGCGCGGAAAGCAGCCCCGCCAGCAGCCCCACGACAAAAAACGCGAGGCCGATCAGGATCAGCGGGGCCTGCCACGAATATCCGGCCAGAAAGTTCAGCGTCGCGGTTTGCGTGTTGGCGAGCGCAAGGACGAGCAGCAGTACGAACACCAGCACACGGATCACCCAGGCGATCAATCTCATTGAAGGATTCTCTTGGCAGTTGAGAAAGGCGCCGGCACGGCGGACATGCTGCGCCGCAGCACAAGCCGCGCCGAAGTGTCCCGTATTGTAATTGAACGGCTCGCGGGCCGACACGTGTGAGCGAGCACTGAGCCAGGCAACCTGGCTTGCCGGAACTAACCGCGTCGAAAAGGCGCAGACGAAAAAAAAGCGCCGGGGTTGTTCACCCCAGCGCTTTTTACCGGTCCATGCATTCTGGCCATCTGGCATTGACCGCCGACGACCGCAACCGCCCGATCGAAAACGATCCAACGCTTACAGGTCGTCGTCCGGCTCGTCCGCCTTCAGCGGCTCGCCCGAATTACGGTCGACGCGCTCGCGCAGTTCCTTGCCCGGCTTGAAGTGCGGCACGAACTTCTCAGGCACCAGCACCTTTTCACCCGACTTCGGATTGCGACCGACGCGCGACGGCCGACGATTCAGGCCGAAGCTGCCAAAGCCACGAATTTCGATGCGATGGCCCTTGGCAAGCGCCTCGGACATCGCATCGAGCATCGTCTTGACCGCGAAATCCGCGTCCTTGAGAACAAGTTGCGGAAATCGCGTAGCCAGCTGCGCGACCAATTCAGATTTGGTCATACTTCAGCTTGCCCCCGTTTGAGGCTTACTGGTTCTGGCCGTCGAGCTTGGCCTTGAGCAGCGCGCCGAGGTTGGTCGTGCCGGTGGCAGCCTGACCCGAATCAGCCGACATGGTGCGCAGGGCTTCCTGCGTTTCAGCCGAGTCCTTCGCCTTGATCGACAGGTTGATGCCACGCGACTTGCGATCGATGTTGATGATCATCGCGTTGACCTTGTCGCCTTCTTTCAGCACGTTGCGAGCATCTTCCACGCGGTCTTGCGCGATTTCCGAAGCACGCAGGTAGCCTTCGACGTCGGCGTTCAGCGTCACGACTGCGCCCTTGGCGTCAACCGACTTGACCACGCCGTCGACGATCGAACCCTTGTCGTTGACAGCAACGAAGTTGCTGAACGGGTCGCCTTCGAGCTGCTTGATGCCGAGCGAAATGCGTTCCTTCTCGACGTCGATGCCCAGAACCACGGCTTCGACTTCGTCGCCCTTCTTGTACTTGCGAACGGCTTCTTCGCCAGCTTCCGACCACGACAGGTCCGAAAGGTGAACCAGACCGTCGATGCCGCCAGGCAGACCGATGAACACGCCGAAGTCGGTGATCGACTTGATCGCGCCCTGGAGCTTGTCGCCCTTCTTGAAGTTGCGGCTGAAGTCATCCCACGGATTCGGCTTGCACTGCTTCATGCCGAGCGAGATGCGGCGGCGGTCTTCGTCGATCTCGAGGACCATGACTTCGACTTCGTCGCCCAGCTGGACAACCTTCGACGGAGCAACGTTCTTGTTGGTCCAGTCCATTTCCGACACGTGAACCAGGCCTTCGATGCCCGATTCGACTTCGACGAACGCACCGTAGTCGGTGATGTTCGTGACCTTGCCGAACAGACGCGTGCCCGACGGGTAACGGCGCGAGATGCCTTCCCACGGATCGTCGCCCAGTTGCTTGATACCGAGCGAAACGCGGTTCTTTTCCTGGTCGAACTTGAGGATCTTCGCGGTGACTTCCTGGCCAACCGAGAGAACTTCGCTCGGGTGACGCACGCGACGCCATGCGATGTCGGTGATGTGCAGCAGGCCGTCGATGCCGCCGAGGTCCACGAACGCGCCGTAGTCGGTGATGTTCTTGACCACGCCGTTGACGATCGCGCCTTCCTTGAGCGTTTCGAGCAGCTTTGCGCGCTCTTCGCCTTGCGTGGCTTCGATCACTGCGCGGCGCGACAGCACGACGTTGTTACGCTTGCGGTCGAGCTTGATGACGCGGAATTCGAGGGTCTTGCCTTCGTACGGCGTCGTGTCCTTGACCGGACGCGTGTCGACGAGCGAACCCGGCAGGAACGCGCGGATGCCGTTGACCATGACGGTCATGCCGCCCTTGACCTTGCCCGTGATCGTGCCGGTCACGAGTTCGTTGTTGTCGAGAGCCTTTTCCAGCGACAGCCACGAAGCGAGACGCTTCGCCTTGTCGCGCGACAGGATGGTGTCGCCGTAGCCGTTTTCCAGCGCGTCGATCGCGACGGAAACGAAATCACCCGCCTGCACTTCCACTTCACCCGCGTCGTTCAGGAATTCTTCGAGCGGAATATAGGCTTCGGACTTGAGACCAGCATTGACGACCACGAAGTTGTGGTCGACGCGCACGACTTCGGCGGAAATCACTTCGCCGGCGCGCATGTCCTGGCGGGTCAGCGACTCTTCGAACAGAGCCGCGAAAGATTCGGTATTCGGGGTGGAGGTTTGCAGGTCGGACATAAAAATCTGGATTTGCATGGTTTTCGCTACCTCGCCAGTCGGTCTTGACTGCCGGGCGTTGAGGCCGGAACACGATGCTCGCGGCGCAGATGCAAAAGCCATACGGGGTTAAAGGGTTTAACACACGCCCTGTTGCTTTCCAGGGCACCTACTCGTACTGCTTACTGCTTACTGCTTTCTTTACTGCGCTTTGCCCCGTTCGCGGATTACCGTACGGGCCGCAGTTGGCTAGACTCCTGATACCACTGCACCACCTGTTCGACCGCCTGGTCGACGGAGAGCGCCGAAGTATCGAGAAGCTGCGCATCTGCTGCAGGCTTGAGCGGTGCGGCCGCGCGGTTACTGTCGCGCGCGTCGCGTCCACGCAAATCCCGAAGCAAGTCATCCATATTAGCAGAAAAACCTTTTTGGATCAATTGCTTATGCCGGCGGGCCGCACGGGCCTCCACGCTGGCCGTTAAAAACACCTTCAGAACGGCGTCCGGGAAGATCACGGTGCCCATGTCGCGGCCATCCGCAACGAGCCCGGGAAGCTTGCGAAACGCCCGCTGGCGCGCCACGAGCGCGGTGCGCACGGCCGGATGCGCAGCGATCATCGAGGCGCGGTTGCCCACTTCCTCGGCACGGATTTCGTTCGAAACGTCAACGCCATCGAGCTGCGCAAGCCCCTCGCGGAACGTGATATGGAGATCGTCGATCAGCTTCGCAAGGTTCTCGGCGTCGTCGGCCGCAATCGCGTAGCGCATGCTCGCGAGCGCCGCCAGGCGGTACAGCGCGCCACTGTCGAGCAGGTGAAAGCCGAGCTGCGCGGCGACCAGCGCGGCCACCGTGCCCTTGCCGGAAGCAGTCGGGCCGTCGATCGTGATGACGGGCGTCGGATAAAAGGGACGGGTCGATTTCATGCGGCAAAGGTACTCGGCTTCATTTGAATCAAGGTTGCGCGAGCGCCAGGAAGCGCTCGAAGTAATCGGGGAACGTCTTGCCGACGCACTTCGGGTCGTTGATGCGCACCGGCACGCCGCCGAGGCTCACGAGCGAGAAGCACATCGCCATGCGGTGATCGTCGTAGGTGTCGATCGCGGCGTTCGGCGTGAGTTGCTCGGGCGGACGCACGATCAGGTAATCGGGGCCCTCTTCCACGTTCGCGCCCACCTTGCGCAGTTCCGTGGCCATCGCGGCGATGCGGTCGGTTTCCTTCACGCGCCAGCTCGCGATGTTGCGTAGCGTAGTTGCGCCGTCGGCGAAGAGCGCCGCCACGGCGATCGTCATCGCTGCGTCGGGAATCAGGTTGAAGTCCATGTCGATGGGGTCGAGCTTGCCGTGATCGTTGCCGATCCCGCGCACCTCGATCCAGTCATCGGCGACCGTGACGTTCGCGCCCATGCGCATGAGCGCCGCGGCGAACGCAACGTCGCCCTGGATACTCGATCGTCCCACGCCTTCCACACGCAGCGGGCCGCCGCCGATCGCGCCCGCGGCGAGAAAGTACGACGCGCTCGATGCATCGCCCTCGACCATGATCTTGCCCGGCGACTGGTAGCGCACGCCCGCCGGGATCTCGAAGCGGTGCCAGCCGTGGCGCTCGACCTTCACGCCGAAGCGCTCCATCAGCTTGATCGTGATTTCGATGTAGGGCTTGGAGATCAGTTCGCCGTCCACTTCGACGATCGTCACGCCGTCCTTGGCGCGCACGAGCGGCAGCGTCATCAGAAGCGCCGTGAGGAACTGGCTCGACACATCGCCGCGCACGCGGATGGGCGCCTCGACCGAAACCGGCGCGGGGCGGATGCGCAGCGGCGGATAGCCTTCGTTTTCTTCGTAATCGATCTTCGCGCCGATCTGGCGCAGGCCGTCCACGAGGTCGCCGATGGGTCGCTCGTGCATGCGCGGTACGCCGTGAATGCGGTAGTCGCCGCCGTTCACCGCGAGCGCGGCCGTGAGCGGACGCACCGCCGTGCCTGCGTTGCCGAGGAAGAGATCCGCGCGCACCGCCTGGAACGCGCCGCGCGTGCCCTGCACGACGCAGGTGTCGTCCTCTCGTTTGAGCTTCACGCCGAGCTTTTCCAGTGCGTCGAGCATCACGCGCGTGTCGTCGGAGTCGAGCAGGTTCGTGATGGTCGTTTCGCCCTCGGCCAGCGCGGCGAGCAGCAGCACGCGGTTCGAGATGCTCTTCGAGCCGGGCAGACGGATCGTGCCGGACGCACGGGTGAACGGTCCGAGATCGAGGTGTTCCATGAGCGTGTCCTGAGAATGCCTGGTGTTACCTGAGGTTGCCTGGGTTGCGGCGCTCGCGCCGTCGGGCTGGGTCCTGCTTGCTTATTTGCCTGGTGCTGTATCGATGGCCGCCGCCGCGCCCTTGCCGCCGCGCTCCTGCCACGCCTCGCGCGCGGCGCGCGAACGCGCGAACACGGTTTCGAGCGCTGCGCCGTCGCCGGCGTCGATGGCCGCGCGCAGCTTCGCCAGCACTTCAGTGTAGCCGTCGAGTTCGGCGAGCAGCGCGGCGCGGTTCGCGAGGCACACGTCGCGCCACATTTCGGGGCTCGACGCGGCAATGCGCGTGAAGTCGCGGAAACCGCCTGCCGCGAACGAAAATTTCAACTGGGCGTCGGGCGAAGCGAGAATCTGGTCGACGAGCGCAAACGACAACACATGCGGCAAGTGACTCACCGAAGCGAACACGCGATCGTGCTGCGCGGCCGGCATCTCGCCGATCAATGCGCCCGTGGCGCGCCACATCGCGGCGATGCGCTCGACCGATGCCGGCGCGTTTTCCGCGAGCGGGCACAGCACGACGTTGCGGCCGACGTAGAGATCGGGCAACGCGGCGTCGACGCCGCTCGATTCGCGCCCGGCGATGGGATGCCCCGGCACGAACTGGGCGATGCGCGCGCCGAGCGCGGCACGGGCCGCGGCGATCACGTCGCTCTTGGTGCTGCCGGCGTCGGTGACGATGGTTGCTTGCCCCAGGTGCGGCGCCATGCGCTCGAGCAGGGCCTGGGTTTGCGCAACGGGAGCGGCGATCAGCACGATGTCGGCGCCATCGAGCGCGGCGGCGAGCGCCGCTTCGTCGTCGAGCGTCGCGGCGGCATCGATCACGCCCAGTTCGAGCGCGCGCGATACCGACTTTGCACTGCGGCCCACACCGATCACCTGCGCGCCTTCGCCGCCGTGCGAGCCTCGCTCGCGCAACGCGCGCGCGAGCGACCCGCCGATCAGGCCCACGCCGAAAATCACCAGTTTGTTAAACGAAAACGCACTCACGACGTCACCGAAAAAAGTAAGGGTTGCGCGCTCATTGCGCGCCAAGCGCTCGCTCGAGGGCCGCGACGAATGCCGCGTTCTCCTCGGGCAAGCCGATCGTCACACGCAGCCATTGCGGCAGGCCATAGTTGCCCACCGGACGCACGATCACGGCTTGCTTGAGCAGCGCGAGATTCACGCGCTCGCCGGCGCCGTCGTCCGTTGCGTCCTTCGCCACGCGCACCAGCACGAAATTGCCGTCCGAAGGCACGTATTCGAGGCCGAGGCGCTCGAACGCCGTGGTAAGCGTGCGATAGCCCTCGGCATTGAGCGCCGCGCTGCGCTCGAGGAACGGCGTGTCGCCGAGCGCGGCAATCGCAGCGGCCTGCGCGAGCGTGTTGACGTTGAACGGCTGGCGCAGACGGTTGAGCAGATCGGTCAGTTGCGGCTGGGCGATCGCGAAGCCGATACGCAGGCCGGCGAGTCCGTAGGCTTTCGAGAACGTGCGCGAAACGAGCAGGTTCGGATAGCGGCGCACCCACGCGATCGAGTCATAGCGCTTCTCAGCCGCGAGGTACTCCGTGTACGCCTCGTCGAGCACGACCGCGACATGCGCGGGCACCTTCGCGATGAACGCCTCGAGCGTCGCGCCGTCGACGAACGTGCCGGTCGGGTTGTTCGGGTTCGCCACGAACACGAGACGCGTGTCTTCGTCGATCGCCGCCAGCATCGCGTCGAGATCGTGGCCGTAGTGCACGGCCGGCGTCACGATATGGCGCGCGCCGAGGCCCTGCGTCGCGAGTGCGTAGACCGCGAACGAGTACTGCGAATAAACGATCGCCTGACCGCGCTCGACGAACGCATGCGCGGCCATTTCGAGAATGTCGTTGCTGCCGTTGCCGAGCGTGATCCACTCGGGCGGCACGTCGTAGCGCGCGGCCAGCGCAGCCTTCAGCTCGAACGCGTTCGAATCGGGATAGCGGCCCAGTTCGCTCGCGGCCTGCACGATCGCGCGCTGCGCCGATTCGGGCATACCGAGCGGATTCTCGTTCGACGCGAGCTTCACGATGCGCGCTTCGTCGAGTCCAAACTCGCGCGCGACTTCGGAAATCGGTTTGCCAGCGATGTAAGGCGCGATGGCGCGCACATACGAGGGGCCGAATTGCGTGGTCATGCGTCTCTCCAGGGCTCAAGGCGCCGGGCGTACAACGGTCTCTACCGGACGGATCGGAAAGGCGCGCCGCCCGGCATTCTCATGCGGCGGGCGGCGATTGGCGGCGGGCCGCCCGCACCTTCCACGCCTTAGCGTGCGCGCGGATACGAACCAAGGATCTTCAGATACGCGGCTTTCTTGCTGAGTTCGTCGAGCGCGGCGGCCACGGCGGGTTCGTCACGATGACCTTCGAAGTCGATGTAGAAGTAGTACTCCCACGTGCTGCCAAGGCGCGCCGGCCGCGACTCGAATCGCGTCATCGACACGCTGTGGCGCGCGAGCGGCTCGAGCAGCTTGTACACCGCGCCCGGCTCGTTCTTCACCGACACGATCATCGAGGTCTGGTCGCGCCCCGTCGCGCCCGCCGGCTGCTTGCCGATCATGACGAAGCGCGTGCGGTTGTGCGGGTCGTCCTGGATCAGCGCGTTTGCGATCAGGAGACCGTAGTGCGTGGCGGCGCGATCGCCCGCAATCGCGGCGACCGTCGGGTCGGCGGCGGCGAGGCGCGCGGCTTCCGCGTTGCTCGACACGCTCTGACGCTCGAGCTGCGGCGCGTTCGCCGTCAGCCAGTGCTGACACTGTGCAAGCGCCTGCGGATGCGCGCACACGCGCGTAACGCCTTGCAGGTTGCCGCTTTGCGTCATCAGATTGTGCTGAATCGGCAACGCGATTTCGCCGCCGATGACGAGCTGCGTTTCGAGGAACAGGTCGAGCGTGCGCGAAACGGCGCCCTCGGTCGAGTTCTCGACCGGCACGACGCCGAACTCGGCGGCGCCCGCCTCGACCGAGCGGAACACCTCATCGATCGACGGGCACGGCAGGCCTTCGATCGACTGACCGAAGTACTGGTACATCGCCTGTTCGCTATAGGTGCCGACCGGGCCGAGGAACGCGGCCGAAATCGTCTTTTCGAGCGAACGGCTCGCGGCCATGATCTCGCGCCAGATCGCGCTGATGTGATCGTTGCCGAGCGGGCCGTCGCTCATGTTCTGCAGGCGCTCGATCACCTGTTGCTCGCGCTCCGGGCGAAACACCGGCGCGTTGAAATGCTTCTTGACCTCGCCTACTTCGAGCGCGACCGAGGCGCGCTGGTTCAGGAGCGCGATGAGCTGCGCGTCGATCGCATCGATGCGTTCGCGCAGCGGCTTGAGTTGGGAGTTGAGTTCGTCGTCCATGCGTGAAACCGGCAATCTGAAAGGATGCGCGCGGCGCCGCTTCGCCCGTGAGCGAGGAGCGCTTACGCGTGCTTCGCCTCGAATTCCTTCATGTACTCGACCAGCGCATTCACTGCTTCGAGCGGCACCGCGTTGTAAATCGATGCCCGCATGCCGCCGACGGACTTGTGGCCCTTCAGCTGCAACAGCCCGCGCTCTTTGGCGCCGGCGAGGAAATCTGCGTTACGTGTTTCGTCGGCGAGGAAGAACGGCACGTTCATCCGCGAGCGCGCGCGGCGCTCCACCTTGTTGATATAGAAGCTGCTCGCGTCGATCGTGTCGTAGAGCAGCTTCGCTTTTTCCACATTGCGCGCCTCGATGACTTCGAGACCGCCCTGACGCTTCAACCACTTGAACACGAGCCCGGCGATATAGATCGCGTAGGTCGGCGGCGTGTTGAACATCGAGTTGTTCGCGGCCACGGTCTTCCATTCGAACGCCGAAGGACAGATCGGCATCGAGCGGTCGAGCAGGTCCTCGCGCACGATCACGACCGTCACGCCCGCCATGCCGATGTTCTTCTGCGCGCCGCCGTAAAGCACGCCGTATTTGGCGATGTCCATCGGGCGCGAGAGGATGTGCGACGAGGCGTCGGCCACGAGCGGAATGTCGCCCAGGTCGGGAATCTCGAAGGTCTCGACGCCGTCGATCGTCTCGTTCGTGCACAGGTGCACGTAGGCCGGGTCGCTGGAGAGCTTCCACTCGCTCTTCGGCGGTGAATGCGTGAAGCCGGCCTCGGTGCGGCCCGTGGCGGCGATATGCGCTTCGCCGTACTTGAGCGCTTCCTTCTGCGACTTCTGCGACCAGGAGCCGGTCACGACGAAATCGGCGCGCGGCTTCGAACCGAACAGGTTGAGCGGCACGATCGCGTTTTCGCCGATGCCGCCGCCCTGCAGGAACAGAATCTGGTGACTTGCGGGGACCTGCATCAACTCACGCAGATCGAGCAGCGCCTCGGCGTGGATCTGCATGAATTCCGGGCCGCGATGGCTCATTTCCATCACGCCCATGCCGCTGCCGTGCCAGTCGAGCATTTCGTCAGCGGCCTGACGCAGGACTTCCTCTGGCAACGCTGCCGGCCCGGCTGAGAAGTTGTAGACGCGCATCGTAAAGAGATCCCCGAGGCAGGCGCTGTGGCAAAAACCGCCGGAAAACACGCCAGAAAAAAGAAAATGGCCGCTTGCGCTCATCGCGCAAACGACCATTATCGCATTGTCGCCGGGAACCCGCCACGCACCGCGCGGCAGTGGGCTTCCCGGTCTATGCGGCCGATCCGGCCCCGCGACCGTGCATCATGGCTGCGGACCTGAAGGGCTTAAGTGCCGGGCTCATTTGCCAGGCTTACTTGCCGACCTTGACCGAAGCGACTTCCTTGTCGGCCTGGTCGCGCGTTGCCTTGATCGACTGCGGCATGTACTTCTGCATCAGGCTGTTCACGACGTCGCGGCCAACCTGGTCTTGAACCTGAATGAACTTGCGGCCGGTCGGGCTGCGGTAGAACGTCGTCAGGTCCTTGATTTCCTGCGTGCTGTAATACTTCGCGTAGGCGTCGTACTGAGCTTGCATGGCGTCCGTCTTGAACGAGTCGGTCGCGAAGACCTGGCCCGCCGAGTCAACCAGCTTCGGCACGGCGTTCTTTTGCAGCGACGGCACGGCAGCTTGCTTCTGCTTGTCCGTCATCGTCTTGTTTTCCGAGAGCGCGTCCGACAGGATGGCCGGGACGAGCTGCTTGGCTTGCATCTGGGCGCTGTTGCCGATTGCGCCGACGAGCTTCTGTGCGTCGATCGCGTCGAGCAGGTCCTTGATCGCGGCTTGCTTGGCCGGATCGACGGGTGCTGCAGCCGCTGCCGGTGCCTGGGGGGCGGGCGCCTGGTTCTGGAGCGCCTGAGCCATGGCAAACGTCGGCACGAGAGCGGCCAGCAACATCACCTGCTTGAATCGTTTTTGCATCATTACTCCCTTTGAGAAATTAATCGATTTGCGCTGCCGCGCGGACTGCGGGGCGCCGCATTGCGTTCTGCGCCCGCTCACCGGTCCGCCCGGCACACCATTCATTTCGCTGACACTAACAAGGTTCGCTGAAACCCACCTTAAAGTCCGCGTAAGCGCATCGATTGAACACGCTTGTGCGGGCCAGGATGACGCATCACTCTTCGCCTTCGCCCGGTTCGCCCTCACCTTCGGCGTCCACTTCTGCGTCCGCTTCGGCGACCTGCTGCAGTCCGGAAAGCTTCGTACCTTCGTCAAGGCTGATGAGTGTAACACCTTGCGTTGCACGGCCCATTTCGCGAATTTCCGACACGCGGGTGCGAATCAAAACGCCCGTGGTGGTGATCAGCATGATCTGCGCTTCGGAGTCGACGAGTGTGGCCGCAACCACCTTGCCGTTGCGCTCCGACGTCTGGATCGCGATCATGCCCTTCGTGCCGCGGCCGTGGCGCGTGTACTCCGTGATCGGGGTGCGCTTGCCATAACCGTTCTCGGTCGCGGTGAGCACCGACTGCTGCTCGTCGCCCGCCACGAGGAGCGCGATGACCTGCTGATTGTCTTCGAGCTGCATGCCGCGCACGCCGCGCGCTTCGCGGCCCATCGGGCGCACGTCGTTCTCGTCGAAGCGCACCGCTTTGCCGGCGTCGGAGAACAGCATGACGTCGTGCTCGCCGTCGGTGATCGCGGCGCCGATCAGATAGTCGCCGTCGTCGAGACCGACCGCAATAATACCCTTGCGCAACGGGCGGCTAAAGGCTTCGAGCGGCGTCTTCTTTACCGTGCCCAGCGCCGTGGCCATGAAAACGAACTTGTCGGCCGAGAATTCCTTGACCGGCAGCACGACCGTGATCTTCTCGCCGTCCTGCAGCGGGAACATGTTGACGATCGGACGGCCGCGCGAGTTGCGCGAACCCTGCGGCACTTCATACACCTTCACCCAGTACACGCGACCGCGATTCGAGAAGCACAGGATGTGATCGTGCGTGTTGGCGATGAAGAGCGTGTCGATCCAGTCGTCGTCCTTCATCGAAGTCGCCTGCTTGCCGCGACCTCCGCGCTTCTGGGCGCGATATTCCGACAACGGCTGCGATTTCACATAGCCGGCGTGCGACATGGTCACGACCATGTCCTGCGGCGTGATCAGGTCTTCGGTGTTGAGCTCCGTGGCGTTCATCTCGATCTTCGAGCGGCGGGCGTCGCCGAATTCGCTCTTGATCGAGGTGAGTTCGTCGGAGATCATGACAGTTACGCGCTCAGGGCGCGCAAGGATGTCGAGCAGGTCGGCGATCTGCGCCATCACTTCACGGTACTCGCCGATGATCTTGTCCTGCTCCAGGCCGGTCAGGCGCTGGAGGCGCATTTGCAGGATTTCCTGCGCCTGCGTGTCGGACAGACGGTAGAGGCCGTCGGCCTGCATACCATATTGCGGGTTCAGCCCTTCCGGACGGTAGGCTTCGCGCCCGCCTGCCGCCGCATTGTCCTGCTCCGCGCGCGTGAGCATCTCGCGCACGAGCGACGAATCCCACGAGCGATTCATCAACTCCTGCTTCGCGATGGGCGGCGTGGGCGCGGCCTTGATGAGCTCGATGAAATCATCGATGTTCGCGAGCGCAACGGCGAGACCTTCGAGCACGTGGCCGCGTTCGCGCGCCTTGCGCAGCTCGTACACCGTGCGACGCGTGAGCACTTCGCGGCGATGCGAGAGGAAATGCTCGAGCATTTCCTTCAGGTTCAGCAGCTTCGGCTGGTTGTCCACCAGCGCGACCATGTTCATGCCGAACGTGTCCTGCAGCTGCGTCGCCTTGTACAGATTGTTGAGGATGACCTCGGGCACTTCGCCGCGCTTGAGCTCGATCACGACACGCATGCCGCTCTTGTCCGATTCGTCGCGAATATCGGAGATGCCTTCGAGCTTCTTCTCGTTGACGAGCTCGGCAATGCGTTCGAGCAGCGAACGCTTGTTCACCTGATACGGCAGTTCGTCGACGATGATCGCCATGCGTTGACCGCGATCAATTTCCTCGAAGTGCGTAGCCGCGCGCATCACGACGCGGCCGCGGCCGGTGCGATAGCCGTCGCGCACGCCGGCGACGCCATAAATAATGCCGGCGGTTGGGAAATCGGGTGCGGGAATGATCTCGATCAGCTCGTCGATCGTTGCCTGCGGGGTCTTCAGCAGATGCTGGCAAGCGTCGACGACTTCGTTGAGATTGTGCGGCGGAATGTTCGTGGCCATGCCGACCGCGATACCCGACGAACCGTTGATGAGCAGGTTCGGGATGCGCGCCGGCAGGATCTGCGGTTCGCTCTCGCTGCCGTCGTAGTTCGGCCCGAAGTCGACCGTTTCCTTGTCGATGTCGGCCAGCAGCTCGTGGCCGATCTTCGCCATGCGGATTTCGGTGTATCGCATGGCGGCGGCGTTGTCGCCGTCGATGGAGCCGAAGTTACCCTGGCCGTCGACCAGCATGTAGCGCAGGGAGAAGTTCTGCGCCATCCGCACGATCGTGTCGTAGACAGCCGTGTCGCCGTGGGGGTGGTACTTACCGATTACGTCGCCGACGATACGCGCCGACTTCTTGTAAGCGCGGTTCCAGTCGTTATTCAGCTCGTGCATTGCATAGAGCACGCGCCGGTGGACAGGCTTCAGGCCGTCACGAACATCCGGAAGTGCTCGCCCGACGATCACGCTCATCGCGTAATCGAGATACGAGCGGCGCATTTCCTCCTCGAGGGAGATTGGCAGAGTCTCTTTGGCGAATTGATCCATTATCGATGTCTTATTTGGGCACGCGGTGTACTAGCGCCTCGCCCCAACTTGTAGAGCGGAGGTCGCCGCAGTCACCGCGGGACGCCCAGCTGTCGCATGGACGCCGCGGACGCAGCGCATCACGCGATTCTACCATGCACGACACCCTCGCCCGCCGCCTGCGTATACCTATTAGAGGAGTGAAGCCGAAGGGCTCAAAAGCGCCTTGAGCGTGGCGCAAACGCCGCAGTGCGAACCGGAATCAGATGCATCGCCACTGATTTGGATGACAATGTGTGACGCTCCCGCTACCCAGGCGCAATACCAGGTAAAATTAAGGGAACTTTTTTGTTGCGGGCGTACCACGTTCGACCAGCAGCAGTGAAAGGGGCGGATTTTTTTTATCGTCGGAGGGGAACGATATGGCAAAATGCCAACGCACAAAGTTAGACACTGCTCGAAGTCTACACAACGCAAAGCGTTCCCCACAACTTGCCAATGTTATACTTCGAGCAATGTATGACTTGTCTTCGTCATATGGCTCGCAGTAAACCTGCGGTAATCTCAATTTCGAGAGGAGAAATATGAATAAACTTTCAAAGCTCGCGTTCATTGCAGCTACCGCAGTTGTGGCTGCATCCGCTCAGGCACAATCGGTGCCGGCGTCGCGACAAGCCGTCAATGACAACTGGGTGAATGGTACCGGCGAATACGTGTGGATGAACGGCACGAACGAGCTTTGCTGGCGCGATGCATTCTGGACGCCGGCCACCGCCAACGCCAAGTGCGATGGCGCCCTGGTCGCCCAGGCACCGCAGCCGCCGGTCGCTCCGCCGCCGCCGGCCATCACCAGCCAGAAGATCACGTACCAGGCTGACGCCCTGTTCGACTTCGACAAGGCCATCCTGAAGCCGGCTGGTAAGGAAAAGCTGGACGACCTGGCAAGCAAGATCCAGGCTCTGAACCTCGAAGTCGTCGTCGCGACGGGCTACACCGACCGTATCGGCTCGGTCGCCTACAACGACCGTCTGTCGCTGCGCCGTGCGCAAGCCGTCAAGTCGTACCTCGTCAGCAAGGGCGTTCCGGCAGAGCGTATCTACACGGAAGGCAAGGGCAAGCGCAACCCGGTTACGACGGGCTGCAACCAGAAGAACCGCAAGGCTCTCATCGCCTGCCTCGCACCGGACCGTCGCGTGGAAGTCGAAGTCGTCGGCACGCAAAAGCAGTAATCGCGAGCGCTCGACCGCAAGTCTCAAAAGCCCCGCTTCGGCGGGGCTTTTTTTATCCCGCGCTTTATCCTTCTTTCATTTCGCCTGTCTGCGCGCGGCGTCATCGTTCCGGAAAGCCTGACGGCACGGCGCGGCATTTTGCTGCCCTGTGCACCCGCCTGTATACTCTGGGCTTATTCTTTCCGACCCGTACCGCGCTTCAGGCTGCCACGACATGACGAATGCCGATCCCCACGAGCTGCAGAAATTCAGCGATCTCGCTCATCGCTGGTGGGACCCGAACGCCGAATTCAAGCCGCTGCACGAACTCAACCCCATTCGCCTCGCCTGGATAGACAGCCATGCGCATCTGCCTTCCAGGCGCGTGCTCGACATCGGCTGCGGCGGCGGCATCCTTTCCGAATCGATGGCGGGACTCGGCGCAACCGTAAAAGGCATCGACCTGTCGCGCGAGGCGCTCGGCGTGGCCGACCTGCATAGCCTCGAGAGCGGCGTGACGGTGGACTACGAGCTGATCGCAGCCGAAGCGATCGCCGCGCGCGAACCGGCGTCATTCGACGTCGTGACCTGCATGGAAATGCTCGAACACGTGCCGCAGCCCGCCGAAGTCGTGAAGGCCTGCGCGACGCTAGTGAAGCCTGGCGGCTGGGTGTTCTTTTCGACGCTCAATCGCAACGTGAAGTCGTATCTTCTCGCCGTGATCGGCGCGGAATACATCGCGCAGATGCTGCCCAAGGGCACGCACGACTACGCGCGCTTCATCCGCCCCTCGGAGCTTGCCGCGTTCGTGCGTGACGCCGGCATGCACGTCGCCGAGATCAAGGGCATCACGTATAACCCGCTCACGCGGCACTTCGCGCTGTCGAACGACTCCAGCGTCAATTACATGATCGCTTGCCGGCGCGGCGCCTGACGGCTCTTGCGCGAGCGGCGCCGCCGGATCACCCTGCTCCGGCGGCATTCCCTGCACACCGGCGCGCCGCGCCATCGCTTCCAGACATGAATTCACCCACGAACGCCCAACCTGCCGCGGAGAGCGCCGCAGCGCTTGCCGCCTGCGACGCCGTGCTGTTCGACTTCGACGGCACGCTCGCCGATACGGCCCCGGACCTCGCCGCCGCCGTCAACCAGATGCGCCACGCGCGCGGTCTCGTGCCCACGCCGCTCGAGAAGCTGCGTCCGCTCGCTTCGGCGGGCGCACGCGGCCTGATTGGCGGCGCGTTCGGGATCGGCCCCGACGATCGCGAGTTCGCCGCCATGCGCGAGGAGTTTCTCGCCAACTACGAGGCGAATCTGCGCATCGAGACGGCGCTCTTCGCCGGTATCGATGCGGTGCTCGACGACCTCGACGCACGCGGCGTGCGCTGGGGCATCGTGACCAACAAGGTCGCCCGTCTCACCGAGCCGCTCGTGAAACTGATGCATCTGGACACGCGCGCTAGCTGCGTGGTGAGCGGCGATACGACGCCCTATTCCAAGCCGCATCCGGCGCCATTGCTGCACGCGGCCGAGGCGCTCGGCATTGCGCCGCAGCGCGTGGTCTATGTCGGCGACGATCTGCGCGACGTGCAGGCGGGCGCCGCGGCGGGCATGGCGACGATCGCCGCCGCCTACGGCTACTGCGGCAACGACGTACCGCCCTCGCAGTGGGACGCGCAATATGTCGCGGACACCACGGCGGCACTGTTCGCCCTGCTTCAGCACATCGGCAAGGCGGCCTGAGGCGGTGTTACAGCGGCTTTTGATCGCGAAGAGCCCCGCGCGCCCTTGAACCGGGCACGGTTCGCCTCATATGGCGAACTATGGGATAATTGTTCCGTCCTCTGGGGCCGACTTGGTTTCGACAGGGGTTATGAAGTAATCAGGGCATGCCGAGGACCCGTCACCTCGTTAATCAATGGGAAAAACGTAACTGCAAACGACGATACGTTCGCACTGGCAGCCTAAGGGCCGCCGTCCTCTGCCTGGCTCACTGACGGGCTAGCGTCGCAAGACCGGTAGCAATACCGCCAGAGGTCATTTACGTCAGTTAAGCCTTGGTGGCGTCACGACGCCAAGGTCGAAAATTCAGTGAATCGCCGTAGCGCAGCGTGTTCGTCCGCGTCGCTCCGGTTAAATCAAACGACAGAACTACGCATGTAGAACTGGTTATGGACTGCTTCTGGACGCGGGTTCGATTCCCGCCGGCTCCACCAGATTTTTCCTTTCGTCCACGACGAACGGACTCGAGCCCCGGCGCCGCAAGGCTGTCGGGGCTTTTTGCTTGCTGCAGTCCTCACTCTAGCCAGTCGCACAGAAAAAAACTCGCGACGGCCCGTTCAGGCCTCGCGAGTTTTTCTTTGCTCCACAAGCGGCGCAACTTTCGCGTGCGCCCCGTGATCATCAATTGTCCTGCGGGCACTGCAGATTACAGCCGTTCTGATCACCCAGATCGCCACGCTTGCGTGCGGCAGTCGGCTTGCCATGCTGATACTTGGCCGACGGCGCCGAAGCGGCGAACTGCATCTGGGGATGCTCGTTAAACTTGAACTGATCGCTCAGAATACCGCCAGGCACGCCCGGCGAATTCTGCGCAAAGGCAACGTTGAACGTAGCAAACAACACTGCCGCCGTTGCGGCCGCGGCACCAACTTTGAGGACAAATTTCATGGTCGATCGGCGCGACGGGCGCGCATCTGAAACGTGAGAGCGAATACAAACTGAAAGTATCACAAAAAGCGCCTCAGTCTGCAGCATAGTCCGACCATTCCATTGCCTTCTGTTACAACGGCCGCGCCTCGCCCTCGAGCGGCCCGCCCCATGCGGCTTCGAGTTCCAACACGTCGCCGCACGACGCCGGATCGTATCCCTCCAGTTGCGCAACGGATGCGCGGAACCCCGCACCGCGCAGCAAACCGAGCACGGTCGCCAGCGGCTCGTGCGCGAGGTGGCCGCGATCACACGCGAAATAGTAGTCTTCGTCGGCAATTTCAATGAAATCGAGCCCGAAATGGTGCGCCGCCGGCGCAACCCCGAAGCCCACGTCGGCCATTCCGCTCGCCACAAATGCCGCGATCGCCGAATGCGTGAGTTCCGACGACGCATAACCGTTCACGCGCTCAGGATCGACGCCGATGCGCGTGAGCAGCAGATCGATCAGCATGCGCGTGCCCGAGCCCGGTGGCCGGTTCACGAAACGGATATCGCCGCGCGCGAGGTCGGCGAGACCTGTGATCTGCTTTGGGTTGCCGCGCCCGACGAAGAGTCCCTGCTTGCGCTGCGTGAGATGGATGAGCACGTGCCGCTGCGGGTCGAGCCAGCTCCGGTAGGCGTTGGCGCAGGCGGCCCGAAAATCGCCGCGCGGTAGATGAAAGCCGGCAAGATCGCATTCGCCGCGCGCGAGCGCCGTGATCGCATCGACGCTGTCGCGGTACTTGATCTCCACGGGCACCTGGTCGGCGACGAGCGCCGTCACGAGCGCCGCCACCGCGTAGCCGTGCGAAGCATGGATGCGCAGATCCTGAGCGTCGGGCGCGAGCCAGCGGTTCAGGTCGCTCGCCACTTCACTGGCCAGCGCCTCGAGGTTGCCCTGCAGCCGCTCCCCGCACAGGCGCTGGGAGCGCAGCACAGCCTCGCCCAATTCGGAGAGAACGGAGCCGCGGCCACGCGCTTTCGCGATCAACGCGCCCCCCAGGCGCTCCTCGACTTCACGCAAAACGCCCCACGCATGGCGATAGGACAAACCCTTACGCTGCGCGGCCTGCGCAATGCTTCCTTCCTCGGCGACGAGCGCAAGCAACGGTACAACGTCCGTCAGGCTTGCCTCGCGGCCGTCCGCGTCGCGCACGACTAGCTGCGCATGGCACTCGACCTTGATCATTATGAAATTTTCCTTCCTATTGCGTCTGCCTTTCCACGGGCCTATTGTTCGGTCAGACAACAAGACAACCGCAGCATAGATGCACACTTTATGAATAACAAGTGCATATATGCCCAGGAGAAGCCCCATGATGGAAGAGACAGCTGTTAGCGCGCCGGACGATCTCGTCCTGCGTCACGCACAACCAGGCCGCACGCTGCTTGCGATCCTGCATGCGATCCAGGACGAAGTCGGCTTCGTGCCGCCGTCCACGGTCGTGCCGCTCTCGAAGGCGCTGAATCTCTCGCGCGCCGAGGTCCACGGCGTGATCACCTACTATCACCACTTCCGCACTGCGCCGCCCGCGCCGGTCACGGTTCAGCTGTGCCGCGCCGAGGCCTGCCGCAGCATGGGCAGCGAGGCGCTCGCGCAGCACGTCGAGTCGCATACCGGCTGCCGGTTCCGACAGCACGGCCACGACGCCGAACACGCGCACGCGCATGAAGGCCCGGTCGCGCTCGAATCCGTCTATTGCCTCGGGCAATGCGCGCTCTCGCCCACCATGATGATTAACGGCACGCTGCACGCAAAAGTGACCCCGCAGAAGTTCGACAAGCTCTACGCAGCCGCGCTCGCGACCGTGCGCACCGAGGAGGCCGCATGACTCGCGTCTACGTTCCCCGTGACTCCTCGGCGCTTGCGCTCGGCGCGGATGCCATCGCCGAGGCCATCGAACGCGAAGCCGCCGCGCGCGGCGCGAGCATCGAACTCGTGCGCAACGGCTCGCGCGGCCTGCTTTATCTCGAACCGCTCGTCGAAATCGAAACGCCCGATGGCCGCGTAGGCTATGCGAACGTCGAACCCGATGAAGTCGGCGCACTCTTCGACGCCGGCTTCCTGCAAGGCGGCCAGCACGCACGCAGCGTCGGCCTCGTCGAGCAAATTCCGTATCTGCGCAAGCAGCAGCGCCTCACGTTCGTGCGCATCGGCATCACCGACCCGCTTTCCACCGACGACTACGTCGCCCACGGCGGCCTCGAAGGATTGCGCAATGCGTTGAAGATGACCGGCGCCGATATCTGCGAAGCGCTGCTCGAGTCGGGCCTGCGCGGCCGCGGCGGCGCGGCGTTCCCGGCCGGCATCAAGTGGCGCACGGTTGCGAACGCGCATGCCGACCAGAAGTACATCGTCTGCAACGCAGACGAAGGTGATTCGGGCACGTTCTCGGACCGCCTCGTCATGGAAAGCGATCCGTACGTGCTGATCGAGGGCATGACGATCGCGGGCATCGCGGTGGGCGCGACCGTGGGCCATATCTACGTGCGCAGCGAGTATCCGCATTCGATCGAAGCGCTCGAAGAAGCCATTCGCCGCGCACGTGCTGCCGGCTGGCTCGGCGACGACGTGCTCGGCAGCGGCAAGCGCTTCGAACTGTTCGTGGCCAAGGGTGCGGGCGCCTACGTATGCGGCGAGGAAACGGCGCTGCTCGAGTCGCTCGAGGGCAAGCGCGGCATCGTGCGCGCCAAGCCGCCGCTGCCGGCGCTCGCCGGCCGGTACGGCAAGCCCACGGTCATCAACAACGTCATCACGCTCGCCACGGTGCCGATCATCTTCGCGAAGGGCGCGGCGTTCTACAAGGACTTCGGCATGGGCCGCTCGCGCGGCACGCTGCCGTTTCAGCTCGCGGGCAATATCGCGCGCGGCGGGCTCGTGGAGCTTGCGTTCGGCGTGACGCTGCGCGAACTGATGGTCGACTACGGCGGGGGCACCGCCAGCGGCCGTCCGGCACGCGCGGTGCAGGTGGGCGGCCCGCTCGGCACCTATCTGCCCGAAAGCCAGTGGGACATTCCCATGGACTATGAAGCGTATGCGGCCGTTGGCGCGGTCGTGGGCCACGGCGGCCTGGTCGTGCACGACGACACGTCGAATCTCGCCGAACTCGCGCAGTACGCGATGGAGTTCTGCACGCTCGAATCGTGCGGCAAGTGCACGCCGTGCCGCATCGGCTCGACGCGCGGCGTCGAGGTGATCGCGAAGATCCGCAAGGGCGACACGTCCGAAAAGCAGGTTACGCTGCTGCGCGACCTGTGCGACACGATGGTGTCCGGCTCGCTGTGCGCGATGGGCGGCATGACGCCCTACCCCGTGATCTCCGCACTCAACCATTTCCCTGAAGATTTCGGTCTCGAACCCGTCGCCCAACAAGCAGGCCAGCAACCGGCGGCCGCCTGAACGAGGAACCACCATGTCCGACACGCTCATGTCCCAAGCCGGTGGTTGCGGTTCCGGCAATTGCGCCTGCAAGTCCCAGGCAAAGAAGCAACGCTCGCCCTTCGACGATACCGATTTCGGCACGCCGCTCGTTCACGCCGACGTGGACGTCACGCTCGAGATCGACGGCCAGTCCGTCACCGTGCCGGCCGGCACGTCGGTGATGCGCGCCTCGATCGAGGCCGGCATCAACGTGCCGAAGCTCTGCGCCACCGACTCGCTCGAACCGTTCGGTTCGTGCCGTCTGTGTCTCGTGGAAATCGAAGGCCGTCGCGGCTATCCCGCTTCGTGCACGACGCCGGTCGAAGCGGGCATGAAGGTGCGCACGCAAAGCAACCAGCTGCAGAAGCTGCGCCGCAACGTGATGGAGCTCTACATCTCCGATCACCCGCTCGACTGCCTCACCTGCCCCGCCAATGGCGACTGCGAACTGCAGGACATGGCCGGCGTGACGGGCCTGCGCGAAGTGCGCTACGGCTTTGACGGCGCGAATCACCTGAAGGACAAGAAGGACGAATCGAATCCGTACTTCACGTATGACCCGTCGAAGTGCATCGTCTGCAATCGTTGCGTGCGCGCCTGTGAAGAGACGCAAGGCACGTTCGCGCTGACCATCGCCGGGCGCGGCTTCGAATCGCGCGTCGCCGCCGGCGCGAGCGAATCGTTCATGGACTCGGAATGCGTGTCGTGCGGCGCCTGCGTCGCCGCGTGCCCGACCGCGACGCTGCAGGAAAAGACCGTCGTGATGCTGGGCCAGGCCGAGCACTCGGTCGTGACGACCTGCGCCTATTGCGGCGTGGGCTGCTCGTTCAAGGCCGAGATGAAGGGCAATGAAGTCGTGCGCATGGTCCCGCACAAGAACGGCCAGGCGAACGAAGGCCATGCCTGCGTGAAGGGCCGCTTCGCATGGGGCTACGCGACGCACAAGGATCGCATCAAGAAGCCGATGATCCGCGCGAAGATCACCGATCCGTGGCGCGAAGTGAGCTGGGACGAAGCGATCAACTACGCCGCGAGCGAGTTCCGCCGCATCCAGGCGAAGCACGGGCGCGATTCGATCGGCGGCATCACGTCGTCGCGCTGCACGAACGAGGAAACCTACCTCGTCCAGAAGCTCGTGCGCGCCGCGTTCGGCAACAACAACGTCGATACCTGCGCACGCGTGTGTCACTCGCCAACGGGCTACGGTCTCAAGACCACGCTCGGCGAATCGGCGGGTACGCAGACCTTCGCTTCGGTCGATCACTCCGACGTGATTATCGTGATCGGCGCGAACCCCACCGACGGCCATCCGGTGTTTGGCTCGCGTCTGAAGCGCCGCGTGCGTCAGGGCGCGAAGCTCATCGTCGTCGATCCGCGCCGCATCGACATCGTCGATACCGCGCACGTGAAGGCCGAGCATCACCTGCAACTGCGCCCGGGCACCAATGTCGCGATGATCAACTCGATCGCGCACGTGATCGTGACCGAAGGGCTCGTCAACGAGTCGTTCGTGGCGGAGCGCTGCGAGACGCGCGCGTTCGAGCAATGGCGCGATTTCGTCTCGCTGCCGGAAAACTCGCCCGAAACGATGGCCGAAGTGACCGGCGTGCCCGCCGAGCAGGTGCGCGCCGCCGCGCGCCTCTATGCGCAGCAAGGCAATTCGGCGATCTACTACGGCCTCGGCGTCACGGAACACGCACAAGGCTCGACGATGGTGATGGGCATCGCCAACCTCGCGATGGCCACGGGCAACATCGGCCGCGAAGGCGTGGGCGTGAATCCGCTGCGCGGCCAGAACAACGTGCAGGGTTCGTGCGATATGGGTTCGTTCCCGCACGAGCTGCCGGGCTACCGCCACGTGGGCGATTCGATCGTGCGCGGCGAGTTCGAGGCGGCCTGGAACGTCGCGCTGCAAAGCGAGCCGGGCCTGCGCATTCCGAACATGTTCGAAGCGGCGCTCGACGGCACCTTCATGGGCCTCTACTGCCAGGGCGAGGACATCGTTCAGTCCGACCCGAACACGCAGCACGTGGCGGCGGCGCTTGCGTCGATGGAATGCATCGTCGTGCAGGACATCTTCCTGAACGAAACGGCGAAGTACGCGCACGTGCTGCTGCCGGGCTCGTCGTTCCTCGAAAAGGACGGCACGTTCACCAACGCCGAGCGCCGCATCTCGCGCGTGCGCAAGGTCATGCCGCCGATCGCCGGCTACTCGGACTGGGAAGTGACGATCCTGCTCTCGCGTGCGCTCGGCTACGAGATGGACTACACGCATCCGTCGCAGATCATGGACGAGATCGCGCGCCTCACGCCAACGTTCCACGGCGTCTCGTACAAGAAGATCGACGAGATGGGCAGCATCCAGTGGCCGTGCAACGAAGATGCGCCCGAAGGCACCCCGATCATGCACATCGACGAGTTCGTGCGCGGCAAGGGCAAATTCGTCATCACGAAGTTCATCGCCTCGCCGGAGAAGGTCACGCGCCGCTTCCCGCTCCTGCTCACGACGGGCCGCATCCTCTCGCAGTACAACGTGGGCGCGCAAACCCGCCGCACCGAGAACTCGCGCTGGCACGAGGAGGACCGCCTCGAGATCCATCCGGTGGACGCCGAAGACCGCGGCATCCGCGACGGCGACTGGGTGGGGATCGAATCGCGCGCGGGCCATACGGTGCTGCGCGCGAAAGTCAGCACGCGCATGCAGCCGGGCGTGGTCTATACGACGTTCCACTTCCCCGAGTCGGGCGCGAACGTCATCACCACGGATGCCTCGGACTGGGCCACGAACTGCCCCGAGTACAAGGTGACGGCCGTACAGGTCAGCCACGTGCAGCAGCCTTCGGAGTGGCAGCGCGAATACTCGCGCTTCAACACCACCCAGCTCGAGCTGCTCAGCAAGCGCGAACCGCTTACAACCTCAGGGAAATAAAGCGATGAAAGCGGATCACTTGATCGAAATGGCGAACCAGATAGGCATGTTCTTCGACTCGCTGCCCGATCGCGAGGAAGCGCTCACGGGCATCGCGGAGCACATCCGCAAGTTCTGGGAGCCGCGTATGCGCCGCACGCTGCTCGCGGCGCTCGATGGCGAAGGCGAACAAGCGGGCTTCACGGAGATCGTGCTCGCCTCGCTCACGAAGCATCGCGAGGCGCTGACGCCCGCGGCGGCTTGAGCGGGGCCAGCCGGCCCGTCACATGAGACGCACGGCGCCGCGCGGTTCAGACCGCCGGCGCCTGGGCAAAGCCCGCAGCCGCGTACCACGTCTCGCAGTGGCGCAGCAGGGCATTGAGGTCCGACGCGGGACGCCCCCGCGCGCCGATATAGCCGTCGGGCCGCATCAGATAAAACGCGGGCCGCGTGCGCCCGTACGATTCGGTGAGCGTTGCCGCGCCCTCGCCCGCCAGCGGCGTCTCGCCATTGGCGAGATCGGCGATCCACCACACTCGCAGCGCCTGCGGAAACAGCCGCTCGACGGCTTCGGCAAGACGCTTGAGCATTGCGCTCACCTCTGCACCGTTTTTCGCCGCTGCGGCTTCGGCGTCGCCCTCCACCAGCAGGAACAACGAAAAGCACGCCGGGTCGTGCAGATCGAAGATGCGCCCCTTGCCCGGCGCCTTGCCAAGCGGACCGTTCACCACGCGCACGAATGCATCCGGGGCGCGCTCGCCCGCGCGAGGGCCGCCGTCCAGCACGCGCTCGAGCGTGAGCGGGCTGCGGCGGTACTGGATCGACAGCTCGCTCACCGCCTGGCGCGCCGCGTCGCGCAGCGGCCCGAGCGCGACGAGCGCCGGCATCACGCGCTCGCGCAGCAGCTTGAGCGGGCCGTGATCGGCTTCCACCAGTTGCGTCATGAAGCTCGTCTGCTGCAGCACGAGCCGCTCGATCGGATAACGCTCCGCATGATAGGTGTCGAGCAGGCGCTCGGGCGCGCCGCGCGCGTGCACGCGCGCGATCTTCCAGCCCAGATTGAAGGCTTCCTGGATGCCGGTGTTCAAGCCCTGCGCGCCGGCGGGGCTGTGCACGTGTGCGGCGTCGCCGGCAAAGAAGGTGCGCTCGACGCGCAGCTGCCGCACCATGCGGCTGTTCACGCTGAAGTACGAAGCCCAGCTCATGTCCGAGACGGACACCGGATGGTGCACGCGCTGCAGGATGATGTCGCGGCACTCTTCCAGCGTGGGCACGGGGATCGTGCCTTCGGGCGCGGCGGGCAGCATGGCCTTGTGATCGGCGATCAGGCGGTAACGGCCGTGGCCGAACGGAAAGAGCGCGGCGAGACCGTCGCCCGAGGCGAAGATGTGGAACTCGTCGTCGGACCAGGGCGTGCTCGCGCTCAGGTCGGCGAGCAGGAACGACTGCGCCATCGTCTCGCCGTCGAACTTCATGTCGAGGCGATGGCGCACGGTGCTATGCGCGCCGTCGGCGGCGATCACGTAAGCGCAGCGCACCGACTCGACGCGCCCGTCCGGG
This sequence comes from Paraburkholderia nodosa, assembly GCF_001718195.1. Classification (GTDB taxonomy): domain Bacteria; phylum Pseudomonadota; class Gammaproteobacteria; order Burkholderiales; family Burkholderiaceae; genus Paraburkholderia; species Paraburkholderia nodosa_A. Next base: position 286,783 of record NZ_MCNV01000003.1, read on the forward strand.
CGGCGCACTTCCGCGCTCGCGCCGGCCGAGCCCTGGGTGTACTCCAGCAGTTCGCAGCCGCGCTCGATCTCCACGCCGAGCGTCGCGAGATGCCCGCCGAGGATGCGTTCGGTAACCGTCTGTTCAATGAAGAGCAGATAGGGATAGCGCGTGAAGAGCGGATCGAAGTCGAGCCGCGCGCGGCGCTGACCGTTCGAATAGAGATTCGCAATATGGGCGCGGTGGCCGAGTTCGAGAAACGGCTCGACGATGCGATGCTGCTCGAACAGCTCGAGCGTGCGCGCCTGAATGCCGATCGCCCGCGAGTGGCGTCCGGGCTGCGGCGCGCGATCGATCAGCCGCACGGGGATATGCGCGCGCGCAAGACTCATCGCGGCGGCGAGCCCGGTGGGTCCCGCGCCCACGATGAGCACGGGCGCGAGAGAAGAAGCCACGGCCATGCAGACCTCCATGCGCTCGACACGATACAAGGGCCTGCTCACATGAATAACAGGCTTGCGAACGCGCCTTGCCGGCTGCAGTGCAAGGAGGGCGGCGCGCCGTTTGGCCGAGCCAATCAAGCGACGCGCGACGCTGCAATGCGGCCGGCAAGGCACGTTCCCCAAACCAACTAATTGCATTACAGGGGCTGGCCACCAGAAGGGCCGATCGCTGCGTCATGCTCCTCACGAATACGTTGAGTATTCGCTTCGTCGCAATCCTTGCGCTCGGCCCTTCTGGTGGCCAGCGCAAGCCTGTTATTCATGTGAGCAGGCCCTTAGTGTATCGCCCGCGCCGGGACCGGTCGCGCGGCAGCGCATCAAATGCGCTTTGAATCGAGCGGGAAGTCGCTGCGCGAATGGCCGCGCTTCAGTGCGTGTGCGGATGCCCGCGCGCTGGCGTGTGCCTGTGCGCGACGTCCGGCATCTCCAGTGCGCAGCGATGCTCGCTCGTGCCGAGATCTACCTGCAACGTCACGTGCCGCATGCCGAAGCGCACCTGGAGCGACTCGACCATATGATCGAGCGCGGCGTCGCCGGGGTGCCCAGCCGGCATCACGAGGTGCGCGCTCAACGCACAGCCCGTGGTCGAAAGCGCCCAGACGTGCAGGTCATGCACGTCGACGACCCCCTCCTGCTGCACAAGGAAGCCGCGCACGCGCACGATGTCGACGTTCTCGGGCACGGCCGCGAGGGCAAGCCGCACCGACTCGCGCAACAGCCCCCAGGTGCCGTACACGATCACGAGCACCACGGCGATCGACATGAGCGGATCGATCCAGCTCCAGCCGGTCGCAAGAATCAGCAGACCGCTCACGGCCACGGCGGCGGAAACACCGGCGTCGGCGGCCATGTGCAGGAAGGCGCCGCGAATGTTCAGGTCGTCCTTTTGCCCGCGCATGAAAAGCCATGCCGAAAAACCGTTGACCACCATGCCGATGGTCGCCACGACGAACACGTCGAAGCCCGCGACCGGCGCCGGATGGAACAGCCGGCCAAGCGCCTGCGCGAGGATCGCGCCGCACGCGAGCAGGAGCAGCGCGGCGTTGGCGAGCGAGGCGAGGATCGACGAGCTGCCGAACCCGAACGTGAAGCGCGCCGACGGACGGCGCATGGCGAGCCACCCGGCGCCCCAGGCGAGCAGCAGGCCGAGCACGTCGGAGAGATTGTGGCCGGCGTCGGCGAGCAGCGCGGTGGAATGCGCGAGCACGCCGTACACCGCCTGTACGACGACGATGAAGACGTTTAGCGCGACGGCGATGGCGAACGCGCGGCCGTGGCCCGCGACGCTCGCGTGATGATGGTGATGGTGGCCGTGCGTGTGAGCCTGTCCGTGCGGCGCGTGGGCGTCGTGCGCAGGGTCGTGCTCGCCCTCGTGCTTCCCGGCGCCCTCGCCGTCATGCGCGTGTTCGTGATCCGCTGCGCTCATGCGCCCTCCTGCCATTGCGCCGAGGGCTCGGCCACATGTTCCAGCATGCCGGCGATCATCGCGCTGATATGCGCGTCCGCGGCCGTGTAGAACACCTGTTTGCCCTCGCGTTCGGCGCGCACGACGCGCGCGGCGCGCAAAAGCCGCAGATGGTGACTCACGAGCGACGGCGACAGATCGAGCATGTCGGCGATCGCCCCCACCGCGATGCGGTCCTCAACACAGGCGAGCACGATACGCAGACGCGTTGCGTCGCCGAGCAAACGGAAGAGGTCGGCGAGCGGTACGATGCGCTCGTCATCGGAAACTGGGGTCATGATTACGCACGATACATATGAACAGATGTTCATATGTTAGTTCGGCAACAGCGGCAGGTCAACTTTCATTCAACATTCGGCCAACTTCGGGAACGGGTCCGCGAGTGTGGGAAAATGCCGCCTTTGTGTCTCGATCGTTTTGCTTCTTCAGTCATGGAACAGCTTTTTGTCCGCGCGTACGCCGCACATCGCGACGGCCGGCTGGACGACGCCGAGCGCGACTACCGCGCGACGCTCGCCGCCGATCCCGTGCACGTCGATGCGCTGCATCTGCTCGGCGTGCTGCGGCATCAGCGAGGCCAGCACGCCGAAGCCGCGGACCTCGTGCGTCGCGCGGTCGCCTTGCGCCCTGACGACGCCGCGCTCCAGCTGAACCTGGGCAACGCGCTCAAGGCACTCGGCGAACTGGAAGGCGCGATCGAGCGCTTTCGCAACGCGCTCACGCTCGCACCCGCCTTTGCCCTCGCGCATTACAACCTCGGCAACGCCTATGCGGCGATCGGCCGGCACGAGGACGCGATGTACGCGTTCGGCCAGGCCGTGCGCCTGCAGCCCGGCGACGCCTCCTCGCACAACAATCTCGGCAACGCGCTGCATGCGCTCGGCCGCCATGCCGAAGCCGCCGACTCGTTTCGCCGCGCGCTCAAGATCCGCCCGGGCCATGCAGGGGCGCACAACAATCTCGGCATGTCGCTCAACGCGCTTGGCGACAGCGCGAGCGCGATCGAACAGTTCCAGAAGGCGCTGCGCGTGCAGCCGCGCTTCGTCGCCGCGCATTTCAATCTTGCGAATACGCTCGATGCGACCGGCCATCACAGCGAGGCCGTGGCCGCCTTCGAAACGGCGCTTTCGCTGCAGCCGCATTTCGGGCCTGCCCTCTTCGGGCTCGGTAATGCGCTCGCCGCGCTCGGCCGCCACGACGCTGCCATCGGACCCTACGAGCGCGCGATCGGCTTCGATCCGAAATTTGCCCTCGCCTGGCTTGCGCTCGGCGTGGCGCATCACGCGCTCGGCCGCCATGCGGCCGCGCTGCGCGCCTTCGACGAAGCGCTGCGCGTGCGGCCCGATCTGGCCGCCGCGCATTTGAATCGCGCGCTCACGTGGCTCACGCTCGGCGACTTCCGGCGTGGACTGCCCGGGTACGAATGGCGGCTCGATCCGGCCGCACGCGACGAGGCGCACGCCAACGCACCGCGCGGCGCGGGCTACACCCCGCCCCCGCAGGTGAGTGCACCGATTGCGCCGCGCACGCCGCAAAGTGCGCTGCCACGCTGGCACGGCGAGCCCCTGAACGGCCGCACGCTGCTGATAGAGGCCGAGCAGGGTTTCGGCGACACGCTTCAGTTCGTGCGCTTCGTGCCGCAAGTCGTGGCCGTGGCACAGAAAGCCAGTGCGCGCGTCGTGCTCGAAGTGCAGCGCGCGCTCGTGCCGCTCATCGCGCCCGCGGCCGAGGCCTGGCGTGTCACGCTCGTCGAGCAGGGCGCGCCGCGGCCGGCCGCCGACCTGCACTGCCCGCTCCTCTCGCTGCCGCTCGCGCTCGGCACGAGCATCGACACACTGCCGGCGCGCACGCCCTACCTCAACGCGAGCACTGCCTACAGGCGCAAGTGGCGCGGCTCGCTGGGCGGCCAGGCGCGGCGCAAGATCGGCCTCGCGTGGTCCGGACGCATCCAGAAGCACGAAAATCGCGCGATTGCGCTCGCCGCGCTCGAACCGCTCTTCGCGCTCGACGGCATCGACTGGATCGTCCTGCAGCCCGAACTCAGCGCCGCTGAGCACGCGGCGCTCGACGCGCATCCGCGAGCGCGCTCGATCCACCGGCTGGGCCGCAAGCTGCAGGACTTCGCGGATACCGCTGCCGTGATCGAACGTCTGGACGGCGTCGTGTCGATCGATACGTCGATCGCCCACCTCGCGGGCGCGCTGGGCGCAAAACTTTGGGTCATGCTGCCGTTCGCCGCGGACTGGCGCTGGTTTGCGGGCACCGACGAAAGCCCCTGGTACCCGCGCGCGCGACTCGTGCGTCAGCCGCGCCCGCATGCGTGGACGGAAGTCGTGGAGACGGTCGCGCGCGAGTTGCGCGACGCGTAAGCGACACAATGAAAAACGGGGCGCCTGAGCGCCCCGTTTTTTATTGCTTTTGCCGCGAAATCGCAGATCAACCGATCCGCAAATCAAGCCGCCTTGTACTGATTGCGCGCTTCCGGCGTGCGATAGAGCACGAGCGTCGCGATCAGGCCGCACACGCCCGCGACGCCCATCCACGCACCCGGCGCAGCCTTGTTGCCGCTCACGTGAATGAGGTAGGTCGAGATCGCCGGCGTGAAACCGCCGATCGTCGTCGCGAGGCTGTAGGCAAGCGAGAAGCCGGCGGTGCGCACGTCGGCGGGCATGACTTCGGTGAGCGCCACGACCATCGCGCCGTTGTAGCAGGCGTAGAGGAACGACAGCCACAACTCGACCGTGAGCAGGCGGCCGAACGACGGTTCCGCCACGAGCCACTGCACCGTGGGATAGGCGGTGAGGATCGTGAGCACAGTGAAGGTGATCAACATCGGGCGGCGGCCCACACGGTCCGAAACCGCGCCGGAAACCGGCAGCCAGAAGAGATTCGACAAGCCGATGCAAACCGTCACGATCAGCGTGTCGATCTCGTTCAACCTGAGCACTTCCTTGCCGAAGGTCGGCGTATAGGCGGTAATGAGGTAGAACGACACGGTGGTCATGATGACCATGCCCATACCGGCAATCACGACGCCCCAGTTCTGCACCATCGACGCCATGATTTCGCCCATCGAGGGACGATGCTTCCTCTTCGCGAACTCCTCCGTTTCCTGGAGCGAGCGGCGAATGATGAAGAGGAACGGCACGATCAGGCAGCCGATGAGGAACGGCACACGCCAGCCCCAATTCGTCATGTGCTCGACCGGCAGCAGGCGATGCAGCAGCACGCCCAGCAGCGCGGCAAACACCACGGCGACCTGCTGGCTGCCCGACTGCCACGAGACGTAGAAGCCCTTGTTGCCTTTGGTCGCGATCTCGGAGAGATAGACCGAGACGCCGCCCAGTTCCACGCCCGCCGAGAAGCCCTGCAGCAGGCGACCCACCAGCACGAGCGCCGGCGCGAGTATGCCGATGGTCGCGTAACCCGGCACGACGGCAACCGCGAGCGTGCCGAACGCCATCAGGCCGAGCGTGAGCATGAGGCCCTTGCGGCGGCCGTGATGGTCGATGTACGCGCCGAGGATGATGGCGCCGAGCGGACGCACGAGGAAGCCTGCGCCGAACACGGACAGCGTGAGCATCAGCGAAGCGAACGCATTGTCACTCGGGAAGTAGGTCCGGGCGATCGCCGAAGCGTAGTAGCCGTAGACCATGAAATCGTACATTTCCAGGAAGTTGCCGCTGACGACGCGGAAAACTGTCCGGAACTTTGATTCGCCTGGGGATGCGTGGGACGCGGTAGACATGACACTCTCTGAAGAGACTGACCGGGAAGCCTGAGCGGCTCGCGGGACAGTGAGAAACAATCACTCGCGGTAAAGCGAGGGTCGCGCGGGCGCGCGCGCGGGCATTTTATTGTGCGGTACGCGCCGGGACTCAGATATTCGGGCATTTCCTTAAAAGAGGCTAGCAAAAAGCATCAACGGAAGTCATTTTTTCCATTTTTATTACGATTACACTTCGTCACGCTTTCATGCGTGGCAAGCCCGCCGCGAATATCCTCGAATGGGGCAAAATATCTTGCAGCAGGGCTCGGCGCGCGGCCCCCGACGCGCGCCCTGATCCAGACGCCCACACGTCCGCCATCCGCATGCCCGAAATCCCCGCCCTCACGCTGCGTCCGGCCACCGTCGCCGATGCTCCCTTGCTCGCCGCCATGCACGCCGCAAGCTGGCAGGCCACGTATCGTGCGCTGCTGCCCGCTGCGTTTCTCGAGCGCGAAGTCGACGCCGAGCGCGCGGCTTACTGGCGCGCGCGCATGGAGGCGCCAGGCGGCGAACGGCGGCTCGTTCTGATCGCCGAGCTTGCATCGGGTGCGGCCGTGGGCTTCGTGTGCGTCGAACGCCAGCCAGGCTCTCCCTGGGGCGTGTTGCTCGACAATCTTCATGCGCTGCCGGCGCATCAGGGCACCGGCGTCGGCAAGCGGCTCATGCGCGCAGCGCAGGACTGGGCGCGCGCCCAGGGCGAGACGCAGCTCTATCTGTACGTGCTCGACGGCAACACGCCCGCGATTGCGTTCTATGAGCGCCAGGGTTGGACCTATTCCGGCTCGGAGCCCGACCGCATGGGCGGCATCGACATTACCGCACTGCGTTACGTATACCGGCTCGACGAGCTCGGAATCAGGTAGGACTCCGAGGAAGGCGACCGAAATAAAAAAGCCGCACGCAGGTTGCGCGCGGCCGGGATGGGGTTGCAGCGTGGTTGGCAATCAGAAGCGGGTTTCGCGCGCGGTTCGCAAGAAGGTGTCGAGCAGCGGCGTGCAGTCGAGCAGTTCGGGACCGCCTGCGCGATGGAACTCCGGGTGCCACTGCACGCCCACGACGAACGGCGAGCGCCGGTAACGCACCGCCTCGATGAGCCCGTCGCCCGCCGACACGGCCTCGACGGTCAGGTCGCGTCCGAGATTCCTCACGGCCTGATGGTGAATCGAGTTGACGATCGCCTCGCGCCGCCCCGGGAACATGGTCGCGAACGTCGAGCCCTCCGGGAACGTGACCGCGTGTCGATGCTGGTCGTAATGCTCGCTCACGTGCACGCCGGCCGTCGGCACGTCGCTCGCGATGTCCTGGTAAAGCGTGCCGCCGAACGCCACGTTGATGAGCTGGCAGCCGCGGCACACACCCAGCACCGGCTTGCCCGATTCGACGAACTCGTGCAGCAGTTCGAGTTCGTACATATCGCGCACACGGTCGCCCGGCCATTCGGGGCGTGGCGAGATTTCCGCATACGTCTGCGGCGAGACGTCGGCGCCGCCCTGGAGCAGCAGGCCATCGAGGTGCTTCGCGTAATCGCGCAGGCGGATATTGCTCGGGTGCAGCATCCCCTGGTGCCCGACCGTCGGAATCATGAACACGATGACGTCCCGGGACATCACCCAGTGTGCGATCGATTCCTCCAGGTACTGCAACGTCTTGCCGCGCAGCCCTTGCGCGCCCGGCTCCGGGTGGAAGATCCGCGCCGAGACGCCGATGCGCAGCGTGCGCTGCGTGATGCGCTGTCCGGCGCGGTCGAACAGTTGCCGCGCTCGCGCCACGACGATGCGGCCGAACACCGCCCAGGCCGAATCGCTCGCGCGCAGATAGCGCGGCGGTTCCGGCGGAATGGCACCGGGCGGCGGAGGATGATGTGCCGTAAAGTCGGGTGCCTGGCCGAAGCCGGCCGGCGCGGCACCAGGACGTTGCGGCGCAGCAGACGCTGCCGCCTCGCCCGTGCTCGCCGGTTCGGTATGCGGGGCCGGCGCGGGCGCGGCCTTGCCGGCCTCGGCGGTTTCGCTGATCGGAATACTCGGCGTCGTGCCCGCCGGCGTCTGCTTCGGCAACTCGCCGGGCGTGGAAGCCGCTGCTGCCCCCCCAGCGCTGGGCGTAACGGTCGAAGCGCTTTCGGGCGCGTCGGTCGAGGCACGTTGCGCGGCCTCCCCAGAGGGTGAACCGGAGGGCGATGCGGAGGGAGAACCAGCAGAAGTGCCGGGAGAACCGGCGGGAGGAGAGGACGGGGCCGCGGGGGCGCCGGCGGGACCGGCATCGGCAGGACGGCTTGCGCCGTCAGGGACCTCGGGTTGGTCTGATTTGTTATCGCTCATGACGTGGGGTCAGGCGCGCGGCGCGCGAACGAATGAACAGGCTTTGATTATCCGTCGCACGGCACGCCGCCGCCACCCCCGCACACAATTGCTCACATCCCGTCACACCAGCGGCGTCTCGACCATGCTCAGGTCAGGCATCCGGACGCTCGTCGAAGGTCTCGCGCAACGCAATCTGCATCGACGCGTGGATCCTCACGCACCAGCGCCACAGCAGCATGGTCAGCGCCGCCGCGCACACCAGCACGCCGACGAGGAAGCCCGTGGGCGGCAGGATCGTCCCCGAGAGCGCCGCCACGAGCAGGAACACGCCGAACATCGAGACCACGGGCACCAGTTCCGCAATCACATGACGAATCGCACGTGTGAAGCGCCCTGCCTTCTCCGGCTGCACACTCACTTCGGCGAGCAACAGCGCGAGCGACTGCGTCTTGCGCCACACCGCCACGAGAAACGGCATCGCGAGCACGAGCGCCGCGCTCCACAGCACGACGCGCTGAATGCGCTCGTCGCCGATCCAGTGTGCAAGCAACGGCGACGCGTAGCGCGCGCCATACGACACGCCGATGAAGATCGCCGAGACGAGCGCGAGATTCACGGCAATCTGCACGACGATGCGCTTCGTGAGCGAAAAGATCGTCGGCCCGTCCGAGCGCGGCACGAGGCAGCGCAGCCATTGGCTGTACATGCCGAACACGTTCGAGACGGCGGGCGGCATGGCGCGCGCGAGGCGCTGCGAGAGCGGATCGGCAATGCGGATGAGGTAAGGCGTGGTGAGCGTCGTGATGGCCGAGACGGTCACGGCGATCGGATAGAGAAACCCGCTCGTCACCTTCAGCGTGAGGCCGAGCGAGGCGATGATGAACGAGAACTCGCCGATCTGCGAGACGGTCATGCCCACGCGCATGGCGGTGCGCCCGTCGCGGCCCGCGAGAAAGGTGCCGAGGCCGCACGACACGAGCTTGCCGAGCACCACGGCAATCGAGATCACGGCGATCGGCCAGGCGTAATCGACCAGCACGAGCGGGTTGAGCATGAGCCCGATCGTCACGAAGAAGATGGCGGAGAACGCATCGCGCAGCGGCGCGACGAGATGCTCGATGCGGTGCAGATGGCGCGACTCGGCCATGACCGCGCCGATCAGGAATGCGCCGAGCGCGATCGAATAGTCGAGCTTCACGACCAGCAGGCAAAAGCCGAAGCAAAAGCCCAGCACCGAGACGAGCAGCATCTCGTCGTTGCCCACGCGCGCGATATAGCCGAGCACGCGCGGCACGATCAGGATGCCCGCGAGCAGCGAGACCAGCATGAAGAGCAGCAGCTTGCCGAGCGTGATGAGCGCGATGCCCGGCGAAAGCTCGCCCGTCTGCGCGATGCCGCCCAGCAGCACGAGCATGGCAATGCCGAGAATGTCCTCGACGATCAGGATGCCGAATACGAGTTGCGCAAACGGCTCGCGCTTCACGCCGAGATCGGAGAGCGCCTTGACGATGATCGTGGTCGAAGAGATGGCGAGAATCGCACCGAGGAACAGGGAATCCATCGTGGCCCAGCCGAACGCGCGACCGATCTCGTAGCCGATCCACAGCATCAGCACGATTTCCGAGAGCGCCGCGACGATGGCGGTCGCGCCCACCTGGAAGAGCTTGCGCAGGCTGAATTCGAGCCCGAGCGAGAACATCAGGAACACCACGCCGAGCTCGCCGAGCGTCTGGATGGTCTGCTCGTCGTGAATGAGCTGGAACGGCGGCGTGTACGGCCCGATGATCACGCCCGCCGCGATATAGCCGAGCACGACCGGCTGCTTCAGGCGATGAAACAGCACGGTGACGACGCCTGCGAGCGCCATCACGACTGCCAGGTCCTGAATGAAGCCGATTCCGTGGTGCATGAAGGTCTTTCCTTACAAATAGCTATCGAGTCTGAGCATGTTACCCGATGCACGGCGTGAGCCAAATCGCACGCGAGGAAAAAAGCCGACCTACAATGATGCGACCCTTGCAGGCGCCGACCGCCCTCGGCGCCCTTCGCCGACGGGCCGCCCGCCTGCTTTGCTGAACTTCGCGCAGCGCGCCGCCGCGCATTGACCGAGTCTTCCGCCGCCATGACCACCGCTTTTACCCCGTTCCCTCCCCTCGCCCAGCTCGCGGCCGATCTCGCCGCGGGCCGCACGACGAGCCGCGCGCTCGCCGAAGCCGCGCTCGAGCGCATCGCCGACCCGGCCGGCCAGGGCGCGACCGTCTTCACGGAGGTCGACGCCGAGCGCGTGCGCGCCACCGCCGACGCGCACGACCGCCTGCGCGCGTCCGGCACGGTGCTTTCGCCGCTCGCGGGCATCCCCGTCTCGGTGAAGGATCTTTTCGACGTGGCGGGCGAAGTCACGCGCGCGGGCTCCACGGCGCTCGCGAACGCGGCGCCCGCCAAAGAGGACGCCACCGCCGTCGCGCGGCTGCGCCATGCGGGCGCAGTGCTGGTCGGCCGCACCAACATGAGCGAATTCGCGTTCTCGGGGCTCGGCCTGAATCCGCACTACGGCACGCCGCTCTCGCCCTGGCGCCGCGGCGTGGCAGGCGACGCGCGCGTGGCGGGCGGCTCGTCCTCGGGCGCGGCGGCCTCGGTCGCGGACGGCATGGCCGCCGTCGCGCTCGGCACCGACACCGGCGGCTCCATTCGCATTCCCGCCGCGTTTTGCGGTCTCACGGGCTTCAAGCCCACCGCCGGGCGCATTCCGAAAACGGGCGGCGTGCCGCTCTCCACCACGCTCGACTCGTTTGGCCCGATCGGCAACACGGTGGCGTGCTGCGCGCTCACGGACCGCGTGCTCGCCGGGCTCGCGCCGCACGTGCCGGCCACGCGCCACCTCGAAGGCGTGCGCCTCGGCGTGCTGACCCACTACGTGACCGACGACGTGGACCCCGAAGTCGCGGAAACGATCGATACGGCGCTCAAGCATCTGGATGCCGCCGGCGCGATCGTGAGCGAAGTCCGCTTCGCCGCCTTCGAGCGCTTCGCCGAGATCAACCGCATCGGCTTCTCGCCGATGGAAGCGTATGCATGGCATCGCGAGCTGATTGCGAAGCATCGGGACCAGTACGACCCGCGCGTGCTGGTGCGCATCCTGAAGGGCGAGCACGCGACGGCCGTCGACTATCTGGATCTGATCGCCGCGCGCGCGTCGGTCATGGCCGAGGCGCAGGCTACGCTCTGGTCGCGCTTCGACGCCGTGATCGCGCCGACTGTCCCCATCGCGCCGCCGCCCGTCGCCCCGCTTGCCGCCGACGACGATGTCTTCGCGCGCACTAATGCACTCGTGCTGCGCAACCCGAGCGCGTTCAACTTCCTCGATGCCTGCGCGCTCTCGCTGCCATGCCACCACTACGGCGCAGCGCCAGTCGGGCTGATGCTCGCCGCCGCGCCCGACAACGATGACGCGCTGCTCGCCATTGGCCGCGGCGTCGAGGCCGTGCTCGCGCCGCTGCGCTGATTTGAGCGGAAATCGCTTGAGCCCCCCTGCGCGCGGGCAAGGACACGTCCGCGCCGCGCGCAACCTTCGCGCTAGAATCCCGTCACGCCGTCGCAGCCGCCCGTGCGCTGCGCCAGATAACCCGAACGAACGAGCCTCATGAACGACGATAACGCGCTGTTGCGCCGCGAGCGCGGCCTGCTGGTCCTCCTTGGCCTGATCTGCCTCGCGCTCCTGGGCGGCGCCCTGTACTTCCAGTATGTCGAGCATCAGGACCCGTGCCCGCTGTGTATCCTGGGGCGCTATTTCCTGATCCTGATTGCGGTCTTCGCCTTTCTCGGCGCGCGTATGACGAGCTGGCGCGGCGTGCGCGTGCTCGAAGCGCTCGTGGTGCTTTCGGCGGCAGGCGGCGCAGTCGCGTCCGCGAAGCTCGTCTGGGTGCAGGCGTTCCCCAACTACAGCTGCGGTTTCGACACGCTGCAGCCCATCGTCGATAGCCTGCCTTTCGCGCACTGGCTGCCCGGCGTGTTCAAGGTCCAGGGTCTTTGCGAAACCACCTATCCGCCGACGCTCGGCCTGACCATGCCGGTGTGGTCGCTGCTCGCCTTCATCATCGTGTTCCTGGCCGTGATCCTGAGCCTGTGGCGCAACCGGCGCCGCCAGGTGTCGTGGCCCGGCATCCGCCGCTGACCGGTCAAAGGGCGCACCGCGCCATTTCAGGCTCCGCCGGCTCTTCAAACGCTTGCGCCGCCCAGCCATCGGGCGGCCCGCCCGCCAGCGCGAGGCGAGCGTGAGCCTTGCACCGTAGCATCGAATCGCGCACGACTTGCGCACCTTCCCCGGCCATCCGGGCGCGATTGCCGCACGCAGCGGCGTTGCGCCGCCGTGCGCGCTGTGACGGCGTCATGACCCAAGTCACATAACCCCCATCTTGCGGGGGAAATACTTTCCTGCGGCAAGCGGTGCTATCTTCGGAACTGGATGGCGATCTACGTGCGCGAGGCCGGTGTTGGCGCGCCCCTCTCGTAACGCGCGCCTGATCCGCAATGTCCCCGGGTTCACCATGACAACGCAAACCATCCGCTTCCTCCACCGAGGCGCCGTGCACGAAGTGCGCGACCTGCCTCCCACGCGCACGGTGCTTCAGCATCTGCGCGAGGATCTGCATGCCTGCGGCACCAAGGAAGGCTGCGCGGAGGGCGACTGCGGCGCGTGCACGGTCGTCGTGGGTGAACTCGACAGCGAAGGTCATCTCGCGCTCAAGGCCGTCAACGCCTGCATCCAGTTCCTGCCGACCCTCGATGGACGCGCGCTCTATACCGTCGAAGACCTGCGCCAGCCGGACGGCGCACTGCACCCGGTCCAGCAGGCGATGGTCGATTGCCACGGCTCGCAGTGCGGCTTCTGCACGCCGGGCTTCGTCATGTCCATGTGGGCGCTTTACGAGAACCAGCCCATCGGTGCGGGCCTGCCGACCCGCGAGGAGATCAACGAGGCGCTCTCGGGCAACCTCTGCCGCTGCACCGGCTACCGGCCGATCATCGAAGCGTCGCTGCGCATGTTCGACGAAACCTGCCATGCACGCGTGGCGCTCGATCGCGCCCGCGTCGAAGCGCAGCTGCGCGCGCTGCAGCGCACCGGCACCTTCGAATATCGCGGCCCCGACGTGCGAGGCGCCGCGCACGGTGAAAGCACGCTCTACGCGCCGCGCACGCTCGCCGCGTTCGCGGCGCTGCGTGCCGCGCATCCTGACGCGCGGGTGCTCGCGGGCAGCACCGATATCGGCCTGTGGGTCACGAAGCAGTTCCGCGACTTGGGCGACCTCATCTACACCGGCAACGTCGCGGAACTGACGACCGTTTCGCGCGACGCGCAGACGCTCACGATCGGCGCGGCCGTCTCGCTCGAAGCTGCCTACGCCGCGCTCGCCATCGATTACCCCGAACTCGCGGAACTGTGGGCGCGCTTCGCCTCGCTGCCGATTCGCAATGCGGGGACGCTCGGCGGCAACGTCGCGAACGGCTCGCCGATCGGCGACTCCATGCCCGCGCTGCTCGCGCTCGATGCCACGCTCGTGCTGCGCCGCGCGGCGCACGTGCGCACGCTGCCGCTCGCGGCCTTCTACACGGGCTACCAGCAGAACGCGCTCGAAGCGGGCGAATTCGTCGAAGCGGTCCGCGTGCCGCGCCCCGCGCCGACACTGCGCTTTCGCACCTACAAGGTCTCGAAGCGCTACGACCAGGATATCTCGGCGGTGTGCGCCGCGTTCGCACTCGACGTGCGCGAGGACGGCACACTCGCGAGCGCACGTATCGCTTACGGCGGCATGGCCGCGATCCCGCAGCGCGCCGCGCTTGCCGAAGCCGCGCTCACCGGCGCACGCTGGGACGAGGCCAGTGCGCAGCGCGCGATGGATGCGCTCGCCACCGACTATCAGCCGCTCACTGACATGCGCGCGAGCGGTGCCTATCGCCTGAAGGTCGCGCGCAATCTGCTGTGGCGCTGCTGGCTCGAAACGCGCGACGAGGCCCCGCTCGCGCTGTGCGACGTCAACGCGTTCGCTTTCGCCGAAGGCGACGACGATGACCAGGGCACTGCAGCCGCGGGAGTCACGCCATGAACGATCAGGCCGAAGCGCTCGTCATGCGCCCGCAGCAAGGCGATGAGCACGCCCACGAGCGCGCGCTCGGCGCGCCGCTACCGCACGAATCCGCCGATGCCCACGTGAGCGGCGAGGCGCGCTACACCGACGACATTCCCGAACTGCACGGCACCGTGCACGCGGCGCTCGGCCTCGCGCGCCATGCGCACGCACGCATCGTCGCGCTGGATCTCGACCGTGTGCGCTCGTCGCCGGGCGTGCTTGCGGTGCTCACTGCCGCCGACATCCCCGGCGAGAACGACTGCGGCCCGGTCGTGCACGACGATCCGGTGCTCGCGAGCGACGTCGTGCAATATCTCGGGCAACCCGTGTTCGCGGTGATCGCCACGAGCCACGAGCTCGCACGCCGCGCTGCAGGGCTCGCCGCCAGCGAAGACGTCGTGCGCTACGCGCCGCTCGAACCCGTTCTCAGCATCGAAGAGGCGCGCACGCTCCAGCATTACGTGCTGCCCCCGCTGCGTCTCGTGCGCGGCGCACCCGATGCCGCGCTCGCCGCGGCGCCGCATCGCCTCGCGGGCACGTTTGCCGTGGGCGGCCAGGAGCAGTTCTATCTCGAAGGCCAGGTGGCCTACGCGCTCCCGCAGGAGCAGACAGGCATGCTCGTCTACAGCTCGACACAGCACCCGAGCGAAATGCAGCAGGTCGTCGCGCATACGCTCGGCTGGCCCGCGCATCGCGTGAGTTGCGAATGCCGGCGCATGGGCGGCGGCTTCGGCGGCAAGGAATCGCAGTCGGCGCTGTTCGCGTGCGTCGCCGCGCTCGCGGCGCACAAGCTGCAGCGCCCCGTGAAGCTGCGCGCCGATCGCGACGACGACTTCATGATCACCGGCAAGCGCCACGACGCGCTCTACACCTACGAGGCGGGCTACGACGACGCAGGACGGCTGCTCGGCGCGCGCGTCGAGATCGCGCTGCGCGCGGGCTATTCGGCCGATCTTTCGGGCGCGGTCGCCACGCGCGCGGTATGTCACTTCGACAACGCCTACTTTCTTTCGGATGTCGAAATCGTCGCGCTCTGCTGCAAGACGAACACGCAGTCGAACACCGCGTTTCGCGGCTTCGGCGGCCCGCAAGGCGCGCTCGTGATGGAGGTGATGCTCGACGAGATCGCGCGCGCACTGGGCCGCGATCCGCTCGATGTGCGGCGCGCGAACTATTACGGCATCGGCGAGCGTGATGTCACGCCGTACGGCCAGCGCGTGGAGGACAACGTGCTCGCGCCGCTGACCGACGAACTGCTTGCGTCGAGCCGCTATCACGAGCGCCGCGTGGCCATCGCCGCATACAACCGCACGAGCCCCGTGCTCAAGCGCGGCCTGGCGCTCACGCCGGTCAAGTTCGGCATCTCGTTCAACGTGCCGCATCTGAACCAGGCGGGCGCGCTCGTGCATGTGTACCGCGACGGCTCGGTGCTCGTGAACCACGGCGGCACCGAAATGGGCCAGGGGCTCAACACCAAGGTCGCGCAGGTCGTGGCGGGCACGCTCGGCTTGCCGCTCGCACGCGTGCGCGTGAGCGCCGCCGATACCTCGAAGGTCGCCAATACGTCGGCGACGGCCGCCTCCACGGGCAGCGACCTCAACGGCAAGGCCGCCGAAGACGCAGCGCTCACGATCCGCGCGCGCCTCGCGGCCTTCGCGGCGGCGCAATACGGCGGCTCGCCCGAAGACGTCGCGTTCGAAGATGGCCAGGTGCGAGCGAACGGTAAGGCGATTGCGTTTGGCGAATTCGTCGAACTCGCCTACATGAAGCGTGTGCAACTGTGGTCCGATGGCTTCTACGCCACGCCCAAAGTGCATTGGGACGCACGCACGCTGACCGGCCATCCGTTCTACTACTTCGCCTATGGCGCGGCGGTATCCGAAGTGGTCGTCGATACGCTCACGGGTGAATGGAAGCTCGTGCGCGCCGACGTGCTGCACGACGCGGGCCAGTCGATCAATCCGGCCATCGACCTCGGCCAGGTGGAAGGCGGCTTCATCCAGGGCATGGGCTGGCTCACCACCGAGGAGCTTTGGTGGAACCGCGACGGGCGGCTCATGACGCATGCGCCGTCCACCTACAAGATTCCGGCGGTGAGCGACACGCCCGAGGCGTTCGACGTGAGGCTCTATCGCAGCGGCGGCAACGACAACGTGGAACCGACGGTGTTCCGCTCGAAGGCCGTGGGCGAACCGCCCCTGCTGTTGCCGTTCTCGGTGTTTCTCGCGATTCGCGAGGCCGTGGGCGCGGCGGTGCCCGAGGCGCGCGAGGCCGCGCCGCTGCGTGCGCCCGCGACGCCTGAAGCGATTCTCGATGCGTTGGACGCGCTGCAGGCAAACAGCCGCAAAATGAACTGACCGCGCGAACCGGGCGGCGCTTCGCACACTCCAACCGCGAAGCGCCGCGCGCGCGAGGCCACGAAGATAAACCGGCGGCACAGGCAAGAACGTGCCGCCCCGTAGGGAGAAGCGCCAGATGCAAACCTGGCTTTCCGATCTGCAGCAACTGCTCGCGCACGGCGACGCCGCCGTGCTGGTCACCGTTGCGCGCGTCGAGGGATCGGCGCCGCGCGAGGCCGGCACGAAGATGATCGTCACGCGCGAAGCGGCCCGCCACACCATCGGCGGCGGCCACCTCGAATGGAAGGCCATCGAAATCGCGCGCCAGGTGCTGCGCGACGGCATGCGCACGCCGCACGCGCGGCGCCTCGAGCGTCTCGCGCTCGGGCCGAGCCTCGGCCAGTGCTGCGGCGGCGCCGTGGTGCTCGCGTTCGAGCGCCTCGACGTGGCCGACCTCGGCTGGCTCGCCACGCTCGCGCGCCGCCTCGCGGCAGGCGCGTCGACCGTGCGTAGCGTATCATTTCGCTCCTCGCGGAACGGGAGCCCGGAGGGCGAAGGCACCGCGGCCGATCCGGCCATGCTGTCCGAGCCGGAACCGGGCGTGGAAGCGCCCGACTGCCTGCTTTGGGAAACGGGCGGCGCGCTGCTCCTGACCGAAACCATCGCGCCGAACGACTTTCCCGTCGTGCTGTTCGGCGCGGGCCATGTGGGCGCGGCCCTCGTGCGTGTGCTCGGCACGCTGCCCTGCCGCGTGCTGTGGGTCGATGAGCGCGACGCGGCGTTTCCGACGCCCGAGGCGTTCGCGCTGCTGAACGCGCCCAACGTGGCGATCGACGCCAACGACGCGCCCGACGAAGCCGTCGACACGGCCCCGCCCGGCACGAGCTTCATCGTGATGACGCACGATCATTCGCGCGACCTCGATCTCGCCGAGCGCATCCTGCGCCGCGGCGACTTCGTGTTCTTCGGCATGATCGGCTCGCACACGAAGCGCAAGCAGTTCGAGCACCGGCTCGCCGCGCGCGGCATCGATCCCATGCAGATCGCGCGCATGCACTGCCCGCTCGGCGTGGACGGTATCGTCGACAAGTCGCCCGAAGTCATCGCCGTGTCGGCCGCCGCGCAACTGCTGCAGGCGATCGAAGCGGCGAAGCGGGCGAGCGCGGCGCATGCCCCCGCCACCCATTCCGCGTGATGTCAAACACTGAAGAACCCATCAGCGAATCGAACCTAACATGACGATCACGACTACCGCGAACACCGCCGCCAACGCCAAGGCGCTCGTCGAAAAGGCCGCCAATGCGCCGAAGGCCGAGCTGCACATCCATATCGAAGGCTCGCTCGAACCCGAGCTGATCTTCGCGCTCGCGCAGCGCAACAACGTGAAGCTCGCCTACGACTCGATCGACGCGCTGCGCGCCGCCTACGCGTTCACCGACCTGCAGTCGTTCCTCGACATCTACTACGCGGGCGCGAGCGTGCTGCTCTCGGAGCAGGACTTCTACGACATGACGATGGCGTACTGCGAGCGCGCGCTCGCCGACAACGTCGTGCACACCGAAATTTTCTTCGATCCGCAAACGCACACCGAACGCGGCGTGCCGATCGAAACCGTGGTCGCGGGCATCGACCGTGCGCTTGGCGACGCCGAAAAGCGCGGCCTCACGAGCAAGCTGATCCTGTGCTTCCTGCGCCACCTGAGCGAAGCCGATGCGCTCGCCACCTTTGAAGCCGCGCGCCCGCTGTTCGAGCGCTATGCGCGCCTGATCGGCGTGGGCCTCGACTCGTCGGAGCGCGGTCATCCGCCTTCGAAATTCGAGCGCGTGTTCGAGAAGGCGCGGGCGTTGGGGCTGAAGCTCGTCGCGCACGCAGGCGAGGAAGGTCCGCCCTCCTACATTTACGAAGCGCTCGACCTGCTCAAGGTCGACCGCGTCGATCACGGCGTGCGCAGCATCGAAGACGCGGCGCTCGTCACGCGTCTGGCCGACACGCGCGTGGCGCTCACGGTGTGCCCGCTCTCGAACACCAAGCTGTGCGTGTTCGACGACATGACGCAGCACACGCTCAAGGCCCTGCTCGACAAGGGCGTCGCAGTGACCGTCAATTCCGACGATCCCGCCTACTTCGGCGGCTACGTCAACGAGAACTACCGCGCCATCATCGAAGCGCTCGAGCTCGACGACGACGAGGTGTACACGATCCTGCGCAACGGCTTCGAGGCGTCGTTCGTCACGCCCGAAGAGCGCGCCGCGCTGATCGCGAAGCTCGACGCGAACTGGCGTCGCGCAACGGCTTAAGCGTCGACTCAGGCGCAAACTGAAAAGCGGACTCGTCCGCACAGCAAGCCCCAGCCCGGGCTGTCACACGAATCCGGTCCAGCGCGCGAGCGCCGGACCGTGGGCCCTCGCGCGTGCCCTTCTGGCATGGGACCAGAGTAAGCGCTGAAGCGCCAACTCTGGTCGACACGTTTTCAGGAGCGGCACGCGTCATGCGGGGCATGCATTGGACGAATACCTGAATTTTTCGGAGACGAAGTTCCCATGACTCAAACGGCTTACCGCGCGAAACTGTTGACGTTCACAGGCGACCCTGCGCAATCGTCCGACGCCGCTGTCTTTGACGAGGACGGCGTCGTGATCGTCGAAGACGGCCACGTGGTCGCCTCGGGCGCGTGGTCCGCGCTCAAGTCGCGCGTCGATGAAAACGCGACGGTCCACAATCTGCGCGACAAGCTGATCGTGCCGGGCTTCATCGACACGCACATCCACTACCCGCAGACGGACATGATCGCCTCGCCCGCGCCGGGTCTGCTGCCGTGGCTGAACACATACACGTTCCCGACCGAGCGCGGCTTCGAAAACGAAGCGGTGGCGCAGGACACGGCGCGCTTTTTCGTCGACGAGCTGCTCGCCTGCGGCACGACTACGGCGCTCGTGTACTGCACCGTCCACAAGCAGTCCGCCGACGCGCTCTTTACCGCGAGCGAAGCGAAGAACCTGCGCATGGTCGCGGGCAAGGTGCTGATGGACCGCCATTGCCCCGAGTTCCTGCGCGACACGCCGCAAACGGGCTACGACGACAGCGCCGAGCTGATCGGGCGCTGGCACAACCGCGGGCGCCAGATGTATGCGCTTACGCCGCGCTTCGCGCCCACTTCGACCGAAGCGCAGCTCGAAGCGTGCGGCGCGCTCGCGAAGGCGCATGGCGATATCTTCATCCAGAGCCACGTGGCCGAAAACCCGGACGAGGTGAAGTGGGTCAAGGAACTGTTCCCGGGTCATCGCAGCTACCTCGACGTGTACGATCACTACGGACTCCTGCGCAAGCGGGCCGTGTATGGCCACTGCATCTGGCTCGACGATGAAGACCGCCGCCGCATGGCGCATACGGGTACCGTCGCCGCGCACTGCCCGACCTCGAACCTGTTCCTCGGCAGCGGTCTGTTCGACTTCGACAAGGCGGGCGAATCGTCGATGCCCGTCACGCTCGCCACCGACGTGGGCGGCGGCACCTCGTTCTCCATGCTGCAAACCATGAACGAGGCGCACAAGGTCGCGCGCATGGGCGGCCACCACCTCACGGCCACGCGCATGTTCTGGCTCGCGACCGCGGGCGCGGCGCAGGCGCTCGATCTCGCCGACAAGATCGGCACGCTCGCGCCCGGCAGCGAAGCGGACTTCGTCGTGCTCGATGCGCAGGCCACGCCGCTGCTCGCGCGGCGCACGGCGCGCGCCGAATCGCTCGAGGAGTTGCTGTTCGCGCTCGCCCTGCTCGGCGACGACCGCGCCGTGTTCGAGACCTACGCGGCAGGCAAGCGCGTGCACAGCCGCGACGGCGCGCGGCGCTGAAGGCCCCGCCCGGCGCGGGTTACAGGAAAAAGCGTCAGACTGCAATCCGCGCCTGGGCGCCGGATACGAGGCCCGGCGCGTCGCTTACTGGGCGGGCACGACGATACGTGCCTATTTCGCCGGCGCGTTCCCCGTCGCGGCCGCCCCGCCCTGCCCCGCACCCGCCGGGGCCGCGGCTGTCTCGTTCGGCGCGCCGCCGTTCTTGCCGACCGGGATCTTGACCTCCGTGACCGTGCCATTGGCCAGCGGGAAATTCCCCAGCGCGCTCTGCACGAGAAATGGCATTACGCGCACGAGCGAGGGATCGTCGCCCGAGGTGCGCGCCTGCACGTTATAGATCTCCTTGCCGCTCGCCTTTTCCGTGATGCGAATGCCGAGCGCATGCGAATACACCGGATAGCTCTGGTTCACGTATGCGGGCTGATACGGTCCCCACGCGCCCCACGGGTTCCACGGTCCCCAGTACGGGCCCGGCCAGGGGTTGTAGAACACGGGCTGCGCGACCGTCACCGTGTCGGTGCGGCTGCCGTAGGCGAGGCCCACGAGATAGCGCGCCTGCGGCTCGGGCACGAGGCGGAACGCGTGCATGGCGAGCCCGTTGGCCACGAACTGCTCGTAGGTGCTCTGCTCGATGCTCTGGTTCTGCTCGGGGCTGCGTTTGAACGCGAAGGTGCGCGTGGCGTCGCTGCCGCCGTCCCATGCGGAGAAGGCGGTCACCTGGCTCGTCACGTACGTCGTGCAGCCGGAGAGCGTGAGAGCGAGCGCCGCCAGCATCAGGAGGGCGCGGCGGGTCCATCTGTCGTGCATCATGGTCTTCTCATAGCAGTGTTGCTTCAGTTGGAAAAGTGCAGTCGTGGGGGCCGCTCTCTCCGATACGATCGTTGCGCCGCGCTTATTCCGTATCCGCTCCGTGCGCATTGCGCGCCGGTCGTGTCTTGTTTTGCGCTCCGCCAGCCGCGCGGCAGGGCCTGATCATACTGACTCGCGGCCCGGCGCGAAAGTTCGGCAGCCGTGCCCCGACGGACAAAGCGGCCCGAGCCTTTGTACAATGGGGCGATCCGCCGCGCTCCCGCGACGGCAGGCAGCGCCCGCGGGCGCACACGCCGCCGCGGCCGGCCCATTCGATCAACACCGAGCGATCCCCCCCGATCCGACCCGCCCCTATCCAGACCATGTCCGATACCGCCACGCCCACCGTGATCCGCCGCGAAGACTACGCGCCGCCCGCGTTTCTGATCGATACCGTCGACCTCGAATTCGACCTCGTGCCCGAGCGCACGATCGTCAAGAGCACGTTGCGCGTGCGTCGCAATCCCGACGCGCAGCCCACCGCGCATCTCGAACTCATGGGCGAGCAACTCGAATTCATCGGCGCGGCGATCGACGGCAAGCCTTGCGCGAATGTGCGCGCACACGAACACGGGCTCACGATCGAGAACGTGCCCGAAGCTTTCGAGCTCACGCTCACCGGCGCGTGCGCGCCCGCCGCCAACACCACGCTCTCGGGCCTGTACGTGTCGAGCGGCAACTTCTTCACGCAATGCGAAGCCGAAGGCTTTCGCCGCATCACCTGGTTCCTCGACCGGCCCGACGTGATGGCGACGTACACGGTGACGCTGCGCGCAGACAAGACCGCCTACCCGGTGCTGCTCTCGAACGGCAACCTGATCGCCGAAGGCGAGCTGCCCGACGGCCGTCACTATGCGAAATGGGAAGACCCGTTCCGCAAACCGAGCTATCTGTTCGCGCTCGTGGCGGGCAAGCTCGTGGCGCTGGAAGAGCGCATCCAGAGCGGCTCGGGCAAGGAAAAGCTGCTGCAGGTCTGGGTCGAGCCGCACGATCTCGACAAGACGCGCCACGCCATGGACTCGCTCGTCCACTCGATCCACTGGGACGAGCAGCGCTTTGGCCTCGAGCTCGATCTCGACCGCTTCATGATCGTCGCCGTGAGCGACTTCAACATGGGCGCGATGGAGAACAAGGGGCTCAACATCTTCAACACGAAGTACGTGCTCGCGAATCCGGAAACGGCCACCGATGTCGACTTCGCCAACATCGAGGCCGTGGTCGGCCACGAGTACTTTCACAACTGGACCGGCAACCGCGTGACCTGCCGCGACTGGTTCCAGCTGAGCCTGAAGGAAGGCCTCACGGTGTTCCGCGACCAGGAGTTCTCGGCAGCGATGTCGGGCGGCGACGAGAACGAAGCGGCGCGCGCGACCAAACGCATCGAAGACGTGCGCGTGCTGCGCCAGATGCAGTTCGCCGAAGACGCAGGCCCGATGGCGCATCCAGTGCGCCCCGAGAGCTACGTCGAGATCAACAACTTCTACACGATGACCGTCTACGAAAAGGGCGCGGAAGTCGTGCGGATGTATCAAACGCTGCTCGGCCGCGATGGCTTCCGCAAAGGCATGGACCTGTACTTCCAGCGCCACGACGGCCAGGCCGTGACCTGCGACGACTTCCGCCACGCCATGGCCGACGCCAATGGCCGCGACCTCGCGCAGTTCGAGCGCTGGTACAGCCAGGCGGGCACGCCGCGCGTGAGCGTGAGCACGAGCTATGACGAGGGCACGCGCTGCTACAGCGTGACGCTCACGCAGGGCTACGCCAACGGTTCGCCCGCCGCGCGCGAAACGCAGAAGGGCCCGCTGCACATTCCGTTTGCGATCGGCCTGATCGGCCCGGACGGCGCGGACCTGCCGCTGCGCCTCGAAGGCGAAGCCGCCGCGCACGGCACGACGCGCGTGCTGGAGTTGACCGACACACAGCAGACCTTCACGTTCGCCGATGTGATGGCCAAGCCCCTGCCCTCGCTGCTGCGCAACTTCTCGGCGCCGGTCATCGTCGACTACGACTACGGCAACGACGAACTCGCGTTCCTGCTCGCGCACGACAGCGATGCGTTCAACCGTTGGGAAGCGGGCCAGCGCCTCGCCACGCGCGAACTGCTCGCGCTCGCCGGGCGCGCCGCCGCGGGCCAGCCGCTCGACATCAACGACGCGCTCGTCGATGCCTTCCGCCGCGTGCTGACCGACGAATCGCTCTCGCCGTCGTTCCGCGAGCTTGCGCTCATGCTGCCTTCGGAAACGTATCTCGCCGAGCAGATGACCGAATCCGATCCGGCCGCCGTGCATGCCGCGCGCCAGTTCGTGCGCAAGCAACTGGCAACGGCGCTGCAAGGCGAATGGCTCGCGGCCTATGAGCGCAATGTCACGCCTGGCGCGTACGAGCCGACGCCCGAGGCGGCCGGGCACCGCGGGTTGAAGAACCTCGCGCTCTCGTATCTCCCGGAACTCGACGACTCCGCGCAAGCGGTACGGCTCGCCACGGCGCAGTACGACGCCGCGAACAACATGACCGACCGTTCGGCGGCGCTTTCCGCGCTGTTGAACGTGCAGGCGGCCACGGGCGGCGACGTCGCGCGCCGCGCGCTCGAAGACTTCTACGTGCGCTTCGAGAAGGAACCGCTCGTGATCGACAAGTGGTTCGCGCTGCAAGCCACGCAACGGGGCACTGCGCAACGCCCGACCATCGAAACGGTGCGCGCGCTGATGGGCCACCCGGCGTTCAACATCAAGAACCCGAACCGCGCACGCTCGCTGATCTTCAGTTTCTGCGCGGCGAACCCCGCGCAGTTCCATGCCGCCGACGGATCGGGCTACGCGTTCTGGGCCGACCAGGTGATCGCGCTCGACGCGCTCAATCCGCAGGTCGCGGCGCGCCTCGCCCGCAATCTCGAACTGTGGCGCCGCTTCACGCCCGCACTGCGTGACGCGATGCGAGCGGCGCTGGAGCGCGTCGCCGCCGAAGCCAAATCGCGCGATGTACGCGAGATCGTCGAAAAAGCGCTGGCTTGATCAGACGAAACATAGCGATTGGGCGAACAACGCGCGGCGGCCGGGCAGCGCCGCGCGGCGACACACGAACCGGCCTTCGCGCCGGTTTTTTTGCGCATTTTTTCACGATTATTTTTGGCGGGGTGAAGCGACCCGTCGCCGCGCGAAAAGCCGCTCCAGCAAGCCCAGCGGCGCCCCGGCGCTTTATTTTGCGTGGCTGTGCGGCGGGCGGTCACAGTCGAGCGGGTAGAATTGCGACATCCCTAAGCGTATCCGGAGTACTGCAATGGCTTTGCAACGTCGCACCACCCTCACCAAGTACCTGATCGAGCAGCAGCGCCAGCACAGCAACCTGCCCGCCGACCTGCGTCTTCTGATCGAAGTCGTCGCGCGCGCGTGCAAGGCGATCAGCTTCAACGTCAGCAAGGGCGCGCTCGGTGACGCCCTCGGCACGGCCGGCAGCGAGAACGTCCAGGGCGAAGTGCAGAAGAACCTCGACATCCTCTCGAACGAAATCCTGCTCGACGCCAACGAATGGGGCGGCAACCTCGCCGCGATGGCCTCGGAGGAAATGGAAACGTTCTTCCCGATTCCGGCCAACTATCCGAAGGGCGAATACCTGCTCGTGTTCGATCCGCTCGACGGCTCGTCGAACATCGACGTGAACGTGTCGATCGGCACGATCTTCTCGGTGCTGCGCTGCCCGGACGGCCAGCAGGCAACCGAGGAATCGTTCCTGCAGCCCGGCACGAAGCAGGTCGCCGCAGGCTACGCCGTGTACGGCCCGCAAACGGTGCTCGTGCTCACGACCGGCCACGGCGTGAACTGCTTCACGCTCGACCGTGAACTGGGCTCGTGGGTGCTCACGCAAAGCGACATGCGCATCCCGGAAGAGACGCGCGAATACGCGATCAATGCGTCGAACGCACGCCACTGGTATGAGCCGGTGCAGAAGTACATCGGCGAGCTGAACGCCGGCAAGGACGGCGCGCGCGGCGAGAACTTCAACATGCGCTGGATTGCCTCGATGGTCGCGGACGTGCACCGCATTCTGAACCGCGGCGGCATCTTCATGTACCCGGCCGACAAGCGCGATCCGTCCAAGCCCGGCAAGCTGCGCCTGATGTACGAAGCGAACCCGATGTCGTTCATCGTCGAACAGGCGGGCGGCATGGCGACCAACGGCGAAGAGCGCATTCTCGACATCCAGCCGAAGAGCCTGCATGAGCGCGTTGCCGTGTTCCTCGGCTCGAAGAGCGAGGTCGAGCGCGTCACGCGCTACCACCACGAAGCGAAAAAATGAAAAAAGAGGAGGGAAGGGCTTGCATAGTTCGCGGAGACTTCCTATAATCTTTCTTCTCTGATGCGCGCCGGAATAGCTCAGACGGTAGAGCAGCGCATTCGTAATGCGAAGGTCGGGGGTTCGATTCCTCTTTCCGGCACCAGGATTCAAGCAAAAAGCCCAGTCTTCGACTGGGCTTTTTGCTTTGTGGCGTCGGCGTGCGCGCAGCGGCCTCGCCCGCCTCTGCCATCCCATCCTCCCATCGCCCCAAGTCGCGCTACCTGAGCTTAAGCGCCCTCACGCTTCTCGCGCAGAAAGTCGATGAACGCACGCAGCTTGGGCGGCAACTGCGCACGCCCGACCGTATACAAATAGAACCCCGGAAACGATGCGCCCCACGGCTCGAGCACCGGCACGAGCCGGCCTTCCTCCAGCGGCGCGCGCACGTAATCCTCGATCACGTGCAGAAGACCCACGCCCTGCTCCGCGGCGCGCACCATCGTACGCAGATCGTTCGTCACGAAGCGGCCCTCGGTGACCACTTCGAACACGCGCCCAGGGTCGCCCGGCTGCGCGAACTCCCATCGGTAGACCCCGCCCGTCGTGAAGCGATAGTGCAGGCAATCATGCGCGGCCAGGTCGTCGGGGGTGACCGGCCGGCCGTGGCGTTCGAAGTATGCGGGCGAGCCCACCACGACGATGCGAATCGGCCCGCCGATCGGCACCGCCACCATGCCCGGCGCAACCGATTCGCCCAGGCGAATGCCTGCATCGAACCCGTCGCCGACCAGATCGGCAAAACCATCGTCGAGCGCGAGTTCGAGCTTGATCTGCGGATAACGCGTCATGAATTCCGCGAGGTGCGGCATGACGAGCAGCTCGCTCGCCACGCGCGGCAGGTTGATGCGCAGCGTGCCGGCCGGCGCGTCGCGCGAGGCGTCGAGCGCCTCGAACGCCGCCTCGATCTGTGAGAGCGCGGGCTGGACGCGCGCGAGAAACTGCGCGCCGGCCTCGGTCAGCGCGACCCGGCGCGTCGTGCGATTGAAGAGCCTCACGCCGAGTTGCGCTTCGAGCGCACGCACGGTTTGCGATAGCGCCGACGTCGAGAAGCCCGCGGCGGACGCCGCACGCGTGAAGCTGCCGTGGCGCGCGACAGCAGCCACCGCCAGCAGTGCAGGCAGGCGTCCCGCCAGTCCCGAGGTGACGGGCGGCGCTAACGCCGGAGTGGAAACCGGGCTCATCTCGTCTCCATTGTGAAGCCTGACTTCACAGTGCTTTCAGGTGAACCCGATTTTTCCACAAAAAGGAATAGCGCAAGATGAGTTCGCGTTCGCCAATCACTCTTTGAGGAAACCGCCATGAAACTCGACAGCTATACCCTGCTCGGCCGCTCGGGCCTACGCGTCAGCCCCATCGCCCTCGGCACGATGACGTTCGGCACCGAATGGGGCTGGGGCGCCGACGAAGCCGCCGCACAGCGACTCTTCGACCTCTATGTCGACGCAGGCGGCAATTTCATCGATACCGCCGATCTCTATACAGAAGGCACGAGCGAAACCTGGGTCGGGCGCTTCGCGGCGGCACGCGGTCTGCGTGAGCGACTCGTCATCGCCACCAAGTATTCATACAACGCGCAAGCGGGCAATCCGAACGCCGGCGGCAACCATCGCAAGAACCTGCTGCGTGCGCTCGACGGCTCGCTCAAACGCCTCGGCACCGACTACATCGATCTCTATTACCTGCATACGTGGGACCGTATGACGCCCGTCGACGAAGTGATGCGCGCCATGGACGACGCCGTGCGCGCCGGCAAGATCCGCTACGTGGGCCTCTCCGACGTGCCCTCCTGGTACGCGGGCCGCGCGCAGACGCTGGCCGACTGGCGCGGCTTCGAGCCGGTAGCCGCCATGCAGCTCGAATACTCCCTGATCGAGCGCAACGCGGAACACGAATTCGCCGATCTCGCGACGCAACTCGGCATGGGGCTCGTGCCCTGGAGTCCGCTCGGCATGGGCGTGCTGTCGGGAAAATATCGGCCGTCGCAGGCAAGCGAAGGCGTGAGCGGTGCGGGCCGCTTGCACACGATGGGCGCCAAGCCGCCGCCCGGCTTCGACAAGCTCTCGGCGCGCAACTTCGCGATCGTCGCCGAGCTCGAGCGGGTCGCGCACGAGGCCAACCGGCCCATGGCGCAGGTCGCGTTGAACTGGCTGTATCAGAAGCGCGGCGTGGCGAGCATCATCGTGGGCGCGACCAGGTCGGAGCAACTCGAAGAGTCGCTTGGCGCGCTCGACTTCACGCTCGCGCCCGAACTGGTCGCGCGTCTCGATGCGGCCTCCGAGCCCGCACACCCGTTCCCGTACTACATGTTCGCGGACGTCCACCAGTCACGTATTCACGGTCAGGTGGACGTGCGCGCGACGCCCGCAAACCATGCTCACGTGCAGCGCGTGCCGGCGCCGCCGGAGGCCCAAACGTAACGAATTATCGGAGTGCATCAATAGGGCGCGCCCCAATGCGCGGCCATTTACGCACGTTCGGTCATTAATCGCGCCCAAATGACGCGCAACAAAGTATTAATCGCCTAATTGGATAGAAACGGTCGCTTACATAGTTTTAATTCTTATTAACGTTTCGACGTCAACGGCTAAGCATAATCGACCGTTGTACATAGACGGTATGTGCAAGCCAAGCCCCGAGGGACCGGCCCGCCCTTGCGGCGTCGCGCAATACGAACGCGGCAAGGCGGCAGGACCCGCGCCGTGCTCAGACCCGGGGGAAGTGCGCTCGTGGCGTTGTGCGAGTGCAGCAGATGCTGCGCGGGAGTGTTGGGAGAAACGTGGGACGTGCGGTGGGACGTGCGCGATTCACGCAGCATGCGACAGTACGAAGGACATCTCAACAATTATATTCCCGCGCCGTTAATCATTTGTATCGCTGTGCGAAGAAGCAACACGCGTGCGAGAAAAGCACTGTTACCGTAAGCGGGACTAGCGCAGCAGAAGTAGCGAGCCGGATAATCGGCTTACATAGGAGAAAGATCATGGACGCCAAACCGCCAAGGGTTCCGACCCCGGACCAAGTCTTCAGCCCGGATCCGGAACCGGTGGCCGTTGAGTTTCTCGGCGATGAATTGCCCGCTCACGTGCGCGCATTTCTCGATGAGCAACGCAAGGCACACGAACAGAAGTGACGGGGAAATGCACACGTACGCGCTCGCGAGCACGCGGTAGACGTTCGTGTGCCTAAAGACACGCGTAGCTCGGGGACGCGCGTGTCGTGCTGCGCGCAGTTTTGCGCAATAGCAGCTTGCACCCGGCGCGCTCGATCGCGGGCGCGCCTCGATGCGACCATCTCGAAGATTCGACCTCACCGCCGTTAGACGCAAGCGCACCATAACCGGCTATGCTTCGGTTTTTATTGCCGGCGTCTCTCTTCCACTCGATGACATTGCTGACCCGTGCGAGCGCGCGTTGCGCTGCAGCGCTGCTCTTCGCCCTGCCGATCGCATCCGTCCACGCCGACGGTGACGACACCGCCCTGACCAACCTCGTCGCGCTCGTTTCCCAGCGGCTGGCGCTCGCCGAACCGGTCGCGCACTGGAAATGGCAGCATCACAAGCCGATCACCGATACGCCCCGCGAAGACGCCCTGCTCGCCGACGTGCAGAAGCGCGCCACGGCAGCCGGCGTCGATCCCGCGTTTGCGCGTGCATTCTTCCGCGATCAGATCGATGCCAGCACGCAAATGCAGAAGTCGCTATTCGACACGTGGCGTGCCTCCCAGGCGCCCAGCGACCCGGCACCCGATCTCGCTACGGCGACACGGCCGCAACTCGACAGACTCACCGGACAATTGATCGGCGCGCTCGCACGCGTGCAGCCGCTGCGCAGCGCACCGGATTGCCCGGCGCGCGTCGCAAGGACGGTGGCGAACTGGAAAGAGCTCACACGATACGACTCCGCGCGCACGAATGCGATGAATCAGGCGCTGGAACACGTGTGCGAATCGGGCGGCGTGGGCGGAACCGCCTAAGCGCTGCTATGCCGCGCTCGTGAGGCCGTCGGCCTCGGAGGGCTGCAGCACCTGCACGCGAAGGCCGCGTTCGAAGTGCGTCTGCAGGATGCGCCAGGTCGAGAGCTCGAATACCCGCTCGGCGCTGTGGTCCACCAGCGCCTCAGCCTCGGTAGTGGTGGGAAAGGCGCCCATATAGCACCAGCGATCGATCAGGTGATAAACGTCGGCGCCATTCGTCGAGTCCTGCTCGAGCACGACCACTGCGCCGCCGAATGGCCAGGGCGCCGCCCCAAGGTCGGCAGGGTCGCGCTTCGACACACGCGGCATGCGATTGAACGAGGGCTTGAGCGTGGCGATCCATTGCGCCTCGACAAGGAGCGCGCCAAGCTCGCCGCCTGTTGCTCGCCACTCCACGCGACGGACCTGCTGCGCCATCCGTTGTTCGCGCGACGACCGCCGCTCACCCGAAAGATGCGCACGCACACGCTGGCGCACCCGCACGCTGCGCCCCACATAGAGCGGGACGTCGTTCTCGCCGTAGAACGCATACACGCCGTGGCCTGCCGGCGCCGTGTCGATGAGTTCGTCGGTGATGTCGCCGGCGAGTACGTGGCGGCGCGTCGTACGCTCGATCTGCGACGCCAGCGCTTCCCCGGGCACTAGCACGGGTAGCCGCTGCCAGAATTGCCAGAGGAGATCGGCGTCGGCGAGCGCGCGATGTCGATCGGACGGCACGAGCGCGTGGCGTTCGACCAGCGCGTCGAGCCCGTGGCGCTTCTCACCCGGAAAAAGCGCCCGCGACAGGCGCACGGTGCACAGCACATCGGGGTTGAAGGAATAACCGGCACGCTCGAACTCTGCGCGCAGAAAGCCGCGATCGAAGGCCGCGTTGTGCGCCACAAAGAGCTTGCCGGCGAGTCGCTCGTGGAGTTCCGCCGCAATCTCGTCGAAGCGCGGCGCGCCGCGCACCATCTGGTCCGTAATACCGGTGAGCTGCTGGATAAAGGGCGGGATAGGCTGACCGGGATCGACGAGGGTGCTCCATCGTGTCACCTGTCCTTGGGCCACCTCTACAACGCCAACTTCGGTAATGCGGTGCTCGCCTGGCGAACCGCCGGTCGTCTCTAGGTCCACGAAGACGATGGGAAGATCGCCGGCGGGCTGTGCGGCGCTCAAGGAGGATTCAAACATGGGAAAACGACAGGGGAAATGGAAAACGGCCCAAGTATGCACCGTTTGGACGCCATGCGCCGACGGTTCCGGCAGTGCAACTACGACTTTTGCCTTTTAGTGAAAACCCGAATCAGAAGAATCCCGGATTCCAGGGTTTTCCCGATTAATTCCGCGACTAAAAGCATGACAAGTCAATTTGACTAAATATCAATATGTCAAAATAAAAAACCCCGGGGTTTGCCCGGGGCCTGGTGTCGCATGAGCGTACGCGTAGCGAGCGCTCGCACGCTGTACTTACAGCGGCTGAATGTTCGCGGCCTGCTTGCCCTTCGGACCGACCTTGACGTCGAACGACACACGCTGGTTCTCCTTCAACGACTTGAAGCCGTCGGCGCGGATTTCCGAGAAGTGCGCGAACAGATCGTCGCCGCCCGCGTCAGACGTGATGAAGCCAAAGCCCTTCGCATCATTGAACCATTTGACGATACCGGTTTCCATGTTTCAGTTTCCCTCGAGATTTTAATGACGCGGGTAATAACCCTCACGCCGTATCCAGCCAATTCCCGCCGTCCCGCTTCGCGAATTCCAGGTTTGAAATGCAGCAGAACGAAAATCAGCCTTGCCGTTATACGGGGAACGACAATCGCCAGTCAAGCGAATTTTTTATAACAGCATTCCCGATTCAGCGATAAAAGCGGTACGCATCAAAAAGCGGCAAGAAAACCGTATGCCATCCGAATGAATATATAAAAGTACGTCGTTTTTACCCGATTATCTCGCTCACGTCATTTCTACCGGGAAGTTTTCCCGAAGTGTAACAATTCGTGTCAAACGTAAGTGTTTCTCCCGGTTGTTCGAGTAATACATTCAATTCATGATTCATATTGTTAGCGGCATCGGAGGTCATCATGCTGACAGCTCTGCAGCGATGGATTCACTGGCTCGTACAAACGGACGGGATTGCGCCAACGGCTGAAGAAGCCGAAACCTACGGCGCATGGCACGGGGACCACTGGCACAACCTGCTGTGTTCCCCTATGGACGCCAGGCACTACGTAATGGAAGACTGGAGCCTGCAGCCGGAACCGCCGCATGCGGGCACCCGATAAGGTACGCGTAGCGCGCGTGACTGAAGACAGGCAAAAAAAAGCGCGGCTGAAAAGGCCGCGCCGACAAAGGTTTGGAGATCTTTTTCGTCAACGAAAAAGTCTGCTTCGGAAAGCAGCGATTGAAGTATAGCCGGAGCCAGGTCTCACGATTAAGTATACGGCGCGCAATCATCTGTTACGCTGCGCGCAATAATCAGTTGAAATCGTTTTAGGCCGTTTTCCGCAACCGATTGTTGTAGCGATCGCACAACGCTCGATCGGTTGACAGTTTCATCCCTCTCCCGAGAAATCCGCTCAAAGCCTTTACCAGCAGGGCTTAAGACGAGCGAGATAATCATTTCCGATATCGCAATACTTTATTGCGGAATTCGGAATACCCCCTCTTCGAGCACCCTCTCTACACTCTGCCTGTCTGGAAACCGTCTCGGACTGATTGTCTCGGACTGATTAATTCGTACCACGCGAACTTTGCCTCTCGCTGCGCTTCGCATGGTCGGTTTCCCAAACAGGGTTCAACGAAACCCACCTCTGTTCTCGGAGTTACAAAGATGAAAAAGACTCTCATGGTCGCCGCCCTGACGGGCGTTTTTGCAACGGCTGCACACGCGCAAAGCAGCGTTACGCTGTACGGCCTGATCGACGCAGGCATCACGTACGCAAACAACTCCGGCGGCCACAGCCTCTGGAAGGCATCGAGCGGCACCGTCAACGGCAGCCGTTGGGGCCTGCGTGGCGCTGAAGACCTCGGTGGCGGTCTGAAGGCCATCTTCACGTTGGAAAACGGCTTCAACATCCAGAACGGTACGCTTGGCCAGTCGAGCCGCATGTTCGGCCGCCAGGCGTTCGTCGGTCTGGCAAGCGACCAGTTCGGCGCGGTCACCCTCGGTCGCCAGTACGACTCCGTGGTCGACTACCTTGCACCGCTGTCGAACACCGGCACGCAATACGGTGGCACGATCGCTGCCCACCCGTATGACAACGACAATCTGAACAACTCGGTCCGTTTCAACAACACGATCAAGTACTCGAGCGTCAACTACGCTGGCTTCAAGTTCGGCGGCACGTACTCGTTCTCGAACAGCACCGAATTCGCGAACAACCGTGCGTACAGCTTCGGCGCGACGTATAACTACGCCGGCCTGAACGTTGCAGCTGCTTACCTGCACGCAAACAACAACATCAACAACCAGCAGTTCAACTCGTCTTCGTTCTCGGGCGCGCAAGCGGGCGACTACACGTTCGGCGCAGGCCGCCAAAGCACGTTCGGCGGCGGCGTAAACTACACGTTCGGCCCGGCAACGGCTGGCTTCGTCTACACGCAAACCCAACTGGGCAACGCGATCAACATTTCGCCGGCGCAGTCGGGTACGAGCAAGGGCATCTCGCTGGGCGGTAACAGCGCACGCTTCCAGAACTTTGAAGGCAACATCCGTTACGCTCTGACCCCGGCCCTGAGCCTGGCTGGCGCGTACACGTACACCCGTGCGAACTTCGGCGGCGGCGTGAACCCGAACTACAACACGGTCGCACTGCAGTCGGACTACGCACTGTCGAAGCGCACCGACGTCTACCTGCAAGGCGACTGGCAGCACGTGTCGTCGAACCAGGACGGTATCGGCGCGTACCTGAACGGTCTGGGTTCGGCTTCGACCCGTCAAGACCAGGTTGCTGTGACGGTCGGTATGCGTCACCGCTTCTAAGCAGCACGCTGCTGGCCGTCTCGGCCAGCACTGCAGCTGAAAAAGGCACCCGCGGGTGCCTTTTCTTATTTCTGCGGCAACCGATACGCTCAGCCTCGCGGCGGCGGATAGCGCACGTCCAGGACGTCGATCGGCTCCGGCCCCGCCGGCGTGTGCAGCGTGACCTGATCGCCGATCTTCGCCTTCAGAAGCGCCCGCGCGATGGGTGACACCCAGCTCACGTGGCCGAGGTCGAGATCGACCTCGTCGATGCCGACAATCGTGATCGAATGCGCCTCGCCGTCCGCGGTGCCGTACTCGACGGTCGCGCCGAAGAATACCTGGTCCACACTCTCCTGCCGGCTGCTGTCCACGACTTCGGCCAGATCCAGTCGCTTCGTGAGGAAGCGGATGCGGCGGTCGATTTCGCGCAGCCGGCGCTTGCCGTAGATGTAGTCGCCGTTTTCGGAACGGTCGCCGTTCGAGGCCGCCCATGAGACGAGCTTGACCACTTCGGGCCGCTCCTCGTCGATCAGGTGCAGCAGTTCGCTGCGCATGCGCTCATAGCCGGCGGGCGTGATGTAGTTCTTCGTGCCGGCGGGAACTTCCGGGAGACCGGCTTCGAGATCGTCGTCGTCGTTGTCGGTCGATTCTTTGACAAATGCCTTGTTCATGATGGGATCACTGCGGTACGTGTACTGATTCAGTCATGACTACCAGCGTACACGAACCTCGCCGCAACACAAATCACGACAGGGCCTTCCCTTTTTTTAAAGCCCTGCTATAATCTCTTTTCTGCGTGCGGCTGTAGCTCAGTTGGATAGAGTACTTGGCTACGAACCAAGGGGTCGTGGGTTCGAATCCTGCCAGCCGCGCCACTTATTCGAAACGTTTCCCGTCTGTTCGATCCGGGAAGGGTTTCAAGCAGTACACTGTTGTAAGTGGTATCGTTTTAGCGTGCGGCTGTAGCTCAGTTGGATAGAGTACTTGGCTACGAACCAAGGGGTCGTGGGTTCGAATCCTGCCAGCCGCGCCACCAAATAAAGGGCCTTTCCGAATGGAAAGGCCCTTTGTCTTTTCAGCTGCTGAATTGTCTGCGCCGGGTTCGCGCGAGAAGCGGAGCCTAGCGCGGTGGCGCGCCGATATCGCCGATCTGGGCGTCGGGACGCGGCAGGTCCTCCACGTCGCCAATCGCACTGGGCTCCGCCACAGGCTCCATGCCCATCCCGAGCAATGCCTGGGGCTGACGCAGCATCTCCCCTACCGTCCCACCAAAGCGGCTCGCGACAAACGCCCGCAGCAGCGCCTCGCGCGTGGTTTCTCCGTAGGCTTGCACTGCACGCGATTCACCCTCGAACTCGGCCACACAAGAAGCCGGCTCGCCTTCGCGCAGTTCCACGCGCCTCGCGCGGTCGAGCACCACGCCGGCCGCCTCCCACGAATCGGTGGGCATGAAGCGGCCATCCCACGGGCGCCCGCGGTCGTTGCCGCGCACGGCGACGGTCTCGCCGCTGTCGGTGAAATAGATTTCACGCACGAAGTCCGGCAGGCTGCGTGCCACCCAGTAATCGAGTGCGAGGCCGGTGAGTTCAGCTACGTTCATTGCGAGTCCCTCGTTTCGGTTCGAAGGAAGAGGGCGCACGCGCCCCGATCAATAGTCCGCGCGCTCGCGCTCGATGCGCATGCCGCCGTCGTGGCGATGGTGCCCGTCGTCGCTCGAGCGCTCGCGCGCGATGCGCATCACGTCCGGATTCGTGCGCACGCGGCGCATGACGTTCGCGAGGTGCACGCGATCGCTCACCTGGATCACGAAGCGCAACATGTTCGATTCCTGCGCCAGATCGTCGTCCATCGCGATGTGCACGATATTGGCGTCTGCCGACGTAATGTCGGCCGCCACGCGCGCGAACACGCCCTTGGTATTCTTGACCAGCACCTTGACGGCGACGTCGAACAGACGCCCCGGTTGCGGCGCCCACGCCACGTCGATCCAGCGGCCCGGGTCGCGCCGGTGGATGCGCTGTGCCACGCGGCAGTCGGTCGTATGGATCGCCATGCCGAGGCCGATGCCTATGTAGCCCATGATGTCGTCGCCGGGAATCGGGCGGCAGCAAGCCGAAAGCTGCACCGACATGCCCTCGGTGCCCGTAATGACGACAGGCGGCGCCGGCGGCGCATTCGGGTCGCGCGGCGGATGGTGATGCTCGGCGTCGTCGGCGTCCTGGCCGCTCATCAGCACTTCGATGCGCTTGGCCATAACCGCCGCCACGCGCCGGCCAAGACCGATGTCGGCGAAAATTTCCTGGCGGTTCTTGTTGCCGGTCCACAGGACCAGCTTCTCCCACACTTCCGGCGTGACTTCCGAAAGCTGGTAGCCATAGCCCTTGAGCGCCTGATCGACGAGCCGCTCGCCCAGCTGCACCGACTCCGTGAGACGCATCGTCTTCAGGTAGTGCCGGATCGCCGAACGCGCCTTGCCGGTCCGCACGAAGCCGAGCCACGCCGGATTCGGCTTGGAGTACGGCGCCGTGATCACCTCGACGATGTCGCCGCTCTTCAGTTCCGTACGCAGCGGCAGCAACTCGTTATTGATCTTCACGGCCACGCACTGGTTGCCGAGGTCGCTGTGGATCGAATAAGCGAAGTCGAGCGCTGTGGCGCCGCGCGGCAGCGCCATGATCCTGGACTTCGGCGTGAAGACATAGACGGCGTCCGGAAACAGGTCGATCTTGACGTGTTCGAGGAATTCGCTCGAGTCGCCCACCTCGCTCTGGATGTCGAGCAGCGACTTGAGCCACTGGTGCGCGCGCTTTTGCACGTCGTTGAGATCGGCGCCGCCGTTCTTGTAGAGCCAGTGCGCCGCCACGCCGGCTTCGGCGATCTCGTGCATCTTGCGCGTACGCACCTGGAACTCGATCGGCGCGCCGAACGGGCCCACGAGCGTGGTGTGCAGGGACTGATAGCCGTTCACCTTGGGAATGGCGATGTAGTCCTTGAACTTGCCCGGAACCGGTTTGTAGAGCGCATGGAGCGCGCCGATGCAGGTGTAGCACTCGAGCGCCGACTCGACCACGACGCGAAAACCGTACACGTCGAGCACCTGCGAGAACGACAACTGCTTGTCGCGCATCTTCTTGTAAATGCTGAAGATGGTCTTCTCGCGGCCGGTGACCTCGGCGTCGAGCTTAGCGTCGGCAATTGCGCGCTGCACCGCTTCCAGAATCTTGCTGACCACTTCGCGGCGATTGCCGCGCGCGGCCTTCACCGCCTTCTCGAGCGTGGCGTAGCGATTCGGATTGAAGTTCGCGAAGCTCAGGTCCTGCAGCTCGCGATAGGTGTTGTTCAGACCGAGACGGTGCGCGATGGGCGCGTAGATGTCGATGGTCTCGCGCGCCACGCGGCGGCGCTTTTCTGGCGGCACCGCACCGAGGGTGCGCATGTTGTGTAGCCGGTCGGCGAGCTTCACCAGAATCACGCGCACGTCGCGCGCCATCGCGAGGAGCATCTTGCGGAAGTTCTCCGCCTGCGCTTCCTCGCGGTTGCGAAACTCCATCTTGTCGAGTTTCGACAGGCCATCGACCAGTTCCGCGACCTTCGCGCCGAAGCGCTCGGCGAGTTCCGCCTTGGTCACGCCCTGGTCTTCCATCACGTCGTGCAGGAGCGCGGCCATGATGGACTGCGCGTCGAGCTTCCAGCCGGCGCAGATTTCCGCGACGGCGACGGGATGGGTGATATAGGGTTCGCCGCTCTGGCGATATTGCCCGAGGTGGGCCTCATCGCTGAAGTGGAACGCCGCCTTGACCTCCTTGATTTCCTCGGGAGTGAGGTAACCGGAGAGCGCGGCGGTCAGATTGGCGATGGAGACGACCCCGTGCTTGCGGGGCTGCTCCGGCGTCGCGGTCGGACCGAACAGATGGCGAAACGACTGTTCGAGGACCGCGTCGATGTAATTGCGCGCAGGGCTCGCAGTCTCGGCTTCCTGGTCCACCTCGGTGGCCGGCGAGGGCGTGATGCTCATGTTCCCCTCCGTATCAGGTTTGGCGTTGACGGTTAAGCGGCTGCGGCGGTACGAACTACATGGCGATCGACAATGCCTCGGAACGCGCCCTTAGACGGGCACCTTCTTCAGCATTTCGAGGCCGACCTGGCCAGCCGCGATCTCGCGCAGCGCGACAACGGTTGGCTTGTCGCGGCTTTCGATCTTGGGCGTGTGACCTTGTGCGAGCTGGCGGGCGCGATACGTCGCGGCGAGCGCCAGTTCGAAGCGGTTCGGAATCTGTTTCAGACAATCTTCGACGGTGATGCGGGCCATGTCGGGTTCCTTCTCATTCTCAGCAGGTTCTTATTCTACCTTATGTGCCCGACGCGCCGGGCTGCGGGTGGTGGATACCGAGCTGCACGAAGAGCTCGGTATGCCGCGCGTATTGCGAAGCGAAGCGCAGGCGCGTAGCACTCACGATATTGCGCAGCTCCTGCAACGCGCGATCGAAGTTCTCGTTGATCACGACATACTCCGATTCGCTCGCGTGCGCGATCTCGCTGCCCGCTGCGAGCAGGCGCCGCGTGATGACGTTCGGCTCGTCTTCGCCGCGCTTTTTCAGGCGGTCGGCGAGCGCTTCGAGCGAGGGCGGCAGGATGAAGATTTCCACCGCATTGCGGAACTGCTTCTTCACTTGCTGCGCGCCTTGCCAGTCGATTTCGAGCAGGACGTCATGGCCGATTTTCATCTGGTCTTCGATCCACACGCGCGACGTGGCGTAGTAGTTGCCATGCACTTCCGCGCTCTCGAGAAACTCGCCCGCGGCGTGGCGCGTGAGGAAGTCGTCGACGGTCGTGAAGTGATAGTGCTCGCCGTCGCGCTCCTTCGAACGCGGCGCGCGCGTCGTGTACGAAACCGACAGGCGGATCGCGCTGTCTTCAGCGAGCAGCGCGTTCACGAGCGTCGACTTGCCCGCACCCGACGGCGCCACCACCATGAAGAGGTTGCCGGGGTACATGCCCGCGTACGGATTGCGCTTCTTGTCGTGCTTCGCGTCCGTTTTGGGGGCGCTGCTTTGGTCGGTCATGTTCGTTGCTTCCTTCATTCGAGATTCTGGACCTGCTCGCGCATCTGCTCGATGAGCAGCTTGAGCGTCATCGAAGCGTCCGCGAGCTCCTTCGCCGCCGCCTTCGAGCCGAGCGTGTTCGCTTCGCGGTTGAGCTCCTGCATCATGAAGTCGAGACGCTTGCCGACGCGGCCGCCCTTCTCGATCACGTGACGCGTTTCGTTCAGGTGCGCCGTGAGGCGCGAGAGCTCTTCGGCGATGTCGATGCGAATGCCATACATCGTCACTTCCTGGCGAATGCGCTCGGCGATTTCTTCGCGCGAGATGTTACCGATGCTGCCGCCGTTGCCGTTGCTGTCCGGCGCGGCGATGCCGAGCGCTTCCTGCAGGCGCTCGACGATCTTCTGCTGGTGCTTCGCGATCAGCTCCGGCACGAGCGGCGTGATGCGCGCGACGATCGCCTCCATTTCGGTCACGTTCGCGAGCAGCATGTTGGCGAGCTGCGCGCCTTCGCGCGCGCGCACTTCGATCAGGTCGGCGATGGCCTGCTTGCCACAGCCGAGCACGGCGTCGCGCAGCACCTCGGGCGCCACGCCGCTTTCCGCCAGCACGCCGGGCCAACGCAGGATCTCGCCCGTGCGCAGACGACCCGACTCGGGAAACGCTTCGAGCACCGCACGCTCGAGCCCGGCGAGCTGGTCGAGCGCATCGCGGTTGAGCGCGCCCGCATTGGCGCCCTGCTCGCTCTTCTGGATGTTGATGCGGATGTCGACCTTGCCGCGCGAGAGCTTCGTCATCAGCATTTCGCGCAGCGTGGGCTCGCACACGCGCACGTCTTCGGGCATGCGGAAATTCAGATCGAGAAAGCGCGAATTCACCGTGCGCAATTCGACGGAGACACTCGCGCCGCCCGTGCCCGAAGCCGCAGCAAGCTCGCGCGTGGCGCTGGCATAGCCGGTCATGCTGTAAATCATGGTTCGTCTCGCGAAGAAAGCCGTGGCGTCGTGCGCTGGGCGCGCGGGTCACGGCGAGGAAATCGAGGCGCCCGGCGTGTTGTCGCGAATGGACGAAAAGCGCGGGGCGGAGAAATCGCATTATCCCATTTTTGAGGGCGCGCCTTCGCAAGCGCGGGCTGCGCGGTCCGCCTGGCCGGGGCGACCCCGTTTTCGCGCTCCCGCCGCCTTCCGGGCGTGCCCGTCGCGAGGCGCGCGGAGGCGGTAAAATCACGCTTTCCCCTTCCCTCTCGTGCCCTCGCGCACCTTCACGATGACCCAATCCATCCAGCGCCCCTCCGGCCGCGCCGCCGACCAGCTTCGCGAAGTCCGCATCACCCGCAACTACACGAAGTACGCCGAAGGATCGGTCCTCGTCGAGTTCGGCGACACCAAGGTGCTGTGCACCGCGAGCGTGTCCGAAAGCGTGCCGCCGTTCCTGCGCGACAAGGGCCAGGGCTGGCTCACCGCCGAATACGGCATGCTGCCGCGCGCCACGCACACGCGCAGCGACCGCGAAGCCGCGCGCGGCAAGCAAACGGGCCGCACACAGGAAATCCAGCGCCTGATCGGCCGCGCGATGCGCGCCGTGTTCGACCTCGAAGCGCTGGGTGCGCGCACCATCAACATCGATTGCGACGTGCTGCAGGCCGATGGCGGCACGCGCACGGCGAGCATCACGGGCGCGTTCGTGGCGGCCCACGACGCCGTCTCGAAGCTGCTGGCCACGGGCCGCATCGAACGCTCGCCGATCTCCGACTACGTCGCCGCGATTTCGGTGGGCGTATACGACGGCGTGCCCGTGCTCGACCTCGACTACGACGAAGACTCGCAGTGTGACACCGACATGAACATCGTCATGACGGGCTCGGGCGGCATGGTCGAAGTCCAGGGCACAGCGGAAGGTGCGCCGTTCTCGCGAGAAGAACTGAATGCACTGCTCGATCTGGCGCAAAGCGGCATCCGCTCGCTGATCGAGAAGCAAAAGGCGGCGCTGGAGATTTCGCATGGCTGATCTGCAGCCGGATTCAGCGGCTAAAACCGCGGCGGACGCGCTCTCGCGCGTCGTGCTCGCTTCGAACAACGCAGGCAAGCTGCGCGAGTTCGCGGCGCTGCTCGGCGCGGCCGGCATCGAGCTCGTGCCGCAAGGCACACTCAACGTGCCCGAGGCCGAGGAACCGCACCCCACCTTCGTGGAAAACGCGCTCGCCAAGGCACGCCACGCGGCGAAGCTCACGGGGCTGCCCGCGCTCGCCGACGACTCGGGCCTGTGCGTGCGCGCACTGCACGGCGCGCCGGGTGTGTATTCGGCGCGTTACGCGCAGCTTGCGGGGGGCGAGAAGAGCGACGCGGCGAACAACGCGCTGCTCGTCGCGAACCTGAGAGATCACGCGGATCGCCGCGGTTACTACTATTGCGTGCTCGCGCTCGTGCGCCATGCCGACGACCCCGAGCCGCTCATCGCCGAAGGCCGCTGGCACGGCGTAATACTCGACGTGCCGCGCGGCGACAACGGCTTCGGCTACGACCCTTACTTCTACATTCCGGAACTCGAGGCCACGGCCGCCGAGCTCGATCCGGCGCTCAAGAACGCGTCGAGCCATCGCGCCATCGCGCTGCGCCAACTGCTCGCGCGCCTCCAGGAGGAAGCGTGAGCCAGCAGCATCGAATCGGCATCGAAGTGGTCCAGTCGTTCACGATGCCTGGCAGCATTCGCCTCACGTCGCTGCCACCGCTCGCGCTCTACGTGCATTTTCCGTGGTGCGTGCGCAAGTGCCCGTATTGCGATTTCAACTCGCATGAATGGAAGGGCGAACGCTTCCCCGAAGACGATTACCTCGACGCGCTGCGCGCCGATCTCGAACAGGCGCTGCCGCTCGTTTGGGGGCGCCAGGTGCATACGGTGTTCATCGGCGGGGGCACGCCCAGCCTGCTTTCCGCGGCGGGTCTCGATCGACTGCTTTCGGACGTGCGCGCCCTGCTGCCGCTCGACGCTGACGCCGAGATCACGCTCGAAGCGAATCCAGGCACCTTCGAAGCCGCGAAGTTCGCGCAGTTTCGCGCGAGCGGCGTGAACCGGCTTTCGGTGGGCATCCAGAGCTTCAACGAGGCGCATCTGAAGGCGCTCGGACGCATTCACGACGCGGCGCAGGCGCGCCATGCGGTCGAGGTCGCGGCGAATACTTTCGACAACTTCAACCTCGACCTGATGTTCGCTCTGCCGCAGCAGACGCTCGCGGAATGCCAGGCCGACATCGATACGGCGCTCTCGTTCAAGCCGCCGCATCTGTCGCTGTATCACCTGACGCTCGAGCCGAACACGCTGTTCGCCAAGTTTCCGCCCGCCCTGCCCGACGACGACCAGTCCGCCGACATGCAGGACTGGATTCACGAGCGCACGTCGGGCGCGGGATACGGACGCTATGAGGTTTCGGCTTACGCACAGCCGGATCGCCAATGCCGGCATAACCTTAACTACTGGCGCTTCGGCGACTATCTCGGGATCGGCGCCGGCGCGCATACGAAGCTCTCGTTTCCGAACCGTATCGTGCGCCAGGCGCGCTACAAGCATCC
This sequence comes from Paraburkholderia nodosa, assembly GCF_001718195.1. Classification (GTDB taxonomy): domain Bacteria; phylum Pseudomonadota; class Gammaproteobacteria; order Burkholderiales; family Burkholderiaceae; genus Paraburkholderia; species Paraburkholderia nodosa_A. The sequence continues at coordinate 328,818 of NZ_MCNV01000003.1, forward strand.
GGCGACCTTTATCGAGCAGGCGCGCGCGGGCACGCCGGTCCAGGAAGAGCACGAAGTGAGCGCGCGCGATTTGCCGTTCGAGTTCATGCTCAACGCGCTGCGGCTCGTGGAAGGGTTTCCGGTACATCGTTTCATCGAGCGCACGGGCCTGCCGATCACGACGATCGAACCGGCGCTGCAGGAAGCGGAGCGGCGCGGCCTCATCACGCGCGATTACGAGAAGATCGCGCCGACCGAGTTGGGGCAGCGCTTCCTCAACGACTTGCAGGCGCTGTTCCTGAAAGACCCGCACTGAGGTCGACGCCGGTCGCCTGTGCGACTGCCGTCGCGCGTGCGTTTCGGGTTACAATGCGCGGCTTCGGAGGTGTGGCAGAGTGGTTGAATGCACCGGTCTTGAAAACCGGCGAAGGGGTAACCCTTCCGTGAGTTCGAATCTCACCGCCTCCGCCAGCATGCCCCGCCCGACAAGGGTCTGCGGGCGAGCTGTGGAAATTCCCACACCCTATCCCACACTCCGCATCGCGACGCGCAGCTCGTGCGCCGGTTCGCCGCAGTTCGCCGCCTTGAAATGACCTAGGGCCGCATCGACCCTCTCTTTTGCAATCAAAGATGAGGAGCGTCCATGCGAACCCGAAAACAGTTCTGCCCGATCTGCCAGAAACAGACCCTGCACCAGTACAAACCGGTGTCGGTTGTCGTGACCTTGCTCCTTTTCCTGATCTTCTTCCCGCTCGCCCTGATCTATCTGGTCATCGCGGTTCCACGCGCCAACAGTAGCGCCTTCTGCACCGTTGATCACGAACGACTCCAGCAGGCGCGCGAGGATGAGCGCCTCGCATCGATGGTGCGCGCACTCCAGGCAGCGCAGATCCCTCCAGAAGCGCGCCAGCGTGGCACGGGATTCATGTCGAGGGGATAGCCCGGAACCCGCAAAATAAAGGACGGCTCCGGAGAGCCGCCCCTTTACTGCGCTATTGCTCGTTCAACGCTGGGCGCGGAAGTGTGCAACCGTAGCCGCCACTATTTCGGCGTAGCGCTCGCGTTCAGCGTGTTCGGCAAGCTTGCGGTTTTGCTCGCGCGCAATCCGGGCAGCCTGCTCCTCACGCTCTCTGGCTTTTTCGCACGCCGCCAGTTCGGCCACTCCGCGTTTGATCTGCGCGGCCAGTTCGTCACTGATTTCATTCATACTTAACCTCCAGCCTGTTTAAGGAACTGGAGTACGCGGGCGTATGTTCCGGGCACGCCGCGCACATCCCGGAGGATGGCCTTGCCGCGATCCCGGCGCGTCACGGGTGCGCGCCATCGCCGGAACACGCAGACGATTATCCACAATTTGGGGCACGGCCGCGATTCTTGACGTACCCGGACGAGCGTCGTTGATGCTGCCGTGTCAACCAATCGCGAAAACGCCTCAATCTGACGCACTTTGCGCGACACCCGACGTCCCGGTTGAAGTACGCTTCAACTGGACGACACGTAGGCTTATGACGCAACCTTTGGCCAGTTTAAGACGTTCGCCGTATCCCGCTAGATTGACGATCCAGGAGCGCGATCTGCAAATGCCCCCTCAGCAGCATAGCGTCGCGTTGAGGTTTTGCGGGCGCTCGTTTCGACGGTAGGCCCAGCCAATGCGAGCCTACCAACTGCTGCACTTCCCCCTACGCAGGTACTTTATTTAGGGAAGCTGCAAGGATGCGCGCGTCGAGGAACTGGGCGAGCTGAGCGGGACAAGAAATTAGCGAAGCAAGTCCTTCGACGCAACCAGACTCTGGCAAATTCCACGCGGGAGTGGCTCGTCTGGCCCCAGACGACTTTGCCGCTTCACGGTCACCCAGCTCTCGCGTGAATGAAGTCAACAATTTCCAAAAAAACCACAGTTCATATTTACCCCGAACATACACACTTGGCGCTAAAGGAGCCAAATACTTCCGATAGATCATCCTCAACTCAGCACTACCCGGCTTCTGAGGCAACTGCGATATATTCGACGAAGCAAGGAAATGCTTCCCGGCTTTTTTTCGATACGCGCACCTCTCATTTCCAAAATCAATTCGTATCACCCGATCAAATTGCACATTATTCAAATTAAGCTTTATTGTTCCCCTTCCATCAATTCCTCTCCCGAACAAGACAATTGCCATCAAAATTCTTGCACGCTTCAAAAACGAACCACGCAGTTTTTTAAATCTACTTAAATATCCGTCAAACCTTGAATCCCTCACCGAAAGATGGAGACGCTCGACCCAAAATCTTCTAAAGACTTCGTCGCAAATTAGATAATTTTCAATAGAGTAGAACGACGTTTGAAATACATTCCCAGGCAAATCATTTTGAGCGCCGCCCATAATCTCAGTATGATCTCTATCGACAAAAAACAGAGTTCTCTCGACGGATCTCCCATCTGACAAAATCATTTCATTGGCTTTTAGCACCTCAGTGCGCCCATTGCATATGAAGGAGATAAATTGTCGCCCGTTAAGTCTGGGTGCTATATGTGCCATATAAAAGGCTGGATCCTCATCGCCCTCGAAAAAACCAAAAAAAGCGTCCTCCGGGACATCTGCAATCGTCAGCGTAAATTCATGGAACACCGATTCTGCATTTCTAGCCTCGGCCTCCAGCTCCTCGACATAATCCATATTTTTACGATTTCGATGTGTGAGGTTTAATCAACTTAGCCAGATCCACGGCATGACCACGCAGACTATTTGTATAAATAAATGGCGAATGCGTGACAGCAACCAGCAAATCACAATTCCCAGAATTCAAAATGTCAGGCAACAAATTTTTTTGCCAGCGTACGGAAAGCGATAGCTCCGGCTCGTCAATTAAAACAATCTGGGAAGTTTCCCGTGACAAGTACAGGTGCGTGAACAGCGAAGCCACCTGCTTTTCGCCGGACGACAGTGCGCGCCAGCTCAGCTCCGCTCCATCTCTATCGAAGACACGCGCGGTAAAATTCCCGTCGTTGTAACGTAGCTTTTTACCAACAAGATAACTATTGCAGGTTTCCTCGAGCCGCCTGATCGCTTCCTCCCGACGATACAAGTCTGTATAGATTTCCAACAGGCGAGAGAAGAAATACGTCAGATATAGGTCACGCGCTACAGCGGGGGCGCCATCGCCAGCACGCATCCGTCGAATAGAGTTTTGGATAGCGGATTTGTCTTCAGCGCTCAGCGTGTTTTCTTCAACCCGCTTCAGCACCCTTTCCACGACGGGGTCAGTCATAGAAGCAATTACGGACGGCTCAATGGTATCCGCGCGACTACGAATGATATCCTGAAGATAACTCGCGGTTAGCCCGGTCAGTTGTTCTCTCGTTTTATTTTCGATGAGCCCCAGCTCCGTCGCTAGAATTGTTTCGACGTCCTGCATGCCGAATTGCACCAGCTCGACATAACCGCGCGGCCCCGATTTATTGATTACCCCCATTGACGTCGCAAGTTTCTTGAGTTCTTCTTCGCTTGCAAGAGGGAAAATTGCCTTAATATCTTGCTCAATTCTTCGATATGTCGGCATATAGATAACCTGCTTTATCCCGCCATTTTCGAGAATTTCAGACAATTCAGTAAAGCACCTCGGCTCATGAAATTCACTGAACAACTCTTCCTGCGCATCCGAAGGGAAATCGGCAATCATGCGGCGGATCATTAACGCGGAGACACCAGTGTCTTCTGCAATCTTATGAAGCACACCCTCCATCGGAAAATCCGATTTATTTCTCAAATGACGGAATAACGGATGCGAAAAGATTTTTGAAACCACGGATCGCGGATATGGAGACTTGTACGAATATCGGGCCACCAGTCTATTGTGACGTCGCTGAGCGCCAATTTTACTTGCAATATCCCCTCTTGAAATCACAATCTCCCGGCCATTCAGAGTCAATTCAATCGCCGAAAAATCATAATCCATCAGCCTCGACCACTGATCCGTCAGAACAAAATAAATGAAATTAATGACCGTTGTTTTTCCCAATCCATTCACGCCGATCAAGATTATTTTATTATCGAAAATAGGGATTTCGATGTCGTATTTCCCATGAAGGCCTATTATCGAAAAGCGTGTAAAATTAATATTCATATTTATGCTTTTTGGATTGTTTCGTGTTACGTTCCGTAACAATTTATCATGGACTCGGAAAGAAGGATACTGCGCTACAACGCAGGCCAACGTTGCGCATTCGTCAGCAATGGCCACCCGTCGGCAGGCGTGCCCGCGCGAGTGGCGCGCCAGTTAAAACAGAAATGCTCTTCGGAGGGGCAGTGCCCCAAAAAAAACCAAAAGGGGCTTTTGTCACGCTTCAGGATCGGTCAGCCGTACGCGGCCATATTTGCGCAGTTCCTCATCCATGATCCGCCGCGCGGTTTCCTCGTTCTCGACCATCGGCTCATCAGTCTGCGCGGGCAGCGGCGCTTCGTCCGCATAGCGCCAGCCGCCTTTCGTTCTCAGCCAGAAAATCGCCGCCGCCACGACCGGCGCGCTTTCTTTCTCCATCGTCGCGATTCGGAGCAAGTTGCGCGTCACCTTGCCGTTGGCGTCCTCGACCGCCGTCTCGATCTCGGTGCGGAACACGCGCGCTAGCGTCCGGTAGTTGACCGGCCGGCCGGTGCGGGGGTTGATGACGTGCTGGCAGATGTTGAGCAATGGCACGCCGCTCAAGACCAACGCATTGACGACACGCCGGTCGGCGTCTGTCGCCTCGAATCTCGGTTTGCCACGCTGCATCATGCCCTCCGTTCATCGAATATCTGCAACCAGATTGCACCCCCCAAAGCGTTGCAGATAATCCACCGCCACGCGCCTATGCGCTGCGGCCCGGTCCCTCGCGCAGCCGGCGCACGTAATCGACGCGGGCGGCGTCCGGGTCGGGCAGACCGTCCTGCGTCGCGAACTTCGTCGCAGCCGTCGCGGTGATGCGTTTGATCCATGCCGCGCGCGCCTCGTCGCGCCATTGCATCGCCATGCGCAGCGCTAAGTCGACAATACGGCGTCGCGCGTCCGGGTCCACATCCGCCCACTGCGCGCCGAGCAGCCGCGTAATCCGTTCGAGCCGTTTTTCGACCGGCAAGGCGGGGTTATTGACGAGTTGCATGATGGTTGCGTCCGCGACCACTCTGCAATCGCAGTCGCGCAGTCCGGTACGCGGATTGATAACATCGCAGAAGAGCATGATGGGTCTCCCTGTAAAAAAGCGGACGGCCGCCGGTAGAACCAGGAGCGGGGGCGGCCGGCCGCAACCCGAAAACATTCAGTCCCGTTCGAACGGGCGGATGCGCTCCATCAGACGCCGGGATGCCTCATCTATCACGCGCTGCGCATACGCCCATCGCGGGAAGTAGTCCCGCCGGAATCGTTCGAGTCCGCTCAGATAAGGCCGCCTGCCGTAGCCGTAACCGAGCGCGCACAGCGCGTGGATCTGCCCGGCAAGCTGCGAGACTTCGTGAATCGTCCGCTCAAAGCGGACCTGCATCGCCTCGATCACCGGCGGAAGGTTTTCAACCAGCAACAATTCGAGTTCGCTTTCGAGCCCGGCGCGCTCACGTTCGAGCTCGTTCCGCGCGTGCCTGAATGCCCGCCGGCGCGCGCCTTCAAGACCGGATTCATCGCTGGCCGACGAGATGAAGGCGCGCAGCCGCGTGATCTGTTCGGCGTGCTCGCTGTCGAACCTGCGCAGGTTCGCTTCGGTGCCGTGCAGCTCCAGCGCCGCACGTTCGTCGTATAGCCTCTGGAGCTGTTCGCGCTGTGCCGCTGAATCGGGCGGCTGCGCCGGACGTGCGTGAAGTGCGCGGATGCGCTCGTTCACGTCATCGTATTTCGCGTGCAGCGCGTCGAGCGCGCCTATGAGCTTCGCTTCATCGAGCCGCCAGGGCTCGATTGCCTGTGGTGCCGGTCCGGCCGGCGCTTCGCTGTCAGCGTCGCCGGCTGGAGCCGGTTTTAGAGACTGCGCCTTCATGGCTCACCTCCATCGTTTCAGCGCTGCGTTCCAAGTGTGCCCGCGCGGAGCCTGGCGCGTCGCGGGCGTCGGGGCGTGACTGGTGGCCCCCCCGCTCTCTGCCGCACTTGCAGCGCGCGCTACCGGGTCGGTATTGAGGCGACGGTTCCGGCTGACGGCCGAGGCCTGCGCCGGTTTGGCAGCGGGAGCGGCGGCTTTGCCAGCAGACTTGCCACCGGCGGGGGCAGCAGCGGCGGCTTTGGCGTCGTGCATATCCTTCGTTTCGTTCACGGCCGACCCCTCCATTGTTTAGTAATGCATACCACGTCAGCAGTCGCCGAACTCATTCCGGGTCTCTTTCCACGCATTCGTTTCCGCCTCCTGCTGCGCGATTGCCCATTCATACGCGTCCCGATCGGTGATTTCCCAATCGCGCAACGACTGCGACTGCGCTTCGTATCGCTCGCGCGTGACCTCGGCCAGCGCGCCGCACTCGCGCTGCGCCCACCTGTCAAACGAGCCATTGACCCAATCGGCCCATACGTCAGCCGGAACCGGCATGACACGATGCGGTTCGAGATACCACGTGCGCTGAAAACACGGCGGCACACGGTAGTCGCGCATTACGAATGGCGTATGTGTGTTGTTCTGCACATAGACCGTTGCATCCGGGAGCCCGGTCCTGGTTTCGTTGCTCATCGTCGCCTCCTTTTAGGTGGTTCACCTCAAAAATTCAGCGCGTCGCCGGTCATGCAGCCCGCCGCGACGGGCTGGCGCGTTTGGTGCGCCGGGGCTTCGTTTCGTTCGTCATGCCGATCTCCGGTTGCTGATCTACTTCACATCCGTATTACGTGCACGACGCGATGACAGCATACGCGGCGCGTGTGGGAAGGAGCGGGGGAAACAATGTCGGATGTTCCAGAAGCCCTGTCTGGCGTGGCTTCATGGCGGAGACTGTCTCCGCCGCTTTACCCTGAACCGCCGGCTTCGCCCACGCTTCGGCCTGCGCCGCGTCGATCTTCATGCTCACCTCAGTCCTTGGTCGTAACGCCACGTGCGCTCTGTCAGCACCGCGCGCACCGCCGTTTCGGCCTTCACGGCGTCGAGCCGTTGGTGGAAGTGATGGACGTTCGGCAACAAGTCACTGAGCGGCCCGCGCATCGCGCGCGTCATCACGTCGACAAGAAGCGCGTCCGGCCAGTTCTCTAGCTCGCACAACGCCTCGATCGCCGCGCGCAGTTCGGTGCGCAATTCACGCACATCGTCGGCGTCTAGGTACGGCCCCCAGGGGAGCGAAAGTCCGCCATCCGGTTCAGTGGCGCCGCCGTTCGCGCGCAGATACGCGATCAGTTCCGACCGGCGTTCGGTTGCCTCGTCCCGGATCAGGTCGCGCGCGTCCTTCGGGCCGGTCATGTGCAGGCGCTCGCCGTCCAGACGGAAACCGACGCCAAGGGCCGCCGCGCGTTCGATCAGCTCGATGGTCTCGTCCATAAAAGCTTCAGCTCCGCGCCCGCTCATGCCGGCCGCTTCTGTCGAAAATTTCTTCCGCTTCGCCGGCTACCTCCCTTCCGCCGGTCACCTGGTCACTTTGCCCGTCCGACAAGGGTTTCACGGTGACTAAAGGCGTTTTTGCCGGATCGCGCAATTTGACTCCAGTCACCGCAAAACCCGCGCCAGTATTGGCCGGTGACCCGGTGACCGACGGGGACGGTGTAGTCAGCGCAACAGGCAAATATCGCGCAAACGCATCGGTGAATTGCTCGATCTTGAAGCCTTTCGGTGACTGATAGTCGATCTTCACCGTCTGACTTCGGATTCCGTATTCCGACAACTTTTTACCCAGCTGCCGAAGTGTCATTTCGTGTCCGCGGTTCCACGTACGCCAAGGCGCCTCGTCGTCAATCAGCAACTCGGCCAGCAAATCCGCCATCGCGATCCGGCGCACGTTAAGGCGCGCGAAAATGTCCCGAATGTTGTCGAGAAGTTCGGCGCCTGCACTCTGCGATGCATCGCCGTTGCCGGATAGCTTGAGCGCCACCGTGCGCGCGAGTTCCGGCCAGTCGCCGCCGGCCAGGTCCGCGACGGTCAACAGTGGCTCCCAGTTATCCTGGTCACGGTCGCCCAGTGCGTCCGGCAACTCGGGGCGGGCGTTGCGGGCGGTCTCCGCATGATCGTCGGCCCAGCGCGCCAGTTTCGCGTGCAGCGTATCGAACAGGTCCGGCTCGGCGTGGCGCAGCCGCTCGATCTTTTCGCCGGGAAGCTTGCGCCGCAGAGTCGCGATGATCGAGCGGCTTGTCACCGTCTCCGCCAGCCGGTCGGCGTTGATGCCGGCCAGCGCCTTGAAGCCAAACACGCGAAAGCGGCGCGGTTCGAAGTCGTCGCCAACCGGCACGCTACGCCAGACATACGCCGAATCGCGCGTATGACCGGCATTGAACAGGCCGCGCAAATCCTCCGCGTCTTTGGTCAGTACCGTTTCCGCCTCGTCAACCAGAAGCGTCGGCCGGTACTTCTCGATCATGCGAAACAGGACCGACGGCGAGATGCTGGCGGCCTGCGCGGGTCGCGGCACGAGCCGCCCGACGAGTGACAGCAACAGCGTCTTGCCGCACGACTTGTCCGGCGCATTTATGAGGAGGATCGGACAGACGCCGACCGACTCCGCTAGCCACGAAGCAGCGCACCACAAGGCGACGGCGGCCATAATTTCGCCGTCGCAGATGACGAAGCGCGCGAGCGTGTCCGCGATATCGTCGAGCAGCGCGGCGCCGTCCACCGGTTCCGGCCACATCTCGATCTCCTCGAAGGGCGCAGCCTCGTTGGTCTCGGCGTCGCCGCGCGCCTGTCTGACCATCAGGTCGAGCGTGGCCGGCCGCACCTTCAAATGCGCGGCTTCATGCTTGCGCGCTCGGTCATAGGCCATCGGCGGTAGTGCTGCGAGCCGCGCAATCGCCTCGTCGTCCGTTTCAGTCGGCGCGGTTTCGCGCTCCGCGTCAGGCGCAGTCACGGCCTCGATCTGCCTGCGCACCTCGTCGACGCCATGCGTCTGCATCAGGTCGTTAAAGTCGCTTTGATCGTCGCGACGCTGCATGCCGAAGTCCGGGAACACGAGCCGCGCGCCCACCGCGAGCGCGGCCTTGCGGGCGTCGTCGGAGCCGTTGCCGATGTCGCCGGCGACAATCAGCTCGGCGTCGGGATGTTGCGAGCGCATCGATACAGCCACGTTCTGGAGGTTGCCGCACGTGAGTGCCGCTACGGTGGGTGTACCGGTGGACTCATGGATCGAGAGCGCTGTCGCGACGCCCTCGGCGACGATCAACCGCGAGTGATGCGGTTCGAGTGGCACAGCGGACCAGTACCCGCCATCTTTCACGGCGCCCTTGAGCGCGGACTTTAAGCCCACCACGTCGATGAATTCGACACTCATCAGCCTGCCGTCAGCCGAATGGATCGGCACAACCAGCAAGCGCCCCCGCAAGAACTTACCCTTGGCATACGGTGCCCAACTGGCGAGCGCCTTCGCCTTCTTCACGTCGATTTCGCGCAGTGTTTCTACCGGCTTCATACCCTTTCCCATCAGGTACGGATGGCCCACATCGGCGGGCGTGGCAGCGCTCCAGATCGCAAATGCTTTCGCCGCTCCATCTTTCGCGATGCGCTCGCGTTCGGCTTCGGCCTCACGACGGGCCGCGTCGCTGCGGCGCTCGCGTTCGGCTCGCTCCTCGTCGGAGAGCGCGCTGTCGTTCTTCACGAAGAAAGCGAGAGGCTCGCGGGATTGCCAGTTGCAGACAATGCCGCCGTCGCCGTCGCGAAACAGCTTGATGGTCGCGTCGCCACGGCCGTTCTTCGCGCCGGCAACATCGGCCCGGTGGAACTTGTCATCGGCGGGCGGAAGCTCGGTGGGCGGCACGATGCCGGCCTCCCGGCATGCGTCAGCCAGTGCCTGATGAATGTCTTTCGTTTCTGTAAGAATGGTTTTCATTGCTGATTCAATTGGCTCACTCGCGTAATGCAGCGGGCCTTTTTTCATTACGACGACGTCGCAATAGGAATGTGCGCGCCCGCGATTGCGCGGACATCGGCCGCCCGCCATCGCCGCCCCTCACACAAATACCGGAATACAGGCTTGATGCGACCCTCGCGGGTTGCGGCCCACATGCGCATCGTCTCGACGGTTTCGCCCAGTGCTGCCGCCGCTTCGGCATCAGTAAGCAGTTCAGCTGCGCGATCCATCGCTGCATCCGCTTCGCCGTGCTTCGCGCGGTGCGCGCTCACGCGCTTGAGTTGCGCCGCGCGCGATGCGGCACTCGTGCTGGCCTTGGTGGCGAGCCAAGCATCCAGGTCACGGACAAAAAAAACAGTGATGTGCGGCGCCAATTTGACCGGCTGCGGAAAACCCGGCTCTCGTACGAATTTCCAAAGCCTACTGACAGTTACGGCGATGTATTGCGCGGCGTTTTTCGGCCTCAACGCGGCAACCGGACTCGCGTCGGGTTTTTTGGGCACAGTCGTTTTTTTCATCTCTGATGACCTCCGAGCGTCACGCTTTCGAGCGCATCGTCTGCCGGTCCGGCGCACCCTGCAAGCCGCGTTCGGCTTCGCGAGCGTTCGCGAGCTTTCACGAGCGTTTGCGCGCGTTCCCGCGCCGCATTCGGTCGGCCAAATTCTTGAGCGTGAAAAACCGAACTGCGGTTTGGGTTTGGTATTTGATGCCGTCGCCGTCGTCCGAGAGGCCAATTAGCGAGCAGTAGCGCTGTCCGGCCAGCTTCATCAACTCGACATACACGCTGTGGGGATCGTCGGAATCAGAGGCGCGCTTCCTGGCTTCCGCGATCTCCGCATCGAGCCAAGATGGCCGCTTCAGTTTCAGCGGCATAGGCGTGCCATCGCCCGGCCGCACAGGCGCGTCGTGGTCCGGCTGAACAGATGCATGCGGCGCTTCCGGCATCACACCGGCGCGGGCCAGCACGGTACGGGCCGCCGCGTCCGTGAGCTGCTTCGGTACCGTGACAAAGCGCTTGTCAAGTTCGCGGATATACGGCGCATGATCGTCTGACTGATACAGCACCAGATGACGCGGCACCTTTGCGGATTCGGGGTTGCGTAGAATCCCGAACTCCGTGAGGAGCTGCCGGTGCCGCTCGGCTGATTCCAGCAGAAACCAGTAGTGATTTCGCAAACGCGGATCACGTTCAATGTCCTGCAACCAGCCCGGATCGCAACCGAGCGATAGCGCCACCAATGGCCAAAGTGGACCGGGCTGGGCGCAGTCGTACTGATCCCATCGCGGCTGGCGTCTCCGCTCACAACGCTCGATCTCTTCGCGCGACAGCGGCGCGTTATCATCTTCCGTAGTCATCTGCCGCGCCTCCCATAAGGCGGGGTTGGTGATCAGACCATGCACATCGTTGACGCGCTATGCGTGGTCGGGAAAAGGCGACAGCACTGCTTCGGCCGGCATGTCGCCTTTTCTTTTCTACTTCGCCACCTTGCGCTTGCGCATTGGCAGCACGCCGGCGGCGTCCGGCACCGTCACGCAATGGCGCGCCCAGTCCGCCATCAGCACCGTCCGTTTCACGAGCAGGTCGCCGCGCTGATAGGCGGCTTCAGCCTGGTCCTTCAGTTGGTGAGCCAATGCGTGCTCGATCACCTCGCGCGGATGAGCGGTAGTCTCGCCGGCCCAGTCCCTGAACGAACTTCGGAAGCCGTGCGCGGTCAGGTCGGCCCGTCCCATGCGCTTGAGCACGGCCGTCAGGCTCATGTCGGAGAGCGGCCCAAGCCGTGGCGCGGCGAATACGTAGTTATCCCGGCGCGGCAAGGCTTCAAGCAGCGTCACGGCGGCGCCGCTCAACGGCACGCGATGCTCGCGGCCGGCCTTCATGCGTCCGGCCGGCACGGTCCACAGCCTCGCCGCCAGATCAATCTCTTGCCACACGGCGTGGCGCACTTCGCCGCTGCGCGCCACCGTCAGGACCGCAAATTCGAGCGCCCGCGCCGCGATGCCCTCGCGCCCGCGCAGGTCGCGCATGAACGCGCCGATCTCTTGGTAGGGGAGCGCCGCATGGTGTTTTGAGGTTTCACGCTGGACCTTGCCCGGTGCCGGCAGCAGCTTGTCCAGATGGCCTTTCCATCGCGCAGGGTTGTCGCCGCTGCGGTGCCCGTGGACGGCGGCCCAGTCGAGAATCGCCTCGATGCGCCCGCGCAGGCGGCTTGCCGTTTCGTTTTTTTTGAGCCAGATGGGTTCGAGCACGCGCATGACGTGCGGCGTCCCGATCTCGCGCACGTCGAGAGCGCCGATTTTCGGATAGGCGTACTTGGTGAGCGTCGATGTCCATTGCTTGCGGTGCTTGTCGTTGCGCCATCCCGCCTCGTGAATCGCGATATACGCCTTCGCACACTCCTCAAACGTTCGCGCGGACATCGCGGCCAGCTCGCGCTCGCGTAGCACAGCGCGACGGTGCGTGAGTGGGTCGATGCCGTCGATTAGCAGCTTGCGGCACTCGGTTGCCTTCGCGCGGGCCTCAGTCAGCGTCACGATGTCGGCACTGCCCAAGCCCATGTCGGTTGACCTACCCCGGATTTTGTAGCGAAAAATCCAGGACTTGCCGCCTCCGTCTGCGCTGGCGCTCTTGCCCACGTACAGGATCAAGCCATTGCCGTCTAGGTGAGCGCCAGCCGTGGCGCGCTTCACCGCGAGCGGCGTGAGCCGGTTGATGAGACGTTTGGCCATGCTTCCTTCCCACACTCTGAATCGAGATTCGAGTGTACATCGAGCGACAATGGGAGACAACAAAACGCGTTTATCCCCTTTTACATGGCTCTTTTCGCGACAAGCGGAGACAGTTAGAGATAAGAGAAAACAGGTAGTATGGCGGACACCGCCTCCGCCAATTCGTGAAACCTGGCGCGACTGAACGCCAGCGTGTCGTCAAGATGCCGGCCCTCAGGCCGAAACGCCATCGATCAACGAGATACCGCCCCTGCGCCACGCGAAAATGCGTGGTCAGCATTGCACCCTCAGTAATCAGGACTGCGAGTTATTTTGCGCTGATCATCTCGCGCCGAGCGTATGGACACGCCAATCAACAATTAAAGGGTCAAACCCAAAAATCGCCCGGAAAATCGCGCTCAATTCACTAGGTGAAAACCCTAACCATGAGGTAAAATCCTACCCATTGATGGAAAGATCGCCATGCCGCACCAATACCAACTGCTCGAGAAATTCGCGTTTTCGCTCGTCGTCCTGTTCGCCGTGATGTGCTCCAGCTACATCGCGTGGGAAAGCTCGCCCAATCTGCGTGACAACTTCCAGGTCGGCAAGGAGCTGTTCCTGAAGAGCGGCGAATACTCGTACGCCTGCGCAACCACCGCGGCCGATCCCTGCGCGCAGTTCCCGGTCGAATAAGCACCTCGAATACCCTCGCCGTTTCGCCAGTCCCGTGACTACGCGGGACAGTTCTGATTGCTTCCCGCTGCGTATCGTCTAAGCTCGATTCAGGTTCCGCTTCCGAGCTTGTTCGACATGCTCATCCGCGTCCAGTGGTCTTGCGGTTCGTCCGCACACAGCGCCTCCCTCGCACGGCGCCTCGGTCTGGTTTTGCTGCTCGCGATGCTCGGGTGCCTCGGCGCCTGCACGATCACGCCGCCGCCCAGGCCGCTTCTCGTCATTCCCCCCGCGGCGATCAATAGCGCCACACTCGACGACTACCGCACCACGGTGGCGAAACACATCGTCGAGCACAACCCGTCCTACGTTCTGCACGGCGCGCCCCAGGCCATGCTGCGCTCCCTCGTGGTCGTGTCGTTCACGGTCAATCGCAACGGCCAGATCGTGAAGTCGTCGGTTTACCGGACCAACGGCGACGACGAAGCCGAAGCCACTGCCCTCGCAACGTTGCGCCGCGCCGCGCCTCTGCCGCCGCCGCCGGGCGGCCTGCTCAATTCCGCGGGCCAGCTCGAGATGTTCGAGGACTGGCTCTTCAACGACAACGGCAAGTTCCAGTTGCGCACGCTCGCCTCGCCGCAGGCGCAGAACTACCAGTGACCAACGCGCTTCGCGCGATACCTGACGCGCGCGAGCCTGCTTACGCCCGCCTTGCTGCACGGCGCGCACGGTCGTTATAATTTTTCGCTATCCCCAGCCGGCGCCCGCCGGCCATACCTCTTGCCATGCGCCATCCGCGCGGCCGCGTGAGGCTTCGACCGCGCTTTCGCCTTCTTGCGCCTATCGGCGCGCGCTTTGGCCGGTCGGGAATCAACGCGCACGGCCCGCGCTGTGCGTTGCATACTGGCGAAGCGTCGCCGCCTGACGGACGCTGCCGGAGCGTCGAGCATCAGGCACGCGCCCCGCTACGCTTCGAGCCTGTACAAAGACGCCCGCGCAAAGCCACGCAAGACTCAGGCGCAAGCGCGTCACAACGACTGGAGACCCTTGAATGTCCACCTCACCCATTTCGCCCGCGCGCGCCGATCAGGCAAACGCAGCGAAGCAGCAAAGCACCGCGCGCGTGATCTTTGCGAGCTTTATCGGCACCGCGATCGAGTTCTACGACTTCTATGTGTACGCAACGGCCGCCGCGCTCGTGATCGGCCCCGTGTTCTTCCCGCACGGTTCGGCTACGGCGCAGGCGCTCTCGGCGTTCGTCACTTTCGGCATTGCGTTCGTCGCGCGGCCGATCGGCTCGTTCATCTTCGGCCACTTCGGCGACCGCATCGGCCGTAAATCGACGCTGGTGGCGTCGCTGCTCGTCATGGGCCTCTCCACCACGCTGATCGGCTTCCTGCCCGGCTATGACGCGATTGGCAGCCTCGCGCCGATCCTGCTGTGCATCCTGCGCTTCGGCCAGGGCATTGGCCTCGGCGGCGAATGGGGCGGCGCCGCGCTCCTCGCAACGGAATACGCGCCGCAAGGCAAGCGCGGCTGGTTCGGCATGTTCCCGCAGCTCGGGCCGTCGGTGGGCTTTCTCGCCTCGAACGGCCTTTTCTTCGGCCTCGCCTCCACGCTCTCCGACCAGCAGTTCCGCGACTGGGGTTGGCGCGTGCCGTTCATCGTCTCGGCGGTGCTCGTCGCGCTCGGTCTGTACGTGCGCATGAAGATTGCCGAGACGCCCGCCTTCAAGGCCGCTGTCGAGCGCGAGGAACGCGTCAAGGTGCCGGTCGCGACGCTGCTCTCGCAGTACTGGTGGCCGACGCTGCTCGGCGCGCTCGCCATGGTCGTGTGCTACACGCTCTTCTACAACGCCACGGTGTTCTCGCTCTCGCACGGCGTGACGGCGCTCCACATTCCGCGCCCGACCTTCCTCGGCATGCTGTGCATCGCGGTGGTGTTCATGGGTATCGCGACGCCGATCTCGGCCTGGCTTTCCGACCGCTTCGGCCGCAAGCCCGTGCTGATCGTCGGCTGCATTCTGGCGATTCTCTCGGGCTTCACGATGGAGCCGCTGCTCGGCAGCGGTGCCACGCCGCTCGTGCTGCTCTTCCTCGTGATCCAGCTGTTCCTGATGGGCGCCACGTTCGCGCCGATGGGCGCGCTGTTGCCGGAGCTGTTCCCGACCAGCGTGCGCTACACGGGCGCGGGCGTGGCGTACAACCTGGGCGGCATTCTTGGCGCATCGGTTGCGCCGTATATCGCGCAGGTGCTGGCCGCGCGCGGCGGACTCTCGTGGGTCGGCGCGTATGTGTCGATCGCCGCCTGCGTGAGCCTGTTCGGTGTCCTGTGCATGCGCGAGACGCGCCATACGTCGCTCTCGTAACGCAACGCCGCAACAATGAAAAAGCGGAGGCCGCCAGGCGGTCTCCGCTTTTTTTATGCCTTTTTTTGATCGCTTTGGGTACGCGCGAGGCGTGTCTATACTCGAATCAGCTAGCGGGGAGCGATCTCCCGGGGGAGCCGACGATGAACCTGCATCTGAGCAACGCCGACATTGTCCTGATCATCGCCCTCGCCCTGGGCATCTCGCTCCTGCTGGCGTTTCGACTGCGCACCGCGAGCTGGCGTGCGGTCCTGCTCGAAGCGCTGGCCGCGAACGCCGCGGCAATTGCCGCGGTTATCGCGATTGAAATGCTGCTTGCCTGAAGGCTGCTGTGCCGCTGGTACCGTTGGTGCGGCACCGTCCGGCGGCGATCAGCGATAGTAATAGCCGTGATGGTAGCCGCCGCCGTAGTAGCCGCCGGCCGGCACCACGACGCAGCCGCCCAGCGAAGCCGCGAGCAATGCGCCGGCGATGAGGGTAAGCGTCAATCGTTTCACAGTGGTCTCTCCCTTCAAGTCAGTGTCTGTGTCCGGCCATGCGATGTCGGGCTGGACGGTTACGATTGAACACGACGGCGAAGGCGTGAGGCGTTGCAATTTGTAAGCAGCGGTATGGCCCGTGTAACAGCATCGGAGCGCAAAGCCTTTTGCACGCGCTGTCAGGCGCGCCCCTGCAATACAGGCACGACACTTTTAACAAGCTCGTAATGGGAAACGGCGGGGGAATGCCCGCCGCAACGCGCGTGGCGACCCGCCAAAATCAAGCGGCGTGAACGCGCGATGACGGCACGGACACGCCGCCGTCGCGCACCGGGTAGATGCGATCGACGGCATCGATCGCCACCTGCACGGGCGGCACGTGACGGCCATCGCCGATCGAGATCGAGCGATTGGGCGCACGCACGCCGCTGTGTTCGGCGTCGGTCGAAACGAAGACCATCACCGTCGGCTTGATGAGCGCGTGCGAGAGATGCACGAACCCCGTGTCGGTGCCGACCACGAGCGCGCAATCCTCGATGCGCTGTGCGACCTGAGAAACCGTGAGGCGCGGCAGCACCGTCGCGCCCGGGATGAGCGCCGCAATCTCGCGCGCCGTGGCGTGCTCGTTATCGGATCCCCACGGCAACTCGATACGCAGGCCACGCGCGATCAACGCATTGCCCAGTTCCCCCCAATGCGCGACCGGCCACTTCTTCTCGTCTTTCGAAGTCGCGTGAAAGAGCAGCGCCGTGGGCGCGTCAGGCGCGGGCAGCGCGGTGCCGTCGCGCGGAACGCGCATCTGGAATTCGGGCGGCGTGTCGACCGTATAGCCGAGCGCCTCGCCGGCGCTGATGCGCATGCCGTGCCACGCATCGCACTTCGGACGCGGCCCGAAACGGCCGTTGTACGCGAAGGCTGCGCCACGCTCGCCGAGGTCCTGCGTGAGATAGCCAAAGCGGCGCCGCCCGCGCGCGAGAAACGCGATGATCGCGCTCTTGTACACGCCGTGAATGTCGACGATGGCGTCGTAGCGGTAGGCGCGCAACTCCGAAATCGACGCCCAGATCGACTTGAAGTCGCTCCAGCGGCGCGCCTTCTTGAAACGGCGCAGCGGCGCGCAGAGCACGCGGTCGATGCCGGCATTCCAGCGCACGATATCGGCAAAGGCCTCATCGGCGGCCCAATCGACCTTCACGCCGGGGAAGGCGCGCTGCACGTCGGCCACGACCGGAAGCGCCTCGACGATATCGCCGAGCGAAGTCACTTTGACAATCAAAACTCGTTTCATTGTGCTGCGGGCCTCAGGGCCCGATATTCCAGTCTTCAAGGGATTGGCGGAGATTTTAGCGGACGAACCTTGCGCCAACCTGCGAATGAGCGATTCGACACGAGCGAAATCTGTCCCTTTCTTACAGGTTCCCTGTGCGGCGTCGACAAAGTACGCCGCAAAACGCACCGGGCCCGACACGCCAATGCGTGTCGGGCCCGGTCGGGACGATCCGTCGAGGAGCGATAGAAACGGTCGACGGCTAGTAGACGACGACCGGTGCGGGTCTCACGTACATGGGCCGCGCCGGCACGACGATGCAGCCCGCCAGCATAAGCGCGAGCACGGCCGCCGCGAGCAATTTTTTACTCATGATAGGGCTCCCCTCAGGCTTGAAGGATCAGACGGCCCAGTGGCCTTCGACCCAGCGCCAGTTCGGGCCGTGCGCGATCCAGTGGCCCGGCACCCAGTGGTAGCCGACACGCTCGGCCTGCCAGTGGCCCCTCACCCACACGTACTGGCCGTGGTCCCAGCGCCAGTGGCCCTTGTCCCACACGTAGCCCACGCGCGGCGCCGGCGCGACTTCCACACGTTCGCCAGGCGGCGGCGCGCTCGGCTCGACCACGACGATTTCGGCAAGCGCCGGAGCCGCGACCGCGCAGGTGCCAGCGGCAACGATTGCGACCTTGGCGATGAAGAGGCGAATGGAGTTGTTCATGTTGGCCACCCTTGATTGTTTGACGCCTGGATTGGCGTTACCCGATCAATGCGCGAGCACGGCGTTGCGCTGACAGCGGCGGTGTTACGGCGCGGGGTGATGTGAAACGGAATATTTCGGCAAGGCAGGCGACCGGGCCAAAGCACGGCGCACGAGAAGGGACGGCGCGAAGGAACAGCGGGGCGATACGACGAACGACGCGCGCAGCGCAGTGGCTGCGCGCGTTGAAACTCAAGCCTGCGGAATCTCGATCTTGACCTCGAGCACTTCGAGATCGTCCTGACGTTCGAGGCTCACGCGAATGTCTTCATCGGAGATCTTCACGTACTTCGAGATCACCGCGACCAGTTCGCGTTGCAAGGCCGGCAGATAGTCGGCGGGCGGATGGCCGCCTGCGCGCTCGTGAGCAATGATGAGCTGCAGGCGTTCCTTCGCTACCGAGGCGGACTTCTTCTTCTCGCCGAGAAAAAACGAAAGAAACGACATGACGTTCGCCTCCCTTACTTGCTACCGAAGAGGCGCTGCAAGAGGCCCGGCTTCTGGTAATCGGTGAAGCGAAGCGACTTGTCCTCGCCGAGAAAGCGCGACACGACGTCCTTGTACGACTCGGCGACGTCGGTGCCGTCCAGATGCACTGCCGGCAGACCCTGGTTCGATGCGTGCAGCACCGCTTCCGATTCGGGAATCACGCCGATCAGTTCAATGCGCAGGATTTCCTGAATGTCGTTCAGCGAGAGCATTTCGCCTTCGCTCACGCGCTTCGGGTTGTAGCGGGTGATGAGTAGGTGCTCCTTGATCGGGTCCTTGCCTTCGATCGCACGCTTCGTCTTCGACGACAGCATGCCGAGGATACGGTCCGAGTCGCGCACGGAAGACACTTCCGGGTTCGTCACGATGAGCGCTTCGTCGGCGAAGTGCATCGCGAGCAGCGCGCCCGACTCGATGCCCGCGGGCGAATCGCACACGATGTACTCGAAGTCCATCTTGCGCAGGTCCTCGATCACCTTCTCCACGCCTTCTTTCGTGAGCGCGTCTTTATCGCGCGTTTGCGAGGCCGGGAGAATGAAGAGGTTTTCGCACTTCTTGTCCTTGATGAGCGCCTGATTGAGGTTCGCCTCACCCTGGATCACGTTGATCAGGTCGTACACGACGCGGCGCTCGCAACCCATGATGAGGTCGAGATTGCGCAGGCCCACGTCGAAGTCGATGACCGCAGTCTTGTGGCCGCGCAACGCGAGGCCCGATGCGAAACTCGCGCTCGTGGTCGTCTTGCCGACACCACCTTTGCCCGAAGTCACCACAATGATTTTTGCCATTCCCTTACCTTGCGTTCGTCAGTTTCTCAGTTTGGTCTCATCGCGTGCCGCTCATGCCCCTGATCGCCTGCGCACGACGCTCGAGCTGCGACTCAGGTGAGCCTCAACGGTTCGATCAACAGCTTTTCTTCCTCGAGCCGGATTTGCGCCGGCTTGCCCCGCACGTCGTCGGCGAGTGGAACTTCAGTCGTACGGTAGATGCCCGCAATCGAAATCAGTTCCGCCTCGAGGCTCGTGCAGAAAATGCGTGCGTCGTGGTTGCCGTGCACACCCGCGAGCGCGCGGCCGCGCAGCGGCGCGTAAATGTGGATGTTGCCCTCGGCGATCACTTCCGCGCCGTTGGATACGAGGCCGAGCACGACCACGTCGCCCTTCGCGTAGATGCGCTGGCCCGAGCGCAGCGGCCGGTCGATCACGAGCGTGGGTTCCGCGCGCGTGCCCGACGCGCCGGCGTCGAGGGCCGCCGCGGCACTCACCGTTGCCGCTGCGCTCGCTTCGGCGGCGGCCGGGTCCGTTTCGGCGGTAGAGAGTTCGGGCTGCGCAGCGGTGGCGTGCGGCGCGGCCGAACCGGTGGCGGATGCGCTCGCCGATGCATTCGCTGCCTCGCCTTCGCTTGCGCCTTCTTCGGCGGCCGGCTTCGCGCCCGCGCCGCGGCGGTCGCGGGCCTCGAGGAACGGCAGGCCTGCCGCAGCGGCCCAGCTGTGTTGTTCAGGTTGCGCAACCACGCCTACCGGACGCATGCGCACGCTTTCGAGCAGGCGCGCGATGTCGCCGAGCGCGACCTGCTCGCCGTCGGCGAGACGCCGCACGTCGATCGCGACAGTGTCGTTCGCGAAGAATTCGGGCGTCGCCTCGAAGCGCCGCGTGAGCTCGGCGCGCATGGCGTCGAGCTCGGTCGTCTTGACCACGAACAGAAGCGTATCGACTGAACCGCTCTTCAGTTCAAAATATGGCGATTTCTTGGGCGACATGGCGTTCGGCTAAAAATTTTGCGTATTTTACAGGCGCGGACGCACACGGCCATTATTTTTAATGGTGTTTCGGTGTGACGTGCGGAGGGCAGCGGAACGCGCGCGACGCCGCACGCAGCGGCGCGAACGCAGGGCGTTACGGCGAGGAAGCGGACTTCGTATGCTCGCCGAGCGTGCGCATGAGCAGCGTTTCCCACTGCTCGGGCTGCTGCTGGCTGCGCGCGTGGTCGCCGGTGGCGACAAAGCCGAGGCGCTCGTAGAAGCGCATGGCCGTGGCGTTCGTGTCGGTGATCCAGGCATAGACCTGCGTGGCGCCTTCGCTCACGAGCCAGTCGATGGCGCTGTTCAGCAGCAATTCGCCGCCGCTCAGATGACGCACCGCAGGCGCGACCCACAGCGCCGAGACGAACGCGCGGCGCGCCGGCGCGCTTTCGAAGCTCGCGCCGATCAGACCGGCCGGATGGCCCTCGGTATAGAGAATGAACGACGTGCCCGTGTGCGAGACCGCATGCCGGGCCGCCGCGGCGTCGAAAACGGCGACATCGGCGGATAGCGCGTCTTCGAGCGTGTCGCCGAATGCATAAGGCGCGTCGCGCAGCGAAGCTGTTCGAAGCTCGCGGAGCACGGCACCCTGATCGGCGGCGATACGGCGAACGGTCAGTGACGGACTCATGCAGTCGTAAACCCCAATAAAGCGCTAACGCGTAGCTTTAACCGAACTGGCTTGAGAGTCAAATCCTTATTTGACAATTGCCGACACGCGACGCCCCGCGCGCGAGCCTTGACAGACGGCCCCAGAGGCCGCACAGCCACGCTCATGGGGCCTCGTAGGCGCCTGTGCCGTCCGGCCAGGGCGTGAGGAGTTCGTAGCCGTCGTCGGTAACCGCGACCATGTGTTCCCACTGCGCCGAGAGCGAGCGGTCCTTCGTGACGACCGTCCAGCCGTCGCGCTGCACCGATGTGCCGGCGCGGCCCGCGTTGACCATCGGCTCGATCGTGAAGACCATGCCCGGCTTCAGGCGCACGCCCTGCCCCGGCTGGCCGTAGTGCAGCACCTGCGGTTCCTCGTGGTAGACCTTGCCGATGCCGTGGCCGCAGTACTCGCGCACGATCGAGAAGCCGTCCGCCTGAGCGCGCTTCTGGATGGCGTTGCCGACGTCGCCGAGCGTCGCCCCCGGCTTCACCTGGCGGATGCCCGCGAGCATCGCCTCGTAGGTCGTGTCGATCAGCTGGCGGCCCACCGAACTCGGCGTGCCGACGCAGTACATGCGGCTCGTGTCCCCGAAATAGCCGTCCTTGATCACGGCCACGTCGATGTTGATGATGTCGCCGTCCTTGAGCACTTCGCCGCGATTCGGAATGCCGTGGCAGACCACGGAATTGACGGACGTGCAGATCGTCTTCGGAAAGCCGAGGTAGCCGACATTGGCCGGCACGGCCTTGAGCGTGTTGACGATGTAGTCGTTGCAGATCGCGTCGAGGTCGTCGGTAGAGACGCCCGGCTTCACGTGCTCGCCGATCATCGCGAGCACGTCGGCGGCGAGCCGGCCCGAAATGCGCAGGCGGGCGAGATCATCGGCAGACTTGTAGGTGATAGGCATCGATGGACCGGAGTGGGCGCGGCGGTGGCAGAGAAGCCTGCGCCGCAATTCAAAGGAGCGATTGTACCGGCGCTGCGGCGTCGCCAGCGCAGCAACCCGCAGCAATCTGTGTCATCCCGATGACGCCGGACGCGGAATTTTCAGAGATCTCCGATCGTTCGAGCACAAGCCGCCGTCAAGAATGAGAAATATCTTACATCGCGCGCTGGCAGTCCGATCATGACCCCAAGTGCAAGTGAATGCGCGCGCCAGCCTGCATGCCGGATCTCGAGCAGAAAAGCAAAAACCCCTGCAGCGGTTAGGCATGCAGGGGTTTTCTGAATCTGGCGGAGAGGGTGGGATTCGAACCCACGGTACGGGGAAACCGTACGCCTGATTTCGAGTCAGGTACATTCGACCACTCTGCCACCTCTCCGGTGTACGGCTCTTTACTGCTTCCCCGGTGTTGGTCGGCAACCGGAGAAGCGAAGATTATAGAACATTTTTTGACTTCTGCAAGCCCTCATCGGAAAAAAGTTTCGAGGGCAAGGAATCACATGTCCTGCGCGCGAGACAGCGCCTCAGGCGCCGGCTTCGAGACGCGCCACGCCGCCCATATACGGCCGCAGCACCTCCGGCACGGCGACCGAGCCATCGGCTTCCTGATAGTTCTCCAGCACGGCAACCAGCGTGCGGCCGACGGCGAGGCCCGAGCCGTTGAGCGTGTGCACGAGTTCCGGCTTGCCCTGCGCGTTGCGATAGCGCGCCTGCATGCGGCGCGCCTGGAACGCTTCCGTGTTCGAGCAGCTCGAAATTTCGCGATACGTGTTCTGCGCAGGCAGCCACACTTCGAGGTCATACGTCTTGGTGGCCGAGAAACCCATGTCGCCCGTGCACAGCGTGATGACGCGATACGGCAGGCCGAGCTTCTGCAGGATGGTTTCCGCGTGGACGACCATCTGCTCGAGCGCGTCGTACGACGTTTCGGGCGCAACGATCTGCACCATCTCGACCTTGTCGAACTGGTGCTGACGGATCATGCCGCGCGTGTCGCGGCCATACGAACCGGCTTCCGACCGGAAGCACGGCGAATGCGCCGTGAGCTTGATCGGCAGCGCGCTGCCTTCCACGATGCTCTCGCGCACGGTGTTCGTGAGCGAGATTTCTGAAGTCGAAATGAGGTACTGCGTGACCGTGTTTTCGCCGCCGCCCTTTTCCACGCGGAACATGTCGTCGGCGAACTTGGGCAGCTGGCCCGTGCCGTACAGAATTTCCGGGTTGACGATGTAGGGCGTGTACGTTTCCGTGTAGCCGTGGTGGAGCGTGTGGGTGTCGATCATGAACTGCGCGAGCGCGCGGTGCAGGCGCGCGATCTGGCCGCGCAGCATCGTGAAGCGGGCGCCCGAGAGCTTCGCGCCCGTTTCGAAGTCCAGACCCAGCGGCGTGCCGACATCCACGTGATCCTTCACCTCGAAGTCGAACGCGCGCGGCGTGCCCCAGCGGCGCACTTCCACGTTGTCGGCCTCGTCCTTGCCGGCGGGCACGCTTTCGTGCGGCAGGTTCGGCACGCCGAGCAGCAGGTCCGAGAGTTTCGACTGGATCTCGTCGAGCTTGGCCGCCGACGTCTTCATCTCGTCGCCGATGCCGCCCACTTCGGCCATGACCGCCGAGGTGTCCTCGCCACGGCCTTTCATCGCGCCGATCTGCTTCGACAAGCTGTTGCGGCGCGCCTGGAGCTCTTCGGTGCGGGTCTGGATGGCGCGGCGTTCCGCTTCGAGCGCGGAGAAGGCCGCGACGTCGAGGGTGTAGCCGCGGTCGGCGAGGCGCTTCGCGACGCCGTCGAGGTCTTTGCGCAGCAGCTGGATGTCGAGCATGGGATTGTGAGACGCAGTGTCGTTGTGTGAAGGGACGATTTTAGCGCACCGGCCGGGCCATCCCGGCGCGGCGGGCATCGCCGTTGTTCGTGGCGATTCAGCCCTTGCGCTTCCTCTCGCGGATTTCCTCACGGTGCTCCTCGCGCCAGTGCGCGTCGAGGTCGGCCAGGCGCGCGAGCTTTTCGCCGATCTTGCCCTCGAGCCCGCGCGGCGTGGGCTGATACCAGCGCGGCTCGCGCATGCCGTCGGGCAGATAGGTCTCGCCGGCTGCGTAGGCGTCGGGTTCGTCGTGCGCGTAGCGATATTCGTGACCGTAGCCCAGCTCCTTCATCAGCTTGGTCGGCGCATTGCGCAGATGGATGGGCACCGCGCGCGACTGGTCCTTGCTCACGAAGCGCCGCGCCTCGTTATAGGCGTTGTAGCCCGCGTTCGACTTCGGCGCGACGGCCAGATAGATCACGGCCTGCGCGAGCGCGAGTTCGCCTTCGGGCGAACCGAGGCGCTCGTAGGTTTCAGCGGCATCGAGCGTGATGCGCCCGGCGCGCGGGTCGGCCAGGCCGATGTCCTCCCACGCCATGCGCACGATGCGCCGCGCGAGATAGCGCGGGTCCGCGCCGCCGTCGAGCATGCGGCAGAACCAGTAGAGCGCGCCGTCCGGGTTGCTGCCGCGCACCGACTTGTGCAGCGCGCTGATCTGGTCGTAGAAGGCATCGCCGCCCTTGTCGAAGCGGCGCAGGTTCTCCGCCAGCGCGCTGCCGAGCAACTCGCCGTCGATCTCGGTCTTCTTTTGCTGGGCGGCCGCGCGCGCGACGATTTCGAGGTTGTTCAGGAGCTTGCGCCCGTCGCCGTCGGCGGAACCGATCAACGCCTTCTTCGCTTCATCCGTGAAAGTCAGGCCGCCCAGTTCCTCGCTCGCGCGCGCGAGCAGTTCGCCCTGCTCTTCCTCGTCGAGGCTCTTGAGCACGTACACGGCGGCGCGGGACAGCAGTGCGCTGTTCACCTCGAACGACGGGTTTTCCGTCGTCGCGCCGACGAACACGAAGAGGCCCGACTCCACGTGCGGCAGGAAGGCGTCTTGCTGGCTCTTGTTGAAGCGATGGACTTCGTCGACGAACACGAGCGTCTGGTGGCCATGTGCGCGATGCAGTTGCGCCTGCTCCACGGCCTCGCGGATGTCCTTCACGCCCGAAAGCACCGCCGAGAGCGCAATGAATTCGGCGTGGAAAGCATCGGCCATGAGGCGCGCGAGCGTGGTCTTGCCCACGCCCGGCGGCCCCCAGAGAATCATCGAATGCGCTTCGCCGGACTCGAACGCGACGCGCAGCGGCTTGTTGGGCCCGAGCAGATGCTTCTGGCCGATGACCTCGTCGATGGAGCGCGGGCGCAGCCGTTCGGCGAGCGGGACGTTGGCACGGGTTTCTTCAAACATGACGTTTTCGCGATAATGACGGCTTTCCGGCTGGCCACACATGTGTGGCAAATTCGGTGGCAGATTCGGGGACACAGCGGCCCACTCCACAAAACGGCGCGCCGCACCGGATGCAGTCGTGCATTATGACAGCGTGCGCCGCGGCGCGAAGCGCGGGCCGAGCTGCTGAAGCCGACGCACCCGGACAAAACAGACAAAACAGACGATACAGAGGAAAGCGTTCCACATGACTCAAGATTCGCACGCCGGCGAGACCGGCTCCACCTACGCGCCGAACGTGCCCGTGCCCGACGCGCGCCGCCAGTTCCGCACCGGCGACGCCTTCGCGCTATGGTTTTCGCTCGGCATCGGCCTGCTCGTCGCGCAGGCAGGCGCGCTGCTCGTGCCGGGCCTCTCGCTGCCCCACGCGCTTATGGCCATCGTCATCGGCAGCGTGATCGGCGTCGTGCTGCTCGCGCTCGCGGGCGTGATCGGCACGGACACGGGCCTCGCCGCCATGTCGTCGCTGCGCCCGACGCTCGGCGTGCGCGGCGTGTCGGTGCCGGCCGTCATCAACATGGTGCAGCTCGTGGGCTGGGGCTCGTTCGAGATCATCGTGATGCGCGATTCCGCCGATGCGCTCGCCAAACAAGCCTTCGGCCTGTCGATGCCGCTCGTCTGGACCGTGATCTTCGGCGTGCTCGCCACGCTGCTCGCCGTGAGCGGGCCGCTCTCGTTCGTGCGGCGCTTCCTGCGCACGTGGGGCATCTGGCTGCTGCTCGCTGGCGCCGCCTGGCTCACGTGGAGCCTGCTCGTGAAGCAGGACCTGGGCGCGCTGATGCGCCGCCCCGGCACGGGCGAAATGCCGTTTGGCAGCGCCATCGACCTCGTGGTGGCGATGCCGCTCTCGTGGCTGCCGCTCATCGCCGACTACACGCGGTTCGGCCGCAAGGCGGGCGAAACCTTCCGCGGCACGCTGTTCGGCTATGGCATCGCGAACCTGTGGTTCTATGCGCTCGGCGCGATCTACGGCCTCGCCGCGGGCGGCGGCGACGCCCTCCTCACCACGGCGCTCGCGCAGGCCGGCGGCGGCTTCGCGCTGCTGCTCGTGCTGATCGACGAAATCGACAATGCCTTCGCCGATATCCACTCGGCCGCGGTCTCGACCGGCACGTTCTGGACGCGCGCCAGTGTGCCCTGGCTCTCGGCGGCGTTCGGCGCGCTGTGCACGCTGATCGGCCTCGTCGTGCCGATGGCGAAGTACGAGAACTTCCTGCTCTTTATCGGTTCGGTGTTCGCGCCGCTCTTCGGGGTAGTGCTCGCCGATCACTTCATCGTGCGCCGCCGCCGCATCGACACCCAGGCCCTCGCCGATCTGAACGGCGCCTATGGCTATTCGGGCGGCTGGCACGTGAGCGCGTTCGTCGCGTGGGTGGTCGGTTTCGGCGCGTATCAGGCGCTCAACCAGTGGCTGCCGAATCTCGGCGCGACGCTGCCTTCGCTCGTGATCGGCGCACTGTGCTATCTCGTGCTCGCGGGGCGCCGGCGCGCGGCTTACGCGTAACGCGCCGTACTTTCGCTGGACAATAAAAAACGCCAGGCTTCGCAGCCTGGCGTTTTTGCTTTTGGCGACATGCGCAGCGTCACTCGCAATGGCCGCAGCCGCCGTGCGCATGACCGTGATGGTCGTGATGAGCGTGGTCGTCGGCGGGCAGATGCTGCGCGGCCTGCGCCGTGATGCCCAGGCGCTGCAGCAGCTTGCGGTCGGCTTGCGCCTGCGGGTTGCTCGTGGTGAGCAGCTGGTCGCCGTAGAAAATCGAGTTCGCGCCCGCCATGAAGCACAGTGCCTGGAGCGCGTCGTCCATCTGCTCGCGGCCCGCCGAGAGGCGCACCATCGCCTTGGGCATCGTGATGCGCGCCACCGCGATCGTGCGCACGAATTCGAACGGGTCGATCGGTTCCGTGCCTTCGAGCGGCGTCCCCGCGACTTGCACGAGGTTGTTGATGGGCACCGACTCCGGATACGGCTCCATGTTCGCGAGCTGGGCGATCAGGCCCGCGCGTTCGCGGCGCGACTCGCCCATGCCGACGATGCCGCCGCAGCATACGTTGATGCCCGCGTCGCGTACGCGTTCGAGCGTCTCGAGGCGGTCGTCGTAGGTGCGCGTCGAAATGATCTTGCCGTAGAACTCCGGCGACGTATCGAGGTTATGGTTGTAGTAGTCGAGGCCCGCATCGGCCAACGCCTTCGCCTGGTGATCTTCGAGCATGCCGAGCGTCACGCAGGTTTCGAGACCCATCGCCTTCACGCCGCGGATCATGTCCTTGATCGGTTCGAGGTGGCGATCCTTCGGATTGCGCCACGCCGCGCCCATGCAAAAGCGCGTCGCGCCGTTTGCCTTGGCCGCGCGCGCCGCGTCCAGCACGGCGTCGACTTCCATCAGCTTGCCGGCTTCCAGTTCCGTGTCGTGATGCGCCGATTGCGGGCAGTACGCGCAGTCTTCCTCGCAGCCGCCGGTCTTGATCGAGAGAAGCGTGGAAAGCTGCACGGCGTTCGCATCGAAATGCTCGCGATGCACCTGCTGCGCGCGGAACATCAGGTCGTTGAACGGCAACTCGTAGAGTGCGGCGACGTCGGCGACTTTCCAGCGCGCGGCGGCTTCGGCTGCGGCCTGGGCGCTCGGTGCGGTGGCCTTGAGCGTTGTGATGTCGATGTGGGTTTGCGTCATGGTGTCGGGTCCTTCTTTACGTGACTGTGCTTGACTGTGCTTGAGTGTGCATTACGCGTTGGCGCGCAGGTGTGCGAGCAACGCGTCGATGTTCAGATGTCCGGCTGCGTCGTCGGCGCTCGCACCGCGCATGTGCGGCACGACGCCGACGAGCGGCGCACCGTACTGGGCGGCGAGGCGCTCGCGCAGCGTGCCGATGTTTTCCTCGGGGAACGTCATGGCCGGGTCGATACGGTTCGCGACCCAGCCCGCGAGCGTCAATCCGCGCGCGGCAATCGCTTCGGCAGTGAGCAGCGCGTGGCTGATGCAGCCGAGGCGCATGCCCACCACGAGCACGACGGGCAGACCGAGCGCGACGGCGAGATCGGCGGTGTCTTCGGTCGGCGTAAGAGGCACGCGAAAACCGCCCACGCCTTCCACGACGACGGCATCCGCGCGCTCGCAGGCCGCCTCGTAGCAATCGACGATGCGCGCCATATCGAGCGTCACGCCTTCGAGCGCGGCGGCGATGTGCGGCGCGGCGGGCTCCTTGAGCAGGAACGGCGTGCGGATCTCCGGCGGCAGCAGCACGCTCGCGGCGGCGTCGAGCTGATCGGCGTCCTCGTTGTGCCACACGCCGTCGCGCTCGCAAGCGCCCGCGGCGATCGGCTTGAGCGCCGTGGCGCGCAGCCCCGCGCGGGCGAAGCCGCGCAGCAGCGCCGCGCTCACGAAGGTCTTGCCGATCTCGGTATCGGTGCCGGTGACGAAAAGCGAAACCGTCATTGCACAAGCTCCCGTGCTTCGAGGCTCGCGCGTTGCAGCGATGCGTTCAGCCGGTCGAGGTCGGCATCCGAATGCGCAGCGGAGAGCGAAATGCGCAGACGCGAGGTGCCCTCGGGCACGGTCGGTGGACGAATGGCGGGCACCCACAGGCCGTCGCGCTCGAGCGTGGCCTGCAGCGCGAGCGTCGCCTCGTTCGCGCCGATGACGAGCGGCTGCACGGCGGTATGCGAATCGACGGGTTGCCAGCAGGTATCGCTGAGCAGCGCGCGCGTGCGCGCGATCAGATGCTTGAGATGCGCGCGGCGCGCGTCGCCCTCCTCGCCTTCGATCAAACGCAGGCTCGCGGACACCGCATGCGCAACCGCCGGCGACGAAGCCGTGGTGAAGATGTACGGACGCGCACGCTGCACAAGCCACTCGATCACGGTGCCATGCGCGCAAATGAACGCGCCCGACACGCCCGCCGCCTTCCCGAGTGTGCCGACCATCACGAGATGCTCCGAGCGCAGCGCGGCTTGCGCGAGCGAGCCGCGGCCCTGCGGGCCCAGTACGCCGAAACCATGTGCGTCGTCGACCACGAGCCACGCGCCATGCTGTTGCGCGAGTTCGACGAGACGCGCGAGCGGCGCGACATCGCCGTCCATGCTGAACACCGTGTCGCTCACGATCAGCTTCGCGCTCGCGTCGGAGGCTTCGAGCATCGCGGCGAGCGCCGCCATGTCGGCATGCGGATAGATCTGGATGTCGGCGCGCGAGAGCCGCGCGCCGTCGATCAGCGAGGCGTGGTTGAGCGCATCGGAAAAGATCGTCGTGCCGCGCCCGGCGAGCGCCGTGAGCACGGCCAGGTTGGCCATGTAGCCGGTGCTGAAGTACAGCGCGCGCGGCGCAGCGACGAAGGTGCCCGCGAATGCCGCGAGATCGTCTTCGAGCTGGGCGTGAGCGCGCGAGTGGCCACCGAGCAGATGCGAGCCGCCGCTGCCCGCGCCGTAACGCTGCGCGCCTTCAGCGATGGCCGCGACCAGTTGCGGGTGCGCGGCGAGGCCGAGATAGTCGTTGCTGGCAAAACCGATAGTCGCGCGGCCGTCCACCTGCATATGGGCGCTGCAAGGCGTGTCGGCGGTGCGGCGGCGGCGGCGCAGGCCGTGCGCGTCGATATCGCGCAAGCCCTGTTCGAGGATATCGAGCAATGCCATGTCAGAGGTCCTCCGCGACGGTGGCGTCGAAAGTCTCGCGCGTGCGTGCAGCGAGGAACGCCTGCATTTCGTTGTCCAGAATATACGGCGGCATGACGTAGACCGTCGTGCCGATCGGGCGCAGCAGCAGTTCGCGCTGCAGTGCGTTTTCGAAGAAGCGGCGCGAAAACGTCGCCGCGCGCTGCGCGTCTTCGAGCGCCACGTCGAACGCGAGAATCGTGCCGCACTGGCGCAGGTTGCGCACGAGCGGATGCGCGGCGAGAGGATCGAACAATTCGCGCAGATGCGCCGATTTGCGGGCGTTCGCAACCAGCACGTCATCGCGCTCGAACAAATCGAGCGTGGCGAGCGCGGCGCGGCACGCGAGCGGATTGCCCGTGTACGAATGCGAATGGAGGAAGCCGCGCGTCGTGTCGTCGTCGTAGAACGACTCGTAGATCGCGTCGCGCGACAGCACGATCGAAAGCGGCAGATAGCCGCCGCTGATGCCCTTCGAGAGCGTGAGCAGATCGGGCCAGATGTCGGCCTGCTCGCACGCGAAGAACGTGCCGGTGCGCCCACAGCCGACGGCGATTTCATCGGCGATCAGGTGAACGCGATGGCGGTCGCACAGCGCGCGCAGGCCCTTGAGATACGCGGGATCGTGCATCGCCATGCCGGCGGCGCACTGCACGAGCGGCTCGACGATCAACGCAGCGATGCGCCCCTCGCGCTCGATGAAAAGACGCTCGACATCGGCCAGCGCGCGCACGGCGACATCCGCCGCCGTTTGGCCGGGTTGCGCCGCGCGGGCGTCGGGCGAAGCGACCACATGCGCGTGATGCAGCAACGGATCGTACGCATCCCTGAAGAGCTTCACATCGGTCACGCCGAGCGCGCCGATGGTCTCGCCGTGATAGCTGTTGGCAAGGCAGACGAATTCACGCTTGCCGCTCTCGCCGCGGTTGCGCCACGAATGAAAGCTCATCTTGAGCGCGATTTCGACGGCCGACGCGCCGTCGGAAGCGAAGAACGCGTGGCCGAGCACGCCGCCCGTGCGCGCCGACAGCCGCTCGGCGAGCTCCACGGCGGGCTCGTGCGTGCAGCCCGCGAGCATGACGTGCTCGAGCGTGTCGAGTTGCGCCTTGAGCGCGGCATTGATCGAGGCGTTGGCGTGGCCGAAGAGGTTCACCCACCACGAACTGATCGCGTCCAGGTAACGGCGGCCCTCGCGGTCATGCAGCCACGGGCCTTCGCCCCGTGCGACGGCCACGAGCGGCAGGCGCTCGTGATGTTTCATCTGGGTGCAAGGGTGCCACACGGCGCGCAGGCTGCGAGCGACCCAATCGGTCGCGGCGCGATCTTCGCGGGCAAGGTGAGATTGCGAATTCAAATACGACTCCCGATACGACAGCGGGACCGAGATTAACGTGTTAGCTGCCGCAATGCACTACCCCGGAAATCGCCCTCCAACGCACGGCGGTGCGGCGTTTCGCGCCGTTCGGGACAACTCCGGACCGATGGAAAAGAAAGACCAGAAATGCGCGGAGATGACGACGGCAAAGTGAACCCGCCTTACGCAAAAAAATCTGCGCGGCGGTGCGAAATTGCAGAACGCAGGACGGCGCGGCGGATATTTTTGGCGACGCGTCCGCCGGCGCAGGCGCGCGAAAGTCAGCCGATAGTGGGCGGCACAACGGGTTGCGTGCGAGGCAATGGGCCGCGCAAAAGCAAAGCGGCCCGCTCTGGGGCCGCAAGCTTCAAACGCGATGGAGAGTGTGAGCCCGGCGCTCGCCGGGCAGCGGTCCTTACCGGCTCGCCAGCGGGTGGTCGCTGTCGTTGGCGGTGTTGTCCGCCGTGGCGCGCGTGGTGTCGCTCTCGTCGGTCTGGGCGGTCTGCGTGCCGCCGTTGTTCCAGACCACCGTGTTGTTGACGGCATAGAGGCGGCAAGGATCGGCGCTGTGCTTTTCACAGTTCGAGATCGCCACGGCCATCGGATTGTCGCCGCCTTCGGCCCATGACCACGCGCCGGAGTCGGACACCGCGAAGGCGCGGCTCGGATACTGCTTGAGGAAGTTGCGATAACCGTCGCGGCCCGCCTGATCGACGAACGGCACCGCGCCGACCGAGTCGATTTGCGCGAAGCCGGTGCCGCGCGGCGCGACCGGCGAGGCCACGCGATACTGCACCGCCGTCGGCAGGCCGCGGTTGGCGAGGAACGCCTCGACCGTGGGCCACCAGATCCTCACGCCGTCGCGATCGCCCACGAGGCGATGCGCGTCGTTCTTGTAGGCGCCGAAGTCCACGAGCTTTGCCGTCGCGGCCGGGTGATCCTCACCCGTCTGCGCGTCGCGGTAAGCGGCGAACATCTTCGCGACGAGATCGGGCGACCAGACCGAGTCGTTGTCGCCGTAGAGCCAGAGCGAGGCCACGCGGGCCTTGCCGCCGTAGTCGCCGAACGCCTGCGTCAGGTTGTTCTGCCAGCCCGTGCAGGCGTCCTGGCGCAAGCCGCCCGAGAAGTTGATGAGTGCGCGCACGCCGTTGGCCGCCTCGGTGCCATAGGCCATGGTGGCAAGGCCGCCGTGCGAGGTGCCCGCGACGATGATCTGGCTCGCGTCGACATAAGGCTGCTTCGACATGTACGCGATGGTCGAAGCAACATCGGCCGCCTGGCCGAGGCCGTTGTTCGCGACATCGCAGCCGTCCTGCTGATACGAGCCACCCGACTCCGCGAAGCCCTGGCGGTTCGGCGCGACGACGACGTAGCCGCGGCGCACGAATTCGCGCGCGAACGAGAGCGGGTCGCTGCGTGACTGGAGGTGCGGGTCGCCGGGAATCTTGCCGTGGTTGAAGATCACCATCGGGAACGGGCCGGGGCCGTTCGGGCGGTAAATCGTGGTTTCGAGCGTGACGTCACCCGATGCATCGACGGGAACGCGGATCACCTGCTCGTTCATGCTGGCGGGCACGACGGGCAGATACGCGTCGTCGAGCGCGATGCGCGGCACGTTGGCGCTGCCGAGGGGACCGCCTGCGAGGCTGGATTGGGGGCCGTTGGCGGAATGCGTGGCCGGGGTCTTGGCGGCGAGTTGCGCGTTCGCGCTCGCACTTGCCGGATCGGAAAGCGACGCTGCGTGAGCCACCGAAAGCACACACGCGGTGCCGGCTACGACCCATCCGGTAAGGAGCTTCCTGAACGCCATGCGCTACACCACCTGCAAAAGACCTGCTGCTGTGAACCCGACAACCGTCCGACCATTACCCACGCTTCAGCCCTTTCAAGGCACAACGAGACACCGTTGCGCCTGGCCGCGAAGCCAGGAGCGGGCGTGTACCCGTAACGGGGAATTGCATCGATCGGAACACCTGCGCGGCGCAGTTCTATCGTCGATCAGACCCGCCGCCAGCACCCATTGCAGTCGATACACGCATCACGTGAAAAAACTTCTTCACTATGCACTTACGTATCGTGCGGGGCACCGTGATTAGATACTCGCACGACAAATATTTGTTGTGCAATTCAGGGCTAACCCGGCATAACGCATGCCAACCTCGCGCGGCCCTATGAGGCAAGGCGGACACAGCACTTTCGGCCCGCGCCGGACGCGCGCGTTTTAAAAAAGGTCCGGGTGGTGAGCGTCGCGCGCGGACAACAGCCGCGGGATTCTGCAGTAAGCGCCTGTTTGCAAAGGCATTAATTTCGGCGTCGTTAGAGAACCGGCGAGGGAATTCGCTGCGGAAAATATTGCCGGCAGTCAGTTATTCGTTAGCCCGACGAAACGTCGCCGTCAACATAACGCCAGCGGCCGTCGTCGCCGCGCGTAAAGCGGCTCGTCTCGTGCAGCCGGAACGCGCGGCCGCCCGTTTTGTAGCGCGCGACGAATTCGACGATCGCGTGCGCGTCGTCGCGTTGTTCGTGGCGCTTCACCGCGAGACCCAGCCAGCGCGGGGCGCCTTCGGCTGCGGGATCGACGTCGAGATCGGCGGGACAGGTTTCGGGCGCCCACGTCGAGCGCAGATACGCCTCCTCACCCAGCACGTAGGCCGTGTAGCGCGAGCGCATCAGCTCGAGCGCCGTGGCGGGGATCGCCGCTGCGTCGATGAAGCGGCCACAGCACTGCGCGTAACGCGGCGGCTTGCTGACCGCCTTCTGGTTGGGCGCAGCGCCGCCGCAAGGACAATCGGTGGGCCGGGTGGCGGGCGGGACAACGCGCGCAGTTTCAGCGTTCATGGGTCGAGGCTCCGTTGCGAGAGGCCGCAAGCGTAGCGCAGACGGGCGGCGCTTTACCAGTCGAGTTCGGTGCCGTCGTACTGGAAGAAGCGGCCATTGAAGACGTCGCGCGCGGCAGCCGCCTCGGCCACCACCTCGCGCATGCCGGCGACGCTCACCGCCGGGTCGATCGCCGCGTGCGCGCCGCCCATGTCGGTGCGCACCCAGCCCGGATGCAGCGCGACGCAGGTGGCGCGGCGAGTTTGCAGCGAGGTGATCTTCAGCACGTCGTTGAGCGCGGCCTTGCTCGCGCGATAGAGCCAGCCCGTCGTGCCCGTGGTCTCCGCAATGCTGCCCATGCGGCTCGACAGCACGCCGAGCACGCCGTGGGCGTCGTCGACGAGCGGCAACAGAACGGGGATCAACTGCATCGGGCCGCGCACATTGGTGTTCATCACGTATTCGAAGTCTTCGGCCGTGATGGTCTCCACGCCCTCGGTGCGCGGGCCGTAGACGCCGCAGACGACGAGCGCCACGTCGAGCCGTTCGCCGTCGAGCTTCCAGCCGAGCGCAGCAATTTCCTCGGGCCGCGCGATGTCGAGCTGGAAGGTCTGCGCGCCGATTGCGCGCAGGGCTTCGAGCGCTTCGGGCCCACGCGCCGTGGCCAGCACGCGCCAGCCGGCTTTCGCATACTGCCGCGCGAACTCGAAACCCAGGCCCCGCGACGCGCCCACGATCAACGCTGTTTTCATCTCGTCACCTTGCTTGTCCGTGCATGGAAACCGCTGCAGCGCGCCGCCCGCCTTGCAATGCGGCGCGCTTCGTCTGGCGCCAGCCTACAGCAGTTCGACGCCCATCGCCGTGGCCTCTCCGCCGCCGATGCACAACGTCGCCACGCCGCGTTTGCCGCCGCGTGCGCGCAATGCGCCGATCAGCGTCACGAGAATGCGTGCGCCCGAAGCGCCGATCGGGTGACCGAGCGCACACGCGCCGCCGTTCACGTTGACCTTCTCGTGCGGCAGATCGTGCTCCTTCATCGCGGCCATCGTGACCACGGCAAAGGCCTCGTTGATCTCGTAGAGATCGACGTCGCCGGCCGTCCAGCCGGTCTTCTCGAACAGCTTCCTGATCGCACCCACCGGCGCCGTCGTGAACTTCGCGGGCTGCTGCGCAAAGGTCGAATGGCCCGTCACGCGTGCGAGCGGCTTGAGGCCGAGTTGCTTCGCCGTCGATTCGCGCATCATCACGAGCGCCGCCGCGCCGTCCGAAATCGACGACGAATTCGCCGCCGTCACCGTGCCGGTTTTGCTGAACGCGGGCTTGAGCGTCGGGATCTTGTCGAGATTGGCCTTGAACGGCTGCTCGTCGCGTTCGATGGTCGTTTCGCCTGCGCGCGAGGCCACCTTCACCGGCGCGATCTCCCATGCGAACGAGCCGTCCTCGTTGGCGCGTTTCGCGCGCTTGAGCGACTCGATCGCGAACGCGTCCTGGCGCTCGCGCGAGAAGTCGTACTCGCCCGCGCATTCTTCCGCGAACGTGCCCATCAGGCGGCCCTTGTCATAGGCGTCTTCGAGGCCGTCGAGGAACATGTGGTCGAGCACCTGGCCGTGGCCCATGCGCATGCCGGAGCGCGCCTTCGGCAGCAGATAAGGCGCGTTCGACATGCTCTCCATGCCGCCCGCGACGATCACATCGGCCGAACCCGCCAGCAGCATGTCGTGCGCGAACATCGCCGCGCGCATGCCCGAGCCGCACATCTTGTTGACGGTCGTGGCACCCGCTGCGAGCGGCAGCCCCGCGCCGAGCGCCGCCTGGCGCGCGGGCGCCTGGCCCTGCCCCGCGGGCAGCACGCAGCCCATCACGACCTCGTCGACCTGTTCGGGCTTCAACCCGGCGCGCTCGACGGCCGCCGCGATCGCCGCCGCGCCAAGCTGCGGCGCGGTGAGCGTCGCGAAATCACCCTGAAAGCCCGCCATCGGCGTGCGCACCGCCGAAACGATCACGATGGCGTCCTGCTTTTGCGTCTCACTCATGTTTGTGCTCCTTGATGAATCCGTTTGCATTCGCTGTTGGCCGCACGCGCGTTCAGGCAACGCGCACGGCCGGTGCGTCTTCACGCGCGAAACGTTCCGGGTAACACACGCTGAAACGAATCGATGCGTCGTAGGGAAAGCAGTCCGGCACTTCGCCCGCGATGAGCCTCGCGCGGCTTTCCTGCCAGAGCCCGGGCTCGAAGAAGTCCGCGTGATGGGCGAGAAATGCGCGCTTCACGCGCGGATCGCCGAGCAAAAATGTGCCGTACGTCTCCGGAAAGATGTCGCGCGGGCCGACCGGGTACCATGGCTCGCCCGATAGTTCGTCTTCCTCATTACGCGGCGGCGGCACGGCGCGCACGTTGCAGTCGGTGAGGTATTCGATCTCGTCGTAGTCGTAAAACACCACGCGGCCGTTGCGCGTCACGCCAAAGTTCTTGTAGAGCATGTCGCCCGGAAAGATGTTCGCGCGCAGCAGGTCCTTGATCGCGTTGCCGTATTCGCGAATGCCATGCTCGACTTCCGCGTCGCTGCCGTTCTGCAGATAGAGATTGAGCGGCACCATGCGCCGCTCGATGTAGACGTGACGGATCACGAGGTTATCGCCCTCGTACTCGAGCATCGAGGGCGCCAGCGTCTGCAGCTCACGCACGAGCGCGTGGTCGAGCCGCGCGATGGGCAGCGCCACGCTCGAATATTCCAGCGTGTCGGCAAGGCGCCCAAGCCGGTCGTGGCGCTTCACGAGCTGATACTTCGCCTCGACCTGCTCGCGCGTGGTCTCTTTCGGCGCGGGAAAGCTGTCCTTGATGACCTTGAACACATACGGATACGAAGGCAGCGTGAACACGATCATCACCATGCCGCGGATGCCGGGCGCGACGATGAACTGGTCGCTCGAATGCGAGAGGTGGTGCAGCAAGTCGCGATAGAACAGGTTCTTGCCCTGCTTCTGCAACCCGAGCGACGTGTAGATTTCGCCCTTGGCCTTGCGCGGCATGATGGTGCGCAGAAACTCGACATAGGCAGACGGCACTTCCATGTCCACCAGAAAGTACGAGTGCGAGAAGCTGAAGAGGATGAGCAGCTGCTCCGTGCGCAGCAGCACCGTGTCCAGTGCAAGCTTGCCCGACTCCACATGACGGATCGGCACGACGAACGGCGCGAGCAGATCGCCGTTGATGATGCGCCCGACGATATACGCGCCTTTGTGCCGGAAAAACAGCGACGACAGCACGTGAATCTGGAAGTTCGGCTTGGGCTCGACCACACCGAAGGTGTCGAGCATCGTCTGCATGATGCAGTCGACGTCGCGCCCGAGATCCTCGAACGGCGTCCGCAGCTGGAAGTTCGTGACGATGCGCTCGAGCGTCGCCGCGACGCCGTCCTTGCCCGGATAGTACGCGCGGTAAGTGGGCTTCGCGGCGGGCTCGTCGTTCTCGATGTATTCGGTCGAGATGGCGGGCCGCACGAAGATGAAATCGTTGTTGAAGTACGAGCGATGCAGGATCTTGCAGCACACGGAGTTGAAGAACGTCTCCGCGCATTCGGGCTGCCGGTGCGTCGTGAGCAGGCCGATGTAGTGCAGCTTGATCTGCTGCCACACCTCGTCGTCGATGCTCTCGGCACCGTATTCGTCTTCGAGCGCGACCACGCATTCCTTCACGCGATCGTCGTAAGAGGCGATGCGCTCGCGCGCAAGCTGCTGCAGGGCGCGCCAGTCGGCGGCCTCGAAGAACGTCCGCGCCCTCGCCGCCGCGTCGCAGAAGTTGTGGTAGTGACGGTTGAAGCCGTCGAGCATGGTCTGCGCGACATCGAAGCCGATCTGCGAAGAAAGCAGTTTCGGGAAGTGTTTCATGGCGGCCATGCCCGTTGCGCGGGCGTCAGGGTTTCGCGCGAGCGGCGGCGGGAGCGTCGCTTTCGTGCGCCGCATTCCTGTCGAGCAGCGCGCGCGCCTGGGACTCGTACTGCGCGAGGTCTTCGAGCGTCGCGTCGAGGTCCGCGCGCTGGCGCTCGAGTATCTCGCGGTGATGCACCACGGTGTCGAGGAACGCCTGGAGTTGCGGGAGCGTGTCGGTCGGCGACTCGTAGAGGTCGAGCAGCGTGCGGATCTCCGAGAGCGTGAAGCCGAGGCGCTTGCCGCGCAGCGTCAGCTTCAGCCGCGTGCGATCGCGCCCCGAAAAGACGCGCTTCAGGCCACCCGCGCCTTCCCGGCTGGGTGCCAGAAGGCCCTGGTCCTCGTAGAAACGGATCGCGCGCGGCGTTACGTCGAATTCCCGGGCGAGTTCGGTAATCGTGTACTGGGTCGTCATGGTGTGCGAAAGGCGGCTGGCCCGGCTGTTGTCTGCACGACAGCGCGAGGGACGATAGAATCGACGTTTACGTTATCGTCAAGTACGCGGTTACGCAACCGGCAGGAGCGACGCGCAAGACGCGCTTTGCATGGGGCCGGAGTCGGTGCTCAAGCGCTAACTCTGGTCGACCGTTTTACATGGGACCAGAGTAAGTGCTTTGCATGGGCCCGGAGTAGGTGCTAAAGCACCAACTCCGGCCGACAGCTCAAGCGCTAACTCTGGTCGACAGGAGAAGACACCCCCAATGAATGCCCTCGAACACCAGCTCGACTATCCCTACGCCGACACCCTGCCGGAGCCCGGCCTCGCCTTCGACGTCGCGCCCGGCGTGAAATGGCTGCGCATGCCGCTGCCATTCGCGCTCGACCACATCAACCTCTGGCTGCTGCGCGACGAGATCGACGGCCAGCAAGGCTGGACTGTGGTGGACTGCGGCATCACCAACGACACCATCAAGGCCCGCTGGGAAGCCGTGTTCGAGAACCAGCTGGAAGGCCTGCCGGTGCTGCGCGTGCTCGTCACGCATTGCCACCCCGACCATATCGGCCTTGCACACTGGATTTGCGCGGGCGGGGACAAAGCGCGCTGGGACGTGCGCCTGTGGACCACGCTCGGCGAATACATGCAGGCCCGCGTGATGGCGGCCGGCGACGGCTCGAACGCGGGCGGCGAAGGCGCCGCGCGTCATTTCGCGCGTCACGGGCTTAAGGACGAAGCCTCGCTCGACAAGCTGCGCAACCGCCGCGGCTACTACGGCAGCCTCGTGCCAGCGCTCCCCACGCAGTACCGCCGCCTGCGCGAAGCCGATACGGTGGCGATCGGCGGCCGCGACTGGCGCGTCATCACAGGCTACGGCCACTCGCCCGAGCATTGCGCGCTGTTCTGCGAAGAAACCGGCGTGCTGATTTCCGGCGACATGGTGCTGCCGCGCATCTCGACCAACGTCTCCGTGTTCGACATGGAGCCGGAAGGCAATCCGCTCGGCCTCTACCTCGAATCGCTCGGCCGCTACGAAACGCTGCCCGAGAACACGCTCGTGCTGCCCTCGCACGGCAAGCCGTTTCGCGGCGTGCGCATGCGCATCGCGCAGTTGCGCGCGCACCATGACGCGCGTCTTGCCGAAGTGATCGAAGCGTGCGGGCGAGCGCCGCAAAGCGCCGCCGACATCGTGCCGATGATGTTCAAGCGCGAGCTCGACATCCACCAGATGACTTTCGCGATGGGCGAGGCGCTCGCGCACCTGAACCTGCTGTGGCTCGAAGGCAAAGTCACGCGCACGACCGGCGCGGACGGCGTGATCCGCTTCACGGCCTGACAAACCGCTGCGCACAAAGAAAAACGGGCGGCCTGCAAAGAGCCGCCCGTTTTTACGTGGTGCGTGAGGTGAACGGCTTTAGTTCGAGCCGCCCGTGATCAGATCGGCGCCTGGCGGCCGCACGAACTTGAAGGTCGAAGCCGGCAGCGTCGGGTTCTTCTCGATGTTGGAGAACGTGAGCAGCGTCACGTTGCCGAACACGTCGTGCAGCTCCATGGCTTCGAGGTTGCCGTCGCGAAAGCCGATGCCCACGCTCTTGAACTGCGTGTCCTTCGACTTCGGAATCAGCTCCAGCCAGTCGATGCCGTTCTTCACGCCCGCGTCGGAGAGCATGAAGTTCTTGTCGAGATCGTTGCTGCCGAACAGGATCGCCGCCGGGCTCGCGCCGAGCGCGCCGCCGAGCTTGCGCTCGGTCACCTGGTTCAGGTCCTTGTCATAGACGTAGAGGTTGTCGCCGTCCGACTGCAGCACCTGCTGATACGGCTTCTCATACGACCAGATGAACTTGCCGGGCCGCGCGAACACGAATGTGCCGCTCGAAGTCTTGGCATTCATCGTGGCCGTGGCAATGGCGTCGCTGGCGTTCTTCGCGCCCGAGGGCGCCTTGAGTTCCCGCTGCACGAAACTGCCGCGCGCGGAATGGACCTGTGAGACGAACTGCTTCAGTTGATCGGTGCCGCTCGCATACGCCTGCGAGACCATCAGGACCGACGCGCCAAGCGCAACGAAGAGCGCGCGGCGCGCTGCGCGCGCAAAGCGGGTCGGAAGTCCAGCCGGATACTGCATCTATCGTTCTCCAAGAGGTGTGTCTTTGGCCGTCGGGTTGCCGCAGCCGCTGCCGGGCCGTTGCCAAGGCGCGCGGCGGCCTGGCATGGCTTATTCGGCGTCGCCGCGGTTGGGCACGAGGATCTCGCGGTTGCCGCTCGACGACATCGCCGAAACGAGCCCGGACTGCTCCATCTGTTCGAGCAGCCGCGCCGCGCGGTTGTAGCCGATGCGCAAGTGCCGCTGCACGAGCGAAATCGACGCGCGGCGATTCTTGATGACCACTTCGACGGCCTGGTCATACAGTGGATCGGACTCGTCGCCAGTACCGCTGGTTCCCGCAGCGGTGCCCTCGTCGCCTTCGCCGCCCACCCCGCCTTCGAGAATGCCCTCGATATAGTTCGGCTCGCCCTGCTCCTTGAGCTTCTCGACGACGCGGTGCACCTCGTCGTCGGCGACGAACGCGCCGTGCACGCGCACGGGCAGACCCGTGCCCGGCGGCAGGTAGAGCATGTCGCCCATGCCCAGCAGCGACTCGGCGCCCATCTGGTCGAGAATCGTGCGCGAGTCGATCTTCGAGGAGACCTGGAACGCAATGCGCGTCGGCACGTTGGCCTTGATGAGGCCGGTGATGACGTCCACCGAAGGCCGCTGCGTCGCGAGAATCAGGTGGATGCCGGCGGCGCGCGCCTTCTGCGCGATACGTGCGATCAGCTCCTCGACCTTCTTGCCGACCACCATCATGAGGTCGGCGAGTTCGTCGATCACGACCACGATATGCGGCAGCTTCTGGCACGGTTCCGGATCGTCCGGCGTGAGGCTGAACGGGTTCGGGATCTTCTCCTCGCGCTTGTTCGCCTCTTCGATCTTGTTGTTGTAGCCCGCGAGATTGCGCACGCCCAGCTTGCTCATGAGCTTGTAGCGGCGCTCCATCTCGGCCACGGTCCAGTTCAGCGCGTTGCCGGCCTGACGCATGTCGGTCACGACCGGGCAGAGCAGATGCGGAATGCCCTCGTAGACGCTCATTTCGAGCATCTTCGGATCGATCAGGATCATGCGGACCTGCTCGGCGCTCGCCTTGTAGAGCAGCGAGAGGATCATCGCGTTGATCCCCACCGACTTGCCCGAGCCGGTCGTGCCGGCCACGAGCAGGTGAGGCATCTTCGCGAGATCGGCGCATACCGGCTTGCCGCCGATGTCCTTGCCAAGGCCCATGGTGAGCGCCGAAGGCGCGTCGGAATAGACCGCCGAGCCGAGGATTTCCGAAAGACGCACAGTCTGGCGGCGCTGGTTCGGCAGCTCCAGCGCCATGAAATTCTTGCCCGGAATCGTTTCCACCACACGGATCGAGACGAGCGAGAGCGAACGCGCGAGATCCTTCGCGAGGCCCACGATCTGGCTGCCCTTCACGCCCGTGGCCGGCTCGATCTCGTAGCGCGTGACGACCGGGCCCGGATACGCGGCCACCACGGCGACGTCCACGCCGAAGTCCTTGAGCTTCTTCTCGATCAGGCGCGAGGTGAATTCGAGCGTGTCGTCGGAGATGGTTTCCTGGGTGGCCGAAGCCGGGTCGAGCAGCGAGATCGCCGGCAATGTTGAATCGCCCGGCAGATCCTTGAAGAGCGGCACCTGACGCTCTTTCTCGACGCGCTCGGAGCGCTGCGGCGTGACCACCGGCGGCACGATCGTAACCGGCTCGTGTTCCTCGATCTTCACGCGGCCACGCTCGACCTTGCCTTCGCGCTTGACGGCCGCCGCTTCGCCGAGCTTGCGGTCGCGGCCCGCCTCGCGGCGCAGCCTCGCCATGGTCACGGCGTTGATGATGTATTCGCCGACCTTTTCGGCGACCGAAAGCCACGAAAAGCGGAAGTAGAGCGAAAGACCGATCGCGAGCCCGAGCAGCAGCGCGAGCGTACCGCCCGTGAAGCCGAGCGCGTGTGAAACGCCGCGCGCCACCGCGCCGCCCACCACGCCGCCGGGCGTCTGGGGCAGTTGCACCTTGAGCGACCACATGCGCAGCGCTTCGATGCCGCAGCTCGACAGCATGACGAGCACGAACGACAAGGCTTCGGCGACCCAGCTGATGTCGCGCGGCTTGTCCTCGTCATCGTCGGCAATCGCTTCGTGGCGCGTGATGCGCTGGTAGTTTGCCGAGATGAGGCGCCCGAGCAGCACGATCCACCAGTAGGCGGACAGGCCGAACAGCAGCAGCAGGATGTCCGAGACGCGCGCGCCGACGCGCCCCGCCCAGTTCGAGATGTGGTCGACCTGGGCCGCGTGCGTCCAGCTCGGGTCGTGGCGGCTGTAACTGATGAGCGCCATCAGCAGGAATACGCCTAGCGCGACCTGCAGGATCCAGCGAATTTCGGTGAAAAGGCGCGACATGCGGTGAGGCAATGCCTGCGCCTGCGCGGAAAAGGGAGCTTTGGCCATTGAATCCTGGGCTGATTCTTGATGCGTTTGCGGTCCGCCAGTCCTTCCGTATGCCCGAAACCCCGGGCAGACGGGCGCGGCCGCCGTCGTCCGATCGGGCCTATTGTAAACGCGTTGTTTCGGCCCCGGCGGCCCCTCGCTGTAAATGACGGTAACTGACAACGCTGCGGGCGCGCCACAAAGCGACATCCGGCTGCGCCGCACCCGTCTATCCGCGCTGCGCGCCCCGCCCGCAACGCTTAGGCTATCGCGCCGATGAGGAAGCTTCATCGAGCGGCGAACGTCCCCCGCCTTTATAATTGCGGGCTGATGCCCAATTACAATGCGTGAGCCCCGCCGCTATGCCGGGCGGCCCTCGCCGAGCGCCCGACCTTACGCGCCACGCAGCGTCTTTCTACGGAATTCGATCATGTCTGCAACCAAACACGCCAAAGTCCTGATTCTCGGTTCCGGCCCCGCCGGCTACACGGCCGCCGTCTATGCGGCGCGCGCGAACCTTTCGCCGCTGCTCGTCACCGGCCTGGCCCAAGGCGGCCAGCTTATGACGACGACCGACGTCGAAAACTGGCCCGCAGACCCGAACGGCGTGCAAGGCCCCGAACTGATGCAGCGTTTCCTCGAGCACGCCGAACGCTTCAATACGGAAATCGTGTTCGATCACATCCATACGGCCAGGCTCAACGAAAAGCCCATCCGCCTGATCGGCGATTCGGCCGAGTACACCTGTGACTCGCTCATCATCGCGACCGGCGCGTCGGCGCAATACCTCGGCCTGCCGAGCGAAGAGCTGTACATGGGCCGCGGCGTCTCGGCGTGCGCGACCTGCGACGGCTTCTTCTACCGCAACCAGCACGTCGCCGTGATCGGCGGCGGCAACACGGCCGTCGAAGAAGCGCTCTACCTCTCGGGCATCGCGAAGAAGGTCACGGTCATTCACCGCCGCGACAAGTTCCGCGCCGAGCCGATCCTGATCGACCGCCTGCTGGAAAAGGAAAAGGAAGGCGTGGTCGACATCAAGTGGGACCACGTGCTCGACGAAGTCAAGGGCAACGAAGGCGGCGTAAACGGCCTGCGCATCAAGAACGTGAAGACGGGCGAGACCACCGAGCTCGACCTGCAGGGTCTGTTCGTTGCGATCGGCCACAAGCCGAACACGGACATCTTCGAAGGCCAGCTCGAGATGAAGAACGGCTACATCATCACGAACGGCGGCCTGAACGGCAATGCTACCGGTACGAGCGTGCCGGGCGTGTTCGCGGCCGGCGACGTGCAGGATCACGTCTATCGCCAGGCGATTACGAGCGCGGGTACGGGCTGTATGGCCGCACTCGACGCGCAGCGCTACCTCGAGACCGTCAACGAGCTGGGCCAGGCGCACGTGATGAGCGCCGAAGCCGACCGCTGAGCCGGACGAGCGGGCTTCACCCAGCGTTTTTCGTCATGCCCAAGAACGTGCCCCACCCGGGCGAGCCCAGGCGCCCCGCCCCGGCTCGCCAGGCTCCAGCGCCCACGCCGGCTCCCGCAACGGAAGAAGCCACGCCAGGCAAGACGGCTTCTGGCTTCGCCGGCCTCGGCAGCCTGCGCGACGCGCTCAAGGTGCAAACCCGCCAGCGCGAGCGCGAACGCGTGGCCGCGCAGGCGGCGCGTGTCGAAGCCGCCGCCGACAGTGATCTCTTTCGCCGCGAGATCGGCCAGATCGCGCCGCTCAAGCAGCCCGCGCGCGCGCAGCCGCGCCGGGCAGCACCCGTGCCGTTGCCGCTGCAAACGCGGCTCGACGAGCAGGCCGTGCTGCACGAAGCGATCTCCGACGAATTCGACCCGGAAGCGTTTCTCGACACCGACGACTCGCTCTACTATCA
This sequence comes from Paraburkholderia nodosa, assembly GCF_001718195.1. GTDB lineage: Bacteria > Pseudomonadota > Gammaproteobacteria > Burkholderiales > Burkholderiaceae > Paraburkholderia > Paraburkholderia nodosa_A. Next base: position 373,750 of record NZ_MCNV01000003.1, read on the forward strand.
CCGCCCCGGCGTGAGCGAGGAAGTCGTCAAGAAGCTGCGGCGCGGCACGTGGATCGTGCAGGCGCAACTCGACCTGCACGGCATGCGCCGCGAGCAAGCGCGCGAGGCGCTGCAGGACTTCATCCGTGAAGCGGGCAAGCGCGGGCTGCGCTGCGTGCGCGTGATCCACGGCAAGGGCCTCGGTTCCGTCGGCAAGGAGCCCGTGCTCAAGGGCAAGGTGCGCGCGTGGCTCGTGCAGAAGGAAGAAGTCATCGCGTTCTGCCAGGCGCGGCCGCACGACGGCGGCGCGGGCGCCGTGCTCGTGCTGTTGCAGCCGCACCCGGTCGGACACGGGCAGCATCATACACACGCGCCCTGACCGAACCCGTCATCGTCGCGCCGATACGAAAGAACCCCGTTGCTGCTTGCGCAGCGAACGGGGTTTTTTTATCGCGCCGGACAAACCGGTGAACGAAGATCAGGCGATACGTGCTTCCGTCTTCGGGTCGAACAGCACGGCCTTCGAAACGTCAAACAGCAGATCCATATTGTTGAGCGGCTGCGGATTCGCGCCCGGGTGCACGCGGCTCACGATGCGCTTGCCGTTGACCTGCGCGAACACGAGCGTGTCCGGACCGGTCGGCTCGATCACATCGACCTGCACCGCGTGGCGCTGCAGTTCGTGGCCGTGGCCGTCGTGCGAGCTGCGCGCGTCGGTGATGCGCTCGGGGCGCAGGCCCAGCACCACATTCTGGCCGATATGGCCGCGCACCTTGTTCGCGTCGAACGGCAGGTTCAGCACGTTGCGCGCCACGCCCGTGTCGAGCTCGATGCCGATGCCCGAACCCTGCTCCACCAGCTTGCCTTCGATGAAGTTCATCGGCGGCGCGCCGATGAAGCCCGCGACGAACAGGTTCGACGGCGAGTCGTAGATGTCCTGCGGCGCGCCGAACTGCTGCACGATGCCGTCCTTCATGACCGCGATGCGGTCGCCGAGCGTCATTGCCTCGATCTGGTCGTGCGTCACGTAGACGATGGTCTTGCCCACGCGCTGATGCAGCAGCTTGATTTCCGAACGCATCTCGATACGCAGCTTGGCGTCGAGGTTCGAGAGCGGTTCGTCGAACAGGAACATGATCGGATCGCGCGCCAGTGCGCGGCCCATGGCGACGCGCTGACGTTGGCCGCCCGAAAGCTGGCCCGGCTTGCGGTCGAGCAGATGCTGGATCTGCAGCATGCTCGACACGCGGTCGACGATCTGGGTCTGCTCGGCCTTCGGCACCTTGCGGATGTTCAGGCCGAACGAGATGTTCTCGCGCACCGTCATCGACGGATAGAGCGCGTACGACTGGAACACCATCGCGATATCGCGATCCTTCGGCGAGAGGTTGTTCACCACCTTGCCGTCCATCATGATCTCGCCCTTGGTCACGGTTTCGAGACCCGCGATCATGTTGAGCAGCGTCGACTTCCCGCAGCCCGAGCCGCCGACCAGAATCAGGAACTGGCCGTCTTCGATGTCGATGTTGACGCCCTTGAGGACGGGCACCCCGTTCGGGTAGGTCTTGTAGACGTCGCGAATGGAAAGGCTTGCCATGCTATGAATCCTTTAATCGAATGCGCGTTCTGTCGCGCAGTTAGCCCTTCACCGCGCCCGCCGTGAGGCCACGCACGAAGTAGCGGCCGGCGATTACGTAGACGAGCAGCGTGGGCAGCGCGGCGATGATCGCGCCGGCCATGTCGACGTTGTATTCCTTCACGCCCGTGGACGTGTTCACGAGATTGTTCAGCGCCACCGTGATCGGCATCGAATCGACGCCCGAGAACACGATACCGAACAGGAAGTCATTCCAGATCTGCGTGAATTGCCAGATCAGGCACACCATGAAGATGGGCAGCGAGATCGGCAGCATGATGCGCGTGAAGATCATGAAGAAACCGGCGCCGTCGATGCGCGCGGCCTTCACGAGTTCAGCGGGCACGCTCACGTAGAAGTTGCGGAAGAACATCGTGGTGAACGCAATGCCGTACACGACGTGCACCAGCACCAGACCGCCGATCGTGTTCGACAGGCCGAGGAAGCCTTCGAGACGCGCCATCGGCAACAGGATGGCCTGGAACGGGATGAAGCAGCCCACCAGCAGCATCGTGAAGAGCGCGTCCGCGCCGCGAAAGCGCCAGTGCGTGAGCACGTAGCCGTTGAACGCGCCGATGATCGACGAGATCAGCACGGCCGGAATCACCATCTTCACCGAGTTCATGAAGAACGGCTGCATGCCGTCACAGCGCACGCCGGTACACGCTTCGCTCCACGCCTTGATCCACGGCGCGAAGGTCGGGCTCGTGGGCAGCGAGAGCATGGTGCCCGTGTGAATCTGGTCGAGCGACTTGAACGACGTCGACAGCATCACGTAGAGCGGGAACAGGAAGTACAACGCGAACAGGATCAGCGCCGCATAGATGACCACGCGGCTCACGTTCATCTTAGGCTGCATTGCGCGTGCTCCTCGATTCCAGATACATGAGCGGCACGAGCACGGCCACGACCGTGGCGAGCATCATCATCGACGAAGCTGCGCCGACGCCGAGCTGCCCGCGGTTGAACGAAAACGTGTACATGAAGATGGCCGGCAGCGACGACGACGTGCCCGGACCACCGGCCGTCAAGGCGACGACGAGGTCGAACGTCTTGATCGTGATGTGGCACAGGATCAGCAGCACGGAGAAAAACACCGGACGCATGCTCGGAATCACGATCTTGCGGTAGATCGTGGGCAGCGTCGCGCCGTCCACCTGGGCCGCCTTGAAGATCTCGCTATCGACACCGCGCAGGCCGGCGAGGAACAGCGCCATGCAAAAGCCCGTGGACTGCCACACGGCGGCGACCACGATACAGAAAATGGCCTTGTCCGGGTCGTTGAGCCAGTCGATGTGGAAGCTCGTCCAGCCGATGCTGTGCATCACCTGCTGAATGCCGAGGTCCGGATTGAAGATCCACTGCCATGCCGTGCCCGTCACGATGTACGAGAGCGCCATCGGATAGAGGAACACCGCGCGCAGCGCGCCTTCCTGACGAATCTGCTGGTCGAGCAGGATCGCGAGGAACAGCCCGAGCCCTACGCAGATCGCGATGAACGGGATGCCGAACCATCCGAGGTTCTGCGCCGACGTCCACCAGACGTCGTTCGCGAACAGCTCGCGATAGCGGTCGAGACCCGCGAATTCATAGCGCGGCATCAGTCGCGAGGTCGAGAGCGACAGATACCCGGTAATGAGAATGAAGCCGTAGACGAATACGAGGCTGATCAGAATGCTGGGCGAAAGCACCAGCTTCGGGATCCAGCGGTCTGCGAGCGCCGCCATGGGCGACGCGCGGCGGGTAGCAGGCGTGGCCGCCTTGCCGTTGCCGCTAAGAGAAGCAGTCACTGCGCAACTCCTGGTACGGTGCGAAAACCGCTTTCGCACGATGATGGGGTTCAGAGAGTGAACCGTCATGCCCGGGGCGCGCCACGTATGGCGCCCCCCGTCTTACAGCACTAACCTGCTACGCTCACTTCGTCTTCGCAGCCTTCGCGAGCGCTTCGACCGCGCTCTTCGAATCCTGGTTCGAGTTCATGAACTTCGTCACGACGTCGGTGATCGCACCGGCCGTTGCGTCCGGCTGAGCCATGCCGTGAGCGAGCGACGGCACATAGCCGCCGGCCTTGATCGCGACCTGCTCATCCGCGTACGACTTCTTCGCGCATGCGTCGAACTTGCTCATGTCCACGCCGAGACGAACCGGAATCGAACCCTTGTACAGGCTGAACTGCTCCTGGAAGCCCGGGCTCATGATCGTCTTCGCGAGGGCGAGCTGGCCAGGCGTTGCCTCCTTCTGGCCCTTCTGCTGGAAGAACACGAACGAGTCGACGTTAAAAGTGTAGGCCTTTGCCGTGCCCGGCACGGCTGCGCAAACGTAGTCCGTATCCGGCTGCTTGTTCGCGTTCGCGAACTCGCCCTTGGCCCAGTCGCCCATGAACTGCATGCCGGCCTTGCCGTTGATGACCATGGCCGTGGCGAGGTTCCAGTCGCGGCCCGTGCGGCCGTTATCCATGTACGACTCGATCTTGCGGACCGTGTCGAACACGCCGACCATCTGCTGCGACGTGAGGGTCTTCTGGTCGAGGTCGACGAGTGCCTTCTTGTAGAAGTCCGCGCCCTGCGAGAGGACCACGTCTTCCCACAGCGTCAGGTCCTGCCACGGCTGACCACCGGCGGCGACCGCCTGGATGCCCGCGGCCTTCATCTTGTCGGCCAGCGCGAAGAATTCCGGCCACGTGGTCGGCGCCTTGCCGCCCACCTTGTCGAGCGCTGCCTTGTTGATCCACACCCAGTTCACGCGGTGCACCGAGAACGGCGCTGCCACGTAGTGGCCGTCGGCGTGCATGATCTTGTCGATCTGCGGCGGCAGATTGGCCTTCCAGTCGCCGGCGACGGAGTCGACGTTCACCAGCACGCCCTGCTCAGCCCATTCCTGGATCAGCGGACCCTTGATCTGGGCGGCCGTCGGTGCGTTGCCCGAGATCACCTGGGTCTTCAGTGCGGTCATGGCCGCCGCGCCCGCGCCACCGGCGACCGCGAAGTCCTTCCACACATAGCCCTGCTTCGTCATGTCGTCCTTGAGCACGCCGACGGCCTTCGACTCGCCGCCCGAAGTCCACCAGTGCAGCACTTCGAGGGACTCGGCTGCTTGCGCCGTGGCGACGCCACCCAACAGACCTGCTGCGCACAGGGCGCCCATGATCGCGCGGAATTTCATTGCTTATCTCCTCCAGACACCTGAACAAAAAACGATTGGCCCCTGATCACCAGGGTGCGGTGGTTGGTCAAACAGGCAAAACAGGCAAAACACTGGACGGACGGGCGCCGGAGTGCCGCGCGCGCGTGCTTTTCATTAGATGCGCGCGGGCCGCGTGCCGGTTACCGGCCGCAGGACGCTCAAGAGATGAGTGGTTCGGAATGCAACTTGACTGTCTCCTCTTTTGATTTTCACCGGTCACCCGACCGGCCGAGGCGCCGCTTGCGTCACGCGGCCTTGAAGCCTCCGCACGGCGGGGAACCGGGCGCACGGCTCACTGGCAAGCCGGGCTGAGTCCCGCGTGGTTCTCCGTTAACATGAGGGGGCATTCCGTCCGCTCGCGAAACCGCGCAAACCGCCTTGCTGGCTGCGTTCCACGCTTTTTTCTTCGAATGAACGTTACCTCTTGATTTGGATTGTAGTTAAACTACAATTCAGTGTCAAAAAAAATTTTATCGGACTACGGCCGCCCGATCGCCCACACAGACGGGCACCCGTTGTACCCTGCAGCGGCCCCCAGGACTCTGACCGAGACTCATGCAAACCCCGATCGATTCAGGTTTCACGTTCGTGCTCTTCGGCGCCACCGGCGACCTGTCGATGCGCAAGATCCTCCCCGCCCTGTATGAAGCGCACCGTTCAGGCATGCTCGCCCAGGCCGGCAAGATCGTGGGCGTCGCGCGCCACGAAGAAGATCGTGCAGCGTACATCCAGTGGGTCGACGAGCACGTCAAGCCGCACGTGAAGAAGAACGGCGGCTTCGACGACAACGCGTGGGCCAGCTTCCTCGAACGCATCGTCTATGTGAAGCTCGACCTCTCGCGCGCCGAGGACTTTACTCACTTGCGCGACGGCATCGCGTCGCTGCCCGGCATTCGTGTGTTCTATCTGGCGACGGGCCCGTCGCTGTTCGTGCCGATCTGCCGCGCGCTTGCCGCCGTGGGGCTGAACGAGAATTCGCGCATCGTGCTGGAAAAGCCGCTCGGCTACGACCTCAAGTCGTCCAACGCGATCAACGACGCCGTGGGCGAGATCTTCGCCGAAGGCCAGATCTACCGGATCGACCACTACCTCGGCAAGGAGCCGGTGCAGAACCTGCTCGCGCTGCGTTTCGGCAACGCGCTCTTCGAGCCGCTGTGGCGCCGCGAATGGGTCGAGAGCATCCAGATCACGATTGCCGAAGAACTGGGCGTCGAAGCGCGCGGCGACTTTTATGACAACACGGGCGCGCTGCGCGACATGGTGCAAAATCACCTGTTGCAGTTGCTTTCGATCGTCGCCATGGAGCCGCCGCATTCGATGGATTCGGATTCGGTGCGTGACGAAAAGCTTCGCGTGCTGCGCGCGCTCAAGCCGATCAACCCGCTCGACATCAGCAAGGTCGCCGTGCGCGGGCAGTACCATGCGGGCGTGATCCGCGGCCAGGCGGTGCCGGGCTATGCGACCGAGCATGGCGTGAAACCCGAAAGCCACACGGAAACCTTCGTCGCGCTCAAGGTGGAGATCGAAAACTGGCGCTGGGCGGGCGTGCCCTTCTTCCTGCGCACCGGCAAGCGTCTTGCCGACCGCGTGGCCGAGATCGTCGTGAACTTCCGTCCGGTGCCGCATTCGGCGCTCGGCGCACCGGCGCTGCGCCCCGGCGCGAACCGCCTCGTGATTCGCCTGCAACCGAACGAGAACATCCGCCTCTACTGCCTCGCGAAGCAGCCCGGCGAAGGCATGAATCTCGCGAGCGTGCATCTGGATCTCGCGTTCGACCAGTTCTTCCGCGAAGGCCAGATGGAGGCCTACCAGCGCCTGCTGCTCGACGTGATCAACGGTCGCCTCGCGTTGTTCGTGCGGCGCGACGAGCAGGAAGCGGCGTGGACGTGGGTCGAGCCGATCCTCAACGAGTGGGCGGCAACGCCCCGCGCGCCCAAGCCGTATGCGGCCGGCACATGGGGACCGGCGGCCGCGAGCGCGATGCTTGCGCAGCACGGCACCTGCTGGCTCGAAGAAGAGAATTGATGGGATTGCATGGCGGCGCGCACAGCGAGCGCGACGCCGGACCGGACAGATGAACTACCCCGTAGACCTACAAAAAAGCAGCATGGAGGAGAAGTGATCGAGCTTCACGTATTCGACGACCCGCGCGTCCAATCCGACGCGCTGGCGCGAGCCGTGGGCGACGCGCTACATGCGTCGCTCGCCGCTCAGCAGGCGGCGCCCGGTACTACCGCGCGCCGTGCAACGCTTGCCGTCTCCGGCGGCACGAGCCCGCGCCCCTTCCTCGAGGCCCTTTCGACGCACCGTTTCGACTGGGCGCACATCGACGTCACGCTCGTCGACGACCGCTGGGTGCCGGACACCGACTCCGCGAGCAACGCGCGCCTCGCGCGCGAGACGCTGCTCACGCACGAAGCGGCGCACGCGCACTTCCTGCCGCTCGTCGACGTGGCGCAAGACCTCGACGCGCATGTCGCCGCGCTCAACGCCGACCCTGCCCGCAAGCTGCCGAACGTCGCCGTGCTCGGCATGGGCGAGGACGGCCACACGGCCTCGATCTTCGCCGACGCCCCCGAATGGCACGAAGCGATCACCACGGCGCGCCCGTTCGTGGCCGTGCATCCGCAGGCAGCGCCCCATGCGCGCGTCTCGTGGTCGATGCAGGCGCTGCGCCAGGTCGATCGGCTGTTCCTGCTGATCGCGGGACAGCGCAAGCTCGAAGTGCTGCAACAGGCCGCCGCGGCCGAACAAAACAACGCCATCTCGAAGCTGGCGAACGACAAGGGAGTGAGACTCGATGTCTACTGGTGCGCCTAATAAAAACGCCCCTGGCGCAGGCCAGCACGCCGACGGTCCGAGGCTGCTCGCCGACATCGGCGGAACCAACGCGCGCTTCGCGCTGGAAACGGGTCCGGGCGAAATCGGCCAGGTGCGCGTGTATCCGTGCGCACAGTATCCCGGCGTCGCGGAAGTGATCCAGCAATACCTGAAGGACAACAAGATCGGCCGCGTGAATCATGCGGCCATCGCGATTGCGAATCCGGTCGACGGCGACCAGGTGCGCATGACCAATCACGACTGGACCTTCTCGATCGAAGCGACGCGTCGCTCGCTCGGCTTCGACACGCTGCTGGTCGTCAACGACTTCACCGCGCTCGCCATGGCGCTGCCCGGCCTGACCGACTCGCAGCGCGTGCAGGTAGGCGGCGGCCAGCGCCGCCAGAACAGCGTGATCGGCCTGCTCGGTCCGGGCACGGGTCTCGGCGTTTCGGGCCTGATTCCCGCCGACGACCGCTGGATCGCGCTCGGCAGCGAAGGCGGCCACGCAAGCTTCTCGCCGCAGGACGAGCGCGAAGACATCGTGCTGCAGTTCGCGCGCAAGAAGTGGCCGCATGTGTCGTTCGAGCGCGTGTGCGCGGGGCCCGGCCTCGAGCTCATCTACCGTGCGCTCGCCGCACGCGACAAGAAGAAACTGCCCGCCGATCTCGGCACGGCTGAAGTCGTGCAGCGCGCGCACGACGGCGAGGCGCTCGCGCTCGAGACCGTCGAATGCTTCTGCGGCATTCTCGGCAGCTTCGCGGGCAACATCGCGATGACGCTCGGCTCGCTCGGCGGCATCTATATCGGCGGCGGCGTGGTGCCGCGCCTGGGCGACCTCTTCACGCGCTCGTCGTTCCGCCAGCGCTTCGAGGCGAAGGGCCGTTTCGACACCTATCTCTCGAACGTCCCCACCTACGTGATCACGGCGGAGTATCCGGCGTTCCTCGGCGTGTCGGCCATTCTCGCGGAGCAGCTGTCGAATCGCGCGGGCGGCGGCTCGTCGGCCGTGTTCGAACGCATTCGCCAGATGCGCGACGCGCTCACGCCCGCCGAGCGCCGCGTGGCCGACCTCGCGCTCAACCATCCGCGCTCGATCATCAACGATCCGATCGTCGATATCGCGCGCAAGGCCGATGTGAGCCAGCCCACGGTCATCCGCTTTTGCCGCTCGCTGGGCTGCCAGGGCCTCTCGGACTTCAAGCTCAAGCTCGCCACGGGCCTCACGGGCACGATTCCGGTGAGCCACAGCCAGGTGCATCTGGGCGACACCGCCACCGACTTCGGCGCGAAAGTGCTCGACAATACCGTCTCGGCCATCCTGCAACTGCGCGAGCACCTGAACTTCGAGCAGGTCGAAAATGCGATCACGCTGCTCAACGGCGCGCGCCGCATCGAGTTCTACGGCCTCGGCAACTCGCACATCGTCGCGCAGGACGCGCACTACAAGTTCTTCCGCTTCGGCATCCCGACCATCGCCTATGGCGACCTGTACATGCAGGCCGCTTCCGCCGCGCTGCTCGGCAAGGGCGACGTGATCGTGGCCGTGTCGAAGTCGGGCCGCGCGCCGGAACTGCTGCGCGTGCTCGACGTCGCCATGCAGGCGGGCGCGAAGGTGATCGCGATCACGTCGAGCAACACGCCGCTCGCCAAGCGCGCGACCGTGGCGCTCGAAACCGATCACATCGAGATGCGCGAATCGCAGCTTTCGATGATCTCGCGCATCCTGCATCTGCTGATGATCGACATCCTCGCGGTGGGCGTCGCGATTCGCCGTGCTTCACCCGATGCGGACCTCGGCAACGCCGTCGAAAAGGTGCGCGAGCATGCCGACGACGATGCATCGGCCGTGCTCGACTGGCTGAGCCACGGTGCTTCGCCCACGGCGCGCGACTGAGGTCGGCTCATTCATCGACTCATTCGAGCGATGAAAAAATGGGACGCCTCGGCGTCCCATTTTTTATTTTGCACGTCGTATCGACGTACGGCTCACGGCGTTGCCGTTCGCACCGCGTCCGGCGCCGGCGTGCCGTGCCACTTCACGACGAGCGCGCGCCCCACCCACGTGAGCAGTCCGCATACGCCGATCGTCACGCCCATGCCGAACGGCGAGATGCCCGGGAACCAGCCGACGACGGCGCTCGCGAACGCGCCGAGCGCGAGTTGCGTCGCGCCGAATACCGCCGCCGCCGCGCCCGCGTTCTTCGGATAGCGGTACATGAGATCGGTCGCGCAGTTCGCACCGAGCAGCCCCACCACGCTCACCACGAAGAACAGGCCAAACACGATCGACCACAGGCCGCCCCAGCCCGTCACGCACATGAGCGCGACGAAGAGCGACGCGACGATGCTCACGCCCGAAGCGATCGACACCATGCGCAGGGTGCCGAGCCGCCCGATGAAGCGCGTGTTGAGGAAGTTGCCGAGCATGATGCCGAACACGTTCGCGCCGAAGAAGAACCCGTAGTGCTGCGGCGAAACGTGGAAGTACTCGATATAGACGAACGGCGTGGCCGAGATATAGGTGAACATCGCGGCGAACGCCATGCCGCCGCAGAGCATGTGCCCCCAGACGAGCGGATCGCGCAGCAAGCGCCCATACGCCGCGAACGAGCGCAGCACGGCCGCGCTTTCGCGCTTTTCCGGCGGCCAGGTTTCCGGTACGCGCAGATAGGCCGCCACGGCGCACGCGAGGCCGAACAGCGTGAGCGCGACGAACACCACGCGCCAGCCGCCGATCAGCAGCAACTGTCCGCCGATCAGCGGTGCGAGCAGCGGCCCGATCGCCGTGACAATCGCGACCATCGAGAGAACTTTGGCAGCGTCCGATGGCTCGTGGGCGTCGCGCGCGATGGCCCGCGAGAGCACCGAGGCCGCGCCCGCGCCGAGCGCCTGCAGAAAGCGCACGATCACGAGCTCGCCCACCGAGAACGAGAGCCAGCAGGCAATGCTGGCCACCGTGAAGAGCGCGATGCCGCCGAGCAGCACGGGGCGGCGGCCGTAAGCGTCGGAAACCGGGCCGTAGAGCAGCATGCCGATCGAAAAGCCGGCCATGAAGCTCGTGAGCGTCGAGGCCGCAGCGGCAGCGCTCACGCCGAACGACTGCGCGATGGCGGGCAGGCTCGGCAGATACATGTCGGTGGCGAGCGGGCCGCAGGCGGCGAGTGCGCCGAGCAACAGAATCAGCCGGCCATCGGGCCGGCGGCGCGGGGAATGGGACATGGTGTGTGTGGCGGCGAAACTCGCGCGGCTCGCGCGGTCTCGATGTCAAGGGCCGATTCATCCGTCGCTGCAGGAGCGGACGAAAGCGGACAAAAACAGCAACGGAGTGCCGCCGAATTGTACCTGACACCCCTTGCCCGCCATCTGCCGCCCTACAAGCGGCTGCGGCGCGGCTTTGCGCTAAGCTGCCCGCTTTCGCTCAACTTGCCGCGTTGCCGACATGACCGCCTTCCTGCTCATCTGGAGCCCCAAGAAGTGGCCCTGGCCCGAACTGCCCGACTTCGCGCTCCGTGTGCGCGCCGGGGAAGCCGTCGCCGACACCTGGGGATGCGGCTTCGCACGCGGCATCCTGCCGGGAGACCGGGTGTTCCTGCATCGTGTGGCTGCCGAGCCGCGCGGGCTCTTCGGTTCCGGCTACGTCACGCGTGCACCCTACGAAGTGCCGGACGCCGCGTACAAGCGCGGCTACCGGCTGTGTATCGACTTCGTCTACGACTGGCTCGTCGACGCGGGCGAGGATGTCGTCATCGCGCGCGACGACTTGCGCGTGCACCCGTTTTCGATCCAGACCTGGGACGCACAGAGTTCGGGCACCGTCATCAAGCCGGCGGCCGAAGGCGCGCTGGAAAAACGCTGGGCCGAACTGACCGGGCGGCGGCCCATGCCGGCGCCGGCCGTCACGGCCATGCAGGCATGGCACGACAATCTGCGCGACACGGCGCCGCAGCTCGCGCCGCCAGCCCGCAAAGGCAGAAAGTAGCAGGCAAAAAGGGGCCGTCAGCGCGCTGACCCGGGGCGCGCCGGGGACCGCCCAGACCGACCGGACGGGCCGGCCCGATCCGCGCGACTCCGGTACAATTTCAAGAGAACAGCCCGGTCGCCCGCGCCCCTGCGGCGCCGCATGGGTCCGTACGCCGGCCCGTTTCGTCAGCGCCGCGCGCCACACCACTTTCGCAGGTCCAGCACTCATGTCCAACATCCAGTCCAGCACGCATAACCGCAACGAAGCCCTCTTCGAACGCGCCCAGCGCACCATCCCGGGCGGCGTGAATTCGCCCGTGCGCGCGTTCCGCTCGGTCGGCGGCACGCCGCGCTTCATCGAGCGCGCGCAAGGGCCGTACTTCTGGGACGCCGAAGGCAAGCGCTATATCGACTACATCGGCTCGTGGGGCCCGATGATCGTCGGCCACGTGCATCCGCAAGTGCTCGAAGCCGTGCACCGCGTGCTCGCGAATGGCTTCTCGTTTGGCGCGCCCACCGAGGCCGAGATCGAGATCGCCGAAGAAATCTGCAAGATCGTCCCGTCGATGGAGCAGGTGCGCATGGTGTCGAGCGGCACCGAGGCGACCATGAGCGCGCTGCGTCTCGCGCGCGGCTTCACGAAGCGCGACCGCATCGTGAAGTTCGAAGGCTGCTACCACGGCCACGCCGACAGCCTGCTCGTGAAGGCCGGCTCGGGGCTGCTCACGTTCGGCAACCCGACGTCGGCGGGCGTGCCGGTGGACATCGCGAAGCACACTACGGTGCTCGAATACAACAACGTCGCGGCGCTCGAAGAAGCGTTCAAGGCGTTCGGCGACGAGATCGCCGCCGTGATCGTCGAACCGGTCGCGGGCAACATGAACCTCGTGAAGGCCACGCCCGAGTTCATCGGCGCACTGCGCAGCCTCACGGCGAAGCACGGCAGCGTGCTGATCTTCGACGAAGTGATGTGCGGTTTCCGCGTCGGCCTGCGCGGCGCGCAGGCGCTCTACGGCGTCGAGGCCGACATGGTGTGCCTCGGCAAGGTGATCGGCGGCGGCATGCCGGCGGCGGCCTTCGGCGGCCGTCGCGAAATCATGGATCACCTCGCGCCCAACGGCTCGGTCTATCAGGCAGGCACGCTCTCGGGCAATCCGATCGCGGTCGCGGCGGGCCTGAAAACGCTGCAGCTCATCCAGGCGCCCGGCTTCTACGAGCAGCTCACCGCGAAGACCGAACGTCTCGCGAAGGGGCTGTCGGCCGCGGCGCGCGAAACGAAGGTGCCGTTCGTGGCGGATTCGGTGGGCGGCATGTTCGGCCTCTATTTCGCCGACAACGTCCCAGGCAGCTTCGCCGAGGTCACGAAGAGCGACATCGCGCGCTTCAACCGCTTCTTCCACCGCATGCTGGACGCGGGCGTCTACTTCGCGCCGTCGGCCTACGAGGCGGGTTTTGTCTCGAGCGCCCACGACGACGCGATCCTCGACGCGACCATCGCCGCGGCGCGCAGCGCGTTTGCAGCGGAAGCCGCGGCGGAAAACGTCACGCAATAAGGCATCACGCCAACGACTGCCGGCGCGGCGCGCGCCTCGCCGGCCCCATCTGACCGCCGCCCGGGAGAAAGCCCGACGATGTTTTCGCAATCCGATTTCGTCCACATGGAGCGTGCGCTCGCGCTCGCCCACCGCGGCCTGTACACGACCGACCCGAACCCGCGCGTCGGCTGCGTGCTGGTGAAGGACGGCGTGGTGATCGGCGAAGGCTTTACGCAGCCGGCCGGCCAGGACCACGCCGAAATTCAGGCGATGAAGGACGCCCGCGCGCGCGGGCACGACCTGCGCGGCGCGACCGCGTATGTGACGCTCGAGCCGTGCAGCCACTTCGGCCGCACGCCGCCCTGCGCGAACGCGCTGATCGAAGCGAAGGTCGCGCGCGTGATTGCAGCGATGGAAGACCCGAACCCGCTCGTGTCGGGGCGCGGGCTTTCCATCCTGCGCGACGCGGGTATCGACGTGCGTTGCGGGCTGCTGGCCAACGAGGCGCGCGAACTGAACATCGGCTTCGTTTCGCGCATGACGCGCAAGCGTCCATGGGTGCGCATGAAGGTGGCTGCATCGCTCGACGGCCGCACCGGCCTGCCCTCGGGCGAAAGCCAGTGGATCACGGGCGAAGCCGCGCGCGCCGACGGCCACGCCTGGCGCGCGCGCGCCTCGGCCATCCTCACGGGCATCGGCACGGTGAAGGAAGACGACCCGCGCATGACCGTGCGCGCCGTCGACACCCCGCGCCAGCCCAAACGCGTGCTGATCGACAGCCGGCTCGACGCCTCGCCGCTCGCGCAGATTTTCGTGGGCGCGCCCACGCTCGTGTTCTGCTCGGCGCTCGACGCGAGCAACGAAGAACGCGCCGAAGCGTTGCGCGTGCGCGGCGCCGAGATCGTCGCGCTCGGCAACGACCAGGGCAAGGTCGATCTGCCGGCCATGCTCACGGAGCTCGCTGCGCGCGGCGTGAATGAACTGCACGTGGAAGCGGGCTACAAGCTCAACGGTTCGCTGCTGCGCGAAGGCTGCGTGGACGAACTGCTCGTGTACGTGGCGCCGTCGCTGCTCGGCACGAATGCGCTCGGCATGATCGACATCGCTGCGCCCGCAACGCTCGACGAGCGCACGCGCCTCGCCTTTCATTCCGTCGATCGTCTCGGCAGCGATCTGCGCATTCTTGCGCGTGTCGTCACGACGCAAGACGCCTGACCCTCACTGAAGCACTGAACACAAGGAACAGCACGATGTTTACCGGAATCGTCGCGGCAGTGGGCCGCATCGAATCGATCAAGCCGCTCGGCACAGGTGCCGACGCAGGCGTGCGCCTCGCCGTCAATGCAGGGAGCCTCGGCCTCGACGACGTGCAGCTCGGCGACAGCATCGCGATCCAGGGCGCCTGCATGACCGTCATCGAGAAGTCGGCAACGGGCTTCGACGTCGATGTTTCGCGCGAAAGCCTGAACCGCACCGTGGGCCTCGCGGCGACGGGCGAAGTGAACCTCGAAAAGGCGCTGCGCGCGAACGACCGCCTGGGCGGCCACATCGTCTCGGGTCACGTGGACGGCCTTGGCACCGTCACGCGCTTCGCGCCCGTGGGCGAGTCGCACGAGCTGCGCATTCTCGCGCCGGCGGATATCGGCCGCTATCTCGCCTACAAGGGCTCGATCACCGTGAACGGCGTGAGCCTCACGGTCAACTCGGTCGACGATCGCGCAGACGGCTGCGAATTCTCGATCAACCTGATTCCCCATACCGTGGAAGTCACCACGCTCAAGCATCTTCAGACCGGTACGAAGGTGAATCTCGAAATCGATCTGATTGCGCGCTATGTGGAGCGGATGCTCTCAGCGGAGAAGGCCGCCAGTTCGGCCGCGCAGGACTAAGCGCCGCCTGGCCGGCGCCATGCCGGCCCCGGACGCGCGCAAGCACGCGCGCCGGGGCGCTGATAGAATCTAACCTTTCCCTACGCGCTCGCCGCACGGCGTGCCGCGTTCCCATCACCCGAATCGAACCAGGAGGCACAGTTGGCAACGATTGACACGAGCGCCGCCATGCCGATGGTCCGGGTGATGTTGCACGTTGCGTCGCGTCACGCAGCCGTCCCGCTTCCAGCGCAGCCATAGCGCGTCCCGCGCGGCATGTTTTCAGACGCCGCGCCGTATTCAGCGAATTCGAGGTCAGGCCGTCCGGCAACCGATGCCCGGGCGTGCGAAGCCCGTTTTCCGTCTTAACGCTTCACGCTTGCTTCAGGAGAGTCTTTGGGCATCACGTCCGGAGCATGCTGTCCATGACAGAGCTAAACAACAAACCCGAATCGGGCGGACAAACCTTCCGCAAGGTCCTCGGCTTCACCTTCCGGCACTGGGCGCGCCAACCGGTGCGCGTCACGGCCGTCGCACTCGCCTCGCTCCTCGGCGCGCTCGCCGACGTGCTCACGCCGCACTACGCCGGCCAGCTCGTCGACGCCCTCACGCACGGCGGCGCAGCCAGCAGCGCCGCCGCCTGGCATGCGGCGGTCGTCGCATTCTGGGCGCTCACGGCGCTCGGGCTCGGCGGCACGATCATGCGCCAGGCCGCGTACCGCAACATCATCACGCTGACGCTGCGCATGATGAGCGAGATCGCCACGCAGGCCTTCCATCGCGTGCAGCGCTTCTCGACGGACTGGCACGCGAACAGCTTTGCCGGCTCAACGGTGCGCAAGGTCACGCGCGGCATGTGGGCGCTCGATCTGCTCAACGACACGCTGCTCGTCGCCCTCTTCCCGTCGCTCGTCATGCTGGTCGGCTCGACCATCCTGCTCGCGGTGCAGTGGCACGTGATGGGCCTCGTTGTCGGCCTCGGCTCGGCCGTGTATCTGGCGATCACGGTCTCGCTCTCGCTCTTTTACGTCGCGCCCTCGGCCCGGCTCGCGAACCAGTGGGATACGAAGATGGGCGGCGCGCTTGCCGACGCCATTTCGTGCAACGCCGTCGTCAAGGCGTTCGGCGCGGAAACGCGCGAAGAAGCGCGGCTCGCGCGCGTCGTCACGAAGTGGAGCAGCCGCACGCGGCGCACGTGGCAGCGCGGCACGCTCAACGGCGGCGTGCAGGGCGCGCTGCTCGTGGGCATGCAGGCGGCCATCCTCGGCGCGGCGCTGCTGCTCTGGGCGCGCGGTCTCGCAAGCGTCGGCGACATCACGTTCGCGCTCACGCTGTTCTTCCTGCTCAAGGGCTACCTGCGCGATGTGGGCATGCACGTGCGCAACCTGCAGCGCTCGGTCAACGACATGGAAGAACTCGTCGCGCTCGACGCGGCGCCGCTCGGCATCGAGGACCAGCGCGATGCGCCGCCCATCGTGATCGATCAGGGCGACATCCGCTTCGAGAACATGACGTTCCGCTACGGCGATCACGCGGACGCGAGGCCGCTCTACGAGAACCTCACGCTGCGTATCGCGCCGGGCGAGCGCGTGGGCCTCGTCGGCCATTCGGGCTCCGGCAAGACGACGCTGATCAAGCTGATCCAGCGCCTTTACGACGTGTCCGAGGGGCGCATCACGATCGACGGCCAGGATATCGCGCGCGTGCAGCAGGCGTCGCTGCGCTCGCAGATCGCCATCGTGCAGCAGGAGCCGGTGCTGTTCCACCGCTCGCTCGCCGAGAACATCGCTTACGCCCGGCCCGGCGCCACGCACGCCGAAATCGAGCGCGCGGCGAAGCTCGCGAGCGCCCACGACTTCATCACGGCGCTGCCGCACGGCTACGACACGCTCGTGGGCGAGCGCGGCGTGAAGCTCTCGGGCGGCGAGCGCCAGCGCGTGGCGATCGCGCGCGCGTTCCTCGCGAATGCGCCGATCCTGATCTTCGACGAAGCGACCTCGAGCCTCGACAGTGAAAGCGAGGTGCTGATCCAGCAGGCCATGGAGCGGCTCATGGAAGGCCGCACGACCGTGGTCGTCGCACACCGGCTCTCGACCGTGCGCGCGCTCGACCGGCTGCTGGTGCTCGAACGCGGACGCGTGGCGGAGGAAGGCACGCACGACGCGCTCGTGCGCCGCGAAAACGGCCTGTACCGGCGCCTGTTCGAGCGCCAGGCGCTGGAACTGACGAAGGGACTCGCCGACGATGTGGTCCTGCGCTGACGCCTCGCCCGTTCGTGCCCCTCGCGGGCGCGCCCTCCCGCCGCAAGCCGGCTCAGGCGGGAGCCGCGCCCGCGTGCGGCGCAATGCGCGCGAGCACGCGAAATGAACCACGAATAGGAACGTTTCACCCGAATGACGCATGGCGTTACTAGCGTGAAACAGACGCGATTCGCGCCTTCCCGCGTTCTGGGCGACGCGCCCGCCCGCGTGGCGTAAAATGTGGCCTTTCCAGCCAGAATCCCAACATGACGCTCGCCTCCACCCCTGAGATCATCGCCGAGCTCAAAGCCGGCAAGATGGTCATCCTCGTCGACGAAGAAGACCGGGAAAACGAGGGCGACCTCGTCATCGCTGCGGAGTTCGTCACGCCTGAAGCCATCAACTTCATGGCGAAGTACGGCCGCGGGCTGATCTGCCTCACGCTCACCCAGGAACGCTGCAAGCTGCTCAACCTGCCGCTCATGACCTACCGCAACGGCACGCAGTACGGCACGGCGTTCACGGTCAGCATCGAGGCCGCCGAAGGCGTTACGACCGGCATTTCCGCCGCCGACCGCGCCCGCACGATCAAGGCGGCCGTCGCGCACGACGCGCGCGCCGAGCACATCGTGCAGCCCGGCCACGTGTTCCCGATCATGGCGCAGCCAGGCGGCGTGCTCGTGCGCGCGGGCCACACCGAAGCGGGCTGCGACTTCACGGCGCTTGCCGGCCTCACGCCGGCCTCGGTGATCTGCGAGGTCATCAAGGACGACGGCACGATGGCGCGCCTGCCCGACCTCATGGAGTTCGCCCAGGAGCACGGCCTGAAGGTCGGCACCATCGCGGACCTGATCCACTACCGCAGCCGCACCGAATCGATCGTCGAGCGCGTGGCGGAACGCACCATGCAAACCGCGCACGGCCAGTTCCGCGCAATCATGTACGTCGATCACCCCACGCGCACGCCGCACATCGCCCTCGTGCGCGGCACGCCGAAGCCCGACGTCGATACGCCCGTGCGCGTGCACGAGCCGCTTTCGGTGCTGGATCTGCTCGAAACGGGTTCGTCCACGCACTCGTGGACGCTCGACGCCGCCATGCGCGAAATCGCCTCGCGCGACGTGGGCGTGATCGTCATGCTCAATTGCGGCGAACCCAAGGAACATCTGATCGACGTCTTCAAGGCGTTCGACCAGAAAGAGCGCGCGGAGGCGCTCGCCCGCCGGCCCGTGGACTTCAAGACCTACGGCATCGGCGCGCAGATCCTGCGCGAACTCGGCGTGGGCCGTATGCAGGTGCTCTCGAAGCCGCGCCGCCTCGGCAGCATGTCGGGCTACGGTCTAGAGGTCACCGGCTTCGTGCCGATGCCTGGCGGGGACGCGCAAGCGCCCTGCCCGCCTGAAGCGGCTGACCCAGCCTCGTCGCGCGCCTGAAGTCGCATCGCGCTCTTTTCACGCGTCACCACGCTCAACCGAACTTACGGACACCACATGGAAATCGGACAATACCAACCGAACCTCGACGGCGACGGACTGCGCATCGGCATCGTCCAGTCGCGCTTTAACGAACCCGTCTGCAACGGCCTCGCCGATGCCTGCATCGAAGAACTCGAACGCCTTGGCGTGACGGGCGAAGACGTGCTGCTCGTCACCGTGCCGGGCGCACTCGAAATCCCGCTGGCGCTGCAAAAGCTCGCCGAAAGCGGCCAGTTCGACGCCCTGATCGCGCTCGGCGCGGTCGTGCGCGGCGAGACGTACCACTTCGAGCTCGTCTCGAACGAGAGCGGCGCGGGCATCTCGCGCGTTTCGCTCGACTTCAACGTGCCCATCGCGAACGCCGTGCTCACCACCGAGAGCGACGAGCAGGCCGTGGCCCGCATGACCGAGAAGGGTCGTGACGCCGCTCGCGTCGCCGTGGAAATGGCGAACCTGACGGTGGCGTTGGAGCAGCTCGACGGCGGCGACGACGACGAAGAAGACGAGGAAGACGAAGAGGAACAGCAATGAAGAGCGCGCGCCGCCGCTCCCGCGAACTGGCCACGCAGGGGTTGTATCAGTGGCTGCTGTCGGGTGTGCCCGCCGGCGAGATCGACGCGCAGCTGCGCGGTTCGCAGGGCTACGACAAGGCCGATCACGAGCATCTGGACGCGATCCTGCACGGCGTCATCCGCGAGTCGGACGAACTGTCCGCCGCCATCACGCCGTGCCTCGACCGTCCGATCGAGCAGCTTTCGCCCGTCGAACGCGCAGTGCTGCTCGTCGCGACCTACGAGTTCAAGCATCACGTCGACATTCCGTACCGCGTCGTGATCAACGAGGCGGTCGAGCTCACGAAGACCTTCGGCGGCTCGGACGGCTACAAGTACGTGAACGGCGTGCTCGACAAGCTCGCGGCGCAACTGCGCGCCACCGAAGCACAAAACGCCCGCAAGTCGTAAGAACGCGAGCCGCCGGGGCGAGCGGGTGCGCCTGAGCGCCCGGCCCCGCGCGCCGCGTGATCTGTCAGTACTGGAAAGACCCGCATGAACACCGTTGCCGAACCGCTGCTGCGGCTAGCCGCGCGCGTCGACGAGATCCAGCCTTTCTACGTCATGGAACTGGCGAAGGAAGCCGCGAAGCTCGAGCGCGCTGGGCGCGACATTATCCACATGGGTATCGGCGAGCCGGACTTCACGGCACCCGAGCCCGTCGTCGAGGCGGCCGCCGCCGCGCTGCGCCGCGGCGTCACCCAATACACGAGCGCGCTCGGCATCCACGCGCTGCGCGAGGCGATCGCCGCGCACTACCAGCACGCGTACGGCCTCACGGTCGACCCCGCGCGCATCGTCGTGACGGCCGGCGCCTCGGCGGCGCTCCTGCTCGCCTGCACCGCGCTCGTCGACCGCGACGACGAAGTGCTGATGCCCGACCCCTGCTATCCGTGCAACCGCCACTTCGTGGCCGCCGCGGAAGGCAAGCCGGTGCTCGTGCCGAGCGGCCCGCAAGCGCGCTTCCAGCTCACCGCCGCCGATGTCGAGCGCCTGTGGTCGCCGCGCACGCGCGGCGTGCTGCTCGCCTCGCCGTCGAACCCCACCGGCACCTCGATCGAGCCCGACGAACTCAAGCGCATCGTGCAAAGCGTGCGTGCGCGCGGCGGCTTCACGATCGTCGACGAAATCTATCAAGGCCTGTCGTACGACACGCCGCCCGTCTCCGCGCTGTCGTACGGCGACGACGTAGTGACCGTCAACAGCTTCTCGAAGTACTTCAACATGACCGGCTGGCGTCTGGGCTGGCTCGTGGTGCCGCCCTCGCTGGTCGGCGCATTCGAAAAGCTCGCGCAGAACCTGTTCATCTGCGCGTCGGCGCTCGCGCAGCATGCCGCGCTCGCCTGCTTCGAGCCGGACACGCTGAAGCTCTACGAAGGCCGCCGGCTCGAATTCAAGCGCCGGCGCGACTTCATCGCGCCGGCGCTCGAGTCGCTCGGCTTCACGGTACCCGTGATGCCCGACGGCGCGTTCTACGTCTACGCCGACTGCTCGAACGTCGCGCACCCTGCCGCCGGCGACAGCGACGCGCTCACCCGCGCAATGCTGCACGACGCGGGCACGGTGATGGTGCCCGGCATGGACTTCGGCGTCGCCGCGCCGCATCAGTACGTGCGGCTCTCGTATGCCACGGCGTACGAGCGCCTCGAGGAAGCGGTCGAGCGGCTGCATACGTTCTTCGGACGCTAATGCGCTAGTGGTCGAGAAATGGAAAAAGGCACCCGCGGGTGCCTTTTTGTTTGGTCCGGTCTTTCAGCTAGCTGCTCAGGCACCCAGTTCGGACGAAGCGTGCTTCTGGGCCGTCGTGCTGGTGCTGGCGTCGTCCTGAGCGGAACCGCTGTTCGCGGACGACGACTTCTCGACGATTGCGTGGGCGTTGTCGAGCGTCACGTGCACGCGCTTCTCGCCGTTGATGCTCGCCACCTTCTGCGCAGACGTGCTGGCCGTGGTGGTGACGGGCGCCTGCGGCGCGTTGATCGGCACGTTGCGGCCGCGTGCGACGTCACGCAGACGCCCGCGCTCGGCCATCACCTTGGCGCCGTAGCCGCCGTCGTCCGGCGACGTCGAACCGACGTAGAGACGCAGGCCGCCCGGCAGCGAACCGCCGCGTGCGATGCAATCCTTGAGCACCAGCGCGCCGACCTTGATGTTGGCGAGCGGATCGAGCGCCGCGCGCTGACCGCCGAAGTACCGGAACTTGTCCGAGTGCACCTTCGACATGACCTGCATGAGGCCCTGCGCGCCCACGCCACTCTCCGCGTACGGGTTGAAGCCCGATTCGATCGCCATCACGGCGAGCAGCAGCAGCGGATCGAGCCCCACTTCACGGCCGGTGTCGAACGCCGCTTTCACGAGTTCGCCGACCGGCTCCTGCGCGACCCGGTAGCGGCGCGCCAGATAGGTGGCGACGAGCGCCTGTTCACGCGCCGAAACGAGCACGCGGTCATCGCGCGCGTCGGGCGTGACGCGCTGGGGCGGAATCATGCGCGCGAGCGAGCCGACGCTGGTCGGCAGCGCACGCGGATCGAGGCCGTTGAGCGTGACGGCATCGAGCGTGGCGATGCCGCCGTTCGACACCGAGTTCGCGACCTTCGCGACCGTGCCGTTGGAGCCTGCGGGCGAAATGCCCGTGGCGCCGGCGGCGGCAGTGACGCCGGCAGCACCGGCATCGGGCGCGAGCGCCGTGGGCAGCATCGCGCCGTCGGCGTTGTCCTCGTTATTCGTCACGCCGGGGGGCGCGAACGAGGGCAGCGGGTTGCCTTGCAGCAGACGTGCCGGGCCGGCCTGCACCGCCGCCGAGACGAACGGCATCACGCGGGCGGCGAGCGTGCCACGCAGCGTGGGCATGAGCCAGACGGCAACAGCGAACAGAACGGCACAGCCGCCAACAATGCTGAACAGGTGATGGCTAAGACGCGTGCCACGACGCAGCAGCGCACGCAGGCCAAGCGCTACACGCTCGTCGGCGCGCCACCACGATAACCAGGTATTCATCTACAGATCTCCCATGTTGCATGATCCAGCGGGAGGGTCGGCGCGAAGCAGACGACCAATCGCAGGATCAAGACACCGCGCGCCCTGGCTGGTGCGGCAGCGGCGTCGGGAAAACGGCAAGTCGCCGTGGGTGGAACTCCTTTTGTACGACCAGGCACGCAGTGTGCGCGCGCGGAGTTCTCACGCGAAAAGCCAGCGCGAAGAGGCGCTGACGAGAACAGCCAATCTAAACCGTGGACAGCCGTGCAGGGATGCGGCTAAACGGCGACGCGTTGCGTCTGAAGGACCGGGAAGGTGGCTAAAAATTTCAAAACCTGCAACCAATGTGGACGGATTCTAGCAGCGTTTTATAGATCGTCAATACTATAGAATCCCGAAAACATAACCAATAGTAATAATAAACACTGTTCAATCGGGCGGAATCCGCGTCGCACGCGCGTCTGCGGGCGCTTATGCAGATTGGCACCCAGCGTGCGTTAGCCAACGCAGGTAAAATCGACAATCGTTACGCCGCGTCTGCCCGGCCAGATGTCTGATACGTCTTGATACGTCTGATACATCTGATACGGCGCCCGCGGAACCCGTGCCGCCGCCCCATGCGGCCCCCAAGCCGGCCATCCCCGTTGGCCACGATTGGTTCCCAATGAAATACAAAGACCTGCGCGACTTCGTTGGTCGCCTGGAGACGCTCGGCGAATTGCGCCGCGTCCCACAAGCTGTCTCTCCGGTGCTGGAAATGACCGAGCTGTGCGACCGCGTCCTGCGCGCCGGCGGCCCGGCCCTACTCTTTGAGAACCGTTCGACGCACGCGTTCCCGGTGCTCGGCAATCTGTTCGGCACGCCCCGGCGCGTCGCGCTCGGCATGGGCATCGACGCGCCGGAAAGCGGCGGCGACGGCGCCGCGCTCGAGTCGCTGCGCGACGTGGGTCGGCTGCTCTCGGCGCTGAAAGAGCCCGAGCCGCCGCGCGGCCTGAAGGATGCGGGCAAGCTCCTCACGCTCGCCAAGGCCGTCTGGGACATGGCACCGAAGACCGTGAACGCGCCGCCCTGCCAGGAGATCGTCTGGGAAGGCAACGATGTCGATCTCGCGAAGCTGCCGATTCAGACCTGCTGGCCCGGCGACGCCGGCCCGCTCGTCACATGGGGCCTCACCGTCACGCGCGGTCCCAACAAGACGCGCCAGAATCTCGGCATCTACCGCCAGCAGCTGATTGGCCGCAACCAGCTCATCATGCGCTGGCTCGCGCATCGCGGCGGCGCGCTCGACTTCCGCGAGTTCGCGCTGAAGAACCCCGGCAAGCCTTACCCGGTGGCGGTCGTGCTCGGCGCCGACCCGGCGACGATTCTCGGCGCTGTCACGCCGGTGCCCGACACGCTCTCCGAATACCAGTTTGCGGGCCTGTTGCGCGGCGCCCGCACCGAGCTCGCGAAGTGCCTGACACCCGGCGTCGACACGCTGCAGGTGCCCGCGCGCGCCGAGATCGTGCTCGAGGGCTTCATCTACCCGCAGGCGGGCGAGCCCGGCCCGGCCCCCGCTGGCGCGCCGCCCCGCCCCGCCAAGGGCGCGAGCGCCGCGTACGAACACGCGCTCGAAGGCCCCTACGGCGACCACACGGGCTACTACAACGAACAGGAGTGGTTCCCCGTCTTCACGGTCGAGCGCATCACCATGCGCCGCGATGCGATCTACCATTCGACATACACGGGCAAGCCGCCCGACGAGCCCGCGGTGCTCGGCGTGGCGCTCAACGAAGTGTTCGTGCCGCTCTTGCAGAAGCAGTTTGCCGAGATCACCGACTTCTATCTGCCGCCAGAGGGGTGCAGCTATCGCATGGCGATCGTGCAGATGAAGAAGAGCTACCCCGGGCACGCAAAACGCGTGATGTTCGGGGTATGGAGCTTCCTGCGCCAGTTCATGTATACAAAGTTCATTGTCGTGGTCGACGATGACGTGGACATCCGCGACTGGAAGGAGGTGATCTGGGCGATCACCACGCGTATCGATCCGGCGCGCGACACCGTGCTCGTCGAGAACACGCCGATCGACTATCTTGACTTCGCTTCGCCGGTGGCCGGCCTCGGCTCGAAAATGGGGCTCGACGCCACCAACAAGTGGCCCGGCGAGACGGACCGCGAATGGGGCCGCGCAATCGAGATGGACGCGGCCGTGAAGACGCGCGTCGACCGTCTCTACGACGAGCTAGGCTTTAGCCGCAGCTAGCGCAACCCGGCGCAGCGCCCTCGGCGCCACGCCGGCCGATCCATCCGCGACGCCTTTTCGCGACGCCGCGCTTACCGCGTCACGCCTCGTGCATGGCATGAGCCGCGGCGCCAGTGAACCTGAAGGAGACTCGAGGATGATGCCCGCATCGGAGCGCCTGACGCAACTGAACGACCCCGCCCTCTTCAAGACCCGCGCGTACATCGACGGCGAATGGAGCGGCGGTGCGGCCACGTTCGCCGTGCTCGACCCCGCCGACAACGCCGAGATCGCGAGCGTGCCCGACTTTGGCGCCGACGAGGCGCATCGCGCGATTGCCGCCGCGAACGCCGCGTTGCCGGCGTGGCGCGCGAAGACGGGCAAGGAGCGCGCAGCCATCCTGCGGCGATGGTTCGATCTCGTGATCGAGCACGCCGACGACCTCGCCGCGATCATGACCGCAGAGCAAGGCAAGCCGCTCGCCGAGGCGCGCGGCGAAGTGATCTATGGCGCGTCCTTCCTGGAATGGTTTGCCGAAGAGGCCAAGCGAGTGAACGGCGACGTCCTCGCGAGCCCCGCCAGCGACCGCAAGCTCGTCGTGCTCAAGCAGCCGATCGGCGTGTGCGCCTCGATCACCCCCTGGAATTTCCCGATCGCGATGATCACACGCAAGGTCGCGCCGGCCATCGCCGCGGGCTGCACGATCGTCGTGAAGCCCGCCGAGCAAACGCCGCTTTGCGCGCTCGCGCTCGCCGAACTGGCGCAGCGCGCAGGCGTACCCAAGGGCGTGTTCAACGTGCTCACCGCCGACTCCGCGAACTCCATCGCAATCGGCAAGGCGCTGTGCGAGAGCGACATCGTGCGCCATCTCTCGTTTACGGGATCGACGCCGGTGGGCCGCATCCTCATGCAGCAGTGCGCGCCGACGGTCAAGAAAATCGCCCTCGAACTGGGTGGGCACGCCCCCTTCATCGTGTTCGACGACGCCGACATCGACGCCGCCGTGGAAGGCGCGATGATCTCGAAGTACCGCAACGCAGGCCAAACCTGCGTCTGCACGAACCGCTTCTACGTGCACGACAAGGTGTACGACGTTTTCGTCGAGAAGCTCGCCGCCGCCTCGCGCAAGATCAAGGTGGGCAACGGCTTCGAGGATGGCGTGAACCAGGGGCCGTTGATCGACGACGCGGCCGTCGCCAAGGTCGCGCAGCACATCAGCGATGCGACCGCCCAGGGCGCCAGAGTCGTCGCGGGCGGCAAGGTCAGCTCGGGACGCTATGTCGAGCCCACCGTGCTCGCAGACGTCACGCGCGACATGCTGATCGCGCGCGAGGAGACCTTCGGCCCGGTCGCGGCGGTGTTCCACTTCAACGACGAAGCCGAAGTCGTCGGCCTCGCCAACGACACCGAATTCGGCCTCGCCTCGTACTTCTATAGCCGCGACATCGGCCGCGTCTGGCGTGTGGCCGAAGCGCTCGAGTACGGCATGGTCGGGGTCAACACCGGACTCATCTCGAACGAAGTCGCGCCGTTTGGCGGCGTGAAGCAGTCGGGTCTCGGGCGCGAAGGTTCGAAGTACGGCATCGACGAATATGTCGAACTGAAGTACCTGTGCATCGGCGTTTGAAGCACGCCTGAAGCTGATTTGAGCCGCGACGCCCGCTTGCTCACAGGCGGGCGTGTGCGGTGCGCAGTCCATACCAACAAGAAATCGTTTTCATGTCTCACGTTTCCCTGCTTTCCGACGGCTTTTTTCTGTCGCTTTCGCTTTGCCTCGACATCGGTCTCGTCAACGTCGCCATCATCTCGCTCACGCTCACGCACGGCTTCCGCCCGGGCTTCTGGCTGGGGCTCGGCTCGTGTTTCGGCGACCTCATCTACGCCGCGCTCGCGCTTGCGGGCATGGCCGCGCTGCTGCAGTTCTCGGCCGTACGCTGGGTCGTGTGGATCGGCGGCTCGGCCCTGCTGCTCATGCTCACATGGAAGATGGCGCGCGAAGCGCTCAATCCAGCATTGGCGCCGCCCGTGGAAGGCGAAGCCGATAACGCCGCGCCGCTGCCCAACCCGTGGCGCAGCTTCATGCGCGGCGTGCTGCTTGCCCTCTCTTCGCCGAGTGCGATTCTCTGGTTCGCGGCTGTCGGTGGCGCGCTCATCGCCAAGTCGGGGGCGACGAGCGCCGGCGCGGCCTCGCTCTTCCTGCTGGGCTTTTTTGCGGGCGGTCTCGGCTGGACCTTTTTCCTCTGCGGACTGGCCAGCCATGGCCGCAAACGCGCCGGCACCGGTCTGCTGCGCGCCTGCCACGTGCTTTCGGCGCTGCTATTCGCGTATTTCTCGTACAGCGTGGTCGTGCACGGCTATCGCGAACTGATCCTGCAGGGCGCGGGCGCGTCGTAATCCATGTCGGGCGCAGGTGCGCCTATGGACCGCTCCGCGCGCATCGATCTAGCATGCCATGCACGCGGCGAAAGCGAGCGCCAAAAACAAACAGCGCAACGCGGCGTGAGCCGGCGTTGCGCCGTTCGTGAAAACGCAGCCGGGCGGCGTGCGCCGCCCGGCACACTCAATGACGGTAGTAGCCGCGGCCGTAGTAGCCGTGGCCGTAGTAGCCGTGATGCCAGTACGGACGGCCGTAGTAGCCGTAGCCACCGTAGCCGCCTACGACGACGGCGGGCGGCGGCGCGTACACCACCGGCGGCGGCGCATAGACCACGGGCGGGGGCGGCGGTGCGTAGACCGGCGCAGCATAGACGGGATAAGCCGGGGCCACCGGAATGCCAATGCCGATACCCACCGAGACGTGCGCCTGGGCCGCGCTGACGAACCCCACACCCAGCGCCGCGGCAACGATGAACGATACGGTCTTTTTCACTTCTCTTCTCCTGGCGGCCGCCAGCGGCGACGCGCATATGACGGGCAGTGCCCACGCATTCAATGTATCGAAAACGGCGGCCGCCATTGGTAGCCATTTGTTTCGAATTGCAATCCTGTTTTGGGGGCGCTTAATAGCGCGTCAAGCCCGGTGGGCGCGGCAGCCGCGAAAAATCGCCGCACGCGCGCCCGAATACGCCGACATTGGTTACAAAAACCAGGGCGCTGTCATTGTTACCTGCGCGAGGGCATCGGGGGGCCAATCTCCCGGTAATGTTTGATTACAAATTGGTTCACCGGACTACGTTCGGCCTGCGGTCGCCACGCGCGACGAGGCTGTAAACGACGATGCCCGGTCATGGAACCGGGCATCTCATCCGACCCAGCCGGCGGCACACGAATCGCCGGCCAGACAAGGCAAACTCTCCGCTATCCGACCTTCACGTAGGTGAACTCGCGCGTGACGTTCGGTGGGACATAAGCGCCACTGATGCGCACACGTGGCGTCAGGCGCTTCTTCTGATCCCACCAGCGGCGACGCTGAAAGGGCGTGAGAAACCGCAGATGCTTTCGGTAAGCGAAGATGCTCATGGTGAACTCCCCGAATCGGACTACCGACAGGAACAAACCCAATTGCACGACTGCAACGACGAAACCGAAACGATGAAAAGTATTGTGCTCAGATTTCTAGACAAAAATGGCAGTGTTGCGAGATAGCCTCACAGGCGCCGTATATGCATTGCGCACTGTTCGTTACGGCTTCCGCGTGCTGGGTTTGAGTTGCGGCGCATAAATGCGCCGCGAGCCAACAGCAGAAATCGTGCCGCGTCAGGCTATTGGCGCGGCGCCGCGGCCAACCCCCTCATTTGTAGTCGCACCATCGGCGCGTGATCGGTACGAAGGCGAACACTTCGTGCGCCGCGCGGCTGTGGCGCAACACTCGCGCCGTCCGGCGCCTTCCCTGCGGTGCCTGTCAGAATCACTGTAGCCGTTCGCCGAAAAGCCTGCCGTGAGCGCAGCCATTTTGCGCGGCGCGCGCGCCGCGAGCACCGGCCGCCGCATCGCGCAAGGCCCTCGCGGCGGCATCGCTCGCGGATACTGGCGAGGCGTAAGCCGTGTTAATGTGGCGACGGCGCGCATCGCAGCGGCAGGCAACGCGCGCCCATGGGACTCACCGACGAGCACGCACAATGATCAAGGTCAGCATCCTCTATCCCTATCGCGAGAACGGGCGTTTCGACAGCGGGTACTACTGCACGCACCACATGCCGCTCGCGGCGAAGCTCTTCGGCGAATCGCTCAAGGGCTGGTCGGTCGACATCGGCATCAACGCCGGGCCGCCGGGCACGCCGCCGCCGTACGTCGCGGCCGGACACTTCCTGTTCGAGACGGTCGATGCGTTCTACGCGGTGTTTCAGCCGCATGCCGACACCCTCCTCGACGACATTCCCAACTACACCGACGGCGGAAATGGCACCATTCTGATCAGCGAGGTCAAGGTGTCCGTCTGACGTGCTCCGCGTGGTTGAACGGGGCGAACGGAACCCCGACTGACCTTTTATCGGCAGCCACACGCCAAGCGCGCCGCCACCCACACAAGAAGGAAACAACACCGATGTTCGGCGATATCGCCCGCTTTCTGCTCAATACGGTCTTCACGCTGTTCGGCGCCGCCCTGCTGCTGCGCGCCTGGCTCCAGTACGTGCGTGTGCCGCCGTACAACCCCGTGACCCATGCGATTCAGCAGGTCACCAACTGGCTGGTGCTGCCGCTGCGGCACGTGATTCCCGGCGTGCGAGGCATCGACTGGGCGAGCGTGGTCGGCGCGCTGATCGCGGCCATTGCCTACGTGCTGCTGATGGTATGGATCGCAGGCGTGGACCCATTGGGTCTTTTGCCGACACTGCTGATCGTCGCGTTGCTCACGCTCGTGAAATGGGCGCTCAACCTGCTGATCTGGCTGACGATCCTGATGGCGCTGCTCTCCTGGCTCAATCCGCGCTCGGCGGCAATGCCCGTGCTGTTCCAGCTGACGGCGCCGTTCCTCAACCCGCTGCGCCGAATCCTGCCGAACCTGGGCGGCCTCGATCTCTCGCCGATTCTGCTCTTCGTGATCGTGCAGGTGCTGCTGATGATCGTCACCCGCGCGGCGGTTTCGCTCACGCTGTTCGGGATTTGAGGATGCATCGGCAAACGGTCTGATGCATCCGGCGGCGCGCCTGGCGCGCCGCGTCGCTTGAGCGCGTCATTGCGCAAGAAGGCCAAAAACGCGTAAAATAGCGCGCTCTGCGGGCGTCGTATAATGGCCATTACCTCAGCTTCCCAAGCTGATGACGTGGGTTCGATTCCCATCGCCCGCTCCACGTCGGCTTACCGACCTCTCTTCGAGGCCTGGGCTTCCAGACAGCGCTCCTGCCGGGACACCCTCGGGACGCCAAGCCCGCCCGACCGGCACACGCCGGGCACGATCTGAATTCCTCCGTTGCACAATGCACTCCGGCGCTCCTCGGGCCTCCCCGCACGCGCCGCGAGCTGGTCCGCCGACACGTAGTTCGCACGACTTCGTCGTTTCAGCCGATTGAGGCACGGACCGTAGCCTCGCGAGGTACTGCCGCCCTCCTCAGCCGCCAGAGCCGTGCAAGCGCGCTGATATAATGCGCGACGGCTTCGGAGCCGCTGGGCTTCGAGCGCGCCGCGCCCGCCTGCCGGGCCCAAGGCCGTTGCCGATTCCGGCGAACGCGAAAGCGGCCAACGAGGCGTCCGGCCACGCCGGCCCGCGTAGCCTCCGGCACCGCGTCGCCGCGTATGGCCCGACATGCCTCGCACCGAGCCGAAGGCGCAGCCCGCCCCCATTATCGACAGCCGCGACATCCGCCGCTCTCATACCACCTGCGAAGATGAATCACGATCCCAACGACGACGCCCGTCCCGACTCCACGCAGTCCGACGCACAAGACGCCGCCTCCGACACGAACGCGCACGGCGACGCGCTGCACCACCGCCGCATCCGCAGCTTCGTGACGCGCGCCGGCCGCGTCTCGACGGGCCAGCGCCGCGCGCTCGACGAACTGGGCCCGCGCTTCGTCGTGCCCTACGCGCCCGAAGCCGCCGACTGGGACGCCGTGTTTGAACGGCACGCACCGCGCATTCTGGAGATCGGTTTCGGGATGGGCGCAAGCACAGCGGAAATCGCCGCCTTGCGCCGAGAGGACGACTTCCTCGGCGTCGAGGTCCACGAGCCTGGCGTTGGCGCGCTGCTCAAACTGATCGGCGAGCAGAATCTTGAGAACATCCGCATCATCCAGCACGACGCCGTGGAAGTGCTCGAGCACATGATCGCGCCGGCGAGCCTCGACGGCGTGCACATCTTCTTCCCCGATCCGTGGCACAAGGCGCGCCATCACAAGCGCCGCCTGATTCAGCCGAAGTTCGTCGCGCATCTCGTCTCGCGCATGAAGCCGGGCGCGTACCTGCACTGCGCGACGGACTGGCAGAACTACGCCGAGCAGATGCTCGAAGTGCTCAGCGCGGAGCCCGCGCTCGAGAACACGGCCGCCGACTACGCGCCGCGCCCCGACTACCGCCCGGTGACGAAGTTCGAGCGCCGCGGCCTGCGGCTCGGTCACGGCGTGTGGGATCTCGTGTTCCGCCGCCGCGCGGACTAAAACCGCAACCGCGAAGAAGAACGGGCGCCGTGATGTCACGCGGCGCCCGTTGCGTTTTCAGTCGTCCCAGCCTAGCCCGCCGCCATAACCGAACAGCAGGACCACGAGACCGAAAGCGATCCGGTACCAGGCGAAGGCGGTGAAATCGTGCGAAGCCACGAAGCGCAGGAGCCAGCGCACACACGCGAACGCGCTGACGAACGCTGCGACGAAGCCGATGCCGAAGAGCCCGAGCCAGTCCATGGAAAGCTCGTGCCAGCTCTTGTACAGCTCATAAACGGTTGCGCCGAAGATCACGGGAATCGCAAGGAAAAACGAGAACTCGGTCGCGACGCGCCGCTCGAGGCCGAACAGCATCGCCCCGATGATGGTCGAGCCCGAACGCGACATGCCCGGAATCAGCGCGAAGCACTGCGCGCAGCCCACCTTGAAGGCGTCGAGCGGCGTGATCGCGTCAATCGAGTTCACGCGCGCGCCGCGCTGTTCGGCGACCGGCAGCCCCTTCGGGCCACGCAGGCGATTCTCGACCCCCAGGATGACGAGGCCGCCGCCAACAAGGGCGAACGCCACCGGCACCGGCGCGAAGAGCACCGACTTGATCGTCTTTTCGAACATCAGACCGAGCACGACTGCCGGAATCGTGGCGACGATCACGTTGAGCGTGAAGCGCCGCGCGTCGGGCCGCGAGGGCAACCCTGTGACCACTTCGCCGATCTTGCGGCGGAACTCCCAGCACACGGCGAGAATCGCGCCAAACTGGATCACCACGTAGAAGGTCTTGGCATAGGCGCCGTCGAAATTGAGCAAGCTGCCGGCGACGATCAGATGCCCCGTGCTCGACACGGGCACAAACTCCGTCAGCCCTTCGACGATGCCGAGAATCAAGGCCTTGCAGGTCAACATCCAGTCCATCCCTTTTATCCCTCTTCCTTGAGCGTGGGGGACGGCGCACGCCGCGCCACGCGACCGACAACGGCCGCGTGCGCCGGACGGCGTCTCGTCGGCTTACTTCTCGACGATCTGCACGCGTATGCCGTTTGTAAGGATGGTGATTGTACCGGGTTCGTAGTTGACGCCGGCAAATTGGAGCTGGTCGGGCTTGAACGTATAGACGGGGTAATTGTTGAGCAGCTGGGTGGCGACGAGCGCGGCGACCGCACTCACCTGCGGCGCGTAGGCGGCGGCGTTGCCCGCCATGTCGACGCCATCCACCGAAGGCGAGCGCAGCACCACGGCGCGGCTCGTGCTGTCGTACGCGAGTTCGCTCGACACCGTGAACGCACCGCTCACCGGTTGCTGCATCAACGGGCTTTCGAGGTGTGCGTCGAGGCGCACGGCCACGCGATTGCGATCGGGCTGCAGCGTGACCACCGGGTTCGTGAGCGAGACGTCGAAGATCTGCTGCATCGAGCGGTGATAGGGAAACTTGCGCTGCACCGCATCCTGCACCTGCTGCTGTGAGAACGTGTAGTGATCGGGAATGAACGGGAAGATCCCCGTCGCACACGCGCCGAGCGACATCGCCGTACCCGCCGCAGCGCAGGCTGAGAACAGGAAGGCGCGCCGGGAAACGCGCGTTGCGGTGTGGGCCATGCGAAATCTCCTTGTTGGGCCGGGACTGGCGCGCCGTCATTCTGGCGCATGGCTGCCGACCGACGCAGTTTGCGCCGGGTTCAGCGCGCGGCTGGCGCTTGTGGCTCGGTTTGCGGCTGGGTTTGCGCCTCGAGACGCGTGAGCCAGAACATGGCTTCCTCGCGCGACTCGCCGCACATCTCGAGCTGCGGCTGCAGCCCCGAGCAGCACGCCGGCCGCAACGGCGAGCCGAAGATCATGCAGCGCAGGTCCTCGCCGAGTTGAACACAGCGCACGCCGGCCGGCTTGCCTTCAGGCATGCCCGGAATCGGGCTCGTAATGGACGGCGCGATGCAGCACGCGCCGCAACCGGGACGGCAGGCGTGCACTGAGGCATCGGCGGGAAAATCGGTACTCACTTCGGTTTCCTGGAACGCTGACAAATCGTGTCCGCGCGGCAGCGGACCAGACGGCATTGTGCCATCGCTCGCGTGCGACCTTTTTACACAATCGCTTCTTCCTACGCGCTCGTACACTTCGTCCATCTGGCGCTGTAGGACAAGGGACAGGCCACCTGTGCGCGGCGTTCCGCGGCACCGAACGCTGCCCACCCGTGCGCCGCCCTTCCCAGTGAGCTTTGCATGAGCGACGCCGACCTGCTCTTTCGCCCCGACCTGCTTGCCAAATACGGCGCCAACGGCCCGCGCTACACGTCCTACCCCACCGCCCTGCAGTTCCGCGACGACTTCGATCCCGCCGACTACCGGCGCGCGGCGGCCGATCCGGGCGCGAGCGAAACCGATCTCTCGCTGTACTTCCACATCCCGTTCTGCGACACCGTCTGTTTCTATTGCGGCTGCAACAAGGTCATCACGAAGAACCGCGGCCGCGCGAAACCGTATCTCGCGCAGATGATCCGCGAAGTGCAGTTGCAGGCCGCGCTCTTCGACACGAAGCGCCCCGTTTCGCAGCTGCATTGGGGCGGCGGCACGCCCACTTTTCTCTCGCTGGACGAAATGAGCACGCTCATGGCCGCCACGCGCGAACACTTCGCGCTGCAGCCCGACGACGCCGGCGAATACTCGATCGAGATCGACCCGCGCGAAGCCACGGCGCAGACCATTGCGCATCTGCGTTCGCTCGGCTTCAACCGGCTGAGCCTGGGCGTTCAGGACTTCGATCCGGTCGTGCAGAAGGCGGTCAACCGCATGCAGCCGCTCGAACTGACCGTCGACGTCATGAACGCCGCGCGCGCGAACGGCTTCGAGTCGATCAGCGTCGATCTGATCTACGGCTTGCCGTACCAGAACGTCAAAGCATTCGGCCGCACGCTCGAGACGATGCTGCTGCTCGCGCCCGATCGCATCTCGGTGTTCGGCTACGCGCACATGCCGCATCTCTTCAAGATGCAGCGCCAGATGGACGAAGCCACCTTGCCCACGCCTGCGGAGCGCATGGCGCTGCTCAGGCTCGTGATCGAGCAGCTCACCGAGGCGGGCTACGTCTACATCGGCATGGACCATTTCGCACTGCCCACCGACGAACTCGCGCGCGCCCAGGCGCAGCGCACGCTGCACCGCAATTTCCAGGGCTACAGCACGCGCGCCGACTGCGATCTGATCGGCTTCGGCGCCTCGGCCATCGGCAAGGTCGGCGACGTCTACGCGCAGAACGCGAAGGATCTGATCGGCTACGGTGCGGCCATCGGCGCGGGCAAGCTCGCGACTGCGAAAGGCGTGCGCCTCACCGCCGACGACCGTCTGCGCCGCGACATCATCACGGAACTCATGTGCAATCTCGAACTGCGCTACGACGAGTTCGAGGCTGCCTACGGCATTCGTTTTCCGGCGACTTTTGCGACCGAACTCGAACGCCTGCGCGAGTTCGAACGCGACGGGCTCGTTGTGCGCAGCGCCGACCGCCTCGAGGTGCTGTCCGCTGGACGCATGCTGGTGCGCAATATTGCGATGGTGTTTGACCGCTACCTTGGCGCACAGCAGCCCGAGCGGTTCTCGCGGACGATTTGACGGCTTTCCGGCGCCGCACAGTTGCCTGGGCGGGCGATTTGCGTCATAATCACCGGCTACTTCGAGCGCTTGCATGTTTGCTCGAGTGCGAGAAACTCGCAAAAACACACGCCTCGGTGGTGAAATTGGTAGACGCGCCGGACTCAAAATCCGGTTCCGAAAGGAGTGCCGGTTCGATTCCGGCCCGAGGCACCAGAATGCTTTCCGGCAATGGCCGCCGGAGTCCTGAAACCCGCGAAAGCTCGACGCTTCGCGGGTTTTTTGTTGCCGGTCCGAATCCAGCACACCCTTCTTTGGACGAAGATCAAGCGTCCTGCGGATGCCGCGCGGCGTGCCGCGCCCCGCTGCTATCGTTGTCGATGTTATTGAGATAGCAAACCGGGAGCGCACAATGGACCGCATTTTCATGACGCGAGAGGAAGCCATTCGCATCCTCATCGAGGCCCACGAGTCCGTCTCGGGACGCGCCGCCGCCACGTTGATCCGCTCGAGCGCAGACAGATCCGCAAGGCTCGAAGCGCTGGACCGGCTGCTGCTCGACGTGCGCGCGGGCCGCGTCGATGAATTTCGCACCTGGCCAGAGGACAGCACCTGCGTCTCGATCACTGACTGACGCAGGTCTGTCGCACGAACCTCAGCGCAAATTCGTCTGCGCCAGCTCCACCACTTCGTCTCCGCGCCCGCTCAGCACCGCACGCAACATGTAGAGGCTGAACCCTTTCGCCTGCGCCCACTGCAGCTTCGGCGGCATGGCCAGTTCGTGCTTCGTCGTCACCACGTCGACGAGCGCCGGCCCTGCGTGAGAGAACGCCGCGCGCAACGCCTCATCGAGCGCTTCGGACGTCTCCACGCGCACGCTGAAAAGTCCCGCGCCTTGCGCGATATCCGCGAAGTTGGTGGCCGCCAGATCGGTGCCAGTCTCCACGTAGCCGCCGGCCTTCATCTCCATGGCGACGAAACCGAGCGAGCTATTATTCAGGACAACGATCTTGATCGGCAGATCGAGCTGACGCGCCGTGAGAATGTCGCCGAGCAGCATCGAAAGACCGCCGTCGCCGGAGAGCGAGACGACCTGGCGCCCGGCGTGGGCTGCCTGCGCGCCGAGCGCCTGCGGCATGGCGTTCGCCATCGAGCCATGGTTGAACGAGCCGTGCAGGCGGCGCCGGCCATTCATCGTCAGATAGCGCGCGGCCCAGAGCGTGGGCGTGCCAACGTCGACCGCGAAGATTGCATCGTCCTCGGCGAGCGCGTCGAGACGCGCCACCACATACTGCGGATGCAGCGGCTTGCCCGCGGCCGCCGGGCGCGCAAGTTCGTCGAGTCCCTTGCGCGCGTTCGCGTAGTGCTCGCGCGCATGCTCGATAAAGCGCCGGTCGGTCTTGCGCGTGAGCTTCGGCGTGAGCGCGCGCAATGTTTCGCGTACGTCGCCGATGAGTCCGAGCGTGAGCGGCGCGCGTTTGCCGAGCGCGGCCGCGTCGCGGTCGATCTGCACGATATTCGCATGCTGCGGATAGAAGTTGCGATACGGGAAGTCGGTGCCGAGCATGACGAGCGTGTCGCACGACATCATCGCGTGGTAGCCCGAGCTGAAGCCGATTAGCCCGGTCATGCCCACGTCGAATGGGTTGTCCCATTCGACGTACTGCTTGCCGCGCAGCGCATGCACCGTCGGCGCGCCGAGCGCGTCCGCGAAAGCCACCACTTCGTCGTGCGAGCCCTTGCAGCCGCTGCCGCACAGCAGCGTCACCGCTTCGGAGCGATTGAGCAGTTCGGCGAGCCGGTCGATATCCGCCGACGAAGGCAAGGTCGCCGGGCGCGCCGCCTGAGCCCATGCGGGCTCTTCGTCGGACGCGTCCAGAAGCGCCACGTCGCCGGGCAGCACGATCACGGCGACGCCCTTCTGGTCGATCGCGGTGCGCAGCGCGGTGTCGAGCACGCGCGGAAACTGCGAGGCGTTCGTCACCAGCTCCACGTAGTGGCTGCACTCGCGGAACAGTTCGGTCGGGTGCGTCTCCTGAAAATAGCCGAGGCCGATTTCCGTCGAGGGGATGTGCGCCGCGATCGCGAGCACCGGCGAGCGGTTGCGATGGCAGTCGTAGAGACCGTTGATGAGATGCAGATTGCCAGGCCCGCAACTGCCCGCGCACACCGCGAGCCGGCCGGTTGCCGCCGCTTCGGCACCCGCCGCGAAGGCGGCGACTTCCTCGTGCCGCGTGTGCATCCAGCGGATCGTGCCGAGCTTGCGCAGGCTCGCCGACAGCCCGTTCAGGCTGTCGCCGGTCACGCCCCAGATACGCTCGATGCCGACTGCCTCGAGCGTTTTCGCCAGATGATCCGCTATTGTCTTCGCCATGGTGTTCTCCACGTGAGCCGAATGGCGCAGCGCGCGCTCCGAGACCGGGCGCTGCGCGAGAAGAAAATTGGGGGGGCAATTTCGTACGTGTCCAGGCGGTGCGAGCCGGCCGGACCTGCCGATACCTTGCGCTACGTTACGCCATCCGCCCGAAAAGCGCGGTCAAGCCGTGCGAAGCGGACAGGCGGCGGGCACGGCGGCGTTGACCACGTCGCCGCGGATAAAATAGCCGGCTCTACGCTGTCAGCCGTCCGTCATGAATCTCGAAAGCATCCTCTTCACTCAGGGTTTCGGCTCACGCCGCCAATGCCGCGCGCTCATCGCCGACGCGCGGGTCGCCGTCGCGGGCGAGCCCTGCAACGACCCCCTCGCAACGTTCGACACGGCAGGCCTCGTCTTCAGCGTGGACGGCACGCCGTGGCCGTTTCACGAGCGCGCCTACCTTGCGCTCAACAAGCCCGCGGGCTATGAGTGCTCGCGCGATCCGCAGCATCACCTGAGCGTGTTTCATTTGCTGCCGCCGCAGTTCGGAGAGCGCAACGTGCAGTGCGTGGGCCGCCTCGATCAGGATACGACCGGCCTCCTGCTGCTTTCCGACGATGGCCAGTTCGTCCACGCCTTCACGTCGCCCAAGCGCAAGGTGCCGAAGGTCTACGTGGCGAGCACGCGCCATCCGCTCGACGAGGTCCAGCTCAATGCCCTGCGTGCAGGCGTGCTGCTGCACGGCGAGCGCGAGCCGATTGCCGCCGTCGCCGCCTGCGCACGTTCAGATCACGAGCTGGAGTTGACCGTGCTCGAAGGCAAATATCATCAGGTCAAACGGATGGTGGCCGCGGCCGGCAACCGCGTCGAGGCGCTCCACCGCGAGCGCATTGGCGGCTTTTCCCTGCCCGCCGGTCTGGCGCCGGGCGCCTGGCAATGGCTCGACGCCGCGGCGCTCGACGCGTTGCGCAACAACGGGTAAACCACCACTGGGCGGCGCGGGCGGCCGCCGCTCAGTGGGTTGACGCACCGATGCTTGCAAACAGGCATCGTTTTCGCCGCGCCGCAGCATGTCCTTGCCGGGCTTCCGCCCTATACTCGTCTCAAGAACGATTACAAGTTGCAAGGAGGGGCATCATGATCATCAACGGCTCATTCGAAATCTCATTCGTGTTGATGGCCTTCATGGCGCTAGGGGCGGTTCTGATTGGTGGCCTGCTCGCGTCGATGCATATGCGACATCAGTATCATCCGAACCTCATCGGGGCGCTCATCGGAGCGCTATTGTGCTTCCTCCTGCTCGAAGCGCTGCCGGCCATCACGTGAACGGCACGCTTTGCGCCGCGCCGCCCGCCCGGAGTCACGGGTGCGGCGGCAGCGTGCGCAAGAACGCATCTACGTCGGGATAACGCAAACGCACGCGCAGTTCGCGCTTGAGGCGCGTATTGGCGAGCCGTCTCGACTCCCGCATGAACGACAGCAAGACCGGCTCGAGTTCGCGCTCGGCCTCGGCGCGGCTCACGCGCGGGGCGCGCGCGAGGCCGAAGGCATCGGCCACGCGGTCGAAGTACTCGCCCATCTTCAGTTCGCTGTCGTCCGTCGCGTGGATCGTGCGCCCCGGGCGGCCGTGCGTCGCGAGGCGCAGGAGAATCGCCGCGAGGTCGTCTGCGTGGATGTGGCTCGTGTAGACGTCGTCGCTCGCTACGAGCGCTGGCGTGCGCTTTTCCAGCCGGGCGAGCGGGAGACGGTTTGCGGCATAAATGCCGGGAATGCGCGCGATCGTGGCGCTGAGCGCGCCGCGCGCCGTCGCGCGGCGCAGTTGCCGTTCGGCCGACACCCGGCGAATGGCGCGGGCGTTGGCGGGCTGCACCGTGCGTGTTTCGTCGATGCGCGCGCCGCCGCAATCCCCGTACACCCCCGTCGTGCTCGCGTAGACGAGCCTCGGGCGTTCGAGCCGCTTGCGCCGGGCGCCGGAAAACCGCCGGATGCGCTCGGGTACAATGACGGATGCTCCAAAGGCTGCGGCTTGGCCGACAGCGCTGCGGCGCATGCGGTCCACGAGGCAATGCAATGGGGGCCGCAAGGCGCGCGGCGCGGCGCCCGCCAGCGCAGGCCGCGACACCGCGCGACGCCGCACCGCCAGCGCCGCGATCAGGCGGCGCGTGCGCAGGTCGTCGTCGCCGGATTTTTGCGGTGGCGCGAGGTGCAGGACGGTGCGAGCCAGGCCCGCGATCCGCGCGAGACTCCTGCGGGAATCGAGGTCGCCGCGCACCGGCGTGGCTCCCGCGGCCCGTACGACGTCTGCGCGCTCGGCACGGCGCGCGAGCGCGAATACGCGCGCGCGGTCTGGCCGCTCGCGCAACTGGGTGACGCCGCGCAGGCCGACGTCGCCGCAACCGACAATCAGGATGCGCGCACGGCGCAAGGTTCGTGTGGCGATCATGGTGGAACCATTTTAGCGGCCCGGGCCTCGCGGCGAAGGCCGGCAAGAAAGCGCGGCAACTTACCCAAAGCGACCCGCGCCCGGAATCAACCCTCGGATACAGACTTACGCTTCCCTGAATATGGCTTTCAACGTAACGCTCAAGCAAAGCGGCCGGCAATTCCAGGTCGAGCCCGACGAACCCATTCTCAACGCGGC
Organism: Paraburkholderia nodosa; assembly: GCF_001718195.1. GTDB lineage: Bacteria > Pseudomonadota > Gammaproteobacteria > Burkholderiales > Burkholderiaceae > Paraburkholderia > Paraburkholderia nodosa_A. The sequence continues at coordinate 413,302 of NZ_MCNV01000003.1, forward strand.
CCTGCGTCAGGGCATCGGCCTGCCGTATGGCTGCAAGAACGGCGCGTGCGGCTCGTGCAAGGGCACGGTCTGCCACGGCGAAGTCGAGCAGCGCGCCCACGCGGCTTCGGCGCTTTCCAATGACGAAAGAACGCGCGGCATGGCCCTCTTCTGCTGTGCGACGGCGCAAACCGACCTCGAAATCGACATCCGCGAAGTGGCGGGCGTGGGCGACGTGCAGGTGCGCAAGCTGCCTACCCGCATCGCCGCCATCGAGCGCCGCGCCGACGACGTCGTCGTCCTCAAGCTGCAACTGCCCGCCAACGAGCGCCTGCAGTATCTCGCCGGCCAGTACCTCGAATTCATCCTCAAGGACGGCACGCGCCGCAGCTACTCCATGGCGAGCGCGCCGCACGAGCAAGGCCCGATCGAGCTGCACATCCGCCACATGCCGGGCGGCAAGTTCACCGACCACGTCTTCTCGCAGATGAAGGAGCGCGACATCCTGCGCTTCGAAGCGCCGCTCGGCACCTTCTTCCTGCGCGAGGAATCCGATAAGCCCATCGTGCTGCTGGCCTCCGGCACCGGCTTCGCGCCGCTCAAGGCGATCGTCGAGCACGCGGTCCACAAGAACCTGAACCGCCCGATGACGCTCTACTGGGGCGCGCGCCAGAAGAAGGACCTGTACCTGATGGAACTCGCCGAACAATGGGCGAAGGAGATTCCGAACTTCCGCTTCGTGCCGGTGCTCTCCGAGCCCGCAGCCGGCGACGACTGGACCGGCCGCACGGGCTTCGTGCACCGCGCCGTGATCGAGGATCTGCCCAATCTTTCGGGCCACCAGGTCTATGCGTGCGGCGCGCCGGTGATGGTGGAGTCCGCGCAGCGCGACTTCACGCAGCACCACGGTCTGCCCGAAGAGGAGTTCTACGCGGACTCGTTCACGAGCGCCGCCGACCTCGCGAACGCCGTCTGAAGCTCGCCCGAGCGGGTCGTTGCGTGTGCAATGCATCGACCCGCCGGGCAGTCGTCACGAAAAATTCTTCGGCCGCCTGGAAAAATTCGGCACATTGATGGTTTACATCGCCATTCGGCTTGTCGTATTCTTGCGCCCATGAACTGCATCCTGTCCGCCCTCCGACGTCGCCGCTCGCCCCATCTTTAGGGCCTGGCTACTCGCGGACGCGCGTTGTACATCTCAACGCACAGCAAGTTCGAATCACGAAAGCCACGGCCAGTCCGTGGCTTTTTGTTTTTCCGCCGTATCTTCTTCAACCCTTGTGCAGCCCCAACGCGGAGCCCGTTGCCATGAATTATTCCGAATACCCGATCGAGTCGCTGATGTACATCACCAACCGGCCCGAAATCGTTTTCACGCATGGCAAGGGGTCGTGGCTCTACGACAACGAGGGCAAGCGATACCTGGACTTCATCCAGGGTTGGGCCGTCAACAGCCTCGGGCATTGCAACGACGGCATGATCGAGGCGCTGGAGCAGCAGTCGCGCCTGCTCATCAACCCGTCGCCGGCCTTCTACAACGAGCCGATGGCGAAGCTCGCGGGCCTGCTCACCGAGCACAGCTGCTTCGACAAGGTGTTCTTCGCCAACAGCGGCGCCGAAGCCAACGAAGGCGCGATCAAGCTCGCGCGCAAGTGGGGCAAGAAGCATCGTGACGGCGCCTACGAGATCATCACGTTCGACCACAGCTTCCACGGCCGCACGATCGCGACGATGTCGGCGAGCGGCAAGCCGGGCTGGGACACGATCTACGCACCGCAAGTGCCGGGCTTCCCGAAGGCCGATCTGAACGACATCGCCTCGGTCGAGAAGCTCATCACCGCGAAGACCGTCGCCGTGATGCTCGAGCCGATCCAGGGCGAAGGCGGCGTGATTCCCGCCACGCGCGAATTCATGCAGCAACTGCGCGCGCTCACGAAGAAGCACGGCATCCTGCTGATCGTCGACGAAGTGCAGAGCGGCTGCGGCCGTGCGGGCACCCTCTTCGCCTACGAACTCTCGGGCATCGAGCCGGACATCATGACGCTCGGCAAGGGCATCGGCGGCGGCGTGCCGCTCGCTGCACTGCTCGCGAAGAAGGAAATCTCCGTGTTCGAGGCGGGCGACCAGGGCGGCACGTACAACGGCAACCCGCTGATGACCGCCGTGGGCTATTCGGTGATCTCGCAACTGGTTGCGCCCGGCTTCCTCGAAGGCGTGCGTGAGCGCAGCGAGTATCTGCGCGAAAAGCTGCTCGAGCTTTCGGCCGAACGCGGCTTCCAGGGCGAGCGTGGCGAAGGCTTGCTGCGCGCGCTGCTGCTCGGCAAGGACATCGGGCCGGAGATCGTCGAGAAGGCGCGTCTCATGCAGCCGGACGGCCTGCTGCTCAACGCCGCGCGCCCGAACCTGCTGCGCTTCATGCCGGCGCTGAACGTGACGACGCAGGAAATCGACCAGATGATGGCGATGCTGCGCACGATCCTCGACTCGCTGTAATTCGAGGGGAGCACGAGCGATGTCCGTCACGATCCGCGTGTTCAGCGAAGCCGACACCGAAGCGGTGATCGCGCTCTGGCTGCAGGCGTTTCCCGAGTACAACGATGCGAGCCGGCCGCATCGCAATCCGCGTCTGTCGATCGCGAACAAGCTCGGCACCCAGCCGGAGCTGTTCTTCGTTGCGGTTCGCGACGGTGGCGACGTCGACGGCGCGCTCATCGGCACGGCCATGGCCGGTTACGACGGGCATCGCGGCTGGCTCTATTCGGTCGCCGTCGCGCCCGATGCGCGGCGCCACGGCCTCGGCACGCGGCTCGTGCGCCATGCGGAAAACGCGCTCGCCGCGCTGGGTTGCCTCAAGCTCAACCTTCAGGTGCTCACCGACAAAGCCGAGGTGCTCGCGTTCTACGAGCAGCTTGGCTATCGCACCGATGCTGTGGTGAGTCTCGGCAAGCGCCTCGCCGTGCAGGAGTCCGAAGCGCTCGTCTGAGCATCATTGGTCGACGCCATGAAAAAAGCCGCATGGGGTCGCACCCATGCGGCTTTTGTTTTGATGCGGCCGCGCGGACCGCAATGCCATGCAGCTTACTCGCCCAGGTACGCTGCGCGCACCTTCGGATCGTCGAGCATCTGCTTGGCCTCGCCTTCCATCGTCACGAGGCCCGAGTCCATCACGTAGCCGCGATTGGCCGCCTGCAGCGCGAGGCGCGCGTTCTGCTCCACGAGCAGCACCGTGATGCCTTCCGACGAGATCGTGCGCACCACTTCGAAGATCTTCTCCACCATGATCGGCGAGAGACCCATCGACGGCTCATCGAGCAGCAGAAGCTTCGGCTTGCTGATGATCGCGCGCGCCATGGCGAGCATCTGCTGCTCGCCGCCCGAGAGCGTGCCTGCGAGCTGCGTGGCACGTTCCTTCAGGCGCGGGAAGAAGCCGAACATACGCTCGACGTCCTTCTGGATGCCTTCGTTGTCGCTGCGCAGGTACGCGCCCATCTGCATGTTTTCGAGAATCGACATGCGCGCGAAGATGCCGCGGCCTTCCGGCACCATCGCGAGGCCACGCTTGAGCAGTTCATACGCGGGCACGCCCTTGATCGACTGGCCCATGTACTCGATGTCGCCAGCCGAGTACGGCTTCAGACCCGTGATGGCCTTCATCGTCGTGGTCTTGCCCGCGCCGTTCGCGCCGATCAGCGTGACGAGTTCGCCCTGGCGAACTTCCATGTCCACGCCCTTGACTGCCTGGATCCCGCCGTAGTTGACCTGCAGACCCTTGATTTTCAGAACCGATGTCGACATCAGTGAACCCCCGCACCCAGATATGCCTCGATCACCTTCGGGTCCTTCTGCACGTCTTGCGGCAGCCCTTCGGAGATCACCTTGCCATAGTCGAGCACTGTCATCCGGTTGCACAGGCCCATCACCAGTTTCACGTCGTGCTCGATCAGCAGGATGGTCTTGCCATCGGCGCGGATCTTGTCGAGCAGGCGCGTGAGTTCGACCTTCTCGGTCGCGTTCATGCCGGCTGCCGGCTCGTCGAGCGCGAGCAGCTTCGGATCGGTCGCGAGCGCACGCGCGATTTCCAGACGGCGCTGGTGGCCGTACGAGAGGTTGCGCGAGGTGTAGTCCGCGTATTGCGCGATGCCCACGTATTCGAGCAGCTCGATCGCACGCTCCTTGATCTCGCGCTCTTCCTGACGCTCCGAGGGAGTCTGGAACACGGCGCCGAGCAGGCCGTGCTTCGTGCGCACGTGGCGGCCGACCATCACGTTCTCGAGCGCGGTCATACCGCCGAACAGACGGATGTTCTGGAACGTACGCGCAATGCCGGCCTGCGCCACCTGATAAACGGCGGTCGGCGTATAAGCCGTGCCGTCGAGCTTGAATTCGCCCGAATCGGGCGTGTAGAGGCCGGTAATCACGTTGAAGAACGTCGTCTTGCCGGCGCCGTTCGGGCCGATCAGGCCGTAGATCGTGCCTTCCTCGATCTGCAGGCCGACGTCGGACAGCGCCTGCAGGCCGCCGAAGCGTTTGTTCACGCCCTTCACGGACAGGCGGATAGCTTTGTTGCTCATATTCTGTTCTCCCCGTTATGCGCGAACCGGCTTCTTGCTGGCACGCTTGGCGATCTTCGCGATCTTGTCTTCGTGCTTCGCCGCCGGCCACAGGCCTTCCGAGCGATACAGCATGATGACGACCATGGCGAGGCCGTAGAGCAGCTGACGAATGACTTCCGTATCGACGACTTCGTGACCGAACAGCATGTGCTGGAGCGGGCCCATCGTCGAGCGCAGGAACTCGGGGAAAATGGCGAGCAGCACGGCGCCGAGAATCACGCCGGGGATGTGGCCCATGCCGCCGAGCACCACGCAGGCGAGCACGACGACCGACTCCCAGAAGGTGAACGATTCCGGCGACACGAAGCCCTGGAACGCACCGAACATCGCGCCCGACAGGCCGCCGAACGACGCGCCCATCGCGAACGCGAGCAGCTTGACGTTACGGGTATTGATGCCCATGGCCTTGGCGGCGATTTCGTCTTCGCGGATCGCGGCCCATGCGCGGCCGATACGCGAGTGCTGCAGACGCGTACACACCCAGATCACGAGCAGCGCGCAGATCACGAACACGTAGTAGTACATGTAGACCGACGTGAACGTGAAGCCGAGGATCTCGTGCGGCTGCGCGAGATTGAAGCCGAACACCTGCAGCGGCGCGACGCCGGTAATGCCCTGCGGCCCGTTGGTGATGTTCACCGGACGGTCGAGGTTGTTCATGAAGATACGAACGATTTCCCCGAAGCCCAGCGTCACGATCGCGAGGTAGTCGCCGCGCAGGCGCAGCGTCGGCGCACCGAGCAGCACGCCGAACAGCGCGGCGAGCGCCATGGCGCACGGAATCACGATCCAGTACGGCGTATGCATGCCGCCCGGGAACATGTTGGCGATCCACGTGAACTGCGTGGTCAGGTGCGGCGAAGTCAGCAGCGCGGCGACGTAGGCGCCCACCGCGTAGAACGCGATGTAGCCCAGGTCCAGCAGGCCGGCGAAGCCCACCACCACGTTCAGGCCCAGCGCGAGCATCACGTACAGCATCGCGAAGTCGAGCACGCGCACCCAGTAGTTGCCGCCCGCGGCGCCCACCACGAAGGGAAGCGCTGCCACGACGATGGCCGTCACGATGCCGACCGTGAGGGTCTTCGTCATGTTCTTTTCGGGGATGAGCGTCGTCGACGGCTCGATCGGTTGAATTGAAGTCATGTTGTGTTACTCCCTCTTATGCGCGGTCCGCGACACGTTCGCCCAGCAGCCCCGACGGACGGAACACGAGCACGACGATCAGCACGATGAATGCGAAGACGTCCTGATAGTTACTGCCGAACACCCCGCCGGTCAGGTTGCCGATGTAGCCTGCGCCGAGCTGCTCGATCAGACCGAGCACCACGCCGCCGACCATCGCGCCGCCGAGGTTGCCGATACCGCCCAGCACCGCGGCCGTGAAGGCCTTCATGCCGGGGATAAAGCCCATGTAGAAGTGAGCGTTGCCGTATTCCGAGGCGATCATCACGCCGGCCAGCGCGGCGAGCGCCGAGCCGATCATGAACGTGGCCGAGATCACGAAGTTCGGGTTCACGCCCATCAGCGAAGCATTGTTCGGGTTCTCGGCGATGGCGCGCATGGCGCGGCCGAGCTTGGTCTTGTGCACGAGGAGCAGGAGGCCCGCCATCACGACGAACGCGACGACGATGATGACGATTTCCGTCATCGAGATCACGGCGCCGACACCGGTTTCAGTCGGCTTGATGACGTTGATCGGGTCGGTCGAGATGAGCTGGGGAAACGCGAGCGGATTGCGGCCCCAGATGATCATGGCGAGCGTCTGCAGCAGGATCGACACACCGATCGCGGTGATCAGCGGCGCGAGGCGCGGCGCGCGGCGCAGCGGTCGGTACGCGACCTTTTCGATCGTGTACCCGACGACCGCACACACGAGCGCGGCAACCGCGAGCGCAATGCACAGCGTGGGGATGTTCCCGAGGCCCGGGAAATGATTGTGGAGCACGTTGATCGCGGAGAGCGCGACCATGGCGCCCACCATGAGCACGTCGCCATGCGCGAAATTGATGATGCCCAGAATCCCGTACACCATGGTGTAGCCCAGTGCGATGATGGCATAGATGCTGCCAAGCACCAGCCCATTCAGGATCTGCTGGATGAAAATATCCATTTAATGCTCCTTAGCCCGTGCAACCGGATTCGCGCTCGTCATCGGCCGGTGGGCGATGTTTTACGGAACCGCAACGACACTTTCGGGTATTGAAGTAAAAACCGGTAACGGTTGGCCGCCCCGGTTCGCGTTGCCGCTGTGTTGCAGCGGCAGGCTCGCCAAAAGCGGATGCAAAAACGGCACCGTCGGATGGTTCGGTGCCGTCGGGTTCAATCAACTACGCGTCATATTCACGTTGGCGTATTCGCGGCGAGCCTTGCGGCCGGCAAACGCGAATGCGTCAAACGCCATGACTCCCACTCCCCGGCCGCCCGCGCACTGCGGGATCTCGGCTGCGAGACCCGTCGCACCCAGGCGGCGAACCGGCATGACAACGCCGATGCATGCAAAAGCAATCTGCATGCCAGAAATGATCGATGTTGTGCTCGTGCCCGTCTCGACATTGCGGCTAAGCCACGCATTGCGCGGCGCAACCGCATTTGCCGATGACGCGGCAAAAGCCGACTTGAATTGCATTAATCAGGTCTCCTGCGCCTTCCGAAATGCTTGTCTGATGGCCTTCGCATGGAATGTCCAGCCTTCAGAACGCGCGCATTGTAACGCCAATTATGCGACGGGCAATATTGTTGAACCGGCAGGGTTTTCCTGCATTGCAACCATATTTTTAGATAACCGCATGGGGTGGGTTGCACCACCGGTTGCGCCGCATTTTCGTGCACCAGTTGCACCAAAAATCGACGCGCTTCGCATCATGTGTTGCAGATAATGGCCGCAATGCCTTGTCGCGCGGGCATTGGATCAAATGAAGGGTATTTAAGGGAGAGCATAATAATGCCGCCCCGGCGCGGTGCATTCGTATCGAAAGGATGTCAATTGTCCCCTATATTATGGGGTCACACCACGTAATTCGGTCCCGCACTCTAGAGAAAACACTGATAAGAACACCCGCCGAATGTGAGGTTAACCTGCCTTTCCCCATCATACGACCCTTATTACTCGCGCGCAGTATGTGTTGCGGGCATAAAAAAACGCGCCACATGGGCGCGTTCGTGCGGAGTGCGGCAGGCGTCAGACGGGTTGACCGAGTCCGCGCGGCAACGGGAATGCAATGTTCTCCTCGATGCCTTCGAGCGCACGCACGTTGCGCGCACCAAGTTCGTGCAGGCGGCGAATGATTTCCTGCGCGAGCGCCTCGGGAGCCGACGCTCCAGCCGTCAGGCCGATCCGGCGCTTGCCGGCGAGCCACTGGGGGTCGATCTGCTCGGGCGCATCCACCATATAGGCAGGAATGCCGCGTTTCTCGGCCACTTCGCGCAACCGGTTCGAATTGGAGCTGTTCGGGCTGCCCACCACGATCACGACGTCGCACTGCGGCGCCATGAACTTGACGGCGTCCTGGCGATTCTGCGTGGCGTAGCAGATGTCCTGCTTCTTCGGCTCGCGAATGGCGGGAAAGCGCGCCTTGAGCGCCGCGATGATTTCCGCGGCGTCGTCCACCGAGAGCGTGGTTTGCGTGACGAATGCCACACGCTGCGGGTCGCGCAGCTTGAGCGCCTCGACATCGGCAATGTCTTCGACGAGATACATGCCCTCGGCCACCTGCCCCATGGTGCCTTCCACTTCCGGATGGCCCTTGTGCCCGATCATGACGATGTCGAGCCCTTCGTCGCGCATCTTCGCGACTTCCACGTGCACCTTCGTGACGAGCGGGCAGGTCGCGTCGTAGACACGCAGGCCGCGCGCCTCGGCGTCGGCGCGCACCGACTTGGAGACGCCGTGCGCGCTAAAGATCACCGTGTTGCCGGACGGGACCTCTTCGAGCTGCTCGATGAAGATCGCCCCCTTCTTGCGCAGGTCTTCGACGACATAGGCGTTGTGAACGATCTCGTGACGCACGTAGATCGGTGCGCCGTGGAGCTGGATGGCGCGCTCGACGATCTCGATGGCCCGATCGACGCCGGCGCAGAAGCCGCGCGGCTGGGCGAGCAGGATTTCCGCGTCGGCCAGTTCTGCGATGAGGGACGTGTCCGTGTTGGTCATGGGCTTTAAAGGATTCCGATGATTTGCACTTCGAACGCAACCGCCTGGCCTGCGAGCGGGTGGTTGAAATCGAACAGGGCGGAGGTCTCGTTCACTTCCTTGAGCACACCCGCGTAGCGCCCGCCGTTCGGGGCATTGAATTCGATCAGGTCGCCCGGGCTGAATTCCTCGCCGATCATGCCGTTCTCGCGCAGGGTCTTGAGCGAAACGCGCTGGATCAGGTCGGGGTTGCGCTGGCCGAATGCGACGCCGGGTTCTAGCTGAAAGGTCGAATGGTGACCCACCTTCAGGCCCTGCAAAATCTCTTCCAGCGGCGGCGCAAGCTGGCCGGCGCCCATCAGCAGAGTGGCGGGACGGTCGACAAAGGTATTGACGATTTCGGTGCCATCGGCGAGTGAAAGCCGGTAATTCAGCGTCACGTGGGAACCGGATTTCACTTCGGAGATGTCGATGATGCTCATGCGTAACTCATTTCGTCGTAACGCGCGCTTCGCGCGTGCGCGCCGCAGGGCGCCGGTCCGGCCTGCCTCGGGCGGCAGGAAAGCATCTATTGTAAGCCACTTGGCCGAGGCGGTCGCGGCACGATTGTGCACTGCCAACGCTCGCGCTCGCGCGCGCCGGGCATGCCTTATTTGTCTGTGGAGAATGCCATGACGGAACGCGCCTGCATCCTGGACACGGCGCCCGATGCCGTCGGCGGCGCCCTCCCCGCGCCGGCAGCGCCTGCGGTTTCGAGCCCCGAGAGCGCGGCGCCTGCGGCGCCACGCCGCGACATGCCTCGCGAGCGACTGCGCACGGCCGGCGCCAGCGCGCTTTCGGACGTAGAGCTGCTCGCGATTCTGCTCGGCTTCGGCTTGCCGGGCCACGATGTCTTCGAAGTCGCCCGCACGCTGCTGGCCCAATTCGGCTCGCTGCGCGCCATGCTCGATGCGCCGCCAGAAGAATTCGAGGCCCTGCGCGGTATCGGGCCCGCAAAAGCCGCGATGCTGCAAGCGGTGACGGAACTCGCTCGCCGGGCGCTTGCGCAAGCGCTCGACGACAAACCGCTCGTCGATTCACCCGGTGCGGTCGAAGACTACTTGCGCCTCCTGATCGGCGGGCGGCCGCACGAGGTGTTCGTTTGCCTCTTCCTGGATGCGCGCCATCGGCTGATCCGCCTGGAGGAAAGTTCGCGCGGATCACTCACTCGCATGGCGGTGTACCCGCGTGAAATCGTGCGGCGCGCGCTGACGCTCAATGCCGCGAGCCTGATCGTCGCCCATAATCACCCTTCGGGCGCGGTACAGCCGAGCGCGAGCGACCGGCGCCTCACACGGGTGTTGCGGGAGACGCTGGCACTCGTGGAGGTTCAACTCATCGATCACCTGGTCATCGGCACCCGGGACACGTTTTCCTTCGCGCGCCATGGCTGGAGCTGAGGCGACACAGCGCCAGACGCGGCGGCACAGAACAATTGTGCAAATCGGGTTTGATCTCCCAGGCTTTTTTCTGCTAGAATCATAGTTTGCCTATTTCCAACCCTGTTCCGAAGCCCATCGAGGCGTTCCAGGGGAAATATGGCCTGGGTTCGAGGTTGTCTCTCATCCATACGTGAGCGCGCTCTTATTCCGGCCATTTCTCGCCTGGGAAACCTAAGCGGCTCTCGAACTCAGAATTTCCGTAGGAGTGTCTCATGGCACGTGTATGCCAAGTCACTGGGAAAGCGCCGATGAGCGGCAACAACGTTTCCCACGCTAACAACAAAACCAAGCGCCGTTTCCTCCCGAATCTGCAAAACCGCCGTTTCTGGGTTGAAAGCGAAAACCGTTGGGTGCGTCTGCGCATCTCGAACGCAGGCCTGCGCCTGATCGACAAGAACGGCATCGATTCCGTGCTCGCAGACCTGCGTGCACGCGGCGAACTGTAAGGAGTAAATCATGGCCAAGGGCGTCCGCGACAAGATCAAGCTGGAATCGACCGCAGGTACGGGTCACTTCTACACGACCACGAAGAACAAGCGCAACATGCCGGAAAAAATGTCGATCAAGAAGTTCGACCCGGTTGTTCGCAAGCACGTCGAGTACAAGGAAACCAAGATCAAGTAATTGATCGGGTTTCGAGCCTGACGAAGACGGAAAAACCCCGCTTTTTAGCGGGGTTTTTCTTTTGGCTCGCCCGCCCCGCCTCGGTTCGCGCCCGGCAACGGTGTTTTAACGGCAGCGCCCAAACTGGCGCTATCCGTTCGCTCCTCTCTCGGAGTATGCTTCCCGCTTTATACCGGCTGCCACACGCGTGTCATATGGCATCACAGCGGGCATCACAGCGGGCATGACAGCGCAGCCCCGCGGCAAATGCGGCGGCCGGAAAGCGCAGAACAAGAGAGACGGAGAAGCAGGATCATGAATTTCGATGTAGCGATCGTCGGCAGCGGCCTCGCAGGACTGAGCGTCGCGCTGAATCTCGCCGGTTCGCGCCGCGTCGTGATCATCGCCAAGCGCGCGATGACCGAAGGCGCGAGCGACCGCGCGCAAGGCGGCATTGCCGCCGTGCTCGATTCGGCCGACAGCGTGGAGAACCACGTGGACGATACGCTCGTCGCCGGCGGCGGCCTGTGCGACGAGGCAGCCACGCGCTACATCGTCGAGCATGGCCGCGAGGCCATCGAATGGCTGATCGCCCAGGACGTCCCGTTCACGAAGGACGCCGCCGCCGAACTCGGCTTTCACCTCACGCGCGAAGGCGGCCACAGCCATCGCCGCATCATCCACGCCGCCGACGCCACCGGCCACGCAGTCGTGCAAACGCTGCTCGAGCGTGCGCGCTCGCACCCGAACATCACGATCCTCGAAGACCATCAGGCGATCGACGTCATCACGTCCGACCGGCTGGGCCTGCCTGGCCGTCGTTGTCACGGCCTCTATGCGCTCGATCTGAAGAATGACCGCACGGTGACGATCCAGGCGCCGCACACGGTGCTCGCCACGGGCGGCGCCGGCAAGGTCTACCTGTACACGACGAACCCCGACACGGCCACCGGCGACGGCATCGCCATGGCGTGGCGCGCCGGCTGCCGGGTGGCGAACATGGAGTTCATCCAGTTCCACCCCACCTGCCTGTTCCACCCGCACGCCAAGTCGTTCCTGATTTCGGAAGCCGTGCGCGGCGAAGGCGGCGTGCTGCGCCTGCCCGACGGCACCCGCTTCATGCCCTCGCACGACGCGCGCGCCGAACTGGCCCCGCGTGACATCGTCGCCCGCGCGATCGACTTCGAGATCAAGAAACACGGCATCGACTGCGTGCATCTCGACATCAGCCATCAGCCGCCGGCATTTCTCGAAGAACATTTCCCGACCATCCTCGCGCGCTGCCGCGAGTTCGGCATCGACATCACGAAGGCGCCGATTCCCGTGGTACCCGCCGCGCACTACACCTGCGGCGGCGTCGTCACCGACCTGGCTGGGCGCACCGACCTCGCGGGCCTCTACGCCGTGGGCGAGACCTCGTACACGGGCCTGCACGGCGCGAACCGCCTCGCAAGCAACTCGCTGCTCGAGTGCCTCGTGATCGGCCGCTCGGCAGCCGAGGCGATCGAGGCGGAAGGCTTCAGCGCGGGAGCGCATGCGCCGCTGCCCGACTGGGACGAAAGCCGCGTCTCCGATTCCGACGAGGAAGTCGTCGTCGCCCACAACTGGGACGAGCTGCGCCGGCTGATGTGGAATTACGTCGGCATCGTGCGCACCGACAAACGGCTCGAGCGCGCGCAACATCGCCTCGCCCTGCTGCGCGACGAAATTCTCGAGTACTACGCGAATTTCCGCGTCACGCGCGACCTGCTGGAATTGCGCAACCTCGTCGAAGTCGCTTCGCTGATCGTGGAAAGTGCGCGCTCGCGCCGCGAGAGCCGTGGCCTGCACTACAGCCGCGACTGGCCGAACTCGCTGCCCAAGGCGCTGCCGACCGTGCTCGCGCCGGAGCGCGTACGCAATCGCACGGTTTCATGAGTCGAGCGAACTGAAAGCGCCGCAAAAAACAAAGGCCGCCTCAATCGCGAGGCGGCCTTTTTCCTTCTGGTCCCGCTCAGCGAACTCGCGGCTTCAGACAATACGCATCGAAAAGTCCGTCGCGCGCACGTCCTTTGTGAGCGCGCCAATCGATACGCGGTCCACGCCCGTTTCCGCGATCGCGCGCACCGTGTCGAAACTCACGCCGCCCGAGACTTCGAGCACCGCACGCCCCGCCGTGAGCTTCACCGCGTCGCGCATCATGTCGGACGAGAAGTTGTCGAGCAGCACCGACTTCGCGCCGTGCGCGAGCGCCGTGTCGAGCTGTTCGAGCGTCTCCACTTCGATCTGGATCGGCACGCCCGCATCGAGCGCGAGCGCGGCGTCCATCGCCGCGCCCACGCCACCTGCCGCAGCAATGTGGTTTTCCTTGATCAGGATGCCGTCGTAAAGCGCGAGACGCTGGTTGACGCCACCGCCCACGCGCACTGCGTACTTCTGCGCGAGGCGCAGGCCGGGCATCGTCTTGCGCGTGTCCAGAATGCGCGTGCGGGTGTGCGCGATCATCTCGACGTAGCGGCGCGTCACGCTAGCCACGCCCGAAAGCAGCTGCAGGAAGTTCATTGCGTTGCGCTCGGCCGTGAGCAGCGAGCGCGCCGGGCCGCGCAGCGAGCAGACGGTCGTATCGGCGGCCATGCGCTCGCCTTCGCGATAGTGCCAACGGACTTCGATGCGCGGATCGACCTGCTTCACCACGCCGTCGAACCAGAGCACGCCGCACAGCACCGCTTCTTCGCGCACGATGATGCGCGCGTCGCGCATTTCGTCGGCGGGCACGAGGCGGCCGGTCTGGTCGCCGGGGCCCACGTCTTCTGCGAGCGCGTCGGCCACGTTGCGTGCGATCGCGGCGTCGAACGCCGCGCCGTACTGCGAGCGCACTTCATCGAGCACGGGCGAAACGGCATCGACTGCGAGCAATTCGAGTGCGCCCATTTACGCCGCCCCCACTTGCGAGAACAGCGCGGTGTCGTGCGCGAGGTCGCCGCTTGCCTGCACGCGGCGCTTGTGCTCGGCCGCGAACGCCAGCATGCGATCGATCGGCAGACGCGCGCGCTCACCGATCGCGCTGTCGACGTGGATCTCGTTGTGACCGCGCTCCAGCACGTCGACGAGATTCGTCAGACCGTTCATGGCCATCCACGGGCAATGCGCGCAGCTCTTGCAGGTGGCGCTGTTGCCGGCCGTGGGCGCTTCGATGAAGGTCTTGCCCGGCGCCGCGAGGCGCATCTTGTGCAGAATGCCGAGATCGGTCGCGACGATGAAGCGTTGCGCGTCGAGCTTCACAGCGGCGTCGATCAGCTGCGTGGTCGAGCCGACCACATCCGCGAGCGCAACCACGCTCTCGGGCGATTCGGGGTGGACCAGAATCCTGGCGTCCGGATATTCGGCGCGCAGCAGATCGAGCTCGATGCCCTTGAACTCGTCGTGCACGAGGCAGGAGCCTTGCCACAGCAGCATGTCGGCGCCGGTCTTCTTCTGGATGTAGCTGCCCAGGTGCCGGTCCGGCGCCCACAGAATCTTTTCGCCCTTCGCGTGCAGGTCGGCGACGATCTCGAGACCGATGGACGACGTGACCATCCAGTCCGCGCGCGCCTTCACGGCCGCGCTCGTATTCGCATAGACGACCACGGTGCGGTCCGGATGCTCGTCGCAGAACGCCGAGAATTCGTCGATGGGGCAGCCGAGGTCGAGCGAGCAGGTCGCGTCGAGGTCGGGCATGAGAATCCGCTTGTTCGGACTCAGAATCTTCGCGGTCTCGCCCATGAAGCGCACGCCGGCCACGACGAGCGTCTGCGCCTCGTGGTCGCGGCCGAAACGCGCCATCTCGAGCGAATCGGCCACGCAGCCACCGGTTTCGTCGGCGAGCTCCTGCAACTCAGGATCCACATAATAGTGCGCGACAAGCACTGCCTTCTCGCGCTTGAGCAACGCGCGAATCCGCTCCTTCAACGCAACGCGCTCTGCCGCGGACGGCGCATCGGGCACACGCGCCCAAGCCTGTCCAACGCTGCAGACGGCACCCTGCGGCCGGTCATATTCGACCTTCCTGATCGCCTGACTCATCATCTCCTGCCCCTACCGATCGCCGCGCCATGAAGCCATTGTGGGGACTCCGGCTTTTTTGCGGCCCAAAAAGAAAAACCCCGCCAGCGCGGGGTTTTGTGACGTCTCGTCATTCTAAAGGATTTTCCTGCGCCCCACTGAGGGGCCGAAATCCGCTCGGGACGATCGAGCCGATGATCAGGCGTAACGGCGCAGGCGCGAAGCGAATTCCTGCAGCGCCTTGATACCGCTTTGTTCAGCGCGATGGCACCAATCCTGAAGCTGCGTGAGCAGTTGTTCGCGCGAGGCGCTCGAACGCTCCCAGATTGCCGCGAGTTCGTTGCGCAGTTCGATGAACGTGCGCAGCTTCTGGCTGTTCGCGAAGATTTGCGGCAGCTGGCGCTTTTGCGGTTCGTTCAGGCTGGCTTCTTCCTTGTCGAACCACTTGCGCGCGCCGCGCATGACCTTGTACTTCTCGCGTTCGCCCACTTCCTTCAGGTGCGCCAGTTCCTGGCGATAGGCCTGCTTCACGGCCTTCGCGTAGCTCGCCATGACTTCATAGCGGTTCGAGAGCACGGCCTGCAGCGTTTCGTGATCGGCCACGAGCTTGCCCTTGGCGAGACGCGGGGTAGGCGCGACCTTCTTCACCTTGGCGAGACCAACGGCCTGCATCATGCGGATGTACATCCAGCCGATGTCGAACTCGTACCACTTGTTCGACAGCTTCGCGGAAGTCGCGAACGTGTGGTGGTTGTTGTGCAGCTCCTCGCCGCCGATGATGATGCCGAACGGCAGAAGGTTCGTGCTCGCGTCGGACGAATTGAAGTTCCGGTAGCCCCAGAAGTGGCCGAGGCCATTCACGACACCCGCGGCCCAGAACGGAATCCACGCCATCTGCACGGCCCACACGGTGAGGCCGACCGCGCCGAACAGCGCGACGTCGATCACCATCATGATGCTCACGCCGAGAATGGGGTAGCGCGTGTAGACGTTGCGCTCCATCCAGTCGTTGGGCGTACCGTGGCTGAAGCGGCGCAGCGTTTCTTCGTTTTTCGCTTCGGCGCGATACAGTTCGGCGCCTTCGAGCAGTACCTTCCAGATGCCGCGCGTTTGCGGGCTGTGCGGATCTTCTTCCGTTTCGCACTTGGCGTGGTGCTTGCGATGGATTGCGGCCCACTGGCCCGTGAGCATGCCCGTGGTCATCCACAGCCAGAAGCGGAAGAAGTGGCTCGCGATGGGGTGCAGATCCAGCGCGCGGTGCGCCTGGCAGCGGTGCAGGTACACCGTCACGCCGATGATCGTGATGTGGGTGACCACCGCCGCGAACAGCACGATCTGCCACCACGAGAAATGGAGCACCCCGTGGGCGAGGAAATCAAGCAGGGAGTTCAACAAGGCATTTACCTGTGAAGCGAAGCGCGTCGGCCTTTCGGCCAGGCGCCGGTGTCAAGAAAGTGAAAGCGACTAGATGCGATTGGACGGCATTCTACTAGAACCGTTCCAAGTGTTTGTAACAAAGGGAGATTTTTTTCTTTATTGGTTACGGCGTCAACGTCTGAAGTGCGTTTCGAGGCGCTTTGCCGCACCTCAACTGGCACTTTCCATGATATCTGACCCCATCTAATCTTTCACCGCGATCCCATGTGTCGCGCGCTCTACTGAGAATGCTAGTTCGAGCTGCACGGCATCGCCTGCTTATTCGATGCAGCATGCCAGCGCGACTGTCGCGGACCATCCGGCTTCTCCCGCCGGACGGTCCCGCAAACGTCGTACCTGCGCCGCTTACTCCAGCGCGGCGTCCGGCTCGGCCGCTTCGCTTTCCTGCGCCTTCGCGATCGCGTCGGACGCCTCTTGTTCCGCGGCAGCTTCTTCAGGCGTGGTCTGCGCGCCGGCGGCCCTGGTCTTCGGCTTCGCTTCGCCGCGACGCTCCAGCACGGCGGCAAAGAAGCCGTCGGTGGCGTGGCGGTGCGGCCACAGCGAGAGGTAGTCGCCGGTATCGAGGCCCACACGCTGCTCGGCCAACACGTCGCGCGCACTCACCAGCACGAACTCGGGGTGCGCCTCGAGGAACTGCTTCACGACCGCTTCGTTCTCGGCTTCGAGAATGCTGCAGGTCGCGTAGACGAGACGGCCGCCGCGCTTGAGCAGGCGCGCCGCGCTCGTAAGAATCGAAAGCTGCTTGGGCGCGAGCTCGGCCACCGACTCCGGCGACTGGCGCCACTTGAGGTCGGGGTTGCGGCGCAGCGTCCCGAGGCCCGAGCACGGGGCATCCACGAGCACGCGGTCGATCTTGCCGATCAGCCGCTTGATCTTGGCGTCGTGCTCGCTGTCGATCAGCACGGGATTGACGTTCGACAGGCCGCTGCGCGCGAGGCGCGGCTTGAGCTTGGCGAGGCGCCGGTCGGACACGTCGAAGGCGTAGAGACGGCCGGTCGAGCGCATCATCGCGCCGAGCGCCAGCGTCTTGCCGCCCGCGCCCGCGCAGAAGTCCACGACCATCTCGCCGCGGCGCGGCGCCAGCAGCGTGCACAGCAGCTGGCTGCCCTCGTCCTGCACCTCGAACCAGCCGTTCTTGAACGTGTCGAGTTTCGCGAGCGCGGGCTTGCCCGTCACGCGCACGCCGAACGGCGCGAACGGCGTTTCCCCGCCTTCGATGCCCGACTCGGACAGCGCGCGGATCAGCTCCTCGCGACTCGCCTTGATGGGATTGGCCCGCAGATCGAGCGGCGCCGGATAGTTGAGCGCGGCGGCCAGTTGCGCGAGTTCGGTGGGCTCAAAGCGCGTTTCCAGCGCCTTCATGATCCACTCCGGCAGATTCAGCTGCACGCGCAGCGGCAGGCTCGCCGGGTCGATCTTCGCGACGTGCTCGAGCCAGGTCGCCTCGGCGTCCGATACGAAGGGCCGGATCGCCGAGCGGCCCGCCGTCGCCATGAGGCCGAGCAGCGTGAGGCGGCGCGTCGGGCTGCCCGTGCCGCTTTCGGCCAGGTGCGCGAACTCCATGCGCCGGCGCAGCACCGCGAACACGGCTTCGGCGATCACACCGCGCTCGGCGTGGCCGAGCTTCGGATGCTCGCGGAAGAAGCGGCTCGTCACGGCGTCGGCCGGGCCCGTAAATTTGAGGACGTCGGCGAGCAACGTTTCGGTCTGTCCAATCAGAAATCCATGCAGTCTCATGCGCCCTCCCCGGCGGCTTGCGAGTCGTCAAAGAAGAGCCACTGTGGCTCGGCCGGCGTGAGCGTCACGCGTTCGCCGTCGAGCGCGAGGCGCCCTTCGACGAACCAGCGCACCGCGCGCGGATACATCAGATGTTCGGTCTTGAGCACGCGCGCGGCGAGTGCCGCGGCGTCGTCTCCCGCGCGCACCGGAATTACCGACTGTGCGACGATCGGACCATGATCGAGCGTAGGCGTGACGAAATGCACCGTCGCGCCGTGCACGCGGCAGCCGGCGTCGAGCGCCTGCTGGTGCGTCTTGAGGCCCGGAAACATCGGCAGCAGCGAGGGATGGATATTGAGCATCCGACCCGCATAATGGCCGACGAACGATTCGGTAAGCACGCGCATGAAGCCCGCCAGCACGACGAGGTCCGGCGCGTAGCCGTCGATGACTTGAGCGAGCGCCGTGTCGAAGCTGGCGCGATCGGGAAACTGGCGGTGATCGACGACCGCCGTGGCAATGCCGTTCGAAGCCGCGAACGCGAGGCCCGCAGCGTCAGGACGGTTGGCAATCACGGCGGCGATGCGCGCGCCCCAAGCTTCCTGCGCGCAAGCGCGCACGATGGCTTCCATGTTGCTGCCCCGCCCCGAAATCAGGATGACGAGATTTTTCATCCGCGGATTTTATCATCGGGGGGCCGGCTCAACGCTCGTGCGGCGGCGATCGTCGCCTCGTGCGTTTATAATCTTCTGTTTCGTCGCGGTCCTTGGGCCGCGAGTGGCCAGTCACCCGGTCAGCAGTCGATCATTAGCACGCGTGCTGCGCCAGCGCGCTTTTCGAGGTTCCACCAGGTTCCGCTATCGTGAGAGTCTTCCGCGGTCTTCCCAATGCCGAAAGCCGCGCGCCCTGCGCGCTGACCATCGGCAATTTCGACGGTGTCCACCGCGGGCATCAGGCATTGCTCGCGCGCGTGCGCGCGGCAGCCGACGCGCGCGGCCTGCCCGTCTGCGTGATGACCTTCGAGCCGCATCCGCGCGAATTCTTCAACCCGGCCAGCGCCCCGCCGCGCATCGCCATGTTGCGCGACAAGCTCGAAGCGCTGCGCGAGAACGGCGTGGACCGCGTCGTGGTCGAGCATTTCAACCACACGTTCGCGAGCCAGTCGCCCGAGGCGTTCGTCGAGCGCATCATCGTGGGCGGGCTGCACGCGCGCTGGATGATGATCGGCGACGACTTCCGCTACGGCGCGAAGCGCGCGGGCGACTTCGCTTCGCTGCGGGCCGCGGGCGCGCATCACGGCTTCGAAGTCGAGCAGATGGCGACCGTGGCCGACCCTTCGGGCGTGCGCATTTCCAGCTCTGCGGTGCGCGCGCAACTGAACGCGGGCGACCTCGACGCCGCGCGCGCTTCGCTTGGCCGCGGCTATCACATCAGCGCACACGTCACGCACGGCCTGAAGCTCGGGCGCGACCTGGGCTTCCCCACGATGAACCTGCTGATCGGCCACAAGCGGCCGGCGCTCAAGGGCATTTTCGTCGTGATGGTGCATGGCATTGCCGATCATCCGCTGCCCGGCGTCGCGAGCCTCGGCCTGCGCCCGACCGTGGACGACTCGGGCCGCGTGCTGCTCGAAGTGCATCTGCTCGACTGGCACGGCGACGCCTACGGCAAGCTCGTGCGCGTCGAGTTTCTCAAGAAGCTGCGTGACGAGGAGAAGTTTCCCGACCTCGAAACGCTCACCGCCGCGATCGCTCGCGACGTGGCGAACACCCGCGCGTGGTTCGCCGCCGTGGGCGCAGACGTGGCCGGCGGCGCCTCCACCGGCTTCGCCACCTCGGCCACCGACCGAATTAGGTGACCTGCGGCCCGCATGCGCGGGCTGCCCCGCCCCCAGGCGCCGCGTGCCCACAGCACGGCATGCAGCGCCCGAGGCGACGGTTGCGCGGCATCGGCCGCAACGCTGACGCCATGCATCCCCCGAATTCCACGTGATCTCACCATGAGCGACAAGAAAGCATCCTCCGGCAAGCCGCAGAAGTCCGAATCGAAGTACCCCGTCAACCTGCTCGACACCCCGTTCCCGATGCGCGGCGACCTGCCCAGGCGCGAACCGCAATGGGTCAAGGAATGGGAAGAGAACCAGGTCTACGAGAAGATCCGCGCGGCTTCGAAGGGCCGCAAGAAGTTCATCCTGCACGACGGCCCGCCGTATGCGAACGGCGACATCCACCTCGGCCACGCGGTGAACAAGATCCTCAAGGACATGATCGTCAAGGCGCGCAATCTCGCGGGCTTCGACGCGGTCTACGTGCCGGGCTGGGACTGCCACGGCATGCCGATCGAAATCCAGATCGAAAAGCAGTTCGGCAAGTCGCTGCCCGCCCAGGAAGTGATGCAGAAGGCGCGCGAGTACGCGGCCGGCCAGATCGAGACGCAAAAGAAGGGCTTCAAGCGCCTGGGCGTGCTCGGCGACTGGAACAACCCGTACAAGACGATGAACTTCGCGAACGAGGCCGGCGAGATCCGCGCACTCGCGAAGATCATCGAGAAGGGCTATGTGTTCCGGGGCCTGAAGCCCGTGAACTGGTGCTTCGACTGCGGCTCGGCGCTCGCCGAGGCCGAAGTCGAGTACAAGGACAAGACCGATCCCACCATCGACGTGCTGTTCACGTTCGCGCAACCCGCCGAAACGGCGGCCGCGTTCGGCCTGCCTGCGCTGCCGCGCGAGGAAGGCGGCATCGTGATCTGGACCACCACGCCCTGGACGATTCCGTCGAACCAGGCGTTGAACGTGCACCCTGAGATCGACTACGCGCTCGTGGACACACAGCGCGGCCTGCTGATCCTCGCCGTCGAGCGCGTGGAAGCGTGCATGAAGGAGTTCGGGCTCGAGGGCAAGATCGTCGCCACGACGAAGGGCGAGAAGCTCTCGCTGCTGCGCTTCAATCACCCGCTCGCCTCGGCGCATCCGGGCTACAAGCGCACCTCGCCGATCTACCTCGGCGACTACGTCACGACCGACACCGGCACGGGCATCGTGCACTCTGCGCCCGCTTACGGCGTGGAAGACTTCGTGTCGTGCAAGGCGCACGGCATGGCGGATTCCGACATCATCAGCCCGGTGATGGGCGACGGCCGCTACATCGAATCGCTGCCGCTGTTCGGCGGCCTCTCGATCTGGGCCGCGAACCCGAAGATCGTCGACGCACTCGACGCCGCCGGCACGCTCCTGCGCAGCGAGAAGTACCTGCACAGCTACATGCACTGCTGGCGCCACAAGACGCCGATCATCTACCGCGCGACTTCGCAGTGGTTCGCGGGCATGGACGTGACGCCCAAGGACGCCGGCAAGACGCTGCGCGAAACGGCGCTCGAAGGCATCGAGGCGACGGCGTTCTACCCATCGTGGGGCAAGCAGCGCCTGTATTCGATGATCGCCAACCGCCCGGACTGGACGCTCTCGCGCCAGCGCCAATGGGGCGTGCCGATGGCGTTCTTCGTGCACAAGGAAACCGGCGAGCTGCATCCGCGCACGCTGGAGCTGCTCGAACAGGTCGCGCAGCGCGTGGAAAAAGAAGGCATCGAAGCGTGGCAGACGCTCGACCCGCGCGAACTGCTCGGCGACGACGCCAACCTGTACGAAAAGAACCGCGACACGCTCGACGTGTGGTTCGACTCGGGCACGACGCACTGGCACGTGCTGCGCGGCTCGCACAAAGATGAACTCCAGTTCCCGGCCGACCTGTACCTGGAAGGCTCGGACCAGCACCGCGGCTGGTTCCACTCGTCGCTGCTCACGGCATCGATGCTCGACGGACGCCCGCCCTACAACGCGCTGCTCACGCACGGCTTCACCGTCGACGGCGAAGGCCGCAAGATGTCGAAGTCGCTCGGCAACGGCGTCGATCCGCATGAAGTGGCGAATCGTCTGGGCGCGGAAATCATTCGTCTGTGGATCGCCTCGACCGACTACTCGGGCGAACTGGCCATCTCCGAAGAGATTCTCAAGCGCGTGACGGAAGGCTATCGCCGCATTCGCAACACGCTGCGCTTCCTGCTCTCGAACCTCTCGGACTTCGACTTCGAGAAGCACGCGCTGCCCGCAAGCGAATGGCTCGAGATCGACCGCTATGCCGTCGCGCTCACGCATACGTTGCAAAACGACGTGCTCGCCCACTACGACCGCTACGAGTTCCACCCGGTCGTGGCCAAGCTCCAGACGTTCTGCTCGGAAGACCTGGGCGGCTTCTACCTCGACGTCCTGAAGGACCGCCTCTACACGAGCGCGGCGGATTCGAAGGCCCGCCGCGGTGCGCAAACGGCGCTGCATCACATCACGCACAGCCTGCTGCGCATCCTCGCGCCGTTCCTCTCGTTCACGGCCGAAGAAGCGTGGAAGGTGTTCCAGCCGCAAAGCGAAACCATCTTCACCGAAACCTTCCACGCCTTCCCGGACGTCGAAGGCGCGCCGGAGCTGATCGCCAAATGGACGCTGCTGCGCGAAGTGCGCGGCAACGTGACGAAGGCGCTCGAAGAGGCGCGGGTGGCGAACCAGATCGGCTCGTCGCTGCAGGCCGAAGTGCGCATTCTCGCGAGCGGCGCGCGCTACGATGCCCTCGCCTCGCTCGGCGACGACCTCAAATTCGTGCTGATCACCTCGGCGGCGGAAATCGTGAAGGTCGATAGCGAAGCCGAGGAAGGCGTCGAAGTGGTCACCTCGAAGTACCTCAAGTGCGAGCGCTGCTGGCACTACCGCGAAGACGTGGGCGCGAACGCGGAGCATCCGGGCCTGTGCGGCCGCTGCGTCGCGAATCTGTTCGGCGACGGTGAAAAGCGGAGCGCGGCATAATGGCAAAAACCCTGCCGAAGCAGTCCAGGTCGAATGGCGCGGGCGGCACGCTCGCGCCGTGGCTAGGAGTCGCGGTGATCGTGATCCTCGCCGACCAGCTCACGAAAATCGCCATCAACAAGGTGTTCAGCTACGGGGAAGGCCGCGTGATCACGCCGTTCTTCAACCTCGTGCTGGTCTACAACAAGGGCGCGGCATTCAGCTTCCTGTCGGCTGCGGGCGGCTGGCAGCGCTGGGCGTTCACGCTGCTCGGCGTCGTGGCGGCGCTCGTGATCTGCTATCTGCTCAAGCGCCACGCTACGCAGAAGCTCTTTTGCACGGCGCTCGCGCTCATCATGGGCGGCGCGCTCGGCAATGTGATCGACCGCCTGCTGTACGGCCACGTGATCGACTTTCTCGATTTCCACGTGGGCGGCTGGCACTGGCCGGCGTTCAACCTCGCCGATAGCGCGATCTGCATTGGCGCGGCGCTGCTGGTGTTCGACGAATTGCGGCGCGTGCGCGGCGCGCGCTGAGCGTGCGGGCTGCAGTCGGGCGCTAAAGCGCCAACTCTGGTCGACATAGGAGCTGTGACTTGAACACGTCCGCTGCAAACCCAGGCGAACTGGCCGGCCGCCACCTCGTGCTCGGCATGACGGGCGGCATCGCCTGCTACAAGATCGCCGAGCTCACGCGCCTGCTGACCAAGGCCGGCGCGACCGTGCAGATCGTGATGACCGAGGCCGCCACGCAGTTCATCACGCCGGTCACCATGCAGGCGCTCTCGGGCCGCCCCGTCTACACGAGCCAGTGGGACGGCCGCGTGCCCAACAACATGGCGCACATCGACCTCTCGCGCGAAGCGGACGCCATCGTCATCGCGCCGGCCTCGACCGACTTCCTCGCCAAACTCGCCCACGGTTTCGCCGACGACCTGCTCTCCACGCTGTGCGTGGCGCGCGACTGTCCATTGCTGGTCGTGCCCGCGATGAACCGGCAGATGTGGCAAAACCCGGCCACGCAGCGCAACGTCGCGCAACTGCGCGCGGACGGCATCGAAACGCTCGGCCCCGATTCCGGTCCGCAGGCGTGCGGCGAGATCGGCGACGGGCGCATGCTCGAACCCGAGGCCGTGTACGAGGCGATCGTCTCGTTCTTCGCGCCGAAGGTGCTCGCGGGCCGCAAGCTCCTGATCACCGCCGGCCCGACCTTCGAGTCGCTCGATCCCGTGCGCGGCATCACCAACCGCTCGAGCGGCAAGATGGGCTTCGCGCTCGCGCGCGCCGCACAGCAGGCGGGCGCCGAGGTGCATCTCGTCGCCGGCCCGGTCGCGCTGGAAACGCCGTGGGGCGTGTATCGCGAAGACGTGCAGACCGCCCAGCAGATGTACGACGCGGTCATGCGCGCCGCGACCGACGCCGATGTCTTCATCGGCGTGGCGGCCGTGGCCGACTGGCGCGTCGATCACGTCGCCGAACACAAGATCAAGAAGACGGCCGAGCACCGCATGCCGACGTTCACCTTCGTCGAGAACCCGGACATCCTCGCCTCGGTCGCGGCCTTGCCGAATCCGCCGTACTGCGTGGGCTTCGCCGCCGAAAGCGGCGACCTCGACGTGCATGGCGAAGAAAAGCGCGCGCGCAAGAAGGTGCCGCTGTTGATCGGCAATCTCGGCCCGCTCACCTTCGGTCGGGACGACAATGAAGTCGTGCTGTTCGAGGCGGGTGGCCGCAAGCCGCTGCCGCGCGCGGCCAAGCAGGCGCTCGCGCAGACGCTCGTCGCCGAAATCGCGCGGCGTCTGCCGGACCCGAGCATCATCTCGTGACGCGCGCGCCGACGCACCCGCGTGCCGGCGTGCGGCGCCGCGAACCCAGGCAAGGAGCAGTACTGCCATGACACTGCTTTCCGTACTCGACCAGTCGCCCGTCATCGCCGGGCACAGTGCGGCGGACGCCATCGCCGCCACCATCGAGCTTGCACAGCTCGCCGACGACCTCGGCTACACGCGCTACTGGTGCGCCGAGCATCATGGCCTGCTGGGCGTGTGCAACCCCTGCCCAGAAGTCATGCTCGCGCGCCTCGGCAGCGTCACGAAGCGCATCCGGATCGGCTCGGGCGGCATCATGCTGCCCTATTACAGCCCCTTCAAGGTCGCCGAGCAGTTCATGATGCTCGAAGCGCTCTTTCGCGGACGAGTCGATCTCGGTGTCGGACGCGCGCCGGGCGGCGACATGCGCACGGCGCAGGCCGTGGCCGCGGGCACGTACAACCGCGGCGACCAGTTCGCGCAGCAAGTGCAGGATCTCGTCGGCCTGATGGACGGCACGCTCCCCGCCGATCATCTCGCGAGCGGCGTCGTGCTGCAGCCGCAGATCCAGACGCGCCCGCAGCTCTGGGTGCTCGGCTCGAGCGATTTCGGCGGCAACCTCGCCGCGCAGCTCGGGCTGCGCTTCTCGTTCGCGCACTTCATCAACGCGCACTTCGGGCATCTCGTGGCCGAGGCCTATCTCGACCGCTTCAAGCCGGGCCACGAAGCGAAGCCGTATCTCGCGTGCGCCGTGTTCGCGATCTGCGCCGACACCGAAGCGGAAGCCGCCGACCTCGAAAAGGCCGTCGATCTGCGGCGCGTGCAGATGGCCTACGGACTGAACGCGCCGATCCCGAGCCTCGAGCAGGGGCGCGCGCAGGAGTACGGCGAGCGCGAACAGATCGTGATCGACCGGGAGAAGCCGCGCAGCGTCATCGGTACGCCCGAGAGCGTCACGGAGCGCCTTCTTGCGATCAAGGACAACTTTCGCGCCGACGAACTGATCGTGCTGACCGTTGCGGGCAGCTATAAGGCTCGTCTGCGCTCTTATGAACTGCTCGCCGAGGCCTTCCAGCTACCTCGCGCCTGAGCGATCCACCACCGCCCCCTCATCCTGACTTCATGAAAATCGACATCAAGATCCTGAACGAGCGCATGCGCGACCAGCTGCCCCACTACGCCACGCCGGGCAGCGCCGGCCTCGACCTGCGCGCGTGCCTCGACGCGCCGATCACGCTCGAACCGGGCGAAACGAAGCTCGTGCCGACGGGCCTCGCCATCCACGTGGCCGATCCCGGCTACGCGGCGCTGATCCTGCCGCGCTCGGGCCTCGGCCACAAGCACGGCATCGTGCTCGGCAATCTGGTCGGCCTGATCGACTCGGACTACCAGGGCGAACTGATGATTTCGACCTGGAACCGCGGCCACACCACCTTCACGCTCAACCCGCTCGAGCGCCTCGCGCAGCTCGTGATCGTGCCGGTCGTGCAGGCGCAGTTCAACATCGTCGACGACTTCGAGGCGAGCGAGCGCGGCGCGGGCGGTTTCGGCAGCACGGGCAAGCACTGACCCAGGCGGGTGCGCCGGCAACAAAAAAGCACGCCTCGGCGTGCTTTTTTTTTTGCGTTCAGACGGAAGCTTCGGTTCGCTGCGCCGCGCCGGGACGCCGACGATACCAGAGCGCATACACCACCACGAGCACCGCGAGAAACGCGAGGCCGTAGGCCAGCGTCATGCGAAATTCGCGCGTAAAGGCCGTGCCGGCGAGAATGCCGAGCATCAGCAGCGCGCCCAGTACGCTCGTGAACGGGAAGCCCCACATGCGGAACGCAAGCGGCGCGCCGCCTTCGCGCGCCTGTCGCACGCGGAAAAAGATCTGCGTGACGAAGATCATGAACCACGTGAACATCGCGCCGAACATGGCGATCGACATCATCAGCGTGAACGCGGCCTGCGGCCAGAGCGCGTTGAGCACGGCCGCCACCGCAATGCCGATGGTGGACAGCGAAAGCGCCGCCGTCGGCACGCCGTGGCGCGTGAGACGCCCGAACGCCGCGGACGCATAGCCCGCGCGCGAGAGGCTGAACATCATGCGCGTGGTGATGTAGAGCTGGCTGTTCATGGCCGAGAGCGCCGCCACGAGCACGACGAAGTTGATCGCACCCGCCGCGTAAGGCACGCCTGTTGCGGCCATGACCTTCACGAACGGGCTCTCGTTGCCGCCCGCCTGGGTCCACGGCACGATGGCGAGCATGAGCGCGAGCGTGAGCAGGTAGAACAGCACGAGGCGCAGCACGGTTGCGCGAAACGCGCGCGTGACGGCGCGCTGCGGGTCCTGCGCCTCGGCAGCCGCCACGGCGATCGTCTCTACGCCCAGGTAGCTGAAGAGCGAGACGATCGTCCCCACCCACACGCCCCACCAGCCTCGCGGCAGCAAGCCGCCGTGCGACGTGTAGTTCGCGAAGCCCACGCCGGAGCCGGCTGGCGCGCGCCATACGAACCATGCGCCCAGCACGATGAACGCAACGATGGCCGCGATCTTGAGGCTCGAAAACAGATATTCGATCGTTCCGTACGCGCGCACACTCATTGCGTTCACAACGATCAGCGCTGCTGAAAATCCGACGATCCAGTAGAGCCCCGGCACGTGGGGAAACCAGAATTTCATGTAGACGGCGATTGCGGCGACCTCGGTGCCCACCGCCAGCACGTACGCCGACCAGTACGCATAGCGCACGACGAAGCCGGCGAGCGGCCCGATGTAGTGCTCGGCATACGCGCCGAACGAGCCCGATACGGGATGCGCGACGGTCATCTCGGCGAGCGCGCCCATCAATAGCAAGGCGATCAGCGCGCCGATCGCGTAGGAAATCAGCACGCCCGGACCGGCAAAAGAGATCGCGAAGCCACTGCCGAGAAAGAGTCCGGTGCCGACTGCGCCGCCGATGGCGATCATTGTCATCTGCCCGGCGGACAAGCCCTGACGCAGCCCCTGTTCGCGCTCGACGATGGCTTCGAACGCGCCCGATTTACGTGGTACCACTGTTACACCCCTGCTACGCGCGAGACGCTACTCAGCGCCGCGCATCAAAAAACGCCGACGGCGGACAAACGTGCATTTTACCGGCTGATTGCCGGCAAACGGCGGGCGCGCCTGTGCGTCACGGCGCAACGCCTCTACCCGCCGGCGCCAAAGAAAAACGGCGCAGTCCTTTCGGACTGCGCCGTCTTGCCTGAAGGCTGTTTGCGCCGTAGCGCTGCCGCTTACTCCACTTCCACCGCTTCCGGATTGCGCGGCGCCGGCTGCTCGTCGAACGTGAGCTGGACCTTGTCTTCCGCATCGACGTCCACGGTCACGCGGCCGCCGTTCATGAGCTTGCCGAACAGCAGTTCGTCGGCGAGCGCACGGCGGATCGTGTCCTGGATCAGGCGCTGCATCGGCCGCGCGCCCATGAGCGGGTCGAAGCCGTGCTTGGCCAGATGCTTGCGCAGCGCGTCGGTGAAGACCGCGTCGACCTTCTTCTCGTGCAGCTGGTCTTCCAGTTGCATGAGGAACTTGTCGACCACGCGCATGATGATTTCCTCATCGAGCGCACGGAAGCTGATCGTCTGATCGAGCCGGTTGCGGAACTCGGGCGTGAACAGGCGCTTGATATCGGCCAGTTCGTCGCCCTGCTCGCGCCGGGTCGTGAAGCCGATCGTCGACTTGTTCATCGCCTCGGCGCCCGCGTTCGTCGTCATGATGATGATGACGTTGCGGAAGTCCGCCTTGCGGCCGTTGTTGTCGGTCAGCGTGCCGTGGTCCATCACCTGCAGCAGCACGTTGAAGATGTCCGGGTGCGCCTTCTCGATTTCGTCGAGCAGCAGCACGCAGTGCGGCTTCTTCGTGACGGCTTCGGTGAGCAGACCGCCCTGGTCGAACCCGACATAGCCCGGCGGCGCGCCGATCAGACGGCTCACCGCATGGCGCTCCATGTACTCCGACATGTCGAAGCGGATCAGCTCGATGCCGAGCGTGAACGCGAGCTGACGCGCCACTTCGGTCTTGCCGACGCCGGTCGGGCCCGAGAACAGGAACGAGCCGATCGGCTTGTCCGTCTTGCCGAGACCCGCGCGCGCCATCTTGATCGAAGCCGAGAGCGCGTCGATGGCCGGGTCCTGGCCGAACACCACGGCCTTGAGATCGCGGTCGAGCGTTTGCAGCTTGCTGCGATCGTCCTGCGACACGCTTTGCGCCGGCACGCGCGCGATCTTCGAGATGATTTCCTCGATCTCGCTCTTGCCGATGGTCTTCTTCTGCTTCGACTTCGGCAGGATGCGCTGGGCCGCGCCCGCTTCGTCGATCACGTCGATTGCCTTGTCGGGCAAATGACGGTCGGTGATGAAGCGCGCCGACAGTTCAGCCGCCGCGTTCAGCGCGCCCGACGAATACTTCACGCCGTGATGCTCTTCGAAACGCGACTTCAGTCCGCGCAGGATCGCCACGGTTTGCTCGACGGTCGGCTCGACCACGTCGACCTTCTGGAAGCGCCGCGACAGCGCCGCGTCCTTCTCGAAGATGCCGCGGTATTCCGTGAACGTCGTCGCGCCGATGCACTTGAGCGTGCCCGACGAGAGCGCCGGCTTGAGCAGGTTCGACGCATCCAGCGTGCCGCCCGACGCGGCGCCCGCGCCGATCAGCGTATGAATTTCGTCGATGAACAGAATGGCGTGCGGACGCTCTTTCAGTTCTTTCAGCACCGTTTTGAGGCGTTGCTCGAAGTCGCCGCGATATTTCGTGCCCGCCAGCAGCGCGCCCATGTCGAGCGAGTAGACCTGGGCATCCGCGAGAATGTCCGGCACTTCGCCGCGCGTAATGCGCCAGGCGAGCCCTTCCGCGATCGCGGTCTTGCCGACACCGGCCTCGCCCACGAGCAGCGGATTGTTCTTGCGGCGGCGGCACAGCACCTGCACCACGCGCTCCACTTCCAGTTCGCGACCGATGAGCGGATCGATCCGGCCGTCCTTCGCCATCTGGTTCAGGTTCTGCGTGAACTGGGCGAGCGGGGTTTCCTTCTGGCCGGCGGCGTCTTCGGCTTCGGCATTCGCGTCGCTGGCCTTGGCGGCTTCGCCGCTGCCCGTCTTCGCGATACCGTGCGAAATGAAATTCACGACATCCAGACGCGTGACGCCCTGCTGCTGCAGGTAATACACCGCGTGCGAGTCCTTCTCGCCGAAGATGGCGACCAGCACGTTCGCGCCCGTCACTTCCTTCTTGCCGTTGGAAGTGGACTGAACGTGCATGATCGCGCGCTGGATCACGCGCTGGAACCCGAGCGTCGGCTGCGTATCGACGTCATCCGTGCCGGGAACCGTAGGGGTGTTGTCGTGAATGAAGTTGCGCAGGTTCTGTCGCAGGTCTTCGATATTGGCGGCACACGCGCGCAGCACTTCCGCCGCTGTTGGGTTGTCCAACAGCGCCAGCAGCAAATGCTCGACCGTTATGAACTCGTGCCGTGCCTGACGTGCTTCCATGAACGCCATGTGCAGGCTGACTTCCAGTTCCTGGGCAATCATGCTTCCTCCATCACACACTGCAGCGGATGCCCGGCCTGCCGTGCGTGGGTAACGACTTGCTCAACCTTGGTCGACGCGATGTCCCGCGTATAGACCCCACAAACACCCCTGCCCTCGCGATGGACCTTCAACATGATCTGCGTTGCGGTCTCGCGGTCCTTATTGAAATATTCCTGCACGACCATCACGACGAATTCCATCGGCGTGTAGTCGTCATTCATTAGCACGACCTTGTACATGGAGGGCGGTTTGACCTTTTGCTCCTGCCGCTCCAGTACGGTTGAATCCTGCTTGTCCGGGATAATCGCCATACACCCATTCTAAACAACTCGGACAGGCCCGCAATCCTGCCGTAACCTGACCGGCCGGCCGGTGAACCCGGCGCTCCCGACCTGCGACCCGCTGCAAGCAATTCATGCGCCCTGGCCCGGCTCCGATCCCTTGGACCGGCTGCGGGGCCGGTACACAATCCTGCTCTCAGCAGCTTTCACGCCACCGTTGAATCGAGTATCGCACAACCTTGCCGTTGCCGTGGGAAGCGACTGTAGGCGCCCGCACGCTCAGTGTCAGATTACATGGTGCGGTGCATCGCATATGCGTCACCTGCGCGATTTTTCAAGACGCTGTCCTGCACCTGCTTTATGCACCGGTGCTCAGCGTCGGCGAAAAGCAGGAAAAACCCTGGAAATGCGCTCTTTACAACGTGTCAAGGACCGTCTCAAAATATTCTTGACAGCAGATTAAAGACCCTCAACAATCAAGCTGGCACTTTTTTCAACCGCCTTAAATTCGAAAAAATGCCGTTGGTGAGCTTGTGAGGAGGGGGCGATCGCACCGCGATCGTTTAGCTTTTCGAACTGCTCGTGGTAGTGACATGAGTTACAGGGGAAGTTGGTATGGCAACCGGTACGGTCAAGTGGTTCAACGACGCGAAGGGTTTCGGGTTCATTACGCCGGATGAAGGCGGTGAGGACCTGTTCGCTCACTTTTCGGCTATTCAAATGAATGGCTTCAAGACCCTCAAAGAAGGGCAGAAAGTGAGCTTCGAGGTCGTGCAAGGCCCGAAGGGTAAACAGGCATCGAACATTCAGGCAGCAGCCTGATCTGTTCGGTACCCGTACCTTGGAAACCCGGCTTCGGCCGGGTTTCTTTTTGGTGTCATGGTTTTTTAACGTTCGCGTGCTAGCTCACCCGCAACGTACCCATCATGCCGAGATCCTCGTGCTCGAGGATGTGGCAGTGAAACATGCGATCGCCCGCCTCATGCTGGACGGTCGCGATGTGCACCGTTTCGCCGCGCCGCACGTTCACGGTGTCGCGCCATGCCAGCAGTTCCTCCTCATTGCGTACACCGCCACGCTCGCGCGCCAGCACCTGAAATTGCGTACCGTGCAGATGAAACGGATGATCCATGTCCGTGCCGTTTGCTATCGTCCAGTGCTCGACTTCCCCGCGCCGGCTCGCCAGCGTCACGCGCGCCGGATCGAATACCGCCCCGTTCACCATGAATCGCATGCCGCGCGGCATGGGCTGCGCTGAGGCACCCGGTGCGTGCATCGCTTTCATGTCCATCGCTTCGCTGAACACCACGCTCTTTTTCGGGACCGTTAGAAGACCTGACGAAACGAGCGGCGCGATCTCGCGCAGGCGCAACGGCAGTGCCGATTGCGTCGCGCTCGCCGGTGCGAAGCCAACGCTCGCGAGGATCAGCGATGGCCCCGCGGGCAAGCTGCCGTGCGTCATCGCCATCTTGTGGCGGTCGTACTGCGCGGCAATCAGCGACGCACGCGAGGCGCCCTGCCCCGCGCGCACGATCAGCTCCGCGCGCTCGCCCGGCGCGAGCAACAGCGAGGTGACGCCCTCGCGCGGCGCGCCCAGCAGCCCGCCGTCGGTGCCCACCTGCGTGAAGGCGCGACCGTCGTCGAAGGCGAGTTGCAGATAGCGCGCGTTGCAGCCATTCCAGACGCGCCAGCGCTCGTCGCGCACGACCTCGATATGCGGCTGACGAGCGCCGTTGACGAGCACGTACTGACCTTCGCGGCCGTTCATCCAGTCCATCATGCCGTTCGCGGCAATCGCGCCGTCTGCCGCGAGCTTCAGGTCGGACACGAACAGATGCCGCTCCGGCCACGACGCGAGTGGATCATCGGCGGCGCGCACGACGAAGGGGCCCGCCAGTCCCCGGAACACCTGCTCCGAACTCAGCATGTGCGGATGCGGGTGATACCAGTAGGTGCCCGCGCTCCCCTGCGGCAGCGTGAAGCGATAAACGTGCTGCTCACCCGGCGCGACCGGTTTCGAGGGATTGCCGTCCTGATCGGGCGGCACGGGCAAGCCATGCCAATGAATCGTCGAAGGCTGCGGCAGCCGGTTCACGAACGTGATTTCGACAGTGTCGCCTTCGCGTACGTCGATCATCGGGCCGATGACCGGGCCGTCGTTTTCGGCCGCTGCGAGCGCGTCGTATTGCCAGAAGACCGTTTGCGGCTGTCCGGGCAGGAGCGCACGCGCCGCGGGCTGCGCAACGAGCGTCGCGCGAAACAGGCCCGGCTCCCGGCTCTGATTGGCGAGCGTGCGCAGCGCGGCAAGCGGCGCGCCGGCGGGCAACGCATCGGCAGGCGCAAGCGGGACTTGCGCGTGCATCATGCCGCCCGACATCGACGGCATGTCCGTCATGCCGTGCATGGCGTGCATCGCATCGCCCGCATCTTGTGCGAATGCGCGGCGCGCGAACAGGGTCGCGGTGGCGGCGCTCAATGCGCCGGATAGAAATGCTCTTCGTTTCATCGATGAAATCCTCATACCTCGTTCATGCCTGGCACGCGACGCGCGATAACACGCACGCCTGGCGCGCGGGAGTCGTTTCGCTCGCGAAAAAGCGCGAGCGCAGTACGCCGCCCGGAGCGAGCGGCCCGGCTCAGGCGATGGGAGGAGGCAAAGGAGGCGCGTGCGTAATGCCGGCACGCAAGGCCGCGGGAAGCACGACAAGCGTGGAACGGGCGCCGGTTTGCGCGTCGAATGCAGTCACGGCAGAAGGCACGCTGCAATGCGCGCAGCAGCCCGCGACACAGCAACTCGCGCCACAACTGGAATGCGAGCCGTGACGACGGTTGCTCGTCCCGGCGCAACGATCCGCGACGACGTGCGGCGTGAGTGCGACGTGCGCCGCCATTGCATCGTGCTGCGTGTGCTCGCACGCCATCGCGCCGCGCACGGAAAGCAGCGCGAGCAGGCAGACGAGAAGGAAGCGATAGACGACTGGCACGATGAACGAAACCGCGGAGTGACTCGATTGACCAATGCCATGATAGCGCACGGACTGATCGAAGTCGGCTAGCCCGTCCATCCGTGACGATTTTGCGGCGAGCCGGATAAAAAACCGGCAGAACTTTCGGTCTGCCGGTTTTTTCTGCTGGGACAGCGATGAACCGTCTTGCGCCTACATATTCTCGATCATCACCTGCCCGAAGCCCGAGCACGACACCTGCGTCGCCCCTTCCATCAAACGCGCGAAGTCATAGGTCACGCGCTTTTGCAGAATCGACTTCTCCATCGAAGCAATGATGAGGTTGGCCGCTTCGAACCAGCCGAGATGACGCAGCATCATTTCCGCCGAGAGAATTTCGGAACCCGGATTCACATAGTCCTTGCCCGCATACTTGGGGGCCGTGCCGTGCGTCGCCTCGAACATCGCCACGGAGTCCGAAAGATTCGCACCCGGGGCGATACCGATGCCGCCCACCTGGGCCGCCAGTGCGTCGGAAATGTAGTCGCCGTTCAGGTTCAGCGTGGCGATCACGTCGTATTCGGCCGGGCGCAGCAGGATCTGCTGCAGGAAAGCATCGGCGATCACGTCCTTGACCACGATGTCGCCGCCCGTCTTCGGATTCTTGATCTTCATCCACGGGCCGCCGTCTATCAGTTCCGCTGCGAACTCCTTCTGCGCGAGCGCATAGCCGTAGTCGCGGAACGCGCCTTCGGTGTACTTCATGATGTTGCCCTTGTGCACGAGCGTGACCGAGCGGCGCTCGTTGTCGATCGCATACTGGATCGCCTTGCGCACGAGACGCTCCGTGCCCTCGCGCGACACCGGCTTGACGCCGACGCCGGAACTGTCCGGGAAGCGGATCTTCGCCACGCCCATCTCTTCGCGCAGGAACTTGATGAGCTTCTTCGCGCCTTCGGACTCCGCGGGCCATTCGATGCCCGCATAGATGTCCTCCGAGTTCTCGCGGAAGATGACCATGTTGACCTTCTCCGGCGCGCGCACCGGCGAGGGCACGCCCTTGAAGTACTGCACGGGACGCAGGCACACGTACAGATCGAGCTGCTGGCGCAGCGCGACGTTGAGCGAGCGGATGCCACCCCCCACCGGCGTCGTGAGCGGCCCCTTGATCGACACCACGTATTCCTTCACGACGTCGAGCGTTTCTTCGGGCAGCCACACGTCGGGACCGTAGACGCGGGTCGCCTTCTCGCCCGCGTAGATTTCCATCCAGTGAATCTTGCGCTTGCCGCCATAGGCCTTTTCGACTGCCGCATCGACCACCTTCAGCATGACCGGCGTAATGTCCACGCCCGTGCCATCGCCTTCGATGTACGGGATGATCGGCTGGTCCGAGACGTTGAGCGAGAAGTCCGGATTGACGGTGATCTTTTCACCGCCGGTCGGAACCACGATGTGCTGATACGGCATGATCGACTCCAGTAAGGGCAAGGCTGTTGTAGCGGGTGTGACGCGCGCTCGGCGGCTCGCGGCGGCGGCGAAGCCTGTTCGCCCGGCGAGAGCGGGCGGCTTGCCTTGGTGGCGCGAACAGCCCGTCGGCGTGAGGATCTGGCGGCTATTCTAGCCCACGCCTCGCGCATGCGTGGCGCGCCCTTCACACGAACGCCGGCGCAAGGCAAGCCGCTTGCGCCCCGATGGGTGATCGGTTCCGCTCGTGTCTTATATCTTATATAAGACATAGCAAACCGCTTAACGTAATATGCATTAAGATCTCGGCGCCAGCCCGTCATCTATTCGTCCACGTCGCCCTGTCATGCGTTTAATCGCCCTCAATAAACCGTTCGGCACCATCTGTCAGTTTTCGCCGCACGAAACACGTCAGTCTCTCGCAGACTGGGTGAAGGTACCGGGCGTCTATCCCGCGGGCCGGCTCGACTCCGATAGCGAAGGTCTCCTGCTGCTCACCGACGACGGCGCCTTGCAAGCGCGCATTGCCGAACCGAAACGCAAGCTCGTGAAGCGCTATTGGGCACAAGTGGAAGGCGAACCCGATGCGGGTGCGCTTGCCGCACTCGAACGCGGCGTCGATCTCGGTGACTTCGTGACACAGCCGTGTCGAACAAGAATCATTGTTGAGCCCGACAATCTCTGGCCGCGTAGTCCGCCGATTCGCTATCGCGCGTCGATACCCAGCACGTGGGTCGAGATTGCGATCAGCGAAGGCAAGAACCGGCAGGTGCGACGCATGACCGCGGCAGTGGGCTATCCAACGTTGCGGCTAGTACGCGTCGCGATCGGCGCGCTCGATATTTTTTCGCTTGGCCTCGCTCCCGGCGAAAGCATCGACGTGCCCACCAATGCACCCTGGCAAAACACCCCTCACAAACACAAGTGATTGTTGTGCAAGCACTTTTCGCGTGCTGATCATTTTTTTTCGAATTACGCGGCACGTCCCGCGCCTTTCTGTTGCGTCTCGTTACGAAGCAAATGAAAAGATTGCGTCAACCGTCTCGCGAGACCATGCGTTATTCGACGCAGATGCCGCCAGAAGCTATCCGGCATTTAGCCTTCAGGGTCCTCGCAGCAATGTGCGGTCCCGACCGCTGGCAGACGCAAAAATCAAATTCACGCGAATTTGTCGAAAGCGACTGTCAACCGAAAGGTGGATGGCACGTTTACCGACCTGACTCCAAAAACCGGGTCACTTGGTTAATTAACTCAAGCTTGAGGATTCACAACATGAACAAACTGATCGCTGCTCTGGTCGCTGGTCTCTTCGCATCGGCTGCATTCGCACAAGCTTCGGCTCCGGAAGCTGCTTCGGCTGCTCCGGCTGCTGCTGCTTCGGCTGCTCACAAGTCGTCGCACAAGAAGGCCCACAAGAAGTCGTCGCACAAGAAGGCAGCGAAGGCTGAAGCCGCTTCGGCAGCTTCGGAGTAAGCTTGTTGTAAGACGCATGAAGAAGCGGCACGCGTTGCCGTTCTTCAGCGCGACGAAAGGCAGAGCGCTGCAAGGCGTTCTGCCTTTTTGTTTGGCTGCCTGTTTTTTTAGCCATTTTTTCGTCACGCACGCTCGCCGTATCACGTCGATGACGTGAACCGCGCCGCGCATTTTGACCCGCTCTGACCTGGTCGCGTAACATGCGCGGATTAACCTACAGCAAGGAGTCTCTCGTGCGATTTTCCCTGCGCTCGTTCTTCGTGCGCTGCGCGCTTGTCGTCGCATTGCCATTGGCCGCTGTCGCGGCGCTCATGTTCACCGCGACAGCCACGTCGAGCATCGCGCAGGCGCAGCAGATGCCGCCGGGCGCCAGGCAGCCGGGCGAATTTCCGCGCGTGAAGCTCACGGCAGGCATGTTCGTGATCGACGCAGCGGTCGCCGCCAACGACGCGGACCGTGAACAAGGCCTCATGTACCGTTCGCAGCTCGGGCCCAATGAAGGCATGCTGTTCGTGTTCGGCGAAAACGCCGTGCACTGCTTCTGGATGAAGAACACGCTGATCCCGCTGTCGATCGCGTTCATTCGCGCCGACGGTACGATCACCGACATCGACGAGATGCAGGCCGAAACGACCAACAACCACTGCCCGCGCAACAACGGCGTCTTCGCGCTCGAAATGCCGAAGGGCTGGTTCACGGCGAAGGGCATCAAGCCCGGCATGAAGATTCAGGGACTGCCGCCGCTGCAGTAAGCGCGCGTTGTCCCAGCGCGCGCCATTCGCGCGCTGCGCGAAAAGCGCAAGCCGGCCCCGCACGTACGCGGCGCCGGCTTTTTTTGCGCCCGCCTGCCCGCCGGCGCACCGACTGGCGCCGCTGTACAGCGCTGTCGCCGCTTCCCGCGCCGCGGCATACGCCCTGCAAAACCGGCGCGCAAGCGCTATCCTATAAATCCCCCGCATGACGCGTGCCACCAGGGCGCGCTCATGCGGCGCATCGGGCCGCGCGCTGGCCGCGCCGCGTGCCGCCCGGCAGCTTCCATGGCGCGTCATTCCAAGGAGATCACCGTGCCTCGCAAGACCCCCATCGAGCGCTATCGCAACATCGGGATCAGCGCTCACATCGACGCCGGCAAAACCACGACGACCGAGCGCATCCTTTTCTACACCGGCGTGAATCACAAGCTCGGCGAGGTTCACGACGGCGCGGCGACCATGGACTGGATGGAGCAGGAACAGGAACGCGGCATCACGATCACCTCGGCCGCGACCACTGCGTTCTGGAAGGGCATGGCCGGCAATTACCCCGAACACCGCATCAACATCATCGACACCCCGGGGCACGTGGACTTCACGATCGAGGTCGAGCGCTCCATGCGCGTGCTCGACGGCGCGTGCATGGTGTACGACTCCGTGGGCGGCGTGCAGCCGCAGTCGGAAACCGTGTGGCGTCAGGCGAACAAGTACAAGGTACCGCGCATCGCGTTCGTCAACAAGATGGACCGCGTGGGCGCGGACTTCTTCCGCGTGCAGCGGCAGATCGGCGAGCGCCTGAAGGGCGTGGCCGTGCCTATCCAGATTCCGGTGGGCGCGGAAGATCACTTCCAGGGCGTGGTCGATCTCGTGAAGATGAAGGCGATCGTCTGGGACGACGAGAGCCAGGGTGTGAAGTTCGAGTACGAGGACATTCCCGCGAATCTCGTCGAGCTCGCGCACGAGTGGCGCGAGAAGATGGTCGAAGCCGCCGCCGAAGCCGACGAAACGCTGCTCGAAAAGTACCTTCACGATCACGAAAGCCTGACCGAAGAGGAAATCAAGGGCGGCCTGCGCAAGCGCACGATCGCCAACGAGATCGTGCCGATGCTCTGTGGCAGCGCGTTCAAGAACAAGGGCGTGCAGGCCATGCTCGACGCTGTGATCGACTATCTGCCCTCGCCGGTGGACGTGCCCGCGATTCTCGGCCACGACCTCCACGACAAGGAGATCGAGCGCCACCCGAGCGATGACGAGCCGTTCTCCGCACTCGCCTTCAAGATCATGACCGACCCGTTCGTCGGCCAGCTGATCTTCTTCCGCGTCTATTCGGGCGTGGTGAATTCGGGCGATACGGTGCTCAACGCGACCAAGGACAAGAAGGAGCGCCTGGGCCGCATCCTGCAGATGCACGCGAACGAACGCAAGGAAATCAAGGAGGTGCGGGCGGGCGACATCGCCGCGGCCGTGGGCCTGAAGGAAGCGACGACGGGCGACACGCTCTGCGATCCGGCGCATGCCATCGTGCTCGAACGGATGATCTTCCCCGAGCCGGTGATCTCGCAGGCCGTCGAGCCGAAGACCAAGGCCGATCAGGAGAAGATGGGCATCGCGCTCAATCGCCTCGCGCAGGAAGACCCGTCGTTCCGCGTGCAGACCGACGAAGAGTCCGGCCAGACCATCATCTCGGGCATGGGCGAGCTGCACCTCGAAATTCTCGTCGACCGCATGAAGCGCGAGTTCGGCGTGGAGGCGACCGTCGGCAAGCCGCAGGTCGCGTATCGCGAGACCGTGAAGAACAAGGTCGAAGATGTGGAAGGCAAGTTCGTCAAGCAGTCGGGCGGGCGCGGCCAGTATGGTCACGCCGTCATCACGCTCGAACCGCAGACGCCGGGCAAGGGCTACGAATTCGTCGACGCCATTAAGGGCGGCGTGATTCCGCGCGAGTTCATCCCGGCGGTCGACAAGGGCATTCAGGAAACGCTCAAGGCAGGCGTGCTCGCGGGCTACCCGGTGGTCGACACGAAGGTCACGCTCACGTTCGGCTCGTACCACGACGTGGACTCGAACGAAAACGCCTTCCGTATGGCCGGTTCGATGGCCTTCAAGGAAGCGATGCGCAGGGCCAAGCCGATCCTGCTCGAACCGATGATGGCCGTGGAAGTGGAGACGCCCGAGGACTTCATGGGCAACGTGATGGGCGACCTGTCGAGCCGTCGCGGCATCGTGCAGGGCATGGAGGACATCGCGGGCGGCGGCGGCAAGATCGTGCGCGCCGAAGTGCCGCTCTCGGAGATGTTCGGCTACTCCACGTCGCTGCGCTCGCTCACGCAAGGCCGCGCCACCTACACGATGGAGTTCAAGCACTACGCAGAAACCCCGCAGAACGTGGCCGAAGCGGTCATCAACGCGAAGAAGACGTAAAGTCGGCGACGTGCAGGCGTTGCTGTGCACACGAAAGCCCGTCCCCTGCGGACGGGCTTTTTTGCTTGCGCGCGGCGCAATTTTGACCATGCCACAATGCGGCGATGACGCTGCGCCGCCACAGTCAAGGAGACACGACGATGAGTCACGAACACGATCATGAGCATCCTCGCGACGACGCACCGATCGACTGGCGCGAAAACGGCGTCAAGGTGATACGCGGCGACCAGCTCGACACGAACACGGCGCAAACGCCCGGCATGAACCGCGCGGCCGCGATCAATGCGGCGCGCGTGGGCGCGCAGAAGATCTGGGCGGGCACGGTGACGATCCATCCGAACGCGAAGACCGGCGCGCATCATCATGGCGCGCTGGAAAGCGTGATCTACGTCGTGCGCGGTCACGCGCGCATGCGCTGGGGCGAGCATCTGGAGTTCACGGCCGAGGCGGGCCCGGGCGACTTCATCTTCGTGCCGCCCTACGTCCCGCACCAGGAGATCAACGCCAGCACCGACGATCCGCTCGAATGCGTGCTCGTGCGCAGCGACAACGAGGCCGTGGTGGTGAACCTGAACATCGACGCCGTCGAAGCGCCGGAAACCGTGTACTGGGTCGATCCCATCCACCGTCATCCGCACGACCATTGAGCGCGCGGCAGCCCGTTCCGCCTACCACGACGCAATGATCCACTGACGATGCCCGCCGCCTCGCTCCGCGCCCGCCTGATTCCGCTCTATGCCGCGCTCATCGCCGCCAACCTCGGCGCGTGGGCGTGGGCGCTGATCGCGTTTCGCCACTATCCGCTGCTGCTCGGCACGGCGCTGCTCGCCTACGGCTTCGGCCTGCGTCACGCGGTGGACGCCGACCACATCGCCGCCATCGACGCCGTCACGCGCAAGCTCATGCAGCAGGGCCAGCGCCCGCTCGGCGTGGGACTCGCGTTCTCGCTCGGCCATTCGACGGTCGTGATCGTCGCCACGCTCGGCATCGCGCTCACGGCGCTCTCGCTGCATGGCCGCTTCGAGCAGTTCCACGAGATCGGCTCGATCATCGGCACGCTCGTTTCGTCGACGTTCCTGCTCGTACTCGCGGGTGTGAACCTCGTGATCCTGCGCGACGTGTGGATGCGTTACCGCCGCGCGCAGCAAGGCGACGACGCAGCGCTCGCCGCCGCCTCGAATACACCCGCGCCAGCCGGCCTCTTCTCGCGCGCGCTCAGGCCGCTCTTTGCGCTCGTCACGAAAAGCTGGCATCTGTACCCCGTGGGCGTGCTGTTCGGCCTCGGCTTCGACACGGCCACCGAAATCGGCCTGCTCGCCATCGCCGCCGCCGAAGCGGGCAAGGGCCTGCCGATCTATTCGATTCTCGTGTTCCCCGCGCTCTTCACGGCGGGCATGACGCTCGTCGATTCCACCGACAACGTGCTGATGGTCCACGCCTACGGCTGGGCGATGGACGATCCCAGGCGCAAGCTCTACTACAACGCGAGCATCACGTTCGTCTCGGCGCTCGTGGCGATCGTGATCGGCGGCGTGGAAGCCCTCGGGCTCATCGCCGACAAGCTCGGCGCGAGCGGCGGCGCGTGGACGCTCATCGCAGGTCTGAACGAGCGCTTCGGCGAACTGGGCTACGGCATCGTCGCGGCATTCATCGCCTGCTGGATCGGCTCGGTGCTGTTCCATCGCTGGCGCCGGCCCGCCGTGGCCCGCTAGGACACTCGCGCCCCTCTGACGACTGCACGGCGCGCCACGCGCGCGCAACCCCGCGAAACCCTACCCTTCGCCTCGTTTGCCGAAAGCGCGTAAACTAGGCGCTGCTATTGCGCGCCTGGTGCGCCCGATAGCCCCGTCAATCGTTTCACCTTGCTGCACCCATTCGTCGTCTGCCGTACCGCATGCCGCCGTCGCGCAAGCCCTCGGGCCTCGCGCGTCCCCTGAACGGAAAACGCACGGAAACCCGCACCGATGAAACGACCGCAGTCCCGCCGTCCGCATGACGTGTCCGACCCGTCCCGCCTCGAAGCGCTGCGCCCCGAGGCCGGCGACCACGGCAACCACGCACTCGACGAATTCGCTGCCGGCCGCCTCACGCGCCGCGAGCTGCTGCGCTATGCCAGCGCAGTAGGCCTCACGGCACTGCCCGGGTTTGCGGGACTCGCCGTGCCGCGCGGCGCGCATGCCCAGGGCGCGGCAAAGCCCGGCGAGCAGACCATCCGCGTGGCGCACCTGATGCCCGCGGGCGCGGTCGATCCGCTCACCGTGACCGATGCGGGCGCGCTGTGCCTCCTGAACCAGACCGGCGAATTCCTCGCCAACGACGACGCGCAAGGCCATCTGCAACCCGCCCTCGCGCTCTCCTGGCAAGCCAACGCCAAAGCAGACGTCTGGACGTTCAAGCTGCGCCCCAACGTGAAATTCCACGACGGCCAGCCGTTCGGCGCGAAGGACGTGGTGGCGACCTTCGATCGCCTCGCCGACCCCGCAAGCGGCTCGGCGGCGCTCTCGGTGCTCAAGGGCGTGCTCTCGAAAGGCGGCACGAAGGCCGTCGACGATCACACGGTCGAGTTCCATCTCGACGCGCCCAACGGCAACTTCGCCTACTACGTTTCTTCGGACAACTACAACGCCGTGATGCTGCCCGCCAACTATGCGGGCAATTACGAAAAGAGCTTTATCGGCACCGGGCCGTTCAAGCTCGACAAATTCGAAGCGCGGCGCGGCGTGAGCTTCGTGCGCAATCCCGACTATTGGGGCGACAAGGCGCTGCCCGCGCGCGTGGAGTTCGCCTTCTACGCCGACGAGCAGGCGCAGTTGCTCGCGCTGCAAGGCCACCAGGCCGACGTGATGGGCACCTTCACCGTGCAGGGCGGCATCGGCATCCTGAACAATCCCGACTTCAAGGTGATCGGCGTGCGCTCGAGCGCGCATCGCCAGATCCACATGCGCAACGACTCGCCCACGTTCAAGGACAAGCGCGTACGCCAGGCGCTTGCGCTTGCGCTCGATCGCGACGTGCTCGTGCGCGGGCTGTTCAAGGGCCGCGCCGTGGTGGGCAACGACAGCCCGTTCGCGCCCATCTTCCCGTCCACGGCGACCGACGTGCCCCAGCGCAAGATCGACGTCGCGAAGGCACGCCAGTTGCTCGCGCAGGCGGGCGTGCCCAACGGCTTCGACGTGACGCTCACCACCGAGAAGTACATGGAGATACCGGACCTCGCCGTGGTCGTGCAGAACGCGGCGAAGGCGGTCGGCATCCGCATCGCGCTCAAGGTGGAAAGCCAGTCGCAGTACTACGGCGCGGGCACGTTCGGCAAATCGGACTGGCTCGACTCGCCGCTCGGCATTACCGACTATGGGCACCGCGGCGTGCCGAACGTGTTTCTCAACGCGCCACTCACCTCGGGCGGCACGTGGAATGCTGCGCACTTTCGCAATGCGCAGTACGACAAGCTGGTCGCGCAGTTCGCGGCGACGCTCGACGTAGCGGCCCAGAAGCAGGTGGCGAGGCAGATTCAGACGCTGCTGCTCGACGAGACGCCCGTGATCATCCCGTACTTCTACGACCAGTTGATCGCACAGCGCGCCGTGCTTTCGGGTGTGCGCTTCACGGCGCTCGCCCAGCTCTATTTCGACCGCGCGACGCTCGCCGCCTGAACCGGCCCAAGCGCACCCGAAACGGAGGTCCGATGGCTACTCCGCTCCCGCCCATATCGAATCCGGCCGGCACCGCGCGCGCATTCGCCCCACGCGCCGGCGTCGCGCGCTTTCTCGGCCGGCGCGCCGCCTGGGCGATCTTCACGCTCTGGCTGCTCTCGGTACTCGTGTTCGCGGGCGGCCAGCTGCTGCCCGGCGATATCGGCCGCGCGGTGCTGGGCCCGCTCGCCGACGCGCGCGCCGTGGCCGCCCTCAATCACGAACTGGGCGCGGACCGGCCGGTGCTCGACCAGTACGTTTCGTGGATCACGCATGCGCTGCGCGGCGACTTCGGCATGTCGTGGAGCTACAAGCAGCCCGTCGCGCCGTTCGTGGGGGACGCGCTCCTGCAGTCGGCCAGGCTCGGCCTGCTCGCATTCGTCGTGGTGGTGCCGCTCGGCATTGCGGGCGGCGTATGGGCGGCGCTCCACGAAGGCCGCCTGATCGACCGCGCGATCAGCACGGGCGGCCTGTGCGCGAGCGCAGTGCCGGAATTCGTCTCGTCGATCGTGCTGATCCTCATCTTCGGCGTGTGGCTGCGCTGGCTGCCTATCGAGGCCACCGCGCCCAGCGGCGCGGGCGCGCTCGAACAATTGCGGCACCTCGTGCTGCCCGTGCTGCCGCTCGTGCTCGTGTTCTTCGGCTATCTCGCACGCATCGCGCGTGCGGGCACGATCACGGCGCTCGATGCCGACTACACGCGCACCGCGATTCTCAAGGGGCTGCCGAGCCACGTCGTGATCGTGCGGCACGTGCTGCGCAATGCGCTGCTGCCCAGCGTGACGGTGGCGGCCACGCAGCTCGGCTATCTGATTGGCGGGCTCGTTGTGGTCGAATCGCTGTTCCGCTATCCTGGCGTAGGCTCCCTCATCTTCAACGCCGCGAAGGCCAAGGACTTCCCGTTGCTCGAAGCGGGCGTGCTTGCGGTGGGCGCGGTCTATACACTCGCCAATCTCGCCGCCGACGCCCTGCACGCATTGCTCGACCCGCGCCTGCGCGCGCCGGGAGGCACATGAACGATACGGCATCCGAAGCAATTCTCCCGGGCGGCGAACCGGGCGAAGAAGCGCTCGCCGACACGCGTCTGCGCGACACGCTGCATCTGCTGCTGCGCTCGCCCT
This sequence comes from Paraburkholderia nodosa, assembly GCF_001718195.1. Lineage (GTDB taxonomy): Bacteria > Pseudomonadota > Gammaproteobacteria > Burkholderiales > Burkholderiaceae > Paraburkholderia > Paraburkholderia nodosa_A. The sequence continues at coordinate 457,626 of NZ_MCNV01000003.1, forward strand.
CGTTCGTCGCGGGTGCGCTGATCCTCTTATGGTGGATCGTCTGCGCACTCGCGGGCCCGTGGTTCGCGCCGCACGACGCCTACGCGTCCGATCCGCTCAGCTCGCTCCTGCCGCCGGACCATACGCACTGGTGCGGCACCGACCAGCTCGGCCGCGAGATCTGCTCGCGCGTGATCGTGGGCGCGCGCGACATCCTCACGATCGCGCCGCTCGCCACGCTCGTCGGCACGCTCGCGGGCGCGGCGCTCGGGCTGATCACGGGCTATTTCGAAGGCGCAGTCGGCACGCTCGTCGCGCGCACGCTCGATGCCGTGCTCGCGCTGCCGCTCGTGATCGTCGCGCTGCTCGTGCTCGCGGCCGTGGGCGCCTCGAATCTCGCCGTGGTGCTCGTGATCGGCATCACGTTTGCGCCGCTCATCGCGCGCACGGTGCGCGCGGCGGTGCTCGCCGAGCGCCATCTCGACTACGTGGCGGCGGCTCGCCTGCGCGGCGCGAGCGCGTTCGCCGTGATGTTCACGGAGATTCTGCCCAACGTCTGGCCGCCCATCGTCGTCGAGGCGACGGTACGCCTCGGCTATGCGATCTTCGCGGTGGCGACGCTCTCGTTCCTCGGCTTCGGCATCCAGCCGCCGTCCGCCGACTGGGGGCTCGCGCTCGCCGAGTCGTACACGCTGCTCGCGGGCGGCGCATGGTGGACCGTGGCGTTCGACGCGCTCGCCATCGCCTCGCTCGTGGTGGCCGTGAACCTGATCGCCGACAGCCTGCGCGAGGTGCTCCAATCGTGAACCGCCCCGCTTCTTCACGCCCCGCTCTCGCCACCTTCAGTGCGCCGCGCGACGACGACGCGCTCGCGCTCGTCGGCCTCACCGTCGCTTACCGCGTGCGCGGGCGCGACCGCGACGTGCTCACCGACGTCTCGCTGCGCATCCGGCGCGGCGAAGCGTATGGGCTCGTCGGCGAATCGGGCTGCGGCAAGTCGACGGTCGCGCTCGCCGCGCTGCGCTATCTCCCGCGCAACGGCCGCGTGAAGGCCGGGCGCATCGCGATCGCGGGCGACGACGTGCTCGCGCTCGACGCCGACGGCCTGCGCGCGCTGCGCGCCAACGCCGTTTCGATGGTCTATCAGGACCCCGCCAGCGCACTCAATCCCACGCTCACGATTGCCCGCCAGCTGAACGAAGCGTTCGAAGCCACGGGCGCCGACGCGAGCGTGGCCCGCTCGCGCTCGCACGCGATGCTCGAACGTGTGCGCATTGCCGATCCGGGCCGCGTGCTGGCGAGCTATCCGCATCAGCTCTCGGGCGGCATGCAGCAGCGCGTGGTGATCGCGATGGCGCTCGCGTCGAACCCCACGCTCCTGATTCTCGACGAACCGACCACGGGCCTCGACGCCACCGTCGAGGCCGAGGTGCTCGACCTCATCGCGAAGCTGCGTGCGGAACTGGGCATGGCGGTGCTGCTCATCAGCCACGACCTCGCGGTGATCGGGCGCATGTGCGAACGCGTGGGCGTGCTCTACGCGGGGCGGCTCGTCGAGGAAGGCGCCACGCGCGACGTGTTCGAGCGCGCGCGGCATCCGTACACGGTCGGCCTGCTGCGCTGCCTGCCGGCGCAGGGCCGCAACAAGCATGCGGGCGCGCTCGACACGATACCGGGCGAGTTGCCGGCGCCTGGCGTGAACTCGCCCGGCTGCATCTACGCACCGCGCTGTCGCCTCGCCGACGCGCGTTGCCGCGTGGAAGCGCCGCCGCCGCATCGCATGGCCTCGCCGCACGGCGAACAGATGTCGCGCTGCCACTATCACGAACGCGCGATCGACTTGCCGTTCGGGAATCTGATCGGAGGCGGCGACGGTTCGCAGACTTCGAGCGGTGGTCCGTCGAATGGCGAAGACGAACCGCGCGTCGTATTGCGCGCGCTCGACGTCTCGCGCACCTTCGGACACGGCGCGCAAGCCGTGCGCGCACTCGACGGCGTATCGATCGAGCTGCATGCGGGCGAGACGCTCGGCGTCGTGGGCGAATCGGGCAGCGGCAAGACGACGCTCGCGCGCATGCTGCTCGGCCTGCATGCGCCCGACGCGGGCGGCGCCGTCGAACTCGACGGCAAGCGCCTGCACGCCCACGTCGCGCGGCGTCGCGCCGACGAGCGCGCGGCGCTGCGCGTCGTGTTCCAGCATCCGGACGCCTCGCTCAATCGCGCGCTGCCCGTGAAACGGCTGATCGAGCGCGCGCTGTCCCGGCCGCGCGACGACACGGCGGCAGTTCACCAGGCCTCAGACGAATCGCGCATCGCGGGACTGCTCGAGGCCGTACGCGTACCGGCACGCTATCTCGTGGCACGCGCGCGGCAACTCTCGGGCGGGCTCAAGCAGCGTGTGGCGATTGCCCAGGCGTTCGCGGGCGAGCCGCGCATCGTGATCTGCGACGAGCCCACCTCGGCGCTCGACGTCTCCGTGCAGGCCGCGATTCTCAACCTGCTCGCACGCCTGCAGCGCGAACGCGGCGTGAGCTACCTGTTCATTTCGCACGACCTGGATGTCGTGCGCTATCTCGCCGATCGCATCGTCGTGCTCTATGCGGGCCGTGTCGTGGAAAGCGGCCCGGCCGGCGCAGTCTTCGACGGCCCGTGGCATCCGTATACAGAAACGCTGCTGGCTGCGCGCGCGCTCGGTGCGGCAACGGCCAACGGCGCGAACGCCGCGGGGCGCGGCTGCATTTTCAGCGCGCACTGCCCGCGCAAGCTCGGCGCCATTTGCGACGAAGCGCCTCCACCGCTCGCCGACGCGGGCGGCGGCCATCGCATTCTCTGCCACATTCCCGTAGACGAATTGCGCGCGCAACAGAGCGCCACCGCGGCCACACAAGCGGCGACCTGACGGCGCGATAGTGCGCATATCGCATCCGGCTTCGTTGCGCTGTCCGCTTTCGCAACGCGATTCGCGCCATTCAGCGCGCGCGTTTCATCGCCGTAACGTTTTCCGCGTTTTTTCCGCCACGCGGGCGACACATCAATTGTCAAGTCCACCCCACACGCCTCTCCCCGGCCGATGGCACAAAACTGGCTATATCGCCACCAGGCATCCGGCCGCTGCAATCCAGTGCAATCCGCCCCGACACGCGCGGGGCGTCGCACCGGGCGGACGAATGACCGGTCGCTCGACGCGCTTGTAATCTGCCGTCCCACGCCAATGGGTCCCGACAATCCACAAGCAGTCCTGCGCAAACCGGTCATCCTGCGCACGGCCTGACCGGGTGCCTTTTGTTTGGCGAGTACCGCTCCAGCCGGATCGAACCCAATACGCCGGCGCGAAGCGGGTTGCGAGCCTGACGGAGTCGGCGCACGCGCACGAGGCGTGCGGCCTGCACGGGGGCATGGGAGACGACAGCGCATCACGCTGCCGCCTTGCGGGGAGAACAAGATGAAAAAGATCCACATTCATCAGTACTGCGATTGGATAAGCCGGGGAGCTGGCATGTGCGCGGTGGGCGCGGGGGTTTTATTTGCCGTGATCTCTGCGCACGCTGCAGGCGATGCCATCAATCCCGTGATCCTGCTCGCCGACGCACCTTTGCCGGCGAGCGGGGCCGAGGGCTTCGGGGCTTTCGGCGCACCGGTTGCTGCCGATTCGCCTGCTGCCAGCATTTCGTCGAAAACTGATTCGGAGTCCGATTCGGCTGCGCTGGCGAGCGACGTTTCCACGGTATTCGCGCCGAACGATTGCATTAGCCGGACGGGCAGCGCATGTTTCCGGGGCAACGGCGGCGGCCGTGGCGGCCCGGGTTCATCGAGCGGCAGCAACGGCGGCAGCGGCGGCGGTGCGGGCGCCGCGACGGCCAGTACGGGAGGGCTTGGCCGCAGCGGCAGCTCTAGCGTGGGAGGGACGGGACCGAGCGGTTCGGGAGGCGGTTCCAGCAACTCCGGCGGCGGGAAAGGCGGCAGTGGGAAAGGCGGCGGTGGAAGCAACGGCGGTAGCAACAGCGGTGGCAGTAACAGCGGTGGCAGCAACAGCGGCGGTGCCAACAACGGTGGCGGAAGCAGCGGCGGTAGCAACAGCGGCGGCAGTTCAGGCGGCTGTGGCTGCGGCAGCCACGGCGGATCGGCTAGCGGCCCTTCGGGCGGCCCAGCAGGCGGATTCGGCGGCGGCTTTGGCGGGGGTTTCGGCGGATTCGGCGGTGGCTTCGGAGGTGGATTCGGCAAAGGTGGACCGTCGGGCGGCCCGGGCGGCGGGTACGGCGGCGGACACGGTGGCGGCCATGGCAGCGGTCATTGAACCTGTACGGCGGTGCAGGCAGACCGCCGCAGCCACTCCGATCTGGCGCGACGGCCAGGCGCGCCAGTCCTGGCGTCGGCGGCGGCGTCCCGGTCCCCCGGCCGGGCACCGCCGCCGTGGGCCGGTCGCCGGATGCGCGATGCGCGTGGCGTTCCCAGGCGGCCACACCGGCTGTCTGCTCGCCATACGCCGATGCCTGGTATGACCGCGCATGCAAACGCCTACCCCATTCGCGCCCTACAGCATCTCGAGCGGACGCTTGCTGCGCGGCGGCTTGAAATACGCGTCGAGCGCCGCGTGCTCTTGCTCGCCGAGCACGAGATCGAGCGCCGCGCGGTTGTCGCGCACGTGCTCGACGCGCCCCGCCTTCGGAATCGCACAGACCCCGCTTTGACCCAGCACCCACGCCATCGCCACGCGATAGACCGACACCCCGTGTGCGTGAGCGATGTCGTCGAGCGGCGAGCGCCTCGGCAAGCGCGCGTGATCGACGGGGCTATACGCCATCACCGGCATGCGATGCGCGGCGCTCCACGGCAGCAGGTCGAATTCCGCGCCGCGCCTTGCGATGTTGTAGAGAATCTGGTTGGTCGCGCACGCGTCGCCGCCGGGCGTAGCGAACAGCTCATCCATGTCGTCGGTGTCGAAGTTGCTCACGCCCCAGTGACGGATCTTGCCCGCGCGCACGAGCGCTTCGAACCCTTCGACCGTCTCTTCGAGCGGCACCCCGCCGCGCCAGTGCAGCAGATAGAGATCGAGCCGGTCGGTGCCGAGACGTTTCAGGCTCGCCTCGCACGCGCGCGCGACGCCGCTGCGGCTCGCGTTGTGCGGATACACCTTGCTCACCAGAAACACCTCGTCGCGCAGGCCCTGCAAGGCCTCGCCTACGAGGCGCTCGGTCGCGCCGTCGCCGTACATCTCGGCGGTGTCGATGAGCGTCATGCCGAGCGCCACGCCTTCGCGCAGCGCGGCGATTTCCGCCGCGCGATGCGCGCTGCGCTCGCCCATTTCCCACGTGCCCTGCCCCAGCTTCGGAATGCGTTCGCCGTCCGGCAATGCGACGCTTGCGATATCGGTCGTCATGATCTCCCTTTGCGCGCTGCAACGGCGCCCACTGGCAAAGAACGGCCAGTGTATCGCCTCGCGCGCAATGCGGTCATACGCACTCTCGCAAGCCGTTCATTTCCGCGATTGCGCATCGATGACATAAAATTGCCGTTCGCCTTTCATGCCTGCCTCCCATGAACGCACCCACGGAAGACCGCTGGCGCGACCTGCGCCCGGACCCGGACAACGACACGCCGCTCTATCTGCAGCTCGCGCGCAAGCTGAGCCTCGCGATCCACGACAATCGCTGGAACGCGGGCGAAGCCCTGCCTTCGGAGCGCGTACTCGCGGAGTCGCTCGGCGTTTCGCGCATCACGGCGCGCAAGGCGATCGCGCTGCTCGTCGAGCAGGGCCTGATTCGCCGCACGCAAGGCGCGGGCAGCTTCATCACGCCGCGCATCGAAGACCCGCTCTCGCGCCTCACGAGCTTCAGCGAGATGCTGCGCCAGCGCGGCTTCACGCCGAGCTCGCGCTGGCTCTCGCGCGAAATCCAGCCCGCGAGCCGCGATGAAGTGATCCAACTCGGGCTCTCGCCGGCGGCGGCCGTCACGCGCCTGAAGCGCCTGCGTCTGGCCGACGGCATCGTCATGGCCGTCGAAAACTCGACCTTTCCCGCCGCGCTGATTCCCGACCCGAACGCGATCGGCGATTCGCTCTATAGCTTTCTCGAACAGCGCGGGCTTTCGATCGTGCGCGCGCTGCAACGCTTTCGCGCCGTGAACGCGAGCGACGAAATCGCGCGGCAGATGAGCATCGCGCCCAACGAGGCGCTGCTGCTCATCACGCGCGTGGGCTATACGTCCGACCAGCGCGCCATCGAACTCACCGATACCTACTGCCGCAACGATTATTACGATTTCGTCGCGGAACTGCGCAAGTAGCGCGCGAAAACGCGACAGCATCTAGTCGTTCCATGCCGGCGCATCGCTGCCGATCGGCACCGGCGGCCGCGCATGAAACGCAGGTGTAAGTTCAAGCCGCTCGGCGGGCGCCACCGCGCGCACGCGCCCGAACGGCGAGTCCATTTCCTCTAGGCAATCGGCGAGATCGGCGGCGCCCACCTCGGGCGCCTGCTGGCCGTCTTCGAGCGTGCCCATCGTCTGCAGCCAGCGGCCCGTTTGCGCGAGCGAAAGGCGCACGTGCCAGCTGCCGCCTTCGCGCATGCGCCGGGCGAGCGCGACCATCGCGCCGAACGCGGCGAGATAGCCCGTGGCGTGATCGAGCGCCTGGCACGGCAACGGGCGGGCCGTGGTGAATGGCTGCGCGCCGGCTGCGCCGTTGCCGTGTTTTGCCGCGGCGACGCTCTCGGCCCACACGATGCCGCTCGCCGACTGCACGAGGCTGTCGAAGCCGCGCCGCTCGCGCCACGGCCCGCGATGCCCATACGCGCCGATCGACACGCACACGATGCCGGGCCGCACCTGCGCGAGCGCTTCGGGCGCGAAGCCGCGCGCGGCGAGCGCACCCGGCCGGTACCCTTGCACGAACACATCGGCGTCGCGCGCGAGTGCGCGTAACTGCTCGCACGCGGCTGCGTCACGCAGGTCGAGCGAGGCCGAGCGCTTGCTGCGGCCGTTGTCGATTACGAGCGGCGCGATGTTCGGCAGATGCGGGCCGTTGATGAGCAGCACGTCCGCGCCATGCTGTCCGAGCGTGCGCCCCGCCACCGGCCCCGCGATGATGCGCGTGAGGTCGAGCACGCGTACGCCTTCCAGCGGACGCGCGCCGCCACCCGCTCGCGGCGCCTCGGCGGGCGCGTCGCCGATGCGCTCGATCTCGAACAGCGGCAGGCTCGCCACCGCCTTCGCCTGCTCGTGCGCGGCCCATTCGCGCGGTGCGCGCACGAGCGCGGCGCACAGGCCCGCTTGCGCGAGCGCGTCGTCGAGCGCCGCGCCCTCCCAGCCAAGAATTGCGCGCGCGACGGCGTCGCGGTGGTCCGCGCATTGGAGCACGCGCAGGATGCCCGCGAGGTGATGCGGGAAGTTCGCGTGCAGCTGGATCCAGCGGCCGTCACCGGTCGGGAAATGGCCCGTCACCGGATGGCGCAGCTCCGTGGGCGGCTGGCCGTCCACGCTCAAATAGCGCTCGCTGCGAAACGCGGCGAGCGCGCGGCGCACGTCGATCGCCACGCGCTGCATCCGGCCCGTGCGCAGCGCGTGCAGTTGCGCCGCCGCGAGCCCCGCCGCGCCGATGCTCGCCGCCGCGAGCGTGCCCACGCGAAAAATCGACGGCAAGCCCGGATCGGCGCCTTCGATGTCGAGCCAGTCGAGCGCGGACGGGTCGCAGCCCGCCAGCATCCAGAGGTGATCGAGCGCGTCGCGTGGCGTCATGGCGTGCAGTCCTTTTGCTAGGCAAGCGTGGAGAAAACGGGCCGTAGTGATGTCACGCATCGTCGCGCCGCTCGAATCCCGGATCAATCTTGATTATGATGATCAACATAGATTGATTTCTCCGGTTCCAGGAGGCGAGCCACCATGTCCAGCTATATGACCGCGGAACAAGCCGCTATCGAACTCGGCATCAGCCGGGCCACGCTCTACGCCTATGTGAGCCGCGGACTCATCGCCTCGGCGCCCTCGCCCCATGGCCGCCACAACCGCTACGACGCCGCCGAGGTGCGCCGCCTCGCGCGCCGCAAAGCCGACGGCAAGCGCGCGGGCAAGGTCGCGCAGAAAGTGCTCGACTGGGGCGTGCCCGTGCTCGAATCGTCGATCACGTTGATCGCCGACGGCAAGCTCTTTTATCGCGGCGAGGACGCCATCGCGCTCGCGCGTCAGGCCTCGCTCGAAGAGGTCGCGGCGCTGCTGTGGCAATGCGCGCCGCGCCGCGTGCTGCAGGCGCCCGAGGCGCCCATCGCGGCCGCGCAATGGTCCGCATGGCTGAAGATCTGGAGCGGGCACACACCGCTCGAACGCGCGCTCGTGCTGTTGCCCGCCGCCGCCGCGCAGATGCCGCGCATCTGGGCGCAAGGCCGCGACGCGCAAATCGACACCGCTGCGATGCTCATGCGCCTGCTCGCGGCGGCGCTCGTTTCCACCGCGCCGTCGAACGAGCCGCTGCACCGCCAGCTAGGCGAGGCGTGGGGCGTGCGCTCGCGCGCGCAAACCGACTTGCTGCGCGCAGCGCTCGTGCTGTGCGCGGACCACGAACTGAACGCCTCGACGTTCACGGTGCGCTGCATCACCTCCACCGGCACGCATCTGTTCGGCGCGGCAACGGGCGGCCTGGCCGCGCTGGCCGGGCCGCGCCACGGCGGCGAAACCACGCGCGTGGCTGCGCTGTTCGACGAAGCCGCGCGCGCCGACGACCTGCATCGCTATCTTGCCGACCGTCTCGCGCCCGACGAACTCGGCGCAGCCGTGCCGCTGTCCGGCTTCGGCCATCCGCTCTATCCTGATGGCGACCCGCGCGCGCGCCTCTTGCTGGACCTGCTCGCCCAACGCGCGCCGGCGCGCTCGCCGATGGACGAAGTCGACGCGCTCGCCCAGGCCGTGGCCGAGACGAGCGGCGCGCGGCCGACGCTCGACTACGCGCTCGCGGCCATCGAACGCGTGCTGGGCCTGCCGCGCGGCGCGGCGTTCACGCTGTTCGCCGCGGGCCGCGTGACGGGCTGGATCGCGCATGCGCTCGAACAGACCGCCGACGGCAGGCTGATCCGTCCGCGCGCGCGCTACGTGGGGGAAATGGCAGGCGATACGACGCCTGCCGCCCGGCACATCGCGTAGGACGAGCAACGACGCCAACCCGGCTCAACCCGCCGCCCGGACGCCCCACTGCCCGCGCTGCACCCAGCCGCGCAACGCCTCTCCGATGCGCGCCGCGACACCGCTCGCACCCGCCGCGCGCACGCGTTCCATGTCGACCGGCGCCACCGTCCACGCCGGCGCAGCGGCGCTTGCGCCGCCCAGCGCGAGCACGAAACGCGCCCCTTCGCGGCCCGCGCTCACGTGCACGCGCACGCCCGCGGCCAGTCCGATCGACTCGCGGGCGCGCAGCCAGTAGTCGCCGGCGTCGCCCGCGATCGTGAGCCACAGTTCGCCCTCGCTCACATGCAATTGAATTGCCTCGCCGAGCCGCCAGGTTTCGACGGGCTCGCCATGTTCCAGTTCGAAGATTCGGATTTCGCGCATTGCCGTGCTCCTTGCAGACTGGCCGCCGAGTCATCCTCGGATGGCCGTGGGAAGGCTGGCTGACAAGGACTTGAAGCGCCTTCCCGGTAGGAGCATTATTGCGATCAGCGACGCGCGATCCCATGTACAGTTCCGAACAGTTCATCTGGAACTGTGCAGCCAAAAAACCGAACAGTCACTGCCGTTTCAAACCGCAGCCTCAAGCGGCCTACCCAGCGAGACCCAGATGAAACTCGAACTCGACCGCGCGAGCGATGTGCCGCTCACCGACCAGATCGTCACCGGCGTGCAGACGTGGATCCGCTCGCGCGCGGCGCACCCGGGCTCGCGCCTGCCGTCGATCCGCCAGTTCGCCGCCGATTACGCCATCAGCCGCTTTCCCGTGATCGAGGCCTATGACCGGCTCGTCTCGCTCGGCTATCTGGACTCGCGCCACGGCTCGGGTTTTTACGTGAGCGAGCACGCGCGCTCGGGACTCTCCGGCATGGGCACCTGCGACCTCTCGAACGCCGCCGACGAATCGGGTCACCTGCTCAGCCAGCTCGAACGCGAGGGCGAACTGCTGCAGCTCGACAGCGGCTCGATCCCGCAGGCGTGGCGCGACATCGACGCGCTCGGCCAGGCGATCCGCCATGTGTCGCGCAGCGACCCCGCTAGCCTCGTCGACTACGGCACGCCAACGGGCGACGCCACGCTGCGCGAGCATCTGCGCAACCGGCTCGCGCCGCTTGGCATCGTCGCCGAGACGCAGCAGATCCTCATTACCGAAGGCGCGAGCGAAGGCCTCGACCTGCTCATGCGCTACATGCTCAAGCCCGGCGACACGGTATTTGTCGAGGACCCAGGCTACTACAACCTGTACGGTCTGCTGAAACTGCACGGGGTGCGCCTCGTGGGCATCCGCCGCACGGCGAGCGGACCCGACCTCGACCATTTGCACGCGATGCTCGCCGAGCACCATCCGCGCGCGTTCTTCGTCAACACGGTGTTCCACAACCCGACCGGCTCGACGATCTCGCCGCCTGTCGCGTTCCGCCTGCTGCAACTCGCGCGCGAGCACCGCTTCACGATCGTCGAGGACGACATCTACGCCGACTTTCAGGCCGATCCCACCGACCGGCTCGCGGCGCTGGACCAGTTCGAGCACGTCGTGTACGTGGGCGGACTTTCGAAGACGCTCTCCTCGGCGCTGCGCGTGGGCTACGTGGTCGCCAACCCGGCGATCGTGCGCGATCTCGCGGCCATCAAGGCGCTCACCAGCATCAGCGGCTCGCGCTTCTCGCAGGCCGTGGCCGCCACGCTGCTCGAGCGCGGCGCGTATCGCAAATACCTCGAACGACTGCGCCGGCGCATCGCCGAGGCGCAAGGGTCGGCCACGCGCACGCTCGAAGCGCATGGGTGGGAGCTGTTCGGCAGCGCGGCGGCGTCGACCGCCGCGGCGAGCGCGGCGCGCGGCTATGCGCAAACGGGCGGCAAGTTCGTCTGGGCGCGCGTGCCGCACGTGGAGGATTCCACCCGACTCGCTGCCTGCGGCGAGCCGCTCGGCGTGGCGGTCTCGCCGGGCAGCCACTTCCGCCCGCAAGGCGAGGCGAGCCCGTGGATTCGCATCAACGTGGCGCTCACGCTCGACCCGCGCGCCCAGGCTTTCTTCGCGGCGGCGGCGCGCCTCGACGGATAAACGCGCGAGGCGCCGCACGCCCCGGCGCCTCGGCCGCTTACGCCACATTTGCGGCAGCCGGCCCGGCCGTCTGCGTGCGCGCGCCGTTTTCCCTACAATGGCGCTTGCCTGCGCGCCCCTCTCCTCGCCCATGTCCGAATCCACCGCTGCGTCCAGCACCACTGCGTCGCCCCGCTCGCTGTCCGTGATGCTGTGGCTCGTCGCCACCGGCTTCTTCATGCAGACCCTCGATTCGACCATCGTCAACACGGCGTTGCCGGCGATGGCGAGGAGCCTCGGCGAACTACCGTTGCGCATGCAATCAGTCGTGATCGCGTATTCGCTCACGATGGCGGTGATGATTCCCGTATCGGGCTGGCTCGCGGACAAGCTCGGCACGCGGCGCGTGTTCCTCGGCGCCATCTTCGTGTTCACGGTCGGCTCGCTCCTGTGCGCGAGCGCCCATACACTGAACCAGCTCGTGGCCTCGCGCGTCGCGCAAGGTGTGGGCGGCGCCATGCTGCTGCCGGTCGGCCGTCTTGCCGTGCTGCGCACGTTTCCCGCGGAACGCTATCTGCCCGCGCTCTCGTTCGTGGCGATTCCGGGGCTGATCGGCCCGCTCATCGGCCCGACGCTCGGCGGCTGGCTCGTGCAGATCGCCTCGTGGCACTGGATCTTTCTCATCAACGTGCCGGTGGGCGTGGTGGGCTGCATCGCCACCTTCATCTTCATGCCCGACAGCCGCAACCCCGACACGCCGCGCTTCGACCTGCCGGGCTACCTGCTGCTCGTGATCGGCATGCTCGCGATTTCGTTCGCGCTCGACGGGCGCAGCGAATTCGGCATCCAGCACGCCACCGTGCTCGTGCTCTTCATCCTTTCGCTCGCCGCGTTCGTGGCCTACGGTCTGCACGCGGTGCGCACGCCACAGCCGATCTTTTCGCTCGACCTTTTCAAGATCCACACCTTCAGCGTGGGGCTGCTCGGCAACCTGTTCGCGCGCATCGGCAGCGGCGCGATGCCGTATCTGATTCCGCTGCTGCTTCAGGTGGCGCTCGGCTACACGGCGTTCGAGGCCGGCCTCATGATGCTGCCCACGGCCGCCGCGGGCATGTTCTCCAAGCGCCTCGTGACGTATCTCATCATGCGCTACGGCTACCGCAGCGTGCTGGTGTCGAACACGGTGCTCGTGGGCCTCATGATGGCGAGCTTCGCGCTTTCCACGCCCCACGAGCCGCTGTGGATGCGCATCGCGCAACTGGCGATCTTCGGCGCCGTGAACTCGATGCAGTTCACGGCGATGAACACGCTCACGCTCAAGGACCTCGGCACGGGCGGCGCGAGTAGCGGCAACAGCCTTTTCTCGCTCGTGCAAATGCTCTCGATGAGCCTCGGCGTGACCGTCGCGGGCGCGCTGCTCACCACCTTCACGGGCATCATGGGCCACAAGACGGGCGAGAACGTGATTCCGGCGTTCCACGCCACCTTCATTTGCGTGGGCATCATTACGGCGGGCTCGTCGTGGATCTTCGCGCAGCTCTCGTCGGACCTGCGCCGCACCGCGAAGAAGACCGATCCGTCCGAGCGGACCTGACAGCGCGCCTGACAAGCCGGGCCCGGGGTCGTTGCGGTCGCATCCTCACCGCCGGCGCGCGCACCGCAAAGGTGCGGCGCGCCTCGTGGCTGTGCGTCGCCTGGTTTCGCGCCGGATTCACGCACCATCCCGCACACCATCCCGAAATAGCACGTGCGCCATTGCACGGGTGAACGGCCGCTGGACCCGGCACTCGCACACTTTTTGCTGTTCTATCCTGTAAACTTGACGCTCACGCGTCCCGCCCGTCACGTCCGTCCCGAGCGCCATCGAAACGAAATGACCAGCATGATCGACATCGATCCCCCCGGTTTCCAGTCTCGCCCCATCGCCGGCGAAGAAGGCGCCCGCCGCACCGTGCTATACGGCGGCTACACCGTCTTCAGCGTGTTCCAGCCGGTGTTTTCGGTCGCGCACCGGCGCGCGATCGGCTATCACGCGTCGCTGCGCGCGCACGACGAGCAAGGCCAGCAGGCGCCGTCGCAGGAGGTGTTCACGCAGGCGGCGCGCCGCGGCGACCTGCTCGAACTGGGGCGTCTCGCGGAATCGCTGCATCTGGGCAACTTCAACGCGTTCGATTCGCATGACGAATGGCTCTTTCTGAGCCTGCACCCGGCCGCGCTCATGGACACGAGCTACGGCGACGCCCTGCTCGCCGGCCTCAAGGCGCTCGGCCTGCAGCCGCAACGCGTGGTGCTGGAAGTGTCGGAACAGGCAGGGGGCGAGAATTCGCGCTTCGCGGAGATCATCGACGGATTGCGCAAGGCGGGCTTCGTGATCGCGCTGGATGGCTTCGGCGCGAAGCATTCGAACATCGACCGCGTGTGGCAGGTGCGGCCCGACATCGTCACGCTCGACCGCAGCCTGCTCGCCCAGGCGAGCCGCCACGCGCATATCGAGCGCGTGCTGCCGGGGCTCGTCTCGATGCTGCACGAGTCGGGTCAGCTCGTGCTCGTAGGCGGCCTTTCGACCGAGCGCGACGCGCTGATCGCGCTGGAAAGCAACGCCGACTTCGTGCAGGGCGCGTATTTCGCGCGGCCCGACGTCGAGCCCGTGCCGCCGGCCAAGGCCGCGCAGCTCATGGACGATCTTTCGGCGCGCCTGCGCGAGCGCGTGGCCGCGCGCGAGCGTTCGCAGTCGGCGCGCCTCGCGCCGTACGTGAGCGCCATCGAAGCGGCCGCGAAGCAGCTTGCCGAGGGCGCGAACATGAGCGACGCTACGCTGCCGCTGCTCGGCCTCGACGACACGGCGCGCTGCTTCCTGCTCGACGCGTCGGGCCGCCAGATCGGCGACAACGTGCTGCCCGACGGCCGCACGTCGCAGCGCGCCAAGCGCTTCCGGCCGCTGCTGCATTCTGAAGGCGCAAGCTGGGAACGGCGGCCTTACTTCATCGGCGCAAGGAAGGCGCCAGGCCGCGTGCAGTTCACGCCGCCCTATCTGTCGATCAACGAGGCGCACCTGTGCGTCACGGCCTCGGTCGCCTTGCAAACGGAGCACGGCGTGCAGGTACTGTGCGTCGATATCAACTGGGACGCCGCGTTGCGCGGCTAGCGCCCATTCAGGCCGAGGCCTGGCTTACGCGAGGACGAGCGGCTCGGTGAGCAGCGTCGCGCAGCCGTGTGTGGCGCACGCGCGAGCGGTGACGGTAAGCGTGGACACGCACACCGCGCCGTCGCTCGAAGCGAGCCGGGCCAGCATCTTGCGCACCGCCTCCCCGCCGAAAGCCCGGTTGGCCGCCTGGAGCCGGTTGGCCGGCTCGGCGCTCCCTTCTTCCAACGCCGCGACACAAACCACCGGCTCGGGCAGCCCGTCGCGGTCGTCGCGCACATGCAGCCAGGCGGCGAGCGCGCCGTCCTGCGCGACGAGCGCCACGCCCGGCTCGCCGTCCAGCGCAAGCGCTTCGGCGCGCAGAACGCGCGCAACGGGCGCTTCTTGCGGGACCTCGCTGCGAGACTCTTCGGCCGCGCTCGCCACGACCAGCGCGTTTGCCGTCACCCCCAGCAAATCCATCAATCCCACGCGATCCTGTGCTTGCAGTACGTCACGCAAGCGCTCGACCGTGCGCGCGTGCTGCACTTTGTCTGCTGGCGCCGCTTGCGGCACGGCCTCGCGAGCGAGCCGAACACGGGCGCGCCGCACGATCTGCCGGCAATGCTCGTTCGTGCAGCCGGTGAGCGCGCCGATCTGCGCGTAGTCGCAGTCGAAGGCCTCGCGCAGCACGAACACCGCCTGCTCGAGCGGTCCCAGCTTTTCGAGCAGCAGCAGCAGCGCGTCCGAGAAGCGCCGCGCGCGCAAGCCCGCCTCTTCCGCAGAAGGCGCCGCGTCGTCGAGCCACGCGGCCTCGTGTTCGCCCGCTTGCTCGCGACGCAAACGCCGCAGCCGGTCGATCGCAAGGCGCACGGTGACCGTGGCGAGCCACGCCTGCGGGACGCGCAGGGCTTGTGCGTCCGCGTCGCGCCAGCGGAACCACGCGTCCTGCACGACGTCCTCGGCCTCCGCACGGCTGCCCAGCACGCGTGCGGCCAGCGCAATGAGCCGAGCGCGCGCCTCGCCGAAGGCGGCGGCGCTGCGCGCGTCGTTCCACGCTGCCGGTGCCGGATCGGCTTCGTCGCTCACTGGGGTCGCTGCCTCATTACACCCGGTGCCTTCCGGACTCGTTCCTTCGATTGTGTCGATCGCCTGCGTCATTCGCTTCGCTCCTTCGCCATGCGTGCTCGCTGCCGCCCTTTCCCTCATGACGTCCGGCACGCGGCCGGCGTGACAGCCTCACGCAAAAATATTTTCGTCACGGGCGACCCGCGGCGGGCGTCATGGCAGCAGTGGCGCAATCGCGCCGCCTACGGAAAAAACACGAGGCCCGTCATGCCATCCTTTGCACTGAATCATGCAGCATTGCCGCCGAACGCGCTCAATCTCGTCCCGACCGTGATCGAAACCTCGGGGCGCGGCGAGCGCGCCTACGACATCTACTCACGCCTCCTGCGCGAGCGCATCGTGTTCCTCGTCGGGCCGGTGACCGAACAAAGCGCGAGCCTCGTGGTCGCGCAACTGCTCTTTCTCGAAGCGGAAAACGCGGACAAGGACATCAGCTTCTATATCAACTCGCCGGGCGGTTCGGTCTACGACGGACTCGCCATTTACGACACGATGCAATTCATCAAGCCCGATGTCTCGACGCTGTGCACGGGCTTCGCCGCCAGCATGGGGTCGTTTTTGCTCGCCGCGGGTGCAAAGGGAAAACGCTTCGCACTACCGAACGCACGCATCATGATCCATCAACCTTCGGGAGGCGGCCAGGGCACCGCCGCCGATGTCGAGCTGCAGGCGCGCGAGATCCTGTACCTGCGCGAGCGCCTGAACGCGATACTCGCCGCGCGTACCGGACGCGGCATCGAGCAGATCGCGCACGACAGCGACCGCGACAACTTCATGTCGGCCCACGCGGCCGCCGAGTACGGCCTGATCGACCGCGTGCTCGAGTCGCGCGACGATCCGTTGCTGCGCTAAAGCGATGTGTCCGCGGCTCGCGGGCTCACGCGAGCCGCACGGCGAGCCACGCCGCCAGCACGCCCTTGTACTCGGCGACCAGCAGCTTGCGCTCCTTCGGCTTCGCCGCGGCGTATAGTGGGTTGAGGCTCTTGATGACCTGCAGCATGACTTCGGCCACGCGATAGGCCTCGTCCGACGCAAGCGCCGGCTGATAACGCAGGAAGAGCGCCGTGAAACGCTGGCGCAGCAGATTGCGCACGGCCGCATCGCGCTTGAAGCCGAGCGGCACGGAAAGCAGCGGCAAATACGCGGGATAGTCGTGCATCAGATCGACCATCAAGTCGAACAGCCGCTCGACGAGTTGCGCGAGCGGCAGCTTGCCTGCATCGTCGTGCGCGGCGATGAGCGCGCTCCAGCGCGCGTCCATTTCGTCGCCATAGCGCTTGCGCAGCGCGAGGGCCAGTGCCTCCTTGTTCGGAAAGTACTGATACGCCGCGCCCACCGAAACGCCCGCCTGCTGCGCGATCTGCGTCATCGTCGCCGCTTCGAAGCCGCGCTCGGCGAAGGCTTCGCCTGCGGCTTCGAGCAGCGCGTCGACCGTGCGCGCCGCGCGTTCCTGACGCGGCACGCGCCGGGCGTTGGCGCGTGCCTCTTCCTTTTGCGCCTCTTTGCGCGCAAGCGGGTCTGCCGCCATATCTGAAGCCTCCTTCACATTCGTGTATGATTATGTGAAGCCATCCTCACATATAGGTGAACCATGACGCAAGCACTTTCACTGAATGCGCGCACCACGGCGCTCGTGATGATCGACCTTCAGCACGGCATCGTAGGCCGCCAGATCGCGCCCTATAGCGGCGCGCAGGTCGTCGCCAACGCCAAACCGCTCGCCGACGCACTGCGCGCCAAGGGCGGCACCGTCGTCTGGGTGCACGTGCTCCTGAACGAACTGCTCGCGTTGCCCGCCGACGCGCCCGGCCGCACGCCCGACACGCCGCCCGCACCGGCCGAAGCCTCGGAACTCGTGCCCGAGATCGGCGCGCAACCCGAGGACGTGATCGTCGCCAAGCGCCAGTGGGGCGCGTTCTACGGCACGAACCTCGAGCAGCAACTGCGCCGCCGCGGCATCGACACCATCGTCATCGGCGGCATCGCCACGAACTTCGGCGTCGAATCCACCGCGCGCGCGGCGTTCGATCTCGGCTTCAAGCTCGTGTTCGTCGAAGATGCCACCTCGGGTCTGAACGAAGAGATGCATCACTTTTCGTTCGAGAAACTGTTCCGCCACATGGGCCACGTGCGCTCGACGCAGGAAACCATCGCCGCGTTTGCGTAATTTCGTTTGTATAAAACGCTTCGCACAAAACAAAAAAGCCCTCGACTCGCATCGAGGGCTTTTGCATGTGCCGCAGCCAGTGCGGCGCATTCAGCAGGGCTTCGTATTACGCGAAGTTCTGTGCTGCGAAGTTCCAGTTCACGATGTTCCAGAACGCTTCGACGAACTTCGGACGCGCGTTGCGGTAGTCGATGTAGTAAGCGTGTTCCCACACGTCGATCGTGAGGAGCGCCTTGGCGTCGGTCGTGAGCGGGGTGGCGGCGTTGCTGGTCGACACGATGTCGAGCGAGCCGTCAGCCTTCTTCACGAGCCACGTCCAGCCCGAACCGAAGTTGCCCACGGCAGCCTTCGTGAAGGCTTCCTTGAACGCGTCGTAAGAGCCCCACTTCGCGTTGATCGCGTCGCCGAGCGCGCCCGACGGTGCGCCGCCGCCTTGCGGCGAGAGGCTGTTCCAGAAGAACGTGTGATTCCAGATCTGCGCCGAGTTGTTGAACACGCCACCCGACGACTTCTTGACGATCTCTTCGAGCGAGAGCTTTTCGAACTCGGTGCCCGGAATCAGGTTGTTCAGATTCGTGACGTAAGCCTGGTGGTGCTTGCCGTAGTGGAACTCGAGCGTCTCTTCCGACATGTGCGGAGCGAGGGCGTTCTTCGCGAACGGCAGCGGCGGGAGCGTAAATGACATGATGCGGTTCCTTCGTCGTGTTATGGGGAGTTCTGCGTGATAACCGGCATGGAGCACTCGATTGTAGGCGAGTTGGAATAACCCCGCAAACGAGCGGCCTTTATGCCGGATATCGTTTGCGCAGGGCTTTTCCGAATGAACCGCGATGCGTTTTGCGCCGATGCAACGACGCTCGAACAACGCTTTCCATGCCTGCTTGGCGCGCAGGCGAGACGGCTGCAATCGCGTTGCAATCTTCGCGCAACCGGTGTGCAAACTTCCTGCAACGAGACTGCAACAATCGCTTGCCTCGACGATATTTCGTCGAGGCGAAGCGATCGGGCGATTGCGCCGGTGCCTCGCTGAGCAGCAAGCAACGCGCCCGGCAGGCCGGCTGCGAGCCCAGATCAGAAACCGTCGGCGAGACGCGGCTGGACATCGGCGAGCGCGACGTCGGCGCTGCCCTGCGCGAGATGCACGGTGAGCCGCTTGCCGGGCTTGAGCGTGGCGGGCGAGCGCACCGCTGCACCGCTTTGCGCATCGAGCAGCGCCGCGTAGCCGCGCTCGAACGTGCGTTGCGGGCTCAGCACTTCGAGGCGGGCCGTGAGCTCCGAAACGCGCGCCGCTTCGCGCTCGCGCTGGCGCGCGAAGGCGCCGTCCAGACGCCGGCCGAGCGACTCCAGCTGGGCGTGCTGCGCGGCGGCGTCGGGCCGCGCGCGCTGCCAGCGCATCTGCATGACGTTCAGGCGCGCACGCGCCTCGGCGCTGGCACGCGAGCCGGCCGAAGCGAGCCGTATCGTCAGCTGGCGCAGGTGCGTGCGCTGCTGCGCGAGCCGCTCGACGGGCGAAACGAGCCGGCGCGCCAGCCAGTCGAGCTGCTGCGCGCGCCGCTCGAGCAGACGGCCGAAATCGCGTGCGAGCGTGGCATGGCGCTGGTCGAGGTCGCGCAGCAGCAGCGTGCGCTGCGGACTAACGAGTTCCGCCGCGCCAGTGGGCGTCGGCGCGCGCACGTCGGCGGCAAAATCGGCGATCGTGAAATCGGTTTCGTGCCCCACGCCGCTCACCACGGGAATGGCGCTGGCCGCGATCGCGCGGGCAAGCGCCTCGTCGTTGAACGACCACAGGTCCTCGATCGAGCCGCCGCCGCGGCACAGCACGAGCACGTCCACCTCGTTGCGCGCGTTCGCTGTCTCCAGCATCGCCGTGAGTTTTTCCGCCGAGCCCGCGCCCTGCACCGGCGCGGGGTAGACGATCACCGGCACGTGCGGCGCGCGGCGGCACAGCGTGGTCAGCACGTCGCGCAGCGCGGCGGCCTGCATCGACGTAATCACGCCGATGGCGCGCGGATGCGAGGGCAGCGCGCGTTTGCGCTCAGGGTCGAAGAGCCCTTCGGCTTCGAGTTGCGCCTTCAGCCGCAGGAAGGCTTCATAAAGGCGGCCCTGGCCGGTACGCCGCACGGCCTCGACATTCAGCTGGAGTTCGCCGCGCGGCTCGTACATCGTGACGAGCGCGCGCACTTCGATACGGTCGCCTTCGCGCGGCGTGAATTCGGCGTACTGCGCACGGCCACGGAACATCACGCAGCGAATCTGCGCCTGGGCGTCCTTGATCGAGAAGTACCAGTGGCCGCTCGCGGCGCGCGTAAAGTTGGAAACTTCGCCGGAAATCCATGCAAGCGGGAACGTGCGCTCGAGCATCGAGGCGATCGCCCGGTTGAGCGCCGAGACCGGCACGACGACGTCGCCCGAAGGCGCGGAGGAAGCGGAGAAGCGGTCGGATAGCATGCGTAAGGGTGTTGAGAAACCTTGGCCGGACAGACGATAGACCGTTCGGGGGGCGATAGTCCAGCACGAATGAGACCCGGCCCGCAAGCCCCGCGAAGTGTCCACATCGGCGCTGTCATGCGGCATGCTGACCGCAGCCGGCCCGCAAACGCTGAAAAAATCGCTCACGCCATTGATTTCTATACGTTTTTTATCGATATCACATCCTTACAGGCCGATGGAGAGGCCGAGGAATGGGCTTTTGCGCCTTCCCGGGATGTACTTCTCCACAAAGTTATCCACAGGCGTCGATTTTTCGGGCGTTTCGCGCGGCTTGCAGGCAACCGACAGTTGCGTGCGGCCCGGCAACTTGCCGCGTAACGCCTACCCGCGCTAGAGTGCCGGGTTCACGAACGCCTGTGCCGCATCACTCGCATGCGCAGGTCATTCGTCTGCCGTCCTGTTTGTCGCTCAGCTCACCTGGAACCGGAGAACCGACCCGATGCCCGCCCTGCCTGTCTGCTTCCCGCATACCGCGTGCGGCGCTTCGCGCGCAAATTACCGCGCATATTGCCGATGAGCGGCCCCGTCTCCAGTCTCAAGGAACGCCTCGAAGCGCAGTTTGCGCACGCCTGGCAACGCCGCGGCGCACTCGCCTGGGGGCTCACGCCGCTCGCCGCCGCGTTCGCCGCCGTGAGCGGTGCGCGCCGCGCCGCCTTCGCGGCGGGCTGGCTCAAGAGCGTTCGTGTGGGCGTGCCCGTGGTGGTGGTCGGCAACGTGACCGTGGGCGGCACGGGCAAGACGCCCACGGTGATCGCGCTCGTCGAGGCGCTGCGCGCCGCGGGCTTCTCGCCGGGCGTGGTCTCGCGCGGGTATGGCGCGAAAATCGCCCGCCCCACGCCCGTCACGGCAGATACGCCCGCGCGCCTTTGCGGCGACGAACCCTTGTTGATCGCCCGCCGCACGGGCGTGCCCGTCTGGGTCTCGCCCGACCGCGTGGCCGCGGCCACGGCGCTGTGCGGCGCTCACGGCGATGTCGACGTGATCGTGAGCGACGACGGCCTGCAGCACTACCGCCTGGTGCGCGACGTCGAGATCGTGGTGTTCGACCATCGCCTGGGCGGCAATGGCTTTCTGCTGCCGGCGGGCCCGCTGCGTGAGCCGCTCTCGCGCCGGCGCGACGCCACGCTGGTGAACAACCCGTTCGAGCGCACGCTGCCGGCCTGGCCCAATACGTTCGCGCTCAAGCTCGAACCCGCCGACGCCTGGCATCTCGCCAATCCGGCGCTGCGCCGTCCGCTCGCGCAGTTTGCCGCCGGCGCGGCCGCAGTGGGGCAAGACGCAGGCACACAGGGATCGCCGGGCGCGCTGCGCCTCGTGGCGGCGGCCGGCATCGGTTCGCCGGAGCGCTTTTTCGCGACGCTGCGCGCGGCCGGCCTCGCGCCGCAAACGCTGCCGCTGCCCGACCACTATGCCTACGCAACCAACCCGTTCGCCGACGTCACCGCCGACGCGATCCTGGTCACTGAAAAGGATGCAGTAAAATTGGGGGCCTGGAACGACGCGCGCATCTGGGTCGTCCCCGTTGAAGCCGCGCTCGATCATCGCCTCATTACCCTGGTTGTGGAGAAACTTCGTGGACGCTCGTCTGCTTGAAATCCTGGTCTGCCCGATCTGCAAGGGCCCGCTCAGCTATGACCGCGCCGCGCAGGAGCTGATCTGCAACGCCGACAAGCTCGCCTACCCGATCCGGGACGGCATTCCGGTCATGCTCGTCGACGAAGCGCGTCAAACCGTGGAAGGCACGCCGGTCGATCCGCACGGGCCGAGCGCCGCGTAAGGCGCGCGGGCGGCGGCACCCGCGCCGCTCACTCCGCTCATCTCGTCTTGCCGGCTCGAAACCGGGTCACGCGCGCCGCCCCCCGGCGCGCTGTCGTCTCCCAAGGCGGTTTCCCGAACCGGTTTCGCCAATCCCCCTTTCCTGTCCTAGCTCGAACTGGCCATGACCGCACCCGTGCAACCCTTCATCGCCGTCGTCCCGGCGCGTCTCGCGTCCACGCGGCTGCCGAACAAACCGCTCGCCGACATCGGCGGCAAGCCCATGGTGGTACGCGTGGCCGAGCGCGCGCGCGCTTCGGGCGCGCAGCAGGTGCTGATCGCCTCGGACGCCCAGAGCGTACTCGACGCCGCCCGCGCCCACGGTTTCGAGGCCGTGCTCACGCGCGCCGACCACCCGTCGGGCACCGACCGCCTCGCCGAAGTCGCCGAGCACTACGGCTGGAGCGACGAAGCGATCGTGGTCAACGTGCAGGGCGACGAGCCGCTGATCGACCCCGCGCTCGTGTGCGACGTTGCGTCGCACCTCGCCGCGCACCCCGAATGCGCGATCGCCACTGCCGCGCATCCCATCACGGCGCCTGATGAAATCTTCAGCCCGAACGTCGTGAAGGTCGTGCTGGACGCACGCGGCGTTGCACTCTACTTCTCGCGCGCGCCCATTCCCTGGGCCCGCGACGCCTGGCAGCCCCACTGGTCGCCGGCGCGCCTCGATCTCGGCGCAATGCCCGCCCCGCCGGCTCCCGCGACCGTCTACCGCCACATCGGCCTGTACGCGTACCGCGCGAAATTCCTGCGCAGCTACCCCTCGCTCGCGCATTCGCCGATCGAGCAGGTCGAGGCACTGGAGCAGCTTCGCGCGATGTGGCACGGCGAGCGCATCGCGGTGCTCGTGACGACCGAGGCACCCGCGCCGGGCGTCGACACCCCCGCCGACCTCGCCCGTGTGCAGGCGTTATACCGGCCTTAATTCCGTCCGTGGGGCAAAAATCCCATGGCATAATCAATTGTTTGCGCGAGCCGTCTAAAGCCTTTGTGCGTCGGGGTTTCCCCGCTTTTCGGCACCGTCTTGCAGCGCCGCCCCGTGTCCAGTGCCACTCATGAACACCGGGCGAAAGCCGCGCGGGACATGCCGTCGCCCCCGCCAGCACTGCCTCGACGGCCGTGAGCGAACGGGCGAGGAGACGCACGACGCTGACGATGCCGCCCCACCGCGCGTGCGGGGCAGCCGCCGCGCCGCAAGAATTCACACAGATCGGAGATTGTTCACATGCGTTTGATCCTGTTGGGCGCCCCGGGCGCGGGCAAGGGAACCCAGGCAACCTTCATCAAGGAAAAGTTCGGCATTCCGCAAATCTCGACGGGCGACATGCTGCGCGCGGCCGTCAAGGCCGGTACGCCGCTTGGCCTCGAAGCGAAGCGATTCATGGACGCCGGCGAACTCGTGACCGACGAGCTCATCATCAATCTCGTGAAGGAGCGCCTTCAGGAGCCCGACTGCCAGAACGGCTACCTGTTCGACGGCTTCCCGCGCACGCTGCCGCAAGCCGAAGCGATGAAGCAGGCGGGCGTCGCGATCGACTACGTGCTCGAGATCGACGTGCCGTTCGACGAGATCATCACGCGCATGAGCGGCCGCCGCATGCACCCGGCTTCGGGCCGCACGTATCACGTCAAGTTCAATCCGCCGAAAGTGGACATGACGGACGACGTGACGGGCGAACCGCTCGTCCAGCGCGACGACGACAAGGAAGAAACGGTGCGCAAGCGTCTTGACGTGTACGTCGCCCAGACCAAGCCGCTCATCGCCTACTACAGCGACTGGGCGAAGCGCGGTGAGGAAAACGGCCTGCAGGCGCCGCAGTATCGCGCCATCTCGGGCCTCGGCAGCGTCGACGAAATTCGCGAGCGCGCGTTCGAAGCGCTCAAGTAAGCGGGCCAAAGTCCGCCGGGTCAAAGTCCGCCCCGGAGCCGGTTTCGGCATACTTGCTGGTTTGCCTGCGGGCCGGCTGGCGCCGCACTCCCGAGGTGATTCGGGACGCGACGCCAGCCGGCCCGTTTTGTTTTTGGTGAGTCTCGCGCGCATTGCCTCTCTACGCGGGACAGCATGGCCACAACAACAGGAGACGAAAGATGCAAATCCGCGGCAACGTATTTCTCATCACCGGCGGCGCGTCGGGGCTCGGCGCGGCCAGCGCGCGTCTGATTGCGGCCGAAGGCGGCAAGGTCGTCATCGCCGACCTCAATGAGGACGCCGGCAACGCGCTCGCGAAGGAACTGGACGGCACGTTCGTGAAGTGCAACGTCGCGAGCGAGGACGACGGCGCGCGCGCCGTGGCCGCGGCAACTGCGCGCGGCACGCTGCGCGGCCTCGTGAACTGCGCGGGCATCGCGCCCGCCGTGAAGACCGTGGGCAAGGACGGCCCGCATCCGCTCGACACGTTCTCGAAGACCATTTCGGTCAATCTGATCGGCACCTTCAACATGATCCGCCTCGGTGCGGCCGCCATCGCCCAGACCGCAGCCAGCGAGGGCGGCGAGCGCGGCGTGATCGTCAACACGGCTTCAGTAGCCGCTTACGACGGCCAGATCGGCCAGGCGGCCTACGCCGCGTCGAAGGGCGGCGTCGTCGCAATGACGCTGCCGATCGCGCGCGACCTTTCGCGCAGCGGCATCCGCGTGATGACGATCGCGCCCGGCATCTTCGAAACGCCGATGCTGCTCGGGATGCCCAAGGAGGTGCAGGATGCGCTCGGCGCGATGGTCCCGTTCCCGCCGCGCCTCGGCAAGCCGGATGAGTACGCGATGCTCGTCAAGCAGATCGTCGAGAATCCGATGCTCAACGGCGAGGTGATCCGTCTGGACGGCGCGATCCGCATGCAGCCGAAGTAACGGCGCGGCCTCTCCCCGCACGATAAAAGAAGCCCGCGACGACAATCGCGGGCTTTTTTCTGCGGCCAGGCCGCGGGTTTCAGTCGTTATCGAGCGTGCGCTGGCGCAACTCGTGCAGCTGCGACTCGACGACGGTCGCGTCTTCCGCGTCGGGGCGCTCGTCGAGATAGTGTTCGAGGTCTTCGAGCGCCGGGCGCAGATAGTCGAGCCGAGCATAAGCGAAGCCGCGGTCGCGCACTTCCTCGATGTTCTCCGGCAGCAGGATCACGAGCCGCTGCTGGATGGCCAGCAGGCGCTGCCAGCGCTCGGTCTGCAGATAGACCGACTTCAGGTTGCGCAGCATGCGCGCGACGATCTCGCGACGGGTGGCCGGCTCGAGCAGCATGCGCAGCGCGCGCGCCACGGAATCGCCGGCGTTGGCCACGAACGGCTCGAGCATCTCCACCATGTCGGATTCGGTGAGCGTGCGGCCCGTGGTGGGATCGAGCATCTCGTCGCCTTCGGGCAACGCCACGCGCAGCAGAAAATGTCCCGGAAACGACACGCCCTTCACCGGCAGGCCGAGCTGGGTCGCCATTTCCAGATACAGCACCGCCAGCGAAATGGGGATGCCGCGCCGGCGTTTGAGCACGGCGTTCAGATGGCTGTTTTCAGGGTCGAGAAAGTCGTTGAGGTTGGCCGCGAAACCCATCTCGCGAAAGAAGCAGCGGTTGAGCACGGCAACCTGCTGGCGCACGTCCGCCCCTTCGGGCATGCGGCGGCGCACACGCAGCGCGAGTTCGTCGATCTCGGCAAGCGTGCCTTGCAGATCGAGATCGGGATAAGCGTCCTGCGCGATCGCGAGTGCCGCCTCGGTGAGCGGCAGGCTCTCGTCGTCGGCAACGAGCGCGCTGAAATAATCCAGAACCCGCGTAGTCATCGTCGTCACTTCGCCCGCCTCTTGAAGTACGCGTATTTGAAGCCCATCAGCCAAAGCATACCGAAATATAGCGCCGCGAACAGGACGAGGCACGCACCGAGCAACGCGATGCGCTCGAGCGGCGCATGACGCAGTGCGATCCAGTCGTAGCTGATGGCGCACCAGTGCATCGCCCCGGCCAGCACGAGACATGCCCCGAGCAACTGCACGAAGAACGTCGCCCAGCCGGAGGACGGCATATAGATGCCGCGGCGGCGCAGCCCGATGAACAGCAGCAGCGCGTTCATGCAGGCGCCGAGGCCGACCGAGAGCGTCAAGCCCGCGTGCGAGAAGATCGGCACGAAGAGGTAGTTGCTGATCTGCGTGGCGATGAGCACGCCCACACCGATCTTGACCGGCGTCTTGATGTCCTGACGCGCGTAGAAGCCGGGCGCGAGGATCTTGATGAGGATGAGGCCGACGAGCCCCACGCCGTAGGCCGCGAGCGCGCGGCCCGTCATGATGACGGACGTGGCGTCGAACTTGCCGTAGTGAAACAGCGTGGCCGTGAGCGGCTCGGCGAAGAAAAAGAGCGCGACGGCCGAAGGCGCGGCAAGCAGGAACGTCACGCGCAGGCCCCAGTCGAGCAACGCCGAGTACTCGTGCGGATCGGCATCGACGTGCGCTTTCGAGAGGCTCGGCAGCAGGATCGTGCCGAGCGCCACGCCGAGCAGCGCGGTCGGGAACTCCATCAGGCGGTCGGCGTAGTTGATCCACGACACCGCGCCGGGCCCCAGACGCGAGGCGATATTGGTGTTGATGATGAGGCTGATCTGCGCGACCGAAACGGCGAACATGGCGGGCACCATCTTCGCGAGCACCCGCTTCACGCCTTTGTGCGCGAGCGCCTTGAGCGGGTTCAGGCCGATGCGCGGCATCATGTCGATGCGCTTCAAGCCCGGCAACTGCACGATGAACTGCAGCACGCCGCCGACGATCACGGCCCACGCGAGCGCGTAGACGGGCTGCTTCATGTGCGGCGCGAAGGCCACTGCCGCCGTGATGAACGAGACATTGAGCAGCACCGGCGCGAACGCGGGCAGCGAGAACTGCTTGTACGTGTTGAGCACGCCCGACGCGAGCGACGTCAGCGAGATGAACACGATATAGGGGAACATGATGCGCGTCATCGTGACGGCAAGCGGGAACGCTTGCCCGTCGCTCTTCAAGCCCGACGCGACCACGATCACGACGAACGATGCGCCGAAAATGCCGAGCAACGAGAGGACGGCGAGCACCCAGGCAAGCACGGTCGAGGTGGCGTCGACCAGCGCGCGTGTGGCGTCGTGGCCCTTCTGGTTCTTGAACTCCGCGAGAATCGGCACGAACGCCTGCGAAAAGGCGCCCTCCGCCGAGATGCGGCGCAGCAGGTTGGGAATACGAAACGCGACGTAGAAAGCGTCGGTGTACTGGCTCGCACCGAAGGCGCGCGCAATCAGCGTTTCTCGGGCCAGACCGGTCACGCGCGACAGCAGCGTGAAGCCGCTGACTGTCAGCAGGGCTCGGAATAGATTCATGGGGCGGTCATTATACGGGCGTCGTCCGCTCCATCGCGGATGCGCAGCGCAAAGGTCGGCGCAAAACCCCGCACGACGCCGCAGGCGAGCGGGAGGCAAAGACCAGGCGCGCTGATTGTGACCGTGTCGCGTGAAAGGCGTTCACGTCCGGCGGCGCTTGTCTTCGCTATCGCACTGTGATTGCCACCCTCATGATTCTGTTGCTATAATTATCGATTCGAGTTCTCCTAGAGGGCTCGAAACGCGTCTTGGAAAGGGGGCGGGAAAGCGTCGGCAACCCGGCGTCAGCAACCCGCTCTGGCACAAAAGGCGCGGCTGGTTGAGCGAAACTCAGCTGGCAAATACCGTTTTGAACGTTTGAGGCATCGCTGCCGGTCGTTCAAATCCAGGCAAAGAGCGTCGGTCGCGCCACGCTCCGCAATCACAAGGAATCGCAATGGCAAACTCCGCACAAGCACGCAAGCGCGCCCGTCAGGCCGCGAAAGCAAACTCGCACAACTCGGCACTGCGCTCGAAGTTCCGCACCGCCATCAAGGCTGTTCGCAAGGCAATCGACGCCGGCGACCAGGCTAAGGCTGCTGAAGTTCTGAAGGCCTCGGGCAAGACGCTCGACATCATCGCCGACAAGAAGATCGTTCACAAGAACAAGGCCGCTCGCCATAAGAGCCGCCTGGCTGCTGCCGTCAAGGCAATGCAAGCCGCGCAGTAAAGAGATCCGGATTGCCGGCCACGGCTGGCATCCCCTCTTTGAGCTGCACCACAAAAAACCCGCCTCGGCGGGTTTTTGTTTCTGTCGGGCGCAAAAAAACCCGCCGAGGCGGGTCCGTCCGTTGCCTTCGCCGCGCCGTCAGCGCACGTTGGCTTGCTGCGTGGCGTGGTCGTGAGGCAGTTCGCACGCCTCGGTCACGACGAGGTCGTTGTCCTTCGCGAAGTTCATCACGAAATTGAAGGCCATGGGCTCGATGTCCTTCAGGCGCGAGTCCAGCACGACGACCTTGAGGTCGCCGATCATCGTCGGGCGCACATAGAGCGAGTAGCGCAGATACGCATTCGGGCCGCGAGCATTGGCCGACGCTTTCGGACCAAAGCTCGACATCACCCCGGCGAGGCGCTCCGACCAGTCACTCGGACGAAACTTCTTCCCCGCGCTGGTGATGCCTTGAATGAAGTATTCGGTTGGAGCTTCGTCGGCCATGCAGGAGTACCTGTGTGTGTAGCTGCTGGGTGCGTTTGCAGCGTGTAACGGCGGCACGAGCGCTGCGCCCGCGCGGGTACCGCGGAACGCCGGCCGCGGGGGTCGCCCGCCGCCACACGCATGGACAGTCCGATGGATAGGAAACGGCTGCCGCGCATCCCGCCTGGCGTAAAGTCTCGATAATCGCCGCCGACGCGTGTCGCAAGCAGGTCTCGCAACGGGATCGACAAGACGATTTCGCGGCGCACTGCCAGTCGGCGCACAGGCCGCTCCAGCGGGCTTGCCTGGCGCGGCCGCGAGGTGTTGCCACCTTGCCGTCACACACGTTCAGGGCCCGTTTGTCGTGCCTAAGAAATCTCTGGGATTATAGCGCACTGACCGTTTTGACGCAGTGCACACAAGGCACTTGAAAGGCTGGATCCGGGCTCTCGCGCTGCCCGCAAAACAGGCACGAAAGCCGTCGCAAAAGTGCCACCCACCGTACGCCGGGCCGCCCTGCCTATATTTTGGGCAACTCGTCAAAATGCGTAAAATCCTTTATGCTGCTTTGACTTACCACCAACCGCAGCGGCGTCGCCGGCCCAATCCTGTAGTTCGAGGCCGGATCGGGCGCCGTTTTTGTTTCATGACCTCCCGGACCATACGCCATTACCTGCAGTTCAAGGATTTCTCCCTTGACGAATATGAATATGTGCTGGAGCGTGCGCGCATCCTGAAGCGCAAGTTCAAGAACTACGAGACCTATCACCCGCTGCACGACCGCACGCTGGCGATGATCTTCGAGAAGAGCTCCACGCGCACGCGCCTTTCGTTCGAAGCGGGTATCTTCCAGCTGGGCGGCCACGCGGTGTTCATGAACACGCGCGACACGCAGCTCGGCCGCGGCGAGCCGATCGAAGATTCGGCGCAGGTCATCTCGCGCATGGTCGACATCATCATGATCCGCACATTCGGCCAGGACATCCTGCAGCGCTTCGCCGAAAGCTCGCGCGTGCCGGTCATCAACGGTCTCACGAACGAGTACCACCCCTGCCAGGTGCTGGCCGACATCTTCACGTACTACGAGCACCGCGGTCCGATCCGCGGCAAGACCGTGGCGTGGGTCGGCGACGCCAACAACATGCTCTACACGTGGATCGAAGCTGCGCAAATCCTCGGCTTCAAGCTGCGCATCTCCACGCCGCCGGGTTATCCGCTCGATCCGGCGCTGGTCGCGCCGGAAAGCAAACCGTTCTACGAAGTGTTCGACGACCCGCACGACGCCTGCGACGGCGCCGACCTCGTCACGACCGACGTCTGG
Organism: Paraburkholderia nodosa; assembly: GCF_001718195.1. Classification (GTDB taxonomy): domain Bacteria; phylum Pseudomonadota; class Gammaproteobacteria; order Burkholderiales; family Burkholderiaceae; genus Paraburkholderia; species Paraburkholderia nodosa_A. The sequence goes on from NZ_MCNV01000003.1 coordinate 487,334, forward strand.
ACCAGCATGGGCTTCGAGGCCGAAAACGAAGCGCGCAAGCAGGCCTTCGCCGACTGGTGCGTGGACGCGCCGATGATGGCCCGCGCCAACGCCGATGCGCTTTTCATGCACTGCCTGCCCGCGCACCGCGGCGAGGAAGTGAGCGCCGAGGTGATCGACGGCCCGCAGAGCGTAGTCTGGGACGAGGCGGAAAACCGCCTGCACGTGCAGAAGGCGCTCATGGAGTTCCTGCTGCTCGGCCGCCTGAACCACTGAGCCTCGCGCACATCACCAAGAAGAAAGCCGACCTGAAAGTCGGCTTTTTTGTGCGCGCTGCGGCGCGCGCCTCGTTCATCAGACCGTTTCACCAAGACGGCGCGCCAGCGACTTCAGAAGCGGCGCCACGCGCTCGCGAAACACCTCGGGGCCCATCGACGAAGCCGGCCCGCTGCAGCTGAGCACGAGCCAGCGACGCTCGCGCGGCTCGCGAAACGGCACCGCCACCGCGTTGACGTCTTCGTGCCAGTCGCGAAACGAATAGCAGCACCCCTCCTTGCCGAACACCTCGATCTCGTGTTTCGCGGCCGCAACCAACGCCGGCCCTTCGGCGCCCGCTGTCTTCTCCAGTTCCGCGAACAACGCCATCCGCACATCGATGGGCTGCACGGCCAGATACGCGCGGCCCATCGAACTCGTCAGCATCGAGAGCCGCGAGCCCGACGCGAGGCCGAGCGTGAGCGCCGTCTCGCTGCGGATCGTCTCCAGATAGATCACGTCGAGGCCGTCACGGCACCCCAGCGACACCGCGGCGCCCACCTCGCGCGCGAATGCGCGCATATGCGGGCGGGCGAGTTCGAGCGTGTCCGTGCCGGAAAGCAGCGCAAAGCCGAGCGACAGCACCCCGGCGTCGAGCGCATATTTGCCTAGCGATTCGTCAAAGCGCAGATAGCCGAGCACGGTGAGCGTGTATGCGAGCCGGTTCACGGTCGCCTTGGGCAGGCCCGTGCGCTCCACGAAATCGCGGTTGCCGAGCAGCGTCTCGCCGGGGCGGAATGCCCGCAGCAGGTCGAGCCCGCGGGCGAGCGCCACGACGAACTTGCGCTCGTCGACCGGCCCCTCGGCCAGCGAAGCAGAAAAAGAGGAAGTCGTAGTCATTCCGGATGCAGACATGGGCGCCCTGGTGCTACACTAAAGTCAATTTGCAAAACATTGTTCCGCATAGCGGAACTCACGTCAAGCGCAAATCTGCCCATTTCAAGGATTTGAGGAAAGGAGAGACACCATGGCCGCACACGCCCAGTTCCATTGGGAAGACCCGCTTCTGCTCGACCAGCAGCTCACCGAAGAGGAGCGCATGGTGCGCGACGCCGCCGCCGCGTATGCCCAGGACAAGCTCGCGCCGCGCGTGCTGGAAGCGTTCCGCCACGAGAAGACAGACGCCTCGATCTTCCGCGAGATGGGCGAAGTCGGCCTGCTCGGCCCGACGATTCCCGAGCAATACGGCGGCCCCGGCCTCAATTACGTCGCCTATGGCCTCATCGCGCGCGAAGTCGAGCGCATCGACTCGGGCTATCGCTCGATGATGTCGGTGCAGTCGTCGCTCGTGATGGTGCCGATCTTCGAATTCGGCTCGCAAGCGCAAAAGCAGAAGTACCTGCCCAAGCTCGCCAGCGGCGAATGGATCGGCTGCTTCGGTCTCACGGAGCCGAACCACGGCTCGGACCCGGGCAGCATGGTCACGCGCGCGAAGAAAGTGAACGGCGGCTACGCGCTCTCGGGCGCGAAGATGTGGATCACGAACTCGCCGATCGCCGATGTTTTCGTCGTCTGGGCGAAGCTCGAAGAAGACGGCAAGGACGACATCCGCGGCTTCATTCTGGAGAAGGGCTGGAAGGGTCTGTCGGCGCCGGCTATCCATGGCAAGGTGGGTCTGCGCGCTTCGATCACCGGCGAAATCGTGCTCGACGAAGTGTTCGTGCCGGAAGAAAACCTCATGCCGGGCGTGAAGGGCTTGCGCGGTCCGTTCACCTGCCTGAACTCGGCGCGCTACGGCATTGCCTGGGGCGCGCTCGGCGCCGCGGAATCGTGCTGGCACACCGCGCGCCAGTACGTGCTCGACCGCAAGCAGTTCGGCCGCCCGCTTGCCGCGAACCAGCTGATCCAGAAGAAGCTCGCCGACATGCAAACGGAAATCACGCTCGGGCTGCAGGGCTGCCTGCGTCTTGGCCGCATGAAGGACGAAGGCACGGCGGCCGTCGAGATCACGTCGATCATGAAGCGCAACTCGTGCGGCAAGTCGCTCGACATCGCGCGTCTCGCCCGCGACATGCTGGGCGGCAACGGCATTTCCGACGAGTTCGGCGTGGCGCGCCACCTCGTGAATCTCGAAGTGGTGAACACGTACGAAGGCACGCACGACATCCACGCGCTGATCCTCGGCCGCGCACAAACGGGCATTCAGGCGTTCTTCTGATCGCCGCCCTGCCCGGCTTCGCCGGCGCATGAAAAAACGCCGCACGATTCGTTTCGTGCGGCGTTTCTGTTTCGGCGCCCGTGACGCGGACGCTGGCCGAACGGCTTACTTGTTGGGCTGCGGTGTCATGCGCAGATACGGACGCAGGGCCTTGTAGCCCTTCGGGAACTTCTGCTTGAGGACTTCCTCGTCCTTCAGCGACGGCACGATCACGACGTCGTCGCCCTGCTTCCAGTTGCCGGGCGTCGCGACCTGATAGTTGTCGGTGAGCTGCAGCGAGTCGATCACGCGCAGCACCTCGTCGAAGTTGCGGCCCGTGCTCGCCGGATAGGTGATGATGAGGCGCACCTTCTTGTTCGGGTCGATCACGAAGAGCGAGCGCACAGTGAGCGTCTCATTCGCGTTCGGATGGATCATGTCGTACAGCGTGGACACCTTGCGGTCGCCGTCCGCGAGAATCGGGAAGCCGACGTTAGCGGCTTGCGTCTCGTTGATGTCCTTGATCCACTCGTTGTGCGACTGGGCGCTATCCACCGAAAGCGCAATCGTCTTCACGTTGCGCTTCTCGAATTCGTCCTTGAGCCTGGCGGTCAGGCCAAGCTCGGTCGTGCAGACCGGCGTGAAGTCGGCCGGGTGTGAAAACAGCACGCCCCAGCTATTGCCGAGCCACTCGTGAAACTTGATGCGGCCAATGCTCGAATCCTGCTCGAAGTCGGGTGCGATATCGCCAAGACGTAGACTCATGGTGCGGTTCCTCTGAACGAAGTGAACGGGTTTGATCGAACCGGCGCGCGCTGCCCGTTGATCCAGTAGACGTTTACAACACTCAAGCATACAGGCCCAGGTTGCGCCCCGCGAACGAACATCGGCTCACACCGGTATGAGTTTTTGTAATTTTGAGCCGATTGGAGGAAACTTTAGGTGCCGGATCAAATCAATGACTCACCTCGCGATTATTTGTGAGCGGGATCCAGAGCCCCGTCCATACACGCTCGCGGGAACGGATCGTGCGAACTCGCAGGTCGTGGCGGCGCGTCATGCTTGCCAGCGCCCGTATCTTTGTTACGATTCACGCGTGATGTGACACGATGGGAGCCAGTCAATGTCAGAAGTCAACAAGGAGAGGCTGATGTCCGATATCAAAACCGTCCTCGCGGACGCAGAGGACCTGCTCAAGCAGGCTGCGAGCGCTACGGGTGAGCGCGCTTCGGAATTGCGCGAAACGGCACTCTCGCGTCTGAAGCAGGCAAAAGAGAAGGCCGCCGACGTCCAGGTGGTCGTGGTCGAGAAAGGCAAGAAAGCGGCCCGCGCCACCGACGACTATGTCCACGAGCATCCGTGGGCGTCGATCGGGATCGCCGCCGGCGTGGGCGTGCTGGTCGGATTGCTGATCAACCGCAAATAAAGCAGCGCTCGCCGCGCTACGCGAGTGGGCTCCGGGCCCCTCGCGCGGCGCGCTCGACCAGGCGCTGGCAGCGCTTGCCTGACGGCTTTTCGTTGGCGCGGCCCACCGCACCGCTTGGTCTCGCCGGGCAATTCAGCCCGCTGTCTTTTGTTGCGTTTTTTCTTGCGCATTGCTCGGGCATCCGCCTGCGCCACCTGCCATCGCCATGACGACAGACACCCACTCGCAGCGACACGAACACGGGCCGTTGCGCCGACTGCTCGGCTCCGCGTCCGCGATGCTACAGACGCGGCTAGAACTGATCGGCATCGAACTCGCCGAGGAGAAGGACCGCCTCATCGGCGTGCTCTTTCTTGGCCTCGCGGGGATGATGTTCGCGATGCTTGCCCTGATCGCGCTCACGGCGCTCGTTGCCATCGCCTTCTGGGACACGTACCGCTGGGAGGCGCTCGCCGGTCTCACGGTCGTCTACGCGATCGCGGCCATTTTCTGCGGCCTGAAGGCGCGCCGCGGGCTGCACACCGCGCCACTCGTCTTCCAGGCGACGCTCGAGGAATTCGAGAAAGACCGAGACGCCCTGCGCAACCCCTAGCCGCGAGCCGACGCCATGAATCAACCTCGACCGGACACTGCTTTTCGCCCCCGCCGCGGCCGCGCGCACGATCTGTCGACGCCGCAGCTGCGCGCCCTGCGCAAGGAATTGCTGCTCGTGCGAGCGAGCGTCGAGCGTGCCGAAATGGCCGAAGCGCTCGTCGACATCCGCGCGACGGTTACGAACTTCAGCTGGCTGCGGTTCGTCGTGCCCGGATTCAGTCGCTCAGGCGGCGGCGTGGCTTCCGGCCTCGGCAGCCTGCTCAAGGAATATCCGCTGGTCAGTTCGCTCATCTCGCTCATCGTGGCAAAGCCGCTGCGTACGAGCATCGTCTCGGCTGCGCGCCCCGTCATCAAGTGGGGCGGCCTCGCTTTTACGGCGTGGGAAGCGTATCGCGTTTGGCAGCAGGTGCGGCGTCAGCGCGGCACCTCTGCGAACCGGCCTGCCCGCGACAAGTCCGACGAAGACGACCTCACCGGCTGATCACCGCCGCCCGCGGCAGCCCTCCAGGCCGTTCACCGGTCCCTCCAGCACATCTGCGTAGACGCCGGGACAACGCCGCTGCCTGCAGCACGATTGCTGCGCGCGCCGGTTGCGTCGAGTACGAAGGCGCCGCACGCATCGCCACGCATCGGCCCGGCTTCCACCGGATCGGCTACGAGGGCGTAGCCGCCGTTGGAATCGTCGGCGGGCATGAGACGCAGGCGGTAGACGGGCGTTCCCGTCGGCGGAGCCTGGTCGAACCCAGTGGGCAAAAGTGCCATCGACGCGCTCTGCGTATCGACGAGTTGCGCTGCGCGATAGAGCGCGGCCACGGCGTCGATGCGATGTCCCCGCGCGATCTGCGCGCTCCACCCCGGCATCGCGAAGGCGGCGACGATGGCGGCCACCGCCAGCGCGATGACCAGTTCGAGCAGTGTGAACGCGTTGTACCGGTTGCTCTTCACCTTACCTCCCGTTTGCCTCGTCAAAAGGGCCTCGCGACGACGTAGCGCCAGTGATGCTCGACGCGTGTCGCGTCGCCCTCGGCTTCGATGACCAACTGGTCCTGAAGCCAGCTTTGCGTGTCTTCCGATGCGCCGAACCCTCGCGCCGTGACGAGATACGCGCGAGCCAGCGGACGGCTATCGATGCGCCAGGCCTCGACGAGGCATTGCGGCAAGCGCACGGACCCCGGCCACGCAGCAAGGGGCGCAACCGTCTGCCGCTCGAAGCTGTCCTGCCGCCGCCAGGCTTGCGGCTCGCCTGACTGCGTGGCCGCCGCTGGTGGGGCCAGCGAGCCATTCGTCAGCGCACGCGAGCACAACACGAGCGCGGCGTCGGCGGCATGGAAGGCCTGCAGATGATCGGCGACGGCATCCGCGTTGCGCCGCCCCAGCAGCGCGGCCTCGAACCACGCCGCCGAGGTCGCGAGCATCATCGCGACGACAAGCAGCACGACTGGAAGCGCCACGCCGCGAGCCGTGGCCAGTGTGCGACGCTTCCCGCGCAGGCTTATTTTCATGACGCTGCCGGCAAAACGTTACGCAGCGCGATGTGCCGCCAGAACGCTTGTCGCGCTCGCCCATCCGCGCCGAGCGCCTGCACGCCATCGCAATCGACGTATCGGATGCGCCGCGCAAAGGCCGCTCCGCGCACCAGCACGCACAGATCGACCGCGACGACCGACGCCCACTGATCGCGAGCGAGCGCCGAAGCGTCGACCGCCTGCGCCGCGCCCGCCGTCCAGTAGCGCAGGCGCAAACGCTCGACGCCCTCGACGAGCGGCTGTGGCTTGCCGACCTTGCCGGAGCCCGCGCAGTAAAGCTCGCTTTCGCGAGTCGTGTGGCTCGCCGCCGCGGCATAATACCGGTTCACGATTTCCACGCTCCCCATACCAACCCCCTGCCCGAGGCAGTCGGTAACCTGGCCGTTTGCGGCGGGCCACGTCGATACGCTGTCGCCTTGATAGCGCACGGCCAACCCGTCGGAGCGGCTCGGCAGCAGCGCGCAGGCAAGCGCCGCATCGGTACCGCTCGGGCTCCCCGCCGAGCAGCCGAAGATCGCGGCGCCGGCAAGCGGCGAGCGTGCGTCCGCCGAAACAAAACCGGCCATCTGAATCTGCTCGCCGATCAGCATCAACGCATTCATGCCGGCCTCGTGGATGCGCGCAGCGTCGCTCGCCTGCGCGTATGCCAGGCGCTGCATGCGATATGCCGAGAGCGCGCCAAGCGTCACCACCAGGCCCAGCGCCACGGCGATCGTCAGTTCGAGCAGCGTGTGGCCAGCCTCCTGGACCCCGTGGGCGCAGCGCATGTTCATCGCAGAAACGCCAGGGCGACGCAGGCGCGCCCGGCGGAAGCCGTGGCATCGAGACACCGCGCAACCCGCGAAACCGGCGTCGATCCCGACGCTGCGCCGTGCGGTGTCGCCGCCCAACTCACGGACGCGATCGATGCGTCGCCGCCCGCGCTCGACATGGTCAGCCGCCCTTCGGGCACGACGCTCGCCGCCAGCGCCTGCCATCGATCGGTCGTGGCGGGCGTTGCCCGCGCCACGCGCGCCGCTTCGGCCATGGCGTCAGCGGCAAAGGCCGCGCGCTCGCGCGCCGCTGCCAGTTGCGCGTGCCGGGCCAGCCCGAGCTGGGTGCTCATCAGGCCGAGCCCGCACATCGCCATGATGCCGAGCGCAATGGCGACCTCCAGCAGCGTCGACCCGCGCTCGCCGCGCTCGCTCACCCGGCTCATGACGCCCCCGTGCATGCGCCGTCGCTGATGCGTGCCCGCCCCCCCTGTGCGATGCGTATGCAGCGACGCCAGCCCGCACCGCGTTGTGCCGCCGACGGGACCCGCGGGGCAATCTCGAAGTTGCGCAAGCTGCCGATGGTCTGCCCCGCCGGCGGCGAAAACGTGATGGCGGTGAGCCCCGACGCCACGGAGATCGCATCGAGCGCCGGCTGGATGCGCAACGGAATAGACGCTCCGGCGCGCTCGATCATGACGGCCCAGCCACAGGACCAGTCGGCAATTCCGGACGGACACGCTTTGGCCGCCTCGAGGCAATGGCGCGCGGCGTCGACGCGGCAAACGGTGACGCGCGCCTTGCGCCGTATGGCCTCGTTGCGTGCATAGGCGAGCGTGCCGAGCATGGCGTTGGCGCGCGCGTCGACCTGATCGCGCACGCGCCACGCGGTGAAAACAGGCGTGGAAACCGTTGCGCAGATCGCTAGCAGGACGATGACGACCATCGTCTCAATGAGCGTGAATCCTCCGGACTTCATGAGCAATCCTTAGTTCGAGCGGATTGCCATCAATCTACGGACGAAAACGAAACGAAACAATTAGCCGAACGGCTAGCTGGTGCGCGCAACGCCGGCTCGCGAGAATGCAAGCGTTACGACAGCGGCCTGGCAGGAGGGAAGAAAAATGGGAATGCGCTCAGCGCTTTTTCGCGGGGTTGTTGGCGCCCGCGCGGCGGAATTCCTCGATCACGTCTTCGAATTCGGAGACGTCCTCGAAGCGTCGGTACACCGAAGCAAACCGTACGAACGCCACCTTGTCGAGTTCGCGCAATTCGCCCATGACAAGTTCGCCAAGGCGCTCGCTGCGCACTTCGCGCTCGCCGCTGCCGAGCAATTGGTCCTCGATACGGGCAACCGCCGCGTCGATCGCATCGGCTGCAACCGGGCGCTTGCGCAGCGCCAGTTGCATGCTCGCCACGATCTTGCGGCGGTCGAATTCCGTGCGGCTGCCATCCTTCTTGACGATCGAAGGCATCGCCAGCTCGACCCGCTCGTACGTCGTGAAACGCTTGTCGCAGGCCGGGCAGCGGCGGCGGCGCCGGATCGCGGCGCCGTCTTCGGACACGCGCGAGTCGACGACCTGCGTGTCTTCGTGCCGGCAGAAGGGGCAGCGCATGGGTTATCGCGTGGCTTAGCGGTAAACCGGGAAACGCTTCGTCAGCTCGGCGACCTGCGCCTTCACGCGCTCGATCGTCGCGGCGTCTTCCGGATTGTCGAGCACGTCGGCGATCAGGTTGCCGACCTGCTCGGCTTCCTTCACGCCAAAGCCGCGCGTCGTCATGGCCGGCGAACCGAGACGGATACCGCTCGTCACGAACGGCTTTTCCGGGTCGTTCGGGATCGCGTTCTTGTTGACCGTAATGTGCGCGGTGCCCAGCACGGCTTCCGCCGCCTTGCCGGTGATGTTCTTCGCGCGCAGGTCCACCAGCATCACGTGGCTTTCCGTGCGGCCGGAAACGATGCGCAGACCGCGCTTGACCAGCGTCTCCGCCAGCACGCGTGCGTTGTCGACCACTTGCTGCTGGTAGGTCTTGAACTCCGGCGAGAGCGCTTCCTTGAACGCCACGGCCTTGCCGGCAATGACGTGCATGAGCGGACCGCCCTGAATGCCCGGGAAGATGGCCGAGTTGATCTGCTTCTCGAACTCCGCCTTCATCAGGATCACACCGCCGCGTGGGCCGCGCAGGCTCTTGTGCGTGGTCGTGGTGACGAAGTCGGCGTGCGGCACCGGGTTCGGGTAGACGCCTGCGGCGATCAGACCGGCGTAGTGCGCCATGTCGACCATGAAGTACGCGCCAACCGCCTTGGCAACCTTGGCGATGCGCTCGAAGTCGATACGCAGTGCGAAAGCCGACGCACCGGCGATGATCAGCTTCGGCCTGGTTTCGTGCGCGCGCTTTTCGAGCGCGTCGTAGTCGATGTCTTCCTTGGCGTCGAGGCCGTAGCTCACGACGTTGAACCACTTGCCGCTCATGTTCAGCGCCATGCCGTGCGTGAGGTGACCACCTTCGGCGAGGCTCATGCCCATGATGGTGTCGCCCGGCTTGAGCACGGCGAAGAACACGCCCTGGTTGGCCTGCGAGCCCGAGTTCGGCTGAACGTTCGCGGCTTCGGCGCCGAACAGCTGCTTCACGCGGTCGATCGCGAGCTGCTCGACGATATCCACGTTTTCGCAGCCGCCGTAATAGCGCTTACCGGGGTAGCCTTCGGCGTACTTGTTGGTGAGCTGCGAACCCTGCGCGGCCATGACCGCGGGCGAGGTGTAGTTTTCCGACGCGATGAGCTCGATGTGCTCTTCCTGGCGGCGGTTCTCGAGTTCGATCGCCTTGAAGAGTTCGGGATCGACGTTGGCGATGGTGCTTTCGGCTCTGTCAAACATACGGATTCCGTTAAGTGTGTTCAGGTTGACCGGGTCTCGCGCGGAACGCGTAGCGGGTACGCGGCGCTGCTGGCGAAGAGGCCAGCCTTGACGTGGCGGAACGAGGTGCCGCACACGCGAGGCAGGACAGCCCCCGCAGCGCAAACGAAAGCGCGCGAAATCAGGCTGCCCAGGCGAACGGCAAAACGGCACCCTGCGCTTCACGGTGGGTCGTTCCACCTTGAGTCCCCAATAACAAGCGCATGGCTACCGCCAATGCCGCCATTTCGGAACCCTATCGCCAGTCACGCAGGGATTGAGCGCGTTAGTTTATTGGAACGGCAGGGAATAGGCAACCGCCCGCCCCCAGTGCGCTCGGGCGTCCCGCGGGCTGCGACGCGCCGTGCGGCGGCGCCGGCCATGCGATCCGCGCGCGTACTGTCCCTTTCTTGCCGCCATGCGGCATTGCAAGTAGGCTCTCCCCTTTTCCCGCCTTCTACCGACCAGAGAGCCACCATGATCGTTTTCGTCACCGGCGCGTCCGCAGGATTCGGCGCCGCCATCGCTCGCGCCTTCGTGAAGGGCGGACATCGCGTCGTCGCCACGGCTCGCCGCAAGGACCGCCTCGACGCCCTCGCCGCCGAACTCGGCGACGCCCTCCTGCCCATCGAGCTCGACGTGCGCGACCGCGCGGCGGTCGAAGCCGCGCCCGGCGCGCTGCCGCCCGGGTTCGCCGGCATCGACGTGCTGGTCAACAACGCCGGCCTCGCGCTCGGCGTGGAGCCGGCACAGAAGGCCGACCTCGACGAGTGGGAAACCATGATCGACACCAACTGCACCGGTCTCGTGCAGGTCACTCACGCGTTCTTGCCCGGCATGGTCGAGCGCAACCGCGGCCACATTTTCAATATCGGTTCGGTGGCGGGCCGCTGGCCGTATGCGGGGGGCAACGTCTATGGCGCGACCAAGGCGTTCGTGCGTCAGTTCAGCCTGAACCTGCGCGCTGACCTCGCGGGCACGGCACTGCGCGTGACCGACATCGAGCCGGGCCTGTGCGGCGGCACCGAGTTCTCGAACGTGCGCTTTCGCGGCGACGACACCCGGGCAGCCAGCGTCTACAAGGACGTGCAGCCGCTCACGGCCGAGGACATCGCCGATTCGATCTACTGGATCGCCACGCGCCCCGGGCACGTCAACATCAACACGATCGAACTGATGCCCGTTGCCCAGACATTCGCCGGTACCAGTATCCACCGCGGCTAAAAATACCTTACAAATTTAATACTTACGTCAGTCGTACGAAAGACGTAGGGGCCTCGCGTTCCGGTAGAATGCGCGGCATGGAAAATTCCACCAGCAAGCCGGACGCGGCGTCGTCACCGGCCGGGCGCGGCTTTACGTGGCCGGTGCGCGTCTACTACGAGGACACCGACGCCGGTGGCATCGTGTTTTACGCGAATTACCTGAAGTTCTTCGAACGCGCGCGCACCGAATGGCTGCGCGCGTGCGGCGTCGATCAGCGTCGGCTCGCCGAGGAAACGGGCGTGCTCTTCGTCGTGCGCAGCACCGCGCTCGACTACCGTTCGCCGGCGCGCCTCGACGACGTCGTCACCACCGTCAGCCGCGTCGAGAAGCTGGGCCGCGCCTCGGTCGACTTCATGCAGGAAGCGTGGCGCGAAAACACGCTGCTCGCCACGGGCACCATTCGCGTTGCCTGCGTCGACAGCACGGCCATGCGGCCCGCACCCATTCCGGCCCCCGTTCATGAAGCCTTGCAACGTGGACCCCAGAAAGACCTGTACGCCGTGTCAACGGCAGTGCAGTAATTACCGTTGATACGACGCCAGTGAACTCGCGCCGGTCAATGCAGGACCAAGCAGGGTTCGGCCGCGACGGCACGAGAGCTTCCCAACCGCCTACGGGAAGCCTTGCGTTGTCTTGCAGCCGCTCGCCCCTTTCGGGACGTCACAACGAACCTATATGAACACTACACAAGATCTGTCGATCATTTCTCTCGTTCTTAATGCGAGCATACTGGCACAGGCGGTGATGGGGCTTCTTCTGCTCATGTCGCTGATTTCCTGGACTTTCATCTTCCGCAAGTGGTTTGCGATCCGCCGGGCGCGGTCCCAGACAGAGCGCTTCGAGCGCGACTTCTGGTCAGGCGGCGACCTGCAGGCGCTCTACCAGAGCGCAGCCAACAACCGTCACACGATCGGCGCGCTCGAGCGTATCTTCGAGTCGGGCATGCGCGAATTCCTGAAGGCGAAAGAGAAGCGCCTGAACGATCCGAGCCTCGTGCTCGACGGCGCCCGCCGCGCGATGCGCGCCGCCTTCCAGCGCGAAATGGATGCGCTCGAGGCGAACCTCTCGTTCCTCGCTTCGGTCGGCTCGGTGAGTCCGTACATCGGTCTTTTCGGCACGGTCTGGGGGATCATGAACGCGTTCCGCGGTCTCGCGAACGTGCAGCAGGCAACGCTCGCGAACGTCGCGCCCGGCATCGCCGAAGCGCTGACGGCGACCGCGATCGGTCTGTTCGCCGCCATTCCGGCGGTGGTCGCGTATAACAGCTACGCACACGACATCGACCGTCTGGCGATCCGCTTCGAAACCTTCATCGAAGAGTTTTCGAACATCCTGCAGCGTCAGGCCCACTAATCTTCACGAAGCAAGGAGTCGAAGATGGGAGGCTCAGTCCGTTCGAGCATGCGAGGCAGCCGCTCGCGCCGTGCGATGGCCGACATCAACGTCGTGCCGTACATCGACGTGATGCTGGTGTTGCTCGTGATCTTCATGGTGACCGCGCCGCTCGTGGCGCCGTCCATTGTCAACCTGCCGACCGTCGGCGGCGCGTCGCAGCAGCAGCAGGTGCCGCCCGTCGTGGTCAATATTCGCCCCGACGGCAATCTGAGCGTACGCTACAAGGATGACTCCGGCGCCACGCAGCAACAGACCATGACGCGCGCCGATCTCAACGGCTTCGTCGCCGATCGCGAGCAGAGCCATCCCGACCAGCCCGTCGTGATCGCCGCCGACAAGTCCGTCAAATACGAGACGGTGATGAACGTGATGTCCGACCTGAAGTCGCATGGCGTCAAACGTGTCGGACTGCTCGTCAAATCGCAATGATCCGCAAGAACGATTCGTATCCGCTGCAGCCTCCGCGAGAGCGTGGCACAGGACGTGCTATCGCCCTCGCGGTGCTCATGCACGTGCTGCTCGGCCTGTTCCTCTATCACGGCATCCGCTGGCAGAACAGCACGCCGGCGGGTGAAGAGGCGGAACTGTGGACCGAGGTGCCGGACCTGTCGACACCGAAGCCGCTGCCGCCGCCCGCGCCGGTCGCCCCTGCCCCGCCGCCGCCTCAAACCGAGGAAGCCGACATTGCGCTGCAACAGCAAAAGCGTAAGCAGCAGGAAGCGCAGCGCGAGGCGCAACTGGCCGAGCAGCAGCAGCGTCTGAAAGCCCAGCAGGAAGCCGAAGCGAAGCGTCAGCAGCTCGCGGCCCAGCAGGCCGCGCAGCAGAAGGCCGAAAAACTCAAGCAGCAGCAGGAACAGCAGCAAGCCGCGGCGGAGAAGCAAAAGCAGCTGCAGCAGCAGGACGCGCTCAAGAAGCAGCAGCAGGAAGAAGAGCAGCAGAAGCAGGCGAAGCTCGACGCGCAGAAGAAGGCCGACGCCGAGAAGGCGGCCAAGGCGAAGGCGCAAGCCGACGCCCAGGCGAAGAAGCTCGACGCGGAACGCCGCGCCCGCATCGCGCAGATGCAAGGCTCGATGGGCGGCGGCGAAGGTACGAGCGGCAACGGTCTTGCGAAGAGCGGCACGGGCAGCGGCTCGGGCGGCAACGCGACATCGCCGGGCTACGCCGACAAGGTGCGCCGCCGCGTGCGTCCGAACATCGTGTGGGCGGGCGAAACGTCGGGTCTCGAAACGGAGATCGCGGTGCGTTGCTCGCCGACCGGCACGCTGCTTTCGGCGACGATCTCGCGCAGCAGCGGCAACGCGTCGTGGGACGACGCCGCGTTGCGGGCAGTTCAGCGCTCGGATCCGATGCCGGTCGATACCGACGGCAAGGCGCCTTCTAGCTTCAAGATCACCTTGCGCCCGGCAGGTTGATGGCGAGCGCAAGGCGCAGAAAGGTTGAGGAAAGCCGCCGCGCAACAGTGGCTAATAAGGAACGATTCGAACGTTTTCGGGTCAGTCTGCTGTTGCGCGTTATGACAAAATTGCTTTTTTCAGGAAATATCACAGCATGACATTGATGACGAAGCTTGGCCTGCGAACCCTCGTCGCGTCCTGCCTGATCACGGCGGGCGGCGCGGCGAACGCACAACTCAACGTCCTCGTCACCGGCGTGGGCTCCACCCAGTTCCCCATCGCCACGGCTAACTTTGCCGGTGAAGCGAATTCGCCCGAGCAGGTCGCGGCCATCGTGCGCGCCGACCTGCAACGCAGCGGGAAATTTACGAATATCGATGCCGGCAGCGCACCGATCTCGGAAAACGACTCCGTCGACCTCGGCAGCTGGAAGGCCAAGGGCGCCAACGCGTTCGTTGCGGGCAGCGTGAACAAGCTCGCCAACGGCCAGTACGAAGTGCGCTTCAAGCTCTACGACACCGTGAAGGGCGAAAGCCTCGGCGGCCTCGTGCTCACGAGCCCGGCAAGCGGCCTGCGCATGAGCGCGCACAAGGTTGCGGACTACATCTATCAGAAGCTGCTCGGCGATCGCGGCGTGTTCGCCACGCGTCTTTCATACGTGATCAAGACGGGCGGCCGCTTCCAGCTGCAGGTTTCGGACTCCGATGGACAAGACGCGCATATCGCGCTGTCGAGCCCCGAGCCGATCATCTCGCCGGCCTGGTCGCCCGACGGCACCAAGGTCGCTTACGTATCTTTCGAAAAGAAGAAGCCGATCGTCTACGTGCACGACCTGCCGACGGGTCGCCGCGTGATCATTTCGGACCAGAAGGGCAACAATTCGGCGCCGGCCTGGTCTCCCGACGGCCGCACGCTCGCAGTAGCATTGTCGCGCACGGGCAACACGCAGATCTTCGCCGTCAATGCCGACGGCTCCGGCCTGCACCGCCTCACGCAAGGCACGACGATCGACACCGAACCCAACTACTCTCCTGACGGACGCTGGATTTATTTCACGAGCGACCGCGGCGGCCAGCCTCAGATTTACAAGATGCCGGCCCAGGGCGAAAGCGCCGCAGCGGCACAGCGTGTGACGTTTACCGGCAACTACAATACGAGCCCGAAGGCCAGCCCGGACGGCAAGCAACTGGCGTACATCTCACGCACGGGCGGCGGATTTAAGCTGTACATTCAAGATCTGCAGTCCGGTGTCGCCACGGCGCTCACTGACACGACACATGACGAGTCGCCCAGCTTCGCGGCGAACGGTCAGTACATTCTTTACGCCACACAGGTGAACGGCCGTGGCGTGCTGGCTGCTGTATCGACCGACGGTCGTACGCGGCAAATCCTGTCCGTTCAGGGCGGCAGCGTACGCGAGCCGTCCTGGGGTCCTTTTATGCAATAACACTTCAGGAGAGAAATAATGATGTCGAAGAAAGTACGCCTGGCCTTGGCCGTCTTGATGATCGGTGCACTGGCAGCGTGTAAGTCGGGTGTCAAGGAAACGAACCCGAACGCCGGTGCGATGAACACCCAGCCGAACCCGAACGCGGTCGCCCAGGTGAACGTCGATGAGCTGAACAATCCGAACAGCCCGCTCGCCAAGCGCAGCGTGTACTTCGATTTCGACAGCTACGCCGTCAAGGACGACTACCAGTCGCTGCTGCAAGCTCACGCACAGTACCTCAAGACGCACCCGGAACGTCACGTCCTGATCCAGGGCAACACCGACGAGCGCGGCACGAGCGAATACAACCTGGCGCTGGGTCAAAAGCGTGCTGAAGCGGTCCGTCGCGCCCTCTCGCTGATGGGCGTGCCCGATTCGCAAATGGAAGCCGTCAGCCTCGGTAAGGAAAAGCCGGTCGCAACGGGCCACGACGAAGCATCGTGGGCGCAGAACCGCCGTGCTGACCTCGTGTATCAACAGTAATTGAGCATTGGATGAAGGGGCGTATGTCGCACCGTTTCTCCCCGCTGCGCGTAGCCGCAGCCGCTTGCGTGGCTGGCGTCGCCTTTGCGGCGCTGCCGGCCCACGCGGGTATCTTCGATGACGATCAGGCGCGCCAGGCGATTCTCGACCTGCGCGCGAAAACGGACAGCCTGTCCAGCCAGCTGTCCGCCGCTCAACGCACGATCCTCGACCAGTCCAACCACCTCGACCAGCTCAACCAGCAGGTCGCGACGTTGCGCGGACAGAACGAGGATATGGCGAACCAGTTGGCGACCCTGCAGAAGCAACAGAAGGACTACTACACGGATCTCGACACGCGACTCAAGAAGTTCGAGCCGCAGCAGGAGACCGTGGACGGCATGCAAGGCACGGTTCAGCCGGGTGAGATGGACGCGTTCAACGCCGCTTCGCAGCAGTTCCGCAACGGCGACTTCAAGAACGCGGCGGCATCGTTCCGTAGCTTCATCGCGAAGTTCCCGCAGAGTCCTTACCAGCCGACCGCGCAGTACTGGCTCGGCAACGCGCTGTATGCGCTGAAGGACTACAAGGGGTCGACCGCGACGTGGCAGAACGTCGTCAACAAATACCCGCAACACCCGCGTGCCCCCGAGGCACTGCTGGCCATTGCAAACAATCAGATCGAGCAGGGGCAAAAGGCTGCGGCCAAACGCACGCTCGAGCAGGTCGTTTCGCAATACGGCAACTCGGATGTCGCCCAGACGGCGCAGAGCAAGCTTTCACAGCTCAAATAAGCGCTGCTGGATGGTTTTGGCGTGACGTGGCGCTGGCTAATGCCAATGCCGCGAAATGCGCCTCTCGCATACAGGGAAGGCCCGGGGCACGGCGTGCTCCGGGCGCTTCCATCGGTTTTATGACGGCAAAAGTTGACGCGTTGACCAGACGCCGCTATAATCCCGCTTCTCTTTTGGGTCGTTAGCTCAGCTGGTAGAGCAGCGGACTTTTAATCCGTTGGTCACAGGTTCGAATCCCGTACGGCCTACCAAAGCATCAAACAAAAAGCCCAGTCTCCGGACTGGGCTTTTTGCTTTGCAGCGTACGGCGCAGGCTCAAGCGTCTTGAGTGACTCGGCGCGCGAGCATGCGTCCAGCATGTATACTCCCTCCCCCGCCGTCCCATCCCCGCTGCACAGGCCACGTCATCATGAAGTTCACGACCCTTGCCTGCGCCCTGCTCGCGCTTTTCTGGCTCAGTCTGCGCGTTCAGGCGCAAATTCAACCGCAACCCGAAGACTACGCATACCTGCGCCGCATACGCGTGCCGGACGCCGTCGTCAATTGCGTTGCCGCGCTCGACCAGTGGGTGCATAAGGCGCAGCGTTACGATTCGCTGCTCGTGCCCGATCGGCGCGCGCTCTCGGCGAAAATCGAGCAGCCCGCGCCCGCGAATGCCACGCCCACGCCCGTCGCGAGCGACGCACTTTCGCCTGCCCCGTCCATCGACACACTGATCCATCTGCGCGCCTTCGCCAAGGTCCGCGGCAAGTACGCCTGGGTGCCCGTGAAGGCCACCTGCGGGATCTGGCATTCGCACGTCGTCGACGTCGCGCTGTCGCCGCGCGGCACGCACGCAACGTCGCCGATCCACTGACGACACTTCGTCATCCTTATCGCTTCCCGCAACAAAAAAGCCCGCGCGCCTGACAGCGCACGGGCTTTTTCGCATCGAGCGACGCGCGGCCCATGCCGCGCGCAAACTCAGTCCGCCTTGACGCCTTCGACCTGGATCTGCAGCGTCGTCGCCGTCTTGAAGCCATACGACTGGCCCCAGTTCACGCCGTAGTCCGCGCGGTCGAATTGTGCCGATGCGTCCGCGCCGCACACTTCACGCTTGAGCATCGGGTTCTGGAAGCACTTGAACGAGTCGATCTTCAGGTTCAGCGGCTTGGTCACGCCATGCAGCGTGAACGTGCCGATCACTTCCACGGGCTTGTCGCCTTCGAAGCGGATCGACGTGCCCTTGTAGGTGGCCGTCGGGAACTTCGCGGTGTCGAGGAATTCGGCCGAGCTCACGTGCTTGTCGAGCTTCGCGTTGCCGGTATCGATCGACGATGCGTCGATCGTCACGTCCACCGTGCCCGTCTTCGCCTCGCGATCGAGCGTGACCGTGCCCGAGCTCTTCGTGAACTTGCCGCGCCACACCGAGACGCCGCCGAAGTGATCGGCTTCGAAGCTCGGATAGGTGTGCATCGGGTCGAGGTTATAGGTCGTGGCGGCTGCGAGCGCCGGCGTGGCGACGAAGGCTGCGAGCGAGGCGGCAACGGCCGCGGCGAAAATCGTGGTCTTCATGAATCGATTCCTGGTGCGGGAGAAACGGGATGAAAAAGCGGTGCCGTACGCGCGTCAGTGCGCGGCGGACACGATGTGAAACTTGATCTGCACGTCGTCGGCGACGATCGAGGTGTCCTTCCACTCGCCCGAGCCGATGCCGTAAGCGAGACGCTTGATCGGCAGTGTGCCGTCGAACACCTGGGTGGCGCCGTCCTTGCGGTACTGCACCGGCACGACGACGTCGGTCGTCTTGCCCTTGATGGTCAGCTTGCCGGTCACCGTGAACGCGCCGTTCGCGGCGGGCTTGATCTGCGTGGAGACGAAGGTCGCGTGCGGGAAATGCGAAGCGTCGAACCATTCGTCGCCGGCGACTTCCTTGTTGTATTCCGGCGCGCCGAGGTCGAAGCTCGCCACCTCGACGTCGAGCTTCGCGCTCGATGCCGCGACGTTCGCCGGATCGAAGCGCACGTCGGCGGTGAAGTGGTTGAAGCGCCCTTCGACCGGCACATTCATTTGCTTGAACACGGCGCTCACGGAGTTCTTCGCGGCTTCGGCCGCGGCGTTGGCGTTCGTGGCGAAAGTCGTGGCAAGTGCCGCGCCGGCGGCGAGCGCCGCGCCGAGCGCGACGACGGAAGCAGTATGGGCAAGACGCTGGATCATGGGCAGTCGGTCCAAGGTGGAAGGTATCGGGAAATGGAGATGGCGCATGCGCGCCGCGAAGTCAGTCGCGCGGCGTGCCGAACGGCAGCATGCGAGAGAGGATGTTCTGGCGGTCGATCAACTGGTGCTTGATGACGGCGAGCACGTGCAGCACGACCACGGTGAGCAGGGTGTAGTTCAGCGAGATATGCACGACGCGCAGCACGCCCTTGAGCGCGGTGTCGGGGCCGATCAGCACGGGCATCGGCCAGATGCCGAGGTACACGACCTGGATGCCGGCCGCCGAGCTGTAGAGATATCCCGTGACCGGAATCGCGACCATCAGCACGTAAAGCGCGGTATGGCCCAGGTGCGCGGCGAGCCGTTCCCAGCCATGCATAGAGCCAGGCAACGCGGGCGCGGTGTGCGTCACGCGCCAGAGAATGCGCACGAGCACGAGCGCGAGCACGGTCACGCCAATCCACTTGTGCCACGAGAAGTAGCGCAGCTTCGTGGGCGTGATGCCCGGAATGTCGGTCATGACCCAGCCGAGCGCAAAGCCCCAGACGATCAGCGCGGCGATCAGCCAGTGCAGCAGCATGGCAACGCCGTTATAGCGGCCGGCGGGCTTGACGGTGGGGTTCATCGGCATACGACTCCATTATTCGAGGTGTGCACTTTACCCGGCCAAACCTATTCAAACAATCGTCTAAAATGGATGGTTATCATCCATTTTTTCGATAGATCGAAAAGGACCGTACCTCGTGGACCGCACCTCGGACCGCTCCCCTAGCCTCGAGCAGCTGCGCGCGCTGATCGCCGTCGCCGAAACCGGCAGCTTCTCGGCGGCGGCGCGCCAGCTCGACCGCGCGCAGTCGGTGGTCAGCTATACGATCGCCAATCTCGAGGCGCTGCTGGGCGTCGCGCTGTTCGAGCGCGGCAAGCGCAAGCCGGAACTCACGGCCGCGGGCCGCGCGATCCTCGCCGACGCGCGCCGCCTCGATCTGCTCATGGGTCAGCTTAACGCCAAGGCGGCCGGCCTGCAGAGGGGGCTCGAGGGCGAGGTTTCGCTGGCCGTGGACGTGATGTTTCCGTCGCAGCGGCTCGTCGAGGCCCTGCAGGCGTTCGCGTTCACGTTTCCCACCGTCGCGCTGAATCTCACCATGGAAGCGCTTGGCGGCGTGCTCAAGCTCGTGCTCGACGGCGACTGCGCGGTGGGGATCAGCGGGCCGAACCACAACTGGCCGCACGTGATCGAAGCCCAGTCCATCGGCACCGTGGAACTCGTGCTCGTGGCCGCCCCCTGCCATCCGCTCGCCAAGGCGGAGCACCCCGTGCGCATTTCGGATGCGCGCGAGCATACGCAGCTGGTGCTCACCGACCGCAGCCGCCTTACCGAGGGCCAGAATTTCGGCGTGTACAGCAATCGCGCGTGGAAACTCGGCGACTTGGGCGCCAAGCACCGGCTGCTGCTCGCGGGCCTCGGCTGGGGGTCGATGCCGAAGCACCTCGTGGAAGCCGATCTCGAAGCCGGTCGGCTCGTGCGCGTCGCGCTCGCGGACCGGCGCTCGGTGAACTACAACATCTCGCTGATCCATCGCACCGACGCGGCGCGCGGCCCCGCCAGCGAGTGGCTCTGCCACTACCTCACGCAAGGCACGCCGCCGCAGGCGCCGTTGCCCGACGCGCGCTGAACGCTGAACTGGCGCGGGAGCGAAGCGCGTGCGGGTTGTACGAACGCAAGCCCGCGCACGCCTGAGTCTGCCCCTGGCGAGGTAGGGTGCGCCGCCCGCTTCAGCCCTTCTTGACCTTGGCTGGCTTGGCCGCCTTGGCCGCCTTGGCCGCCTTGGCCGGCGCAGCCGCTGGCGCTGGCGCCGCCGCCGCGGGTGGCACCACGCCCGACCAGCCCGGCAAATAACGCGCGTCGGCATCGTGCGCGTGCGATAGCGCCTCGGCGAGCGCAGCGTCGAAGTCCTTGCGCAGGCGCGTTTCGGATACCTTACGGCGCAGATAGTCGGCCCACAGGAATTCGCTGAACGGCGTCGTGTCCTTCGCGTAGCCGCCCGCCGTGCGCAACTCGCCCGCGAGGCTGCGATACGGATCGTCGACAAGGCCGAGAAGCTGCTTCGGCAACTGGTCGAATTCGCAGCGCTCGCCCGCGGCATCGAACGGATGCACCCACTGGTCGTGCTCCATCATGCGCCAGAAGATGGTGGGCTCGAGCCACGAGAGATCCTTGAGCACCGTCACCCGCACGCTCTGCACCGACTCTTCGAGCCACGCGCGGCCAAGGTGGTGATGATCGACCACGTAGTAGCGCGACTTCGGCCCCAGCACAGCGGGAAACCAGTGCGAGTCGATGGCCGCCGCGCGCCCCTTCTTGTCGAGCGTCTGCCAGTGCGCGCGCTTGGCGTTCACCTCCCGAAAGCCCACTGTGATCTGCGTGGGACGCAACTCGTCGAGCTTCACGGTGATGAGATGGAGATCGGTGTTCGGCAGGTTCATGGCGGGCCTCCTGTTTTAGTGTCGGTTCGTGTCGGGGTCGATCGCGCAACGATACAGCCGAACGGCCATGCACGCCGGTTCAATCGAACGAGCGCCGCGCGCCCCGTGCGCAGGGTCAACCCTGAGACGGGCGGGCACGCTGGATGCACGCTTTCGCCGCTTCGCCTATAAATGCGCCAAGGGACAGACGGCGCGCACCACCGCGCCCGTCATGCTCCCGCCGCTGTCAGTTGCACGTCTTCCAGGCTCAACCAACGACACAAGCGAGGGCATTTTGGATCTCGAAACCATCCGCGTATTCATCATGACCCGGGGCATCGACTTCGGGACCAAGGTCGTGGCGGCGATCGTCCTGTGGATCATCGGACGCTGGGCCATCAACCTCGTCGCCGGTGTGCTGCGCAAGGTGCTCGCGCGCAACGAGCGCGTCGATCCCACGCTCGCGCATTACCTCAGTTCGATCCTCGCCGCCGTGTTGAACCTGCTGCTGGTCCTCGCGATCCTGCAGGTGTTCGGCGTGCAGACCACCTCGTTCGCGGCGCTCCTCGCCGGTCTCGGCCTCGCCATCGGTACGGCGTGGGGCGGGCTGCTCGCGCATTTCGCGGCGGGCGTGTTCATGCAGGTGCTGCGCCCGTTCAAGGTGGGCGACTTCGTGACGGCCGGGGGCGTGACGGGCACCGTGAAGGAACTCGGCATCTTCGGCACGACCATCATCTCGCCGGACAACGTGGTCAACATCGTCGGCAACAACAAGATCTTCTCGGACACCATCTCGAACTACAGCGCGACGCCCGTGCGCCGCGTAGAGCTGACCGCGAAGATCGCCAACGGCGTCGATCCCGTCGATGCCGCCAGCCGTCTGCGCACGGCCATCGCCAAAATTCCGAACGTTTCGCAGGAGCCGCCGCCCAACGTCGAGATTCTCTCGTTCACGCCCGAA
Source organism: Paraburkholderia nodosa (assembly GCF_001718195.1). Lineage (GTDB taxonomy): Bacteria > Pseudomonadota > Gammaproteobacteria > Burkholderiales > Burkholderiaceae > Paraburkholderia > Paraburkholderia nodosa_A. The sequence continues at coordinate 509,380 of NZ_MCNV01000003.1, forward strand.
GGCCCGCTGCTGGCTGTACGTCCCTACACCAGCAACGACTCCTACTGGCAGGTGTATTTCGACACCAACCGCACGATTGTCGAGACCTTCAAGGACGCGGGCTACCCGACGCCCGAAACGCCCTCGATCATTCGTCGCGTGGGCACCTAGCGCGCCGCGTTCGACGCGAGCGCCAAAACAAAACGGCATCGCCTTCGCAGGCGATGCCGTTTTTCCTTGCGTTGCGGCCCGAAGGCGCCGGACGCTCAACCGCCGTTGGGCTTGCGCACCGCGCCGCCGCGCGAGTCCTTGCGCAGCATCTTCCACACGCCGCCGATCAGGATCGGCACGATCGCCGCGCCGATGCCGACGAGCACGATCACGTTGAGGTACTGGCGAATGAACGGAATGTTGCCGAAGAAGTAGCCGAGCAGCACGAGCAGCAACACCCAGGACAGCGCGCCCGTGACCGTGAAAAACTGAAAGCGTCGCATAGGCATTTGCGAGACGCCCGCCACGAACGGCGCGAACGTCCGCACGACAGGAATGAAGCGCGCGAGCACGATGGTCTTGCCGCCGTGGCGTTCGTAGAATTCGTGGGTTTTCTGCAGCGCGGCGCGGTCGAGGAAGCGTTCGAGCACAGGAATGTGCGTATTGAACACTTTCGGCCCGATGGCGCGCCCAATCAGAAAGTTCACCGTATTGCCGAGGACCGCAGCCACGAGCAGCAGCACGATCAGCACGCCGAGATTCATCTCATGCGTCGCGGCAAACGCACCGCCGATGAAGAGCAGCGAGTCGCCGGGCAGGAACGGCAGCACCACGAGGCCGGTTTCGCAGAACACGATCAGGAACAGCACCGCGTAGACCCAGCCGCCGTATTGCTGGATGAAGACACCGAGAAACTTGTCGATGTGCAAGACAAGATTGACGAACTGCAGAAGCGTATCCAAAAGTGTCCCTTATTGATCGTGGGCCGCGCGCCTGAAAAAGCGCATTCGCCCTGCGTTGCGCGAGAAGCCAAATTGATCGCGCCATGATACCGAAAGTGCCCGTGCGCCACGAAAATTTCCCGCCAATTTCGGTGAATTTGCGCACAAAGCGCTGCTACATGAGGGTTTCGCGGCGCTGAAGCGCGTCGGGTCGGCTAGCGCCGACTCGCTATAATTGCGCGCATGTCTTCGAACTCCGAACCCACCGGCGCCGTGCCGGATTCCGCCAGCGCCGCCGACACTGGCGCCACGACCGGCGCCGCAGTCGCGTCGCGTGCCGCGCAGCCCGCGCGCGCGATCCAGGCGTTGCCCGACCAGCTCATCAGCCAGATCGCCGCGGGTGAAGTGGTCGAGCGGCCTGCCTCCGTCGTCAAGGAACTGCTCGAAAACGCGCTCGACGCGGGCGCGAGCACGCTGCGCATCCTGCTCGACGAGGGCGGCGTCAAGCGCATCTCCATCGCCGACGACGGCTGCGGCATTCCCGAATCCGAACTCCCGCTCGCGCTCATGCGGCACGCCACGAGCAAGATCCGCTCGCTCGCCGAACTGGAGAGCGTCGCGACGCTCGGGTTCCGGGGCGAAGCGCTGGCGTCGATTGCCTCGGTCGCCGAGATGTCGATCACGAGCCGCAGCGCCGACGCGCAGCACGCCGTGAAGATCGACGGGCACACCGGCGCGATCTCGCCGGCTGCGGGCGGCCAGGGAACGACCATCGAAGTGCGCGAGCTGTACTTCAACACGCCCGCGCGCCGCAAGTTCCTGAAGAGCGAGCAGACCGAACTGGGCCATTGCCTCGAGATGATCCGCCGCAGCGCGCTCGCGCGCCCGGACGTCGCGATCTCGGTGCTGCACAACGGCCGCGCGGTGGAGCACTGGAACGCGAGCGATCCGGCCACGCGCGTCTCGAAGATCCTCGGCGAAGTGTTCGCCACGGCGCATCTGCCGCTCGACGAGCGCGCCGGGCCGCTCGCCGTCTACGGTTGTGCAGGGCTGCCGACGGCGAGCCGCAACCGCGCCGACCAGCAGTACTTCTTCGTGAACGGCCGCTTCGTGCGCGACAAACTGCTCACGCACGCGGTGCGCTCGGCGTATGAGGACGTGCTGCACGGCGAGCGCTACCCGTCGTACGTGCTGTTCCTCGACCTGCCGCCCGAAGCCGTCGACGTGAACGTGCATCCCTCGAAGATCGAAGTGCGTTTCCGCGATTCGCGCTCGATTCACCAGTTCGTGTTCCATGCCGTGCAGCGCGCGCTAGCGCGCCACGCGGGCGCCTCGCCCGAGACGACCTCGGGCGGCCATGCCGCGGCGCTCATCGAGCCGCGGGCGTTGCCGGGGGCCGGGGTGCTGGGCGCCTCGGTCGGGCTGGCTTCGGGCGCGGCCGACTCCGCGCGCGCAGGCGCAGCGCCCGGCTTCGGCGCGGACGGCAAGTTCGGCACCGCGAGCGTGGCAAGCAGCTTCGGCGGCGGCGCGGGTGGCCTGCCTTCGCGCGCGTCGGGCTTCGGTCAGCCAGGCGGCGGCGGTGCAGGCGCGAGCAGCGGCAACACCTGGCTGCGCCAGTCGCGCATGACGCAAGGCAGCCTGCCTGTCGCGCAGCCGCTCGCGCTATATGACGCGTTGTTCGGCCGCAAAGATGTCGGCGCCGGCACGGCGCAAGGTTCGACCGTGCTGCAGGCGCAAGACGGCGCAGTGGATGCATTCGCCACCGGCGCGCCGCACGCCGCCTTCGAAGCCGGCGAGGACCACCCGCTCGGTTTCGCGCTCGGCCAGGTTCACGGCATCTACGTGCTCGCGCAGAACGCGCGCGGCCTCGTGATCGTCGACATGCACGCCGCGCACGAACGCATCCTGTACGAGCAGTTCAAGCAGGCCCTCGCCGAACGCTCGCTCGCCGTGCAGCCCTTGCTGATCCCGATCTCGATGACGGCCGATCCCGTCGAAACCGGCACCGTCGAGGAAGAAAAGGCCACGCTCGAAGCGCTGGGCTTCGATCTCGCCGTCCTCTCGCCCACCTCGATTGCGATCCGCGCGGTGCCCGCGCTCCTCAAGGACGCCGATCTCCAGGCGCTCGCGCGCGCCGTGCTCGCCGACCTGCACGAGTATGGCGGCTCGCGCGTGCTCACCGAGCGCCAGCACGAGATGCTCGGCACGCTCGCCTGCCATCACGCGGTGCGCGCGAACCGGCGTCTCACGCTCGACGAAATGAACGCGCTCCTGCGCCAGATGGAAGCCACCGAGCGTGCCGACCAGTGCAACCACGGCCGGCCGACCTGGTATCAGCTCACGCTCGCCGATCTCGATCGGCTCTTCATGCGCGGTCAATGACGCAGTCCACGAAACAGGAAGGCGCAGCGCTGCCCGTCGCGTGTCTGCTCGGCCCCACGGCCTCGGGCAAGACGGCGGCCGCGCTCGCGTATGCGGCGCAGTCGGCGGCGCGCGGGCGCACGGTGGAAATCGTGAGCGTCGATTCGGCGCTCGTGTACCGCGAGATGGACGTCGGCACGGCGAAGCCGAACGCCGCGGAGCGTGCGGCCGCCGCGCATCATCTGATCGATATCGTCGATCCGCTGGATGCCTATTCCGCCGCCGACTTTCGTGCCGACGCGCTGCGCGTGACGGGCGAAATCGTTGCGCGCGGGAACGTGCCGCTGCTCGTGGGCGGGACGATGCTCTACTACAAGGCGCTCACCCAAGGCCTGAACGACCTGCCCTCGGCCGATCCGGCCGTGCGCGCGCAACTCGACGCCGAAGCCGCGCGCGATGGCTGGCCCGCCATGCATGCCCGCCTCGCGCAGGTCGATCCGGCCACGGCTGCACGCCTCGCCCCGAACGACTCGCAGCGCATCCAGCGGGCGCTCGAAATCTTCATGCTGAGCGGGCAGCCGATGTCGGTGCTGCTCGCCACGCCGTCCACGCGCGAAGATGAAGCCGCGCGCTACCGCTTCGTGCCCGTCGCGCTCGAGCCGTCCGATCGCAGCGTGCTGCACGCGCGTATCGAAGCGCGCTTCGATGCGATGCTCGCCGGCGGTCTCATCGACGAGGTGAAGGCGCTGCGCGCGCGCGGGGACCTGAACCCCAACCTGCCATCCATGCGCTGCGTGGGTTATCGCCAGGTTTGGGAATACCTCGATGGCGAAGTCGACTATGACACCATGCGCGACAAGGGCGTCTTTGCCACCCGCCAGCTCTGCAAGCGTCAGCTCACGTGGCTGCGCGCCATGCCGGAGCGCATCGTCGTGGATTGCTGCGCGCAGGATGCGACCGATCAGGCCGTCGCGGCCGTAGCGCAGATCGGCGGCTGAAGCCGCGTCCCCCTTTCCCCGCTTCGGCTCCCGGGCGCTTTGTGCGCCACAACATCCCCGTTCCGTCCGCAGGCGGCGCACGTGCGTGCGTTGCCCGCGCGCCATCGCCCGCCGCAGCGCGCCACCGAAAACCGCCCTCGCCCGCTTGACTTTCGACCGACCGGATACGATCATTCGTTCATCACTAGAGCAATTGCTCAGGCTTGAGCCGATCGGCCGCTTTGAGTAAGGAGACACCGAATGAACACCGAACGCAGCAATGCGAACGTGATCCTGCACATCGGCGCCGGGTCGTTTCACCGGGCACATCAGGCGTGGTACCTGCATCGCGTGAACCTCGCGCGCAAGCCCGACGAGGCCGCATGGTCGCTCACCGTCGGCAACATCCGCTCCGACATGAACGCCGTGATGGACGCGCTGGCCGCGCAAAACGGCGTCTACACGCTCGAAACAGTCACGCCGCAGGGCGAGCGCGCCTACGAGACGATCCGCTCGATTACGCGCGTGCTGCCGTGGTCGGCCGATCTTGCGAGCCTGATCGATGCAGGCGCCGACGCGAACTGCAGGATCATCGCGTTTACGGTGACCGAAGGCGGCTATTACCTCGACGAGCACGACCGCCTCGACACCGCGAACCCCGACCTCGCCGCCGACCTCAAGGGCGACCGCACGACGATTTACGGCGCGCTCGCCGCGATCCTCGAAGCGCGCATGGCACGTGACGGCGGCCCCGTCACGCTGCAGACCTGCGACAACCTGCGCAGCAACGGCAAGCGCTTTCACGCGGGCATGCGCGAATTCCTCGCGCTGCGTGGCGCAACGGATCTGCGCGACTGGTTCGATGCCAACACGGCGTGCCCCGACTCCATGGTCGACCGCATCACGCCGCGCCCCACGCCCGACGTGCGCGAGCGCGTAAAAGCGGCGACCGGCGTGGACGACGCCTGTCCGGTGATGGGCGAAGCGTTCATCCAGTGGGTGATCGAGGATCACTTCTGCGCGGGGCGGCCCGCCTGGGAGCGCGCTGGCGCGGAATTGGTCGAATCGGTGATGCCCTACGAGGAAGCGAAGATCCGCATCCTCAATGCCACGCACAGCTGCATTGCGTGGGCGGGCACGCTCATCGCGCTCGACTTCATCCACGAAGGCACCCACGACGCCGACATCCGTACCTTCGCGCGCGAGTACGTGAGCGAAGACGTGATTCCCTGCCTCACGCCCAGCCCGCTCGATCTCGCGAAGTATCGCGACGTCGTGCTCGAACGCTTCAGCAATCCGTACATCCAGGACACGAACCAGCGCGTGGCCGCCGACGGCTACTCGAAGCTCCCGGGCTTCATCGCGCCCACGCTCGCGCAACGCATCGCCGCGGGCGCGACGCCCGCCGCCACGGCCATGCTGCCCGCGCTCTTCCTGCGCTTTCTGGAACGCTGGCACAAGGGCACGCTGCCCTACCGCTACCAGGACGGCGTGATGGACGAAGCGGCCGTCCACCGCATGTTCGAAACCGGCGACCCCGTCTCGACGTTTCTCGGCGACAAGCTGCTGTGGGGCGGCCTCGCCGGCAACCCGACTCTGGGCGGCGCGGTGCGCGGCGCGCTCACGCGCGTGGACCAGTGGCTCGCCTCTCGCGGCTGCAGCGTTTGAAAAAAGACCGCAGCGCAATCCGCAACACCCGCGCCACGCGCGCCCTCCGGGTCGGCGCGCATGGCGTCGCGCCCGGCGCGCGGCTAAAGTAGCGCAACTCTCTTCACGACTTCAGCGCGCCTATGTATCTCGGCATCGACCTCGGCACCTCCGAAGTGAAAGTCCTGCTGCTCGCGCCCGACGGCCGCGTGATCGGCACTGCCGGCACCCCCTTCGTCGTCTCGCGCCCTCACCCGCGCTGGTCGGAGCAGAATCCCGCCGACTGGTGGGACGGCACGCGCCGCGCGCTCGCCGCGCTGCGCGAGGCGCATCCTCACGAATTCGCGCAGGTGCGCGGCATTGGCCTCTCCGGACAGATGCACGGCGCGGTGCTGCTCGACGCGCACGACAACGTATTGCGCCCCGCGATCCTCTGGAACGATATGCGCGCGGTTGACGAATGCGCCGAACTCACCGCACGTGCGCCGCAGCTGCATCGCATTGCGGGCAATCTCGCCATGCCGGGCTTCACCGCGCCCAAGCTGCTGTGGGTCGCGCGCCACGAGCCGCAGATCTTTCGCGAGACGGCCTGTGTGCTGCTGCCGAAGGACTATCTGCGCCTGCAGCTCACCGGCGGCAAGGTCTCCGATCCTTCGGATGCCGCGGGCACGCTCTGGCTCGACGTGGCCAAACGCGACTGGTCCGATGCGCTGCTCGACGCCTGCAACATGACGCGCGCGCAAATGCCCGCGCTCGCCGAAGGCAGCGCGCCCTCCGGCACGCTGCTGCCTGCGCTCGCACGCGAGTTCGGTCTGCGCGAGGACGTGGTCGTGGCAGCGGGCGGCGGCGACAACGCGACGAGCGCCATCGGCATCGGCGCCACGCAGCCTGGCGACGGCTTCGTCTCGCTCGGCACCTCTGGCGTGCTTTGCGTGGTGGGCGACCGCTTCCGGCCAAATCCCGCTTCTGCCGTGCACGCGTTCTGCCACGCGATTCCGGACCGCTGGCACCAGATGAGCGTCGTGCTTTCGGCGGCAAGCTGCCTGCGCTGGGTCTGCAAGCTCACGGGCACGAACGAGCCCACACTGCTCGCCGAAGTGGAGCAGCTCAACGCGCCAACCCTCGCCGAAGCCCCGCTCTTCCTGCCGTATCTCTCGGGCGAGCGCACGCCGCACAACGACCCGTATGCGCAGGGCGTGTTCTTCGGCATGACGCACGCGACCGACCGCGCACTGCTCGGCTACGCCGTGCTCGAAGGCGTGACGCTCGCGCTCACCGACGGCCTCGACGCGCTCGCGGCCGCGGGCACCGAAGTGGGCGCGCTGTCGATGCTGGGCGGCGGCGCGCGCAGCGGCTACTGGGCGCAACTGGTTGCAGACGCATTCGACACGCCCACGCGCCAGCACGGCGGCGGCGAGACGGGCGCGGCGCTCGGAGCGGCCCGCCTTGGCTGGCTCGCGGCAGGCGGCAACGCGCGTGAAGTGCTGACCAAGCCGCCCGTGGTGGCCGAGTACGCGCCGAATGCGGCGCGCCACGCGGCGCTGCGCGAGCGGCTCACTGCCTACCGCGCGCTGTACCGCCACGTGCGCCCGCTCTTCGAGCCCTCGCGCGAACGCCTCGCGTAACGCGTGCAGTACACTTCGGCCCCGCATCCCCCCGACCCCCATCGTGCCCAAGTCCACCGAAAAACTCGATCTCGCGACCCGCGCCGCCTGGCTCTACTACGTGGCCGGCAACACCCAGAACGAAATCGCCGAGAAGCTGCAGGTGTCGCGCCCGGTCGCGCAGCGCCTCGTCGCGTTCGCGGTCGAGAAGAACCTCATTCGCGTGCGCGTCGATCATCGTCTCGCCGACTGCCTCGCGCTCGCCGACGCGCTTTCGAAGCGCTACGGCCTTTCGGTTTGCGAAGTGGTGCCCGTGGACAACGACACGCCCGAGGAAATCGACCGCAAGCTCGCCGTGGCAGGGGCGCAGGTGATGGAGCGCTATCTGGGCGAAGAGCGGCCGATGGTGGTGGCCGTGAGCAGCGGTCGAACGCTCAAGGCCGCCGTCGATCAGATCGCGCAGCTGGAGCGGCCGCAGCATCGGCTGGTTTCGATGGTGGGCGCGATCGCCCAGGACGGTTCGTCGAACCGCTACGACGTCGCGCTGCATATCTCCGAGAAAACGGGCGGCAAGCACTTTCTGCTGCCCGCGCCGCTCATCGCGGATAACGAGGCCGAGCGCGCGCAATGGTGCAATCACCGGCTCTATCGCATCGTCGAGTCGCTGTCGGGCGAGGCCGATGTCGCGTTCGTCGGCATCGGCAACATCGGCGAGCATTGCCCGCTGCATGAGGACGGCTTCATCACCTCCGACGAAGTGCGCGAACTGATGGGCCAGGGCGCCGTGGCCGAAATGCTCGGCCTGCCGATCGACGCCGCCGGCAAGCGCGTCGATTCGCCCACGGGCCGCCGCGTGACGAGCGTGTACCTCGATTCGCCGCCGCGCCGCCCGACCATCGGCTTCGCCGGCGGCGCGCGCAAGCGCGAAGCGGTGATCGCGGCGCTCAACGGCGGCTGGCTCTCCGGCCTCGTCACCGACGAGCTGTGCGCGCGCGCCGCGATTGAACGCTAAGCCCCAAAAAAGCGCCCGCACGAAGCGGGCTAACAAAGGCAACCTCAGGTACCTCGCCACACAAGACACCGTCTCACCCTCCTCCGAGGCGGTGCGTCCGGCAAGCCGGTGAATTCACGCAGCCAGTTGCTGCGCGAAGCGACGCTCGAACGCGTGGCCGTTCGCGTCGAAGAGATGGCAATGGTCGGGCGTCGAGCCCACCTTGAACGCCTCGCCGCGATCGTGACGCTCCAGCGGCGGAATGCGCGCGATCAGGCCATCGGGCGCGACCGGGCATTCGGCGTACAGATAGGCGGCGTCGCCGAGCGACTCGACCGTCATCGCCTTCGCGCTCACGCCCTCCGCGCCCGTCATGATGTGCAGATGCTCGGGGCGGATGCCCACCGTCACCTTGTCGCCCTCGCGCGCCTTGCCCGGCTCGACGCCCACCTTCTGCGTATCGCCCGTTTCGTAGCGCACGACGATGCCGTCGCTGCCGATCTGCTGCACCGTGCCGTCGAGGAAATTCATCTTCGGCGAGCCGATGAAGCCCGCCACGAAGCGGTTCGCCGGCGCGTGGTACAGACGGTTCGGACTGCCGACCTGTTCGACATTGCCTGCCGAGAGCACGACGATCTTGTCGGCGAGCGTCATCGCTTCGACCTGATCGTGCGTCACGTAGATCATCGTCGTCTTGAGTTCGTCGTGCAGGCGCGCGAATTCGAGGCGCATTTTCACGCGCAGCGCGGCGTCGAGGTTCGAGAGCGGTTCGTCGAACAGGAACACCTTCGGCTTGCGCGTGATCGCGCGCCCGATCGCCACGCGCTGGCGCTGGCCGCCCGAGAGCTGCTTGGGCTTGCGGTCGAGCAGATGGTCGATGTGGAGGATCTTCGCGGCGTTCTTCACGGCCGCGTCGATTTCGGGCTTCTTCGCGCCCGCGAGCTTCAGGCCGAACGCCATGTTGTCGTACAGCGTCATGTGCGGATACAGCGCGTACGACTGGAACACCATCGCAATGCCGCGCTTGGCCGGCGGCACGTCGTTCATGCGCGTGCCGTCGATCATCAGGTCGCCGCCGCTGATGTCCTCCAGCCCCGCGATCATGCGCATGAGCGTGGTCTTGCCGCAGCCGCTCGGGCCCACGAACACGACGAATTCGCCGTCACCGATGTCGAGGTTCACGTCGCGCAGCACTTCGTTGTCGTCGTAGCGCTTCAGTACGTCTCTGAGGATCACGCTTGCCATGATGTGTCTCCGTTTCTGCTTGAGTCTGCCTAAGCCTGCCTAAGCCGGTTCAGTTCGAACGCGTTTGCGCCTTGTTCATCCAGTACGCCACCCGCGCGGGCAGCGTCGTCATATCGTCGAAGATTTCGCTTGCACCCGCTTCGCGCAACTCGTGCGCGTGCGCGTCGCCGCCCACGTGCGTGCCGCCCACGAAGCCGAGCACCGTCATGCCGGCCGCGCGTGCCGCGCTCACGCCCGTCACGCTGTCCTCGACCACGAGGCACGCGGCGGGCGCGACATCCATGCCCTGCGCCGCCGCGAGATAGACGTCGGGCGCGGGCTTCGGCCGGGCGACGATATCGGCGCAGTACATGCGCGCGCCAAAGAAGCGATCGAGCCCGTTGCGCGCCAGCACCTCGCGCACCACCGCCGTGTAGCTGTTGCTCGCACAGGCCTTGGTGAGCGCCACGGCTTCCAGTGCCGCCACGACGCCCGGAAATAGCGGCGCTTCGCGCGCTTCGGCTTCGGCCACGGTGCGGATCGCATCGACGTCGGCGGCGGTGAGGCTGCGCCCGAGCGCTTCGCCCGCGCCGCCCAGCACGCGCTCGATGCGCTGGCCGAGCAGCGGCATGACGACGGGCGCCGCGTCCACGCCGGGCCAGCGCGCTTCGAGTTCGCGCACCAGCACGCGGGCCGCTACGGCTTCGCTGTCGATCAGCACGCCGTCGCAATCGCAGATCAGGGCTTGACTGGACATCGCATTGGCCATTACTTGACCGCCCCGAACGTAAGGCCGCGCACCAGTTGCTTCTGCGACAGCCAGCCGACGATCAGCACCGGCGCGACCGCGAGCAGCGACGCCGCGGAGAGCTTCGCCCAGAACAGCCCCTCAGGGCTCGAGTACGACGCGATGAACACCGTCAGCGGCGCGGCGTTCGAGCTCGAGAGGTTGATGCTCCAGAACGCTTCGTTCCACGAAAGAATGATCAACAGCAGCGCGGTAGATGCGAGCCCCGGCACCGCCATCGGCATGAGCAGATAGACGATTTCCTGCCAGGTGGCCGCGCCGTCCATGCGTCCGGCTTCGAGAATGTCTTTGGGAATCTCGTTGAAGTACGTGTACGCCATCCACACTGCGATCGGCAGATTGATCAGCGTGTAGACGATCACCAGCCCGCTCACGGTGTCGAGGAGCCCCGAGTTCTTCCACAGCAGGTAAATCGGCACGAGCACGCCCACCGAAGGCATCATCTTGGTGGAGAGCATCCACAGCAGAATTCCCTGCGTGCGCTTGTTCGGGAAGAACGCCATCGCGTAGGCCGCGGGCACGGCAAGAATCAGGCAGACGATCGTCACGCCGGCCGAAATCATCACCGAATTCCACGCGAACGCGAAGTAGTTGCTGCGCGCGAACACCTCTCTGAAGCTGTCGAGCGTGGGCAGGAAGAAGATCGTCGGGATATAGGCTTGCTGCTCGGTCTTGAACGCCGTGATCGTCATCCAGAAGATCGGGAAGAACAGCGCGATCGCGATCAGCCAGGCAAGCAGCCCCGGCAGCACGCGCCCGATGAACTGCATCGGCGACGAATGCTTGACCGCGTCGGGCGATTGCGCGGGCGTAGCGGTAATCTGGCTCATTTTTCGTACTCCCCTTTGAGGTTGCGCGCGAGCATGCGCACGAGGAAGAACGACACGATGTTCGCCAGCACGACGGCGAGAATGCCGCCAGCCGAAGCGATGCCCACGTCGAACTGCTGCAGGCCCATCGAGTAGATCAGGTAAGTGAGGTTGGTGGTCGCGTTGCCGGGACCGCCGCCCGTGGTCGTGTAGATCTCGGCGAAGATCGACAGCAGGAAGATGGTTTCCATCATCACGACAACGGCAATCGCGCGCCGCAGGTGCGGCAGCGTGATGTAGAAGAACAAGGCGATCGGGCCCGCGCCGTCGATCTTCGCGGCTTCCTTCTGCTCCTGGTCGAGCGACTGGATCGCCGTGAAGAGAATGAGGAACGCGAACGGCAGCCACTGCCACGCCACGATCATGATGACCGCGGTGAGCGGATAGACGGCGAACCAGTCGATCGGCGTCATGCCTATCGAGCGCATCGCGATGGCCACGAGGCCGTACACCGGATGCAGGATCATGTTCTTCCAGATCAGCGCGCTCACCGTGGGCATCACGAAGAACGGCGCGATCGCGAACAGGCGCGCGACGCCCTGACCGATGAACTTGCGGTCGAACAGCACCGCCATCAGCACGCCGCCGACCACGGTGATCACGAGCACCGCCACGATCAGCTCGATGGTGTGCACGATCGACGGCACGAACGAGGGATCGGTAGCGAGGAACCTGTAGTTGTCGAAGCCCGCGAATCCCTTGAGATCGGGGTTCAGCAGGTTGTATCGCGTGAACGAATACCAGATCGTCATCGCGAGCGGGATCGTCATCCACAGCAGCAGCACCGCCACGGACGGCGTCACGAGCCAGCGTGAGGCCGAGCGGCGCGATTCGACCTGCTGCGGTTTCTGTGGCGTGCGCGCTCGATTGAATATAGGCATGGGGAGATGGAGATGACGCATGAGGACCACCCTTCTCGGTTGCGCGCCTCTATGGAACACGGCGCGGCATCGGCTGTCGCGAGTGCGCGCGCCGCGCCAGGTCGCCCGGCGCGCGCACTCGCGCGACTACGCTGGCTGCCTGAACGGCGCAGCCCGACTTCCCGCAGTTACTTCTGATACCCGGCTTGCGCCACGGCACGGTTGGCAGCGGCGTTACCGGCGGTCAGCGCCTGATCGACGCTCATCTGCCCTGCCACGGCGCCCGCAATGCTCTGGCCCACGACCGTACCGAACGACTGGAACTCAGGAATCCCGACGAACTGGATACCCGTGTACGGCACCGGTTTCGCAGTCGGATGCGTCGGATCGGCGGTCTGGATCGCCTTCAGCACGAACTCGGAGAACGGCGCGGCCTTCTTGTACTCGGGATTCTGATAGGTCGAAATGCGCGTACCCGAGGGCACCGAAGCCCAGCCCTCGTCCTGCGCGACCATCTGGACGTACTCTTTCGAGGTGGCCCATTCGATGAACTTCTTCGCGGCGTCCTGCGACTTCGACGACTTCGGCACCGCGAGCGCCCACGACCACAGCCAGTGCGCGCCGTTGGGCGTGGCTTCAGTCGGCGCGGCCGCGAAGCCGATCTTGTCGGCCACCTGCGACTGCTGCTTGTTGTAGAGGATGCCGGCTGCCACCGTCGCGTCGATCCACATCGCGCACTTGCCCGACGACATCAGCGTGAGGTTTTCGTTGAAGCCGTTCGAGCTGGCTCCCGGCGGGCCGTCCTTCTTCAGCATGTCGACGTAGAAGTTCACCGCCTTCTTCCACTCTGGCGAAGTGAGCTGCGCCTGCCACTTTTCGTCGAACCAGCGGCCGCCGAAGGTGTTCGCGACCGTCGTCACATACGCCATGTTCTCGCCCCAGCCGGCCTTGCCGCGCAGGCAGATGCCGTAGGTGCCGGCGGACTTGTCGGTGAGCTTGTCGGCGAAGTCCTTGATCTGGTCATAGGTCGGCTGCTCGGGCATCTTGAGGCCCTTCTTGTCGAACAGGTCCTTGCGGTAATACGTCATCGAGCTTTCGACGTAGAACGGCAGCGCGTAAAGCGTGCCGTTGTACGAGAGGCCATCGCGCGCGGTCTTCACCACGTCGTCGAGGTCGTAGCTCGCGGGCAGGTTCGTCATCGGCACGATCCAGCCGCGCTTGCCCCATTGCGGCGCCTCGTAGGTGCCGATCATCATCACGTCGAACTGGCCGCTGTTGGTCGTGATGTCGGTGGTGGCACGCTGGCGCAGCACGTTTTCTTCGAGAATCACCCAGTTCAGCTTGATGCCCGGATTGGCCTTTTCGAAAGCCGGCGAGAGCTTCTTCAGCTCGATCATGTCCGGGTTGTTCAACATCGCGATCGTGACGGTCTGCGCGTGCGCGGCGCTCGCCGCCGCGACGAGTGCACCCACACTCACCGCTCGACTTATGCACTTCGCGGCGGTCTTCATTGCTGGCTTCATGACGTTGTCTCCTTGTTCGTTGCGTTATGTCTTGCTGCAGCCGGGCTGCTGTCGTGATGCGTTGGGCAAGGGTTGCGGGAAATTCAGCTCATCCAGTTTCCGCCGTCGACGTTGAGGGTCTGCGCGGTGATGTAATCGGCGTCGGCGGAAGCGAGAAAGAGCGCGGCGCCCGTGAGGTCCTCGGGCAGGCCCATGCGCCCGAGCGGCACGGCCTCGCCCACGAGGCGCTTCTTCTCGCCGGGCGGACGATGCTCGTAGCGTGCGAAGAGCGCGTCGACCTGCTCCCACATGGGCGTGTCGACCACGCCCGGCGCGATGCCGTTCACGTTGATGCGATGGGGCGCGAGCGCCAGCGCCGCCGACTGCGTGTAGCTCAGCACGGCGGCCTTGGTTGCGCAGTAGTGGGAGACGAGCGCTTCGCCGCGGCGGCCCGCCTGCGACGACATGTTGATGATCTTGCCGCCCTGGCCCTGCTCGACCATGCGGCGCGCCACGGCCTGCATGAGGAAGAACATGCCCTTCACGTTCACCGCGAAGAGGCGGTCGTACACGTCCCAGGATTCGTCGAGGAGCGGGCGCATGTCGAAGAGCGCCGCGTTGTTGAAGAGGATGTCGATGCGGCCGAAGCGTTCGAGCGCGCCCTCCACGATGCGATCGATGTCCTCACGGCGGGTGACGTCGGCGGAGATCGCGAGCACGCGCTCGGGGTACGCGGCGGCCAGCGTTGGCGCGACGGACCCGGCGGGCTTCACGTCCACTAGCACGCAGCGCGCGCCTTCGTCCAGATAACGCTGCGCGACCGCCTCGCCAATCCCGCTCGCCGCGCCAGTCAGCACGGCTACCTTGTCCTGCAAACGTCCGGCCGCCGGGGTCGCGGTGTGTGCCACAGGTGTCTCCAATTTCGTTCGTGCGGGGCGCGCCCGGCAGACGCTCCAGAGGAGCAGCTGAGCGATCGCCCGACATGTGAGCATTTGCTCTGTCGTTGATCGAATGATCGGATACGAGTTGGAGACTGTCAAGGCGAACAAACGCGATTGGCCGAGATTTCGATGGTGCGACGCGCAAGCCTCCACTGGCTGCGGCCTGCAGATCCGGCCCCCCTGGCCGGATGACGAGCTGACTCGCCAATCGAAGTGATACGTTATATCATCTCGCCTTCGCGACGCCGACGCGACCGCGTCCGCTTTCAGGCTCCCTATAGACAAGGATAGAACCATGATCACGTTCAGCCGCGCCAACTGCACGCCCCGGGCTGCCACCACAGACGCGCGCCGTCGCGTCACGCTCGCGCGCCTCGCGGGCGGGCTCGCGCTCGCGCTGGTCGGCGCGTTCGGCGGCGCGAGCGCCGCCCTGGCGGCGCAGGCTGTCAGCGCCACGATTCCGGTTGTCGCGGCGGAGAACTTCTATGGCGATGTCGTCAAGCAGATCGGCGGTAATTACGTGGATGTCACGAGCATCCTGAGCAACCCCGACCAGGATCCACACCTCTTCGAGGCCAGCCCGAAGACCGCGCGCGCGCTCCAGAATGCGCGCGTAGTGGTGTACAACGGCGCCGATTACGACCCGTGGATGACCAAGCTGCTCGGCGCCACCGGCGCCGGCAAGAACGGCGCCAACCGCACGACGATCGTCGCGGCGGACCTCGTCGGCAAGAAAGCGGGCGACAATCCGCACCTCTGGTACGACCCGAAGACCATGCCCGCCGTGGCGCGCGCCGTGAGCGCCGCGCTCGGCGCAGCGGACCCCGCGCACAAGAGCGTGTACGATGCCAACCTGGCAACGTTCCTCGCCTCGCTGCAGCCGGTCGACGCCAAGGTCGCGGCGCTGCGCGCGCGCTACCAGGGGCAGCCCGTCACGGCGACGGAGCCGGTGTTCGGCTATATGTCGGATGCGATCGGCCTCGACATGCGCAACCTGCGCTTCCAGCTCGCGGCGATGAACGACACCGAGGCAAGCGCCTCGGACATCGCCGCGTTCGAGCGCGACCTGCGCGAGCACCGCGTGCACGTGCTGATCTATAACAGCCAGGCGACCGAGGCGCTCACGCGGCGCATGCTGGCGCTGGCGAAGCAGTCGAAGGTGCCGTCCGTGAGCGTGACCGAGACGCAGCCGGCCGGCGTGACCTTCCAGCAATGGATGCTCGCGCAGCTCGACGCGCTCGACAAGGCGCTGGCAGCGGGAACAGCAGGGCAACACTAACCGTATTCAGCAAGGACAGATGTCATGACCGGGGCCGGCTCTTCGCCCACCGATATCGCTTCATCGCGCAACGCACAGCACAACGGCGCGCACCGCGCGCCCACGCCTGTGCTCACGCTAGCGGGCGTGACGCTGACGCTCGGCGAGCGCACGATCCTGCGCGACGCGAACTTCGCGGTGAACCAGGGCGAATTCATCGGCGTGCTCGGCCCGAATGGCGCGGGCAAGACCACGCTCATGCGGGCGATTCTCGGCCTCGTGCCGGCCTCGCACGGCGCGATTCGCGTGCTGGGCGAGCCGGTCGCGCGCGGCAACGCAAAAATCGGCTATATGCCGCAAACGCGCACGGCGCTCGCGAGCCGCCGCGTGCGTGGCCGCGACTTCGTGGCGATGGCCGCCGACGGCCACCGCTGGGGCCTGCCGCGCGCCGACGCCGCCACGCGCGCCGACGTCGCGCGCGTGCTCGATCTCGTGGGGGCGACCGCACTGGCGGACCGCCCGCTTTCGGAGCTTTCGGGCGGCGAACGCCAGCGCCTGCTGCTCGCGCAATGCCTGCTCGGCGACCCCAAGCTGCTGCTGCTCGACGAGCCGCTCATCAGCCTCGACCCCAACCACCAGCGCGGCGTGGTCGAACTCGTGCGCCGCGTGCAGCGCGAGCTCGGCATCGCGGTGCTGTTCTCCGCGCACGAGCTGAACCCGCTCCTCAACGCGCTCGATCGCGTGCTCTATCTCGGCAACGGCGTGGCCGCGCTCGGCAGCGTCGATGAAGTCATCACCGCGCCCGTGCTCTCGCGCCTCTACGGCTCGCCGATCGAAGTGATGCGCATGAAGGGCCGCATCTTCGTGATGTCGGGCGGCGTGGAAGTCGAAAAGCACGACCACGAGCATGAGCACGACCATGGCCACGACCACGGCGGCCATGGCCACGCGCACGGACATGCCCACGGCGACAACAACGACAACACACACGGCCACACGCACGATGCTTGAATACGATTTCATGGTGAACGCCTTCGCGGCGTCGGGCATCGTCGCGGTGCTCGCGGGCGTGGTCGGCTATTTCCTCGTGATGCGCGGTCAGACCTTCGCGGGCCACGCGCTCTCGCACGTCGGTTTCACGGGCGCGACAGGCGCCGTGCTGCTCGGCGTTTCGCCGCTGTGGGGCATGGTGGGCTTCACGCTCGCCGCCGGCGTTTCGATGGGCGCGCTCGGCGAAAAGCTCGCGGGTCGCGATGTCGCGATCGGCGTGATTCTTTCGCTCGCGCTCGGCTTCGGCCTGCTGTTTCTGCACTTCTTCACGTCGTATGCCACGCAGGTCACGGCGCTGCTGTTCGGCAACGTGCTGGGCGTGAATCGCGAGACGCTCGGCGTGCTGGCCGCCCTCGCCGCGGCGAGCCTGGCGGCGCTGGCCGCCATCATGCGGCCGCTGCTGTTCGCCTCGCTGCAGCCCGAACTCGCCGAAGCGAAGGGCGTGTCGCTGCGCGCGGTCTCGATGCTGTTCCTCGCCATCGCCGCGCTCGCGGTGGCCGCGTGCACGCAGATCGTCGGCGTGCTGCTCGTCTTTACGCTGATGGTCGGTCCGGCCGCCGCCGCGCAGAATCTCACCACGCGCCTGTCCACCGGCCTCGTGCTCGCCGCGCTGCTCGCGCTCGTGCAGGCGTGGCTCGGCGTGACGCTCGCGTTCTACACCGACTGGCCCACCAGCTTCTGGATCACCGCGCTCGCCGCGCTCGTCTACGGCGCGAGTCTGATCGGGCGTCGCTAGAACGCTGGATGCGCCAGGAAAAAAGCGTTGCCCCTCGCGGTGGCAACGCCTTTTTTGCTTCTACGGCTTCACCTCGATGAGCACCTCGCCGGCGCGCGGACCGATGCCGGTGCGAACCAGGTTCGAACGCGGCCGTATAGATCGATGAAGCGCGCATAGCGCTGCGCGAGCGCGGCGTCTTCGCGCGGCGACGCCACTTGCGTCGCGGCCGGCGCAAGCGCCGCGAGGTCGCTCATGCGCCAGTGTCCACAGGCGAGGCCGCCCAGCATCGCGGCGCCGCGCGCCGCTGCGTTCGGGCAGTCGATCGCGTAGAGGTCCGCGTCGAGCGTGTCGGCGAGCAACTGCCGCCAGCGCGCATCCACCGAGCCGCCGCCCGCGAGCTTGAGCGTCGGCACACTGCGCGCATCCCGCGTGCCGCCATCGACGGCTTCACGGGTGCTGCGCACGGCATCGAGGCCTGCACGCAACGCAAACGCGACGCCCTCGAACGCCGCGCGCATGAGCGTGCCGCGCGAGTCGCCGAGCGCAGCGCCCAGCCAGCCGCCGCGCGCGGCGGGGTCGAGCCACGGCGAGCGCTCGCCGCTCAGGTAAGGCAGGAACGCGAGCGTCGCCGACGGCGGCACGGCGAACGCATCCGCGTAAGCCGAAGCCCAGTCGTAGGCCAGCCAGCCGCGTGCCGCTTCGAGCGCCACGCCCACGTTCTGCATGGCGGCCATGGTGTACCAGCCGCCCGTCGCCGAGCGGTAGCGATGCAGCCCGCGCCGTGCGGGCGGCTCGCTGCGCGCGCTCACGACGATCTGGCCGCCTGTGCCCGTCGTGAGGAGCGCGTCGCCTTCGTCGGCCAGTCCGCTGCCGAACGCGGCGCAAGGCGTGTCGCCCGCGCCCGTCGCGAGCACGATGCCGGCGGGCAGCCCGAGCGCCTGCGCGGCTTGCGCGCTCAGCGCGCCGCACGCTTCATGCGACGCAGCCAGCGGCGCAAACCACCGCGCCGGCAGTCCGAGGCGCTCGATCAGCGCGAAGTCCCACGTGCCGTCGGGTGCGGCGAGCGCCGTCGCGCACGCATCCGACGGATCGGCTTTGACTGCGCCACCGAGCGCCACGCGCAGCCAGTCTTTCGGCTGCAGCGCCCAGCGCGCGGCTTGTGCGACTTGCGGCTCGTGCTGCAGAACCCAGCGCAGCAGCGGCCCCGCCATGCCAGGGGCCACCGGGTTGGGCTGCGGATGTTCGGGGTCGTCGGGCCACGCGTCGAGCAGCGCATGCGCGCGCGTGTCGGGCCAGAGCATCGCGGGGCGCAACGCGCGGCCCGCTTCGTCGGTGAGCACGACGCCGTGCATCTGTCCGGAAAAGCCGATGCCACGCACCGCGGCGCGCTCGCTCTCCGGCAATCGCGCGCAGGCCACGACGAGCGCGTCCCACCACCGATCCACGGCGATCTCGGCCCAGCCGGGCTGCGGTGTTTCGAGCGCATAGGCCACGCTCGCGGCGGCACGCTCGACGCCATCGCCATCGATGATGCCGAGCTTGAGTGAACCGGTGCCGAGGTCGATACCGAGAAAGCGTGTCTGCGATGGGCTCATGGCGAACGATGTGCGAGGTGGGTGGGGACGGGAAGAACGATCATACCGGCGAGCACGCCTCCGAATGTGCGTTGAGCGGGGGAATCAAACCTGCCGCGAACCCGCGTGCAACGCAGCCGATTTCGACGCGAATCATGCCCATTCGCGGGTTAACCCGTTGGGTGTTCGCGAGATGCAAAATGGCTCACATTGCGCATTCGAAATAGAGATCATAACGACGCTGCCATAGGTGACATGACCCGCTGGGCATCGCCGGCCTCACTTCGAGCCACCTGCACGCGCTCCGCCATGGCGCCGTACCGCCACGCCGCGCCGCGGCACCCACAGCGCGGAGCCGCCCAATCGCCGCAAACAGGGGGCTCCCCGCCTTGAGCCGCCGCACGCGCGGTCCGAACCGGCGCCTCGCGACGCCGCCATGATGCCGCCACGCGCGCCGATCTCACCCTTATGTCGCCGGCCCATCCCGACGGGCGCATATCGTCGCCGGAAAGCACGGAATAGTCTCCAGTGGTCTTGTTGCATATTTTCTTACCGCATACCTTGGAGGCCATACCCTTAAACCAAGAGACGGAGACAGACGACATGCAAGCCAAGGGCATTGAGGACCAGGCCGCCCAGCGGTCTGGCCAGAAGCAGGTCCACCCCTGCGACGAGCGCCTGCCGTTTAGCCAGCTGCTGACACTCGGCATCCAGCACGTGCTCGTGATGTACGCAGGCGCGGTGGCCGTGCCGCTCATCGTCGGCGGCGCGATCGGGCTGCCGAAGGACCAGGTCGCCTTCCTCATCAGCGCCGACCTGTTCGCCTGCGGCATCGCCACGCTGATCCAGACGCTCGGCCTGTGGATCTTCGGCATCCGCCTGCCCGTGATCATGGGCTGCACGTTCGCCTCGGTGGGTCCGATGATCGCCATCGGCACCAATCCGTCGCTCGGCCTGCTCGACATCTTCGGCTCGACCATCGCGGCGGGTGCGATCGGCATCGTGATCGCGCCGATGATCGGCAAGCTGCTGCGCTTCTTCCCGCCTGTTGTGGTGGGCACCGTGATCGCAGTGATCGGCCTCTCGCTCATGGAAGTGGGCATCAACTGGGCCGCGGGCGGCGTGGGCAACCCCGACTACGGCAACCCGATCTACCTCGGCCTCTCGCTGCTCGTGCTGATGCTGATCCTGCTCATCAACAAGTTCGGGCGCGGCTTCATCGCCAATATCTCGGTGCTGCTCGGCATCGTCGCGGGCTTCGCCATCGCGCTTGCGCTCGGTCGCGTGAACCTCGAAGGCATGGCCAGCGCGCCGTGGGTCGGCATCGTCATGCCGTTCCACTTCGGCATGCCGAAGTTCCACATCCTGCCGATCGCGACGATGGTGATCGTGATGTTCGTCACCTTCATCGAATCGACGGGCATGTTCCTCGCGGTAGGCGACATGGTCGAGCGCCCCGTCGATCAGGCCACGCTCGTGCGCGGCCTGCGCGTCGACGGTCTCGGCACGATGATCGGCGGCATCTTCAACTCGTTCCCGCATACGTCGTTCTCGCAGAACGTGGGCTTGATCGGCGTGACGGGCGTGAAGAGCCGCTATGTGTGCGCGATGGGCGGCGTGATTCTCGTGCTGCTCGGCCTCTTTCCGAAGATGGCGCAGATGGTCGCCTCCGTGCCCGCCTTCGTGCTGGGCGGCGCAGGCATCGTGATGTTCGGCATGGTGGCGGCGAACGGCATCAAGGTGCTCTCTCGCGTGGACTTCGTGAAGAACCAGCACAACCTGTTCATCGTGGCCGTGAGCGTGGGTTTCGGCCTCGTGCCGGTGGTGTCGCCGCACTTCTTCGCCAAGCTGCCGCCCGCGCTTTCGCCGCTGCTCCATAGCGGCATCCTGCTCGCTTCGGTTTCGGCGGTGGTGCTGAACCTGATCTTCAACGGTGCGAAGAGCGAGAAAGCCGCCGAGCGCGCCATCCGCCGCGCCGGGCACGATTTCGAAGGCCGCCCCGATGCCGCGCCGACGCCGGATACGGGCCACGAAATGCCGCGCTCGGCCGCGCACTGAGTCGATCCCACTGCACTGATCGAACCGGGTTTGAATGTATTGAGTTGACGCGAGAGGTGCCCCGCTCGCAGGTGCCCATCCATACACAGGCGGGCGGGGTCTTTTGCTGGTTCGGCGCCATGGGAAACCATGGCGCTTTTTTTAACCGCGCTGCGCACGCTCACACGCGAAAAAAAACGCCACGGTCTCCCGTGGCGTTCTGGCTTCCGATTCCGAAACCGTAGAGCGTTATCCCGCCGTCGCCGTAGCCGCCGAAGCCGCCGCCGGCGCGCTGGCCGCGCCGTAATCGGCTGGCGCATCGGGCTCGCGCGGCGTCTCGCCTGCATGCGCGATCCAGCCGCCGCCCAACGCGCGATACAGATCGACGAGGTTCGTCAGGCGCGCAAGGCGCGCCGTGACGAGCGACTGCTGCGCCGTGTAGAGGCTGGTCTGCGCGGCCAGCACCGGCAGATAGCTGTCCACGCCGTTTTTGTAGCGCAGTTCCGAAAGCGTGAGCGAGCGCTGGTTCGCAAAGGTGCTGCGCTCGAGCGCGGCGATCTGCTCGTCGTAGGTGCCTCGTGCAGCCAGGCCGTCGGCCACTTCGCGGAACGCCGACTGGATCGACTTCTCGTAGTTGGCGATCTCGATGCGCTTCTCGACATTCGCGAGTTGCAGGTTCGCGATGTTCGAGCCGCCTTCGAAGATCGGCAGCGTGATCTGCGGCACGAAACTCCATGCCGCCGTGCCCGCCTTGAAGAGGCCGCCGAGCGACAGGCTTTCGGTGCCGAACGCCGCCGTGAGCGAGATCTTCGGGAAGAACGCCGCACGCGCCGCGCCGATATTGGCGTTTGCCGCAAGCAGCGTTTGCTCAGCCTGCATGATGTCCGGACGACGCGTGAGCAGATCCGAAGGCAGGCCTGCCGGAATGTCGTTGACCAGCGGCTGGCCGTCGAGCGGCAGGCCTTGCGGCAGATCCGCCGGCAGCGGCTCGCCGATCAGCAGCACGAGCGCGTTTTCGGCCTGCGCGCGTGCCCGCAGTTGCGCCTGCATGTTGGCCTGCGCGTTCTCGACCACCGTTTGCGCCTGGCGCAAATCGAGCTCGGTGCCGGTGCCCGTATCGAACTGCGCCTTCGCGATGTTGTACGAGTCCTGCGCCGTCTTGAGCGTTTCCTGCGTGACCTTGAGCAGGTCGTCGTCGGAGAGCATGGTCAGGTACTGGTCCGCGACTTCCGAAACCAGCGTGATTTCCGCTGCCTTGCGTGCATACGCCGTCGAGAGGTACTGCGCCAACGCCTGGTCCTTCAGGCTGCGGATGCGCCCCCAGAAGTCCAGCTCCCACGACGCCTGCACGCCCACGTTGTAGACGCTGTACGGGTTCGGACTGTTCGGTGTGGTCAGCAGATCCCTCGGTGTGCGCGTGCGCGTGTCCGTGGCCACGCCGTTGATCGCCGGGAACAGCTCGGCGCGCGTGATCTGATACTGCGCGCGCGCCGCCTCGACGTTGAGCACCGACACGCGCAGATCGCGGTTGTTCTTCAGCGCGATGTCGACGAGCTGCTGCAGACGCGGATCGACGAAGAACTCGCGCCAGCCGATGTCGGTAGCCGCGGCGCCATTGGCGCTCGGGGCGGCCTGGCCGTTCTGGCCATTCGCGCCCCCGGCAACCGGCTGCGTCGCGTACACGCCGCCTTGCGGGAAGCTCTGCGACACCGGCGCTTCAGGCCGGTGGTACCACGGCTCCATCGTGCAACCCGCGAGGAGCGCAGCGGCCGCTGCAATTACGGATAGTTTATGCATCTCAATGTCCTTCCTTGCCCGGGCCGTCGCCGTTGCTGCCGCCGTTGCCACCTTCGCCACCACGGTCATTGCCACCCTGAGCGCCACCACCATTCGCGCCATTGTCCTGGTCGTGGTCGTGCGCGTGGTGCTCTTCGTAGTGCTGGAGCGCGACGTCCGCGTCCTCCTTCTCGCCGGCGAACTTCGCGCGAATCACCACGAAGAACATCGGGATCATGAAGATCGCGAGGAACGTGGCCGTGATCATCCCGCCGATCACGCCCGTGCCGATCGCGTGCTGCGAAGCCGAACCCGCGCCGTTACTGATCGCGAGCGGCAGCACGCCGAGAATGAACGCCATCGACGTCATGAGAATCGGCCGCAGACGCAGTCGCGAAGCTTCGAGCGCCGCCTCGATCGGTCCCATCTTTCCCTCGGCCTGCAGGTCGCGCGCGAACTCCACGATCAGAATCGCGTTCTTCGCCGAGAGACCCACGGTGGTCAACAGACCCACCTGGAAGAACACGTCGTTCTCGAGGCCGCGCAAGGTCACCGCCAGCAGCGCACCGAGCACGCCGAGCGGCACCACCATGATGACCGCGAACGGAATCGACCAGCTTTCATACAGCGCCGCGAGACACAGGAACACGACGAGGATCGAGATGCCGTACAGGATCGGCGCCTGCGAGCCCGACTGGCGCTCCTGATACGACAGGCCCGTCCATTCGTAGCCGATACCCGCGGGCAGCTTCGCCGCGATCTGCTCCATGGCCGTCATGGCCTGGCCGGTCGACTTGCCCTGCCCCGCCTGACCCTGGATTTCCAGAGCGGAAATGCCGTTGTAGCGTTCGAGCTTCGGCGAACCGAAGGTCCAGCGGCCTTTCGCCACCGAGCCGAACGGCGCCATTCCGCCCGCGCTGTTGCGCACGTACCAGAGGTTCATGTCCTCGGGCGTCATGCGGAACGGTGCATCGGCCATCACGTACACCTTCTTGATACGGCCGTCCGTGTCGAGGAAGTTGTTCACGTACGCCGACGCCCACGCGATCGAGAAGGTCTGGTCGACCGCGGCCGCCGTCACACCGAGCGCCTCGGCCTTTTCGCGGTCGATGTCCACGGTGAACTGCGGCGTGTCGTTCAGGCCGTTCGGGCGCACGAGTGCGAGCGTCGGATCCTTCGCAGCCATGCCGAGCAGCATGTTGCGCGCTTCCATCAGCTTCTCGTGACCGAGACCTCCGCGGTCCTGCAATTCGAAGTCGAAGCCCGACGCGGTGCCGAGTTCAGGAATCGAAGGCGGATTCACCGGGAACACCATCGCGTCCTTGTAGCCCGCATAGTGCATGAACATACGCCGCACCAGCGCCTGGACCTTCTGGTCCGCGTTCTGACGCTGCTTGTAGTCCTTCATCCGTACGAACACGAGACCCGAGTTCTGGCCACGGCCCGCGAAGCTGAAGC
Organism: Paraburkholderia nodosa; assembly: GCF_001718195.1. Taxonomy (GTDB): domain Bacteria; phylum Pseudomonadota; class Gammaproteobacteria; order Burkholderiales; family Burkholderiaceae; genus Paraburkholderia; species Paraburkholderia nodosa_A. Next base: position 533,946 of record NZ_MCNV01000003.1, read on the forward strand.
CGTTCACCGTGAACACCGACTCGACGATGCTACCTTCGTCCTTGAGCAGCCAGTTCTGGATGTTGGCGAGCGTGCGTGCCGTCGTTTCCTGGGTCGAGCCCACGGGCGTCTGCACGATCACGAACATCGTGCCCTGGTCTTCATCGGGCAGGAACGACTTCGGCAGGCGCACGAACAGCAGGCCAACCGCGACGATCACCGCGAGATAGATGATGAGCCAGCGGCCCGAGCGCTTGATCACGTGGTGCACGCCGGAGTGATACTTGTCCCGGCTCGTCTCGAACGTACGGTTGAACCAGCCGAAGAAGCCCTTCTTCTCTTCGTGATGACCCTTCGGAATCGGCTTGAGGATGGTCGCGCACAACGCCGGCGTGAGAATCAGCGCGACGAGCACGGACAGCACCATCGCCGCCACGATCGTGAGCGAGAACTGCCGGTAGATGGCGCCGACCGAGCCGCCCGAGAACGCCACCGGCACGAACACCGCGGAAAGCACGAGCGCCACGCCAACGAGTGCGCCGGTAATCTGGCCCATCGCCTTGCGGGTGGCCTCCTTCGGCCCTAACCCCTCTTCCACCATCACCCGCTCGACGTTCTCCACGACCACGATCGCGTCGTCCACCAGCAGGCCGATGGCGAGCACGAGACCGAACATCGACAGCGTGTTGATCGAGAAGCCCACCGCCGCCATGATCGCGAACGTGCCCAGCAGCACCACCGGCACCGCGATCGTCGGAATCAACGTCGCGCGCAGATTCTGCAGGAACAGGTACATCACGAGGAACACCAGCACGATGCCTTCCAGCAGCGTCTTGATCACTTCCTCGATCGACAGGCGCACGAACGGCGTCGTGTCATACGGGTACTTCACGACGAGACCGTGCGGGAAGTACCTCGAGAGGTCGTCGATCTTCTGGCGCACGAGCTTCGCGGTCTGCAGCGCGTTGGCGCCCGTCGCGAGCTGAATGCCCAGACCGGCCGTCGGCGCACCGTTGTACTTCGTGTCGAAGTTGTAGTTTTCGCCACCCAGACCAATACGCGCCACGTCCTTCAAGCGCACCTGCGAGCCGTCCTGGTTCACCTTCAGCAGGATGTTGCCGAACTGCTCGGGCGTCTGCAGCAGCGTCGATTCGGTGATGGTCGCCTGGAACGCCTGCCCCGCCACTGCCGGCGTGCCGCCCAGCTGACCGCCCGCGATCTGCACGTTCTGCGCGGTGATTGCCGCTGTGACGTCGGTTGGTGTTAGCTGGAAGTTCGTGAGCTTGTTTGGATCGAGCCAGACACGCATCGCGTACTGCGAGCCGAACAGCGTGACCGTACCCACGCCGTCGATACGGCTGATCGGGTCTTTCACGTTCGACGCCACGTAGTTCGCGAGGTCGTACTTGGTCATGCTGCCGTCTTCGGACACGAACGCGAGCACCAGCAGGAAGCTGCTGCTCGATTTCGTGACGCTGATGCCAAGCTGCTGCACCACCTGCGGCAGGATCGGCGTGGCGAGCTGCAGCTTGTTCTGCACCTGCACCTGCGCGATGTCCGGGTTGGTGCCCGCCGCGAAAGTCAGCGTGATCGTGGCCGTACCCGAGTCATCGGAAGTCGACGAGATGTACAGCAGGTGGTCGAGACCGCTCATCTGCTGCTCGATCACCTGCGTGACCGTGTTTTCCACCGTCTTGGCCGACGCGCCCGGATAGTTCGCGCTGATCTGGATGGAAGGCGGCGCGATGGTCGGATACTGCGCGACCGGCAGCGTGAACACCGATGCCACACCCGCCAGCATCAGGATGATGGCGATCACCCATGCAAAAATTGGGCGATCAATAAAGAACTTTGCCATGAAGCAGGCTCCCCGTTATTGCGCTGCGGAGGCGGCAGGTGCAGCCGAGGCAGCCTTCGGCCCCGATGCGGCGCTGGCGGCGTTCGCGTAGCCCGAAGCCGTTGCCATGTCGGCCGAAGGCGCGCCCTGCGGCGGCGGCGGCGGCAGCTGCGCGGGAACCGGCTTGACCTGCGCACCCGGCTTGACCTTGTCGGTGCCCTGAACGATCACGCGGTCGCCGGCGTTCAGACCGCTCTGAACGACCCAGTCCTGACCCTGCGTGCCCGCCGTGGTGATCGGCGTCGGCACGACCTTGTTGTCCTGGTTGACGACGTACACCGAGGCCTGCCCCTTCTGGTCATGCTGCACGCCGACCTGCGGCACGAGGAACGCGTTGTTGTTGATGCCTTCTTCGATGCGCGCGCGCACGAACATGCCCGGCAGCAGCACGCGGTCGGCGTTCGGGAAAATCGCGCGAACCGTGACCGAGCCCGTGGTCTGGTCGACGGTGACGTCGGAGAACTGGAGCTTGCCCTTTTCCGAATAGGTGCGGCCGTCTTCGAGGACGAGCGAGACCTTGGCGGCGTTCGGGCCGTTGGTCTTCAGGCGTCCTTCCTGGATCTCGCGGCGCAGCTTCAGGCCTTCGAGGCTGGACTGCGTGACGTCCACGTACATCGGATCGAGCTGCTGCACCGTCGACATCAACGTGGCCGCGCTCGCCTGCACGTAGGCGCCCGGCGTGACCTGCGAGATGCCGACCTGGCCCGAGACCGGCGAAGTGACGTCGGTGTAGCCGAGGTTGATCTGTGCCGTGTCGACGGCGGCCTTGCCGGCGGCGACGTCGGCTGCAGCCTGGCCCTGGGCGGAAATGGCGTTGTCGTAGTCCTGCTTGCTCACCGCGTTGGCCTGCACCAGCACCTTGTAGCGCGCGACCAGCGCGTTCTGCGTGACGAGGTTGGCCTGCGCCTTGGCGAGCGTGGCCTTGGCATTGTTCAGCGCAGCGATGTACGGCGCCGGATCGATCTTGTAGAGCCGCTGACCGGCCTTGACGAGCGCGCCTTCGGTGAATTCGCGGCGCAGCACGATGCCGTCCACCCGTGCGCGCACTTGCGCGACGAGATAGGCACTGGTGCGGCCGGGAAGCTCGGAGACGACCGGCACGGCGGACGGCTGGACGGTGACGATACCCACTTCGGGGGTTTGCGGCGGCGGCGCCGACTGCTTTTGCCCGCAGGCTGCGAGCACGATGGCAGCCGTCGCGACACTGATTAGGCGGAATGGAACCCGTTCGACGCGCATGGAGCGACCTCTGTCTATAACTGACAATAAAAGCGTGCGGCGTCCTGCAACGAGGAGGACGACCACGCACGCCAGCATCTGGCAAATACCTGACGGATAAACCCGGTACTTCTTCTAGAAGGCGCGTTCCGGTCTGCACATCCGTCCGGGCGATACTGCCGCGCGCCGCCGCGAGAGGCGTCGCGCATTGGGGTTTCTACGACCACTTGGCCAAGGACGGATATTAACCGGACATCACCATTTGAGGCACCCAGGTGGTGGGGTGCTATTATAGATACATTCGCGAACGAATGTAAAAGGACGTTACTTAACCGTTGAGGGGTGCTTCAGGAGCGATCCGCGCATCACCTCCATATTACAAATCAATACATTACGGTTCGCACCCCAAATACGTTCATTCACCCCCAACCTGCTGCAACGCACCGACTTTACAAAATGGCCCGCCGCACGAAAGAGGAAGCGCTGGAGACGCGCAACCGGATCCTCGACGCCGCCGAACACGTCTTTTACGAGAAGGGCGTGTCGCGCACTTCGCTGGCCGACATCGCCCAGACCGCGGGCGTGACGCGCGGCGCGATTTACTGGCATTTCGAGAACAAGGGCGACCTGTTCACGGCCATGTTCGACCGCGTGGTGCTGCCGCTCGACGAGCTGAAGGTGGCATCGACGGATCCCGGCGAGCCCGACCCGCTCGGGCGCATGCGCGATCTCTGCATTCTGTGTCTGCGCAATACGGCGACCGACGTGCGCCGCCGCCGCGTGTTCGAGATCCTGTTCCTGAAGTGTGAGTTCGTCGAGGAGATGGGCCCGGTGATGGCGCGCCATCAGACCGATATGCGCGAGGGCCTGGCGAGCATCGAACAGGGTTTGCGCAATGCGATGTCGAAGGGCCAGCTGCCCGCCGACCTCGACGCCAAGCGCGCTTCGCGCGTGCTCCATTCGTTCATCGGCGGCGCGCTGCGCGATATGGCGATCCTGCCGGACGCGTTCGACGTGGCGAGCAACGCCGAACTGCACGTCGACGCGATGCTCGACGCGCTGCGCTTCAGCCCGTCGCTGCGCATCGGCGCGAGCGCGTCGCAAGCCTGACGCCTACGCGCGCAGTTCCCGGATCGAACCAGGCGGCCCACTGACGGGGCCGCCTTTTTCTTGAGCGCTCAGGCCGGCACGCGGGTCGCCCGGGCCCGTTGATTCGACGCGTAGATGTTGTCGCGCGCGAGCGGCACGCCTTGTTCGACGGCGGCAAGCCAGGCATCCGTGTTCACGACCGCAGCGAAACGCGTATGCATCACCGCGCTGAATACGCGGTGGATCTCCTCGGCGCTCGCCGTTCCCGCCTCGTTTGCATACGGCACCGAACCGGTCGCATCGGCGAGAAACTCCACGGCAAGACCCGCGTGGGTCGCCTCGAACACCGTCGAGGCGTCGCAGTTATGCGTCATGTAGCCCACTACCGTGAGCGTGTCGATGCCGCGATCGGTCAGCCAGGCCTTGAGATCGGTGCCCGCGAAGGCGCTCGGCAGCGCTTTTTCGACGTAGTGGTCCCGCTCGCGCGAGGCCACGACCGGATGCAGTTCGGCGCCCACGCTGCCGCGCGCAAAGAGCGGCGAGTCCGCCGGGGCGAAGTTCTGCACCACCACGACCGGCACGCCGGCCGCGCGCGCAGCGTCGATCGCGCGGCCGATATTGGCAAGCGACGTCTCGATGGGGGGATATTCGATCGGCAGATCGCCGCTGACATATTCGTTCTGCACGTCGATGACGACGAGCGCCCGGCGCGGATTCGCGGACATGGCCATGCCTCCAGGGGTTGAAAGGAACCGACCGGTCCGAAGACGCGAAGTCGATGGCGGGATTGTGGCGCCGCGAGCGCCCACGCGACAGTGGCCCGGACGACAACTTTCGCTAGAATCGGGCCATTCCTCTTCGGGACTCGTCATGGCCACCGCTATTCGTCAGGCTCCGTCACCGGCCCCCTTGCGCGTCGCCGTGATCGCCTTCGACCGCATCAGTCCGTTCCATCTCTCGGTGCCTTGCGTCGTGTTCGGCGAAGACCGCAGCGAAGGCGGCGTGCCGCCGTTCGAACTCGCAGTCTGCGCGGCGGAGCCCGGCACGCTCACCACCACGGCAGGCTTCACGATCGGCGCGCCGCAGGGCCTCGAGGGGCTGCGCGGCGCGGACGTGATCGTCGTGCCGAGCTGGCGCGACACCCACGAGGCGCCGCCCGCCGCGCTTTGCGACGCGCTGCGTGACGCGCACGCGAGCGGCGCGATCCTCGTCGGGCTCTGCCTCGGCGCCTACGTGCTCGCGCATGCGGGCCTGCTCGACGGCCGCCCGGGCACCACGCACTGGGCCGCGGCGGACGACTTCGCGCAGCGCTTTCCGGCCGTACGCTTCGATCCCGGCGTGCTCTACATCGACGACGGCGACCTGCTGACCTCGGCGGGCACCGCGGCGGGACTCGATTGCTGCCTGCATCTCATGCGGCGGCTGTGCGGCTCGGGCGCCGCGAACTACGTGGCGCGGCGGCTCGTCGTGCCGCCGCATCGCCAGGGCAACCAGGCCCAGTACGTACAACAGCCGCTTGCGGCGCCCGGGCGCGGCGAGCGGCTGCCGGGTCTGCTCGACTGGATTCGCGCCCACCTCGACGCGCCCCACACGCTCGACTCGCTCGCGCAGCGCGCCCTGATGAGCCGGCGCACCTTCACGCGCCAGTTTCGTTCGACGACGGGAACGACGGTGAGCGCGTGGCTGCTCGGCGAGCGCCTCGCCCGCGCGCAGCAGTTGCTCGAAAGCACCGATCAGCCGATCGACGCGATCGCCCAGCGCGCGGGCTTTGGCTCGGCCGCGTCGCTGCGTCAGCATTTCGTGGAGGCGTTCAGGATTTCGCCGTCGGCGTGGCGGCGGGAGTTTAGGGGGGTGTAAGCGGTTCGATGAGCGGTTCGATGAGCGGTGCGACGCTCGGCGCACCTTGCGCGCGCCGGGCAGCGCCGAATTCAGGTCCCGGTGAACCAGCGCGCAGCATAAAGCAGCAACGCCACGAAAAAGATCATCGCAGCCCACGCCCAATAGGGCATGGCGTGCTGCGGCGGCTCGTGATTCAGCGTGCTTGCGGCGCGGCCCGAGAGCGTTCCGCCCGCGTGGTGCTGTGGCAGGATATGCGCACGCCGGGCGAGACCGGCGAGGTTGATGGGCCGCAGGAACACATGCTGCCGGCGCGGCTGCTCGCCGGCCACGCGGTTCGGCGCCTGGCCGTGCTTGACCGCAACCACGGCGCAGAACTCCGTGAAGAAGTCGTCGGCCAGTTCGTGCAGCGCGTTCTCGATCTGGCGCGGCGGCAGCTCGGAAAGCGGGCCCGTGAGCGTGGCCCACACCGAGTAGTCGATCCGCGTGCTCACATCCTTGCCCGTACCCGGCTCCCGCGCCGTGGCGCGCTCTTCGGGGCGCAGCGCGACGTCGATCTGGCCGCGCAGCGAGCCGATGCCGTCCGCGCGGGCGCGAAAGCTCAGCACGCGCCGGGGCGTGAGGGGCACCTGCGCCGTGTCATTGGCAATGTGGGCGCGCACTTCATAGCGTGCGCGCAGCGGCCCGAGCGGCACCGTGAGGGTGATCGCGTATTCGCCGGGGCCGAGCCGCCTGAACGACTCGCAATGCTCCATGCTCGCGCGCACGAGCGCGACGTCCTGCAGCGCCGCCCAGACGGCGGCCGGTTCGAGCGGAATTCTCAACGCGTCGTTCAGTTCCATGGCGGCTCCCCCTATGCAAGCTACCGGGCCATTTCAGGAGGTCTGGTCGATCCGGTCCACGCGAGTTGCGTAGAAAGCCAGATACCCCTTGATGCCGCTTGCGTCATCGAGCGGCGCTTCGTAGCTCCAGGCCGCGTCGTCGACGCGCCCGTCTTCGGTACGCAAATGGAAATACGTCGCCTCGCCCTTGAACGGGCAATGCGAGGTCTGTCCGGAGCGTTCGAGTCGTGCCATGTTCACGTCTGCGCGCGGGAAGTAGAAGACGTCGGGGTAGCCGGTTTCGCAAAGGGTGACGGCGTGCAGCGTATCGGCAATGGTGATGCCGCCATGAATCACGCGCACGCGGTGACGGTTCGCAACGAGTTCGATGCGATGGTCCGCATCCGGTTCGACCGCCATGTTCGGTTCCCCTGTTGGTTGGCGGCGCCTGCGGCGCCCTGCGCTCACCGGGCGGCAGGCCGCACCGGTTCGCGTGGCACGCCGCCAGGCAGGCGCGTGCCGTGCAATCCCACGGGATGGCCGCTCGCCAGTCGCCTGCCGCCGTACCGGTCACGCAATCGACGGCGACCGACGGCAACGCGCCAACCCGCTCGCGAAACGCCTGAGCGATCGCAGCCTCCCATCGGCTTCATTATCGGCCAAACTCGTCCTGGCTGCGTGAATCTTATGCGCGGCACGCGTGCGGGAGCGCCCCAACACGACCGGCCCGGCCACGCGGCTTACCAGATGAACGCCGCCCGCGCGCTGCCGTTCGAGCCCACCGTCACGGCGCTCGTCTTGTCGACGCCCGCATGGCTCACATGCACGCTGTAGCGGCCAGGACGCACCCTCACGAGCATATAGGGCCCGCGCGAAGTGGTATCGAGCACGCTCGCGCCGTGCGAGTCGGTGATCTGCACGTGCACGTCCGCGACGTACTCACCGCTGCGCTGGGTAAAGCGCAACGCAAGCGGCCACTGGTGTTCCGCGCCGAGCAGCGCCCTGGATTCGTCCAGACCCACGCCGCCAGAAACGAACGACACGTCGCCCTGCTGCTGGACTTGCGGCATGCCGCCGCCATTCGTGTTGCCGGCGCTCGTATTGTCGGTGGTCGTGCCGCCGACGGTGCCCGAGGCATCGGCCTGCTGCGCCGCCGCGCCGCCCGCGTAGCCGAGAGCAAGCGTGGCCGCGAGAATCGTCGCGTAAGCGGTCGTATGGATGGGGCGCGAGTTGCGGAAACGCTTCATCGATCGCTCCTTTCAGTTTGTCCGATGTAATGCTCGCGCAAGACGCGTGCCCGAGTGGTTCGAGTAAAAGGTTTTGTGCGCCCCAAAAAAAATCGCCGCCGCCGAGGCCAAAGGCCAACGGGGGCAGCGCAAGTACAACGTAATGAAACCTGCTCTCGCCGCGAATCCGGCGCACGGAGCCGGATTCGCGACAGCAGGGATCAGCCGAGATCGACGGGCACGAAAATCTGTGCGTCGTCTCGCTGGATCAGGAGCGCAATGCTGTTGCCAGCCTTGGAAACCATTTGCTTGAGCTGATCGGCGCTCGTCACCGGGCGGCCATTCACGGCGAGAATCACGTCGCCGGGCTGGACACCCGCATTTTCGGCCGCGCCACCCGACTGCTCGACGAGCAGACCGTGATCGAGCGAGCCGTTGCTCTTCTCTTGCGGCGTGAGCGGGCGCACCGCGACGCCGAGGCGACCCTGCATCTGCGCCTGCGGAGCGTCGTTCGAAGCCACCTTGGCGTCGCCCAGCGCGCCGATGGTTGCGGTGAGGTCCTTCGTGCTCTTGTCACGCCACACCTGAACATCGGCCTTCGTGCCCGGCTTCATGCCCGCGATGAGCGACGGCAAAGCGGACGAATCATCCACGGCCTGGCCGTTCACGGACAGGATCACGTCGCCGGGCTTCAAACCCGCCTTCGCGGCCGGACCGCTCGCGTCCACCGAGCTCACCAGCGCGCCGCGCGGCTTGTCCATGCCGAACGAGTTGGCGAGCGTCTGGTTCATCGACTGCACCGCGACGCCGAGACGTCCGCGGCTCACGTGGCCGGTCTTGACGAGTTCGTCCTTGACCTTGATCGCCTCATTGATCGGGATTGCGAACGAAAGGCCCTGGAAGCCGCCCGTCTGCGAATAGATCATCGAGTTGATGCCGATGACTTCGCCCTGCAGATTAAACAGCGGGCCGCCCGAATTGCCGGGGTTGACCGGCACGTCGGTCTGGATGAACGGCGTGTAGTTTTCGTCCGGCAGCGAGCGCGACTTCGCGCTGATGATGCCCGAGGTCACCGTGTTGTCGAAACCGTACGGCGAGCCGATCGCCACCACCCACTGACCGACCTTGCTTTGACGCGGGTCGCCGATCTTCACGGTCGGCAGGTCCTTCGCGTCGATCTTGAGCACAGCGACGTCCGACTGCTTGTCCGCGCCCACGACCTTCGCCTTGTATTCGCGCTTGTCGGTGAGCTTCACCGTCACGACGTTGGCGCCGTCCACGACGTGCGCGTTCGTGAGAATGTAGCCGTCCGGGCTGACGATGAAGCCCGAGCCGAGGCTCGCGCTCGGCTGGTCGGCCTGCGGACCATTGTCGCCGCCGCCCATGCCGGGCGCGCCACCATAGAAGTGCTTGAAGAACTGGTAGAACGGATCGCTCGGATCGATCGGCAGTTGCTGCGAGCCGCTGCCGCCGCTGCGCAGCGCCGTCTGCTTCACGACGTGCTTGGCGCTGATGTTGACCACCGCGGGCCCGTAGGTTTCCACGAGACCAGAGAAGTCGGGAATGCCAGTCTTGGCTGCGGCTTCGGCGGGCATCATCGCCGCGGCCTGGGCCTGAGAAATGACCTGCGGAGCAGGCAGATCACGGTGCCCTGCTACGTAGCCCGCCGACAATGCGACGACCACGGCGGCTGCCACGGCACTGCGGGAAAGCACTTTTGTATTCATTGCGGACTCCTTGCGCGGGGTACTCATCACGACGTACCGAAGAGTAAGCCGTGTCGCTTAAAGGAGTCTTAAGTACGCGGAAATCGCAATAATCGCGCAAACGCCCGCGCGGCGGGCATTTGCGGGCGATTCGGAGTCAGAACCGCACGTCCACGAGCAGGCCGCCTGCGGGCGAATCGCCGAGTGTGATGGTCGCGTCGTGCTGATCCGCGATTCGGCGCACGATAGCGAGCCCGAGTCCCGTGCCGGCGATATCGGTGCGCGCGCGATTCGCGCCTGCGCCCACGCGATAAAAGCGATCGAACACGCGCGCGCGCTCCTCTTCCGGGATGCCCGGCCCGCTGTCCGCGATGCGCACGTGCGCACGCCCGTCGACGACGGCGAGGCTCACGTCCACGCGGCCGCCCGCGGGCGTGTACTTGGTCGCGTTGTCGAGCAGGTTGTTGAGCATCACGCGCAATGCATCGGCGTCGCCATGCACGCTCGCCGCCGCGCTTTCCTCGATGCCGAGATCGACGCCGCGCTGCTGCGCGAGCGGCGCATGGTTGAGCACGCAATCATCGAGCAGCGCATGCAGATCGACGTTCTGCGCGCGCGCGTGACCGTCGGGTTCGGAGCGCGCGAGGGCGAGCAGCTGCTCGGCAAGACGCGTGGCGCGCGTCACGCCCGCCTGCAGATCGACGAGCGCTTCGCGACGCGTTTCGTCATCCTTTGCGCGCGCAACGAGTTGCGCCTGGATCTGCACGGCCGCCAGCGGCGTGCGCAACTCGTGTGCAGCGTCGGCGACGAAGGCCTTCTGTGTGTCGATGGCTTGCGCGAGGCGTTCGAGCAGCGCGTTCAACGCATGCACGAGCGGCGTGACTTCGCGCGGCAGACGCTCTTCGGGCAGCGGATCGAGCGCTTCGGGATGACGCGTGTCGAGCGCGCGCGCAACGCGCGAGAGCGGCCTGAGCCCACGCCCCACCATGATCCAGACCGCGATGCCGAGAAACGGCAGCACCACGATGAGCGGCCAGAGCGTGCGCAACGCGACGTTCGCGGCGAGACGGTTGCGCACGGAAACGGGCTGCGCGAGCTGCACGACGTTGTCGCCGACGATCGCGCCGTACACGCGCCAGTCGCCGCGGTCGGTGCGCTCCGTCGAAAAGCCGAGTTCCGCACGCGGCGCGAGCGGCGCACGCGGATGCGAGTAGTACATGAGCACGCCGTTGCGATTCCAGATCTGCAGCACGATGCCTTCGTCGCCCGTGTCGCGCGAACTGAGGATCTCGTTGAATGGCTCGGAGGGCAGCGCCTCGGCGATTTCCTGCAGCTGGTAGTCGAACAGCTCGTTGGCTTCGGCGAGCGCCTGGCGGTAGATCAGCCAGCCCGCGAGCCCAACGCCCGCGACGACGATCGCGAGCAGCCAGAACAGCAGTTGTCGTCGGATGGAACTCATCGGCTAACGGGGTCTCCCTGTCGATCCGGAGCTAGCGCTTTGGCGCTTACGCACTTGATTACCTGCTTCATGTGTCTTTGGAGATCATGTAGCCGAGGCCGCGCACGTTGCGGATCAGGTCGGCCCCGAGCTTCTTGCGCAGCGCGTGAATATAGACCTCGACGGTATTGCTGCCGATCTCCTCGCCCCATCCGTACATCTTCTCTTCGAGCTGGGATTTCGAGAGCACCGCGCCCGGTCGCGCGAGCAGCGCTTCGAGCAGCGCGAATTCGCGCGCCGAGAGCGCGACGGGCGAACCGTCCTGGGTGACCTGGTGCGAAGCCGGATCGAGCGTGATCGAGCCGTGGCGGATGGTCGAATCGCTGCGGCCCGCCTGGCGGCGGATCAGCGCTCGCATGCGTGCGCCCAGTTCATCGAGATCGAAGGGCTTGATGAGGTAGTCGTCCGCACCGGCGTCGAGACCCTTCACGCGATCGGCCACGGCGTCGCGCGCCGTGAGGATCAGCACGGGCAGTGCCGCGCCGCGCGCGCGTAGCGTGCGCAGCACGTCGAGACCGTCGCGCCGCGGCAATCCGAGATCGAGCAGCATGAGATCGTAAGAATCCGCGCTCGCGGCCGAGAGGGCGGCGTCGCCGTCTTCGACCCAGTCGACCGCGAAGCCTTCGCCGCGCAGCGCCTTGCGCACGCCTTCGGCGATCATGCGGTCATCTTCGACTAGCAGTATGCGCATCGTAATATTGGCCGGGCGGCGCTGCTGCGCCGCGCTGCGTGAGTGGATGAGGATGCGAGCATTCTAGCGCCTGAACAGGGGCGCCGCGCCGCTGCGGCACGCAGCCGGTCGCGAGGCAATGGCGCGCGGCATGGGCACATTATCGGCAGTGTTTGAATCACGCCACGCAATGTGCAACGTTTTCTTGCGGCAATGCGCGCACGCGGCGCGAGGTCTTTACAATGTGCGCTTTTGCGGCGCTCCACTCGTGATTCGGCCGCGATGCGCGCGTGCAGGCTTGTACAGTACGTTCAAGCGAGCGCATCGCGCGCGCACCGAGAATCACACGCCGCCCTGATTTTCGCGCCCGCGCGCAGCACCGGTGAGTCCCCTCTTTCCGTGCGCCGCGCCCGGCCCAAGCACCGCCCCTGCACTCGCCCGAACGCTTTTCATGCTGCCCGCTTCGCTGTCCCGCCTACGCTCTTTGCTCAGACTGCCTGCCTCGCGCTCCAACCGCACGCATCGCACCGCCGCCACTGCGCGCCTGCCTCGACCGCTCGCCCTCATGCTCGCCTGCGCCGCGCTCGCCGCGGGCTTCGCCGCCGCGCCGGCCGCGTACGCGCAGCCCGAAGGCGCGCGCATTCCCACGGTCAACGTGACCACGGTGCTGCCGCCCACCGTGATGGCAGGCCTCGAGCGCGCACACGTGCCGCTCTCGTCGGTCAGCGTGGTGATCGAAAAGGTCGGCGACCGCCAGCCGAGCGTCGCCGTGAATGCCGGCCAGCCGATGATGCCCGCCTCGACGATGAAACTCGTCACGACGTGGAGCGGCCTCGCGATGCTCGGTCCCGACTATCGCTGGAAAACGAGCGCCTATACCGACGGCGAAGTCGATGCGAGCGGCACGCTGCACGGCAACCTCTATATCAAGGGCACCGGCGACCCGAAGCTCGTGCCCGAAGAGCTGATCGACCTCGTGCAGAAGATTCGCGCCGCGGGCGTCGCGCGCATCGACGGCGCACTCGTGCTCGACAAGAGCGAGTTCGATCCGTCCACGCGCGACCTGCCCTCGTTCGACGGCGACGACAGCGCGCCCTACAACGTCGGCCCCGATCCGCTGATGTACGCGTTCAAGTCGGTCTCGTTCACGTTCTTGCCCTCCCGCGAGGGGGTGTCGATCGATGTGGTGCCGCCCGTTGCGCAGTGGCAAATCGACAACCAGATCCGCGAGCGCGCCGGCGCGTGCGGCGGCATGCTGCCGAGCCCGCAGGTTTCGCCGGGCGGCAACGGCGTCGTCACCGCGAGCTTCGCGGGCAGCTACGCCATGCGCTGCGGCGAGCGCACGCTCAACATGGCCGCGCCCGTGGACCACAGCACGTTCTTCGCGGACGGCTTCCTCGCCCTCTGGCAGCAAACGGGCAGCAGCCTCTTCGCCACGCCGTCTGGCGCGGTGCGCGAAGGCGTCGTGCCGCCGCGCGCACGTCTGCTCGCCGTGCACCAGAGCCCGCCGCTCTCGGACGTCGTGCACGACATCAACAAGTTCAGCAACAACGTGATGGCGCGCAACCTGTTCCTCACGCTCGGCGCCGTCGAGGGCAAAGCGCCTGCGACTACGGCCAAGGCCGCCACGGCCGTCAATACGTACCTGCGGCGCAGCGGCCTGAACATGCCCGAACTCGTGCTCGACAACGGCTGCGGCCTCTCGCGCGAAGAGCACGTCAGCGCGCTCTCGCTCGCCAACCTGCTGCAGAACGCGAACGCGAGCCCGGTCGCGCAGGTGTTCATCGACTCGCTGCCGATCGTCGGCGTGGACGGCACGATGCGCAACCGCCTCACCAACGCAGGCGTGGAAGGCAACGCGCATATCAAGACGGGCACGCTGCGCGACGTGCGCGCGATCGCCGGTTACGTGGCGGCCGAGAATGGCGAGAGCTGGATCGTGGTGAGCCTCATCAACGATCCGCGCGCCGAGGCCGCACGCGCCGCGCACGACGCGCTGCTCGAGTGGGTCTACAAGGGCATGCCCGAAGAAAAGCCCGTGTATGTCGAGCCGCATCCGAAGCGCGCGGCGAAAGCGTCGAAGGGCGAGAAGGCCACGCACAAAACTCCGGCCAGACGACGCGGCGCGCATTGACCACGCGCATTGACCACGCATTGACCACGTGCCGGGAGCACGCTGATTGCACCCGGCGAGCACGCTGTGTGCACGCCGGGCGGGCGCCGCGGACCTGTCCCCGTGCGCCTCACCCGAGCGCGCCGCCGCGCGCCGGGCTCGAATCTTTCCTCTAGCAAAGCGCCGCCCGTCCTGGGCGCGAGGCGTGTACCCTGACGGGCAAAGGCCGAAGGCGCGTCATAAAAATCTGTCATACGCGCCCGCCAATCGAGCCGCGCGCCCGTAAGAACGCGCACTAACGCGGCCGACAAGACATGAGACTACAACCGCCGCGCTGTCCACCAGCGCCGCCCACGGGACAAGGAGGACGACGTTCGTGCAGTTCGATGCGCAATGGCTGCTGCTCGCCCTCGCCCCCGTATTTCTCGCCTGCATCGGCTGGGAAGCGTGGCATCTCTCCCACACGCGGCCGCGCACTGCATCGAACGCCACCCCCGACAGCGCCCGCTACGCCTGGCCCGATACGCTGTGCAACGCCGCGCTCGCGCTCATGCACCAGGGCGCCGACAAACTTGCGTGGCTCGTCGCGGTGCCCGTCTATGCCTACGTCTACCGGCACTTCCGGCTCGTTTCGTGGCAGCCGGGGCTCGTCGCATGGTTCGCACTCTTTATCGGGCAGGACCTGCTCTACTACGTGTTTCACCGCGCGAGCCATCGCGTGCGCTGGCTCTGGGCCGCGCACGTCGTCCACCATTCGTCGGTGCGCCTGAACCTTTCCACGGCGTTTCGCCAGAGCCTCATGTACCCCGTGGCGGGCATGTGGCTGTTCTGGGTTCCGCTCGCCATGCTCGGCTTCACGCCGGAGCAGATCGTCGCGATCGTGCTCGTCAATCTCGCGTTTCAGTTCTTCGTGCATACCCAGGCCGTAGGCAAGCTCGGCTGGCTCGAATACGTATTCAACACGCCGTCGATGCATCGCGTCCATCACGCGCGTAACGCACGCTATATCGACCGCAATTACGCCGGCGTGCTCGCGATCTGGGACCGCCTGTTCGGCAGCTATGTCGAGGAAGACGCACACGACGCGCCCGATTACGGCATCGTCAAGCCGCTTGCGTCATGCAATCCGCTCAAGGCGACGTTTCACGAATGGCTCGCGATGGCGCGGGACTTCGCGCGCATGCCCGACTGGCGCTCGCGCCTCGCCGCGCTCTTCGCACCGCCCGATTGGTGCGAGCGCCACGACGCGCTCGGCCTCGCATCCGTGACGGCGCCGGCGACACCCGTGGGAACGCGCTACGGCGTGCCGGAAAACAACACCGAGGGTGAGTTCGGGTCGCGCAATAGCTGAGAGATTGCGTAGTCTGTCGGCCTTGGCCCTGACCCTGGGACAGCAGCACACAGGGGGTGCATGCAAGGCCGGCGATCGAGAAAAACATCGACAACGGGGCAGCTGCTCGTGCCACGAGCACCCGTTGCATGAGTAGGCAGGCATGGCATCAAAGGCCACACACAGAGGAGATGAAGTGAATATGAAGCATCAAGGACCGAGACACCGTAAGCTGTTGCGCGCCACCCAGATCGCTGCCGCGAGCGCCGCCTTTGCGCTGCTCGCCGCCTGCGGTGGTGGCAGCAGTGGGAACAACAACGCGAGCACGCCGCCGCCCTCGGGCGTCAACATGCAGGTGGTGGCGTTCGGCACGAGCCTGACAGACGCGGGCACGTATTCGGAGCAGATTCTGCCGGGCTTCGGCGGCG
The DNA here is from genome assembly GCF_001718195.1 of Paraburkholderia nodosa. GTDB lineage: Bacteria > Pseudomonadota > Gammaproteobacteria > Burkholderiales > Burkholderiaceae > Paraburkholderia > Paraburkholderia nodosa_A. The sequence goes on from NZ_MCNV01000003.1 coordinate 549,757, forward strand.
GCCGCTTCACGACCAACCCGGGCGAGGTCTGGGCGCAGCATGTGTCCGAGTACTTCGGCAACACGCTATCGCCCGCCTTCGAAGGCGGCTTCGGTCTGCCGCTCACGGCCACGGGCGGGCTCGACTACGCGCAAGGCGGCGCGCTGGTGACGGGCGGCGGCGTGGCGAATACCAGCGCCGTGATCTCCGCCGCGAGCGAGCAGCCGGTCACGTGGCAGCTCCAGCAGTACCTGGCGCAGCACGGCAGCTTCAATGCGAATCAGCTCGTGCTCGTGGAAGGCGGCGCGAATGAAATCCTGAATCTGCTGAACGTGCCCACTAACGGCAGCCCCACGGGCCTGGCGTTGTTCGGCGCGGCGCTCGCGGCCACTCCGTTTTCGACGCTCGTCAACGATCCCGCGACGCAGCAGAGCACGGTTGCGAGCCTGATGCAGTCGGGCTTCACCCAAGCGCAGGCAACAGCCTTGGTGCCCGCCGCCATCGCGCTCGGTATCGTCACGAACCCGAACTACGCCTCCAGCTTCGCCTCGATCGCCCCGGTCCTCACAGCAGCGGGCACGCTGGGCGCGCTCGTCCATGCGGATATCGTCCCCGGCAATCCGAAGATCGCGGTCGTCACGGTGCCCGACATCGGCAAGACGCCGGCGGCGCTGAAGGCTGATGCCGCCATCGGCGCAACGCCCGGCTCCGCGAGCTCGGCCGACCAGGCGCTCTCGCTCATTTCGGCGATGTACAACCTGACGCTGATCAAGGCGACCGCAGCCGACGTGCAGGCGAAGAAGGTCGTGCTGGTCGATACGTTCTCGTGGCTCGATCAGTCGATCGCGAACGCGGCCAGCCTCGGCTTCACCGTGACGAACACGGATACGGCCTGTAACCTCACGGCCATGACGAACAGCGCGACCAACTACGCGCTCGCCAATCCGAAGGCTACGTTGGGGCTGGACCCGGCCACGACGCCGCAAGCCACCATCAACGCGTACGCCGCGGCCTACGGCCAGAACTTCGGCAGCTCGCTGTTCTGCTCGCCGCAAACGCTGACGACGGCCAACGCGCCCACGACCTACATGTTCGCGGATCTCGTGCACCCGACCACGGCGCTGCATTCGCAGTTCGCGACGTACGTCGAAAAGCAGCTGGCTGCTGCGGGCATCGGCAAGGCGCCCTGATAAGCGTCGCTTGCACCGGGCCTCCCGGTGCAAGAAAAAACACCCCACGAACCGTCAGGCTCGTGGGGTGTTTTTCATTGAACGCGAAAGAAGGTGCTCAGCCCTGCTGCTGCGCCTCGAACGCCGCCGCCGCCCGCCCCAACCGGTCATTGACCGCGATCCACTCGATCGTCTCCGGCAGCTTCTCGATGAGAATGCGCGAGACGTTCGCGCGATCGAGCGCGCGCAGCAAGCCATACAGCTCGCGCGCATATTCCTGCGGCTCTTCCGGCGCGGCGACGAAGTGCACGCCCTGTGCCTGCGCCCAATCGCCCGCGCGCGAGGCGCGCGCCACGAGCGCCACCGTTTCGCCCGCATCGCGCGCTGCCGCCAGCAGCGGCTCCAGCGCCTCGAACGGCAGCAGCGCGAGCGGCGTGCGCGGCGCATAGTGCGCCTTGAGCGTACCCGAGGCGCGCGGCGCCGTGGCGTCCGAGCCGTCGGGCAAGCGCGGCGCCTCGCCCAGCACGCGCGCGATGTCGTGCGGCGTCACGTGGCCGGGCCGCAGCAACGCGGGAAATCCGCGGGAGAGATCGAGAATCGTCGATTCGATGCCCACGTCGCATGCGCCGCCGTCGAGCACATGCACCGCCGCGCCGAATTCGTCGCGCACGTGCTGCGCCGTGGTCGGGCTCACGTGGCCGAAGCGGTTCGCCGACGGCGCCGCCACGCCGCCATGACCGCCGCGACGCGCAGAAAACGCCGCCAGCAGCTGCTGCGCGACCGGATGCGACGGGCAGCGCAGCCCCACCGAGTCCTGACCGCCGCTCACGGCATCGGGAATGCGTTCGTGGCGTTTGACGATCAGCGTGAGCGGGCCGGGCCAAAACGCGTCGACGAGCTTTTGCGCGGCCTCGGGCCATTCAGCGGCCCAGTATTGCGGGTCGCCACCGGGCGGCAAGTGCACGATCACCGGATGGTTCGCCGGCCGCCCTTTGGCCGCGTAAATGCGCGCGACTGCCTCGGGGCTCGCCGCATCGCCGCCCAGACCATAGACGGTCTCGGTCGGGAACGCTACCAGCTCGCCCGCGTCGAGCAGCGCGGCGGCGTGCTCGATGTCGGCATCGGTCAGAGTCGGCGCGCCATCGTGCGGCGCGTTCTGCTGATCAGACATGATGCGGCTCAACCTCAGCTCGTGGCGATGTGCAGCAGGCGCGCGCAGTCGCGTGCGGCCGTGCGCGCTTCGTCGAGCGTCGGCGCAGTGAAGTTCACGTGGCCCATCTTACGGCCCGCACGCGCTTCTTCCTTGCCGTACAGATGCAGGCGCGCGGCCGGCATCGCGGCCACCTGGTCCCACGGCGGCGTGACGGGCGCGGCGCCCTTCTGGGGCTTCGCCTCGCCCACGGCGCAGGGGAACCACACGTCGCCGAGAATGTTCAGCATCACGGCCGGCGAGTGCTGGCGCGTGTCGCCGAGCGGCATGGCCGTCATGGCGCGCACCTGCTGCTCGAACTGGCTCGTGGCGCACGCATCGGTCGTGTAGTGGCCCGAGTTGTGCGGACGCGGCGCCATTTCGTTGGCGACGAGCGAGCCGTCTTCGAGGATGAAGAACTCCACGCACAGCACGCCAACATAGCCGAGCTTCGCCGCGATCTGGATCGCCGCCTGCTGGGCCTGCTGCACGAGCGCCGGGCTTGCGTCCGGCGCGGGCACGATGGTGTGCGAGAGCACGCCGTTACGGTGCGTGTTCTGCGCGAGCGGATAAACGACGGCCTTGCCGTTCGTGCCGCGAGCGATCAGCGCGCTCACCTCGAACTTCAGCGGCAGGCGCTTTTCCAGCACGCACGGCACGCCGCCGAGCGACGCATGCGCCTCGCGCACTTCTTCGGCGTTGGAGACACGAATCTGGCCTTTGCCGTCGTAGCCCATGCGCGCGGTCTTGAGAATGCCCGGCAGCACGGCGGCGAGCGTCTTGTCGTCGATGCCGGCGAGCGCCTGCGACGACTCGATCACCACGTGCGGCGCGACCGGCACGCCGGCCGCCGCGATAAAGCGCTTCTCGGCGATGCGGTCCTGCGCCACCGCCACGCAGCGTCCAGCCGGGCTCACGAAGGTCGACTTCGCGAGCGTGTCGAGGCTCGCCGCGGGCACGTTCTCGAACTCGGTCGAGATGGCCGCGCACAGACGCGCGAGTTCGGTGAGCGCCGCTTCGTCGTCGTACGCGGCGCAGATGTGGCGGTCGGCCACGGTGCCCGCGGGGCTCGTCGCGTCGGGATCGAGCACGGCGACGCGATAGCCCATCGCCTGCGCGGCAAAGCAGAACATGCGGCCGAGCTGGCCGCCACCCACCATGCCCAGCCAGGCGCCGGGCAGGATCGGTGAAACCGGTGAATTGTCAGGAGTCATCTTCGTGGTCGGCCGCGGGGTGGCCGCGGCGCGTGGGGACGATCAAAGCGGGACGATCAAAGCGGGGGCAGCACCATGGCATGCGCCGCTTCGTTCTGGCGCACACGGAAGGCCGCGAGCTTGTTCGCGTATTCGGTGTTGGTCACGCTCAGGATCGAGACGGCGAAGAGCGCCGCATTGGCCGCGCCCGCCTCGCCGATGGCGAAGGTCGCGACCGGGACGCCCTTGGGCATCTGCACGATCGAGTGGAGCGAATCCACGCCCTTCAGATACTTGCTGACCGCCGGCACGCCCAGCACGGGCACCGTGGTCTTGGCCGCCAGCATGCCCGGCAGGTGCGCCGCGCCGCCCGCGCCGGCGATGATCGCGCGCAGGCCGCGCTCGCGCGCCTTTTCCGCGTACTCGAACATCTCGTCGGGCATGCGGTGCGCCGAGACCACCTTGGCCTCGTACGCGACGCCGAACTCCTGCAGGATCGCGACCGCGTGCTTCATCGTGTCCCAGTCGGAGCTGGAGCCCATCAACACGCCGACGAGCGGCGCCGCATGCTGGTGAGCCGTCTGAACTTCGCTCATTGTGCTTCCTTTTTCCCTCTTCTCGCTCACGCGAGCTTTTGACCCGTAAGACGCTCGAGCGCCTCCTGATACTTTGCCGACGTTTTGGCGATCACTTCGTCGGGCAGCTTCGGTGCCGGCGGCTCCTTCTTCCAGTCCTGGGTTTCGAGCCAGTCGCGCACGAACTGCTTGTCGAACGACGGCGGGTTCGAGCCCACCTGGTACTGGTCGGCCGGCCAGAAGCGCGACGAGTCGGCGGTGAGCGCCTCGTCCATCAGATACAGCTGGCCGTGGTTGTCGAGACCGAATTCGAACTTCGTGTCGGCGATGATGATGCCGCGCGTGGCCGCGTAGTCGGCGGCTTCCTTGTACAGCTTGATCGAAATATCCTTGATGGTGCGCGAGAGCTCGGTGCCGATGCGGCGCTCCATCTCTTCGTACGTGATGTTCTCGTCGTGGTGGCCCATTTCGGCCTTGGCTGCCGGCGTGAAGATCGGCTCGGGCAGCTTTTGTGCATTCTGCAGGCCCGGCGGCAGTTCGACACCGCACACGGCGCCCGTTGCCTGATAGTCCTTCCAGCCGCTGCCGGCCAGATAGCCGCGCACCACGGCTTCCACGAGGATCGGCTCGAGGCGCTTCACCACGACGGCGCGGCCCTTGACCTGCTCGACTTCGTCGGCGGCCACCACCGTTTCAGGCGCGACGCCCGTGAGGTGGTTCGGCACGACGTGCTTGAGCTTTTCGAACCAGAAGTCGGCCATCTGGTTGAGCACCTCGCCCTTGCGCGGAATCGGCTCGCCCATGATGACGTCGAACGCCGACAGACGGTCGGTGGTGACGATCAGCAGCTTGTCATTGCCCACGGCATAGTTGTCGCGGACCTTGCCGCGGCCGAGAAGCGGCAGCGAGCGGAGCGTGGATTCGTAGAGGGTAGACATCGTCGTGATTCGCTAAAAGGACAATCGAAACGGAGGCGGGTTCGGTCCAGAATCGCGGTTGCAACCGCGCGCGGAAACCGTAAAACCGAAGGTAATGCGAGGGTAAACCAAAAACCGGCAAATTTCCCGGAAAAGCCCATCGCCGTTCCCCCAAAACAGGCGGAAACGGCGATGTTTGCTACTCGAGGCGCACAGCGCCCGGCACAGAAGCTCGCTTAGCGAACGATCTGCGCGAGTTCGCCCGATTTGTACTTCTCGGCGATCTTGTCGAGCGAAACCGGCTTGATCTTGCCGGCCTGGCCTTCGCAGCCGAACGCGAGGAAGCGGTCCAGGCACACCTTCTTCGCGGCTTCGCGAGCCGGCTTCAGGTAGTCGCGCGGGTCGAACTTCGACGGATTTTCATACATATAGCGACGGATCGCGCCCGTGATCGCCAGACGCAGGTCAGTGTCGATGTTGATCTTGCGCACGCCGTGACGGATGCCTTCCTGGATCTCTTCCACCGGCACGCCGTACGTTTCCTTCATGTCGCCGCCGAATTCGCGGATCTCGGCCAGCAGTTCCTGCGGCACCGACGACGAACCGTGCATCACGAGGTGCGTGTTCGGAATGCGCGCGTGGATTTCCTTGATGCGCTGGATCGACAGAATGTCGCCCGTGGGCTTCTTGGAGAACTTGTACGCGCCGTGCGAGGTGCCGATGGCGATGGCCAGCGCGTCGCACTGCGTGAGCTTCACAAAGTCGGCGGCCTGCTCCGGGTCCGTCAGGAGCTGCTCGCGCGTCATGGTGCCTTCGGCGCCGTGACCGTCTTCCTTGTCGCCCTTCATCGTTTCCAGCGAACCGAGCACGCCCAGTTCCGCTTCGACCGTCACGCCGATCGAGTGCGCCATTTCGACGACCTTGCGCGAAACTTCGACGTTGTACTCGTACGATGCGACTGTCTTGCCGTCGGCTTCGAGCGAGCCGTCCATCATCACACTGGTGAAACCGCTGCGGATCGCTGCCATGCAGACTGCCGGCGACTGGCCGTGGTCCTGGTGCATCACGACCGGAATATGCGGATACGACTCGACCGCGGCTTCGATCAGGTGGCGCAGGAAGGGCTCACCCGCGTACTTACGCGCGCCGGCCGATGCCTGCATGATCACCGGCGAACCGACCTGGTTCGCGGCTTCCATGATCGCCTGGACCTGTTCCAGGTTGTTCACGTTGAACGCGGGCAGGCCATAACCGTGTTCAGCCGCGTGGTCCAGCAGTTGACGCATTGATACGAGAGGCATTGTTACTCCTTTGATTTGAAACGAAATGCTTCTGCCGCCGACTGTCTTGCGCAGCCGGTCGAGGGCGGCCTGGCAGCCGCCGCCCGCGTGACCTGCCGCGGGCTCGATGGCGTGATTTTATCGCGAAGCGCGTCCGATCCCGGCACCAGGCACGTAACTGGCATGAAATTGGCGTATCGGAGCGTCAGAACCGCGAGAAGATGCAAAAAGCGTTGACAGCCCGTGCGCCGTTTCTATGGCGTACGGGCTTCAATTGCGGGGAAAAAGCGTCTAAACGGCACCGATTTGGCGTCGATCTGATACCAGTGTGGTACCAGTCGAAGCCGTCCGCATTTATTTTCGGGAGTCGCGAAAATAAAGCGAAAAAAATCGCCGCGAGGTTACCGCACCGAAGTTAGAGCACGTCGCCGACGCGCACGATCTTCAGTGTGTTCGTGCCGCCCGGCTGCCCCATCGGCTCGCCCACGGTCAGCACGACCATGTCGCCGTGCGACGCGTAGCCCTTGCTGACCACCACTTCGATGGCTTGCTGGAGCGCCGTGTCGCGGTCGCTGCTCGTATCGAGGTGCAGCGGCGTGACATTGCGATAGAGCGACATGGCGCGCTCGCTGCCTGCACGCGGCGTGAGCGCGAAGATCGGCACATGGGTCCAGTGACGCGACATCCAGAGTGCGGTCGAGCCCGACTCGGTAAGCGCGACGATCGCCTTTGCGCCCAGGTGGTAGGCCGTGAACAGCGCGCCCATGGCGATCGACTGGTCGATGCGCGTGAAGGTGCGGTCGAGGAAGTCCTTGTCCAGTTCGGATTGCTCCGACTTCTCCGCTTCCAGACAGATCGCGGCCATGGCCTCGATGGTCTGCACCGGGTACTTGCCCGCGGCCGATTCGGCCGAGAGCATCACGGCGTCCGTGCCGTCGAGAACCGCGTTGGCGACGTCCGAGACTTCGGCGCGCGTAGGCACCGGCGCGTGGATCATCGACTCCATCATCTGCGTGGCCGTGATGACGAGTTTGTTCGAGTCGCGCGCCATGCGGATCATGCGCTTTTGCAGCGCCGGCACGGCGGCATTGCCCACTTCCACGGCCAGGTCGCCGCGCGCGACCATGATGCCGTCCGACGAATCGAGAATTTCCTGCAGCGCCGGAATCGCCTCGGCGCGCTCGATCTTCGCGATCATCTTCGGCTTGATGCCGTACGGCGCGCCCGCGATGTTCGCGAGCTGGCGCGCCATTTCCATGTCGGTGGCGTTCTTCGGGAACGACACGGCGACGAAGTCCGCGCCCAGCGACATGGCCGTGCGGATGTCTTCCATGTCCTTCGCGGTGAGCGCGGGCGCCGTCAGGCCGCCGCCCTGGCGGTTGATGCCCTTGTTGTTCGACAGGTCGCCGCCCACGCGCACGATCGTGTGGATCTCGCTGCCGATCACGCGCGCGACGTCGAGCACGATCAGGCCGTCGTTGAGCAACAGGATGTCGCCCGGCTTCAGGTCGCGCGGCAGATCCTTGTAGTCGAGACCGACGCGCTCGTCATTGCCGAGCTCGCATTCGGCGTCGAGGATGAACGGATGGCCCGGCTCGAGCGTCGTCTTGCCATTCTCGAATTTGCCGACGCGAATCTTCGGGCCTTGCAGGTCCGCCATGATCGCAACTTCGCGGCCAGCCTGGCGGGCGCAGTCCCGCACCATTTCAGCACGCTGACGATGGTCGTCGGCGGTGCCGTGCGAAAAGTTGAGGCGCACCACGTCCAGTCCTGCGCGGATCATTTTCAGCAGGATGTCCGGCGTGCTGGAAGCCGGACCGATGGTGGCGACAATCTTGGTGGCGCGATGCATGAGTCTCCTCGTCTGGATAGGATCGCTGGGAAAACCGTTGCTGCGAGAAGTGCTGGCCGGCTGCGCCGCGAGTGCGGATGCGCCGGAACGCGCACCGGGTGTACCCGGCGTCGCTTTCTTGGAGGACACCGCAGGGCTCACGTGAGCCGCTACGGCGCTGTCTACATGCGTAGTCGTATTCGATGCGGGCGGGGCTGTGCGCCCCGTCGGATTCTGTGCGGCTGTCGATTCAGCAGTCGACTGCGTCGCCGCAAGATCCTTTTCGGCAGCGGCGGCGGGGGTCGCGTCGGCCCCCGCCTGGTCCGTCTCTGCCTGGGGCGCTGCGCGCCCCTTCTGTTTTGCTGCGGCCCCGGCTGCGCTGCGCGACTTCTGTGCGCCTGCACGAGGAAGTTTGCTCATGGCCTTCCCGGCCGGGGCGCGCGGCGCCACTTAACCAGCCGCCCGCGTTTCGAGCACTTCGACCGCCGGCAGCTTCTTGCCTTCGAGGAACTCGAGGAAGGCGCCGCCGCCGGTGGAGATATAGCTGACCTTGTCGGCGATGTTGTACTTCGCGATGGCTGCGAGCGTGTCGCCGCCGCCCGCGATCGAGAAGGCGCCCGAACTGGCGATCGCATCCGCGAGCGTCTTCGTGCCGTTGCCGAACTGGTCGAACTCGAACACGCCGACCGGGCCGTTCCACACGATCGTGCCGGCCTGCGCGAGTTGCGCGGCGAGCGCGTTGGCGGTGACGGGACCGATGTCGAGGATCATGTCGTCGTCGGCTACGTCGGCCACGTTCTTCGTCTCGGCCCTGGCCGTCGGCGAGAATTCCTTGGCGGTCACGACGTCGGTCGGGATCGGCACGGAGGCGCCGCGCGCGCGCGCCGCGTCGATGATGGCCTTCGCATCGTCCACCAGATCGGCTTCGGCGAGCGACTTGCCGATCTTCAGGCCCGCGGCCAGCATGAACGTGTTGGCGATGCCGCCGCCGACGATCAGCTGATCGACTTTCTCGGCCAGCGACTTGAGGATGGTGAGCTTGGTCGAAACCTTCGAGCCCGCCACGATGGCCACCAGCGGACGCTTGGGCGCGCCGAGCGCCTTGCCGAGCGCGTCGAGTTCGGCCGCGAGCAGCGGACCCGCGCAGGCGACGCTCGCGTACTTCGCGATGCCGTAGGTCGTGGCTTCGGCGCGATGGGCGGTGCCGAACGCGTCGTTCACGTAGATATCGCAGAGCTTCGCCATCTTTTGCGAAAGCTCGTCCGAGTTCTTCTTTTCGCCCTTGTTGACGCGGCAGTTTTCGAGCAGCACCACGTTGCCCGGCTCGACGTTCACGCCGTTTTCAACCCAGTTCGCGACCAGCGGCACGTCGCGGCCGAGCAGTTCGGCCAGACGCTTCGCGACCGGCGCGAGGGAGTCTTCGGGCTTGAATTCGCCTTCAGTCGGGCGGCCCAGGTGCGAGGTGACCATGACGGCCGCGCCGGCGTCGAGTGCGGCCTTGATGGCCGGCACGGAGGCGCGCACGCGGGTGTCTTCGGTGATGTTGCCGTGGTCGTCCTGCGGCACGTTCAGGTCGGCGCGGATGAATACGCGCTTGCCCTTCAATTTGCCTTCGGAGATCAGATCGGAAAGACGCAGAACCTTGTTCATGGGCATGTCATCTTGATGGTGGGAAGGCGGTGGCAAGGCGATGCGGCGCCGCGGGCCTCATTCTGGCGCGGCAAGACGTGCGGGACGGCACGGCGCGGGATCCGGTTTGAACGCTGTTTCGGGTCGCGGCTCCATGTCGCTGCTCGTCGCTGGCACGAGCCGGCATCGATTGCGAGATCGGTATTTTAGCTGATAGCCAGGACGATCAGAGACGTGTCCAGGCGAATCTCCCGTATTTGGGCAGACGCTGCTCGCCGGGCGGGCGTTCGCGCGATTTGCTGCGATGCAGCATGGGCTAAACCCAAAAAATATTCAGGCGGAACGCGCGCGAAACGACCCTAAAATCGCCCGAAATCCCCGCCCCAAGCGCCCGCGGGCGCGCTGGCAGGCGTCAAATGACGCTAAAATAATCGTCTTTGCCAACCGCAGCCACGCCGCGCGCGGCGAAACCCCTATATAAGCCCGATATTTACTGCACTTGTCTGGAGATTCGTATGTCAATGGCCGACCGCGACGGCAAGATCTGGATGGACGGCAGGCTGATTGATTGGCGCGACGCCAACATTCACGTGCTGACCCACACGCTGCACTACGGCATGGGTGTCTTCGAAGGTGTACGCGCCTATCAGACCGCCGACGGCAGCACCGCGATCTTCCGCCTCGCCGAGCACACCAGGCGTCTGCTCAACTCGGCCAAGATCTTCCAGATGGACGTGCCGTTCGACGCGAAGACGCTCGCCGACGCGCAGCTCGAAGTCGTGCGCGCGAATAGGCTCGAGTCGTGCTACATCCGCCCGATCATCTGGGTCGGCTCGGAAAAGCTCGGCGTTTCGGCCAAGGGCAACACCATCCACGTGGCCATCGCCGCATGGCCGTGGGGCGCCTATCTCGGCGAAGACGGCCTCGCCCGGGGCATCCGCGTGAAGACGTCGTCGTTCACGCGCCATCACGTGAACGTGTCGATGGTGCGCGCCAAGGCTTCGGGCTGGTATGTGAACTCGATCCTCGCCAACCAGGAAGCCACCGCCGACGGCTACGACGAAGCGCTCCTGCTCGACGTGGACGGCTATGTCTCGGAAGGCTCGGGCGAGAACTTCTTCCTTGTGAACAACGGCAAGCTGTACACGCCGGACCTCGCGTCGTGCCTCGACGGCATCACGCGCGACACGGTCATCACGCTCGCGCGCGACATGGGCATTCCCGTGATCGAAAAGCGCATCACGCGTGACGAGGTGTACACCTGCGACGAAGCGTTCTTCACGGGCACCGCCGCCGAAGTCACGCCGATCCGCGAGCTCGACAACCGCACCATCGGCAGCGGCTCGCGCGGCCCGGTCACGGAGAAGCTGCAATCGGCCTTCTTCGACGTCGTTTCGGGCAAGAACGACAAGTACGCGCGCTGGCTCGCGAAGGTCTAAGACAAAAGGTCCGGGCGCGCCAACGCCTGGCCCCCACAGCTACACAGAGAATCGTCCTCATGAGCGAAATCAAGGAAATGCCGCTGGTCGAACTTTCGGCCAAGGATCTGCCCGCTTACTGCCCGAATCCGTCGATGCCGCGCTGGAGCAACCACCCGCGCGTGTTCCTCGACGTGACGCACGGCGAAGCGAAGTGCCCGTACTGCAGCACGCGTTACAAGCTGCGCGCGGGCGAGGTCGTCCACGGCCACTGACGCGTTTCGCCTCACTCGCGGCGCGCCGTCGTTGCATGCGGCGGCGCGTTTTACGTGCTGCCGCCGCCCGTTCACCGGCGAGCGGCTTCTCGTCATTTTCCCAACCGTGTTTCGCGCGCGGCCCAATCCGCCCCCATGCCGGCCCGAGCCGGCGCGAGGCGGGCAAGCCGCACGTGCAACCTTTACCCTCTCCGGACCCTGACTCCCGATGCGCCGCGCGCTGGTAATCGCACCGAACTGGATCGGTGACGCACTGATGGCGCAGCCGCTTTTTTCGCGGCTCGTGAAACTGCACCCGCGCATTCAGATCGATGCGCTCGCGCCAACCTGGGTTGCGCCCGTGCTCGAGCGCATGCCCGAGATCCGCGACGTCTACGCCACCGACCTCGGCCACGGCAAGCTGCAGCTGCTGCGCCGCTGGCAACTGGCGGGCGATCTGCGCGCCGAACGCTATGACGCCGCCTACGTGCTGCCCAATTCGCTCAAGTCCGCGCTGATCCCGTGGCTCGCCAATATCGGGCTGCGCATTGGCTACACGGGCGAGAACCGTTACGGCCTCTTGAATGTGCGCCATGCGAATCCGCCCAAGGACGAGCGCCCGCCGATGGTCAGCCACTACGCCGCGCTCGCCTACGCGCCCGGCGCGAGCGTGCCCGACGACCTGCCGATGCCGCGCCTCGAGTCGGACCCGAACGAGGCGTCGCGCGTGTCGGCGCGCTTCAATCTCGATACGCGCGTGCCGCTGCTCGTGTTCTGCCCCGGCGCCGAGTACGGCCCGGCCAAGCGCTGGCCGCCCGAGCATTTCGCGGCGCTCGCGAAGATGGTGGGGCAGTCGTTCCCGTACACGCAGATCGTCGCGCTCGGCTCGCCGAAGGACGCCCCGCTCGCCCAGGCGATTGCCGATCGCGCGCCGAACGTGCGCAACCTGTGCGGGCAGACCGCGCTCGGCGAGGCGTGCGCACTGATCTCGCGCGCGAACGCCGTGGTGACCAACGATTCGGGCCTGATGCACGTGGCCGCCGCGCTGCGTCGGCCGCTCGTCGCGCTGTACGGTTCGACGGATCCGCGCCACACGCCGCCCTTGTCCGAGCTTGCAAAGGTACAATGGCTCCATCTCGAATGTAGTCCCTGCTTTGCGCGAGAGTGTCCGCTCGGGCATCTGAACTGCCTGCGCGAACTGAGCCCGGAACAGGTTTTCGGCGATCTACGCGGCATGCTGCTCGGGCAGCGATAAGCAACAGGCATCGCCAGCAGCGTTGGGCGGCTATGTGCCGCCCGCCACGCTGAAAACATCGCGCACACAAATGGATGTGCGCCACGCAACGGACGCCATGCGCGTTGCGCGCGCCCAATAGAGGCAACGAGGCGCGGGAGGGACCCATGCGCCGCATCGGAGCACGTCACAGGCCTGCCTCGCGAAAGCGGCATGCTCGCGGCAAACGCGCGGCACGCAGCGACAGCCGCACAACGACGCAACCGATCAATCGCCAACCCGCGCCCAGGTAGACGCCGAATGCGACACCGAGCGCACAAGACCAACGAGCCATGCCACGTTTTGCCCACATCTTCGAAGCCGCCGCGGACACCCTCAACGCGTACTACCAGGCCGTCGCGGAAGTCAACATCGACAGCTTGATGGGTCTGTGGATCGATGAAGAGTTCGTGAGCTGCATCACGGCGGAAGGCGCGCACCTGCACGGCCTGCCGAGTATCCGCGCGGGCCTCGCCGCACAGCTCGAAGCGGCGCCGGTGTCGATCGAGCCGCTCGACATCCGTGTGTACGACAGCCTCGGCACCGTGGTCTACGCGATCGTGGAAGCGCACCGCCCGGTCGATCCCAGTGCGATTCCCACCATGGTCTTCACGACCTACGTGATGGTTCACGAGCGCGGCGAGTGGCGCATTGCGCACATTCACGCGAGCCGCATGCCCGACGACGCAGCCACCCAGTTCTCGGCCAGATTGCGCCACGGCCAGGGCGCGCTGCACTGACATAAGGGCGCAAAGCAGGGGGCAGTGATGAGTACGACCGACGACACCCGCAGGCCCGGCGACGCAGCCCGCGTCGCGGCCGCGCTCGATGCCCAGACCGCCCTGCTCGGCCCCCACTACGACAACGACTACCGCGCGCCGTTCTGGCTGCCCGGTGCGCACATCCAGACCATCGTGCCGGCGCTGTTCTCGCGCCTGCCCGCGCCCGCCTACCGCCGCGAGCGCTGGGACACACCGGATGGCGACTTCATCGAAGTGGACTGGCTGGACGGCAAGCATGCCGGTGCGGATTCACACAACGCCCCGCTTTTCGTCCTGTTCCACGGCCTGGAAGGCGGCTCGAGCTCCCACTATGCGCGCGCGCTCGCTGCCGCCGCGCAGGCGCGCGGCTGGCATGCGGCGATCCCCCACTTTCGCAGCTGCAGCGGACCGCTGAACCTGCTGCCGCGCTTCTACCATCTCGCCGATTCCGCCGAAGTCGACTGGGTGCTGCGCCGCTTCGCTGCCCGCCACGCGGGGCCGCTCGTGGTCGCGGGCGTGTCGCTCGGCGGCAACGTGCTGCTGCACTGGCTTGCCCAGCGTCGGGAAGATGCCGCGATCGTCGCGGCCGCCGCGGCGATCTCCACGCCGCTCGATGTGCATGCAGGCAGTGAGATGCTGACGCAGGGTTTCGGCATGATCTACACGCGCAGCTTCCTGAAGACGCTGAAAGTGAAGGCGCTCCAGAAACTCGAGCAGTACCCCGGCCTGTTCGACGCGCAAGCCGTGCTCGCCAGCCGGACGATGTACGAATTCGACAATGTCGTGACGGCGCCGCTGCACGGTTTTCGCGACACCCACGACTACTACACGCAAGCGACGATCCGTCCGAAGCTCGGCGAAATCGCCGTCCCCACGCTCATTCTGAACGCGCGCAACGATCCGTTCCTGCCGGGCCGCGCGCTGCCCGCGCGCCACGAAGTGAGCGCCGCCGTCGAACTCGATCAGCCCGCGCACGGCGGCCACGTCGGCTTCATGACGGGACCGTTCCCTGGCCGCAGCGACTGGCTTTCGCAGCGCGTGTTCGCTTATCTCTCGCCTTTCGTCTCTCATGGATGACATCGTCAAACAGGCGCTCGCGCGCTGGCCCAACGTCCCGCATTGCACGGGCTGGCTGCTGCTCGACGCACGCGGCAACTGGCGCATGCGCGACGAGGCCGCCCAGGCGCAGAACGCACCCGGCACCGCGATCCGCCACGAAGCGCTGCTCGGCTTCATCAACCGCAATTACGAGCGCGATGAACACGGCCAGTGGTACTTCCAGAACGGGCCGCAGCGCGTGTACGTCGAACTCGAATACACGCCGTGGATCGTGCGTCTCGCCGCGGGTCACGAGGGCGACGACGCGTTGACGCTCACCGATCAGGGCGGTCAAGCGTTCGAGCCTGTGGCCGCCTACCTCGACGAAGCGGGCAGCGTGATCTTCGCCGATGCGAGTTCGCCGCCGCGCGCGGCGCTGCTGCACGACCACGACCTCGACCTCTTCACCGACCACGCCACGCTCGCGGACGACGCCCACAGCGGCACCTTCCACTGGCGCGCCGGCGCCGCGCTGCCGCTGCAGCCGGTCAAGCGCGCCGACGTGAGCACGCGCTTCGCCTTCGTGGCGAGCCCGGCGCGCGCCGAGCGCGAAGCGCAGGCCGCGGGGCACGGCGCGAGCGGCACGCCGCCTGCATCCGCGGACTGAGCCCCGACTTAGCCGCGGCCCTCATCCTTCTCGTCCTGGCGCTCCTGCTGGTAGCGCGCCTCGAAGTCGTGCAGGCGCGCTTCGATCGTCGACAGATCGTAGTAGCCCACCGATTTCATGTCGCGCGCCTCCTTGAGCTGACGGATAGCCGAGGGCCACGCGCCGTCGAGCGCCAGCTTCTCCGCCATCGCCCGATGCTGAGTGAGCGCGTCGCCGAGTCCGGCGCTCGCCTGCGCCAGATAGAGCCACCAGGCGTCCTGCTGCGGTTCGGCCTCGGTTTCGCTGCGCGCGAGCGTCTGCGCCTCCTTGAAGCGCCGCGCCGCGATCAGCGCCTGCAGCAGCGCATCGGTAGCCGCGTGGGAGCCTGGCCACGCCTTGTGCGCGGCCTCGGCCAGCCGCACGGCGTCGTCGGTGCGGCCTGAGCGGCGCGCGATATCCACGGCGAGCACGTCGAGGCTCGGCGAGCTGCGCGTCTTGCTGCCATCCGCGGCCTCGAACTTCGCGAACGCCGCGCGCGCGTTCGCGAGCGACGCCGTGGCGTCGTCGTAGCGCTCCAGCAGCAACTGCGCGTAGGCAATGCCATACCAGTTCGCGGCGACGTTGAGCGCCGTGCGGTCCTCGAGCTCCGAGCGCAGTCGCGAAACCTCGTCGATGTACTCGTTGCGCGTGCGGTCCTGAAGCACACGCACGCGTGCGCGCACGAAACCGTACTCGGGCGCCTGGCGCGGCTGACGGTAAGCGGCGCGGCGCGCGCGGTCCTGCATGTCGGCGATGCGCTCGCCGGTGAGCGGGTGCGTGCGCGCGTAGGCCGGCACGCCCGTGTCTTCCATCGAATCGCGCTCGAGCCGCTCGAAAAACGCCACCATGCCCCACGGGTCGTAGCCCGCGCCCGTAAGCAGCTGGAAGCCCACGCGATCGGCCTCGTGCTCCGCGGCGCGCGAGAAACGCAACTGGCTGTCCACGGCATACGCCTGGCTGCCGAGCGCAATCCCGGCGCCGAGATCGCCGCTATGCGCGAGCACGCCCGCGAGAATGCCGAACAGCACGCCGGCCAGCGCGGCCAGGCCCGTGCGCTCGCTCTGCGAAAGCATACGTGCGATGTGCCGCTGCAAGACGTGGCCCATTTCGTGACCGAGCACGGAGGCGAGTTCGGACTCCGTTTGGGTGACGACGATGAGCCCCGAGTTCACGCCGATGAAGCCGCCCGGCAGCGAGAAGGCGTTGATCTGGCCGTCGCGGATCGCGAACAGATCGAAGTCGGGCCGATAGGCGCCGATGAACTGCGCGCTGGCGGCCGCCGCGAGGCGCGCGGCCACCGAATTGAGGTAGTCGCGCACGAGCCAGTCGCCGATATAGTCGGGGTCGCGGCGAATCTCGCGCATCACGCGCTCGCCGATACGGCGCTCGGCCTGCGGCGTGAGCGCGCCGCCGGAGCCGTCGCCGAGGTCGGGCAGTTGCGGCACCCAGGCGGGGGCGCGCACGCTGGTATTGCCGCTCGACGACGAGGAAGCTGCGCCTGCCTGGCCCTGGGCCGAAAAGCGGCTCTGCGCGCCGCCGTAAGTGCCGAACACGCCCTGCGCGATCGAGGCGGGGACGACGGGGTCAGCCGAGTCGTCGAACGGGCCGCTGACGAGTACGGGCGCCGCATTGGCCGCGTTCGGTGCCGGGCTGGAGGGGGCCGGTGCCGGCTGCGCGGCCATCGGCGGGGCCGCGCCGGGCTTGACGACGGCGGCATTCGACGCCTGCGCGTACGCTTGCGGCGAAACCGTAAGCGACGCGCACAACCATGCAGCAAGCAGCCGTTTCAGACGCATTGATGACAGGATCGGGGAATGCGGAACACCGGCGCGGCGGCGCGCCCGGTGAGGACCGCCCGCGCCCGTGCGCCAACCCATCGATTGTAGCCCGCCTTACAACACTTGCGACACGGCAAGACGCGTAGAAAGCGCGGCGTGCCGCACTGTTAAGATAGGTACCCCTCAAGGAAGAACCACCATGCCTGAACTCACGCATTTCGACGCAGCCGGCGACGCCCATATGGTCGATGTCGGCGGCAAGGCAGAGACGAAGCGCATCGCGCTCGCGAGCGGCACGATCCGCATGTTGCCGGAAACCTTCGCGCTGATCCGCGACGGCCACGCGAAAAAAGGTGACGTGATCGGCGTTGCGCGTATCGCCGCGATCCAGGGGGCGAAGCGCACCTCGGATCTGATTCCGCTGTGCCACCCGCTCGCCATCACGCGAGTGAAAGTGGATTTCGTGCTCGACGAAACGATGCCCGGGGTTCACTGCACGGCGCAGGTGGAAACGCTCGGCCGCACGGGCGTGGAGATGGAAGCGCTGACCGCCGTGCAGGTCGGACTGCTGACCGTCTACGACATGTGCAAGGCCGTGGATCGCGGCATGACGATCACCGATGTGCGCGTGCTGGAAAAGCACGGCGGCAAGTCGGGAGATTGGGTGGCGGAGCGCTGACGCCATGACGCTCGACGAACTGCTCGCGCAGGTTCTGGCCTTTCGCGACGAGCGCGACTGGAAGCAGTTTCACACCTTGCGCAACCTGATCGTCTCAACCAGCATCGAGGCAGGCGAGCTGCTGGAAACGGTCCAGTGGAAGACCGACGCGCAGATCGACTCACAGCTCGCCGATCCCGCGCAGCTCACGCAACTCAAGCACGAATGCGCGGATGTGTTCATCTACCTGTTGCTGGTCGCCCATACCGCCGGGATCGATCTGGTCGAAGCGGCGGCGGAAAAGCTCAAGCTGAACGCGCAGCGCTATCCCGTGGAGAAGGCAAAAGGCAGCGCCGCGAAGTACTCCGAGCTTTGATTGCCGGAACGGCGGCGAGCTGACTCACCGCCCCTTCACGCGCGCGCTGTGAGACTCAATCGTCCGAATCGTCCTCGTCGTCCTGTTCGACCGATTTCGCCGGCGTCCCGTACTTCTTGACGAGTTGCGCCTTGAAGTCCGCGAGCGTGGGCTGCTCGTCGAGCAGGCCGTAGAGCGAAGCGAGTTGCGTCTGCCAGTCGTGCAGTTCCGTGGCGAAAATGCGCAGACGCTCCACCGTATCGAAAGCGCCCGCCGTATCGCCATCCAGCGCCTGCAAGACCGCGTAGCGGCGCAGCACCGTTTCGCCGGGCAGCAGCGCGATGGCGCGCTGGTGCGCGTAAAGCTTGCTCGGCAGGCTCGCGGCGTTCATCGGCAACAGCGTGGCCATACCGTAGTCGCCCCAAGCGCCGAACAGGCGCGAAGGATCGTCGCCGTAGTCGCGCGCCGGGTGCTGACCGTAATACAGCACCTCGGCGCGGTTGTAGTCGCGCAGCACCGGGTACAGCGCCGCGACGCCGCCGAACACGACCACCGCATACACGCCGAGCGAGACGCGCGGCGGCACGACACGCAGCGGCTTCGTCTCCAGCAGGCCGAACACGAACATCGCCGGCAGCAGGAAGAACATGTACTGCTGCGGATATTCGACGAGCGCATGCATGACGAGGACGCCGATCAGCATGAAGCCGAACACGCGCTCGGCGGTATGCGGCGCGCGCAGCCCGCGCACGAACCACGCGACGAGCCCGATCACGACGATGGCAAGACCGACGAGGCCGGTCTTCGCGAGCAGGTCGAGGAAGATGTCGTGCGCGTTGTTGGCGATCTCGACGCCGCCAAGCGAGCGCGCCAGCTCGAACTGGTGCACCGGGAAATCGCCCCAGCCGACGCCTAGCACCGGATGCGACTTGAACATCGTCCAACCGTAGCGCCACAGTGCGAGGCGCGGCGCGATCTGGCTGGCGTCCTTCATGCGCTCGGCGGCGGACTGCGCAAGGTCCAGGCCGTAGTGGACGTTGGCCCAGCGCACGAATGCATTCATGCCGAAGAAGATCAGCACGAGCACGAACGGGATGGCCCAGGCGCGCACGCCGCCGGCCTTGCGGCCCGCACCCGCACCGCGTCCCTCGTCGCCTTCGCTGCGGCAGCCCGTGAGCGCGATCCACAGACCCGCGACGAAAATCACGCCCATCTGCAGCCACGGCCCGCGCGACACGGTGAGCGCGAGACCGCCCGAATAGATCACGGTCAGCACGCCCCACAGCAGGATGTTCAAACGCCGCGTGAGGACGAGGTACATCGCACCCGCCATCGCAAAGGCGATATAGGTGGCGAGGTGGTTGGCCTGCGCCATGTTGCCGAACGGCCGGCGATCGACCGTGATGTTGTACGCCACCACGAGCGGCGTGACCTTCGTCTCCAGGTGAAAGAGCTGGATCACCTGGGTGAAAACGGCGAAGAGGCCGCCGAACTGCAGCGCGAAAGCCGCCCACACGAGCGCCGATTGCATGAGGCGCGCGCGCGTGATGGTGTAGCCCGCGTGCGTCGCGAGGAACGCGGCGAGCAGATAACCGGCGCCGAGCCAGTTCATCGAAGGCTCGGCAAGCGGCAGTGCGAACGTCTGCACGATCAGCAACAGACCGAAGAAGAGCGGCACGAGCGCGACCGTGGGCGATGCGAAGCCCTCGCCTGCGCGCGCCGGGCGAATGAGCAGCAACGTCGCGGCGCCCATCAGCACATAAAGTGTCAGTGCAACGAATTCCGCGTAGAAAGTCGGAATCGGATAGGTGTGGTTGACGACCGCATAGGGCAGCGTCAACGCGAGGGCCAGCAAGACGAACGTAAGGTAACGCGCAAAATTGGAAGGCATGGTTGGGCGGGGGCGTTCAGCAACGGGGCACTATACAAAACTTTTCCCCCGCTGTGCGGGTGCGGCCGGTCGGGTCGCATCCGCGTGCGCTGCGCGAGTGGGCTTGAAAGCGCTCACGGTTGCCCCCGCACCGATGCGCAAACCTTATGCGCGGCACTCCGGCGGTGCGAGGTTGCCCGCCAGCGTTGCGGCGTCCGTGGGCGATGGGCCCGTGCCGGGCGCGCCAAGGGACGAAGCCGTCTTGCCCGCTGCGAAGCACTCCCACGTGAGCGTGCCGCCCTGCACACTGCCCTGGGCGAGCACGACGCGCGCGGTGGGCGCATCGGCGTTGTCTGGCACCGAGGGTACGAGCACGATGGTGTTGCTGCCCTCGGGCGCCACGCGCGAGGTGAAAGCGACCGTGATCTGACCGGTCGTGTCATCGATATGCAGCGACTGCACGTTGCGCGTGGCGGGCGGCACCGTGTAGCCCGCGCCGAACGCGTTGCCGCTCGCGGCGTTCTCCGCCACGGCGAGGCGCGCGGAAGCCGCGAGCGAAAGGCCCTCGCCCACGCGGCTGCGGGCGAGGTAATCCTGGTACGCGGGAATGGCGTAGGCCGCGATCACACCGACGATCGCGAGCACGATCATCAGTTCGATCAGCGTGAAGCCGCGCGCGGTCCAGCGCCCGGCAATGCTCGCGAGGCGCGAGAGTCTGGCAAAACACGCGCAGCCGTTGCGCGGCGGCGGGCTCAT
Organism: Paraburkholderia nodosa; assembly: GCF_001718195.1. Taxonomy (GTDB): domain Bacteria; phylum Pseudomonadota; class Gammaproteobacteria; order Burkholderiales; family Burkholderiaceae; genus Paraburkholderia; species Paraburkholderia nodosa_A. Next base: position 570,365 of record NZ_MCNV01000003.1, read on the forward strand.
GGGAAGTGCGGATACGATCATCGTCAGGGCTCCTGAAACAAGAAACGCCTGCTCACAGTCGTGAACAGGCGTCTTGATCGTATCGGCGGCCCGTGCTGCGCAGCAGTCGGCCAGATGGCCCAGGCACTATGGCACAGCCATGCGCGCTCAGTGCGACTGCGGCCCCTGCGTCGCGCTGCGCTGCGCGTTGCGGCGCCGAAGCCAGGTCCCGAGCGCGACGACGAACACGGCCCCCGCCACGCACATGCCGTATTCGGCCGCGGGCGTATCGAGCAGCGGCCAGCGGTCGCCGGCGGGATCGTTGACGATGAGCCCGCCCGCAATCCAGCCGAGCAGCGCGGCGCCGAGCGTCACGATCACGGGGTAGCGGTCGAGCAATTTGAGTACGAGTTGGCTGCCCCACACGATGAGCGGAATACTTACCATCAGCCCGAAGATCACGAGTGCGATGCGATGGCGTGGATCGGCCGCTTCGGCAGCGCCGGCAATCGCGACCACGTTGTCGAGGCTCATCACCGCGTCGGCAACGACGATCGTCTTGATCGCGCCCATCAGCTTCTCGGCAGGCTTCACGTTGGCGTGCTCGAGTTGACTGGGCGCGAGCAGCCGAACGCCGATCCACAGCAGCAGCAGGCCGCCTGTGAACTTGAGGAACGGCACGTTGAGCAGCACTACGGCGAAGGCGATCAGCACCACGCGCAGCGCGATCGCGCCCGCGGTGCCCCACAGAATGCCGCGCATGCGCTGCTGCGAAGGCAGGTCGCGGCAGGCGAGCGCGATCACCACGGCGTTGTCGCCGCCGAGCAGGATGTCGATGACGATGATCTGGATGACAGCGCCCCAGTGGAGCGTCGCGAAAAACTCGAGCATGGAGACGAAGACTCAGCCGTGACTCAGGATAGGCGGCTCATACGGTGAGCCAAATAAAAAAGCGAGGAGGCCACGACTGGCTCCCTCGCTCTTTGTTCGGAAACCTCGTGAAAGGATTCCGCAAGCATATCAAAAAACGCCGGCCGCCCGCGCATACATGATGCACGAGTGGCGGCGCATTTCGAATTTACAGCATCGCCTTCAGCAGACGACCCATTTCCGACGGATTGCGCGTCACCTTGATGCCGCACGCGTCCATGATTTCCAGCTTCGCGTCGGCCGTATCCGCACCGCCCGAGATCAGCGCGCCGGCGTGGCCCATGCGCTTGCCCGGAGGCGCCGTGACGCCCGCGATGAAGCCAACCACCGGCTTCTTCATGTTGTCCTTGATCCACTCGGCGGCGTTCGCTTCGTCCGGACCGCCGATTTCGCCGATCATGATCACGGCGTCCGTATCCGGATCGTCGTTGAACATCTTCATGACGTCGATGTGCTTCAGACCGTTGATCGGGTCGCCGCCGATACCGACTGCCGACGACTGGCCGAGGCCGATCGCGGTCAGCTGGGCAACCGCTTCATACGTCAGCGTGCCCGAACGCGACACGACGCCGATGCGGCCCTTGCGGTGAATGTGACCCGGCATGATGCCGATCTTCAGCTCGTCCGGCGTGATCGTGCCGGGGCAGTTCGGGCCGAGGAGCAGCGTCTTGCGGCCTTCGCGGCGCATACGGTCCTTGACTTCGATCATGTCGCGGACGGGAATGCCTTCCGTGATGCAGATCGCGAGATCGAGATCGGCCTCGACGGCTTCCCAGATCGCAGCAGCAGCGCCTGCCGGCGGCACGTAGATGACCGAAACGGTCGCGCCGGTGGCGTCCTTCGCTTCACGCACGTTCGCGTAGATAGGAATGCCTTCGAAATCTTCGCCGGCCTTCTTCGGGTTCACGCCAGCGACGAACGCTTCGCGGCCGTTTGCGTACTCACGGCACGCGCGGGTATGGAACTGACCGGTCTTGCCGGTGATGCCCTGCGTGATGACCTTGGTGTCTTTGTTGATCAGAATCGACATGTATTGACCTCTTTTCGTTTGGCGCCGCGCGTCGCGTCATCCGCGCCTTGCGTTGCGGATTTCGCGCCGGCACGCCGCCATTCGTGTCCGGTGAGAATTACTTGCCTTCGGCAGCCGCGACGACCTTCTGCGCGGCTTCTTCCATGCTGTCTGCCGAAATGATCGGCAGGCCCGATTCGGCCAGCATCTTCTTGCCGAGGTCCTCGTTCGTGCCCTTCATGCGCACGACGAGCGGCACGTTCAGGTTCACGGCCTTCGAACCAGCGATCACGCCTTCTGCGATCACGTCGCAGCGCATGATGCCGCCGAAGATGTTCACGAGGATCGCCTTCAGGCCCGGGTTCTTGAGCATGAGCTTGAACGCTTCCGTGACCTTCTCGGTCGTGGCGCCACCGCCCACGTCGAGGAAGTTCGCCGGCTCGCCGCCGAACAGCTTGATGGTGTCCATCGTCGCCATGGCGAGGCCTGCGCCGTTCACCAGACAGCCGATGTTGCCGTCGAGCGAGATGTACGCGAGGTCGAACTTCGAGGCTTCGATTTCAGCCGGATCTTCTTCGTCCAGGTCGCGGTAAGCGACGATTTCCGGATGACGGGACAGTGCGTTGGAGTCGAAGTTGAACTTCGCGTCGAGCGCGATGACCTTGCCGTCGCCGGAGACGTTCAGCGGGTTGATTTCAGCCAGCGATGCGTCGGTTTCCCAGAATGCCTTGTACAGGCCTTGCAGGATGGCGCGGGCTTGCGGAATCGAAGCAGCCGGCACGCCGATCTTCGCGGCGAGGTCGTCGGCCTGAGCGTCGAGCAGACCCGTCGACGGCTCGACGATGACCTTGTGGATCAGTTCCGGGTGCTTTTCGGCGACTTCTTCGATGTCCATGCCGCCTTCGCTCGAACCCATCAGAACGATCTTTTGCGACACGCGATCGACGACGAGGCTGACATACAGTTCCTGCTTGATGTCGGCGCCTTCTTCGATCAGCAGACGGTTGACCTTCTGGCCTTCCGGACCGGTCTGGTGCGTGACGAGCTGCATGCCGAGGATCTGGCTCGCGTATTCGCGGACTTGCTCGATCGTCTTGGCAACCTTCACGCCACCGCCCTTGCCGCGGCCGCCAGCGTGGATCTGCGCCTTGACGACCCAAACCGGACCGCCCAGCTCTTGAGCGGCCTTGACCGCGTCATCCACCGAAAACACCGGGATGCCGCGCGGGACCGCGACTCCGAATTTCCGCAGGATTTCCTTACCCTGGTACTCGTGAATCTTCATGCGTGATTCCTTCAGTCTGAGAGTTGGAGTGAACTTCGATTCCGCTGTTGTTATTCATGCGAGACGGCGTCGGCCCTGCCCTCTTGGCCCGGGCTCCGGCTGTCGCGCACGCCGGGGCTTTCCGCGCCGCGTGCGATCGAACGCGGCACATGGCCATACCAGCGCGGATAAAACTGCTTCACCGCCTCCCCGTCGAACCGCAGCGCGTGGCAGCGGCCCAGCTGGAAGGGCGGCTTTTCACCGGCGGCCTCATTGCCTCCGGCGGTCTTGCCGAGTTCCGGTCCGGGCGCTTCACCCGGCGAGCCGTTCGATGTGTCCCACACTGCCCCGACGAACGCCTGGATCGCAGCGGTCGGCAAAACGCCCAACATTTCTGTGAGGTGTGTGCAGCCGACCGTGCCGGCGAGGAGCCGGCCCGCTTCACGGCGGAAATTGTCGAGGAGATTGAGCCCGATAAGGGCCCGATAGGCGGGATTGGCGTTCTGGCACTGACCGTCGTAAGGCACCCAGTCGGACGACGCTTCGGCGTCGACGACATTGAGCTTGCGATCGATCGTAATACGCAGCCAGAGTTCATGGATCGGCAGACCATTGGGCCGGACACCGGCGGCGAGCGGCACGTCGCGTGGCTTGTGGTCGGTCAGGCACGCGTCGATGTCCCACAGGCCGTCTTCGCGCTCATAGGCAACCGCCCGGATGGCGCGCTGATGGCGCAACTGGCGGGGCACGGGCGGAGAAAGCGGCATGCTAAAGGTAAGACCGGATTGGAAAACCTCGTGATTTTAACATACCGAGTATTTGAGACAGCCGCGAACACACAGGCCGGGCGGGGACTTGCCTGAGCGGATTTTTCGAGACGGCCGGCTCAGTTATCGGACCAGTCTTCGTCGATTCCCTTGAGGATCTTGCCGATGATCGACATCGAGAAGCCGCGCGCCGCGAGAAAGCGCGCCTGGCGCGCGCGTTCGGCGGGCGTCTCGGGCAACTGGCCGTACTTCTTCTGCCAGACCGTGCGGGCGCGGACGAGCTCGGTCTCACGCAGTTGCGAGCTCACCTCTTCGATGAGCGCTTCGCCCACCGCGTGGCGCTTGAGTTCGCTGACGATACGCCCTGCCCCCACGCGCGACGCGCGCCGGTGCACGACGCTTTCGGCAAAGCGCGCGTCGGAGAGCCAGCCCTCGCGTTCGAGTGAATCGAGCAGCACTTCGAGTGCGTCGGCGTCCTCGGTGTACGGCATGAGCTTGCGCGAGAGTTCGGCGCGGCTGTATTCGCGGCGCGAAAGATAGCCGAGCGCGCGGCCCTTGAGGGAGCGCTCGGGGCGCTGCTTCGCCGTGGACGACTTTTCGCGCTCGCTGGCGCGTGCGGCGCGGCTGGCCGAGCTGCGCTCGTATTGGTCGGCTTGCGGCGCGCTGGATTCGCGCGCTGTTTCGAGCGGCGCGCGACGCGATCGCTTGAATGTGGGTTCGGACAGCGGTTCTGGCGGCACGTTTGCCGCCTCTTCATCCGCCCCGCTGAAGAACGCCTCGAACGGGACTTCGAAGACCGCGCCGCCATCGTCGCTGAGATCGGCGGGCGAAGAAAACGCGACGCCAGAATGCGCAAAACCGCGATCGCCCGCCTGGGCGTCGCGGCTCAAATGGCCAGAACGGCTCGTGCGCGAGTCGGCAGGCTTGACGGCGGAGCGCCGTTCGACGCCCCTGTCCGCAGGCGAACCCGCGTGCGGGTTAGCCTGCTCGCCGGAAGGCGAGGACGTGGGTGACCCGCCCTTGCGCATCAGCTTGCCTTATCTACGAGAGCCTGTGGACTTACTCTTCGTCAGCGACTTCGACTTCGCCGGAGTCCTTGACGCCGTCCGGCATCGTGCTCACGCCAAGCGACTCGCGGATGCGGTTTTCGATCTCGCGAGCAATGTCCGCGTTCTCGCGCAGGAATTCACGTGCGTTGTCCTTGCCCTGGCCAATGCGCTCGCCGTTATAGCTGTACCACGCACCCGCCTTGTCGACGATCTTGGCCTGCACGCCGAGGTCGACGATTTCGCCCTGACGCGAGATGCCCTCGCCGTAGAGAATGTCGAAAACGGCTTCGCGGAACGGCGGCGAGACCTTGTTCTTCACGACCTTCACACGCGTTTCGCTACCGATCACTTCGTCGTTCTTCTTGATCGAACCGATGCGGCGAATGTCCAGACGCACCGACGAATAGAACTTGAGCGCGTTGCCGCCCGTGGTGGTTTCCGGGTTGCCGAACATCACGCCGATCTTCATGCGGATCTGGTTGATGAAGATCACCATGCAGTTCGTCTTCTTGATCGTGCCGGTGAGCTTGCGCAGCGCCTGCGACATCAGACGCGCCTGCAGACCCGGCAGCGAGTCGCCCATTTCGCCTTCGATTTCCGCCTTCGGCACGAGCGCCGCGACCGAGTCGATCACGATCATGTCGATCGAGCCCGAGCGCACCAGCGCGTCGGTGATTTCGAGCGCCTGCTCGCCCGTGTCCGGCTGCGAGATCAGCAGTTCGGGCACGTTCACGCCGAGCTTGGCGGCGTATTGCACGTCGAGCGCGTGTTCCGCGTCGATGAACGCCGCCGTGCCGCCGAGCTTTTGCATTTCGGCGATGACCTGCAGCGTGAGCGTGGTCTTACCCGACGATTCCGGACCGTAGATCTCGACCACCCGGCCGCGCGGCAAACCACCCACGCCAAGTGCGATGTCGAGGCCGAGCGAACCGGTGGAGACTACCTGGATGTCCTCGACCGCCTCGCCGTCGCCGAGTCGCATGATCGACCCCTTGCCGAACTGCTTTTCGATCTGCGCGAGCGCGGCGGCCAGCGCCTTGCTCTTTTCAGCAGTCAGCCCAGCCGAGCCTTTCTTGCTATCTTCCATGAATCGTCCTTTGCTATGATGAACGGCGTCTCGTGACCATGCGCACGCCTCATTCGGGCTAATGCACACGAACGCAGACACTGTATAAAAAAACAGTGGTTTTGGCAAGCCTTTCTGGCTATCCAGAACCGCGAATTTCGGGAGACCGCCGCGCGTCGCCTGGCCGCGCCTTCAAGGACGCGGCGCGGCGCGGGTGTTACGAGCCTGACTACGAGGTCTAAAAGCCTCGAAGGCGACGCTGGCGCAACATGCGAATCCTCATTGCCGAAGACGACAGCATACTCGCGGATGGACTCGTGAGATCACTCCGCCAATCGGGCTATGCCGTTGATCACGTGCGTAGCGGCGTGGATGCCGATACCGCGTTGTCGATGCAGTCGTTCGACCTCCTGATCCTCGATCTGGGCCTGCCGAAAATGCCGGGCCTCGAAGTGCTGCGCCGTTTGCGCGCGCGCAATTCCAACCTGCCCGTGCTGATCCTCACCGCCGCCGACAGCGTGGACGAGCGCGTCAAAGGCCTCGACCTCGGCGCCGACGACTACATGGCCAAGCCTTTCGCGCTCAACGAGCTCGAAGCGCGCGTGCGTGCGCTCACGCGGCGGGGTGCGGGCGGCGGCCCGACCGTCGTGCGGCACGGCGCGCTGGCGTTCGACCAGGTGGGGCGCATTGCGCGCATCAACGACCAGGTGCTCGATCTTTCCGCGCGCGAACTGGGCGTGCTCGAAGTGCTGCTGCAGCGGCTCGGGCGGCTCGTCTCGAAGGAGCAGCTCGTCGACCATCTGTGCGAATGGGGCGAAGAAGTCAGCAACAACGCCATCGAAGTCTACGTGCACCGGCTGCGCAAGAAAATCGAAGCGGGCGGCGTGCGCATCGTGACCGTGCGCGGGCTCGGCTACTGCCTCGAAAAGGAGGCGAAGGAAGCGCAGGCCGGCGCAGGCCAGACGCCCGCCCGGACCGAGGCCGGCACGCCCGACGCCGCGCCGGCGATGCCCGCCAGCCACCACTTCAAGTAGGCAGGATCGACGATGGCCGGGCGTCCTCCCATCGCGCGCGCCGTGCCGCCCAAGGGCGCCGCAGGCGTTGCCGGCCCGGCCGGCGACAGCGTTTCGGGCGCGACCGCATCCGCATCCGCGGCCGACGCCCTCGACGACGACGCGCGCGACGCCCGCTACGCCAATCCGTTCGCCCCGCCCGACGAAGCCGAAGCCGCCGCCGAGGCCCGCCCGCGCTCGCTCTTCGGCGAGATTCTCGACTGGATGCTCGCGCCCCTGCTGCTGCTCTGGCCGATGAGCATCGCGGTCACGTATCTCGTGGCGAAATCGATCGCCAACGCCCCGTTCGACCGCGCGCTCGAAACCGACGCCTATGTGCTCGCGCGCCAGATCCAGCCCGTCAACGGCGTGGCCGAGCTGACACTGCCCGCCTCCACGCGCGACTTCCTGCGCGCCGATAACGTCGACAGCGTGTTCTATCAGGTGCTCGGCAGCCGTGGCGAGCTGATCGGCGGCGATCGCGACATGCCGCTGCCCCACGACGACGACCGCCCGCCGCCGGGCCTCGTCGAATTCCGCGACGACACGCTGCATGGCATCGACATCCGCGTCGCCTATACGACCGTGGAGCCGACGCATCCGAGCGTCGGCGATCGGCAAGGTCAACCCGTGCTCGTGCAGGTCGCGGAAACGCTCGACAAGCGCCGCCAGCTCGCCAACGACATCATCAAGGGCGTGATCCTGCCGCAGTTCGTGATCTTGCCGCTCGCGATCCTGCTCGTGTGGTTCGGGCTCTCGCGGGGCCTCGCTCCCCTGCACGCGCTGCAGTCGAACATCCGCATGCGTCGCCCCGACGATCTTTCGCCGCTCGAAGCGCGCCGCGCGCCGCCCGAAATCGAGCCGCTCGTCACCTCGTTCAACGACCTGCTCACGCGCCTCGAACAGAACATGGAACTGCAAAAGCGCTTCATCGCCGACGCCGCGCATCAGATGAAAACGCCGCTCGCGGGCTTGCGCACCCAAGCCGAGCTCGCGCTGCGCCAGGACGCGCCCGCCGAAGTGCACCGCTCGCTCGAGCAGATCGCGACGAGCTCCGAGCACGCCGCACGGCTCGTCACCCAGCTGCTCGCACTCGCGCGCGCGGAAAACCGCATGTCCGGACAGGTCTTTACCTCGGTGGACGTGGCCGACGTGGCGCGCCACGCCGTGCGCGACTGGGTGCAGCCGGCGCTCGCCAAGCAGATGGACCTCGGCTACGAAGGCCCCGAAACGGCCGGCGGCAGTGAGGAAGACGATGGCGAAGCGGGGGCGCGCATCGAAGTGGACGGCAACCCGGTGATGCTGCGCGAGATGCTCTCGAACCTCATCGACAACGCGATCCGCTACACGCCCGCGGGCGGGCGCATCACCGTGCGCGTGCGGCCCGAGCCCTCGGCGGGCATGGTCCATCTCGAGGTGGAAGATACGGGCATAGGCATTCCGAGCGCCGAGCGCGAACGCGTGCTCGAGCGCTTCTACCGCATTCTCGGGCGCGACGGCGAAGGCAGCGGGCTCGGGCTCGCAATCGTGCGCGAGATCGCCACGATGCACGGCGGCATGCTCGCTATCGAGGATCACGTCTATCAGGACACGCCGCGCCTCGCCGGCACGCTCGTGCGCGTGACGCTGCGCTTGCGTACGCAGGCCTGAGCGGCATTGCCGGCGCTTTGGCGGCGAAACCACCGCGAAACTGACGGACCGCGTCCGAAAACCGGGATGGGATTTACCCTTACCCCGATACGCTTCGAGCGAGTCAAAATCTGCACGTTAGAATATATTTACCCATAAATGCAGGATTTTGCTCGCGAATTCAGCGAAGTTAGCCGACGCCACCCCACGCCGACGCTGCACTCAGAAACCCACACCCGCGTCAGAAGCCCGTAAGTTTCCATTCCAATAATGCTCCGCAGGACCGCGGGTCTACGAGTCGCCTGCCCGACGGACCACACGCATATCAATACTGGAGACATCTATGGCAACCGTTGGCGGACAAGTCTCGCACGCGCCGATGACCAGCGACGAAAAACGCGTGATCTTCGCGTCGTCGCTCGGCACCGTGTTCGAGTGGTATGACTTCTACCTGGCCGGATCGCTCGCGGCCTTCATCAGCAAGAGCTTCTTTTCCGGCGTCAATCCCACTGCCGGCTTCATCTTCACGCTGCTCGGCTTCGCTGCGGGCTTTGCCGTGCGTCCGTTCGGCGCGATCGTGTTCGGGCGCCTCGGCGACCTCGTGGGCCGCAAGCACACGTTCCTCGTCACGATCGTCATCATGGGTATCTCGACCTTCGTGGTCGGCTTCCTGCCCGGCTATGCGTCGATCGGCATTGCGTCGCCGGTGATCTTCATCGGCATGCGTCTGCTGCAGGGCCTCGCGCTCGGCGGCGAGTACGGCGGCGCCGCGACCTACGTCGCGGAGCACGCGCCGGCCGGACGACGTGGCTTCTACACCTCGTGGATCCAGACGACCGCCACGCTTGGCCTGTTTCTCTCGCTGCTCGTGATCCTCGGCGTGCGCACCTTCACCGGCGAAGAGCAGTTCGCCGCATGGGCATGGCGCATTCCGTTCGCCGCCTCGATCCTGCTGCTCGCGGTTTCGGTGTGGATCCGTCTGCAACTCGACGAATCGCCGGCGTTCAAGCGCATCAAGGCCGAGGGCAAGGTCTCGAAGGCCCCGCTCACGGAAGCGTTCGGCCAGTGGAAGAATCTCAAGGTCGTGCTGCTCGCGCTCTTCGGCGTCACGGCCGGCCAGGCCGTGGTCTGGTACACGGGCCAGTTCTACGCGCTCTTCTTCCTTACGCAGACGCTCAAGGTGGACGGCGCCAGCGCCAACATCCTGATCGCGGTGGCGCTGCTGATCGGCACGCCGTTCTTCCTGTTCTTCGGCGCGCTCTCCGACAAGATCGGCCGCAAGCCGATCATCATGGCTGGCTGCCTGATCGCGGCGCTCACCTACTTCCCGATCTTCAAGGCGATCACGCACTACGCGAACCCCGCGCTCGAAGCCGCGACCGCACGCGCACCCATCGTCGTGATCGCGGATCCGGCCGAATGCTCGTTCCAGTTCAACCCGGTCGGCACCTCGAAATTCACGAGCTCGTGCGACATCGCCAAGAGCGCACTTTCAAAGGCCGGCCTGAACTACGAGAACGTGGCCGCCCCGGCAGGCACGCTCGCGCAAATCAAGGTGGGCGACACGACCATCGACACGTTTGACGGCCGGGCGCCCGGCGCCAAGGAAGCCGGCGCGCTGTTCGAGAAGACGCTCGCGGCTACGCTGAAAGCGGCGGGCTATCCACTCAAGGCCGATCCCGCGCAGCTCAACTGGCCGATGACGGTGGTGATGCTCACGATCCTCGTGATCTTCGTGACCATGGTGTACGGGCCGATCGCGGCGATGCTGGTGGAGATGTTCCCGACGCGCATCCGCTACACCTCGATGTCGCTGCCATATCACATCGGCAACGGCTGGTTCGGCGGCTTCCTGCCGGCGACCGCCTTCGCGATCGTGGCGGCGCGCGGCGATATCTACTCGGGCCTCTGGTATCCGATCATCATCGCGCTGGGCACCTTCGTGATCGGCATGCTGTTCGTGAAGGAAACCAAGGACTCGGATATTTACGCGCAGGATTGAGGCTGTGAGCGCTGCCGGGTGGGGCTTCTCGCCCGGCGGCCGCCTTCCCTGCAAAAAAGATGACGAAGGGGGTTGACAGCCTCCGGCTGTACCGCGATAATTCTTTTCTTCGGCGAATTAGCTCAGCCGGTTAGAGCGACGGAATCATAATCCGCAGGTCCGGGGTTCGAATCCCTGATTCGCCACCAGTTGCAAAAGAAAGCCGCTGTCCCGCAAGGACAGCGGCTTTTTTCATTTCCGCGTGCCTGGCGAACCGGAGTCCGCCGGACCGCACGGCATTCACCTGATCTGCTTGCGCTCCCGCTTCGTTTCGTACATCGAACGATCTGCGTATTCGATCAGCGCCGTCATCTCGGTGCCGTCGTCGGGCAGGATGGCAACGCCTACGCTCACGCCGAGATCGATGCGATGTCCTTCGAACTCGAACGGCTCGCCCACAGTGTCCACGAGCCGGCGGCTATACGCCTCGGCGTCCCCGCGCCCCGCGATGCCGGGCAGGATCACGGCGAACTCGTCGCCGCCCACGCGCGCGGCCGTGTCCACGCGGCGGCTGTGGCGCGCAATGCGCGTCGCGGTCTCGCGAATCGCCGCGTCGCCGGCGCGATGCCCGTAGCGGTCGTTGATCGGCTTGAGGCCGTCCATGTCGAGATTGAGCACGCCGAGTCCGCCCGACGAGCGCAGCGCGAGGTCCACCGACTGGCGCAGGCGATCGTAAAAGAGCGCGCGATTGGGCAAACCGGTGAGCGCGTCATGCGTCGCGCGCAGATAGAGCTCGCTCGTCTCGTGCCGCGCGGCGTGGAACATGGCTGCGGCGATGAGTTCGGACATCAGCGAGAGCGTGCGGATGTCCTCGTCCTTGAAGGCGTCGACTTCCGAATTCGTGACTTTCAGAACACCGACCGTCGTCTCGAGATGCTTGAGCGGCGTGACGATCATCGAACGCAGGCCGGCGCGCCGGCACGCTTCACGGTCCACGCGCGGGTCGGTTTCCGAGTCGTCGCAGCGCAGGATCTCGCCCTCGCGCACGCACAGGCCCGACAGGCTCGTTTCACGCGCGAGGCGCAATCCGAGGAGGTTCGCGACGTTGCCCGAGGCCGCGCGGTAGACCATGTCCTCGCCTTCGGCGAGTTCGACGACCGCACCCTGGGCTCGCGTGAGCTGCTCGGTGCGCTCCGCCACGTAGGCCATCACGCCGCCGAGATCGAGCCCGAGCTTCGCGATGTCCGACTGCGCCTTGATGATTTCCAGCAGGGTTGCGTTGTCCAGTTGGGTGTCTTTCGCTTCGCTCTTCTTCATCGCTTAACCGTTAGCGTTGCGTTTGACTTGCTGACGGCACTGAAAGCTACGGCGCCGTTCGATCGAGCTAAAGCATAGCAAACGTCATTGCATGCGCCAGCGCAATCGTTTTACATCTGCAATTCGCTGCGTTTTTCGCGATTCGTTGCGAAGACACCCATTCGGCATACGCGTTCATCGCTCGATGCGCTCGCGCGTGAGGCGCAGCAACGCCGCCATTGCGCGGCTCGCCGCATAGGCGTCGCGTTGCACGATCGCCTCGTACACGAGGGTGTGGTCGGGCAGCGCGGCGTTGAACACCTCGGCGCGCTTTGCGTTCACGCGCAACTGGCCTTCGAGCGTGCGCTCGATCAGCGTGCCGAGCGGCACCAGCAATTCGTTGCGGCAAGCGCCCAGCACCGCGAGATGAAAGCGCAGGTCGGCGCGCACCCATTCGTCCACATTGCGCGCTTGTGCCATGGCCTCGTGCGCGGCGGCGATCGACGCGAGCGCATCGGGATCATGCGCGTTTGCGGCCAACCCTGCCGCAAACGGCTCGATCATCTCGCGCATTTCCTGGAGCTTGAGCGCAAAAGCAAGCGGCGGCGCCACGCGCGCGTACCAGCTGAGCACGTCGGCATCGAGCAGATTCCACGCTTCGCGCGCACGCACCCGCGTGCCCACGCGCGGACGCGACTCCACGAGCCCTTTCGAGGTGAGCGTGCGCAGCGCCTCGCGCAGCACCGTTCGGCTCACATCGAACGTTGCCATGAGTTCGGCCTCGCGCGGCAGGACCGTCGCGGGCGGGTAGTCGCCACGCAGGATCGCGCTGCCGAGTTCGTAGGCCACCGTGCCGTGCAGATCGCGTTGAATCGCCGTTCTCCTGGATATTGGGAAGCGTTGCGAAATAATACTATTAATAGCACTTAAAGGCGAATTTTGCAGTAGCATGGGCGGATGAAGACGTTGCCGCTCGCGCGTGATGCGAGCGCCGCCCTACCGCTCAAGGTCATGGAGACACCGCATGAAAATCACCAGGCTCGAAACCTTCGTCGTCCCGCCGCGCTGGCTCTTTCTGAAGATCGAAACGGACGAGGGGATCGTCGGCTGGGGCGAGCCGATCGTCGAAGGTCGCGCGCATACGGTGGCCGCGGCCGTCGATGAACTCGCCGACTATTTGATCGGCAAGGACCCGCTCCTCATCGAAGACCACTGGCAGGTGATGTATCGCGCGGGCTTCTACCGCGGCGGCCCGATCTCGATGAGCGCCATTGCCGGCGTCGATCAGGCGCTCTGGGACATCAAGGGCAAGCATCATGGCGTGCCCGTTCACGCGCTGCTCGGCGGCCAGGTGCGCGACAAGATCAAGGTGTATTCGTGGATCGGCGGCGACCGTCCGAGCGACGTCGCCAACAACGCGCGCGCCGTAGTCGAGCGCGGCTTCAAGGCCGTGAAGATGAACGGCTCGGAAGAACTGCAGATCATCGACACCTTCGACAAGGTGCAGGGCGTCATCAACAACGTCGCGGCCGTGCGCGAGGCCGTGGGCCCGAACGTCGGCATCGGCGTGGACTTCCATGGCCGTGTGCACAAGCCGATGGCCAAGGTGCTCGCGAAGGAACTCGATCCGTTCAAGCTGATGTTCATCGAAGAGCCCGTGCTCTCGGAGAACGTCGAGGCGCTGCGCGACATCGTCAACCAGACCAGCACGCCGATCGCGCTGGGCGAGCGCCTGTATTCGCGCTGGGATTTCAAGCACATTCTCGCGGGCGGCTACGTGGACATCATCCAGCCCGACGCCTCGCACGCGGGCGGCATCACCGAGTGCCGCAAGATCGCCGCGATGGCCGAAGCCTATGACGTCGCGCTCGCGCTGCACTGCCCGCTCGGACCGATCGCGCTCGCCACCTGCCTGCAGATCGATGCCGTGAGCTACAACGCGTTCATCCAGGAGCAGAGCCTCGGCATCCACTACAACAAGGGCAACGACCTGCTCGACTACATCAGGAATCCCGAAGTCTTCAAGTACGAAGACGGCTTCGTCTCGATTCCGCAGGGCCCGGGTCTCGGCATCGACGTGAACGAGGAGAAGGTGCGCGAGATGGCGAAGACCGGTCACCGCTGGCGCAATCCGGTTTGGCGTCACGAAGATGGCAGCGTCGCCGAATGGTGATGCGCAAATGTACGCCGAACGCGCGGCGCGCAGCGTGAAGTGACGCGCTCGATGCTGCGCGTTTCGGCGACGTAACATTTCGCGTGGCTTTGCGGGCTTCGGCGCGCGCGCTCGCGAGACGCGCGCACGCCTTATGTCGTTTGCGCACACAGCCAGTTCATGGAATGCCGCGCCGCGCAAGGCGCGGCCATCATCGAAGACACGCGCCGAACGCGAACGCCAGCCACTGGCCTGCTCCTTGCAGATTCCTTTGCAACCCAACCTCGGTGTTGCAAAGGACTCCATGGACGCGTCGCTTCCCGACTATCTGATCCGCGAACAAGCCGCCGTCGGCGCACTCGTCGCCTTCGGCTTCCTGCGCGTGCTCGCTGCCGCAATCGCCTTCACGCGCGGCTGGCGCATTCGTTGGGTCGAGTACGCCGCGATCGGCGCCGCGGCGCTATGGTGTGCGCCGCAGTTGATCGCGCTGATCGCTAATGCAACCTCCGTGGCTGCGCTCGCGGAACTCGAAGGCAACGCCACGGGCTGCGCCCTCGCCCTCTTCTTCTCACCGATCCTCAGTCACCGGCTCGGCTACGAATAAGTTGCGGCGACGACGTTTCAGCCCTGCAACACGTAGGCCGGCACGCTGTGCGCGAGCGCGGCTGCGGCCACCAGCACGCCGATCATCACGATCGCTTCGAGATGGATCACGTTGACGAACCGGCGCGCCGCCGCCGTCGACGCCGCGCGCCGCAACTCGGGCATCGCCACGAGCCGGTTGAAGCCGCCCATCGCGAGCGCGAGCAGCACGAGCACAGCCTTGAGCATCAACACGCGGCCCCAGGTGCTGCCGACGATGGCGTCGATCGAGCCGCCGCTGCCGCGCAGCGCATCGAACACGCCCGTCGCGATCACGAAGCCCACCGCGAAGAACGCCACATTCGAAATCTGGCCCGCCGTGCGGATCAGCACGCCGCGTGCCGTCGATGCGCCGAGCGCCGGCAGCACGGCAAGCCCTCCCGCCATGACGATGCCGCTCCACGCGCTCGCGCTGAGCAAGTGGAGGGTATGCAGCCCGAGCGCAGCCGAGGCGAAGCCCGCATCGGCGGCGTGTCCGAGCCCCGCGCGCCCCGCGGCGATGGCGACGAGCGCGAGCCACAGCACACCGTCGCGCGCCACGCTCGAAGCCGCGAACGCGCAGCCGAGCAGCACGAGCGCACCGACGAACGCGACGGTCCACGCGTGTCCGACGTGCGTTTGCGAGAGCACCGTGCCGACCACGCCGAACGCGCTGGGCAACGGTTCGCCGCTGACCGACGCGCTCTCGTAGAGCATCCACATGATGAGCGCCGCCACGAGCACGAACGCCGCGACGCGCAGCGAGCGTTGCGCACGCAGCCATGCGAGGCGTGCGGGCGCGACGTGCGTGCGGCCGTCCTTGTCGAGCCAGGCGCCATAGAACGCCGAGCCGAGCGCGAATGCGTAGGCGATGTTGACGATGGCCGCCATGGCGACCTGCCCGATCCAGAGCCAGTCAGCTTTCATCGGACCTCGCCCTCCCGCGTGTTGCGGGTCGCACGGACTTCGCGCGAAGGGGATCGGTCGGCTGGATGCAACGATAGGGAAAGTGCAATTGGAGTCATCGAGACAAGTGGCAAGGAAACAACATGAAAACGGCAACAGCAGCACGCGCAAGCATCACGTCGCGTGACCCGCAAGGGTGCCTGCTTCGATAGCCGCCGCGCCATTCGGTTCAATGCGGGCTCGATGCGGCTTCAACGCGCATTCCATGCGCGAGCATCGAGCCGAGGCACGAGACCGGAAGTGGCGGCGGCATGCGCCCGGCATGATGACATGCATGCACCGGGCAACGAGCGGCTCGCCGAATGGGGCGCGGGTGCGGGACAACCCCGTGTCACCGATTGGCGAACAGGTGCAGAATCATAACCGGCACCGACGCGACGATCGGCCGCAAGCACGTCGCGGTGGCGCCTCGAAGCCATCGGAGAGCGTTTGTGGTGCATGCGGCAAATGGTCACTATGAGTTCCCGATGCTAGAATCTGCTGCGTCGCCGCAGCGCGCACGGTCTGCTGCTTTCATCGCGCGCAGCCTGGAAGCCGGGCCGTTCGAAGCCTGGTCAGGTCCACGATAAAGATGGAGTTACGCGTGTCCCCAAGACGTATCTTCCGACCGCTCATTCCGCTCGTCGCGCCTCTGGCAGCAGCACTTTTGCTCGGGACGACAGGCGTTCTCAGCGCTGCACATGCCCAGACGGCGGCCTCCGCGCCGCAGGCCAAAGCCCCGGACACGATCGCCGCACGCGTGCAGGGCTGCACCGCGTGCCACGGCTCGCATGGGCAGGGCACCGACAACGACTACTTCCCGCGTCTCGCCGGCAAACCGGCCGAGTACCTGTTCAACCAGCTAATGAACTTTCGCGAGGGGCGCCGCAAGTACCCTCCGATGAATTATCTGGTCACCTATCTCTCCGACGACTACCTGCACGAGATCGCAACGTTCTTCTCGCAGCAGCGGCCGCCCTACCCGCCGCCCGCGAAACCTTCGGTCGGCAGCGACACGCTCGCACGCGGTCAGCAGATCGTCCTGCACGGCGACCCGGCCAAACAGGTGCCCGCCTGCGCAGCCTGCCACGGCGCGAAGCTCACCGGCATGGAGCCGGCCATTCCGGGTCTGGTCGGTCTGCACATGGATTACATCAGTGCGCAGATCGGCGCCTGGCGCTCGGGCTCGCGGCACGCGAAGGCGCCCGACTGCATGCATGAGATCGCCACGCGTCTCACCGACGAAGACGTGAACGCGGTCGCGGCCTGGCTCTCCACGCAGAGCGCGCCGCAGAACCCCGTGCCGGCGCCGGCTGGCTCACTCAAGACGCCGCTTGCCTGCGGCAGCGAACCGCAATAAGGCGCCGGGGGAGACAGCCAATATGAACCGCAAGTCCCTGTTCGCACTTTCCGCCGTGATCGTGGCCGCCACCGCGGCCCTCGTACCAGTGCTCTGGTCGGGCACCCACTATCTGCACAACGCTGCGGCGCAGGCCGCGACGCCCGTCGACCAGGCCGATCTCATCAAGAAGGGCGAGTACCTCGCGCGCGCCGGCGACTGTATCGCCTGCCATACCGTGCGCGGCGGCCAGATGTTCGCGGGCGGCCTGCCGATGGCCACGCCGTTCGGCACGCTCTACACCCCGAACATCACGCCCGACGACCAGTACGGCATTGGCAAGTGGAGCGCCGACGACTTCTATCGCGCCATGCACACGGGCCGCTCGAAGGACGGCAGCCTGCTCTATCCGGCGTTCCCGTTCGCGAGCTACACCAAGGTCACGCGCGCCGACGCCGACGCGATCTTCGCCTATCTGCGCTCGGTCCCGCCGGTCAACGTGCCCAGCCGCCCGCACGAACTCAAGTTCCCGTTCAACAACCGCAACCTGCTGATCGGCTGGCGCACGCTGTTCTTCCGCGAAGGCGAATACAAGCCCGATCCGACCAAGTCGGTCGAATGGAACCGCGGCGCGTATCTCGTGGAAGGCCTCGGCCACTGCGGCATGTGCCACACGTCGATCAACGCGGTGGGCGGCCCGGTCAACTCGGCGGCATTCGCCGGCGGCCTGATCCCGCTGCAGAACTGGTACGCGCCGTCGCTCACGGGCAGTGAAGGCGGCCTCGGCGACTGGGACATCAGGGACATCGCAAGCCTCCTGAAGACCGGCGTTTCCGAGCGCGGCGCCGTGTTCGGCCCGATGGCGGACGTGATCCACAACAGCCTGCAATACCTCTCGGACGACGACATCCACGCGATGGCCTCGTATCTGAAGACCATCCCGCAGAAGAAGGAAGCGCCCGAAACGATGCAGATGGAGACGTCGGAAGCGTTCGGCGGCGAACTCTTGCAGCAAGGTCAGAAGATCTACCATGACCAGTGTGCAAAGTGCCACGCGGAGAACGGTCTCGGCATGCCGCCGAACTTCCCGCCGCTTGCGAACAACCAGTCGATCCAGATGCATTCGGCCGTGAACCCGATCCGCATGGTGCTCAACGGCGGCTATCCGCCAAGCACGGGGGGCAATCCGCGCCCGTACGGCATGCCGCCGTTTGGGCAGTCGCTCGCGAACCAGGAGGTCGCGGCGGTGGTGACGTTCATCCGCATGTCCTGGGGCAACAAGGGCACGCCGGTGTCCCCGCAACAGGTCGCGGACCTGCGCTCGTCTCCGCTCGACTGACGCAAAGCAGCCCACCGCCGTAAGGGCCTCAGCCCGTACGGCGGTCCCACGCAAGTGGTTACTGTTATAGTGACGGTTGCCTGATAAGGGCGCAGTCCGCGGTGCGCGGGCTGCGCCCTTCGCTATTTGGCGCCGGGGCCGTGCGGTGAAAGCGGCTCCGTGGCCCGTCAGGCCTGGTTTTGAACGCTGCGCTCGAGCACGGCGCCGCACGCGGTGGAACACTGTTCCGCCGGCGCGCGCTGCGCTCAGGAAGAACAAGGAGTGGTCGTCATGCACGCCGGTGAGCGTCTGAACAGCATTACTCACCTCGTGGGCGCGATGTTGTCGGTAGCGGGGCTCGTCTCGCTCGTGACGCTCGCGGCGCTGGATCACGACGCGTACAAGGTCGTGAGCTTTGCGGTATACGGGGCGATGTTGTGCGCGCTGTACACGATCTCGACGCTGTATCACGGCGTGCGCGGCATCCGCCTGAAGGCCGTGCTGCAAAAGTGCGACCACGCCGCGATCTATCTGCTCATCGCGGGCAGCTATACTCCGTTCACGCTGGTGACGCTGCGTGGACCCTGGGGCTGGTCGCTCTTCGGCGTGAGCTGGGGGCTCGCGGCCCTTGGCATCGTCCAGGAACTCACGCTCGGGCGGCGCACGAGAATGCTTTCGATGGCGCTCTACGTGGTGATGGGCTGGCTCGCGGTGGTGGCGGTTCGCCCGCTCGTCGAAGCCTTGCCGGCCGCGGGCACGGCGTGGCTGCTGGCCGGCGGCGTCATTTACAGCGTCGGCATTTATTTTTTCATCAATGACGAGCGCATCCGGCACGGACATGGAATCTGGCATCTGTTCGTGCTCGCCGGGAGCGTCTGTCAATTCGTGAGCGTCGCGCGCTACGTCGCGTGACGCGTCAATGCGAAGACATCGTACGGCCGCCGCAGTGTCCGCGGCCGCATGATGCAACTTAACGCCAGACGACGGGTCTCGATAGACTTGTCCGTTCCATGAAGAAAAAACGCGGCGCGCGCACTGGCGCGCCGTCCGAACAACGCGAAAAGGCGGCTTCACCGGGCGCATTCGAACCCGGCAACACCGCTTTGGCTGCGCAGCGCGCCTTCGGGCCGCGAAGCGACGCCCGCGCTACTGCAATACAACAGGTGTTTATGTCTTTCGATTCTCTCGGCTTGTCCGAACCGCTGGTCCGCGCAGTCAACGAACTGGGGTACAGCACGCCCACGCCCATCCAGGCGCAAGCGATTCCCGCCGTGCTCGGCGGCGGCGACCTGCTCGCCGGCGCGCAAACCGGCACCGGCAAGACCGCCGGCTTCACGTTGCCGATCCTGCAACGCCTCACGGACATGCCGCCGGCAGCGAACGGCAAGCGCGTGGTGCGTGCACTGATCCTCACGCCCACGCGTGAGCTCGCCGCGCAGGTCGAAGAGAGCGTGCGCGCCTACGGCAAGTATCTGAAGCTCAAGTCCACGGTGATGTTCGGCGGCGTGGGCATCAATCCGCAAATCGACGCGCTCAGGCGCGGCGTGGATATCGTGGTCGCGACGCCGGGTCGCCTGCTCGATCACATGCAGCAAAAGACGATCGATCTGTCGCAGCTCGAGATTCTCGTGCTCGACGAAGCCGACCGCATGCTCGATATGGGCTTCATCCACGACATCAAGCGCGTGCTCGCGAAGCTCCCGCCCAAGCGCCAGAACCTGCTCTTCTCGGCCACCTTCGCCGATGAGATCAAGGCGCTCGCCGACAGCCTGCTCGACTCGCCCGCGCTGATCGAAGTCGCGCGCCGCAACACCACGGCCGAAACCGTTGCGCAGAAGATCTATCCCGTCGACCGCGACCGCAAGCGCGATCTGCTCACGCACCTGATCCGCCAGCACAACTGGTTTCAGGTGCTCGTGTTCACGCGCACCAAGCACGGCGCGAACCGCCTCGCCGAGCAGCTCACGAAGGACGGCATCAGCGCGCTCGCGATTCACGGCAACAAGAGCCAGTCGGCGCGCACGCGCGCTTTGAGCGAGTTCAAGGACGGCACGCTCCAGGTGCTCGTCGCGACCGACATCGCCGCGCGCGGGATCGATATCGACCAGCTTCCGCACGTCGTCAACTACGATCTGCCGAACGTGCCCGAGGACTACGTGCACCGCATCGGCCGCACCGGCCGCGCGGGCGCGACGGGTGAAGCCGTGTCGCTCGTCTGCGTGGACGAGCATCAGTTGCTCAAGGACATCGAGAAGCTCATCAAGCGCGCGGTGCCCCAGGAGGTCATTGCGGGCTTCGAGCCAGACCCGAACGCGAAGCCGGAGCCGATCCAGCGCCGCAGCCAGCCCCAAGGGCGCTCGCCGCGCCAGGGGCAAGGCCAGGGCCAGGGCCGCGGTGCGTCTGGCGCCAATGCTGCGAACGGCGGACGCCCCGCGCAGGCGCGTGAACCGCGCGGAGGTAATCGCGAAGGTGGCCGCGAAGGCAACCGCGAAGGCAAGCGCGAAGGCGGCCGCGACGGCACCCGCGCACAGGCAGCAACCAACGGTGGCGGCAACGGCGGTCAGCGCCCGGCCAAGCCGGCCTCGAACGGCGGCGTGCGCACCGCCAAGCCCGTGAAACAGCAAGGCGCGAATCACGGCGCACAAGGCGCGCGCGGCGAGCATACGCGTCGCGAAAACCAGCGCGGCGTTTCGCACGAGAGCGCACTGGGCCGCCCGCAACAACGCAAGCCGCAAGGCAACCCGGGCGCGCTGCTCGGCGGCCGCCCAGGCGGCAATTCGCGCCGCGACGGCAACGGCCAGCGCGATCGCTGATCTTCGCGTCCAGAAACGAAAAAGCCCGCTCCAGCAGCGGGCTTTTTGTTTTCGTGCGCCGATGTCCTAGCGGAAGAACACGTGTTGCGTGATCTTCGCGAGCGGATAGTGCACGCCGGGCCGGATCTTCGCGGGCAGGTTGAGCGGCTTGAGCAGCATCTTCACGCACATGTCGGCGGACAGATTGTGGCGTACCAGCCTGTTCACGCGCGCGGTCAGTTCGCGGCTATAGGCCTCGTCGCGCACGCGCTCGGGGTAGCGGCCCGCGTAGACATGACGCAGCGCGATCTCGGAATCCTCGTTCTTGATCTCCATCACGCGGCGCATGAGCGCGCCGAGCACGGCGAGACGCCCGTGCCCTTCTATCTGGTTGTACTTCTTGAAATAGCGGAAAAAGTGCTTGTAGTGGCGCACTTCGTCGCTGCGGATGTTGTCGGTGATTTCCTTGAGCACGGGCTCATCCGAATACTCGCCGATCGCGCGATAGAGCGTGGCGGTGCCGGTTTCGACCACGCAGCGCGCGACCATTTCGAGCGCGCGCGTTTTCTCGAACTCCTCGAACGAACAGGTCTTCGAATACTCTTCGATGAAGGTCTGAAACGCCGCGTCCCAGTCGAACTCGGGCCACACGTACTGGATGTACGTCTTCAGCGCGCGTCCGTGCTGAAGCTCTTCGGGCTCCCATTCGCGAACGAGCCACTCGGAGACCTCGGGGTCGCCTTTGAAGAACACGTTCAGGTTGCTCGTGTAGAGGTCGGAGCCGCTTTCAATGAACGAAGAGGCGGCGAGGAGCAGCAGCAGATCTTCGTTGGCTGCGGCGCGTTGACGGTCGATACGTGTGAGATCGATGTCTTCGATGCGCCAGGGCATCACATGGCGAGGCTCATTGTCGTTACGCATTGTGTCCTACTCCCGAAGCGGCGTTTTACGCTCACGACGCGCGGCGTCCGGCCGGAGGCCCGGCGAACTGCGCCAGTCACGTGCAGTGAACGTTACCAGCCATCCCTATTTCCATCTTAGCTGTACTTTCGCGCAGCTGCAGTCACAAAGCACAGACCGGGCCCAGTTCCCGCAGTTCCGGAAATTGACGACCTCTTCGCGTTACGTCATGTGACGATCACTAACCGACGCGCAAACGCAATACCCACGGGCATACCGTGCGTTTGATGCGTAGCGTATCGAAGCGCATTCGCTCGCTGCGTGCCGCGCTGCGGCACGAACTTCAAGTGATTTCGCGAATCCAGGCGGCTCGCAGCACCGCTGCGTGCGGGCTCGAATGTCAAAGGGAAAATTTTCGGGGCGTGGTTTGTACAACGCAGCGGCGTTGACTACACTCCAGTTCCCCGAGGTAGATCCCGGGCTGGATGCCGTTTGGGCCGCGCATAGGCGGGCCTGATGGCCGGTCCCTCCAGCCAGTCGATCTGCCCGGTCGCAGGCTTTCGCTCATACCACCGCATTCCTGTCGCTGCGCCGCCCTGCGGGCCGCAACCGGCGACCTCTGATGCGGCAACACGGAGAGAACGATGCTGAGTCCGCATGAATTCGCCACCCTGCTGCTAGTGCAGGACGCCCCCAACCAGCTCGACATGGAGCGAGAAGAACTGGACGCCTTGCTCGAACGACAGCTCGTCCAACTGGAGCGCCTCGCATCCGGCCTTCAGCAATGGCGACTAACCGAAATCGGCGACTCTGCGTTGCGCGCCATCAAACGGTGTTCGTAGCCTGATCCCGCGGGCCGAGTACCCGCGCAGCCACAGGCTCCATTGCCCTTTATCGATTTGCGCGGACGCATGGGTCGTCCGCGAGCCCGGCTTGTCGGGCACGTCCCCGATGCAGGCGCACGGCAGTAGACGTACGCGCCTGCAGTGCATGGTCACGCGGACCCGCGCGCTTCATGCCCGCGTGACCATTTTTTTGCGCATGCCTGTTTGCACTGCTTGCACGCGCGAATGCGCGCACCCTGCCGCGGCACCCTTCGCCTATTCGCCTACCCGGCTCTCAACGTGGGGTCGACCGCCGAGCGCCAGCTCAGCGCCTGGGCGCGCTGTGCGTTGAGGAAGTTCACCCACTCACCCCGCGCCTCGCCGTTGCCGCTCTTGCCGAGCGTGGTGTATTGCTGCGCGAGCTGAGCCTGGAAACCGCAAAACTGGTCCTGGGGCAGCCTGCCGCGGCGATTGGCGACCCACGCGTCGAAAATGGCCGCGTAGACGCCCGGCGCATAGGCACCGAAATCGACCGCCTGGCCGCCGCACATCTGCTGCAAAGCGGCGAGCGACGGCGCGCGCCCCCCGCCTTCCGGGCCCGGCGGCGCGCCCACGCACCCCGTGAGCAGCACGGCTGCACCGATCATCGCAATTGCACGCATGATTGCCTCGTTATCGTTTTCGACTGGTTGGAACGACTGCATCCCGACTCGATTATTGTCGCACCGCGCCGTGCGAGCGACACCTTGACCGTTCCGTTGCGCCGAATCGAGCGCAAATCGCTTTCGGGCTATGCTGGGTCCGATGGCACGCGCCTCGTTGCGCGCCGGTCGACGCGCGTACCCCGCACACCCTCCAGGGAGACTGCACGATGCCTCAGTCGCACGCCGAGTCGTACATCCTCGCGCTGGACCAGGGCACGACGAGTTCGCGCGCCTTGCTGCTCGAGCGCAGCGGTGCAATCGTCGCGCTCGCCCAGAAGGAGTTCGCGCAACGCTACCCGCGACCCGGCTGGGTCGAACATGACCCGCGCGACATCTGGTCGAGCCAGGCAGGCGTCGCGGCGCAAGCGCTCACGCGCGCGGGCGTCGGGGCCGCCGCGATTGCAGGCATCGGCATCACGAACCAGCGCGAAACGACCCTCGTATGGGACCGGGCAACAGGTCAGCCCGTGTACAACGCGATCGTCTGGCAGGACCGCCGCACGGCCGGCTATTGCGACGAGCTGAAAGCGCGCGGCCTCGAGCCGACGGTGCGCGCGAAAACCGGCCTGCCGATCGACGCGTACTTTTCGGCCACGAAAATCCGCTGGATTCTCGATCATGTCGAGGGGGCGCGCGATAAGGCGCGCGCAGGCCGTCTCGCGTTCGGCACCGTGGACAGCTGGCTGCTGTGGCACTTCACGCGCGGCGCGCTGCACGCCACCGACGTCACCAATGCCGCGCGCACCATGCTCTTCGACATCCACACGCTGCGCTGGGACGACGACCTGCTCGCGCTCTTCGAGATTCCGCGCAGCATGCTGCCGGAGGTGCGTTCGTCGTCGGAGGTCTATGCGCGCACGGCGGCGTCGCTTTTCGCGGCCGAAATCCCGCTTGCCGGCGTGGCCGGCGACCAGCATGCGGCGCTCTTCGGGCAAATGTGCATGCGCCCCGGCATGGTGAAGAACACCTACGGCACCGGCTGTTTTCTCGTGATGAATACCGGCGCGCAGCCTGTCGAATCGAGCCACAACCTCGTCACGACCATCGCGTGGCAAGCGCTCGGGCAAACGCAATACGCGCTTGAGGGCAGCATCTTTATCGCGGGCGCGGTGGTGCAATGGCTACGCGACGGACTCGGCATCATTCGCAGTGCAGCGGAAATCGAACCGCTCGCGGCCAGCGTGCCGCACAGCGACGGCGTGTACCTCGTGCCCGCGTTCGCCGGCCTCGGCGCGCCGCACTGGAACGCGCATGCGCGCGGCACGCTGTTCGGGCTCACGCGCGGCACGACCGCGGCGCATATCGCACGCGCGGCGCTCGATTCGATTGCCTATCAGTCGTTCGACGTGCTCGCCGCCATGGAGGCCGACTCCGGTATGCGCGTGAACGAGCTGCGCGTGGATGGCGGCGCCAGCGCGAACGATCTGCTCATGCAGTTCCAGGCCGATCTGCTGGGCGTGGACGTGTTGCGGCCGCGCTCCAGCGAAAGCACCGCGCTGGGCGCGGGATATCTGGCCGGGCTCGCGGTGGGGTTCTGGCGCGATATCGACGAACTCCAGCGGCACTGGAGCCTCGAGCGCCGCTTCACGCCCTCGTTGCAGCGCGACGAGGCGGCAAGGTGCCTCGCCGGCTGGCAGCGCGCGATTGGCGCAGCAAAGGCGTGGGCCGACACCCGCGAGGCAAACGCAGCAGACGCCGGCTGAGCATCCCAGGCCGCGTGTGCGCTGCTTTCAAAAAGCAAAAGCACGTATGATTGGGGTTTCCACCTTGTCCCCTGCCTGGCTCAGGCGCATGCACGGCCGCCGACCGCTGGCCGCGCGCTGCCCGGCCTCTCGTTTCACGCATGATCGACCATCTCATCTGCGACTGTGACGGCGTGCTCGTCGACAGCGAAGTCATCGCCGACCGCGTTCTGTTCGATACGCTCAGCAGCACCTTTCCCGGCATCGATTTTCACGCCGCCGTGAATGCGGCGTTCGGCCAGCAGACCTCGCGCTTTCTCGCCGACGTCGCCGCGCGCTTCGACCTCACGATGCCCGAGGACTTTCTCGAGACCATCGAACATCGTTGCGAAGCCGCCATTGCCGAATCGGTGAGCCCGATCAACGGCGTGCGGGACGCCTTGCGCCGGGTGACGCTGCCTGCCGCCGTCGTCTCGAACAGCCGGCTCACGCGCGTGCACGCTTCGGTGCGGCGCGCCGGCCTCGACACGATCTTCGGCGAGCGCATCTTCAGCGCCGAGCAGGTTGCGCGGCCCAAGCCTTATCCGGACGTGTACCTGCATGCGGCGAAGCAGCTCGGCGTGGAGCCGGCGCGCTGCATCGTCGTCGAAGACAGCATTTCGGGTTTGAACGCCGCGCGCGCGGCAGGCATGAAGACGATTGCTTTCGTGGGCGCGAGCCACATTCCTTCGGGCTACGCCGACGTGCTGCGCGAGATGGGCATCACGCGCATCATGGCCCACATGGAAGAACTGCCGGCGCTCGTCGAGGCCGGCGTGCGCGGCGAATTCGGCGACGTGCAGTCGTAAGACTGCGCGCCTCAGGCCGGCTCGGCGCAGCGCTCGCGCGCCACGGCGAGCGACTCGCGAAACGCCACCAGCTCGGCAATCGAAAGCACCGGCAGATTGTGCAGCCTGGCGAAGTCGTCGACCTGCTTGCCGCGCGCCATCGTGCCATCCGGGTTCATCAGCTCGCACAGCACGCCGGCGGGCGCGAGGCCCGCGAGCACCGCCAGATCGACGGTACCTTCAGTATGGCCGCGGCGCGCCAGCACGCCGCCCCTCTGCGCGCGCAGCGGGAACACGTGGCCGGGGCGCACGATATCGGCAGGCTTGGCGTCCGGGGCGATCGCGGCGCGGATCGTCGTCACGCGGTCGGCGGCCGACACGCCGGTGCTCACCCCGTCACGCGCTTCGATCGAGACCGTGAACGCGGTGCGGTTGCGGCTCTCGTTGTGGGCCACCATCGGCGGCAGTTCGAGCGCGCGCACTTTTTCGTCGGAGAGACACAGGCATACGATGCCGCTGCATTCGCGGATGAAGAGCGCCATCGTTTCGGGCGTGAGGCGTTCGGCGGCGACGATCAGGTCGGCCTCATCCTCGCGGTCGTGGTCGTCCTGCAGCACGACCGGGCGGCCTTCGCGCATGGCTTGCAACGCGGCGGCAATGCGCGGCGGCACCGGCTCGGAATCGATGAACGGGAGATCGGCGGCGGCGTCGAGCGGCGCGCCCTGGGATGAAGCGAGAGGGGTACTGGCAGTAAGGGACATGTGAAACGCTCCTCGCGAGAGTTAGGCGAAAAACGTTTCAGGGCATTGCAAACAGGCAGGAATCCCCGGCACGCGTGATTCGGCAGTGACGTGGCGCGCCTCGAAAACGGAGACGCACACGCACCGGCCGAAACGCCGCGGCGGATGGGCAAACATGACCATCTGCACATCTTCTTTCATCCGGACTATGACCGTCGGCTCTGGCTTCGCACCAGATCTGCTGACCCTGCGCACGACACAATGAAGCTCGCGCAGGCGCTCGCGGGCTCGTCGACCTTGCCTTGCGGCGCGGCCGGCATACCGCCGGTGGGGAATTTCACCCCGCCCTGAAGACGCACTGATTACCGGCTTGTTACCTGACTTGACCGGCGGGCAAAGGATACAACAGGCTGCGCAACTGTGCAGCGCGAAAACTTGCGACTAGACGATGTTCTCGAAGGCGCGACGCGGCTCATGCCGGCTGCGCCGTCCCGGCCGGCACGTCCCAGCGCGGCGGCGTCTCGGCGTTGAGCGTCACGCGAAACACGCGCGCCTCGGTGTCGCCCGGGTTGCGCAGGCTGTGCGGCTGGTCGGCGTCGAA
This sequence comes from Paraburkholderia nodosa, assembly GCF_001718195.1. Taxonomy (GTDB): domain Bacteria; phylum Pseudomonadota; class Gammaproteobacteria; order Burkholderiales; family Burkholderiaceae; genus Paraburkholderia; species Paraburkholderia nodosa_A. The sequence continues at coordinate 597,832 of NZ_MCNV01000003.1, forward strand.
GACGATCGCGTCGCCGGTGGCGAGCAGCTGGCGCCGATCGTGCACGCTCACTTCGAGCGTGCCCTCGCTCACCACGAGGTTCACCGTCGTGCCGGGCGGGCGGCGCACGCCGGACTCGGTATGCAGCGGCGCGATGCGCAGTTCGTGGAATTCGGCGGCGGCGGGTTCGCCTTCCGGATAGAGCGCGCGCGCCGAATAACGGCCGTCGGCGGAAACGAGGCGCGATGCCCGCTCGGCGGGCAAATGCTCGAAACCGTTCACGGCATGCCGCCGCAGGAACGCCGAAACCGAGACCTTGAGCGCCGCCGCCACCTTGCACAGCACCTTGATCGAAGGCACGCTGCGCGCCGACTCGACTTGAGCGAGCATCGCGCGCGAGACACCGGAGGCGCGTGCGAGCGCATCGAGCGAAAGCTGGCGTTCGGCGCGCAGCCGGGCGAGGTTGACGCCCACGAGATGTTCAAGCGTCTCGTAAGATCCTTCGGTGTGCGCAATATCGGGTTGTGCATCGCGTACGAGCGCGAGGGGTGAATGCATGGCTGCCTCCAGGCAGCGCCGCGTCATTGCGGCGCAAGAGCATGAATGGAGGCAAGACTAGCATCGCGATTTGCCGCGCCCAACGAAGTTATCTTCACACTGTTATCAGCATTGCAGAGCGCAAATCGTGGATTGCTTTCGCGCCCTGCGCATAAGGCGCATTGCCATCTGCACGGCGTTGCGCCTTGCCCTCGTCAGGCGTTCACGTATTCTGCCGCGCCGCCACGTGCGCGTCGCGCAGCGTTACGGCACGCGTATCGAGCCGCGCCGCCGCCCATGTGAGCACGAGCGCCGCCACCGAGACGGCCGCAGCCACCCACGGCAGCGAATCGAGCGCCACGCCGTGTGCAATGGCGAGCCCGCCCATCCACGCGCCCATCGCGTTACCCACGTTGAACGCGCCGATGTTCAGCGTCGAGGCGAGATTCGGTGCCGCCGCGGCCTTCGCGACCACGCGCATCTGCAACGGCGGCACGGTCGCGAACGCGGCGATGCCCCACACGAAGACGGTGATCGCGGCCGGCCACATGGCGTGGCTCGTCTTCGTGAAGATGGCCATGACCACGGCGAGCACCACGAGAATGCCCATGAGCGAAGGCATCAGCGCGCGGTCCGCAAGCTTGCCGCCCAGTGTGTTGCCAAGCGTCAGGCCCACGCCGAACAGCACGAGCATCAGCGTCACGCCGCGCGGCGAGAAACCGCCCACCTGTTCGAGGATCGGCGCGATATACGTGAACACGACGAACACGCCGCCAAAGCCGAGCACCGTCATGCCGAGGGCGAGCCACACCTGCGGGTCGCGCAGCACGCGCACTTCGTGGCCGAGCCCGGCCGGGCCGCTGTCGTGATGGTTGGGCACCAGAGCCGTCACGCCGGCGAGCGAAATCACGCCAAAACCGCTCACGATCCAGAACGCCACGCGCCAGCCGAACTGCTGGCCAATGGCGGTGCCGAACGGCACGCCCAGCACGGTGGCGAGTGTGAGCCCCGTGAACATCAGCGCGATGGCGCTCGCGCGCTTTTCCTGCGGCACGAGCGAGGCGGCCACCACGGCGCCGATGCCGAAGAACGAGCCGTGCGCGAACGACGCGACGACGCGCGCGACCATCAAGAGCGAATAGTTCGACGCGACCGCGCACATCACGTTGCCGACGATGAACACGCCCATCAGCAGTTGCAGCGCGAGCTTGCGCGGCATGCGGCTCGTCAGCGCGGCGAGCAGCGGCGCGCCGGCCGCCACGCCGAGCGCATAGCCGGTCACGAGCAGACCCGCGGCGGGAATCGTCACGTGCAGATCGCGCGCCACATCGGGCAACAGGCCCATGATGAGGAACTCGGTGGTACCGATGGCAAAGGCGCTGATGGCCAGTGCGAGCAAGGGGATAGGCATCGAAATCTCCGAAAATCAGCCTGGATTCAAATGGGCTTCAGTGGCGTCGAGTGGCAACGCGCGGCCATCAAGCCGCCGCGCCAGCCGCCAGCGACGTCACGAACTCGACGACGACACCGGGCGCAAGCGCAACGAACAACTGCACTTCCTCGCTCGCGGGCACCTCCGCCAGCTGGTACGGCACGCGGCGCGCGGCCAGCCGTTCGACGAGTGCGCGCCATTCAATACCGGGGGCCACGCGAAACGCCACGTGGTCGATGCGCGGCGCCACGAGCGCAGACGATCCGCCTGACAACCGGGCGGGCTCGGTTGCCTCGACCAGATGGATGACCGGGCGGCCGTTCGCGTAGAGCCAGTGGCCGCCCACGCGAAACGGCGGACGGGTGCCGTCTTCGAGGCCGACGATGTCGCGAAAGAAGCGGCATGTGCCTTCGAGGTCGGGCGTGACGAGGGTGACGTGATCGAGTTGCATGGCGTGCGAGCCGAGGCCGTTGTCCTGAAAACACGCGCATTGTCGCGGCTACACTCGAATTTGATAATTGGCGTAGCATTTGAATCATTTTCAATTCATTTCTAATAATCGCGATGGACAACCTCGGCGACGTGCGCTTGTTCGTTGAGGCGGCACGCCTCGGCAGCCTTTCCGCGGCGGGCCGCAAGCTCGGCCTCACGCCCGCGGCGGCCAGTGCCCGGCTCGCGCGGCTCGAAGCGGAGTTGCGTGCGCGTCTGTTCGACCGCACCACCCGCCAGCTGCGCCTCACCGACGAAGGCCGCGTCTATCTCACCTGCAGCGAGCACGCGCTGCGCTCGCTCGACGACGCCAAAGCGGCCTTGCAGGAGGGCCAGAACGCGGTGCGCGGCAAGGTGCGCATATCGGCGACCTCGGATTTTGGCCGCAATCTGCTGATGACCTGGCTCGACGAGTTCCGCGCTCTTTATCCCGACGTGCGTTTCGCGCTGATGCTGACCGACTCGCTCTCGAATCTCGTGCTCGAAGACATCGATCTCGCGATCCGCTTCGGCACGCCGCAGGACAGCTCGCTCGTGGCGCGCTGGCTCGCGCCGAACCGCCGTGTGCTGTGCGCCTCGCCCGAGTACCTCGCGCGCTGCGGCGAACCGCGGGAGCCGAACGATCTGGCCCGTTTCGACTGCATCGTGATCGGCTCGGCGGAGGGGCCGGTGAACGAATGGCGCTTTACGCGCGGCAGCGACTCGCAGACCGAAACGCAAACCTATACGGTGCCGCTCGACGCCGCGCTCGAATCGACGGATGGCGAAGTGGCGCGCCAGTGGGCGCTGTGCGGCTACGGCCTCGCGGTGAAGTCGATCTGGGACGTCGCGGACGATCTGCGCGCCGGGCGGCTCAAGACCGTGATGCCCGAGTGGCGCTACCCCGACGCGCCGCTGCACGCGCTCTATCACCGCAACCGCTTTCTCGCGCCGCGCGTGCGGGCGCTGCTCGATTTCCTCACCGAGCGTTTCGCGCAGACTTCGGGCGAACTGGAGGCGCTCGTCCCCTGCACGGATCCGGCCGAAGCGACGCAAAGCCGCAGACGCAAACGGATATAATGTTGGATTGCGCAGAAAGCGATCCGCAGCCGCATACGCGTTGACCCATATTGCAAATATTGGCCAATGCGGCGGTGCCGGCAAAAAAGCGAAAAAGAAGTGAAAAGCAACGCGGATCGTCCCCAACGCATTGCCAGAAGCAGGATGCCAACGCCGGCCTCATAGCCGGTCTCCTCGCATCCCGATTCGGCCCTCATAAAACACCGTAGTCCTGACGTGCAGACCGTGCATCACGCGCGTGCATCAAGCGGACGACGCCCCCAGGTCAACCACTGCGAACGGCGAAACCCGATGACCAAGAAAGTTTATGTAAAGACCTTTGGCTGCCAGATGAACGAGTACGACTCCGACAAGATGGTCGACGTACTCGGCGCCGCCGAAGGTCTCGTGAAGACCGACACCCCCGAAGACGCGGACGTCATCCTCTTCAACACCTGTTCGGTGCGCGAAAAGGCGCAGGAGAAGGTCTTCTCCGACCTGGGCCGCGTGCGCGAGCTCAAGGAAGCGAACCCGAACCTGCTGATCGGCGTAGGCGGCTGTGTGGCGAGCCAGGAAGGCGCGGCGATCGTCGCGCGCGCGCCGTATGTGGACCTCGTGTTCGGCCCGCAAACGCTGCACCGCCTGCCGCAGATGATCGACGCGCGCCGCGCCTCGGGCCGCGCGCAGGTGGACATCAGCTTCCCCGAAATCGAGAAGTTCGACCATCTGCCGCCCGCGCGCGTAGAAGGCCCGAGCGCGTTCGTCTCGATCATGGAAGGCTGCTCGAAATACTGCAGCTACTGCGTCGTGCCCTACACGCGCGGCGAGGAAGTCTCCCGCCCGCTCGACGACGTGCTCACCGAAATCGCGGGCCTCGCCGACCAGGGCGTGCGTGAAGTCACGCTGCTCGGCCAGAACGTCAACGCCTATCGTGGCGCGCTCACGAATGGCGCGCACGACGTGGCCGACTTCGCGACGCTCATCGAATACGTCGCCGAAATCCCCGGCATCGAGCGCATCCGCTACACGACTTCGCACCCGAAGGAATTCACGCAGCGCCTGATCGACACCTACGCGAAGGTGCCCAAGCTCGTGAGCCACCTGCATCTGCCGGTTCAGCACGGCTCGGACCGCGTGCTCATGGCGATGAAGCGCGGCTACACCGTGCTCGAGTACAAGTCGATCATCCGCAAGCTGCGCGCGATCCGCCCGGACCTGTCGCTCTCCACGGACTTCATCGTCGGCTTCCCCGGCGAGACCGAAGAGGACTTCCAGAAGATGATGGCGCTCGTCGAGGAGATGAGCTACGACACGAGCTTCTCGTTCATCTACAGCCCGCGCCCGGGCACGCCCGCCGCGAATCTCGAAGACGACACGCCGCGCGAGGTGAAGCTCAAGCGCCTGCAGCACCTGCAGGCCACGATCGAAGCGAACGTGGCGCGCATCAGCCAGTCGATGGTCGGCAATGTCGAACGCATTCTCGTGGAAGGCCCTTCGCGCAAGGACCCGAGCGAACTCTCGGGCCGCACGCAGAACAACCGCGTGGTGAACTTCCCGGCGCCGCTCGCTTCGCACGCGCGCCTGATCGGCCAGATGATCGACGTGAAGATCAACCACGCATACCCCCACTCGCTGCGCGGCGAACTCGTGCTCGCGCACGAAGACGCTTCGACGCTCGCGCACTAATCGGCTCGGCGCACCCAGCCAGGAATTCAGGAGTTCAGAGACACCTTGAAGCCCAATCAGCAGCATCTGGAATTCACCGCGCCGCGCGACGACAACGCGCGGCTCGCCAACCTCTGCGGCCCGCTCGACGAAAACCTGCGGCAGATCGAGCAAGCGCTCGACGTGACGCTCGCGCGGCGCGGCCATCGCATCACGATTCGCGGGCGTGGCGCCAAGCTGGCGCTCGCGGCGCTCGAAAACTTCTACAACCAGGCGCGCGATCCGCTCTCCGTCGACGACATTCAGCTCGCGCTCGTCGAAGCCCGGCACCCTGCGAACTTTGGCGGCAACTCGGCGAACGATCCGCGTGGCAACGGCAGCGGCGGCATGCGCGGCAATGTGAATGGCGGCAATAGCGGCGGCAACGACGCTTCCGAGATCGACCCGCGTTTTCGCGGCGACCCCGATCATCCGTTCGACGAGCCGGCGAGCGAAGGCGTCGACGTCGAGGAACTGGGCCCGAAGCTCTACACGCGCCGTGCCGACCTGCGCGGCCGCACGCCTGCGCAGCGCGAATATCTGAAGCAGATCATCTCGCACGACGTGACGTTCGGCATCGGGCCCGCGGGCACCGGCAAGACCTATCTCGCCGTGGCCTGCGCCGTGGACGCGCTCGAGCGCGACCAGGTCAAGCGCATCGTGCTCACGCGTCCGGCCGTGGAAGCGGGCGAGCGTCTCGGCTTCCTGCCCGGCGATCTGTCGCAGAAGGTCGATCCGTATCTGCGTCCGCTCTACGACGCGCTTTACGATCTGCTCGGCTTCGACAAGACCGCGAAGATGTTCGAGCGCCAGATGATCGAAATCGCGCCGCTCGCCTACATGCGCGGGCGCACGCTCAATCACGCGTTCATCATTCTCGACGAGGCGCAGAACACCACGCCCGAGCAGATGAAGATGTTCCTCACGCGTATCGGCTTCGGCTCGAAGGCGGTCGTGACCGGCGACACCACGCAGATCGACTTGCCGCGCGGCCACAAGAGCGGCCTGATCGAAGCGCAGCATGTGCTGAAGGACGTGCGCGGCATCGCCGTCACGCACTTCACGAGTGCGGACGTCGTGCGCCATCCGCTCGTCGCGCGTATCGTCGAGGCGTATGACGCGCATTCGAAAAAGGACGAAGGCGTTGGCGACGCGCGCTAACGCCGCCGCCTGCGTCGCTTCATAGCTCGAGCCCCATGCCCCGCGCACCAAAACTCAAACTGACCGTGCAGTTCCCCGCCGCGAAGGCGTTCCCCGAGCACAAGGCCGCGCTGCCGCGCGCCACCGTGGCGGCGTGGCTCAAGGCCGCGCTGTTCGCGGACGCGGAACTGGCCGTGCGCTTCGTCGACGCCGAGGAAGGCCGCACGCTCAACCGCACCTATCGCGGCAAGGACTACGCGACCAACGTGCTCACCTTCGCGTATGCGCAGAGCGAGGACGATCCGGTCACGGGCGATCTGGTCCTGTGCTGCCCCGTGGTGGAAAAGGAAGCCGCCGAGCAGGGCAAGCCGCTCGCCGCGCACTACGCGCATCTGCTCGTGCATGGCGCGCTGCACGCGCAGGGTTACGATCACGAAGACGAGACCGAAGCCGAAGAGATGGAAGGCATCGAGACCGAGGTGCTCAACTCGCTAGGCTTTCCTGATCCGTACAAGTAAGCCCCCGCCATGAACGACAAACGCACGCCCGATTTCGCCGAACCCTCAGCACTGCCCGAGGCAGGCGATGCGAGCGTGCCCTGCCCCGGGTATCCGCCGGCGCTCGGCGAGTCACGGCTCCTGAGCGAAGACGAGTTGAGCGCCTCGCTCGACTGCACGCTAAAGGCGCAAGGCTGGGACGGCGCGAGCGACATCTGGCTGTTCGGCTATGGCTCGCTGATCTGGAACCCAGGGCTGCCCACCGTCGAGAACGTGCGTTCGCGCGTGCACGGCTACCATCGCGGGCTGTACCTGTGGTCGCGCGTGAACCGCGGCACGCCCGAGCAGCCCGGCCTCGTCCTCGCGCTCGACCGCGGCGGCTCGTGCGCGGGCGTCGCGTTCCGCCTCGCCGCCGAGGGCGTGATGCCGCACCTCGAAGCGCTCTGGCGCCGCGAGATGCCGATGGGCTCGTACCGCCCCGCCTGGCTGCCCTGTGTGCTCGCAGACGGCCGCCGCGTCGACGCGCTCGCCTTCGTCATGCGCCGTGATGTGGCGTCTTACACCGGCAAGCTTTCCGAAGCCACGGTGCGCACCGTGTTCGGCTGCGCATCGGGGCGCTACGGCACGACGCTCGACTACGTGCGCCGCACCGTCGATGCGCTGCGCGAGAGCGGCATGCGCGACCGCGCCCTGGAGCGGCTGCTCGCGCGCTGCGCTTGAGGTCGGCGTCACGGGTGACGTCACGGCGCGCCGCTTTTTCGTCCACCGGGCGGCCACGCCGCATCTGCGTTAGGATGGATCTGCCGGTGTGTGTCCAATGTGTGGCATTACACGGTCGCGCCACAGGCATGTTGTATCCTTAACCCTCCGCAACAGCGCGCCCTGCCCCCAGCGGCAAAGGGCGCACCACCATGAACGACTCTTATCCCAGTCGACGCCAGACCGACAAACCGCAGGAAAAGCGCTCGCTCCTCGAGCGGCTGACCGACTTCATCTCGCCCGAGCCCGACTCTCGCAGCGAGCTTCTCGAAATCCTCCAGGACGCGCACGCGCGCAACCTGATCGACGCCGATTCGCTTTCGATGATCGAAGGCGTGTTCCAGGTGTCCGAGCTTTGCGCGCGCGACATCATGATCCCGCGCGCCCAGATGGACGCGATCAACATCGCCGACAGTCCTGACGACTTCATTCCGTACGTGCTGGAGAAAGCGCACTCGCGCTACCCCGTGTACGACGGCAACCGCGACAACGTGATCGGCGTGCTGCTCGCCAAAGACCTGCTGCGCTATTACGCCGAAGAGGAATTCGATGTGCGCGGCATGCTGCGCCCGGCCGTGTTCATCCCCGAGTCCAAGCGCCTGAACGTGCTGCTGCACGACTTTCGCCAGAACCGCAATCACATCGCCATCGTCGTGGACGAATACGGCGGCGTGGCCGGTCTCATCACGATCGAGGACGTGCTGGAGCAGATCGTGGGCGACATCGAGGACGAGTACGACTTCGACGAGGAAAGCGGCAACATCATCGCCTCGCCCGACGGGCGGTTCCGCGTGCGCGCGCTCACCGAAATCGAGCAGTTCAACGAGGCGTTCGGCACCCATTACCCGGATGAAGAAGTCGATACGATCGGCGGCTTCGTCACGAATCACTTCGGGCACGTGCCGCATCGCGGGGAGAAGGTGCGCATCGACGACCTGATCTTCGAGGTGCTGCGCGCCGACGCACGTCAGGTTCACATGCTGCTGGTGCGGCGCGACCCGATGGCAGGACAGCGCGAAGCCGCGCTGCAGCCGCCGGGCACCTGAGCAAGCGCGAGCGCGCGGCCTACGCTTAGACGACGCCAGCCTTGCGGCTGGCGTTTTTGCTTCAGCCGCGCCTACGCTCCGATCCGTCCCCAGGAGGCCGTCCCGGTACCGTCGCACGAAAGTGCTATCGTTGCGCTCGTCGCGCAATCCGCGCTCGCGCTTTTCAGCGCGCTTTCCATCGCATTCCACGCACCGCATGGCCGAACCGATCGATACCCGCACGCACACCGAGACGCGCGCGAGCGAAACCACCAACGGCGCCGCGCGCCGCGCGCTGCCCTTCTGGCACTATCTCGCCGCCGCCGCGCTGGGCGCGCTCAACACGCTGTCGTTCGCGCCCACGCCGCACGGCGGCTGGCTCGCCATTGCGATCTTTGCGCTGTTCTACTTCTGGCTCACGCGCACCACCGGCTGGAAAAGCGCGCTCTTTACGGGCTGGGCGTTCGGCTTCGGCAACTTCGTGAGCGGCGTGTGGTGGCTCTACGTGAGCATGCACTTCTACGGCGGCATGCCCGCGGTGCTCGCGGGCGCCGCGCTCGTGCTGTTCTCGCTTTACCTCGGTCTATATCCGGCGCTCGCCTCGCTCGTCTGGTCGTTTTGCGCGGGGCATGCGAAGAACGGCCGCAGCGGCGAGTTGCCGTTCTCGCCCAGCTGGCACGGCGCCTTTGCATTCGCGAGTGCATGGGCGCTCGGCGAATGGGCGCGCGGCTATGTGTTCACCGGTTTTCCCTGGCTTTCGAGCGGCTACGCGCAAGTGGACGGTCCGCTTGCCGGTTTTGCGCCGATCGTGGGCGTGTTTGGCGTGGGCTGGGTGCTCGCGCTCGTCGCGGCGCTCATCGCTCAGGCGGTTTTGCGTGCGAGCGACGTAAAAGGCCAAGGCGGCACGGCGCCCCGGCGCGGCGCGGTGGCGACGCCGGCGCTGCTTGCACTCGCCGTGATCGCCGCCGGCCTGCTGCTCTCGCTCGTTTCGTGGACGCAACCCTCCGGCACGCCGCTCAACGTGCGGCTGCTGCAAGGCAACGTCAAGCAGGACATGAAGTTCTCCGAGCAGGGCACGATCGACGCCCTCAACGAATTCCAGAAGTTGATTACCGAAAAGGCCGCCGATCTCGTCGTCACGCCCGAAACCGCGGTGCCGGTGCTCGTGCAGGAAATTCCCCAGAAGTTCGGCCGCGATGTTCGCGCCTTCGCCGACGGCACCAACACGGCGATCCTGTTCGGCGCCGTGGGCGGCACGATCACGTCCGACGGGCGCGTGATCGACTACACCAACAGCCTCTTGGGCATCACGCCGGGCCAGAACGGCCTCTATCGCTACGACAAACATCACCTCGTGCCCTTCGGCGAATTCGTGCCCTGGGGCTTCCGCTGGTTCGTCAATCTCATGAACATCCCGCTCGGCGACTTCGCGCGCGGGGCGCCCGTGCAGCCGCCCTTCCATGTGCACGGTGAGCTCGTGGCCGTGAACATCTGCTACGAGGACATCTTCGGCGAGGAGATCGCGCGCACCGTGCGCGAGAGCCCGACCTCGCCGGGCATCCTGATCAATTCGACGAACCTGGCGTGGTTCGGCGACACCATCGCGCTCGACCAGCACCTGCAGATCGCGCGCATGCGTTCGCTCGAAACCGGCCGCCCCATGCTGCGCGCGACCAACACGGGCGCCACCGCCGCCATCGACGCAAAAGGCCGCGTGATCGCACGCCTGCCGACGTTCGCGGTCGGTTCGCTCGACGTGAAGGTTGAAGGCACGAGCGGCTTCACGCCTTACGTGACGAGCGGCAACAACACGGTGATCGCCATTTCGTTGCTGCTGCTGGCGCTCGGCTTTGCGTTCGGACCGGCTTTCAAGGGCGCGAAGGAACGCAAGCCGACCAACGGAAAATAAGCCGCGCAAAGCACACGAAACCTCGCGCTGAAGACGCAACCACACCGCTGCCGGCCGCCCGAACCCCGTCCAGGTCTCAAGGCTCCGGCAATCCGGTAAAATTCAACGTTTTAGCACCTGGCCGCCTCCCGGCCCGGGCCACGCAAGGGGAAGGGGCAAAGCGGAGCATCGCCGCCCCGCCGGCGCGCTCGCCTGGCTCCGGCCGCCGCATTCCGCCCCCGAAAGCCCGAAAGACACTGCAGGCACACATGCTCACGTTTCAGCAAATCATCCTGACGCTCCAGTCTTACTGGGACAAGCAGGGCTGCGCACTGCTCCAGCCGATCGACATGGAAGTCGGCGCCGGCACCTCGCACGTCCACACCTTCCTGCGCGCAATCGGCCCCGAGCCGTGGCGTGCGGCCTATGTGCAGCCCTCGCGCCGCCCGAAGGACGGCCGCTACGGCGAGAACCCGAACCGTCTGCAGCACTACTATCAGTACCAGGTGGTGCTCAAGCCCGCGCCGGAGAACATTCTCGACCTGTACCTCGGCTCGCTCGAGGCGCTCGGCTTCGACCTGAAGCAGAACGACGTGCGCTTCGTCGAAGACGACTGGGAGAACCCCACGCTCGGCGCCTGGGGCCTCGGCTGGGAAGTGTGGCTCAACGGCATGGAAGTCACGCAGTTCACCTACTTCCAGCAGGTGGGCGGCATCGACTGCAAGCCGGTGCTCGGCGAAATCACCTACGGTCTCGAGCGTCTCGCGATGTATCTGCAGAAGGTCGAGAACGTCTACGACCTCGTCTGGACCGAGTGGGAAGAGCCGGGCCCGAACGGCCCGGAAATGCGCCGCCTCACCTATGGCGACGTCTACCACCAGAACGAAGTCGAGCAATCGACCTACAACTTCGAGCACGCGAACGTCGACCTGCTGTTCACGTTCTTCAACGCGTACGAAAGCGAAGCGAAGCGCATGATCGATCTGCAGCTCGCGCTGCCCGCGTACGAACTCGTGCTCAAGGCCGGCCACACGTTCAACCTGCTCGACGCGCGCGGCGCGATCTCCGTGACGGAGCGCGCAGCGTACATCGGCCGCATTCGCGCGCTGTCGCGCAGCGTGGCGCAGTCGTACTACGAGTCGCGCGAGAAGCTCGGCTTCCCGATGCTCGGCAACCCCGTGCACGGCGTGCCAGGCCTGACCACCGACGAACAGGACGCCGCGATGCCCGCCTGGGCGCCGCCGCTGAAGGTCGAACGCAAGTTCGACGAGGCATGACCGGATCTCAAGAACAATGACGCAAGCTCATCACGCCACTCTCCTCGTCGAACTGCTGACCGAGGAACTGCCGCCGAAGGCCCTCGCGCGCCTGGGCGACGCGTTCGCCGAAGGCATCGCGCAGCGCCTCGCCGCGCGCGACCTGATCGAAGGCGATCTCTCGTTCGAACGTTACGCGACGCCGCGCCGCCTCGCCGTCACGATCAGGAACGTGCGCAGCGTCGCGCCCGAAAAGCAGGTGCGCGAAAAAGTGCTGCCCGTTTCGGTCGCCCTCGACGCCAACGGCCAGCCCACTGCGCCGCTCGCGAAGAAGCTCGCGGCGCTCGGCTTCCCCGATTTTCCCGTGAGCGACCTCGAACGCGCGAGCGATGGCAAGAACGAAGCGTTCTTCCTGCGCTACTCGGCGCCGGGCGCCATGCTCGCCGACGGGCTTCAGGCCGTGCTCGACGAAGCGCTCGGCAAGCTGCCGATCCCGAAAGTCATGACCTACCAGCGCCCGGACGGCAGCAACGTGCAGTTCGTGCGCCCGGTGCATCGCCTTACGGTGCTGCACGGCGACCAGATCGTGCCGGTCACGGCATTCGGCGTCGACGCCGACGACACCACGCGCGGCCACCGCTTCCTCTCGGAAGGCCTGATCGCCATCCAGCACGCCGACGAGTACGCGCACACGCTCCAGCACAAGGGCTTCGTGATCGCGAGCTACGCCGACCGCCGCGAGTCGATCCGCGCGCAACTGATCGAACAGGCCGGCAGCGACAAGGTCGTCATGCCCGAGTCGCTGCTCGACGAAGTGAATTCGCTCGTCGAATGGCCGGTCGTCTACGCGTGCAAGTTCGAGGACGAATTCCTGCAAGTGCCGCAGGAATGCCTGATCCTCACGATGCAGACGAACCAGAAGTACTTCGCGCTCACCGACGACCAGGGCCGGCTGCGCTCGCGCTTCCTGATCGTCTCGAACATCGCGACACAAGCGCCCGACGAGATCGTCGAGGGCAACGAGCGCGTGGTGCGCCCGCGTCTGGCCGACGCGAAGTTCTTCTTCGAGCAGGACAAGAAGAAGCCGCTGGCCGACCGTGTGCCGCTGCTCGCGAACGTGGTGTATCACAACAAGCTCGGCTCGCAGCTGCAACGCGTGGAGCGCCTCGAAGCGCTCGCCGGTCGAATCGCCCTGATGTGCAGCGCCGATATCGCGCTCGCGGAACGCGGCGCGCGCCTCGCGAAGGCCGACCTGCTGACCGACATGGTGGGCGAATTCCCCGAGCTGCAAGGCACCATGGGCACCTACTACGCGCGCCACGACGGCGAGCCCGAAGACGTGGCGATCGCCTGCTCCGAGCACTACCAGCCGCGCTTCTCCGGCGACGCCCTGCCCGCCACCACGACGGGCACGATCGTCGCGCTCGCGGACAAGCTGGAAACGCTCGTCGGCATCTGGGGCATCGGCCTCGCGCCCACGGGCGAAAAGGATCCGTTCGCGCTGCGCCGTCACGCGCTGGGCGTGCTGCGCATTCTCGTCGAGAAGCAGCTGCCGCTCGACCTCGTCGAGCTGCTGCGCGCCACCTCCGCGCAATTTGCCGGCATCGAGGCCGTGACGGAGTCGACCCAGGCCATCTACGAGTTCTGCATGGACCGCCTGCGCGGCATGCTGCGCGAACGCGGCTTCGCGGCCACCGAAGTGGACGCGGTACTCGCACTGAACCCCACGCGCTTCGACGACATCGTCTCGCGTCTGGACGCAGTGCGCGAATTCGCAGCGCTCGCGGAAGCGGCCTCGCTCGCGGCGGCCAACAAGCGCATCTCGAACATCCTCAAGAAGTCCGAGGGTGCGCAAGACGCCGGCGTGCAGATCGCCCTTTTCGTCGAATCCGCCGAGAAGGCGCTGTTCGCGCAGCTCGAACAGGTCGCGCCGCGCGTGGAAACGCAACTCGCCGCACGCGAGTACACGGGCGCGCTCACCGCGCTCGCGGCGCTGCGCGAAACCGTGGACACGTTCTTCAACGACGTGATGGTCAACGCCGAAGACCCGGCGCTGCGTGCGAACCGTCTCGCGCTGCTCAAGGCGCTGCATCGCCAGATGAACAGCGTCGCGGACATCTCGCGACTCGCTGCATAAGCGCAAAGAAGCGGAAACAAGCGGAAACAAGGGGAACTGAGCGAAACGCCATGCCGACCAGCACCACCAGAAAACTCGTGATCCTCGACCGCGACGGCGTGATCAACGTCGACTCCGACGCGTTCATCAAGTCGCCGGACGAATGGGTCGCGATACCCGGCAGCCTCGAAGCGATCGCACGCCTGAACCAGGCGGGCTATCGCGTCGCGGTGGCGTCGAACCAGTCGGGCATCGGGCGCGGACTGTTCGACATGGCCGCGCTCAACGCCATGCACGCGAAGATGCACCGCCAGGCGGCAGCCGTGGGCGGCCGCATCGACGCCGTGTTCTTCTGCCCGCACACGGCGCAGGACCACTGCGAGTGCCGCAAGCCGCAACCGGGCCTGCTCAAGATGATTGCGGAACGCTTCGAGATCGATCCGGCCGGTACCCCGGTGGTGGGCGACTCGCTGCGTGACCTGCAGGCAGGCGCGGCGCTCGGCTTTCGCACGCACCTCGTGCGTTCGGGCAAGGGCGAGAAGACGCTCGCCGCCGGCGGCCTGCCCGAAGGCACGCTGATCCACGACGACCTGCGCGCTTTCGCGCTCGACTTTCTCGCGAACGTCACTGCGTAGAGGCGCAGGCGGCTTACGCGAACTTTAAACCGGCTCGACCGATGCGCTTTCTCCGCTCCCTGCTGCTGTTCATCTATTTCATCGTCTACACGATGCCGTACGCCACGGCGTGCTTTATCGCGTTCCCATTCTTGAACGCGACGCGGCGCTACTGGATGGCCGTGGGCTGGTGCCGCTCCACGCTGTTCGTTGCGCGCCACCTCTGTGGCATTCGCTACCGCATCGAGGGCATGGAGAACCTGCCCGACGGGCCGGCCGTGCTGCTTTCGAAGCACCAGTCCGCATGGGAGACGCTGGCGTTCCCCGCGCTCATGCCGCGGCCCATGTGCTACGTGTTCAAGCGCGAGCTGCTGTTCGTGCCGTTCTTCGGCTGGGCGCTGGGCATGCTGAAGATGGTTCACATCAACCGCAAGGAAGGCAAGAACGCATTCACCTCGGTGATCCGCCAGGGCAAGCAGCGCATGGCCGAAGGCGCTTGGGTGATCATGTTCCCCGAAGGCACGCGCATACCGGTGGGCAAGACAGGCAAGTACAAGACCGGCGGCCCGCGCTTCGCCATCGAAACGGGCGCGCCCGTGGTGCCGATCGCGCACAACGCGGGCCACGTCTGGCCCCGAAACTCGTTCATCAAATATCCGGGTATAGTCACGGTGTCGATCGGCAAGCCGATCGAGACGACCGGACTCACGCCCGACGAAGTGAACACGCGCGTGCAAACGTGGATCGAAACGGAAATGCGGCGGATCGATCCTGAGGCTTATCGCGGAACGGATGGCGCAGCGGCGAAGGCGGCACGGATTTGAGGCACAGAGCGGGCTCGCTCACGCCGCGCGAAGCGTGGTGGCGCGGATGTGGGCGCTGCTCGCTGCACGGCTGGGCGCGCCGCGCAACACTGCGCCAGAAGCTCCGCGCAAACGCCCCGCGAACGGCACACGTCCACGCCGCGCACGCCCATCCGCACCAGGCCTGACGATGCAGAAGTCCCCCGCGCCGCGCCCAACCGCGGCACTCGACAACCGGCAACTCGACTTGCCGCTCTTTGCTGAACCGGCGCCTGTCGTGGCGCCCGATGCATCCTCTCCCTCCCTCACACCGCAGCGCGGGACTCCGCCCTCGCCTGAAAAGCCCGGCAAGGCACCGCTTGCACCCGATGGCACGCGGCTGCGTTCTGTCGCGCTTGGCGCGCGTACGCTGCATTACCGGCTCAAGCGCTCGTCGCGCAAATCGATCGGGTTCGTGATCGACGGCACCGGGCTCAGCATCACGGCGCCCAGGTGGGTCGCGATCGCCGATATCGAGACCGCTATCGCCGAGAAGCAGCGGTGGATCTTCGCCAAGCTCGCCGAATGGCAGACGCGCACGGAGCAGCGCGCCTTGCCGCGCGTAGAATGGAGCGATGGGGCCGAGCTGCCTTATCTTGGCAAGCCGATCACGGTGAAGCTCGGGGCTTCCTTGCTCGCGTTCGATCAGGAGACGCGCGTGCTTGCGTTGCCGCTGCCGCCGCATGCCGACGCGCAGCAGATCAAGGACCGCGTGACGGGGTGGCTGCAGGGCGAAGCGACGCGGATCTTCGGTGAGCGGCTCGAGGTGTATGCCGAGAAGCTCGGCGTCTCGTTTCGGTCTTACGCGCTTTCTTCGGCAGCGACGCGATGGGGCAGCTGTTCAAGCGAAGGGAGAATTCGCCTGAACTGGCGGCTGATTCATTTTCCGCTCTCCGTCGTGGACTATGTGGTGGCGCATGAGCTCGCGCATTTGCGCGAGATGAATCATAGTCCAAGGTTCTGGCAGACGGTCGAGTCGATTTTTCCGGAGTTTCGCGAGGCGAGGAAGCAGCTTAAGCAGCATCCGCCGGAGATGGTGCCGGGGATGTGATATCTCCATTGCGAGTTCGCGAATTCCAGCTGAAATTCAATTCATTCGCAGTTCGAAACAATTCACCGAAGAAACAGGCTGGATTGCCAGCCTGTACTACCAACGTCCTTACTTCTTGCGTTGAATGAACTCGATCTTGTACCCATCCGGATCGGTCACGAACGCGATCACCGTAGTCCCATGCTTCATCGGGCCGGCTTCGCGCACCACGGTCCCACCCTGTTCCTTGATCTTCGCGCAGGCAGCGTAGGCATCTTCCACCTCGACCGCCAGATGGCCGAAGCCCGTCCCAGGATCGTACGAAGCCGTATCCCAGTTATGCGTCAGTTCGATCACGGTGCCGTCGCGCTCGTCCGTGTACCCGACGAAGGCCAGCGTGAACTTGCCATCGGGGTAGTCTTCGCGGCGCAGCAGTTTCATGCCGAGCAGTTCGGTATAGAACTTGATCGAGCGATCGAGGTCGCCGACCCGGATCATCGTGTGCAGCAGGCGCATGGTGTACTCCGTTTTGCCGTCGTCAAAAAACGGACTGTACCAAAAACGGGCCAGCCCTGCCGGCGCCGGCAAGATACGCCGATTTGCTCTAGCATGGACGCCATCGCGAAATTGCCGCGGCAATTTCCCCAGCCAGGCGCAAGCACAGCGTGCGAGCAATGAACGTGAGAACCGAGGAGTAGACATGCGAATTCTGGTAGTCGGTGCGGGTGCGACGGGCGGCTATTTCGGCGGCAGGCTCGCCGCTGCGGGACGTGACGTGACGTTTCTGGTACGCGAGGCGCGCGCCTCGCAACTGCGCGAAGCGGGCCTCGTCATCCGCAGTCCGGCGGGCGATCTCACGCTGCGCGACGTCAAGACCGTCACGCGCGAAGCGCTCGAATCACAAGGCGGCCAGCCGTTCGATCTCGTCCTGCTGAGCTGCAAGGCCTACGACCTCGACAATGCCATCGATTCGTTCGCCGCGGCCGTCGGTCCCAACACGTTGATCCTGCCGCTGCTCAACGGCATGCATCATCTCGAAGTCCTGCAGGCGCGCTTCGGTACGCAGGCGGTGCTGGGCGGTGTCTGCCTGATTGCGTCCACGCTCAACGACAAGCGCGAGATCGTCCATCTGAACGACGTGCAGGCCATCACGTTCGGCGAACTCGGCGGCGGCGTCTCGGCGCGCGTGCAAGCCGTGGCGGATCAGTTCGGCAATGCCGGCTTTCACGTGAAGGCGAGCGATCACATTCTTCAGGAGATGTGGGAGAAGTGGGTGTTCCTCGCGTCGCTCGCGGGCAGCACGTGCCTTTTCCGCGCGCCCATTGGCGTGATTCTCGCCACGCCCGACGGCGCCACGATCATCGAGCGACTCTTCGCCGAATGCCGCGCGATCGCAGCCGCACACGGCCATGCCGTGCGCGACAGCTTCCTCGAGCGCTCGCGCGCGATGCTGTTCGCCAAGGGATCGTCGCTCACCGCCTCGATGTTGCGCGACGTGCAGAACGGTTCGCGCATCGAGGCCGATCACGTGCTCGGCGACCTCATCCAGCGCGGCGGCGCGGCGCAGCACGCGTCGGCCGAGCTTTCGGTGCTGCGCGTCGTCTACAGCCAGCTCAAGGCCTACGAGGCGCAGCGCGCCGAGGCTGCCTGAGCGACGACGCTTAGTGCACCGGCAACGCGGCGGCGCGCCACGCGCATATCACGCGCCGCCAGCCGCTTCCAGCGCCTGCGCGAGGCTCACATACTCCTCGACGGGCACTTCCTCGGCGCGGCGCGCCAGATCGAAGCCCAGCGCGTCGAAGTCGAGGCGCTCGCGGTAATCGCCGAGCGTATTGCGCAGCATCTTGCGGCGCTGCGAGAAGGCGGCCGTCACGAGTTCGCCGAGCACGGCGTCGTTGACCTTCGGCAGTTCGTGCGGCGCGTAGGGAATCATGCGCACGATCGCCGAATCCACCTTGGGCGGCGGCTGGAACGATTCGGGCGGCACGTCGATCAGCTTGTCGATCACATAGCGGTACTGGAGCATCACCGTGAGACGGCCGAACGCCTTGCTGCCCGGCTCCGCCACCATGCGCTCGACGACTTCGTTCTGCAGCATGAAGTGCTGGTCGATCACGCGCTCGGCGAATGTGGTGAGGTGAAACAGCAGCGGGCTCGAAATGTTGTACGGCAGGTTGCCGACGATGCGCAGCGAGGGCTTCTCGCCCGGCGCCGCGAGCGAGCCGAAGTCGAACGCGAGCGCGTCGCCCGCGTGGAGTTCGAGCAGCGGGCCGAACTTCTTCGTGAGGCGCGCGATCAGGTCGCGGTCCAGCTCGACCGCGTGCAGCGGCGATTCGGGCGTGGCGAGCCGTTCGATGAGCGGCTCGGTGAGCGCGCCGAGACCCGGCCCGATCTCGACCATGCGCTCGCCGCGCTGCGGGCGGATGACGTCGACGATCGAATCGATCACGCCCGTGTCGACGAGGAAGTTCTGGCCGAAGCGCTTGCGCGCGAAGTGGCCCTGGTGCTGTCTGCTGCTGTTGGACATCTTCTCTGGAATCAATCAGATGGCGCGCCGGTGGCGCGCCATCGAAACGGCGGTGTCGAGGGCGGCGATCAGGCTGCCCGCGTCCGCGCGGCCAGTGCCGGCGAGGTCGAGCGCGGTGCCATGATCGACCGAGGTGCGCACGATCGGCAGGCCGAGCGTGACGTTGATGCCTTCGCCGAACGTCGCGTATTTCAGGACCGGCAGGCCCTGGTCGTGGAACATCGCCAGCACGCAGTCGGCGTCCTTGAGGTAGCGCGGCTGGAACAGCGTGTCGGCGGGGTACGGGCCGCGCGCGTCGATGCCTTGCGCGGCGGCGGCGGCCAGTGCCGGCGAAATCGTGTCGATTTCCTCGCGCCCCAGGTAGCCGTTCTCGCCCGCATGCGGGTTGAGGCCGGTCACGAGGATGCGCGGCAGGGGCACGCCGAAATGATGGCGCAGGTCATGGTCGATGATGCTCAGGGTTTCGACGAGCCCCTCGACCGTGAGCGCCGCCGACACGTCCTTGAGCGGCAAATGCGTCGTGGCGAGCGCCACGCGCAGCGGGCGAGCGCCGGTGCCCGCCAGCATCATGACCACGCGCGGCGTGTGCGTGCGTTCGGCGAGGTATTCGGTGTGGCCGGTGAAGGGCACGCCGGCGTCGTTGATCGTGCTCTTTTGCAGCGGCGCAGTGACGATGGCGTCGAATTCGCCTGCCAGTGCGCCGTCGATGGCACGGTCGAGCAGCGCCAGCACATAGCGACCGTTGGCGGCGTCGAGTTTGCCTGGCTTCGCGGGCGTAGCCAGCGCCACATGCTCGACCTGCACGGGCTGGTTCGCCAGCACGGCGGCCCAGTCGACGCTCGCGGCCTGCGCGCGCGCTTCGAGTAGCGCACTGTCGCCGAGCACGACGAACTGCGCGTCGGGCCAGTGCGCCGAGGCACCCGCCAGTGCAGCGGCGGTCAGCTCGGGGCCGACGCCGGCCGGCTCACCCGTGGTGATGGCAATGCGGATCGGCCCCGCCCTCCGCGGAGCCGGCGACGACGATGCGGAGGCGTTCATGGCTCGATCCCCTGGTGACGCTTAGTTGTGCGGCGGCGTCATGCCCGCGATCTTGTAATCGACGTAGGCACTGTCGCGCAGCTGACGCAGCCAGTCGGCGTAGGCCTGCTCCGCCTTGCGCTGGCCGATGGCCTGGCGCGCCAGTTCCATTTGCTGCGCGATCGAGCCTTCGGC
Source organism: Paraburkholderia nodosa (assembly GCF_001718195.1). Classification (GTDB taxonomy): domain Bacteria; phylum Pseudomonadota; class Gammaproteobacteria; order Burkholderiales; family Burkholderiaceae; genus Paraburkholderia; species Paraburkholderia nodosa_A. The sequence continues at coordinate 617,917 of NZ_MCNV01000003.1, forward strand.
GTCGCGGCGGCCCAGCACCTGGATCAGGTGGTAGCCGTACTCGGTGCGTACCGGCTCGCTCAGCTGGCCGTCCTGCAGCGTATTCATGGCGCGCTCGAATTCAGGCACGGTTTCACCCGGGCTGATCCAGCCGAGGTCGCCGCCCTGCGAAGCCGAGCCGTCTTGCGAGTAAGTGCGCGCGAACTTGGCGAAGTCGCCGCCCGCTGCGATTTCCTGGCGGATCTCGAGCAGCTTCTGGCGCGCCTGGGGCTCGGACATGCCGTCGCCCACGCGCAGCAGGATGTGGCGCACGTGCGTTTGCACGAGCTTGGGCGCGTCGGCGGCCGTGCCCTGGCCCTGGCGGCGCTCGACGAGGCGCACGATCTCGAAGCCGTCGTTGGTGCGGATCACCGAGGGGTTCACCTCGCCCGGACGCAGCGTGGCAGCGGCGGTCACGAATTCGGGCGGCAGCTTCGACTGCGGCAGGAAGCCCATGTCGCCGCCCTTGCCCGCGTCGCTCGCCTGCGAGTTCGACTTCGCGAGGCTCTCGAACTTGCTACCCGACTGGGCTTCCTTGAGCAGCGCATTGGCCTTCGCCTGCGCCGCTTCGATGTCGGTTTCCGAGGCGTTCAGCGGCGCCTTGATGAAGATGTGCTGGAAATGCAGGTCGTTCGACTGGCCCGCGTTCGGTCCGCGCTGGCTCGCGATGTAGTTCGCGACTTCGGCGTCCGTCACCGTGACCTTGCTGTCCACTTCCTTCTCGCGCAGCTTCGAGAGCGTGAGCTCCGTGCGCGCGTCGCGTTGGAACGTGGTCCAGGGCACCCCAGCCGCCTCGATGCGCGCGCGATAGGTCGCGAGATCCATGCCGTTGGCCTGGGCGAGGCGCTCCAGCGTGCGCTGCACGGCGGCGTCGTCTACGGTGATGCCGTCTTCCTTGGCCTTCTGCAGCTGAATGCGCTCGAGCACCATCTGGTTGAGTACCTGCGCGCGCAACTGCTCATCGGGCGGAACCGGCGCGTTTTGCTGCTGCAGCCGGTGAGCGATCATTTCGGCGCGGCTGTCGAGCTCGCGTTGCGTGATCACGCCGTCATTGACGACTGCGGCGATCGTATCGACCGTCTGGCCGTTGCCGGCCGGGAGACCTTGAGCTTGCGCCGGCGCGGCCGGCAACACGCCTGCAACGGCGAAGAGACTCGCAGCGTACGCTGCCAGGCGAAGCTTTTTCATGATTCCCACAGATACTCCAATGTTGGCGGGCACGCTTCGCCCGTCTCTATGCAACCGACACCGCGTTGCCCCGAGGCGCAAGCAATGCGCTCCGGATCACGCGTTATTGATAATCAGTGAAGCGCGAGTCCGGCGGCGACTGAGCCGGCAGCTGCGTGTACCCCGGCACTGCCGTGCGGAACGCCGCCACCAGCCCGTTGTCGACGTTCGACAGTCCCTTGAGCGTAAGCTGCGCGAGAAACCGCGTTGACGAATTCGGCGTGCCCGACGTATTGAGCCCGTTCGCGTAACGCTGCAGGCCGACCCCGAGCACCCAGCAGTCGGCGTCGTACTGCATGCCGACCAGGCCGTCGACGATCCGATGGCCGTTCAGATCGTAGTTGAAGCGGCCTACGGCGTACACCCGGTGCGAGAACGGCCATTGAGCCGAGATCAGGACCTGATTGATCGGCTGGAAGTCGAGCGTCGTGTTCGCGCGCGTGTAGCGGTAAGCCACGTTCAGCACGCGGCTCGTTCCCGGGCTGTACCCGAAACCGATGCTCGCCTTGGTGAGCTGGTTGCTGTCGGCATTATATTGGAACGCCGTTTCCGAAGCGAAACCGGCCCCGATTTTCAGTGCAGCGCCCGCAATCAGGTCCGAATGCGTCGCCTGACTCGTGCTTTCGCCCGAGTTGAGCGTGACGCGCTGATCCTGGAAGTAGTACTGCTGCGCGATCACGAAGCGCGCGCGTTCGTCGCCCGAAGCCGGGTCGATGAAGCGCGTGGTGAGCGCGGCCGTCAGGCGGTTCGCATCGGCAATGCGGTCGTTGCCGACGAAGGTGTTCGGCGTGAAGATTTCCGCGAGGCCGAAGTCCGACTCGGCGGTATCGAACAGGGGCGCGAACTGCTGGTTGCGATATGGCGTGTACACGTAGTACAGGCGCGGTTCCAGCGTCTGGATGTAGTCCTGACCGAACAGACGGACCGAGCGGTCGAACACGAGGCCCGTGTCGAAGCTGAAGGTCGGGATCGATTCGGTGAAGCTCTTCGGCGTGCCCACAGGCGAGCCGAAGGTCGTGCCCGCCGGGCCGATGTTGCTCAGGTTGTACGACGCGAAGTGCCACTGAACCTTCGGCGTGACGAAGTAACCCGGCCCCATCAGGGAGTACGACACGTACGGATTGAAGACGACGCGGTCGCCTTCGGTCGCATTGTCTTCCGTGATGCGGAAGCGCGAGTAGTCGGCTTCCATGCCGTAGTCGAAGCCGCCGACGTTGTACTTCGCGTACTTCACGTTCAACTGCGGCTCGCGGCCATACGGCGGCGTCGACGACTCGACCGTCTGCCAGTGCTGGTAGCGGCCCAGCACGGACCACGGCCCGTTGTTGTACGTGAGGCCGGCTTCCTGCTGGTACAGCGTCTGCGTGCCGTTCAGGAACTGGTTGGCCGGCGACGACAGGTCCGACGGATAGGTGTTGTCCGAGACCTTGTTGTAGTAGACGTAACCGCCGAAGCCGTTGCCGAAGTTCTGGTTGTGCTGGATGAACAGCGCGTAGCGGTTCGTCTTCGTGATCGCGTCGTCCGGCAGGAACGTTCCGGTGATCGAACCCGAGTAATTCGTCGAGAGATACCGGTAGTTGCCCTGCAGGAACACGCCCCGCTTCGAGATGATCTCGGGCGTGAACGTGAAGTCGCGGTTCGGCGCGATGTTGAAGTAATACGGCAGCGAGATTTCGTAGCCGTTCGTCGAGCTGACCGAGAACGTCGGCGGCAACAGGCCGCTGCGGCGGTCGCCCGAAAGCGGGAACGACAGCCACGGGCTCGCGAAGATCGGCACGTCCTGGAAGAACAGCACGGCGTTGTGCGCGACACCTTCGTCGCTGCCGGTGTCGAAATCGAACTCGCTGCCCTTGATGTACCACGCCGGATTGGTCGAGCAGTGGCACGCGGTGTAGGTGCCGGTCGTGAGCACCGAGCGCTCGCTGTCCAGCAGGTCGGCGCGCGCGGCGCTGCCCGAGCCGCCCGTGAGCGTGAAATGGTACTTCGGCGCGGGCATGAAGCCCTCGTTCGCCTCGACCTTCAAATGCGCCTCGGGCCCCGAGAACGTCGTGCCGTTCTGCACGACCGTGACATTGCCGTAGGCATTGGCCATGTCGGTGTCCTGGTCGTAATGCAGGGCGTCGCCCTTCACCACGTTCGAACCCTGACGCAACTCCCCCGCCCCTTTCACGGCGAGGTCGGTATCCACCGTGCCGGTCGTCGAATCGCCGAGCACGAACGTTGCCGGGTGCTGGCCCGACGCATTGGGGTGATCCTCGAGTTGCGGCGCGAGCCGCAGGCTCCACGGGCCGTCGAGCTGCTCGGGCTGCGCGGCCGCGCCCGAGAGCTGGGCGTGCGCGAGCGCGGGCACCAGACCCGGTACGGCCAGGAGTGCCGCGATGAGCCGCCGCTTGCCCGGCACGCCGTCGTCACTAGGGGAGATCGTCTGGAAAAACTGTCTGGGCGGCATGTATGGTTTTGGCGAATCGGCCCGGGCCGCCTGCCCTCTCCATGATGGTGGCCCGCCTGGGCACCCGCCTCCCGATGAACCGGATCGAGGCCGGGCTGCAAACAAATAATTACAATTCATCGCCCCCCTGGAGCGACGATGAATGCGGCGAGCGAACCGTCATGCGGGCTTTGGCGCGAGTCGCGTCAAAAAAGTCGTGGGGTATTATATGGCAAGACGTTGATCCACTGATTTTGCCTCTGGCTTTCATGACCTTTTCTGCCGCGCATTCTCCCGCCGCTTCCCCTGGCGCCGCTCCGACCGACAATCGCCGCGACCTGCTCGCCGCCTGGCTCGGCAGCCACGCCGGCCAGTACGCCCTCGACCTCGCGACGCTCGCCCCGGCCTCGGCCGACGCGAGCTTTCGGCGCTATTTCCGCCTCGCGAGCGAGGGCGCGCACGGCGCGTCGCTGATCGCCGTCGACGCCCCGCCGCCCGAAAAGAGCCGCGAATTCGCCCAGATCGCGCAGTTGCTCGAGGCGGCCGGCGTGCACGTGCCGCGCGTGCTCGAAGCCGATTTCGACGCGGGCCTCATGCTCGTGACCGATCTCGGCACCGCGCCCTACCTGAATGCGCTGCAGGAAGCCGGCCCCGGCACGCGTTCGCGCGAGCTGATGCGCGACGCCATCGACGCGCTGATCCGCTGGCAGCTCAGCTCGCGGCCAGGCGTGCTGCCGGACTTCGACGAAGCCTTCATGCGCCGCGAGATGGAGCTGATGCCCGAGTGGTATCTGGAGCGCCATCTGGGCCGCAAGGTCGACGAAGCCACGCGCGGCGTGCTCGATCGCACCTTCGCCCTGCTCGTGGCGAGCGCCCGCGCGCAGCCGCAAAGCTTCATGCTGCGCGACTTCATGCCCCGCAACCTGATGATCGCCACGCCCAACCCCGGCGTGCTCGACTTCCAGGACGCCGTGTACGGCCCGATCACGTACGACGTCGTCTCGCTGCTGCGCGACGCGTTCCTGAGCTGGGACGAGGCGTTCGAGCTCGACTGCTTCGCGCACTACTGGGAGCGCGCCAAGAAGGCGGGACTGCCCGTCGATGCCGACTTCGGCGAGTTCTACCGCCAGCTCGAGTGGATGGGCCTGCAGCGCCACATCAAGGTGCTTGGCCTGTTCTGCCGCATCAACTATCGCGACGCCAAACCGCATTACATGGCCGACCTGCCGCGCTTTCTCGCCTACGCGAGCAAGGTCGCGCACCGCTACCGCCCGCTCGCGCCGTTCGCACGGCTCATCGACGAGCTGCAGGGCAGCGCCGTCGAAGTCGCTTACACCTTCTGAAACGGGCCGTCATGACCCAATCGAATCACACGCCGGCCAGGGCGAGCCACGGCCGCACCGCCATGATCTTCGCCGCCGGACGCGGCGAACGCATGCGTCCGCTCACCGACACCTGCCCGAAGCCGCTCCTCGCCGTGGGCGGCAAACCGCTCGTCGTGTGGCAGATCGAGCGGCTCGCCGCGGCGGGCTACACGCGCATCGTCATCAATCACGCATGGCTTGGCGCGCAGATCGAAGCCGCGCTCGGCGACGGCGCGCGCTTCGGCGTCACGCTCCACTATTCGCCCGAGCACGACGCGCTCGAAACGGCGGGCGGCATTGCCCAGGCGCTGCCGCTCATCGAGTCGACGGGCGCGCCCGAGGTGTTCCTCGCGGTGAGCGGCGACGTCTACAGCGCCTACGATTTCGCGCGCCTGAACACGCACGCGCAAGCGCTTGCGGCGCAAGAACAGCCGGGCATGCATCTCGTGATGGTGCCGAATCCGCCGTTCCACCCGAAGGGCGACTTCGCGCTGGGCGCCGACGGCCGGCTCGCGCTCGACGGCGCGCCGCGCTACACGTTCGGCAATATCGGCCTCTATGACACGCGTATGTTCCGCGATCTCGCGCCCGGCACGAAGCGCGCGCTCACGCCGTACTATCGCGAGGCGATCGCGCAAGGACGCGTGAGCGCCGAGCTATACGAAGGCGTCTGGGAAAACGTCGGCACGCCCGCGCAGCTCGAGGCGCTCGACGCCGCGCTGCGAGATTCGACGAGCGCGCACCACGGCTGAGACCGGCAACGCAAAGCGCCGCGGCAACGCCGGCGCGGCGCGCTTCTTCAGTTTCCTCCCGCCGCCGGCAACTCCACCTGCCCCTGTTGTGCCTGGGACTGTGACTGCGACTGGGGCGCTTCACCCGCCTTCTGCTGCTGAAGCGCCCACATCTGCGCATAGTGTCCGCCCGCTTGCAGCAATTGCGCATGCGTGCCGCGCTCGACGATGCGCCCATGATCCATCACGATGATCTGCTGCGCGCGCACGACGGTCGACAGCCGGTGCGCGATCACGAGTGTGGTGCGCTCGCGCGCGATCTGGTCGAGCTCGTGCTGGATGGCGCGCTCCGAGCGCGAATCGAGCGCTGACGTCGCCTCGTCGAACAGCAGGATCGGCGGATTCTTGAGCAGCGTGCGCGCGATCGCCACGCGCTGCTTCTCACCGCCCGAAAGCTTGAGGCCGCGCTCGCCCACGGACGTGTCGTAGCCCTTGGGCAGGCTCTCGATGAACGCGTGAATGTGCGCCGCGCGCGCCGCGGCGATTACTTCCTCGCGGCTTGCCGTGGGCCGTCCATAGGCGATGTTGTAGTAGATCGAGTCGTTGAACAGCACCGTGTCCTGCGGCACGATGCCGATCGAGGCGCGCAACGAATCCTGCGTGACGTCGCGGATATCCTGGCCGTCGATCGTAATCGCACCGCCGCTTTTGCCGGGATCGGAGCGGTCGAGATCGTAGAAGCGGAACAGGAGCCGAGCGAGCGTGGACTTGCCCGAGCCGCTATGCCCCACCACGGCCGTCGTCGTGCCCGCAGCAATCGTGAAGCTCAGGTCGTGCAGAATCTGGCGCGACGGTTCATACGCGAAGTTCACGTGAGAAAAGCGCACCTCGCCGCCGCGCACCGCAAGCGCTTGCGCGCCAGGCACGTCGGCCACTTCGCGCTCGACGGTGAGCAGCGTGAACATGCGGTCCATGTCGGTGAGGCTTTGCTTGAGCTCCCGATACACCACGCCGAGAAAATTCAGCGGAATGTAGAGCTGCAGCATGAAGGTATTGATGAGCACGAGGTCGCCGAGCGTGAGCCGCCCCGCCATCACGCCCTGGGTAGCGCGCCAGAGGATGAACACGAGCCCGGTGCCGATGATCGCCTGCTGTCCGAAGTTGAGCGCCGAAAGCGAGTGCTGCGACTTGATCGCGGCCTGGCGGTAGCGGTGCAGGTTTTCGTCGTAACGCTTCGTCTCCCACTCTTCGTTGCCGAAGTACTTCACGGTCTCGTAGTTGATGAGCGAATCGATCGCGCGTGCATTGGCGCGCGAATCGAGCTCGTTCATCGTGCGGCGAAAATGCGTGCGCCACTCGGTTACCTTCACCGTGAACACGATGTACGCGACAAGCGCGATGAGCGTGACGATCGCGTAGTACGCCTCGTACTTCACCACGAAGAAGCCGAGCACGAGGCCCACTTCCACGAGCGTCGGCAGGATGCTGTAGAGCGAGTATGAAATGAGCTGCGTGATGCCGCGCGTGCCGCGCTCGATGTCGCGCGACATGCCGCCCGTCTGCCGCTCGAGGTGAAAGCGCAGCGAGAGTGCATGCAGATGGCGGAACACCTTGAGCGCGAGCTGGCGCACGGCGCTCTCGGTCACCTTCGAAAAGAGGATTTCGCGCAGTTCGGTGAACAGCGACGTCGACAGACGCACGATGGCGTACGCCACCACGAGCAGTCCGATGCCACCCGCGAGCACGATGCCGGGTGCGTGCTCCGCACGACCGAGCGCCGTGAGATGACGCACCGAGGCGAGACCGTCGACGATGTGCTTCATCACGATCGGCACGCCGAGGTTGGCCACCTTCGCGCCGATCAGGCAGGTGAGCGCGAACGCCACGCGCCATTTGTAGGCCGTGAGGTAAGGCAGCAGCGAAACGATCGTCTGCCAGTCGTTGCGCGGCCCGGTGGCGGGCAGCGCGGGTTCGTTGGAAGCGGGAAAGCGGCGCATGGGGCGAGCGGCGAGATGCCAGCGCCGTGCGGCGCGCCAAGGCCGGTTCGGGGACCGGAAGCTGGCGCGGCGCAAACGGCCCGGCGAGTCATGTGGGGCGAATGTGAGGTTCCTGGCGACGGGTTTCGCGAAGGTGGAGGGCTCTAATCGACCGCCCGCCGCGCCTCAGGCTTTCCCGTACAATTCCTGATCAACGTATTGTCGCAGAAGGCGGCACGCGCCGCTGGGCGCCCCGCGCCGCAACGCCTTGCGCCGTTCGATCCCTTTTCATGGAAGCCCGATGACCGACTCCTTCCCGCTCCCCCAAAAATCGCCTGCGCTGCGCGTCGTGCCGCAGCCCTCGGACGCCAACGTTCACGGCGACGTCTTCGGCGGCTGGATCATGGCGCAGGTCGACATCGCCGGCTCGATTCCGGCGAGCCGCCGCGCCAACGGACGCGTCGCGACCGTCGCGGTGAACTCGTTCGTGTTCAAGCAACCGGTGTTCGTAGGCGATCTGCTGAGTTTCTACGCCGACATCGTCAAGACCGGCAACACCTCGGTGACCGTCGAGGTCGAGGTGTACGCGCAGCGCATGCGTCTCCAGGAGGAAGTCGTCAAGGTGACGGAAGCCACGCTCACCTATGTCGCCACCGGCGCTGACCGCCGCCCGCGTCAGCTGCCGCCGATCGAATAAAGGCAACGCCGAGGCAATCGCGAACGCCCGGTCGTGGCGCCGGGCTCAATCCGTCCACGCGAGCCCGGGCGTTTCCTCGTAGGTCGCGCTCGCGCGCAACAGCGCCGCCGCCTCGTCGCCAGGCAGCGGCGGCGCGAAAAAGTAGCCTTGCAGCTCGTCGCACGCGCGCTCGCGCAGGAAGGCGAACTGCGCCGAAGTCTCCACCCCTTCCGCGATCACCTGCAACTGCAGCTCGTGCGCAAGCGCGATAATGGCTGCCGTGATCGTTTCGTCGTCGCCGCTCGTGCCGATGTCGGCCACGAACGAGCGGTCGATCTTGAGCCGGTCCACTGGCAGACGCTTCAGGTAGCTCAGGCTCGAATAGCCGGTGCCGAAGTCGTCGATGGCAATGCCGATGCCCAGCGCGTGCAGCTCATTCAACATCGACACGGCTTCTTCGGCGTTGCGCATGAGCGTGCTCTCGGTCAGCTCGATTTCGAGCCAGCAGGCTTCCAGGCCGGTTTCCTGCAGCACGTCCTTCACGAGCTGCGCAATGTCGCGCTGGTGGAACGTCTTCGCCGAGAAGTTCACGGACACGCGCACGGGCGGCAGCCCCGCGAGCTGCCACGCGCGATTCTGCCGGCAGGCCTCGCGTAGCACCCAGTCGGAAAGCGGGCCGATCAGGCCGCTCTCCTCGGCCACGGGAATGAACTGCGCGGGCGAGACGAGCCCCACCTCCGGATCGCGCCAGCGTACGAGCGCCTCCATGCCGATGATGCGCCCGCCCTCGATCTCCACCTGCGGCTGGTAGTGCAGCAGGAACTCGCTGTCGCGCAGCGCACGGCGCAGGCGCCGCTCGAGATTCAGGCGCGCGCCCACATTCGCGTTCATTTCGGGCTCGAAGAACTGGAACGTGTTGCGGCCCATGTCCTTCGCGCGGTACATCGCGACGTCGGCCTTCTTCATGAGCGTTTCGGCGTCGTTGCCGTCCTGCGGGTAGACGCTCGCGCCCATGCTGCAACCCACATACAGCTCGGTGCCGTCGATCCACACGGGCTCCGAGATCAGCGAACGCGCCCGCTCCATCCAGCCGATCAGCGACTTCTCGTCGATGGTGTCGGTAAGCACGATCACGAACTCGTCGCCGCCGTGGCGCGCGACCGTATCGGTCGTGCGCGTGCAGCGCTGGAGCCGCTCGGCCACCACGCCCAGCAGCCGGTCGCCCACGCTGTGGCCGAGACTGTCGTTCACGTTCTTGAAGCCGTCGAGGTCGATGAAGACCACGGCCACGCCCGTGTCGTGCCGCTGCGCCGCGAGCAGCGCGTGCTGGAGACGGTCGCGCAGCAGGTTGCGGTTGGGCAGCAGCGTGAGGCTGTCGTAGTTCGCCTGGTATTCGAGCTGCTCCTGATAGCGGATCAGCTCGGTCACGTCGTTGATGATGCCGATGTGATGCGTGATGCGCCCATCGAGATCGGGCACCGGCGCGATCAGCAGCTGGTTCCAGAAGAGCGCGCCGTCCTTGCGGTAGTTGCGCAGCACGGCGCTCACTTCGCGATTGGAAAGCAGCGCCTTGCGCACCGCGATGAGTCCGTCCTGATCGCGGTCGTCGCGCTGCAGGAGGCGGCAGTCCTGGCCGATCACCTCGGCCGGATCGAAGCCCGTGATGCGGCGAAACGCCGGATTCGCGTACTCGATCAGATTGCTGCCGCCCGGGCCCGGCGCGGTGATCAGGATGGCGTTCACGCACGCGTCGAGCGCGCGGCTTTGCAGGCGCAACGCGAGGTCGGCGCGCTTGCTTTCGGTGGTGTCCGAGTAGGAGCCGAGCACGCCGATCACGCGGCCGTCGCCGTCGAGCAGCGGCAGCTTGCTCGTGAGCGTCGTGCGGTGCAGGCCGTCGATCGTGTGGTTGTCCTCGTAGTTGATGCGCGGCAGCCCCGACTCGATGACTTCGCGGTCCTGCTCGCGCATGCCGTCGGCGTAGGCGCGCCACGGCAGGTCGTCGTCGGACTTGCCGATGATCTGCTCGGGATACGCGAGGCCCGCGTCGCGCGCGAAGGTCATGTTGCAGCCCAGATAGCGCGACTGCGCGTCTTTCCAGAAGATGCGCTGCGGGATGTTGTCGATCACCGACTCGAGCATCTGGTTCGAGCGCTGCGCCTCCGCTTCGGCCTTGATCTGCTCGGTCACGTCGTCGGCGAGCACGAACACGGCGTCGCGGCCGAGGAAGGTGAGCGAGTGATGCGAGATGTCGGCGCTGATGATCGAGCCGTCGCGGCGGCGATGGTGCCAGATGCCGGCCATCATGCGCACGTTCTGCGTGACCATGTCCGAGCGCGTGAGGTGCTGCTCGAGCCGCGAGACGTCCTCGGCGGGACGGATTTCGCGGATCGTCATCGTGAGGAATTCTTCCTCGCTGTAGCCGTACTGCTGGATCGCGGCGGCGTTCACGGCGAGAAAGCGCAGCGTCTCGCGGTCGAACACGTACATCGGCACCGGATGCGCGTCGAACAGACCCTGAAAGCGCTCGCTGCGCAGGCGCATGCCGCTCACGGCGCGCAGCTTCTCGCGGGCCGCGCTCTCGCGCGCGCCGAACGTGTAGATGAGGAGCGTCCCGCCCGCGAGCATCGTCACGATCAGCAGCAACAGCGCGCGGCCGCCCGAGCGCGCCGAGTCGGCGAGCGCGGCGGCGAGCGCCAGATCCTGGGCGCGTTGCAGCGCCGCGAGCTGCCCGTCGAGCTGGTCCACGAGGTTGTCGATGCGGATGTATTCGCCGGCGAGCCACGCGGCAGTGGCGGGCGACGGCATTGCCGTGTCAGGCAGCGCAGCGGTCGGCGTGATGGGGTTCTGGGCGCCGTTCGTGACAGCCGGTGCGACTGTTAGCGTATCCAGCGTCACGGCGCTCGCCGCCTCATCCGCCGCGGCGTGCAGCGGCAAGATGGTGCCGGTCACGACATGACCGGCCATGCGCGCGTCGGCGGGGTTCCCGGGTTGCATCGTCTTCGCTGCCGCGACGTTGCGGGCGAGCGCCTCGCGGTCGCCCCACGGCGCTGCGGGCGAACGCGCGGCATTTGCGGGCGTTGCGGTGCCGAATTCCTGGCTGGCCGCACCGTCGGCCGCCACGGCCTGCGTTGCCACGGTCCCGCTTGCCCCCGCCGCCACGGCAGCCTGCCCGCGCTCGTCGGCAACGCGCTGCTCGGCACGCGCAAGCGTCACGTCGATCTCGCCCACAATGACACTCGCCTGCCGCGCCAGCGCGTCGAAACGGGCTGCGAGGTCGGCGTTACCGCCCAGCTCAGCGCGCAGGGCGCGGGTGGTTTCGTCGAGCATGGCGGCGCGCGCGTCGTGCGCGGCGGCCGACTCCGGCTGGCCCTGCACGGCGAAACGGCCCAGCGCGCTCATGCCGCTGCCAAGCGCGTCGCGATAGCGGTCGAGGTCGTGACGGATCGTCGCCGCCTGGCTCGCGCGCTGGTCGATCTCGCGCTGACCGTCGATCTGCGTCCACGCGACAAAAGCGTTCGCGCCAACGGCCGCCGCGACGACGGCCAGATTGATGAGTTGGCGCTTCGAAAAAAGAAGGTTCATGAATGCCGAGCGTCGTTCGCGCCCGCGCCGTGAGCGCGGGATGATGGGTCACGACTGCGCGCGACCGGTCGGCGCCTGACGCGCCAACCCGAAATAACGGCAGGGCCGGCCGGGTCTTGAGGGTCAATGTGGAGAAAGAAGCGGAAAACGACCCGCGGCGGCGCGAGGCTGCCGCGGTCAGCGGGAATCGGGTAGGGATCGGCGATGAATCGTGGCGGGCAGGCGCGGCGGGAAACAGCGGGTCAAAATCACCGCGGCACCGCCAGCCCGAACTCGTGCATCGCCGGCGCGAAGTCGTGATTGCTCTCGGGCTTGCGCGCGAGCTTTGCCAGCACGTAGCGCTGGAACGGGTCGAGCTGCGCCCAGTCTTCGATGTCGGGCGCCTGCAGACTGGCAAGCTCGGACTGCAGCGCAACGCCGCCGGGCACCGCGTTCACGTCGCGCCAGGCCGGCGCTTCTTCGGGCGCGAACCATTCGGGTTCGACGTTCGCGTGCGTGCGCATCATCTCGAAGAGCGCGTGGTCGAAATTGGGCTCGATTTGCGTGTCCTCGTCCACGGGGAAACACGCCAGCAGCCGGCGGTCCTCGTAGGGCAGCAGTTGCCATTGCGCGAGCGAAATGCGCAGACCAAAGCGATCCAGGTTGAAGCGCACGCACATCGGGATAAAGGTGAGATTTTCCGACGAGTCGACCTCGAACCGGAAAAGCAGCGGAGCTTCGTTCAATGCCATGACGGTGTCCTCGCGAGGCGGGCATAAGCGCGGGCGGCCCGCTTGAGGTATTTTAGAACCTTCCGCGCGCGGCGCGGCCCCGCTGTCCCCCGGCGGCGCTGCGGTACCGCGCCGCACAAGGACCGATGGAGTTTTTCGCTTGTCCCCCTCAACTCGCCCCCCTACCCGCACGCCAATGAGCACCGCAGACCGGCCGCAGATCGCGACGACGCATCCCCTCGAAACCGAAGGCCAGCCCGGCGCCATCGAATTGCGCGTGCATCGGCACCGCGGCGGCGCCGTGCAAACGCGTGAGGACCACGTGGGTCAGGAATGGCCCGTCGCGCTCGTCTTCAACGGCATTTCGCACGCCGTCATGATGTGCACGCCGCGCGACCTCGAAGCGTTCGCCGTGGGCTTTGCGATCTCCGAAGGCATCGTCGGGCGCAATGCCGACATTCAGGACATCGAGGTGTACTGGCACGAGGATGCGGACCTGCCGCACGCCGAAGTCCACTTGACCGTGGTGCAACAGGCGTTCGTCGAGCTCAAGGAAAAGCGCCGCGCGCTCGCCGGGCGCAGCGGCTGCGGCGTGTGCGGCATCGAGAGCATCGACCTGCTCGATCTCGAGCCCGAACGGGTGCCCGATACGGGCTTCGTTGCGCGCCTGGCTCCCGACGCCATCGCGCGCGCCGCACGCGAACTGCCGCAGCATCAGGCGCTCACGAAGCTCACCGGAGGCCTGCACGCGGCCGCGTGGTGCGACGAAAACGGCGCGATCCTGCGCGCCTTCGAAGACGTGGGACGCCACAACGCGCTCGACAAGCTCATCGGCCAGCTCGTGATGGAGCGCGCCGACACGCAGCAGGGCTTCGTCTTCCTCTCGAGCCGCGCGAGCTACGAACTGGTGCGCAAGGCCGCGCGCGTGGGCATTCCGATGGTCGCGACGATCTCGGCGCCCTCCTCGCTTGCCATCGCCATCGCCAGGCGCGCCGGACTGCGGCTCGTGAGCTTTTGCCGCGAGTCCGGGTACGTCGATTACGAAACGGCCTGAACCACCGTTAGCGCTTAATCGAACTGCCGGAAATCCGGCTTGCGCTTTTCGAGGAACGCCGTGAACGCCTCGCGCGCTTCGGGCGCGAGCAGCATCTTGCCGAAGTGCACGAACTCTTCGCTCATGCGCGTCTTGACCTCGTGCGTGTCCGCGCGCTTCATGAGCGACTTCGTCACGCGCAGCGACGACGCGGGCAGCGCCACGAGCTTCGCCAGTTGCGCGCTAACGAACGCGTCGAGTTCGGCCACCGGCAGCACGCGGTTCACGAAGCCCATGCGGTGCGCTTCCGCCGCGTCGAAGGTCTCGCCGAGCAGCAGCTTTTCCGCCGCGCCCTGGTGGCCCGCAATGCGCGGCAGCAGCAGCGACGAAGCCGCTTCGGGGCACAGCCCGAGTTGCGAGAACGGCACAGCGAAACGCGCGTTGTCGGCGGCATAGACCATGTCGCAATGCAGGAGCAGCGTCGTGCCCACGCCGATCGCCGGCCCCTTCACCGCGGCGACGAGCGGTTTTTCGAACGCCGCGATGGCATCGAGAAAGCGGATCACGGGCGAATCGGCGCCCGCGGGCGGCCCCTTCAGAAAGTCTTCGATGTCGTTGCCGGCCGTGAAGATCTCGGCGTGGCCGCGCAGCAGCGCCGCGCGCACCGAGGTGTCCTTGTTCGCGCCGTTGAGCGTGTCGGCCATCACCTGATACATCGCGGGCGTCAGCGCGTTCTTGCGCGCGGGCCGGTCGATGGTGATCGTGAGCACGCCGTTTTCGTGCGCTACCAAAATTTCGTTGCTCATAAACCTGTCTCCTCGCATCCCAATCGTGATACGAAAAACGGTCCGCAGACCGCGAAGTCTGCGAACCGTGTCGATAACGCCAATGCGTCAGTCGGATGAACGCTTACAGCCGCTCGATGATGCCCGCCGCGCCCATGCCGGTGCCGACGCACATCGTCACCATGCCGTACTTGTAGTTGCGGCGGCGCAGGCCGTGGACGACCGTCGAGGCGCGGATCGCGCCCGTCGCGCCGAGCGGGTGGCCCAGCGCAATCGCGCCGCCAAGCGGGTTGATCTTCGCAGGATCGAGGCCGAGATCCTGGATCACCGCCAGCGACTGTGCGGCGAACGCCTCGTTCAGCTCGATCCAGTCGAGATCGTCCTGCTTCAGGCCCGCAGCCTTGAGCGCCGCCGGAATCGCTTCCTTCGGACCGATGCCCATGATCTCCGGCGGCACGCCGCGCACCGCGAAGCTCACGAAACGCGCGAGCGGCGTGAGGTTGAACTGCTTGAGGATCTTCTCGGAGACGACGATCAACGCGCCCGCGCCGTCCGACGTCTGCGAGCTGTTGCCGGCCGTGACCGAGCCCTTGTTGGCGAACACCGCGCGCAGCTTCGCGAGGCCTTCGAGCGTGGTATCCGCACGCGGGCCTTCGTCCAGCTCGATCAGGCGCTCCTTCACCTTCACTTCGCCCGACGCGAGATCGGGGGAACGCTCGACGATCGTGTACGGCGCGATTTCGTCCTTGAACTCGCCGGCCTGCTGCGCGGCGAGCGCGCGGCGATGCGATTCGACCGAGAACGCGTCCTGCGCCTCGCGGCTCACCTTCCAGCGCTCCGCCACTTTCTCGGCCGTGAGGCCCATGCCGTAGGCGATGCCGACGTCTTCATTGCGATCGAAGATATGCGGCGAAAGCGACGGCTTGTTGCCCATCATCGGCACCATGCTCATCGACTCGCAGCCGCCCGCGATCATCGCGTCGGACTCGCCCACGCGGATGCGGTCCGCGGCCATGGCGAGCGCCGTGAGGCCCGATGCGCAGAAGCGGTTGACGGTCACGCCGCCCACGCTTTGCGGCAGACCCGCGAGCAGCGCGCCGATACGCGCCACGTTCAGGCCCTGCTCGGCTTCGGGAATCGCGCAGCCGACGATGGCGTCTTCGATCACGCTCGTGTCGAGGCCGGGCACCTGCGCCACGGCCGACCTGATCGCGTGAACCAGCAGCTCGTCCGGGCGGGTATTCCTGAACACGCCGCGCGGCGCCTTGCCGATGGGCGTGCGGCTCGCGGCGACGATGTATGCGTCCTGCAACTGTTTGCTCATCTCTTACTCCAGTATCTGGTGTGCGTCGTGCCGCTTAGTTGCGCACCGGCTTGCCGGTTTGCAGCATTCCCATGATGCGTTCCTGCGTCTTCTGCGTGCCGAGCAGATCGACGAAGGCGCGGCGCTCGAGCTTGAGCAGCCATTCTTCGTCGACGAGGCTGCCCGCCTCGACGTCGCCGCCGCATACCGCTTCCGCGATGCGGCTCGCGATCAGGAAGTCGTGATCGCTGATGAAGCGGCCGTCGCGCATGTTCACGAGCGATGCCTTGATGGTCGAGATCGCCGAGCGGCCCGCCACCGGAATCTGCGTGGCGCGCAGCGGCGGGCGGTAGCCCGCAGCGGAGAGTGCGCGCGCTTCCTTCTTCGCGGTGTCGAGCAGTTCGAACACGTTGAAGACGATCGTGTCCGACGGCTTCAGATAGCCCATTGCGCGGGCTTCATGCGCCGAGGCCGAAACCTTCGCCATCGCCGCGTTTTCGAACGACTTCTGCAGGAACCGGAGCAGATCGCTCGGGGCCGCGCCGATCGCCGCCGCGCCTTCGGCCGCGCGAATCGCCGCTTCCTTCAGGCCGCCGCCGGCGGGCACGAGACCCACGCCCACTTCCACGAGGCCGACGTAGCTCTCGATGTGCGCCACGCGCTTCGCGCTTTGCAGCATCATTTCGCAGCCGCCGCCGAGCGCGATGCCCGACACCGCCGTGATCACCGGCACGTTCGCGTACTTCACGCGCAGCATCGTGTCCTGGAACTTCTTCACGAACGGCTCGATGCCCTTCGCCCCGCCCATCATGAACGCGGGCATCGCCTCTTCGAGGTTCGCGCCTGCCGAGAACGGGCCGCCCGGCGCGCCGAGCTTGAGCGACGTCGGTTGCCAGATCACGAGGCCCTTGTAGCCGTCTTCCGCGATGTCGATGGCCTTCACGAGCGAGTCGAGCAGGCCTGGACCCATCGTGTTCATCTTGCTCTTGTACGAGACGATGACGACGTCGTCCTCGCCCGCGCGGTCGTCCACCCAGGCGCGCAGGTTGTCGTTCTCGAACAGCGTCTTGCCGTAGGTCTTCGGATCGCGTGCGCTCGTTTCACCGAACAGCGCCGCACGGAACACCTGACGCTCGTACACCGGCAGCGTCGAGCGCGGCACGAAGCGCGCTTCGGCGGGCGACCACGAACCTTCCGCGCCGTGCACGCCGCCGTTCGCGGCGACCGCGCCTTCGAACACCCAGGCGGGCAGCGGTGCATTCGACAGCGCCTTGCCTGCATCGATGTCTTCCTTTACCCACTCTGCGACCTGTTTCCAGCCCGCGGCCTGCCAGCCTTCGAACGGACCTTCGTTCCAGCCGAAGCCCCAGCGGATCGCGAGATCGACGTCGCGCGCGTTGTCCGCAATCGACTGCAGATGCACGCCGATGTAGTGGAACACGTCGCGGAAGATCGACCACAGGAACTGCGCCTGCGGATGCTGCGTTTCGCGCAGCAGCTTCAGACGCTCGGCGGGCGGACGCTTGAGGATGCGGCCCACCAGTTCGTCGGCCTTTCCGCCGCCGTCGACGTACTCGCCCGTGTTGGCGTCGAGCACCTTGATCGCCTTACCTTCCTTGCGATAGAAGCCGCCGCCCGTCTTCTGGCCGAGCGCGCCCTTCGCCACGAGACCTGCGAGCACAGCCGGCGTCTCGTACACAGGGAAGAACGGGTCGTCCTTCAGGTTGTCCTGCATCGTCTTGATGACGTGCGCCATCGTGTCGAGACCCACGACGTCGGCCGTGCGGAACGTCGCCGACTTCGCGCGGCCAAGGCGCGCGCCCGTGAGGTCATCGACTTCATCGAAACGCAGACCGAACTTCTTCGCCTCGGCGATCACCGCGAGGATCGAGAACACACCCACGCGGTTCGCGATGAAGTTGGGCGTGTCCTTCGCGCGCACCACGCCCTTGCCTACCACGCTCGTGAGGAACGATTCGAGCTGGTCGAGGATTTCGGGCTTCGTTTGCGTCGTCGGGATCAGCTCGACGAGGTGCATGTAGCGCGGCGGGTTGAAGAAGTGCACGCCGCAGAAGCGCGCCTTCAACGCATCGTCGAAGCCATGCGAGAGTTCGGTGATCGACAGGCCCGAGGTGTTGGTCGCGAAAATCGCGTTCGGGCCGAGGTGCGGCGCGACCTTCTTGTAGAGGTCGTGCTTCCAGTCCATGCGCTCGGCGATCGCCTCGATCACCACGTCGCATTCCGCGAGCTTTGCGATGTCGTCTTCGTAGTTCGCGGGCGTGATGTATTGCGCGTCGTCCTTCACGCCGAAGGGCGCGGGCGAGAGCTTCTTGAGCGTCTCGATCGCCTTCAGCGCGATGGCGTTCTTCGGGCCTTCTTTCGCGGGCAAATCGAACAGCAGCACGGGCACGCGGGCGTTGATCAGGTGCGCGGCGATCTGCGCGCCCATCACGCCGGCGCCGAGCACGGCCACCTTGCGAATATTGAGGTTGCTCACGTTGTTCCTCCAGCGGGTATGCAATGTCGAGCGGATTGAGGTGTGAGGGCGGCGCGTTTCAACGTGGGCCGCCTCCGGACATCGTGTTGACGGCGCGCGCGCCTTTGAAAAGCGCGCGCCCGTTGGCTTTTAGAACAGCGCTTCGTCGACTTCCATCAGCGTCTTCGAACCCGCGCGCGCCTGGCGGATCGACGTGGCCGTTTCGGGCAACAGCTTCGCGAAATAGAAACGCGCCGTGGCCAGCTTCGACTTGTAGAACGGATCGCCCGAGCTTTCCTTGTCGAGCGCGATGCGCGCCATGCGTGCCCAGAAGTAGGCGAACACGAGGTGGCCCGCCGTGCGCAGATACGGCACCGCGGCCGCGCCCACTTCGTCCGGGTTCTGCATCGCCTTCATGCCGATTTCCATCGTGAGCTTCTGCATCTTGTCGCCGATGTCGGCGAGCGGATTCACGAACTCCTGCATTTCCGGCTTGACGCCTTCGGCTTCGACGAAATCCGTCACGAGCTTGCCGAACTTCTTGAGCTTCGCGCCCATATCGCCCAGCACCTTGCGGCCCAGCAGGTCGAGCGACTGGATCGTGTTCGTGCCTTCGTAGATCTGGTTGATACGCGCGTCGCGCACGTACTGCTCCATGCCCCACTCGGAGATGAAGCCGTGGCCGCCGAACACCTGCATGCCGAGGTTGGTGCTCTCGAACGCGTTGTCGGTGAGGAAGGCCTTGATGATCGGCGTGAGCAGCGCGACGAGGTCGGCCGCTTCCTTGCGCTCGCCTTCGTCGCCGTGCGAGAGTTCCTTGTCGATCTGCAGCGCGGACCAGTACGTGAAGGCGCGCGCGCCTTCGGCCCAGGCCTTCTGCGTGAGCAGCATGCGGCGCACGTCCGGATGCACGATGATTGGGTCAGCGGCCTTTTCGGGCGCCTTCGGGCCCGTCAGCGAGCGCATCTGCAGGCGCTCCTTCGCATAGACGAGCGAGTTCTGGTAAGCCACTTCAGTAAGGCCGAGGCCTTGCATGCCGACGCCCAGACGCGCCGCGTTCATCATCACGAACATGGCGTTCAAGCCCTTGTTCGGTTCGCCGACGAGCCAGCCCTTCGCGCCGTCGAGGTTCATCACGCAGGTCGCGTTGCCGTGAATGCCCATCTTGTGCTCGATCGAGCCGCATTTGATGCCGTTGCGCTCGCCCACTTCGCCCGCTGCGGTGGGGATGAACTTCGGCACGACGAACAGCGAGATGCCCTTGGTTCCCGGCGGCGCATCGGGCAGTCGAGCGAGCACGAGGTGGATGATGTTCTCGGCCATGTCGTGCTCACCGCTCGAGATGAAAATCTTCGTGCCGGTGATCGCGTACGAGCCGTCGCCGTTCGGCTCGGCCTTCGTGCGCAGGATGCCGAGATCGGTGCCGCAGTGCGGCTCGGTCAGGCACATCGTGCCGGTCCACACGCCTTCGACGAGCTTCGGAAGGTAGGCCTTCTGGAGTTCGGGCGTGCCGTGTGCATGCAGACACTCGTAGGCGCCATGCGAGAGACCCGGATACATGGTCCACGCCTGGTTCGCCGAGTTCAGCATTTCGTAGAGCGCGTTGTTCACGAACGCGGGCAGGCCCTGGCCGCCGTATTCGGGATCGCAGCCGAGCGCGGGCCAGCCCGCTTCGACGTATTGCTTGTACGCTTCCTTGAAACCAGCAGGCGTGGTGACGACGCCGTCGCCGGCGTACGTGCAGCCTTCACGGTCGCCGACCTGGTTCAGCGGAAACAGCACCTCGGAGCAGAATTTTCCGGCTTCTTCGAGCACCTGGTTGATGGTGTCGGCGTCGAGGTCGGCGTGCTTCGGCATCTGCTTCACTTCGCCTTCCACGTTCAGCAGTTCGTGCAGAACGAACTGCATGTCGCGCAGCGGCGCGGTGTACTGTCCCATGTCTTCTCTCCAAAATTTGAGCTTCGGGTCCCTCGCGCGCCGCCGCGACTTCGATGTTGCGGCCGGGCGCTACTGGGTCTCGCTCTGATACGAAACAATCAGCTTCTCGAACGCAGCCCACGTATGCTCGACCGCGTCCGGCAGATGCAGGAAGCGGCCGTCATGATGCAGGCCGAGCGTCACGCTATACAGTTCGAAGAGCATCAGCGCGGGATCGGTCTCCTTGCGCAAATGGCCTTCTTCGATTGCCTGCGAAATGGCCCTCAGGAGCGCCGCGCGCCACATCGACACGCTCGCGACCAGCGTCTCGCGCACCTGGCTGTCCGCGCGGTCGTCGTACTCGACGGCGCCGCTGATGTAGATGCAGCCGGTCGTGACTTCGTGAATGCGCTTCTCGAACCATCGCGACAGCATCGCACGCAGACGCGGCAAACCGCGTGGCTCACGCAAACTCGGAAAGAAGACTTCTTCCTCGAATCGACGGTGGTACTCGCGCACCACCTCGACCTGCAGGTCTTCCCGAGACCCGAAGTGAGCGAAGACGCCACTCTTGCTCATCTGCATGCGCTCGGCGAGCAGGCCGATGGTCAAGCCTTCAAGGCCATCGCGACCTGCGAGGTCGAGTGCTGCATCCAGAATGGCGGCTCGTGTCTGTTCGCCTTTTCGCATAGCTTTCTTTACCGTAACGATGTGGCCTCGATGTCGCTGTCAACTGCTCATTAACTGCTTACATCTGGGCCCGAATTAAATCGAACGGCCGTACTATTGTTGGGGACGGCCGTCCGCGAAACAAGGACTTTATTAGAAACCGATTTCTAACCGGTACTCTAATTTTCGAGGTTCGTGCGCCGCGCGCAAGCCGACATTCTCTCGATTGCACGAGCGGGGATTCGTATGGCAGCTTTCTGTTTCTAGTCGTAGCCGCCCACGGTGATGAGCTTCATGAGCGCACGATAGAACGCCCAGGCGAGCCAGTTCACGGCGCGTACGTGCCACGGCCGCGCCTCGTAGCGCGCACGGTCGATCTGTGCGGCGTCGCCGAACGCCGCGAGGATCTCGCAGCGCAGCTGTTCGATCTGCGGATGCTGCACGAGCAGCACGTTGGCCTCGTTATTGAGCACGAGGCTGAGCGCGTCGAGGTTCGAGGAACCCACGGTGCCCCAGCTCGAATCGACAACGGCCACCTTGCCGTGGAGCATCGTTTTCTCGTACTCCGCAATCTGCACGCCCGCGCTGAGAAGCTGGTGATAGAGGAACGGCACCCCGTAGTCGAGTACCTTGAATTCCTTTCGTCCGACCAGAAGCTTGACCGCCACGCCGCGCTCCGCGGCGCTCACGAGCGCGCGACGCAGCCGCCGGCCCGGCATGAAATACGGATTGGCGAGCAGCACTTCCTTGCGCGCCTCGCCGATGGCGTCGAGATAAGCCTTTTCGATCGCGCGCCGGTTCACCACGTTGTCGCGCGCGACGAACGCCACACAGGGCACCTGCGCCGCGCGCGGATCGCGCACGCTCGCGCGCAGGCGCTCGCGCAGACGCGTGAAGAAGCGTTTCGCCCGCGGCGAGCTAACAGTGGGTGCAAGCGCGCGCAGCGCGTCGTCGACGATCTGCGTGGGGCGCCCCACCGTGTGGCCGGTGGGATGCGGCGACATGAAACCCGCGCTCGCGGGCACGCCGGGCGAGAGTTGCTGGGGCAGCGGCGGCCGGTAGCCGAGCCGGATACGCCGCCACTGCTGCTCGATCGCAAGGCGCACGTCCACGACCACGGGACCGTTCAGCTCGACGGCGAAATCCCAGCGCGCGTAGGGCAGCCTGTGGCCGTCCTGCTCGAAATCGTCGATCACGTTGATGCCGCCGCAGAAGGCGAACTGGTCGTCGATCACGGCGAGCTTGCGGTGCGTGCGCGAAAAACCGAAGCGCCCGAAGATATGCGGGTTGTAGACGCGGTGCTCCACCCCCGCGCCCGGCCAGGTCTCGAACAGCGCAATGCGCGGCGAGCCGATGCCGTCGGTGATGACGCGCACGCGCACGCCGCGCGACGCCGCGCGCATGAGCGCATCGGAGAGCGCGCGGCCAATGTCGTCGTCGCAGAAAATATAGGTTTCGAGCGCGACGTCCCGCTCGGCGGCGTCGATGCGCTCGATCATCGCGCCGAACAGACCGGCGCTCGAGCCGAACAGGCGCACGTCGTTGCCGCTCGTGAAGCGATAGCGCGAACGATAGCGCCGGCCAAGCAGCGCCTCGCGTAGCCGCACCACGCGCTGCGATTCAATGCCGGGATCGGTACTGGTTTCGCTCATGTCGCGTTCACCCACGCCCTTCGCGTAGCCGCATGGGCAGTTGCAGGATGGCTTCGCGGTTCGACCACGAGAAGCACTTCGCCGCCGCCTGCTCGTAAGGCAGCCACAGATAAGCCGTATGCTCGCGCGGCGCGAGCGTGACGACTGTGCCCGTTGGCACTTCCAGGCTGAACCAGTGCTCGGTGTTGCGCGTGACGCCGGGCGCATAGCGATGGCGCCAAACGGGATAGATTTCGTACTCGATCTCGTGATGCCAGTCGAGCAGCGCCGCCTGCGGAACGTCCCCGGCGCCCACAGCAATACCGGTCTCCTCGCCCACCTCGCGCACGGCGGTTTCGGCGAACGGCTCGCCTGGGCGATCTTTCGAGCCGGTGACCGACTGCCAGAAACCCGGCCGGTCGGCGCGTTCGATGATCAGGACCTCCAGTTGCGGCGTATGGATGACGACGAGTACGGATTCCGGAATCTTCGGCGGCTTCTGCATGGTGATGGAGCGTGGGGAGGAACGCGCGCTGCGCGCCCGCGGCGCGTCTAAAGGTAATTTAACGCAAAAAGCGAAAAAGGCGCACGATGCGCCTTTTTTGTTGTTGCGATGCAAAAGCCCTGACGGGCCTTCGCAGCCGAAGGGCGGCTTACTGCGCCGTCTTCTGCTCGGGCTGACGCAGACGGATGTGCAGTTCGCGCAGCTGGCGCTCGTCCACCGGGCTCGGGGCCTGCGTAAGCAGGTCCTGCGCGCGTTGCGTCTTCGGGAACGCGATCACGTCGCGAATCGAATCGGCGCCGGCCATCATCGTGACGATGCGGTCCAGACCGAACGCGATACCGCCGTGCGGCGGCGCGCCGTATTGCAGCGCGTCGAGGAGGAAGCCGAACTTCGCGCGCGCTTCTTCCGCATTGATCTTGAGCGCGCGGAACACCTTGCTCTGCACGTCTTCCTGATAGATACGCACCGAGCCGCCGCCGATTTCCCAGCCGTTGAGCACCATGTCGTAAGCCTTGGCGAGGCAGCGGCCCGGATCCGTTTCGAGGTATTCCAGGTGCTCGTCCTTCGGGCTCGTGAACGGGTGGTGCGCGGCCACGTAGCGGTTTTCTTCCTCGTCGTACTCGAACATCGGGAAGTCGATCACCCACAGCGGCTTCCAGCCCTTCTCGACGAGGCCGTTGGCACGGCCGAACTCCGAGTGGCCGATCTTCAGGCGCAGTGCACCGAGGCTGTCGTTCACGACCTTCGCGCGGTCTGCCGCGAAGAAAATGATGTCGCCGTCTTGCGCGCCGGTGCGCTCGAGGATCGCGGCGATCGCGGCGTCGTGCAGGTTCTTGACGATCGGGCTTTGCAGACCGTCACGGCCCTTCGCGGCTTCGTTGACCTTGATCCACGCGAGACCCTTCGCGCCGTAGATACGCACGAATTCCGTGTAGCCGTCGATGTCGCCACGCGACAGCTCGCCGCCCTTCGGCACGCGCAGCGCCGCGACGCGGCCGTCCTTCGTGTTGGCCGGTGCGCTGAATACCTTGAAGTCGACGTCCTTCATGGCGTCGGTCAGTTCGGTGAATTCGAGCTTCACGCGCAGGTCCGGCTTGTCCGAACCGAAGCGGCTCATGGCTTCCGCATACGGCATGATCGGGAACTTCGCGTCGAGCTCGACATCGATCGTTTCCTTGAACACGTGGCGCGCCATGTCTTCGAACAGGTCGCGGATTTCCTGCTCGCCGAGGAAGGACGTTTCGCAGTCGATCTGCGTGAATTCGGGCTGACGGTCGGCGCGCAGGTCTTCGTCGCGGAAGCACTTGACGATCTGGTAGTAGCGATCGAAGTTCGCCACCATCAGGAGCTGCTTGAAGAGCTGCGGCGACTGCGGCAGTGCGAAGAACTGGCCTGCGTTCACGCGCGACGGCACGAGGTAGTCGCGCGCGCCTTCCGGCGTGCTCTTCGTGAGCATCGGCGTTTCGATGTCGATGAAGCCGAGCGCGTCGAGATACTTGCGCACGGCCATCGTCACGCGGTAGCGCAAACGCAGGTTGTGCTGCATCTGCGGACGGCGCAGGTCGAGCACGCGATGCGTGAGGCGCGTGGTTTCCGAGAGGTTGTCGTCGTCGAGCTGGAACGGCGGCGTGACCGACGCGTTGAGCACCACGATTTCGTGGCACAGCACTTCGATCTTGCCGCTCGTGAGGTTCGCGTTGACCGTGCCTTCCGGACGATTGCGAACGAGACCCTTGACCTGCACGCAGAACTCGTTGCGCACGCCTTCGGCGATCTTGAACATCTCCGCGCGGTCCGGGTCGCACACGACCTGAACGAGGCCCTCGCGGTCGCGCAGGTCGATGAAGATGACGCCGCCATGGTCGCGGCGGCGCTGCACCCATCCGCACAGCGAAACAGTTTGGCCCAGCAGCTGTTCGGTCACCAGACCGCAGTATTCAGATCTCATCGACATGATGTTCGTCTTTCGTTATGCATGAATGAACGGGAGCGGCGCGCAGCAGCGCGTCGTCCGGTATTAAAGCGGAGGATCGATGGGGCGGCGTGGTGAGGTTGCCGGCGCGACCACGCCCATCGAAACAATATACTTGAGCGCGGCGTCGACGGTCATGTCCAGCTCGACCACCTCGCTCTTTGGCACCATCAGGAAAAAGCCCGACGTCGGATTCGGCGTAGTCGGGACATAGACGCTCACGTGATCTTCCTGCAGGTGGTTGACTACGTCGCCGCCGGGAATGCCGGTGAGAAACGCGATCGTCCACGAACCCTTGCGCGGGTATTCGATCAGGAGCGCTTTGCGAAATGCATTGCCGTTGCTCGAAAGCAGTGTATCGGAAACCTGCTGGATGCTGCCGTACAGCGGTCCGATGATCGGAATGCGGCGCACCAGCGCGTTCCACCACTCCACCAGCTTCTGCCCGATGAAGTTGTGGGTGAGCAAACCGACCCCGAAGATGAACGCGAGCGTGAGCACCGCGCCGAGTCCCGGCAGGCGCACGCCGAACATGCGCTCCGGCCGCCACGATTCGGGCAGCAGCAGCAGCGTCTGATCCATCGTACCGATGACGAGGTTCAGCACCCACAGCGTGATGGCCAACGGCACCAGCACCAGCAGGCCGGTCAGGAATACCGATTTGAACGTCGCTTTCTTGATCGTCATGTACACCGCCATGCGGGCCGTGCGCAGCAAACGGGCTGCCGGCGCGGCTACGGCGCGGCGCGTGTCCCCGGAAATAGAGGAATCGCGCCGCAGGTTGTCAGGTCGAGGCTGCCGGGCTGGGCGTACTCGCCGGGGTGCTCGCGGCGGGCGCGGCTGCGCCCGAATCGCTGGAAGCACTCGTGGCGCCCTCGCCGGCCGGCTTGCCGGCTTCCGACGACGGCGCGTTTTCGCCAGCCTCCTTCGCGCCGGCCGCCGCGCCGCTCTTGCTGCCGTTGCCGCCGCGGAAATCGGTGACGTACCAGCCCGAACCCTTCAGCTGAAAGCCCGCTGCGGTCACCTGCTTGCGAAACGCGTCCGCGCCACAGCTCGGGCACTGCGTCAGGGGCGCATCGCTCATCTTTTGGAGCACGTCCTTGTCGAAGCCGCACGACTCGCAGCGATAAGCGTAGATCGGCAT
Source organism: Paraburkholderia nodosa (assembly GCF_001718195.1). Taxonomy (GTDB): domain Bacteria; phylum Pseudomonadota; class Gammaproteobacteria; order Burkholderiales; family Burkholderiaceae; genus Paraburkholderia; species Paraburkholderia nodosa_A. Next base: position 644,064 of record NZ_MCNV01000003.1, read on the forward strand.
GATCTCTATCCTGATGAAAATCTGATAATTGCTTGCAAAGCCTTGAATTATAGCCGCAAACCGGGATCGCCCCTGGCATTTACCGGGGTTGGGCGTCCAGCGGGGAAGGTCGGAGGGTTGCGGCCGCCTCGGTTTAGATGAGGGCAGGTTGCGCGCACATCAAGAGCGCGCGCGGCCATGCAAGGCGGCAAGCGCACGGCGTGCCGGCCTGAGACAGCTCCAACCCCGCTCAAACGGGCGACGGCGCGACGTCGTTGCGGCGCCACACGAGCCATCGCTCGCGCCCGACGAACACGGGCAGCGAGTCGGCCACGGGCTGATCGTCGGCCAACGTGAAGTACGGCATGAGCAAGGCGTCGAGTTCGTCGCGCGCGATCGCGAACGGCGGGCCCTTGGGCGTCTCGCCGATGAAGAAATAGCCCGCGAGCAATGCGCCGGGCTGCAACAGCTGGGCCATGCGGGTGGCGTAGCTCGCGCGCTGCGTTTTGGGCAGCGCGCACAGGAACGCGCGCTCGAACACCCAGGCCGGCATGAACGGCGGCGTGTAGGCGTAGAAGTCCGCCTCTTCGACGACACCGTCGTACTGCCCCAGCGCCGTGCGCGCGCTCGCGACCGCGGCCGGCGCGAAGTCGATGGCGCGCACCGTACGGCCGCGCTCGGCGAGCCAACGTGCTTCCCAGGCATTACCACAGCCCGGAATCAGCACCGCGGCGCCAGGGTGCGCCGTGGCGAAGGCTTCGAACTGGCGCTGCACGCCCGCCTGATCCCACGGCGTGAAGCCGCGCGCAAAGCGCTCATTCCAGAACGAGGGCGACGCCGGGTCGCGGGTTTCGAACTCGGGCACTTCGCCCGGTTGCGGCGGCAGGGTCGGGTCGCTCATCGTCTCACTCCTTGTTCACGTGGTCCGTCAGCCGCCGTAGGCAAACGCGAGCCACACGCGCGCGGCCACCATGCCCACGCCCACGGCAACGCCGAACAGGAGCAGGCCCTGCAGCAGGCGGTTCGTGCGGCGTTGCTCGGCGAGCATCGCGCGGATCGTCTCGTCGTTCGCGAAACCGCCCGGTTCCTGCCGATGCAGGAGCGCCTGGTGCACAAGGCGCGGCAATTGCGGCAGCGTCTTGCTCCATTGCGGCGCTTCGATCTTGAAGCGCTCGTACCAGCCGCGCAGGCCGATCTGCTCGGTCATCCAGCGCTCGAGATACGGCTTCGCTGTTTTCCAGAGATCGAGCTCCGGATCGAGCGAGCGCCCGAGACCTTCGACGTTGAGCATGGTCTTTTGCAGCAGCACGAGCTGCGGCTGGATTTCCACGTTGAAGCGCCGCGAGGTCTGGAAGAGGCGCAGCAGCACCTGGCCGAGCGAGATGTCCTTCAACGCCCGGTCGAAATACGGTTCGCACACGGCGCGAATCGCGCTTTCCAGCTCCTCCACGCGCGTGTTGGGCGGTACCCACCCCGATTCGATATGCAGCGTCGCCACGCGGTGATAGTCGCGCTTGAAGAACGCGAGAAAGTTCTGCGCGAGATAATTCTTGTCGAAGTCGGACAACGCGCCGACGATGCCGAAATCGAGCGCAATATAGCGGCCGAAATGCACGGGATCGAGACTCACCTGAATGTTGCCGGGGTGCATGTCGGCGTGAAAGAAGCCGTCGCGGAACACCTGCGTGAAGAAGATCTCGACACCCTCGCGCGCGAGCTTCGGAATGTCCACGCCTGCCGCCCGCAGCTTGTCCACCTGGCTGATCGGCACGCCGACCATGCGCTCCATCACCAGCACGTTGGCCGTGCTGAATTCCCAGTACATTTCCGGCACGAGCAGCAGGTCGAGGCCCGCGAAATTGCGGCGCAACTGGCTGCCGTTCGCGGCCTCGCGCATGAGGTCGAGCTCGTCGTGCAGGTACTTGTCGAATTCGGCCACCACTTCGCGCGGCTTCAGACGCTTGCCGTCGGCCCACAGGCGCTCGGCCCACACGGCGATGTCGCGCAGCAGCGCGAGGTCGGAGTCGATCACCGGACGCATGTTCGGGCGCAGCACCTTCACCGCCACCGGCTTGCCCGCGTGCTGGCCCGACTTCACCTTGGCGAAGTGCACCTGGGCAATCGATGCGCTCGCCACCGGCACGCGCTCGAACTCGTCGAAGATCGTGTCGACCGGTGCGCCCAGCGACTTCTCGATCAGGCCGATCGCCACGTTCGAATCGAACGGCGGCACCTGATCCTGCAGCTTCGCCAGTTCGTTGGCGATATCGGGCGGCAGCAGATCGCGGCGCGTGGACAGCACCTGGCCGAATTTCACGAAGATCGGGCCGAGGCTTTCCAGCGCGAGACGCAGACGCAAACCGGGCGGATCGTCGAAGCGACGGCCGATCGTGGTGATGCGCAGAAGCAGCGCGACACGCCGGTCGTTGATCCGGCTCAACATCATCTCGTCCAGGCCGAAGCGGATGACGGTGAAGAAAATCTTGAGGAAACGCAGAAAACGCATGTCTGGGGGGCCTGTTGACTAGCGCGAGCCGCGCGGCGCAGCGCTTTGGCTCCCGCCGCCGGCCTGTGATTTTTGTTCGAGCCGCTCGATGCGCTTTTCCACGCGCGCCAGCGCGTCGCGTGCGCGCGACAGCTCTTCATTGAAGCCGTCGAGCTCGGCGCGCCGCACGAGCTGCGGATTTTCATCGAGCAGATATTCCGTGACCGAGCCGAGCACGTTGCGCCCGGTGCGCAGGGCCTGCTCGCTCGCGGCGCGCGCGAGCGTGGCGATGCGTGAAGCCGGGGCGTCGCCGATCAGCTTCGCGAGGTCCTCTTCGGGCTCCCAGCGCAGATGCTCGGCGAGCTTGCCGATGACCTGCGCAAACTCGGCATCGCCCTCGATCTTCACGTGCTTCATCACGGCCGCCTGGCCGCCCTGCATGAACGACGAGAGCGCGCCTGCGGGCAGCGAGAGCGTCACATCGACGTCGCCCGCATCGTGGTCCTCGACCGCGCCCAGATAGCCGTCCGGCTGCACGAGCAGCGTGAGCACGATGGGCGCACAGGTGAGACGGGCCGTCTTGCCGGCATAGGGGGCGAGACGCTCGCGTGCCCACGTTTCGCGGGCGAGCAGGTGATTGACGGCGGCAGCGAAGGGCTTGGCGGCAAGAGTCATCGGCTTGGAATAAGAAAACCCGCACGGGCACAAGCCCGGGCGGGTTCCTATTGTAACGTTCGAGCCACAGGATCGCGCCGCCGCCCTGCCCTGTCGAATGCGGCGGGGCGCCTGGAAGGCACCGCACTGCGATCTGGATCAAGTCACGAGACGCTCGGCCCGGCTACCGGCTCAGTGAGATTCGACCTGCTGGATGCCCGCGAGCAGCCAGCCTTCGCCCGACGTGCGCGACTTCGAGAGATTCCATACCTCGACGAACGGCGCGGCCGGCTCACCCATGGCTTCGCGAATCAGGCCGGAGAAGCGCACGCTCGCAAGGTATTCGCTGCCGCGGTCTTCCACGCCGAGCAGGTCCGCGTTGAGCTGCACGACGTCGGTCTGGTTGGGCTGCGCGCCGCGGCCCGCGAGATCGACGCGGATTTCGGCGAACATCTCGGGCGTCGTGAATTCGCGGATGTCGTCCATGTTGCCCGCGTCCCATGCGGCCTGCAGGCGCACGAAGTAAACCTTGGCATTGCGTACGAAGGCTTCCGTGTCGAAGCCGGCCGGAATCGACGCCGCTGCCGGCGTATCGATTTGCGGCGTGCTCAGCGGATTGGCTTCAGGCGCGAGGTACTGCCCCGTGGGCGGCGCGGTGTAGCGCGGCTCCTGCGGCTGATACCCGCCCGACGACGGGTTCATGCTGTTCGACGCATACCCGCCCTGGTACGCGGGTTCCGCGGCACGGCGGCGGCTCATGAACTTGCGGATCAGCCAGACGGCGATAAAGGCGATGATCGCAATGACGATCATGTTGGCCATCATGCCGGCAAACGCCTCGCCAAGACCGAAGTGCGAAAGCAGCGCGGCGATGCCGAGACCCGCTGCGAGGCCCGCGATCGGCCCAAGCCAGCGATTGCGCGCCGGTGCGGGCGCGGGCGTGGGAGCCGGCGTGCCGGGAGCGCGCTGGGCGCCGGCCTGCTGCGCGGGATTCGCGGGGGTGGGCTGGGCCGGCGGCGGCGTGGTGCTGCGCTGCGTAGCCGTGGACGACTGCTTGCCGAAACTGCGGCCGCCACCCATGCGGCGAGCCTCTGCGTCGAACGATGCAAGGCTGCCGGCAACCATCACGCCGGCAAGGGCCAGGACGCCGATTCGTCTGGCCCATGACGATGAAAGCTTTTTGGAAGCAACGTTGCAGGGCTCAGACATGGCGAAAATTCCTTTAAAGACAGTGAGTTGGGAACACTAATACTTTGTGCCGACGTGTAAGGCTACCACGCCAGCTGACAAATTGTAATATTTGACGGCTTCGAGGCCGACTTGTTCCATCATCGTCTTGAGTGTTTCCTGGTCCGGATGCATGCGGATCGATTCCGCGAGGTACTGGTAGCTGTCCGCGTCCTGGGCGAAGCGCCGGCCAAGCCACGGCAGCACCTTGAACGAATAGACGTCATACGCCTTCTTGAGCGGCTCCCAGACCTTCGAGAATTCGAGCACGAGCACGCGGCCGCCCGGCTTGAGCACACGGCGCATCTCGGCGAGCGCAGCGTCCTTGTGCGTCATGTTGCGCAGCCCGAAAGCCACGGTCACCACATCGAAATAGTTGTCCGGAAAGGGGATTTTCTCGGCGTCGCAAAGGAGCGCCGGCGTGATCACGCCGTTGTCGATGAGGCGGTCGCGGCCCACGCGCAGCATCGACTCGTTGATGTCGGTGTGCCAGACCTCGCCCGTCGGGCCCGCTTTCTTCGCGAACGCCATGGAAAGGTCGCCGGTGCCGCCCGCGATGTCGAGCACCTTCGCACCGGGCCGGATGTTCGCCTGCGCGATCGTGAACGCCTTCCACGCGCGGTGCAGCCCGCCCGACATCAGATCGTTCATCAGGTCGTAGTTCGAGGCGACCGAGTGAAACACGCCGGCCACCTTCTTCGCCTTGTCCTGTTCGTCGACTGTCTGATAGCCGAAGTGGGTTTTGCTCATCGCGCTCGTCCTTTCGCGGAATGGTGTTCTATTGGTGTGCTGCGCCGCGTCTGTCAGAGATGCGGCGGGGCTGGATCGTAACAGGAAGCGTCAGTGGCAGTGGCCATGCGCGGCAGGAGGCGCCGCCATCGGAGCGTCGCGCTCGACGCCCGCCGCCTTCAGTCTGGCGAAATATTCCGCCCAGAGCTCGTCCTGGCGTGTGGCGAGCTCATAGAGCTGGTCCCACGAGTAGATGCCGGTGTTGTGGCCGTCGGAGAACGTGGGCTGCAGCGCGTAGTTGCCGACACCTTCCAGCGCCGTAATCGTCACCTCGCGCTTGCCCGTCTGCAGCGTTTCCTGGCCGGCGCCGTGCCCGCGCACCTCCGCCGAGGGCGAATACACGCGCATCAGCTCGAAGGGCACGCGGTAGCTCTCCCCGTTCGCATACTGGAGTTCCAGCACGCGCGAGACGGCGTGCACCACGACGCCGCTTGGCACCGGCGTATCGGATTTCAGTCCACTCATGATCGTTCCCGCTGTTGGATGCGTGTTGGACGCGTATTGGACGCAATTGGACGCTCACCGCCCCCGCCCGCTCAGGCCTTAAGCCTGCTCCATTTCGTGGCGCACCGCGTCGCGCAGCAGCGTGGCCTGCGCGCGGCGCTGGCCCAGCATTGCCTCGGACACCGTGCGCTGGCGCGGTGCCCAGACGGGCAGCGGGAAATGGGCATCGTTCGTGAAGCGCGGAATGACGTGCCAGTGCACGTGCGGCACCTGGTTGCCGAGGCTCGCCAGATTCACTTTCGAAGGCTGCATGACGCGGCGCAGCGCACGCTCGACGGCGTACACCGCGCGCATCAGATGTTCCCGGTCGGCCGCGCCCAGGTCCGAGAATTCGGCGACGTGCGCATTCCAGATGACCCGGCAGAAGCCGGGATAGTCGGCCTCGGCAGTCGCGAGCACGACGCGCATGCGCTCGTCCTGCCACAGCACGTCGCCGCCTTCCTCACTGCAGAATACGCATGTCATCGTCGTCCTCGAACCCGTTCACGGAAAATTGAGCGCAGCCATTAGACCAGCACGCGCTCGATTCCGCCATTGTTCGCGTTCTGAACGTAGTCCGCCATCCAGTTTTCGCCAAGTATGTGGCGGGCGATTTCCACCACGATGTAATCGGCTTCGATGTTGGCGTCCTCGTTGTACCGCGACAGACCCTGGAGGCACGACGGGCAAGAGGTGAGAATCTTGACGTCCTGCGTCGTACCCTGCCCGCCCGCTTCCTGCTGCGTCGCCGGCTGCACCCCGTTCGCGCCGTTGCCGACGATCGGAATGCCGCGCAGCTTCGCCGCGCCCTTGCGGATTTCCTCTTCCTTGCGGAAACGCACCTGCGTCGAAACGTCCGGGCGCGTCACGGCCAGCGTGCCCGATTCGCCGCAGCAGCGATCGTTCTTCTCGATCTTGTAGCCGTCGTGTTCAGCACCCATCAGCTCATTGACGAGCTTGACCGGATCCATCGTCTTGATCGGCGTGTGGCACGGGTCGTGATACATGTAGCGCGTGCCCGTCACGCCGTCGAGCTTGATGTCCTTCTCGAGCAGGAACTCGTGGATGTCGATGATGCGGCATCCCGGGAAGATCTTGTCGAATTCATAACCCGCGAGCTGGTCGTAGCACGTACCGCACGACACCACGACGGTCTTGATGTCGAGGTAGTTCAGCGTGTTCGCGACGCGATGGAACAGCACGCGGTTGTCGGTGACGATCTTCTCGGCCTTGTCGTACTGGCCCGAGCCGCGCTGCGGATAGCCGCAGCACAGGTAGCCCGGCGGCAGCACCGTCTGCACGCCCGCTTCCCAGAGCATCGCCTGGGTGGCGAGGCCCACTTGCGAGAACAGACGCTCCGAGCCGCAGCCGGGGAAGTAGAACACCGCTTCCGAATCGACGTTCGTCGTCTTCGGGTTGCGGATGATCGGCACGATCTTGTTGTCTTCGATGTCGAGCAACGCGCGCGCCGTCTTCTTCGGCAGGTTGCCCGGCATCTTCTTGTTGACGAAGTGGATCACCTGCTCGACCACGGGCGGCTTGCCCGTGGTGGCGGGCGGCAGCGCCGTCTGCTTCTTGACGAACTTCTTCAGCACGTCGTTGCCAAGGCGCTGCGCCTTGTAGCCCACGCCCATCATCGCGGTGCGCGCGAGGTTGATGGTCTGCGGGTTGGTGGCGTTCAGGAAGAACATGCCCGCCGCGTTGCCCGCGTTGAACTTCTTCTTGCCCATCTTGCGCAGCAGATTGCGCATGTTCATGGTCACATCGCCGAAGTCGATCTTGACCGGGCACGGCGTCACGCATTTGTGGCAGACCGTGCAGTGGTCGGCCACGTCGTTGAACTCGTCCCAGTGCTTGATCGACACGCCGCGGCGCGTCTGCTCTTCGTACAGGAACGCCTCGACCAGCAAGGAAGTCGCGAGAATCTTGTTGCGCGGGCTGTAGAGCAGGTTCGCGCGCGGCACGTGCGTCGCGCACACGGGCTTGCACTTGCCGCAGCGCAGGCAGTCCTTCACCGAATCGGCAATCGCGCCAATGTCGGACTGCTGCATGATGAGCGACTCGTAGCCCATCAGGCCGAACGACGGCGTGTAGGCGTTGCGCAGGTCGGCGCCTTCGAGCAGCTTGCCCGCGTTGAAGCGGCCTTGCGGATCGACGCGTTGCTTGTAAGCGCGGAACTCGGCGATCTCTTCGTCCGTGAGGAATTCGAGCTTCGTGATGCCGATGCCGTGCTCGCCCGAGATCACGCCGTCGAGCGAACGCGCGAGCTTCATGATGCGCGCGACCGCATGGTGCGCGTCCTGCAGCATCTCGTAGTTGTCGGAGTTGACCGGCAGGTTCGTGTGCACGTTGCCGTCGCCGGCGTGCATGTGCAGCGCCACGAATACGCGCCCGCGCAGCACCTTCTTGTGGATCGCCTGCGTCTCGTCGAGGATCGGCTTGAATTCGCCGCCGTTGAAGATCTTGCGCAGTTCCGCGCGGATCTCCTGCTTCCACGAAATGCGCACCGTGCGGTCCTGAGTCACGTGGAAGACGTTGGCGTCGGGCTGCACGTCCACGCGGTCGGCGAACTTCTCCGCCAGCGCCTCGTAGCCCAGCTGCACGAGGTAGTGCTGCGCCTCGCGCAGCGACAGATCGAGCTTCTCGCCCACGAAGGTCCAGCGCTCGCGCACGCGTTTGAGCAGGTCGAGCGCCTGCTGCACGCGGTCTTCGAGCAGTTCCGCGGAGGGGATCTCGTTCGCGTCGTCGGTCTTGCCGAGCGGCAGCTTGCCCGCCTTGAAGAACGCTTCGAGCGCGTCGACCAGTTGCAGCTTGTTCTTGATCGACAGCTCGATGTTGATGCGCTCGATGCCGTCCGTGTACTCGCCCATGCGGTTGAGCGGGATCACGACGTCTTCGTTGATCTTGAACGCGTTGGTGTGCTTGGCAATCGCGGCCGTGCGGCTGCGGTCGAGCCAGAAGCGCTTGCGTGCCTCGGCGGACACCGCGACGAAGCCTTCGCCGCTCTTGCCGTTGGCCATGCGAATGACTTCCGAGGTCGCGGCGGCCACGGCATCGGCGTCGTCGCCGACGATGTCGCCGATCAGCACCATCTTCGGAAACGCGTTGCGCTTGCTCTTGGTCGCGTAGCCCACGGCGCGCAGATAGCGCTCGTCGAGGTGCTCGAGGCCCGCGAGAATCGCGCCGCCCTGCTTCGACGTCTCGAACAGGTAGTCCTTGATTTCGACGATGCTCGGAATCGCCTCGCGCGCCTGGCCGAAGAACTCGAGGCACACCGTGCGCGTATGCGCGGGCATCTTGTGCAGCACCCAGCGCGCGGACGTGATGAGCCCGTCGCAGCCTTCCTTCTGCACGCCCGGCAGGCCGGCGAGGAACTTGTCGGTGACGTCCTTGCCGAGGCCTTCCTTGCGGAAGCGCTTGCCTTCGATATCGAGCGATTCGGAGCGCAGCAGCTTTTCGCCCGGCGCGTATTCGCCGTCGAACCACTTCAGCTCGAAGCGCGCCACGGGAATGTCGTGAATCTTGCCCATGTTGTGGTCAAGACGCGTGACCTCGAGCCAGTTGCCCTGCGGGTCGACCATGCGCCACCAGGCGAGATTGTCGAGCGCCGTGCCCCACAGCACCGCCTTCTTGCCGCCCGCGTTCATCGCAACGTTGCCGCCGATGCAGGACGCATCGAGCGAAGTCGGATCGACGGCGAAGACGAAGCCCGCCGCGTCGGCGGCCTCGGTTACGCGGCGCGTGACCACGCCCGCGCCCGAGAAAATCGTCGCGACCTTGCGGTTCACGCCCGGCAGGTCGGTCATCTCGACCGGCCCGAGCTGCTCGAGCTTTTCGGTATTGATGACGGCCGAGAACGGCGTGAGCGGCACCGCACCGCCCGTGTAGCCCGTGCCGCCTCCGCGCGGAATCACGGTGAGGCCGAGTTCGAAACAGGCCTTGATGAGGCCCGCGATTTCGGCTTCGGTATCGGGCGTGAGGACGACGAACGGATATTCCACGCGCCAGTCGGTCGCGTCGGTCACGTGCGAGACGCGCGAGAGGCCGTCGAAACGGATGTTGTCCTTGGCCGTGCGCTTGCCGAGCACCTTCGTCGCGCGGCGGCGCAGGTCGGCCATCTTCTCGAACTCGCCCGCGAAGGCGTCGATGGCGCGGCGCGTGGCGCCGACCAGTTTTTCGACGCGCGCGGCACGATCCACGCCTTCTTTGTCCGTGTGCTCCTGCAGATCGGCGCGGCGGCGCTTCTCGATTTCGGCGAGGCGGTGGTTCAACGCCTCGATCAGGAGCGCGCGGCGCTTCGGATTGTCGAGCAGATCATCCTGCAGATACGGGTTGCGGCGCACGACCCAGATGTCGCCCAGCACCTCGTAGAGCATGCGCGCCGAGCGGCCGGTGCGGCGCTCCGCGCGCAGCTCGGCGAGCGCGTTCCATGCGTCTTCGCCGAGCAGGCGGATGACGATTTCGCGGTCCGAAAACGACGTGTAGTTATAGGGAATCTCGCGCAGGCGCGGTTCGATGTCGGCGGCCACGGCGGCGGCGGCGCCGTGAGGATCGAAAACTTGAGGTGCGTTCATGGTTGGACGACTCTTTGGGCCAGTCCCGTGCACGGCTCGCGGCCGCTGCGACGGATACTGACGGGGCGCGTGGGGCGCTATTCTGAAATCGTGTCCGCCTGTGGCAGGCTGCGGACGAAAAGGGTGGGGAGGCACATGGCGGCAACGCTCACGCCGATGGTTCCCCGGCGCTCGGATTTAGCGACACGATCGTGCGTGGCGGGCGTGCCGCTGCGCCGCCGGGCGGGTTACGCGCCGTGCGGGCATCAAATGGGCTGTCCGAGGTTGCCAGTGCATCATCCGATCCTTGTTTCGAAAAAGGATTTTACCGCATGATCCGCACCCGCGCTGACGCTGCGTGGGAACCCGGTGAACACGCAAGATTCACTTGCGTTGACGGGCGATTCGCGCCCGATTGCGCGCGCTTTGACGATGATTTGCCTTCCGGCCGGTCGGCGAATCGCGCCGCCGCATCCGGCGGCAGCCGCCAGGCCGCGCCGCCAGCGCTGAAGCGGTTGGCGCTATCATTTACGCTTTCCCGCCCTAAACCCGCGCCCGGCGCGCCCTCGCATGGCCTCCCACGACGAATACCTGAAGAAGATCCTCACCGCCCGCGTGTACGATGTCGCCCGCGAAACCGAACTCGAGCGCGCCCCGAACCTCTCGGCGCGTCTGCGCAACGCCGTGTTCCTCAAGCGCGAGGACAACCAGCCGGTGTTCTCCTTCAAGCTGCGCGGCGCCTACAACAAGATGGCGCATCTCTCGCCCGCGCAGCTTGAGCGCGGCGTGATCACCGCCTCGGCGGGCAACCACGCGCAGGGCGTCGCGCTGTCGGCGGCGAAGCTCGGCGTGAAGGCCGTGATCTGCGTGCCGGTGACCACGCCGCAGGTGAAGGTCGATGCCGTGCGCGCCCACGGCGGCGCCACCGTCGAGGTCGTGCAGGCCGGCGAGTCGTACAGCGACGCCTACGCCCACGCCGTGCGCCTGCAGGAAGAACGCGGCCTGACCTTCGTGCATCCGTTCGACGATCCCCACGTGATCGCCGGCCAGGGCACCGTGGCCATGGAGGTGCTGAGCCAGCATCAGGCCCCGATTCACGCGATCTTCGTGCCGATCGGCGGCGGCGGGC
>NZ_MCNV01000021.1 GCF_001718195.1 Paraburkholderia nodosa
ATGTTTCCGCGCGTGCGCGGGGTCTCTGACCGCGCGGGGTCCGGCACTGCCTCGCCATGGCGGCAGCACCAGTGTGGCCTTCGGCGAACTCCCAGCGCCTCGGCACCCCGGTCATCCCGCGACTTTCGCCGTGGGGCATGTATTTCGCGGCTCAATACCCGGCCCACGCGTACCCCTATCAACGCTTCGCCTGCATCCTTGCGGATACACACGCATGACTCGGGGCCGCCGTGGCTGGCTAGGCCTTCAACGTATGACTCTTTCATTCACAACACTCTGCCGGTTTAGACCGGCGCACAGGAGTCGAACATGGCGGAGCTGAAAGCAGAACACGTCAGCGTCATATACGAAAGTGCGCGCGGTGCGCTCACCGCGTTGCAGGATGTCTCGGTGTCGGTGAAGAGCGGCGAGATCGTCGTGGCGCTCGGTGCATCCGGTTGCGGCAAGAGCACCTTGCTCTCGCTGCTCGCCGGTTTCCAGCGGGCCACCTCGGGCACGGTGACGCTCGACGGCGTTTCAGTGAGCGGCCCTCATGCGAGCCGCGGCGTGGTCTTCCAGGACGATGCGTTGATGCCGTGGCTCAACGTGATCGACAACGTCTCGTTCGGCCTGCGCATGCAGGGCGCGAGCCGCGCTCAACGCGCGCATCGCGCGTCCGAAGTACTCGAGCTCGTGAAGCTCGGCGGCTTCGAGCGGCACCGCATCAGCGAGATCTCGGGCGGCATGCGTCAGCGAGTGGGCCTTGCACGTGCGCTCGCCGCCGACCCCGCATTTTTGCTGATGGACGAGCCGCTAGGCGCACTCGATGCGCTCACGCGCGAACGCATGCAGAGCCTGCTGCTTGATGTCTGGAGGCAGACCAGCAAGGGCATTTTTCTCATCACGCACAGCATCGAAGAAGCCGTGCTGCTGTCGACCGAATTGCTGATTCTCTCGCCGCGCCCGGGCCGCGTCGTCGCGCGCCATCGGCTCGATTTCTCGCGCCGTTATGCCCAGGGCGAATCGCTGCGCTCCATCCGCAGCGATCCGGCATTCACCGCGATTCATCTGGAGTTGCTCGACCAGTTGATGCGCGAAACCGAAGGGGCCTGATATGGCGATTAACGACTCCCCTAGTGCGACGCTTGCAGCAGCAGAAGCCCATCAAGATACCCGGGAGCCAACGCGAGCGCGCAACGATGCTCCGCGCTTTCACGCAGGCCATGTTGCCACCGCCGCGACGCTCGGGTCGCTGCTGGCGCTCTGGTGGCTCGCGAGTCATCTGCAATGGCTGCCTCCCGTGCTGTTGCCCACGCCTGAGGCCGTGTTGCGCAAACTCGTGCGTCTCTATACCGATGGCTTCGACGATGCCACGCTCACGCAGCATCTCGCCGCCAGCCTCTCGCGCATTGCACTTGCGTTCGCGCTCGCAGTCGTCACCGCGATTCCGGCAGGCATCGGCATCGCCACGAGCCGAGTCGCGCGCGGCGTGCTCGACCCCATCATCGAGTTCTATCGCCCTGTGCCGCCGCTCGCCTATCTGCCGCTGATGGTGATCTGGTTCGGCATCGGCGAACTGTCGAAGGTGCTGCTGATCTACTTCACGATCTTCGCGCCGCTGGCCATCGCCACTGCTGCGGGTGCGAACCGCGTAGCGAAAAGCCGATTGCTTGCGGCGCAGTCGCTAGGCGCGACTCGTTTTCAGTTGCTCGTCCACGTAGTGCTGCCTAGCGCGCTGCCGGAAATCCTCACGGGCGTGCGAATTGCGCTGGGCGCGGGATGGTCCACGCTCGTGGCCGCCGAACTGATCGCTGCCACGAGAGGCCTGGGCTTCATGGTGTATTCGGCCTCGCGCTTTCTCGTCACGGATGTTGTGGTCGCCGGCATTCTGCTGATCGGCGCCATTGCGCTCGTGCTCGAACTCGGATTGCGTGCCGTGCAGCGCAAGCTCACACCCTGGCACGAGGAAGGTTGAACTCCTTCCTGCTGCCCCACACCGCGCGCGCACTGAAACTCGAGTGAGCGGCGCTCATTCGGATGTTCAACCTTGGCTGATAACGTCCGTTGACTGCGTCGTCTCTCCCCGTGACCTGTGCCAGCCAAGTTTTACACCTGCCGAGCAGCGGCAGGCGAGCCCGTTGGTTTTTCACGGCTGTCAGTGCGCTGCGCTTTAGACGCACAGGTCTTCACTTGCGTTTCAGGTGCCTGACGTGGACTTGAGAGGAGTCTTTGTAATTCCGCTTGATAATCGGACCGCAATTCCTTTGCGCGCAAGTCATGGCTGAGCGAGAACCGCGAAACACTTCACTGTCTCGATCGAGCGTCGCTTGCAACGGCACGCCATGACTGGACGGGTGGGTCCTGAGGTGGAGGCGTTTCATCCAGGCTTCCAGGCGGTTGTTCGCCGCGTCCTGCGGCATATTCTTTGCCCAATCCGCAAGCTCATTCCAATGCATCTATGTTGACTCCAGCGTCAAGGAACCAGACCAGGGATGCCGCGAGCCACCTTGTGCCGCGGGCTTGAGGACGGACGTCCTTCTTCACCAGTGCCTCCATCAAGCGTGCCGAGCCGGCGATCGTTGCCACGTAGAACACGTTGTCGAGTTCTCGCCGGCCCCCACAGCGGCATAAACTGTCTGGTGATCACCGTTTCTCATCAGCTTCGCGTCTAAGGACGGCAGACACTTTAAGCTTTCTCGCATCCGGATACCACATCCGCTTGCACGCCCGACATCTGTAGAAGATACGTTGAGTTCTTGCCTCGTTAATCTTCGCAATATCGCGACCGTCGCAGTGCGGGCAAGCTACGTCCTGCGGCACAGGCAATCGTTGCCGATGTTTCGCAAGCAGGTATGTCTGGTACCCGCAGGCAATACATTGAACGCCGGGATTGTCGCCATCGCTGCGGTGGAAATACTGCACGGGTGATCCGCAGCGCAGGCACTGGAGCCCTTGGTCGGCCGGCGAAAAGCCCAACCGGTAGCGCGGTCGCGAAACAGGTAACGTCCCTGCCTCGCGACACTGCTCCAGCACATCGGAAAACAGGGTTTCAAGTCGCTTACGGTATCGCCTGAACAGGCCCGCATCACTGGCTCCCGAGATCCGCCACGCTTCAAACGGCGTCCATGAGGCCCACAGCAAAACGGCCGTTGCATAGATGCGTGGATAGCTCTGACGCTGAAGGCGATAAAACGGTGTGTTCTTCGAACGGGAAAAATTCGAATCGCAGGCGTCGCAATGATAGAACGCCTGGTCGGGTTTTATCACTGAGACATTCCGGTTCTCGCAATATGGGCACGCAATTGTCGCCAGATGTTCCGGTTGCAGCGCTGACAACGTTGCGGCCATGTCCCGCAATGCCAGCTCCTCACTCCAGACCTGCACGAGTTTCCGATACTCGTCCTGAGTGACGTGCGCGAACGCCGACTTAAACCAGACGGGCAGGCTCGGACCGGCGTCTGGGACTGTCCGTCGCTCACATTCGCTCGACATATCCGTCATGGGAATCCGATTACTTTGTGATGTACCAGAGCGCATCGGTGCTCGTGCCGGGCACCGGAGACTTCGGCGGTGCCGGCTGCGGATCGATAGACTGCGCTGGCGTCGCAGAGGGCTGCTTCACGGGCACCCCGGTCGACGTCGATCGAATCGCATACCACAGTGCGTCGGACGAGACCGACGCGGTGTTCTTCGACACGGCGGGTGCGCTGGTGATTTCGAGGCCCGCAAACGGGATGTACGCCTGCGGCGGCGTAAACGAGGGCGGGAGAATGGGCATGGGCGTATCCGGTGAACCGGAAATGGACTGAGCGGCATCATAAACCTTGCGCGCATACGCAAGCCGCCTGTCGGGCGACGCGGCGTTGTACGCACCTACCGCGTTCCATGTCGGGCCGAACTGGAGGATATTCTGCGCGAGGATCACGGTGCTCCCGCGTGATCTGCTCGGTATACCGCAGCGGTAGCGCCCCCTGGCTGCCAAGCAGGCCAAAGAAGGCCGGAGTGACGTCGACCCGGAACACGTCCGCCGCGGCGCGCTGCTGTTTGTCGCCCAACCGCTCACCCGCAGCATTAAACGAGACAATCTGCTCGATTTCGCTCGGCGGTAATGTCGTTGACAGTGTCGTGCGAAACGTAATGCGGTCAGGCACCGCATCCTGTTGCCGCGCGCGACCGTGACCGACGAACCATCGTTCGAGCAGGCGCGCTGTCTGGAAGAACTCCGTACGCCAGGGTTCAGCGAGCAGGCGTTCGAGGGAACGTGAATCTTCGGGCCAGGTCGACATGGTACGTATTCCGCGTCAGTCAGTCGCGCACCCGGCGGCGCCGCCGGCCTTGACGTGGTTGTCCTTGCACGGACACAGCACGAGATCGCCGTCGAGCACACAGGCTCGCCCATCCTCCTCCATGTCTGTGCCGGTGCCCTGGATCGGATGTTCGCCCGGGCACTTGCCGCACGTGGCCATCTCGTGATCAAGGGCGATACGTTTGTGGCCGTCGTACATGCTTGATGTCGTTGCGATGACATGTCCGCCAGTCGTGGTCGGGTCGCCATCGCATACCAGGGCCTTGCTCATAGGACTACCTCGCTTGCTGCCATTGCTCAAATCAGGTATCACGTTATCCAGAATTTCGGACCCCGCTATTCCTTATACCTGAAGTAAAGATTGCCAAATTTCGCAGATTTATCGCCTTGGCGATTTTCCCGTGAAGTCTTGCGGAGATCGATGTTCTTTATGTTGCTCCAGCCAAATGTCGAGAAAATCAGTTCAGCCATCCTGACAAAACCCATGAGCTTCCACGAGACCCTCAAGGCAATGATTCCAGTAAAAGCCATCAAAAATGGGATGACCATCAAGAAAAAGAATCTTGCACCGTCGTCATGAAATAATTCCCCCCCGGCCTGAATTACCATTAGCGTGGTTACCGCTAAATAACCCACAATTGTCCAGCATAGCCATGCCTTGACCGATTTCCGGAAATGCGCGCTGCGCCCTGCGGTTGCGTGGGGATAAATCGCCAGTAAGCCATCTTCCTTTCGCCTGACTGCATACGCGACGTACCGGCTCTCGCCGATCTGTTCTGCGGCGACCTCAACAGAGTCACCGTTAAGCATCGGCATCATCCATAGCCAGCCCTCGACCTGTTTGCCGTCCAGATTGAACTGCACCCAGTCCGCCTCCTCTTCCGAGTTACCTGCCATACTGATCAGTCCAATGCCGATGGCTCCGCTTCCCATCAGCGACGCAGCCACGGCAGTCGCACCGATCTGTTGGTGCTGAACCTGCGTCAGAACAAAATCATGAGTCCGGCGCGAACGTTTCAGCTCCGAGATCGTGCCTGACAGCAACACGCTGGATTGGCCTAAATCTTGGCTTCTCATATAGCAGGATACCGAAATCAGCTATTCCTTGTACCTGAAATAGAGGTTTCCGAATTTGGCGGATGTGTCGCCCAGGCGATTTTTTCGAGAAATCTTGCGGAGATCGATGTTCTTTATGTTGCTCCAGCCAAACGTCGAGAAAATCAGTTCAGCCAACCTGACAAAGCCCATAAGCTTCCAGGCGACACGCAAGGAAACAATTCCGGCAAACACTACAAGAAATGGGGCAGATATCAATAAAAATGTTATGAAATTGTCGCTCATGAATATTTTTACACCTATTTTTATCACCCCGATAATCATCAACACCAGATAAGTTGCAATCACCCAATATAGTGATGCCTTACCCGCTTTCCAAAAATGCGCACTCCTTCCTGCGGTCGCGTGCGGATAAATCGCGAGTAGACCATCCTCCTTTCGCCTGACTGCATAGGCGACGTACCGGTTCTCGCCGATCTGCTCTGCAGCAACCTCAACGACATCGCGGTTCAGCATCGGCATCATCCATAGCCAGCCCTCGACCTGTTTGCCGTCCAGATTGAACTGCACCCAGTCCGCCTCCTCTTCCGAACTACCTGCCATACTGATCAGGCCAATGCCGATGGCTCCGCTTCCCATTAGCGACGCAGCCGCGGCAGTCGCGCCGATCTGTCGATGCTGAACCTGCGTGAGGACAAAATCACGAGCCCGGCGCGAACGTTTCAGCTCCGAGATCGTGCCTGACAGAAGGACCGTGGATTGGCCCAAATCTTGGCTTCTCATATAGCAGGATTCCGAAATCAGCTATTCCTTGTACCTGAAATAGAGGTTTCCGAATTTCGCGGATGTGTCGCCCAGGCGATTTTTCCGCGAAATTTTTCGGAGATCAATTTTTTGTATATTTTTCCATTCGAAAATTGAAAAAATATATTCTGCCATTCTGACGAACCCCATGAGCTTCCACGAGACCCTCAATGCAATGATTCCAGAAAAAACCATCCAGAATGGCAGGGCAATCAAAAGACCAAACCTTACTCCTTCATTTTGGAATATCTCAACCCCTCTCTGAGCGATCCAAAGAATGGGAAGAATTGCATACATGGCAATTGAGACTAATATCCACGCCTTGACCGATTTCCGGAAATGCGCGCTGCGCCCTGCGGTTGCGTGGGGATAAATCGCCAGCAAGCCGTCTTCCTTTCGCCTGACTGCATAGGCGACGTACCGGTTCTCGCCGATCTGTTCTGCGGCGACCTCAACAGAGTCACCGTTAAGCATCGGCATCATCCATAGCCAGCCCTCGACCTGTTTGCCGTCCAGATTGAACTGCACCCAGTCCGCCTCCTCTTCCGAATTACCTGCCATGCTGATGAGGCCAATACCGATGGCTCCTGCTCCCATCAGCGACGCAGCCACGGCAGTCGCACCGATCTGTCGATGCTGAACCTGCGTCAGAACAAAATCACGAGTCCGGCGCGAACGTTTCAGTTCCGAGATCGTGCCTGACAGAAGGACCGTGGATTGCCTCGATTCTTGATTTTTCATATCGACTGGGTCATGGCTGAGACATAGTCCTTCTCCTGCTCGGCAGGGTCCGTATAGAGCTTCACACTGTAGTCCTTGGCGCGGAAGAACGATGTGCGGCCCGTTCCAAAGGCGCATTCCGAGCACCACGTTTCAAGGGCGGTGGGCGTAAGCCAGTCCGCAGCGGCCTGGAGCACGATCAGACCGATCGCCGCCTCCCATCCCAGCAGCATGCCGATCCCTCTTAGAACTGCCCAGGCAGCTGCTCTCTCCGTTATGGCCTCTACGGCCGCAATCACAGCTTCCGTGCCATATCGCCTCGCGATCGTCTTGAGCAACGGGGCCGATGTACTGATGGTGTCGATCACGATGGCGCCGGTAATACCGAAATCTGTGAGTGTTTTAATTGTGTAAATTATCGTTGCATCAAACTGCCTTTTAGAACCGGCATCGATGGCTTTCGCTGAGTCCATCCAGACGGAAATCGCGGCTCCGATCGCGCCCAATCCTCCCCCCACAAACTTCCAGGCCCGCGTGCGATTCGAGTTCTTCAGCGCCGCATAATACGGTGTCATGGTGATCGTGATCATCGATGAGAGCAGGGAGACGCCGGACTGCACCAGTTTCTTGTTGGTATCATCGTCCTTGGCACCCGTCATGAGCTTGTAGAAGTTGACCGACTCCAGCAGCATTGCTACGACACCAATCCGGGCCGCTCGTAATGACTTCACGCCGTCTTCGGTTTGCGCCATCTGATGCCACGTGTCGTACAGATCCTTCGTGGCAGGCGGTGTTTTCGCGGAAGCACCCGCGCGCAGGAAGGGAACCGCAGCGCGTACACGCGAGAGTTTTTCCTCGCGACTCATCAGTTCGAGATCCGCCTGCTTGCGCACCAGAGCGATCGCATCGGTGTTGGACACGCCGGCGCGTGTGAGTAAAAGCGTCTGGATGAGTTTCTCACCGACGAAATCACCCATCTGGTTAATCCGGAATTTTCGATAGATCGCATCCCCGACGCTCATCACGAACGTGTCGGCATGAAGACGTTTGAGCGCGTTGCCTGCTGGTGTGATCTTTGCCGGATCGCTTTGAGTTGCCAGCGACGCGAGCTTGCTGTAGTAACCGTTCAGTTTGGCGAGCGTGCCGGATGCACTGATCACGGCATCGACACCGGGGCTATGACCGCCTGCTGCCTGGCCCGCAGGCGCAGCCAGCGGCGTATCCTTTTTCGCCTGCGCGGTCTTCAGATATTCCGCAAGCTCCTGACGCGCGTCCATCTGGTTCATCGCGAAGACGCGCCAGATGAGACTCGGAAGCTCGACGGGATTCCACTGCGCGACGAGCGTATCGAGAATCTTCTTCCCCGTGGGCGTACTACCCAATCCCGCCGTTGCGTCGGTGACGACAATCTCGAACGCGGCCGCATCATTGAGGTCAGTGGACCCATAGTCCTCCAGCGTGTCGAACAGTAGCTGCGCCTGCAGCCAGGCCCCAACGTCTGCGCTCCGGGTTTCCTGCAGGTCATGGACGGACGTCCGTAGTTTCTGGTACTGGTCGCGAAAATGATCGAGATCCTTCGCCCTGAGTCGCGCCGCGTATTTCGACCACTCATAGGCCGTCGAGGAATCAATCTGCGACTGAAGATCGCGGGCATGCTGCCCGCCCTTCTTCTGTGCATACGCACGGGCCTCCGACATGACCTCGTCGCGATACGCACCGGTATAGGGTGCGCTTGAATTAGGATTGGTGGCCGAGGAACTGATTCCAATCACGTTGAGCCGTCGCTGGTAACTGGGCGGCGTATTGTTGGCTGCCATCCAGGCCTGGTCGTCGTAGAACGCGTTGATCTGCGCAGCCCGCGCCGGATCGGCACCGGCCAGTGCCTGGGCACGCTGCTTTGCCAGCATCGCCGGCGCGTCCGGGCTGGCGAGGGGATTCATCACGGTATCCTGCCCCTTGACCCGCTCCTCATTGCGCGACTGGACGATCGCTTTCGCCGCGTCAACATCATGCTGCGCCCCGACCTGCAGCGTGCGCTCGGTCGCCACGTAACGGTCAAGCCATGACACAGGATCGCTGCGGAACCCGTTGAGTTCGTGGACATTGCCGATACTGTCCCAGAGCGCAAGCAGCATTGGCGGATGGGATGACCCGGAAGCGTCTGTACCGACCTGCTGCATCAGTTTTACAAGCGCCTGGCTCGTCGAGAGCGGCGAGGCCTGCCGGATGAAAAGGGGATAGCGCGTGACTTTCAGCTTCAGCCAGTCGTCCTTGTAGTCGCCCTTATCCGTGCTGAACGGCTGCTTGTCGTCGGGCAGGCTGAACTGCTTCGGATCGAACGCCGGCATGTATTCAAGTACAGCGTCGATGGCAGACTCAGTCGCCGCAATGGCATGCCCGTGGGCATCCGCGCCCCCCTTGATCCACTTCGACGGCTCAATGTACTGCATCCGCGCCGTGCGCAGCTTCGCATCCGTCTTGTAGTGATTGAAGACTTCGGCGTGCCATGCATGTTCGGAAAATGCGATGTAGACCTTCCCGGTACACTTCTTCGGTTGCTCGATGGCGATGATATCCATCGGTACGGCGATGGCGCATTGTGCGCAGGCCGGATCGGTTCTGGTTTCGCCGGACAGCGTCGGAGATGCCGGCGACGCCAGGTCGTGCTTCCAGAGACGACCGTCCGCAGTCACCTTGTAGACCTCCCAGTACTGGCTACCTCGCGCACCCACTTCGTAGAAGAGATAGATCCAGCCCTCGCGTAACGTGCGCACGCCGTAGTGATGATCCGTCAAGCCGACACCCGTCACGCGCTCCCCGCTCAGGCCGCCCGGCATTTGGGCTTTCACGTCCTTGGGCAGGACCGTGTATCGCACAGGCAGGATCGCCAGGCCGGTTTTCTCGCAATTGTCACACTTCGGTTTGGCTGCCATACATTTCCCTACGTATCTGATTCAGACTGTGCCAAAAGCGGGCTTTAGCGGAGCGTGGGCGGGGTCAGCCGGTCATACCACGCGCCACTGCGGATGTCCGCAATATCGGCCTGCGTCAGTTCGCTGATGCCTGCGGTATAAAAATCATCCGGCGCCATGTTGCCCAGGACACTCAGCACCTTCGGATACAGATCGAACTGTGGATGCCATGCCAGCGCGTGACCAATAAAAGCGATGTGGTCGTTCCGGTCGGCAAGGCCATATCTTTCCGCCCGCTCCGCAGCGGCAACGGCCGTTTCGATGTCCGATGGCTTGGGCTGACGCCCCTTCGCCACCGCATGCAGTGCGAGCGCCCGGTTGATCGGGCCATGACGATGAATCTGCTGCCATTGAGCAGCGGTCAGCGCCAGTTCCCGGTTTGATTCACCAGTCTGGCTGTAGACGCGTGGCCTCGCACTCGCATCAAGTGCATGCCAGACCTTGACTGGCCCCAGCAATGCCTGCTGCTGTCGCCCGCTCAGCATCGGCCAGATCAGGCTGAGCGCGCGCGCGTCGTAGAAACGCAGCACGCATGCGTGACCCTGATCGTCGTATTGCAGCGCGTGGCCGGACCAGTGCGCAGCCACCTCGGCAAGCGACGCAGAACTGGCGAGCCATCCACCAATGCGCTGCCCCAGTCCCGCAGCCATCGATTCCGGACGTCTGTCTTCGTGCGCCAGCCGGACGCTCTCTTTCAAAAGCGTCATACCCGTCGGCGTCGCGAGGTCCAGCTCAATCAGGTAAGGTTGATGCGCCTCCGGAAACCCGTCGTGATCGATTTCCACCACCGCACGCGAGGCGGCAGCGTCCGGGCCTGAGCGTTCTTCGTCAGTCAGATCCCGCTGCGCCGGATCGACGGCCAGGAAGCAGTGCATCTCCGGATTCTTGCTGAAATACGTGCGCAGGACGTCGAGGGTCGCGTTGACGACTTCTTCCTCGGAGCCGCCATCTGCCTCCTGCACAGCGCCTGGGGTATTCGGATGATCCATTGCAGTTACTCCAGCGGGACACTTGATGCGCTATCAGCCGACGCGGCAGCCGTTTTCCAGGCGCAGCCCTTCGGGACGCTTGTGAGCGGTGCAGGCAACCGCATCGACGACGCACCCTGCTTGCTCCACGACGCAGCACGCTCGAGGATCTTTCCGCTCGACCCATTCTCGATCTGGTCGGGCGTAATCTTGATGTACGAGCCGCCCGCGCCGATCCAGATTTCCTTGTCCGCCGAGATCACGACCTTGCCATTCGAACTCGTGACCGTCACATCGTTCTGCGCAGCAAGCTTCATCTCGTCGCTCTGCGCCTGAATCTCAACCTTGCCCTTCGCGGCGAACAGCTTGATCCCGGCGTTCTGGGCAAACAGGCTGATCTTCTCCATCACGCTGGCAACCAGCGACTGGCCGGTGGCCACATGCGTGTTCTTTCCGCTCACGATGTTGACCTGCTGGTTTGCCGTGATGTGGACCGAATCCTGCGTCGACATCCCGACGCCCGATGGGCTCGCGATCAGCATGATCGGTGTGGAAAATCCGTTGGCGTTACCGGTCCCGCCGCCGCCCGTGTTGCCGCCGCTACCGCTGCTGCCTGCTACGCTATATTGCGTCGCGTCGGTGAACTTTTTCAGGGCGTCCAGGCCATCCTGCAAGCTCTCCGCCTGGTTTGCCGTACTCGCCTGCGACGCCAGATCGGCCACGCTTTCCGCGCTCGCCAGTTGCTCGCTTGCGGCGGTCACGTTCATCGGCTGGGCAACGCCTGCCGGATGCGTCGAGACATACAGCCCCTGGCCCGCACGGATTGCGCCATACGCATCCGACTTCAGGTCAAAGCCACTGCCCAGATACGCACCGCGCGTATTGTCGTTCTGCGCTATCAGGTACCCTAAATGAAGCTGGGAATTCGCACTTGTCGAGTAGAGTTGCATGCGGTTCTGGGCCGTTGCGTCGTCCAGCACCATCTGGTTATAGCCACTGCCGCCGCCATACTCTTTCGACCGGTAGCCCGACAGTATTCCGTTCGAGTGCCAGTTCGGCGTCGCCGAACCGTTGTACACGCGGCCCGTCACAATAGGCCGGTCACAATCCCCGTTCACCCAGTCCACGAGAATTTCTTCGCCCACACGGGGCACATGCACGCCACCGTAGCCGCCGCCCGTGTCCGACATCGCCACCCGCAGCCAGCACGAGGATTTTTCGTCACCCGGGTTCAGGCGGTCCCACTCGAAGCGAGCCTTGATGCGGTTCAGCGGATCGGTGTAGACCTCCGCGCCCGACGGGCCGGTGACGGTCGCCGTCTGGATCTGCATCTGCGGCTTTTTGTGCTCGAACGGGCTGCGGTACGGCACGCTCATGCGCTGAGCCTCGACCAGCGTCAGAAAGAAGCCGTCGCGCTCCCCTGCCGCTGTTTTCCGTGGTGCCCGCGGCGTGTCATCCTCCGACGCCTCGCCCTGGTAGCTCTCGCGCATCTGCGCGACTTCGCCCTCCAGGCTCCCCGGGAACGGTCGCGTGTTGCCAGCGGGCAGGTTGTTCTCGATAAACCACTGCACCTCGATGGCGAGGAACTGGCGCTGCTGTTGCGCGTCCCTCTCATGGTCGGGGTGATCTACGAGTTCAAAATACCGGCCTGCGTCCATACGGCGGACACTGCCTGCACCATGGAACCGCTTGGCGCGCGACTCGAACTCCTCCATGCGCAGCGTTGCCAGGTGGTCGCCCCGGTTGTTGTCCAGCCACGTGTATTTCCCGGTGTATTCGTAGACCTCGGTCTGGTCAGGCAGATCACCCTGATTGGGCACGGTGTTCTTGCTCTGGGTCTTGCTGCTCAGGGGCGCCTTGTAGTCCCCGGTGACACTCGTATAGCGCACACTCTGAAGCGTGCGCGTACCCGACCATTGCGAGAAACCGTCAACCTCGGCGTCAATCGCCGAGCGCGAGAAGTGAATCTGGCCGGGCTTGAGCTCGCTCGCGAAGTAGTTGTAGTCCGTGATGACCAGCGTATGCGACTGTCCATCCTCCGCCTGCTCGAAGTAGCCCCAGAGGCCCTCGGCCTCGAGGAGTCGGTGCACAAAGGTCCAGTCGTCCTCGTACTGCATGCAGAACGAGCGCGGAGCGAGCGGTGTCTTAAGTTGCCCGTAGAGGTTGAAGCGGAACCGGCCTCGCGCCTGCGGATGCGCATTGAACACGTCGGCCAGGATGTCCTGTACTGTCCTATCCTGCCAGATACGGGCATCCTTGCGAAAGCGCAGGAAGTGTAACCATGAGGCAAATTCGAGCTGCGTGTGAACAAGCCCCCCATCGGCCCCAAGCCGGCGCGCTGTATGCACGTAACCGTGATGCGGCTGGTACGTCTTATCGTTCTGGCGGATCCAGAGCGTGACGGGCTGGGCGATCAACTGCTTGAGTTCGATCTGCCGGAAAGCCGACACCATGTCGACCGTAAAGCCGTAATCGCGACCGATCCTCGACTGGCCGACCGCGCGCAGTGGCAACAGCACATCCTTGCCCAGCGGGGTATCGAGCTTCAGCAGCCGGTCGTTCTGGACCACGCCCTGGCTGATATCGCGGATCTGCTCGTAGGCATCCATGATCTTTTTTCCGTTCGTTTCGGTGTGCGGGTTACACGAGGATCGAATCGCCGCTGCGTGGTTGGCAGCGGTTGATTTCCTGGCCAGTGCGCCTGGAAATCCCTGGAAAGGGCCGCAGGTAGTGCGGATACAGGACCTCCAGGAGCGCATCGGTGAACTCGGGATAGTCGTCCTCGATTTTCTTGCTGATGCGCGCGCCAAGAAACGCGAACGATTCGATCAGTCGCTCAACGTGCGGGTCCTCGACGTGCTCGCCACTGACTCCCAAACGCCCGGCGGTCTTCGGGTAGCGTTGGGCGAAATCTGACGAATAGCGGCGCAGGAACGTCAGCTCGCGCTCGTAGTGCCGTAACAGGTCATCCACCGAACGTCCCCTGAGCCTTGCCGCGCCCACGCGTGACCGAATACCGGTGTGTCGAAGGCTGCAGCTGTGCATCGAAACTGGCCCGTTCTTGCGCCGGATGGACCACCAGCATGGCCTTGATGGCGAAGTGCAGTGCATTGGTGGACCGCGCACGCATCTCAAGCGTCACCCTCACGTCCACCAGGCGATGCTCATGCCGCGCGATAGCCCGCCCGATGGATTCGCAGATGAACTTGCGGTCGTCGTGGCTTGCGAGTGTTCGCCCCGAGAAGTCGTTCAAGCCGTAGGTGATAATCGAGCGCGAACATTCGGGAAAGCCGCCCAGGTCGTCCTCCGAAAACGCCATACGCGTGTTTAGCAGGGCTTCAAGATCCTGCGCCACGGTGCTCTTGAGCTCTTCGAGCGAGAGCGTACGCACGGCAGCGGAATCCGGCGCGTTATAAAACAGCTTGTCAAACAGCCTTGGTTCAAAACGCATAATTCCATTACCGGCGTATGCCAGATGAATATCCCGAAACAGCCGGAAATGATTAACCGACTGATTAACGTCGCATGAATCGGCGCAATGGTACCGGCGATTATTGTGTAGTTCAACGGCTTCGGAAAAAATAATAGCGCGCTTCTTGGCGAATGGAGAAATCGGGTAATAATTGCGGATACAACAATATAACGACCGGTAAATATCGCCGTAAGGAAAAACTGATCAAGTTCGCTATCGAACTGCGCCCGGCGTTCTAGATCGAGTTGGATCCGACATCGTTTTGCCGCCGATCGGCCTAGCTTGCAAAGCCGTACCCGACGTGACGAGTTTGGTCGGGGGCTTGTTGCGGGTCATGATGTCTCACCGAAGGCCAGAGACGTTGAAAGACTGCCCGCCGCGGCTCTGCGCCCCGGAAATGCAAGAGAAGCCAGAGCGCGATGCTCTGGCTTTGTGGCAGGTTCCCGGTCGCCCCTTAGCGGCGTCAATGGAATGGCACAGTGCGCCTGATATCAAGATCCACGGGTTCCTCTCATGAGCGAGGTCAAGCTCCGGCGATCGGGGTCAACCGCCCCGTCACCGCCACCCCATTCGATTGAGCACGGTCTTCCGGTAGTAGTCGACGTTCGCACATTGTTTGAACATAACGGCCGCCACGATCCAGAGGAAGTTCTCGACAGCCACGTTCAGCGCGTCAGGGGGCCAACCCTGCCCGCTTTGAACGAAAATCCGGTCGCCGGTGCCCTGGTAGCCGCGTGGATCAGGTACCTGCTCCTGGCTGAACACAGCGGCCAGAGGAAATGCATCATAAAACAGGGGTCACTTGTGCTTTTCCGCTCGTCGTACACGCTTTCCACTTCCCCAAGAGGGGTAGGATTTCGCGAAGTTCCGAAATGCGGTCAACAGGAGTCGTGCCGCCGGTGAGCCGTGTGGCCGAGCTCAGTTATGGTCGAACTGCCACTCTTCGATTCGCAGGCCGATCGCCTGCTGTGTCCGAGCATGGTGTAATCCACACTCGCCCAGGACGGAAGCGGTGAACGTTCAACTCTGCCATTGAGATACGGCGAGCGCAGTGGAATTGAGCGGACTACGCGCTACCGCACGCAAGGTCATACATCTGGAACGAGCGCCTGTACAACGTCCACCGTATGCGCCGCGGTGACGCGAGGCGAATGCCGCCGCAGCCGCGCCCATGGTGGCCCGGCGCGGCTTGTCGTTGAAGAGTTCGCGCAAGCCGCGCGCGAGATCGGCGGGGACCTGAAGCTGCGGGGCGGGGCGGCGCCCGCGGCCGTGGCGTCGGAGGTGCTGAAGTTGAACTCGTGCGGCCCGATCAGCACCGGCAGGCCTACGGCGCATGCTTCGATCAGGTTGTGCCCGCCGAGCGACAAGAAACTGCCGCCGATGAAAGCAAAATCGTCGCCAGCGTGAGTAACCGCGCCTCACCTCCAGCAGGAGAAGAGACGGTGCTGACTACAACACGAGCAGCACAACGACGTTCCACCTGCAACGTTCGAAGGCGGCTTATCACTGGCCGCGTCATTGCGGCGATCCAATCATCGCCATCAGCGACTGGACCCGGTGGTCGCAAGTATGGTGCTGTGAAACTTCGCGCAAACCATTCGCGCTGATTCGCAGACGCTCGTCCTCGTTGTCGAGGGCCATCGCAGCTTTCGCTGCTTGTCCTCGAGATCCTGATAGACGCACAAATGCTCGTTGTCGGTGAAATAGTCGTGAAGATCCTCGGCTTTATCCGTCAACAGGCATGACCCGCTGGCAAGCACTTCGAAATACCTCATGTTCAGACCGAGCCTGACCGTCCGGTCCGCATTGAGGGCCACGCGTGCCTTGTTGTGAAGCGCATTCAGAGGCGCACCGAGGATGACGTCTCCTTTGTGGATACGGCGCAGCATATCGCGTGGCAGCCGGCTTTTCTTGATCCACGAATGCCCATATAGCGCGATGTCCTGCGTCGCCTGGAACGCGCTAGCAATGACCTGGTCACGCCACGGACTCCAGGCGCCGAGAAATACCAGATCGATTTCTTTGGCAGTGCCAGCAATCGGATAATGCTGACGAACATTGGCACCGTGCGGCAGGTAGCGAGCCTCACGACCATGCGACTGAATCGCGTCGACGACAGCGGGTGCGAATGCGAAGTAGACGTCAAAGTCGCGCGTGGCCGCTTCCAGTTCGGACCAGTTGTCGTTTTTCTCGACCCACCTGCCTGCCTTCGTGACTCTTGATTCCCGCAACCGGAAGATTTCGGCTCTTTTGCCATGAATGCACAGCACGACATCGGGCTGATAGGCAGCCACTTCTTCACTGAGCCGTGTCGCCAGATGGTTGGCCTCACTCAGATGGTGCTTGCGGAACAAGTCCGTGCCTCTCGGGACGAGGCGAAGCGTACGGGCGAGCTTGTTGATTCTGCAAAAAATGTAGCGTGAGACCCAGTGGATCTGATCCTCGATGATGAAGGTCTTCGCCTTCACGCCAGCCTTCTCGAAAGCATCGGCGTAGTCGTCAGCCAAGGGCGGAAAGCGCGGATGCGCGATGAGGATTCGCGAGATCGTCTTCGTCATAGGCGCTTGTCCAACCGTGTCCATGTTGTCGTTGTGCGACTGGCGCACGCGCTACCGCGCGCGAATTCATACATCCGGGACGAGCGCCTCCACAACGTCCACTGTGCGCGCCGTTGCGCCGCGGTGGCGCGAGGCGAATGCGGCGGCAGCCGCGCCCATCGCAACCCGGCGTGACTTGTCGTTGAAGAGTTCGTGCAAGGCGCGCGCGAGATCGGCAGGATCCTTAACCTGCAAGGCCGCGCCCGTGGCCGTGGCGTCGGCGGTGGCCTGCGTGAAGTTGAACACGTGCGGCCCGATCAATACCTGCACGCCTACTGCGCACGCTTCGACCAGTTTCTCCCCACTGAGTGGCAACAGACTGCCACCAATGAATGCAAGGTCAGCGATGGCGGAGTAAGCGCCCATCTCCCCATCGAGTCGCCGCGCAGGACGCTTACGTCCTGAGGGAACAACCGCACACCCGCATGCGGCAAGGCCACCGCAGCCAGTCGGATCGTCCGCACGTGCGCAATGATATGGTACTCATTTATTGAGAGAAGGCCGGCGGCTTGAATAAATCAACAAACTCATGCGCCAGCAAACGGAAATCCTTCAAGACAGCCGGTTCTTCATTTGCGCCGCGTTTATACTCTTGTGCTGCATTCGGCCACTTATGGGCTTTGCTTATGCTGCTAATGCGCGCTTTTAGGGGCTTCGTCTTCCTGTTCGTGGTCATCGCCGGCGTGCTCTTCGGTTCGGCGGGGACGCTGGACGATGGGCGCGCGTGGGCGATGCTGGCGGTGTTCTTTGGATGCGCCGGGGCCATCACCGTCTGGCTCTGGTTCCGCGACAGGGCGCTGCTGGAGCGGCGAGTGAAGGCGGTGCCTGGCTCGGAGCCCGATCCGATGCAGAACGTCGTCCAGGGGCTGGCGGGATCTGTCTTTCTGGCCATCTTCGCCGCGTCGGGGTTCGACAGACGCTTCGGCTGGTCCCAGGTGCCCGCCGCCGTTTCGCTCGCTGGCGACTCCATGATCGCCATCGGCTTCCTGATTGTTTTCCTTACCTTCCGCGAGAACACCTTCACCGCCAGCACGATCGAGATCGCCGAGGGCCAGCACGTCATCGACACCGGTCCCTATGCCATCGTGCGCCACCCTATGTACGCCGGCGCGCTGATCATGATCGCCGGAATACCCCTCGCGCTGGGCTCGTGGTGGGCGCTTATCCCGGCTGCCTTGATCGTCCCGGTCATCGTGTGGCGGCTGACGCGCGAGGAGGTCTACCTGGCGGCCAACCTCGCGGGCTACTGCGACTATCGAGGCCGGGTACATTACCGGCTGGCGCCGCTTCTCTGGTAGTGGCGCATGCTGTCGATGGGCGGCCTAACATTCCGTTCAACCCGGACGGCTTCGCCGCCGGTTACCTTAGGCGTCCCTCGCTGCTGCAGTTATCTGTTCACGTTTCGTGGGCGACTTGCGCTAGCGATTCTAAGGCGTCGCCGGAGCGCGAGTACATCAGACACACGGTGGCATAATAGGCTTTCGGTCAAAGGATAAGGACGTTGCGGGCAGGCTCATGCAGAGTGAAAAAAGGAAAGTCGAACCGGTCCATGGTTTTATAGATAGAAGCCTTCGCGTTCCTCATCCGGGAATCATTCAGGATGAGGTCGAGAATCTCTCTTTTTATAAGAAGATTTCGCTTCTGAAAAAGCAGTTGCATAAATGGTCGATACTTTCATTTAACCGGCAGCTCGGCCTGTATACGGAAGCCGCGGACTTGCATGATGGCGCCCGGATTTTATTGGCGTACAGCGGCGTCAACAACATCGGCGACGCGTTGATGGATCTTTCCGGGCGGGCATTAATTGGCAGCACCCCGTACAAGCTGGATGTTGTGCTCGATCCGTCACTGGCCGAGCTCTTTCGGCATGACCGGTACATATCGAAAATCTACACGGATTATCGTCAAATCAATTTCAGCGAATACGATTTCATCATACTGAACAAGCTTGGAATTCGCGTAATAAAAGAAAAAATCAGGCATGCGAGCCAATCGAGATTTACCAGCCTGATCGGATGGTATGCAGGGCGCAATTTCAATCACATACAGTTCAGCTACTACGCTTTCAACAAGATCCTGAAATGCGGGATCGCCGAGAGGGACCTGTATAAAAGTGCCCGACTCGTCCTCGACGCTCCCAGGTGCGATGATTTTCCATCGGAGGGCTGTGCCGGGAGAGTCGCCATTTCGGTCGGCGGCAGGGAATCCCCCCGTATCTACGGTAAGTGGGCAGAGGTTCTAGCTCGGCTCGACGATGATGCGGGGTTGTCGCGTTATGAGTTCGTCCTGGTCGGATCGGATAATGGACTCGCGGAAGCAAACGATCTGATCGGCATGCAATTCAGGAATCTGAAGCTCACCTCATTGGTTGGCAAGTTGAAGATCCATGAATGCTTTTCCCTGATAAGTCAGAGCAGGCTATTTGTAGGGGCGGACGGCGGGCTTCTGCATATTGCGCACGCGGCCGGCGTGCCGACCATCGCTTTGTTTAGCAATGACATTGACCCGAGAACCCGCTACGTCGAGAACGATTTTTTTAAATGTGCTCCACTGACGGGGGCCAGTGATGTGACGAGCATTGAGCCAAATGATGTGGTGAATGTCATGAAAGATATTCTGCCTGGGTGAACCGCGCGAGCAGACCGATTGCCATGCTCTGTTCGAGCTTGGCGCAATCAGAGCTCGTTCAGGTCGGCAAGCGGTGTACGCACAACCTGCCATTGACGTGCGGCGAGCGCGGTGGAATTGAGCGAACTGCGCGCTACCGCGCGCGAATTCATACATCCGAGACGAGCGCCTCTACAACATCCACCGTGCGCGCCGTCGCGCCACGGTGGCGCGAGGCGAATGCGGCGGCAGCCGCGCCCATCGCAACCCGGCGTGACTTGTCGTTGAAGAGTTCGTGCAAGGCGCGCGCGAGATCGGCGGGATCCTTAACCTGCAGGGCCGCCCCCGCGGCCGTGGCGTCGGCGGTGGCCTGCGTGAAGTTGAACACGTGCGGCCCGATCAGCACCGGCACGCCCACGGCGCACGCTTCGATCAGATTTTGCCCGCCGAGCGGCAGGAGACTGCCACCGATAAACGCGAGATCGGCGGCAGCGTAGTAAGCGCCCATCTCCCCCATCGAATCGCCGAGCAGCACACTCACATCCTGCGGCAACACGCGCACGCCCGCGTGCGCCGCAGCGGCCGCAGTCGCGGGCGGCGCCCAGCGCGAGCGCCGTTCGAGCTTGTAGTTCCTGCGCTCCACGAGTGCTGCCACCTCATCGAAGCGCTGCGGATGGCGCGGCACGAGGATCAAAAGGGCGTCGGGCACATCGAGTGCCGCGAAGGCCTGTAGCACGAGCTCCTCTTCCCCTTCGCGCGTGCTCGCCGCCACCCACACCGGCCGCTCGCCGATCGCGCGCCGCCATTCACGGCCCCGCGCGATCAGCGCCGGCGGGCTCGCCATGTCGAACTTGAGGTTGCCAAGCACCGCCACGTTGCGCGCGCCAAGCGCGGTGAGGCGCTCCGCATCGGAGGGACTTTGCGCGAGCACACGTGTGAAACCGCCGAACACCTCGCGCGCGCCCGCGCCGAACTTCGCCGCGCGCTTGAACGAGCGCGCCGACATGCGCGCGTTGGTGAGCACGAGCGGCACGTCGGCACGCTTGCACTCGTCGATGAGCGTGGGCCAGACCTCGGTTTCCATCACGAGGCCGAGCGACGGCCGCCATGCGTGCAGGAAACGCCGCACGGCGTGCGGCATGTCGTACGGCAGGTAGCAGCGCAACACGCGATTGCCGAACAGCTGCTCGCCGGTTGCGCGGCCGCCCGGCGTCATGTGCGTGAGCAGAATGCGCGCGTCAGGCCGCGCCGCCAGCAGCCCGTCGACGAGCGGCTGAGCCGCGCGGGTTTCGCCCACGGAGACGGCATGCACCCAGATGAGCGCCGCATCGTCCTCGGGCAAACGCCCTGCCGCATAGCCGAATCGCTCGCCGATATGCTCCCGATAGCCGCGCTCCCGGCGCGAGCGAATGAATAGCCGCAGGACCGCGAGCGGGGCAATGAGCCACCAGGCCGCGCGATAGATCGCTCTCAGCATCGGGCCTCCGCGTCGGCCACGGTCATGCGAAACGCCGCGGCCGCGCGGCAGGAGGCGTGGATCGGCAAGCGCATCGCACGTGGATTCAAACCAGTTCCTTGCCCTTGAGGCGTTCGAGAATGCCGAGCGGCGCCCATTCGGGATGCACCATGTCCTTCACCGGCAGGAAGAAGGTCTGCTCCATCATGAACTGACCGGACATTACCGCATGCGAAGTGTGATCGGAGAAGCACACCCAGACGCTGCCCGGCGGAAAACCGATGGTCTCCTGCGGGCACGCCTTCTGGTAATCGAGATCGGCCTTCATGCCGTCGTGGAGATTGAGCATCAGATGGTCGTACTCGCTGCGCTGCGACTTCGTGATGTGCAGCAGGTTCTGCAGCCACGCCGAGCCCGGAAACTGCGGCTTGATGTTGGGCAGGAAGCGCTTTGCCATGTCCTCGAACGGCTCGCCCACGCGCCACACGCGCGGCACGCCGTTCGGGTTGACGTTGGTGAACACGCGCAGGATGCGCTCGCCGTAGTTCGGACGCGAGGGAAAGGCATCCACGTGCAGGCGCGAATCGTCCTTGCGCCACGAGGTCTCACGCGTTTCCACCTGATGCAGGCGCAGGCTCGTAGGCGCCACGCGCAGCTTGCCGGTGTATTCGGGAAAGAGGCCGTCCACCAGCGTGCGAGCGCAGGTCTGGTAGCGGGCGATCAACGCACGC
The DNA here is from genome assembly GCF_001718195.1 of Paraburkholderia nodosa. Lineage (GTDB taxonomy): Bacteria > Pseudomonadota > Gammaproteobacteria > Burkholderiales > Burkholderiaceae > Paraburkholderia > Paraburkholderia nodosa_A. The sequence goes on from NZ_MCNV01000021.1 coordinate 21,669, forward strand.
ACGGCCGTCTGCGTGACAGTGTCGCCGAGCACGCCGTGCAGCGCGCCGCCGTTCGGGTCGAGGCTGATGTTCTTGCGCTTGGGGTCGGCGATCGCGGGGTCGAGCAGCGCGCGCTCGCCGCCTTCGATCGCGAAGGCCAGATTCGGAAAATACAGCACCTTGCCCTGCTCGACGGCGTCGAGCAGCGTCTCGCGCGGTTGCGAGAGCTGCTGGCCGTGCCAGTCTGCGGACGTGATTTCGATGATCTGGGAATCGTTCATTGTTCGCCCCTGGAAGCGATGGATCTGATTGCCTGCCGGTGTGGCGCGGTGCGAGCGTGGCGTGCCCAGTTGCCCGCCTCTTTGCCATCTCGCGCGATTCATGCCGGCCAAGCCCTGGCGCTCACTCGTGCAACCCCGCGAGCGCCGATTCTTATACCCGCAGCCTCAGTGGTGCGCCTTGACGCGCCGCAGCCCCTCAGTATGTCAGGCGCCTGCGCTGCGGCGGCGCGCCGCTACAGCAGCCCGAAGCCCGCCAGCGCGCCCTTCACCTGCGCAAGCGTTGGCGGCTGGCCTGCCGTGCCCAGATTGACGACGTTCGGCGACCAGTAGCCGCCCGTGCGCCAGGCGGTCGCGAAATTGTACAACTCGACGGTCGGGCGCTTCAGCGCCGCCGCGATGTGCACGAGCCCCGTGTCCACGCCCACCGTGGCGGCCGCGCCGTCGACCAGGCCCACCACGGCAGGCAGCGAGAGCCTGGGCGGCACGATCGCGGCTTCACCGAATTCGCGCGCGAGGCGCTCGCTCGTGGCGCGCTCGGCCTCGCTGCCCCAGGGCAGCACGAGCGACGCGCCGCGCCTCACGAGCGCCTGACCAAGCTCGATCCAGTGCTGGTCGGGCCACTGCTTGTCGGCGCGCGACGTGGCGTGCACGAACACGACATAGGGTACCGGCAGGTTCAGCCCAACGCCCGCGAGCGCCTGCGCGGCGCGGTAGGTGTCGAGGCCGAACTCGATATCGTCGGTGGGCGACGGCGGGGCGAGATCGAGCGCGCCCGCGACCAGTTTGCGCGTACGCTCGACCACGTGGGTGCGCGGCTCGATGCGAATCGAGCGGTCGTAGAAGAAGCGCACCGGCCACTCGTAGCCCGCGCCATCGGTGCGGTTGCCCAGGCCGACGAGTGGCCCGCGCGCCCAGCTCGCCACCCATGCCGTCTTGATGAGCCCCTGGCAGTCGATCACGAGGTCGTACTTCTCGGCCGCGAGCGCGCGCCGGAACGCGCCGATCTCGCGCCAGTTGGCAGCAGAGAAGAGGCCCTTGCGCCAGCGGCGCAGCGAAAACGGGATCGCGCGGCGCACGCCCTCCACGAGCTCGACGAGCGACTGGAAGCCTTCTTCGACGAGCCAGTCGATCTGCGCGTCGGGGTACCGCCGCCGGATATCGGCGATGGCGGGCATGTTGTGGACGACGTCGCCAAGCGACGACACGCGCACGATGAGGATCTTTTGCACGCTCAGGGTACTTTGTGCGGACAGATTAAAAAGGTGGGCAATTTTAGCGCGCCGCACGCAAATGCAAAGAAAAACCGGGGAAATGCGCGGAAAGGAATGCAAACGGCGCCGCGCTGTAACTGGCGCGGCGCCGTTAGGCGCGTCATATGAACGCAAGGAGCCGCAAGGGGCACAGCGGCCCCTGGAGGCTTAGAACGGCAGCTTCGCGTCCGGCTTCTCGGCGAGAATCACCCGCTTGAAGTCGGCCTGGATGCGCGCGAGCGCGGCATCATTGTCGGCCTCGAAACGCATCACGACCACGGGCGTGGTGTTCGACGAGCGGGCAAGACCAAAGCCGTCCGGGTATTCCACGCGCAGGCCGTCGATGGTGATGACCTCGTCCGCGCCCGTGAACTTCGCGTTCTTCTGCAGCTTGCCGATCAGCTCGAAGTTCTCGCCTTCCTCGAGCTTCAGCTGCAGCTCGGGCGTGGCGTGCGAATTCGGCAGGTCGTTGAGCAGCTTGCTCGGATCGGCCACGCGCGAGAGGATTTCGAGCAGACGCGCGCCCGTGTACAGGCCGTCGTCGAAGCCGTACCAGCGGTCCTTGAAGAACACGTGGCCGCTCATTTCGCCCGCGAGCGGCGCGCCGGTTTCGCGCAGCTTCGCCTTCACGAGCGAGTGGCCCGTCTTCCACATGAGCGGCTCACCGCCCTTTTCCTTCACCCACTTCGCGAGATTGCGCGTGCACTTCACGTCGTAGATGATCTGCTTGCCCGGGTTGCGCGAGAGCACTTCCTCGGCAAACAGCATGAGCTGGCGATCCGGATAGATGATCTGGCCGTCCTTGGTCACGACGCCCAGACGGTCGCCGTCGCCGTCGAAGGCGAAGCCGATTTCCGCATCCGTTTCCTTCAGCGCCCGGATCACGTCCTGCAGATTCTCGGGGTGCGCCGGGTCCGGATGGTGGTTCGGGAAATTGCCGTCCACTTCCGTGAAGAGCTCGACCAGCTCGCAGCCCATCGCCTTGAACAGACGCGGCGCCAGGTCGCCCGCCACGCCGTTGCCGGTGTCGACGACGATCTTCAGGGGGCGCGCGAGCTTCACGTCGCTCAGGATGCGATCGACATAGGTGTCGGCGATGTCGTACTTCGTGTAGCTGCCCTCGCCCGCGTCGAAACGGTCTGCCACGATGCGGTCATACAGCGCGAGGATCTGGTCGCCGTAGATGGCCTTGCCGCGCAGGACCATCTTGAAGCCGTTGTAGTCGGGCGGATTGTGGCTGCCCGTCACGACGATGCACGAGTCCACGTTGCGCTCGCCGCCCACCAGCTTGAGCGGCACGCTCGCGGCGAAGTAGCCCACGGGCGTGGGCACCATGCCGACGTCGACCACGTCCACGCCGGCCTCGCACAGGCCGTCAGCCAGGGCTCGCGAGAGATCGGGACCCGAGAGCCGGCCGTCGCGCGCGATCACCACGGCGTCGCCGCCCTGCGCGCGCACTTCGCTGCCGAAGGCGCGGCCGATGGCGCGCGCGGTGTCGGTGTCGAGCGTCTTGCCGATCACGCCGCGAATGTCATATGCCTTGAAAATCGATTTCGAAATCATGTTGGGGCTCACGTCCTGATGGGATTCGGGTCTATTCGTAACACGGACAGGCAGTTGAAAGCCTTTCGCGTTACGAAAAGTGGGAACCGTTACAAACTATAATTGCCGTTTTTCGGCAGTGGTATGCACCCATTTTAATGCTTCGCCGTTTCCTTTTATTGCCAAAATATTCGTCAAAAATGGCGGAAAGATTGCGCATGCCGCGTGCCTGCCCCTTTTTTAGCGATTCCCGCCATGGCGAGGCGCGATGCTGAGCCTCAAGCGCTTTGGCAATCCCGACGTCGCCCGTGCGTTTGCGAACATCGTGTGGCTCGGCCTCGAGCGCGTCACGCAGATCGCGGTGGCCATCGTCATCAGCGGCGTGCTCGCGCGCTATTTCGGCCCTGACATCTTCGGCAAGTGGCAGTACGCCAACACGCTTTTGCTCGTGCTCGCGCCCGTGACCTGGGTCTGCGGCGCCGAGATTCTCGTGCCCACCATCGTCAACCGGCCGCAGGAGCAGCTCGGCACCGTGCTCGGCAGTGCGTTTGCGCTGCGCATCGGCGTGTCGACGGCGGCGCTGCTCCTCACGTGGGCCGGCATCGCGCTCGGCGTGACCGATCCGATGGTCGGCGCGATGCTCGCCGGGCTCGCGGTGACGATGCTGTTTCGCGAGCCGTTCGTGGGCGTGATCAACGCCTGGCTGCAGAGCATGACGTACAGCAAGCCGCAATTGCTCGCGAGCATGACGACGGCGGTGATCAAGGCGCTGCTCGTGTACCTGCTTGCGCGCGCGGCGTTCGCGCCCGCCACCTTCGGCTGGCTCTGGGCGCTCGAATCGGCGGCGATTGGCGCGGCGCTGGTGCTCTACTTCCGGCGCCGCCACGGCGACAAGCTCGGCTGGCATGTGGACCGCTCGCTCTTCAAGCATTTCGCAAGCGCCGGCACGGTGTTCTGGCTCGGGCTCATCTGCATGTACCTGTTCCTGAAGCTCGACCGCCTGATGCTCGAGCGCACGATCTCGTTCGCCGATCTCGGCCGCTACTCGGCCGCGCAGCAGCTCAACGAGAACTGGATCACGCTCGCGCTCATGCTCTCGCAAACGATCGCGCCCGCCTTCGTTTACCGCGTGCAGCAGACCGCGCAGTTGCGGCGCAACCTCGTGCGTCTCTTCGCGATGACGGCCGTACTGATGGTGGCCGGCGCGATCGTGCTTGATGCCCTCGCGGGTTTCATCATCGGCCGCGTGTTCGGGCCGGACTATGAAGGCGCGACCGGCATCTTCCGCTGGGCCGTGTGGCTTTCGGTGCCAGCAGGGCTCGAAGCCATCGGCAACCTTGTCGTGCTCAAATATCAGGCGAAATTCGTGCTGCTCGCCAAATGGCTGCTCGCGCTCGCAGTGGCGTTCGCCGTGAATCTCGTGGCGATCCCGCGACTCGGCTCGTATGGCGCGCTGTGCGGCCTCGCGGCGGGCTATCTCGCGGCGGCCTGCGTGAACCTCTACTACATCCGCTTCAAGCTCGCTTCATGATGAATTCCGCCGCGCTTCCACTGCGCGATGCACGCGAGGGCGTGCTTGCCGACGTCGCCGTGCTCATGCCCGCTTACAACGGTCAGGACGACGTTGCCCGCACGCTCGCTTCGTTCGGTGAGGATGCAACGATCTATGCGCTCGTCGTCGATGATGGCAGCACGCCAGCCATCGTCGCGCCCGAGGTGCCCGGCATGTGCGTGGAAGTCTTGCGCATGGCGCAGAATGGCGGCATCGAGCGCGCCTTGCAGGCGGGTGTCGAGGCGCTCGCGGCGCGAGGGTTTCGCTACGCGGCGCGTATCGATGCGGGCGATCTCGCAGCGCCCCAGCGTCTCGCGAAACAGCGCGCGCGTATGGAAGCGGAGCCCACGCTCGCGGCGCTCGGCACGTGGACCCAGGTGGTCAATCGCGCGGGCGAGCCGCTTTTCATGCTGCGTCCAAGCAGCGATGCACGCGAGTTGCGCCGCACGCGCCTGCTGCGATCGCCGCTCGTGCATCCTTCGGTGATGCTGCGCGTCGACGCCGTGCTCGCGGTGGGCAACTATCGGGTGCAATATCCGGCCGCGGAGGACCTCGACCTGTTCCTGCGACTGATGGAGCACTACGAGTGCGCGAATCTGCCGGAACTTGGGCTCTACTATGAGCTGAACGAAGGCGGCATTAGCGCGACGAAGCGGCGGCGGCAGATCGTATCGACGTTGCGCCTGCAGTTGCGTTATCTGAATGTGCTGAACTGGCGCGACTGGGCGGGTGTGGTGAAGAGCTTGCTGCACTTCGTGACGCCGTACCGCACCCTGCACAGGATGAAGCGTGCGCTGTTCGCGCGCGGCACATAGCAAGGCAAAAGCACAGTCGCCTCCGCGATCAACGAGAGCCGTCCTCACTCCGCTCTCAAGGTCTTTGCACCGGCTGGGCTTGCCCGTCAAGATGTGCTTTCGCCGGGTCCATCTTGACCCGAAACGCCCGAAAAGCTCTTCCCGGATGGTTCCAGAAAATCAAGGCGGATCAATCGGCGTCGAAGACTAACATTGGACAGTGTCAGGAAAACCCGGGCGTTTCTAGAAAAACAGCCCAAAAGCTGGATTTGCGTCTAGCGTTCGGCGGTGCAGTCCGCGCAGGCGGCTTGTTGCGAAGCAGAGATGGATCAGGCCGGATAGAACGGGTGAATCGCGTCGAGTTGACGAGCCAACTCATCTTACATACGAGCGGTATCGAAGCCCAGTTGAAGTCTCGTCCAGATTTCATCGCTGGTGCCAAAGAAGCGGGGAGAGGTGCAGGCCGGTATCTACCGTAATGGCGCGACGGCCTGAAACGATTTCGCCGATGCGCGTTTGCTCAACGCCGATTTCCTTCGCGAGCCGGTACGCTGCAATATCCATCGGAAGCGTGAATTGCTCCGACAGAATTTCCAGGATAGGAAACGTCGCGCGACATAGGCAGCACCTCCTGGGGTAGTCGACGATCTCAACTTCAAATACGTTGCCCGCATGAAGCGCAAACACACTCGATACGGGTCGTTGATCCTGATGTAGTGCTGACCAACCCGATCACGCCCAAGCGCTTCCAGCTCATTGCGCGGCAGCACCTTCAGGTCATTCAACGCCTGCGCACGATTGGGCATCGCAAGCCTGCGCATGGCGACTTGCTCAAAGTTCACAAAGCCGGCAACCCGGGGCCCATTGACAAGGGCAGCGCTGTCGGCACTTTTGAAGTGAAGTCGGGCGGTTGGGAGCGGTAAAATCTGGCCGCGCTCGCATGGCCTATCCGGCTGTGAGCGCGAAAGCGCTTCCGTCCCGCATCATCAGATCGCCCGGCTCACATGAGAAACGGTAATATCAAACTTCGCGGTCTTCCCGCTGTTCGAAGAGACGGACGACCCGGACGACGCCGATACCTTCGTCTACCTCATAACGCACTTCATAGCGGGACCAGAGTGCACGACGTACGTCGCCGTCGAACTGGCGCAACTGACGCCATACACGCGGCGCTAAGGGCAACTGCTCAACGAAATCGTAGAGGCCCTGCGCGACGCCCTGCGCGGCACGCTCTCCGTTATGGACGAGCTGGAACAGGACGAGACGCTCCAGGTCCTGAAGCGCCTCGTCGGCCCATTCGATTCGCAATAGCATTAGGCATCGCGATCCGTGGATTGCGGAAGAGCGGAGAACTTGCCCGCTGCGATGGAGTGCACCCAGGCGCGCACGCGCTCGTGCGCGACCGTGCGACCCCCGCGCGCGCTTTCCAGGCCTTGCCGCGTCAGTCGATCACGCTCGTTTTCCTGCTCTACCAGATCAGCAAGAGCGCGATTCAGGATCCAGCCGCGTGGACGCTCCCAGCGCGCAGCCAGCGCATCTACCTGTTCGGCAAGCTCAACAGGCACATGCGCGGTAAAGGTCTTCGTGGCGTTTTCCATATCCAATAAGTCCCCTAATCGAGAGTAATCAAAACGATTAATGTATTCTACGCCAATGCCAGGTCGCATGCGGCAGGCGAAGATGCCGCGCCGCCGGTCTACCCTGGTCAAGGCGCCACGTTGCTGTGCACAAATAGGCCACAGCCGACCGCGCTCGCCTCGTGACGCCGAGTGCCGTGCACTTGTGTACTACGCTCATGTCTTGCTCGACGATAACGCAGTGTGTGAACCGATTTGAATCAGCGGTACTGGTTGATGCCGTAGGGGCACTGAAAGCACCGTGTCGCAGAGGGCCAGGACTCCGTCGCCGCAGCGCGGGGGCTTTCACCGCCCTCTTCCGGCCATGACGCCCGGTAGTACTCGGGATCGTTCAGCCATGCGATGACGTCGGCCGAACGCCACAGGGTGCAGCGTCGGCCAAAGCGCACGGCGCGCGGAAAGCGACCGGCGTGCTCCAGCGCCAGGACAGTTTGCCGGGAGAGGCGAACGTGAGGGCGAAGGTCAACGAAACGCAGCAGGTAACCGGGGACGAGCGGCGCGGTCGGAATCGGGACGGAAGTTTTGCGGGCCACAGGACTGCCTCCTGAATGCAGGCAGCCTCTTTACGGTCGTAAGGACAAGCACGCGGCGCGCGCGGCAAGAGGCGGAGGAATCCACGCAACGCTCAGGCGTGCGCGGCCTCGGGCGGAACGAGGCGCGAGCTGGTGAGCGTGTGATCGATCAGGCCAAGCCGCAGTCGCAGACGGCCTCGCAGCCGACAGAGAATGCCCGGCAGCCTGTTGAGCATGGTCCGCGCGTGCAGCTCAACGACATGCCGAAATGAAAGCGTGAGCCGACCCAGCATGGTTGCCCACGCATCGATGCGCGCGGCCTCCAGCCGGTTCGCCGAGCGCATCCGCTGCGCGCACATCCGCCCCGACAGTCCGTAAAGAATCACGATCCAGGCGAGCACGCCTGCGAAGCAATCGAACGTGGGGCCGCGCCAGGAGTGGAAGGCGAACAGGAGTGTCAGACCAACGAGCAGGACAAACGGCCCGATAACCACGGCAGGCGCAAAGCGCCACCGGCGTGTTTCCGTGTTCACATGCTGGCGAAACCCGTCGCAGCACATGCGGATCGCATGGGCGGACAGGGCACCTGCGTCGCTCGTGCAACAGCGCAATTGCAGTTCGAGGGAACAGGGAATCTCGCTCATGATGAAAATACGTCAGGCTCCCGGCACGAAAATCAGCAATCCACCTGCAACGCCTCGCAATTGAGGCGGTCGGCCACGTCGCACGAACGCAGCGCGCTTACCCGGGCTGTCCCTCTTCGCCATTTTCCTCGCCCTCCGCCGCACCGATCATCGCCGCGACCAATGCCAACACTCCCCTCTTCTCCCGGGGCTTCAGTTCGCGATATCCGGCGAGCAGGCGCTCCTCATCGTGTTCGAGGGCCAGTGTTGCAGGATCCGACGCGCGCCCGGTCAGCAGGTACAGGACGTCGACGCCAATCTCGGCGATTCCCGCCAGATAGTTCGCGTCGGGATATCTCATACCCTTCTCGTAGGTAAATTGCGCCTGCTTCTGGACGCCGCCCGCATTGGCGAACTCTGTCTGGTTCATGCTCAAGCGTCGCCGCTCCTGTTTCAGACGGATCGAAAAATTATCTATTTGCGTAATTTTTGTTGACATAGACGCTTTTAGTTACTAATCTGCCAAATGTACGCGTTCGAGTACTAACGGTAGTGCCCATGCGCCGAACGTCGGCCCTCGGCCTGCTTCTTCACACTTGCGGAGGAATTCTCCATGTCCGCCAATGACGAAATCCGCAGCGTCGCTCCGGTCCGCCCCAGTTTCGAACCTGCTCACGCCCAACGACTCACTAAAAGTCTCACGCGGCCGACCGACATTCATTTCGCAAGCGAGACGGTGACCCATTTGCCGGCGATATGGGTGCGTGGCGTAGGCATTAGCCAGCGACGCTATCGGGTGTCTCACCGGTGTTCCCGCTCTCGGGTGAACCGAGAATTGCCGCTACCAGGCCCTGCACGCCTCGCTTCTCCCGGGGCTTCAGTTCGCGGTAGCCAACGAGCAGCCGCTCCTCATCGGGATCGAGTGCGACGATTGACGGATCGGACCGGCGCCCCGTCAGAAGATACAGCACGTCAACGCCGGCTTCGGCAATTCCTGCAAGATAGCTTGCATCGGGATGCCTCGTGCCCTTCTCGTAGTTGAGTTGTGCATGCTTCTGCACGCCCCCGGCACTCGCCAGCTCAGCCTGGTTCAAGCCCAGTCGACGTCGCTCCTGCCTCAGGCGTATGGCAAAAGCATCCATTTGTGAAACTGTTCTTGAATTATTCACGATCAGATACTATTGTTTGTCGTGTGTCCGTTTGACTACTTCGTATGGATATCGCGCCGATGCGATAGGAACCCGTCACGCGCCTCGGTTGATCTTTGCTTCTACCCGATAGGAGAGATGCCATGTCGTTCAACTATGAAATCTGCGGCGCCCTTCCGGTCCGCGCCAGCTTCAAACATGCCCACGCCCAGCAACTCGCTGAAAGTCTAGCCAGGCCAGCCGACGTCTACTTCGCAACCGATACCGTGACCCATTCGCTCGTAATACGCGTGCGTGGCGCCCTCTCGCCGGACGAGCAGCAATCCATCGAGGACACGCTTGCACGTTTCGCGCAGAAGTGGGCAGCAGCCGGTGCAATCTTTAGCCGGCGACGCTATGGCGAGCCGTCATTCGTAGCATTCGGGCTTTCTCCCCACGTCGAACTTCTCGATGAACTAGCTGACCTGCATCTCCAGATGGAATCGCTGCTGGGTCGCCAGGCGTTCATTCTCGGCGAGCTCGTTGCAACGGACCAGGAAGCCTCGACGGGCGCGATCGTCGACGCGTGACAAGTGTACAGGGATGACTGTCATGGAAAAGGGAACCTACGTCCTGTCGGGCTCGCTGCCCGTTCACGACGACCTGGAAGCTGACCAGATAGACCGTGTCAGGCGGCACCTCAAAGGCTTCGCCACGGTGTATCTCGCACACGATCAAACCGCGCATACCGTATCGCTGAATGTCTCCGGCACGATGCTGCGGGATGACGCGCGCATCATCGAGCGGCGCATCGAGAAGTTCGCAGAAGAAAACGGCACCGCCGGCGCCATCCTCCTGAGTGAATGGAATGGTTTGTCGGACTGGCTCATGGTTGGATTGAACTGGCATGTGCAGTGCCTCCTCAAGCTCGATGCCGTACAGGAACAGTTCGCAAGGCTCGTGGAACGCGAACTCGACTTCGTCGTGCGGCTTGAGCCACCCGGCGACAACACTGACGGCCGCGGCCAGCCCCTCATGTGTGTTTCGATGACGACGTGACAGTTCGACCCGTCGCAGGAGCCACAACTCATCACGGGCCGCGCCTCCCGATGTTGGGCAGTATTCTTCCCTGCTGCCCGGTGCGGAATCGCCTTGACATGGACCGCCCAGTCGTTGCGCCCTCAACAGCCTTTCCGGTATCCGTGGCCGAAAAAGACGCTTGAGGCGTGCCGCAAGCGCGATCAGGCGGGAACCAGACTCTCGAATCGCCGCCACCGGCACCAGTGAGCGGCCGAGGGCGCAAGCCGGGTATGGACCGCGTCTGGCTTGAACAGCGAGAATTTCACTTGCAGCCTCCGTCTCCATGAGGCCCGGAATATCGACGGCACAATTGGGCGACCTGTGACACCACCTGACAGAGGCTGAGGCCAGCGAGGAAAACCGCAACCTGAAAAGCCGAAAGCCTGCTCGCGCAGGCTTTCGAATGTTGCTACGTCACGGCGCGCATTTGCACATCGATATAACGGGCCGCTAACGCGTACTCGGTCGTGCTTCGCACGTTGACCGGATCAGGTTGTCCCTGTCTTTATAGTCCAGTTCTGCGCATTCGACAAGAAACCGGCATCAACATGGCGTGCTAGTCCGGCGCCCGCGACCAGTCACGTACGACCTGTGACAATCAGTCACGCTTTGAGGCCCCGACGGGGCGGGGTATGCCACGCCCACCACACATGAAGCCCGCGTCGCCGGCTTCATGTGCGCTGCGCATCCAGCGCATCGCACAGCGATCTTCCGAACCACAGCGTCGTCCGGACTCGAACGTTGTTTGCCGTTCGCTAACGCTCTGGCCGGTCCACCGGTGCTTGGGAGGGCATCGGTTGAGGTTCGCGCTCTCGCGATCGATTGATGGATTGATCTACCACCGGTGCGCGCGGCGCCGCCCGATCGGGCGCCTCTCGAACCGTACGCGCAATGTCCTGCGCCTCCCGCTCCCGGACGAGCGCCTGTCGCGTTGCCTCGAGCGCCGCATCACCGAACTGGATGTCGAGGCGATACTTCACCACGAGCACGGCGGTACGTTCACGAAAATGCTCGCTGCCCGTCACGTCGATGCGCGGCCCGAACTTCTGACGCGCGAGCAACAGGCCGGTGAGCATGGCATCCTGGTGCGCATCGTTTGAGTCGAACACGACGCGCCACCCCTCGTCGGTCAACCGCTGCTCGCCCTGGCGCAGATAGTGCACATTGCCGTTTGCCGTATCGACGCGCCACGCCCAGTTTTCCATGACGTGCGCGCGCCCCGGCGGGAACGGGTAGGCGTGCGGTGAGTGCGTTGCCGAAATCCAGTTGCCCCGCGGGGGTTGCGTGACGTGGCTTGGCGCGCGACGCCGCGCCCAGCCATAAAGTTGCGCGATGGCTGCCTCATCACCCTGCTGCGCCTGCATCTCCACCCACTGGCGATAGGTCTGCGCCCTCGCGAGCGTGTCGCGTTCCGCCCGTTGCTCTTCACGCAGGCGTTCGAGTTCACGGGCGCGCTCGAATGCCTCCACGGACGAGGCTGCCCGGCGTGCAATCGATGAGAGCTCACCGCGGCGGATATGCTCGCGCACGAGACGGTGCCGTTCGAGCAGCTCGCGATATTGCGTCTCGTGGCGGCGTCGCATTTCCTGCAGCCCGGCCTCGAACACGTGCTCCTGGCGTCGCCTTTCATCGGTATACCTCGCGCGCAAGGCGGCCCAGCTGCTGGCACGCGCCTCCCGCCTGGCCGCATCTGTCTCGTCGATGTCACGCTCACCGTAGTGGCGCGCCGCCTCCGAGACCCGGATCATGCGCGCGGGCTCAACCCACGGCCCCAGGCGCCTTTCCAGGCTGCCCCGGCCCAGGCGCTCATCCAGGCTGCTGGGCTTGACTGGCGCGAGGCTATCGCGCCCTTTCGCATGGATTGCAAGCCCGCGCCCCCTGATGCGCAACTCCAGTGCGTGTTGCGCGAGCGCCTCGTGGAGATCCTGCCAGGTGACGCCGGGTTGGGACAGCGCAGCCAGCACGTCGCGCAGTGGCGCTCCGCCAATGTACGTGGCGAGACTTTCGATTCCGCTGAAGCTCTCCATGTCGCGCGCCCGCGCGGGCAGGCTGTGTCGCGCATTGCCCGGCGATGGAAGGTCGCGCTCAACGACGGGTTCTCCGTCACGCTCAACGACCACAAAGGGCCCACGATCGTGCTCCCAGCCCTGACGCAGTTCCAGCTCGCGCATGCAGCGACCGAGTTTCAGGTAGCTCAGGCCAGGATGCACGGCGTGGCCCGTTTGCAGGTTCACGCGATTCACGACGACGTGCAGATGTACCCTGGCAGTATCGCGATGAACGGCGAATACGTACTGATGCTCCCCGTGCGGCATGCCCAGTGCTTCGAGTGCGCAGCGGCCTGCCTCGAACACCTGGGCGCTGTGCGGCTGCTCACCCTCGCGCCAGGCAACGACGAAATGGAAAACCGGTCCGCGCACACGGACGTTACGGTGCGCCACGGCGCGCATCTCCAGATGCGCGGTCTCAAGCGACAGGCAGTTGGTGAGCAGCTCGACTTCGGGTTCGCCCTCCTCAGCGGAGCGCATCACATAGCTGATCAGCGAGCGACACCCGCGCCCCGCGTCACGCCCTTTGGTCAGCACCCTTGCCAGCATCGTCGAGCCCGCGGATTGCGTCGATGACAGCCTGCTGGGCGGCTTCGATTTGCGCCACGAGCACCGCACGCTCCGTCACCGAAAGCATCTGCGCGTCACCCAGACGCGTAACCAGTTCGCCTATGCGGCGCTGCTCGTGGCCAAGCATGACCAGCGCATCGAGCATGCGGCTTGTGCTGACATTGCGTGTCCTGCGCCCGAGAGCGCAGGCCCGCAGATACTCGGAAAGCGTGATGCCGCAGTCGGCGGCCTTCTGGACGAGGATGCTGTGCTCATCTCGCGTCAGGCGCGACCTGACATTCGTGTACTGCGTGGCTTGCTCGCTGGCGGACATGCTGTTACCTCCATGGATGTTGCCAGTACCATGCGCGAGCCCGCACGAGCGCAGAACCTCGCAGCCTGGCAAACGCCGTTAGCGGCCACGCTCTGGGCGCCAGCAGCGAGCGCATCATCGATACATCGCCCATGCATCGCCTGCGGCAGAGCTGCACAGGCGACCGCTGGGCGCCGGATTGCCAGGTACCGCCATGCATGACACCTCGCGCCTGGCGAGGTCGCCGGGATGCCGGCGAGCAGCCGGTGAGCTGTGCTCATGAAGTGCCGGTGAGACGGGGGCGCGAAACCAGTGTGCATCCGGTGCACGCGCCTGCGAAGGAAAAAATGGTAAGCGAAGATTTCCGGTATGGATAACCACGAACAACCGCGGCGTATCCAGGCGGCAACCGTGAAGTAAAGCGTGTCTGTGCGTAACAGATGGCACGCCGGGATCTGTGTATGGTTCAGTCACGCCCTGAGGGAAACGACATCGGGAGGACCGCACAATGAGCACGAAAGGTGAGCGGACTACGCCTGAACAGTGGGCAAAGCTGGACGCAGCCCTTCAGGGGCTGCATGAGCGCCCGCCGCCTGAGCCTGCGCGCTCGCTCACGTACGAGATCGCGCGGCGCGCCGACGTGCTGCGCCAGGCGCTGCACTCGGGCTGGCGCCTGCGCGATCTCTCCGCATTCTTCCGCGAGTCCGCAGGCATCGATGTGTCGCCCAACACGATCCAGACGGCGCTACGCCGGGCGCTGGAAGACGCAACGTCCGACAGGCGTCGGGTGCGCGCAAAACGTCCCAGGCCCAAGACTGCATCGGCTCACGCCGTTAGGAAAACGGCGGAAACCAGCCGTATCGCAACGCCACAGGCTGGACCACCAACGCAGACCGCGGCACACGTCACGCAGCAAAACGCACACGCGCAGCACGCCGGGGCCACCCCCGCCCTGGGTTCAACGCTGACCCCGGGGGCAACGAAGCGAGGACAGCGATGAAACGGTTCGTGATGGTTTGCGGTGACAAGGGTGGCACGGGCAAGAGCCTCATGACGCGGGCACTGGCTGATCGCCTGCGACGTGAGCAACGCGATGTGCTGATGATTGACGGCGACGGGGAGGTCGGCAACCTCTTCCAGTTTTACGCCAGGCTCGATGAGACGGGCGCACCGCTTGCGGATCAGGTCATGGACGGCGTCGTGCCGCTGCGCTTTACGGGCACGGAGCGTGAGCGTGACCAGCTGCTCGCCGCCATCGATCCCGGGCGCGCGCTCATCCTGGCTGACCTGCCGGCGGCCTCGCTCACGCAGCTTGGCGCGTTCGATCGCGATACCGGCTTTTTTGCGGAACTGGCACGCTGCGGCTACCGGCCTACGCTCGTCAACGTCCTTTCGCCATTCAGCTCGAGCACCCGCACGGTTCGCGAGATGATCGAACTCGCCGGCAAACAGGCCGACTATGTGGTGGCGATCAACCAGTGGTTCGGTGATCGCGAGGATTTTTTCATGTGGTATGGCGGCACGCATGCCGAGGCCAGTCCCGGGCGCGCGATGCTCAGCGAAGCGGGTGGAATCGAGATCACCCTGCCGAAGCTTCAGGCGGGCGTACTCGTTGCGATAGACGACCTGATGCTCACGTTCTCGCAGGCACGCGAGGACAGACGGCTGACGACACCCCAGCGTTCGCGGCTGCACCGCTGGATGCAGGCGCTTGACGGCGAGCTGGATGAGGCCGCGCAGTGGCTGGGGCTCACGGAGAAGAAGAAGTGAGCACGGAGGCGTTCGACCGGCTGCTTTCGCGCATCGACGACGAAGAGCGCGAACGTATCCACGAAATGGCCATTGCGTACGGCCTGAGCTTTGACGATCCGTCATGGGTACCCTTTGCGATCACGCAGATGACCCTGGACGAGCTGAAAATGCAGACGGCGGACGCGGCGAAGGAAATCGGGCAGGCCGCCGACCGAGCCCTGCGCAAGATCGGCAACAGCGCGCAGTCTGTGAGCGCCCAGGTCCAGCGCATGGCCGAAGCGCAGTCAGCAGCACTGAAAAGCCACCAGGATACGCTGGACGCGCTGGAGCGGGAATCAACCGCCCGATACCAGAAGCTGCTGGCCGAACTCTCGGCGCAGACGATCAGCCGGCTGATCGAAAAAGGCGCAAATGGCATCGCGCAGGACGTCAGCCGCCAGTTGACCGGTGAGCACGGCATGCTTGTGCAAAGCGCCACTGACCACACCGCGGCGCTCGAAGAGGCCCGTGGGCGGTTCGTTGCCTCCATCGATGCGGCCGTGTCCAACGTGGATAAAGCGGCCCGCAAGGCAGCAGGCTCGATGCGTCGGGGCGTGCAAGGCACGGCACTGCTTGCAATGGGCGTTCTGCTGCTCCACGCGCTCGCGGTGCCGGCCTTCGTGATCTTCTGGACCCGGCATCAGCTGTTTACCGAGCCTGCCGTCCCGGCAACGTGCAGCGTCCCACAGCCGCCCGCCGGCCCTCGCGAAGGATCGCCCGCAACACGACCCGTCTCCCCGATGCCACATCACGCCAGCCCCAGAAGAACCGGGCCGGAAACGGCAACGCAACGTTGAAACGTTGAATACCGAGAGTTCGGGGCGCGCGGCGCCCAGCACAGCACAGCAGGCAAACAAGCACTGCGGCGCCGGCAACGAGACGCGCACGGACGGCACGCCGGAGCTACCTGCGCATATCGACGATGACCCCGATCAAGTCCCCGCCAGTCAGCCGCGCCATCGTCGACCGGCCGTCCCCCTTCCGGTAGGTCCTGCCGGGCCCAGCACCAGCCTTGCGCAGCAGAGTGCACCTCTACCGTCCGTCAGGCTGAACACCGGTAAATCCGGAGTAGCCGGAAACGGACAAGCCACCCCGCACCGGAAACGCTCTACAACCACCGCAACAGCACCGGCAGCAGGACAGGCACGACGAACGCGGTAAAGACACCGTTTAGCCCCATGCCAAGCCCGGAAAACGCGCCCATCTCCTCGCTTACCTGAAACGCACGCGCGGTTCCGATGCCGTGCGAGGCGACTCCGATTGCGAAGCCGCGCACCTCGGTCTCGCGCACGCGAATCACGTTGAGAATCCAGCGCGCGCTCACCGCGCCGAACACGCCCGTCGATATCACGAGCACGGCAGTGAGCGACGGAATACCGCCGACCTTGTCGGCAACCGCCATGGCAATCGGCGTAGTGACAGACTTTGGCGCAAGCGACGCAATGGTCTGATGCGAAGCGCCGAAGAGCCTGGCGACGCCGACCGCCGACACGATCGCCGTAAGCGAGCCCGCAACGAGCCCGCCGAGCAATGGCAGCGCGCCGCGCTTGAGCTTGTCCCACTGACGATAGAGAGGCAGCGCGAGCGCGACCGTGGCGGGACCGAGCAGGAAGTGCACGAACTGCGCGCCTTCGAAATACGTGCGATACGGCGTGTCAGTAATCTTGAGCGCCGCGACGACGAGCGCCACGGCAATCAATACCGGGTTCGCGAGCGGATTGTGCTTTGCGCACGCGTAGATATTGATGGCGATGAGATTTCATTGGGGTCAACGAGTCGCGATCCATTTACTTTGGCCGCGTGCTTGTACAATTCGAAAGGTTCGATTTCTCGGACCAACTTCGATAGTTCCTTGCCGAGCTTGAAGCTGATGTAATTCATCCCCCCAAAAGCGTCCAGAACTGGTTTTGGGAGTCCTGCGATGGAGATCCATCGGGAGACGTGGCTACCAGAGACAGAGAGCGCCGCCGCCAAGGCACGTTGAGATGGCCAGACTCCCATTTGAAGCAAGCGGCGATAGTCGGTGCCAAAGTTCGCTGGCGTAGTGGCCGGATCGGCGCGAAGCTGGAACTGCGCGCTCGGCGGTTTTCTAGATCGTCGTTCGTAGCAGTTATCGTTTAAGGCCCGTAAGGCTCCAAGGGAAGGCATAAGCTCGTGGACACGCAAGTCTCCTCATTTGTTGTCGGCGTTTAGGCGCCTAAACGCCGACAGTTCGGCCAAGACTTCTACAAGTTTTTGATTTATTGCTCACTTTTCTAACTTCAAAGAAAAGCGTACGTGCAATTTATGCAACAGTATGCCAGAACCTGTCAAAGGCGAGTGCACCAAAAACTTCACAAAAAAAGCACCATTCCAGTCGAAGTGTCGCTGTCGGTTGCGAGAAGTCGATATTTTGGCGCGTCGAATAACTCGCTGATCAATCGACTCAACGGCAGCAGTCATGATGTTATGGCCGAGGTCGCCGTCTCACTTAGCGTCTCGACGAGATAGATATGCCTTCGCACCGCAAACGCCGCACGTCCCGTGGCATAACAGCGAAATTGGCCGCCAAACGTCAGTTCCTGGATTTCGACTTCTAAAACTGTCTGCGTTTGCCCGGGCATTGTTTCACGCTCTGCGATGACTGTACCTTCAGGACCAATTGCGACATCGCATCGCGCAAAAGCAGCTGTAGCGGATGGATCCGGCTCAAACTCAAATGTGATTCGATGTCGGCCCCTTCGTAATGGCATATACGGCCCAAAAAATACTACGCCGTCATACCCCGGTGGAACGGAGATCCATTCTCCATCGCTTCGACGCTCAGTTACGAGGCTTGGTCCCAGGACGAGTCGCTGAATGCGTTCCGGCCACGCGATCGCATAGATGGAGTGGAGAAATTTGCGGAGAGCTTCCCGATCTGGCTTACGTTCAGTACGACGGCTCTCTATCCACCAGAGGAAGGAATGCTCGGGCTTGCTCGCGGCGGAAAAAATGCGCTCGCTCACGGACCACTCTGGATCTGGCGTGTTCGGGTCAATAGGCAAGAGACGGCGGGTCTTCGGGTCCTCGCAGAGCCAAATCCCCGCCTCTTTTGTGACGTCGAACCCCGCTAGCTCAAGAAGATGGCGGATCTCGGGAACAGTCAGCTCAATCGTGTGTTCTGGATGAGTCCAGTTTAGACGTGCCGTCAATGCGCGGTTGGGAGAGTCCACGCATAGTGTGCTGCCCGCCCTCAGGACACGAGCCGATTCCATCAGGAAACCAACTACATCCTCTGGCCAGAGGTGTTCTATGTTTTGGCCAGAGATCAGCAGATCGCACGTCTGATCTGCAATTGCCTCCATGTTTCCCGCGGTGTTCGCGATCCATGTAACGTTGTCAGGAAGCAGGTGGGGTTTTGGCAGGTAGTATTCGATGCCGATGTGCTCCGGGATGTAGCCGTATGTTTTCTCGATCCATTCGAAATACAAGCGCCCGGAGCAACCTGCGCTAACAACGCGTTCCGCATTTGGGGGCATCTCCCGCATCAGTGCGCTGCGGCCCTCGTGCAGAACATCGTTGAAATCGTAACGCGCTTGCACCTGCGACGGAGGTTGAGGCAGGGAAACGCCGGGAGCATTAAGGCGCTCGACTTCGTTCGTAAGGTTATCCAGCTTTTGAGCAACGGCAGCCAAATGTTGCGCCAGTTCTCCCAGCGCTGAATGTCTCTGGGCCAGCACTGCGAGCGAATGATTCGCAGTAAGTAGTGCCCCGTACGCGCGCGATATTTGCCTGAACGGTGTGATTCTGCCCAACAAACCCATTTGTTTCTCCGAACATTCTGTTTGTGAAGGTCACTCATCAGCGTGCCAGCGAGTATATCGGCTCAACCTCATGCGCGTGTAAGGATGTGTTATGCAACGCAAGAATATGCCAATCGCATATAGTGCATGTACCGTATCGTTTCCAGGAACGCTCCACCCGAAACCAACAAGCCGTCCTTACTCATGCACCGCGTATCCGTGACATGGGTCTGGTGTACCATAGATCGCTCCACCGATCGTGTACTATTTCCTAGGAACTCTTTGTGCTGAAGCAGACATTGAAGGCGCTCGGTCGCCCGGTTTGGAACAGACTCAAAATCAGGATCGACGGCGAAATCGAGCGGCAATTCGCGACACAAAGAGCTGCAACGGAGGAATTGCATCATGCGATGGCCTTGCAGATCGACGAATGTCGTAAGGGACTGACGCCGGACCTCCGGAACCTTGGGGAGAAGCTCAACGAGTTGCAGGACTTCGTCCAATCACTTCCCGAGCGCTTTGAAAAGAGAAACGCCGAGCTCTATCGCGAGCGTATCTATCTCCCACCGGGTCCGATATTGGGCAGATCGGATCCGTTCATGCTTCATTCGACGTGCAGCGTAGTAGACATGCTGCATCCACGGTATGCGGAAATCCTTGGTGATATTCACCATCATTTCACGTATCACCGCAAGACTTGGGAGTGGGTGTTCGTCATTCATCATCTCGAGAAGGCGGGGGTCCTGGTAGAGGGAAGCCGCGGTCTCGGCTTCGGAATTGGCCTTGAAAGGCTTCCCGCGCTCTTTGCGAAGAAGGGATGCAGCGTACTCGCAACTGATGCACCGCCGGAGATCGGTGTGGCGAGCGGCTGGTCTACTACCGGTCAACACTCTTCGGCGCTGGACGATCTTAGGTATCCGTCAATCGTCAGCAACGACATCTTCAATGAAAAAGTATCACATCGGTTCTGCGACATGAACGCAATACCGGATGATCTGACTGGTTTTGATTTTACGTGGTCATCTTGCTGCTTCGAGCATCTCGGAAGTCTCGAGGCTGGTATGCAATTTGTCATCAACAGTGTCGAAAAGACGTTGAAACCGGGAGGTATTGCGGTCCATACGACAGAGTTCAATCTCTCTTCGGAAGATGAGACGGTAGAAAGCGGTCCCACGGTCCTGTATCGTCGGCGCGATATGGAGGAGCTTGTGCGTCGCCTTCGTGCAAGAGGGCACGACGTGCAGCCTTTTTCGCTTGCACCGTATTCACATCCGCTCGATTTTCATGTTGATGTCCCTCCGTATTCTGGCATCCCCCACATGAAATTGCGCCTCGGCAAATATGCGGCTACTTCAGTAGGAATCTGCGTACGACGCGGACAGTGAATCCCAATCTGAATGTTATGAACCGGTGCGACTGGGCAGGCCTTGCGAAATCGCCCTATCGCACCTTGCACAAGGTGAAGCGCGCGCTGTTCGCGCGCGGCTCAGCCTAGATCCAGCGCAGCAGCACTGGCAACAGCACCGGCACGACGAACGCGGTAAACACACCGTTAAGGCCCATGCCGAGCCCCGAAAACGCGCCCATCTCCTCGCTCACCTGAAACGCACGCGCGGTGCCGATGCCGTGCGACGCCACGCCGATCGCGAAGCCGCGCACCTCGGTTTCCCGCACGCGAACCACGTCGAGAATCCAGCGCGCGGTCACCGCGCCGAACACGCCCGTCGATATCACGAGCACAGCAGTGAGCGACGGGATGCCGCCGATCTTGTCAGCAACGGCCATAGCAATTGGCGTGGTGACAGACTTCGGCGCGAGTGAAGCAATGGTCTGATGCGAGGCACCGAAGAGTTCCGCCACGCCGACCGCCGACACGATCGCCGTGAGCGAGCCCGCAACGAGCCCGCCGAGCAAGGGGAGCGCGCCGCGCTTCAGCTTGTCCCACTGACGATAGAGCGGCAGCGCGAGCGCCACCGTGGCGGGACCGAGCAGGAAGTGCACGAACTGCGCGCCTTCGAAATACGTGCGATACGGCGTATCCGTGATCTTGAGCGCCGCGACGACGAGCGCCACGGCAATCAACACCGGGTTCGCGAGCGGATTGTGCTTTGCGCGCGCGTAGATATTGATGGCGATGAGATAGGCGACGAGCGTCACCGTCAAGCCGAGCAGCGGCGTGGCGGCGAGGTAGACCCAGATCGCGTCGAGCTTCGTGATAGGCAGGTGGCTGTTCACGATGCGCCCTCCCCGGCCGTCGGGTTGCGCCGCTGGCGACGCAGAAGCGCGCGCGTGACGAGCGCCGTCACCGCGATGCCGAGCGTCGTGCTCACGACGAGGCTCGCGATCACGGCAAGCGCCTCGCCGCGCACCGCCTGCGCGGACACCATGATGCCCACGCCCGCCGGGATGAAGAGCAGCGAGAGATGGCGCAGCAATTCGAGCGCAGTCGGCTCGATGGCCTCGGCGGCGGCGGGTCGCATCAACGCGAAGGCGAACAGGAGCAGCATGCCGATCACGGGACCGGGCACGGGCAACGAGAACACGTAGGACACGCTCTCGCCGAGACACTGGAAGATCAGGAGGGCGGCAAGGGAACGAAGCATGGCTAAAGGCAAGGCGGGGGCTGGAAACATGCGCGGCGCGCGCAGTGTAGCCCAACGGCGCGCGAGGCGCAGCGAATCGTCATACTAGCTTGCAGCGCGCGACCTGCGCGCGCTGCTTCGGTCGGGCGGGTCCCGGTGCCCGTCGGCTAAAATGTGCGCCCCGGCCGCTGCCGCCCTCGCCTGCCATCAACGCCCCCCTTTCGTGAACTCGTCACCCACCCGAACCGCCGCGGCCAGCGCGCCCCAGTCCGCCGCGCAACGGCGTCCGCTGCACGTCGCCCTCGTCTGCAACACGGCCTGGGCGATCTATACCTATCGGCGCGGCCTGTTGCGTGCACTCACGCAGGCGGGCGCGCAAGTCACCGTGATCGCGCCGCGCGACCGCACCTTCGAGCCGCTCGCCGCCATGGGCTGCCGCTGTGTCGAACTGCCGGTCGCCTCGAAGGGCACGAATCCGCTCGACGACCTGCGCACGCTCCTCGCGCTCTATCGCCACTATCGCGCGCTCAAGCCGGATGTCGTGTTCCACTACACGATCAAGCCGAATATCTACGGGTCGATCGCCGCCTGGCTCGCGCGCACGCCTTCCGTCGCGGTCACGACGGGCCTCGGTTACGTGTTCATCCAGAAGAGCCGCGCCGCGCAGGTCGCCAAGCGCTTGTATCGCTTCGCGTTCCGCTTCCCGCGTGAAGTGTGGTTCCTCAATCGCGACGACGAGGCCGCTTTCAAGGATGGCAATCTGCTCGCGCATCCCGAACGCGCGAGGCTGCTGCACGGCGAGGGCGTAGATCTCGACGATTTCCCCTTCACGCCCCTGCCGGAGCGCGCGGAGTTTGCTTTCGTTCTGATTGGCCGGCTGCTCTGGGACAAGGGCGTGGCAGAGTACGTCGAGGCCGCGCGCTCGCTGCGCGCGCGCTATCCGCACGCGCGTTTCCGGTTGCTCGGCCCAGTGGGCGTGGACAATCCGAGCGCGATCTCGCGCGAAGAAGTCGCGGCCTGGGAACGCGAAGGCGTAGTTGAATATCTGGGCGAAACGGCCGATGTGCGCCCCTTTATCGCCGATGCGGACTGCATCGTGCTGCCCTCGTACCGCGAAGGCGTGCCGCGCACGCTGATGGAAGCGAGCGCAATGGGCCGCCCGATCGTGGCGACCAACGTGCCCGGCTGCCGCGAAGTGGTTGCCGATGGCGTGAACGGCCTGCTGTGCGAAGCGCGCGACGCCGCCTCGCTTGCCGCCAGCCTCGCGCAGATGCTGGACCTCGACGGACCGGCGCGCGCTGCCATGGCCGGGCGCGGCCGAAAAAAAATCGAGAAAGAATTCGATGAGCGCGTTGTGGTACAACGCTACCGGGAACTGATCCGGGAAATCACCGGGTCGACTTTTTGATCGAGTCTGGATTTCACGGGAACGAACACGGCATGACTGCGACGAACTCAAAGGGCACCATCCTCGTCACCGGCGGCGCAGGTTACATCGGCTCGCATACCTGCGTCGAGCTGCTCAATGGCGGCTATGAGGTGGTCGCCATCGACAATCTCGTAAACAGCAGCAGCGAATCGCTCAAGCGCGTCGAGCAGATCACCGGCAAGCCCGTGGCGTTCTACGAAGCCGACGTGCGCGACGCCGCCGCCGTTACGCGCGTTTTCGAAGCACATCGCATCACCGGCGTGATCCATTTCGCAGCGCTCAAGGCCGTTGGCGAGTCGGTGGCGAAGCCCATCGAGTACTACCGCAACAACGTCGACGGCCTGCTCGTGGTGCTCGACATAATGCGCCAGCACGGCGTAAAGCAGTTCGTGTTCAGCTCTTCGGCCACGGTGTACGGCATGCCCGAACGCTCGCCGATCGACGAAACGTTTCCGCTCTCGGCAACGAATCCCTACGGCCAATCGAAGCTCATCGCCGAGCAGATCCTGCGCGACGTCACGATCTCGGACCCGGAGTGGCGCATTGCCGTGCTGCGCTACTTCAATCCGGTGGGCGCGCATGAAAGCGGGCTGATCGGCGAAGATCCGGCCGGCATTCCGAACAACCTCATGCCTTATGTCGCGCAAGTGGCGGTGGGCAAGCTCGAAAAGCTGCGGGTGTTCGGCGGCGACTATCCGACCCCGGACGGTACGGGCGTGCGCGACTATATTCACGTGGTCGATCTCGCCAAGGGCCACCTCAAGGCGCTCGACGCGCTTGCCTCGCGTGGCGAAGGCCTGGTCGTGAATCTCGGCACCGGGCGCGGCTACAGCGTACTGGAAGTCGTGAAGGCGTTCGAACAGGCCTCAGGACGCCCCGTGCCCTATGAGATCGTGGCGCGCCGACCTGGCGACATCGCCGAGTGCTATGCGAATCCGGTCGCGGCGGAAAACGTCATCGGCTGGAAAGCGGAGTTCGGGATCGAGCGCATGTGCGTGGACCACTGGCGCTGGCAGGAGAAGAATCCGCGCGGGTTTGAGTAAGGCTGAATGCAGCCGCGCTGGTTTGTTGGGCAGGCGCAGCTGCAAAGAATGACACGAGCGCAGTCCCTCGGCGCGATGTATCGGTAACAGGCAGAACGCACACTGCCCGCCACCATCAGGTGGCGACGCTATCGGACAACATCCACTGCAAGGTGTCGTAGAGTGTCGGCGCATCGAGCTGGCCGATGGCGCTCAACAGCTTGCGGTTGTCGCCACACTGCGATTTCACCTCGTGCTCACGCACAAAGTCGGGATTGGTCCGCGCTTCGATATCGTGGCCGGTGATCGTGGACATTGTCTGCAGCACGTGCGTGAGCGTGACCGCATGGCCCGAACACACGTTGAACACCTCGCCGACTGGCGCCTTTTCGAGCAGCCTGCAATACACGTCGGCCACCCAGCGCACATCGGAGAAGTCGCGAGCCACGTCGCGATTGCCCAGCTCGATGACCGGCGCACGCCGACGGAAGTGATCCGCCATCTTCGCGACGAGAAAGCTCGGCGATTGGCCAACACCGATGCAATTGAACGGGCGCACCGTGATGATCGGCAACCGGTCCGTCCAGAGTTGCGCCATGTATTCGAGCGCGACCTTGCTCACGGCGTAGTCGTTCGCAGGATGATACGGCGCCGTCTCCGGGATCGGCAGGCCGAGCGGGCCTGCGCCATAAATGTTCGCGCTGCTTGCAAGCAGCACGGCCGAAGGTTTCTTTTCACTCGCGGCGAGCGCCTCGAGCAGATTGCGCGATCCCACGACGTTGGTCGCGTAAATTTCCCCAGGATTGCCGTGCCCGACGAACGAGATGGCGGCCAGATGCACGACCCAGTCGGGTCGCACACGCGCCACCACCTCTGCAAGCCCCGCGCGATCCTGAAGATCGCACGCGTACACGTCAGGTTTGGGCTCATCACAGCACCGCACGAGACTCGAAATCTGATGGCCGCGCTCGCGCAATGCCTGTGCAACATAACGCCCCGTGAAGCCCTCAGCTCCTGTAATCAGCACTGAAGCCATCAGAACGACGTCCCCTTCTTGTTACGCGCGATATCCGCTTCGACCATCATCTGGCACAGTGTTTCAAGTGATGTTTTCGACGCCCAGCCTAGCTCGTCGTGGGCCTTTTGTGCATCGCCGATGAGCAGGTCGACTTCGGCCGGACGATAGAACGCGGGATTCACGCGCACGATCGTCTTGCCGCTCTTGCCATCGCGTCCAATTTCGTTTTCCGCGGTGCCTTGCCATTCGATTTCGATGCCAAGGCACTTCGCCGCCGCGTTGACGAAATCGCGCACGCTCACCGTGCGATTGGTTGCGAGCACATAAGTATCGGGCTGATCGGCCTGCAACATGCGCCACATCCCTTCCACGTATTCCTTCGCGTAGCCCCAGTCGCGCTGTGCGTCGAGGTTGCCGAGCTCGAGCACGTCGAGCTGGCCGAGGCTGATTTTCGCGAGCGAATCGGTGATCTTGCGCGTCACGAACTCGCGGCCGCGCAGCGGCGACTCGTGATTGAAGAGAATGCCGCTCGACGCAAACATACCGTAGCTTTCACGGTAGTTCACCGTGATCCAGTGCGCGTAGAGCTTGGCGACGCCGTAAGGGCTGCGCGGGTAGAAGGGCGTCGATTCCGTCTGAGGAATAGCCTGCACTTTGCCGAACATCTCCGACGTGCTGGCTTGATAGAAACGCGCCTTCGGATTGATGATGCGCAGCGCCTCGAGGAGATTCAGTGCGCCGACTCCGGTCACCTGCGCGGTGAGCGCCGGCTGCTCAAACGACACGCCAACGAAGCTTTGCGCGGCGAGGTTGTACACCTCGTCGGGCTGCGCACGCTCCATCAGGCGAATGCAGCTGCCCGCATCCAGCAGATCGTGCTCGACGAGGCGCAGATTTTGATGATGCGCGACGCCAAGCTCTTCGAGACGCCAAAAGTTGACGGAACTCGTCCGGCGGTAAGTGCCGTAGACGATATAGCTCTTCTCTAGAAGCTGCTCCGCCAGATAGGCGCCGTCCTGGCCGGTTATGCCAGTAATGATTGCTGATTTCACGATGTTCTTTCCCTCAAGTATGCGAATGATGCCATGCGCAGGTTCTTCGCGAGCGGTTTTGAAACATCGATTAATCCGAGATTCAAAATGCGGCGCGCAGGTTCCTCATCGGCGCTCTTTTGCCCCATGGGCGAATCGAAGTGCCTTGCGAAATTCTGATTGCTCACCTTGCCCGCACGGCGTGCAATCGCATTCGGAGCGCTTGAGTCTTCCCGCGTCCGCATATTATTTATTCTTGGCAGCTTGCTCTCGGGAGGTGCGATCCTGGAGCGCGCGCAGGCTTATGTCAAGCTCGACGGGCATTCGCTCCCTTATTTTGAGCACGCTATCCGTCCTGACGTGCGCATTTTTTGGGGAAAACGCGAGCGGGGAGAATGTGTGCGTACAATGGCAGGTTTCCCGTCATACTTCGTAACCGAGAGGGTGCGAATTGGGGACGTAATGCGGGAGACGTAGTCAGTCCCGCCCTTACCGACAAGAGCAGTGTAGCGATGCAGACAGCAGTGACGATTGACTCCCGACGCACCGAGCCCGGCGACTGGCTGACCGCGGCTTTCCTGCTCGGCTTTCCCTCTATTGCAATGCTCGTGCAGGGCGCCTCAAGCGCCGTATCGATCGGCGCGGGTGTCATAGCCCTAGCGGCGTTGTGCTGGCGGCCGGCTGGCGCGCCGTATGGCTACGCGCGTCCCGACCGTCTCGGGCTGGCGTTGTGCATTGCACTGTGCGCCCCTGTTGCCGCCGTGGCGCTCAGCACGCTCTCGCACGACCATCCATTGCTCCGCACCTGGGATTCGCCCTCGCGGTTCCTACTTGCAGTCCCGATCTTCCTCGCCCTGCGCCGTGCGCCGCTGCGGACCTTCGCCTGGGCGGACCTCTCCTTTACGCTGGGGGCGCTCTCC
This sequence comes from Paraburkholderia nodosa, assembly GCF_001718195.1. Classification (GTDB taxonomy): domain Bacteria; phylum Pseudomonadota; class Gammaproteobacteria; order Burkholderiales; family Burkholderiaceae; genus Paraburkholderia; species Paraburkholderia nodosa_A. Next base: position 48,513 of record NZ_MCNV01000021.1, read on the forward strand.
TCGCTCGTGATTGCCGTCATCATGCCGCGCGATTGGGGCGACGGACGCATCGGCAGCGCGTTCCTGAATCCGATCCATTTCGGTGATCTCGCCGTCGCGCTCGGCGTGCTGTCGGCAATTGCGCTGAACTGGTGGCGCAAGGACTCGACGTTCATGCGTGCGCTCAAGTTCGCGGGCCTGTTTGCCGGCCTTGCCGCTTCGCTGCTGTCGGGCTCGCGTGGTGGCTGGGCTGCGATCCCTCTCGTTGCCGTACTGATCGTATGGGAACTCGGCCGCGGGAAGCCGCTTCACTGGAAAGTGCTGATGCCGGTGACTGTCGCGCTGCTGCTCGGGATGGTCTACGGGCTGTCGGGGACGGTACGCCAGCGCGTCGGCGACGTGTCATCCGACCTCGCGCAGTACACGCAGGGCCACCGCGACACGTCGGTTGGCATACGCCTGCAGCTCTACGAGGCAGCTTCCACGCTGATCGCCGAACACCCGGTGCTAGGCCTCGGTGGCGACGGGTTCCGCGACAAGATGACCTCGATGGCCAAGCAAGGCGCGCTCACCCCGAAGGCGGCCGCATTCGGCGAAGGCGAAGTGCATAACCAGTTGCTCGCCTACATGGCCAACTATGGCATTGTGGGCGGCCTCGCGCTGCTCTCGATCTACATCGTGCCCGCGATATTTTTCGCGGCGAAGCTCAAGTCCGGATCGAGGACAACGCGGCGCACAGCGCTCATGGGACTGTCCTTCGTCCTGATGTTTTTCGTTTTTGGGCTGACTGTAGAGACGTTCGACCTGAAGAGCACGGTGTCTTTCTACGCGACCATGCTGGCCGTCCTCGCGGCGATTACGGAACGGTCGGATGGTAAATCCGAGCGGTTGTAGGGGATTTTTTTATTCGTTCGGTTTTGGGCGATTTCGTGCTTCGCAATAGCCCACGACTTCATCGTCGATATTTTCGACTGAGATTTCATCGATATTAGCCTCGGTGAAAGTCGGCCTGAGACAAGGGCAGGCATGCAGGCACCCTATCGGGGCGAATCTCGCCGAAAACGGCGACGCCGCGCCGCCCGATCACCAATTTTCGGCCTATGGGCGTGAGTTGCCTGCAGCACGTAGACCAGGCGTCGTTCCAGCGCTGCCTAACGCTTCTATCTACGGCAACGAGAATCTGGAAACCAATTCGTTGCTATGGTTCTAGCCGATCATCAATATTTGCTCAGGTGCGCGCCCGAAGTCGTTTCTGAATCGGTTATCGCTGATCAACAACTCTATCAGCCCATACGGCATGCAAAAGTCGAGCGCGTGGCTCGGCGAATTAGGAAGCGTTGCGACAGCCTTAGCTAGAGTTGCCGACTACGCACCATCTGTAATGCCGCAATCCCTTGTGGGTAGGTTAAGAGCACCTTTTCTGCAATCAAGTAACTGCCGGCGAGCGTCACCATGGTGTTCGCCACATTTGCCGCCGTTACGCATGATTACAAGCCTGCAAAATTGTTGCGGATTATTACATCCGCGTTACAAAAACTGCTTCGAAACGTTAGAATGCGAATCAGGTTTACGTTGATCGAGGCGGTAAGAAGTGAATACAGCAACGTCGGCTGGAGTTGTCATCTGGCTCACCGGCATGTCCGGAGCGGGCAAGTCGACCGTCGCGCGCGCGTTGGTCAGTCGACTGCAAACGTTTGCCCTTCGAGCAACGATGCTCGACGGCGACGTGCTGCGTACGGGCCTCAATTCAGATCTTGGTTTTAGTGACGCCGAGCGTACGGAAAATCTCAGGCGCGTCGCCCATGTGGCGGCGCTGTTTTGCAATGAGGGGTTTGTAGCCGTCACGGCGACCATTTCGCCCGAGCCCGAGCACCGGGAAAATGCACGGCGCATCGTCGGCGAATCGGCGTTTGTCGAAGTGTTTGTCGACACGCCGCTCGAAGTTTGCGAAAAGCGCGACCCCAAAGGGCTATATCAACGCGCCCGCCGCGGTGAGATCGCGCAGTTCACTGGTATCGCTTCACCCTATCACCCACCGGCTCATCCCGATCTCACACTGCACACGCAAGACAATTCGGTCGAAACTTGCGTCGACCATATCGTCGATTACCTGGTGCGCGACCGCCAATTTGCGATTGGCCGCGTCAGAGAACGATCGCTCAAGGTCGCTAGTCTTCGCGCGGGCATCGGTGGAAAATAAGCAATGTCCGGCGAGGCGCTTTTGCGGCTTCGCCCCCGGTATCAGCCAGCGGCTCTCACCGACGTCCCACTCACACTTTGAAGCTTCGACACGCTCGACGGTTGGTATTCAGGCACCCAGCGGCGAAGATCGCGGCGCACTTCGTCGTCGCCTGGAACACGGTGCTGCATAAGCCACGGCAACAGTTCGTCCAGCAGATTGACCGGCACCTCGCGCGCCCGCGCGATGCGCAGCTTCGGGTGCGCCGTACGCGCGGTCATCTCGTCATCGGCCAGCAACTCCTCATAGAGTTTCTCGCCGGGACGCAAGCCACTAAACTCGATACGGATCTGATCTTCGGCAAAGCCATAAAGCCGGATCAGGTCGCGCGCCAGATCGACGATCTTGACCGGCTTGCCCATGTCGAGAATGAAAATCTCGCCGCCCTGCCCCATGCTCGATGCCTGAAGCACGAGCTGCGCCGCCTCGGGAATCGTCATGAAAAAGCGGGTTATCTCGGGATGCGTGACGGTCACGGGACCGCCCCTCGCGATCTGCTGCTGAAACTTCGGGATGACACTCCCCGCGCTACCCAGTACGTTTCCAAAGCGAACGGTCTCGAACTGTGTGCGCTCGCTCGTCTGCTGCAGCGCCTGGCACGCCATCTCGGCGAGGCGCTTGCTCGCGCCCATGACGTTGGTCGGATTCACGGCCTTGTCAGTCGAGATCAGCACGAAATGGCGCACGTTGTTGCGGATCGCCGCGGTCGCGACGCGGTACGTGCCAAGCACATTGTTGCGCAGAGCCTGCCACGCGTTGAGCTCCTCCATCAGCGGCACGTGCTTGTATGCCGCCGCATGGAAGACGATATGTGGCGCGTAGCGCGACATGACGTGGTCGAGCAGCAGCGAGTCCTTCGCATCGCCGATGAACGAGATCATCGCCTGGTCGGGAAAGCGCTCACGGATCTCTTCGGTGAGGCGGTAGATCGCGTACTCGGACAAGTCAAACGCGATGAGCTGTGCGGGCTGGAACTTCAGGATCTGGCGGCAGAGTTCGGAGCCAATCGAGCCACCCGCGCCCGTGACCATCACCACGCGGTCTCGCAGCAGCGCCTCGACGTGGGCGGTGTCGATGTTGACCGCTTCACGGCCAAGAAGGTCTTCCAGGTCGATCTGGCGAATCTGGGAAAGAAAACCCTGGCTAGGCATGAGGGCCGTGAGCGAAGGCAAGACCATCGCCTTGACGCCAAGGCGCACGCAGAGCGTAGCGAGGCGTCGCTGCGTCTCCATGGGCGCGGACGGGATCGCGATGATCACATGCTCGACCTTGAGCGTCTCCGTCCAGCGCGCGATTTCATCGATCGTGCCGAGGACCTTGTAGCCATAGATCTCGCGGCCCCGCTTCGCGACGTCGTCGTCGAGCAGACCGACCAGGCGCCACTCACCCGAGCGCGACAATTCACGCGCGAGGCTCGCGCCCGCGCCCCCCGCGCCGAGAATCAGTACGGGCTTACCGCGACCGACAAGACCGCCGTACAGATAGAACTCTTTACTGGCCCGATAGATCGCTCGCGCGCCGCCCATCGCGAGGAACAGTAGCATCGGCGTAAGCAGGAGGACCGAGCGTGGAATGATCGGTTTCGGCTGAAACATGACCGCGCCGATCATCACGACGAGCGCACCGACCACGATCGCCTTTGCGATGCGCATCAGATCGGGCAGGCTCGCGAATACCCACAAGCCACGGTACAAGCCGAAGGTGCGAAACATCGCGCCGTAGACGGGAAGGACCCAGAAGAGTGCGACGCATGCGCCCTTAAAAAAGGGAGCCGGAATTTCACCGTTGAAGCGGACGACGTACGCGACGAGCCATGCCGCCACTGCGGCCAGCATGTCGAAGAAGAAAACACCGAACGACAACCAAGATGCCTTGGATCGCAACATTGGCGGCAAACCTCGAAATTATTTCGCGTCAGATTCTGGGGAGGCTGCCCTGTGAAGATCGATGACGATCTCCCGGGAGGCAAATCTCCAGACCACGCACCTAAACTTGGCCATTGCTGCCACAGGGACCCGCTCCATGCCGCGGCGCCGCAGCAGTTATTATGCCCGCAAGCCTGACGAGGTACCAAACGATCGGAGCGCACCGCGCACTGATCTTAATGCTTGCGATGCGCCGCAGGAATTTCCCTAAAGAAACAAACGTCTCAGCCGCGTTACAGATGCGTCAGCATTTAAAGGGAAGAATCGACTGCGGAGATAAGCTAATTGTCGTTAGAATTCTGAAAGCTTCGCCAATGCATATCGATGACGACGGCACAGCCGCCCAGAACGCCGTACCACGCTGCAAAAATCAGCCATTGCTGCCACATCGGCCGCCCCAGCGCCCATAGCGCGACGATGACGCCGGCAAACATCACGGCATACCAGTAGATTGCGGTGCGGCTGTGACCGATGCCCGAGCGCACCATGCGTTGATAGTAGTGCTCCCGATGCGCTTGCCAGAATTTTTCCCCACGACACACGCGCCTCAGCAATGTAATCGACGCATCCGCAACAAACGGGGAAAAAACAAGGGCTGGAAACCAAAGCGGCCAGACGGCGCCGCGCCAGCCCCAGTAGCCGAGTGCGCCCGCCAGAAAGCCGAGCGTGATCGAACCGGCGTCACCCAGGAACAATTTCGCCGGGTGATAATTGAGGAACAGGAAGCCGAGTGCTGCCCCGGCGAGGGCGGCACCCACCTGTGCCAACGCCGGCGATGGATGCCCTGTGGCCAGAGCCGCCGCCGCGTAAGCGCCGAAACCAAACAGCGCCATGCCGCCTGCGAGGCCATCAGCGCCGTCCATGAAGTTGTACAGGTTGATCAGCCAGAGCATCAGGAAGCCGATGCCTGCGAGCAGCCACCAAGGCGCGTCCGCCGGCCAGATGACGACCAGCGCGACCACTGCCGCGAAATGGACGGCAAACCGGATGCGCGCGGGCAAATCGCGACGATCGTCGATCTGCGACATCAAGGCGAGCGCCGCCGCTCCCGCCGCGATCAACCACATCTGCGGTGCGTGCCATAAAAGCGCCGCGAGGCCGACCGGTACGATCCCCCAACCGCCCACGCGCGGAATCGGCTTGACGTGAAGCGAGCGATGATTCGGCACATCGGTCGCGATACGCCAGCCGAGACCGCTCGAAAGCAAGCCCCGCAGGATCAGAAAACTTGCCAGGGCCGACGCCGCGGCCGTAAGCAGCACGATCCAGCCGGATGTTGCGATTACGTCAAAAACCTCGCTCATGCGCGCCCCTGCTCCTTGCGACATGCGCGATACCAGTCGGCCGTCGCGCGCAGTCCCTCGTCCAGCGTGTACGGCGGGTGCCAGCCCGACAACTGTCGCTGGATCGCCGATGCATCGAGAACCAGACTTTCGGTGAGACGCTCGATTTGCGCGGTTCTTCCCGTGAGCCTGCCGGCGAGTTTGAGAAGCGACACGGGCACCGGTATGAGCCGTGCCGGGCGGCCGAGATGCCTGCCAGTGGCACGCAGCAGGTCCGCGACGGAAGGCGCGACATCGTCTGCCAGATGAAAACAACCGTTTGCTGAGCGTGCGTCGGATGCGCAATGCATGAGCGCGTCGGCCAGATTGTCGACGAACAGCAGGCTGCGCTGGGCATCCACGGCGCCCAACGGCAACGGTGTCCCGCGCCAGACGGTATCGAGCATCTTGCGGAAGTTGGCGCCGACGTCCGGGCCATAGACGAGTGGTGGCCGTACGACCACGACATCGAGTCCCGTCTCGCTGCGCAACTCGGCCAGTGACCGTTCCGCCGCAAGCTTCGAGCGGCCGTAGGCGTCGTCGGGTTGCGCGAGCGCGTCTTCTCGCAGCGGTTCGCGCGTGCCCCCGCTCCCCGCGATTGCCTTGATGCTGCTCACGTAGATGAATCGACGCACGCCATTGCGCTGTGCGGCGCGCGCGACGCGTAGCGTCCCCTCGACGTTGGTCGCATTGAAGGCTCGCTGCGTCTCGTCACTCTCCGTTTCATTCATGACGTGCACGCGCGCGGCAAGATGCACGACACAGTCGACATCGCCGGACGGCGCCCGCCAATGCACGTCGATATCGGCGAATTCCGGCCTGCCATGAACCCATTCCGCGACGCCAACCGGTGCTGTGCCAGCACGGCGGACGATACCGGTTACGCGGTGTCCGTTTTCGACCAGGGTACGGCATAGGGCGCGGCCCACGAAGCCATTCGCGCCCGTTACCACGACATGCATTGGTGTTGGTTCCAGGTAGCTCTAGACGAGAAAAATACGAATACGGCCAGTGAAGGAGCGCGATCGTACGGCGTTCGCGCTCGATTGGCGCATAACAATAGTGTAACGGATGGTCGCCTCGGGACTGGATCGAATGCGGCTGACCACGTGCAAATCATGGTGGCATGGGAACGCCACTTGCACCGAACCTTCAACTAAGCAGCGTGGCCTGCGGCGACACCAGGACCAGATGCATGTACTTCCAACGTTAACGCAACGCACCCAAAGCGACAAATCGCAGGCATCGTCAAGGGACGGCACCCGACAGGTACGCATCGAACTGACTGCTGGCCTGCATCAGCAAACGCGCTGGAGCTGATCCGACCGTCCTGGAGATCGATCCGCTGGCCTCGCGGGAGATGTCGATAGAAGCCGGAAGCGGTTGGAGGCAGCACAAAGCCGCCGTTCGGTGGTTGCTATGCAATACCAGAGCGGAACAATATAATGCTCAGGTTCCGCTTCCAAGACCTTACAAAATCACACAAAGTAAGCAACGGGGATGATGCCCCAATAGCCGCGTAGTGCTCAACGGTGAATTGTCGTGCAGTTTTGCGACTTCCGTCGCTCCGGCCCGTAAGCCAATCATTGCCTTCCAGAATCTACCGAATACACCACAGGATTTCGATGAAAGCTATCATTCTCGCAGGCGGACTTGGGACTCGAATTTCCGAAGACACGGCCAATCGCCCGAAGCCAATGATAGAAATCGGAGGGAAACCGATTCTGTGGCACATCATGAAGATCTACTCGGCTTACGGGGTCAACGATTTCGTGATCTGCTGCGGCTATAAGGGCTATGTAATCAAGGAATATTTTGCGAACTATTTCCTTCATACGTCGGATGTGACGTTCGATATGCGTACGAATGAAATGAAGGTTCATCAGCAATATGCCGAGCCCTGGAAGGTGACGTTAGTCGACACCGGAGAATCGACGATGACGGGCGGCCGTCTGCGTCGGGTGAAAGACTTCGTTAAGGATGAGGAATCTTTTTGCTTCACCTATGGTGATGGGCTTAGCAACATCAACATCAATACGCTCACGGAGTATCACAGGCAGCGCGGAACCCTTGCGACGCTCAGCGCCACTTACCCGCCAGGCCGTTTCGGCGCACTGGATATCCGGGAAAACAAAGTCAGTTCGTTCAAGGAAAAGCCGAAGGGCGACGGCGGAATGATTAATGGCGGATTCTTTGTGCTATCGCCGAAGGTGATCGACCTGATCCCGGACGACCAATGCATTTGGGAACGCGAGCCGCTGGAACAACTCGCCAGTAGTGGTCAACTTTCGGCGTACGAGCATGAAGGCTTCTGGCAGCCCATGGATACGTTGAGGGACAAGAATTACCTGGAAGAGCTTTGGCAGAGTGGCAAGGCGCCCTGGAAGGTGTGGTGATGACGGACAGTTCATTCTGGCGTGGCAAGAAAGTCTTTCTTACGGGGCATACCGGTTTCAAAGGCAGCTGGCTGACGCTCTGGCTACAGGCGCTCGGCGCCAGAGTCACGGGCTTTTCGCTCGCCCCCACTACCGAGCCGAACATGTTCGCGCTTGCGCGGGTTGCTGACGGCATTGAATCGATCATCGGGGATATACGCAACCGCGAGTCCCTGTTGAATGCGATCAAAGAGGCTGCGCCAGACGTTGTGATTCATATGGCAGCCCAGCCGCTCGTGCGCGAATCGTATGTGAATCCGGTGGAGACGTACGAGACGAATGTACTGGGTACAGTGCACTTGCTCGAGGCTGTTCGACACGTCCCCACCGTGCGGTCCGTCGTTATTGTCACCACTGACAAGTGTTACGAGAATCGGGAATGGGAATGGGGCTACCGCGAAAACGAAGCAATGGGTGGCTACGATCCGTACAGCAGCAGTAAGGGCTGCACTGAGTTGGTCACCGCCGCCTACCGTAGCTCTTTCTTCAATCCCGCAGCTTACGATAAACACGGCGTAGCAATCGCAAGCGCTCGCGCAGGCAATGTCATCGGGGGCGGAGACTGGGCAGTAGACCGGCTCATCCCCGACATCATCCGCGCAATCGGCAATGGAGAGACAGTCAGCATCCGCAGTCCGCACGCGATTCGGCCGTGGCAACACGTCCTCGAACCACTCAGTGGTTACCTTGCCCTCGCAGAAAGCCTGCATACCGCTGGACCGCGTCATGCCGACGCGTGGAACTTCGGGCCAAATGATTCGGATGCTCAGCCTGTTCAAGCGATCGTCGAGCGGCTCACATCACAATGGGGTGACAATGCGCGCTGGGCGCTGGACGGCAATGAGCACCCGCACGAAGCCACTTATCTGAAACTGGACTGCTCGAAAGCGCGTACGCGCCTCGGCTGGCGCCCCCGGTGGAGTCTCGACCGGACACTTGACAACATTGTCAGCTGGTACAAGGCCGCCGCCCGTGGTGAAGATATGCGCGCAGTTACACTAGCCCAAATTGACGAATACACTCAGTCTTAAGACTACCCGCCATGAATAAAGATCAGATCCGCGAGCAGATTATCCAACTCGTGCAGCAGTACGGTTCGCTTGCCACGCAACGGCCCGCATTCGAACCCGGAAAAACCGTGATCCCGCCCTCCGGCAAGGTGATTGGCGCACGCGAGATGGAGCTCATGGTCGAAGCATCGCTCGACGGCTGGCTTACGACCGGGCGTTTCAATGACGAGTTCGAAAAGAAACTCGCAGCGTATCTCGGCGTGAATTTCCTGATTACCGTCAACTCGGGTTCGTCCGCTAATCTGGTTGCGTTCTCAACGCTGACCTCCCCGAAGCTCGGCGATCGCGCGATCAAACGCGGTGACGAAGTAATCGGAGTTGCGGCGGGTTTCCCGACCACCGTCAATCCTATTATCCAGTTCGGCGCAGTACCGGTTTTTGTCGACGTAGAACTAGGTACGTACAACATCGACGCAAGCAAGATCGAAGCAGCCATTTCGCCGAAGACGAAAGCGATCATGCTCGCTCATACACTGGGCAATCCTTACAATCTCGAAGTCATCGTCGCCCTTTGCAAGAAGTACAACCTGTGGCTCATCGAAGACTGCTGCGATGCGCTTGGCGCGACCTATAACGGTCAACTCGTAGGTACGTTCGGCGACATCGGCACGCTCAGCTTCTATCCCGCGCACCACATCACTATGGGTGAAGGCGGCGCTGTCTTCACGAATAACCCCGAACTCAAGTTGATCGCGGAATCGTTCCGCGATTGGGGGCGTGACTGTTACTGCGCACCTGGCAAGGACAACACCTGTGGCAAACGGTTCTGCTGGAAGCTTGGCAACTTGCCAGAAGGCTACGACCACAAGTACACCTACACGCATCTCGGCTACAACCTGAAGATCACGGACATGCAGGCGGCGTGTGCGCTTGCGCAGATGGATCGCCTCGATGGTTTCGTGCAGGCGCGTCGCGAGAACTTCGCATATCTGCATGACCGGTTGCAAAGCTGCAAGGACTTTCTGATTTTGCCCGACGCGACGCCGAATTCCGATCCGTCATGGTTTGGCTTCCCGATTACCTTGAAGCCAGAAGCCGAGTTCAACCGCGTTGACCTGCTTGACTACCTCGATCAGAACAAGGTCGGTACGCGACTGCTTTTCGCTGGCAACCTCACGCGTCAGCCGTACATGATTGGCAGGGAATACCGTGTCAGCGGCGAACTGACGAATACCGACATCGTCATGAACCGCACCTTCTGGGTCGGCGTGTACCCTGGCCTCAGCAAGGAGATGCTCGACTTCGTCGCCGAAAAGATCGAAACATTCCTCGGCGTCAACTTCTGATTTAAAAATATGCGTAAGCCGCTGCCCGTTGAGGATCTCGATTTGATCGTCGACCAGACCGCCGAGGTCTGGTCTGCGTTCGATCGCGCGCGGCTTTTCATCACCGGTGGAACAGGTTTTATCGGCTCCTGGCTGCTCGAGGTGGTGCAGCATGCCAACCGCGTACGAGGTAGCGGGATCGAAATCGTCGCGCTGAGTCGTGACCCCGACAAGGCACAAGGCCACGCGCCTCATCTATTCAATAGCGCTGAAGTAACGCTAATCAGAGGCGATGTGGCGGATTTCAGGGCAAACGCCGGACCAATCGATTTATGCATTCATGCGGCAACTGATGTTGCCGATCCAGCGAAGGCCTCGGACAGGCTACGAATATTCGATACGAATATCATCGGTACGCGAAATGTGCTCGACTTCGCCCAGGCACACGGCGCGTCGCGCTTTCTGCTCACATCGAGCGGCGCGATATATGGTACTCAGCCGCCAGCGCTCACCCACGTACCGGAGACATTTAGCGGAGCACCCGATCCGCTCGACGTGAGCGCTGCGTATGGTCAAGGCAAACGCGCAGCGGAATGGCTGGTGTCGGCGTACGGGCACCAGAGCAATATGTGCGCCACTATTGCCCGGATCTACGCACTCATCGGTCCAGGCATCCCGCTTGACGGCCCGTTCGCGGCTGGAAATTTTATTCGTGATGCTTTGGCTGGTCGCCCTATCACCATCAACGGTGACGGGTGCCCGATGCGCAGTTATCTCTATATGGCGGACGCCTGCGTTTGGCTCCTTCAAATGTTGCATTCCGGCGAACGCGGCCAGGCATACAACGTAGGATCCGAGCGTGAGATTTCGATTATTGATCTGGCACGCATGATCGAAGCCCTGTGCGGCTCCAACATCCTGGCGACGCCGCGCATATCCCCGACAGGCGCCCCCGCCCCGAGGTACGTTCCGGATACGACAAAGGCGCGCAGCGTCCTCAATGTCGCAGAAATAACGCCTCTCGAAGACGCCTTACTCAAGACGATCAACTGGAACCGCATGGCGGTCACGGCATGACGAAATTCGATGCAGTTCGCCTGCGCAAGACCATCTTGGATATGGCATTTGCGGGGTCGACAGTCCACATTGGCTGCGCATTTTCAATCGTGGAGTTGCTTGCAGTGCTTTACCGAAGCCATTTGCGCTTCGATGCAAACGACCCACGCTCCGCACGCCGCGACTACATGGTGCTCAGTAAGGGGCACGGTGTTATGGCGCAATATGCCTGCCTGCATGAAATCGGCTGGCTCGCGGCGCAGGACATCGCTCGGTATTTCGGAAACGGCACCCATCTTAAAGGGCTGGCAGATGCACACGTGCCGGGTATCGAAGTCACTTCCGGTTCGTTAGGACACGGCCTGTCTGTTGGCGTCGGACTCGCATTGGGTGCGAAGAGAAAAAAGACGGAGCAAATGTGCTATGCGCTTGTTGGAGACGGCGAATTGAACGAAGGGCCAATCTGGGAAGCCGCCCTTTTCGCTGCTCAGTTCAAACTGGACAACCTGGTAGTAATCGTAGACGTGAACGGTTTTCAAGCCATGGGTTCGACCGATGAGGTCATCGGCCTTGGCGATATAGCCGCGAAGTTCGCGGCTTTCGATTTCGACACGTTGAGCATCGACGGCCACGACGAAGCTGCGATTGGTGCCGCCTATCACCAATTCAAAAACCAGAAGAACGGACGCCCAAAGGCGCTAATAGCCAAGACAGTCAAAGGGAAAGGCGTCTCGTTCATGGAACACGACAATATCTGGCACTACACGCGGCTCACATCGCAGACCTATGAAGCTGCCGTGTCTGAACTGGGAGGCCAGCAATGAGAGACGCATTTTCGAACGCATTGGTAACTGCAGCCAAACAAGACCCCACGGTGTTGCTGCTGACAGGCGACCACGGTTACGCGCTTTTCGATGCGTTCCGGCACGCATGCCCCGATCAGTATCTGAATTGCGGCATAGCCGAGCAAAATATGGTTGGCGTCGCTGCCGGACTCGCGAAGGCGGGGTTCCGCCCAATCGTCTATGGCTTGGCAGCGTTCGTACCGATCCGCGTGCTTGAGCAGATCAAGATCGATGTCTGCTATGAGAATTTGCCCGTTACCTTTATCGGCGACGGAGCTGGAGTCGTTTACGCGCAGCTTGGCACTAGCCATCAATCCACCGAAGATATCGCCGCGTTGCGCGCTGTATCCCAAATTTCGATTTATTCGCCTGGCGACAGATTCGAATTAACTGCATGCGCAGAGCGTATCATGCGCAATCCGGGTCCCGCGTACCTTCGAATTGGCAAGGCCGACCTCGGTGACATCCATAGTGCGCCTCTAAGCAACTGGTCAAACGGCGATTTGATTGCGGCGACTAACACTGGCGCGCCGTTTCTGTTTGTTGCCACTGGCTCTGGCGTCAAGTTGGCACAAAAAGTGGCTGCAGCACTGGGCAATGCAGACGTCGTTTCCGCCCCTTGTCTCAAACCATTCCCGGAATTGTCACTGCGCACCTTGGCCAAGGGCCGAGAGGCAATAATCACGTTCGAGGAACATTCGATCTACGGCGGACTTGGCGGCCTGGTCGCTGAAACGTTGATGGGTCACTACCTTGGAACATTTGTACGCGTCGGCATTCAAGATCGTTTCAGCGAGATATGCGGTAACTATACGTATCTGATGGAGAGCCACGGTTTGGCCCCTGAGAGTGTTGAGAAACGGATCAGAAAGGCACTTGATGCAAGCGCCCAACTCCAACAGTAAGCCCGACGAGTTTGTAGGCGAGACGGGAAGCGAGCGTGGTCTCGCTGGCGAGCCAATGCGAAAAACGGCAATTCAGCTTGTTCGCTTTCTGGTTGTCGGCGGGCTGAACACCGCATTCGGATACTCGTTGTTCGCCGTACTCACCTACGTTGGTGTCGTCTACCCAATCGCAATCGGCCTCGCAACGGTCGGTGGCGTCCTGTTCAACTTCCAGAGCGTAGGGCGACTGGTTTTCTCCGGTGCGCCTCGCTCGCGTTTCTGGCGTTTCGTGGGCGTCTATTGTGTCGTCTACCTGGTGAATCTCGGCGGCGTACGTTTGTTGCTAGATCATGGCGCCAGCGTTTACGTCGCAAATGCACTCATGCTGATTCCACTCAGTCTGCTTGCATTCATCCTTAACCGTCAGTTTGTTTTCAATTTCCCATGAAGCACGTTACGGTCGTCACTCCCTGTTTCAATGAGGAGGAAAACATCGAGGCGGTGTACAACGAGGCTCGCCGAGTATTCTCGACGATTCCCGGTGTGACATACGATCACCTGTTCATCGACAATGCGTCCACAGACGCGACTGTCAGCAAGCTGCGCAGTATTGCGGCGACAGACCCTGCCGTTAGCGTGATTGTGAATGCGCGAAATTTCGGGCACATCCGTTCTCCGATGCATGGACTGATGCAGGCAAAGGGTGACGCTGTGATTCTTCTGGTCGCCGACCTCCAGGATCCGCCTGACCTGATGCGTGATTTTGTCGAGAAGTGGCTTGCGGGCGCACCGATCGTGATCGGGGTGAAGCCTGAGTCGAAAGAGTCTGCGCTTTTTTTTGCGCTGCGTCGTGCGTACTACCGTCTAGTCACGCGCATTGCAAACGTGAAGCTCATTCAAAACTTCACCGGGTTTGGGCTCTACGATCGGAAAATTATTGAAATTCTGCGGAAGATTGACGATCCCTATCCGTACTTTCGCGGGCTCATCTGCGAGATCGGCTTCGATGTGATCCAGTTGCCTTATGTGCAACCGCGACGCAAACGTGGGATATCCAAGAACAACTTCTATACGCTGTACGACATCGCGATGCTTGGCATCACCTCGCATTCGAAGGTGCCGCTCAGGCTTGCTGCTATCGGAGGGTTTTTCCTGTCAGGTGTAAGCCTCTGTCTGTCGCTCGTATACCTGGTGTTGAAGTTGATGTACTGGAACAGCTTCTCCATGGGAAGCGCCCCGATGCTCATCGGGTTGTTCTTTTTTTCGTCAGTGCAATTGTTTTTCATCGGTTTGCTGGGTGAGTACGTGGGCGCAATTCTGACTTATGCCCAGAGACGTCCGTTAGTGATTGAACGAGAGAGAATCAACGGCATCGCTTCGTCTGACGATGCTAGCTCGGCTGCCGTTGAAAAATCGGACTCTATTGCGCCCGCAGCCTAATTCTTAAATTCACCTCCGTGACAGATCTCACCGCAAAAGATACGTTGAGTACGCATTCGCCGACAAGAAACAGGGGCGTCGTGTGGGGCGTCCCGTCAGTATTAGCTTTGGCCACGCTAGCCACTGGATGGTTAGCCATTGGCGGAAGATATTTTGACATTAGTGTCCCGCTTACCTACTCAGGCGATGGCTTGTTGATCCTTACATGGATCAAACGCGCCATGGAAAATCCATGGATCTTCCATACAGACATGATGGGAGCACCATTTGGTGCGGAACTTTACGACTATCCGATTCCAGACTCTGGGAGCATTCTTGTACTGAAGATTCTGGGCATTCTTTCGGGGAGCGCCGGAATGGCGTTCAATATTTATTATCTTTCAGGCTTCCCGATAAATGCCCTCGCCGCATATTTTGTGTTGCGAAAACTGTCCGTATCTCGGTCCTTTAGTTTCGCCGGCGGATTCATCTTCACAACCCTGGCATTTCACTTTCTGCGCGCCGGTCATCTTTTTTACACATGGTATTTTGCTGCACCGATTTTTATTTGGTATGCGTACCGAATTCATATTGGCGATCTTATTTTTTTCGACAACAGGCGTCCCCTATCGAGTCGCATCCTTGATATCGCCACCCTGGCTGCCCTCTCCTGCTTTGGAGTCTACTATTCTTTCTTTGGCGCTCTTACATTTTTTACCGCCGGAATGGTGCGTTACATCCGCACGCGCTCAATCAGGTCCATCGGAGCGTGTTTGATTTCTGTGGCGATTGTAACCACCGGCATAGTCGCAAATGTGGCTCCTAACGTTATTTATCGCGCCGAACACGGTGTAGATCAGGAGGTGGCAGATCGATCTCCGCAGAGCACGGAAATATACGGCTTAAAGATTGTGCAGCTCCTATTGCCTCGCCCTGGGCATCGGCTTCCCGCTTTTGCCAAATTGAATCTTGCATATTCGAATGATTTTCCGCTTGTAAACGAGAACAGCACCGCATCGCTGGGGATCATCGGAAGCGTCGGTTTCATCACGCTACTTATCGCTCTGATAGCACGCCGAGAAAATAAGGGAGGATCTGAGGATCGACTCTACGTTCTTGCCGCACTTACAATAGTTCTAACACTATTTTGTACCGTAGGTGGATTTTCATCGATCTTTAGCCTCTTGATCAGCCCATTGATTCGCGCATGGAATCGAGTCAGCGTCTTTATAGCATTCACCTCGATTACTGCAACATTGATCGCAATCGAGCAATGGCTCATGCGCAGCAAGAGCCGCAATAGTTCCCCCTCCTTAGCCGCGGTTGTTAGCCTCTTCCTTTGCGCATTTGCGGTATGGGATCAGACTGCATCACCTTCGATAGCGGGCCTTGCCGCAGACAAAGTGGAATATCGCAGCGACGCCCAGTTCATCGCCAAGATCGAACGAGCCGTCCCCCGGGAAAGTGCGATCTATCAACTCCCTTACGTCGGCTTTCCCGAAACACCGCCGGTCGATAGACTACAGACATATGATCTCGCCAGAGGGTATCTGCACTCGACCTCGCTGGCGTGGAGCTACGGGGCAATGAAGGGCCGACCCGGTGATCTCTTTTTCCGTGCCTTGGCACGTGAGCCTCTGAACCAACAAATTGAGATTGCCCGGAAGATCGGCTTTAGCGGACTTTATTTGGACCGGCGTGGCTACGCAGACAGAGGAGCTGCGATCGAATCGGAGCTTACTCACATTTTGGGGCACCCGCCCGCGATAACTAGCGAGGACGGCTGCCAAGTTTTCTTTGACTTAAGAGTGAAAGGCGAAAGCATCGACAGGCTCCCCTCCAGCCTGTCCCCCGCCCAAATCATGGAGCGCGCAGGTTTTATCGTGGACGCATTCGGTGTCAGGTATCACGGAAGTCTTTCCGAAGGCGTCGACTTTACGCGCTCTGGCCTGCCGAGTTTTGTGGAGAACCTCGATGGTTTGTCGGCCCGAGAGAGCTGGGGGCGTTGGTCGGACGCCAATATTGCCCCCGAGGTCAACCTACAGTTCACGGACCCACTCCCGAAGCGCTTTATCCTTCACCTGCGTGCTCAGGCTTTTGGTCCGAATGCAGGGCACCCCGTTATCGTGGTCATCGGTCAGCAAATTCGAAGCTTCGTTCCAACCACCGATATGCAGGAGTTCTCTTTACAATTTGATAGCGTAAATGGGGCACAACGCATCGAGATTCGCCCGCCGCAACCGGTATCCCCGAGCGAGCTCGGGATAAGCGCAGATGCTCGGAAGCTCGCAATCGGCCTACAAAAGCTATGGATCGAAGCGTCACCGTGACCGAGTAACTACATATCGGTTGCCTGCCAGGTCTCTCCTTCTTTAAGACCAGGCGGCCTGTTTGCAGGGACCCGAATGTTGGCAGACGGTCAAGGAGATGCGACTGGTAGTGGTCAGGAAGTTGCGTGTCGAGGGTGCATCCGGTGTCGCCGGCACGCAGTGTATGATCCTGCCCAACCCAAGATAACGGATTAGCTGAATGGACGAGCGTATTCCACCCCCCTGGAGAATTGGTACTGTTGCAGCGCTGGGGCTTATCCTAACGGGTGTCTTGATGCTTCCGTATGCGCAGAATGGCTTCTGGTTCGATGACTCGCTCAACAGTCAAACGTGGGGGTTGATCAACCGATTTCATTCCGACGTTTGGTCTTTTTCGGTCACGGTGGTCTATGCGTGGTTGACCGAGTATGGACGAATTTTATTTTGCTGGCCCGCACTGTACGGATTCTTCTATCTCGTCCGTGACGTACTCGCGGTACGCCTGATTGATATCTCCCTTCTGCTCGTTCACGTCGGCCTTACCGTTGTGCTATTACGCCGCGTTGGCGTGAGGTGGCATGTCGTCGGCTTCTTCCTGTTGTTCTTGATGCCTCTGTTTCAGATACGGAATGGAGACGATCCAATCGCAGCATATGCGACGTTCAGTCAAGTGCTGGGAATTCTACTGAGCGTGTCGCTTTTGCTGTTGCAGCGCTGGCATGAAACAGAGCGTACGTGGTTGCTGATTGCTTCGACAACCGTCGCCATCGCATCGATGCTGTGCTACGAAGTCAACGTGATCTACGTCCCGATAGCGCTGATTGCGGTAGTTTCAAGAACGCGGAAAAGGATGAGTAATGGCTATATCGTGCTTGCTCCATTCTTCTGCTTCGTCTTTGCCGATCTCATCTTGAAACGATCGGCCACGAACGCCTACGACGGTTCACGGGTCGGAAGCTTCTCTGCCATTCCACTGGCCTATTTCAAGCAGCTTGTCGGGGCTCTGCCAGGCAGTTTCTACGCACTGAGCGGGCGTGATGCAGTTGCCCCCAGCAGCCTTTTGCAGCTAGTCATGCACAGCAAGCTTGCGTGGATTGCTGGTTGCGTCTGGATACTATTGTTCATGGCGCTGGCGAACGCTAAGCGCCCGAGACAATCGCTGCCTCAGTCGACGCTACTCGGTGCGAGCGTCTTCTTGTTCATAACTCCTGTATTGATAGCAGTTTCCTCCAAGTACCAATCCTCTCTCAACTGGGGATCCGCACACCTTCCTGTCTACTACGAGTACTTTGGGCTGGCTATTTTGGCCGCCACGCTGATCGATCGCCTACTCCCGGCGCACCGAGTAGTGTGGGCCCTCCTGTTGGCAATTCCTTCTGGCGTCTACGTTGGGGCCAACTGGGAAATGAATATGCATCAATCGGCATATTTTGATGCGATATACCGAGAGCCACGTGATTCGTTCGTATCCGCGCTACATAGTGGCCTTCTTGACAATGTACGAGACGGCGACGTCGTTCAGTTCGAGAATCAGCCAATTTTCATCAACGGAAATCTCGTCTATCAAACTGTGCAGAAGCGTCTTGTCGTAGAAAACGAGGGAGCGACGGCGGGTTGGTTTCAGGCGAACCCCAGGCGCGATGCGCGACGTTATCGAATATGGCGGGATGCGGCGACACGGGGACTCTGGAAGATCGCCGCGAAATAACCAGGCATTGGTTCGATGCAATAACGTAGGAAGTGCAGCGGCGCACGCAAATTGGCGCCACTTAGCGTCTCAATTGGCATTTCGCTAAACGTGCGTTTAGCGCGATGATTGGGACGATGCCTTGAATGGCTCAAGCCGACTGGGCGGCCTAAGTCCAGAATAGAAGATCACTGATAACTTCACGGGCAGGCCCGAGTGGGCTGCACCATCGGGAACAAGCGCACCAAATCTCACGCGAGCAGCGCTCCTAGCCGCGCAATAAGCGGTTCAACCATCCGCCCCCACGCATGCTCTCGCTCCACAAATTGCCTAGCGTGCACCGCCATTTCGACCGCCGCGGCTTCGTTGAGCATAAGCCACTCGATTCGATCAACAATTTCCTCAGGCGTGTTCGCGATCACCAGATCTCGACCGGCCTCGGCATGGAGCCCTTCGTGCCCGCACGACGTCGCCACAACAGGCAACCCCAGCGCCATGTACTCCAGAATCTTGTTCTGCACACCTGCCCCGATGCGCATCGGGCACACGCCTATGGCGCCGTCCCTGGCGGCGTCTGCCACCGACGCAACCCGCCCGGTCACCTCGACACCGTCATAGGCCCTGAATCGCTCTGCAAGCGCGGGCGAAATCGAACCCACGATCCTGAACCGGTAGTCGGCACGCTTGCGCAGCAAGGGCAACACCTCTTGCGCAAAGAAGTGGCACATGTCCTCGTTCTGGACCGTCCGCATGTCGCCGATGAAGATCAGTATGCGGCTTGCCGTACTACGCACCGAATACGGCAACCCAGACAGGTCGACTCCGTTCGAACACACCATGACGTTCTCGGCGTTCGAACCGGGAAACAGGTAATCCTTGTCGGTCTGCGAAACCAGCACGGACAAATCGAAGTCGTTGACGATCGTTCGCTCGTAGTCGCCGAGGCGCTGCGCTTCGAGACTGAGCACGCGCGACTTGAGCCCCCGTGCATTCTTGAGCTGCTTGACCCGGCTGTAGTTCAGCGAAATCGCGTCGGTCATTTCGAGCACGCGCGGCTTGTCCGACTTGCGCACGTACTCGGCACAGCGCACCAGATGGACGAGTACGCCATCGTGCGAGGGCAACAACCGTTCAACTGCCGCTGCGAATGCCCGACTCCGATAGTAAGCAACCTGCAACGGCGTTCGCGTGGGCAATGCAAGCAGCGTGTTCATATACGAATGCGCCTTCGACAGAAAGACCCGCTCGACCCGGTCGAACACGCCGTCGTCAGGCAGCTCGCAGTCCATCTCTTCGCTCGTCTCGCACAGGCTCAGCAGCGTCAGCGAGTACTGGCACGACAGCGCCTTACACAGATGATAGATCCGCAGTTTGTCTCCGCCGATCACTGGGTAAGGAAGCCTGGGTGTCAGCACCAGCAGTTTTTTCTTGTCTGTGGTCACGACAAACGTTCCCAGAATTGCTGAATCGACGGCGCTACGCTCGTCTCTGAAAACATACGCGCGCGCTCTACCCCGTCGCGGACTCTCGCTTCGAACGTTTCGCCGCCGGTCCATATCCCCCGGATCTGTCCGGCGATATCGTCAACCGACCAAGGGTCGAAACTCAGGCCGCAGCCGCCGACGATCTCAGGCATGGAGGTCGTGTTGCTGCACGCGACTGGCGTACCCGAAGCCATCGCCTCCAGCACCGGAATGCCGAATCCTTCAAACAACGAAGCGAAGATGAATGCGCGTGCCTGCCGGTAGTGCTGCTTCAGCTCCTTCTCAGAAACATACCCGAGCAACTCGACATGGCCCGCGAGTCCCAGAGCAGCTGCGCGTTGCAAATAATGTTCGTGATGCGTGGA
The DNA here is from genome assembly GCF_001718195.1 of Paraburkholderia nodosa. Classification (GTDB taxonomy): domain Bacteria; phylum Pseudomonadota; class Gammaproteobacteria; order Burkholderiales; family Burkholderiaceae; genus Paraburkholderia; species Paraburkholderia nodosa_A. The sequence goes on from NZ_MCNV01000021.1 coordinate 68,797, forward strand.
TTTGATCCCGGCAATGCGCAAGCTGACGTCCTCGCCCACCTTCGGCCTCGCCAATGCGAACGCTTGCAGAAGGCGATCGACGTTCTTGCTGGGCACCTCGCCCGCCACGGTGAACAGGTAAGGCTGGCGATCCGCCTGACTCAGCGGGCGAACGAACCAGTCGTCCGCAATCGAGTTCGGAATCACATGCACGCCCTGCTCCGACAGTCCGAACTGCTCGACGAGTTCCCGCTGGGTGAATCGGGATACGGTCAGCACGACGTCAGCGCGGCGAGCGAGCCTCGGCACCACATGCCGCCTGTACACCCGCCCAAACGTCTGATACGGGGATCTTGCCGGAGGCAGCACACGCCAGGGCTGCAGATAAATCAGATCGTGGATGACCGAGATCAGCCGGGTCCGCCCCGTTGATCGCAATGGTCCCGTGTTGTACGGGCACAGCAGGTAATCGAGCTTCTGTGACTCGCACAGTCGCGGCAACTCGACCTGCTCCCACCATGGAAAGAAACCGCGGCCACCGCTGACACACGGCCAGTCCGTCGTGGTCACGCCACTCGGGGCGAGACCCAGCACCGACGCACTCACCGGTTCGATCAAACGGCGCGCGAATCGCCCCATGCCGCGGTAGTTGCCAACCATCCAGGTGATATCGACCCCTAACTTCACGCTGCATTCTCCCGCGTGGATTGAATCAGGAGCGACATGAACCATCCAGGACAGATCGATAGACCGCAACGGTCTTCTCGGCACAGGCCTGCCACGTCAGCTCGCGCGCCCTCGCGAGCCCCGCCTCGCGGAGCGCGTCGGCATCGCGTGTATGTTCGGTCACCTGGCGCATGGCATCGGCAATGTCACCTGCGTTGCTGGGATCCACCATGATGGCGGCATCTGCCGCCACTTCGGGAACGGACGTCGTATTGGACGCAATGACCAGGAGGCCAGAAGCGAACGCTTCCACAACCGGCAGTCCGAATCCTTCGCACAGCGACGCAAACACCAGCGCGGTGGCCGATTGCATCAGAGCGCGCACGTCGAAATCCGGCAAATACTGCAACCAGCGCGCACTGCCTTCAGCTTCGCTCGCGCGCAGGCGGGCGACAAGGCTTTCGCACCCCCACCCGGCCCGGCCCACGACGACCAATGGCACATCCCGACGCAGCCCGGCCGGCAGACTCGCATGCGCGTCCAGAACCCGCTCGATATTTTTGCGCGGCTGCAAGGTGCCCACGCACAGGAAGAACCGCTCAGGCAGATCCAGGCGCTTCAGCACCTCATCGCGAGCCGACTGGTCGATCTGTTCAAAAAAACGCGGGTGCACACCCAGAGGAACGACGGAAATGCGTTCTGGTGCGATGCCGAAGTGCTCCACGATTGAGCGCTTCGAATACTCGGAAATCGTGACGACATGATCCGCCCACGCGCCCGAGCGCCGCAACAGCCAACGGCGCAACGCGGCCAACTTCACGGTCGTCCACTCGGGATTCGACAGCGGAATGGCATCCATCAAGGTCGCGATAACAGGTATCGCAGACAGTTTTGGAATCAGGTGATCGGTTGCATGGAACACGTCCACGTGCTGTGCGACGAGGTCCTTCTCGGCGACGCACTTCCACGGGCTCACGGCGCCCAGTGTCGCCATGACCGCGTGGCGGCCGAGATTCACGGGCGGGCGGGCACCCGGCAACACGTCTTCGCCGACGAACGCACGAAAGCCGACGGGGACGAGATCGACCCCGCCGCCGGCAAGCAGGGCTCGCCCCAGCTCCCGGGTGTACGAGCCAATGCCGTCCACCCCGCCGTGCGCAATGCTACGGGCCAATGCCGTCGTACCAAAACCAACCTTCACCCATGCCCCTTGTTGTACATCCAGCGCGGTGTGTCTTTCCGCATTATTCTTTTAAGCGACGACGACGGGGTCACCTGCTGCAGCAAACAACCGTGCAAAAACACGGCTCATGCAGCCGGCGAGCCCCGTCACCGGCGCCAGAGATGCCTCAGAACGAGAAGCCGCACTCGTTGCGACGCAGGTCCGCGTCGACCATCATCGCGCACAGCTGCTCGAGCGTGGTCTTCGGCTCCCAGCCCAGTTGCATCTTTGCCTTCTCCGGATTGCCGATCAGCAGATCCACTTCGGCCGGACGATAAAACTTCGGGTTGATTTTGACGAGCGTCTTGCCGGTCGCAGCGTCGACCGCGGTCTCGTTCTCGTCACGCCCCCTGAACTCGAGGTCGACCCCAGTTGCCTTGAATGCCATGCGCACGAAATCGCGTACGGTCTCGGTACGATTCGTGCCCAGCACGTAGGTATCCGGCTCGTCGGCCTGCAACATGCGCCACATGCCTTCGACGTATTCCTTCGCGAAACCCCAATCGCGCTTCGCGTCGATATTGCCCAGTTCGAGCACGTCGAGTTGGCCGAGCTTGATCTTTGCGACGGAGTCGGTGATCTTGCGCGTCACGAACTCGCGGCCACGCAGGGGCGATTCGTGATTGAACAGGATGCCGCTGCAACCGAAGATGTTGTAGCTTTCGCGATAGTTCACCGTGATCCAGTGCGCGTAGAGCTTGGCGACACCGTACGGGCTGCGCGGGTAAAACGGCGTCGACTCGATTTGCGGAATGGCCTGCACCTTGCCGAACATTTCGGACGTGCTCGCCTGGTAGAAGCGGATCTTCGGGTTGACGATGCGGATGGCCTCGAGCAGATTCAGCGGGCCGATGCCGGTGATCTCCGCCGTGGTGGCCGGCTGGTCAAAGGAAACGCCGACGAAGCTTTGCGCAGCGAGGTTGTATACCTCAGTCGCGCCGGTAGTTTGCAGCAGGCGAATGCTCGACGACAGATCCGTCAAGTCGTATTCGACCAGATGGAGGTTGGGGTGCTTCGCAATACCCAACTCTTCGATTCGCCAGAAGTTCACCGAACTCGTGCGGCGATAGGTGCCGTAAACGGAATAGCCTTTTTCGAGCAGGATCTGAGCAAGGTAGGCACCGTCCTGGCCAGTGATGCCAGTAATAATAGAAGTCTTCATAATCCCCTCAAATTCGCTCCAACGTAACTCTCCAACTCATAAAACGTACCTCCGGCTCATCAGCTTTCCTGCGACGCCAGGCACTCCAAGATTCTTTTGACTACACGTTCTGTGCGAGCATCATTGCACTCTGCTCCCACGACAAGAACGGCATGTCGGTCGGCATTGGGATGGTTCCGGCCTCCTTACCTGCAATCCATTCGCGAACCGCAGCGGCAAGTTGCGACGCTGCGTCCGCCTTGAAGTACCAGGCGTGCTCGCCCGCTACCTCCCTGAAGACCGGAATGTCGCGCGCCATGATCGGCACTCCATGCCGTGCCGCTTCAATCAAAGGAAGTCCGAAGCCCTCGCCGGAGGAAGCGGCAATCAGACAATCGCTCGCCCCGTACACCTTCTCGAGATACTCGTCGCTGATACTCTCCAGCCAGAACAACCTGCTGTCCCGCTCAGTGTGCGAGCGAATGCGGTTCGCCAAAGCGTCCATCATCCACCCTTGCTTGCCGACAATGACGAGATTGGCGTCGAGACCTGTCGCCCACAATTGCTCGAATGCATCGAGTACCTGAGCATGCCCCTTGCGTGGCTCCAACGTTCCTACCATCAGGAAGCTCGGACGCGCGTCGAGATTCGTCAATACGCTCGCCGCATCGTTTGGCATTCCCTTCGTCGGAACGGAATTCTCAATATCCGCCCCGAGATGGAACCAGTTCAAGCTAAATGGACGCTGCCGCGTTACCTTCCGCTCCGCCATCCACGTATCAAGTTCATCGGCAACCGCTTTCGAAATGCAGATCGCTCCGTCACTTTGAGCCACCACGTCCAACCAACGCACATAGTGATCGACGACGTGTTGCTCGAAATGGTTGTCTCTCAGCGGCAGGAGATCATAAACAACAAACTTGACTCGCACACCCTGCTCACGCAGACGCTGATAAAAATCGGCATAGTGCGGTGCGACCGCCGGCGCGAGATCCAGCCCGAGGAAAATGTCGCCGACACCGTATTCCATCGGTTCGTCGTTCACTCGGCTGTCGTCTCCACCCAGAAAGCGAGCCATATATTTCCGAGCGTACCGATAGGGCTGGTCCGCCGTCGCATAGACGGGTTCCACGCGATATCCCTCGGGAGACTTCTTCTGCCATTCCCGGAGAATACTGCGCACGACCCGTTGAATACCGCTCCTGGCATCGCGCTGGACCAATTCAGAAATGTCTACGAGCAGTTGGCGAGTAGTCGCCGCCCCATCGAGAAGACGGGACTTCAGCTCCTGGGCGCTTTCGTCCCAGGTCGACCACGAAATGCTCGACGGTTTTGGGTACGAACCTGTCTTGTACAGTTCGAGCCATTGAATCAACGCCGTGCTCAACTCGCCGGCCGAGTCCCCGTTGAAATAGTAGGCCCCTTCGCCCGCCACTTCGCGAAATACCGGAACGTCACGCGCAATGACAGGAAGTCCGTAGTATGCCGCCTCGATCAACGAGAGGCCGAAGCCCTCATTGATACTTGCAGCAATCAACCCGCTCGCGGCTTTGTACAGACTGACCAGATAGTTGTCGTCGATCCCGGCCAGCCAGAACAGACGTTTGCCGAACTCGGGATGAGTGCGCATCTGTTCCGCAAAAGCGTCCATCTTCCATCCGAGGCGGCCCACAAACGTTACGCACACGTCATGTCCTGCCGACCACAGCGCATCAACGGCCTCCAGTATCTGAACCTGCCTCTTTCGCGGCTCGATCGTCGATACACACAGGAAACTCGGGCGGCCTTGCATCGCTGCAATTACGCCACCGGCATCTGGCGGCAATGCGCCTTCCACTACCTCTGGAAAATCAACGCCAATATGCACCCATGATCTCTCGAAATTCTGAGACCTCGGTATTTCGTTTTCTCGAATCCAGTTCTGCAGTGCGTCGGATGTCGCCTTCGATATACATATCGCGCCATCCGTCGATGCCATCACCGCCAGCAGTCTTTCATGCAGCGCCTTTAAGTTCGGATCAAAGAAATATTCTGGAAACTCGATGGGCAGCAAATCATAAAGCAGGAATTTGACCCAAACCCCTTGCCTTCTGAGTTGTTGATAAAATTGCGCGTGCGCGATCTGGACCGAATGCTGCATATCGAGCCCCAGAAAGACGTCACCGCGCTGCCACTGCACGTTGGTATCCTTGACCGCATCATCGACTGACGCCCCAAGGAATTCCTGGGTAAACCGGCGCGCGTACCGATACCCGCCGTCGAGCGTCGCGTAGACGGGCTCGATCCGATAATCCTTAGGCGGATCGTTCAGCAGACAGCGCAGATAACTCCGAACGACCCGCTGCACTCCCGTGCCTGCGTCATTCTTGCAGAACTCCGAAACATCGACCAATATTTGGCGAACGTATCCGGTCTTCTGGTTCTGCGCAAGGCAAGCGGCGAGCGGCACGAGCATATCCGATGCATTCGCTCGAGCGACCTTAGCTGCGACCAGCTCGAACAGGCGCTCCTGCTCACGTGATTGCTCGAACCATGTCTTGCTGCAAGGTCGCTCGATTTTCTCCCATTCGGCAATCGCTCTGCGACCGACTGCATCCCAGGAAAACTTCTTCGACTGCACAAGACCATGCTCACGCAACTTCTCGCGAAAGTCTGTATCGGTCAGTACCTGAGCGATTTTTCTGGACATGGCCGGGACATCCATCGGGTCAAACATCGCATCATCCCACCCCATGACTTCCGGCAAGCTGCCTGCACTCGCACAAATTACCGGGACTCCGCAGGCCATTGCTTCAAGCGCGGGAAGGCCAAACCCTTCGTGCCACGACGGGAATACAAATGCGTCACAGATTGCGTACAGAGAATGCAGATCGTCGTCACTCACGAAACCCGCAAACTTAAGCTCTGACTCCGTCACGCCCGCCTGATCTGCGTGATTACGCAATTCGGCCACAACTTCTTCTGGAATCTTGCCGACAAGCACTAGCTGCACATCGGCACGAATACCCTGCGCCAGGGACGCATAGGCCTCTATCAAACGAGGAAGATTCTTGCGTTCGTCCGCCCCCCCCGTATACAGCAGGAAAGCGCCGTTGATGCCAAACTTCTGGCGCAGACGCCCCGCCTCCAGAGCATCGACGGACCTGGGCTTAAAGGAATCCTCAATCGCGGAAGAGACTGCAACGATTTGGTCAGCCGGATAATCCAGATATTCGATACCCTCTTGCCTGGAGAATTCGGAATTCGTCAACAGCCTGGCTGCCTTTTTCAGGTAGCCAAGCTTTCGATAGTAATGCCGAGATGTGACCGGATGAGGCTCAAGATATCGCTTTGCATGAACAAGCGGAATCAGGTCATGCAACGTTATGGTGACCGGCGCGATCTGATCGAACTGACCAATGCTGGATACCCCATATCCGGTCACGCCTTCAAAAAGGCTACCTACATGGACAACATCCGGCCTCAGACTCGACAGAAATGCTTCCCAACTGAGTTCAGCGATCTCACGACGGGTTATATTCGCGTCGCTGACTTCCTCTACGGGACCCAGCGCGTGCCAAACCCGAATATTCTCCTGAGGCAGCAGCCCTTCGAACTCCGCGCGAATCGCCTCAATGGATTCGCGCATCATACCGTTCAGGGCAAGGATGACTTCATGCTTGCCTCGGGTACGCGCCACTCCCTTGGCGAACCCCAGCACATAGCGGCCAATTCCACGGAATCGACTCTCGGTCTGCGCACCCTGCATGTCGATAACAATGCGCATCAATTCTTCTCCCGCTGCGATCTATCGAATTCGGCAATCAGAGTGGCGTGAATACGATTTGCATGTTCATCCAGATCCTCAACACGAATGGACCCAATGTTGGTGTCGACAGGTTGGGTGAACATTGACGCTGCCACGATAGGCACAAGGCGAGCTTTCGCTCGCGGCATTCGATTCAGCACGGTTACTGCTAGCTGACGCAACCAGGGTCGGCTGCTCGCATAGCGCGCGCCGCTCTGGAGCGTCGATTTGACTGCCTGCCTTGCCGGCGCCAATGCCTTGCCACGCAAGCCAAGGCTTACCCACCTCATGGGCGCGGTGACGTGCCATGACGTGCTGCGATAGACGGCCTGCAAGTGGGCGTTTGCCTGCTGGACTCGGGCTTCAGCGTCGCGCAGCATCGCCTCGGTGCGTTCCAGTTGCGCCTCGAGTAACTGATACCGGTCCTCAGCATGATGCAGTTGCTCTTCGACGACCTGAGTGCTCGCTTGTCTCGCAAGGTCTTCCGCCCGAAGTGCCCGGGACTCCATGTCTTGCAGCAAGCGCTCCGAACGTGCACGCTGCTCATCGGCAAACTGGAATCGTTCCTCGGCGAGCTGCAGTCGCCCTTCGGCGAGCTGCAATCGCCCCTCGGCAATTCCCAACCGCCCCTCGACGGACTGAAGCCGATCACCCATCGGGAAGATGCGTGCAATGCTCGATTCGAGCTTCGCGTCGTAACGATCAGCCAATGCAGCGAGTGTCAGACCGTAGTCCGCAGCAAAGGCATCGTCAAACGCCCCCTGCGTCGAGCCCGCATCTTTCTGCGCCACAATCGCATAGTCAGGGCTCGCTCCACCCACGACATCCAGCAGATGAATCTGCGCGGCAGCGTTGCGAAGTTCCGGGGACTCCTGCAAACGGACCACCTTGACGCGATCGAACCCGGCATGTTCTGCCACAAACGAAAGCAGCAACGCGGGGATAGGCTTCTGGTGCGACGGATCCAGGAAAAAATTGGACGTCGCCACTGCGAGATTCTCCGGATTCGGCGTCTCGAGAATCAACAGGCCGCCAGGCAAGAGCACGCGCAACGCCTCGCCGACGATCCTGCGCAATTGCTCGAAGCTCACGTGCTCGACGACGTGGAAGGCCGAAATCAACGCGCAACTACCCGATTCGAGCGACGCAAGATGCTCGATCGCATCGCCCTGAATCGCTGGCAGATTGCGCTCCCGACAGGCTTCCAGCATGTCCGCATCCAGGTCCGCGCCCGTCGGGGCGAAGCCGGCTTCGCTCATGAGCTCCAGCCACTCTCCACGGCCGCAACCCAGGTCGAAGGTTTTCGCCCCAGGATACAGCGACGCCAGCGGCTGGAAGAACGGCACGTATTTCGCCAGCCGACTTTTGATCAGCTCGCGCGAGCCCCGGTACCGATCTTCAAACGCACGATAGAAACTATCCACTACGACACGCTCCTCACCGTCGTCTGCAGCCACGCCACTCCGACAAAATCGTCCATCTTCACGTTGACGACGTTGAACACCAACGCACGATCGCGCCATTGATAGTTATTGGCGAGATGGACATTCCCGGTATGCAGCGCCACAGCGACCGAATAACTCCCCACGCCAAGATTGGCCATGAATTCGAAATTCAGTTCTAGCGACTGGCCAGCGGCCAGATCGACCAACACCTGCTTCAGGTGATAGGTGTTCGTTCCGAACACCGTCTGCCCTAGGCGATCCTTGATCATGTACCCGACCACCAGTTCGGGAATCGCATGCACGCATTTGACCTTGACTCGCAGTGCGACCGGTTGCCCGACTCCTGCGACCTCGATGGGTTGCCCCGATGCGTCCAGCAGTGCAACCTCCTCGATCACGGCTTCGCCTGTTCCCGAAACGGTTTGCACCGTTCCGTCTTCGAGCGTCTCCTGCTTGACCTCGTGATTCTTGCGCTCTGCGAGCATCGCGTTGTAGTAGTCCATGACCGCCTCAGGCGGCCCTTCCATCTCCAGACGCCCTGCATTCAGCAGAATGGCGCGATCGCAGATCGCCTGAATTGCCGCCTTGTCATGCGCGACGATAAGCAACGTCGTGCCCTGCTTGCGAAACTCCCGAATGCGATCAAAGCTTTTGTGCTGGAAATAAGCGTCGCCGACCGAGAGTGCCTCATCGACGATCAGCACGTCCGGCCGCCGGGCCGTCGCCACACTGAAGGCGAGACGCACCTGCATACCGCTCGAATACACCCGCACCGGCTGATCGATATATTCGCCGATCTCTGCGAACGCCTCGATTTCCGGCATCAGCGAAAGAATCTCTTCTACGCTGTAACCCAGCAACTGCCCAGCCATCATGGCGTTCTGGCGCCCGGTGAAGTCGGGATGGAACCCCATGCCCAACTCCAGCAACGCAGCGACACGCCCTGTCATGCTCACGCTGCCGACGGTCGGCTGCGTGGTGCCGACAATCATTTTCAACAAGGTGCTCTTGCCTGCACCGTTGATACCGATGATGCCTAGCGCTTCACCGGAACGAACGGAGAAGTTCACGTCCTGCAGCACCCAGTGCGGAGTGTGATGCGGCTTGCCGCGCGGATCCATCCACTCGACGAGACGCGACCAGCGTGTCGGGTACTGCTTGTAGGCCTTGCCAAGATTAGTAACCGTAATGGTGCCCATCAGAGTTCATCCACCATTTCGCCTGCACGTTTCCGAAACAAGCTGAAGCCTGCAAGGCACAACGCAATGCCCAGGACGGTAACGAACCAGAGCTGTGGCCAGTCAGGCCATTTGGATTGCATCATTACGACCTGGAAAGACTCGACCAGCGGCGCCATCGGGTTGAACTGCATTCCGGACTGGATTTGCTTCGGCAAAATGTCTACCGAGTAGACGATCGGGGTCAGCCAGAACCAGAAGTTCAGCACAATATTGAAGAACTGCCCGACATCACGGAAAAACACGTTCAGTACGCCCAACGTAATGCCAAGGCCAATACCGAACAATGTCAGCAGGACCAGCAGGGGAATGACCGCAAGAAACACTACGCCAGGGAAATTACCCGTGATCAACAGGAACGCCGTGAACAATCCGAACACGATCAAGAAATTGACGAGCGAATTGACCACCACGATCACCGGCAAGCACAACCGGGGGAAGCTCAGCTTCTTGATCATGTTCGCGTTTTCGATGAACGTGTTCTGTGCGCGACTGACGATTTCGACGAACATGCCCCAAGGCAGGACACCGGCACACAAATGGATGCTGTATGCAAAATTGCTATCCACGCCAGGCAGCCGTGCATGCATGACCCGCGCGAAGATCACCGTATAAACGACGATCATCGCAAGCGGATTGAGCACCGTCCAGGCAGCACCCAGCAACGAGTTGCGGTACTTGGACTGAAACTCCCGCTTCACACTGCCGACAATGAAGCCTCGATAGGCCCAAAGGGCTCTCAGCATCCCTAGCATCAAGTCCGCCCGTAGACGTCCTGGAAGCGAACGATGTCGTCTTCGCCCAAATATTCGCCGCTCTGGACTTCAATCATCACGAGGTCCAGCACGCCCGGGTTTTCGAGGCGATGCTTGTGCCCGGCAGGAATGTAAGTCGACTCGTTGGTGTGAACGAAGATTTCCTTATCACCGTTGACGACTTTGGCCATCCCGCACACAACGATCCAGTGTTCGCTGCGGTGATGGTGCATCTGCAGGCTCAAGCTTGCACCAGGCTTGACCTCGATGCGCTTGATTTTGAAACGCGGGCCTTCTTCCAGCACCGTGTAAGTCCCCCACGGGCGGCTCACGGTGCGATGCAGTTTGTATGCATCGTGATTCTGCTTCTTCAGGCGCGCCACGACCTGCTTCACGTCCTGCGCGCGATCCGGATTCGCGACCAGCAAGGCATCCGGCGTATCGATGATCATCAAGTCGGCAACGCCGACCGCTGCCACCAGACGATCCGGGCTCTGCACATAGGTGTTGTGGCTATCGACAAAGATTGCATCGCCGACGGCACGGTTACTGTCCTCGTCCGGAGCGACCAGATCGCGAATCGCCCCCCACGAGCCGATATCGCTCCAACCAAACGTGGACGGCACCACCGCCACGTTCGGCGAGCGCTCCATCACTGCATAGTCAATCGAAATGTCCGGCACCGCCTGGAACGACTCGGCAGGAATTTCGAGCATCTGCGCCGACGGCTTGCTCGCCTGCAACGCCGCCCAGCATGCGTCGGTCGCCGCTGCGACGTCCGGGGCAGAACGAGCCATCTCGTCCAGAATGACGCCTGCCTTGAAACAAAACATGCCCGAGTTCCACAGGTAGTTGCCCGCGGCGACGTATTCCGCGGCCTTCACCGCGTCCGGCTTCTCGACGAAGCGCAGCGCCGTGCGGCCGTCTCCGATTTTCTCTCCTGCTTCGATGTAGCCGAAACCGGTATCCGGACTCGTCGGCACGATGCCGAACGTGACCAGCTTGCCTCGATTCGCTAATTCGACTGCACTCGCAACGGCCGCGGCGAACCCTGCTTGGTCCTGAACGAGGTGATCGGCCGCGAGAACCAGCATCAATGCGTCGCGGCCGTACTTTTCCGCCACGTAGCGCGCTGCCATTGCCGCGGCGGGGGCAGTGTTCCGGCCCATAGGCTCAAGCATGAACGTGCCGGACTGAAGTTCACCGAGCTTCGCGCTGGAGAATTCGTCCTTGCTCATGAAGTAGTAATCGCGGTTGGTGACCGTCAAGATCTCTCCGCATTGTGATTGCGCATCGCCGCCAACCACCGCAGCCGCCCGGCGGTACGTTTTCAGGAGCAGGCTCTCACCATCGGCGAGTTTCATGAACGGTTTGGGGTGCCCTTCGCGGGAAACTGGCCAAAGTCGCGTGCCAGCACCACCGGACAGGATGACGGGAATTAACATCACACTCACTCCAAATTTAGTATCCGTTGGCGAAGGAAGTCCTTCGCCAGTCATATCGATGCGCCGCCAACGTGGTGTCAGCCGATCAGGCCAACCGGGTTGGGCAAGAATTATAGCTGGCGAACTCCAGTCGCCTGCAACGCTTGGTAATAATCGGCCCCTAAATAGAATCCACTTGGCAGGGACCTGTCATCGCTGAAAGCCAGCTTTACCTAACGGTAATCCCGACATCCCCAAAGGCACTGGAATTGCCATGATCGAGCCAGGCGATACCTTCCTGCACCAGGGTCACACGTAGAACGTACCGCCCACCAGCGGATGGCGCCACGATAGACGCCTGCATTTCTTTCTCTTCACCCGGCATCAACGATGCATGCAGCCTCGTTCGCTCACCGTCGAACACCACAACCTGCGAACGCTGGGCATCAAACCAGTGATACGAAACATGCACCGGATTCGGCGCGCGACTGGACAACTGGTAGCGGGACCGGTTGGACAACCGCACGCGAACGGAGAAAGATTCCTCCACGGCAATTTCTGACGGAGCACCTTGCACCGCCACCTCGATCTGGGTCCTCGCCCGCTCATGAATTGGCACATGCCAAGACTTTTTGACCAATTCGTCAGATCGCTCAAAGCGCTCGGTCAGCAGAGAGCGCATCATGCCACCCAAGCGGTCTTCGAATAGTTGGCAACCCCAAGCGTAGAGTTCCTGGTCCAGCGGGATCAACTCATTGATCGCTTCGAGCTCCTCCGCTGAAAGGGTATGGGTTCCCGGGCGGTCTGATGCTGTATTGAGTTGTGGAATGGAATATTCGGGAGAAAATCCCATCGAGTGAACAAGAAGACTCATGGAATCACGCATGCGCTCAGTGATTCCAAAAAATGCAAACGATTCAAGCCGTCTTTTGGCACGATCCAGCAGTGTCCGGTCATGCCTGCGTGCAGCAAATTCCTGTACAGCCGCGCGCCCATAACCAACTGGATCACGGGTCAGCTTCTCGAAGTCAAAGTCGGCTGCCAAAAAGAGAGTCTGCGTATTGACGATATCCCAGTTCGTATGCGGATCTCGAGCAAAGTCAAGCAGCGACCATCGTTCATCATTCATTTGCTGATGGCGATACGTATCTGCATGACGGCGGGCGTGCAGATACCACGAAACAGTCCGCTGAACTGGGTCTCGCAGCATCGTGATATAGGTCAACGCTCGCGCATCGTACCCCCCCAAGCCGTACCAGTGATGCCCGCGAAACAACCTATATCGGTCCATAGCCCCCGCGGGCAGTGCGTACAACTCCTCCAGCACCTGCGCCGGACAAACTTCGCCCGTGTCAAACTGATCCTCCAGATAGGATATGAGCGAAGAGCCTCCCGTTTTAGGGATATGGAGAAAATAAACAGGATTCATATACATCGTCACAAATCGAAAATGAACGCCGCGGTTCTTCTGTTGGACTCGCACATGCTTCCATTACCGCAACCTTCTCAAACTGCTGTCTAATCTACTCAGCCAAACACAACTGCAGCGCATCTTGCCAATCCGGCATCCGCAAACCGAACACCTCAGTCAGCTTGTCCAGCGACATTCTCGAATTGGCCGGCCGCTTCGCAGGCGTCGGATAGTCGCTTGCGGGAATCGGCAAGACCGTCGGCGCATCCACGCCCATCGCAGCCGCGAATATCGCTTCAGCAAAGCGGTGCCACGACGTCGCTCCGGCCGACGTCAGATGGTAGACGCCGGAACGACACACCCACCAGTCGATGTCGTCTGCCGCTGCACCTTGCGCGACGATGTGCGACGTCGCAGCCGCAATCGTCTTCGCCCAGGTCGGCGCGCCGATCTGGTCCGCAACGACTCGCAATTCTTTCCGCTCGCTGCCCAGCTTCAGCATCGTCTGCAAGAAATTCTTACCGCGCCGGCCGTACACCCAGCTCGTACGCAGGATCAGGTGCGCGCATCCCGTCGCCGCAATCGCACGTTCGCCTTCTAGCTTCGTTTCCCCATACACGTTCTGAGGATTCGTTGCGTCGGTTTCCACGTACGCGCTCGATTTCGCACCGTCATACACGTAGTCGGTCGAATAGTGGATGAACGAGCCACCGGCACGCGCAGCCTCTTCCGCGAATACGCGCGGCACGTCGACGTTCAAGCGTCGTGCAGCCTCGGTATCGGTCTCGGCCTTGTCCACCGCCGTATACGCAGCCGGATTCACAACGAGCGACGGCTTCAGGTCCCGTACGAAGGCTCGCACACGCTCTAGATCGGAGAGATCGAGCGTCGACCTGTCGCACGGCACCACGCGGCCAAGCCCCTGCAGCGAGCGCAGCAATTCGAATCCAACCTGGCCGTTCACGCCCGTCACGAGGATCGTCATTTCCCGACTCATAACAGCCTCAAGCGTAGAGTACGGCTTCGGCCAGACGCACGCCGGCTGCGTCCTTCGCCGCCAGCACCGGCTCGCCTTCGATCGGCCATTCGATGCCGATGTCCGCATCGTTCCAGATGATGCTGCGCTCGTGCTCCGGGTACCAGTAGTCGGTCGTCTTGTACAGGAACTGCGCGGACTCCGACAACACGACAAAGCCATGCGCAAAACCCGGCGGCACCCACAGCTGGCGATGATTGTCGACCGACAGATTCACGCCAACCCACTTGCCAAACCGCGGCGAGCTTTTGCGGACGTCGACCACCACGTCGAACACTTTACCTTCGACCACACGCACGAGCTTCCCCTGCGCATGCTCGATCTGATAGTGCAGCCCGCGCAGCACCCCTCGCGACGAACGCGAGTGGTTGTCCTGCACGAATTCGACGCCCTGCTCCACGTGCTCGGCGAACTCGCGCGCGTTGAAGCTCTCGTAGAAGAACCCGCGAGCGTCACCGAACACCTTGGGCTCAATGATCTTGACTTCGGGCAGTGCCGTCGCCGTTACCTGGATAGCCATGCAACCTGATGAGTGAGAATGTTCTGGAGGTACTGCCCGTAGCTGTTCTTCGCCAGCGGCTTTGCAAGCTTCAACACCTGCTCCGCATCGATCCACTGCTTGCGATACGCGATCTCCTCGGGACACGCAACCACGAGACCCTGGCGCTTCTGCAGCGTCGCAATGAAGGTCGCCGCTTCGATCAGCGAATCGTGCGTACCGGTATCGAGCCAGGCGTACCCACGCCCCATGATCTCGACACTGAGCGCGCCGTCAGCAAGATAGCGCGAATTCACATCGGTGATTTCGAGCTCGCCGCGCGCCGAAGGCTTGATGTCGGAGGCGATATCGCACACGCGGTTGTCGTAGAAATACAGCCCCGTGACCGCATAGTTCGAACGCGGCTTCGCGGGCTTCTCTTCGATCGATATCGCACGGAACGACTGATCGAATTCGACCACGCCATAACGCTCAGGATCGTGCACGTGATAGGCGAACACCGTCGCGCCGGTCTCTTGCCCGTTAGCATGCTCGAGCTGCTTTGCGAGATCATGTCCGTAGAAAATATTGTCGCCAAGGATCAGCGCCGACGGATCGTTGCCGATGAAATCCTTGCCAATGATGAACGCCTGCGCGAGTCCGTCGGGCGACGGCTGCACCGCGTACTGGATATTCATCCCCCACTGGCTGCCGTCGCCGAGCATCGCCTCGAAGCGCGGCGTGTCCTGCGGCGTCGAGATGATCAACACGTCCCGAATGCCCGCCATCATCATCGTCGACAGCGGGTAGTAGATCATCGGTTTGTCGTACACCGGCAGCAGCTGTTTCGACACGACGTGCGTGATCGGATACAGCCGCGTTCCGGAGCCACCCGCGAGAATGATGCCTTTACGTGCCATCGCCTTGTTCCTCACCCGCGCTTCGCATAATTCGTCTCGACCCACTTGCGATAGTCGCCCGACACCACGCCGTCGACCCATGCCTGATTGTCGAGATACCAGCGCACTGTCTTCGCAAGCCCGGTTTCGAACGTCTCGGCGGGCTTCCAGCCGAGTTCGCGTTCGAGCTTGCGCGCATCGATCGCATAACGGCGGTCATGGCCCGGTCGGTCCGTCACGTAGGCAATCTGATCGCGGTACGAACCCGCCGCCTTCGGGCGCAGTTCATCGAGCAAGGCGCACAGCGTGTGCACGACTTCGAGATTCTTCTTCTCGTTCCAGCCGCCGACGTTATAGGTCTCACCAACCTTGCCGCGGGCGAGCACTTCGCGGATCGCGCTGCAATGGTCGCTCACGTAGAGCCAGTCGCGCACATTCTGGCCGTCGCCGTACACCGGGAGCCGCTTGCCAGCGAGTGCGTTGGCAATCATCAGCGGAATCAGCTTCTCCGGAAACTGGTACGGGCCGTAATTGTTGGAACAATTCGTCGTCAGCGCGGGCAGGCCGTACGTGTGATGGTAGGCGCGCACGAGATGGTCCGAACCCGCCTTGGTCGCGGAGTACGGGCTGTTGGGCGCATACGGTGTTGTTTCCGAGAACTGCGGGTCGGTTGCCGAAAGCGAGCCGAACACTTCGTCCGTGGAGACGTGCAGGAAACGAAATGCGGCCTTCTCGGCGGCGGCCAGGTCGCTCCAGTGTTGACGAGCCGCTTCGAGCAACGTAAAGGTGCCGACGACATTGGTCTGAACAAAATCAGCCGGACCGTGAATCGAGCGATCGACGTGGCTTTCGGCCGCGAAGTGCAGCACCGCGCGCGGCTTGTGCTGGGCGAAGAGCGCGTCGAGCGCTGAGCGGTCGCAAATGTCCACGCACGCGAACACGTGCTTCGTGTCGTCCCGCAAGGACTTCAGCGTCCCGAGATTGCCCGCGTAGGTGAGCTTGTCGACGTTCAGTACGGCTTCGTCCGATTGACTCAGCCAGTCAAGCACAAAGTTGGCGCCGATAAAGCCGGCACCGCCCGTAACCAGAATCATGGAACTCCTTGTATTGCGCGAGTGCGGAAGCAATTCTGGCGTCAATCTTTACACCAGACGACCTGAAAGCTAACTGTAGAAATAGCCTTCGTGCGGGAGAAGCGCCCGATCCAGCAGATTCAGCCTTACCTACCCCGCAGATTCTGGTTCTAATTTTATCGATAGAGAATTATAAGGATACCGTGCACGAACGCCACCCCCCTAACATCTTGAAACAGCTTGACAAATTCGTTTGGCATTTTTCGTGCCATGCCGGGGTCGAATCGTTCATCCGCCACGCATTCGGCGGTTTCCGCGGCGTCACGCGACGGCACTCATCTTGTGATACCGTCATTGCCTCGCGCCACGCCGTACACCGCCAGCCATCCACCGAATGAAAGAGCAAGCGCCGCATCTCGCCCCTCTCGCTTTTGGCGACCTTCAGGGTTGCCTCTCACCATTTCGCGAACTGCTCGCCAAAGCTGCGCCCTCCCCGGACACGCCGCTCTGGTTTGCGGGCGACCTGATCAATCGCGGTCCCGCGTCGCTCGAAACGTTGCGCGAGGTGATCGAACTCGGCGATCGCGGGGTGGCGGTGCTGGGCAATCACGACCTGCATTTGCTGTCCGTTTCGGCGGGCATTCGCAAGGCGAAGAAAGACGACACCATCGGCGACATCCTGGGTGCGCCCGACGCCGAAGACCTGCTGCACTGGGTGCGCCATCGCCCGATCGCGCACTACGAGAACGGCATGCTGATGGTGCATGCAGGCGTGTTGCCTCAGTGGGACGTCGATCTCACGATGGAACTCGCGCACGAACTCGAAAAAGCGTTGCGCCGTGACAACTGGCGGGAAACACTCGCCGGTCTCTATGGCAACCAGCCGAACCGCTGGTCCAAGGATCTCAAGGGCATCGAGCGCCTGCGCGTGACCTGCAGCGCGCTCACACGCGTGCGTTTTTGCGACCGTGACGGCGTGATGGACTTCTCAACCAGCGGCGGCCTCGACTCCGCGCCGCCAGGCTTCATGCCGTGGTTCGACGTGCCGGGCCGGAAAACCGAAGACATCACCGTGGTGTTCGGCCATTGGGCGGCGCTTGGCCTCACTCTGCGCAGGAACCTGGTCGGGCTCGACTCGGGCTGCGTCTGGGGCGAAGAGCTTTCGGCAATCCATCTCGTCGGCGATCCGGGCAAACGCATCCTCACGCAGGTGCCCTGCGAGAGTTGTCGCGCTATTACGAACGACTAACGCACCCACGAGCGCGCAGGCGCACGCCGTCTGGCGTCAAGTCGCCTGCGCGACGCCATGCGGAAGCGCCGCCGCCTCCCCACGCATCGTCTCCAACGCCAGCCCCACCGCTTCCTGCGCACGCGCCGCCAGCTTGCGCCGGTCATCCCCCGCTTCGATCGCCTCGCCGACATAAATGTGAGCGGTCAGCGGCCCGGACTTGAGCATCGCGTCGAGCGAATCCTTGAGCGAGAGGTCATCGATATACGCCGGCGCCACCGACTGCCGCCCCTGCGCATCCTCATACAAAATGCACAGCGGCTGCACGGGCCGCCCAGCCGATACCGCCGCCTGGAACATGTTCGAGTGAAATGGCTTGAGCGCGAGGCCATCCGAGGTCGTGCCTTCGGGAAACACGCACATCAGCTCGCCGCGCTCGAGCCGCGCCGCCAGCTCATGCATGATGCGTTTCGCATCGCTGCGCTTCTCACGCTCGACGAACACCGTGTCGAGATTCTGCGCGAACCAGCCAATGAGGGGCCAGTTGCGGATCTCGGCCTTCGAGACGAACGGCGTGGGCCGCCAAGCGTTGATCACGTAGATGTCGATCCACGAGATATGGTTGCTCACGACGAGCGCGCCCGCGTCGAGCCGAGCCGCGTCGTTGTGCACGACGAGCTTCAGGCCGCACAGCTCGAGCATCTTGAGGGACCATGCACGGTTCATGGCGTGGCGCTGATCGGCACTCGCACGCGGAAAGCGCAGTGCGACGGTGCAGGCGCCGCGCAGCAGATGCACGAGCAGGCGGGTCTTGCGAATGAAGAGGCTCATGTTTGACGATAGGCTGAATCGCGAGATCCTAGCAGACCTGCGTGACACAAATCTGTCATGCGCTTGCAACTCGATCGCCCCCCCGCTCGAAGCCAACGCGCCCCGCCACGAGCGTTGCGCGCACCACGGCGGGCAATTCGTAGCCGAGGAACGGCGTGTTGTGTCCCTGACTCTTGAGCGCGCGCGGTTCGACGCGCCAGTGCGCATTGGGATCGAACACGCACAGGTCCGCGCTCGCGCCCACGGCGAGCCGCCCCGCGTCGCGCTGCATCACAGCAGCAGGCGCCGATGTCACATGGGCAAGCGCCTTCGCGAGCGGGACGCGCGCGTCCTGCGCCCATTTCACGGTGAGCGAGAGGAACAGTTCAAGCCCCGTCGCGCCAGGCGTCGCTTCGGCGAAGGGCAGCAGCTTTTCGTCGTCGTCCACCGGCGTGTGCTGCGAACAGATCGCGTCGATCGTGCCATCGGCGAGACCCGTGCGAATCGCCTCGCGATCGCGCTGCTGGCGCAGAGGCGGGTCGAGCCGGAACTGGGCGTCGAAATAGCCGATGTCCATGTCGATCAAATGCAGGTGATTGGCCGTCACGTCGCAGGTCACGGGCAAGCCCTCGGCCTTCGCGGCACGCACGAGCGCCACGCCCGCCGCCGACGAAAGATGCTGCACGTGCACGCGCGCGCCCGTCACGCGCATCAGTTCGAAGAGCGTATGCAGCGCGATCGTCTCCGCGCTCACCGGCACGCCGGAGAGGCCGAGGCGCGAAGCCAGCGCGCCGCTCGCGGCCACGCCGCCCTTCGACAGATACGCGTCCTGCGGCCGCAGCCACACGGCGTAGCCGTAGGTGCTCGCATACTGCAGCGCCCGCAGCAGGACCTGGGTATCGGCGATCGGCGTGTCGGCTTGCGTGAAGCCGATGCAGCCCGCCTCGGTCAGCGACACCATCTCGGTGATCACCTGCCCTTTCAGCCCCACGGTCAGCGCGCCCAGCGGATGCACGTGCGCTCGCGCGAGCTTGCCCGCGCGGTGCTTGAGCATCTCGACGAGGCCGGCCTCGTCGAGCACGGGGTCGGTGTCCGGTGGGCACACGAGGGTCGTCACGCCGCCCGCGAGCGCCGCGTTCATCTCCGAATCGAGCGTGGCCTTGTGCTCGTAACCCGGCTCGCGCAGGCGCGCGCTCAGGTCGACGAGACCGGGTGCGACCACGAGGCCGCGCGCATCGAGCGTGCGGTCCGCCTCGAAGCCCGCGGGCGCCGCACCGATCGCGGCAATCTTGCCCGCTTCGATATACACGTCCTGCTGCTGTTCGGTTCCGGCCGCCGGATCGATCAGCGTGCCGCCTTGAATATGGATCTTCATCTGCTGCCCTTTTCGTTCTTGCCGCTTGAGCGCTTCAATCGTTGTTACCGGCGACGATGCCCATCACGGCCATGCGCACCGCAATGCCGAAGCTCACCTGGTCGAGGATCACCGACTGCGGACCGTCGGCGACCTGCGAGTCGATCTCCACGCCGCGATTCATCGGCCCCGGATGCATGACGATCGCATCGGGCGCGGCGAGCGCGAGGCGCTCGGGCGTCAAGCCCCAGCTCTTGAAATACTCCTGCGCGGAAGGCAGCAGCGCCCCGCTCATGCGCTCGTTCTGCAGGCGCAGCATGATGATGACGTCGACATCCTTGAGGCCTTCGTCGAGGTTATGAAACACGCGCACGCCCATCTGCTCGAGGCCGCCCGGCAACAGCGTGCGCGGGCCGATGGCGCGTACCTCAGGTACACCGAGCGTGGTGAGCGCGTGGATGTCCGAGCGCGCCACACGCGAATGCAGGATGTCGCCCACGATCGCCACGCGCAGGTTCGTGAAGTCACGCTTGTAGTGACGAATCGTATACATGTCGAGCAGGCCTTGCGTCGGGTGCGCGTGGCGGCCGTCGCCGGCGTTGATCACGTGCACGTGCGGGGCGCAGTGCTCGGCGATCAGGTACGGCGCGCCGCTCGACGCGTGGCGCACGACGAACATGTCGGCGTGCATCGCCGAAAGATTGCCGATGGTGTCGAGCAGCGACTCGCCCTTGCTCGTCGATGAAGCGTTGATGTTCAGGTTGAGCACGTCTGCCGAAAGACGCGCGGCCGCGATCTCGAACGTGGTGCGCGTGCGCGTGGAGTTCTCGAAAAACAGGTTGAACACCGACTTGCCGCGCAGCAGCGGCACCTTCTTCACGTCGCGGTCGGTCACGCTCACGAACTGCGTGGCGGTGTCGAGTACATGCGTGAGGATCGCGCGCGACAACCCCTCGATCGACAGCAGGTGTTTGAGCTCGCCGTTCTTCGTGAGCTGCGGATTGCCCTTGAGGAAGCCGTAGCGAAAACGCGTATCGTCCGCTGGGGACGCGGCGGGCGTGGGCTGTGTGTTCATCGCGTGTCCTGGATGTGATGGGCGGCGTGTGGCCAGCGTGCATGCCTGTGCGTCTGCCGTCGCTGCCGCCGAATGGGTTCGATGCGCGCGTCAGCTGCCGCTACCCTGCTCCACTTCAAAGGCGAAGCGGCCGTCGGGACTGTGCGCAAGTACGAGCGTTTCGTGTGCGCCGACGCTCACTGCGCCGCCGGTAAAACGCGCAGACACCGGCAGCTCGCGACCGCCGCGCTCGGCGAGCACCGCGAGTTCGACGGAGGCCGGGCGCCCGTAATCGTAAAGCTCGTTGAGCGCGGCGCGCACGGTGCGGCCCGTGTACAGCACGTCGTCGACGAGCAGGATGTGGCGGCCTTCCACCGCGAACGGCAGCGCCGTTGGGCTCGCCTTGCGATGCAGGCCCTTCTTCGCATAGTCGTCGCGGTGCAGCGCAACGTTGAGCACGCCCGACTCGAGCGTCCCGACGTCCTGCGCGAGCCGCTCGGCGATCCACGCGCCACCGCTATGAATGCCAACGATCGCCACGCCGTCGGGCGCGCCAAACGCATCGGCGTGATAAGCCGCGCGAATCTCGTCGAGAAGGGCGAAGTACAGCGCTTCAGCGTCGGGAGTAATCATCAGGCAACTCGCATCGGGCAACTCGCGGGCTAATCAGAGCGGGAGTTCGTCGAGGTACTGCTGGAGAATCACGGAGGCCGCTTCGGCGTCGACATGTTCGATGCGTTCGCCGCGCTCACGCAGCCGCGCTTCGGCGTCGACAGACGAATAGCGCTCGTCCACCCACACCACCCGCAAACCAAAGCGGCCGTTGAGCTGGTTGCCGAAGCGCTTCGCGTGCTGCGTCATGATGTGCGGCGTGCCGTCCGGATGGCACGGCAAGCCGACCACGAGCACATCAGGCTGCCATTCGCGCAGCAACTCGCCTATCGCTTCGAAACGATAGTCGCGACTCTTGTTGGGAATGACGGTGAGCGCCCGGGCGCTGCGCGTGAGCGCGTTGCCGAGCGCCACGCCGATGCGCTTTTCGCCGTAATCGAACGCAAGCAAGGTGGCCTCGCCGGCCCCTCGCCCAGCGGCCACGCTCATGCGTGACCCGCCTCGCCCGACAGCATCGTCGAGGAAATGCCGAGCAGCGCGAGCGCCGCTTCGAAGCGCTCCTCGGCGGGCACGTCGAATACGATCTTCGGATCGGCCTCGACCGTGAGCCAGCCGTTCTTCGAGATTTCGTCTTCGAGCTGACCCGCGCCCCAGCCCGCATGGCCGAGCGTGAGCAGGAAGCGCTCGGGGCCGCTGCCGTTGGCAACGGCTTCGAGCACGTCCTTCGACGTGGTCATTTCGAGCCCGCCCGGCACCGACATCGAAGACGTATAGCTCGTGCCCTCGGCGGGCGCGTGCAGCACGAAGCCGCGCTCGGTCTGCACCGGGCCGCCGAAATAGACGGGCACGTGCAGGAGCGGCTCGATTTCGAGCTTGAGGTCGATGCGGGAAAAGAGTGCCTCGAGATCGATGTCGGTGGGCCGATTGATGACGAGACCGAGCGCGCCGCGCTCCGAATGATCGCAAAGGTAGACCACCGTTCCTGAAAACGTGGGGTCCGCCATGTTCGGCATGGCGATCAGGAACTGGTTGGTCAGATTGATGCGATCGGTACTCTTGGACATGGTTTGAATTCTAGCAAAGACGATGCGCAATGGCGGCGCGCTGCCAGGCCGGAAGTCGGGCGCCCGATGGCCGCCTCGCTCTGCCAGCCGCTACGCGTTGCGCATTGCAGGGAATGGCTCACTCTAACACGCGCGCGCTGTGCCCTTGCAAGGCACTGGGCCGATGGCGCAAGGCCGGTGCCCGGTGCCTCGGCAGCCAGACGCGCGCCGTGGATCCGCCCGCCCCGTGCATTCAGTGCGCAATGGATTGCAATGCGGGCTGCGCCGCAGTTTGCGCCGCGCCGCCGACGATCGCCGCCCCAAGCGCTCGCACCGCCGGCGTGGCGTCGGGCTGCGCGATGCCTGCAGCGACCTTGTGCAGCATGGCGCGCAGCGCCTCGCTGGCGTGCTCGATTGCCTCGGCGCCGGGCGCCTGTACCGACGGCGCGCCCCGCGCCTCGAGGGCCGAGAGCGTTGCCGCATGCGCGGTGCGCCGCCAGGCGAGGCCCAGCGCATCCGCGAGCTGGCCGACGTGACCGAGCCCGAGCGCCCAGGCCGCGGCGCCTATGCGGTACGCCGCCTCGGCTGCGACCAGCGCGTCGGCCGCCTCAGCGCCCGCGCCGCGCAACGTCAGCGTGCGTGAGTGCGTGCTGAGCGCGATCATCGCCGCATCGGCAGTCTGCAGAAAATCTTCATACGCGTTGCCGTTCACGACCAGCGCGCCCAGCTCGCGCGTGGGCGCCACGCGTGCCGCGAGCGCGCCGGCCTGCGCGCTGCCGGCTTCCCACAGCGCCTCCGAGGCTTGCGTGCCGGCGATATGCCATTCGACGGTCAACCCGTAGTCATGCAGCAGATCGACGTCCGCGGTGTCTTCCGCAGCCGCTCCGAAGAGCGCGTAGTCCCGCCAGAACAACGCCAGCGTCGAGCGCACGAGCGTTTGCGGCGCGAAGCGCAGGCCGCGCGCGTGCTCGCCGATCAGCAGATTGCAGCGCGCGTAAAGCCGCCGCACGCCCTCATCGCCCCACGACGCCACGCCACGTCGCAGCGCACGTCCACACGCGGATGCAAGCCGCCAAAAGTCGTAGGGATCGGGACTCGATAGCTCGGCCATGCAGGCGTCCATCTCGTCGAATGCCGCGAGCGCGAGCGCGTTGGCCGCACGGCTGCCGTTGCCGACGTGCGATTTCAGCGCATGCAGCAGCGCCTGCTCGAAGCGCGCGCGCACCTGGCCAAAGCGCTGCGCCGGCTGCGGATGTAGCGAAGCAGGCGCGAGCGGCCGGCCCTGCAGCGCCACGTCCTCATAGGCGAGCGCGATGCCCGGCACGTGCTCCGCGAGCGCGGCCACGAGCGCATGCTGCCGCGCAAAAAGCGCGGGCGAGCACGCCAGCTCGCGCAAATTGCGGCGCTCGAGCGCGGCGACGAGTTCCTTGAGCGCCTCGCTGAACAAGACGCGGAATTCAGCGCCCTGCGCTTCCTCGGGTGCGTGGAGCGGCCGCACGGGCAAGCCCGGCGGCGGCTCTACGGGCACGGGCGCAGCGAGCGCGAGCGGGGAAGCGAGGAGCAGCGTATCGGCAAAGCGCGCGGCGGCAAGCCAGCCGGCGTCGTGCAGCGTGCGGGCAGCCTGGCGCAGCGGCCGGGCCACATCACGCTGCTCCTCGAGCGCGTCCAGCGCCTGGGCGAGCGCGCCGTGCGCGAACGGCACCGTGCCGCCGCGCGGATTCGGCAACGCTTCGAACCGCACATCAGAGCTTGAAGGATGACTCATAGGGCAGCGCCGAAAACGTTAGCGGGCCGACCAGGCGGGCAATCTCGACTATGGCGTCGACGCTGACGTCGACGACCGCGACGGCAAGCGCAAATACGGTGCCCGCTGTTGCGTCACCGCACTCCACACCCGCCACACTTCCGGAATCTGCAGCCAGACTGCGCGCCGGCTATCGCCAGCTACCTGAACAACGCGCTCAGATCTGGACCATCTCGAAGTCTTCCTTGCGCGCACCGCACTCAGGACAGGTCCAGTTGATCGGGACATCCTCCCAGCGCGTGCCGGGGGCAATGCCTTCGTCTGGCAAACCGGCTTCTTCGTCATAAATCCAGCCGCAGATCAGGCACATCCAGCTTCTATATTCCATTCTTATGCCGCGTCGAAAAGTCCGAAACCAGTCGGAAAAAAATCGGGGAAACGAGAGCCATGATGGTACCTTGTTGCCGTTTCCATGCCTAGCAAGAGGAAATCTGGCCTGCATGGGATCAAACGGAATGCGTTGACGCGGGCGGCGCGCGCAGCGCGGAGAAATCCTCGCGCGCGCCGGGGTCATCCGTCCCCCGGATTCGTCGATAGGCCGCATAATTAAAGCATTCGCTTATGACGGCACGGTACGCCGCGCCCGAAGTCCAATCCATCTCGCCACGTTCATGCCCAGCGACACCCCTCCCATCGTCCTCACCTTCGGCCTTTCCGACCCGACCGGCGGCGGCGGACTTCAAGCCGACCTGCTCACGCTCGCCAGCATGGGTTGCCACGGCGTCACCGCGCTGACCGGCTACACGGTGCGCGACTCCGCGGGCTGCGACGAAGTGACTGGGCTCGACCCGGAAACCGTCGCCACGCAGGCGCGCATGCTGCTCGAAGACATGCCCATCGCGGCGTTCAAGGTCGGCGCGGGCGCGCGCGCCGAGGTCGTGAGCGCGATCGCCGAGGTGGTCGCCGACTATGACGACTTGCCGCTCATCCTCGCCCCCGACTTCACGCTCGACGACGAACACGTCCTCGCCGCCGACGAACTGCGTGAAGCGATGGCCGACCTGCTCGTGCCGCAGACCACGCTGCTCGTGGCGGACTCCGCCACGCTGATCGCGCTCGCACAGCCGGACGGCGACGCGGAAGCGCCCAGCGTCGACGCGGCCATTGCGCACCTGCTCGCCACCGGTTGCGAGTACATCCTGGCGATGGAAACGGGCACGCATCGCGTGGTCAACACGCTGTATTGCGAAGACGGCCAGTTGCGCCAGGATCTGTGGGACCGCTCCACCCAGCCGATGATGGGCGTGACCGACACGCTCGGCGCCGCCATCGCCGCGCTGCTTGCCAATGGGCAAGAGCCGCCAGAGGCCGTGCGCGAAGCGCAGGAATATGTGTATCAGGCCGTGCAGAACGCGTTCAGGCCGGGGATGGGCGCGTGGCTGCCCGACCGGTTCTTCTGGGCGCGCAGCAACGACACCGACGCCGACGAAGCATCGCCCGGCGAAGCGAAGCAATAAGACCACGGCTTGGCGTTCTACGCGGAGGCCAGGCGTGCAAACCGCACAGACGAAAAAAAGCCCGCATCGCTGCGGGCTCTTCTTTTCGGGCTAGGGGCACACGCCTCACGGCGCGTCCCCTGCACTTGTGCACTTCAATGTAATTTCGGCGTGAGCCTGGCTCTGCATGGGACCGGAGTAGGCGCTGAAGCACCAACTCCGGATCGCAATTACATGTCCATGCCCATGCCGCCCATGCCGCCGGGCATGCCGCCAGGCATCGGAGCATCTTCCTTCGGCACTTCAGCAACGGCTGCGTCCGTCGTCAGGAGCAGGCCGGCAACCGAAGCTGCGTTTTGCAGTGCGGTGCGCGTGACCTTCGTCGGGTCGACCACGCCGGCTTCGACCATGTCGACGTACTCGCCGGTCGCAGCGTTGTAGCCGTAGTTGCCTTGACCAGCAGCAACTGCTGCCACGACGACCGAAGCTTCTTCGCCGCCGTTCGTGACGATCTGGCGCAGCGGCTCTTCCATGGCGCGCAGGACGATCTTGATACCGGCGTCCTGGTCTGCGTTGGCGCCCTTCACGCTGGCGATTGCCGTGCGTGCACGGATCAGCGCAACGCCGCCGCCCGGGACGATGCCTTCTTCAACGGCAGCGCGGGTTGCGTGCAGCGCGTCTTCCACGCGTGCCTTCTTTTCCTTCATTTCGACTTCGGTCGCAGCGCCGACCTTGATCACTGCGACACCGCCTGCCAGCTTGGCAACGCGCTCTTGCAGCTTTTCACGGTCGTAGTCCGACGTCGCTTCTTCGATCTGCGTGCGGATTTGCTTCACGCGCGCTTCGATGTTCACGGCTTCGCCAGCGCCGTCGATGATCGTCGTGTTTTCCTTGCCCACTTCGATGCGCTTGGCTTGACCGAGTTCGGCCAGCGTTGCCTTTTCGAGCGTGAGGCCGGTTTCTTCAGCGATGACTTGACCGCCGGTCAGGATCGCGATGTCTTCCAGCATGGCCTTGCGACGGTCGCCGAAGCCCGGAGCCTTGACGGCGACGGTCTTCAGGATGCCGCGGATGTTGTTGACGACCAGCGTTGCGAGCGCTTCGCCTTCGACGTCTTCAGCGATGATCAGCAGCGGACGGCCAGCCTTCGCGACTTGTTCCAGAACCGGCAGCAGATCACGGATGTTCGAGATCTTCTTGTCGAACAGCAGGACGAACGGGCTTTCCAGCACGGCGACTTGCTTGTCCGGGTTGTTGATGAAGTACGGCGAGAGGTAGCCGCGGTCGAACTGCATACCTTCGACGACTTCCAGCTCGTCTTGCAGCGACTTGCCGTCTTCGACGGTGATGACGCCTTCTTTGCCAACCTTGTCCATCGCTTCAGCGATACGGTCGCCGATCGACGTGTCGCTGTTTGCCGAGATCGAGCCGACTTGAGCGATTTCCTTGTTGGTCGTGCAGGGCTTGCTGACCTTGCGCAGCTCTTCGATTGCTGCTGCGACGGCCTTGTCGATGCCGCGCTTCAGGTCCATCGGGTTCATGCCCGATGCGACGTACTTCATGCCTTCGCGGACGATCGACTGGGCCAGAACCGTAGCCGTCGTCGTGCCGTCACCGGCGTTGTCGCTGGTCTTGGAAGCAACTTCCTTGACCATTTGCGCGCCCATGTTCTGGAGCTTGTCCTTGAGCTCGATTTCCTTTGCGACCGAGACACCGTCCTTGGTGACCGTCGGGCCGCCGAACGAGCGCTCGAGCACCACGTTGCGGCCCTTCGGACCCAGCGTGACCTTCACTGCGTTGGCGAGAATGTTCACGCCTTCAACCATCTTGGAACGGGCGGAATCGCCGAACACGACGTCTTTAGCTGCCATCTTCTAACTCCTTGAATTCTTGAATAGTGAGCGGTGGAATGAACTTACTTGTTCACCACGGCCATGATGTCTTCTTCACGCATCACGAGCAGTTCGTTGCCATCGACCTTGACGGTCTGGCCAGCGTACTTGCCGAACAGAACGCGATCGCCGACCTTCACGTCGAGCGCGATCAGGGCGCCCTTGTCGTCGCGCTTGCCCGGGCCGATGGCCAGGACTTCGCCTTGATCCGGCTTTTCTGCCGCTGCGTCCGGGATCACGATGCCCGAAGCGGTCTTGGTTTCTTGATCCAGGCGCTTGACGATCACGCGATCATGCAAAGGACGAAGGTTCATGGATAGATCCTCTCTTGATTAGGACTTGAAGCGACTCAAGAAAACCTGGCTGCCG
Source organism: Paraburkholderia nodosa (assembly GCF_001718195.1). Lineage (GTDB taxonomy): Bacteria > Pseudomonadota > Gammaproteobacteria > Burkholderiales > Burkholderiaceae > Paraburkholderia > Paraburkholderia nodosa_A. The sequence continues at coordinate 96,953 of NZ_MCNV01000021.1, forward strand.
ACTACCGCCAGCCAGAGATGTTGTTCGCACCGGAGTTGTTAGCACTCTCATGCGGTGAGTGCTAATTATATGGACGGGGAGTGACAAATTCAAGAAGGGGCGGAATGGCGAATTTCCGTTGAAATTGATTCAACCCCAGAGGCACTCTTGCTAGTTCAGGTTGGAACTATTGGATGTCGAGATTGAGTGCCATATCAAAATATTCTTCAATAAAAACAATATGATAGATTGCCTCAACACCGACCCCGACAACAAACCGCGTGCCTCAGGAAGCCCCGGCATCCAGCGAGCGGGCCCCGGGCTGCCGGGTCCTCCGGGACGTCTCTCGGGGAAATCCCCGATCCCGCCATGATCAGGCACGATTTATACGCACAAGCGGTTTGTTGGTGCCCCACTGCTCGCAGGCAGCGCATATGTGCGGTAGGCAACACCGGCAATCAACGGATGAACGGAAAATCACTCATATGATCTTTCGAGCGGCTGCGCCCGGTCGGGCACCGCCACTCTCCTGCGCATGCAGATCGTGAGTTCCGCGAGGCTTCGCCGATCGCTTCAACGACGATCCTGAACATGCCGAAATGGCGTCGCCATGACGGTGGAACGACAGCATGTCAGTTCAGATGACTCGTAACCAGAGTTTCCCCACACCATGCAAGTTCTGTGGCGGGACGCTCTATCAGCACGTCGATTCCTGCCCTTATTGCGGCACGGATCGCCCGCTCGACGCGGCTGCGCACGCGCGCCCGAAAGCCACCTTAAGAGTCATCGGTTCCTCGGCAGCGCCTATGCCTGCCGTTGCAAAGGTGTCGCTTGCCGGCGCGGCCGCATCCCATCGCCCGGCGGTGCACGCAGACTATTTGCACCACTATCAACTCGAGGAACACCGGCCGTTCTGGCGCACCGGTAAAGGGCGCTTCGTGAAGGGCGTTTTGCTCGCCTGGTTCATTGTCGCAATCGCATACGCTGCGTTTCTGCTATACGGCGAAAGGCGCGGCCAGGAAAGAGAAGTACGCGTGACGCGCGCGAGCCTCGCTGAGAAAAGCTTGCCAAGCGCGAATGCCACACTTTCACGTGGCGCGAACAATCAGGCAGCGCGCGAGATACAGCGCGACAGCGCACCTGCGGAGCAACGCCGCGATGATGCGCTGCAAAGCGCGGACCGATGTGCCTCGCAACGTGCCTGGGATTGCGTGCGAGAACAGGCATCGTTGGCGCTCGCGATAGATCCGGCCAGCCTGCACGCACGATCGCTGATGGAGCGCGCCATCCTGGCGACGGGCTGGTCGCCGCTTCGTACGCCGATCGGCCCCGCGCAATCGGACGCGGCTGTGCCGCGGCCGCGCGATGCAAGCAGCGTTCCGCTGCCGTCGTCGCGGGATTGGGGTGCCACCGCGCCGGCCGCGCCGAACGCCCCGGCCATAGTCGCGTCACCTCCCCCGCTGCCGAGCGCGAGTAGCACGCCAGCTAACGGACATCCAACGGACGTCGAAAGTGCGGATACGAGCGTCACGTCGGCAGCTGCAAATCAATCTGCTGCCGCCGGCGCCAGCGTCCCTGCCAACAACGACGACGGCGTCGATACCCAGGAGCGCGCGATTCGTCAACTTGGGTGGAAGGACGCCCCATCCACCGACGGCACGCATTGAAAACGATTACAGATTAAATCGAAGTCTGTCGTAGAACGTATCCAAGGCGGGAGAGAGACCATGCTGAAAACGATGCTCGCAGGACTGGCGGCGCTGATTACCCTGCTCTTTTCGACACTCGCGCTCGCCGCTGCCGCAGACGCGAACTACAAGATCGTGACCGGCCAGGAGCGCGGGACGTATATTCAGATCGGCCAGGACCTCGCAAAATGGGTCGCGCAGCCAGCGGGCATCGATCTCGAAGTGATCCCATCGAAAGGCTCGGCCGAAAACGTGCAGCGTATGCGTTTCGAGCCCGGCGTCAAGCTCGCGCTCGTGCAGTCCGACGTCTATCAGGCCTACGTCGACATGGCCAATTCCGGCAACGAAGAGGCCGGCACGCTGATACGGCCACTGCGGCTCATCATGCCGCTCTACGACGAAGAGATTTACTTCGTGGTGCGTAACGACTCGCCGATGAAGACGATCAACGAGATCAAGGACAAGGTGATGAGCGTCGGGCTGATCGGCAGCGGCACCGCGCAGTCGGCGACGACGCTGTACCGCCTCATGTTCGGCCAGCCGATTCCGGAGCAGAACGCGCAGCACCTGAGCAACGAGGACGCACTCGCCGCACTCATCGTCAAGAAGATCGACGTGGCGATCATCGTCGCCGGGCAACCCGCCAAGCTCTTTACCGACATGAACCCCGAACTGCTTCAGCAGATCCGCTTCCTGCGCGTCGATGCGAACGCGCCGGAAACGGCGCGCGCAAAGCAGACCTACTATCCCGCGACGATTCACGTGTCGAGCTACCCGAACTGGCTCAAGGAAGACGTGCCGACGTGGACGGTCAAGGCCTTTCTCGTCACCTATGACTACAACCTGCGCGATACGGTCGGCAACCTGAAGCGCTTTGCCGATTCGCTCTGCGCGAACTTCGACAACCTGCAGGAGCACGGGCATCCGAAATGGAAGCAAGTGAAGCTCGAACTGCCGGGCCTCGGCAAAGGCTGGCAATACTATCCGCCCGTTGAGCGACGCCTGAAGGCGTGCTTCGCGCATCGTGCCGCGATGCAGGCGGCCGCGGCGCCGCGCGCCGTCGCCACAGAACAAGTCAATGCACGGCCGTGTTCGGACCAGGAGCGCCTGCTCCTGCTTTGCAAGTAATTTGACACTGCATCAGCAGTGTGCGACAGATCGGGGAAACGCGCGATGAACACGAGCGCCCAGAATATGAGCGTCGCGGACGACCGTGCATGTCAGAAGTGCGATCTTGTAAGTGAGAGCGGTTGCCGCAATCAATCAACGCGAGCGCCGAAAATGACCTGCATACGCAGATGGATGTTGGTCCCGGCCATACATGATCGCAATCGTTTGTACCCAGACAAATGGCAGGCTTGTTCCGCCATATAAAGCTGCGCCACTCACAGATGCGATAGAAATACACGGCTCGGACCACGAGATCGCCAGGCAGTTCGCTCGCCCCGGTTTAAGCGACGCCATGTGTCGCTTCTCCTGAGGAACGTATCGAGATCGCATGCAAAGCCTGCGATCCGGAACGCTGCCGTCGGGGCAGAGTTCGCGAGCGGCGGACGGTCTTTGTGTTCCGGCGCACGGTCATCCCCGCGCAGGGTCCCTAATATGCGCCTACTGTTAATCCATTAACCGGCGACCGCACGTCATGAGCGTCTCGAAGCTCAGCTCCTGGGGCCACTACCCGTATGCACCGCAAACCGGCCGCGAGCCCGGTTGGCGAGAGAACGCGCAGGCTGCACTGCGCGACGCCGCCACGCGTTTCGGCACGACATTACCCTTCGGCAATGGTCGCAGCTATGGCGACAGCTGTCTTGCCGCCACCGACCACGTCCTTATGCTTCGCGGTCTTGACCGCTTCATTGCCGCCGATTGGAAAACCGGCGTCATTCGTGCTGAGGCGGGCGTCACGCTCGGCGATGTGCTTGCGCTTGCGGTCCCGCGCGGGTGGATGTTGCCTGTCACGCCCGGAACGCAATTCGTAACGCTCGGCGGCGCGGTTGCCAACGACGTGCACGGTAAAAACCACCACGTGCGCGGCACCTTCGGACGACATGTGCGTCGCTTTTCGCTACTGCGCTCCGATTGCGAGCCAATTGAATGCGCGCCCGAGGAAAACGCTGAGTTCTATCGCGCAACGATCGGCGGCCTTGGCCTGACAGGGATCGTCGAATGGGTCGAACTGCAACTGATGCCTGTCGAGTCGAGCCGCCTGGCCACCCACACACGTCCCTTCGGCAATCTCGATGAGTTTCTTGCGCTGTCGAACGAGTACGACGCAAAGCACGAGTACGGCGTGGCGTGGATCGACTGTTTAGGACGCGGCGCCTCGCTTGGGCGCGGCATCTATGCCAGCGCCGACCACGCAACCGACCATTGCTTCGACATGCCGCGCCGCCCCGTGCGGCGCGTGCCGTTCGCCCCGCCGTGGTCTCCCGTGAATCGCTACACGCTGAAGCTCTTCAACGAGTTCTACTATCGCCGCGCGACGAGCAAGGCAGGGCCCGCCGTGGTCAACTGCGCGAGTTACTTCTATCCGCTCGACAGCATCGAGGAATGGAACCGTCTGTACGGGCGACGCGGCTTTCAGCAGTATCAATTCGTCGTGCCTGATAACACGGCCCGCGACGCTCTGTACGCGTTCCTCGACGCGATCGCCTCGACCCACGCGGGCTCCTTCCTTGCGGTGCTCAAGCGCTGTGGTCCTCTCGTCTCTCCAGGGCTGCTTTCGTTCCCCATGCAGGGAATTTCGCTCGCCCTCGACTTTCCCCAGCACGACACGCGCAACGCGACGCTTTTCGCGCGACTCGACGCGATCGTGCGCGAAGCGGGCGGCCGCCAATATCCGGCCAAGGACGCCCACATGAGTGGTGCGGATTTTCGTGCCGCCTATCCAGCGTGGCAGACACTCGAACAACTGCGCGACCCGGCCTTGATGTCGCGCTTCTGGCAACGGACAACCCGGTAATGGACAAGAACATTCTGATCGTGGGCGGCTCTTCCGCCATCGCCGTGGCCTGTGCCCGGGAATGGATCAAACGTGGGGCGAACTTCATGCTGGCTGGGCGCCATGCGACGCGTCTCGACGCGGTTGCCCAGGACCTGCGCGTGCGCGGTGCAGGCCGAGTCGGCACGTTCGTGCTCGACGTGAACGATTTCGAACAGCACCGCGCCATGCTCGACGCCGCCATGACAGAGCTTGGCCGCATCGACATCGTTCTACTCGCGCACGGCACGCTCTCCGATCAGTCGGAGTGCGAACGCGATCCACAGGCCGCGGTGCGCGAGATCACCGTCAACGCCCTCTCGACGATCGCCCTGCTCACCCTGCTGGCCACCGTGTTCGAGGCACAAAAGAGCGGTTCGATCGCCGTCATCTCGTCGGTGGCAGGCGACCGCGGCCGCCCTTCGAACTACGTCTACGGCACCGCCAAGGCGGCGGTGACGACCTTCTGCGAAGGGCTGCGCGCGCGGCTGTTCAAGTCGAACGTGAGGGTCCTCACGATCAAGCCGGGTTTCGTGAACACGCCAATGACAGCTGGACTCGCGCTGCCGGGCCCGCTCGTCGCCTCGCCCGAGCGCGTGGCGACAGACATCGTGCGCGCCGTGGAGCGCGGCAAGGATTCGATCTACACGCCGTGGTTCTGGGCAGAAATCATGCTCGTGATCCGCTCGTTGCCTGGTTTCGTATTCAAGAGGATTTCCCTATGAGCAGTCCGGCCGCCAGCATGACGCTCAGCCGTTCGCGGCTCGTGTTCTGGTACGCGGTGTTCGCTGCCATTTCAATCGGCGCGAATTTAGGCAGCCAGAGCCTCGCGTTCCACCTGTACCAGGGCTTGTATGCAGTTGCAATTTCGGTCTGCATCGGAACAGGCGTCGGGCTGGTCGTCAAATACTTGCTCGACAAGGCGTGGATATTCCGCTACGAGCACCGCAGCGTTGCACACGGTGTGCGCACGTTCACGCTGTACGTTGCCATGGGACTCGGCACCACAGTCGTTTTCTGGACGGTGGAATTCGCCGCGGATGCGCTCTTTCACGAGGAAATCGCGCGCCTGGCGGGTGGCGCACTCGGTCTGGTGATCGGCTATGTCACGAAATACCACCTCGACAAACGCTTCGTTTTTTATTGAGCACGTGTGCGCTGCAGCACAGAGGCCCTACGCCGCCGTCGTTACGATCCTTTTCCGGATCGCAGATTATGCGAGCGCGGGCTGTGCTGCGCTCCGACCAATGCCCCGACAACCTGTCCACCTGTTCCTGTCCCGGCACGGAGAATGAACATGGCCACGCCCGCAGCACACCCTGTCCCGCTGTGTGTGGACCTTGACGGAACGCTCACGCGCACCGACCTGTTGTTTGAAGCCTTCTTTGTGCTCGTCAAACAAAGTCCGCTGTCGATCTTTCTGTGCTTCGCCTGGGCGTTGCGCGGGCGCGCCTATCTGAAGGAGCAGATCGCCCAACGCGTAAACATCGACGTTGGCGTCCTGCCCTACAACACTGAATTGCTCGCCTGGCTGCGCGACGAGCGAGCAAGCGGGCGCGATCTGTATCTGTGCACGGCCACTAACCAGCGCCTCGCCTCCCAGATCGCCACACACGTTGGACTCTTTACCGGTGTGCTCGCGAGCACGGTCAGCAACAACCTGCTCGGCAAAAACAAGGCGCGGGCGCTCGTTGAGCAGTTCGGCGACCACGGCTTCGACTACTGCGGCGATGCGCGTGCAGACTTGCCGGTATGGCGCCAGGCCCGCCAGGCGATCGTGGTCGGCGACAAGCACATTGCCGCCGCGGCCCGCAAGACAAATGCGGCGATCATCTTTTTCGAGGAAAAGCGCCGGCTGATTCCGCTCGTGCTCAAGGAAATGCGCGTGCATCAGTGGGTGAAGAACGTGCTGATCTTCGTGCCGCTTCTCACCGCACACCAATTCACGGAGCGTTCCGCACTCGCTGCCGCCTGTATCGCTTTTTTGTCGTTCAGCCTGGCTGCTTCGTCGGTGTACCTGCTTAACGACATGCTCGACCTCGACGCCGACAGGCGGCACGCGCGCAAGCGCAGCCGACCATTCGCGTCGGGCAAGCTGTCGTTGAAATTCGGCATCGTGCTTACCGCGGGACTGCTCGCCGCCGGCGGTGGCCTCGCAGCACTCCTGCCGCGCGAGTTCGGCGTCGTAATGGCCGGCTATTTCGTGGCCACCGTTGCCTACTCGTTCGCGCTCAAGCGCATGACACTCGTCGATGTGTTCACGCTTGCGTGTCTGTACACCGTGCGTGTGATCGCCGGCGGCGCGGCAACTGGCATCCCGCTGTCGTACTGGCTAATCTTGTTCTGTGTGCCGATTTTCCTCTCGCTTGCCATGGTCAAGCGTTATGTCGAACTCGACATGATCGTGCGCGAAGGCAAGACCGAAGCCGCCGGCCGCGGCTACATCACGCAGGACATCTCGATCTTGCGCTCGTTCGGCACGGCTTCCGCATACCTCGCCGTGCTCGTGCTCGCACTTTATCTGAACACGCCGGAAATGAAGGCGTTGTATCACCACCCGAAGGCATTGTGGGCCACATTCGCACTCACGCTCTTCTGGGTGAGCCGGATCTGGATGTGCGCGTTTCGCGGCATGATGCACGACGACCCGATCGTGTTTGCGTTCAAGGATCGTGCGAGCCTTGCTGTGATTGCGCTGTCCGGCCTGAGCATGCTGCTCGCTATCTGACAACGACGAGAAGCCGGGCGCGGTGCACTTCCCGTTCCGGCGGCAGGCCCAGGGCGAATGCCCTCGGACTGACGAACACATCGATGACACATGCGCACGAGTGCTCTGCTACGGCGCGCAGCACTCACAAGTCGCGCGGCGTTTCGTATTTACATGCTCGGGCGACGTACGCTGGCGCACAGACCCACTTCCAACCATGCTCTACGGTTGAGCACTGCATCCGGTAGCGTGCGTGTGCGGCCGTCCGAGAACCTAGGGAGCGTGGACAGCGCTCGCGTTTTCGCTCTATGGACTAGTCGTAGTGGCTTCCTCAAGTTTCCCCAACGAATACCCGAATACGCGATCGACCGCACGATCAAAATCTGCGCGGCGACCGGTTAAGGAATTCGCAGACGAGATTCATGCTCAGCGATTTTCGCGCCATGGAGTTTGACGGTCATTAACAGAGATGGGGGCGTACTTGAAGCTAGATATGGCGAGCGTTACCGAAGACAAAGCATGGCTTCTTTGGAGCTTATCTGCCGCCGCTTGTTTCTTACTAGTTCTCGCATTCAGCGGACCAAGTGGCTCATTTTTCTGGGACTACCATGTCTATGAGAAGGGTTTGAGTTGCTATTCACAGGGACCAAACCCCTATGCGTGCGCATCGGGCGCCATTCCATTTGTCTACCCGCCCGCTTTCCTCAAGGTATTTTCCGCTGTCGACTTCCCGACAGCATTTGCTTTCCTGGTTCTAGCTTCCGCGGCAGGCATCGCCTGCGTTAGCCTGAGTCTCAAGTCTCAAATCCCCTATCACCGCCTGGCGCCTTGCCTGGTTCTCGGATTCCTGATTAGCGGATCGGGCTTCGCTTCGATCCAGACGGGAAACATCAGCGTCTTCGCACACCTGCTTCTCGTTTCGCTATCGTACTTTCTATACACGAGACGGTCGGTCTATACGTTGATACCACATGCGATCGCGATCATATTATTTTCTGCCATAAAGCCCTACTTCCTTGCCTATGCCTTGCTCTATCTTTTTCTGCCCCGCCGCAGTTTGTTCGCATTCGTCGCGGTGCTGCTATCGGTTTCCGGCATCTACATTGCGCAGCCTGCTCTCTATCCGCAACTGTGGGCTGGATTCCAGGGCGCCATCTACAATCAGATCATCCAGCATGGAGATGCCGGGTTGACAATTTTCGGCGTGTTTTCCAGGTTCGGCATGGGGAAAGTCGGCTTTGTTCTCCATCTTCTCCTGATGCTTCTCGTTGTACTGATATCGGCAGCTCTTCGATACAGGCATGGGCAACGCGCTATGCAGATCAGCTCCGCCAGCGAGTTGTTTTATTTCCTCGCCATCCTCATTCTGCTCAACCCGAGGTTGATGTCGTATGATTTCAGCGTTTTTGCGGTTTGCCTCTATCTGTCCATGATCCTCTCGTCACGAGGCGATGGGTGGGTGGGCCTATTTTTGAAGATTTTCCCTTTCCTGACTATCCTGCCTCTATGCCTCGAAGGATTGTTTGATATTCGAGTGCATTCTTTAACCTACTACTTCCTCGCGACCTATGTCTTGCTGGTTGCGGCAGTGGCCTGCCATTGGCCCCTGCGCAACTCGCGGATAAAAGCGCCGGCCAGCGTTGGGCATGAGAAGTAATGCATAAGCGCCGCGTTTCGCAAACATTGCCTCGCACCCGCTTGCTAACACTTTCGGTGTTTTGCATGGCGGGCTTCTCGATCAAGCGGAAGGTCGTATAGCTGACAACAATCAGGACCGGAGTGGCCAACAGGATCGTGAACCAGTGCTCCAGAGGGCGAATAAGGTGGCGCCGCCCGCGATCACGGCAAAGCTCAGGGAAAGCAGCGCTAACGGTATCCGCGCATAGGTCGTCATCGTTACCGAAAACGACGGAATACCTCCAATCAAGGCTGATCTGTAGAACCAGCGCTGCGCGAACGCCTAGTCAGCACACCGGACCTTCCCCCCCGGTTGCCTTCATCGGGCGCCGTCGGTGGCGAGCGGGGCGCTTGTGTTGCTTTGCAAACGCCTCAATCGAGCGCTGCACTAGATCCGCACAGGAGGAAACTCGGCCGCGCCCAGATTCTCGATCTCGATGTAGGCCGGCACTTCGTTCGCGGCGCGCGAGTACAAACCCGCGGCCGTTTCGGAGAAACCGAGCCGTTTGAAATAGTCGTGGCAGGTCGCATTTCTTCCGGTATCGACCAGCTCGGCGCGGACTTCCGAGCCCGACTTCAGCGCCAACCGCGTAGCTATCGCCCCGACGACCAACTCAGCGCCGAGCCCAAACACGCGGCACGACAGGACGACCTGGACAATCTTCCCGCCATTGATCAGGCAAACAGAGATGATGCCGTTGTCGATCAATTTGTCTCGCAGCGAAGAGACCACGCAGTACCCGCCCTGCGTTATGAACGCCTCGAACTCTGACCGCTCCCATCTTTTCCCCGTCGTATTGAATTGATTCGTCTTGTTGATAAGCTCGAACGCGCGATCGAAGTGTCTGGATTGCGGCGTCTTGATCAAGAAGAATGACTGGCGAAGCTGTAACGAAGCTAGCCACTCTTCCCGCGAAACACCCTTGTTCGCGTCGGCACTGGCTTCGCGCTGCGAAATAGCGCGCACGAGTTCGGTGCGGCGCGCTGACTCTTCGGTGAAAATGGGAACCTGCGTTTCGGCCGATCGCAAAATGATTCGCCGCCAGTCGTAGTGATTTCCGCCGAGGCAACGAATGGCCGGGATCGCCGCCTTCACCTCCGACAACTCACGGTCGTTGTCGTCGATAAAGACACAGTTGCCTGGAAGCAGATTCACCTCCTTGAGGATTTCAAGGATGTTCTGCGACTTGGGCTTCCAGTTGATACGCACGCACGCGAAGTCGTCCATGGTGATGGCGCCGCGCCAGATGGCGTTGAACCGTTCAATGGTGGGCGCTTCTTCATTCTTGCTGCAGATCGCCAGCAATCCGCCACGCTTCTTGAAGAACAGCAAGGCTTCAGCGAGGCCAATAGGCCAGCCTTCGATGCGCTGTTCCAGGCTCACGCTCTCGCCTTCCGCCGCCACGCCGCGCCACATGGTGTCGTCGAGATCGACGATAATCAGCTTCACCGGGTCTTGCTGCTCGATGACCTTGACTATCATTTCAATCCGCGCAAGGAATGCGAGGGTAAATTCGCGGGACGCGACCTCGTAGGTCATGATATTCCCGATTGCCTTGGGCGCAATCAGGCGATTTGCGTCCAGCTTGAAGTCCCAATCGTTGATGAACGACGCATGCGAGCTGCTCAACAGGACATCATCCTGCAGGTGTCGGCGGCCAATAAAATTCAATATTTCATTGGCGTCGAGAAAGTAGCAATTATTCGTCTTGCGCACGGCGTCCGACAAAAGTCGGTTGATCTCCCGCGCCAGATATCCAGGCGATGTCATACCGAATGGATCGATGAGATCGCCGTCGTAGTTGAAGCTCGGCTCGAAAAACGACATGAAGACGACAGGAGCCGTCGTGATCTGCGCGGCGACTTGTGCCACTTTCTGGGCGAGATACTCCCCTGTTCTTTCCAGAAAAGCGTGCGCTTCGTCGTCGGAACGCAGACGCGAGAAGACCATGTCCACGACAGGTTCAGGCGTTTGCGTCACTTCGCCCAGAATGTGACGGAGCGTGAGATTCACGACGACGACGTCATCGGTTGGCGCGGCCTCCGGGATCGGAGCGTGGCGTCTCGAGCCCATCAGTATGTGGCGGATGTTGTGCCCCGAGTTTGCGCTTCGCTTAACGAGCATCTCCACAGAACACGTGCCGAGCAGCAATATATTGAGCTTGCGCGAATGGATCGCGAGCGACGTCGGCGGCAACGGTAAATTGACCTGTTTATCGGCGACGGATGAGTAAAACAAATCGCGGACAAATTGACGCATTTGGGGCCTCGAAGTCGAAACGTTCTCCACACGCTGCCGCTTGCGGCCTTGAGATTAGAGCAGAGCGCAGGCGCACCCTCTGTGCGCCGACATACACAACCCCAGCCGGATGCAGCGCGCGCGACGTTTGTAAACGTCCTCGACATAACGGGGCCGCGCGGAGAATATAAAGGGGAAGAACCAGCCCTTGACAAGAGCGTCGAACTTCGAGGCGATCCAACTGGAGGGGGCAAGCTTACCGGGTCGCTGGCTATGACTTTTATTTTTTAAGGCCGATGCATCTCACGTCGAATAATCCTCAGCGTGGATTATCCGTCTCAACTGTTTGATTAGATTCACTCCGCCCCATCCGATGACCAGCCTGGCGAACAGCGACGCCCAATCCTTGCTGGGCATCTCAATCTCCCTCAACAAAACTCGCTCAACAATGGCAAGCCTCAAGGCAATACTCATTTTCTTGTAAATCAGGACATTAAATATAAACGACGAGACATGCCCTTTTGACATCAGCTTGCTATATTTTTCGAAAAACTCGAGACTAGGTTCGCAACTGACCGCCTTCGATATTCTGGCGGGACTTTCGCTCAGGGAATACTCCACCAGTGCATCGTGCAAATAAACAAAGACGCAGCCAGCCATTTCAGCCCGAATGGCGAAATCCCAGTCCTGATGACGGCGCAACGAGCCATCGAAACTGATCAGCGGGTACTGATGACGCCACATCATGATCGACGAGGTCTGAATATAGCCCCCTTCCAGCAGGACGAAGTCGAGCATCGACTGGCCATCGTAGGGAGAGCGGTTGCCCAGGATGCGCCGGCCTGCGTCCGTTAGCACGACATTACTGAAGAGTACCTTTGCTTCGTTGCCGGCAGGCTTGGGTCCGAATGCGGCGATGCAGCATTCGAGCTTGTTCGGGAGCCATCGGTCGTCAGCGTCCAGGAAGGCGATCAGATCACCGGTGGCCTCTTCAATGCCCCGGTTACGACACCACGCCGCGCCATGGTTCTCGCTTTCACGAATCAGGCGCAAGACAATGTTGTCTCCGCAACGGCTCGGCAATTCGAACTGCAGCCCCGATGCATCATCGACGACGATAATTTCCCGCGGAACAACGGTTTGACTGGAAATCGATTCTATTGCAACCCAAAGCAAATCAAGGCTGTTGTAGTGTGGAATGATCACACTCACGTTGTAGACATTGTCAAAAACACGCCCCATCCCACACCTCGAATCTGAATTTCGACAACTTCCTCGTGCAAAGAGTAAAACTATCGATCTTGATCTGGTAGCGCGTCAATCGCACCCATTCTTACCGTTCATTACCGGAAATCGATCTAGCGGTTGGAAATCCGGCAATATTTCTTACATAACAATTAAACATACTTTCTAATTCCATACAGAATCGAGCGACATGCCTTCCCCAAACGGGTTTCGGACCAGTCTTTTCAAGGAGATCATGGAACTGACTCAGTTCAATAACGAACACAATCGACAGGCGTTCTGGATGCCAAACCAATAGACGATTCGTCCGGCACTGCCTCGAGTCACAAAGGACCGTGCAGCCCAGCTACTTTCGGAGAGCCTCACAGGATTTGTGTCGACGCCTCGTTTCGGCAATTGTCGCGTCGGCTCGTCGATCCCCGTACACACGCGCGCACGCAGTACAGCGTAATTTCTTCACGCTCTGACGAATCGTAGGCCGTGTCGCGAGACCTGTTCCGTGGGTTGCCCAACAAATCCGCGAGAGTTGTATCTGTACATTATCTTGTGTGTCGGCCGCTCGTTGCGCACTCAACCGGATGGGCGCGAAGCCCTGCCGCCCCGACACTTCCAACAGCAAGTCGAACCAGGCCCTCAATGTCCTCGTCGCCGCTCACGCCGCCCACCATGCAAGAGGTCCATGTCTGGCAATGGGACCTCGATGCCTGTGGGAGCGATTTCGATCGGTACTGGGCGATGCTATCCGCGCAGGAACACGAGCGCGCCGGCAACTTTCGCTTCGAGTTGCATCGCCGCCGGTACGTAATTGGACGGGGAGAAGTCAGACAAGTTCTTGGCCGCTATCTCGCGCGATCCCCGCGGGCGGTCGCACTTGAGTATGGTCCGGAAGGCAAACCGTTTTGCACGAGCCAACCTGCTGGATGGCGGATCTGCTTCAACCTGAGCCACAGCGAAAATACGGCGGCGCTCGCCATTTCGAACGGCTTCGAGGTGGGCATCGACGTTGAACAGGTTCGTGCGATCGAGGAAAACATGCCGCTCCAGGTCTTCTCCGCCAGGGAGCGCGAACAATTCGACGCGCTCCCGGCATCGGAACGGCAAATGGTTTTCTTTGAAACCTGGGCGCGCAAGGAAGCCTGCCTGAAGGCGCTCGGGAGCGGCTTCATCCTGCCGCCGGAGCATTTCGAGTTCGATCTTGCCGTTCATGGCGACACGACACCGCGCTTCGTCGGGGGCGCGGCTCAGGAAGCCTCGCATTGGCGCGTTCGCGCCCTGTCACCCAGTCCGACCTGTGCGGGGGCAGTGGCGGCCCGCCACAGTGGCTGGTCGATCATCGACATGAACTGACTTCCCAAGGCCTCGGGAACGCCGGCATCGTCCATTCCGGCCGCACGATCCGCTTGTTGCCACGCACAACGCAACACAGGAATCGCCAGTCTTCGCCTCGAAACAACGCACCCTGGACCCACGCCGCGAATACCGCCAAACCCGCTCGCATGGCGGAATGCAGGCCGCGGCCTGCGCTCCGTGCGCCCCCGCCGCCCCAGCGCGATGTGTTGCTGCAGCACATCGTGTGTGCGAAGGCGAACGGATAGGCATCACGTGGAAGTTTAACTTCCTCTTACAGCAGGCTTCGGGCGTGGGAGACACGCCAGCCGCGCAGGACTGCGGGCGGCTTGCGTATCCCGTCACCGGCAGCCGTTATGCGCAAACGCCGCGTGTACATCGCCAGGCCTGGCTCAACCCCGGACCTTCGTCCAAATTATGGGGGAGTAGCAAATGTCACACAGAGATGGACTTTCAGGCGTTTTGCCGGGCGGGACCGATCACGTACCTGGCGTGGCAGCGCGCTTCGATGTCGTATGTGCCGAGTTCGGCAATCATCTTGCTGTGATTGACGCCACCGGCGAAGAAGATTATGCCGCCCTCGGCGAACGTTCGGCGCGGCTCGCAACCGTCCTGCACGAAATGGGACTCGAGCCGGGCGAGCGCTGCGCGATCATGGTTGCGCGCAGCCGCGACACGCTGGCCTTGATGCTGGCGATCCTGCGGCTGGGCGCCGTCTACGTGCCGCTGGACCGCGCCTATCCCAAGACGCAACTCGATTTCATCGTTTCCGACTGCTCACCCAAGCTCATCATCGCTGAAGCGGCCGCGCTCGCCAGCGTTGGCGAACTGAACGGCGTCTGCGTCGATCTCGAGCATGTCGTGGCCGCGGCCGAGGCGGCCGAGCCCGCACCGCTCTACGCTAGCGCTCGTGACGACGCTGCCTACGTGATGTACACCTCTGGCTCGACCGGCAAACCCAAGGGCGTGATCGTGCCGCAGCGCGCGATCCTGCGCCTCGTGCAGGGCCAGACGTTCACCGACCTTTCACCCCACACGCGCTTCCTCAACCTCGCGCCGCTCGCCTTCGATGCGAGCACGCTGGAGATCTGGGGACCGCTCCTGAACGGCGGCTGTGCCGCCATCATCAACGAGGTCCAGCCCTCTCTCGACACGATCGCGTCCGAGATAGCGCGACTTGGCGTTACCAGCGCCTGGTTCACGGCTGGCCTCTTCAATGCGCTCGCCGACTATCGGCTGGAAGCCTTTCTTCCGCTCAAGGAGGCGCTGACGGGCGGGGACGTGCTGTCCCCCGTCCATGTTCGAAAGGTCATGGAGGCTCATCCGGGTCTGCAGATCATCAATGGCTACGGCCCGACCGAGAACACGACCTTCACCTGCTGCTACCGCATTCCGCGTGACGGCGAGGCGCTCGCGCATGGCGATGCCATTCCCATCGGCTACGCCATCGCGGGTACGAGCGCCTACATCGTGGACGACAAGCTCATGTCTGTTGCCGATGGAGAGGTCGGCGAACTGGTTACCGGCGGCGACGGCGTCGCGCTTGGCTATCTCAATCGCCCCGAACTGACGGCCGAGAAGTTCGTCGACGACGTTTTCGCTCCCGGCATGAAGCTCTACCGCACGGGCGACCTCGTGCGCCGCCGCGCGGACGGCGCAATCGAATTCCTCGGCCGCAACGATCGGCAGATCAAGATTGCAGGCAAACGCATCGAACTCGACGAAATCGAACATGCGTTGCGCGTGGCGCCCGGCGTCGCTGACGCGGCCGTGGCAGCATTCGATGGCCGCATGGGCAAGGCCATCGCTGGTTTCGTGAAAGCCGATGCTGCGGACGCGGACGTTCTCCTGAAAGAAATCCGCGCCTATCTCAAGTCCGCCCTGCCCGACTACATGATGCCGTCGGAGCTGCGTGTGCTGCCGGATTTTCCGCTGACGCCCAACGGCAAGATCAACCGCAAAGCGCTGCTTGCGGAAATCGATACGCAATCCGAAGCATCGGCAGCGCCCACGCCCATGGACGACGACATTGCCGACAAGCTGGCGTCCGTATTCGAAGGGCTTCTCGGCAAATCCGTCGATCGCCGCGCGAACTTCTTCGACCTCGGCTTGCGCTCGCTCGATCTGATGCGCGCGCACGCCATCATCGCGCGCGACATCGCGGCCAAGGTCGCGCTGGTGGATCTGTTCCGTCACCCCAATGTCGAGGCGCTGGCTGCGCAACTGCGTACGACGCTCCCCGCAGCGGGCAAAGACGCAATCCTCCAGCGCCGAGGCGTGCAAGGCGGGGCCATCGCAGTCGTCGGCATGTCCGGACGGTTTCCGGGCGCCCGCAACGTCTCCGAATTCTGGGCCAATATTCTCGCGGGGCGCGACTGCATCACGCATTTCGACCTGGCGGAACTGGAGGACAGTTTCGACGACAAGTCGCGCCGCGACGCGAGCTATGTCAAGGCGCGGCCGATACTGGCGGATGTCGATCACTTCGATGCCGGCTTTTTTGGCATGCTCGCGCGCGAGTCCGCGCTCACCGACCCGCAACAGCGCCTCTTCCTCCAGATCGCCTGGGAAGCGTTCGAAGATGCTGGCTACGACCCGGCGACGATCGCTGGTGCCGTCGGGGTGTTCGCCGGCACGTCGATGAACACGTACTTCCTCAAGCACATCCTCACCGATCGCGCGGTCATCGACGAATTTACGAGCCAGTTCCAGATCGGCGAGTATCAAAAGCTCGTCGGGGCCGGTGATTTCGTCGCGACCCGCACCGCTTACAAGCTCGGGCTCACGGGGCCGGCCATCTCCGTGCAAACGGCATGCTCCACCTCGCTCACCGCGATCAGCCTCGCCGTCGAGAACCTTCGTGCCGGACGCTGCGACATGGCGCTGGCCGGCGGCGTCTCGATCACCTTCCCGCAAAAGCGCGGTTACTTCTACGAAGAAGGCGGTATGGGCGCGCCCGACGGCGTGTGCCGTCCGTTCGATGCCGATGCGAAGGGCACGGTGTTCGGTAGCGGCGCGGGCGTCGTCCTGCTCAAACGTCTCGAAGACGCCATCGCCGACGAAGATCCGATCTATGCGGTGATCCGCGGCGTGGGCATCAACAACGACGGCTCCGACAAGGTCGGCTTCACCGCGCCGAGCGTCGATGCCCAGGCCCGCGCCATTGCGATCGCGCATGCCGAGGCCGGCATCGATCCGGCCTCGATTGGCTATATCGAGGCCCATGGCACGGCTACGCCGCTTGGCGATCCGATCGAATTCGCGGGCCTCGTGCAGGCGTTTCGCCTGGGCGGCGCCGAGGGCGGCCAGTTCTGCGCACTCGGCTCGGCGAAGGCCAACGTGGGGCACCTCGACGCGGCCGCGGGCGTGACGGGTTTCATCGCCGCGTCGCTCGCGCTGCGCAACCGCACCTTGCCGCCGCTCACGCATTTCCGTTCGCCCAACCCCGGCATCGACCTGGCCAGCAGTCCGTTTTTCTTCAATACAGCCGAGCGTCCCTGGGCTGAGGGCGCTACGCCACGCCGGGCCGGCGTGAGTTCCCTCGGCGTCGGCGGGACGAACGTGCATGTGGTGCTCGAAGAGGCGCCTAGCCGTACCGCCCCGGGCGAGCAAAGCGAACAACTCCAGATCCTGCCGGTATCGGCCCGCAGCGCCGCCGCACTCGAGCGCGCGAAGGCGAATCTCGCCACGCACCTCGCAAACCATCCGGAGATCGCACTGGCCGACGTGGCCGCGACGCTGCAAACGGGACGCCGCGATTTCGCGCACCGCGCCGTTGTTGTCGCCGAGAGCGTGGAGCAGGCCCAGGCCAAGCTGCAGAAAGGCGCGATCGAAGCACAGGCCCCGCTGGCCACGCCTGCAGTCGTCTTCATGTTCCCCGGCCAGGGCGCGCAGTATCCGGGCATGGGCGCCGCGCTCTATCGCACCGAACCGGTCTATCGCGAGTGGATCGACAGGGGCGCCGAGGCGCTCGCCCCCCATCTCGGCCTGGACATCCGCACGCTGCTGTTGAGCGAAGCCCCGGAAGGCGACGACACCCCGCACCCGATCCGCTCGACGATCTACGCGCAGCCTGCGCTCTTCCTCGTCGAATATGCGCTCGCGCAGTTGTGGATCTCGCGCGGCATCAAGCCGGCAGCCATGATCGGCCACAGCGTCGGCGAACTGGTTGCGGCGTGCGTGGCGGAGGCGATCGCCTTCGAGGATGCGCTGTGCCTCATCGCGCAACGCGGCGCGCTCATGCAGTCGGCCGAACCGGGCGCGATGCTGGTCGTGCGCCTGTCGGAGGCCGAACTCAGCGCGATGCTGCCCGCCGACGTCGATCTCGCCGCGATCAATGCGCCGACGCTCAGCGTCGTGGCAGGCCCCTTCGCGGCCATCGAGGCATGCGAGGCCACGCTCAAGGCGCGCGACATCGAGCATCGACGCCTGCACACTTCGCACGCGTTCCACTCGCGCATGATGTCGGGCGTCGTCGACGATCTGGCCAAGGTCGCCAACAGCCTTTCTTTCGCGCGGCCGAAGATTCCGTACGTGTCCTCCGTGACCGGCCAATGGGCGGCGATGGATCAGCCGGTCTCGGGAGCGTACTGGGCCAGCCATTGCCGCAATGTCGTGCGCTTTAGCGACGCGCTGGCCACTGTCACGGCAGAGGGCAAGCCGCTGCTGCTCGAAATCGGCCCGGGCCGCACGCTCTCGACCTTTGTCCTGCAGGGCTTGCCCAAGGACCGGCATCAGGGCGCGATTGCCTCGCTGCCCGACTTCGCGACGTGCGAGCGCGAGCTTGCCGTCCTCGCCGAGGCGACCGGGCGCCTGTGGCTGAACGGCGTCAAGCCGAACTGGAAAACGCTGCTAGCTGAAACCGGCCGCCGCGTTTCGCTACCGACCTATCCCTTCGAGCCGGAACGGCACTGGATTGACGCCCCGGCAACCGCCTCTTCAGGTCAGCCGACGACCATTGCCCCAGCGATTGCCGCGCAAGCCTCGTCCGAAGCCCTAAACGATATGCCTCAGATCGCCATGACCCAAACCGTCCAAATCGACCGCAAACCGCGTCTCATTGCCGAACTGGCGTCACTGCTCGCCGAAATGTCGGGCGAAGCACCGGACACGTCCAGTCCGGACGTGACCTTCTGGGATCTCGGTTACGACTCGCTCTTCATGGGGCAAGTGTCCCGGCAGCTGCGCCGCCGCTACGACGTCACGATCAGCTTCCGGCAGATCATGAGCGACTATCCGACGCTGCCGGCCCTCGCGCAGTTCCTCGATGGCGCCATGCCGCCTGATCCGGAGGTGCCTGCCGAAGCTGCGCCGGTTGCTGCACCTGTTGCTGCGCCGGCCGCAGTTCAAGCCGCGGCCGCGCCTGTCGCCATTGCCGCAGCACCTGTGGCTGTGCAAATGGCCGCTGCACCGGCCACAGGCGACCTCCAGTCGGTGATCCGCGAGCAACTCGCCGCGATGCAGTCGGTGATGGCGCGTCAGCTCGAGGTGCTGCAAGGTGCGCCGCTAGCCGTGCCGCAGCCCGCCGCGGCCCAAATCGCGGTGCCCGCCGCCGCCGCAGCGCCCGCACCTGCCGCAGCGCCTGCGCACTCCGCCGGTCCCGAGATCAAGTTCGAGGAAAACCGCCCGTCGCGCTTCACCGCGTACAAGCCGGGCGCCGCACACTCGGCCCAGATGACCGACGCCCAGAAGGCGTTCATCACCGACCTTGCCGCGCGCTACTCGGCGAAAACCGCCACCTCCAAGGCTCGCACGCAATCCTACCGGGCCGTGCTCGCCGATCCGCGTACCGCCAGCGGCTTCCGCGAGGAATGGAAGGAGCTTGTCTATCCGATCGTCGCCCAGCGCTCGAAGGGCTCGAAGATCTGGGACGTGGACGGCAATGAGTACATCGACGTGGTCAACGGCTACGGCCAGACCGCGTTCGGCCACACACCCGATTTCGTGGTTGCCGCGGTCAACGCGCAATTGGCAGAAGGCTTCGCGATCGGACCGCAGTCGCCGCTCGCGGGCGAAGTCGCGCAGATGTTCTCCGAGATGACGGGCCATCAGCGCGTCACGTTCTGCAATACCGGCTCGGAAGCCGTGATGGCGGCGATGCGCCTCGCGCGCACGGTGACCGGCAAGGACAAGGTCGTCTGCTTCGACGGCGACTATCACGGCCAGTTCGATGAAGTGCTCGTGAAGCCGGGCAGCGAAGCGGGCGTGCCGCGCGCATTCCCGCTCGCGCCGGGAATCCCGCAGACCTCCGTGGGCAACATGGTCGTGCTGCCCTACGCGCGTCCCGAAAGCCTCGAGTGGATCAAGGCAAATATCGACGATATCGCAGCCGTCCTGATCGAGCCGGTGCAGTCGCGCCATCCCAATCTGCGTCCGAAGGAGTTCGTGCAGCAGTTGCGCGACGTGACGGCCGCCAATGAGTCGGCCCTCATCTTCGACGAGGTCGTGACGGGCTTTCGCGTCCACCCGGCCGGCATGCAAGGCCTGTGGGGCATCCAGGGCGACATGGCGACCTACGGCAAGGTGGTCGGCGGCGGCCTGCCCATCGGCGTGCTCGCCGGCACCACGCAGTACATGGACGCACTCGACGGTGGTCAGTGGCAATTCGGCGATGCTTCGGTACCCGAAGTTCCGCCGACGTTCTTCGCAGGCACGTTCGTGCGCCATCCCGTCGTGCTGGCTGCAATGAAGGCCGTCCTCCTGCACCTCAAGGAAGCGGGCCCGGCGCTGCAGGAAGGGCTCGGCGAACGCATGGCCGGCCTCGTGCAGCGCGTCAACGCGCATCTGGAGAAGGTCGGCATCGCTACGCGGGCCGAATCCTTCTCGAGCTGGTTCTATGTGAATCTCGCGGGCGAAGACCGCCTCGGCAGCCTCTTCTATCCGTATATGCGCTACCTCGGCGTGCATATCATGGAGGGCTTCCCCTGCTTCCTGACGACGAGCCATTCGGACGAGGACATCCGCAAGATCGGCGACGCCTTCATCGCGAGCATCGATGCGCTCCAGCGCGTCGGCATTCTCGGCGGCGCGCAGGACACCGCGGCGCTGACGCAGGTCGAACCGGCGCTCAGGCAATCGGCGCTCACCGAGCCGCAGAAGGAAATCTGGATGTCGGCCCAGCAGGGTCACGAAGCCTCGCTCGCGTTCAATGAGTCGTTCACGCTCGAACTCAATGGCAAGCTGAACGAGGCCGCGTTCGAACGGGCCTTCGCCGCGACGGTTGCCCGCCACGATGCGCTGCGCGTGCACTTCTCGCGCGTCGGCGACAGGATGTTCGCGGAACCGACGACGACCGTGCCGCTGGTCCCGATCGACCTTTCCACTCACGCCGATCCGGCGGGCGAGCTCAAGGCCATCATCGACGCGGAAGCCCGCGAGGTCTTCGACCTGACCCGAGGCCCGCTCGCGCGCGCCGCACTGGTTCGCCTCGAAGCGCAGAAGTGGGCGTTCGTGTTCACGGCGCATCACATCGTCTGCGACGGCTGGTCGATCAACATCATCCTGCGCGATCTGGCTGCGCTCTACGCCGCAGAAGTCTGGGGCACGCAGCCGGAACTCGACGAGGTGCAGAGCTTCCTCGCCTTCGCCAAGGCGCAGGACGAAATCGGCGTCGACAAGGAAACGCGCGAGTTCTGGATGAACGTCCATCGCGTCCCGGCGCCGCAACCCGATTTGCCTGGCGACCGGCCGCGTCCGGAACGCAAGAGCTTCAACGGCGCATCGACGACCCGCCATCTGGGAGCCGATCTTCTCAAGCAGGTGAAGACCGCTTCCTCGAAGCAGGGCTGCTCGCTGTTCGCCACGCTGTTCGGCGCGGCCCAGGTGCTGTTCGGCCGGCTGTCCGGCAATGACGACGTGGTGATCGCCGCGCCGATGGCTGGCCAGTCGCAAGCGGGCGAAGCGCTGCTGGTCGGGCACTGCGTGAACTTCCTGCCGCTGCGCGTGAAGTTCGACCGCGAGAAGCCTTTCGCCACGCACATGAAGGCGGTGCGCGATCACCTCTACGACGCAGGCGACCGCCAGAACTATACCTACGGCGCACTCGTGCGCGATCTCGGCATCAAGCGCGATCTCAACCGGCTGCCGCTGACCGATCTACAGTTCAACCTGGAAAAGGTCGACGGCGAACTCGACATGGCAGGCGTCACCACGCACTTCGCGCCGAACGCGAAGGCCTACAGCAACTTCGATCTGTTCCTGAACGTAATCGAATCGGCCCAGGGTCTGCGGCTCGATTGCGACTTCAGCACCGACGTCTATGACGAAACGACGATCCAGCGCTGGCTCGGCTACTACGAAACCTTGCTGACGGCGATCGCCCGCGATGCCGAAACGCCAGTCGCAGCCCTGCCGCTCTTGAGCGATGCGGAAATCCACCATCTGCGTGACGAGCTGAACGCTTCCCAGCGCGACTACGATCTCTCGCAGACGACGCCGGCGCTGATCGCCGCGCAGGCCTGGCAGGCTCCCGATACGACGGCCGTGTCGGACGACTCGACGAGCCTCACCTACGGCGAACTCGATGCGCGCGCCAGCCAGATCGCCCGCCGGCTCATGGCGGCGGGTATCGCCTCAGGCTCACGCATCGCCCTCGCGATGGAACGCAGCGCCATGGTCGTGGCCGCCATGATCGGCGTGTGGCGCGCGGGCTGCGCCTACGTGCCGCTCGACATGACGATGCCGCCTGCACGCCTGCGCCAGATTCTCGATGGCGCTGGCATCGCCGCGATCCTCAGCGATGAGCAAAGTCTCACGGTGCTGGAACCGGGCGCGCATCGCGTGCTGGACGTGGAGGCGCTCCTCGCGCAGGACGATGACGAGACTGTGGCGCTGCCCGCCGTAACGGACGCGGATTCGGCCTACGTGATCTTCACGTCGGGCTCGACGGGTCAGCCCAAGGGCGTGGAGATCGGCCATCGCGCGCTGAGCAACTTCCTGCTCTCGATGGCGCACGCGCCGGGCTTTACGGTCAGGGACACCATCGTCGCGGTGACGACGTTCTCCTTCGATATCTCGGGTCTCGAGCTGTTCCTGCCGCTCATCGCCGGCGGGCGGACCTTCATCGCCGGCCACGCGGAAGTGCGCACCGGTTTCGAACTGGTGAGCCGCCTGAAGGAAGAAGCCGCCACTGTTCTCCAGGCGACACCTTCGCTGTGGCGCATGCTGCTCGAGGCCGGCTTCAAGGCGCCGAAGGGCTTCAAGATCCTGTGCGGCGGTGAGCCGTTGCCGCGTGACCTCGCCGACGACCTGCTCGCGACCGGCGCGGAGGTGTGGAACCTTTATGGCCCGACCGAGACGACGATCTGGTCCTCCGCCTCGCGTGTCGTTGCGAACGCACCGGTGGTGATCGGCGCGCCGCTCGCCAATACCGACCTGCACGTCCTGACCGACGACCTGCATCTGGCGCCCGAAGGCGTGAGCGGCGAACTGTGGATTGGCGGTGAAGGCCTGGCGAAGGGCTATTTCAACCGCCCCGACCTGACCGATGCCGCCTTCAAGTCGGTTGCCATCGAAGGCGCCGCGCCGCGCCGGCTCTACCGTACCGGCGATCTCGCGAAGCGGCTCGCCGACGGCTCGCTCCAGCACCTGGGCCGTCGCGACCAGCAGATCAAGCTGCGCGGCTTCCGCATCGAGATCGAGGATATCGAGGCCACCCTGCGCAAGGCTCCCGGTGTTGCCGCAGCCGCCGTCGCCCTGCATACCGTGGCCGACAGCGCGCGCCTCGTGGGCTACCTGGCTGGCGCTGGCTCCGACAAACCGGATCAGAGCGCCGTCGCAGCGCATGTCGCTGTTCAACTGCCGTCCTACATGGTGCCGACGCTGTGGATGACGCTCGACGCGCTGCCTCAGACCGGCAACGGCAAGCTCGACCGCAAGGCCCTGCCCGTGCCGACGGCGGACATGGTGGCCGCGCCGGTGCGCCAGCCGCACGCCGCGCTCAAGGTCGTGCCGCAAGCGCCGGTGCCGATCGAACCGGCGGCGCGCGAGGCCGCGCAAATCGTGGTCGCCGCAGCCGAACCCGCGGCCATGACGCCGACACAGGCCACCATCGCCGCGATCTGGGGCGAGGTGCTCGGCCTGCAGCAGGTGGGCATCGACCAGAAGTTCTTCAGCCTCGGTGCAGACAGCCTGCAGCTGTTCCGCATCGTTGCGCGGATGAACGAGCGCGGGCTCGGCGTGGATGCGCGTCAGCTCATGAAGAACGTCACGATCGAGCAGCTGGCCGCGAGCCTTGACGGCACGCAGACGGACGAGCCGGTCGAGGCGCCCGCGGCGGCGCGGCCGTCGATCCTCAACTTCAAGCGCAGGATTGCCGAGGGAGCCTGAGCGATGAACTCGATAGCCTTGAATATCGCACCTGTGCAGGAGGTCGAGGCGGGCCACGCCCTGTTCCCGGCGACCGCCTGCCAGGTACGCTACTGGCACGAGCAGAAGGCGTCGCCTAAGGCCTCCGCGCTCAACATCGCCTTCCGGCTGCAATTGTCGGGGCCGCTCACTGCCGCGAGCATCGAACAGGTGCTCAGCGAACTGGTCGCGCGGCACGAGATCTTGCGCACCGGCTTCCTGATGACGGGCGCGGGGCTGCGCCAGCAGGTCTGGAGCCGCGCCCCCTTCCGGCTCGCGGTGGTGGATCTCGGCGGTCTGGATGAACAAGCCGCGCTGGCCGAGGCCCAGCGCGTGGGTCAAGAGCAGGCACGCACGCCTTTCGACGTGTCATGCGCGTCATTCTTCCGGGCCGTGTGGTTGCCGAGGTCGAGCACCCAAGGCGAGTTGCAGCTGACCTTCCATTCGCTGGTGATGGACGGCTGGTCCTTCGCGATCCTCGTGCGCGAACTCGTCGAAGGACTCGAGGCGTTGCACGCGGGCCATGATCCCGAGTACGCGGACGTCGAGCTGCACCATGGCGATTACGCGCTATGGAAGGGTGAGTTCCTGGCCAGTGCGGCGATCGATCGCGCTCGCGTCCATTGGCGCCAGGAGCTTAAAGGGTTCAGCCGCTTCGACGTAAAGGGCGACCGCCCCCGGCCGCCGGAGCGGCGCTTCCAGGGCGTCATTCGCTCGATTCTGTTGCCGGGCGACTTGAGCGAGCGTCTGATCACGGCAGCCAAGGCGCAAGGCGTGACGCTCTTCAGCGTGGCGGCCGCGGGCCTTGCGATGTCGCTGCAAAAGACGACTGGGCAGCCCAAAGTCGCCATGGGCACGCAGATGTCGGTGCGCGATCAGCAGGAACTCGAAGGTGTAATCGGGCCGCTCATCAACACGGTGATCCTGCGCCTCGATGTGACCCAGGGCAGCACGCTTGCCGATGTCACCGCACAGTGTGGCGCGAAGCTCAGCGACGCTATCGAGCATCTGCACGTGCCGTTCGAAGAGATGATGGAGATGGCCGGTGAAGTGTCGGATATGAACCGGCCGCCGCTATGCTCGGTCAACTTCGCTTTGCAGCAAAGCTTCGTCGGCATGGGCGATGAGGTCCGACGCCAGGATTTCGCCGCGACGACTTCGCCCTCCTTCAACGCGGGCGCGCTCTACGACCTCAACTTCTTCATGGTGCGGCGCCCGGAGGGCTGGCGCATCTCCTGTGAGGGCGACACCGACCTCTACGACATCGAGACGATCGACCGGCATCTGGCCCAATGGCGCGAGGTGCTGGAAACCGCCGAAGTCATGCCGCAGCGAGCACTCGCGCCCGCCGCCGGAAACGACACGGCACAAGTCGCGGGGGGCGTGGGCGTGAGCGGTTTTATGAGCCGTGCGGAGCTGGAGGCGAAAGCGCACAACGTCGTGCGCTTCAACGAGGAGGGTTCGCAAACACCCGTCATCGTACTCAACAACATCGCGGTCCTGTATGAACTGGCCAAACAGGTCGGCGACGTGCGGCCCATCGTCGACGTTCCCATGGTGCCGAAGACGCCTCAGCCCAACTTCCCGTTGCGCGCTTTCGAGGACCTCGCCGCGGACGCCGTGCGACTCATCAGACTGATCCAGCCAAGCGGCCCTTATATTCTCATGGGCTACTGTGTGCTGGGCGCGATGGCGCTGGAGGCGGCTCACCAGTTGCGCCGCGAGGGCGAAACGGTGGAACTCGTCGTCCTCACCGACTCCTGGTGCCCGGGGTATCGGGAATCGATGCCCTGGTACGATCGCCTTTTGCGCAAAGTCCAGGTGCGTATGGACGACATTCCGCGCGACTACCGCCTTGCGAAGCGTGGCGAGATGTCCATGATTGCGTTCCTCCAGCAGTTTCGGACCGTTCGCTGGCTTCGTCTGACGCAGCTTGCGGTGAAGTTCGGCTTCCTGAAGAACGACAGCGCGAACAACATGATCGACGACAATCTCTGGTATGGCCGCAATATCGGCTATCTGCGCGAGCAGCAGGTGCGATACCGTCCGAAGCCCTACGACGGCAATGTCCAGATCTTCCGCAGCGGTCAGGTGCTCAAGGGCCGCCTGTTTGCACACGACATGGGCTGGGGTGAAGTGATCAGCGGCAAACTGGTCGTCACCGAGGTTCCTGGCATGCACAACCAGATGTTCCGCGCGGCCGGCGCGGCGGTGATGGGCAAGCAACTGCTCGACCGCTTTGCCGAAACCGCGCACGACGAACAGGAAAACGCCCTTGAAGGGCCATGATCTCGGTGCGCCACGATAGGGTAAATGGCCTATGTCCCGTTCGCGTAGGGTGTTGCTGGTCGCGCTGTTCGGCGTACTGTCCATCACCGGCCTTTTTGTCAGGTTAGCCGTTCCCGGCCTGTTTCGCCGTGTGCCGGTCGCCGTCGCCAGCGCGTCGGAGCCGCCGTCTGGAAGGGTGCGATTAGCCGTGCTTGGTGACTCCAATAGCCAGTCCTACCACGACACGGTCATGTCGAGCGATCCGCACGCGCGAGGGGGCCAGTGGCGCGCGACCACGTGGCAGTGGACCGAGGTGCTCGCCCAGTTGCGGGGAGACCAGATCGACCAGGGCAAATGGGGCGTTTGGGGAACCGGCAAGTATCGGGCCATGGCCAGCGAAGCTTTGGGTGCGCTCGCCCGCACGCCTCCCAAAGAGGACTACCGTTATAACTTTGCGGTTAGCGGCGCGACCTGCAGCCAGTTGATGGGGCAATCGCAGCGCCAGGCGATCCGACTCGTCGATTTGATGGACATGGAACCGCAAGCCTGGCGAGGCGGCGTCGTACTGGTCCAGATTGGCGACAACGATCTCAGCAGCCACGAGCTTTTTGACGAGCTTTCCCGCGATCCCGATGCCGTGCGCCCCGCGAGCGCAATCAATGCCTGCATCAAGTCCATTGCCGAAGCCGTCGCGCTAATCCAAAAATATCACCCTGATACCTATGTCGTGCTTGTGACCGGGGGCAGCGACGCCGATTGGCCTGGCGAGTTCAACAGTTGGCAATCCGCCAGGGAGATTGCCAATATCGACGCCGGCATTGATCGTTTCAACAATGGCTTGCGCGCGCTCGCCGCGGCGAACCGCCATGTCCATGTTCTCGACGCTGGCTTGTGGTTCAGAAGCCTGTGGGGCAATCGCGATGATCATGGGCGCCCGAATTACAAGACCGTGCATCTGGGGCCTGGCTGGGCAATCACCAATACCACTGGCGACGATCCGCACAACACCTACCTTTCAGACACTCATGCCGGCGTCGTCTGGAATACCCTTTGGGCACAGTACCTTGTCACTTCACTGAACGCCGCTTTCGGGCTGCATATCAAACCGATCACGGACGCCGAGGTCGTCGATTTTCTCCGGCCAAGCTTCAGAGCCGCCGACACACCTTCGGCGACCAGGCAGGAAGCTGTCAACTAGACCGCTCATCGCGGGTAAACGCCCTAAACCGGTCTGAATGTTCGTCAACGCACATCTGGCCCACAGACGCGATAGTAGCCTGCAAGCAATACCCTCTAACCTGCAAAGGTGTGCCATGTCTGTGACCAGCAATGGTGCGGTGTTGGCCGAAGCATCACCCCACCTGACCCCAGACGGAAAAATCCTGCACGCTTGCAATCAGGAATTCAAAAGCAACTTCAATCTGCATCCGTTCAAATTCAATCACCTGTTGCATGAAAGCGGCTTGTTCGAGATCCCAAGGATCGAGGAGGTCGCCCTGCGGATGCTTGAAAAGAATGGCAACGTCCGCGCGATCAACTTCAAGAATAGTTCGCCGGAATCCAGATTCAGCGCCATGCCGCATAGCACGCGGCTGAAAGAGGCGTTTGCGAGCGTTCACGAGAACGACTCCTGGATCAAACTCACTCAGGTACACCTTTACGACGCGGACTACGCCCTTGTCCTCGACTCGATTACAGCCGAGCTCGAGGAGCTGTCCGATTATCCGCTGCGCAGCGACATCACCCTGGTGACGATGACACTGTTGGTCTCCTCGCCAAAGATCTCGACACCCTTCCATATCGATCACGAAACCAACTTCCTTTTTCAGTTGCAGGGTTCAAAGGACGTCTGCCTTTTTCCGGCTACCGATCGCGAGCTGGTGCCCGACCAGGAGGTGGAGCGGTACTACGCCGGCAACTTCGAGGCCGCGCGCTATCGTCGTCAACTGCAGAGTCGCGGCACGATCTTCCGGCTCAACCCGGGCGAAGTGGTGCATCACCCCTCATTGGCGCCGCATTGGGTCAAGAACGACGACAACATTTCGGTGAGTATCAGCATCAACTACTGCATGAGGTCGCTCGAGCGACGTGCGCGGGTTTATCAGGCCAATTACGTTCTGCGCATGATGGGGCTGAAGCCGTTGCCGCCCGGCGTTTCACCGTTGCGCGACAGCTTGAAAAGAAAGGTCATCTCGACGCTGGAGCACCGCCATCCCAAAACGTTCGCGGAAGTCGTTCACTCGCCGGTGACCCGATTGAAGTCCCCGCTGAATGCGGTTCGGCGGCTGGTCAAACGCTGAACGCTTGCGATTAAATCGTTACGCCAGTCGGGCACCGTATCGAACCGGAAGACCGTAGTCGCTTCGATCGTAAGGACGAAGCCCTCCTCGGGCCCCGCGCCGTACCCAGGACGGACCACCGACTCAGCCGATTCTCTCTACCAGTTCTCTCCAGCTAGCGAGTATGGGCTCGCGCGCAAAAGTGCGGAGATGCGCGCGCGCTTGGGAAATTCGCCGACTACGCTCCTCGCCAGACAGTTCGGCTAGCAAACGCATACCATACGCGATGGATTCCCGGGCTAGCGGATCAGCGCACAGCATTGCGTCCCCCCCCACTTCCGTCAGGATACTCGCGCGGGAAACCAGGCACGGCAAGTCATACTCGATCGCCTCTATCACTGGCATTCCGAATCCCTCCAGCAGACTCATCAGCACAAAACCGGATGCGTTGCGGTAGAGCCAACGAAGCTCGTCATCCTGCGTATATCCCGGCATCACGACACCGGCAGATTGCCTGGCGAGTTCAATAGCGACGTCGGCACCAGGCTCGCGCCCGCCGACAATGACGTACTGCCACCCCTTCTCCACAAGCCCGCTTGCCGAGAATGCCTCGATACAACGGGCCTGATTCTTACGGTTTCCGATACTCCCCACTGTCAAAAGAAAACGGGGCGAAACGCCCTTCACCGGACGCCCTTCCCCCTCCTTGACTCCCAAGCGGGTTGGAATATAGATGACGGTCGACGAGGCAAAGTCATCACCATATAGCTCATGAAATTCTCGCTGAGAGCTCTTGCTGACAAATACCATGTGAGGCTTCACCCTTCGGATCTGATCATAGGCCCGAAGGTATAAATCCTCCACACCCGGCGCGAAATATTGGGGGTGCGTGATCGGCCCCACATCGTGGCAAAGCACAACGTCCTGCGCTTCCAGACGATGGCGAACGACGCTTAATGGATCGAGATGCAGTGTAGGACGTGGATCGCGGATGACCGGCAAAAGCGAAACCAACCGCGAGCTATTTACCCTCGCAATGGTTTCCTCGTGGGTCAGCCTGCCCGCGATACGGCGCATCAAATCATTTCTTGGAAATTCGTGGAATCGTCCATAGTGGATACTCGCGACCCTGCTGCCAAGCGTCGAAATAATATCTTTGCCCAGAAATAGTTTGCCGGTTCGATCATTGAGCGCCAATGAGAAGTCGACACCGATAGACATTGCTTGCCCCCCAAATCGCATTCTTTAATGAAATCAGCCGGTCACGGCTTTCACTGTCTCGAACAGGTCGCGCGCCGCGCGCTTCCATGTGAAGCCGCCCGCCTGGCGGCGCCCGGCGGATATCACGGATTGCCGGACTGCTTCGTCGTCGAGCACAGAGAGAATATTCATTCGCCACGCATCCGGGCTATGAGGGTCGGCATAAAGCGCAGCGTTTCCGCAAACTTCGGGAAGCGCGCCGAAGGGTGCGGCCACCACCGGACAGCCGAGCGCCATCGCTTCCAGCGGCGGCAAACCAAACCCTTCGGTTAGCGAGGGAAATGCAAGCGCGCCGGCATTGGTCAACAGTCCGACGAGCTCCGCATCGGTAATCCGGCCCGTAAATCGCACGTTGGGCGGGACGTCATGTCCGAGACTCTCGAAATCAGCTCGCGTCGCGCCGCCGAACAGCACGAGTGGGACGTGTCTCAGCTGTTCGCCCGCGAAAGCCTTGAGCAGTACGCCAATGTTCTTGTGCTTCTGGGTGTTCGCGAGCGCAACAACATAGCGCTTCGGATCGAGGCCCAACACCGCAATTCGCCTATCGTCTGGTCGGATCTGTAAGACGTGATCGCAGCCGTTGTGCACGACAACGATCTTGTCGGCGCGCGCAACGCCATAGTGCACGAGTTCTCTTTTGGAATACTCAGAAACGGTGAAGATGATCTTGTGCCGCTTCCCAATGAAAAAGAACAGAAACTTGTACCAGAGCCGAAAAGACAGGGAGTACGATTCGGGCGCGGAATAGACTTGGGCATCGTGTATCAGCGTCGCCGAATTGCGATGGAGCAGCGGTCCGAGATTGCAGAGATTGAGAATGAAACCCTTTCTGCTCGCTAAGGGTAAATAAAACTGCTCCCACGCGATCTTGTGCATCCTGCGCGCCCACGGGCTCTCGCGAACGCAGGAAATATGGCGATAGGCTGGCACCTGCACGCCATTTCTGGCGACGACAGCGTAATCCATCCCATTTGCGGCTTGCGCGGCAATCAAGGCGTCGGTCGCTGCGATGAGCTCCTCGGCCACTTTGTGTACGCCCGTCGGCCCTGCCCCGAAGAACTTGCCGTTGAACGCTATCGTTTTCGACGCGATCCTTTTCATACCATTCCCGTGCACACAAGCGTCAGTCTTTCTCACATGAAGCCCCGCTGGCCCGCGGACTATGGCTAGAACGGTCGCCGCGAATCCTTCAGCGACGCCGCTGCCGACGTTACGCGCGACAACATACCTCCAGCCGGTATGCTATCGGCACAGCGAGCGCGGCACTGCTGGCTACCGCACGCTCACGTGCGCAGGCCCGCGCCGACGGTCATACGACCAAAGCCGATCCACACGTCCGCCGGCTTCGGTCTTGTGACAGGTAATTCCCGCACATCGGCTCATACAGGTGTATCAGCCGCCGTACTATCGAGAATCGGTTTGACAGCGGAGCGGCCAAATCGGGAGATGAAAAAAGCTCGCAGGGGCGTATCGACGAAACGCATGATGAAGTAGCTACCCAGCAGGATCAGCGGGACAAACAAAGCGGCCTCGAGAAGCGGATCCTTCCGGTGCATCAGCTCCTGATAAATTCCATTGAGCCAGACAAATAGCGGGTAATGTAACGCGTACACCGGATAGGACAGTTCGCCCAATACGAGTGCGGCGGTCCGTACCGGCCCCGCGAGCGCAAACGAGGAACCGCCGAGAATCAGCAACGGCATCACCGCGGCAGCCCACAGCCACTGTACGAAGAAGGAAACCTGACCATTCCATCCCATGATCACGAGGGTCGCGACGGATGCCGGCAGGAAAAGCGATTTCCAGATCTTCAGCGAGAGCAACCCGAACTTCACATCCGTGTGATAAAGCAGGACGCCCAGATAATAGGCGCCAAATACGCGCGGGAAGCCGGAGAGGAAAGTCTGCGGCGTGTCGCCTCCCATTCCGAACACCGCGGTAAGCGCATAGCCTGTGAGCGCCACGACAAGTGCGAACTTCATTCCGTCGAACCGGCGCGTGAGCATCCAGAAGAGATTGACGACCAGTTCGAGAAATAGCGTGTATTCGGGGCCGTTGAGCGGGAACACCTGCGGCCCGCCAATTGCGTGGGGAGCACCAAACGTCGGGATACACGAAAGACCGAAGAGCGTGGCGGCCGCAAGCCAGCCCGGATGAATGTCGGCGTCGTGAAGCAGAACCAGTCTCGCCGCCAGATACGATGCACTCAACAGCGTTCCGATGCCTATCATCGGCATCAGCCGGATGAGTCTGATACGCGCGAAGAGCGCGCCGCCCATCCCTCTTTCGAATCGGCCCCGGTAGGCCACACACAGGACGTAGCCCGAGAGACCGAAAAAGAAGTCGACAGCAATGCCCGCGTTGGGGGCCAACCATGGAATCCCAAGCCAGTGATTGAGATGAAAGAGCAGGACCGATATGGCTGCAACGCCGCGCAGGCAATCGGGCACCGCCAAATGGGAATGTTTGTTCATCGCAGTCGCCGGCAGTTTCTATAGAGTCTCGGGTCGCTCAGGTGTCAGCCTTCCTCGCAAAAAGTCCCATAAGCCGATCAAATTGCCTATTAGACGTCCGCGCCGGTCGATCCACGGCTCCGGCGCAACGCTTCGAACAATATTGCTCGCGACGTTGCGCACGACGTGATCGAGCGCGGGACGCAAAGGCATTGTTTTCTTTTTCACCAGGTAAAGCGGATTGATAACCTGCGAATACCCGAGTTTGCATCCGGACACCCGGCCGCGCTTGATGCCCAGATGCACCCCGAGCGCCGTATTGATTCGGACGACTAGCCCACCCCGATTCCAGATCTGTCCTCCGAAATCGCGGTCCTCCTGCCAGCCATAAAGGACGAGGCGCTCGTCAAAGCGAAGGCCAGCGATGCTGCTGGCCCGGAACGCCATATTGCATCCGTAGGGACCGCCTGTCGGCGTCACGACCAGGCCATCCGGAAGTTCGCCGATCCTGGTCACCATGGTTCGCCCCTCTTCAAAGGAATAACCCGGCCCATGGATGCCGTCGGCGATGACTGTCCCGGTAACACAGGCAATGGCGGGATCCCTGTCCAGCGCCTTCAACACTTCCGAAATCCACGCGCCATGCATCAGAAAGTCGTCGTCCAGGAAAATGACGACGTCGACGTCGTCGGGCACGTGGTTCAAGGCATGATTGCGTTGCGCGGTGAGCCCCGGCTTCCCTTTAAGCACGACCAATCCGGGCTGGACCGCCAGATCGCCAACGTCCTCGTCCGTCACGCACGACACGATAATC
This sequence comes from Paraburkholderia nodosa, assembly GCF_001718195.1. Lineage (GTDB taxonomy): Bacteria > Pseudomonadota > Gammaproteobacteria > Burkholderiales > Burkholderiaceae > Paraburkholderia > Paraburkholderia nodosa_A. The sequence goes on from NZ_MCNV01000021.1 coordinate 130,233, forward strand.
AGATCGGGCCTTACCGTTTGCAGATCGACGAAGGCGACAACGTGTTTAAGAAGCTCCGCGCGGCCACGCGTGGCGAAGATCAGGCAGATTCGCGGATCCTTGTTTAAGGAAGGTTGGCTCATTTGCGTCACCTTGGTTATTCGTGAGCTGACGATCGAATCCATCAGGCGCCTCGTCGATCATTGCAGGATGTCTTGCGCACCGTAACCGCCGTTACTCGAGCCATCTGCTGAATCTCGCCTGCCACGAGACCCCTTCCTCGATTCCAAAAATATCGCGGATCAGGCCGGCTCGCCAGGTGCCGACGACCAGCATAAGCAGCAAGGAACCCTCCGCCAGCAAACGCGCCAACACCATGCCTGTCGCGCCCCAGTTGCCCGCAAGGGGAATGGCCGCAGCCAGATTCACCAGCGCGGCAGTCACACCGCTCAAGGCAAGGAGTTTTTCGAGTTTGCGGGGAATCAGGAAATACATGCCTAATACCCGCGTGCAAACGGCGAGTGGCAGCACGAGCACCATGATTTTCAGAATGGGCACTGCGTGGCCGAATTCCGGCCCAAACAGGAGCGGTACGAGCCAATCGGCAAGCAATTTTGTGATGATCACCCCGGCTACCGCTCCGAGGAGAAAGATCGCAAAAGTCCGTCGAGCAATCAGATTAGCTCGCGCCTCATTACGGGTAACCAGATACATGACCTTGGGCGCCAGAATCTGGCTCGCGGGCGCCATGATGCTCAGCCCGGCAGAAACCAGGCGCTCCGAAAGACCGAAGGCACTTACCTCCGCGGGCGAGGCCAACAGCGACAATATATAGGTGGACGCTACGAGCACCAGGACCGCCGTCCCACTGTAGATAAAGATAGTGGCCGATCGCTTGATCAAATTAATGGCCGCCCGCACGGACGCGATCACTCCGGTGTATTCCTTTCGGACAAGCCAATAGGCCAGTATCGTCTGGGCCAGATTGGAAGCGAAAATTACCGGGAAAACGCGGTCGATGTCAGCCGGTTTTCGAATGAAGGAAAACAGCAACGTAAGCGAAAGCATGAGCCCCAGCATTTCGATCATCACACTCGTTCTCGGGCGTCCCGTGCTGGTGAAATACCAGCCCAGATTGAAAGCGTTCAGCAGCCCCCCGACGACGACAAAAAAGCTCACACCGGGAACACCGGAAATCATTTCCGACCTGCAAGCCGCGATCGCGCCTATGATCAAGCCCGGAATACACAGCAGCAGCCGGGCCGTGAACTGATCCCGAAAAATGGAATCGCGCTCACCCATGTGTTCGGTATGGACGATATCCCGTCCCCCGATGGTGGAAAAGCCGAAATCGACGCACAGCCAGATCGTGCTGGACAGCGACATCCCCGCTAGCACCACGGCGTAGCCGCTGGAACCGAGCACTCTTCCGTAATAAGGAACCAGGATGAGTGGATAGATGTACCGCACCACGTACGAGAAATAGACCGCTAGTAATTCGATTTTCGAAAACGACGCGTGAACTTTATTCATGAGCCCCCCTGACAGCCCATGCGGCGCGCGCGGGCACACGTCGCGGCACACGTGCCGAGAGCGCGCCTGCTGCGGCCGCAAATATATAGAAACAAGTACCTAGCTCGAAAACGCTGAGCGAAGCCGACGCCACGATCAACGTAGAGATCATCGCGTGCCGCGCCGCATAGCAGACGGCCCTTTCCGTGAACGGGTAATGGGCAGGCACCGGCAACAGCAGTGACTTCCCAAGGAACATGCCGTAGCACACCACACCGACGACACCAAGGCTTGCCACCAGCACCACCAGAAAGCTCGACGCACGAATGCTTCCCAGCCCAACGCCTATTCCATACGTGTCGAAGAAGTTGGTGATACCTTGAGCATTCCAGCCCATTCGCTCGACACCGGAGTCGCTACCCGCCTTGCTCAGGACTGCGGCATCGACGAAATCCCCGAGCACTTTCACCACCCCCGGCAGAAAGACGATCACGTAGAGCACGCCCAACAGACCCGCGCATGCCGAAATAACACATAGCCGTTGCTTGCGTACGGTGGCGAAACGCGAGATCACGGCGGGCCGACTGAAGAGCAGAATGAACTGATACGCACCTAACCCGACATACGCGGTTCCCGAAGTCGACAGAAGCAGGAGGCATCCCGTTGCAGTCGAAAGCGGGCCGGCCAGTTTCGGGCGATAGCCGACGAGCCAGAGATTCAGGCAAAAGACAAAGAGCGGCAGCGTAAACGCCGCAAAGCCGGAGGTTTCACTGAACGTGCCGCTGATGCGAACCAGACCGGCCATTTCCTGGCCGGTCAAATCGGCGAACTGCGCCGTCTTGATAGCGGAGAGGACGTCGAGGCCAGCCGCGTGCGCAGCGATATCGATCAGGCCGGCAAGCGTGTCTAGCGCGGCGAGCAGAAAAATGGCATTTGCGAGCGTCCTGTACACACCACGGTACTTGAGGAACGCGATCATGGAGCAATACACCACAACATCGGCGATGCAATAGATCGTCTGAGACAGATTGCCAGAGACAGGGCCAAGTGGCTGCAGTAGGATGAACTGGCTGCTGCGGTCGACAGGGAACACGAGTGTCGCGCCGCTCAGCAAACGCGGCAGCAGGATGGCACCCGTAACACCCCAGAGGCAGGTGCAGAGCAGCCAGAAGCCGGGCTTGCCTTGCGCGACCGCGTCAGCGAACCCCTTCCCGCCCACGAGATTGAACGCCCTGAGTGCGAAAAACGCGAGAAAGACTTGTGCCGGCAAAATGCCGATGCCGCCCAGTCCGAGCGCGAGCGTACATCCGAACAGGGAAAACACCGCCATGCCGTAAATCGCGCCGCGATAGGACACGTAGAGCGCCGCCAGTCCGGCGACGAACACGATGACTCCGAATATCGTCAGTTCCACTTGCCGAACCCCCCATCCGTTCACCCAACCTTGTTGCGTGAACGATGCCGTTATCGCGCCAAACTCAGGCTGAATGCCAACGCCGCACCACCGGCGGCGCATCAGCAATCGCCTTGTCGGCATCCATTGCTCGTTCCACTACGCTTAGAAATTCCTGCTTGAATCGCTCCTCCGTAAAGCGCATCGCATTGCGACGGCAAACCTCCGGTTTGGGCGCTGGCAACCGTTCGAAACGCTCCACCGCATCGACGATCGATTCCACGCTCTGCTCACTGAAGAAGAGCCCCGTGCCGCGTTCGGGATCCGGCGAATCCACCACGATCTCCCGCGACCCTCCACGCCCGAAAGCGATGACCGGCGTGCCGCAGGCCTGCGCCTCGACAACCGAAATGCCAAAGTCCTCTTCCGCTGCAACGACGAACGCCCGCGCACGCTGCATGTAGTCGACCAAGACCTCGTCGGGCTGATAGCCAAGCAAGGTCACATTGGACGTAGCACAGCCCTTGACGCGTGCAAAATCGGCGCCGTCGCCGATCACCACGAGACGCCGCGACGGCATCGCCGCAAATGCCTCGACGATGAGAGGAATCCGCTTGTATGGCACCATCCGCGAGGCGATCAAATAGAAGTCTTCGTGGTGGTTAGCCAATTCGAAGCGCTCCACATCGACTGGCGGATAGACCACGGCGGCCTGGCTGCCGTAGGCCTTGCGAATGCGCCGCCCCACAAACGCGGAATTGGCAACGAAGGCGTCCACGCCATGCGCCGTGCGCTGGTCCCAGATACGCATGTAATGAAGCAATGCGCGCACGATCCAGCTTTTCATGCCGCGCTGCAGTCCGGCCTCGCACAGATACTGGTGCTGCAAATCCCACGCGTAGCGAATCGGCGAATGGACGTAACTGACGTGCACCTGGTTCGGCCCCGTCAAAATACCTTTTGCCACGGCATGGCTTGAAGAAATCACGAGATCGTACGAAGAGAGATCGAACTGCTCGATGGCCAGCGGCATGAGCGGGAGGTAAGTCCGAAACGATTTGCGTGCCCGCGGCAGATGCTGGATGAACGAGGTCGTTGCATGCCTGCCCCCCAGCACCCCCCGCTGAGATTCCGGGAAGAAGTCGACGACGCTGTACAGATCGGCTTGTGGAAACAGCTGAAGAATCTGTTCCACGACCTTTTCCGATCCCGCGTAGGTGACGAGCCACTCATGCACGAGCGCGACACGGCCGAACCGGCGTGCGTCGTTGGCAAGATTGGATGCAAGCGTTACGTTAGCCACGGCGAGATCTCCTCGATCAACCTGGTGGCAGTCGTTTGCCAGGTTAGTTCTGCGGTCCGGGCGCGGCCTCGCTCGCGCAGACGCTCACGCAGCGCGGCATCGCTCGTGATTCGTTCAAGCAATCTCGCGAGTTCCGCTGGATCGTCCGGCGACGTGTAGAGCACGGCGTCGTTGCACGCCTCCTGGACAGCCGGCAGCCGCGAAGCGATGACGGGGCAGCCAAGCGCCAGCGCCTCGACAGGCGGCAGCCCGAAACCCTCGTAACGCGACGGATAAACGAAGCACGCGGCGCGGCGATAGAGCGCCGCGAGTGCGCCGTCACTCACGTAGCCGAGATGCTTCACGAACTCGGGCAACGCCTCCTGGCCCGTCCCGTAGACTCGTGCATCGCCGCCGCCCACGACAATGATGTCGAACTGAGCGTCACGGATGAGCCGTGCAGCATCGGCCACAAGCTGAAAATTCTTGTGACGGTTAAGGCTGCCCACCGCGAGCACGAATGGACGCTCGCCAAACGCGTTTGCCGCGTTGCCTCCATCCTGTTGCACACGCAACATATGCTCGCCGCTTTCCGGCACGACGCCGATCTTGTCCACAGGAATACGGTAAGCGTCAGACAGCTCGCGCCGAGAAAATTCGGACACGGTAATCACACGCCGCGATATGCGGCCAAGACGCGGCGCCATCAGGCGATACCAGGCAACAAAGGACCGGCTGTAGCTGTCCGGCACGCGCGCGGGCGCCGCGTCGTGCAGCACGGTGATTTGACGGCGATACCAAAGGGGCCCGGAGTTGCAGAGATTGAGCAGCAGCCGGCCGCGTGCGGCTTGCGGCAGCGCCAGTTGTTCCCAACGCAGGCCACCTCCCTTTCCACTCGCGCGCAGTGCGACGTGCCGAAATGGATTCGGCAGGGCGGCCAGCGCGGCGGGTACGATGATTTCGGTCCGCAATCCGGCGACGCACGGGTCGCGCAATTCGATCAATTGATCGAGCGCCCGGATGGTTTCGAACGCAAAGCGATCGACACCCGTCGCGCGGCGACCCAGGAAGCGGCCGTTAATCATCAGATTGGGGGCAAGCACGTGTTTCGTCCCAAGGTGGAAGGCATCGCTCACGGCCGGATTCAACGGGCCACGCCATGCAATTCATATGTGTAGAAGTGTGGCCGGTCTTCGCACAGGCGAATGTTCGCCGTCGCTCATGTCGCGCCAACTCACGCGTCCAAAGGCGGTTTTGGAGAGTCAGTCGCTAATTCAGATGGAAAGTCGCCGCTAATGCGATTGGCGGTTCCTGTCAAACGACGGATGACTGAAGGGGCGTGGTGAGTTCGCGTCTCGTGCGGGCAGACAGTCACGCCGCCGCCGGTGAAGTGGGCTGAAGCCAAGGCGAATCCGCTCCAGCCCAGGAGTCCAAACCAAAAGGCGCCGCTCGACCGGCAAATCGATGGACCGCGGCGCTGCTACCGACGAGCACACGACTGCCGGCAGTTCCCGGCTACTCCGCCTTCGCGCTGCCCGTGTCCTTGGCAAAGCCGTAACTCGAATAGCCGTACGCGGCATATTCGTTGCCATAGCGTCCCGGACGCGATGTCATGTCATTGAAGATCACGCCGCGAATTGGCACGCCAACCTGCTCAAAGCGACGTACGGACTCGCGTAGATCGGTCACGCTTGTCGCGCCCTGGCGCGCGATCACGAACACTGTGCCCGCCAGTTTCCCGATGATCCCGGCGTCGGCCACCGGCAAAATCGGCGGCGCGTCGATGAGCACGAGTTCGTACGTCGAATTGGCCCAGGCCACGAAGTTCCTGAAAGCGTCTTTTTGCAGCAGCTCACTGGCATTGGCCACATAACCTCCGGTCGCGACGAAGTCGACGCCCGGCATTACGTCGCGATTGACCACGTGGTCATAGCTTTGGCAGGGCTCGAAGATGTTCGTGACACCAGGCATACTCGGCACCGCCATATGCTGGTTCAACGAGCCCCGCCGCAGATCAGCGTCGATCAGGAGCACACGCTTGCCCGACGCACCGAATACAGCCGCCAGATTGACCGAAACGAACGACTTGCCGACCATGGGTGTCGGCCCCGCCAGCAGCACGACGCGATTGTCCGCGTCCGCCAGCGAATGCTCGAGCGCGGTGCGGAAGCTGCGCAGGCTCTCGACCGCCGGGTCGAACACGGCCGTATGTGCGAGCACTGTGTTCGCACCGGGCGCGCCATACGGCAAACGACGCGCGAGCGAATGCTGAATGCGGCTGCGCGGAACGGCCGCGAAAACTGCCAGCCCGGTGCCCGCTTCGATCTCCTCCACGACGGAGACGCCGCGGTTGAGCCTCTGCCGCAGCAGCACGAGCGCAGCGCCGGCAAACAATCCGGTAAACACGGCCGCGATCACGATAATGGCGCGCTTCGGCCGAATCGGTCCTTCAGGTGGCACTGCGGCGTCGATCATGCGTACATTGGACACGCGCCCTGCCTTGATCAGACGCAGTTGCTCGCGGCTGTTCAAAAGATTGGTGTAGATGTTCGTATCGACGGTCACTTCCCGCTGCAGGCGCACGAGCTCCTGCTCCACCGGCGGCAGCGCGCGGGTCTGGCCGGCCAGGTGTTCCAGCGACTTCTGCGCTTCGGACAGTTGCCCGTTGATGGCGACGAGAGCCGGGTTGTCGTCGGTGAATCGGGCCATCGCCTGGGCGCGTTGCTGTTGCAGATCGGCGATACGCTGCTGCGCCAGCGCCGAACTCTGCAACAGCGCCGACGCTTCAGCGTCCAGGTTGACGGCCCCGTGCGCCGAGCGGAAAGAGTTGTACTCGTTCTCGGCTTTCTCGAGCTGGGCCTTGAGCAGAGGCAATTGGCGGTCGAGGAAGGCGATCTGCTTTTCCGCTTCTTCCTGCGTACGCTGGGCGTTCTGCCGGATGTACTCGTTGCCGATCGCGTTGAGAATGCTGCTCGTGAGTACCGGGTCTTCACCATCCAGCGCGACACCAATGACATCGGATTCCTTGCCCTTTTCCGTAATGGCGATTGCCGTCTGCAGCGACTGGATCGCGCTCAGTTCGGACAGGCGCATCACATTGAAGACCGTGCCCGGCTGCCCATCGATCCGGCCGACGACGAGGTCGATCGAGCCTCCCACCGTCGGGGCGTGCAGTGCTTGTCCCACTTGCCCTTCGAGCGTGATGCCGCCGCCCTCGAGCGTGTAGGCCCCGTTACCCCGGTAGGTCAAGACGAACGGCCTGCCTTGCAGGCGCGTCGGCACGTCGAATTGCCTTACCTCGATCGCCTCGCCGCCCCATGCGTAGCCGCCCCAGCCCGACCAGTGGTCGAGGCTCAGACGTTGCGCGGCCCAGCGGCCCACCACGGGGAAATAGCGCGGCGTTGCCTTGATATAGAGCTTGGTCGCATCCACGGCGGAGGACACGACCATCCGCGAACGCAATACCTCCATTTCCGCCGATGCCTGTGTCTTGACCGCGAACTGGGAGGAAAGATCGGCCAGCGCCGATTTTGCCGCGTTCGGGCTCTCCTCCACCTGAATGAGCATGTCCGATTGATAGACAGGGGATGCCAGTACCGCATAGAGGGTGCCGAAAAGCGTAAAGATCAGCGTAACGATCAGGATCGTCTTGCGGCCCGCGTAAAGTGTATCCAGCATATTGCCCATATGTCCGCCGTCGGGGGCGATCGGCATGATCGTCTCCGCAGGCCCTTCAAGCAGATAGTCGCGGTTATTCATTTTGTGCCCCCGAAAGCGAACAGGTCGGCTGACGCGGTTCGTGTGGTTTGTATTGTTCATGTGTACATCAGTATCCAATCGCACGGCTCGTCGCAGCGGCCTGGGTCGTCGGCAAAATCAGGCTGATGACACGGCTCCACTTCACGAGAGTAGACGTATCGACGAATACGACATCGTTGGGCTTGAGCTCGAACGAATCGGCCGTGGCCATTGCCGATGCGCTGCTCGCGTCGAGATGGAACACGGTCGGCTGGCTGGTATCGCGTCCACGTACGACATACACTTGCGACGCATCGCCCGACGACTGGTTGATCCCTCCCGCATTGCCAAGTGCCTCGTTGAGCGACATACGTCCGTTATTGAACATCACGCCGCCAGGACGCTCGACCTCGCCGACCACGAAAACCTTGCTGTCCATCTGGGCGAAGATCCGCACGAGGTCACCATCGTGCAGAACGATCCGGTCGGGATTGAACCCCTTGCGGATCATCGCCGGCATATCGATATCCACTGTGGTGTCTCCACGTGTCACTGACACATGCGAGCGGTCGGCATTGCTCGTGAAGCCGCCGGCCCGGTTGATCGCCTCGGGCAACGTCATCGGCCGGTCGTTGAGCACCTGCACGCCCGGCGTCTTGACCTCGCCGTCGAGATACACGCGCTTGCTGCGATAGGTTTCGATGCGCACAGTAATCTGCGGCTGACGTACGTATTTCGCGAGCTTCCCCGCGAGGATGTCGCGCACGCCCATTTCCGAAAGACCCGCGACTTTCAACGGACCAATATAGGCATACTGAATAAAGCCGTTGTTATCGACGGTGTAGCCGGACGCAACTGAACTGGCGCCCGAAGGACCGTCGCCGCCGCCACCACCCGCGGGCAGGTTGAGCTCGGGGTGATCCCAGACGACGATGGTGAGAATATCGCCGGGGCCGATTTCATACGGCGTGGCTTTGGCGAACATCTTTTCCACGTCCGCGGGAATGCCCTTGGGTCGCGCCGCAGCTTCCTTGTCCACCAGGTCCCTCGTGATCTCGACGAGCGTACCGGACGGCGCACCAGCGATTCCCTTGGCCACCACATTGTCGGGCACCGCCGTGCCAGATGCCGCACCGGCGCCCGGGTTCGCCGTGGAGCCCGCCGCTCCGGAAGTGTAGGTCATGCCCGGCGCCAGAGCACAGCCGCTCAGCGCCGTGAGCGCCAGGCAAACGGCACACGCAGCCCCGCGGCGCAGCGCGCCCGCGAGTCCAACATCCCGCCCGACACGCGCGTGCGCACTCCCGATCCAGTTCATCGCATTCAGTCCCATCGCAACACCCCCAATCCGTTACATGCGTCCCGGGTCATGCCGTGTGAACCGGATACCTGATATGTCAACCGCGTCTCGTGCTAACACGTTTGCAGCCCGCTTTCACCCTCTTTTTCGGCTCGCTCGTAGCTCAATACGCGCCAGTTCCGCGAATCACGACAAAAAACGTCTTGAACAGAATCCCGATGTCCTTCCGGAAGGTCCAGTTCTCCACATAGGAAACGTCGAGCAGAACGCGCGTCGCGTAGTCGATATCGTTGCGTCCGCTCACCTGCCACAGACCCGTGATACCCGGCGTGGCCATCAGGTAGTACTTTCTCGCCTCGCCATAGCGCTCCAGCTCCTGGTCGATGATCGGGCGCGGGCCGACAAAACTCATCTGGCCGCGCAGGACGTTCCAGAGCTGCGGCAGTTCATCGAGGCTCGAGCGGCGCAGGAAGTGGCCGATCCGCGTTACGCGCACGTCGTTCTTGAGCTTGAATTCACGCTCCCATTCCGCGCGGGCTTCGGGATCACGCTCAAGCAGATCCTTGAGCACCTGCTCCGAGTTCACCACCATCGACCGGAACTTGAGACAGCGGAATTTTTTGCCATGGCGGCCTACGCGCGTATGGCCGTATAGCGCCGGACCGCCATCGCGCTTGACCAGCAGCGCGAGCACGCCGAGCAGCGGCGAGAGCAGCACGATCGCACTCACTGCCGCCACAATGTCAAAGACGCGTTTCAAGGCGTGCCCGATGACAGCGCTGCGAACCTTGTCGCGCGAACCGATTTCGTAAGCTTCCCCGCGCCACCATTCACGGGTCAGTCGCAGCACGCTGAATTCCGAAAAGAACAGCGTGTGCGACAGCAACAGCGAAATACCCGTCGTCAGTGTCCAGTACATGAACCACGGCAACGCCAGCAGATGATCGTGATGAATCGCATAAAGCAGCACGAGTCCGCAAAGCTGCACCGCGAGCCAGGCGAACGCCGTGCGGCCCGCGACGCTGAAGAGCGACCGGCTGCCGCGCGTGCCATAGGTCCCGCACGCGGGAAAGACCGAGAGCGCGAGTGCCGCGCAAAATGCCACCAGCGTGGGATCGGGGTGATGCACCTCGGCCACCTGTCCGGAATTCAGATTCAGGTGTACGGCGCAAATGGCGCCCAGCACGATCAGCACGACATCGACCGTACGCTGCAGCACGATGTCGACCGTACGTTGCGCAAACTCTGACCGTTGCGTTAACTCTGACATTTCCCTACCCCAGTGCGTGTCGTGTTCGTCAGACATTCATGGGCTGGCAGTCGTCCGCCATCGGCGAACGCACGGAAATCCCCGTCTCAGGCGATCCCTACGTCACGTGCCGCCTGCCCCGATAACCCACGACAACACATTACGGCGCGAGCGACGCAGGAACCGTGCGCAATCCCACCAACAGTTTCCGATCGCCGCTGCCTCATGATGCGAACCACGCTGGGGGCGCTCTGCAAGTCACAATGCGAGCGTTGCGTTATGTGCGCAACCGCACATAACGCAACGGCTCTCGGACCCGGATCGCCTGATTGATATAAAGGATTCCTCAATGTTTACCCTGGAGATCGCGACAATCGACTCTATTTTCATGATTTGATCGCGACATCTGTGATAGACGGAATCTAGTCTCCTGTGGAGTGCCTATCCGTTCGCCGTCGCACACATGATGTGGCCGATGACACGGCAAAATGCTTTCTGGCTGGGCCTCCAACGTGGGTAAGCCAATTGAAAATGCCGGCGTGGAGCGAGCAAGCGCGCGTAATCGGTAGCCGGCAACCGCTCCACGCGAGGAATACGCCGTGATGCATTCCGCAGGAAACACCCATCGTCTGCCCACCGATACCGCCCGTTCGCGAGACACGAGACACGCGAAACGGACCTGGCCGTTCGGCATACGTACCATTGAAAGCCTGGCGGCAGGTATCTGCGCACTCGCATGCGTATCGGCGGTGCACGCGAGCGACGCTGTGCACGCCATGCCAGCCGACGAATTCCTCCAGACGCTCGCTGTCGACACCCACGTCAGCTATACCGACGGCGCGTACGTCAACGTGCACAACGTCGCCGACGATATGGCGTGGCTCGGTATTCACCACGTCCGCGACTACCCGCCCGGCTCTTCCATCCCGTTCTCCAGCTATGTCTATCTCGCGCAGCGCGGGGTGAAATTCAACTTTCTGATGGGCGCGGACTTCGAGAAACACATCGGGCAGGTCGCGCAGTTGAATACCGAGGTGCCCGGTAGCGTTGCGGCCATCGAAGGCCCCAACGAACTCAACAACTTTCCAGTCGCTTACCAGGGGCTGACCGGCGCTGCAGCCGGGCTCGCTGTGCAGCGCGACCTCTACGCACGCGTACACGGCATGCCGGAGCTCAAGGCGGTGCCCGTATACGACGCGACCGGCTTCGACCCCAAGTCAGTCGAGACGCGTGCAGCTTCGGCCGACTTTGCGAATCAGCATGTCTACCCGCAAAACGGCGAACAGCCCCTCTGGAACGCGAACGGCGACAAGTGGATGCTTGCGGCGATTCACCTGGGCCAGAGATTTCAGTTGCCGCTCGTCATCACCGAGTTCGGCTACTTTTCATTGCCGCAAGCGGGTTGGTACATGCTCGGCGTCGACGAGGACACGCAGGCCAAGGGCATTCTCAACGGTTATATGGATGCGGCGTCGGCGGGCGTGAAGCGGCTCTATGTTTATGAACTGCTCGACCAAAAGCCCGATCCGGCGCACAAGAACGATGAAATGCACTACGGGCTCTTTCGCAACGACAACAGTCCCAAGCCGGTGGCCTACGCCATTCGCAATCTCACGTCGATCCTGAACGCCAACATCACACGGCGCGCAAGCGCAGCGGCGAGCAACACGCTCGCCTATACGCTTTCGGATATGCCGCAATCGGCGAATAGTCTGCTGCTGCAGAAAAAGGATGGCCGCTTCGTGCTGGTGCTCTGGAACGAAACGCTCATCTGGGACCGTGCGACAGGAAAGCCGCTCACCAGCCCGCCCGCGCGCGTCGGTCTCGACTTTGGCGAAACAGCAAAACGCGTCGAACTGTACGATCCGCTCGCTTCGGCGGAACCGCGCAAAATCCATCGCGACGTGCGCCAACTCACCGTGGAAGTACCCGACCACGTCATCCTGCTCGAAGTCATACCCGCGAACGCGCCGGGAACCTGAGCGCGGCGCCGGCCGCAAGAGGTTCGGGGCGGGCAGCCTGTCCGCCTTTGTATAATCGCGCATTCCTTCTTCCGGTCGCGGTTTCCTTTCATGCTCAGTTTTGCCCTCGGCTTTCTCGTTTCCTTGCTGGTCACGCTGCTGATCGTGCGTTACGCGCATCTGCATGAAAGGTTTTCCGTCGATTCCGATCTCGTCGGCGTGCAGAAATTCCACGTGCGTCCCGTGCCGCGCATCGGCGGAACGGGCATCCTCGCGGGGCTGATCGTGGCGGCCGCGCAGTTGCACGGGGCGTATCCGGCCGTCTCCGGCGGCATACTCGGGATTGTCGCGTGCGGGTTGCCGGCGTTCGGTTCGGGGCTCATCGAAGACCTGACCAAGCGCGTCTCGCCGCTTGCGCGCCTCCTGTGCACGATGGCCGCCGCCGCGCTCGCGTTCTGGTTCCTCGGCATCGCGGTCACGCGTATCAGCGTGCCGCCGCTCGACTTTCTGCTTTCCTACGCGGCGATTTCGTTCGTGATCACCGTGCTCGCGGTCGCGGCGCTCGCCAACGCGATCAATATCATCGACGGCTTCAACGGCCTCGCCTCGATGGTCGCGTTCATGATGTTCGCCTCGCTTGCCTACGTGGCCTTTCAGGTGCACGACCCTGTGGTGCTCTCCGCGTCGTTCATCATGATGGGCGCGGTGCTGGGCTTTTTCATGTGGAATTTCCCCGCTGGCCTGATCTTCCTCGGCGACGGCGGCGCGTATTTCATCGGCTTCATGCTCGCCGAGCTGTCGATCCTGCTCGTCATGCGCAACCGCGATGTGTCGGCCTGGTATCCGGTGCTGCTCTTCATGTATCCGATCTTCGAGACCTGCTTTTCGATCTACCGGAAGAAGTTCGTGCGCGGCATGTCGCCCGGCATCCCCGACGGCGTGCACCTGCACATGCTCGTGTACAAGCGTCTCATGCGCTGGGTCGTGGGCGCGCGCAATGCGCGAGAACTCACGCGGCGCAATTCGCTCACTTCGCCCTACCTGTGGCTGCTCTGCCTGATCGCCGTGATTCCGGCCACGCTGTTCTGGCGCCACACGCTCCATCTGTTCTGCTTCGTCGTACTGTTCGCGCTCACCTATGTGTGGCTCTATGTGAGCATCGTGCGCTTTCGCTCGCCCAAGTGGCTCGTCGTGCGCCGGACGCGCAAGCGCTGAAAACGGCTTGATGTCACGCACGCGCCCATGCGCAGCCTCGGCGCATGTGTCCCCGCTTCGCGCGTAGAATTGAAAGGAACGGCGGCGCGCATGCCTCGTGCCCGCCGCCGCTTCCATTCGACGCTTATTTGCCGCCTATTCGATTCAGGGAGAGCCAGGATGACCCGTTATCTCGCGTTTGCGCTTGCACTTTTCGCTGTGACACTCGCCGCCTGCAACACCATCGCAGGCGCCGGCGAGGACCTTTCGAAGGGCGGTCAGGCCATCACCAATTCGGCGGAAAAGGCCAAGTAAGCAGTCTGTGCGCGAATCGCGGTGCGAGCACCCGCTCACACCGCGGCGCCCTCGCGCAGGCGCGCGATTTCCGCTTCCAGTTCCCGTACGCGGATCTCGCGTTGCGCGGCGGCCTCCTCCAGTTCGCGTATGCGCGCCTCGCGCTCGTCGAGTGCCGATTTCACGTCCGCCGCCTCAAAGCGCTGCGGAATGTGCTGCGGGCAGTTCATGTCCCACGCGTGCACCGTGAAGACGATCACCCGCTCGGCGCGCGCCTTGTAGCCCGCAGGCATCAATTCCTCGACCAGCGCCGGGTCTTCGACGACGCGCGCGCGGCCCCAAATCTTCACGCGCCGCTTCCGCGCATAGTCGATGACGAACAAATGCGCCTTCGGGTTATCGGCGAGGTTGCCGAGCGTGATGTATTGCTGGTTGCCGATGAAATCCGCGAAGGCAATGGTGTGCTCGTCCACCACATGCAGAAAGCCCGCCGGGCCGCCGCGATGCTGGATGTACGGCTGCCCTTCGGTATTCGCGGTGCCGAGGAATACGCTCGTTTGCGCGGCGATGAATTCCTGGATTTTGGGCGTGAGCGCCACGCCCCAGGCGTGATCGCGCTCCACGCTCGCATAGAGCTCGCGCGAACCCAGGCGCTCCTGCATCGCCTTGACCGTCGGCGTGAAGGCGATGTCGCTCGGATAACGGAGGATGCGATCGGCGGTCGAGGCAGTCGAGTCGTTCGGGCTCATGGCGGACTCCTGTGCAGCGCGCTGCGGAGTCTAAAGGCTAGGCGCTTGCACAGAAAAAGATAATCCACCGCCAGCAAGAATCATCCTCCCGAATTCTGGGAGGCAAGAGGCCAGCAGGCACGCGGCTCGCTGTTCCGACACTTTCGCGTCTCGCGCGAGCGCCAGCGGCGCGCCGACGAGCGCGGCGGCACTTCCCGTGCCGTGCGGCCCGAAGCGCGCTACCCTTGGTGTTTACGCCGCGAGGCCCGAGTCCACTCAACCGCCCGGCGGCCGCATGCGCCGGGTGCCATGGCAGTCGGAGTAGGAATGACGGTCACCCATCACCCCCTCCACAGATCCGTACGTGCGGAATTACCGCATACGGCTCCTGCCTTGGGTCGTAACGATCAGACGCTGGGACGGATACGGATGGCAGATACGCACGGGAGGCAACCAGTGCAAGACGAGGCGCTCCATTCGCTGCCTGGTCAGTCGACAGGTCTGGCTGCGGCGTCGCAAGGTCCGATACCACAGGCGTGCAATGTGGCCCCGGAAGCGCCCGAGGCGCGAGCCGTTGCGTGGCACACCGAAGTACCGGGCATGCCCGGCC
>NZ_MCNV01000022.1 GCF_001718195.1 Paraburkholderia nodosa
GCGTGCGCGGGGTCTCTGACCGCGCGGGGTCCGGCACTGCCTCGCCATGGCGGCAGCACCAGTGTGGCCTTCGGCGAACTCCCAGCGCCTCGGCACCCCGGTCATCCCGCGACTTTCGCCGTGGGGCATGTATTTCGCGGCTCAATACCCGGCCCACGCGTACCCCTATCAACGCTTCGCCTGCATCCTTGCGGATACACACGCATGACTCGGGGCCGCCGTGGCTGGCTAGGCCTTCAACGTATGACTCTTTCATTCACAACACTCTGCCGGTTTAGACCGGCGCACGGGAGTCGAACATGTCGAAAACGATCTGGATTGTTGTCGCCAACCGTGTGACCGCGCGCATTTTCGCCGCCGAAAGCCCGCTGGGCGCCATCGACGAGGTCGAGACGCTGCTCCATCTGCAAGGCCGCATGTCGGACGAGAACCTCGTGACGGACAAGCCGGGGCGCACCACCGACCGCGTCGGCTTCGGCCGCAGCGCGACCGATCCCGACACCAGCCAGCACGATCACGAAACCGCCGTATTCGCTGCGGAGATCGCGACGACGCTCGCGAAGGCCCGCAACGACGCGCGCTACGGCACGCTCGTCCTCGCGGCGCCGCCCGCGTTCCTCGGCGCGTTGCGCAAGGCGATCGACGCACAAACGCGCAGCCTCGTCACGCTCGAACTCGACAAGGATCTTGCGGCGCTCGACGCACGTGAACTGCGCACGCGCTTGCCTGAGCGGCTCGTGCGGGCCGGGGCGTGAGCCAGCCCGTCAGTCGGTAAAATCCGCGCCGCAAGGCGATATCCGGTGCGTGAGTGAGGATTGCTCCGCTCACCCCGCCAGATGCGCGACGCATGCGCGCACGACGCCGATGACGTTCTCGCCCGCCAGCATGCCGAGCAGCCCGACGAGCGCGATGGTCGGCGGCGCGGGCGATTTCACCTGCAGCACGTTGTAGAGCAGGCCCGCGAGCGCGCCGACCGCGAACGACACCAGATAGCCCTTCATCTTCGTCTCCCGTTCGTCGTTGCGGACTCACGCCATGTCGATCACGACGCGGCCGGGCGTGCCCGCCGCGACCGCCTCGTAGGCTTCGCGTGCCCGCGCGAGCGGAAAGTGCGCAGCCACGACGGGCGGCTCGAACCGGCCCGTGTCGAACGCTTCGGCAATCGCGCGCATGAGCGGTGCGGATTCGGCCACGCCGAGCTTCGCGCTATCGGCGCCGAGCAGCTGCGTCTCGTTGTGATAGAAGTCGATCAGGTCGAACTCCACGCGCCGCTTGCCCGTCGCGCTGATTTCGATCACGCGGCCGCGCCGCTTCGCAAGCGATAGCGCCAGTTCGAACGCTACGCCGCCCACGGCGTCGTAGACCACGTCCGCGCCGTCTGCCCCCGTCAGCTCGCGTACGCGTTCGGCGGTGTGTTCGTTCATCGGCACGAAGGCGTCGATGAGACGCGCCGCCGGCGAACCGGCAAGCGGCGCCTCGCGGCCCACGCCGATCACCCGTGCGCCGCGCGCCTTCGCGATCTGCGTGACCGCGCCGCCCACGCCGCCCGACACGCCGATCACGGCGATTGTTTCGCCCCCGGCGAGGCGCGCGTAATCGACGGTGCCCAGCCACGCTACGACGAAGTTCACGCCAATGGATGCGGCCTGCGCGTGCGAGAGCGCCGCGGGCTTGCGCACGAGCGCAGCCACAGGCACCTCGATGAACTCGGCATGCGTGCCGTCGCGCGTGAAGCCGATGTCGCCGCCCGTGCCCCAGACCTCGGCGCCGAGCCACTCTGCGGGGCCCGCCACCACCACGCCACTGAAGTCGCGCCCCGGGACGCGCGGGGGCACCGTGTGCTCGAAATGGCCGGCGACGTTCTTCACATCGCTCGGGTTGACCGAGGCGGCGCGCACCTGCACGAGCGCGCTGCCGGCCTTTGGCGCGGGCGTGGGCAGATCGAGATACTCGAGCACCTCGGGCTTGCCGAAGGTCCTGAACTGGATGGCTTTCATGGCGGGACTCCGTGCAATCAGTTTTTGCGCAACGCCTTACGCGAACGCGTTATCGAACTGTCAATGTAGTTTGCTGCAGGCCGGTTGTGTGGACAGACGCTTTCGAATTTCGGACAAGGTAACTCTTTAACTAATTGCTGACTTGTGTACGGTCACACACAAAACTACGCACACGCGTGCGTTTTGGCGATGTCAGAATAGCCTCGATCAAACGCAGAGCATCCGTCCAGCCCGCCATTGGCGAACGCGCAGACCGCGCATCCACCATGCAAAAGCTAAAGTCCCTTACCGTGCTGCGCGCTGTTGCAGCGACAACGGTCATCTTCTTTCACATCATGTCGCCGACTGGACATACGCTCGGTGAATTCGGCGTCGACATTTTCTTCGTGATAAGCGGTTTCGTCATCGCCCTCGTGCTGGACAACCCGAATTTGACCACACAGCGCTTCCTCGCGGACCGCATTGCCCGCATCGTGCCGCTGTATTGGGTGCTGACGTTCGGCGTATTCGCCGGGGCACTCATTGCGCCGGAGTTGTTGAATTCGACCACAGCGGACCTCGGGAATCTGCTGAAGTCACTCTTTTTCATTCCCTATCGCAAGGAAAGCGGCCAGATATTCCCGATGTTGTTCGTCGGCTGGACGCTGAACTACGAAATGTTGTTTTACGTGGTCACAGCCGTTTCGTTGATGCTGGTGCGCCGTCGCCGCCTGCTGTTCACTTCTGCGCTGATCCTTGCGATCTTTTGCGCGGCGAAGGCATCGAACTCGCACGGCGTATTCACCGCGTTCTATGCGAATCAGCGTTTATTCGAGTTCCCGCTCGGCTTCATGGCCTACCAGATCTGGAAATCCGGAGTCCGAATCAAGCTGCCGCTCGCGGGGTGCATCGCGGTAGCGGCCTACGCGTGGATGGCCTACATCAACTGGCACAACCTTTCCAACGCACCGCTGCTTTACTACGGCCTGCCGGCTTTCGTACTGATCGGTAGCACACTGAGCCTGGAACCGGCGATGGGCTCGGGCTCGTTGACACGCGCAGCCATATTCATCGGCGATGCGAGCTATGCCATCTATCTGAGCCATCCATACTGTGTGGAAGCTGCGCGCAAGCTGCTGCCGGGCGCTCTCGGCGGCTTTGATCCGACTGCGCCGCTCGGGGTGGTGCTCACGATGATCGTGGCTACGGCGATGGGCGCCGCGCTCTACCAGTTCGTCGACTGGCCGCTGCATAGGCGCGCGCGTCGTCTGTTGCACGCTGTGCCGGCCATACGGTTGCGCAGATCGCGCACTGCCGGCGCGAGCGATGCAGGCACAGGCTTGCAGGAGGAACCGGCCGGCAACTTGCCAGTCAACGAGGACGCTCACTGCTAACTGAACAGCGAAGCGCGCGGGCAGCAAGCGATCAACGACGTTTTCCCGCGCTCCCAGAGGCACTTAGCGGAACTCACGCCACACATATTCAAAGTGCGTCGATCGGAATCTTCAGATACCGCACGCCGTTGGCTTCGGGCTCCGGCAGGCGACCCGCGCGGATATTCACCTGGATCGACGGCAGGATCAGGTTCGGCATGGCGAGCGTGCGGTCGCGCGCTGTGCGCATCTGCACGAACGCCTCTTCGCTCACGGTTTCGTTCAGGTGGACGTTGCCGCTGCGCTGCGCGCTCACCGTGGTCTCGAAACACGGCCCGCGCGATGCCGGCGGGTAGTCGTGGCACATGAAGAGCCGCGTGTCGCCGGGCAGGTCGAGCAGCTTGCGCGCCGAACGGTAAAGCGTGTGCGCGTCGCCGCCCGGAAAGTCGCAGCGCGCCGAGCCCACGTCGGGCATGAAAAGCGTGTCGCCCACGAACACGGCGTTGCCGATCTGATACGCGAGATCGGCAGGCGTGTGGCCGGGCACGTGCAGCGCGCGCGCCTCCAAAGCGCCGACCTGGAACGTCTCGCCGTCCTGGAACAGCACGTCGAACTGACTGCCGTCCGGGCTGAGCGTCTCGGCGAGATTGAACACCGCGCTAAATACACGCTGCACGTCGCGAATGTGCTCGCCAATGGCAATGTGCCCGCCCAACTGCACCTTCAGATACGGTGCCGCCGAGAGATGATCGGCATGCGCGTGCGTTTCCAGCAGCCACTCGACGTGAAGCTCGTAGTCGCGCACGAACGCGATCACGCGATCGGCCGATTCCGTGGAGGTGCGGCCCGATTTCGGATCGTAGTCGAGCACCGGGTCGACGATCGCGCAGGCGCTGCCGCGCCCGGCGTGCACGACGTAGGTGACCGTGGCCGTGACGGGGTCGAAAAAGGGCTCGACGGTGGGCTCGGGTGTGGGTAGCTGGGCAGGGTGGGACATCAACGACTCCGCAAAGATGACCCTCTATTGAAACACATATTATAAATTTATATAATGTTTTTAGACAAAGTATAATCTGGCGCATTGACTTGCAACCTCGTCCCACGAGGCGACCCATGAACTCACCACTCACTCCCGAAGCGCTCGCGGCCCTGCGCGAATCCGCCGAAAAGTGCTGCGCGCTACTCAAGGCGCTTGCCCACGAAGACCGTCTCCTGCTGCTTTGCCAGCTCACCGAAGGCGAGCGCAACGTCGGCGAGCTCGAAGAACTGGTGGGCGTGCATCAGCCGAGCCTTTCGCAGCATCTCGGCAAGCTGCGCGACGAAGGCCTCGTCGATACGCGCCGCGAAGGCAAATACATCTACTACCGCCTCGCGAGCCCCGAAGTCATTCAGGTCATGCAGACGCTCTCGAGCCTCTATTGCGGGCGGCTCAAGGTCCATCCGGCATGAGTCTCGACCTCGCTCACTTCACGCCCTACGCCTCGTTCGCGGGCGGCCTCATGATCGGCGCGGCGGCCGCGCTTTTCGTGCTCGTGAACGGGCGCATCGCCGGGATCAGCGGCTTGCTCGGTGGGTTGCTGCCGGGCTCGGGCGGCGAGCGCGGCGTGAATACCGCGTTCGTCATCGGCCTCATCGCCGCCCCGTTGCTGTGGCGGCTGCGCGTGACGCTTCCGGTCACGCAGATCGATGCGTCCACGCTCACGCTCGTCGTGGCGGGCCTGCTGGTCGGCATCGGCACCCGTTACGGTTCGGGCTGCACGAGCGGCCACGGCGTGTGCGGGATCGCGCGCGGCTCGCGCCGATCGTTCGTCGCCACGGGCGCGTTCATGGCGGCGGGCTTCGCCACCGTGTTCGCCGTGCGTCACCTGATCGGAGGCTGAGATGCGAAAACTCAGCGCATTCGCGTGCGGTCTGCTGTTCGGCATCGGCTTGCTCGTCTCGGGCATGGCCAACCCGGCCAAGGTGCTCGGCTTTCTCGATCTCGCCGGAAATTGGGACCCGTCGCTTGCCTTCGTGATGGCGGGCGCCATCGCCCTCGCCGCGCCCGCCTTCTGGCTCGCGCGCCGGCGTGCGTCGAGCCTCGCTGGCGCCCCGATTCAGCTGCCCACGTCGCGTCGAATTGATGGCCGACTGGTTGGCGGCGCCTTGCTGTTCGGCGCGGGCTGGGGGCTCGCGGGCTTTTGCCCCGGCCCCGCGCTCGTCGCCGCGGGCGGCGGCCAGCCGCGCGCCTGGCTCTTCGTCGCCGCCATGCTCGCGGGCATGGCAATTTTCGCCGTGCTGGAGCAGCGCCGCCGCTCGCAAGAAGCCGCATCGATCCATACCAAACCGCAATAAAAGCAGCACTACGCCGCACCAGCCTCGGGACCAAAACGACATGCAAATCACACAACACGACGCGCGCTTCGGGAGCGCCGACCAGATCACGCCCGACGACCTCGCCGCCATCCAGGCGGCGGGCTATCGCTCGATCATCTGCAACCGGCCCGATGGCGAGGGCGGCGACTCGCAACCCACGTCGCAGGCGCTGCGCGCCGCGGCCTCGCAGCTCGGTCTGCAGTTCGCGTATCTGCCGGTAACGCCCGGCCAGATCACCGCCGAAGACGCTGCGCGCTTCGCCCAGCTGCTGATCGACCTGCCCGGCCCCGCGCTCGCGTATTGCCGCAGCGGCAACCGCGCCACGAGCCTCTATCGGCTCGCGCAGCAAGGCGCGCCCACCCAGGCCGCGCAAGCCGCGAATGCCGCGCGTGCCGCGACGGCGGCCTGCGCGTGGGAAGGCGAAACCTGGGACGTCGTCGTGATCGGCGGCGGCACGGCGGGCATCGCCGTCACGGCGAGCCTGTTGCGCCGCGAGCCGAGCCTGAAGATCGCCATCGTCGAGCCGAGCGATCACCACGACTATCAGCCCGCGTGGACGCTGGTCGGCGGCGGTGCATACGACGTGACGAAAACGCGCCGGCCCATGGCGAGCGTCATCCCCGCCGGCGTGAAGTGGTTCCGCGCGGCCGCCACGCGCGTCGAGCCGGATGCGAACGTCGTGCAGCTCGACAGCGGCGTGCGCGTGGCCTACCGCCAGCTCATCGTCGCGCCGGGACTGCGGCTCGCGTGGGAGCGCATTGCGGGCCTCACGGAAACGCTCGGCAAGAACGGCGTGACCTCGAACTATCGCTATGACCTCGCGCCCTACACCTGGCAGCTCGTGCAGCAGATGAAGAGCGGCACCGCGCTCTTCAGCCAGCCCGGCATGCCGATCAAGTGCGCTGGCGCGCCGCAAAAGGCCATGTACCTCGCGTGCGACCACTGGCGACGCCAGGGTGTACTCGGCCAGGTCAACGTGGAGTTCAATCTCGCGGGCGCCGTGCTATTCGGCGTGGCGACCTTCGTGCCGCCGCTCATGGAGTACGTGAAGCGCTACAACGCGAACCTCGCGTTCTCGTCGAATCTCGTGGCCGTAGACGGCCCCGCGCGTATCGCCACCTTCGAGGTCAAAGACGCGAACGGCAATGCCACGCGTGTCGAGAAGCGCTTCGACATGCTGCACGCCGTGCCGCCGCAGGTCGCGCCCGACTTCATCCGCGACAGCCAGCTCGCCGACGAAGCCGGCTGGTGCGAGGTGGATCACGCCACGCTCCAGCATCCGCGCTATCCGAACGTGTTCTCGCTCGGCGACGTGTGCTCGGCACCGAACGCCAAGACCGGCGCGGCCGCGCGCAAGCAGGCCGTGATCGTGGCCGAGAACCTGCTCGCCGCGCGTGCGGGCGCACCGCTGGCGTATCGCTATGACGGTTACGGCTCGTGCCCGCTCACCGTGGAGAAGGGCAAAGTCGTGCTGGCCGAGTTCGGTTATGGCGGGCGTCTCTTGCCTACCTTCCCGCTCGACCCCACGCGCCCGCGCCGCCTCATGTGGCTGCTCAAGGCGAGCGTGCTGCCGAGCTTCTACTGGTGGGGCATGCTCAAGGGCCGCGAGTGGCTCACGCGGGCTGCGCGCGGCTGATGAACCTCGAGGGCCAAGGCGCGCTTAGCCCTCGAAATCGAGCCCGCCTAGCAGCACCTCGGGCTCGCCTTGCGTGCGCGAAGCAAAATCGACAGAGCGCGCCGACTCCCATGACGCAAGCTTGCGCCCGGTCGCTTCGAGGTAGTGCTCGAAGCGCGCTTCGCCGCCGGGCTCCATGAGGCGCTCGATCTCCTCGGTGTCCCAGGTCAGCGAGACGTTCAGCGGATACACATACGGATGCCGGTGCTCGTTCGCGACGCCGCGCAGGCGCACGCGCGTAGGGTGGCCGTGCCCGGCGTTGGGCACGACATCGACGTGCACCGAAGGGCCGAACTGTTTCGCCAGCTTCGCCGCAATGCGCGGTGCGAATTCTTCCTCGAACCGGCGGACGGCTTCGATACTCATGCGCGGGGCACTCCACTGAGGATTGGCCAAGGGTTAAGGCACTGCCGGTCGCCGCTGACTCGCGCATCCGATTCACACCAATCCGACGCTACGACCGTGCGGCCATCGTGCTGGCATCCTACCGCGCCGCCGGCAGGTCAGCCAATGCCCGACAGGGCAGCACCACTCAGCCCCTCACGCCGCGCGGCGCTCCCGTTCAGCCACGAGACTGCGCACGCCTTCGAGCGAATACACGCCGAGCGCAAGCCAGATCGCGCCGTAACCCACGGCGCGCACCGCGCCGAACGGCTCTCCGTAAATGAGCACGCCGGTGAGCAACTGCAGCGTGGGCGTGACGTACTGGATCAGCCCGAGCATCGACAGCGGAATGCGCCGCGCGGCCGCGCCGAAGAGAAGCAGCGGGACCGCCGTGATCGGGCCGGAGGCCGCGAGCAGCAGCTGCAGCCCGCGCGAGGCATGCGTGAAGTGGCTCGCGCCGGCGAGACCCACGATCGTCAGATAAACGACCGCAACGGGAAAGAGCAGCACGGTTTCGAGCGCGAGGCCTTCGAGCGCGCCGAGCTGCGCGGTCTTGCGCAAAAGCCCGTAGCCGCCGAAGGTCACGGCGAGCGCAAGACTGATCCAGGGCGGTGCACCGTTCTGCCAGGTGAGCCACACGACGCCCGCGGTGGCCAGCGCCACAGCGGCCCATTGCAGTGGGCGCAGGCGTTCGCGCAGGAACGCATAGCCGAACAACACGTTGATGAGCGGGTTGATGAAGTAGCCGAGGCTCGCCTCGACGATGTGCCCGGCATTGACGGACCAGATATAGATGCCCCAGTTGGCCGAGAGCAGCACGGCGCTCGCCACGAAGCGCCCGAGCAGGCGACGGTCATGCAGCGTGGGCCCAAGCCATCGCCAGTGACGGCGCACGACGAGCACGGCGATCACGAACACGAGCGACCACGCCATGCGGTGCGCGAGCATTTCGAGTGCGGGGATCTGGTGCAGCGTCTTGAAGTAGATGGGGAAGAGCCCCCAGAGAACGAATGCAGCGAACGCGTAGAGGATGCCGGGATTCATGTCGGATTCTGGTTATGGTGGCGCCAGTGCTGCGCAGCGCTGTTCGGCACGTGCCTGCGCGCGAAGGACGCTCACGGCACGTGAAGTTGCGAGCCGGCATCTGGCCCGCATCCTGCCAGCGGGACGGAGTCAAGGTAATTGAAAGCCAGGCGCAACGCGTCCGATTTCGCTTAACCCAGCGCCAAGCCGCCGGTTTTGCGACAATAGCGGATTTTCGCCGCCAGCCCTGGCCGTTGTCCAGCCTGACGCGCCGCTTACGGCGCGCGCTGTTCTCGACACGGCAGGCGACGGCGTAGCCCCCTGAACCGGCCTCTTCGCGCGCGATGTCCTTCCCCCATATCGATCTGCTGTATTCGCTGTCCGGCCTGTTCGTCGGATTTCTGGTCGGCCTGACCGGCGTGGGTGGCGGCTCGCTGATGACGCCGATCCTGGTCCTCGTCTTCAACGTGCACCCGGCCACGGCAGTCGGCACCGACCTGCTCTATGCGGCCGCGACGAAGTCCGCGGGCACGCTCGTGCACGGGCTCAAGGGTTCGGTGGACTGGCGGGTGACGCTGCGGCTCGCGGCCGGCAGCGTGCCCGCCGCGACGATCACGCTGATCCTGCTGCACCGCTATGGCATGGACACGCCGCGCGCGGGGCATCTGATCCAGGCCGTGCTGGGGGCGGCGCTGCTCATTACGGCCGTCGCGCTCATTTTCCGCCCGCAGCTCGCCGCGTTCGCCTCGCGCCACCGGCATGAGCCGGGCGAAGCGCGCACGCTCTTTTTCACGATCCTCACGGGCGCGGTGCTCGGCGCGCTCGTCTCGCTCACCTCGGTGGGCGCGGGCGCCATCGGCGTGACTGTACTGCTCCTGCTCTATCCCGCGCTGCCCACGGTGCGCATCGTCGGCTCCGATGTCGCGCACGCCGTGCCGCTCACGCTCCTCGCGGGCGCCGGCCACTGGCTGCTCGGTTCGATCGACTGGCACATGCTGCTTTCGCTCCTGTGCGGCTCGCTGCCCGGCATCGCGATCGGTAGCCTGCTGTCCACCAAGGCTCCCGAAAAGCTGCTGCGCGTGCTGCTCGCCGCGACGCTCTCGCTCGTGGGCGTGCGGCTCGTGCTCTCCTGAATGCGGCACACGCCGCGCCCGCCGCGCACCTCGCGCACGCTCAGGCGTGGGGCGCCTGGCGGAAAAATCTCCCGTTGAGATCGACCTCGAACTGGCGCAGCCACTGGCCGCGGGCGTCGATGCGGTAAGCCTGCGCCCAGGCGCCGCGCCGCACGATCAGCATGTCGCCATGTTCCGGGTCGTTGGGATCGGCTTCGCCGCGAATGTCGAACTGCATGGGCGCAAAGCCGTGCCGCGCACAGGCCAGTTCGAAGGCCGCCCGGTCGACGAGCGGCAAGTCGGTGTAGGTGTGAATGGTCATGGCGATTTCCTGCTTTCCAGCGATGAGGCCGCGCTCGACCTCGGGAAAGACGCGCGATACAGCCACGGTATACCCCCAACGGCGGGAAGACTGTGTGTCAAACTACACTTTGGCGGCTGCAGTGCAACATGACGCAATCGCATGCGCGGAGCGATCCGCGCAACGGGTTCACGTGCGACGCGTACAAGCCGACGGCTTCGAGCGGCAACAGCCCCAGACGCACGCCAACCGTGCGCTTGCCCAACCTCCGAGCATAAAAAAAGCCCGGCCTGTCGAGGCCGGGCTTTTTGCTGCTACATGACCGCAGACGCCCCGTTTCCCGGGCGTGCGCTGCGTTTATTGCTCCACTCTGACCGTCAGCTTGTTCGAGACCGACGTCACGCCAGGCACACCCTTCGCGACTTCTCCAGCCTTGTCGATTTGGCCCTGATCCGGCACCGTGCCGGTCAGCGTGACAGCGCCACCGTGCGAGCGCACGTTGAGCTTGGAAACGTCGAGGCCTTGGGTCTTCGAGAGCGCCTTGCGCACCGTGTAGCCCAGCTTGCGGTCGGCCTTCTTGGCCGAGGTGGCCGGAGCGGCCGTGGTGGCGGCGGGAGCACTTGCCGACTCGTCCTGCGCGTACGACGCGCTGCAAGCTACCGACAGGCACAGCGCCACGCCCAGCGTCTTCAGAATAGCGACCGATTTCATATTTTCTCCTTGTGTCTTCGCGTTGTTGCGGGTTGTTGTCTGCAATAGGACCGCCTGCCTTGCCGGAGGACGGCTCGGAGGCCGCCCGTCAGCCATGGTCTGACGGCTGTTACCACTACCGATGGCCGTGCACAGCGCGCAATGCGCGTGTGCACGGCCAGGGTCTGGACGCGATGCGAGAGGCAAAAGGATGAAAGGACGTCGAATTACACCCGCCGGAACAGGTCTGCGCCCGTTTCCTGTTGTTTTGAATTGATGCTCGCGCGAGCCCGCTCGTTCAACTTCTCCACCCCTCCCGGGCCCCGGCGCGCCTTGCGAAGCGCAGCAGGCGAACCACAATTTAGCCTGGCTGTGGCGCAAGCGCAAAGAGTTTAGCTCAGGCGCATGCGGCATGCGCTTAAGCTGTTCCGCGAGGCACGCGGGCATGCCGCCGCAACGCCGAATCTCATGTACCATCGGCACCACAGAGCCCGCGCGGCGCGCGCGCCTGAGCCGACCCGGCGCCAGCGCCGGACCCGACGCGGACCCGACCCGCACTCCCCCGAACTACCCGAGGCCCGCCCCACCCCGATGAAGTCCCGCACCGGCCGCAAACCTCCTCCCCGTCTCGTCGCGCGCTTCGTGGCGATCTCGTGGCGCGACCTGGCTGTCACGTTCGGTCCCATCCTGCTCGTGAGCGCGGCGGCCATCTGGCTCGCGGTGCGTCTCATCCAGCCCGCGCCGCCCAGCACGCTGACCATGAGCGCCGGGCCCAAAGGCAGCACCTTCTGGAACGCCGCGGAAAAGTACAAGGCCATCCTCGCGCGCAACAACATCACGCTGAACGTGCTCGAATCGGAGGGCTCGGCGCAGAACCTGCAGCGTCTCGCCGACCCGAAGTCGAACGTCGACGTCGCGTTCGTGCAGGACGGTCTCGCGAGCAAGGTGCCAGGCGGCCTCGTGTCGCTCGGCAGCGTGGCTTACGTGCCGCTCGTGGTGTTCTATCACGGCCCCGTCGCCACGCGGCTCTCGCAGTTCGAAGGCCAGCGCATCGCCATCGGCGCCGAGGGCAGCGGCACGCGCGAGCTCGCGCTCACGCTGCTCAAGGCGAACGGCATCGAGCCCGGCGGCCCGACCAGGCTTTTGCCGCTTTCCGGCGACGACGCCGCGCGCGAACTCGTGGCCGGCAAGATCGACGTCGCGATTCTCGCGGGCGACTCCGCGCAGCCGCCCGTCATGGGCCGCCTCATGCGCATGCCGGGCGTGCGCTTCTTCGACTTCGTCCAGGCCGACGCCTACGCGCGGCGCTTTCCGTTCCTCACGGCCATCACGATCCCGATGGGCGCGTTCGACTTCGGCCGCAACCTGCCGGCAGCGCCCCTGCATTTCATCGCGCCGACGGCAGAACTGGTCGCGCGCGACTCACTGCATCCCGCGCTCTCCGACCTCCTGATCGAAGCGGCCAAGGAGGTGCATGGCCGCTCCACGTTGCTGCAACGCGCCGGCGAATTCCCCGCGCCGCGCGCCCAGGACTTCCCGATCAGCGCCGACGCCGCGCGCTACTACAAGTCGGGCAAGAGCTTCCTCTACCGCGTGCTGCCCTTCTGGGTGGCGAGCCTCGCCGACCGGCTCGTCGTGCTGCTCGTGCCGATCATCGTCGTGCTGATTCCGGGCCTGCGGATCGTGCCTTCGCTCTACGCCTGGCGGGTAAAATCGCGCATCTACCGCTGGTACGGCTCGCTCATCGCACTCGAGCGCGCCGCGATGGCCGACAACTCGCCCACCGAGCGCCGGGCGTTGATCCGCCAGCTCGACAAGATCGAGGAATCGGTGAACGGCATGAAAATGCCGCTCGCCTACGCGGAGCAGTTCTACGTGCTGCGCGAGCATATCGGCTTCGTGCGCGCGCGGCTGTCCGGCACGCGCGAAGCGCCGGACGCAGGCGTTGGGGCAGAAGAAGAGCAGACAGCGGAAAGCGCAGAAGAGGCAGAGGCGCCGGAAGGCGGCAGCAACGACGCAGGCACAGCGGGTACAGAGGCGAGCCATGCAAACGAAAGCGGCGGCAATGAAACAGGCGAGCGCACGCATTAGCGCCGCTGCACGCATTTTGAACCGAACAATGGGCCATGCAAGCAATGGCCCGGATATCGCCCTGGAGAGGAGAAACAGCATGATCGACGGCATCGACGCCAGCCAGCCGGCCTGGTTCTACGACTTCGTGTCGCCGTTTTCGTATCTGTTGCTGGAGCAGCAAAACAAGTGGCCCGGCTTCGATTTCGTGCCGACGCCGGTGCTGCTTTCCGAGCTATACCGCCACTGGGGCCAGCCGTTCGGCTCCGCGGTCCCGGCCAAGCGCGTGTTCACGTACCGGCACGCGCTCTTTCGCGCCGAGCAACTCGGCATTCCGTTCAAGATGCCGCCCGCTCATCCGTTCGACTCGGTCAGGCCGATGCTGCTCGCCATTGCGGCGGGCGGCGAGTTCGCGTGCGTGCGCGAGATCTTCCGCTTCATCTGGCGCGAGGGGCGCGACCCGTCGAGCGACGAGGGCTTCGAGCAGCTTTGCGAGCGCGTGGGCATTCCGCACGGCGAGTCGCTGATCGAGGAAGAAGTCGTGCGCGCGCAGTTGCGCCGCAACACCAACGACGCGATCGCGATGGGCGTATTCGGCGTGCCGACGTTCTGGATGAACAAGCAGCTCTTCTGGGGCGAAGACGCCTTGCCGATGGTGCTCTACTGCGCACGCAGCCCGAACTGGCTCGACTCGCGCGAGGTCAAGCGCATCAGCACGCTGCCTTCGGGGCTCGCGAAACCGGTTACCGAGTGACGGGCTGCGCGCCGCGGAACCATCCAACGCGTGCCCTTCTGATGCCGGTCATGCCGCGCACCCTATGGCGGTGGCGCGCGAGCAGGCATATGGTTATGGCTGAATCCGTGCGCGCAACGCTATGCGTCGTCGCGCACGCGCCCTTGCCCGCCACACCCATGGACGACGATAACGCCCTCACCCTCGACATCTGGCTGGTGCGCGTGCTGCGCACCCTGCTGGTCGAGCGCAGCGTCACACAGGCCGCGCTGCGCCTGAACCAGACCCAGCCTGCCGTCAGCACGGCATTGCGTCGGCTGCGCGAGATCCTGGGCGATCCGATCCTCGTGCGCGGCAAGGCCGGCATGGTGCCGACCGAGTACGGCGAGTCGCTGCTGCAGCACGCGCAGCGCATACTGCGCGACGTGGAGTTCGTGGCCACGCCGCACGGCGACTTCGACCCGGAACGCTCGAAGCGCACGTTCCGCCTTGCCGCCCCCGACTACCTCAACGACTTCTTCATGCCGACGCTGATCGCGCGCTTTCGCGAGACGGCGCCGGCGGCGCGGCTGGAGATCCTCTCACTCTCGCCCACGCTCGATCATCACGGCGCGCTGGACGCGGGCGAACTCGACATCGTGATCGGCAACTGGCCGAAGCCCGAGGCGCGTTTCGCGCGCAGCGACCTATTCTCCGACAAGGTCGTCTGCATGATGCGCGCGGACCATCCACTCGCGCGCCGCGAACTCACGCGCGACGCCTATCTCGCAGCTCCCCATCTCGCACCCACACCCTATACGGGCTCCCATGCGAGCGCGATCGATCTGGGGTTTGCGAAGGCGAAAGCCGAGCGCCGCATCGTCGCGACGCTGCCCTACTTCGGGCTCGTGCCGCAGGTCTTGCTGCAATCGGATCTGATCTTCACGACGACGCGGCGCTTCGCGCAGCACTACGCGAGGCTCTTGCCCATCGCCGTCGTCGAGACGCCGTTCGCGTTTCCGCGTATTCACTGCTATCAGATGTGGCATCCGCAGCCGGACAGGCCGAGCGATGTCGGATGGCTGCGCGGATTGATCGAAGAGGTGTCGGGATCGTTGACCGCTGAGCGCGGGACGAAGCGTGCCGCGACGAAGAAGGCCGCGAGCGCGAAGAGCGAAGCGACGCCCACGCCGCCGCTCGAAGCTGCCTGAAATAACGCAAAGCGATAACGCAAAGCGAACGCAAACGGGCGCCCTCATCATCGAGGCGCGCCCGTTTCGCTTGTATGGCGCGTGGAATCAGGCGCGCTCGAGCGCGACCGTTCTCACCACCGCCGGGCGCTGCACCACCCGCATCTGCATGAGTTGCGCGGCGACCGCCACCGCAATCGACGCAGGCGCCTTGTCGACGATCCCCGTCACGCCGATCGGGCACGTCATCTCGTCCATGCGCTCGGCTTCCACGCCGCGCTCCATGAGCCGCCGCTCGAACTTCACGCGCTTCGTTTTCGAGCCGATGAGGCCAAACCACGCGAAATCGCGCCGCCGCATGATGCGCTCGCTCAACTCGAAGTCGAGCGCGTGATTGTGCGTCATCACGAGGAAGTACGCGCCCGCCGGCGCTTCGTCGACGATGGCCGCCGGCGTGTCCGTCGCTTCGATCTGCACGTTGGCGGGCACCTCGTCGGGGAACAGCTCGTCGCGCTCGTCCACCCACTGCACCACGCACGGCAGCATACCGAGCAGCGTGACGAGCGCATGGCCCACGTGGCCCGCGCCGAACAGCACGATGTGCATCGGCCCGTAGTGCGGCACCGGCGTGCTGCGGCGGCCGATGATCACGCGCCCGGTTTCGTCGACGCGCACGCAATGCTGAGGATGACGATTCATTTTGCAGCCCCCTCGCGCGCCATCGCCCGCACCGCGCGCACGCCCTTCAGGATTTGCTCGGCGGTGGCCGGCGCATTCATAGGCGGATTGAAGCGGTAATCGGCCACGCTCGCCACGGCGTCACGAATCGCGAAGAACACTGAGAACGGCAGCAACAGCGGCGGCTCGCCCACGGCCTTCGAGCGGTGGATGCTGTCTTGCGCGTTGCGGTTCTTGAAGAGCCGCACGTTGAATTCCGCTGGCGTGTCGTTTACGGTCGGGATCTTGTAGGTGGACGGCGCGTGCGTCATGAGCTTGCCGTCCGGCTTCCACCACAGTTCTTCCGTGGTGAGCCATCCCATGCCCTGAATGAAGCCGCCTTCCACCTGGCCCACGTCGAGCGCCGGATTCAGCGACGCGCCCACGTCGTGCAGCGCATCGGCGCGCAGCACGCGCATTTCGCCCGTGAGCGTGTCGATGACGACTTCCGACACCGCCGCGCCATACGAGTAGTAGTAGAACGGCCGCCCGCGCAGCGTGGCCTGATCCCAGTACAGCTTGGGCGTGGTGTAGAAACCATCGGACCAGAGCTGGACGCGCGCGAGATAGGCCTTCGACACCAACGTCTCGAACGGCACGATCGTCTCGCCCACGATCACGGAGTCGTTGGCAAAGCCCACGTCCGCGGCGCTGATTTCGCCCTTGCCGTAGGTCGTCGCCGCCAGCGCGGCGAGGCGCTCGCGCAACTGACGTGCGGCGTCCTGCGCCGCCTTGCCGTTCAGGTCGGTGCCGGTCGATGCCGCCGTGGCGGACGTGTTCGCGACCTTGCTCGTGTCTGTGGCGGTCACGCGCACACGGCCGAACTCGATGCCCAGTTCGTGCGCCACCACCTGCGCGACCTTCGTGTTCAGGCCCTGGCCCATTTCGGTGCCGCCGTGGTTCACGAGCACCGAGCCGTCGGTGTAGATGTGAACGAGCGCGCCCGCCTGGTTGAAGTGCGTGACGTTGAACGCAATGCCGAACTTGACCGGCGTGAGCGCAATGCCCTTCTTGAGCACATCGTTGCTCGCGTTGAATTCGCGAATCGCGGCGCGGCGCGCGCGATAGCCGCTCGTTTCCACCAGATCGTCGATCAGCTCGTGAATGACGTTGTCCTCGACGACCTGGCCATAGGGCGTCTCGTTGTTCTGCGTCTTGCCGTAGAGATTGCGGCGGCGCACATCGAGCGAATCGAGGCCGAGCGTGCGCGCCACATCGTCCATGATGTACTCGATCGCGAACGCGCCCTGCGGGCCGCCGAAGCCGCGAAACGCCGTGTTCGACTGCGTGTTGGTCTTGCCGCAGAAACCGGCGATCGACACGTCGGGCAGCCAGTAGGCGTTGTCGAAGTGGCAAACCGCGCGCGTCATCACCGGGCCGGACAGGTCCGCGGAAAAGCCGCAGCGCGAGGTCATGTCGACCGACACGCCTTCGATCGTGCCCTGATCGTCGTAGCCCACTTCGTACGTGTAGTGGAAATCGTGGCGCTTGCCCGTGACCATCATGTCGTCGTCGCGGTCGGGGCGCAGCTTCACGGGGCACAGGAGCTTCCAGGCGGCGAGCGCCGCGCAGCAGGCAAAGAGGCCCGACTGCGATTCCTTGCCGCCGAAGCCGCCGCCCATACGGCGGCATTCCACGAGCACGTTGTGCGAGGCGACGCCCAGCACATGCGCGACGAGGTGCTGCATCTCGCTCGGGTGCTGCGTGGAGCACCACACGTGCATGCCATCGTCGTCCTTCGGCACCGCGTAGGCAATCTGGCCTTCGAGGTAGAACTGCTCCTGGCCGCCCAGCAGCATCTCGCCTTCATGCCGATGCGCGGCGCGTGCCGCGCGCGTGAACGCCTCGCCGCGCGCAAGCTTCATCGGCGGCAGCACCGACTGCTGCGCGGCGCGCGCCTGTTGCGCCGTGAGCACGGCGGGCAGCTCTTCGTACTGCACCTCGGCGCGGCGGGCGGCGAGGCGCGCCGTATCGTGCGACGCCGCCACCACGATGAACATGGGCTGGCCCACGTACTGCACGACGCCGTCGGCGAGCACCGGATCGTCGTGGATGATCGGGCCGCAGTCGTTCACGCCGGGAATGTCCTCGGCGGTGAGCACCGCTACGACGCCCGGCGTCGCGCGCACCTTCGCGAGGTTCATCGACACGATGCGGGCGTGCGGCTTCTGCGAAAGCCCGAGGGCGGCGTGCAGCGTGCCGGCCACGACCGGAATGTCGTCGGTATAGGTGGCGCGGCCGCTCACGTGCAGATGCGCGGATTCGTGCGGGCGCGAGACGTGCACTTGCGCGAAGGGCTCGCGTGCCTTGAGTTCGTCCAGGAACGGTTCGGCTTGCTGGTTCATTGCTTCGTTCTCCGTATGTCTTTTCCGTTTCCTGAATGTCTCAAGCGGTTTCTGCGGCGACGTTGCGCACATTGAGCGCTTGCGGCGCGAGCGGGTTGTGCGGACGCGTTTCGAGCCAGAAACGGTACAGCGTATTCTTCGCGGCTTCGAGGCGGTAGTCGCTCGTCGCGCGCATGTCGGATAGCGGCGCGTAGTCCTTGCCGAGCGCGATCATCGCGGCCTGGGCGGTGGCTTCGTGCCACTGCGCATCGGCCAGCACGCCTTCCGCGTGAGTCGCGCGCTTTGGCGTCGCGGCCATGCCGCCGAACGCAATGCGCGGCTCGCGGATCACGTCGCCATCGGCGATATAGGCGTAGGCGGCGCACACGGCCGAGATGTCCGAGTCGAAGCGCTTCGAGACCTTGTAGGTGCGAAATCGCAGGTTCGCGCGCGCGCCGGTGCGCGTGGGCACCTTGAGCGCGAGCACGAACTCGTGCTCGGCCATGTCCTTCTTCTGATAGGCGAGGTAGAGGTCTTCGAGCGGCATTTCGCGCTCGATCTCGCCGCCGCGCAGCACCACGCGCGCGCCGAGCGCGATGAGCCCGGGCATCGAGTCGCCGATGGGCGAGCCGTTCGCGACGTTGCCGCCGATCGTCCCCGCGTTGCGGATCGGCAGCGAGGCGAAGCGCTGCCACATCTCTTCGAGTTCCGGGTAATGCTTTGCGAGTGCCGCATAGCCGCGCTCGACGGTTACGCCCGCGCCGATCTCGATCCAGTCGTCGCTCACGTCGATGCGGCGCATCGCGTCGACCTGGCCCACGTAGACGATGTCGCCAAGTTCGCGCATCTGCTTCGTGACCCACAGGCCGATGTCGGTGCTGCCCGCGAGAATGCGCGTGTTGGGGCGCGCGGCCTTGATGGCGGCGAGCGCATCGACGGTACGCGGCGCGTCGTACTGCTGGCCGCGGCTCTCGTAGTGGAAGGTGTCCTTGCGCTCGATCGTGGCGAGCGTCTGGGCGAGCGCCTTCACGTCGACGGGCTGCTTCGGCGCATCGGCCTTGAACATCTGCTCGGCGGCGTCGAGGATCGGCCGGTAGCCCGTGCAGCGGCACAGGTTGCCCGTGAGCGCATTGGCGATCTCGTCGCGCGAAGGCACGCTGCACGCGCCCTTCGTGGCACAGGCGTGGTTGGGCTGGCCCGCGTGCTCGTGGCCATGCTTCTCGTAGAGCGCCCACATCGACATCACGAAGCCCGGCGTGCAAAAACCGCACTGCGAGCCGTGGCAGTCGACCATGGCCTGCTGCACGGGGTGCAGCGAGCCGTCGGGCTGGCGCAGGTCTTCGACGGTGAAGAGCGCGCGGCCGTCGAGCGTCGGCAGGAACTGGATGCAGGCGTTGACGGCCTTGAAGCTCACGCCGCCCGCCTCGTTGCGCTCGCCCACCACGACCGTGCAGGCGCCACAGTCGCCTTCGGCGCAGCCTTCCTTGGTGCCGGTGCAGCGCGCGTCTTCGCGCAGGTACTGGAGAACGGTGCGGGTGACGCCCGCGTCGCTGATTTCGCGAATCGCGTTGCGGTGGTAAAAGCGGATCGGCTGGCTCATGGTTTCTGGCTCGTCGTTGGATGCGGCTCGCAAAAGGCGTATGCCGCTCGAGTGGACGGTTCGAAAACTATCACTGCCAATATTGGCAACCCATAGCTACAGGAGCATGGGGGATATATCGTTGAGTCGATAAATCGGTGTGCTGCAGCGAGGCTGTGCTTATGTCGAAGCGTCTCGATTGCGCGATTTCAGGGCCAATTTGCGAATATCGGACATATTCGACTGGCTATTAACCCGTTCCGATGCTGATTTCCCCGCCCGCGCGGTCGGGCCAAGGCGCCGCTGCAACGCGAATTGCCGCCAACGTCGCGCAAAATCGCGGGATCTTCGCAGCTGGGTTCCCGGTTGCAAAAGGCCGTCATCAGCGCAGAAAACGCGTGTTCCGCGCGCCGGAACAGCTTTTCAGTTTCTGCATAAAAACCGGTTCCATGGGAGAATCACGCCTTTCCCGCCGTTTTCCATCCGCATTTTCCCCATGTCCGCTGATTTGGCGCCCCCGCGCAAAGCCGCGTCGACGACCCTGCAGATCATTCCGGTCGTCTTTTTCACCTTCCTCTGCTACCTGACGATCGGCATTCCGCTCGCCGTGCTGCCGGGCTACGTGCACAACGACCTCGGCTTCAGCACCGTGGTGGCGGGCGCCGCCATCAGCGTGCAGTACATCGCGACGCTCTGCTCACGCGCGCTCGCGGGCCGCTCGGCGGATACGCTCGGCCCCAAGAAAACCGTGACGATCGGCCTGACGATCTGCGGCTCGAGCGGCGTGCTGCTGCTGCTCGGCACGCTCGTCGATCACTGGCCCGGCCTCTCGCTCGCGCTGCTGGTGGTGAGCCGCCTGTTGCTCGGCTGCGGCGAAAGCCTGTGCGGCACCGGCGCGATCCTCTGGGGCATCGGCCGCGTGGGCACCGCGCACAACGCGAAGGTGATCTCGTGGAACGGCATCGCCACCTATGGCGCACTCGCGATCGGCGCGCCGCTGGGCGTCGTGATGGCGCACGCGCTCGGCTACTGGATGCTCGGCATTTCGGTCATCGCGATGGCCGCGCTCGGCTTCTGGCTCGCACGGCCCATCGCGCCGGTGCCGGTCGTGCACGGCGAGCGCATGTCGTACCGCAGCGTGTTCACGCGCGTGCTGCCGCACGGCATCGGCCTCGCGCTCGGCTCGGCGGGCTTCGGCTCCATCGCGACCTTCATCACGCTGTTCTACGCCGCGCGCCACTGGCCCAACGCCGCGTTCACGCTCACGGTGTTCGGTCTGATGTTCATCGGCGCGCGTCTGTTGTTCGCCAATACCATCAAGCGCTTCGGCGGCTTCCGCGTCGCCATCGTCTCGTTCTCGTGCGAATGCGCGGGCCTCTTGCTGCTGTGGCTCGCGCCCACGCCGCAAGTCGCGCTCGCGGGCGCGGCGCTCACCGGCTTCGGCTTCGCACTCGTGTTCCCGGCGCTCGGCGTCGAGGCGGTCGGGCTCGTGCCGCCCGCCAGCCGCGGCGCGGCGCTCTCGGCCTACTCCGTGTTCCTCGATCTCTCGCTGGGCATTACCGGCCCGCTCGCAGGCTACGTGGCGAATCTGTTCGGCTATGGGTCGGTGTTTCTTTTCGCCGCGATCGCCGCAGCGTCCGCCGTGGCGCTTTCGGTTTCGCTTCATCGCAAGAGCGTGCGCGCGCACGCGGGACAAGATACGCAAAGCACGAGCAACGCAAACCCCGCCGCGGGGAATAAGTCGTAGGCGCGCGGCGTTAGTTACTATGTCGATGCCAGCGTTCGCGACAAGCCGCGCGACGCGTCCGCAATGCACCCGCAGGTCGGCGTCGTTGGCAATAGCGCGGCTAATGCTTCGCCGGATGCCCCTGCGCGGGACTTCCTGCGAGCTTACCCAGGAGGAAATCATCATGAAGCGATTCAGGATGGTTCTTGCGTGTCTCGTCTGCCTCGGCATGGCCGCGGTTTCGGGGTCCGTTGCCGCGAGTGGCGATATGAATCAAGGCGGTAACGGCGCGTCGAGCAGTTCAACCAACTCTTCAGGCGGTGGCTATTGAGCACCGCAAGCCGCATTGCGCGGTACGTCGCCGGGCGCAAACTTCCTGGCCCACAAGGCACGCCGGACTGAAAAGTCGTTCGCGTTCCGGTCCGGCGCGCGGATTGTGTGATTGCCCAGGAACTTCCGGGAAACCCGAACGCGTTCGCTTACATCGGCGGGACGACGCCGTTCTTTTCGACCACCACGCGCTGCGCGGCATACGCACCCTGTGACGCGGATTTCGCGACCACGAACACTTGCTTGCCTGGCGCCAGATCGGAGCGCGCAGCCGGCACGAAGGTGACGATCGGTACATTGGGCGGTACCGTGACCTCATTGCTGCCGCCCTTGTACGACAGCTTCAGATTGCGGCCGTCCGTGCCCTGCACGACAGTATCGACATTCGCGTTGGTCATCGTGCTGTTCGGGCCGAGGTCCCACGCGTAGTGTCCCTCGCCCGTGCCGCGCGCGGCTTCCGGGAAGACCACGACTTCGGTCGCCGTCAGCCTGCCATCAGTACCGGTCGTCGCGGCCGTGCCGACGAACGTACCCGGCTTGATGTCGGATAGCTGCATCGCCTTGACAGACGAGACGGGAACGTTGGCCGCAAGGTCGATCGACACCGTATCGCCACTGCGTCGATGGACCTTGAGAACATCGCCATCGAGAGAAACGATACTGCCGCGAATACGCACGGGCTTCGCGTCAGGCGTTTGCGCCAGCGCGCTGCCGGCAAGCGCCATTGCGGCAAGGGTCGCTGCAACTTTGAGTCGAATGGTCATGAATGCTCCATGTAGCGGATATGCGTTGAGGAAAGAGTCGATTGCACTTCAGGAACCGCCGAACCAGTTGTAGCCCTGGTTCTCCCAGTAACCGCCGGGATACTCGTTCGTCACCGTGATGGCGACGATATGCTTTGGATTCTTGTAGCCGAGTTTGGTCGGCATGCGCAGCTTCATCGGAAAGCCGTATTTCGGCGGCAGCACGTCCCCGTCATAGGTCAGCGTAAGCAACGTTTGCGCGTGCAACGCTGTTGGCATATCAATGCTGGTCCAATAGTTGTCGGCACAATGGAACGCGACGTACTTCGCTGTCGTGTCGGCCCCGGCACGGCGGAGAAAATCAGAGAAACGCACACCGCCCCAGTGCCCAATGGCGCTCCAGCCCTCGATGCAGATATGACGCGTGATCTGGCTTTCCTGTGGCAGCGCTCGCAGTTCGTCGAGGGTCCATATGCGTTTGCCGTTCGCACGTCCTCCCACTTGCAGCCGATAGGTCGCAGAATCGACTTCCGGTACGTCGTCGATGTCATAGAACGCGTTGAAAGGGAAAGGCCGCGTGATCATCGACTCCGGATACGTCGGCGCCATCTTGTTCGGATCGAACAGCAGCGCCTGCACGCGGTCATTGAAGAACGACATCTTGCGCAGCATGGTATTGACCGACTTGTCGTTCGAGAGATCGCAGCCCGAGAGCAACGCAATGCCGCCGAGCGTGAGTATGTGTCTGCCGAGCAACCTGCGAGCGGGACTCTTCAATTCGCCGCGAGCGTCCTTGATGATCGAATCCGCGTTTGAAACGAGAAACGCATTGAGTGGTTTTTTGCGAGAGGGCATGTTCGATCACCGTCCGCGAACCATCAGGCGCAGCGAGCGCGGCACAAGCGCGACCATGACGACGTGCACCACGAAAAACGCTACGAGAACGCTCATGGCGAAGAAGTGGACGGCCCGTGCGTTGTCGTACCCCCCCATGAGCGTTCGCAGCAGGGGAAACTGAACCGATTTCCAGACCGCGAGGCCGGAAAGGATCACGACTGCGATGTCGACGATAACCACGACATACGCCAGTTTCTGAACGGCGTTGTAGCGCGCCAGATCTTCGTGTGCCAGCTTGCCGCGCAGCGCGGCGACAAGGTCCCGGCGTAGCGTACTCAAGCGGATCGGGAGAAGCTTTCTCCACAAGCGCCTTGAAAGGAGATTGAGGCACACGTAGACGAGGTAATTCGCGACCAGCACCCACATGATCGCGAAATGCCACTGCAATGCGCCGCCCAGCCAGCCGCCCAAGGTCATGCTCGCGGGAAATTTCAGGCCGGCAAAGATAGGCGAGGCATCGTAAATCTGCCAGCCGCTGGTCACCATCAGCACGACCGCGACGGCGTTGATCCAGTGTGTCGCGCGGACCCAGAGAGGCTGAATGATCGTTCGGCTCATGTGCAGGTTTCGTGGAAGTTGTTCGTCTGCGATCGGATCTGGCCCGATCGTTCCGTGGTCGGCTCCTTGTTGGTGGGTAAACCTCCTACTCACGTCCCTATTCCACTGCTGCCGGGAATTTTTTCCTTTCAGTTTTCCGACAGGCACGAACGCCGAAATCACGTTGAGCGCATCGGGCTTTCAAGCGCAGTGAAATAAAGGGAGCATGCAGAACGTTTTCCCGGTGTCCTCATTTCGTCACAAGGCCGTGGTGCTATCTCGACAGATGCTTTCCGCGTGAATGGGGCATGCCGGCAACCAAAGGGGGTGCTCCACCTGTCAGTACGGTGGCGGCACAACTTTTGCGCGCGTCCGAGCACATGCGATTGCTGCTCGCCGCGGGCGGCTCCCGCCCGGAAAAGTGGAGGTAAAAGAGCGTGCTGGGTCGCAACCCCATCCGTCGGCGTGGCGTGACCATGGTTTGTCTCAAACCCCACGCAAGCGCAATCGCAATGTTTGCCTGCACTGCCATTGCAGCTGTCGGGGTCAGCGCCGCTCCTGTCGACACGTCCGCACCGCTGGCACAGTATCGGCTCGATCCGGCCCGTTCCGGTGTGACATTCGACGTCGCGAACGCCTGGCACTCGAATCTCACGATGCGCTTTAGCCGCGTAGGTGCCGAGCTCGATGGATTCCAGGGCGCGGCTTCGGGCCGCGTGGTGGTGACGATCGACGCGACAAGCCTCGAAGCGAACGCGCCGTTTGTCACCCGAATCGTCGAAAGCGGCGGCATGCTCGACGTGGCGCATTATCCGGCCATTCGCTTCGTCAGCACCCGCCTTGTCCGGATCGGTCCGTTCAATGGCCTGTTGACAGGGGATCTGACGATCCGCACGACGACTCGCCCCGTCACGCTCGATGTCACCTTCGACACAGCTCCGGACGATCCACCGGGCGCTCCCGAGACGCTGGCCTTCTCCGCCGACGGCCATTTCAGCCGGGCAGCGTTCGGTCTGACGAAATGGTCCTCGGCAGTCGGGGATGACGTGCACATGAGAATCCGTGCCGAATTTGTCAGGGAACGTGCCGATCCGTGAATCGGCGGTCTGCTTCCGGTTCGAACAGAGACCTATCCCGGGAATCTGCCAGGAGCCATAAAAAAACCGCACCCGGCAACTACGCCGGACGCGGCCCGGACTGCAAACGTATGGGGACTCGAGGTGGCCAGGCGCCGCCTGCGCTTACTTCTTCACGGCAGTCGGATCGAGGTTCTTGCCGGTGGCCTCGTTATAGCGCTGCACGTATTCCTCGGTGAGCTTGCGCACCGCGCGGCCGATCTTGCGATAGTCCGACTCGTTGAGGTTCGCGAGCGACACGCGCCCCGAAGGATGCGGCGTGCCGAAACCCTTGCCCGGCAGCAGCACCACGCGCGCTTCCTCCGCGAGACGGAACAGCAACTCGTTGGGCTTGACCTGCTTGAGCAGCCAGTCGACGAATTCGCGCCCAAAGCGCTTCTCGCCCATGTATTCCATGTCGAGGATCGTGTAGTAGTCGACCTGGTTCGGATCGCCCTCGCCGTAGGGCACGCCCATTTCCTCGAAGAGCGCGCGCTTGCGGTTGCGAATGAGGCGCTTGAGCGCGTTCTTGTACGCGTCGGGCGTGTCCATGAGCGAGAACAGCGAGAACAGCACCATCTGCACCTGCTGCGGCGTCGAAAGACCGGCCGTGTGGTTCAGCGCGACAGTACGGCTGTCGGCCACCAGACGGTCGATGAACTTGAGCTTGTCCGGCTCGGTGGTGATCGATTCGTAGCGCTTGTGCAGTTCCTTCTTCTCGTCCTTCGGCAGCTTTGCGAGCGTGTGGTCGAGCACGTTGTCGCGGTGCGTGGCGATCGCACCCAGACGCCAGCCGGTCGCGCCGAAGTACTTCGAATACGAGTACACGAGAATCGTGTTCTTCGGCGCGAGCGCGAAGAGCGAGACGAAGTTGTCGGCGAAGGTGCCGTACACGTCGTCGGTCAGGATGATGAGGTCCGGACGCTCCTTCACGATCTCGGCGATGTACTCGAGGCTCGCGTCATCGATCTTTACCGAAGGCGGGTTACTCGGGTTCACAAGGAAGAACGCCTTGACCTTCGGATCGCGCAGCTTGTCGAGCTCCTTCTTCGAGTACTGCCAGTTGTTTTCCACCGTGGCGTTCAGATGCACCACGTTGAGCTGGTAATCGTTGAGTTCCGGAATCTCGATGTACGGCGTGAAAATCGGCATGCCGAGTGCGATGGTGTCGCCGGCCTTGATCAGGAAGTTCTCGCGCATCGTGTTGAAGATGTACGTCATGGCCGCCGTGCCGCCTTCTACCGCGAACACGTCGAACTCGCCGACGAACGGATGCTTGCCGATCATCTCGCGGCGCAGATACTGCCCGACGATGATCTCCGAAAGCTTGAGCATGCGGTCCGGCACCGGGTAATTGCAGGCGAGAATGCCTTCGCACATCTCATAGAGAAAGTCGCCCGCCGAGAGCCCCAGCTGATCGCGCACGTACGACACCGCGCCCGCGAGGAACCTGATGCCGGGCTGCCCCTTGTTCTCGCGCACGAACAGGTCGAAGCGCTCGACGATGCCGTCACGCTGCGGGAAGCCGCCCACGCCCTCGGGCATGTAGGCAAACGAGCGCTCGGACTCCCGCATGGCAAAGAGGCCGAGTTGCCAGAAGCCGTGACGCGGAATCGTGGCGAGGAAGTTGGGGTTGCCGCGGCCCGCGTTGAGCATCGCGAGATTGGCCGGGCGCGCGGTCGCGCCGCCGCCGGCCGCCTTGATGAGTTCGTCCTTCAGCTCGAACGGGCTCAGTGCATCGAGACCCGACTTTTCTTTCGCGCCGTTACCCTTCGCTTTCGTTGCCATGGTGTTCTCCATTGGAAGACGTTGCGTGTGCCGCGCGCTTTTTTCCTCGCGCAGCACACGTTGAGTGCATGTCATGCAAGACCGACCACGAGCGGCCCGAGCAGCGTGAGCAGCACGTTCGCGATCGCATAGGTAATGGCGAACGGCACGGTGGGGACCGCGCTTTCCGCCTTGTCGAGAATGCCGCCGAACGCCGGGTTCGCACTGCGCGCGCCGGACAGCGCGCCCGCCAGAATGGCCGCGTTGTTGTACTTGAGCACGTAGCGGCCAAACAGCATCGTGAGGAAGAGCGGTACCAGCGTCACCACCACGCCTAGCAGGAAGATCGTGATGCCGCTCTGCTTGACCGTCACAACGGCCTGCAGGCCCGAGTTCAGGCCGACCACCGCGACGAACGCCGCAAGCCCGAAGTCCTTGAGCAGCTGCGAAGCCGCGGGCGGCATCACGCCGTACATGGGGTGCTTGCCGCGCATCCAGCCGAACACGAGACCCGCGAGCAGGCAGCCGCCACCGGAGCCGAGCGTGAGCGGAATGCCGGCCACGTTCACGACGATCAGGCCCACCAGCAGGCCGAGCACGAGGCCCACGCCCATGTAGATGAAGTCGGTCTTGTTGCTGTACGCGAGTTCGTAGCCGGCGGCCTGCACGGCGCGTTTCGTATCCGTTGCGGTGCCATAGATCGTCACCACGTCGCCGTGCTCGAGCTTCGTTTCGGGCAGGAGCGGCACGGGCTGGCCAACACGTTCGATCTTCTCGATGTACACACCGTGACGCAGATCGCGGTCCACGTTCTTGCGCACTTCGGCAATCGTCGTGTGGTTCATGCCCTTGCGCGTGAAGACGAGCTGGCGCGTTTGCATCACGAGGCTCATGCCGCCCGAGTCCGGCACTTCCGGCCCGATCAGCGCGCCCACTTCGACCATCTGCTCGCGACGGCCCACGACCAGCACGACGTCGTCGCGGCTCAGCACGAAGTCGGGGGTGGCGTCGAGCACCTTGCCGGCGCGGCGAATCTTCTCGACCGCGACGAAATCGCTCTCGGCCAGCTCGATCTGCTTGACGGTCTTGCCCGCGGCTTTCTCGACACGGAACACGCGCCCGAACAACTCGGGCAGCGCCGTGATCTGGCCCGGCCCCGCAGCGGCGTTGCCGCCCGACATCTCGCGCTCGGCGTCCGCGGAGGCGTCCTTGAGGCTGCGGCCCATGAACTTCGGCAGGATGTTCACGCAGACGATGATCGCGCCGAGCGAGCCGAACACGTAGGTGACGGCGTAGCCGATCGCGACGTCGGCCTGCATGGCCTTCACCTGGTCGGGCGGCAAGCCCAGGCGCGCGATCGCGTCGCCGGCCGTGCCGATGATGGCCGACTGCGTCATGCCGCCCGCCGCGAGACCGGCGGCAAGGCCCTTGTTGAGGTGAAAGAGCTTCGCGCAAACCAGCACGGTGGCGAGACCCGCCACCGCCATGAACACGGCCATGGCGATTTCGCGCAGCGTCTTGCGGTTGAGCGAGTTGAAGAAGCCGGGGCCCGAGTCGTAGCCCACGGCGTAGATGAAGACGGCGAACATCACCGCCTTCACGCCGTTGTCGACGGTCACGCCCACCTGGCTCACGACGACGGCGGCGAGCAGCGAGCCGCCCACGCCGCCTAACTGGAACTTGCCGAAATTGATCTGACCGATCCAGTAGCCAACGGCCAGAGAAAGAAATAGCGCGATTTCCGGGGATTTGTGAAAGATGTCATGTAGCCATTCCATCGTGTCCTCGCTTTGAGAAAGAACCCCCTTGCTGCTGGGGATGGCCGGCAATGAGACACCGCCGGCCAGATCGAGCCGAAAACACCAGCCAGGATGCGTCAGCCAAACTTCGCCGCGAGCCCTACCACCACGGGGCCCATGAGCGGCAAGAGGATGTTCGACAGCGCGTAGGTGATCGTGTAGCCGATCACGGGAGTCGAGTTGCCGGCTACGCCGACGAGCGCACTGATCGCCGGCGTGCTGCACTGCTGGCCGGCGATGGCGCCGAGCAGCATCGGCGCTTCGAGCTTGAGGAACATGTGCCCGATCCACAGTGCGAGGAGCCCGGGAATGAGCACCATCAGAATGCCTGCGAGCGGCAGCGCGAGACCATACTCGCGCACGAGCTTGATGGCGTCGGGGCCGGCGGAAAGCCCGACGGCCGCGATGAAGGTGGCAAGACCAAAGTCCTTGAGCACCTGCGCGGCGGCCGAGGGCAGCGAGCCTACCAGGGGGTAACGTGAGCGCAGCCAGCCGAAGAACAGACCCGAGAGCAGGCATCCGCCGCCCGTGCCGAGCACCAGCGTGACGCCGCCCACGTTCACGCCGAAACGCCCGATCATCATGCCGACCAGCACGCCGAGGCCCA
This sequence comes from Paraburkholderia nodosa, assembly GCF_001718195.1. Lineage (GTDB taxonomy): Bacteria > Pseudomonadota > Gammaproteobacteria > Burkholderiales > Burkholderiaceae > Paraburkholderia > Paraburkholderia nodosa_A. Next base: position 29,003 of record NZ_MCNV01000022.1, read on the forward strand.
GATAGACGAAGTCGGTCTTCTGGGTCTGCTGGATCACGTAGCCCAGACGCTTCGCGCCGCGCGCGACGTCGCTGGGCGTGCCGACCAGCGTCAGCACGTCGCCGCGATGCACGACCATGCCGGGCAAGGCGGGCACCGTGTTGTCGAGCCGCGTGATCGCGCCGACGTAGATGCCGCGGCCCGCTTGCGGCGCGGCGCGCTCGCGCATTTGCGCGAGCGTGAGGCCGCTGACGTCGCGCTGCGTAACCATCACGTCCACGCGTTTCGCGAGCAGCTTGAACAAGCCCTCGCCCGGCATCTCTTCGCCGAGACTGCCTGCTGCTTCGATCACGGCTTCGCGGCGCCCGGCGATCAGCACGATGTCACCCGGCTGCAGCACGGACTGCGCATTGGCGTCCAGTTGGCGTCCATCGCGCAGCACGTACTCGATCGTGACGTTGTTGCCAAAACGCGCCTCGAAGGCGGCGACTGCGGCGCCGGCTGCGGGACCCACCTTGAACGCGCGACCTTCGAGCGGCGCGAGCGCGAGCCGCTGTCCTTCGTCGAGCGCGCCGTCGCCGCTGAGCTTGCGATACAGGCGCGCGGCCTCCTCCCGCAGGTTCACGCGCAGGATCAGCGGGGCAATCTGGCTGGTGAAGAGCACGATGGTGATGAGGCCAAAGAGGTAGCTCACGCTGTATGCGGTCACGATATGCGCCTGCAGCGTGCTCACCTGGGCGTCGGTCAGGCCGAGCCGCGTGATCGCCTCGGAAGCCGTGCCGATCACGGCCGATTCGGTCGCCGCGCCCGCGAGCAGGCCCGCCGCTGTGCCCGCATCGAGCTTCATCACGACGACCGCGATCATGACGAGCGCCATGACCGAGACGATCTCGACGATCGAGAGCAGTCCGTAGCGCCAGCCGCGCCCGACGTTCGCGAAGAACTGCGGACCGCCCGTGAAGCCGAGCGCGAAGATGAAGAGTGCGAAGGCGACGTTCTTGAGGTCCGGCGAGATGCGCGCGCCGGTTTGCCCGAGCACGAGCGCGACGATCAGCGTGCCACACACGCCTCCGAGGGAGATCGGACCGAAGCGGATCGAACCAATCAGATAACCGAGCGCGAGGCTCACGAACAGGGCAATCTCGGGTTGCGACTTCAGCAATTCGACGATCATGTCTGGTCTGCCGATTTACGTTTTAGTTAGCCCGAAAGCGTGCTCAAAAAACGAGCGGTAATGCACATTAAATAACATGCAGCGCTAATTCCCGGTCGTTATTTTCCCTCACGCACAACAATTCATTCACACAGAAAAAGCGTCAACGCGCGCTTAATTCCGGCTCGTAAATGACGGGAAATTCACCGACCGCAATGACTCACAATTCGCCAGAGGCAAAGGGCGTCTCGCCTGGAATCTGGCGGTTCTGACAGACATCCGCTGCTTGCGTGAATTACGCAGACACGTTATCCGCAATGCACAATATTTAGATAGTGACAAAAACGCACAGCGCATTCCTCACTCAATACATGCCGACTGCGTATTGGATCTTTTACAAGTAAGAAATGCTGTCGCGTGTTGAGATAGATATTGTAATTCTCACGGACTGTCAATATTATTTTTGTTAGATTCCCGCGGTCGTCCATCGCAGTAGTTCATTCGAGGCACATTGACCAGAACAACGCGACACATCGCTTCGTTCCTCAACTTCACCAGCAGTTGCGGTGTCCCTCAACCGGTCCATGCATCGAGCATACGAGGCTACACATGAACCAGATACATGCCATGCGCGTCTTCGTCAGGGTGGCGGAAACCGGGAGCTTTCGTCGCGCCGCGCAGCAGCTCGACGTCTCCAACGCGCTCGTCACGCGCTCCGTCGCGATGCTCGAGGCGCACCTGAATGCACGCCTCATCAATCGCACCACGCGCAATCTCGCGCTCACCGAGGCGGGTCAGCGCTACCTCGAAGGCTGTCGTTGCGTGCTGGAGGAACTCGATCATCTGGAGCGCTCACTGGCGCACACGGAAAGCGAGCCGAGCGGCACGCTGCGCGTGGTGGCCGCCGGCGCGCTCTCGCTTGCAACGCTCACGCCGCTCATCGACGGTTACCGGCGTCTGTATCCACGCGTGAACGTGCGCCTCACGCTCGCCGAGCGGCCCGTGGATCTCATGGAAGACGGCTTCGACGTGGGCATCGTCGGCGCCACGCCCGCACGCAACGGCGAGTGCGTGGAGCGCGCGCTCGGCACCACGACGTTCGTCCCCTGCGCGGCGCCCGCATGGCTCGCCGAGCACGGCGAGCCGCATACGCCCGAGGAGCTCGCGCAATGCGCGGCGGTCGCGCTGCCTCCCGAGGAGCGCAGCGCGACGTGGCAGTTCGCGAAGCCCGGCGAGCGTGCACAGCAGGTCACGCTGCAGCCCGGCTACGCCGTCAACAACATGCTGATGGTGCGGCTCGCCGCGCTGGCCGGCATGGGCGTGGCGGTCGTGCCCGCGCCGCTCGTCGCCGACGACTTCACCGCGGGCACGCTGCGGCGGCTACTGCCCGACTACGACATCGACGATCCCGACGCCCGCATGTCCATCGTCTATCCGAGCCGCCAGTATTTGCCCGCGAAGACGCGTCGCTTCGTCGACTACACGGTCGAGCATTTCGAGCTTTCGCGTCATGGATCGCCCATGGCGGCGAATTCCAATGGCGCACCGAGCCGGCCGCTGAGCGTGGCGTGAGCACACAGCGGGCGGGCGTAGTGTGCTCACCCGATGGTTTGAGAACATGCTGCTTGCAAATGCGCCGTTAGCGAACATGCCGTTCGCGCGACAATGCATCAGAGCCGGGGCGAACTGCCGTCGACCGGAACCAGCAGGCCCCCGTCGCCCGCGCCGCACAGTTCGCGCAGCAATGCCGCCTCGCGCTCGTGCACTTCCACGGGTAGCCACAATGCCCCCGCCCAGGAGAGGTAGCGCGCGCGATGCTGGCCGTTGCGAAACGCCACTACCCCCTCGTGCGCAAGTCCGAGCCATCCGGCCAGCCCCGCCACGCGGCGTTTGCTGATCGTCACGTAGGGCATCTGCGGCACGCGCTCGTTATCCGGATCGAGAAACTCGCGTATGCCGCGAATCTTGCCGCTATGCCAGTCGTCGACGGGCTTGAGCACGTAGTCGGTGTCGTCGCGGTCGGCACAGAGAAGCAGCTTTTGCAGATCGACGATCACGACGACGTGGCGCGTGCCGTCGGTCGTGAAGACGCGCTTGAAGCGCACATGGTCATACGCGTCGTGGTCGGGCAACGGGACAGTCCAAAGAGGTCCACAAGCGGGATACGGCGAGGAATCCGAAACGGAGGTGATGCTGGACATGGACGTCAATTGCATGCGTTTGGTGGAGACGTAGTTCAGGAAATGAAACCGGCCTAAGCTACGGATGAGCCATTAAATTTTTGTGACGAATGCGGGGCGCATCGAGGACTGACACATGACGATCGAAACCTTCGGCGAGCACGTGCGTATCGAAAGCCAGGAACATGTAGCAATTGTCGTGCTCGACCGCCCGGCGCAGCGCAACGCCATCGACAGACCCGTTGCGACTGCACTCGCTGCCGCCTTTGCACGCTTCGAAGAAAATCCCGCATGGCTCGCGGGTGTGCTGTACGGCGCGGGCGGCACGTTCTGCGCGGGCGCGGACCTCACCGCGCTCGCCGACCCCGAACGCCGCAATGAAATTCGCGCGGACGGCAGCGGCGCGGGCCCGCTCGGCCCCACGCGCATGTCGCTCAGCAAGCCCGTAATCGCGGCGATTTCAGGCTACGCCGTTGCGGGCGGGCTCGAACTCGCACTGCTGTGCGACCTGCGCGTGGTCGAAGAAGACGCCGTGCTCGGCGTGTTCTGCCGCCGTGTGGGCGTGCCGCTCATCGACGGCGGCACGGTGCGCCTGCCGCGCCTGATCGGGCTGTCGCGCGCACTCGATCTGATCCTCACGGGGCGCGCCGTCGATGCGCAGGAAGCCCTCGCGTTCGGCCTCGCCAATCGTGTGGTCGCCAAAGGCGGCGCGCGCCAGGCCGCCGAGCAACTTGCCGCACAACTCGCGTCGTTGCCCCAAGCCGCGTTGCTCGCGGACCGCCGCTCGGCGCTCGAACACAGCATGCTGCCCGAAACTGCCGAGGCGTTGCGCCGCGAAGGCGCGCTCGGCTATCGCGCGGTGCTCGACGAGGGGCTCGCACTCGCGGCGCGCTTCGCGGCCGGCGCGGGCCGTCACGGCGAACCGCTCGATCCGCTGAAACAGAAGTGAGCTAAACAAAATCGCACGCGAACGTCGTGACAGCCGATTGACGTGTCGATGGCCACACTGCGCAGCGCTTGACGCTTGAAGGCGCGCGCCCGACCCACTACATTGAAATTGATCCGCGCCGCTGCCCCCGCCCCTGCCGCCATGTGTAATGACGCTGAGGACTGCTGCGTCGTCTAACGGCAATCTTCAGACGAACCGCCCCGGCGCCCCCTTCCCTGATGCCGCATCACGGGAGGGATCTCATGCCGACGGATCGAATCATCCGCTTCGCGGACTTCGAACTCGACGTCGAGCGGTACCAGTTGCGCCGAGAAGGTATGGAGGTCAAGCTGGAGCGGTTGCCGATGGATCTTCTGATCCTGCTTGCCTCGCGCCGCGGCGAGCTGATCTCGCGCGCGGACATCGTCGACCGGCTGTGGGCCGGCAGCCCCTTTCGCGACACCGACAACGGCCTGAACACGGCGATCCGCAAGATCCGCATCGCGCTCGCCGACGACCCCGCCAAACCGCGCCACCTCATCACCGTGAAGGGCAAGGGCTACCGGTTCGACGGTATCCTGCCCGAGCCGTCCGAGGTTCACGGTGCGTCGGCTGCCGCGCGCGACCCGCTAACGCCGCGCGAGAGCGAGCACGCGCCGCCCGCCGTACGCATGCTGGTGCTGCCGTTCACCAACCACACCGGCGACGCGAGCCAGGACAGCCTGTGCAGCGCCCTCGCCGATGAGATCTCAGTTACCCTCGGCGCGCTCAACCCCGAGCGCCTCCTCACGATCGCGCGCACCACGGCGGCGCGTTACCGCGCGACACAAAAGAGCATCGGCGAGATCGCGCGCGAACTGAAGCTCGACTACGTGCTCGAAGGCTCGCTCACGCGCGCGGGGCAGCAAACCCGCATCCTCACGCGTCTGATCCGCTGCGCCGACGAAGCGCAGATCTGGAGCCGCGCGCACGAAAGCGCCACGCAAGGCGCACTCGACATCCTCAAGGAAGCGGTCGCGGCGCTCGCCGAGAACCTGGCGACCACGCTTTCCGAGCAGCAGCGCACGCGCCTCGAGCGGCGCCTGCCTGTCAATCCCGCCGCGCACGACGCGTATGTGCGCGGGCGTTTCTTCTGGTATCGCCGCGTGCATTTCGAAGCGGGCTTTTGCGCGCATCACGGCATCGACGGCGAAGACTTCGTGCGCAGCCGAACCTACTTCGAGTCCGCGCTCGAGCACGACCCGAGTTATGCGCTCGGCTATACGGGCCTTTCGAACTACTACGGATCGACGGTTGTGCATGGCTTCGTCGCGCCCGACGACGGCTGGCCGGTTGCGCGCTCGCTCGCCGAAAGCGCGCTCGAACTCGACCCGGATCTGCCCGAGGCGCATCACGCGCTCGCGGCCGTGCGCTACTTCTACGACTGGGACTGGGACCAGGCCGAGGCCGGCTTCAAGGATGCCCTGCGGCGCAACCCGAGTTACCCGGAGGCGCATCGGCTCTATGCGCGCATGCTGGTGGCGGCGGGACGCCGCGCGGAAGGCGACGCCGCGATGGAGCGCGCCGAGCGCATCGATCCGCTGGCGTTCCAGGGCTCGCGCGCGTTCGGCATGGTGATGTCGGGCCGGCATGCGGAAGTCGTGAGTGAATATCTCGCGCCGGGGCACATGGACCATCCGCCGCTCGTCTATCAGTTGCTCGCTACGGCGTTCGAAGTGAAAAAGCTGTATGCGCAGGCCGTGGACGCCACCGTGGAGGCGCTCGAACGCTGCAACCAGCAGGCGCGTGCGACCACCATTCGCGCCCGCTGGGAAACGGGCGGCTATGACGCGGTGCTGCGCTGGTATCTGGAAGACCTGCTCGCGCGGCGGCGGGCGCGATACACCTCGCCGCTGCTCATCGCCGAGGCCCATGCGCGTCTCGCGCAGCCCGACGAAATGTTCCGCTGGCTCGAAACGGCGCTGGCCGAGCGCAGTTCGCGGCTATGTGAGTTGCGCACGAATCCATGGTTCGCGCCCTGGCGCCCGACGGGGCGCATGCGGCTCATCGAAAAACATATTGGCGGCGGCCCGACACGCTGAGCGTGGCGCAGATTGCGAGAGCGAGTCGGGTCGCCGTCCTGATACCTGGGTCTCCCTGTCGACTCAGTTCCCGTGATAGAGCCCTTCGTTCAGCGCCTTCTGCTGGCCCGATTGCTCGGAGCGCACCAGGTCCTGATAGACCTGCGCGTGCGTGAGCCTCATCGGCGCGCCCGATGCGCTCGTCGACATCGGCGAGCCACCCACGTCCTGCGCAGCCGGCGGTGTGCTGGCCTGTTGTGACGGGTCGTCGCTCTGCGATTGCGCCAGCGCGCTACCTGCGAATAAGGCGGCCGCTGCGGCCACCGCGATGCGTACTGTGGTCATCGTGTTCATGACATCGCTCCAGGAAGGTTGCGCATATTCGGTTCCGTCATGCGCGGGACGGACGACGCGAGGGCGGCGACCGACGGCGGGCGGGCCGGTGGGCGGACTGTTTCGCTCGTTGGATCGTGTGGGTATCGTGCTGCCCGCGAGCGCGTTGCGCCATGCACGTAACCTGTAGAAATCGTCAAGAAATATGAAGGAACGGTGAACGGAGTCCGGCAGGAAAAGCTGTTGTTTTCCCAACAGCTTTGAAAAGGGTGCCGTATGCGTTGTGTCGGGTTTCAGTACAATTCCGCGTTGACTTAAATAAAACGGCTTCGCGCTCAATGCCCGTCGCCGTCCTGCGCCGACCCCACGCCATGCCCCTGCCTCTTCTCGCCCTTGCCGTTGCCGCTTTTGGTATCGGTACCACCGAATTCGTCATCATGGGTCTGCTGCCCGACGTCGCGCGCGACCTGAGCGTCTCGATCCCGGCGGCGGGCATGCTCGTCTCGGCCTATGCGCTCGGCGTGACGATCGGCGCGCCCATCGTCGCCATCGCCATTGCCAATGTGCCGCGCAAGCAGGCGCTCATGCGCCTGATCGGCATCTTCATCGTCGGCAACCTGTTGTGTGCGCTCGCGCCGAACTACTCGATCCTGATGGCCGCGCGCATCGTTACCGCGTTCTGCCACGGCGCGTTCTTCGGCATCGGCTCGGTGGTCGCGGCCGGCCTCGTCGCGCCGAACCGCCGTGCGCAGGCCATCGCGCTGATGTTCACGGGCCTGACGCTCGCTAACGTGCTGGGCGTGCCGCTCGGCACAGCGCTCGGCCAGATCGCCGGATGGCGCACGACGTTCTGGGCCGTGACGGCCATCGGCATTCTCGCAGCGGCGGCGCTGCAGGTGTGCCTGCCCGCGAAGATCGAAATGCAGAAGGCGAGCCTCGTGCATGAGTTCGGCGTGCTGAAGAACCCGCAGGTGCTCATGGTGCTCGGCATGAGCGTGCTGGCCTCGGCCAGCCTCTTCGCGGTGTTCACCTACATCACGCCGATTCTCGAAGACGTGACCGGCTTCTCGCCGCATGAAGTCACGTTCGTGCTGCTGCTGTTCGGCCTTGGGCTCACGGTAGGCAGCACGCTGGGCGGCAAGCTCGCCGACTGGAAGCTCATGCGCTCGCTGCTCACGCTCCTCGCCATGATCGCCGTGGTGCTCGCCGCGTTCTCGCTGACCATGCACGACCCGATAGCGGCCATGGCGACGATCTTCGTGTGGGGCATCCTTGCGTTCGCGATCGTGCCGCCGCTGCAGATACTGATTGTCAACCGCGCGAGCGATGCGCCCAACCTCGCCTCCACGCTCAACCAGGGCGCATTCAATCTCGGCAATGCAGGCGGCGCCTGGATTGGGGGCGTCGCGATCAGCGCAGGCGCGCCGCTCACGGCGCTGCCGTGGGTGGGCGTGGTCACGGCTTTCGCAGCGCTCGCGCTCACACTGGTTTCGGCGCAGATCGACCGGCGCGCGCGCCGCCGTGTGGCGATTTCGGGGCCGACTTCCTGCGCTTGATGCTTTGCTCGATGCGGGCACAGGCGGGCGCGTGTTGCACTGAGGCGCGCGCGCTCAACCTGAGGCACGCCTGCGCCGCGATTTTCATGCGCACGTAGTAGCATCACGCCCGATGAAAACCGTCCTCACCCGCGACTTTCTCGCGCTGATCCTGAGCGTGGCCGTGGTCGGTCTCGGCTCCGGCGCGACGCTTCCGCTCACCGCCCTCGCCCTCACCGACGCCGGCTACGGCACCGCGATCGTCGGCCTGCTCACTGCCGCCCAGGCGCTGGGGGGCCTTGCCGTCGTGCCGTTCACGGCATGGATCTCGACACGCTTCGGCTCGCGCCAGGTGATCGTCGGCTCGGTGCTGACCGTGGCCGTCGCGACCGCATTGATGCAGACCAGCGCCAATCTGTGGCTCTGGGCGCTCCTGCGCATGCTCTGCGGCGCGGCGCTCATGTTGCTCTTCACGATCGGCGAAGCCTGGGTCAACGAACTCGCCGACGACTCGAACCGCGGCCGCGTGGTGGGCATCTACGCGACCACGTTCACGCTGTTCCAGATGTCGGGCCCGGTGCTGGTGAACCAGATCGCGGGCTATACCGCGTGGCGCTTCGCGATCTGCGGCGCAATCTTTCTCATCGCGCTGCCAATGCTCGCGGCGATCCGTTCGAATCCGCAGCAGACCGACATGCACGAGCCGCACGGGAGCTGGCGTCACGTGATGCCGAAGATGCCCGCGCTCATCGTCGCCACCGGGTTTTTCGCGCTATTCGACACGCTCGCGCTGTCGCTGTTGCCGCTCTTCGCGATGGGTCACGGCATCGACACCGAAGTGGCCGTGCTGTTCGCCTCAGTCGTGCTGCTCGGCGACACGACCATGCAATTTCCCATCGGCTGGCTCGCCGACCGGCTCGGCCGCGAGCGCGTGCATGCGCTCATGGGCGTGATCGTCGCGGTGCTGCTGCCGCTGTTGCCCTTCGTCGTCGATACGCCCTGGCTGCGCTGGCCGCTCCTCTTCGTGCTGGGCGCGGCGGCGGGCTCCATTTATACGCTCGCTATCGTGGCCTGCGGCGAGCGCTTCGCGGGCGTCGCGCTCGTTTCGGCGAGTGCGCTTGTGAGCGCGGCGTGGAGCGCGGCGAGCTTCGCCGGCCCGGTCGTCACCGGCGCGCTGATGGAGCACGCGGGCCAAGACGCGATGCTGTGGGTGCTGTTCGCGGGCGCATTGGTGTTTCTCGGCGCGCTGCGCTGGGAGCGGACGCGAGGTTTGGCGCAAGCGCGCGCATAACGCGAGTACGCACGAAAAACGGCCGATGCGCCTTCAAAGCGCATCGGCCGTTTTGCTTGCTGAGTTCAGGCGTGGTTACTTCAGCGCCGGGAGGATCTTGCCGACGCAGGCACCCAACCCCACGCGATAGCCATCGCCCTGGCACCAGCCAGCGAGCGTGAGTTCGTCGCCGTCTTCGATGAAGCCGCGCGTGCCGCCGCTCTTCAGCTCGAGCGGATTCTTCGCGTTCCAGGTGAGTTCGAGCAGGCTGCCGAACGAGTCCGGCGTCGGGCCCGAGATCGTGCCCGAACCCATCAGGTCGCCCACGCGCGTGTTGCACCCCGCCACGGTGTGATGCGCGAGCTGCTGCGCCATCGACCAGTACATGTGGCGGAAATTCGTGCGCGCGATGGTCGTCGCCTCGGCCGCGCCTTCGGGCTGCATCCGCACTTCGAGCGCAATGTCGAACGCGTGGTCGCCCTCGTGACGCAGGTATTCGAGCGGCTGCGGTTCCTGCACCGGCTGCGCGACGCGGAACGGCTCCAGCGCGTCGAGCGTGACGACCCACGGCGAAATCGTCGTGGCAAATCCTTTCGAATTGAACGGCCCGAGCGGCACGTATTCCCATTGCTGGATGTCGCGCGCGCTCCAGTCGTTGAGCAGCACCATGCCGAAGATGTGGTCCTCGGCGTCTTCGCACGCGATCGGCTCGCCGAGCGCATTGCCGCGCCCGACGATGAAGCCGGTTTCCAGCTCGATATCGAGCTTGCGGCATGCGCCGAACACCGGACGATCCTGATCGGGCTGCTTCAACTGGCCCCTCGGGCGGCGCACCGGCGTGCCGCTCACCACCACCGACGACGCGCGGCCGTTGTAGCCGATCGGCATCTCGGACCAGTTCGGCAGCAGCGCATTCTTCGGATCACGAAACATCGAGCCGACGTTCGTCGCGTGTTCCTTCGACGAGTAGAAGTCGGTGTAGCCCGGAATCTGCACCGGCAGATGCAGTTTCGCGTCGGCGAGCTTCACGAAGGCGCGCTGGCGCAACGCCGCGTCGTCGCGCAGCGTGGCCGTTTCGCGCGCGAGCAGCGAAGAAAGCTGCACGCGCACGCTGCGCCACGTCTCGCGGCCAAGCGCGATGAAGTCGTTCAGCGCGGCACGCGCAAAGACGTCTTGCTGCGCATTCGCGGGCAGACGCAGCAGCCCGGCTTCGTGCAGCACCGCGAGGTCGGCCACGAGGTCGCCGATCGCGACGCCCACGCGCGCCGTTGCGTTGCCGGTATTGCTGAACACGCCGAACGGCAGGTTCTGGATCGGGAAATCGCACTGGGCGTCGTTCGCGCTCTCGACCCAGCTCTTGCGCTTCGCGTCGAGCGTCGCCTTGAGTTCGTCCGTCATGGTGCTGTTCATTGCTGCTCCGGATTGAAGTGTTTCGTGAGGCCTTGCCAGCACTCGTAGTAATGCGCCTGCAGCTGGCTCGTTTCGAGCGCGTAGCGCGTCGGACGGATCAGCGTGCGGGTCTCGAACATGAAGGCCATCGTGTCGCCGACCTTGTGCGGTTTGGTCGTGTCGGAGTTCGAGGCTTTTTCGAAGGTCTCGGCATCCGGGCCATGGCCCGACATGCAGTTGTGCAGGCTCGCGCCGCCCGGCACGAAGCCTTCGGCCTTGGCGTCGTACACGCCGTGCACGAGGCCCATGAACTCGCTCGCCACGTTGCGGTGATACCAGGGCGGTCGGAACGTGTTCTCGGCCGCGAGCCAGCGCGGCGGGAAAATCACGAAGTCGATCGAGTCGACTCCCGGCGTGTCCGTGGGCGCATGCAGCACGAGGAAGATCGACGGATCGGGGTGGTCGTAGCTGATCGAGCCGATGGTGTTGAAGCGGCGCAGGTCGTACTTGTAGGGCGCGTAGTTGCCGTGCCATGCCACCACGTCGAGCGGGGAGTGGCCGATGTCGGCGCGCCAGAGCTGGCCGCCCAGCTTCGTGACGAGCTCGAACTCGCCTTCGCGGTCTTCATAGGCGGCGACGGGCGTGAGGAAGTCGCGCGGATTCGCGAGGCCATTCGAGCCGATCACGCCGAGATCCGGCAGACGCAAGAGCGCGCCGAAGTTCTCGCAGATATAGCCGCGTGCTTCGCCATCGGGCAAATCCACCGTGAAGCGCACGCCGCGCGGGATTACGACGATCTCGAAGGGCTCGACATCGAGACGGCCCATCTCCGTGCGGATGGCAAGCCGCCCTTGCTGCGGGACGATCAGCAGCTCGCCGTCGGTGTTGTAGAAGAAGCGGTCGACCATCGGCCGGTTCGCCGCGTACAGGTGGATCGCGCAGCCGCTCATCGAGGCCGCGGAGCCGTTGCCCGACATCGTCACCCAGCCGTCGATGAAATCGGTCGGCTCCGTGGGCATGGGCAGCGCGTCCCAGCGCAGCTGGTTGGGCGGCGTGGGCGGCACGTCGCCGAAATCGGCGACGAGGCGCGGCGCACCATTCACATCGAGGCGCGAGGCGACCGGCGCAAACGGCCGATGCACGGCGCCCGGACGGATCCGGTAGAACCACGTGCGGCGGTTGTGCGAGCGCGGCGCGGTGAACGCGGTGCCCGAGAGCTGCTCGGCGTACAGGCCATAGGCGCAGCGCTGCGGCGAGTTCTGGCCTTCGGGCAGCGCGCCCGCCAGCGCCTCGGTCGCGAATTCGTTGGCGAAGCCGCTCATATAGCTGTGCTGGACTTCGGTTGGGTCACGCAAAGGTGCGTTCATTGCTTGGTCTCTCCACGTTCTCGAGCCGTGACATGACGTCACGCGATTTACGGATGGTAAAACCAATTACGATTAGTGAAATTAGGCGTATACCCTGACGGACAGTCGGTGGCCTCCAGAATGTGGGCGAATGGTCGATAACGTTATGACCAAACAGTCCATCCGGGGCGGCTGAGGGCTGCTACCATCGGGTCATGCGACCCCGTGTGGGGCTCGCACTTTTCATCCGCTTCCCGCTACATCACATGATTGCTCCCACCATTCCCGAGCTCGTTGCCCGCGCCGCCGACCATCCGTTTCTCGGCGAGCACCTGGCGATGGGCACTGGCGCGCACGCCAAAGAAGCCGTGGCGCGGCGGCGCGGCGTGGAGCTATTGAGCGCCTACGAGCCGATTTACGACATCAGCGTGCACAGCGGGGCGCAGTCGCTCACCGCCGATCTCGCGATGGCCTCGCGCTTTGGCGACGAACTAGGCTACCAGGCGGTCACGCTGCGCGAACAGGACGGCCAGCTCGCGCCCTGCGACGCATTCAGCGATACGCTCGACGATCCTGACCTCGTCGCGGTCGACCGCATGGTCCGCGCGCTGCACGCCATCAATTTTCTGGGTGGCCAGCAGCACGGGCTGCTCTTCCTGCGCGTGCACGAGCGCCTCCTGAAGAGCGTGAAGTACGACCATGGAAGGCATTTCTCGAACGTGCTGGTGTCGTTCGGGCTGAACCCCGGACGCATCGTGATCGAGCTGCCGCCGGCGGCGGTCGCGCACCGCACGTTCCTCGGCTATCTCACGAAGAGCTATCAGCGGTACGGGTTCAAGGTGGCGGGCAATCTGCCCAATGCCGGGCAGATTCTTTCGGTGTCGGACGTGCCTCGGCCCGACTTCGTGAAGATGGATGCGGCGTCCGCGCTGCGCGATTCGATGGTCAAGCCGCTCGTGAGCTATGCGGCGCGGCTGCGCATTCCGCTGATTTTCAACCGCGTGACCGATGCGGCGCAGTTCGAGCAGTTGCAGCAGTACGACGTACGCTTCGTGCAGGGGCCCGTGTTCGCGGCCCAGGACAAGGTGATTTGACGATGTGAGGCAAGCAAGGCGCCGGGCGGCGCCTGTGCGGCCTTAGAGGCTGACGGGTTCCTGCTCCAGCTCCACGCCGAAGCGCGCGAGCACGTCGCGCTGGATCGCCTCTGCGAGTTCGAGAATGTCCGCGCCGGTCGCACCGCCGCGATTGACGAGCACGAGCGCCTGACGCTCGTGCACCGCCGCGGCCCGCAGCGCACGGCCCTTCCAGCCGCACCGGTCGATCATCCAGCCCGCCGCGAGCTTCACGCGCCCGTCGGCCTGGTGGTACGAAACGATCTGCGGCTCGCGCACGACGAGCGTATCGAACTGCTGCGCTTCGATCACGGGGTTCTTGAAGAAACTACCCGCATTGCCGAGTTCGAGCGGGTCAGGCAGCTTCGCGCGCCGCACCGCGACCACAGCGTTGAATACGGCACGCGCATGCGGCGCCTCGCCGGCGTTGTGCTGGGCCAGCTCGCGCGCGAGATCCGCATAGCCCGCGTTGGCCTGCCACACCTTCGGCAGGCGGAACGTGACCGAGGTGATGACGAAACGATCGCGCCCTTCGCGCTTGAAGAAGCTGTCGCGATAGCCAAAGCGGCAGGCGCCCGCGTCGAACTCCACGGCTTTGCCGGTCGCCATTTCGATGGCCCGCACCGACACGCAGCGCTCGGCCATCTCGAGCCCGTAGGCGCCGATGTTCTGAATGGGCGCCGCGCCCACCGTGCCCGGAATCAGCGCCAGATTCTCGAGGCCCGGCATGCCCGCTTCGAGCGTCCAGGACACAAAATCGTGCCAGTTCTCGCCCGCGGCCGCTTCCACGTACCAGGCGTGGCCGTCTTCGTAGGCCACGCGCTTGCCGGTCAGCGCCATGAGCAGCACGAGACCGTCGAAGTCGCGCGTGAGCACGACGTTGCTGCCGCCACCCAGCACGAGCGTACGCAAGCCTTGGGCGCGCGGGTCGCGCACCGCGGCAGCAAGGTCGGCCTCGCTTTCGACGCGGCACGCGTAGCGCGCACGCACGTCGAAGCCAAATGTGTTGTGCGCGCGCAGCGCAAAGCCGGCGGCGAACCACACAGGTGACGTTGTAACGGGCGTTTGGACGACGGGCATCGAGAAAGAACGGAACACGGACAGCAGACGAAAAATGGCCGGAAAGGCCGCCGGGAGGCACCTGCGCACTGCTGACTCGCCTCCGGGCGGCGGCAAGCCGCCTTGGGCAAACGCAACGGCGCCGGTAGAATGGCGTCGGTCCGTGATTATAGCGAGTGCGCGAACCGCTGCCTGAAAATGCGTCTGTGGGCTGCGGAATACAGCTGCGACCCGCGGGCATTTGGCTTGCATGGTTTTTGCACCGCCGTTTGCGCACCTCGTACTTTTTGGAGAAAGCAATGCCATCGTTTGACGTCGTCAGCGAAGCCAACATGATCGAAGTAAAGAACGCCGTGGAGCAGTCCAACAAGGAGATCTCCACACGCTTCGACTTCAAGGGCTCGGATTCGCGCGTCGAGCAAAAGGAGCGCGAGCTGACCGCGTTCGCCGACGACGACTTCAAGCTCGGCCAGGTGAAGGACGTGCTCGTGTCGAAAATGGCCAAGCGCAATGTGGACGTACGCTTCCTCGACTACGGCAAGATCGAGAAGATCGGCGGCGACAAGGTCAAGCAGGTCATCACCGTGAAGAAGGGTGTGTCGGGCGACCTCGCGAAGAAGATCGTGAGGCTCGTGAAGGACAGCAAGATCAAGGTCCAGGCGAGCATCCAGGGCGACGCGGTGCGCGTGACGGGCGCCAAGCGCGACGACCTGCAAAGCGTGATCGCCATGCTGCGCAAGGACGTGACCGACACGCCGCTCGACTTCAACAACTTCCGCGACTAAGGCGGCAAGTCCAGCGTATTGCGGGGCGGCTCGGGCCGCCCCGTTTCGTTTCACACGTCGCCGCGCGCGCTCGCTTTCTCGCGCTCAGTCCGCCGTCACCACGAGCGGCATGAGCACCTCGCCGGTTTCCAGCAGTGTCTTGAGATTCGAGAGGATGCGCGGCCAGCCGCCCGACACCTTCTCGATGAAGATCGATCCCGGCCGCGCCATGTGGTGCGTAATCGTGAGCTTGACCGCGTGCTCCACGGGTTCGATGTCGATCGTGCAAAGCGAATCGCCCTCGGCATGGAGTTCGGCCAGGAACATGTTGCGCCAGCGCAGCACGAGCCTGCGCGGGGGATCGGATTCGAGCACAGCGCCCGAGTCGGCAATGCGGCCGTCGGCGAAGCGCAGCGACCAGGGCGAGCCCGTTTGCCAGTCGCATTCGTGATGCATGCCGAACCAGTAGCGCTCGGTGAACTCGCGGCTCGTGAGCGCCGTCCACAACGCTTCCGGCGTGGTGCGGATGAACGTGACGTAGACGAACGTCGAGTCGCCGGCTGCACTGCCTTGCGTGTGCTTGTCGCTACTCATGGCTGCCTCCTTCGAGTGATCGCTTGAGGTCGACGAGCGCACCCACGCGCTCGTGCTCGAACTTGCCGATCCAGCGTGCGGCAATCTCGCCGATGGGGACCGGATTGATGAAATGCCGCTTCTCGCGCCCATGCCGCTGCGTCGCGACTAGGTTCGCCTCTTCCAGCACCGTGAGATGCTTCGTAACGGCCTGACGCGAGATGGCCAGCCCTTCGCATAAATCGGTCAGCGTCTGGCCGTTTTTTGCGTGGAGGCGGTCAAGCAGTTGACGGCGGCTCGCGTCCGCCAGCGCGCGGAATACGGCGTCGTCGTTCATGCATTGATTATGCAACCGTATGGTTGCATGTCAAGGTGAAAAAACGGCGCCGCAGCGCCGTCTTCTCGCGTCGCACCCGGCCTACTTGCCGGCGCCGGCCGCCTTCTTCTCGCCGATGCGGCTTTCCTTGCCCGCGATGAGCTTGGAGATGTTCGCGCGATGCCGCCAGAACAGCAGCACGCTCATGGCGAGGATGGCGAGCGCGACGATGCGCGGGCCGAACATGAACACGTAGTAGAGCGGCGCGAACACGGCAGCCGCCAGCGCCGCGAGCGACGAGTAGCGCGTGAAGAACGCGACGATGAGCCAGGTGGCGAGCGTGGCGACACCGAGAATCGGATTCACGGCAAGCAGGACGCCGGCTGCAGTGGCGACGCCCTTGCCGCCCTTGAAGCGGAAGAACACCGGATACAGGTGGCCGAGAAACACGGCGATCGCCGCGAGCGCGACGGCGGCGTCGCCCAGACCGTAACGCGGGCCGAAGTGCGCGACGAGCCAGACGGCGAGCCACCCCTTGAACGCATCGCCGATCAGCGTGAGGATCGCGGCCTTCTTGTTGCCGCTGCGCAGCACGTTGGTCGCGCCGGGATTGCCGGAGCCGTAGGAGCGCGGATCGTCGAGGCCCATGAAGGCGCTCACGATCACGGCGAACGAAACCGAGCCGATCAGATAGGCGAGAACGGCGACGAACAGGTTGTACATGCACGAAACCCGGAGGAAGTGGAACGATGCGCGCCGGGAGCTAGCGATGGTCATCGCCGCCCGGCAACGCGCGACGGCGCTCATTCTACCGAAGCGCGGGCGCGCCCTGCCCGCGCAGGCGGCATAAGCACGCACGAACCAGGGTAAATCAGGGAAGCAACGGGAACGGACGGAAGCGTCCAGTCACCGTTCGCCGTGCGCTATTCGACGCTTGCGCACTGCACCGGCTTCGCGTTCAGGAGCGTCGTGAGCACCGCCGGGGCAAGGCTCACGAGATAGCCGCGACGGCCCCCATTGAGCCAGATCTCGTCGAGTTCGAGTATGGTCGACTCGACATACACAGGCATGGCTTTCTTGGTGCCGAAGGGCGACGTGCCGCCCACGAGGTATCCCGAATGACGGTTCGCGACGTCGGGCTTGCAGGGCTCGATACGCTTCGCGCCGATCTGCCGCGCGAGATTCTTCGTCGACACCTTGCGGTCGCCATGCATCAGGACGATGAGCGGCTTCGCGTGCTCGTCCTCCATCACCAGCGTCTTGACGACGCGATGCTCGTCCACGCCGAGCTGGCGCGCGGACTCTTCCGTGCCGCCATGCTCGACATACTCGTAGGGATGCTCGCCGAACGCGACGCCCGCGCGGCGCAGCACTTGTGTGGCGGGCGTTTCGGACACGTGTTTCGTTTTGCTCATCGGCGCATTGTAATCGCACGGTCTGCAACGATCGCTTCAACCTCACCCGCGCGGATGATGCTTCTCGTGCAACAGACGCAGCCGCTCGCGGGCCACGTGCGTATAGATCTGCGTGGTGGAAATGTCGCTATGGCCGAGCAGAAGCTGCACGACCCGTAGGTCCGCGCCGTGATTGAGCAGGTGCGTGGCGAACGCGTGGCGCATCGTATGCGGCGAGAGCGGCGCATGCACGCCGGCCGCCGCCGCGTGGCGCTTGATGATGTGCCAGAACTGCTGGCGTGTCATGCCTTCGGCGCGCGCGGTCACGAACAGCGCGTCGGCCGTGCGTGCGCCGAGCAGCGCCGGCCGCGACTCGCGCAGGTAGCGCTCGATCCACGCGTGCGCCTCCTCGCCAAACGGAATGAGCCGCTCTTTGGAGCCCTTGCCGAGCACCCGCACGACGCCTTCGTTCAGGCCCACCTCGACCGTCTTGAGCGTGACGAGTTCGGTCACACGCAGGCCGCTCGCGTACATCAGCTCGAGCATCGTGCGATCGCGCAGGCCGAGCGGCGTCTCGACATCGGGCGCGCCCAGCAGTGCCTCGACTTGCGCCTCGCTCAACGTCGACGGAAAACGCGGCGCCTGCTTTGCCGAGCGGATGCGCACGGTCGGGTCCGTATGCACGCGCTGCTCGCGCAGCGCCCAGCCGTAGTAGCGGCGAAACACCGAAAGGCGCCGGTTCGCCGAAGTAGATTTATCGTCCTTGCGACGCGCGCTATAGGCAAGCAAATCGTCTTCGTGGGTCGTATCGAGCGAATTGGAGC
The DNA here is from genome assembly GCF_001718195.1 of Paraburkholderia nodosa. Classification (GTDB taxonomy): domain Bacteria; phylum Pseudomonadota; class Gammaproteobacteria; order Burkholderiales; family Burkholderiaceae; genus Paraburkholderia; species Paraburkholderia nodosa_A. The sequence continues at coordinate 47,218 of NZ_MCNV01000022.1, forward strand.
GCTCGCTCGCGAGCCATTGCGCGAAGAGGCGCAAATCGCGCCGGTAGGCGTCGAGCGTGTTGCGCGAGAGGCCGTGCTCGAGCCACATGGCGTCGCAGAACGTGTCGATGGCGGTGAGGCTCGATGCCAGCGCTTCGGCGGCGGCGGGGCCGAGCGCCTGCTCCACTTCGTCGGCGGCATCGCTTGAGTCAAGCGGCGGCGGATTCGTCGTCATCGTCATCGTGTCAGCGCAGTTGAAATCGGTTCGATGTGCATTCGTGGGCGAGCAGCCAGCGCTTCACGTCGCGAAAGAAGCCTTCGCCGCCGTGATGCGCGAAGCCGCCGAGACCGCTCGCCGACACCACGCGATGACACGGAATCACGAGCGGAAAGGGATTGTCGCCGCACGCCTGGCCCACGGCGCGCGGGCTCACGCCGCCAATGCGCTTCGCGAGTTCGCCGTAGGTCAAGACTTCGCCCGCTTCGATTGCGCAGATGCCGTCCCACACGCGCCGCTGGAACTCGGTGCCGAGCGGTGCGAGCGGCAGGTCGAAGCCGGCGTCGGCGTCCTCGAAATACTGCTCGATCTGAACGGCCGCGCGCGAAGCAAGCTCACAATCGGGCTCGACGCTCGCCGTCTGTCCCGGCAGATAGACGATCTCGCGCAGCGCTTGCCCGACGGTGCGGATGCCGACCTTGCCGAATGGCGCGTCGATCACTGCGTTGAACATCGTCGTCTCCTTCGTGCGCGAACGTTGCACGCCATGGTGCCGCGTTGTGCGCGCGATTTCCAGCGCGCCGTCGTTCAGTTTCAGGTCCATGCCAGCCTCTGCCGTTTTCATCCGCATCAAGCCGCTTCGAGCGCCCAGACCACATGCTCGCGCACGAGCGCCGACTCGTCATGCTCGCGCCCGCGCAACGCCTGCACGATCGCAGCGCGCGCGGCGTCGCGGGCGCTATCCGCACCTTCATGCGTGGCGCGCAGCGCATTGCCCATCGCCACCGCGATATTGCGCGACCAGCTCTCGTAACCGATGCGCCGTATCGCGCTGCCCTGCATGCGCTCGTCGAACTGCGCCGCGCTCCAGCCGAACAGCTCGACGAGACTCGCGCGATCGAGCCCGTGGCGCACGTCGAAATCGGCCACGGGCGCGGCCTTCGCGAACTTGTTCCATGGGCACACGAGCTGGCAGTCGTCGCAGCCATACACACGATTGCCGATCAGCTCGCGCAGTTCCAGGGGAATACTGCCCTTTAGTTCGATCGTGAGATAGGAGATGCAGCGGCGCGCATCCACGCGATACGGGCCGGTGATCGCGCCCGTCGGACACGCGTCGATGCAGCGCGTGCAGCTGCCGCAATGCGCGCCAGGTGTTTCGGGCGCGGCCCTGGCCGGGTCGTCGGCGTCGGCGTCGGCAGGCAGCGGCACGTCCACGTAGATCTCGCCGAGAAAGAAGAGCGAGCCCGCGTCGCGCTGCAGGAGCAGCGTGTGCTTGCCGCGCCAGCCCACGCCTGCCTTCTGCGCAAGCTCGACTTCGAGCACCGGCGCGGAGTCGGTGAACACGCGAAAACCGAACTGGCCGATCTCGGCCTCGATGCGCTCGGCAAGCTGCTGCAGCCGCGCGCGCAGCACTTTGTGATAGTCGCGGCCGCGCGCGTAAATCGACACGACGGCAGCGTGCGGGTCGGCGAGACGCGCGTGCTCGCGCAGACGCCAGTCGGCGTGAATGCTCTCGTGGGCAACGTCCGTGCCAATTTCGTTGCCAACCGCAGCGCCAGCGCTCCCGCTGCGATCCGAACCGCCTTGCGAAGCACTTTCGTGCGTCTTTCCCACTGCATTCGGCGCGAGCGTATCGATGGGCAAATAAGCCATGCGTGCGGTAATCACGCGTCGCGTGCCGGCCACAAGCTCGGCGGGCCGCGCGCGTTTCATCCCATGTTTGGCCATATAATCCATCTCGCCGTGGCAGCCTGCTTCGAGCCACGCGGCGAGGCCCGCCTCGGCATGGGAAAGGTCGGTGTCACTAATACCGATCGCACCGAACCCCAGCTCGCGCCCCCACGTCCGGATGCGCGCCGCGAGCGCGGCGAGCGCCGCCTCATCGAGCGGCATGGCCTGCCCGGCAGCAGGCGCAGTCGAATCTCGCGGCGCCTGAACGGACGTTGGGTCGAACGCCTCCGAAGACGCGCGCGCATCCTGCGCGGAGTTGGAAGGGGAATGCTTGGGGTTCATCACGCCATTTTACGAGAATGCCCGACAGCCCCGGTCACGACCACGCGCCGCTTTCGCTTGATCCATCCGCCGCCGTTCTCCTCGAACGCCGTTTCGATCTCGCAGACGCCGACGCCACCGACGCCTTCGGCGCACGCTTTGCGCACGCGCTCGATTCGCTGCGCGCAAAAGTTGCACAAACGAGCGCGCAAAATCACGACGCACCGCCCTTTCACGGCCTGCATGTGCAGCTGCACGGCGACCTTGGCGCGGGCAAGACCTCGCTCGTGCGCGCCACGTTGCGCGCGCTCGGCCACACGGGCCGCGTGCGCAGCCCCACCTACACGCTCGTCGAACCATACACGGTTACAACGCCCTGTGGGGAACTCCAGCTTTATCACTTCGATCTGTACCGTTTCAGCGATCCGGCCGAATGGGCCGACTCGGGCTTTCGCGAATATTTCGCGCAAGATGCGGTGTGCCTCGTCGAATGGCCGCAACGCGCGGGCGGCCTGCTTGGCATACCCGATCTCGTGTTCTCGCTGGAGCCGGATGCAAGCGGCGAAGGCCGCGTGCTCACCGCATACGCATACAGCGCATCAGGAAAGGCATGTCTAGAAAGATGTTAATCAAACCGTTCCGCTCGATCGAATCGGCCGCCACCGCCACGCACAACTGGCGTCGCCGGCAGATTCTGAAGGCGGGCGCCTCCACGCTCGTGCTCGGTCTTGCCGTGCCGCGCCTCGCGTGGGCCACGTCGGTCGTCGGCGTGCGGGTGTGGCCCGCGCGCGACTACACCCGCGTCACGATCGAATCGGACCAGCCGCTGCAGAACACGCAGCAACTGCTGCAGGGCCCCGATCGTCTCGTCGTCGATCTCACCGGACTCGATCTCGACGACGCGCTCAAGAACCTCGTCTCCAAGATCACGCCGAACGATCCGCAGATCCAGGCCGTGCGCGTGGGCCAGTACCAGCCGCACGTGGTGCGCATGGTGTTCGACCTCAAGGGCGGTGTGAAGCCCCAGGTGTTCACGCTTGCCCCTATCGGCTCGTACAAGTACCGGCTCGTGTTCGACCTTTATCCGGCGGTCGCGCCCGACCCGCTCATGGACCTGCTCGCGCAAACCGAGCGCAAGCAGCAGCAGCTCGACGCGCACGAAGCGATGAAGGACAGCGCGCCGCCTTCCACGCCGCCCACGCTCGCGGGTCCTAACACGCCGCCCGCGCACGACAACAGCGACGCATTCTTCGAGCGTTACGCGCAGAACGACGCGGGCGCCGCGCCGAGCACGCCGCGTCCGGCGCCCCCCGTGGGTGCGCCGCGTGCGCCGAAGCCTGCTGCGCCGAAGCCGCCCGTCGTCGCCCAGCGCAACACCGACGACGACAATGCCAGCGCCGACGACAACTACGGCTTCACCGCGCCGAAGTCCACCAGGGGCGGCACCACGCGCCTGTTGACGGTCGCGATCGATCCGGGCCACGGCGGCGAGGACCCGGGCGCGATCGGCAGTGCGGGCACCTACGAGAAGCACGTCGCGCTCGACATCGCGAAGAAGCTGCGCGCGAAGATCGACGCCCAGCCCAACATGCGCGCGATGATGACGCGCGACGCCGACTTCTTCGTGCCGCTGAACGTGCGCGTGCAGAAGGCGCGCCGCGTGGGCGCGGACCTGTTCGTCTCGATCCACGCCGATGCGTTCACCACGCCGGAGGCACGCGGCTCGTCGGTGTTCGCGCTGTCGGAGCACGGCGCGACGAGCGCCGCGGCGCGCTGGATGGCGAACAAGGAGAACTCGTCGGACCAGATCGGCGGCATCAGCGTGCAAACGGCCGACGCCGCGGTGAACCGTGCGCTCTTCGACATGTCGACGACGGCGCAGATCCGCGACTCGCTGCGTTACGGCGGCTTCGTGCTCAACGAGGTCGGCGAGATCAACAAGCTGCACAAGGGCTCGGTCGAGCAGGCGGGCTTCGCGGTGCTCAAGGCACCCGACATTCCGTCGATCCTCGTGGAAACGGCCTTCATCAGCAATCCCGAAGAAGAGACCAGGCTCAACGACGACGCCTATCGCGACAAGATGGCGAACGCGATTCTCAAGGGCATCAGGCGCTATTTCGCGGCCAATCCGCCGCTTGCGAAGAGCCGCATGACCTGAGTGCCGAATGCGGCATCTGGCGGCTTCAGCAGCGCCGCGCAAGCCTTCAGGCTCGCGCGGCGTTTTTCATTCAGAGCAGGATGGTTACGAGCGCACGGCCCCGAGGCGCTGCTTGACCCAGCCCCCGAACACGTTGACGGCGAGGCCGCCCATCACGAGCACGGCGCCGCCGATCTCGGCCGCGGTCAATTGCTCGCCGAGCAGCAGCGACGCCGAGGCGAGCCCAACGATCGGCACGAGCAGCGAAAACGGCGCCACCTGGCTGGCGGGATACTTCGAGAGCAGGCGGCTCCAGAGGCTATAGCCGATGAGCGTCGCCACGAACGCGAGATAAAAAATCGCGCCCACCGACGTCATGCCGATGCCCGAGAGCGCGGCCACAATGCGCTGCGGACCTTCCATCCAGTACGAGAGCACGAGAAACGGCAGCGGCGGCACGAGGCTCGCCCACACCACGAGGCCGACGAGATCCACCTTGCCCACCTTCTTCGTGACGATATTGCCGAGCGCCCACATGCAGGCCGCACCCAGCGTGAGCACGAAGCCGGCGATGGTCATCCCCTGAGCGCCACCGCCCATCGACTGCAAGCCGATCAGTGCGAGCCCGCCTGCCGCGATCAACAAGCCGATGACGTTCTGCGCGTGAAAGCGCTCACGCAGAAACACCGCCGCAAAACCGAGCGTGAAGAACGCCTGCGCCTGCAGCACGACCGAAGCGAGGCCCGCAGGCATGCCCACGTACATTGCCGTGAAGAGGAACGCGAACTGGCCGAGCGAGATGGTCGCGCCGTAGGCCAGCAGCCAGCGCAGCGGCAATTGCGGGCGCTTCACGAACAGCACCGCGGGAAAAGCCGCCAGCATGAATCGCAGCGCGCCGAGCAGGAGCGGCGGCACGCCGTGCAGCCCGACCTTGATCACGACGAAATTCACGCCCCACGCGAGCACCACCACCAGCGCGAGCAACAAGTCCTTCGGCGACATCCCTTTCCCCCTTTTTTGCGTCATGCCTGTTCTTCGAAGCGGCGATCTTACCGCCTCGCGCCACTTCGTGACGCCCCGCGCCGTGCCGCCAGCGCCGGGCCGTTGCCTTGGCCGCACGCCGGGAAAGCCGGCGTTAGAATGAGCGCCAGCCTCGCGCGCGGCGTGCCCGCGCGCCGACTTCGACGATAACCCGCGCCGTACGACTCATCCAGGAAGCATCATGTCCTCATCGATCAAAGCGGTTCTCAAGCCCCATCAACGCGACATCGGCAATCTCTATGTGCGGCGCGTGCTGCCCGCGCTCGCCGCTCGCCTCGTCGGCCCGTTCATCTTCTTCGACCACATGGGCCCCGCCACGCTCGCGCCAGGTTCGGGCGTGGATGTGCGCCCGCACCCGCATATCGGGCTCGCGACGGTCACGTATCTCTTCGACGGCGCGCTGATGCATCGGGACAGCATCGGGTCCAGCCAGAAGATCGTGCCCGGCGACGTGAACTGGATGACGGCCGGGCGCGGCATCGTCCACTCGGAGCGCACGCCCGACGAGGACCGCGCCACCGGCCTCACCATGCACGGCATCCAGACCTGGGTGGCGCTGCCGCTCGATCATGAAGACACGGAACCGTCGTTCTTCCATCACACCGCCGCCACGCTGCCCGAAATCGAGCGCAACGGCGTCACGATGCGCGTGATCGCGGGCACGGCGTTCGGCGCGACCTCGCCGATCGAGACCTTTTCCGGCACGCTCTACGTCGCCGCAGATTTCGCGCCGGGCAGCGCATTCGCGCTCGACGCGGAGCACGAAGAGCGCGGCGTCTATCTCGTGGAAGGCGACCTCGCGATCGACGGCACCCCGCTCGAACAGCACACCATGGCCGTGCTCGTGCCGGGCGAAACCGCCACCCTCTCGAGCGCGAACGGGGCACGCGTGATGCTGCTCGGCGGGGAAAAGCTCGAAGGCGAGCGCTTCATCGAATGGAACTTCGTGGCAAGCTCGCGCGAAAAGATCGAAGCCGCGAAGGAGGCCTGGACGCGCCAGGAAATGGGGCATGTTCCCGGCGAAACGGAATGGATTCCGCTGCCGGAAAAGAAGCCGCGCTAAAGGCTAACGGCTCGCCGCTTTGGGAGGATGATTGAAACCAGGGCGTTTCGTCCCCAACTAGCGACATAACGGTTATCTCAACGAGGACGCAATGGACACCACTCTCGCCACTTTCGAAAAAGACGTGATCGAAGCGTCGGCGCTAGCGCCGGTGCTGGTCGACTTCTGGGCGCCCTGGTGCGGCCCTTGCAAGAGCCTCGGCCCGATGCTCGAAAAGCTCGAGGCCGAGTACGCGGGCAAATGGAAGCTCGTAAAGGTGAACGTCGACGAGAATCAGGAACTCGCTGCGCACTTCGGCGTGCGCAGCATTCCGCACGTCGTGGCGTTCGCGGACCGTCAGGCGGTCGATCAGTTCGTGGGCGTGCTGCCCGAAGGCCAGCTGCGCCAGTTCCTCGACGGGCTGATCCCCGACGGCGCCGACGCTGCGCGCCGCGCCGCGCAGGAAGCGCTGGCCGAGGGCCGCCGCGACGAAGCCTATGAAGCGCTACAGGCCGCGCTCGCGTTCGATCCGGGCAACGACGAAGTGCGCATGGACCTGATCGAGATGCTGCTCGCCGACAACCGCGCCGACGAGGCACAAAAGGAAGTCGAGCTGCTCTCGCCCAAGACCACGCAGGGCATCGACGCGCGCTTTAACGCGCTCAAGACCCGCCTCGACGCGCTCGACGCCGCCGCCGACCTGCCGCCCACCGATGCGCTCGAAGCCCAGGTCGCCGCCAACCCCGGCGACCTCGAAGCGCGCTTCGATCTGGCGAACGCGCTGATCGCGCGGCGCAAGTACGCGGGGGCGCTCGAGCATCTGCTGGAGATCGTCAAGCGCGACCGCGCCTTCCGCGACGACGTGGGCCGCAAGACCATGCTTTCCGTGTTCGATCTCGCGGCGCATCAGCCGCAGCTCGTGAGCGAGTGGCGGCGCAGGCTCAGTGCAACGCTGAACTGATATCGAGCGGCCGAGGACGCCGCGGGCGTCCTCGCCCTGCGTTCAGTCGGCTACGCCTGCTGAACCCGACCGTACTGGTCGTCGAAGCGCACGATGTCGTCCTCACCGAGATAACAGCCCGACTGCACCTCGATGATCTCGAGCGCGGTCTTGCCCGGATTCTCGAGCCGGTGCGTCATGCCAAGCGGGATATAGGTCGATTCGTTTTCGGAAAGCAGGAGCACCTCCTCGCCACGCGTCACGCGCGCCGTCCCGCGCACCACGGTCCAGTGCTCCGCGCGGTGGTGATGCATCTGCAACGAAAGCCGGCCGCCCGGCTTGACGACGATGCGCTTGACCTGAAAGCGCTCGCCCTGATCGACCGAGTCGTACCAGCCCCACGGGCGCTCCACGCGCCGGTGCTGCCGCGCCACCTCACTGTGTTGCGCCTTGAGCCGCGTGACCACCGCCTTGACGTCCTGAACGCGGTCCTTCGCGACGACGAGCACGGCGTCCGCCGTCTCGACCACCACCATGCCCCGCACGCCCACGCAGGCAACGAGTCGCCCGTCCGAATGCACGAAGGTATCCGTCGCATCCTCGAGCAGCACGCGCCCGCGCGCGACGTTGCCCTTCTCGTCCTTCTCCGAGACTTGCCACAGGGCATCCCACGCGCCGACGTCCGACCAGCCCGAACGAAGCGGTACGACCACGCCCGCGAGCCGCGCGTTCACGCCGACCGACTCCATCACCGCGTAGTCGATCGAATCGGACGGACAGGCGGCGAGTGCATCGCGGTTCAAGTGGACGGTGCCGTCAGCGTCGACGGAGGCATTTTCGAAGGCCGCCGCGCACTGCGCCGCGATGAGCGGCCGGCTGTGCGCGATCGCCGAGAGCCAGACCGATGCGCGCACAACGAAAATCCCACTGTTCCAAAGATAGTTCCCCGAAGCAACATAGCTCACAGCGCGCTCGGCGTCCGGCTTCTCGACAAAATGCTCGATGCTGCGCGCGCCGCTGCTGCCGAGCGGCAAACCCGCGCCGATGTAGCCGTAGCCCGTTTCGGCGCGCTGCGGCGGCACGCCAAGTGTGACGATGGCGCCGCGCGCCGCGTGTGCCACGGCTTCTTCGAGCGCGGCAGCAAACGCGGCGCCATCGGCGATCAGATGATCAGCGGGCATGGCAACGAGCACGGGGTCGCCGTCGCGGCTCGCGGCGAGTGCTACCGCCGTCAGCGCGGGCGCCGTGTTGCGCGCGAGCGGTTCGAGCACGAAGCGAGCGGCCAAGCCGCTGCGACCAAGACGGTCAGCGGTCAGATGGCGCAAGTCCTCGCTGCTCACGACGAATGGCGCAGCTTTGCGAACCGCTGTGTGCGCTTCAGGCAGCGGGGCGCCGGCGTGCAGGAACATGCCGTCGAGGCGCCGTACAGTCGCCTCGAGCAGCGACTCGCCATCGAGCAGATCGATCAGTTGCTTGGGACAGTGTTCGCGCGAAAGCGGCCATAACCGCGTGCCGGAACCGCCCGCCAGCACGACGGGCTGAACGACGAGTTCAGCGTCACCTTCGCTGATCGCGGCTATCAGGCTGGCAGATGTCACATCGTTGTTCATTTGTGTCACTCCCCCGAAGTCATGCACCGAGTCTCGTTATTGGTTGGCGTACGGGTGACATTTGAACAATACGTATCGCGCGAATCTGTACGCGCAGCCACATTGAGCGCTCAGTGCGCCAGGAATTTTTTCCTTGCAGCGCAGGTCTGGTCATCGCGTAGTCATCGCGCAGTCATCGTTATGTGCGGCAACGCACGAAGCGCGAAGATGGCCGCGCAAGGTGATGTTTCACATCCGAACGTTTTTGCGACAGTGTCGGTAGCCCCCCAACAGAAGTGGATCAACACCGCAGCGCAACAAAGGCAGGCGCACAACGCGTTCGCGGCGATGGCCCGACGATGTTTCAGCGAGGACTCATTTCCGCGCATCCGTCTGACGAGCGAAAGTCGCTATATAAATCAAGGCGTTGGCAACAACAAACTCTAGCGACTTCGCAAACGGCGCCGTGCGGGCGCAGTACAGAACTGAAACAATAATGCGGCTTTGCGTCGCCCTGGAAATAGCTGGCGCAACGCCAGGCCGCAAGCGTCCTCACTTTCGCGGCTGCTGGCACAACCCCTGCTAAGTAGAGTTCACCGCGCTGGCGTAGATGCCGACAAACGAGATCGCAAAACGCTAGTGGGGCTTATGGGGCCGGCGCAACGAACGTATAGCCGAACGGGTAGCGGCGATAACAAAAAATTCGGCAGCCGGAAGCAGAAAAAACAGGAGGCGGCACACGCCGCTTTACGCGAGGACCGATCATGTTGACCCTTCAATCCGATTTGCACGGCAATCATCTGCTTGGCGCACTTCCGTCAAACGAGTGGCAGGCGTTGGCGCCGCATCTTGAACTCGTTCAACTGCGCACTGAACAGCTGCTCTGCGATTGCGGCCAGCGTATTCATCACGTGTACTTTCCGACGACCGCCGTCATCTCGATGCTCACGACAATGGAAGACGGCAGTTCCGTCGAAATTGCAGCGGTGGGCCGGGAAGGCATGACCGGCGTGCCTGTGCTGACCGGCGGCGAAACGATGCCGAACCGCGTGCAGGTGCAAAGTTCGGGCTTCGCGTACCGCATCAGCGCACAGGCGCTCAAGCAGCAGTTTGCGCGCTCGGACCTCCTGCGTCGCGTTACGCTGCTTTACATGCACGCGCTGCTCACGCAGGTCGCACAGACGGCCGCCTGCAACCGCCACCACTCGCTGAGCAAGCAGCTGTGCCGGTGGCTGCTGATCGAAGTGGATCGCGTCGACTCCAACGATCTGAGCGTGACGCAGCAACTGATCGCCGACATGCTCGGCGTGCGCCGCGAAGGCGTCACGGAAGCAGCCGGCAAGCTGCATGACGAAGGTCTGATCCATCACAGCCGCGGCAAGATCCGCGTACTCGATCGCAAGCGCCTCGAAGCGCGCGCATGCGAGTGCTACGGTCTCGTGCGCCGCGAGTTCGATCGTCTGCTGCCGCGCCTGCACGAAGCGGAAGCGGTCGAATAAGGCGGCCGACGCGCGCGGTTCGTTCGCTTTCCACCTCGATACGAAAGCGTGCCTAAAAGGCACGCTTTCTTGCGTTCCAGGCGCTCGCCTTCAACGCCCGCTGGCTTGATGCGCCAACGCTCGCAGCACGTACGAAGCCGCCGCGAAACCAAAACTCGCCGTCACGCACACGCTCGAGCCGAAGCCCGCGCAGTTCAGCCCCACCGGACCGTGATGCCCCGGCGATGTGGTGACGTGCTCGGCCTCGGCGTCGATATCGCACACAGCCGCCTCGGGATAGATGAGCGGCTCGTCCGAATACACCGCGCTCACCTTGAATTTCGCCTTCGGCCCCCGCGGAAAGCCGTGCTGCTTGCGCAACTGGCCGCGCACCTTGGAGAGCAGCGGGTCCTGGATCGTGAGCGCGAGGTCGTCGATGCGAATCCGCGTGGGGTCGAGCTGCCCGCCCGCGCCGCCCACCGTAATGAGCGGCACGCTATGCTCCACGCACCAGGCGATCAGCGCGGTCTTGGTGCGCACGCTGTCGATGGCGTCGATCACGTAGTCGAAGCCGCCGCCCAGCAAAGCGGCAAAGTTCGACGGCTCGACGAAATCCTCGACGAGACGCACGTCGCAGGCCGGGTCGATGAGCTTGATGCGCTCGGCCATGGCCTCGACCTTGGGCTTGCCGTAGTTGCCGTCGAGCGCGTGGATCTGGCGGTTGGTGTTGCTCTCGGCCACGTTGTCGAGGTCGATCAGCGTGAGCGTGCCGATCGCGCTGCGCGCGAGCGCCTCGGCGGCCCACGAGCCCACGCCGCCAATGCCGATCACGGCAACGTGGGCGCGCTCGAACGCGTCGAGCGCGGGTGCGCCATAAAGCCGCGCGATTCCGCCGAATCGGCGGGCGCGGTCGGCAACATCGTCGGCGGGGCTCGGGGTAAGATCGACGGAGCCGGCGGCAGGGGAAATCGGGGTACTGGACATGACGGTAGCAATCGTAAGCGGACCGGTCGCACGCTGCTGTCGCGGTCCTCGCAAGACCCGTATTTTGCCTGATCGCGCCGAATGAGGCCCGGAGCCCCAGCCGGGCACCCCTGGCCGGGCCCCTGCTTCCTGTCTCTTCGATATACTTGTCCGCATTGAAGCGTCTGCCTAAAAGATGACCTCCCTCGCCGATCTCCGCAAGACCTACTCGCTCGGCTCGCTCGACGCCGCCGACGTCGATCCCGATCCGATCCGCCAGTTCCAGACCTGGTTCGCCCAGGCGCTCGACGCGAAGCTGCCCGAGCCCAACGCCATGACGGTCGCCACGGTCGACGCACAAGGCCGCCCCGCCGCGCGCATCCTGCTCATCAAGGGCGTGGACGAGCGCGGCTTCGTATTCTTCACGAACTACGAGAGCCGCAAGGGCCGCGAGTTGAGCGTGAATCCGCATGCGGCGCTGCTCTTTCACTGGATCGAGCTGGAGCGCCAGGTCCGCATCGAAGGCAAGGTCGAACTCACGAGCGCAGAGGAAAGCGACGCCTACTTCAACTCGCGCCCGCTCGGCTCGCGCATTGGCGCCTGGGCCTCGGAGCAAAGCACGGTGATCGCGAACCGCCAGACGCTCGAAGCCCGCGAGCGCGAAATCGCCGCGCAGTATGGCGAGACGCCGCCGCGCCCGCCGCATTGGGGCGGTTACCGGCTCGTCCCGGAGGCCATCGAGTTCTGGCAAGGCCGCCCGTCGCGCCTGCACGACCGTATCCGCTACACGCGTGAGAGCGCGAATGTGGCCTGGCGCATCGAGCGTCTCGCGCCCTGAGCGCATGCGCGGCGTGACACGCTTACCGCACTTACGCCGCGCCCATCGGGTTTTCGTCTCACCGCTTTCGTTGTATGTCGTTCAGTACTTCGCTGTCGCCGTAACGCTGTTGCCAAAAAACCTGCATCGCAATTCGCTTTTGTCGTTGGGCTTCAATCGTTCATCTGACATGGAGAGAAACGCATGTTCTGGGAGAAAAAACTCGCACAGTGGGTAGAAGAAGTGCGCAGCAAGGCCGACTTGCCCGCCCGCCTCGTGCTCTGGAGCGGCCAGCAATACGACTTCGGCCACTTCGCCGCGCCTCGGGTCACGCTCAAGGTCAATAGCGCGTCGGCGCTGCCGCTTCTTCTCACGCCGAGCCTCGACAACCTGGGCGAGGCCTACGTCAAGGGCAAGATCGACATCGAAGGCAAGCTCGCCGACATCATCAACATCAGCTATTCGCTCGCGCGCAACACCGTCACCAGCGCCAGCAAGCTCGCACGCGTGCGCCGCTATTTCACGCACTCGAAGTCCACGGACAAGCAGGCCATCCAGTACCACTACGACGTCTCGAACGAGTTCTACCAGCTCTGGCTCGACGAGAACATGGTCTATTCGTGCGCGTACTTTGAAAACGGCGACGAAGACCTCGCCACCGCCCAGCTCAAGAAAATCGACCATATCCTCACCAAGATCCAGGTGAACGAAGGTCACACGCTGCTCGACATCGGCTGCGGATGGGGTGCGCTCGTGCTGCGCGCGGCGCAGAAGTTCGGCGCGCGCTGCGTGGGCGTAACGCTCTCGCAGAACCAGTTCGATCTCGCGACGGCGCGTGTGAAGGCGGCCGGCCTCGAAGACCGTATCGAGATCCGCCTGCAGGACTATCGCGACATCCAGGGCGAATTCGACCGCATCACGAGCGTGGGCATGTTCGAGCACGTCGGGCGCAAGAATCTGCCGGGCTATTTCCGCAAGGTCCACGACCTGCTCGCCGACGACGGCGTCGCCATGAACCACGGCATCACCTCGTCGGACGCCGAATCCGGCGAAACGGCGTTGGGCGGCGGCGAGTTCATCGACCGCTACGTGTTCCCCGACGGCGAGCTGCCGCACATCGGCCTTGCGCTCCAGGCGGCGCAGCACGGCGGCCTCGAAGCGGTTGACGTGGAAAGCCTGCGCCGTCACTATGCGCACACGCTCGATTTGTGGACGGAGAATTTCGAGGCGCGCGCCGAGGAAGCGAAACAGCTCGTCGACGACGAAAAGTTCCGCATCTGGCGCGTTTATCTGGCGGGTTGCGCGTACGCGTTCGAGCACGACGACGTGTCGATCTTCCAGATCGTCTGCCGCAAGGCCGGCCGCAGCGCGAGCACGCTGCCGTGGTCGCGCCGGTATATGTACGAGAAGCCGCTCTGACGCAGGCGGCGGCGCGGTTTGCCGCGCCGCCGGCATATCGACTGTTCCCGCAGTTGCGCACGGTCCGGGCGGCTTCGCCCCAACGACCGCCATCACGACGCCACAGCGCGACGCCACTGCATGAACGAACGCGACGAAGGCCACGACCTGTTTGGCGACAGCACACGCGGGTCGGCCAACGACCCCAGCCCCAACGCGGCCCAGGCGGGCGCGCATCAGGCCGTCCGCCCGGCTGCGCGCCGCAACACGCCGAAAGCCGAAGCCGCCGCCGAACCGCAGCCTGACTTGTTCGGCTTCGCGGCGCCGGCGAGCGCGCCTGCGACGAAGCCTGCTACCCAGCGCCCTGCCCGCGCCACGCGCGAGAACGACGGCGAAATCGAAGCGCGCGAAGATGGCCTGCCGCGCGAACAACGGCCGAAAAAGCCGACGCCCAACCCCGACGCTCCCAAACGCCGCGGCCGCGGCGTGCTGCCCGCCGTAGCCACGCAAGACACGCTCGACGTCGCCGCCGCGCTGCCTGCGAGCGTGCGCCTTGGCACCTCGTCGTGGTCGTTTCCGGGGTGGCGCGGCATCGTCTATGGAGAGGATTACAGCCAGTCGAAGCTTGCCCGTGACGGCCTCTCGGCCTACGGCGCGCATCCGCTGCTGCGCTCGGTGAGCATCGACCGCTCGTTCTATGCGCCGCTCACCGTCACCGATTACCTGCGCTACGCGCAGCAGGTGCCGGACCACTTCCGCTTCATCGTGAAGGCGCCGGCGCTCGTCACCGACGCCAGCGTGCGCGGCGAGCGTGGCGAACCTGTTTCCGCGAACCCGTGCTTTCTCAACGCGGAACTGGCCGCGCGCGAATTCGTCGAGCCTTGCCTTGCGGGCCTCGGCAGCAAGGCCGGCGCGCTCGTGTTCCAGTTCCCGCCGCTGCCCGATCAGCTGCTGGCCGACCCAGCGGCGTTCGTCGAGAGGCTAACCGCCTTCCTCGCCGCGCTGCCGCCGCTGCCCCGATCGTCCGATCCGGCCGCAGCCGGCGACGGTCCCTACTACGCCATCGAGATCCGCGACGCCATCCTGCTCACGCCGCGCTTCGTACGCACGCTGCGTGCCGCGGGCGTGCGCTACTGCGTAGGCCTGCACGCCCGCATGCCGGACCCGTTGCGCCAGGCCGCCGCGCTCGCGCTGATGGACGGCGAAACCCCGGCCGGCCCGCTGATCGTGCGCTGGAGCCTGCACAGCGGCTTCAGGTACGAGCAGGCGAAGGCGCGCTACGAGCCGTTCGACAAGCTGGTGGACGAAGACCCGCACACGCGCGTCACGCTCGCGGAACTGGCCGCGCGCTACGCGATGGCCGGCCAGCCCGTGCTGATCACGACGAACAACAAGGCGGAGGGATCGGCGCCGCTCACCTGCGCGAAGCTCGCGCGGGCGATTGCGGACGAGATGGAACGCTTGCGCGGGGAATTGGCGCCGCACGCCGCATGTGATGCGACGCCGGACGAAACGCCGCCCGGCGCGCAAACAGAAGAAGAAAAGGAAGACTGAGGCGCGCAACGGCAACGAAACCGCCGCGCGCCACTTGAAGCTTATTCAGCCTTGAGCCGGTGCGCGAACTTCTGGCGGAATTTCGCGACCTTCGGCGCCACCACGAACGAGCAATAGCCCTGGTTCGGGTGCTGCGCGAAGTAGTTCTGGTGATACGCCTCGGCGGGGAAATAGTTGCCGTCGAGCGGCAGCACCTGAGTGACGATCTTGCCGTCGTACACGCCTTCAGCGGCCAGCTCACGGATCGCCTGCTCGGCCGTCTCGCGCTGCGCCTCCGAGTGCGTGAAGATCGCCGAGCGGTACTGCGTGCCCACGTCGTTGCCCTGGCGGTTCAGCTGCGTCGGATCGTGAATCGCGAAGAAGATGTCGAGAATCTCGCGATACGCGATCTTCGCCGGATCGAAGTCCACCTTCACGACCTCGGCGTGGCCGGTGTCGCCGTCGCAGACCTGCTCGTAGCTCGGGTTCGCCACGTGGCCGCCGGCGTAGCCCGATTCCACCGCGCTCACACCCTCCACGCGCAGATACACCGCCTCCAGGCACCAGAAGCATCCGCCGCCCAGGGTGGCCGTTTCGACTGTCTGACTCATGCTGTTCGCTCCTTAGATCGTGACTGCGGACGCCATCGCGGACCTCATTGCGGACACCACTGCCCGGTGCCCCGCGCGACCCGCCATCCGCCGCTTCCGCTAAAATTGTGACAATTCGCCGAATTTCCACATGACGTTGATCCCGATTTCCGCTCCCGCCGCCACGCGCGCGGCCCGTGAAGGCCTGCACCGATGACCCGCCGCGCCAGCCCGCCCAATTTCGACGACGGCGCATTCCGCCGCGCGCTTGGCCAGTTCGCCACCGGCGTGACCGTGATCACGACGCGCGCGCCCGACGGCACGCTCATCGGCATCACGGCCAGCTCGTTCAACTCGGTTTCGCTCAATCCGCCGCTCGTGCTGTGGAGCCTCGCCACGCGCTCGGCATCCATGCCCGTGTTCCGCTCGAACAGCCATTATGTGATCAATGTGCTCGCCGCGTCGCAGCTCGACCTGTGCAAGCGCTTTGCGACGGTGAAGGGCGACCGTTTCGAGGGCGTCTCGCACGCGGCCGGCGACACCGGCATGCCCGTGCTGGACGGCGCGATCGCGTGGTTCGAGTGCCACAACCGCAGCCGCTACGACGAAGGCGACCACGTGATCTTCGTCGGGGAAGTGGAGCGCTGCGGCGTGCGCGAGGACGGCACGGACGCTTCGCCGCTCGTGTTCCACGGCGGCGCGTTCCACCAGCTCCAGTCGCTCTGATACGGCGGGGCGCGCGCCCCGTCTTTCCCGATTACGCCGACGCGCTCTTCGGCTCGCGCTGCGCGATCAGGTCCACCGGCACGCCCACTTCCACCTTGAGCGTCGTGAGCACGATGTTCGAGCGGATGTCCATCACGCCCGGCGCCTTGTACAGCTTGTTGAGCACGAAGTCCGAGTAGTGCTTGAGGTTGTGCGCGAGCACGCGCAGCAGGTAGTGCGTCTCGCCCGTCACCACATACGCCCCCACCACCTCCGGCCAGTCGCGCAGCGCCGTGACGAAGCGCTCGTGCCAGCTCTCCTGGTCGTTGCGCATCGACACCTGCACGAACGCCTCCATCTCGAAGCCGAGAATCTCCCGGTTCAGGCTCGCGCGGTAGCGCTCCACCACACCTTGCTCCTCGAGCAGCCGCAAACGGCGCAGGCACGCCGACGGCGAAAGCGAAATGCGCTCCGCCAGATCGAGATTACTGATCCGCCCCTCGTTCTGCAGCACGGCGAGAATACGGCAATCGGTAGCATCAAGCGAGATTGCGTTCATATTTGGTCTCCATTCCCGTCTTAAGCCAAATTATGTGCCAACAACCGAAGTTTGCGGCGTTTTTTTGCAAGCACATTTCGCGCAGGGTTGCCTATCATTCGAAGCATCAGGAGACGAGACAACTTTGAGATGAGACAGATCAAAGACATTTCCCCGCCGATTCACCCCGAAACGCCCGTCTGGCCCGGCGATACGCCCGTTGGCGTCGAGCGCGTGTGGCGCATGGAGGCGGGCTCGCCGGTCAACGTCGCGCGCGTGACGCTGTCGCCGCACACCGGCGCGCACACCGACGCCCCGCTGCACTACGACGCCCAAGGCGCGCCGATCGGCGAGGTGCCGCTCGACACGTATATCGGCGCGTGCCGCGTCATTCATTGCGTGGGCGCCGCGCCGCTCGTGCTGCCCGAACACGTGGAAGGCGCGTTGCCCGGCATCCCGCCGCGCGTGCTGCTGCGTACCTACGCGCACGCGCCGCAGGACCGCTGGGACAGCAAGTTTTGCGCCGTCGCGCCCGCAACGATCGATGTGCTCGCCGCGCATGGCGTGCGTCTCATCGGCATCGACACGCCTTCGCTCGACCCGCAGGAATCGAAGTCGATGGACGCGCATCATCGCATCCGCGCCCATGGCATGGCGATCCTCGAAGGCGTCGTGCTCGACGACATCGCGCCCGGCGACTACGAACTCATTGCACTGCCGCTGAAGTTCGCGACGCTCGACGCCAGCCCCGTGCGCGCCGTGCTACGCGAACTGCCTTCGGCCGCCGACTGAATCCCTTGAATTAGCCAAACCAAGAAACGTAGACATGAACGACCGCAACGAAGCCCTGGCAGCCGATCGCGCCGATCCGCTCGCCGCCCTGCGCGAGCAATTCACGCTCGCGGCCGGCACCATCTATCTCGACGGCAACTCGCTCGGCGTGCCGCCTTCGGCGTCGGCTGCGCGCGCGCAGGCCGTGATCGGCGGCGAATGGGGCGAAGGCCTGATCCGCAGCTGGAACACGGCGGGCTGGTTCGCCATGCCCAAGCGTCTGGGCAACAAGCTCGCGAAGCTGATCGGCGCGGCCGACGACGAAGTCGTCGTCACCGACACCATCTCCATCAACCTCTTCAAGGCGCTCTCCGCCGCGCTGCGCGTGCAGAACGCCCGCGACCCGAAGCGTCGCGTGATCGTTTCCGAGCGCTCGAACTTTCCGAGCGACCTGTACATCGCGCAAGGCCTCATCGAGCAGCTCGACCGCGGCTATGAACTGCGCCTCGTCGACGATCCGTCCGAGTTGCGTGCCGCGATCCGCGAAGATGTGGCCGTCGCGATGATCACGCACGTGAACTACCGCACGGGGGAGATGCACGACATGCGCGCGCTCACCGAGCATATTCACGCGCAGGGCGCGCTCGCGCTGTGGGATCTCGCGCATTCGGCAGGCGCCGTGCCCGTGGACCTGAACGGCGCGAACGCCGACTACGCGGTGGGCTGCACGTACAAGTACCTGAACGGCGGCCCCGGTTCACCCGGTTTCGTGTGGGTGCCCAAGCGCCATCAGGATGCGTTCTCGCAGCCGCTTTCGGGCTGGTGGGGCCACAAGTCGCCGTTCGAGATGAACCCTGTCTATCGTCCGGACAACGGCATCGGCCGCTATCTGTGCGGCACGCAGCCGATCGTTTCGATGGCGCTCGTCGAGTGCGGTCTCGACGTGTTCCTGCAAACCGACATGCAGGCGATCCGCCGCAAGTCGCTCGCGCTCACCGATCTCTTCATCGAACTGGTCGAGACGCGCTGCAAGGCATACGGCCTCACGCTCGTCACGCCGCGCGCTCACGCGGAGCGCGGCTCGCACGTGAGCTTCGAGCATCCGCACGGCTATGAGGTGATGCAGGCGTTGATCGCGCGCGGCGTGATCGGCGACTATCGCGAGCCACGCGTGCTGCGCTTCGGCTTCACGCCGCTGTATCTGCGTTACGTCGATGTGTGGGACGCCGTGGAAACGCTGCGTGACGTGCTCGCCACCGAGTCCTGGCGCAAGCCCGAATTCGCCGAGCGCGGCGCGGTGACCTGAGGAGCGGCAGATGAACGATCACATGCAAATCCCGGGCATGCCCGACGCGGGTGAAACCACGAGTGAGACCCACAGCGCAGCACGTGGCGGCTGCCCGTTCGGACACGGCGCCGCCGCGCCCGCTTCCGCTGCGCAAGCGCCCGCGGCACAAGGCGAAGGCGAAGGCGAAGGCTGGCACGACGCACAGCTCGACTTCTCGAAGTCGATGAGCTACGGCGACTACCTCGCGCTCGACGCGGTGCTGGGTGCGCAGCATCCGCTCTCGCCCGACCACAACGAGATGCTGTTCATCGTGCAGCATCAGACGAGCGAGCTGTGGATGAAGCTCGCGCTCTACGAGTTGCGCGCGGCGCTCGCCAACGTGCACCGCGACGCGCTGCCGCCCGCGTTCAAGCAACTCGCGCGCGTCTCGCGGATCATGGAGCAGCTCGTGCAGGCGTGGAGCGTTCTCTCGACGCTCACGCCCTCCGAATACACGGCCATGCGGCCGTATCTCGGTGCGTCGTCGGGCTTCCAGTCGTATCAATACCGGCAGATCGAGTTCCTGCTCGGCAACAAGAACGTGCAGATGCTCAAGCCGCACGAGCATCGGGGCGAGATTTTCGAGCAGGTGAAAGCGACGCTCGAAGCACCCTCGTTCTACGACGAAGTGATTCGCCTGCTCGCGCGGCGCGGCTTTGCGATCGCGCCCGAGCGCCTGAACCGCGACTGGACCCTGCCGACCGAACACGACGCGACGGTCGAGGCGGCGTGGCTGGAGGTGTACCGCAATCCTTCGGAGTACTGGGATTTGTACGAGATGGCCGAAGAACTCGTCGATCTCGAAGACGCGTTCCGTCAATGGCGTTTCCGCCACGTGACGACGGTCGAGCGCATCATCGGCTTCAAGCAGGGCACGGGCGGCACGAATGGCGCGCCGTATCTGCGCAAGATGCTCGATGTCGTGCTCTTTCCCGAGCTGTGGCACGTGCGCACGGTGCTGTAACGCCGAACGCGGCGCCGAAAAGCAAAAATGCCCGCCAGTCGATGGCGGGCATTTTTTTGCGCGGCAACGCGCGAGGTTTAGACCACCACGGTCTGTGCTTCGCCTTCCTTGCTTTCGCGCACCACGCCGATCTTCCACACCTGCTCGCCCGCGGCGGCCAGCAGCGAGGCAGCGGCGTCGGCTTGATCCGCCGCCACGACCACGGCCATGCCGATGCCGCAGTTGAACACGCGGTGCATTTCCGCATCGGCCACGCCGCCATGCTTTTGCAGCCACGTGAAGAGCGGCGGCAGCGGCCATGCCGCGTGGTTCAGTTCGGCCGTGAGGCCTTCGCGCAGCACGCGCGGAATGTTCTCGACGAGGCCGCCGCCCGTGATGTGCGCCATGCCCTTGACCGTGATGGTTTCCATCAGCTTGAGCAGCGGCTTCACGTAGATGCGCGTGGGCGCCATCAGCGCGTCGGCGAGCGAGCGGCCGTCGAAGTCGGCGGCGAGGTCCGGCTGCGCGCGCTCGATGATCTTGCGCACGAGCGAGAAGCCGTTGGAGTGGATGCCGCTCGAGGCGAGACCGAGCACCACGTCGCCCGGGGCGATCGTGCTGCCGTCGATGATCTTGCTCTTTTCGACCGCGCCCACCGCGAAGCCGGCGAGATCGTATTCGCCGTCGGGGTACATGCCCGGCATTTCGGCCGTCTCACCGCCGATCAGCGCGCAGCCCGACAGCTCGCAGCCTTGCGCGATGCCCTTCACGACCGTGGCCGCCGTATCGACGTCGAGCTTGCCGCAGGCGAAGTAGTCGAGGAAGAACAGCGGCTCGGCGCCCTGCACGAGGATGTCGTTCACGCTCATCGCGACGAGATCCTGGCCGACCGTGTCGTGTTTGTTCAGATGAAACGCGAGGCGCAGCTTGGTGCCCACGCCGTCGGTGCCCGAGACGAGCACGGGCTCCTTGTACCTCTTCGGTACTTCGAAGAGCGCGCCGAATCCGCCGATGCCGCCCATCACACCCTCGCGCAGGGTCTTCTTCGCAAACGGCTTGATGCGATCGACGAGCGCGTCGCCCGCGACCATGTCGACGCCAGCGTCGGCGTAGGAGAGGCCTTGGTCCTGCGACTGTGCCTGATTAGCGGGGCCGGATTTCGGTTGATTCATGGGGAAGCGCCAGAAGGTCGGTAAAATGCGATTTTAACCGATTGACGGCGCCCCGCCGCCGCGGGTGGAGCGAGATTTGGAACGCGCCTCGCCTGTGCCCCACAACCGGAAACCGAGTTTTGCCGCACAACACACCGTATTACGCACCGTACCAGCGTCGGGCCGTTATCGGGACCGGGATCGCGCTCGCCTTCGGCATCGTGCTGCGGCGGCCGCGGCCCAGTGACCTCCGTGGTTCTCACGAGAGCACGCTTTACTAGAACCGACTCCGTCCAGACACACCGTGCAGCGACAGTTAACGCTCGATCTCGGCACCCCGCCGCCATCGACCTTCGACAACTTCCATATCGGCGCCAACGCCGAGCTGGTCGCGCGCCTGCGCGGTCTGGACGCGGCGCTCATGGCGGGCCCGATCGCCGATCGCACGTTCTATGTCTGGGGCGAGCCCGGCAACGGGCGCAGCCACCTGCTGCACGCACTCGCCGACGAAGCGCCGCCGGGCCATGTGCGGTATCTGGGCCCGCAAAGCGCGCTGGCGGCGTTCACGTTCGATCCGCGCGTGACGATCTATGCGGTGGACGACTGCGATTCGCTCTCGGGCGCGCAGCAGATCGCGCTCTTCAACCTGTTCAACGAGGTGCGCTCTTACCCCGCCTGCGCGCTCGTGGCGACGGGCAACGCGCCGCCCATGGGTCTCGCCGTGCGCGAGGACCTGCGCACGCGCCTCGGCTGGGGCCTCGTGTTCCACCTTGCGCCGCTCTCCGACGAAGGCAAGGCGGCCATCCTCAAGCTCGCGGCGCGCGAGCGCGGCATTGCGCTCGCCGACGACGTGCCCGCCTACCTGCTCACGCATTTCCGGCGCGACATGCCGAGCCTGATGGGCTTGCTCGACGCGCTCGACCGCTTTTCACTCGAACAGAAGCGCGCGGTCACGCTGCCGCTGTTGCGCGCGATGCTCGCGAAGGGCGTGGGCGATCTGGTGAGCGTCGCGAGCGCATTGCCGACGGACGAAGAATTGTCCGCTGAAGAGCCGGCAGAAACGGACGACGCGAGTGACGCGCGCGAAGATGAGCCCAGCGGCAACGCGATGGCCCCCACGCCATCCGCAGAAGGCGAGGAGCCGTCGCTCTTCCCCAGCGAGCCGGAAGCCCCCGCCGCCGGGCCCGACGACGCCCAGCCCTACGAGGCGCCGAAACCGCCGGCGTTGCAGGCGCGCCCGCCAACGCCCGTGCCCTTCGACAAGCCGACCGACAACGTCGAAGGCGAATTGGGGGCCAAATATCGTCATGTCGTCCACAAGGAACTGGGCACTGAACTCAAGGGCGAAGTCGATGCCGACGTGAGCAACGAGATGACCGGCGAGTTGCGCGGCGACCTCGATCCGCCCGCCGGCACCGCTGCACCCGAGACAAACCCGGGCGAGACGCCGGGACAGCCACCGTCGACGCCCGATACGTCGGAGACGTCGGAGACGTCGCGATCGCAAGAGAACAAGGCGCCCGCCCAGAACGACGCGCCTGCAGGCCCCGAATCCCCCGCGGACCCCGCCGCGCCGACGCCGCCCGCCGGCGGCGGCAACGGCGTCTCCCGCTTCAAGTAAAATGAGCGCCCATGGCTAACCTTGCACTTTTTGATCTCGATCACACCCTGATCCCCACCGACAGCGACCACGAATGGGGCCGCTTCATGGTGAAGCTCGGCATTGTCGACGGCGAGCGCTTTGCGGAGCAAAACGACCGCTTCTACGCCGACTACAAGGCCGGCAAGCTCGACATCCACGCTTACCTCGTCGCCATGCTCACGCCGCTCGCGAAATATTCGCGCGCGCAGTTGAAGGAATGGCACGACCAGTACATGCACGAGGTGATCAAGCCGACCATCCTGCCAAGCGCAGTCGAGCTCGTGAAAAAGCACAAGGAAGCGGGCGACCTCTGCTGCGTGGTCACGGCCACCAACGAATTCATCACGGCGCCCATCGCCGAGGTGTTCGGCGTGGACAAGCTGATCGCGTGCGAAGTCGAAACCGTGGACGGCCATCCGGCCTCGGCCTTCACCGGCCGCCCGACGGGCACGCCGAGCTACCGCGAAGGCAAGATCGTGCGCGTCGAGCAATGGCTCGCCTCGCTCGGCAAGCGCTTTTCGGACTTCGAGCACAGCTACTTCTATAGCGACTCGCACAACGACATTCCGCTGCTCGAAAACGTCACCGACCCGATCGCCACCAACCCCGACGACACCCTGCGCGCTCACGCGCAACAAGCGGGCTGGCGCATTCTCGATTTGTTCCAAGCCCAGTGATCAAGAAACTCATCCGCAAGCTGTTCGGCCAGGACGACGCCGAAGCGGCGCAAGACACCGAAGCCCCCGCCGCAGATCCGGACACGGCCTCGCATGAAGGCGCAACCGCGCTCGCCGGCAGCACCCGCGCGCGCCGCAAGCCGGCCAGCGCGCAGAAGACTTCGAAGCCGCGCGCCGGCGAGGGCGCGCCCGATCCGGCCACGCCCGTCATCCTTTCCGCCGACGTCCACGGCATCAATCCCGCGCTCATCTCGCGCAACGCCGTGCGCGTGACCGAAGGTCTGCAGCAGGCGGGCTTCCGCGCGTTCATCGTGGGCGGCGCGGTGCGCGATCTGCTGCTCGGCGTGGCGCCCAAGGACTTCGACGTCGCCACCGACGCCACGCCCGACCAGGTGCAGAAGCTGTTCCGCCGCGCGCGCATCATCGGCCGGCGCTTCCAGATCGTGCACGTGCAGTTCGGCCAGGAGATCATCGAGGTCTCGACGTTCCGCGCGCTCGTGGATGCGCCGCCTGCGGACGCCGAAGCGCCCGCTCCGGCGCCCGCAAAGCGCATGCGCCGCGACGAGCTCGACCGCAAGACGCACCACGTCGATGCGAGCGGCCGCGTGCTGCGCGACAACGTCTGGGGCGAGCAGCACGAAGACGCCACGCGCCGCGACTTCACGATCAACGCGATGTACTACGATCCGGCCACGCAAACCGTGCTGGATTACCACAACGGCATGGCCGACATGCGCGCGCGCCTGCTGCGCATGATCGGCGACCCGGCCACGCGTTATCGCGAAGATCCGGTGCGCATGCTGCGCGTAGTGCGTTTCGCGGCGAAGCTCGGCTTCGAGATCGAGGAGCACACGCGCGACCCCATCGTGAAGCTCGCAGACCTCATCAACAACGTACCGGCCGCGCGTCTTTTCGACGAAATGCTCAAGCTGCTGCTCTCGGGCCACGCGCTCGAGTGCCTCAAGTGGTTGCGCAAGGAAGGGCTGCATCACGGCCTGCTGCCACTGCTCGACGTGGTGCTCGAACAGCCGCAAGGCGAGCGCTTCATCACGCTCGCGCTGTCGAACACCGACGCGCGCGTACGTGCAGGCAAGCCGGTCTCGCCGGGCTTCCTGTTCGCCACGCTGCTGTGGCACGACGTGCAGCAACGTTGGCAGCAATACACGGCCGAAGGCGAATTGCCCGTGCCGGCGCTGCATCGCGCGATGGACGACGTCATCGACGCGCAAACGGAAAAACTGGCGATTCACCGTCGTTTTTCGTCGGATATGCGCGAGATCTGGGGCCTGCAGCTGCGCCTCGAAAAACGTGGGCGCGGCGCGATCAAGCTGCTGGAACACCAAAGATTTAGAGCGGGGTATGATTTCCTCCTGCTGCGCTGCGAATCGGGCGAGCTGGACGCCGAAGTCGGCCAATGGTGGACGGACTTCATTTCCGGCGACAACGCCGAGCGCGAGACGCTTCTCGCGCAGGGCGGCAAGGAGCGCTCGCCGCGCAAACGCCGCCGCCGCGGCGGCGCGAAGAGCCGCAGAACGGGCGAAGGTGCTGTATCGGAAGCCGGCGCTGCCGGTGATGTGCATGAAGCCAGCAGTGCGGACTATGACGGCCACGCCGGTCCGCACGAGGACTGACGCCGTGCGGCGTCGCGGCTTGCCGCGGCGCACATGCGTCGAACCGCAACAAAAGTCGCAGGAAGTGAAGCCATGACGGTTGCCTGGCTGGGAATTGGCGCGAATCTGGGGGATGCGCGCCAAACCCTCAAAGACGCGGTGGTGTGCCTTGCACAACAGCACACCCTCACCGTCGTCGCCAAATCGAGTCTGTACCGCACCGCGCCCATCGACGCGGGCGGCGACGACTATTACAACTGCGTCGTGAAGATCGAGACGAGTCTCGACGTTCACGCGCTGCTCGGCCTGTGCCAGCGCGTCGAACATCATTTCGGCCGGGAGCGCCCCTTTCGCAACGCGCCCCGCACGCTCGACATCGATATCCTGCTTTACGGCGACGCCACCATCGACGAAACCGACCTCGTCGTGCCGCATCCGCGCATGACGGGCCGCGCATTCGCGCTCGTGCCGCTCGTCGAGGTCGATCCCGAACTCGTGATTCCGGGCCAGGGGCCCGCCAGCGCGTTCCTCGCCGCCGTGGCCGCCCAGCGCATCGAGAAGGTCAAGCCGTTGTGCCAGTGCATGGGTGTGGCGCCAGCACCGGACACGCCGCCCTCCGGCTCCGGCAACTGCCGATGAGCACGACACCCCTGCCCGTCGTCAGCGCGCGCGCCACGCGACCGGCCGCGCTCCAGTACATCGTGATCGAAGGGCCGATCGGCGCGGGCAAGACGACGCTCGCGACGCGTCTGGCCGAACGCTGGTCGATGCAGACGCTGTTCGAATCGAACGCCGAGAATCCGTTTCTCGAGCGCGTGTATCGCGATACCGCGCCCTCGTCGCATGCACTCGCGGCGCAGTTGCATATCGCCTTGCAGCGCGAGCAACTTTCGCGCGACGTCGCCGCGCGCCGCGAAGCGGGCGTGCCGCTCGTGACGAATTTCCTTGCCGAACGCAACGATCTGTTCGCACGTCTCACACTCGCCGAAGACGAACTGCCGCTCTACCGCGCGCTCGCCTCGCGTCTGACCTCATCGGCGCCCACGCCCGACCTCGTCGTCTATCTGCAGGCGAGCCCCGAGGCGCTGTACGCGCGCATCCAGAAGCGGGCATTGCCGCGCGAGCTGGCTATTTCGAGTGCGTTCCTGCGGGCGCTCTGCGACAGCTACAACGATTTTTTCTATCATTACGATCATGCGCCGGTGCTCACCGTCGGCGCGGAGCATCTGGATCTGCCAGGTTCCGATGCGGACCTCGCGCTCGTCGCCGAACGTATCGAGACGATGCGCGGCCGCAAGGAATCCTTCGTCAAGGGCACGTCGCTATAACCGCCTCATCGGCGCGATCGCGCGGCGCAGCCCCCCCCCCGTTTTCCCTTTCCCAACGGATTTCCCATGACTTACCTGCAGGAAACGAGCCGCAGCGCGGTCACCGTGCCCAAACTCCAGGCCATGCGCGATGCAGGCGAACGCATCGCGATGCTGACGTGCTATGACGCGAGCTTCTCGGCGCTGTGCGAGCGCGCGGGCGTCGATACGGTGCTGATCGGCGACTCGCTCGGCAACGTGCTCCAGGGGCACACCACGACGCTGCCCGTCACCATCGACGACATCGCCTATCACACGGCCTGCGTGGCGCGCGCGCAGACCAAGGCGCTGATCATCGCCGATCTGCCGTTCGGCACCTTCGGCACGCCCGAAGACGCGTTTGCGAACTCGGTGAAGCTCATGCGCGCCGGCGCGCAGATGGTGAAGATCGAGGGCGGCGAATGGCTCGCGCCCACGGTGAAGATGCTGGTGGAGCGCGCCGTGCCCGTGTGCGCGCACATCGGCCTCACGCCGCAATCGGTGCATGCGTTCGGTGGCTTCAAGGTGCAGGGCAAGAGCGATGCGGCCGCGACGCAGATGATTCGCGACGCGCTGGCGCTGCAGGATGCCGGCGCGCAGCTCGTGGTGATCGAAGCCGTGCCCGCGGCGCTCGGCGCGGAAGTGACGAAGCAGTTGCGCATTCCGACCATCGGCATCGGCGCGGGCGTGGACTGCTCGGGCCAGGTGCTCGTGCTGCACGACATGCTCGGCATTTTCCCCGGCAAGCGGCCGCGCTTCGTGAAGGACTTCATGACGGGCCAGCCCGATATCGAATCGGCCGTGCGCGCGTATGTGCAGGCCGTGAAGGAGGGCACGTTCCCGGGGCCCGAGCACGTGTTCTGATTGGGCAGCTTCGCTTCGCAGAATCAACAAAGCGCGCTCCGTTGGGAGCGCGCTTTGTTTTTGTGGTGCGCCGGTGGTGCGCTACGCGAGCTTCATCGAATCAAGCGCGCCGGCACCGCGCCGCGCAGCGCGTTCGTGAGCATCAAGGCCTCGGCGTCGAGCACATCGTCGCGCGTGAGCACGCGCTCCTGTGCGCCGAATGCATCGTCGTCGAGCAGCACGCCGCGCATCACGCCCGGCAGCACGCCCGAGGCGAGCGGTGGCGTGAACCACTTGCCGTCGCGCTTCACGAACACGTTCGAGCGGCCGCCTTCGGTCAGTTCGCCGCGCTCGTTGAAGAACAGCATGTCGAAGCCGCCCTGTGCTTCGGCCTCGCGCCACGCACGATCGAATTCTGCACGGCGCGTGGTCTTGCGCAGCAACAGCGCGTCGGCGGATTCGACCGGCGCAAAGCCGTAGTCCGATGCCAGCAGCACGCCTACGGTGTCTTGCGCGAGCGGCGCAAGCGGTGCGCTGGTAATCGTCGCTGCCCCGCTCTTGCCGAGCGCGAGACGCAAACGGTGTGGCGCGTTTTGGTCAGCAAATTTGGCCAAGGTTTCGTCGATGCGCGCTCGCAACGCTTGAACGTCGCACGGGAAGCCGAGCCACGCCGCGCTCGCAGCGAGCCGCGTGAGATGGCGCTCCACGTGCCGCACGCCACCAGCGCGCGTCGCGTACATCGTTTCGAAGCATTCGATACCCGGATCGGCATCGGTCAGAAAACGGGCTTTCAAGCGGCACTCCTCGTATTCGTCGGCGGCCACGCTGTCGAGCACAATGCCCGCGCCGACGCCCATTTCGCCGCGCCGAGTGGCGCCCGTGCCCCCGGACGGCGCGTCGAGCGTCAACGTGCGGATCACGACCGAAAGGCAAAAGTCGCCGCAAACCTCGCCTGCCGAGGGCGCCTCGAGCCAGCCTATCGTGCCTGTGTAAAGCCCGCGCGGCGCATGCTCGAGCGCTTCGATCAGCTCCATCGTCCGGTGCTTGGGCGCACCCGTGATCGAGCCGCACGGGAAAAGCGCGCGCATGACGCCGGCGAATGTCGTACCTTCGCGCAGCGTCGCTTCCACGGTCGAAGTCATCTGCCAGACGGACGCGTAGGGCTCGACACTGAAGAGCGCCGGGACGCGCACCGAGCCGGTTTGCGCGACGCGCGAGAGGTCGTTGCGCAGCAGGTCGACGATCATCACGTTCTCGGCGCGGTTCTTGGGGTCGTTCGCGAGAAAACGCGCGGCGGCGGCGTCCTGCTCCGCATCGGCGCTGCGCGCGGCCGTGCCCTTCATCGGTTTCGCGCGCAACGTTTGGCCGCGCTTCTCCACGAACAGCTCCGGCGAGCACGAGAGCACCCAGCGGTCGCCCGGCAACGCGATCAGCGCGCCGTAACGCACGCGCTGACGCTCGCGCAAGCGCCTGTAAAGCGCGAGCGGCGAACCGTACGCCTCGAAGCCGAGCCGGTAGGTGTAGTTGATCTGATACGAGTCGCCCGTGCGCAAGGCATCCTGCACGGCGGCGATGTCATGCTCGAAGCGCTCGCGATCGACACCGATCGTCACGCCCGCCACGCCTGCAGGCGCAGACGCTTCAGCGCCCTCTTGCGCCGCGAGCCAAGCATCGGCTTCCTCGCGCGAGAGCGTTTTGCAGCGTTCGAACAATAAAAAACGCAGCGCGGCGTGGCCGTGCTGCGTTTCGTCGGATGAGGTCGTGTCGCGCCTGGCGAATTCGAGCGTGCGTCCAAACTCGTAGTCGCCGATCACGAGGGCGTGAAGTCCCTTGCCCAGTTCGGCATTCGCCTGCGCGCACACCGCGTCGAGATCCGCCGCGCGTTGGCACGCAAGCTCGCGCACGAACCCCGTATAGAGGCGGCTCGAGCGGCTCACCGCCGTCGAGTCGCCATCGTCGAGCAGCGCGAAAGTCGCGCCGCCAGGATTGACTGCCATTGCTGATCACTACCTGCTGCTTACCTGCTGCATGGTGACGCCGGAAAAGCGCGTCAGTCGAAGAAGCTCTTCACGCGGTCGAACCAGCTCTTGCTTTGCGGGCTGTGGCGCGAACCGCCTTCCACGAGTGACTTCTCGAACTGCTGCAGCATCTCGCGCTGGTGTTCGGTGAGCTTGACCGGCGTTTCCACCTGAACATGCACATACAGATCGCCGGCGATGCTCGAACGCAGACCCTTGATGCCCTTGCCACGCAGACGGAAAGTCTTGCCCGACTGCGTGCCTTCGGGCACCGTGAACGAGGCGCGGCCCGCCAGCGTCGGCACTTCGATCTCGCCGCCCAGCGCCGCCGTGGTGAACGGAATCGGCATCTGGCAGTGCAGGTCGTCGCCGTCGCGCTCGAACACCGCGTGCTGCTTGATGTGGATCTCGACATACAGATCGCCCGACGGCCCGCCGTTGATGCCAGGCTCGCCGTTGCCGGCCGAACGGATGCGCATGCCGTCGTCGATGCCCGCCGGAATCTTCACTTCGAGCGTCTTGGTTTCCTTGACCTTGCCTGCGCCGTGGCAGTTCGTGCAGGGTTCAGGAATGTACGAGCCCGTGCCGTGGCACTTAGGGCAAGTCTGCTGGATGCTGAAGAAGCCTTGCGACATGCGCACCGAACCCGAACCATGGCAGGTCGGGCAGGTTTCGGGCTTCGTGCCGGGCTTCGCGCCCGAGCCGTGACAGACTTCACAGCCGGTCCAGCCCGGCACGCGGATCTGCGTCTCGTAGCCGTGCGCCGCCTGCTCCAGCGAGATTTCCATGCTGTAGCGCAGGTCCGCGCCACGATACACCTGCGGGCCGCTGCGCTGGCCACCGCGGCCGCCGCCAGCGGCCTGGCCGAAGATATCGCCGAAGATGTCGCCGAAAGCGTCCGCGAACCCGCCGAAGCCCTGCGCGCCCGCGCCGCCCATGTTGGGATCGACGCCGGCGTGGCCGTACTGGTCGTAAGCCGCGCGCTTTTGCGAGTCCGACAGCATTTCGTAGGCCTCTTTGGCCTCCTTGAAATGCTCTTCCGCATCCTTGTTGTCCGGATTGCGGTCGGGGTGATACTTCATCGCGAGCTTGCGATACGCCTTCTTGATTTCGTCGTCGCTCGCGTTCTTCGCGACGCCCAGAACCTCGTAGTAATCCCGTTTCGCCATATCGGTTCAACGCCGGCCTCGCGCTTCACGGCGCGCGCCGGCTCCTCTTGAATGCTGGATCTCGTGACCCGTTTGCCGTTCCCCTGAACATCCGCACAGGCGCTTCTCACGCCGCGGCGGCCCCTGAAAGAGAACGGCCTCCATAAAACAAATGTGCCCGGAGAGCCGGATGGCTCGCCAGGCGCTGCAATGCTGACACGCATCGTAACCGATGCGGCCGCTTTCGTAGTCGCTTTCATCGGATCACGACCGTTCGCTGATCAGGCAGAACGGTCATGACCGCCACGAACCGGCTTAGTCCTTCTTGACTTCCTTGAACTCGGCGTCGACCACGTCGTCGGCGTCGTTCTGCGCACCCTGCTCGGCCGCACCGGCACCTGCGGCACCCGCGCCGGCGGCACCGGCCGCGCCTGCCTGCTGCGCCTGCATGTCGGCGTACATCTTCTCGCCGAGCTTCTGCGACGCTGCCGACAGCGCCTCCACCTTCGCCTCGATCGTCGCCTTGTCGGCCGACGAGCTCTTCAGCGTTTCTTCGAGGTCCTTCAGCGCGGCTTCGATCGTTTCCTTTTCGCTGGCTTCGATCTTGTCGCCGTACTCGGCCACGGCCTTCTTCGTGCTGTGAACCAGCGCGTCGCCCTGGTTGCGCGCGTCGGCAATCTCGCGCAGACGGTGATCTTCTTCCGCGTTCGCTTCGGCGTCCTTCACCATCTTCTCGATTTCGGCTTCCGACAGACCCGAGTTCGCCTTGATGGTGATCTTGTTTTCCTTGCCGGTGGCCTTGTCCTTCGCGCCCACGTGCAGAATGCCGTTCGCGTCGATGT
Organism: Paraburkholderia nodosa; assembly: GCF_001718195.1. Lineage (GTDB taxonomy): Bacteria > Pseudomonadota > Gammaproteobacteria > Burkholderiales > Burkholderiaceae > Paraburkholderia > Paraburkholderia nodosa_A. The sequence goes on from NZ_MCNV01000022.1 coordinate 78,498, forward strand.
CGAAGGTCACTTCGATCTGCGGCACGCCGCGCGGTGCGGGCGGAATGCCTTCGAGGTTGAACTCGCCGAGCAGCTTGTTGCCCGCTGCCATTTCGCGCTCGCCCTGGAACACCTTGATCGTCACGGCCGACTGGCTGTCGTCCGCCGTCGAGTAGACCTGTGCGTGCTTGGTCGGGATCGTGGTGTTCTTGTTGATCATCTTCGTCATCACGCCGCCGAGCGTCTCGATACCGAGCGACAGCGGGGTCACGTCGAGAAGCAGCACGTCCTTGCGGTCGCCCGAGAGCACCTGGCCCTGGATCGCGGCGCCAACGGCCACGGCTTCGTCCGGGTTCACGTCACGGCGCGGGTCCTTGCCGAAGAACTCCTTCACCTTCTCCTGCACCTTCGGCATACGCGTCTGGCCGCCGACGAGAATCACGTCGTCGATGTCGCCGACTTTCACGCCTGCGTCCTTGATCGCCATGCGGCACGGCTCGATGGTGCGCTCGATCAGTTCCTCGACCAGCGCTTCCAGCTTGGCGCGCGTGAACTTGAGGTTCAAGTGCTTCGGACCCGACGCGTCTGCCGTGATGTACGGCAGGTTGATGTCGGTCTGCTGGCCCGACGACAGTTCGATCTTGGCCTTTTCAGCGGCTTCCTTCAGGCGTTGCAGCGCGAGCACGTCCTTCGAGAGGTCGACGCCCTGCTCTTTCTTGAACTCGCCGATGATGTAATCGATGATGCGCTGGTCGAAGTCTTCACCGCCGAGGAACGTGTCGCCGTTGGTCGAGAGCACTTCGAACTGCATTTCGCCGTCGACATCCGCGATTTCGATGATCGAGATATCGAACGTGCCGCCGCCCAGGTCGAACACGGCGATCTTGCGGTCGCCCTTTTCGGCCTTGTCCAGACCGAACGCGAGTGCGGCTGCCGTCGGCTCGTTGATGATGCGCTTGACTTCCAGGCCGGCGATGCGGCCGGCGTCCTTGGTGGCCTGACGCTGGCTGTCGTTGAAGTACGCGGGAACCGTGATCACGGCTTCGGTGACCGGCTCGCCGAGGTAGTCTTCAGCGGTCTTCTTCATCTTGCGCAGCACTTCAGCCGAAACCTGCGACGGCGCGAGCTTCGCGCCATGCGCTTCGACCCAGGCGTCGCCGTTGTCGTGCTTGACGATCTTGTAGGGCATCAGGCCGATGTCCTTCTGCACTTCCTTCTCTTCGAAGCGGCGGCCGATCAGGCGCTTGACTGCGTACAGCGTGTTCTTCGGGTTCGTGACCGACTGGCGCTTGGCCGGTGCGCCGACCAGCACTTCGTTGTCGTCCATGTAGGCGATGATCGAAGGCGTCGTACGGGCGCCTTCCGAGTTCTCGATCACCTTGACCTGATTGCCTTCCATCAGCGCCACGCACGAGTTGGTGGTGCCGAGGTCAATACCAATGATTTTGCCCATTTTTGTCAAATCTCCAGAATTTGGTCGCTGTGCGGACGCCGCTTTCGCGCTGCGCAGGTAACTACATGCTCGAGCCGCGTTTTCCCTTGTGCGCGGCTGGCGTCCACTTCAATACGGAACTACTGCCCAAATAAGTGCCGCTACGGCGATTTCAAGGGGTTTGGGCTATGCGTTCCATCATTTTTTTTAATCGCAGGGCCTTTGGGTTCCTTTGGGTTCCTTCAGGCCACCGCATTACTTACATCTTTCTTACTTCGGTGCCGAAACGGTCACGAGCGCCGGACGCAGCACGCGGTCGGCGATCACATAGCCCTTTTGCAGCACGCTGACCACCGTGTTCGCTTCCTGCTCGGACGGGACCATCGAGATGGCCTGGTGACGGTGCGGGTCGAACTTCTCGCCGACGGGGTTGATGGCGAGGACCTTGCCCTTCTCTAGCGCGCCGGTGAGCTGCTTGAGCGTGAGTTCGACGCCTTCGTTGACCTTGGCGAGGTCGTCGGAGTTATGGGCGAGAGCGGCTTCGAGGCTGTCCATCACCGGCAGCAAATGCTCGGCGAAGTTTTCGATCGCGAACTTGTGCGCCTTGGCGACGTCTTCCTGCGCGCGGCGGCGTACGTTCTCGGTCTCGGCCTTGGCGCGGACGAAGGCGTCCTGCAATTCGGCGACTTTCGCTTGGGCTTCGGCCAGTGCGGCCTCGGCAAGCGCCGCTGCGTTCTGGTCCACGCCGCCTTGGGCTGCCTGCTCGGCCGCTTCAGCCGTCTGGGGCTGGGCTGCCTGCGACGCCTCGTCCGCGGGCGTGGGGTTCTGGCTCGTCGGGTTCTCTTGCGTGTTTTCCATGTCGCTGAACGTCGTTGAATAGTGAAAAAGGGAACAAAGCTTCGGGCGCCATGACGCCGGCCGCTCTACTGCGCCTGGGCCGTTGCGCCGACGCGACAGAGGCTTCGGACATCGCGAGAGCACATGGGTGCCGGATCGCTTGTTTCAAGAGGCGCTTGCGGCTTTTTTATACAGAAAATCAAGCCACGCAATCGCCCGTAACAATCATTACTGCAGCGCCGCAAAAATGAAATTGAGTAAGGGACATCCCTGACCTACACTCAGGAACAGGTGCTGCTCATGACGCGTTTACCCTGAGCCCGGCACCGCACCGAATGGGCCCACGGACAGCACTTTTTTAGCAGCATCACCGCACATAAAAACGCTATCCGGGCCTCGAGACTGGCTGTTTTGCTGCGATCCCAAGGGGAGTACCGTGAAACTGACCTTTGCCATATCGGTGGTCGCGCTGGTACTCATCGCCGGGACTACGACCATCTGCATGTCGGGCGCCGTGAACGAAAACACGACGGAATACGGGGGCGTGCACGCTACGATGGAAGCGCTCTTCAACCCTCACGCGAAAATTTGTCGATAGTGCGGCGGTCGCGCTTGGTCGGCCTGCCCTGTAACACGGCAGCCGGTTCGCGAAAGAGCCGGCGCCGGTCCTGCTCCGCCGCGCGCCGCTCGCGCCCGGCTTCAGTTTCCGCATAGAGCGTCTGCGCGATGCTGGCGGGCCCGCGCATCTCGCAAATGCCCAATACCTGCACTTCCCAGACCACGTGATCGATCTCGATTTCGACGAGGTCGCCCACGCGCACGTCCTTCGATGCCTTCACGGCGTCGCCGCCAATGCGCACGCGCCCCTTGCCCACGGCGTCCGAGGCGAGCGAGCGCGTCTTGAAGAAACGCGCCGCCCATAACCATTTGTCGATGCGCAGCCGCGCGCCAGGTTCGGTCGAAATCTTGTAGTTCATCAGAAGCTTTCCGGATGCGCCGCGCAGTTCACGCTCAGTTCACTGGGTCAGGCCACTGCGCCAGCCGGCGCCGCGGCTTGCACGGGCCAGCCCTGCAGGTGCTGCGCAACAATCTCGCCCAGCGCCGCGATCCACGCCGGCGAGGCATTCAGGCATGCTATGCGGTGAAACTCCTTGCCGCCGCCGTGCAGGAACTCGTCGCGCACTTCCATGCCGATTTCCTCGATGGTTTCCAGGCAATCCGCCGTGAAACCAGGGCAGAACACGTCCGCACGGTGCACGCCGCCCGCGCCCAGTTCCCGCAGCGTGGGCGCCGTGTATGGCTGGAGCCATTGCGCCCGCCCAAAACGCGACTGGAAGGTCACCCGGCATTCGACCGGCGTTAGCTCCAGCGCGTGCATGAGGAGCGCGGCCGTTTGCTGGCACTGGTCGTGGTACGGGTCGCCCAGATCGAGCGTACGGCTCGGCACCCCGTGAAAACTCAGCACGAGGCGGTCGCCCGCCGCGAAATTGGGTTTGCCGTGCGCGTGCCAGTACTGGTGCACCTGCGCCGCGAGCGCCGCGATATACGCCGGATGGTCGTGATAGCCGCGCACCGTGCGGATTTCCGGCTGGTTGCGCATGCGGCGCAGCGCGGCGAAGGCCGCGTCGAACGCCGTGGCCGTGGTCGACGCCGAGTACTGCGGATACATCGGCATGAGCAGGATGCGTTCCGCGCCCGCGAGCTTGAGCTGGTTCAGCATCGCCGGGATGTCGGGCGTGCCGTAGCGCATCGCGTAATCGACGAGGACCGTGTAGTCGTTGATTTGCAGCAGATGGCGCAGGCCGTCGGTCTGCTTCTGCGTATGCACGCGCAGCGGCGAGCCTTCGGGCGTCCAGACCGCCGCGTACTTCTTCGCCGACGACCGGCCGCGAAACGGCAGGATCAGCGTGCGCAGGATGACCTGCCAGATCGGCGCCGGAATCTCGACCACGCGCGGATCGGACAGAAACTGCGCGAGATAGCGGCGCACGGCGCGCGGCGTGGGCGCGTCCGGCGTGCCCAGGTTGATGAGCAGCACGGCGACGCGATGCGCCGCGGCGGACTGCGAAGGCCGCTCCAGGTCGAAACGCATAGGCGATCTGTGGCGCCGCGCGAATGCGCAGCAACGGTTGCATGAAACAAGCATTATAGCGGGCGGTCCTGGCGGGCCAAACCGGACCCGCGACGCGGCGAGTGACCACCGCGCGTTGGCCATTCGGCCGATGGCGCGCACCACGCCTTTCGAGGGATGATCGTCGGAAAGGCCGGGGTGCCCGATGCGGCGCTCAGTTCTGGCTGAGCGTGAGCGAGAGCAGGCGCGCCGTGATGTCGACGATCGGAATCACGCGGTTGTACGCCATGCGCGTCGGTCCGATCACGCCGAGCGTGCCGACGATCTTGCCGTTCACCTCGTAGGGAGCCGTCACCACGCTCATTTCCTCGATCGGCACGAGTTGCGACTCGCCTCCGATGAAAATCTGCACACCCTGCGCGTGGCTCGAGACGTCGAGCAGCTGCAGCAGGCTGGTTTTCTGGTCGAATACGTCGAAGAGCTTGCGCAGGCGCGCCATGTCCGAGGAAAGGTCGGCCACTTCGAGCAGGTTGCGCTCGCCGGAAATGAGCAAGGTGTCGCCGCTTTCGGGCTCTTCGGTGCTCGCGGTCACCGCCGCGTGCATGAGCGAGGTCATGTCGCCGCGCAGCGCGTCGATTTCCTCGCGCAGGCGGCGGCGCACCTCGTCGAACGACAGGCCCGCGAAGTGCGCGTTGATGTAATTCGAGGCTTCGATGAGCTCGGAAGGCGTGAAGTCGCGCTGCGTCGCCATGATGCGGTTCTGCACGTCGCCTTCGGGCGTCACGATGATGAGCAGGATGCGCTTGTCGGACAGGCGCATGAACTCGATCTGCTTGAACACGTGGCTGCGCCGGGGCGTCAGCACCACGCCCGCGAACTGCGAGAGGTTCGAGAGCACGCTGGCCGCCGCCGCCACCACTTTCTGCGGCTCGCCGGGGCGCAGCGTGGTCTTTACCGCCCGCGTGAGCGCGTCGTCGTCCGAACTGGGCTCGACGGTGAGCATGGTGTCGACGAACAGGCGATAGCCGCGCGGCGTGGGCACACGCCCGGCCGAGGTATGCGGGCTGGACACGAGACCCAGCTCCTCGAGGTCCGACATGACGTTGCGGATCGTCGCCGGGCTCAGTTCCAGGCCGGAATAGCGCGACAGCGTGCGCGAGCCGACCGGCTGACCTTCGGCGATGTAGCGCTCGATCAGCGTCTTGAGGAGGGTTTGTGCGCGGGGATCTAGCATGACTCAAAATTTTAGCCTAATGGCGGGTTGGCCGCGAGTGCGCCGCCAGGTCGGGCCCGACGGGCAGGCCCGCAGCGCGGGGCGGCCCGGTTTCGGCCGTTACCGCCGGGCATGTTGCATGGCACATCGTCTGGCACATCGCGCGTTGTCATCGCCGTGTCACCGGCTTAGGGCGGGAGGGCGCGGCGCGCAAGGCCTGGCGGGCCGCGCCCGGCTTGCGCCAGGTTCTTTTCGTGACCTGACTATGGTGTAATGCCGGCATGCAGATCCAGAAGATCCAGAGCCAGTTCAAGACGGTTGCGCTCGTTGGGCGCAGCAATACGCCGGGCATTGCCGAGCCGCTGACGGCGCTCGCCCAGACCATTTCGAAGCGCGGCTTCGAGGTCGTGTTCGAAGCGCAAACCGCAGAGGAAATCGGCGCGCAAGGCTATCCCGCGCTGCAGCCGTCCGAAATCGGCGCGCGCGCGGACGTGGCCGTCGTGCTCGGCGGCGACGGCACGATGCTCGGCATCGGCCGCCAGCTCGCGCCCTACCGCACGCCGCTCATCGGCATCAACCACGGGCGGCTCGGCTTCATTACCGACATCGCGTTCTCCGAGATGCAGGAGGTCGTGCCGCAACTGCTCGCGGGCTCGTTCGAGCGCGAGGAGCGCTCGCTGCTGGAGTCGCGCATCACCCGCGACGGCGACCCGATCTACCACGCGCTCGCCTTCAACGACGTGGTCGTGAACCGTAGCGGCTTTTCGGGCATGGCCGAACTGCGCGTGAACGTGGATGGCCGCTTCATGTACAACCAGCGCTCAGACGGCTTGATCGTCGCGACGCCCACGGGCTCGACCGCCTACGCGCTCTCGTCGCAGGGGCCGATCCTGCATCCGCAGCTGCAAGGCATCGTGCTCGTACCGATCGCGCCGCACGCGCTCTCGAACCGCCCGATCGTGCTGCCCGACGACTGCAAGGTGAGCATCCAGATCGTGGCGGGCCGCGACGTCAACGTGAACTTCGACATGCAGTCGTTCACGGCGCTGGAGCTGAACGACGTGATCGAGGTGCGCCGCTCGCGCCACACGGTGCCTTTCCTGCACCCGGTCGGCTATAGCTACTACCGCACGCTGCGCAAGAAGCTGCACTGGAACGAGCACCCCTCGCTGCAGGGCGATCCGGAGGACTAAACCCGCGTCTTAGCGTGAAGCGCGCGCGTGCGTTGCCATGCAGCCAGCAGTCCCACGGTAGTCAAAGCCAACCCAAAAAAGCAGAACCAGACGCCATGCTTCGCCATCTCTCGATTCGCGACTTCGTGATCGTCGCCGCGCTCGACCTCGAATTCGATAGCGGTTTCACCGTGTTTTCCGGCGAAACCGGCGCGGGCAAGTCGATCCTGATCGATGCCCTCGCCCTCACGCTCGGCACGCGCGCCGACGCGAGCGTCGTGCGCACCGGCGAGGCCCGCGCCGACATCACCGCCGAGTTCGACGTGCCCGCGCATGCCGCGCTTTGGCTCGACGAGCAGGCGCTCACGAACGGCGACGGCGAGCACACGGTCATGATGCGCCGCGTGGTGGACAGCGGCGGGCGCTCGCGCGCCTTCATCAACGGGACGCCCGCCACGCTCGCGCAACTGCGCGAGCTGGGCGAAATGCTGGTGGACATCCACGGCCAGCATGCTCACCAACTGCTCATGCGCCCCGACGCGCAGCGCGAACTGTTCGACACGCACGCGGGCCTCACGGATCTCGCCGCCACCGTCACGCGCGCGTGGCGCGAGGCACGCGACGCGCGTCTCGCCCTGCAGAGCGCCATGTCGCGCGACCGCGAGCTGCAGCTCGAGCGCGAGCGCCTCGCGTGGCAGCTCGCCGAGCTCGACAAGCTCGCGCCGCAGCCGGGCGAATGGGAGGAAGTGAACGCGGAGCACGTGCGGCTTTCGAACTCGGCCAACCTGATCGAAGGCGTACAAGGCGCGCTCGCGGCGTTATCGGAATCCGACGAGGCGATGCTCTCGCAGCTGAACTCGATCGTCTCGAAGCTGCGCTCCCTCGCCGAAGTCGACGCCGAACTCAACGACGCCCTCGCCGCGCTCGAACCGGCCGCGATCCAGATCCAGGAAGCGGCGTACTCGCTCTCGCACTACGCGCAACGCCTCGATCTCGATCCGCAACATCTCGCGCAGGTCGAACGGCGCCTCGACGCGCTGCATTCGACGGCGCGCAAGTTCCGCCTGCCGGCCGAAACGCTACCTGAGGAACACGCGTCGCGCCGCCAGCAGCTCGCGGCACTCGACGCCGCATCCGATCTCGACGGCCTGCGCGCCGCCGAGCAGAAGGCGCAGGAAGCCTATCTCGCACAGGCACGCCAGCTCTCGAAGGCGCGCGCCAAGGCGGCGAAGGCGCTCGGCTCGGCGGTCACGCAAGGCATGCAGGAACTGTCGATGGCCGGCGGCAGCTTCGAAGTCGCGCTCGTGGCGCTCGGCAGCAGCTCGACCGGCGAGCCGATCGGCGGGGCCCATGGTCTGGAGCAGATCGAATTCCGCGTGGCGGGCCATGCCGGCGTGCCGCTGCGCCCGCTCGCGAAGATCGCTTCGGGCGGCGAGCTCGCACGTATCAGTCTCGCGCTTGCCGTGATCGCGAGCGCGGCGAGCCCCACGCCCACGCTGATCTTCGACGAAGTGGATACGGGCATTGGCGGCGGGGTCGCCGAAGTGGTGGGACGTTTGCTGCACCAGCTCGGTCGCGCGCGCCAGGTGCTGTGCGTGACGCACTTGCCGCAGGTCGCGGCACGCGGCGATCACCACTTCCAGGTGGCGAAGTCCGGCGACGGCAACGGCGGCACGGTCTCGGCCGTCACGCCGCTCGACAGGGGCGGCCGGGTGGAGGAAGTCGCGCGCATGCTAGGCGGGCTGGAGATTACCGCGACGACCAGGCGGCATGCGAAGGAGATGCTAGCGGCTTGAGCTTCCCTGCCTCGTTGATACAACCCTAAATATTGCCTCCAATCAGTCCGAATTTAGGTCTATATTTAGTCCTATTGACATGCCAGCCCGAGGAACGGAGATGAAGCCCAGCCAGGTGAAGCCCATTAGCTATCTGAAGAGCCACGCCGCTGAGATCGTCCGCGAGATCACGGAAAGTGGCGAGCCGATGCTGATCACCCAAAACGGTGAAGCTCGGGTCGTCGTGCAGGACGCACAATCCTACGAGGATATGCAACAAACGTTAGCACTTCTGAAGATTCTGACGCTGGGGCGCAAGGACATCGAAGCCGGTCGTTACATTCCGGCGAGTGATGTTTTCACTGAACTGGAGCAGATGGACAAGGACGACGGTATTGCATGAAGGCCGTCTTCCTCCAGTCGGCGCGGACCGACATGCAAGACATTCGACGTTACGTGATCGCCAAATTCGGCCCGAAGGCCTGGCGTGAAACATCGGCGAAGATTCGCGACGATATTGAACAACTCGAGGCATTTCCCCGAAATGGGCACGTTCCCCCTGAGCTCGCGGAACTGGGCTCTACGAACTATCGGCAGATAGTAAGCGGCATGAACCGCATCATCTACGAGATTGACGATCCGATGATCTATATCCATTTGATCGTCGACACCCGCAGAGACCTGAAGGACGTTCTGGCCAGGCTTTTGCTGCGGCCCTAAGCCTCCCCGCGCTCCCCGAACACGCGCTTCCACAACGCCAGCACGGCCTCGCGCTCGCGCTCCACACGCGCCGGATCGACACGCGCCTTCTCCATCCCGTCGAGCCGCAACTGATGCTGCAGCTTGCGATACAGCCGGTACGCCGAGCCTATCGTCTCGGCCTCCTCCTCACTCATGAGCCCGAAGCGCGACACCTCGCGCAGCAACGCGATATTGCCCGTGTTGCGGATCAGCTCGGGGTCCTGCGCCGCATGCAGCAGCACCCAGTACTGCACGAGAAACTCGATGTCCACCATGCCGCCGCGGTCATGCTTCAGGTCGAAGAGTTCGGTGCGGTTCGGGTGGCCGTCTTCCACGCGCTGGCGCATCTCCACGATTTCCTTCGCGAGCGGCGCGGCGTCGCGCGGCGTGGTCAGCACCTGCACGCGGATCGCCTCGAAGGCGCTGCCGATCGCCACGTCCCCGGCCGAGAAGCGCGCACGCGTGAGTGCCTGGTGCTCCCAGACCCACGCCGTGTTCGCGGCGTCGCCCTCGCGCAGCTGGTAGCGGCGGAACGCATCGAGGTCGGTCACGAGCAGCCCGGACTCGCCGTTCGGCCGCAGGCGCAGATCGACGTCGAACAACGTGCCCGCGCCGGTGGCCGTGGTGAGCCACGTGATGAGGCGGCGCGCGAAGGTCGCGTAGATCTCCGAGGCGCGCTCGTCCTCGTCTTCGTACAGAAAGATGATGTCGAGGTCCGACGCGTAGCCCAGCTCCTTGCCGCCCAGCTTGCCGTAAGCGATCGCCGCGAAGCGCGGCACCTCGCGATGGCGTTTGGCGAACTGCTTCCACACGGTCTCGATGGTCACGTCGAGCACGGCGTCGGCAAGCTCCGAGAGCCGGTCGCTCACGTGCTCCACCGAGAGCCGCCCCGCCAGGTCGTTGAGCAGGATGCGGAACACCTCGGCCTGGTGCGCGTGACGCAGCAGGTCCATCTGCTGTTCGACGTCGGCGGCAGCGGCGAGCCGTGCGCGCAACAGACGCGAGAATTCAGGCCAGTCGAAGGGCGATGCAACTGCCTCGTCGTCGAGCAGTTCGTCGAGCAGTTGCGGATGGCGGATCAGATAGCCCGCCGCCCAGCGAGAGCCGCCCAGCACCTTGAGCACGCGGCTGAGCGCATCCGGATATTCGCAGAGCAGCGCGAGATACGCGCCGCGCCGGATCACGGCTTCGAGCAGGTCGAACATGCGCGCGAGCGTGTCGCCGCGCCGCTCGCGCGGCTCGAGCGTGCGTGCAGCTTCGAGCGCGCGCTGCGCGACGCTATCGAAGCGCTCGCGGCTCTTCTCGGGCAGCCCCGCGTAACGCGCCGACTGCCAGAGTCCGCGCAGGCGCGCGAGCAGCGGCGCCGGGTCGTCGATACCCAGTTCCGTGAGACGTTCGAGCAACGAGTCTTCGGCGCCCTCTTCCATGAGCGCACCGCTCCAGACCCATGCCGCCGCGCCGTCTTCCGAGGCGCCGCAGCCGCCCTCGCCGCCCATCTTGTCGGAGAAAATCTGCACGAACTGGCGCTCGACGTTGTCGCGGTGGCCGTCGAGCGTCGTCATCAGCGCGGCGTAGTCGGCAAAGCCCATCGACTTCGCGAGCGCCGCGCGCTCCTCGGCGTCGACAGGCATGGCGTGCGTTTGCGCATCGTCGCGGTATTGCAGGCGATGCTCGAGGTCGCGCAGGAAGTTGTAGGCGCGCGCGAGCTCGCCGCACACCTCCGGCGCGATCAGTCCACGCGCGGCGGCGTAGCCGAGCACCGCGAGCGTCGGGCGCACGCGGAAACCCGCGTCCTGACCGCCGCGAATGAGCTGGAACACCTGGGCGCTGAACTCGATCTCACGAATCCCGCCGCGCCCGAGCTTGATGTCGTCGGCCTTGTCGGGGCGCATCATGGCGCGCCGCTGCGCTTCCTGGCGAATCTGCAAGTGCAGCGAGCGGATTGCGCTGATCACGCCAAAGTCCAGGTAGCGCCGGTAGACAAATGGCTTCACGAGCGAATCGAGCTGACGGGCAAGACGCAGCGCGCTGTCGCTCTCGTCCTCGGAAACGAGCCGCCCCTTGATCCACGCATAGCGCTCCCACTCGCGGCCCTGCACGTAGAAGTACTCTTCGAGCATGCCGAGGCTGCACACGAGCGGCCCGGAGTCGCCGTTCGGGCGCAGACGCATGTCCACGCGAAACACGAAGCCATCGGCCGTCACGTCGGAGAGCGCGGCGATCAGGCGTTTGCCCACGCGCGTGAAGAAGTCCTGCGTGGCGATGGGCGCGCGCTGGCCTCCCGTGGTTTCGCCGTCGTCCTCGTAGACGAAGATCAGGTCGATGTCGGACGAAACGTTCAGCTCGCGTCCGCCCAGCTTGCCCATCCCCACCACGCCGAGCGTGAGGCGCTCGCCGCCCGGGCCGCGCGGCTCGCCGAAGAGCGTTTCGAGGTCGGCGCTCACGCAGGCGAGCGCGCGCTGGATCGTGACTTCGGCGAGATCGGTCATGCTGCCGGTCACTTCGGCGACGTCGGCCACGCCGCCGAGATCGCGCTCCATCACCGCGCAGATCACTTCCACGCGCAACTGGCGCAGGACCTTCTTCAACTGCTCGTCGTTGAGCGCTGCGCCAGGTGCGGCGTTTGCTTCGGCGAGCAGTTCCCCGCTCAACGCGTCGAGCCGCGCGACGATGCGTTCGCGCGAGAGCGGTGCCGCGGCGAGCGCCTCGACCTGCGCCGCGAGGCCAGGGCGCGCGGCGTAAGCCCGTGCTGCATAGCGGGAATAGCTGGAACTCAGAAGAGGGATGTCAGTCATGAAGTGCTGCTTGCCGGGAAGGCTCGCTGTTCGCTGTTGTGTCGCTGCGCGCGCCTGGGTTGATGACGGTGTCGATGCGACGATGCCGATCTCGACGGTTCGACCGCGAGGGTTCGCCCCGCGCCACGCATGCACCGCCCACGGGCTCTCGAGGTCTGTCTCGCCGATGCGTCCGGCATAGCCGCCACTGCAGTGCAAAAAATCATGCGTGTCACGCGCCGAGCGGCCATCCCGGCTTCCCCGGATGGGCCTTCTGACGGCCCTCTGTGATACATTTCGTCGTTAGAACGCAACGCTACCATACCCCACCCGCCGCAGCATGTCCGAGCGAAACGATCACGCCGGCCTACCCCAATCTGGACATGCCAGCCAGGCTACCGAGCCAGGGGGTCCGCACCATCATCACCCGGTCCTGCGCCACACACTGCGCGTGCTGGCGATCATCGCGCTCGTCCTGTATTTCCTTGTCTCTGTCCTGCTGCTCGGTCTGCGCTATGTCGTGCTGCCATACGTGGACAACTTGCGTCCGCGCATCGAGCAGCTCGTCTCCTCGAAGATTCACGCCGAATTGCGCATCGGCAAGCTCGCGCCGCACTGGTCAGGCTTCCAGCCCGGCATCGACGTCACTGATCTGACGATTCGCGACCGCCACGGCAACATCGCGCTCGACGTGCCGCACGCCACGGCTTCGGTGTCGTGGCGCTCGGTCGTGCTGCTCGAACCGCTGCTCTCGAGCATTGTGGTCGAGCAGCCCGACGTGCACATCGCGCGCGAGGACGACGGCACGCTCACCGTGGCGGGCGTGCCGGTGCCCACCGCACACACGGGCAACGCCACCTTCACGACGTGGCTCATGCGCCAGCAGGCCGTCGTGCTGCGCGGCGGCACGCTGCGCTGGCACGACGCCACGCGCGACGTGCCCGACCTCGCGTTCTCGCACATCCGCCTCGCGATCCTCAACGACGGGTACGATCATCGCGTCGCGCTCCAGGCGCCGGCCGAGGGCACCGTGCTGCACGGCCCGCTCGACTTCCGCGCGCACTTCACGCACGCGCGCTACGCACAGGCCGGCAAGCCGATCAGCTGGACGGGCGACACCTATCTCTCGACCGGCCCCGTCGATCTGCCCACGCTCGCGCGCTACATCAACTTCCCGATCGCCACCTACGCGGGGCGCATCGACAACTCGATCTGGGCGCACTTTTCGAACGGACGCATCCTCGAAGCGAGCGGCGCGCTGGAAGGCGCAAACATCTCGCTGCGCACGCGGCCCACGCAGCCGCTGCTCGACATGCCGGTCGCGAGCTTCCACTGGAGCCTCGGCATCCAGCCCGACGACTACGCACTCAAGCTGCGCGACTTGCACGCGGAACTGGGCCAGCCGCCGCTCGACGACGGCACGCCGCTCACGCGCTCGCTCGCGCTCACGACGCTCGATGCGCGCTTTCGCCAGCAAACGCTCCAGCATGGCCAACTCATGAGCGTGCGCGGCGATCGCATCGATCTCGGCATCCTCGCCGAGTTCATGCGCGCGCTGCCGCTGCCCGGTCGCGTGCAGGGCGCGCTCGTGCGCTTCGACCCGCGCGGGCTGGTGGCAAACTACGACCTCTCCCTCGAGCGCGCGAAGCCCGAGTCGGGTGAAGCGGCTGCCGAGCAGCGCTCCACCAGCGTCGAGCCGGTCACCCACTATCGCTTCAGGGGCGACCTGCAGGGCATCAGCATGAATGCGCAGGAGCCGGGGCCGGGCCTCACGCCGCGCGGCCACCCGCGCGCGGGCCTGCCGGGGGTCGAGAATCTCTGGGGGCACATCGACGCCGACGAGTCGCACGGCACCATCGACCTCGACACGAACAGCGTCGCCATCACGCTGCCTGGCGTGTTCGACAATCCCCGCCTTACGTTCGACCGGCTCTCGGGCGCGGCCAGATGGACCGTGGCCGCTGAGCGCGAGCCCGGCAACCGGCTCAAGGCATTCACCGTCGATGTCGCGAACCTGGGCATCGAGAACGCCGACGCGCGCGCGAAGATGACCGCGCACTACACGAACCCCGGCAAGGGACGCGGCTCGCTCGACCTCGTCGCGCATTTCGACGAGGCCAAGGTCAAGGCCATCCCGCGTTACCTGCCCACCGCCATCAGCGAGAAGACGCGCATCTATCTCGGCCACGGCCTGCAGGCGGGCCTGTCGAAGGGTGCGACGATCGAGATCCACGGCGACCTCACCAAATTCCCCTACTCGCGCGACCCCGACGCGGGCCAGTTCCGCATCGTCGCGCCGTTCACGGGCGGCCGCTTCGACCCGTCGCCGTTCCCGCCGCGCACGATGCGCAACGGCGCGCCGAACGTCTGGCCGGCGTTCGACGGCATCGACGGCGTGTTCAAGCTGCATGAGAACAAGCTGCGCTTCGACGTCGATCGCGGCCACTACCGCAACTTCGTGCTGCGCAACGTGAGCGGGCGCATCGAGGAACTGGGCATCAAGGGCTCCGATATCGTGATCGAGGGCAGCGGGCGCGGGCCGCTCGCGGACCTGCTCGACTACGCGGACAACAGCTCGATCGGCTATATGTCGAAGCACGCCACCGCGAAGGTGCGTGCGCAAGGGCAGTCCACGCTCGCACTCAAACTCACGATCCCGCGCCATCCGATGCCGAAGGTGCTGCTCGCGGGCGCCATCGGCTTCGAGAACAACACGCTCACCGCGAAGAACGTGCCGCCGGTCTCGAAACTCACCGGGCAGGTGCGCTTCACGAACCACAGCGCCAATGTCGACCGGCTCACGGCGCGCTTTCTCGGCGGCGACCTGCGCGCGAGCGGCGGCATGCGCGACGACGGGCACTATAAGGTGGACGTGGCCGGCGACGTCGCGGTCGATGCGGCGCGTGGCCTGAACCTGCATGGCATGGCGGCGGCGGCGCTCGGACGCCTGTCGGGCGCGGCGCCCTACTCGCTTTCAGTAGCCGGCCAGCGCGGGCGCCTGCCCGACGTGAAGGCGAACGCCGATCTCACCGGCCTCGCACTCGACCTGCCCGCGCCGTTCGGCAAGGCCGCCGGCACGCCGATGCCGCTGAACTTCGAATTGCAGCCGGGCACGGGCACGCCCGCCGAATCCGCCGTCGGCGCCGATGCCAGGGCCGACGACGCCGCGTTCGAACATGCAGAACTCACACTCGGGCCGCTTGCCGCGCGCTACGTGATGCGCCGCCATCCGGGTCACGTACCGGAAGTCGTGCGCGGCGCGATCGGCATGAACCGCCCGGCCGATCTACCCTCGGAAGGCGTGGCCGCCGCCGTCGACCTGCCCACCTTCGACGCCGACGCCTGGCGCGCCGTGGTGCAGCAGCTGCGCGGGACCGCGGCGGCCCAGGCCCAGGGCGCGACGCCTGCGAGAGCGGCGGCAAGCGGCGCGCGGGCGGCGGTTCCCCCGCCGCGAACCGCCGCAGAAAGAGCGGCCGAGCGGATGGCTCAAAATCAAGACGCGGCCCCGGGCGCAACCTCCGAATCTGCCGTGCCCAGCGCCGCGGCTGCCGCGCCGCAAAGCCCGGCATCGGCCACTACGGCCACCACGGCGGCCGCGCCACCCGCCGCCTCGTCGCCGCTCGCCCCCAACGGCGCGGTCGGCCAGTTCCTGCCTTCGCGCTTCGCGGTCCACGTCGGCACGCTCACGCTGCTCAAGCGCCACTGGGAGAACGTCGTGCTCGGCGCATCGCGCACCGGCGAGCGCGGCAACGAATGGCAGGCCAACGTCGCCTCCAACCAGGTCTCGGGCCACGTCTCGTGGAAGCCCGGCGCCGTGCCGGGCGCACCGGGCACGCTCGAAGCGCGGCTCGCGCGCCTCACCGTGCCCGCTGCCACCGAAAACGACCTGCTCGGCCAGGCGATGTCGCAGCCCGCGCAGAACATGCCGTCGATCGACCTCGTCGTGAACCAGCTCATCGTGCGCGATCGCGACCTCGGCCGTCTCCAGGTCAACGCGCACAACTTCGACGACAACGGCGTGCCGGTCTGGCAGCTCGATCAGCTCGACATCAGCAACCCGGACGCGCACCTCACCGCCACGGAAAACTGGCGCGCGGTGGGCGACACGGCAGCCAGCGAGGATTCGGCCGCAGCCGGCATGTACACGGCGCGCCGCACGGCGCTCGATTTCCATCTCGACATCAAGGACGCCGGCGCCCTGCTCCAACGCGCCGGCCGGCCGCATGTGCTCAAGAACGGCTCGGGCACGCTCGCGGGCAACCTGGAATGGCAAGGCGGCCCCACGCGCATCGACTTCCCGTCGCTCAACGGCAACCTCGCCCTTGACCTGCGACACGGCCAGATCCTCAAGGTCGATCCGGGCGTGGCAAGGCTGCTCGGCGTGCTGAGCCTGCAAAGCCTCGCGCGCTTCCTCACGACGGACTTCCGCGACGTCATCGGCGAAGGCCTGCCCTTCACGAGCGCGACGGCCACCGCGCGGATCCAGAACGGCATTGGCAGCACCAACGATTTCAAGCTCGTCACCGCCCCCGGGCGCGCGACGATGGCGGGCAGCGTCGACCTCGCGCACGAAACCCAGGACCTGCACGTGCACGTGGTGCCGACGGTCAGCGCGGGCGCGGGCGTGGTCGCGGCGGCCATCATCAATCCGCTCTTCGGCCTCGGCGCGCTGATCGGCGACGTCGTGCTCTCGCAAACGCTCGAGCACGCCTTCGCGATGGACTTCGCGATTACGGGCCCGTGGGCCAAACCGCACATCGAGCGGCTGCATGGCGATCAGGGTAAGATGGACGCGCAGGCGCCGGCCGCAGTGCACTGATTTGCGCACTGAGTTGCCGCCAGGTGCGCCGCGTCGTGGGCACGCGGTATGCGTGCCATGCATCCCGAAACTCAATCAAGATCTGCCGATGAGCGCTCCCCCCCTCGACCCGTTTCGCGTCGCCGCGCTGCAGATGGTCAGCACGCCCGAGCGCGAGCGCAATCTCGCCGAAGCGGACCAGTTGATCGCCGAAGCCGCCGCCGCGGGCGCGCGCCTCGTGTTGCTGCCCGAATATTTCTGCTTCATGGGTCACAAGGACAGCGACAAACTGGCGATCCGCGAGCCCCACGGCGACGGCCCCATTCAGCGTTTTCTCGCCGATGCCGCGAGGCGCCATGACGTGTGGGTGATCGGCGGCACGTTGCCGCTGAATGCGCCCGAGGAAACCCGTGTGCTCAATACCACGCTCGTGTTCGACCCGAGCGGCGAGGAGCGCGCGCGTTACGACAAGATCCACCTCTTCAATTTCGAAAAAGGCGCCGAATCGTTCGACGAAGCGCGCACGATCCGGCCCGGCGCCGAGGTGCGCACGTTCGAGGCCCCGTTTGGCCGTGTCGGCCTGTCGGTCTGCTACGATCTGCGCTTTCCCGAGCTGTACCGGCGCATGGGGGACTGCGCACTGATGGTCGTGCCTTCAGCGTTCACTTACACCACCGGCCGCGCCCACTGGCAGCTCCTGCTGCGCGCCCGCGCGATCGAGAACCAGTGCTACGTGCTCGCCGCGGCGCAAGGCGGCACGCACGAGAACGGCCGCCGCACATGGGGCCACAGCATGCTGGTCGACCCGTGGGGCGAGATCGTCGACGTGCGCGACGAAGGCCCGGGCGTGGTGGCCGGCGACATCGACCTCGAGCGCATCGCCAGCGTGCGCGCGAGCCTTCCGGCGTGGCGTCACCGCGTGCTCGACTGCGCATGACGCACGTAACGCATGCAACGCACGCGACGACTGGCCCCGCGAATGAACCCCATCGAATTCCACGCGAGTTCTCCGTTTAAGGCGCTTGATTTAGCAGCACCGCGCCCGAATCTCCATTGACAGACTTTATCGTTGATCCCACAGAGCGCATGAACATCATCGAACCCGGCATCCGCAATCTGGCGACCGCGAAGGACCTGCTCCTCACGCCCTACGGCCTCGACGAGGCAGTGCTCACGCGCACGCTCGGCGAGATCTTCACGCATCGCATCGACTACGCCGATCTCTACTTCCAGACCACGCGCAGCGAGGCCTGGAGCCTCGAGGAAGGCATCGTCAAGTCGGGCAGCTTCAGCATCGACCAGGGCGTCGGCGTGCGCGCCGTGTCCGGCGAGCGCACCGCTTTCGCCTACTCCGACGACCTCTCGCCCGAAGCGATCCGCCAGGCCGCCATCGCCACGCGCTCGATCGCCAAGGCGGGCGGCGGCAAGCAGAAGATCCAGGTGGCGAAGTCGCTCACGGGCATTACGGGCCGCGACCTGTACCTGCCCTCCGACCCGTTGAGCTCGCTCGACGCCACCGAAAAAGTGAAGCTGCTCGAGCGCATCGAAGAGATGGCGCGCGGGCGCGATCCGCGCATCACGCAAGTCATGGCCGCGCTCGCGGGCGAGTACGACGTGGTGCTCGTGGCCCGCAGTGACGGTGCGCTCGCCGCCGACATCCGCCCGCTCGTGCGCGTCTCGGTCACGGTGATCGCCGAGCAGAACGGCCGCCGCGAGATCGGCAACGGCGGCGGCGGCGGCCGCTACGACTATGGCTATTTCACCGACGACCTCCTGTCGAAGTACGTGGACGACGCCGTGCATGCTGCGCTCGTGAACCTCGAAGCGCGCCCGGCACCCGCCGGCGCGATGACCGTCGTGCTCGGCCCGGGCTGGCCCGGCGTGCTGCTGCACGAGGCGATCGGCCACGGCCTCGAAGGCGACTTCAACCGCAAGGGCTCGTCGGCGTTCGCCGGGCGCATTGGCGAGCGGGTAGCCGCGAAGGGCGTGACCGTGGTCGACGACGGCACGCTGCCCAACCGCCGCGGCTCGCTCAATATCGACGACGAAGGCAACCCCACGCAGTGCACGACGCTGATCGAGGACGGCATTCTCAAGGGCTACATTCAGGACTCGCTGAACGCGCGCCTCATGAAGATGCCCGTGACGGGCAACGCGCGCCGCGAGTCGTACGCCGCGCTGCCCATGCCGCGCATGACCAACACGTACATGCTCAACGGCGACAAGGACCCGCAGGAAATCATCGGCTCGGTGAAGAACGGTCTGTATGCCGTGAACTTCGGCGGCGGTCAGGTGGACATCACGAACGGCAAGTTCGTGTTCTCGGCCTCCGAAGCCTACATGATCGAGAACGGCAAGATCACCTACCCCGTGAAGGGCGCGACGCTCATTGGCAGCGGCCCGGAATCGCTCAAGTACGTGAGCATGATCGGCAACGACATGCGCCTCGATTCGGGCGTGGGCGTGTGCGGCAAGGAGGGGCAGAGCGTGCCGGTGGGCGTGGGTCAGCCGACGCTGCGCATCGACCGCATGACGGTCGGCGGCACGGTTTAAGCGTTTGGCCTGCGCGCATTCCATGCACGGCGATGCGGGAATTCCGCATCGCTATGCGGATTTTCTGCACATGAGTCGTTATTTGCGCAGATAATCCGCTTTTTTACCGCACCCTGCTTGCCAGCCACGAGACGGCCGGGTTATAAAGGCAATCACCCTTTCGACGTAACGAACGTTCAGACAAGACCCGCCATGTTCGCCACGAAGTTTTATTTTTACTTCTTTTGGTATCTCAGACCGCTGGCGGATCGAGAGGGTTGATAGTACGCGCAGGACCCCGAACACACGAGAAACCGCCAGCCAAGCCTGGCGGTTTTTTTTTCGCCCCGCAGTTTCGACAACAGTTGCGAGCCGCACCTTCATCTAACCGAATTTGAAGCACCGTCCGAACGACGCACGCTACGCACAGGATCAGGAGAAAACGACCATGCCCCCGCACAACACCGACGATGTCCGCATTCGCGAACTCAAGGAACTCACGCCGCCCGCTCACCTGATCCGCGAATTCCCCTGCTCGGAAGCGGCCTCCACGCTGATCTTCGAATCGCGCCGCGCCATGCACCGCATCCTGCACGGCATGGACGACCGCCTGATCGTCATCATCGGGCCGTGCTCGATTCACGACACGAAGGCCGCGGTCGACTACGCGAAGAAGCTCGTCGAAGAGCGCAAGCGCTTCAAGAACGAACTCGAAATCGTGATGCGCGTGTACTTCGAGAAGCCGCGCACGACGGTGGGCTGGAAGGGCCTCATCAACGACCCGTTCCTCGACAACAGCTTCAAGATCAACGACGGTCTGCGCACCGCGCGCGAATTGCTCGTCTCGATCAACGAGCTGGGCCTGCCCGCCGGCACCGAATATCTCGATATGATCAGCCCGCAGTACATCGCCGACCTCATCTCGTGGGGCGCGATCGGTGCGCGCACAACGGAATCGCAGGTGCACCGCGAGCTGGCTTCGGGGTTGTCGTGCCCGGTCGGCTTCAAGAACGGCACGGACGGCAACGTGAAGATCGCCGTGGACGCGATCAAGGCCGCCTCGCAGCCGCATCATTTCCTTTCGGTGACGAAGGGCGGCCACTCGGCTATCGTCTCGACCGCGGGCAATGAGGACTGCCATGTGATTCTGCGCGGCGGCAAGACGCCGAACTACGACGCGGATAGCGTAAACGCCGCGTGCAGCGATATCGGCAAGGCGGGTCTCGCCGCGCGACTCATGATCGACGCGAGCCACGCAAACAGCTCGAAGAAGCACGAGAACCAGATTCCGGTGTGCGCCGACATCGGCCGCCAGGTGGCGGGGGGTGACGAGCGCATCGTCGGTGTGATGGTGGAGTCGCACCTCGTGGCGGGCCGCCAGGACCTGAAGGAAGGCTGCGAGCTGACCTATGGCCAGAGCATCACCGATGCGTGCATCGGCTGGGACGAAAGCGTGGGCGTGCTCGAAGGGCTCGCGCAAGCGGTGAAGCAGCGTCGCATTGCGCGCGGTTCGGGCAACTGAGCGCCGCACGCATCGGAGCGCGCGGTGCGGTCATTTAATGCCGCGCTGCGCGTGAATCAAAGCCGCTCTGCGCGCTCGGGCCGCACCGCGCCGATGCACAGATCGGCAATCCCGATCACGTTGCCGATGAGCCTGCCGCGCCGGTCGAGATGCGCCTCCGGGCGCACCGACTTCACGCAGTTCATGCTGAGCGCACGCAGGATGTTGCTGGTCGCTTCCTTGCGCGACATCACGCCCTTGTTGCACAGGTACATCGCGTTGACCACCTGCGAATAGCCGAAGCGGCGGCCCGAAACGCGCCCGCCTCGCAGCCCGAGGTGCACGCCGAGCAGATAGTCGCAGTACACGAGCCCGCCACGGCGCGCGAGGCGCCGCGAGAAGTCCTTGTCTTCCAGCCAGCCGTACAGCACGAGACGCTCGTCGAAGCGCAGATCGGCGATGGCCTGCGCGCGGCACGCCATGTTGCAGCCATACAGCTCCACGCAGGGCCGCAGCGGCGGACGCCGCATCACTTCGGCTTGCGCGCCATCCACGAGCGCGATGGCTTCTTCCCATGCGATCGGTTGCGTGTTCGCGCCGTCGCGCAGCGTGCGGCCCGAGACGCCCACGAGATTCGCGTCGCTCTCGAACAGCTCCACGCACAACTCGATCCAGTGACACTCGGGCGCGAAGTCGTCGTCGAGGAAAATCACGATGTCGATGTCCGGCGCAAGCGCGTCGAGCGCGCGATTGCGCTGCACGCTCGAACCCGCCGTGCCGATGATTTCGTCCACGCGCAGACCGTTGGCATCGTAAGGTCCGATATCGTCTGCGCTGCTGCCCGAAAGGATGATCTGATCCGGCCGCACGGTTTGCCGCGCGAGCAGGCGCACGACCCATGCGGTGGCGGTTGGACGGCCCTTGGTCGCGATCACCACCGCGGCACGCATGCGCGCCTTCGCGCCGTTCGCGGCCACGGAAGACGCGAGATCATCGGTAGCGAGCGTTGTCATCGGTTTCTCCGCATTCCGGTGGTCGTTTCGACTCGAACCGAGGTTAGCACGAGGCCCTCGCGCCGCCAGTCGGGCCGGATTCAAGTTGTCCGAAACGATCTATTCAACGACCGATTCCAACTGTTTGTGAACAAGCACGCATGCGGGGCGTA
This sequence comes from Paraburkholderia nodosa, assembly GCF_001718195.1. Classification (GTDB taxonomy): domain Bacteria; phylum Pseudomonadota; class Gammaproteobacteria; order Burkholderiales; family Burkholderiaceae; genus Paraburkholderia; species Paraburkholderia nodosa_A. Next base: position 100,488 of record NZ_MCNV01000022.1, read on the forward strand.
GTGCGCCGTGTCTGCATGGCCGCGTACGGGCGAACCTTTTACCGCTTCTTTTTTCGTCAATAAAATCCGCATTTATTGCACTTTTTCTGCGCATTTATCGATTACGCATCACCCATAGCGCAGCACCCCCCGGTAAATTCGTCCAATAGCAATTTTCGGATTCCTCTTTTGATAAGACTCGCCTACAACTGCTAAAAGAGATTCGCGCAAATATGACCGACTAACCCGCTCCACCGGAAAGATCCTCTCAACATGACTGCGTCGACACGTCAGAGCCAGCCAGTGGAACACGAGATCATCTCTTCCGGGACAACCGTTTGCGAAACCGAATCCGGCGCGCGGCTCAAACGCCCCGTGGTCTTCTACGTGCAGCCGTTGATCGCGCGCTATCGCATCGAAGTCATCGAGTCGCTCAACCGTCTTTTCTCCGTCAAGGTGTTCGCGTGCTCCGAGGGCGTGGAGGCCAACGGCTTTTCGCGTGAGAAGCCCGAGTGCGACGAATTCGTCGAAACGCATATCGCGAGTTTCGCGGGCCTGCCCTCGCGGCGGATTCGCCTGCAAAGCCGCGTGCTGAGCCGCATCGTTTTCGAACGTCCCGATGCAGTCCTGATCTTTGCAGACGTTCGCTATCTGTCGCTGTGGCTCGCGCTCCTCGCCGGACGCGTCATGCGCGTGCCTGTGCTCATTCACGGCCAGGGGCTCTACCGGCACGAGAGCGCAGGGCTCGTGCGCACGGTCTGCTACCGCCTCGCGGTCGCGCTCGCCGTGCGCTACGTATGCTATACCGAGGCTTCACGGCGCTCGCTCGTTGCCATCGGCTGCCCGCTCGCCAAGCTCGTCGTCGCGAACAATGCCCTCACGGTCTCGTGCGGCGTGGAGCCTGCCACCAAGACGGGCGCCGAGAGCGGCGTGCTGTTCATCGGCAGGCTGCGCGAAGGGTCGGAGATCGAACCGCTCATCGACGTGGTCGGGCAGCTTCATGCCGATGGCAACGACATCACGCTCCACGTGATCGGCGACGGCGAGCACGGCGAGCGCCTGAAACGCAAGTACAGCGATCGCAACTACGTGGTCTGGTATGGCGCGGTGTTCGACGACGACGCCATCGCGACCATCAGCCGGCGCTGCCGCGTGGGCTGCTATCCCGGCTCGGCGGGCTTGAGCGTCGTGCACATGTTCGCGTTGAGCCTGCCGCCCATCGTGCACGACCGGCTGCCGCTGCACATGGGCCCGGAGCCGGGTTATGTCGAGGACGGCCGCAGCGGCTTTTTCTTCGCGCGCGACGGCGGCAAAGGAGCGCTTGCCGCCACGCTGCGGCGCATCTGGTCCATGCCGCCCGACGAAATGCGCGCAGCCGCGACCGCCGCGCACGCGGTGTACTGCCAGCTCAACTCGCCTACGCTCGGACAACAGCTCGCGGAGATCGTCGAAGCGGCGCTGCGCGCCTGAATCCCGCTTGAGTCCCTCTGCGCTCAGGCTTATTTCTGCCGCGAGACGCGATACAGCATCCATGCCGCGCACGAGGCCAGCCCGACGGTCATCGACCATGCAACGCCCGTCACACCCCACAGGTGCAACGAAGGCGGCACGGACAGGACAAGCGCCACGACCTGAAGCAGCGACGCCACCGTGACAGCGCGCGCGTCGCCAACCGCGCGCAGATACGAAGCGAGCACCGAGTTGAGCGCGCTGATCGCCATGTTGATGACGAAGATGCGAAAGAGCGGCACGGCCGACAGCCACGCGGCGCCGAGCACGAGCGAAAAGAGCGGCTCGGCGGCGAAGCGCAGTACGATCACCACGCACGCCAGCCCCGCCACGGCGATCATGAGGTAGAGACGAAAAAGCCGTGCGGCCGATTGCGGACCGCCGCGATGATGCGCGGCGAACGTGGGGAAAAGATACTGCGACAGAGCGAGCGCGGCGTCGGCGAGCAGCATTTGCGCGAGCTTCGAGGACATCTGCCAGGCGCCCAGCTGCGTCGGCCCGAGCAGCTTGCCCACCACCACCTTGTCGAACTGGTTGGTGATGAGAATGATCACGCTGCTCGCCCAGATCCAGCGGCTGAAGCCCACGTAATGGCCGATGCCCGACCAGCGCAGCCGGATCGGCGGACGCGGCGAGAGCGCGATCCACGTGACGACACTCTTGAAGGCCTCGCCGATCATCATGCCGAGCAAGAGCGAGTACGGACCCGCCCCCGCGAGTGCGAGCCCGATGCCGAAAGCGCAGTCGAGACACGAGGACGAGATTTCGATCGCCGCAATGTGCTGGAAGTGGCGCTCGCGCTGCGTGATGAAATACGCGGGCGAGGCGAGCCCGCGCAGGAGCGGGAGCAGCGCGGCGAGTTGCACGAGGCCGATCGCGCCGCCCAGGTGGAACTGCGCGTCCATGAGCGGCGCGCTCGCGACGAGCAGCAAACCGATCAGCAGGCCCCGCGTGGCAAGCGTGGTCCAGACGGCGCCGGCCTCCGCGCGCGTGGGCGGCGACTGGCCCTGTATGACGGCCTGCGCGAGGCCGGTATCGGAGAGCGCTTCGGCAATCGCGACCGCGAGCAACGCGACGCTCGCGAGACCGATTGCGGACGGCCCAAGAATGCGCCCGATCACGAGGAACTTGACGGCCACGAGGCCGCGCACGACGACCTGCTGCAGCAACACCCAGGTTGCTGCGCCGGGTCCGAAGCCGGCCTTGATCGGTATGGCTGGCAGCCGCATTACGCGCAAAATGCCTCTCCTGTTGTCGATCTCTGAGTCGGAGCTTTCGCCCCTTTTCCCAGTTCCTTTAAACATGTTTGGGAACGCGTTTTTGCCACCCGTTCTGGACCTTACCGCGCGGCGGCGTACACGACGCGCCATCTACCAGGTGGAATCAGACGGGACGGCCATCCGTGGGACGGCCATCCGTGGGACGGCCATCCGCGGGACAGCCATCCGTGGGACGGCTATCCGCGGGGCGGCCAACCGCGGGGCGGCCTCTCATGGAAAGCCAATGCGCGCGGCAGCAATTCACGAGTTTTCAGGCAATCGGCATATCCCCAGGTTTTTTCGGCCACTCTGCCCCGCAATCTGGCGCATGCCGCTTGCGCACGGCTGCTATTTTGTTCGTAATAATGCTCATCGGGCCGCCCGCATGGAAAACGTGTCGATCGCCAGATATCGCAATGCCGCCCCTAACAGCCCGGACTCCGCCGCACTGTGCGACGTCGAGGCCGATACACTCGTGACGTCCGCGCCTGCGGACACCCGCGCGTCGGTTGGCGGCGACTGGATCGCCGTCATCGAGCCGAACTTCACGGGGCACCGCTGGCGCTACGTCGAGTGGATCGCGCAGGCGTGCGTGGAAGCCGGGCACCGCTGCCTCGTCGTGACTGATAACGAGTACGCGGACCATCCGCTCGCGCAGCGCATCGTGCGCGAAGCGCGGCCCGATCTGCGCCTCGTGCTGCTCGACCTGCATACGGTTCCGCCTGGCCCGCATTTCGCCGCGAGCGTGTACATGCGCTTTCGCAACTTCTATGCGCGCGCGTTGCGTGAGGTGAGCAAAACGATGCACGTGCGGCTCGTCATCGCGCCCTACGCCGACTACTTCTTCTACACGCTCGCGGGGTTCGACTCGCCATTCGGCGAGACGCCGTGGATCGCGATCGTCATGGGCATGACGTTTCATCAGGCGCGCATCGGCTTGCGCACGCCGCGCCGACGCTTCGTCGACCTGGCCAAGTCGGCGCTGTTTCGCCGTGCCATGCGCTCGCGCGGGCTGCGCGAACTCTTCACGATCGACCCGACGCTGCCCGACTGGTTCGCGACCACGAAGCCGCAGCGCGCGGCGCCGCTCAGCTACCTGGCCGACCCGTTTCCCGAAATCGAAGCGATGGACCCCGTGTTCGCGCGCGAGCAGCTGAAGCTCGGCGCGCATACGCGCTACCTGCTCGTGTACGGCGCGATCGGCGAACGCAAGGGCATTCGCGAACTGATGCTCGCGCTCGAGCACAAGCCCGACGCGCCGTGCCTCGTGATCGCGGGCCAGCAGGACGACGAAACGCGCGCGTTCATCGACGCTCACGCACCGCGGCTCGCGAGCGCGCCGGTGATCTACAACCAGTTCATCTCCGACGAGATGGAGCGCGAACTCTTTTCCGCCTGCGACGCCGTGTGGCTCGGCTACAAGCAGCACTACGGCATGAGCGGCGTGCTGGTGCAGGCGTACCGCTTCCGCAAGCCCGTGGTGGCGAGCGCTGACGGCCTGATCGGCTGGTATTGCCGCGACGGCGCGCTCGGCCCATTGCTCGACGACCTCGAGCCGGCCACGATCGCACGCGCGCTCGATGTACTCGCCGAGCGTTGGCGCGCAGGTGCGCACGCCGTGCAGCCCACCGGCGAACACCTCCTTTCGTGCAATACGCTCGAGCAGTTCAAGCGCACGCTTCAGGCCGCGATAGCGTGAACGCTCGCAGGAACGCCGTTAAATATTGAGCAACCCGAACCAGTCCGATCCAGTCACGAAGGATCACGCAATGCCTTCGACCTTGTTGTCGGCCGCGCTCGTGTCGGGCCGCTCGGCGGGGACGGCTCCGCGCATGTCGGGGAACATCGCGTCGCGCAGACGCAGGAACGGGAACTCGACGGCTCGCGTGGTGAGATAGCCCAGCACCGAGGCGATGAAGAACTGCGCGACGATCACGACGGGCCAGGCGGCGAGCGGCGGCACACCGAGCGCGCTGGCCTTGTGGATCAGATAGTCGCCGGGCGCGAGCGCGAGCGAGTGCCAGAGGTAGATGCCATAGGAGTACACGCCGAGCCACGCGAGCCCGCGATACACCCACGTCGTGCGCAATCCGCCCGAATGTTCGAGCACGAGCATGATGAGCGCGCAAAAGCCCACGGCCTGTATCGTGTAGCCCACGCTCTCGTCCAGCGCGACGTCGGGCGTCGCGAAGATGAGCCAGGCGAGCAGCAGCCCCACCACGCCGAACAGCCAGCGCTTCTTCGCGACGAGCAGGCGCCAGAGATCGGGCTTCATCCAGTAGACGGTCGCGAGAATGACGCCGACGAGCAGGCTGTCCATGCGGTACTGCGTGTAGTTGAACGCCCCAACGAGGTCGCCATGGGATACCGCAATGCAACGCGCGCTGAGGACGACTACGCAGAGGCTGGCCATCACGGCGATCAGCGCATTCGCGCGCAGCCGGAAGTGCGCGAGCAGGATCAGGAGCGCGGGCAGGAACAAATAGAAGTGCTCTTCGACAGCGAGGCTCCACGTTTGCGCGATGGAGGTGCCGAAGTAATTCTGCATGTGGGTGAGGTTCTGCCAGAGGAACGTATCGGACCGATGGCGGCCGGCAAGCAGGTGAAAGAAAATCAGCGCGTAATACGCGGGCCAGATCTTGAAGATCCGTCGCACGATGAAGCGGCGCGCGCCTATGCGGCCCGTTTGCGAATATTGGCGCAACAACAGCCCGCCCACCAGGAAGCCGCTTAGTGTGAAGAATAGATTGACGCCTTCGTGGCCGAAGCTCTTCAGCGGGTACTCGAGCACTTTCACCCAGGGATGGCCCGTGTGCACCGTGTGGAAGTGATAGCCCATCACGACGAAGATCGCGACGCCACGCACGAAGTCGAGCTCGACGGAACGCCCTTTCGTCGACAGTCGCACTCCGTGTAGCAGCTTCATGACCCTTCCCTCGCTACGTCCATGCCGGATTCTTACGCAAGGCAGACGATGAAAAATTTACTCCTGCCGGCCCCATCATGGACACAGGCGCCGTGCAGCGTGCGCCAAGTTCCCTTCCTTGTCGGCCAGGTGTGTGGGCGAAACCACACGTGAAATCAGAATTTTTTTCCTGCCGCCACAACCCTGCCGGTTCCCGCCACGCGCATGCGCAAGCCACTTGCGGCGTTTTATATTGAGTCGAGCCAACGCGTGCGGCGCGCATGTATTTTGCGCAACGTATGCGACCCTATGCACCGCACCGGGAGAAACGCCGATGCGAAACAAACATGCTGCACTCTGGCTCTGGGTGTGCCTCGTGCCTCTTGCTTTCGACTATAAGGCACCGGACTCCCAGTTCGGCCACAGCGCGCAATGGCTGGCCGTCGTTCCGGCCCTGGCTGGCGCGCTCATTCTCGCGTTGATCGGCCCGCGCTTCGCGCGTCCGACGCGGCTGCGCTCGTTCGTGACGGGCGCGCTCGTCGCCAGCCTCGTCGGCAGTCTCATTGCGCAAATGCTGCAGCACAATCCTGTCGGGCAGTACCTGCGCGTGATGCTGCCGTTCCTGCTGTTCGCGCTCGGGTACTGGGCCATGTGCCGCCCGTGGCACATCATGCGCGTCATGCAGATGCAGCGTGCGCTTTATTACGCGATGGTGATGGGCCTCGTGTTTACCTTCTTCTTCGGCTTGCTGGCAGTCGGCGGGCCGCTGGCCGACATTCGGTTTCGCATCGTCTCGCCGACCATGCTCGCGCTGCAGGCCATGCTGCTGCACCAGTTCATCGTCGCCCGGCGCTTCAACATGACGATGGTACTCGTGTTCCTCGCCACGCTCGTCGTCGAATTGTTGAGCGTCACGCGTAGTTTGCTGATCGCGACCATCCTGCTCGCCATGTTTGCGGCGTGGCTCGCCTCGCCGTCGCTCAGTCATCTGATCAAATCGTTTTTCCGCACGGGCATCGCGCTTTCGTTCGTTGTCGCGCTGGGCGTGGGAACGGCGTGGCTCTTCCCGTCCATCACCGAACACTGGACGCAGCGCGTGACGGCCGCGCAGAACGCGGAGTCCGACCGCGATCCGACCACGGTCACGCGTATTGCGGAGATGCGCGACCAGTACGACCAGGTCACCGAGTCGGTGGATTCGGTCCTGTTCGGCAAGGGTTATGGACACCTCTACCGCTATTCGCCGATTTACTACCAGTACGTGAACCAGACCTTCAGCAAGGACGATTACTTCAACACCAGCGACTGGGTGGCGGGCCACAACTTCTGGGTCTACCAGCTCTACGCCGAAGGTATCGTGTTCGGAGGCTGCATGCCGCTTGCGGTGATCGTCGCGCTCATCGTCGCGGGCCGCGCGTTCAGACGCTGGCGCCGCATCGCGCCGCGTCACCCGATGCTCATGCCGCTCAGCATGGCGCTGCTCGTGCTCGCCGCGCTGCCGGGCGCGTCGATCGGCGGCAATCCGCTCGGCACGCGTTTCTCGGGCCTCGTCTACGGCCTCGCGCTCGGGCTCATCGTCGCGCTGTATTCGCAGCTTCATTACCGCATTGACCTTCAACGCAAGCGCCAGCGCCTGCATCCGTCCTACGGGCGCGAACCGGCCTTCCAACCCACGGCGCCCGCGGCGGCGCCGGTGCCGCTCAACACGTATGCGACTCCGGAGCCCCGATGAAAATCCTGCACCTCGTTTCCACGGTCGACCCCCGCTCGGGCGGCCCGATTGAGGGCGTTCGCCAGAGCGGTCTCGCGATGACGGCGCTCGATCACCAGATCGAAGTGGCGTCGCTCGATCCGATCGACGCGCCCTATGTGCGCGAATTTCCGCTCCCGCTGCACGCGCTGGGGCCGGGCCGCGGGCACTACGGATACTGCCCCGGCTACGTGTCGTGGCTGCGCGCGAACGCGACGCGCTTCGACGCGGCGATCGTGCACGGACTCTGGCAATACCACGGCTTCGGCGCGTGGCGCGCGCTGCGCCACGCGCAGGTGCCGTATTACGTGTACACACACGGCATGCTCGATCCGTGGTTCAAGGCCACCTATCCGGTCAAGCATCTGAAGAAGTGGGCGTACTGGCCATGGGCCGATTTCCGCGTGCTGCGCGACGCCTGCGCCGTGATCTTCACGACCGACGAAGAACGCCTGCTTGCGCGCGAATCGTTCTGGCTGTACCGCGCCAATGAGCGCGTCGTGCCGTTCGGCACCAATGCGCCCAGCGAGGACCCGGAAACGTTGCGCGAAGCCTTCCTGCAGGAGTCGCCGCATTTGCGCAACAAGCGCATCGTCCTGTTTCTCGGGCGTCTGCACCCGAAGAAGGGTTGCGACGTGCTGGTTCACGCGTTTGCCGAACATGCGCGCGAAACGCCGGATGCGCATCTGCTGATCGCGGGGCCCGACAAGGGTAACTGGCAACCCGCGCTGCAGGCGATCGCGCAGTCGCACGGCATCGCACATCGCATCAGCTGGCCGGGCATGCTGCAGGGCAACCTGAAGTGGGGCGCGTTTTTTGCTAGCGACGTGTTCGTGCTGCCGTCGCACCAGGAGAACTTCGGCGTTTCCGTGGCGGAGGCGCTGGCGTGCGGACTGCCCGCACTGGTTTCGGACAAGGTCGGCGTCTGGCGCGAGATCGACGAGGACGGCGCGGGGTTCGTTGCGCCCGACACGGTCGCCGGCACGCAGCGCAACTTTGCCTCATGGCGGGCGCTCGACGAGCGCGCGCGCGACGCGATGCGCGCTCAGGCCCGGCGCACGTTCGACGCACGCTTCGCGATGGATGGCATGGTGCGCTCGCTGCTGGGCTTGTTGCAGGAACATCCTTTACACGCTGGCGCGCGATTTCGCCCAGGGCGCCCGATGAGCGCCATGGCGCAGGGCGAGCCCGCGGAACAGGCTGAATAAATTGAAAAAAGCGGCATCAAATTCAGATAGCGGAAATGGTAGGGATTGGCAGGGGTGACGAAGCAACGCAGCTGAAGCGTCATAACGAGTCGAACGATGAACCCGCGTTGCACTTTCGTGGCGATGTGCGAATCCTGTGAGTAAGGGGGCAACACTATGTTAAACAGCAGACCTGATTGTTCGGGCGGCGAGACCGTCGACGTAACCGCGGCGCAGCCTGTGAAGCAGCCCGCGCGCAGTTTGCGCAGATTATCGGCGGGCCGCGCACGGGCGGCCCTGGCGGCGATGGCGACCATGGTGACGGCTGCGGCCCTGCTGGCGGGCTGCGCGCTCTCGCCTGGCATGCAGGCGCCGTCGAGCGTCACGCAGGCGAAGGCCGCGACCGACGCCGCCCGTTCAGGCGGAAAGGGTGATCAACCGCCGCCAGGCGCGCTCATCGAGATCAACAACGAACTGGTCGCGAAGGAAGCCGCAGCGAGACCGTCGAATGTCCCGGCAAACGTCGAGACGCTGTTCGGCACGCCCAAGCCCTACACGCTCGGGCCCGGCGACGTGCTGAGCATCGTCGTGTGGGATCACCCCGAGATGAATCTGCCGACGAACGGCGGCGGCGGCGGTGGCAGCGGGCAGCAGGACCAGAGCGCGAGTCAGGTGCAGTCGGGCTATACCGTCGACTCGTCGGGTGCGATCCAGGTGGCGTACGTGGGTCCGATCCACGTGGCGGGGCTCACCGAGATGCAAGCCCGCGACCTCGTGTCGAAGAAGCTCGCCTACTACCTGAACAAACCCCAGGTGACGCTGCGCATCGAGTCGTACCGCAGCCGGCGCGTATACGTGGATGGCGAAGTGCGCACGCCCGGTCTCATGGTGCTCAACGACATGACGATGTCGCTGCCCGAGGCGATCAACCGCGCGGGCGGCTTCACGGCGAACGGCGACCGCTCGCGGGTTAGCGTCACGCGCGGCGACAAGACGACCATGGTGAACATTCCCGACATGATCAAGAAGGGCGTGAACCCGGACAAGATCCTGCTGCAGAACGGCGACCTCGTGCGCGTGTATTCGGCGAACGAAAGCCGCGTGTTCGTGCTCGGCGAAGTCGGACACCCGGGGCCCTTGCCGTTCGATAACGGCCACCTCTCGCTGAACGACGCGCTAGGCAACGCAGGCGGCGTCAGCCAGGGTTCGGGCGACGCCTCGCAGGTGTACGTCGTGCGCGGGCAGAAGGAGGGACACCGTCAGGTCTTCCACCTCGACGCGTCGTCGCCGGAAGCCATGGCCACGGCCGACGAGTTCGAGTTGCAGCCGAACGATGTCGTGTTCGTCGACGCGTCGGCGCTCGTGAAGTGGAGCCGCGTCATCAACCTGATCCTGCCGAGTACGCAGGCGGCCGCAGCGGGCCGGGCGGTGGGTTACGGCGGATACTAGCCGGCGGGCTTCGTATGAGTATGAGCATGAGCAGGCCTTCGGGCCTGCTCGTGCGTTGAATGAATCTGCTTGAAACGAGCCAGCTTCGCGCGGCCCTTATGCCTTGGGCGGCTTGCCCTCCTCGAAACGCCAGCGGATAAAGCGGCACGGATTGCCGCCATACACGCCGCCGGCTTCCAGCGAACGATGCACGACCGAGAGCGGCGTCACGACCGCCGAGCGCCCGATCGTCACGCCCATCTGCACCACGCATTTCGACGAGACCCACGCACCGTCCTCGATCACGATCGGCGCGACGTGCAGGTCCATGTTCGTGCGCATGTCGTGCGAGCCGGCGCTGAGAAACGCGCCCTGCGAAAGGCAGACGTTCGAGCCGATGCGGATGGGCGCCTGGTTGTAGATCCAGACGTCCACGCCGATCCAGCAGTTGTCGCCCATTTCCAGATTCCACGGCGCCTTCACGCGCATGGGATGGACGAGGCGGCAGCCCTGGCCGACCTTCGCGCCGAACAGGCGCAGCAGGCCTACGCGCAGCGCGGAGAGCGGCAGCAGACGGTTGTCGAGCACGCAGGCCTCGACCAGGTACCACGCGGCCTGCACGAGCTTGCCCCGGCGCGCGACGAAGTTGCCCTTGCCCGCACGACTCAAATCGATCACGCGGATTTCCGCGGCTCGCGCGTCGTTTGCGGCTTGTGGCGGCACGACGCCTGCGGGCGGCGCTTCGCCCGCTCCATCCCTACGGCCGGCCGCGCCGCCGTTCCCTTTGCGGGCCCCTAGACCTTCGACCGCTTCCGTCATGAACGCTCCTTGCCCATCCGGGTCGGTTCCTGTTGGCTTCCTGCGGATTGCGCCTGGCGGCCCGCATAACGGGACGCATCAGGCCACGATTTCATTATCGGGCGGCCACCGCATCGCCCCCTACGCGTGGCCGACACGGCAGGGGTTTTGGCGCAGCGGCGCGACGCGCGGTAGGCAACATGAAGGCTTGACGCCGCATCGTTCGCGGCGCGCGGGATCAATGCTATGTCCAGTTTTTCTCATCATCGATTTGCGCCTTATGTACTCGCCGCCGCGCTGCAAGCTGCGTGCGCCGCGTGGCCGTGCGCGGCATTTGCGCAGAACGCCCCGTACGGCGCCGGGGGCTCGCCCGCTACCGTGAGTGACCAGAGTCGCCAGGGCAGCCAGGGCGACACCCGCACGGGCGCCGTGCAGCGCCAGCAACAAGACGAACAGCGCCTGCTCGGCGGTCCGGGCACTTCCGACAACCCGTACAGCAGCAATGGCGCTTCGCCAGACGACGCGCGAGACGCGCTCACGAACGAAAAGCACATGCACGTCGTGACGCCTGGCGATTACGCGGCGAGCGCGGTGAGCGCCAACGGTGGCAGGGGCGACAGAAGCAGCACTTCGAGCGCAGGCGGCAGGGGCGCCGCGAACCACAGCAGGATCGGCGCGAACGGCATGTCGCGCGCCGGCAATGCGGTGGCGAGGAGCACCGGTGGGGCCGGTGCGGGGGGTCCTGCGGGGAAAGGCCGCTCGACGGCTGGCTATGACTACGGCGCCAGCCAGACCTCGCCAACTGCGCAGGTCTATGGCAATCCGTATGGCAGCCCGTACGGGTCGCCGGATCAGTCCAACTCCGAACTCTACAAGTCGCCCTGGTAAGCCTCCGCCAGCGGTCCGGGACAGCCCGAGGCCACCATCATCGCGGCCTTGGGCGCAGTCGCTCATACATCGGACTGCTCGACCTCCGGCAACGTCGATCCGCCTTTGCCTGCCTGACGCGCAGGTTGCTGCGCCGATGCAGCGCCACTTGCCGCGGTCTGCGGCTCGACCTGCGTCTGGCCAGCCGGCTCGGCGACTTCACCTGCCAGACCGGCAAGCCTCGCCTCGAGCACGTCGAAGATCGCTTGCGGTGACAGCATGCGCTTCGCGTAGCGACGCGCGGCATGGCCAAGCTCGGCGCGGCGCGCGGGGTCGCCGGCCAGATCGACGATCGCCGCAGCGAGCGCCCCGCTATCTTCGGGCGGCACCACAATCCCGTGGTCCGAGACCACGTCGAAGAGACTCGTGCCGGGCCGCGCCATGGCGACCACCGCACGGCCGCTCGCGAGCATGCCGGTGAGTTTCGAGGGCATCACGAGGTCGGCAGCGTCGGCGCGCTGCGGCAGCACATGGATATCCGCCACGTTCAGCAGTTCGTTGAGCATCGAAGACGGCTGCAGCGGCAGCACATGACAGTTCGGGAGCGGCTCGCAACGCGCCATCAGCTCGCGCTTGGCCGCGCCGTCGCCGCAGAACACGAAGCTGATGTCGGGCCGCGCGGCGAGCGCCGTTGCGACGTCCGCGAGAATTTCGATGCCCTGCTTCGCCCCCATGTTCCCCGAGTAGAGGACGACGGTGTTGTCCTGCGGGATACCGAGGCGACGCCGGAACGCGCTCGGATACGGCAGCGGGAAGATCGTCTGGGTGTCGACCCAGTTCGGCAGGCACACGGCGCGCGCGGCGTCCACACCCTTGTCGATGGCGCGCTCGACCATGCGCGCGGAAATCGACGAGACGACGTCGAAGCGCCGCAGCAGCCAGCGTTCGCCGGCAAGGGCCGCGCGCCCGAGACGCGACCCCTGGCCGCCGCGCAGCAGCCCGAGGTCGAATGCCGCATCGACTTCGAAGTCCTGAATATGCAGCCAGCTGCGCGCGCCGACGGCACGTGCGAGCATGAGGGCGCCGGGCGCGCAGAAGAGCGTCGGCACGATCAGCATGACCGCCTCGGGCCGCCACGCCGCGAGGCGCGCGAGAAGCGGCAGCGACGAGAGCGCGAAGCTCGCCAGATGCACGATGCGTTTGAAGCCGCCCTGCTGGGTCGGCACCCACAGCGGCGCTCGCGAGACGCCCACGCCGCGCAACATTTCGCGATGATAACGCCCCGCGCGATAGCCTTCATGCACGCGCCATTGCGGGTAATAAGGCGGCGCGCAGATCACGCGCACCTCGTGGCCGTGCGCCGCGAGCAGCTCCGCCATTTCGGCTGTGTATTTGCCGACGCCTGTGACTTCGGGCGCGTAATTAAGTCCGTAGATCAGGATTCTCATTGCGTTGCTTCCGTCCCTGAACTGCTGTGTGCCGCTTTTAATCGTCTCGCGCGCCGAGCGAAAAAAAGCGGGCGTCGTGCATCCGGTCCGCGCACGACGCCCACCACCAACCAGACGCCTGTTCCCTTTCGTCCTGTTGAGCCGATTGTTTAAAAGCCATCGGTCCCGTCAGGCCACGTCAAGCCCGCATGCCCGCCTCGTACGCCGGCGCGGCATGGGTTTGCAGAAAATCGTCGTAGGTGCGAGCGAGCCCCTCCTGGAGGCCAATGTGCGCGTGCCAGCCCAGGTCGCCCAGGCGCGACACGTCGAGCAGCTTGCGCGGCGTGCCGTCGGGCTTGGTCGAATCGAATACCAGTTCGCCTTCGAAGCCCACCACGTCGCACACGCGCTGCGCGAGGTCGCGGATCGACAGGTCCTCGCCGACGCCGACGTTGTACACGCCGTCGCCGGTCTCGTGCTCGAGCACGAAGATCGTCGCATCGGCGAGATCGTCGACGTGCAGGAACTCGCGGCGCGGCCTGCCCGAACCCCAGACGGTCAGCGTGCGCTGGCCGTTGCCGCGCGCCTCGTGCGCCTTGCGGATCAGCGCGGGCAGCACATGGCTGCTGCCGAGGTCGTAGTTGTCATTGGGGCCGTACAGGTTGGTCGGCATGAGCGAGACGAAATGCGTGCCGTACTGGCGGTTGTACGCTTCGCAGAGCTTCAGGCCCGCGATCTTCGCGATCGCGTAGGCCTCGTTGGTCGGCTCGAGCGGCGAAGTGAGCAGATAGTCTTCGCGGATCGGCTGCGGGCATTCGCGCGGATAAATGCACGACGAGCCGAAGAACACGAGGCGCTGCACGCCCGCGTTGTACGAGGCCCGGATCACGTTGGTCTCGATCGCCAGATTGTCCCAGGCGAACTGTGCGGGCTGCGTCGAATTCGCGAGGATGCCGCCCACGCGCGCGGCCGCGAGCAGCACCGCGTCGATGTGCTCGCCTTCGAAGAAGGCGTCAACCGCGGCCTGATCGGTGAGGTCGAGCTCCGCGTGGGGACGCGTGACGAGGTTATGGTAGCCGTGCGCCTGCAACGCGCGCACGAGTGCTGAGCCCACCATACCGCGGTGGCCGGCAACGAAGATTCGGGAGTTCTTGTCCATGGCATCTCACTCGTGATGTTCGAGAGCCTTGAAGCCGGCCAGCGTGACGAGCGCGTCGCGCCGGGCGGCCTGATAGTCGGCTCGCACCATTTCCTTGACGAGCGCCTGGAACGAAGTGGCTGGCTTCCAGCCCAGCTTCTCCTGCGCCTTGGAGGCGTCGCCAAGCAGCGTCTCGACCTCGGCCGGGCGGAAGTAGCGCGGGTCGACCCGCAGGATCACCTGCCCCGCTTCGAGCCGCATCTCACGCGAGTCGACGTGGTCGACAATGCCGACCTCATCGACACCGCTTCCCTCGAAACGCACAGTGATGCCCAGTTCCGCCGCCGCCGCGCGCACGAAGTCGCGCACGCTGTACTGCACACCCGTTGCGATCACGAAGTCCTCGGGCTGCTCCTGCTGGAGCATGCGCCACTGCATGTCGACGTAATCGCGCGCATGGCCCCAGTCGCGCATGGCCGAGAGGTTGCCGAGATACAGTTCCTTCTGCAACCCGACGGCGATGCGCGCAATCGCACGCGTGATCTTGCGCGTGACGAAGGTCTCGCCACGCTGCGGCGACTCGTGGTTGAAGAGAATGCCGTTGCACGCGTAGATGCCATACGCCTCGCGGTAGTTCACCGTGGTCCAGTACGCGAACAGCTTCGCGACCGCATACGGGCTGCGCGGGTAGAACGGCGTGGTTTCGCGCTGCGGAACTTCCTGCACGAGCCCGTAAAGTTCCGAGGTCGAAGCCTGGTAGAAGCGCGTTTTCTTCGCGAGGCCGAGAATGCGGATCGCTTCCAGAATGCGCAGCGTGCCGAGACCGTCCGCGTTCGCGGTGTATTCGGGCTCGTCGAACGACACGGCCACGTGGCTCTGCGCGGCGAGGTTGTAGACTTCGTCGGGCGATATCTCCTGGACCACGCGCAACAGCGCCGTAGTGTCTGTCATTTCGCCGTGATGCAGGTGGATGCCGGGCTCCGAGTCGTGTGCATCGCGATACAGGTGATCGATGCGGTCCGTGTTGAAGAGCGATGAGCGGCGCTTGATGCCGTGCACCTCATAGCCTTTGTTCAAAAGCAGTTCTGCCAGATACGAACCGTCCTGACCGGTGATGCCGGTAATCAAAGCAACTTTACGAGCCATTGCCATCGTTCTCTCCTCGCGTGCGCGAAATGGGATTCGGTGGTTTTCATCATCGACGGGCGGCCCGAAAACCGACCGTCAACCTGCTGCTACCCTGCAATGCTTTCGTAACCGTAGTAACCGCCGCGATACCCGCCGCCGATGAACGCGCCCGTCTTCGGCACGTCGGTGAGCAGCACGCCACGCAGATTCACGCCGCCGATGCGCAGGCGCTTGACCGTTTCCTCGAGCTCCGAAATCGGGTGGCGGCCATGGCGGATCGCGAGAAGTGTCGTACCCGCGTAGCGCCCGATGACCGTCGAGTCGGTCACCGCGAGCACCGGCGGCGTGTCGACGATCACGAGGTCATACCGCGCCCCCAGTTCTTCGAGCAGCGACTCGAAGCGTGGGCTCATCAACAGTTCGGACGGATGCGAATGCAGCGAGCCCTTGGCGAGCACGTCGAGCCCGGGCAGCACCTCGTGCTGGATCGCCTGGTCCAGATCGGCGCCGAGCAACACGTCGGAGAGACCCGGCTGGTGCACGATGCCGAAGTGCGAGTGCACGTCGCCACGCCGCATGTCGCCGTCGACGATCAGCACGCGCTTGTTCACTGAGGCGACCAGCGCGGAGAGATTGACCGAGAGGAATGATTTGCCGATGTCGGGCCGTGAGCCCGTAAGCATCACGATGTTGTTGCGCGCGTCGTTGAGCGTGAGCTGCAGCGAAGTCCGCAGGCTGCGCACGCCTTCCACCGCGACGTCTTGCGGATTCTGCTGCGCGAGCACGTGCAGTCCGCGCCGGCGCGACGACACGTGATGCTGCAACCGCAGCTGCTGCGGACTGCGCGGCACCACGGCGAAGACCGGCACGCCAAGCGCGGCTTCGAGCTCGTCCGGACGCTCCACACCGCCGTACAGCGACTTGCGCACGAACGCGACGAGCACGCCCAGCACGAGCCCCGCACCGATCGCGATCGCGATCACGAGCAGCTTCTTCGGACGCACGGGATCATCCGGTGGTTCGGCGAAATCGACCACGCGCACGTCGCCCACCTGGCCCGCGCGTGCCACACGCAGTTGCTGGGCGCTGTTCAGGAGGCTCGTGTAAAGCTCCGTACTCACATGCACGTCGCGCAAGAGCCGCACGGCGGACTGTTCCGTATCCGGCAGTTGCGCCACATTACGCGTGAGTTGCGACTGTGCGGCTTGCAGCGTGCCGATCTGCGCATCGAGCGCCTGAACGGCCGGGTGATGCTCGGTGAAACGCTGCGCGAGTTCCGCGCGTTGCTGCCGCAGGTCTTCGAGACGGATCTTGTTGTCGCTCACCTGCTGGAGCAGCAGCCGGCTTTCTTCGCCGAGATCGACGGTGCCGTGCTCGTTACGGAACTTGTTGTACTTCTGCTCGGCGGCATCGACCTGCGAGCGCAATTGCGGCAGCTGATCGTCGAGGAACGCGAGCATGTGTTCCGCTTCCGCTGAACGGCTCGCGATGTCCTGCTTGATGAACTCGTGCGCCACGTTGTTGAGGATCGCAGCCGTCGTCTTGCTGTTGTGGCCTTCGAGACTCGCGCGGATCACACCGGACTGCAGCCCGACCTCCTGGATCTGCAGCGAATTCTCCAGCCGGTCGACAGTGGTGAGCGTCGAGGCGCGCGTGAGCAGGAAAGGCGTTCCGGGCGGCCCGCTCAAACTGTCGACGTGCAGCGCGATCGGCCCGACCGACGTGTTGGCGCTCACGTCCTCGCCCACGCGGCCCTGCAGGAGCGGAATGCCGTCGGGGTCGCGCAGCGTGAAGGTGCCGGGCTCTTCGCCGGCGACGATCGTGAAGTCGCGCTCATACATCGCCTCGGGCGTATCGAAGCGTGACACCTTGATGTCGCCGCCGCCCCAGGCGTAGCCGGATGGCCGAAGGAACCCGGGCAGGTGCTGCGCCCAGGGCGCACTCATGATGCCCGAGAGCATGCCGCCGATCACGGGCATTTCGCGCGGCCGCGCCGAAATATCGAGGTGCAGTTTGCGCACCGTTTCCTCGGTCACGTTGCGCGACTTCAGCATTTCGATCACGCCGTTCGCGGTCGACTTCTCGTCGAACATGCCCGTGAGCGGCGGCAGGCTGCTTTCCTTCTTGCTGGCGTCGCCCTTGTCGACGAGGTGGAACAGCACGTCGGCCCGATAGGTCGGCGTGGCGAGAAACGCATAGGCTGCGCCGAGCAGCGTGACGGCAAGCGTCACGATCGCGATGGCGCGCCAGTTCGCCACCATCGTTTGCAGGTAATCGCCTAGGTATCGCTCGTCGGCGCCTGCTGCGCCATAGTAAGCGCCGTCATAATTCATCGCCATCTTGCTTCTCCCGAAACCTGGTGTTGCTTGCTGGTGATGCTTGCTCGAATGCGCCGCTGCGCTCAATACGCGTTGCGGCCAACCAGACCGTGAATGATCGTGGCCGCGATGATGCGCATGTCGAGCCAGAACGACCAATGGCCAAGGTAATAAAGATCGTGCGCTACGCGCATTTCCATCTTTTCGAGGCGATCGGTCTCGCCGCGAAATCCATTGACCTGCGCCCAGCCGGTAATGCCGGGCTTGATGCGATAGCGGTGGATGTAACCCTTCACCACGCTCTGGTAGAGATCGTCGTGCTCGAGCGCATGCGGGCGCGGTCCGACCACCGACATGTCGCCGCGCAACACGTTGTAGAACTGCGGCAATTCATCTAGGCTCGTGCGGCGCAGGAGCGCTCCGAGACGTGTCACGCGCGGGTCATGGCGCGTCGCCTGACTCACCGTCCCGGGCGCCTCCTTGTGCTCGCGCATCGTACGGAACTTGTAGATCGTGAACACGCGGCCATCGGCGCCCTTGCGTCGCTGCCTGAACAGCACCGGCCCCGGCGAGGAACACTTCACCGCAATGGCAATGCCGATGAGAAGCGGCATGAGGCTCACGAGCGCAAGCGCTGCGAACACGCGGTCGAACAACGCCTTCTTGAACTGCGCGCTCGCGGGCAGCGGCGAGGCAACGAGGTTGATCGCCGGCACGCCGAGCAACTCGATCACCGTACTGGTATCGAACAGCGCCAGCGAGCGCACATCCGGAATGAAGCGGATGTTCACGAGGTCGTTGCGAAACTCGCTGACGAGCCGCACCACCGTGCGCTCCTCCGCAAGCGAAAGGGCGAGCCACAATTCGTGCACGTCATGCTCGCGGATGTGCTGCGCGAACGCCTCGATCGTCTCGCACACCTGCGCGTATTTCTCGCTTGCGGGTCGCGCCGATTGCGGCATCGTGTTGTAGAGCGCGCTCGCGCGAAAACCGGAGCCCGGCTCCGCATCGATGCGCCGCACAATCTCGTCGCACTGCGATGCGGAACCCGCAATGGCGACCTGATGAAGGTTCATGCCCGCGCGCCGCATGTGCGCAAGCACACCGTGCGCGAAAACTCGCCACGTAATGAGCAAGCCGCCTGCAAGCGCAGTCCAGTAAGCGAACCACAGACGCGAAACGACATCGACATGGTGCATCGTCGAGTACATCGAGATCAGTGCGCAACCCTGCACCACGAGCCAGGCAAGCGACACCTGACCCGCGAGCAACGCTTTGGAGCGGCCGCGCCACGACTGGTAAAGCTCGAACGCCGGAAAGATCACGAGCGCGAAGGCTGCGGAGAGCAGCACGAAAGCTTCGTTCACGCCACGCGGCACGATATCTTCGAAGCGGATCTCCGAAGCCACGCTCGCGCCGATCATTACGGCAGATACGTCGAGCACTCTCGCCATCAAGTTTTGTAGCTCGCGCATGCTTTCTCCCTTTTTTCTCTCCCTGCAAGCCGTGCCGCCAGCCTCAACCGCAGCGGCCGTACGTATCGTCGAGACGAACGATGTCGTCCTCTCCCAGATACGCTCCCGACTGCACCTCGATGATTTCGAGCGGCACCTTGCCCGGGTTTTCCAGCCGGTGACGCACACCGAGCGGAATGTAAGTGGACTCGTTTTCCGTCATAAGAAAGGATTCCTCACCACGAGTGACGAGCGCGGTGCCACGCACGACCGTCCAGTGCTCGGCGCGATGGTGATGCAGTTGCAGCGAGAGCCGTGCGCCCGGCGTGACGACGATGCGCTTGACCTGGAAGCGCTCCCCCGAATCGATCGAATCGTAAAAGCCCCACGGACGTTGCACCTTGCGATGCGACGCCGCCTCGGGCGCGTGTTCCGCCTTGATTCGTGCAACGAGCCCCTTCACGTCCTGCACCTTCGAGCGGTCGGCGACGAGCACCGCATCTGCCGTTTCGACCACCACGAGGTTGGACGTGCCCACGCAAGCCACGAGCCTGCCGTCGGAGTGCGCGTAAGTCGCGACCGCTCCTTCGAATACCACGCGCCCGCGTCCGACGTTGCCGTCTTCGTCCTTTTCCATTGCCGCCCATACGGCGTCCCACGAGCCGAGGTCGGACCAGCCCGCGTCGAGCGCGACCACCACGCCCTCGGGCGTCCAGCCGTTGCTGGCCGACAGCCGCTCCATGACCGCGTAGTCGATCGAGTCGGACGGGGCACGCTTGAAGGCATCGGCGGCCGGTCGGAACGCAGGGCCGTCCTGCTGGCCATCGACGAACGCGGCAAGGCACGCCGCATGCATATCGGGCTGCAGCGCGCGCAGCGAATCGAGCCACACGCTCGCACGCATCACGAAGATGCCGCTGTTCCACCAGTAGCCGCCCTGCGCGATGTATTGCGTAGCGAGTTCCGGCGCGGGCTTTTCGACGAAACCGTCGATACGATGCGCGCCGTCGGCAAGCGCCTCGCCGACGCGGATGTAACCAAACCCCGTTTCAGGCGAACGCGGCGGCACGCCCAGCGTAACGATCGCGCCGCGCTGCGCGTGGCGCGCTGCGCATTCGAGCGCGCGCTGCAGGGCGTCCACGTCGGCGATCGCATGGTCCGACGGCATGACGATGAGAATCGCGTCGTCGCCGTTTGCGCACGCAAGCGCCGCAGCGAGCGTGAGCGCCGGCGCCGTGTCGCGCCGCGCCGGCTCGACCACGAGCCGCGCGTCCATGCCACATGCACGCAACTGATCGACGATCACGAAACGGTGTTCTTCACCACATACGACGATTGGCGAACTCGAGACCTCCCACTCTGACGAAAAGCCGTCGAGGCGATGCACAGTTGCCTGCAGCAGCGTATCGCTGCCCACCACACCAATTAGCTGCTTAGGGAATTGTTCGCGCGACATCGGCCACAAGCGGGTACCGGAACCGCCCGCCAGTACCACGGGCACGATGCGCGTGCAAGGTGTGGCGTCTTCGCGCGCTGGACGCGGCTCGCTTTGCGCACGGGCCTGACTTTGTCCTTCGTGAATCGATGACCTTTCATTCATCTTCGGACTCCTTCATATCGGGCAGGATCACCTCGGCTCGCGAACAGCGACCCCGTTTGTAACGAAGTGCGACCGTTGTTACCGCGGCGTTACGATACAGCGACGCCGGCCTCGCGGCGGCTTTGCTCGCGGTATTCGGTGGGCGAAATCATCATGCGTTTGCGAAAGATCTTGGCGAGGCGATCGCCATTGCCCATGCCGGTGCGGCGCGCGATCTTGTCGACCGGCAATTCCGAATCGGTTAGCAGGCTGCAGGTAATCGCAAGCCGCGCATGCAGTAAGTAATCAGATGGCGTGATGCCCATCTCGAGCTTGAAGCGGCGCAGAAAGTTACGCTCGCTCATCGCGGCAACCTGCGCAGCGTCCGCTATCGAAATGGCCCGCTGACAGTTTTCCTGCAGCCAGCGCGCAGCTGCACGCACCTTGTCAGCTGGCGCACTACCCAGCGCATCGCCGAGGAATGGCAACAGGTTGCCGCCCGAATCGGGCATGAGCCGCTCAGTCACCGCGCGCGCAACATCCACGCCCAGGTCTCGCTTGACCAGCGTCAGGGCACTCTTCATCGACTCGAGCCGGTCGCCGGCGTCACCGCCCGCTTCCTCGCGTCCCGTTTGCATCGCATACGAGCCGAACTCGTGCTGCGTGCGCTGGCCGCACAGACTCGCTGCTTCGAGCAGTGAACGGCCTTCACCAATCGGACGAATAGTGCCGGTATTCGCATGCACGCGACGCAACCATGCGACGAGACGTTCGTCGTTGGCGGCCGCGAAGGCACCCTTTCCACCCGCCACGAACAGCGCGTCGAAACCGACGTAGTGGCGAGCATCGAGTCCATCTGTCCAGACCCGTACCGACGACGAGCACGTCACGTTGCCGCCATCGGCCGAAAGGATGCTTACATCGTAAGGCGAACTACGAGCGGTGTCTGTCGAGAGCTCGTTCGCTACATGAAACACTTCAGCCACGATACCGGCGCCGAGGAGCGAACAACCATCGAACAGCAGAATTGCGATATGACGCACCTCTCGACTGATGCCCGCGGTGACTAGATGCGGGCGACTGAACGACGGCAAATCCACACTTGCGTACGCCATGCTTTTCCCCTAAACAATCCCCCGTACCAAGCGAAAAGTCCCGGTAATAGCATTTCGATAGCATTCCATGTGCAGTGCATCATAGGCAGAGAAAAATTCCCGCAACGATGACTGACCGAAACTGGCGAGACATTGGCGCATTTAGTCCGGTCGAGGACCGATTAGATGGTTGGGCGCCAAATCAAATGACAAAAAGCAAACTGCGTGAAAGGCAATTGGTTCGATTACATCGAATTGGCCAAAAGTGCCTGATAACCGTTACAGGCAGGTATATTCGCCTTTGTTACTACAAAATCGTTTGACGCCTTCCGATCGATGCGTACGCACGGGATGGAAGCGAAACGGGCAATTAAAGACCGCGTGTCTATTCGTCTGATTAAATGATGTTTAAGAAGCTTTGAACTCCGATTTCGAGCATGCCAAGCGCATTTTAAACCCGTTAAATCCTGTTTGCGCCGCACAATAAAAAAATTCACAAAAAGCCGCTTTATATGATCGGGCTCCGTGAGCACTGCACAACTCTGTCGCGGCGCTTCCCGGAGAAATTGCGCACAATGCCTGGAGGCTGGCGTCAAATGACTGGCTCGAACAACTAGTCTTACCCTTTCATGCTGTGAGGAACCTGCCAATGACATTGCGACCAGCCCTTGCATCTGCACTTGTGAACCCTCCTCCGGCGCGCGGATCGCGCGCTTTTTCATGGGTGCCGGCCGCCACGCTCGTGCTCAGCGTCCTCGGCGTGCTGCTCCCCGCGCTGAGTTGTCGCGCCGCCGACGCGCCCGTTTGCAGGAGCGCGGCCAGCCGCATGGCAACAGACACAGGCGACGATCCCATCTCCGCCGATACACCCGGCAGCGACGGCACACGCCTCTTTCCCCGCGGCAAGAGCGTGCGTATCGATGTGACCACACGCGCGACGGGCGACGACAAGGTGCAATGGCAGATCACGGATACCTGGAGCCGCCCGCAAGCAAGCGGCAACTTCACGGTGGCAGCCGGCCCACGCGTCACGTCGCTCACCTGCATGCTGCCGCAGGCGGGCTACTTCGCGTTTTCGGCGTCGCTGGCTTCGCAGCCCTCTACGGGTTTGCCCCGACGTGGCACCCGGCCGGCCGGAATCACCACGTTCGGCCTGCTGCCCGACGTGAGTGGAGCACTTCCCGCACCCACCTTCGCGCGCCAGGACCTGCACCGCTTCGGTGGCCAAGGCTCAGCATATATCGCGCCCGGACAGCACTGCTGCGGCGGTGATGGCCTGCGGCCGCTCTACACCGACCTCGGTTTGGCGTGGGCCAACGACAAACGGGGCTGGTACGTCATGGAGCCCAAAGGTCCGAATACATTCGACGCGGCCTCCCCCCAGCTCGATCTACAGTTCAAGCCCGGCGACATCATGCGGTTGATCACGCTCGACGGCTTTCCCGGCTGGGCGAGTCCGAACGGCGAAGAGACCCACAGCTACGTGCCTTCGTCATTACCCCAGTTGCGCGAATACATGTCGCGCGTAGGCGCGGAGTCCGCGCGCATCCGGGCACGCGTCTTCCCGCGCCAGACGCACGACTACTATCAGGTCACGTGGGAGCCCGACAAGGACGGGGGACTGCCATGGAAAGATACGGACGCGCATTTCGTCGATCTCTACAAGACCGTCTACGAGGGCATACACGCCACCGACCCGGCGGCGATCGTGATGGGCCCGACCTATGCAGGCGTGCAGGGCAACACCGAGTGGCTCAAGAAGTTCGCACCGCTTGGGATTGCTAAATATCTCGATGGCGTGACGATCCACGGCTACTACGATTTCGGCACTAGCCCTTCGCATCCGCCGGAGCGTCTGTATGGCGCCCCCGAAAAAGGCACGCTTTCGCTACCCGAAGCCATGCGCGAGCTGCGCACGACGATGCGCGACCTGCTCAAGCCGGGCGCCCCGCTCGTCGTGACCGAAACGGGTATTAGTTACGACATCGGTACGAATTACGCAGCGAACTATCCCGACGCACAAACGCTCTACGCGCAGGGCGCGGTCGTCGCGCGCTCGCATCTGATCCTGCTGGGCGAAGGCGCGGACACGACGTTCATCTTCTATGGCGCGGACATGCCAGAGACGACACCCGGCTACGGCGTGTTTTTCGAACTCGAGCATCCGAAGGGCATGTACGGCGCCTCGAACATCAGCCCGAAGCCGGCCGCGCTCGCGGTCGCGACCATGACGCGGCTGATCGACGGTACGTATACACTCGGGCCGTTGCGGGGCACGCCCGCAGGCGTTTACGCCTACGCGTTCGCGCGTCCGGGCGGCGGCAAGGTAATCACGGCGCTGTGGAGCCACGACAACGCGCGCTGGAGCGCGAAGGCCGGGTACGACGCGACGCGCGCGACGAACTACACGCTTCAGGTGGACGCGCCCGGGCGCTCAGGCAAGGTAAGCGTGTTCGACATGATGGGGAACCCGACCACCATGACTTACAACGACGGCATGCTCCCGCTGCGCCTGACCGAATCGCCTGTATACGTAGTGTCGGACAACGCCGAGATCGCCAGATCGAATGCCGTCACGCCTGCGGGCTACGTCGCGCCGAAGCCTTGAGGGCGAGGGCCAGGGCTCGCATCTTGGCCCACGATAGCGAGACTTAGGCGGCTCTGGACAGTGCAACGCGTTTTTGAGCCGCCTAGACTGCTGATGAACGCGACGCCTGATTGTCATGCGCCGCGCGCGCAACGGCTGCGCTCGAGACAATCATATCGACACGACCGCCACCCCACGGATCCGCTCGTCCATGCTGTCGCCTACCGAATTCCTCGAGGTTGTGCGGCTCGCACCGCTTGTCGGGATCGACCTCATCGTCGCCGACGCCGACGGCCGCGTGCTTGTGGGTGAACGACGCAATCGTCCGGCGCGCGGCAAATGGTTCGTGCCCGGCGGACGCATCCACAAGGACGAATGGCTCGACGGCGCGTTCACGCGCATCGTCGAAACAGAGCTCGGCATTGCGGGCATGCAGCGCTCGGCTGCGCGCTTCGTCGGCGTCTTCGAGCATCACTATCCGGACAACTTCGCGGCAGAAAACGGCATCGGCACACATTACGTTGTACTTGCGTATGCGTTCATGCTGGATAGCACCGTGCCTGTTGGGCGCTTCGATCAGCACAGCCAGTACGCGTGGCTGTGGCCAGAGGAGCTGCTCATGCGCGAAGACGTGCACAAGAATTCGAAACAATATTTCCGCTGAAAATGCCCCAGTAACAGACACACACGCGTCGTGGATTTGCCCGCAAGGCGTTCGTGAAGCTCGCGCTGGGCGCGCGTGCGCGCCCGTAAGACCCGGGTGCAACGCCGCGCCAGGACCGCTCCGCCTTGCCCACCATACCGAGCCATTCTGCCAAGTTCTCGGCATTTTCAGACTGCGGCGTGCGTCAGCACCCCACGGGCCTATCATGAATCCCGAGAGCGTGATGTGACCGCATGTAACAGCCCCACTCAGCCGGATGAGGGCACGCGGCGCAAAAACGCAACGTACTCCTGCGAATCCTTTCTGCGCGAGGAACCGGCCATGTACATCGACAGGGTGGTCTGCCGGCAAGCCGCTTTCCAGCCGCGCGGCGCTCACTTGAAGTTCGGACCCGTGGCCAAACGCATCGGCATCCTGGTTTTCGAGGGCTTCCCGCTCGGGGATGTGACCTTGCTCGCCGATGTGTTTCGTCTCGCGAACGATGCCTGCGCCGACACGCTTCCTGCTTATTCGATCGTCATGCTTTCCGAGCCTGGCGGCAACGTGGCCAGCGGCTGCGGCCTGCGGATATGGTCCGAGAGCCTGCATGGCCCGCTGCGCAGCGGCTTCGACACACTGTTCATCGCCGGCGGCCCTGGTGCGATGCAAGCGCGCGACAACGCGCGGCTCATCACGCGGCTGCAGATGCTCGCACCGAAAGTGCGCATCATCCGCGCACTCGGCGAGGGACGCGCCGTACTCGCCGCCGCCGATGTGCCCTTCCTGCGCACGGGCGGCAATACGGCAAGCTCGGCGCAGCGGCTACGCCGGGCGCTGGAAGCGCGCAACGCCGGCGCTTCTGTCGTGACGCCTTCCGAGGCGCTCGTCGCCGCGCTCAAGGTGGTCAAGCGCAATCACGGCGTGGCGCTCGCGCAGCGCGTATCCGAGGACTCGATGCCGGGCTCGTGGGAGCGGCTCGGCCCCATGCTCGACGATGGCGAAGCGGACAGCGCGAACGGCAAGATCAGTTCGGCTGCGCACTGGCTGCGCGAGAACTACCATCAGCCGATTTCGGTGGCCGATGCGGCGCGCGTCGCGCAGATGAGCATGCGAAACTTCCTGCGCCACTTCAAGACGCAAACGGGACTCACGCCGTCCGAATATTTGCTGCGTACCCGGCTCGATGCCAGTTGCCTCCTGCTCGCGCAAACCAATCTTCCCATCGACGAGATCGCGCAACGCTGCGGTGTGCCGCGCGGCGAGCGTCTTGCGCGGATCTTCCGGCGCAGGCTCTCGATTTCGCCATCGGGGTATCGCGCCGTGAACCGGCGGGCTTCGGGTGAGTGATCCCGGTCGCAATTCGATACATGTTTTACCGCTGCATACGCAAAACGCCGCGCTTACGCGCGGCGTCTTTTTCATTCGGCGTACTCAGCGTGTAATTTCGGCACGCCTCGTGTGCAACGTTACAGCATGCCGGAGCCGAAGATCTCCGTGTGGATACGCGAAGCATCGACGCCGCGGGCAATCAGCGCCTCGCGCTGTTCGCGCATGAATGCCACGGGGCCGCACAGGTAGTAATCCGCGTCGGGCAGCAACGCATCCGCTTCGATGCGGCCGATATCGATGCGCCCTTCGAAGTCGTAGTCAACGCCCTGGCGGTCGTTTGTACCGACTTCTTCGTAGAACACGGCACGCTTGACGTTCGGGTACTCGCAGACCGCGTGACGCAGAAAGTCGCGGAATGCGTGCACCTTCGCGTTACGGCATGCATGCACGAAGGTCACCTTGCGCTCGCTACGCTCGGCGATCAGCGTGGAGAGCATCGACTTCATCGGCGTAATGCCCACACCGCCGCTCATCAGCACGACCGGCGACGTCTTCTTGCGATCGAGCGTGAACTCGCCCATCGGCGCGCTCACGTGCACCACCGCGCCTTCTTCCACGCCGTCATGCATGAGGTTCGATACGTGGCCCGGCTGCGCTTCGCCGCGGCCAGCCTCCCGCTTCACCGAGATGCGCAGCCATTTGCCGTGCGGCGCGTCCGAGAGGCTGTACTGACGCGGCTGGTCCACGCCGAGCTTGTCGACGAAGCGCGTGACGCTCACATACTGGCCCGGCTCGAAGCCGCCTGCCGATGCACCGTCGGCCGGCGCGAGATAGAACGAGGTGATCTCGTCGCTTTCGACTTGCTTGCGCATCACCTTGAACGGACGGAAGCCGCTCCAGGAAGCCCCTTCGTACAGCTTCGCCTCGGTGCCGATCATGATGTTCGCGAGCTGCTCGTAGGCCACGGCCCAGGCGTCGAGTGTGGGCTGGTCCACGGCGTCGCCGAGCACGTCCACGACTGCGCCGAGCAAATGGCGGCCGACGATCGGATAGTGCTCCGGACGGATGTTCAGGCTCGCATGCTTGTGCGCGATGTGCGTGACCGCGCCGCCGAGCGCGCCCAGATTGTCAATGTTCGCCGCGTACGCGTACACCGCGCGGGCGAGCGTTTCGGGCTGGCTGCCGCTTTGCTGATGCGTCTGGTTGAAGATGTTCTTGAGCTCGGGGTGCGCGGCGAACATCCGCTTGTAGAAATGCTTGGTGATCGTGGCGCCGTGCTCGGCGAAAACAGGCGCAGTGGCCTTCACGCGGGCCATCTGGTCGGCGGTGAGCGCAGTCATTTACGGCTTCTCCGTGGTAAAGATGTACACACGATACATCTTTAATGCGACAGCCCGACCCAGGCATTTTGTCGCACCCAGCAATTTCCCGACTGCGGTCGCCCGGGACGCGCGGCGCATGGCCGTGGAGCCCGCTTCGGCGGGGTTTTTGCGGTGCGGGAAACAGTCTTTTTCGGACGATGGCGGTGCGGTTGGACGCTAGACGCCACCTCGGAGCGCACGTCGGCCGGACGGCGCCGCGCGCTCGCGCCCTTTTATGCCTTACTCGCCCGTGCCCGCGCCCCGGTCGTGCCGCCAGAGCACGTCACTGCCGCCCGCGGCCCGGTTGAGCACGCGCGCGAGCACGAAGAACAGATCGGAGAGCCGGTTGACGTAGCGGCGCGGCGTATCGGCGAGCGGCGGGCCCGAGTTCGCCGACGCGCCCATTGCGACAACCGCGCGCTCGGCGCGTCGGCACACGGTGCGGCACACGTGCGCGAGCGCCGCCGCCCGCGAGCCGCCGGGGAGGATGAATTCCTTGAGCGGCGACAGCGTGGCGTTGTAGTGCTCGAGCCAGCCATCGAGCCGCGCGAGGTGTTCGTCGGTCACGAGCGTGTAGCCCGGCATGCACAGCTCGCCGCCGAGATCGAACAGGTCGTGCTGGATTGCGACGAGCGCCCCACGCACATCATCGGGGAGCGTTTCGCACAGCAACACGCCGATCTGCGAATTAAGCTCATCGACGTCGCCGATCGCGACGATGCGCGCGTCGTCCTTGCGTACGCGGCTGCCGTCGCCGAGGCCGGTCGAACCGTCGTCGCCGGTGCGCGTTGCAATCTTGCTCAGGCGATTGCCCATGTCGTGCTCTCCGAAGCTGTAAATTCGCGCAGGTCGCGCATCACGCGCACCCGGCGCCGGGTACGGCGTCCACGCCTGCCGGCCCTATTATAGGTTTCGTGCACTGCAACATAAGGAGCGCGGCTTTGCGGCGCGGACGTTCAGCGTAAAATGGTCCGAGCCAGAAGTCATACCCATACGAAGGAGACACCCGCGTGAATCACCCCGCGCCGCCGGCCCTCGCACGCCGCCCGTTCCCCGCCGAACTCCTCGATCAGCTGCGCAGCGCGTTCGGCGAACGCGTCTCCACCTCCGAAGCCGTACGCGCCCATCACGGCCGCGACGAATCGCCCTTCGATCCACAACTGCCCGACGCCGTGGTGTTCGCGCAGAGCACCGAAGATATCCAGACCATCGTCAAGCTGTGCGCCCGTCACGGCGTGCCGATCATTCCCTATGGCAACGGCTCGTCGCTCGAGGGGCACTTGCTGGCCGTGCAGGGCGGCGTGTCGATCGACCTCTCGCAGATGAACCGCGTGCTCTCGATCAACGCCGAAGATCTCACCGTGACCGTCGAGCCCGGCATCTCGCGCAAGCAACTCAACGAAGCGCTGCGCGACACGGGTCTGTTCTTCCCGATCGATCCGGGCGCCGATGCGAGCATCGGCGGCATGACGGCCACGCGCGCCTCGGGCACCAACGCCGTGCGCTACGGCACGATGCGCGAGAACGTGCTCGGCCTGACCGCCGTGCTCGCCGACGGCCGCGTGGTCAAAACCGGCACGCGCGCACGCAAGTCGTCGGCGGGCTACGACCTCACACGCCTTTTCGTCGGCTCGGAAGGCACGCTCGGCGTGATCACCGAAATCACGGTGCGACTCTACCCGCAGCCCGAGGCAGTCTCGGCGGCGGTGTGCGCGTTCCCTTCGATGGCGGAGGCCGTGCGCACGGTGATCGAGACGATCCAGATCGGCGTGCCGATCGCGCGCGTGGAATTCATCGACTCCCTCGCGGTGCGCGCGATCAACAAGCATTCGAACCTCACGCTGCGCGAAAAGCACACGCTCTTCTTCGAATTTCACGGCACCGAGGCGGGCGTCGCGGAACAGGCGCAGCTCGTGCAAGAGCTTGCCGCGCAGCACGGTGGCGAAGGCTTCGAATGGGCCACGCGCCCCGAGGACCGCAGCCGCCTGTGGAACGCGCGCCACAACGCCTACTTCGCGATGCTGCAGCTCAAGCCCGGCTGCCGCGCCGTGACGACCGACGTATGCGTGCCGATCTCGCGCCTCGCCGAATGCGTGATCGAGACGGAAACCGACCTCAAGGCCTCGCCGCTGCCCTGCCCGATCGTCGGCCACGTGGGCGACGGCAACTTCCACGTGGCGATCCTGATCGACCCGAACAAGCCCGAGGAAATCGAGGAGGCCGAACGCCTGAATCACCGCATCGTGCAGCGTGCGATCGCGATGGACGGCACCTGCACGGGCGAACACGGCGTGGGCCTGCACAAGATGGATTTCCTCGTGGAAGAGCACGGCGCGGACACCATCGACACGATGCGCGCGATCAAGCACGCACTCGATCCGCACAACCTGATGAATCCGGGCAAGATCTTCAGCTGGGCGGTGTAACCGACAAGCGCTGAGAAGCGCACACATGCGCAACAGACGGGAGGAGACATGAACGCACCCGAGGCGAACTTGCCCGAGCTGAGCCCGGAAGCGCTCGCGCAACGCCAGCGCGAGGTAGTCCAGGCGTTGATGGCCGTGCTGCCGGCGCATTGCCTGCTGCATCGCGAGGAGGACACCGTCGCCTACGAGTGCGACGGCCTCGCCGCCTACCGGCGGCTGCCGCTCGCCGTGGCGCTGCCGGAGACCGAGTCGCAGGTGCAACGCATCGTGCAGATCTGCCGGCGCCTCGACGTGCCGGTCGTGCCGCGCGGCGCGGGCACCGGCCTCTCGGGCGGCGCCATGCCGATCCGGCATGGCATCGTGCTTTCGCTCGCGCGCTTCAAGCGCATTCTCGAAGTCGATTCCTATGCGCGCACGGCCACCGTGCAACCCGGCGTGCGCAATCTGGCCGTTTCCGAAGCGGCGGCGCCCTTCGGCCTTTACTACGCGCCAGACCCTTCGTCGCAGATCGCTTGCACGATAGGCGGCAACGTTTCGGAGAATTCCGGCGGCGTCCATTGCCTGAAGTACGGCCTCACGGTGCACAACGTGCTGCGGGTGCGCGCCGTCACGATGGACGGCGAGATCGTCGAATTCGGCTCGCTCGCGCCCGATGCGCCGGGCCTCGACCTGCTCGCGGTGATGATCGGCAGCGAAGGCATGTTCGCGATCGTGACCGAGGTGACCGTCAAACTGATTCCGCGCCCGCAAACCGCGCAGGTCATCATGGCGAGCTTCGACGACGTCGTGAAAGGCGGCGACGCCGTCGCGGGCATCATCGCCTCAGGCATCATTCCGGCGGGCCTGGAAATGATGGACAAGCCGGCCACGCGCGCCGTGGAGGAGTTCGTGAACGCGGGCTACGACCTCGACGCCGCCGCCATCCTGCTGTGCGAAGCCGACGGCACGCCCGAGGAAGTCGCCGACGAGATTGCGCGCACGACCACGGTGCTGCGCGAGCATGGCGCCACGCGCATCCAGATCTCGCGCACCGAGGAAGAACGCCTGCGCTTCTGGTCGGGCCGCAAGAATGCGTTTCCGGCCGCGGGCCGCATCTCGCCCGACTACTACTGCATGGACGGCACAGTGCCGCGCCGCGCGATCGGGCCGCTGCTCGCGCGCATCCACGAGATGGAAAAGCAGTATGGACTGCGCTGCATCAACGTGTTCCATGCCGGCGACGGCAACATGCACCCCCTCATTCTCTTCAACGGCAACGACCTCGACGAATGGCACCGCGCAGAGGCTTTCGGCTCGGACATTCTCGAGACCTGCGTCGAACTGGGTGGCACCGTGACGGGCGAGCACGGCGTGGGCATCGAGAAGATCAATTCGATGTGCGTGCAATTCTCGCCGCAGGAGCGCGACGCGTTTCATGCGGTGAAACACGCGTTCGACCCGGCCAGGCTGCTCAACCCCGACAAGGGGATCCCCACCCGGGCGCGCTGCGCCGAGTACGGACGCATGCATGTGCGCGGGAATCTGCTGCCACATCCCGAGTTGCCGCGCTTCTGACAGACGCGCAAACACGCACCCGGCACCGCGCAGTCTATGCATATCGCGTGACCCGAATGAGGGTCCGCTCCGGGTTGTCAGGCGGGGTTCGCTCAGTACAATCGAACGAACCATATAACGAACGAGCGCGACCATCACGACATGGAAGAGGACGACATCGTCTCGGACTGGTCCGAACGCATCCGGGCGGCGAGCGCCGATGGCCGGGCGCTGCGCATTCGCGGCGGGGGCACGAAGGACTGGTACGGCCAGTCGCTCGAAGGCGAGATTCTCGACACGCGCGCACACCGCGGCATCATCGCGTACGACCCGGCAGAACTGGTGATCACGGCGCGCGCCGGCACACCGCTTGCGGACATTGAAACGGCGCTTGCGGCCCACAGCCAGATGCTCGCGTTCGAGCCGCCGCACTTTGGCGCGCAGGCCACCCTGGGCGGCTGCATTGCCGCAGGCATTGCCGGGCCGCGGCGGGCGAGCGCGGGCGCACCGCGCGACTTCGTACTGGGCGCGGTGCTCATGAACGGCCACGGCGAGGTGCTGCATTTCGGCGGCCAGGTCGTGAAGAACGTGGCGGGCTACGACGTTTCGCGGCTCATGGCGGGCTCGCTCGGCACGCTCGGGCTGCTGCTGGAGCTTTCGGTGAAGGTGCTGCCGACGCCGCAAGCGGAAACCACGCTCAAGTTCGACATGAACGGCACGGACGCCGTGCGCAAGCTCAACGAATGGGGCGGCCGCCCGCTGCCGATGACGGCGAGCGCCTGGCGCAACGGCACGCTCGCGGTACGCCTCGCGGGCGCGGAAGCCGCGGTGAAGACGGCCCGCGCGAGCCTGGGCGGCGAAGTGGTGGACGCCGTGGAGGCCGAACGCTTCTGGGCGGGCCTGCGCGAGCAGACCGATCCGTTCTTTGCGTCGATTGCGCCCAACGCGGCGCTCTGGCGCCTCGCGCTGCCCTCGATCGCGGAGCCCCTGCAATTGCCCGGCGCGCAACTCATGGAATGGGGCGGCGCGCAGCGCTGGTGGATCACGGAAACCGACGCACAAACCGTGCGTATCAGCGCGAAGCAAGCCGGCGGTCACGCCACGATGTTCCGCACGGGACGCGACTACGATCGCAGCGCGGGCGTCTTCACGCCTTTGCCCGCGCCGCTCATGAGGATCCATCGCGGCCTGAAGGCCGCCTTCGACCCGGCCCGCATCTTCAATCGCGGCCGGCTGTATTCCGACTTCTGACGACACCCACACGCGGCGATGCAGACGAACCTCGCGGACTTCATACGCAACACCCCCGACGGCGACGAAGCCGACGCGATCCTGCGCAAGTGCGTGCATTGCGGCTTCTGCACCGCGACCTGCCCGACCTATCAGTTGCTCGGCGACGAGCTGGACGGCCCGCGCGGGCGCATCTATCTCATGAAGCAGATGGTGGAAGGCGCGCCGGTCACGAAGAGCACGCTCACGCACCTCGACCGCTGCCTCACATGCCGCAGTTGCGAGACCACCTGCCCTTCCGGCGTGCAGTACGGACGCCTCGTGGAAGTAGGCCGCAAGCATGCCGAACAGATGGTGAAGCGGCCGCTGCGCCAGCGCATCATGCGCCGCCTGCTCGCGGGCGTGCTGCCGCGCCGCGCCCTCTTCACGCCGGCGATGCGCCTCGGCCAGCAGGTGCGGCCGCTTCTGCCCAAGCGCCTGCGCGACAAGGTGCCCGTGCGCCAGCGCTCGCTCGCCTGGCCCACGGCGAAGCACGCGCGCAAGATGCTCATGCTGCAAGGCTGCGTGCAGCCCTCGATGATGCCCAACATCAACATCGCGACCGCGCGCGTGCTGGATGCGCTCGGCATCGAAACCATCGTCGCGCCGCAATCGGGCTGCTGCGGCGCGATTCGCCTGCATATGGGCTACGCCGATGACGCGCTCGACGACGTGCGCGCGAACATCGACGCCTGGTGGCCGTACATCGAGCAAGGCGCGGAAGCGATCGTGATGAACGCCTCGGGCTGCGGTGCGACGGTGAAGGAATACGCGCACCTGCTGCGCGACGATCCGGCCTATGTGGAGAAGGCGCGCCGCGTGGTCGAACTCACCCGCGATCTCTCGGAATTGCTGCCCGCATTCGAGGAACAGCTCGTGGCCAACACGAGGCGCCGTAGCATCAAGACGGTAGCGTGGCATCCGCCCTGCACGCTGCAGCATGGCCAGCAGTTGCGCGGCGGCGTGGAACGGCTGCTCACCGCGCTCGGGCTCGATGTGCGGTTGCCCGCCGACAGCCATCTTTGCTGCGGCTCCGCGGGCACCTATTCGATCATGCAGCCGCGCCTTTCCTACACGCTGCGCAACCAGAAAGTGGACCGGCTGCAGGCGCTGGAGCCGCAATTGATCGTCTCCGCCAACATAGGCTGCATTACGCACCTGCAAAGCGGCACGGCAATTCCGGTCACGCACTGGATTGAGCTGGTCGAACATATGCTGGTGACGAATTGAGTCCATCGGGAACAGAACCAGCGTAACGAGACGCGCGGCGCGCCAACAGTCGGCCATTCGGTATAGCCTTTCCGGCCAGTGTTTCGCGCCGTGCGCAGTCCGTATAATGGCCCTCGTTCTGTTCGTTTTGGATCCAAACAGCGGCGCGCGCCATTTCACGCGCCGGCCTTCAGCCCGATGACCGATCTCTCCCACAATCTCGAAGCTGTCCGCGAGCGCATCGCCGCCGCCGCCCGCAACGCCGGCCGCGACCCGCAAAGCGTGGAGCTGCTCGCGGTTTCGAAAACGTTTCCTGCGCAGGACGTGCGCGCCGCTCACGCTGCCGGCCAGCGCGCGTTCGGCGAAAACTACGTGCAGGAATCCGTGGACAAGATCGAGGCGCTCGCCGACTTGCGCGCGAGCATGGAATGGCATTTCATCGGGCCGCTCCAATCGAACAAGACACGCCCTGTAGCCGAGCGATTCGACTGGGTCCATTCGGTCGATCGTCTGAAGATTGCCGAACGCCTGTCGGCGCAACGTCCCGCCGGCATGGCGCCGCTCAACGTCTGCCTGCAGGTCAACGTGAGCGGCGAAGCCAGCAAGAGCGGCGTCACTCCGCAAGAAGCGCAGCAGGTCGCGCGCCAGATCGCCGCCCTGCCCAACCTGCGCCTGCGCGGGCTCATGTCGATTCCCGAGCCGGAAACCTCACTCGAGGGGCAACGCGCGCCGCACCGCCAGCTACGCGAGCTGTTCGAAGCGCTACGCGCAGATGGCCTCGCGCTCGACACGCTCTCCATGGGCATGTCGGCCGACCTCGAAGCCGCGGTGCTCGAAGGCGCGACGATCGTGCGCGTCGGCACCGCGATTTTCGGCGCGCGCGACTACTCTCACTGATTCACTGAACGATTCCATCACCATGAAAATTGCCTTCATCGGGGGCGGCAACATGGCCGCCGCACTCATCGGCGGTCTGATCCGCAAGGGCGTTCCCGCCGACAAACTCTACGCGATCGATCCGAACGAGGACGCCCGCAAGCGCAGCGCCGAGCAGTTCGGCGTGCGCACCGGCGCCGCCGCGGACGCCGCGCTCGCGTCGTACGACGCCGTTCTGATCGCCGTGAAGCCGCAAATCGCCAAGGCCGCGGCCGAAGGCATCGCACCGTACCTTGGTGCGCATCAGGTCGTCATCAGCATCATGGCCGGCATTCGCATCGACGATCTCTCCCGCTGGCTGAACGGCCACGCGCGCGTCGTGCGCACGATGCCGAACACGCCCGCGCTGATCGGCATGGGCGCAACCGGTCTCGTCGCGAGCAGCGGGGT
The DNA here is from genome assembly GCF_001718195.1 of Paraburkholderia nodosa. Classification (GTDB taxonomy): domain Bacteria; phylum Pseudomonadota; class Gammaproteobacteria; order Burkholderiales; family Burkholderiaceae; genus Paraburkholderia; species Paraburkholderia nodosa_A. The sequence goes on from NZ_MCNV01000022.1 coordinate 135,991, forward strand.
GGACGCCGCGGGCCGCCAGCTCGCTTCGGATGTGCTCGGCGCAGTCGGCCAAACGGTCTGGTTCGACGACGAAGCGAAGATCGACGCCGTCACGGGCATTTCGGGCAGCGGCCCGGCCTACGTGTTCTACTTCATCGAAGCGCTCGAAGAAGCGGCGCGCCAGCTCGGCATGGACGAGCAGCAAGGCCGCGCGCTCGCCATCGCCACGTTCACGGGCGCGGCGCAACTCGCGCTGCAATCGGACGAGCCGCCCGCCGTGCTGCGCGAGCGCGTGACTTCCAAGGGTGGGACGACCGCCGCTGCGCTGGCGTCGTTCGACGCTTCGGGCGTGAAGGCCGCCATCGTCAAGGGCGCGCTCGCGGCCGATGCGCGCGCGAAGGAAATGGGCGAGGAATTCGGCAAGCAGTAAGCGCACCGCAGTCCAGATAGAAAAAGCGCCGGGTGCGTCATGCACCCGGCGCTTTTTTTCATCGATCTCGCCTCAGAGTCCCGCGACGGCGTAATGGGCCGCAATCCCGACGAACAGCACGCCGCCCAGCCAGTTGTTGTGGCGAAACGCGGCGAAGCACGGCATGCGTTCGCGGTTCTTGATGAGGGTGTAGTGATAAATGGCGCAGCCCACGGCGGCCGCCCAGCCGAGCCAGTAGAGCCAGCCGAAGCCCAGCGTCACGCCCACCCACACGTAAATGCCGAGCGTGGCCGCATAGCAGAGCATGATCGCGAGCACGTCGAAGCGGCCGAAAGTGAGCGCCGAGGTGCGAATGCCGATCTTGATGTCGTCGTCGCGATCGACCATCGCGTATTCGGTGTCGTAGGCCACGGACCAGAACACGTTCGCGGCCAGCATGATCCACGCGAGCGCCGGCACGTGGTCCTGCACGGCGGCAAATGCCATGGGAATGCCGAAGCCGAACGCAATGCCCAGATACGCCTGCGGAATCGCGAAAAAGCGCTTGGTGAACGGATACGACGCCGCTACGAACAGCGCCACGACCGAAAGCTGCTTCGTCAGCGCATTGAGCGGCAGGATCAACAGGAACGACACGAGCGCGAGGCCCGCGGCAATCGCCACCGCTTCCCAGGCGCGAATGCGGCCCGACGTGATGGGGCGTTCGGCCGTCCGTTTGACGTGGCGGTCGAAATCGCGGTCGGCGTAGTCGTTGATCGCGCAGCCCGCCGAGCGCATCAGCACGGTGCCGACCGTGAAGATGATCAGCAGCGAGAGGGGCGGATGGCCGTCCGAGGCGATCCACAGCGCGTTGAGCGTCGGCCACAGCAGCAGCAGGCTGCCGATCGGCTTGTCCATGCGGACGAGCCGCAAATAGAGCGGGAGTCGGGCGAACATGATCGGGGCGGGAAAAGCGATGCCGCTATTGTAGGCCAGGGCGGCGCGCCGTCGCCGCGAGCCGCGCCCGCGCAAAAACAATCTATGGTCAGCCTGATTTTTGCAAGCGAGGCGGTGTTGGCATAAATTGGACGTGCGCAAATCTATCCGGGGTCATGATGGGAACAGGTTCCCGCCCCATGATGAGAGCCGCGCCGGGCAAACCTATAAAAGGCCTCAGCGTCTGGCGCTGTTGTTTTTACCAGGTTGCTTGCCCGGCCGTTGAGTCGTTTGTGCCTTCACGTATCTCGCGTCGCAAAACCAGGAAGGGGTTGAGTACAACGTGATAAGCGACGCCGCGTCAGGCTGCTGTCACAGCCTGTTCGCCCAGGTAGCGCGTGCCTCTGGCGAGGACAGCCCAGGCGATCCTCGCCAATTTATTGGCCAATGCACAGGCCACCACGTTGGAATGCCGTCGCGTCAGCAGGCTGCGGACCCAGCAGCCGAGCCGGTCGGGGCGTCGCTCGATCTGCTGCATGACGGCGCGCGCGCCTTGCACCAGAAGCCGCCTCAGATTCTTGTCGCCACGCTTGCTGATCCCCAGCAGTGTCGGCTTGCCGCCGGTGCTGTATTGGCGCGGGACCAGTCCGATCGACGCCGCGAACTGGCGCGCCGAAGCGAACTGCCCGGCATCACCCAGTTCGGTCGCCAGCACGCTGGCCGTCACGGGGCCGATGCCCGGAATCTCCAGCAGACGCTGACTACGTTCGTCCTCGCGAAGTTGCTGCATCAATTCGCGCTCGACCGCGCTCACCTGCTCATCCAGATACTTGAAGTGCGCCTGCAGGCGTTCGAGCAAGGCGATCAACCGCGGCGGTAAATCATGCGCGGCCAGGATGGCGGGCAACCGCCGGATGACCGCGATCCCCTTGGGCAGGCTTATGCCAAATTCCAGTAGGAAAGCGTGGATCTGGTTGATCGTGCCGGTGCGATCGCGTATCAGGCTCTCGCGCACACGGTGCATTGCCGAGAGGGTCTGTTGAGTCTCGTTGCGCGGACTGACGAACCGCATGCCGGGACGCGACGCCGCCTCGCAGATCGCCTGCGCATCGGCGAAATCGTTCTTGTTGCCTAGCAGGAACGGTTTGACGAACTGCGGGGAAATCAGTTTGGCCTGGTGCCCCAGTACCTCCACACGTCTTGCAACCCAGTGCGCGCCTGCGCACGCTTCCATGACTACCGTACAGCGCGGAAGATTGCCCAGCAGCGTCAGCATCTGGCTGCGCGTGAGCTTCTTGCGGAACACCATACGGCCCGATGCGGACTGTGCGTGCAGGTGGAAGCAATGCTTACCCAGATCGATTCCGATCAACGAGATGGTGTCCATGACGATCTCCCAAAAAGGAAACAGCCCGATCAGCGTAAGCCGATCGGGCTGTTTCGGGTCAGGCTGACCATCTTGTATCTTTCTGCTCACGGACGGCGGTCATGCAGCCTGATAACCATCATGGGCCTGAAAGCCCGTTAATGAGCATTCGGCGTATGACCGCTACCGTTCTTCGATAAGCCCGAACAGTTGCTTGAATTCAAATTCGCATTCACAAGAATGGGATCCGGGGAACCATGTCTGAAAAAATCGCTGTCGGAATTGACGTGGCAAAAGCCACCCTTGATGTCGCCTTCGGAGTTGCAGGAAGCGTCACCACCTATCCCAACACGCCAGCAGGCCACGAAGAGCTGCTCACCGCC
>NZ_MCNV01000023.1 GCF_001718195.1 Paraburkholderia nodosa
TCCAGGTATTGCCGCCATCGGCCGTGTGGAGCACTTCCCCATCGTGTCCGACCGCCCAGCCCAGCGTCGAGGACTTGAAGGTCACCGCAACAAGATCGGCGCTCACTGGCACGTTCACCTGGCGCCAGTGCGCCGCGTCGTCGTCCGAGACGAGAATGACGCCGCGTGGCCCCACCGCGACCAGTCGCTGGCCGGCCTGGGCAACGGCCATCACGGGTTCGTGTGCAGCGCGTGGGTTGGTGATTGCCGGCGAGTGCATCGGGTCGGCAAACCCCGCATAAACCGCACTGCTCGCGAGACAGGCCGCCGCTAACAGCGTGAGCCAGTGAAACATGGTATTGCGCATTGCGTCTCCTTCACAATTCTTGAAGCTCGTCGAACTTCGACCAACCCCGATTTCCGCCTAACGCCCGTTTATCCGCGGAACATCGCGCCGCTGCCCATCTCCGTCAAGGTAGTTACATGCAACTCAAAGCGTTCCTTGGCGAGCACCACGCTCACCGGGAAATGGTCGGAACGCTCGCGGGGCGTACATCGAATCCCGCGAGCGCTGCTACGGCGAGCCGAAAGCAGGTTGGTTGAAAAGCCTTCAGCCGCGTTCACGGTATGTCCAACGGCGCCGAGCTGGTCATCAAAACGTTGTCTGGTACGTGATGCCGAGCCACGACTTGTCGCTGTACGGTACACCGAGGGCCGTTGCCGCGCCCGCCGTTGAATACCCCTTCTTGTTCATGTAGTAGGTGTAGGTGATGTCCACCTCGTGCTTGTTGTAGATCGTGAAGTCAAGTCCGACTACGAAGGTGTTTTGGCCCTGCGCTTCTGCGGCTGGCCCAATCACGGACGAATAGCCCTTCAGATTGAGGTTGACGAACAGGGGCATCGTAAGATCAACTCCCGGGAACACTTGGTACCACTGCGGACTTGCGCCAATGCCGAGCCCTGCCCAGAACCGCGTAGCGCAATTGTTAAATGCAGAGTTGCCCGAAGACGAGCATTGACCGGTGGTGTCGTAGCTGGAGTTGGCGAAGTTGCCCGCATTCGACTGCACACTCAACAGTTGATTGAACGCGAATTCCGCTTGCAGGAACATGTTGTCCCACAGCAGAGACTTGCCGAACGACTGCGTGACGTTCAGCAGTCCGTGAAGCGTGCGCCCCGTCGGCGCGTCGTTGACGGTGGTGGTGTTGACTGCGTTGAGCGGCATGTTCCAGCGATACGACAGCTCGCCAGCTACCGCTGCATTGCCGATCGCGCTGTTAAAGCCCAGGCCGACCAGGTTGACATCGTTGCCGTACTTTGCAGTGACAGCGGGGAGATTGGTACCAGGAAAGAGTTCTGGTCCGGCGCCAGGTACAAGCACAGCCGCCCATGGCATCTTCATTGCGAAATGACGGTACGTAAGTTCGTATGTCGTCGCAAGCGAATCGACGCGCCACTTTCCGTCCAGGCCAATGTCGCCGATCTGACCCTTGGTCGGTGCAACCCGCGGAATCGCAAAAGTGCCTAGCCCTGGGATTGTTTCCCAACTGGCGACAGGAGGCCCGTAGAGAATCGGATCCGCTCCGCCGAAATACGTGCCGCCTTCAGGCAGCCGGTCGTGATTCCATTCGAAGGTGTACTGTGCCCCGAGGGTGATCGTATCGGTGATGTTCGCCGTTACGTCCGCTTGAGCCGTCGGCAATACAATTTCCTTCAGCGAGGCGCTCGGGCTCTGTGTCAGCTTCATCAGATCAAGTGGCTGCTGGCCGATCGCCACCGAATTCGCACCACCGAGCGTGGCAAAGGCCGACTGCCCCCAGGTCGCTGCGGTCCGGCCGAGCTTGACGTTTACTGGGTGCCCACCGAGGTCAAATGTGTTGAATACGAACGCATCGCGCAGTTCCGCACTTGGCCCCTGGTAATACTTTTTGATGTAACTCGTATATTCGTTATTGGGATAGTTAGGAAGAAATGCAGGATTGCTCGTATTGTGGTTCTTGAATGTCGGGTCATACCACGCGTCCATACTAATGCGGAACCCGGATGTATCCTTGTACTTGAAATCGAACTCGCTGTAGAGGTTCAGCATTGACTGAATCGTGCTGAATTTCGGAGTCGACAGATCACCTTCGTCGTAAGTCGGGCTGTTCGTGTAGAAATGATCCGGATTCTGTAGCCGGATGTCGTAGTCGGCACGCACCGTGTTATCCCATTCCATGTCAATGTCTGGGTTCGGAACATCGAAATGGAAAGCATTGGCGTTCGCGCTCAACAAGCCGAAAACGGCTGCAACACAAGTTGCGTTCAGCCCAACTCTTGTCACAGCTTGATAAGGAATACTACGTTTCATTCGTCTCCTCTCACCTTTGTTTAACCAACTCATGCCAGTCTTCAGATGTATGCTTCGGGCTCTTTCGATGATGAAAGCGCGTCTCTACTTGTTTTGCGGCGGAGCCAATTCTGGTGCGCCACAAGCCAATGCCAATCGTGGCCGATGGCCTGTCCTTCGTCCGCTGTAGCGTTGACGGTGTCGCGATACGCTCCGAGCTAACCGACGACTCCCCCGCCAATGGGAAAGTGAGGCTGAACACGGCACAACCTCAACCACTGGCTTGTAGCGGTTAAAGAGCTCATCTCTACGCTGAAGATGCTTAACGGATGCCGCTCGTTTGCATGTGCTCCGGCGTAAAGTAGCTTTCGTTGAATTTGACGTTAAAGAACACCCCCGGCGATTCACTCGCATGGTTGCCAAAAATATAGACCCCACTCTGAAAATCGTAGAACCAGTTCGGCAATGAATAGGGGATCTTGTAGTCGTACGCAGGAACCGTGGTTTCAAAGCCTGTCCGATACAACTTCCCGGACTGATCGTAGGCGTCCATCATCCCACCGCCGCCATCCTCGTCCATATAGAGGACCTTCTTGCTGTAAACGTGACGTGCCCCAGGCTTTAGCGTCAGTTCAACGACCCAGACGCGATGAAGCTCCCAGCGTCCGTAGTCGGGATTTACGAAATGTGGCGTAAGAATCTTGCTTGATGGAATTTCATACGTTTGCTTATAGTCGTTGTAAGGGATATACATCTCCTTCTTGCCAACGAGTTTCGCATTCCATCGATCCATCTTCCCAAAGAACAGAAAGATATCGTCCATCGTGATCGCGCCGGAATAGCTGGGCTCTGGCGTATCATAGGCAAGGTCTGGGGCTACCCGAACTCGACGCTGCCCCGGGTTATATTCCCACGTCTCTTCATCATGATCGGCCATGTCCATTGGCATCCAGAACAGCGAAGTGGCACCGATCATGCGAGCTGGCGCTGCATAGTCGTTATAGATCTGATACCAAATCGCTGCCCCTCCTTTTTTCTTGAATTCATCTTCATGACTCGTGTCATAGTACGGGTAATATTGATCTGCCTTGATTTGCGAAACGAGGATCGGCGTTCCGCTCGAATCAACAAGCCAGATTTTTGTTCGATTAGACTGAGCGGTACCGCCATATCGCATTTCCCAATCCCAAAGGGCCTCTAGCCCCGATTTGGGAACAGGGAAAGGTTTCCCTCCGAATGCCCCAACTACTGACAAGCCATTTTTCTCCAGCTTCGCTGTCTCGGAGTTTTGCTCGGAATTCTTAAGATACCAGTCGGGAAATGAAGCACTGCGGTGCGTGGGGTAAACATTCATTCGGTAGTTCGGGTAACGCTTGAACAATTCAATTGCCCCGGCGTTCATCTTGTCAGAGTACTGCTGGTAGTTTTGCGCCGTAATCTCTAGAATTGGCTGTTCGCTCGCGAAGGGATTCACCCACTTGCCTGAATCCGCTTTGAAACCCGACGGGATGTCCTTAATTCCACCAGTGTATGCGGGAATCAGACCATCCTTGCTCGCCGCAATCTCGGCACCGAATTGGGTGAGCTCGGTCGGCGCGGCATGTGCATAAGATATCGCTACCGTCAGAGTCGCGATCGACAGTCCACGAGTCAACCTGGAAAATGTTTGCACTTCTGTCTCCGTCAATTAAAGTTATTACGACGCTTGCCACGTCGACATTCCACATATAAATATGATTAGTTATACATATAGATTGATGCTGACGAACACTACCAAGTCGCCTGCTAATGGAGAAAACGCCAGCTTGAGCGGAACGTGAAGTTTTATTTATTTAATTCAAATGTCAATCTTGTTGCGACGACAGATCAAAGAATCCGAAAAACCATTGTCTTTATTGAGTCCAGGTTGATCGCTTCCGACATCACCATATCTGCCGTGTCAACTCGAGCCTTCATTTCAGAAAAAACCGATTCTATGGAGTCAGACTGCATGGAGAACAAAGTCAGGGGACCAGCCCTGGGCGTAACCGCCTCGGGAGGGGTCTGAGCGCAGACGCGCTGCCTCGTCAAACACACCCCACACCACATTTCCCTGCTTTTTGATTAGACCGGGCATGACAGCATACGGAGCGGTTTCATCGGCAAAACGCCGTCCCTCTCGATTCACGTAGATCAAGGAAGTAGGTTGAAATCCGGGAAAACCTTTTTGTGGCGTACGACGGAAATAAGCCATCGTTCCCAGCAAACCACAATTCACGCCGTCGATCAGTGCCCCCACCTGTTCGCCAAGCCTGATACCATCGCCACGGCTGCCCGCCGCAGAGATCGTATCGGGGCGGAATCTGCATCAAACCCGCTATATGCGTCGGGAAAGTAGCGTCGCAGGAGTTCGGGGTCGTGCGCTATCCCTCCGCAGGTCAGCGCGACAGCGTGGGAGCGCACAGATTCTCCACCGACATCGACACCGACAACTGCACCGTCCTCAGTCAGGAGTCGCTGAACTCTCGTACGCAATACAATCTGAACGCCGAGTGCGCCGCATCGTTGCGACAAAGCATCAATATATGCTTGCCCACCGCCCACCGGAACATGCCCGCGCGGCGGCCATTCCACGCCTGAGGCATAGAGCCCAGGCCGACCCGCAGCACATGGATAGACGGCGCCTGGAACCTTATGAACATGCTCGGCCGGGCACTCAACGCCGAGGGAGTATAGCCACTCGAGTGTCGGCGTTGCGTTCTTGCAGAACGAACGAATAAGCGCGGCTGGCTGTCGCCACGCATTCAGCGTCATGTAGTAGTCGAAGTAAGCCTCGACAGAATCCTCTAAACCCAAAGCGCGTTGGACGCTGGTGGCAGCAGCGTTAAATACGCCGTCAGACAATGCAGTGGAGCCACCAATTCGGTCCTCCGCCTCAAGAACGAGAACCGAGCAGCCTGCCTCCGCTGCCGTCGCGGCAGCAGCAAGTCCGGCTCCCCCTGCCCCGATCACGATCAGATCGTAGTCAGTCGTCACCTCTATCTCCTTTAAGTATTTTTTGTGTTTCGCGCAGCGATTGACTGGCGCTGCCGCGGACAAGATCCAAGCCAGAGCTAACTGGGGTGGCCGAGATACGCGGCGAGGTGCCTGTGGCTGTTCGAGATCTGACGTTCCTGCACTGGGTTCATGCGGGCGCCCGCAAAGGCAGATGAATGCATACCCCGCTGTACTGTCTCCATATTGTTTAGGTCTTGTACAAGCAGATAGGGGATGTCTTCGCGATGCTCCGACCACTTTTCGTAGAATTCCCGCTTCCACGGGAGTTCCATGCCAGGACCTTGCCGGAGCAGTCCCCACATATCCAATAGGCAGCTATTCGGATCAGTCCCATTTGGGCGACTGCGAAACACTAATGTGCAGTCGAGCCCAAATACGAGAACCATGTTAGGAAAAACGCTCCAGTCGACGCCGAGATGCTCAGCCTCCTCGGGCGAAGGACACGCGATGTCCGTGCCTTCGGCGACTGCGGCGTCCCGAAACAAACCAAACGCTGCCGCCTGTATTTCGCCTATTGAGGCGTTGGTTGGAACGAGTTCAAGAAGTCGTCGCAATGTGGACCTCGAACGCTCACTCACAACTGCGCCACCAATTTGATCTGCAAAAGCTTCAAGGATTCGCACATAGCCTTCGCGGAGATCGTCCGGGACTGGCTTGCCGGTAAGAGGAGACGGAGCGCCCAAGGGCCTCGCATCAGGGTATCCGTGGCGGCCATGCTTGCCGTAGGCATAGCTCACTGAAACCGAGTCCATGAAAGGAACCGTTTGTGCGTGTGTGATTGCGACGTGGTAGCTCTCCATGAAAGCCTCGATCGCCGTCTTCCAATTCGCAGAGACGTTCATGGTCTTGTACCAAATGAACGACATCTTTTCGAACTCGAGGCAATCTAGATGCTCAGGTACAGGTGTGATAAATTCCTGGAACGGCTCACATTCAGGGTCCAGATTGACAAAGACGAAGCCCCCCCAAAGACCTACGCGCACCGGCTTGAGACCGAGGTCCGCGTCGGTCATCCCCGGGCAACCGGCCCAATCCTCGCGCTCCTTTACGCGTTGGATGTCGCCATCCAGTCCCCATTGCCAACCGTGAAAGCGGCAGGTTAGGCGGGAGACCTGGCCGTACCCGTTGGCAATGCGGTTTCCTCGATGGGGACAGACGTTGTGAAACGCGTTCACGCGCTCTTCACCGGCTCGGACAATGACAATTGATTCATTGAGGATATCGTATGTGGAAAACGATCCGACGGCCGGTATTTCCTCAAGTCGGCACGCCATCTGCCATACGCGCGGCCATAGCTTCTCATTTTCCTGTTCGGCGCATTCTGGCGAAATGTAGTACGCAGCGGGAATGAGCTCGTCGCGTTCCAAATATTCAACCGCCTTCGGAACATGGTTCATAACGTATTCCTCATTACGATGATCAATGGTTTAAATTGTCGGTGCCCGTGACAGGGTTTGTGGAACGTGTCAGGCCGACCTACAGGTAGTATTGGTAACAGACCTTGCAGCCAACGTTCTTCGCACCGCGGCCTCGATCTCTTCGACGCTCCACATATACAGTTTTTCAAGCGGCCGGGAGAACGGGACCGGCGTGGTTCTTCCACCAATCCGCTCCACAGGAGCCTTCAGACAACCCATTAGCTGTTCATTGATCCGCGCGGACACCTCCGCACCGACACCGAAGTTCCTTACAGCCTCGTGGATAATTACAGCCCGACCAGTTTTCGCCACGGATGTCAACACGGTATCCATGTCAAGCGGAACAACCGTCCGAAGGTCCACGATCTCGACGGTGATGCCTTCGGTCTCCAGCTTCTCTGCTACTTTACGAACGTCAACAAGCGGATGTCCGTAGCCGATAACGCTTACATCCTTCCCTTCCCGCTCCACGTTGGCTTTACCAAGTGGTATGCGAATTCCTGGCTCTGGCGTAGGGCTGGTGTGCGCAAACATCGAGACGAAGTTCTCCACGAAAATGCACGGGTCGTTGTCGAAGATGCATGACATCAACAGTCCATAGGCCTCGGCCGGCGTCGAAGGTATCGCGATCTTGATTCCCGGTACGTGCGCGAACATGGCTTCGTACATATCCGCGTGCTGCCCACCTGTGCCGCCGCCGACGCCCGCGGTCATGCGCAGCGTAATCGGAACATAAGTCTGTCCACCCGACATGTAGCGCAACTTAGCCGCATGATTGACGATTTGGTCCATCGCTACAAGGGCGAAGTCCATCATCATTATTTCGGCAACGGGCCGCATGCCGACCAAGCTTGCGCCGATAGCCGCTCCAACAATTGCCTGCTCGGAAATTGGGGTGGAGCGAACGCGCTCAGTCCCATATCGGCTCGACAGTCCCCGCGTGACTGTCATTACCCCACCGCCTTCCTCGTCAGCGATGTCCTCTCCCAGCAGGAAAACGGAGGGGTCATTTGCAAGGGCCCAGTCCAGTGCAAGGTTAGACGCTTGGCAGAAGTTAATCTTTGTCGGTATCCTTTTCTGCGTCATCTTAGAATTCCTCGGAGAATACGTCGCGATTCAATTCATCCTCAGTCGGATACGGGCTCGTTCGCATGAAAGTGACAGCCTCGTCAATGTCGTGGCGAATGGTCTCGTCAATTTCGTTAAGTGAGGTATCGCCCGAGAGGTGTTCAACCAGCCACTGGCGATATCGTGTTACAGGATCCGATTCAATAGCCGCAGCGTACTGTTCTGCGGGGATATACTCTCCTCGGTCACCATAGTTGTGTCCGCGAAACCTGAACGTCATCGCTTCAATAAGCGTAGGGCCGCCCCCATTGCGGGCGCGATCTATGGCGATTCGCGATGTCTCGTACATCTCCAGCGCGTCATTACCGTTTACACGAACACCGGGCATATCGTATGAAGCCGCACGCTTCGCGATGCTGTCGACTGCCGTTCCCTTTTGGAACGGGGTATGTTCGGCGTAGAGATTGTTATGACAAAGGAAGATAACGGGGAGCTTCCATACCGAGGCTAAGTTCAATGCTTCGTGAAAAGCTCCGATGTTCGAGGCTCCGTCACCGAAGTTGCATACTGTTACGCGCTTTTCGCCTCGGAGTTTCGATGCAAGTGCTAGCCCGTTCGCAATAGGCAACCCTGCTCCAACGATACCGGTCGTCACAAGGACGCCGGACTCCGGGTGCGTTATATGCATCGGCCCGCCTTTCCCTTTGCAAGTTCCCGTAGCCTTGCCGGCAAACTCGGCCCAGAGTTGCTTGAGGGGAACCCCTTTGGCGAGATGGTCGTGAAGTCCGCGGTAGATTGTTACAACGTAGTCCTCAGTATTCAGATTGGCGGACGTCGCGGCTGACACGATTTCCTGTCCACGAGGGGAATAGTAAGCAATCTGAAGTTCACCGCCGCTCAATTGTGAAATGAATCGATCGTCAGCGAGCTTGATCAACATTGCTCGGCGATAAATGTCAAGAAGGACCCCCTCTCGGGGAATACCCGTAGGCATGAAATGTCTCCGACTCTTAACTCGTTTATTGAACTAACATTGCGTTAGTGCCATTAACGTCAATATAGGCGCGTCTATACGAGGAGTCAAGTGAGATTGCTTACGGTCGGAAGCGCGGCTGGGGGCTATGCGGCGCCAGATAGTAGTGGGCGCCGGTTTCATGCTGTCGTCGGGCGAACCGTCGATATGTTCTGACGCGCGGACGCGTGGAGCCGGTCAGTCCAGGCTGGGCGACTCCACGCTGCTCAACGAGAGGGATTCAAGTGAAGAGCACGAGACCTACAAAGTCTGACAGTGATGCAAATGAAATGACGATTGATTCAGACCTGTCGAGCCTAAGCTCGCTGCGTGATGAACACCGCCGGGTAACGCATGCGCGTATTGCGGCGGCTGCGGAGAATTTGTTCAAGATGAACGGATTTCGCGCAACCTCAGTAAATGACATTGTGCAGGCTGCTGGCACTACCGCGACTACGTTTTATCGCTACTTCAAGAGCAAGGGGGAGCTAGCCTGGGTCATACAAGACGAACTCCGCGCTGCGGTCGAATCTGAAACGACAAAGCTCGACAATGTCGAGACGCTCTCGGACATACGAGACTGGCTGGAAGGGTACGTTGTGATGTGGCGACGAGCCCACATGCTCTGTAGTGCGTTTTGGGAAGCGACACTTGCTGATGAACAGCTGCGCCGCACGATCATGCCTGGCACTATGGCACTTATACGTCAGTTGCGAGGGCTGTTGTCCCGTATCCCTGAGAGCAACCACGACGGAATTGCGATCCGATTGTCCACACTCGTACTGGCGCTCGATCGGGTGGCATATGTGGCGGACACGGCAGACTCTGAATCCAGCCGGTCAGCGATTCTGGACGAGTTCGCCACCATTATGTTTCGAAGCTTGATGGAACATTGACGGGGACAGAAGTGTCCTCGCTCGTTCGGACAGGGTTTCTATATTTTTGAGTGGGATGTCCGAGGCAATCATGCTGCCGATTTGATCGCAGGCAGCGTCGGGAAGTATGCCTCATCCGGCGTCTGATCCGCCAGGCTCGAATGAGGCCGCTTCCGGTGGTACAGCTCGATATATTCGCCAATGGAGCGCCGGGCGCAGCTGACCGACGCGTAAGGCCTTCAGATACACCTCCGCTGCGCCACACGCGCTCGACGAACACGTTGTCGCGCCAGGCGCCCTGGCCGTCCATCGACAGACGGATATTGCTGCTGAGCACCGCCTCTGTGAACGCTCCCGCCGTGAACTGGCTACCCTGATCGGTGTTCACGATGTCCGGCAGCCCGTAACGGGCGAACGCTTCTTCCAGCGCTTCGACGGCGGTGCACGGCTCCCAGCGTGATGGCGACGCGGTGCGAGAGCACCTTGCGGCTTGACCAGTCCACCACCGCCGTCAGATACACGAATCCGCGTGCCATCGGAATGTACGTCGTGTCCAGTGCCCACGCCTGGTTGGCCCGTTCGACCTTCAGGCCACGCAGCAGATACGGCCAGGTTTTGTGCTGCGCGTTGCGGCGGCTCGTGTTCGGCCTGCAGTACAGCGCCTCAACGCCCATGCGCTTCATCAGCGTGCGCACGCGACGGCGACCCGCCTCATGGCCTTCCCGGCGCAACAGGCGCGCCAGCATCCGTGCTCCGGCAAACGGAAACTCCATGTGCAGTTCGTCGATTCGTCGCATCAGCAACTGATCGACCTCGCTGACCGGCTGCGCCCGGTAATGCGCGCTCGATCTCGCGATGCCAACCAGCCGCGTCTGTCGCGAAACCGGTAGCGCATGCGTACGGTCGATCATCGCTTTGCGCTCAGCAGTCCGGCCTTGCCGAGTGCTCCTGACAAAAAATCGTTCTCCAGCGTCAACTGTCCGATCTTCGCGTGCAGCGTCTTTACATCCACCGGCGGCTCGCTCGACGGCGCGCCTGTCGCACCAAACACATCTGCGGCGCGCTCCTGCAACTGCCGCTTCCATTCCGTGTCTGGTTCGGATGCACATCGAACTGCTGCGCCAGTTCTGCCAGCGTGCGCTCGCCCTTGACCGCTGCCAGCGCCACCTTCGCCTTGAACGCCGCTGAGTGCGTGCGTCGGGTTCTCTTCGTCATGTCTTCGGTTCCTTTGCCAGCATTATCGCTGGCTCAGGCCCCGGCCAAACCATTTGTCCGATTGTCCGAATTTGCGCGGCCACCTCTATGGCCTGCTTACAGGCAACCCGCCCCAGCTGGTGTACTGACCGCCCAGTTCACGGCCGCATCGAAAATCGCATCGCCGTCGGCGCTGAGCTTTTCGAATGATCGGTTGCCAAGAAACAGTGCAACGCGGCGTGCCGGGGCAATGAAATCGTAGTCCATCGTCGCGCCCTTCTCGTAGGCGAACACCACCGCATGCGACGGTTCGCCAGTGATCGTCGCTATGATCGTCGCGCCCGGCCCCGGCTTGCCCCAACCCATTTCATCGTCGCGTGGATAGACCCAACGCTTTCCAGCAGACACGCCACCCGCGATCGGACTCGGCGCGTTTACGACATTCACGTAATGCTCCTTCGCGACTTCGCCAAAGTCCTCGCCTCTTTTCTGACCGGTGAAGCGCAACGGGTCGAACAGATCCGACTCCCACGTCAAAAGCGGCACAGGGACATCACGAAACGGCGTTCCCACCATATCCCGCGCACTCACCACAGACGAGATGATGACGAGGTCTTCGCCCTTCGCGGCCGAAACCGGCGCGTCTTCGTCGACCAGTTTGACGATCATCCCGCGTTGTTCCAGATGCGCGATCACCTTGTCGTCCTCTTCACGATCGCGATGATTAAGCCGAGTGACGTACAGCACATGCTTGTTGGCCGTGACCGCGTCGCCGCTCGCATCCGTTGCATTTACCTCAGCCGCGCCAGCCGTACCCGCTCCTCCCAAGGCGATCAATGCAGTCAACAACGAAGCCACGCGCAGTAGCACCTGTCGCGACGTGCGCGCAGCCGCGCCGTCCGAACTCAATGGAAGATTCACATTCATAGTCGTTCTCCTATCAGAAATCGAATGTCGAGGTCAGAGAAATTGTCCGCTCGAGCCCAATGCCCAATTGGCTCGATCCCGCTGACGCCCAGTAGTGTTTGTTGAACGCATTCTCGACGTTCAACTGAAATGCAGCGTTTCGTCCAAACAGATTCGTCTCGTAGCGGGCGCCGGCGGAGAACAGCGTATAACCTGGGATATACGCCTGATTCGCGTCGTTGATCGGCCGCTGACCCACGAAATAGGCCCCGCCGTTGATCGAGAATCCATAAAGATGCGGCACGCGATAATTCAGAAATACGCTGCCGGTATAACGCGGCGTATTTTCCGGGCGCTTGCCGAGCGTCGTGGAATCGGTGCTGTCGACGAGCGTCGCATCGAGCCACATGCCGGTCGTGACAATCGAGAGATCGCGCGTGATGTCACCCTGATACGAGAACTCGATGCCGCGATAGCGGCCCACGCCATTCAGTGCGTAGACGCCGTCGGCATCCGTGCTCGCGGACGGCTGACGAATCTGGAACGCGGCGATCGACGCCAGCGCGCCGTTGTTGAATCGATGTCTCAAGCCGACTTCCACTTGCTTACTCACCGCCGCCGGCAGAACCTGATACGCATTCGTCGCAGTCGCCGGTGCGCTGCCAGCGGACTCCAGCCCTTCGATATAGCTCGCATAGACGCTCGTTTTCGCCGTGATCTTGTACACGATGCTCGCTGACGGCGACGTGTGATTCACATCCTGCGTGACGGTTTTTGCTTGCGTAGCGTGATACGACGAATAGCGCACGCCCGCCGTGAAATCGAGGTTCTTCGTCAATCCGATGCGGTCGAAAAGGTAAACACCCTGATTACTAATATGCTGCGCGTAAAAGGCTTTCGACGAGCCGGGCGTCAGACTGGTGATACTAATCGGCTCATACAGGTTCTGCGTGGCCGTGTAATAGTAAGTCGTGAAATCCGGCTGGAATAGCCAGTTCTCGTTAACGCCGAACGTGATGTCGTGCGTGAAAGGCCCGGTGTTGAAGAGGCCGTTTACTTCCGCGCGCACGTTCTTGTTCTCGTAGAACTGACCGTTCTGCTTGCTGCCCTGCAACTGCCCCGTGCCCGTATCGACGTTGTACTTCTGGAAAATCCAGAGCCAGCGATTGCGTTGCGTGATCGACTGACCAATCGAAACGTTCGCGCTCCAGTTGTCGTTGATCAGGTAGTCAGCGCGCAGGATTTGCGCGATCGCGGTCGAGGTGGTCGGCTTATCGTTCGGCACCAGCAATTTAGACGCGTCCGGCAGCGAGGGCAGCGTGATGACGCCGTTGACGGCTGTGAGCGGCGTAATACCGGCCTGCTCGACCACGCGCTGATCGATGTGCTCGAGGTCGTACTTAAGCGTCAACCGATTAGTCGGCTTCCAGTCAAGCGCGACGCTCTCGAACATGCGATAACCGCGGTCGCCGCTGATCGGCGTCTCGACGTGCTCGGCCATTGCGTTGACGCGAATGCCAAACTGCTTGTCCGCGCCAAAGCGCCGCGCGATGTCGACATGCGCGCCCACCGAACCATGCGAATCGACCAGCATCGACGCCGACGTCACCGGCGTATCGCCCGCGCGTTTCATTACCATGTTGACGATTCCGGCTGGCACTGCGAAGCCGTAGTACAACGCCGAAGCCCCCTTCAGCACTTCGACGCGCTCCTTGTCCTCCATCGGCATCCAGATGTTGTTGTCGATGGGCAGCACGCCGTCGAGGTAATAGCTCTGACGATTGTCGAGCGCGATACCACGAATGGAGAGCTGGTCATACGCAATGCCGCTCAACTGCTGGCGTGTGACGCCCGCGACATTACGCAGCGCGTCGTATAGACCCGTCGCGGCTTGTGCTTTCAGCACATCGCTCGTGACGACGCTCACGGTGGCAGGAACGTCGAGCGCATCGAGTCCGCGATATTGGCCCGTCTGAACGGTTTTCGGCGCGAAGGGGCTCGCCGCCGGATCTTTCGCCGTCCTGACCAGAATAGGTGCCAGCGTCGCGCCCTTTTCCGGCTCGCTCGCAGCGGCGGATGCCGACGCGGACACGCTGGACGCCGCGACCGGTTCGTCCGCGAAAGCGCGGGAATCGGCGAACCCGCCATAAGCGACCACGGTCAGCGCAACGGCAATGGACCGGCGTCGTTTCAAGGCGGAGCGTTGCCGAACCGAGGCGGCGCGACGAATTGGGCGGGAAGATCGATTCATGACAGAGAGAAGAGAAAGTAACGCGCAAAGCTGCGCCATCGAATGCCGGGGCATTCGAACTGGGCGACACATCGAAAAAAATTGACTTGGCCAGAACCGGGGAAATGTCCGCCCAGGCACGCGCGAAGGCGACTATCGATCCAGCGTGTAGCTGTTAGCCGGATGCACGCATGACGTAAAGCACCGCACGGGGAGCGGCCTGCTTACCGCCCGACGCTCGAAGATTCCGGTCGATCCTCGCCGCGGAGGCGCAGCCTAATACCATAGGAATACTAATCATTGTGTCTGGAGACATAGGTACACATGCGCGACGACAGAACCGGGCACTGCGCTCGGCGCGTTGGTCGCGAGCCTCTGCACGGAGTGTCATGGAGGCGTGCTCGCTGCTAAAATGCGAATGGTTCGTATTTATACTTTAAAAATTCAGACTTGGCAATTCCTTCCGCGGGCCCTGTCAGGTTGCCGGAGATGTGGCGGTAGAGTGAAGCGATGAAGAAGACGAAATCGCTTTATCACGGCCACCGTTTCCCTGCTATCGTCATCAGCTGCGCCGTTCGCTGGTACTTCCGATTCAACCTGAGCCTGCGCGACATCGAGGAGTTGTTGCTCGAGCGTGGCGTCGTGGTCACGTACGAAACGATCCGTTGCTGGTGTGACAAGTTCGGCGCTGGATTCGCTCAGTGCGCCAAGGCAGTGCGGCGCAAGCCGGGCAGCACCTGGCATTTAGACGAGGTGTTCGTGACGCTGCGCGGTGAGCCGTATCTCCTGTTGGCGTGCGGTCGACGAGCATGGCGCCGAACTCGACGTGCTGGTGCAAAAGCGTCGCGACAAGGCCGCGGCAAAGCGCTTCTTCCGGCGGGTGCTACTTTCAAACCCGGTGCCGCGCGAAATCGTTACCGACCAACTGCGCAGTTATCCGGCGGCGAAGGCTGATGCCCCTGAGCTTGCGCAGGTAAAGTACGTTTTTGTCAAAGCGGCCGCACGCGTGAACAACCGCGCCGAGAACAGCCGCCAGCCGACCCGTCGGCGGGAACGCCAGATGTGCGGGTTTCGCGATGCGCGAAGCACGCAGGCTTTGCTTTCGTGCTTCGGCACGAACCGTCAGCACTTCGCGCTACCAAGACATCAGATGAACGCTGCTCGTCATCGCGCTATCCTGCAAGAGCGTCTCGCAACATGGCATGGCTGGACCGTCTCAGACCCGGTTGAGACAGTTATCTGATGAGGATAACTACGAGTGTGTCGATACATTGACCTACAGCAGCCAACTTGACAACGCCCTCGCGGTGAGTATTTGCGGTGCAAACCGTCCGAAGTACGCGGCAAGGTTGTCGACGTCTCGCTTGAGCATCGAGGCGGCTTCGTTGTTGCCGGCTGCGTCAACGGCCTGTGGCAGATCAATGATCACCGGCCCATCCGCTGCCACGAGGATATTGTATTCCGACAGGTCGCTGTGAATCACCCCTGCGCAGAGCATGCGGACAACCTGGTTCAGCAGCAGCGCGTGCAGGTCGAGGGCGCGGGCTTCGGTCAGATCGACATCGTTGAGCCCGTGGTGCGACGTCACCCACCACGTCGATCACCAGCTCCATCAGCAGTACGCCGTCGGTGGAAATATAGGGTTGCGGCACGCGCACACCCGCGTCGGCGAGCCGGAACAGCGTCGACTTGAGCGTTCTGCCATGACGCTTCCTGTATCTGACGGCCGTAGCGCGTACCTTTTTCCATCGCCCGCGCCTGCCGGCTATTCTTGACCTTGCGACCGTTCCGATACGACGCGGCTTGCCGAAAACTGCGCTGCTTCGCGTCCTTGTAGACCTTGGCGCAACGCATCGATTCGCCGCTGCGCACGACGTAGACTGTCGCCTCCTTGCCGCTCATCAACTGGCCGATGACTTCATCGATAAGTCCTTCTTCGAGAAGCCGTGCAAGTCGTTTGGGTATTTTCATGCGTCGGCCGTGAATGGCCCTCTGAGGTATGCGCGATCAACAAACCGATGTATCGAGCAGCCGGTGCTGGCGGCCGTAAGCTTGCTGCGTGGGAGATGAATGGAGTGATGCCGGACTATAAGGGTGGCCGAGGACGAGCCGACGCAAATCTCCCGGCGACTGCGTAGATGCATCGCGCCGCAGTTCCAGACTGCTCGCTGCTTGGCACGACGGGCGGCACTCGACGGCGGTGGTCGGTGCGACACGACCGCCACAAACAGCCCCTGCTGCATCACCAAATGCTTTGTCATACGCTCGCTCATCGCGTAGCCGACCAGCTCTCCGCTGAACAGATCCTTGAGCCCAGCCAGGCGCGGCCAGCCCTCGTCGATTACGAGTGGAGCATGAGACCGGACGTAGTCGAACTATCTCCCGGCCTCTCCTCCCCGAACCGGACTTGCACCGCTCGGCGCATCCGGCTCTCCGTTCAAGCGTTGCACATAGCAAAAGCGACAGGGTTCGCCGCGTTGCTTCTGGAAGTGTCTACGTCAACCTCTAAATCATGCGGATGGCGTCAAACACTATGGAAGCCCATTCACTGTCGCCAGCATCGCCGAAAGACGAGTGCTGGAGTAGCCCCTTGATTCTCGGGACACATGGCATCCCTTAAAATACGTATTCCTATCAAAACCGTGTGGATACCTATTTAAACTTGCACGAATAGAACATACCCGTCATGCGTCTCGACGCTGATAATCGTGCCTTCCACTCACGCAGTGTCATTCAAAGTCAGGTCACTACTACAATCACCAACGCATCAAGCTCAAGTTAAACGGGCTGAGTCCTGTGATGTACAGAACCCAGCCCGTTCGGCCCTAGCGAAATACTGTCCAACTTTCCGGGGTCGGTTCAAATCTGCGGGCTTTTTTTGTTTTGCGGACAGCATTCCCCTGCCTCGCTCCGTTATGTTTCATGGTATACATTGCCACACGGCACGGCGCGTGCGTGCAAACCCATGACAAGCCGATTGAGGAAGACCGTATGGAACTCGTTGTCGTCGCTGCGATCGTCGCCGTCAGCTTTGGCGCCGCCGCGACCTGGCTGCTCGCAACCCGGCTGCCCGAACACTGGCTCGACAAGAGCGCCAGTGAGGGCCGTTATGCCCATCTCGGGTTGGAAAACGAGCGCGCCGCCGAAGCGGACCCGCGTCGCGAGCAAGCTCGCATCGATACGCGGCGCGTACGGCGCTCACGCGTGCGCGCAAGAATACAGGGCGCCGCGCGGATGATGCGGGCGTTGCGCCCCGCAATCGCTCGCCGCGATCACGACCGCACCGCCCGCCCGTAACGCTTCTGGACGCGCTTCAATCGCGCTCACTCACGCGAACCCAGCGGCGAACGGACGAAAGCCGAATCGGCAATCCTCGACTCCTCACCCGACTGAAAGATCCAGCGCCGGCGCATCGGCTGCAAGATCACCTTTGCGCTCACGCCCGCCATCATCGCCACGCAGGCGACCATGTCGAACACCATGTTCCACCCGCCGTGGATCGCCAGCAGCGTAGCGACCGGCACGAGCATCGCCGCGGTCCCCTTCGCGGTATAGAGCGTGCCCGCGTTGCCGGCCGCGTACTTCGCTCCGAACGTATCGGCGCAGGTCGCCGGAAAGTTCGAAAAGATATCGCCGTAGAACAGGAACACGAGCCCCGAGAACAACATGAAGAGATACGGGTCGTGGCCGAACGCGCGCAAGCCCAGCAGCGCGAGTCCCTCGCCGAGAAACGTGATGAACATCGTATTCTCGCGGCCGATGCGATCCGAAATCAGCCCGCACAGCGGCCGCGTAAAGCCGTTGCAGAGATTGTTGATCGAGAGCGTCATGGTGAGCAGCGGCAGCGTCGCCGCGACAAGCGTGACCGGCATCGAGGCGAAGCCGTAGCTCTTCGCGATGGGGCCGATCTGCGCCGTCGCGATGATGCCGCCCGCCGCCACGCAGACGAACATCGCATACATCACCCAGAAAACGGGCGCGCGAATCATTTGCCTCGTCGTGTAGTCGGTCTTCGTCGCGACGATGCGCTTCATGCCCGCCGCGTGAGCGGGAGGCTTCGGCCGCACCATCACCAGCGCGAGCAGCATGATGCAGGCACCCTGCAGGAGTCCAAAGAACACGAACGCGCGCTCATAGCCCGACTGCTGGATCATGTTCGAGATCGGAATGACCGTGAGCGCCGCGCCCGCGCCAAAACCTGCCGCCGTCATGCCGGCGGCGAGACCGCGCCGGTCGGGAAACCATTTGAGCGCAGTGCCGACGCACGTGCCGTACACGCACCCCGCGCCGATGCCCGAGATCACTGCCGCGACGTAGAGCACCGGCAGCGCGGGCGCCCACGCGTCGAGCACCCAGCCGAGCCCCACGCAGCAGGCGCCGCCCATGACCACGGGGCGCGGGCCGAAGCGGTCTACGAGCCAACCCTCCACCGGCACGAGCCAGGTTTCCGTCACGATGAAAATCGAAAAGGCGAGCTGAATCGCAGCCTGCCCCCAGTGATGCCGTGCATCCATCGGCACGACGAAGAGCGTCCACGCGTACTGCAGGTTCGCCACGAGCCCCATACAGAGAATGCCAGCGACGAGCTGCACCCAGCGGTTGTGCCGCCGGGCCGTGTAGCCGCCATCGATACGATCGGTATATGCCACGTTGTCTGCCTCCATCTGTTGTGATTGCGCGCGGGCTGGTTGCGCATCGCCTCGACGCCGGTGCGTCCGCCACTTCCCGCGTTACAGCGAGCGCGGCAGACGTGTGCCCGCCGCGCCTTGCTTCAAACGTCAAGCGGCTTCGAGTTGCCGCAGCAGCGCGTCGACGCTGCCCTTCGCATCGCCAAACAGCATTCGTGTGTTGTCCTTATAGAAGAGCGGATTGTCCACGCCCGCATAGCCGGTCGCCATGCTGCGCTTGGAGACGACCACGGTACGCGCCTTCCACACCTCCAGCACCGGCATGCCGGCGATCGGACTACCCGCATCTTCCTGCGCGCCCGGGTTGACGATATCGTTCGCGCCGATCACGAGCACGACGTCGGTGCTCGTGAAGTCTTCGTTGATTTCGTCCATTTCGAGCACGATGTCGTAGGGCACCTTCGCTTCCGCGAGCAGCACGTTCATGTGGCCGGGTAAGCGCCCCGCAACGGGGTGAATGCCGAAACGCACGCGAATGCCCAGCGCGCGCAGCCGCCGCGTGATCTCGCTGATGGTGCCTTGCGCCTGCGCGACGGCCATGCCATAGCCCGGCACGATCACGACCTCCTGCGCGTCGCGCAACAGCGACCCCACTTCGTCCACGCTGGTCGGCACGACTTCGCCTTGCGGCGCCTCGCTTGCCGTGGAACTCACCGTACCGAAACCGCCCAGGATTACCGAAACGAAGCTGCGATTCATCGCGCGGCACATGATGTAGCTGAGAATCGCGCCGCTCGATCCAACCAGCGCGCCCGTCGTGACGAGCAGGTCGTTATCGAGCATGAAGCCCGTTGCCGCCGCGGCCCAGCCCGAATAGCTGTTGAGCATCGAGACGACCACGGGCATGTCCGCGCCGCCGATCGCCATCACGAGGTGCACCCCGAGCGCCGCCGCCAGCACGCACATTACGACGAGTGCGTAGAGGGCGTCGCCGCCATCAGGAGCACTGACGAAGCGATAGCCGAGCGCGATGCACGCGCCCAGCACGACCGCGTTGAGCAGATGCCGCGCGCTCAGCACGAACGGCTTGCCGCTCACCGTGCCCTGCAGCTTCAGGAACGCGACGATCGAACCGCTGAACGTGACCGTGCCGATGAAAGCCCCGACATAGATCTCGGTGTCGTGAATCGCGCGCTCGACGCCGCTCATCGGCGCCTTGGGCGAGAGAAAGTTCGCAAAGGCGATGAGCGTGGCCGCAAGACCGACGAAGCTGTGCAACACCGCGACGAGCTGCGGCATCTGCGTCATCTCCACGCGGCGCGCGAGCATCGCGCCCATCCCGCCGCCCACCAGCGCGGCGATGAGCGCGATTTCCAGGCCCGCACCGCCCGTGACGAGCAGTGTGGCAAGCACGGCGATCACCATGCCGGTCACGCCATAAAGGTTGCCGCGCCGCGCACTGGCGGGATGACTCAGCCCGCGCAGACTGAGGATGAAGAGCGTCGCCGCACCGAGCCACGCCATGTTGCCGATTCCGTTGAGCATGACGTCTCCTCAGGTGCGTTGGAACATCTTCAGCATGCGCTGGGTGACGAGAAAGCCGCCCGCGATGTTGATGGTCGCGACGACGAGCGCAATGCCCGCCAGCACGGTCACGATCGTGCTGGCGTTGCCCGGATGCAGCAACGCGCCGATCACGATGATCCCGCTGATCGCATTCGTCACGCTCATGAGCGGCGTATGCAACGAGGGCGTGACGTTCCAGACCACCTGATAGCCGACGAACACGGCCAGCACGAACACGGTGAAGTGCGCAACGAACGCGGGCGGCGCGACCGCGCCGAGCGCGAGCAGCAGCAACGCGGCAACGACGAGCGCCGCGAGCGACCAGACGCCGTTGCGGCGCGCGGCCTGCGCGGCGGCTTCTTTCGCGTTGCCGGTCGCGACGGCGACGGACTTCGCCTGTGCAACCGCTTGCGGCGTGGCCGAGACCTGCACCGGCGGCGGTGGCCAGCACACCTGGCCGCGCTGAATGACAGTGGTGCCGCGCTGCACGACGTCGTCCATATCGACCTTCAACTCGCCGTCTTTGGCAGGCGTGAGATCGGTCAGCAGATGGCGGACGTTGGTCGCGTAAAGCTGGCTCGACTGGTTCGCCATGCGGCTTGGCAGATCCGTGTAACCGATGACGGTCACGCCGTTCGCATTCACGACTTCACCCGGGCGAGTGAGTTCGCAGTTGCCGCCCTGCTCGGCCGCCATGTCGACGATCACGCTGCCCGCGCGCATGCACGCCACCGTCTTCGCATCGATGAGGCGCGGCGCCGGTTTGCCGGGAATGAGCGCCGTCGTGATGATGATGTCGACCTCGCGCGCCTGGGCCTCGAACAGCGCCATCTCCGCTTCGATGAACTTCGCGCTCATCTGTTTGGCGTACCCGCCCGAACCGCCGCCTTCCTCCTCGATGTCGATGCTCAGGAACTCCGCGCCCATGCTTTCGACTTGCTGGCCGACTTCGGGGCGCGTATCGAACGCGCGCACGATGGCGCCAAGACCGCGCGCGGCGCCGATCGCCGCAAGCCCCGCCACGCCTGCGCCGATCACGAGCACCTTGGCGGGCGGCATCTTGCCGGCTGCCGTGATCTGCCCGGTGAAAACGCGCCCAAAATGCTGGGCCGCTTCGACGACCGCGCGATAGCCGGCCATGTTCGCCATCGAACTCAACGCGTCGAGCTTCTGCGCGCGCGAGATGCGCGGCACGCAGTCCATCGCGAGCACCGTTACCTCACGCGCCGCGAGTTGTTCGAGCAGCGCGGCGTTTTGCGCGGGCCAGATGAAACCGATCAGCGTCGCGCCGGGCTTGAGTCGCTGCACTTCTTCGCTCGAAGGCGGACGCACCTTGATGACGATATCCGCGCCGCTCAAGAGCGCCTGCGCGTCGTCCACGACGCGCGCGCCTGCCGCACGGTAAGCGTCGTCCGGGTAGGAGGCACTGGCGCCCGCCGTCGTTTGCACTTCCACGGCGTAGCCCAGTTTGATCAGTTGTGCCACACTTTCTGGCGTCGCCGCTACGCGTCGTTCGCCTTCGTGTATCTCACGGGGGACCGCAATCGTCATCGCCATGATGCGCCTCCCTGCTGCACAAGAGCGCGCGCTGCGGCGAGAACAAACGGAATCGGCGGCGCGCCAATGCATCTGGCGCGCCGAAAGCGTAGCCACGACTTCATGAAACGTCTCCTATGTCGGCCAGAGTTTGCGCTTCAGCGCCTTATTCTGGTCCCACGCAGTTTGGATTTTTGCCTGATGCTGGAATTCTGTATGCCGCGGCTCGATGAGGGCTTTGCCCTATGACGTGCCCAGGCTGGGCGAATTGCCGCTCTTGAGGAAAGCGAGCGCCGCCTGGCGCGCACCGGCAATCGCAGCCGCCTCGCTTTCGAATACGGTTTCGTCGACCACCCATTGACGGGGCAATACAGCCGCCGCCGGTTCGTCGGCAGCGGGCTCGACCGCGTGGATCGCGGCGAACGCGGCCCAGCCCCCGTTGTGAATCATTTGTCGGGCCGAGAGTTCGACCTCAAAATGTCCGAGTCTTTCGGTATGCATCGAAGAGCTCCCGAGGTTTCAGGATTGCTGGGCCTGTGCTTCGAGTTCGGTGATGCGTTTCTTGAGCGCGCGCTCCTCCTGGAAGCGCGCCGTTTCGTCGCGGATCACGGCGACGATGCCGTCGAGTTCGCCCTGCGGCGAGTGCAGCAACGCCACGGTGAAGGCAATGGAAAGCGCCTTGCCCGCCTTGTCCACGGCCGGCACGCGCAGCACGTCGTTGCCATAGCGCGTCTGGCCGGTCGCCATCGTCTTGTGATAGCCCTCCCAGTGGCGGCCGCGCAGCCGCTCGGGAATGATCAGATTGAGCGTCTTGCCGAGCGCTTCTTCCTGCGTATAGCCGAACATACGCGTGGCCGCCGGATTCCAGAATGTGATGTCGCCGCCTGCGTCCGAGATGACGATGGCGTCCCCGATGGCGTTTGCGAGTTGCTCGAAATCGATGGCGGATTGCATGCGATGACTCTGTGGGGGGATGTCGTTTATCGTCGCCGCGCGGCACGCATTGCACATGCCGCGCGGCGTCCTGCCTGCCACTCTGGTATTGCGGTGCTGCGCGGGCGCAGCGTTGGCCGCGCCTGCTTCCTGCATTCAGCTTGCGGAACTCGACGCGGAGCTCAAACCGCGCGCACCTCGTGCAGCGCAGCGATCTGCTGCGCCGTGTAGCCGAGGTCGGCCAGCACCTGGTCGGTGTGCTCGCCGAGCAGCGGCGAACCCGTGATTTCCGGCTTCAGGTCCGAGAACTTGATCGGGCTGCCCACCGTGAGGTACGAGCCGCGCGCCTTGTGCGGCACTTCGACGATAGTACCGCTCGCGCGCAGCGACGGGTCATTAGCAATTTCCTTCATGCTGAGCACCGGCGCGCACGGAATGTCGAACTTGCGCAGGATGTCGACCGCTTCGAACTTGGTCTTGTCGGCGAGCCACGCTTCGATCGTCGCGAAGATGTCGAAGATATGCGGTTGGCGCGCCTGCGCCGTAGCGTAGTTCGGGTCGTCGATCCATTCGGGTTTGCCCAGAGCACGGCAGATCGGCTCCCACGCGTGGCCCTGCACCGTGAAGTAGATATACGCGTTCGGGTCCGTCTCCCAGCCCTTGCACTTCAGAACCCAGCCCGGTTGGCCGCCGCCGCCTGCGTTGCCACCGCGCGGCACGACGTCGCTGAAGGTGCCGTGCGGGTACTGCGGGTATTCCTCGAGGTAGCCCAGGCGGTCCAGGCGCTGCTGGTCGCGCAGCTTCACGCGGCACAGGTTGACCACGCTGTCCTGCATCGACACGGCCACCTTCTGGCCCTTACCCGTTTTGTCCCGGCCGATCAGCGCCGTGAGAATGCCGATGGCGAGGTGCATGCCCGTGTTGCTGTCGCCGAGCGCA
This sequence comes from Paraburkholderia nodosa, assembly GCF_001718195.1. Classification (GTDB taxonomy): domain Bacteria; phylum Pseudomonadota; class Gammaproteobacteria; order Burkholderiales; family Burkholderiaceae; genus Paraburkholderia; species Paraburkholderia nodosa_A. The sequence continues at coordinate 23,650 of NZ_MCNV01000023.1, forward strand.
GCGGCGCTCACCGTGGGCGGACCGTCCCAGAAGCCCGTGGTCGAGGCTGCGCCTCCCGCGCACTGCGCGACGTTCTCGTAGACCTTGAGGTCGTCGTAGTGGTGGCCTTCGCTGAAGCCCTTCACCGAAGCAACGATCATCTTCGGGTTGAGTTCCTTGATGCGCTCCCACGTGAAGCCCATGCGGTCCAGTGCGCCGGGGCCGAAGTTTTCGACCATCACGTCCGATTCGCGAATCAGCTTTTCCAGCACTTCCTTGCCTTCGGGCTTCTTCGTGTCGAGCGTGAGCGAGCGCTTGTTGCTGTTGAGCATGGTGAAGTACAGGGCATCGACTTCGGGAATGTCGCGCAGTTGCGAGCGCGTCACGTCGCCGGCGCCGGGGCGCTCCACCTTGATCACGTCCGCACCGAACCACGCGAGCATCTGCGTGCAGGCGGGACCGGCCTGTACGTGCGTGAAGTCGATGATCTTGATACCGTCGAGGGGTTTGCTCATTTCTCGTATCTCCTGGTCTACCTGATCGATCTGATCTAGCTGATTTATGGGGGCTTATTTCTTCATGGCCGCGCTTTGCGGATTCAGATTCGTGAGACGACCGCTTTCGGTCCCGGCCGATTCGTCGATGACTGCGTTGATCAACGTGGGCTTGCCCGACGCGATCGCTTCGAGCAGCGCGCTCGTGAGTTCTTCGGGCGTCGTCGCCTGATGGCCGATGCCGCCGAAGGCCTCGATCATCTTGTCGTAGCGCGCGTTCTTCACGAACGCCGTCGGCGCGACGTCGCAGCCGCCGCTCGGGTTGACGTCCGTGCCGCGATACACACCGTTGTTGTTGAACACGATGGTGCAGACCGGCAGGTTGTAGCGGCAGATCGTTTCCAGCTCCATGCCCGAGAAGCCGAACGCGCTGTCGCCCTCGATCGCCACGACCTGCGTGCCGCTCGTCACCGCCGCGCCGATCGCGAAGCCCATGCCGATGCCCATGATCCCCCACGTGCCCGAGTCGAAGCGCTTGCGCGGCTGGTACATGTCGATGATGCTGCGCGCGTAGTCGAGCGTGTTCGCGCCTTCGTTGACCACGTTGATGTCGGGGCGCGTCTTGAGCACGTCGCGGATCGCGCGCAGCGCGCTGTGGAAGTTCATCGGCGACGGGTTCTTCGCGAGCGTCGCGGCCATCTTTTCGAGGTTCTTGTTCTTGCGTTCGGCCACGGCATCGAGCCACTCTGCCGGCGGCTTCGGGAAGTCAGTGCCGAGACCGGCCACGAGCGCTTCCACGCATGAACCGATGTCGCCGATCACCGGCGCTTCGATGGCGACGTTGCTGTCGATTTCCGTCGGGGCGATGTCGATCTGCACGAACTGCTTCGGTCCGGCGGCCGCGCCCCAGGTCTTGCCCTTGCCATGCGAGAGCAGCCAGTTCAGGCGAGCGCCGATCAGCACCACGGCGTCCGACTCGGCCAGCACGAACGAGCGCGCGGCCGACGCCGACTGCTCGTGCGTGTCGGGCAAGAGCCCCTTGGCCATCGACATCGGCAGATACGGAATACCGCTCTTCTCGACCAGTTCGCGGATTTTCGCGTCGGCCTGGGCGTAGGCGGCGCCCTTGCCGAGCAGGATCAGCGGACGCTTTGCATTCCTGAGCACTTCGATAGCGCGTTGCACCGCGTCCGGTGCGGGAATCTGGCGCGGCGCCGCGTCGACGACCTTGATGAGCGATTGCTGGCCCTTCACCGCGTCGATGGTCTGCGCAAGCAGCTTGGCCGGCAGGTCGAGATACACGCCGCCGGGGCGGCCCGAGACGGCCGCGCGAATCGCGCGCGCGACGCCGACGCCGATGTCCTCGGCGTGCAGTACGCGATATGCCGCCTTGGCATAAGGCTTCGCCGCGTTGAGCTGGTCCATCTCTTCGTAGTCGCCCTGCTGCAAGTCGACGATCTCGCGCTCGCTCGAACCGCTGATGAGAATCATCGGGAAGCAGTTCGTGGTCGCGTTGGCCAGTGCCGTGAGGCCGTTCAGGAAACCCGGCGCGGAGACGGTCAGGCAGATGCCCGGCTTCTTCGTCATGTAGCCCGCCACGGCCGCGGCGTTGCCGGCGTTCTGCTCATGCCGGAAGCCGATGAAGCGCATGCCCTCGGCCTGCGCGAGACGGGCGAGATCGGTAATCGGAATACCGACGAGACCGAAGATCGTGTCGATATCGTTGAGTTTCAGCGCGTCGATGACGAGATGAAAACCATCGGTCGTTTGCTGCGCTTCCGGCACCGGGTTCTGCTGTGCCTCGTTGATGCCTGCTTCTGCCATGACGTCTCCTCTTTGGCGGGGCGTTGTGCGATCCGTGATATACAATATTCCACACACAGTATTAGTCAAGACGTTTTTTTATCCATGCCGCGTTTGCTGCACTGCATCGCGCCGCGCTGCACCGTTGCGGTCTCGTTCGATCGCTCGCCAAGCGGCAAACGTTGATGCGGCACACCATGGGCAAGCACCTACAATCGGCCCAAACGTCCCAACGAACTTGTTACGGACTCCATACTTTTATTTCAGCATCGCGACGCTCATTCAGACGACCTGCGTATCGATGCCCCTGACTCATGCGCCGAGCCGATATGAATCGGCGGATCGACGCGGCGCCCCTACGTGTCAGTCCAGAAAATCGCAGTTGGCTTCCACGAACAGCGCGAGTTCGATCGAGTGCTGCCGCACGAGCTGCTCGACGCGCTCGGTGTCGCGCGCCTCGAGCGCTTCGATAATGCGCATGTGCTCCACGATCGAGCGCGACGCGCGATCGCTCTGCGCGATCGTCATGCGCCGGATCGCGCGCACATGCATGAAGATGTTCTTGATGGTGTCGACGATGATGGGCGACTTCGATAGCTCCACCAGTGACTGGTGAAACATGATGTTCGCTTCCGAGTACTCCTCTATGTGGTCCGATGGCGTCGAATCGCCGAAGGTCGCGAACATGCGCCGCAGACCCGCGATGTCGTCGTCCGAGGCGCGTTGCGTGGCGAGGCGCGCGGCGATGCTTTCGAGCGCGGCCCACATATAGATCATCTCCACGATCTCCTTGCGCGTCTTGCGCAGGATGTAAACACCGCGGCGCGGCACCGTGCGCAGAAAGCCCTCCTGTTCCAGCAGCGTCATCGCCTCGCGAACCGGCGTTCGGCTCACGCCGAGCTTCTCAGTCAATTCCTTCTCGTCTAGCCGGATCTCGTCTCGCGAGCGGTAGATGTCGGTTTCGGCAATGGCCTGCTTGAGCTTCGCGTAAGCCTGATCGCGCAGCGAAGCGGTTGCGTTGATCGGCTCCAGCGTCAAGGTGACCGGGGGCATCCCGGTGACGAATTCTCTTTCGGCGGACATCGGTCGTTTGTCTCCAACGTTCTGTTTAGCCGGCGCTGCTGGGTAATTTCATATTTCCAATACAATATATCAGTACAGCGCTCATGGCTAAGCGGGGTTTACGCGGACCGGATGCAGGTCTCGCTAGATTGGCCAGCCAATCCTCAATCCATACAGCCTTACTTATATTTTTCTAAAAAAACTTTAACTATCGGTTATTCATTGGCGCTTCTACTCTTGCTTCACGCCACTCGACATGAGGAGACAGCCATGAGCCACCTGGACACCCGCCAAGATCGTCAACTGGAAGCGCAGCTGTGCGCGTTCAATACGGCATTCGCCGAACTCGGCCTGCGTTTTCGCTGGGATGCACGTACGCTCTACTCGCTCGCATCGATCGCCGGCGAATATGCGCGCGTCGCCGCCTATATCGAGACGAATCACCCGCATCTGCTGAAGGCGTACAGCATGGAGTTCCTGTGCGAGGCGATCCTTGCTCGCAAGAACGCACAGGCGCCCGGTGAATGGCCGCTGGCCGCGCCCGCTCAACGCGGTTCACAGGAATGGGGAATGGCAGCCGCGATGGAGCAGGATTGGCGCGAAGGCGGATTGCCTGCACTTGCCGGCGCCTGATGCGCAAGGGCGAAGTGCGAGCCCGATAAAGACGAAACCCGGCTGGATTCGCGCGCGTTAGCGCGCTATCCAGGCGGGCTCGATATTGAAGGACAACGAAGGAGAACTGCGCGTTCAGGCGTTGCGGCGCACCTCGGCCTCTTGTTCCTGCAGCTTGCGCCACAGAATCTTGCCGCTGCCCGACTTCGGCAGGGCGTCCACGAACTGCACGATGCGCGGCGCTTTGTACGCGGCCATGTTGTCGTGCGCCCAGGCGATGATGTCGTCTTCGTTCACGCTGCCGGCCTGTTTCGGATCGAGCACAACCACGGCCTTCACGGTCTCGCCGCGGCGCGCGTCCTGGGTACCGATGATGCACACCTCGTTGATCGCCGGATGCCGGTACATCAGCGCCTCGACCTCGGCCGGCCAGACCTTGTACCCCGACGCGTTGATCATGCGCTTGAGGCGGTCGGTCATGAAGTAATAGCCTTCTTCGTCGCGCCGCACGAGGTCGCCCGTGCGCAGGAAGCGCTTGCCGTCGCGTTCGATGAACGCTTCGCTCGTCGCCTTGGGGTTGCGCCAGTAGCCCTGCATCACTTGCGGCGCATGCATGATCAGCTCGCCCGATTCGCCTGGCGGGACCTCCTCCAGCGTGATCGGATCGATCACGCGCGAGTCGACATCGAATACCGGAATGCCGAGACATTGCGGCTTGGGACGCTGCGGCGGATTGATATGGGTGCCTGCCATCGTTTCCGACATGCCGTAGCCCTCGACGAAGTCGAGCCCGGTGAGATCCTTGAGCTTCTTGACGACTGCGTCGGGCATCGTCGCGCCGCCGCCGCGCATCCAGGCGAGGCTCGACAGGTCGTACTCGTGAATGCGCGGGTTCGAGATGAAGTCCACCACCATCGTCGAGATCGCCTGCCAGCCGTTGATGCGGTAATGCTCGATCGCACGCGCTGCAGCGTCGCGATCCCAGCGCGGCAGCAACACCACCGTCGAGCCGTTGTAGATCGGACTGTTCATGCCGCCCTGCATACCGGTTACGTGAAAGAGCGGCAGCACCGAAAGCTGTACGGCATCCTGATTGCTTCCGAACCAGTTGCAACCGCCCACGGCCGTCGCCATCACGCTGCGATGCGTGTGCATGCAGCCTTTGGGCTTGCCCGTCGTGCCCGAGGTGTACGGCATCACGCAGAGGTCGTCGGGACCGGCGGTCAGCGCGCCGGGTACGCAGCGCGCCTCGAGCACGTCGACCCAGTGCGCAACGCCCGGACCGCTCACAGTGCGCGGTGCGCTCACGAACTCGGGCGGCGGCGAAAACGGCTCGCACTTCAGATAGTCGCTATACGTCGCAACGAGCAGATGCTGCAGGCCCTCACCTTCCTGCACGAGCGGCGCAATACGCGGGTAGAGGTCCTGCGCGACGAAAGCCGTGGTCGCGCCGCTGTCTTCCACGTAGTGCGCGAGTTCCTCGGTGAGGTTCATCGGGTTGACCGGCACGACCACGGCGTTGGCGCGCAGGATGCCGTAGTAAGCGATGACCCACTGTGGGCTGTTCTGCATGTAGAGCAGCACGCGGTCGCCGGCCTTCACGCCGCATTCCTGCTGCAGATAACCGGCTACGCGCTCGGCCTCGTCCTTGAACTGCGCGAATGTGACGGGGGTGTCGTAGAAGACGATGAACGGCTTGTCGGGATAGCGTGCCGCCGACACCTCTGCGTTATAGAAGAGGTTCGTTTGCGGAATGCTCAGATGCGGGGAAAGATGCGAGGGCCAATGCGGCGAGGCCGGCAGCGGCGATGACGGTGAATGTGCAGAAGGCGTCGGGGCGGACGTGGACATGGCGGGCTCCGTCGGGCAAGACTTGTGAAGAACGCGGCCGCCAACTGCTCGCTGAGCGCTGGCGCCGCGTACCGTGCGCAATCAGACGATGCTCGCGCCGCCATCCACGGCGAGATATTGACCCGTCATATGCCGAGACGCCCGGCTCGCGAGAAACACCACGGCGCCCTTGAGATCGTCGTCGTCGCCGAGACGGTGCAGCGGCGTATGGTCGATCACCACCTGTCCCAGCTTATCGAGCAGGCCCGCCGACATCTTCGAGGGAAAGAAGCCCGGGCAGATCGCGTTCACGTTGATGTTGTACTTGCCCCATTCGGCAGCCAGCGCACGCGTAAAGTTGATGGCCGCCGCCTTCGAGGTGTTGTACGCGATGGTCTGCATGGGTCCGAGCGCCCCCTTCAGGCCGGCAATCGAAGCCACGTTGATGATCTTGCCACGCTGGCGCGGGATCATGCTGCGCTTGCCCACTTCGCGCGCGAGGAAGAACGGCGCGTTCACGTTCAGGTTCATGACCTTGTGCCACGCCTCGTCGGGATAATCCTCCGCAGGGGCGCCCCACGTGGCGCCCGCATTGTTCACGAGAATGTCGATCTGCCCGCCGGCCGCCAGCGTCTCGTCCACGAGCGGCTTGGCGGCCTCGGCGCGCTGCAGGTCGCTCACGATCGTGGTCGCCTTGATGCCGAGCGCCTGCAGATGGGCCGCCGCCTCGGCCAGCTCGTCGGCCTTGCGCGCCGTGATCACCACGTGGCAGCCCATCTCGCCGAGCGCCTGCGCCATCTGTAGACCCAGCCCGCGCGAGCCGCCGGTAATGAGTGCGACCTGACCGCCCAGCTCGAACATTTCCCTGACCCGCATGCTTTCGTCTCCTTGATGTCTGTCGACCGGCCGACGTTCCGGATTGCGGAACGCGATGAGATGCCAAGGATTCTAGCGAGGCCCGCTAGTCAAGAAAATAGGGAAAAGCACGACCGTTCATTAAACGGCATTTGTGCCTTTGCCGCCGGCGATATGCGGGTTGGGTCGGCTGAAAAAGCAAACATGCGGCGAGTTAATTGCGCGCGCAACCGTTGCAATCGCGCGACAGCCAGCGTTTTCACCCCTTCACCAAGCGTCTATCATCGGCCCCCCCGGCCGGCATCCACTGGCCCGGCATACGAAAAATTCGGGCCCCGGCACCCCGGCGGCCCGACGCACTGACAACACGCAGCAGAAGAAAGGATTCCACCGTGAGACATACCCAGATCGCATCCGCCGTCGGCGGCCTCGCCCTCGCATTGGCTTGCCAGCACAGCTTCGCGCAAAGCTCGGTCACGCTGTACGGCATCGTCGACACCAGCATCCGCTACCTCACGAACGCCAACGCACACAACGACAACGAGCTGCAGATGACGCAAGGTCCGGTCACCGGCAGCCGCTGGGGCCTGAAGGGCTCCGAGGATCTGGGCGGCGGCCTCTCGGCCGTATTCCGCCTCGAGAACGGGTTCAATCTCTGGAACGGCCAACTGGCCAGCTCGAATACGCTGTTCAGCCGGATGGCGTACGTGGGGCTGTCGAGCAACAAGTACGGCACGGTCACGATGGGCCGTCAGAACACGCCCCTGTTCGATCAACTGGGTAACACCTTCGACCCGCTGACCGTAGGCAACTTCGACCAGGACGGCTGGCTGCCGGGCGCACTCGGCTACGGTCTGCGTGAGAACAACTCGGTCAAGTACGACGGCAAGTTCGGCGGCCTCGAAGTCGAAGGCATGTACAGCTTCGGCGGCGTGGCGGGCAGCGTCGGCGCGAGCAACATGTACGGCTTCACGGCCACCTACGCAGCCGGTCCGGTCTCGCTGCTCGCGGGCTACCAGCAGAATAGCGACGCACACAACAACAAGTACCGCGTGGCCAACCTCGGCGCGGTCTATGCGCTCGGTCCTGTGCACCTGTACGGCGGCTGGCTGTGGGGGCAGGACAATACGGGCGTGGTCGACCAGTACATGGCAGCCGCAAACTCGCCCTCGGCGATCAACTTCGTGACGCCCGTGACGAAAACCAACCGTATCGACAACGGTCTCTATGCGGGTGCCACGTGGCAGGTCAGCTCGCCGCTGTTGCTGACCGCAGCGTACTACTACGACCACGCAAAGAACGGCCTGAATGAAGACGGCGTGACGCTCAGCACCGGCGTGCGCTACTCGGCAGTCCTGCTGGCCGAGTACTCGCTGTCCAGGCGCACCGAAGTCTATGGCACGGTCGACTTCATGCGCGGCACCGGTTCGGCAACGGCCGACTTTCCGGGTCGCAACAACCAGACCGGCGTCGCCGTCGGCTTTCGCAACATCTTTTAATAGCGGATTGCCTCGCCGGGTCTGATGACCGGCACGGCGGCGGCGGGGCATCTGGATAGCGCACACGAGTGTCAATGCGCGCCTTCTCAACGCAAACGAGCGGACAAATGCACGCTCGTTTGCATTCATTCATGCGCATCGATTAACTCATTCGCACATTGAGTGACCTTCATTTAAATTACATTTAAATTACGAATAAAACAAAAAGCTTTCGCATTTAGCTGAATCCCCCAGGGATTACTACGGGTTCCAGTCAACATGCATGCAAATGTTTAATGCCGGGCGTACACTGCTGGCGCGTAGCCCATTGCGGGGGGGCCGCTCCAAGCCACACAATCAAGCCACACAAGGCAATGCCGACACATGCATGAGATCGCGCGAGGTGCGCAAGCGCCAATTGCGATCGACAGGAGACATGGCATTGCCCCCAGTATCACAGGAGAACAATCAACATGAGCTGGACGCGTGAACAGAAGAACGTCACGATCGCGGCGTACCTGGGATGGACGCTCGATGCATTCGATTTCTTTCTGATGGTTTTCGTTCTGAAAGACATCGCCACCGAATTCAACACCAAAATCCCCGCAGTGGCTTTTGCCATTACGCTGACACTGGCCATGCGTCCGCTGGGCGCGCTGATATTCGGCCGCCTCGCCGACAAATACGGCCGTCGTCCCACGCTGATGGTCAACATCGCGTGCTACTCGATACTCGAACTGCTCACGGGCTTCTCGCCCAACCTCGCGACCTTCATCGTCCTGCGTGCGCTCTTCGGCGTCGCGATGGGCGGCGAGTGGGGCGTGGGCTCGGCGCTCACCATGGAAACCATTCCGCCCAAGTCGCGCGGCATCATTTCCGGGCTGCTGCAGGCGGGCTATCCGAGCGGCTATCTGCTCGCCTCGATCGTGTTCGGTGTGCTGTACCAGTACATCGGCTGGCGTGGCATGTTCTTCGTCGGCGTGCTGCCCGCGCTGCTCGTGGTCTATGTGCGTATGCACGTGCCCGAGTCGCCGGCCTTCAAGGAGATGGAAAAGCGCCCGCGTCCGAGCCTGCTCACCACGCTCAAGCACAACTGGAAGCTCTCCCTGTACGCCATCGTGCTGATGACGGCGTTCAACTTCTTCTCGCACGGCACGCAGGATCTGTATCCGACCTTCCTGCGCGAACAGCATCACTTCGATCCTCACACGGTTTCAATCATCACCATCGTGCTCAATATCGGCGCGATCGTGGGTGGCCTCTTCTTCGGTCGGATTTCCGAAAGTATCGGCCGCCGCAAGGCAATCTTCATCGCCGCGCTGATCGCGCTGCCGGTGCTGCCGCTGTGGGCGTTCTCGCAAGGGCCGGTGCTGCTCGCGCTCGGCGCGTTCCTCATGCAGATTTCGGTGCAGGGCGCCTGGGGCGTGATCCCGGTTCACCTCAATGAAATTTCGCCTGACGAAGTGCGTGCGACCTTCCCCGGCCTCGTCTATCAGCTCGGTAACCTGTTCGCTTCGGTGAACGCCACGCTGCAGGCGTCGCTCGCCGAAACGCACAACCAGGACTACTCGATGGCCATGGCGATCGTCGCCGGCACGGTCGCCATCGTGATCGCTGTGCTGATCCCCTTCAGCCGCGAACGTCGAGGCATCGACATGACGCAGACCGCGAAAGAGGTGTCGGGCGTCTGACGTGCCCGCGGCCCCGTAACGCCGCACCGCAGCACCACCATGAAAGGCCGTGCCGGGTTCGCCCGCACGGCCTTTTTTGCTGGTTTTGACGATGGTCGAACACCCGCGTGCGCACACAGGGTAAGACCTCCTGGCCGCACGGCGCGCGGCGTTGCATGATGAAAGGCACTCGGTTGCGCTACCGTCCGGAGATCCACTATGAGCGACACGCCCCAGCCCGATCCGGCGAGCCCGGTGGCAGCTTGCGCACCTCAGGCGGCCCCACCTCAGGCGGCCCCTCCCAACACCGACGGCATCTGGTACGCCTCGTACCCTCCCGGCGTGCCGCGCGAAATCCCCGCAAGCCAGTACGCCTCGCTCACCCATTACTTCGACGACTGCACGGCGCGCTTCAGCGAGCGCGTCGCCTACGTGAGCGCCGGCTCGCCGATGACCTACGCCGCACTCGCCCGCAAGGCCACGGCGTTCGCATCCTGGCTGCAAGGCGCGGGCGTGCAGCCAGGCGAGCGAGTCGCGATCATGCTGCCCAACACCTTGCAATATCCGGTTGCCCTCTTCGGCGCGCTCAAGGCCGGCGCCGTGATCGTCAACGTCAACCCGCTCTACACCGTGCGCGAGCTCGAGCATCAGTTGCAGGACAGCGGCGCGCAGACCATCGTCGTGTTCGAGAACTTCGCCGCCACGCTCGAAGCGGCGCTGCCCGGCACACAGGTGCAACGCATCGTCGTGACGGCGCTCGGCGACTTGCTGGGCGAAGGGCTAAACCTCAAGGGCCGCTTCGTCAACGTCATGCTGCGCCACGTGAAGAAGATGGTGCCGCCCTACCACCTGCCGCGTGCCGTGCGCCTGCTCGACGCACTCGCGCAAGGCGCGCGCGCCCCGCACGCGCCGGTGGCGACCCACGCCGACGATCTCGCGTTCCTCCAGTACACGGGCGGCACCACGGGTGTCGCGAAGGGCGCGATGCTCACGCACGGCAACGTGCTCGCGAACGTGCAGCAGGCAAAGGCGTGGATTGGCAACCAGTTCGACGCCAACGCCGAGACGGTGCTTACGCCCTTGCCGCTCTATCACATCTATTCGCTCACCATCAATGCGCTGATCTTCCTCGCACTCGGCGGACGCAACATCCTGATCGCCAATCCGCGCGACATGAAGCGCGTGATGAAGGTACTGGAGCACGAGACGTTCAGTTGCATCAGCGCGGTCAACACGCTCTATAGCGCGCTGCTCGACAACGCGGCGTTCCGCCAGCGCGACTTCTCGGGCCTCAAACTCGCGATGGCGGGCGGCATGGCCATGCAGAAGGCCGTTGCCGACCGGTTCCGGGCCGTCACGGGCAAGCCCGTCGTGGAAGGCTACGGTCTCACCGAGTGCTCGCCGATCGTTTCGATGAATCCCGTCGATATCGCGCATGCAGAGGGAGACGAGGCGCATCCGGAAGGCTCGATCGGGCTGCCCGCGCCGTCCACGCAGGTGCGCTTTCGCAGGGACAACGGCACGTGGGCCGGCATCGGCGAAGCCGGCGAGCTCTGTGTCAAGGGTCCGCAAGTGATGAAGGGCTACTGGAATCGCCCGGACGAAACGGCAGAGGTGTTTGCCGACGGGTGGCTCACGACCGGCGACATCGGCATGATGGATGCGCGCGGTTATATCCGTCTCGTCGACCGCAAGAAGGACATGATTCTCGTGTCGGGATTCAATGTGTATCCGAACGAGATCGAGGACGTGGTCGCGATGCACCCCGGCGTGCGCGAGGTGGCGGCGATCGGCGTGCCCGATCCGGTGCAGGGCGAGCGCGTGAAGGTGTTCATCGTGAAGCGCGATCCCGCGCTCACGGAAGCCGCGCTGATCCAGTTCTGCCGCCAGCAGCTCACGGGCTACAAGGTGCCGCGCATCGTGGAGTTCCGTGAGTCGCTGCCGCAATCGACCATCGGCAAGATCCTGCGCCGCCAGCTGCGCGACGAAGAAATCGCAAAAGCGGCGAAGAAGTCGCAGACATGAGATGTCGATGCGCTATTGCTAAGGTTGCCTAAGCGAAGTCGCGCAGCGTCACCCCGCGCGCGCTGGCTAGCCGCGCGAGTACGAATCGGTCCGAGGGACGCAACGCGCCAGTCAAGGCCGCGCCAGGCTCGAGGCGCCGGGCGATCCGCGCGTGCCACAGTGTGCCGATGTCGCTATCGGCCGTATCGGCGCAGCCGTCGCCGATGGCCCACGCAACACATCCCGCGCGCGCCGCTGCGCGCGCGAGCACGCGGCCCTGCTCGAGTGCCGGGTCGAACACTGCGGCGCCTGGCGCATCCAACGCTGCACCCGCACGAGGCGCGCGTACGCCCAACGCAACGCTGAGCGCATGCGCCTGCCAAGCCGCGCCTAGCGCCACGGCCCCGGCATCGCAGAGAAAAGCCCGCCTGTCCATCGTGTCCTCCGTGCGCCTTGCAACGAATCCTTCCCGCCAATCGCTACGCAGTCTTGATTAAATCGATCACGTATAGCCGCGCTCCGCACGCCACGCCTCGGGCCAGATGCCCTGCTTGCCCGGCGAGAGGACGCCCTGCGGATCGAGTGCGTCTTTCACGGTTTGCGCGAGACGCAACAGCGCGCCGTCGTTGAAGGCGTACTGTGCCGCTGCGTAGTCCATGTAGAGCAGATGCGAGCGGTAGACGCCGTAGCCGGCCGCGCCCGCGTCGCTCATCAGCGCGCGCAGCAGGTCCCCCGCGCGGGCTGCATCGTCGCGGCGCTCGCGCGCGAAGATCGCCGCGAATACGTGATGCAGATAGCGCCCCGCCGCGGTGAAACCGCCGTAGTAATCGAAACCGTACTCGGCCGCGCGCGCCTTGACGAGCGCGTACTGGCGCAGCGCGTCGCGGCCATCGGCGGGACACAGCGGCGAGAAGTCCACGTGCGCGCCGTCGCCGCCGCGCCAGTCGAGCATGCGAAACGCGCTCATCGCGGGAATGCCGGCGAGATTGCGGTCAGCGCCGCCCCGCGGTTCGTCGCCTTCGGCATAGCGACGCGCCGAGAAACGCACACCCGGTACGCCGGCAAACGCACGCTCGACAATGCGCCGTTCCACGTCGATCACCTCGGGCTCGCCATAGAGCGCATAGTGCAGATTCCAGCGGCCCACGCCCAGATCGCGCTGCATCGCGGCGACGGCGGCCTCGGGCATCGCGCCCTCGCCTTCGTACCAGCGAGCGCGAGGCGCGAGGCTCGCGGCGCGGCGGATCGCGCCTTCGATCGCTGCGTGCTGACGTATCGTGCCGCCGAGCTGCAACGCGCGCAGCGTATCGACGAGCACGCCGAGATCGTCCTCACGCGCGAACTGGATCTCGCCGATCACGAAGGCCCGCGGGGCGGGCATGAGCCAGAGCCCCATCTTCGTGACGACACCGTAGTTCGACTGCGTAAAGAGCGCATCGAACGAAGGCCCGTAGCCCGGCCGGTAGAGTTGCCACGCCGTGCCGTTTTCGATCGCACCCATGCCGGTGCGCACTACATCACCGTTGGCGAGCACGACCTCCATGCCGCACTGCGAGGCGGCGTGGTCGCCATAGGCGGTCGTCCCGAAGCCGCGCTCGAGCGTGTTGCCGACCACGCTGCCCCAGCCCGCCGCGGGCGGATCGACCCACAGGCGCAGATGCTGTTCGCGCAGATGTGCGTGCAAATCGAAGTAGCTCACGCCCGGCTCGACGCGCGCCCATGCGAGGCGCTCGTCCACTTCGAGGATCCGGTTCAGGCGCTGCAGGTCGAGGACGACCGAACCCGCCAGACGCGGCGCGGCACCGCCATAGGCGAAGTTGCGCCCCGCGGAAACGGTCCACAGCGGCACGCGCGTGTCGTTCGCGACACGCAGGATCGCGCGGATCTCTTCGACACTTGCGGGGAGGATCGCAGCGGAAGGGGCGAACGCGTGCGCATCGGCGAGCGGTACGAACGGATCGAAATACGGATCGAGCGCTGCGCCGCCACGGCAGACGTTCGGCGCGCCCACGATGCCTTCGAACGCGGCGAGCGCACGCGCGAAACGGGCCTCGTCGATGCCAGGAGGCAAGGTGGGTGCGGCACGGCGCGCGGGGTCGCTCATGGGCCTGCTCCGCTGGCGTCGCGCATCACCACTGCCCGGGCTTGCCGCCCAGCGCGCCGCATACGTCCAGCGCGATCTCGCGCAGCTTCGGTTCTGTCTGCGGCCCCGAGAGCGCATAGCCCGTGCGTTCGGTGCTCCAGTAGAACGTCCGGCGGTTGCCGTCGCGCAAGAGGCGCACGGGATCCCGGTCCCTGGCCGAACTGGCCACGTAGAGCGTGAGGCGCTCGCCCGCATCGTTCTCGTACATGAATTGCGCGGCCGGCCCCGTGTTGCCGGGCAACAGACGCCCGCCCACCAGCGTATAGCCGTATTCGGCCAGCGACGGCACCGAGAGCGGCTTGCCTAGCCGCCTGGAGAGCCACGCGACGAGATGCGCCTCGTCGGCCGCGCCCACTTCCACGGGATGCCGCTGCTCCGGCGAATACACCGCGTACGCGATATCGGCGCGGCGCGCAAACGCTTCGGGCGTTTCGCTGCGCGCGGCCGCCGGCGCCGAAACGAACGCCAGTGGAGCCAGGCCTGGCGCGAGCCGCGGCACGAGCGCCGTGGCCGCCACCGCGAGCCCCGCGCCCACCGCCACCCACGACGCCGCGATGCCGGCGCGCCACCACCACGGCTCGCCCGCACGCAGGACGAACACGGCGGGCGCGCTGCCTGCCGGTTCGGCTGCGCCGGACGCCGCATCCTCGCCCGCGACGCGCGCGCCTTCACACAACGCCTGCAGCGCGGCCTTCTGCGCGCGATAGGCCGCGACGCGCGCCGCCGCACGCGGATCGTCGGCGAGGCGCGCCTGCAGCGCCTCGCACTCGCCCGCGGGCAGTTCGCCGTCGACGAAAGCGCCCAGCATCGTAAGGTCCTCTTCTGGCGAAGCAGGCGGCACGCCTTCGCCGTCGCGTTCGTGGCCGAGATCGTTGTCGTTCATCGTAGCGTCCCCACCACCCTGAGCGGCGCCGCGCGTTGCGCCGGATCGCGCCCCGGATCCTGCACCGGCCCCGTATCGAGCAACGCTCGCAGATGCTCGCGCGCTCGCGACAGGCGCGACATCACCGTGCCGGCCGGCACCCCGAGCACCGCCGACGCCTCGCTGTAGCTCAACTCCTCCACGCACACGAGCAGCAGCACCTCGCGCTGCGCCGCAGGCAACGCATAGAGCGCGCGCTGCAGATCGCGCAGCACGAGACCGTCGACCTCGCCATGCGGCGCCTCGAGCGTGCGCCACGGCGCAGCTTCGTCGTCGACGGCAATCTCACGCCGGCCGCGCAACTGATCGATGTACAGATGGCGCAGGATCGTGAGCAGCCACGCGCGCAGATTGCTCTGCGGGCGAAACGAAGTCCAGCGCGAAAGCGCACGCTCCGCGGCGTCCTGCACGAGGTCGTCAGCCCAGGCGGCGTCGCCCGTCAAGGCGCGCGCATAGCGGCGCATGGGTCCGAGCTGCGCCACGACCTGCGCTTCGAACTCCGGCGACGGATGACGCAACACGCCGCACGCCGCTCAGTAGCCGCCGCCCGACGAGCCGCCCGAACTGCTCGACGACGCCCCGCCTGAATTCATGTCGCTGCAAGCCGTGAGGCCGGCTCCCGCGACGCCTGCCAGCGCCACACAAACGAGACACGCGAGACCTTTGCGAAACCGCTCCATGATCACCTCCACTGAGTTCATCGCCGATATCGCGTTAAACGTTGCAGCGGGTGCGCTTATTCCGCGCAGGCGGCGATTTCGCTTTTCGTGTGCCGCCGCACGGAACGAAGCCCTCGGGCACCGCGAGAATCATCGCAAGCGGATCGAAAACCATCGTGTAATCGCGTATAAGCGTGTGATCCGCCTCGAATCGGTCGAGCATGGCTGGCCGTCTTGGACTACGCTGTGTGAGTGAGTGCATGCGCGTCGAAAGGTCGCGCGGGTCTGTCAATCCGCGGGCCTATCGTCGGCAGGCCTCTTTCCGAAAACCGCTGTCGCTGCCCATCGCTACCTGTCATCCGGACACGCCCCTTCCCGGCAGCCGACGACAAGGGACGCAGCGATGCATTTTTCGTCAATCTGCGGTCGCGGCCGCGAGCCGGTATAGTTCTGCAGTAAGCTTACTTTCCCGCACGCGCGCTTCGCCGACACAAGGTAGAATCGCGGCGAGCAAACGTTTCCAACTGATTGCGGCATTGCGCCGCCTGGCCAAATCTAGTCCATGCCTTCCGCAGAATCGCACCCGCAAAACGACTTCATGAACGCCGCGCGTAAGGAAAGAAAGCGCGTCGAAATCTATCTGGTCAACGGCATTCGCCTGACCGGATGCATCGAGTCGTTCGATCAGTATCTGGTGATGCTGCGCACGCCCGTTGGCCTGCAAGGCATCTACAAGCGCGCCATTTCGACCATCCAGCTCGACACCGGCACCCGTCCGGGTCCGCGCCCGGGCGGCGCTCGCAGCTCGCACGGCGAGCATACGAGCCGCGGCCCGCACGGCAGCCACGGTGGCCATGGCCCGCGTGAACAACGAGAACCGCGTGAACCGCGCGAGCCGCGTGAAAACTGGTCGGCGCCGTCCGGCGCGCCGTCGGGCGCATCGAGCACCCCCGGCAATGACCGTGGCTCTCAGGACGGCCCGGTCGTCGTCACGCGCCGCCGCCGCCTCTACGGCGCGGTGAACAACGGCGGCAACGGCGGCGAAGGCTCGGGCAACAGCTAAGCCGCTGCTGGCTGGCGTACTCGCTGCACGGTACGCCGATCACGCCGACATTCAGTACAGTACGGGCGCGCCTTGGCGCGCCTGCTTGTTTGTGCGCGCGTTTTGTACAGCTACGGTGCGGTTGCGTTCAGTTTCGTTCCACCGTCTTCCGACACGCTCTGACAGCCGTGACTCGCGGTCACGATTCCGGCTTTGCGTTATTCTGGGCGTGACGCATATCGCAACGGAGACCGCCATGAGCGCATCCAAGCCGAAAGCCCCGCAACCCTCGCAACAAGACCCGCTCGACGAAGCGCTCGAAGAAACGTTCCCCGCGAGCGATCCGATCGCCGTCGACCCCTCGCCTGCCGGCTCTCAACCGAAGCCCCATTCCGCAGACGAAACCCACAAGGGTCGCGACACGCATCGCCACGGCAAGCACTGAGCGCGACCCGAACGATCGCACCATGAAGAAAGGCGGAGCGCCTATGACGCTCCGCCTTTTGCGTGCCGCATACGCGTGTTCCGCGCAACCCGTTGCACAGCCGGGCGCCGGGTGAGCACGCCGGCCACACCGCGCACCGGCGATTAGCGGATCGGCAGACCGCCTTCCACTTGTTGCTGCAGTTCGCGCACTTGACGCTGGACCGTGCGCAGTTGCGCCTGGGCGGCCGTCTTCTGCGCCTGCAACGCGTTCGCCTGATCGCGGCCCTGCTTCTGCCGGTCGGCGACAAGCGCCTGCTGCTCGCGCGCGATAGCCAGATCCGCCTGGAGCCGGTTCGCGTGGTCCTGCGTGAGCGCGATCATGCGGTCCGTGAACGCCTTCTGCGCTTCGAGGCGCGTGCGGCGAATTTCCACTTCGGCGAGCTGGCCCGACTTCACCGCGAAGTCGCGATAGATGGCTTCAGCACGCGTCTCGTCGCTCGTCTTGATCACGCGCCAGAACGTCTTGTTCTGGAACAGCGTGACGTAGTACGTCATTTCCTTGCCGTAAAACAGCAAGCTTGCGCCATACGAGCCGTTGTAGGTCGTGCGCAGTTCGGCGAGATCCGAGCCTCGCAGCATCTCCTGCAGCTCGGCGACGTTGCCCGCGGCGTTCTGCTTCGCTTCATCCGGCGTGAGTACGCCCGGCTGGCTCGCTGCCAAAGGCAACGCAGGGGTTGCGGCCTGATCGTCCTGCACTGCGGGTGCGGCGGTGGTCTGTGCTACGGGCGCCGCTGCTGCTGCATTCGCTGCTGCTGAATTGTCAGGCGGCGTCTGTGCGCAGCCCGTACCGATTCCCCCGATTAATACCAGCGCCGCCAGAGCGGTGCGACGAACTCTCCACTTGTAGTCCATGTAGTACCTGCTTTGAACAGTTCTAATTTTTACAAATCGGCACAATTATTACTCACTTTCACGTGTTTCGGGCCACTCGTAGAAAATTTGCCGATTACGTATCTTTTCCCACAACACATAGCAAGAATTTCCTGGGAATTGCGTGCTGTCCTTGCATCGCCAGCCGTTTTGGTCCAGCGCGGCCAGGGCCGACCAAACTAGAGTTCCTTCTCTCAAACGCGCGCGATGCTTTCCAGTATCCTGCCCTGACCTTGCGGCTTGCCAGGCGTGCCTGGCGCGACGCACGGTCAGCGTCGACACGACAAACAACATCAGTGGAGGAAGACATGAATCGAGTCATCGGACGCGCGGCGCGCCACGTTGCGCTTGCGAGTGCACTGCTATGCGGCGCCCTCGCCGCGCACGCTCAAACCGACACGCCCGTCGGCGTCTGGCAGACCATCGACGATCACACCGGCCAGCCGAAAGCGCTCGTGCAGATCAGCGCCGACGCCAACGGCGACCTGAGCGGCAAGGTCATCAAGGGCCTCGGCGCGACTGATCAGCCCGATCGGCGCTGCACGGCCTGCACCGACTCGCGCAAGGATCAGTTGATCCTCGGCATGACGATCATCGACAGCATGAAAAAGACCGCTGAGGGGTATGACGGCGGGCACATTCTCGACCCTGAGAACGGCAAGGTGTACCGCTGCAAGATGCATACGGAAGACGGCGGCCAGAAACTCGTCGTGCGCGGCTATATGGGTATTTCGCTGCTTGGCCGCTCGCAAACCTGGGTGCGTCAGCAGTGACTCCATGCGTGAGCGGATCGACCTGAGGACCGGCGCACAAACCGGCCAGGGGACCTGGGAGACGAAACCGGCCGAAGCGCGCACATGAGCCGCTTCGGCCGAACTTCATCAGCGCCGGTATTACGCTGTGTGGCGATACACGGAGCGACCGGTGAAAGGCTGCGACTGCGCGGACGCGCTCGCCAACAGGACGAACGGCGAATTGCGCGGCACGTTGCGCGCCGCTTCCTGCCTGCGCGCCGCTTTTTCTGCACGGCTCGCGTGCTTGCGCATGCGCGTTTCGATGGTGTCGCACAACCTCACGCCGTCTTCGCCGAACAACTCGCCCATCACGCGCTTGAGCGCCCCGTTGTAGTGCCAGGTCTTGAAGCGGCGATGGCAGGTTTGATACGAGGGGTAGCGGCGCGGCATGGCCGACCAGTTCGCGCCGCTATACATGACCCACAGCACGCCGTTGAGCACCGAGCGCGTATTGGCGAGCGGCCGTCCACGCAACTCGGTGCGCGGACGCAGTTCGGGCAGGAGCAGCATCACGCGCTGCCACTCTTCGTCGGTAATATCGCGATGCGGGGTCATGGAAGGTCCTTTGTCAGACGGTGTGCTGACAAACGATATCCACTCACCCCCGCCATCCATATCAGACGAGTCCGAATCTTGAAAAGGGTGCCGCCGCGCTCTTTTGAGACTGGCTCGACGCCTGCGTGACACTCCCTGGACCGGCGCGGACGCCGTGCGCTCAGGTCAGGGCCGTATCGACGATGCGGCGCGGCGTTTCGAGATATTCCTTCGACTGCATTTCGACGATGCGCGACACCGTGCGCGTGAACTCGTTGGCCATCGGGCCTTCCACATAGAGTTCCTCGGGCGGCACCGCGGCCGACATCAGCAGCTTGACCTTGTGGTCGTAGAACACGTCGATGAGCCAGGTGAAGCGGCGTGCTTCGGACTGCATACGAGGCGTCATCTGCGGCACGTCGGAGAGGATCACCGCGTGAAAGCGGCTTGCCAGCTCCAGATAATCGTTCTGCGAACGTGGACCGCCGCACAGCGTCGCGAAATCGAACCACACCACGCCGTCGGCCTTGCGCAGCGCCTTCAGTTCGCGCTTTTCGATGCGCAGCAGCGGGCTTTCGTCGGGGACGGCGGCCAGCTCCGCGAACGAGTGGCGCAGCGCCTTGTCGGCGGCGGCGCCGAGCGGCGTGTGATAGACCTCGACCTGCGCGAGCGTGCGCTGGCGGTAGTCGACGCCCGCATCGACGTTGAGCACGTCGAGCTTGCTCTTGATCAACTCGATCGCAGGCAGCATGCGGTCGCGATGCAGCCCGTCGGGATAGAGCAGATCGGGATCGTAGTTGGACGTCATCACGAACTGCACGCCGTTCTCGAAGAGACGGTCGAGCAGACGGTAAAGGATCATCGCGTCGGCGATGTCCGAGACGTGGAATTCGTCGAAGCAGATCAGGCGATAACGCTTCGCAATGCGGCGCGCGAGTTCGTCGAGCGGATCGGCCTGGCCCTTGAGCTCTTCGAGCTCACGGTGCACTTCGCGCATGAATTCGTGAAAGTGCAGACGCGTCTTGCGCTGCAGCGGCACGACAGCATAGAAGCTGTCCATCAGGAAGCTCTTGCCGCGCCCAACACCGCCCCACATGTACACGCCGCGCGGCAGGTCCGGGTGAATAAGAAACTTCTTGAAGGCGTTCGAACGCCGCGACTTGTATGCGACCCACTCGTCGTAGCACCGCTGCAGCCGGTCGATCGCGGCGCGTTGCGCCGTATCGGGCTTGTATCCCCGCTTCTGCAGTTCGTTTTCGTAGTATTCGGTGACGTTCATTTTCCGGGCCGCAAATGAGGAAAGGCGGGAGAGCAAAAGCCCACCCGCCTCCGTACGTGATGCTGGGTACTGCGGGGCAGCGCGGCCAAAAAAGTCGGCCGCCCTGCCCTTGGCGCTTACATGTTGAGCGCGCGCTTGTCAGTGGCGAGTGCAGCTTCGCGCATGACTTCGGACAGCGACGGGTGCGGATGGCAGATGCGGCCGATGTCTTCGGCGGCAGCCTTGAATTCCATCGCCACCACGGCTTCCGCGATCAGGTCCGATGCGTTGGCCGAGATGATGTGCACGCCGAGCAGTTCGTCGGTCTTCGCGTCGGCGATCATCTTCACAAAGCCGTCGGCCTTGTTGATGCCGAGCGCGCGGCCGTTCGCCATGAACGGGAACTGGCCCGTCTTGATGTCGCGGCCTTCCGCCTTGAGCTGCTGCTCCGTCTTGCCGACCCATGCGATTTCCGGCTCGGTGTAGATCACCCACGGAATGCAGTTGTAGTCGATGTGCGGCTTCTGGCCGTCGATGATCTCGGCCACCAGCACGCCTTCGTCTTCTGCCTTGTGCGCGAGCATCGGGCCACGCACCACGTCGCCGATCGCGTACACGTTCGGCACCGACGTTGCGCAGTGGTCGTCCACGTCGATGAAGCCGCGCTCATTGGCCTTCAGCCCGATCGCTTCGAGACCGAGGTTGTCGGTGTTCGGCACGCGGCCAACCGACACGATCAGGCGGTCGGCTTCGAGCTTCTGCGCGTTGCCGTCCTTGTCCGTGTAGTTGATCGTGACGCTCTTGTCGGTCGTCGTCACTTCGCCGACCTTCACGCCAACGTGAATGTCGAGACCCTGCTTCTTGAAGAGCTTCGCGGCTTCCTTCGCGAGCGCCTGGTCAGTCGCGCCGAGGAATTCCGGCAGCGCTTCGAGGATCGTGACCTCGGCACCGAGACGGCGCCACACCGAGCCGAGCTCCAGACCGATCACGCCTGCGCCGATCACAGCGAGCTTCTTCGGCACGCTGTCGAACGTGAGCGCGCCTTCGTTGTCGGAGATGATCTTGTTGTCGACCGGAATGCCCGGCAGATGGCGTGCCTTCGAGCCCGTCGCGATGATCACGTTCTTCGCCGTGACGACTTCGGTTTCGCCTTCGCCGCTCACTTCGATCTGCACGCCGGCTTCGTTCTTGCCGGTGAACTTGCCGTGGCCCTTGAGCCACGTGATCTTGTTCTTGCGGAACAGGAACTCGATACCCTTCGTCATCTTCTCGACGATGCCTTCCTTGCGGGCGATCATCTTCGCGACGTCGATCTTCACGTCGCCCACGCTGATGCCGTGGTCAACGAGATGATGCGCGGCATTTTCGAACTCTTCCGACGAGGCGAGCAGCGCCTTCGACGGAATGCAGCCGACGTTCAGGCAAGTGCCGCCGAGCTTCAGCGCGCCGGCCGGGTTCTTCCACTTTTCGATACACGCAACCGACTTGCCGAGCTGTGCGGCGCGGATCGCCGCGATATAGCCGCCGGGGCCGGCGCCGATCACGACGACGTCAAATTCTTTGGACATGGTCATCCTTTCGAGACGTGAGCGCGGCACGCGGAGCCCGGTTTCCGGAATCCGCGCGCACGGCGCTCAGTGTGAGACTTGATGCTTGATGAGGCCGATCTTTACAGGTCGAGCAGCAGACGAGCCGGATCTTCCAGCGCATCCTTCATCGCGACGAGCGACAGGACGGCTTCGCGGCCGTCGATGATGCGGTGGTCGTAAGACATCGCGAGGTAGTTCATCGGGCGGATCACGATCTGGCCGTTCTCCACCACAGCGCGTTCCTTCGTCGCGTGCACGCCGAGGATCGCCGACTGCGGCGGGTTGATGATCGGGGTCGAGAGCATCGAGCCGAACACGCCGCCGTTCGAGATCGAGAACGTACCACCCGTCATTTCTTCGATCGAAAGCTTGCCGTCCTTGGCCTTCTGGCCAAATTCGGCGATCTTCTTCTCGATGTCGGCGAGGCTCATCTGGTCTGCGTTACGCAGGATGGGCACCACCAGACCGCGCGGCGAGCCGACCGCGATACCGATGTCGAAGTAGCCGTGGTAGACGATGTCGTTGCCGTCGATCGACGCGTTGACGAGCGGGAAC
Source organism: Paraburkholderia nodosa (assembly GCF_001718195.1). Taxonomy (GTDB): domain Bacteria; phylum Pseudomonadota; class Gammaproteobacteria; order Burkholderiales; family Burkholderiaceae; genus Paraburkholderia; species Paraburkholderia nodosa_A. Next base: position 46,289 of record NZ_MCNV01000023.1, read on the forward strand.
TTCTTGAGGGCGTGCACTGCGGCCTTCACGAAGAACGACATGAAGCCGAGCTTCACGCCGTGTTCCTTTTCGAACTTGTCCTTGTACTTGTTGCGCAGGTCCATGACCGGCGCCATGTTCACTTCGTTGAACGTCGTGAGGATGGCGTTGGTTTGCTGCGACTCGAGCAGACGCTCGGCGATACGCGCACGCAGACGCGACATCGGCACACGCTGTTCCGGACGGTCGTTGAGCCAGTTCGCAGCCGATGCCGGTGCGTTGACTTGCGGCAGCGACGGCTTGGCGGTAGCCGGCTTCGCAGCCGGGGCGGCTGCGGGAGCGGCCTTCGGCGCGCCTGCGCCGAGCACGTCCTGCTTCGTGATGCGGCCGTCACGGCCCGTGCCGGCGACGTCGCCGCCTGCGAGACCCTTCTCTGCCATCAGCTTCGTCGCTGCAGGCGAGGCGACCGTGCTGCTTGCCGTCGTTGCGGCGGCAGCAGCCGGTGCAGCTGCGGGAGCCGCGGCGGCAGCCGGCGCGGCTGCGGCTGCGGGCGCTGCAACGGCGCCAGCCTTGGCTTCCGTGTCGATCTTCGCGATCACCTGTTCGCTGGTGACGGTAGCGCCGTCGCCCACGATGATCTCGGCCAGCACGCCGGCAGCCGGCGCGGGCACTTCGAGCACGACCTTATCGGTTTCGATCTCGATGACAACTTCGTCCTGGGCGATAGCTTCGCCCGGCTTCTTCTTCCACTGCAGCATCGTGCCTTCCGACACCGACTCCGAAAACTGCGGAACTTTGACTTCTACGATAGCCATGTGATTTTCCTGAATACGTATCTGGGTACGAACCGGGTCGCGCACGTGAGCGCGGGAAAGCGCGCGTCGTTCAGCACGCCTTCCCGGTTCGATTTGCTCTAGTGCTTACTTCGCGACCTGCGCGCCCTTCAGGCGGCCGAATGCACCTTCGATCAGCGCCTTCTGCTGCTCGTAATGCTTCGCGTAGTAGCCGACAGCCGGCGATGCGGAAGCAGGACGGCCGCTGTACGCGAGCTTCATGCCTTCCTTCATGCCTTCCTTCAGGTGGTGCTCGATGTAGAACCACGGGCCCTGATTCTGCGGCTCGTCCTGCACCCAGACCACTTCGGTCGCGTTGTCGTACTTCTTCAGCTCGGCTTCGAACTGCTTGTGAGCAAACGGATAGAGCTGTTCGATACGGATGATCGCGACGTCGTTCGCCTTCGCTTCGCGGCGGTGCGCGACGAGGTCGAAGTACACGCGGCCCGAGCAGGCGACCACGCGCTTGACCTTCTTCGCGTCGATGGCTTCGTCCACTTCGCCGATGACCGGCTGGAACGTGCCCTTCGCGAGTTCGGACAGGTCCGACACGGCTTCCTTGTGACGCAGCAGCGACTTCGGCGTGAAGATGATGAGCGGCTTGCGGAACAGGCGGATCATCTGGCGGCGCAGCACGTGGAAGATCTGGGCCGGCGTGGTCGGCTGAACGACCTGCATGTTGTGCTCGGCGCACAGCTGCAGGAAACGCTCGATACGCGCCGACGAGTGCTCCGGACCCTGGCCTTCATAACCGTGCGGCAGCAGCATCGTGAGACCCGAAACGCGGCCCCACTTCACTTCGCCCGACGAGATGAACTGGTCGATCACGACCTGCGCACCGTTGACGAAGTCGCCGAACTGGCCTTCCCACGCGACGAGCGTGTTCGGCTCCGCAGTCGAGTAGCCGTATTCGAAGCCCAGCACTGCCTCTTCCGAGAGCACCGAGTCGATCACCGTGAACTGCGCCTGGTTCTCGCCGATGTTCTGCAGCGGCACGTACGTGCCGTCGTCCCAACGCTCGCGGTTCTGGTCATGCAGAACGGCGTGGCGGTGCGTGAACGTGCCGCGGCCCGAGTCCTGGCCCGTCAGGCGAACTGCGTAGCCCGAAGCGACCAGCGACGCGAACGCGAGGTGCTCGCCCATGCCCCAGTCGAGCTTCGCTTCGCCCTTGCCCATCGCGCGGCGGTCGTTGATGACGCGCTCGACCAGCGGGTGAACCTTGAAGTTCTGGGGGATCGTGGTGATGCGCTCAGCCAGACGCTTGAGTTCGGCGAGCGGCACAGCCGTATCGGCTGCGTCGGTCCACTTGCGGTTCAGGAACGGAACCCAGTCCACCGCGTACTTGCTCTTGTAGTTCGAGAGCACGGGGTCGACCGTGTGGTGGCCTTCGTCCATCGCGGCGCGATAGGCCTTGACGTAGTTGTCCGCGTCCTCAGCCGTGATCACGCCTTGCTGCACGAGCTTTTCGGCGTACAGCGCACGGGTGCCCGGGTGCTTCGCGATCGTCTTGTACATCAGCGGCTGCGTGACCGCGGGCGTGTCCTGCTCGTTGTGGCCCAGCTTGCGGAAGCAGATGATGTCGACGACGACATCCTTGTGGAACTGCATGCGGAATTCGACCGCGAGCTGGATCGCCAGCACGACCGCTTCCGGATCGTCGCCGTTCACGTGCAGCACCGGCGCTTCGATCATCTTGACCACGTCGGTACAGTAGAGCGTCGAACGCGCGTCGCGCGGGTCCGAGGTCGTGAAGCCGATCTGGTTGTTGATGACGATGTGCAGCGTGCCGTGCGTGCCGTAGCCGCGCGTTTGCGCGAGGTTCAGCGTTTCCATCACGACGCCCTGGCCTGCGAAGGCCGCGTCGCCGTGGATCTGCACCGGCAGCACCTGCAGGCCGTCTGCATCGCCGCGGCGATCCATACGGGCCTTCGCCGAGCCTTCGACCACCGGGTTGACGATTTCGAGGTGCGACGGGTTGAACGCGAGCGACAGGTGGACCGGACCGCCTTCGGTCGCGACGTCCGACGAGAAGCCCTTGTGGTACTTCACGTCGCCTGCCGGCAGGTCGTCGACGTGCTTGCCTTCGAATTCGGCGAAGAGGTCAGCCGGCATCTTGCCGAGCGTATTGACCAGCACGTTCAGACGGCCGCGGTGAGCCATGCCGATGACGATTTCCTGCACGCCCTTCGCGCCCGCGTGACGAACGACTTCGTCCATCGCGGCGATGAAGGACTCGCCGCCTTCGAGCGAGAAGCGCTTCTGGCCGACGTACTTGGTGTGCAGGAAGCGCTCGAGGCCTTCGGAGGCCGTCAGGCGCTGCAGGATGTGCTTCTTCTTGTCGTTCGAGAAGTTCGGCGTCGAGCGGATCGACTCGAGACGCTCCTTCCACCAGCGCTTCTGTTCAGGATCGCTGATGTACATGTACTCGGCGCCGATCGTACCGCAGTACGTATCGCGCAGCGCCTTGACGATCTCGCGCAGCGTCGCGCGCTCGAAACCGAAGTACAGGTTCGTGGCGCTGAACGTCTGGTCCATGTCGGCTTCGGTGAAGTCGTAGAACGCAGGCTCGAGTTCGGGGATGTTCGGACGTTCGCGACGCTTGAGCGGATCGAGATTGGCCCATTGCGAGCCGAGGAATCGATAAGCGCCAATCAGGGACTGAACGTAGACTTGCTTGCGTGCCGTGGCGAGATCTTCGCCGCCGCCGCGCGGAACAAATGCATTGGCCTTCGCGCGTTGAGCGAAGGATTCGACGATCGGCCCGTGGGCGATGTCGTTGTCTGCCGTGCCACTCGACGACGGCACGTTTTGCAGTGCGTCGAAGTACTCACGCCAGTTGTCCGGAACGGACGCAGGGTTATCAAGATATGCTTCGTATAGCTCTTCGACATACGGAGCATTGCCGCCGAACAAATAGGAGTTCAGCTGGAATTGCTTCATCGTTTCCGACATTTACGCTCACCTTTCTTCGAGTTTCTCGAGAAATAGCGGGTTACTCAACCTTCCGCGCCACGGCCTGACCGTTTAGCGGATTGCGAATCAAGTCTGCTTGGAAGGACCTAAATCATGCATCCGCGGAGTATAGCGCATATGCGCATCTCGCCACAGGATGCAATGCGACCGAACACCACGCGGGAACCCTTTTTCCACGGGCCCTTGCGGCATTCGCAACGCACTCTTCCCGCACCGCAATACAATCCCCGCCAGACGCAAAAAAGCCGCCCATAAAGCGGCGGCTTTTCTGTGAGTCTTTGTGCATTGCAGTGCAGAAAAAAGCGCTAAAAATGCCAATTACTCGGCAGCGCCTTCGCGGCTCGCGCGGCGACGCTCGTGCTCTTTGAGGTGACGCTTGCGCAGACGGATCGACTGCGGCGTGACTTCCACGAGTTCGTCGTCGTCGATGAATTCCACGGCGTATTCGAGCGACATCTGGATCGGCGGCACGAGGCGCACGGCTTCGTCGGTGCCCGAGGCGCGCACGTTGGTGAGCTGCTTGCCCTTGATCGGGTTCACGACGAGGTCGTTGTCGCGGCTGTGAATGCCGATGATCATGCCTTCGTACAGCGCGTCGCCCGGCTTCACGAACATGCGGCCGCGGTCCTGCAGCTTCCACAGTGCGTAGGCGACAGCGGCGCCGTCGTCCTGCGAGATCAGCACGCCGTTGCGGCGCTCGCCGAGCGAGCCTTCCTTGATCGGACCGTAGGCGTCGAACACGTGGCTCATCAGGCCCGTGCCGCGCGTGAGCGTCATGAATTCGCCCTGGAAGCCGATCAGGCCACGCGCCGGAATACGATACTCGAGACGCGTGCGGCCGCGGCCGTCCGAAGCCATGTCGAGCATTTCGCCCTTGCGGCGGCCCAGTTCTTCCATCACGCCGCCCTGGTGGCCGTCTTCGACGTCCACGGTCAGCATTTCGTACGGCTCCTGCTTCACGCCGTCGACTTCGTGCAGCACCACGCGCGGACGCGACACGGCCAGCTCGTAGCCTTCGCGGCGCATGTTTTCGATCAGGATCGTGAGGTGCAGTTCGCCACGGCCCGACACTTCGAACGTGGTTTCGTCGCCGGTGTCCTTCACGCGCAGCGCGACGTTGTGGTTCAGTTCCTTCGTGAGACGGTCGCGGATCTGGCGGCTCGTCACGAACTTGCCTTCGCGGCCGGCGAGCGGCGACGAGTTCACGAGGAAGTTCATCGTCAGCGTGGGCTCGTCCACCGTGATCATCGGCAGCGCTTCGGGGGTGTCGACCGCGCAGATCGTCGCGCCGATGCCGATGTCTTCAATGCCGTTGATCAGCACGATGTCGCCGGCTTCGGCCGATTCGACCTGCACGCGCTCGAGGCCGCTGAACGACAGCACCTGGTTGATCTTGCGGTTCATCACCTCGCCTTCCGGGCCGAAGCGCAGCGCCACCGGCTGACCCGGCTTGATGCGGCCACGCTTGATACGGCCCACGCCGATACGGCCGACGTAGGTCGAGTAGTCGAGCGAGGTGATCTGCAGCTGCAGCGGGCCTTCCGGATCGGCGTCGCGAACCGGCACGTGCTCGAGCACGGCTTCGAACAGCGGGCGCATGTCGCCTTCGCGCGCATCCGGCGACAGCGAAGCGTAGCCGTTCAGGCCCGAAGCGTAGACCACCGGGAAGTCGAGCTGCTCTTCGGTCGCGCCGAGCTTGTCGAACAGGTCGAAGGTCTGATTGATCACCCAGTCGATACGGGCGCCCGGACGGTCGATCTTGTTCACGACGACGATCGGCTTGAGGCCGAGCGCGAGCGCCTTCTTCGTGACGAAGCGCGTTTGCGGCATCGGGCCTTCGACGGCGTCGACGAGCAGCAGCACCGAGTCGACCATCGACAGCACGCGTTCCACTTCACCGCCGAAGTCGGCGTGGCCCGGGGTGTCGACGATGTTGATGTGGGTGCCTTCGTACTCGACGGCGCAATTCTTCGACAGAATCGTGATCCCGCGCTCTTTTTCGATGTCGTTCGAGTCCATGACGCGTTCGGCGATCTGCTGGTTGTCGCGGAAGGTGCCGGACTGGCGCAGCAGTTGGTCGACGAGCGTGGTCTTGCCGTGGTCGACGTGGGCAATGATGGCGATGTTGCGAAGAGCGCGGGACATAGGAACCTGGGTACAGTTGAGTGCGTCGCGCATGCCCTGCTGGCAGGCCCGGCGAGGGCGCGCGGCCGCCGCTTCGACCCGCCCCGGACTTGCTGCCGGCGGGTCAATTCAGCATCGCTGCGATGACGCACTTTTGGGAACCCGAAATTATAGCACGCGCAGATGAATTGATCTCGCGCATATCAGGAAGCACCCTGGATCGGGGCGGCCGGCGTCGCAACCGCGCAACGCGGGTAACGATTCGACGGACGCCGCCGCGCGCCGTTCACGCCGGATTTTCCCATGCCCACGGGGCCGGATTAAGCCCCTACTCTGCAAAGGTTTCTCGGCAAAGGCAGAATAAACCTTGCCGCGTCAACTAACCGCCCCTATAATCCCTGCCTGGTCAACCATTGCACTCGCAGCAGAATCATGACGGATCCGACTCCCACGCCCCCGCCCGAAGTCCGCGACTACGACCTCGGCGAAAGCGTCGGCTACCTGATCTCGCGGGTGAAATCGACGATGTCGAACATGGTCACCCAGCGCGCCGTCGCCGAACTCGGCGTCACGAGCCAGCAGGCCAGCATCCTCTTCATGGTGGCGACCGGCAAATGCACGCTCGCAGCCGAACTCGCCCGCGAGTACGGCATCGACGCAAGCGCCGTCACACGTCTCGTCGACCGGCTGGAGAAGCGCGGGCTCCTCAAGCGCGTGCGCAGCTCCGAAGATCGCCGCGCGGTGCGCCTCGCGCTCACGCCCGAGGGCCTTGCCATCGCCGCGCGCATGCCGGCGATTTTCCGCAGTGTCACCGAGCATCTGTCGGCCGGATTCACGCCTGAGGAAGTGGGCTTCCTGAAGAGCATGTTGCGGCGGATTCTTTCGAATAGCTGCGAAGCTAGCCAGAGTTCGAACCCGAATCCGCCCGAGAATCGATGACGGGGCAAGCAAATTTGAAATTGCCGAACAAGAAAATAGCTGCAGCGTCCAGTATCACCACACACTCTCACGCATCGAGACGAGCAATGAAATCCCAAACCGAGTTTGCGCCAGTTCCGGCCGTGCGGGCACTGTCCTGCCGGGCGGCGGTCGCCGCCGCGGTCGCGGCGCTCGCCCTTGCGGGTTGCGCGAACTACATCGGCATCAAGAGCGACAAGACCATCGATCAGCCGCAGCAGTTCGAAAGCTCGCAGAGCATTCCGGCGCAAGGCGGCCAGTGGCCGACGCTCGACTGGGCAAACCAGTTCGGCGATCCGCAGTTGCCCAAGCTGATCGACGAGGCGCTCGAAGGCAGCCCGAGCATCGCTCAGGCGCAGGCGCGCCTCGCCAAGGCCTCGTCGTATATCGAAACCTCGCGCTCGGCGCTCTTCCCGAAGGCCAACCTGAGCTACTCGTGGACCCGCGAGCTGTACTCGGCCAACGCCCTGTTCCCGCCCCCGTATGGCGGCACCTGGTATAGCGAGAACAACGTGCTCGCCAGCGCCTCGTGGGATCTGGACCTCTGGGGCAAGAACCGTCAGCGCCTCGCGCAAGCCGTGTCCTCGCAGCGTGCCGCCGAGGCCGACATGCAGCAGGCGCGCATCACGCTCGCCTCGTCGGTCGCCCGCACGTACAACCAGCTCGCCCAGCTCTACGAGCTGCGCGACATCGCCGTGCACGAGATCGACAACCGCAAGACCATCGGCACGATCACGAACGGCCGCGTGGTGGCGGGCCTCGATACCAACGTCGAGAAGCAGACCGCGAACGGCAACATCGCGACGAGCCAGGCGAACCTCTCGCAGATCGACGGCCAGATCGAATCCGTGCGCTATCAGCTCGGCGCGCTGCTCGGCAAGGGCCCCGACCGCGGCCTGCAGATCGCGCAACCGGTGCTCAACCCGGTTGCCAACGTCGCCCTGCCCGACAATCTGCCCGCCGACCTGCTCGCGCGCCGCCCCGACATCGTCGCCGCGCGCTGGCAGGTGGAAGCCGCGATGCACGACGTGAAGGAAGCCAAGGCCGAGTTCTATCCCGACGTGAACCTTGCGGCCGGCTTCGGCTTCGACGCGTTCGGCTGGGGCAAATTCCTGAACTTCACGAGCCGCCAGGCGAACATCGGCCCGGCCGTGCATTTGCCGCTCTTCGACGCGGGCGCGCTGCGCGCGCAACTGAAGGGCCGCTACGCCGACTTCGAGCTCGATGTCGCGAACTACAACCAGACGCTGATCGGCGCGTTCCAGGACGTGGCGACCAACGTGTCGACGATCCGTTCGGCAGACCGGCAACTGGTGGACGCCGATCGCGCGCTCGACGCGTCGACCAAGGCCTGGCAGCTCGCGGTGATCCGCTACAAGGCGGGGCTCTCCGAGCAGCTTCAGGTGCTCACCGCCGACCAGAACCGCCTCGCCGCGGAGCAGACGGTGTCGAACCTGAAGGCGCAGCGCCGCGACCAGCAGATGGCGCTCATCAAGTCGCTTGGCGGCGGCTTCGAAGCGCAAGGCGCGGGGCTCACGCCGCCGGCCGAAGTCGGCAGCGAAGCGCGGGGCCAGAGCGACGTGAACGGCGCACCGTGGCGCGGTACGCGCTCGCCGCAGAACGCGGCAGCGGCGGCGAACGCTGCAAACGCCGCGCCCGTGTCGAACTGAGCGCCGAGCAGCACACGAACATCAAAAACTGAACGAACAGCACGCAAGCATCCGGAGATCCTTCCATGAGCACCCCCCAGCAGCCGGCGGCCAACCCGCAGCCGAACGCGAACAGCGGCAAGCGCAAGCGCATGATGACGCTGCTTGTCCTCGTGATCGTGATTGCAGCCGTTGCCTACGGCCTCTACTACTTCCTCGTCGCACGCTTCACCGAAAGCACGGACGACGCCTACGTGAATGGCAACGTCGTGCAGATTACGCCGCAGGTCACCGGCACGGTGATCGCACTGAAAGCGGACGACACGCAAACCGTGAACGTCGGCGACCCGCTCGTGCTGCTTGATCCGGCCGACGCACGCGTAACGCTCGAGCAAACCGAAGCGCAACTCGCGCAGACGGTGCGCCAGGTGCGCGGCCTCTTCGCCGACGACAGCCAGTACGAAGCGCAAGTCGCCCAGCGTCAGTCCGACCTCTCGCGTGCGCAGGACGACCTGCGCCGCCGCATGCAGGTCGCGCAGACGGGCGCCGTCTCGCAGGAAGAGATCTCGCACGCACGCGACGCCGTGCGCAGTGCCGAAGCCGCGCTCGAAGCCGCACAGCAGCAGCTCGCCGCAAACCGCGCGCTGACCGCGAACACGACCATCGCCAATCACCCGAACGTGGAGGCCGCCGCCGCCAAGGTGCGCGACGCCTATCTGGCGAATGCGCGCAACACGCTGCCCGCACCGGTTACCGGCTACGTGGCCAAGCGCTCGGTGCAGGTGGGCCAGCGCGTCTCGCCGGGCAATCCGCTCATGTCGGTGGTGCCGCTGAACTCGCTGTGGGTCGACGCCAACTTCAAGGAAGTGCAGCTCAAGCACATGCGCATCGGCCAGCCGGTCGAGATGACGGCCGACGTCTATGGCTCGTCGGTCGTCTACCACGGCAAGGTGGTGGGCTTCTCGGCGGGCACGGGTTCGGCCTTCTCGCTGCTGCCAGCGCAGAACGCGACGGGTAACTGGATCAAGGTGGTGCAGCGCCTGCCGGTGCGTATCTCGCTCGATCCGGAAGACCTGCAGAAGCACCCGCTGCGTATCGGCCTCTCGATGCAGGTGGACGTGAGCATCCGCAACGATTCGGGCACGCAGCTCGGCAATGCGCAGAACACCGTCTACGAGACCGATGTGTTCGCCAAGTACGGCGCGGAAGCCGACGCGGAAATCGCGCGCATCATCGCCGAAAACGCCGGTCCGAACGCGCACAAGACGGCTAGCGTCAGCAACAACGCCAGCGGCGCGACCGGCAACGCATCCGCAAAGGCGCAGGTGTCGTCCGCTCACGCGGCGAAGCCGGGCGCAAAAGGCTGATTGAAGCCCTGATAAAAGCACTCGCAGACGCCGGCGCGGGCTGATCGTCAGCCCGCGCCGCTTTGTTTCGCGCGGCCTCCAACAGGTCAACAAGAAAGGACGCCATGGCAGCAGCACAACAACCCGTCGCGCATCCGCCGCTACAGGGCGCGCAACTCGTGATCGGCACCGTCGCGGTGTCGCTCGCGGTGTTCATGAACGTGCTCGACACCTCGATCGCGAACGTGTCGATCCCGTCGATCTCGGGCGACCTCGGCGTGTCGTCGGACCAGGGCACGTGGGTCATCACCTCGTTCGCGGTGGCCAACGCGATCTCCGTGCCGCTCACCGGCTGGCTCACACAGCGTTTCGGCCAGGTGCGCCTGTTCATGGCGTCGATCATCCTGTTCGTGATCTCGTCATGGATGTGCGGCCTCGCGCCCACGCTGCCCTTCCTGCTCGCCTCGCGCGTGCTGCAAGGCGCCGTGGCCGGCCCGATGATCCCGCTCTCGCAAACGCTGCTGCTCGCGAGCTACCCGCGCGCGAAGGCGCCCATGGCGCTCTCGATGTGGTCGATGACCACGCTGATCGCGCCGGTGGCCGGCCCGATTCTCGGCGGCTGGATCTCCGACAACATTTCGTGGCCCTGGATCTTCTACGTGAACATTCCGGTGGGCATCGTCGCGGCGCTCGCCACGTGGGCGATCTTCCGCAATCGCGATTCGGAGGTGAGGAAGGCGCCGATCGACGGCGTGGGCCTCGCGCTCCTCATCATCTGGGTGGGCTCGCTGCAGGTGATGCTCGACAAGGGCAAGGACCTCGACTGGTTCTCGTCCACCACGGTCGTCGTGCTCGCGCTCACCGCCGTGATCGCATTCGCGTTCTTCGTGGTGTGGGAGCTGACCGCGGATCACCCCGTGGTCGACCTGTCGCTATTTGCGCGACGCAATTTCACGGGCGGCACGATTGCGCTTTCGGTGGGCTACGGGCTGTATTTCGGCAATCTCGTGCTACTGCCGCTGTGGCTGCAAACCACCCTCGGCTACACCGCAACGGACGCGGGCCTCGTGATGGCGCCCGTGGGCTTCTTCGCCATCCTGCTCTCGCCGATCACGGGCAAGATCTTGCCGCGCACCGACCCGCGTTATATCGCGACGACAGCCTTCATCGTGTTCGCGCTGTGCTTCTGGATGCGCTCGCAATACACGACGGGCGTGGACACGTGGGCGCTTACGCTGCCTACGCTCATCCAGGGCATCGGCATGGCGGGTCTGTTCATTCCACTCGTGTCGATCACGCTGTCGGGTCTGCCGGGCCATCGCATTCCCGCGGCCTCGGGCCTGTCGAACTTCGTGCGGATCATGTGCGGCGGTATCGGCACCTCGATCTTCGAAACAGCGTGGGATCACCGGACGACGTTTCACCACGCGCGCCTGAACGAAGTGGCTACGCCGACCAACCCGGTCTTCAACCAGTCGATGCAGCAGTTCCAGGGCGCGGGTCTCGATCCTTCCCAGGCGCACGGGCTCTTCGACCGGATGCTCTCGCAGCAGGCCGCGCAACTCGGCGTGAACGACCTGTTCTGGATTTCCTCGATGATCTTCATCGTGCTGATCGCACTCATCTGGATCACGCGGCCCGAGCGCGCCGGCGGTGCGGACGCGGGTGCAGCGGCTTCGGCAGCGCATTGAGGTCGATGCGCTAGCGCTTGCGGGTATCCATAGCAAAACGGCACGTCCGGTTCCTCACCGACGTGCCGTTTTTTTTCGTGCGCACCAGGCGCGACGCAAGCGTACTCAGGCTGCGCCGCTGACCACCAGCCGCTCCGGCGCAAGCACGCCGTTCGCGGCCTTCGCGACGCCAAGCAGGCGCCCATCCTCTGCATAGACGCGCACGCGTTCAGCCGCTTCGCAAACCGCGCGATCGAGCACCAGCTCGTTGAGCGGCAAGCGCTGGCCATGCGTGAAGCGGCGCGCCGCCTCTACATTGAGCGTCACGGCGGGGAACGTGGAGAGTAGCGCATCGACGGGACGCAGCCAGGTGTCGCGCTCGGGCTCGTCGGCGGCGGTGAGTGCGTCGAGCGTCACTGCATGCTCGAGCGTGAGCGCGCCCACACCCGTACGCCGCAGCATCACGAGATGCGCGCCGCAGCCAAGCGCCTCGCCGATATCTTCGGCAAGCGTGCGGACGTACGTGCCCTTGCTGCAGGTCACGCGAAACGTCACCTCGGGAACCTCGGGAAGCGCGCTGGCGATCATCTCCAACGCAAGGATCTTCACCTCGCGCCCTTCGCGCTCGACCGTCTGGCCCGCACGCGCATATTCATAGAGCGGCTTGCCGTCGCGCTTGAGCGCCGAATACATCGGGGGCACCTGCACGATGTCGCCGAGGAAGCGTGTCATCGTCTCACGCACGGCAGCTTCGTCGCAGGTGACCTCGCGCGTTTCGATCGCCTCGCCTTCGGCGTCGCCGGTGGCCGTGCGAATGCCGAGGCGCATGGTCGCCTCATAGGTCTTGTCGGCTTCGAGCAGATCCTGCGAAAACTTGGTCGCCTCGCCGAAGCACAGCGGCAGCAGACCCGACGCGAGCGGGTCGAGCGTGCCGGTGTGGCCGGCCTTCTTCACGCGGTACAGGCGCTTCGCACGAATCAACGCGTCGTTGCTCGAAAGGCCAACGGGCTTGTCGAGCAGCAGCACGCCGTCGAGCAGGCGGCGCGGGACTCTCGGTCGCGCCGCATCAGATCGCTGCCCGCCATGATTCTGTTTCGATGATGCAGTCATTGCCCGCGTCAGTCGTCCTTCGCGCGCGTCGCGTTCGCCTCGTCGATCAGGCGCGACATCTCGACACCCTTCTCGACCGACTGGTCATAGTGGAAATGCAGCGTCGGCACCGTGTGAATATGCAGGCGCTTGAAGAGCTGGTTGTGCAGATGACCTGCGGCGTGATTGAGCGCTTCCTGCGTGGTCTTCGGGTCGCCCGTGAGGGTCGTGAAGTAGACCTTGGCGTGCGCATAGTCGGGCGTGAGTTCCACGCTCTGGATCGTCACGAGCCCGATTCGCGGGTCCTTGACTTCGCGCATCAGCTCAGACAGATCGCGCTGGATCTGATCCGCGATCTGCACGTTGCGATTCGGGGAAGTACGTTTTTTCGGCATGATGGTTCCACCTCTTGATCTGCGAGGCATTCGGGCGGCGTTGCGTCCATGAAGGCGCACACGGCCGCGCAAAAAACAAAACGGGCGGGGCTGGCCAGCGCCTGCCCCGCCCGTTATCGGCAAAACCGCGGCAAACCCGCGGTCAGGCGGGCGACCCGAAGGTCTGCCCGCAGGCGCCGCTGTATTACAGCGTACGCGCGACTTCGGTGATCTCGAACACTTCGAACTGGTCGCCTTCGACGATGTCGTTGAAGTTCTTGATCGACATACCGCACTCGAAGCCTTGCTTGACTTCCTTGACGTCGTCCTTGAAGCGCTTGAGCGAGTCGAGTTCGCCGGTATGGATGACGACGTTGTTGCGGATCACGCGCACCGACGACGAACGCTTGACGAAACCGTCCGTGACCATACAACCTGCGATCAGGCCGACCTTCGGCACGCGAATCACCTGACGCACCTCGGCCATGCCCGTGACCGTCTCGCGCTTCTCCGGCGCCAGCATGCCCGACATCGCCGCCTTCACCTCATCCACTGCGTCATAGATGATGTTGTAGTAACGGATGTCGATGCCATTCGCCTCGGCAACCTTACGCGCCTGCGCATCTGCACGCGTATTGAAGCCGATGATGACCGCCTTCGAAGCCGTTGCCAGGTTGACGTCCGACTCGCTGATCGCACCGACCGCGCTGTGCACGATCTGCACGCGCACTTCGCTGGTCGACAGTTTGAGCAGCGATTGCACCAGCGCTTCCTGCGAACCCTGCACGTCCGCCTTGACGATGAGCGGCAGGTTCTGCACTTCGCCTTCGCCCATCTGCTCGAGCATGTTTTCGAGCTTCGCGGCCTGCTGCTTCGCGAGCTTGACGTCGCGGAACTTGCCTTGACGGAACATGGCGATTTCACGCGCCTTGCGATCGTCCGGCAGCACGATGACTTCTTCGCCCGCGCCCGGCACTTCCGACAGACCCTGGATCTCGACCGGAATCGACGGGCCCGCTTCCTTCGTGGGCTTGCCGGTTTCGTCGAGCATGGCGCGCACGCGGCCGTAGGCGCTGCCAGCGAGCACGACGTCGCCACGGTTCAGCGTGCCGGACTGGACGAGGATCGTTGCAACCGGCCCCTTGCCCTTGTCGAGCTTCGCTTCGATCACGAGACCCTTGGCCGGCGCTGCGACCGGTGCCGTGAGTTCCAGCACTTCGGCTTGCAGCAGCACGTTTTCGAGCAGGTCGTCGATGCCTGCGCCGGTCTTCGCCGACACCGGCACGAACGGCGAGTCTCCGCCGTACTCTTCCGGCACGACGCCTTCTGCGACGAGCTCCTGCTTCACGCGCTCGAGATTCGCGTCCGGCTTGTCGATCTTGTTGATCGCCACGACGAGCGGCACACCCGCAGCCTTGGCGTGCGCGATCGCTTCCTTGGTTTGCGGCATCACGCCGTCGTCGGCTGCGACCACCAGAATGACGATGTCGGTTGCCTTTGCACCGCGAGCACGCATGGCCGTGAAGGCCTCGTGACCCGGCGTGTCGAGGAACGTGATGACGCCACGCGGCGTTTCGACGTGGTAAGCGCCGATGTGCTGCGTAATGCCGCCCGCTTCGCCCGCGGCAACCTTGGCGCGGCGGATGTAGTCGAGCAGCGAGGTCTTGCCGTGGTCGACGTGACCCATGACCGTGACGACCGGCGGACGCGGCAGTTGCTCGGCGTCCGTAGCCGTGCCCTGGCCTTCGACCAGCAGCGCTTCCGGATCGTCGAGCTTCGCGGCAACCGCACGGTGGCCGAGTTCCTCGACGATGATCATCGCCGTTTCCTGGTCGAGCATCTGGTTGATGGTGACCATCTGGCCCATCTTCATCATCGCCTTGATGACTTCCGATGCCTTCACGGACATCTTGTGCGCGAGGTCGGCCACGGTGATGGTTTCCGGCACGTGCACTTCACGCACGATCGGCTCGGTCGGCGCCTGGAACGTCGACGCGTCCTGGTGACGGCCACGGCCCTTCGGGCCGCCGCGCCAGCCGCGGTCCACGCCGCCCGACGAGTCGCCGCGCGTCTTGATGCCACGGCGCTTGGCCGCGTCGTCCTGCCAGCCGCCCTTGCCTGCGCCCGGCTTCTTGTTGCGGTCGCCCGCACCGGCACCCGGCGCGCTCGTCGAAGGCGCGGCCGTCGTGGCCGGCTTCTTCGCCGCGGCGCCTGCTCCGGCGGCCGGACGTGCCGGCGCACCTTCCGGACGGGCCGGCTTGTGCAGCGTGCCCTTGGCTTCGGCGGGCTTGGCCGGCTCGACGGGCTTGGGCGGCTCGGGTGCCTTCACCTGCGCCTTGCGCGGCGTGTTCATCATCTCGCGGATCGCGCGCGCTTCGGCTTCTGCAGCCGCGCGGCGGCGGGCGATCTCGTCCTGTTCCTTCTGCGCCTTATCGGCGGCTTCGCGTGCGGCGGCTTCGGCCTTCTGGGCCGCCTCGCGCTGCGCGGCGCGCTCGGCTGCGGCGCGCTGTTCTTCCTGCTGATCCTGCGCTTGCTTCACTTCTTTCGCTTCCGCTTCGGCATTGCGCTGCGCAGCCACGGCCTGAGCGGCCAACTCGCGAGCGGCGGTATCGGCCGCCGCCCTCTTCTTTGCAGCTTCTTCTTCGGCGCGGCGGCGTTCGGCCTCGGCGGCCTCTTCGCGCGCACGGCGCTCCGACTCTTCACGGGCGAGCAGTTCCTGGCGCTCCTTGAGCTCCTGGGCCTGACGCTCGAGCAGTTCTGCCTCGCGGCGCGCTTCTTCCTCGCGGCGCTGCAGCTCCGCCTCTTCGGCGGCAGCAGCTGCGTCGGCTGCATGATTCGATGCCTCCGCCTCTCCGGCGGACTCGTCGCGGCGGACGAACGTGCGCTTCTTGCGCACCTCGACCTGAATGGTGCGTGCCTTACCCGTCGAATCGGACTGCTTGATCTCCGACGTATGCCGTTTCGTCAGCGTGATCTTGCGTTTGTCTGCATCAGTCGAGCCGTGAGACTTGCGCAAGTGATCGAGCAGACGCGCCTTGTCGGTCTCCGACAAGGCATCGCTCTCGCTCGCTTTCGTGACGCCCGCCGCCTGCAGCTGCTCGAGCAGCACGCCGGCAGGCATTTTCAGTTCCGCGGCAAATTGGGCTACGTTGTTACTCGCCATTCATTCCTCTTAATGCAAGGACCGATTCCTTGCGGTTGACATCGGGTCATGCGGCCTTCGGTGCCTCGCGTTCTGCAAGGCTCCGCCGCGTTCAGTTCAGTGGGTCATGGTCGCTTCCTGCTCGTCGCGCCCTGATGCAGTTTCCCGTTGGCGGGTTACTGGAACCAGTGCTCACGTGCCTTCATGATCAACGCCTTGGCGGCGTCCTCTTCCATTCCCGTCATTTCGACCAGTTCATCCACGGCCAGCTCGGCGAGCTCGTCGCGGGTGTGAACTTCATGCTGCGCCAGTTTCGCGAGCAGGTCCGGGTCGATACCGTCCAGACTCTTCAGGTCCAGCGCGGCGCTTTCCACCTTCTCCTCGTTCGCGATCGCCTGCGTGAGCAGTGCGTCGCGAGCGCGGTTGCGCAGTTCGTGCACGGTGTCCTCGTCGAACGCCTCGATTTCCAGCATTTCGTTGAGCGGCACGTAGGCGATCTCTTCGAGGCTCGTGAAGCCTTCGTCGATCAGGATGTCGGCGACTTCCTCATCCACGTCGAGACGCGCCATGAACAGGTCGCGCAGCACCGTGCGCTCCTGATTCTGCTTTTGCGCGGATTCGTCCGGCGTCATGATATTGATTTGCCAGCCGGTCAGTTCGCTGGCGAGACGCACGTTCTGGCCGCTACGGCCGATCGCGACCGCGAGTTCGCTCTCGTCGACCACGACGTCCATCGAGTGCTTTTCCTCGTCGACGACGATCGACTGCACGGCAGCCGGCGCGAGCGCGCCGATCACGAACTGGGCGGGATCCTCCGACCATAGCACGATGTCGACGTTTTCGCCACCGAGCTCGTTGCGAACGGCCTGCACGCGCGAACCGCGGATGCCGACGCAGGTGCCGATCGGGTCGATGCGCTTGTCGTAAGCCACCACGCCGATCTTGGCGCGCACGCCCGGATCGCGCGCCGCCGCCTTGATCTCGAGGAGGCCCTGTTCGATTTCGGGCACTTCCATTTCGAACAGCTTCATCAGGAACTCGGGCGCCGTGCGCGAGAGTTCGATCTGCGGGCCGCGAGCGGTGCGATCGACCTTGCCGATCCACGCGCGCACGCGGTCGCCCACGCGCAGGTTTTCCTTCGGAATCAACTGGTCGCGGCGCAGCAGCGCTTCCACACGGCCGGATTCGACAATGAAGTTGCCCTTGTCCATGCGCTTGACCGTACCGGTCATGATGCTTTCGCCGCGCTCGAGGAAGTCGTTCAGGATCTGCTCGCGCTCGGCGTCGCGCACCTTCTGCAGGATGACCTGCTTGGCGGCCTGCGCGCCGATACGGCCGAACTCGACCGAAGGTACCGGCTGCTCGACGAAACCGTCGATCTGCGCTTCCGGGTCTTGCTCGCGCGCTTCGAACAGCAGGATCTCCTGGTCCGGCTCCTGCAGGCCCGCCTCGTCCGGCACGACGCGCCAGCGGCGGAACGTTTCGTGTTCGCCGCTTTCGCGATCGATATGCACGCGGATATCCGCATCCTCGTCGAAGAGTTTCTTGGAGGCCGACGCAAGCGCCGCTTCAAGGGCGGCGAACACCACGTCCTTGTCGACATTCTTCTCGCGTGCCAGCGCATCCACCAGCATCAACACTTCGCGACTCATTGTTTGCGGCTCCTAAAGTCAACTTTGGGGACAAGGCGTGCTTTGTCGATGTCCGCGAGCGTGAAATCGAGCATCGCGGGACCCGCCTTCCCTTCGAATTCCAGACCGATGGATTCGCCTTCGGGAGCATGCACGATGCCCCGGTACGATTTCCGTCCGTCCAATGGCTTTTTCAACGTGATTACCGCTTCGCAGCCTGCGAAGCGTTCGAAGTCCGCCAGTTTCTTCAGCGGACGGTCGAGACCGGGCGACGAAACCTCGAGTCGCTCGTAGTCGATGTTCTCGACCGTCAGAACGTGCTGCAGCTGACGCGTGACCTTCTCGCAGTCCTCGATCGCGATCCCCGCGGGCTGATCGATGAAGATGGTCAGCATGCCGCGCCCGGTGCGCTCGAGGTCGACCAGCTCGTAACCGAGCCCGGTGACCGTGGTTTCAATCAGTTCCGTCAGTTGCACAATGCCCACTCCAGATGTTCTGCGCAGCGGGCCAGCAACTTCCTTCGCTCTAATTCTTGCTTCGCTAGGGATTCGCGGGCCGCGCGCCAGGTGAGCGCGCGCGCTTCTCACCTACCTGCCCCACGATGACGAACGACCCGGATGATTGGAGGCCCCCAAATTGACAATGCCGAACGTGAAACGTCGGCATCTGTTGGTATCCAATTTGGGGCGAACCAAAAAAAAATGGGCGAAACGCCCATCTTCTCACTTAGCCAGGTGGTCGCACCTGGGGCGCGTATTACAGCGCAGAAAAACAGCCGCACGCCCAGCGACTTTGTGATTCTAGCCTTTTTTGCACATTAACGCAAATCACCGGTCAAGCCCAAGCCGCCTTTTGCCGTTATTTATGGGCTAGCAAGGGGATTTTCCGGTGTTTTATGCGCGAACCGCGCGCATTGCCGCCGTTGCATCGCCGCGACGCCCGCCGCATGTCGCAGCCGGGCGTCGCGCGCTTCACGCGTCAGTGCCCGCGCGTTCGGTTGCGCGGCGTGCCACGCGGGCCGCCACGGCTGTTGCCGCCCGCGCGGTTGCCGTTGGGGTTGGCATTGCCGCCGTTGCCGCCGTTGCCGGGACCGCTGCGGCGGTTGCCGCCGGCATTGCCGCCCGCACGCTTGCCCTGCGCGCCCGGTGCACGGTTGCCGTCGACCTCGCGGCCGCCCGCACGGTTGCCGCCACGGCCGCCGAAACCGGAGCCCGCGCCGAAATTGCCATGACCGGCACCCGCGCCGCCGCCGAAGCCGCCCGCTGCGCCGCGCCGTCCCTGGCCCTGACGCGGCTGCCCCATCGCACCGTGCGAACTCAGCACCGGCTCGCGGTTGATGAAGCCCATCGACGTCTGCATCGGATCGGGCTGGCGACGCTCCTGCTCCTTGCCGCCGCGACCGCCCTTCTCTTCGCTCGGCGCCTTCAGGCCGACCGCTGCCATCAGCGCGCGCACCTGGTTGTCTTCGAGCTCTTCCCAGCGGCCGCGCTTGAGACCCTTGGGCAGCGCGATCGGGCCGTGGCGCGTGCGGATCAGGCGGCTCACCATCAGTCCCGCCGCCTCGAACATCCGGCGCACTTCGCGGTTACGGCCTTCGGCCAGCGCGACGTGATACCAGTGGTTCGTACCTTCGCCGCCGCCGTCGCGGATGCGCAGGAAGCTCGCGGGGCCGTCTTCGAGCTCGACGCCCTTGAGCAGCTTCTGGCGATTCCCCTCGGTCAGCTCGCCCACCACGCGCACGGCGTATTCGCGCTCCACGCTGTAGCGCGGGTGCATGAAACGGTTGGCCAGATCGCCCGAGGTGGTCAGCATCAGCAGACCTTCGGTGTTGAAGTCCAGACGGCCGACGGCCAGCCACTTCGCCGTTTTCATCGGCGGCAGGCGATCGAATACCGACGGACGGCCTTCCGGATCGGCGTGGCTCACGATTTCGCCGGTCGGCTTGTGATAGATCAGCACGCGCGGCGGCTTGTTCTGCAGCTTGCGCTTGATGGGCTTGCCATTGATGCGGACCTGGTCGGTCGGCAGAATGCGCTGGCCGATGTGCGCGGGCTCGCCGTTCACCGAGACGCGCCCGGCGATGATCAGCTCTTCCATGTCGCGGCGCGAGCCCATGCCCGCATCCGCCAGCACTTTGTGCAGCTTCGGTGCGTCGTCGTCCGGGCTCAGCACGCGCTTGGGCTGCTGGGCACGGCCGCGGCGCAGCATCGGCGCCCGCACGCCCGAACCGGCGCCGTTGTCGGCGTCGAACGCCGGCGACGTCACGTACAGGAACAGGTCGTCCTGCGTGGACTCGCCCGCGGCGGCGGCCGGCTGGCCTTCGCCTCGCACCTGGCCCTTCTGTCGCTTGCCCGCGCCTTGCTGGCGCTCGCCCTGCTGGCGTTCGCCCTGACGCTCACCTTGAGCGGCAGCGCCCGCATTCTGGCGGCGGCCCGGCTTCTTCGCGCCTGCGTCCTTGTTGCGCGGTGCGCGCCCGGCAGGAGCACGCTCAGGCGCCGCTTGCGGCGCGTCAGCGGGCGCTGCGGGCGCGTCGGCGCCCTCCGCGCCTTCTGTGGCCTTGGCCTTCGCACCCGCGCGGCGGCGCGCGATCAGGCTGCGCGGCCCGCGGCGCAGGCCGCGGCGCGGACGCTCTTCGCCCTCGCCGCCCTGTGCTTCGCCTTCGACCTGCGAAGCCCGCGTGTCGTCGTCGCGCGCGGAGGACGCGTCGGTCGAATCGGTGTCGTGGATATCAGTCAAAACAACCTCAAAATGTCAGGTTGCGCGCCCGCTTGCGGGGCGCGTCAAAAATACTTGTTGCTTCAGATGCCGCGTCGTGCGGCTTCGTCGTCCGTCGTCGAGACGGGGTCGTCCTGCGCCGCGTCGCGGCGGTCTTCGTGTTCTTCTTCGCCCGCCGCATCTGCTGCGTGCGCGGCATCCCGCGCGTGAGCGTCCGGGGCTGACCCGTGCTGCGCGAGGCTTGCTTCGTCATGTACCGCTTCGCCCGGGGCATCGGCTGCGTATGCAACGTTTGCGCCTGCCGCCTCGTGCGTTGGTTCCGCTTCTTCCGTTGCGTGCGTCTCGCGCGCTTCGCTTTCGGGCTGTGCGGGCGTTTCATCGCCCGGCGTTTCGCCTTCCGCTACCGGCGTCAGCGCATCTTCCGCGCCCGCGACACTGGAGGCAGCCTCGGGCTGGCCTTGCGCAACGAACTGTGCCGCGACGCTATCGGGAAACTCGATCGCATGCTGGGCAAGCAGTTGCTCGCCGAACTGGCTCGACGGATCGTCGAGCGGCGGCAATTCGTCGAGCGACTTCAGGCCGAGATCGTCGAGAAACTCCCGTGTCGTTGCATAGAGTGCCGGGCGGCCCGGCACGTCACGATGACCGATGACTTCGATCCAGTTACGGTCCTCGAGCTGTTTGACGACCTGCGTGTTGACCGTGACGCCGCGAATTTCCTCGATATCGCCGCGCGTGACCGGCTGCCGGTACGCGATGATCGCGAGCGTTTCGAGGACCGCGCGCGAATAGCGCGGCGGCTTTTCGGGGTGCAACCGGTCAAGGTACGTCCGCATGGCCGGCTTGCTCTGAAAGCGCCAGCCCGACGCGAGCCCCACCAGCTCGACGCCGCGCCCGGACCATTCATGCCGCAGGTCTTCGAGCAGGTTGCGGACCGTGTCGGCCGAAATGTCGTCGGCAAACAGTTTGCGCAGTTCGCCGATCTTCAACGGCTCCTGCGTGCAGATCAATGCAGTCTCGAGGACGATTTTCGCCTCTTGGGTATTCATGCAGCCAGGTCAGACCCTAAGTAAGGTAAATCAGGTTCAAGGAACCGGATCAGACAGACGAAAGACGATATGGAACTTGGAGACGCGCTCGCCCGATTCTGATCGGTCATATTGATGGGAGCACGCACCGGGGGGCCGAAATTCAGGCAAAGAGCCAGACCCAGCCGGAGGGAGCCGCGAAGTTCCCGCAGGGAATCGCTTGACTGAGCGCCATATTACGCAAAAACGCCGGGTGCGTAAAGACGCCATTCCGCATGAGGGGCCTCATTTTAATCCGGGCCCCGTCACCGCTTTATGCCCGCTCGCGCCACGCCGGTGCATGGCGCGGTGCAAGCCGCGCCGACGCACGCTCAATGCGCTCGCACCGTCTCGAGGTAGCGCGCGAGTCGCTCGACGCCGGCGTCGAGCCGCGCGGGGTCGCACGCATAGCACCAGCGCACGAAGCCTTCCCCTTGCGGTCCGAACGCGCTTCCCGGCGCGAGGCCGAGGCCCACGTCGCGCACCAGCGCCTTGCACAACTCGAGGCTGTTCTGCGCGCCCGCCAGCCGGAAAAAAAGGTACATCGCCCCGTGCGGCACTTTCACATCGACGCCGGGCAGCTTCGCCAGCGCCGCGGCGAGGTGGTCGCGCGAGGCGCGCAGATCGGCCACCAGCGCACGCGTGAACGGCTCGCCGTGCTCGACGGCCGCAATGCCGGCCTGCTGCACGAACGAGGGCGCACACGAGGTGTTGTACTCGACCAGCTTGCCCAGATCGTCGGTCAAGGTGCGCGGCACGACCATCCAGCCGAGCCGCCAGCCGGTCATGAGCCAGGCCTTCGAGAACGAATTGACGCAGATCAGGCGCTCTTCGCGCGACGCAAGATCGAGGAACGAGGGCGCGGTGCGCTCGCTCGTGGCGCCGTAGTAAAGGCGCTCGTAGACCTCGTCGGCGACGATCCAGATGCCGAGGCGCCGGCAATGCTCGAGCACCACGCGCTGCTGGTCGCGCGTCATCGCCCAACCGGTCGGATTGTTCGGCGAGTTGATCATGAGAAGACGCGTCTCGGGCGTGAGCGCCGCCAGCAGCCGGTCGAGATCGAGCGTCCAGCCGCGCTCGCCGTAGTCGAGCGAGACCGTCTCGACCGTGGCGCCGAGAATCTTCGGGATTTCGACGAGGTTCGGCCACAGCGGGGTCACTGCCACCACCCGGTCGCCCGCGCCGACGACGAGCTGCGCCGCCAGCATCAACGCGTTGACGCCCGCGCTCGTGACCGCCACGTTATCCACCGACGTTGCGCCGTGCAGTTCGCTCACGTAGCGCGCGAGCGATTCGCGCAGCGGCGCGATGCCGAGGTTGTGCGTATAGAACGTGTCGCCGCGCCCCAGCGCGTCGGCCGCCGCCTCTCGGATGAACGGTGGCGTCACACGGTCGGACTCGCCGAACCAGAACGGCAGCACGTCGGGAACGCCGAACCCGGCGTTCGCCACTTCGCGGATCTGCGACGAGCGCAACGCACGCACCGCTTCACGGGGCAGGGAGACGGAGGACGACGGTTCGAAATCGCTCATCGGGGTTCCGGGTGGCACAGAATGTGGGAAAGCATGCAGTGTATCGCGCGGCCCCGCGCGACGAGCTCCGCGCCTCCAGGCATACGCGCAGCGGTTTCAGTGCCGCGCTTCGGGCTGGCCGGCAAGTTGACGGATCAGCGACCAGACCGCCTCGGCGGCCGGCGAAAGCGAGCGGTCGCGCCGCCGCACGAGTTCGACGGTGCGCTGCGCGCGCGGCACGAGCGGCCGCGCAAGCAAGGGAGCACCCGCCGGCACGGGCAGCGCGAGCCAGGGCAACACGCTGATGCCCACCCCCGCTTCGACGAGACCGAAGACCGTGGCCGGATGGCCCAGCTCCTGCACCACGCGTGCACGCACGCCCTGCTCGCTCATCACGGCGTCGATGAGCGGGCGGCTGCCCGAAGCGTAATCCAGCATCACCAGACGCTCGCCGTCCAGCTCCTTCCACGAGACTTCCTGGCTCAGCGCGAGCGCGTGATCGCCGCGCACGACCACGCAGAACGAGTCCGTGGTCAGGCATTCGGTTTCGAGATCCTCAGCGGCAAAGGGCCCGATGATGACGCCGAAGTCCACCTCGCCCGAGCGGATCTTGCGCACGACGTCGCTCTGCACGTCGTCGCGCAAGCCAAGCGTGATGTAGGGAAACTGCCGCCCGCACGCGGCGACGACCTGGGGCATCAAGCGGCACGCGACCGTCGGACTGGCCGCCACGACGACGCGGCCGCGCCGCTGCTCGCCGATCTCGCGAATTTCACGCAGGGCGTCATCGAGATCGCCCAGCAGGCGCGGAATGCTCGCGATCAGGTTCGCGCCGACATCGGTGAGCTGCACCTCGCGCGTGGTCCGGTCGACGAGCTTCACGCCAATCTCGGCTTCGAGCTCGCGTACACATCGGCTCACCGCCGACTGCGTGAGCCCGATTTCGTCCCCGGCCCGGCTAAAGCTCTGCAGCCGGGCAACCTCGATGAAAACCCGCAACTGCCGCAGCGTCACATTCATCCGCTTGCCTCATGAATTGTCCGTTTTCATGCAATTTTATGCCGGACACCCCTCGTTACGTGTAGAGGAACCTCGCCACCCATTATTCGCCGCAATGCAGCAATACGGCGCAAACGCACGGCGGACGGGCTTGTCTGCACAAGATTGGTGATTCTCCCGATTTTCTCGATAAGTGTTTTCGAGTCTTATACGCCCCTGGCAATCTCCCGCGCGGGCTTGGCGCCACGCGGCTTCAAGACGAGAACGTACGTGCTGGCACGGTTTTCGCATTAAGGCACGCACAGGTTCGATGGACGTACCGGAAGCATGCAGTCCGGGACGATCCAGCCGGGCCCGCCTGGTACTCCGGCATCCGGCCGGGAGTCCATGAAGAGTGCGCAGCGCGGGGCAGCGCACCGGAGATAGCTTCGCTGAGGTGAAACATGATGCTGTTCGACGATTTGAGAGACAACGAATGGGCGCTGGTCGAGGCGTTGTTCTGTGCTGAACCGGCACGGAGCGAACGGCGCGGACGGCCTCGCGTCGAAGCGCGTGCTGTGGTCAACGCGGTGCTCTGGGTGCTTTCGACGGGTGAAGGCTGGTCCAAGCTGCCGGGCCGCTACCCCTCGCCGCCGACTTGCCGCCGTCGTTTCGACGAGTGGCAGGCAGACGGCACGCTTGCGGAGATCGTCAAGCGACTGAGCACGAACGGGCGCGAAATTTCGCTGCGCGGCCGTATCGGCGCCACGGCGACCAAGCCGCCCGCACCGCCCAGCCGTGATCGCCTGCGCGGCGCGTTCTGGACCAATCCGGAATCGTGGCGCGCGCCGGTCAAGATGGCCTGAGCCACGCTTAAACTGCTTTTCCGCCGGGCGCATCGTGCGCCCGGCGTGTTTTTCTCCCCATCCTTGCGTATTTCATGGCCGCTGCAGACCGCTTTCCGGTCGTGCCAGTAGCGCCACCCCTCCCCACTGATGCGGGCCGCATCGACGTCGCTGCGTCCGCAACCAGGCGATCGGCATCGCGCGATACATCTCTTTACTAATATTTACAGCGCGCTTTCGTGCCCGACGTTAGCTTAGGAGCATGTCCACTAACGTCAAGAAACTGGATTGACGGGGAACCACCATGAAATCCATGAACCTGCACATCCGGGGCATCATGGTTTCGCTGTTCGCCCTCGCCCTTTTCGCGCCGACCGCTTCGTTCGTGTCGTTCAGCGCCGCGGCCCACCCGCCGCATGCCTCCGTACCGACATGGTCGATCGCGCGCACCGGCGCGCACGCCATGCCGCCCGTAGCGCCTGGCCCGAACGCGAGCAAACCGCCAGTGCCGCGCGGCGACTTGCGGGGCGATATTGCGGACAATGCCCGCCGCAGCGCGCCGCAGAGGCAGGAACCAGCGCAGCGCCGGTAAGCCGGCCAGCGAAACACCATCGAGAGGACGGCCGGAACCGACGAACGAGCAGCGATGACGCAGGACGGTAAGAGCGTCCGGCACGTCGCGGGCTCAGCAAATACCCTGCCCCGGGGAACCACCGCGCTTCATGTGCGGTCTATCCTTACGCCATCAAGCACAGCGTGGCAGCAGTAATTCCGGTAAGCCCGTATCTTTCGATGCGGGCTTTTTTTTGGCGGGACGAAGAGGACGGGGGTACAAACGGGGGTACTACTGGCTGGCTTCGAGGCCGGATTGGGGTACGCGCTCCGCGACATAGTCGGCCACGCGATGCGCGCTCCACTGCACCGTGCGCTCGTCGCGAGCGAGCCGGGCGAATTCGGCGCGGCCGCGATCGGTCAGCACCGCGATATCGACCGGCGCATGGAAACCCGGCGCCGGCGCAACCGTGCGCTGCCGGACGATGTCCATCATGCCGAGATCGCGCAAATACTGGAACACTTCAGGACGACGCGCCCACGGGACCTGCCGATACTGCACCCGCCTCAGCGCTTCGAGTACTGCTTCGTTGGAATACGTGGTCATCTCACTTCTTTCTTAAAATGCAGTCCTGCGATCATTGAGTCTCACGCGAGCCGGCTGCGGCGCAACGCGGACCTGAGAATGGCGCAGTCTGTGCCCTGGCGGGCCCACGCGCCCTATCCGTGCGATGAGCAGCGGCAGGGACTGCAGGTTATCCGGGCCCCCGTGAAAGCGGCTTCACCGCTTCCCGCACGGCCAACGCCGCGCCACGCTCGCGGCGCAAAGGTCGGTTGGACGCGCATTTTCCCGAAAACAATACGTTACCTCATCCAAATTGATTCTATTCGTTTTGTTTGTGCTATTTGTTGCGCTCGGCCTGCTGTGGCGCAGCGCGCGCTGGCGTGTCGCGGTCTGCGCGGCCGCGGTCTTCTGGCTGCTCGCGACCGGCTGGCTCACCGCGGTGCTGCTCGATATCGCCCAGCCGGAGTTGTATCGCACTCCCTACGATCAGGCGAAAATCGGCCCGGCGCACTTCGGTGCGCGCACCGCCATCATCATGCTGGGCGGCGGCACCGAATCGCACGGCGGCCGGCTGTTCCCCGCGCGCGACGTCTACGCACGCATCGCGCTTGCCGCCGAGTTGTACGCACAGTGCGCGCGCGCGGGCGGCACATGCCGCGTGATCGTGAGTGGCGGCAACCCGGAGCACCATGCGAGCGCCGAGGCCGACAACTACGCGCCCTACCTGCTGCGCGCCGGTGTGCCGAGCGCCGATCTCGTGCTCGAAAACCAGAGCCTCACGACGTATCAGAACGCGCGCAACGTCGCGCCCATCGTCCGCGCCGGGAATGACGAAACGCTCCTGCTCGTCACGTCCTCGTACCAGATGCGCCGTGCGATGCTCGATTTCCGGCGTTTCGACATGGACCCGCTGCCTGCGGTTTCCAGCGTGCGGCATGTCGAGCGCGGCCTGCTTCCGCGCCTCGCAAATCTCAAGTCCGCTGAAACGGCGCTCCACGAATCGATTGGGGTTGGCCAGTTCTATGTGTATCGGATGATCGGCTGGTTCTAATATGACCGTTAGGCGACGTTAGATGTAACGAGATGTAACTCCCGCACGAACGGCTTACGTGATGTCATCTGGAGCGAGTATTTGATCGTTAGAATGGGGTGTCCATCCTGCTTGGACAGGCACCGGCTGGGTCCATAAACCGCTCCTTCGGAGGTAGAGATGAAAAAAGTGTCCCTCGCAGTCCTGATTTCACTTTCCGCACTGGCGGGCGCTGCGCATGCGCAGTCGGATAACGGCATCACGATGAGCACCGACCCGGCCAAGGCCGACGACGTCCTGCAACGCGCGCAGGCGCTGCAGCAGCAACAGGAAGCCGCGCCTGCGCCGGCGCCCATGATGCATCACAAGTCGGGGCATCCGCATCACAAGAAGGCCCCTGCCCAGTAAGAACGGACGAGGCTGGCCGCGCGCAGCCCAGCGCACGCGGGCGACGCCTTCCCGGGAATGAAGCCGATGCCGGTTTAGCCGCCATCGGCTTTTTTCTTCGCCGCGGCACTTCGCTGCGTTTGTGGCCTCGCGCGCAGCGGCCCGCGCCGACGCGCCGGCGCGGTATGCTAAAGTCGCGCACCTCGAAAACGCCGCGGTTGGCCAGATGCGGTCGGCCAGACGCGGTCGGCTAGACGCAGTCGGCTAGACGCAGTCGGCTAGACGCGGTCGGCTAGACGCAGTCGGCTAGACGCAGTCGGCAGACCCAACCTTTTGTGCGCGCCACGCGCGGAGAAACGCAATGAGCAACATCCAGCTCGACATCGAATGGACCGAAGCGGCCTCACGCAAGATCGAAAAACTGATGCCGCGCGGCGGCAACCAGGATGCGTATCTCGCGCTGCCCCCCATCGAATGCCTGCCGATGGAAGGCGACGTGCTGTTTCTCGGCCCGGCCGGCAAGCAGCAGCCGTTCATCGTGGCGGAGCGCCAATACCACCACGAAGGCGACGCGGACTGGACCATCATCCTGATTCTCGACGTGCCCAACACGGCGCACTGAGCGGCAAACCAAGGCCGCCGGCGGTCGGCATGCGAGGCGCTCGCACCGAAGGCGAGCGCCCGCTTTGGAAGGCAGTTGCGCGGCCCTGGCGGTAGAGGCGCCCGCGAACCGCCCGCGCCGCCGTCCGTCCCAAGCCATGCCGAACCCGACTTCGGTGCGGGCTTCTCCAATTTCGACCGCGTCTGGCGCACATGTTGTGCGCGGACTTTCCGCCCGAGCACGGGCCGCGCGAGCGCCCGTGGCGCGAGCCGGGTCAAGCCGCCGCGTGATCCGGGTCGCTAGTCGGTGACGCGCCGACGCCCCGCCTTCAGCTCACCGGTGCGCGCCTTGCTGTCGAGCCGGCGCAGCTTCGAGGCGCGCGTGGGACGCGTCGCCACGCGCGCCTTGCGCGTCACGCTCACGCTGTCGACCAGTTCCTCCAGGCGCGCAAGCGCGGCCACGCGGTTCTGTTCCTGGGTGCGGTATTCCTGCGACTTGATCACGACGACGCCCTCGCTCGTAATCCGGCGGTCGGCGAGCGCGAGCAGGCGCATCTTGAGCACCTCGGGCAACGACGAGGCGCGGATGTCGAAGCGCAGATGAATCGCGCTCGACACCTTGTTCACGTTCTGGCCGCCCGCGCCCTGCGCGCGAACGGCGACGAGTTCGATTTCCTGCAACGGGATGGGCGCGCGTGCGGTCATGGGCAACGAGAAAGAAAGCAGGCCGCATCGGGCCGGACACGCGGCAGTGTCGCACAGCGCGGCTGAATCGGCACAGGCATGACACAGGCGTGACACCTCCTCGCGCAAGGGGCAAGCCGATCCGCCGTCGGCCGCTGTGCAGCCAGTTTGCCGCCGCGCGGCGCATGAACCATACTTGCGACATTCCCTTGGGCGAACCCACAGGAGCACGCACCCCATGAAGCTGCGTCCCGCATTCGTTGCCGAACTGGCGGTCAATCTCCTGCTTCCCTGGGTCGCCTACCGTCTCGCCGAGCCGCACTGGGGCGAAGTCGGCGGCCTCATTGCCTCGGCCGCGCCGCCGCTTGCCTGGAGCATCGTCGAACTGGTGCGCTTTCGGCGGGTGGATGCGCTCTCCGCCGTCATTCTGCTCGGCATCGTGCTCTCTGTGCTCGCCGTGGCATTCGGCGGCAGCCCGCGCGTGCTGTTGATGCGCGAAAGCCTCGCCTCGGGCGCGATCGGCGCCGCGTTTCTGATCTCGCTTCTCGCCAGGCGCCCGCTCGTGTTCTATCTCACGCGAGCGACGGTCGCGCGTGAGACGCGCGAGGGCGTCGCGCGGCTCGAACAGCTCTGGAAGGAAAACACGAGCTTCGCGGCGGCCATGCGGCTGCTCACGTTCATCTGGGGCTTCGGGCTTTGTCTCGATTCCGCGCTGCGCACGTACCTGGCTGCCACCTGGCCGATCGAGCGCTTTCTCGTCGTCTCGCCGATCATCGGCTATGGCGTGTTCGGCGGCCTGATGGCCTGGACCTTCTGGTATCGCACGCGCATGCGGCGCATCAACGGCACGCACGGCCTGCTCGGCGACGCGGCCGCCGCAACGAACGCGAGCACGCTCAGCGTGGACTGAGACGCCGGCGCCAGCTTCGGCCCGGTCCGGCATGCATCGACGGTCAGATCGCGCCCGAAATACGTTAGACTCAGCGCCACAGTCCGCGGCGCACCGTCCGCTCTCGAACTCCCCCGGCAGTCGATGCGCTACTCCGTAGAAATCAGGAAGTTCCTCTATAGCCAGTACTTTTACGGCGGCCTGCGCATCGCGATCGGCATCTCGCTTCCGGCCATCCTGTGCCTGTTCGTCCTTCACAAGAGCGAGCTGGGTTTCACCATCTCGACCGGCGCGCTCGGCGCCTGCGTGGTCGACATGCCGGGGCCGCTCAAGTACAAGCGCAACGAAATGCTCGCGTGCAGCGTAATCGGGTTTCTCTCCGCTTACGCCACCGGCCTCGCCACCTTCAGCCCCATCGCGCTCTGGGCCACCGTGGTGCCGCTCACCTTCGTGCTCTCGCTGATCGTGGTCTACGGCAACCGGTGGCCGCAGATCAGCTTCGCCACCCTCTTCATG
This sequence comes from Paraburkholderia nodosa, assembly GCF_001718195.1. GTDB lineage: Bacteria > Pseudomonadota > Gammaproteobacteria > Burkholderiales > Burkholderiaceae > Paraburkholderia > Paraburkholderia nodosa_A. Next base: position 76,395 of record NZ_MCNV01000023.1, read on the forward strand.
ATGGTGATGACGCTCGAGGAGCATTTCACGCCGCACCTCGCGCTCGTCAATGCGCTGTGGATCCTGCTGGGCGGCCTCTGGTACACGGCGTGGTCGACCATGATCAGCCAGCTCATGCTCGATCGCATCGAGCAGCAGGCGCTCGCCGAAAGCGTGTTCGCCTGCGCCGACTATCTGCTCGCGCGCGCCCAGTTCTTCGACCTCGACAACGATCTCGACGAGTGCTATCGCAACCTCGTCGCGAAGCAGATCGCCGCCGTCGAGCGCCAGGACGCGGCGCGCGACATCGTGCTGCGCAACCTGCCCAAGCTCAGGGCCGGCAAGGTCGATGCGCGGCGCGCGATGCACTTCAACCTGTTCATCAACACGGTCGATCTGCACGAGCTGTTCGTGGGCGCACACACCGACTACCCGCTCGTGCGCAACACCTTCGGCGGCTCAGACCTGCTCGTGTTCTACCGCGACCTGATCCGCAAGGCCGCCGCCGATCTCGAAGACATCGGCCTTGCAGTGCTGCAAAACGAGGCGCCGCGCGCGAGCGTGAATGTCAAAGCCGAGTTGCGCGCCATCGAATACGAACTCGAGCTGCTGAAAAAGCGCGACCTGGCCGCGACCGACCCGGAGGCCTATGCGGCGATCTCGGCGTCGTTCCGGCGCATCTGGAGCGCGACACGCCTGATCGACCGCATGCGCCGCAGCCTCGCGAGCGAAGTGCCGACGACCGAAACCGAACTGCGCATCGACGAGGCGCTCACACGTTTCGTGACGAACCGCCGCGTGTCCTGGCTGCAGATCTTCTCGAATCTCACGATGGCCTCGCCTAGCTTTCGCCACGCGCTGCGCGTGACGATCGCCGTGGCGGTCGGCTTCTGGCTCGGGCGGCTTCTGCCACTCACCAACGCCTACTGGATCGTGATGACGAGCATCATCATCCTGAAGCCCGGCTATTCGCTCACGCGCCAGCGCAACGCGCAGCGTATCGTCGGCACGCTGATCGGCTGTATCGCGAGCATTGCGCTGATCCTGCTCGTGAAGCAGCCGCTCGTGCTGCTCGTCTCGATGTTCGCGGCGATGGTGATGAGCTACAGCCTCCTGCTCTTCAACTACACGGCGAGCGTGGTGTTCACGTCGGCCTATGTGCTCCTGATGTTCCATCTGCTCGCGCCGGGCAGCATGCGCATCATCGGCGAGCGCGCGATCGATACGGTGGTGGGCTGCATGATCGCCATCGCCGCGAGCCATCTGTTTCCGTACTGGGAATACCGCCTGATGGGCAAGCTCGTGCACGACATGATCGCCGCGACGCGCAGCTATCTCGAAGCGAGCTGGTGGTGGAGCGGGCGCACGAGCGCGCCGCAGCCGGCGTTCGCGGGGGCCGGGGTGAGCGAGGCAGGCGCGCGCGTGGCCGCCCATGCAGCGCCGGCGGCGACGCGCGCAGGCGATGCGGGCGGCGTGGCGAATCCGGTGACGAGCAGCGTGAGCGCCATGGCGAGCGCTTCGGCGAACGCGGCGAGCGTCATCGACGAACCCGCAGCCGCCGCCGCGACCCTCGACGACTCGCCCACCGCCGGCGCTCCCGGCTCGCCCGTGTCGGCCGTGGGCGCGAAAACCGCTGCACAGACCGCGCAAGCCACGGCGAGCGTAGCCGCAGCGGCACCGTCGCTCGCGCGCGACTTCCGCTACCGGCTCGCGCGCAAGAACGTGCACGTGGCATTCGCGAATCTCGGCCAGGCGTTCCAGCGCATGATGCTCGAACCGAAGGCCGCGCAGAAGTTCGTGCCCGAGCTCAACGACCTGCTCGTGCGCAGCCACGTGCTCGCCTCGCAGATCACCGCCACCGCCCCGCTGCTGCGCAGCACGGCGCGGCCCGACCAGCAGGAGGTCAAGCTCGACGCACTCGAGCGCGCGCTGTCGTGCGTGCGCGAGAACCTCGTCGCCGCCGAAGCGGGCACGCCTGCGCCCGCCGATCAGGCCGACATCACGAAGCAGCTCACGCGCGAACTCGATGCGATGGTGGTGGAAGCCGAGCGCGCGCTCGGCGCCTCGGCGGAACTGCCGCAGGAACTCAAGCTGCTCGCCCACCAGTGCAAGCAGATGATCACGGCGTCCTGGTTGATTCGCCGGGACGCGAGCATCATCCGGCTACCGGAGGAATAAGAAGAAAACGGCCCGGCGCGTCACTGCGTCGAGCCACCGGCTTGCGACGCGGCCGTGCTCGCGGATGCGTGCGCCGCGCCGGCGCCCACGGTCTCGTCGTACTCGCGCTTGCTTTTCAGTGCGTTGAACAGCACGGTGCCGATCACGAACAGCACCACTACGACGATGAGCACGGCAACGCCGACAGTGGGGTTCTTCCTGCGCGGTTCGTTCATCGGTCGTGCCCAGCCTCGAGTTGGATGACAGGAACGGGCATTCTACGCCGCCATGCCTTGCAGACGGCTTGCGGCGCGAGCCGCGGGGTCCCGCCAGATGCCGCTAGGTGCCGCTGCGCACCGGCAGCGCCGTCGAATATTTGAGCTGCTCCATCGCGAAGCTCGAACTGACATCGAACAGCGGCACGGCGCGGATGAGCTGCTTGTAGACGCGGTCGAAGTCGTCGATATCGGAGACCACGATACGCAGCAGATAGTCAGTCTCGCCGCTCATGCGATACGCCTCGACGATTTCGGGAATCTCCTGCACGGCGCGCGTGAAGGTCTGCGCCCACGCCTCGGTGTGCTGGTTCGTGCGCACGGCGACGAACACCGTCGTCCCCACGCCGAGCTTGCGCGGGTCGCACAGCGCGACCTGCGCGCGGATCACGCCCGTTTCCTTCAGGCGCTGCACGCGCTTCCAGCACGGCGTTTGCGAAAGATTGACGCGCTGCGCCAACTCCGCGACCGGCATGGTCGCGTCCTGCTGCAGCAACTCAACCAGCTTTCTGTCGATGAGATCCATTTCCGCACTCCCCGAAGCGTAGAAATTTATTCTACACGATGGGCAAACGGGAAAAGAATAGGAAAACGCTTTCCAGGCGCGAACGGCTATAAATCTTCTTGTAGAAACCGGAAGAAGAACACGCCATGAACGCCCCTGCCGAACTCGCCCTGCTGAGCGCCTTCCACACCGCGGAGCAGCACGTTGCCGCCTTCGCCCGCTTCACCGCCGCGCTCGACGCCGCTTTCGATGCCTGCGCGACGCCCGGCGACCCGTCGCGCTGCGCCCGCTTCGCGCGCGGCCTGCGCGCGGCGCTCACGCGTGCGCTCGCCGATCCGGCGCTCGTCACTCCCGCGCAGCGCGAAGGCAGCGCGCAGACGTATCGGCGTCAAGTCATCGCGGCCGACAGCCGCGGCCGCTACACGGTCGCGGCGCTCGTCTGGCAGCCGGGCCACGCGAGCCCGATCCATGCGCATCACACCTGGTGCGGTTACGCCGTGCTCGACGGCACGCTGACCGAAACGCTCTACGCGTGGGACGACGCACGCCAGGGCGCCGACGTGATGCGCTCGCATCGGCGCGCGAGCGGCGCGGTGTCGTTCGGCGGACGCGGGCGCACCAGCATTCACCGGCTGTCGAACGGCAGCGACGCGCAGGCCGTCTCGCTGCATGTCTACGGCGTCGCCGCCGAGCACATCTCAACGCAGGTCAACGACGTGCTGCCGCTCGTGCGCAAGACGGCGCTCGTGTCTTAACGCGACTGGCCCCTATCCATCGAAGGCGTCACAGGTGATTTGAGTTTGAACTGAGCGGCGCAGACCTTCAGCCGCGGCTGCCCGCCGTGGGAATCTGGGGCGGTGCGCCCTCGGGGCCCGCCGTCGGCGGCGGCGCGGGCCGCGGCTCGTGCGAGGCATCGCGTGCCACGCCGCCGCCCACGTGCACGCCATGCGGATGCGGATGAGCATGCGGCTCCTCGACATCGCCGCCGCGCGAGGACATGTGCACCTGCATCTGCGGCACCGGCATCTCGATGCCGGCTTCGTCCATGTGGCGCTTCAGGCGCGCATTGAACGCGCGCGCCACACTCCACTGCTGCAGCGGCCGCGTCTTGATCTGCCCTTTCACGACCATCCAGTTCGGGTCGAACCGGTCGAGCCCCCACACTTCCACGGGCCCGAGTATCTCGCGGCGATAGCGGAAGTCGGCCACGAGTTCCGCGCCGGTCTCGCGAATCATGCGCGTGACCGTATCGAGATCGACCGAGAACGGCACGCGCACTTCGAACACGGCGAACGCGAAATCGCGCGAAAGGTTCTTCACGATCTTGATCTGCGAGAACGGAATCGCGTGGATCGCGCCCTGCCCGTCGCGCAGCCGCACGGTGCGGATCGATAGATGCTCGACCGTGCCCGCATGCCCGTTGTCGATGTCGATCCAGTCGCCCACCGAAATCGTCTCTTCGATGATGATGAACAGACCGGTGATGAGATCGGCCACGAGCGACTGCGCGCCAAAGCCGATGGCAAGACCGATCACGCCCGCGCCGGCGAGCAGCGGCGTGACGTTGATGCCGAGATTCGCCGCGGTGGCGATGCCGGTGATGGTGAGGATCGTCACGAGCACCGCGTTGCGCACGAGCGGCAGCATGGTGCGTGCGCGCGTGCTGGGCGTGCGGCCCTTGGTGCGCGGACCGCTCGGATTGAGCGCTTCGAGGATCGCAGTATCGACCGTGATCCACACGAGCCACGCGAGGAACACCGTCGACACGATCGCGAAAATGGCGTGCGCGATGCCGCGCGCGGCCACGCTCGCCTCGATGATCGCGGCGAGCGAAATGTCCCACAGGCGTGCGCACGATTCGAAGTACGCGAACCAGATGAACACCACGAGCAGCGTGCCGGCAAAGCGCAGCAGGCGCCGCAGATACGGCGAGCGCCGCCGCACGCGCGCGGGGTTCGGGCGCGTGATGCGCAGCACGACCGCCGAGAGGAAGAACGCGAGCACGAGCAGGAGCGCGGAGACCACGGAAATCTGCAGCACGTCGTCGCGGCTGCCGATCCCGCCGAACGTGGCGACGATCGAAGCGCCGGCGAGCAGCAGCATCGGCAGTTGCCAGAGCGAGGCGAGCACGTCGAGGACTTCGGTGAGCGCCTTGTGGCCGTGGCGCAGCGAATAGCTGCGGTTGCGGATGAGATGCGCGACCGGGCGCCGGAAACCAAAGGCGAACACCACCGTCAGCACTGCGGCCGCCATGTTCGCGGCGGTGCTCACCAGTGCCGCCGTGTTCGCGCCCAGCTGGCGCGCGACTTCGAAATTAGTCGCGGCGTCGCCGAGCGCGGCCAGCACGCCGATCGCAAAGAGCAGCCGGCGCGAGCGCGCGATCAGCAGGCGCACGGCCGCGCGCCGGTGCCCCGAACCGAACAGCGAAAACATGATCAGGCAGATGGACGAGAACACCGCGCCCGCGACGATCGCGTAGGCGATCACGAGAGCGAGCGTGCGCCCGAGCGCGTCGGGCAGCGAACGCTCGACCACGAGCGCGCCGAGGAACGCCACGATCCACGGCGCCGCGCGATGCACGACGAAAATCAGCAGATCGATGGTGCGGGGATCGGGCCGCAGGCCGGTCTCGACATCGAAACGCCTGAGCAGCCGCCGCTCGATCCAGCGCAGCACCGCGGCGCATGCGCCCCAGCCGGCCAGCATGGCGAACAGATCGAACACGATGCGGCCGAGGCTTTCGCCTTCTCCGCCCGAGGCGATGTCGTAAAGCTCGACGCCGGCTGCCCTGAAGCGCCCCGCCCAGTAGTGAAACGGACTGCGGCCGCGGCGGGCGTCCGCCTCGACCGAGGCGAGCCCGGATGCGATTGCGCCCAGCAGCCCCGCCGAGTTCGCCGCCGCGCCCGAAGCGGGCGCGGGCGCCACGTTTTGCGACGCGCTGCGCAGCTTCTTGAGCTGATTCAGGAGCGCGGTGCGCTGGCGCTCGTTGTCGAGCGTATTGATGACGCTGTCGAGCGAGCGCGTGAACTCGGCCTGGCTCGCCGGTGACGGCGCAGAGGCCGCCTCGGCCGCCGAAGCCCCCGAGGCAGCCGCCGGCGCCCCGGTGATGATGCTCTTGAGCACCGGCAGCACGGGCGCCGGCGCGGCTTGGGCGGCGGCCCGCAGCGGCGCGGCGAGGCACGCCGCGAGGCATGCGAGGAGCATGAGTGCGCGCAGGAACGCGCGTAGACCCGGGCGCGCCGGCGCGGCGCGTGAAAGAAGTGCACGATCCGCCGGGTCGATGCGCATGCGCGACGGCCCGGCGCCCGCGCCATCGCGTCCGATGCTGGTATTCATGGCGGAGGGGCAAAAACAGGACGTTCCAGTTTAGCCGCACTCCACCTCGCCGCGCCGCGCGCGTGCGTAACAGTTTGTCAGCGCGCAGGACGCGCCGCGTCGCGCCTCAGTAGGCCACCGTTGTGATCTGACGAATGAAGCGGCCCTGCTCGAGTTCGTCGACGAAGGCGATTGCGTAGTCCTCGGCAGAAATGCGGCTCTCGCCCTTCGCATCGGCGATCAGCGTATTGGCGCCCGTGCGGAATGTGCCCGTGCGCTCGCCGGGCGCGATGATCGCGGCCGGCGCGAAGAAGGTCCAGTCGATGTCGGTGACGGTACGGTAGTAGTCGAACGCCTCGCGATGGGCGAGCGCGATCGCCCTGTAGGCGTCGGGGAAGCCTTCGGTATCGACGAGCTGCTTGCCGGGCGCCACTTCCAGCGAGCCGGCGCCGCCCACCACCACGAGACGCTCGAGCCCCGCGGCGCGCACGCCTTCCACGAGCGCGCGGCTCGCGACCAGCAGGTCGCCAAGCTGATCCTTGGGCGGCGCATAGGCGCTCGCCACCACATCGTGACCGCGCACCGCGGCTGCGACGCTCGCCGCGTCGAGCAGATCGGCCTTCGCCGCGTGGACGTTCGGTGCGGTCGCCACGCGCTCGGGCTGGCGCACCAGCGCGCTCACCTGGTGGCCGCGGCGCGCCGCTTCGGCGGCGATGCGAGAACCGACCATGCCGGTTGCGCCAAAGAGGGCGATTTTCAGCGTCTTGCTCATGAACTGACTCCTGTTTTCCGTAATTATGTAACTAACGAAGTTACATTTCGGGGGTGAAAAAACGGGGCAATGCCCCGCTGATGATTCTGCTTGCGCGCAGCCCGCTCAGGCCCGCCGCGCCCGCGCGCGTTCGAGCTTGCGCTCGCTGCGCGTCATGTCGTCGACGACGTCCGCGAGCGTGCGCGTGGCGAGCGACGCCTCCATGGCGCGCTGTGCGTCGTCGATCACGCCGCGCAGCGTCTGCTGGATGTGACGCCCGACGAGGCAGGCCGGATTCGGCTCCTCGCGGTGCATGGCGAACAACTGCGCGTCGTCGACTGCATGGTAGACGTCGAGCAGCGTGATTGCCTGCGGCTCGCGTGCGAGCAGCGCGCCACCGCCCGCGCCAAGTTGCGACGACGTGAGGCCCGCGCTGGCAAGCATCGACAGGAGCCGGCGGATCAGCGCGGGATTGGTGTTCACGCTGCCCGCGATGATCTCCGACGACAGCGGCACGCCCTCCTGCTGCGCCAGCAGCGCGAGCACGTGAACGGCAAAAGCGAAACGGCTACTCGTATTCACGGCAAACCTGCCACTGCTGTGCGGCGCACGAATGGTTCGAACCACGCGCGCCAAAAAGTGTAACCATCATAATTACATTAATTCGTAGCGTCAACCCGTCAGCCGCAGCCCGCACGGCTGCGGCCTTACTTCGAGGCATCCGATGCCGGCGCCGACGCGGCCGCGTTGCTCGCCCAGCGCTGCAACGAATGCCCCGCACTCGTCAAGCCGGTCCCGGTGGCCGCGGCGGCCTGCCCGAGCAAGGCCTGCGCCGTGCTTGCCGCGCCGCGCAACTGGCCCTGCGCCGCCGAAGCCAGCTCGGCCGTGGACGCGCTCGCCTGTTGACCTTGCGAGGCCGCCGAGTCGAGCTTCTGCTGCGCTGCACCGAGTTGCTGGTTCACGAAGCTCGCGGCCTTGTCGAGCGTTTGCGCAGCCTGCTGCGCGGCCTGGTTGGCGGCGTCCTGCGTGGCCTGCTTCACGGCGTCGGCGGACTGCTTGCTCAGATCGGGTGCGGAAGCATCGTGCTTGTTACAGCCGGCGAGCGCCGCACACACAAGCAGGGAGACCAGCGTCAGCCTTTGCGTCGAAACCTTCGAATACATGGTCATCCTGAAAAATTCGCCGCATGAAGCGGCTTGCATAGATGAAAACGCGGCAATGATACGCCGTCGCGCAACACCGACTCCGACGAAATGAGCGAAAAACCCGCGCGCTCGAAAATCGGCCGCGACACCGCGCTCGCGTCGGCACTCAATACCGTCGAGCGGGCCTCGCGCGCGAGCGCTTCGAGCCGCGCCAGCGACAGCGTCGCGAGGCCGCGGCGCGACCACACCGGCGCGACGTAAAGCATCTCGACGTGATCGAGCGGAAAGAGCTGCCCGAACGCCGCTGCCGCGCCGTCACAGTACGCCACGAGCGTGACCCCGCGGGAAAGACGCGCGTCGAAGTCCGCGAGATCGTCGGCGGCCGCAGCCCACGCGCTGCGCTGCGCCGCGTCGTAGAACGAGGCAGCGAGCGTGGTCACGGACGCGCGGAACAACGCGGCCAGCGCGCTCGCATCGCGGCCCGGCACGTAGCGCCGCCAGTCGATGGTGTGCAGTGCGGCGCCCGCAACGCCGTGCTTTGCGAAATCGTCAAACATGATGGAGTAGACTGCCCACGCGCACGATCTGTTCCACCGTCCACCTCCGGAGACAAACGATGGCCGTCAAGAAGATCCTGTTCCTCACCGGCGATTTTGCCGAAGACTATGAAACGATGGTGCCGTTCCAGGCGCTGCAGGCAGTCGGCCACCGCGTCGATGCGGTATGCCCCGGCAAGAAGGCTGGCGAGCGCGTGAAGACCGCCATCCACGATTTCGAGGGCGACCAGACCTACACCGAAAAGCCGGGGCACCAGTTCGCGCTCAACGCGACTTTCGACGAAATCGACGCCGCCAGCTACGACGCGCTCGCCATCGCAGGGGGACGCGCGCCCGAATATCTGCGCCTCGACCCGAAGGTCATCGAGATGGTGCGTCACTTCGCCCAGGCGAACAAGCCCATCGCGGCGATCTGCCATGCGGCCCAGCTGCTCGCCGCGGCCGAGGTGATCCGCGGCAAGCGCATTTCGGCCTATCCGGCCTGCGCGCCCGAGGTGCGGCTCGCGGGCGGCGAATATGCCGACATCGCCATCGACAGCGCCGTGACCGACGCGCCCTTCGTCACCGCGCCGGCGTGGCCCGCCCATCCCGAATGGCTGCGCCAGTTCCTCGTGCTCCTCGGCACGCGCATCGAGCCGTGAGCGAGCGCTGATCCACGCGCGCGTCGCCCCTGTTTCGCACGGGGCGACGCGCGCGCCAGCCGCCAATTCGGGCAGCTCCGATAGAGCGCGCTTGTCTGGACGTCTAAGCGCCTGCCGGTGGTCGCAACGCCGTTGCAGGCGCCGCCCGCGATTCGCTTCGCTCGCTTGCCTTCGCATTCGCGCCACCCGCGCCATCGCCCGCACCCTATTCCGCAAGGCTACTGGGCGAAGCCTCCGAGCGCTCCGCGCGTTCGAGCGCGCTGATGATCTGCTCCGCGTCGCCGGGCAACGGCGGCGCGACCGCAAGCGCATCGGGCAGCGACAGATAGAACGTCGTCCCCTCGCCTTCCGTCGACTCCACCCACACGCGCCCGCCGTGCCGCTCGACCACGCGGCGCACGAGCGCGAGCCCGATGCCCTCGCCTGGCGCCACGTTGCCGTGCATGCGCTGAAACGCCTGAAAGAGCCGCGGCAGGCCGACCTCGGGAATACCGAGCCCGTTGTCGCGCACATAGAAAATCTGCAGCGACTCCACGCCCGGCGGTGCATGAGCCGTGCCGATCTCGACGCGCCCGTCGCGCGCCGGATCGAGATAGCTGAGCGCGTTGCCGATCAGGTTTGCAAACACCTGTTCGAGCGCAGTAGGGTCGCCCCATACGTCGGGCAGCGTTTGCACGCTCACCTGCGCGCAGCGTGCGCGGATCGATGCGTGCATCGCGTCGACCACGCGCTGCACCAGTTCCTGCACACTGATACGCTGTCGCCGGTACTCCACGCGCCCCGCGCGCGCGAGCCGCAGCAGCGCGTCGATGATGTGCGATGCGCGCAGCACCGCCGTTTGCAGATAGCGCAGCGCCTCGCCGATGTCCTCGTTGATGGTGCGCTCGATGCGCGCGCGCACCTGCGGCGAGAGCGAAGAATGCGCGATACGCTCGCGCAGGTCGTTGCACGCGTGATTGAGCTCGCGCGAAAAGCCCTGCAGGTTCACGAGCGGCGCGCGCAGATCGTGCGACACGCCGTGGATGAACATCTCGTTTTCCTGAGTCTGCTGGCGAAGGTTTTCGTTGATGCGTGCGAGCTGGTCTGCGCGCCGTGCAAGGTCGGCCTGAAAACCGAGCCGCAGCCGCTCGGCTTCGATCAGCCGCTGGCTGATCTGGTGCAGCGTGAGGTCGAGTTCGGCGATTTCGTCGTTGCCCGCCGTGAGCGGCGCAAGCGGTTCGTTCGCGGCCAGCCGGTTCGCGTTGTCGGAAAGCGCATCGAGCCGCCCGCGCACCCCGCGCGTAAAGACCCAGACGGCAAGCGCAACCAGCACGATCGAACCAAGCACGGCCGTCATCACGAGCGTCTGCTGCTGGGCGCGCGCCGCTTCGGCGGCGGACACCCGTAATACGTCGAGGCGGCGCTCCTCGGTCTGGAACGAGACGATCTGCGTGCGCACGCGGTCGAGCACGTCGGCGGCCATGAGCGCGCGAAAGCGCTCGGCCAGGTCGACGCGCCGGCCAGAACGCAAGAGGTCCTGCACGCGGTCCGACCATTGGCGATAGTTCTGCACGGCGTGGCGAATCTGCACGGCGCGCTCGACCTGTGTGGGATTATCGGCCACGAGTTCGACGAGCCGGTCGATGCGGCGGTCCACGTCCATCCACATCGAGACCGGCGTGGCATAGCTCGTGTCGTTGGCCGCCACCGCACCGCGCAGCTTGACCGACTCGACCAGCACCGGTTCGAGCACGCGCGAAGCCTGCGCCAGCACCGCCTGGCTGTGCTGGCCCCAGCGCTCCGCGGCGGCGGCGTCGGTCTCGGCCTTCACGATGGCCGACAGCAAGCTCAGTTCGAACACGGCGGGAATCGCGATCAGCAGAAGCCCTTTGGTCGTGAGGCGCATTGCGTGGCGGGTACCGGGCGACCGGACGTGCGTGAAGTGGCAATCCGGCCATTATGTCGGCGTTTGCGCCCTATGTGCGCCCGAAATTTATCCTCGCGAAAACGCGAGAGGATTTCGATTCGCCGACAATCCATTGATGCGGAAAGGAAAATCGAATTAAGCGCCCTAACTTGGCGCGCGAGTTCCCCACCTTTGCGCGGAAGCCCCGGGATTGTGCCGGAACATGGTGCATACGCCCCGGAAATCAGCACCGGCACCGGCGATACGGCGCCTGCCATTTTTCCGCATCGGTGCACGGCCGCACCGGCTTGACGCCTGCTTTGGCTGCGAATTCACCAGTTTGGCGCTGAAGCTGGCCCATATCTTGCTCACTATGCGCCATTTTGGGCAAACTGGGTACGCCAGATGGACAATCTAAAAACCGGCACCGACACGCTATTCCTGCTGCTGGGCGCCGCCATGGTGCTCGCCATGCACGCGGGGTTCGCGTTTCTCGAACTCGGCACCGTGCGCAAGAAGAACCAGGTCAATGCGCTCGTGAAGATCCTCGTCGATTTTTCGATTTCGACGATCGCCTACTTCTTCATCGGCTATACGCTCGCCTACGGCGTGCAGTTCTTCTCGCACGCGGACGTGCTCGCCGAGCACAACGGCTACGCGCTCGTGCGCTTCTTCTTCCTCCTCACCTTCGCGGCGGCCATTCCGGCCATCGTGTCTGGCGGCATCGCCGAGCGCTCGAAGTTCAATCCGCAGCTGTTCGCGACCTTCGTGATCGTCGGCTTCATCTACCCGTTCTTCGAGGGGATGGTGTGGAACAACCGCCTCGGTTTCGAGGATGCGATGACGCACGTGTTCGGCGTGCCGTTCCATGACTTCGCGGGCTCGGTAGTCGTCCACGCGTTCGGCGGCTGGATCGCGCTGCCGGCCGTGTTGCTGCTCGGGCCGCGCCACGGCCGCTATACGCGCGACGGCCGCATCGCCGCGCACCCGCCTTCGAACATCCCGTTCCTCGCGCTTGGCGCATGGGTGCTCGCGGTGGGCTGGTTCGGCTTCAACGTCATGAGCGCGCAGACCATCGACAAGATCAGCGGTCTTGTTGCCGTCAACTCGCTCATGGCGATGGTGGGCGGCACGCTCGCCGCGTGGTTCGCGGGCCGCAACGATCCGGGCTTCACGTACAACGGGCCGCTCGCGGGGCTCGTGGCCGTGTGCGCGGGCTCGGACATCATGCATCCGCTCGGCGCGCTCGTGACGGGGGCGGTTGCCGGCGCGCTGTTCGTCTATATGTTCACCTGCGTGCAGAACCGCTGGCGCATCGACGACGTGCTCGGCGTGTGGCCGCTGCACGGCCTGTGCGGCGCATGGGGCGGCATCGCCGCGGGCGTTTTCGGCCAGCGCTGGCTCGGCGGCCTGGGCGGCGTCTCGCTCGCCGCGCAGATCGTCGGCACGATTGCGGGCATCGCGATCGCCTTCCTTGGCGGGCTCGTGGTGTACGGCCTGCTGCGCAAATTCGTTGGGCTGCGCATCGATCGCGAACAGGAATTCAACGGCACCGACCTGTCGATCCACAAGATCACGGCCACGCCGGAACGCGAAACGGTTTCCTGACCGACGCGCAGTACGCTCACGCGGGCGGCGCCCTGCCGCCCGCATTCCGTACGCATCACTAACGGATCATCAAAGCTGGCCCATGCCGCCGGCGACGATCACTTCGGTGCCGATCATGAAGGCCGACTCCGCCGCGCTCAGATGCAGCACGGTCGACGCGATCTCTTCCGCCGTCGCAAAGCGCTTGAGCGGCACCAGCCCACGAATCGATTCCTCGGCCGCCGCGAGCGCGGCGGCATCCATGCCGAACTTGTTGTAGAGCGGCGTCTTCACGGGCCCGGGGCTCACCACGTTCACGCGAATGCCGCGCGGCAGCAGTTCGGCCGAAAGTGTCTTCGCGAACGAGATCAGCGCGGCCTTGCTCGCCGCATACACCGACGACGTGGGCATGCCGATATGCGCGTTGATCGAGCCGTTGAGCACGATGGCCGCACCGTCGCCCAGCACCGGCAGGAGCGATTGAATCTGGAAGTACGCGCCCTTCACGTTGGTGTCGAAGGTGACGTCCCAGAGCGCTTCGTCCACTTGCTCGAACGGCGCGAGCTTCGCCACGCCTGCGTTGATGAACACCGCGTCGAGGCGCAGGCCGGCGTCGCGCACGGCGGCGGCCAGCTCGCGCGCGCCTGTGATCGAGGCCGCGTCGTTGCGCCATGCGTGCGCGTTCGGGCCAAGCGCGCGCCGCGCGGCTTCGAGGCTGGCTTCGTCGCGGCCCGTGACGATGACGTGCGCGCCTTCGGCGGCATAGGCTTGCGCGGCAGCGAGGCCGATACCGCTGGTTCCGCCGGTGACGAGGACAGTTTTGTTTGCAAAGCGGTTCATGACGTTCTCCTTGAAGGGGATAGTCTCGATCTGAGACTGTGATGCCATATTGCCGGGCGGCGCGCTTTCTGCCGTACGAAGGTTTTGGCGCAAACGTTCGAAGCTGTCGAACGTTTTGCACGGGCAGCCGGCTTCAGCCCGTGACCTCGATTCCGTCCACGAGGCGCCTGGCAAGACGCGGCTCGCGCAGCCGGTCGATCCACCATTGCAGTGCGCGTCCCACGTGTTCACCGCGCCACGCCACGTAAAGCATGTTCGGCTCGCGCGGGTTCGCCGTGACCTTCTCGACCAGTTCGCCGCGCTCGATGAGCTTCGCCGCGCGCCGCCGCGGCACCCAGCCGACACCCAGGCCCTCGCGCTGCGCGAGGATCTTCGCGCGCATCGACGGCACCGCCAGCACCTCCTGCCCCCCGAGCAGCCCGTAGCCGCGGCCCGGCGTGAGCCGCGCCGAATCGCCGACCGCCACGCCGCGCTCGGCCAGCATGCGCTCGCGCGTGAGCGGCGCCTTCTCGCGCGCGAGCCGATGGCGCGGCGCCACCGCGAACACCCACTCCATCACGCCGAGTTCGAACCAGTGCAGGCCGTCGATGGCGGGCGGTTCGTTGGTCGCACCGACGATGAGATCGGCGCGGCCGTCGCGCAGCGCCTCCCAGGTGCCGGAAAGCACCTCGTGCGTGAAACGCAGCTTGACGCCCGACTGCAGCGCGTCGAAGTCGCGGATCACCGGCATGAGCAGTTCGAATTCGAGAATCTCGTCGGTGACGATCCACAAGCGGTCTTCCCAGCCGTTCGCGACCTGGCGCACGCGCTGCGTCATGCGCGCGACGTCCTGCATCAGGCGGCTCGCCTCCTCGGCGAGCAGATGGCCGGCTGGAGTGAGCTGCAGCCGGTAGCGCCGACGGTCGAAGAGCAGCGCGTCGAAGCGCGCCTCGAGTTGGCGCGCCGCATGGGAGATCGTGGAAGGCGCCTTGTTCAGCCGTGCCGCCGCGCGCGACAGGCTGCCGGTTTCGCGGATGGCGTCGAGCAACGCCAGTTCCTCTTCGGAGAGCATGTGCGACTCCATCGAACGGGTGATGAGCGATGGTATGGCAGAAAGGGAACGTAGGTCGGTTCACATGACGCCGCGTCCTTGGGGGCGAACTGTCAAAGTCGCCTTGACGGTCTGTCCAACAAAATTGTCGTTGCCTGGCGCAATGACCAGCCCGAGAATCGAACGCACGTTCACAAACCGTGAAGCGTGCCCGCGCGCCCATCAAAAGGGAGACCATTGCGCAAGAGAACTGCATCACGCCATCGCGAAGACATCTTTCCAGTGAGGTATGAGGCCATGTCCGTGCAGTCCCCCGACTCCCCGTTCGTCGACTTGACCGCCATGATTCGCCAACGCACGGCGGAACACGGCGCGCGCGCGGCCATTGTCTGCGAAGACGAGACCGTCACGTTCGCCGCGCTCGATGCGCTGATCGACCGCTGTGCGGCCGCGCTGCAGCGTGACGGGCTGGCACCCGAAGACGTCGTGGCCATTTGTGCGTCGAGTTCCATCCCCTATGCCGCCGTTTTCTTCGGCGCGCTCCGGGCAGGACTCGCGGTCGCCCCGCTGTCGCCCTCCACGCATGCGGACAGCCTCGTCGCCATGCTGGAGAACTCGCGGGCGCAAATCCTCTTCGCCGATGCGGCGGTTTGCCAGTTGCTTGCGGGCGTCACGCTGCCGCCTGCGCTGCGCGTCGTCGACATCGGTGCAGCCGGGCAATTCGATGCGTGGCTCGCGCCCGTGGGCGCCGCGCCCTCGCACGTGGAAATTCGGCCGGAGTGGGCGTTCAACATCATTTACTCGTCCGGCACGACGGGCGCGCCCAAAGGGATCGTCCAGTCGCACGCGATGCGTTATGCCTATACGCTGCGAAGTCTCGAGCGCGGATACGGGCCGCACGCCGTCACCTTGATTGCGACGCCCCTCTATTCGAACACCACGCTGGTGAGCTTCTTCCCGACGCTCGCGCTCGGCGGAACGGTCGTCCTCATGCCGAAGTTCGATGCGAAGCAATATCTCGAGCTTGCCGAGCGCAAGCACGTCACGCACACCATGCTGGTTCCGGTGCAATACCAACGCATCCTCGGCCATCCGGACTTCGATCGCTACGACCTGTCCAGCTTCCACTCGAAGTTCTGCACGAGCGCGCCGTTCGCGGCGGCCCTCAAGGCGGACGCCCTGCGCAGGTGGCCGGGCAAACTCACCGAGTTCTATGGCATGACCGAAGGCGGCGCGTCATGCGAGCTTTGCGCGGACGAGTTTCCCGACAAGCTGCACACCGTTGGCCGCCCGCTGAACGGCCATGAAATGCGCCTGATCGATGCCGACGGACGCGAGGTCGCCGCCGGGGAAGCCGGTGAAATCGTCGGGCGCTCGCCTGCCATGATGACCGGCTACTACCGGCAACCGGACAAGACGGCGCAAGCCGAGTGGTACGACGGCGATGGGCGGCGCTTCATTCGAACCGGGGATGTCGGCCGCTTCGACGAAGACGGCTTCCTCGTGCTGATGGACCGCAAGAAGGACATGATCATCTCGGGCGGCTTCAACATCTATCCAAGTGATCTGGAACAGGTGCTCGCCCGGCACCCCGAAGTCGCCGAATCCGCGGTGGTTGGCGTTCCATCGGCGCGCTGGGGCGAAACGCCGGTGGCGTTCGTCACGCTCCAGCGCGGTTCGGCATTGACCGCCGTCACGCTCGCCGCTTGGGCCAACGGGCAATTGGGGAAGATGCAGCGGCTTGCCGACGTGGTGATCGTCGACGCGCTACCGCGAAGCCCGATCGGCAAGGTGCTCAAGCGTGAGTTGCGGGAGCGCTATAGCGGCGAGGTCGCCTGACCGGCCGCCTGGCGCACGTTCGTGGATTTGGAGCCGGCGGAAAAAAAAGCGCCACGTTTGCACGTGGCGCCTTGAAAAGTTCTAGCCATTCCGAGGGCCGTGCTAGAACCTGAGAGCCGGTATTCGGATGCGCCGTGCCGTCGGAAAAAGATGCGCAATTATGCGAATTGCATACCGCATGGCACATTAAAACCCCGCAATTTTGCGGGGTCGAGGCGGATTGCCGAAATCGCATTCCATTTTTTACCTACATGCTGACTAAGTCAAGCAAAATCTCGCCAAAATGCGCCAATCGTCGAGCTTCTGGCATCCATTACAATCGTCTGAGAATTAGCGCCCTAATTTAGGGAGCGCCGCATTGATCGAACGCAAACGGCTGTATCGCGCGGCACGCCCGCGCTGACTTTGTAACGCCTCGCGCGAAATCTCAAAACTGAAATCCTGTTTCGGAAAATTGTCCCGCCAATGACTTCCGCACCCGATTCGCGCCTTCCTGAAGACGCTCCGCGAGATAAAGACGGCGGCGCCGACGAAGTGACGGCGCTCGCGCGCGGCCTTGCCGTCCTGCGCTGCGTCGCGGCCGCCGACGCGCCGCTCAGCAACCGCGAACTGACCGAACTGACGGGCATTCCCAAGCCCACGCTTTCGCGCCTCACGGGCACGCTCGTGAGCACGGGCTTTCTCGCCCGGCTGCCCGACAGCGAACGCTTCGTGCTCACTTCGTCGGTGCTCGAGCTGTCCAACGGCTTCCTGCGCAACGCCGACATCCGCAGCCGGGCGCGGCCGTTTCTCACGCGGCTGGCCGAGCGCACCGCGCTCTCGGTGCACCTGACCGTGCGCGACCGTCTGGACATGGTCGTGATCGACGCGATCCGCCCGCGCACCGCCGTGCTCGTCACGCGCCTCGAGGTCGGCTCGCGCATCGACATGGGCCGCACCGCCGTCGGACGCGCCTACCTCGCCGCGCTCGACCCGCACGCGCGCGCGGAACTCACCGCCACGCTGCAGACTTCGACCGGCAACGACTGGGGCGTCTTCGGCAGCCGTCTCGACGCCGCGCTCGCCGAGACCGCCGCCCACGGCTACGGGCTCGCGATCGGCGAATGGTACGAAGGGCTCAACGCCATCGCCACGGCGTTCGCGGGTCCCAACGGCGAGATCTACGCCATCAACTGCGGCGGCGCCGCGCAGCAGTGCCCGCGCGAGTGGCTCGTCAGCCACGTCGTGCCGCTGATGCGCGAATGCGTTGCGCACGTCGTCGACGAAATCGGCGGCGCCCTGCGCCTGCCCCACGCGACCTGACAACACGAGCGGCTGCGCCTTACAAAAAGCACTCGAAGGGTGTAACGCTCGTAACGTCTCGAAAGAAACGGCACTGGACTGTAACGAAGGGGGCAACGTAGCATCATGCTTTTTGGCGGCAAGGGCCAGCCGCGCCGCCGCCCTTCGCCCGTTACGCCAGCCAGCCGCCAGCGACGCCGTCCATGCCCGTGAGCGCATGGCGCGGCACCCGGGCCGCAGCGCGGCGCGTCCTGACATCTTGCTAGCGCACGGCCTGGGAGGCATCGGCGCGCGCCGCTGCGGCGCGCTTGTGCGAGCGCTTCGCGGCCGGCCCCCTTTAGTGAGCTCCGCCAAGAGCCTTCGAGAACCCCGCTTCGAGAACCTGTTACCGACCTGACCGATGGATCAACAAGAAAAGCGCCCGGATTCCCCCCGTAAAGACACGACGCCGCAGTCCCCCGCTCCGGTCGCCGCGAGGCGCGGCAAGGGCAAGTTCATCGCACTGGGTGTGGTCATCGTGATCGCCGGCATCGTGCTCGCGCGCTGGCAGCCGTGGAACAAGGCGCTCTCGGGCGGCAACGCCGCACCGGCGGCCGGCGCGCACGCGCGGCGCGGCGGTCCGGGCGCCATGGCCAACATGCCGCAGCCCGTGAGCGTGGCGACGGCGAAGGCCGGCGACATGCCCATCGTCATCACCGCGCTCGGCACGGTCACGCCGCTTGCCGACATCACGGTGCGCACGCAACTATCCGGCACGCTTCAGGACGTGTACTTCCAGGAAGGCCAGATGGTGAAAAAGGGCGACGTGCTCGCCCAGATCGACCCGCGCCCCTACCAGATCTCGCTCGCCAACGCCGAAGGCCAGCTCGCGCGCGACCAGGCGCTGCTCGCCACGGCGCGCCTCGACCTCAAGCGCTACCAGACGCTGCTCTCGCAAGACTCGATCGCGAGCCAGCAGGTCGACACCCAGGCCTCGCTCGTCAAGCAATATGAGGGCACCGTCAAGTCCGATCAGGCCAGCGTCGATACCTACAAGCTCGACCTGACCTACGCGCGCATCACGGCGCCCGTCTCGGGCCGCGTGGGCCTGCGCCAGGTCGATCCGGGCAACTACGTGACGCCCAGCGACACCAACGGCATCGTCGTGCTCACGCAGCTCGAGCCGATCAGCGTGATCTTCACGACTTCGGAGGACAACCTGCCCCCCATCATGAAGCAGCTGCGCGCGGGCACGAAAATGTCGGTCACGGCCTACGACCGCAGCAACACGACGCTGCTCGAAGCCGGCTCGCTCCAGACCATCGACAACCAGATCGACACCACCACGGGCACCGTCAAGCTGCGCGCGAGCTTCACGAACCATGAGCAGGGGCTCTTTCCGAACCAGTTCGTGAACGCGCGCCTGCTCGTCGATACGATCCACGACGCCGTGATCGTGCCCACTTCGGCCGTGCTCAACGGCTCGCAGGGGCAGTACGTCTATGTCGCGAAGCCCGATAACACGGTGACGGTGCGGCTCGTGAAGGTCGGCCCCGTCGATGCCGAACGCACCAGCATCGCCTCGGGCCTCACCGTGGGCGAGCGCGTCGTGACCGACGGCTCCGACCGTCTGCGCGAAGGCGCGAAGATCACGATTCCCGCCGAGCATCCGCAACACGCTAAGGGAGCGTCGGGAGCGTCGGGAGCGTCGGGAGCCGCGGGCGCGCAAGGCGCATCAGGGGCCGGCGCGCGTCATGGCCATCGCCACGCCTCGCAGACGCAAGCCCAGTAAGCCAGCATGAATCCATCCCGCGCCTTTATCCTGCGGCCGGTCGGCACGGCGCTGCTCATGGCGGCGATCATGCTGGTCGGTCTCGTCGCGCTGCGCTTTCTGCCGCTTTCCGCGCTGCCTGAAGTCGATTACCCGACCATCCAGGTGCAGACCTTCTACCCGGGGGCGAGTCCGGACGTGATGACGTCCTCGGTCACGGCGCCGCTCGAACGTCAGTTCGGGCAGATGCCGTCGCTCAACCAGATGTCGTCGCAGAGTTCGGCGGGCTCCTCGGTCATCACGCTCCAGTTCAGCCTCGACCTGCCGCTCGACGTGGCCGAACAGGAAGTGCAGGCCGCCATCAACGCGGCCGGCAACCTGCTGCCCTCGGACCTGCCCGCGCCGCCGATCTACGCCAAGGTCAACCCCGCCGACGCGCCGATCCTCACGCTCGCGATCACCTCGAAGACGCTGCCGCTCACGCAGATCCAGGATCTCGCCGACACCCGCCTCGCGCAGAAGATTTCGCAGGTGGCGGGCGTGGGCCTCGTGAGCCTCTCGGGCGGCCAGCGCCCGGCCGTGCGCATCCAGGCGAATCCGCGCGCGCTCGCGGCCTACGGCCTGAACCTCGACGACCTGCGCACGAGCATTTCGAACCTGAACGTCAACACGCCCAAGGGCAACTTCGACGGCCCCACGCGCGCCTACACGATCAACGCGAACGACCAGCTGACCGACGCCGACGCCTACAAGGACGCGGTAATCGCCTACCGCAACGGCCGCCCCGTCATGCTCACCGACGTCGCGAACATCGTGCAGGGCGCGGAGAACACCAAGCTCGGCGCGTGGGCCGACGGCACCCCCGCCATCATCCTGAACGTGCAGCGCCAGCCGGGCGCGAACGTGATCCAGGTGGTGGACAGCATCAAGGCGCTGTTGCCGCAGTTGCAGGAGTCGCTGCCCTCTTCGCTCGACGTGCAGATCGTCACCGACCGCACCACCACGATCCGCGCCTCGGTGCGCGACGTGCAGTTCGAGCTGCTGATGTCGGTGGTGCTCGTGGTGCTCGTGATGTACCTGTTCCTCGCGAACATCTACGCCACGATCATTCCGAGCCTTTCGGTGCCGCTATCGCTGATCGGCACGCTCGCGGTCATGTACCTGTGCGGCTTCTCGCTCGACAACCTGTCGTTGATGGCGCTCACCATCGCGACCGGTTTCGTGGTGGACGACGCCATCGTCATGATCGAGAACATCGCGCGCTACGTGGAGGCGGGCGACACGCCGCTCGAAGCGGCGCTAAAGGGTTCGAAGCAGATCGGCTTCACCATCATCTCGCTGACGGTGTCGCTGATCGCCGTGCTGATTCCGCTGCTCTTCATGGGCGACGTGGTGGGCCGCCTGTTCCACGAATTCGCCATCACGCTCGCGGTGACGATCGTGATCTCGGCCGTGGTCTCGCTCACGCTCGTGCCGATGATGTGCGCGAAAATGCTGCGCCACACGCCGCCGCCCGAAAGCCACCGCTTCGAGGCGCGCGTGCATGCGTTCTTCGACTATGTGATCGGCCGCTACGGCGTGGCGCTCGAATGGGTGCTCGCACGCCAGCGCCTCACAATGATCGTGTTCCTCATCACACTCGTGCTCACCGGCATTCTCTACGTGATCGTGCCCAAGGGTTTCTTCCCCGTGCAGGACACGGGCGTGATCCAGGCCATCACACAGATGCCGCAATCGGTGTCGTATGCGTCGATGGCCGAGCGCCAGCAGGCGCTCGCCGCGGAAATTCTCAAGAACGAGAACGTCGAGAGCCTCACCTCGTTCATCGGCGTGGACGGCACCAATATCACGCTCAACAGCGGCCGCATGCTCATCAACCTGAAGCCGCGCGACGACCGCAGCGAAACGGCGAGCGAGATTATCCGCGACCTGCAAACGAGTGTGGCCCACGTGCCGGGCGCGACGCTCTATATGCAGCCGGTGCAGGACCTCACGATCGACTCGACGGTGAGCCCCACGCAGTATCAGTTCATGCTCACCACGCCGAACATCCAGGACTTCACGACCTGGGTGCCGAAGCTCGTGCAGCGCCTGAAGCAACTGCCCGAACTCGCGGACGTGGCGACCGACCTGCAGGACCAGGGCAGCTCGGTGTTCATCGAGATCGACCGCGCGAGCGCCGCGCGCTACGGCATCACGCCCGCGACGGTGGATAACGCGCTCTACGACGCCTACGGCCAGCGCATCATCTCGACGATCTTCACGCAGTCGAACCAGTACCGCGTGATTCTCGAAGCCGATCCGGTTCTGCAGCACTACACCGACGCGCTGAATTCGATCTACCTGCCCTCCTCGACCTCGAGCACGGGCCAGGTGCCGCTCTCGGCCATCGCGAAGTTCCACGAGCGGCCCGCGCCGCTGCTCGTCACGCATCTCTCGCAGTTCCCGGCCACGACGATCTCGTTCAACCTGGCTCAGGGCTCCTCGCTCGGCGCGGCGGTGAAGGCGATCCAGCAGGCGGAAAAGGACATCGGCCTGCCGGGCTCGTTCCAGACCCGCTTCCAGGGCGCCGCGCTCGCGTTCCAGGCGTCGCTGTCCAACGAGCTGTTCCTGATCCTCGCGGCCATCGTCACGATGTATATCGTGCTCGGCGTGCTGTACGAGAGCTTCGTGCACCCGATCACGATTCTCTCGACGCTGCCGTCGGCCGGGATCGGCGCTTTGCTCGCGCTGATCCTGACCGGGCACGACCTCGACATCATCGGCATCATCGGCATCGTGCTCTTGATCGGCATCGTGAAGAAGAACGCCATCATGATGATCGACTTCGCGCTCGAGGCCGAGCGCCACGAAGGCAAGCCGCCGCGCGAGGCGATCTACCAGGCGTGTCTGCTGCGCTTCCGGCCGATCATGATGACGACGATGGCGGCGCTGCTCGGCGCCGTGCCGCTGATCCTCGGCTACGGCGCGGGCAGCGAGCTGCGCCGGCCGCTCGGCATCGCGATTGCGGGCGGCCTGATCGTGAGCCAGGCGCTCACGCTCTTCACGACGCCGGTGATCTACCTCGCGTTCGACCGGATCGCGCAGCGTCTGCGCCAGCGCTTTGGCGGCGGTTCGCACGGCGCGGCGTCGTCTTCGTCGGAGAGCTGACGCGATGAATCTCTCGCGCCCGTTCATCTCGCGCCCCGTCGCGACCACGCTGCTCGCCGTCGGCATCGCGCTGGCCGGCCTCTTCGCGTTCACGAAGCTGCCGGTCGCGCCCTTGCCGCAGGTGGACTTTCCGACCATCTCCGTGCAGGCCACCTTGCCGGGCGCGAGCCCCGAGACGGTGGCAACCAGCGTGGCGAGCCCGCTGGAGCGGCATCTGGGCTCGATCGCCGACGTCTCGGAGATGACCTCGCAAAGCTCGGTGGGCAGCACGCGCATCACGCTGCAATTCGGCCTGAACCGCGACATCGACGGCGCGGCGCGCGACGTGCAGGCGGCGATCAACGCGGCGCGCGCGGACCTGCCCACGAGCCTGCGGCAGAACCCGACCTACCACAAGGTCAACCCCGCCGACGCGCCGATTCTGATTCTCGCGCTCACCTCGCCCACGTTGAGCGCGGGCCAGCTCTACGACTCGGCGGCGACGGTGCTGCAGCAGTCGCTCTCGCAGGTGGACGGCGTGGGCGAAGTCGACGTGAGCGGCTCGGCCAATCCGGCCGTGCGCGTGGAGCTGGAGCCGCATGCGCTCTTTCACTACGGCATCGGCCTCGAGGACGTGCGCGCCGCGCTCGCCTCGGCCAACGCGAACAGCCCCAAGGGCGATATCGAATTCGGTCCGCAGCGCTTTCAGCTCTACACCAATGACCAGGCGAGCAAGGCGAGCCAGTACAAGGACCTCGTGATCGCCTACCGCAACGGCGCGGGCGTGAAGCTCTCCGACGTGGGCGAAGTGGTCGATTCGGTGGAAGACCTGCGCAACATCGGACTCGCCAACGGCAAGCGTTCCGTGCTCGTGATCCTCTACCGCCAGCCGGGCGCGAACATCATCGAGACCGTGGACCGCGTGATCGCCATGCTGCCGCAGCTCAAGGCGTCGCTGCCCGCCGACGTCGAGGTGATCCCGACGTCCGACCGCTCGGTCACGATCCGCTCCTCGCTCAAGGACACCGAGCGCACGCTCATGATCGCCGTGGCGCTCGTCGTGATGGTGGTGTTCCTGTTCCTGCGCAACTGGCGCGCGACGCTCATTCCGAGCGTGGCCGTGCCCATCTCGATCATCGGCACCTTCGCGGCGATGTACCTGATGGGCTTTTCGCTCGACAACCTCTCGCTGATGGCGCTCACCATCGCGACCGGCTTCGTCGTCGACGACGCCATCGTCGTGCTCGAGAACATCTCGCGGCATATCGAAAACGGCGTGCCGCGCATGAAGGCGGCGCTGCTCGGCGCGCGCGAAGTGGGCTTCACGGTGCTCTCGATCAGCGTCTCGCTCGTCGCCGTGTTCCTGCCCATTTTGCTGATGGGCGGCATTGTCGGGCGCCTGTTCCGCGAGTTCGCGCTCACGCTCTCGCTCGCCATTGCGGTGTCGCTCGCCGTCTCTCTCACGCTCACGCCGATGATGTGCTCGCGCCTGCTCGAAGAAGCGCACGAGAAGAAGGAAGAAGGCCGCTTCGCGCAGTGGCTCGAGCGCGGCTTCCAGCGCATGCAGGGCGGCTACGAGCGCACGCTCGGCTGGGCGCTGGCGCATCCGTTCGTCATCCTGCTCACGCTCGTCGCGACCATCGCGCTGAACGTCGCGCTCTACGTGATCGTGCCCAAGGGCTTCTTCCCGCAGCAGGACACGGGGCGCCTCGTCGGCGGCATCCAGGCCGACCAGTCCACCTCGTTCCAGGCGATGAAGGTGAAGTTCGCCGAGATGATGCGCATCGTGCAGGCGAACCCCGCCGTGGAATCGGTCGCGGGATTCTCGGGCGGGCGCGCGACCAACTCGGGCTTCATGTTCGTCTCGCTCAAGCCCAAGAGCGAGCGCAAGATTTCCGCCGACGAAGTGATCGCGCAACTGCGCGGGCCGCTCTCGAACGTGGCGGGCGCGCGAACCTTCCTGCAAGCGGTGCAGGATATTCGCGTGGGCGGCCGGCAGTCGAACGCGCAGTACCAGTTCACGCTGCTCGCGGACAACACCGCCGACCTCTACAAGTGGGGGCCGAAGCTCACCGAAGCGCTGCAGGCGCGCCCCGAACTCGCCGACGTGAATTCGGACCAGCAGCAAGGCGGCCTCGAATCGATGATCAACATCGACCGGCAGAGCGCCGCGCGGCTGAACATCACGCCCTCGCAGATCGACAACACGCTTTACGACGCGTTCGGCCAGCGCCAGGTCTCGACGATCTACAACCCGCTCAACCAGTACCACGTGGTGATGGAAGTCGCGCCGAAATACTGGCAGAGCCCGACCATGCTCAACGAGATCTGGGTGAGCACCTCGGGCGGCACGGCGAGCGGCGCGCAGAGCACCAACGCGACGGCGGGCACGGTGACGGGCCCCACCACCGCCAAGACGGGCGGCACGGCCGCCACCACGGCGACGAGCGCCGCGGCCATCGCAGCCGACTCCGCGCGCAACCTCGCGACCAACTCGCTCGCCGCGAGCGGCAAGTCGAGCGCGTCGTCGGGCGCGGCTGTGTCCACGTCGAAGGAAACGATGGTGCCGCTCTCGTCGCTCGCCTCGTTCGGCCCCGGCACCACGCCGCTTTCGGTGAATCACCAGAGCCAGTTCGTGGCCTCGACGATCTCGTTCAACCTGCCGCCCGGCAAATCGCTCTCCGACGCCACCCAGGCGATTTACGACACGATGGGCGAGATCGGCATGCCCGCGACGATCCACGGCAGCTTCCAGGGCACGGCGCAGGCGTTCCAGCAGTCGCTCGATAACCAGCCGCTGCTGATTCTCGCGGCGCTCGCGGCCGTGTATATCGTGTTGGGCATTCTGTACGAGAGCTATATCCACCCGCTCACGATTCTCTCCACCCTGCCCTCGGCGGGCGTGGGCGCGCTGCTCGCGCTGCTGCTCTTCAAGACGGAGTTCAGCATCATCGCGCTGATCGGCGTGATTCTGCTGATCGGCATCGTGAAGAAGAACGCGATCATGATGGTGGACTTCGCGATCCAGGCGTCGCGTGAGGGGCTGAGCTCGCGCGACGCGATTCACCAGGCCTGCCTGCTGCGCTTCCGGCCGATCATGATGACGACCTGTGCGGCGCTGCTCGGCGCGCTGCCGCTCGCGTTCGGGCGCGGCGAAGGTGCGGAGTTGCGCGCGCCGCTCGGTATCTCGATCGTGGGCGGGCTGATCGTGAGCCAGATGCTCACGCTCTATACGACGCCGGTGGTGTACCTGTACATGGACCGGCTGCGCGTGTGGTGGGATGCGAAGCGCGGGCGCGCGGCGCCCGCGGCGCAAGTGGAGTGAGCGAGCGCTCCCGCAGTTGAAGACGGCTGAAGCGTGGCTTCAGCCGTTTTTTTATGCGCGTGCCTGGCGAGGCCGCGGCTGGCGCAAATGCGCAGGCAGGCAACGCACGATCAGGTGCAGCACGAGCGGCACGATGATGCCGTCGTCCACGACACCGGCGACCGGCATCGCGATATTGAACGGGTCGAGCGCATAGAGCGCGAGCAGCGCCGTGGCGGGCACGAGCCACACGGGACGCCCCGGCTGGCGCAGCGCGTGCCACAGCACGCGCGCATCGCCCTTCACCACATGCCATAGCAACGCGATACGTTTCATCTGCTTTCTCCTTGCGGCTGGCGCGATCGATGCGATCGGTGCGCTCGCCGACTCAATGCTGCTCGTGACCCGGTGCGTCCGAGCGCGAGGTCCTGACCACGAGCCCATCCGGCGCGAAATGGGCGTTGAACATGCCGTCCCCCGCCACACCGCCTTCGGCCCAGTGCCAGCTCCATACTTCCTCGTGGCTCAGCGCATATTTTGCTACCGTGGCCGGCTTGCCGAGCAGGCGCCGCACTTCGTCCTGCGTCATGCCAGGCACGACCTGAGCGATATTCTGCGCCGTGAGCGCCTGGGTCATCGCCACGAGCTTGCCGTTCGCGTCGAAGTCGAGCATCCACGTGGTGAGGCCGTTGGGCCCGCGCGGGTATTCGAGGCGCTGCGCGCCGTCGTCGTCCTCCCACACCATTTCGGGCTTGCCCGCCTGCCGGCGCACGTCCTCGACCGTCGACGCGCCAATGCGCAGGCCGCCGAACGCCATCGAATCGGGCTTGATCGCGTTGACGGCGTCGGCGACCTTTTGCTGGTCGCACGCCGCGAGCAGCGTGGCGCAGACGGCGATCAAGGCCGCCGCGATCCAGGGTTTTCGTGACATATCCAGTCTGCGTTGCCGGGAAGTAGTTGGGACAGCGCTGCGCCCGGATCGTTCAGCGCCGCCGCCGCGCTCAGAGTTTTTGCGCAATCGCCAGCGTGAAAATACGCGCCCAGCGCTTCGCTTCGCGCTCGCTTGGCATCGGCAATTGCCAGAGCGGGCGCTTCGGGTCGGCCACTCGCAGCGCCACGTGCCAGCCGTTGGCATCGCGCGCCGCCTGGGCGCCTTGCAGGTCGGCGAAGATATACGCGCCATGCGCGCCGCCCTGCGTCAGCTCGCAGAAGCGCTTGCCCGCCGCGAGACGGGCCTCGCCCCAGGCGCCGGCCACGCGGTGTGTCCAGTCGCCTTCGCCGCGCACATTGGGCGCCACGTCGCGCATCCGGCGCCACACCCAGGCGATGAGCGCGGCGAACAACGCTGCGGCAACCACCGCTGCGCCCACGGCAACGCCCGTGCCGAAGTGCGCCGCGATGGCGTTGAAGGACCAGTACGCGCCGTAGACGAGCGCGGCAAAGGCAAGTAGAACGACGACGATCGGCATGCGAGGAATCCGTGCGGCGGGAGAGAAAAACCAGGGCGAAACGCGGAGGGACGACTGGGACAGATCGCGACGAGGCCCGCGCGCGTGGCGGGCCTCATGGCTTACTACGGTTTGCGATAACTCGCGATCCCTACTGCTGCGGATGCTGCTCGGCCCACTCCTTCAAGGCGCGCAACGTGTTACTCACGTGCTGGTCCGGCGACAGGCTCGTGTATTCGTAGATGATCTTGCCGTCCGGCGCGATCACATACGACACGCGATTGGCCATCGACTCGTGCAGCGGCATCGACGCGTCGTACGACTTGATGATCTTCGAGTCTTCGTCGGCGGCAACCGGGAACTTGCTGCGGCACTCGCTCACCGAAAACTTCGTGAGCGTGTCGATGTTGTCGTGCGAAACGCCGATCACGGTCGCACCGTACTGCTTGTACTGATCGACCGCTTCAGCGAATTCGTGCGCCTCGATCGTGCAGCCCTTCGTGAACGCAGCCGGATAGAAGTACACCACCACTGGCCCCTTCTTGAGCTCCGAAGCGAGCGAATAGGTGTAGGTCTTGCCGCCCAGCGATGCCTGGGTCGTGAAGTCGGGGGCGGAATCGCCTGGCTTGAGCGTTGCCTGCGCAGACAGCGTAAAGAGCGCAAGCCCGGCGCAGACGAGCGCCGCGGCTCCCGCCGCAAAGAACCTCGGTTTCATGTCAAATGCCCTCGAGTTGAATCGCCACGCCGGCGCGCGTTTTGCCCGCGGGTCTTGCCCATCATGCAAATGAGACGCATGACGCCGCGACGATACCGATATTGGATCACACAATTGCGGCACTCGCAGCGCGTCCCCCGGGCGCAAACCTGACAAGCTGTATTCAACCCTCGGCATAAGCCGTGAACCACGCGCCGGCCCACAGGTTCAACTCGCCGAGCAGCGGCGGCGTGAGCGCATTGAACATGCCTCCGGCCTCGCGCGCGAGGCGCTGCGCACCGTCGTGATCGCCGCGCTCGGCCGCGGTCGCGATGCGCAGCAGCGTACCGAGCTCGCCCCGATGACCGTCGACGGCCTCGACGATCTCGCGCGAAAGGCCGAGACGATCGAGCGTGTGCTCGGGCGTCGAGCCGACCAGCACGTGCACGAGCGAGAAGATGCCGGTCATGAAGGCGGCATCGGCAAAATCGGGGTCCTGCGGGCTCAGGCTGCGCGCGGCAAGTTCCATGAAATGCGAGCGTGTGCCCGCGAGCTGCACGAGCGGGTCCGAGCCCCACGGCAGGTCGCGTCCGCTCGCGTAGAGCAGCAGTTGCGCCCAGCGCGCGATCTGGCGCGTGCCCGCCGCGAGCACCGCTTCGCGCAGCGACGAAATCGGCCGCCCCGGCGAGTACGCGCTCGAATTGACGAGACGCAACAGTTGCACCACTACGCCGGGGTGGCTGCGCAGTTCGCGCTCGAGTTCAGCCGTGCCGACGTCGTTGGCGACCAGCGCGAGCAGGCGCACGAGCGCGAGGCGCGAGGCGCGCACGCGCGGCGCGCGCAGCACCTGCGGGCGCGCGAAGAAGTAGCCCTGAAACAGCTCGAAGCCGAGCGACGAGGCCAGCTCGAAGTCCTCGCCCGTCTCGACCTTCTCGGCGATCAGCGTCTTGCCGTGCGCGGCGAGGCTCGCGACGAGCCCAGGCAATGCCGCGCGCTCGGTCTGCAGCAGGTCGACCTTGATGATGTCCGCGTAGGGCAACGCGCGCAGCAGGTTCTCCGTGATCTCGCACACGTCGTCGAAGGCAATGCGGTAGCCGGCGCGGCGCAGTTGCGCGAGACGCTCCAGCACCGCGGCGTCGAAGCGCACGTGTTCGAGCACCTCCAGCACGAAGCGACCCGGCGGCAGCAGATGCACGATGTCGTCGAACAGCAACTCGCGGCTGATATTGACATAGCCGTAGTGACGGCCAAGCACCGCGGGCACGCCGAGCTGGCCGATCGTGCGGGTCATCACCTGGGCCGTGGCGAGCGCGTCGTCGTCGACGTCCGCGCGGTTCTGCGCGCCGCCGCGGAACAGCAGCTCATAGGCGTTGAGCGCGCCATTGCGATCGAGAATAGGCTGCCGCCCGAGATAGACGAACGGCTGCGGACCCGTTGATGACCCGGTAGCAAGGTCCGGTTGTGAAGCTGACGGCATAGAAGGCGCGGAACCAGGGGTGCCCCTGCCCGCATCGTCTCGCGCAGCCTCGCTTGCCGGCGCGGCAAACGCTGACGATGAATCGGACATGGCGGATGACTCGTACGGATGGAATGGCCGGTAATGGCCGCCGACGCGCCGGGCCGCCCCTGCGGCCCGCAAGACGGGCGCTTCACGCGCGCCGACCCATCGCGCATGGCGAACGGCGTCTCGACCGGCGCCACTTTAACCGAATCTGGACGCCACCGCACCGATCTCCCGTCACGTTTATGCGTTAGGTGTTTTTTCGGTCGCCGCGGCTAAAGATTTCCCGTCCCGGGTCGATAACTTGCTCTGATGGGCGGCTTCAGCCGGACGTGGAAACCGGCCGGGATGCCACAGACAAACAAAGGGTTGCCAGCGACAGACATGGAAGCGAACAGGATCTCCGCGCCCCGCGAGGGCTGGTTGCGCACGGTCGTCGACCGGTTTTACGCGCTTGCCGGCCTCAAGGGCGTTGCCGGCGACCCGCCCATGCCTGGCGACGCGAACGCCTCACATGCCGCGCAGGCGCAGAGCGCGGCGCGCGCAGCCGAAACAGCCGACGACAAAGCCGCCGCGCCGCTCGTGCCCCCCTCGCCTCCCGCCGCCGAACCCGACTACGCCGACGCCGTTTCGCTCTCGTTCGAGAGCACGGCCGCCGCGGTGGACTTCCTCGTGCACGTGGACGCGAGGCTGCACTTTCTCTACGTCTCCGACGCGAGCCTGCGCTTCGCGGGATATCACCGCGAGTTCCTGCTCGGCGCCACGCTCGCCGACATCGTCACGCCCGAGCATCACGAGCGCCTCGAAGCGCTGATCGCGCGCGCCGCGCACAGCGGCGCCGTGGAAAAGGACACCATCGACCTCGTCAAGGCGCTCACCTACCCGCTTCCCGTGGAGCTGCGCGTGCAGCGCGCCCAGTATGGCGAGACGACCGGCTTCGCCGTGGCGGGCTTCGACGTTTCCGGCTGGCAGGGCACCGAGGCCGCGCTCACGCACGCGCTCCATCACGATCCGCTCACCGGTCTGCCCAACCAGACCGCGCTCGCGCCCGAGCTGCAGCGCGCCCAGGCCGACGCGGACCATTTCGGCGTGCCGGTGGCGCTGCTGCTGCTCGACCTCGACGACTATCAGCGTGTGAACCGCGCGCTCGGCTACGACGCCGGCGACGAGCTGCTGCGCGAGACCGCGCGGCGCCTCACCCACCTCGCGCTGCAGGGCGAGATGATCGCGCGCATCGGCAGCGACGAGTTCGCCATCCTGATCACGCCGCAACGCCACGCCGCGCCCGACGAAGTGCGCGCCGCCGCCGAAGCGCTCGGCCGCCGCCTGCTCACCTCCATCCTGCAGCCGTACTCGTTTCGCAACCAGCCCGTGCACCTTTCGGCGAGCATCGGCATTGCCTTCCATCCCGACCAGCGCCCGGACGCCTCCGGGGCGGGCGAGGGCGAGGCCGATGCCAGCGCCGACACCACGCCGCTCATCCGCCGCGCGGACCAGGCGCTCCAGCAGGCCAAGGCGATCGGCGGCAACACGCTGACGTTGCACGTGCCCGTCGACGATCCCACCGACGCCATACGCCTGAAGCTGGAGTCGGACCTCTACGACGGTGTGCGCAACGGCGAATTCTCGCTACACTTCCAGCCCATCACGAGCAGCGCTTCGCGCGGCGTGGTCGGCGTGGAGGCATTGATCCGCTGGCAACATCCATTGCACGGTCTCGTGCCGCCATCAACGTTTATTCCGCTTGCGGAATCCGTCGGCCTGATTAATTATCTCGGCAACTGGGTTTTGAAGGCTGCCTGTATGCAACTGACCCAATGGGACGAGCAAGGCATCGAGCTGCAGTACGTGGCGGTCAATGTCTCGCCCCAGCAGTTCCGCAATCCGCGGTTCAGGGAAAGTGTCGAGGAGGCGATCGAGCTCACCGGAGTCGATCCGGGCCGGCTGGTGTTCGAGATCACCGAAAGCCTGCTCATGCACGATCCGCAGCATGCGAAAACGCTGCTCGAAGAGCTCACCTCGCTTGGCATTCGCTTCGCGGTGGACGACTTCGGCACCGGGTATTCGAGTCTGGCGTATCTGCAGCGCTTCCCGCTCTCGAAGCTGAAGATCGATCGAAGCTTCGTCGAGAACCTCATCACTTCGCGCAACGATCAGGCGATCGTCAACGCGGTGGTGGGGCTCGCGCGTACGCTCGATCTCGAGCTCGTGGCAGAGGGCGTGGAGACGGAGGCGCAGCGCGAGCTGCTGACGAACATGGGTTGCGAGCATATCCAGGGATGGCTCGTCTGCAAGGCGCTGCCTTCAGAAGAATTGCAGCAGCGCTTCGTTTCGGGTGCGTTGCACGTGCACGAGGTGCAATGATGCGGGCATCGCAAACAGCAGGGCTTTCGCGAAATTGACATGGTTCAGATGGTAAAGGCCGTCCTGCTAGACCGCTTGTGGGCCCGCATGAATGAACGCGGGGACTTCCCCTTGCTGTCGCAATCGCTGCGTACCACAGTCGCGGCGATGACCAACGACGATTACGATTTCAGCGCGCTCGTGAAGGTCGTGCTCTCGGATTTCGCGCTCACGCAGAAGGTGCTGCGTCTCGCGAATTCGGCCATGTACATGGCGTTCGGCGGCAACATCACGACCGTCACGCGCGCGCTGATGGTCCTCGGCATGGACGCGGTCGGCCATCTCGTCGTCGGCCTGAAGATCGTCGATCACTTTCACCACAGCGCGCCGCGCCGCATCGACGCCAAGCTCGAACTGAACCGCACCATGCTCTCGGGCTGCGTCGCACGCAAGCTCACCGAGCACGGCGACCTGCGCGCGGGCGAAGAGGCCGTGGTCTGCACGCTCATGCGCCAGGTGGGCAAGCTGCTCGTGGTGTTCTATCTCGAGCCCGAGTGGGACCAGATCCGCCGCGAGATCGACGAAGGCGCGAGCGACGACGAGGCCTGCCTCGAAGTGCTCGGCGTGACCTTCGAAGAGCTCGGCCTCGAAGCCGCCACGCGCTGGCGCCTGCCCGACACGATCCGTGCAGGCATGCGCCAGTACGACCCGGCCGACAAGGAACCGCGCGACGTGCAGTGGCTGCGCGCCATCACCAACTATTCGACGGAAGTCGCGCGCGTGCTGACCACGCAGGGCCTCTCCGAAGAGATGCGCGAGACGCATATCGCCGAGCTGGCGCAGCACTACGGCCGCGCGCTCTCGACCGATGCCGACGTGCTCGTGCAGATGAGCCTCGCGCTTGCGCGCGAAGAAGCCGAAGACGGCGTTATGCGCGAGATCGTCGAATTGCGCGCCAATGCCGACGCCATCGCTCGCGAAGCGCTCGATCCCGAGGCGCGCATTGCGGCTGGCGTCGAGGACCTGCGCGCATTGCCGGCGGACAGCGCGCTGAGCACCGCCCTCACGCTCGCGACCGAAACCGTGCTCGCGGGCCTGGGTTTCGCCCGCAGCGTGGTATTCGTGCGACGCGGGGCGAACATGTTCGAGGCGCAGCACGGCTTCGGCCCGCACATGGGCGACGTGCTGCCCAAGCTCGCGTTTTCCGCCGCGTTCCAGCCCGACGTGTTTCACCTCGCCATCGCGAACAAGGTCGGCATTTTCATCGAGAATGCGCGCGATGCGAAGATACTCGCGCGCCTGCCCGGCTGGTATCGCTCGAGCTTCGACGACGCGCGCGCGTTCGTCCTGCTGCCCGTGGGCGCGCCTGGCGTCGAGCCCGTGGCGCTGATGTACGGCGACTGGCTCGTGACCCAGGAGCCACGCCGCATTTCACAGAAAGAGATGAGCGCGCTGAACGATCTCGCGCAGCAGCTCGCGCGCTTCTTCACGCACGTACCGCAAACCGCCTGACTCCCGACTGAGTTACGACTGAGCGCGGCGCCGCATCGCTTCGCGGCACCGCCCCGCCCGCTCAATCCTCGATCCGCTCCAGCCCCTCGTCTTCCGCGTCGCGCCCGGACGTACCCGCCCATTCCGCCGCCGTGAGCGAGATCGCCGCGACGGTTGCGGCGTCGAGCGGCGCGAGTTCCGCGCACAGCGCGTCCACACGGGCCCAGTCCGCACGCTCCAGCGCCTCGGAAAGTTCGAGCAGCCGCCCGAGCGCGCCTTCACGCTTCACGATCGCCGTGCGGATCGGCTTGGCCAGCGTGAGCACTTCGAGCGTGCTTTCGAGCGGACCGCCGAACACCGCCTCGACGAACGAGAACACCCCCACGAGGAACGCCGCGTCTTCCTCTTCGAGATGTGCCTTGGCAAGTTGCGTCACCGCGATTTCCATGAAGCGCGCACGCGTGGCCACGAGTTGCAGCAGCGGGTCGTCTTCGGCGGCGATCTTGCGGCCGTCCGCGTATAGCAGCAACTGCGTCCAGCGCGCGATCGCGTTGGTGCCGGTCGCATTGATCGCCTCGCGCAGTGTCGTCACCTTGCGGCCGATGTTCATGCTGCCCGAGTTGGCAAGCCGCATCAGATGCATCACGAGCACGGGGTTGAGCTTCAGCTCCGCTTCGAGCTGCGCGACGGTGGGCTCGGCCGCGAGCAGATGCAGCAGGTTCAGCAACGCCTGGCGCGGCGCGCTCGAGCGGCGCGCGCCGCCGTGCGGTTTCGCGAAGAAGTAGCCCTGGAAGCGGTCGAAACCGAGCTCGTGCGCGCGCTGATAGTCGGCCTGGGTCTCGACGCCCATGGCCACGAGAAGCTTGCCCGCCGCCTTCATCACGCTCGCGAACTTCGGCAGCACCGCGGGCGCGATCTCGCGGATATCGATCTTGATGGCGTCCACATACGGCAGCAGTTTCGCGAGCGACTCGTCCGCCTTCGACACGTGGTCGAGCGCGAAGCGATAACGACGGCGGTGCAGTTCGACGAGCCGCGCGATCAGATCCGCATCCGCGCCGATGTCCACGGGCAACTCGAGCATGACGCGCTCGGGGCTCACGCGCTGCAGACTGTCGTGAAAAAGCGCGTCGCGAGTCATGTCGAGCCAGGCGGGATGGCCCGCGAGCGAGGCGCGCAAGGCGGGTGCGGCGAAGCTTTTGAGGAGCGCGGTGCTAGTGGCGGAAGGCTTGGGCGGCAGGCCCGAGGCCTGGTCTTTGGCGGCCGCTTCGGCCTCTTGTGCGATTTCGGCGCTTTCGCGCCGGTCCACGAGGCGCGGCGACGTCTCGAACGCACAGAGGAGCCCCTCCCGGTCGAGCATCGGCTGGCGCGCGAAATACACGTCGATGGGCGGGCCGGCTTGTTCCGGCGACTGCGTGCTGCCCGCGACTCCCGACATCTGCGGCCGGTCTGCGGCGTTCAAGCTCATGGGGTCCCCCGCGCGGCGCCGCGCGCATGGCGGCGCCCTGGTCTTGTTTCTTGGCATGCCGCAACCGTTTGCGCTTGGCACAGATCGCGCACCCGACGCGGCACTTTCTTGGCTCGATTTTATCCTGGCAAGTAAGGCGCGGAAATGAAGTTCTGCGCAATCCGCGGGATTTTTTTGCAGTTTTTGCAGTGCCACACGCGTCGCTTGCACCGCGTTGCCGCTCGACGCACGAACGATTTGATACGCAATCCGAAGCAAAGACGCGAAAAAAACCGACCGGCTGGATTTCGTCCAGCCAGTCGGTCTATCGGCGGTACTGGTCGATTACTTGAGCACGACCTTCACGTCGAAATACTTCGCCGCGATGCGGTCGATCGTGCCGTCCGCTTTCAGGTCCTTGAGCGCACCGTTCAGCGCTGCCTTGAGCGCTGCGTCGTTCTTGCGCACACCGTAGCCCACGCCCTCGCCGAGCAGCTTCGCATCAACGACCTGCGGGCCCGCGAACGCGAAAGCCGCGCCCTGCGGCTTGTTCAGGAAGCCCTTGGAAGCGGCTTCGGCGTCCAGAAACGAGGCGTCGAGGCGGCCCGAAACGAGATCCGCGTAGATCTGGTCCTGCGTCGGGTACGGCACGACGTCGACGCCCGCGGGCGCCCACTTCGCTTTCGCGTAGGTCTCCTGGATCGTGCCCTGGAGCACGCCCACGTGCTTGCCCTTGAGCGACTCGGGCGTGGGCTGCAGCGTGCTGCCCTTCTTCGCGATCATCTGGTTCGGGATTGCGTAGATCGGGTCGGTGAAGTCGATGGCCTGGCGGCGCTGGTCCGTGATCGACATGTCGGAATTGATCGCGGCGAACTTGCGCGCCTGCAGCGCCGGAATCAGGCCGTCGAACGAGTTTTCCACCCACACGCACTTTGCCTTGAGCTTCGCGCAGACGGCATTGCCCACGTCGATATCGAAGCCCTGCAGTTCGCCCGCGGGCGACTTCGATTCGAACGGCGCGTACGACGCCTCCACGCCAAAGCGGACTTCCTTGATATCGGCGGCGTGTGCGGCCCCTGCCGCGCCTGCCGTCATGGCGCCCGCGCAGAATGCGAGCGTTGCCAGCTTGTTCCAGTTCGTCTTCATCAGTGTCTCTTTCCAGTCAGATTGGGTGCGTCGGCGAAACCCGTTCTTGCAGCTTCATGGTTGGATTCGCGGCTAAAAAACGGCTTGCCGGCGCCGGCACAGGATCGCTGCACCAAAAACACGGCTCAATCGCGCGCACCGTGTGTGGTGCGCCGCAACAACCGCGAGGGCGCGATTGTACCGCGACGGCGCCGGCGCCCCGCCGCGCGGGCGGCAAGCGGCGCAAGGCGCGCCCGCGCGCGGCTGAGCGACCACGCAGTGCGTTCGAACATGCAAGTGGGTGTCGTGGATGCGCAAGCGCGTGACAGCGCGTGCGCTCGCGGCTAGCGCTCAGGCGAGCGCGGCGAGCGTCTCGCGGGTCGTATCGACGACGAGCAGGCCCGCGCGCAAGCCCGGCTTCACGCCCGGATTCGGAAACACGATGCGCTCCTCGTCGTGCTGCACCACGTAGCGGTAGGCACCGTCTTCCGCCAGCACCTCGCCGCGCGCGAACGGCGTGAAGTTCGGCACGTCGGCGGCCACGTTGAGCTTGAGCGCCGCGCTCTGCTTCGTGATCTGGCCGATCACCGTGAAGATGCGCGGCATCTGCGCGCCCTTCGGCAACGACAATTCCCCCGCCACGAGACGGCGCACGGCGGCATCGACGCCTGCGAAGCGAGCCAGGTCGTTCTGGCCGAACGGACGCACCTTGCCCAGTTCGAGCGTGCAGGCGAGCGCGCCACACGTCTCGGCCGTAAACGACGACAAGGTCGCGCCCTTCTCGGTGTGGATCAGCACGGCTGCGATGCGCGCGTCGGCGAGCCATTCGAGCATCGCGCGCGCGGGCGGCTCGCCCGTGTGCGGCAGCAGCGCGAACTGCTCGAACGCCGAAGCGCGGATCGCCGTGTGCATGTCGAGGTGCCAGCGCGCGAAGGGCGCAGCGGCAGAACTCGCGGCCTTCGCGAAGAAACGCTGCGCCGCCGCTTCGAGCGCCGCGGCGCGCGGCGCCTCGCGGCTCGCCGGCACACGCGCATGGCGGCCGCCGAACAGGCGGTTGAGATCGTCGTCGAGATAGCGCTCGCCCACGCGCATCGCGCCGGCATTGCCGAGCACCGCGAGCACGCGGCAGGCGAGCGGCGAGCGGCCCGCCGCGATGTCGGCCACGAGCTGCGAGAGCAGTTCGATCGGCGCCGTTTCGTCGCCGTGTACGCCTGCCGAAAGCAGCACGCTGCGCGTCGTCTCGTCGACGTGTGCCGGCTCCAGCTCCACCACGCCCTCGTCGAGCCATTGCCAGCGCACGCCGCCCGCGCATTCGCCGCGCGCGGCTTGCGGCGTGGCCGGGCGCGAGCCCGCAAGCGTGTACGCGAGAAAATCCGCAAGCGGGGTATCAGCGCTGGAAGTCATAGAGCGATCCGAGGCCGAGAATCTGCGTGAGTTCGTCGAGCGCCGTGCGCGACTCGACGAGCAGCGCCGGATCGGTCAGGTCCTGCGGTGCGAGCCGGTCGCGATAATGCCGCTCGATCCAGCCGTCGAGGCGCGTGAAGAGCGCGTCGTTCATCCACACGCCGGGCGCCGTCGCCGCGCGCTCTTGCGCGCTGAGCACCACGCGCAGACGCAGGCACGCCGGGCCGCCGCCGTTCTTCATGCTCTCGCGCAGGTCGAACACGAGCACTTCATCCACCGGTCCGCTGCTCGCGACCAGTTCGTCGAGATAGATCGCCACGTGCGGATTCTCGCGGCACTCCTGCGGCACGACGAGAATCTGCGTGCCGTCCGCGCGGCTCAGCAACTGGCTGTTGAAGAGATAGGACGACACGGCGTCGCCTACACTCACGCGCGCCTCGGGCACTTCGATCACGTGGAACGGCGCGTCGTGCGCCGCGAGCTTCGTGCGCAGTTCGTCGTAGACCGCCTGCTGGTCGACGAACGCGCGCTCATGGCAAAACAGCGTGCTGCGGTTGCCCACAGCGATCACGTCGTTATGGAACACGCCTGCGTCGATCACGTCCGGATTCTGCTGCGCGAACACCGTGCCGGCATCGGTCAGGCCGTGGCGCTGCGCGATGGCGCGGCTCGCCTCGAACGTCTGCCGCGCCGGGAAGCGCTTCGGCTCCGGTCCGCGGCGGTATTCGCTGCGCCCGTACACGAAGAACTCCACGCCGCGCTCGCCGTACTGTGCGCTAAAACGCGTATGGTTGGCCGCGCCTTCGTCGCCGAGCGCGGGCGTGCCGGGCAGCGCCTCGTGCACGACGAAGTGCGACGGGTCCGCGAACACCGTGGAAAGCGTGCGGCGCGTGGACTCGTGCTCGATCGCCCGATGCAGCTTGCTGCACAGGTTCGCGGGCGTGAAGTGCACGCGCCGGTTGGGCGTATCCGCCGAAGGGCTCACCGTGGCTGCATTCGCGGTCCACATCGCCGACGCGGAGCTTGCCGCCGCGAGCAGTTCGGGCGCGTCCTTCGCGGCGCGCGCGATCGCTTCGGCATCCTTACCGCCGAAGCCCAGCTCGCGCAGCAGCCGCATGGACGGCCGCTCCTGCGGCGGCAGCACGCCTTGTGCGAAGCCGAGGTCGGCGAGCCGCTTCATCTTGCGCAAGCCCTGCTGCGCCGCGGCGCGCGGGTTCGCGACGGACTTCTCGTTGCTCTGCGAGGCGACGTTGCCGAACGACAGCCCGGCGTAGTTGTGCGTGGGGCCGACGAGTCCGTCGAAGTTGGCTTCAAGGGTTTGCATCGTCGTTCCTTAGAAGTGAAGACCCGGCGAAACGCTCGCGGGCATCTGCAATTGCGCGCTTTCCACCGAGGCCATCGGGTAGGCGCAGTAGTCGGCGGCGTAGTACGCGCTCGGGCGGTGGTTGCCCGAGCGGCCCGCGCCGCCGAACGGCGCACCGCTCGACGCACCGTTTGTCGGCCGGTTCCAGTTCACCACCCCCGCGCGGATCTCGCGCGTGAAGCGCTGCCACAGCGCTTCGTCGTCGGCGAGCAGACCCGCCGAGAGGCCGTACGCCGTATTGTTGGCCTGCGCGATGGCGTCGTCGAAACCCGCGTAGCGGGTCACCTGCGCGAGCGGCCCGAAGTGCTCCTCGTCGGGCAGATCGGCCACGCCTGTCACGTCGAGAATCGCGGGCGTCACGAAGCCGAGCGCCGGGTCGCGCTGTGTCATCGGCAGCAAGGCACGTGCGCCGCGCTCGAGCAGCTGCACCTGTGCACCCATCAGCCTGGCCGCCGCGCGCGCCGAAATCACGGCGCCCATGAAGGGCTGCGGCTCGGCGTCGTACTCACCCACCGTGATGCGCGAACTGACTTCGACGAAGCGCGCGAGGAAGCGCTCGCCGAATGCGTCAGCGGGTACGAGAATGCGGCGCGCGCACGTGCAGCGCTGCCCCGCCGAAAGAAAAGCCGACTGGATCGTGTGATGCACGGCGGCGTCGATATCGTCGACCGGCGCGACGACGAGCGGATTGTTGCCGCCCATCTCCAGCGCGAGCACGATCTCGGGCCGTCCGCCGAACTGGCGATGCAGCAGCGTGCCCGTATCCGAGCTGCCCGTGAAGAAGAGCCCGTCGATCTGTTTGTGATTCGCAAGCGCAATGCCGGTGTCGCGCTCGCCCTGCACGAGGTTGAGCACGCCTGCGGGCAAGCCGGCTTCGCGCCAGAGTTCGACCGTCACGCGTGCCACTTCCGGAGCAAGTTCCGATGGCTTGAACACGACCGCGTTGCCCGCGATCAGCGCCGGCACGATATGCCCGTTAGGCAAATGGCCCGGGAAGTTGTACGGCCCGAACACGGCGACGACGCCATGTGGGCGATGACGCAGCACCGCAACGCCGTCGGCCATCGGTGCGCGTTTCTCGCCGGTGCGCTCGCCGTAAGCGGCGATCGAAATCGCGACCTTCGCGGCCATCGACGCCGCTTCGGTGCGCGCTTCCCAGAGCGGCTTGCCGGTCTCGCGGCCAATCGCCTGGGCGAGCGTTTCCCTTTTTTCGGTGACGAGCGCGGCGAAGCGGTGCACGATCTCGCAGCGCGCTTCGAGCGGCGTTTGCGCCCACGCGGCGAACGCGCGGCGCGCGGCGTTCACGGCGCGATCGACGTCGTCGGCGCTCGCGGCATTGCCGCTCCACACGGTCTCGCCCGTGCCGGGGTTGCGCGAAGCGAACGCGGGGCCCGAGGCCGCGCACCATTGTCCATCGATGTAAAGCTCGTTCATGGTCATCCCTGTTTCTGCTTTGTTGCGGGGCCGAGCACGCGCACCGGATCGCCCGCCGCGACGTTCAGCGCCGCTGCTTCCGTGGCGCCCAGCGTGAACACACCGTCGTGCACGACGCCCGGCGCGAAACCCACGCGAAAATCGCCGAGCGACGTATTGGATACCAGTGAGCGCACGCCCTCTTCGGCATGCGCCTCACCGATCTCGACCGGCACGACCACGCTGTCGCGCACCGTGCGCAAGTCGACGATATGGCATTCGAGCACCGGGCCCGCGTCGAAGATATCGACGTGGTTTTCATAACGCAGCCCCTCGGCTTCGAGCATGCGGCGCGCAGGAATCGTGTCGGCATGCGTGAGACCGACGCAAGCCTGTGCTTCCTCGGGCAGCAGCTCGACGTACACCGGGTAACGCGGCATCAGCTCCGCGAGGAACGACTTGCGCCCGTGCGAGCTGAGGTAATCGGCAGCGTTGAAGTCGATTTGATAGAAGTGCGAACCGACCGCGCGCCAGAACGGCGATGTGCCTTGCGCGTCGAAATGGCCGCGCAGTTCCGCGCACAGGCGCTCGGGAAAGCGCTCGCGAAACTGTGCGATGAACATGAAGCGCGAACGCGACAGCAGGCTGCCCACCCCGCCCGTGCGATAGCGCGGCGAAAGAAAGAGCGAGCACACCTCGGCGTAGCCCGTGAGATCGTGCGAGATATTGAGCGCGCGCATGCGCGTCCAGATGCCGAGCTCCTGGCTTGCGTGCACCACCGTGCTCACGCGGTAGTTGTAGAACGGCTGCTCCAGGCCCACGGCCGTCTCGATGCCGCAAACGCCGGCCACGTCGCCCGTGGCCGTGTCTTCCATCACGAAGAAGTAGCCGGCTTCGCGCGGCGCGGCTTCGCCTGCGAGCGTGCGCCGCACGCGCTCGATGCGCGCCTTGAGCGCCTCGCGGTCGGGCTTGAAGGTGGTGAGGCCGGGCCCCGTTTCCTGGGCGAGCGCGACGAGCGCGTCCACGTCGCCCGTTTGCACGACGCGTACCACGATCATTGTGCATCTCCCATATAAGCATCCTCAGTTTGCGGGGTGGCGCGATACAGCGGCGCGCAGCGCACCGGCTCGCCGTCCTGCACGCCGAGCGCGGCGCGCGCGCTCGCGTCGAGCGGCGCGATGATGTCCGCGCCCTTCTTGCTATCGGGCAGCGTCGCGAGCACGCAGCGGAACTCGCCCGCGCGCTGGCTCGCGACCAGATACGCCGCGCCTTCCAGGTTCGTAGCGCCCGCCGCTTCACGCACCGTGCGCGTCTCGTTGCCGGCGACCGAGGCCGTGCGGTCCACCTGCGCGGTCAGCACCGGGCCCGCATCGAAAATATCGACGTAACGATCCGGCTCGAAGCCCTCTTCCAGATGGATCTCGTAAGCGAGCAAGGCGCTCGGATCGGGCTCGCCGAGCACACGCTGCGCCGGCTCCGGCAGCAGCGGCACATAGAGCGGATAAGCCGGCATGACCTCGGCGATGAAGGTGCGGCTGCGTCCGCCCGAGGCCAGTTCGATGTCCTTGAAGTCGCGCCCGAAGAACTTGCGCCCCACGGCTTCCCAGAAGGGCGAGGCGCCCGTCTCGTCGGTCACGCCGAGCAGCAGCGAGAACACTTCGGGCGTGAAGCGCCGGCGGTTCATCGCGACGTACATCATGCGTGCGCGCGACATGAGATGCGCGGCCGCGTCGCCGCGCAGCGTCGGCTCGATGTAGAAGCCCGCGAGGCGGCTCTTGCCCGTGAGTTCGTGCGACATCGTGAGCGCGTGAATCTTGCGGTTCACGTGCAGCTCGCGCGACGCATGAATAAGCGCGTCGTTGCGAAACGCGTAGAACGGCTCGGCGTAGCCGGCCGCCGCCACGATGCTCGAGGTGCCGACGAGCCGCCCGGTGGCGGTGTCTTCGAGCACGAACAGATAGAACTCCTCACCGGGGAAGTCCACGTCCGCGCGAAATGAATCTTCGGAAAGCGCGATGCGCGCTTCGAGCGCCGCGCGGTCGTGCGGCAGCGAATGCAGCACCGGCTGCGCGGTGCGCGCCATGTGGGCGATCGCGTCGAGATCGGAAAGCCTGGCGGGGCGAACGAATAGCATCGTCGGTCCTGTGTGTGCGCTGGGTTGCGGCTGGGTTGCGGCTGGGTTGCGATTTAGCGTGCGCCGATCACATCTGCGCAGGCCTGCTCGAAGCGCGCAAAGCCTTCGTCGAGGTCCGCTTCGGGAATGATGAGCGAGGGCGCGAAGCGCAGCACGTCCGGCCCGGCAATCAGCATCATCACGCCGCGATTCGCGGCCGCCCCGTTGAAGTCCTTGGCGCGGCCCGCAAAGCGCGCATTCAGTTCGGCGCCGATCAAGAGCCCCTTGCCGCGCACTTCCTTGAACATGTCGAAACGCTCGTTGAGTTTCGCGAGCTTGTCGCGAATCGCTTCGCCGCGTGCACGCACGCCCGCCAGCAGCGCCGGATCGCTCACG
The DNA here is from genome assembly GCF_001718195.1 of Paraburkholderia nodosa. Classification (GTDB taxonomy): domain Bacteria; phylum Pseudomonadota; class Gammaproteobacteria; order Burkholderiales; family Burkholderiaceae; genus Paraburkholderia; species Paraburkholderia nodosa_A. Next base: position 119,103 of record NZ_MCNV01000023.1, read on the forward strand.
AGCTCGACCACCTTGCCCGCGAGCGCGGCGCCCAGCGGATTGCCGCCATAGGTCGTGCCGTGCACCCCCACCTTGAAGTGGGCGGCAATCGCTTCGGTCGTGAGCATCGCGCCGATCGGGAAGCCGTTGCCGAGCGCCTTGGCCGTCGTGAGGATGTCGGGCGTGACGCCCGTCTCTTCGTAGGCATAGAAGTGGCCCGTGCGGCCCACGCCCGTTTGCACTTCGTCGAAAATCAACAGCGCGCCATGCGCATCGCACGCCTCGCGCAGCGCGCGCAGGAACGCGGGATCGGCGGGAATCACACCGCCCTCGCCCTGCACCGGCTCGACGATCACGGCGCAGGTTTGCGCGCCGATGGCGCGCCTGGCCGCTTCGATGTCGTTGTACGGCAGATGCGTGATGCCGCCCGGCACGGGGCCAAAGCCTTCCGAATACTTGGGCTGGCCGCCCACGCTCACGGTGAAGAACGTGCGGCCGTGGAACGACTGCGTGAACGAGACGATCTCGAACTTGTCGGCGCCGTGCCGATCGAAGGCCACGCGGCGTGCGAGCTTGAGCGCCGCCTCATTGGCCTCCGCGCCCGAGTTCGCGAAAAACGCGCGGTCGGCGAACGTGAGCGCTTCGAGCTGGCGCGCGAGACGCAGCACCGGCTCGTTGGTGTAGCCGTTGCCGATGTGCCAGAGCTTGCTGCCCTGCTCCTGCAGCACGCGCAGCAGCTCCGGATGCGCGTGGCCGAGCGAGGTCACGGCGATGCCGCAGGCGAAGTCGATGTAATCGCGGCCCTCGGTGTCCCACACGCGCGAGCCGACACCGCGATCCGGCACGAACGGCGCGGGCGAGAAACACGGCACCATCACTTCGTCGAAGGTCTTGCGGCTCACAGTCTGGTCGTTCATGGCGATTCCTCTATTACTCAGTGCGTGTCGAATTCGGGGTCGGTGTGCGTTGGGGCCGCGCCCTTTCGCTTAGTTGGCTTTGCATGAGACGGGACCAAGCGCTCAAGCGCCAGGTCCCGTCGACACCTGTGCAGTGTAGGCAAGCTCGCGGCAAACGTCTTGCGCAGGCGCGACGCGTTTTTTCGTACGGAAACTGCAAGTTCCGGGCGTTTGCTGCGCCGCGGCCAGTTTCACTGGACTTCCGGGCGCTCCACGAGCGCGCCCGCGCGCGGCTCGGCGGCGGCCCCGCCGTGCTGGCGCTCGATCCAGTTGCGGCGATCCTCGCGCGGCGTCACGCCGAAACGCTCGCGATACGCATTCGAAAAATGCGCAGCCGACGAAAAACCGCACGCGAGACTGATCTGCACCACCGACTTGCTGGTGCGCTGCAACTGCGAGCGCGCCTTGGCAAGACGCAGGCCCAGGTAGTACTTCGACGGCATCGCGCCGAGGTACTGGCGAAAGAGCCGTTCGAGCTGACGACGCGACACACCCACGAGATTCGCGATCTCGTCGGTCGTGAGCGGGTCCTCGATATTCGCCTCCATCAGCTTGAGCGCGTCGTTCAGGCGCGGGTGCCGCTCGCCGGGCGCGGTCACGAACGGAATGCGCTGGCGCTCGTCGCCGCTGCGCAGCGTGCTGGCGCCGAGCGCGTCGGCGATGCGCTCGGCGAGTTCCGGGCCGTGGTCGCGGCCGATCATCGCGAGCATGAAGTCGAGCGTGGCCTGGCCGCCCGAGCAGGTCGCGCGGTCGCGGTCGATTTCGTAGATGTGCTGCGTGACGATGGTGCGCTCGAACTGCTCGGCGAACTGCTGGAAGGTTTCCCAGTTCGCGGCCACGCGGTAGCCCTGCAACTGCCCCGCCATCGCGAGCCACCAGATGCCATGGTGAATGCCCGTGACGAGCGGCGTGCGCTGCCCCACGCGCGCGAGACTCGCGAGAAAGAGCCGGTAGTCGGCGAACTGCTGGTAGCGCTCGGTCACGACGATGAGCCAGTCGGCCGAAACGGCGTCGCCGAACGCGCAGTCGGCGGGCCACTGCGCGCCGCCCGCGAGCGGCACAGGGCGGCCGTTCCACGAGCACATCTGCCAGCGGTACAGCGCGCGGCCGTCGATCTCGTTCGCGAGATTGAGCGCGTCGACGATCGGGCCCACGCCCGACATCGAAACCGGCGGGAGCGCGACGATCGCCACCTGGGTCGTGCGGCCGGCGCGCGCGAGCGGCGCCTGGCCCCCGGGCGCGGCGGCCGGAACTGAAGCGGAAGGAAGAGCGGCGGAACGGACCATCGGCAAGACGCGGCGCGAGACTGAACGCGCCGCTTACTTGAGACTGCCGGAGAGGAACTGACGCAAGCGATCGCTCTTCGGCGCGCCGAGCACATCGGCGGGGGCGCCCTCCTCCTCCGTGCGCCCCTGGTGCAGGAACATCACATGATTCGAGACGTTGCGCGCAAAGCCCATTTCGTGGGTGACGACGATCATCGTGCGGCCCTCTTCGGCGAGCTTTTGCATCACCTTGAGCACTTCGCCCACGAGTTCGGGGTCGAGCGCCGAAGTCGGTTCGTCGAACAGCATCACGTCGGGATGCATCGCGAGCGCGCGCGCAATCGCCACGCGCTGCTGCTGGCCGCCCGAAAGATGCGACGGATACTGCTTCTCCACGCGGGGCGCGAGGCCCACTTTCTCCAGATACTGCCGCGCGCGGTCCTCGGCTTCCTTGCGCGGCACGCCCAGCACGTGGATAGGCGCTTCCATCACGTTCTCGAGCACGTTCATGTGCGACCAGAGGTTGAAGTGCTGGAACACCATCGCGAGCTTGGTGCGGATGCGCTGCAACTGCTTGTGATCGGCCACGTCGAGGTCGCCGTTGCGGCCCGCCTTCGTGCGCACGGCCTCGCCGTCCACGACGATCTCGCCCGCGTTCGGCTTCTCGAGGAAATTGATGCAGCGCAGGAACGTGCTCTTGCCCGAGCCGCTCGCGCCGATGATGCTGATCACGTCGCCCTTCTTCGCGTCGAGCGAGACGCCCTTGAGCACCTCGTTGTCGCCGTAGCGCTTGTGGATGTCGCGCGCGACGAGCTTGCTATCTGAGGATTGCGTCTGAGCCAAGATGGTCTCCAGTTTCCGGTGAATCAGCGGGTGCGCACGGCGAGATGGCCGAGCCAGCGTTTTTCGGCGCGGCGGAACGCGGCCACCAGCACGAACGATACCGCACAGTAGATCAGCGCCGCGAGGCCGAACGACTCGAACGAGCGGTAGGTGGCCGAGTTGGCGTCGCGCGCGACCTTGAGGATGTCGGGCACCGTCGCGGTGAAGGCCACCGTGGTCGCGTGCAGCATCAGGATCACTTCGTTACTGTACAGCGGCAGTGCGCGGCGCAGCGCCGAAGGCAGGATCACGCGCCAGTACATCGTGAACGGGCTCATGCCGTAGGCGCGAGCCGCTTCCACTTCGCCGTGGGTGGTCGCGCGAATCGCACCCGCGAAAATCTCCGTCGTGTACGCACAGGTGTTGAGCGCGAACGCGAGCACCGCGCAATTCAGGCCGCTGCGAAAGAACGCGTCGAGCAGCGGCTCCGAACGGATGAATGCGAGACTGTACACGCCCGTGTAGATGAGCAGCAACTGCACGTAGAGCGGCGTGCCGCGAAACACGTAGGTGTAGAAGCGCACCGGCAGCGAGAGCCAGCGGCGGCTCGAGACGCGCGCCACGGCGAGCGGCACCGCGCACACGAACCCGAAGGCCACGGAGATCACGAGCAGCCACAGCGTCATCGCGAGGCCCGAGACATGCTCGCCGTCCCAGTAGAGGAACGCGCGGCCGAATTGCTGGATGATTTCGTTCATGACGGCCTTGTCCTCACAGTTGCGCGTGACGCACGCCCACCGAATAGCGGCGTTCGAGCCAGATGAGCGCGAAGTTCGAGAGCGTGGTGATCGCAAGGTAGATGAGCGCCGCGATCACGAGGAAGAAGAACAGGTTGAAGGTGCTGCGGCCCGCGTCCTGGGCGGCCTTCACGACATCGGCGAGACCGATGATCGAGACGAGCGCCGTTGCCTTCACGAGCACCTGCCAGTTGTTGCCGATGCCGGGCAGCGCGAAACGCATCATCTGCGGGAAGAGGATGCGGGCGAACACGCGCGCGCCGCTCATGCCGTAGGCGTGCCCCGCTTCGAGCTGGCCGCGCGGCACCGCGAGAAACGCGCCGCGGAACGTTTCGGTGAAGTACGCGCCGTAAATGAAGCCGAGCGTGACGACGCCGGCCACGAACGGATCGATATCGATCTGCGCCATGCCGAGCGCGTCGGTGGCCTCGTTCACGCCGATCTGGATGCTGTAGAAGAGCAGCAGCATCAGCACGAGGTCGGGCACCGAGCGGATCAGCGTCGTGTACGCGGTCGCCACGGCGGCGAGCGGCCGGTTGAACGAGAGCTTGGCCGCCGCGCCCCCCAGACCGAGCAGCACGGCCACGCCGAGCGAGAGGAGCGAAAGTTCGATGGTCTGGATCGTGCCGGCGAGCAGCACCGGGCCAAAGCCGTAAAGGATCACGCGCGTCTCCGGAACAAAGTTGTTTTGTCGTTTCGGGCGGCCTCGCGCGGCACGTGGGCGCCGCTGAAACCGATGAACTGGCGCGGATCGTCTCAGTGCAAAATGGATTGCTCAAACTCGTGCGGCGCGGATATTGCAGTGCAGCATTGCCGCGCGACGCGTCGGCGCGTGCGGATCAGGCCCGCACAGCCGCGGGCGCGATGCTTTTGAAAGGCGAAAAAAAATGCCCCGGCACGCGAGGCGCGCGGGGCATTTACGCAAGTTTGGGGTCACTTTTTCGATAGGCGCGCGATGTGCGCGCGCCGGCCCCGGCGGAGCTTATGCGGCGCGCGTTTGCGTGCCGCGTGCGCTGCCGGTACGGGCGTTCGCGCCGAGCAGCTTTTCGGCGAGCGCGCCGAACAGCAGACCGATCGTCGTCCAGAGAATGAACTGCATGCCGATCGACACCGTGCGGAACTTCCACAGCAGCACGGCCGGGAACGCGGCGGGCACCTCGTTGATCGTCGGCAACGCGAGCTGGATCGCGCCGATCACGACGACGAACAGCACGAGCGCCACGATCGAAGCGTTCCAGAGGCCAAGGCGCGGCACGAACGCGGCGCGCACCTTGAGCGAGAACACCGACACGGCGATCGAGATCGCGATCATCAGGAAAAAGAGCCCGGTGCGATAGCCGATCGTCTCCGGGTCGCCGACCGAGGGCGGATTCGCCGGATACTTGATGTTCGGCACCAGGTAGATCGCGACGAACGCCGCGAGCGCGAGCCAGGCCGAGAGCGCGCGCGGCGAAAGACGCCCCACGCGACCATTGGCATACGCGAAGACGAGCGCAAAGAGTCCGCCGATCGACGCGCCATAGACCATCACGCCCGTGAAGAGACCGACGCTCGCCTGGGTCTTGCGGCTGACGATTTCGGGCTCGGGCGCTTCGCCCTTCGCGGCGTCGGCTTTCTCCTCGAAGGAGATCGCCTGATCGACCTGGGGCTCGCCCGCGATCTTCGCGAAGCCGAACGTGAGAAGTCCCGCGGCGATGCCTGCGAGCATGCCGCGCACCAGCAACTTGCCAACCATGGTCAGCTCCCGGTCAGTGGCAGGGGAAGCCGAGCAGATGGCGGCCGTCGTGAACGAACTCGTGGACGTACATGCCCGGGAAGATCGACGTGGCGCCCTGCTCGGCGCCCACGAAGTACAGGGCCAGCAGCAGCATCAGGCCGCCGAAGATCGCCCAGGGCAGGATGTCTCGCAGCGCAATGGGCGCCGGCGCGGCCGGGGCGTGCTGCAAGGGGAATGAGGTTTCGGACATGCTGACTTCTCCTGGGGTTACGCGCCCCGCTGGTCGTTGAAAGAGTGGTTCACGACGCGCAGGTCTGACTTCCGTTGCTTCGATGTTTTCGACGGCAAGCAGTTACAGTGGCGCGACCGCGCCGGACTTGCACCGGCTTCCGCGTGTCGTGGAGCCTGTATTCTACGCGCTGCGGCGGCCGGCCGCGGCCCGGATGTCAGCCAAAGAGTAGTGAAGCATAAGGAAAAGCATGTCGACGACAGTCTGGCTGGTGAGCCATGCGGCGAACGCTGCGCTGCGCTCGGGCACGTTCCCGCACGTGCCTGAAGTGCCTGTTGCGGGTGAAGACGCCGAAGCAGCGCTCGATGCGCGCGCACTCGAGGCGCTTGCCGCCTGGCGCGAGCGCTGGCACGCGGGGCTGGCCGGTAGTAATCGCAATGGCGAGGTGCCGCGTGCGCTCACGAGTCCCGCCGCGATCGCCCGCGCGAGCGCACGCGCGGCAGGCTTCGCGGGGGCAACGCCAGATGACGCGCTCGCCGAAACCGCCTTCGGCGCGTGGCAAGGTCAGCGCCTGACGGATCTCGCGCGTGAAGCGCCCGAGGCCCTTGCGGCCTGGACGCGCGATCCGGGCTTTCGGCCGCCAGGCGGCGGCGAATCGTTCGACGATGTCCGCGCGCGCGTCAGCGCCTGGCTCGATGCGGTGCCCGACTCGGGGCACAACGTGGTCGCCTTCACGCACGCGAGCGTGATCCGGGCGGCGATTCTTCACGCGCTGGGCGCGCCCTCGGCGGGGTTTCGCTCGATCGAAATCGCGCCGCTTTCCGTGACGGCCCTACGCCGCACAGAGCACGGCTGGGTTTGGCTCGCGGCGATGAAGTGAGGACCGGAACGGCGCTACCGCCCTGCCCTCGCCGTCGCCGTCGCCGGCATTCTGGATCGGTAGCCAGAAGCGCTCTAGTCCAGCCCCAGCTGTGCCTTGATGGCCGGCATCATGTACTGCACGGCTGCGCGCCCTTCCTCGATGGCGGGCGCGGCGCGATGAAAGTCGAAAATCCCCATGCCGCCCAGGCGCGGCTGGATCAGCACGTCGGCGGGCTCCCCTGCCAGGCGGCTGCGCGTAATGCGCACCTGCATGATGTCGATGCTCTGGGCCACCGAGCTCAACACGGAAGGCGCACGCGTGCTAGGCGGCGGCGCCACGCGCACGTCCGGACCGCCAGCCGCGCCGGGGCCTGCAGGCTGCAGCCAGCGCGGAAAGCGCTTGCCATTGCGGCGCAGGAGCGGTTCGGGCCCCGCTTCGCTGTTTTCGGCACCATTGGCGCCGCCGCTGGCCGCCACGGCGGCCGATGCCGCCGTCGCCGCGTCGCTCGCCTCCACGGGCAGCTCGCGCGGCATCGTGTCGATCGCACCGCCCAGGTCGCGGCCGTTGAGAATGTCGTGATTGAGGTCGATGGCGATCACGGTGTCGGCGCGCATCGCACGCGCGGCGGATACCGGCACGGGGTTGCTCAGTCCGCCGTCCACGAGCCACACGCCGTCATGCCAGATCGGCGTGAAGATGCCGGGAATCGCGATCGAAGCGCGCACGGCGTCCACCACGCCGCCTTCGCGCAGCCAGACTTCGCGTCCCGTGTCGAGTTCGGTAGCGACCGCCGTGAACGGCAGCCTCAGGTCATCGATCGAGCGGCCGTTGAACTGGTGCGCAAACAGGTCGATCACTTTGCGCCCGCCGAGCAGCCCGCCCGAAAAACGCAAGTCGAGCAGGCGCACCACTGTCTGCCAGGTCAGCTTGCCTACCCAGTCTTCAAGCCAGTCGAGATCGCCGTTCGCGTACACGGCGCCGACGAGCGCGCCAATCGACGTACCGCATACCACGTCGGGCTTGATGCCCGCTTCCTCGAGCGCGCGAATCGCGCCGATATGCGCCCAGCCGCGCGCAGCTCCACCGCCGAGCACGAGTCCGACACGCTTGGGCCGTCGCCGGTTCATCATGCGCGCCTCCTTGCGTGGCCCTGGGTCGACGGAGTCAACGCAGTCAGCGACCGCGGATCACGTCCGAGCGCGAGGTCGTCGTGACCCGCCCGTCCGGTCCGAAATGCACATTGAAATACGCTTCGGGCGTCACGCCCCCTTCCAGCCACTTCCAGCTCCACACCGTCTCCTTCTTCAAGCGGTAGCCGGCCACTTGCCCGGGTTTACCGAGCAATCGCCGGACCTCGTCCTCACTCATGCCGACGCGGATCTTCGCGAAGTTTTCCGCAGTAAGCGCCTGAGTAATGGCCACGAGCCGCCCGTTCGGACCGATGTCGACCATCCAGGTCTTGAGGCCCTGCGGGCCGCGCGGATATTCGAGGCGGCGCGAGCCGTCGTCGAACACGCGCTCGGTCTCGGGCTTGCCCATTTGCTCGCGCACCTGCTCGAGCGTGGAAACGCCTGGCGTGAGGCCCTTGAGCAGCAGCGCGTCGGGCTTCACGGAATCGAAGAACGCCTTGAATCCCTGCCGGATGGTATCGAGCATGGCATCGAACTGGCGATCGTCGCAGCCGGAAAGCGTGAACGCCGCCGTGGCGGCGCACGCGAGCGCGAGCGAACGCGTGAGTGAAAACGTGGGCTTCATGTCCTTGCTAACGCATCAACATGGACTTGCGTCTACGCGCGCCGATCCGGCGCGCATCGACATGCCCACAATGTACCGTCAATGGACCTGATCGTGCTGCGAGTCCCGCTTCGGGGTCGGCGCGCGTGCGGACACGCTCGCCGCGGCGGGCAGCGCGTCAGCAGTCTGCGCGGCGGGCTGCGCGCCGTGGCGCATGGTGCGACGCGTGCGAACGATTTCCGCAGCCTGCCACGAGAGCAGCGCGAGCACGCCGAACACCACTTCGCGCATGCGCTTGACGAGCGCGAGCGAGAACGCCACGTCCTGGCTCACGCCAAAAAGCTGCGCGAGCAGCACCACGGCGACTTCCTGCACGCCGAGCCCGGCGGGCACCATGAAGGCGGCATGACGCACGGCCTGGGTGATGGCTTCGATGGCGAGTGCATCGCCCACCGTCACCGGATGGCCGAGCAGCGCGAGCGCCCACCACGTCTCGAACGCGCCGAGCATGTAGCCGGCGAGCTGCCAGAAGAAAGCGCGAAACATGAGGCCCGTGCGCGACATCAGCGCGTCGAGATCGGCGTCGAGCTGCTTGCCGTCGATGCCGAGCATGAGCGGATTGTCGGCGCCGAGCAGCTTCGCGGCCCAGCGTTCGATCGCATGGAAAACGCCGCCGCGACGCACCAGCAACACGGCGAGCACGGGCAGCGGCGCCGTGAGCACGAGCGCCAGTGCGATCGTGGCGATGGTGCGCAGCGAGCCGCCGGCGCCGGTCGCCGCAACGATCAGCACGACGCCGAGCGCCGAGAACGCGTATTGCACGGCAATCGTCACGAACACCTCGACGATCACCGAAGCCGTGACCTCGCTCGCATTGCGCACCTTCCAGCGCGCGAGACGAATGCCGACGAGTTCGCCGCCCACGCCGACCACGGGCAGCAGCCGGTTCACTGCCTCGCGTACGGTCGCGGTCCACCAGAGGAAGCTCAGCGGTGCGCGCTTGTCGAGCAGGAGGCGCCACGCATGCGCGTCGAGCAGGAGCGGCAGCGCGTGGAACGGCACGAGCCAGAGCAGCATGGGGCCTGCGGTGCCGATCACGCGCAGCACATCGTGCGCGCCGTTATGGACGACGAGACCGATCAGGATGGCGATCCCGGCGGGCAAGCCCAGCCATTGCAGCCACTTCATGACACCTGCACCTCGGGACCGCGCGACGCAGCGGGATCGGAGCCCGAAGCCGCGCCGAAAAACACGTCGGTGAAGCCGCCCCGGCGCACGCCCGCTTGCGCGAGCGCTGCAGCCACGCGAGGCGAGATGAGCGCGCCGAATTCGTCGGCGTGGCGATACGTCTGCATCGACGGCGTGATGGGCCCTTCGTGCGCATCATCGGCGAGCGCCGGGTGGCAGTAGATCTCGCCTACGCCCTGCGCGGGCAGATGCGCGAGCGCGTCGAGCACGGCGGCCTCGTCCATTGCGCCCGTCTTCGCGATGCCGACCACGTAGTCGTTGTGCGCGACGCCCGCACGCGCGAGCCGCGCGCGCACGAGCGCGAGCCAGGGCTTGAGCGCGAACGGCGCGCCCGCCTCGAGCGGCAAACGCATCGCGCGCAAACCATAGTCGCGGCCGATCTCGAGAATCAACGCGAGCACCGTGGGATGCAGATGAAAATGCTTGTGCGTGTTCACGTGATCGAGCGCGAGCCCGGTCGCCGCGAACGCTTCGAACTGCGCGCGGATCTCCTTCGCGAGCTGCCTGCGCACGTGCGGCAGGAAGAAGAAGCGCACGCCGTCGCGGACCATGTTGTCGCCGAAACGCCCTTGCGCGTCGACGAGTGCGGGAATCTGCGCGCGCGGCAGCATGGCCGCACCGTCCGCCAGCACCAGATGCAGCCCGACGCGCAAACCCGGCGTGCGGCGCGCCCGTGCCACGGCGTCCGCCGCGGCGGGCGCGGCCACCATCAGGCTCGCGCAGTCGAGCACGCCCTCGCGATGCGCGCGCTCCACCGCCGCATTGACCCGCTCGTGCAGGCCGAAGTCGTCGGCGGTGAAGATGAGCGCGCGCGCATCGTGAGACGAGCGGTCCATCATGCCTCGTGTGCGCGCAGGAAGCGGAAGAACTCCACGCCTTCGCGCAGACGCCGCTTCATCATGTCCCAGCTCGTGAGCATCTCGCGCACGATCTCCCAGATCTTCGACGGCCGGAAATAGAACTGGCGATAGAACTGTTCGAGGTGGTGATAGATCTCGTCGCGCGACAGATGTGAATAGCCGATCGCCGCCAGTTGCACGCCTTCCTTGCTCACCAGGTTGATGGTCTTGTTCTCTTCCATCCAGCCGTTTTCCACGGCCTGCTTGTACAGCGTCGTGCCCGGATAGGGCGCCGCCAGCGACACCTGAATCGTATGCGGATTGATTTCCTTCGCGTACTCGATCGTCTTCTTGATCGTGTCCTGCGTCTCGCCCGGCAGCCCCAGAATGAAGGTGCCGTGCACCTTGATGCCGAGCGTCTTGCAGTCGGCGCTGAAGCGGCGCGCGAAGTCCGTGCGCACGCCCTTCTTGATGTTCACGAGAATCTGGTCATCGCCCGATTCGAAGCCCACGAGCAACAGACGCAGGCCGTTTTCCTTCATGATCTTGAGCGTCTTGTACGGCACGTTCGCCTTCGCGTTGCACGACCACGTCATGCCGAGCTTGCCCAGACCGATGGCGATCGCTTCGGCGCGCGGCAGGTCGTCGGTGAAGGTGTCGTCGTCGAACATGAGCTCCTTGACTTCCGGCATGTTCTCGCGGATCCACTTCGCTTCCTCGAGCACGTTCTCGACCGAGCGCGTGCGGTAGACGTGGCCGCTCACGGTCTGCGGCCACAGGCAGAACGTGCAGCGCGACTTGCAGCCCCGGCCCGTGTAGATCGACACGTACGGGTAGTTCAGGTAGCCGATGAAGTAATTCTCGATCTTCAGGTCGCGCTTGTAGATCGGCGCGACGAACGGCAGCGAGTCCATGTCTTCCAGCACCGGACGCCCCGGGTTGTGCTCGATCGAGCCGTCCTTCGCGCGCCACGAAATGCCCTTGACCTCGGCCAGCGGCATGCCTTCGGCGATTTCCTTGCAGGTGAAGTCGAATTCCTCGCGGCAGACGAAATCGATCGCCTCGCTCGCCGTGAGCGAATTGTGCGGATCGACCTGCACCTTCGCGCCCACCAGACCGATGACGATCGACGGCTTGCGCTTCTTGAGGTCTTCGCAGAAGAGCGCGTCGGTCGGGAACGACGGCGTGCTCGTGTGGATGATGACGAGGTCGTATGCGGCTGCAATCTTCAGCGTTTCTTCCACGCCCAG